>OY821638.1:0-4507500 GCA_963682105.1 Smithellaceae bacterium
GGCGACAAACCGGAAGGAACGGCATCCGGCTGATCCGCAACCGGCAATGGAGAATTTTCCGTTTCCACTTTGAAGTGAGAGCTTCTGTGATTCCCCTGCGGCGCCAAAGCGAGCGCCGCTGCGTTTTCTTCAATAAAACGGGTATGGAAATCATTCCGGACGATCTCGGAACGGCACAGAAGGTTCTGCAGAAACGGGATATTCGTTGAAACTCCGCCGATCCGAAATTCGGCCAGAGTCCGGTAAGCTTTTTTAACGGCATCCTCGTAACGGGACGACGACGAATGAACGATCAGTTTGGCCAGAAGCGAATCAAAAGCCGGGTTGACGGCATAACCGCTGTAACCGTATCCATCGACACGAATGTCTTTTCCCGAAGGAACCTCATAGGTTGTCAAAACGCCCGCGTCCGGTATGACGCCGCCGTTTTCGTCCATCGTCTCCATGTTGATCCGCAACTGAATGGCATATCCTCTGGGGGTCGTTCCCTGCTGTGTCAGACCAAGATCGGCCAGGGTTTTTCCCGCGGCAATTTCGATCTGAGTCTTGACCAGGTCTACACCCGTCACTTCTTCCGTAATCGTATGTTCCACCTGAAGCCGGGGATTGACTTCCATGAAAGCGTAAGACGGATCATCTTTCGCGGACTCATCGATCAGAAACTCGAAGGTTCCGAGGCTCCGGTATTGAACGTCCCGCGCCAGCCGCAGGGCGGCATCCGTCAGTTTGTTCCGAAGTTCCGCAGACAGGGTCGGACAAGGGGCTACTTCAACGAGCTTCTGATTGCGGCGCTGCATGGTGCAGTCCCGTTCACTCAAATGGATCACCTGCCGGCCGTCTCCAACGATTTGAATCTCGATATGACGGGGACGGGCTATCAATTTTTCCACGAAAAGGTCACCGTTGCCAAACGACGCGAGCGCCTCCGATTGACAGCGGCGATAGGCCTCTTCCAGTGAACTCAAGTCATACACCGGGCGCATTCCGCGGCCGCCGCCGCCGGCAACGGCCTTGATCATGACAGCCCCATCCGGACCCAGATTTTTCATAAAAGATGCCGCCTCTTCCAATGTCGCTGCATTGGAGGTGCCGGGAAGGAGAGGCACACCCAGGCGGCGCGCATGAGCGCGAGCCGCCACCTTGTTGCCGAAAAGACTCAGCTGTTCCGGTGAAGGACCGATGAAGATAAGCCCTTCGTCCGTGCAGCGTTTTGCAAACGTTACATTCTCGCTTAAAAACCCGTAGCCGGGATGAATGGCGCGGCATCCTTCGGTTTTGGCTGCGGCGATGACCGCCTCCGCGTCAAGATATGCCGCCGCCCCGTTCCCGCCCAGAGTAAAGACTCTGTCTGCCGCTTGGGTGTGTAAAGACCGGATATCGTCCGCCGGGCAAACCGCAACTGTTTCGATGCCCAGCTCCGAAGCCGCCCGCGCAATCCGTATCGCAATCTCGCCTCTGTTGGCGATCAAGAGTTTCTCAATGCTCATGGCCCCTCCTTTATGTTGTGCCGCTGCATGAAATTTCCATAATGAAAGGAATCCGGCATCCGTTCAACAGATCCCTTTGGAAAGCAATGCAAATGCAGTTTCCATGCCCGACGCCGTCATGGCGATTAATGATGTGTAATCAGTTATTTGCGTCATTGAAGAAAGCGGGGAACGTGGACTGATCTACGGTATATCGGAAAATAACGATATATCGTAGATCATGTGAAGGTGCGCTCCTCAAAGGGCGCGACTTCCATGAGAGAGGTTGTTTCGCAGAAAGATTCCGCCGGTTGTTGAATTCCGTCACGGAATGCCGAGTTTTTTCATCCTCGAATAGAGTGTGTTCGGATGGATATCGAGAATCTGCGCCGCCCCGCCGGGACCGGCGATCTTTCCCTTTGTCTTGTCCAGCACGCGGAGGATATGATGCTTTTCGTTTTCCGTGAGCGTTTGCAAGACGGCATCGCCGGGGGCGGCCAGAGGATAGTGTCCGAGATCGGGAAGTTTGTAGACCGGGCCGTTGCTGAGAATCACACCCCGTTCGATTACGTTCTCCAATTCCCTGACATTGCCGGGCCAGCTATAGGACATCAGTTTGTCCATGTCGCTTTGCGTGATGCTCCGGACGCCCTTGTTGAACTTTCCGGCGTAAATCTCCAGAAAATACTGGGCCAGAAGGGGAATGTCTTCCTGCCTCTCCTTCAGGGACGGAACGAAAATGGGAAAGACATTCAATCGGTAATACAGGTCCTGCCGGAAGCGGCCGTTTACGACATCCTGACCGAGTTCGCGGTTTGTCGCCGCAATGAGCCGGAAATCGGACCTCAGCGTTTCATGTCCGCCGACCCGCTCGTATTCTTTACTCTGCAAAACCCGCAGCAGCCTGACTTGAACGTCCATGGATATTTCGCCGATTTCGTCGAGGAACAATGTTCCCCCGTCGGCCAGTTCAAATCTTCCGGTGTGCCGCGAGACGGCGCCGGTAAAGGAACCCTTCTCATGTCCGAACAGCTCACTGGTGATCAGGCTTTCCGGCAAAGCTCCGCAATTGACCCGGATGAATGGATGATCGTTCCTCAATGATCGGCGATGAAGAGATCGGGCCACGAGTTCTTTGCCGACGCCTGTTTCTCCCCAGATGAGGACCGTGGCGTCGGTGGCGGCCACCTGTTCGATCTGTTTGAATACTTTGAGAATGGCCGGGCTTTTTCCGATGAATTCCTCGAAGCGGATGCTTTCCAGATACTGCTCCTTATAGTATTGTTTCTCCCGCTGTTGTTGTTCATACATGTTGCGCAGGGCTTCCCAGGCCCGGGCATTGTCCATGGCAATGGCCGCCTGGGCGGCGAAATAATTAAGAATGTCCAGATCCCTTTCCCGAAACGCGCTGCGAAACAGGCGATTGTCGTGATAAAGGACCCCCGTCACTTTCCCGCGGATAATCATGGGAACGCAGATGCAGGAGCGGATACCGGAAGGATCGATAACCTGCGAATCCTGTCCCTGATTAAAATCCCGGATTTGGCCCTGGCTCGTTTTACAGGTTTCCTGAATCAACTGCATCGATTCCGTAAAGCCGGTCATCGCAATATCGTCCGCCGTGAGATTCTTTGCCGCCCTCAGCGTCACGCCCTGTGTTTCCTCATCGCCCAGCAGAAAAATTGCGCCTCGTTCGGCTCCGGTAATCCGGTTGACCGTCGAAATGATCCGGCGGGGAAGATCCCGGCTGTCCCTGATGGTGACCAGTTCCTGCCCCAGGCGCAATATTTCGTCAAGCAGGTTCCCGCCGGTATGATAGCCGCTGATTAAAGGACGGATGTCGTCCGGAACGAGTGATTCATGACAGGCATGCAGGACCTGGGCTGCCGGTTTCGCCCATTCCCGGGCCTTCTCGATACGGCCTTGCCGCAGATAAGCCCTTGCCATCTCCAGTTTCGTTTTGGCCAGTTCAAGAGTATGTCCTGCTTCTTCCAGGTGGCGAATGGATCGCCGTAACGAAACGATGACATCGCTGTCCGGCAGACCCATGAGATGCTGCTGGAGCGCCCTGTAGCGCAAGGCCACTCCCTTCATGAAAATATTTCCGCCTTCCAGGGCGGAACGAATTTCCTGATCGAGGGAAAGACCTGCCACGCGAGTCAGTTTTCCTTCCTCCATGGCCCAGCACAGGTCAATGACGACAGGGCTGTGACGCATGGGCATTTGCGCACGGTTTCCCAACTCGATCGTTTTCTTGAGAGACGAAACAGCTTCTTTGTATTCATGGTTCCGGTAGTGAATTTGGCTCAGAAGGGCCAGGCAGGCGATATGGGCGTATAAATTACGGCTTTCCTGCGCCTCTTTCAGGGACTCTTCGATATATTGCCTCGATTCTTCCAACCGGTTCGTTTCCAGCAGCATCTGACCGATGGTGACGTCGGCCACCGCCGCCACGCTCAGGTTGCCGATGCTGCGGCCGCGCGCCCGGATGGCGTCCAGCATCCCCAGTCCCTGGGACAACTGACCCGAATAGGCAAAACAGGCTCCTACGGTCAGCGTCGCCAGAAGCGGCAGGTTTTCTTTCGGAAAATCTTCTATGTCGGGTACGAAAGCCTCATAGCTTTTGACGACATCCCGGTAGCGTCCCAGCCAGTAAAGGAAAAACTGGCTGAAAATGGCGGTGGAATGCCTGATCCTCGGATTATCGATCGTTTCCGCAAGATCCCTTCCCTTATTGAAATGTTTGATGGCGGATCTGTAACGCGATCGCAGCCATTCGTTTCGAGCCAGATGCATTTCCAGCAGGGCCAGCGAACTTTTATTGTCCTGCCCGACGGCCCTTTCTATCGCTTCTTCGATGATGGAAATCACGCGATCGGAAACGGGATCATCCGCCGATGCCCGTGAAAGTTGAAGAACAGCCTCGATAAAAAGGCGGTCGGCATCCCCTCCGTCCAGTTTCCGGAGATCTTCAATCGCCTTGTCGTAATGCCGGCAGGCTTCGTCGTAGCGAAAACTTTTCCGGTGAAGATTGCCGGCGGCGACGAGCAGGCGGCAGCCGGCAAGATCATTGGAGAGGCACAGAAGGTGAGGCGCCGCTATTTTGGCCATATCGGACTCGCCGGGTAATTCCGCAATCAGAAGATCCGCGATACGCCGGTGCATGAGCTTTTGTTCATCGGGCGTCAGGCTGCCGCAGAGACGGTTTTGCACGGACGGATTGGCGAAGCAGAAAAAGCCGTCGGTTTTGTCGGCCAGCCATTTTTTCCGGATGCCGCAGTTGAGAGCGGCAATGATCTGAGAGGCTTTCGCCTGTGACAGATATTGAAGCCAATCGACGTTGAAATCGCCGTGAAATAGAGCCGCCAGGGACAAAATTCTCAGGTGGTAGTCCTGTTCGGTGTCGGGCGCATGGGGTTCGGAATTCATGAATGCCTCCGCAGTATCTGTCTGTCCTGCACGGAATCACCCACAAACCGGCCCGGTTTGTCAAGGATAAAATGGAACGGCATCAGGCGGGGCAAATCTTTATGTCATCCATCTGATATTTTTTAATCCTGTTATTTGCCGGAGACGACTTTTTTCCGGAGCGCTTCCGCCAGACGCATGTTGATGTCCATAATCGCTTCCAGTTTTTCCGGAGAGGGATTGGCGATGATTTGGAAGATCCGGGAATCGATAAATTTCCCCAATTTCAATAAATTCAGCCGCAAATCCTTGGGAAGAGGGTTGTCCCGGGCGGCAAGCGCCGTTTGAAATAATGTCCAGAGTTTCTGATTGAACAATAAGGCCTCTTTCAATGCCTTCGGTCTTTCGCTTGCGTTCCAGTCGTCCAGGCACGATTGCAGTTTGCGATTGGCTTCGGTTAATGCTTCCGCCTCAATTTCTCGCGGCGAACTGCTCATCCTTTTAATTTTTGCATAGGCTTCCAGCGGGTTCTTATACATTCTTTATTCTCCTCTATAATGCGTGTCGTATAAAGCGCCATGTTATGCGCGGTCTTGCATGAAACGTAGAAATCAATGCTTACAGGTAATCAGACAACTTCGGCATGGTAATCACGCTGGCCAGGGCATTTTGCGTGATTTCGTATGTAGTTTCCTGAACAGTCAGTTCCGTGGCCGCCGTGGTTGTGTCGCAGTTTTCGAGGTCTGAAACCCTGCTCTCAACGGTGTTGATCAACGTGCTTAGTCGATCGACCATGTTCGTTGCAATGGTGTTGGCGTTGGACAGCAGCACTTCCTGGTTTTTTATTCCGGTGAGGGCGGTATCCAGGGCGTCTGCAAAATCAGCCGTGGAGACGCTGGTGGTTGCCGTATCCTGAAGGGCGGTGATCATCCGGCTGAGAACCTTTAACGTCGGGCTGAAGAGGCTGTCCCCGTTGTTGTTGAGAGAAATCGTGGAACTTTTTCCGATGACAAATTCTTTGCTTTCCGAACCGCCCCGGTAAGCGGGATAGGAAGCAACGGCGGCGCCGCCGGAATCGGTGGCGGTGACCGTGAAGGTGTAATCGCCGTCGGGCAGCGCGTTGCCGCTGTCGTCCAGGCCGTCCCAGGAAACGGTGTTGGTTCCTTCCGTTCCGCCGCTGACCGTAATCGTTCTGACGACATTGCCGTCGTCGTCGGTGACCTCAATGGTTGTGCTTGACGCAGCGGTGGCGAGGTTAAAGATAATATCGTCGGCTGTCCCGCCGGATATTGTCGTTTCATTGGAAAATGGCACGGTATCGGACGAATTGCCGCTGTACATATATTCCGTCCCGTAAAGTTCGTTGGCCATGGATAAAATCTGGTCATAAATCGCCTGCAGTGTGATGGCGGTTGTTTCGGCGTCGTCGCTTTCAGGAGAAATATCCGAAATAACCACATCCTGCGCTTCCTGCAGAAGAGAATAAACGGAGCTGAGCGTCGTATCGCTGAAATTGATCCAGGTTTGAGCCAGTTCAATGTTGTATTCATATTGATCGTATGAAGATAGAGTTGTTCTGTCTTCCAGGATCTGACGCGTGGCCGTTGCATTGTCGGATGGTTTGTTGATCTCCTTTCCGGATGCGACAACCGTCGAAGCCTCGTTTAACTTATCAAGTTGTTTGGAACTCCAGTACACCATACTATGTATCATCATGCTGTTCGTGACTCTCATGATTTCCTCCTGTTTTAAGGCCGTTGGGCCTTCCGTGTGATTTCAACCCGAAGGTCTGCTAAAGGTTGATGACGGTTTCCATCATTTCGTCGATGACCGACGTGACTTTTGCGGCGGCCTCATAAGCGTATTGATAAAGCGTGAGATTGACCATTTCTTCATCCGTAGATACCGCCGAGACCGAGTTGCGCTGGCTCTGGCAGGTATTGACCAGACTTTCCTGAGCCTCATATTTAGATTCAACGGAAGATACTTTTGCGCCGACTTCGCTCACCAGGGAGGCATAGAAGCTGCTTGCTGTTGCGGTTCCGCTTTTAAAAAACCGGCTGTCCTGAAGTTCGGCGATGGCCGAGGCAATCGTGCCGTCGTCGGGGATACCGTCAGCTGTTTCCGATGCCGCAATATTGCCGCCGTCGTCGAGAATGTCGGAATTGACGGCGATGTCCGATGCGCTCGTTCCGGTAAAGAAGCTGACGCCCGTATCGCCGTCAAGATCGTATCCGGTTTCATGCAGAGCATTGACCTGCGTAATCAGGGTGGCGGCCAGTTCATCAAGGGAAGCCTGGTAAGACGGGATGAGTTCGTCGCGGACTTCCAGATATCCGCCCAGTTGTCCGCTCGTGATTTCGTCGGTGATGACGGTTTCGGCTCCGCCGGGCGATACCCAGGTGATGTCCGATAAACCCGTCGTTGCATTGGTTTGGGTGGAAAGCGACCAGGCCGTAGCTCCTTGAACAAGGGGTTCGCCGTTTTCCAGCGAAATATTCATCTGTCCCGTGTCATCCGTGTAATAACTGATACCGATATACGAGGATAATTCCGTTACCAGCGAATCGAGCGTGTCTTTATCGGTGTTGCAGTCCTGTCCGGCGGCCGACGCCTCCTTGATGTTTTGATTGAGCGTGGCAATTTGCCGGAGCAGATCATTGATCGTGCCGACGGTGTCCGCCACCGTATCGTCAATGGATTCCTGAATATCGCTTAAGTCCGAACTCATGGAATTCAAGGTGCCGGCCAGTGTGTCCGCGGCCGTCGCCATTACAGAACGCGCCGAAGAATCGGACGGATCGTTGACCACAGTAAGCCAACTGTTCCAGAAGTCGCTTAAACAGGAACTCAGTCCGGAGGTGCTGCTTTCATTGAAAACGGCTTCAACGGAGGTCAGCGATTCCTGCTGGGCTTCATAAAAGCCGAATTCCGTCGTCTCCGTTCGCAAACGGTTTGTCAAATATGAATCGTAAACCCTTTTGATCGAAGCAACATCGACGCCGCTTCCGGTGGATTCAAAAACGGTTTGCTGCCTCGTGTAACCTTCCGTCTCCGCATTCGAGATGTTGGTATTGGTGACGCTGATGGCAACCGTGTAAGTATTCAACGCACTCAAGGCGCTGTTGGCAATCGAGGATAATGTTGTCATGTCATGTTCTCCCGTAATTCAAAGCAATCCGGATGCCTAGTCCCGGCGAAGGCCTTATGTGGCATTGATCAGGGTCTGGATCATCTCATCTTCCACCGAGATCAGCTTGGCGCAGGCTTCATACGCATGTTGCGCAATGATCATCGAAGTCATTTCCTCCGATAGATCCACATTGGAGGATTCGAGGTAACCGGAAGCGATGGTTCCGTAGGATCCGGTTCCGGAAACGCCGATATTGGCCGCGCCGGATGAGGCCGTTGCCTGGTAGTAACCGTTGGTTGCCATGTTCAGACCGTCTGTATTTGTGAAAGAGGCCAGCGCAACCTGGTATAACTCCACAACGGAGTTGTTGGAATACGTGCCGCAAATCACGCCGTTTTCGTCAATGGAAATGCTGGAGAGCGTACCCGCTGCATTGCCGTCCTGATACGTGTCGGTGAGCATGGATTCGGTGGAATACTGGGTTACGGTATCATTGGTCGCCCCGGTTGTGTCGTAAAGATCCCAGGTGACGGTCTGTGTCGCCGTGGCGCCGTTGGTCAGGGTTAAAGTGATGGCAGGGTCCGTGCCCGCCGCCAGCGAACCGTCGGAATTAAATGTCAGGGCGCCGCTGCCGCTGGCGGTTCCATAACTGCTGTCGATGCCGGCTGCCCATGTCCAGGTGTTATCGGCGGTTTTGGTGTAGGTGATTTCAATCGGGATTTCGTTGCCCAGTGAATCATACGTCATAATGGTCGAGGTAAACGTGTCTGCGACTTCGGCTCCGGAACTCAAGTTGAGTGTGGTGCTGATTTCGGTCGTGGCCACCGGCTCCACATAGGCATATGACGTCATATTGATATCTCCCAGACTGCCGAGTGTGCCGTCTTCACCAATGACGTAGCCTTGCAGGACCAGTCCGTCGTCGGTGACCAGATTACCGGCATCGTCCTGGGTAAAGCCGCCGTCACGGGTATAATAGGTTGTGCCGCCGCTGTCCTGTACGATAAAAAAACCGACGCCGCTGACGGCGAGATCGAAGGTATTACCCGTAGAGGTCAGATCCCCCTGCGTCCATGTTACACTCGTGTTGTCCACCGTTACGCCGTTTCCGACGGCTGCGGATGATGAACCCGAAATAACGCTGCTGATGGCTTCAGCAAAGGATATGGTTGAAGTTTTGTAACCGGAGGTCTCAAGATTGGCGATGTTGTTGCTGATCGTGGCAATCTGAGTACTGAAGGCGTTCAGACCGGATAAGCTTGTATAAAATGATGACATAAGAATTTCTCCTTTCGATGTTTAACCATGATGATTTACTTATTTGTTACGTCCATTCATTGGGGACCATTTTAAGAAACGCCGAGCACGTCGCTTAATGCGACGGAATCGCCTCCCTTGGTTGTAAGATACGTCGCGCCGTCTTCGTAGGTAATTCCCGTTACCGTATCGGAGACCTCTTTCGAGGAATCGTTGAGATATGTGATGGTCTTGTTCAAATACGACAGGGCCTGATTGCCGCTCAGCGAAGAAAGAGAGTCGCTGAGTTCGGTCAGGGCGGTATTGGTATCCTCCGTCTGGGATATTTGCGCCAGTGAAGCATACAGCGACGTCATTTCACTGGTGGAGGTCGGCTCCAGAGGATTTTGATTTTCCAGCTCGGTTAAAAGCAATGTCAGAAAATCGCTCGACGTCAGTGAGAGAGATGATGATAAGGATGTTGATGTTGTCGATGATGTCAGCGTCGATGTGATTGCACTTGTCGTCATGATGGGTATCTCCTTTCAATAAGTTTTAAACTCACGTCATTGAAATGGTGTGAGTCTTACGGGGTACGATTACGCAACGAACATGCCCGCACCCGGGCGGAAACCCTTTGCAGGCGCGGTCTTTACGTAACTTTATAAAGGTGAATTGAAGGCTGTTGTTCGATCGGTTGAAAAAAAAGAATAACTTATTTTCATGAGAGATACATATTAACAATTATTTACTTTAGAAAAATATTATTCGTGATATAAAAGACGCACATGTTGATCGTGGGCAGGCAATTATTGCCCGCCGCTTTTCAAGAAGAAGATATTTCTTGCCGCTTGGTAGTTCATGTGAATGTGCCCGTAAAAAAAATACTGATGATTGACGACGATAGAGAGCTGTGTGATCTTCTGGCGACTTACTTACGGACGGAAGGTTTCTGTCTCGACGCGGCCTGCGACGGAAAAAAAGGGATTACGATGGCGGCAACCGGTATGTATGATCTTCTGATTCTGGATATTATGCTGCCCGGAGGTCTGGATGGCCTGGCCGTTTTGCAGAAGATCCGGGCCAGAATGTCTTTGCCCGTCCTCGTGCTCTCCGCAAAAGGCGATGAGATTGATCGCATTGTCGGTCTGGAGATGGGAGCCGACGATTATTTGCCCAAACCGTTCAACCCGCGTGAGCTTGCCGCGCGTTTGCGCACGGTATTAAGACGGTCAAAACAGCAAGCCGGCGGCGGTGAAAACGTTTGTATGTGTGAAGGTGATGATCTGAAAATAGACGTCGGGGGAAATACATGCACATGCGCCGGCAATTCCGTGCATCTGACTCCGCTGGAATTCAGCATACTGCACACATTGCTTACCCATGCGGGAAATGTTGTCACCCGCGAAAATCTGGCCGGGGATGTTCTTGAGAGACCTCTTGAGCCTTACGATAGAAATATTGATGTCCATGTCAGCCAACTGCGCAAAAAAATCGGCAAAAGAAACGACGGC
Source organism: Smithellaceae bacterium (assembly GCA_963682105.1). Lineage (GTDB taxonomy): Bacteria > Desulfobacterota > Syntrophia > Syntrophales > Smithellaceae > UBA8904. Next base: position 10,758 of record OY821638.1, read on the forward strand.
CGCGATCGCATAAAATCCGTAAGAGGTCTGGGGTACATCTACACTTTTCCTGAAAACCCGTCATAACACATCGCAACGGAAGCGTGTGTCCTGCAAAACGCGTTTCCGACGAGATCATCTGCAATGCGGAATTCTTCGCCCGGCGGCAAGCGGCAATGATTACAATTCAATATCTCACGCTTCAGGTTCTTCTGATACGTGAGAACTATTAAGAGGTGTTAACGATTGTGAAGAATCGTGATATTCCTCAAGCCCACATCAGACGCTCCGATAGAAATATTAAAGCAAATGTCCGGACCATTGCTTGAACGGATGCAGAGGTGATGAGGTCACTTATTAATGAATTGTATGCAGCCGGTAGAAACCGGTGAAGAACCCAGAAAAGGAGAATCATATGAGTACAGGCAGCGTAACATTAACAACATCGATATCTCAGAGTCTCACGTCTCTGAAAGCAACACAGAGTCTGCTGGACGCAACGTCCTATCGGCTGGCAACAGGGAAACAAGTCAACAGCGCCATTGATGATCCATTGAATTATTTTGCAGCCGACGAGCATACGCAGCAGGCATCGGATCTTCAGGTATTGAAAGATGCCATGTCCGAAGGCATTGAAACCATCAATGCGGCCGACGCCGGAATAACGGGTATCTCCGATCTGATTGATCAGGCCAAATCTCTGGCAAAATCGGCGCAATCCACTTCGGATGCGGAAGATCGATTGTCTTATATGAATCAGTATAACGCAATTCTCGGACAGATTGATGACATGGCCGAAGATTCGGGATACAGCGGAATCAATCTTCTGGGCGGGACCACGGAGGAGCTTGAGATCACGTTCAATGAAGACGGATCATCATCCATTACGATTACGGGCATCGATGCGAGCAGCACCGGTCTTGGCTTAACCCAGCAGACCGGAACAACAGACTGGGCCGATACGGATATTGAAGCGGCCATTACGGCGCTGGACGATGCAAAATCAACGCTCAGAACCGGCGCCAAAACGCTGTCCAGTCAGTTGAGTATTGTAACCAACCGTCAGGATTTTACGGATTCCATGATTACGCTTCTGGAAGAGGGCGCCGCGAATCTGGTCAATGCGGACACGACGGAAGAGGGTGTTAAACTGACAACACTTCAGACGCAGCAATCGCTGGCGGTTCAGGCTTTAAGTATCGCGTCAACCGCTTCGCAGGCCGTTTTGAATCTGTTTTCTTAAGGTTCACCGGCTGCTCAAACCGGCGTTGAGAGAGCGAAGCACTCTCAACGCCGGATGAAAAATCTCTGAAAACAAATCCGGCGACGGATCCGGGAATTTCCCGGCGGGTTTATGGGTGATGTTCCAGGACGGCTTTTAAAAGCGAGGCGCTGTGGCCGAGCTGCACGTAAGCTTCTTCTTTAGTGATCAGCCTGTTTTCACTGCGCAGCTTGTAGCCCAGCTTGCGCGTCAGGTTGGCGATGCGCGCGATTTCACGCGCGAGATCCTCTTCAAAATGATCCGCTCTTAGCGTGATGGCATACATATGCCGGGGAATTTTTTGAGGTTCATCGAGGATGGTCTTTTCGACAATGCCGTCGGTCATATTGTGAAACGCCTGGTTGTATGCGTCATAGGCGATGTTATGAAGCGGCTGGGAGAGATCTCCGATATAATGCGCGCAATACGCGAGATGATACTCCGGATATTTCCCCGAGCGTTTGTCTTTATTGTACGCGCGCAAAGACGCGACAATTGCGCCCAGAACGTGGCCTTCAAAATCGAGCAGCCTGTTTCTTTCATTGTAGCGTTCCGCCTGATCCATAACCATCTGTACGGTTACTTCGGCTTCCGCATTGTTGTTAAAATAGTGATTGTATTTTTCAATATTCCCCGCTTTGATTTTGGCCATATCGGCGCCGGCGGCGTTATACCAAGCCGCATACTCCGCCGCCTTCGCTATGGCCAGATGGGTTTTATCGTGCCAGGCAAAACCCTGTGAAGCGATCATCAATAAAATGACAACTGTGGATGTTTTAATAAACAAATGCTTCATAGAGCTCCTTTTAAGGTTAAATAATTTTATTTCATGCGGCTGAACAGGATGCTTCCGACAACGATCATCGCCGCCGCAAAAACCAATATCAGTCCGAAATCAAGATACAGGGGATGTGTATGAAGTCCCAGCAAAGCGCCGCGCACGCCGTCCACCGTGTAGCTTAAGGGGTTGATCACCACCAGCTTTTGCAGCCATACGGGCAGCCTGTCATCGACAGGGAAGAGCGCGCCGGATAAAAAGAAAAGCGGAAAAACCAGAAAGGCGGAAATCACCTGAAATCCTTCCAAACTCTCCATAAGAGCCCCTAAAGCAAGCCCCAGGGATACCAGGGCGATGGATGTGACCATCAGAAACAGCAGCGCGAGCGGAATCCCCCAAGGATTAATGGAAGGAAAAAGAAACGAGAAGACGAAAAGAATCGCCACCTGCAAAAGAACATCCGTACAACCGCCGAGCACTTTGCCGAAAAAAATGCTCAAGCGCGAAACCGGCGCCACCAGAACGGCCTTGAGCACGTCCAGCTTGCGGTCCCAGATAATGTAGAGGCCGAAAAAGACAGAGCCGAAAATCACCGACATGGTGAGGACACCCGGATAAATATAGTCCCGGTAGTTCACCTCGCCGACCGACAGGCTCGCGCCGACACCGCTGCCAAACAAAAAAAGCCACATCAACGGCTGAACGATGCTGGAGATAATTCTGCTTTTTTCCCGCCAGAAGACCTTGAATTCCCGCCACCATACGGCGGAAATGCCTAATAACTCTCTTTGAAAAACGGATGAACTCATGAACTCATTTTCCCTTTTGCTTATACCGCGCGATGGTTTCCACCCAGCTTCCGCCGTTTTCCGGCGCATCTTCGCGAATATCGCGGCCGGTCAGCTTGATAAAAACATCATTCAACGTGGGCTTTCTCATTTCGACCGAGGCGACGTTCGGAATCATCGACAGAAGCTCCGCTACATGCAGATGCGCCGATTTCATGGTAATTTCTGTTGCGCCTTCCACCGCTTTGACGGCGGAGACATAAGGAAGAGCCTGGATTTTATCCAGTGGAAGGTCAGGAGCGATGACGGCCACAATATCGCCGCCTAAGGAATCAACCATGTTTGACGGCGTGTCGAGTGCGATGATGCGGCCCGCGTCAATGATGCCGATGCGGTCGCACATGGCCTGGGCCTCTTCCATATAATGCGTGGTGAGCACCACGGTGGTTTCTTCTTTGCGGGCCATCTTGCGGATGTATTCCCAGGTACGGGCGCGAGTCTGCGGGTCGAGTCCCAGCGTCGGTTCATCCAGAAATAAAACGGCCGGGCGGTGCAGAAGTCCGCGCGCGAGTTCCAGTCTGCGCCTCATGCCGCCGGAGTAAGTTTTCGTCAGATCATCGGCGCGGTCTTTCAGATCGACCAGTGTCAGCATTTCGTCAATCCAGGTGTTGCGCTCGTGTGCCGGGATACCGTACAGGCGCGCATGCAACTGGAGGTTTTCTCGTCCGGTGAGGATGGTGTCCAGCGTCGGGTCCTGAAAAACGATGCCCACCTTGCGCCGCACCTGTGTCGGATGTCTGGCGATGTCAAACCCCGCAATCCAGGCGTTACCGGATGTCGGACGCACAATGGTGCAGAGCATGCCGATGGTTGTGGTTTTTCCCGCCCCGTTGGGGCCCAGAAGCCCGAAGATTTCTCCTTTTTCAATTTTCAGATCAACGCCGCGCACGGCTTCAATCCTGCCGAAGGTCTTTGTCAACGACCGCGTTTCAATAATGGACATGATGCTTTTGTACCGTATTCCTTATTCAAAATTCATTGCGCCGGGCCACAGATAATAAAAACCGGCCCTGACGTTTAACGCTTCCGGAAGATCGATGCGCAAAGCGGAGAGATTTACGCTCCGGATGTCGGCTCCGGCGGTGTTGTAGTAATTGTCTTCCGGGACGGACGTTCGGCGATAGACAATAACACGGGCATCGTCTTTCAGGCCGGCCAGCTTCTTTGTGTCTTTGACAGCATCGCTTAAATAACCGATTTTGTCGATCAGTTTCAACTGCAGCGCTTCATCAGCCACAAAAATGCGGGCAGTGGAGACGGTCTCCAGCGATTTGGCGTCAAGCTTGCGGTGTTTCTTGACCAGGCCGATAAACCGGTCGCCGTATTTATCCACCATACTCTGCATCAGCTTTCTTTCCTCGGTGTTCGATTCACGGAAAGGAGAGCCCATGTCCTTGTTCCTGCCGTATTTGTTGACTTCCACGCCCAGGCCGATTTTGTCCATCAGCGTAAAGGCCTTGGGACGCATGAAAATCACGCCGACGGAGCCGGTCAGTGTTGTCGGGTGCGCCATGATTGAATCGGCCGGCAGCGAAATGTAGTAAGCGCCGGAAGCGGCGAGATCCATCATCACCACGGCGATCTTGTTGCCGGTCTTTTCTTTGTAGTCCAGAATCTCATGATAGAGCAGGTCGCTTGCCGTGATCGTGCCGCCGGAAGAATTGATTTTCAGCAATACGGCCTTAATCTGCGAATCATTTTTAGCCTTGTTGAGTTGAACAACCACCTGTTCCACCAGGCTGGGCTTTGATCCGAACAATTCCTGCTGCGGCGAGTCGGAAATCATGCCGTTTACCGGGATGACAAGAATTTTATCTTTGCCGCCGCCCTCCAGAGTATATTCCTGAAGCGGGTTGGGCGTCTGGTCAAAAATATTCAGGCGCGGCGTAGCGCAGCCGCCAAGCAGGAAGAGCGCGCATAAGGCAATCAGTACTATTCTTTTCATAAATCATCCTTTCTTTCTCGAGAGGTTATCTCATTATTCTTAAAATTAATCTCAAAAGCCTTCTTTTGTGGTGGGGGCCGGCGGCGTCTACGATATCGAGCAGATTGTAGCTGCGTAAAACGCTTTTGGTATGAGAGAACTCATCAAAACTGTATTTTCCGTGATATCGTCCCATGCCGCTTTGGCCCACGCCGCCAAAAGGCAGATAGTGGGATACAAAATGCATGATCGCGTTATTCACCGCGCCGCCGCCGAAAGAGATCTCGCGAATGATCTTTCGGCGGATCACTTTGTCGTTAATAAAAAGGTATAAGGCAAGCGGTTTGGGACGGTCATTGATCTTACGGATGATATCGTCAAGATCGGAATAGACGATAATCGGTAGAATCGGGCCGAAAATTTCATCTTGCATGACCGGGTCGTTCCAGTCCACCGGGTACAACAGCGTCGGTTCGATGTAGCGATCCGCGGCGTTATACCTTCCGCCGTACACAATCTTTTTTTCCTCGATCAGTGCAGTCAGGCGATTGAAGTGGTGGTCGTTGATGATCCGGCAGTAACGCTCGGAAATCGATGCGTCCTCGCCGTAAAATTTCAAAATAACTTTGATGAGCTCGTCGATAAACGCGTCCTTGACCGATTCCTGCACCAGAATGTAATCCGGTGCAATGCAGGTCTGTCCGGCGTTGAGAAATTTCCCCCAACTGATGCGGGAGGCGGCTGTTTTGATATCCGCGCTTTCATGGACGATGGCCGGGCTTTTGCCGCCCAGTTCCAGCGTCAGCGGCGTGAGATTCTTTGATGCCGCGGCCATGACCACTTTCCCGACCGGAACGGACCCGGTAAAGAAAATGTAATCGACCGGCAGCGCAAGCAGGGATTGCGTTTCTTCCACGCCGCCCTGCACGGCATGGATGTATTCTTCCGGAAACGATGCATTGATTATTTTTTCCGCAACCGCCGCCGTGTGCGAAGAAATCTCCGATGGTTTGAGAATGGCCGTGTTGCCTGCGGCAATCGCGCCAACCAGCGGCGTCATCAGAAGCTGAAACGGGTAATTCCAGGGAGCGATAATCAGCGCGACGCCATACGGCTCCTTGTAAATATAACTTTTTGCAGGCATCATGAAGACCGGCGTGGTCACTTTCCGGCGGGCCGCCCAGTCGCGCACATTACCGATTGCTACCCGGATTTCATTGTATATGCCGGAGATTTCGGTCCCGTAGGCGTCGATGTCGGCTTTATGCAGGTCGGCATAAACGGCGGCCAGAATTTCTTTTTCATGTGCGCGGATCACTTCTTTGAGTTTTTTGAGCGTATCGATGCGAAACGATAAATCCTTTGTTTTACCGGTCAGAAAAAAATCTTTCTGTTTTTTCAGCAATGCGCTGAATTTATTTTCATTCATGTCCATGCCCCGTATTCAATTCATCGGGATAATGTTGAAAACACCTTTGCCGAATAGTATAAGCGCATGCGGAAAGTGTGTCAAGCTCGGTCAGGGAAGTCAGGTTGGTTTTAAATTGGGGATCATTCCGTTAAACCCAGGATTTATTTATCATGGTCTTTGTTGACTTTTTCGAAAAGAAAGATAAAAGATATATTAAAAAGAGAGCGTTGTATGGAAGAAAAAATCATCTGTTTCAGTCTCGGGTTGTCGCCCGCGGATGTGGAAAAAGGCAAAGCGTCATATTATGAGACGAATAAAGAAAACGGTAAGCTGGAGGTGATCCCCGTTACGAAGGCCATGCTGAAATTGCGGGTGGAAAAAGTTCTGGACAGTGTGGAAGGTGATACGGAGTTTATAACCGCCGGAAAAGGGCAAAACAGTGAACCGGAAATGTATCCGGCCGCCTGCAAATATCGTATGGTTGTGGTCAACACGATGGAACGTCAGCAGGTCTTGCAGGTGATGAGGAGTTTCAAGGCTGTTTTGCCCGATCCTCAAAGTATGATTTTTGCCGTCATCACCGAAACGGCGCGCACCTGGACGTTTGACGATTATACCGGGCATCTGGCGCGGGAGCATGAACAAATGATGAAACGCTAAAGATTTGGACCGGAAAAAAACGATAGAACAGCATATCAAAAAGGGAGAAAAGGCATGCAGAAAAAAAGAATCACAGGATGGGCTCTTGTTTTATTTCTACTGGCGCCTCTGATAGCCGTTGCGCAGACGACGGGGATAAAGGAACATACAGTCGTCAAAGGCGACACCCTCTGGGGTATTTCAAAACAGGAATTGAAAGATCCGTTTCTGTGGCCCGGCGTCTGGAAAAAGAATCCCGAAATCAAGAACGCCGACCGGATTTATCCTGATCAGATCATCAGAATTCCTCTTGAACTTACCGGCGCGGAAAAGAAGGGCGAGATTGAAAAGACGTCTGCTCAGGCCCATCGGGAAAATACCGCATCCAGAGAAGAGTTCAAAACCCATAAAAAAGGCGAAGGGGTTGCCGAGCCGGTTACGTCGGTTAAGAAATCCGTCGCCGCTTTGGACCGGAGGTTCGAAGATATCAGAGGTATTATCCTGTACACCGGCGAGGTCATTGAAGGGCAGATCCTCAGCATGAACGCGGAAAAAGTCTTGATTCGGACAAAAAATGACACCGTTTTATCCTATTTATTTGTGGAAGAAATTGAAGATTTTATCAAAGACTGAGTGTGGCGGTTTCGCGACAGCCAGAGGAGCCGTAAGGAAGACCGCGGCTCCTTTTTTGTTTGATACTTAATTCCGGTTTAAATGAAAGAAAGGCACAAGCATGAGTGATGTTTTCATTGCCCTGGGGCTGACGCTTTTTGCCGGAATGGCGACCGGCATCGGCAGCGTCATCGCCTTTACCGCCCGGCGGACCAACTACCGTCTGCTTTCCGTGGCGACAGGCTTTTCCGCGGGCGTGATGCTGTATGTTTCCTTTGTCGAAATATTTCCGAAAAGCATGGACATGCTTGGTCTGCGCTATGGCGATTCGTGGGGGCAGTGGCTGACCGCGGCTTCGTTTTTCGGCGGAATGATTTTGATGGCGCTCATCGACAATGTCATTCCGGCAGCCGACAACCCTCACGAAACACACACCGAAGAGGAAACGGCGCCGCTTCATGATCCGCGGGCGGCGCGTCCGGACTTTCAGTCTGTTACCTATCGGGATAATGTTGAGCTTCCACCGGGGGCGCACAATCACGGAAGGATGAATGCGGGACTTTTGCGGACAGGCGTGTTTACCGCGCTCGCTATTACAATCCATAATTTCCCCGAAGGCATCGCTACCTTTCTGGCGGCTCTCCAGGATCCGGCGTTGGGCGTGGCCATTGCCGTGGCGATTGCTCTGCACAACATTCCGGAAGGGATCAGCGTTTCCGTTCCGATTTTTTATGCGACCGGCAACCGCAAGAAAGCCTTTTTGTATTCGCTCGCGAGCGGCCTTGCCGAGCCGCTGGGCGCGGTGATCGCGTTTGCGGCCATCGCTATCATTGCCGGAGGCGGCGCCTGGGCTGTGCCGGTGCATGTAACGGGCCTGCTGTTCGGAGGTGTTGCCGGTGTCATGGTGTATATCAGCCTCGACGAACTCCTGCCCACCAGCCGCGCCTACAGCAAAGGCCATGACAGCATTCTGGGGCTCATGGCCGGCATGATGGTCATGGCGCTCAGTCTGCTGTTGATGAGGTAAACCATCATAAATCCGATCAAGGAAGGCGTGAATGAAAAGAAAATTCAACGGTCTGCTTGCAGACGTCATCTCAGTTGCCGTTTGCCGTCAGAGCCTGTGTCACGGCGCTCAGACTGAAATTGGGCGGCATATGAACGGTGACGACTTTGAAAAGTCGCCGCCGTTCAATCCGGCCTCTGATGCAATCGTGATTAACGCAATCAAAAAAACGATAATCTCGTAATCGATGATCCGGGCAATCCTTTCATTAAAGGTTGCCTCACCGTTCTTTCTTATTCCGGCAGGCGCAGTTGGCGCAGGGCTTAACGCAGGCGCAATGTCCGGTCGAGCATCCCTGTCTTGAGATGTCCTTCTGAAGGTCATCGTGTTCGTGTATGTTTGGGAGGGATTTTGTTTCTTTTTCTAAAAGTGACATCAATGGTGACATTAAGCTTCGCCTTTCTTTGTTGTGCAAGTGATAATCAATATCATTATATGGCCATTTAAAAACGGATTGTGATACCTGTCAGCGCTGTCCAGTCGGTTTCCGTGGAGGTGATGCCGTACTTGATCCCGGCGTCGAGCGTGATCTTTTCCGAAATGTCATAGGAGATTCCGGCCAGGGCGAAAGCCGGATGGTTATCGCTTGCCGGATCAGGATTTCTTTCCAAGCCGACATTGGCCATAAGCTTCAGGTCTTTCATCACTTCCACTTCACAGGCCACCGAGGCATGCCAGATGTCTTTGCGCTCGTCGGCGTTGTTTTCGTTGACGATGTAGCCTGCATTGACGTGAACGGCGAATGGCTCAAATTCTTTAGTGCCGACCAGGAAGAGGCGATAGCCGGCGCGACCGGCGCCCAGTCCCTTATCTTCGTCGCCGGTAGGCAGGCTCACGCCCGGCTTCAGGGCCAGAGACCAGCCGTCTTTTTCAAAGAACCGCCATTTCACGTCGAAGGTGATGTCTGAAATTCCGTCTTCGCGGGCGATACGGGCGTTGTTTTCTTCCACGGAGTACCAGGCATAAGGCAGTCCGACCACGACATCCACCGTGTCGAGAACACCGATGGTGACGCCCACACCCACATCGCCGCCGTCCGATTTCAAGGTTGTCAGTTCATCCACTTTATCTTTGTCGTAGAAGTAGGAGAATCCGACTTCCACCTGTCCTTTGCCTTTACCCTGCGTACCCGTGTCGTCCGTGACCAGCGGATGTCCCGCGAACGCGGAGGTCGTCATCAATAAAAATCCCAATACCGGTAAAACTGCTTTCTTCATTTTATTCTCCTTATTAATTTAAGTATTCATTTAACCGGATTCCCGCTTGCGTACCCTGAAGGGCACAAGCGGGAATGACGCTTGTTTCTTGCCGCAGGGAACGGTTTAAAACCGTTCCCTGCGTTTTGATCCACTTCATGTCAATTGATTTATGAAAGCCGGACCAGCCGGTCTTTTCCTTTATCGTCGTTCTTCCCGCCCGAGCATCCCGAGCATCCCGCGCACCCATTTTTATTTTTGACAATGGTGCGGTACAACAACCAACCCGCCGCAACGAGTATTCCCGCCGCCAGCAAACCATCCACGAAACTCATATGCATCTCCTTTAACTACTGTTACCGGTCATCAGTTAACGGTTGTCAGTTGTTTGTTTGCAGATACCGTAAACTGTCAACTGTGAACCGTAAAACGAGTTCCCATGCATCTCCATTAACTACTGTTACCGGTTATCAGTTACCGGTTGTCAGTTGTCCGTTTGCAGATACCGTAAACTGTCAACTGTGAACCGTAAAACGAGTTCCCATGCATCTCCATTAACTACTGTTACCGGTTATCAGTTACCGGTTGTCAGTTGTTTGTTTGCAGATACCGTAAACTGTCAACTGGGAACCGTAAAACGAGTTCCCATGCATCTCCATTAACTACTGTTACCGGTTATCAGTTACCGGTTGTCAGTTGTCCGTTTGCAGATACCGTAAACTGTCAACTGTGAACTGTAAACCAAGTTCCCATCCACCATCCACTACGATCCAAAAGCTTTCCACCTCCATCACTTATTGATACCGCCGCCTAACCTAAAGGTCATGCGAGCGGAGGACAAAGAGACCTATAGCCCATAGCCTCTTGCCTTTTCCCATCCACCTTGCACCTTGCCCCTTGAACCTTGCCCCTAAAGCCCCATCATCCTTCCTCCCTGATAGATGACAAACGCTACAATCCAGGCCAGCGCCGACTGATAGACGATGGTCACGCCCGCCCATTTCCAACTGCCGAATTCATGCCGCATGGCCACCAGCACAATGAAACAGGGCAGGTACAAGAGCACAAAGGCCATGAAGGCATAGGCGGAAAGAGGGGTAAAGGTCTTGGCCAGAACAGCTTTCAGTCCGGCTGTTTCCTCTTCTTCTTCCGTGCTCATGGTGGCGATGCCGAACGTGGAGAAGATATTTTTCCCCGCATTGACAAATGCGCCGCCGAACGAGACGGCGATTTCCTTTGCGTCTTCACCAAATGAAGGCGTTTCTTTCTTTTCTTCCTCCGCTTTGGGCACGTACACTTCGCCCATAGTGGAGACGACAATTTCCTTGGCGACGACGCCGGTGAGAAGCGACGTGGCCGCCTCCCAGGTGCCGAAGCCCAACGGTTGAAAAACCGGCGCCATGATTTGGCCCGCCTGGCCAAGGTAGGAATCCTTCTTCGATTCGACGTCCCAGGGCAGATGGAGGCCGAACCAGACAAATACCGAGATGGCCAGAATCCAGGTGCCGGCTTTGATCAGATAGTGTTTGCCTTTTTCCCACGTATGAATCAGCAGACTCTTGCCCGTGGGCATACGGTAGGGCGGAATCTCCATGATGAACACGGGCGCTTCGCCGCGAAAGAGCGTCTTTTTGAACAAAAGCCCCATTAAAACGGCCAGGACGATGCCCAGTATGTACAGTGACCATAAAACGGTTCCCGCATAGGCGGAAAAGAACGCAGCGGTGAAGACCACATAAACCGGGAGCCTTGCTCCGCAGGACATCAGCGGAATCAAAAGCGCGGTCAGGGCCTTGTCGCGCGGGTTTTCCAGCGTGCGTGTAGCGTAAATCGCCGGCACGTTGCACCCGAATCCCAGTAAAAGCGGAATGAACGATTTGCCGTGCAAACCGATAGCGTGCATCATCCGGTCCATGACGAACGCCGCGCGCGCCATATATCCTGATGATTCCAGAAGCGTGATAAAAAACATCATGGCGAAGATCGGCGGCAGAAAGACCAGCACTGCGCCCACGCCCGCGATAATGCCTTCGGTGACGAGCGAAACAATCCAATCAGGCGCGGCCATTGCAGCCAGGAGTGCCGAGGTCCAGCGAGTCAGGGGGCCGGAGACGACGCCGTCGAGCCAATCGGTAAAGGGGCCGGCGATATCGAACGTCAGTTTGAACATCAGCCACATGGCCAGAAGAAAAATCGGAATGCCGGCATAGCGATTGAGCGCGACGGCGTCGATCCGTTCGGTCAGCTCTCTTTTTCTCTTTTCCGGTTTCCGGAGAGCCTCGCGGGTCAGTCCCGCTGCCATTCCGTAGCGCGTATCAGCCATCAGGGCTTCCAGGTCTTCTCCGTGGGCGGATCGTAAATGATGCGTTGCCTTTTGGGCGGACGCCGCATATGACGCCGCTTTGTAGTCTTCAATCGCGCGGGTGTCGCCTTCGATCATTTTTAAAGACATCCAGCGCAGCGGAAGATTTCCCGCCAGGATGTCGGGATGATCTTTTAACTTCTCCGAGATGGTGGAAATCGCTTTTTCAATGTCTTCTCCGTAAGAAATGATGCCGGGCCGGTGGGCCTCCGATGCATCCGCAAAAGCCACGGCGGTTTCCATCAATCTTCCGATGCCTTCGCTTTTGGTGGCAACGGTCGGAATGACGGCCGAGCCCAGGATGGAGGCCATCTTTTCTTCATCAATGCGAAACCCTTTCTGGGCCGCTTCATCGTGCATGTTGAGCGCCATGACCAGCGGAAGGCCCAGTTCCAGAAGCTGTAATGTGAAGTACAGATTGCGCTCCAGGTTGGTGGCGTCGACGACGTTGATAATGACGTCCGGTTTCTCCCGCACCAGATAGTCGCGTGCTATAACTTCCTCCTGTGTATAGGGGCTCAGGCTGTACGTGCCGGGCAGATCCACCAGCGTGATTTTGCGCCCCTGAAATTCGAAGGCCGCGGATTTCTTTTCGACCGTGACGCCCGGCCAGTTGCCGACCGAAAGCCGGGATCCGGCAATGGCGTTGATGAGTGTCGATTTGCCCGCGTTGGGATTGCCCGCAACCGCAATGGTCAGATTTCTTTTGCTCCGGTTATTCTCCGGAGACGTCTTTAATGTTGGTTGACTCATGATTAATGATTCGCCTCCACTTCAATTTGACGGGCTTCCCCCAAACGCAAAGACAGCGCATAGCTCTTGATGCGTATTTCAATGGGATCGCCCAGCGGCGCCACTTTGTCCACACGCACATCCGTGCCGGGAACGACGCCCGTATCCATCAGGCGGCGCTTGAGCGCCCCAGATACCGAAATTTTCAAAATTTTTCCGCTTTGGCCGGTTTTCAAATCCCCCAGCGTCATTGTACATTCCTCCGAACATATATTTTCATCGCCTCACCGCGCCCCATGGCAATGCGGCATTCATCCACGCGCAGTACCAGAGGCCCCGTGCCGCTGTTGGTGATCATTTCGATTATTTTGCCGGGACGCAGCCCCATGTCGTGGAGATGAGAATGGCCGTGAGTATGATGATGAGGTCCGGTCGAAGCGGAACAACATGGCGCGTCTTTTAAAGATGCTTGACAGTGACATCCGCCGTGACCGTAATGGCCTCCGGTATCATTGTCCCGCGTCTGTCCTGCAGGGTCGATGATTTCAGCAATTTCTCCTTCTTGTAATAAAGCCAGTGGGGACATCATTTATTCTCCTTTTCTTAGTATGAAAATGATAATCATTATCATCTTTGGCGGAGCTGATACAATACCTGTGCTATAACTGTCAAGACATTTCTTAGACATTTCTTAGAATAAACTATGATGATGGATGAAAACTATTGTTATCGCGAAACATGTCTGTCTTTCGGATACATCGTGAAGTGCTGCAACAGCAGGCGAATGAAACATGGCATTGATGCATGATCCAATTTAAATGATATGCATCTCATCCGGGCAAAAGCAGCAAAGGAAGTTAAAATGAAGAATACACAATGGTCCTCCTGTTGCCGGTTTACGTTTTTGCCCTGTAGCGATAAATAAGGTTTTTAAGCCATCGGCTTTTGAGGGAATTATCTTTGAATATGAATGAATAGTTTCTATTTTTAAAACGGATATCGTATTTATGCAGAATATTATCAAACTCGGTTTGCGGGGCTATGCGAAATCTTGAATAATCGGAACCAACAGGTCTGGTATGCAGGGCCGAAATTTCATCAATGATAGCGATCTTGTTTTTCGGGTTGTTCAATCTGTGTGACCAGGATGCATCCAAACCCCAGCCGGATTCTGAAAGACTGAAATCGTCGCAGAGAGACAGAAGCGTCGCGGTCTTGAATAAAGGCATCATGACTTCTACAAAATTAGTAAATCTTAATTTAACGTTTTTTACCGGGCTTGTTATTGCGTGTGAGACTGCATGGCCGGATGATATGACCGAAGGCTGGCAAATGGATAAATCGTACTCTCTTACGATTTTAAAAAATTTGTTCAAGGAATCTGTTGATATGGAAATATCGTCATCCGGTAGCCAGACATATTCATACTGCTCCATAAATGCCAGGTTATTCTGAATAAAAGCTCCCGTCAGGGGGAACTTTTGACCTTTTTGCCTGATGGATATCAGAGCATCTTTTGTGTAATCGGCAAATATTTCGTCGTTGTTCCCGTAATAAATCAATACTAAATCGAAGTCAGGTACACCGCTCATCCATTCTTTATGAAAAGAGTGCTCTCCAACGGCGGATATGATCAGATTCTTGTTATGCATTATATTATTTTGAATTGCCGGCGTATTGATAAAAACTGTTTATTCAATAGGTTAATAAATCCCCGGCCAGGACCATTGCTCTGGCAATAGCCTGGTCCATGTCAAAGTATTTATACTCTCCAAGTCGTCCGCAAATCAGAACGTCGCCGATCTTATCGGCCTCTTCGCGATATTGGGAATAAAGTTTCGCATTATGCGGATCCGGGAAAGGGTACTCGTACTGGTCCGGGGATGCCGGCGTGCATGGCGTTTCAGTGGTCAGGACGGTTCCCTTAATCTGCCGGGCATGTTCCGGCGGCATCATATGTTTCCATTCAAGGGTTCTGATGTGCATTCCATTATTACCATCCGGGTTATTGACCTGGCCGCATGGCTGAATGTAATCAACGCCGGCTATATAGGTGTCTTTTCTTACCTGGCTGCGATATTTAAGGTGTCCGAACTTATAATCAAAATACTCGTCTATCGGGCCGGTAAAGATCAATTTGCTTTGAGGTTTGAAAAAATCCCGATTCTTTAAATAATCGAAATTGAGCAATATGGGAATATCCGAAAGCAGGTTGCTCATAAATGACGTGTAACCCTCCTCGGGAATGCCCTGGTATTTGTGCGTCACCAGTCGGGGGTCATTATCCTTGCGAATATCAAAACGTCCGGCAAGATCAGGTGATAAATCCTTTGCAGCCGCACCCCATTGTTTTTCTGTGTAACCCTTAACGAACTTCATGTAGACTTTTTCAGGCATCATTGCCAGAGATGCTTCCTCGAAGTTTGCAGGGACGCCCTTAAAAGACGGACTCCAATCCGGACCAAATAACTGCGTTATACACCGATCTGAGATCGGCCAATTTTCGTATGCGCCGTCCACAAAAGATTTAAGTTCAGGTTCGTATTTATAGAATCTCGAAAACTTATTTACATACCGCCAGATGTTTTCATCGTTCGTTCTGAAATAATGCGGTCCGTAGGTGTGGGTTTGTATACCGCTTGGATGATAGTGGTCATGAACGTTTCCACCAATCTGAGCTCTGCGCTCCAAAACTAAAACGCTACACCCGTGATCAAACAGTTCTCTGGCAATGACGGCGCCGGTCAATCCTGAGCCGACAATCAAATAATCTATAAGCATTTCCAACAAATACTTTCCGAAAGTTCGGGGAATATCTTCATGACAAAAATCAACTTTCCGTTCCCGGCGGCGATAACGATTTTCCCGTCACGCCGACATGTTGGGATTCCACAAAAACATGGGGAACACCGTAACGCAAAGTTCATAGCATTGTTTGTTTGAGAGGTAAATGCTGAAAAATAGGAAAGAAGCAGGATAAATTTGCCTCTTTTCCCGGATGACGCATTTTACCGGATGGAGCAATCAGTACCGTTGCTCCAGCGAATAAAAAAGCGGAAGATTTTTATAGTGGGCGCTTTCTTATTCAGTAAAAAAATGCTTGATTAATATTTTATAATATAATATTGTGTAAAATATAATTTAACGCAATTATAATGAAGGGAAATAAAAAAATGAATTCAACCGACAAAGAAAAGCAAAATCGTCAGTACGAGGACATTTGCAAATCATTCCGCTTAATGTGGGACGGTTTTCCACATCCGGTGCTCCTGATCCAGAAGAACCGCAATATCCTGGACGCAAACGAGTCCGCCCGCGCCATCGGCGTGCCTTTAGGCGTCCGGTGCCGCGATATTTCGCCTTATCCGGATAAATGCAAAAATTACTGCCAGGCCGATTCGGCGCTCGATAGCGGCAAGACCAAAAAAATTATGGTACGTCAGGACAACAAAATGGCGGCAACTTACTGGATTCCGTTTAATTCGGTTGCTAACGGTTTGTATCTGCATTTTACCGTCGATGTTCCCGATGTGCCGGCAGGTGAAGTGGTCAATGGCTGAAAGATGTCGGCGTAAGGAAAAAATAAAAATATTGGAGGTGGAAATGTTCAGAAAAAAAATGATGATCGTGGCGTTTGCGCTGGCGATTCTATCCGGCTGCGCCTCGATGGATGTGCAAAAGGCATCAGTTGATCAGGGATCGAAAGCCCCAGACTTTGTTCTGCCGGATCAAAACGGCAAAGAAGTAAAGCTAAACGAGGTTCTGAAAGATTATCGAGGGGCCGTCCTCGCTTTTTATCCGAAAGACGACAGCAGAAATTGAACGCCAGAATTCGTTGAGTTTCAACGAAACATTGCACAGTTCGACAATCGAAAAATAAAAGTACTCGGGATCAGCAAAGATTCGGCCGAGTCCCACCGGGCGTTCATCGCCAAACACGGACTTTCGGCGCTCACACTTTTGTCCGATGAAAAAGGAGAGGCGACTAAACTTTATAAGACGAACCATTCCATTTTGCCGGTGTCAAAGCGGGTGTATATCATTGTAGACAAACAAGGGAACATCGTTTACAGAAAAGATACGGGATTTGATCTCCTGGAAAATCAGACGCAAACGCTCACAGGAGAAATCGACCGTCAAATAAAATAGACGCGGAATAATGATGAATGAAGATGAATATCTGAAACTAGACAATCAGTTGTGCTTCGTGCTTTACGCCGCCTCGCGCGTATTGACCAGGCTCTACGGACCGTTTTTGACAAAACTCAATCTTACCTATCCTCAGTACCTGGTGATGATGGTCTTGTGGGAGCATCAGACTTTGAGCGTGGGAGATATCGGCCGGCTTTTATATCTGGATTCAGGAACCCTGACGCCTCTGCTCAAACGGCTGGAGGCGCAGGGGCTCATTTCGCGCAACCGGCTTTCGACGGACGAGCGCAAAGTCATGGTAATGCTTACCGAAGAGGGAAGTGCCATGAAACAGCAGGCGATAAGCGTTCCTCTGGAACTGTTTTGCCGAAGCGGCCTGACGGTAGAGGAATTTCAGGACATCAAACTAAGCGTGACAAAATTATTGGACCGAATGAACGCGGATTTGAGCAAAGAAAATGTATGTGAGGAACGAACGATCCCGAAAACCGGGTAATCCGGCATTACGGGGTTGTACAGGATTGAAATATCCGGAGGTTAGGAAGGAGGAATAAAAAATGACCAAGAATCAAAATCCGCCCGTCTTTTGCGAGCAATATTGCATCATTTGTCGGGGGGCAAGAGCCGGAAATCCATTTTGTCAGGCTGTGCAGAAGGTGGAATTAAAATTGTTTGGAAAAAATGGTTGTGTTTGGGGAAAAGCCAGAACGCGGTATTATGGCGTTACCCCGGATCAGCCACTGTCCGCGGGAAAGAAAAAAATCCGATAAGCGTTCCACATGCACATGAGCGGGGCGCTGGAGGCGACCTCCGGGACGATAAACTTCAAAATATTTCCGACAGGGGAGGAAGTATTTATGACTATCAAGGTTCTTTATACGGCGCATGATGTGGCGACAGGGGGGAGAAACGGGCATACAAAATCAGACGACGGACTGATTGACGTCAATTTATCCGTTCCGAAAACGATGGGAGGCCCCGGAAAAGAAGGAGCAACGAATCCCGAACATTTCTTTGCGGCAGGCTATGCCGCCTGTTTCGGCAGCGCCTGCGAATTTATGTCACGCCTGCTGGAACTCATTCCCAAAAGCATCGAGGTGAAAGCCGCAAAGGTCATTGGTTGATTAATCACCTTGTCTTTGTAATTTATTCTGAAGGAGAACCAATTGAGAACATACAGGTGTTTGCAGACAACTGTCATTTTACTGCTCGCATGCAGCGCGTTCATACCGCTTTACGCACAAACCGGGCAGGCGTCCCGGCCGGCGATTTATCAGGCCATTATTAATGACAGCACAGATAAGGTCAAAGCCTTGATAGACAGCGGCGCCGATGTGAATGCGGTTTGGAAAAAAGAGACTCCGCTTTGCTTTGCGCTCTCTTATGGCAATCGATGGGATGTCGCGAAAGTGATCATTCAATCGTCCAGGGTGGAAATCGACAAGAGAGGGACCAAAGTTGACGGATTTGGTAATGAGTGGGAACGTACGCCATTGTTGATTGCAGCAGAAAAAGGTCAAACGGAAATTGTTGATCTTTTGCTGAAAAAAGGCGCCGATATCAACGCCAGGGACCGGACAAATAATGCACCGCTGTCCCAGGGGAATTCAGCGTTAATTTTGGCTGCCGCAATGAATCATCTCGATACGGTCCAGCTTCTTCTGGCCCAGGCCAAAAAACCCGATGTCCTTCTGCGGGAAAGAGAGGGCAAAACGGCTTTCTGGTTCGCTGTGGAAAATGAAAATCCGGAGATGGTTAAACTTCTCTACAGCCACGGCTCAAAAGTCAATCTGCCGGACAAAATGGGAGCATCGGTGCTGACCGCCACCGTTTTACACAAGAAATACGATGTGCTGGACTTTCTTGTCTCTAAAGGCGCAGACATTAATAAGGCGGACAACAACGGATCCACACCGCTCATGACGGCCATTAGTTTCAAAAATAAAAATCAGGCAGTGGTCGTAAAATATCTGGAAAAGTTTCTCACCTTCAAACCCAGCCTGAACCATGTAACCGGTGATTATTCAGCCTTGCATGTGGCAACCCAAATTGGTTTTGTGGAAGCCATCGGGCTCCTGCTGGACCATGGAGCAAATATCAACCTTTTATCCCCGGCCAACGGCCGTACCGCATTATATGTCGCCGCAATGTCAAAAAATATTGCTGCAGCCAAATATCTCATGTCGCGCGGAGCTAAAATGGAAGTTCAGGACAAAGCCGGTTACGCACCGCTCACCGCGGCCGTCATCGTGGCTGATCCGGAAATGGTCCAGGTTTTGATTGAAGGAGGAGCCGTTATTAACACCAGATCCTCCGCAAGCAATCTGACACCATTGGTTATGGCAGCCGGAAATCCTGACCCTTTTAAGCATAAAAGCTACATCAAGATCCTGAATATTTTATTGGACAATAAAGCAGATATTGATTTCCCGGCATCCGATGGAAGAACCGCGTTAATTGCTGCGGCCATGTGCGCTGATCAAAAGCAGGCTCTCGAAAAGGTTTCTTTGCTTTTGGATAGAGGCGCCAAACCCGATATTGTTAAACACGGGGGAGAAACGGCTTTGATGCTGGCCGCTGGCAGAGGGAATGAAGAGGTTGTCAAACTGCTAATTGAGAAAGGCGCCGATGTGAACCTGAAAAACGGCGCCGGCGAATCGGCCATGAGTTATGCGAAACGTTCCGGCAAAAACGCAATCATCTCACTTCTGGAGTCTAAAGGCGCCAGGCAGGACGCGCCTGTTGTCCTGAAAAATGTCATTGTCAAAGAACTGGTTGGAACCTGGGAGGGTTATCAGGATGGGATGCCGCAGGCCTTATTCAAGCTTGCCCTGAACAAAGACAATACGTTTGACTTTGTTTCCCGATTGACGCCGGCACTCCTGAAGACGTTTCCTAAAGGCTCCATGAATCCCGTCATTGCCGCCCAGAAAGGGACTTATACCTTTAACAATGACATCCTGATCCTGAATCCGGCCGGCGCGGCGCCCGTTTCCAGGAAGTGGAAACTGGAAAATAAGATACTGATCCTTGATGATATCATCCGGTTAAAAAAGATGAAGTAATTGATAAGACTTCTTTTTTGTGGGAGGTATTACTGGATCAGACGCCAGAAAGGCCAATTTAACAGTAATTCAGGCAGGCCTGTCCAGCACGCCTTATTTTTCAAATGCGTTATGACGTCAAGAATGAATGTAATCATAGCTGGGTAATATGGTGCGGATAATCGACGGCAACGATTCGTGATATCTAGGCATGAGACGTACCTGAAACTTTCCTCCGTATCGGTCAAGATAATTAAGTGGTATGTCCCCGAATTAATGCAGGATAAGAAAAGGGGATTATTTATTTTTGCCGCGGCAGTTTCCACAAAGGCCGTAAAGATACATTTCGTGGTCGGTCAGTAGGAAACCAAAGCTTTCCGCCACGCGTTTCTGCATCTCTTCGATGATGTCATCCCTTACTTCCACGGTTTTACCGCACCCCTTGCAGACCAGATGGTCGTGGTGCGGGTGATTGTAAGCGTGTTCATAGCGCATGACGCCGTCTCCGAAATCGACTTCCCGGGCCAAACCCGCCTCGACGACCAGTTTCAATACGCGATAGACGGTGGCCTGTCCGATGGAGGGGTCTGTTTTTTTGACGATGTCGTAGAGCTGTTCGGCCGTGATATGCTCCTCGCGCTTGAGAAATGTATCCAGGATCATCTCGCGCTGCGGTGTGTCTCGAAGGTTCATTTTCGAAAGATAGTCGTTAAATATTTCTCTTTCCGTTTTCATGATTATCTTTCATACGCGAAATGATAGTCAATATCAAATAGAATTTTCGGAAGGAATTCGGACTTGCCTGTTTGAGTAATTTTTTTTAATGTTCTCAAATCAAAACATGGGAGGCAATGCCTGACTTGAGAAACTCACTGATTAAAATGGATCTGGAATTTCGACGGCACTGGAAACATTATGTTCTTCAGAGCCTGCTGGCGACAGTCGCCATCTTTATCGTTATTTATTTTCTCAGCACACAGCATGCCGTGATTATCGCCTCGCTGGGCGCTACCACGTTTATCGTTTTCGCCATGCAGGACAGTGTTACGGCTAAAACCAGAAACATCATTGGCGGGCATATCGTCGGTTTGTTTTGCGGATTTCTGTGCTCTATCATCCCGCATCCATCCGTGCTCTATTCGGCCTTGATATATTCCCTGGCTGTCGGGTTATCCATGTTTATCATGGTGGTGACGGACACGGAACATCCGCCGGCCGCAGGTACGGCTTTGGGGGTGGCGATGACGGGCATTACGCTGCCCGTGCTGGTTGTCGTTTTGGTCAGCATCGTGATTCTATCGATCATCCACCGCCTGCTCAGGCCTTTTTTGCGGGATTTAACCTGACGAACTCAGTTGCAGAACAAGGGGTTTCAACCCCTTGCAATGAGGCAATTCATCAGTCATCCACCAAGCATTGTTCTGTGATTCTTCAATCCGTGAGCATCACGCCCGTATACGGGTCCATCCACACTACCCGGATGTGATTGGCGGAGCCGTTGCCATCGCCGATCGGCGCGGTTTCATGGACGGGGATGACACCTTCGAGCGTGTCTTTCTCCTTGACATGGCCGTGACCGACAAAAATGCCCTTGATCCGGCTTTTGTAGGTGCGGGCGATTGAATAGAAACGGTCGTCCGATCTCAATTGCATGGCTGTGCCCGCCGCAGACCAGTATTTTGTGGAGTTGTTGTCCGTAATCACCGGATGGTGAAGAAAGATCAGACAGAATTCAGTGGCGTTTTGAAGCTGCTCTTCCAACCAGTCCATCTGGGCATCATCGAATGAACCCCTGCAACCCTTTTCAATTGTGGAAGAGGGGCAGGTGTCATCATAGCTCGATCCGCGAATGGAGTTGAGCATAATAAAGCGCACGCCTTTGTGAACAAAGGAATAGTAAGGATCAATCCCGAGCACTTTCTTCCATATCGCCTCCATGGCTGCAGGATTGGCGGATGTGATGCCTTCCTGCCGGGATGTATCGAAACCTTCCTGATAATCGTGATTGCCCAGGATCACGTAATAGGGTTTGCCCAGTGTGTCGATCATCGACTTGAATCGTTCAGCGGGGGTGTCCGGGGCGACGCCGTCGTAATCATCCGGATCGTTTGAAAACAGGCATCCGGTCAGGTCTCCGTTGACGATCACCAGATCCGCATCCGCATGACCGGTTTTGATGCTGTTGAGTGCATCGTTGAATCGTGACAGGTTGAGGGCATTGTTGTATTTAACATCGTCGGGATTTCCGGGCAGGCGCACATGCACATCCGAAATGACGATGATTTTGAAAGAATCGGCCGACGGTGTGATGGGCTCGTCTCCGCCGCCGCCTCCGCACCCGAAGATCATGAGAATGGTGGAGATGATCAGAAAAACAGACAGAGAATTTTTGAATTTCATTGAAATCGACATGGGCCGCGATCCTTGGTTTTTTTATTCATTCCGGGGCGCCCGGTCCGATAGGCACAACTGGCAGACAATGGCGGAAATGATAAAGAATGGTCCCGCGGATGTCAACGGATATTTCTCATAATGATCCTAAAGTCTATTACGCACATCCTTTTCGTCTGGAGCCTGATCATCCAAAAGCGGCTCTTCAAACAAATGGGAAGGCAAAAAGAACTTGTTGGCGATCAAAGTGAGAATGGCGGCGCTGGCTATTATAGCGCCGACGATATACGAATACTGCGCCGGAATGGATACAAGCGCGCCGGCTCTCAGAAAATACAAGGGGATTAAGAAGCCGACGGTGAAGTTCTACGTTAAGGGGCCTTTTCAATGCATTTCACAGGTATAACTCGCAGCGGCATTCACATCGCCCGCCCCGTTATATCTTGGATACCGGGGATGTTGGCAAACCGGCAGGGTGCGCAGCAGAGCGCCCGTTGTTGTATCGCGCTTGTTATAAATCAATTGTTCGGGAGCGATATCGTTTTCAACCCATTGGGTGATGGCGGCAAACCAGTTGACCTCGGTCAATTCCTCGCCGTCCGTGTGACTTCCTCCTGGCACGACAAAGAAACGGGTATGGGTTCCCGGATCGGTGAGGCCCAGCCCCACAGCCAGGTTCGTCATGGTGGAATAATTTCGAACATGATCGTTAAACGATGTCAGGTTGTCAGAGCCATCGTGCCAGGATATCAATTTCCGGCCCGACGCTACAAAGGCCGCCACCCTGCTTTTATCCGGATTCGCGCCAATGGTGCGGAAACCATATTGGAATATCGGGTAATCATGGTCCATATTGAACGATTGTTGTTTGGCCAATGTACTAAACCACGCCGCATCTCCCGTCGCCAGCACGGCATTTCCTCCGCCCAGAATACCGAAATACACGACATGCGGATACCAGTCCGTCCAATTATAGCCGGAATAGACCGTCGTGCCGTTTGC
This sequence comes from Smithellaceae bacterium, assembly GCA_963682105.1. Lineage (GTDB taxonomy): Bacteria > Desulfobacterota > Syntrophia > Syntrophales > Smithellaceae > UBA8904. Next base: position 34,155 of record OY821638.1, read on the forward strand.
GAGTTTTAAATCGGAGGTTACGTTTTTTACGGTCTGCACCTGATCGGAGGTCAAGCAGGCAGCAGGCGCTGTCGGCTCGCCACACTGCAATGTGGCCACATCGAAATGACAGGCAACCTGATTGGCAATCATGCCGTCGGTGAGACCGTCCAGCGCGTCGCACGCTGCAATGGAAGCCGCCGTCACAGATTGCCACTGCGCAGCCGATGGCATAGCCGGTGTGCCTGACCTTGAACCTAAATTCAGCCAGGCAACCGTTTGTCCTGTGACGTCCATACCCATGCAGCCGGACACGATGCCGTCATACTCTTCCGGCCAGCGATCGGCTGCCATGTAAGCGTTGCGGCCGCCGTTGGAACAGCCGTTAAAGTAAGAATAACTTGGAGATCTCCCGTAGAATCTATTGATGACGGCTCTGGCAAATTCGCGGGTCGTGCTTAACGCCGCATGGGCATAGTCTTCGGCCGAGTCGACACCTTCCTGGGTTCCGTCCGCCCAGACCAGCGGCGCTGCCTCAGCCGGGACCGATGATCGATTTCCGCCATTCGATGCGGCATACACCGCAAGCCCTTCTTTCAAGGCGATATTCATGCTGATGATGGCGCCCGTCGTTGCATCCGTTGTGATGGCTGAAGTGATTTTCCCGTCGAGACCACCCCCGCCTTGCTGCCAGAGCCTGCCGGACCAGTTCTCCGGCACATCGATTTCCATGTCCAGATACGGCGGCCGGGTTGCATTTACCTGGCAGAAAGCAGGATTGTCACCTGATGCGTTGTACCACTTTGTAGATGTAATGGTGACATCGCCTATTGTCGCACCCGTCAAATTAGCGCAGATTGTCGCAAGCGGCGTGGAGGGAGTTGACGAATCCCCACCGCAGCCAAACAGGAGAAAACCCACCCAAAGGGCGCAGACGAGTTGTGAAATGTTTTTTACAGGCATTTTTCTATCCTCCCTGTCGCGAATATCGCATGTGATTTACGAAAATACCGGTCATGAGGATCACCCATTAAAAAGCCGCTGTCAAGAGAAAACAAAATATGAAAGTATATGTCCCGCCCCACCGGTTTGAAAACAAGATCCGCGGATGGATTGCCCGTCTCCCGGCAGCCAAATTGATGGACAGCGTACCGATTATATTGTATTTTGCCCAAGTATTTAATGAATACTCATTTGGACGAAATTCTCGGGAATGAAGGCGGCGATGCATTGCTGATTAAAGGAAGCGAGGCGCCCGCAACCGCATCCGATTTTAAAAAAAGCATGGAGATGAAGATGAAGAGAAACATGAAGGCGTTGCTGTGCGCGATGATCCTTATTTTACTTGCGTCGACCGTCGTTGCGTCGGCGGAAGCCCAACGTCGACATTCGGTCATCATTGTCGGCGCTGGCGTTGCCGGGCTGGCGGCCGCCTGGGAGTTGGCCCAAAGGGACGTTGATGTGGCGGTGATTGAGATGCAGGCTCTGCCCGGCGGCACGGCCCTGATGAGCGAGGGCGCCGTCTGTATTGTGGGGACGCCCGCGCAGGTCGAAGCCGGTATCTCGGATTTTTCCGAGATCGCCTATCAGGACTTTATGGCCTACGGTCGCGATGAAAACGGCTCCGGTCCCGATGCCGAATGGGTGCGCTATTATGTTCATGAGTCCCGCCATGAAATTTACGACTGGCTGATCCGCCTCGGCGTCCGCTTCGAAAAGGGAGCGATTCTCATGCCTGGAAATCGTGTGCCGCGCTGGCATAAAGTTATCGGCAAGGGACGCGGGCTTGTCGAACCGATTTACAACCATTGCAGGCAGAGTGGCAAGGTGACATTCTACTTTCGATTCAAAGCGGTTTCGCTGATCAGGGACGACCAGGGCCGGATCGTCGGTGTCCGGACACAGCGGCTCAAAGACGGCGCCGCCGTCGATTATCTCGCGCCAGTCGTCATCCTGGCCACCGGCGGTTTCCAGGGGAATGCAAAAATGGTCAGGGAGCACTGGCCCGAAAAGCAATCTTTTCCTGAACGGTTATTGATCGGCGCAGGCGCAACCGCCTTGGGGACGGGCCACGAAATGGCGCGGGAGGCGGGTGCCCGTCTGGTCAACATGCATTATCAATGGAATTATTCGACCGGTCTTGCCAATCCGACAGCCGCCATGGAAAACCGGGGTTCTAACGCTTTCAGTCAGCAGTCGATCTGGGTGAACAGGGCCGGGCGGCGTTTTGTCAATGAATCACAAGACACGAAGGCTACTTTTTCAAGGGTGCTGGAACAGCCCGGCGGCACGTACTGGGCAATATTTGACCACGCGGCCCGCGGGAATTTTTTCGTCTCCGGCTGGAGTCGTGAATCCATTGAAAAAATATTTTTCGAGGAGGCCGGCAAGCATGAATTCATCAAGTCGGCGATGACGTTTAGTGACCTGGCTCAGGCTGCAGGACTTCCTCCTAAGACCCTGGAAAATACCGTCCATCGCTGGAACGAAATGGTCTCGGACGGAAGCGACAGCGATTTCGGACGCATCGGCTGCTCGGGCACCCCCTGGTCAAAGCCTGTCAGAATTGAACAGGCGCCCTTCTACGCCGTGCAGTTTTATCCTCTGACACGCAAAAGCATGGGGGGTGTTGCCATTGACCGGTCCTGCCGGGTCCTCAAGACCACTGGACAGCCTGTTTTCGGCCTGTATGCCGCAGGAGAACTGACCGGCCTTGCCGGTGTGAACGGCAAAGCGTCTCTGGAAGGAACATTTCTCGGCGCGTGCATCCTGACCGGCCGGGTTGCCGGGCGAGCAGCGGCGGCGGAACTGGGGAAGAGAGAAAAAGTGCATTGATTCATGTCCGGTATTCCTGATCTTTTCAAATTTATCGGTGGATTATTTTTAAATTAAGATGCGTGAGAACATCCCGGATGACCTGATGATCCACGATGAAACTGATGACGTGCGTGACTCCCTTGAAATTCGGACAATACAGGGATTAAGCCACACTGCCTCATCAAGACGGCAGTGTGGCGTTTGTCCAAAAGTCTTTATTTCATCGCCTGCTCAACGGCTACCGCAACCGCAACCGATGCGCCCACCATGGGGTTGTTGCCCATGCCGATGAGCCCCATCATTTCCACGTGAGCGGGAACCGACGACGAGCCGGCAAACTGCGCGTCCGAATGCATGCGTCCCATCGTGTCGGTCATACCGTAGGAGGCGGGGCCTGCGGCCATGTTATCCGGATGCAGCGTTCTGCCTGTCCCACCGCCGGAGGCGACCGAGAAAAATTTCTTGCCTGCCAGAATACGTTCTTTTTTGTAAACACCCATCACCGGATGCTGGAACCGTGTCGGGTTGGTGGAATTTCCTGTAATCGCAACATCCACGCCTTCCAGATGCATGATAGCCACGCCCTCGCGCACGTCATCCGCGCCGTAGCAGCGAACCGCCGCGCGTTCGCCTTTGGAATAGGCCTTTTCTTTGGCAACAGAAACCTTGCCGGTCTTATAATCAAAAGCGGTGGCCACATGGGTGAACCCGTTGACACGGGCGATGATGTGGGCCGCGTCTTTACCCAAACCATTCAGGATGACACGCAGGGGAGCCTTTCTTGCCTTGTTGGCGGACTTGGCAAGGCCGATCGCGCCTTCCGCCGCCGCAAAGGATTCGTGCCCCGCACAGAATGCAAAACAGGTTGTTTCTTCCCTTAAAAGCATGGAAGCCAGATTGCCGTGGCCGACGCCGACCTGACGGTCGTCGGCCACCGAGCCGGGAATACAGAAGGCCTGGAGTCCTTCGCCCAGGGTCTCGGCAATGTCCGCCGCGATTTTCTGGCCCTTTTTAATGGCGACAGCCGCCCCGACCAGATACGCCCATCCGGCGTTTTCAAAAGAAATCGGTTGAATGTCTTTGACAATTTTTCGCACATCGACGCCTTTTCCCATACATACTTTTTCGGCTTCCTCCAGAGAGGTTATTCCATATTTGGCGAGAAAAGGAGTGATCTGCTGAATTCTTCTTTCATATCCTTCAAATAGTGCCATTTTTTATACTCCTTATCCTTTACGGGGGTTAACAGTTTTAACGGCTTCGGCAAAACGGCCGTAGGTTCCACTGGCTTTGGCCAGCGCAGCGGCCGGTTCCATCCCTTTGGCAATGTGGTCCATCATGACGCCCAACTGGACGAACTTGTAGCCGATGATTTCGTTGTCGGCATCGAGGCCGATTTCAGTGACATATCCTTCGGCCATTTCCAGATAACGGGGACCTTTGGCTTTCGTGCCGTACATCGTGGCGATCACGCTTCGAAGCCCTTTGCCCAGGTCTTCGAGACCCGCGCCGATGGGAAGCCCGCCTTCGGAAAAAGCGGTCTGTGTGCGGCCGTAGGCAATCTGAAGAAAGATTTCGCGCATCGCCACGTTGATGGCATCGCAAACCAGATCGGAATTCAGCGCCTCCAGAATGGTTTTATTCGGCAGAATTTCGGCGGCCATGGCGGCGGAGTGGGTCATGCCTGTACAGCCGATGGTTTCCACCAGCGCTTCTTCGATGATGCCGTTTTTTACATTGAGGGTCAGTTTGCAGGCGCCCTGTTGCGGGGCGCACCAGCCGACGCCATGAGTCAGGCCGCTGATGTCTTTAATTTCTTTGACCTGAGTCCAGCCCCCCTCCTGGGGGATCGGGGCGGGACCGTTTTTAGCTCCTTTCGCCACGACGCACATCTGTTCAACTTCGTGTGTGTGTTCCATAAATGTTTATTCTCCTTCTGGTCGTATTCTTTCCTTTTGATGAGAAAAGGTGTTTACTGGTTGATCAATGATCGATCAGGTTTTCTATCCGCAGAATCGACTGTTTGATTTCATCCGTTTGCCCTTGTATCCGTGCAAGCAGGACTTCAACAGTGGCCAATTCTTCGGCGGCGTAAGATACCGCCTGCCGGCGCATGGTGTCAATAGCGATGTTGATGTATTTTTTCTCACTGATAGGCCAGGCGCGACAGATTGTGGACGGGTTTTCCTCAAGAAGCGCCAGTGCCTCGGCCAGCCGCCTTTTCAGAGACGCTGTCGAAAAAGATTTCCCGGTCGAGGACAACAAGTTGAGCAATCCACGAACAGCGGGAGGGGATAATGGATTGGCAAGCGTCATGAATAACTCCTGATGTTTAAAGTACGGATCGTAGGAGTCATCAGCAGGATCTGCGGTTAAAGGCGAACTCCATCGCCTGCACGTTTTGATAGCAGACTGTCCGAGGAGTTGTCAAGTATTTCACGGGGTGACTAACGGCTAAGGCGTATGCCATTGCCTGATTAAAAAATCCCCTTCAGAATATTGCGCTGAAGGGGATTTTTTTAGATCACAGGACTTTTCTTGAAAACAAATCTAATTTTTTGTAAATGGCTTATTGCTGCTCAAGATGCTTACGAGTAGACCGAAAGCAAGAAAACCTGCGCCGATGATGAATGTCCAGAAAGCGGCATCCGCGGGCGCGCCTTTAAAAGTATCTTTCAGTACACCGACAATCTGAGGACCGACTATTCCCGCGGCAGACCATGCAGTAAGGATTGTTCCATAAACAACCGCATGTGTTTTAGATCCGAATACATCGAGAATAAAAGACGGCATCGTTCCGAAGCCGCCGCCGTAACACAGGAGTACATAACAGAGAATAATTGCGAAAATCCAGGGATTCGGAACATAAGCAAGAGCTATAAAGCAAAGAATCTGTGAACCGAGCATTATTCTAAAAGTCTGTGTTCTCCCGATTTTATCGGAAATTCCGCCCCAGAAGAAGCGTCCAAGACCGTTGAAAATAGATGTAACCGCTATAAGGGTTCCGCCGTAAGCGGCCAGTGTCATTTTATCGAGGCCCGGATTTACCTTTGACCAGAGATCCTGGAAAAGCGGAGACTGGAATCCTATGATGGCAATGCCTGCTGTTATGTTACAGAAGAATATAACCCACATGACAAGAAATCTTTTTGAAAGAATGCTGTCTTTTGCCGTTAATGAAGCGGCGGCTGCGGAAGCAGCGGCGGAAACTACGGGCGGCGTATATCCTGTGGGTAAATAACCCGCAGGCGGGTTCTGAATCATGTAGCCAATCGGGATGGTAAGTATGAGAAAAATCACACCGAGGGCAAGGAAAACGTTAACAAGAATAGCCTGCTGTGCGGCAACATCTGCAGCTCCGGCAAAATTGAAATAGTTTAGAAGCATGGGCGCGAAGATCTTTGACATAAAAAGAGCGCCAAGACCAAAACCCATAACAACCATGCCTGTTGCAAGACCCTTCTTGTCAGGGAACCATTTTGCAACCGTTGCGACTGGCGTTACATAACCCATGCCGAGACCGCAACCGCCAATAACTCCATAAGTGAGGAAAAGGAGAGGTGCGCTCTGAGCTTTAAGAGCAAATGATGCTGTAATATACCCCAGACCGAAGAGCAATCCGCCGAACATGGCAAGTTTTCTGGGGCCTACTTTAGGCAGCAGAACTCCGCCTACAGCCGCAGAAAGGCCAAGAAAACAAATAGCAAGACAGAAAGCCCATGCTGTAAGACTCTGTGACCAGCCGAAAGCTGAACTAAGTGGAAGCTGAAAAAATGACCAAGCATATGCGGTGCCAAGGCATATCTGCAGACATGTCCCCATGACGGCTATCAACCATCTTTTTGAGTCAAGACTAGCGTTATTCATATTCCCCTCCATCAGTGTTTATAGACGAAAATCGTCTTTAGTTTTTAGCTCCTTGATCAACGGTACTTCTACATGCATGATTGTGCTGCCTAAAGAAAACCATCGATAACACGAGTCACCATCAGTACACTTAAAAAAACTTGAACTTATTAACTCATTTCAGCCATCAAGTCTAATGTTTTTTCCAGGGACATGGCCCACATTGATAATTCTCACATACACATTACTTTGACGCCGCCATACATAAAGAATATGCCCCGTGCAAGGGGCATATTCCTATTTTTTTATGTTAAATTTACCATAACGGGGCATCGGTGAAATGTTACGCAGCTTTGAGCTTCACTGCGCAGACCTTGTACTCGGGGATCTTGCCGGTGGGATCCAGGACCGGATTGGTCAAAAGATTAACCGGCGCGTCGGCAAAATGGAAATTCATGAAGATGGTGCCGGGCGCGCTTTTTTCCGTTAATTGCGCCCTGGCCGTGACTTCGCCGCGCCGTGAGGCCACTGTAACATCCTGCCCATCGGAGATGCCCAGTTTTTCGGCGTCCGCGGGATTGATTTCCACGAGGCTTTCCGGGCACCGTTCGGACGGACCCTTCGCGCGCCTTGTCATGGTGCCTGTGTGATAATGGTATATCACGCGGCCCGTGGTCATCATGAAGGGGTAGTCCTTGTCCGGCAGTTCATTAGGGGCGATGTATTCAACGGCGGAAAACAAGCCCAGCCCGCGGGAGAATTTGTCCTTGTGCAGGAATCTGGTCCCTTTATGCTCGGAAGTCGGACAGGGCCACTGAATGCCCTCTTTCTCGATCCGCTTGTAGGTGATGCCCGCGTAACTCGGCGTGACCGTTGCAACCTCCTCGAATATCTCTTTCGCGGATGAGTAGTGCATGGGGTAGCCGAACTTATTGGAGATGCCGCAGATGATTTCCCAGTCGGCTTTCGCTTCTCCTGGCGCTGTGAGCGCCTTGCGGACACGCTGGACACGACGTTCGGTGTTGGAGAAAGTGCCGTCTTTTTCAGCGAAACTGGCGGCCGGCAAAACCACATCGGCCAGTGCGGCGGTTTCCGTCATAAAAATATCCTGAACGACCAGCAGGTCCAGTTTTTGAATCTCTTTTTTCACATGGTGCAGATCCGGATCGGAAAGAAGCGGATTTTCACCCATAATGTAGAGGGCCTTGATAATGCCTGCGCCTGCCGCCGCCATCATTTCCATGATCGTGAGGCCAGGTTTGGGTGAAAGGGTCGCGCCCCAGGCAGATTCGAATTTCTTGCGGACATCGTCGTTTGCCACCTGCTGGTAGGCCGGGTAAACATTGGGAAGCCCTCCCATGTCGCAGGCGCCCTGAACGTTATTTTGTCCGCGCAGCGGATTAACGCCGCCGCCTTCAATGCCGACGTTGCCGCACAGCATGGAAAGGTTGGCGCAACTTTTCACGTTGTCCGTTCCACTGATATGCTGAGTGATGCCCATTGCATAAAGGATGCTGGCGCGATTGGCTTTGGCATACATTCGGGCGGCCTTCTTTAAATCCTCGGCCGGCACGCCGGAGATTTTTTCGACGTATTCGGGGGTGTATTCGGCTACCGCCGCCTTGAGCGCGTCAAACCCTTCAGTTCTTTCAGCGATGTAGTCTTTGGCTTCCAGGCCTTCCGAAATAATGACATTCATCAAACCGTTGAGAACCGCGACGTCGGTACCGGGTTTCTGGCGCAGCCAGATGTCTGCGTATTTCACGAGATCGATTTTGCGCGGGTCAATGACGATCAGTTTGGTCGCGTTGCGTTTGACTGCGCGTTTCACTTTCGCGCCGATGATGGGATGATTTTCCGTCGTGTTGGTTCCTGTCGCGAGGATCAGATCGGTATACTCAATTTCATCGATTGAATTGGTCATTGCACCGCTGCCGAATGTGGCGGCCAGACCGGCCACCGTGACAGAGTGTCAGAGACGGGCGCAGTGATCGACATTATTGGTACCGATGGCCGCCCTCAGAAATTTCTGGAAAACATAATTTTCCTCGTTGGTGCAGCGCGCAGAAGAAAGCCCGGCAATGCTGTCGGGGCCATGCTCGCTTTTAACAACCTGAAGCTTGTCAGCAATGAACGAAAAGGCTTCATCCCAGGAAGCTTCCTTGAAATCCTCGTTTTTGTTGTAACGGATCAGAGGTTTTTTCAAACGATCCGGATGCGAAACGAAATCCATCCCGAAGCGGCCTTTCACACAGAGGCTCCCGTCATTGGGCGGCCCGTATTCACGGTTGCCCGAAACCTTGACGATTTTATTGTCTTTGACGTAGAGATCCATCTGGCAACCGACGCCGCAGTACGTGCAGGTGGTGCGGACCTTGCCCAGTTCCCAGGGGCGGCCGGCGAATTTCGCCTGCTTGAAAGTGATGGCGCCCGTGGGGCAAACCTGGAGGCATTCGCCGCAGAAAACGCAGGATGAATCGATGTAATCCGCGTCAAAAGCGGGGCCGACTTTGGCATAAGAGCCGCGATTGGCGAAATCAAGCACTTCATTGACCTGAATTTCGTTGCAGGCGCGAATGCAGCGGCCGCACAGAACGCATTTGTTCAGATCGCGGGAAATCATGGTGTTGCTGTCGTCCGGTGCATGCCCCGGAGGTTCGATAGGGAAACGGGGTTTGTCGATTTTAAGCCAGTAAACCAGATCTTGCAGTTCGCATGCGCCGTTCTGCTCACAGGTGAGGCAATTATGATCGCCGGAGGACCATAATAATTCAACGATCATCTTCTGGGCGGCGCGAATCGCCGGAGTGTTGGTGCGCACGACCATACCGGGGCTCACCGGCATGCAGCAGGAGGCAACCAGGCTGCGGGCGTTTTCGACTTCAACCATACAGACCCGGCAGGCGCCGACATTTGTTGTGTTTTGGTAGTGGCATAAAGTGGGAATATAAATTCCCAGGTTTCGGGCAACTTCCAAGATGGTCTGACCGGGTTTGGCCGTCACTTCCTGGCCGTCAATTGTTAGAGTGATGTTTTTTTCCATTTTTTTCTCCCGTCTTATTATATAGGTAAATGTTTGAAGCCATTCCTTAATAACCCGTGAGCACGATGAAAATTTATGTTTGTGACTTATAGTCGGAATGGTCGGCATTGTCAATTATGTCAATAATGTCATAGTAATATGTCGAATTTGACATAAGTGTTTTGAGGAAAGTCAGGACAATTCAACAGGCTTATATTGTCAAATGATGAAGGAATGTTATATTAACATCTAAATGAATAAAGGAGCCTTGAAGTCTTGAATCAAAATAATAGTTCATATCGCGAGAATGTGGAAAAAATAAGCAAAATATCATTTGCGGTCGGCGTATACCGGCCCCCCAGCGAAGGGGGGAGCAGTTCGCTTTTACTGAGAATTACGGAAAACTGTCCGTGGAATAAATGTACGTTTTGCGAGATGTATAAAGATCATCGCTTTGTTTACCGCTCCGTCGAAGACATCAAAGCCGATATCGACCATGTTAAAGAGATGGTTGAACAAATCACGGAAGTGTCCCGGAAAACAGGGCATCGAGGGGAATTAAACCGCGACGTTCTGCGCGCGATTTTGAGTGTGAATCCCTACATGAATGAAAATCCCTGTTTCTCAACCGTCTTCAGTTGGATGTACTATGGCGCGAAAACGGCTTTTTTGCAGGACGCCAACAGCATGATTATGAGACCCGATGAATTTATCGAGGTGCTCAAACATCTGCGCAAAACGTTGCCCAGTCTGACGCGCGTGACGTCCTATACGCGGTCCAAAACACTCGCGCAAAGAAAGCTTGAGGAACTTGTCGCCATTCGTGAAGCGGGGCTTGACCGCATTCACGTCGGGCTGGAAACAGGCGATGACGAAATTCTGAAACTCGTCCGCAAAGGAGTAACGGCGGATGAGCAGATTGAAGGCGGCAAAAAAGCGGTGGCGGCCGGATTTCAGTTATCCGAATACTGGATGCCGGATCTGGGAGGCAGGGAAAGATGGCGTCAGCATGCAGAAAATACCGCGCGGGTCTTAAACGAAATCAATCCGCATTATATTCGTTCGCGCCCGTTTGTTCCGAGGCAGGGAACGGAAATATTCGGTGATTATGAAGAAGGGCGTCTGCACATTTCCTCGCCGCATGAACGCCTGGAAGAGTTGCAAGTGATGATCGGAAACCTGAATGTGACCTCTTCCGTCTGTTTCGATCACAACATGAACTCCTGGACCAATAAGCAGGGCGGGCTTCTTTTTTCTCAGGCTTATGAGGGATATAAGTTTCCGGAAGAAAAAGCGCTGGTTCTGGATTTGATCAAAGAGGGCCTGGCCGTTGACGAATCGAGGCATATCAACATCAAAGAGCTCATTGCGCTTGGCTCATTGTGAAAAAAACTACTAATCAAACCGGTTTAAAAAATTAACAAGGAGAGAAGGTTTCGATGGAAAAAAGAATTGTGCTGGGAGTTCAGGTCACCAATCGTGTGGAGAAAATTCTTGACGTTCAGAAAATACTGACGGAATACGGCTGCAATATCCGAACGCGCCTGGGGCTCCATGAAGTTTCGAAAAAAGCCTGTTCGCCCTCCGGGTTGCTGATTCTTGATACATTCGGCGATGAAGCCGACATTCTGACCATGGAAAAGAAGCTGAAAAAGATAAAAGGGCTGATTGTCCGGAAGATGGTTTTTGAGGCGTAATCTTATTGTAGGGAACGGTTTAAATAACCTGAAGGTCACGCGACCGTTCCCTACGGGCTTTATCGTTACCTTCAGTGATTCGAAAAATGAACGTGTAGTGCGAACCTCGCGTGACCTTTAGGTTATCAGGTTTGCCAAAAAGCGGGGCGGAAGCCACACACTACATTATTAATGTAAAGTCTCCGAATTCATTTTCGTTGGCCGGTGTCCGACGGAATAGTTAATCGTTCTTCCAATCGTTTGAAAATCCTTTTCCAGTTTGACGATAATGTCTCTTGCCGAGCCGACGTCGGCTCTTCCCGGATAAATGTCATAGCGGCTTTTATATTGCTGAGGCGTGAAATCCGGCATGACCACATTTGCGCCTGCCTGAAGCGCATGGAGCCGTCCGAAGGGATTGAGCGTCGCCAGTGCCGTGGTGGCGGGAATGTTGGTGTTGCGGGTCAATAGCCGGGCAATGGCAATGACTCGCAGCGTTAATTCAAGATCATCATTGTCAATACCGGTCAGCGGTGTGTCCGGATGGGCGATAAAGGGGCCGATGCCCAGCATGTCCGCATCGAGTATTTTCATCAGTAAAAGATCGTCGGCCAGGATGTCATAAGTCTGTCCCGGCAGCCCCACCATGTTTCCCGTTCCCGTTTCGAATCCCAGCGCCTTGATCGTTTTCAGGCACGAGACGCGATGATCCAGCCGGCAACCGGGGCGCAGATATTTATAAAGCTCCGGCGAGGCGGTTTCATGTTTGAGCAGGTAGCGGTTGGCGCCGGCTTCTCCGAAGGCTTTGTAGTCTTCCTGAGGCCTTTCGCCCAGAGACAGCGTAATCACCAGTCCCGTTTCCTCTTTAATGGCCCGCACCAGATTGCAGATATGCCCGGCCGTGTAATGGGAATCTTCGCCGGATTGCAGTACGACCGTCGAAATGCCGGCGGCTTTGATCTCGCGGGCCGTCTCCAGAATTTCCTCGTCAGTCATCCGGTAGCGCTCCAGTTTATCATTGGCTTTGCGCAGGCCGCAATACAGGCAGTTGCGTTCGCAGACGTTGGAAAATTCGATAATCCCGCGCAGAAAAATTTCATTGCCGACTTCATTTTCCCGGATGCGGTCGGCCGTGGCGAAAAGGTCTTCAGAATATTCGCCGGGCATTTTCAGCAGGTCGATAATTTCTTCCCGGCTCAGAGGTTTGCCGATTTCCGCCTTAAGCAGAAGTTTTTCAATATGATCAGATATAGACATCTCGTGCGCCATCCTCTATTTGTTGCAGCCGTTTACAGGCCATTTGTTTTCGTTTTGTTTTGAAAGATTTTGTCAGTGTTTCCGAAATCAGTTTTTCACCGGCCTCGCGGGTTTGAGGACTGGCATAATCCATCAGATATTCTTTAAATGTGAAAAGAGCGTTGGTCTGACAGAATTTCTGAATCAGGCCGGGTTTGGCCAGGTCCATGAAATCCTTTCCGGTGCGGCCCAGACGGTAACAGGCGGTGCAGAAGCTGGGGATGTGCCCATGCTGACTGATATCGTAGATGACTTCGTCAAGCGTACGGGTGTCGCCCAGGTTGAACTGCGCGGCGCGGAAGCGGTCGCTTGTATCATCCTGATAACCTCCGGGATTGGTTCGAGAGCCCGCGCTGATCTGCGAAACGCCGTAGGCAAAGACCTCCGAACGCAGCGCGGGATTTTCCCGGGTGCTTAAAATCATGCCCGTATAAGGCACCGCCATTCGGATAATCGCCACCAGTTTCTTGAAGTCGTGATCGCTTACCGGACAAGGCGGAGCGATGGCCGCCGGCGCATTGAAGGCCGGCTCCAGCCGGGGAATTGAAATTGTGTGCGGGCCGACGCCGCAGTCTTTTTCCAGTTGCAGCGCATGCAAAAGCAGCCCCAGAACTTCATATTTGTAATCATAAAGACCGAAGAGCGCCCCGATGCCCACATCGCTGATCCCGCCTTCCTGTGCGCGGTGCATGGCGGTCAGACGCCAGGCAAAATCTTTTTTCGGACCGCTCGGGTGCATGACTTTATAAGTTTCGTGATGGTATGTTTCCTGAAACAAGACGCAGGTGCCGATGCCGGTTTTCTTTAATTCCTTGTATTCCTCGGCATTGAGAGGGGCGATTTCCACATTAATCCGACGAATCTCACCGCCTTTTTCCGTTTTCGTCGCATAGGCCGTTTCAATGGCTTCCATGAAATATTCCAGACTCGATCTGGACGGGTGCTCACCGCAGAGCATCAGGAGGCGCTTGTGTCCCTCGCGTTCCAGAACTTCCACTTCTTTTTTGATTTGTTCCATGGTCAGCGCGACGCGGTTGAGTTCCTTGTTGTCGCGGCGGAATCCGCAATAAAGGCAGTTATTGGCGCAGAGATTAGCGATGTAAAGCGGCGCGAAAATGACCAGACGGTTGCCGTAAATATCTTCTTTGATTTTGTGCGCCGCCTGCAGAATAGCGCCGATGAGGTCATCATCCTCCGTCTGGAGCAGCGCGGCGACTTCCTCCGGGGTGAGCCCTTTGAGTTCATAAGCCTTGTCAATGATTTCGCGAACTCGCAATGGGTCGGGATTTCTGGCCTGGTCAAGAGTGCTTTGAATGGAATTGTCGTCAATAAAGTCTTTGTAGTCTGTCATTATGAGTTTTCCTTCGTATCCGTTAGACTTTGGTCAGGGATGCCTTGACGGAAACGCCGGGCAGAGCGCCCAGCTTTCCGGTCAGCGCCCCGATTTCATCGGTTGTTGCATGCACAATGAGTGCTATAATATGCAGATCGCCGGGCGCATAGGGAAGCCCCATACGTCCGATGACCATCTCTCCGAAATCACACAAAATGGCGTTAACTTTCTGCGCCTGCTTGCTCCTGTCAGTGATAATAATCGTAATTGTGCCGATGCGTTTGTCCATAGGTCCTCTTTACTTCTCCGCCCCTGGCGGGCGGGGATTGAGGGGAGGGGGAAAACGAAAAAGGTTTGATCCCGGAAGAATCAAACCTTTAGATAGCGCAATAAAGACTTTCGACTTCCCTCAAGATCAGGTCAACCCTCCCTCTCAGGTCACAACAAATTTCAAAATACAATATCTTCATTTGATGGATTTTGTCAATATTGATCTCATGATTTCCGGAAAAAATATCTTGACCGGCAGGTAATATTTTCACTATATTTTGTGCTACGAAAAGAAAGATAGGGAGGAAGGAACCATGTCAAATCTCGTCCGTTTCGGCGTTTCACTGGAAGACGATCTTCTAGCCAAATTCGATTCGCATATCAAAAAGCATAAATACTCTAACCGCTCCGAGGCCATTCGCGATCTGATCCGCGACGAACTGGTCAAGAAGGAATGGTCGGAAAACAAGGAAGTGACCGGCGCGATCACGCTGGTTTATGATCACCACACCCGCGAGCTGGTGACCAAAGTGTTGGACGTCCAGCATGATTATCACACCTGCATTTTATCCAGCCAGCACATCCACCTGGATCATCACAACTGCTTTGAAATCATTGTAACCAAGGGAAAATCCAAAGAGATCGAAGACCTCTTCCAGAAACTCAAAGCCATCAAAAACGTCAAGCATGCAGGCTTTATGATGGCGACGCAGGGGAAGCAGATTTAGAGGATGGTGGATGGTGGATCGTGAATGGTGTCCACCGGCGGAGGTGTCACGAAGTGACCGAGGTGGAAAGTATTTCGTTCGCAACTCACGGTTTCATGCGGGCTCAATCATCCTGATTGCGCCTTCTGTTTGATCTTGCAATAGCAGTAGATAGCACAAATCGCGCGGCAAAGGATTGATTGGAAAAACTCTGGTACAATATTCAAGAGTGAACCAACGAAGAACACCGATAATTCAAGTCTGGCCCCAATTATTCCTTATTCTTATTTTCCCCGCCCGGACTATTTGTGTGCTCCCGGGCGTCAGGTAAGCCGGCATTCAATTTGATCAGCCTTGCAAGCTCGTCCGCGCCGGGCAGACTGCTGGAAAATGATATCAAATGATTGCGCGTATATATTTTGTATAAGGTAAAATCAGCTGCAAAGAAATCGCTTATAGCGCCACAGCCTCTAAAAGGAATCCAGTCTCGAAGCGCAATGATATCCTCCCAACCGGCATGCCGCAGACCAAAATGAGTGGACGCAGTGATTCCCTTGCCTTCGATTCTGATAAACAAGCGGGCATAGCGCCAGGTAAGCCAGAAAAAAAATATTGAGCAAGAAGCAAATAACCCGAACACAAAATATAGTGTCATTCTTGCTGCTGTGTCTGCTTTGCTTTCATTGGACGAGAGCAAACATAAGGATGCTATGGCCATGGCCAGCATGAAGAGGCATAAACAGAGCATGACTGCAAGCCGCACACCTCTCATTGCGGGATAGCGAAACGTACTTTCCTGAACAGGCCTAACCTGAAAAGCGCGATCCCGGGTATTTTCCTCATGGATACGCCGTAATTTTATTATGTCGCCGTCGTTCCAAAAAAAGATGAGCACCAGCCAGCCGCTTACAAAAAAGAGCAAAAACCCGCAAAGCCCCAAGATGCCTCCACCCTTGTCAAGATCACTTGTGAAAAAGAACCCCATCGAAATCAATAGCAAACATAGACCAGTCAATCGCGGGTGGGCTTTCATTGCTTGGTTTTACACTCCTTTCAGATTACAGCAGACGATATGATTTCATTCCATGAATTATTAATAATAACTTTCTTTTAGCGAACTTGAGTATAGGTGGCGGGGTATTGTGTGTCAAGAGCATTTTGACCATTAAAACCTGATCTTGTCCGTCACTTGAAAAATAAATAATTAACATGGTAGCCGAACTTATCTATCATTTTTTTGCCATATGTCAGTGACTTATCAAAACTTGGGATCGTGTTGTCATTCTTCTGGTTTGACTTGAGGGGAGGAGCGCACCACGGATCAAAATGAGGCCCCTTGCATGGACTTTCAGAGTCTCCAGAAACTGCGGTTTTTTCTTTCAATCCTCTTTCCCGGCGTCGGCCGGAATCCGATCACGCCCGATTTGGCGGATGAATGGCTCGGTCGCCACCCGCGCCTGAAATCGCAACTCGCACACCTTCAACGCTCGAAACTGGGTGAGAATCTGCAGCGCACGAACGAGACCTTTGGAACGGGCAAACTCAACGTAGACGAGAGCCTCGATTGGAGCCTGATTCCACAGGAGACAAAAGCGGTGCTCCGGGCCGGAATCGCTCTTGCCGCGATGGTGTGTGTGCTTGTGCCGGTTGCGATGATGTTTCCCTGGCCGGCGCTTTCCCGGGAAGCAATAACCGATGCGGCGGGCAGCGCGGTTGCCGGATGGTCGGTCGTGTTGTGGATCCTGGCGGGGGCGCGGCAGTTCGTCGCTTATACCGATAAATTTTACCCACCGCACCTGACGGTCGAGGTACGGGCGGACGAAACCACCCATGTGCGAAAGCTGCTCGAGAATGCCGCGATTGAAGCAGCGCAGCGGCTGAAAGATTTTAAGCCCACGAAGCTCACCCGGTGGGATCAGTTCTGCCCCGGAGCACTGGCGCTTGATTTTGCGCATGAAGCAAACGTTGCAAAAACAACCTTTCCGGCAATGGGTACAATTGTCGTCGTACCTGTGAAACCAGGTACCGTGGTAGTCTTTACGCTGGTGTTCACTGTAGGAGGTAGCGAGCGGCACTGGGATCTGGCGCGTACGCTCCAGGTTATGCAACGCTGAATAAACCGACCCGATAGTTTGCGGTCAAGATTCCCTTGACATGCAGGACCGCGTTTCCTATACTTTACCCAACTTAAGGGAATATTCTATTCAACTCTGAGATTGGCAATAAATAAACAAGTAAAAATAATATTGGCAAGAGAAATCTGGAGGTAGTGAACGCCTTGAATGAAAATCAACACACCCAGGGACTTCCGGTTGTTGCGATTCTGCATAATGCCTTCCTGATATCATTGAGGTTTCGAAGCATAATATGCAGAGCTTTGCTCGTACTGATAGTCTGTGTAGCTTTCGCGATGCCGTTACTTGCAGGACAAGGATTGAAAACCATCAAAAATCCCCAGGGCGGTATGATCGTTTACGGCCAAGTCGACGGTCATACCACTGAAGCCGGGGCCATGGGCAAAGTGTTGCGTTCGCTTCAAAATCAGTATGGCGATCGGCCTGAAGTGGGTAGGGTTTTCAAGGTTCGCGACACAAATTCCTTTGCCGTTTTCTTCACGCTTGTCAAGCGAAACCAGGGAAACGTAAAAGTGGCCGGCATGTTGATCGCGTCGCGTTTTGCCCCCAACCACATAGAAGCGGCCCTGGTTACCGATGATGCCGCGCGTTTTGGTTCTACCGTGAACCCCATGCTCAGCAAGCTATTCAGCGTGTGGCATCCTCCCGGCAGAGAGGCGCCTTCTTCCGCCTCCACTGAGGGCAGAAGATTTGCCCCAGCTGCCGCGCTGAACCAGGTTGTGCTGCCGGACCGTTCCGCTTCCGTCGGCCTGCCTGCCGGGTGGAAGATTATCTCCAGGATAAGTGGCGGCGGCACAATTGTTGCCATTGGCCCCCGCAAAGAGCTCGTACAACTTAACGCCACCTTCTTTGCCTTAAACTCTAACGATCCCCATGTGCAGCAGACAAAGAGACTGAATCAAAAATACGGTTATCGGGATACCCAGATTTATTATCCCTATGGCGGAAACCTGGCCAAAACGTTTGTCGATATCTACAATTTGTCCAATCGACAACAGAATCTGCCTCCTGTTTCATTCAAAATCTCCAGTGCGGAACCTGTGCCCGCAACGCGTTCGCAGCGTTGCACGCATTTGACCGGTACGGCAACCCCGGATCAGGCAGGCGGACAAGGTGTTTTGGAAGTATATTATTGCACGACGCCTCCAATCTCCGGAAGTTGGTTAAGCTCCGCGTTTATCACTAATGTGCCCTCTAAGGTTGCGGACGAAGAGCGCGCGACTGTGCGCGCCATTGTGCAAAGCTTTAGAGTGGATATGAATGTTGTAAACAGACAAGCCGCAGCGATAGCACAACCTGCCATTGACGCAATTAATGCTTTCGGCACAGCAGCGTTAAGAAGGGGTGCCGAAACCAGTGCTGCCAACGAGCGCTACAATCGCGCTTGGGAGAAGGGACAAGACAGTCAAGCCAGGCACAATAAAGCCTTCAGCAACTATCTGCTCGACCAGTCGGTTGTAAGGGATAACGAGCAAAACGCCCATGGCACGGCCTGGAACAAGACTGCGGATTCCCTGGTGCGCAGCAATCCCCAACGCTATGAATACGTCAATACCGCAGATTTCAGGAAGGGCATTGACTACTAGTGCAATACAGAGGAATGTTGTTTCCTTATTAACTTCTGTCCCAATGATGAGCTTCAATCATGCGACAAGAACCAAGCGGGACGCCCTTCGGAAATTAAATTCCTATCCAGTCTAAAACGGCTGATTCTGCTCATCAGCGTCTTCTCAATAAGTCACCCATAGAAAGACTCTCCAAAGCATCGGCGATTTTCAATAAACTTTCGTCTAGCTGTCATCGTATTGCAACATGATCCGTTTAGGATGCATCTGTCTTAAAAAACGTTTTCTGGAAAGGAGGTGCGCCTCAAGCGGAATCAATGTGATGATTATGACGTAAATACAGAATATATAAATGACTTGGGAGGATCATTCATGAAGAAACGAAATACACAAAAACAGGGAATGGGGATTATTTTATGTGTGATGATACTTGCCTTTACGGCGGCGCCGGCGGCGTTCGCCTCAGGGCACGGTTATGCCAGAAACATCATTTTCATGGTTCCCGACGGAATGGGGCTGTCCAATGTAACGGCTGCGAGGATATTCGTAAACGGCATCGCGGGCGAGCCTCTGTATATGGAACAGCTCGACCGGGTCGGTTATCAGCGGACCTATTCGCGCAATCAAACGATCACGGATTCCGCGCCCGCGGCGTCCGCATGGGCCTGCGGACAGAAGTTTAACGACGGTGAAATCTGTTTCCATGCCGAAGGGGAAGCCAATCCGCCAACGATTCTGGAACTGGCCAAACGCACCGGCAAGGCCACCGGTCTGGTCGCCACATCGACCATTACGCATGCTACTCCGGCCGCATTCGGCGCGCACGTTCAGAAACGGGCCTGCGAATATGAAATCGGCCGCCAGTATATTATGGAGACGCAGCCCGACGTGATACTGGGCGGCGGATTCAACAAATTTTCCGCGGCCGGGTACAACGCCGCGTGCGGTGTCAACGCCGGCGACCTGACGCAACTGGCTGTCAGCTATGGCTATAAGTATGTCAACTCCAGAGATCAGATGCTGACCGCGGCTTCTGACGCGCGACGCCGCCAGGTCTCTAAAGTTCTGGGGCTATTTTCATTGGAAGGCATGACGCCGGAATGCCAGCGAGCCGACACACCCTATGGCAATCCCAATTCGGCGGATAGCCTGAAGTGCACGGCGACGCCCGTTACGACTACCGAACCGAGGCTTTCTGAGATGACCAAAGTCGCACTCAATATTCTGGATAATGACAAGGACGGTTTTTTCCTGGTGGTTGAGGGATCTCAAATCGACTGGGCCAATCATGCCAACGCTTTTGAATATCAGTTGGGCGAATCGCTTGCCTTTGACGACGCGGTGAAAACCGTTCTGGACTGGATGAATGAAAAACCCTGGCGCAAGCATGAGACATTGTTGATTGTCGTGGCCGATCATGATTGCGGCGGTTTTGCCGTCAACGGACCTTACGGGGCGGGCAAGCTGGTCACTAAAGGCAAGATTGTGCCCGGCTGGACCTCCAAAGATCATACGGGTGTCGATACGATCATCTGGAGCCAGGGGCCGAACAGTGAAAAGCTGGCCAAAGGCGCGCTGGAAAACACGTATCTCTATTCCGTCATGAAGGAAGCCATGAGAATTTACTAGATATGGACTTGTCAAAGCAGGGGACGGGCCTCGGCCCGTCTCATGCTTACAGACAATCCGGATTCAGCTTTTCTGAAGCGAAAGAGGCAGTTCCAGGTTATTTTCTTCCAGCAGCGTTCTGTCTCTGAGGATTTCCTGGGCCTCCCCGTCGGCAACCACGGCGCCGTTTTTGATAATGATGCAGCGCCGGCAGACGTCGAGAATCAAATCCAGATCATGCGAGGCGATGATTTTTGAATGGCTGAAGCTTTTCAGCAGATTGATGAGCAATCGCCGTGACCGGGGATCAAGGTTGGCGGCGGGTTCGTCCATCGCCAGAATGTCCGGTTCCATCGCCATGACGGCTGCAATCGCCACGGCGCTTTTCTGGCCCGAGGAGAGATGGTGCGGCGGCTTGTTTTGCAGGTCAAGGCAATTGACCAGATTGAGCGCGTACTCCACTCTTTGCTTGACCATGTTTTCGTCAATGCCCATATTCAGCGGTCCGAACGCGACGTCTTCATACACGGTAGGCATGAAAAGCTGATCGTCGGGATTTTGAAAGACGATGCCGACTTTTTTACGGATGTCCTGCCGCGTCTGCCGGGTCAGGTAAAGATCGCCGATATTGATCGTTCCGGATGACGGCATCAGATAACCGTTTAAATGCATCAAAAGGGTGGACTTGCCTGCGCCGTTGGCGCCGATAATGCCTACGGACTCTCCGTGTGTGATGCGGAAAGAAATATCCCGCAGGGCTTCGGTTTTGTCCGGATAGCTGAAGAACACATTTTTAAATTCGACGATATGATGGCTCATGAAAATACTCCCTGCGCAAAGCGGCCCAGAATTTCGGGAACACGGTAAAATCGGCAGACGAACAGAAATACGCCCATCGATAAAGCAAATGCAATGTCAGTGGATTTAATATGAGCGCTTTTGAGGATGGGCATGTCTCCCTGAAATCCTCTGGAGAGCATGGCGTAATAAACCCGTTCAGCCCGCTCGACGGTTCGCAAAAACAGTATGCCGATAATACGCACAAAAACCCGCAAGCTCTTGCCGCGTGCGCCAAACGTCCGCATATCCCTGGCCCGGATCATCCGCATGGTTTCTTCCATTAACACAAAGATATAACGATAGAGAAAAAGAAGTTGCGAAACAAACAGCGAAGGAATGCCCAACTGCCTCGAGGCGTGGCAGACACCCGGAAAGGATGTGGTGGCGACCAAAAGCAGCGCCGTGCTGACGGTCAGCGTAAACTTGAGCAGAATCGAAAAAAAAGAAATCCAGCCGGCGGAAACGGCAAAGCCGTTGAAAACCGCCACCTGTGTGGAATCGAGAATCGGGTTGAAAATCCCGATGAAAACGGCAAAAGGCGAAACGAGAGCGACTTTTTTGAGGATAAAACCCGGCGGAATGTCGCCCAGGGTCAAAAGCAAAACGGGATAAAGAAAAAAAGGCAGCAGGGCGGTAATTTCATACTTGGAAAAAGATATGACGGTAAAAAGAAACAGCAGCGTCACAATCAGTTTAATCCGCGCATCCAGACTGTGAACAAAGGTCTTCTTATAGGATAACTGATCGAGAAAACCTATATTGTAATATTTTTCATCAAAGGTCATGTCTTTTTCTTTCGGGTCAGACGAATGCCAAAGGCAACGCAAAATATCATAATCAGGACAATAGCGCCACCGAGAAGACCTGAAAGCGATGTACCGGCGTCTATGCCGGGCCAGGAGGGAAGTGATTTTTCGTCCGGTTTTTCTTTCGGATCGGATTTGAAATTGTAGTCGGGTAGGACGGCGGTTTTTTCCTGCAATTCCTGAAGCGAACGGGTCATGCCGTTCTTTTCCCCTTCAAGTTCACCTTTGCCTGTTATTTTTTCGATGGACCATTCCAGACCGTCCGGATGCGTGGAAGCAAACCAGGAGAGAGCGCCGCCTGTCATCACGGCGCCTGCGATAAAAACGATAAGAATCTTCTTGAAAGAAACACCGGCATCCGGGGGACGGGACCACGAATCCGCCTCAAGCAGCTCCTGCCTGGCTTTTTGCACATAACCGACAATGCCGGCGGTGACGATGCCCTCGACCAGGCCGATGGCGAGATGAATCGGTTGCATCAGTAGAAGGAACGATGAAAAAGGCAGTTCACTCTTGCCGGAAAACAGCGTTTCCAGCACAACCGAAAAGGCCCCCAGTTGCAGCGCCAGAATGGCACCGAAAACGGCGGCGATGGATGCTCTCCGCAGGTTTGGGCCGTTTCCGGCAATCGGTTTGTAAATCAGCGGATAGGCGATAAAGCAGGAATAGATGCCCAGGTTCCAGATATTGCACCCCAGAGCCAATAATCCGCCGTCGGCAAAAAACAGCGCCTGCACGATCAATACGGAGGCCATGACGATAAAGGCGGCATAAGGTCCCAGAAGAATTGCCAGGATCATCCCGCCGCCCAGATGCCCGCTCGATCCTGTGCCGGGAATGGTGAAATTGATCATCTGCGCGGCAAAAATAAAAGCGCCCATCACACCCATGAGCGGAATGGTTTTGTGGTCGATATGATCTTTAAGCTTTTTGGATGAATAACCGATGGCCGCGATCGATCCGGCCCACATGGTGGCTCCTACTGCGGGAGAGAGCAAGGCATCCGCCATATGCATAATGAAATCTCCTTAAAATCGATAAGCAATCCCTGTCATCAGGGAGAAGTCCGTCTCGGACCGGCTCAAGCCGCACTTGACGCCGAGATCGACGTCAAAGTTTTCAGTGACGGAATAGATGATGCCGCCGATGACGAAAGCCGGATCGTTTGCCGCATCGCTTGCGGGATTACGCTCAATGCCGACATTCGCTGCGAGTTTCAGATTTTTTGCAGCCTCCCATGTTGCAGCTATCGAGGCATGCCAGAGATCTTTGCGTTCCTCGTTTTTGTTTTCGTTGCGAATGTAACCCAAGTTGGCATGGAAGGCTAAAGAACCCAGTTCCTGAGAAGCGATGAAAAAAAGACGGCCGCCCAATTGTCCCGCGCCCAGGCCTTTTTCATCGTTGCCTGTGGGTATCGTAATGCCCGGTTTTAAGGCCAGGCTGAATTTGTCTTTCTCCAACAGGCGCCATTTAACATCCAGCGTCGCATCGCCGAGACCTTTTTCATCGTAAACCGTGGCATCGTTCTCTTTGATCTTTCCCCACAGATAAGGCAGGCCGACAACCAGATCAACGTTGTCCACAATTCCGTAAGAGAGGGATGCTGACGCCTGTCCTCCTTCGAATTTGAAAGCAGAGCCGTTTACATCATTTTGATCCCAATCGTATTGGCCGTTGAGCTCAAACAGAAACTTCCCCTTTCCCTGCGTTCCCGCATCATCGCTGACGAGCGGATGAGCCGCAAAAGACGGTGTTAAAAAGAGAAAAATTGCCAGACAGGCACATGCATTGATCAACCAGTTCCGCATCATCATTATCCCCCGTGCGTGTGCTACTAATATTGTATTCGTAGCACACAATACGTTGTTGTCAAGTGGTAATTTTGCAGAGGTATAAAAAAAGGACAACCGGTGTAAAATGATACACGCGGTTAGTCCTTTATTGAATCGAGAGATTTCCTCTTAACGGATAAAACCGATTATCAAAGCCTTTCGGATTCGAGCGTCCTGTAAAACGGCTCTGCGGCAAATTCCAGAGACGCCTTGTCGAGCGCCTGGGTGAGGGACTGCCTGATGACCCTTTCGTATTCAGAGGTCGCGCCGACCCAGAGGACATTTTTTTGTTCGGCTTTGATTGTTCTTTCCCAGAAAACTTTGCCGTCCGGATTTTTAGCGGTTAATTTTACGCCCATGTAATGCCAGACCGCCATGTAAAGGTCCAGCCAGAAATCGAATATTTCTCCCTCAACAATGATTACAGGTTTTCCCTGTGCCTGTGTTGCGTTTGCGTTCTGACCCTGAATAACCTTATAACCAGCTTCACTGAGCGAATCGGCAAAATAACCGGTCAGGACTTCGGTCAATTTAACATTCTCTTCAGTGGCAATATGCCCCAGAACCATGCCGAACCCGTTGCGCTTGTTACCGATATACTGCCTGTCCTGAGATCTGATATCTTTAAACTCTCTCAGAAGAACCGTTCCCTGTTTTTTTGCTTCAATTTTAGACAGCGGATCGTGTTCCACCTTGACTCTCGTTACTCCTGCGGCGCATCCGCCCAGGACAAGGCACACCAATAAAACACCGAATAGTACAAAAGATCGTTTATTCACTCTTTTCCTCCATTAGTATAAAGTTTTCCTCTGTCTTGACTCGTTTATTCAGGGCAGTAGGCTCCCTTGTTTACCCATTCACGCATCTTCGCCGTAAAGGTCTTATGATCCATCTTCGGCGACATTCGTCCTTTGCCGGGGTTCCAGCCCCAGAGCACCAGAGGGTCGGACCCGAGGTGATCAATAATCTGAGTCCCGGTTTTTCCGCCGTTGTGCTTCGGATCTTTCAACTGGCGGCAAAGGTTTCCGGCGGTTCGGCCTTGGAAAATCATCGGCATGTGTTTGGGCGGCATATGCCAGTTGGGCACGCCGGGCGGGCCGTCCGGCTGATTCGTATCCCGGTGGCAAAGGGTGCAGGACATGCCTCCAACCCCTTTTCCTTCAGCGCCGCGTTTAACGTTAAACAGGTGTGTTTGGGAATTGTCTGTTATCATCGGCGCATCGCCGGACGGATGGCAGTTGATGCACCGGGGATGAAACAGCACTTCGGAGGCTTCGATGAAAGCCTTTTGAGAAGCGGTGCGATCCTGATCTGCGGCCCAGGCCCGGTTTTCGACGCCCGGCGAAGCGAATGTGAAGATCATCATCAGAAGAAGTGCGCCAACAGACATCAAAACAGAGTATTTCGTCAAATTCTTTTTGTTTTTTTCTATCATTGTGATCTCCTCAGATGGCTGGTTGGTTTTAAACATCTTGTAACATTTGGGATTATAGAAAACGCAATTCATTATGTCAATACGAACGAATAGGGGGAGGGATAACTAAAACGGTCATGTGCGGAAATGATCCCGTCCGGCGGGCTTTCTCGGTTCCGGCCGGCGAGGAAAAAAAATGGAGAACCCCTTGAGATCAGATAAATCCTCTCTCTCAGGCCTCCATTTTATTGAAGGATTGACCGGTCCGATCATTTAGTGCTTGTTAACGGACAGGGGAATGATTTCTTCTTCAACCCACCGGGGCGACATCTCTCCGGCTTCTTTATAAGGTATTTTGCCGTGCAGAATCATGGCTTTGAAATCATCAAACATGTATACGCCCAAAAAGAGGTGAACACACAAAAACAGCGTCAAAAACCAGCCGAAGAAGGTATGCAGAAGTCCCAGATAGGCCATTGAGGCCCTGGGCATCAGGTGAGGGAAGGCCCAAAGCATGAGGCCGCTGATGATCAGAACGGCGCCACCGATGAATATGCAAATGCCGAAAAGCTTTTGTCCGGAATTGTATTTGCCCATCGGGGGGACGGGGATTTTCTTGCCCATCAGCAGTTTTTGCGGGTAGCCGCCCAGAACGGCAAACCAGCGGATATCGTCCATGTAAAAGGTAAAGACTCTTTTGACAAACAGCACTACGCGGTCAAACGCCAGCAGAAAAAAAGCCGCGGCGTCCAGAGACAGGACGACGCCCCCCGTAACATGAATCTGCATGACCAGATTCATCTCGCTATCGATTAAGGGTTTGAAGTATAAAATAACGCCGGTGACGGCAAGCGGCAGAAAACTGACAATCAGCAGATAATGGAATATCCTTACCCGCCAGGGATGTTTCAATATCATCGTTTCGTTATGCATGTTGAATCCTCCTTCATTAAGCGATGCCTTTGGCTCGGTTGATGTATTTGGTGTGCAGCAGTTCGTGAGAGAGATGTCCCAGGGGTTCGCCGCCGAAATCTTTATAGTAGCGCGAAACAGACTTGTTGGCGTGACTGACCCGGATGGCGGACGTTGCGTCATCCTGATAAAGACCCTTTGTGCGGGCCTGAATGTAGTTGTTGTTGGAGGTTGCTATGACTTTTATCCAGACAGCCGGCAGCGCCAAAAAGGCGACGACAATGCCTCCGATGGTGATAAATTCACGGCGGCTGACATGCAGCGGATTTTCAATATACTGATAGCTTTGTTTTTCCATTTCATTTTCTCCTTTCGAAAATTATTTCCAGGCAAACCAGGGACGGATGGCGCCCAGCCAGGATGAACCGTTTCCATAGATCGGCTGCCCGCCGCCGTTGATACAGCCGCCGGGGCAGTTCATGACTTCAATAAAGTGATAAGGCGATGTTCCGGACAGGACTTCGCTTACGACCGCCTGGATATTCTCCGACATGTTATGGACAACCGCCAGGTTGAGCGTCACGTCTTTTTTATATTTTGCGTCCCGCAACGTGACGGAAGCGCTTTTGACCCCTTTTAAGCCCCGCACCGGCTTGAATTCCAGCGGTTGGAGCTCATTGCCGGTTAATACAGCGTATGCGGTTCGAACGGCCGCTTCCATCACACCGCCCGTGTTGCCGAAAATGGTTCCCGCCCCCGTATAGTCGGACAAAAGCGTATCGCCCTGAACGTCGTTTTCTTTTGCCAGATCGATGCCCATCTTTTTGAACAGGCGCGACAGGTCGCGGGTGGTTAGAACCGTATCGATGTCAGGATAAAGTTTGTCTGTTGCGGACACGCCGTTTTTTTTATTGTATTCATAAGCGCTAATAAATTCAGGCCGAGACGCTTCGAGCTTTTTCGCCGTACAGGGCATGATGCCGACCGTGTATATTCTTTCGGCGGGCTTGTTCCACACTTTGGTTCCATATGTTTTGGCGACGGCGCCGGCCATCTGCTGAGGCGATTTCGCCGATGAAAGATTCGGGATCAGCGACGGATACCGGGTTTCGACAAAACGAACCCAGGCAGGACAGCAGGAGGTGAACTGGGGAAGCGGTCCGGTTTCTCCGTGCGGGCTTCCTTCTCCGAAAACCGCGTGGCGTGCGCGGGTGATGAATTCAGAACCTTCCTCCATGATTGTCAAATCCGCGGCAAAATTGTTGTCGAAAATTTCAAAGCCGGCTTTTTTCATTGAAGCGTAAAGTTTACCCGTGACGAGAGAACCGGCAGGAAGACCGAAATCATCGCCGACAGCCACGCGCACGGCTGGCGCAATAATGCCGACAACAGCAGCGTTTTTGTCTTTTAAACGGGCGATAACCTCATCCACCGTGTCCGATGTTTCATAAGGCGCGCCGAACGGGCAGTTGATCAGGCATTGGCCGCAACTCAGGCAGGCATCCACATCGATGCTGTGTGTTGCTCCGAACGACCCTGATATAGCGCCGGTCGGACAGTGTCGCTTGCAGGCGTCGCATCCCTTGCAGTCGGTTGAACGGATGGCAATGACACCCGGGATTTCACCCTTTTGATACGTTTTTGCAGCTACATTCATTTTTCCTTGTTCCTTTCTTTATCGATTTCGCTCACGAGAATGAGCTCTAATTGTAAATATATATCAAAAATGACATATGCTAATAAAAACATAATATGCTATCCCCGTCAAGCTGTTTATGATTGACACGGATTCATTTTGAATCTCTTTCATCAGGTATGATGAAAACAGACGAAAGAGTATTCGCGTCTTATTTGCTGTCGATCAAAGGATTATCTGTATTTGAGAAAACGATATCCGTTGACTGCCCAACCATTTTAACGTCAGGCAGAACAATAGAAAGTTATGACTTCTGCGCTTTGGAAAAAATGGAAGGAAAGGCGTTTATGAACTCAACGAGCTCACAGAAACACTCTCAGCGATTGTTTGTCTTGGTCCATGCATTCATATGGTTGTTATCCTCCTTTTTTGATGATTGATTTATGCATAGCCCAGGTCGAGAATCGATGTCAAGAATAAAGTTATTTGATGTATAACTAAATTTGATAAAATGAAGGTCGGGACGTCGTTTATTCGGAGATTTTTTGTTCAAACGCAGCAAGAGCCGCGGGGAAAGGCTCCAGGCTTCGTTTGAGGACGCCCTGCAAGAATGAAATGGCGACTCCATAGTTTGTGATGGGAACGCCGGCCTCCCGAGCTTTGCTCAGACGGGTGAGCATTTCTCTGCGGTTTATCATGCAGCCGCCGCAATGAAAAATAAGTTTGTAGTCTTGCAGATTATCCGGATAGTCGCGGCCGCAGGCCGTGTCGATTTGCAAATCACCGCCGACATACTGTCTTAGCCAACGGGGGATTTTGACTCGGCCGATGTCGTCTTCGAGCGCATGATGCGAACAGGCTTCGGCGATGAGCACACGGTCGCCGGGTTTCAGATTATCGATTGCCGCAGCGCCTGCGGCCATTACTGATAGATCAGCCTTCTGCCTGGCAAACAGAATGGAGAATGTGGTTACGGGTATTTCTTTGGGGACATCGGCCGTGACTTTTAAAATCGCCTGGGAATCCGTCACAACAATGGACGGTGGAATTTTGAGATTGGCTAGCGTGGCCGAAAGCTCCCGTTCTTTGACAACCACTGCGGTTGCATCGTTATCCAGAATATCGCGAATGGCTTGCACCTGCGGCAGGATGAGTCTGCCTTTGGGAGCCTGCAGGTCAATCGGAACTACTAGTACCGCGAATCCGCCGGGAGGAAGCAAATCACCGATGAGCGACGGTGTGGCGATGAAATCCGCCGGCGCCACGTCCATCAACTGTTGTTTTAAATTCTCCAGATAAAGCTGGCGCTGAACAGGATTGTTGCAGGAAACCGAAAGAACTCTTCCAGTCTTTTTTTCCAAAAACTGCAGATGATTGGCGGAAGGGCTGTGCAGATCAATTTTATTGATCACGGTGATTACCGGTATTTTTCGATTATGCGATTCAGACAGAACCGATTCTTCATACTCGGTCCAGATGTCCGCTTCGGTAATCAGGATGACGACATCGGCGCGATCGAAGACTTTTGCCGTTTTTTCCAGACGCTTGCCGGACAGTTCCGATATGTCGTCGAGACCTGCCGTATCCAGAAATAACACGGGGCCCAGCGGCAATAGTTCCATGGCCTTTTCCACCACATCCGTCGTGGTGCCGGCGACAGGCGAGGTAATGGCAATGTCCTGCCCCAGCATTAAATTCAAAAGGCTTGATTTGCCCACATTGGTGCGCCCCAGAAGCGCGATGTGCAAGCGATTGGCTTTCGGAGTTTTATCCACGGTCTTTATACCCCAGTGCGGTCAGTGCAAATGGCGCCAGATGTTTGTCAACGGTTTCTTTACCGACTTTTCCTTCTAAAAATAAACGCATGCTTTTTTCGGAACCGGAAGCAAATTCTTTCACCAATTCCGTTGCCTTTTCGTAGCCGATCTCCGGTAAAAGGGCGGTGATGATCATCGGGCTGTGGTCGAAATATCCGGCACATTTTGATGCGTCGGCAACGATCGCCCGGATGTGGCCGGTAAGCAGGGTGTTGATGTTGATCAGCAGGTCCAGCGATTCCAAAAGCGCATGAGCCAGAAGCGGCAGGAATTCGTTGATCTGCAGGCTTCCACGGGAGGCGCAATCGGTGATGATCGCATCGTCGGCGATGACTTTCATCCCGACCTGCATCGCGGCTTCAGTCAGAACCGGATTGACTTTGCCGGGCATAATGGAGGATCCCGCCTGTAATTGCGGCAGTTGTACTTCACCCAAAAAATTCATCAGACGCAGGTCATTGCCGATTTTGATCAGATTGACGGCCTGAGCCTTAAGAATGCCGGAAACTTCCACGAAAGCATCGGCGTTGGCGGTTTCGCCCATAACGTTTTCTCCGCGCGACAATCCCAGCCGGGTCATCTCTCTGAGCTTCTCAATGACCAGAAAGATATATGTGCGAGGGGCAGCCAGACCCGTACCGACGGCTGTTCCGCCCAGGTTGACCACACGCAGGCGTTCTTCGCATTTGAACGTCCGCCATCTGTCTCGGCCGAATGCTTCGGCAAACGTTGAAAACTCCGCTCCCAGCGTGATGGGAACGGCTTCCTGCAATTCAGTTCTTCCCAGCTTGACGATGGAGGCGAATTCTTTTTCTTTCTCCTGAAAGGCGCCCTGAACGCCGGCGACGGCCTGGGATAGATTCCGGAGCAGATAAATGGCCGCCACCCTGACGGCGGTTGGATAAACGTCATTGGTCGATTGATGCAGATTGACGTCTTCCAGAGGATGGACCATCGTATAATTACCTTTCACGCCGCCGAGAATCTCAATGGCGCGATTAGCGATCACTTCGTTGAGGTTCATGTTGGTTGACGTTCCTGCGCCGCCCTGGAGGGCGTCTACGGGGAACTGATCAAAAAGTTTTCCTGCAATGATTTCATCGCATGCTTTTTCAATAGCGTCGGATTTTTCGGAAGACAGATATCCGGTTTCGGCATTGGCCTGACAGCAGGCTTTTTTGACCTGGGCCAGCGCCCGGATAAGCGATGGATTGACTTTCAACGAACTTAAACGAAAATTGTTGATGGCCCTCTGGGTGTGGATTCCCCAGTAGACATCTTCCGGAACGTCCAGATCGCCAAGCAAATCTTTTTCAATTCTCGAATTTCCCATGTATTATTAATTGTCTCAAATATTTATCTCATTTGTCATTCCGGCGAAAGCCGGAATCCAGGCATTGTTTAAACTGGTTCCCGGCTTTCACCGGGAAGACGACTGAAGTTGAAATGATATCAGTCGTGAATACTTTACTAAGACTGTTAATCGCTGAAGAAAAAGAGGTTTGCCCGGCACGGGCAAACCTCTTTTAATGTTTAATCTAAGCAAGAAAAATCTTCATTACTTTTTATGAGGCATTTCGGTGCCTCTGTTGGTGTATTTGGTATGCAGCAGTTCGTGCGACTTGTGCCCCAGAGGTTCTTTGAGGAACTTGTCATAGAGCTTCTTGACCGAGTCGTTTTCATGCGACTGGCGCTTCTTCTGAACCTGGCCGTCATCCGCATAAAGCGCCGATGACCGTTTGATCCGGATATCGTTGTTGGTCGGAATCGGCTCGCCGCCGCCGGAGATACAGCCGCCCGGGCAGCACATGACTTCGATGAAGGCATAGTTGGCCTTGCCTTCACGGATTTTGTCCATCAGCTTGCGGGCGTTACCCAGACCATGCGCGACGGCAATGCCGACGTCTCCCAGAGCGCCGACCTTTACGGTGGCTTCTTTCACACCTTCCAGGCCGCGCACGGGCGTGATGTCCAGACTCGGCAGATTCTCGCCGGTGACCACGGCATAAACCGTTCTGAGGGCGGCTTCCATAACGCCGCCGGTGGCGCCGAAGATCGTGCCGGCGCCGGTGTATTCGCCCATGGGCGCATCGTAATCTTCATCCGGCAGGTTTTCAAAATCGATGCCGGCTTCCTTGATCATGCGGCCCAGTTCACGGGTCGTCAGAACAAAATCCACATCGCGATACCCGCTGCTGTTCATTTCGGGACGCTGCGCTTCAAACTTCTTGGCGGTGCAGGGCATGATGGAAACCGAAATAATATTCTTCGGGTCGATGCCGGCTGTTTCCGCATAGTAGGTTTTAGCCAGAGCGCCGAACATCTGCTGCGGGGACTTGCAGGTGGACAGATGCGGCAGCAGATCCGGATAGAAGTGTTCGCAGAACTTGATCCAGCCGGGGCTGCACGATGTGATCATGGGCAGAACGCCGCCTTCTTTCACGCGTTTGAGCAACTCGTTGCCTTCCTCGATGATGGTGAGGTCGGCGGTGAAGTTGGTGTCAAACACTTTATCAAATCCCAGACGGCGCAGGGCGGCAATCATCTTGCCTGTGACGAGTGATCCGGGGGGCATGCCAAACTCTTCACCCAGGGCGGCGCGGATGGCCGGGGCTTCCTGAACGATCACATGCTTGGTCGGATCCTGCAGGGTTTTCCAGACCAGATCGACGTCGTCTTTCTCATAAAGAGCGCCGACCGGGCAGGCCAGGATGCATTGTCCGCAGGCCACGCAGTTGGATTCGATGAGCGGCAGATTGAAGGCCGGCGTCACCTTGACGTCGCTGCCGCGATGGGCCGGAGTCAGGACGCTCACCGTCTGAATCTGTTCGCAGACCGTGACGCAGCGGTGGCATTCAATGCACTTGCGGCTGTCGCGGACAATCGAGGGGCTGGACCGGTCGATGGATTCTTCCTTCGTAAATTCGGAGTAGGGGAAACGGACTTCTTTCAGGCCGACAAACTCGGCGACCTTCTGCAACTCGCAACTGCCGTTTCTCACGCAGAAGTTGCATTCCTGCGGATGGTTGGCCAGTAAAAGTTCTACAACCATCTTTCTTGCCTGGCGGACTTTTTCCGTATTGGTGCGGACGACCATGCCTTCCGAGACGGGGAAAACGCAGGCGGCGATGAGCGATCGCTGGCCTTCGACTTCCGTCATACAGACACGGCAGGCGCCGGGGGTGTGATGAATTTCCGGCCAGGCGCAAAGTGTCGGGATCTTGATCCCGGCGGCGCGGGCGGCTTCCAGAATGGTCGCGCCAACCGGCGCTTCCACTTGACGATTATCGATAGTCAATTTTACTGTTGACATGTATATTTCTCCTCATTTTTCCAGGTTCAGTTATACGGCCGCATCGCAGCGCAGGCAACGGCAGGCTTCTTTAATGGCGTCTTCACGGGTGAAGCCCAGTTCCACTTCGGCAAAGCTCATCTTGCGCGTGGCATGATGCATTTCGGGCATCGCCATCTGCGGCGTTTCCACGGATTCTTCGTCGATCACCAGCGGGACGATGATGTCTTCGAGAGCCGGTTTCACATAAGCAGGCTCATTGTTGGCCGCCCGGATGGCCGCGTCGATGTCGTCGGCCGCCTGATGGCCTGCGCCAATGGCTGCAATCACGGTGTCGGGACCGGTTTCGGCGTCGCCGCCCGCAAAGTATTTGGAATTGGTGGTGCGGGACTTGTAACCCTTGCCGACGGTGTAGCAATCCCATTTGTTGATTTCCACGCCGATCTTCTTGTCGATGAAGCTCATATCCGGCGCCTGGCCGATGGCCGCGACGATGGCGTCGAGTTCCAGGGTAAATTCGGAACCGGCAATAGCCACAGGTCGCTTGCGGCCGCTGTTATCGAAGTCGCCCAGCTTCATGCGTTGGCAGGTGATGGATTTGACCTTGCCTTTGTCGCCGTCGATTTTCAGCGGAGCGATCAGGTATTCAATCTTGATGCCTTCTTCTTCCGCTGCCTTGATCTCTTCTTCGGCCGCCGGCATGTCCGCTCTCAGGCGGCGATACAGGATGGTGACTTCGGAGCCCAGCCTCAGGGCGACACGGGCTGCGTCGATGGCGGAGTTGCCGCCGCCGATGACGGCCACTTTCTTGCCCAGGGTCTTTTCACCCTTGAGCCACTTCTCTTCGTTGCTGTTGAAGTCGCGCAGGAATTCAACGCCGCCGAACACGTTAGCCAGATCTTCTCCTTTGACGCCCATCTTCTGACTCTTGTGAGCGCCGGTGGCCAGGTAGATGTAGTCAAAGTCTTTTTCCAACTGATCAAAGGACAGATCGCGTCCCACGCGGGTGTTGAGACGAAGGTCCACGCCCAAACCGGTGATGTCGTCGATTTCGCCCTGCAGGATGTTGCGGGGCAGGCGGTAGGAAGGAATGCCCCAGCGGAGCATGCCGCCTGCGTAGTTGAGCTCTTCGAAAACAACCACTTTGTATCCGCGAAGCGCCAGATCGCGAGCGGCGGTAAGGCCGGCGGGGCCGGCGCCGATGACGGCGACCTTTTCCTTGCGCGTGACGGGAACCGCTTCGGTTTTCGGACGCGGGGCATTGTCGGTAATGAAGCGTTTCAGGAATTTAATAGCCAGCGGTTCATCCATGTTGCCGCGGCGGCACTTGGACTGGCACTTGTGATCGCAGACGCGGCCGCAGACGGACGGGAAGGGGTTGGTCTGAAGCAGAATCTTGTAAGCGTCTTCAAACCGGCCTTCGCGAACCAGCGCGATGTAAGAGGGGATGTCCATCTCGATCGGGCAGGTGTGCTGGCAGGGAGATTTATACATGGCCGAGCAAACAGTGGCGCGGCAGCGATGTTCAAAAATATGCTCTTCGTATTCTTTCCTGAAGTAACGCAGAGTGCTCAGTACGGGGTTGGGCGCCGTCTGGCCCAGACCGCACAGCGCGGCGTTTTTAATGACGCCGGCCATTTCTTCCAGAAGTTCGAGATCGCCGGCCTTGCCTTTGCCCTTGGTAATGCCGGTTAAGATGTCCAGCATGCGCTTCGTGCCTTCGCGGCAGGGAGTGCACTTGCCGCAGGATTCATCCTGGCAGAAGTCCATGAAGAAGCGGGCCATGTCGACGGCGCACTTGTCTTCGTTCATGACGATCAAACCGCCGGAGCCCATGATGGCGCCAAGTTCGGCAACCTTTTCATAGTCGACCGCAGCATTGAGATGCTGAACCGGAATACAGCCGCCCGAAGGACCGCCCAACTGGGCCGCTTTGAACTTTTTGCCCTTGGGAATGCCGCCGCCGATGTCGAAGACGATGGTGCCCAGCGTAGTGCCCATGGGGACTTCCACCAGACCCACGTTGTTGACGTCGCCGGTCAGGGCGAAGACTTTCGTACCCTTGCTCTTTTCAGTGCCCACCGAGGCGTACCATTTGGCGCCGCGCAGGATGATCTGGCCGACGTTGGCCAGGGTTTCAACGTTGTTGAGGATACTGGGTTTCTGCCACAGGCCCGCCACAGCGGGGAAGGGCGGACGGGGACGCGGCATGCCGCGCTTGCCTTCAATGGAGGTCATCAAAGCGGTTTCTTCACCGCAGACGAACGCGCCTGCGCCCTGGTAGATCTCCAGGTCATAGTTAAAGCCGGTGCCCAGAATATTTTCACCCAGTAGCCCTGCGTCTTTGGCCTGGGCGATGGCGACATTCAAACGATGGATGGCCAGCGGATATTCCGCACGGCAGTAAATGTAACCATGGTGCGAACCGATGGCTTTGGCGGCGATGACCATGCCTTCCAGTACGGCATGCGGATCGGCTTCCAAAACGGAGCGGTCCATGAAGGCGCCCGGGTCGCCTTCATCGGCGTTGCACAGAACGTATTTAATGTCGCCTTTGGACTGGGCGGCAAATTTCCATTTAAGCCCTGTGGGGAATCCGGCGCCGCCGCGGCCGCGCAGGCCCGAATCGAGCATTTCCTGGACGATCTGTTCAGGCGTCATCTCGGTGAGCGCTTTGGCCATGCCCTGATAGCCGTCACGGGCAATGTATTCTTCGATCTTCTCGGGATCAATCAAACCGCGGTTTTTCAAAACGCGCAGTTCCTGATGGGCAAAGAAAGGAATGTCCTGCATGGTGGGAATGATTCTGTCCGTGCCCGGTTCGCGATAGAGGAACTTCTCGACGATACGCCCTTTTACCAGGTGCTCTTCCACCAGTTCGGGCATGTCCGCCGGTTTTAAATTGATATAGATGACGCCTTCCGGATACACCACCATGATGGGGCCCAGGGCGCAAAAGCCGTTACAGCCGGTCTCGACGACCTTGATTTCATCCGCCAGTTTTCTTTTGACGATTTCTTCCAGAAGGGCACTTTTCACGCCAAGGCTTCCGGAAGCCTGGCAACCCGTGCCGCCGCAAATTAATAAATGAGAACGAAATACTTTCATTGACAAATATCCTCCCTTAACAATCATTCCGCAGGATGCCCCCTCCGGAATCGATCATATGATTATTTTATGATTTCTGAACCTTTTGCCAGTACAAACGGGGTCTGCACTTCTCCCGCCAGAACGTGTCGCTTGAATATCTGACGCATCTTGTTGGGATTGACATACTCGTATTTGATCGGTTCGGCATTCAACACTTCCACCGTGACCAGAGGCTCCCGGCTGCAAAGTCCCATGCAGCCCGAGGTGGTGACCATCACGTCGTGGACTTTCGCGGCTTCAATCTCTTCCAGAAGCGTGTCCATGACTTCCTTCGCCCCGGATGCAATCCCGCAGGTTCCCATATGAACGGTGACCTTCACGCGGCGGTCGCCGTCGCGCAAGGACATTTCTTTATGTACTTTCTCTTTGATCTTCTTCAAATCGTCTATCGTTAGTTTCGCCATGGGCGCGTCCTCCCTTTATCTGTCACGAATGAATTAGTTGTATTGACTTAAAATGTCCTTGATCCTGGCCGGCTTGATGCGGCCGTGAACGTCTTCGTCCACAACAACAACCGGGCCCAGTCCGCAGGCGCCCAAACAACGCACCGACTCCAGCGTGAACATCCGGTCCGGCGTCGTCTCGCCTTCCTTAATGCCAAACTGCTTCTCCAACGCTTCGGTCAAGGCCTTCCCGCCGCGAACGTAACAGGCGGTTCCCAGGCATACCCGAATCGTGTGCTTTCCCCGCGGGGTCATGGTGAAAAATGAGTAAAATGTGACCACGCCATAGACGCGGCTAAGCGGCAATCCCAATCCGGCGGCAATCCTCTTCTGAACGGATAAAGGCAGATACTCTAAACACACCTGCGCTTCCTCCAGCACAGGAATCAATCCGCCTGCCTTGCCCTTGTGCTTCTCAATGATACTGTCCAACTTTGATACTTGCTCTGGGGTGAACTCTTTCAATAATTCGCTGTCTTCGGCTTTCATTATGCTTCCTCCTCGGTCTTCCTGGGGCGCATCATGCTTCAGACTCAATCTGACTTAGTCCTTCTTCAAATGTGCCCCGGATATACTTTATGATATCGGGATGGTTTATCGGTATATCCTCGATTTCTTTACGAATTTCACGTGTATCTAGTTCAAACTGCCGGTCATTATGCCTATGTTTATAAAAAAAATCAACATTAGAATTGGCAATTATAAGAATAATTATCGTATTAATCATATCGCCCAGAGGCTGCCGGTCCAGGTGTTTAAGACCGAATGTAGCCGTGAGAATAGTCCCATGGTTTTCTGAAGATTCTATTTGAAAAGTACCGCCGGCACGTTCGGCGGCTTCTTTCAGCAGAGGAATTCCCAGTCCGATGCGCCGGACCGTTTTGGTGGTATAGAAAGGATCCTGCACTTTTTGCAAAGCATCCCGGGACATGCCGCAACCGTCATCGGTGATGGAGATCGAGAGCAAATCCCGGAAAGAATTTTCATCGATGTTGATCTCTACGAGCTTTGCACCGGCGCGAGTCGAGTTTTCCACAATATCCAGAATGTGTGCGGCAAGGGTGAGCATGTTTACTCCAGAATGTGACGGCCGTTTAGCTTGAGCAGGGCCTGCCGAAGTTCGGAAAAGCAAGGGCTTTCCATGACAATGCCGGTTGTTGATGTGCCGATGTCCAGGATGAAATGCGCGTCGGAAGAGGTCAGAAACGGATAATGCAGAAGTTCCTGAAATTGTATACGCCCCTGACGGATTCCCGTGCGTTTGGAGATTTCCAGGGCGTCGAAACGCGCTGCATCGTCAACAAATCCCAGTTGCCCCAGTACGCTGAAGCTTTCGCGATCGATATGGGCAGGGATGGCCAAACCATCAAATTCATGAATATAACCGATTATAATGTCGATGGATAAATCCGTGGCGCCGATCAAAAGCTGCTCATTGATGCCTTCGACTTCTCCCAGTTCGTTCACGATGGCCTGAACGCCGAACTTCGTTTCATCGTTTTGGCCGAAAAGATGCCTGTCGACAATGGCCTGAAGCTTAAGCAGGCTTTCGAGGGATGCAAAAAGAGCCAGCAGGTGCACTTCTTCACTGGTTGTGACTTCCATGCCGGGAAGGACTTTTAAGTTTGTGCCGGATGCCGCCGCTATGACGTAAGCAACGTTGGCAGACGCGTTGTGATCGCAAACGGCGATCATATCCAGATTTTTCCGGAGCGCCTGATTTACAATGGCTTTCGGATGCATATCAAGCTCGGCGCAGGGAGACAGGCAAGTATGGATATGAAGGTCGCAATTATAAACTTTCAGCATCGGTTTTTTACACCGCAGAAGACAGACGAAAACCGATTGTCGTTTCGAATAAGAGAAGACGATTGACGAGAATCAGCTTTTCGTAGTCAGCAGGTTATAAATTTTTCCGGAAAGTTCAAAAGCCGGCAAATCAGACACCAGAACAGGAATCTTTTCGGCGTCGGCTTTCTCCAGCGTTTCTTTTGTCGGCTGGCATGAGTTAATCAGGATGATCCCTGCGTGCTCCTTGAGACTGGCGACGGCGACAATGTTTTGATGCACCTGGCGTGTAACCCAGATATAACCTTCTTTGGAATTCGCCATGACATCGCTTAAAAGATCTCCCGTGTATCCGCCTGTTACTTCACGATCGAGGTTTTCCTTGCCGGATTTGACTTCCAAGTTTAACGTTTGAGCAATTTCATTAATTTTCATTGAAAAATCCTAAGATAATTATGGCGTGTGAATGGTCATTTT
Organism: Smithellaceae bacterium; assembly: GCA_963682105.1. Lineage (GTDB taxonomy): Bacteria > Desulfobacterota > Syntrophia > Syntrophales > Smithellaceae > UBA8904. Next base: position 72,816 of record OY821638.1, read on the forward strand.
TAAGTGGGTGCCCTTGCCGACTTCCGATTCGATGTGGAATGCATCGGAGTAGTTTTTGATATTGCAAAGCCCCATGCCGGCGCCAAAACCCATCTCGCGGATGCGCTGATCGGCGGTTGACCAGCCTTCCTGCATAGCCAGTTCAATATTGGGAATGCCGGGGCCTTCGTCTTTTACTTCAATCTTGACAATGCCGGGATCAACCAGAAGGGTGACAACGCCTTTCTTCGCGTAAGAAACGACATTAATTTCCGCTTCGTAAGACACAATAGCCGCTTTTCGGACAATATCGCCGGGGATTCCCAGTTTTTTCAGAATAGATTTAATACTGGTCGATACAATGCCGGCTGAATTGAAATTACCGCCTTCAATAATAAATGTGCCCGAATAGAGATTGTCGTTAGTTTCGCCCACTGGTATCAACTTTTTGCAGGCAACCGGTAATGCCCTGAGTGTAAAGGCGGCCCGCTGTTTCGAATAGAATATATTTGGTGGTCAGAATGGGAATTTTCAACTCTTTGGCCAGAGCAATGGTTTCCGTCGAAGGTTTTTTACCGCGAACCAGAATAATGGCGGCAATGTCCAGGACGTTGGCGGTTCGAATCACCTGGGTATTGGTTAATCCGGTGAGTAACAGACTGCCGGCTTTAGCGAATGCCAGCACGTCGCTCATCAAATCAGCTCCGAAGGCTGTCTTAACTTCCAGATCGAGGTTGTCTTCACCTACAATAACTTCGGCATCCAGGATATCTCTTACATCGCGCAGTTTCAATGGTAACTCCTTATAATGATCTAAATGTTAGGAAAACATTCAGTAAAACTCACTTATTTGATTAAATCGTATGATCTACGGTAAATCTTAAACGATATGTATCATGCCCGTTTATTTTATGTCAATAGGATAATCTGACAGGCAGTTATGCTTTTTATTTTGATAATAACATGTTATTTGATAACAATAATGCCACAGAGGCTTTAAGGGGGATTAATTGCAGGGGCTGAAATTCAGAGAAACCAATCTAATAAGAATTGTTAGAGAGAGTCTGGCGGCGGTTGCCTGTCCGGATCGGATTGCTGTGGATGTGAAATGCACGCTCCATGATGAGGCTGTCTGGATGGATCACAATCAAATGGTGATGGCCCTGAAGGATCTTGAACAAAACGCCATCGATGCCATGCCGGAAAAAGGGATTCTGACCGTGACTGTTTCCGGAGATGAAAACGAAATAATATTAAAGGTAATGGATACGGGCAAGGGCGTTCCCGAGGATATTATGCCGCTGCTTTTCACGCCGTTTTTTACCACAAAACCCGTCGGCGACGGAACAGGCCTTGGATTGCCGCAGGCTTTTGCCACCGTCAAGGGCCACAATGGAGACATAACGGTCGAATCCAACACCGACCCCGCCAAAGGTCCGACGGGAACAACCGTAACAATAACGATGCCCCGGAAACAGAAATTTCAAACAAAGGATGCGAAGATCATTCTTCATGAAGAAGAATGAGGTTCAAGGTGCAAGGATCAAGGTCCAAGGATCAAGGTTCAAGGTAAGAAGTAAAAAAATAGATCCTTGAACCTTTAGCCTTGTGCCTTGAACCTTTTTTTTACACCCTCTCCACCGTCACAATCTTATTTCTTGCGTTCAGATCGGCGACCAGTTCGCGGATGTAGACCATCCGCATAGGCTCGCCGCGGATGAGATCGGCAACCTGGTTGGGGTTGATGGCCGTGCCGACAAGCAGGTGAATATAGTCCGCAGCCAGGAGATAGCGGGCCAGACGGGTGGCGGCGTCGTTATCTTTGGGCAGATCATGAATTGTTTTGACTCCGCGCATGATTTCAAGCGCCTGTCCGATGGTCAGGATGCCTTCCGTGACCAGATTAATTCCCTTAATCGACGCGGTGGGAGGCGAGCCTTTTTTCTTGGGTTCTTCTCCGGTTCGTTTCCAGGGAGGAACCCATTCCACATCGAGCTTTTCTCCTAATACACGCGCCGCCATCTGAGCTGTGCTGCCGCCGCAGACTATTTTATCGCCTTCGGTCGACATAAAGCGTTTGACTGCGAATTCATCCATATCCTTGTTGGTGGGCGGGCCGGTCAGAATGCACACCGAAACGGCAGGACGCACTTTCATACTGATGACGGTGGCGTCGTCGCCGGGTTTGTCATTGTAAAGCTTCATGCAGGTTTTGGAGAGCGCCTCCGTCAGTTTGACGGTATCGACACCGGTTTGAACAAATCGCTGCACGGCTGTGGCCACATTTTTCCATCCCCAGCCCAGCCGGTAGATGCCACCCAGGCCCGCATGGGTATAACCGTCACTGATTAAGACCATGTAGTCGTTTTCCTGAAGTTCGAAGTGCGCTTCTTTAATAATTCTGCCTCTTACTTCCCGATCTTCGAGCGGCAGGGCGAAAATAGCCTGGTCGCGGATGAGAATCAAAGGAGGAGAATCAAATAAAACCAGATGGGCGTCATGACCGTTGTAGACGATTAAGACGGCGAAGGTCGCATAGGCGAGCTTGCGCACGGAACATTCGGGAAGGGTGTCCACCAGTGTCTGCATGACGTCTTCGACCGTTCCGCCCGCTTCAAACATCCGGGCGGCGATTTCTGCGGTTAAAGACGAAAGAATGCTGGCCTTGACGCCGCTGCCCAGACCGTCGGACAAAACCGCAACAAAGGAATCGGGTTTCGTGCGGATCATCACGGCGTCGCCGCACAATTCTTCGCCTGCTTTATTGAGGCTAAGCCAGTTGGATTCGACCAGTTGTCTCATTACGATTCTTCCTCTTCAAGCAGTTTCGCCAGATGCGATACGATCATTTTGCTTTCCGCAGTCGTCTCGCCTAAAAGATGGGCGATTTCATGCGCTACACGCATTTGTTTGCGGACGACTTCACGAGTCTGTTCCAGGGTTTGCGACCGCAGTTCGAGGAATTTTCTTTTCTGGGCTTCATGCTCGGTAATATCCCTCATGATGGCGACCAGAAGCGACTGGCCTTCCACGCGGACAATATTTTGTTCGGCGACGAGCCGGTCGTTGAGCCGCCCGATTTTGCCGACGATAGGTTCTCCCGTATCACGAACATAAACGAAATCGTCATAAAGCGGTATCAGCCGGGAAATATGTTTGCCCTTCATATCGGCAAGTGTACAGCCGAAAATACGTTCTGCTGAAGGCGACATATCCTGAATGGCCAAATGATTGTCGAGAATGAAAATGGAGTTGGGGGAGACGTCCATAACCACCTGACGCAGAGATTCCGACCGGCTGCGCATGTAGGGAATGCACATGGTGACTTCCGCCATGCCGCGCAGCGTGGCGATGGCTTTTTCGCGGCAGCTCGAATAGCCGCAGGCGCCGCAGTTGAGTTCGTCCTCGGGCGTATATTTATTGACGCGGCGCAAAACATCCGAAATCTGGTCTTCGCTGAATTCCGGAACAGGCTGTCTTTTATCGGTATACGTGCGGGACAGGTCCGGCCATTGCTCCCGAGCGGGCGCTTGAAACGCCGGCCGGTTACGGTGATATTCAAGAATTTTCTGGCGGGCCGTATAAATGCCGCCGGGCAAATCGGACATGGCGGGGCCGTTGATACAGCCGCCGGTGCAGGCCATCAGTTCAACCAGAGATGCTTTGAGCTGGCCGGCGCGGATGTCACCCAGAATGTTGCGGCAGGTGTCCAGACTGCTGGCCACAATCAAATCGCTGCCCATCATGTCTGTGCTGAGTTCCGCCGTGGCCATCAAACCGCCTTCCACCGGGAAAAGCCTTGCATCCGCTTTTTCAGACGACTGTTCAAGTTGCTCTTCATTTCTGGAAAAAGTGATGTTTTCTTCTTTGAGCCAGTCGGCCAGGCCGCGAAAGGTCATGGCTGTCGAAACTGCGCCTGCAACCGCCGGGTCGCAAATTTCCATTTTCTTCGCAATGCAGGGACCAATAAAGACGATGCAGGCATCAGGGCCGAATTTCCGGCGAAGCCAGCGGCCGTGCGCGATCATCGGCGACACAATCGGCGCCAGGTGATCGATCAGATCCGGATAATATTTTTCGATGAGATTAACGACAACCGGGCAGGATGAGGCGATGACCGGGTGGTTCTGCGGGAATTGTTCCACATAATCTCTGTGGGCCAGTGCCACGATCTGAGCGCCTACAGCGGTTTCTTCCGCGGCGTAAAAGCCCAGTTTCTTAAGCGCTGCTTCCATCTCGGAGAAATTCCTGTAACCGAAATAAGCGGGCGCGGACGGCGCGACGGATGCGATCAGTTTGCGGCCGTTCTTGAGCGCCAGTTTGATATCCGGTGTGACGCTTGGAACATCCTTGGCTTTCTGGGGGCAGGTTCGGATGCAGGCCGTGCAGACGATACATAATTCCGGAACCACCTGAGCCTGGCCGTCATGAACACGGATTGCCTTGACGTCACAGTGGCGGACGCAGCGGTAACAGTCGCGGCATCGGGCCGGGTTGGTTATAATAACAGGTTCATTCATAATTCATCCCTTTCCGGCATGGGTTTAGAAAGCCAGCCTCAGTCCGTTTTTCCGGAAGTGAGTTTATTGTCGACGTGGCTCAGGATTTCCTTGTTGAAAAACTCCTCGGCCTGATCCGGACGAATCCCGCTGAATGCACGGTCACCCACCCGGACGGAGACGCCCTTTGAACAGGTGTCCATACAGAAGGCGCCGACAATATCCACCATGCCTTCGAGGTTTTCTTTTTTGATCAGACGGAACAACTCCGTCGCCAGTTCATCGGAGCCGCGCAGCGAGCACGAACTCCCAACGCAAATTGTGACAAGCAGCATGTTACATTCTCACTTTTTTGCGGAGAGCACCGGCATCAGATAGGCGTCGATGAAATCGCCCGCTGAACCGACGTTTTCCACGGAAATAATTTTATTGCCGACAACTACATTGGGGCCGCCTTCGCACTGACCGGTGCAGAAACGCGCTTTGACGCGGAACAGGTCGGAAAGCCCGCGTTTTCGAAGTTCCGCCGAAAGCCCTTCCAGAAGTTTCCATGAACCCTTGATGTAGCAGTTCGTTCCGATACAAACGCCCACATCCACAACCGGTGCGGAGATGGAAGCCTCCTCTTTGATATCCTGCACGCGCATCGAACGCCGTTTGTAGTGTGTATGGAGCGCATGATGCGATGTTTCACTGTCGGGTTTTCCGAGCCAGTTGGTGTAGATTGCCTGGACCGACGGATTGTCCTGGCTGGTGCGAATCGGCGCTTCCGAATCCAGCCGGTATAAAACGTCCAGACGGTTTCCGGTATCACTCTTCAAAAGCGGAGCGGGATTGCCCGATCCGTTGATACAGCCGCCGGGGCAGGCCATGACTTCAATCAGATCATAAGGCGCATCGCCGGAACGGATACGGTCAATGAGGCCCTGAGCATTTTGCAGGCCGCTGACGACCGCCAGACGCACTTTGGTTTCACCCAGTGAAATCGTGGTTTCTTTGACGCCCTGAAGTCCCCGGACGCCTTCGTAGGCAAAGCTTTCCATCCGCTTGCCCATAACACTCTCCGCCGCCAGGCGAAGGGCCGCTTCGGCCACGCCGCCGCTGGCGCCGAAAATAATGCCGGCGCCGGAGACCTTGCCGAAGAAAGCATCCACCGGCTGCGGGATGACACTTTTGGGATCGATATTCTTTTCCTTGAGCATGTTCATCACATCCCAGGTAGTGAGGACCTTGTCTACATCCCGGAGATTACCCGTTTTGAATTCCGGCCGCATGGATTCGTATTTCTTGGCGTTGCAGGGCATGATGGAAACGAAATACAAAAGTTCCGGCCGCACTTTCATCTGTTTGGCAAAGTACTGCTTCATGACTGCGCCGAACATTTGCTGCGGGGACTTGCAGGACGACAGATGCGGCAAGACATCCGGCGCCATTTTTTCACAGTAATTAACCCAGGCCGGACAGCAGGATGTGATCTGTGGCAGGACGCCGCCTTCAGCCAGGCGCGAGAGGAATTCGGTGCCTTCCTCCATAATGGTCAGATCGGCCGCCCAGCAGGTGTCGAAAACAAAGTTAAAGCCCAACTGCTTGAGGCAGGCGGAGAGGACCGGCATGACGTCTTCCGCTTTAATGCCGTATTGCTCGCCAAAAGCGGCGCGCACCGCCGGTGCGATTTGAGCAACCACCGTGAGTTCGGGATTTTTCAAAGCGCGGTAAACATCGGGGAGCGCGGGTTTGAGCGTGAGCGCGCCTGTGGGGCAGACCATGGCGCAGTGTCCGCAGGCCACACAGACGGTAAGATCCAGCGGCTTGTGATCATTGGGGCCAATCGTGAGCACGTCATTGGTTTCATAGAAACTCAACGCTGAAACGCCTTCCATTTCGCGGCAGACTTTCAGGCACAGCCCGCACAGAATACACTTTCCAGGGTCTCTTGTAATGATCGGGTGATTCGCATCGATCGGCAGAGGCCTGGCCGGATGTGAGTCGTTGTAGGTGACGCCGTAAGTCGTGGCGTAATGTCGAAGCGAGCAGTCGTATCGTTCCGTACAGCCGCAGGCAATGCAGCGAGAGGCTTCATCCATGGCCGTTTCCTGATCCCAGGTTCGCGACGATTCATCAAAGTTTGTTTTGCGCTCAGCGGGTTTCAGAGCATTGATGGCCCGTCTTTCTGAATGAGGAATGCCTTTGAATTCTTCGGCGGGCAGTTCCGCCCATTTGCTTTTAATGCAGGTGTACGGCTCGATTTTAGTGGCGACCGAGCCCGTTGTCATATATTCATGAATGGCCTGCGCCGCCCGTTTTCCAGCGCCGATGGCGGCAATGGCGATATCCGGTCCGGTGACGCAATCACCTCCGGAGAAGACCCAGGGCAGGGAGGTTTGCAGGGATTGCGGATCGACGACAATGTTGCCCCATTCATTAATGATGGTCGAATCACCAATGCAGAAACCGTCGACAGTGTGTCCGATAGCGGAGATGATCGAAGATGCATTCAGAGTATATTCCGAACCTGGTTGAGGGACAGGACGGCGGCGGCCGCTTTTATCCGGTTCGCCCAATCCCATTTTTACGCAGGTCATCGTCAGTCCGTCGATGGTTCTGGAAATGGATACCGGAGCGGTGAGAAAGTGCATCTGAACGCCTTCTTCGATGGCTTCTTCAATTTCGTTGTCTTCAGCGGGCATTTCCTTTCGGGTGCGCCGATAAGCGACAATGACCTCCTTAGCGCCCAGGCGAACGGCGCTGCGGGCTGCATCCATAGCCGTATTGCCTCCGCCGATGACGATGACACGGTGGCCGAGATGAGGTTTTTCTCCACGAGCCAGACGGGATAAAATATCCAGACCCGACACAACACCCGGTGTATCTTCACCTTTGACGCCCATGACGGCGGAATTTTGGGCGCCCAGACCCAGAAAGACCGCTTCAAATCCGTTTCTTTTGAGAGATCCAAGTGTGAAGTCTCTACCCAGTTTCTGATTATAAAAGATGTTGACGCCCAGATCAAGGATGCTCTGAATCTCGGCGTCCAGATCTTTTTCCGGCAGGCGATAGTAGGGAATGCCCCAGCGCAGCATACCGCCGGCTTTTTCCTGCATTTCGAAAATCGTGACGGCATGTCCCGTACGTCTTAAAAACCACGCGGCAGTAAGACCGGCGGGCCCGCTGCCGACAATGGCAACTTTGTGTCCCGTGTCGGGCTGACAGACAGGTTTGTAAGGCTCCATCTGGAAAGTGTCCCAGTCGGCAACGAAGCGTTTGATGGCGTTGATGTTGACCGCGCCGTCAATAGCATTGCGGCGGCAAGCCGACTCGCAGGGGTGCGTGCAAACGCGTCCGCAGACGGAGGGCAACGGATTGCTGTCTTTGATGACCGCCAGCGCTTCTGCAAAGTTGCCGCAGTTTACATGATAAATATATTTCTGGATGTCAACATTGGCCGGACAGCGCAGAACACAAGGAGCAACGCAATCGCCCCAGTGATTCCGCAGGAGCGCCTGGAGATAAATTTTGCGGTAGCTGGTGAGCGCATCCGATTGGGTGCGGATGATCATTCCGTCTTGAGCCTGCGTAGAGGTTGCCGATACGAAGCGGGTCTTACCGTCTTCAATCAACTCCACAAACGCGGCTTCAAAACTGCTGGGAGGACTCACGCGAGGATCATAGCCCAGCGCCGGGATATCAATGCCGGACGCACGGGCAGCATCGATTATTGTCAATCCATTGACAATGACACATTCTTTTCCATCGATGATAATGTTGATCATGTCAAACCTTCCTTCCTTAGTTATCAATTATTTCATCCGGTTTATAACCGGATTATTTTCTATATTATAAAGAAATTACGACAGCTTTGTAAGATACTGATCATAAATTTCTTTTCCCGTGACTAGTGGTCAGTATAATAAAAATGCAATACAGAAGTCAATATAATTAAAACTAAAGTATTTCAAAAATAAACCGTTATAATAACTGGCAATTAATGAGTGTCATTAAACATATATTTAAAAATATTGCTAAATTGGAGGTAAATCCATGAAAATGGCAGCCGCAGTCGATTTAAGGGAAGAAAAGACAAATACTAAGGAAGGTAAATATCTGACTTTTACCCTGGCTGAAGAGGAATACGGCATCGGCATTTTAAAAGTCAAGGAAATCATAGGTATGATAACAATTACCAGCGTACCGCAAACCCCCGAGCATGTCAAAGGCGTCATCAATCTTCGCGGAAAGGTTATTCCGGTCATTGATTTGAGGCTTAAATTCGGCTTGCCGGCGATGGACTATACGGAGCGTACTTGTATCATCGTTATTGAAATTACAAAAGATAACGGTCATATTCTTCTCGGCATCCTGGTGGACTCCGTCTCTGAAGTGTTAAATATTAAAGGCGGGGATATCGAAGACACTCCCAACTTCGGAACAAGACTGAACACCGATTACATTCTGGGCATGGCCAAAGCCGGCGGCAAGATAAAAATTCTGCTGGATATCGACAAAGTAATGAACGCCGATGATATGGCAGCGCTGGAAACCATTTAAGAGCGACGCTTATTGACCAATTGAAGGAGAAAACTATGTCACAGATGACTTTAAAAGCTAAAATCACGGCGATTGTTGTATTGGAGGTTGTTATCATGGCCATCATCGGATTGGTGGCCATCTATCTGATATCGACCATCGATCCTTCCAATAAAGAGGCCGCCGGTTCCGCTAAATGGGTGATGATCATTCTCATGGTGCTGGGTATAGCCGTTACCGTTACCATAACGCTTATTCTCGGCGCAAAAATTACAGGTCCGTTTCAGGCGGGGCTGCGTGATGTCAGAGAAACGCTCAACCATGTATCGATGGAATCCATTCAGGTTCATTCTTCGTCTCAGCAACTGGCCGATGGATCAAGTTCACAGGCTTCTTCTCTGGAAGAGACGTCCTCCTCTCTTGAAGAGCTGTCTTCGATGACCAAGCAAAATGCGGACAACGCGGCTCAGGCCAGAGCCATGATGCAAGAGGCGGGTCAAATTGTTAATAAAGTCAACAAGCATATGGATGATATGGCCAAAGCGATTGCCGAGATCACCAAATCATCGGAAGAAACGGGAAAAATCATTAAGACGATCGATGAAATCGCGTTTCAGACCAATCTGCTGGCACTCAATGCCGCTGTAGAAGCGGCACGCGCCGGTGAAGCAGGGGCCGGATTCGCCGTGGTGGCTGATGAGGTTCGCAATCTGGCCATGCGTTCGGCGGAAGCGGCGAAAAATACGAGCCAGCTTATTGAAAATACCATGAAAGCCGTGAAAAACGGCAATGAACTGACCAGCTCGACTCAGGCAGCCTTCAAGGATAATATGGAGTCTTCGGCAAAAATCGGTCAGCTCGTTGATGAAATTGCGACAGCGTCTCAGGAGCAGGCGCACGGCATCGGACAAATCAACCGTGCCGTGGCCGATATGGATAAAATGACGCAACAGGCTGCTCTCAATGCAGAAACGTCGGCTAATGCTTCGGATTCCATGAATAACGAAGTCCTTCGCCTGAAAGGGCATGTCGACGTGTTGGTCAAAATGGTTGGAATCGGTGAAAGCGCCGATTTCCCTGCAGGCAAAGCCAGAGCTCTTTCTACCGAGAAGTTCATCGCCAAAGCTGTTGGAAAGTCGGCATCAAAAGCCGGTTCAAAAGCGCCTCTCAAGGCCCTTCCTGCGCCTACCGGCAAAGCGGCTTCTTCACAACCCAAGCCTGCTTTGAAAAAACCGGCGGCGGCAGTCGGCAAGAAGCCGATGAAACCGGAACAGGTTATTCCGTTCGATAAAGAAGACGATTTTAAGGATTTTTAACCCCCTTTACTCCTTTCCCCTCAGGAAAGCCGGCAGACTATGGACGCTCTGCCGGCTTTCCTGTTTTTATTTTCCTTCATATCCCTGTGTAATGTAAAAAGTGGCCAGATCGAAATAAATCGTCATGCGCCGTTGCAGTTCGAAAGACATGTACAGGTCAACATGACCTTTAAGCGATCCGCCGGCCAGCGCGATATCCCAGATGTGCTTGCGGATCAGGCTCAGAGCGCTCAAAACGCCGCTCACCGAGTAATGCTCTTTTCTTCGTTCACGGCCCAGTTTCAGGTAGAAATTCCGTATGCGCGACGTGTCGCAAATATCTCCCAGCCAGAGAGTGATCTGCGAAATCACTTTGTCGCAGATATTAAACAGGCGGTTGTTTTCATAACGGTGATATTCGGCAGTCGACGGGTTTTGGGTCATGTCTTCAATCCACTGGTGAACGATGTATTCTTTATTTTTCAAAAGTGAATTGATCAGACGGTGCGTGAGCTCGTTGGCGGCCTTTCGGCAGGTATTGCTCTGAGATTGCCGGATGGAATCCATGATGGCCCAGTAGTCTTTCTTGCTGCGGATATAAGTATCCAGAGCTCTCTGGTTGGAGCTGAAAGCAAGGCGGGGGATGTCGGATATCGGCCAGAAGCGCGCCTGGGCGCTGTCGTCGCCTGCGGCCAGTTTACCGCCGACTCTGTTAGCGACAAAAGTCAGAAAGAGCAAATCGCCGTAAAAGCGGCTTTTGTAAGAGTCGACATCCAGAAGCCGGTTGATCCTGCCTTTAATGCCGGTTTCTTCGCGCAATTCCCGAAGCGCCGCAGTTTCGATATTTTCACCTGTTTCCGCAAATCCCGTCGGCAGGCACCAGTGTCCTTTAAAAGGCGCGCGGTCGCGTTTGACTAACAGCACATGCCGGTCTTCATCAACGATGGTGGAAACAACAGGCAGGGGGTTGTCGTAGAAGTAATTATGGCAAACCGAGCAGCAATCCCGGAGAACGTCGTCCTCCATCTTTTTTGTGATCTGACCTCCGCAGTAGAGGCAATACCGGCGCTGTTTTTTCATAAGATGTTCCCGGCGGCGGTGGATTTTGTACAGATAAAGATGGCGTCGTCTTTGCACATGGTGATCATTTTACTTTCCGCTCCGATATCCTGGAGCTTGTGCATCAGTTTTTCAACAATGTTCTTCTTGTCGGCGCCCGTTCCCGTCAGAAAGAAAGGGCTTTTGAACTGATAATAGTCGATAAAGAAATCAATTTCCCATGGCTGAAAAATGAGCGAATTTTTAAAATCGATTTTTCGAATCTCGCTGAAATACGGGCGCAGAAGTATTTCCCCGTTGTCCGCCGAAAATTGCCGGAGAATCAATTCAACGGGCAGAAGTTGATTTTTCGCAAGCAGTTGGTGTTCTTCCAGTGTCGTCCGGGTAATGGTAATCAGTTCCTCCATATTGCATTCATCATGCGTAATGGCGACGAAGAAGCCGCCTTTTTTCAGAATGCGGGCGATTTGAGGAATCATCTCAATAAAAAAATACAGCGCAAAGCTGCAGATAATCAAATCAAACGAACCGGACGGTATTCTTTTGATTGTGTGGACTCCCGAAGATGAAAAAGTTCCTCTGTAGCCGGCGCGCATGCAGGCTTCCAGAAAAAAAGGTTCGTATTCGCTGACGATATCAAGACCGGTGATGGCGGCCTGTGGATGAAGCCGGCCTTTCAGAGCTTCCGTAAATGCTCCGAAGGCGCATCCCAGTTCCAGAACCTTCCTGCATTCCGAAAGATTGACCTGGCTTAGCGCCTTGATCCGGATATCCTCCTTGTTGGAGGAGAATTGCCGAATCAGTTTTTCAATGCGCCGGTGCTTGAGCACCTGGCGGTATACCTGACGAATCTTTTTTTTGTCCGGAAAATCAGTCATGGTATTTACTCAACCTTCTTCACAAAATTTACGATTCGTAAACGGCCTTTACAGGATTGTAAAAAGCTGTATCAGTTTAGTTTTCTGTTGCCTTCCGCAAGGTCGGCCAGTCCCTGTTTATCCAGAATAGAGATCGTGCGGGCGTCCGCCCTGATTAAATTTTCGTCCGCCATGCGCTTGAGGATGCGGGAAAGTGTCTCGGGAATTGTGCCCAGAAGACTGGCCATCTGGTTTTTGGAGATATCCAGTTCGATGGCGGACTTTGATCCGTTTCGGTCATTCAACAAAAGAAGATAGGCCGCAAGCCTGCCCGGAACTTCTTTGAGCGACAGGTTTTCGACCAGCGTGGTGAGTTTTCGCAGGCGCATGGACAAAAGCGCCAGCATGGAAAGCGAAAGAGAAGGCTCTTTACTGATAAGATCTAAAAAATTCCGCACCGGGAAAAACAGAACCTGGGTTTGGGCAAGCGCCTGGGCGCAGGCCGGAAAATTTTTCCCCGCAAAGACGGCCGCCTCGCCGAAGGGTTCCGGCGCTTCCAGGATGTGAAAGATCTGTTCTTTGCCTTCCGGTGAAAGTTTAAAAACTTTTACCCTGCCGGACAGGATAATATAAAAACCATCGGCGTCATCGCCTTCCGAGAAAAAACTCTGTCCCTTTGAATAATATTTTCGCACGGCGATCGCACCCAGCTTTGCGCACTGCCCGGGTGAAAGCCCATGAAAAAGAGGAATATCCGCAATGATCGAAACAATATCCATGAAATAATTTCCTTTAAACAAAAAATATCACTGAAGTTTGACTTAAGTCAAGGCGCAACTGCCAGTCTTGCATTATTGTGCCTGCCAAATGAAGTTATACAAAAACAAATATAAAAGGAGATTCAATGATGGAAAATTTAGCAATGTTTTGTAACCAGTGCGAGCAGACGGCAAAGGGCGAAGGATGCATGAAAGCGGGCGTATGCGGAAAGGATGCCAGTGTGGCGGCTCTGCAGGATGTTCTGGTTTATTCTCTGGAAGGATTATCGGTTGTGGCGGTGGACGCACGCAAGGCGGGTGTTGCGGACAAAGCGGTGGATGTTTTTGCAGTCAAAGCATTGTTTTCCACCCTGACCAATGTGGATTTCGATCCGGCGCGATTTGTTGACCTTATAGGTAAATGCGCAGTTTTGCGGGACGAGCTAAAAGAAAAAGCAAAAAAAGCCGGTGCGGCCGTCGATGAAAAGACGGCTGCCGTGACCTTCAAACCGCAATCGACAGTCGACGGCCTGGTGGCACAGGCAACCGTTGCATCGCTGAAAACCAAAGCGGATGACAATGCAGACATCGAATCGCTCAAAAAGATTCTCCTTTACGGGGTCAAAGGCGTGGCCGCTTATGCAGACCATGCTCAGATTCTGGGGCAGGAAGACGATAAAGTCTATGCGTTTGTCCAGGAAGCGCTGGCAGCGATTGCCCGGGAGAATCTGGATCTCAACGGCTGGGTCGGTCTGGTGTTGAAATGCGGCGAAATAAATCTGAGAACCATGGAGCTCCTCGATGCCGGCAATACGACGGCTTTCGGCCATCCGGTGCCAACCAAAGTTCCGCTGGGCGCCAAAAAAGGGAAGGCCATTTTGATTTCCGGCCACGACCTGAAGGATCTGGCCGAGCTTCTCAAACAGACCGAAGGCAAGGGCATCAACGTTTATACACATGGTGAAATGCTGCCCGCGCACGGTTATCCGGAGCTTAAAAAGTATCCGCATTTCTATGGCCATTATGGGACCGCCTGGCAGAATCAGGCCAAAGAGTTTGAAGAATTTCCCGGCGCCATTCTGATGACGACCAACTGTATTCAGAAACCGCGGGATTCTTACAAAGACAATATTTTCACCTGCGGTCTGGTCGGCTGGCCCGGTGTGAATCATATTGCCGATACCAATTTCGAACCGGTCATTAAGAAGGCGCTCGCACTTCCCGGATTTGCAGCCGACACCGAAGGAAAAACGGTCATGGTCGGATTTGCCAGAAATGCCGTGATGAATGTGGCGGGTGCGGTCATCGACGCCGTGAAGGGAAAAGCGATTCGTCATTTCTTCCTGGTGGCCGGATGCGACGGCGCCAAACCCGGACGCAATTATTACACCGAGTTTGTTGAAAAAGCTCCGAAAGATACGGTGGTGTTGACGCTGGCCTGCGGCAAATTTCGGTTCTTTGATCAAGATCTGGGAGATATCGGCGGCATTCCGCGACTTCTGGACGTTGGCCAGTGCAACGACGCCTATTCGGCCATCCAGATTGCCGTCGCTCTGGCCAATGCATTTAACTGCGGTGTGAATGACCTGCCGCTGTCGATGATTCTGTCCTGGTATGAACAAAAGGCCGTTGCGATTCTCCTGACGCTTCTGTATCTGGGGATCAAAGATATCCGCCTGGGGCCGTCTCTGCCCGCGTTCATCACACCCAATGTGCTGGGCGTCCTGGTGGACAACTTCGCGATCAAACCGATTACTACGCCGGATGAGGATTTGAAGGCGATACTGGGGTGATGTCCGACGGGTGAAAAATAGTGCTGTCTCGAAGTCGCAAAACGGCTGGAAAATCTTAAGTTGCCGGTAGATGATTGAATGAAAGCGGTTCGTGCCTTCAGGCCCGCAAAGAAAGAGCGCCTGAAGGCACGCGCTGCATCAGACCATTACAATTTCTGAATATAGTGCCGGATTGGTACGATTCCCGGCGAAATTTAATTGACTTTCGGCAAGTTAGCCAGTATAATTCATAACATAAGTTAATAATCCACTTGTTGTTACATTGTTCAACACCTTCTCATTTCACGCCGTTGCGGCCGGAAGATTCTAATCAACCTGTTGACGAACTTTTATTAGTTTGTGGACTTGTGGTCCTGTTGAGATACTAAAAGGACGTGGAAATGGCCATTTCAGAAAATCTGATCCAGCAGCGATTAAAATTTCGGCGGCAGGCCGACGGGCAGATGGAAATCTTTCAGCGCTTCCTGGAAATGTCCGGACAGGCCCTGGGCATGGCCGATCTGGAAGGCAGGATTTTCTTTGTTAATGAATCCCTGTGTCGTCTGACAGGCCGGGAGCATCCCGAAGATCTTTATGAGCAGGACCTTGCGGTCTGCTATTCTCCGGAAACGGCCCAACGTCTGCATGAGGAGATCCTGCCGCTTGTGCGTCAGGAAGGTCAGTGGGTTGGCGAACTGGATGTCATCGACCATTCGGGCCATTCAACGCCTGTGATTGAAAACATCTTTCTGGTGAGGGATGATCATGGCAAACCGCTTTGTTTCGCAACGGTGATGACCGATATCTCGGAACGCATCCGGATGGAAGAGGAGCTCAGCACCTACCGCGCACATCTGGAATATCTGGTTGCAAACCGAACGGCGGAGCTTGAAAAGACGAATGCTCTGCTGCGTGCGCAGATTGCCGAACGAGAACAGGCCGAGGCGGAACGCTCACGTCTCGCGGCGGTTCTGGAAAACACAAGTGATCTGGTGGCCATCGCGACGCCGGATGGACGACTTAATTATGTTAATAAGGCCGGCTGTCGGACTGTGGGGTGGGACGGCGAGAGAAAAGAGGATATTCACAAACATAACCTTACCGAAGTTCATCCCGCGTGGGCGTTGCGTATCGTGCAGGAAGAAGGGATGCCCGCCGCGATCAAAAACGGAGTCTGGCGCGGCGAAACTGCCATATTAAAGTCTGATGGGCAGGAAATACCGATTTCACAGGTTATTCTCGCGCACCGGGGAGGCGACGGAGAAATAGAGTATATCTCGACCATTATGCGTGACATCAGCAAACGCAAACAAACTGAAGAAGCGTTAAGAGAAAGTGAAGCGTACATTCGTAAGATTATCGATGATGCCCCCTTCGGGGCCCATTCCTATAAACTTGAAGATGACGGCAGATTGATATTTTTGGGCGCTAACCAGTCGGCCAACCAAATCCTGCACTTAGATCATTCACCTTTCATCGGTATGACGATTGAAGAAGCATTTCCAATGTTAGAGAAAGAAATACCGGAGAAATATCGTGAGGTAATCCGAACGGGACAGCGCTGGGTAAAAGATATCACTTATTATGAGGGCGGCAATATTACCGGCGCTTTTACCGTGTTTGCTTTCCCGGTGGGCGCTGTCCGTATGACGGCGTTTTTTTATGATATCACGGATCGTAAGCGGGCTGAAGAAGCCTTGAGGGAAAGCGAGCGCCTTTTAAAAGACTCACAGAGATTGACAAAGGTTGGCGGTTGGGAATTTGATGTCAAGATGCAGATCATGACCTGGACGGATGAGACTTACCGGATTCACGATTTTGAGCCCGGCGAATTCAAACCGGGAACCGTGGAGCATGCCACTAAAAGTCTGGAATGTTATCCCATCGAAGTCAGGCCGTTGATTCAGGCGGCATACCGGCGTTGCGTGGAGCATGGTGAATCCTACGATCTGGAACTCCCATTTTTGACCGCCAGAGGGCGGCGGTTATGGATTCGCACGACTGCCGAAGCGGTTATCGAGAATGGAAAAGTCATCAAAGTTTATGGAAACATTCAGGACATCACCGACCGCAAACAGGCTGAAGAGTTGTTGAAAGAGAGCGAGCAGCGCTTCCGGGGGCTTACGGAAGCGATGACGCAGCATGTTTGGATTGTCGATGTTGAAAAGAATAAATTTTATCATAATCCTCAGTCCATAGAGTATACGGGCTTCCCGGCGGCAACCGCCGAAGATGTGTGGCAAGTTGTTCACCCGGAAGACCAACCGTTTATAAAAATGAAATGGCGGGAATCACTGCCGTCAGGCCGCCTCATAGAGTACACGTATCGGAAGCGCTGTCACGATGGGGTTTATCGCTGGTTTCTAAGCCGGTGCGTTTTGATGCGCGATGACCAAAACAAGTTGCAGTGGATCTTTGGTGTGGATACGGATATCGACGACCTCAAACGCACGGAGCAAGCCCTCAAGGATAACCTGGCGCTTTTGGCAGAAGCCGAACGCATGGGGCATACGGGAAGCTGGAGGGCCGATATGGACATGAAGAACATCAGCGTCTCGGCGGAAATACGCAGGATTTACGGGATATCAGAGGATGATAATGTTACATTCGAAACTTTTATATCGCGTATCCATCCGGATGATCGCAACAGCGTACAGGAAAAATGGCTTTCCGCGATGGGAAAAAAGACGCCTTTTACAATGGAATACCGGATCGTACTGCCGGACGGGACGGTTCGTCATCTCATACGAAGTTCGGAAGTGATCTTTGATTCTCAGTGCAACGCAGTTGGCGTTCACGGCACGGTGCAGGACGTCACGGAAAAGAAAATGCTGGAAGATGAAATGATCAAGGCGCAAAAACTGGAGTCCATCGGTACGCTGGCGGGGGGCCTGGCGCATGACTACAATAATCTTCTGACGACCATCATGGGAAGCCTGGAGATTATCAAGATGAAAATGGACAAGACGAATCGAATCTATTCCACCGTGATGAAAGCGGAACAGGCGGCTCTGACGGCTCGGGATCTGACACGGCAGCTTATTACTTTTTCCAGAGGCGGACATCCCATGAGCAGGATCATGTCCATCAAAAACATTTTAACCGAGACAGTGCGGCTGGCCCTGAAGGGGGCGTCTACGAAAGTCGAATGGAAGATCGCAAATGACCTGCCCAAAGTGAATATCGATGAAAACCAGATGAGTCAGGTGATATACAATATTGTGATGAATGCCCGGGAAGCCATGGCTCAAAAAGGAACACTCATCATAGAGGCGAATAAAGACGCACTCGAACCTGATAATGCCTTGCTCCTTAAAGAAGGCGTCTATGTCCGTTTGATCTTCCGGGATCAAGGTTCGGGAATTCGCGCTGAACATATGCCAAAACTATTTGATCCTTATTACTCGACGAAAGAAATGGGTAATCAAAAAGGCACGGGACTTGGTCTCCCTATCTGTTATTCCATCATAAAGAAACACAACGGCTATATTCAGATCGATTCACGGGAAGGAGCGGGAACATCCGTAACGCTGCTCCTGCCGGCTGCCTGAAATGAAAATCATTAAATGGATGCAGGTGTCATCAAAGCGAAAAGATAATGATCAGACCGTTGATAAAATAAAAGATGCGGATGTATTTGCCGTAATTGTCGAGCTCCGGCCAGTCTTTAACCGTGCGGGTGAGAAGCCATAGCCTGACCAGAAGGGGGCTGGTAAAAAGCGTGCACCAGGCCAGGGGTGACAGGTGACCGTTGACGATTAATGCGACGATGCTCAGATAAATGGCGGTCCAGTAAACCCATAAACCCATGAGCGCCTTTTTCTTGCCCAGACGAACCGCCAGCGTGCGTTTGCCAGCCTGCTCATCGGTATCGATATCGGGAATGCTCTGATAATAAAGAATTAAAGATACCATCAATCCGATGGGAATGGAAACCGGCAGCGCCGTCCAGTCCACACGCCCCAGTAAAACCCAGGAGCAGCCCAGAACCATGACAGGCCCCATGTTGAGTCCGACAAACAATTCACCCAGACCATGATAACCGTAACGAATAGGAGGCGCCACGTAAAAAAGACTGCTGAAAGCCGCAATGGCCATGAGGGGCAGAACCGCCCAGACTTTCAGCGAGAGAGCAAGCCCCAGCCCTGTGACAGACGCCACGATATAAAGAAGAATGATCGCCTTGCGTAATTCGGGCATCGTGATTTTGCCTTCCTGCAGAACGCGCGAACCGCCGATGGAATACCCTGCGTCCGTGCCCTGCATGTGGTCAAAATAGTCGTTGGCGATGTTGGTGGCAAAATGAACCAGGAAAGAAGCAAAAAGGATCAGAGCAAACGGTAAGACGCGAAATGCGTCCTGCTGGCCGGCCACGACGGCTCCTGCCGAGAGGGGGATGAGTGTTGCGATAAAAAAGGGCGGGCGGCTGGCCTGAACCCATGCTTTTAATTTCTGCGAATTCATACGTCGAGCCTTATATCAGAATCTCATAAATGGCGCGAGCAATCTCCTGCGGATATTGGATGGAAATGTTGTGCGACGCATTTTGAAATATTTTAACGGTTATAGCCGGCAGATACGACCGGATCCGCAAGGCAGCTTGCCTGTAAGCTTCATCTTTTTCACCGCAGAAGTAATGAACAGGGATCCGGCAGGTCGCCAGTTCATCGGCCAGATAATTATGCGCGCCGACACTCAGAAGATTTAACGCCTGCTGAAATTCTTCGGCCGGGTGATTGATTTTGTCTTCGATGAGCATTTGCAACTGCGCTGTGCCTGGAAGAGTTCCGAAGAGAGGCATTTTGTACCATTTACTTAGAAAAGTCCGGAAGTCATCAGGGGTTTTGATGCTGGAGAACAGTTGCTTATCTTTTTTCAAACGTTCAAACCTCTCTTGAAGATCGGCAATTCCGAAAGATGCCGATTCCAGAATCAGATGCTTGACGCGGTCCGGCGCGGCTATGGCAATGTGCTGGGCAAGTCTTCCGCCCATTGAGTAACCGTAAAGGGCAAAATGTTGAATTCCGAGCCTCTCCAGGTCTTCAAGAATCAGGCGGGCTGTGTCCTCAACATTTTGCAGTTTCTTTAAACGATCGTTTGTGCGGAAGAGCGACAAGCCGTGACCGGGAAGGTCAAAGGCGATGCAACGAAAAGAACCAGCCAACACATCCATGATGATCTTCCAACTTTGCGCCTTTCCCATGAAGCCATGCAGAAAAACAATGACCGGGGCCTCGGGCGGTCCCGCTTGTTCATAATGAAGATGCGTTTGCGGTTTGCCATCAGAAAAAAGGCAGGCAAGATATGTCAGTTCTTCGCGGCTGTATTTCATTTTTCCCCGCCGGTCATCAGGCGTCAGATGGATGATCCTTTTGGGCAGCTTGTAGCCGGGAAGCTTTTTTCGAAGTCTGTCAATAATGCTCTTTTCGTCAAAAGAGGCCGATGTTTCCACAAACGCCCAAGGCGTCAATCCGTATTCGTGGTGGGGGACGGGAACAATCATGGCGGTAATGATGCCGTCGAGTGTGAGCAGGGCGTTTTCTATTTCCTGCGGAGAGATATTTTCTCCTCCTGAAATAAAAATACCGTCCATGCGTCCAAAAATAACGAGGTTTCCCTGCTCATCTATGGTTCCGCTGTCGGCTGTTTTGAAAAAGCCGCCGGAATCCAAAGGATTCGCGTCCGGTTCATGCAAGTAACGCTTAAAGAGAGTTTTGCCTCCAATCCTGACGGCGCCGTCGTTGTCAATGCGGATGTTTCGATACGGAAGAATACGGCCGGCCGTCGCGTAAGCTGTCCTGGCGCTATCCTTTGCAACACCCGTGATCTGAGCGCAGGATTCCGTGCATCCGTAAGTTGGCATGACGGGAAGTCCCAGATTCAGAGACTTATCGATCAGCCATCCGGGCGAGGGCGCGCCACCCAGCATGATCGTTTTCATGTTTTTCAGAATCGGGATCATTTCATCGTTTTCGATCAAGCGGATAAGCTGGGCCGGAACAAGAGAAAGAACGCTCGGGTGATGTTGTCTTATGGAAATTTCCAGATTTTGAAGCGATTCAGGCAGGATGCAGGCGCAGCCGGCAAGCAGCGTTCTTACCCAGATCAGCACGCCGCCCACATGAAAAAGCGGCAGACTCAAAAGCCATCGGTCAGAAGCGTCAAGTCCGATGAATTCGTTTGTTCCCAGGGCGCTGTAAACATAATTGCCAACGGTATGGACAATGCCGCGGGGCTTGGCGGTGGAGCCGGAGGTAAAGATGACGCCGGCTTCCTGATCGAAGGGAATGGCCGGGCATGGGGTATTATGACCCTGGTCACTGAATACCGGAGAATGAACATCAGCCTCATGACAGGCGATAAGTATCCGTCCCGGATGAAGGACAATATATTTTTCATTACTCTGTGTCTGATAATCGGCCAACAGAAAATCAACCGGTGTATCCGAAAGCAGCGCTGACAGCGGTGCTTTGAAATCCAACGGAATATACAGGAAATCCATCATCCAGGACGCAAGAAACAAATAAAGGTGGAGTTCGCTGTTAGTACCATGCACGGCCACGGAATGTCCTTTGCGAACGCCTGCATCGTGCAGGTTGTCCAAAACCGCGCAAAGTATTTCATTCACTTCTCCGAAGCTTCGTGTGACGTTAGAAGCGATCAAAGCAGGATGATTCCTGTGCGTCTGAAAAAGGAGATCCAGGCGGATGCTGTTTTCGAGAATAAAGGCCGGCTTCATAAATCCTCTCTGGATAGAACGCCAAAATTTAAAGACATGTCCATAAACAGGCTGCGGGAAATTGTCAGTGAGCCATCAGAAACGACGGGTGATTGCGTTACTACATCCGCTTGGAGATACCGCAGGGTGTCGAATCCGCAAGCGGTGTCGGGAGAGATGCCTGCCAGACGGGAGAGCACACAGAGCATGGCAATGCCGATGCCGGTGTTGAAGGCGGAACTCAAAACGGTTTGTATGTTTCGACGTTTCGCGTTCGTTATGAAAACGGCCATGCCGGATAGACCGGCCAGCAGCCCCGGTTTCAAGATAACCGTCCGGATATCGGAAGGCAGACGTGACGAATCGGGGTAAACAGGTTCCAGATAGCGGGGCAATGATTCATCCAGCGCCAGCGGCCAGGGAACTTTTGAGGATTTTGTGGACGCTTCTTCATTCAGAGGTTCTTCCGCATATTCCACATTCAAATGGCCGAGCGCGGTAAAGTAACGGTTGTAAGCTTCTATTGATAAAGACTGGTTGCCGTCCAGACGCAGCCGCAGATCGTCTCCGAGAGCATCGGCAAGCCGCAGAATTTGTCGCATTTCCACATCCTCCGGCAGTCGGCCGATTTTGACTTTGATGGTCTTCAAGCCTCTTGCGAGCAAAGTGTGAATCTGGGCACTCGCCTGTTCATCTTTCGGATCAGGGATAAAAAGGCCATTGACCGGGACGTTCATCGGATCAGGCAAATTCACGGCGGCTTCTTGAAGATAAAGACTCAGCACGGCGCTTTCCAAACCAAAAAGACTGTGCGGCTTTAATGGCGATGCCGTCTGGAAAACGGAGGAGGTAAGATCAAACTGATCGGTGTTGAAAGAAATTTTTCGAAACTTTTCACGTAAAACCGATAAGTCGTTGCGGCAGGCCTCAAGACTTTCCTGATCCCATCCGGGAAGCGGCGCGATTTCGCCAAAGCCGCGCCTGCCCTGCTGATCCGTCAGGACTACGATGAAACCTTCGCGATTATTCAACAAAATATTGCCGACCTTTATCGGCGAGACAAAGGGGATGCGAAATCGATAAACATCAAAGCCGGCAATCTTCAATAGTGCCATGGGAATTTTTTAAAATTCTTGGGCCGCTTCTGCAAAAATGAATCGCGTCCTTCTTCGGCCTCCGGCGTGCCATAGGCCAGGCGCGTCGCTTCTCCTGCGAAAAGCTGCTGTCCGACCATGCCGTCGTCCGGCAGATTGAAACCGAATTTCAGCATCCGCATGGCCGTGGGCGATTTGGCGTTCATGATGCCCGCCCAATCGAGAGCGATTTTTTCCAGATCCTGATGATCAACCACTTTGTTGACCATGCCCATCTCGAAAGCTTCCTGAGCGGAGTAGTTCAAACCCAGGAAGAAAACTTCGCGGGCTCTTTTCTGGCCGACCTGACGGGCCAGATAGGCGGAGCCGTATCCGCTGTCGAAGCTGGCCACATCGGGATCGGTCTGCTTGAAAAGGGCATGCTCGCGTGAAGCAATCGTGAGGTCGCAAACCACATGCAGACTGTGCCCACCGCCAACCGCCCAGCCGGGGACGACGGCCATGACGATTTTGGGCATAAAACGGATCAGGCGCTGAACTTCAAGGATATGCAGGCGGCCGAGTCGACCGGGGTCAACCTTTTTGCCTTTTTCATATTTGTAGCCGTCTTTGCCGCGGATGCGCTGATCGCCGCCGGAACAAAAAGCCCAGACGCCATCTTTGGGCGAAGGCCCGTTGCCGGTGAGGAGCACGCAGCCGACATCGGTCGTCATGCGCGCATGATCCAGTGCAGTGTAAAGTTCATCTACGGTATTGGGCCGGAAAGCGTTTCTGACTTCCGGACGGTTAAAAGCAATGCGGACCGTGCCTTGTTTTTTGGCGCGGTGATAGGTGATGTCCTGAAATTTAAAACCGGCGACCGGCTTCCATACTCTGGCGTCAAAAATTTCTGATATCATAAGGTCTTCCTCTCAATTTTTTCTTCGGGCAGGCGAACCTGCTGCATGGCTTTGAATATCCGCAGATCATCTTCCGGAGACACGATCACTTCCAGCAGTGTTGATTGACCGCTTTTAAGAGCTTTCTTATAGGCGCTCAGAAGTACCTGCGGTTTGGATATTTTAGCGTAAGGTAATGCAAATTGTTCGGTTGCATGCCTGAAATTCATATCGTGAGGAGTCGTCATGAGAGGATTGAGTATTTCCGGATAATCGGAAATCGGCAGACGCTCGAAAATCCGTCCGCCGCGGTTGTTCACAACCATTAAAATGACCGGCACGGTGCTTTGCTTCAAAAGGAGAAGCGAATTCAAATCGTGCAGAAATGAAATGTCGCCGATGACCGCCGTGACTCTTTGCCCGGAAGCTTCGGCATAGCCCACACAGGTGGCAATGTTGCCTTCAATACCGCTGACCCCCCGGTTGGAGATGACGTGAATTTTTCGCGGAGACGAAGGCAGAACCGCATCAAAAGCCCGAATGGCAATGGAGTTGCCCGCAAACAGGCCTTCACCTTCGGGCACAGCGTTAGCCAGCATGGAAGCTATCAGAGCGAAGCTGAGTTTATCTTGTTGTATGGTTTGCTTGACCTGAAGGTGGAGCATGCCCATCGGCATCATCAGGCGAACATAGACCTCCGGTTTTACAGTCGGAAATGACGCCTTGATCAGTTCTCCGGCAACAGTTGAAACCGGAGCAGCCATGCGCAGGTTGACCCGGTGCGCCGGATCGCGGAGTCCGCTTCTGGGGCTGATCTGAATCACCTTCGCTTTGCACCGGGGAAGAATGGACGCATGGTAGTGTTTGGACACCAGGCCTGAACCGAACTGCAAAATCGTATCCGGATTGTATTCTCTGATCAAACGGACGGTCTCGGGATGGTCCAGTGAGAAAATCTGCCGGTCCGGAGGAAGAGCGCCTCTTAAAGAAGAAGCGACATCGCAAAAAACCGGCCAGTCAATCCGCCTCAAAAGGCTTTCCACAGCATCCGTATCTTTCGGGCTGTCGAAACGTCCGGCGATAACAAGCCCCCGCTTGGTTTTGTCCACAGCAGTCAGAAGTTCCGACATATCAGCAACAACCGTTTTACGGGCATATCTTGTCAATGGTTTTGGTTCGTTAAACAGCTTCCGGGCTTTTTTCAGGATTTTCGCCGGAGGCGGTGCTGTTCCGGAGATGCCGGGCGTCAATGGATCACGAAACGGGCAATTGATATGAACCGGGCCGGAATGGTTGTTTACAAGATAATCAATTTTGGACAGCAGTGCTTCAAGGGGATAAGCCGCTTCGGGGCAGGGAAGGAAAAGCGAATCACGGCAATATCGCCCGTAGAGGTTTTCCTGAACAATGGTTTGATTGGCATCACTGCCCACCAGATCCGGCGGACGGTCGGCGCTCAGGATGATCAGCGGAATATCTTCCCGGCCGGCTTCAATGACCGCGGGAAAGTAATTGGCAGGCGCCGTTCCCGATGTGCAAACCAAAACACCGGTGCGTCCGGCGGCTTTGGCGTATCCCAGTGCGCGGTAACCGGCGGCCCGTTCATCCGGACATATCTTTTTTTGCGCCCGGTTTTCGTAGGTCAGAGCGGAGATCAAAGGAGCATTGCGGTTGCCGGGTGATATGAAAAACGTATCGATCCCGTTTTTGATCAGTTCCGAGACGATTAAAGAAGACCACAGCAGATTCAAATGATCGGCAAGCGGCAGCTCCGGCATCAGTGCTCCTTGAGTATGGCCGTAAAATTATCCATTTTCTTTTCCGTTTCCGCCCATTCCGACTGAGCGTTGGACTGCCGGACGATACCCGCTCCGGCAAAAATATGCAAATGATTCCTGTGCACCAGGGCGGAACGGATGCCGACGGCGAAATCGGCGTTGGTTTTGTTCATCCAGCCAATCGGGGCGGCATACCAGCCGCGGTTAAAAGGTTCACTTTTCCGGAGATATTCAAAGATTCTTTCCTGGGGATAGCCCCCCACGGCGGGTGTCGGGTGGAAAGCCAGGGCAATAGACAGGGGATCGGCTCCACTTTCTGCGATTCCGGTAAAACGGGTAATGATGTGCTGAACATTTTTTAATTTCAGGATTCCTTCCCTGGACGTAATTTTTACATCTGAGCAATACCGGCGCATGACGGCTTCAATATAACCGGACACAAAGCGGTGTTCATCCATTTCTTTAGGGCTGTCAAGGAGTTCCGCTTCCAGAGAGTGGTCGTCAAAATCGTTTTTTCCGCGCGGACGTGTGCCGGCAATGGCTTCGGCCAGAATCCGGCTGCTGCGGATTTGAAAGAGGCGTTCGGGGGACCGGCCAAGAAAAGCAATACTTTCATCCAATTGGTACAGGAAAGTAAAAGAATTTTCGTCGATTTTCGACATGGCCAGCATAATCTGCGCCGGATTCCAGGCGTTGGGATGAGTGATGACTTTTTTACGGGCCAGAACGATTTTTTTGAAAATATTCCCGGCAATTGAATGGAGTGCATTTTTAACCATTGAATTCCAGTGGGATTTGTCAGGAATCAGTTCTGAAGCTAACCCGGATGGTTTGTTTGATAGCGGTTGAACGTGAATCTGCTTATCCAAATCGCGAAGGTCTTCAGTTATTTCCTGAACAATAGAGACCAGGGGAATCTTACTTGTATTTATGTAATTGACCGATAAGTAGGCACCTTCGGAAGATTGGCGTATTTCCAAAAAAGGCAGAGTAAAACGGCAATGATTGAAATGTTCCCATTCAGGAACCAAAACATCATCGTTATAGAATGAAAATCCGCCAAATACAGGTATCGATTCGTCGATTTCCCAAATTTTACGAAAGCCTTCCAGCGGATCATTTGTTTTGGGTGCTTCAACTGTCAGAGCGCTTCCCAGGCCGGCTAGAATAAAAAAATCATCTTTAGCGCTGAAATAGAATTTCTCCGGCACATTGCATCCGCAAACAGTTTCCAGAACAGGAAAACCGGCATCGACTTGTATTGTCAGGCGGAAAAAGGATGGAATCGATTTATGATCGTCAGCACACGACAATCGATCAAGTTCTTCCTGAAACAAGAGATAAAACAGGGGTATTGGAATATAAGGATGTGTTACAATTGTTCGTTCCTCTCGTTATAATTCATATTTCTGGTGCGACGACATATTACAAGGAATATCCGATGTCAATAAAATACTGGAAACGGAATACGGTAAATCAACCAACAGACGTTTTGTTCGTTTTTTAATGTTTCAACGCAAAATGGAGATTTCGGAGTTGCCGCCGTTCGAATGTCGACGAAGAAACTACATACTTTGTAGTACAAATGATGACTGGTGAAGCTCACCAACCGCCGACGTAAAAAATCATCAGGGGAAGCCGGAGGATTATTTTAACATAAATAAGAATAACAACATGTTATGATAATATATTTTTTTCTTTCACTGGTGGAAAAATATGGCACAACTCATGCTCAGAAAAGTATCGAAAAGACAATAGCAAGAAAAAGAAGATTTACTAATGAGGAGGATCATAGGAAATAAATCAACGTAAATAGAATAGTAGACGAAATTAAATCCATTTCAGGGAATAAGAAAACAGAACTTTTGGATCACTTTATTCATTAAGAAAAGGTAGGATTTAATTTGCATGGACGGACGTCTTCAAGAGAGCTTGCCGATAAGATTAAATATAAGGAGATGTTATGGCCACTTTAATCAGCATGGCTTCGAGTCCGAATTGCAAACAGCAAGTAGAGGTCTTTGTCAGCCAGAACAGAAGAATAATGGATATTTACAAAAAGCATATGGAAATCCGTGGCGGAGGTTCGGGAAATTATTTGCCGATTATTAAGGAACTGGTCGTCTATATGTCCCGCACTTTTCATGAAGAGAATATGATCATGATGCAGACTCATTATCCTGCGTTTGTAGAACATGCGAAGGCGCATCAGAAATTCACGCAAACAATAGAGGAATTTCTCAAAAGCTACGAAAGAGGAGATAATGATCTGGGATTCAAAATTTTTATTTTTCTGAAGAACTGGATTCGTGATCATATCTCCAAACTGGATGTGGACTGTGCGATTTATTTGCGTAATAACGGCTTTAATTTAAACGACAGCGATTCCGAGTCTTTGACTTTTGATGATTCTTTATTAGCTATTTCAACAATGGGGTAGGTGCGCATCAGGGGAGGCATAGTCTTTTCCGAATATGCCTCCATTGATCAAATGAAGAAAAGCGTTCTATTACGCATTTTCGATGGCCATCATTTTGGCAATTCTTCTTTCATGGCGGTCACCGGCGAAGTTTGTTCTGATAAATTTTTCAATCATTCTGGTAACGGGGACGGCGTATTTGATTCTGCCGCCGAATGCGATGAAATTGGCGTTATTATGTTCTTTCGCCATTTCCGCGCTGAATAAATCACAGATCAGGGCGCAACGGATGCCCTTGACCTTGTTGGCGGCAATTGATATGCCAATGCCGGTTCCGCAAAGGACAATGCCAAATTCGTAGCCGCCTTTTTTATATTCGTTGCAGGCGGCCACAGCCATATCCGGATAATCAACCGGCGTGTTTCCATCGGTCCCCAGATCGTTCACCTCAAAATTTTTCTTCCTTAAAAAGGTAACGATCTCGTTTTTCAACTCTACAGCTCCGTGATCGCAGGCGATGACGATTTTTTTCATATCCATACCCCGGGAAAAAAGATGTAATTCAAGTATTCGTAAGTTTTATTACACAGGAGGACTCCTGCGCTGATCCGTCCTTCTCCGGACATTCGTTGAGACCGGCACAATTTGCTCTTTTTGAAATGTTATGTCAACAAAAAAACTTTACAGATGATGCCAATTTGCGTAAAAAATGACCATGCGGAAATTATTAGACCGATATAACAATCATCTTTTGCTTGAAAAGGGCGCCTCGGAAAATACTCTGGAAGCTTACAGACGTGATTTGAAACGCTATTTATCTTATCTCGAAAGCAAAGGCGTTACGGACATTAACCAGGCAACGCCGCAGACGGTTGTCGATTTTCTGGTTCAGATCCGGGCGGAAGGGTTGTCGGCCAATTCAATGAACCGGACGCTTGCGGCTTTGAGAGGATTTTATAAGTTTCTACTGCATGAAAAAGTTCTGGATGAATCGCCGCTCACGAATATTGAGTTGGCCAAAGTGTGGATGCGGCTGCCCGATACGGTCAGTAAAGATGAAATGAACCTGATTTTGTCCCAGCCGGGCGATGACTCGCCTGCCGCTCTGCGTGACAGGGCTATGCTGGAGCTTCTGTACGCCACGGGTCTTCGTGTTTCGGAACTTATCGGACTGACGATGAACAACATCAACTGGCAGGTCGGTTTTCTGGTTGTTATGGGGAAAGGCGGTAAAGAACGTGTTGTCCCCGTTGGTAAGACGGCCTACGATGTCGTGCGTCGTTATCTGGATGAAGCCAGGCCCAAACTGATCAAAACACGAACAACGGATGTTCTTTTTCTAAACCGCTTCGGCAGGGCGTTTACGCGTCAGGGATTATGGAAAATTATTATCCGTTATGCTCAAAAAGCGGGCTTGCAAAAATCCGTGCATCCGCATACATTTCGCCATTCGTTCGCAACCCACCTTTTGGAAGGCGGGGCGGATTTGCGCGCGGTGCAGGTGATGCTTGGGCATTCCGATATCTCGACAACGCAGATTTACACGCATGTGACAAAAGATCGGTTAAAAGAGATCCATCGTAAATATCACCCCAGAGGATGAAAAATGACAAAAAATCTCAGGCGCAAAATAATGAAACCGGATAGAAAGATTACCGCAGGGGGAGTGATTCTCGCCGTCATCGCCCTGATCGTTGTGGCCGTTATATTTCTGGCTCCGCGCTATTCCAACTCTGTTATTTTTCAGGCGCCGCTTCGGGCCGTCAATACGTTTTCATATTACGTGCTCAATAAAAAACCGCAATTTTACTATCTGGGAATAGAAAAAAACGGCAAGAATGTGCGGGTAGAAGCCGAGGAGACTTTCGAAATCACATACCGGGACGAATTTGTCATCAAATCCGTGGGCAGTGATGATATCGGAGAGAAGTTTACAACGGCAATGATTGAAGGGACTCAAGGACAGGAAAATCAAATCGGCAAGATGTTTCGCGGAGTTGATTTTGTCAACCGCATCATGCAAAGCGACGTGATGGCCAAAGGCGAGCAATCCGTAAGCATCTATAAAATCGCCGTACTTTATAAAAATGAGAAAATAGCGGTTGTGCCCATTCGTGTTGTTATTATGGCTCAGGACTGGCTTCGGTTTGCCAAGGATTCAGCCAATGTCAATGTCCAGATTGAATATCTGAAAAAAGCGATTTCCGAAAACGCCTCCGATCCCGGCGTTCGCAAGATTCTGGCCGGCATCTATCTGAAGCAAAATAAAGTTGAAGAAGCCGCAAAACTCTACGAGGAGATCTTGCGGCTTAAACCCGAAGATACGGCAACTATGAAAGAACTGGCGCGTTGCTATCTGAAAGCGGGTCAGATTCTGAGCGCCATGGAGCATTTGTCCGGTTATCTGAGACTTCAACCTCAGGACGCCGAAGCCTTATCGATGCTCGGACTCGCTTACGGTTATAAAAAGATGTGGGATAAAGCGGCCGAACAATATCGCCAGGCCGTCAAACTGGACCCGCAGAATTCCGAACTTCGGTTTCTGCTGGCCGAGGCTCTGGAGAAGGCGGGTAAAGCAGGCGCAGCCCTGGAACAATACCAGTATGTTGCCGGGCACTCCAAGGACGCCGCACCGGCACTGCGCGCTCTGGGCGATACCTATCTGCGTAAAAAGAATTACGACCAGGCCGTTAAAAGCTACCTGCAGATCATCAGGAGCAATCCCAAAGACGCCGCTGCCTATGCCAATCTGGCGACGGCGTACGCCGGGCTGGGAAATGCAAAAGAAGAGATGGCGTGTCTGCAAAAGGCTGTTCAACTAATGCCCTCCGAACCCGTTATCCGGTTTAATCTGGCGGCGGCTTACGAGAAAAGAAAAAAGACGGACGACGCCATCCGTGAATACGAGCATGTTTTAAAAATCAATCCCGGTGACAATGATGCGCTGGAACGTCTGGCCGTTTTGACCTTGAAAAGTAAAAAGTACGACAAAGCCGCCATCTATTATGAGAAAATGGCGAAAAAATATCCGAAAAGAGAAGCCGTTTTTGAAAGTCTGGGCTTTGCCTATGGTGAAATGAAACAGTATGCCAAATCGGCTGAAAACTACGAAAAAGCGATTAAACTTGGAGTCAGAGACCAGGTTGTTTACCAGAACCTGGCGTTTGCCTACTTAAAACAGGGGAAGGAAAAAGAGGCGATTCAATATTACGAAAAGATGTCGCCGCCGACCAGGCAGACGCTTTCGGCTCTTGCCGATTATTATTTGAGAGCAAAGAAATATGAGAAAGCAGTGGCCTATTACCAGAAGATTGTCAAACTTGAACCGAAAAAAGCATCCTCCTATGCAAGTCTGGGCCTGGCATATGCCGCAAGCAAGAATCCAGATAAGGCCATCGAGAATTATTTAATTGCTTTGAAATACGAAAAGGAAGATGATGAAATCTATGCCAATCTGGGAGAGGCCTACGAAAAGAAAGGACTCTACCAAGAGGCTCTGAAGGCTTATAAAGCGGCGTATGAAATCAATCCGGACACAAAAGTGGCATCCAGAATTCCGCGCCTGCGAATTCAGATGATGCAGCAGTGATCGGACAAAGGAGCAGATCATGAAGCAAATTAAACTCAATGATGATGTGATCGGAGGGAGCGCAGGTTTCGCTCTCATTGCCGGTCCCTGCGTGATAGAAACCGAAGAATCGGCGCTGGACATTGCCGCTTATCTAAAGACATTGACGTCAAAACTGGGCATTCCCTTCATCTTTAAAGCATCATACGACAAGGCCAACCGCACGTCGATCAATTCCTACCGAGGACCCGGCGTAGAAAAAGGGCTGGCCATTTTAAAAAAAGTAAAAGAGAAAACCGGGGTGCCGGTTCTGTCGGACGTGCACCGCTTCGAAGAGATTGAACCGGCTTCCACCGTTCTGGATATCATGCAGGTTCCGGCGTTTCTTTGCCGTCAGACGGATTTTGTGGTGGAAGTCGCCAGAAAAGCAAAAATCATCAATGTGAAAAAAGGCCAGTTTCTGGCCCCCTGGGATGTGCGCAATATCATCGAAAAAATTCGAGACGCCGGCAATGACAATATTCTGATTACTGAACGCGGCGCCACTTTTGGCTACAATAATCTGGTATTTGACGTCCGCGCCTTGCCGATTATGCGGGCTATGGGATACCCGGTTGTCTTTGACGCGACACATTCGGTTCAATTACCGGGTGGGATGGGGAATGCGTCAGGCGGGCAGCGCGATATGGTGCCGTTTCTTGCGCGTGCAGCCGTTGCGGCCGGCGTGGACGGCATTTTTATGGAAGTCCATCCAGATCCGGAAAAAGCGCTTTGCGACGGCCCCAATTCGCTATACTTAAGTTCACTGGAAGAATTGCTGACGACGTTGAAGAGGATTGAGGAGATCGTAAAAAAAGGCTGAAGGCTGAAGGGGAGGAAATATAGTTGGATAAAGATATTATCGGAAAACTCAAAAAGATAAAAATGCTGCTTCTGGATGTGGATGGCGTGATGACGAACGGGTGGATCATCATGGACAACGAAGGAAGAGAGATGAAAAATTTTAATGTCCGGGACGGACATGGGCTGGTGATGATTCAGCGTTACGGCATTAGCGTGGGAATCCTGACAGGAAGGACGTCATCCGTCGTTGAGCATCGGGCGCGTGATTTGAAGATTTCGGAAGTTTATCAGGGGGCGCTCAACAAGAAAGAAGTATTTGCGCAAATTCTTGAGAAAAATAATCTGACGCCGGAATCCATTGCTTATATGGGAGATGATATTGTTGATATTCCCGTTTTAAAAATGGCCGGTTTTTCTGTGGCGGTTGCCGATGCTCTGGATCTGGTTAAGAAGACAGCGGATTACGTCACCGTCAATAAAGGCGGATACGGCGCTGTGCGGGAAGTTTGCGAGATGCTGCTTAAGGCTCAGGGATTCTGGCCCGAAGTCGCCGCAAGATATGATTTTACGGAATTTTGTTAGGGATGCATTTCATGACACTGCCATGGTTTTACCTTTTATTGGCGGGCATTCTGGAAATCGGCTGGCCGCTCGGATTCAAATTGTCTCAAACGACATCATACAGAACGCTCTTTATTGGAATTGCCATATTGTGTATGGGGCTGTCCGGATTGTTTTTATGGCTGGCGCAGAGGGATATTCCGATCGGTACGGCCTACGCGGTCTGGACGGGCATCGGCGCCGCCGGAACGTTTCTTATCGGAATCATGGCTTTTCATGACAGCGTCTCCATGATGCGTGTTTTGTCTTTTCTGCTTATTGTCGCAGGGGTGATGGGGTTAAAAATTTCTTCATAGTCGGCCGGGGTTGATTCTCCGGCGGTCCGAATCGCTTTACAGGGGCGATGACGAATGATATAAAGAGTCATGAGATTGAGTCGAGCGGTAAAAATAACAGTGGCAGTGATCATCGTACTGATTCTTGCCTGTGCAGTCATCTTCGCGATTTTCAAGGTCGGCGGCGAAAAGAAGTCCAATATCATAAAAATCCTGCCTGACGAAGCGGATGTCCGCATACAGGATTTCGTTTATACAGAGGTCGGGAAGGAAAATATTCGATGGGAAGTGAAAGCAAAAACCGCTCAATATCAAAAAAAGCTCAATCTTGCCCTGTTCGATCATGTTCAGATCAAATTGACGACGCAGGAAGGCAAAGTCTTCCTGATGACCGGAGATGAAGGCAGGATGCAAACGGATACCAAGGATGTGGAAATAAAGGGCCATGTCGTCGTTACGTCGGATACGGGTGATAAATTTTCGACGGATTATCTTCGCTACAGTGATGCGCAGAAGAAGATTTACACGGATGCCCCCGTTATGATGGAAAGCAGGCAAATGAGAATCCAGGGTGTTGGTCTTTCCATCTTTATGAATAAAGGAGAGCTTTTACTTTCCTCTGGAGTCAGGGCAAAAATCAATTAATCGGGTATTACATAATGCTGAAAAAAATATTTCTTTTCGTTCTTTTTTTCTTACTTTTTACAGCCGGATTTTTATGGGCTCAGACTGGCTTTGATCAGAAGAACATGTTCCGTAAAAACGAACCGATTGAAATTGTCTCCGACCGGATGGAGGCTTTCAATGAAAAGAAGATGGTCGTTTTTTCGGGAAATGCCGAAGCCACGCAGGGCGATATCAAATTAAGGACGGATCGTCTCTCCATTTTTTATAAAGATACCGACCCCAAAAAAGAAAAAGCAGGAAAACAGAACATCGGGACATCGGGACAAATGGACCGTATTGAAGCAAAAGGGCATGTTAAAATCACACAGAAACAAATGTCCGCCACGGGGGATGAAGCCATTTACTACCAGGAAACCGCCCAGATCATTATGACGGGAAATCCTGTGCTGCAGGACGGAAATAATACGATCAAAGGATGCCGGATAATTATATTCATCAATGAAAACCGTGGAAAAGTCGAGCAATGCGGGACGGGAAGCTCAGGGCGGGTTACGGCGATCATTCATCCTCAGGGTAAAAAATAATAAAATAGAATGTTTATCAAAAGCATGGATGTTATATGGGCCATTTAGAGGCACAGGGATTACTCAAAATTTACAGCAAGAGAAAAGTTGTCAACCGGATTGATCTCGCAATTTCACCGGGAGAGGTGGTCGGACTTCTGGGGCCCAACGGCGCAGGAAAAACAACGACTTTTTATATGATTGTCGGTCTGGTGAAGCCGGATGGAGGAAAAATATTTCTCGACGGTGAAGACATCAGCCGGGAACCGATGTATAAAAGAGCAAGGAAAGGATTGAATTATTTGCCTCAGGAGCCGTCCGTTTTTCGAAAACTGACCGTCGAAGAAAATATATTGGCTATTCTTGAAACACTTGATATAAGTAATGATGAAAGACAGGAAAGGTTGAAAGAGCTTCTTGCTGAACTCGACCTAACGGGCTTGGCAAAAAACCATGCCTATTCCCTGTCCGGGGGCGAAAGACGGAGGGTGGAAATCACCCGGGCGCTGGTAACATCACCGAAGTATATCCTGCTGGATGAGCCCTTTGCCGGCATTGATCCGCTGGCGGTGGCTGACATCCAGAAGATTATTGAAAAACTGAAGAAGAAAGGGATCGGAATCATTATATCCGATCATAATGTGCGGGAAACATTGTGCTGTTGCGACCGGGCCTATATTGTTAACGAGGGGGAAATTCTTGTTCACGGTGAGCCGGAAGTCATTGCGCAAAGTGAACTGGCCAGAAAGTTTTATTTTGGCGAAGATTTCTGTTTGTAAATAACGGACGGGCATGAAGTAGCAGATTATGGCTTTTGAGTTAAAGCAGAATTTAAAGCTTTCGCAGCAGTTGATTATGACGCCGCAGTTACAGCAGGCAATCAAACTTCTGCAGTTATCCAGAATGGAGCTGGTGGATACCATCAATCAGGAGATGGAAGAAAACCCTCTTCTGGAAGAAGTAGCACCGGATGAAATCAGCGCGGACGAAGTGCATGCCGACGTTGAAGACGATGTTCAGTCCATTGAAAAAGAGGATGCCAAAGCTTTAGAGCGCGCCACCGAGTTGACCGGAGAGGGAGACGGCCGCGAAGAATTTGACTGGAATAATTATCTTGAAGATTACGGTCCCGTCGGCGTTTCTTACGATAAGCCGGATGGGGACGCGCCCACGCTGGATAATATTCTAACGGAAAGCCCGTCTCTGACGGAACACCTCATGTGGCAGATGAAGCTTTCCCCGTTTACGGAAGTGGAAATGCGCATCGGCTCTCAGATTGTAGGAAATCTCGATCAGAACGGATACCTTTGTGCAACGCTTACCGAAATTGCCGGACTCGAAAATTCCAACGAAGAAGAAGTCGAAAGAATTCTGAAAAGAGTTCAGGAGTTTGATCCTCCCGGAGTTGCGGCGCGAAATCTTCAGGAATGCCTGCTCATCCAGGCCCGCATTTTTACCAAGGAAAGATGTCTGCTGGAGTCCATCATTTCAGATCACCTCAAGGATCTGGAACTCAAAAATTACGTTCATATCTCCCGTAAATTGAAAGTTCCTCTCAAAGAAGTTGAGACGGCTGTTTTGCTGATCAGCAAGATGGATCCCAAGCCGGGCGCCAGATACTCAGAAGACAAAGTTCAATCGATTATCCCGGATGTCTATGTCGTCAAATCCGGGGATGAATATAAAATTATCTTAAACGATGACGGACTGCCGCGTCTGCGCATCAGCAATTTCTACCGTGAAATCATGGGAGGCGCGTGCGGGCGCGATCACGCGGAAGAGGAGAACGGTAAAAAGTACATCCGTGATAAGGTTCAGTCGGCGACCTGGCTCATCAAAAGCATTCAGCAGCGCCAGAAAACCATTTATAAAGTCGCGGAAAGCATCGTTAAGCATCAGCGTGATTTCTTTGATTACGGTATTGACCAGTTAAAACCTCTTGTATTGAGAAATATTGCCGACGATGTGGAAATGCACGAATCAACCATCAGCCGCGTAGTGACCAATAAATATATGCACTCTCACCGCGGTATTTTTGAAATGAAGTATTTTTTCGGAAGTTCCATCCAGAGAACCTCCGGCGAGAATATTGCTTCAAAAAGTGTCAAAGAGGAAATCAAGAGCCTCGTCAGCAAGGAAGATCCCAAAAATCCCTACAGCGATTGTGAAATTGTCGATTTACTGAAAGCAAAAGGCATCGATATCGCCAGACGCACAGTGGCCAAGTACCGGGAAATGATCGGAATATTGCCATCATCCAAAAGAAAGAAATATTTTTAAAGTCAACGCTTTAAAATGGCGATTTAATCAGTATATTAAGAGAAAATCCGGTTGACTTTTGGGCCGGTCGCCACTATAAGACCGACCTTTGCTGACCGGAGGTGGTGATGCCTTTCGCGGGCATCAGAAGACCTAACTCAATCAGGGAGGAAAAATGATGAACATTTCGGTGACTTTCAGAAACGGTGAAGGTGAAAATTGGCAAAAAACCTATGTCGAGGAGAGAGCTGCTAAACTGAAAAAATATCTCGATGCTCCCGCCGAAGCCCATATCATCCTTTCAACAGAAAAGTTTCGAAACGTCGTAGAAATCAACCTTAGCGCAAACGGCTGGAATGTAAATGCAAAAGAAGAGGCCAAGGACATGCACCTGGCCATAGACAGTTGTGTTGACAAAATTGAAAAACAGTTGAAAAAACAAAAAGAAAAAACAAGGGAGCACAAACCCAAAAGCATCCGCCATGCCGAATCCGCCTTGGGCGCCGAAGAAGAAGAATTTTCAACTGCCAAGGTGGTTGAAACGCGAAAAGTTATTTTAAAACCCATGTCGCTGGAAGAGGCCGTTCTGGAGATGGACGGCAGTAAAGCCAGATTTCTGATGTATCGTGATACCGCTTCAGAAAAAGTCAGTTTGGTTTATCGTCTCGAAGACGGCAATTTTGCCCATATCGAAACGAACAGTTAATCTATTCCACTCAGTAAAAATCAATCTCAAGGCATATATCGCCGGATTCCCGTCCTCCGATGACGGGAATCACGAGATTGCAGATTATAAAATATTTCTAATCGTCAGGCAGACCCCATGCGACTGGATCAAATCTTTCATATCGAATTTCTTAAGAATAATCTGACATCGGACACCAAAACAAAGGCCCTCGCGGAATTGATTGACGTTTTGATTCAGAACGGTAAGAGAATTGATCCGTCAAAAACGCTTGATATCCTTGTTCAAAGAGAAAAACTGGGGACGACGGGCATTGGAGACGGTGTTGCCATACCCCATGGTAAAATTTCAGATCTGGATGAAATTGTCGTGGCTTTCGGACGCAGTCCGAAAGGGATTGCTTTTGATTCGGTTGACGGAAAGTCTGTGAAACTATTTTTCCTTCTGCTGGCGCCCGAAAATTCGGCAGGTCAGCACCTGAAAGTATTGGCCCAGATCTCAAAAATGTTGAAGACGCCAAGTTTTCGCAAAAAACTGATGGACGCGAAAACAGAAGAAGAATTGTATAGAACAATCATTGAGCAAGATGAGTTCTAATCCTGGCAAGATAAAAAAAAACACACCTTTCCGACGCGATGCGCGGTCTGATTCAGATTTGAAAAGAATAAAAAAACGGATTTCCCTGCACGGTGTCGCACTGGAGGCGGCAGGAATCGGCATTCTGATAACAGGAGCAAGCGGCATCGGCAAAACGACATCCGCCATGAAGGCCATGATCCCGGGATATTTCTGGATTGCGGATGATCTGGCGGTCATTGATGCAAGTCCGGAAGGGACGTTGATGATGACCGGGCATCGTAAAATACAAAAATATTTGCACACGGATCAAACGGGCATTGCAGAGGTCAGACAGGTTTTTCCCGCCTGTCAGATTAAAAACAAAGCGAGGCTTGACCTGATTATTGATGTGGTGAGAACCGCCACGGACACGGTATGCCTGGAGCTCTCCGAACAGGAGGTTCTGGAAGCGCGTCTGCCATGTGTAAGAATAACCATTCCGGAAACTGGCTATTTTGATCAAAATTTGCTACATAAAGCCATAATGCATTATATCAAGAGGTCGAATAAGTGAAAAATCTTCATGTCGTGATTATCACTGGCCTGTCCGGGTCCGGAAAAAGCACGGCGCTGCGCGCCATGGAAGATATCGGCTTCTTTTGCGTAGACAACCTGCCGGTTGTTTTACTGCCGAAATTCATTTCCATCACGACTCAGTCTTCCCCCGAAATCAATCGGGTTGCCATGGTGATGGATTTAAGAGAGAGAAGTTTCATTGATAAATATGAGAAAGTTTTTGAGCAACTGAAAGCGAAGGGATATAAAATTGAAATTCTCTTTCTGGAAGCCAGTGAAGATTCTCTTCTGAGGCGATTCAGCGAAACACGGCGTAATCATCCGCTGTCGGAAAAAGGCTCCATCGCTTACGGCATCCAGATGGAAATAGAAAAACTCTCGCCGCTTCGGCAGATGGCGGATAAAATTCTCGATACGACAACCACCAATGTCCATCAGCTCAAGGACATTGTTCAAAGACAATTTCTTCCATCCAAGAAGCGGAAAAAAATGATCATTAGCGTGATGTCTTTCGGCTATCGGTATGGTTTGCCGGCCGACGCGGATCTAGTGCTGGATGTGAGATTTCTGCCCAATCCATATTATGTCGAAGAGCTGAAAAACCAGAATGGCCACAACTGCGCCGTTGAGAGTTACGTTCTGAACAACCCGGAAAGTAAAGAATTTTTGAAAAAAACCATTGATCTGATGAATTTTCTAATCCCGCTTTATGAGAAGGAAGGAAAAGCGAGGCTGAGCATCGCGGTCGGGTGCACGGGCGGCAAGCACCGGTCCGTTGTGATGGCCAATCAGCTTAGTCTGCACTTTCATGCGATGAAATACATCGTACATGACTCCCACAGGGATATCGGCAAAAGCTGAAGATCAGGGGATTAGACTGAAGTCCGAAGTCCGAAGGTTTGATTCGTTCGCCTTCGGTCTTCAGTCTTAAGTCTTCAGTCTTTTTCACATCGCCATTTTCTTCTCGATATTGTCCTTGATCCAGTGCGGATCCCACCATTCTACGGGGTTGACGAACTGGCCGTTCACCAGAATACTGAAGTGCAGATGGTCGCCGCCGGCCAGTCCCGTAAGTCCGGAGAGACCGATCCTGTCGCCTTTCTTCACGGTTTTTTCTACGGACGTTTCAATGGCTGACATATGGCCGTAGAGGCTGAACAGACCCAGTCCGTGATCGATGATTACCGCATTGCCGTAAATACCCAGGGGACCTGCGAATTTAACTACGCCCGCGTTGGCAGCTTCAATGGGCGCATGTGCGGTTGATGCCAGATCGACGCCTAAATGAGTGGAATTGCCGAAGGGTTTGTTGTCGATAATATAAATGCGGTAATCTCCAAACAGAGCCATCGGTTTGGCGTTACTCATCCTCAGGAATGTTCCGTCCCAGAATTTTTTATTGGATGAATGGCTGCAAATCTTTTGAATGGTTTT
The DNA here is from genome assembly GCA_963682105.1 of Smithellaceae bacterium. Lineage (GTDB taxonomy): Bacteria > Desulfobacterota > Syntrophia > Syntrophales > Smithellaceae > UBA8904. The sequence goes on from OY821638.1 coordinate 112,455, forward strand.
GGCATTGTCTTGTCTCATCTGTGTATTGACATAGGCAAATACATCAGTCAGAGGCTTGTTTTGCAGTTCAGGGACCATGGCTTGAAATTCAGGCATTTTCTGATTCAGGAAGGCCTCGCCGAGATTTAATTTATCAGAACGGAATTTTTTTAGTTTGATGTTGCAGGGCAGTGAAATTCTGGCTTCGTTACCTGCGTCATCACGGGCAAAAATGGCGATTTTTGAATTATCGTTGGTTACATTCATCGGTAGAGCGAAGTAAGTCACCGATACAGGCTTGTTATTGATAAAAATCGTGTGTCCCTGTGAAAAATGATCGTCAACATAAACGCCTGTCAGAGCGGACGGCTTAGATGTCCTGTAAGCGATAAAACCGGTTCCTCCCTGATTGATGTAATTAACCGTACTTAAGACCTCAATGTTAGGCGGCACCGTGTCAATGGTGATCTGCTGAATCCAGGCGGCTTGATTTTTGAAGAGAGAATAATCAGCGGCCGTAATTTGAAGGCTGGCAGGACCGTTCTTTAACTGTAAATCCACCGTATTAACCTTGAACTGCAGTACTTTCTGTTTGGTTCCGCGGGAGGGAATTGATTCCTGAGCCAGAAGATGTGTTTTGTTATTCTGAACAATTTCTACCTTGATGCCGGAAAGCCCGCTCGCCCCGTCGGAAAAACTGATGCTGATTTCTTTTGACTTGCCGATGGCGACAATGTCCTGATTCAGTTTAATGACAGGTTTTTCACGGTCCAGGTAATTTGCATGATAAAGCCAGCCGCCAACGGCAGCGATAATGACGACGACGGCCAGCGCGATAAAAGAGCCTATTTTTTTCATGATTGAACTCCTCGGTTTTGTGTGATGAATTTTAACGCGGTCTTCATAATGATTTTTATGATGGTTTGCAAGAAAAAACATCCCGCTTGTTAATGGTCTGAAAAGACTTTATGCCTTGATCTTGCCATGAAAGGCTGTTATATTTCAGGAAAATAAATCAAGTGATATTGCCATGCTGGAAAATAAAAAAATTGTACTGGGAATGACAGGCGGGATTGCCGCCTACAAAGCGGCGGAACTGACAAGAGCCCTGATCAAAGCGGGCGCCAAAGTAAAGGTCATTATGACGAAAAGCGCCACGGAGTTTATTACGCCTTTAACCATGCAGACGCTTTCTCAGGGACCGGTGTACATGGATATGTTCGGCGCAACCGATCCATACGATATCGCGCATATTTCTCTTGCAGATTATGCCGACGCCTTTGTGATTGCACCGGCGTCCGGAAATATAATCGGAAAAATCGCCTCCGGTATTGCCGATGATCTGTTGTCCACAACGGTGATGGCGCAAAACAAGCCGACGCTGATTTGTCCGGCGATGAACGATAAAATGCTGGCCAATCCCATTGTTCAGGATAATGTCCGGAAATTGAAAAATTACGGTTATACTGTGATGGAAAGCGGTGTGGGCGAACTGGCCTGTAAAACGACCGGATCAGGCCGTCTGCCGGAGATACCTGCCATCGTTGAAGCCATTGAAGCGCTTTTGACACCCAGCGATTTTGCCGGTGAAAGAATTCTGATTACGGCCGGGCCGACGGAAGAGCCGCTGGACCCGGTCCGTTTCATCACCAACCGCTCCTCGGGAAAAATGGGCTATGCGCTGGCGAAAGCCGCTCATCAGCGGGGCGCTTACGTAACGTTAATTTCCGGTCCGACGCAGATTCCCGCCCCCGGAGTGGAAGAGCTGATTGCAGTCCGCACGGCGCGGGACATGCATCGCGCCGTACTGGATCATTATTCGAAAGCGACGGTCATCATTAAAGCCGCGGCTGTGGCCGATTATCGTCCCAAGTCGGTTTCGGATGAGAAAATTAAAAAAGAGAAAAGGATGAAAAACATCGAACTGGAACGCAATCCCGACATCATTGCCGAAATCGGCGCCAAAAAGAAAAACTGCGTTCTGGTCGGTTTTGCGATGGAAACGCAGGATCTTCTGGCCAATGCCCGTGGAAAACTTTTAAAGAAAAACATGGATATGATTGTGGCCAACTCTCTGCGCGAAGATGGCGCGGGCTTTCAATCCGATACCAATATCATCACCATTATGGATAAAAACGGCAAAATGATTGCCCTCGACAGGATGTCCAAGATCGACGTCGCCCACAGAATTCTGGATCATGTCAAAACGCTCATGAAACCGAAAGCGGGAAGAGGGAAAAAATGACGGACACGATTGAAACGATATCGCATGATTCGGCGCAAAAGGAACTGCTGTCGCTGACCAGGACCGTCAAAGGACAGGTTCTGAACGCTAAAAATATGTATGTAGAGGTCGATTGTAAAAAACCAATGCCGAAACAAAAAATCCAAAAGACGGAAACGCAGAAATCATACAAAGAATTATTAAATGACTTATCCTGCGAGGTTGCGGAATGCCAGGCGTGTCCGCTGTCGAAGACAAGAAATAATGTCGTTTTCGGCGACGGAAATCCCGAAGCCAGACTTGTTTTTGTCGGTGAAGCGCCCGGAGCGGATGAAGACGAACAGGGCCTGCCCTTTGTGGGCCGGGCCGGGCAGCTTCTGACCAATATCATCAAAGCCATGGGGCTTGAAAGAAAAGACGTCTACATTTGCAATATCCTCAAATGCCGGCCGCCGGGAAACCGCAATCCGCTGCCGGAGGAAATCCGCCTGTGCGAACCTTTTTTGAAAAAGCAATTGCGATTGATTGCGCCCCAGACGATTTGCGCGCTGGGCTCTTTTGCCGCTAAAACGCTTTTAAGAACGGAAACACCGATTACTGCTCTGCGCGGGCGATTCCACAGTTATGAAGGCATCCCGCTGATGCCGACCTATCATCCGGCTTATCTGCTGAGAAATCCGTCGGCAAAAAAACAGGTCTGGGATGATATTCAACTGATCATGAAAGAAATGAGTCTCAAACAATCATGACCCGGCGAAAAGAGGTGTCGTCATGCTGAAAAAAATCTTAGTTGTGGTCATGCTCGTCATGCTAACGGCTGCAGGCGCTTCGGCTCAGGATAAAAAGCCGGTGTTTCACGTCATCAATCTGGATGGCGTCATCACCGCCCCCTCTGCCAAATATGTCGCCGAAAGTCTTGAAGAAGCGAAAAAAGCGGGAGCAGAGGGCATGATCATCCTGCTTGATACGCCCGGCGGACTTGATTCCGCCATGAGGGATATCGCCAAGACAATTCTGAATGCACCCATGCCGGTCATCGTTTACGTTTATCCGTCAGGGGCGCGCGCCGCATCGGCAGGCGTTATCATCGCCCAGGCTGCGCATGTGGCCGCCATGGCGCCGGGCACCAATATCGGCGCGGCGCATCCGGTGGCCATCGGCATCGGTGGAGGGGAAATGGACAAAACCATGTCCCAGAAAATTGAAAACGACGCAGCCGCCTATGCCCGCAGTATCGCTAAAACGAGAGGCCGGAGCGAAGAATGGGTGGAAAAGGCGGTACGTAAAAGCGAATCGATCACGGCCGACGAGGCTCTGAAATTGAAGGTCATCGATATTGTTGCCGAGGATATTCCCAAACTCCTGGCGGCGATTGATCAAAAAGAAGTGACGGTTGCCGGAAACAAAAGAAAAATATCCACGTCGGGAGCCGTTTTAACTACAAAGAAAATGGGCACGCGTCAGGGAATTCTGTCCTTGATATCCAGTCCCAACATTGCCTATATATTGTTGCTCATCGGCCTTGCCGGACTGTATTTTGAGTTTTCCACACCAGGGGCGATTTTGCCCGGCGTCATCGGTGTCATATCTCTGCTTCTGGCTTTTTACGGTCTGTCCACGCTGCCCGTCAATTATACGGGGGTTTTGCTGATCTTATTCAGTATCATTTTGTTTATCGCGGAGATAAAAATTATGAGCCATGGCATGCTGACTGTGGGCGGTGTCATTTCACTGGCGCTGGGATCTTTGATGATGTTTGATACACGGGAGCCTGCGTTGCGTATTTCTTTGCAGGTCTTTGTTCCGGCTGTTCTGACCGCGTCGGCATTTTTTATCGTGGTTGTCTGGCTGGCGGTTAAGGCGCAGATGAGAAAGCATTTTTCCGGAAAGGAATCCATGTCGGGTGAGGAAGGCGAGGCTAGAACCGATATTACGGAAGAGGGCAAGGTATTCTTTCAGGGTGAATACTGGACCGCCAGAAGCGAACAGCCCATTCCCAAAGGGGCAAAAGTTCGCATCCTGCATGTCGACGGATTAAAGCTTGTCGTTGAAGAAATAAAAAAAAGCAATAAATAATACTAACAGAAGGAGGAAGAGAAAATGCTGGGAAATTTACCCGTCCCCATGATCGTTATACTGGTCCTCGTGATCATGTTTTTAGCGGCAGCCATCAAAGTTCTCAACGAATACGAAAGAGCGGTTATTTTTCGTCTGGGAAGAATCCGCGAGGTTAAAGGACCGGGCTTGATCGTCATCATTCCCGGAATTGATAAGATCGTGCGGATTGACATGCGCACCATAACGATGGATGTTCCGCCGCAGGATGTTATCACCAAGGATAACGTTTCCATCAAAGTCAACGCGGTTGTCTATTTCCGTGTTCTTGATGCGAACGCCGCCGTGATCAATGTTGAGAATTATCTGTTCGCCACATCTCAGCTTGCGCAGACAACGCTGCGGAGCGTTTGCGGCCAGGTGGAATTAGACGAAATCCTTTCCGAGCGGGAAAAAATCAATCTGCAACTACAGGAAATTCTGGACCGCAGTACGGACCCCTGGGGTATCAAAGTCTCTCTGGTGGAAGTCAAGCATATCGATTTGCCCGAAGAGATGAAACGTGCCATGGCCAAGCAGGCTGAAGCCGAACGTGAAAGAAGGGCCAAAGTCATCAACGCGGAAGGCGAGTTCCAGGCCGCCCAGAAGCTGATCGACGCCGCCGCCCTGATGGAGACACAGCCGATGTCTCTGCAACTGAGATACCTGCAGACGCTCAATCAGATTGCATCAGAGAACAATTCTACGACTGTATTTCCGATTCCCATCGATTTGTTCAGGCCGTTTTTGAAAATGATTGAAAAGCAATAGAAGGTTCGTTTCAATTTCAACCATGACGAAGGAGAAAACACATCATGCCAAGCGAAAAAAGAAATGTCATTACCGGCGGACTGATTCTGATTACTCTGGGTGTTCTGATATTCATCCATAAGACGACCCCTTACGGTTTCGGTCAAACCTGGCCGATTATACTGATTGTCATCGGCATCAGCACTCTGATTTATAGCTTCAAGGCGATTGAAGGCTGGTTTATAGCCATGGCGGGTGTTGTTTTTCTGATCATTGAATTTTACGGATTTGATTTCTATAAATATTCAAAATACATTCTACCGGTATTCTTGATCCTGATGGGTATTTACGTGATCTTGAGAAAAAGGAAGCGCTGAGTCGGAAAGCAGGGAAGAAGTACGTCCATATGGTTTTTAAACAGAAAAAGGCGCTGGTGATCTGTGATTTTGACGGGACGATTTGCACACTGGATATGGGCAACAGCGTTTTGAGTCACTTCACGAAGAAAAGCTGGGATGAGATTGATCGTGAATATGTCAAAGGTTCGCTGGGATCGCGTGAGGCTTATTCAAAGATTGCACCCGGAATTGCAGCCACTCCCGAAAAGCTTCGGAAGTTCGTATTGAAAAAAGCGAAAATTGATTCCTCTTTCATTAAATTTTACCGTCTGGCCCAGGCGAGAGGAGTGGATGTGAAAATTGTTTCCGACGGACTGGATTTTTACATCCGGGCCGTTCTGGAAAAATATGAAATCGATGATATAGAGTTTTTTACCAATACAATCGCTTTTGACAAAAACAACACCGTGTCCATTGATTTTCCGCAGATGAACCTGCTGTGCGGCCGCTGCGGCACGTGCAAAAACAAGATTTTGAACGATCATCGCCTGATTTACGAACAGATTATTTATGTCGGAGACGGCCGATCCGATATATGCCCGTCCCGATTTGCGGATTTTGTTTTCGCCAAAGACGTGCTATTGAAAAACTGTGAGGAAGAAGGGCGCGCGGCTTATGCGCCGCTTTTGAATTTCGGCGATGTTGCGCGTTATGTAAAAAAATATTTATAGATCCAGGCCGACGAGACCACATCGACAGGGCATTGTTATTATGAGTATATCAAAAAAGATTAAAGCATCCATTTCACACTCTTCCATGATCCGGAAAATGTTTGAAGAAGGCATTCGCCTGAAAAAGAAGTACGGAGCGGATAACGTCTACGACTTCAGTCTGGGGAATCCGAATGTGGAACATCCCGAGGAGTTAAAAAAAGAACTGATCGATCTGGCCTGCTGTTCGATTCCGATGAAGCATGGCTATACACCCAATGCCGGTTATCCGGAAACCCGGGAGGCGATTGCGCAAAAAATACGACAGACCACCGGCCTGAAAATGACGGCGGACCATGTGATCATGTCCTGCGGAGCGGGGGGAGCTCTCAATGTCATTTTTAAATCCCTGCTGGATCCGGGCGATGAAGTGATTGTCCTGAAACCGTTCTTTGTCGAATACCCTTTCTACATCGAAAATTACGGCGGCGTTGTAAAATTTGTTAAAACCCGGGAAGATTTTTCGCCGGATGTCGACGCCATTGCCAAAGCGATAACACGAAAGACGAAGGCCATCATCATCAATTCACCCAACAACCCCACCGGCAAAGTCTACAGCAAGCAAAATATAACCGATCTGGCCAGGATGCTGAAAGAAAAAAGCCTGGCGCGGAAAAAGCCCGTTTATCTTATTTCCGATGAACCCTATGTGGAAATTGTCTATGACCATCTCACTGTGCCGAGCATCCTGAAAGCCTATTCCAACAGCATTGTCGCCTATTCTTATTCCAAGACGCTTTCACTGCCCGGCGAAAGGATCGGTTATATCGCCGTTCATCCGAAGATTTACGAAGTTGAAAATTTGATCAGCGCGCTCATTTTATGCACACGCACCCTGGGCTTTGTCAACGCCCCGGCGCTGATGCAGCGGGTTGTCGCCAGACTTCAGCATGTGGCTGTTGATGTCGGTATTTATCAGAAAAAACGCGATTTGCTCTGTGATGGGATGGCTAAAGCAGGCTACCAGTTTGAGAAACCGCAAGGCGCTTTCTATTTATTCGTCAAAAGCCCGATTCGCGACGATGTGGAGTTTGTTAAAATATTATTGAAGCAAAACATTCTGGCCGTTCCCGGAAGCGGTTTCGGCGGTCCCGGCTATTTCAGAATTGCGTTTTGCGTTGACGACGCCACGATTATCAATTCGATTCCCGGATTTGCCAGAGCGATAAACGAATGCCGGTAATACCTTCTCGATATTTGCAGGGAGCGGTCGCGTGACCTTCATGTTATTGAAACCGTTCCCTACCGGAAATCATTTAATTTAAAAATGGGATAAAGCCGGTTTTTCAGCTTTCAAGAACTTCCCGGATCTTGTGTGAAAAGTCATCCATCTTGAAGGGTTTTTTAAGGAATGTGTGAACGCCTTTCTCCATAATGGCTTTAACTGCGCCGCTCATACTGTAACCGCTGCACAAAATGACTTTGACGGAAGGATTGATTTCACGGATCAGATCAATGGCCTCGCCGCCGCCCATGCCGGGCATGACGACATCCATAATCACCAGATCGATGTGCTTTCCCTTTTCCTGATAAATGGCGACGGCTTCTTCACCGTCTGATGCGATGATGATGTCATACCCCAGTGCAGACAGCATCGCTCCCGTAACGTCCGTGATGACTTTTTCATCGTCGACCAGAAGAATCGTTTCATTGCCCGTGCGGGTTTTTGCCGCAGATACTTCCTGTTTCTTTTTATGCGGTGTTTTGGACGAAGCGGGGATGTAAATGTGAAAGACCGTCCCCGCGCTGTGGTCGTTTATAACTTCAATGAGGCCGCCGTGGCTTTTAATAATGCCGTATGCCGAAGCCAGTCCCATGCCCTCTTTCTGTCCTGCGTCTTTCAAAACGGAAGACGGACTGAAAAGTTGGTTTCTTTCGGATTCTCTAATATTGACGCCCGGAACAGTCAGGGAGATCCTGACATAAGGTCCTGATTTGATCCCATGCATACTGACGTGTGAATGGTCGAGCATAATATTGTCTGTTCGAAGCAGCATTGAGCCCTGTCCATCCAGAATTCTGGCCGCATTGGAAAAGATGTTTTGAAAGGCCTGATCCAATTGGGCCGTATCCGCCTCGACTGCCCACACGTATGTGGAGAATTTTTCGGCGATATGAATATCTCTGCGGGTTTTGCCAAACGTTGAGACGGCCCCATCCAGAAATTCGTTCAATTCGATCGTTTTGGGCTCAGAACGCCCGCCGCGGGTGCATTCCAGAAGCTGTTCGGTCAGATCCGATCCGCTGTTGATCTGCGCTTCAATGGCTTTTAATTTTTCATAATTTTTATTGGACGGCGTTGTTTCCAGAAGCATCAGAGAGACATAACCCTGTATGCCCATCAGAATATTATTCACGTCGTGGGCGACACCGCCGGCCATGGAGCCGATGGCCTCCATTTTCTGGGCCTGCTGAATCTGGGTTTCCTGTATTCTGGCTTCCGTTACATCTTCGCACAGAATGAGGAACTTTTCCGGTTCAACATTCAGCGATATGAACTGAATGAGCTTTTCTTCGTTTTTATTTGTGAAAATGGAAGCCGTATAGGTTCGGCGATTGCCGGTCTCCGAATAAGGGAGTTCGTAAAGAAGAATGCCCCGGACCTGTTTTCTGTAATCCTGACCTGGAAATGCCGCATCCAGCCATTGAGATAAAAGGAAAAACTTCTGGTTGCCGTATCCGAATATTTCGGCGAATTTTTCATTGTGATAGTCAATATCTTTCTTATTACTGACCAGAAGCACACCGAAAGGAATCATCTTCATGATGCTTTCGTATAATTTTATTTGACCTTTTCTAAGTTCAGAATCCATGAGTCACAACTACCAAGCAACAGTTAACAAACAAAACAATAAATTCAGCTTTTCAGCATTAAAGAAAACCGAGAGTATCTTTACTTTAAAATGCTTATTTTCCGGTAACATATATGAATAAATTGTAACAAGTCAAGAACATAATTTTAAGAATTACCCAAAATCCGGTCTGCGGGAATTATCTGAATGGTGTTAAGGTAATATTTAGAACAGAAAGTAAAATTAGTAGATGATATTATTGATTTCCTGAATCATTTGATCAAGCCTTTTAGGCGAAACGGGGTAGCGTGTTTTCAACTCCTGGGCGAAGACGGAAATTTTATATTCTTCTATCATCCAGCGAAGTTCTTCGATTTTAACCTTTTTTTCGTCAGAGGTATGAATCGTGACGCTATCTTTTAACTCCTGATAAATCTTAAGGTAACCCGCAATGTTGCGCAATCTGAATTCGGTGGCGGAGAGATTCAGGCTGCCGCGTTCGGCCCGGATGGAGAGGGCCTTGAGGTAGCGCGGTATTTCACGCAGCCGGTCAAAAGAGTACTCCTTTGGAAAATCCACTCCCACTAGCGCCTGAAGTTCGGCAAGCGTTGCCTGGAGGAATTTCAAAACGGGATTGTTGAGACGGTTTTTGGCCGTCAGTTTATCCAGTACACTCCGGCAATCCGCAAAACTCCGGATGACCGGAGTGATCGCGGCAACGATCTCTTGCCCGTATTGAAGAATTTTAGGATTCGTCTGATCGGCGTGGCGCTGGAAATCCTCGGTGGTGCGGATGTCGCATGTGAAAAGATCTCTTTGCGTGCGGTTGAGGATCGATTGTTCAATCTGCCGGATATTGCCGATCAGCGAGGCCTGCGCTTTAAGATCGGAAGGCAGGGTGATATTCTTTTTAAGCTGCCTGAGCTTTTCGGCAAAATGAAGGGCGTAAAGCGCCGCAACGCCGTCTGCATGACTGACCCTGGCTTCCTGCTCATCGGAAATGAGACGCAGAGAAATTCCGTCGTCTGATGCCTGCAGTGCCGGATAGGCAAATCCGGTGACGCCATGCCTGCCTTTCAATTCGATATGTTCCGGAAGCGCGCCGAAATCCCAGCGGGTGATGTTGTCCTTTTCCCACTGCCGGCGATAAGCATCCAGAGATGCCGTCTGAATGGTCTCGGACAATTCTTTTTGAAGCCCGGCAATGTCGCGGCTTGTTTTAACTTCAGCCCCCGAATCGTCGATGATGCTATAACGGACGTTCAGATAGGCCGGCAGTTTGTCGGGCGTCCATGCATCAACCGGAACGGTCAGTTTGTATTCCTGAAGCAGGAATTTGCTCAGCGCCCGGGGGAGGGCGTTTTCCGAATCGGCATAATGTTCACAGAACAATCGGGTGATTTGCGCCGGGTGAGGCAGTTTCAGCCGGAAGTTCTTGGGAAGCGTTTTCAATAAATGCAAAATCTTTTCCTGCAAAAGCGTCGGCAGTTGCCGCTCGATATTTTCAGAGGCAGCTTTTGTCAGAAGCCCCACGGGCACCGTGACTGTAACGCCGTCTTCAGCCCGGCCCGGTTCAAAACGGTATCGGCAGGGAAGGGCCACATTACCCAGCTTGATATGATCGGGATGCTGGGCAAGTTCCAGCGGGTCCGGTTCACCGGCCAGCAGGTCGTCTTCGCTGAAACGCAAGAAATCGTCGCTTCCGCGATTTTTGATCAACTGCACAAGTGACCGCACATCGGAAAGCACGGGCAGCCTTTTTTCATAAAGTCCGGCGATGGTTTCTTCATCAACGGCAATGCCACGCGTTCGCAGCTTGTCTTCCATGTTTTTCAACGTTTCCAAAAGCGATAGATTATGCTGAAGAAACGGCAGTCTGCGACCGACTTCGCCTGTCACCAGCGCTTCGCGGATGAAGACCTTCCGGGCTTCTTCCGGATTGATGCGGTCATAGGCGACGCTTCTTTGCTCCACAATCGTCAGGCCGAACAGGATGACTTTTTCAGAGACGACAACCTGCCCGCGGTTTTTTTCCCAATGAGCTCCCCAGTAAATGTGGCGGCAGTGTTCACGACCCAGTTCTTCGAGCCACTCGCTTTTGATGTTTCCGGCATTGCGGGCAAAAAGGCGCGACGTCAGGGCAATTTCCGCGGCGACAATCCACTGCCCGCCCCGATTGAAAAGGCCGGAGCCGGGATATAGCATCACTTCGCGGCTTTTGGCGGCCGTGTAAAAATTCTTCTCTTTTTTCAGCGCTATGTTGGACAGGTAACCGCTGAGAATGCAGCGATGAATTTTATCAGAGATGCTCTGATCGATATCAATCTTTGCGATTTTGCGATGCCGGGGGATTTGGTCGCCTCGCACGATATCCAGAATCTGATGATAAATGTCGCGCCATTCCATCATTCGCCGATAAGACAGAAAATGGTCGCGGCAGAATTTTCGAAGCTTGTTCTGGGTCTGCATTTTCTCAATCGAATCGGAATAGCGGTTCCAGAGCTGCAGGTAGCCCAGGAAATCGGATTCCGCATGCAGAAACTGGGCGTGCGCGGCCGTCGCCTTATCCATCTTGTCGTAGGGGCGTTCACGCGGGTCCTGAATGCTTAAGCCGGCTGCAATCACGGCTATTTCATTGAGACAACCTTCTTTTTGCGCTTCGATAACCATGCGCGAAATGCGCGGGTCAAGCGGAAAAGCGGACATGGTTTTACCGATCAGCGTCAGTTCAAAGCGCTCTTCCTCTTCTGCGCTGTCGGCGCGTGTCAGCGCTCCCAGATCCCGCAGGATTTCAATGCCGTCGCGGATGCTTTTCGGCTGCGGCCGGTCGATAAACGGAAATGCAGTTGGAGCCCCGAGATTTAACGACAGCATCCTCAAAATAACGCCGGCCAGATTGGACCGCAAAATCTCCGGTGTCGTGTAGAGGGGCCGTTCGGCGAAGTCTTCGGGAGCATAAAGGCGAATGCAGATGCCGTTTTGTACGCGGCCGCAACGGCCCTTGCGCTGATCGGCGCTGCTTCTGGAGACCGGCTTGACAGGCAGCCCCGTCGTCTGGCTGCGCGGATTATACTCCAGAACACGGGCCAGGCCTGAGTCGATGACATATTTAATGCCGGGAATGGTCAGCGACGTTTCTGCGATGTTTGTCGAAACAATGATTTTCTGTTCCTCCGAAGGCGCAAAGACAAGCCGTTGCTGGCCGGAAGAAAGACGCGCATACAGAGGCAGAATAAGGCCTGAACAGCGTTTGGAGAGCTTTTCGCACGTTTCACGGATATCCTGTTCCGTTGGAAGAAAGATCAGGATATCTTCAAATCGCCTTTCATTTTGCAGCTTCTCGACACAATCGACGGCTGCGTCAACATAGGTGGTTTCTCCTTTTTCTTCCCTGACCGGATCAATCGGCGAATAACGCACGTCCACGGGAAACATGCGGCCGGACACTTCGACGACCGGTGCATTGCCGAATGCCAGGGCAAATTTGGCCGTATCGATCGTGGCGGATGTGATGATCAGCTTGAGGTCTTTCCTTTTCAAAAGCAGCGTGCGCAGGTAGCCCAGAATGAAGTCAATGTTGAGGCTGCGTTCGTGGGCCTCGTCGACAATAATCGTATCGTACGCGCGCAGGTAGCGGTCGTTGACCGTTTCGGAAAGCAGCATGCCGTCCGTCATAACTTTGATCAGCGTGCCGGGAGATGTTTTTTCTTCGAAACGGATTTTATAGCCGACCGCTTCTCCGCAGGTCTGCCCCATCTCCGAAGCGATGCGCGAGGCGATGCTTACGGCGGCGATTCGCCGGGGTTGCGTGAGTGCGATCATGCCGCCCACCCCCCGGCCCGCCGCCAGGCACATTTTGGGAATTTGCGTCGTTTTGCCTGAACCGGTTTCGCCTGTGATGACGACAACCTGCTTATTGCGGATGTGGTCGATGATGGTCTGGCGCGAGGCGGAGATCGGCAGGTGGGCGTCAAAAACCAAAGGAGGAATGCCGGCCCTGCGTCTTAGTATATTTCCGGGCGCTATTTTGGAATTGTGCGACAAATTTGTTCTCCGTCTCCAGAAAATGGTCATCTTATTTCATGGGCGGGGGCGGCTGTCAATCTTCTAAATGAAGAGCCGGCCTGTCGTCTGTATGAAGGTAAAACGGGCATCCTCGCAAAGGGTTATTTAATGTAATGACGGATTGACTTCATGTGAAATCTTCTATAGAATTCAAGTAAATTCAATTGAGGATAAAGAATTTGCTTTCGGTTACACTTCAGAAAAACAAAAGAAATTATCAGGTCTACAATGAATGGCGAAAACAGTTGTTTTTGTCTAATGCGTCCAAAGATGCTTCGGTGATTTTATATCTGCTGCCGTGGATGCTGAGCGTCAACTTTCCGTCCGTTCCGGGATATGTGGAAGAATTAAAGAAACCGTTTAAATTATCCCATATCGACACCAACCGGGAGATTCTCGAACGCGAACATCAGTTCAAAAAAAATTTTGACGTCCAGAATGAGAGATTTTCCGTCCGTCATCTTTACGGGAATGAGGATATCCTGGGCATTTATACCATCGGCTCCGCGGGCACCATCAGCCAGACGTCGCGTTCGGACTGCGATATATGGATTTGCATTAACAAACGGGAGTATGACGAAAAAACGCTTCAATATCTGAACTCGAAGCTCAATATGATCAAAGGCTGGCTGGATGAAAACATCAAAATGCCGGTTTACTTCTTCCTGACCGATGTGTCTGATATCCGTGAATGCAAATTCGGCAATATCGACTTTGAAAGCAGCGGATCAACTCAAAAAAATATTCTGAAAGAGGAATTTTACCGCACGACGGTTCTCATTTGCGGAAAGATCCCGTTCTGGTGGGTGGCTTATGATCCGGAAACGCCGGTCGATTATGAAAAGGATCTCAAGGCCATTCAAAAAAGTGATTTCGGGGAAGTTGATTTTATCGATTTTGGAGATTTGACGGAAGTCCATCCGTCGGAATATTACGGCGCGGCGCTGTGGCAGCTCAACAAGTCTTTGACCCATCCGTTGAAATCCATCATCAAAATGCTGCTTCTGAAGATGTTTCTGGAATCGCCGGAAGAGGAATTGTTGTGCAATAAGTTCCGCCGTCACGTTTTATATCCTCCTGTAAACGCCATGCCGGCCGACCCCAGTTTGTTTACCATGCATACCATGCTGGATTATTATTCGACGCACGCCCGGAAAGAGCACTTCGAATTCATCAAGAAATGTTTTTATCTGCGTTATGAACTGAAGCTTTTGTCCAAAAAACAAACGCAGAAAGATGATATGGCCGGCATCATTTTTAAGACGCATCATATCGACCGCGACATGATTTATTTCCTCAACGATTTTGCATCCTGGGACCTGGACCGGCAGATCGACTTCGGCGGCTTGATGTTCGAGTACGTTTCGGATATTTATCGGGACATCGTCAAAATCGGGCAGGGGATTCGTGGAGATATCGCCCCCGAAGACCTGACGATTATCGGCCGCAAGCTGGCCTCTTCCATCAAGGTAAAGAACTTCAAAGTTCCTATTTTGAATATCTCGTCGGAAAGCATCAATCTCCCGGTGCTGACATTTATTTACCGGGACAATATCTGGCAGGTCTATTCATCGTCCAACTCGGTGTCGCCGGTTATTGCAAACGAAGACATGATATTTTGCCTGACCTATCTGGCCTGGAACGGAATTTTTGATCCGATGCTGACAAGAATGCAGCCGAATCCGACATCCGCCACAGTTCAGGAAATCATCAATCTCGGTAAAATGATCCGGGACTTCTTCGGCACCTACAACATTTCCCAGGTGCATTTCAGTAAATTCCTGTCCGAAGAAATCATCAATAAAATGCTGGTCACGGTAAGCTTTGATGAAACATCCGAAGACATGGAGATTCAGAGTATCAGCATTATTTATAAGAACAGTTGGGAAGAAGTGTTTGTGCGCCAGTTTCCATCGCTGGAAAAGATGAAAGCCTTTATGGCCAGAGCGGGTAAAATATCCCCCAGGGTTGAAACAAGATATTACATCCAGCGTCATAACCGATATTACGAAAAGATTATCGACCGGACAAAAAACGCCGTCGATCAGATGATCCTCGGCCGCTATCACAGTGCGTCATAAAATAGGACAAGGGGTTTGAACCCCTTGTCCTGATCATTTTACAGTCAGATGTAAGAATGTTCCTACCGCCGCCAGCCGAAATCCAGGTCCATATCTTTGGGCGCTTCCATCTCAATCAAAGTTTCAATGCTTTTTTTCTGCAGCGCCGGCAGTTCCAGCATCCAGACCCAGCGGGTATTATCTTTTTCCGAAGGCGGCGGCTGATGGTTGAACGTCAGCTTGATTCTTTCGTCGCGAGCCTGCGGAACCGGTTCTTCAATGCGCAATATTACAGAAGCCCGGCTTGAATTTTTCGCTTCAATTTTCCACTGCCATTTTCGCGTCTGTTTATTCTGCAGGAATGCGGTTGTCCCCGTCTGATCGGCGAGGGTGGATGTGCTGACCGTGATAAACGGGCTTACACCGAAAAAGATGTCCGCCTCGGAGCCGGCCCAGGAAAAATCCCGTTTGCCGATCATGGCGCCGTCAATGACAAAAGATGCAGGCCCCGGAGGTATTTCAACAGACTGGCCCAGTTTAACTTTGGCCTGAAGAAATGACTGCGGAGACCGGCTGGGACGGGCCAGAAAATAAAACTCGGCCGGCCAGACATCTTCCCGAATTTTCACGCGCTGCCGGGTTCCCGCCGCCACCGTTTTTTCGCCGATGGACCACACCGAGTAAGTAGTATTGACCGTTTCGGCTGGAGCGGCCGCCGGCATGGCGTCTTCCATATCCATCGCTTTGAGGCTTTCCATGGCCGATTTTGAAGATTTGCGCGCCGCTTTATAGACAACCGGCGTTCTCGGTCTGATCTGCCAAGAAGGCAAATCCGGAGGTGTGATGGTTCTGGGCGGTTGAAGCGTTGCCAGATGGATATTTGCCTGCTTCCAGTCATTGCCTGTGGATTGCCAGATTTCCGCATCCCAGGAAAAGAGAACGGTTTTGGATGATGGAACGGCTTCCAGGCGATACAGTGGCTTCCAGCCGCAGCCGCTGACCGTATACGAATAATTCAGAATTAGCTCGTTTTGAACAGCTCCCGAGAACATCATGGTTGCTTCCCAGACCGATTCTTTCTGGCCTGCGGTCTGGTTTAGCTGTCCTTCAAGCTCTTTGATCTGTTTGTCGATTTTGGGATATTCCACTTCAATGGCGTTTTTCTCGGAATAGATTTTGCGGACATTTCTGCCGATGGCGGAAGACAGGTTGTCCGCGTCCGTGACCGTTTTGGTTTTGGCTTTTGTCTGCGCCTGCCAGAACTGAATTTGCGTATCCAGCCCGTGAACCTTCGCCTCCAGTTCCTTCCGATCATGCTGAAGCTTTTTGATCTGCCCGCGCAGTTGGGCAATTCTGTTTTCATCCACGCGATTTGCCGGTTTGATCGAAATGTCGTCGATTTTCAGTCTGGTGTTTGCGGGCAGCGTGACAATCAGCGATTCCGTATCCGTCTGCGGCGGCAGAATGACGGTCGCCTGGCTTTTTTTCGCGGCGGAAGAGCCGGACGGAATTTTCAGCGTTTCATCAATTTTGGCGGAATTCGGAAAGAGGGTGACTTCCCGGATTGCGGCTGCCGACACGGAAGTCAGTAAAAATAAACTAACCAAAAGAACCGGCAGGACGATTTTAAGAAACGGTTTTTGTCTTGATGTGGTCTTCATATTATTCTCCTACATGGACATACTTTTTTTGATATTGGTTGCGATATTTCGAACTTCAGCCATAACTTCGGCTTCATCGATCGTCAGCAGTTTGCGGTTTTCCATGACAACCCGGCCGTCGATCACGACGCAATCGACATCCGCGCCGCCGGCTGCGTAAGCAAGGTGAGAGTATTCGCTGTAAAGCGGCGTTAAATGCGGTTTATTCAGGCCGATAATGATAAGGTCCGCCTTTTTGCCGATTTCCAGAGAACCGATCCGGCGCTCCATGCCCAGGGCTTTTGCGCCTTCGATGGTGGCCATACGCACAACCGTGTGCGCGTCCATAACCGTCGGATCGAGCCGGGCCACTTTATGGAGTTTGGCCGCCGTGTTCATCTCGCGGATCATGTCCAGCGTGTTGTTGCTGGCGCAGCCGTCCGTGCCCAGGCCCACCGTGATGCCCGCCTTCAGCATGTCCGGAACGGGCGCAATGCCGCTGGCCAGTTTCATGTTGCTTGCGGGATTGTGCGCCACCTTGCAGCCGTATTTTGAAAACAGATCCATATCCTCCGCAGATAGACAGACGCAGTGGAAAGCAAGCAACCGTTCGCTCAACAGACCGATGTCTGCAAGGAAAGACACGGCGTCTTTGCCGAATTTCTGCTGAAGCTGCTGAAGTTCCGACTGAGTTTCCAGAAGATGAACGCCCAGCATCAATCCGAACTCATCGGCCAGCTTTGCGGCCTCCTTCAGAAGTTCGGGAGCGCAGGTATAAAGAGAGTGCGGCTCGACAATGATATTTATCAACGGATCGTTTTGCCATTTTTGGGCCAGGTACCGCGTGTAAGCTATCGCCTCCGCCGGCGTTTTGCAATTGGGAGAGGGAAAATCAAAAAGCACTTCGCCCGCAAGGCAGCGCATGCCCGCTTCCTTTACGGCACGCGCCGTTTCGTCTTCAAAGATATACATATCGCAAAACGTGGTTGTACCGGATTTGATCATTTCCGCGCAGGCAAGCTTAGAACCCCAGTAAGCCAGGTGCGGATTGACGTTTTTGGCTTCGGCGGGAAAAATGTAATTGTTGAGCCAGTCCATCAGTTCCAGATCGTCGGCCATCCCCCGAAAGCACGTCATGGCCGCGTGCGTGTGGCAATTGACAAGTCCGGGCATTACCAGCGATCCTTCTGCGGAGACGGTCTTTTTTGCCGTATATTTTTGAAAAATGTCGTCTGTCCGGCCAATGTCGATGACGGCCGATGCGTTGACTGCGATGGCGGCGTTGTCCAGGCAGGAATTCTTTTCATCCATTAAAAGAATTTTGCCGCCGGAAATGATGAGATCGATATCTTGCATGTGTTTGTCCTTTTTGAGTGGTGAGAATGTTTACCATAAAACGCGGATGAGCCACAAGAAACAAAACCGTCTGAAAAATCAATAGTAAATTCCGCATCAAATCCTTGACACGCCCAACTAAAAATAATATAAGCCGCGAAGTTACGTCGGCATTGTCAAATTGGGCCTGGGTGGCGGAACTGGTAGACGCAAGGGACTTAAAATCCCTCGTTGCCTGGCAACGTGTCGGTTCGATTCCGACCCCAGGTACCATTTTATATCAAAGGCTTATGCAGATTAAATACTTCATAAGCCTCTTTTTGTTGCATCGGGCAGTGTTTATAAAAAGTTGTAATATTCACCTGGTATCATCATCTGGCAACCGGTTAAAAGATCATGTTTAATTTAATAATATTGAGTATTTGTTTAGCTGTTTGCATTTTTGCCATTCGGCGCGCATAATTTTTTTATGACATGACGGATGCTTCTTCAATTAATTGATCGGCTCTCCTGTGAGAAAAGTTATGTCAAAATTAAAGTCTTTGACAATAACGCCGATAACAACTTTGGCTAATAACCTGAATCCCTTCCCTTTCTAAAACCCGCCACCCCCCTTAGGCGGGTTTTTTTTGTCCAATTCACCATAAATTGATACGGATAAATTCAAACCGGAATATGCAGGCAAACTGAACTTCTAATGCAATGTCGTTAATGATCACCTCAAGCATGAGACTGATCAATCAACCATCGGTCTGGTTCTCTGTCAGTCACATCATAAGCTGGTTGCGGAATACAGCTTTTCGGGAATCGATAAGCCCATCGGTATTTCGACCTACAAACTGACGCGGGTGCTGCCGCAGGGGGTACAGTCAGCTCTGCCGACTGTTGAGGAGATCGAAGCGCAACTGTCTGATCTGACAAAACCCGAAAGCCAGACCACACGAAAGAAGAAAATCGACAAAAAAAGTAGGGCGCGATC
This sequence comes from Smithellaceae bacterium, assembly GCA_963682105.1. Classification (GTDB taxonomy): domain Bacteria; phylum Desulfobacterota; class Syntrophia; order Syntrophales; family Smithellaceae; genus UBA8904. The sequence continues at coordinate 131,481 of OY821638.1, forward strand.
CCCGATCGCGCCGTTTGTCCCAGGTGGCCGACGCGTTTTTCAAGACGGGTATGATTTAAATCGGGTGGTGTGGCGCGCTTAAAATCGTCGATGGGTAAGATAACAGATATTATAAGACCTGACTTAAAAAATCTTATTTGGCAAGCCCCCAAATTTCCTTCCTATCTCCAACGGGGCGTGTGATAGCAGCAGTAAGCCGCCCGAGAAAGACATCTAATTTCCAGTTTTCTGAATTTACTATTTACGCCATCGCTTCAGACGCTCTTCGCACTCCTTTTTGGGCAACCAACTCCCTTCTGCAATTATCTTTTCAAGGGCGTTCGCTGCTTGAGGACCGGTCAAAATTGCATTTTTACACAGTTCGTCAAGCAGCCACAACAATCCATGTGTCGTGACACCTTCCTCTTTCGCTGCTTTCCGCAAAGCATTATCACCCGTCAATAATGTGCATAAATTTCTTTTTGCCAATACAAGACCCAGGAGATCGTTGAATGATGGTGCGGGATAATGATTTCGCAATACAAGAATATCTTGGGTTTCGTTTCCTGAAATGCCTTCCTCGTTATATCCAAGCTGTATTAAAAGATCGCCGCCAGGCTCATTCAACTCAGCAACGATGACATCAGGAAGAACAAAATGATAGGGTAACTGGAGTACAGTCTTTAATAATTCCCCATTGTATAGATCGATGCAAACGGATGTATCAAGAATGAGTTTCTTCAAGTTCGGCGATCACTTCCTTGCGAAATTTATCGTAGGATATATCTAAAAATTCCGCAGCGCGCGCGTGCGAAATAATACCTTCGGTAACGGCCTGAATAACGAGTAATGGATATCTCCGGGGGATTTCTTCCGGCACTGCGTGCCCCGGTTCCTCCTTATGCCATTTTTTTATGCGGAATAATTTAAAATACTCAGCGGCTCTGCTTTCAGTAATAATACTCAAATCTTTAGCGCGATAAATCCATTGCTGCATGCTCATGCCATACTTTTTCTTCAATACAACTAATTCCGATAGATCAAGATTGTTTCGCTTCTTGCCCAATTCGCGATACACGGCATCGGCGGGCGCAAGAAAAGCGCCTGAAAAACGTTTTGCTGCTTTTTCTTCATTTATATCGTTTGAGACTTCCATGATTAAATGCCCTAGTTCGTGAGCCAGGTCTGATCTTTGGCGGTCGCCAGGTAAATCTTTCTTAACCACGATAACGGGAATTGAATCATTGGCCCAGCAGGATAGGCCGTCAAATTTATCCGATGCCTCAAGGGGAATAACCATTGCGCCGCGATCTTCAACAATGTCCGTCATATTTTCAATGGGATCAATCCCCAATGCCCAGGTGGTTCTCAAATCCTCTGCTAATTCTTCAATATTTTCATATTTATGGATTTTCCGATGCTTTAGTTTGCTGATGCCAACACGCTCAAAGCGACCTTCCGGAAAGAGAGACTCTATCTCCAGATATTTTTCGACTTTGTCTTTCATTTTGGCGTGAATGGCTTCCAAAGATTTTTTGGAAAGAGACGCACGCTTTCTATAAACCGGACAACTCAATGAAACGTGCACGCTATCAGGCCTGAAAAAGAATTCTACCTTTACACCCAGCGCCTTGGATAATCTGATCAGAACATCGGAACCGGGATTGGTAATGCCCTGTTCATATTTTTGAATAACCTGTGCGCTAATGTAATTGTTCATGGATTTTGCTAGATCCCTTAGAGATAAGCCCGCCGCTATTCGTGCTTGTTTAATTCTCCCGCCGACCATATTATCTCACCTCCCAATGGTTGACATAATAAGAAATTATTATTATTTTGTCAACCATTATGAAAGAAAGGAGGTGAGCATGTATGGCAAAAAATCCGCCTTATGGAGACGGCCACCGACATGGTCAGGTGACCGATCGGTCTCAAACGTATAATCCGCAAAATGATCGCTGGGTTAAACGTGACACGACAAACGGCAGATTTATCGATCAAAAAGCCGATCATGACCCGTTTAAGGGCGTCCGAAAAGAGAAATAGGAAAGGGGCATAAATAAAATGGACGTGTCCGGATTAATTTTTTCGTTTGTTTCCGTTTATTTTTATAATGAGCAACGCCAATAAAAGAGGAGAAAACACATGGCTTTCAGCAGAGAATTTATGAAAAAAGAGCCGACCCGCGAAGAAATCGACGCGCTTTGCGAGCCGACTGTGCTGGAATTCGGCACAGACTGGTGCGGCTATTGCCAGGATGCTCTGCCCCTCATTGCAAAAGCATTTGCAAGGCATCCCGGCATTTTGCATATCAAGGTGGAAGATGGTCCGGGCCGAAGGCTGGGGCGTTCCTTTCGAATCAAACTGTGGCCTACGCTGGTGTTCCTCAAAGACGGAAAAGAAGCCCTGCGTCTGGTCCGCACGGAAAGCACGCAAGAAATCGAGCAGGCCATGCAGAAAATCGAACCGCAGTGCAACATGCCGTAATGGCGAAAAAATCTTAAAACCATTGCAACAACGCAGACGCGCTGGAAACGTTTTCCAACCGTCATGATCCATCAGCGCTCCAGGTGTCGGCTGAGTTCCGGGGGGGGGGCATGGGGAACCAGGTGGCCAGGGTGCGGCCGATAATTTCTCCTGCGGCGTTGTCATTAAATGGACCAGTCCCGTTTGTTTCTGTAGGGCGCGATCCCCGATTGCGCCGTTTGTTTCCGATGGCCGATGCGTTTTTCAAGGCGTTTATGATCGAAACCTAGGGATGCGGCAAGATTAAAATCGTCGATGGGGAAGATAACTGATATTTCAAGACCCAAAAATTTGTTTTCTTTCCCTTGTACCTTGTACCTTTTCTATTTACCATCCAACATTCGCTATCCACTATTCACCGTTTTTACGCCATTTTATTCTTGCAATGTATCAAAGAAGTAGTAATATTCGCCGCGTATCATCAGGATAAAATTATTACGAGAGGCGGATATCTTATATTTCAAGATCCAAAAACATATTTATAATTAGTTATCTTTCTCCATATTGTTTTTAGAAAAAAATTATGAACCGATCTTACTATACCAATACCATATCTGCTTTCTTAAGCACTTCGGATAATGAAATTCTGGGAACACTTTCGTGCAATAGTGAATTTTCAGATGAATTACAACAAAAAGAAGCTTGGAAAGATGAAATCAAGATTCTCAAAGACATTCTGATGCCTCATCGAGGTTCAATATATTTCGAATATGCTATTCCGCGAATGGGAAAACGGATTGATGTGTTGCTAATTATTCAATCAGTCATTTTTATTTTAGAGTTTAAGATCGGAGAGAAAGAATTCCCTGCGTATGCCATTGATCAGGTGATGGATTATGCACTCGATTTAAAAAACTTCCACGAAACCAGTCATGATAAATTCGTTGCTCCTATACTGGTTGCAACACATGCGAAGTATATTAACCCGTATATTGCTGTGACGGGTCACAATGATAAGATGCTTTTACCGATAAGATGCAATTCTGAATCACTTCATGTTGCAATAAAATCTATTTTAGATCTTTTTGACAATGGTGAAACCATTAAAATTCAAGATTGGGAACAAGGTCGTTATCATCCAACGCCAACAATCATTGAAGCAGCCATGGCATTGTATAATAATCATTCTGTCGCAGATATTTCTAGGCGTGATGCCGATGCCATCAATCTTACTCAAACTTCCGATGCGGTTTCAGAAATTATTCGTCTTTCTAAAGAGAGATCGGAGAAGGCAGTTTGCTTTGTTACGGGCGTTCCCGGCGCGGGAAAAACACTGGTTGGGTTGAATATAGCCACCACGCATATAGACCAAAGCAGCGAGCTCTATAGTGTGTTTCTATCAGGCAATGGGCCACTTGTGGCCGTTCTTCAAGAAGCGTTAGCACGCGATCGAGTTAAGCGATCTGAAGAGCGCGGACAAAAATTGAAAAAAGGTGTAGCTCGAAGTCAAGTAAAATCCTTTATTCAAATTGTGCATCACTTTCGTGACGAAAGTTTAAAAGATGAAAAGCCACCCATCGAACATGTTACTCTTTTTGATGAAGCTCAACGCGCTTGGACGATGGAACAAACAGCAAAATTTATGCGTGAGAAGAAAGGAAATCCAACCTTCAAAATGTCAGAACCTGAATTTCTGATTTCCTGTCTTGATCGTCACCCAGATTGGGCAGTTGTGGTTTGTTTGGTTGGTGGTGGTCAAGAAATTAATACAGGTGAAGCTGGTATCAGTGAGTGGATTGAAGCGCTAGAACGTTCTTTCCCAGAGTGGAAAATATACATATCGGATCGATTGACCGACAGCGAGTACAATTCCAGTGAAATACTTCAAAAGATTAATCACAGACGGAATGTCAACTTTTCAGAATCGTTGCACTTAGCTGTTTCGATGCGCTCATTCCGGGCAGAAAATGTTTCCTTACTTGTAAAGCAAATCCTTGATATTGATGTCGATAGTGCAAGGAAAACACTCCACAAATTGAAAGATAAATACCCGATAGTGATTACCCGTGAGTTAAAAAAAGCAAAGCAATGGTTAAAAGAAAAGGCACGTGGCACTGAACGCTATGGAATTGTTGTCTCATCGCAAGCACAGCGTTTAAAGCCCTATGCTATCGACGTGAAATCACCCATAGATCCTATTCATTGGTTTCTTGATGCTAAAGACGATGTCCGTTCCTCGTATTATTTAGAAGATGTGGCCACCGAATTTCACGTGCAAGGGTTAGAGCTAGATTGGGCATGTGTAGCATGGGATGGCGATTTTAGATTCAACCATGCGGGATGGCACTATAAATCATTCAGAGGAAACAAATGGCAGAACATTAATAGTGTTGAACGCCGAGACTATTTAAAGAATGCATATCGTGTATTACTTACCCGTGCACGCCAAGGAATGGTTATTGTTGTTCCTGATGGAGATGTTGATGACTTTACGCGCAATCCCGATTTTTACAACGACACGTTTGATTACTTAATGTCGATAGGTATTGACGTTTTAGAGTAATTAAATAAACGGGACTCAATGGCAAATAGCGAATCGATTGCGAGCAACTATTTGCCTATATTTGTAAGGAAACACCTCGCTTTGAAATCCGTTTCCGATACAAAGGCGTCAGTTACAACTCACCATCAACAGCCGCGCAGGCGATCACCAACCGCGCCATGAACGGCTGGGCCACCTGGTCCTAAGAGCGCGCTCCCGGCGATTGGGTTTTGCTGGATATTTTGAGGAGGAAATAAGTCATGTCTTTAACGATACATGGAAATTCGAGGGGATATAGCACTTAATGATCTTAGCCTGGCATAAATCAGCATGAGAAAACTATGAATACAGTCAATCCTGACAGCTATTGCGGAATTTATTGCGGCGCATGTTCTGTGTACATGCATGGAGAAACCGGCCATCCGGACGGGTTTACGGCCTGTCTCGGAAGTTTGCCGAAATCGGAAATTGCCTGCGGCGGTTGTAAGTCCGGTTATCTTTATGCAGGGTGCCGGATATGCAACTTTCGCGATTGTGCGGTGAAAAAAGGGGTTGCCCATTGCGTGGACTGTGCAGAATACCCATGCGATATGTATAAGAAATGGAAAGCGGCGGCCAGGTTTTTGCCGCATGTGAGCGAAGCCGGCTCAAGCCTTGAGGCCATCCGGCGCGAAGGTTTAGAAGCGTGGCTTGCAGCGCAGAAAAAGCGCTGGTCCTGCCCGGAATGCGGAAAGCCCTTTTCCTGGTATGCGCCTCACTGCCTTGCCTGCGGGCGAACGCTTGCCGCCGAAGCTTATAAGATGACCGGCTGGCGAAAGCTTTTGTGCCGTTTCCTGCTTCCCATGGTGTACCGGAAGGCGAAGGCGAAAAGTCAGGGGTGAAGCTGGCGCCACCCGATTTAAAATCCGCTTCCGTTATAAAGGCAAACTTCATAAAACAACCGTCCGAAAGACGGATCAACCTTCTTCAAAGGCAATAGTTTCAACTCACCGTCAACAGACGCACAAGCGATCACCAACCGCGCCATCAACGGCTGGGCCACCTAATCCTGCGAGTGCGCCCCGGCAATTGAGTATTTTGCGGGATGTTTTGCATTAAGAATAGGGATAACGACTATCGTTAAATATCCGGAATCTCCGTTCCGGCCGAGCGTTGAGGCGGGCGTGAGGATGGGCGGATGCCTTGCCACATGCTTCCTGCCGGACATACACGCATGCATTCGATGCAGTTGTCGACATCGGTAATGTAAGTTTGTCCGGCTTCCACCAGCATATCACGGCGCTGCAGGTGCTTGAGAAGCATGCTAAAAAAGCCGGGCCAGTCACGCAGCCTGGTTGGAGGCATTTTATTGAAGCCGTAAGACCAGTAAACAAAACAGGGGTCAACATCGTGGCCATTCCGGGATAAAGCCCTGGCCGGGCAAGCCTTCAGGCAGCGGTCGCATCCGTTGCACAGGTTTAAGTCACGCCTGGCATCGGCTTCCAGAGGGGCTTCCGTTAATATCGCACAAAGCCTCTGATGAGGGCCGAATTCGGGGGTGAGCAGCAGATTGTTGTGGCCGATCATTCCCATGCCGCAACTGACTGCGGCATGTTTCAGAGAAAGAAATCCGGCGGCGCGTGTCTGGCGGAACTTCTTGCCCGTTTCCGGGTTGATTTTGAAAATCTCGGCGGGTTTGTCCGCCGAAACGGGCAGGGAGAGAAAGCCCTTCTGCTCCAGCATCCGGCAGATTTTTTCTGCGGTTTCATCAAGCAGCCTGGAGGTCTGCATCTTGTTGCGCGTCCAGAGCATGATATGGGGAGCATAGACGGCGCCGAGAGAATGGGCGACCGCCATGACTACAACGCTTCTGGCGGAAGGCATCAGCGCCGTTGCCGGTCTGGGCGGATAAGACAGGATTAAATCCGTCGCATCGGCAATGCCGACAAGATCCACGCCGGATGAGCGTATCCATTGTTTGAGGGTTGCTGAATTAATCTGGGCCGGTTCTGCTGAGTTTATCATATCTGCCTGATCCTCGGGATTAAGACTGTCTTGCCCATACTGCCGCGGACTGCGTGATATTTCTATTAAACAACCTAACATTACAGATTGCCGGCGGTCAATCGGGATTTTGAAACGGCAAAAGACATTTTGTTTGTCGGGTATTGGATCTTATCAGCCAGGCCGGGTGCAAAGGGTTTTTGCCGAGGGACCGACGGCTTAAATATGTATGGCGGTTTTGTCTCCGGCTTGCCGTGTTTCAGGTTCACTCGGGGATGGTGTTATGAAGAACATACCGACGTCAACGGCCTGCTGACCTGTTGGATAAACATACGAACGGCTGCGAAAGGCTGCAAATTTAATCGTTGCGGACGATACCCCGGTGCTGTTATTATTCGTTTCACATCATTGAAAAAGAAAATGGGACAGGTCCATTTATTAATCGTCTCATATTTGTCTTCATATTTTGTCATTCCGGCGAAGGCCGGAATCCGGAAATTATTCAAACTGGTTCCCGGCTTTTGGCGCGAAGACGGCTAAAGAGGTTAAATGGTTAGATGAGAATTCTATTATGAGACCGTTAATAATAAGCGAATTGCATTGCAACTGAAATATGGAAGAGATAAATTACCTGTCAAAGGTTTATAGCAAAACGGGACAGGTACAAAGAGCAGGGATTACAAAGGCGGTGCAATAAGTCACCGGAATATTTTTCCGATCCATTTATCAATGGCCGGAATTTTGTTGTCCCAATTGGCCGATTTTGCAAGCTGCTTGAGGCGTTTTAATAAGTTTCTTCTGGCCATGATCTTAATGATTATCTCACGATCAGGACCTTTATTGTTGTTCCAGGTTGTTTCTGTGATGCGCATGTTTAAATCCTCTTGATTTGATATCGGCTAATCTTGATAAATATTTAGTTATTAATATCAGATGTTTAAAGATATGCGCATGTGACGGAGATTACGAAGGATTTACAAGCATACGATTTTTTTAACCGATGATCCGGGGAAAATAAAAAAGACAGGCAACTTTTCGTGCCTGTCTTTTTTTGCATATTCAGCTTGATTAAAAGATCACCCGTTTATTGAAATACCGGGCTCTTGTGCAGCATTCTCATATACTTGATTTTGGTTTTGGTTTCTTCGTACTGGAATCCCAGAATGTCTCTCATGGACAGAATTCCCACGACTCGTTTGCCGTCGGCAATTGGAAGATGCCTGATCTTTTCCTTCTTCATGGTTTTGATGGCGTAATCCAGATCGTCTTCTTCCCGGGTGATGGCAACCTTTTCGGTCATGATATCCCGAATTTTTTTGTTCTTAAAATCGCCCCTTACGAAGCATTTTCTGACGATATCTCTTTCCGTGACAATTCCGACAAGCTCATTTTTCTCATTACATACGGGAAGCGCGCCCTTGTTATAATCCGCCATCTTCTGGATTGCCGCAGCAGCAAGTTCATCCGGCCCGACGGTGATCAATGCCTGAGGTTTGAAGCCCGTGACCTTCAACATATCCCTGACGTTCATAGTGTTCCCTCCTTTTGAAAAATGATGGTGTCGGATCGCCGCGCTAAATCCGCTCCGGCATCCGTGTTTGCCTCCAAATCCGGACGGGTAAAAAATCTACTGTACGGTATTCTGTTGGAGATATCCGCCGGCTATGTAGGATTCCAGATTGTTGATTGTGGCCTTCTGCTGATCGATGATGCCTTTGACGACGTCGCCTATGGAAACAATCCCGACCAGTTTGTTTTCCTGCAATACGGGCAGATGCCGGATATGCCGATCCGTCATGAGCTTCATGCAGCTCTCTACCGTATCTTCGTGGGTTACCACTGTCAGTTGTCTGGCCATGACTTCTCCGACAAGTGTGTTATTCTCATTTTTACCCTTTAAAGACAGTTTCCGGGCGTAGTCGCGTTCGGAGAAAATGCCGAGCAGTTCGCGTCCCTCTACAACCAGTAAGGCGCCGATGTCGTAGCTTGCCATCATATTCAGGGCTTGATGAACTGTTTGATTAGGATGAATCGACACTGTATTGTTTTGCTTTCTTGACAACAGATCTCTCACAGTCAGCATGGCTCTTCCTCCTCGTTATCATTTTGATTGCAGTATAGCCAAATGCGATAAAACAGTAAGGTGTATAAAAGGAGGGATAAAGTTCTATGGAAAATAGAACCTAGTCAATCAGATCGAGATGACCGTTGATATTTCCGCTCTGATTTCTGATGCCCAGTTTTCCGCGGATGGCGTACTTGTGCTTTTTGACCGTTGAAACGGAAATATTGAGCGTTTCCGAAATTTCCTTTTCCCGGTAGTTTGCCTTGATCAGCTTGATGATGGATATTTCGGTAGGCGTAAAATTATACTTTGAAGTGGACAGCTTTCTGTAATAATCGGATGCAATCTGACGGAGATGTTCGTCGAGTAGACGGATTGAAGAATCACCGGAATATCTTCGGGCAAGGAGATTCACCAGGGGAAGAATATTCTGCTCGACGTTGAACCTGATGCTCATCCGTAAATTGTCTTTGCCTTCCTCGATGGAATCGAGAACCTTCCGCAGGATGAATTTTTGCTCCTGGATGGTATGTTTAACGACGTCTCCGATGGTGACGATTCCGATAATTGCGCCGTTTTCGAGAATGGGAAGGTGGCGAATGCGATAAGTTGTCATGATAGACATACAATCTTCCATGGTGTTGTCGGATGTTACAAAGCGAACTTTCTTTGTCATGAAGTTTCGCACAGGGATTTTCATGGTCAATTGCTTCATGGATGCGGTCTTTCTTGCAAAATCCCGCTCGGAAAAGATACCGGCCAGCCGGCCTTGCCGGTTTACAACAGGCAGGGCGCCGATGTTCTTTTCTTTCATGAGTTTTAATGCGTCACAAAGGTTTGTATCAGGCGGGATTGTCCAGACGTTTTTTTTCTTTTCAAGTAAAAATGTCTTCAAAGTCAACATAGGGTTTCAGCAGACATCTGGTCCATGGAAAGGAAAGCCTTATATTGCCGGTGATTTCAACACAGTATCTATCGCAATGCTACATGCGAAACTTTTTAGCATCATCCGGATGATAAGGCAATCATAATCTGAGGCGCCAGCCTCAGGAACATGTGAATGGTGCAGATCAGGCATATTGCAGAAATGAAGCAACGTCTTCAAATGCCCATGCATTTTGATGCAATAAAAATCCAATCAATAAAAAAACCCCCTCAGGAGGGAGGCCTGAGGGGGTTTGTATCTCACAGATCATGTTTTCTGTGCGGCGGTTAAAGTTCCTTCATTCGTCTTTTCGCTTCCTGATAGATTCTCATCACGCAGATGAAGATGGCCAGCATGAACAATCCGATCATGAAATTCGGTCCGGTGCCCAGGAACTGGTCGAGCTTGTATCCGATCCAGAGGAACAGAAAGGATGCAATCACCATGGCGAAGCTCCAGGCCGACATCATCAGTATCCCGTTAAAGGTTTGGTACTGCTTGGGTTGTATTTTATGTGTTGCGATCATGGTCCTGTCCTCCTTTCGAGAAGTCTGTCTGCGTCTTTAAAGAAACGTCCGTTCAGCTTACGATGTTCTTGACAACTTCGATCACGGGGTTGGTGAAGAGCGCCATCAAAACCGTGTAGAGTGCGAAAGCGCCGACCACTTCGGCCGTGTACATTTTATTGAATTTTCTCTTCAGGCTGACCAGGATCAGGCCGCCCACAATCAGGCATCCCAGTTGAAAATACGGGAAAGCGGAAGCGCCCGCTGCCGCGTATTCCGCGAATCCGAAGGTTGCCGTTAAAAGAATCACTGCCGCTGCCGTTACGATGGTTCCTAATGTCTTTTTCATGATCTGTTACCTCCTCGGGGTAATTGTTTTATTTTCTTTCGGGCCTTTTGGCCGTGTTATTTGCCTTTATACTAATGAAAAGAGCGTGCCAGAAATGAATATCTTGAAAAGATATTTGTAAGCATATGAATTGTTATTAGAAATAATGGTTGGTCTTGATGCTGTGCTGTGAGAAGGAAGACTTTTTCTCTCTTTTCTTTCAATGAAACGTTTAAAGCATTGAACAAAATGTAAAGTTTCTAATGAGTGCAAATGCAGAACACGGACATGAAAGACGACAATATAAAAATATCTGCCCAAATAAACAAATGCTTAGAATCGTCTGCTGAGAATAATCTTGACACATAAAATCCTTCTTCCTATAGTGACGTCACGTGAATGGTAATTTCTAAAAAGCCGTCAATTGATGTGTAATGGAATGATCTTGAATCAAAATAATATCCGTCATTTCCTTATTTATTTTCTCATTTTTCCCGCCTGAGATATCATTAAAAAGAGATGCTGAAATCCATCCGAAAGCAATCATGATGAAATATGTTTTAACTGATAAAATATGTACGGATAATAAAAATTCCGTCAATCTCCTGCTGATTTTCCTTTTTAGTGTGGTGACGCTGTTGGCAGGCTGCGGTGGAGGAGGGGTGACGTCTTCGGGCGATCTGCTGACGTCACCGGGCGCGGAATATCTGCCTCTGGGCGACGGAACGGAGGATTTGGCAGTTACAAAAGAAATTCACGTTGAGCCGGGCAAGATCTACGCTTACCGGAACGTGAATATATACGGTGGCGGCCGCCTTGTCTTTGATGATGTAACATCATCGGCGGGTGCAGGTTCGTTGCTGATGTCTGTTGTCAACAGCATTCGGAAGTTTTTAAACGGCGCGTCTACGAAGACGGAGACGCACTTCTGGGCGAAATCTCTTCTTGTGGAAAATGAAGGGGCGCTGATTGCCGGCAGTGAAGATGCGCCGTATCAGTCTGTTCTGGTATTTCATTTGTATGGAAGCAATACAGACACGCAGGGGATAACCTGCCTGACGACCGAGGCGCCGAAACGGTACTGCGGCGTGGATGCCGATACATGGAACGGACACGACAGTTTCTACCATTACGAAAGCCTGCCCGATGAAACGCTCACCAATTCAAGCACCGCGTTTTTCGGCCGGAAGGTTCTGGCGGTTTCCTATGGCGGCGCTCTGCAATTGTTCGGCGCCAAAGGGATGACCAAAGGCGCAATAACGGATGCGGGCGCCGCGTCCGGAAAAAGCTGGGCCAGGCTGAGCCAAACGGCATCGGCGGGCGCCACCAGCATTACGCTGGACCGGGTGGTCGACTGGGAAGCAGGCGATCAGATTGTCATTACCACAACAGATTTTCTGCCCGGCCATTCGGAGCAGCGCGAGATTGCCGATATCAGCAATCTCACCGGCAAAAGCGTTATCACGCTGACCGGCGGGCTCACCTATCGGCACAACGGCGAAGCATACAGTCTGGCCGGTCTTGATCTTTCGGCGCAGGGGATCACGAAATCCGCTGTGGAGACACGGGCTGCCGTGGCTCTTCTGACTAGAAACATCCGGATTGTATCGGCCGGCAACAGCATTTCGGATTCCCTGCCTGCCGCGGAGTCTACCGACACAAACCGGTATTTCGGAGCGCACGCGTTGATCCGACAGGGATTTGCGGCCTTGCAGATTCAGGGCGTGGAATTCTATCAGATGGGACAGGGCGGCATGCTGGCCAGAAGCCCGTTGCAATTTCTGGGCGTTTACAATCCGCCCGACGGCACCTTTGTGAGGGACTGCTCCATTCATGATTCCATGACGCGCTGGATCGAACTGCGCGGGGCGCAAAATCTGCTGCTGGAGCGAAATGTCGGCTATAAATCCATCGGGCACGGCTATATGTCGGCCGGGCATGAAGCCAATAATACTTACAGGGCCAACATCGGCATTTACGCGCGTCCGGCGCTCAAGTATCGCGACAATCCGCGCAGCGTGCCCGGCGTGTATGCCAACACTCCCGCCAACGCGGGCTGGGATTACGGCGTCGACAGCAAGGATATGTCGACCCAGAGCGACTATATCACGCCCGCCGTTTTTCTTATTGCCAATCCCTACAACACGTATGAATTCAATATGGCCGCCGGCGCCGGCGCCTGCGGTTCCTGCTACTGGATTGTCCCCGGGCCGGCTTCAGGGCCGCCGGAAGAAGCTCCGGCAGGATATGTCTCGGCCATGCAGAAGGATTATCAGGCGCCACTGAAGTCTTTCAAAGGCAATTTCTGCTCAACTGCGCAGTATTCCCTGCTGACGATTGCAGGCATTACCACCTGCAACGGCGTGACGACATGCGACAGCTATGAAGGGAAAGACAGAATGGGGAATGTTTTGCCGCTTCCGCTTCTGGTGCCGGTGAAAAATGAAATTCAGCATGCGCTCAACGTCAATTCGGCGTCCAACTACCAGCCGAAACTATCCACCGGCAATTGCATCAAGGGCGACACGTCGGGATGCACGGTCACCGTCATCGATTCTTATACATCATCATTTCACTGGGGGCAGCAGAACTGGTCGGCCATCTGGCTGCGCAACAACTGGTTTCTGTTCACCGACAGCGCGCTATCGGATATCATGGGGCCGGGTTTGACGATGGTTTCCGGCGGGAGTTACGATCAGGTCATCAACGGTTACTGGGCGCTGACCCGCAGAAGTGTGTTTGTCGGACAGACTCAGTCCGGTAACGATTTTGCCACGTCCGCGGGGCCGAAACTCAATACCGCCACAGGCCTGAAATGCGAGGGGAACCAGGGGGCCTACTGTCTTTTCAGCAGCGAAGGAATCAGCATCCCGACGGACAATTTTCTCAATTACCAGCGGTTTTACAATATCTACGACGGGCCCGTGTATCAGGAAGCCAACGCATATCTGGATATTCGGGCGCAAAAGGTCGGAACAAACAACAGCGAATATATTTACGGCATGAAGAGCGGCGATTCCCTGGGCTATAACGCCAACCGGGGTCTGGGTATTCCCAAAGCAAAGGAAGCCGCCAAAGACGGCGGTTACGCCGTTGGCGACTGCATTCTTACTAATGCGGCCATCGGCTGGAAACAGCCCAATGGATTCTACTATCCGCCGGCGTTTCATTCCAATAATCTGAAATTCAGCAATGTCGATCTGAGACATTTTGTCCTCATCCCTCTTTTCAAGGAAGGAGAAACTTCTACGGACAACGATCAGGTCAAGGCAAAATACTGCACATATGCCGCGGATAATTTCTTCAACGACTTTACCGACGTGGACCGGCAGACGGAACTCAATGACGACGACGGCAGCTTAAGCGGCATCAAAGGCGCCGGAACAAACGGCTCCATTTCGCTTAATAATGATACATATTTTCAATTGCCGAAGATCACGTATCAGTGCGCCTCCGAACAGTCCTGCTTTCAGGCGCCATACGATCATGTGACGGCCAATATCTTTCCAAAATGTCTGGCCAAGGGAGGAGAAACCTCCGGAGTATCCGGATGCGCCTGGCAGACCTCCTGCGGAGACGCAGGCTGCAAAACAGGAATTGCGCTTTACCGGCAATACCTGAATACGCATGAACTGACGCCCGGGAAAAAGCAGATGATCCGCATGCTGGGCAAAGGCCTGGGGCAGCGGGTCAATCTGATCGCCGATAAAGGCAAATATTATCTTGAGACGGCCAACAATAACGCGCAAAACAATTTCCAGGCCGGACATACCTATTACGTCTATCTGTTATATGCCAAAGCCGATACGAAAGTGACGTTTCAAATTTATTTGGGAACGGGAGCGGATGCTTCCACGGTATTAAATGCGGTGAAAGCCGTGCGCGTGGGAACAAGCCGGCCGGACGGCGTCGTCATTACGGCCCCGTTTGAATTTAATGCTCAGTCCGGGTGGCTGTGGGATGCGGCGGATTACAACGCGGCATCCGGCATCCTGACGGTTACAATCGATATGTCAAAATATGCCCAGGATTTTGCTGACGGCGCAAGAGAGGCCTGCAAGCCCTCATCGGTCTGCGAATGGAAGGGAACGTACTGCGGGTGTGCGGCGACGGTCAGGGATATCGGCTATTCCTGTGAAGACGCCGTCTGCCGCTGGTCCAGCAAAGCCATGGAATGCCCGGCCGGGGGGTGTATCGGTTTTCAGTTTACGATGCCTTCAATGTTTACGGCGGACGGGGGCGATCACCGTCCCGCAGCCGAAGTCTTTCCGGCCGAGTGGAATATAGACTGGGCGTCTTATCTGGTTGATCCGGCGACGGCCGGTTCCTGCTACTACAGCACAACGCCGCCTTTGCCCTGGTAAGAACATAAACGGGACAGTGAATGAATGGATACAAAATGAAATTCAGGTTCAGTAATCAGGTTTTTATGAAAAAAATCGCCGGTCGTCATCTTTGGGTTTATTTGATGTTTTGCCTGATCCTTGTTTTTCAGGCATGCGGGGGCGGCGGTGGTGATGCGGGCGGTACGGCAACCGGCAGTATTTCCGGCGTGGTGATGGACGGTGATGATCCGGTGGCCGGCGCGGCGGTAACGTTTCAGGGCACGGATATTTCCACCACAACCGATGCAGGCGGCGCTTTCACGCTGGGAAATGTCCCGGCGGGCAGCGGCAGAAGGATCAGTGTCTGGAAGGAAGGGTATTACTGCGGGCTGTTTGTGGCTGATAAAGTGCCTGCCAGCGGCGTGGTGATCAGCATCCGCAGGCACATGCTGGTGGACTATTCCGCCTACGAATGGGTGCCGCCCGAAGGGGCTGACGGCTGCATTCAGTGCCATCCCGCCCTGACAGCCATGTCCAAACAGGATGCCCACATGGGATCGGCGGTCAATCCCCGTTTTCTTTCCGCCTATTACGGCCGGGATGTCCTGGGCAATCAAAGCCCGAATACAACTTACCAGACCGTCACAACGCCGTGGGGCACAATTGAAGTTCCGCAGCCCTACGATCAGAAGCAGCCCTATTACGGCCCCGGCTGGCGCATTGATTTTCCGGCCAGCATCGGCAACTGTACATCCTGCCATATTCCGGGAGCGGCAACGAAGGGAGATGTCGATCCGGGAAGCGTTACGGGGGCAAATACCTACGGCGTGCATTGTGATTTCTGTCATAAGGTGGGGTATGTCCACCTTGAGAAAAATACGGGGTTGCCACCGGTGGCGCAGCCCGGTGTGCAGGGTATCGATCTGTACCGTCCCGATACCTCGCATACGATGTGGTCGCAGCTCTTTCTGGGGTCTTTCGCCGACGGAAACAGTACGGAGACGGGAGCCTATTCACCTTACGGCGGCGTCGATATTGTGACCTATGAAGCCAGAAGAAACCTTTACAGCGAAAGCCGTTATTGCGCATCCTGCCACTACGGGGGATTCTGGGGGCAGGCGGTTTACACGTCCTATCAGGAATGGGCCGAATCAGCTTATGCCAACACGGCGTCGGCGCAATTCAAAAGCTGCCAGTCGTGTCACATGACATCCCCGACGGTCTATAACGGGACCGTGATAACGAATATTGCACCGGGAAAAGGTGGTATCGAAAGAAACCCGTCAACGCTGCATTCCCACAATATGACGGTGACGCCGGAACTGCTTCGGAGCGCCCTCACCATGCAGGCGT
This sequence comes from Smithellaceae bacterium, assembly GCA_963682105.1. Lineage (GTDB taxonomy): Bacteria > Desulfobacterota > Syntrophia > Syntrophales > Smithellaceae > UBA8904. The sequence goes on from OY821638.1 coordinate 147,953, forward strand.
CCGCATTGTCGAACGGGAGCGAGATCACGGTTGATGTGACGCTCACCAATGACCGGACCGGGCATCATATTCCCACGGATTCACCCCTGCGCCATATGATCCTGCTGGTGGAAGCACGCAATGCATCGGGCGACATGCTGACTCTGAAAGAGGGATCAACGCTGCCGGACTGGTGCGGTGTCGGCGATTTTTCAAGCGGCTACTACGCCGCCATGCCGGGGAAGGCGTATGCAAAAGTGCTCAAGGAAACGTGGACGGATGTGGCGCCCGCCGTCAGTTACTGGCGGCATACGACTTTAAGCAGCGACAGCAGGCTTGCCGCACTGGCCTCGGATGCAAGCCGCTTTATTTTTAATGTATCGGGCGGGACCGTCGATGTGACGGTGACCCTGATTTACCGCAGAGCTTATATTGAGATGATGACGCAAAAAAAGTGGAACACCCCGGACATCATCATCGCCAGGCAGACATTCCGGATTTAGAATTTGATCAGTGTTTGTGCAGAATGGCCCATACGGCCTTATCGCGCAGGATATTCATATAATCCCGTTCATCGTTGCCTTGCAGGATACCGGGTGTTTTTTTATCGGCGTACAAAAGGCCGATGCATTTGTCTTTGATGATCAGCGGGTAGATCAGGAAAGATCGGGCGGTAATCAAGTTTACATACCAGGCCGGCAGATTGTCGCGCACCTGCGGCTCGTGGTTGTCATCAATAACAATGTCTCGAAGTCGCATCACGGCGATGTTGAAGTAGTCCGACGAACGCGTGATTTTAAATGAAAAATTATGAAGGATGTTATCGATATTTTCGCCGAAACCAAACCGGGCGGCCATTTTAAACTGGTTGGCGTCCGCCATGCAAAACAGAACCCGGTTGAATTCAAAGACGCGGTACATGGTTTCCATAATCGTGTAAATGGCATCGCTGATGTTGCTTGCGGAATTCAGCATTTCATTAATTTCCGCTATGCAGTTTCTAAGGATATCAGCGCGTTCTTCTTCAGGTGTGGGTTTCTTAGCGACCGTTGTTTTTCCTTCGGCGGTTTTTTCAGACGAAGTGACTGTGGATGGTTTATTCCTGGCGATTCTTTCCTCATTTAAGACGATAAGACGTCGCAGCAGCGGACTTCTGGAAGGTTCGATTTTCAGTAATTCAGCATACTGATCGATTTTTGCGGTTGCATCTTCAATTAAGCTTATAGAACGATTGACAGGAAAAGACACTGAAAGCTGATACTTTTCACTGATGGCTTTAAGCGCTTCATTGCGCTTTGCGGCATCAGCCTCTCCTGCAATTCCGCATAAATCATTGGCGAAATTGGCAATGCTTTTGAGCGCACTGTTTTCACTTTCAGGAGCGGTATCCGATGGCCCTTTAATGACATCCATACTTTCAATGATGCTTGGAGGAAATCCCCACGATTTTGTGATGCCGATTCCCAGTTCGCTGAAAGAAACGCCGAGAACGGTTTTCGATGCCTGCTGTTCATCAATTCCCTTTGTTGATGACATGTTTTTAATGGCCTGATACTCTTCAGGAAAATAGCAAATGACGAGGTGTTTGCCGATATTATGCAAAAGAGCGCAGATAAATGCTTCTTCTTTTGAAGCAAACATCATTTTTTCAGCTACATCACGGGCAATGACGGCGCTGAGAAATGAAGACAGCGCCGCATCTTTTAAATCGTCGGTTTGCCCTTTGTTTTGCAGATGCTCCAGAATCATCAGCGATGCAGCGGCCAGCCTCACTTTTTCGGCGCCCATCAAAAAAACGGCGCGCGATATAGTCGTGACATTGCCGCTTATATTGCCGTAATAGGAAGAATTCACCACTTTGAGCAGTTTGTTGGTAATCGACAGATCCTTGAGGATGACGCCGGAGAGTTCACCGGCGGATGAAAAGTTTATGGAATGAAGAGATGATAATTTCTTATTGATTTCAATAATATGTTGTGAAAAAGCAGGCAAATCCCCTTTGTGCCGAATTCGTCGCAAAAGAAATTCGATCGTGCCGTGAGGGCTTTTTGAGGCGTCGATGGATGAATCTGAATTCAGGTCATTTCTCCTTATAATATTGATGCAAAAAATACTCTGAAATAATATTTTTGTAAAGCAGCAAGTGTTTTTCGAATATTATCTTGACAACAGCCGATATACTTTGCTAAAAATTTCACGCTTGGATCCGAAAGGACTGGGACGGAAGGAACAAAATACTTAAACTATTAAACCTCTCGTCTTCCGACGCGAGGTTTTTTTGTGGGAAAAAATGAGAATTATAGAATCCATCAAAGAAATGCAGATCCGCTCCGAAAGTTTGAGGCTGACGGGTAAAAAAATCGCTTTTGTGCCCACCATGGGTTATTTTCATGAAGGGCACCTCTCCCTGATGAAGGAAGCACGCAAAAGGGCAGATGAAGTTGTAACCAGCATCTATGTAAATCCAACACAATTTGGTCCCAAGGAAGACTTTTCCAAGTATCCCCGCGATTTTGAACGGGACGCCCAAATGGCGCAAAGCGTCGGCGTCGACGTGATCTTCTTTCCATCGAATCAGGAAATGTATCCGAACGGTTATCAGACCTATGTCGATGTTGAAAAAGTTACGCTGAACTTATGCGGGGCGTCACGTCCCGGACATTTTCGCGGCGTAACGACCATCTGCTGCAAACTTTTTAATATAGTCAAGCCGCATGAGGCGATATTCGGCAAGAAAGATTTTCAACAACTGGCGGCGATTAAAAGAATGGTCGCTGATTTGAATCTTGACCTGGAAATAGTTGGTATGCCTACATTCAGGGAACCAGACGGGCTGGCCATGAGCTCCCGCAATGTTTACCTGAGCCCGGAAGAAAGAATCTCTGCGTTGATGCTGGTGGAATCGCTCAAACTTGCGCAACAGCTATATGCCGGAGGGGAAAGAAAAGCGTCCGTCATCATCTGCGAGGCACAAAAACTCATTAAGAGCGTAAAATTTACGGATATCGATTACATCAAGATTTGCGATGCTTTAACACTGGAAGACATTGAAGATATACAGGGCGAAGCAGTGATGGCCCTGGCCGTGAAAGTCGGCAAAACCAGACTGATTGACAATTCCGTGTTGGGTGAAGAGCTGAAAACCTGATATTACTGCCGACAGGAGACGTTTGAGAACCATGCAGAGATTTATGATGAAATCCAAGATCCATCGCGCGACGGTCACGGATGCTGATTTGCATTACGAAGGCAGCATCTCCATCGATGAGCGGCTTATGGAAGAAGCGAACATGGTGCCCTATGAACAGGTGGAAATTTATGATGTCAACAATGGAGAACGTTTCTCTACGTACATCATTAAAGGCAAGCGCAATTCGGGAACGATTTGCTTAAACGGCGCCGCCGCCCGTAAAGTGGCCAAAGGCGACCTGGTGATCATCGTCACCTATGTCTCTGTTGATGATCAAGAGGCAAAGAATTGGGCGCCCAGGTGTGTTCTGGTGGATGCTAAAAATAAAATTAAAAAAGCGTCCAGATAGTTGATAAAAAAAGAACGATCAAAGCATTCTCCGGATGAAGGGGAATGCTTTTTTTTATTTTACGAAACTTCGATATTGACATTGAACTGATAACCTGTGTGTGTTAAAAAAGGCTATTATAAAAACTATTGTGACTTCAATAAGGAGGAAAAATGGCCTTTCAGGAAATCGATAAAAATTTAAAGTACAAGGTTGCGGACATGTCTTTAGCGGGCTGGGGAAGAAAGGAAATGCAGTTGGCCGAAAATGAAATGCCCGGCCTGATGGCCGTCCGCAAGAAATACGGTCGCAAAAAACCCCTGAAAGGTCTGAAAATCATGGGGTCGCTGCATATGACCATTCAGACGGCCATGCTGATCGAAACCCTTAAAGACCTGGGGGCGGATCTACGCTGGGCGTCATGCAATATTTTTTCCACGCAGGACCATGCCGCGGCGGCAATCGCCAAAGCCGGATCGGCGGCTGTTTTTGCCTGGAAAGGCGAAACGCTGGAAGATTACTGGTGGTGCACCGAGCAGGCGCTGACCTGGCCGGATGGAACAGGCCCGGATTTGATTGTGGACGACGGCGGCGACGCGACGTTATTTATCCACCATGGCGTCAAAATCGAGAAAAACCCGAAGTTGCTCAAACAAAAAGTGGATAACAAGGAATTTGCCGTGATTGTGGAGCGTCTCGCGCAAGCCTATCAAAAGAATCCCACTCGCTGGCAGAAAGTGGCTGCCGCCATTCGCGGTGTATCGGAAGAGACGACCACGGGTGTCCACCGGCTGTATCAGATGCAGGCTGCAGGTGAACTGCTGTTCCCGGCCATTAATGTGAACGATTCGGTCACGAAGTCGAAATTCGACAACCTTTACGGATGCCGGGAATCCCTGGCGGACGGCATCAAAAGAGCCACGGATATTATGATCGCCGGCAAAACGGTCGTGGTCTGCGGTTACGGTGATGTAGGGAAGGGCAGCGCTCAGTCAATGAAAGGATTTGGCGCCCGGGTGATTGTCACAGAAATTGATCCTATCTGCGCCCTGCAGGCGGCGATGGAAGGTTATGAAGTGAAGACCCTCGAAGAAGTCGCACCCTTTGCGGATATTTTTGTTACGGCCACCGGCTGCTGCGATATCATCACCGGAAAGCATATGGAGATGATGAAGAATGAAGCCATTGTCTGCAATATCGGTCATTTCGACAGTGAAATCGATATGCGCTATCTGGAGACAAGCAAGGTTTGCCGCAAGGAAAACATCAAACCGCAAGTGGATAAGTGGACGCTGCAATCCGGCCGTTCAATCCTCATTCTGGCCGAGGGGCGCCTGGTCAATCTGGGATGCGCCACGGGTCATCCCAGCTTCGTCATGAGCAACAGTTTTACCAATCAATCGCTGGCACAAATCGAGCTGGCCACGAAAAAATATGAGGTCGGCGTTTACACATTACCCAAGAAGCTGGATGAAGAAGTCGCCATGCTGCATCTGGAAAGACTGGATGCGAAGCTTACAAAACTGACAAAACAGCAGGCGCAATACCTTGGGGTTCCGGTGGAAGGGCCGTTCAAGGCTGATCACTACAGATATTAATTTCAAATCCAAGTCACGGTAACATCACAAAATCGCAGGGAACGGTTTAAAACCGTTCCCTACCTGAGGTTTAATCATTGAGAAAGACGTATTCTCTCAGCATGAGGGAATGCGTCTTTTTATGTTCTCACGCGATAAAAAAGGAAAGCAGCCGCGGTGCTGAAAAGGATATTGGCGGCCCAGGCGGCCAGGATAACCGGCAGGACTCCCGAACGGCCCAGCGACATGCAAAACGCATGGACAATCCAGTATGAAGCCCCGATAAAGATGCCGATTCCCACGCTCTGCATGACGCCGCCGCTGCGTTCGGAACGCAGAGAAAACGACATACCGATAATGACCAGAATCACACAGACAAAGGGAAAAGCCAGTTTGCCCTGCAAATCGACCAGATAGCGGGACACGTCGTAGCCTTCGGCGCGAATTTTTTTGACATATCGCCGAAGTTCGAAATATCCCATCTTTTCAGCATCTTTCTGGATTATTTTAAAGTCGTTCGGCTTTTCAGGTAAAGCGATAACCTTTTCATCATCCCATTGAAGCGTCGGCGAGGCATTTTGATCAAACGAGGTTGTCAGAAGATCGTGAAATACCCACTGATTGTTTTTCCACTCGGCGCTTTTTGCGTCAATGCGCATCTTCAATGAAAAATCGGGGGTAAGGTAGTTGATCGTAATGCCGCGCAGGCTGTTGTTTTGAACATCGAAGAGTTTAAAATTATAGATGGCATCCCGGCTTCGGTACCAGATTTCATCCTGTTTGAAAAAGCCCTGATTCTTTTGCTTTTGAACATCGATTTTCACAATGTATTCGGTTTTCGAAATGGATGCCGGCGCAATGAGTTCCGAGAAGAAAAACAAAAAGACGCCGACAATCGCCGCTACGGTGATCGCGGGGAGGATTATCCGGTAGAGACTGACGCCGTTGGCTTTCATGGCCGTAATTTCGCTGAATTTGGATAGAGAACTGTAAGTAAGCAGTGTAGCCAGCAGAATGGCAAACGGCAGCACCAGCGCAATGATCATCGGAATCAGATAGAAAAAATAAGAAGCGATTTGCAGCGGAGTAGCGTTGTTGCTCAGAAACATCCGGATTTTTTCAAAAAAGTCGACAATGACGTAAAGCGCTAAAAAGCTCAGACAGGTAATGAAAAAAAACCTTAAAAATTCACGCAAGATATATCGATCCAGAATTTTCAAGCAGACTCCTTTAATTCTTCAGACGTTTTTGCCAGAAATAGCCATATGCCAGTCGCCACAGCGAAAGTTCCTTCTGGGACATGATAAAAAGGTAAACGCCGATAACGGCAAATAAGAGATTCGGGGTCCAGACACCGATGACCGGTGACAGGCGGCCTGTTTCCACCAGCGCTTCTCCGCCGATGCGCAGAAGATAATACGACGCCACGATGATCATTCCGACGGCAACGCCACGGGATTTGACCGCCCGGTGGCTCTTTATGCCAAGAGGAAGGGCAATCAATGCGAACAGGATGCAGGACAGGGGGATGGCAAACTTCTTATGCACTTCAATGGCGAGTTCACGCACATCAGAATCTTTGAGCCCTGGTTTTTTCATCCGCTCCAGAAGCTCCGTCATGGTCATTTCCGTGCTGGATTTGTTTTCTTCCGTAAAGGAGCCCAGCGTGGTGGAAAGATCCAGATTAATATCGTAGCTTTGAAAATCGACTTTCCGGTAATTTTTCAGATCCTGGCTCACCGTATGAATCGATCCGTTTTCCAGCCTCAATTTGACAATCATCAGCTTCGGATCGGCAACCAGGAAGGCTTTTTTCGCCAGGATTGTGTTTTGTTCGCCCAGGATACGGCTGTCCGATATCATGACGCCCTGCATGTAACCACCGTCCGCCGGTATGGTGTTGGCGTACACTAACAGGCCTTTGAAATCACCGTTGAAAACTTTCTCTTTAATGCCGATGCTTGCGTTTTGCGACGCCAGTTCGAATAAAAGACGTTTTGTGGCAAAATTGCTTTTCGGCACCAGAAAGTAACCGATGACAATGGTAAAGATGAATGCCAGCAGAGAGGCAATCAGAACCGGATAAAAAATCTGGCTCAAACTGACGCCGGAGGCTTTCATGGCGGTGATTTCATTGTCCTGTGAAAAACGCCCCATGGCGATGAGAATGGCGACGAGAAGGGCGATGGGAATGGTAAACATCATGAAATAGGGCATGATCAAAACGATCAGATGAAGGATATCGAAAACACGGATGCCTTTATTGACCATCAGATCCATGATTTGAAGGATTTTACCCATCAGCAGGACAAATGTCAGGACAAACAGGATGAGGATGAACGGAAAGGCAATTTCCTTAAATATGTAACGTCGAATGATTGTATTCATAACGGTATTAAAATTTTTCGCAAAACTAGCATGTATCGGTGATTTTGCACAAGTAAAACGTGATACGGGGGAAAAATAGCTTGCTGAATGAATCCGGCGTATTGTTTATTGACAGCCGGGGGCATTTTGCCTATAGTCCCTGACACATTTGAGAGTAATTCCGCATTGAAGGGATGATGTAAGCTGATGAAAGTTGATACCATGCGCCGAATAGATTTCTTCGTCGGTGTGCCTCTTTGTTTTCTTGGGACGATCCTTTATAAAATATGTCATCTTTTCTGCAGGCCGCAGCGTAAAAAAGCGCAAAATGTTTTGTTTATCGAATTGTCGGAGATGGGCAGCGCTATTCTGGTGGACCCGGCCATGAGAAAACTTCGACGTGAAGCGGGCGCGAATATTTATTTTGCTATATTCAAAAAGAATAAGGCCAGCCTGAAACTGCTCAACACCGTTCCCGAAGAAAATATCTATGCCATCCGGGAAAACAGCATGCCCCTGTTTTTTTATGATATGTTCAAATTCGTTTTCTGGACCCGGAAAACAAAAATCGACGCCGTTGTCGATCTGGAGCTTTTTTCCCGTGTGACGGCGTTGATGACGGGATTTTCGGGAGCGCCGGTTAAAGTGGGTTATCATGCATTTCACAATGAAGGGCTCTATCGGGGAAACTTTTTAACGCATAAGGTGGCTTATAATCCCCATATTCATATTACTGCCAATTTCATCGCCATGGTCAATGCGCTTCTTTCCGAAAAAGAAGAAATTCCTTATTCCAAGACGCTTATTGCGCCCGAAGAGCTTACCCTGGCTAAATCTCCTGTAACTGAGGAAGAAAAAGAAACCATCCGCGGGATCGTCCGGGAATGTTTTGCAGATTTTGATCCCCGGAAGTATAAGATCGTTCTGATTAATCCCAATGCCAGCGAACTGCTGATTCAGAGACGCTGGCCGCCGCCTCATTACGTACAGTTGATCAAAATGATTCTGGAGAAAAGCCCCCGGGCGCTGGTTTTGATTACCGGAGACCCTCGTGAAAGGGAAGAAGCAGAGCATCTGAGAAAGCAGGTCGCCCATGACCGATGCGTCAATTTTGCCGGAAAAGTGAGCTTCGCTCAATTACCTCACCTTTACAGTATCAGCGAATTTATGGTGACCAATGATTCCGGTCCCGGTCATTTTGCCGCGGTGACGGATATGCATACCTTCGTCATTTTTGGTCCGGAAACGCCTGCTCTTTACGGATCGCTGGGAAAGACCACGCCGATTTTTGCAGGATTGGCCTGTTCACCGTGCGTTAGCGCATCCAACCATCGCAAAACAGCCTGTAAAGACAATGTCTGCCTGCAGGTCATCAAGCCGGAGCACGTTTTTGCTGCCATCACCCCCAATCTGGAGATGATCAATGCAAAAGGCTGAAAAACAGATCTGGGGTTTGATCCTTTTTTTTACACTGATCCGTTTAATTGTGGCGCCGTTATTCGGACTGGGTGTCGATGAAGCGCACTATGCTCTGTACGGAAAGTATCTGGCTTTAAGCTATGTGGACCATCCGCCTCTGGTCGGCTGGCTGCATGGGATTTTTATCCATCTTTTCGGCACCAGTGAATTTCTGGTTCGGTTGCCGGCCATATTATTGTTTGCCGCAACGTCCTACTGCTGCTATCTTTTTATCCTTCGTGTTTCCAATTCAACACGCCTGGCACTGATCTCTGTCTTTGCGCTGAACTGTTCATTCATGATCAACGCCCTGGCGCTGATGCTGCTGCCGGATTCGATTCTCCTTTTGCTTGTTTTCCTGTTGATTTTTGTTGCGGAGCGGATTGAAAAGCAAAAACGCCCGCTGGATTTTATTTTCCTCGGTTTGATTCTTGGATTGATGGGACTTGCCAAATACACGGCCATTCTGCTGGTGCCGCCGCTCATCGTCTTTTTTATAATGCGGAAAAGATTCGACGTTATTTTTTCCCCTTATATGTTTCTGGCGGCGGCCATCGCCCTTATCATGGTTTCTCCGGTATTTTACTGGAATATGCAACACGACTGGGTCAGCTTCAAATATCAGGGCGGGCATGTGTTCGGAACGCTTGCGACCAGTGTCAAGAGCTTTTTCGAGTCGCTCGGGGCTCAGTTCGGCGCCTACAGTCCGTTTTTATTTATTGTGGCTGTTTACGGCTTTTTCAAAGTGTGCCGGCGTCAGGAGTCCTATCTGCGTCTGGCCGTTTTGTTCGGCGCAACGCTGCTGGTTTTCTTTATGATGACCTCACTATATGAACGAACGCTTCCCCACTGGCCGTCCGTCTTTTATCTTTTATTTATTCCCGTCGGATCCTATCTGTTAATGACTTCGAAAAAAAAATGGCAGAGAAACTTTTTATATATTTCAATCGGAATAAGCCTGGTTGGAATGCTGTTTGCCTATACGGAACTGGGCGGAAAATTTCTTAAATTGCCGGACTATAAATCACCATTTCGTGATATTTTCGCTTATCCGGAGATAGCCGCCGAGGCTGACGGCATTGTTAAGAAAAACCTGTCTATGCGTCCCAAAGCCCTTGCCGTGACCAATTGGACGGAGGGAAGCCGTGTCATGTATTATAATCTTCCATACGGTCATGATGTATTCGTTATCGATGACCGGAAAGATCAGTTCGATGTCTGGCAGCAAAAATCACCGGAAGGTTATGATCTCCTTTTCCTCAATACGGAATTCCATAACATCAATGTTGCAAAAGATCTGAAATGTGAAAGCGTCGCAGTGGCTGCAAAAAAGGACTATCTGCTTAATGGTTCCAAAGTCAATACGGTGGAATACGTCTGGTGCAATAACTACGCGGGAGCCAAAAAGTGAAAAAAAGATGGATCGCCGCTCTGATGGTTGCCACAGGTACGGTTTTAATTTGCATTTCATATAACCTCTGGGATATTCCGGTGGCTCTGCATTGCCGTACTTTAAGCCGCTCCATTCTCGATATGGCGGAAATCGTTACAAAAGCCGGCGAATCGAAATGGTATTTCATTATCTTTGTTCCGGCGTTTCTCCTGTTTCGTTTTGTTTTAAAAAATGAAAACCGGGCGATGAGAATGCTGTTTCTGGTTCTTGCGATTTCAGCTTCGGGAATCGTCAACACACTGATAAAGTGGGTCGCCGGAAGGAACAGACCGATTAATCTCTTTAACTATGATTTTTACGGATTTAATTTATTTGAAGTCATCTACGAATCGACATCCTTTCCCTCCGGTCATGCCCTGACGGTTTTTTCACTGGCGGCGGCCTTGAGTATTTTATATCCCCGAACAGGTTTTGTGGTTTTTCCTGCTGCGATCATTATTGCGCTGAGCCGGGTGGTTCTGACGTCACATTTTTTAAGCGACATCATGGCCGGAGCCGTTTTAGGTACGATTTGCACGCTGGTCGTCAAATACTTATTTGACCGTTTCAGGGTTGAGTTATCTCCGTCGTCCAAGGAATACTGAATGAAGAAAAGATATGTTTTATTTTTGATTCCTCTGATTCTTTATCTGGCGCTCCTGGGGGTTATGCCGCAAATGGAGCCGGATGAAGCCCGTTACAGTCTGATCGCCAGCGCCATGAACGAGTCGGGCAATTATGTAACGCCGCACATCAAGCACACGATCTATCTGGAAAAACCGCCTCTGGTTTCCTGGGTGACGGCCATGGCCTTCAAGGTCTTCGGTGAAAATGATTTTTCCGCGCGGCTTTTTGCCGGGCTTTGCGCCTGGGGCTGCATCATATTGACCTTTTTTATCGGAAGGCATTTCCGGGATGAACAGACCGGCCTTTACGCGGCCGCGGTGCTGACCATTTCCATTTTTCCTTTTGTGCTGGGACGTATCAATATACTGGATATGCCTCTCACGCTGTTTTTATGCCTGTCGATCTGGATGGGGTACCTGTTTTTAACGTCGGGGGAAAAGAAATACCTTTATCTGACCTATATTGCCTGTGCACTGGCCTTTTTGACCAAGGGACTCATCGGCGCAGTCCTGCCGGCGGCCGTTCTGTTTTTGTGGCTTTGCTGGACAAAGCGATGGCGGCAAATTCCGACTTTGATTTCGCCTGTCGGCATTATCATCTTTCTGGCTGTGGTCTGTCCGTGGCTTTATCTGGCGCAAAAAGAAAACCACGATTTTTTATGGTTCTTCTTCATCCGGGAACATTTCCTGCGCTTTACCACAAAAATGCACGGCAAGACGGAGCCCTTTTATTATTTCCTGCCGATTATCATTGCCGGGACGCTGCCCTGGTCCGCTTTTCTGATACGCGCCTGGCCGTCGGAGAAACTCAAGGAATGGCTTTTTGGTAAAGAGGAAAATAAATTATTAATCGTTTGGGTTTTATTCATATTTCTTTTTTACACGGTTTCATCCTCCAAATTAGCGCCCTATATCGCCCCGGTCTTCCTGCCGCTGGCTTTATGGGCGGGAAGTATTTTCAGACATTATGAACAGGAGCTTCGGGAACCGTCCGGCAAACAAAAAGTATTTTACCGCGTTGTTGTGTGCCTCCAATCGATTATTGTGATGATCGCGCTTCTGATTCCCCCGCTATTAATAAGATTTTCCGACCCGGCAAAAGGTCTGGTCGTGATGACATCCGATGCCTGGTGGATTTACATGCTGCCGACATTTTGTGCGGCGGCAATGCTTGCGTTTCTTCCCGATTGGATAGCCCGGAAAAAGGGAAAAAACTGGTTTTTGACCCTGTATCTGATTGGATCGGTCTTTCTGGCCGGAATGGTTTTTCCGATCAATGACTTCCTGTACCCCTATCGCAGCGCGCTGGTGGCAAAAGAGGCAATAACCAGATATGTTCCGCAGGGAACTCTTTTGTATCAGTACCGGGAAAACTTTTACGGGATTGATTTCTACAATAAAATTCGAACGGCCATCGTAGAAGATTTCGGCGAGTTGGGTGACGGCATCGCTAAAATGCCGCCGGTTGAAAAGAAGAAATATTTTTTGTCCAGAGAAGAATTCTTTGATAAGATCAGAAACGAAAAAGAAATCTATTGCATTACACAGCATCGCAATAAGTTAAAAGAACTCCGGGACAGGTGCTCTGATATTGCAGTATTGTGGGACAATGGAGCATTTTACCTCTTGAGGATCGGACAGGGGATTAAGGAATAAGGTTCAGGGAAAAAGGATCAAGGTTCAAGGATCAAGGTTCAAGGATAAAAGATTAACGATGAAGGATTGATAGAAATGGAGATCAGGAAAGACTTTTTACCGTTCAGCCGGCCTTCGATTGGCGAGCAGGAAATTTCAAGAGTTGTGGCCTGTATGAAATCGGGATGGATTACGACGGGAGCCGTCTGCAAGGAGTTTGAAGATAAGTTTTGTGAATTAACGGGCGCCGGCCGGGCGATTACATTTAATTCCGCCACGGCCGGTATGCATCTCGTTCTTACGGCGATCGATTTACAGCGCGGCGATGAAGTGATCACGCCTTCCATGACGTTTGCCTCTACGGTCAACATGATTGCCCTGCAGAAGGCGAAGCCGGTTTTTGTGGATATTGATTACGGCACGCTGAATATCAATTGCGATTTGATTGAAGAAAAAATAACACCCTGGACGCGGGCGATTATTCCGGTTCATTTTGCCGGCGCTCCGGCGGATATGGACAAAATTAATGCGCTGGCCAGGAAATATAATTTAATGGTTATAGAAGATGCGGCGCATGCGGTGGGGACTTATTATCAGGGTGTTCACGCCGGTGGTTTCGGCCATGCGGCGATTTTCTCTTTCCATCCCATAAAAAATATCACAACCGGCGAAGGCGGAATGATCACGCTCAATGACGCCGATATGGAAAAAAAATTGCGTCTGCTGAGATTTCATGGGATAGAACGCGACGCGTGGAAGCGGTACGGCAAAGGGGGAAATCCTTCCTACGATATTCTGGAACCTGGCTACAAATATAATATGCCCGACATGCTGGCCGCGCTGGGGGTGGCGCAACTGGAACGCATCAAGGAATTGAATGATCGCCGCAGACTCCTGGCCGGTCTTTATCTGGAAGGGCTTCAGGGCGTATCAGGGCTGGATTTACCGCAGGTTCCTCCATATGATCACATGCATGCCTGGCATTTATTTATTGTGAAAATCAACAGCGTTTCCAGAGACGACTTTATGAAAAAACTGTCGGACTATAACATCGGTTATGGTTTACATTTTCCGCCGGCCCATGCGTTGTCTTATGTGAAGAAAAGATTTGATGTGCAAAGAGATTCGCTTACTCAAACCGAACGCGCCGGAGACAAAATCATATCCCTGCCGTTATTTCCCGACATGACGGAAGATGATGTCGGTTATGTATGCTCTTCCATCAAGGAGATTCTGAAAAATGTCTAAAATACAAATATCCGTCGTGATTCCGGTATACAATGAAGAAGCCAACCTCGATGCATTGATGAAAAGGCTTGTGCCGGCCATGAAAGGCATCGGGAAGAGATTTGAGATTGTTCTGATTGACGACGGAAGCCGCGACAATTCTCTGAATATCCTGAGGGAATTTGCAAAAGAGCCTTTTGTGAAAGTGGTCGAACTGACCAGGAATTATGGACAGCATGCGGCCATCATGGCGGGATTTTCCGTTTCCACCGGGGATATCGTTGTGACCATGGATGCCGATTTGCAAAATCCTCCGGAAGAGATACCAAACCTTGTAAAAGTTATGGAAGAAGGTCAATATGATGTTGTCGGGACCATCCGAAAAGGGAGAAAAGATTCATTCCTGCGCATCTGGCCCTCAAAAGTTATCAACATGGTCGCGCGGAAGATCACCGGCGTACAAATGCGCGACTGGGGCTGCATGCTACGGGCCTACCGGCGACCGGTTGTTGAAAGGATGACTGCCTGCCATGAGCATTCAACGTTCATTCCGGCGCTGGCAACTGTTTTTGCCAAGCGGGTGACGGAAATCGAAGTTGCCCATGAGGAAAGATTCGGCGGCAAGTCCAATTATCCATTAAGAAAACTCATTAATCTTCAATTCGATCTTGTTTCGGCATTTTCGGATTTGCCCATGCGTCTGATGATGTATGGCGGCCTGGTCATGTCTTTGCTGGGAACTTGCTTCGGTCTTTTGCTGGCCATTGCCCGCCTGGCGTATGGCGCACACTGGGCGGCGGAAGGAATCTTCACGCTGTTTGCCGTCTTGTTCGTCTTTGTCGGTTTGCAGTTTTTGGCTTTAGGGGTGACCGGAGAATATATCGGTCGAATATATCGCGAAGTCCGCAAAAGGCCGGAATATGTAATTGAAAATATCTATTCGACAAAAGAGGATGAATGAAAGCGGTTGTACTGGCCTATCACAATATGGGAATTACGGGGCTTGACGCCCTGTTCAACCATGGTTTTGAGATTGCCGCGATCTTTACCCACGAGGATGATCCCGGTGAAAACTGCTGGTTTGGGTCTGTTAAAGACTGGGCCATTCAGCGTGGTATTTCGTTTTATACGACCGAAAACATCAATGCAGAGGAATGGATTGAAAAAATAACGGCTTTGAAACCGGATATTCTATTTTCCTTTTATTACCGTAAAATGATCGGGAAGAAAATACTGGACATTCCAAGGCTTGGCGCGATGAATCTTCACGGATCTCTCCTCCCTGCGTATCGCGGGCGATGTCCGGTGAACTGGGTCATCATCAAAGGAGAACAAAAAACAGGTGTTTCGCTTCATTTTATGGTTGAAAAGCCGGATGCCGGAGATCTGGTCGGGCAGCGGGAGGTTTTAATCGGTCCTGACGACACGGCGCAAACGTTGTATGATAAACTCTGCGACGCTGCCGCCGTCTTACTGGACAATGTTCTTCCTTTCATCAAAAAGGGACAAATTCCGAGAACAAAGCAGGATCTGTCCAAAGGCAGCTATTTCGGTGGCAGGCGTCCGGAAGACGGACGCATCGACTGGAAACAAAGCGCCGGTGATATTTACAATCTGATTCGCGCTGTGACCGATCCGTATCCGGGAGCCTTTACGATGCTTGCGAACGGACAACCGGTCAAAATCTTATGGGCGAAGCCCGTAAGTCCTTTGCCGGGCAAGACGCCGGGGGATATCTTTCTGTCGGATCAAGATGTTCTTGTGCAAACCGGGAATGGTGCTATAAGGCTTTGCGAAATTGAAGTACATGGAAAGAGATTACGAAATCAATTAATCCATGACTTATTCAAATCGGGAAAGGTGATAAAATTGCTATGAAAATATTAATACTGGGCGTTAACGGTTTTATCGGGCATCATCTGGTGAATCGTATCCTGGATGAAAAGCCGGACTGGCAGGTATTCGGCATGGATCTGGGTACGGAACGAATCGGAACAGCCCTGAACAATCCTCGCTTCAATTTTCTGGAGGGAGATATCTCCATCAATAAAGAATGGATTGAATACCATATTAAAAAATGCGACGTCATCATGCCTCTGGTGGCTATTGCAACACCGAAAGCATACGTGGAAGACCCGATCGGCGTGTATAATCTCGATTTTGAAATGAACATCAAGATTATCAAGCAATGCGTAAAATATCATAAACGGGTTGTATTTCCTTCGACCTCCGAAGTATACGGCGCCTGCACGGAACCGGAATTCAAGGAAGATGAAAGTTTTCTGGTGACCGGCCCTATCAATAAAGAACGCTGGATTTATTCATGCTGCAAACAGTTGCTGGATCGCGTCATATACGGCTACGGCACGCGCGGTCATCTGGAATTTACGCTTTTCAGACCTTTTAACTGGGTAGGTCCCCGCCTGGATTCGCTGGATACAGCCAAGGAGGGAAGTTCGCGCGTCGTCACGCAGTTTATTGCCGAACTGCTCCTGAAGCGGCCAATCAATCTGGTTGACGGCGGTCAGCAGAAACGTTGCTTTACTTATGTGGACGACGGGATTGCGGCCCTGATGAAGATTCTGGAAAATAAAAATGATGTCTGTAAGAATCAGATCATTAACATCGGAAATCCCGCCAATGAGTGTTCGGTAAAGGAATTGGCGGATATACTTAAAAAGCAATTTCAGGAGCATCCGGATCACAAAAATGATTCGGTTTATTCCGAAATTATCGAGGTTCCGTCTGAAAAATTCTATGGAAAAGGTTATCAGGATATTCTGACGCGCAAACCAAGCATTGAAAAAGCCAGAAAACTTTTGAACTGGGAGCCGGCCATCAATCTGGAAGAATCCATGCGCCTGACGCTATATTCCTTCCTGGACGAAAACAGACAGGTGACCCTTTAGGTGCAACGGCGGCAAACATGAGCATGCTCGGGCTGAAAATTGATGTGGATACCTACTGGGGGATGAAAAACGGCGTCCCCTGTCTCTTAAAGACGTTAAAGGACTTCGGCGTCAAAGGAACTTTTTTTTTAAGCATCGGCCCGGATAATTCCGGACGCGCTGTAATTCAGCTCATTAAAAATCCGCTTTTCCTGAAGAAAATGCTGCGGACAAAGGCGGCAAGTCTCTATGGCTGGCGGACGTCGCTTTATGGAACATTACTGCCGGCACCGATGATTGCCTTATCATTCCCCGAAATTGTTCAGCGCATCGTTGAAGAAGGCCATGAAGTGCAGTTTCATGCCTGGGACCACAGGCGCTGGCAGGACGAACTTCCGCAGAAATCGGAAAAGTGGATCGAGAAGTGGTTTGAAAATGGAATGGCCGGTTTCGAAAAATTGACCGGACAAAAGCCGACAGCGTTTGGGGCTCCGTCATGGTTGATTGATGATCGAGTATTAAAAATCGTCAAAAAGTTTAATTTTGAATATCTCAGTTGCAGCCGGGCAAAGAAACCGTTTATTCATGATCATGCAAATATCATAGAAATTCCATCTGATCTGCCATGTTTTGAGGAACTGGATCCTGAACAAGGAGTATCCGTCATCTGCGGGATAATAAAAGATGGACAAAATCATGTGCTTCCTGTTCATGCTGAAGTGGAAGGGGGAATATTTGAAGAACAATTTCGGGATCTCCTGAGAAATGCCCAGAAAACAGGCTCAAAGATAGCGACCCTGCGTGATATTAAAATATCTATAGATATCAATAGTTTACAAATTCGTTCCTGCCGGATGGAATTGCTTTCGGGACGTCATTCGCCCTGTGCGGTATAGGCTGGATGCGGGATGCTGGGTGATTATAATCACAAAAATCTTGGATATTATTAAAGTATATCTCATTTTTGACGATTATTGAAGTATCGACGGACACTTGACATTCGTTTTTCCCTGTGTTAGTTCTCTTGAATCAAGTCGAGTTATTTAGAATTCGTTTTAAAACCTGAAGGGGGAAGATGTCGGATAATTTTTTTACATTGATGATTATACCCCGCAGAAAGAGTGCGGTAACCAAAATCTCTGTATCTTATAAACTGGTTCGCGGTCTTTTCATTGGTTCCATCATCGCCGTTTTGCTAACCCTTTACGTCGTATACGATTACGCCAGCATAAAAAGAGACCGGGCTGAACTCACTCGCCTGAGAACACAAACCGTCGAACAATCAAAACAAATTAATGAGCTTGCGGCAAAAGTCGATGAATTTTCCGACCGGATGGAAGAATTCAAGCAGTTGGACAAGAAAATCCGCATCATGGCGACCAATCAGACCGGGCGGGATAAAAAAATGCCGCTGGGCATCGGCGGGTCCAACAATGAACAGGTACGGATCAAAGACTTGATGGATCAGGATAAGGAGAAGATTCTGGCAGGTATGCATCAGAATATTAATAAGTTAAATGAAGATGCCAATGAAAGAGAGCAAAGTTTTAATGAACTTCTGAAATACTTGAGAGAACAGAAATCACTTTTGGCGGCTACCCCGACCATCTGGCCGGTCAAGGGATGGGTGACATCGGAATTCGGATCACGGGACAATCCATTTGGATCCAGCGTCGAGTTTCATAAAGGTCTGGACATTGCCACGCGAATGGGCAAGGAAGTTGTAGCGCCTGCGGATGGGCTTGTTACCGAAGTAAATTATCAATCCGATGATGGCAATATTGTTCGCGTTGATCATGGCTATGGCCTTTCCTCAAGTTATTCCCACCTCATGAAATCTGCTGTAAAGCTGGGGATGCGAGTCAAAAGAGGCGATTTAGTCGGATATGTCGGCGATACCGGTCGAAGCACCGGGACGCATCTTCATTATGCCGTTTATGTGAATAATGTTCCGGTTAATCCAAGAAAATACTTGAAATAATCAACTCATCTGCATTATTATCCAAAAACTTCAGTTACGGATGGGTAACTGAGGTTTTGTAATGTCAGAATATAATCTCCGATTAACTTGGATTTTTGATTGGATGACTCATAGTGTTGAAATCCGCCGGTCAGTATGCCGGTATTTTTAAAGGTGATGAATGTTAGAAGCAATTCTCAAGAAAATAATCGGAACCAAAAATGACCGGGAATTAAAACGGTTGTCTCTTTTGCTGGATGAAGTTAATGGTTTTGAAACAACCATGATGGCGCTCAGCGACGCCGAACTGCAGGCTAAAACGCCTTATTTCAAAGAAAAATTGAAAAATGGATTAACGCTCGATGATATCTTGACGGAAGCCTTTGCCGTTGCCAGGGAAGCGTCCCGGAGAACATTGATGATGCGGCCTTTCGACATGCAGATTATCGGCGGGATCGTTTTGCATGAAGGCAAGATAGCCGAAATGAAAACCGGTGAAGGCAAGACACTGGCTGCAACCATGCCTCTTTATTTAAACGCATTGGAAGGCAAGGGGTGTCATGTTGTTACGGTGAATGATTACCTGGCCAAACGCGATTCGGAGTGGATGGGGCCGATCTACCGTTTTCTGGGGCTTACCGTTGGTGTGATCATTCATGGCATGGATGACGACGAACGCCGCATCGCCTATGGGGCGGATATCACATACGGGACCAATAATGAGTTCGGTTTCGATTATCTTCGCGACAATATGAAATTCAGCCTGGAAGAATATGTTCAGCGCGAATTTAATTTTGCGATTGTCGATGAGGTGGATAGTATTTTAATCGACGAAGCAAGAACTCCGCTCATCATTTCCGGTCCGTCGGATGAATCTACTGATAAGTACAACAAAATCAATCAGGTGATTCCTCGCTTGAAAAAAGAAACGGATTATACCGTTGAGGAGAAAAGCAAAACGGTTGTGCTGACGGAAGAAGGTGTGGCGAGTGTTGAAAAATTGCTGAATGTTCAGAACCTTTATGAGCCGCGGAACATCGAAATTGTTCATCATGTCAATCAGGCTTTACGGGCGCATACCTTGTTCAAGCGTGATGTCGATTATCTGGTCAAAGACGGGCAGGTGGTGATTGTCGATGAATTCACCGGGCGCGTCATGCCTGGCAGGCGTTACAGCGACGGATTGCATCAGGCGTTGGAAGCCAAAGAGCGTGTCAAGGTCGAGAAGGAGAATCAGACGCTGGCATCCATCACGTTCCAGAACTATTTCCGCATGTACAAAAAGCTGGCCGGAATGACCGGTACTGCCGATACGGAAGCCGAGGAATTCAAGAAGATTTATAATCTGGAAGTTTTGGTTATGCCGACCAATATGCCGATGATCCGGGAAGATCACAATGATTTGATCTACAAAACGGAGCCGGAGAAAATCAAGGCGGTCATCGAAGAAGTCAAGGCGCTCAACAAAGCCAGGCGTCCCGTCCTGATCGGAACGATTTCAATTGAGAAGTCGGAGCTCCTGAGCAAACACCTGACCCGAGCCGGAGTAAAGCACCATGTGCTCAATGCCAAGAATCACGAAAAAGAAGCGGAAATTGTTGCACAGGCCGGACAGGCCGGACAGGTTACGATTTCCACCAATATGGCCGGCCGTGGCACGGATATTAAACTTGGTGAGGGGGTAGCCGATGTGGGTGGCTTGCATATTCTGGGGACGGAAAGGCACGAAAGCCGGCGGATTGACAATCAGCTTCGGGGACGATCCGGACGTCAGGGAGACAAAGGATCTTCAAGATTTTATTTATCCCTGGAAGACGATCTCCTGAGAATATTCGGGGCGGAAAGAATATCCAATATCATGGATACGATCGGCATCGAAGAGAACCAGCCGATTGAACATAAGTATATCTCCCGGGCTATAGAAAATGCTCAAAAGAGAGTTGAAGGCCAGAACTTTGATATTCGTAAGCATCTGCTCGATTACGACAATGTGATGAATAATCAACGCAAAGTTATTTACGAGCAACGCAAAAAAGTATTGCGTGGAGAAGATTTATGGTCAGATGTTGAAGAGATGGTTGAGGAAATTTCCAGTGAGATGGTTTCCGAATTTGTTGGTGAAAAAAACAAGCCGGAAGACTGGAATCTCAAATCACTGGATGACGCCGTCTTTAAGCAGTTCAGCTTCCGTCCGGACATTGCTAATGCAAAGGATTTGAATTCATCAGATGCGATTCACAAATACATCGTCGAGCAGGTGAAGAAATATTTAGGAGACAAAGAAAAAGAGTTTGGTCCGGAACTGACATCGTATCTGATGAAAGTCATCATGCTCCAGACCATAGACACTCACTGGAAAGAACATCTTCTATCGATGGATCATCTGAGGGAAGGCATCGGTCTGCGCGGTTACGGACAGAAGGATCCGGTGAGAGAGTATCAACGTGAAGGCTACGCCATGTTTATGGAAATGATCGGTCGCATCAAGATGGATACCATTGAAAAACTGTGCATGGTCCGGATACAGAGAGAAGAAGAAGTCGAAGAAATTCGACAGAAACAAAAACAGGATTACGTCTTAAGTCGCGGAGAGGATACACCGACAAATAAAACCGTAAAGCGTGAAAGCGTCAAAGTCGGCAGAAACGATCCTTGCCCCTGTGGCAGCGGCAAAAAATATAAAAAATGTTGCGGTGCATAAGATATCAAGAGGAGTAAGTGTAATGGTGAAATCATCAGCGAGTAAAATTTACGTTCCTGGTTATTTGGCCAACGGCATTTCCGCAGGCATTAAAAATGGCGATCAGAAGGATCTGGGATTGATTTATTCCACTATTCCGGCAAAAGCAGCCGCTTTGTTTACTAAAAATACCTTTAAAGCCGCTCCCGTGCTGATTGACATGGAAAGAATCAAAAGAGGCGTTGCCCAGGCCATTATAACCAACAGTGGTTGCGCAAATGCAGCAACAGGCAAGGAAGGCATGGCGGATGCGCTTGCCGTCTCACAGGCCGCCGTGAAACAGATGAAAATAAATGAAGAACATCTGCTTTTATGTTCCACCGGAGTGATTGGCAGAAGGCTTCCCGTTAAAAAAATTGAAGCCGGGATACCAAAACTCATTAAAGGCATGAATGAATACGGAATTGAAGATGCCGAAGAAGCCATGATGACGACGGACAAATTCCCCAAAATCGCCATCCGTAAAGGCATTGTCGGAGCCAAAGATATCACGATCTGCGGTATTGCCAAAGGTGCGGGGATGATTGAACCGAACATGGCTACACTTTTGACATATGTCATGACGGATGCGCTCATTGACGCGAAAGCGCTCAATACGGTGTTCCATCAGGTGATCGATTCAACCTTTAACGCCATCAGTGTCGACGGTTGCATGAGCACCAATGATACGGCTATTATTATGGCCAATGGTCTGGCCGCTAATAATCCGCTGGAGAGGGCTCAGGCCCGCCTGCAGCGTTTTAGAGAGATGCTGACGGATGTGCTGGCGGAACTTTCGCAGGCGGTGGTTAAAGACGGAGAAGGAGCCACAAAATTTATCACGATTTTCGTGGAAGGCGCAAAATCGAAATCAGACGCACGCCGAGTGGCTTATTCCATCGGTAATTCCAATCTGGTTAAGACGGCTTTCTTCGGCGGCGATCCCAACTGGGGCCGGGTCATTGCGGCAGTCGGGGCGTCCGGAATTCCGTTGGAAAAAGAAAAAGTATCGTTATCCATTGGTAATTTAAACGTATTTTTGCAGGATGCTCCTGTTAATTATCCTGCGGCGAAGTTAAAAGAAATCTTTGACGCAGGTAAAGTAGAAATTCGCGTCAGCCTCGGAGGAGGGGATAAATCCTATTGCCTGCATACATCGGATCTTTCCTACGATTATGTGAAGATAAACGCGGAATATTCAACCTGACAAAAATATTAATTTTATTGCAAAAAAAGTTATTTAAGCTTGAACAAACGGATGATTTGTGGTAATTGCCGCAAAATTTCACACACCTCCGGATTGGCGGCGTGTTGCTTAAGAAATTAAGTGCGCCGGGCAAGTCGATGGGGGTGGCGGAAAAAAACAAAAAGGAGAAATAAAGTCATGTCAGCCATTTCAATGAAACTGTTACTCGAAGCAGGCGTCCATTTCGGACATCAAACCAACAAGTGGAACCCCAAGATGAAGCCCTATATCTTCGGGGCAAGAAACAATATCTACATCATCGACTTGCAGCAGACCGTCGGGATGTTTCAGTCGGCCTATAATTTTGTGGTCGATACGGTCAGCCAGGGCAGGGAAATCCTCTTTGTCGGCACCAAAAAGCAGTCTCAGGAAGCCATCCGCGAAGAAGCGTCGCGTTGCGGTATGCCTTATGTCAATCAAAGATGGCTGGGCGGGATGTTGACGAATTTTATAACGATTAAAAAGAGCGTCGATCGTTTGAACAACCTCAATAAAATGTTTGCAGACGACTCGATCAAAGCGTTTCCCAAGAAGGAAATCACCAAATTGCAGAAGGAAATGGACAAACTGGAAGATGTTCTGGGCGGAATTAAGAATATGAAATCCTATCCGGCGGCAGTTTTCATTGTTGATCCCAACCGCGAACACATTGCCGTTCAGGAAGCCAAAAAACTCAGAATTCCACTGGTCGCCATTGTCGACACCAACTGTGACCCCACAGATATCGATTATGTCATTCCCGGAAATGACGACGCGATTCGCGCCATCAAATTGTTTGCCTCCAAGTTTGCCGATGCGGTTACTGAAGGCAAGAAAAGATTTGAAGAAAAACTGGCCGCTGAATCCAACAAGGAAGCAGGCGCTCCGGAAGTAAAAGATGCGGAAGCGGATGTTCCCGAAAGCGTCGAGATGGAAAACACTTCTGAAACCAAATAACTAAACGTGCCATTTGAGGCGCGAGGAATAGAATTGAGGAGGATAAGACATTGGAAATTACTTCAACAATGGTAAAAGAATTAAGGACAAAAACGGGCGCAGGCATGATGGATTGCAAAGAGGCGCTTACGGTTGCAAACGGTGATTTTGAGCAGGCGATTGACTTTTTGAGAAAGAAAGGCCTGTCGGCCGCTACGAAGAGATCTTCCAAGGCGGCTAAAGACGGAACGATTGCATCCTATATTCATATGGGCGGTAAAATCGGTGTAATGGTGGAAATCAACTGTGAAACGGATTTTGTAGCGAAGACCGATGATTTCCAGACAATGGCCAAAGACATTGCCATGCATATTGCCGCTTCCAATCCAACGTATGTTCGTCCGGAAGAAATTCCTGAAGCCGCCATGGAGAGGGAAAAAGAAATCTACCGCAGCCAGTTGCGCGAAGAAAAGAAACCGGAAAAAATCTGGGATAAAATCATTGAAGGCAAGCTTAAAAAATTCTACGAGGATGTTTGCCTGACTGAGCAGAAATTTGTGAAGAATCAGGATATCACCATTGCAACGCTGATCAGCAACATGATCGCAAAAACCGGTGAAAATATCGTTCTCCGCCGTTTTGCCCGTTTCCAGCTTGGTGAGGACATCCAGCAATAATGAGCGAAAAGAAAAAAGCCGCGTATAAAAGAGTTCTGTTGAAGCTGAGCGGTGAAGCACTGATGGGAAGCAAATCCTCCGGTGTCGATCCTGAAGTGGCCAATTACATTGCCTCGGAAATCAAATCTCTGACGGATCTGAAAGTACAGATCGGCATAGTGATCGGCGGAGGAAATATCTTTCGAGGCATCGAAGCCAGCGCCAAGGGCATGGATCGGACAACAGCCGATTACATGGGAATGCTGGCGACGGTCATCAACAGTCTGGCACTGCAGGGGGCTCTCGAATCCCGCGGAATCGCCACAAGGGTGCAATCATCCATTGAGATGCGTGAAATTGCCGAACCTTTTATTCAGCGACGTGCCATGCGCCATCTGGAAAAGGGAAGAATTGTCATTTTTGCCGGAGGAACAGGCAACCCCTATTTTTCGACTGATACGGCGGCCTGTCTTCGGGCTATGGAAATCCGCGCCGACGTGATTATGAAAGCCACAAAAGTTGACGGTGTCTATAATGCCGATCCGGTCAAAGATAAAAATGCAACGATGTATAAAAATATTAGTTATATCGATGTGTTGACAAAAAATCTTAAAGTAATGGATTCAACGGCAATTACACTTTGCCGGGATAATTCGTTGCCGATAGTTGTTTTTAACATGCAGAAGAAGGGAAACATCCGGGGCGTCATTTGTGGTAAAAAAATTGGAACTTATGTAGGAGAATGATGATGAAAGATCAGATTTTTTCGAAGTTCAAAGATGAAATGGAAAAAACAATATCGTCTCTGGAAAAATCATTCAGCAGAGTAAGGACAGGACGGGCGTCTGTTTCATTATTAGACGGTATCCGTGTTGATTATTACGGGACACCGACGCCGATCGCCCAATTGGCTACACTCTCTGTTCCGGAAAGCCGGATGATTGTTATTGCGCCGTGGGATGCAACGGCTCTGGGGGCCATCGAAAAAGCTATTCAAAAGTCCGACCTTGGATTAATGCCTTCTACGGACGGCAAGGTCATTCGGTTATCGATCCCGCAGTTGACGGAAGAGCGCCGAAAGGAACTGGCCAAACAAGTGAAGAAAATGGCCGAAGAAAGTAAAGTCAAGCTGCGCAACGAACGGCGCGACGCCAATGAAGGACTCAAAGATTTAAAAAAGAACAGCAAAATAACCGAAGATGAACTGCACGGTTCTCAGGATGATGTGCAGAAGATGACAGACAAATACATCGAAAAGGTCGATAAACTGCTGGCGGCAAAAGAAAAAGAAATCATGGAGATTTAAATTTCATTAAAGACCAATCTTTCAATGGGGAGCATAAGCTCCCCATTTGTTTTTCAAGGGCTGTTGATAAGATGAGCTCTGTCTGTTAAGATGAATAAACTTTTGGGAGTTTTGAACGTTGAAAATTGATTTTTCGAAATTACCCCGGCACATCGCAATTATCATGGATGGCAACGGGCGGTGGGCAAAAAAACATGCCATGGGACGTATACGCGGTCATCGCAAAGGCGCTCAGGCGGTTAACACAGCGGTTACGGCGTGCCGTGAAATCGGCATTCAATATCTGACACTTTTTGCTTTTTCTTCGGAAAACTGGGGCAGGCCGAGTGAGGAAGTCAAAGCACTGATGAAACTGCTGGAAGAATATCTCGCAAAAGAAGCATCCAGACTTCAAAAACAGGAAATCCGGCTTACAACAATCGGAGATACGGAAAAGCTGGTCGGTCCGGTCAGAGATAAGCTTTTGGAAGTAATAGAACTAACTAGAAACAATCAAAGGATGACTCTAAATCTGGCGCTCAGTTACGGCAGCCGGGACGAAATTATTTCCGCCGTAAAAAAGATAGTTGCAGAAAGCCGGGCGGGAAATATTTCTGAGGCTAATATCGATCAGAAATCTTTTTCCAGTTATTTGTTTACCGGGACAATGCCGGATCCGGATTTGTTGATTAGAACAAGTGGTGAATACCGGATCAGTAACTTTCTTTTATGGCAGTGCGCTTATTCCGAGCTTTACTTTACGGATGTTCTGTGGCCTGATTTCAGCAAAGATGACCTCATAAGGGCCATTGCCGTATACCAGCGCCGGGAGCGGCGTTTTGGTTTGACCAGTGAACAGATACTTGATGAAAAATGATTAAAGGCCGAACATGATAAAAAACTCCAACCTTCAGCGATGGGTAACAGGAATCATATTAGCCGCTGTTTTACTCGCCATCATTATCTTGGGGCCGCTGGAACTTCTGGCGGCGGTTATTGTTCTTTTTATTGTAGGGGGAGTATGGGAGTATAATGGAATTGTTTTTGGAAAAGGATTTGTTAAAGAAAAGGTTGAAAGTATCATTTTTGCGATCCTTATCCCGGTTGTTTTATATACAGGCGACTACAGGCTGCTTGCAGCGCTCTTCACCTTCATGGTTATGCTTGTATTCATGGTGTTTGTCTGGGGAGCCAGTGAAGAAAATTTCGATGTTAACTCCGTAGCTAAAGTTATTTTCGGCATGGTTTATATTCCGCTTTTAACATCGCATTACATTCTTCTTCGAAAACTAGAAAACGGCATGTACTGGATTATTCTGGTCTTAATCATTGCGATCATCGGGGATACCGTCGCGCTTTACGTCGGGAAAACTCTGGGAAAAAGAAAATTGATTCCACTGGTGAGTCCCGGTAAAACCGTTGAAGGGACGATAGGGCTGATCGTTGGAGCAACAATTGCCGGAACTGTTTTCGGATATTTCTTCATACCAGGCATATCGTGGATTCATTTTCTTATTCTCGGCTTTGTGGGAAGCATCATTGGTCAGTTGGGCGATCTGTGTGAATCAGCGATCAAAAGAAATTACGGGCGCAAGGATGCGAGTACTCTTTTGCCGGGACACGGCGGTTTAATGGACCGCATGGACAGTCTGATCTTTGTCGCTCCATTTGTTTATTATTACCGTATATTTGTGATTGGCTGATGAAGAAAATAACGATACTGGGATCGACAGGCTCAATCGGCATAAACGCGCTGGATGTCATTGGAAAAAATCCGAAAAAATTTAAAATTCAGGCGCTGGCGGCGGGCGGCAATGTTCGGGTTTTGGCCGGACAGATTCAGAAGTTCAAACCGGAGGTTGTGGCTGTCCGTTCAAGAGAGGACGCCTTAAATCTGAAAAATCTGACAGGACCGTCCAGAACAAAGATTCTTTACGATGAACCGGGAATTGAGGAAGTTGCCGCCTATCCATCTTCGGATATCGTCGTATCGGCCATCTCCGGCGCGGCAGGCTTAAAACCGACTATTGCAGCCATCGAGGCCGGCAAAGATATTGCCCTGGCCAATAAGGAAACGATGGTGATTGCCGGTCATATTGTAACGGAAAAGGCCAGGAAAAATAAGGTCAGAATTCTGCCGGTAGACAGCGAGCACAGCGCCATTTTTCAGTGTCTTTCCGGCCAGGAAAAAGACTTGTTGCGGCGCATCATTCTGACGGCGTCCGGTGGGCCATTTTTGAATTTATCCAGACAGGAATTAAAAAAGGTTACTCTTCAGCAGGCGCTGAAGCATCCGCGCTGGAAGATGGGCAAGAAAATAACGATCGATTCCGCTTCGCTGATGAATAAAGGGTTGGAAGTCATCGAGGCAAAATGGCTTTTTGATGTGGACATTTCCCACATCGATGTTGTCATTCACCCGCAAAGCGTCGTGCATTCTTTGATTGAACTGATAGACGGATCGGTTCTGGCGCAGTTGGGAATTGCTGATATGCGAATCCCCATCGCATATGCCTTGACATATCCGAAGAGGATTATTAATGATCTCCCGTTGCTGGATCTGGCAGCGGCCGGACGTCTGGATTTTCAACCGCCGGACATGAAAAAATTTCCCTGTCTGGCTTTGGCTTACGAGGCAGGTCAAGCCGGTGGCTCTATGCCGGCCGTAATGAATGCTGCCAATGAAGAGGCCGTTTCCGCATTTCTGGAGCAAAAAATTACTTTTAGTGATTTACCGAAAGTGATTGAAAAAGTAATGGCTTTGCACGATGTGGTGAAAAATCCTTCACTTCCGGATGTGATTGCGATTGACGGAGAATCCAGAAAAGAGGCGGAAAATATTATTAAAGGGATAAGGAAAGGATGACAGTTTGGTTACCTTAATATCGTTTGTTATATTAATAGGAATTCTGATTTTTGTTCACGAACTGGGACATTTTCTGGCAGCACGTATGGGAGGGGTCGGGGTCCTCAAATTCTCACTGGGCTTCGGACCGAGAATTTTCGGAAAAAAAATAGGCGAGACGGAATATGTCCTATCCTGGATACCTCTCGGGGGATATGTTAAACTGCTGGGAGAGTCCGGAACCGAAGAATTACCACCTGAAGATGAAAAACGCTCTTTTACCAAACAACCAACCTGGAAGCGCCTGTTAATAGTCTTTGCCGGTCCTTTTTTCAATTTTATTCTCGCCGTCGTTATTTTTGCGATTGTTTATATGTATGGTATTCCCAATCTGACTCCCGTTATCGGTCCCATGCCGGCCGATTCTGTTGCCAGAGAAGCGGGTATCAGAAGTGGCGATAAAATATTATCCCTGAACGAAAAGAAAATAAGTTTTTGGGATGAAATTGACCCGATTATAAAAGAATCCAAAGGTCATGAAGTCAAAATAGTCGTTCAACGCGGTCAGGAAGAAAAAACCTTAATTATAAAACCAAAATTATCAAAAGTAAAAAATATCTTCGGCAGTGAAGAAACAACTTATCTTATCGGCATTTCGCCGGCAAGTAATGTTCTTGCAATCATAGGGGAAATGCAGGCCGATTCGGCGGCAAAATCCGCAGGCATTGCCGCGGGAGACAAAATCATATCCATTAATGATCAGAAGATCAGTTACTGGGACGAAATAAGACCGATCATCACAGCGTCAAAAGGCAACGAAGTTAAAATCGCTGTTCAGCGGGGTAATGAAGAAAAGACAATAAAAGTAAAACCCAAATTGTCAAAAGTTAAAAATATGATCGGTGAAGAAGAAAACGCTTATCTGATCGGGATATCAGCCGCCGGCAGTGTTCACACAGTCATCGGCGATCTGCCGTCTGACTCAGCAGCAATGGAAGCAGGTATCCTGTCTGGAGACCGGATTATATCGATCAATGATAAGAAGATTGCTCATTGGGATGAAATAAAACAGGTTATATCGGAATCAAAAGGCAGTGAAGTTAAAATTATTGTTCTTCGAGGTGATGAGCAAAAAACATTTGTCGTGAAAACAAAGCTATCTGGGGAAAGAAATATTTTAAGCAAGGATGAATCAATCCATCGTCTCGGAATATCGCCGGCCAGCAATGAGGTGATTGAAAGAAAAAATCCCATAAGAGCCGTTGTGTCATCACTGGATAAGACATGGGAATTAAGCAAGCTGACGGTCGTAGCTGTTGTGAAAATGGTTGAAGGAGCGATCTCTCCCAGGACTCTGGGGGGGCCGATATTTATTGCCCAGGTCGCAGGCAAGCAAGTTAAGGAAGGAATTGTTCCGTTCATTATTTTTATGGCGGTGCTTTCCGTTAATTTAGGTGTTATTAATTTATTTCCCATTCCCGTTCTCGATGGCGGACATATCTTCTTCTATTTGATCGAGATGGTTACCCGACGAGAGATTCCAGTAAAGGTAAGGGAAATATCGCAGCAAATCGGGTTCGTTGTGCTGCTGATGCTGATGCTTTTTGTCATTATGATTGATATTGAGCGGTTGAATTTAAAACCGGTCAATGATGTTTTAAAATTTTTTAAATAGACTATGTTGATTTTAGCTTTTGATACATCATCAAAAACGGCGTCTGTTGCCGTGATGCAAAATGAAACCGTTTTGTATGATGTCGTCCTCAATACGGGACTAAACCATTCTGAAGTTCTTCTTCCTGCCATAGATAAAGCCTGTAAGGACGCCGGTTGTAAAATATCCGGGATGGATCTGTTTGCCTGCACGCTGGGACCCGGGTCGTTTACGGGTCTGCGCATCGGCGCCAGCACTCTTAAGGGATTAATGATAGCCCAGGGGAAACCGGCGGTCGGTGTATCGTCTCTTGCCGCGCTGGCCCTCAACGCAGGAAGGACGGAAAAAACAATTTGTTCCGTCATGGACGCAGGCCGGGGCCAGGTTTATCTGGCTTGCTATCAATATGATAAAGAAGGTTCCCTCATTCAACTTGGACAGGAAAAGGCGTTGTCGCCAGAGCAAATTGAGAATGGCAGTAAAGAGAATATTATTTATGTCGGCGACGGGGCTGTAAAGTATGCCGATGAAATCCGTAAAAACACAGGCGGAAACATCTTTATTGACGCTGAGAATCAGTATATTCACGCGTCAGCGGTTGGACTTCTGGCGTTGAGGAAATTCAAACAGGGAGATATGCTCGATCTGAACGGATGCACTCCCGTCTATTTGCGGTCGGCTGACGCTCTGCCGCCGAAGAAGATGTTTCCCTGATTTTAGAAATTAGTTTTAAATGCGGATGTAAGTTTTTGAAACGATTTTTTTACGTCAGGATTCTCTACACAGCAATTTTCTTCAGGATGTTATCTTTAATTTCATTCCAGAGTTGAACCGGATCGGCCTGTGCCGAACGGGTCAATTGTGGATTGTTTTTGATGATTTGCGCCGCCCAGAAACCTGCCGATTTATTGGCGCTCTCACGGTTAAAAGACTTCACCTGTTTCAAAATATCATTTGGGATTCCAAGCTTAACACGATACTCGCCGATCATAATGATATCGTTATCCGCGTCTTTGGGGGTTTCCTCGGGAGTGATCTGCACAGGCGGTTCATCTACCGCCTCGATCAACTTATCCTGGGCCGGTTCGGGGGGAGTGACCTGCGCGGGCGGCTCAACTGCCGCCTCGATCAACTTATCCTGGGCCGGTTCCGGGGGAGTGACCTGTGCGGGCGGCTCAACTGCCGCCTCGATGAACTCATCCTGGGCCGGTTCCGGGGGAGTGACCTGTGCGGGCGGCTCAACTGCCGCCTCGATGAACTCATCCTGGGCCAGTTCCGGGGGAGTGACCTGTGCGGGCGGCTCAACTGCCGCCTCGATGAACTCATCCTGGGCCAGTTCCGGGGGAGTGACCTGTGCGGGCGGCTCAACTGCCGCCTCGATGAACTCATCCTGGGCCAGTTCCGGGGGAGTGACCTGTGCGGGCGGCTCAACTGCCGCCTCGATGAACTCATCCTGAGCCGGTTCCGGGGGAGTGACCTGCACGGGGGGCTCATCTGCCGTCTCGATGAACTCATCCTGGGCCAGTTCCGGCATTTCAGAAAGGGGGAGATCTTTTTCTACAGGAGAATCATTCCTTTCCGTCATTGATTCTTTCGGACTGATTGAAGTTTCAGAGGTCGGTAATTCGAGTTCTTGCTCCATGATAGCGGCGATGACGGCGGTTTCGGAAGGTGAGGAAATCGCTTTTTCCCACTGCTTTAAAAGATCATCATCACTCATCGATTCGATTGCCGTTTCGGGTGCTTCTATTCTTATATCTCCTGTGTCCACCGGCATGTTGTCTTCGGAGGTTTTGTTATTCACTGCAACTGGAAATTGAATCAGTTTTCCCGTTTCTTCCCCAGCGATGTTCAATGCAGAATCATCTTCAAAAGAAGTTTCGATTTCGGAAGATTCCTCAACAGTCTCCGCCACTGTTGCCTCCGCTGGAGCTTCGTTTTCCTCTGCCTTCGCCGGTCTCTCGCTTTCCTCCTGTAAAATAACCGGTGTTGAATGGGATGGAGGAATATGCGCCGAAGCGGTGTCGGTCAGCTTTTGGAACCGTCCGGCAACATTGGCAACAAGGTCCGCAGAAATATAATCAAATTGATTGGTTTCTCCGGCCTTGAGACATAGCTTGCATATTTTATTAATAAGCCGGGGAACGCCATGTTCAGAGTATTCCCAGATCACCGGGATGCATTCATCTGCGAAAATTCTAATATTTGTACCGGCCAGTTTCAAGCGGCTTTCGATATATGTTTTTACAGCCTCTTTTGAAGGTAGTTTGCCGATAAGGGCATAGGATCCGATACGTTGAAATAGATTGGCCTGCTGAGGATGTTCCAGGTGCTGGGCCAATTCGAGCTGGCCTGCAAGAACAAGCGTAAGTAAATTACGCTTTTCGTCCTGAATATTGGTTAAAAGCCTCATATCTTCGAGATTGGCAGGCGTCAGAGCGTTGGCTTCATCAATGAAAATGACGATTTTCTTGCCTTGATCCATTGAAGCAGCCAGCATATGCCTGAGCATATCCAGCAGGACGCCTTTCTGGACTTCTTCACACGGTTTTCCGGTTATTTGGACGATGATTTCTCTTAAAAGTTGAGTGAAAGAAAGACTGGGATTTGTGATCAGTACGGATCTGAATTTTTCTGGCTCAAGTGCGTTAATGATTAGACGCAGGGCCAGTGTTTTTCCCAGACCTGCTTCACTTATGATAACGGCAAATGATTCATCTGCTTCCTTAATTGCAAAAATGGTTTCCGAAATGGCGTTTTCCATAGATGTATGGCAGGCGGCATACATCGTCGGATCGGGAACGTTATCAAAAGGCGCTTTATTTATATTCCAGTAATCACAATACATATACGACGTTATTCTCTATTCAAAAGAAATCCGATCATTGCCAGAAAGATAATGATCAGTCCGAATCCGACAAACATGAATGAAAAAGTGGAAACGTCGGGCTCGGCATTGTTGAAAACCGATTGAAGATTAAAGATGTTTCCCCAATAAAAAACAAATGTATAGACGAAAAATAACCCCAGCCTCAGGTATCCGAACAAAAGAGAAACCGTCACAATCACAAGCAGAAACATGATTTGATAAAGGGGGACCGTCATTTGACTTGCCAATATGCCTTCCATACTCTTACTCCTTTCGCCAATGCATCCTGTAAACTGCGATCTTTTTGTTTCGAAATCCGTTCGAAGACATGGAAGTAAAGATCAACACCATGCATTACACTTCAATATTATTATCGAATGTATTAGATGAAAACTGTATATAAATTCTGTGACAGAGGTCACGAAACGGGTGATTTGTTGAAGAATGAGGGCTTCAAAAGGAAGTATTTATTGTCGACGAGTTCAATCTCGCCGGCTTTCATCAGAGAGCTGATAATCCGGCTGGCGGTTTCACGGGATACCGCGGCAAAATTGGCCAGATCTTTATGTGTCAGCTTGATGCTGATGATGGTTCCGTTGCTGTCTTGTGTTCCAAATTTTTTCGAAAAGATTTTCAGAGCGGCGCGAACTTTTTCACTGGCTTCGGCAAAACCGAGAACATTCAGCATGCTCCAGGATTCCCGAAGGCGGGAGCATAAAAGAGCAATAATTTGTTGCAGACTTCTTTCATTGCTCATGATGAATTTTACGAAGTTGCTTTTGGTGATGAAACCGATTGTACAGTCCTCCATGGCAATGATCGTGGCCGGGGCCGTTTTTCCATCGAGAATGGCCATCTCGCCGAAATAATCATAGCGTTTGTGGATGGATAGCATCAGTTCCTTGCCTGCCTCATTGTAACGAATAACTTTAACCCGGCCGGATACGATAAAATAGAAGTATGAAGGCTCGTCCTCTTCGAGGAGAATAACCTGGTTTTTTAAAAATTTTTTGACGATGACAACGGATTCAATCTCCGCAAGTTCCGCTTTGGACAGGCAGGATAAAAAGGGTATGCCGCTGCAAATTTTGTAAAAATCATCAGATGTATATTTCATATACTTAATTTTACTAGAAACTATTTCAGATAGCAAATGCTTTATTGGAAAAAGTATTTGTTGTATAGGGTAAAAAAACAAGTGGTGTAAAATATGAAAAGTCGCCTACTGGAATTATTTATTGTTGCCGTGATGTTTCTGGCGGGGCCGGTTTTTGGTGCAAACCTTCCCGAGTATGTCCTAAAGACAAAGATGCCCGTTGAATCGATTGAAGTTATCAGTACGTATCCTCATGACAGTGAGGCCTATACGCAGGGATTACTGGTTTATGACGGTTTTCTTTATGAATCAACAGGCCTATACGGAAAATCAGGAGTATTCAAAAAAGACATCAAAACCGGAAAGATTCTGCAGGGGATTTGGAACGATAAAAAATACTTTGGCGAGGGTATTGTCATTTTAAAAGACAAAATTTATCAACTGACCTGGCAAAATGAAACGCTTGTCCTCTATGATGCCGGGCCGTTAAAAGAAATAAAGAAAATAGAGTATCAGGGCGAAGGATGGGGGCTGACCACAAACGGCCGGCATTTATTTATGAGCAACGGGTCATCGACTCTTTTTGTCCGCGATCCCGCATCATTTAAAATCATCCGCAAGATCAATGTTCGAGATGGCACAACGCCTGTTGAGCGCCTTAACGAACTGGAGTTTATCAATGGTGAAATCTGGGCAAATATTTATCTGGAAGATCTGGTCGTTCGGATTTCTCCCAAAAATGGTAAAGTAAAAGGATGGATTGATCTCTCATCGCTTCGTTCCTATTTGCCGGGCAATGCGCAGGTGGATGTAATCAATGGCATTGCTTACGATCAGAAAACGGATCGGATGTTTGTAACCGGAAAGCACTGGCCCAGGCTTTTTGAAATCAAAGTGAAACGATAGCGGATTGAAAAAACCTTTATTATCTTGACCCTATAACCTTTTTGCACTATAAGCCCCCCGAGCTTATTTCTTAAGATATTAATATTTGGAGGACAAATGAGAATTATTCTATTGGGCGCGCCGGGAGCAGGCAAAGGGACTATCGCCAAATTGCTCAACGAATATGACGGGTCCGTACAAATCTCCACGGGCGATATTTTGCGATCTGCCGTAAAAGAAGGAACGCCTCTTGGCAAAAAGGCAAAAGAGTACATGGACCGGGGCGATCTGGTTCCGGACTCTTTGATTATGGACATCATGGAAGCTCGCTTACAGGAATCCGATTGCAAAAGCGGCTTTATCCTGGACGGCTTTCCCCGAACGATTCCCCAGGCTGAAGAACTCAAAAAACTACTTGCCAGACTTGGCATCAGACTGGATTTTGTGGGTAATCTGGAAGTACCCAGAGATGTTGTTCTGGACCGGCTGACCACCCGAAGAACATGCTGCAATCCCGACTGTCAGGCGATTTACAACATAAAAACAAATCCTCCCAAAGAGGATGGAACCTGTAAATTATGCAATCACCAGACGATTCAGCGGGATGACGAGACGGAAGAGGCGATCAATAACCGTCTGGAAGTCTACAATTCAAAAACCGCTCCGCTGATCGGCTATTATGAAAAAGAGGGACTGCTCAAAAATTTCCTGTCTCTCAAGGCCAATGATACGATTGCTGAAATCAAAAAGGCTCTGAAAGCCTGAAGTCTTTAATATTCAATGATTAACTATGAAAAAGAACTGAATCCCGAACAGTACCGCGTGGTCACGGAAAAGGGAGGGCCGCTTCTTGTTCTGGCCGGCGCCGGAAGCGGCAAGACGCGGACGCTGACTTACAGGGTGGGTTATCTTCTTTCCGCCGGTGTTCGTCCGGAAAACATACTGCTGGCCACCTTTACAAACAAGGCCGCCAAATCCATGCTCAACCGCGTGGAGAGTTTGGCCGACACCTATACCGGCAAAATTCTGGGCGGAACATTCCATTCCATTGCGCACCGCTTTTTGCGAAGTTACGCATATCGTCTTGGCTACAAAACCAATTTTTCCATTGCAGACAGTGAAGATGCCAGACAGATCATCGCACAGTCGATGGCGGAATTGAAAATCGACACCAAACTGAGTAAATTTCCCAAAAACAACGTCGTTGCGGAAATGATCAGTCTGACGGTGAATACGCAAACATCGCTCGACGATGTGCTGATAAGCCGTTATCCGTTCTTTCTTCACCTCGGCGGAGAGCTTCACCAGATTGCCTGCCTGTATGAACAAAAGAAGAAAGATATGGGCGTGATGGACTTTGACGATCTGCTGGCCAACTGCCGCAGATTGTTGCAGGAGCATCCGGATATCTTGCAGACGCTTTCCCATCGCTTTCATCATGTGCTTGTCGACGAATATCAGGATACCAATATCATTCAGGCGGATATCGTGGATTTGCTTGCCTCCGGACACCGCAACCTAATGGTGGTGGGAGACGATTCGCAAAGCATTTATTCGTTTCGCGGCGCCAATTTTTCCAATATCATCGATTTTCCAAAGCGCTATCCGGATTGTAAGATCTTCAAGCTGGAAACCAATTACCGCAGCACGCCGGAAATTCTGCATCTTGCCAACCTGAGCATCAATAACAATGAAAACCAGTTTCCCAAAGCGCTCAAAGCGGTTCGCCAGACAGGCTTGAGGCCGGTGATTGTTTCCGCGCAGAATGTATTGAAGCAGGCTGACTTTGTCGCCCAGAGAATTACCGAACTGACGCGGGGCGGCGTTCCCTTTCATGAAATCGCCGTGCTTTACCGCGCCCACTATCATTCAATGGAAGTGCAGATGGAATTTGTCCGCCGCGACATTCCTTTTGAAATCCGCTCCGGCATTCGTTTTTTCGAGCAGGCGCACATCAAGGATGTCACATCCTATATGAGAGTGATAGTGAACGGTCATGATGAACTGGCCTGGCGCAGGCTTTTGATGATGTATCCCAAAATCGGCAAGGTCACATTTGAAAAAATCTGGCGCTGGCTGGGAAAACAGGATCAGCCTCTTGAAGCGTTTATTGCCGAAGACTTGATGCGTGTCATTCCGAAATCATCGCAGGCGGGCATTGCCCAGTGCCGTCAGACCTTTTTATCACTGCTGGCGCTGGACCTTCCGGACCGCATCCCGGAAAAGATCATCGATATCCTTTTAAACAAGGGCGATTACCGCACCTATATGCAGGATACTTATTCCGACGCATCCACACGCGAAGAAGATTTAATACAACTGGGAAATTTTGCGGCAAAATTCCAAAGCATGGATGATTTC
Organism: Smithellaceae bacterium; assembly: GCA_963682105.1. Taxonomy (GTDB): domain Bacteria; phylum Desulfobacterota; class Syntrophia; order Syntrophales; family Smithellaceae; genus UBA8904. The sequence goes on from OY821638.1 coordinate 185,151, forward strand.
TTAAATGAACTGGCCTTGCTGACCAACCTGTCGAAAGAGGAAGATCTGCAGGAGCAGGAAGCGGATAAAGTCGTTTTAAGCACCATCCATCAGTCCAAAGGTTTGGAATGGTCTTATGTGTTTTTAATCTGGTGCGCCGACGGCATGATTCCGCTGGGCCGTGCGCTCAAAGATCCGGATGGCGAAGAAGAGGAGAGGCGGCTTTTTTATGTGGCCGTCACACGCGCCAAAGACCGGCTGTATTTAAGTTATCCGGCGCTGGATTATTCCCGGGCGTCCGGCACGCAGGTTCTTATCCCGTCGCGTTTTATCAGTGAAATAGCGCCCCTGTCTTCAAAAGACGAACAGCGCCCATTTGAACAATGGACGCTGTTTGACGATAACGGGTATTAATTCCTTTTATTTCAAGCTGGATGTTATTTCTCTTATCTTGTATAAACCCTGCACAATTTGACCTTGATGAGGAGTTTTATTGTGCGGGATAGAAACATTTTGATTTACGGTGCAGGAGGGTCGGGCAGAGAATTGGCGTTCTCTATAGCGTCGTGCAAAGATCAAGAAGCAGGCTGGATTCTTAAGGGATTTATAGATGACACCAAAGAACTGGCCGGCAAAACGATCAACGGCGTGCCCGTGGTTGGAGGCATCGAGTATTTGAAGGATTATGCCGGAAATCTGGCCGTCACCATTTTTGATGATCCGGAAATACGAAAGCAACTTATTCTCAGGATTAAAACGAACAGGGCCATAACGTTTCCAACTCTGATATCAACAACATCGCTGGTATCCTGTCATGCCCGATGGGGCGAAGGTTGCATCGTCAACTATTTCAATGTTATTTCCCCTGATGTGGTTTTGGGAGATTTTGTTTTGGTCAACAGCCGGTGCGGGATAGGACACGATGCCCAGGTCGGCGATTATGCAACTCTTTATGCCGCTGTCACGATCGGCGGCGGGGCATCTGTCGGAGCAGGCTGTGTGATCGGTTCCGGAACAACGGTATTGCCGAAAATTAAAATTGGTGCGGGAACCACTATTGGCGCGGGAGCGCTTGTTACAAAAGATTTACCGGAAGGAGTATTGGCGACGGGTGCGCCGGCAAAGATCAAAAGAAAAATCCAATCACTGTAGCACCGATCCCCAACATTGCCGGTCGGGAAGGAAATAGAATGACCTCTTCGGTAAAACTCATGGAAATGTCAGACCTCGCGATTTTTTCAGGAAAACCTTTTTTTGATCAACCGCTTTATGTGGGCCGGCCTGTCATCGGTGATCGTCAGCGATTTTTTGAGCTCGTCAATGATATTCTGGACCGAAAATGGCTTACCAACAATGGCCGATATGTCAGAGAATTCGAAAAAAAGATTTCAGAATACCTCGGCGTAAAGCATTGCATCGCGATGTGCAATGGGACCGTCGCCATGGAAATTGCCATTCGCGCTCTTGAATTGCAAGGCGAAGTTATCGTTCCTGCCTTTACATTCATTGCAACAGCTCATGCTTTGCAATGGCAGCAGATTACGCCCGTGTTTTGCGACATTGATCCGGCGACCCACCTTCTGGACACGAATAAATTGGAAGAGCTGATCACGTCACGTACGACAGGTATTCTGGGCGTGCACTTATGGGGGCAACCCTGTGGAATCGGCGAGCTGGAAAAGATTGCCGCAAAACATCATCTTAAGCTTCTGTTTGACGCAGCGCATGCATTCGGCTGTTCGTCCAACAACAAAATGATCGGCAATTTCGGCGATGCGGAGATCTTCAGTTTTCATGCCACAAAATATTTCAATACGTTTGAAGGCGGCGCCGTTGTCACCAACTGTGACGACCTGGCAAGAAAAATACGCCTGATGAAGAATTTCGGTTTTTCAGGGTATGATCATGTTATCAGCATCGGCACCAACGGGAAAATGTCGGAAATCTGCGCGGCTATGGGGCTTGTGAACATGGATGCCCTGGAAAACGGAATTGCCGTCAATCGTGAAAGATATGCCCGCTACGAATCGGAACTGAAGAATATCCCCGGATTAAAAATTCTTCAGTATAAGGATTCGGAGAAACACAATTATCAGTATATCGTACTGGAAATCGACGAAGCGGAAACCGGATTAAGTCGAGATGAACTTTTAAAAGTGCTTCATGCCGACAACATCATCGCCCGCCGGTATTTTTACCCGGGGTGTCACAAGATGGAACCGTATCGGTCATCCTGCGCAGACGCGCCAATATGGCTGCCTGAAACGGAAAAAGTGGCCCAACGCGTTCTTGTATTGCCTTCAGGCTCAGCGGTTACGCAAGATCAGATAAAAGCAATCTGTGTCATTATCCGCGCAGCATTTGATCATGCATCAAAGATCAGGGAGAAACTGGATGATGCGCAATAACAACGTGCCGCTGGTCAGCGTAATATGCACGGCCTACAATCATGAAAAGTATATTGCTCAAGCCCTCGAAGGTTTTGTGCTGCAAAAAACATCATTCCCGATGGAGGTCATTGTGCACGATGACGCCTCATCAGATAACACCGCCCAAATTATTGCCGAATATGAAAATAAATATCGGGATTTATTTGTAACGGTCTATCAAAGAGAAAACCAATATTCCAAGAAGAATGTGAGCATCTGGTTTGATATTGCATTTCCTTTGGCGCGCGGGAGATACATTGCGTTTTGCGAAGGCGATGACTATTGGACGGATCCGTATAAAATACAAAAACAGATCGATTTCATGGAAAATCATCCGGATTTTGCAATTTGTTTTCACAACATGCAGGTAATCTATGAAGGTGAAACACATTTAAATCGTCTTTCAAATAATCATCAGAAAGAAATAACAACCATCGAAACACTTGCGGGCGGTAATTATATCTATACGGCATCATGCGTTTTTCGAAATAATTATCTGAAGAAACCCGATTGGTTTTGCCAGTGTCCCGTCCGCGACTATCCCCTTCATTTATTGAATGCGCGTCATGGGAAAATAAAATTTATAGATGAGGTCATGGGTGTATATCGCGTGCACAAGGGAGGACTGTGGGAAAATAAGATTTTATCGTATCGACTTGAGCAATGGGCAAAGATGCTCAAACTCATCGGAGATCAATTTGACCGAAGCATCAACAAAATCCTTAACCATAGTTTACGGAGTATGAATTTCGATTTAATGCGGTTATATCTGAATGCCGGCGATTATGAAAAAAGTAAGCACTATTTCATGCAATTCAAAGAGAATTATCCATGGTGGTTCTGCCATTTAAAAATTTGGCGTCTGCTTCTGAAATATTTCCAAAGACGCCTTTTCAAGCCTCTTCAGACGCCGTCGCAAACGAAATAATACATTGAACCGGTTTATTCATGATAACAGGTCACTAAAAAGTCTAATCGCAATAACGGTTAAAAAAAGCGCCCATTTTTTAAATGGGCGCTTTTTTTCATGGTGTGTCTTATTGGACGATCTTCAGCGACAATTCCATCAATTGTTCGATGCTGACCGTGGACGGGCAATCCGACATGAGGTCGGATGCTTTTTGTGTTTTCGGAAACGCAATGACGTCGCGGATGGAATCCGTCTTAGACATAATCATTGTCAGACGGTCCAGGCCGAAGGCCAGGCCTCCGTGGGGCGGAGCACCGTATTCAAGGGCATCGAGCAGGAATCCGAATTTGACGCGGGCGTCTTCGTCGGAAAGCCCCAGTGCGCTGAACACCTGTGCCTGAACATCCTTGCGGTGAATTCTGATGCTGCCGCCGCCGATTTCGGAACCGTTGAGCACCAGGTCATAGGCTTTGGCGCGGACTTTGCCGGGATCGGTCGTCATCAAAGGAATATCTTCGAGGAAAGGCGATGTAAACGGATGATGCGTCGACATAAAGCGCTTTTCAGTTTCAGAGTATTCCATGAGCGGAAATTCGGTAATCCAGGTGAAGGCCAGGGCGTCCGGATCAATCAGGTTGAGCTTTTTGCCTAAGTTCAGCCGCAGATTTCCCAGGGAGTCGTTGACCACTTTGGGCGCGTCGGCCACAAAGAAGATAATGTCTCCCTCTTTGGCGTTCATGGCCTGCGCGATGGCCGCGACTTCTTCGGGTTTGAGAAATTTAAAAATCGGCGAGGTCCAGTCGGCCGCATTGACTTTGGCCCACGCCAGTCCTTTGGCGCCGTAAATGGCCACAAAATCTTTGAGGCCGTCCAGATCTTTGCGTGATAGCGCAGAGGCCTGATCGGTTTTGATGGCTTTGATCAAACCGCCCGAAGCTGCGACTTCGGCAAAGAGCTTGAAGCCGGAGTCTTTGACGATGGCGGTGAGGTCAACGATTTCCATTCCGAAGCGAATATCCGGATTGTCTTTTCCGTAACGGGCGATGGCATCGGCATATTTCAACCGCGGAAAGGGAAGCGTCAGGTCTTTATTCAGGCAGGCCTTGAAGATTGCCTTCATCAGACCTTCCATCATGTTCATGATGTCTTCTTCCGAAATAAACGACATTTCCACGTCGATCTGCGTGAATTCGGGCTGACGGTCGGCGCGCAGGTCTTCGTCGCGGAAGCATTTGGCGATCTGAAAATAACGGTCGAAGCCGGAGACCATCAAAAGCTGCTTGAAAATCTGCGGCGATTGGGGCAGGGCGTAGAACGTTCCCTGGGTGACGCGGCTGGGCACCAGATAGTCGCGCGCGCCTTCCGGTGTGCTTTTGGTCAGAATCGGCGTTTCGACTTCGATAAATCCGTTGTCGTTGAAGTACTGGCGGGTGGCGATAGCCAGCTTGCTGCGCAGGAAAAGATTCTTCTGTATCGCCGGACGGCGCAAATCCAGATAGCGATATTTGAGCCGGACGTTTTCGGAAATTTCTTCCTCATCAAAGGAGAAAGGCGGTGTTTTGGAGGTATTTAATATCTCAAGTTCCGAGATGATGACTTCTATACCGCCTGTGGAAATGGCCGGATTGTCCATGCCTTCGGGGCGCTTTCGCACCTTGCCTTTAACCGCCAGAACAAACTCGCTGCGGATTTTATGCGCCTCGCTGTGAACGGCTTCGCCGGCTTCCGGATTGAAAACAATCTGGACGATGCCTTCACGGTCGCGCAAATCGACAAAAATAACGCCGCCGTGATCTCTGCGCCTTTGCGCCCAACCGAATAATATGATTTCATGGCCGACATCGGCCAGGCCTACCTGGCCACAGTAGTGCGTTCTTTTTTCTTTCGTAATAAACTGGCTCACAAGTCGTTACCTCACTTTTATAATATTCATTAAAGCCTCCGGCATCTGATCCAGAGGCAGGCTTTGTTGCTGTTTTGTGCTCATGTTACGCAATTCGGCGCGGTTTTCTTCTATTTCTTTTTCTCCGATAATCAGCGTAAATGCGCTGTTTGATTTATCGGCGCGCTTCATCTGGCTTTTCAGGCTTTTGTTGGAATAATCCATTGATGCGGAAATGCCGCTGCGTCTCAGTTCATTGGTCAGGCGAAAACCCAGCTTCTGCGCCTGGTCGCCCAGTGCCGCAATAAAGACGTCCGTCCGGATGCCGTTGCCCGAAGAAGGCGGCAGGCAGGATATTAACCGCTCCATCCCGATGCCGAAACCGATGCCGGGAATTTCGGGGCCGCCCAGGAAACTGACGAGTCCGTCGTAGCGGCCGCCTCCCGCCAGTGAGTTTTGAGCGCCCAATGCCCCGGACTTCACTTCAAAGGCCGTTCTGGTGTAATAGTCCAAGCCGCGAACCATTTTCGGGTTGACCGTAAAGGACAGTTTTAGGTCCGTCAGAAACGCTTTGACGGCCGTGAAATGGGTATCGCAGTCGTTGCAAAGATAGCTCAATATCTGAGGAGCGCCACTGATAATTGCGCCGCAGGATTCTACTTTGCAATCAAACACACGCAGGGGATTGTTATAAATTCGCCGCTGACAATCAGGGCAAAGCGCACTTTCCGAGCCTTTGAGGAAATCAACCACCGCTTTTGAAAACGAAGGCCGGCAGGCTTTGCAGCCCAGAGAATTGATTTCCAGAGAAAGTTCGTTAAGCCCTAGTGTATTGAGAAAATGCATCAGCATGAAAATGACTTCCGCATCGGATGCCGGCTTGTCATCGCCGAAAACTTCCACGTCGATCTGATGAAACTGGCGGAAGCGGCCTTTTTGCGGACGTTCCCTGCGGAACATCGGCCCAATGGTATAAAGCTTGGTAATCGGATCGGCTGCTGAAAGATTATGTTCAATAAAGGCGCGAATGACGGATGCGGTGGCCTCGGGGCGAAGCGTCAGAAGTTCGTCGTCACGATCACGAAACGTGTACATTTCTTTCTCGACGATATCCGTCGTTTCTCCGATACTGCGCTGAAATAAAGCAGTTTTTTCCATGATCGGAACGCGGATTTCACAAAATCCAAAGCGCTCGAATGTTTGACGGGCGGCCTGCTCCACCTCGCGCCAGACGGGGGTATCCGGAGGAAGAATATCTTTGATGCCTTTGATGGCGGTAATTTTATCCATGGTTATATCCTAAAATAAATCGGTAGTTTCCTAACATATCACCCTTTTGTTGGCAATCTATTATTGCCCGGAAAAGTCATATACGGCTTATCTGGTTATGTTGATTTATTGATCGGCGATTGGATCAAAAGGTTTTTAAAAAAATAAAAAAGTGGCTCCTGACGGAGCCACTTCAGGAGCACTTTAATCAAGCCCAAATCGTCTTTTGAACATTATTCAAGGTTATTTCTTTAACCGGATAAATATCTTCAACAATTTCAGAAGGTTCAAACCAGAGTTTGATTTCTTTTTCAGCGTCCTCCGGGCTGGAGGAGGCATGAACCACGTTCTCAAATACTCCAGACGTCGTGATTCTGCCGTAGGCTCCCCGAATCGTTACGGGATTGGCTTTTTCCGGATCCGTGTCGCCTACGATATCCCGGATTTTGGCGATGGCGTTATCTCCCTGGTAAACCAAAGCGAGTACACGATGGGTTTTGTGTACATCGCCGACAATATAATCAACGAGTTCCTGAAAAAAAGGTTTATCTTTCAAATGTTCATAATGTTGTGCAGCCTGTTCTCGGGTTACACGCACTACTTTTGCGCCCATAATGGTCAATTTTGCCTCTGAGAGACGGGAAATAATGTTTCCCGTCAGGGATTTCACGAGCCCATCCGGTTTGATGAGTATCAATGTTTGTTCCATAGCCATATGTATACCTCTGTTAGAATTATGTATTTTATTTGATTTCTATAACGTAAAATTAATAAATTGACAACGATTAATGAGACGTCTTCTCTCAAATAATTTAAAATTACTTATGATAGGGTGTGATTTCCAGCTTTTTGCCATCACTCAGGACAGAAATCGATCCATGCTGATCCGTCCTGAAAATATGGACACCGTTTGCACGATAACGATTGAGCACATCCGGATGAGGATGACGAAAGGTGTTATTTCTGCCGGCGCTTACAATCGCATATTGAGGCAAGACGGATTGGATAAAGGCCGCAGAGCTGGAATGAACCGATCCATGATGGGGAACGAGCAGAAGATCGCTTCTAAGATTTATCCCGGAAGAAATTAAACGGGATTCGACGCGAGAAGATATGTCGCCGGTGATAAGGAAGCGATTCTCTCCGAACGTAATTCTTAAAACAAGAGACTGATCGTTTGTGTCGAAAATATCGCTGTTGCCGGAAAAATGATCCGGCCATAAATATTCAATGCGAGCTGAAGTCAGTACAACAGGAGGTGTTCGGGATGTTATAGGCCGAACCTTAATTTTGCGGTCGGAGAGTGTCTTTTCCCACGAAAGGTAAAGATCATCATCGGATTTTATGTCGGTTGTCCATACTTCGCCCACGTCAAAGTTATTGAGGATATAAATCAGTCCCTGCATGTGATCCGGGTGAGGATGCGTCAGGACGACGATGTTGATTTTACGGATTCTTTTAAAGTAAAGAAAGGGAGCGACCACTGATTTACCCATATCAAAGGAACTGTCGGAAAAGCCGCCGCCGTCAATCAGCATACGGGTTCCTCCTGGAAATTCAATAAGTGTTGAAGCGCCCTGCCCGACATCAAGCACCGTCAATTTCAGATTGCTTGACGTTTTATCCTTCCAGTCAAGATAAACACTGCTGGCCGTGAGAAGTGCAATAGCCGCGCACACAGCTATTTTAATAAGTAAGGGATGGCGCGATGCAAATCGCCTGTCCGTTTTATGATCAGACGGCGTCAGTATTTCAATCAGTCCGAACAAAGTGATGTATAGTAATATTATTTCCATCCCGTTGGGCTTGATAAAACTCAAGGACGACCAGGGTAATGAAGCAAGGCGTTTGATGATCTCAACAGAAATGGAGGTGAAAAAGGAAGCGCCTTTGATCACCCACCCGGCCGCAGAGGGCGAGAAAACAGCCGTCAGGATAAAAAGAAGGATTAAAAACAAGGTGAGCATTCCCAAAAGAGGCACTGCAATAAGATTGGCTAAAATGGTGATTGTCGATAATTGATTAAAATAATAAATAATAATCGGCAATGTGCCGATGGTGGCGGCCACAGAAACAAGTATGAACAAATAGACCTGGCGAAAACCGAATTGAAACCAGTGCGGTGCGGATGTGAGAAATGACAAAGCGGGATTGCTGAATCTGGGAACGATATAGATAAGAGCAAAGACTGCGCTGAAAGACAACTGAAAAGAAATTTCAAAAAGAGACTCCGGCAGAATCATCAGGATGATCAAGGCGACTCCGAAAAGAACGTTGTAGAGATCTCTGAGCTTTCCGATTATCAAGGCGATAAGGAAAGACAACGCCATAAAAGCCGAACGAAGCACCGGCGTTCCCATACCAGCTATGAGTGCGTAGAATGCAACAGGAATTAAAGAAGCAGCCGCTGCAACTTTAATGATGTTGAACCGGAGCATCAGATATTCGGAGGATTTGAGTAACCAAAGGATCAGAAAAAAACCGGCGGATGCAACCAGACCCACATGCAGCCCTGATATTGAAAGAATATGCGATGTGCCTGTCCGGGAAAAAGCATCCCGGATGTCTGCCGGAATTGCTTTTTGATTACCGGTGGTCATTGCTTCGAGAATCTCTCTTTCAGGCGTTTGTGCATACGCGTAAATAAGGCGATTCAGATATTGTCGAAAATGATCAACGGCGGAAGGTAAAGAAGATTTCCAGTGCCGGCGAATGAGAATAATATCCTGCGAACCGGAAATAAATCCGGAAACGAATATACTCTGCCGGTTGAGATACCGCTGATAATCAAAACCGCCGGGGTTGTGAAAACCGGCAATGGGTTTGACGGATGTCCGAAAGCGGATAAAATCTCCGCAATCGAAATTAATCTCAGAAGGAACAACCAGACGGATCTTTCCGGTAAGTTTTGAATAGGTCTGATGGGAAATCCGGCGGACACATTCAACAAGCATCAGGGATTTATCCGGTGAAATTTGTTCTTCGGATATCACAACGCCTTCTATGGTCAATTTATCATGAGAAAGAAAATGCATGACATGGTGAACATCAGAGTGCAGATATTGATATCGCGAAATGCTGAACAGTCCTGTTACAAAAATAAAAGATAAAATGAGCGCAAAAGCGGCATGCTTCCATTTTTTTCTGATCGATAAAAATAAGGTTATCAGAATGGCTAAAGATACGCACGCAAGACCCGAATAATGAAATAGAATGTGATCACCGGTCCATATGCCGGCTATTAAGGCCAGAAGAGGATATAACAGAGGTCTGCGCATCGTGTTTTTATAAATATTTATTCAAATGATTAGCCAAATATAAAAAAATATTATAATATTAACCAACAACGGATAAAAATAATTTAAAATTTCGGATCAAGTATCATGCGTCATATTCAGGATAACCCGTACCAAAACTGGCAAAGGCTTAAAATGCTGATTGCCTGCAGGATCGTCATCCTGACCGTTTTCTTCCTGGTCGCGTTCTTTCTGGGAACCATTACCCCCACCATATACGTTACGAGCGCAGTGTTGTATTCTATTTATGCCGTTATCGTTGTAATGTTTTTGATGTCACTTGTTTATACGTTGCTCTTGCGAAATGCAAAGTATTTTCTTCTGAATATATATTTCCAGCTCGCCGCGGATATCATCCTGATCACTTTTCTGGTTTATGTGACGGGAAGCATAGGCAGCAATTATTCATTGCTCTATTCCCTGATTATTATTTATTCCGCCATTTTTCTGGGACGGCGCGGTGCTTTGATTGTTGCTTCCGTTTCCGGTGTAGCGTACGGAATGATTATCGATTTTGAGTACTTCAAAATTATTCCCACCCTGCACGGCACCGGTCGCGATTATACCGTTGATTCAAGTGATGCGCTGGTTCGGATGATCGTCCACATGTTGTCGTTTTATGTGTTGGCGTTTTTGGCCAGTTTTGTCGTCGAACAGGAAAAGAAAACGAGAACATTACTGGAAGAAAGAGAGTCGGCGTTCAATCAGTTGGATCTTCTTTTCCGCAGCATTATAGAGTCTGTAGATACAGGTGTTATGACGACAACGTTCCAGGGACGGATCAAGACATTTAATCGGGCGGCGGAAAAAATTACGGGGTTTCGTCTCAAATCCGTTGAGAATCGCCAGATTCAGGACGTCTTTCCCGACTTCTCCGTGTTTTTCAACCACGAAGATCAAAGTAAGGCCCGAAGAAGAGAAGTCAATATTTTTGACGGAAAAGGCGCTCCCGTCATTCTGGGGTGTTCGGTGTCTCCTTTAAAAGACCGGAACGGAAAGCAGATAGGTTACATCGTAATCTTTCAGGATTTGACGGAAATCAAGCTCATGGAGGAAAAGCTGGCGAAAAGTAAAAAGCTGGCTTTGATCGGTGAAATGGCTGCAGGATTGGCTCATGAAATGAGAAATCCGCTGGCTTCGATTACCGGTTCCATACAGCTTTTAGGCCAACACGCAAAACTGGATGAGACCGATAAGCGTCTGATGCAGATTATTATGCGGGGTAAAGAACAGCTCGATCATTTTGTGCGCGACTTCCTTCTTTTGTCGCGTCCTGTGCCTGAAAAGCGAGAACCCGTGAGATTACAGGCAGTGGTTGAGGAAGTTCTGGAGAACATTAAAATGACGAAGGAATGGAATTACGATATCAAAGTGTCGCAATCGTTTACCGGCGGTCTGGATGCCTGGGCGAATAAAGAACAGGTCCGTCAGATGATCCAGAATTTGATACTCAATGCCCTTCAGGCCATGGAGGGCGCCGGTCATTTAAAACTGGAAATCCATGATGCGAAACTAGAAGATCAAAAAGATTATACGGTGTTTACAGTGGCGGATGACGGATCCGGCATCGATGAGAAAGATTTGAAAAATGTCTTTGAACCTTTTTTTACGAATAAGGAGAAAGGAACGGGCCTGGGATTGGCCATTGTCAGCCGTCTTGTCGACGGCTACGGCGGAAAAATAAAAATTGAAAGTAAAGTGAGCGAGGGTACAACCGTTACGGTATGGCTGCCCTGCAATTAATTTCAGGCAAATTTTCAAAGGAGAAAAGATTCATGGCTAAAATTCTGGTTGTTGATGATGACCAAGGCATGAGAGAATTTATGGAAATCATGTTGACCCAGGAAGGTTATGATGTCACAGCCGCGGACAATCCCGTAAAAGCTATTAATCTTTGCCGAAAAACGGCTTTCGATCTGGTGATCACAGATTTGAAGATGCCTAAAATTGACGGCATTGAATTTTTGAAGACCATCAAGGACCATCGGCCGGAAACGATTGTTATTCTGATTACCGCCTATGCCTCGGGAGAAACAGCCGTCAATGCCATGAAGGAAGGCGCTTACGACTATGTGGAAAAAGGCGGCAGCATTGAGGAGCTGAAAAAAATTGTACGCCAGGCCCTTCTGAAAAACGGTCTGGTTAATGAGGCGTCAGCGCCAAAAAAAGAAGCGGCAGAAGTGGAATTCTTCGGCATGATCGGTTCCAGCCGCGAGATGTTGAAGGTGTTTACAACGATAAAAAAGGTGGCCGATACACCGGCAAATATTCTAATTCTGGGCGAAAGCGGCACAGGAAAAGAACTGGTCGCACGCGCCATTCATGCCAATTCCTCGCGGGCTAAAATGCCTTTTATGGCCATCAACAGCGGCGGAATTCCGGAAAATCTGCTGGAGAGTGAATTGTTTGGTTACATGAAGGGATCGTTTACCGGCGCGTATGCGGATCGTGCGGGGCTTTTTGAACTGGCCAGAGGCGGAACGATATTTCTTGACGAAATCGGTGAATTGCCGCCTGTCCTTCAGGTAAAACTTTTAAGAGTCGTGCAGGAAAAGACCTTCCGCCGGATCGGCGGAGGCGAAGATATCAAGGTGGATGTGCGGATTATATCCGCTACGCACCAAAACTTGAAAGAAAGAGTGAAAAAAGGAGAATTTCGGGAAGACTTATATTTTCGCCTGAATGTTATTCCGATCCACATGCCGCCGCTTCGCGAAAGGAGGGAAGACATTCCGCTTTTAACCAAGCATTTTATCGAGAAGTACGCCAGAGAATTTGGTAAAGAAGTAAGGATGATTTCTTCATACGCCATGGAACTGCTGATGCAATATCCGTTTCCGGGCAACATTCGCGAACTGGAAAACATCATCGAACGCGGTGTGGCAATGGAATCATCCAATATCATTTTACCGGAAAATCTCGTCCTGTCGGATCAGGCTGAAGAAGACGGCAAAGAACCGGACCTGGACATTCCTGATGCGGGCTTTGATTTAAACGTTCAGCTTGAAAAATTCGAAAGAAAAATTATTGAAAAAGCACTGCAAAAAACAAAAGGGTCGAAAACAAAAGCTGCGGAACTGCTCGGCGTCACTTTTGACTCTTTACGTTATCGTATTGAAAAGCTGGGCGTTGAATCATGAACGTTGAAATTCAATAAATGCGGCGGCGCGGTGTCATCGAGTGACAATCACCAATAAAGGACGCTAAAGCCGCGAAGGTCGCCGGAATAAGGCTGCTCTTCGGTCTCAACCCTGTCAACACGGGCATGGGGTGGGCCATTGTGGCACCAGATGATCATCCGCTCTACATCTTTGTCATCCCCTTCAAACAGAGCTTCCACATCGCCGTTTTCCGTGTTGCGCACCCATCCGGTCAAATTTAAGGATATCGCCATTCTTTCGGTCTCGGCGCGAAAAAAAACGCCCTGAACTCTTCCGCTGATCTTCACGCGCATTCTTTTCATGATGACCTTCCGATCATTTTGAGGAAGTCGGATTCGCTGATGACGCTAATTCCCATAGACCTTGCTTTATCCAGTTTGGAGCCCGGATCGGCGCCCGCCACGACAAAAGATGTTTTATTGCCCACGGAAGATTGAACGACGCCTCCCAGAGATTCCACAATCTTTTTGGCATCATTTCGTCCGAGTGTTTCAAGAGTGCCTGTAAAAACAAAATATTTGCCGGTAAGCAGGGCTTCTGCCGGTGTTTGTTTCTGTTGAGGAGATATTCCGGCTTTTAGAAATTTATCTATAACGATTCTGTTTTTGGATTCGGAAAAGAAACTGACAATGCTTTGCGCGATTTCAGGACCGATTTCATTGACGGAGGTGAGATCGTCAAATTCAGCTTTGATCAACTGATCGAGCGCGCCGAAACGATCGGCCAGAAGCTTGGCGGTTCTTTCGCCGACATGACGGATGCCAAGAGCGAAAATAAATTTATCCAGAAGAGGTGTTTTTGACCGAGAAATGGCATCAAGCAGATTCTGGACTGATTTTTCGGCCATTCTGTCCAATGCCAGAAGCTTTTCCCTGGTCAAAAAGTAAAGATCGGCCGGATCGGTAATCAACCCGGCATCGAACAACTGCGCAGAGACTTTTTCGCCCAAACCCTCAATGTCCATTGCTCCCCTTGACGCAAAATGGCGGATATGCTCTTTGATCTGAGCCGGGCAGGAAAGATTAATACAGCGGTGAGCGACTTCTCCTTCCTGCCGGACGATGTCCGACCCGCATTCCGGGCAGTGGCGGGGCATGGAAAAAAGCTTTTCATGACCTGTGCGGTTTGATTCAATGACACTCACAACTTCCGGGATAACGTCGCCGGCGCGCTGAATGATCACCGTATCGCCGATGCGGATGTCTTTTTTTTGGATTTCATCTTCATTATGCAGTGTAGCGCGGCTGACCATGACCCCGCCGACATTGACCGGTTCCATCACCGCCACGGGAGTGAGCGTTCCCATTCTTCCCACCTGAACGATAATATCTTTAATGACGGTCTTTTCCTGTGCAGCCGGGAATTTGCAGGCCAGCGCCCAGCGGGGAGAGCGCGAAACATTTCCCAGAATATCCTGAGTAGCAAGATTGTTAACTTTGAGCACAACGCCGTCAATCTCATAGGGCAGGGTAGGGCGGATCGAGCCAATATGTTCATAGTAGGAAATACAGGCGGTAATGTCACCCGCCTTTTGAATCAGCGGATTGACGGGAAACCCCCAGGACCGAAGCGTTTCCAGAATGTCCCAGTGCGTCGAAAATTCCGATCCTTTTACGGAGCCGATGCCGTACAAAAATATATTCAAAGGACGGCGGGCTGTGATTTTCGGGTCAAGCTGACGAAGCGAGCCGGCTGCCGCATTGCGCGGGTTGGCGAAAGGTTCTTCTCCCTGCTCCTGCCGCCTGCGGTTGAGATTATGAAAGGGCTGTCTCTCCATATAAACTTCCCCCCGAATTTCGAGAAATTCGGGGATGCGCGGGGACGGACTTTTTTTCATCTTCAAAGGCAGTGAAGATATGGTTTTCAGATTCTGCGTGACGTCTTCGCCGGTGGCTCCGTCACCGCGTGTTGCGCCGCGAACAAAAAGGCCGTTTTCAAAGATCAGATTGACGGCCAGACCGTCGAGCTTGGGTTCAGCGATGTAGTCGATCTGAGCATCTTCCGCCAGGCGCTTGATACGAGAATCAAAATCGATCATTTCATCAGGGGAAAAGGCGTTGGCCAGGCTCAGCATCGGTTGAGGATGACTGAACGGAGCAAACTTGGCAAGAGGTGCGGCGCCCACGCGCTGAGTCGGAGATGAGGCCAGATCGTCGTCCGGAAAACGGGCTTCCAGATCCTGAAGCTCACGCATCAGACGGTCGTATTCAGCATCCGATATTTCCGGGGCGTCCTGCTGGTAGTATCGCCGGTTATGATATTCAATGTCTTCCCGCAATTGGGCAATGCGTTTTGCCGCTGTTTCTTTGTCCATTACTTAACCAGTCGCAGATTCGGTTTTTGAGGTTTGTTTTTAGGAGGAGACGGTTTGTCGTCCGCCTGTTTTTTCAACATCTCTTCATTGAAGACGGCGTTTTTGACACGGATGGCATTGATGATGGAAAAGATAATGACGGATTTCTCCCACTCGGGGGAAAAAGAAAAATTCTCCATCTTTGTTTTATACTTTTCCCAAAGCGACATCAAAGACGCCTCGTCCAGATAAAGGATATTTTCCGCAATTTTGTTTAAGGAATCTTCTAATTTGCTCATGGTTCAAATTCTATCTTTGCTGTTTTGTAATGTCAATAACATGATTATAATTTACAAAAGGATAAAAATCACTTGTAATTTTTTAATCTTATCGCTAAGAAAATGAACAAGATGAACACTGGGGCAAAGGTAAAAATAGGCGTGTTGTCCGATACGCATATTTCAGGTTTTGACGATAACTTAAAATACGCAATTGATCAGAACTTTTCTGACGTCGACCTTGTTTTTCATGCCGGAGACCTGATTGATTTAAGAGTTCTGGACATGCTTGGCAACAGAGAAGTCAGGGCCGTGTGCGGTAATATGGACAACCCGCGGGTCCGGCGGGAATTGCCCGATCAGTTGACGATGGAGATCAACGGATTTCAAATCGGACTTATCCATGGATGGGGTTCTCCGGAGGGTATTGAAAAGAAACTTTTAAGCAAACTGGGTAAACTCGACTGCATTGTTTTCGGTCATACCCATTGTCCGGTGAATAAGACAATCGATGGCGTTTACTTTTTCAATCCGGGGTCCGCTGTAGATAAACGTTTCGCGCCGTTTTGCAGCCTCGGAATTCTGGAGATCGGAAGCGAAATAACCGGCAGGATTATCAAAATATCATGATGAAAACAGCGGAGTTTAAGAGTATAAAATATGGAAGCAATGTTTGCGCCATGGCGGATGGAGTATCTTGTGGGTGAAAGAACGGAAGGATGCGTGTTTTGTAAATGTTCCGTTCGATGTGAGGATTTCGTCGTTTATCAGGGTAAAACCTGTTTTGTGATGCTGAATCGCTATCCGTATGTTAACGGCCACATGATGATTATTCCGGAACGCCATCTGGGAGAAGTTGCAGAGTTGACAATGGAAGAAAGGATGGAAATGTTCAATCTGTTGGATATTTCGATCAAGGTATTGAAAGAAGCAGTGACCCCGAATGGTTTTAATGTGGGAATGAATCTGGGTAAAGCGGCAGGCGCCGGTGTTGCCGAGCATGTCCATATGCACGTTCTGCCAAGATGGGAAGGCGATACCAATTTCATGAGTGTCGTGGGCAATGTGCGGGTTATTCCGGAAGATCTTTTTACAACCGCCGCAAAGTTTACGCCTCTTTTTAAAAAATATTGCGGGGAGGATAACACTCTATGAAAATATTTTATTTAATACTGGTGATACTTTTTGCCTTTTTTATCGTTACGTTTTCTCAATTTAACGCGGAGCTGGTTCATATCAAATATTTCAACTTCGTGGACACCCACATTCCGGGTTACATGCTCATCTTTGCGGCCTTGCTGATTGGGGTGATTATTACCTGGTTTTTAGGAGCCATGGAGAGATTTCGGCTCAATCGGACGATATCCAAACAAAATAAAACCATACGGGATCTGAGAAAAGAATTGCGTTCCGGTGAAGCTCCCCCGATCATAGAGACCCCGAAGAAACCGTCTTAAGCGCTTTTTTATATGAATGGCGAACCCAGATTTATTGCGGACGCCTCGCTGGCGGGGCTGGCAAAATGGTTGCGGATTCTAGGTTTCGATACCACTGTTTATTCTCAGGAGGCGGGACGTTCAATGATGCGTCAGGCACAGGAAAACAGTCGCATTCTCCTGACCCGGCGCACCGATATGATGGAGCGTCAGTTCACCGGCCGGATGATCCTTTTACCTGAAGCGGAAAAATTAAAACAGTTAGCTTTTGTTGTCTTTTCGTTATCTTTAAAAATCCATCCTGAAAATCTGTTCACGATATGTCTTTCCTGTAACGAAAAACTGTCGCCGGTGGAGCCGGAAGAGATCCGGAATATCGTGCCGGAGTACGTTTATGAAAATTGCACTTATTATAACAGATGTCCAAAGTGCGGGAAAATCTACTGGCCGGGAACCCACGTTGAAAACACACTGAAATATCTCAAAGATCATGGAATTATTTAATTGGTATGAAATATGCTTATTTTTTATACTGACATGGAAAGGATGTTTGATCAGGTAAAATGTTTCTGATTTTTGCGTACACGGAGGAAAGAAATACCTGGTCGGCGGTAAATTTGTTCTGCTTGAACAAGATGAATATTGAAAAAGTCTAAAACAGGTTTTGCGCAGGAAGTTTGAGGTAAAATATGAAAGACGTAACGGAATTCCAAAAAAATCTCATTGAATATTACGAGAATGCCAGAGAATCCTTTATTGCCAAAATGCGATTGGAAGACGATGAAAGATCAAATCTGAAATTCAAAATAGCCGCATTTGTCATTCATGAATTGTCATACTCCACCCCTGAGTGGTTTAAAAACCATTTTTTAACGTACATCGCCAAAAACGATTGTGACGCCGGGGTAAGGAATGAAAATGTTTTAAAAGTGGAAAATGCATTCTATGATGTGGTGGCCGATTATCTGATCAGAATGGAATCGGAAGTTGACTATGTAAAAAAAGTATTAGCCACGTGTGCAGATGACAGGGAAAAGAAAAATTTCTGGGAACCTATTGTTTTTGACTCATTTCTGATCGTAGGAATCTATTTCACACCATCCATGGAGTTTAGTCAAAAACAAAATAGCAAGACGGCGGAAAAGCCAATCGAACGGAATATTCATTCAAGATACGTGGATTGCAATCAATCTGCTTATGGCCGGAACATGTCATTTCGATTCAATAAAAGTTGTATGATGCAAGGAATAAATCCGCGATAAGAAAATCTGTCGGCAATACAAGAAAGCCCAGCGAGATGCATTAATATGTCTTCACGGATAAATGTAAAGACATGACAATTTTAAATCATAGATAATCACCTGATCATATTCTTCCTGAAATTAAAATCGAGAAGTTAAAGGAAATCTAAATTTAAACTGCCAAGACAGTATATTATTTTATATGTATGTTTTGTTTGACAGATATGAAAGAATTATGTTTATAATAGCATGCTCTTTCTCACATCGGAGACTGAAAAAATTTGTGAGATAAACATAAGGAGGAGAAAGTATTGATGAAGAACGTGGTTAAAATTTTGAGTTTGGTATTTGCCGTCTGTATGCTGTTTGCAACATCTGTCCAGGCCGGGGACATCAATATATCCGCCGCCGCCAGCATGAAAGAAACCGTTATCGAATTGGAGAACAACTTTGTAAAAAATAATCCGGGTGTTAAATTCCAGAACAATTTTGGCGCATCGGGCGCCCTGGCAAAACAGATAGAAAACGGCGCTCCCGCCGACTGGTTTGTTTCGGCAAATTTGCAATGGATGGACTACCTGAAAGAAAAGAAACTGATGGATGAAAAAACAATCAGTACGTTTGCTTTCAATACTCTGGTCTTCGTCGGGAAGCCGGATTTGAAAGTAAAGACCCTGCCGGATCTGCTCATCCTGGACAAGATCGCTATCGGAAGCCCCAAAAGCGTTCCCGCAGGAGAATATGCTGTTGCCGCCTTCCAGAAGGCCGGTATTGACAAACAGTTGGAGAAAAAGTTGGTGATGGGCAAAGATGTTCGGGCCTGTCTGATGTATGCCGACAGCGGAGAAGTCGCGGGCGCCATTATTTACAGGACGGATGCCGCAATGGCTAAAAACGTAAAAATTCTCTTTACGGTTCCGCAGGAGCTTTATCCAAGAGTAACTTACCCGATGGGACTCACGTCAGTGGGAAGCAAAAAAACGGAAGCAGCGGCTTTCTATAAATTTCTCCAGTCTTCCGAATCTCTCAAAATATTGGAAAAACATGGATTTGTTGTAAAGTAATTATTTATGCCGGGTTTCAGTCCTTCGGATTACGTCGCAATTTTGCTTTCGGTAAAGGTGGCGGTGGTTGCCACACTGCTGTCATTACCGTTTGGTTTTGCAGTGGCCTACGTTCTGACATTCAAAAGATTCCGGGGAAGGGTTGCGCTCGATGTGCTGGTTAACCTTCCCCTGACTTTACCGCCTGTTGTCGTCGGGTATCTCTTACTGCTGCTTTTGGGACAAAACGGGCCCGTAGGGAAATGGATATTGCAGCCTCTGGGGATCAAGCTTATCTTTACCTGGAAGGCGGCTGTGATTGCCACGGCGGTGGTTGGCTTTCCTTTAATGGTCCGGTCGATGCGCACCGGTATGGAAACCATCGACAAAAAGCTCATCGAAGCATCACGAACGCTGGGCGCGGGATGGCTGGACTCCATTGTTACCGTGATATTGCCGCTTTCCGTCCGCGGAATCCTGGCCGGCTCCATTCTCATGTTTGCCAGAGGCCTGGGTGAATTCGGCGCCACCATTATCGTTGCGGGCAACATCCCCGGTGTTACGCAGACCATTCCGCTGGCTATTTATGAATATGTCAGTTCACCTCAGGGGGACGTAGTGGCCATGTCTCTATGTCTCGTCTCCATTACCATTTCGGTTATTGTGCTTGTTTTTCACGAATGGCTGGGCAGGCGTATGGTCAGGGTAGATTGATATGGAACTGATATTTACCGCGCAAAAAAAGCTGGACAAATTCTTCCTGGAAATGGATTTTGCAATTGAAGGAGAGCGGATCGGGATATTCGGTCCCTCCGGGTGCGGCAAATCCACGCTGGTCGGCCTTATTGCCGGATTGCACCATCCGGACGGGGGGCGCATTTCCATCAACGGCGACTCTGTTTTTGACAGTAAAAAAAGAGTAAATATTCCTGCCGAGCACAGACGGATAGGCATGGTTTTTCAACGCCCTCATCTCTTTCCCCACCTGAGCGTCAGGGCGAATCTTCTTTATGGCTATAAACGCTGCTCCCCCGAACAGCGCAAAATCACATTACAGAATCTGGTCGATGTTTTGCAAATCGGCGATCTTCTGGACCGGGGCGTCAATAACCTCTCCGGAGGCGAGAAACAGCGGGTGGCCATCGGACGGGCTGTACTTTCCAATCCCCGCATGCTGATTATGGATGAGCCGCTTTCCGCCCTGGACGACAATCTCAAGTTCCAGATTATTCCGTTTCTTAAAAAATCCTGCGAGGCCTTTGCCATTCCATATCTCTTTATTTCCCATTCGCTTACGGAAATGAGAATCATGGCCGAACGGGTGCTCAACATTGCCGACGGTCGCATCACAGGGCAGATGACGCCGGAAGAACTGGCCCGGGATGCCATGGGAAAAGGTCCTCTGCCTTACATGAATCTGCTGCAGCTTACGGCGCCGCGCCGCCTTGACGGTTTATTCGTATATCGCTGGGGGAATGCTGAACTGTTGATATCGTCGGCGGGCCGTGATGATGCGCTTTATGAACTTCCGTCAACGGATATTATCCTTTTCAAGCGGCATCCGGAAGCGATCAGCGCGCGAAATCTTCTGAAATGCCGTGTAGGCGAAGTGTTTCAGTCGGGCCACAGAATAGGCGTTGAGCTCCTGTGCGGAAATGAAAAACTTGTTGCGGCCATAGTTCAAGAAGCCGCCCGGGAACTGGAAATTAAAGAAGGTGCTGAAGTATACGCAGCCGTTAAAGCGACAGCCTTCAGGCAACTGGGGTAACGCCATAACAGTTTATATTGCAGCATCAAATGAGAAAGAGGCTGACGGGACCATGTTACCTGCCGTCAACCTCTTCCTTAAAGAAATAATAATCGCCACAAAGCAGAGACTGATGATGATTTGGTTAATCAATAGCGATCATCACATTGGATGCCTTGATGACCGCATATACATCTTTTCCTTCCTTCAGACCGAGAGCATCGGCTGATGCTTTTGTGATGATTGAAACGACTTCCGCGCCGCCGGGCAGTTGAATAATAATTTCCGAGTTGACTGCGCCGGTTGTAATCTTCTTGACTTTTCCTTTCAAAGTATTACGCGCACTGATTTTCATTTTGCACCTCCTGGGTTTGGATTGATTTTTCTTTTAAAACATTACCGGCCGCATTTATGAGAATACAGCCCCCAAAACCAAAAAAAATTTATCACTTATACTATCCCCTGTCAAAACTTAAGAAGGAAGCACTTTGTCTTGTTTTGTTAATATTGATCCTTTGCCCCATCGCAGAGGCCGGATTAAATATAAGAAAAATAAAAGGTTGCCCGTTTTTTGACGCAATTCTTGCATCACTTGGCGATATGATATAAAGAATTATCTTATCAACAGGTTAACCCGTATTCTTTGCCGGAATATCGTGGATCAATCGTGGAGGTCAAAGTGAACATTGTGACGGAATATCCTCTGGATACAGGCAATCTATTTGAAAAACTCCGCAAACAGGGTTCAGGGTCGGTGATTTTCCATTATGCTGTTGTCAAGAGCAAGGCAGGTGAAAAACCGTCATCCGGTATCCGTTTTGAACGGCGAGGAGATATGGAATCCGAATTGGCGAAGATTGAAACCGATGTTCGAAATCGTTGGAACATCGATGATGTTCTGCTTGTCCGTCGTCTAGGGCTTCTGCAGATCGGCGATTTAATCTCACTGGTCGCCGTAAGCGCCGAAGCAAGCCGTGATGCCTTTGAAGCATGTCAGCATGCTCTGGCCCGCATACGAAAAATGGCATGTCTTAAAAAAACCGAACTTTTTCTGGATTAAAGAGGTAACGCTTGTTTTTCAAAGTTAAGTCATCAGAAGAGGTCTTTGAGATTTTGAAAGGTTTCCCGCCCGTAAATGACGAAACCGTCTTCGCCGGAGAGGCTTACAACCGCATCTTAAGCCGGACCCTTACCTCCGAAGAAGATATGCCGGACTTTTCGAGGTCTTCGGTGGACGGATACGCTGTTATTGCCAGGGATACGTTTGGCGCTTCAGACACTCTTCCCGCCTTTCTTGAATTGGCAGGTGAAGTCCTCATGGGTAAAGCGTCAAAAGACACAGTCACGCCCGGAAAAGCCATTCGCATATCAACCGGCGGCATGATTCCCGAGGGGGCCGATGCCGTCGTGATGGTTGAATACTGTCACTCTGTGGATGAAAAGACTATTGAAATAAGCCGTTCCGTTGCGCCTCTGGAAAATATCATAAGCCGCGGCGACGATTACCGCAAGGGATCGGGACTCCTTGAAAAGGGCGCCGTGCTCCGACCTCAGGATATCGGGCTTCTGGCCGGACAGGGCATTCAGAATGTTCATGTTTATAAAAGGCCGAAGGTCGGCATCATCTCAACGGGAGACGAGATTATCCCCATCGATCAACATCCGAAACCCGGCCAGATTCGCGACATCAACAGTTATACGCTGAGCGCGTTTTGCAGTCAGGAAGGTGCGATCCCTCTGAACATGGGGCTTTGCAAAGACAGCTTTGATGAACTGAGGAATGGCGTGGTCCGGGCTCTTGATCAGTGTGATTCCGTATGGATCTCCGGTGGAAGCTCAGTCGGTTTAAGGGATATGACGTTGAAAGTGCTGGAGTCTTTCCAGGATGCGGAGATTCTCGTCCATGGCATTGCGATCAGGCCGGGAAAGCCTACCATCATTGCCAGAATCGGAAGCAAATCCCTTTTTGGACTGCCCGGTCATGTAGCCTCGGCCATGGTCGTTGCGGAGATTTTCCTTACTCCGTTTTTAGCCTGGTTGTCGGGCGAGGGGCGGGAACTTAAGGACAATCATTTTTACCTTTCCGCCGAACTTGAGCGAAACATAGAATCAGCCGGCGGCAGAGACGACTATATTCGTGTAAAGTTGACAACCCGCGCCGGGAAACTCTATGCAGAACCGATTTACGGCAAATCCGGCCTGATATCCACAATGGTGGAGGCAAGAGGATTGGTCAAGATCGATAGAAACACGGAAGGGCTATACAAGGGGCAGACTGTCAGGGTGATGCTCTTTAAGCCTTATAAAGGGGACGCTTAGATGAAAAGGAATGTCTATCTGGCGATGAAGAGCCTGGAGGAAGCCAGAGAAATCTTTTCCGGATTATGGCGGGAAAAGAAAACGCTTCCGGAAAAGATTGATACCGAAAATGCGCTGGGGCGGGTCACGGCGGCTCCGGTCTATGCGGGCATATCCGCTCCAACCTATCACTCGGCCGCCATGGACGGGATTGCCGTGAAAGCGGAAGAAACATACGGGGCCACCGAGCAAACACCGAAAGTTTTAAAAACAGGCGTCGATGCAATCTGGATCAACACGGGCCATGCTCTGCCCGACGGTTATAACGCCGTGATCATGGTGGAAAAAATCCATGAGTTGGACGATAACCGTATTGAAATTATGGCGCCGTCCTATCCCTGGCAGAATGTTCGGAAGGTGGGTGAAGATATTGTTGCAACGCAGCTTCTTTTTCCTCACAACCATGTAATTCGCCCCATCGACCTGGGCGCGCTTGTCTCTGCAGGCGTTTTTCAGGTGACGGTCTACAAAAAACCCGGTGTGACGATTATTCCAACGGGGACGGAAATCATCAGCCACCGGAACATTACTGATTTTACCCAACTGAAAAATAATCAGATCATCGATTCGAATTCCATCACGATGTCGGGGCTTGTCCGTGATGCGCATGGGAAGCCTCATGTTCTGGATGTCACGCCTGATGATGAAATCTCCATTCGAAACGTTCTTTTAAAAGCGGCGGAATCCGAAGCGGATCTGATTCTGATCCTTGCCGGATCTTCGGCAGGCTCTAAGGATTACACATCCAGGGTCATCGCTGAAATAGGCGATGTCTATGTCCATGGCGTCGCCATGATGCCGGGGAAACCGACCATCCTGGGGGCCGTCAAAGGCAAGCCGGTTATTGGCGTTCCAGGCTACCCCGTTTCAGCCATTCTTGCGTTTGAACAATTTGCCAAGCCCCTTATTCTGAGCCTTCAGGGGCTGGAGATCGCGAAAAGCCGCACGATTTCCGTTCGCTCATCCCGGGCAATTCCGTCAAAACTCGGATCGGAAGAATTCGTCCGCGTGAATATCGGCAAGGTTGGACAACTCACTGTTGCAACACCGCTCCCCAGATCGGCGGGCTCCATTACGACGCTGACGAGAGCCGAAGGCATTATTCGCATTCCGTCATTTTCAGAAGGCATCAACCAGGATGAAGAAGTCACAGCAGAGCTCCTGGTGGATGAAGAAGAACTGGCCAATACCATCGTTGTCATCGGCAGTCATGATATCACCATCGATATCCTTGCCGATGAAATCAGGAATACTACGACAAAGAATATCCGGATTTCATCGGGAAATGTGGGAAGTCTCGGCGGTTTGATCGCCATTAAAAAAGGGGTCTGTCATTTTGCCGGGGCGCACCTGCTCGATACGCAAACGGGTGAATACAATGTTTCTTATATCAAGAGATACCTCAAAGGCATCGGGATAAGCCTTTTTCACCTTGTGCGCAGGGAACAGGGGTTGATCATACCAAAGAACAACCCGAAAGGCATCCGGGGCATCTCGGATCTGACGCGAGACGATATCGTGTTCGTCAACAGACAGGCGGGATCCGGCACGCGAATCCTGCTTGACTATAATCTGGCCCGTTCGGGCATCAATGCCGAATCCATCAAGGGGTACAGTCACGAAGAATTTACTCACATGTCCGTGGCGGTCGATGTTTTGAGCGGCGCAGCGGATTGCGGCATGGCCATTTACGCCGCCGCTAAAGCTCTCGATCTGGACTTCATCCCCATGGACGTGGAAAATTACGATCTGGTTATCGCGACGGATCGTCTGAAAGATTCAAAAATCCAGGCCGTTCTCAATACGATCCGTACCGGAAAATTTCGTGAAAGAGTTGCGGCTCTCGGAGGTTACGATCCGTCGAAAAGCGGAGACTTGGTGAAGGAAATCAGTTCCTGAAATCTTACACGCACGGATTATGCAACGTATTCGACCAAAGGCGATTTTATAGAATTACGGAATTTGTAAAACGGAGCGGCCGTCACGATGATTAAGAAAACGGCTGATCATTTCCTCCACTTGCAGAGCCTGTTTGTACTTTCTTTGAACTTCGCTGTATGCTTTTTCGTCATTTTGATGTCGGCTCATTTTTTCGTCAAAACGTTCTTTGAGGGTTGTTATGGAATCTTTGCACACCCGTTTGTCTGCAAGATAAACGACAGTCTTTTCCGTAATATGGGTTGCATCATATTCGTCCAGTTCCATATGGGCTCCGACAATCGACGAAATACCCGTATGCCCCAGATCTTCAAGTAATGCCGCTCCTCTGGCAGCATGATTCTTTTCAGCCCTTAAAATATCATGCAGGAGAGCGGCCGCCCGGATTTTCTTAAGGTCAAGAAAACAGCCTTTTTTAATGAGTGATTTTGTAATTGCGTCCGCCAAATGAGCGACCATCTCGCAATGCTTTATTACGTTTGCCGGCGTATGGAAATATTCATGAAGTCTAAGGCCTGATTCATCAGATGGCACGGCTCTTTCCTGATAGTAGCGCTTCATGACCTCATAGTCTTCCGGCGTGTCGGCGTCCATGATCAATGCGGGGTCGGGCAGGGATATCGTTTCATATCCTTTTAATTTGCCGACAGCGCCTTTCATGCCTTCAGTCCCGTCATGCGCCAGGATATCATCGAAACTATCTCTTTTGATGAGAAGAGGGTGACCCTTTCCCTGATTGTAACACGGGCATAGTACCGTGCAGTCTGAAGAACGCATTTGAGAAAGCATCGCCTTGAGGCTATATTTTGTAAACAGAGGTGAATCCGCCGGTGTGAAGAAAGTCATGTCGCATTTGTTTTTCAGACGGCGAATTCCGATGCCGGCCGAATCGAACATTTTGTTATGCATATAATCGGACCGCAGGCAAATGGCGTCCATATGGGCGATATGAGCCTCCAGGACCTCTGCATTATAACCTGTGATGACAACAATATCTCCAACACCGATGCTGCGGAAGGTGTTGATGGCCGTTTCGATGATCGTGGATGAACCCATGGGGAGTAAAGGTTTGAAAGCCCCGATCCGTGATGAGAAACCTGCGGCTACGATCACTGCAGCAATTTTTTTATCGTTTGTCATTGGCTGTACCGTATGCTTTTAACGTTGTAATATGCGACCAGGGTAAATGGGATTGTAGCTCCGTTAAATGATACAAGACGAAATAAGGAATTCCGGGTAACGAAAGTGATAATTGCCGGACTTCGGCTAGTGTCTTGCGCAGTCTCTGGAATCGCCCTGAATTTTTTCAATCGTGTGAACCAGCGCCGGCAGAACAACCGTCAGGTTCTCCACAGCGGCTTTGGGGCTTCCGGGAAGGTTGATAATCAGCGACCGGCCGCGGATACCGGCCACGGCGCGGGAAATCATGCCGTGCGGTGTGATTTTCATGCTCGCATAACGCATGGCTTCGGCCATGCCGGGAATTTCCTTGTCCAGTACTTGAAGGGTGGCGTCAGGTGTCAGATCACGCGGGCTCACGCCGGTTCCACCTGTCGTTAGAATCAGATCCAGGTTCTCAAGATCCGCAAACTGAATAAGGGCTTTGGCAATTTGATCGACTTCATCCGGAATAATGAGAGTTTTTGCAACGGAAATGGTGGCGCCCGCAAGCATTTCTGCGATTGCGGGGCCGCTTAAATCTTCACGTTTGCCCTGTGAGCCTTTATCGCTTACTGTGATGATTCCGGCTCGAAACATAAGGGATTATTCTTCCTCGTGCTTTTTCGACTCTGCAATGATCTTTTCCGCGATGAAAGAGGGAACTTCTTCATAATGCGAATCGGTGTAAGTAAAGTTGCCGCGACCGCTTGTCATGGAGCGAAGATCCGGAGCATACTTCAAAATTTCAGCCAGGGGAACCTGGCCTTTGATGACCTGGTTGGTTCCATTGGTATCCATGCCCAGAACGCGTCCACGGCGGCTGTTCAGATCGCCGATGACGTCGCCCATGTATTCATCGGGCACTTCGATCGCGATATTGACGATGGGTTCAAGAAGCACCGGCTGACAATCCATGACGCCTTTCTGGAAAGCCATCGAACCGGCGATTTTGAAGGCCATTTCGGACGAGTCAACGGTGTGATAGGAGCCGTCAACGAGAGATATCTTAAAATCAACAAACGGGTAACCGGCGATGACGCCCTTGGCGGC
Source organism: Smithellaceae bacterium (assembly GCA_963682105.1). GTDB lineage: Bacteria > Desulfobacterota > Syntrophia > Syntrophales > Smithellaceae > UBA8904. The sequence goes on from OY821638.1 coordinate 212,622, forward strand.
TGCTTCGACGATTCCTTTTTCAACAGCGGGACGGTACTGCCCGGGAATCACGCCGCCGACGATCTTATCTGCAAATTCAAATCCTGCGCCACGGGGCAGGGGTTCAATATCGATCCAGCAATCTCCGAACTGTCCGCGACCGCCTGACTGTTTTTTGTAACGGCCCTGAACATTGGTCTTGCCTTTGATGGTTTCCAGGTAGGGAACTTTGGGTGTGGTTAGATTGACTTCAACACCAAATTTCCGCTTCATTTTCTCAACATTGACTTCGATATGCACCTGGCCCATGCCGGAGAGGATCATTTCCTTGGTTTGGACATTGCGGGAGAAAACAATGGTCGGGTCTTCTTCTGTCAGACGATGAATGGATGAGGCGATCTTGTCTTCGTCGCCGCGTGATTTCGGCTCGACCGCAAAGGACATGATGGGCGGCGGCACAGCAACTTTTTCGAAGACGATAGGGGCTTTTTCAAAGCACAGCGTGTCGCCGGTGACGGTTTCCTTGAGCTTGGCGACGCCCGCGATATCGCCGGGAATCAATGTTTCAGCCTGCTTTTGGGTTTTTCCTTCAAGGAAGAATATGTTGCCGAATTTTTCCGATATTTTCTTTGATGCGTTGAAAACGACGGAGTCGGAATTGAGCTTGCCGGAATAGACACGGAAGAGGGTCAGACGGCCGGCGTAAGGATCTGCGATAGTTTTGAAAACGATGGCGGAGAAAGGATCGTCTTCAGAGGGTTTTCGCTCTTCAACTGTGTCCGTACCCGGTTTTTTGCCTTTGACCGGGCCGCGATCGACCGGTGATGCAAAGGAGTTGACTGCCAGGTCCATCAGCATGGCGATGCCGATGCCTTTGACTGCCGATCCGCAAATAAGCGGAACGATGCCGCAAGCGTTGACGCCTTTTTGGAGCCCGGCTTTCAATTCTTCGGCGGACAGTTCGCCTTCTTCAAGATATTTGTTCATCAGGTCTTCATCGGCTTCTGCGATATCTTCCACCATGGAGGCGCGCATCGATTTGGCTTCTTCGAGCAGATCGGCAGGAATATCGGTCGGCTTGGTGACGCCTTTGTTGTCGGAGAAAATAAAGGCCTTCATGGCGATCAGATCAACAATGCCTTTGAATTTGTCTTCCGCACCGATCGGCAGACAGATGGGGGTGGCTTTCTTTTTGAGTTTTGTTTTGATGCTATCCAGTACTTTGTTGAAATCTGCGCGTTCACGATCCATTCGGTTGATGAAAATCGCGCGGGGCAGATTGTATTCATCGGCCAGTTCCCAAACTTTTTGCGTCTGGAATTCAACGCCGCCGACGGAATCGATGACGACCACAGCGTTATCTACAACGCTCAGCGAGCATTTGATGTCAAAGGTGAAGTTGGAGTCGCCGGGGGTGTCGATCATATTTATTTTGTGCTTGTCCCATTCGACAAAGTTTGCGGCGGATGAAATGGAAACGTGCCGTTTTTGTTCTTCAGGCTCGTAATCCATGCAGGAGGTGTTGTCGTCAACGCGGCCAAGCCGTTCATTTTTTCCGGAAACGAATAAAAGCGATTCGCAAAGAGATGTTTTGCCCGTGCCGCCGTGGCCGATGACGGCCAGATTTCTAAGAGATTTTGATTCGTACTTTGCCATGAAAACTCCTTTCAAGAACCCCAATAAGATCAGCGAAATATCTGATGAAACCGGTTCACTTCAGAATGGGCGCTTGTTTAGCGTATCCTACAAGTAAAAGCAAGATAATTTTCGGTTTCTGACGATTGGGAACAATTTATCTTATAAAAAAGATGACCACTGAATTCATTATGTAACAGGATATTATTTCAACGGATTCTTGCATTTCAATTTCGTGGGGCAGATTATGGACAATGCCGGAAGCCGGAAACAACATGTTGTAAAAATTATCTTTACTATTTAAAAAAAATAAGTGAAGAAATTCACCTGTGCGTGCATCAGAGATCCTGGATGCTGGTTGTCGCACACCTGTCGTAACCTCGCCGTTGGGATCTTGTATTTTGTGTATTTTCGCACCGAAACATAGAACTTAAGATGGATGTAACTGTCGTTATGAATGACTCTTCAGCAATTTCTCCCAAAGAAATAAGTCGGCCGGATGGCGATGCGGAAAGTTTGAAACTTTCCTCCTGTTCCGGGCAACAGAAAGACACGCAGATTGATTATCGTGAATTATACAATCGATTAAAAGAGCAGGAAGCAACGCTTCGGCAATCTCTCGACATGTACCAAAAGCTGCTCGAAGAAGTTGATGATACGATATCCGAACTCACTTTGGATGGAACGATTACTTACGTCAATCATGCAGCTTCCAAGGTATGGGGAATTCCGAGAGAGCAGACTGTCGGCCTGAACTTCAGAATCTGGACGGATCAGAAAAATCGGAAAATCGCTTCCGACAATTATTCGATGGTTTACAAAACGGGTTTACCGCGTCGTTTTACATATGAAATCATCAGGGCGGATGGAGCGCGCAGGGTTGTTGAAGACTGCGGATCGGTCATTCGAAACGAAAAGGGCGATATCGTGGGTTTTCGGTCCGTTTGTCGCGATATTACTGAACGAAAAAAAGTTGAACAGGAACTGGCTGAACATCGAAGCCGTCTTGAGGCCATCTTCGGCAGTGTAAAAGAGGCAATCATCACAGTGGATATGTCGTTGAATGTGATGGAGGCAAATCAGTCCACGGAGACTATCTGCGGTTTGACGGCTACCGATATTGTAGGAAAATCTCTGGAAGAGTGTCTGATGAACTGCAGCCGATCCTGCATTGATGTCATCAGGAAGACGCTCGAGAAAAAATCATCCATCAAAGAATATCGAATTGAGTGCAATCATCAAAATCGTCAGCAGCAATTAGTCAGTGTCACAAGCGCCCCGCTACGACATTCCGGAGGACAATATCTTGGCGCCGTTCTGGTAATAAGGGATATAACACTTTTGAGAGATCTGGAACGAGAATTGCGCGAGCGTCATCAATTCCAGAATATTATCGGAAGAAGCAAAAAAATGCAGGACGTTTATCGTCTGCTGGAGGATCTGGCCAACCTGGAGACGACTGTTCTCATTACCGGAGAAAGCGGAACGGGAAAAGAGCTCGTCGCAAGAGCGCTGCATTACAGCGGTCAGCGAGCTTTCAAACCCTTTGTGGCGGTAAATTGTTCCGCTCTGACGGAAAGCCTGCTGGAGTCAGAACTGTTCGGTCATGTTAAAGGAGCATTCACAGGAGCGATTAAAGACAAGCCGGGACGATTTGAAGCTGCAGACGGCGGAACACTGCTGCTCGATGAAATTGGAGATATTTCACCCATTATTCAGCTGAAGCTGCTTCGAGTTCTGCAGGAGAAGACGTTTGAAAAGGTAGGAGATTCGGAATCCCGCAAAGTAGATGTACGCGTCATTGCGTGTACTAACAAGAATCTGAAAGAAAAGGTTCGGTTGGGAGAATTCCGGGAGGATCTGTATTACAGACTCAAAGTTGTGGAGGTGACGCTGCCGCCGCTTCGTGAGCGTCTCGAAGACATCCCATTATTCATTAATCACCTGTGCCAGGTTTTTAATTCGCGTTTCAATAAGGATATTGAAGGTGTGTCGAAAGAGGTGCTGAATATATTTATGAATTATCAATGGCCTGGCAATGTCCGGGAGCTGGAACATGTGATCGAACATGCGTTCATCATCTGTCACGGTCGGGTTGTTACCTTAAATGACCTCCCTTCCGAACTGCGTGAGTTACGAAAACCGCAAATTCCGGAAAATTCTGCTAAACAGTCACCGCAAGTCCTCAAAGACCAGGAAATAATCGATACCCTGACAAAAGTACGATGGAATAAGACAAAAGCGGCACGTTTGTTGGGCATCAACCGCAGAACACTTTACCGCAAACTTGATCAAATGCAATTAGATCAGGATATATGAATATATTGTGGCATGCCCCATTATGTGGCGCACAATTTGTGGCAAGCCACGGTTTTCAGTCATCAGATTCTTTAAACATACTCATCTTAATATATTAAAACTATTATCTATATAACAATTAACCGGCGAAATGCCTGGTTGGCACATTATCCGCATTGCTTATAACTTGTATGGATTAATCATGGATTATGCTGATCTGATACTCTCCGGTAAATTTATTCAGAAGCAGCTTGCAGGAAAGATCAAAAGAGTACGGATTTTCAGTTTGGAGGGGCTGACCTATAGAGGCATGCAGACTTTAATAAAACAAATCAGTCCGCAAAATTTCAGAGATGAGGTTCTTTCAGTTCACGAACCTGTTTTGTTGTTGTGCATGCCGAGTGATGACGATTTTCCGGATCAGATCAAAATTTTGGAGCATGTAGCCAGGTCCTGTGGGACAGGTGTACGTGTTGGATTCTTGAATGAGTCCTGTTTGGAAAGTATTAAAGAGGTGCTGCAAATTACCGGTACTCCAACCTTTCTTATTTTTTATAAAGCAAAAGAGATCAACAGGATGCTTGGTCTTGCAGATAGATCAACTTTGGGAAACTTTATGAAGGAATCGATGCAGCAAATAAAAATTGAACACTGACTTCAAATTGAAAAAAAATTACGGCAGCCGGCCGGATTCGATTCCGAAAGCAGTTAGACGGATTTTCGAGGCTGAACAGTTGCCAGTAAGAAATAAGTACAAGATGAGGAGAATGGAAGTATGGCAAGCTACAATGAAATGTACAGAGAGAAGTTAGTAACGGCTGAAGAAGCAGTAAAAAAAGTGAAATCCGGCGATTGGATTGACTGGGCCATGTTCAACGGCAAACCGATTGAACTGGATAAGGCTCTGGCTGCGCGTAAAGACGAACTCAAAGATATTAAAATCATGGCTGCCGTAACAGTGCCCCCGGTTCCGGAAGTGATCATGAAAGATCCGAATGGCGAGGTCTTTACTTATAACGACATGCACTTCAGTCTGCTGACTCGCATGCTGCAGGAACAGTGCAAGGGAGTTTTTTACCAACCGACGTTATATGGCGAATCCGATCTGTATGTCATCAATGCGGTAAATGATCCGATAAAAAGCGGTACACCGCTGCGTAATCATTTCATGGTCCAGGTCGGTCCGATGGACAAAGACGGATATTTCAACTGGGGACTGCACAACTCCTGCTGCTATTTACAGGCCATTCACGCGCAAAATGTTATTGTTGAAGTAAACAAGAATATCCCTTACGCATACGGCGGCAGCATGGAGAGAATCCATATCTCTCAGGTTAATGCCATTGTTGAAGGAAATAACCCGCCGCTGGCCGAACTGCCGGCAATTACCCCCACGGAAACGGACAAAAAAATCGCCGAGAATGTTCTGGTAAACATCAAAGACGGCGACTGTATTCAACTGGGCATCGGCGGAATGCCGAATGTCCTGGGTAAAATGATCAGCCAGTCCGGCCTGAAGGATCTTGGTGGATGGACGGAAATGCTCGTCGATGCTTACCGCGACATGTGGGAGGCGGGGGTCATGACCGGATTGAAGAAAAATTTCGATCAGGGCAAAATAAACTACACGTTCGCACTCGGCGGAAAGCCTTTGTACGACTGGATCGATCGCAATACCGCGCTTGCCTCCTGCAGCGTCGGGACGGTCAACACTCCGACCAAACTGGCTCAAATTGATAATCTGATCTCCATCAATCAGGCGCTACAAGTTGACCTCTACGGGCAGGTTAATGCTGAAAGCTCCGGATTCAAGCAGATTTCCGGCAACGGTGGAATGTCCGATTTTGTACTTGGCGCTTATCTGTCCAAAGGCGGCCGCAGTTTCATCTGTTTGCCTTCAACGCACAAGAAAAAAGATGGTACGCTTGAATCCCGCATTGTGCCGAACTTCGATCTGGGCAGCATCACGACCGTTACGCGTCAGATGGTTAATTTCATTGTCACTGAATATGGAGCTGTTTCGTTAAAAACCTGTCCGACCTGGTACCGGGCGGAAAAACTGATCTCCATTGCACATCCTGATTTTCGGGATGATCTCATCAAGGAAGCGGAGAAAAGAAAGATTTGGAGACGCTCCAATAAGATTGGATAAGTAAAGCAAGGCTCCGGGCCGTTGAAGACGGCTTCGGAAAAGCTGCATGAAAGAAAATGGACGGCGGGGCGTGACGGGTGAAAGAAACCGTCACGCCCTGTTGTTTTGTGACGTATCGGATATCATTTTTTCAACAGATTCTTTTCTCCGAGTTTCATCGGATAAATTGTTGCGAAAACACACAGCAACAATGCCAGACAAAACGAAAAGACAAACCAGATCATCTGCCATACGGTAAAATGTTGTTTGGAAATGCCGGACATGAAGATTCGATAAACCGGGCCGGCTTCCAGAACAATGACTGCCGCAATCAGGCCAAAACTCAGCAGCATAAAAAGCAGACCCCCGAAGCTGGTGACTGAAAGAGCCGGATTTTCCGATTTGAAATCGGGATAGCGGGCGCCCAGACCGACGGCAAGGCCGACAACAGCCGGAACCAGACAAAAGATTGTGATGACCGATAAGACCATCATAAACGGAGTGACATCAAGCAAAATATTCGTAACGACGATCAGAAATTCAGACAAAACGAGCAGCGGGACATAGTAGAGAAAAAACTTAATCCAGAGGAACGTCTTCATGGATACGGGAGCAGCCTGAATAATCCAAAACGCCTCTCCCTCCATGCTGACCGACGGAAAAACAAAGCGCGCTGAAATGGCGGAAAGAACAAATGCCGCCAGTGCGACATTTAAAAATGAAAAGATGTTTTGCAGGTAAACGGTTTTAATGGGGGATTTGTCCAGAGGAAGAACCGAAAAATTATAAAGGTAAATGACGATCAGGGCGAAAATTAAAAAAAGCTGCGGCCATTGTGTCGAATCACGAAAGAAGGAGCGAATTTCCTTGATCAGAAATGCTCTGGCCTGCCGTGATAAAAATGAAAGCAAACCTTCCCAACTGTGTCCCCGGAATGTCAACGGGGCAAAAAAACGTCTGGCTGTTGTCTGTGCTCTGGAAAATCCACGAAAATAAAATGCATCCGCAGCGACCAGATTGATAAAGATCAGGGAGAAAACAAAACTTGCCGACAACGCCAGATTAAACAGAGACATTTTCCATTCAGATGTCAGGGCCAGACGCATCGTATCTGAAATCCATGTCGTGGGAAGATAAGGCACAGAGAGAGCCTGCATGGAATTGAGATAGATAACAACCGAGGCAAAGCTGTCGGGATTCACCAGTTGTTCGGGACGGATGATTCGTAAAACGACAATAAGAAGAATCGCCAGCGCGACCCCGAATATGACAAAAAGAGTGCGGATTTTTCCGGCTGGAAGAATCGCCGCGCCCAGCAAAACGATCAGACTGGATATCGCGCAGGCAATCAGGCACAGGCAAAGCAATGCTCCCAGCGCCGTCAGATAAAAACCAATACCGGCATTGAAAACCAGACCGTAAGACAATAAAACCGGCAAGCTGAAGGCAACCACCATCCAGGAAGAGTCGAAGACGCAGCCGAGCCATCGCGATAGAAAAAGATCCTGAATAGATACGGGCATCGCCATCAGCAAAGAAAGATCGCGGCTTAAATACAGATGAGAAAGGCTGTTGATGATGCTGCTGAAAATAAGCAACGTGAAAAAGGTGATTATCATCATCGATAAAAGTTTCATCGCGAGGATGTTGCCGAAATCCTGAACGCTCTGAAAATACGTCAGAACGCGGTAAAAAAGAATGAAAGCCCCGACCCAGAAGGTTATTCCGACCGCGCCGAACATAAAGATCCGCGTACGATAGTTTCCCCGGTCACGGTGTTTGAGGCCGTTTGCCGCGCCGTTTAATCGGGGTTTCAGCAATATTCGAACCGTTTGATTCATCATATCAGGCTTCCCGGACAAGCGTTAAAAATACTTCCTCCAGGCCGGCATCTCCGGTTTGAGCCGCAATGTTTAGCTCTTCCATGGTTCCATGGGCCAGAAGCGATCCTTTATGAATAACGCCGATACGATTACAGAGATCTTCGGCAATACTGAGCGTATGTGTCGATACGAAAATGGTCACATTTTGCGCGGATAGATCTTTGAGGATATCCTTGACCATCCGGACAGCCGCCGGATCGAGTCCGACCATCGGCTCATCGATAACGAGAATTTTCGGGTCATGCAAAAGCGCTGAGGCGATGATTAATCTCTGCTTCATGCCGTGTGAGTAAGCTTCAATAATTTCGTCGGCCCAATCCCACAGGGCAAATTGATTTAGAAGCTCACGGGCGCGTTCGGGCATGACGCGAGGATCGACATGGTACAAATCGGAAATAAACTTAAGAAACTCCATTCCGGTGAGCTTTTCATAAAGAAACGGCCGGTCCGGGACAAAGCCAATAATTTTTTTTGCCAGAACCGGATCTTTTTTCATGTCCATGCCTGCGATGTGAATGCTTCCGGATGTCGGTTCAATGATGCCGCCCATCATCCGGATGGTTGTCGTTTTTCCCGCGCCGTTGGGACCGATGAAGCCGTATATTTCCCCCGGTCTCACATGGAGACTTAAGCGGTTCACCGCAACGGTTGTTCCGTAATCTTTGGTCAGATCTTTGAGTTCAATCATAAGATGTGGAAAGCACCTCCAGTTTTATTTTACCCATGGTTCCCAGAAGGTCGAGTTGTTCGCTGCCTTCCCCCCGGATGAGGCGGATATGAGTCACATCCGCGGGAATCTGATTGAAAACGGAATCCAGAGTAATCCATTCTCCCATATAGGCCAGATTCCAGGCGTGATAATAAAAACGGCCGTTTAAGTAGACTAATCCGGCTTCAATCTGCGCCGGAATGCCGGCTGCCCGAAGCAGAGCGGCGGTCAGGACCGCATGTTCGTTGCAGTCGCCCATTTTGTTCTCGAGAACTTCAAGAGCATTGGGAACGGACAAAACGGGTTTTTTGGTAATGTTTTTATAAACCCAGCCGTTGATTTTTTTCACCTTTTCCTGAGGGGAATCCGCTGGCGAGGTCATTTTGCCGACGGCTGCTAAAATCTGTGGATGATCGCTTTGAACCAGTGCTGAGGGTTTTAGATATAGGTTCAAAGCAGGAGGCATGGCGCGTGTTTCACTACTTAAAGATGGAAGTTCTTTGGTTACAGTGAGAATATCGTTTTGAAATTTCTGTCTTCCACCGGCAATCATATAATTGCCTTTCAGACCTTCGATTTTTATTTCAATTTTTTTTAGTTTCGGAGGATGATCAATAATCCGATTTGAGGGAAGAGAGGCAATTTCGGTAAAATCGGCGCTGGATGAGGAAGGCATGCCTTCCTGAGCTTTCTCCCGGCTGACTTTCTCCATCGAAAGCCCCAGAAGCCCGGCTTCCTTTAAAATTTCTCCTTCTTTATTCAACCAGGCGCAATTTTTAGCGCCCATAAAGTCGGCGCAGAATTTGTGTGTAAGCACTCTTTTTCCCATCACGGGAATCACTTCATCCGCGCTGCGAGTCACGGCAATTTTGCGCATGCCCAGTGTGGAGGGGTCGAAAATACTGAATTCGCGGGATCGATCTTTTTCCAGGCCGCCGGCAAACGCTGCTTCATAAATATTGCCACTGATGTGCGGAACATCTTTGATGGGGAAGACAGTTTTTGTCTGAGCGTGAGGAAGTCCGGAAAAGACAATGAGTTTATCCTTACCGGCATAACCACGGGCGCTGAAACGGAATAAACTCGAGTTTAATTCAAAACTGAAGGAGGAAAACGACATATCCGGCTTCAGCTCGCTTACCGTCGAAACATGAAGCGCCTGCGTGACACCCATGGTGTTGATGTGCATTGTGATTTTTTCATCAGTTTGATAACCTCCTCTTTCCATCTGGTGAAATTTACGATGAATAACCCCGACTTTTTGATTATGTTGATAAATATTCATCCAGCTTTCCGCCGGTCTTGCATGGATAGGTTTTTCATTGACCGGCTGCTCGGGTCCGGAGGGCGCCAAAAAGCCTAGACGAATGGCAAAAAGTACCGAAAATACAATTATTACTGCGACTCCCCATACAATATTCCATTTAACTTTGGCCATCATCGCTAAACTTTCTGGAATTCAATCCGAAATACATTAAAAGCTATATCGGCAGAAACCGGACGGGTCAACAGGTTGAATGCAAACAAAGCGTTAATATTCAAATTTTAGCTTGACAAACGGATTCAAAACATATAGAAGCCCAAACTCTTGTTAATCAGGCTCGATTTCGGTGAATCCCCCATCTGGCAGAGATTCTTCCAAATGAGGGTTTTTTTTATAGTGAACCCCAGGCAAAAATTGTGAGAGGAAGGTAAATGAAGTTCGACGATCAGAAAATCAGAAATATTGGAATCAGCGCTCATATCGATTCCGGAAAAACAACGCTCAGTGAGCGTATTCTTTTTTACACGAAAAGAATTCATGCCATTCACGACGTCAAAGGCAAAGACGGTGTCGGCGCAACCATGGATTCCATGGAACTGGAAAAGGAACGGGGAATCACCATTGCGTCCGCCGCAACCTATTGCGAATGGAAAGGGCATGAAATCAACATTATCGATACGCCCGGCCACGTCGATTTCACCATTGAGGTGGAGAGGTCCCTCCGCGTGCTTGACGGCGCGATTCTGGTGCTCTGTTCCGTTGGCGGTGTTCAGTCTCAGTCTATTACGGTCGATCAGCAGATGAAACGTTATAAAGTTCCCTGCATCGCTTTCATCAACAAATGCGACCGCAGCGGCGCCAATCCCTTCCGCGTTATTGAACAATTGCGCACCAAACTGGGGCATAATGCCGTGGCTATGCAAATTCCCATCGGTCTGGAAACGGACTTGCAGGGCGTGGTGGACCTCGTTGGCATGAAAGCCGTTTATTTCGACGGTGATAACGGTGAAAATGAGAGGGTTGAAGAAATTCCGGCAAATCTTCTGGCGGATGCCAAAGCCAAACGCGAAGAACTGATCGATGCCGCATCCCTGTTTTCGGATGAATTAACCGAAGCCATCCTGGAAGAAAAAGAAATTCCTCCGGAACTCCTCTACGCGGCCATTCGCAAAGGCGCATTGAAAAGAGAAATCACCCCTGTTTATATGGGGTCGGCTTATAAGAATAAAGGCGTTCAGCCTCTGCTTGACGGCGTAACCTACCTGCTTCCTACTCCGTCGGAAGTCGAAAATATCGCGCTGGACATGGATAACAACGAACAACCGGTCATTCTCTCCTGTGATCCGTCCAAACCCATCGTTTCGCTGGCATTCAAACTTGAAGACGGACAGTACGGGCAGCTCACCTATATTCGTGTTTATGAAGGGACAGTCGAGAAAGGCTCGACTATCGTTAATGTCAGAAATGGAAAGAAAGTCAAAGTCGGTCGAGTCGTGCGGATGCACGCTGATCAAATGGAAGATGTCGATGGGTTGAAGGCTGGTTATATCGGCGCTTTGTTCGGCATTGAATGCGCATCAGGCGATACGTTTGTTTCACCCGGATTGAATATGACCATGACGTCGATGTATGTTCCGAAACCGGTTATTTCTCTGGCCATCGTGCCGAAGGACAATAAATCGCAGATCTCCATGTCCAAGGCCCTCAATCGCTTCTCCAAGGAAGATCCAACGTTTAAAACCCATGTCGATCCGGAAACCAACGAGACCATCATTGAAGGAATGGGCGAGCTGCATCTTGATATTTACGTGGAACGAATGAAGCGTGAGTACAATGCGGAAGTGACGACCGGCAATCCCCGTGTGGCCTATCGGGAAACCATCACGCAGCGGTCGGACTTCAACTACACGCATAAAAAACAGACCGGTGGTTCCGGCCAGTACGGACGTATCGCCGGTTATCTTGAACCGATTTCCGATGCCGAATTTGTATTTGAAAATGAAGTATACGGCGGCGCCATCCCCACGCAGTACATTCCGGCCTGCGAAAAAGGATTCAAGGAAAGCATGGCCAAAGGCCCGAAACTGGAATTTCCGATTACCGGCGTAAAAGTTGTTATTAACGACGGCGCGTCGCATGCGGTCGATTCGTCGGATATGGCGTTTCAGGCGGCCGCGCGTGGCGCTTTCCGCGAAGCCTATCTGCGGGCCAAGCCTGTGATCCATGAACCGATTATGAAAGTTGTTGTGGAAACCCCCACGGAATTTCAAGGATCGGTCATGGGATTGCTCAATCAGCGACGCGGTATGATCATCGGTTCGCAGGATGAAGGCGTCATGTGCGTGATTGAAGCCCAGGTGCCTCTTGCAGAGATGTTCGGTTTCTCAACAATCCTTCGCTCATCCACGCAGGGAAAAGCTCAATTTACAATGGAATTTGCCCTTTACCGTCAGGTGCCCCAGTCGATTGCGGAAAAGATTGCTCTGGAAGTGGCGCAGAATAAAAAGACGGCAGCGTAAGCGTCTAATGGACTTTTAGACGATAGGCTGTTAGGTTACAGGTACATGGCTTTAGGAAGAGCAATAAAACGGGAAGGTAACGTAATTCATTTAGCATATGAGGATTTTGTAATGATCAAAAAGGAAATCATTGAGCGCAATCCATTGATTCAACTTGGATTTAGCGATGAATATATACTTAAGGAAGGTGGTCTGGGCGCCGTGCTGGCACATGCCGGCGTTGGAAAAACAGCGCTTCTGGTTCAAATGGCGCTGCATGCCATGATGCATGAACAACCGGTCTTGCATGTCAGCTTGAACGATGCGGTCAGCAAAGTCGATCTCTGGTACAGGGAACTCTTCAACGATATCGCAAAAAAATATGATTCGGGAGAAATTCGTGAATACTGGGAACAGATCCTTGCTTTCCGGTTTATCATGACATTTAAAGTCGAAGGTTTCAGCGCTCCGAAACTGGAAGAACGGCTCACGGATTTGATGCAGCAGAATATTTTTAAACCGCACATCATGATAATCGATGGCTTGAAATTCGACGAATCCGGCCGCGGCCTTCTTTTAGAATTAAAGGAAATGGCGCAAAAGTATTCCATGAGCATCTGGTTTACAGTGCATACGCACCGCCACGAACCTCCCCAGGCTAACGGTCTGCCTTTATCATTCCTGCATGTCGCCGATTTATTCAATGTGCTGGTTCAGCTTGCGGCCAAAGGGCCCGAAGTCTACATCCGGGCCATTAAAGGTCAGTCACCCGATGCAAAGGCGGACGCCCTGGTGCTGGACCCGGCAACCATGCTGATCAAGTAAATTATAAAAAAACTGCAGGGAACGATAAAGATCGTTTCCTGCAGTTTTTTTCGGTCAGAGTAATACTTTCCAAAATGATCCTGCTCCAATTACCTGTCACAGGATGGCGAAGGAGCATTTTTACTTCCCTGTAATAATTCACCGATTATTTGTAAGTTTCAAATTAAATTCTTAATGGAGTATCTCCGGCATTTCCGATGGATTAATATGCTGATGTTTGGGGCGACTTATAATTGACATTTGTTATCAATATGTTATGGTGCGTCATCCGAAGCGGAAGGATATCGAATTTATCATATTTCAGGAGGCTTTCATGAATATAACAGTTAAAAAAGGAAATCTTGCTGATACCAAAAAACCGGCGGTTATTCTGCCCATTTGTGAAAATGAAAAGGAATTGACGGGTGCTGCAAAAGCAGTGGATCAGGCAACGCGTGGTATGATCTCAGACATTATGAAAAAAGGTGATTTTGCAGGCAAGGCCTCACAGGTATCGGTCCTTTATTTCAAAGACTTAATGCCGGCACAGAGAGTGGCAGTTGTCGGATTGGGAAAAAAGGAAGAATTAACACTGGAAAAAATTCGTAATGCGTACTCAAAAGTCATGCAGAGTCTGCGAAACCTTCGCGTTAAAGATGCGGCAACATCCATCGATCTTAACCTTCTGCCGATTGAAAAAGAAAAAATTGCCGCTGCGGTCGCCGAGGGAGCGCTGTTAGGGCTTTATCAATATACACCTTATAAAACTGTGGGACGGGAGGATATCCGGGAAATGAGATCCCTGGAGATTGTGGCTGACATAAGCTCGCTGCCTGTCATTCAGGATGAAATCAAGAAAACAAAAATAATTACGGATGCCGTTTGTTTCGCACGCGATTTGATTTCCGCGCCGTCCAATGAAATGACGCCAACGATTATGGCGGAGCATGCACGGAGGATTGCCGGAAGAAAGAATGTGACCTGTACGATTCTGGATAAAGGCAAGATGAAAGCCCTGGGGATGAATTCTTTGTTAGGGGTGGCATCCGGCAGCCATCAACCTCCCAAGTTAATCATTCTGGAATATAAGGGAGGTAAAAAAGGCGCAGCGCCGATCGCTCTAGTCGGGAAAGGTCTGACGTTTGACAGTGGCGGAATCAGCATCAAGCCGGCCGAAAAAATGGATGAAATGAAGACAGACATGTCCGGCGGCGCTGCCGTAATGGCAGTGATCGTGGCGGCGGCGGATCTGAAACTGCCGATCAATCTGGTCGCTCTGATTCCGGCAACGGAAAATATGCCGGGAGGAAGCGCTTATAAACCGGGCGATATTCTGAAGTCCTATTCCGGCAAGACGATTGAGGTGATCAATACGGATGCCGAAGGCAGACTGATTCTCGCTGATGCTCTCTCGTATGCCTTAAAATATAAACCGCAGGCGATCATCGATATTGCAACATTGACCGGTGCATGCGTTGTCGCACTCGGGGAAGATGTGATCGGCATGTTGGGAACCGATGAAAAAATGAAAGAGGAGATCAACAAAGCTTCAGAGGCGACAGGCGAGTGGGTCTGGGAACTTCCGCTGTGGGATATGTATTCCGAATTGATTAAAAGCGATATCGCCGATTATAAGAACACGGGAGGACGCCTGGCTGGAGCGATAACGGCTGCGGCGTTTTTGAGCAAATTTGTAGGAGACCGCCCCTGGGTTCATCTGGATATCGCCGGACCTGCGTGGACCACGAAAGAAAAACCTTATATCCCGAAAGGCGCAGCCGGTGTGACAGTGCGTCTGCTTATAGAATTTCTGCGCAATCACATTAAATAAGAAATGCAACCTCTGCTGGATATTGAAAATCTGAAGACTGTCTTTCATACGGCAAAAGGAACCATTAAAGCCGTAGACGGTGTATCTCTGACTTTGGGAAAAGGCGAAACACTGGGCGTTGTGGGAGAGTCAGGCTGTGGAAAAACGATGTTGGCGCTTTCACTGATGCGGCTGATACCGGCAAGCGGCAGGATTACAGAGGGACGGGCGGCATTTGACGGAGAGGATTTATTATCAATATCCG
Organism: Smithellaceae bacterium; assembly: GCA_963682105.1. Taxonomy (GTDB): domain Bacteria; phylum Desulfobacterota; class Syntrophia; order Syntrophales; family Smithellaceae; genus UBA8904. The sequence continues at coordinate 227,898 of OY821638.1, forward strand.
AAGAAGCGATGAGAGAAAAAAGGGGGCGCGATATCGCTATGATATTCCAGGAGCCCATGACATCGCTCAACCCCGTATTAAGAATAGGCGATCAGATTGCAGAGGCTATTCGTCTGCACCAGCATATTTCATCAAGAGAAGCGCTTGAGCAAAGCATCCGTCATTTAAGCGAAGTCGGTATTCCGGATCCGCAAAGGAGGATAAAAGATTACCCTCATCAGTTAAGCGGTGGCATGCGTCAACGGGTGATGATTGCCATGGCGATGTCCTGTCATCCCAAACTTCTTCTGGCTGACGAACCGACAACGGCGCTGGATGTAACCATTCAGTCTCAGATATTGAAATTAATTTCCGATCTGAAAATAAAAAGTAACATGTCGGTCATTTTGATCACGCATGATCTGGGAGTAGTCGCCGAAGCGGCGCAGAAAGTGGCGGTGATGTATGCCGGAAAAATCGTGGAGACATCAAATGTGGAAAAACTATTTGCCAGGCCGCTTCATCCATATACTCTGGGGCTTATCGAATCCAGGCCGTCAGGGGATGCTGGCTGTGGCGATGAAGAATTTGAATACTTAAAAACCATTCCGGGAGCTGTTCCCAGTCTCTATGATCTCCCGTTAGGCTGCCGGTTTGCAGATCGCTGTCATCTGGTGATGGATCAATGCCGGAAACATGAACCGCAATTGTTGGAAACTGAAACAGGACATTTTGTATCCTGCCATGTCGCGCAGGGAAATCATCAGTGAAGGGACTGGAGACAAGATGGCATCCGTTCTGATGGACATCCATAAACTGGAAAAGCGATATGTTTTGAGCGGCGGATTCCTTGCCGGCAAAGCCAGAACAGTCAGGGCGGTGGATGGAATAGATTTGCAGATTAATCAGGGAGAAACACTTGGTCTGGTCGGGGAGTCCGGCTGCGGAAAATCAACTCTGGCACGTATGCTGATCAGATTGGAAAAACCGGATGCCGGTAACGCACGTTTCAAGGATCAGAATATCTTCTCGCTTTCTTCGGATGAATTAAAAACATATCGACGTCATGTACAAATGATTTTTCAGGATCCCTACTCGTCGCTTAATCCCAGAAAATCCGCCTTCAGCATTATAGCGGAGCCGCTTTCCATTCATCATGTTGGTTCAAAGCAAAGAAATAAAGACGAAGTTGAATGTCTGATGGAGAAAGTCGGTTTAACCATGGAACAGGGCCGGAGGTATCCTCATGAGTTCAGCGGAGGGCAAAGACAACGAATCGGCATTGCGAGGGCTTTGGCTTTGAAACCTGAATTGATTATTGCCGATGAACCTGTATCGGCGCTGGATGCCTCGATTCAGGCTCAGATTCTAAATCTGCTTAAGGACCTGAAAAAAGATTTCGGATTAACGTATTTATTTGTGTCGCATGATCTAAATGTCATACGGCATGTTTCAGACAGAATTGCAGTGATGTACATGGGGCGTATTGTTGAACTGGCGGATAAGAAATATTTATATTCATCCCCGCTGCATCCTTATACAAGAATGCTTCTGGCAGCAATGCCCGGATGTGCCATAGAGAAGGGTAAACTTGACAATATCATCTTTGGAGAAGCAGGAGATACGGGAGGGAAAGGGTGCAGTTTTAAAAACCGCTGCATTTATAAAGTAGGCGTTTGCGAGGAAACAAAACCGCAACTTGAAAAATATCAGGCGAGGGGATTGTGCGCCTGTCATCGAACGGGAGAAATTTGATAAAATGAATCATGAAGAGAATGTTACCTGGGAAAACGGGAAACTTGTCGGAGAAGGTTTATGGTTGAAATCCCAAAGTGATAAAGGCGTTGTCATTTGTCATCCCCATCCGCAAATGGGCGGAGCAATGTATAACAATGTAGTGGAGGCGATCCAGAGTGTGTTTGCAGCAAATGGATTTTCAACTTTACGATTTAATTTTCGTGGTGTCGGCGGCAGTACAGGCCAGTATGATGAAGGAAGAGGTGAGCAACAGGATGTTTTGTCAGCCTGTGAGTTCATGAAAGAGCAGGGAATTAAGAAAATTATTTTTGCTGGTTACTCTTTCGGTGCATGGGTGGGAAGTAATGTTCTTAGAGAAAATTCCGCATTATTTGAGAAAGCATTCATGATTTCACCACCGGATAAATTTATGAAATTTGACTGGAATGGTTTGGAGAATTCCGTGAATGTAATCGTGTGCGGCAAAATCGATCCATTTTGCGATGTTCAGAATTTGAAAATCATCGCCGAAAAAATTTCCGCAAAATTTATTGTGCTGGAATCGGTTGATCATTTCTATGCAGGTCAGGAGGAGCAACTTGCAGACTGCTTGGATCCCTATATCGAGGATAAAAATAAAAAAAAATAAAAAAAAGCTTGATTTTAATTAAAATGATGTTATGGTTTTGTAAAATATGAGAAATTAGCAATCTCATGGTATTAGATTGCGATTGTAAGTTCTAGGAAATATTTAGTGTTAAGATCTTCACATAAAGGGTATGAATAAACCGCAGAGAATTCTTGAATGAAGAAAAGAATTCGTGCGGTTTTTTAGTTTCCGACGGTTTGTCTCAATCGAAGGAAGCAAAATTTTGAAAGGGGGACTAGAGGCTTTGGCAGAAGGTAAAGTAAAGTGGTTCAATGAGAAGAAGGGGTTTGGGTTTATTGAAAACGATGAAGGTGGGGATGTGTTTGTGCATTATAGTGCCATAAGCGGAACGGGATTCAAAACGCTTTATGAAGGCCAGAGAATTCGTTTCGATATTGAACAGGGGAACAAAGGACCCAGCGCAGCAAATGTTCAGCCACTATAATCAATCCGAGTAGAAAATTAAGAAAATGCCCCGTCTGACGGGGCATTTTTTTTGCTGTGTTTGCGATAATCTTTTCAGAGTAAATAAAGAAAATACTTTCAAGCCGGAAATCGTGAAAACAAATTTAATTGTAATACTGGGACCGACAGCCTCGGGCAAAACATCCCTTGCCGTTCGTCTTGCCGATGATTTTAACGGCGAGGTCATTTCCGCGGATTCACGCCAGGTATACAAAGGGATGGATATCGGAACAGGGAAAGACTTGTCTGAATATCATATCAGGGATAAGACGATTGCACATCACCTGATCGATATTCTTGATCCTTTTGAAGAGTTCAATGTTTTCGAATATCAGAAAAGATTTTATGCCATATTTTCATACTTGCTTGACAAAAATGTTTTGCCTGTGCTTGTCGGCGGCTCCGGCCTTTATCTGGAAGCGGTTCTGATGGATTACAAAATGCCTTATGCGAAACCTGATCAATGCATCCGTCGAGAACTTGCGGTCTTGTCCGTTAACGAGCTTCAAAATATTCTTTTGGATCTCAATCCTCATTTGCATAATAAGACCGATCTGGAAGACAAAGACCGCCTGATTCGGAAAATAGAAATTGAGCGCGTCAGAAATAATCCACAATTCAATCTGACACAAAGTCCGGCCATCCATGCCGGCGTTTTCGGCATTTCATGGGACAGATCGGAACTAAGGCGAAGAATTGCCGTGCGCTTGGAGCAAAGACTGGCTGAAGGAATGATTGAGGAAGTAGAGCAATTAAATAAGCAGGGCGTATCATGGGAACGCCTGGAAAGTTTTGGACTTGAATATCGCTATATCGCCTGGTATCTGCAAAATAAAATGTCAAAAGATGACATGGCCGGAAAACTTCAAATTGCAATAGGACAATTTGCAAAAAGACAAATGACATGGTTTCGACGGATGGAGAAAAAAGGAGTGGCCATCGAATGGATCAACGGTAAAGATTATGATTTGCTTCATTCAAAGGTTCTTCAGAAATTAACATGAAAAAAGCTTCGCTGCTCAATGATTATCTGACCAAATACGGGGCGTCTCTGAAGTGGAAATTATGTTCCGGACCACTTGAAGACATACAACAGGCTTTGGTTATTCCCGCCTATGCCGAATGGGAAATGCTCTTTGAAACCCTTGCATCCGTTGCGGACAATCCTGCCTCTTCACTGGATCGGACACTGATCATATGCGTAATCAATAATAAAGAAGATGCTTCAGAGTCAATACGTGATAATAATTCAAAAACAATGAGAACACTGGACACTTTAATAAAACAGCGCTTCTTGGATTCATTCAATTCATTGAATATTGATAACTCCGATGATCATTCATTACGGAAGATTGCTTCAAGCAGGATTCGGCTGGGTTATATCGATGCCTCTTCACCGGGACTTGAAATTCCCGGAAATGAAGGCGGTGTAGGCATGGCCCGCAAAATCGGCATGGACATGGCGCTCAGATTATTACGAAATTCTGAGGACAACGAATTACGACTGATCTTGAGCCTTGATGCCGACACACGTGTTCGGCCCGATTATTTGCCGGAGATTCGTAAAGCATTTTCACAAGGAAAAATGAGCACGGGTATTGTCAGCTATGAGCATCAAATGCCTTCAGATGTTGTCGGGCTTTATGCGATCTGCGCTTACGAAATATTTCTGCGATACTGGGTATGGGGATTGAACTATGCCGGTTCGCCTTACGCGTTTCATTCCATCGGATCAACCATCGCGACGACGACTGAAGCGTATCTAAGCGTCCGGGGGATGAACCGTCGCGAAGCGGGAGAAGACTTTTATTTTTTAAACAAGCTGGCCAAAATCGGTCCCGTTCGCACCATTACGGGTACGACGGTCTATCCTTCAGCCAGAATATCCAAAAGAGTGCCTTTTGGAACGGGGGCGGCTGTCGAAAAGATTACATCATATAGAGATCAGGAATATGAGCTTTACGATCCCGGTGTATTCGTAATTTTAAAGATGTGGCTCGAATACATGCAGCGTACCTCATATTCCTGCAATGCGGAACAAATTCTTGTAAAAGCGAGAAGCATTCATCATGGATTAGAGAACTTTTTGATTTCCAGAAAGTTTATATCGGTCTGGCCAAAAATCCAGAGCAACGTTAAAAATTTCAGAGCCTGTGAAAGGCAATTTCATAACTGGTTTGACGGATTTGAAACGCTGAAACTCATCAATGATTTAACTCGGAAATACTTCCCTAAAATCGGCGTCATTCCAGCCGTCCGGCGCATGATGTCCTTGCAGAATATTGAATTTCCGGCTAACTTGACGATTGAGCATCAAGGAGATGTCCTGAAGTATCTGCGCAGTCAAAGCATGACTTCAAGATCACATTATCAGGGATAATCTGCTTGACTTGCTAACAAGATTGCGCATATAGGGCGCGTCACGGATAAAGAGTATTTACACAATTTTCGGGAGGAAACTCATGAAGAAAGTCCTAATAAAGCAATGCCTGATTGTTATATGCATAATTGCCATCGCAATGTTTGCCGGCTGTGGAAAAAAAGAGGAAGCCGACAAAGCAAAACAGCCGGCAAGTCAGGCTCAACAAAGTTCGCAGGCCACAACCTCTCCTGCCGTCCCCGGTCCGTTCTCAATGACACAGGAACCGGTCATCGCGCCGGAGATTAAAGCTCCAAAGCAAACGCAAACTCAGGGGATTGCAATCAGCGTAGATGGCGCTGTTTTGACAAAAGAGGCTCTGGAACAAAAGACGAAAGAAGCCATGCAGCTTTTCAAAGGAAAATATCCGGAAGAGAAGAGAAATGAAGTCTATCAGGGAATTAAAAAGAAAATAATGGATGATTTTGCCGTTCGTACACTGTTGATCAATGAAGTCAACAATAAGAAAATCACCGTCTCTGAAAAAGAAATTCAGGATGAAATGAAGCGGATCAAAGCGAGTCTTCCGGCTGATAAAAAAGTTGAAGCGTTTATGAAAGAAAATCGCATCACCAAAGATGATCTGGCCTTGGGAATAAAGATTAAAAAGCTTGTGGACAAAGAAGCAGGCAAGAGTACAAAACCAACTGAAAAAGAGATCAGTCAGTTCTATGCTGAGAATAAAGACAAGTTTGTTCAGGAAGAAAGCGCTCATGTCCGTCATATTCTGATCACAATCGATGCCAAAGACGATGAAAAAACGAAGGCGGAAAAGAAAACAAAAATTGAAGGAATGCGCAAGCAGATTGTAGACGGAGCCGATTTTGCCGAAGTCGCCAGAAAAAATTCAGATTGTCCCAGCAAAGAAAGCGGTGGAGATCTTGGCGATATTAAAAAAGGCCAGACGGTTAAGCCGTTTGAAGATGCCGCGTTTTCTCAGGAAATTAATGCTGTCGGACCTGTGGTGACGACAGAGTACGGTTACCATGTGATTCAGGTGCTGGGTAAAAATCCACCGAAGATAACAAAACTGGAAGAGGTTAAAGAAAAAATAGCCATGCACCTGGAACAGACAAAACAGCGTGATGCTTTCGGAAAGTTGATTCAAAGATTGCAGAAGAATGCAGTCATCTTAAAATATGATAAATAATGAGAGTTAGAAAACCCGGTCAAATTGACGAAGGTTTATGGCTTCTGGGGACGGAAGAATCCTGTGTGTATTTGCTGGAAGGCAGGAATTCTTCCGCGCTCATCAGCGCCGGCATCAGTTACATTCTGCCGGAATTACTAAACCAGATTTCCCTCTGGCAGATATCAGAACAGAAAATTCAGCATATCATCGTTTTACATTCTCATTTCGATCACGTCGGCATTGTTCCTTATTTGACAAGAAAGCGGCCTGATGTAAAAGTCTATGCATCTGCCAGAAGCTGGGAGCTTTTATCTAATCCCAAAGCTGCGCAGGTGATTCAGGACTACACGCTCAAAGTCTGTGAAAGAGTCCGGGGAAATGCGGATGCGCTCAAGAAGATCGACTGGCAGTGGCGAAATGATATTTTCGGAGAAACAATAGGGCAGGGCAGCCGAATAGATCTGGGGGGGCGGCATATCGAAATTCACGAAACACCAGGGCATTCATCCTGCTCTGTTTCTGCCTATATACCACAGCTCAAAGCATTGTTTCCATCTGATGCCGTTGCTATTCCTTATCGCAATGAATTTGTGATTGCCGCCGGATCTAGTTTTGACAAATACAAAGATAGTATGGATAAACTGGCAGGTCTTGATGTAGCGCTGATTGGGGCTGATCATTACGGTTATATCACTCAGGAAGAGGCAAAGCAATACATGGCCAGAAGCAAAGAAGCAACGGATCTTATGATCCGGACACTCAGACAGACACTGGATCATACCGGCAGTGTCAGTAAAACAGCTTACATGCTTGTTCAAAGACACTTCGAACTTCGACCCGATTATTTCGTTGCACCCGAAATTTTGATTTCAACCTATACGCAAATGCTCAAACAGTTTGCAACAGACAAAGCATCGTAATTTTATTTGAAGCTGTGATCGCTGTCAGGAAATGCGCTTGATTTGACTTCCTGAATATATTTCTTCACGGCGCTTCGGATCTCCTGATTCAAATTGGCGTACTTTTTAACGAACTTGGGAGTCATGCGCTCGTACATTCCCAGCATATCATTCACAACAAGAACCTGACCATCGCAATGAACACCGGCGCCTATCCCGATGGTAGGAATGGTGAGCGACTCTGTAATTTCAGCCGCCAGCTTTTCAGGCACGCATTCCAGAACCAGAGAGAATGCGCCAGCATTTTCCAGTGTTTTAGCATCCCGAATCATTTGTGAAGCGGAGTCTTCCTTTTTCCCCTGGACTTTATAACCGCCCAGTTGATGAATAGATTGAGGAGTTAGTCCCAGGTGCGCCATAACGGGGATGCCTGCACTGGTTATTTTGAAAATGGTTTCCGCCTGTTCTTCACCGCCTTCAAGTTTGACGGCCTGAGCGTCGGCTTCCTTTAAAAAACGACCGGCGTTGGCCAGTGCCTGCTGCGGAGATACGTGATAAGACAGAAAAGGCAAATCGGCTACGACCATGGCTTTTTGAACACCTCGGGCCACAGCCCTTGTGTGATGAAGCATGTCTTCCATCGTGACGGGAAGCGTCGTATCGTAGCCCAAAATCACATTGCCCAGAGAGTCTCCGACGAGGATGATATCGATGTCACTGTCGTCCAGAATGGACGCCATTCCGAAATCATACGCCGTCAGCATCGTGATCTTTTCTCCCTGTGTTTTCATTTTTTTGATATCCAGAATCGTTCGACGAGTGATTTTACTTTGTGTGCTCATGGTTTGCTCCTTTCAAAAGCTCGATAATAGTTTGAGCCTGGTCGGCGCTTAAAGTTCCTTTTTGCCGGGCCAGATCAACCGTAATTTTTCCGAGTTCCGAATAAAAGGGCAGGTGATGCGAAAGCTTTCCTTTGAGGGCTTTAAGATGTTTTTCAATTGTTCCAGCATCACCGCGGGCAATGGGCCCTGTGAGGGCGTCCGCACAGCCCTGTTTTTCGATATTTTTCAGACTGCCGTAAACCAAAGGCAGATAAGCCCTGCGCGCGTCTTTTTCCTTGATGCCGACTGCAAGAGAAATGGCTTCAACCACACTCATCAAAGATACCAGATAATTGGAAGCGATGCAGGCTGCGGCATGGTACAAGGGCTTTTGTTCGGGAGAGATTAAAAGGGGAATGCCTTTTAAGTCATGCACCAGATCGATAGATATTTTCTTTGCGCCAATACCGGCTGTGATACCAAAATAACTTCCGGGGATGCTGGAAATTGCGCCGTCAATTGAAGAAAAACTCTGCAAAGGATGAATGCTGGCGACTGCTGCTCCTGCTTTGGAGGCGGGTTCAAGAAGATCCAATCCTCCGGCGCCGCTTAAATGAAAAACTTTTTTACCCTTGAAAGACGTTCGGCTGGCTATATCTGTACAAACATCAAGAATCCGGTCATCGCGAGTTGATATCAGGATGCAATCAGCGGCGGAGGCCGCTTCGGCAGCGTCTTTATATCCTGTTGCACGGATATATTTTTGAGCACGTTTTAAGTGGACGGCGGAAATATCCGCCATGGATGCAATATGGTGACCAGCTTGCTTAAGCAGCATACCAATAGCCGTTCCCACCATTCCTGCGCCGATAATGGCGAATTTGTGCGATTGCTTTTTCATAAACAAAAAAGGCCTTCCGCATAATAATCAGGAAGACCAGTAACTGACAGTCTGAGCATGTACATGCCGTCTCAGTCTACATAAGTTGATCCAAGCGGTTGACTATTTTGTAGCATACAGATTGTATCGCCGTCAAACAATATTTATAATAATCAGAGACAATGTAACTTGTTTTTAAGGCTTCTCTCGGCTATATAAAACTACGGGAGTCATTATGAAACCTGTTGATTTAATGATATATGATCTTGACGGCACGCTGGCTGATACTGGCGCCGATCTTGTGGCATCGATCCATCATACATTAACTGCGATACAGCTTCAGCCGCGAGCCTATGAAGAAATTATCGGGTTTGTCGGTGACGGTATCCGGAGATTAATCGAAAAGACACTTGGGGAAACATATGCCTCAAGAGTTGATGAAGCTCTGACAATTTTCAGTGCTCACTATGAAAACCATCTTCTGGACAAGACCGTTTTGTACTCACATGTCGAAGATGTTTTACAGCACTTTCATCATAAAAAGAAAGTCATCCTGACGAATAAACGTTATTATCTGGCTATGGATATTGTCCGCGGGTTGAAAATCGAAAAATTCTTTTTGGAAATCGTCGGGGCGGATTCCACGCCCTATATGAAACCTGACGGCCGTGTCGTTGAATATCTCTTATCAAAGTATGATGCAGATCGCCGGAAGACGGTCATGATCGGCGATGGCGTTAATGATATTGCCGTGGCAAAAAATACCGGTATTCTGTCTTGTACATATTTAAACGGTCTGGGCAATAGAGGCGCGCTGCTGAAAATGGGGGCCGACTTTTATTGTGAAGAACTGATCGAACTCAAATCTATTTTTTCATGAACATGATTAAAAAAGTGAAAAAGACCATCAATCGGCATCATATGCTTGATGAAGGCGACACGGTTGTTGTTGCTTTATCTGCCGGGGCAGACTCCTGCGCGCTTTTGTCGATTATGGCCGATCTCCGAAATGAATATGATCTGAAAATCATTATTGCGCATTTCAATCATGGTTTAAGAAGCGGGGAATCTGATTACGAAGAAATCTTTTGTCGCAATCTTGCACAAAAATATCAGTTGCCTTTCGAATCGGGAAAAATGGCCTCGGCTTCTGTTCCCGGAGGAGAGTCGCCGGAGGAATATTACCGGAAAGAGCGTTATCGCTTTCTCAATCAAGTTGCAGCATTTTATAAAGCAAAAAAAATAGCACTGGGCCATCACCTAAGTGACCAGGCAGAAACGGTTTTGATCAATGTTCTTCGGGGAAGCGGAATGGAAGGGCTTAAGGGGATTTTACCAGTTAGAGATCAGCGGTTCATTCGTCCGTTGATCGACATTTCAAAGCCGGAGATCATGGAATATCTTAAAATAAAAGATCTTCAGTACTGCAGCGACAGCTCCAATCAAAGTTCGGCATTCTTACGAAACCGCATTCGGCTGGAATTAATCCCTTTATTAAAAAACAGATACAATCCCCAAATTGAGAAGGAACTGGCACAAATGGCTCAGATAATCAGCCGGGACCATGAATGTCTTGATCATTATACACGTGAAATCCTGGATTCGGAGAATATTCAAAATAATAAGTATTTTATATCATTTTCGGCCGGTTTTTTTGCAAGATTACCGGAGGCTCTCAAATACCGATTCGTCAAAGAATTGTTAGAAGGGATGACCAGTGACGGGAAAGGCATTTATTATTCTCATATTCACTCGGTGGTCGATCTGGCGAGACAAAATCATACCGGCAAGCAGGTTTCTCTGCCTTTCGGGCTTATTGCGGAAAGACAATATGACATCATTCTAATCAAAAAAGGGCAAACAGCCGATAAAAAAGATTATCAATATTCTATTTCCATCCCGGGAACCGTTGATTTAAAGGAAAGGGGTATTATTATATCGGCACGGCAAGGCCGGCGTGATGAAGTTGATTTTAACAAACGAGGCAGGTTTTATTTTGATCTGGATGAAATTCGAGGGGGCCTGACCCTTAGAAATCGCAGGCCGGGAGATTGGTTCGAGCCCCTGGGGACCATCGGCCGTCAAAAAGTAAAAAAACTGTTCATTGACCACAAAATACCAAGGCTGAATAGAAGCAATATTGCCATACTGGCCGATGAGATATCGGTTCTTTGGATTGAAAATATGCATTTATCTGACAGAGTGAAGATATCTCAAAAAACAAGCAGGGTCTTAATCCTGGAGATAAAAAGCTTGACGGACCTATGATAAGATAATATTTGAGTTATATTCGATATTATTATAAAGATAATTAACATTTAATTTAAGGAGAAAAAATTGAATCAGTTTCAAAAAAATATAGCGCTCGTATTGACGGTGCTTCTGGTTTTTTTGCTGGTCTGGCAATTATTTAACCAGCAAAAATCTTCAACTAAAGATATCATCTACACTGAAATGTTGACCCATTTAAAAAATGGGGAAATCACTGAGGTCACCATTCAGGGCGATTCCATAACCGGTAAACTGGCCAATGGCAATACCTTCAAAACATTCGCGCCCAAGGATGACGAATTGATCAGTTCTTTCAGGGAGAAAAACGTAAAAATCACGGCTAAGCCCCCGGATGAGAATCCCTGGTATATGATTTTTGTTTCCTGGTTTCCCATGTTGCTGCTGATTGGCGTGTGGATTTTCTTTATGCGACAGATGCAGGCCGGCGGCGGGAAAGCTATGTCTTTTGGTAAAAGCCGGGCCAGGCTGATCACCGATAAGTCTAAAAAAGTAACTTTTTCCGATGTGGCAGGCGTCGATGAAGCAAAGGCAGAACTTGCCGAAGTCATTGACTTTCTTAAAGATCCTAAAAAATACACCAAGCTGGGCGGCCGTATACCTAAGGGATTACTGCTGGTTGGCCCTCCTGGAACAGGGAAAACCCTTCTGGCGCGTGCAATCGCAGGCGAAGCGGATGTTCCTTTTTTGAGTATCAGCGGTTCTGATTTCGTAGAAATGTTTGTTGGTGTCGGCGCATCGCGCGTTCGCGATTTGTTCAGCCAGGCCAAAAAGAATGCCCCCTGTATTATTTTTATCGATGAAATTGATGCAGTCGGACGTCATAGAGGTGCAGGCCTGGGCGGGGGGCATGATGAAAGAGAACAGACCCTCAATCAGTTGCTGGTGGAGATGGATGGATTTGAATCCAATGAAGGCGTCATTCTAGTGTCCGCCACCAACCGTCCGGATGTTCTGGATCCGGCGCTTCTGCGACCGGGACGTTTTGACCGACAGGTAGTCGTACCTCTGCCGGATGTGAAAGGGCGGGAAAGAATTTTTGAAGTACATGCACGTAAAACACCTGCGGGTGATGATGTTAATTATGCCATTTTGGCTCGTGGGACGCCCGGAACTTCCGGAGCCGACATTGAAAATCTGGTCAATGAAGCCGTCTTGAATGCTGCGCGCCTGAATAAAGACAAGGTGAACATGTCGGATTTTGAATTCGCCAAAGACAAGATTCTGATGGGGACGGAAAGAAAGAGCATGGTGATCAGCGAATCAGAAAAACGCAACACGGCTTATCATGAAGCCGGCCATACGCTCGTTGCCCGTTTGATTCCGGGAACCGATCCGATTCATAAAGTGACCATTATTCCCCGTGGTCGGGCGTTGGGGTTGACTCAGCAGTTGCCGATTGATGAAAAGCATACCTATCCCAGCCAGTATCTGGAAAACAACATTGCCATTCTCCTGGGCGGGCGCGCCGCGGAAGAGCTGATTCTCAAAGATTTCACCACGGGCGCGGGAAATGACATCGAGCGCGCTACAAATCTGGCCAGGAAAATGGTTTGCGAATGGGGTATGAGCAAAATCATGGGGCCTCTGAGTTACGGGAAAAAAGAAGAACAGATCTTCCTTGGGCGTGAATTTGCAACGCACAAGGATTACAGTGAAGAAACGGCAAAGAAAATTGATGAAGAAGTGGTTTCACTCGTCAAGAATAATTACGATAAAGCTGTATCACTTCTGACTGAGCACATTGAAATTCTGCACCACATGTCCAAAGAACTTCTGGAAAAAGAAGTTTTAAACAGTTCGGAAATCGATGCGATAATCGGCAGCGCTCTTCCTGACGGACATGTGAAGCAAACACAATAAAATCACCTTGGCACAAAAAAAAAGGTGTATGGCTGTGAAGATAGTTAAAATCAATCATTTTAACGAAGCGGTTGAACTGTTTCAAAAAATTGGTGTTGATCCCTATGGCATCCAGGCGATGCTATCCAAGACCATCTCCGTGAATATTCATATTCCGGCTCTTTCCTGTAAAATCGCAAATATTCTAAAGCAAGAGATGCTTTCGCTTGGGGCCGATGCAGCAGTCGCAAGAGGCAGTGTTGCCTGCAGCATAGAAAATACGGATGTCTTGCTGATGGGAACGCATAAGCAGCTTACGAAACTGGTGCAAAAAATTTCAAAACAACCATTTGGTCTTTCAACTATTGCCAATGATATTGATGAAATTCTTAAAAATATCGAACTGGATCAATTTGAACTAAAGACATCCCGGCGGATACTGCCGCTGGGACAAAAAACACTCATTATGGGCATTCTGAATGTAACGCCGGATTCTTTTTCCGACGGGAGTATTCATTTTGACCGTCAAAAAGCTATTGATTATGGCTTGAAAATGGTTGACGAAGGTGCAGATATTATCGATATCGGAGGTGAGTCGACACGGCCCGGTTCAAAAGCGGTTACAGCGCGACGGGAAATAGCACGCGTAATACCGGTTGTTGAAGGTTTAGCAGGCAGAATTAAAATTCCCATATCCGTGGACACGGCTAAAGCCTCTGTGGCTTATGCGGCGCTTGATGCAGGGGCGGAAATCGTAAATGATGTTTCTGCTCTCGGCGATAAAAAGATGGCCTCCGTCATTAAAGAAGCCCGAGCAGCAATCATAATAATGCACATGAAGGGTAAACCTGAAAATATGCAGTCGGGTAGTTTGCATTATGATAATTTAATGGATGAAATTATTAATTATTTAGCTCAAAGATGCAGAAAAGCTTTTACAGAAGGCATTTCAAGAGATTGTCTGGTTTTGGACCCCGGGATAGGTTTTGGAAAAACGTATGAGGATAACTGTAAAATTATAAATAAATTGAACGAATTAAAAGGAGCGGGGTTGCCCCTGCTCATTGGAACATCGCGAAAAGCTTTTATAGGGAATATTACCGGAGGAAAACCTCATGAAAGGCTCGAGGGAACAGCAGCAACCATCGCTGCTGCAATTATAAACGGTTGTCATATTGTTCGTGTTCATGATGTGGCTTATATGCGAAAAGTTGCAGACATGACAGACGCAATTGTTCATTCCGGGTGAGGGGTGCGATGATATACGGAATTGGCATTGATCTGGTTGAAAATAAACGAATCGGACATGTGATTGAAAGATGGGGGGATAAATTTCTATATCGTGTTTTTTCAGAAGAAGAAATCAGATATTGCAGCCGTCATGCCGAATCCCAGATTCATTATGGAGCCAGATTTGCCGTTAAAGAATCGTTTCTCAAGGCGGTCGGAGTCGGTTTGGGACGAGGAATAAAGTTAAATGAAATTCAAATCCTCAATGAGGACAGCGGTAAGCCGAATCTGATCCTGACCGGTGGAGCCGGGCGCTTTTATAAAGAGGCCGGAATTCAGAAAAATCACGTCAGTATTACTCATACAAAAAATTATGCCTCAGCAATTGTTTTGTTGGAAAAATAACAGATTAATGATAGTGGAACAAAATTGAATGACTGAAGTAAAGTTTATTGATAACGCTCTTGTTGAAATAATATCGGAAAGTTCTGAAAATACATTTGACATCGGACTGGCCATTGGCCGTAAAGCCGATTCTGGTGACACGTTTGCGTTATCCGGAGAGTTGGGATCCGGGAAAACATGTTTTACCGGCGGTCTGGCACGTGGACTTGATATTGGTAAAGAATATTCCATTACAAGTCCGACTTTCACACTGATTAACGAATATTCCGGCCGATGTAGATTGTATCATTTTGACGTCTATCGACTAACTCGGGCGGGAGACCTCGACGACATCGGTTATGATGAATACATAGCAGGGAAAGGCGTCGTCGTTATTGAATGGGCGGAAAAAATAAAGGAAGCTTTGCCGGCTGACGCCATCAAGGTAGAATTCGAGTATTTGGAAGAAAATAGAAGAAAAATAATCATTCATGGTCCGGCAGACAGAATAAAGAAATTAATCAGCGATATATAATTGGAGGTTTTTCATATGGGGTTGATCGTTCAGAAATTCGGCGGTACATCGGTTGCGAATATTGAAAAAATTAAAAACGTTGCGGCCAAGGCAATTCGCGAGAAAAAAGCGGGACATGATGTTTTGGTTGTCCTCTCCGCAATGGCAGGTGAAACCGACAGACTCATTAATCTGGCGCATAGCGCGACTGAAACTCCAGATGAAAGAGAATATGATGCTCTGATTTCCACTGGTGAACAGGTTACCATCACGCTGCTTGCCATTGTGCTCAATGCGATGGGGTATCGGGCAAGATCATTTCTGGGATTCCAGGTCAAAATTCTGACGGACAACGCTTATAAGAAAGCCAGAATATCGCTTATTGATACGGATATCATTGAAAACGAATTGAAAAAAGGAAGCATTGTCGTTGTGGCCGGTTTTCAGGGGGTTGATGAAGATAATAATATTACAACGCTGGGACGGGGTGGATCTGACACCAGCGCTGTTGCTCTGGCGGCGGCGCTCAAGGCGGATCGCTGCGATATATATACGGATGTCGACGGTGTTTATACAACAGATCCCAATGTTTGTTCGAAGGCCAGAAGACTGGACAGAATCTCCTATGATGAAATGCTTGAGATGGCCATGACCGGGGCGAAAGTATTGCAGCCCCGGTCCGTTGAAATGGCAAAGAAATATAATGTGCCCTTATATGTAAAATCAACATTCACCGATGAAGGCGGAACACTTGTAACGAAGGAGGATAAAGAGATGGAGAAGGAAGTACTGTCAGGAGTAACCTACGATCGTGATCAGGCGAAGATTACCGTTGTGCATATACCGGATAAACCGGGGATTGCATCGACCCTGTTTTCGCCTTTATCGGAGCGCAATATCAGCGTGGATATGATTATTCAGAATGCAAGCGCTCAGGGATTTACTGACATTACATTTACCGTATCTAAGAAAGAAATGAAAGAAGCGCAGAAGATCGTTGATGCAGCGGCTAAAGATATCGGAGCCCAAAAAGTCGAAGTGGATGACGATGTAGCCAAGATATCGATTATCGGGGTCGGCATGGTCAGTCATTCCGGCGTGGCGGCAAAAATGTTCAGAACACTTGCCGATGAAAACATCAACATCATGATGATCAGTACATCAGAAATCAAGGTGTCGTGTATCATCCAGAGGAAATACACGGAACTAGCCGTTACGGCGCTTCATGACGCCTTTAATCTGGAAAAGAAAAAATAAATCATGCTCTTTTGCAGGCAGATCAAGGGAATAATCGCATTAGCAATTTTTTTGGCGGTTATTCCCTTTTTTCGTTTTATCCATCGTGACGCTCCGGAGTTTCAAGGACCTGTATTTTCTGTGTCCGAAAATCGTACTATTGTTTTAGAGGTTGTTGACAAGACACAAAAATCAGGAATTTATTTTGTCGCGCCTTTAATGACGCTAAAACATCTTTTACAGTGTCTCGATTCAAACGTCATCATTGATCATGATTTTGCTCTTGAAAATGGAACATCTATAAAACTGAAACAATCCGGAGAGCAATCGGAGATTATGTTGGGGCAGATATCTGCGGATAAAAGAATAGCCCTGGGATTGCCTCTGAATATAAATCTTGTTTCTTTTGATGAGTTAATGCTGGTGCCTGGGCTGGGAGAATCCACGGTCCAAAAAATCGTTGATCGACGTCAGGAGATAGGGAAATTTAAAAGGCTCGAACAGCTTATGGAAATAAGCGGCATTAAAGAAAAAAAATTTTCAAAATTATCTCAATATCTTTATGTGGAAAAAGCCGGGAATTGATAAACAGATTATGATGATTTGCTGAAGTTCTGGTAGAACGCCAATACGCGTTTGACGTAAGTTTGTGTTTCACGATAGGGAGGAATATTATAATTGTATTTAGCAACAGCTCCTTCACCGGCGTTATATGCGGCAAGTGCAAGTGTCAGATTGCCTCTGTAAAGATTCAAAAGATACCGAAGATATCGGGCGCCGCCTTCGATATTGTTTTCCGGATGAAAAACATCTTCGACATTTAAGGCGCTTGCTGTTTTAGGCATGAGTTGCATTAAGCCTTTGGCGCCTTTACTGGAGACGGCATGATGATTGAAGTTTGATTCAGCCTTGATGACCGCTTTGATCAGCGCAACATCGAGATTGAATTTATTGGCTGCTTTTGAAATAATTCTATCATAATCCGTAATGTTGATGCCACGGGGAAACTGCACGCGTTTCTCCCTCATAATCATCACGTATTTTGCTTTGGGATTGGAAGGTACATTGGTCAGGTGCAGCACACCTTCATCATCTTCATACTTATAAATATCGGCATGAACCGGAAGTGCAGGCATAAAAAGCATGATCAGGACGCATAAAACAGGCCCTGATATCAAAACTCTTTTTAAAAAACTTGTGTTCGTTTTTAAGATCATTATGTTATCTTACTTTAATGAATCCTTTTGTTCAAGAACAATTTGCTGCCGGTGTGATGCTGATTACACCCAGATATACACATATCGAATGAATCATCAAAAGTCTTTAGTGATCAACAATACAATAAGTCGTGAATATTGGTTTGTTCTTGACATGAATTATCTATGGTGATAATGACCTCACCACTTCTAGCGAAGTTTGTCGGGGCGTGGCGCAGTCTGGTAGCGTATCTGAATGGGGTTCAGAGGGCCGGTGGTTCAAATCCACTCGCCCCGACCATTTTTTCATCTTAATCAAAGGTTCTCTTCTCTTTCTCTATTCGTTAAAAAATATCTTGAATGACAGATGAAATGTCGTTTATAAAATTTACATCAAAGTCATCTTTCACTTGCATTAAAGACGAATATAAATTACATGAGGCTAAGAAGATAAATAGCTTAATTTAACTGATAATGCGGATGTTAATCATCAACATCCGCATTGACATTATAGGCCGGGAATATATAATCCCGACAGGAAAAAAGCGAGAGTGGCGGAATTGGCAGACGCACTGGACTTAGGATCCAGCCCGCCAAAGCGGATAGGGGTTCAAGTCCCCTCTCTCGCACCAGTGTTGAGAAAATATAATATTACAATATAAGGAGAAAAAGTAGTGAGTGATTATGTTGTTAAAATAGAAGATATCAGCCAGGTTAAGAAAAAAATATCATTCGAGATTCCTTGGGCTTCCGTAAAGGAAGAAGTGGAACATGTTTATCGCGATATCGGCAAAAAAGCTAAAATAAAAGGTTTCCGGCCTGGTAAAGTTCCAAGAAAAGTTTTGGAAAATTTCTTCAAAACGGATGCGGAAGGAGAGGCGATGACCAACATCGTCAATAAATTCTACTGGCAAGCGCTTGATGACCGGGGAATTGTAACACTTTCTCGTCCGGACATAGAACAAAACGGTATAAAAGAAAACACGGATTTTGTATTCAGCGTATCGTTTGAGACAGAGCCTGTTTTTGAGCCCAAAGGCTATAAAGGAATCGAACTGGAGAAGACCAATGTCATTATTTCTGATGATGATATGGAAAAAAGACTTCAGGAAATTCGCAAGATGTTTGCAACCATGCAGGATGTTACCGATGAGCGGCCGGCTGCTATGGGAGACTTTGTCACCATTGATTTTGCGGGAACGCTCGATGGTGAGTCGCTTCCGGAATTAAAATCGGAAAGCTATTTGTTGGAACTCGGATCAAAAAGATTTATTCCGGGTTATGAAGAACAGATTGTAGGAATGAAGGTGGGAGAAGAAAAAGATGTTAATGTTACATTTCCTGCCGATTATCATGATCAAAAAATGGCCGGAAAGGATGTTACGTTTAAGGTGACTTTAAAAGGGCTTAAAGAGCAGAAACTTCCCGAAATCAATTCTGATTTTATTAAGAATTTCGATAAATACAATACTCTGGAAGACTTAAGAAGTGATGTTCGGAAAACCATGGAAGAACAGTGTATGCGTCAGAGTAGCAATGAATTGCAGGACAAAATCGTCGAATCTCTGCTAAAAGAAAATGAATTTGAAGCTCCTCCTTCACTGGTTGAACGCCAGATCTTTTACATGATGAGTGATACGCAAAAAAGAATGCGTGCCGCCGGAATGGATGAGAAAAATGCCATGGAACTGAGTTTCCGCATGCACGATCAGTTCAAGCAGGATGCAGAAAAAACCGTTAAGTCGTTTTTAATCCTGAAAAAGATCGCCGAAAAAGAATCCATTGCACCCACTAATGAAGATATTGATAAACATTTCAATGAATTAGCGTCGATGTACCACACGGACTATGAAGTGGTTAAAAGCTCTTATGATAACGAGGAGAGAATCAATAATCTGAAGTCGGAACTGGTTTCCAAAAAGGTGTTTGACTTTATTGAACGCGAGGCAAATATTAAAGTCGTCGACAAAATGGGAATGGGGGAGGTAAATAAGTGAATTTGATACCCATGGTAGTGGAACAGGATGGTCGTGGAGAACGGGCATTCGATATATATTCCAGGCTTCTGAAAGACAGGATCATCTTTTTAGGAACGGCCATTGACGATAATGTTGCCAATGTTGTAGTAGCTCAAATGTTGTATCTTGAGGCGGAAGATCCCGACAAAGAAATATTTTTCTATCTGAATTCCCCCGGTGGTCATGTGAGTTCCGGAATGGCCATTTACGATACGATGCAATATATAAAACCACCAATATCAACGGTTTGCATGGGACAGGCGGCAAGCATGGCCGCAATTCTTCTTGCCGCCGGAGAAAGGGGACGGAGATTCGCACTGCCTCATTCCAGAATTTTAATTCACCAGCCGCTCGGCGGTTTTCAGGGACAGGCAACCGATATTGACATTCAGGCCAGAGAAATATTAAGATTAAAAGATGAGTTAAATCTAATTCTTTCCGATCTGACAACGCAGCCCTTGGCAAAAATTAAAAACGATACGGAAAGAGACTATTTCATGACCAGTCATCAGGCTAAAGAATATGGCCTAATTGACGAAATAGTAGTTAGAAAGCCGGTGTTACCTGTTAACCAATAAAGGAGAAGCTAAGTGATCAAAAGAAGCAAAGACAATAGAATGGGGCAAGGTATGCTTTTTTGTTCTTTCTGTGGTAAAATGCAAAGTGAAGTCCGTAAGTTAGTTGCAGGTCCGACTGCTTACATTTGCGACGAATGCATTGAATTATGCCGATGCATCGTCGAGGAAGAAGAAAAAACAGTCGAAAAAAGTCCTAAAAATGTCTTGCCGGAGCCCAAAGAAATTAAAAAATTTCTTGATTCGTACGTTATAGGACAGGAAAAAACGAAGAAAATTCTTTCTGTAGCAGTTTATAATCATTACAAACGACTTTTTTCTAATGTCAGTTCGACCGATGGCGTTGAAATCCAGAAAAGTAATGTACTGTTGATCGGACCGACAGGGTCGGGTAAAACATTACTGGCCAAGACTTTGGCTAAATTTCTTAATGTTCCCTTCACGATAGCGGATGCAACAACGTTAACCGAGGCAGGATATGTAGGTGAAGATGTCGAAAACATTATTCTTAGTTTGCTGCAAAACGCGGACTACGATGTTGCCAGAGCATCCAAAGGAATTGTTTATATTGACGAAATAGATAAAATAGCAAAAAAATCAGGCAATCCATCCATTACGCGGGATGTTTCCGGAGAAGGCGTTCAGCAGGCTTTGCTGAAAATTATGGAAGGAACCATGGCCAATATTCCTCCAAAAGGCGGACGAAAACATCCGCAGCAGGAATTCATTCAGGTGGATACGACAAATATCCTGTTTATCTGTGGCGGCGCCTTCAATGATCTGGAAAACATCATTTCCAAACGTATTGGAACCAATACGATGGGCTTTGGCGCGGAAATTAAAAGCAAAAAAGAAAAAAGAGTAGGAGAGCTTTTATCGGAAGTCCGTTCTGAAGATCTTCTGAAATTCGGTTTGATTCCTGAGTTTATCGGACGTTTGCCTGTTATTTCCACACTCGATGATCTTGACGAAAACGCTTTAGTGCGAATCTTAATGGAGCCGAAAGATTCCATTATCAAACAGTACAAAAAGTTGTTTGAACTGGAAAACGTCAATTTGAAGTTTACAGATGGGGCTCTGCGCTGTGTGGCCAAACTTTCCATGGAGAGAAAATCCGGCGCCCGCGGTTTACGGTCCATTTTGGAAAACACCATGCTGGAAGTCATGTACGATATTCCGTCCCAACGGGATATCAAAGAATGTGTGATAAGCGAAGAAGTGGTAATCAATAAAGAAAAGCCGATATTAATTTACGATACCAAATCGGAATCTGCATAATTAAAGAAATAGGAAGGATAAATGCCTGACGAACAAAACCAGAATCCTCCGGATAAAACAAATGTTATCCCGCTTTTACCATTAAGGGATGTCGTTGTTTTTCCTCATATGATTGTTCCGCTTTTCGTTGGTAGAGAAAAGTCTATTGCAGCATTGGAATCAGCCATGAAATACGAAAAAGGTATTTTCATGGTAGCGCAAAAAAATGCGAAAAAAGACGATCCCGGCGAAGAGGACATCTATCGCGTCGGGACCATCGGAATTATTATTCAATTGCTGAGGCTTCCTGACGGCACGGTAAAAGTGCTTGTTGAGGGAAAGAACCGTGGCGCAATCAAGGAATATCTTAAAAATGACGATTTCTTCCTTGTAAGAGTCAATGAAATCGAAGATGTTGATGACGATTCCAATGATGTGCGTAAGCAGGCTTTAATGCGGAGCATCAAAGAATCTTTTGAGTTGTATTTAAAACTCAGCAAGAAAGTCCATGTGGAAATGATGGGCACAATTACGGCCATTGAGGATCCCTCGAAACTGGCCGACGTCGTCATTACACATCTGAACGTCAAGTTGGAAGATAAGCAGAAGATCATGGAAATCTACAACATCGGTGAACGGCTGGAAGCCATTTATTCGCTGATGCTTTCCGAAATCGAGATTCTGCAGGTAGAGGAAAAAATAAAACGGCGCGTTAAAAAGCAGATGGAAAAAACCCAGAAGGATTACTATCTCAATGAACAGATGCGCGCCATTCAGAAAGAAATGGGAGAAAAAGACGATTTTCGCAATGAGATAGCTGAGTTGGAAAAACGTCTCAAGCAGAAGAAACTCTCTGAAGAAGCAACGAAAAAAGTGCGTCAGGAAATAAAGAAACTTCAGATGATGGCGCCGATGTCGGCCGAAGCGACAGTTGTCCGTAATTATATCGACTGGCTTCTGGATATGCCGTGGTCTGATGTTACTGAAAACAAATATACACTGAAAGAATCTGAAGACATTCTGGATGAAGATCATTACGGATTGAAAAAAGTCAAAGAGCGCATCATTGAATATCTGGCTGTTCAATCTCTGGTCAAGAAAAATAAAGGGCCGATCCTTTGTCTGGTAGGGCCTCCGGGCGTCGGAAAAACATCCATCGCGAAATCGGTGGCTCGCGCGACTAACCGGAAGTTTGTCCGTATTTCTCTGGGCGGCGTTCGTGATGAAGCGGAAATACGCGGGCATCGCAGAACCTATATTGGCGCCATGCCGGGTAAAATCATCCAGTCTCTTAAAAAAGCCGGGTCAAATAATCCCGTATTCTGCTTGGATGAAGTCGACAAATTGAGTTCCGATTTCCGCGGCGATCCTTCTTCGGCATTACTGGAAGTTCTCGATCCTGAACAAAATGTTGCATTCAATGATAACTATCTGGATGTGGACTACGATTTAACAGACATTATGTTTATTACAACGGCCAACGTTTTACAGACGATACCGGCGCCGTTGCAGGACAGAATGGAAGTCATCCGGATCGCGGGTTATACGGAACAGGAAAAAATGAATATTGCGCAAAAGTACCTGGTTACCAAGGAAATGGAAGCCAACGGTCTGCAAAAAGAGCATATAGATTTGACTAAAGGCGCGCTTTTGCGAATTATCCGTCAATATACCAGAGAAGCAGGCGTACGTAATCTGGAACGTGAAATCGCCTCCATTTGCCGTAAAGTTGCCAAGGAAATCGTCAGCAACGGTACAAAGAAAAAAATTGTCATCAGCTCAAAGAATTTGCCAAAGTATCTGGGCGTTCCCAAATTTCGCCACGGTGAAACTGAAGGGAAAAATCAAATCGGGTTGACCATCGGTCTGGCCTGGACGGAAGTGGGCGGAGAATTGCTGGCCATCGAAGCCTCGATTATGGAAGGCACCGGACGTATGGTCATGACCGGCAAACTCGGAGACGTCATG
Organism: Smithellaceae bacterium; assembly: GCA_963682105.1. Classification (GTDB taxonomy): domain Bacteria; phylum Desulfobacterota; class Syntrophia; order Syntrophales; family Smithellaceae; genus UBA8904. Next base: position 251,388 of record OY821638.1, read on the forward strand.
CAGGAATCCGTGCAGGCGGCCTTGACATACATACGCGCCAGAGCAGAAAAGTTCGGTCTTCCGAAAAACTTCTACAAGAAGATTGATATTCACGTTCATGTGCCGGAAGGCGCTATTCCCAAGGATGGGCCGTCCGCCGGTATCGCCATGGCCACTTCGATCGCCTCTGCGTTGATGAAAAAGCAGGTTCGCGCCGATCTGGCCATGACGGGTGAAATCACACTGCGTGGACGAGTTCTGCCCATAGGCGGCCTGAAGGAAAAGATATTGGCAGCTCATCGCGGCAATATTAAGATGGTGATTATTCCGAAAGACAACGAAAAAGATATCGCGGAAGTTCCTCAAAATGTTCAGAACGCTCTTAAAATTGTATTTGTGGATCATATCGATGAAGTTCTGGACATTGCATTTGTAAAAGAAGAGGAACCTTTCAAGAATGTTGTAGGGACGGGAATGCCGATGCAGGCGCAACCTGTGAATTGATGATAATTTCGCATATTATCGCTTGACAATAAATCTTAATGTTGCTAGAAGCTGTCCTGCGTTTTAAGGCATGTGGGCGGGTAGCTCAGCTGGAAGAGCGCCACGCTTACACCGTGGATGTCACAGGTTCGAGCCCTGTCCCGCCTACCATATGAAAACAACTTTGCGGGGTCGTAGTTAAGTTGGTTATAACGCCGGCCTGTCACGCCGGAGGGCGTGGGTTCAAGTCCCATCGGCCCCGCCAGAACATGAAGGGAGTCAGCGAAAAGCGACTCCCTTTTTTTGTTTGATTAATTTCTCCCGACAGAATATTGACATATAAAAACCGGCATGCTTAATTAGATTCCGATAATTTAATATAAAAGAGGTTTACACATTGGATTACGAAGGAATGATTATAAGACCGCCCAGCGAAGCATACAGCCTGCTTCTGCAGGTAACAGTGGGGTGTTCTCACAATCGCTGTACTTTTTGCGGGACGTATCGTCAGAAAAAATTCAAGATCAAAACATTGGACCGTATTGAAAAGGATTTACAGGAGGCCAGAACATACGGACGTATTGAAAAATTGTTTTTATGTGACGGTGATGCGATCATCATTCCACAACCCAGACTGGTTGAGATGTTGAAGTTAATTCGCCATTATCTGCCGACTGTCGAAAGGATCGGTTCCTATGGTAATGCCAAAAGCATACTGAGAAAATCAGTGGATGAGCTGAAAGAATTGAAGGAACTGGGATTAAAAATCATTTACCTGGGGATGGAAACCGGCAATGCCGAACTGCTTAAAGAGATCGACAAAGGCGCGACACGCGAGCAATTTGCGGAAGCGGCCAGACGTGTCAAGGAAGCAGGCATTGAATTGTCCGTTACCGTTATTCTGGGAATAGGCGGCATTGAAAAAAGCATCGAACACGCTATGGACACTGCATCACTGCTTACGGAAATGGATCCCGATTATGTCGGCGCTCTGACACTGATGCTGGTTCCGCAAACACCGCTTTATGAAAATTATATCTCCGGACGCTTTGTTTTACCGGATAAAATCGGTTTCATTCGGGAGCTTTATTTAATGATCGCGAACTCCGACTTTACAGACTGTTATTTTACTTCCAATCATGCCTCGAACTATCTGCCTATTAAAGCCAGGCTGCCCGGGCAGAAGGAAAAAGTATTAAACATGATCGGGACGGTCATTGATGAAAAAGATTTCAGTCGAATGCGTCCCGAGTTTTTACGCGGCTTGTAGCTTCAGGAGAAAACAAAAGAGAATGAAAGAAATTTCAGATCTGTTTTTCTGGCAAAAGCAGGATTATATCCGGCATGAATTGCTGACGATCCTGGCCAAAGGACAAAAAAGCGGTCTTCTGGACGAATCGGCGCGGACCATGATTGAAAATATCCTGGACTTTGCATCCATCATGGTTCGGGAAATCATGATTCCGAGAACGGAAATTGTCGCCGTCAGTACGGAAGACTCTCTTCAGGAGATCATCGCCGAAGTCATAAACTCCCACTATACGAGGATACCCGTTTATCGCGGTTCCATCGATAATATTATCGGTATTCTGAATGTCAAAGACCTGGTTAAATATCTTCCCGGAGATATGAAATCCTCTTCGGATATTTTTTCAAATCTGGCAAAACCCTATTACATCCCGGAAACCAAAAATGCTCATTTGTTGTTTTCTGAACTCAAGAACAATAAGAAACATATGGCCATTGTCATCGACGAATACGGAGGAACCTCCGGACTGGTGACGCTTGAAGATTTGCTCGAAGAAATAGTCGGTGACATTCGCGATGAACATGATGAAAGCGCTGATTCAGAAGGTATTGTTCAGACGGTCGAAGGCGCCATTGTCGTCGATGGCCGTACGGAAATTGAAAAGATAGAGGAATATCTCGAAAAGACGCTGGGCAGGGGGCGTTATGAAACGATCGGCGGGCTGATCTTGAATGACATTCGAAGAATTCCGCGAAGCGGAGAAAAATTTCGCATAGAAGGTATGGATATCACCATTGAAACTGCGGACGAACGAAGCATTAAAAAAGTAAAAATTAAAAAAACGGATGACCATTCTGTTCATGAAGAATAAATGTCAAGACGTATTTGATTCTGCCAAAAAGATAGACGGCTACAATATTTTTTTTGCGCTCTTGAGCGGTTTTTTACTGTTTTTATCCTTTCCAAAATTTGGCTTGGGATTCATTGCCTGGATTGCATTTGTCCCGTTGTTTATCGCCCTGCGGAATGTTGTCTCCATTCGTCAAGCCATATGGCTGGGATTGATTACCGGTATAACCGCCCATGTCGGTATGATCTACTGGATTGCCTATGTGGTCGTTCATTACGGTCATCTCCCTTTTTACCGCGGCGTAATTATCATGCTGCTGCTGGCATGCTATTTGAGTCTATACGTCGCAATATTTGCGGCAGGGATTGTCTTTCTTCGGGAAAAGATTGCCTTATATCTGACCGCTCCGGTATTATGGATATGCTTGGAATATGGAAAGTCCTATCTGTTTACCGGCTTTCCCTGGGAAAATCTCGGCTACTCACAGTATTCATATTACTTCTTAATTCAGATTGCAGATATCGCAGGCGTTTACGGCTTATCTTTTCTCGTGATGCTGCTCAACGCAACAATCTACGAAATTATGACTGAAAAATCCAGAAAGACCATCGTCCTGACGATAGCAGTGTCTTTATTGTGGATGGGAGTTTATACTTACGGAATTGCGCGTATCGCCCAGATCAGCAGGATACAAGACGCTGCGCCCGGCATGGATGTGTCTCTTGTTCAGGGTAACATTGATCAGTCGATCAAATGGAATGAGCATTATCAGAAAGAAACCATCGACATTTACGAGGATCTCTCTTTGCGTCATCCGGTTTCAAAAGAAAGATTGCTCGTCTGGCCGGAGACAGCCGTCCCGTTTGATTATCAGGATGAAAGTAATCTGAAACGGCGGGTTGAAGAGATTGCAAGAAAGTCTAAAAGCTGGTTTATTTTCGGTTCCATGAGTTATGAAATGAATGAGAGCAGGAAAGATTACTACAACAGCGCCTACTTGCTTTCACCGGAGGGAAAGGTTCATGGAAGATATGATAAAGTACATCTCGTTCCTTATGGTGAATACGTCCCGTTAAGAAAGATTTTTCCCTTTATAACGGCGCTCGCTGCTGATATTGGCGATTTTTCGACAGGGACGGGATTTCTTCCAGTGAATATTGGTGGTAAAAAAATTGGGGTGCTGATCTGCTATGAAGGAATTTTAGCCGAAGCCGCGAGAAGCTATAAAAATGCATCCGCTGAGTTACTGGTTAACATTACCAACGATGCATGGTTTGGAACGTCATCAGCCCCATATCAGCATTTTTCAATGTCGATCTTTCGTGCAATAGAAACACGTCTGTATTTTGTGCGCGCGGCAAACACAGGCATTTCTGCAATTGTAGATCCGACAGGTAGAATTATCCGGCGAACGGACTTGTTTAAAAAAGATGAAATATCTGGTAATATAAAATTTATGAATACCACTACAGTATATGCAAAATCGGGTAACTGGCTTGTATATGCTTCATTTGCCGTGTTGGCGGCTTTTTTCTTGACAGGGATGAAAGGGAGGATAAAAAATGACGGTTGAAAACATTTCTGAAAAAATAAGCGATCTGAAAAAAAGGATTCAATATATCGGAGAATGTCTTTGACGTAGAAGAACTGGCGTTAAAAGTTAAAGATCTGGAGATGATTTCGGCAAAACAGGACTTCTGGGAAGATCTGGAAAAGGCCAAGGGGATTCTTCAGCAAAAAACCAAACTGTCCGACGCTCTGGAAGGATGGAAAAAATTTCAAAGCCAGATTCAGGATGCCCAGACGCTTTGGGATATTGCTTCTGAAGAAAAAGATGAACAGGTCATGGAAGATCTCGCTCGCGAGTTCAAACAATTGGCCCACAACGTCGAACTGGAAGAGCTCAAGATGATGCTCTCAAGCGAACAGGACCCGATGAATGCCATTATCTCTATTCATGCAGGGGCTGGAGGCACGGAAGCTCAGGACTGGGTCGAAATGCTCCTGCGTATGTATTTGCGATGGGCGGAGAACAAAGGTTTCAAAACGAGCATCATCGATTATCTACCGGGCGATGAGGCCGGTGTAAAGAGCGTGTCTTTTACTCTTGAAGGGGAATATGCTTATGGTTATGCCAAAGCGGAGATCGGCATCCATCGGCTGGTCAGAATTTCTCCCTTTGACGCCGGTGCAAGACGTCATACTTCATTTGCCTCCGTCTTTGTTTATCCAGAAGTGGATGATGAAATAAAAATTGAAATCGATGAAGAGGATTTAAGAATTGACACCTTCAGAGCCGGGGGCAAAGGCGGGCAACACGTCAATAAAACCGATTCGGCCGTGCGTATCACTCATATGCCGACAGGCATCGTTGTTCAATGCCAGAATGAACGGTCTCAACACAAGAACAAATCGATGGCAATGAAATATTTAAAGTCGCGCCTTTATGAAAGAGAATTGCAGCAAAAAAACGAAAAGCTTGATGAAGAGAATAAGCAGAAAAAAGATATCGCCTGGGGTAGCCAGATACGTTCCTATGTATTGCATCCGTATAAGATGGTTAAAGATCACCGGACGAATCTGGAAGTCGGCAACGCACAAAAAGTACTCGACGGAGATATTGACGACTTCATTCAGGCTTATCTCATGATGGGCAGCGAAAGAGGCTCAAATACGACCGGATCAAGTCGTGTAACCTAATGATTTTCTTATGGCTCACAATAATATTTGGGCAAAACTGCAAAATGTGTTATAGCCCGAAAAAATTGTGCAGAGATATCCGATTAACCATGTGCCTGTGTACAAACCGGGTAGGGGTATGATGCAAAAAACAGGAGTTACTTCTCATGATCAATATAAATAAATCGGTTGCTTCCACATGTTTCATAATTTGTTTGAGTTTATTTCTGACAATAGCAATAAGTTTTACTGGATTTGCTCAAACATCTCATCAGAATGAATCTCAGCCCGGCGTCAAAGTGGAACACAAAAAACAAAGTGCCGTTCAGGCGAATCATGAAGAGGACAAAGTTAAGAAAGATTCCGAAGGCACTCTCGCGCAAAATCATGAAAAAACGATTGTTGAAGAAGAGCAGGACCTGATGGAAAAAGCTCTTGAGTTGCTGGATATGGCGGATAGTTGCTGGAAGAAGGGCGACATTGAAAACGCATTAAATTATCTGGACAAAGCTTACGCACTGGTTCTTGATACGAACGGCGATGTGGAAATCGCCCGTCAAAAGGATGATTTGCGCCTCCTGATTTCCAAACGTATTCTGGCGCTTTACTCCACTCAAAACACGAAGACAAACGGTAAAGCCAGCGAAATTCAGCAATTGCTTAATGCAGATGTAGAGAAAGAAATTAAATCGTTTCAGACTGTAGAACGTGATTTCTTTATAGCGTCTTATCAGCGGTCGGGGCTTTACCGGGACATCATCATGGATGAATTGAAAAAAGCGGGAATGCCCGAAGAAATATTCTGGCTGCCTCTGGTTGAAAGCGGGTTCAAAGTCAGCGCACTATCATCGGCCAGAGCTCTGGGATTATGGCAGTTTATTCCTTCCACCGGTTATAAGTTCGGATTGACGCGCGACGAATGGATGGATGAGCGAATGGATGTGATCAAATCAACACGGGCGGCCATTGCCTATTTAAAAGAGCTGCATGGCATGTTTGGAGATTGGCTCACAGTGCTGGCTGCCTACAACTGCGGTGAAGGACGGGTGCTTCGTGTTATTTCGCGGCAGCGCATCAATTACTTTGACCGGTTTTGGGATCTTTACAAACAGTTGCCCAACGAGACGGCAAGGTATGTGCCGCGTTTTCTCGCAACGCTGCAAATTATAAAAGATCCGTCAAAATACGGTTTTGATTTGAAGATGGCGGAACCGGTATTGAATTATGAAAAAGTCAAAGTCAATAAGATGATGAAATTGTCGGACATCGCATCAAAGATCGAAGTGTCTGAAGACTTAATCAATATACTCAATGCTGAGTTAAGGCACAAGACAACCCCTGATCGTGAATACGAGATGAAAATTCCGAAAGATGCGTTACAAATATTCAATATGGTTTATGCAGATATTCCTGAAGTGGAAAAACCTCGTCCCACATACACACGTTCCTCCTATCTCAAGCATCGTGTGCGGTCAGGCGAGACCGTCGCGTCTATTGCCAAAAGATATAAAGTGTCGGCCGAAACCATTTATGACAATAATCGAATCAACAGGAAGAAAAAACTGGCCCGCGGACAAGTCATACGTATTCCCGTTATGCGTGCAGAAATAGCAAGCCCCAGAAAAAAATCGTCTTCAAATAAATCGGAATCATCCCAATGTGCAACGGCTGTTTCCGTCAAAACATATAAAATCAAACAGGGGGATTCTCTTTTAAGTATTGCGAAAAAATATAACGTGTCTGTTACAAAACTCAAAGAAGTTAATCATCTGAAAAAGAACAGCATTCAGGCTGGACGCATAATCAAAGTGCCTGTCGAACAAACAAACAGTTCCAATGATGCAACACAGGAAGATAAAGAAAAACATGTCGCTGTCAAAAAAAATTCGGGGAAAACTAAAAATGACGGTAAAGCCCTGACCTCTGACGATGTTGCACAACTTGGCACCAACAAACACATTGTCACAAAAGGAGAAAGCATTTCTTCAATCGCCAGAAAATATCATGTCGAAATGGCCAAAATAAAGGAGTGGAACGAAATTTCCGGCGACGACACAATTACCCCCGGGCAAATTCTTGTTGTTAAAAAGTAGAAGAATAAAAGGTATATTTATAAAGCTTGATTGCCTGTCATTTTTTCAAAAAGTTCTTTTTCTTTTCTTTTCATTTTCCGGACATTTGCGACAGGCGTATTGACATGATCATACCCTGTTAGATGCAGGAAACCATGAATGATCAGGAAGATGATTTCCTCGTCAAAACTTAAGCCACCCTTGGCTGCATCCCGTCGAGCCGTTTCAACGGATATGATAATGTCTCCAAGCAGATCTGGATTAATTCCTCCGCATTCTCCTTCCTGAAGAGAGAAAGAAATGACATTGGTGGGTTTGTCTTTGCCAAGATATTGCCTGTTGATGATTTGAATTCCGGTATCATCAACAAAAGTAATGCTGATTTCTTTATCATTGCAGTCTTCAAGTTTCAAAAGCATGGTTATGGCGGAGCGGATTTTTTTCCGGTCAATCTTAATTAGCTTCTGCTGATTTTCTATTTGTATTTTCATTTGGTTCCTTCTTACCGGCGATATCCCTGACGTTGGAATCCGGATAATCCACGCGGTGATGGAAAATACCAGTTAATATTCGTGTGAAAGTTTCGGCGATGGTGTTGAGGTTTCTCAATGTCAATTCACAATCGTCCAGTTGACCGTCCGTGTAAACCTTTTCAATGCGTTCACGGACCAGAGAGCGGATTCGCGCCGGTGTAGGATTTGTCAGCGTTCTCGATGAAGCTTCGATGACGTCGCCCAGCATGACCAGTCCTGCTTCCTTGGTCTGGGGTTTTGGGCCGGGATATCGGAAATCGCTCTCCGTAAGAGAACGAATGGATTCATCCTTATTTTTCTTGGCCTTGTCAAAAAAATAACTAACCAGACTGTTGCCGTGGTGCTCACGGATAATGTCGATGATCGGTTGTCCGAGTTTAGCTTGCGTCGCCAGTTCACATCCTTCCTTGACGTGAGAGATAATGATCAGAGAACTCATTTTGGGTGACAATTTATCGTGGCGATTATCGTGACCGCTTTGATTTTCAATATAATAATGCGGTTTAGCCAGCTTGCCGATGTCATGATAATAGGCGCTGACTTTAGCAAGAAGAGCATTGGCGCCGATGGCTTCCGCCGCAGCTTCGACCAGAGATGCGACAATGATGCTGTGATGATATGTGCCGGGGGCTTCAATAATCATTCGCTGAAAGAGCGGTTGGTTGAGATTGGCGAGTTCCAGCAATTTAATGTATGTAATAAAACCAAAAAGGCTCTCAAAGATGGGTGTAATGCCGGCCACCATGATGCCGGTAATAATACCGCCCAGAAGCCCCATAGCCAGGCATATGAAAAATTCTTTTGACAGCAGATGACCGGACAAGAGCGTCAGGGAGAAAATGGCCGCCATGTTAATGATGCCCAGAAAAATGCCGACTTTCAGGAATGCTGCGCGTTGGCGGCTATTGACAATATGATAGGAGGCGGCCACGGATCCCAGAAAAGAATATAGCGGAAGAATAATTTTTTCATCAAAAAGCAAACTGATCAGGAAAGAGGTCAGGATGCTGATAATCAAAGCCACATTGCGATTGACCAGCACGGCAATCATCATAGCACCGCAGGCGAATGGAATTGCAAAATAACAGGCATCAACCGGAATATTATGAAAAGCTCGATTGATCGCTTCGGAAATAAATATTCCGGCTTTTACGAAAAATATTTGCAGAATGGCCACGATGGCGAAAACCAGAAAATCCATATTGGAGCGGGTTGTCGTTTTCAGCCAGTTACGCGTCCGCCAAAAATACATCAGCAGAGTCAGAAATAACGCGATACAAAAGATCCCCAGAAGAACCGTCAGGTTCGACATTTTATTATCGGTTTTGGTTTTATGAAACGCCTCAAGTTTGGCCAGTTCCAGATAACCGATTTTTTCACCTTCCCGCACAATCATTTCATTTTTTTGAACTTTGAAATAGACAGGCTTGACCTCGCTTGCGACGGTTGCCTTTTTCTTTTCTGTCTCCTCTTTATTGAAACTGAGATTGGGCTCAATCAGTTTTTTCAGTAAAGAGAAGACGTATCGTCTATTTTCGGGCTGATCATTTTTGAAGACGGCGTTTACTTTCTTGGAAAGCAGGAAATCGATGTCCTTGATATTCAGAATGGAGGAAACATCTTTGACGTTGGATTCTTTACGAGTGATGATTTCAACGGTTGTAATGCCTTTTTCCCGATCTGATTTCGGAAAAGAGCCGGATGTGATGAGGGTGTTTTCATAAAAAGAAGTCAGAACCCGGGATAATCTGTTTAGAAGATCGTTGGAGCGGTTGTTGACACGGATAAAGGATACTTCTTCATCCGTCAGAGAAACGCCCCATAATTTTTCCAGATGGCTTTTTTGCTGACGAACATCTTTAACGTCACCGGTCAATGTAAAAGAGTTTTTAAGCAAAGTAATCAGTGTGATGGCCATTTCGGCGTCATAGTCATAAACGTTTAAAGTATTTTCCGCCGCATCGTTTCGCTTTTGACGCGTGGAGTTTGCGTCTTCGACATCAAAGTCGCGATCAGCTTTGATGTTCTCGGATGCGATCATGCCGTGTTGATACTCCGGCTTTGAAACATAAATATTCGGTGACAGAATAAGCGTCAGTCCGATGCATAAAAAAATAGCAATTGCCCAGCGCTGGAAAATGACGTTTTTGAGAAACGTGAAAGAGAACTTTTGCTTTTCCTTAAGCATCTGAATCAAATGATCAATCTTTTCTGAAGCGGCGTCGATGATATTCATAGGGGTTATTTATTTTTATCGGTTTTCTTTTCACTGTCCCAGGACGCGTAAGCGGCAATGACGTCCTGAACCAGAGGATGGCGAACAACGTCGATCTGTGAAAAGTGAACGATACGAATGGCGTTTATTCTTTTAAGAATTTTTTCCGCTTCAATCAGGCCGGATGATTTCTCCGTCGGCAGGTCGATTTGAGTAATATCGCCCGTGACAACCGCTTTGGAATTAAATCCAAGGCGCGTCAAAAACATCTTCATCTGCTCTGAAGTTGTATTCTGGGCTTCGTCAAGAATGATGAATGAATCGTTAAGTGTGCGGCCGCGCATGAAAGCCAGAGGCGCAACTTCAATGAGCCCTTTGTTGATGAGTGCGGTGGCTTTTTCCATATCCACCATATCGTAAAGAGCGTCGTATAAAGGGCGCAGGTACGGATTGACTTTTTCAGCCAGATCACCGGGAAGAAAACCCAGGCGTTCTCCCGCTTCAACGGCGGGTCGCGTCAGGATGATCCGCTGAACTTTCTTCTCCAGCAAATGTGAAACGGCCATGGCCATGGCCAGATAGGTTTTACCGGTGCCGGCGGGGCCGATGGCCAGGACCATATCCGCGTTTCTCATGGCATCGATGTAATGACGCTGCGTAATGCTCTTAGGTGTGATAATGCGCTTTTTGGATGATATGAAAACCGTGTCCAGAAAAATACGGGACAGATCAAAATCGGTGTCTTCCGAGAGGATGCGATGCGCGTAATCAAAATCGGAGATATGGACATGCCACCCTTTTTCCATGATGCCGTAAAGCTGAGTCAGAATGCGGGTTGCAATCAGAACGGCGGAATCATCCCCGGTGACGGATAAATGATTCCCCCAAGGCTTAATTTTAACGGGTTCAAGCTTTTCGAGGAATTTCAGGTTTTTGTCATGTTCGCCACAGAGAGTTTTCAGTAAGTTCTGGTCCGCAAAAGTAATTTTCTCCGGCGACGGAATTTTAGTTGTTTTAATCAAAAAATATCAGCCTCTAAAAGGTTGATCTTCGCCATAGCAATACTTTCAATGAGAAAATAAACTTGCCACAGCCCTTCCAATTGGACCTGTTCCTATCACTAAGATGCGGGGTTTGCAATAGAATTTACGGTTGTAAAAACAGATGCGCAAACACCTTGGCATCGCCTAACATATTGTTAACAGGGCAGTATTCATCAGGCTGATGCGCCATCATATTGCTCTTTGACCAGACCGCCGCGGGGTAGTCTTTCTTTCTTAAGTAGGCGGCCACCGTACCGGCGCCGACGCCGCCCGGAAACGCCTCCAGACCATAGACTTTTTTGACGGCCTTCTGCAAAGCCGAAACGACCGGCGCATCGGCGGGTGTTGGAGGCGTGGACTGCACATACTGTTGCTCGGAGATTTCGATTTTGACGGAAAACTTCTTTTCCACTTTCTTCGTGATTTTCCTGATTTCAGCCAGAACATCCGGCAACTGGTATTGCGGAAGAATACGGCAATCCATGTAAAAGACGTCTTCACCCGGAATGGTGTTGATATTACCGACGTTGGCTTCTTTCTTGGTTGGCTCAAAGGTGCTGACAGGCGGCTCATACAGAGGATCGACCGCATCGAATATTTTGCGCAGTTTGGTTAATTTGGTCACAAGATAACACGCGGCCGAAAAGGCATTATTACCCAGTTGAGGTTTACTGCCGTGGCACTGCTTGCCCGTTGTCCTGAAGCCCAGCCAGAGGATGCTTTTTTCCGCAATTTCAATGAGGGTTCCTTCCGGATTTCCGGAATCGGGAACGACGATTAAATCATCTTGGCTGAATATTTTTTCAGGCAAGTCCAGAACATGATAAAGGCCTTTACCGCCTGATGTTTCTTCATCCGCCACGAAGAAAAGTCCGATGGAAGAGGACGGCGTGATGCCTTCGTCGATCAGCGCTTTGGCCGCAAATATGGAAGCGACCATGTCCTGTTGATTATCTTCGGTACCGCGTCCGTAGATGCGGTCATCTTTGACGTAAGCCGTGTAAGGATCGGCGCTCCAGAGATTAAGTTCGCCGGGGGGAACAATATCCAGATGCGTGATGATCCAGACCATCTTCGAAGGATTCCGGCCCGCAATTCTGGCGAAAAAATTTGGCCGCAATCCGGAAGAGACGCTGTTGTCAGGCGCGTCATAATGGCAAAAATCGGTAAAACCCATCTCCTGAAGACGTTTCTTCAAAAGCTGGGCTTTCAGCATTTCACCGTCACCCCCGTTGATCGGACCCACGGCCGGTACAGCCGTAATCGCTTTTTGCAGATCAATCATCTCATTGCGGTAGGAGTCAATTCTGCGGCATATTCTTTCAAAGATCAGGTCATCCATCATCGTTCCTCTTTTTTTATTCCTGCGGGGTGATATAGACGGGCTGACCCAGGAATTCGGGTGGATTCCCAAAGTTGTCCGTATCTCCCAGAAGCAGGGTAAGACGTTTATTGTCGTTGAAATATTTCATGGCCACACGTTTCAGATCGGAGCGGGTCACGGAATCAATGTTTTCAAGGTAGTTTGTCAAATAATTATCCGGCAGTTTTTCAAACGCAATCGTCATCTGCTGGGCCGCAATATAAGCGGGATGATCGAAGGAAAAGATGAATCCGTTGCGTATGGAGTTTTTAGCCCAGGTGAGTTCGGCTTCCGTAATCGAACCGTCCGCGGCTTTCTTCAGGATCGAATGAATTAAACTCAGCGCCTGATAGGTTGTTTTTGTTTTGGTGAAAGCATACGTTCCGAAGACGCCGTAATTCGGCCGAGCCCTGAAAAAACTGCCGGCGCTGTATGCCAGGCCTTCGTTGTTGCGAACGGCGCTGAAAATATGTGACGGGAAGCCGCCGCTGCCCAGTATAAAATCCAATACGAGAAACGCATAATAATCCGGATCGTTTTTGCCGACCGTAAACTCACCGCTGACCACGGTGGATTGTGAAAGAGATTTGCGCATGAAGAAAAGCCCGCTGGCCGATTTTGCGGGAGGTTTGGCAATGTCCGGAATGCGCCCCTTATTTTGCCAGCTTCCAAAATGTTTGATGATCAGATTTATCGCTTCTTCCCTGGACAGATCGCCGGAGACTGCAACCATCATGTTGTCCGCAAAAAAATAAGCATTATGAAAGGCAGCCAGATCGTCCCGGGTGATTTTGCGAAGAGATACGGTTGTCATATAACGTCCGCGGGGATCTTCCGGATACATCAAACGGTTGAATTCCCGGAATGCGAGCCGCTGCGGATCATCCGCGACGCGCCTTAATCCTTCTGTTTTAAGAGAAACAGCGATATCAAATTTCCCGGTTTCAAATGCCGGCTGCATCATCATTTGTGCAAGCAGTGTCATCCCGGCGTCCAGATCGCTTTTGAAAAATGAAGCATGAACCGATGCGGAATCGAGCGACATGGAAAAAGAAGGAGAAGATGCCAGGGCGTCCAGTTTCTGATCAATCCGGTCACTTGTGAACTTTGCCGTGCCACCGGTCCTCATCAGGTATGCCGTGAGTTCGGCGACTCCTTCCTTGCCGACAGGATCATACATGGAACCTGTTCGCAAAAGAAAGTTGATGCTGACCAGAGGCAATTCATGATCTTCGAGAAAAAACAAAGTCATGCCATTGGGTAGGGAAATGCGCTCGGCCTGAAGCAGCCGAAACTCAAGAGGCGGATATTGAAGCTTATCGGGAGGAATCAGAGATTTGGCAAAAACAGATTCCTGCGAAACCAAAAGGCACGAAAAAAATAAAAACAGAGCAATAATGAGCTTATTTTGAATTCTCATGATTCGCGATATCTTTCTTCTTATTCAGAGTAGCAACGGTCCGTTTGTCTTTCGTCAGATACTTTGCCGTAACCTTCTGAATGTCGGCGGAGGTAACTTTCTCAATCTGCGGGAGATAGTTGGCAAAATACCGGTAATCCCCCAGCAATAATTCAGTATGGGAGAGAATGGAAGCCAGTTCCGAATTGGAATCGAGACTTGTCATAAAATCCATTTTCATCTTCTTTTTTGCTTTGTCTAATTCTTCGGGGGTAACAGGATGGTTGATTATGTCATCCAACTCAATATCGATTGCTTTTTGAAGATCTTCCAGTGTGTTCGGATGCCGCGGCGCGGCAAAAATTGTGAACATGTTCGGATAGCGTGATGCTGGGATGCCGTTATGAGCGCTGATACTGTCGGCGATTTGTTTTTCAAGGACCAGCCTGGAATAAAGGCGGCTGGTTCTGCCGTCGCTTAAGATTCTTTCCAGCACATCGAAGACATAATCTTCAAAAGCGGGCGCGGCGGGTTTGTGGTACCCGAGAATCATTCTGGGATTGGCATCATAGAATACTTCCACTTTGCGTTCCTGCACCTGAGGCGGTTCGACGGGGATATGGCCTGCCTTCAATGACTTCTTCGGGAGCCGGCCGAAGTACTGATCGATCAGTTTCAATGTCTTTTGAGGATCAATATCTCCGACAACGGCAATGACAATATTGGAAGGCATTAGATATTTTTTATGGATATTGCGAATGGCCTCCTGCGTCATATACTTCATATCCTCCGGCCAGCCAGAATGGGCTCACCATAGGGATGAACTTTATAGGCCGCATGGATAAAAGCTTCGTAAAGTTTTCCGTCGGGGCTCGTTTCGACGCGTTGTCCTCTTTCTTCCAGAATGACATCACGTTCCGTATAAAATTCACGGAAGACGGGATTGATCAGGCGGTCGGATTCTATGCGCGCCCAGAGCTCCATTTTATTGGCCGGAAGGCTGACATAATAAGTGGTTATATCCTGGCCGGTGGTGGCGTTCATGTTCATGCCGCCGTTTTCTGTGTAAAGCCGGTCGATTTCATTGGGAATGTAATATCGGCGCTGTTTCTCCTGCAGGGATTTCAGCTTTGTGGAAAGCCGTTTGATTATTTCCGGATCGGCTTTTTCCTTTTTCATTTTTTCCAGATCAAGCCTGGCGCCCGTCTTTTCTATTTGCGCCAATATTTTCTTTTCCGCGGCATAGTTTTTTGTGCCGATGGTTGGAGTGCCCTTAAACATCATATGTTCCAGAAAATGCGCCGCGCCGCTTTGTCCTTTGACTTCATCCACGGCGCCTACGCGATAACGAATATAAAGAGACACCGTCGGGCTGAATTTTCGCTCCAGCATTAAAACAGTCAACCCGTTGTCCAGTTTCGTTTTAATCACTTTCTTTTCCAGATCGACGGCCTGTGCCAGACCGGAAAAGACGACAATAATCAGAAGGGCAAGACATGCGCCGATTTTATTTCGTTTCAACATCATTCAATCCATCTTTAGGTTTTGGGGGAAATAAGCGGAAATAGGCGTAAAGAATACCGACAATGCAAAATAAAATGATGAAAGAAGCCGCAAAAAGCGTCATGACAAATTCATGGGGATTGGGCAGTTTAAAGGAGCCAATCAGAATATCGACGCCGAAAAACATAAAAAACAGGGACAACAAAAGAACAATAATATTTTTAATCAGGAGAAGCGTCTTCATTTCATCCTTTCGTTTTTAATTTCGTCTTGAGCCGGCTGTAAGCCTCATAACTGAAATCATCGTTGCGGCAGCTCAAAATGGAGTTGTTATGATATAGAGGTTCGTGTTCAATGTCAAATGGGGAAGATGAGACGGCCTCCGCCCACATTTTCGTTCCGGGAATGGGAGAATATTCCGCCAGAACCGGTTTGGCCCCGCATTGCAGGACAAAATCGATACTTTGAGCGACGTCCGCTTCTTTTTGTCGCGGGATGCCGCACAAAAGGTAAACCCCGATATCTTCCGTCGAATAACCCGCATTCTTCAGGTGAACGACAGCCCGTCGAAGTTCTTCATTTTGCACTTTGCCGCCGGTGTCTTTCTGCAGAATAAAATCGGCCGTTTCAAAACCGAAACGGATGGTCTTAAAGCCGGAATCGAAAAGCAGGCGGCTTAAATTCGCGTCAATTTCCCGCAGGTGAAGGCCGTTCGGACAATGAAAACGGCAGGATAAATTTCGTTTTTTAATTTCGGCCAGAAGGGGAATGATCATGCCTTCGGAATCGACGAGAAGCGCGTCATCATAAAAACTGAAATCATGAACATCGAAATTCTTTTGCCAGTGTTCGATTTCCTCCGCCACTTTCAGGGGATTACGCCGGAGAAACTTTTTATTGAACAAGTGGGACGAACAATAGGTGCATCGATAGGGACAGCCCAGCGACGTCGTAATCGACACCTGATCGAGTTTCCGGATCAGATCGAATGCCGGATAGGGCAGGGTGTCGAGATCGTCTTCCGGCGGGGCAAATACGGGTTCCTCACCGAATAAATTCCGTAATAGTTGTAAAATCTGCTTTTCGCCCCGTCCACCAATCACATGATCCGCGCCGGAATGGGAAACTGCATGATCGAAACAGAGAGACGCATATTTTCCGCCCAGCACAACCGGCGTCTGAGGCAGTTCTTCTTTGATGATCTTAATGGCGTCAAAAACCCCCGGATACCAATACGTCATCATGGAAGTGACCAGCACGATGTCCGTTTCCGGATATTGACGAAGTTCGTGCCTAAAAACATCCGGATCGATTCCGTAGCGGCAATAACTGCGCGGCATCATGTTCAGGCAATCAGGTTTATCGATGACCTTGCGGAAAAAACGGCCATGGCCATGCACGTGACGTTTAGGGGCTTTGATATTCTTTTCCAGCATCGAGGGAGAATGGGGGTCCAGGCAATCGATGAGAGAAACCCTGTGGCCGTTGGCGCGCAAGAGCCCCCCAAGATACAATAGCCCCAGCGGCTTCAACCAGAAATCATAAGCCGCAAAATCATAAATCCATGGATTTACCAGTAGAATGTTCTTACTCATGTGGGCGCTATTAGCACATAAAAAAAGTATTTTCAAAACATAGGAATAAAAGAGAAATAATGTGAGGAGGCCCTCAAGTATATGAGTTGACAGATCAGTGTGTTTAAGATAGGTGGCGAGCCAAGATCATCGCCAACAGACATGCCGGGAGGTGGTCTGTTGCAAAGTTACGGCGGTTGGACCGGCGAACGTCCGAAATAACCCAACTCACCCCGGATGAGATATTAGACTCCTTAAGGATGCAAAAGAGCTTTGCATAACTGCATAAAACCAACTATATTGTCATTCCCGCGTAAGCGGGAATCCAGTATTATCAATTGTTTTCCAGATTCCCGCCTGCGCGGGCATGACAGAGAAAAGTTATTTTTCAAAGGTCTTGATGCAAAATAAATTATTTTAATGAACGATTCTGAAAAAACAAGAAGACTTGTCGAGGACTATCAAAAAGCGCAGCGCGCCCTCAATGATTTGAACGTCGATTACACCTCCGACGCCTACCTGTTGGGCCGGAAGATACAGACGACATGGTGGCTTCGCTTTATCCAGATTGCTTACGACCTTGGCAAGTCAATAAAATGGAGGCTTCCCTGCGGGGGCGGGCCGTCGAGAAACAATATTAAATATACGGACACACTTGCGCTCTATAATTACAAAATTGCGGTTTATACCTGTATCGTCGGGAATTACGACCTGCCCAAGGAGCCTGTCTACCAGCCGAGCACCGTTGATTACCTGTTGGTCACCGATGGCCCGCTTCCGTCAACGGGCGCCTGGAAAGGTATCGACATCCACACCATAAAAGGGATACCGTCTCTTGATACTTCCCGTATTTCACGATACGTAAAATTGCATCCGCACCTTTTTCTGGGCGATTATGATTATTCAATTTACCTGGATGGAAATATCAAAACCGTCGGAGATATGCGATATCTCGTTCTTCTTTTGAATCAGCATGGTTTCGCATCCAATCTTCATCGTCACAGGGATTGTATCTACAAGGAAGTCGAAGCGTGCATACGTCTCAGCAAGCATGATCCGCAAACAATGCGCAAACAAATTAACTCGTACAGGAGCGCGGGCATGCCCGAACATTATGGCCTGATCGAGTCGAATATGCTGGTCAGAGACCATCATAACCCCATATGCATCGATATCATGGAAAGATGGTGGAATGAAATTATGAAACATAGCGACCGCGATCAACTCAGTTTGCCCTTCGTGCTCTGGGAGATGGGAATTCCGGTCCCGGAAATCGGGCGAATCAGCGACGACGTATACAAAATTCCGATGATACAGATTCACCCTCACGCCTGAGGTTAATGATGGCTGAACAATCAGCAGCCGCATCCGCAATCAGGTTGACCGGACTGGCCGATAATGATGGATAAAGTGATATTAAAGAAGATTGTCAAATTTCTTTTCAGACCGGCATCGCATATTCTTGTTAAAAGCCTGTCGGGTTTCTTCATCTGTAAGATGCAGATTTTAAGAATGTCCGGAAGATGGCCGAATCTGAATAACCCGCAAACTTACACTGACAAGCTCTTGCTGTATATGAGCAGTGATTTCATGGAAAGATGTTCCGCGTATGCTGATAAAATCGCCGTAAGAGAATATGTGAAAGATATCATCGGACCGCAGATCTTAAGTGATGTTTACGGTGTATATGATTCCTGTGATGAAATAGATTTTACGGCGCTTCCTGAAAAATTTTACTTAAAAACCAATCATGGCAGCGGCTGGAATCTGTCTTGTTCCAATAAAGAAATATTTATCCGGCATTCGCAGGCAAATAAAAAAAAGACCGCCCGGTGGTTGCGGGAAAACTATTATAAACGTTACGGAGAACGGCAATATAAAAATATTCAGCCCAAACTGTATATCGAGGAATATCTCGACACAAAACTGCCCCAAAACGGCCAGATGAGAATATTTGTTTTTTCCGGGAAAGCGGAATTTATTCAGGTGACAGGAACAATCGGCGATAAAACGATTGTGAACAACTTTTACAACTGCTGCTGGGAACTTCTGCCATTCGTCATAGGGCGCAAAAGTGAGGCCTGCGAACTCAAAAAGCCTGATCAACTTGAAGAGATGATTCTGATTGCCGAGGCCCTGGCGAAACCGTTTCCTTTCGTCAGGGTTGATTTGTATCATATTGGAAAAAGGATTATTTTCAGTGAATTGACCTTCTCGCCTTCCGCGGCTGTGTACGCCGTGAGTCCCGGGGAATGGAGTTATAAATTGGGAAACATGTTCCCGTATCCTTTTGAAAACTGTAATAGCCCTACAGCGCCCGGTGCATAGAGATGATTTTAAAAATCCTGCGGAGAATAAAAAAACACGGATATGACGTTCTGTTTCGAGGGAAAAAAGAAAATTCGTTTCCCCGCGGAATTTGTCATGAAGGCAAATATTATTATAACCAGATGATTCACCTGGATGAAGAACGCGGTTGCGCCATAACATGTCTTGCGATGCTGTTTTCAAATTATTACGGAAAGTTTATTCCGCCGGCAAGAGTATTTTGGTGGAATTTGAACCAGGTTTATACTTATTGGAATATCGTGTTTTTCAGGGCGGGTTTGCAATGGGAAGAAATCAATATTGCAGGCAAAGCAAAAGCTGGAAAACAGATGGTTATTAAAGAAGCGCTGAAAACTCATGCTGAAGGCGTCATTGCTCATTTTTATAATAAAAATGACGACTACAGGCATTATATCGTTATTAATAAAGACGAAAACGGATTGCTTGGCGTCGCCGATCCAATGGCTTGCGGACCTGACCCCGAACAGCGCAAGGGGATCATTTGTCAACATGAAGACATTTATTTTGAACAATCCTATACCTACAGCAAATTCGGCGGCGAAAACAGTTGGGATTATTTAGAGAGAATTATCATGATAAGACATAAAGGTAATCATGGGATATAAAAGAACGGCTTTCAGAATCGCAAAACCTGTGATCAGCGTATTGGATAATATTTCAGGGATTAAGAAATATAGCGAAAACTATATTTGTGCCCCAAACGGAATACTTCCGCATATGCAGTATTGTATTGTTTTCGGCGCAAGGATACGGGAGGACCATTCGGTATCCCAAATATTGCAGGAGCGCCTGGATAAAGCAATTGAGGTAGGAATTGACCGGATGAACATAATATTTTTGCTGACCGGTGTTGAAGATGAAGTTGCCGCAATGAAAGAGTACATGCAGGCCAGGGGGGAAATTCGCGGGGACCGCATTCTTTGCGACACTGGCGGATATACAACGTATCAATCATTACTTAACGCCAGGGATAAGTTCGGGATTGCAACGGCGATGGCCGTTTCCAATTCCTTTCATCTGCCGAGATGTGTTTTTATCGGACGGAAGTTGGGAATGCAAATATGGGGGGTTGAGATATCGCCTAAAAATATTGACAAGCGTCAGCGCTATGAAGAATATGAATCACTGGCCAGAATCAAAGCATGGCTGCAAACCAAACTGCCCGGACGCAATTGAAAAATAATGCGTCAGGCATTCCAAAATCATGGAATCAAAACATAAGAATAAAAGATAAAAAATGTGATGTACGTCATTGCCATGGACGCTCATTAACTGTACAAAAATTGTGTAATTAGTGAAAAAAGAGGGCAAATAATACATCCCGACCTTTTTGTGAGGTAAATTGCATCCTGAAGCTAGATTATTATTGACATGAAAACTGAACGGGATTACAATTCTTCACAATTAAGAATCGTATAAGGTTTTAGCGTAACGCAGAGCCATGTTCTTTTGGATGATCACTCTCAAGCTCCTTTTGTTGAATGTCAGGATCAATCGGAAATGGATTCTTATACACATCGTCATAAATATTCCAATAAAATATCTTTTCAAAAATTGACGGCAACAATGAAATATTGCTTGTATTTCGTTTGGATAATGTGCTGGCGTTCCTGCCATAATTATCCAAAACAGTCGCGGCAGAGGCTGTTTGTTGCTTTAATGATGAATATGATATGATGATTGAGATAGAATGCTCACTTCGTTTGATGCCCCTACGAGACCCCGGAATTCGAAAAAAAGTGATAGCTATCCCGGAAACGCATAAAAGATGGGAGTTACTGAATGAAAATAATTAATTTTATGGCAATCGTAAAAGCGAAAGTTAAAAGTTAACAACGTCCCTCTGTTCATTCCTCTGTTCATTTGAACTCGCAGGGGGTGTCTCTTAACCAAGGTGTCCGTTTTTCTGGGGGAAGATCAGCCCAAAGGGCTAAAGAAAGAAAAAAGTATATGATGATTTTAAAAAGAGATAAATCAAAAATAAAACCGTCCCATATTAATACTATTTCTTCAGGTAATAAGTTAAAAGCACGCCTTTGTCATACATTAAATCTAACGATATTATTTATTTTACTAGGCATTGCAAACTTGGCTGTGTGTGAAAATAGTAGTGCAGCAATAAATAATCTTGTCGAATATCCGCCATATCCAGATGTATGGGATTGGAAAGATGGCGCAATACAAAGCACATCCATCTTTATAATGCCTAATAGTATGTATACAATGCCAAACGGTGATGTGTTAATTCAATACTATAAGAAGTATACAAAAAGAAAAAAAATGGATGCATATGCTGTGACTTTTTTTGAAAGGATAAACTACGTTGGCACGGATGCAGAAAATATTGTCAAAGTTTTAGATCAAAGCAAAGAAAAAAAGAAAAAAGAAAAAGGTGAGTCAGCCAAGTTTGATTATATGCAATACAATTCAGTAAGTCAGGATGGTGTATTAAGAATTGAATCTATTATTCCATATGATCTAAATTGTTATGCTGGACCTAATCGCTATCCTTACAAACTGATAAACAAAAAAACAGGTGAAGAAAAAATATTTTCAATATTCCGTCTTCTTGATAAGCCAGAAAAATTTTTCGTTAATGGAATATCTGGTAAGAATGGGACAAAAGACTATGGGAAAGAATTATCAAATGCTTCGTGTATATATGAAGCCAAGCGTACAGTAAAATATCAGGTAAAGGGCATTGAAGGAAACTTTAAATTTCTTTTAGATAATAGTTTTTTATTTCAAGATATGAAGACAGGCGTGGTCATACGAATTGACTCGAATCTAAAAAGTAAGTCCAATATAGTTGGTAAAGATATATTTATAATAGAGAACAGTGGCACACCATGGGTAATGGATGATTTGACAAATAATGATTATGAAAATTGCGATGAAGACATAGCAGAGAAAACTACAAATGATTTGTATAAATATCTGAGAGATAGAAGGAGAAAATAGATATGGCACTCAGCTTTAGTGGTTTTAAACAAATACTGTTCGATGCTGAAAGAAAGAATGAGGGAAATAATGCTTATAATATATCTAATGCAGGAATCACAGGAAGTGGCTGGAGTTATGGATGGCTGCAATTCGATCTGATCAATGGTCCAGCAATTGCAAAGACGACATTTAATAACATTTTAAGAAATGCATACAGTATCAGCGTTGCGAATTCATTATATGCAGCAGCACTTTCGCCGGGTGGTACAGGATTAACTGCACAGCAAATAATACAAATAAATGCCGCACTATCAAGTGCTTATGGGATACAGGCAATTGATAATGCTACAAGCACCAGATTGGACTACTTTATCACCCAAACTAATGCTTTAATAGCCAAGGCTCCCAGTAATGACAAAACATTCTTACAGAGTGATCTAGGCATGAGAGCTACGAAGGGACACCCCAAGAATTCTAAGTTTCTAACGATTACACATAGAGTTGGATATATAGATGGGTGCGGAAAGGAAACAAATAATAAAGGAAGCCAGAGCGAGGAATGAACAATACCGATAATGTCCAGGTTATGTTATCCCATAAATTGCATCTAAAATATATATTGACAGTGAGAACGAAAATAGTTAGGCGGTAACGTCTTCAAAATTGCATAAATCATTAAATAAAATAGTTTTACCGCATTAAGAATATTACGAGCTACGAAGGGACACCCCAAGAATTCTAAGTTTCTAACGATTACACATAGAGTTGGATATATAGATGGGTGCGGAAAGGAAACAAATAATAAAGGAAGCCAGAGCGAGGAATGAACAATACCGATAATGTCCAGGTTATGTTATCCCATAAATTGCATCTAAAATATATATTGACAGTGAGAACGAAAATAGTTAGGCGGTAACGTCTTCAAAATTGCATAAATCATTAAATAAAATAGTTTTACCGCATTAAGAATATTACGGGAAGTGTCGTGACGTTGGGGAAGCCCGTTAAACGGTAAGTCAAAGAAACGAAAAACGGCAAACAAAGGAGAGTGGATGCCGAGATCAGCGAGATTGGATGCTCCTGGAGTATTGCATCACATTATGATTCGAGGGATAGAACGTCGAAAGATATTTCTGGATGACAAAGACCGTGAAGATTTTCTATCCCGTCTGGAAAAACTTCTCCCGGCGACAAAAACAACATGTTTTGCATGGGCGTTTATGCCAAATCACGCACATTTTCTTTTTCGGACCGGCAGCACACCGATTGCTACGTTGATGAGCAGAATATTAACGGGCTATGCCGTTTATTTCAATTTCAGACATAGACGTTGCGGGAGGTTATTTCAGAACCGATACAAATCGATTCTCTGTCAAGAAGACACGTATTTGACCGAACTGGTTCGATACATTCATTTGAATCCGGTTCGTGCCGGTCTGGTGAAGGGTCTGGAAGAGTTGGGCAGGTATGCCTATAGCGGTCATAGCGTTCTGATGGGCAGCAGAAAGCGAGAATGGCAGGACACGGATTATGTTCTGAAATATTTTGGAAAACAAAGACATTCTGCAAGAAGATGTTATGAAGTCTTTGTAGAAGAGGGTTTTCTGCAAGGAAGAAGAGAAGATTTGGCTGGAGGCGGATTGATTCGAAGTCTTGGAGGTTGGCGGGCGATTAAGGCAAGCGATTTGAAGGGAACATTCATCAAAAGCGATGAAAGGATTCTCGGCGACGGAGATTTTGTAGAAGAAGTATTAACCGAGGCCAAGGAAGCGTTCGAACGGCGATATGCGATCAAACGTCAGGGGTATGATTTGGAGAAGGTAGCCAGTCGTGTGGCAGAGATTTGCGCAGTAGATGTATCAGATATCTTTTGCAGGCAAAAGCAGCCTATTAAAGTCAAGGCAAGAAGTTTGTTTTGCTACTGGGCGTCTTGTGATCTGGGAATATCGCACCTGGATCTGGCCAGGCACATAGGCATAAGCGGGCCGGGGGTGGGAACCTGTGTGGAAAGAGGGAAGAAGATAGCCAGCGAAAACGGTTATCGGTTGCTGGAATGAATAGAAAGTTAGAATTCTTGGGGTGTCCCCAATGGTTGTGGTTGGCCAATGAATTAATTAACTAATATTTGTTCTTGCCATGGCGGGATAAAGCATCTAGAATGCCTCACAAAAATCGCTTTAGCGGGAAAACTTAAAAAAGCGTCCACCACGGAGGATGGTAATGCCGATTAAACCCGTTTCTCACCTTTCGCCGGATGACATGCCCAAAATGCCGTTTATTATGGAAGAAATACCGGCTCGTTTTGTCCGTGAAAATAAGATTATTCCTCTCGAAATGAAAGACGGCGTTTTAAAAGTCGTCATGGCCAATCCGCAGGACAGGGCGGTCATTGACGCTCTTTCCGTGGTCACATCTTCCGATGTTCAGGTTCATACCTGCGACGATAAAATCATCAACGAGTTCATTTCAAAATTCTACACCCAGGAAAGCCAGGATGTGGGCAGCATTCTGGAGGATATAGGTGACGAAGGTCTTCAATTCCTGGGCGACGACGATGAAAATATCGGTCATCTCAAAGATATGGCCTCCGAAGCGCCGGTTATCAAGCTGGTCAATTTGTTCCTGAGCCGCGCGGTGGAAAACCGGGCAAGCGATATTCACATTGAACCGTTTAAGGACGAGTTGAAAGTCCGTTACCGCATCGACGGTGTTTTGCACGATGTGGAAGCGATTCCCAAGAAGCTTCAGGCGGCTATCATTTCCCGCATCAAAATCATGGCCAAACTCAATATCGCCGAGCGGAGGCTCCCCCAGGACGGGCGCATCCGCGCAAAAATATCTGAAAAAGACATCGATCTGCGCGTCTCCACCATTCCGGTGCTTTATGGCGAAAGCCTGGTGATGAGAATTCTGGATAAGGAAAGCATCGTCATTGATCTGGGGAAGATGGGATTTCATCAGGAAACGCTCGATATGCTGGACCATCTCATTGCCCGGCCCAACGGGATCATTCTGGTGACCGGACCGACCGGAAGCGGCAAAACAACAACGCTTTACGGCGCGCTGGATAAAATCAATTCTCCTGATAAAAAAATCATCACGGTGGAAGACCCTGTGGAATATCAGCTCCAGGGTGTCAATCAGATTCAGGTCAAACCGCAAATAGGGCTTACGTTTCCCAGCGTCTTGCGGCACATCGTCCGGCAGGACCCGGATATTATCATGATCGGGGAAATCCGCGATCTGGAAACGGCTGAAATAGCCATTCAGTCGGCACTGACCGGCCATCTTGTTTTCTCAACGCTTCATACCAACGATGCGCCCAGCGCACTGACACGTTTGATTGATCTCGGCGTAGGGGCGTTTCTGCTTTCTTCAACCATTCGCGGCATTCTGGCGCAGCGCCTTGTACGCAAGATTTGTCCCGCCTGCAAAGAGGTTGATCCGGTGGAAGTCAGCGATGAAAACCTGCGCAGCCTGGGCGTTGGCCGGGACACGGTGTTTTATAAAGGGAAAGGGTGCGACAGGTGCGCCAATACAGGCTATTACGGCCGGAGCGGCATTTTCGAACTACTGACGGTCAACGATGAAATTCAGCAGTTAATTATCAGACAGGCGGATGTGATGAAAATTCAGGAAGCGGCCCGTCGTAACGGTATGAAGACGCTTATTGAAGACGGCGGCAGAAAAGTTGCGGCCGGCATTACAACCATAAGCGAAATATTCCGCGTTACGCAAGAGGTGTAGACTTTGGCATTTTACGCTTACCGCGCAACAACGCGCGACGGTCAGATTCAGGAAGGGCAAATCGAAGCTCAGGATGAGAAATCCGCCATTGAGCGCCTGAAAAATGCGGGCGTTATTCTCATTAAAATTACGGCGCAGAAAAAGGCCAAAAATAAATCGGGCGCCAGAACATCCAAAGATGAATTGCAAACCTTTACGGCGGAATTATATGTGCTTCTCAACGCCGGCCTTCCGCTGGACCGCAGTCTCAATATTCTTTCCGACGTTTTTGAAAGTAAGGGCATGAAAAGCGTCATCGAGTCGATTTTGACGGCGATTCGCGGCGGTAAAACGTTTTCCGACGCTCTGCTGGAACATCCGAAGATTTTCCCCAGGCTGTATGTCAATATGATTAAAGCCGGAGAAGCCAGTGGCGTGCTGGATGTCATTCTGGAGAAGCTCAACGAATTTCTGGAATCAACAAAAGAGCTTAAAGATAACGTTTTTTCAGCCATGATCTATCCGGTGATTCTTCTCGTCACCAGCATTCTTTCGATTATCATGCTGCTGATTTTTGTCGTTCCGCGATTTTCTTCACTGTTTAATGAAATGGGAGGATCGCTGCCGCCTACCACGCAGATGCTTATGTCCATGAGCACGGGGCTGCAAAACTACTGGTGGGCTCTCATATTGATGATAGCCTTTGCGGTCTTTGTTTTCCAGACATGGATCAACAGCGCATCAGGTAAATACAAATGGGATGCGTTTAAATTAAAAGTTCTGGGCGATGTGATTGTTAAGCTGGAGATTGCCAGGTTTTGCAGAACGCTGGGCACGCTTCTGAAAAGCGGTGTGCCGCTTTTGCAGGCGCTCATCAATTCCCGCGATGTGACGACCAATCTCGTCATATCCGAAGCACTGGAAAAAATCATGAAGGAGGCCAAAGAAGGGAAGGGCATTGCCGTTCCGCTGGCCAATACGGGAATATTTCCGCCGCTGGCTTTGTCAATGATCAAAGTCGGCGAGGAAACGGGCCAGATGGAAGACATGCTGATTAAAGTTGCCGTCACCTATGAAAAGAGCCTCAAGGAAACGATCAAGCGTTTTGTCAGCCTTCTGGGGCCTATTATGATTCTTGTGCTGGCGCTGATTATTGGGTTTATCGTCGTTTCCATGCTGCTGGCCGTTTTCAGCATTACGGATATGCCGTTCTAGCCCGAGCAGGATTTATTTTCAGAACAAGGGGCTTAAGCCCCTTGTTCTCCATTTGGTTATTCATCGAGCAAGGGGTTAAAACCCCTTGCTTTGCTCTAAAGGTTTGGCAAGTACACCGGATGAAGATTATTCGAAGCGCAAATCTCAATATGCATGGATTTACACTGATCGAAATCATCATTGTTTTGTCTTTGATAGTTCTGGTGCTTGGTTTGTCAACCGTGTTTTATGCCAACAGTCTTCCCAAATTTCGTCTTAACGCGGCCACCCGGGATGTTATTGCGGAAATGCGCAAAGCCAGAGCCCTGGCGCGGATTCAAAACGAAAAACAGACCATTCTCTTTAATCTGGACAAAAGACACTTTGGTATTATGGGCGGAAAATTACATGAGATTCCACAGGGAATTTCAATCAGACTTGTTCATCCTCTTTCCGGAGAGGTCAGCAAAGGTTCGGCCTCCATTTCTTTTTATCCTACGGGAGGATCCGAAGGGTACGCCATTAAGCTTTCTATCGAAAGACGATCTCAAATCATCAAGCTAGACCCCGTCGTCGGAGCAGCCATCGTTCAATAACTCATAAAGAATATACAAAAGTATTTGGGATGCCGGATAATGGATAAAAAAATAACAAGCGGATTTCACTACCTCCGCTTGTTATTTAATCCTGAATATTTTTTAATATTTGAGGATATATTCCCCTTTTAACAATCCCTTTCGTTTACGGCTACTGAACGCGCTTGTCCTTCCAGAAGAGCATATTCGTCCGGTTTGATACGCCTGGGGGGTCGAAGTCAACCTTTTGAGTGCTTGCCGAAGTTACACCACCGCCGCTGACTGTGACATAAAGATCTGCAATGGATCCGGTTCCACCGGCAGGCTTCAGGGAAACAATGGGTGCGGAGGCAATTCCAGTGCCTATGGTCATGCTGCGTACGACACCTGCGGCACTAGGGAAAACACCGTTAGCAGTTGTTAAATACACACATTAAGTTTAGCTGTTCCTGACTGTTCACACTTATCGGTTGAACTACCGGGAATGAAGCTTGTAAAATAAACGACTCCACCAAAGATGGCGGGTTCAGCCAGAATTTTTTCACCGCCGCCGGTCAGTTGTATGCGATACCCGACCTTGGACTGATCGTAAGTTTGAGAGGCTGATGAAATAGTATCGATATTGCTGACGGTATAGGTGCTGGTCCGATCGTCTTTAACCGCATAGAAATGCTCCTGAGCGTTGGATGCAGTCGGATCGACTTTATCTCCTGTTCCCCAGCACACCCATATATTGCCGCTTGTATCCCGCGCAACCGCTGCGCCGGTATAAACGGGCCGTATGGCCCCAGACGAAGAATCGAAGAAGAAGCCACCGCTCCAGTTTGAGGTGGTACAGCTTCCGGCTTTTAGCATGGCCGATGTGCAGAATTTCATCCGCCACATGTTACCGCCAAGGTCTCCGATATAGGCCGTATCGACAAAACCGTCATTATCCGTATCCACGATGGACGGCGGTGCAGGCAGGCTGTATTTCATGCTGGTGCTTCCGGTACCGGCCGCGGACGAACCACCTAGCGTATAACTCCAAAGAATGTGACCATCACTCAGATCAACAACGTAAAAGCCTTTTCCTCTTGTGTCGCACGTGCCGCCGCCGCTGCAATCATTTTTGTTATAACCGCCGCCGATGAAGCCAACCCATTTTTCCGTCTCGGTTGTTCCGGATTTCACAAGGATGCGGCCCATCAGCATTTTGCTCCATGAGTCGCCGAGATAAGGCGCCTGAGTGGCGGAGTCCAGGGTATTGAGTCGCCACATAAACTTCGGATTAAGAGAATCCGTCAGATCAAGCGTATAATAGCCGCAATAATTGGAATATGTGGAAGAATACGTGCCGGCGAAGTCGGAGTCGCACGATGCCGACGAACTCCAGAGTCTGTCCGCACTGCCCCTGCCTAAGCCAAAATTGAGAATGCTCTTCCAGTCTGAAGTCGATTTACTCGTGCCGCTGCCGCTGCCCAACCAGACATCGGCGCCGGACACAGGACCGTCAACAAAGTATTGATGAAGCAAAGACGTAGGATGCGTTGAATGCGTCACGTTTTTCAACTTGGAAAGTAGATTGGGAGGCACGAAACTCCAGACCTCAGACATATTGCTCGTTCTGAAGGCATGGAACTGCCCGTCATTTGCCCCGGCGACAATCAGCCGCTTGTTATTGGCCGAACTCCGGCAATGTGTGCAACGGTGATAACCGAAGGCGTTAACAGTCAGAGATGTGGATGTTGCGCAGTTTAATCCTCCAACACAGGTGACACTGTAAGAACTCGTATCGCGGAAATCATCAAAAAATCCTGAAGGAGATCCGAATGTGATTGGCGTGGACCTGAAAACATCGCCCAACTTCCAGTTATCCGGATTATATGTTGAATTTCCCTGAATGTAACCGACAATAGCATCGCGTTCGGCGTCGGTCGTGACGTCAAAATACGTTTTGTCGATGCTCGTAGTAAAATCGGTCAGGCTGGTTGGCGTCGAGTAGCTTGCCGAACATCCGATGCAAGTTTTGATATTTCTGGATGAATAACTGGCTGCTTTGAGAACATTTCCTGCATCCACGTAAGTGCTTGCAACGGTGCCGTCGGCATTAATCGGGTATTTCCTCAAGTGCCCGAGCCAGAAGGGATCATTATTAACAGGCTGGAACGAACCTTCATAAACAAAATTTTCGTCAGTGGTTCTGGAAGACTGGATTGAAGCCTGGGAGAAAGAAAATGTGGCTTCCCTTATAATATTAATGGATGCCTTCAAAGCTGCAGACAGTTCCGCGGCGCTGCCAGCCAAGTAGGCATAGCCCGAAAGATCAAGGTATCCCGGATCGTTTGCGGAGGCCCGGTAATTGGATTGAGAGATACCGGAACTTGTCGGATATGGATGTTCGGAATCGTAACAGGCTGAGGTCAATGTCGAAGTATCGTTTGTGCATTCGGTCACTCCCGACGGGTAGCAGCCGGAACTGTTCAGGTTACAGCAGGCGCTCGGATTTGCCGGACTGGTGGCCGTACAATCCGTGGTAGTTGCAATATTATAAGCCGTTGCATCAACGGAGTTGACCGAGTTGGGGTTATCCGTCCCTCCGTAGTAGGCCATCCAGTTGAGCGTGTTTCGCAGGTAGGGAGGCATGGCGCTTCCGAAACCGATAACAAATACCTTATAGCCTGCATCGCTCAGAGCCTTGGCTCTGGCAACAACCGCGCGTCTGTTTTTATATCGATGGCTGTCGCATTCGGCGCCGCCTGCGCCACAGGCATAAGTATCCGAGCCGTCAGTGATTAGAATGACGAACTTCTGGCGACAGCTCTTAGAGGAATCTTTGTCCTTATGGGCATCCAGATAGAGTTTGGCTTCCTTGAGAGCGCTTGCCAGCGGTGTTCCACCGCTGGCGCTTGCAAGCTGTACAGAATTATTAATAACGCTGTAAGTGGTATTGATAGCTTTGATTAATTTGTTGCATCCACTGGTATAATCGGTGCCAGTATCATCAGTGCTATTTTGGCAATAGTAAAATCGCATATAGCCTAGTCTAACACCAAGGCTTCCATCATCCGCAGTGTTGATTACGCCGTCGGCGTTATCATCCAGGATTTTAAAAATGGCATTCTTGGTAATGGCGAGGCGGCTGCAATCTGTTGCACAGGCACTCTTTGAAGAACCACAAAAACCGCCGCTGCACCCTGTGCCGCTGCAGTTTGTCGTGTCTGCAATGCATGAGCTGGTTGCTCCATATGGCAAATTGTCACCGGCGGGGTTCCATGTCATACTGCCAGAAAGATCCAGGAGGATCAGTGCATCCGGCTGTGTGGATGACACGAAAAGGGCCTCTTCTCCCGCAACGGGTTCAGTGGCATTTCCGGCACTTGCTGAAATGATTAAAAGAGCGATTCCCGTTATCAGGAAAAAAAGCCTCTGCGTCTTCATAGAACCTCCTTATCGCATCATGGTTGAACTTTCAACGGGTCCGTAACCTATACCGGTCCCTATTGTAACGATTGTCTTATAATTTGTATTTCTTCCCGTGACATCCACATTGTAAACCCTTTGTCCCCATTGCTGTCCTCCTCCGATAGAGTATCCCGACAATGGAAGAAACGTCGGACTGATAGTGGGATTGGTGGGCGTGGAGATAGTATAGACGGATGCGGCATCATTTGACGAATCCACCTGAATGTTCGTAACTGCTGATGCAGTAATATTCAAAGGATCAAAATTCTGCATGAGTCTGTGAATGCCCGCTTCCGCTGCGCTCAAGGCTTTCTTGCCGCCGACACTTTGAGAGCTGGTCTGTAAATCACCGGTTGACAAATTGATAATCAGTGTTGTCAGTGCCAGAAGAATGACGCAGGCTATAATCGCCGTCAGTAAAACAAACCCTTTTTCCGATGATATTATTCTTTTACTGCTGGATTGCATGGTTCCTCGGAATAACGCTTGTTGAATAGATAAGTTTTTTACGTTGTCCTGAATTTGCATCAACATCCTCCGTTTCCACAGCCAGCACGATCTCGATCCGGCGGACATTGGCGATGAGCCCTCCGAGGTCGGTTCCACTGACTGCGATCTCGTTACCCTGTCCGTTAAAATATCTAAAAATGGGAATCCCCAGGGTGCTGTTGATGACCCGGACCGTTTTCTGACCGGAAACAGTCGCCCCCAGGAAGGGCAGGCTCGCGCCGCAATTTGTTCCCCTCGTGATAGTTTGGTTCGCTGTATCGTAATTATATCGAATAATTTCATTTGCGTCGTCAAGCGCGCCGTCTCCGTCATTGCCCGCCGAGTCCAGGACATCCATTTCAACGACGATGGAATTTGCCGTTGCCTCCTGAATGCCTCGATAAGTCTGCGGGGTTGTGGAGGCGTAGGCGCATGTCGATGGATTCACCCATATGTTTGTCGTGTATGTCGGGTTATACGAAGCCATACTGAGTTCGATTGCGATGATATCCAATGCCGGTTTCACATCCTGCTGGGCCGTTACCCGCCGTTCAATAGAGGAGGAATGCTTTTGAGTGGAATTGATCGCCATATAGATGCCGCCAAGCAGAACCATCGATACGCCCAGAGCCGTTATTATTTCTACAAGGGTGAAGCCTTTTGAATTTTTTATTGACATGCGAGCGCTCCTGTGGTGCATCCGGATGGGAAAACAAAACCCTCCTGCCGCGATACGACAATGCTCTCAGAAACTCCGGCGTTGCCGGGCCAAGCTACCCTTACACTGACTCTCCAGACATTCGTGGCCAGCGCCGTAATTGTCGATGTGACATTAAACTGTGCATCACCCGACTGAGCGGTCGTCTGTCCACTTGCGTAAACGACGGTTGCCGGCAATGTGCCGACCGTTACGGCGCAGCAGGGATTCATGATCCTCGCTTCCTGATTCATCAATTGTTCGAACAGGATTCCGGATGCTCTTCCGAGATAGTCCGATTTCGAGACTGTTTTCCAGGCAGGCGACAGTAGTGAAAAGATCGCCATGATCCCCACGGCTGTCATGAACGTTGCGATGACAACCTCCAGTAGACCAAATCCTTTTTCATTGCATTTCCATGTTAACAATTTTTTCCTCGAGTTATTCATTATTAATGCCGCCATGATTATCTATTAAAGTTATTGCATCGCAAACTGGACAAATGACTTACCTGTTATATTCGATGTAATAGTTGCCGTCGATGATCGAGAATTGGTTAAGGTTGCCGTTCCGGCGGTTACGGTGCCGCGCGGTTGAAACATAATCCAATTAGTCGCCGATGAAGCGACATAATTGGCGCTGGTAATCTGTATGCCGCTGCCATAGGTTGACATCATTTTTGTTATGAAGACCATGGAGTGTGTTGCAGTAACGGGTGAGTAAATAATATAATAACTGTCTGTCGCGGGGATGAATGCAATGAGATACATCCGGTTTTCAGACGTTGATTTTGCCCGATAACGGTCAATATCAGTTATGATATCTCTTGAAGCAGTTTTGAGGTTCGTGTTAGTGACATAACGCTGCCACGAATAGGCTGCAATACTACTGATGATCGCTACAATGGCGATTACAATCAGCATTTCCACCAGGCTAAAGCCACCGTTTTTTTTAAACTCCATAACCGGCCTCATAAAAATTAACAAATAAACAGAATTATTTAAGCAATTAAAATGCCAATGACATGATGTTGTTTAAAATCCTCCGCTCAAAATAATTTACAACGTAAAGATTAACTTTTAAATACGGTACGTTAAGGTATTTAAACTGTTTATCTGCGCGGTCTCCCTTACACTTCTTCGTTATTATTATCGGTCATGAATATAAAAAACATGTGATTTTAATCACCATTTGTTACAACAAATTTTTTATCGGCTGGTTTTTTACATTTCTTGACCCGTTATTTTCACCAATTTTTACATTGAGAATTTTTACATTAAGAACTTGATGACTGACAAAATTATTGCTAACATGCCCAAACTTTTAGGCAGGAATCTTCATGCGCGCTGTTATTCAAAGGGTAGACCGGGCTTGCGTCAAAATTAATTTTCTGGAATTCTCGTCTATTACCCAGGGATTGCTGGTTTTGCTTGGTGTGGAAAAAGACGATACCCAAAATGACGCAGATTATATTCTCGAAAAGACTGTTAGTTTACGAATATTTGAAGATGATCAGGGAAAAATGAACCTTTCACTTGCAGATATCGGCGGTGAGATGATGGTCGTGTCTCAATTCACGCTGCTGGGTGACTGTATAAAAGGAAGGCGACCGTCGTTTGTTCGGGCTGAAGAACCGGCGAAAGCCAACCAGCTTTATGAATATTTTGTAAGTCAGGCAACTTTCAGGGTTAAAAAACTGGCCACGGGAAAATTCCAGGAATCGATGAAAGTGGAACTGATTAACAACGGCCCGGTAACAATATTACTGGACAGCAAAAAAACGTTTTAGATAAAATGGAATCAAGCGATATCAAAATAGATAAAGACGGAATCTGGTATTATCGCGGAGCGCACATGTTCCGCAAAGATATTCTGTGCATTTTCTTTGAACATCTGTATATCGATGACGGCGGGAATTACTTTATCGAATTAAATGGAGAAACTTACTACATCGACGTGGAAGACACGCCTTTTGTCGTTACAGCCGTATATAAAACAAAAACGCCGGTGAATGGTGATGAACAAATTGAAATTCTTTTAAGTGATGACCAAATGGAAGTGCTTGACATGAACTCTCTTTTTGTAAGAGAGGACAATGTCATTTATTGCCGAATAAAAAATGGCCGGTTTACGGCCCGGTTTGTAAGAAAAAGTTACTATCAGCTCGCCGAGTTCATAGAAGAAGACGATGCCGGCGGGACCTTCTGCATTGTATTGAATAACAAAAAATATTTAATTAAAAATTAACCACTTATATTGCGACGGAGGATCATATGTTAGACGACGTGGTAAGGGAATCTTTAACTTTTGACGATCTGCTTTTAGTACCGGCGGAATCGAACATTCTGCCGAAAGATGTCGAAACGGCAACGTTGCTGACACAAAATATCCGCTTGAACATACCGATCGTATCGGCGGCGATGGATACTGTAACGGAATCCCGCACGGCTATCTGCATGGCGCAGGAAGGCGGCATCGGCTTCATCCACCGCAATATGAGCATCGAGCGACAGGCGATTGAAGTGGACCGGGTCAAAAAGTCGGAAAGCGGTATGATCGTCGATCCGATCACCATCGAACCGGAGAGAAAAGTGAGCGACGCTCTGGCTCTGATGCATCAGTACTCCATTTCCGGGGTGCCGGTTGTAAAGAATCAAAAGCTGGTCGGCATCTTAACAAATCGTGATTTACGTTTTGAGGAAGATCTCAACCAGCCGGTTGCCAACGTCATGACCAAAGAAAATCTGGTAACCGTCAAAGCGAATATTTCTCTGGAAGATTCCAAAAAACTTCTTCACAAACACCGCATTGAAAAGCTGCTGGTTGTTGACGACGAATATTGTCTGAAAGGCCTCATCACAATCAAAGATATTGAAAAAATAAGAAAATTTCCCAATGCTTGCAAAGATTCTCTGGGGCGCCTGAGAGTGGGGGGCGCAGTCGGCATTCTGGATCGTGAACCGCGTATCGCGGCGCTTTTGTCTGCCGGGGCCGACGTCATTCTCATCGACACATCCCACGGGCATTCCAAAGGCGTCATCGATGCCATCAAATCAACCAAGGCCAACTTTCCGAAATGCGAATTGATTGCCGGCAACGTGGCTACGACCGAAGGCGCCCAGGCTCTCATTGACGCGGGGGTGGATGCCGTCAAAGTGGGTGTGGGACCGGGATCTATCTGTACCACACGAGTTGTTGCCGGTGTCGGCGTGGCGCAAATGTCCGCCATCCGCGACGCCTGCAAAGTGGCTTCCAAATGTGGAATCCCCGTGATTGCCGACGGCGGCATCAAATACTCCGGTGATATCGTAAAGGCGCTGGGGTGCGGCGCTCACAGTGTCATGATCGGAGGTCTCTTTGCCGGAACGGAAGAAAGCCCCGGCGAAACCATTTTGTTCCAGGGCCGCAGCTACAAGGTTTATCGTGGCATGGGATCGCTCGAAGCCATGAAAATGGGCAGCCGCGACCGCTATTATCAGGACGATATAGAGGCAGCCATGAAAACCGTGCCGGAAGGCATTGAGGGCAGGGTGCCTTTCCGGGGAACTCTCTCCGCAAGTATCCTGCAGTTGATCGGCGGTCTAAAGGCCGGCATGGGATATGTCGGAGCAAAGACGATTTCCGAACTGATCGAAAAATCAAGATTCGTACGAATTACGTCGGCAGGATTACGCGAAAGCCATGTGCACGACGTCATCATCACCAAAGAAGCGCCCAACTACTGGATTGATTAAACAGCATGGCTGCAAATTTTGTTCATCTTCACGTTCATACACAGTATAGCCTCTTGGATGGAATGATCCGTCTGGAAGAACTTTTCAAAAAAGTAAAAGAATACGAAATGCCGGCCATAGCCATGACGGACCACGGCAATATGTTCGGCGCCATTGATTTTTATCAACAGGCCCTGAAAAACGGCATCAAACCGATTATTGGTTGCGAACTCTACGTTGCGCCGGGGAAGAGAACCGACAAAACACCGTCTGTTGCCGGTGAAAACGCGCGCCATCTGGTTATCCTGGTTAAAGATAAGCAGGGATATCAAAATCTGATGAAGTTGACCTCGCTGGCCCACATCGAAGGATTTTATTACCGCCCCCGTGTGGATAAAGAGCTTCTCCGGCAATGTTCCGCGGGACTCATTGCATCCAGTGCCTGCCTGCATGGTGAAATCGCGTCGCATATCGTACGGGGCAATATGGTTGAAGCCCGAAAAGCCGCTCTGGAGTATCTGGACATTTTCGGTGAAGAAAATTTCTATCTGGAAATCATGGAAAACGGTATTCCGGAACAGAAAACCGCCAATGAAGGCCTTATTGCCTTGAGCAAAGAGTTATCCATTCCGCTTATCGCCACCAACGACTGTCATTATCTCAATGTAGATCATGCGGAAGCTCATAACGTTCTTTTGTGTATCCAGACCGGTAAAACCATCGAAGATAAAGACCGCATGTCGCTTTCGACAAACCAGTTTTATGTTCGCTCGCCGCAGGAAATGCAGGATCTGTTTGAATATGCGCCGGAAGCCGTCGAAAACACGGTAAAGATAGCAGAACGCTGTAATATGACTTTTGAATTCGGTAAGTTTTTTCTTCCGAAGTTTGAGGTCAAAAATCCGGAAGAAACGCTGGAAACTTACCTGGAAAGAAAAGCCGTTGAAGGACTTGAAAAGCGCATGCCGGCGATTCTTAAATATACCAAGGACGATGAGGCAACCACCCGTGAGAAATACAATAAACGTCTTATTTACGAACTTGAAGTTATTAAAAAAATGGGATTTGCCGGATATTTTCTGATCGTTTCCGACTTTATCAAGCACGCCAAACACAATGATATTCCTGTTGGGCCCGGACGCGGTTCCGCCGCCGGATCACTCGTGGCGTTTGCCATCCGGATTACTGATATTGATCCATTGCGCTATGAATTATTTTTTGAACGTTTTCTGAACCCCGACCGAATCAGCATGCCGGATATCGATATTGATTTCTGCCAGGAAAGACGCGGGGAAGTCATAAAATATGTGACGGAAAAATATGGCAAGGAAAGAGTTACACAGATCGGCACATTTGGAAAAATGCTGGCCAAAGGGGTTATCCGGGATGTCGGGCGGGCTTTAAACATTCCATATGGTGATGCCGACCGCATTGCCAAGCTGGTGCCTGATGTTTTAAATATCAAACTGGAAGAAGCCTTTAAAATGGAGCCCCGTTTCGTAGAGGAACGCAAAAAGAATCCGCAAATCGACAAGCTTTTGAAATTATCGCTGATTCTTGAGGGGTTAAATCGCCATTCTTCCGTCCATGCCGCCGGTGTGGTTATTTCGGACGTGCCCCTCATCGAAAGAGTGCCGCTTTTTGCACCCAAAGACGACATTGTTTCCCAGTTTACAATGAAAGACATTGAGACGGTCGGCCTGACCAAGTTCGATTTTCTGGGGCTTAAAACGCTGACGGTCATCAAAAACGCTCTGGAATTCATCCGGGAATCCAATGGCACTGAAGTCGATATCAATAATCTGCCGCTGGATGATCCTGAGACCTATAAGCTTTTGATGAGGGGAGAAACGGACGGGGTTTTCCAGTTGGAAAGTTCGGGCATGAAGGATCTTCTGGTCAACTTCAAACCGGACCGTATTGAAGATGTCATCGCGCTTATTGCAGCCTACCGGCCCGGTCCGATGAAGATGATCCCCGATTTCATCGCACGAAAGCATGGCAAACAACAGATTACCTATGAACTGCCGCAACTGGAGCCGATTCTGAAAGAGACTTACGGCATCATCCTGTACCAGGAACAGGTTATGCAAATCGCCAACGCCATCGGCGGGTATACCATGTCTCAAGCCGATACGCTGCGCAAGGTGATGGGTAAGAAAAAAGTTGCGGACATGGAAAAGGAGAAACCCAAGTTTCTCGATGGCGCTAAGAATTTGAATATTGATGAAAACAAGGCAAAAACCATCTGGGATCAGATGGAAACTTTTGCCGAATACGGTTTCAACAAATCACACAGCGCCGCTTACGCGATCATCACTTATCAGACAGCCTACCTCAAAGCGCATTATCCGGTCGCTTTTATGGCAGCGCTCCTGACCAGTGAAAAAGACAACCGCGACAAGATCATCAAGCACATGTCCAACTGCAAGGAAATGGGCATCAGCATCCTGCCTCCGGATATCAACGAGTCGGAAAAAGATTTCAGTATTTCCGGCGATCATATTCGTTTCGGACTCACCGCGGTCAAAAACGTCGGCGAATCGGCCATCGAATCCGTCATCGCCATGCGTAAAGAAGCTAAATTTACATCGTTTATAGACTTTTTAAGCCGCGTTGATCTTCGCAAAGTCAATAAACGGGTTATTGAAAGCCTGATTAAATGCGGCGCCTTTGATACGCTGGGACATTACCGCCGCCAGCTTATGGAAGCCCTTGATGCGGCAATGGAAGAAGCGCAACGCAAACAGAAAGAACTACTCAGTAATCAGTCAAGCTTCTTTGATGATCTGGTAGGCGATGCCTCAAAAGAAAACGGGGCAGGGGGCTACAAAATTCCAGATCTTCCCGAATGGGACCGCAAGGAACTGCTGGCCCTGGAAAAAGAAACCCTGGGCTTTTACATCTCCGGGCACCCTCTTCACGGCTATGTCGATAAATTACGGTTCGTAACTAACACTGATGCCAGCACTCTTAGGGGTAAACGCGATAAAGACACCATTACGATTGCCGGCGTCATCAGTTCTCTGTCCGAGCGTTTGACGAAGAAAAAAGACGTCATGTGCAACATCGTTCTGGAAGACCTTAAGGGATCGGTGGATATTATCTTCTGGCCTGATATTTATAAAAAATTCTACGAGCTGCTTCATGCCGACGAACCGATTGTCATTCAGGGGACGATTGATATTCAGGGATCGGGTGAAAACAGCGAAGAGAACATTAAGATCATCGCACAGGACGTAACAGCCCTGGCAAAAGCTCTGGAAAATCCTTATAAACAGGTGCGTTTCATTATAGATGCAGATCGCATTACACCGGAAGGCATCTCGTCACTGAATGAAGCTATTAAAAAATATCGTGGTAAATACGAGAGTTATATCCACATCGTTAATGGAAAAAGTGAAACAATTGTGAATCTGGGGGAAGCAGGCCGCATTGATATTTGTGACCGGCTTAAGCGAGATGCCGACAGCATTCTGGGGGAGGGAAGCACGATATACTGCTGAGAAAGCAAGGTTCAAGGCTCAAGGTCCAAGGATCAAGGTTTCATGAAGGAAGGCTGAGGCGAATAACCCGGAACAAAGGATTGCACATCACATTTGGGAGTATATGTCATTGCGAACAGCCCCTCGGGCTGTGTGGCAATCTATATTTAGTGTACATTGATTATTGTAGTATCCATAGTTTAATAATAGTTGTAAAAAAGTTACCCACAGTTGTTTATCCTTAATATGAAACATGAGGAAAGAATATACAGGTCATTAATTAATAAAGATAATCTTGTTTCTTATCAGATAAAAATATCTGAAAGTGACCTGTTTATAAGTTCGGATACAGATTTATCGGAGCAGGCTTTTTCATCACTGGCCCGACACCGAAATTCCCTTGAAAACTACATTGCAAAACATGCTGATTTCAGGACATCACTTTTACCGCTTCCGGAAGACCCGTTGGCGCCGCCGATCATACGAGACATGCTTACCCGGTCACAAGTTTGCGGAGTGGGGCCCATGGCGTCGGTTGCGGGAGCCATCGCTGAATTTGTTGGAAAAGACCTACTGTCTCAAACTGAAAATCTAATTATTGAAAACGGCGGGGATGTATTTCTAAAATCAAAAATAAATCAGACTGTTTCAATTTATGCCGGAGAATCTGCTTTAAGTTATAAGATTAATCTTCTTATAAAAAATGAAGAAACACCAATTGGAATTTGCACTTCATCGTCGACTGTCGGACCGTCTTTAAGCTTCGGTAAAGCGGACGCTGTTTGCGTTTTATCAAAATCAGCCACATTGGCCGATGCGGCGGCTTCTGCCATCGGAAACCGTGTTAAGAACAAAAAGGACATAAAAAATGCTTTGAATTATGGAATCAAAATCCCAGACATTCGGGGTATCGTGATTATAATTGGTGAGGATATTGGAGCGATAGGTGAAGTTGAGTTTGTGTGAAAATAG
Source organism: Smithellaceae bacterium (assembly GCA_963682105.1). GTDB lineage: Bacteria > Desulfobacterota > Syntrophia > Syntrophales > Smithellaceae > UBA8904. Next base: position 291,917 of record OY821638.1, read on the forward strand.
ACTGAGAGTTTAAGGGTCAAGAAAAAATATAAACAGAAAAAAATAAAAAATACGAGTTAAGTTTACATAACATACATTATCAGACATAGAATTAAGAAACGAAACAGGTAAGAGTGGGTATCAATAAAAAAAGAAAACCGGCATATCCTCTAAAATATTAAGAAACATGCCGGTCACATCTTAAACCTAACAGTCTTCAGCTTACAGTCGATAAACCTGTCTTTTAAATTCCTTCGTCCGCCAACTGTTCAACCAACTTTATCTGTTTTTCCGTCAGCCTCTTGGGAACCTCGACATTGATTTTGACAAACTGGTCGCCTTTGGCAGCGCCTTTTAATCCGGGAACGCCAAAACCTTTCATCCGGATTTTTGTATTGTTCTGTGTACCTGGAGCAATTTTTAATCGTTTTGTTGTTCCATCCAGAGTTGGAACATCGATGGATGTCCCCAGGGCTGCCTGGCTGAATTTGATCGTTTTTTCAATGTAAAGGTCGTTTCCGTCGCGAGCAAAGATCGGATGAGGCAATACATTGACATTCAAATATAAATCACCATTTGGACCACCATTGTATCCGGATAGGCCTTTGCCTGGAAGTCGAAGTTTCTTTCCGGAACTGATTCCGGCCGGGATTTTGACATTAATGTCTTCTATGTTATTTTCCATTTGGAAGGATATTTTTTTATCCGCTCCAAATACTGATTCTTCGAGTGATATCGACAAATTGTACTCGGCATCCTGTCCTTTTTGCGGCATGTTAGTGTACTGTTGCCTGCCTCCACCGCCCATACCGCCAAAGATACCCGCAAAAGGATCTTCAAAGTCCTGATATCCACCTCCGCCTCTTCTTCCTCCACTGGTGCGAAATGTTGTTCGCCCCCCTCCCCTGGGGCCTCCGAATCCGAAACTTTTAAGGATTTCGTCCAGATCGAATCCACGAAAAATGTCTTCCTGAGAATACTGCTGGCGGTATTGATCAGCGGAACCGAACTGATCGTACTGTTCACGCTTTTTAGGATCGCTTAAAACCGCGTAAGCTTCACTGATCTTCTTAAATTTCTCTTCTGCCGCTTTATTATTCGGATTTTTATCGGGATGCCATTTAACAGCCAGTTTCCGATAGGCTTTTTTTATTTCATCTGCTGCTGCTTTCTTATCGACGCCTAACACCTGATAGTAATCTTCTGCCATGAGCGATTCCTTTTCAGAAATAGAATTATCGGTAATTTAAGCAGCAATTCCCATTTGAAAAGCGTCCAGATTCAATTTTACAAGTTTTGGCGGAAATGATTTTTCAATAACCCTGGTCCATACAGACATGTCGATGTTAAGCAGGTTGGCTACAGCCCCCAGCAAGACAACATTGGCCGCTTTGACGTTGCCGGCTTTTTGGGCCAGATCCGCAGCATTCAAAGCGATAACCTTCCGATAATGATTTTTTAAAAATTGAACTACATCAACAGGATATGGCGTATCGCCCATATTGACGGCCGGAGGATTAATTTCTTCCGTATTGAGAATAATCGCGGCATCCTTGCTTAACAAATTCAGGTATCTCAGTGCTTCCATCTTCTCAAAAGAAAGGAGTGTTTCGATGGCTCCCGCTTCGGCCAGAGGAGAATAAACTTTTGTTCCATACCTGACGTGGCTCGTCACACAGCCTCCACGTTGTGCCATGCCGTGAACCTCGCTTTTACGAACATCAAATCCGGCTTCCATCATAGCTTCGCACATGATGTCACTTGCCCGTAAGATTCCCTGACCGCCCACACCGGCAAATAATACACTTTTAACTTTTTGATCTGTCATAGATTTATCCTTATTTTTCAACTGATTGCGCCGAATTTACAAACTTGTGCGCACAATCCGCAACCAGTACACATTGTTTCGTCAATAAAGGCGATTCCCTTTCGTTTGGATCCTTCCTTTGTAATCCCTTTCTTCCAGGCAATCGGTGGACAATTCAGATCCAGACAGGTTTTACAACCTTCGCATTTATCCGGATCAACTTTGAGGGCCGGCTGTGGTTTTATATTTGCCCGTTTAAACAGAGCACAGGGGCGTTGAGAGATAATAACAGACGGCCCGGAACTGGCCAGTTCAGCTTTTATAGCTTCTCTGGCTTCTTTGAGATTATTGGGATCGATTACCTTTATATTTTCAATTCCCAGCGCCGATACTAAAACCCTTAGATCAACTTTTTTCGTCTCTTTTTTCATCAGGGTATAACCGGTTCCGGGGTGTTCCTGCATACCGGTCATAGCCGTGGTGCTGTTATCCAGAATGATGATCAGGGCATCGCTTTGATTATAAGCCATATTCAAAAGAGGTGTGATGCCGGAATGCAGAAATGTCGAATCACCGATGACGCCAACAACCTTGCCCTTCCCTTTATCACCGAGCGCTTTGCTCATACCGTGGGCCATACCGATGCTGGCGCCCATGCAGATACATGAATGCAAGCCTTCCAGTGGTTTCAGATATGACAGCGTGTAGCAGCCGATATCGCCGTGGACATACGCTTTGGACTTTTTGAGGGCATAGAATAATCCACGATGCGGGCAGCCGGGGCAAAGATTAGGCGGACGAACGGCCAGACTTTCCTTGTACGGTGAAACTGTTCCCTGGATATCTGCATTGATGGCTTTTCGAATCACTCCCGGGTCGAACTCATTGGTATAAGGAAAAACATTCTTTCCCGTCACTTCAATCCCCATAGCCTTGATTTGTTCTTCCAGATAGGGATCCAGTTCTTCAACCACATATATTTTCTTCACTTTTGAAGAAAAATTTCGAATCAAATCTACCGGCAGTGGATAAACTATCCCCAGTTTCAGATAGGAAAAGTTCGGGAACACATCTTTGCAATAATTATAAGTCATACCGGCTGTGATGATACCGATTTCCGGATCGTTGATTTCTATTTTATTTTCGGAAAATGTTTCAACGAATTCCTTCAACGCATTCTGACGTTTTTCCACTTCAATACGCCGGGTGCGAGCATTGATCGGCACCATAACGTATTTTAAAGCATTTTTATTCAGAGAAGTATGGTCGTCTACTGGTTGAGGATCGTTTATTGATACAACTGATTTTGAATGTGAAACGCGCGTTGTTGATCGAAAAAAGACAGGTGTGTCAAATTTTGTACTGATTTCAAAAGCCAGTTTCACAAAATCTTTGGCTTCCTGTGGATCGGCCGGTTCAAGCATTGGGATTTTGGCGAATTTTGCGTAGTTGCGGTTATCCTGCTCGTTTTGAGAACTGTGCATGGAAGGATCATCGGCACTGATAATAACCAACCCTCCTTCGATCCCCGTGTAGCTGACGGTAAAAATCGGATCAGCCGCGACATTGACGCCGACATGCTTCATGCAGGCCAGTGCTTTAGCTCCTCCCAATGCAGCACCGATGGCGACTTCAACGGCTACTTTTTCGTTGGGAGCCCATTCTGCGTAGACTCCGTCATATTTTGCGAATTCTTCCATGATTTCCGTGCTGGGCGTGCCTGGATAGGCAGCCGCAAAACGAACGCCCGCTTCATAAAGGCCGCGGGCGATGGCTTCATTTCCGGACATTAATGCTTTTTTCAAATTATAGCGCCTCCGTGTTATTCAGCTAAGGCTGGATATTTTACGCTTGATAAACATCGACGTTGAAGGTTCGGACGTTTTTTCCAGTGCTTTTTTATAATATTCCAGCGCTTTTTCTTTATTGTTTAATTCTTCATACGCGCGGGCAATATTGCGTAACGCGATCATCTCAAATCCGACGTTATAAACATTTTGTGCTTCTTCAAAATACTTCAAGGCAGATTTATAATCCTTCTTGGCTTCATAGGCATATGCCAGGGACGTTAAAGCGAGAAACTTAACGCCAGTCTTGTCATTTCTTGTTTTGCTTATGAATTTATCATAAGTGACAATCGCCTTGTCCAGTTCGCCGTTGTTGTAGTAAATATTGGCCAGGTGATACTGCGCCATCTGTCCGCTCCAACTATATGAGTAATTTTCAGACAGATCTTTATAAATTTTTATATTTTCATTGATTGTATCCTTGTTTTCTCCGCCTTTGAGGATGTTATCCTGTGCTTTCGCGTACAATTTCAAAGCCGAGTTTGAATAGTATCCCCACGCAAAATAAATACCGGCTGCAATAACGATCGCACTCGCCAGCGCGGCGACGATTATCGTTACCCGTGTCTTGTTTTCGGCAACATAATCGCCGATTTTTTCAAACGTCGATTGAAAAGCATCCGGACTGTTCAATTCTTCTTTGGTTAATTTTGAACTCATGATGATTGCTCCCCTTTATTGATGTGGTATTTATCCGTCAAATCCAGCAGTAATTGCGGTATTCTTCTTATCTTGCCTTCTTTATTGGTACAGGCATGAATGGTATACCCTTCTACAAGCAGCTTTTCCATGTTTTCATCCCATATTTTAGAGTTAAAACGGATGCTCGCTCGTTTAATGTAATCAAACCTCGTTTCCACGGTCACCAGATGATCATATTTTGCCGGCGCCAGATAATGACACGAAACCTTGGTTAAAGGAAGATTAAGCCCCAGTTTTTCAATTTCCGAATAACACACTCCCAGTTGCCGCATCAGTTCATTGCGCCCCAGCTCAAACCAGCGGATGTAGTTTGTATGATAAACAATGCCCATGGCATCCGTATCGGCATAAATTACCCGGACTTTTGTAATATTACTGACCAAGGAACGTGCTCCAGTTCCGAATAAATTGGTCCATCAGCAAATAACCCGGTGATACGAGTATTCCACTTTGCCTGGCATTGGCTTCAGTAAAAGATTTTCCCGCGGCCTTGTTTTCTCCGCTAATTGAAGAAAAAACGGCAAACGGGCTGGGATCTCCTACATGGGTTTTTAAATCAATGGGAGTCGGATGATCACTCAAGACCAGAATACGATAATCGCCTAGTTTGTCGATGTTTTTCAATATGGGTCCGACAATTTTTTCATCGAAGAATTCAATCGCTTGAATTTTGCCTTTGGCATTGCCTTCATGTCCCATTTCATCGGGCGCTTCCAGATGCAGGAAAACAAAATCCATAAAATGTAAAGCATCGAGCGCCATTTTGGCTTTACCGTCGTAGTCTGTGTCGATGTAACCTGTAGCGCCTTCCACTCGCAAAGGTTTCAAACCGGCGTAAACTCCCAGACCGTTGAGCAAATCAACTGCGGAAATCATGCCGCCCTTGAAATCGTATTTTTCAGTCAACGGAACAATCTGCGGTTTCTTTCCCTGCCCCCACGGCCATATGGAATTTGCCTTTTTTCTCCCGTTGGCCTGCCTTGCCGAATTCACCGGATGGTCTTTCAAAATTTCCGCTGCCTTTTCCATAAGCGAGTTCAGGTCGGCGGCGAAATCTCCGGAAGGAAGATACGTCGCAATTGCCTTGCCCGGGATATCGTGAGGCGGGGTCGTTTGCGGAGAGCCTGCGGCATTTCGCCAGACCATCAGGTGACGATACCCTACTCCGGGAAAAAACTGCAACTGTGACGATCCCAGCTTTTTGTTGATATCCAGCATAACCTCTCTCGCCTCTGCGGATGAAATATGGCCTGCCGTAAAGTCATCCATAAAGGCCTGATCACTTCCATGCTCGCCAATACTGACCAGATTACATCGGTAAGCAATGTCGTCCGGTCCCAGATCGACACCCATGCTGGCTGCTTCAAGCGGGCCGCGTCCGGTGTAATTTTCCTGCGGATCATATCCTAGGACGCTTAAATTGGCGACATCGGACCCGGGAGTTAAACCTTTGGGGATCGTATCTACAAGTCCCAGTGTGCCTTCGGCTGCGATCTGATCCAGAAATGGAGTAAGCGCGCATTCCAGTGGGGTTTTTCCGCCCAGTTGAGCGCTGGGATAATCCGCCATTCCATCTCCCAATAATACAACATATTTCATGAGATATATGATCCTAAATACATTAATTCAGTTCATCCTCAATGCGGATGAGAATAGTTTTGTCGCGAACAATCTTAAGTTTATCAATTTTTTTCAATGCCTGCCGGACATTCTTTTCTTTCGCCTTGTAGGTGGTCATGACAACCGGCACAGCGCCTGCCTTCTCTCCTCTCGCTTTCTGTATACATGTTGCAATACTGATATGGTGTTGCCCCAGAATACCCGATATTTTAGATAAAACACCGGGCTGGTCCAGCGCCGAAAACCTGAAATAATATTTGGTTTCCACATCGTCCATGGGAACAAGTTTGATATTTTTCATTTCCGTTTCATTAATAGATCGCAGCGGAACGCGTCCGGCAATGCCCTTTAAGATATTTCTGGCAGAATCCAGGATGTCGCTGAAAACGGCGCTGGCCGTGGGCATCATGCCCGCCCCCTGCCCAAACAAAAATACCGGTCCGGAAGCATCGCCCACCAGATGGAACGCATTGTAATTCCGGTTGACGTTGGCCAGAAGATGTCCGGAAGAAATCATCGTCGGATGAATTCTGGCTTCAACCTTGTCGCCTTTGAGCATGCCGATTGCCAGCAGCTTAATCCGGTAACCTAATTCCCTGGCGAAATCGATGTCTTCGCTGGTGACTTTTGTAATTCCTTCCACATAAATATCTTTTAAATTGACCTTTTTTCCGTAAGCCAGTGAAAGACTGATGGCCATTTTATGTGAAGTATCGATGCCTTCAATATCAAAGGTCGGATCTGCCTCGGCAAAACCGAGTTCCTGTGCTTCTTTTAAAACGACATCGAATGACTTGCCTTCATCGGTCATCTTGGTCAGGATGAAATTGCATGTCCCGTTCATGATTCCGATGATCGAATTAATATTATTCGCCACCAATGATTCTTTGAGTGTTTTAATGATGGGAATCGTTCCTCCAACGCTGGCCTCAAAACCAATATCAACCCCTTTTTTCTGAGCCGCCGGGAATATTTCATTACCGTAAGTCGCAAGCATCGCCTTATTGGCGGTTACCACATGCTTGCCGTTTTTAATGGCTTCCAGGACGAAGGTCCTGGCGGGTTCATAGCCGCCCATCAGTTCGATCACAATGGAAATTTCGGGATCGTTGAGAATGTCGGTGACGTCGGTTGTTAAAACATTTTTAGGAACTTTGACACCGCGCGACGACGTTATATTAATGTCTGCGATCTTCTTTAAAACAACTTGGACGCCTAATTTTTTTGTAATCAGTTCTTCGTTCTGCTGCAATAATTTGACGACACCGGTTCCGATGTTGCCAAACCCTATCAATCCCATTGCGATTTTCTTCATTTTTTCACCTGAAAATAATGTATTCAAATCCTAATTAACCGTTATTTACCTTCTATTCCAGAAGAGTCGTAACCTATAACAAATCCTTTGGTTTTGTCAAACGGATATGCGGTTAAATTGTCACTTATGACAAGCTTCTTAACAGTTCGTCATGCAGTGGGGTTGAAATACCTGATTCTCTTCCCGCCTGACACAGAAAATCCGTCAATATGTCGATCTCCGTTTGATTCCCTTTTTCCATATCCAGTTGCATGGATGTTTTTGAATCAGGCCGCAGACGACCGACCATTTCCAGTGTCTTATCAACCAAATCCGGCGGCAGAATGATATTTCGACCACGCGCTACAGCAAAGACTTCGAGCATGAGTTTTCTTGCTTTTTCTCGGAGTGCCGCATCATTCCAGATTTCACCGAATGTTTTACCGGTAGCAGACATCAGGGAGGCCATCGGGGACATTAAAAGCAATTTTGTCCACAAAACTTCAGATATCTTATCCGTCAAGTCGGTTTTAATCCCGGCCTCATTTAAGATATTGAAAATATAATTGTATTTTTTAGAGGATTCCGGATCGTCGGTTCCAAAGGTCAATTTACAGGCTCCGCCTTCCTGACGGATAATGCCAGGTTTTTCGATATGCGATATGATTAAAACGCTGCCGCTGATAACATCGGCATGAGGCAGCACAGACCGAAGCCTTTCGGTGCTGTTCACCCCGTTGAGCAGTGGAATGACCGCCGTATTCTTATGGATGTTTCCTGCAAACAATTTTGCGGATGTTTCGAGAGCGTAACTTTTAACGCAGAAAAATACCAGATCAAAAGACCCGGCAATATCCGGATGATCCGTGGCTATATTCGGCCAGACCGTATAATCGCCTTCCTGAGTGATAAGACGCAATCCTTCTTGCTGAATGGCCTTTAAATGCTCACCGCGGGCAATAAACACTATTTCATGCATTCCGGAGGATGCATAAGTTCTGGCCAGTTTCCCGCCAAAATACCCCCCTACTCCACCCATTCCAATAATCCCAATTCTCATCAAGAGTCCCTAAAAAATATTTGATTAATTCCAAATATAAAACCTAACTGCCTAACAGCCTACAGTCTAATAGACTTCTTCGTCATCCCGTCCTTGCCAGATCCAGTTTTCCCTGCCATCTGGAAATCAACGCCTCTTTCAAAATGGTATGTTCCGGTTTTTCCAGCAGCGGATCGCGGGACGCCAGCGCAAAAGCGTCTTCTTTGGCATCATTCAAAATCCGGGCGTCGCGAATGATGCTGGCAATGCGGAAATCAGGCAGACCGGATTGCCTTGTTCCCATAAAATCACCGGGACCGCGGATAGCCAAGTCTTCTTCAGCCAGTGCAAATCCATCTGTTGTCTTTTCCATCACTTTTAGTCTTTTTCGCGCATCAAGGGAAACTTTATAATCGGCAAGCAAAATACAGCTCGATGGAATGTCGCGCCTGCCCACACGTCCGCGCAACTGATGAAGTTGAGACAGACCGAAGCGCTCAGCGTGCTCAATGACAATCAGCGATGCGCGCGGCACGTCTATGCCGACTTCAATGACGGTTGTGGAAACCAGAATGGAAATTTTATTTTCCAGAAATTCCTTCATCACCGCGTCTTTTTCCTTATCCTTCATTTTACCGTGAATCAGCCCCACCTGATAATCGGGAAAGATATCTCTCTGCAGATGCTCGGCCATTTTCGTCGCATCTTTCAAATCCAGATTTTCCGATTCTTCTACCAGCGGATACACAATAAAAGCCTGATGGCCTTTGGAAACCTCCCTGCGGATGGAGTCATAAACAGCCTGCCTTTTGCTTTCTCCCATTAAAACCGTCCGAACAGGTATTTTGCCGGGCGGCATTTCATCAATGACGGAAACGTCCAGATCTCCGTAAACCGTCATGGCAAGTGTTCTTGGAATGGGTGTCGCCGTCATGACCAGGACGTCGGCATGGATCCCCTTGTTGCGTAATGTTGCGCGCTGCATAACTCCGAAGCGATGTTGTTCATCGATCACGACAAACCCGAGCTTTCTGAAATCAACATCTTCCTGAATAAGGGCATGGGTTCCCAGAATAATATCGGCTTTCCCGGATTTAATTTTCTCCAGCGCTTCAGTGCGCGCCGCACCGTTCATGCTGCCGGTCAGCAATACCGTTTGAAGCCCGAGGGGATAAGCCCATGCGGAGAGCGTTGCAAAATGCTGTTTGGCCAGAATTTCTGTGGGCGCCATCAAGGCCGATTGATATCCGTTTTCACAAACGGTTATCATGGCCGACATCGCCACCAGTGTTTTTCCGCTGCCGACGTCGCCCTGCAACAGACGGTTCATGGCGGTAGATGCCTCCAAATCTTTGTGTATTTCCATGATCACGCGTTTTTGCGCACCGGTCAGTTCAAAAGGAAGAGAGGCATGAAATTTAGCCAGAAGTTTTCCGCCCGGCGCAAACGGAATTCCTTTGTCCAGAATCCGGCCGGATTTCTTCACGGCCATTCCTAGTTGAAAAAAGAAAAACTCATCGTAAATCAACCGACGGTGGAATTCCGAGCGCGCGTTGATCAATGGTTCAAGCATTTCATTCTGGCTGGGAAAATGAACCGAAAGCAGCGCCTCGTGGATATTCATCAGGTTGCGCCTGCGGCAGATGTCCGCCGGAATCGGAGAGGCCACATAACGGGAATAACTTTCCAGCGCCCCATACATGATTTTGCGGATATATTTTTGATGCAACCCTTCCGTCTCTGAATACACAGGCACGATGCGTTTGAAATTCAGCAAATTCTGCTCATCTTCTTCTTCCATCATTTCATAATCTGGATGAATCATGGATTTGCCCGCATAGTTGGGGGTTACATCACCGGTAAAAATCACTCTTGCGCCTTTTTTAAATGTACTCACCAGATAAGACATCTGCCCTTTAAACCATTTGGCTACCAGGGTGCCTGTCCCGTCGCTGACGGCGACCTCCAGAATTCTCTTTTTGCCGTAATATCGAAATTCAGTTTGGACAACTGAAGCCGCAATCGTCTGAGGCCTCCCCGTCTCCAACTTGGCAATCTTGCGGATTTCCCGGCGGTCTTCATAGGTCCGCGGTAAGAAATAAAGCATGTCTTCAACGGTTGTAATTTTTTTTGAGGCAAAGCGCGCGGCCATCTTCGGCCCCACGCCCTTAAGAAACTGCACAGGCGTTGCCATTTTTTCCGCACAGATTTTCAGATCAGTGATTCTTTCGGCGATTTTTTCTTCCTGCTCGGGCGACATAGATTTATGCGCGTCATACTTTTCAATTTTTATGACCAATTGATCGAGAATGGCCGCAGCTTGCGCAATTTTTGATTTTCGCACATCAAGGTCTACGGCATCGTAGTTCGAAAAAGTGATCATCAGTTGTCCCAGCGGCGGTTCAAACGCAGACTTTAGAACGCCCGGAAGCGATGCAATGACCGGAGGGATCAGTCCGGACAGGGTTTTCCCCAAATCTCTGATATGCGAAAGATTTTTGAAGTCGTCTTTAGCGGCAAACCGGATGGGCTGTTCAATTTTTTTTAGATTGACTTTAAACGTCTCCATGGACACTCCGGTTTATTATCGACGACCTGTTGAATAATTTCTCTGATATTACAGGCGTTTGTTAACAAATTATTTCTGATTGCGCAAGTCAATGATTGACACAAAGGGTTATTTACGTTAGAAGATCGCCATTCGATCTTGACTTGTAAATTTATTTATTATTGGAGCCTTATGGGAACAAAATCCTCAAAAAACACAAAGTCTACATATAAAGCAGCCGGCGTCAACATCGACACGGCCAATGAGTTTGTCGATCGCATCAAACCCATCATTAAAACTACGGCGCGCAAGGAAGTTGTTTCAGGAATCGGCGGCTTCGGCGGGCTGTTCCGTTTTGATACGGCCAAAATGAAGAATCCTATATTGGTTTCATCCACCGACGGCGTGGGCACAAAACTGAAAATTGCCCAGTTGATGAATAAGCATGACACCATTGGCATCGATCTGGTGGCCATGTCGGTCAATGATGTCGTCGTGCAGGGGGCGGAACCATTATTTTTTCTGGACTATATGGCTACCAGTAAAATCGAGGTGGAAAAAAGCGTACAGATCGTCGAAGGCATCGTTAACGGGTGTAAACAGGCCGGTTGTACGCTCCTGGGCGGCGAAACGGCGGAAATGCCGGGCTTCTATCAGCCGGGAGAATACGATCTTGCAGGATTCTGCGTGGGCGTCGTGGAGCAGGAAAAACTCATTGACGGCTCCACCATCAGTATCAATGACCGCATCATCGGGCTGGCCTCAAGCGGTCTGCATAGCAACGGCTTTTCGCTGGCGCGCAATGTCCTTCTGGAAAAAGGCAAACTTTCCATGAACGATACGTTGCCCGAGCTGTCGCAATCCGTCGGTCTTGAGCTTCTGGAACCTACCCGTATTTATGTTAAGTCACTTCTTAAAATTTTTAAAAACTTTAACATCAAAGGTCTTGTGCATATCACAGGCGGCGGCTTTTATGACAACATTCCCCGTATCATTCCCGATGTCTGCCGCGCAGTTGTCACCCGCAACACATGGGAGATTCCTCCGATTTTTTCAGTCATTCAAAATATCGGCAACGTGGAAGAAAAAGAAATGTTCCGCGTATTCAATATGGGCATCGGCATGATGATGATCGTGTCCGAAAAAGAATGCCAGGAAATTATTGAACGGCTTAACGTGCTTGGAGAAAAGGCTTACCTTATCGGCGTTATTGAAAAGAAGGAAGGAACGCAGGATTCCGTGTGTTTTGCGGAGAACTAGCAGCAGGACTATGACTGAAATTTTAAAATTGGGCGTTCTGATTTCGGGCAGTGGTTCAAACCTCCAGTCGATTATTGATCATACAGAAAACGGATGGCTTCGGGCGGAAATAAGCATTGTCATCAGCAACAACCCCGACGCTTATGGATTAACACGCGCTCAAAAGGCCGGTATTCGTTGCGTCGCACTGAATCATAAAGATTTCAAAAGCCGTGAAGATTTCGATAATCAACTGATCCATATTCTTGAAGAAGCCAATATCGATTTAATTGTTCTGGCCGGATTCATGCGTATTCTGACATCAAAGTTTCTGCAGGCGTTTCCGGATAAAATTATCAATATTCACCCTGCTCTGCTCCCCGCTTTTCCGGGGACGCACGTTCAGCAAAAAGCCGTCGATTACGGCGTTAAATTTTCAGGTTGCACGGTACATTTTGTGGATGAAGGTGTGGATACAGGGCCTATTATTATACAAGCCGTTGTTCCTGTTCATCCGGACGACACCGCCGATAAGCTTGCCGCCCGCATTTTGAAAGAGGAACACAAGATTTATCCACAGGCTCTCCGGTTTTTTGCGGAGGGCAAAATTTCAAAAAACGGCCGGCAAGTCATCATTAACCATACCGCGATTCCTGACGCTGCGGCTATGCACAATCCGCCGCTGGATCAATGTTAAATCATTAACGCCCCTGATATGGAGTTAGAGTGGCCGATGTATGATCTGATTGTCATAGGAGATGACCTTGCTTCCCACGTTGCCGCTGCAGCAGCCTGTCAGAATGGTATCAATACGCTGCTGATTGCGGAAAACGGTTTGGGAGGCCTGAAATTGATCGGTGATTATGTTTTCAATCTCGATCCGACTCCGATCACCGGCCTGGGACCGGACGAGCATGGACGAACCATTCTGAAAGAACTGGGCATTGAAATACCGGAAGATGAATCCGCGCCGCTCAATCCTTCCTATCAAATTGTTCTTCCCGAACATCGACTGGATTTTTTTAATTCTCTCGATGCGCTTTCAGCGGAACTGGCCCGTGAATTTCCTGACTGTGATGCGGATATTCATGATTTTTATGAGATGGCGCAAAACGCTTCATCCGTTTTTTCAACCTGGCTTTTCGATCATCCCCATATTCAACCCCGGACCCTGAAAGAATATATCGAGTACTTGAAAATATTTCCCTATGTTTTCCGATACAAATTCGGCGTGGCAAAGTTTGACAAATTTCTTTCCATAAATCCGGAGTTGGAAAAGGTCTGGGAAGCCCAGTATGCCTTATTGGCCGGCAATCAGACTGATATGTTTTCATTTGCATCGGCTTTTCAGTATTGCGCTCCTCTGCGAGGCGTTTCTTGCTTTGCGCAGGGGAAACAATTTCTATTCAACGAACTGATTCATAAAATTGAGTCGAGAAATGGGCTGCACCTCGACCATTATCAGATTCTGTCTGTCACTCCCGGACACAATATCGATATTGAGATGAAAGCGAGAGACGGTCAGATTTCAAAAGTATCTTCTCGTAACTTGATTATCAGCACAAAGTCGGACAAACTTTCCCTTTTATTCGATCAAACTAAACCGGCCAACTATTCGGATCGGTTTCGGCCGGCAAAAGTCATTTATTATCCCTTTACGCTCTTTCTGGGCGTTTTACAGAAATGCCTGCCTCAACAGCTTGCCCGGCATGTTGCCGTCGTTTGCGACATCAACAAAGGGCTTTTAAATGACAATCTCATTTTGCTGGAAGCAGGACCGCCTGAAAAAGATCAGAGAATCATGGATGCCAGGACGCCTCTCACTGCAACCGTTTTTTTATCTCCCGATAAGATGAATTGGGAACCGGATGCATTAAAAAAGAAAGCTGTAGACATCATTTCGAGACTGGAATATTTTCTGCCCTTTATGGCCGACAACATTGAACTAAATAACGTAGATCAATCCATTGAAATTTCTATTGCCTGCCGAAATCTTGTGACGCCCAGATATGAGGTGAAAAATAATTTATTTACATCTTTTTCCGCGAAAAGCAACAAAACCCGTTATCGCAATATTTTTCTGACGGGCGCATCGCTTCTTTCCGATGCCGGCTTTGATGCAGAAATTATCTCCGGGAAAAACGCCGTGCAGCAGGTGCTCAACAAAAGGAAAGCATTACATGAAACATGATTTTTCCATCGCTTCTCTTGGCGATTGCCGAATCGATTCTCCTCTCAACATCAGTCATTTTATTTCCGACGAAGATCGCATCCTATTTAATACACGGCTTGATAATTATGATAAATTTAAAGATACACAAGGCAGGCCGCTGTCTGTAGAATCAGCCGGTCCACGCAAAATAATATATTTCGATCCGGCCCGGACAAAAGCGGCGATTGTCACCTGCGGCGGGCTTTGCCCGGGTATCAATGACGTGATCCGGTCCGTTACAATGACTCTTTATTACCGTTACGGTGTCACCGACATTCTGGGTATTCGATACGGACTGCGAGGTTTGAATCCGCTTTTCGGTCATGAACCTGTCGAACTGACGCCCGATTTCGTCAAAGACATTACTCACATTGGAGGAAGCATTCTATCCACCTCACGCGGGCCTCAGGATGCCGGGGTGATGGTTGACTATTTACAACGAATGAACATCAATATTTTATTTTTTGTGGGGGGCGACGGCACGATGCGGGCGGCGGAAAAACTGGCGGCCGAAATTACCGCCAGAGGATTAAAAATCGGCGTTATCGGCATTCCTAAAACCATCGACAACGATCTCAACCTCATAGAAAAGTCATTCGGTTTTGACACGGCCATTGAAAAAACAGTACAAGCCGTCCGCAGTGCGCATGTAGAAGCCAAAGGCGCGTTAAACGGCATCGGTCTTGTTAAAATCATGGGACGCCTTTCAGGATATATTACAGCCACAGCAGCTCTTGCGCAGGGAGACGCCAACTTTGTCCTGATTCCCGAAGTGCCGTTTGATCTTCAAGGCGATCAGGGTTTTCTCAGGACCCTGGACAAAAGAATTAAAAACCGTGGTCACGCCGTCATTCTGGCGGCTGAAGGAGCCGGGCAGGATATTCTGCGCAAAGATGACGCTGAACAAAAAACGGATGCTTCCGGCAATATCCGCCTCCAGGACATCGGCTTGTTTCTTAAACATGAAATTGGAAAATACTTCCAGGATATCCGTTTGGAAATCAATCTGAAATATATCGAACCCAGTTACATGATCCGTTCTGTTCCCGCCAATGCGTCGGATAGCATTTACTGCAGTTCGCTTGGTCTTTACTCCGTCCATGCCGCCATGGCGGGAAAAACAGGGCTTCTTGTTGCATTACGCGGAGATCAATACGTCCACCTTCCGCTTTCCGCCGCAATATCAGGAAGGCAGATTGATCCTGAAGGCAATGTCTGGCAAAGGGTGTTGGAGTCAACGGGGCAGCCGGCAAGTATGAAGGCTTAAGGAACAAGGCCCAAGGATAAAGGTGCAAGGTTAAAACAGAATATTTTTTCAACGATATAAAAAATGCTTGCAAAATCATGTCTTATGTTTTAGGAAGCACGGACATTTTTTCGAAGGAGTTTATCATGTCTCGTATATGTGAAGTTTGCGGAAAAAAACCGGCAATTGGCAATAACGTCAGCCATGCCAACAATAAAAGCCGTGTCGTCTGGCGTCCGAATCTCCAGAGTTTACGATGTGTTGATGAAAAAACGGGGGCTGTGAAGAAGGTTAAAGTCTGCACGCGTTGCATCCGTTCGGGCTTCGTGAAAAAAGCCTCTTAAGCTACAGGTTGCCAGCCGCTTTTTCGAACGGCGTCAATAATCTCCTGAAGGAATTCCTCATTTTCAATGGAATTCAGGGCGTCTGTAAACAGAGATGAAACGGCAGCTTTAAACGGTTCGCTTTGATTTTTCAGGCCGAATTTGTCTATAAAAAGGCGAATTCGGCCTTCGATATTCATAAAGCCATTCAATCGTTCTTTTGTCAGATAAGGCGTTGCTCTGCTCAGCACATTTCGAACGGCACTTTTATCGACGCCATATAACCAGGACATATTTCCGCAAAATTCTTCTTCCTTCTTTTCTCTGGTAAATGAAACCGCTTCCGCCAGAATGTCTATCGATTTTCCGGCATGGATACGAGGCAGAATCACGAGATCATAGATCATTTCAATCATCAGATGGGATTGATACGCCGCTTCATTGTATGATATTTCATGATCGATCATTTTATGTAAATCTACAATGGTGTTAACGAATGTTCTTCCTTTGACGTAGGCGTATCCGGGAGAGTCCGGATCAAATCCTTCCTCGCATTCCATCGATATTTTGCCGAAATGCGCAAGATCATCCACCAGCAGGTGAAACATGACGTAAGCTGTTCGGGAATGTTCCGGCGGCGCATCGAGAAATCGTTGAATCGAGTGGGTTTGATGCGCGTTGATATCGGGGTGAATGGTCAGCAGGTCGGGGGCAATATTGTATACATAAATATCAGGATCTATGTTCTTTATGCTCGATGCTTCGATAATCTGCTGCAAAAGATACGTATGGGTCAACATCAACATAGAAGAACCTGTGATCCGTTAGATGGCATTTCTTCCATATAAAAGCATTCTTTTAGGTATTGCAGAAGACGTGCGGCATCGTCTGCAAAATCCGGCATGATCAGCACCTGGATGACAGCCGTCTTCGGATCTATCGTTGAAACAGTAGCCATCCCGTCATATCCCTCAATTAGAAATTGGATAATTGTGATGTCGCCCGTCCTTACTTTAAACCATTTCCTGATCATCATGAGCTTGTGAGTTATCATTAAACTTTTTAAAGATCAAGAAACAAGGGATATTTGACTCCATGGAATAAACAATGTATGTTTCATACTTCAAGGAGAATACCATGAAAAAACATCAGATTCTTGCATTACTGGCAATATTTCTTTTTACATCATGCGCAATGGCGCCGCCTATGAAAAGCATTACATCGGGTAATGTTCAAGAGTATTTGAAGCAAACGCCAAGGGCTGCGGATTTTCCTGATTCAGGCGCAACATTGCTTCATTCTTATGTCTATGTAGAATATTACAGGGATGGAACCAGTGTTTCCAGACATCTGGAACGATACAAAATCTTTAACGAACGCGGGCGAAAACACGCTTCAAAATCGATCTCCTACCGGGCAGGTTATCAAAAGGCTTCCCTTCTTTTTGCCAATACGATCAAAGCAGACGGGCAGATTGTACCCCTGGGCCGGCATGATGTCCACGACGGCTCGCAATACGCTGGGTATGATTTCTATACCGATATCCGGCAAAAACGTTTTACGATGCCGGCTGTCGAAAACGGGTGTATTGTAGAATACGCATACGAGATTCACAATCTCAGACCATCATTCGCCTTTGATTATTCGGAAATATTTATCTGCCGCAATTTATATCCCATGGAAGAAGATATTCTTGAGATTGTTTTACCGGCGGACAAAGAAATAAACTATAAAACTTACAACACCGGTCTTGCGCCGAAGATCTTAATTGATGGCGAAAAAAAGCGGTACGTATTTACGAATCTCAAACAGAAAGCGATTATCCCGGAAGCACGCATGCCGGATCTTATAGACAAAGACACTTTTCCTCAGGTCCTGATCTGGACGCTGAAAGACTGGAAGGTTATTTCCGCCTGGTATATCCGCCTGTTCCGGGAGCAGATGAAGACAGATCCGGAACTTGAACAATTTACCAGGAAACTCATTGCCAATAAGAAAACAAAAGAAGAAAAAATCAGCGCTATTTTTAATTTTGTTTCTCAGAATATTCGTTACATCGCCGTTCTGTTGGGACCTCATACGCATAAACCGCATGAGGCAAACGAAGTATTCCGGAAAAGATACGGCGATTGCAAGGATAAGACCGTTTTGCTTTTAACAATGTTGAAAATCGCCGGCATCGAAAGTATGCCGGCACTGGTTCCTTCTCATCGGGAATATTTTGATGAAAATATTCCCTCTCTTGGATCATTTAACCATGTCATCGCGGCAGTCCCCGACGGCAATCAATATTTCTGGCTTGATGCCACGAATGAAGCGGCGGCTTTCGATACAGCTCCTTTTATCGTACCGTCAAAAGTGTTTCTGATCAACATGGACGGTTCGTACCGTTTTATTGAAACCCCTGCCCCGGATCCCCAAAAAGACTATTCCACTTACGATGCTTTTTTTAATGTTGATGAAGGGGGAAATGCAGCAGCCGAATTTCATTATTCCTACTACGGAAAAGCAGCAGAATATTATCGTTTTATTTACAAATACCTGCCGCCGGAACAAAGAAAAAAATTCTTTGAAAAACGAGGCATTGAAGTTCTGGAACTGGAAACGGGCAGCTTTTCGGAAACGGGTAAACCTTTCTTTGTTAATCTGAAAGGTAAAATCAAAAATCTGGCACAGGTTGTCGATCCGGATACCATGATTCTATCCAATGTGATTCAAGCGGATACGTATCGTGATATTACGGCTGCAAAAGAAAGATTTTACCCCGTTGTTCTGCACCCTTCATTTTACGCAAAGGAAACCTATCATTATAATTTCCCGAATGGATTTAAAGTAAGGAGATTGCCTCAACCATTCAGCTCCCATCAGCCTCACAATATAAGAAAAGAATCTTTCCATTCAAAAGGCTCATCATTCGAAGTTCATGTTGAAAATTATAATCTTAAAAGAAAAATTCGTCCTGCTGATTTAAATCTCTTTAAGCAATATGCTCTTGAATTTCAAAATCATGAAACAGCCTTGAAAAATATAATTCTGGAAAGAAAACAATGAAGACTTGACATAAACTCTTACGCTGATATGATGTTTTCAAGAATAAAAAAATGATAAAGAATGACAAATGACAGTCGACTTTCATCTGCCGGTAACTCATTGGAAAATAAAGGATTCCGGCCATAAAGCTATTGAAGAATCACTGGTGAAGGAATTCGGTTTAAGCCGGATTATTTCACAATTAATGCTCAACAGGCACATCGACAGCCTGGAAGATGCGCACCGTTATCTTCACCCCTCTCTAAACGACCTGCTCAGCCCGTTTTTAATGCAGGATATGAAGAAAGGCATCTGCCGCCTCATGAAGGCTATTTATCAGGGTGAAGAAATTGTCGTCTATGGCGACTATGACGCAGACGGTATTACGTCAGTGGTCGTTCTATATAAATTCATTAAAGAACTTACCTCTCATGTTTCTTATTATATCCCGGACAGGGTTTTGGAAGGCTACGGTCTGAAAATGCCTGTCATTGACCGGTTTAAAAGCAAAAACATCAAACTGATTATCACGGTAGATTGCGGAATTTCCGATGTTGAACAGATAGCCTATGCAAAATCCATCGGTATCGATACCATTGTTTTGGACCATCACGAAATTGCCCAGGGCCTTCCGGACGCCGAGGCTTGCATTAATCCCAATCGTTCCGATTGTGTGTTTCCTTTTAAGCATCTGGCCGGCGTCGGCATCGCGTTCAATTTCCTGATCGCTCTTCGAGGCTCTCTGCGTAAAGAAGGTTTCTGGAAGGACGGTGCGTACCCGAACCTCAAAGAGTATCTTGATATTGTCGCCCTGGGAACCATTGGCGATATTGCGCCACTTCTCGGGGAAAATCGTATTTTTGCTAAGATCGGTCTGGAACTCATCACCGAAGGGAAACGGCCCGGCATCAAAGCGCTCAAAGAGGTTAGTGGTATTGATGGTCAACTGATCGATTCCTTTAAAGCATCCTTTTGCCTGATTCCCCGCATCAACGCGGCCGGACGGATCGCGTCGCCTTTAGATGCCGTTTATCTGCTGCTTTCAGAAACTCTTGAGGAAGCCCGGATGTGGGCGGAAAAACTTGACCTGCACAATCGCCGCCGTCAGGCGATGGAAAAAGACATCTTAAATGAAATTCTCGGACAAATGGTGTCCAATCCCGATTTGGAAAAAATGAATGCGCTGGTTTTTGCGTCCGAAAAGTGGCATCCCGGTGTGGTTGGCATCGTAGCCTCCCGCCTTGTCGATCAGTACAGCCGTCCGACATTTGTCATCAGTCTGAAGAACGGCGTCGGCAAAGGGTCCGGACGCAGTGTCTCCGATTTTAACATCCATAAAGGATTACAGCAATGCGCGCCTCTGCTCCTCTCCTACGGCGGACACTATCGCGCAGCAGGAATTTCAATCAGGGAAGATGATATTGATGAATTTGCCTGCATGCTGGACGAAATCATCCGGGAATCCGGAAAATCATCGGAACTGGTTTCACATACGCTTATTGACGCAGAATGCTCCCTTTCGGAAATCAATATTGATTTGATACAACAGATGTCCATGCTCGCGCCTTTTGGTTGCGAAAATCCGGAACCGGTTCTTTGCGCTCGAAATATAAAAGCCTCTTCTCCCTCGATTGTAGGAAATAATCATCTGAGATTGAAACTTTCATCCAACGCCGCTTCCTGCAACGGCATCTGGTTTGGTATGGGAAAATACATCAGCGTCATCAACGGCGCCAAAGTGGATGTTGTATTTACACCGCAAATCAATTACTGGAATGGAAGTTCCGACGTCCAACTGAAATTAAAAGACGCCGCTGTTCTTTCGTGAAGGAAAAACATGGACCAAGCAAGAAAAGCCGCCCTCTTCTCAGCCCTGCTGTTTCCCGGCTGGGGACAAATCTATTTGAAGCATTATAAAAGAGGATTAGTTTTTCTGGTAGCTGTTCTGGCCGGGACGCTTTCACTGGCCGTGGCGATCATTTTTTCAGGTCTCGCCATCATCAAAGCAGCTCCTTTTAAAAGGGGAACTGTTCAGTTTGCCGACGTTATAGACGTCTGCGTCAAAGCGTTTGGAGCGATTAACACGAAATTATTTTTATTGATGATCGCCTTGCTCCTTCTCCTATGGATCCTGTCCATCATTGATGCTTATCAACTTGGAAAAAAAATGGCTTCAACGCCTACACCTGCCACTGCCGCTGATCCAGAATCACCTTCTGATCAGCCTTAATCATTCCGGATTCCACATATTCAATTTTATCTACTTTGACCGTGCAAACTTCTTTAAACGACTTCTTGAAGTGATTTTCCCAAACGTCCGTTCCCATTTTCATGTTTGTTTTTTCCAGCCGTAATGTTAATATATCGTTGTGACCGGTGCGAGTAACAATGGCCTGCATGGGCAGATTTTCAAATTTTCCTGACAGCAATTTCAACTGACTGGGAGCAATAAACAATCCACGAACTTTCACGGCATCGCCGACCCTTCCTGCAATACCGGCCAAGCGGTATGACGTTCTGCCGCAGGCGCATTTTTCCGGAATGATGCGCGATAAATCACCGGTGCCGAAACGAAGCAGAAAAAAGGTATTATTCAAACGGGTGACGACAACTTCGCCCAGTTCTCCGGGGGCGACATTTTGACCGGTTGCCGGATCGACAATTTCCACAATTGTTTCCTCGCAGATATGCCAGCCGGACTTGGAAGAGCATTCGTAGGCCACATCACCCACCTCCGTGGCGCCGTACATCTGGTATGTGTCGATGCCGTATTCTTTTTCAAATGTCTGACGCAAGGCAGGCAGCAGCGGCTCTGCGGCAAAGCAGGCTTTCCTGACGCGGAAATCTTTTTTGAAATTGTATCCCATTTCTTTTGCCTGATTGATAATGGACATCAAAAAGGTCGGCGTGCCGACATACGCGGTGACTTTTAAATCCCGGATTAACTGCACCTGAATCTGAGAAGAAGAAGTTCCGGAAGGAACAACCGTCGCTCCCACTTTGCGAAGACCATTGTGAAACGTTAGTCCCGCGGCCACCAGATGATAGGAAAAAGCGTTAAGAGCGATATCATTGGGACCGATCCCGGCCGCAAAAAAAGCTCTGGCCCACAGGAAATCCGTTTCTGATAAATGCGGCTCATAAACAGGGCCGGGAGATGTGAAAATGCGGTCAATATTCGTGGATGGATTTTCCAAACCGGCATAAGGCGGATGCTTCATTTCCATTTCTACAAGTTTTTCACGGGATGTAACAGGCAGGCCTTCCAGATCTTCGCGCGTTCTGATCTTTGTGGGATTGATCTTGTGCGCATCGAGCATCTTTTTCAGCCGGACCGATTTTTTATAGCCCCGTTTGACCATATCCGACAGTGCCTTATCCTGTGACGTTTTACGATCTTTTAAAGATGCTTTTTCCATTGCATCATAATATTTCTTCATGGTTTGCCCTCCCCTTTTAAAGCCAGCGTTTGCGCCGGCGATAAGATTTGACGTCTTTGTAGGATTTGGTCACTCCCGTTGCCGCCATGCCCAAATAAAATTCTTTAACGTCCGGATTGTCGGAAAGCTCTTTGGATGTGCCCTCCATAACGATTTTTCCGTTTTCCATGACATAACCGTAATGCGCAACCTGAAGCGCCATGTTGGCGTTTTGTTCCACCAGCACAATGGTTGTTCCATGCTCTTCATTGATCTTTTTGATGATGCGGAAGATTTCCTGAACCACCAGCGGCGCGAGCCCCAAGGAAGGTTCATCCAGCATTAGCAACTGAGGATGCGCCATCAGCGCCCTGCCGATAACCAGCATCTGCAATTCACCGCCGCTGCAATATCCGGCAAGTGACTTTTTGCGTTTCACCAGAGCGGGAAAGTAATTATACACCATTTCCAGATCCTGTTTGTAAGGTTTTCCCGGACGCGTCGCCGTACCCACACGCAGGTTTTCTTCGATAGTCAGATATTTAAACGGTTGTCTGCCTTCCAGCACCTGAATAATGCCCTGGCGCGTGATAAATTCAGGAGCCTGATTTTGTATATTAATTCCGTTGTAAATAACATTGCCGTCAGTCACTTCCCCGTTTTCCGGTTTGAGAAGGCCCGAAATAGCTTTCAGCGTCGTTGTTTTACCGGCGCCGTTGCTTCCTAAAAGTGAAACGATGTGTCCCTTCTCCACAGACAGAGAAACGCCTTTAAGAACCTGGATAACGTCGGAATAGACCACCGAAATATTATTGAGCTGTAAAAGTATATCTGCCATACGCGATCCCTAATAAGAAAACGGCCAGAGGCGGAAACTCGATCGGACAATCCGCCAGAGTTCAGCAAGCCCCTTGGGTTCAATCAGAATAAATAAGACAATCGACAAGCCGAAAACAAATTCCCGAAGCGGCGCCATATTCAATCCCATGCTGGTAACGAAGCTGACATTCATTAACAAACCAGTTGCATAACGTAAAAGCTCGTTCAAAACCGTAATGAATGTAGCTCCGAAAATCGCCCCCGGAATATTTCCCATACCGCCGATGATAACCATGGCGATAAACTCAACGGACATTCCCAGATTAAAGGGCTCCGTTGTAATACTAACCATGTAATAAGCCCAGATGGCGCCGGCAAATCCTGCATAAAATGAACTGATGGCAAACGACAGAAGCTTGTATTTAAAAATGGGGATTCCCATACCTTCAGCAGCGCGATCATTATCCCGAATAGCGATGAACGCCCGTCCGTACTTGCTTCGCATAATGTTCACAGCAAACCAGGTCATGACGATCAGGCAGATGAAAATGATGAAGAAAAAGGATCTGTCTCCAGAGATATGAAAGCCAAGGATATCCGGGGCCGGAAGCGTAATGCCCATAGTGCCTTTGGTCAGACTTTCCCACTGAAT
This sequence comes from Smithellaceae bacterium, assembly GCA_963682105.1. GTDB lineage: Bacteria > Desulfobacterota > Syntrophia > Syntrophales > Smithellaceae > UBA8904. The sequence continues at coordinate 315,693 of OY821638.1, forward strand.
CAAAACATATTCAATGATGAACTGACCGGCCAGTGTTGCGATCGTCAGATAAAGCCCTTTGAGCCGTCCTGATGGAATGCCGAAAATCATTCCGATCAACGCCGTGATCATACCAGCAGCCGGGATGCACACATAAAACGGCAAACCGAGCCTTGTCGCCAGGATGGCTCCGGCATAAGCGCCGACGCCGAAAAAAGCGCCATGCCCGAGAGATATCTGTCCCGTGTAGCCGATCAGAATGTTCAGGCCGATAGCGGCAATCGCCATAATGCCGATGTTGTTCAAAATATACAGCAGATAATTGCTCAGGAATAACGGCGCGACTCCCATCAGCAGAATCAGAAAACCAATCATACTGACACGGCCGTACCACGTTTCAAAAATGGTTAATTCCTGGGCGTAATCTTCGCGGAAATTGCCGCAGGGATGAAAAGATAATTTTTTCATGAACCTCGTTTTCCTCTATACTCTTTCAATTTCCACCAGGCCGAATAAACCGTAAGGTTTGACCATCAAAATAACAACCAGAACGATATACGGAACGACATCCCGCAGTGACGGCGAAAGATAACCACCGGTAAAAGTTTCCAGAAGCCCGATGATGATGCCGCCGATAATGGCGCCGCCGATGCTGTCGAGTCCTCCCAGAATCACAACCGGAAAAACTTTCAATCCGATGGCGGAGAGATCATGGACGTTAACGCCGTTGATGATTCCGAGCACGATGCCGCTCATGCACGCGACCATCGCAGCAATCGCCCAGGAGAGCGCGAATACGCGGCGGACATGCACACCCAGAGATAGAGCCGCTTTCTGATTGTCGGCAACGGACCTCATGAAAATCCCCTGGGATGACTTTTTGAAAAATAAACCGAAGAGCACCAGAAAAACGATGCTGATCATGAGGGCCGCCGAATAAACCGGAGCTATATAAATGGCGCCGATTTTCAGTTCCAGCCACTGCGGCAGAAACTCAGGATAGGTTTGCAGGTTGCCCCCCCAGATTAACAGAATCAGCCCTTTGAACATGGCCGACAACCCGACCGTCAGCATAATGACGAAAATGAGTTTTTCTCCGATGAGCGGACGGAGGAAGAACTTTTCAATGATGAAACCTAAAAGAAAGCATCCGACAAGCGTCAGAAGAAATGCAGCCACAATCGGGATCTTTCCCCAGGTGACAAGCGAGAGAAAGAAGAAGGCGCCTAAAGCCAGAAGCTCGCCGTGTGCAAAATTCAAAACGCTGGAGGCTTTAAAAATCATGACAAAACCCATGGCGGAGATGCCATAGAGCAGCCCGATACATACACCGTTTACGAGTAATTGCAGAAAGAAATCCATATAAATACCTTAATCCACGTTGATTACATTAATGCTGGTTTCAATTTCCCCGACTCTGCCGTCGCGGTACTTAATTTTACCAGTCACTTGAACATTCTTCTGGCTGCTGTACATAGCTTCAATAATTTTAATGTAGAGACCATAAACGAATCGCCTGCGGACCTTCCCCGTACGCGTCAGTTCTTCATCATCGGCATCCAGCAGTTTATAGAGCAACACAAAACGTTTGATTTTCATCACCTCGGGAAGCTGTTTATTGACTTCACGCACTTCTTTTAAAATCAGGTCTTCGACAGCCTTTTGCTGGGACAGATCCATGTAGGTGGTATAGGGTATCATACGTTCTTCCGCCCAGTTGCCGACATTGCCCTGGTCGATGTTGATCATGGCGGTAATATAAGGCCGCGCTTCACCGAAAGTGACGGCTTCTTTAATATACGGGCTGAACTTCAACCGGGTTTCAATAAAATCAGGGGAAAACGCATCGCCGCTTTTATTACGGATAATGTCTTCCTTGCGGCCGATAATCAATAAATGTCCGTCATCATCGATGTATCCCGCATCTCCGGTTTTAAGCCAGCCGTTTTCAAAAGCCGCCTCGGTGGATTTGTAATCATTGTAATAACCGGAAAAATTGGCTTCCGATTTCACCAGAACTTCCTGGTCTTCGGCAAGATTCACTTCCGTAAGATGCAGAGGCTTACCGACTGTTTCCAGTTTGACTTCGGAATCGGGTTGAATCTGGAATATACCGCCGGATTCGGTAAGACCGTAACACTGCTTTAAATTGAGTCCGATTGCCCGGAAGAAACCGATGACGTCCGGACTGATCGGATGCCCGCCGGTAAACGCGCTGGAAAAATGCGAACAACCCATCCGATCCAACAGAGGCTGGTAAACGGCAAAAGACATAAAGCGGTAAAGCAGTTTTGTTGGCAGTGATATTTTTTGTTTTTTCAGTTGTTTTTTGACGATGGAACGCCCCAGGCTTTCTCCTCGATAAAATAGTTTCTTCTTGAGCCAACCGGAATCGGAGATTCTGACGCGGATGTTCGACGCCATATCTTCCCAGAAACGCGACGACGTGATCAGTACGGATGGCCCTATTTCACGAAAATCCTCGGCAACCGTCTCGGCCGTTTCAGGAAAATTCATCGTCATGGCCGTTCCCAGTGAAACGCCCAGGCCCCACATTTGATCCACAATCCAGGCCGGCGGCGACATGGAAATCCAGTTTTCTTCCGGCTGAATGTCGGCGGCTGCAAACCACTGCTCGGCCATCGCCGTCAAGTTGCGATGCGACAGCATAGCGATTTTCGGCATACCGGTCGTTCCGGAAGTCTGGATCATGATGGCGATATCATGCGGTCTGACTTTGGCGATTTCTTCCTCAATATACGCAGGATGCTCGGCCATGAATTTTTCGCCAAGTTCCAGAAGTTTTGCATAACTCAAAAGCCACGGATCATCTTCATAGGACGTCATGCCTGTGGGATCAATATAGATGATTTTCTGAACCTGGGTGAGTTTATCTTTGACCTCCATCAGTTTATCCACCTGTTCCTGATCCTGGACAACAACAATCGGAGAATGAATCCGTCCGATTGAAAACGCCAGTTCTTCGGCTACCGATGATGTAAACAGATTAAGGGTTGTTGCACCCAGAGCGTGGGCTGCCAGTTCGGTGAAAAGCCATTCGGGTGAATTATTGACGATCATGCACAGGTTGGAACCACGCTCAAGTTTCAGGCAAGCAAATCCCGCCGCAGTTTTCTTTACGCATTGATAGTAATCGTTCCAGGTATATTTTTGCCAGATGCCATAAGCTTTTTCCCGGATGGCTGTTTTTTTATCCCCGTAAAGATCAGCGTTTTGGGCCAGCAATCCGGGCAGTGTGGCATTGCGATAGTCTCTTGTATTTTTTGATGGTTCAGCCAAAATATTAAGCCTTTTATTCGAGTTTTTGCGCTTCACCCAGGTAGGCTTTTACGACTTCCGGGTTGGCGCTTACAACGTCTGGGGTTCCTTCCCCGAGTTTTTCACCGAAGTTGAGTACCATGATGCGCTTTGAAATACTCATCACGATAGACATGTCATGTTCTACCAGAATCATCGTCAATCCCCAACGACCGTTCAGTTCCAAAAGAAACCTGACCATGTCTTCCTTTTCTTCAAGATTCATGCCCGCAAAGGGTTCATCCAGAACCAGAAGTTTCGGTTCCAACGCCAGCGCCCTTCCCAATTCCACGCGCTTCATCATACCATATGGCAGAGAGCCGACGGTTTTTTTGCGAATGGATTGCATTTCCAGAAAATCAATGATTTCTTCCAGTATTTGCCGGTGCCGGATTTCTTCTTCGCGGACTTTCGGTGAGAAAAGGCATGATCGCCAGAAGCTGTAATTGCAATGAATATGTCGCGCAAGCGTCATGTTAGCCAAAACGGTCATACCGGGAAACAGTTCGATGTTCTGGAAGGTTCGACCGATGCCGACGCCGACAAGTTGATGTGTATGTAAACGGGTGATATCCTGCCCGTTAAAAAGAATTTGTCCCTGCTGGGGATGATAAAAGCCGGTAACACAATTGAGCAGGCTGGTTTTCCCTGCGCCGTTTGGTCCGATCACCGCAAAGAGTTCGCCGGTCTGAACGGTCATATCGACATCTTTGACTGCCACTACACCGCCGAAACTCAATCGTAAGTTTCGAATTTCCAATTCGGCTTTTTTGTCTTCTTCCGGCCGGTTGATCATGATGGAAGGCCGGCTGCGAAATGCTTTCATGAATACCTCTGAGCAGGAAAAAACACTGCACTCAATTCGGGAAGGGATGCCGGATACTCCGGCATCCCTTTTATAATTATTTCTTAACCAGTTTAATCTTATCTTTTCCTGCGACAAAGAAATTCGTCAAAGGAACATATGTGCCGTCTTCGTTTACTTTCACCATGCGTGCGGTAAAAGAACCTTCGTGATTATCTTTCGTGTAGGTGACTGCCGGCATGAGGCCGCCGAAATCTTCATTTCGGAAAGACTCCATGGCGGCGTTGATGGTTGCCGGATTGATCTGCTTTGATTTTTCATAGGCGCGGAGAAACGCCCTCTCCATGATCATGCCGATCACAACGCCTTCCCAGTATGCGGCGTCAAACGAATTGACGGTTTTATATTTTTTCCAGAGTTCTTTCATGACATCGATACCTTTGGATTTATCCGAAGGCAGACCGCCGGGAAACTGCATAATCAGGCGGTCGCGGATGAGACCTTTGCCCATTTTGAAAAAATCGGGATCCGTTGATGTCCAGGTGCCCAGAAAAACGGGATTATACTTAATACGGTCGGCGCTTTTAAAAGCGGTGATGATGGCGGACGGAAGCATTTGTATGAAAATATATTCGGCGCCGGCTTTTTGCAGCCTCAAAAGCTCTGTATTGAGATCCACCGTGCGTGGCGGAAATTCCTCGACGGCAACCAGGTTGATGCCTAATTGTTTTGCATATTCCTTGCTGGGGGCGTGGATTGAACGGCCGTATGCGTTGTTATAAGTTAAAAGACCGACTTTGGGAGCTTCTTTGCCTTTATGAACGGCTTTGATGTATTCCAGAACCGCGTGGCAATCCATTTTGTAACTGCCGAAGGGCAGATACATGTAATTGACGGGCTTTTCGAGAATTTCCCAGCTTGTGGAAAAATTAATGGCCGGAACCTTATATTCCTGAATAATAGGTTTCGCCGCCAGGCCCTCGCCTGCCCCCCATGTTGCAATCATGTCCACTTTGTCCTGCATGACAAACTTACGTACGGCCGCCTGCGCCTCGGGCACCTTATAGGCTGTATCGACAGTAATCATTTCAATTTTATGACCGGCTACACCGCCTTTGACTTCATTGACATACTGAAAATAATCACGCTGACCTTTTTCATGAAATTTGCCCCAGCTCGATGCCGGGCCTGTCATGTTGATTGCCGCTCCGACTTTTATCGTCTTTTTTTCAGCCGCCTGAGCGCCTGCGGTTAAGAATACAAAAGCAGACAGTGCCAGTAGAATACTACCCCATCTTCTCATTTTACATTCTCCTTTGTTATTTATTTTATACAGTCAGTTTTTGACAAAAAAAAACCGTGAGCAAATTTTCTTCTGCCCACGGTTCATTCCCCTTTTTCAACAGGTCATGATACTTTCAGGCAGACCTTGAAGCCTTTAAAGCTAAAAAAGTAAATAAAGAAATAAACTGCCTGATTAATTAAATTCTGTTTTAACATGTTTTCATGCACCTTCTTGTGCGGCATATAGGCAAACGTTCGAAAAAAGTCAAGAAAAAAGTTCAAACTGCGCAATTATCGTTCTTACGTTCTTCCACCGGAACATAATGTCTTTCCGTATTACCTGTATATATTTGTCTGGGACGTCCTATTTTCAGCGACACGGAATCATGCATTTCTTTCCATTGCGCAATCATACCGGGCAATCTTCCGATCGCAAACATAACCGTAAACATATTCGTCGGTATACCGATCATCCGGTACAGAATGCCGCTGTAGAAATCAACATTGGGATAGAGTTTACGCTCAGTGAAGAACTCATCTTTTAATGCAGCTTCTTCCAGTTCCATCGCAATATTAATCAGGGGATCTTTATAATTCTGCTTCTTGAAAATCTTTTCACAGTATTCTTTCAGAATTCTGGCGCGAGGATCATAGTTTTTATAAACCCGGTGTCCGAATCCGAAAAGCCGGAATTTGCTGTCTTTATTTTTGGCCGAATCAATACATGATTGGATGGAGATGTTGTCTTTGTTTATATTCTCCAGCATTTCTATGACTTTTTGATTTGCGCCGCCATGCAAGGGCCCCCACAATGCGCAAATGCCCGCGCAGATTGACGCATAAAGATTTGCCATGCTGCTTCCTACCAGACGAACAGTTGATGTGCTGCAGTTTTGCTCATGATCGGCATGAAGAATCAATAACGTAGACAGAGCCTTTTCAACATCCGGATCGGGTATGTATGGGTTTACAGGCGAATCGAACATCATATATAGAAAATTAGAAGCATATTTCAAATCCCGTTTTGGATAAACGTGCGGATGGCCGATGCTGTGCTTATACGAATAAGCGGCTATTGTCCGAATTCTGGAGATCAGAGATGCGGCCATCAAGTCAAACGTTTCAGCGCGAAAATCTTCCGTATAGTAATCCGTGTAATAAACGGACATGGAGTTGACCATCGTGGCCAGAATCCCCATCGGATGAGCGGTTGGAGGAAACCCGTCAAAGAATCGGAGCATCTCCTCGTGAATCATGGAATTCTGTGTGAGCCTCTGCGAAAACATCTGCTGCTGGGCTTTATTGGGAAGATCGCCATAGATCAGAAGATAAGCAACTTCTGAAAAACTTGCTTTCTCGGCAAGTTCTTCAATCGGAATGCCGCGATACCTTAATATTCCCTTATCTCCGTCAATATATGTGATTGAAGAGATGCATGCCCCTGTGTTCTGATATCCGATATCAAGGGTAATGAGCCCCGTATCCTGGCGCAGCCTGGAAATATCAATAGCCTTTTCACCTTCTGTTCCCTCTAAGACGGACATTTCATGCGTCTTACCCTGATAGATTAACTTTGCTGTCTCCATAAATATAAAATCTCCTTGATATATCTATACATTGCAATGCTTTTTTCGCACCGTTAATAGTTTAAAATAATTCTGTAAATTGATATGATTTCTCTGCAACAGCCAGCGGATCGTTTGATGAAATCAACTTACTTGAATTAACATATATTACAAATAAAATAACTGTCAAGCTTATGTTATGCCGCTGATATTGCCTGTTTCATCAATGTTGATATGATAGGCTGCCGGTAATTTTGACAGACCGGGCATGCGCATTATTTCACCTGTAATCGGGATTAAAAATCCTGCGCCGGAAGCAATTTTGATTTCCCTTACGGTGACAATAAAGTCTCTGGGCAACCCCAAAAGGTTTGGATTGTCTGAAAGCGATTGCTGTGTTTTGGCAATGCAAACCGGAAGTTTGTCATAACCTGTTTTTTTGATCAGATCGAGGTTGCGTCTGGCCTGTGGCTGATAATCAATGGAGACTGCTCCGTATATTTCGCTTGCCACTTTAAATATTTTGTCTTCCACCGGCAAATTCCAGTCATACAGCGGTTGGAATTTCCCTTTTGATCCGGCTATGATCTCTACGATCTTTTCGGCAAGTTCAGTCCCTCCTTCACCTCCCCGCGTGAATATATCTGCCGGTGCGATGTTCATCCCTTCATTTTCCGCAGCTTCTAGGATGGCCCTGATCTCGTCATCCGTATCGGATTGAAAACGGTTCAAAGCAATGATGCAGGGAATATTAAATTTGTCGATATTTTCATAATGCTTTCGTAAATTCGCCATTCCCAGCACGGCAGCGCGCGGATTGGGCTCATTTAAGTCTTCACGGGAAATTCCCGCATGGTACTTCAAGGCGCGGACAGTGGCGACCAGCACTACAATTTTTGGATTCAAATTGCCGTAAGGCGCGACAATATCAAAGAATTTTTCTGCGCCAAGATCAAAGCCAAAACCGGCTTCGGTCACCACATAATCGGCCAGTCGCAGCGCCAGATCCGTCCCCATAATACTGTTTGTGCCCTGCGCAATGTTGGCAAAAGGTCCGCCGTGAATGATGGCGGGAACGCCTTCTGTGGTTTGCACGAGATTGGGTAAAAGCGCGTATTTCAGAAGAGCCGTTACCGCCCCTTCAACTTTTAAATCACCGGCTATGACCGGCTTGTCGTCGTAGGTAAATCCCACAAGGGTTTTTCTAATTTTTTCTTTCAATTCTTCATAGGATCGCGAAAGGCACAAAATAGCCATGATTTCGCTTGATGGAACGATATCAAATCCTGTTTCGCGAGGAACGCCGTTGGTAGATCCTCCAAGACCGATCACTATATCTCTCAGGGCTCTGTCATTCATGTCCACCACGCGTCGCCAGGTGATTTTTCGTGGATCGATGTTCAGGGTATTGCCATGGAAAATGGAATTGTCCAAAATAGCGGACAATAAATTATGCGCGCTTTCCACCGCCGCAAAGTCATTTGTAAAATGAAGATTAATATCGTCAACCGGATGCACGCGGGAAAGCCCTCCGCCGGTTGCCCCGCCCTTCATGCCGAAAACGGGTCCCAGTGAAGGTTCCCGGAGCGCAGCCATAGTTCTTTTGCCGATTTTTGCCAACGCCTGCGTCAAGCCGATTGATACGGTTGTCTTTCCTTCACCGGCGGGGGTTGGCGTCATTGCAGAAACAAGGATCAAAGATGAATTTTTCCTTCTTTCAAATCTTCGAATGGCATCCAGTCTTACTTTGGCTTTGTATCTGCCGAATAATTCCAGATCATCTTCCTTAAGTCCTATTGAGGCCGCCACGTCAATGATCGGGCGTAAATTGTGTTTTGGATCGTCTTTTGTCGTTTTCTTCATAAATGTCATCTATGCGTTACTGCGTCAAAACGGATATCAATGTTGTATTCTTCGCTGATCCGTTTGAAATCATTTTTCAAGTCGATTATTTTCACAGCGGGAGGCACTGAAAAATAACAGATCATCTGGAACATGTTGGCGCCGGTAATCGGATTATTGTCCACATTCGTGGAAATATCGTCAATATTGACACCCCGCTGCTGGAGCGACTTGCATATCTGATGAATAATTCCGGGATGATCAAGAGAGGTGGCCAGAAGCCTGTATGGAATGGACGGCAAAACATCGCGATGTCCCGGCGCTTTCGTCTTGCGGACGTAGATGTCCAGTTTTGTCTTTTCGCGCAGGCTGTCAAGATCCGTAATGATCCGCTCAATATCTTCTGTTTTTCCCGATGTAAGAATAATCATACCGAATTCGTTTCCCAGTACGCAACCTCGAGAGCGTTCAATGTTAATTCCCCGTGCTGTGAAAAATTCAGATATTTCTCTTGCCAGACCGGGGCGATCCGGTCCCATCGATGAAATTACAACATAAGATCTCATAGGGCTTCTCCATTTTTTACGTTAATATTTAATGACGGCTGTTCTTACTACATCTGTTTGAAATGTCAAGGAAAAGAACCATTTTCCAAGTAAACATTGACAAACCGGACAAGGAAACATAAGAATTACCGACGAGGTATTCCAAATGGTTCAGGTACAGGATAAGCCCCCCTATACATACACGGAAGAAGTGCTTAACAGTATCACTCACGGTACGGGTATATTATTAAGCATAGCGGCGCTCGTTTTGTTGATTGTCTTCTCCAGCATTTACGGAACTACGCGCCATGTCGTGAGCTGCACGATTTTTGGTGTAAGCCTGATCTTTCTTTACACTGCCTCTACGCTCTATCATAGTTTTCGCAAACCCGGCATCAAAAGGGTGCTTAAAATATTCGATCATTCCTGCATCTTTTTATTGATAGCCGGAACCTATACACCTTTCCTGCTCATTACGTTGAGGGGTATCCTGGGATGGGTCCTGTTTGGCGTGATCTGGTTTATGGCTTTAGTTGGTGTGATCTTCAAAGTATTTTTTGTGCACCGATTTAAAATCATATCGGTTATTGCCTATGTCTTTATGGGGTGGATCATCGTTTTTGCCATAAAACCGCTCGTAAACTCATTGCCTTCCGGAGGAATTTTCTGGCTCGTCGCAGGCGGCGTATCTTATACGCTAGGCGTAATTTTCTATGTCTGGAAAAAACTTCCCTTCAGCCACGCCATCTGGCATCTTTTTGTTCTAGGGGGCAGCATCTGCCATTTTTTTGCCGTCATATTCCATGTCCTGCCAGTTTCGGCATGAAGCCAAAACCGTCTTGAATTATGAAATTTTAAATGCTAGAAAAACTTCGATTTAAATAAAATGATTTGAACTATGGGGATTTGAAATGAAAAAAGTCATAAAGATGTTTTTGCTGCTCACTATTGTCTTCCTGACCTGCCAGACTATTTATGCAAAGGAAAAAAACACCGTAACGGTCTTACCTTTTTCTGTGCATAGCTCCGAAAACATCGAGTATGTTCGTCAGGGAATCGGAGACATGCTGATCAGCCGTATTTCGGCATCAGACAAAATTGATGTAACCGGAAAAGATGCGGTTGGGGAAGCTCTGAAAAAAGCCGGTGGAAAAGAACTTAATATGTCGGAGGTCTATAAGATCGGCCGGCAATTGAAATCCGATTATGTCATCTGGGGAAGTATTACTAAAATCGGCAACAGTATCAGTATTGACGGAAAACTCATCGACATCGCCGGGGGAAAATCCGATGTCGGTATTTTCACTCAATCTCAGACTCTCGACGACGTCATCCCGAAAATCAACGATTTTTCTCAACGGATTGTCAGTCATATTCTGGGCTCCGCACCTCAAGCTGCAACGCCTGTCGCTCAGCCGGCGCCAGCGGTATCGTCCGCCCCACCAGCAACCGGCATGTCCCGTGAAGCGCAGATTATAGCCGGCATGAAAACCGCCGGTAAAAAAGGAACGCTGACATCCATGATTAACCCCGATTTTATCAATTCCAATGACCCTCTGACGCGAACCCGGCATAATTTCTGGATGAGCCAGCAGTTTAAAACGGAATTCAAAGGGATGGATATCGGTGATGTCAATAAAGATGGATTAAACGAGATCGTGATCATTGACCAACATAATATTTATGTCTATCAGAAATCTAACGAAACGGTAAAATTGTTAAAAAAGATAGAAGGCAAGAAGTACTTAAACTACCTCTCTGTTGATTTGGCGGATATCAATAAAAACGGAATCCCGGAAATCATTGTCACGGCGCTCAACGATCGGCTTTTGGAATCCTTTGTTCTGGAATATAAAGATGGAGAGTATAAAGTCATTGCATCCGGCGTCAGGTATTTTCTGCGGGTTATTGATACAGCATCAGGCATACCATTGCTTTTAGGGCAACCATACGGCATGGATAAAGTATTCGAAACTCAAATATATGAAATCGTATACCGGGATGGAGAGTATGTCTCGGGTGACAAGATGAAAATCCCTCTCGGTCTCTCCGTTTATGGACTGACGATGGACACTCTGGGAACCGGCGCCACGGAAAAAATTATTGCTTTTGATGAACTCGATTATTTGTGCATCATCGGACAAACAAATAAAACCATGTCGCGTATTTTATCCTTCGGTTTTACACCGGAAGAATTGATCTGGCGCAGTGATGATGTGTTTGGTGGAAGCAATAATTATATTGGTAATAAAGATAAACAAAAAGGAAGTGAAGCCACCCCCAATGAAAGCGCCTATGTAAATTTACGCATCCTCACCTACGATACGAACAAAGATGGGAAAAAAGAAGTTATTATTGTGAAAAATCAATCTCCTGCAGGCCGCGTCTTTAAAAACCTAAGAATTTTCACATCCAGTGAAATCTATGATCTGGAATGGGACGGAATGGGGATGGCGGAAAACTGGCACACTAAAAAAATTAACGGTTATATCGCCGATTATTGTATCAAAGATGTAGATAATGATGGAAAACAGGAACTTGTGCTTGCCGTGGTTTTATCGGTTGGCGCATCCATTTCCGATCGCAGTGCAATTGTTGTTTATAAACTGGATGCCTCTCAATAATTATTGACAAAGTTTTCGCACTTCGGTATAGCGTCGGGGCGCTTGCAGAAACAACGGCAATGTCGTTGTAATGGTAATGCGGTAGTAGTATTTCTTTCAAGAGGCGGTGTAGCTCAGCTGGTTAGAGCATACGGCTCATATCCGTAGTGTCCGGGGTTCAATTCCCTGCACCGCCACCAGGTTATAACGGCCCCGACCCGTTTTTTTAGTCGGGGCTTTTTTCATTATGAATTCCATGGTTACAAAATCATCAAAAGACAATTCGATATTTTCTCCGCGTTTTTTTATTAAAAATCAGCACATTCAGTCATTTTTAGCCAGTGCGCATTTTTTAACTCCTTTTCATCATGCCCTGCTTGTAAATTCCCGCGATATCATTATCGAGACATCGCAGAAATCAAAATTACTTGCCTGTGTATCCCCGGCGCCTCAATCCAAAGGACTTTTTGTGATTATTCATGGATGGGAAGGTTCTTCCTCCTCAGCTTATGTCCTTGCCGCCGGATCTTTTTTTTATAGACTTGGATATTCCGTATGCCGTCTGAATTTGAGAGATCATGGCGAGTCCCATCATCTCAACGAAGGCCTTTTTCACGGCGCTCTTCTGGATGAGACTTTTGACGCCATCAACCATCTGGCCCGCCAATCAGAAGACCTTCCGGTCTATCTGCTTGGATTTTCACTGGGCGCCAACTTCTCTCTTCGAATCGCCATTAAGAATTCACAAACTCCCATTAAAAATTTGAAACGGGTTTTTGCCGTCAGCCCGCCTCTTGATCCATACAAAGCAACACTGGCCATTGACCAGGGACCGGCATTTTATCGCAAATATTTTTTAAAAAAATGGAAACGGTCACTTCGAACCAAGCAGAAACTTTTTCCCAATATTTACAATTTTGAAAAAATGTTCGAAGCTCGAACCTGTATGGCATTGACATCTGACATGATGGCCTATTACACTGAGTTTCCATCCTACCGAGACTATTTCAACCTTTACACACTGAACGGAAGGTCTTTTCAGGGTCTCAATGTTCCTGTAAAGATTTTTATTGCCGCTGACGACCCGGTTATTCCACTTGACGATTTTCGATCGCTTGACGATAATGATTTTTTATCGATATCCCGTCAAACTTACGGCGGGCATTGCGGTTTTATTGATCTATTTCCATATCGCCGCTGGCATCAGGAAAGAATTGCCGAAGCTCTGCTTTTAACATAAAAGACCTGTTATGAATTTATCATTACTAAGACAAAAAGATGCATTTCCCCTGTATGTTCAGAAACAATTGGAATCATCGGTTATTGATTACCTTGAAAAACATGATTCCATATCGCAGGAAAATTTAAGAGGAGGAAGGCACCTTGAAGCAGGCGTCGTTGTCCTGCTTTTCTTTAAAGATTCAGAATTTGTTTTTCAACTCATCAAGCGTTCTGAGTCCGTGGCTCAAGCGGGAGATATCAGTTGTCCCGGAGGCATTCTGGAGACGGCAACTGACGAAATGTTTCATCATATACTTTTAAAAACGGATTTGGTCCAAACGGCCGACAACATTTCTCTCAACACTTTTCCCCATCGCGATGATCAGACGGCCTCTCTGATCAGGCTCTTCCTGATGAACGGTTTAAGAGAAGCCTGGGAAGAAATCGGCCTCAGTCCGTTCAATGTCAGTTTTCTGGGTGCATTGCCAACCTATTCCCTGACTTATTTTGCACGGACCATATTTCCTCTCGTATGCCTCGTCAAAGAAAACTACAATTTTCAGATCAGTTCTGAAGTGGATAAGGTGCTGGAAATTCCGGTCGGCATGTTTTTCGATCCTTCGTCATACGCTTTGCTGGAAATAGAATCACTCGCTGGAAATTCGAATTCCCGATATAATACAAAATTTCCGTGCCTGGTGATCGAGAATGAGGACGGCACGGAGGATATTCTATGGGGGGCCACATTCAACATTATAACGAACTTTCTGAAGGTCATCTCGGTAGATGTATTGCCGACTGCTCGGCCTACCCGTGTGGTTACTAGGATTCTGTCGCCCAATTACGCATCGGGAAATCATAAGTGATATGAACCACCTAACCGTCAATCACGAAATAATTGATACGGTTATTTTTGATTTCGACGGAACACTGGCCGAATTAAATATCGACTTTGATTTCATGCTGAAATCTATTGATCGTCTCATTGATTCTTATGGAATCGATTCCCGCAGTCTTAAAAACGGCTACATTCTTGAAAAAATACATGAAGCTGAATCTTTATTGAAAACACTCCTGCCGGAGAAGGCCAAAGTTTTTCTCTCTGATGCATACCAAACAATAGAAGCGATAGAAGTCGAAGCGGCCCAACGTGGCCGGTTGTTCGCTCAAACCAGGGAATTATTGTCGTCTTTTACACGTCATGACATTCGGACGGGAATCATCACCAGAAATTGCTCCCGTGCAGTTTACACAGTATTTCCGGACATATTATCATTTTGTCCTGTTGTTGTCTGCCGCGAAGATGTGGAAAGAGTCAAACCCGACCCGGGTCATCTCCTTCATGCACTCAATTTACTGAACGCAAGCATTCGACATTCCATCATGATCGGAGATCATCCTCTTGATATTAGAACGGGTCGGAATGCCGGCACATTGACGGCGGGAGTGATGACGGGTCATTTTAGAAAAAACGACTTTATCGAAGCGGGAGCCGATATCGTATTAAATCAGGCTTCTGATATTTTGACATGTGTGTAATTTCTCACATTTTTTATTGATAATTTTTTAATATTATGCAATGTTTACGCGCTAAACAATAGCGCCTTGCAATGTTGTTCAATTAAACCTTGAAAGAGGAGTCGTCATTATGAAAATTGCGTATCGCTTTTTATTTGTTCTTTTGATCAGCATGCACCTTTTGGGCTGCGGCGAAAATACATCCAGCATCGAGGGAAAATTTATTGATGGCACAGGAAAGCCGCTCTCCGGCATTTCCGTAATTATCAAGCAAGTCCAACCAACGCAGGGGTACGAGCAATTCGAGACAAAAACGGGGGTGGACGGCGTATTTCGTTTATCGGGTTGCGCTCCCGTTTCTGAATATATTATTTCTCCACTTTCCGACAAATGGAAATCAAAAGTTACAAAAAAAGTTAAAACGCTGGAAGCCGGTCAAAATCTCGTTTTAACGCAGCCGATCAAAATTCGTTTCACTCAATTTAAAGATGGTTCTGTTGTTGATTCAAAAACGGGAATGCAATGGAAGATTTACCCCGTTAAAGATATCACGGCGGCAAATGTCCTTGAAAAAGTTAAAAGTCTTAATGAAGGCGGATTTATGGATTGGCGCTTACCTTCCCGGGCTGATCTTGAAAGTTTAGTCGAAGAAAAAGTCGCTCTCAAGACTCCAGCGGAACCTGCTCCGGTCGTAAAGACTTGCTGTGCCTGGGTGTCTGAGCCCGATGCTCAGGACGTTGACTGGAAATTTTATGTGGAAGAAGATAACGAATTATGGTCATTCAACAAAGATACACCTGACAATAGAATCGTCATTGTAAGAAATTATTCAACCGCGCCCGTTGCAGTGCCCCCTCAAACAACCGCCAAACCGACAGGTACGGCCCCGGCTGTTTCCACCGGTTCTACGCCGGCTCCGGTGGGTGCTCCGATTCCCGCTGTCGCGCCGCAGCTTCCCGGACAAGCACCAACCAAAGCTCCCGCTGATGTTCGTTATGCTTCAAGAAAAGAATGCGCGGAAGAGAAAGCCAAAGAAGCGAAAACCGCGCCTTCTGTAAAGCCATCTGCTGTTTCTGCACCAGTTGCTTCGGCACCAAAAGTTTCTACGATACCTAAAACTGCTGCCCCTGGTATAGCGCCTCAAAAAGCAGCGCCGGCAACAACACCGTCTAAAACAACGGCCACTGCACCAGCGCCCAAAGCTGCGGGACCTGCGATGGCACCCGCATCTAAAGCGTCCGCACCTGTTGTTGCTCCACCGGCTCCCAAAGTTGATACGGCAAAAGTCGTCTCTAAAGAACCGCCTAAGAAAAATGAAACCGAGAAAGTGATCGATAAAAAACCAGTCAAAAAAACTGAGTTGGCAAAAGCCACGCCTGTCAAACCTTTAACGCCAGTGAAGAAGCCGGCACCGGCTAAAAAAACTGAATCGGTTAAAGTTGCAGATCTGGATGTGTCAACTGAAAAGGACATTACACTTTATTTCGATTCGGGCAGCTCAAAAATCCCAACAAGGGAACTCGTTAAGCTGAAATCATTCTTTGCAAAAGTAAAAAATAGCAAAGGCACTATTGTTATAAATGGCCACTCCGATGCCTCTGCCAACGGCGAAGCAACGGGAAACGTCATGCTTTCGAATGATCGGTCATCCAATGTTCTTAAGGCTCTGCACAAAATGGGTCTCAGTCGACAGATAAAACTGGAAATGGGGGCGCTAGGTGACAGTAAACCTGCTGCTTCCAACGATACGCCGGAAGGTCGTAAACTAAATCGCAGAGTCGAAATCAATTTTGTGCCCGAATAAGTTCAGGCCACAGATATAAATGAAAACAAAAGCCCTCTGATTTATAAATCAGAGGGCTTTTGTTTTGGTCGGGGCGGCAGGATTTGAACCTGCGACATCTTGGTCCCAAACCAAGCGCGCTACCAGGCTGCGCTACGCCCCGTTTTCTTCCATATGATTCAATAAATATTTCTTTAGTTTCTCAAATGCCTGGCCACGGTGACTCACTTTATTTTTAATTTCAGGAGGCAGTTCTGCAGCCGTTTTTCCAAATTCGGATGCCAGAAAAATTGGGTCATAACCGAAACCGTTGCTTCCTCTGGCGTCATTAATGATCCTGCCTTTCCATTCCGCCTCAAACAAATCATAATGTCCATCGGGATGGCATAGAACCAGAGCGCAAAAAAAAGAGGCATCCCTTTTATCTTCCGGTATGCCATTTAAACGGTTCAGAAGCTTGACATTGTTTTCTTCATCGGTGGCATTCGGTCCCGCATACCTGGCCGAATAAATTCCCGGTTCGCCCGATAGAACACACACCTCAAGTCCGGAATCGTCTGCCAGAACGACTTTACCGGTAAATTGGGAGATAATTCTTGCTTTTTTCAGAGCATTATCCCTGTATGTTTTTCCGTCTTCCACAATTACCGGCGGATTCTCAATGCCGTTGAGGGAAACAAGTTCTACACCTGTCCCCTGCAGCATTTCACATATTTCTCTGACCTTTCCTTCATTTTTTGTCGCAAAGATGATTTTTTTCATTGCCATAATTCGCCTACGATTTGTTTCTGCAAGGCAATAATTCTGGCAATCCCATCGTTTGCAAGCTTGGTCATTGCATCAAGTTGAGCTTTATTGAAGGGTTTGTGTTCGGCTGTTCCCTGTACCTCTATAAACTTGCCTGAACCTGTCATAACAAAATTCATATCCACTTCGGCCTGAGAATCCTCTTCATACTCAAGATCCAATAAAACCTGGTTTTGCAGAATTCCGACACTCACAGCCGAGACAAAATCATTAACGGGGATCTCCGGAATAATCCCTTCCTGTTTCATGCTTTTAAACAGATCTATCAGCGCGACAAATGCGCCGGTTATGGAGGCGGTTCTTGTCCCCCCATCTGCCTGTATGACGTCACAATCAATATAAACGGTTCTTTCGCCGAATGCTGACAAATCCGTAACCGCACGCAACGATCTTCCGATCAATCTTTGAATTTCATGCGTTCTACCACCGAGTTTACCACGAGTCGCCTCTCTGGCTGTTCGGGTATGTGTGGACATGGGCAGCATGGAGTATTCCGCCGTCAACCAGCCTTTTCCCGTTCCTTTCAAAAAGGGGGCTGTCTTATCATCCAGAGACGCAGCGCACAATACTCTTGTATTGCCGAATTCCACAAGAACTGAACCGGCAACATTATGCAAATAATGATTTGTGATGCGGACCGGTCTTAACTCATCCGGTTTTCTATCATGATTTCTGGTAAACACTGGACTCCTAGAAAAATGATTTAATACTTTTTGCCAGAGCTTTTGCTATTTCCGCCTCTGTTTTTTCATTTGAAAATTTTTTCTTTTCATCCGGATTGGTCACAAAACCAAGTTCGACGACAAGGACCGGGACCTTTAATCCTTCTGTAAGCGGGGTCGCTGCTTCCCTTAATCCCCTTCCTTTTCTTGGAAATAAAATATCCAGGTTTCTCTGCACCAGTCTTGCAAACTTTACCGTATCATTGAGATACGCGGCTTCATTCTTCGCTGATTTGTCATTTTGGGGTTGATCGATATTCTTAAACCCCGGGTAATAAAGTTCATACCCGGAGGATGTTTTGGCAAATCCTGCATTGGTGTGAAGGCTCAACACTAAAGCAGGTTTTGCCGCCAAAATCTTTTTTTTACGATCCACAAGCGATATGGCTTTATCTGAATCCCTTGTTAAAACCACTTCGATATCAGCTTCTTTCGCCAGTTCTTTCTGCAAAGCCCTGGAAATGGCGAGGGATACATCCTTTTCTGCAATTTTATCAATGCCGATAACACCGCTATCGTCGCCACCGTGAGCCGCATCGATAACAACACAATGCTTGGAACTTTGAGCAAAAAGGACGGTTGCGGTCAGGCAGACCAAAAACGCAGAAATAAAAGGAATGATGTATTTTAACCATATATTTTTCATGTTGAATGAACCTTCCCCTGTTCAAATTGCGCCTGCTTATAGCAGAGTGGTTTTGTTTGTCAATATCCAAATCGATGTCTTTAGATTCTCAGGCTTTTCTTATCCTTTCAATAGAACGAACGATCCTCAACTGCCGAATGGCGGAAAAAATGGCATTGAGTTGCTGCAGATCATAGACATCGATCACAAATTCGCAGTTGGCTATCAAATCTACCGTTTCTACCTGGGCATAGCTTATATTTACATCAAATGATGTTATGACGGAGCTTACCTCCGTTAAGACGCCTTTCCTATCATTACAAATCACTTTAATGTGAACCGGATAAGCATGTTTCTGGCGTACATCCCAGTTAACATCGACAATGCGCTCTGCATCCAGTTTTTTTAGATGGGCGCAGTTTTGTGTATGAACGGTGATACCTCGTCCCCTTGATATATAGCCGGAAATTTCATCCCCCGGAATCGGATTACAACATTTTGCGAATTTAACCATGACATCATCTATGCCCGTAAGACTGATGCCCAGCGATGGAGAGGTGTCCGATTTTTTCTTCTTTTCGGGATGTTTTTCCGTTTCTTTAGGCTCTTCGGCAGATATATAAAAGTTTACAACCTGCTTGGCTGATATACGTCCATAGCCGACCTGTGAAATCAAATCATCCGGCGCCGTCAGCGAAAATTCCGCCAGGGCTTTTTTAAATTCATCTGATTTGAGGAAAGTCGCAAATTTCAGATTATGTCGTTTGAATTCTTTTTCCAGAAGATCTTTCCCCAAAGACAGGGAACTGTTTTTTTCCTCCTGATTAATCCAGTTTCGAATTTTGGAAATGGCTCGTGAGGTGACTGCATATTTCAGCCAGTCTTTGCTCGGGTGATGTCCGGCCTGCGTAATGATTTCTATCTGATCGCCGTTTTGAAGTTCGTAGCGGAGCGGAACGATATTCCGGTTAACCTTCGCCCCGGTACATTGATTGCCGACATCGGTATGAATACTGTATGCAAAATCAATGGGGGTTGCACCTTTGGGAAAGGACTTGACATCGCCATGAGGTGTAAATACATAGACCTCCTCCGGGAAAAGAGCCATCTTCAGATTGGACATGAACTCTTTCGGATTTTTAATATCCTGCTGTATTTCAAGTACTTCCCGAAGTCTTTTAATCTGATTATCTTCATCATCCTGAAAAGCACGACCTTCTTTATAACGCCAATGTGCCGCAATGCCTTTTTCAGCCCATTCGTGCATGACCCTGGTCCGGATCTGGATTTCAACCCGTTCTCCGTACGGACCGATAACCGCCGTGTGAAGCGATTGGTAATTGTTTGCTTTGGGCATGGCGATATAGTCTTTAAATCTGCCCGGAATCGGTTTCCAAAGAGCATGAACAATGCTTAAAGCCTCATAACAGCTTTTTTCCACATCTGAATCCAGAATAATCCGAAAGGCGATCACATCGTACACTTCATCGAAGTTGATGTGCTGCTCATGCATTTTTTTATAGATGCCGTAAAGGTGTTTCGCCCTTCCCTCCACCTCCCCTTGCATCCCCACTTTTTCCAACTCCATGAAAATCAGATTTTTTACTTCCTGTGTGTAGCGGTTGCGGGATTCATTTGATTTGGCGACGCGGGTTGATATTTCCTTAAAGGCATCCGGGGAAATATATTGAAAAGCCAGATCCTCCAGCTCCATTTTCATCCAGTTAATACCCAAACGATTGGCCAGCGGCGCATAGACATCCATGGTCTCGCGAGCTATATAAATTCTTCTGTCCTGTGTTTGATATTGAAGGGTGCGCATATTATGAATACGGTCTGCGAGACGCACAATCAGGATACGAATGTCGGCAGACATGGCCAGGATCATTTTGCGGAAGTTTTCAGCCTGTCTTTCTTCCTGTGAGCCAAAGGAAATCCGGCTAAGTTTTGTCAGGCCGTTCACCAGGAACGCAACGTCTTTTCCGAATTCCTTCTCAATTTGCTCTTTTGTTGTGAGGGTGTCTTCAATGGTATCATGCAACAAACCGCTGATGATTGTCGCTGAATCCATTTTCATATCGACGAGGATGCCGGCAACCTCCATTGGATGCGTCAGATAGGGCTCACCTGACAACCGGACCTGTCCCTGATGTACAGTTGCGGAATAGATATACGCCTTTTGAATCATCTCCAGCTCTTCGGCTGAAAGATAGCCTTGAGCTTTATCAAGAATGTCGTTAATTCTTAACATGATGATTTCCGGTTCGTTGCCTGGCTATCAACTGGCCTCTTTCATTTCAGAATCAATAATCTTCTTAACTTCCGCAACAACGTTTTGAAATGCAGAAAGACGGTTTTCGCCTGTTTTGCGGATTTTCAATTCAACGTTGCCCTGCGCCAGATTTTTGGAACCCACCGTAATACGCAGAGGAATTCCGATCAGATCTGCGTCTTTAAATTTCACGCCTGCCCGTTCGTCACGATCGTCGAAAATAACTTCTACGCCCTGAGCTGTCAATTCAGAATATATATCTTCGGCGGCTTTCATGACATCTTTCTCGTTAATATTAACAGGAGAGACAATGACAGAATATGGAGCCAGCGGCATGGGCCAGATAATTCCGTTGGCATCGAAGTTCTGTTCGATACAGGCCGCAACGGTTCTGCCGATACCAATGCCATAACAGCCCATGATCATGGTTTTCTCTTTACCGTCGCGATCCAGATAAACGGCTTTCATGGCTTTGCTGTATTTAGTCCCCAGTTTGAAGACGTGGCCGACTTCTATACCCCGTGCAAATTTAACGTTGCCTGAACACCTCGGGCAGGGATCTCCCGGTTGTGCGATGCGAAGATCGGCAAAAGATTCAACCTTAAAATCACGTCCGATATTGACATTTTTCAGATGATAATCCTGCTTGTTTGCTCCGGTAACGAAATTCACCATATCCATAATGGAATAATCGGCGATGATGCGGCACTTTATGCCCACAGCGCCGGCAAAGCCGCGCGGTGCACCGGTGGCTTTCAAAATCATCTCATCATCGGCCAGTTCGATTTCTGCGGCATTAAGATAATTCTTAACTTTAATTTCATTGACCTCATGGTCTCCACGAATCAAAACTGCGCAGGCTTTTCCATCGGCATTGAAAATGAGTGTCTTGACAATCTGCGTCGATTCCACATTCAGAAAAGAACTTACTTCCACAATGGTTCGTACATCAGGTGTTTCAATGCTTTCAACAGGCAGCCACTCCGATTCGGAAACCGCTTTCGGCTGAGGTCCGGCAATTTCCGCCTTTTCCAGATTGGCGGCATACTGGCATTTTTCACAGAAAGCAATTGCATCTTCTCCGGATTCTGCCATCACCATGAATTCATGGGAATAACTGCCACCAATGCTTCCGGAATCCGCCTCAACGGCACGGAATTTTAATCCGCAACGCCGGAATATATTATTGTAAGCCGTAAACATTTTTTCATAGCTTTTTTCCGCACCAGCTTCGTCGGCGTCAAAACTGTAGGCGTCTTTCATGCCGAATTCCCGGCAGCGCATGACACCGAAACGTGGACGAACTTCGTCGCGGAATTTTGTTTGAATCTGGTAGAGATTTTTCGGCAACTGACGATAAGTTTTAATATCATTCCGAACCAGTTCGGTAATAACTTCTTCGTGTGTCGGACCAAGGCAGTATTCGCGCTGATTGCGGTCTTTAAACCTCAGAAGCTCTTTGCCGTAATAGGTCCAGCGTCCCGATTCCTGCCACAGTTCCGCCGGCTGTACCATTGGCAGAAGCACTTCCTGCGCGCCCGCTTTATTCATTTCTTCACGAACAATATTTTCTACTTTTCGAATAACCCGGTATCCCAGCGGCAGATAAGAATAAATGCCGCTCGTTAATTTTCTGATCATGCCCGCCCGGATCATAAGTTGATTGCTGACAACTTCCGCATCCGACGGAATTTCCCGTCCCGTGGGCAGGTGCATTTCCGAATAACGCATTAAGCCTCCTTATTTTTCATTGTCCAGCGACTTGATCTCTTCGAGCAAAACCGGGACAAAATCTTTTTCTTCTACTTTCTTATAGGCTACGCCCTTTTTAAACATCATTCCAAAACCATGACCGCCCGCAATGCCGATATCCGCATCCGCAGCCTCGCCCGGCCCGTTCACCACACATCCCATCAGGGCCACTTTGATGTACTCTTTCCTTCCGGCCAAAACCTTTTCTACTTGCGATACCAGATTGACCAGATCTATCTGACAGCGTCCGCATGTTGGACAGGAAATAATTTCGGGACCAACCTTACGAATTTTTAAAGCCCGCAAAATTCCATAAGCGATGGGAATTTCCTGTAGCGGATCACCCGTCACGGAGACGCGAACAGTGTCGCCAATCCCGTCATTAAGCAGCGTCCCGATCCCAATGGCTGATTTAACGGCGGCGTCGACAAGCGTTCCGGCTTCCGTTACGCCGACATGCAGCGGATAATCCGTTTTTTCGGCAATCAAGCGATAGGCTTGAATCATCATCGGCACATCCGACGATTTCAGTGACAGTTTTATGAGGTCAAAACCGAGATTTTCGAATATCGCGATATTGTTCAACGCGCTCGCATACAACGCTTCCGCCGTTACACCGCCGTACTCCAGAACCATATCTTTTTGCAGAGAACCCGCATTAACACCGATTCGAATGATCGTCTGCCGTTCCTTGGCGGCTTTGACAATTTCCGCAATTTTATCCTTGACGATATTACCCGGATTAATCCGAATGCCGTCGACCCCATTTTTTATAGCGTCGATAGCCAGTTGGTAGTGGAAATGGATATCAGCAATCAAGGGGATACTGATGCGTTTTTTAATTTGAGGAATTGCGTCTACAGCTTCCTGATCCGGCACCGCCACTCTGACGATTTCACAACCGGCTTCCTGAAGCGCATTGATCTGTTTTACCGTTGCCTCAACGTTGCGGGTATCCGTATTGGTCATGGATTGGACAACAACAGGAGAATCTCCGCCGATACTCACCTGCCCCACATGGATCTGTCTTGTTTTTCGCCTTTTGGAAGCGGTTTGGTTCATGGGCACCTGCCTTCTTTCTTAAAACTATTATTTACCCTGCCAGCAATGCAAACACAGTTGATCGGCCGGCAAACCGATTGCTTGAATCATGTCTTCAATAGCCATATACTTCAAAGATGTAACATTTAAATCCTTTCGAATCCATTCAATCATTTGGGCATATTTTGCGGATGATGTATCGAGATATTCCGCCGGATTCTCAATATCCCCGCCTTCCATGCTACGGATTGCTTTGCGACAGGCCAGTTCTGATGTTGATCTGGTCGATGACGCATAAATGCACGGAAACATCAAAGGCGGACAGGCGGGACGGATATGAATTTCTTTTGCCCCGTTATCCCACAGTTTCTTAATTGTATAATTCTTAAGCTGCGTGCCGCGTACAATTGAATCGTCGCAGATAATCATACGGTTGCCGTTAATCACATCCCTTACCGCGGAAAGCTTCATGGTGGCCACAAGATCACGGATTTCTTGAGTGGGAGGCGTATAACTTCTCCCGTAACCCGGCGTATACTTTACCAGAGGACGACGGAAAGGAATGCCTGATTCCATGGCGTAACCTATGGCGTGACCAACACCGGAATCCGGAACACCGGCAACAAAATCCGCCTGCATGTTATCACGTCTGGCTAAAAAAGCTCCGCAACGTTCTCTCGCTGTTTCGACGCTGATTCCATCATAGCATGATGACGGATAGCCGGTATAAATCCATAAGAATGAACATATCTTTTTCTGCGCTCCTTCAGGCTTGAGTTGTTTAACACCATCCGGTGATAATAAAACAATTTCACCAGGTCCTAAAAATTTAAATATTTCATACCCCAGATTTTCGAATGAACTTGCTTCCGTTGCCACCGTATACGATTTTTTTTGCGGATCTTTACTTCTGCCTACGGCAAGAGGAAATCGGCCGAACTTATCACGTGCGGCATAAATTCCCTCGGGAGTGAGCACCAGAACGCAAATTGAGCCTTCGATTATTCCCCGCATAGAAG
Source organism: Smithellaceae bacterium (assembly GCA_963682105.1). Classification (GTDB taxonomy): domain Bacteria; phylum Desulfobacterota; class Syntrophia; order Syntrophales; family Smithellaceae; genus UBA8904. The sequence goes on from OY821638.1 coordinate 340,394, forward strand.
CAATGCCTTCTACAATATTATCTCCGCGGTTGATCAACGAGGCTACAATTTCCGCGTTGTTAACGCCTCCCCCGGCAACTTCCGTAAATGAGGCGCCTTCATTGAGAAGCTCATTAATGAGCTTCTCTTTGTTCGTGATCAGACCTGTGCAAACGACAGCATACAATCCAAACTTGGATCGGAATATCAGCGGCTGCGGAGATTCATCTTCAATAGCTCCAATACCCGAGCTTCCTTCCATTTTTTTATAATCATCAACGAAACGTGATTTAAATTGCGCCTGAGATATACCGTGTATCGTGTTATAAAATCCCTTCGCGCCGAAAACGGCCATACCACCATGTTCGGTGCCCAGATGAGAATGATAATCCGTACCGTAAAAAAGCGTCTGCACACAATTTCCTTCAGCGACAACCCCGAAAAGTCCTCCCATTACTCCGTCCTTCCTCAGATGAATTTATGCAATTTTATCTATAAATTTCTTCGATGCATTATTGATTACATCATGCCGGCTTCGCCGGCGCAGCTTATTTTTTGTCGTTTGTGTTATATTTTTCCATCAGCTTTTGGTAAACATTTTCAGGAACCAACCCTCGAACCGACCCTCCCAGACTTGCAACTTCCTTAATCAATTTGGAACTGGTATAAAACCAGCGATAACCGCTCATCAAAAATACGGTCTCAATATGTTTGGTCTGCCGTCTGTTCATCAACGCCATCTGAAATTCGTATTCAAAATCGGACAATGCCCGCATGCCGCGAAGAATGGTGCTTGCTCCCGACATTTTCAAATAGTCAATTAACAATCCGGAATGACTGTCCACTCTAACCCCTGGAACATCGCTGAATATTTCTCTGATGAACTGGCATCGTTCCTCGACTGAAAATAATGACGTTTTACCGGGATTGAAAGCAACAAGGACAATAATTTCGTCAAATATCCTATTAGCTCTTTTAATGATATCGACATGACCGTTCGTAATTGGATCAAATGAACCCGGATATATCGCAATTCTTTTTTCAAACTTTTCATCTGCCATTTATTTCTATCCTTGCAAATGTTAAGAAATTCTCTCCGTATTTTCTCTGATCCGTTATAAATATACCATCCGGTAGTTCTGTTGGTTTTTCCTTGTCAGAATGTTGCAAAACAATAATGCCGTCTTTTAGCAAAAGCGGAAACTTCACCAATTGCTTAAGAGTTTCTTCTATTAATCCCTGATGGTATGGAGGATCTGAAAAAATCACATCGAACCGGCATTGTTTCTCGAAAAAACCTCGAAGAGCAATTTGAAAATCCGCTGAAATGACCACGGACTTATCCGCATAACCGCAAGAACTGACGTTCCTCAAAATAATTCCGGATAGAGATTTATTCTTTTCAACAAAAACAACTTTTCTTGCCTTCCGGCTGAGCGCTTCCAAGCCGACTGATCCTGAACCGGCAAATAAATCTAAAAAATTATGTCCCGAAATGTCTCCTAACAAATTAAAAAGAGTTTCTCTTAAAAAATCTGATGTTGGTCTGGATGTTGATCGTGAAGGAAAATTTAATGTCCTTCCTTTTGACTCTCCTCCGGTAATTCGCATATTATCACTTCAGGAATCGAAAATCACGTTTACTTTGGAGCTTGTTTGGATATTTGATTTTCCTCAGGCTCTCGATGATGTATTTTCTTAATCACGCTAAAGACCAGCCACAATGGCCCTGAAATGGCGTAACTAACGATGATAACGAAGGCCGCTACTTCCTTGGCTAATATCAAAAACCATATAATGACCAGTAGAACACTGAAAGTCACAAATGGCATTCGGGCGAAAAGTTTCATATCTTTGCCACTGTAGTATTTGATGTTGCTGACCATCAAAAGCGACAGGATAACAATCAGAGGCATAATATACGGATTGTGGAAAGTTCCCTCCACTCCGATATGATCGAAAAAGATGACCGTAGTTGCAACAACGGCTGCGGCAGCCGGTATCGGCAATCCGTTAAAAAACTTACTGTCAATAATGCCTATTTGAATATTAAAGCGGGCAAGACGAAGCGCTCCGCAGGTCACGAACATAAATCCGGCCATCCATCCTTTGTCATAAAAAGACATCGACCATATGTAAGCAAGAAGGGCTGGCGCCATTCCAAAAGCAATCAAATCCGCCAGTGAATCATATTCGGCGCCAAATTTACTCGTCGTATTTGTAAAGCGCGCAATTCTTCCATCCAGCGCATCAAGAACCATGGATACTAAAATGGCCACGGCAGCCACAACAAATTTTTCCTGAATGGATGAAACGATTGAATAAAATCCTGCAAAAAGGCTGGCCGTTGTAAAGAGATTCGGTAGAACGTAAATACCTTTTTTTATAGGAACGTTGCGAATTTTTGTTTCTTTATTCATGATAGATACCCCATGGGTGTTTGCCCGGCGGTGACTTTATCGCCTAATTTAACAGTAATTCTGGAATCCGGAGGCAAAAACACTTCAACGCGTGAACCAAACCGAATCAAACCAAAACGTTCGCCCTTTTGCAGATGTTCTCCTTCTTTTGTCCAGCAAACAATCCTTCGAGCAATCAAACCGGCAATCTGAACAACCCAGATAATGCGCCCGTCAGGCGTGCGGATCATAATTTGATTGCGTTCATTTTCCGCCGATGCTTTATCAAGATCGGCAGACAGGAATTTACCGGCATGGTATGCGATCTTTTCAACAACGCCGTCATAAGGCGTGCGATTAACATGTACGTTAAATACATTCATGAAAATACTTATTTTCTTGAATTGACCCTCGATGACTCCCTGAACATTAACATCTTCAATTCTAATAACCTTACCGTCGGCAGGACAAATTACTAGTTTTTCTGCATCTTGAAAAGTTCTTTCCGGATTTCTGAAAAAACAAACGATGAATACAGTGATCAACGCCAAAATGATTGTCAGCCAGATAACGTTGAAATAAGCTGAAATGATAGTGAATAGAAGCGAAAAGAGAATGAAGGGAAAGCCTTCGCGGGCTATAATACCATTATGTTTCATACAGTATTTTATCTTTCCTCAAATGAGGTTTAGTTGATATATGAATTGATTGCTCTTGTCAATAAATCTTTACCTCATTAAAACACACTATTACCTTGACATAACAACAGGAAATCTTATATTGATTTGCACAATACAGGAGGATGAATATGTCAAAAAAAGTTAAATTGTATACGCTCAGCACATGCAGCCACTGTAAGGCAACCAAGAAGTTTTTAAATGAAAATAATATCCTGTTTGAAGCAACTGACATAGATTTGCTCCAGGGAAAAGAAAGAGAAGATGCTATTAACGATGTTATACAATACAATCCTCATCGCTCTTTTCCGACTATCATCATCGGCGATAGAATTATTGTCGGCTTTAAAGAAAATGATATTCGGGAGGCTCTGGATATTGAATGACGCCTGTTGAACTTTATGATCTTTTAAAGAAAGCCCAGGAACCTAAAGGTTATTTTTTCAATAAAGACAAGGATTGGGTTCTGACCATTCTTCAGGATCTGCTGGTTAATAAGGATCGTTACGGTTATACATCCTGTCCATGCCGTCTGGCATCAGGCGATCGTGAAAAAGACCGCGACATCATGTGTCCATGCGTCTACAGGCCGGATGACGTAAAGGAATATGGCAGTTGCTACTGTAACTTATATGTATCCAAAGAATGGAATGAAGATAAAATAACTCATGCCTACGTACCGGAAAGACGGACACCGGAAAAAATATTTTTTTAATTTTTTCTTCTCCTCGCCAACAAATTATCGGAAATGTATATATTGACAAACGATTAAAGAAACAATAAGTTACGCCCGATTTAAACTGAGAAAGGATCATATTAATGATTAATACATATATCTGTAAGAAAAAAGGTAATTTAATTGCTGAAGTATGCACAGACACCACCTGTGAATGGCGTCTGAAAAACGAAGCGTTTTTAAACTGCACATGGGTCGCCTGTAACTATGGACCTTTTACACTCGAAGAAGTCGGAGATATGATGGGAGTTACCAGGGAACGAATTCGACAGATTGAAGCAAAGGCTTTAAAGAAACTCCAGCACAAAAAAAGAAGAGATCAACTGAAAGATTTTGCCGCCCCGGGCAATGATTGGGATAGCTTGTGAGCTTTATTTTTGCTTTTTTTTCCTCAATTTTTCCAGGAACAGTACTTCATTCATATGCAGTTTGCGCTCATCTCGGGCGAATAACATTCCACCGATAGACATTTCCATATCCAGCGCTGCAATTTTATCCATTCTTGGAACAACCGAACAAATTTTCTTTAATTCCTCAAGGGCTTTAACCGACCGGTTGGAAAGCGTTTCAGCTATTTTTTCGGCGTCCTGCATGAACTGTTCGGGAGGCGCCACTTTGTTCACCAATCCGATTTTCAATGCTTCTATGGCCCCTATCGGCTCTCCAAGCATAACGATTTCTTTGGCTTTTGTAACTCCAACGATTTGACTGAGCGGATAGAAAAGTGGACTTAAACCGAACTTCAGTTCCGGATGACAGAATATTGCGCTCTCAGAGGCAACAATCAGGTCACAAACAGTAACTATGTTAAAACCGCCCCCCAATGCAATACCTCCTACGGCGGCAATAACAGGTTTTGTATAAGAATAAATTTTTCTTAAATACCGCTTCATGGATTCGAAATAATCATCAATCTCGATATTGGCCAGAGAAGACATTTCCTTGATGTCCATTCCCGCTGAAAAGACAAATTCGCCTCCTGTAATGATCAGAACTTTCATCTGGAGATCATTTTCTATATCCAAAAGCGCATCATTGAATTCGAGCCTCATTTCTTTAGATAAAGCGTTCATTTCATGAGCCCTATTGAATTTAATGATGGCGTATCCATCTTTTTTTTCAATAAATATGTTATTATAAATCATTATTTATCATCAACCTTTTGTCGAAGTTCTTTCCCCGTTTTAAAAAAAGGTACTTTTCTGTTGTTAAGAACTACTTTTTCTCCAGATTTAGGATTTCTTCCTATTCGCGGTTTTCTTTCTCGAATCGTAAATGCCCCAAAACCCCTGATTTCAATTCGTTCGTTTTTTGTCATCGCGTCAGTCATAGAATTGAAAATCGTCTGAACAACTAAAGCAATATCTTCTCGAGAATATGTCTTATACTTTTCCGATATTTTTTTGATTAATTCGTTTTTGGTCATATCATCACAGCCTGAACGGATCAAGGGTTATACAGATAGCTGACCCCGCTCCATTTTTCGGCTTTTTGTGTTAAAGCGCGCGTGAACTGATTTGCCGCACTTTCAAACATATATTCAAAAACTGTGGGATTCTTTTTTTGGGGATAGACCAAATCGTATTTTCCATCTTTACCGGATAATTCACTGGCCAATCTTGCCGCTGAGGAAAGATCTCCCAACTGATCGACAAGTCCCAGTTCTTTTGCTTTGCGGCCTGTAAAGACTCTCCCATCGGCAATCGCCACAACTTGTTCACGGGTTAATTTCCGGTTTTCGACAATGACATCAATAAACTGGCTATAGATATCATCAACAAGTTCTTGAATGATAATCCTTTCTTCTGGCGTCATTTCACGAAGCGGAGAACCTATGTCTTTATACTGTCCGCTCTTAACAACAGATGCCTTCACGCCAATTTTTTTGAAGAGTTCTTCAACATTGGCAAATTGCATTATCGCAGATATACTCCCAGTGATGGTGCCCGGATTTGCCACAATTTTATCAGCGGCACAAGCGATCAACAGACCACCGGAAGCTGCAACTGATCCCATTGAGACAACGACTTTTTTCTTTTTTTTAAGTTCTTTAATGGATTCGTAAATTTCCTGAGAGGCAGCAACACCGCCGCCGGGGGAATCAATTCTTAACACAACAGCCGTGATCGAGCTATCTCTTGCAAATTCATCAATATTATCAGATATTTCCTGCGAATTACTAATGATGCCTTCGACCGGGACCACACCGATTTTGTCGCTTAAGGAAAAGGCTTGTCCGCTTTTACTGCCGGAATGGGCGCCTGCTTTGTAAAACAGTAAATACAAAACGGCGCCCATTACGACCAGTAAAACCAATCCTAAAAGGATGGGGTGTTTTCGCATAAATGTTTTAATCCTTATGCTGATTTCCGATTTTTACATCCGCCAGTGCCTGCGCCAGATTAGAACCAATATTTTCACGATTATTTATATACTGGCTTGCAGAAGGCGTCTGAACCGGCGCCGGAGCTTCCATATCTTTAATGCTGAGCCTTATTTTCTTGGTTTTGACATCAATGCTTTTGACGACAGCGGAAACTGTATCACCCACATTAAAGAGTTCAGCCGATGATTTAACCCGCTTCTGGCTGATTTCGGAAATATGAACCAGTCCTTCAATGCCCTCTTCAATTTCCACAAATATTCCAAAGTCGGTGAAGTTTGTGATCTTTCCTGTGATGACACTGCCTGGAGCGTACTTGTGAGGCAACTCTTCCCAGGGATTCTTTTCTATCTGCTTGATACCCAGAGAAAACTTTTCATTATCAACATCAATGTTCAAAACAACGGCTTCAACTTCCTGGCCCTTTTTGAAGTATTCAGAAGGATGTGTGACCCGGTGTTTCCATGAGATGTCTGAGACATGAACAAGACCGTCAATACCGTCTTCCACGCCGATAAACACACCGAAATTGGTAATATTGCGTACCTGGCCTTTAACAATTGTTCCTACCGGATATTTTTCCTTCAGTTTTTCCCATGGATTTGCCGTAGTCTGCTTCAAGCTCAATGAAACTCTTTTTGCTTCCGGATTAACTTCCAGGACAACGACTTTCAGCACTTCACCGATACTTAATACTTTGGACGGATGTTTGATTTCGCGTGTCCAATACATTTCGGAGATATGCACCAGACCTTCCACACCCGGTTCAAGCTCAATAAAGACACCATAATCTGTCAGATTAACAACCTTGCCTTCAACCAGGGCGCCAACCGGATATTTTTCCGAAATATGTTCCCATGGATTTTCGTGAAGCTGTTTTAAGCCTAAAGAAACTCTTTCTTTCTCGCGATCAAACGATAGAACCTTTACTTTTATCTTTTCACCTTTGTGGAATACTTCTGCCGGTTTGGCAATTCTTCCCCAAGAGATGTCCGTTACATGCAACAAACCGTCAATGCCGCCCAAATCAATAAAAATACCGTAATCGGTGATGTTTTTAATAACGCCTTCTACAATACTTCCTTCGGAAAGATTATTGAGGGTATCTTTCTTTTCATTTTCTCTTTCAGTCGCAACAATCGAACGGCGGGATAAAACCACATTGTTGCGTTTACGGTCATATTTGAGAATATGGAAATCCAGCGCTTGGCCGATAAACTGGTCTAGGTCTTTGATAGGGCGTGTATCAATCTGTGAGCCGGGTAAGAATGCAATGATGCCAATATCAACGGAAAGACCGCCTTTTACTTTTTCTACGACGGTTCCCTTGATTGTCTGATTATTTTCGTTGACCTGCTTGATTTCATCCCAGACTTTGAGCTTGGCCGCCTTATCACGGGATAAAACCAGGTTACCTTCGGAATCTCTCTTATCGATAAACACTTCTATATCATCGCCCACAGAGACGGTCACATTCCCTTGAGCGTCTTTGACCTCTTTGATCGGAATAAAACCTTCCGTTTTCCAGCCAACGTCGACCATGACAATATCAGATGTAATCTGGACGACTTTACCGCAGGCAATATCTCCATATTGCAACTGATTAAGACTCTGTTCGTAGAGTTCTTTGAATCCCATGTCTTCTTCCTTGGACTGGGTCTTAACCTCCTTTGGATTTGTTAAGTTGGATTTGTTGTTGTTGACCATTAACTGAATACCCCCTATTTTTATAAGACATTTCAATCTAAGCTGCCTAACATATTGAAAATTAAATATCAAGACAAATCAATTACTCATTGTAATACACCTTTTTTACGCCTTCAGATGTCATTTTGCATGTGGTTTAAGATTTTCTCTACAACCTGGGAAATACTCAGATGTGTTGAATCGATGACTATCGAATCCGGAGTTGCCTTTAAGGGAGCGATTTCTCGTTGCGAATCCTGTTGATCTCTAACCTGCATGTCTTTAAGAATCCTCGACATATCGGCATTTCCGCAATTTCTGATAAGCTCATCATGCCGCCTTTTTGTTCTCTCCCTGATGTCGGCATCCAGATAAAATTTATAATCAGCATTTGGAAATACAACCGACCCCATATCTCTGCCCTCCGCTATAATGCCTCCTGAGGCACCGGCTTCCCGCTGCAGTGAGAGTAATTTTTGCCTGACAACCGGAACAGAGGATATTGTTGAAGCAGCTAAACCGACATTTTCTGTCCGAATCTTATCACGAACATCTTCATTATCGACATAAACAATCATTTTCCCGTCGATGTTCTTGAGTTTCACATCTGTCTCCATACAAATTTTTTTCAGTTGATCCGCATTATTCACATCTATATTTCTTTTCAACGTTTTGTAGGCCAACGCCCTGTATAGTGCTCCGGTATCGAGATACATGTATTGAAGTCTTTCGGCCAAAGCTTTACTGATTGTGCTTTTCCCGGATCCTGCCGGCCCATCGATAGTGATGATTTTTTTTCTCATTATCAGTCTTTCCTCTTCTAAGCATTTACTTAATCGAAGACTTGCCTAATCACATCAAAGCAGGTAGTATTATAGCAAATACCTTATTTCGAGTTTATATAAAGTATGTATAAAATTCATCAAAAGCAATATTTTTCTTTCCTTTTGGCCTTTATTATTCTTCTCTCCGGTGCGACTTATGCCTCGGCCGCATTCACCCTGGAAGACGAGCAAAAGTTGGGCAAGGAAATTTACGATAAGCTTCAAAAGAATCATTTTCTTCTCCAGGATAAAAAACTAAACACCTACATCTCAGGTATCGGCAATCGCGTTCTTTCGCAAAGTCAGAAGGCGCCTTTTGCCTTCACCTTCTCCATATTCAACAGTTCCGCCATTAATGCATTTGCGACGCCCGGAGGCTATATTTATATCAACAAGGGATTGATAACGACTGTCGAGAACGAGGCACAGTTGGCCGGTGTCATCGCACATGAAATTGCGCATGCCAATTCGCGCCATGTTGCTCAGATTATAGAGAGGTCGCAAAAACTCAATATCGCCATGCTGGCCGCAATCATCGCAGGGGCCTTCCTTGGCGGAGGCGGAGAAGCTACGGCGGCCATAGCCGCTTTCTCCGTTGCCGGCGCCACATCCATATCGCTCAAATATCAACGCGAACATGAAGAAGAGGCAGACCGCCTGGGCATTGCCTACCTGGTTGACGCCGGTTACTACCCACAGGCCATGGTGGAATTCCTGAAAATCATCAAGCAATACGATTTCCTATCCAAAACTATTCCGTCTTATCTGAAAACACATCCGGGAACAGACGATCGCATTTTTTACCTTGATACGCTCATACAAACTCATTATCGCCGGCAAAACGGAAAAAACAACATCATCGCAAATTTTATACGGATGCAATCGCTCGTTAGTCAGGATATGGAGGATTTAAATAAACGCAGCCGGCAGTTAACTGAAGCCTGCAAGCAGCATCCGCAAGATGTCGATCTCCTGTATGCATTGGCCATGACCGAAGATCAACTTGGACATTCAAATATTGCCATTGAAAAACTTAATCAAGCAATTTCTATTGCTCCTCAAGACGCGGATGTCCTTCGATCATTAGGGATCTTTTATTTAAAAACAGGCGACCCCCTCAAAGCCCGTTCTCTTTTGATGAATGCGGAAAAAATTGATCCTGCTAATGAACAGGTCATTTTTTCTCTGGGGAAGTCCTATTTCGCCCTGAACGATTTTAAAAAAGCTCTGGACTGTTTTTTAAAACTTGAGGGCAAAACTATTGAGAATCAGGATATTAATTATTCGATTGCGATGAGCTACGGTAAACTTAATAACAACGGCGAATCGCACTATTATTTCGGTCTACATTTTAAAAATGAAAGAAAAACAGAAAGTGCCCGCTACCACTTTCGGAAAGCGCAGGAGTATTATCCAAAGGGATCAGAAAGAGCCAATGCCATTTCTGATGCAATAAAAGAGTTGAGTTCCGAAAGAGGAAAAAAGCCGGTTCCACCGCCCTGAAGTCAAGACGACTGTTTAAAATTCCCCTTTAAATATCAGTCATTAATTGGAAACTGCCGGTCAATTTTTATCATTGCGAAAAATCCGGCAATACATTATAAGGGCTTCGCAGTATACCATTTTTGAGAAAGGAAGGAGTTTGACAGTGAATATCTTAATATTTGGTCCCAACGGCAGTGGTAAAGGTACGCAGGGCGCAATCGTTCAGAAGAAGTTCGGTGTTCCGCACATTGAAACCGGCGTCATTTTCCGCCAGAACATTTCCAAGAAAACCCCTCTGGGAGAGAAAGCAAAAGCATACATCGACCGCGGTGAACTGGTTCCCGATGATATCACCATCCCCATGATTCTTGACCGTCTCCAGGAAAACGACGCTAAGAACGGCTGGCTCCTTGACGGTTTCCCCCGCAACCTGGCTCAGGCCGAAGCATTGTGGGAGGCTCTTCAGAAAGCAAACATTAAATTGGATATCGTCATCGAAATCGATTTGGATCGTGAGACGGCCAAAAAGCGCATTATGGGCCGCAGACTCTGTAAAATGGACAACAATCATCCGAACAATATTTTTATCGATGCCATCGCCCCCAATACTTCCGGCGGCAAAACGGTATGTCGCGTGTGTGGTTGCGAAGAACTGTCAACGCGGGCCGATGATCAGGACTCGGCGGCCATCGACAAACGTCACGGCATTTATTATGATACCAAAACAGGAACGCTTGCCGCCGTTAATTTCTACAAAGAAAGAACCAAGGTCATCATCATCGACGGCCGCGCCGGCGTAAAGGAAGTTTCCGAAGACTTGATGAAAAAACTCGGATAATTGCATCCTGAGAGATTTTAGGATAAAAGCCCCCCATAACGTATTGGAGGGCTTTTTTTAACGCTTATGGAAAATATTAGAAACTTCAGCATTATCGCCCATATTGACCACGGCAAATCCACGCTGGCCGACCGGCTGATCCAGTACACCGGTGTCTGCAACGAAAGAAATTTTCAGGATCAGCTGCTCGACAATATGGACATCGAACGGGAGCGTGGCATTACGATTAAAAGCAATGCGATTTCCCTTCCCTATCGCGCTAAAGACGGGAAAGATTACCTCCTGAATCTGATCGACACGCCGGGCCATGTTGATTTTTCTTATGAAGTATCACGATCGCTGGCCTCCTGTGAGGGCGTTTTGCTCTTGATCGACGCCGCCCAGGGCGTGCAGGCTCAAACCCTCGCCAATCTTTACATGGCCATGGAACATAACCTGGAAATAATCCCGATCATCAACAAAATTGACTTGCCCTCCGCAGATATCGATCGTGTTCTGGAGGAAATCGACTCCGAACTGGGGCTCGATCCGGATACTCATATCAAAGCATCCGCAAAAGAGGGCATTGGTATTGAGGAAATTCTGGACGCCATCGTCGAGCGTATTCCACCGCCGAAGGGCAGTGAAGAAAACCCTCTTGCTGCTCTGATCTTCGATGCAAAGTACGACGCCTACCGCGGAACGATTATTCATTGCCGCGTTTTTGAAGGCTCAGTCAAAGCCGGTGACATGATCCGTTTCATGTTCAGCGGAGCGACTTACAAAGTGGAAGAAGTCGGTCATTTTCTTCTGCAGCGCGCCAAACGCGATGACCTTTCCGCAGGCGATGTGGGATATATTATCGCCGGCGTAAAGACGGTTTCAGATGTGCGCACAGGTGATACGCTCACGCACCAGGACAGGCCCTGCGCTCAGCCGCTGCCCGGATTCAAGGAAGTCAAGCCGGTGGTTTTTGCGTCGATTTATCCGATTGCGTCGGACGATTACCAGGATTTGGCCGACTCACTGGAAAAATACAAGCTCAACGATGCATCATTCATATATGAGAAAGACTCCTCCGCCGCACTGGGCCAGGGTTTCCGCTGCGGTTTTCTGGGACTTTTGCATTTGGATATTGTCCAGGAGCGTATCGAAAGAGAGTATAGTTTATCGATCATCCTTTCGGTTCCCAGCGTACGATACAGGTTTACCCTCAAGGACGGCAGTACGCTTTATGTCGATAATCCAACCCACTATCCCGATCCCGCTGCTATCGCCAAAGGTGAAGAGCCTTACATCCGCGCCGCCATGATGCTGCCGGAAAGATATCTGGGCACGGTTATGAAGCTTTGCATGGAAAAGCGCGGCGTCAACTCCACCATGAATTACACCGGCCCCGGACGCGTCGAATTATCCTATGAAATGCCCCTGGCTGAAGTTATTTTCGATTTTTATGATCGATTCAAATCCGTCACGCAGGGCTATGGATCATTCGATTACGACATCATCGATTACCGTGAAAGCAATCTGGTATTGATGGATATCCTGGTCAACGGCGAAAAAGTGGATGCTTTATCTCAAATCGTCCATCGCGAACGTGCCCGTGCCCGTGCGTTGACCGCCTGTGACCGCCTCAAGGAAGAAATCCCGCGCCAGATGTACAAAATCGCAATCCAGGGCGCCATTGGCGGAGAAATCATCGCACGAAGCACCATTAGTGCATTCCGCAAGGATGTAACAGCCAAATGCTACGGCGGCGACATCACCCGCAAGAGGAAACTGCTCGAAAAGCAGAAAGAAGGTAAGAAGCGCATGAAAATGATCGGATCGGTCAGTATTCCTCAGAGCGCCTTTCTTGCCGTACTCAAATCAGATAATGATTAATGGTGGCAAAGAAAAGTCCGGCCTCTACATTCACATTCCGTTTTGCTTGAGCAAATGCGGGTATTGCAGCTTTTATTCTGTAGTGTCACCTCATTTGCTTCCTGAATTTGTGAAAACAATCGTACGTGAGACGGAATTTTATAAAAATGCATATCCTGCCTTCGATACTATTTATTTTGGCGGGGGAACCCCTTCCCTGCTTAGCGTTGAACAAATTTCTGAAATCCTCAATTCAATTTATCGTTCTTTTACAATCGACAATCGGACTGAAATCACAATCGAAGGAAATCCCGGCGATATCTCTTATGAGTATTTGAAGGTTTTGCGCACACTGGGAATTAACCGTCTGAATATCGGAATCCAATCGTTCGATGATCACATTTTAAATTTTCTTGGCCGCAGACATACGGCAAAAGAAGCCATTGCATCTTTGAATGCAGCCCGAAAGGCCGGTTTTGAGAATATCGGCATCGACTTGATTTATGGCGTCATCGGTCAGGATATTCAAGCGTGGCGGAACACTTTAAGACAGGCTCTGTCCTTTTCTCCGGAGCATCTCTCCTGCTATCAACTCTCCCTGGAATCCCAGACGTCTCTGTATCAACATTATCAGCAGGAAAATTTCTCATTACCTTCAGAGAATGAGGCGTTGGATTTATTTATGACGACATCTCAGTTGTTGACTGAGGCAGGCTATATTCATTACGAAGTTTCGAATTTTGCCCGTTTGAATTCTTTGAAATCTCGTCACAATTTGAAATACTGGCGTCACATCCCGTATCTTGGCCTGGGTCCGGCCGCTCATTCCTTTAACGATCAGACACGCTGGTGGAATAAGTCGGATGTCAATGCATATATCAAGAGCATCTTTGATAATCAAAAACCAGTTGATCACTTTGAATATCTTTCATCGGATCAACTGGCTCTCGAAGCGCTGTTTCTGGGACTGCGCACCCGGGAAGGTATAGACCTCAAGCATTACAAGGCTCAGTACGGTGAAGATTTACTCTCTAGCAAGAAGCAGTCTGTTGAAGAATTAATTAAAAATAATCTTGTGGAGATAAAAGATGGCTGCCTGTGTCCAACATTAGAAGGAATGGCTGTGGCAGACAGTCTGGCTTTGATTTAATCGTACTCTTCCAGATACCTTTCGATATAAGCCTGTACTTTATTTTTGGGCTGGTAGATGCCAAAGTGTCCTTCGCACAGGATGTCGGCTTCGAGGTCAAGAAGCGTTTGCATGGATTTCTTCCATGTTTCGATATCCGAACCGAAGGCCTTGTTGAAAGGACCGTGAATATCCTGTCCGAACAAAACCCGTTTTCCCGCCCGGTCCAGATAGACGGATATCGACCCCGGCGTGTGTCCGGGGGTATGGAGACAATTTAGTTCTTCGTTCCCAAATATTAAATTTTCGAGAAAACCACCAAGCTTCCGGTCTATTTGGGTCGGCGGAAAATTTACACCGTACCAGTTGGCCGCCGTCCGGATGGAATCGCCTGTTTCCAGAGCTTTGGCATCCAGCTCATGGATAACAATTTTTGCTCCGTATTTTTGACGGAAAAAAGGCGCTGAACCAATATGGTCGATATGGCAATGCGTAAGAATCACATGCGTGATCGATGACGGATTCAACCCCAGCATCTCGATATTCCGGACCAGCTGAGAAAAACTTCCTCCCGCACCCGAGTCAATCAAAACCAGCTCTGGGGTAAAATCGATTAAATAAACGGCCGCATCATCGGCCTGCGTTACATTGGGTCCACCGATTAAATAAACGCCGCTAATAATTTCTTCCGTTTTGATTCTCATGATTCGATTTTCAATGTTCCGACAATGTCCGTGATGTGATTTATTTTGTTGTGTTCGATAAAATGATGCATCCCGTCGATGATTTCCATAGTCGCATGGGGATTGACGAAATTGGCCGTACCGATTTGCACTGCCTTAGCCCCCGCCACCATGAACTCCAGGGCATCCTCCGCCGTCATAATTCCGCCCATACCGATCACAGGGATGGATACTTTTTGCGCCACCTGCCAGACCATCCGAAGAGCAATAGGTTTGATGGCCGGTCCAGAAAGACCGCCGGTAATGTTTTTCAAATGCGGTTTTCTTGTTTTAAGATCAATCGACATGCCGGTCAGCGTATTGATCAGAGATACGGCATCCGCGCCCGCCTGCTCCACTGCCTGAGCAATAACCGTAATATCCGTTACATTAGGAGTCAGCTTGACGATCACAGGCAGATGAGTTTCAGCCTTGACACATCTTGTCACTTCGGCTGCGGCTTGCGGATTACAGCCGAAACTGAGACCTCCTTCTTTTACATTCGGACAGGACACATTCACTTCCAATGCATGAACACCCGCTGCGGCGCTCAGTTTTCCGGCAACGCCGGCATAGTCTGAATAACTCTCTCCGTATATATTAGCAATAACGGCAACATTAAATTTCTTTATGTAGGGAAGTTTCTCTTCCAGAAAGGCTTCAACGCCGACATTCTGCAACCCGACTGCATTGAGCATGCCGCCGGATGTTTCCATAATACGCGGCGGTGGATTTCCCAACCGCGGCTTCAGCGACAGACCTTTGACGACAATGCCGCCCAGTTGATTCAAATCTACGTAATCAGCGTATTCTTCGCCATAGCCGAATGTGCCTGAGGCCGTCATCACCGGATTTTTCAATTTCAGGCCCGCAATCTCGACCGCCAGGGCCTTATCGATTTTATCTTTTGCAATATTCACGATTATTCCCAAATTACATCTTTGAGTTCAAATACCGGCCCATCTGCGCAGACCCTTTTATAGGCTTTTTCGCCCTGTTCATTTTTTATCGCAACAACACAGCCCACGCAGGCCCCAACACCACAGGCCATCCGCTCTTCCAGCGAAACCTGGCAGAAGTATTTTTCATTGAGGATGCCGGACAATGACCGGATCATCGGTTTGGGTCCGCAGGCATAAATAACGGTGTCTTCTTGTGAGTATTTGTTTATATCTTTTTGAAATGCTGTCGTCACCAGCGCTTTTTCGCCCTGTGTTCCGTCATCCGTACAGACAATGATATTGCAGCAATATTTGCGAAGCTGTTCCAGTCCGACCAATGATTCGGCGTTTTGCGCACCCAGATAAAATGTCATAGCATCAGACTTATGGCAGGCCGTTTTGCAAAGGTACTGCGCCAGAAGCGACAGGGGCGCGACACCGATCCCTCCCGCGATAAACACGACCTTTTTCTTCGACGGATCGATGGTGTAACTCCCGCCCAGCGGCCCGGATATTTCCACCTGAGATCCTTTGATTAACCCCGCCAGAATCTGCGTTCCTTTTCCAATCACGCGATAAAGTAATTCAATCGAGCAGCTTGATTTGCCTTTCGTAAATGAATATATGCTGATGGGACGCGATAAAAAAGGGTCATTCAATCCCGCAATGCGAATCATCACAAACTGGCCCGGCATCGGTTCGTCAAACTCTGCGGGCATTTTTATTTTCATGAGAAAAAAATCTCTCTTCACTTCATCGTGTCTGATGACCTCTCCGATATAAATATCTTTAGCCATTTAATTTGATCCTGGTTATTTTTCCGCCCACATAATCAGGGCATCCTCATGGGTGTCCGTGTAATACAGCGGACGCCTGCCTTTAACGATAAAACCGCACCTTCGGTAAAGATTGATGGCATTGATATTAGATTCCCTAACTTCCAGCGTCTGCCTGGTTGCCCCAATCTGCCTGCCGATATCCCGCATCAGTTTTATCAAATTATACGCCAGCCCCTGTCTGCGAAATTCTTTCCTGACCGCCAGATTATGCAGGTGCACTTCATCCGCCACTACCCAGAAAATAATATAAGCGCCGATGAGGGATTTCCCGTCTATTTCAATTTTTACCACCAAACATTGTGCATGCCTGGTTTTCATTTCATCCAGAAACATCCGCTCCGTCCAGGGCGTCGGGAATGATACCCGTTCGATGTCCAGTATTTCCTGCAAATCGGAAGCTTTCATCAGATCGACGCTGACTTGCTGTGTTATATTTTCAGAATACATGTAAAAATTCCAAAACGGCGGCGATAGCAAGGAATATTGCGCAAAACACCGGTATCGCGCCGCGTAATTTTATTGTGTTGAGCGCCACGGCTATTCCCAGAAGCGGCAGGAAATAATAGGTCATTTTCAGCATGCCGATAACCGGATCCGGCAGATGGGGATACATCCACGTAAACAAAGATATCAGAATAATCTGGGCAATCAAAATGAATATAAAATAAACGGCAAAAACCCTGGCAATCCCCATATAAGTCTTTTTTTCGATGGCGTGGATATCGAGTTTTTTGGCGTCATTCAGCGCCTGATCGGATAATTTATTATTGGCATCCATGATTCTGACATCTAATTTTTTAGCAAGAATGCCGAAAGGGATGGCTATAAGCACAGCCAGTGCAATCATGTCGGGCTTAACGTCGGTCTGAGACTGTGTGGCGAGAATTGCAGCCGAAGTAGCGACCACGGCAACAATGGAATCATTGGGGGGAATATAAATGCCGATGGGAATACGATCAATCCAGAACAATTCCAGGATTGCACCGATGATCAGACCTGCATACGGATTGCCCAGAATCAACCCCGTCAATGAAGCAATAATAATCGGACGTGATACCATGATCTGAATCAAGATACGGTCAAGGCACAGAAGAGCCCCGATAAAAGCTATAAGAAGAATCTTTATAATCAATATATCACCAATCCGTTGATTATGGTTTTATGTTGCAATACTCCTTTAAGGCATCTCGGATATTGACGCCCTTTTCTCTCGGAACTCTCTTCAATTCAACCGATACGCCCTTTTCTTCCAATAGCCTTGTGACGTCCTGAATGTCCGTCTCGCATAAAAAAACGGAAGGAGCGCAACAGACCTTGTATTCTTCGTGATGGATGTTGCCGATGTTGAGCTTATTGAAATGAAAGCCCTCCTGATGCGCCTTGAGGGCGTCGGTTATGCTGCTGAAAAGCACAAGGGTCTTCTTGCCGCTGCCCTGTGCGAATTTATAACTGGCTGCAAAATCTTCAACAGAACAGATGTTGACTTCTATATCGCTCGGGACGGCCATTCGTATGACTGTCTCACAAAAGAAATCACTTGCGGAATTATTATCTACGACCATGATGCATTTCGCCTCAATGAAAGGCACCCAGGCTTCCAGGATTTGTCCGTGAACCAGCCGGTTGTCCACGCGCACCAGAGCAATGTCGTAGGTTTCAGCCAAATCGTCACCCAATTGCTTTTTTGTTTAGAATCTCGCTGGCCAAAGATATATTCTTTTTACCGTAATCTTTTATGAAACAGGCAAATTCATTTAATGTTATTTCTTCTTTTACATCAGATAATTTCAAAAGCATCGGCAAATTGACACCGGTGACAACTTCCACCTTACCTTCTTTCATAAACGATAAAGAAATATTGGAAGGCGTCCCTCCGAAAAGATCCGTTAAAATCAGGACTCCCTTGCCTTTATCCAGTTTTTTGATGGCATTGCTGATTTCCTTTTTCAGGTCTTCCACACTCTTGGTTTGATCGACGCAAACATGCATGACATCCTTGAGCTTGCCTTTAATAGACTCTGCCGCGGCAATCAGTTCATTTCCAAGATTTCCGTGGGTTGTGATAAGCACTCCAATCATTATTTTCCCCCTGCTGCATGCATTCTGACAATATCCATAAAATAATCGGCCGGAAACACATGCACTGAACTTCAAAACAGTAAAGCAGGCTAATTGATCGCCCAATAATTGTCAAGATTTATCAACGATGAACGCGAGAAATTCCGGGGGAAGATCGATTACAGCAACATATTGATATTACTGATTCTATATGATCATTCTTTCAGGGCATCCGTCAGCCCGGAATGCCTGATAATCTGATTGTTTACTGATTTCATCAGGATATCCGCAGTGGCCCAGATTTGAGCGGAATATCGCGCTCTGGTAATGCCTGTATAAACAAGTTCCCTCGTTAAAACAGGATTATCTGAATCCGATAGAATCAGTGCTATCGAGTCAAATTCCGACCCTTGACTTTTATGGACCGTCATTGCCCATACTGTTTCATGCCGGGGAAGCCTTGCTATTGTCATCTTCCTCATACCCTCCTTTTCATGCCGAAAGTAGGCTTTGAGCTTATGATTGTCCTCTTTGTCTTTAAGCACAATTCCAACATCTCCATTGAATAAATTCATGGAATAGTCATTTTGCGTGATCATAATGGGACGGCCTTCATAATGTGGGCTGTTTAAACTGATCAGACCTTCTTCGTAATAATATTTTTCAAGAGATCGGTTGATTCTCTCAACGCCCCAAAAACCGGATCGCAAAGCACATAAAATCCTGAATTTTTCAAATAATATGAAGATTTCTTCAGGACTCCTGAGATCTGATGCGACTGCTTCCAGATAATCACGATAGGAGTCGGCAAACACGGAGAGCATATTCACATTCATCTTTTTTGTACGATGAAGATTGTAAAAATGAATATCTGAAAAGCTTCCGACATCCAGGAAAGAGGCAAACTGTTCATTATTCCCATTTTTTATGGTCCGGCTGACGATGCTCAAGCCACTGTCTTCATGAAAACGAAAATTCTTTTTTAGTTCTACGATGCAGTCCCAAACGCCCGGGTCCTTTCCTGTAACAGGTGCCGGTTTGCCGTATATTTCTGAAATCCGCTGTTCAAAAGAATCTGAAAAGCTGTTCAGTGGAACCGGAAAACAAATACTTCCCAAAACCGCTCCCGCCTCTACGGATGCCAGTTGATCCTTATCTCCCAGCAAAATCAACCGTGACTTAGTTGAAAGCGCCCTCATCAGCTTGGCCATCAGCGGCAGATCCACCATCGAGGACTCATCAACAACGATAATATCATACGGCAAGGGATTATTCTCATCATATCGGAAATAAGGCGAAAATCGAATGCTTCCTAACAGCCGATGCACCGTCATGGCTTCATTGGGAATTGAATTCTTTACACTTTCCAGCCAACTGCCGGACGTCTTAACTTTCCGGATAGACTCTTCCAGCCGTTGCGCGGCCTTTCCTGTCGGTGCGCATAACGCTATACGCTTTGCCTGGTTGTCGACGTCGACTAAAAATGCCAGAATCCTGGCAACGGTTGTCGTTTTACCTGTTCCCGGACTGCCTGTAATGATGAGAAACTTTTTTAAAAGAGCAGCAATGGCGGCAATACCCGGCCAATCAATCTCAGGTTCGGCCGTTTGTGGAAAATAAAAGCGCAGTTTTCTCTGAAGATTATTAATGTCAGTTGAGCTTACCGGATCAAGTACTGATCCTTGCCGGATGAAACGGACAATATCCTGCTCATACTGCCAGTACCGATGAAAATACAGACGGTCATATCCGTTCAGAATGAGAGGCTTGAATTCTCCGGGTAAGCCGACATTTTCATCTTTTTTTAAAGATTCCAACCATGCAAACAGTTCCGGACAACGAAGATATTGATTCGGTTTTTCAATATATTCCAGAGTCCTGCCTGCGAATTCCCGCAAATTCAAACAAACATGACCATCCCGTAAATTACGGCTGATCAAAGAAGCCGCCAGTCGGGTGTTCTCATGTTTTTCATGGTTCAAAGAAAGGATAAACTTTCCCACATGATGATCAATGGGGGAAAAATAATTTGCTTTGCCTTCCATCTTGAATTCGCTCCTCAAGGATCGACCAACTCTCATTATCTTAATTCGCTATTATATATGATCAAGCTATTGAGTTTTTGCATGATATTCTGTTTGCTTGTCAAGACAATTTAAATTGACATTGCTTTGTTTTTTGATTAATAAATTTCTATATAGAAAATTATTATGGAATATTTTTAAACAAGGACGTTTATCTTATGAAGAAATCTCTTTTTCACCTCACCTCCGGCAACCAAAAAGGCTTTACTCTTATTGAAATCATCGTTGTTATGGTCATGATCGTGCTTCTGGCTTCTCTGGTTGGCCCAAAGCTTTTTCCTAAATTAGGCCAGGGAAAACAAAAAGCAGCCAAAGCGCAAATTGCCATGATTGAACAGGCGCTCGATCATTTCCGGCTTGATGTCGGACGTTACCCTACCACACAGGAAGGATTGAATGCACTGGTGACAAATCCCGGAGTGCCAAAATGGGAAGGCAGTTACCTGAAGAAAGGACTTCCGCCTGATCCGTGGGATAAACCTTATCAGTACAAATCCCCCGGTTCTCATGGTGAGTTTGATATATTCTCTTACGGTAGAGACGGCAAACCTGACGGCGAAGGAGAAGACGCGGACGTCGTCAACTGGAAATGAAATTTCCGACTGCGCCGCTTTCTACCGGATGGAAGATCAACATGGCCATTTAAACAAAGTGCTTGGATGATATGTTAAGAAAATTCATTAGGACGATATTCTTTACACTGATTATTTTTAGTTTTTCTATCGATGCTTTCTCCGAGCACAGACTTTTATCCTCAACGGTTCATGCGGTAACGGAAGCCGCTCAACCGCAGCCGTCTGATACCGAAAAAAGTGCTCCGAAAACCGCCGGCATTAAAAAAGCATCAGCAGCCGTCGTCAAAAAATCTCAGGTGCATAAAGGTCAGATCAGTTTAAACTTTGATGACGCCGATATTAATGCCGTCATGCAGACGGTGCTCGGAAACCTTTTAAAAGTAAATTACATCATTGATCCGCGTGTTAAAGGTTCGATTACTTTCCGTTCCGTAAAGCCTGTTCCTTACGAAGAAATCCTGCCGATCATAGAAGTCATTCTACACACCAATGGAATTGCCATCGTGGAAAATGCGGGGATTTACCGGGTGGTCCCCATCAGCGATGCATCACGAGAATCTGGATCCGTCAGCTTTGGCCGGAACCCTGACACCGTGGACATGTCCGGTAAAGCCGTGATCCAGGTTGTACAGATAAAATACAACTCTTCAACGGAGGTGGCCAGGGTGCTGACGCCCTTTATTTCGAATAATGCAGTCAGCGTCGATGTTCCTAAAAATAATCAGCTTGTGCTGGTAGATACACCGGCTAACATTAAACGCCTGCTCAACCTGATTAATATTTTCGACAGTGAAGATTTGAAGAAAAAAAGTCCTCAGGTTTTTGTTTATAACGTTCAAAACAGCAAGGCGAAAGACATCGTTCTACTGCTCAATCAGATATTCGGCGCAAGACTGTCCGGTGACGCTTTTGTCCAGAAAATGATGGAAGAGCAACAGCAGCAGCAACAGCAACAGGGACAGCAACCCCAGGAACAGCCGCCGCCTGTCATGCCGACGGCCTCGAACAGAGGATCTTCGGTCATAATCTCATCCTTTGCAAAGATTTTTTATGATGAGTTAACGAATACGATTATCATACTGGGTACGCCTGATGACTACAAGGTTATTTCAGACACCATCAAAACCGTGGACGTCGTTCCCCGACAGGTTATCATTGAAGGCGTTGTCGCCCAGATTACATTGAGCGATTCAATGAACATGGGGTTTTCCTGGGCCATTAATACCAGCATTGACACGCTCGGTCTCAAGATAGGTATGAATACCGCCAATCTGGATTTTACAAACTCCGACACCGTCGCAAAATTCGGCAAAGGATTTTCCGTAATAGGCACGGATAACAGCAGTGTCGTTCGTGCCGTCATTCAGGCGCTCGAAGCGGATTCTAAAGCCAAGCTTTTGGCTTCGCCGCATATTCTCGTATCGGACAACAGAGAAGCAAGAATACAAGTCGGGCAGTCCGTTCCCATCCCTACATCTGAAACAATCGCCTCGGCGGGAAACCCTGCACAAAAAACAATTCAGTATAAAGATATTGGTATTATTTTAAAGGTCAAACCCCGGATTAATGACGGCGGTCTTGTGGCAATGGATATTACCCAGGAAATATCAAATTATGAAAAGATAACACTTTATTCCAATGAACAGCAGATTCTTCTGAATAAAACGGAAGCATCGACAAATATGGTCGTTCAGGACGGACAGACGATCGTCATCGGTGGATTGATACGGGAGGAAAAGTCAAGTACCTCATCAGGCCTCCCCTTTCTCAGTAAAATTCCCCTTATTGGCTTCCTGTTTGGAGAGACTGAAAAAGCAAAAAAGAGAACTGAAATAGTCATTCTGCTGACACCGCATGTCATCAAGAATCAGCAAAGAGCTGCGGATATAACATCCAGATATATTAATAAATTCACCGGAACGGGCGCCAGCCAGGGGATTAAGAAAGAAGAATTGGTTACGGACATTCAGCCCTTGAACAATTCAACGGAAAAACAAAAATAGATTGTCAATTTTAGTTATTTTCCTCTGCCGGAAGAGGTTGAGGCGGTTGTGTCTGTTCTTTGAGCTGAGGCTTTGGCAACTGGGGGAATGGCGTTGTCGGAGGAGCTTTCGGCTGTTTTTCCATATTTTCGCGAGGCGCTTTATTTTGGCTGAGTTGTATAAATATTCTCTCACTATTGCGCACAAGCAGTACCTTTTCAGGATAAATCTCCTTTAAAACAAAACCGCTGATCATGTCTCCCTTTTTTAGCGCCTGCTGGCGGCGCTCGCCCGAACTTGTCATCTGTGGATTTCCGGCGTCTTCGAGGTATGCCATCTGTAAACCGGGCGTGATAAATGTTCCGTAAAGCACAATCTGCGGATTATTAACCGATGACATCAGGGCAACACGCCTCACGGGTTTTCGATCAGGATGAAAGAGATTTTTTTCAATTTTTGGATCTTCGATTTTCGCGTTGAATTTACTGACTTCAAAGCTGCTTTTGACCTGATCTTCAACGTAAGAATCAGGAATAGAGGGCATCCCTGCTCCTGAAACAATACGGCCGATATAGATGATTGTATAGATGAGACCGGCGCTGACAGCCACAAGTAGAACTATATTAAGCGGCGTGATGGAAATTTTAACATTTTTTAAATAATTCATATCATCGTCCAATGCCGATTGCCGCTATTTTAAATTTAACAGCCAGTTCTCTGGGTGAATTGGGGTTTGTAATCCGGACATCCATGTTTTTTATAACCATATACTTTGTGTGAGATTCAATCGCATAAACAATTTCATTAAGAGCTCGTGTATCGGGCAACATCGTGTCGACCTCTGTTTCATAAATCAAGTATATACCGGATTTTACGGGTTGCGCGCCTTTATCGCCGTTCATTTGTCCGCCGTTTTGCGTAATAATTTCCTTTAAGGTATTTCGCAGATTTTCCATGGCGCCGGCGGGCAGAGGTTCATTGATGATGCCTTCATCATCGTTGGTTTTTAACGGTCTTAAAAAATGCAGCGTACTTGCAATCTGCTGTCTTTTGGAAATGGCGGCAACATATTTGAACAGCATTTTTTCCTTTTGTTCCCGGGTTTCCTGTAAGTCCAAAGTTCTGGAAGCCAGAGCGACATAGCCATATTCATAAGCGGCATAACATAAAAGAATGGCTGTGAGAGGCAGAAAGATTGTTAATATTTTGCTGTTTTTGATCATTTTATTTCCTGTTCTCCTGGGCTGCCTGCCTGCCGACAATATCCATCATGAAAACATTTGAATGCGACGATTGATCTTTCTCAGCATCAGCCTCGCTCGGCGTCACCCTGCGCACATTTTCAAAATAGGGCGATGCTTCAAACAGAGGCACTATGTCGCCCTGAGTTCCATTACCCCGCACTTCGAATTCTACGGTTTTTTCAGTGATAGTCATTCGTGATATCCAGAACTGGCTGGGAAGGATATCGCTCAGTTCCCTCAGCAAAAGAATCCGGGGCGGCTTGCTGTTTTTAAATTCGTTGGTTGCCCGAATTTGATGTAAAATTGTATCCAATTCGTTTTTTTGAGGTTCATATTTACGAAAATCATCTTTGAGAAGATTCATGCGATGTTCAATCTCGTATATTCTAACTGTTTCAAGAACCAGCGGCGCAAAAAGGCTGATCATGCCCAAAATAAGTACGGCAACCGCCAGAATGATACTGAATCGAAAAGCCTGATTGGATATAGTCTTATTATTTTTTGAAATGAGATTTATACTTGTGCGATTACCCGTCAATAATTCCAGACAGCCGGATGCTGAAAGAAAATCCGATTCTCTAGTCTCTCCCTTGTAGTCCAATAACAGATTGGATTTTCGCATCACATGCAAGGGGACATCCATTTTCGCCTTAAGAGATTCAAAATTTTCTTCGTCACTGCATAAGACAACCTGCACAGATTGTCCATCCTGCCTGAGGTCCTTACAAAGGGACTTCAAATCCTCGGATAAGCATTCGATTCTGTTGTCGCTGCTGTCTTCATTAAATTTTTCTCTATGTGCAAAAAGAACAGTTCCGTAGTCGATGCCGGACACGTCATACTCATCTTTATTAACTTCAAGAAGCAGGAAACTCTGCCTGCCGTAAAAATGGTTGAGAAGACCTCCCGCTACAGACAGGCTTGTCGTCACTTTTTCAACCGTCAGCCCTTTATCCTCAATCGGTCTGATATAACTGTCAATCAGGTCTTTTCTCGCCGCTGCAATCGCGACTTTCAAGCCGTCCTGATTTTTGCTGACAATCTTAAAATCAAAATATGCGTTTTCGGGATTTAATGACAGCAAACGGTCAAGTTCGTATGAGATCACCTCGTGAAGATTTTCAAGAACCGCCGCAGGGAATTCCACGGTCCGGTATACGGTCCAGGTTTTCGGGATAGCGAGAATTACTTTCGCATGCTGGGCCTTAAACTCACCAACGAAATAATCTAGAGTAGAGACAACCAACTCCGGCTTGGGAATTTGTCCATCCTGATAAATATATTTTCGGCTGACGCTTTCCTGGGATTTTCGGTCATAGGCATACTTACGGCAAACAGAAATTCTGGATTTCCCCAAAAATCTTGACCCATAAACCACTGAAATACCGTCCTTATCCAGTCCGACAAAAACACTTCGTCGCGGCGCAAAGATATTTTCAATCAGATCGTAATTGAGAAATTCCCAGATTGTTTTTAAACTTTTGGAAATTCGAATCCCCATGCCTGATTTAAAAGAATCGAATTGATCAGCAGCCGTTTTCAGATTCATTGCATCACATATCCCGGGCTTTTATAATACAGGTACTGGTACTTATTGCTCGCCTCAATCACAACCGTAGCTACAATCGCATATCCTTTCTTTTCATTGTCTTTGTAACCGACGGCGCTGATGGTATAGATGTTTGACTCTCCGACGCCAAGAAACGGCATGATACCCTGATTTTTATTGCCAATTTTATTTTGATAATTCCGAATCATCTCGATGTCATTTTTCAATCTTGCTTTGAGAATTCCCTCTTCAACGTCCGGCGTC
This sequence comes from Smithellaceae bacterium, assembly GCA_963682105.1. Classification (GTDB taxonomy): domain Bacteria; phylum Desulfobacterota; class Syntrophia; order Syntrophales; family Smithellaceae; genus UBA8904. The sequence goes on from OY821638.1 coordinate 366,630, forward strand.
ATTCCGGGGATTGACGTCAGTATTTCTCTGGGAGCAACATCAAGATTCAGTTGCGGCCCCTGAGAATAAACTGTTATAAAATGAATGAGTCCCTTGCGGTCACTGTCGCCGTAAAGCAGATCCGGCGTTACGCCTTTAACAAGCGCAAGTTCTTCCAGAGTGTCAAACTCCCTGTTTTTTGTTTTATACGGATTCGCCAGCGACTTGTAATATTCAGACTCAGCGCCTTTCAAACGCGCTTCATCGTCATCATCTTTCCAGTCGAGTACAGCATCGACAATAGCATCGGCTTTTTCTTTTTCCATCCCCGCATTGAGCAGAAAATTATTCAAAAACACCCCTGTCTGATCGGACACAGCATTGAGATTTATTTTCCCTCCTTCATCCATAATTCTGATTTTATAGTAACCGTCGCCGATTTTTTCCGTGTAGGGTGTTCCGTCAACCTGAAAGGCGGTTTCAAGAATTTTGGATGCATTTGGCGTTTTATTGTTTTTGGCCGCAATACGATTAAATAATTCTGCAATCCCCCGCTGGATGCCCGCTTCAGCAATATATTTATTTTCAATACCATCTTTAAAGGCATAGGTTGAATAGGATTCTGTTCTCACAAGGGATGAAAAAGAGAAGGCCATGACGCTCAAGATCACCAGCAGCCATAAAGTTATGAGCAGGGCAATTCCGCGATTTGACGACAATATACTGCGACCCGTTTTCATGCTGTCCGTGCGCTGATCCTTCAGTAATTCCATATGGGTTTCAGCTTTGTTTTAATTTTGCTTTCTGAATACTTGAAAAAATAAAAAGAAGCAATTTAATTATTAAGGAAAACACATCATTTGCTGATTTTTCTAGCTCTGAGCGGCAAAATAAATGAGGACCTTGCCCCGTTGTATTCCAGGTTCAATTTGATCTTTTCCGGCAGTGTTTTATTGTCTTGCCATTCTTCCACCCATTTTTCTTCGTCTCCGGTCATGACATTTTTCCCGGGATACTCAAAGGAAATACGATCCAGCCCGGAAAACAACAGCGTCTCCATGTTTTTTCCCGTTCCGATGCTGTTTTCCGACGCCTTCAGGGACACCTTCCCCTTGCCATCCTCAATCACTTTATATTCAACAACAACATATCCCCGCAGGCCATCCCAGATGGAATAGCCGGTGGGTATTTGAAGTGCGTTTTTCGAACCCTGAAATATGAATTTTTTGGTTGCGCCGCTTTCTTCTATAAGTGGAATTTCAGATCCTATTTGTGAGGAAACAATGTGCAAAGAAGAACGAAATCTCTCCATCATTTCTATTTTTTTCTCTCCCGCCGTCACGGCATTCAAGGCCATGCGCATGGCCATTCCGGCCAGAGCGATCACGATGACTAACAATGAAATGGAAATAAGAACTTCGAGCAGCGTAAATCCGCCATCGTTTTTGAAGGGTTTCTGCGGAATACGGTCCGTGTATTGATTGAAATGATCCGATTTCACTTTTTCTCCGCCGGCTGTTCATCGTCCTTTTTTTCGGTTTTGTTCTCAGTTTCTTCGGGAAGAGCCGATCTTCTGACCGTTTTATAAGATTTTAAGATAAATGTTTTCTCTTTCTGATCCATTTGCCAGCGCACAATTAAACCGATTTCCATGAGTTTAACCGGCAGATGCTGAAATTTTTCTTTCATGGTTTCGATAATGGACACTTCCATGAGATATCCGTCATCCGACTTATAGGTTGTTTTGTTTTCATCCAGAAAATCTTTTGCCAGAATTTCACTCATCCGTGCTTCCGCCAGAACAACCGCCGGCACGTAATTTTGTGACTTGCCGATGTTTCTTAAATTCGTTGAAAAAAGCTGTGCCAGAACGGCAATGGATATTCCAAGCAAAACAAGAGCAATCAAGATCTCCACGAGAGTAAAACCATCATGGCCAATATTTCCCGATTGACGATGCTTTTCGCTTTGAATCAAAACTCCAGACTTCCTTTACCGGTTGATGATCCCGACTATGAATAAGCAGGGAGACCTTGTCAAGGCCATAATTTTATTTTCTCAATATAATAATTGACTTTTCTCATTATCCAAATTTATAATTAAAACAAAAAGGTAAAAAAATGCATGTTCTGCGTTTAACTCTGAAATATCGTCTGATCATTACAATTCCCCTGGCTTTGATAGGAATAGGGCTGATGGCCTATTATGTTTCATGCGATACGGCCTGTTCTTATCTTAAAGGCGATCTATTAGGCATTGACCTGAAATATGTCGGAACGGGATATATGTCCGCCATTATCATCCTGGCTCTGTTAAAACAGGCGGATTTACTTCGTCTGCTTGTTGCGTCAGGAATCGGGGTGGAGGTTTTTCTGGTTTTCTTTCAGGTCAAAGAAAACGTTTTCTGCCCTTTTTGCCTTTCCTTCGGTGTTATGGTCATCTTAATGTATCTCATCAACTATGAAAGGGCCGGTGTCATGAAAAATTGGTACTCCAGATTCATCCATGCTTTTGGCAATGCAAAAATTCCCTTTACCAATAATGTTCGATTCCCTCTTCTGGGCATGATGCTGATCGGTTACATTTTTATCTTTTTAACATTTCACGGTTCGACAACCCCCGCCTACGCAGCTTCCGAGTCTTCGGCGCCTTCTTTCGGGAAAGGGGCCTGGGAACTCATTATTTACACGGATTACTTTTGTCCCCCCTGTCAGCTCGTGGAAAAAGACCTCGAACCCGAAATTGCCAGGCTTATGTCCAGAGGCGACATTAAAATCACTTTTGTGGATTATCCGGGACATCAGCATACGTCGCTTTATGCGAAGTATTTTCTGTCATCGGTCGCTTCAGGAAAGGGAGATAGAAATATGATGAAAGCCAGAAATATTCTCTTTGCGCTGGCGGTGAAAAACGTGGACAAAGAAGATACCGTTTCTTCAACGCTTAAATCTGAGGGTGTCGCCCTGAAGATGATTGAACCCAAACCCGTATTCAAAGAATGGATGTCCCTGATAAAACGTTATGACATCAATCAAACCCCGACCTGCCTGCTGCGTTTTTCCAGCACCTACACCAAGAAATATATCGGTTCAGATCAAATTCGCACGGGGCTTATTCCGGAACTGAAAAAAAGATTTCCAAAATGACAATCATTCTTTCTGTCTTTAATCCAGCATCACTTCCGCCATCATATCGATCAACTTTTGCTCCGGACGGTCAAAATAAACACCATTGGCAGTTGATCCCGACATCGGACCGATGCCGCGTAAAAAGAAATAATATACGCCGCCGAAGTGCTTTGCATATGAGTAGTCCGGTATTCTTTTTTTAAGATATTGATTCAGCGCCACAGTGTAAATCATATACTGTAAATCATAGAAAGCCCCGAATATTTCCCTTTGCAGATTTTCCGGCGCATAACAGTTATCGCGTTCACCCAGATTATTCGATTTCCAATCCGCCAAATAATACCGGCCGCCGTATTCAAAAACCAGGTCGATAAACCCCTTTAAAAATCCTTTTACATTTGAAATATTTATTTTTCTTTTTTCTTTTATCTCTCTGCCGATGCCGCGGATTCGTTCCTGCCTGTCAAGAACGGAGATGACCTTTCGCGTATCAAGATCCCGAAGAGGAAAATAAAACTCCATTTCCTTTCTGCAGGAATCGGGGCCAATCCGTGAAAGCCTGAATTCTCCGCCGCCGGGCTGTTTCAAATCCGTGTTGACAAGCATCTGAAGCATATTGAATATCGGATCTCGCCATCTTTCAGAATAATTGAACTTGTTGAGCGTGTCTTTGATAGTGGATTTTGTTCCATCATCAGAGACGCAGGTGAAATTCACTTTTTCCAGAATTTCATGCAACAGGGTACCGGATGTGGCCCCCGGCGGAAAAAAGAGGATGTTGTCTTCCGATCTTTCTGTCTCGTCTGATTCAGCAAACGGCCGCACTGGATAATCCTCGTCCCATTCCGTATCATCCTGCCCTGATTTTGACAGATAGGTATAGCTTGCGATTTTCCAGCCATGTTTGATGGCGCCTTTAAACTCCCGATGGAATATTTTTACTTCTTTTTTGTCCGGAATAAATCGGATAAGGTCTCCGGCATCTTCCAGACTTTTAATTTTTATATCCGACGGAGCTTCTAAAGCAAACGCCCGTATATCTTCCAGCATATCTGAATTATCAGGAGTCTTATTTTCATTTTCATAAAGTTCGCGATGAAACAGATAATGGACCGCCCCTGACCGGGAATCGTTTATGTTGCCCGAGATGAAGTAACATCGTTTTTTTGCTCTCGTCAACGCGACGTAAAGCAGCCGGCAATCTTCCGCCAATAATTCCGTTTCCGCTTTTACAACACTTCCGGCCAGACGCTCCGACCCCAGATCAGCCACAGGCTGCCAGAAGTTCTCTTCATCGTGGAAAATAACCGGCATCTTTTTATCCGGTCTTTTTCCCCGTTCCCAGGCAAACGGACAAAAGACCACCTGATATTCAAGACCCTTGCTTCTGTGAACCGTAACAATACGGATACAATCCCGGTCCGTATCCAGCTTCTGCTGCTGGTCTTCCATTTTGTTGTCTTCGCCGGCCATCATTTCTTCCAGCTTGTAGAGCAGATCCAACGGCTGAAGCTGCCCTTCTTTCTGCAACCGGAAAAGAAGTTGCGCCAGGTGGTTGTAATTGGTCAGACGCCTTTCTCCTTCAGGTTGTGAAGCAATCCGGACGCGAATGCCCTCCTGTTCCAACAGTCCCCCGAACATGGTCAGAAAACCCTTTTGCCGCCAGATTTCGTTTAAATGTTTGAATTTCATTCTTATGGATTCAAAATGATCATCATCCGGCGCGTAGGCGGCAATTTCATCCCCCGAATAGGCGAATACAGGCGTATTGAGAGCGGACAGCAAATAACCTTCATTTTCATAATAAATAATCCCCAGCATTAATCGGCGAATGTCCTGAGCCTGATCCGATAAGTAGACGCTTTCCGATGAATAAACAACCGAAGGGATTCCCGCATCTCTTAATGCATTTTTAAAAGCGACCGCCTCTGAGTTTTTTCTCACCAGAATGGCTATAGCATTTGCCGAAAGCTGATTTTCTCCGATAAGAGCTTTTTTTTCACAGCCGGCTTTCAGTAATCGGGATATTTCACAAACCACCGCCGAAATAATGCGAGAACGCGCATTCGTCACGCCAATCGGCTTGCCATCGTCCCGGGCTGGAATAAACCACCAGTGCAAACCGGCGGCATCATCCCCTTCAATGTTCAGCGGTTCCGTTTTAAGCTCGCCGGGTCTTTCGACAGGCGTATATCCGATATCATCATAGACAAACGCTTTCGAAGGTTTTCCGAACAATACATTGAGCGCATTGATCAGCGTCTGCTCGGAACGCCAGTTGGACTTCATCGTATACCGTTCATGAACACTTTTCTGAACCCGCAGGTAGGCGTGAATATCGGCGCCGCGAAAACTGTATATGGCCTGTTTCGGATCACCGATATAAAATATCGTATGATGGTTTCTTTCGTCTTTTTTCATAAACACGGACTGCAGGATGGCATATTGAACCGGATCGGTATCCTGAAATTCGTCAACCAGGACGGCGCAATATTGTTTACGCAATATATCTGCAAGTTGTTCACCCTCCGGTCCTCTGACCGCTTCGTAGGCGCGGTTTAAAAGATCGTCGAAATACAAAATGTTTTTCCGTTTTTTCAGATCGGGAAAATCGACTTTCGCGCTTTCCAGAAATTCTTTTTTCAAGTCCATCAGATATTGATCGAGCATTTCAGATATCCGGCCCGCCTGCTCGCACAGGATCCGGCAAAGATCAAAAATGTCGTGTGACGGCGTTTTCTGATTCTTATTGGTCTTTCGTTGCAGTTCTGAAGCACTTAATTTGACGATGCAGGGCCTCACGGGAAGAGTCATCTCCTGATGATGCAGAACAGCGTCAACCTCCTTTAAAATGCCATCCACTCTTTTTCCATAAGCCACGCCGCTTAAAGCTTTACCCTGCAAGAGCTTCTTGATATTTTCTTTTTCTTTGAACCATTGACTTTTAAACAGGGCATAATTCCTGTTCAGATCCTCCAACTCGTGTTCAAATGCATCCCGGGAAAAGAGTATGTCTTCGGGTATGATTTTTATATCCGGACGCGTCAGGGCAAGCCGTAACAGTCCCAGAAGGGTTTCAAACGTCAGCCCTCTGGCCAGTGCATAACGGACAATAACGGGATGATTATCGTAAAAATTCTTTCTCCAGAAATCTTCGACAAATTCTTTCTCCAGGCTCTTCTGATCGGCGATGAATTCCATATCGAAGGGCAGCCCGCCGGCAAAGGCATTGTCGGAAAGAGCACGCTGGCAGAAACCATGAATGGTATAAATGGCCGTCTCGTCATAATTGGCAAGAGCTTCATTCAATTGCTGTACAATACTCTTCCTGGTCCCCGGATCCGGATATTTGCCCAAAAGCTGACTGATAAATGCATTGGATGATTCGCCGGAAAGAAAAGCCGAACGAGCGTCAACAATCATTCGTCGAATCCGGCTTTTGAGTTCCGCCGTTGCCGCGTTGGTAAAAGTAATAACCAGTATCTGCCTGGCGGTTATTTTTTTCTCCAGAAGAAATCTCAGAAATAACCCGGCCAGAGCATAGGTCTTGCCAGTTCCGGCGCTGGCCTCGATCAGATTGACGCCTTCCAGAGGACAGTTAAAAAGATCAAAAGATTTCATGCGTCAGTTCTCCGCTTTCACCATATGGACGAAAAGTTCCTTTAAAATATTCTCAGCCGTTTTTTGAAACTCGGCGTCGATCGGGCTTAGGTCTTCAAAACAAATTCTGCATGCAATTTCGTGCGAATCTGCCTGTATAAAATCGTTATCATAGCCCTCCCAGGCCGTTTGAGCGGCATCCAGAGCGGCTTCCATTGATTTATTTTTTTGCCATAATGCCGACGCATACGCCCAGGATGACCGGGCAAATAACTTTAGCGGTTTTGTATGACCCAGCAAGTAATATTGAATCAGAATTTGCAAGATGTCTGCCGCATTCGGCACAGGCTCAAAACGCCAGGCCCCGTCTTCTCCAACCAGAAGACTCTTTTTCGGATAATCTTCGGGGCCCGCCGCATTGAGAATCACATGAATAATCCAGGCGTTTAAAAAGTCTTTCATTTTCATTTTTGCCGGTCGATAAGAAACTCTGAAATCTTTATGAAGGCTATCCACCGCACCGCATATCTGATATTCGCCGGAAGCAAAATCTACGTCAAGATTCTCCAGCGCCGGACTTTTAAAATATTTTGTAATGTCTTGCGCCAACGCCGCCGCACCTATTCGAACATCATTGAAAAGGTAGTCTCCAGCCACCCCGACAGGCAAAGTCCCTTGAGCTCTCTTTTTTTCTAAAACCATCCGATCATCCCAGTCCTTGAGCCGGCTTTCAATCAGTTCCTTTTTGATCTGATATGCGCTCAACCCATCGATGTGGAAAGGTTCGCTATCCTGAGTCTCCGCCCAGAGGTTATCGGGCAGTTTCAATCCAATCTGCAGCTCCAGGAAATATCGAACAGGGTCCATATAAAAGCGCATAAGCTTATGGATGGTTATCGTTTTTTCCGGCGGTTGCACCGGAACAAGAGGTGCATTTAAAAATAATTTTTTACCCTCTTTTGCTTCCGTAATGGCGCATGCCGACAGATAGTTGGATTTTGAATAGCTGAATAGTGCGTTTCCCTCCGTGAAATAAACCGGTGAAAAAGCATGAAGAGGATGATTTCTCAACATTCCATCAGACGGAAACCGGGAATTTTCAATAGAATAATTCCGGTCAAGGTAGTCTGTAAAATCACTCACCAGAACAGACGGCAGCATAACGCTGTTATCCATCTGACTTAAACCGACATAGGTTATAATCAAGGATTTCCGGGCGGATAATATGGATTCCAGAAAAAGATACTGGTCATCGTTACGCAGGGAGCGGTCCCCTGCCCTCCTCTCGTTCTCCATCACATTGAATCCCGTTTTGCTTTCGCGTCGCGGATAGGCGTCCGAATTCATCCCGATCAGACAGATGACATCGAATGGAATACTTCGCATCGGCAGCATGGCGCAAAAAGACACGCCGCCGGCTAAAAATCTGGCGCCGCCTCCGGAACGTTCCAAAGCTGTTTGCACGTAACTCCTTATTACGCTCATATCCAGAGACACTCCACAACCGGCCTGCTCCTGTTCAGTAAAAAGCCGGCTGATAACCTGATTGATCAGGTTATGCTCATTTCGATATTCATCGAAGGAGGATAAAAAATCCGTCATGATCGTTTTTAATATGCCGCACCATTCTTCCAGAGAATGTTTGCTGGACACAATTATTTTCAATTCAACAAGCTTTTCCCATAATGATAAAAACCGACCCAGAACTTCCGTTTGATCCGATTCGATTTCGCCATAGGGAAGGATGCCGGCATAGATTTCCGGATTCCGTCCGTCAAACACCACGCCGGCCAGCAGCCGGTCCAGACCATGTTTCCATGTATTCTGACCGAATGCCGGCAAGTTGAAAGACGTTCGATGCTCTTCATCAATTCCCCATTTGATGAGGGTTTGATCGATCCAGTGATGAATCAATTCCCTGTTTTCGGGCGTCATATCAAATTTCTCACTGACAGCAGGATTATCCAGCAAAGCCAGAACATCACTCGCTTTAAACCGGCTTCCGGCAATATCCAGTAAAGACATCAAGCCGCTTGCGATGGTATTTGACGCAAGCGCAGAGCGATCGGCAATCGAGTAAGGAATTTTCGGTTCGCGGGCTTCAAACACGGCTTCAATGCAAGGGGCATAGGTTTCGATATCCGGCGTCATCACCAGCACATCTTCCGGAGCAAGCGAGGAATCCTTTTCAAAAAGATTAAGCAAAATATCATGAAGAGCTTCCACCTCGCGAAGCGGACTGTAACAGGCATGAATCTGTATCGTTTCATCACTGTCAGATATCTTTTCTTTTTTCCCGTTTTCCCCTTGAGCCTCACGGAGACGATAAATATCATCCTGAACTTTATGCAGAAGGCTGTCTCTGGTTACGTCTATAAATAAATCATCATACTCAACCGGCATGTCTTCCATCATCCGGAAGAAATCTCTGCCTTGCGCGCCCCATGACGCCAGAAGGGAATTGCCTGTTTCCAGATGCAATTCATCCTTCCAATCAAGGCCCTTCCCCGGGATTTTATGCACCATGCGTGTAATTTCCCGCCCCGATTTGATATCCGCCCAGAACTCTTGCGTTGGATTCAGATAATAGTAATCCACAGGCATGTGCGCGGCAAGCCTGACAAGGATATCCAGATGATAAGGTGGCAGATATGAGATGCCGAAAACGGATAACCGCTCGGGCAAAACTTCCTGACGGCAGGGCTTATTTTGCATGGCGCTGATCAGTTGCCTCCGGAGCGCCGCCTTGTGCAGGCTTCCATGCTTTCTCGGAATATTCCGCCAGAGAATAGCCTGCCACTCGTCATCCGGACTTCGAACATTTCCTTCTTCCCATTGTAAGATCATGTCAGGACGGAAGATCAAATACTGGTCGAAGGTCCGGGCAATTCTATTCGCCATCTGATACAATCTGTTCTGATCGATTCCCTCTCCCAGATACTTCCGGATGCTCCGAAATTGTTCCTGATTTTTGAATTGTAATAAAAGATCGAGAATCCTCCAGACCATTACACCTTCTTCAAATATAGGATTTTTTTCGTATTCCGGAATAAAGGCATGGAATATTTCTTCAATAAACGCATTCGGAAAGGGAAAACGGTAATTGGCCGCCACGCCATGGTGAAGCGCCAGTTTCAGCGAAATCCATTTGGCCATGCCGGCGCTCTGGACAACAATGGTTTCCGGTTTCAATGTTCCGGCCAGCGGGGTGGTCAATCGGCCGGCCATCGCTTCGACAAGATTTTCCAACCGGTTCGCAATAAACACTTTCATGATTGATTTTTTCTCTTTCCTGAACTAGATAGAAACATTACCACAAAATTTTAGACTGATAAAAGTTTTTATAGGGTAGCCATGAGATACTTTGTAAACAAGACGGACCTTTATCATAAACATGACCTCAAAACGCTGGGATGGGAATTGACGGTCTGCAATGCCCTGTTTCCTGAAAAAAGCCTCTGCCGCACGCTGCTTAAAAGCAACGCTTCTTTCGGCGTTCACCTTTTTCATTTTCTCGAACGCTTTATTCCCTTGGCCCGCCTTAAAACGGTTCTGGAAGTTGGGGGCGGCATGGGGTATCTGATGCGCGATTTTCTTTCGATTGCCCCCAACCTTCAGGCAACCATGCTGGACATTTGCCCTTTTCTATTGGAAAAACAGCAACAAGCGTTATCTGGACTGCCTGTTCAATTCCACGAGCTGGATTTTTTACAGATGCCCGTCGTCGATCTGAAACCGTTTGAACTGGTCATCCTGAATGAAAATTTAGGCGATTTTCCGACACTGGTGGCACATCAGGATTCCACCGCCCCGGCTGATCCGGAAACGCTCCAATGGATGAATAAAGTCGACGATTACGAAGAGGAATTTTCGCTTAACTTCGCAGCCAATGAAAACATCAATATCGGGGCTTTAACCATCGTGGAAAAGCTCTGCGGCGCACGCATACCCTATATTTACTTAAGTGAACACAGTTGTGAATCTTTCCATCAGGATCCGTCCTTCCCATGTCTGAATTTCAAGGCATCCGGTAATCCTGAAAAAATATCTCTGAAAGGCCATGATGAATATTCCGTTAAATTTTCTCATTTACAAAAAATTGCCCGGCAATTTCAGTATAAAGTGATTCGAGGCCAGTATACCGACTTTCTTTATCTTAATCTGACTGAAAAGGTAAAAACGGCTCTTCGCTGCCCGACGCCGTTTTCCGACGAACAGGAACTCATTCAACAATTTGTTTACGATCTTCACAAGTATGAATATATGTTGCTCATCAGCAACAGTCCAAGGAAAGGATAACCCATGAAAACACTCAGCATTGTATTTATCATTGTAATGATTCCGGTCTTTTGCGCAACCAGCGCTTTTGCTTTCCGTTGCGGATCAGGACTGGTGTCCAGCGGCGACACGAAAACACAGGTATTGGTGACCTGCGGAAAACCGACGACCAAAGAATCGACCTGCGAAGGACGTCAGACTGGCACAAGTATCGACAAAAACGGAAAAATTAAAAAGTCCGGCAAGTGCTCCAATAAAGTGGAGGTCTGGCATTACAACTGCGGAGAAAACGACTATATCTATGCATTAACTTTTGAAAACGGCAAACTAACTGATGAAACCACGGACGGCCGCGGCAAGGGAAAGTCGGAATGCCTGGGAAAATAAAACATCAAAGCGCAGTAAAAGGGCTTTAACCGCTCCCTACGCTTCCAGTAATTCCATCATTTTCGCCGGATCATTCGTCGGCAGTGAACAGGTAAATTGCCTGCATACATAGGCTGTAGCCCGGCCGTTTGCGGCAGTACAGGATTGCGCATAAGGCGCTATGGTATCAATCTCCGGATGATCCGAGCTATCCAAGCGAAACATAACCACTTTATTTGGCAAAAAGCTCTTTTGTAAAGTCGTTATCATTGCTTTCGTATCAGGATGTTCCATCGTTCCGGTAATAACCACCTCATTGGACGGCCCGATGGCAAAATCAAGTCCGCACAGAAATTGTGTAAACATCGTCGGCGCCGCCTCGACCTGTTCTCCGAAAGCCCGATATATTTCATGAGCTCTTTCATCCATCTCGACATCTCCCGTGATACGGGACAATCTTAATGCATTGAGAAACGCCACGGAGTTGCCGGACGGGATTGCGCCGTCGTAGATTTCTTTCGGTCTTGTAAGAAGCTGTTCTGCATCAACCGGCGTGAAATAAAATCCGCCGTCTTTTTCATCCCTGAAGTAAGCGGACAGGTGAGATTGATATTCCAGAGCCTTTAACAGATAACGTGTATCAAATGTAGCCTCGTAAAGTTCCAGAAGGGCCCAGATCATAAAAGCATAATCATCGGCGTTAGCGGCAACAGCGGCATGTCCGTCACGAAAGCGGTGCAGCAGACGTCCGTCATTATTTTGCAGATATTCCATCATAAAGGCAGCGGCCCTGACGGCGGCTTGAAGATAGGTGGGCTCATCAAATACCTGCACCCCGCGGGCCAGCGCCGCAATCATCAAACCGTTCCAGTCAGTCAGAATCTTGTCATCTTTATGAGGGTGCACACGTTTCTCCCGAACCGCAAAAAGCTTCTGCCGGATGCTTTCCGTCTTTGAAAGCAGTTCAACAAGCTCCGGCTGCCCTGAGTTTGCCGGCTCCAGGTGCGTAATGAAATGGCCTTTCGGAATCTCTCGCATGCCATCCACGGATAAATCATCCTGATGATGATATAAGGCGAGGAACAAATCCGCTTCATCTTTCGAAAGAACTTTTCGAATCTCTTCTTCGGTCCATAAATAGAATTTGCCTTCCGCTCCTTCGCTGTCCGCATCTTCAGCGCAGTAAAATCCGCCTTTTTCATCCGTCAGATTCCGCAAAACATAGTCAAATATTTCACGGGCAATGGTTTTATATTCTTGTTTTCCGGTCGCCTGAAATAGTTCGATGACGGCCATCGCCATCATCGCCTGATCATAAAGCATCTTTTCGAAATGCGGCACGATCCATTTTTCATCGGTGGAATACCGGTGAAAACCGAATCCGATGTGGTCATAAATTCCGCCCCGCCGCATCTCGGAAATGGTATGTTCCACCATCGTCAACGCTTCGGCGTCACCGGTTCGCTTCCAGTATCGAAGCAGGAAAAAGAAATTATGCGGAGATGGAAATTTAGGCGCTTTTCCAAAGCCGCCATATATTTTGTCATAACTCATCGACAATGAACGATAGGCGCGGTGCAAAACCTCTTCTCCCACGTCCGCCTCTTTCGTTTCCATTCGCCGATGCAAAGTCCGGGTGATTTCGGAAGCCGCCGTCATCACCTCCGCTCTTTGATCCCGCCAGAGTTCCTGAACCTGAGGAATAATCTCCGCAAGACCAAGCATATTATATTTTCTTTTCCGGGGAATATACGTTGCGGCAAAGAAGGCTTGCTTATCCGGCGTCATCATGATGGTTAACGGCCAACCGCCGCTTTGTGTCATCATTTGACAGACTTTCATATAAACCGCATCAATATCCGGACGTTCTTCACGATCTACCTTGACATTCACAAACGTTTCATTGAGAAGCGTCGCGATTTCTTTATTTTCGAAGGATTCACGCTCCATGACATGGCACCAGTGGCAGGTGGAGTAACCGATGGAAAGAAAAACCGGTTTGTCTTCTTTCCGGGCTTTTTCAAAAGCTTCCTCCCCCCAGGGATACCAATCCACCGGATTACGCGCATGCTGAAGCAGATAAGGACTTTTTTCATTTTGCAGACGATTAGTGGTCATGAATTTACTGCCTTTAAAACCGGCTTTGCCGATGATTTATTGAAAGGAAATCGCGTTGCGGCGAAGGGAATGGTAGATATCCTTCTGGCTGGCTTTGAGAATATATTTCAAGTAATTGATATTTTTCTCAATGGATTCTTCATAAACATTACTGTCGATATTCCAGCGGCTTTTGAAATGACTCACCATATAATGATTGACGCTTCCGAAATCGCGTCTGAAGCGTTCCCTGGTTCGATTATAGAAACTGACCGTTTTTCGGAAAAGGTCCACTTCGCTGTCAAATCCCGGCACACCGCCTTCATCAAACTCGTTGTATAAAAAAATCAGTTTTTCCAGATAAAGACGATCGGCCATTTGTCCCAGCAGATCCGCCGTACCCAGCATTTTTCCCAAGAGAGCGACATGCTCATCCTCAAACTCCAGATCGGCAACCATCGTCTGAGCGCCGGTGCAACTCAGAATATCATGAAAGTTCTTCATGTCCGCGGCAAAGTATTCGTTGCCGGTGTAGTAATTTCGCGTAAAGTGTATACTCCGGCTGATATGTGTCAATGTATATTTCGCTCCGGTGCCGGATACATCGTCTACTGATTGAATATATCCGGTATCATGCATCAGGGCGCTGATGAGTCCCAGATTGATTTGCTTGTCCGAAAAATCAATCCCCTGCATGGAGGCGCCGTGCATCAGACGGGTCATGGCCAGCAACACCATCATTGTATGACGGAAGTCATGATAGGCGGTATTACATTCCCGGTATCCGTTATAATGCCCGAGATAAAGCTCTTCAACGTCTTTAAACGCAGCGTCAAAATACATAAATTTAAAATGGGGAGACATCAATGCGGTTGTAATCTTTACTTCGCGCAGAATAACCGTATTGTCGCGTATATCAAGGAGATTTGGTTTCAGGGTTTTTTCACTCATAACCATCATGCGTCCTCCTCGCTTCCGGACAGCAACCCGCTTACTTAATAAATGTCAACACAAAATTAAGAAACTGAACATTTTAAGATTTACCTTCTCCTTCTGATTCGTGTCCTCGTCCTCACGATCCGGCAAAACTAAAAATTATTTTATCAAAATTATAATGCAGTGTCGATGATAAACAAACCGTTTTTATTGATCTTCCTGAAATAAGATAAATAACTGATTTCATTTGACATGTATTCAATATCGGCTATTTCCGCTTCCGGCTCCTTCGCCGGATCACCAGGATGCACGGGCATAATCGGCAAGAACATAATAGATACTGATCGTATTATTTTGCGATAACGATCCTGACACAGACGCGAATGCTCCTAAAATAAACGTATTATCAACAATTGTAATATTGCCTGCGGTTGACAAACCTGTCGTCAGAACTGTTCCCAGCCAATGCCTTGGCCATGAGGTTGATGTTATTTTAAATGCCCCGTGCGTTTCCCAATAAGTTTTTTTTGCCAGAGCCTCCGCATCGGTTTTATTGGATGAATAATAGTCCTGGATATTATAGTAGTCCACACCGTTCTTGGAAACCAATACCTGCCCCGACCAGGTTATATCTCCAACAGAGAAAACGACAATCTGACCGCCGCTTGAGAAGTCCAGCTTTAACGTCTGGTTATTATTTTTACCGCCGTCGAATCCTGTAAGATAAAAACAACCCGCATCTCCGTATTTTGAACAGCTTCCCGCTTTCATAACTAAGGTTGTGTTCTCATATCTTAAATTTATATAGTATGCTCCCGGCGCCATTGTCGTCGTCGTTCCGGAAGATGACGGATTGATGGTCTTTACCGTCGCTGTCTTAGCGCTATCATACGTTGTTGCCGTTGGCGTTGTAACAGCAGCGCATTTTAACGGCGCTGTGCATGATCCCTTTGTGGCGGGCGGAGATTTTATTTTTCCGCTGCCTCTAATAGTCAGAGCGCATGCGCTGCACAGGCAAACCGTATTTACGGAGCAATTGTCGGCAATCGTAACGTTTCCCCCTGCGTGGACGGCGGATGACACCGTCACCGGGTTTTCGGCCAGCGCCACTTTACCGTTTGCAAAAACACTGCCGTTGACCGTGGCGCCGGAGTTCATCGTAACATTTCCATGGGCATTTACATCACCGGAGACCGTGGATTGCTTCATCGTGAGATTTCCACTGGCGCAGACGGAACCATTCACTGTGACGGATTGAAATGATGCATCCGTTCCGCCCAGAGTGAGATTGCCGTTGATCACGACCGCATTGGTCGCAGTAAGCGTTTTTGCGTAGATATTTCCGGTGATCGTATTGTTCGAGGAAAGCGCGATGTCTCCGCTGGGCGCAAAAATGGCAAAATTAGCGCCCGACCTCCATGAAGACGTCTCTGTCGCCACCGCTCCGGTTGTGTTGTCCCAGGTGTACTTCGTCATCGTTTTTTTGGCTCCCAGAACAACGGATGGATTCATTAAGAACAAGATCATGATCAGAAGCAGGGTTGTCGTCTTTTTCATTTTCAATTTTCCTTTCGCTTAATTTCCGTATGTAGCGACTGAACTTATCCCCAGACTTTTTCCCATATAAATATCTACGCTGGCGCCGTTGACTGTAGTGGGAATCGTTCCGGAAACTGCCTGAATATTTGATAATGTCACTGTTTTGGGTGTTGTGTTGTTGATGGTCCGCTTATCGTATTTTATCAGCGGCACACCTGTGATATCAATAAATATCGTGCCGTTAAGCGGTGGGAAGATATGTCCCGTCATGGCCGTTGTATCGCCGGCATTCAGCGTCAGCGTCAGACTGCCACCGGCTGCAGGCGTTGTGGCCTGCATGGTGTACGCGGCCCCAAGATAAAATTCATCGCCGGCCGCAATGTTAAGGATGCTTGTCAGAGCCGATTTTAAAGTAAATGTTGTGCTTGTCCCGGTGCCCGCTACAAATGAACCGAATGTGGCGGCGGTAAACTCATACACTTCCGTGCTGCTGCCTTTCTTTTTAAGTTTGGCGGTCACACCTGTTGGAAAACTCAGGCTGATGAAAGTCGATCCGTTGTCTTCAATCGCCGGCACTGCGCCGGGTAGATAGAGTGTAAGTTGTTTCGCCCCTGAAGCTACTGTCATGGCAGCGGGTGCGTAAAACCAGTAGGGATAAAGTGTGATTGCACAATTGCCCTGACCGCCGGGCATCGTTAATGTGCTGCCATTGAGATTTGTTAAGGCGGCCGCCGCCTCCAGCGCACTTACACTTCTTGCATATTTATATTCACTGGCGGCAATCCTCAGACACGATTCCGACAAATAATACGCTTTAGCCGACTTCTGCGCTTCAGCCTGATTGAGTTGCGACGTCATGACGAGCGTATACAGCCCCACCCCTAGCAATGCCAGGACAGTGATCAGGATGATGACGAACAGGAGCGTTGCGCCGGATTCATGATTTTTAAGATTTGTTTTTTGTGGATTCATCAAATACCATCACGGTGTATTTAATCTGGGAACATTTAAATTTGAGCCGCTGCGCGGATTGACCGTCGTTGAAAATGCTAAACTCTGGTTGATTCCATATATCACGCTGAATGAAACCACGATTTGCGCAAGATTATCCGGAGAGCAGCTCGTGCTGCAATCCACCACGGCGCCGCTTGCATTTTTGTATGCCAGAAAAGCCTGGCCCGACGAGAGAGCCGAGACCTGATCGATTAATATCTGCGCCGAAAACGCGGGACTGACGCCCTGCAGATAGATCGCATTGTCCGATTGATAGATGCGAAATGAACAACCGGCCTCAGTTGTACACGATGGCGGTGAATACGGTCGTGTATAGTTAATGGTCGTACTGTTGCTGACCGAAACGGTTGTGACATCCGTTAATTCTTTTTTTATTCTGGCCATGGCCAATTGCGCCTTCTGTGAGATTTGCGTTGCCTCGTGTGCAAAGACGTAGCCCTGAACCACTTTTACGAGTCCCATCGTCAACCCGACGGCCATGATGCCCAGGAGAACCAATACAACAATAACCTCGAACAGCGTAAAACCGGATTGATTAAAGTATTTTGTTTGCCGCATATTCTTCCTAATATGTAAAAATACTTACGAGCGTCTGATCGCCGTCCTTTAATGTCACTTTCAGACACTGCTGTGTTGTTCTCGCTCCATATGGAAAAGTGACCATCCCCGTGTTGGCGCCGTCAACGTACGTTTTCCCGTCTATGTAACTGCTTTTAAATGTCGCCAGAGTAAACGATGAGTTATTCGTTATTTGATCACGGTACTGGCTGGTGAACAGTTCCATCTGCTCAACCAGTTTGTACTGGCTTTGAACCTGCCCTGCAGTTATAGCGCTTCCTCCAAACTGTTTTCCGAAAATCACCATGATCATGACTGCGGCAATGGCCATGATGATGATCGTGCCTATAATTTCGATGAGGGTAAATCCTTTTTTATTTCTGATCATGGAATATATCCTGTCCGGGGTGTTATCGTCACGGTAATTTGTTGATTGCCGCTTAAGCCGGAAACAACGATGGATTGAGCCGAGCTTAAAGGGGTATTGACTGTGGAACTGGTGTAAGCCGAATAGGGAATTCCACGATTATCAAAATAGATCGTAAACGCCGCATCCAGTGTAATTTTTTTAGCAGGAACGTCTATCGTTCTGCTTGATGTCGTATACTGCAGATCGCCCGGAAGAACTTGAATGCTGGCAGTATTGGTTCCTGAAAATAACCAGTATTGCTTGCTCGAGGCGTTATAGGTGATGCCCATAATCGTGTTGTCGTCAACATTGGGATTTCTGTTCATTGCCTGGGCCTGCGCATAACGCAGATGCGTTTTAAGCGCATTGGCGCCTGCGTATACCTCCGCGTCTAAATTCGTCCAGCGGTTAACGGCAATGGCCGACAAAATGCCCAATATGACCAAAACGGCAATAACTTCCAGCAAGGTAAATCCGTTTTGAACATTTAATCGTTTTTGCACAAGTCTCTTCCTTATTAGACCATTTGAAATTTCCGTGCAGATCGGATGGCTCCGATCAGCAGGACGCCAATCACAACAGAGAACATGGTTAAAATCAGGACATATATCCAGGCCCAGGGGACAGATAAAACATTTTCCAGAACAACGGCATTTACAAATACAAATAAAACATGAAGAACTAATAGATACTGAATCATCCCTGCTCTTTGGGGTCGCGTCAAAAGATAAAAAGCGGCTGTTAAAATAAAAAGTCCGCTGCCTCCCGGAATAAAAAGCTGAACTTTTAACCAGAAATTAAGTTGACTTGAGTCTAAAACGTCATGCAGGGTCCATAGTGTCGTAATCCCCGCAACAAGATAGAAACTGCCAACCAAAAACAAAAGAATCGCACATTGTGAATAGGACGTAATGCGCTCACCTTTCTTATTTTCAAATGATTTTCGTAATATAGCAAGCCGGCTTTTATATAAAGACATTTCGCCATTTCTTTCAATTCTCTCCATTATCCGCTCTGTGATATCCGGACGGGGATCAACTTCTTTCTGCTGTTTTAGAGCGGCTATAATGTCTTTGTACTCTTCTACGAATTACCTTCTCCACCATGTCTTAATGATTATACAATGCAAAGCGCCGGATAGTCACAAATTATTCTTCATTTTCCATCCATTTTTTCAGTTTTTCCAATCCGCGATAGACACGCATTTTAACGGCGCTGACCGAATGACCGGTAACGTCCGCCGTCTCTTCGAAGGATAGATCATGATAAAACTTAAGAAGGATTGCTTCTCGCACATCAAACGGCAGTTTCAGAAGATTTTTTTCCAAGTTTATCATCGCATCTTCCGAACATGCATCGGTATTTACACACTGGGCGTTCATCGCAAGTGTTAGACCATCATCCTTTAAAATGGTCTCTTCTCGTGCCTTTTTTCTCAGATGATTTCGTATCAGATTGAGGCTGATGGTGTATAGCCATGTAAAATATTTTTTCTCCATACGAAATTTTGGCAGTTGCCGATAGGCCTGAATAAAAGTTTCCTGGGTCAGATCGTCAGCGTCGGAGCAACTTCCCGTCATGCGCAAAGCCAGATTGAAAATTTGTTTCTTATAGGCTTCAACCAGCAGCTTATAACTTCCTCTTTCGCCGTCCAGTACGCGTTTGATACTCTCCCGTTCTTCTGCCTGATCCATTCTCTCCAACCGGTATGGTTATTTGAAGACCCATCATACTTTTTATTTTGTGTTTCACGAATATCACGTCGATGAAAATAATCAATTTCTATTTATTTCCAGCGCGGCGCCCCATATCCTCATCATCATGAAATTATTCTTGACAATTTCGCCCGGGAATCGCTACTAAATTAAACATTTTTTTGGATACAAAAGTATATCGGACGTCTTCATGTCTTTCTGAATACGAAGAAACGGTTCTTTCATGAATAAAAATGATCACGGTTTTATCTCATATCAGCAGTCCCGGCGGCAACACTGGGAATGTATTGCCCGAAAATGAACTCCCGCGCGGACTGGTTTCTCGGATACCATGAACGCCTCGCTCAGGTGTATCGCTTCTGGGCGCCTCCCGGCCAACGAATTCTGGAAATCGGCTGTGGACTTGGTCATTTGTTGTCCACGCTTTCTCCCGCATACAGCGTGGGAGTAGATTTTTCGCAAGAGATGATCCTGCGAGCTTCACAGGCTCACCCCGAACTTGAGTTTTTACAGATTGACGTTCATGATCTTAAGCAACTTCAGAATCCATTTGACGTTATTATCCTGTCCGATCTGGTTAATGAGATTTTATTAACGGCGTTCGACTGGTCTATCCGATGTAACAACAGGCCATGCGTTTTTTTAACTTTCTTGGAAACAAATTCTTTTCACTCGCCTTCTCCTGGCTTCCGGGGCAACCCATTAAAGATACGCTTTGCGGAACAAAGGTTTTATGGAAAAAAGATTATGAATTAATCACCGCCAATTGATCTTATTTCGACAATTTCGATCCTTTCGGGGATTATGACCTGATCTTCGGAGCGGCCACGCTCGGCATGAAGATTATTGATCTGCCCATTCGTTATCGGGCGCGGACATATGGTAAAACCAATATTCAGCGCTGGCGTCACGGCTTTCTGCTGCTACACATGATTTTTTTTGCTGCCAGAAGAATCAAACTTACCTGAAAAAACATATGATGACCGATCCGAGAATACTGCACGAGATCCAGCATGGAGAATATATTATCCGGCATGGAGAAGAATTATGGAACTGATCTTCGCCTGACGGGAAGATGCGATGGGCCAGACGATGCCGGCTATTCACCGAATTTCTCGGAAATGGGCGTAATTGTGTTCTGGAGGTCGGCTGCGGCACAGGCCTTTTTACAAAAGAACTGGCCCAAACAGGCCATTTAATTTTCGCCATTGATATATCCGAGGCATTAATCCGGAAAGCCAGAGAAAGAGCAGGACTTTTTTCATTGGCGTATTGCGAACAAATTAACTGAATATGGATTTATCGACGTTCATGTCAAGCCGTTCGATTTTGTGCATCACCGAATCAGTCCGTCTTTCTTCAAGGCGGCCACCCGCCTGACAGAAATTCTTGAAAAAACACCGTTTATCCGAGAAATTGCAAGATCACTTATGATTCAATGCAGGAAAAAATGACTACGGCCACTATTGGATGAATTCATCGAAGATTTGTGTTTCCCTGAATTTTATAAATCTATTGTCTTTCCCGATGATTTTCCCGACATCAAAACCGTTTTTATGAGCTAATTCCAGATAGTTTTTGCATTCCTGGAATTTATTCTGCATGGAATAAATTCCCGCCATACTGTAGTAAATGTACCCTTTATTTTTCTTTAGTCGCCGATCAAAATATAAATATTCTTTCATGGCATCATCCAGCGCTCCCGAATTCTGATAAGCCAGCGCCAGATTCATACGATATTCAACATTGTCAGGATCTCTTTTTACAATGTATCTGAAATGATCGATTGCTTCCGTATAATTTCCCTTTTTTACAAGGACGTTTCCCAGATTGTTTAGGATGCTAAGATTTCCAGGTTTGATTTCTGTTGCTTTTTTAACAAGAGCGATGGCCTCATCATGGAATCCTCTTCGGCTTTGAATTAATCCGAGATTTAAAAATGCCGCATGCATCCTCTGATCTAGTTCAATCGACTTCATTAAATATTGAATGGCCTGTTGATCGTTACCTTTTGCCACCATACAAATTGCATAATTCAAATAGTAACCCGCCTTCTTAGGATAAAGCTCCATCCCCCGTTTGAAATATGTAATAGCTTCATCTTCTTTCCCGAGATTCGACAAAGCCACTCCAATGTTATTTAAAGCGATCGGATTGTCCTTATCAACCTGCAAAGCTCTATAGAAAAGCGAATAGCTGTTTGAGAAATATGTATTCTGCAATCTTGTAATCATCACAAAATATGCCATAACGAATAAACACAATATTATCTTTAGAAAGGTTGAGTATTTTCCGTGGAGCCTTGCATCAGCTTCCCAGACCACTATGATGAAAAGTCCGATCAAAGGAAGATACATAAACCGGTGGGCAAAGGCAGGCCAGAGCCCCGCCTGGATAAACCCGCCGGCCGGAAGCAATGTTATTAAAAACCATAACCAACCAAATAAAATCCAAGGTCTTTTTCTTCTCAGCAAGACTGCGAAAATGGTTAGTACAATAAACAAGATTAAAGCCGGCAAAAAATATAAGAGAGAAATGTTTTCGGGAAAGGGATGAAAAATAGACATCTCCACCGGCCATATGGCATTGTAAAGATATTGAACAATTGAAACGAAATAATTTTTTATTCTTAAATAAAGAGGAACTTGTTGATAATTAATAGCAATTTTATGCTGATGCACCGCAAACATAGAAAGCACTACCGAAATGCATGAAATAAGGCAAAAAGGGATTTTTTCATAAATGAGCTGTGCGCTATTTGACGTCAATAGCAATCCGACTTTTTGCCCGATTCGAATATCCATTTTAATGATATCAAGATCCCGGGCGTTAAAACGATTCAATGGCCAGTAATCAAGAATCAACAGCACCAGCGGAAAGATGATAATAATAGGTTTGGCCATGATTCCCATCACATAAACAAAGGCGGTTAAAACATATATCCAGATATTTTTACTTTTTACATAGAACATGAATAAATAGACACTCATCATAAAGAAGAATGCGCTCAGAACCGCTTTTCGCTCTACAAGCCAGGCAACCGATTCTACATTGGACGGGTGTATTGCGAACAACAACGCTACAATGGCAGCTTTTAATCTTGATCCAGTGATTTTTAATAAAATCAGGAATAAAAGGATGGCGTTGAAAATGTGAAATATTAAATTTCCAACAAGCATCGGACCGGCTTTGAGTCCAAAAATCTGAATATCCAGCATCAGAGACAACCATGTCATCGGATGCCAGTAGGATTCACTGTCAAAACTGAATGCCCATTTAATATTCTCAAACGTGATGCCTGTATAAATATGATAATTCGTAAGAACATACATGTCATCATCAAAATTGAGAAACTGATGATTGTGAATGCCCCAGTACGCCAGAATGGCGAGACCTATTATTGCTGATAATATAATGATATTATAAATATATGGCGATATTCTGTTTTTTTTCAGCATTAATAACCACATACTAAAAAGATAGCTAACCTTTTGATCGGTCAGCTATCTTGGACGTTTTGCTCCATTCAATTATTGGATGAGAAGTCAATACTTCTCATCCAATATTACTTCTTAATATAATCTGAATGTTTCTTCATTTGCTGAAATTGACGAACTCCACCATGGAGGTCCTTTTGTTATACGAACCGTTACGAGGCCGTGGTCAACCCCATCTACCGATATCTCTCCGTCAAAATCACCCAGATTGACCGGTGTTGACGGCGTGTAGATTGTTGATGAACTGTTTGCAATCAGTTGTTTTGCATACTGCTGTGAAACAGTGGCCTTTAATGTTGATAATGCGCCTTTAATAACCGTTCCCCGGGATTCATCCTGCAATTCAAAATACCTTGGCAAAGCAAATGCCGCCAGAATTCCAATAATCACGAGTACGGCAATAATCTCAATAACTGTAAAGCCACGATCATTAATTTTGGAATTCATCACCAATACCGCCACGGCTACATTTTACACATCGGCTTTACTAATTTGTACTATATAGTTGAAATGTCTTTTGCAAATATGAGTTATCAATTCCGGCACAGCAATTAGGACCTCCCGTGACCGTGACTGTTACAGTTCCACTTGTATTCGAAATTGATCCTGTATAATCGCCTACTGTAACACTGGTTGAAGTCGGAGTATAAGTTGTAGTTGAGGGACTCTGCAAAAGCGCCTTTGCGTATTCCTGAGTGACATGAGACTGCAATGCTGCAACAGCTCCCTGTACCGCTTTATTTCGAGCATCCGTCTGCATATCAAAATATCTTGGAATCGCAACAGCCGCCAAAATTCCCAAAATAACCAGAACAGCGATAATTTCAATCAGTGTAAAACCTTTTTGATTTCTCATTTTCTTTCCTCCTCCATTATTTTTCAAAAGTATTCTCTCTTTTCTCAAACAAACACATAGTTTAATTTTACATTATTCAATTTATATGCCAGTCAAAGCATATTTTAATTTAATGACGATAATATTCATCATTATTGCTCTTTTTCATTGTTTAAACGGCTTTTAGCTTAAAAATATTGGGTAGACGTTATAAATATCAGATAAGTTTTGAAATCCATAGATTGAATCATCCCAAAAGTTTCGCAAGTTATCTACATTTATTGTAGATTTTTAATTGTTCCCACATCAATTTCAAATTTTTTAATACGATGCCACAGGCTTCTTTGATTGATGCCGAGGAGACTTGCCGCTTTCACTTGCACCCCTCCGGCTTCTTTAAGCGCATTGATGATGATTTCCCGCTCCAGAACTTTCATTCTATCATCGAGAGGCAGGTCATCTTTAATGGAACTAATAATTTTTCCCGTACCCTGTCGTATGTTTTCCGGCAGGTGATGGACATCTATAATGCCGTCTTCCGACATGATGGAGGCACGTTCAATGATATTTTTCAGCTCACGAATATTGCCGGACCAGTTATACCCAATTAATACCTGCAAAGCGGCGCCGGACAATTTGGCCGGTTTGGGAGACTTTTCCAGAAAATAACTGGCCAAAAGGGATATATCTTCCCGTCGTTCACGAAGTGCAGGTAATGAAATGGAAAATACATTTAATCTGAAATAGAGGTCTTCCCGAAATTTTCCTTCTTTGATCAACTGTAACAGGTTCTTGTTGGTAGCAGCGATAAAACGGACGTCGACTCTGATGGGAGAGGTCCCGCCCACTCTTTCAAACTCTTTTTCCTGCAGCGCACGAAGCAGCTTCGCCTGGGTGGCCATGGGCATATCTCCGATTTCATCCAGAAAAACGGTTCCACTATCGGCCAATTCAAATTTACCTTTTTTCTGTGCTGTCGCTCCCGTAAAAGCACCTTTTTCATGACCGAATAATTCGCTTTCCAGCAAGCCCTCCGGAATGGCCACACAGTTGATGGCAATAAACGGTTTCCCTTTTCTTAAACTATGCTCGTAAATGCCGGACGCTACCATTTCTTTGCCTGTACCGCTCTCGCCGGTAATTAAAACGGTGGAATCCGTGGGGGCCACTTTAACAATTTGCGTGAAAATATTGCGCATGGCCGTGCTGGCTCCAATGATATGCGGAAAGAGTTCTTTAGCTTCGACATTGCTTAAAATATTTGCCACATTATCGAATACTTTATTGATTTGGCTTAGGTCGTCGGTAATATTATCGGATTTCTCCGCTTTTGACGCGGAAAATATAGGCATCTTCTTCGTTTTCTCTATAAATTCCACCAGTGGCTTAAGGAGCATTCGTAAAATGAAAAAACTGACCAGAAAAGAAACACATCCAATTATAAAGGTCATCGTATAAATGTTCAGAAATACAGGATGTGACGACTTTTCAGGCGCCGATGCGATTTGGTATGTGATAATGACGCCTAAAATAGTCAGCCCCGTATAAATCACGGGAATCAATATGTACAGATTGACGTAAAAATTTTTCTTTTTCATATGCACTCAGTGTTTTGAAACCATCTTGGTCATATCCCACATGGGCAGGAAAATGGCCAGGGCAAAAAAACCAACAACCGCCGCCAGCGCAATAATCAAGATCGGTCCGATCGCATCCGATAGCGCTTTAACGGCATATTCCACTTCATCGTCGTAATGCTTTGATATCTCACGAAGCATTTCATCTATATTTCCTGATTCCTCCCCAATGGCAATCATATCAATCACCATCGGCGTGAAATATCGCGCCGTTTTCAAAGGCGTTGCTATACCGGCGCCTTCTTGAATCTTTTCCCGAACATGTTCAAAAGACTTGGCAATTGCAGCATTGCCGATGGTATCGGACAATATGGTTAAAGATTGCATAACCGGCACGCCGCTTGTTTGCAATATAGCGAATATACTTGCAAATCTTGACATGGCCGCTTTTTGAAACAGCGGTCCTAAAATGGGTATGCTCAGCAAGAAGCTATCTTTAACCAGTTTTCCATTTTCTGTTTTTAAAAATTGCACCAAGGCAAAGATACCAATTGCCAGCGTTGCGAAGACCAGGTACCAGTAATTTTTTAAGATGCTGTACAGAAGCATGGCAATTTTTGTTGGCAGGGGCAATTGCAGGCCTGCTTTACTAAAGATACTCGCAAATTGCGGAATCACCATGGTCAGCAATACAACGAAGGCAATCGCCAACGCAATGACGACAATAAAAGGGTATTGCAAAGCAGAGCGAATGTCGGCTTTAATTTTTGCTTCATGTTCAATAATATAAATCAGTCGATCCAAAACACTGGAAACATTACCGCTCACTTCACCCGCCCGGATCATGCTGCAATAGAGAGGCGAAAAAATCCTTGGATACTTTTCAAATGAATCAGAAATGGTTGATCCCTGGCGAATATTTACGATAATCCCAGAAACAGCTTCCCGCAACACCTTGCTTTCAGTTTGAGCTTCCAGGACCTGCATGATTCTCAATATGGGCACTCCCGCATTGAGCATGGAGCGGAACTGTTTTGTAAACAATATAAGCTCATTGGTCTTAACACCGATTGTTAATGATTTGATCCTGTTCCATATAGTATCTTTTCTACCTGCTTTTGCCTCCCGAACTTCAGAAGGGGTGAGGCCTCTTGAAAGGAGAATGGTATTGGCATTTTGAATGGATTCCGCTTCCAATACACCTGAAAGAGGATTGCCTGTTTCATTCAGCGCTTTGTAATAGTACGTGGGCATACTTTCGATACCGAATTATGTCATGACAGCCGACATTGCTTCTTCAAGCGTTGTTATTCCCTGCAAAACTTTGACGGCGGCATCTTTTTGAAGGGTTCGTAAATTGTCCGATTCAATAGCGGCTCGGGTAATTTCCTGACTGGATCTTTTCTTCAAGATCATGTCCTGAACCATTTCATCATTAATCAGCACTTCAAAAAGTCCCGTTCTTCCCTTATATCCTGTGTTTTTACATTGATAACAACCTTTGCCTTTCTGGAAAACGGCCTTTTGGGCTTCATCCGGTGTTATGCCCAGCGCCGAATAAGCTTTCTCTGTCGGAATATATTGTTCCTTGCAGTAGGGACATACTGTGCGCACAAGTCTCTGAGCAAATGACACCAGCAAAACCGAGGAAACCAGGAAAGGTTCAATACCCATATCGATGAATCTGGCAATGGCGCCCGCCGCGTCATTGGTGTGGACCGTACTTAAGACCCGATGGCCGGTTTGAGCGGCCTGCACGGAAATGGCGGCGGTCTCACCGTCACGGATTTCACCCACCATGATGACATCGGGGTCCTGGCGAAGAATAGACCGAAGCCCGCTGGCAAATGTCATTCCGGCTTTGCGGTTGAGTTGAATCTGGCGGATATTGTTAATTCGATACTCCACAGGATCTTCCAGCGTCATGATATTGATGTCCGGCTTATTAATCGCGTTGAGAATGGCGTACAAACTGGTGCTCTTGCCGCTTCCGGTCGGTCCCGTGCTCAACACCATTCCGTATGGTTTATTGCAGACACTTTCAATTTTATCCATATCCGACTGAATCATTCCCAGACGATCAAGCGAATAGACGCCGCCGCTCGTATCCAGAAGACGCAACACCATATTTTCGCCGTAGATAGTCGGTATGGAGGATACACGGACATTGATTTCTTTTTTATCAAGTTTGAGCGTAAACCGCCCATCCTGAGGAATTCGCGAAACGGTGATATCCATATTGGCCAGAATTTTCATTCGGGCAATAATGGGCAAAAATAATGACTTTGGCGGAGACGGCACTTCCAGCAGTTTGCCGTCAATTCGAAATCTTAGTTGTACCGAATTTTGTTGCGGACTGATATGGACATCGCTTGCACCGTCCCGGATAGCCTGAGCGAAAATGGAATTAGCCAGGCGAATCACAGGCGCTTCTCCCGCCAGATCCTGCAGGGACGCAACCTGTACTTCTTCCTTATCGGGAGCCGCTTCCTCCTGTACTTCATCCTGGGATTTAATTTCCATGTTTTCCATGATGCTGCCCAGGCCGGACTGCGTACCGTACAAGCTGCTGATCAGTTGATTGAGTTCTCTTTCCGAGCAAACCACCGGTTCTACTTCTGAATTCGTCAGGACTTCGATATAATCGAGGGCATTGATATCGAGCGGATCGACAATGGCGATCGTTAAAAGTCTTCCCTTTTTTCGCAACGGCGCAACCAGATATTTCTGCGCAACTTCAACAGGAACATAAGAGGAAAGCTCGACCGCCAGAGGATAGTTGTCGGGATGATATTTGGCAATTTTTAATTGCTGACTCAGCATGTCGATGATCTGCTGCTCGCTGACAATACCCTGACGCGTCAGAAATTGCCCCAGTTTCAATCCCGCTTTTTTCTGATCAATCAGGGCCTGCTTCAAACGATCTTCGGTAATCAGGTTGTTTTCAACCAGCATTTCGCCTAAGCGTTTTTTACCTTTCATCCACCCTCCGTACTGCGCGTGGTATCCATTTTTAAACGGCGGTTAAAGCCGATGGTGCCTTCTTCCCATTTCGTCAAAACCCGCGCAGATTTTGAAAGCTCCTGCGGCAATTTTGCGATGGCATTTTGAGCTTCTTCGGAACTTCTAAAGCGCTTATCCAACGCGATTAAAAACAGTCTGCCGTTTTTTTCGTTCCATAAAGACACAAACATTATTGCCGGCGGGTTAGCCGGATTGTTTTTACTGATGAAAGAATAATAGATGCCGGCCAGTTCATTGCTTTCTTCCAGGGACACCAGGATCGGCTTCTCTTTTAAAGGATTATTTTCTGCGGGAATAGCCGGCACAGTAATAACTGTGCCTTCACTGGTATCATTGATATCCTTAATCTGAGGATTGGCATGAATAAATTTTTGTTTAATTTCTTCATTGGAATCTCCGTATATATTTTCAAGAACCCGCCAGATAGTCATTCTTTTCTTCAATTTGATGACGCCAAGCGTTTCCGGAATAGCCTGCTGCTGTTGAACCTTATCAATCTGCTTTGGAGCGGCTGAGAAATACTCTTTCTTGAAATCAATGCCCGATAAAACACGTTGCGATATTTCCCCACCGCCTGGAATCGGTTTTATGGAAAAGAACATGATGCAGGAAAGGGCCAAAACCGCGGCAACAACTACGCTCAGCGTCGCCCATCTCACTTTTCGGAATACCGGTTCCGCCATTTTTTGAACGCAGCTTCTTACCAGAAACCATCCGGCTTCGTTTTTTCCTTTAATAATCATCATCAGAACGATCTGATGGCATAGAGACACCACCTTACGTGGATATCCGGCAGTCGCCCAATAAACAGCCAGCAAGCCTCCAAATGACAGCAACGAATGATCGTCCGGCTTCCGGCCGGCTACGGAAATCCGGTATTCAATCATCGACTTCATCTGACGGAAAGAAAGCGGTTTAAGATAGTAAAGATAATTGACCCGATCCAGCAGATTAGCCCTTGCAGCCAGACTCTTGCGCAATTCAGGTTGAGCAAAGATTACGATTTGGAGGAGTTTAAAGTCGTTTGTTTCGTAATTAAGGAATTCTCTGAGAATTTCAAGGCATTGTTCCGGAATTTTCTGCCCTTCATCAATTATTAACGCAATTATTTTTTGTTCATCAATGCCTTTTTCAAACAGAAATTTTTTGATTTTTTCTTTGATATGCCATTCTTTATCTTCAGTGTCCGATACGTTGATGCCAAGCACACCGGCAACCGTCTTCACAAATTCAAACTTGCTTTCAACTGCGGGGTCCAGCAGTAAAAAAGTTTCTACCGTTGAGACATCATTGGCGGCGGGCAGAGAAAGATTCTGGATGAGTTTGCGACACAGCGTCGTCTTGCCCGTTCCCACTGCGCCGATCACAATATTCAGACCTCTCTTTAAACGAACGGCAAGTTCCAGCATCTGCAGGCAGGTATTATGCTGAGCAGACGCAAAAAGGAATTCCGGTTCCGGCGAGTTGGAGAAAGGCTCTTTTTTAAATTCCAGAAGATTAAAATAGTCCATAAACAGACAGCACCTATTTGACCGTTTGCCTGGATTTATCTTCGTCAGGAGATATCAGCGAAACATTGCTCTCAGCGGATGCAACCTGGAGAACATGAGGCGTGATAAAAATTAAAACTTCTTCCATCGAATCGCTTTTACTGTCCGCTTTAAACAGCCATCCCAGCACAGGGACATCTTTCAACAGAGGCCAGCCCCTATCCGAGTCCGACCTGGTCTTTTTAGTCAAACCTGAAATGACAATCGTCTCGCCGTCATTTACAATCAAAGATGTCTGTGTTTGCTTTTTAATAATGTAGGGATCCCCCAGGGAGTCCGTCCTCGTCAAATCGACATCGTCCTTTTGCACAAAAATGG
The DNA here is from genome assembly GCA_963682105.1 of Smithellaceae bacterium. Taxonomy (GTDB): domain Bacteria; phylum Desulfobacterota; class Syntrophia; order Syntrophales; family Smithellaceae; genus UBA8904. The sequence goes on from OY821638.1 coordinate 397,050, forward strand.
TCATTTTTAAATTTTTACCGTCAATGATGTGCGGTGTGATTTCCAGACGCATGACGACATCAACAAAGTTGGTGGTATAAGTTGGCGTGGCGCTGCCGCTTGTCTGCTGAATGGTGACATAGGGAACTCTTTCGCCGTTTTCCGTAAAGGCTTTCTGATTATCAAGCGTCGTAATCGACGGGCTGGACAGGATATTTAACTGATTATTTTGCTGAAGGGCCTGAAGCTGAACTTCCAAAAGGCTACTGCCTATCACACCGTAAATTAATCCTATCGAACCGGCGCCGGCGGCGCTGGCGATGTTTGAAATGGGGAAATTCCCGGCAAAACCCTGACCGGAAATACCTGTTTTGCCCGTCGTAGATGCATAACCTCCTGCCAGCGGATCCGTCGTAGTATTGCCGGATGTTCCCCCCGGAGTAAGGTAAATATTTTGATTCCCGAGGTTCCCCTTATACATGCCTCCCCACATCACCCCTAAATCCCGCGCGACAGTTTTCGTTGTCTCTACGATGTTGGCTTTGATCAACACCTGCTGGGTCGGTTTGTCCAGTTTTTCGATGATGTGAATCATCTGCGTCAGATCCTGAGCATTTGCGGAAATGACCATTGAATTGCTGTGTTCATCCAGGATGACTGACCCGCGAGTTTTACCTTCTTTATCTTTGGTCAGAAATCCTTGCAGCGTCTTTTCCAGTTTTTTGGGATCGGCATAATCGATTTTAATCACCACCGGATTCATCAAAGGTTCAACCCATTGAATGTCTCGCATATGGACTTTTTGCTTAAGTTCCTGTTCCATATCATCCACAGTCATAACCCGGATGACATTTCCCTCCCAGGAGTAAGATAAACCATGTGTTTTAAGCAGGCCGGTGAAGGCTTGATCCCAGGGGACTGATCTGAAGTCAACACTCACTTCCCCCTTCAAATCATTCTTTACTAAAAGATTATAGTCAACGGATTTGGCCAGCGCCCTTAAAACAGCCTTCAGTTCAGCCTGGCGCATGGTTAGATTGATGGTTTTTGTGGGTAATCTTTTTACGGAATCTCCAACAACGGCTGATGCCTGCTTTTTTTTGTCGTATAGCGGCTTCATATCTATTTTCTTTGGCTTCTCTGCCGGCGAATGCCCCTGTGAATTCGCTGCCAGGGTATTCCATTTTTCAAAAAAAGGATCCTTTTTTGTGTTCTGAATGTCCTGGGAACATCCCATAAAAAATATGAGGGTCAAAATACCAAAGACGATTGTAAAAATTTTTAAATGTCTTGCGCTTAAACTCAAGGCAATAACCTCCATGTCTTCAAATATCACTCTTGTATGGGAATCGTTAATTCACTGCCTGTGTTACGATTAACAATCAATATTTTTGAAGGTGTCACACTTTTCAAGATATACCCGTCAAGTTCCAGAGCATCTCCCGATTCATATTCAAAACCATTGATGACTGCCATTTTCTTACGGCCCGCATCGACATAACCGGAATACACAATTTTTGCCGCCATCCCGCTCCCCGCTTCACTCCCTGCAAATTCACGATACTCGGATCGGGACCAAAACGGATTTTTCGCCCACTCCATTTCCGCTTTTTTAATAATATACGAATCGACCCCGGCGATGTTATCCTTAACGATATCCGTAGTAATCTTATTGACGAACGATTCTATTTCCACGGGCTTTGCTTCTATTTTTGCTTTTTTTGATGCGGGTTGACCAATAAAAAAATCATACGCAGCAAACAGAATAACGATGGCTAGAATGGCCAGAATAATAAGTTGTCTTTTGTTCAATTTAGTCATTGCACCCCCTGCTTCAATTCGCCAGGGCAACCCGTATTTTTAATTTGTATTCCATGGAATCGCTATATTGCTTAATATTAACTTCTTCAATCTGATCAATGTAAGGGATGGTCCCCAGTTCAATAATAAATTTTCTAAAATTCGGCAATTCTCCTTTTAGTGTCGTGTTGAATAAAAGGTTTTGATTGGCGCCGGAAATTGTCTTTACATCGGGTAAGACAGTCAGTGCCATCAGGCCGGATTTCGCCGCTACTTGCCGAACGATATCCTGAAACCTGTCTGATTCCTGTCTTGACAATCTCAACTTCCCCGGATTCGGTAATGAATAGACTTGCTTCTTTTGCAATTCTTTAATCATGAAAAGATAAACAGGCCCTAAACCCTTTTGTTCATCAATCTGATTCTGGAGTTTTTGCACACCTTGAGCCTTATTGGAATTGTACCGATGAAAGCTGACAATGCCTAGTACGATAACCAATATAATTCCGCCGCATATTAGGATATATCCCAAACTTCTTGCCGGAATCGCTTTGCTGATTTTGTCAATCATCCTCATCCCATTTTCGCATGAATTGAAAATTGTATTATCTCTTTTTTTCTGTGGCTCACAACGCTGCTTTTTTGCACGCTGACGCTTTGCATCATGGGAGATTTTTCCAGCGTTACAACATAATGAGCCAGTATGGAATCAAGCTGGCTGCGATCGCCCAAAACAACGCCTTCGATGATTATTCCCTCTTCTTTGTCTTTTGCCTGAGCGTCTTTTGGATTTTCCGGCGCCTGCAAAAGCGGAGCAGACATCTTGATCCGAATTAATTTTATAGTGTCTGGCGTTAATGTTGACAACTCGCCGATAAGCGCTGCGCTTCTGTATTTTTGCGCGTATTGCCTGTTGATCTGACGTTGTGATTTAATATCATCGGCCAGGAGATTTATTTTATCTTTCGAAAGAAGCGGATGATAGGCTGCCAATTGCTTTTCCAGTTGGATACGCTTGTCACTTAATTTTTTTGCTTCCAAGCCCTGGAAACAAAGCACCGCCAGGCATATGAGTAACATAACGCCGAATGTCGCAAAAATAGCTCTATTAATAATTGTTTGACTGATTTCTTTATTTTTTTCGATGTATGTGAAAATGATATTTGGTGTATATTTGCGATCTGCTAAGGACAACCCGATTGCCGGAACCAATAAAGCCTTCAATGCCGGAGATAAAGAAGCACCTGACGCAGAAACATTCTTCCCTTCAAAAGGATCGAAGAAATCCGCTTTTGTGCCTAATTGTTCGCTAATGTAGTTTAAAAATGGATTATAAAATACGTTTATAATTGTAGAAACATATAGCTTTTCTACTCTTTCATAACCTACGGACGACGTATAATATTCGAGGGTTCTTTCAACCTGACGAATCAATCTTTCCAGCACAGGCGAAATCATTTCAAATATCCCGTTTTCCATCCAACTCAGGCTTTCACCACCTGTCGTTGTTTTTTCCGGATTAAACAAAAGCGTCATCAGTAATTTTTTAATCTGTTCTTTATTGGGTCTGTCCTCGGGTGAAGTATCAGCAATAGAATCTTCTATGACTTCCATCATACTGCTGATACCGGTCTTTATGCCCCTGGTCATCACAAGATTCTGGTTGCTGTACACGTCTATTCTCGAAAAATCATTGCCGATAAAAAGACTGGCATAGGTCTTTTCCGAGGCATCTATCCATTTTGTACGGAAAATGTTTTGAATAGCAAAAGGAGCGACGGTAATTCCGGCAAGACTTACGCCTGCCGATGAAAACAGAAGTTTAACTCTTTCCACTTCGGAGCGTGGCGCACTGTAAACCATAACGGAATATTTCGGAATGCCCTGATCGACGATTTCTCCCTGCATTTCGAAATCAAAAATTATATCTTTATCATCAATTGGATTTTCCTTTTTGGCTGTCCAATAGATAACATTTTCCATCTGTTTTTTCGGCACCCGCGGGATTTTGATATGATGAACATTAACATCCGCGGAATTCATTACGGTCCATATTTCACAATTTTCTATGGAACCGGTAAATGCTATAAGCGATGACTTAAGCAACTCCGTGAATTCCGTAGCACTGATGGGAGGCTGACTGCTGTATTTAATAACTTTTTGATCGACAAGGAAAGGTTTTCCATCGGATGTTTTAGCCATTTTAGCTAAGCTAATAAAATCCTGACCAATATCAACGCCGATGGTAAAACGCTTTTTTCCTGTGAATGCCTTAGGCAGGTTGATTGTTTGCTTATTCGTAGTTTTGTTAATATTAGAAGTATTTCCTGCTGTATCTTCAGATGAGGCAGGGGACTTCGATATTCCGCGAATAACGTTTAACAACCTTTCCGTGGAGTTAATATCCTTTGTATTCGCCAAAAATTTACTCCTGAATACAATTTATTTTTTCTTGTATTCGCCATTTTTTATCAAAGCCTTACCTGGCTTTTCTACAAAAAATGTTGTTCTTGTGCTTAACACCTTCCCTAAAAAAACAGCACACTTCTAAAGTGTTGTGATTTTTATCACAATAAACCACACATTTCCATATTTAAATTAAAAATCTTGAAGGCTTAAAAAGATTTTGCTATGGAAAGAGCGTTAGCAAAATTCTTTTTTAAGGTAAAAATGATCAATGTCTAATAAATATTTGTTCTTATTGAGATTTGTATTTGTTTTACCTGTCATTATATTGCTATCCGTAAATAATGCTTTCTCTTCAAATATCGATAAAACTGAAAAAATTCCAGATTCTATCTTATCTGTTGCCTCCGGCTTCGTTATTACTGTCGACAAAAAAAATCAAAAACTTTACGTTTTTAAGAAAAATTTCTCCTATTTCACCAAAGTTTACGAAACATCGTGTTCGACAGGAAAGAATCAAGGAGGAAAACAAGTATCCGGCGACGCTAAAACGCCTAACGGAATTTTCTTCGCCACGAAAATTCTTACGAACCCGGGACCTCCCGAAACTTATGGTACTCTCGCTTTTCCTCTCGACTATCCCACAGTCATGGATAAAAAGGCGGGCCGAAACGGGAGAAATATCTGGATTCACGGTACAACCAAGCCTCTGCTGCCTTTTCAATCAAATGGCTGTGTTGTCCTTGTCGATAAAGATGTTCAGACTTTGATCAAATATATTTCTCTGAATAAAACGCCTATTATCATTGACGAAACCATTAATTGGATTCCCCAAAATCAGACTTTGCCGGTTAAATATGAGTTGGAAAAGATACTTGCTGCCTGGAATAAAGGGTATCTTCAAGGGAATATTAAGGCTATTGACGCCCTTTACTTGGAAGGTCACCTTATCAAAGATAAAAAACGTGATCAGTTATTGACAAGGCTTGCATCTGTTAGAAGTTTAAATCAGCATTTCATTCTCGATCCGAGAGATATCTCCATTTTACACCAAAATAACATCGCGGTAATTGTTTTTGATCAAATTACGGAAATCAATAAAGACAGTTCATTTGAAGGCTCATTTATCAAGCTGAACTTACAGAAGTTCAATAACAAATGGTTTCTTATTGACGAACCGGGCACAACAGCTTTAGCCTCAAAAACGGATATTTCTGCGCCGGCTCCGCCATCGACTCGCCAGGAAACTGAACCGTCTTCCAAAGACGCTGTACGTAAAATTGTCTTAAGATGGGCCGAAAGCTGGAAATCGGGCAACATGGGCGCATACAAGTCATGCTATGCTTCAAACTTCCGCGCCCAGGGAATGAATCTGAATGATTGGGTCAACCACAAAATCAACGTACGTGAAAAAAGCGGCAGTATTTCCGTTCGCATAAGCAACCTCAATATAACCGGAAATAACAATCAAGCAGTGGCGACATTCACACAGCATTACAGTTCAAAAATCCTGAAAAGCAATGCTGGAAAACGGCTTGAACTTCGTAAAATCAATGGTGAATGGAAAATTTACCGTGAAACGATGCAATAAGATTTGAAGTAAGAATACTACTTTTTGCTTTTGAATTTGCCTTCGGTTTGCGCAATGATTTCAGACAAATCAGCGCTGTCATCAATCACATATTGAGTGTCTGCGGAATCGATTGTAATTGCTGTATCAGTACCGACCCAGGATTTTTCAGGATGATTAATGCCGTCCTTAAAAACACTCCCACCGGAATGTTCCATCTTCATATTGTTTGCTGCATATTTATGGGGCGTGGTATCTGAATTGAATATGTCGGATTTATGTATGGTCTCATAGCCGGCCGCATTCTTATCAGGCCTGAAATTCATCATCGGATTATTAAATTTTTCTCTCGTTTCAAGATATTCTCTCAGATACCGTTCTTCGGTAAACATGCCATCCGCTTTCCCTGTATGCATGGAATTGTCTATCTGATACAGTTTTTTCTCCCGGATAATCCCCTTGACCTGCTGTGTTCCGCGCATAATCGACAACAAAGGCACCCGAATGCCGGCCTTTTCACTATAAATCAATTTTTGCACCAGCACCCAGGCTATCGTGGAGGCAAGCTGATGACGAATATATTCTTCGGCCTCAAGCGGCATGGAGTTTATAATTCTGTAAAGAGCGTCTTCCATATTGGTTGCATGCAATGTGGCAATGACCAGATGACCCGATTCAGCCGCATTCAGCGTCAGTGCAATCGTTTCGGGTTCGCGCAATTCTCCAACCATAATAATATCCGGATCGGCGCGCATGACGTCGATAAGGCCTCTCTCTATGGATGGCACATGTGTGCCGACTTCGCGCTGTTCCACGAAAGACTGACGGGATGGAATCCTGTATTCGATAGGATCTTCCAGGGTCACAATATGTGCCGCTCTTTTATGATTGATATCATCCAGAATGGAAGCAATGGTTGTCGTTTTGCCGCAGCCGGTTGTCCCGCAGATCAGCACCAGACCGGACTTTAAATCACTGATTCCCCGGACAGAAGGATGCAGATTTAATTTTTCAATCGTGGGAATGGAGTCAGGTAACAATCGAATAGCCAGTGACGGCCCGCGGTCCGTATTGAAAATACTGATTCGTATTCTCACATTTCCTACATTGACGGCAAAATCAACAGACAAGCGCTCTTGCAATATGGATAGATTCTTTGCATTAAGAATCTTTTGAACAAGTTCATCAACTTCAGAATGAGACCATATATTTTTCTGTTCAAATTTTATTGCGCCGTTTTTTCGATAAACAATTGGTTGGCCGCCGCAGATATGTACGTCAGAGTAGCCGAATTGAGCGCATGAAATGATCAGATCCGTAAATCGTTTATGCATTCACTCTTGTCTCAATGAATTCCGTATGAAACAAAAAAAGGAGTTATTTTCGAAAAATTAACTCCTGAAGTAAGACTGGAGGCGGCATCCGGATTTGAACCGGAGAATAACGGTTTTGCAGACCGCTGCCTTAGCCACTTGGCTATGCCGCCATAAAAAAAATGGAGCGGGCGAACGGATTTGAACCGTCGACGTCTACCTTGGCAAGGTAGCACTCTACCACTGAGTTACGCCCGCTCACTTAAGAACGTGGCTGATTACAACAAATAAGCGCATCTTGTCAATAGAAAAATCGCACACGGAAGCACGTTTTTTTCATCTCTGCAGGACGTCTTTTAATTTGAATAGATAACAATAATTTCCGCCCCAAGAGCCTTCATCTTTTTCATATATTGTTCTAAATTTCACGATAAAATTTTACGAGATAATCTATCCCGGAATAGATCGTCAGGAAAAATGCAACATAGAGAATAATCGTCCCGACAAGATGAGCATCCAACCCAAAAAAAGGATGATGGATCATAAGGGCCGTTACGGCAAAGATTTGCGCCAATGTTTTTTGTTTCCCTAAAACACTGGCCTGAATGTAAATCCCATCCGACGACGCAATAGTCCGTATACCGTCTACAATAAAATCGCGGATGATAATGACAGCCACAATCCAGGCGTCAATCCGGCCGATGGGAATCATCAGGATCATAGCCGTATTGACAATCAGTTTGTCGGCCAGCGGGTCCAGAAACTTTCCCATTGTCGTAACAAGGTTATATCGGCGTGCTATAAAACCATCCAGAAAATCCGTAATGGATGCAGCGACAAACAACGCAGCCAACACGATGGACCAGAAAGGACCGGGCGCAGCCAGAAGAAAGAACAGAAAAGGAACAACACTGATTCGCGCCATGGTGATGGTGTTGGGAAGGTTAAATGTATCACGCCTTCTGGTCATATGTGCCAGCCTTTTCTTTCAGGCTTCCGCCTGTCGTTGATATAGATTATTTTTTGGGCACTTTCTTCCAGTCTTCCAGAAATAATGCAATGCCTTTGTCCGTGAGAGGATGCTGAGCGAGTTGTGCAATCACTTTAAAAGGAATCGTGGCGATATCGGCGCCCATCAAAGCGGCATCTAAAACGTGTTTCGGATGCCGGACACTGGCCACAATCACTTCAGTTTGATATTCATAATTATCATAAATATCGAGAATCTGCTGTACAAGATCCATACCGTCGTAAGCGATATCATCCAATCGCCCCACAAACGGACTGACATAAGCGGCGCCTGCTTTGGCAGCCATGAGAGCCTGGAGAGGCGAAAAAATCAATGTCTGATTGACATCAATGCCCTCTGCGGCAAACATTTTGGTCGCTTTCAATCCCTCCGTGGTCATCGGGACTTTGATGACAACCTGATCACCCAGTCGAGCGAGTTTCTTCCCTTCCTCAAACATTCCTTTGGCTTCCAGGCTAACCACTTCAAGACTGACCGGACCTTCGACAATCGTCAGAATATCCTTTACCACTTCATCAAATCCGCGTTTCTCTTTAGCAACGAGTGACGGATTGGTTGTAACGCCGTCCACCATTCCCAAAGCCAGCCCTTCTTTGATTTCATCAATGTTCGCTGTATCGATAAAAAACTTCATAACTCTCCTCCGTATCTCTACAATATTATTTTTTTTCCGTCAGATATTTTTCGCAACAATCTTTGCTGCAAAAAAATATTTCCTTGCCTTCAACATTCTGTATATAGGCCTGACTTTTGGGAATGTAAGTCTTGCAAAAAGGATCCTGAACAAGATCTTCTCCTTTTGCCGGAACATCATTGTTAGGCAAAGGTTTAACATTTTCAGATCTTCCGCCCTGAAATATTTTTACGACTTTATAAGCTATATACAGCAATAAGATAATAACAAGTATTTTAACGATATTCATAAATTCATCTTTTCTCTTCAAATCAGGCGTTCAACCGCTTTTTGATCGGTAAGCCTGTCTTTTAATCCCCTCATAGAAACGCCATAAGCCGGATGAATGACATACGATGCAATTTCACAAATGGGTTCCAGCACAAAACGCCTTTGATGCATTCTCGGATGCGGAACCGTCAAATCCGCTTCTTCAATAACTTCCTGACCGTATAAGAGCAAATCGAGATCAAGCGTGCGTGGTGAGCCTTTAAACTCGCGTTTACGTCCCATGGTCCGTTCTATCTCCATAAGCGCGTTTAAGAGTTCGCGTGGAGAGAGGTTGGTTCGAATTTCCGTCACAGCATTGATAAACCAGTTTTGTTCTTCCGGTTTTTGCTTTGCTTCCTCCGTATCGATCACCGGTTCTGTTTTGTAAAAAGAAGAAACCTGTTCCACCTTAATGCCTCTGACCTGCGACAATTTCTTAACGGCTTCCTTACACTGTTGCAATGGATCATCCATATTGGAACCAATGCCGATATATGACAAAATACCGTCCAATGGCCCTCCAATTATTTTTTATTCTTTAATCCCAAAACATCCTGCATATCATACAAACCGTTTTTCTGGTGTACAATCCATTGCGCCGCCCGAATGGCCCCTTTGGCGAAGTTATCACGGCTGTGTGCGCGGTGAGTGAACTCCAGACGCTCGCCGATTCCGCCGAACATCACCGTATGTTCGCCTACAATATCTCCCGCACGGAGCGTCTGAATGCCGATTTCGGTTTTCGTCCGCTCTCCGATCAATCCTTTACGGGAGTAAACGGCGTCTTTCTTCATATCCCGACCTAATCTGTCGGCAATAACCTGTGCCATCTGCAAAGCCGTACCGCTTGGCGCATCTTTCTTTAAATGGTGATGCGCCTCCACAATCTCAACATCGTAATCTTCACCCAGAATACCCGCACAGTATTCCAACACTTTCAACATGACGTTGACGCCAACACTCATATTCGGCGCCAGAACGCAACGTGTCTTTTCGGCAAGGTGACTTACAATTTTCAATTCCTCCGGCGTAAAACCGGTGGAACCGATAACGATAGCCCGGTTCTTTTCACTGGCGATTTTTAAATAATTGAGGGAGGCCTCATGATGGGTAAAATCGATCACGACATCGGCCTGGTCAATACAGTCGGCCAGTTTGTCACTGACCAGAGCGCCGGTTCTGCCCAATCCCAGTGAATGCCCGATATCGCGTCCGATAATCGGATGCCCCGACACTTCAATGGCGCCGACCACCCGAATTTCCTCCATGGAAGAAATCAGATTGATAATTCTGGCGCCCATTTTTCCGCCGGCTCCCGTCACAATCGCCTTAACCATAATCCTCTCCTTAAGCCTTCCAAGATTTCAAAACGGTTATTTGATCAGACCATAATTTTTCATGACTCTGGCAACTTTTTCATAATTGGCCTGCGCCATTTTGCAAAGCGGCAAGCGGTATTCGTATTCGATTTTTCCCATCATCGCCAGCGCCGCTTTTACCGGCGTCGGATTCACTTCGATAAAGAGAACGTCAAAAAGCGGACTCAATTTTTTGTGAAGGGCTCCGGCTTTCGCCATATTCCCGTCTAAAGCCGCATCCACCAGCGCCGACATGTCATCAGGAACGATATTGGACGCTACAGAAATGATGCCTTTGCCTCCAATAGATATCAACGGCAGCGTCATTCCGTCATCTCCGGACAGAACATCAAATTCCGGATCGCAAAGATCGATGACATCATTCATCTGTTTGAGAGAACCGGATGCTTCTTTTACACCGACTATATTGCTGATCTTCGAAAGACGCGCGATCAGCTCCGGCGACATGTTGATGCCCGTTCTACCGGGAATATTGTAAGGGACGATCGGAATAGGAACCGTTTTGGAAATCAGTTCAAAATGCTGATAAATTCCCTCCTGCGTCGGTTTATTATAGTAGGGACAGGCTATCAGAGCGCCGTCTGCGCCCGCTTCATAGGCATGTTTGGTCAGGCGCAACGCTTCCGCCGTGCTGTTCGATCCCGTTCCAGCGATAACAGGCACGCGCTTTTTTGCGGCATCAATCGTGATTTCAATCACCCGGTCGTGTTCATCATGCGACAAAGTCGGCGATTCACCGGTTGTTCCGCAGGGGACAAGTCCGTCAACACCGCCTGCAATCTGAAATTCAATTAAATCCCGAAGCGCCTTTTCATCGACCTGACCGTTTTTAAAAGGCGTTACCAAAGCAGTGATGGCACCCGTAAACATATACAAAATCTCCTTAAAGTTTGCTTATTTCAAATCCACTTGCACCGTCCGTGAGGGACGGCATGTTCCAGTCTCTTCACACCAGTTCAAACGATAGCTGTAACTTTTTCCTCTTTCAACCGATCTGTCGACAAAACGGCCTTCATTTTTCACACTTAAATCTGCCATTCCTGTATAAGTCCGGGGGCAATCCTTACAAATATTGCCTGTTGCGCCAAGTTCGCTTTTTTCAATCTTCACATGGCTGTAATTCCCTCCGGGAAAAGCCCATGACAGATCGACAGCTCCGTCTTTAACCGATGCTGATAATGTTTGTTCATCCTGCCCCCGATTTAAGTTCGATGTTGCAGAAACCGGATTACCCTTTAATCCGCAACCGGCAAAAAGCATCATAGCGATGATGCAGAGGATGATTTTATTTCCGGGCGAGTCTTTTTTCAAATTCCCGAATCCTTTCTTTAACGGCGCTTTGCGCCGTTCCACCATAATTTTTTCTGGCGTTGACTGCATTTTCCAATAGAATCCTTGATGCGATTCTCTCGTCAAAGCCTTTGTAAAACGACTGAAATTCGCCCAGCGTCAGATCTTCCAACATTCTTTTACTTGAAATGCAATAGGCAACGATACCGCCGACAATTTCATGCGCCTTTCTGAACGGAACGCCTTTTTCCACCAGATACTCCGCAATATCCGTTGCGGTTGAAAAACCGCCCACTGCCGCCAGACGCATTTTTTCTTCATTAAAGTTGGTATGCGCCAGCATTTCCGTAAAAATAGCCAGACAATCCTTGACGGTGTCCACCGCATCAAACAGAGGCTCTTTGTCTTCCTGCAAGTCGCGGTTATAGGTCATGGGCAACCCTTTGATCAGCGTCAGGATTGCAAATAAATCGCCATAGACGCGCGCCGATTTGCCCCGGATCAGTTCTGCAATATCCGGATTTTTCTTTTGCGGCATGATGCTGCTGCCGGTGGTATAAGCGTCCGAGATCTCGGCGAACCCGAATTCATCGGATGACCATAAAATCAAATCCTCGCAAAACCGGCTCAAATGGGCCATGGATACGGACGCTGCAAAAATAAATTCAGCAATATAGTCTCGATCCGCCACTGTATCCATGCTGTTTCGGCTGACCGCCGGAAAATTCAAAAGCTTTGCCACACGTGCCCGGTCTATCGGCAATCCCGTACCGGCCAAGGCGGCGGCGCCGAGCGGCAGCACATTGAGACGTTTTTGGCAATCGGCCATTCTTTCTTCGTCGCGCACAAACATCTCCGCAAACGCCAGAAAATAGTGCGACAGAAGCACCGGCTGCGCCTTCTGCATATGTGTATACCCCGGCATGATGGTCTTGATTTCCCTTTTGGCCATCACAACGAGTTGCCTTTGCAGACCGACCATCAACTGAATAATCCCATCGATTTCCGCACGCAGAAAAAGACGGACATCGAGTGCGATCTGATCATTGCGGCTTCTGGCGGTATGGAGCTTTCCACCGGCGTCTCCCACACGGCGGATCAGTTCTTTCTCAATGGCCATATGGATATCTTCATCCGCCGGATCAAAAACGAACCTGCCGTTATCAATGTCCGTCAGAATGCTTTTTAATCCCCTGATGACGGCGGCAGACTCCTTGCGGGCAATTATCCCCTGCTCTGCAAGCATTGTTGCATGGGCAACAGACCCTTCAATGTCGTAACGATAAAGCCTGGAATCGAAATGCAGAGAACAGGTAAATTTCTCTACACTCTTGGCCGTGGCTTCGCCGAAACGTCCCGCCCATGGTTTCTTTGCGTTGTCCATGAATACAACTCCGCCGGATTATTTCCTGTTTTTTAACATGTGTTGAATGCGCAGACGCAAACCATTCAGACGGATAAATCCAATCGCGTCTTTCTGATTATAAACCTCGTCTTTTTCAAACGTCGCAAACGCTTCACTGTAAAGCGAATAGGGCGACTTGCGGCCGACCACAATGCAATTGCCTTTATAAAGTTTCACCCGGGCCGTGCCGGTGACATTCTCCTGCGTGGCATCGATGTAAGCCTGGAGGGTCTTCATTTCCGGAGCGTACCAGAAACCGTTATAAGCCAGTTGTGCGTATTTCGGGATCAGCGAATCCCGCATGAACATGACTTCACGGTCCATCGTGATCGATTCCACTGCGCGGTGAGCCGCCCAGAGAACCGTTCCGCCCGGGGTTTCATAAACGCCGCGGGATTTCATACCGACAAAGCGGTTTTCCACCATGTCCACCCGGCCGATGCCATTCTTGCCCGCCAGAATATTGATGTGATCCATCAGCGTTGCGGGAGACATTTTCTTTCCGTCGATGGCCACCGGATTTCCTTTTACAAAATCAATTTCCACATAGGTTGGCTTGTTCGGCGCCTTTTCCGGGGAAACGGTCAACACAAAAATGTCTTCCGGCGGTTCCGCATATGTGTCTTCCAGAATGCCACCTTCATGCGAAATGTGCAAAAGGTTGCGATCCGAGCTGTAAGGTTTCTTCTTGGTCAGCGGAATGGGAATCTTGTATTTTTTCGCATAGTCGATCATGGATTCACGCGAATCAAAAGTCCAGTTGTCGTCCTTCCACGCTGCAATGATATTGATTTTGGGATCCAGCGCGATATATGTCAACTCAAAGCGAACTTGGTCATTGCCCTTCCCCGTCGCTCCATGGCATACGGAATCGGCCTTTTCTTTTCTGGCGATTTCAATGTGTCTCTTGGCGATGAGCGGCCTGGCCAGCGATGTGCCGAGCATATAGGTTCCTTCGTAAATCGCATTTGCCCTAAGCGCCGAGAACACGAAATCACGTGCAAATTCTTCCCGCAGATCTTCGATATATATTTTACTAGCGCCGGTATTGATGGCTTTTTCCTTCAACCCTGTCAGTTCTTCCTTCTGTCCCACGTCTGCGGCAAAACAAATGACTTCACAGTCGTACGTTTCAATGAGCCAGCGGACGATGACGGATGTGTCCAGTCCACCCGAATAAGCTACCACAACTTTATTGATTTTTTTCGACACGGTATATCCTCCTAAAGCAATATTTCTAAAACAGCCTTCTGTACATGCAGGCGGTTTTCCGCTTCATCAATCACGACCGACTGCGGTCCGTCAATGACCTCCGCCGTAATTTCCTCGCCCCGGTGCGCGGGCAGGCAGTGCATGACGACGGCATCTTTTTTCGCGACTTTCAAAAGCGCTTCGTTGATTTGATAATTTTTAAACACTTTTATTCTCTCCAGAGATTCCGCTTCCTGCCCCATACTCGTCCAGACGTCCGTATACAGAACATCGGCGTCTTTCGCCGCTTCAAACGGATCCCGGTAAAGTTTCACATTTCCTTTTCCCGCCTTGCGATTCTCCTCAAGAATCCGGGCATCGGGATCATATCCTTCCGGACAGGCCAGATTCAGTTGGAACGGCAGGATGCTTGCAGCTTCAATCCAACTGTTGGCCATGTTGTTGCCGTCTCCGATATAGGTGATTTTCTTGCCGTCATAGGAGCCCTTTTTTTCAATAATCGTAAACAAATCCGCGAGAATCTGACAGGGATGCAAAAGATCCGTCAATCCGTTGATGACCGGAATCGTGGCATACCGGGCAAATTGTTCGACACTGTCCTGGGCAAAGGTCCGGATCATAATCCCGTTCAAATAACGCGACATCATCCGGGCGGAATCCGCAATGGTTTCCCCCCGGCCAATCTGGGTGTCGCGGGAATTTAAAAACAGGGCAATGCCGCCTAACTGATACATGCCGACTTCGAATGAGATTCTCGTCCGCGTGGACGACTTATCAAAAATCATCCCCAGCGTCTTGCCTTTCAATGACGCATGCTCCCGGCCTTCCTTGAGCAGTTTTTTCATTCTTTCCGTTCTTTTCCAGATTTCAGAAAAGTTATCCGGCGTCATACCGGCAAAGCCCAAAAGATCCTTTTTCATTTTCCCTCCATGACGGCATCCAGAATGTCAATGGCTTCATCAATATCCTTTTTGGTAATCATCAGGGGCGGAACGAAGCGCAGCGTTTTGCCGCCCGTGCAGTTAATCAGCAATCCCTTCTCCTGACAGGCTTTGACGATATCCGCGCCTTCGATCGACAGCGCGCAGGCCAGCATCAGTCCCCTGCCTCGCGTTCCAATGATGATCGGGTGTGATGCTCTCAGCTTTTCAAGTTTTTCCAGGAAATAGCCGCCCATCTCCAGACAATTCTCCAGGATCTTTTCTTCAAAAATGGCTTTCAGTGTGGCGTGCGCCGCCGCCATGGCCAAAAGGTTTCCGCCAAACGTTGAGGCATGATTTCCCGGCACGAAGGCGCGTGATACTTCGTCAGTCGCCAGCATTGCGCCAACCGGAAAACCGTTGCCCAGGGCTTTCGCCAGCGTCATGATATCCGGCTGAATGCCGGAGTATTCATAAGCAAACATTTTTCCCGTTCGGCCGATTC
The DNA here is from genome assembly GCA_963682105.1 of Smithellaceae bacterium. Taxonomy (GTDB): domain Bacteria; phylum Desulfobacterota; class Syntrophia; order Syntrophales; family Smithellaceae; genus UBA8904. The sequence goes on from OY821638.1 coordinate 412,802, forward strand.
CCGTCTGAACTTCATCGATAATCATCAGCAGCTTATGCCGGTCGCAGATTTCCCGAACTCTTGCCAGATACTGCGCATCCGGAATAATCACCCCGCCCTCTCCCTGAATGGGTTCGAGCATGACCCCGCAGGTTTTGGGCGTAATGGCCGCTTCCAGCGCCGCCGGATCGTTAAACGGCACATATTTAAAACCATCCAGAAGAGGCGTAAAGCCGAACTGAAACTTCTCCTGCCCCGTGGCGGTAATCGTCGCCATGGTCCGGCCATGGAAAGAGTCCTTCATGGTAATGATTTCATATTTGTCGTCGCCCAGGTTTTCATGCGAATATTTGCGCGCGAGTTTAATGGCCGCTTCATTGGCTTCCGCGCCGCTGTTGCAGAAAAAAGCCTTGTCGGCAAACGAATGCTTCGTCAGCATTGCCGCCACTTCCGCCTGCGGCCTGGTATAATACAAGTTGGAGACATGCATCAGCTCTTTGGCCTGCTTTTTGATCGCCTTGACAACTTTCGGATGCGAATGCCCAAGATTGCATACGGCGATGCCCGCGACAAAATCCAGATACTCCCTTCCTTCGGCATCCCAGACCCTTGCGCCTTCACCCTTCACCAGCGCAATGGGCACCCGCCGATAGGTGTTCATAATATTTTGATCGGCCAAAGCCAGAATCTTTTTTTCTTTCATGATCGAGTCCTATTAAACCTATAAAACGATTTCCGTGCCGATTCCCTTATCCGTAAACATTTCCAGAAGAATCGCATGTTTAAGCCGTCCGTCGATAATATGCGCTTTTTGCACGCCACCTCGCAACGCCTTGAGGCAACATTTCACTTTCGGAAACATGCCGCCTTCAACAGTCCCGTCGTCAATCAGATTCAAAGCGTCTTTATCCGTCATATTCTGAATCAGATTTTTATTATTATCGAGTACGCCCGCAACATCCGTCAGCAGCAAGAGCTTTTCCGCTTTCAAGGCGGCCGCCACTTCACCCGCGACGATATCGGCGTTAATATTATACGTCTCCCCTTTTTCTCCCATGCCGGTGGGCGCAATGACGGGAATGAAACCGTTCTGCGTCAGCGATACGATCAACTCGGCGTTTACAGCTTTGACTTTTCCAACCAGACCGATGTCAATAATCTCCGAAGGCGTATACTGGGCCTTGTCTTCATTGAGATAATATTTTTCAGCCACCACCAGATTGCCGTCCTTACCGCTCAATCCCACGGCTTTTCCGCCGTGCTGATTGATCAAACCGACGATTTCCTTATTCACCATGCCCACCAGAACCATTTCCACGATGTTCATGGTTTCCTGATCCGTCACCCGCATGCCCTGAATGAACTTGGATTCCTTACCCAATTTTTTCAAAAGCCCGCCGATCTGCGGTCCACCGCCATGCACCACAACCGGATGCATGCCGATATATTTCATCATCACAACGTCGCGCGCAAACTTGTCTTTCAAGTCTTCATCGGTCATCGCGTGGCCGCCGTATTTGATCACGATGGTCTTATTGTAAAACCGCCGGATATAGGGCAGCGCTTCGATCAGAATGTCCGCCCTCTCCATTGAACTTTGAATATTCTCCATCTTATTCTCCGTTTATAAAATGTATCTGCTCAAATCTTCATCTTCAACGATGTTGTCGAGTTTTTCTTCCACATACTTGGCGTCGATGATAATTTTCTTTTCTTCCATGTCCGGCGCATCGAAAGATATATCTTCCAGAAGCGTCTCCATAATAGTGTAAAGGCGGCGCGCGCCGATGTTTTCCGTCCTCTCATTGACGATGGTGGCCACCTCGGCAATCTGTTCGACCGCGTCTTCCGTAAACGACAGTTGAATCTCTTCCGTCGCCATCATTTCCATATACTGTTTGACCAGCGCATTATTGGGTTCAGTCAGAATACGGACAAAATCTTCTTTCCCCAGCGAATCCAGTTCGACGCGGATCGGGAAGCGGCCCTGAAGCTCCGGAATCAAATCGGAAGGTTTTGTCCCGGAAAAAGCACCCGCCGCGATAAACAGGATGTGATCCGTTTTGACCATGCCGTAGCGTGTGTTGACGTTCGAACCTTCGACGATGGGCAACAGATCTCTCTGAACGCCTTCCCGCGACACATCCGGCCCATGCTGAGAATCGCTGCCGACGATCTTGTCGATTTCATCCAGAAAAATGATGCCGGACTGTTCAACGCGATCCAGCGCCGTTTTGGTCACCTTGTCCATATCAATCAGTTTCTGCGCCTCTTCGGCTGCCAGAATATCGAGCGCTTCAGGAACTTTCACGTTTCTTCTTTTCTTCTTCTGCGGCATCATGTTGCCCAGCATATCCTTGATGTTCAGCCCCATATCTTCCATGCCGGCGGCGGAAAAGATTTCGATCATGGGACCGCTTCTCGCTTCGGAAATTTCCAGTTCTACCATTCGATCGTCAAGCTTTCCGTCCCGAAGCAGTTTACGCAGTTTCTCGCGTGTTGCGTCCTGTTTTTTAATCTGTTCGTCGGTGGGCGGAAGATCAATGGTTTCCTGGTCGCTGTCGGTCAGCATATCGCCTACTTTTCTTTCGGTCGGACGCGGCGGCAACAGCAGGTCCAGCAGTTTCTCCTCTGCAATTTCGGCGGCTTTGGCTTGTACATTTTCCTGCTCTTCAGCCTTAATCATATTAATCGATAACTCGACCAGATCGCGGATCATGGATTCCACATCCCGTCCCACATAGCCGACTTCCGTAAATTTGGACGCCTCCACCTTCAGAAAAGGCGAGTTGTCCAGTTTGGCAAGCCTGCGGGCGATTTCCGTTTTGCCGACGCCCGTAGGCCCGATCATGATGATATTTTTGGGCGATATTTCGTCCGCCAGTTCTTCCGGCACATTCTGTCTGCGCCAACGATTGCGAAGCGCAATGGCCACGGCTCTTTTGGCGTCAGCCTGTCCGATGATGTGCCGATCCAGCCGTTCAACTATCTGTCTGGGTGTTAACCCTGAGTTCTTCATTATTTCACTCACTCCTTACTTTTTGTTCTTTTTGACTTCCTTGGGTTTGTCTTCGTTGAGATCAATCTCCTCAATCGTGATATGATCATTGGTATAAATGCAAATCTCCGAGGCAATCTTCATGGCTTCCCTGGCAATCTCCGTAGCGGTAAGATTGCTGTGGCGCACCAGTGCACGGGCTGCTGCCTGTGCAAAGGCGCCGCCGGAGCCAACCGCCATGACATCGTCATCCGATTCAATGACATCGCCGTTTCCAGAAATGATCAGCGAGTAATCTCGGCTTACGGCAATCATCAGAGCTTCCAGATGACGCAGCACGCGGTCCGTACGCCAGTCTTTGGTTAGTTCCACGGCTGCCCGCAGCAGGTTGCCGTTATATTGTTCCAGCTTCTGATCGAAGCGGTCAAAAAGCGTGAAGGCGTCGGCCGTCGCCCCGGCAAATCCCACAATCACTTCATCGTTGAACAGCCTCCGCACTTTGCGCGCGCCGTGTTTGAGGATCGTCGTATCGAGCGTCACCTGGCCGTCACCGGCAACGGTGATCAAATTATCTTTTTTAATCGCCAGTATGGTCGTACCTTTGATATGCATAGTTTCTCCCTTATTTCTTTGCCCTCGGGTGGGCCTTGTCATAAACTTCCATCAGGCGGTTGATGTTGACCGCCGTATATTTCTGCGTCGTGGAAAGACTTTCATGCCCCAGCATTTCCTGAATCGACCTCAGATCCGCCCCCGCGGAAAGCAAATGTGTGGCAAAGCTGTGACGAAGCGCATGCGGGCTGATTTTTCGTCCGATGCCGCTTCTGGCGGTAGCATCATCCACGATTCGTGCGATACTTCGAGGCGTTATCCTTGCTCCTCTCACATTTAAAAAAAAAGGTTCTCCTTCAATACCCTGCTTCTTTCGCTTTCTGGTTGCCTGCGTAGCGTCAAGGTATTTTTGCATCGCTGCCAGCGCCGGATTTCCTACCGGCACGATTCGTTCCTTCTTGCCTTTTCCTCTCAATTTCACCAGTGCAGCGCTGAAATTGACATCGTCCACGTTCAGGCCCGCCAGTTCCGAAAGTCTCAGTCCCGAAGAATAAAACAACTCCAGCATGGCCCGGTTTCGCAAACCGGCAGCCGTTGCATCGTCAGAGCTTTGCAGCAGCTCAAAAGCTTCATCGACCGACAGGAAAGTCGGCATGTATTTTTCCGTCTTCGGCGTCTGGATATCGCAAGCCGGATTATTTTTCATTTTTCCCGTACGCACCAGAAATTTGTAGAAAGCCCGAAGCGATGAGATTTTCCGGTTGATTGAAACTTTCTTCAGCTTTCTGGAATGCAGACAGGCCAGATAAGCGCGAAAAGTTTCTGTCTTTACCTCCAGTATGTTTTTATACGGCGTAATATTTTCAGGTCCGTTTAAAAACTCCCCAAACTCCCCCAAATCCGCAAGATAAGCCCTGAGCGTATGTTCTGACACGTTTCGCTGAATATCGAGAAATGTTTGAAAATCCGCGATCAGGTCTTTCATGATATTTTACATTTTGTATTTTCCAAAATCTTCGGCGGATAAATTTTCCAGAAATTCCTTAATTTTGTCTTCCTTGTACTTATCAATATCGGTAAGCTTCATGCCGAAATCGATGCTGCGTGATTTTTCCAGAACGGCTTCTTCCACAAAAATGGAGGCCTGAGCACGCAGGGCCAGCGCTATGGCGTCGCTCGGGCGCGCGTCAATGGAGTATGTTTGTCCTTCCCGGGTCAGGTAAATATTGGCAAAAAAAGTATTGTTGCGGATATCAACAATCTCAATCCGATTAACATTAACCCCGAGAGCCTTGATACATTCATGCAATAAGTCGTGCGTCATCGGCCGGGAAAAGATGATATGCTCCAGTTCCGTGGCAATCGCGCTGGCTTCAAACAAGCCGATCCAGATCGGAATGGCCTTGTTCTCCTGCATGTCTTTCAGGATGACAATGGGCGTATTGGTGATCGGATCAATGGTCAGTCCGGATACTTTCATTTCCAGGAGCATTCCAAACCTCCTTCAGCGTTTTTCAAGTTTTCCTCGCAGTGAATGAAGGTAACCTCTTGTAATCACGACATTCACAAGTTTGCCGATCAATTCCGGCCCACCTTTAAAATTCACGATTCTCCATGATCTCGCCCTCCCCATGACATCATGCTCGGAGTTTTTACTCAACCCCTCCACCAGCACTTCCTGAATGGTCCCTTCCAGTGCGAAATTTTTCTCCTGCGTGTGCTGATCCTGCAGGGCCTGTAATTCTTTCAGCCTCTGCTTTTTTTCCGCCTCCGGAACCTTATCGGAAAGCTTCTGGGCGACCGTTCCTTTTCGTTCAGAATACTTGAACGAAAAAATAGAATCAAACCTGATTTTTTCCATCATGTCAATGGTTTCTTGATAATCTTTTGGTGTTTCTCCCGGAAACCCCACAATGATATCCGACGTGATGCTGATATGGGAACAAACCTCCCGCAACCGGGCCACTTTTTCAAAATAATCTTCTACCGTATAGCCCCGGTTCATCTGTTTTAATATCCGGTTGGAACCGGACTGCACCGGCAAATGGATGTGTTCACATAGCTTCGGAACTTCCGCAAAGCATGAAATCAACGCTTCTGATAAATCCTTCGGATGGGATGTCGTAAATCGTATCCTTTCAATTCCATCTATTTTGTTGATCTTTTTGATAAGAGATACGAAATCACAACCGGATTCCAGCTTTTTGCCGTAGGAGTTGACATTCTGCCCCAAAAGTGTCACTTCCTTTACACCGTAATCCGTCAACTTCCTGATTTCTTCCAGAATGTCTTCAGGTGTCCGGCTCATTTCCGGCCCTCTCAAATACGGTACGACGCAATATGCGCAATAGTTGTCACATCCCTGCATGATGGAAACAAATGAGCAAAGCGATCCTTCAGGCGGCGGTGCAAAAATGCTAAGAGAATTGATCATGGGTAAAAAATCAATTCGAGTCATTTTACTTCTTTTTTTCTGAACGGATGCAATCATTTCAGGTAGTTTGGAAATGTTATGCGTCCCGAAAACCAGATCGACATCGCTAACCCGTTTGTAAACCTTTTCGCCCAGATGCTGAGCAAGGCAGCCGGCAAACCCGATGATCAGGTTCGGCTTATTCTCTTTCAATTTGATCAAACGCCCCAGTTCGCTGAATGCCTTTTGCTCCGCTTTTTCACGAATCGAACAGGTATTGATCAGAATCAAATCAGCTTTTTTAGAATCATCCGTTAAATTGTATCCCATATCTGACAGTAAAACGGCCATTTGTTCTGAATCATGCACATTCATCTGACAACCAAAGGTTTCAATATACAAATACTTGTTTTTCATGTTTATCCAGTTATTTAATTTGTCGGGAGTATTAATATTTCAGGGCAGGTTCGTCAATCTATATTTCAGAATATTGCTGAGCTTGCTGAACTCTTCAATCGTCAGGGTTTCTCCCCGTCTTTTGCCGTCGATTTCGGCTTCCGTCAACACGGATTTAATGCGTTCATCCGTAAGACCTTCCAGAAATTGGGCATGTTTTAAATTATTGGACAGCATTTTTCGTCGCTGGGCAAAAGCGGCTTTAACAACGCGTCCGAAAAAAGCTTCATCCTCAAGTTGAAAGCGCGGTTTTTCCAGAAACGTTCCCTGAATAATGGACGACTCCACTTTGGGCCGCGGATAAAAGCAGGTTGCCGAAACATTAAAAAGTTGATCCACATCGGCATACATTTGCAGCAATACCGACGGAACACCGTAACTTTTGTTATCCGGCTCGGAAACCAACCGGTCGACAACTTCTTTTTGCAGCATCAACGTGAAGTTCTCTATGACGGAACGATATGCCAGTAAATGAAAGATAACCGGGCTGGAAATGTTGTAGGGGACATTACCTATTACTTTAATTTTTGTTTTATATTCATTTGATTTAGAGGCGAAATCAAATTTAAGTATATCTCCGGCATGAAGAGTAACATTAGAAGATCCGTCAAGCTGATCATGAAGGATTTCTACCAGCCGCGGATCAATTTCCACGGCAATTACCCGCCTGGCGATCTTCGATACATCACTTGTCAGGACGCCGATGCCCGCACCGATTTCCACCACCGTATCCTCCGGTGAAATTCGACAGGCGTCTGCGATCTTGTGCAGCGTATTGACATCAACAAGAAATGACTGCCCCAGTTTTTTGCTGGGCCGTATATTGAAGCGATGAAGTATTTCCCTGGGGGTGGTCATATCATCTCACCTTATGACTCCTGCGCAAGCAGAAGGAAGCACCAGCGGCCATCGTGAAACTGCGTTTAAGTCAAGCGTGTCACACCGGCCGTTTTTCAGCATGATTTCACCCAGAGCCGCAATCATGGCCGCATTATCCGTGCACAGCACCATGGGTGGAATAAACAGCTCCATACGCGCCGCGCTTGCAGCTTCGGCGAATCTCTGGCGCAGACGGCTATTGGCAGCTACACCGCCGCAGACCACAACTTGATCAATGCTGTTTTCCCGGGCTGCTTTGATGGTTTTTTCTACCAGCACATCCATGATGGCTTCCTGGTAGCTTGCCACCACATCCGGCAGTTCCTCATCGCTGAAACGGCAACCCCTTTTTTTGAGCATCACCAGAAGCGATGTCTTTAAACCGCTGAAACTGAAGTCAGGAGAATCTTTCATGGCGCGCGGAAAGTCAAACGCACGGGGATTGCCGCACTTGGCCATTTTATCGATGACAACGCCACCCGGATATCCCAAATCAAGCAGTTTGGCGGCTTTGTCGAACGCTTCTCCTGCGGCATCGTCACGCGTTTGTCCCAATAGTTGAAATTCATGATAATTTCTAACCTGATACACATTCGTATGACCGCCTGAAACAACCAGCGCGGCAAACGGGAATTGCGGCTTTTTTTCCATTAGAAAAGACGCCATGATATGTCCTTCCAGATGATTAACGCCGACAAACGGAACTCCCAGTCCATAGGCAAGCGCCTTCGCCGCCGACAGCCCCACCAGAAGCGATCCAATTAATCCGGGTCCTCTTGTTACGGCAATTCCTTCAATGTCTTTCAAAGCCACATTGGCCTGTTCCAGAGCTTCCACAATCACGGGCGAAATCGCCTCAATGTGCTTACGGGATGCAATCTCCGGTACAACACCTCCATAGGCGCTATGGTCTTTGATTTGTGAAGCAATAATATTGGACAGCAGTTTCCCTTCATGGACAACGGCGGCCGCTGTTTCGTCACACGATGATTCGATACCTAAAACCAGCAATTTACAAATCCTTTTTCATAATTTGCTTTACTAAAAGCAGCAAATGCTTATATAAAAGCCCGTAATATTTGTAAACAAACATTTGACTGTAATTTACCGGATATGATTTATGGAATTTAAAACAGACTTTCTCATAATAGGTAGTGGAATAGCAGGATTAAGCCTTGCCATTAAAGCATCAACACTTGGTACGGTGGCAATCGTCACCAAGAAAGAAAAATCGGAATCCAACACCAACTACGCCCAGGGCGGCATTGCCGCGGTCACCGATAAAACAGACAGTTTCGAAGAACACATTGAAGATACCCTGGTCTGCGGAGCAGGACTCTGCCATCAAGACGTCGTCGATTTTGTCGTTCGTGAAGCGCCCCCCCGAATTCAGGAACTTTTGGATTGGGGGGTGAATTTCACGAAATCGGAAATTCCCCCTCATCGCTTTGATCTGGGACAGGAAGGCGGCCACCATAAAAGGCGTGTCCTGCATGCCAAAGATCTCACCGGCCGCGAAATCGAGCGGGCGTTGCATGAAAAAGTCGCCGCGCTGCCCAATGTTAATGTTTACGAAAACCACATTGGCATCGACCTGATTATACAAAAAGACAATCAGGGCCAAATTATAAACTGCCTCGGCGCTTATGTGCTGGATATCAATAAAGACGAAATACATACCTACCGGGCCAAATATACGATTTTATCCACCGGCGGCGCGGGCAAGGTTTATTTAATCACGACCAATCCGGACATCGCCACAGGAGACGGCATTGCCATGGCTTATCGGGCGGGCGCCAGAATCGCCAATATGGAATTCATCCAGTTTCATCCCACCTGCCTGTATCATCCGGAAGCCAAGGCTTTTTTGATCAGCGAAGCTGTTCGCGGCGAGGGCGGCATTCTCAAATTGAGGAACGGCGCTACTTTTATGGAAAAATACCATCCCATGAAAAGCCTCGCACCACGCGATGTGGTGGCTAAAGCCATCGACAACGAAATCAAGCAATCCGGCGATGAATATGTGCTTCTGGACATTACACACCGAAGTCGAGAATTTCTGATCGACCGTTTTCCCAACATCTACAACAAATGTCTGGAATACGGCATAGACATGGCCGTTCAGCCCATTCCCATCGCGCCGGCCGCTCACTACATTTGTGGCGGAGTGTCCGTTGATCATGACGGTAAAACATCCATCGACAACTTATTCGCCTGCGGAGAAGTATCCTGCACCGGGCTTCACGGCGCCAATCGCCTTGCCAGCAACTCGCTTTTGGAAGCGCTTGTGTACTCACACCGTGTATTCACCAAAATATCAAAGTCTTTTCGTCAGGCCGAAATGAGCACCATCCCGATCCGTCCCTGGGATCCGGTGGACAGTTCGAAAAGCAACGACACGATCGTGGTCACCAATAACTGGGATGAAATCCGCCGCTGCATGTGGAACTATGTGGGCATCGTACGCTCGGACAAACGTCTGGAACGCGCCCTGCGCCGCATTGAAATGATCCAGAAAGAAATTCACGAATATTACTGGAATTACAAGGTAACGAAGGATTTAATAGAACTGCGCAACATTACCACCGTGGCCAAACTCATCGTCCAGAGCGCCCGCTCACGCAAGGAAAGCCGCGGCTTGCATTATACGATGGATCATCCCGATTCCAGCAACGCTTTTTTGAAAGACACTATTCTGATGAAAAAATAAGATATTTTGTCGCCCGGCATTCACCGGGCGACTTTGTTTTATTTCTTTCCAAACACCCGGTTAAAGCTGTAATCCAGGTTCTTCAAGAAATTATTCACGTTAAAAATACCATCCAGGTCTTTGGTGTTTAAAAACTTTTGGACGATTTCATCCTGTTCCAGAAGTTTTCTGAACTGAACGCCTTCGTGCCAGGACGTCATCGCGTTTTTCTGAACTACGGCATATGCGTCTTCACGCGTCGTGCCCCTTTCAATGAGCGAAAGCAGAACCATCTGCGAAAAAATCACGCCATGGGTCATGTTGAGATTGGCCAGCATCCGTTCCGGATAAACGACCAGCTTGTCCATGAGACCGGTAAAGCGCCCCAGCATGAAATCCAGCACTATCGTGGCATCCGGCCCGATCACGCGTTCTACGGAAGAATGGCTGATATCGCGCTCATGCCAAAGGGCGACATCTTCCAGTGCAGCGACCGCGTAAGAACGAACCAGACGCGACAAGCCGGAAATGTTTTCTGAAAGAACGGGATTGCGTTTGTGCGGCATGGCCGATGATCCCTTCTGTCCGGGAGAGAAATATTCTTCAGCTTCACGCACTTCGGTTCGTTGCAACAGGCGTATTTCCTGGGCGAATTTATCCAGTGAAGACGCGATAATGGCCAGAGTTGCAAAGAATTCAGCATGACGGTCGCGCTGCACAATCTGCGATGATACCGGCGCAGGTTTCAGCCCGAGTTTTTCACAGACGTATTCCTCGACAAACGGTTCAATGAAAGCGAACGTTCCCACCGCTCCGGCGATTTTTCCGTAGCTCACGGTTTCCCTGGCCCTCACCAGTCGCTCGCGGTTGCGCTCCATTTCCTGATACCACAGGGCCATCTTCAAACCGAAGGTGATCGGCTCGGCATGAATGCCGTGCGAGCGTCCGATCATCAGCGTGTGTTTATGTTCCAGGGCGCGTCTTTTTAAAACCGCCAGCAGTTGATCCACATCATCGAGGAGAATCTCCGCAGATTCCTTAAGCTGCAACGCCAATGCCGTATCAAGGACATCCGAAGACGTCAGTCCCATATGGATGAAACGTCCGTCCTCGCCGATGACTTCCGTTAAAGAGGAGACAAACGCGATCACGTCATGCTTTGTCACTTTTTCGATTTCATCAATGCGCGCCACATTGATCACCGCTTTTGCTTTGATGTTTTCGACCGCCTTAGCCGGCACCGTGCCCAGTTTCACCATCGCTTCACAAGCCGCCAATTCCACGTCGAACCATTTCTGATATTTGTTTTCCTGGCCCCAGATCGCCGTCATTTTTTCTCTTGAATATCTCGGGATCACAATTATCTCCTGTTATTTTCTATTTTGCAGCTTTTTGAAGCGTTTTTGCCATATCCGTCTTTTCCCAGCGATAGTCATCCATAAAGAAGGTGCGGGGAATCTTCCGGTAAATATTGCCGTCGAGCAGATTGAATTTTTCAATCATACCAATCGGTGTTAAATCGAAACTTGTTTCGATGATCTTTCCCAGTTTTTCATCAGATATTTTTCCGGTGCCAAAGGTGTTGACGTAAATGGAAAACGGATCGGCAATGCCGATGGCGTAAGCCAGTTGTACGGAACATTTTGTGGCAAGCCCCGCTGCAACAATATTTTTCGCCACATAACGCGCACCGAAGGCCGCCGAGCAATCCACTTTTTCCGGTGTTTTGTTGACAACCGCGCCGCCGCCCAACTGAGCGCCGGGATAGCCTCCGTAAAACTGAACGACCAGCTTGCGGCCGGTCACGCCGGAATCCGCAGCACTGCAGGAATTGATGGCGTTCCATTCGCCGGTCGGGTTGAACAGGAATTCCGTTTTCTTGTCAACAAACTCCTTTAAGCATTCGAATGCAATCTTTTTGGCCCGGTCACGCACTTTCAGACGATCGCCTTTCACATATCGATAATCAATGGCATTGGACATCAGCACTTTGGCTACCCGCAACGGTTTACCGGTTTTAGGATCGTAATCGACCGAGACCTGCCCTTTCCCATCCGGTGCAAATATCGGGTCCTGACAGTATTCAAACGCCCGCATCAGTTTGTTGACCAGAACGTAGGGCATCGGCAGCAATTCCGGCGTTTCATCGCAGGCAAAACCGTACATGATCCCCTGATCACCGGCGCCGATTTCCTGATCCTTGTTGAGCAGACAGCTTGTTCCCTGATTGATATCTTCCGACTGCGGAATGATGGCGTTGAGCACACCCATCAGATGCCCGTTAAGACCTACGGCTGCATGGTTGTACCCAAGAGAAATAACGGCATCTCTGGCGATTTTATCAATGTCTACATAAACCCGCGTGCGAACTTCTCCGCCGACCATGCAAATGCCTTTTCCCAAAAAGACTTCAATGCCGCAGTGCGGCATATTGGCCAGTGTAAGCTTCTGTTTTTTTTCTTCATCGAGAATGGTTGCAATAATGTTAGCCGCAATAATGTCCGCAACCAGATCAGGATGACCTACTTTGACGCTTTCCGATGAAATCTGCATACTTTTCTCCTTACAGAATTTATTGTGCGGGTTCCAAATAAAAACCCGCGCCAAAGCACGGGTTCAATTTGTTTATTGAAATTCAGTGCTTTAGCACATTTATAGAGCGGAGCAATTTACCTTTAAATCACCGCTTTCTCATTACGCTAACATATAAATTCATAAAATCAAGCATATTTTTCTTCAATGTTTCTTCAATCTTTGTAAGCTTCAGTCTTCAGTCTTGAGCCTTCGGCCTTTACTGCATGTCCAATTGCTGCGGGGTTAACTCCCGATTAGCGTAATCCAGATTTACTTTTTCAATTACGAAAAGTTCGAACAGATCGGCGTCAATGTGGGAATCTTTGACCATCTGCCGCATGATATTCATCGCCTCGGAAAGAGTCTTACCTTTTTTGTAGGGTCTGTCTTTGGCGGTCAACGCCTCAAAAATGTCAGCAAGAGCAATGATACGCGCCTGAAGCGGTAACTCTTCCCCTTTCAATCCGAGAGGATAACCGCTGCCGTCGATTTTTTCATGATGAGCGGCGGCATATTCTGCAATCCTGCGCATTTTTCTGGGAAAAGGCAGTTGCGACAGCATCTTGTAAGTAATCGCCGCGTGATTGTTGATGATGACTCTTTCTTCATCGTTAAGCGTCCCGCGGCGAATGCTCAAATTGTAAATTTCATCTTCCGACAAAAGCGGCATGGTCTGCGAACTGATATTCCACCGTCTTTGAGCAATCTTTTTGATTCGCTCAATCATTTCGTCACGGGTAAATTCGCTGCCATAATTAACTTGCACCAGAAATTGATATTCATCGTCCAGCGCTTTGAGTTCTTTTGACACAACCTTCTCTGACAGACCGGATCTATTTTCCCGAGTATTCACCATCGCCATTTGATACTCACGTTTGAGCAGTTCAAAGCGATTTCTGACATCTTCAATCCGGTCGTAAACTTTTTCCAATTTAGTCGATTTGTCCACGACATGTTCCGGCGTGGTGATCTTGCCGACATCGTGCAACCAGGCGGCCATATGCAGCTCTTTCATTTCTTCGTTTGAAAATTGGACAGCCGCAAAAGGACCGTCGGTTGCCGTGTTGACTTTTTCGGCAATCATCATCGTCAGATCCGCCACACGTCGAACATGGCCTCCCGTATAGGGCGACTTTTCGTCGATCGCTGTTGCAATCGTTTTTATAAAAGCATCCAGCAGACTTTCCAGATCGTTAATGAGCATATTGTTCGTCAGCGCCACTGCAGCCTGGGAAGCCAGAGACATGGCCAGTGTCTGGGCCTGTTCTGAAAATGTAATGATTTGGTGTGATACCGGATCCTTCGCGTTTAACAGTTGCAGAACGCCGATGATATCATTGTCATGATTTCGCATCGGAACAACCAGCATCGATTTCGAACGATATTTTGTTTCGGAATCAAAATAACGGGTGCCTTCAAAATTAAACCCGACGGCATCATACACATCGGAGATATTCACCATATCTCCGGTAATGGCGACATGTGCGGATACATGGGTGTGATCGGGCTTGCCTTCCGCCGTTGTCAGCGTAACCGGCGGCCATGTGATTCGCTCCCCCGTGCCACCCATATTCAATCGCAGCGATTCATTTTGAACCAGCGCGAAATGTAGTTCCATGAAATCTTCGGACATCAGGTACAATGTTCCGCCGTCGGCATTCGTTATGTCTCGCGCTTCGGTTAGAATAATTTCAAGCAGCCGGTTGATATCCTTTTCCGCAGAAAGCGCCATCCCTATTTCGGTGAGCATTCGGATGTGGTCGGCATATGCGGTCGCCCGGCTTTTCGACTTGATTTGTTTCATTTATCTTGTGACTCCCGGTTTCAACGAATAATGATTAACGGAATGTCCTTTTCCAGTTTTTTGGCAATGCTTAAAAACTCTTCGTCCGAATAGGTCTTATCTCGAAAAAATTTGCCGGCCAGCGACTTGGCCGGCTGATATTTCTGCAACACATAACGCTTCGCGCCCTTAATTTCCCGGACTATTGTGAAAATGTCTTTGGGGTCGAGCTGCGATGATACAACCGTTGTACGGAACTCGTGGGGTACTTTCGATTTGATCACGCGATGGATGCTCCGGCGAATATCGTCATTTTCCACCCGCGCGTGGACCACGCCGGAATATTTTTCAAGAGGCGCTTTGATATCCATGGCGATGAAGTCAAGTAGTTTTTCGCTGATCATGTCGATGAGGATGTCGGGATTGGAACCGTTGGTGTCGAGTTTCACAAAAAAACCCAATTTCCGGATGTGGCGGATAAACGGAATCAAATCTTCCTGCAGCGTCGGCTCGCCTCCGGTAATCGTTACTCCTTCGAGTTTTCCTGACCGCGTTGACAGGAAATCGAGAACGTCCTTTTCCGGCAGACAGGGTTGAAACAACTTCGGGTCCACCAGCTCCGGATTATGACAGTATGAACAGCGGAAATTACACCCTTGAGTAAAAACAACGGCGCTGATTTTCGCCGGATAATCAATTAAAGAAACTTTTTGCAGTCCGCCGATTTTCATCATTCACTGCAACCTGAATACCTGACGGGAATCAAACTCTTCCTGTTTACCCTTGTTCCACTGTTTGACCGGACGCAGGTAGCCTACAACGCGTGAGTATACTTCGCAGGCCTCCTTGCAGGTCGGACATTTTTCCACTTCTCCTTTGAGATACCCATGCGAGGGACAGACGCTGAAGGTCGGAGTAAAGGTCAGGTAGGGCAGATGATAACTGGAGCAGATTTTACGGACCAGCGATTTAACGGCCATGGGATCATCCACACGCTCGCCCGCAAACGTATGGAAAACCGTGCCGCCGGTATATCGGGTTTGAATCTCATCCTGCAAATCCAGCGCTTCAAAAATGTCGTCGGTATAATTTACCGGTAGTTGCGTGGAATTCGTATAATAAGGTTCGGCGTTTTTAGACTTGCCGTCGCTGGCACAGATAATGTCCGCAAATTTTTCACGGTCCATGCGCGCCAGACGGTAAGACGTTCCTTCCGCCGGTGTGGATTCCAGATTGTAGTTGTTGCCGGTTTCTTTCTGATAAGCGATCAGCCTGTTTCTCATGAAATCCAGAACGGTTTTCGTGAAGGCCTGACCTTCCGGCGCCGCGATATTGGTTCCCATAAGATTCAGGCAGGCTTCATTCATTCCGACCAGTCCGATGGTGGAAAAATGATTCTTCCAGTATTCGCCAAACCGTTCTTTGACGTTTCTCAGATAATATTTGGTATAGGGATAAAGATTTCCGTCCGTAAATTTTTCCAATACTTTTCGTTTGGTCTCCAGGCTTTCGCGCGCTGTATCCATCAGCTTTCCCAGTTTATCCAGAAAATCTTTTTTGGATTTGGCCAGATATCCGATGCGCGGCATATTGATGGTAATCACGCCGATGGAGCCGGTCAGGGGATTGGAACCGAAAAGACCGCCCCCTCTGACCTGCAATTCGCGATTGTCGATACGCAGGCGGCAGCACATGCTGCGCGCATCTTCCGGGTTCATATCGGAGTTGATGAAGTTGGAAAAATATGGAACGCCGTACTTTGCCGTCATTTCCCACAGATCGGTCATATTGGGATTATCCCAGTCAAAATCTTTCGTCACGCTGTAAGTGGGGATAGGGAAAGTAAACACCCTGCCCTTGGCGTCGCCTTCGGCCATCACCTGTAAAAAAGCCTTGTTGAACAAATCAAGCTCTTCCTGAAATTCGCCGTAGGTTTCTTTCTGAGGCTGGCCGCCGATGATCACATGCTGATCGGCATAGTATTTCGGAACCGTCAAATCCAGCGTCACATTGGTGAAAGGCGTCTGAAAACCGACGCGCGTCGGCACATTGATGTTAAAGATGAATTCCTGCAGCGCCTGCTTGATCTCTTTGAGGCTCAATTTATCATAACGTATAAACGGAGCCAGCAGGGTGTCGAAATTGGAAAACGCCTGCGCACCGGCGGCTTCCCCCTGAAGCGTATAAAAGAAATTCACGACCTGTCCCAGGGCGCTTCGAAGGTGTTTGGCCGGTTTGCTTTCCACCTTGCCGGACACGCCTCGAAATCCCTGCAGAAGCAAATCGTACAGATCCCAACCGACGCAATATACGGACAGAAGACTTAAATCATGAATATGAAAATCACCGTCTTGGTGGGCTTTGCGGATTTCCGGAGTGTAAATTTCATTGAGCCAGTAGACTTTGCTGACTTCCGAAGAAATGTAATTATTGAGTCCCTGGAGAGAATAATCCATATTACTGTTCTCGTTGATCTTCCAGTCGGCTTTCTTCAGATACTGATCGACCAAATCCACTTCCATCTTATTGGTAATATCGCGAAGTCTTGAATGCTGATCACGATAAATGATGTATGCTTTAGCTGTTTTTCGATAGGGGGATTGTAAAAGGACTTCTTCCACAATATCCTGTATTTCTTCAACCGAAAGAATTTTTCCATTGAAAAGTTGCTCGGAGAGACTAAGGACTTTAATAGTCAACTTTCGGGCTTCCTTTATTTCAAATTCTTCTGTTGCCGCTCCCGCTTTGGCAATAGCGTGCGTAATTTTTTCGGCATTGAACTTGACCAGTCGCCCGTCTCTCTTACGTATTTTATTATTCATTAACACCCCCTGTGAATGATGATTGATGACAGCCCATAGCAGCCCCTCTTTACGCAATATATTGGGGTTGGAGCGGATAATACCACTACATATAGGTGGCTTCAAGCAAAAATTTATATTTTTTGAAAATAACCGCCGGTCATGTTTTGGTTGCATTTTAAGCTCCGGCGGTTTATAAAATCACAACTTAAAAATGGACATTGGATCTTGAATATTGACTTAAATAAATTATCATTTGTTAAAGGTTTTCTGGATGAAGAAGAGGCCCAAAGGCTTTTTGATCTGACTCTTGCATCAAGCTGTCTGGCCCCCTGCCTGGAAATAGGAAGCTATTGCGGCAAATCAGCCGTCTTTTTAGGCACGGCCTGCAGCGAAAACAACACCGTTTTATTTTCCGTCGATCATCATACGGGTTCGGAAGAACAGCAACCCGGCCAGGAATATTTCGATCCCGATTTACTGGATGAAAAAACAGGAAAAATCGATACGCTGCGCCTGTTTCGTAAAACCATTAACGATTTCAATCTTGATAACACAGTGGTACCGGTCATCGGCCGGTCGGAAATTATCGGCCGTGTTTGGCAGACGCCTTTGGGGCTTCTGTTTATCGACGGCAGTCACGCCTATGAATCTGTTTTGAATGATTATGAGATCTGGGCAAGACATATTCTGCCCGGAGGATATCTTGTTTTTCATGACATCTTTCCCGATCCTGCTCAGGGCGGACAGGCTCCTTACCTTGTGTACAAACAGGCTGTCTCATCCGGTCAATATGACGTTCTGCCGCTTTTTAAGTCGCTGGGCGTGCTGAAAAAGAAAAATTAATATTGGCCGGCACATCACCTGAGTTCCGGGTTTGCACCGGATGTTGTCACACTGCAGGATAAAACCTTGTCCTGCAGCTCTTCGACAACATTTTTGAACATTTCACGGTTTTTTTCGTTTAAGTCTGAAAGTATTCGATGCGCATCGTAAAGAGTTCTGGCCAGTTGGGACCGGTCGGCATCACGAGTTGCCATACGGTCGGCATCGCCCGATATGGCTGCATCGGCATTGCTGATATTAAAAACAGAATAGAATCCTACACTGTCAAGAATCTTATTGATATCCTCATTGCTGGAAATGATGGTTACTTTGCGATCAAAGCGCCGACGGATATAATTGGCAATCTTTGCCAGCAGCCCCAGAAATGTACTGTCGATCATCGTGACTTCCGTAAGATCAATCAGAATATCGTTGAAATCTTCTCTGGCAAACAGACGCTTCAAAAATTCATCAAAGGAGCACCCCAGTTGATAACGAACAGATCCCGTCGGTTTGATGACATAAGAATCCTGATGTTTTGCGTAATAAACGGCTCCGTTTTCCATCGTCAGGCCCTCCTGCTGATTAGCAGCATCGCTATGTCATCTGGCAGGTTGCCCGCTTTTTCCAACGCAAGCCTGCCGGTTAAATCTTCCATTTTTAGATCGTCAGCCACAGGCAGCGTAAGAAGATAATTCTGCTTTTCCTGAAGTGTTTTGTATGGCAGAATTTCCAGTACTCCGTCCGAAAATAAAAACAGATCAAACCGCTCTGGAAGATCAAGCTTATAGGTATGGTATTCGGCCTCTTCGAAAAGCCCCACAGGCAGCCCGTTGCGTTCTATATAAACAGGACGGGTTCCGTCGCTGAGAATCGGATATGGAAACTGCCCGCCATTGCAATAAACAAGGCTATTGTCTGTAGCGTTAATGATGCCGTAAAACATCGTTAAATATTTCTCCAGATCCTCGCTGATCAGGACGCGGTTCAAGTTCCTTAAAGTAACGTCCGGTTTCATGATGTCCGTTTTATTTCTGTCTTTAATATATTTTTCCACATAACGGTGCATATGGCTGCGCAAAAGAATAGTCATCAGGGCCGACGATACGCCGTGTCCGGATACATCCGCCATGAAAAAACCGAAATGATCGGGATCAAGACTGAAATAATCGACAAAATCACCGCTTAAATAGAGAGAAGGATAAAGCGCCCAACTGAAACTGTAATGATTCCGGACCTGGTTGTTATCGGGCAGAAGATGAAACTGCATTTTCCTGGCCGCCGTTTCATCTTCTTCGAGCTTTCGCAGGCTCTCCGTAAGCTGCACATTGACCGCTTCCAGGTGCTCACGATGCTGGCGGTTTTCTTTGATAAGCCTTCCCCGCTCCAGGGCTTTGCGCACGCTATGCTGGATAACGCTGATATCATCAAACGGCTTGGTAATATAATCCCATGCTCCCAGCTTGACAGCTTCAATGGCGTCGCCGACCCCGCCCATGCCCGTCACAACAATGATGGGCATTTCCGGAAATTCCCTTGTCACCGTTGCCAGGACTTCCAATCCATCAATTTCCGGCATGCGCAAGTCCGTCAAAATAAGATCGGGATGCTCCTGACGGCATTTCTCAATACCCACGCGACCATTTTCGGCCCCAATGACATCATAGCCCAGTATTTCCAGTAATCCCGTGATGACATCCCGGACAATATCATCGTCATCGATCGTTAATATCTTCATTGTTTCAGCCATAAGAAGACAAACTCCCGTCTTGTGCGATGATTTGTGGAATTACGATTGAGAGATAATTATTACTTTTACGCAGACAGCCAACGTGAGAGGTAACCGTTTCGTTAGCTGAAGTATAAGGAACGGCGTTTAAGATGTCAAGGAAATCTTAGACTTAAGATCTTCTGGACTATTGCTGTTTATAATAATGAGACCTTTGCGTAAATACGTAAAATCTACTATATGGTCATTCCCGCGCAGGCGGGAATCCATTATTTTCAATTATTTCTAGATTCCCGCCTGCGCGGGAATGACTGAAAAAGGTATTTTTTAAAGGTCTGAATGATGGATATCCGCAGTTTTGACGACTTTTCATGCCCACTGCCAGAGGCAACCTTTGTCGCTTGGAGATGCCTTCAAATAGCCTCGGGAAATGAAATCGTTGAGAGTGTTTTCTACCAGGTCAGGATTGCCTGATATCTCCTGTTTCATACGTTCGGTCAACACCCGCAGAGCAGATTCTCTACCTCCGTTTAACGATGCGGCATCGATAAAGCCCAGTTTTTCCACCAGGTCTTTTTTCAGGATGGCAAAGGTGATATTCATCCGGTATTGGCCCGCCACACGCATGTCATCATAAGGCGTATTTTTACCTGTTTTGTAATTGTCGATCACATCCTGCCAGTTTCCGTTCATTTCTTTATCATATATGGCGACAAAATCGCGGATATCCTGGGGCTTAAGCCCTGACGTTTGAACAATGGCATCGTTTGCGTCGTATTTCGACCAGTCCCGTGTCAGGATTTCCAGGTCATAACTATTTACTTTTTCACAAAGCGTCGTCCCCGGAAACGGCGCCAGGTAATGATATCCGAACAGAATATCGAGACTTCTGGCAAAATCATCCGTCTGTTTCAGTGTCTCTTTCGTTTCACCCGGCAGACCGACCATAAATGATGCATGCGGCATCATGCCCGACTTTTTGCACATCCCGACAGCCTCGACGGCCTGTGTAAGTTTTATGCCTTTGCGCACCCTTTTGAGCATGTCCGGAGAGCCCGATTCTATCCCGAAACTGATGCTGTCGCAGCCTGCGGCCGCCATTGCATCAAACATTTCCTGATTGACGGTATCCACGCGAGCAAAAGCGCTCCAGGCAAACTTAATGTTACGCTCTTTAATGCCATTGCAGATTTCTCTGACCCGGCCGGTATCGGAAGCGAATAAGTCGTCAGCTATATTAATACGCTCAAATCCCATAGAGAGAATCTGCTCGATTTCATCGAGGACCAATTTCGGATTGCGGCGTCGGACTTTCGATCCGACCATTTTCCGCCCCAGACAGAAGATACAACTATGCGGGCAACCACGCCCGGTGATCATGCTGACCGGAAAGCCGAACGCCCGGTAGCGCGAAATGGGCAACAGATGTCTGGCCGGCTGCGGAATACGATCGACGTCCGGAATAAATTCCCGGCGTCCCGTGTTGACGATATCGCCTTCCTCCCGGTATGCAATTCCCTGAATATTTCTCCAGTTACTTTTCTGCCGAAGAAGCGGCGCAAACTCGACAATCGTTTCATCCGCTTCACCGATGAAGATCACATCGATTTCCGGATAGGTGTTCAGAGTTTCTTCTACAGTGAAAGATACATGCGGCCCGCCCATCATTGTCAGGATATCCGGATTGATGCTTTTCACATCACGCAAAATCCGCTGGGCGTCATAGAAGTTCATTGTTACGGAGCCTGCTCCGACGGCATCGGGCTGAAATTCGGCAAGTTGAGCGGCCAGTTTTTCTTTTGAATAGCAGGAAATGATATAGTCGAAAATACGCACTTCACAGCCCGCCGCTTCAAAGGCGGCTGCGACATATGAGATGCCCAGTGGAGGCGAGGGAAATTCTTCCAGAGGATATGGAGCGGCAATCACGGCAACGCGCATGGTCTAATCTCCCTTTCGCGGGAAGAGCATGGCTCTAAACCAACTCAGCATTGAATTTTTTTCACGCATCACTCGTTCAATGGCATCAAAATATTCATTGACCTTTTTCGGATCGGACATCCACTGGGACCTCGTTCTCATCGGTTTATCCGTATCGAGATACCGGACAACCGAAGCGGGGTTGCCGGCAGCGATGGCGTTTGCGGGAATATCCTTGGTCACAATCGATCCCGCTCCAATGACCGCATTTTCGCCGATGTGGACCCCTTTGCAGACGATCGAACTGTCTCCCAGCCAGACATTTTTTTCAATGACAACAGGTTCGGTGCTTCCGATAGGAGCGCTGCGATCATACAAATCGTGCCAGTCGGCGTCCGTTATGCAAACGTTTTGCGCCATCATGCAGTCATCATCGATTGTAATGGACGTGGCCGCCATGATTCGGGTGCCGGGACAAACGAGGCAATGCCGTCCAATCTTAACTTTACCCGCTTTGCCGTCCGCCATCCAGGATGTCAGCCGGATACGCCTGTCCACCGTGGCAATCAGGGTGGTATAGTCTCCAATCGAAACCGGACCGCCATATATCTCGATTCCCCATGGTTTCATGAAAACCAGATGGTGGCCGAAATACTCACATTGCGGAGCCAGAAAATGATTGGCGTACCACCTTTCAAATTTAAAGCTCAGCCGTTTCAGATAGTATGGACGATGATCTTTTATCAATTTTCTACAGGCGCTCCCGCCAGTATTGATGACTGAAAAGATTTGCAGCCGGAGTGATCTTATTTACGGCGTCCCAGGCCATAATGACCGCTGCCGCCGTCCAGCTTGTCTTTTCTTCAGGCCAGATGACACTGTCGGGAAATGTCACACCCATCCAGTATGAACCGTCCGGATAGCATTTATCTCCAAGCCAACTGAAGATGGCCCTGGCTCTTGTATAATCCTCAACAGCGGCAAGCGTCATGACAAACTCGGATGTTTCCGCCATGGTCACCCACGGCCGGTCGCTCACACACCGCACACCCCAGTCGGGCACGACAAATTTATCCCAGAGATGATCGATGCGTTTTTTGGCTTCTTCACCGCTGACGGCGCCGCATAAAATCGGATAATACCAGTCCATTGAAAAACGGGATTTGATCATATTGAACAGATCCGGCCGGTTTCTGATTGCTTCCCCCAGGGCGGCCATGGCCTTTTGCCAGACCGGCTTTTTCTTGCCCAGAACATCGGCAATGGCCAGTGCGCACTTCAAACTCATGTAAATAGAGCTGCATCCCGTCAAAAGAGACATCCGATCTATAGCGCCTTCTTTGTTTCTTGCCCAGTAAATCTCGCCTTCAGGCGCCTGCATATTGACTGCATACTGAATGCCGCGCGAGACCACAGGCCACATCGTTTTAAGAAATGGAATGCTGCCTGTAATCAGATAATGATGATAGACGCCGACGGCGATATAAGCGGCAAAATTGGACTCTTTGCTGGAATTGATAATTTCTCCGTTTTGAATTTCCGACCACCAGCTTCCGTCATCCAATTGCGTTTCCGCCAGCCACGAATAGCCTTTTTCAGCCTGTCTGTGGAATCCGGCGATACTCAACCCCATCGCACTTTCAACATGATCCCAGGGGTCCGTCTTTCCGCCAACCGACCATGGAATTTCCCCGCTTTCCTTTTGCATGGCAGCGATAAATTCAGCGACTTTTTCCACCTCAACGGGTTTTATGGCTTCGCTCAACGATACATTCAATTCCATGATCTCACCCTTTTTTCAGGTAAAACACAATGCTCTTTCCAATCAGCGGATTCAGTAATTCCTCTAGAATCCGCACCGCTTTCGGCTTGCAAAACATATCCCATACCAGAAACTGATGATACAGCCGGACAAAAATATTTTTATCATTTTTAATGCCAACCAGACATTTGAGCCACCAGTATGGCGCATGCAGCGCATGCTTGTAATTGATCTTCCAGCACTGCAGACCTTGCCCGGCCAGCATCTTTTGTAATTGTTTCTTTTTGTAAATGCGGATATGTCCGCCCTCATCGTTGGAATATTGAGAAGAAATCAGCCAGCAGATGCGCTCTGAAAAATATCTTGGAACACTGACAATAATGTCACCATTCGGCTTCAATACACGAACCAGTTCATTAAGGGCAGCTTCATGTTCCGGGATATGTTCTAATACTTCCGAGCAAATAACACAATCAAAATATTCATTTTCAAAAGGCAGGGCTGTAATATCGGCGCAGGTAACACTGTATTCACGGGAAAGTGCATCCGGCATCTCTTTGAGCGCCTTGCGCGCATCACCGATGTCGCTTTGGCTTCTGTCGATGCCGAAGATTTTCAATCCCGGCATCTTTGCCAGCGCCCGCAAGTGCCTGCCGCTGCCGCATCCTGCATCCAGAACCGTAAAACCCGGTTTCAGCTTCAATTCATGAAGATCGACGGTTACCATTGATTGCCTCGCGATAAACAGCCACTACTTCGTGCGCAGCCTTCTTCCAACTGAAAACTGAATTGACACGGGCAAGTCCCGCCTGTGTATATTTTTTTCTCTCCTCGGGAGAGTCCATTAAATGCAGAATGGCTTTTGCAAGCGCATCCGCATCAGCCGGTGGAACAACAATGCCGGCATCGCCCACCACTTCCGGCAGTGCGCCGCCGGAGGTCGAAATCAGCGGTACTCCGCAGGCCATAGCTTCTGCGGCGGGAATGCCGAACCCTTCATACAGTGAAGGAACAACAGCAATTGTCGACTTGGCATAATAGTCGGCAAATTCCTCATTGGCAATTCGTCCGGTAAAGCGGACGATATCCCCCACCCCCAGTTTGGCTACGAGATTTTCGATAATGCCGTTTTTTTTCGGTTGTCCGATGACCGTCAATTTTATCGGCTGGCTCTTTCGGATCTGCGCCACCGCCTCCAGCAGGAAGCTGAGTCCTTTGAGAGGGGTATCGGCGCTGTTGGTGACGATCAGCGAATTCTCCGGGCGCGGACCGTTTTGTTTGGGATAGAAAAATTCATTGTTGACGCCGTTATGCACGACACGGAATTTATTTTCATCGAGATTAAATTCCTTGGCGATATCTTTCTTTGTAAATTCCGACACGGTAATAATATGGGAAAATTGCCGCGCCGCTTTCAACTGCATGTTGATAAATGAGTACCATCTGTAGACACGGAATTTCTGCCACAGATTTTTGGCCACATTGTATTCTTCCTGGCGGTCAACCGTGATCGGATGATGAATGGTCACAATCGTCGGTATGACTTTGTTGCGGTCCAGGCGGGCAATGCCGTAAGCCAGACACTGATTGTCATGGACGATGTCGTAATCATCTTTATGTTTCCTCAGGTAAGCATAAACCCTTTCACCAAAAGTATAGGGTTCAGGAAAAGTTCCTGCGCAGACGCCGAGAAATTCATACAGATTGGTTGGATTGGCCAGATCTGTAAACTTTTCCGGCCAGAAGAGGTGATCCGGATGATACAGATCAAGACTCGGCAGTTTAATCAGCCTTACATTGTCATCCAGATGTGGATATGGGGGGCCGGAAATGACATCCACTTTGTGGCCTTCATCGGCCAGAGCTTTACTTAAGTGCTTTATATAAACGCCCTGTCCGCCACTTGTGGGATTGCCCCGATACGTCAACAAACAAATTTTAAGCGGCCTGGAATCTGAACTTCTTTTCACGCACAGGCCCTCTGAACAAGCTTTTTGGAATTTTCAAACATGATTGCGATTTCTTCATCGGAAAGCCCCGCTCCTTTTGCAACGCTGGTTGCCATTTTGATTCCGACAAAATCACCGGGGGCGTGAGCGTCGTTGTTGAGCACCAGCTTTACGTTATATTTTCTGGCCATTTGCACGACGTGACCATTGGCAAATGCATGTCCGCGACGTGTTGTAATTTCCAGATAAATGCCTTTTTCAGCCGCAAGGGCTGCTTCTTGATCACTAATCAAGCCGGGATGCGCCAGGATATCAACACCGGCAGAAATCGCCGCCAGATTGGTTCCGTCAGGAACCGGTTCGGTAATCGTTTCTCCATGAACAATAACAATTTTAGCCCCGAGATTTCGAGCCTCGGCGGCCAGGATTCCAATATCCGCAGGATCAACATGAGTCAATTCAACACCCGGAATAACTTGAATTTTGCCTCTCATCGTTATTTTTGCACTGACTTTGATGATGCGGGGAAGAATCAAATCTATATTGGAAAAATCCGCATGATCGGTAATGGCGATTGTTTTGTATCCTGCGGCAAAAGCACGCTGAGAAGATTCCGCCGGAATCAACTCGCCGTCACTGAAAATGGAATGTGTATGCAGATCAATCACTTCAATAACCTAACCGGCATATTTCAGCTCATTTAAACTGACAGTCACTTAACAAATTTATAGCGGAGAGTCAACAAAGATCATGAAATCACTAAAGGAAAAAAAAGAACGGGCGTTCTTCGTTTTTCCGTCTCATTTGGGGGGCCGAAGAGTGGTCGGAATGAGTTGCGACGCTCCCCAAACTTCAATGTGAATATTTTCTGCAAAATTTTCCCGTAGAGTTTCCTTGAGCGATTTCAATTTTTCACTGGATGAATAATCCTTCCAATGTTCCAGTGTTTCCCACTTAGTAACCACAAGCACCAAATCACTTTGCTCGATATTGCGGTGGGCTCGAACTTCAACCATCCCGTGTGATTTCAGCGCAGGTACAATACTCTTTTTCATCCATTCAAAATATGCCTGATCATCAATATCCGACCGAATATTGTAGGTCACATGGACTTCAATCATAAAGGCCCCCTGATTGAAATTATGGAATGAGTCTATCCTTTTCGAGTCTTTTGTGCGGATGGCCCTTCCAGCCATTGCTTAATCCGGTTGGCGTCACCCACCCGTGTCAGTCTGCCCTGGGAATCAAGCAGAACAATTAAGACCGGCCGCTTAGCCACATGAGCCTGCATGACCAGGCAGCGACCCGCCTCGCCGATAAAACCGGTTTTGGAGAGGCCTATCTGCCAGTGAGGATTCTGGATCAGTCGGTTGGTGTTGTGGAATGCAAGATCGCGCCTGCCGTTATGGATCAATGCATTCTTGCAGGTGGTGAATTCTCTGATGAGACTGTACTTATAAGCGGCATCCACCAATCGCGCCAGATCCCGTGCGGATGAAACATTACCGCTGGATAGTCCGGTGGAATCGACAAAATGTGTTTCCGTAAGCCCCAACGATTTTGCTTTCGCATTCATCGCCGCCACAAAGGCGATCCTGCCGCCAGGATAATTTCTTCCGAGAGCGGAAGCCGCGCGGTTATCCGAAGACATCAAGGCAATAAGCAGCGCATCTCTTCTGGTAATATAGGACCCCACAGGCAGGCGTGAATGGCTGTGCCGTAAGGTGTCCATGTCTGTTGTTTCGATGGTGAAAGATTCATTGAGATTAATTTCGGAATCCAGCACAACCATGGCCGTCATCAGCTTGGTTATGGATGCAATAGGCACGACCGCAGTCGCCTGTTTTTCAATCAGATACTCTCCGGTTCGTTGATCTTCAACCAGTGCAGCGGCTGAGCGCAAAACAAGTTTCCTGGGTGTTTTTTCCAAAACGACGTTCGCAGGGCGACGACTAGATGCCTTCTTAACCGGTGATTTGGCCAATCCCGAATCAAATGGGACTGTCAGCGCCAAACAAAACAGGATAATCGCCGGAATCACCCTGTAACTTTTTTTTATCATGCTTTCTCCAGATTATATTTTCTTATTTACACATCGCCCGTATTGAACCGGCGCTTCAGAACATCAGATATAACGGGTTCGTTTTCTGCGCGCTGAAAAACGCGTCCACCAACAATACCATCTCTAATTTTGCGGAATACTATGAGATAATTTTTTTCTGAAATCAAGAAATAAATCCGGCAAAAGAACATTTTTATCGGCGGTTCGCGTGATGCGGCGCACAGGCGAAACATTTTATTTGCTGATAGAGAAAAATAAATATCATCTCTGAAATCAAGACATCCAGTGAGATTGTTGTGTCATGCGGGTTTCAACGGTCTCTTTCAGCCAGGCTTTAATTTCAGGAACCATATAAAAAATCGTTTTCAGAAGATTTTCATTTGGTTCGATTCTGCCTTCATTTCTATTTAAGCAATGTAACCAGACCATCATCTAAATCATATTTGGCTGTAACGATTTTTATTTTATTCTCTTTCACCAGATGCTTGAGAATCTTGGACTGTTTGGTCAGTTGGGCGGCAATACTCCTGGCGTTGGCATCGGACAGACATTCCGCGAATTCAGCGGCCTTGTTTTCTGCGCATTTCGGATCTTTTTTACATGCTTCACAATCTTTAGCGGCAGCCTTGGAAGAGGTGGCAATGGTCTTCGCAATGGCATCGATGTTTTTGCTGCCGGTTGATTTGCCTTTTGCTTCAACTGTCGCTTTGACGGCTCCGCATCTCTCGTGCCCCAAAACCATGATCAGTGGTGAGCCAAGGTGTTCTGCGGCATATTCGATGCTGCCCATAACAACCGGATCGGGCACATTGCCGGCTACGCGAACCACAAAGATCTCCCCTAATCCTTTGTCGAAGATTATTTCAGGCGGAACACGGGAATCGGAACAGGAAAGAATAATGGCATAGGGCTTCTGTGAATGGGCCAGAGCTTTGCGGGAAGCGGCATCGCTCCTTTTGTTGTTGGACATTTTGTTTTCTACATACTGCCTGTTGCCGTCCATCAATTTTTGCAATGCTTCATCGGCAGATATATCCGTACCACCAGATGATGCGAAGGCGATGCCTACTAAGAGAGAAAGCACGGACAATACTAATACAGTCATCATTTTTTTCATAAATCTTCTCCTAAATGGATTATTTCTCTTATAA
Source organism: Smithellaceae bacterium (assembly GCA_963682105.1). Taxonomy (GTDB): domain Bacteria; phylum Desulfobacterota; class Syntrophia; order Syntrophales; family Smithellaceae; genus UBA8904. Next base: position 441,324 of record OY821638.1, read on the forward strand.
TCATGTCTCCTACTTTTTTCTTTTCAAAAGCATAAATGTCGCCGATACCCGGCAGATCGATTTTCCCTTATTGTCTTTGACGAGACAATCGCCGATGATCAGGCTTTGCCCTTTCTTGAATACCGTCGCTTCGGCCAGAAGCTCCCCATCTGTTACACCCGCAAGAAAATTACTTTTGAGTTCAATGGTCGTCAGACCTTCGTCCGGGGCAAGCTGCGTCATCATCGCGTGCGCAATCGCTTCGTCCGCCAGTGCAACGATCAATCCGCCCTGCATGATTTTTGCGCCCTGCAGATATTCGGGACAGACAGACATCCTGAAGCAGGCGCGCCCCTCCGACAAATCCACCAGGGAAACGTTTAAGAAATCCAAAAAAGGATTTAATCCCTTCTGGCCTGTCCGCAGTTGTTCCAGATATTCAGGATAATTCAAATTGAAACCGATCCTCTCTGATCATGGATCATGTTGCCAGCTTGTAATCCGCCGGATTAAGCGGTGATCCTGCGACAAATACCCTTGCCGCCAGTTCCCGATCCAGCATCAGCAGACCGTCTTTGGAAGATCCAACCATCTCCATTTCGCGCAGGATTTTTTCTGCGTTTTTTTCTTCTTCAATCTGTTCGTTTACAAACCAGGCCAGAAGCGGTTCCGCCGCATAGTCGTTTTCTTCCCGCGCAATTTTTAAAAGACCGTGAATCTTTCCGGTAATAAATTTTTCATGATCAAACGTATCCTTCCAGACTTCCAGAGGACTTTCCCAATCCGTTTTGAGCTGCTTTAAATCGAGAAGCGCCACGGATCCGCCCCGATCGAGAATATGATCATAAAACTTCATGGCATGGATCATTTCCTCATGAGCCTGAGCCCGCATCCAGTGCGCCATACCATCCAGATTGTGCGCCGATAAATATGCCCCCATGGACAGATAAATGTAAAAGGATTCCAACTCATTCTTGATCTGGTTATTCATCGCGTTTTTTGTTTTTTCTCCAATCATACAAACACCATCCTTTCAGATTACTTAATGTTTTTTTGATTGACACCGACGCGAAATGTTTTGAAACGAAACTGATTTATAATGCAATTTCAAAAATTAGCCAAGATGAATTTTACGGATCATTATCCCTTGTCTTTTGATTCCCTTTTCATCACATGAACGGATGTGGCTTTAAAGGATACGATAACGATAGAGCCTTCATTAATTTCCAGATCCTCGTACGAAGGAACAGTAATATAGGCCGCAAGCGGAAATCCGCAATCCAGAAAAACTTTATAAAAAAACGACTGCCTGATTATTTTTTTTACCCTGGCTTCGTAAATGTTTCGTGCGCTGGTCCTTTCGGGCTTTTCCAGGGAAACGACAATGTTTTCCGGACGCAGGCAGCAGTAAACGGATTGTCCCGGAAAATACCTCCCCAATGCTTCAATGATTGATCCCGCTACGTTAACCCGCAAAATACCATTATCGTTCTTTTCAACCAAACCTTCGAGGATCGTCTCCGTTCCCACAAAACCTGCCACAAATTCTGATTCCGGCTGATTGTATATCTGCGAAGTCGATCCGGACTGAATGATTCGACCGTCAGCCATCACTGCAACATCCTGTGCCAGGCGCAGCGTTTCTTCCCGATCATGAAGCACCATGACTGCCGTTATCTTTGTTTCTTCAAGTATGTTTCGTAAATCATCAATAATTGTCTCTCGCGTCGGCGGATCAAGTGAATTGAAAGCCTCGTCCATCAAAATCATTTCCGGCTTCAGGGCAAAGACGCGGGCCAGCGATACTCTTCTGGCTTCGCCGCCGGACAGGGTTTTGGCCGATCTTTCGGCCAGTGAACTGATGCCGAAATAATCCAGGGCGGCGCGGACGTCTCTGTCAATTTCTCCTTTTGTCGCATGTCGGAAATTCAATCCCAGAGCGACATTTTTATAAACAGACGTATCGAGAAGCAGCGGTTCCTGAAATACAACGGATACACTGCGGCGCATATCCGCACGCTCCGAGCTTTTGATCACCGGCATACCTTTATAATAAAGCCTTCCGCCGGTTGGTTTTAACAAACCGGCCATTGTGAACAAAAGTGTAGATTTCCCCGCTCCGTTTGGACCGATGAGCGCCAGAATCCTTCCATATTCTACATTGAGTTCGGAGATATCCAGAACCTTTACCCCGCCGCGTTCAACGACGATATTTTCAATGCTCATTAAAGCTGTGGAAGTCATCGCAGATGCTGCCTTTGCTGGATTTGTGTAAGCAGGAGATTCACCAGAAATGCCAGAATCAGAAGAATAATGCCCAGGGCAATGGCAATGTCAAAATTCCCCCTGCCCGTTTCCATCACCGTCGCCGTTGTCAGCACGCGTGAATACCCTTTGATATTGCCGCCGACCATGATGGATGCGCCAACTTCGGAAATGACGCCTCCGAAACCGGCCATCACTGCCGCCAGAAGCGGCAATCTGGCCTCTTTAATTAAAACCCAGACCATCTGCATACGGCCGGCACCCAGTGATAATATCTGCAGACGCAGATTCGGCGGCAGGTTTTGTATCGAGGCAAGCGATATTCCCATGACAATCGGCGTGGCAATAATCGTCTGGGCGACAATCATGGCATATGGCGTATAAAGGATTTCCAGAAAACCCAGCGGCCCGTTGCGCCAGATCAGAATGGTGACAAACAGTCCCACGACAACGGGCGGCAGCCCCATTCCCGTGTTGATCACACTGATAACCAGCTTTTTCCCGCGAAAGTTATTCAGGGCGACCACCGTTCCGATAGACACGCCAATGAACAGACTGATAAGTGTGGCCGTCCCCGATACTTTCAGAGACAGCCACGTAATGCCCATCACTTCAGGATCAAAGGAGATAATCAGTTCAAAAGCTTTGATAACCCCCTGAACGATTAATTCCATGGATATTATTTTCCTAAATCTTCAGCTTTCTTACCCGCATCCGGGAAAAACAGAGGCGACCCGAACTTTTCCGTGCCGTACGTTTTAACGATATTCTGAACTTTTTTTGAAACCATGAAATCCGCAAATGCTTTTGCTCCGTCAGCGTTTACTTTAGGCCACCTGGCGGCATTTACGTCAATAACATGATAAATATTGAGCAGCGCGGCGTCGCCTTCGATCAGAATGACCAGCGCCAGGTTTTTCTTGACTGCCAGGTAGGTTCCCCGGTCCGTCAGCGTATACCCTTTTTTCTCCGACGCCACATTCAGCGTCTGGCCCATTCCCAGGCCCGTTTCCTGATACCATTTCTGTCCGGCGGGGGTCATGCCGGCTTTTTTCCATAAGGTCTTTTCTTTCGCATGTGTTCCGGAATTATCGCCGCGGGATACAAATAAAGCATTGGCCGAAGCGATTTTCTTCAGCGCATCGGCCGATGACTTTGTTCCTTTTATTTTGGCAGGATCAGTCGCCGGCCCGACAATAATGAAATCATTGTGCATGACCAGACGCCGGTTGACACCAAACCCTTCATCCATGAATTTTTTTTCCGCATCCGGCGAGTGAACGAGCAGAACGTCCGCTTCACCCTTCTGCCCCATTGCCATGGCCTGTCCCGAACCGACTGCGATGGTCTTGACAAAGTAGCCTGTTTCTTTTTCAAAGAAAGGAATTAAAACATCGAGCAGTCCTGTATCCTGTGTGCTGGTTGTCGTCGCCAGAATAAGATTTTTTTGCTTGGGCGCGGCAAAAACATTTGATGCGGCCAGAACAAACATCACAATCGACAACAACAACATCCATTTTTTGTTTTTTAAAATATTCATTTCGATTCTCCTGTCATATTATTTCTTGTGTGTTTTTTGCCATTCGAGTGAATTGGGGAAGAAAAGCGGCGCCCCGTATTTGTCTTTGCCGAAATCCCGAATGATGAGTTGCCCTTTATCCGGAGCCGTCAACCATCGGACAAACGTCATCGTATCCGTGGCGTTGACGCCGGGAAATTTTGCCTGACTAACCGGGATAAGAGAAATAAAGTTCAGCAACGCGTCATCGCCTTCAACCAGAATCACCAGTTTGATTTTATCCTTCAAAGACAGGTAGGTTGCACGGTCAATAACGGTATACGCGGATTGCTGATCGGTATATTTTAATGTAGGTACATTTCCCTCCGAGCCTTTTTCGTAGATGATGTACCAGAGCCCCTGCGGTTTAATTCCGGCTTTTTTCCACAGGTCCATTTCCGCGACATGCGTTCCGGACTTATCACCGCGGCTGATGAATTTCATGCCCCGGGTCATGATTTTCTTCAACGCTTCCGTCGCCGATTTTTCACCTTTGACGCCCGCAAGGTCAGAGGCGGGGCCGACGATGACAAAATCATTATACATCAGAGGAATTCTTGCCGTGCCGAAACCGTTGGCAATAAACTTTTCTTCAAGGGTTTTGGCATGCGCCATGACCAGATCGATCTGCCCCTTCTCGGCCATCTTCAGCGCAGCGCCGGTTCCCGCGCCGACGTGGCGCACGCGAATGCCGGTTTCTTTTTCGAACCGATCTTCCAGCGCGCCAACAATTCCTGAATCAATCGGACCGATTGTGCTGGAGAGAAATATAAATTTGTCTCCGTCCGCCGCCATCGCCGGAATGGACGACAAGACCAGCAACAGCGCCATAATTTTCCAAGCATATTTTTTCATTTTGAACTCCTTTTCTTTATACGCTATAAAATGATTAATCTAAGAATGCAGAATTCTACCGGCATCCTTGAAATTATAATGCCCGATTTTTTCAACACGATCTTTAAACTGATCAGACTGAAGGGTTTCGATAAATGCCCGGACAACCGGCCGGAAAAAAGTATCCTTGTCCAGAATCATATCAAAACGTTCGTTGACAAGCGGTTGAAACTCCAGATCCAGAATCTTAGACACGGCGGCGGAGGCGATTCCCACATCCGCTTCATTGGAAACCAGAGACAAACCCACTTCAAAATGGGTATAGACCTCCTGATCATAACCGGCGATATTTTCCTGATCAATTCCCCTTTTTCCCAGCTCCTGATCCAACATAATCCTGATACCGGAACCCTTTTGCCGGTTGATAAACCGGATCTTTTTCGAAGCCAGACTTTCCCATCCCTTGAAATGCCGGACTTTTGATTTGTTAATCAGAAAACCAATCTGACGATGAAATAAATTGACGACCACCGGCTGTCGATCCGGACAATGTTTTTTGAGATATGGCGTATTGTAATCTCCGCTTTCCGGATCATAAAGATGTGAAAAAGAGATATCCGTCAGACCTGTATTGAGCGCATCCAGCCCAGAAAGACTCCCGGTGTTGGCGGAAAAAATATTAAACCCGGGATGATCCTTTTTCATGGACGAAAGAAGCATGTCCAGCACCGGGTCATTGCTGCCCGATGCCAGAAGGGCGCCTTCAATGGATTTTATTTTATTTCCGGCCAAAATTATCCCGTCGAGCGCACTTCGTTCAATCCATTCATCAATAAACTTTTTGGGGAAAATCCATTTACCGGTCACCCGGCTACAGGGAATCTTGCCTGCCCGGATGAGTAAATAGACCTGCTTTTCATGAATATCCAGATACTTGGCAACTTCTTTTGTATTCATGAGTTCTATCGACATAAGCCCCCCCAATCTGAAAAACTTAGATAAAGCATATCAGGTCATTTATCAAGACTATAATTCCATATTCCACCTTATTATTACTTTTTATTCCAATGTTTTCATTCCTGATCCATCACCTGTTGATAAAAATTGGAACCGCACGCCAATTGCCGGGTAAGTAAATGACGGAAGAACGGACACTCCCCCCATTTCGGTCAGGAACATTTCGTATTGACGATCAATTTTTTACCTTCCTTTTGGGTAAGGAATCCGATCGTTTTTTCTCCAGCCACATTGCAACGTTAAACCTTAGAATGCTGTTGATCCCTGAGACATTTATATTGACCTGGTTTTTGATTTAAGATAGATACAAACGCTCTTTAACATTGATTAGATGATCATTACATTAAAATAAAGGGAGGCCCAAAGAAAAGTATGAGTATGGAAATCAAAGCCCCCATGCCGGGGAAAATTGCCAGCATTCCGGTGAGTGTAGGCAGCGCAGTGCAGGAAGAAGAGGAAGTCATCATTATGGACGCGATGAAAATGGAAATTCCCGTCTACGCGCCGGGCGCAGGCACCATTAAAGAAATCAAAGTGAAAGTCGGCGATTCCGTCAATGAAGGACAGGTGCTGGCCATTCTCGAATAACTCAAAAATTGGACTTACGGCATTTAAGGCCCGTCAACCTCTTTATAAATTAGCAGGCTGACGGGTTTTTTAGCATTCATAACAAAAACTTATTTCATAACAGGTTCATCGGTAGACAGAGGGAAAATACCACTTTAGTAGTATTGACAGGTGCGTCTTACAGGCGTAGCGAAATTATATCCAAACCAGAGTCGGGTCGGTAGCCGCAATCAGCGGCAAGGAGGCAGTCACACGGTAAAGCAGATCACACTATAAATAATGTGTCTGTGAAATTGTTACAGAAATGATCATGAAATAAACCTCGCCCAGGCGAGGTGATCCGAGGGGGGTTATATGCATTCTCTGTACAGGCCATTTCCTATTGGCGGCAAATTGATAAATCTTTATAAAGAACCCGAACCACCCGTTTCCAAAGAGTCTGATCATAATGATCATCATTCAGGCGGGGAAAGCGAAAGGATGATGTCAACCGAAAAGGATTGGGCAAAGTCAAAAGAAAGTCTTCACCGCATACTATCGTAGGCTCAGGTTTCGAAACCCGCTCCGCGACAGTTTAAAATTGCCTTGAATTTCCTCATTCAAGGCTTTAAACACCTGTCCAGTTTGCTCTGGGACGGAACGGGGGTTCTTGTCTAAAAGTGAATAAATGGTTTACCGGACAGAGGTTTTTGAGGCCTCGATCACTTCGTTTTTTACCTGATAAAAAAACACCTGCAAGAAGGATGGCGGCGAACAGCCATCCTTTGCGAACCCGAATTATTCTTTATACAAATTTCCCAGCTTTGCGCCGTACTTTTCCATGACCACCCGGCGTTTGAGTTTCATCGTCTGGGTCAGCAAGCCGTTGTCAAGCGTGAAATCCTCCAGAACAAAATCAAATTTGCGGGGAATTTCGTAAGAACCGATGCTTTTGCGCAGATGATTCTGCACCTCGGCGGTCAACAGATCCTTGAATTTCTGCCCCGCGGGATTAGCCGGATCAAATAGTTCTTTCGGGTCAACGGATAGTTTTAGCTCCAATGCCAGATGTTCGAGGAGTTTCATATCGGGTACGATGAGCCCTACATTATATTCATGGCCAGCTCCCGCCACCACGGCATTTAAGATCCAGGGCAGCACCTTCATTTCCAGTTCCACCGTTTCCGGATGGACATACTTGCCGTTGGCAAGTTTGTATTCTTCCTTGAAACGGCCGGTGATATACAGGAAACCGTCGTCATCCAACCGCCCCCGGTCGCCCGTGCGCACACCCCGCATACCGTCGCGCTCCACAATCACCTCTGCGGTCTGCTCCGGTTTCTTGTGATAGCCGATCATGCACTGAGGCCCGAAGCAGATAATCTCGCCGTCGTTGCCGTCACTACCGGTGCGCGACCGGTCAATCACCACTTTGGTCTTATTGATCGGTTTTCCAACCGTCCCCAGACGGTTTCCCATCAAAGGCGAGTTGATGGTGATGGCCGGAGAGGTTTCGCTCAAGCCATAGGCGTCATATGTCGGAATGCCCACATCGATAAAGAATTTGGCAATCTCCACATTCATGGGGGCGCTTCCGGTCACCGCATTTTCCAGCCTTCCCCCGAAACGCTCCCGGATTTTGGACAGCACAATCTTATCCAGGAGCTTGAATTTCAGGCCCGCTTTCCCTGTTTCGCGCCTGACTTTTGCCGTCGCCAGCGCCGCTTCGAAAAGCTTCAGTTTCAGGCCGCCTTCTTCATGCATCCTGGCCCATACCCCGTTATAGACCCGGTTGAAAATCCGGGGCACGGTAATCATAAACGTTGGCTTCACCTTGGGCAGATCGTCAATCAGTGTTTCCACCGACCCCATGATGCCGATCGACGCGCCCCTCATCATGAAGGCGTGCAGATCAGCCGTGATCCCGAACGAATGCGCCCAGGGCAGCATAGAAATACAGCGGCTCCGTTGGGTCAGATTGGGAAACCAGGCCAGGCCCGCTTTCACGTTTTCGGCCAGATTGCCGTGCGAAAGCAGTACTCCCTTGGGCTCTCCCGTGGTCCCCGATGTATAAATCAGCACGGCTACGTCGGAATATTTTGGCTTAATCGCCGGCACCGGGTTTTGGGCGCCGATCGCTTCCAATCCGGCCATTGTATTATCTCCCAAGCCTTCAATCAGGTAAATTTTCTGAAGCGTGGAAATCTCGGACGGAAAGCTCTTTACCTTCTCCAGAATTTCGGGTTTGGACACCAGAAGCACCTTCACTTCAGCGTCTTTGATGATGTACTTCCACATCGAAACCAGTTCTTTTTCATACATCGGAACATAGGCGGCGCCCAGTCCTTGCGCGGCCATTTCACCGATGAACCACTCCTTGCGGTTGTTGGCGATAATCCCGACCGTATCGCCCGCGCGCACTCCCGCTTTGGCTAGCCCGCCCCGCAGGTCATCCACACGCTTTGCAATCTGACGGTACGTGACCCATTGATACTCGCCTGCGGAATCCTTCTCCCCGATAAACAGATTATTCGCATAGCGGGCCGCGCTTTGCTCGAATAAATCCACCAGGTTATCCGGTGATTCATACACATTACTGTATTCGCCATATTCAAAGATCGCCATATTTCTTTCCCTGCCTTTCTTCGTGTAATATGATCCGTTTGGTCCATTTCCACATCACTGCGGCATCCGAAGCGCAGTATCCCCCCGAGCATTTCATTGACAAAAGTTTTGTAATTCGTTTGTGAACCCAAACACCCTGAGCCGCTGAAACTTAAAAGACCGAAACAGATATATTGAATAATAATCGTTGAAAATGATTCTACTTTGTTTTCTTTTTTTGTCAATCAATTTGGAACATAACAGAATGACGTCGAGGTTATAAATGTTCATTTATCTGATCTTGCCGGCACTGGCAACCTGTGCAATTTTTGCACAGGTTGTCTTTTCTGATAATTCGCCACTTTTATATATTTCCGATGTGTTTGACGATAACCGTTCTGTCAGCAACAAATATCTTAGCAATTAAATGCGCATCCAGCCAAACCGTATCCTTTTCCAAACAGACTTCCAGATGATTTTTGTATAGAATCACCTGCCCTTTCATTTCTTGAACTGTATCGTTTGATTCGAATGTCATAGTTTTGCCTTTCTGAAGTATTGTCCTGCCTGCTTCCTCATCCCTTTAATGATAATCCTCGAGTTCCTTCATGCATTGGCTGATGCCTGTCACGCGCGCTCCGCTTTTGATGGGATTACCGGCGTCGGTCATCGGACAGACAACCCATGTTCGCTCCGGTTTCAATACTGCGATAGTATCGGCAAATCCCTTTGACAAATGCGGCATCAGGGACGCTTTGATTTCAAAAATAAGCTTTTTGCAGCCCTTTGTTAAAACCGGATCGATTTCTTCACCGGAGGATGTTCTGTAATAGTACGGCTGCGAGAAGGGCATTTGCGCAATCAGTTGTTCAATGCACCAGCCTTCACAGGAAGCGCCGAATACGGGCTGCCCGTACAGTTCGGTTGCGGAGTCGATTTCCAGAAGCGTGTGCAAAAACCCGGTGTCGTGCAGGTAGATTATGGGCGATTTGATCAGTCTCTTTTTAAGATTAATTTCCAGCGGCTGCAGAAACCGCACCATGAATGTCTGCTCCAGGATGTCCAGGTATTTGCGAATGGTGTTATGCGACAAATCCATGGACTGCCCGAGTTTGGAAGCATTCAGAATTCCGCCATGGTAATGCGCCAGCATTTTCCAGAAACACGACATGATGGTCATGGGAATGGCAAAACCGAACATGAGGATGTCACGGCTTAAATAATCCTGAATCATGTCACGCCGCCATGCGTGGCTTTGCGCATCCGTATCCGCAAGAAACGCTGGCGGAAAACCGCCGCGCCACCACAGTCTTTTAAAATCCCATGTTTTTTCCCTGATGCTTCAAGTTCATTCCCGGTAAAAGGCGTCAACTCAATATAATGAATGCGCCCCGCCAGGGCTTCCGAACTCTGCCTTACAAGATAACGCGTGGCGGAAACCAGAATCAGAAATCTTCCGCCCCTTCGATTCTGATCCACAAGCGTTCGCAGAAGGGGAAATAGATCCGCCTTTTGCTGAATTTTATCAATGCAAACATTGTATTCCTTGTTTACAATTTACAAAGTTAAGATCATAATCACCATGAGTTGTCATTTTATACTCTACCATGGTCAGGCATCGTTTCCGGGAATATGGATCTTGGCAAAAAGAGGGAAATGGTCGGACGGGTAGCGCCTTTTCCAGTGCAGTTGAATGATTTCCGCATCGTCCACTCGCACTGAAGGCGGGACAAATATATAGTCGATCTTCAGGCGGAAAATAAACCTGTGATAGCCGTGAAAGCTCACTACCTTGCGCAAATCGGGATAGCACACGCGGAAGGTGTCGACCAGCGGATCAGGGTTTAATACTCGCCGCTTGGGTTTGGTCTTGAGCAGATGAATGCCTTTTAAATACCGGATCGGCGAGCTCTTTTCGCGGGCATTGAAATCGCCCGCCAGGATAAACGGTTCGCGAAATTGTCTTTCCCGGATTTGCCGGATCAGATAGACAACGCTTTTCTTCCGTGACGTGAGAGAGAGATGATCCAGATGTGCATTGTAAAAATAAAACGCCTGCCCCGACTTTTTTTCAATAAGCCGCACCCAGGTGCAAATTCGCGGAATGGTATTGCCCCATCCTTTTGAACCCGGAATATCGGGCGTATCTGAAAACCAGAATGTCTTTTCTTCAGCCAGGTCAAAATATGCTTCGTTATAAAAGATGGCATTGTGCATGCCTTCACGGCCGCCCAGATTGCCGGCGCCGATTTTGGCATATCCGGGAAGCATGGCGCTGATTTCGTCCATCTGAAAATCCAGCGCTTCCTGCAGACCCACTATATCCGGCAGATAACGGGTTAGAACTTCGATCACCAGTTTACGGCGATATACCCAGTGATTTTTACCGTCCGCAGCCGTGCCCCGCCGGATATTAAAACTCATAATTTTTAAATGCATGCCGTCTGCGGCCGAATTCCCGGCAATAAAATCCGCATCGGCCTGCAGGTTTCTTCGTTTCTTTTTCAGCGTTCCCAGCCAGCGGATGGGCCTGGCAAACGGCGTGATTGTTTTTTTAATCCATTTGGACTCTTTCATTTTACATCTGCGCCTCTATCACCTGCAGGGTCGGGTCTGCCCGTCATCATTGGAAATTGACGGGGCCGGTCCATTAATGGCATGGGCTTTTTCCTGAAGCTCTTACTTCAATGAATCGCTTCATGTATTGAATTATTTATAAATCTTTTTATTTTATCGGCAAGAGATTTTTTGCTTCCCCCTGCTCTCTGAGTGCATGAAAGAGAGGTCGCTGCATCAAAAAAAAGGGGCTAAGCATATCATGCTTAACCCCAAAAATAATTTTGGTGAGCCCTGTCGGGATCGAACCGACAACCTACTGATTAAGAGTAATGTGCTTTACTCTCTATTATGTTGTATTTGCTAGCATTTTAATATATTTTATCTCCTTATTTTCAACAGCCATATTTCGAGGCGGCAGGATTTGAACCTACGACATCTTGGTCCCAAAGCAAGTTACTGTATTTGGGTGTATTGATCATATTTAGTATTTAACCGATTCGATTGTAGCCAGAACGTCACAAAACGTAACAATTTAATCCAAACCACCATATAAGCCATCATAAGAAAACAATTGATTTTCACGAATACAAGACGTGGTGTTGAGCTGCAGAAATTAATATCATTAATAGATTTCTATTGCAAATCATGATAATCAATGCATAAATGATCGAGTATATTGTACCACAATTAATTATGTACTTTAGGAACGTATAGAATAGAATAGTTTATATCAACGCTGTCTCTTTAATTGCTGATATTAATATTTACATATTGTTACAGCATTTGAAGTTTATCAATGCACATAAACATCGAAGGGTATCTTAATATAAGAAGGGATTATGAAGTATGATTGACCGTACAGGAAAATACGAAGTCGGTTTTTTCGCCCAAGGTACTCATGTGGAGCCGAACCCAGATATTATAATTAGGCTGCTGGAAACATTTAAAGATAGAGGATTTCTTCCTATTACTGTTGATGAAGTACTTATTGGGTCCAGTTCAAAAATGCGACGTCAACTGCAGCTTACTGACAACAATTCTGTATGGAACTTAGCATTCGAGCCGCATCGCATATTACTAACGAAGTCGGAAGTGAAAGGCTTAGACATTGGCACTCCTGATAATTTCATCGGAGAAGCAGTAGATATTATCGGTAGGATATTACATGTAATCCCACTTAAAGGTTCACGATTATCGTATATCACAAAAGGACTTCTTAAAGAAATGACTGATGTTGAACTTAAAAAAGTAAATTCAAATTTGCTAAAACTTCCTGCCTTTTATATAGACGATCCACCCCATCAATGGGTTATAAAGAATGTTAACCGTAAAGAATTCCATCTTCATAAAAAACTTGAGCAAGTTAATATAATAACTGAAATAAGTAGAATCCAAGGCCTTTTTAATAATGATCCCCCGATACCTTTTGATAGAATTGCAGTAGGTTTCGATATTAACACATACCAAAAAAATAAAGATCCGCGTTTTGGTATTGAGGATATAGTTAATTTCCTAAGAATTGCGGTTGATGTTAGTAAACAGATAACGACAGAGGAAGAAAAGATTATATATGGATGACCTGTCTACAAACCAAGAACAGACAGTTTTGGAAGAGGAGAGCATCCAAAAACCGGATGAAGAGGTAGATAATATAGTCTTTTTCACTTCTTCAACGAGTGTATCCGATCCTCTCGAGAGCCAAACTGAAACTATCGAAGACGCGTGTAGGATTGCGAAAGATAATTTACGTAATCTTTTTTTTAATAAATTTCTGCAATTAATTAAAGAGTCTGATTTTGAATTTGGGTTTAGTTCTCCAGCTGAGGAGTACGTAAGTGAGGCTTTGAATAGATACGGTTCGTTTGCACGTGAATGGATAAATGAACTATTCAACAAAAATTTTTACAATCCAAATATAACTTCATCTATACTAAGAATTATCGCCCATTTCGACTACCGGCAGATTTCTCCACAAGGTGTAAATATGGCTATTACTGCAACTTTACATAAAAGTGTAGAAGTCCAAGAATGTGGAATCCGCTGCTTTGAAAATTGGGAAGCCCCAGAAAATCTAATCGTTCTTAGGAGTTTGTCATATTCAGAAGAATGGCTTAAAAAATACTTGGCTGGTGTGATTATTGCTCTGGAGGGTATGGAGAAGCATGTCGTTGGTCGTTAGGAAAATAGATTATGGTAAATGGATTCAACGCCGAATTCTCGAAGGAGAGCGACCTTCAGCTGATGCTATTACAAATTGCATGAAGACTTCAAGTAACACATTATCACTATGGGCAATTAATGGTATAAGCGAGATAGATGAAGCTGTCTTAGCAATCAGTTCTCAATTTAACAGTCTAGACACGATCGATATTCTTACAATAGAATTATCACTAATCAAAAGCAGGGGCCTATCTGTCAAGGAATGCGCTGGTTTGACTCCTTATGAGAGATTTGTGGAAAGACACCTAGACGTTGTCGATCTGGATTATACATCATTAGGTTTGATGTCCGAAGTGATTATTGAGTCTATTAGACAAGGTCGTTGTAGGCGGGTCACTCGAGGGGAACTCAAAAATATTATTTCTAAGGGAGTTGAAGAAGGTAAAGTCCGGTGGTCTGACCTCAAAGAAAAAGTACAGAAAATAATCCCCCAAAAAAGTATTACACAGGATACTAAGACCGTTCATTAGTAGCCTTTAGTTATAAAAGTGTTTCTTTTCACCCATAATCGTCAATTTTGAAAAATGCGCATTACTTGAACAATTGTAGGTGCAATTATTAATGAGACCGTACTTAATTTGATATTTAATTATTCCCGACCATCTGACGAGCCACACCCGGGACAAACTGCCGTTTCAATTCGCCAGTGCCTTTTAAACCGTCTTTGGTTTTGTATTCTTCCAGCAGGATTAAATCTTTCAGCGCCTTGACCGTATCAATCACCCAGGTCCATGTCCGGGGAACGCCGATGAAAAGCAGTGGATTCATACCCTGTGTTAAGGTCATCGCCTCACGGTACATCCGAGCCTTTGCTTTCCCGATGTAAGATTTGTCTTCCTTATCATCTGCCCCGGCCATCGCCCCGACAATGAACACGGACCCGGTCAGATAGGAGAAGCGGATCAGCTCAGTTCGGGCGCGATCATCCAACGGCTTCCCGTCCTTCATGTTTTTAACCAGCGTTTCGCCGTCAGTAAGCAGCGTCCGAGCCAGCGGAACCGCCCATTTCTTATACTGCATGACCGCATCCCCCGCCGATGTCGATCCGACCAGCGAGCCAGTTCCCGGCACAACCCGGAACCGTCCCATATTCAGCCGCATTTTGGCCAGGCGTTCAACGCTGATTGTTTCGGCCTCCCATTCCTGTTCGGTCAGAGATGCCAAAAGGAATTGTTTGTTTGCGCTCACGGTCGAAAGATGGAACCCGGCAAAGAGCATGTCGCTTAATCTTTCGGTGACTTCCTTCCCCGGCGCCGAAAATTCTTCCCATAATGACCGGCCCACAAATGCCTCATATTTTTGCAGGATTCGCTTGCCCTTCTCCGTCCGCATCCGTGCCGTGCCGGTTGCCATGCCCGCCGGTCCCAGCATGGCCGCGTTTGTGACTTGTTCCCCGGCAAACGCCGCAAGTTGAGCCACCGGCGCCAATCCCAGATCAAGCATCGTCGTGAATGTCCGAAGTGCCCGGATGCCGGTATCCAGCGGCCCGCCCTGCCGTAATGTCGAATCAAACGATATCCGCCGCCCCTTCTTATTATTGATCCACTTATTGACGAAGGTCTTTAATGATCGGTCAATTTCCAGCCCGCGCGGCGTGTAGCGAGTCGGAGTCAGAGCCTGCGCGTAGATGTCGAGCTTCGGGATAATGGCGTCAAACATCTTCTTTTTCTCGAACGTCCGCATGTAGGTCAAAAAGGCTTTCGTGACGTTTCGGGTCGGGTCCATGACATCGGTTCTTTGCATCGAGAATTGGAAGAACTTTTCCAGCGGGAGAATGTTCCCGGTATCGTCATCGAGAATATTGAAAACAAGCTGATCCTGTATCTGGTTTTCAAACAGTTTATCGAAGGCGTCTTTCAGCCGGCCATGCGCCACATCTCCCGCAATGGCCTTCAGGCTTCCGTCTCGCATTTTTTCCAGGAAAGACCGGCGAACATGCACAAAATAGTTTTCCCGGCCACGCTCAAGCGATTTTGTGGCGATCAGGTAGTTTAAGGCGTCGGCAAAGTATTGCTGCATGAAGTGTGCATAATCCAGTTGTTCCGGCGTCATCTGTTCTACGATTGCCGCTTTCCGATCCGGAGGCGATTCCAGGAAGGCCATGATCAGATCATCGTGCGGGATCATCCTGTCAACGAGTCCCCGTTCATGTGATTTCTCCGCCTTCTTTGCCAGTTCGTACACCTGCGATTCAACGTTGTGCGCCCGCAGTTCGGCGCCTAAAACAGCCTCGGTCATTCGAGTGACGAGGATGTCAAAGAATGGGTCTCGTTCCCTCAGCGACGAATCCCAGCGATAGGAATCCAATTGACTGACGTGGACCTTTGCCAGATCCTCAACATCCACCCCGGCCTCTTTCGCTAGACGTTCCCGCGCCTCGCGCCATGTCTTAATCCCTTTCAGGTCCGTCCGGTCTACGGTCTCAAGTTCACGCTGAGTCAGGAAAACATCATCATCCTGGAAGGGCTCAATCAGTTGCGCAAACTGCCGTAACTGCTCAGTGGTCATATTGTCGAAGGTGGGCAACTCTAAGGCTTGCCGGTAATTGTCCACTTTTTGCAGGCGCTTCGTCTCGATCATCAACATCAATTCGATTTTAGCCTGTTTGTTTTCGGCCAACAAAACGGCCTTCAATTCGATATCCTTCAAAAATTGCTTAAACTCCGTATCATCCATCAAGGCCGGATTCCGGCGATTCGTGACGCTCATCAGTTCAGCGTCAGTCAGATTGAAGTAATCGCGCACGTTTTTCATTGATTGGCGGCGCTTGACCAGCCAGCGCATAACCTCTTTTGAGCGTTCAACCTCTTCTTTTTTACCTTCGGAAAATGCCTGACGTGCCGTGGCCGCTTCCTTCTTAAACATTTCCGTCAAAGCCGTGTATTCCGGAACCATCTTATCGGTCGGTTTGGCCTGCCCGGTCTTCTGGCGGATGAAAGACTTTAAACCCTTGGCCGGTTTCGGGCGATTCTCCGTAGTCAGAGACTTCATGATCTTGTCTTCTTCCTGCATCAACTCTTCATTGAAGTTATCCATTTCCGCTGTGGTGATCAGATCCCCATAATGATATTGGAAGTCATCGGCCAGCTTGCGCCCCTCTTCTTCCAGCCCCTGCCAGTCCATCATGTCATTATACAGATCGTCTGCAGCCTCATAGCCGAATTGATCGGCCACAACATCCAACTGAACAGCGCCGTCTTTTTTGACAAGTCCGATCCGGCGCTTGGCCAGTTCCCTAACTGATTCGGGATCATAGTCTTTCAGCAGGCTTGATGATTTCAGCCCGCCGGCGCCCGCGATATATTCCATGGCCTGAAAGACCGGAAGCTGCCGCGCGTCGTCTTTGCCCTGACGCTTTAACGCGGCCGCATCCTTGCGTTGCTTAAAATCGATTTTCTTTTGGATTTTTTCAAATGCCATCTGCGCGGCCTTCTGGCGCACCTGATCATAAGACGGCTGTTCGGGAAGCGGGCCTTCCGCCTTATCCTGACGGCCGGCCATGTCCAGAAGTTCGTTGATTTCATCAACGTCGTACTTCTTTTTCTTGGAGATAGAGCCGCGCTCTTCTTTCAGTTTGTCCCAGGCCTGATGAACTATTTCCTTAACTGTTTCCCAGACAGATGAAAGAAGTTCTTTTGTACGAACCTTGAATGTTTCGATTGTTTGATGACCTTCGTCCCAGACCATGCGCCCAAGATCAATAATCGGGGCAAGATCAACGTAACCTTTTTCGCCAATGGAATCATTGATCGCTTTCGCCTTATTGACAATTCCGCCTTTTGGGTCTATACTATTATCAACCTCTGCAACCATGTTGGGACGAGTACGCATAGGCCCATCATGAGTAGGCTCGGCAGGGCCGTTAACCTCTCCGAGTTCATCAGAGGTTTTATTTTGCCATCCAGTCAGTAACCACGTATCATCCTTCCCTTTTTTTCGAAGCGACAAAACAGCCGTGTGTCCGTCATATTCAATATTAACTCTCTTTCCGTCTTCAGGCCCATAGACACGGACAATTTGTCCGCGCCCAATGACCTCAACAACTTTATGAACAACATCAGAACCGTGCTTTGCAATGATATGAGATATGCCAAATCCTTGCTTAAATTCTTTTTTTGGATTCCCTTCTTTTCCCCACGGAAACTCAATAGACCCGACATCATCACGCCTCATTGCGTCAGGGCGGTCGGTATGATCAATGGTCATTTCATTGATTATTTCACGACCTCTTTTTATCTGAATATCAATATCAGTATCGCCCACAAACCCCATTTCATCAACATCGTCCACCTGTTCGGTTTCCCCGAAAAACTGCCCCGCCGCCGTCTCCATATCCTCATCCCCGGAAATAATCCGGTCAAGCTGGCCGTCCAGTTCGTCGGGCTGTGCCGCCCGCAATTCCTCAACCTTGGAGTTTACCGCGGCCATGTCCGGCGTCAGGCTGACGCGTTCCTTGTCTTCCGACTTTTGCGCCGGCACTTCAAAGGTCTGGCCGGTCAGAGGGTCCGCCATCGTGAAGCTGGTCACTGTACCGTCAGGGGATTCGTTCACGCCGATGATGAAGGGGTTTTCTGAACGCTTCCCACTTGTCACGCTTTCGCCATCCGTGACAGGGCGTGACAATGTCGTGACATTTTTATTTTCATTCTTATTTGGCACGGCCTTTGCGTTTTCTTTCTTCCCTGCCATACCCGCCTTGACCACATTCCCCGGCGCAGCCATCACAGCAAACGCCTGTGCTGATTCCTTAGCCGTTGCATACAACCGATCAACCACGTCCGCCAACTTTGCAGGATCAATATCCGTCCCATGGGCGGCATTATTCAGGTTCTTGGCCAATTCTTCAAAGACGATATTTGTTGATTCCTGCGCGACTTCCTGCCCGGTTTCTTTGGCAATGGTCCCGGCGTAGGATCCGGCAATGGCCAGCAGTTTATCCTTGACGGCCTTGCTGGTTACGGTCTCCATGACGGCGCGCCCCAGAACCTTATCCATGCCGGGAATAGTCTTTAACAAGAGCTTTATCTGTGACACCTCAATGGCCGCATTGACCACACCAACGCCGAACGCCGACGCCCGCGCGATATCCGGATCAATCTGATTGCCCTCTTTATCTTTAAACTGCATGATTTCAGCCACAGCCAGTCCGGATTCCATCTTTAACGCTTCGTGGAACGCCGCCGCGGTCGAACCTGTTTTCAATCCCGCAGCCGTGGCCAGGGGCACGGTAAGAAGTTCTTCGGGGAGCGCCATTTGTGGCCCGGCCTGCCCCAGAATAAACGCAGCCAGCCCCGCGCCCATGCCTACCGGCAAACCCTTTTCAAGCGATTCCTTGCCGATATGCAGCATCATCGGTGTCATCTTCGCCGCCGCCCGAAAAGCATCCTCAAGGCCGCTTTCAGAGACGAAAGTTTCATCTTCCGTGGGCATCCCAACTTTGCCCATGGACTCAAGATGTTTTGGATCCCCGGTGGTAATGTAATCGTATCCGATCAGGCCGAGTTGATTCTGCTTCAACCCGATGTCCCAGCTTTGTTTCACCCGGTCCATGACATTTGTTCGCCTCGATGCCTCGATGGCGTTTTTATTCATTTTAACGCCTGAATCAATGGCGTTCCGGTATCTGTAAGCATCTGACGGCCGAATCCCCAGCGCCTCGGAATCAACCAGCGCCTGCACAGCTTTTGCCCGTTCTGTTTCCGGATCCGCAAACAGATCAAACACCCGGTCGATTAACGACGGGTCCGAGCCCTGGCGGAAGGATAATTCTTTCTTCGCTGGCTGCGCGTCCTCAAAAACATAGCGCCCACCATCCGCCCCGGCTACGGGAGCCGCCGCCTGTTTGTCGTCTTCAAATACAAATGCCATTACTTTACCTCGATCCAGTTTTTACCGTCTGACTTGAAGCGTTTCCCTGTTTCCGTGTCCCGTATCGTCCGCCCGGAATGATCCGCTGCAGGCGGCATTGTCGAAGCTGGTTTTGCTTTCCGTCCCCTCGCGGGAAGATCGCCGGCCACTGCCTGCGCTGCCTGATATTTATCCTGACGTTCTTCATCCCGGCCTGTAAAGAATCCCGTAACCATCTCAGAGAAGACATGCTTTTCCATGAAGTCGCTTAACTTCCGGTCGAAATCAGGTTCATCCGCATAATTGTAGGCAAACGCCTTGACCAGATCGCCGTATTTCTGACGCCACACAGCTTCCTCTCTCTTGTTATTAACGTCCAGGGTCCGAGCCAGCGCCGCCCCCGAGTTGACTTTAGACAAGGCGCTCTTGACGGAATTCCGTTTGATCGGGTCCATCTTCTCTTGAACCTTCATAAGCTTTTGGTACTGAGTAGGCGTGATATCACCCGCCGCCAGATCGCGGCGAAGATCCCGCGTTTCAAAATCATCATCCATCAAAATAGCGGATTCATTTTCTGATAATTGCTGTTTTCGCTCTTGTTCCGCCTCGCGCCGGTCTGCTTTAACCTGCCGTGCAGAATAATCCATTTCCCGGCGCATGGAGTCTTGAAGCTTCATAGCGTACTCAGGAGCGGCAAGCGTCAGCTTAGACCACTGTTCGGCGGTTAAATCACTGGGACGGTTCAGGCCGTTACGCTTCAATGCTATCGGCACGAGGATTCTGTTCGTCTCATCAATCGCCGCCTCGCGCTCCAACATTCGGCGTTCTCGTTCTTCATGTGTCGCTTGCCGCTGGGTCGCCGCATGATGTTCTTTCGCTACGCGGATTCGCGTATTCATCGCATCTTGACGTTCTTCCGGAATGTAAGAATAAAGCTCGCTCTGATATGCAGAATCAGCCTCAAGTTGCTTAACGAAAGAAGGCCCGTGAACAGGGTCGGTCAGTCTGACATTCATGCCGTGTTCGACAATGTGGGCCTTATGGGACCTGATAGCCGCCTGCGTGTTTCCCTCTCCCCATAAATTACGCATGGACGAAATGCGCTTTTCCGCTTCGGCTGTTTCAAATCGAAATTCCCCGGTTTGCCCGGCGCGCTGTGCCTGCGCGTTCGTTTCCTCTTCCTGGACGATCTTGCTTTTCACCATGAAGCGGTTGAAATAGTTTTGCTGTGCGCCTCCGTTGGCTTTCGCTCCACGCGTCACGATGTACTTTTCGGACATTCGGCCAACGTTATCATTGAACCCATAGGCCCGGTCGATGTATTTTTTATCGATCTCAGCCATTTTGGATTTATACTTATCGTAGGCGTCCGGGTCGGTGCCGTCATCTTGAGCCTGAATTTTCAAGCTCTGTGTTCGACGCTCTTCCTCCCAAAGATTTTTATTTTCGGTCGTATTGTTAAAGTCATACCCTGACTGAATCGAGTCGGAAGCGCCACCTATGGCCTTGCCCAATGACTTAACCTCTGTCGCTAGACCGCGCATCGCTTCGGGATACGACGTTGAACCGCCTTGCATAATTCCAGGAATTTCAATATTCATTCATTTCACCCCGCAGCGCTCGCACCGGCGCCGCTATTCATGTTCATCATTCCCGACATTCCCCCACCTCCGCCAGAACCGCCGCTACCGCTAAAGACAGACAATGAATCAGTAAACGCCCCCAGATACGCCTGGCCCTGTTTCATCATCGCCGCCTTGTCCGCCTCTTCCTGCGCATAATCATAAAGTTGATTCTGATAGTCATACATAACAAGGTTTGCTTCGGCAATTTTCGCCGCGTCAAGCATGATCGCGGACTTATTCTTGAGCGCCGCAACGTTGCTTTCCGCCTGCCAGTTGTTATAATCGTTTTGCCATTCCAGGAGCCCCAGCCCTTCGGCCCGCTTATCAATCGCCGCGCTCATGTATTCCATGGGCGAACCATAGGACATATCGACGCCGGAGTTCGCCATGTTCGCATAAGCGGAAGAAAGCCCGGCATCCGTTTCGTCCCGATATTGATCTTCTTTGATGTCGCCAACCCGACGTGTATAATCAGCCTCTTTCTGGGCGTTCGCGGCCTCACCTGACACCATGGCCGCATTCTGCTTTTGCATTTCTACGCCGCGTTTGGCCAGCGCCTTTTCACGCGATACGAGCGCCTGCTTTATCTTGGTCGTATTCTTGGCCATTTCGTTTTCGTACCAATACGAGTAAGCCTCAGTCTGACGACTAAGCCCGATGGTTACGTATTGCGCGATATTTCCGGCTTGAGACATTTATTTCACCCTCGCGTAAAGATATTTGTCCTCTTTCATCGGCCCGAATTTCCGCATAAGCCCTTCCCGCTCGAACCCCAGCGCCTCAATCCAGCGGACATGAACCGGGTTATTTGCCATGATGACCGCCTGCACCCGGTACAGCCCCAGCTTGTCAATTGTGTCGTCAATGAAATCCACCGCCGTTTTATAGACCGCTTTTGGAAAACGCTTCACATGGACAGATGGAACAAGCCAGTATTCCCCGAATCCCTTCCACGCTCCGCAGGCCACCCCAGCGCAGGCAATGACCGTGCCGTCTTCCGTCCATAGAGTAATCGCCGGACCCGCTTTACTGTAAAGTTCAACCATAGCCCGATCCGACCGTTTCGCCCAGGAATCAGGGGCCAATTCCAGCCAATCAAAGTCTTGAATGTCGAACTCCGTCAGGTAGGTGCTCATTTCGTCGCTATCCGATCCCCAAACCATGAAGAAATCACCAGCTCGCAAGAATAACGGACCCCCGCCGCCCCGCTGATATCCGCCGTATTGGTCCCATGCAAAACAGCAATAACAGCCAGAATGATAAAACTCAGAACGACACCGAGCGGACGAATCGCCGCGCGAAGATCCACAACACGCTGCGATGGAGTCCCGCACACATCCCGATTGAAAAAGCGCGTCATGGCGTCCATAAGGCCCGCTTGAGCCTTAAGATACTCCGGCATGACTTCCGGCTTGGTTGTGGCCAGCGTGGAAAGAGTCGCCTCCGGCGTGTCCTGTTCTTTTTTCAGGAATTTCTTTTTGATGAAATCTGTCACGGGTGGAATAACCAGCCCGGCCAATGCTACAATTGCGTCAATGCCCATGATTAACCCTCCTCAATCATATTGATTATTTCCGCCGCCCTTTTCGGCACCTGATAAAACCACGAGGATTTTTCCATTTCCCGCGCCGCGTCAAACCATCGGCCGGTATTGACTGCGGCTATACTCTTCGAAAAACCCCGCGCCCTTTTAAATCCAAGTTGAAAAACAAAGTCCGTCAGAGCCATGCGCCGGTTGTCGGAGAAAGAATCGAACTCCGGAAACAGCACATGACAGTCAGCCACAGCCTGACGGACGGTTATTTCTAAAAGACGGTCAATCATTTCATCCGTGACTTGCCCATTGTCTTTCAAGTACGCGGCGATATCAGGCGGCAAAGTGTTGTCGTCATAATTATAACCAACTCCAATCGTGCGCTTTCCCGCCGTGCATCGATATGGTTTCTTCTTTCGACCTTCGTGCTTTTCGATCAGTTCATAAACGGTCATTCTGCTTTTCTCCCCTCAATTACACGATCAAGTTTTTTCTCGATTTTATTCAGCCAGGCGTCAAAGCTGTCCTGCTTCGCGCACACGCCCGAATGTTCTTCACAGTGAGTCCTCTCCCCTTTGCTGGGCGATGGAATAATTTTGTAGACGACGGCAACAATCCCAAAAACCCCGCTTGATATCGCTATCCCGGCCCCTATGTCCATTATCTGTCCTCCGTCCTGAATCTGGGCATCATTGAAAGAACCGTCATGGGCAGCGGTTCCGTCTGCCGAATTAACACCGTCGCTTCTAGCCCCCAATCACCCGGGAAATTAAAATCATCCTTGTAACCGGTGAAGAGCGGGACCGCCTCCCCGACATCATCATCCGTTGTCCGGAAAACGAGAGGTTCGAGGTTATCTTCATCCGGCCCGATCCAGCCGCCGCCGGTCTGATAAAAATAGACCGTCACGCCATGGATGCGTTTGGTTTTCCCCTCGCTTGTCCCCTCTATCGAACCGCCCTGCAATGGCATCGGCTCAAGTTCTGACGTATAGGGAAGACCGACATGAACCACAGACGCCGCGTAATCCAGCGTAATTTGACCGCTGGCTACAGTCCGGGCATCGTGGACAGCGCCATCCGCCAGAATCGCCACGGCTTCACCTTCCAAGTGATCCAGGCCGGTTATCGTTGTTGCGGCCGTTCCGTCGTAGGTCAGGCCGCAATCCACGAAATAAGCGTCTGTCTGGTCATCTCCGAAGTCAAACGGTGCCAGAACCTCAATGTAACGTTTCACCACGCCGCCGATGGAACGATTGACCAGCAGATATAAATCATCCTGTTCGGCGCCGGGAATAATGCAGATATCCTCGACGGTCCCCCCGACATCGTGTCGATGCCACCCCAAAACCTGTTGATCTTTGTCATAGGTGCAGCCGATTAAACCGCCGTCCGCCGTGCATGCCCAGACAATCGGGAAGGGCGATAGCATCAACGCCATGCGGACGATGCCGCTTCCCGTGATGTGTTCAGCGAAAGCGGTTAAATCCAGCCCCTGAAAAGAGTCCGTTTCGTAATTATAGGAGAGTTCCCGCAGGCGCTTGCCATATTCCGCCGCCCCGCGTCTCTGGACAAAGAGAATCGCATTTCCGGCGTTGATCGGATCAATGTTTGCCGAACCCTTGCGCCCCTGAGAGGTCAATTTGATATTCGTAGGCGTCAAGGCCGTGTCGCTGCTATTGGTGCCGATGCGATATTCCGAATTGACCGTGCCGGCCACTAACTGCCCCAGAGGAGAGAGCCAACGGATGATGTCCGATTGCAGTTTATACCCGAGGGCATTTGATGCCAGCGTGCCGGGCGTAAAATCGTCGTACTCGGTTGTCTGGCTTCCCCATAGGCCGTCAGGATCATTCGGCGTATCAGCCATCATTAAACGCTGTTCGTAGAAGGCACCACAGGCGGGATAACCATTCTTCCAGGAAAACGCCCCTTCGCGCCAGTTTGCCGTTGCCGTCGTCGCGTCGAAATCCGATAAGACGTCAATGGTTGCGACCGTGCCCGAAGTGACACCGGTGATCCGGGCGTAACCGGGGTCCGCCGTCCCGTGCGTCAGCTGAATAAATGACCCGATATGCCCGGACTCGAAAAAGTCGGAAGAGGCGGTCAATGTGATTCCAAGTCCCGTTGTGGCGGACGGTGCCATGGTGATCGCGTCCACTTCATAAACTTCCAGCTTGTCGATGTAATAATGGGATTTAACTTCCTTGACGCTTACGGAATTGACGGCAATCATTGAAGCATGTTGCGTACCCACGATAATGGCCGCATAAACGCCACCGGCGGTTTCTTCGTAATAAAATGTTTCTGTGTTTGCGGAAACGCCGCTTACATATTTTTCATCGGCCAGGATGACGCTGCCGGAATTATTTCCACGTCGAAATCTTATCGTAATATAACCGGGGCCTGACCAGATGACGACCAGTTTGTAAACTTTCCCGGTTTCCGTAATGAATGAACGTGATATCAGCGTGTTGATGTCCCCGCTTGTCCCTTCCGGGTTTATCATTAAATAGCATGTCCCCGCCACGCCATCAAAGGTATGATCTGCGGACCAATAGACATCGGTCGAGTCCGGGTCTTCCGTCCAATCCCCCTCATAGGTCATGTCGTAATTTGCAATCAACTCTTCATCGTCCAGCACTTCGCCGTCAGGCGATTCAAATTCAATTTGCGCCGCGGTCCCGCCGGATGCCTCAATAAAATACCTGCTATATTCCAGCCACTGGCTATCGGCTATCGCGTCGATTTCCTCATTCAGATTATAGGCCGATGCGCCGCCTTGTTTCGCCCTCATCAGGATAGACGTGGCGCGGGTGAAGACGCGGAATCTGACAACGTACTGTTTGCCGGTGGTCGTCGTTCCGATTGTTATCAAGAATCCCTGCCCCGTTGCACTCATCGCCACAACACGGGCATAATTTTCGCTGTAAATTCTGACGTCGGTGCGTTTCTGGACAAGAGGCGTTCCGATGCTCGTTATGCCCGTATCCTCTTCAAATTCTCCATTTGTACAAAGATTCACGCCGATTTCGTCGTTATTCCGAACCGGCTGATAAGGTCCATTGTCCAGCGGCGCGTTGTAAATTTCCCAGTCATCATGATCGTAACGGGTGATTTTCTGCACTGGATAGGATTGATGAAACATGTACATCAGATCCTTGTCTTGGGCAAAACGAAGCTGACCGATGTCGGCGGCACCGTAAGGCGATCCAATTTCGTAAGGCGTGCCGCTTGTTGTCACAACCTGGCCATTGTCCCGAATGAAGCGCATGTAATAATCCCCGGCCTCAATGACATAGGCCTGCAAGGTGGAGTACTGGAAGGGAATCAATCGGACCCGCTTTGAAGAATCTTTCACTTCCGCAACAAAGACCGTTCCGGGACGTTTTTGCGCGCCACCGGTCACTCGCGGGAAAAAGTTCAGCATGGTCCGGCAAGCGTTTTTCCACTGTGCAAGATCGGCCTGACCCATCATATGGGGAGACCATTCACCGGCCGTGAAATTGCTGATTTGCGGGCTTACTCTGGGCATCCTTACGCCTTCCCTTCGACGGATAACGCCGAACTTTTAACGGCGGTTTTATCCACCTTGGCCAGAACGGTCTTATCAAAATCTTTCAGGTCTTTTTCCAGCGCGGCGGAATCCATCGGGGCCATGCAGACGCCGCTATATTCACCAGCATCCGCCCACCGGAAGTCAATAAAACCCTTTTCCAGATTGATGTTCAAGACATCCGCTTTTTTCCCATCGATTTCGATTTGCATAATAAAACCCCCTACAAAATAATTCCTTTGATGACGGTCGTGATTGAGCCGGTGAAATTCGCGTCCGGATCAATGACCGCCTTCATGTTCGTGCCGTCGTGATAACGATAAGTAATTGTGCAATCCAGATAAGCAGCCAGAGCCGTCGAGGCAACAAAGCGGGTTGTATTGCTGCCATCCCCCAAGATCACATTGACGCCCGTGGCCGTGCAAACCATCGTAATGGATTCGATTCTGATGTCCCCGGTCGGGAAGATGTTTTGATTCACACCACCGAGATATTGTGCTTCATGCGTTCCGGTCCATGTGTTTGTCCAACGAATTTCAAATTCTCGTTTCAGACGAGCTAAGGAAGAACCAGCAGCAGGTTGAAGTGCGTGAAGTTTGTTAGAAGAGGAATCAAGCCACTGGCCAGGGGCGGGTTGGATGCCTTCGGGCTGAAGAGCTAAGGTTGTACCAATGCGCTCAACAACAAAATTCCTAATATAAAATACGTCATCACCACCTGTATCGGTAAAGGCAGCACCGTTGCCAAACAATGCAAAATTGTACCCTGTTGAATAATCATCAGGGCATGTGAACTCAAGGGAAAAAGGTGTAACAACATTTAAAACCGTAGCATCAAATAGCATTACTCCATTCTGCTTATATAAACGGATAAATGAGAGATTGCTATTCGTGCTTGGAATATAATAAGTAAAACTGACTCTGTAACGTTTTCCGCCAGTTAACGCAGGTCCGACGCTGCGTGAAATACCATGCCACTGTGTTGTTGTAGTATTGCAAATGAACATTAACCAATCATTTTGCCCAGCTATTCCATCCACATTTCCAATAACTTCCCCAGCAGCGGCTTGCCAACCATCAACACCAGAACTAAAACCACTCGCATAAACTGCCGTTTGGCTTCCCCACTTATCAGTAAAATTAATCCCATTGCGATAAATATCCAACACTTCGGCAGCAGTCGGCGCATAATTGCCAATAGCAGCAAGAATCGTATTTGTTGCGGAACGATAAACAGTGCTTCCAGATACAAAAAGATTTCCTGTGTTTGTAATATTATAAGCATTGCCTGCAAGTGAAATAGGACTCCCCAACTGCACACCGTTTTCATAGAAAGTCAGTGTGTTGTTTTTAATGCTACGAACAGCCATCAACCATGTGGTTGTATTATCAGGAGAGGCGATTGTTGCTGTTGATGTTAGAGTTTGTGTCTTACTTGCTGCGTAGTCTTCTGTCAAACCTATGGATAGTTTTCTATTGCTCCCAATGCCCCAACTAAATCCGGCATAAGCGGGACTTTGTCCACTTTTGTAGATTAAATATGTGCCACCCGCAGCCCCATAAGTAGGAGCACTTCCAACCCACAGAAAGAAGAAATCACCTGCCCCTAAATTAATATTATTATTACTGGGTATCTGAATCCCATTGCTCCCTGACGTTGAAGCCGTCATGTTGATGCCCTGCGCCATCTGTTTGGGATTGTCGTTTACAGCATCTTGCCCCTTTGCGTATGCAGTTGAAGCAATGGCCGTGCTTGACGTGTTGTCGGCTGCCGTGGCCGTCGTACAGTTCGAAAGGGTGCCACTGGCCGGAGTTCCGAGCGCGGGCGCTACGAGCGTCGGCGACGTGGCCCGAACCGGCGCACCCGATCCCGTGGCCGTGGTCCAGACGGGCGCTGTGCCCGCCCCACCGCCGACAGGAATTTGATTTGTCGCGCCATCCAGTCCCAGAATTGTTCGGGCTTCCGCCAGAGTCTTTTTGACAAAAACCCCGTCCCCGGATGCAACCAAAAAGTCATTTGCCGCCGTGGCCAGCGCGTGCCCGATTGCCCCGATTGTTTGCCGTGCCGTGGCCGCGTCAGCATCATCCAGCAGGGTTTTGATAAAGTCCGAAATCCCCAACGCCGTCAGCATCCCCGATGCCGTGGCATATTCCAGCAATGCCCGCGCAAAATCGGAGATGACAGCTTCGTCCATATCGACCACATCAACATTTTCCAGCCCGGAAAGGTCCGACTTCCAGCGCATCAACTGACCGGCCGCCGGTTCAGGAAATATCAAGCCGGTCACCGACGAACTACGAACCAGCGTCAAGGCCCGGTCGAGCCTGTCCTTAAGTTGCAATAGCAGCAAAATCGCCCGGTCGTTTGCCTCGTTGACGGAGGCGGCCGGAAGCGGTCCGTGATTGGTGATAGTAACCTCTTGAGAATAATCATGATCCATGTAGAGGGCGATCTGATTTCCGCTTACCGGCGCCGAAATCAATAGATCGATATGCCCCAGAGAAGGCAGGTTCGACGGCGTTGTCAATGTGACGGTGTAATCCGTGTTCAACGTCAGAACGGTTTCCGTCCCAGCGGAATTAATCAGACAGGCAATAACGTCCGTTTCCGCGAAGATCGGGAATGTGATCGAAAATGCCGTTGTGGTCCCGTTGCATTCGTAAATCTCTTTTACTTTGTCGATTTCAACCGTCATGCTAATTATCTCCGCGAATTCACCCAATCGTCAGACGCCATCTGCGGGGCGGTCCCCTCGAAGGCGTCGACTGTCTGGGCTTCGTCCAGTTTTACTTGATAAAGTTTCCACATCGATTCCGCCGCTCCTGAACTGTTTGTTAACGGGAAAGCAATCGTAGCCGCGAGCCTGGCCGATACCGCATCGACCAGAAGGGAATCCATCGACCCGGCGGCAATCCGCTTGATGTATTGCACGTAGGCTTCGGATTCATCCGTCAGCAGATAGCCGTTCTCAACCCTGAATTTGTACGTCTCATCCTGCATGGAGAGCACCCGCAGGCAATCCGCGGGCAGAGGATAAGCATAAGCAAAACCAAAAGACGGCGTTGACGACGATGCCGCAAGCTGCGCGCTTCTGGTTGTGGCCGCGTTCCAGGTGTAGGCCCGAAGAACTGCATCAATGGTTTGCTGGTAGAACTGCGAACAGAGTTTTGCCGCCTTGGAATTATCCGACATGGACGTGATCAGGTTGTTACCGAGCAGCATCAAAGCATTATTGGCGACCTGCGTGGCGGAAGCGTTGATCGTCGGGGCAACTTCCGCCGTCGACGTGAAGTAATCGGCCAGGCGCTTACCGATGGTCCCGGCCAGCGTCATAACAGACGTCAGGGAATTCCAGACCGCCGAGGCGATAGCTGCGACTGATGTCGTGTTGATGATCGCATCCACTTCAAGCATTTCCGTGCCGAACATTGAATCCCAGACGTTGGCCGGCACGACCATGAAGTCTTGCCAGACGGGCAGATATGTGGTCGGATCGGAATGCATGACGCGAAGCCGCCCCAGCGTGGCCGTATCAGCGGCATCCAGAGTGACGTTGAAACATCCGTGCGCGTCGTAGGTACTGGCCGTTACAGGCTGATTTCTGACGGCAAACGATCCGGAATTCTTCTTTAACATGATTCCGGTCGAAGAATTATCAAGAGCGGATATGATTGCCGCTGATGTCTCTTGAGAAACGCCGTCGACACTGTCCAGCACAGGCCCGAATGATATAACAACGCTGGTTGACTGTTTAAGCCATTGCATCAGTTTAAACCTCTCGTTTGCTTCAAGTAGTTCATGATTCTGGGTATTACCCCGCCGCCTTCACGGATTAAAAAATCACCGTAATCTGGACCATAACCTTCGACGGCGGACATGACATAATCACTTATAGCAACAGTGCCGGTCGTGTCTTTTGTTCCGTTGATATGCGTGATGATGCATTTATTGATTTCGCAGTCGGAAATATTCCATTTGTGATCGTAAAGTGACCATCCGCTAAAGATATAATTCTGACTGCTTGCCAGCGTATCAATCGAACAGTATTTAAATTTGACGGCTGTTTGGGAACATGGCGATTCCTGTGCCACCCACGAAAGATATCCCAGATAAGTAAAGTCCAAAATACATTTACTAAGTATCGTTGTTAAGGTGCCCGCCGAAGATAGATTGTGCTGAATGCCGTACATTGATGATCCCGTAATAAGCTTGCACGATTCGATCATCAGGTTCAGATTATCGACCGCCCGGCATCTAATCGCCGGAAGGGACGATGTATAAAGAACTGTATTGCTCGCGCTTCCGATGCCTTTTATGCTTATATTTCGGCCCGTGATTCCATTCAAATCTATTGACGCCCAACTGCCTTCATCAAGAAGGATGAGCAAATCCCCGGATGTCCCGGATATCGCCGCGGCTACCGTGGCATAATCCTTCCCGCTGCCGACTGTGACGACGTTGCCCGTGAACCTTACTCCATTGATGTACCAATCCGACATAATAACCAAAAGGGGCGCTATAGCCCGCCCCGTGGCTTTTAGTGGTTAATTCGGTGCAAGAACTTCGATCACTGTATCAATGCGACCGGTAGCAGCCGCAACGCCGGTTGTCGCATAAATGGGAATGTCCGACGTGGTCGTGTTTTTATAGCCGAGCCCCAAACTGGAGCCCGCTCTTGCAATCTGAGTCACCAGATCACCCGTGTTCATGACCGTTGCCGCAAGATAACGGTCATCATCGCCCGCGTCGCCAATCTTGATCGTCACGCCGGACCCGAGTGCGGCCGCTACGATCTTGCCGCCGATAAAGGTTTCACCGGGTTTTAACACGCCGATATTAACGACCGTCCCCGATGCTTCCGCCGCAAATGTATAAGAGTCGCACATCGCCCGCATTTTTCCGCCGTACTCAGACCCCATCAGGGTCGAAGGAGTCGGCGCTATATATTTCGCGTAATTGGTTCCATTTGCCATTGTTCGCTTACCTCTCTTTCAGGGGCGGGTTTTGCGCCCCGCCCCGGTTAATGGTTATTGGTTAAGATTCGGTACACTGGATTTCAACAACGCCCTTTTCATCCATGCGCGTGGCGCCGATGGACATGCCCACATAGACCTGAATCGCCATGTTTTTATCCCGGCGAGGACCGACGTCGACAATCACATCCAGACCAACGCCCAGCATCAGGCTGTTTTTCTGCCAGGCCAGACAGGAACGGGTTGTGGAGGATTTCGAAAGTCGCTCCAGGCGCTTGAAATTGAATCCAACGAACGTATCGACCTTGCCTTCAACAAGCGCCTTAACCGAGTTGTAGTCGGCGCTTGTGACTTCCGTGGTCCCCAAAAGGTTGTCGATCTGATTGGATGTGCAGGCGATAAATCTGTCTTCTTCGTCCACTTCGTTGGCGTCGAGGACCTTCTTTGCCGACCGCAATTTTGCCACAGTCAAACCGGTGGAACCATGAACAATCTGATGCGTGGACGTGGGGAAAGTGTACGACGTGGAACCGTCAACGCCGCCGTAAGCCGTCGCCAGAGCCGCCGCAATGATTTCATCATCTTTGGAGCGGTTAAAGGCGTTTTTGGCGTTGAGAACGTAATTGCTGGTCGGATCGGTCAGGATCTTCTTGAGGTCCATATTGTCGACAAGATCGGCCCAGTCGAAGTCAGCCAGCGTAATGCGCCGTCTGAGGTGCGGCGTAGAAATAAGCGGCGTATCACCGTGGCGCTGGGTTCTTTTTCTTGCCGCCGTCGCGTTTAACTGATCAAAGAAAGCGTTCTTACCGACGATGCCGGTTTCCAGCCGGACACACGGAGCAAGGCGGCTCTCTTTCTGCTGCATTAAAATCTGAACATTAGACGAATACTGCTCAACCATCGCAGTGGTAATTTCGTAACTCATAAGTTTTACCTCCGAAAAATTGATTTAATTTTTCGACGGCTCTGCCCGTTAAACGGAAACCATCATCGGCGCTTAACGTTGCGCCGTTTCCCGGCTGGCTTTCAGCTTGCACGGACTCACTTGTGAGCTACCCGATTGTCATTGCTTTGGTGATTAAACTCCTTTGTTGCGCGGACCCTTGCGGGCTGCCCGCTGGTTATTGATTCGCCCAACGATCCCGCCAGGCATTCGGCGGATAATTAGACCCGTTGCAAATCGCTTCCAACTCTTCAACCGGCAAAGACAGGTCAAACTCTTTGCCGGTGTTTTTGCTGATTTCTTCAAGCTCGCGCCGGAGAGCGTAAGGAAGAGAAGGTTTTTCTTCCGCGGGCGCTTCGGCGGCTTCGGTCGGCGTTGCCTCGCTTGCGCCTGTGCCTGCGCTTGCCTGTTCTTCCTGATTTACGGTCTGATCCACCGTATTATTGTCTTTTGGTTGCGCCTTCGCCATCTTTCCCATCCTTTCCCGGCGCCGGATTCATCGGCTTGCCGTCATCGCCCAATTGTCTCGGGTTCGGCCGATCATGCTGCGTTACGATCCGAACCCCCTGTGTCCTGGCATCGAATTCTTGATTTTGATCCATTCTCTCACCCCGCCATATTCACGGACTTTTTGCCGTGGATTGCTTCATGGAGCCGCGATACTTCGGCCACCGCGTGAGCATGCTGCGGGTGCGATTTGTCCCAGTAGGCGGCATGCAGCTTGTTTTCTTTGTTGGCCATGATGTCTTTGACCATCGCCGGAGCATCTTCCCCCAGAAGGTTAAACGACTTATCGCCCCGAATCGCCGCGTCTTCCATCATGCCGCGGGCAACGTTTCCGAATACCTTGACGACCAGCGGATCATTGCCGAATTTGTCGATGAATGCGGCCACGGTCTGAGGATCGCCGCCAAAGCGGTTCAATGCCGCATTCGCTCCGGACTTGTATTCCTCGTATTTCTCTTTCGTGCCAAGTTCCTTCATCAACGCGGTTTCGGTTTCTTCGGCGCGCTTGGCCTGATCCGCTTCAATCGCCTTGAATGCTTCGCCCTGGTATTTATTCCAGAGGGCATAAATCCCCTGTGCCTGCTTTGGAAGAATGCCCAGCGCATGACAGGCGGTTTTGAATTCACCTTCCAGCTTTTCATCATACGGCAGGCCTTCGGGGTGATCTGCAGGACGCTCGAACGTGTACCCGCTGGCATCCTTCGGGCGCCCCAAACGGTCAAAGACGTGATTCCAGTTTTCCGCCGTGTCCAGTTTGCCCGCAGGGATGACCAGCTTTTCCCCGCCGATCAGTTTTGATGCATTAGCAGCCCACTTGAAAACATCCGTCACGGGTTTGCCGTCAAAGGATTTCAGTGTGGCATCGTCCTTGTATTCGCCCAACATTTCCGCGTTGATAACCATCGGAGCCGCAGCCCCGCCCCCCGACTGACTCCCCGGATCACCGCTTTGACTTCCCGGAGCGCCCTGCCCCGGATCACTTCCCGGATCATTCGACATAAAATTAACCTCCAATAATTAATCGCTGTTTCATCTCATCAGAAAGATTTGACAAGATGTATAAAAACACATTCCGTTCACCTTCGCGCAATGCTGTTTCGTGCGTGTCCCCCTGAACGTAAGAAATCCGGTTGACGTGGCAAAAATCCATGATGTCTTTCAGGACTTCAAAACCTTCCCGCGTGGAGAAAATCAGGCCGTAGTTGATGCGCTTTTGCTTATCGAACTGTGTTTGTTCCGCCATCAAATCGGACAAGGATTTGTCTTTTTTCCCGGCGTTAAAAATATCTTCACTCATCTACCCGCCCCCATTTGTTTCATTAACCCTTCCGCCAGGCTTCCCGCCTCCGGCGTCTTGGACAAATTCGGAATCTGAGACGCAGCCGCTTCAAGCTGCATGTCGGCTTTTTCTTGTGCCAGCGCCTGAGCCTGCAAAGCGCGACGCTTATCCCTCACGTCCGGCGGAACCAGATATTTAATCGGCATGCCAGCGCGCGTCGCCGTGCCCTGCGCGATTTCGTCCACGTCAAAATTATCCAGAATTTCGGGTCTGGCTTCGGCTAACTGGCCAACGAACGTCAAAACCTGCCCCGTTGCCTGCGTTTCCTGCGATTTCATCGCCAGCGCCAAACGTCCGACGTATTCCACCGACAAACCCTGACCAGCCAACTCGCGCGGAACCGGAAGAAGATACCCGGCACGGTAAAGAATCCAAAACACCCGCGTCAAGAACGGGTCGAAAAGCTCCGTCTGTTGACGCCCAAGCGCAGGCCCGAGGATGGAAAGTTTCTCTTCAACAATCTGCCGAACCTCATAGGCCGTCTTTTGCTGGTTGTCTTGTTGAGCCAGCGCAAGGAAAAGATCGTGGTAAAATGCATCTCTTACGGCCTGCCGGTATTCATTGACGTAATCCATCGCAATATCAAAGCGCGAGCCGGATTGAAGCGCCTGTGGAGCTTCCCCGGATTTGTGATAGATCACCCCGCCCGCTTTTGTGTTCGTGGAGGAAATAGCCGACTCTTTCGACGCCAGAAGAGGCGGATCAATGGCTTTCTGAATCCCTCGCATGTTGTCGTAGCACATCTGATTCAACATTTTGCCGTCAGGCAGCGCGTCCATGCCCGGCGCGCGGCCGTAAACTTCGCCGTCGTCCTTTTCCCAGCGCGGGCAGGCAAAGGGAAATTCCTGGTATCCGGATTCGGAAAGGATATTCTTTGATTCCCGCTCGACGTAGACGGACGCCCAGGGCATGTTCATGTTATCCATCTTCCGCCAATTGTAATCATCGCGCGGGTAGACGGCATGAATGACTTCGAACTGTTCATCTTTTTTGTCGTCTTTGTACGCCTTCTCGACCTTCTCTGAAACCTTAACGCCCCACTTCATGACCATCTGACGCGCCGTGAACTTTTCCAGCCGGTAAACAGAATCAACAACGCCGTCAGCATCTTCCATGATGCAGCAATTGCCAACACTGAACGTCTGGCAGTTGATCGCGTATCGCCGCCCCGGCTCGATGTACATGATCGCAGTTCCCGCCCAGCCTTCCGCCCGGTAAACCTGTTGAAGAGCCAGCGGCGCATTACTGGAATTGATCGCATTGCGCAGGCGTTCGGTTGTGTCCGCCAGCCAGAATTTGACGTTTGCATTCTCCGCCAGCGTCTTGTTTTTGGTCGTCAGCATGAACCACGGGACCGACTGAGGCGAAAGGTTTCCATACAGGCCATTGGCAAAAACCCTATGCGCCCGGATTGCCGTGCCGTCGTAGATATTCGACTGACGCTTGCCGCCCTCGACGTACTGGTCATACAGGAACTTTATCGCCAGCATGAATTCTGAAATCTCGCGCAGGTGACTCTTGAGCGTCCCTTTATCGCCGTCCAGCTTCGTGTAAACGTCGATGATCTTTTTGGCATCAGCAGCGGCCATTTTGCTATTCTCCCGTAGTCTGCCGGCCAGCGGTTGCGGCGCCCAAAACGCGCTTTTTAACCGGCGCGGACTCCGTCGTATTCCCGGCAAATGTGTTTTCCGTCTTCGAGGGCATCGCCCGCAAGATTCGGCGCTTCTCATCAGCGGCCCCGGCGCCCATGGTCTTATCATTCACGCCCGGAACGTTTCCCGGGTCTTTCGGCGCCGCGGCCAGGGGCGTGGCGTCCACGTTCTTTAACTTCGGAACTGCCGGAGGATCTTCCGGCCCGCCATTTACAGCCCGCATAAGTAACGACGAAACCAATTCAGCCATCTTATCGCCTCCCGAAAATATCGTAATCCGTTTGCTGCCGGTGCATCATCGATGACCGGCCAAGGGTGAAAATGTCCTGCGCTGTGTCCTGGTATTGCGGAAATAATTTAAGCGCGCTTGTTTTCGGTGTAGTAACCGAGCAATAAATTACCGCGTCAGCATCATCCGGAGAGCATCCTAATCGCTTTTTGATCTGGTCTTTTTCCTCGATGATGATTCCGCCCGGTCCAATCTTCCAAAGAGGTGCGCATAAATCAGATTTTAATTTCGGATCAGGAGGCAACGCGACATTGTCCCCCGTTTCCGGATCAAGCATTTCCCGGAAACGCCAATGCAGCATCGCCCGCAGATTTCGAAATCCAAGCCGCCCGGTTGATTTATCCCACTGTCCAGCACATGAGGCAGTGTTATAGCCGACAATCGGAATAACCTGAATTCCGTTTGATTCCAGATGACCAATCGTTTCGCCGCCAACTCCCAGCGCGTCAACGTGGACCGGAGCGCCATCGCGAAGCTGGGACACAACAAGTCCGGACGTAACGGAGCCGTTTGGTGTTTCCCTTCCCGGCCAGCGCTTTAACGGCGAATACCAGCGGCCATATCGTGTCGATACTATCGTGAAGTCGGACCCGCCGCGAGCCACATCAACCCCGCAACTGTCCATTTCACCGTGCTTTCCTTCTGGTGTCCATCGCGCCATCGCCGCATCAACCCACGCAGTAGGAAATACTTGCCAGACGCTGTCTTCTATGCCCGCTTTAAAGTCGGCGTTGAGCATTTGGGAACGCAAGGGCTCAGGAAGCGCTTGAAGCGTCGCTTCGTATCCCGTGGCCATCAAAAACGGATTATCTGTGACACGAGACGAAATGAACGTCCTGGATATCGGCTGCACCATTCGCCCGTTGAGTTTAAACGGACGCCCGTTTTCCACTTCAACGTCCTTCCCGTCAATTGTGGTAAACCAGCGTATTTCTCCGGGACGTGCCGGATTCGGATGTTTATCATCGAGCCATGGAGCCCAATAAGTCACGACCCAACGTCCGTTTTCGTCAGTGGGGGGATTCCCGGCGCATATTACACGGCATCGTTGACCTGGTTTCGTTGTACGCAGCCAGCCAATCAAGAACCGGAATTGTAATTCAAGAAAGTGTGTGATTTCATCGAACCCGATAAAATCATGTGGACGGCCCTGAAACTTAATTTCATCTCCCAGATTGTTGCACGATCCAAATTCAATGCGACGATCAGATAGTTTTAAAATATCATCCTGACCGTTCCAGCCCTGACGACTCTTTAAAATCTCATCGAGCAAGCGCCCTTGAATACCGATTAACTGCGTGGCCTGTCTTCGGTAAATAATGGAATTTGTGTGTTGAGTTAACGACGCGCCTAGAAGCAAATCAGACTTGCCTCCGCCGGCAGCTCCGCCATAAAATACGATATCGGCCGGACTGTCCAACGCCTCAGATTGCGGACCGACAAGCGGAACCCACACAGGAAGCTCAGAAGACAACAACGAATCCAGTTCGTTCTTTTCGTCATCGCCCATGATTGCGAGAATTCCCGCTATTTCCTCAATTTTCGCCGCCGCGCTCTTCATCCGCCTTTTTCCTTTTTGCCGCCTGATCGAGCAAGTAAACAAGTCTCGTTGCCCGTTCCATATCGTTGAATAACCCGCCTATCTTCTGTGGCTTTCCGTTTTCATCCGGAAATTCAATCTGCTTTTTCTCCACCGGCTTCATGTCCAATAGAGGAATCGCCATTTCAGCAGCTTTCAGGCGCGTTCCATGTGAAACTAATTTCTTTGAATAAAAAAATTTACCTCGGTCTTTATCGAAAGCTGTTTTGACTTCATAGGCATCCAGCCCTTCCTTGATACGTTTTATTACCCGGTTAGTTGTAAGCCCTGCTTTTTTCATTGCGGCTTTTGTTTCAGCCAGTACAGATTTTAAAGCAGTGGTTTTTTGTTCTTCTGTTAAACCTCCCATGGCTTAATTGTTTCACGTCATGACGAAAAAAGCAGGACTAACTATTATAAACTTTCATAAACTCTTATAAACTTTTATAAACTACGAAGCAGGAAAAAGGATCTCCTGAAACTTTATATCGATGCTAATTAGCTCGCTTTTTAAAAACATCGGCTTGCCTGAAGGGGTTTGACGAAGAGGAAATTTATTGCTTTTGATATTTTTTAACACAC
Organism: Smithellaceae bacterium; assembly: GCA_963682105.1. Lineage (GTDB taxonomy): Bacteria > Desulfobacterota > Syntrophia > Syntrophales > Smithellaceae > UBA8904. Next base: position 479,331 of record OY821638.1, read on the forward strand.
CTGGCCACGTGTTGATATTGTACATTTTTGACCATACCGCAGTAATGTCTTTCTGGCCGATAATTCGATCATTCATCAGATCCTGAATCGTCACGTCCTGACCTCCGGAATTGATTTGAGCATACCTGTAACGAGATTCGACAACGCAGCCAGCGGGTTTTTATCTGCCTTATATTCATTGCATTCACGCTCTGAATCAGCGGCGTTATAATTCGCGTTCTCGGTCTTCACAACAGACTCAAGCCATGCCGATATCGCTGTGACTTTCTCCGGGGCTTTCATAAGTGATTTAACCGTGTGAATGATAGCATCCGGATGCTTGTTTCCGATATTCGCCTCAACGAAAGTCCATATAGCGCGTTGCTCAAATGCGTTTGGATATCTCTCTTTCGTGGATTCGATTGCTGATTTTATTTTTTCAATCAACTCTTGCTTTCGGGCGTCGGTTTGATCCGGCGGTTTTTTCTCTTTCGGTTTTTTTAAAGAGGCTGGCGGCTTTGGGTTATCCACAGGCGTTTCAAGTTTCGGAGTAGTCGCCGACTCCCCTTCTGCTTCTTTTTCTATTTCTACTTCTATTTCCTCTTCTATTTCGCAGGGGACTTGATTCGGACTAGCTCCGGAGTAGTTGCCGACTAGTTCTAAACTAGTAACGGACTTAGGTTCTTCAAGTTCAATACTGTATGACGGAAGTTTATCACTTCCCTTTTTATCAAGCCGTTGATGCTCAGTGTTAAAATGAAGAGAGTGTATCCAATGACGGCCATCTTTCTTAAACCATTTTACATTTGTTTTATCGTTAATTTCTTTCAGGAGGATTGGAATATTTTCATAAGTCAAATACTGTACCTTTGGACAAATTTCGTCTTTAATGTATCCTGGTCCGCCGTTGAGTTTTCCGTGTGCGTTATACCACGGAATAAGCATTGAAAATAAAACAGCAGCTTCCGGAGACAACGAAGCAAATCCGCTAGAATTGGATATTCCACGGTTTATCATCCTGCCATCAGCAATAGGGCTTGCCATTCCTACCACCTCACAATAATTTCAGTCCGAGGATTTTTCTTATCGTGATGCAGGCGCGAGCCGTCCCAAGATATAATTTGCTTGTCATTGGCCCACACGACACCCTGTAAACAATCCCCGACCGATTCCAGACACCCGCTTAAATCCGGCTGTTGCCCGGAATAAAAAATGTGCGCCTCGACGTGGACCGGAGCCGTGATCGGTTCTTTTGGTGCAAAAAGAAATTTCCATGAACGGGCCTGACGTTCCCATTCTTCGTATGCCTTCGATGGAAGATTTATTTTGAACTTGCCGGCGCCGAAGATACGCCGCGAATTTTTCTTGATCCGGAGTTTCCCCGGCAATGTGAATTGAAGTTCGTTCATCACTTCCCGTACTCCTCATACGCGTCTCTTTCCGCTTGGAGTATAGCGGCCTTGTCTTCCGGGTGATCTTTGTGCAGCTTTTCGAGCGAGTCGGAATATCCGAAGAACGGGTTCTTGTTCACAGCGTCGATTAATTCGAGGATCTTCCGCTTATAAAAAATAACCTTTTGCGCCCGCAACTCCGCCTGATAGGCTCGCTTGCCTTCCATTGCCATCAATCCACCCCCAACCTGATTAACAGCCTCATAATCCCCCACAGTTCGAAAATCACCATGGACGTGATCAGCAGCCAGATTAGTCCCCAATATTTTTCGGGTATCCAGATCATCATTTTTTCACCATGCCGAGAACTTTTTGGATTACAGCCAATGCCTCCGTGGGGTCTGTATCTTGAAGCTCTTTAATATCTTCCGGAGTGATACAGATGCAGCCACAGTCTTTATTGATTTTCTTCAACATACAAAAATCACTTCCGTCCCTGGTTAACTTCACGACCCACTCGACCGGCGTATAAAACGGGTTTCCACTGGTTGTCTGACGATTTGGATTGATGACGTTATAAAAGTGCCCCTTTGGAATATCGTTGCGCCGGAATATGTCGGCGCGTTCGGCATATTTGGCCATGCGGTCAACTAATTTATCGAGCATTTCTCCGTAGGAATCAGACATTTAAATCCTCCTTAAACCAAAATTAGGCTTAGAAATTAGGTTTAGAAATTCAGCTTGGATTTTTGGTTTTCTATTCTCACACGCAAAAGCGTCACTTTCTTCGTGCTTGAGAGGTAAATTTGTTTTGCGTAGAATGTGAACCATGAAAACGACACCGAAAATAATTATTGAAAATATCGCAAAAAAGGTTAATGTTTGGGCAGGGTTTGCAAACTTTTGGGGAAAGCTGGCACCTGTCACGGCGTCGTTGCGCCCCCTGCCCTGTTTTATGCGGCCTTATTGGATACGGGTTTTGCAATAAAGTCGTCGAATGTAACCGCGCCATCAGAAGCGGATACGATTTTAAAGATCATTTTTTTCCCGGCAAGTTCGGGATGTTGGCAAAGGTTATTCAGGTAATTTAGCGTCGTTCCGAATTTAACGGCCCATTCGGACCGATCTTTGTCTTTTAAGAATTCTTTAAGTTCCATATGTTGATTTTATCGAACAGGTAAACAGAAGTCAATAGGAATTATTTACCATGACCCAAGATGAAACAAAACTCCACAACCTCCTCCGTCTCTGTAAAAGAGACAACATTGCTCTGGGCGCTGATCTTGGTAGAAAATTGGGATACAAGGGCGATTCCGCCAAATCAATGGGGAACGCCATAAAAAGCGGTAAAAGGAAAATTACCGGGGAAGTACTTAAGAAGGCGTGCGAATTATTTAATGTCGAAGAGGACGAGTTTTTAAAGCCTATAGGCAATGACGAGAAATCACCAGCTCAACATATTGATTTAAATATACTAATGAAAATCATAGACGAGCAAAAAAAACGTATCGAAGAGCAGGGAAAACGAATCGATGAACAGGGTGATCGTATTTCCGAGCAGGGAAAACGAATCGACGTAATTGCCGACATGGTTAAAGAGGATAAATCAGAGCACAAATCAATGCTGGATAGCATTCGATCCATGCAGGAAGTTTTAAATACCCAGCATGGGAAGATGAAGAAAGCCGCTGAAAATGGAGATTTAACAGCCCTGGGAGATTAAAACGGTCTAGGAAAACATCTTTATATGCCGGGCTAGGCCGTGAAGAGAAAATGGGCATATTACTCGAATTTCGCAAACGAGATAACACGATTTTTCGTACAGAAATAAACAATAAATAATCAGGAGATATTATGAAGCGCCTTGCATTATTCTTTATATGTTTGTTTTTATTAATATCATGCGCCACCCGTCCCGCGCGCGATTTCAAACGTCAAGTTGCAGCTTCGTTACAGCCTGGTCAATTACGATATTCGTTCAACATTACCCCAGAAAACCTAAAGGCAATATCTCAATGCCCAGACAAAGAACCGACGATCCACCTGATCAACATCGAGAAAATAAACAAGGATATTAAAATCATGGATGAACGTTGGTGTGCCTATGGCGACGATGACGGCCGAAAAAGAAATGGCTGTGTTTTGAATCCCCATGAAGTAACGGACCAAATCATTGATTACACAACGGAGAGCTTCCGCCAGTGCCGCGTTTCGTCAAATGATAAGTCAATGAAAATAATAAACATTTCATTTCCACTTGATCAAACCAGTTATGTCAATAATTTCAATAGCAGCGTCGTCATGAAAATGAATGTCCACATTCCAGAATTAAACAAATCATTCACAATATCTACAACGCAAGCATCATTCGAACTGCATAATGCCGTGGCCTACGCCATCCATGATATGTCTTGGAGGCTTATCAACGATCCGACCATTCAGGATTACATTCTCTGCCGCTAAATTCACAATCTATACCCCTTCCCAAAACCCGCTTTATGCGGGTTTTTTATTGACCATAGAGTAAATAATTTCTATTGACGCAGTAAACATATTTTGTTATCTTCTTTTCCAAAAGCAAGAACCCCCGCCCCACCGCACGAGAGGGGCCGCCGGAGATCCTGAGCGCGAGACGCATAAGCAGGACGCACCCGGCGGAAGACGACGGCGGAAAAGGCACAGGCTAAGGCACCGCAAGGGAGGCATAACCTGACGGGGAAACAATTCGAAAGGAGGAACAATGTCAGTAATCAGAGAAACGCACGAAGTAAGTTTGGATACTATCGGGAGCGGAGCCGCGATTGAAAGATGTCAGGTCGCTATGCATGACGTACTCAATAATATCCTTGACCCGAACACTGACCCCAAAAAGAAAAGAGCGATCATCATCAAATTAGAATTTGCTCCCGACGAAAACCGCGAATTCACGAAGGTAGCGATTCACACCGAAAAGAAGCTCGCTCCCATTTTGCCGGTTTCAACTCAAATCTTCATCGGGCGCGACAAAAACGGCCACGGCGTCGCCAGCGAATTCACACCGGCGGCACAGACCGTTATTACCGACGCCATGCCGTCAAATGTAACACCCATCAAACCGCAGGAGGCAGCACAGCAATGATCAAAGAAGCAATTGACAGAATTTTATCGTTGGCGCCGGTCCCGTCCACCATTCAGGAAATCGAAGGCCGGAAATATATTGATACACAAAAGGGCGGTGGCTTGGTGCCGCTTAAAAAACCGAAACCCGAACCTTTGACCGTCCACACTCTTTCGGGCATCATTGATTATTTGGCAAAAGAAATCGACTATCTCAAAGAAGCACAATCGGATCATTTTATTCAGGTCGTTTCACCGACCGAAGTTGTCATCAGCGCGGCATTCAATGGCGCTGGATTTTTTGAGCGGCCGGAATTCTTGACGGCTACCTTTGAGCCGCCCCAAATCAGAATCGGCGATTATGTTTCGCTTGAAAACTTCATCATTGGTCTTCAGGCATATTTTGTTCAGGACGAAACCACAGCACAGCTTTTAAAGCTTGTCGGCAACGTCAAAGATGAAACCGTTATGCAGTTTTCCGATGACGGACGTACTCAGGCGGTTTCCGCGAGAACAGGCATATCTATGGTTGAAGTCGCGCCCGTTCCGAACCCGATCACATTGCGGCCGTTCAGAACGTTCCCCGAGATTGAACAGCCTGAAAGCCTTTTCATCTGTCGGTTGCGTCAGCAAAAAGACGCGCCGCCCGCTTGTGGCCTGTGGGAAGCGGACAACAAGCTTTGGAAGGTGAAGGCGATCACGAGCATTGCAGAATGGCTTAAGGAGCGCCTTCCCGACGTTTCGATCATCGCATAATTTCACGAGGGGAGGTGATTTGTATGAATCCCCGTTAATAATTGTTCCACGCGGAAGAGGCCCGCCCAAGCCAGCGATTGAGCGGGGAAGATAAACCGGTGTTGAGAAAACAGGAGCTAGAATCCATGAAAACGAGAGCATCCAGATTACAAAATCCCTTTGAGCGGGGCGCTGGACCCGCTGAAGAATCGCTCGACAGGTTTTTTTTCTTTGTTAATCGGTGGTCGGCGCGCCTTTCATGGGCGCTGATCGTGTTTTCTGCAATATATTTTGCCCCGTTTCTTGCGGGGATAATTTCCAGAGGTTAAACCATGCCCCTACCATACCGCGAGACATTGAGGGACGGGAAGCCGCGCTTCGGAGTTCTGGTCGGCTTCAACCGTCAGGACGGTACGCCTTTATGGGCGGACGTGGCGCTTAGTACGGCGCGAGAGTTGGTGAACAACATAACGGCACTACAGGAGTTTGTGGCCAAGCATTCGAGGGTGAAGAAATGATTCTATTCCCCAGAGTAACAGAAGTCCTTTCACCCTGGACGGACTTTTCAATGATCCCGCCTGACGTTCTTCGTGCAGCGGCGGAGAGAGGAACGGCTGTTCATGATGCATGCGCCGCCTACGCCTTGGGCTTGCCGGTCATTGGGTTGCGCGATGACGCAGCGCCCTACGTTGAGAGTTTTAAACGTTGGCATTCCCACGTTGTCGAGCACGTTATCCTTTGCGAGCAACGGATCACCGACGAAGATTTTGGATACCACGGAGAACCGGACCTGCTTGTTAAATCGAAGTCGCAGGAGATTATCCTTCTGGACCTGAAAACGCCGGTTACGAAAACAAAGACGTGGAGAATTCAACTCGCGGCATACACGAACCTTTGCCGGAAACTTCTGGACATGAAGATTGACCGCGTCGGCTCTTTGCGCCTCTCCCCAGAGGGGAAGACGCCAAAGATGGATTATTATGAATATCAGGACAAAGATTTTGCAATCTTTGTGTCTGCACTTAATTGTTATCGTTTTTTTAATTCATGAAAGGAAATATTATGGATTTATCAGCAGCATTAGACGAAGCGTGCGATCAATGGGACGGAGGAGGAATGCCCGATCCCGATACAACGGCAGCGCTTACGGGATGTAAAGAAACCGTTGACGCCGTGTTTGTGGTGGAGAAGAAGCCCGAAGTATTGCCACCGGTGGCCCCGTCCCTCTCCGTCGAGGTCGTCAAACCTCAGTTCCTGCAGATCGTGGCAAACATCGAAAAGATGGTGGCCGATGCAAAGGCCATTGAAGTCAAGGACGAAGATAGTTGCAAATTCGCGGTTGCTCTGGGTGGCGCGGCAAAGAAGGCTGCAAAGGCGCTTGAGGCAAAAGAGAAGGAAGTCACGGCAGAGGCAAGCGACTTCGTGAAGTCCTGCCGGGCGCTCCGGGACATGTTCCTTGACCGGCTGGTCGCCAATACCAAAAAGACGAACACGGACAGCATTGAAATCGTATTGAAGGCAAAAATCACCGCCTATCAATCACGGATCGAACTTGAACGCCGGAAGCAGGAGGAAGCCGCCCGGAAATCGGCGGCTGAATTGCAGGCCAAGCTTGACGCGGACGCAGAAGAAGCGAACCGAAAGGCCCGCGAGGAAGCTATCAGAATTGCGGAAGAAGCCGCCCGGAAAAAGAAAGCTTCTGACGATGAAATCGCCGCCGCCCGGAAAGCAGCAGAGGAAGAGGCCAAAAAACATGAAATCACAGCCCCGACAGTGACGGCCCCGGTTATCCCTGTGACGAACAACGTCACGCGAACGGAAACCGGCACATCGGCACATCAGGCGAAATCATGGAAATGCCGGATTGCCACACCGGCGCTTGTTCCCCGCGAATTCTGCGAGCCGTCCATGAAACTGTTGAATGATGCGGTCAAAATGGGCGTCCGAGAGATTGCCGGATGCGTGATCGAGGAAGTGTCGGACACCAGATTTAGAACGTGAGGCATCATGAAAACAGTCAATATCAATAAGGCCCAGACAATCGGACCATCAGGCGAAATCGAAAGCGTCAATATTGTAATCGATAATCCAGTTCCGGAGCATAGAAGAGATTTGAGCTTTGAGGAAATGGGATTTTTTTTCGATAAAGAAGCAAATTTTCTTGCTGACGCATTATTCAAGACGCTTCCACAAGGAACCATGGACCGCCTTTTAATCGCCCTGATGAAGAGGAAATTGTCTCTATATATCGGGCCAACTAACTCATAATTTTAATTAAGGAGGATTTGCAATGTCAGGAGAAACAAACACCCTACCCGTACCCGGCGCAATTCAATCAATGCCCCCGGCCCCCATTATGGGAACATCAATTTTTTTAAACATGCAAAGATTCGTTGAGGCACAGAGAGTTGCCCAGATGCTTTCAGCGTCAACCCTGATCCCCGAGCATTTCCGGGGCAACATCGGAAACTGTGTCATTGCCTTGAATCTTGCCGAACGATTAAACGTTGACCCGTTTATGCTGATGCAAACCATGTATGTGGTTCATGGCCGTCCCGGAATCGAAGGCAAACTGGCCATTGCATTGGTCGAAGGCACCGGCCGCTTTTCACCGCTGAAATTCAAATTCGATGGAAGCGGAAAGACCGACAGAAAAGTTGACCGCCCTGACTCATGCGTTGCCTATGCCACGGAATTAAAAAGCGGTGAAGTCCTGCAAGGTCCGAAAGTGACGTGGGCCATGGCCGATGCCGAAGGATGGTTAAAGGGCAAGCAGATGAAAAACGGCGGCGGAGAAATACCGTCAAAATGGCACACGTTGCCCGAATTGATGTTCATGTACCGATCTGCAACATTCTTTGCCCGTACCCATTGCCCCGGCGCTCTTCTGGGACTCCGAACTACTGACGAACTTGACGATATGTCCATCACAATGGAGCCGACTGCAACGGGCGCCTATGAGGTTGAAAAACCGGAACTAACAAGCGCCCCGGAAATAGACGTCGACGCCACCTTTAACGGTACAATCCCCGAAGGGACCGACAAAGCAGTCCTGGACGTATTTCTTGAATCCACGGCAAAGCGGAACAATACTACCGTTGAAGCCGTAAAGCGGGAGGCGATAACAAAGGCCGAAGAGTTCTGGAAGATCTTCAACGCCTACTTGAAAACGCGCCAGCAGAAAAACGGGAAGGCAAAGACGGAAGCACCGGCAACGCCCCCCGCGCCCAATGGCCAGGGGACCGAAACGAAAGAGTATGCGCCCGGTGAATGCCCGGAGACGCCAGGAACGATTTACATAAAGGAATTTTGCGACGCCTGCAAGAAGCGCCAGGGTTGCCCGGTATGGTCGGCGGTTGACGGGAAAGCGAAATGATAATTTTGGCCGTGCCAGGTGGGCGAGCATGCGCGTGTCGTTTCGATACGACCACGGCCATCAAAACAAACCCTCCTTCCCCGGTCCAGCAGTCGGGGGCCGGGTGTTTGGAAGGATAAGGAAAAACGTTTAAAAATGGGAAAAATAATTAAAGCGGCCGATCTTTTTTGTGGCGCCGGCGGAACTTCAAGCGGACTATATCGAGCATGCAAGGCAATCGGCGCGGGGATCGATCTTGTGGCTGTAAATCACTGGACCATCGCAATCGAAACACACAAAGCGAATCATCCGGACGCCCGGCATATTTGCGCGACACTCGAAAGCATCGACCCGCGTGAAGCCGCTCCATCCGGGCGGTTGAATATACTTGTTGCAAGCCCCGAATGCACTCATCATTCCGTTGCCCGCGGTGGCAAACCGGTCAATGATCAGTTGAGAGCTTCTGCCTGGCATATCCTTCGATGGGCGGAATTATTGACCATTGATAATATTCTGATTGAAAACGTCCGTGAATTCCGCGACTGGGGTCCGACCACAGCGACCGGAAAACCGATAAAGAGGCGTAAAGGCGAAACCTATCAAGCGTTTTTGAACGCGCTGCGCTCCCTGAATTACAATGTTGAAGACAGGGCGCTAAACGCTGCGGACTATGGTGATCCGACATCCCGAAACCGACTGTTTGTCATAGCACGTCACGGAAGAAAAAAAATAATCTGGCCTAATCCGTCGCATACGGCGAACGAAACAGCCGCTTTATTCGGCGATGATTTAAAACCATATCGGACGGCCCGCGAAGTGATCGACTGGGATTTCCCGGGTGAATCAATATTTAAACGGAAAAAACCGCTTGCTAACGCGACGCTTGCCCGGATCGCTGCGGGACTACGGAAGTATGGCGGACGGAACGCGGAGCCGTTCCTTGTCATGCTTTACGGAAGCAATGATGCCCGATCAGTCGACAGGCCCATGCCGACGATAACGGCGGGCGGGAATCATATTGGGATTTGTAAACCATTTTTGACGCATATTACACACATGGGCGGCGATCGCGTACATGATATTGACGAACCGGTCCCGACGATTACCTGTGCCCATCGCGGAGAAATGGCACTGGTTGAACCGTTTCTGGTTCGATATCATGGAAATCATCCCGGGAAAAATGATTCTGAGCGCAGGACACATTCAGTTGATAATCCATTGCCCACGCTGGACACGTCCAACCGATACGCGCTTTGTGAGCCGTTTATCACTATAATGAAAGGCCAAAGCAAAACCCGCGAGTTAGACCGACCTCTCCCGGCGATAACCACAAACCCGCACCTGTATTTATGCGAACCGTTCATCACGATGTATTACGGACAGTCGAAGGCATCTAGTATCAACGAGCCCCTGGACACAATCACGACGCGGGACCGATTCGGCCTGGTCGAACCATGCACGGACGGCGAAACTGTTTATGACATCCGTTTCAGGATGCTTCAGCCTCATGAGCTCGCGGCGGCGATGTCTTTTGATAAAGGCTATCTTTTTTCCGGAAACAAGACAGATAAGGTCAAGCAGATCGGCAATGCCGTTCCAGTGCGGACGGCGGCGGCGCTGTGTCAATCTTTGTTGGTGGGGTGAAATCATGCCAAAAACAGAAAGCGGCCTGCACAAGAACACAATCCTTCGCGGCCCATGCTACGGACTGAAAGAGGGATGGGTGATAATGGCGTGACTCAGCATTATCAACGAAACGTTTGCGGTGTTTTAAAATGGTGCCCGACGTGCGGAAGGATGACTATGCACAGAGTAGATGACCGAAGGGTCGGATGCTGCCTGGAACAACATTCTGTCGGGATGTCTAAGGCGCAATTGAAGAAAACAAAGTCCAAGGAAGATAATGGACAAGAGAGTTTGTTTTAACAGGAGAAATAACGTGTTGACCGCCGCCGAAATAGATCAGATTGCCGATAAAGTTGTTGAAAAAATAATCCTTCAACAACGGAAGATTCGGCTTGTCGAAACGCCGGCATCACGAAAGGCGGACATTGATAAAATAGTTGATGGATTTAACCAACGAAAATACAAGTTGAAAAATAAAGGGTTATAAATTATGCCATCAACTATGGACGGCATAAGAGAGGTAAAAGGACGCCCCGGCGTCTATGACATTGACGTTTCTCTCGGGTATGAGAACGTTGACGGAAACCTTATCCAAAAACGCATTAAGCGCCGCCGTGAATTTCCTTCATACCTGGACGCCGTACAATTCAAAATTGACCTTGAAAAAGCTTTCGGCAAAGCATCACGCGGAGCGGCAACAGTCGCCGAAATCTGGATGAAGTACCGGGAGCATATCGGCGCCGTCGATGATCCACAAAAAAAGCGCAAGAAAGGCGATAAAAAGAAAAAGAAGATCCACAACGCCCCCTCTACCATCGAAGACAAAGAACGTTGCTTTAACAAGTACCTGCTGCCGTTTTTCGGATCAATGATCCCCGATCTTATCACCAATACGGAAGTAGACGCCTACCAGGATCATCGGCTTGAGACAACGACGCGCGGAGAAATCCACCGGGCAATAAACCTTGAAATAACATATTTGTCGGCAATGGTAAATTGGGCGGCCGATCCGGACGTGGGCCTTTGCAACAATGAGTTCACAAAATACTCGCCTCTTGAATATGACATGAGGAAAATCCCCAAAACCTTGCTACCGGAAGAGATCGAGGAATTAACTGATGAAATGGGATTTTTTCATCAAACCATGTATCAAACACTTTATCATGGCGGACTGAGAAAAAAAGAAGTCTCCATGCTCAGGAAAGAAAACATAAACCTCCGCGCTCGATATATCAGCGTCGTCCGGTCGAAGGGCGAAGCGCCCCGCCTGGTTCCCATGTCCCGGAAGCTGTTCGCTTACCTCTTCATCCATCTTCAGATTTTGAAATTAACGGCTGAAGAGTACGCCGCAAAGCCGAAAAAGAATTATTATTACAGCCGGCTTTTCGCCCTGCGTGATCAGGGAAAGCTTGATGAAAGCCTGGTCTTTCCGTCCTGCAGGACGGGTGGCGTCAACAATGATATCAGGTTCGCTATAAAAAAGGCCAAGAAGGCGCTTAAAACCGACAAGAGGGTATCTCCCCATATGTTCCGGCATTCGTTCGCCACAAGTCTTATCAACAATGAGACTGATTTGAGAACCGTTCAGGAATTGCTCGGACATAAGGACGTGAGAACGACACAGATATACACCCACCCGGCGCTCAGAACAAAAAACAACGCCATCAACAGAGCATTTAACCGCAAATAAGGAAACGGTAAGGAGATAAGGCGATGGAAAACAATACCAAGAAAAAAGCCGCCTCGCTAAACGCTCGAAACGGCTTATGTTTTGGTGAGCCCTGTCGGGATCGAACCGACAACCTACTGATTAAGAGTCAGTTGCTCTACCAGCTGAGCTAAGGGCCCTTTTAATTAATTTTGAACAATACAAACCATGTAAAGAACAAACTTGCTTTTCCAATTCTGGCGCGCCCGGTAGGATTCGAACCTACGACCAACAGATTCGAAGTCTGCGACTCTATCCAGCTGAGCTACGGGCGCGTAGTTTCAAATCCCAAAATGGGGTGAGTGAAGGGGTTCGAACCCTCGACCTCCGGGGCCACAACCCGGCACTCTGACCAGCTGAGCTACACCCACCATTATTCATCCTGGTGCGCCTGGAGGGACTCGAACTCTCGGCCTACTGATTAGAAGTCAGTTGCTCTATCCAACTGAGCTACAGGCGCATTCTTTTATCCTGCACCAAAAAGAGAAAGCCTAATATCCCCTCTTCTTTCATTTGTCAAGATCAAAAGCAGCATTTTCTGTCATCGAACGTATCCCGCAATGCCGTCAAATTTATATCCCTTCCTCGTCCCCGTCGCTGCTTTCGGATTCGTGGAATAATAGTACTTTTTTGTATAGGGATTGAACCACCGATACAGCTCGCGCGTATTGGTCATTCTTGATGTTGCGATATTTCCGATAATGCCTTCATAAACATATCCGTTAAGATGCTTTCCGCCTCCCGTCCGGTCATAATGGTAAAAATGATCATGAATGGAAGGGTTGTACCATCGATAAAAGCTTGTCGTTCCGGGTGTGTTCGGCGCAAAAAGCCGAAAGGCGATTCCTTCTTTAATGTAACCGTTCTGGATCAGCCTTCTGGATTCCGCCTGCGGATCGGAAGTATATAAATAATCCAGGTCATTGGAATACAGGTAAACATCGATGATTTTCGGCGTCGCGTCGGCCACAACGTCCACGAAAACCTCTGCCGATTCTTCTCCCGCATTGGATCTGAAAACGATCTCGTCGCCGTAATAGCCAGGTTCAAGATTCGATGTATCTACCTTTACATTGATATAATCCGTTTCGCGCATCGTCGTGCCGGAATTGGGAAATACGGTAATCCAACCTTTCGGCCCCCTCATTATTTCTTTTCCGAAGACTTTGACGCCTTCCAGTTCCAGCAAACCGTCTCTGACCACGATGGATACAATATGCGGTCCATCAGGCAGCCTTTCGGCTATAATAAGTTCCTTTTTTTCCCATTCACCGGACAATACATCCGGCAGCGTCAGCGGTATTTCGTCCAGGTAAATCTGGCAATTTCCTTCCTCTGTGTGCGACTGCAAAAAGACGCTGAGCCCCGTTCCGGTAAATTTAAATTTAAGAGCTCCGGCGTTGCTCTTGATCACGGGATATCCATTTTTTTCCGACCATTTTCCGATCAGTTCGATGGAATCTTTGAGATGTTCGGGAATTCCATATTTTCCGGGTTCCAGGGGTTGATCATTGCGAAAAGAAATGTATCTTTCCCTGGGCAGTTCGCCCGGCCTTGAAGCATTTCTGGCACCGGGCGAATGAACGGACCATCTTAACATGTCCCTGCCGCGGTTGGTTAACTCGACTCTCCGGGATATGATTTTGTCGGGCATTTGAACGCCCAGATCCAGCCTCTGTGGATTCAAATGGATGGTCGGAATTTCCTGCAAAGCGCGAATACGGAACCCCAGATGAACCGTTCTCTGACCTCCTGCGGAAGATATTTTAAACTCTTTTCTGTATGTTCCGGCTTTTAAATCTTTATAACAGACAAATTCCTTTCCTGCCGACTCCATTTTTATTGTTACCCTAAAACTGGATGCTTTGTTTTTGTCGACGGCGGGAATATCGATTCGATCGGCAATATTCAACTCCAGATTTAAAGAAGCCGGCTCGTCGGAAACAGTTCCTTTTAAAGCTTTACCGCCGGCAGATTCCCAGTCTTCCGGGCAGGATGCCGACCATTCCATGTTTTGTCGTATAAGATTTTTCAAAATGAATTCGCCGAAAACGGATTCACCCGGCTTTACGGACCCAAGATCGATTTCCCGAGGTGTTATGGTGAGCACAGGCCTGTTATCATTACCTCCCGCGCTGTAACCGGTCTGCGGCTGTTTATCGTTTTTCGGACCAGTCGCAGCATGCACAAAAGAAGACGAAATAACGAAAAAAAGCAGCATGAATATGGAAATCAACGAAATCTTTCTGTTATTCATAATGACCTCTGAAAAAAGACTGTGGTCTTCTAACTCAAAGATAGTTTTTGCGCAATATTTTTAAAATGCTTGACAGAGCCGTGAAGGAAGAGGTAATGTTCGCCCTGTTTTTTTTAAACCCGGTTTTATTTCGGGAATTTAAAGATGCCCTGTCCAAACATTATCCTATGAATCAAAACCATTTAAGATTCTGGATAGCGCTTAAAGCTATCCCGGGAATCGGCAATACAGTTATTTCGGCTCTGATTGATCGCTTCGGCTCGCCGTCTCACGTATTTTCCGCCGGTGAAAGCGATTTATGCTCAGTTGCCGGAATCAGCAAAACAATAGCCCGGTCAATCATTAACTTTAAAAACTGGGATAACATTTTGCCTCAACTTGACGCTCTCCATAAAAACGGCATAAATATTATCACCTGTCAGGATGAACTTTATCCGGCCAACCTGCTCAATATTTACGATCGTCCGGCGTTTCTTTATGTTCTGGGAACGCTGCGCAAAGAGGATGTGTCCATTGCCTTGGTCGGATCGCGTCGCGCCAGCACATACGGCAAATACACCACGGAAAGAATCAGCCGTGAACTTGCCTTGCAGGGTATAACCATTGTAAGTGGCCTGGCCAGAGGAATCGATTCCTGTGCACACCGTGGCGCCCTGTCCGCCTCCGGACGGACAATAGCGGTGCTGGGTTGCGGTCTGAACGTCATTTATCCGCCTGAGAATAAAAATTTATTCTCGGCTATTGCGCAACATGGCGCAATTATCTCTGAATTTCCGCCGGATACACAACCGATGCCATTCAATTTTCCTGCGCGAAACCGCATCATCAGCGGTATGTCCTACGGTGTTGTGGTTGTGGAAGCAGGCGAAAAAAGCGGCTCGCTCATCACCGCCCGACTGGCCATGGAACAGGGTCGCGATGTTTTTGCCATTCCAGGCTCCATTGATTCTCCATCATCGCGCGGAGCCAACAGCCTGATCAAACAAGGAGCAAAACTTATCGATAATATTGACGATATTCTCGAAGATATCCTGCCGCAGGTTGAAAAGTCATCCTTCGGTAAGCCCGTTTTGCCCAAAATCGAGCAGTCGCCGCAGATGCCCCCGGATACAAAGGCTGTTTCCGTTAAACTCGATGGCATTTATCAGGATATTGTCAAAGTTCTGACTCAAGGAAAAAGGCATGCAGACGATATAATAACAGCGCTGGGCGCAGCTCCGGCCGGTGTGCTGGGTGCGCTGATTACACTGGAATTAAAGGGAATTATTGAGCAGCATCCCGGGAAAACGTTTTCCCTGAAAAAATAATTCCTTTACAAAATGGCTTCTTGCGACTATAGGGGCGGCGAATTATGAAGGAGTTGATATGTCTAATTCACTGATTGTCGTGGAATCACCCACGAAAGTTAAAACCATAAAAAAATTTCTCGGAAAGGATTTTAATGTCGTCGCTTCCATGGGGCACATCAAGGACCTGCCGAAAAGCTCTCTGGGCATCGATCTTGAAAAAGATTTTGAACCGACTTACAACGTCATCGACACCAAGAAGAAAACCATCGATGAATTGAAAAAGGCGGCCAAGACGGCGGAAAACATCTACCTGGCCCCCGACCCCGATCGTGAGGGAGAAGCCATCGCCTGGCATATTGCCGACGTTATCGGCTCTAAAAAGAAAAATATCTATCGTGTTTTATTCAACGATTTGACCAAAAACACCGTTCTGGAGGCCATCGGTCATCCGCTGCAATTGGATTACGACAAGTATGAAGCTCAGCAGACCCGGCGCATTCTGGATCGTCTTGTGGGCTACCAGATCAGCCCGGTCCTGTGGGATAAAGTCAAGAGAGGTTTAAGCGCAGGACGTGTCCAGTCTGTGGCCGTACGTATGATTTGTGAACGCGAAGATGAAATCAGCAAATTCGTCCCCGAAGAATACTGGAACCTGACCGCTCAGTTTGAAGGAAGCCAGCCACCGCCTTTTGACGCCAAGCTGATCAAGGTGGACGGTAAAAAAGCCAAAGTTTCAAACGGTGAAGAAGCCGGTAAACTGGCTGCCAAAATAAAAGAAGCATCGTTTATCATTGAAAAGCTGGAGAAAAAAGAACTTAAACGCTCGGCATTGCCGCCTTTTACAACCAGCAAATTACAGCAGGAAGCATCTCGCGCTTTGAGATTTTCCGCCAAGAAAACCATGAGCGTCGCTCAGAAACTTTACGAAGGTATTGAACTGGGCAAGGAAGGCTCCGTAGGTCTAATCACTTACATGAGAACGGACTCCTACCGCATCGCCGATGAAGCGTTGCATGCCGTGCGCGATTACATCAAGGAAAATTATTCCGCCCAGTATCTGCCGCATAAAGCGCATGTGTATAAAAGCGCCCAA
The DNA here is from genome assembly GCA_963682105.1 of Smithellaceae bacterium. GTDB lineage: Bacteria > Desulfobacterota > Syntrophia > Syntrophales > Smithellaceae > UBA8904. The sequence continues at coordinate 495,860 of OY821638.1, forward strand.
AAGACGCAGGATGCTCACGAAGCCATTCGCCCTTCAACGATGGCGTACAAACCACAGGACATCAAAGAATACTTGGCGCCCGACCAGTTCAAGCTCTATCAGCTCATCTGGAACCGGTTTGTGGCAAGCCAGATGAATCCGGCGATCTTTGACCAGACCACCATCGATATTGCGGGCGCCGACTGCACATTCCGAGCCCAGGGGCAGGTCATGAAGTTCCCCGGTTTCACCATTGTTTATACGGAAAGCAAGGAAGAGAAAGAAGATGAAAACGGAAATGGCGCGGACAAACTGCTTCCTGAACTTAAAGAGCAGGAAGAACTGAAACTGCTCAAGCTCGACACGCAGCAGAAGTTTACCCAGCCGCCACCCCGCTATTCTGAAGCCTCTCTGGTTCGCGAGCTGGAAGAAAACGGCATCGGCCGTCCCAGTACCTATGCGACGATTCTCACAACTATTCAGGATCGTGAATATGCCAAACTGGAGAAGGGAAAGTTCTTTCCCACAGAGTTGGGTAAGATCGTCACCGAGCTTCTGGTGCACAGTTTTCCGACGGTTCTGGATCTGGCTTTTACAGCGGATATGGAAAACAAGCTCGACGCCATTGAAAACGGCGAAAACAAGCGGGTCAAAACGTTACAGGATTTCTACAAGTTGTTCTCACAAGAACTGGGCAAGGCCAAGGATGAAATGCGCAACGTCAAGCGGGAAGAAACGCCGACGGATCTGGTTTGCGAAAAATGTAATTCACCGATGGTCATCAAATGGGGTAAAAACGGCCGCTTCCTGTGCTGCTCTAATTATCCCGATTGTAAAAATACCATGAATTTCACTCACGACGAAAACGGGAAGGTAAAACACGTGGAAACACAAACAACTGATGTCAAATGCAACAAATGCGGCAAAAATATGATTGTCAAGGAAGGACGCTTCGGGCAGTTTCTGGCCTGTTCCGGTTATCCGGAATGCAAAAACACCATGAATGCGGCGAAAAATGAAAATGGCGAAATCGTTGCAGCCGAAGCCCCGGCAACGGATGAAGTCTGCGAACTGTGCGGCAAACCCATGGCCGTCAAACGCGGCCGTTACGGCCAGTTCCTGGGCTGTACGGGATACCCCGAATGCAAGAACATCAAGAAAATGGGCAAGGACGGCAAAGCCACCAAGCAGGAAGTCGTTCTTTCCGATGAAACCTGCGACCTGTGCGGCAAACCCATGGCCGTCAAGCGAGGCCGCTATGGCAATTTCCTGGGCTGCAGCGGTTATCCTGAATGCAAGAACATCAAGAAAATGCCTAAAAATAAAGAAGCGGAATGATATCTGCTCCAGTCAAGATCATCGGCGGAGGGCTGGCGGGCTGTGAAGCAGCCTGGCAGCTTTTGAAACACGGACATCCGGTTCATCTATTTGAGATGAAGCCACAGCGGTTTTCTCCAGCGCATAAATCGGAACATCTTGCCGAACTGGTCTGCAGCAATTCACTCAAATCCACCGATCCGACAAGCGCTCCGGGCGTATTGAAAAATGAGCTGCGCCGTCTGGACTCTGTGATTCTCAATATTGCGGATCAGACTGCTGTTGCCGCAGGATCTGCGCTGGCTGTGGATCGCAACGAATTTGCCCGCCGGGTTGAAGAACGGTTGCTTAAGCAAAAAGGCTTTACCTTAAGCCGGATCGAAATCACTGAAATTCCCCGCGACGGTCTTGCCATCATCGCCACAGGCCCTCTCACCTCCGACGCGCTTGCGCAATCCATTGTAAGGATACTTGGCGGTTCATACCTTTACTTCTATGACGCCATCGCACCCATTGTAGAAGCCGATTCCATCGATATGGAAATCGTTTACTGGGCGTCGCGATATGATAAGGGGACGCCGGATTATTTAAACTGCCCTTTGTCAGAAGATGAATATAAACGTTTCCGTCAGGAATTACTCTCCGGCGAAAAAGTCGCCGCAAAATCTTTTGAAGACGTCAAGCATTTTGAAGGCTGTCTCCCGATTGAAGTGCTGGCGGCGCGGGGAGAAGACACGCTGGCTTACGGGCCGATGAAACCGGTGGGACTGATCAATCCGAACACAGGCGCCAGGCCGTATGCAGTTGTTCAGCTTCGCCGTGAAAATGCCTCCGGCTCGCTTTTTAATCTGGTCGGCTTTCAAACCAAGCTCACATGGCCGGAACAGGAACGCATTTTCCGGATGATTCCGGGTCTTAAGAATGCTCAGTTTGCGCGATTGGGAAGCATCCATCGCAATACTTACATCCACTCCCCTTCCCTGCTTGCGCCTTCTTTGCAACTGAAATCCGATCCGGATATTTTTTTTGCCGGGCAAATCACAGGCGTTGAAGGATACATGGAGTCCACGGCGATGGGCCTTCTGGCCGGACTTAATGCATTGTCTCTTCTTGAAGGAAAAGCACTTGAACCGCCGCCGCCCGCCACAGCCATCGGCGCTCTTGTCCGCCACATTACAGCCCCTGATTCAGCATTGAATTTCCAGCCCATGAACATCAACTTCGGTATTTTCGCCCCCCTTGCCGTAAGAAAGGTGAAGAAAAAAGAAAAGCATCTTTTATATGTCACACGCGCCGATCAGGCATTCTCCGCCTGGATGGTATGAATTTTAAAGATAATCAAGAGGCATAACGATTTTATCACCATATTAGGTTATCGTTATGCCTCTTTTCTTTTCGCTAAACTTAAGCACCTTTATAATACGAATTTACTTTAGCGACGTAGTCTAGCGTTTCCTGAGGAAGGTTATGCGGCCTCTTCTCCAGATTCCCCATGCCCCAATTATAAGCTGCAAGCGCCAGATCCACCTGTCCGTTGTATCGATTCAAGAGCATTTTCAGGTAACGGGCGCCGCCCATAATATTCTCGCGGGCATCATAAGCATTTTTTACTCCCAGTTCCCTGGCGGTATCAGGCATCAACTGCATTAACCCCATGGCGCCTTTCTGTGATGTTGCATTGGGATTTGAATTACTTTCCACTTTAACAACCGAACGAATAAGGTTCGCCTCGACATCAAATTGGCTGGCCGCCTCCTGAATAATCTGTTCCAGGTTCTGATCAGTGCCAACCGGCATTTTTTTTGGCAATAACTGACGATTATTTGACGCCTGGGTCCCATTTTCAGCAATATGACTCCCATACTTTTGAATAACCTGCGAAGCCAGATAATTTGCTTCCAGACCATTGTTGAAAACGGTGTTGTATAACCTCGAATTCATTTGAATATGCAATGCACGGATTAAAAGAGTTAATTGTTCCTGAGTGATGGAAGAAAGAGCAGTCGCTGAAGATGCAACGCCCGGCGTACCTGATATCACGTTTTTCAAAATACTTTGGAAGTTGTTTCCGGATGGAACGGCTGACGCCAGGCCGGATGCCTCTCCCGCTTGCGCACCCGTTATTTTCGACAGAGCGATATCCCGTGAAATCATATCTCCTCCTTCATTCTGAAAGAGAAAATAATCAATTTTTATGCCAGATTTTAAAGTATCAGAAGGTAGGCGTCCACAACATTCGGGTCAAACTGGGTTCCTTTGTTGCGAACTAATTCTTCGATGGCTATTTCTTTGGACATGGCCAGACGATACGGACGGTTGTTGGTCATCGCATCATAGGAGTCCGCAACGGACAAGATTCTTGCCAGATAGGGTATATTTTCGCCTTTCAGGCCAAGCGGGTAACCATTTCCGTCCCATCTTTCATGATGACACTGGATAATCCTTCTTTCCTTATCGAGCAACATAATCGGTCGAACAATATTTTCTCCGATGGTGGAATGATTTTTGATAATCATATATTCCTCATCGGTCAGTTTGCCCGGTTTTAGTAAGATGCTGTCCGGAACGGCAATTTTACCGACATCGTGCAGGACACCTGCAATCTTGAGACTTTCAATATCTTTAGCCATACAATTCAGGCTTATGGCCAGCCTGATGGCTTCATCTGTTACACGTTGTGAATGCTCTTCCGTATAATGATCCCGCGCCTGAATAGAAGAGATCAGCGATTTTAACGTATCCATTATATTGAAGTAGATACTCTCGTAGAGAATTTTATTCTCCAGATTCAGGGAAGCACGTTTGGTCAGGCTCAGTATGTGATGCAGGTCTTTTTTATTGAAAACCTCACGATTTCTCTTTTTTCGGATACTTAAGACACCAAGAATGGAATTACGGATCATCAAAGGCGCACAAATCAGTGAAGGCTCAATTTCCGGATGATCACTGGAATTGACTGATATTGCCTCTTTGCGTTCAATAACTTCATTATAAATGATACTGGCGGCCGGACTTTGTGTGTAGTTCTTGTATGGCCCGTCCGTGTTCCCTTTGACCACCTTCTCGTGAAATTCTTTATCCTGTTCATCAAAAAGTAAAATAGAACAGATTTCACCATCGACGAGTTTCAGAGCCAGTTCGGCAATCTTGCTGAAAATAATATCATTGTCCATCGGAGAATCTTCGATGGAATCATAAATATAGCTTTGCTTGGACAATTCAACTGTCTTGTCTTTAAGCCTGTCCGTTTCCAGAACATGCCAGAGACTTTCGCCGGTCAGCATCTCTTTCTGCTGTAAATGAAGACCGACCTTAAATAGAAGATCGTCAATATCGAAAGGTTTTGTGAGGAAGTCAACGGCACCTTGTTTGATCGCGCTGACGGTCAGATCGGTCGTCGGATTACCGGTGATCATAATCACGGCGACATTGGGATTTTTCTCACGGAGCTGTTGCAGAAGATCCATGCCGCTCATACCGGGCATCATGATATCACTGATGACCAGATCAAAATCGTTTTCGTCAAAGAGATGAAGCGCTTCCAGGCCGTTTTCAGCCTCCATGATATGATATTTTGAGGATTGGCCGAGAGATTCTACAATCAGGCTCCGTGTAGGTAAATAATCATCCACAACGAGTATCTTTTTGAGATTATACCTGTTTTCCGGTTGAACGTGTGTCAACATTTCAGCATTCCGCTTGTGGATTTTTTGCACTTACAACAAGTGTTTAATTTTATAAATTTTGGATAATAAAGACTTTATGACAAATCGTTCTGTTCTAAAGATCTCTGTCCTTCAGGATGACATCGCGAAGATTATAGCTGATTTTTTCCAGTTCTTCCGCTTTGTTTTCTTCATTTCCCGACAGGGATACAATATCCTTGTACTTACCGCCGGCATTATCTTCCTGAAGTTTTACAGGTGAGACCCTGACTTTACTTTGCCTTGTGTAGGCGTTTAGAACACTATGAACCTGATATGCCGTAATAGTCATTCTTAGCTCCGCCGAAAACCTTTCAGTCTTCTAATCGGCGAACCGATCATAAAACTTTAGGCAGAGCTTTCTTTTGCAAACAGAAGCAACTGATTTATAAAGTATTATTTATTAAAATACTACTTCGGAGTGGACTGATTTTTGGGGTCGACAGGCGAAATTTCCTGTCTGTGTACCGCTAAAGACCGGGGCGCTTCAATTCCTACGCGAACATATTTCCCTTTTACATCCAGAATCGTTACTCGAATATCATCTCCAATCGTGATCGATTCCCCCTGCTTCCTTGTCAGAATAAGCATTTTACACCTTCATGATTCTTAAATATAAACCATTATCGTCATTATACCAATCTTTAGAACTTATTGTATGACGCCTCCATCACGACTAGTTTTATTTGAAACTCCTGTTGCGAGCTTCATCAAATCAGCATTCCTTATATCGGCTAACATATTATTAATCTGTAGGACTGCTGAATTATAATTCCTGTTTGTTACTCCCATGGTTGTATTTAGCCCTCTCATGGGCTTCATTCGGATACAGCCGTACCTTCTGTCAGGGACAGAGTGATTGCATCATTAAACTCCGTGTTCCTGTCAGCCTAGCCGTTCCATCAGCAGTTCATCACGATTCATATCAATTGTCAATGCCTCTGCTGTCGGTGTTCCAAAATTTGAGGATTAAGCTCCGAACGATGACATATGATGCCTAAGCTACCAGCAGTCGCATCTCTTGTCAATACAATAGTATTGTTAAAAGTGAATGACATTTTGAAAGAATGGAAAGAGAATAATGCCCTTCATTGCCTCAGAATTTAAATATAATCCATGATCGACATTTTTCCAATCTGTGCAGCCATGTTGTATGACGCTTCCATCGCGATTTGTTTCATCTGAAATTCGGTAATGAGTTTGGTCAGATCAGCATTCTCTGCATCGCCTAACATATTCGTAATCTGCAGGTCCATCGAATCATGATTGCTGCTGGTCACTTTCATTGACTGCATTTTTGCCCCGGCCTGAGTTTCATATTGAAGCATTTGCGTTCCGACATCCTGCAAATTATCAATCTGAGCGTAAACCAAATCCATGGCGCGATCCTGGTCGGATTCCGAAAGTGCGGATTTTAAAGCGTTCAATGTGGACAGTAAGTCAATGGATCCCGTTCCGCTGAAGGTCGTTGAAATTCCCCCGGACGTAAGACCGGCAGTCAGGGACAGATTAATGGTATCATCCTGACCCCATACTCCGGTTAAATCAATGACGATGTCATTATCGGGCGAACCGACCGTATAATCCGCGTCAATAGTAATCGTACTATCGGTTTGCGACGTAATCGCCATCGCGGGATATCCGGTTTTCGTTGTAATTTCCCACAGGCCGGTGCTTCCCTTGGTTAATGCAATTTTACCATTAGTGGTGATGCCAACTGCCCCATCGATGACCGAGGCTGAGGCAAACTGTCCGGTAAAAGCTTCCGCGCCGGTGATGTTGTATGCCATATTGTTGTTTTTTCCGACGACTGCATTCAATTTGTCGTCGTTGCCACGATAGTAACCGGCTGAATAACCATTGACGGTAAACGTATCATTGGCGCCGAAATTTCCACCGCCGGAAAACGTCATTTGGATCCCATCGCCCAGTGTAAGCGTTGTCGCCGAAAGAGTTTGCGCCGATCCCCATGTTTTTCCACCGTCTGAAGAAACCTGATAAGTAGCCGCCCCCACTCCGCCGGCCGTCAGGAATTTGAGAACATAATTGTTATTCTCCGCGCCGGTATACGTTCCGGAAGCCGCAACAGCACCTGTAAAGGCATTGCTTGTCGCAGCGGAAGCGGCGCCAATTTCACCAGCCGGATGACCGCTGACTGCAAAACTGTCATTGGCGGTCAGATTACTTCCGTTTGCAAACGTCATAGTAACGCCGTCTCCCACACTGAGTGTTGCGGTTGAGGTTTGCGCAATGGTTCCAAAATTAAGTGAACTCCCCGTTGGATTGGCAACAGTGAGAGTCAAGTCCATTGAACTGGCGCCGGTTGTGCTATCCGTGACGGTGATTCTTCCCGTCGTGTCGACGGATGCTGTTGCTGTGGCGCCAAATGCAGTTTGAATCTGCGTCAGCAAATCCTGCACAGTCTCAGTTGAGGTATCACTGATCACATAAGAGCCTGATACCGAAGCGCCACTGTGATCCGTTCCGGATATAGTGATGGTTGTGCCGTTTTGAACATTGGCGCCATCCACCGCATTCCAGAGAGTTGCGGATGTAATCGGAGCGTTACCCGAAGTCTGCGCTGTCGTTGCCTTAATGACTTTCGGCGGGAAGTCCTGCACACCTCCGGAAGCAACACCATCAACGTATAACTGATAAGTGGCCGTTAACAGATTCCCGGTGCCTGCGATCCTGACTTCATAATCACGATTTGCCGTTCCGGTATAGTAGCCGCCTGATGTTACGGTCCCGCTAAATGTATTTGTGGCTGCCGCTGAAGCATCACTGATTTTATCAGGCGTATAATTTATTGAAAAAGGCTTAATATCGGTAGCAGAACCGCCAAAGATATAGTTATCACCACTTTGTGCATTGAGTAAGGATAACGCCTCGTCAATCAAAGAATTCAACGTGGACAGGGATGTCGCCCGCGTTTCGGCGGACCCGCTGGCGCCGGACTCCGTTACGGCAATACTCAGTGCTTCGTCGACAATACTGCGAAGACCGGATATATTTGTTTCCGTCAGTTTCAGCCAGGAATTGGCATCCGTTATATTGCTCTGATATTGTTCAATAGAGGCAAGTATAGTACGATAGTCCAGAATGTTATTGGTCGCGATGGGATCATCGGACGGACGATTGACATTTTTTTGCGTGGACAGCTTTTCCATCAGTTCGCCGTATTGTCCCTGAATTTTGAACATGCTGTTCGTAATCATATTATATTTTATATTATCCGTTACCCGATTAATCATATCCGCCACCTCTTTTGTTACTGCCCAAGATTAATTAACAAATCCATCATATCACTGACGGTTTTTGTCATTCTGCCTGCCGCCCCGTAGGCCATTTGATATTTAATCAAATTGATCATCTCTTCATCCAGAGAAACACCTGAAAGCTGTTCTCTTTGATCGCTTTGCTGACTGAGAATCGCTGTTTCACTTTCCAATTGCTGGTTAACATTGACTATGTCCTGTCCCATATTGGATGTAAAAGCGCTGAAATATCCGTCGATGCTTGTTGTGCTGGTATCTTTAGTCAGGGCAAAACTTATCTGGTTGCCGTCAGACCAGGTTCCCTTTAAGTTCAGTGTTAAATCCGCATAATTATCGTTGTTAAAATCCAACGTGATTTCCCTGTCGCTGCTCGTCAATATTTTGAGATCCGGGTATCCGCCATTCCCCGTCGAAGGCAGAGTCCAGACGCCGGCCGCCCGGGTAAGGGTAATATCCGTCGTCGTATTTTTATATAACTGACCAACGCTATTAATTTGTGCAGCAACAGTTGTTCCGGAAGGTTTAGAAATACTCCCGACAGAGGCATACATGGAGTCATTGATTATCGCTGTAATGTCCGAAGCATTATTGCCGTCGGCATTAACGGTGGATGATGCGGCGACTTTTCTTGCATCTGCCACAATGTCGGTGTTGACTGCCATATATTTTGTTGAAGCATATTGGGTAGTTCCCGTCACCTCAAAAAAGACCTCTCCGGGATTGCCGTCCTGATCATATCCGGAAACATGCAATTCATTGACCTTATTGATGATGCTGGAAGCGGTTTGATCCAATTGATCCAGATACGAGGGTATTTTACCATCTCTTACTTCCAGCAAGCCGGCAAGTGTACCGCCGGAAATCTGCTCATTGATGGCTTGAGAAGGATTCACCGAAAATACGATATCATACAGGCCCGTACTGGTGTTGCGCTGAACATCAAGCTCCCAACTGCTGGAGCCTTCAACAAGAGCTTTCCCATTGGAAGGAAGGGTAATGTATAACGCGCCGTCTTTATTCTCAATATAGTTTATATCAATTAATCCACTTATTTTCTTTAATAATTCTGATCGCCTGTCTCTGAGTGTCGCGGAATTGCCGCCTGCGCTTTCGGTATAAACGATTTTTGAATTGTATTCCGCCATCTGTTTTAAATAGTCGTTTAACTGTGAAACATTATCGGCGATGCTTTCATCAGCAGCGGTTTGGATGCTCGTCAGTTCCTCTGCTCTTTGATTGAATATATAAGCCAGATTCTGTCCTGTTGAAACAACCTGATCCCTTTTGGCTTTGCTTGACGGATCTTCAGACAGACTTCCCCATGCATTAAGGAATTTAGTTAATGCATCGTTAATGCCTCCTCCGTTGTTTTCATTTAAAACAGCTTCAACTCTCTGTAAATAATCTTTTTGCGCCGTATAATTCGCTACCGAGGATTGCTGTTCTACAAGTTGAGATTCCAGAAAACGATCATAGATCTGCTCGATATCAGCGATACGAACACCTGACTGTTCCTGTGCTGACATTGAACTCGTTGCTCCCACCGATTCAAAAACAGGACGCAACCTTGTATAACCGGGAGTATTTACGTTTGAAATATTTGATCCCGTGACATTGATTGCCGTCAGATTGCTCAGGATAGCTTCCTTGGCTGTATATAAAACTCGACCGATATCAGCCATTTTTTAACCCTCCGTTCTCAAAATACTTCCGTAGGTTCCAACTTCACCGATTTTACCGTTTCCCAGATATACACCGGAACGGTTGACTAGAGACGATATGAATTCAAGTGTTCCTTTAACATTATCAATGGAAACATCATATAAATGTTTATTTTCATCATTTATCTTCCTGATGTCCCTGGCGATTGCAGTTAGTTCAATCTTCAATTTTTCCATATCCTGACGCTGCTGTCCAACGGCGTATTTCGCCAATGACATCAAATTAATAGACCTGTCATCTATATCGAGATTTCGGGCAAGTTTCTTTAAGATGTTGGTTCTGCCCTCTTCCAGAATCCGGACTTTGAGAATCAAATTTTCTTTCAAAGCGTTATTCTCGTTTATCTGTTGCAGGGGCGCCGATTTCAGAATCATTTTTTTCTCATTTTGCAGAAAATTTTTAAGCTCCCCATAGATCGCCAGTTCTTTTCTTAAAACATCGATCAGGAAATCAAACAATTCGGAGGAAGTCGAGTCCTCCAGACAGTTAGTCACAATGGTGTTTTGCTCTAACATCATCATATCCTTATATTTATTTATAATTGGCACTACAGACGCTTGTCTGAGGAAACAGACGGCGGATAAGACAGCCCCTAAAGGGCGCTATCCGCCGGGAGATGGACTACATCAGATGGGGATTAATTCTTCCGGGAGTATTACCCGCCTTCAACTTTCAGGCAAACAGGTCAACGATTGATTCTCCCACCATCTTATTGGCAATCTGCTCTCCGCTTACGTTGTATGTGCCTTGTTCCACCTGACTTTTAATTTCCTGCACTTTTTCTTCGCGCACGTCAGGTGCCTTGGACACTTCAACTTTGGCTTGCTGAATTTCTTTTGCCCTGGTGGAAAGATCAACTTTTTCTTCTGGTTTCACTGCTGCCGCACTCGACCCAGCCTGTTTATCTACTGTCGGCGCAACATTCTCCGCGCGCTGATACTGCTGAATCATCTGAGCACTTACATCTTTAATATCCGATACTTTCATTGAAACCACTCCTTACTGCTTTGATCTTACACACCGTATCGGCAAATTCAAGAAATTACTTTAATTTATTTGAAACCTCCTTTGGTATCTTAGAGTTGTAACTGTTAGTCAGTTGATCGTATAACACTTTTTTTAAACCTATCCCGTTATCCTGGGCCGCAATCGATTCAGCCATTTTCTGATCGACTATGGTTGTATAAGTATCCTTGCCGTAGTTGCTCATCCCCATTTGGCTTTTCGGAATGCTTTGACGCATGGTTTTGAGCAATTGATAGGTAAAAATGGATTCAAAATCCGCACAGACTTTTTTCAGTTTCTTTAACTCCGCTTCACTGTATTTTGAGGACTTTACATCCGTCTTCTGCTCTGCTTGAATCGGTTTTATGTTTATTTCCGTTGTCATATCCATACAATCTCATTTTTAAATAACTTTAATGTCTGCCTGAAGAGCCCCTGCCGCCTTGATGGACTGTAAAATGGTTATCAGGTCACGCGGAGAAACACCGATGGCATTCAAAGCGCGAACCACGTCGAAAATTGTCACTGACTGAGGAACCACCATCAATTGATGTTTTTCCTCCGTTACGTTAACAGTCGTCTGAGTGGTCACAACAGTCTGACCGCCGGGTACAATTGTCGTCCCCGCAGGCGCTCTTACAGCCGGAGCTTGCGCCGCCGCCTGACCGGGTGTTTGAGCAGGAGCGGACTCAGCACCCCTGGCCGGAGGCGCCGGACGTCTCGCAGCAGAGGGTGCAAAAGGAAGGGGTTGCGATACCTTGCTGTCTTCTTTGATCTGAATGCTCAAATTTCCATGAGCAACAGCAACCGTGGATATACGAACATTTTCACCCATGACCACGGTCCCCGTTTTTTCGTTAAGAATAACCATGGCCGGTACGTCAACGGGAACATCTATTGATTCAATGTGATAAACCAGTTCGGACAGAGAGCCCGTATAAGCCTCCCTGGTCTTAACGGTTACGGAAAAAGCGTCAATCTGCGTGGCTGCCGCAAAACTCAAAGCCTTATTAATGGCGGCGGCCATACGGCTGGACGTTGTAAAATCAGGCTGCTGCAAATTAATCATCAGAACTCTTTTCTTGTCGAAATCATAAGCTAGTTCCTTTTCCACGGTGGCGCCGTTGGAGATTCTGCCCACGCGAGTATGATTTTTGACCGCCCCGCCCCCGGCGCCGCCTGCTGAATACCCGCCCAGTGACAGCGCGCCTTGAGAAACAGCGTAAACCTCTCCATCCGCGCCGCGCAGCGGCGTCAAAAGCAGCGTTCCACCCTGAAGACTTTTTGCGGAGCCAACGGAAGAAACCATCACGTCGATTTTGGAACCGTTTTTGGCAAATGGAGGCAATGTGGCAGTCACCATAACGGCGGCAATATTGTCCGCTTTGAGAGCCGACGTTTTATCTTTCATCGAAAGCCCTTGACGGTTCATGATATTGGCCAGTGACGACGCGGTGAAAATGTTTTTGGTCAGATCATCGCCGGTTCCCGCCAGCCCGACCACAACGCCATAGCCTATCAACTGGTTGTCTCGGACGCCGCCGATTGTTGCAATATCTTTAATTCTTGCAGCCCAGGATACGCTGGCAAAAACAATCATGATCAAAAAGATCAGAAAACCGATGGATGCTTGTTGTTTTTTCATAACATTCTCCGAATATACTTTTTTCAAACTAGAAAGGCCAGACCCAGTCCACGACGCGTGTGAGCCATCCCGGTCTCATCTTGTCGTTGATCACGCCGTCGCCCGTATACATAATGCGGGCGTCGGCAATATACTGCGAGGCAACAGTATTATCCGTAGTAATATCCTGCGGACGGACAATACCGCTGATGATCAGAAACTGATCCTCGGCATTGACGGTCACCTGTCGCCGACCTTCAATCAGAAGGTTGCCGTTGTCCATAACCCGGATGACACGGGCGCTGATTCTAGCCGTTAAATTTGAGTTTCGGCTTGTATCTCCCGTGCCTTTGAGCGAGTTGGAATGGGTTCCTCCGATGGCAATCTCCCCTCCCATGCTGGTGTTATTGGCTATTATTGAATTATCGATTCCCAGAAGAGCATTGATGTTGGCGGAAGTCGAAGCGTCACGTCCTGTGGTGGTGCTGGCCTTGTTCCCGCCGGTCGCCGTCTCGGAGATGATAATGGTGACAATATCATCGAGATAGCGGGCCTTTTTATCGGCGAAGATCATGTTTTTATCATTTTCCCCGCGCCAGATGGAACCAGGCGCCGCGGCGGGAGCCTGCGGCTGCGGCGCCGTATAGACCGTTTCCGGACGAACGGGTGTAATTTTTTGAGTGGCGCACCCTGCCGCGACGATGGACATGGCTGCAATAAATAATGCCGGTAAGATAACTTTTTTCATAAAATCCTCTCTTTAAAAATCAACCTGTACTCTACCGTGGCCGATGACGCGAGCGTATATAATTTTATTGGAACTGATGTTGCGAATCCGGACAAGGGCGTCTTCGGCCCCGTCTTCTTCGGCAATGCCGTTCATCATCATTTTCATCGTGCCGCTGTCCAGAACCACCTGAACCATTTTACCTTTCCTGACGGGCATGACCTCTTTGAGCATCACGCGCGTAATGGTTGTGTTGGGACGGATATTGACGATGATATTCTTCCCCAGAACCTCCTCCATAGAGGACACGGTATTCATCGGAATACTTCTGACCCATTTTTTCTGAACAGTCACATCAGACGTCTGCAAAATGCTGTCTTTGGCAATGTTGTTGACGCTGACGATAAAATCCCGCTGCACTTCGATGCGGACGCGAACATTTTCTTCTCTTGCGAAAATACCATTGGCAAAGATGCGGATGGTAAACGTTGAATCCCCGATGTACTCTTCCCTGGCTTTGCTTTCAATGCTGTATGTGATTTTTCCCTTCAGATCATCCATCTTAGGCATCCCGGAGAGGAATTCCATCCGCATGCCGTCCGCGGGCCAGATCATATTCTGTTCAACATGCAGGCGGATCTTTCGCATCATCGCCGCATCATCGTTTTCTTTTGCCCGAACCTGCAAAGCGCCGGCAAACATCAGAGCTAAAATCAAAAGCGCAATCAGGGTTTTCTTTACTTCAAGTCTCAACATTGCCTTATGACCTCTTGAGACTGTTGATGATGGAGAGCATGCTGTCGGCCGTCTGAATGGCTTTCGAATTGATTTCGTATGCCCTCTGTCCGACAATCATCTTGACCATTTCGTCAATGACATTGACATTCGACATTTCCAGAAAACTCTGTGAAACAGTCCCAATACCGTTTTCCCCCGGGTTACCCGTTATCGCGTCGCCGGAAGACTCCGACTTGGCATACAGATTTCTGCCGACGCTTGTCAGACCTGCCGTATTGGTAAAAATGGCCAGTTCCAGTCGTCCGGTGGCCAGAGTCGTACCGGCCTGATCTGCAGCCGTCCATGTTCCTCCCGAATCCATCGTAAATGAAACGGTTCCGGACGGGACTGTGATATTGGGGATAAGTTTCAGGCCTTCGGAGTTGACGACCACCCCGTCTTTGTCCATCTTGAAATTACCGGCACGTGTGTAATAGGTATTTCCATTATCATCAATCTGGAAGAAACCGTTTTTTTCAATCGCCCAGTCAAACTGATTTCCGGTTTGTTGATAATCGCCCTGTGTAAATATTTTCTCTGTGGAGATGGGTTTGACGCCCATACCAACTTCAATACCGGCCGGTAATTGATTCCCCTGAGTGGTTTCTGCACCGGACTTGGTATAGATCTGATACATGAGGTCCTGAAAATCTGCGCGCGATTTTTTAAAGCCGACTGTGTTGATGTTGGCCAGGTTGTTGGCCACTACATCCTGCTCCAGTTGCTGGGCTGCCATTCCGGTCCCTGCGGTGTATAATGATCGAATCATCGTTTTCTCCTCTTAAATCAATTTTCCAATCCGGTTGGTGGATATCTTGTCCATATCCTGAAGCGTTAAAATAACTTTCTGATAAGATTCAAACGTGCGTTGAATTTCCATCATGTCCGTCATTTCCCTGACTGCATTTACGTTGGACATCTCCAGATAGCCTCCGGAAATTTTGTAATCTTTTGCATTGGTAAGACCTGCATTGCCGCTGTCCACAAAACGTCCATCTGTCGAACGACTGAGAGCGTAAGGGTCTTTGAACGACGATATCTTTAACTTCGCCGCCAGATTTTCGTCCACATAAATGGAACCGTCATGATTGATATTGATATTGGATCCCGTCAGAACAATCTTGCCGGAGTCGCCCAGGACATAATCGCCGCTTGTCGTAACCAGTTCATTATTTTTATTGAGAAGAAAATTGCCGTTTCGCGTATAGACATTGCCCTTCCTGGTTTGAATTGTGAAATAACCGTCGCCTTCAATAGCCATGTCCAGCGTATTGCCGGTCAGCATCAACGTCCCTTGTGAGTAATCCATCTTGGTAACGGTGGGACCGAGTTCCATCATTGCGCCTTCCTGAACCTTTTTACCCTTCATGGCATAATAGAGATGTTCTGCTTTGAAACCGGTAGTCGATGCATTGGCGATATTATTGGCGGCAAAATCCAGTTGCGTCAGCTTTCTCGCGCCCGCCCGGCCCATGTCTGTCACGTCATAACGCATCGTCGATCTCCTTCGTTTTTCTGCTGTTAAATGCAATCGATGTGCCAGATGGAAAAAAAGCTCAATGAGGGATAGTAAACCGGTGGGCTGTTCATTTGCATCTGGTTGATATATTTATATTTATGCAAATTTACTCTCATGTAATTTTTAAATCAAACGACAGTCCGGGCAAGGATGAAAAACAGGGTTCCCGACAAGAATCAGGCAATTTTTTACCGCAGGGAATTTTTTTCCGGCTGAAGAATAATTTGAAATTTATCGGATGTTATTTGTGCGCTGATTTTCGTTGAGTGAATAGACATAAGCCAGGATTTCTGCAACCGCCCGATAGAGCTCAACAGGGATTTCTGATCCGACTTTTATTTTAGAAAGAATCTGCACCAGATCAGGATCGTATTTAATGGGAATGCCGTTTTCGCGCGCGATCTCAATAATTCTTTCGGCGACTATTCCGCGTCCGCTGGCCGCTACTTCCGGCGCCCTGCTTTTTTCCGCGTCATATTTGATAGCTGCAGCCGTTTTGACCGCGGGCTTCTTATCCTTCGTGTTTTTCATAAACCATCCTATGCATAGGAATTCACCAGATCGGTTGTCCCCAATATCTGCTGTCCGATAAACTCCGCTTTCTGAGCCGCCAGATCGGATGTCTTCATGCACTCAACCCGATCCACGCCGTAACCGATCGCCGTGAGGGCGTCTCTTAACATCTGTGACGAGGCATCGAGAAGTTCCCTTGTTTCTTCCTTCTCGCATTTGATGATACAGTGAATACGTCCTTCTCTCACTCCCGCCTCAATCGCCATTTCCCCCAGATAATCCAGATCCAGAAAAATGCTGACTGAACAGGAGGAATATTTTTTTGAATCCGAAGCATTTTTGTCGTCGGGCCGGATGAAGATATCCGCCTGCCGATACATCTCTCCCAGAGAAAGAGGTATTTGCAGATACAATCCGTTTTCGTTTTGCTGATACACTACGTTAACCGTCTGTCCGGTTTCAACAGTCTTCAGAGCATCTGATGTAAAAGAAGTCAGATTCAGGAGCTTTTGAACCGTAACGTCGTCGAATTTTGTCGTATCCTGAAGAGCCAGGCTAAGTGCATCCGATAATTTCAAAAGCGATGCTTTTAAATTATCCGCTGGAGCAGCGGGATTCTCTCCGAACTTTCTCATGGTCAGTGAACTCAGATCTCTCTCCAGCATGAGCCCTGTTTTCGTGATAAAATCTTTCACGAAAAGCGGGTTGGACTTCGTCTTGGGAGAAAAAACAATATTGTTCAGAATTTTGAGTAAAACCTCGGCATCTTTTCCCGAAAATCCAGAAGGCAGGCTGACTGATTTAAGATTTTGAGCGAATTCGGAGGACTTTTCAATCACCTGCGCCATAGATTCAGGATTAATCCGCCATTGAATGAGCTTTTCATTGACCTTTGCCTCCAGGGCCTGCTTTGAGGCATCCGTTACAGTCAATATGATTTGCGGTTGAAGGCTCTGGACTTTGACCTGCAGCTTTTCTCCTTCTTTAAGGGGGATATCACTCGTCGCCGTAATGGTAGTGTTCCTGACGGCAATTTGATACTGATTGCCTGGAAGTTTTTCCTGAACGGTTACCGTCAGGGTCTGTCCGGGGGAAAGCGCAATTTCTGTTTTACTTTGTGTTTTAATATTGTCAAAAGATGAAAGCGTTTTAGTCACTCCCTGATTCAGGGACGTGTGCTGAACCTCTTTTGGAATCTGGTTTTGATTGGTTTTTACTCCAGCCGCCTGTTCCTGCGGTTCCAGCAACTGCAAAACAAGCTGAGGTTGAACACTCTGAACCCTGACAGGCAACTTGTCTCCTGTAGCCAGAGGAGTCTCGCTTTTCACGGCAACCATTGTCCCTTTCAACGCCATCATATACTGATTGCCCGGAAGTTTTTCCTGAACCGTCACCGTCAGAGTCTGCCCCTGGGCAAGCGGTGGCATCGCGTGGTCATTGATCTTCATATTCCCGAAAGCGTCCGGCGTCCTGGTCAATACCTGAAGCAGTGCCCCCGGCCTGGAGCCCCTTTGCGGATGGTTTTCGGTTCTGACGTCTGTTGCCTGCTCCTGAACCTCTATCGCCTGTAAAACAAGCTGCGGCTGCACACTCTGAACTTTAACCTGCAATTTCCCGCCTTGTTGAAGCGGCGCCTCGCTTTTAATCGTAATTGCGGCCCCCTTCATGTTCATCAAATATTGATTATTCGGAAGTTTTTCAACAACATCAAGGACTAAAACTTCTCCAGGGGTTATCTTGAAAGGCAAACTGCTTTTGCTGATTTGTAAAAAAAGATTCAAATTGACGGGTGTATTAGGAATTCCAGGAGCTGAGGCCATCAGGCATTCTCATTTTTTACCCGGTAAAGATCGACAATTAATCCTATTTCCGGTTCTGTAAAACCGGTGGCTTCGGCAACCTGTGCGTCAGAATAACCTTTTGAGATCATCTGAACAACCTGATCGTATTTGTCATTGGCTTGACCGGTCTGTTTATTTCCGACAGCCACCGGACCGTTTTCCTGTTTTTCAAGTAATGTTTTAACCCTTTTTTCTTTCAACTCAAGTTCAATAGCCAGTTCTTTTATCGTCAGACGGCTTTGTTCCAGCGCTTTAAGAAAGCTTTCAGAGGCGGCATGGGATTCATCCATCACTGCCTTCAAATCTTTCATCATATCCTGATGAGATTTTATGATGGGGTTTCTGAGCGTGGCGTTGACACGCCACAAAAGGAAGAAAATGGCGGCAAGGATCGCAAGGTCAACAATCAGTTGAAAGACGATAGGATTAATATTGTTCATCTTATACCGTAATATTTATGAGACCTCCCTCCTCGGAATCTTCGTTGCTTTCTTCCGCATGAAGTTCGGCTTGATTCTGGTGCTTGTTACCTGAACCCTTTTCCCTGGTTTCGCGGTCTATTCTTGTACGGATTTTCGATTTATCCGCTTCTTTGAAATCATTAACTTTTTCTCTTGCGAGACGGTCCTCTTCCGACAACCTGAGTTGATGATATTTCTGCTGCAACTCCGCATGATGCTGCTGGATTTGCTGAATCTTCTCCATCGGAGAAGTTTGCAGTATTGCCGTTTGTAAATCTATTGCCCTGACCATGTACTTTTCCCCCGCTTCATATTTTTTATGAAAACAGGACTTCTTTTGTTTACTACATCGTCAAGATGACAGAATTACTTAAATATCCTCTCTTTCAGGTCTTCACTATTCGATGCGGTATGGTGAGGCAGATCACATTTCTGCCGTTTTCCAGACCGAAATGAAGACGGGTTGAGTGTTTCTTCAATATTTCAATGGCCATTAAAAAACCTTTTTCCATGGCTGAATTTTCAAGAGACAGGATATTGCCGTCCAGGTATTTTACGAGTCTGTCTTTTTCATCCCCGGATACGGACTCACCTGAATATTGAATTATTATCATAATATTTTCATGATCATGTTTTGTTGTCAGGAAAAAATCCTTGTTACTGTCGGCAAGCGCCCGCGACATGGCAAAACGGATCAGCCGCCAGAAAGCAAGTGTCAATTCAGCCACGTTACCTTTAATTTCTGGCGTTTCACCATCCAGTTTGACCTCTTTTCGAATCTCATGTTTGAATTCCAGATAAAAATTGGCAAATCGCATTTCCGCCGCTAATAATTGGGACAGGTTAATTCTTTCATCCCCTTTCGCTGCAAGCGCATAAAACTTACCGGATGCATCACGGAACATTTCAAAAAATGTATCAGATTCTCTACTGACAGAGCGGATATCGTTTTTGATCCGCTGGAGTTCATCCTGAAGAGCCGCAGATGTTTCAGGAAATCTCTCTTCAATTTTCTTAACGACATCATCAATCCGCCGTTGCAAAAGTTTCGAACGTCCCATGATGCCGTTTAAAGGGTTGGCAAAATTGTGCAAAACACCGGGCATAAGCTCCCGGATAAAAGTTGACGTGAAATCATCTTCCAGTGCTTTGTAAATATCGCCTCTTTCCATTTATTCCCCCGAATTCGTTGACTCGATGATTCCACCAGCCGGATATATTTTTTACATAATAAAATAATTTACGAAGTATACTTTTTTCACAACGGCCTTACCCGCCAGTTTGTCCAGTTGATCGGCCAGATCTTTTTTTAATTTTTTGCGTTCTTCTATAGACTTCATGGCGACGGCGCTGCGGTTTTGAGCCGTTCTGTAAATAATATTTCTCAAATCCACGCTTTCTTCCAATTTTTCCAGCCCCGAATCTGCTGCGACATCAAACGCGACGTCGCATATAAGAATCCTATTATTTCCCTGATTATCTTTGAGATCAATCATAAAATCCTTGACGTAAATAGTTCTCGTGATTTCCGAAACGGCAAACGTCTTTTTGACCTCGGCCGGAGGGGGAGACTTTACCGCGTGTTCTCGGACAGGAGCAGGAGCCTTTTGTGTAACTACCGTCTGCTGGGAAGGCGAGGTTGTACGGGTCAATAAAAAATAACCCAGAATCCCGGAAATAATGAGAACGACCAGCGCGACAGGCGCTCCGATCAGGATCAGTTTGTTGAAGGCCCAGGTTCTACCCCGTTCAACCGGAACTTCCTCAACCTCTTCCTCCAGAGGCTGCACATCGGGCGCCGCCAGCTCGATGTCGGGCATTTCTTCAAGAAGATCCAACCTTGCCTTTTTCACTTCTGATCAACCTGCTTTCTACCGGGCGAATTTGACCATGCCGCGCAGACGCAATACCGCCTGTGCGTGAAGCTGGCAAACCCGGGATTCCGTCAAATCCATAACTCGTCCCGCTTCTTTCATTGTCAATTCTTCATAATAATACAAAGACAGCACCAGTTTCTCTTTAGGGGGCAACTGGTTAATCGCCTCTTTCAGTTTTTCACGAAATTCCATATCCACCAGCATGTTGAGAGGATTACCTTCGTTGATTTCTTCAAAGACGTCTTCCCGGCTGTACTTTTCCAGATAGTCAGGCGGTAAATCTTCCGTAGAAATTAACGACACACATCGAGCTTCGTCCAGAAGCTTGAAATATTCATCAAGCGATATTCCCAGATGGCCGGCGATTTCTCCCTCATTGGGCGCTCGGCCGAGTTTGCGCTTGAGCGCGTTCATTGCGCTTTCGATCTTATTGTCCTTGCTGCGCGTGGCTCGCGGCACCCAGTCTTTGGCTCTCAGCTCATCGAGCACCGCGCCGCGGATACGGAAGCTGGCATAGGTTTCAAACTGAACATTCCTGGATTTGTCGTATTTATCCAGCGCGGACATCAGTCCCATGATTCCCACATTGACAAGATCCTCTTTATCCGCCGCATCAATCGGCAGTTTCGCCGCCAGCCGTCCGACAATATTTTTGACCAGCGGCGCATACTGCATAATTAAAGCATCACGATTATGCTTATGCGCGGTTTTTGTCGAGGATGTTTTCCCAGAAGAATATAATGCTGCCGTTTTCATATTCCGTCACATTCTCCGCGGACAGCTTGTCCGCAATTTTTTCAAGACATCGCGCCGCCGGAGACTGAGGATAAATCTCAGCAAGCGCCGTTTGCTGCCTGACGGCATCCTTCACCTTTTCATCTAATACAATGTAACCTAAATATTCAATAGTTAAATTTAAAAAATGATCCGTCGCACGGCTTAATCTCGCATAGACTTCCTTCGCTTCCGACGCGTTTTTCACCATATTCACGATCAGGCGGAATCTGCGTTTCGCATGCCGCTGATAAAGAACTTTGATCAGCGCATATGCATCCGTCATTGAGGTCGGTTCCGGCGACGTTACGACAATGATTTCTTTGGCCGCCATATTGAAATACATGACGTTTGAAGAAATACCTGCGCCCGTATCAATCAGCATGAAGTCAAGCGAATCGTTGAGCGTGTTTAATTCATCAACCAGCGTCAACTTCTGCCCGCGGGACAGGTCTGTCATTTCCGGAATACCGGAGGCCGAAGGGAGAATTTTAATTCCGCCGGGACCCTCAACGATCGCCTGGGCCAGCGTTTTTTCGCCCTTTAAAACATGATAGAGATTATAAGGGGAGTTGATGCCCAGAATCACATCAATGTTGGCCAGGCCGGCATCGGCGTCCAGCACCAGCGCCTTTTTATTTCTTTTCGACAAAAGATACGCCAGATTGGCTGCTATATTGGTTTTCCCGACGCCTCCTTTGCCGCTCGTTACCGAGATGACACGGACATCCCGCGGCTTGAGCGCATAGTTGTCCACATTGACCGGGCTCGGATTCGAATCGTTCAGATGTCTTTCCTTCTTCTTGATTTCCCGAAGCCCTGCAGCCTGATCCACGGCCATATCATTCCTTACATCCGTTCGCATAAGCGTTTGTTCCACTTTCCGCTCTAATGAGCCTCACATCTTAACATTAGACTTGCCATCCTTGCCGGTGTCACTTCTTCAATATCCTGCGGCACATTCTGCCCGCATGTCAGATATGTCACCGGTCTGTTGGTTTTGGAAATAATATCGTAGAGCATCCCGAACCGTCTGGATTCGTCAATTTTCGTGACGATCAGGCTTGAAACCCGGAATCTCGAATATGCGGAAACGATATTTTCCAGATGATCTTCGCTTCCCGTGGCATTGATCAGCAGACTTGTCTCCACTTCGCCGGCGGGCAGTATCCCCTCCAACTGATTCAAATATCCGTCGTCCGGATGGGCTCGGCCCGGCGTGTCCACCAGAATAATGTCTTTATCGGAAAAACTTTTAACGGCTTTTTCAAAGCTTTCCCGCGTGGATGCCTTTTCCATCCGAAGCCCCATGATTTTAGCGTATGTGCCCAGTTGTTCGGCGGCCGCAATCCGGAAATTATCCGTGGTAATCAGGCCCACGTTTCTTTTTTTCATGATGGAGTAACGCGCGGCAAGCTTTGCCAGCGTTGTTGTTTTTCCCACACCGGTCGGCCCGATAAACATTTTAATTCGCTTTTCCGACACACCTTCTTTGGTTGCCGGAAGGGATTCTCCAATATGTCTGGCCGTAAGCGTTAAGGCCTCTTCTTCGCTTAATCCCTGCGGCATTGCCGCCATTTGATTGACGGCATCTACGATACGGCAGGCGGTGGCTTTGGAAAAACCACTTGCCGTCAAATGCAGGTAAAGCGTTGAATTCAAGTCCTGCGGCGCCCTGCCCTTGCGCATTCCCAGAACATCGAAAAAGGAATTAATGGTTTCCTTCATTTCGGCAAGTTCCCGTCCCAGCATGCTTTGTCTTTGCAGTGCCTCCACGGCGCTTTTAATCTCACGAAGCTCGCCGCGAAAGGCATCCAGGACATCCGACGACGCAACCACCGGGCGGACTCTGGGTTTTAAATCGTTTTCACGCAGACGGGTTGGGACCACGGACGGTTCTTCATCCCGCGCCGCCATGACTTCAAAAACATCCTGCTTTCCGCTTTTAATCTTCCGGGCGGATAAAATCACCGCATCGGGACCCAGGTCTTTTTTTATTTTGATCATAGCGTCATTCATCGAGGCAACTTCAAAACGTTTTACTTGCATACTTTTACTCTACCATTCCCAGAGATTTAACATTCACTTCACGTGATATTTCATTATGAGACAGAATCACAATATTGGGGAAAAACTTTTCCAGGATCTTACGGAAATGAATCCGCGTATTGGGCGAGCACATGATAATCGGCTGCAACCCGCTTGTAGTAAAGGCATTGACCATTTTCTGCAGATTTGTCACCATCTTTTTCACCAGATTGGGATCCGGCGATACAAAAGACTCATGTTCCGTATGAGAAATGGAACGGTTGACCTTGTCTTCAATATCCGGCGACATGATCATAACGGTAATATTGCCGTCTTTGTCCTGATACTGTTTGGTAATCGCACGTCCGAGCGCCTGCCTCACATAGCCTGTGAGGATATCCGCATTTTTCGTCATGGAGACATATTCACCCAGCGTTTCAATAATAGCGAGCAGATCGCGAATGGAAATTCTTTCACGCAACAGCCGCTGCAACACGCGATGCAACAGATTGACCGGAACCACTTTGGGTACAATCTCCTTGACCACGCGGGGATAGAGTCCTTCCAGATTATCCACCAGCGTCTGCACTTCCTGACGCCCCAGAAGTTCATCGGCGTATGTTTTGACAATTTCCGTCAGGTGCGTGGTCATGACCGTGGCCGGATCTACCACAACATAACCCTTAGCCATAATGGCGTCTTTATCGCGGTCCGTCACCCACACGGCCGGCAGACCGAATGCGGGTTCCTTCGTGGGGATGCCTTTCAATTTCACATCCTTGTCGTCAGCCGCTATCACCAGGTGATGTCCCATCATCACCGAGCCATGGGCGATTTCCACGCCTTTGAGCATCACGCTGTATTCATCCGGTTTGAGTTTCAGATTGTCGCGAATGTGAATCGCCGGTAGAATAAATCCCATTTCCGTCGCCAGTTGACGGCGAAGGGCCTTAATGCGCTGCAAGAGTTCGCCGCCCTGCGCGGCGTCAACCATCGGAATGAGCGCATATCCCACTTCCAGTCCCATAGCATCCAGCGGCAAAATGGTATCAACCGCTTCTGCGGCAGGCGCCGCGGCTTCCTGTTCAACGGCCTCTTCCTCGATTTTCTTTTTCGCCAGAGACTGGACCACCCTCCATGCCAGAAACGCAATAACGGCGGATACAATGATGAAAGATACTTTTGGCATTCCCGGAATCAGGGCAAATACAAACAACAATATGGCAGCCGTGGCGATGGCCCGCGGTTGCATAAACACCTGGGACTTCACTTCATCGCCCAGTTCCGTGGAGGTAGCCGTTCTCGTCACCAGGAGACCGGCCGCCGTGGAAACGATCAGGGCGGGAACCTGCGTCACCAAACCGTCACCAATGGTCAACAGTGTATAATTTTTGGCGGCGTCTACCACTGCCATATCCATTTGCAGCACACCAACAATCAGACCGCCGATGACGTTGACCAGAACAATTAAAATACCGGCAATCGCGTCGCCTCTGACAAATTTGCTTGCGCCGTCCATCGCGCCGTAAAAATTTGCTTCCTGTTCTATTTCGACACGGCGCTGCCTGGCCTGCGTATCGGTAATCAGCCCTGCATTTAAATCCGCATCAATGCTCATCTGTTTTCCGGGCATGGCATCGAGAGTGAAACGGGCGGATACTTCGGCCACGCGTGTTGCACCCTTCGTGATGACGACGAAGTTAATCAGCACCAGCACGAGGAAAACGATCAGGCCAACCACGTAATTGCCGCCGACAACAAAAGTACCGAAAGCCTGAATGACTTTACCCGCCGCTTCCGTGCCTTCATTTCCATGAAGCAGAATCAAACGCGTAGAAGCAACATTGAGCGATAACCGCAGAAGCGTCACCATCAGCAATATGGACGGGAAAACCGAGAATTGCAGCGGTTTCAGAACATACATGGACATCAACAGAATGATGATCGAGAAAGCCAGACTGAAAGACAAAAGCACATCCATCAGGAACGTCGGAATGGGAATGATCATGACCAGAAGGATAGCTACGACGGCCATGGCAATCATAGCTGAACTGGATTTAGCCGAATCTATAAATGCGTTTGTTCCCGTTACCGTTTGTGCTTCCGCCATTTTATCTTATCCGAATATTTTAATTTTTTTCTGCTCGTAAACAAATGCCAGCACTTCCGCCACCGCTTTATAAAGATTTTCCGGAACCGCGTTGTTCAACTTCACTATCTTATACAATACCTGTGCCAGAGGCTTATTTTCGACGATAGGAACATCATTTTCTTTGGCAATTTCCCGAATTTTTTCGGCGATGACGTCCGCCCCCTTGGCAACGACAATCGGAGCATTCATGCTCATTGGTTCATATTTAATAGCAATAGCCAGATGCGTCGGGTTGGTCACAACAACTGTGGCTTTCGGAACTTCCGCCATCATGCGCTTGCGCGCCATTTCCCTTTGAATCCGGCGGATTCTGGCTTTGATCATGGGATCGCCTTCCGTATTCTTGAACTCATCTTTGATTTCCTGCTTTGTCATGCGGATGCTTTTTTCAAATTCCCAGCGCTGGTAGGCATAATCAAGCGCCGCCAGAAAAACCAGAACCACCGTCGTCGCAAGCAGGATATTGAAACAAACACGGCCCAGGTAGCTTAGCATTCCCCAGACGGATTGATCCGCCAAGGGGATTAAGTTCACGAATTCCTTGCGGATCATCAGATAAGCGACGCCTCCGATAATGCAAATCTTCAAAATCCCCTTGATCAGTTCGACGATCGACCGGATTGAAAACAGTCGCTTAAAACCTTTGGCCGGGCTGATTTTATCGATCTTGGGCTGAATGGATTCCGAAGAAAACATAAACCCGAACTGCATGACATTGCCCAGAATTGCAGCGATGAACACCGCAATCAGCATGGGGAAAAGAATACCGAACCCTTTGATAATATAGTCAATAATAATCAGCGTCAGTGTATCTTGCGTTAAATCTTTGCGGGCGGCTTCACGGAATCCGGTTGTCATAACGTCCATGGTTTTCAAAATCAGCGTGGACCCGCCAAAATAAAAGAAAATCAGGCTTGCAACCAGAATCCCAACAGAAACAACTTCCTGCGAACGGGCAACCTGCCCTTTCTCTCGCGCTTCTTCGCGTCGTTTTCCTGTTGCCTGCTCGGTTCGTTCCTGGTCGCTGTCGGTATCCGCCATGTCAACTCCATCAATTTCCTGACAGTTGCGTCAATATTTCGTTAATTTTTCACATCAAGCGTAAAAGCGATATGATTTTGCCTTCCAGACCGCTGAATATTCCGATCGTCATACGCACAAAAAGAGGCGCTGTGAGTCCCAGAAACACCAGCCCCAGAGAAATCTGCAGAGGGAACCCGACAATGAAAATATTCATTTGCGGCACCGTTCGCGCCATAATGCCTAAACCAACATTGGTAAAAATCATTACAGCCGTGATCGGCGCGGCCAGTTTCAGTGCAATCACAAACATTTCCTTCGACGCTTCAAAAATCAATTGCATCAACTGGCCGGAAAAATGAAAGGATAAAGGTTTCAGTACGGCGTAGCTTTGAACAATGGCCTGAAAGAACAAATGGTGCGCATTAACTGTCAGAAATACCAGCATGGCGATCAGGTATTGCAGCTCCGTGACAATGGAAACCTGCTCGGAGCTCATCGGATCGATGACATTGGCGATGGAAAACCCCATTTCCAGACCGATGACATTTCCGGCCGTCTGAATGGCCGAGAAAATCATCCGGCTGACAAAACCGATGGTCACACCGATCAGCGTTTCGCCGATCATCAGAAATATCAACTGAATGATGTGATAATTTTTAGTAGGCGGTATCTGGCCTACCACCAGGGGAAAGATAATAATGGAGATAATAATGGAAAGGGCGGCCTTAAATCTGACCGGAACCATGCTCTCCGATAAGACCGGAATCGTGACGATCATGGCGCTCACCCGCAGCAGCACGAGTACAAAAGCCTCGAAATGCTCTGAGGATAAAAAGGGCAAGCTCATTTATGTCATCTCCGTTTTCATGGCAGATCATATTCCAGGTCCGTATTTAACTATTTCACATACGATGGAATACTCGTAAACAGTGTCTGTGTATAATTGATCAGCATGCCGATGATCCAGGGCAGTGCAGCAATAAGCGTGACCAAAACGGCGACGATTTTGGGCACAAAGACCAGCGTCATTTCCTGAATCTGGGTTACGGCCTGGAAAAGACTGATGACAACGCCCACGATCAATCCGACAAGCAGCATCGGCGCCGCAACCATTAGCGTTACTTTTATCGTTTCAGCCATTAATCCAACAATCGTATCCGGCGTCATATTCTATTCCCTTCTTCTCAATGAAAACTCTGCACGAGTGAACCGACAATCAAATGCCAGCCATCCACCAGAACAAATAAGAGCAGTTTGAACGGGAGACTCACCATAACCGGCGGCAGCATCATCATGCCCATCGATAAAAGAACGCTTGCCACCACCATATCCAGGATCAGAAATGGCAGATAAATCATGAAACCGATCTGAAATGCGGTTTTGAGTTCACTGATGGCAAATGCCGGGACCAGAGTCTTCATGGAAACATCTTCCGGCTTGGCCGGCCGCTCTTCCTTGGCGATTTTGATGAAGAGAGCCAGGTCCTTTTCCCGCACCTGTTTGAGCATAAATTCTTTAATCGGCACCACGGCTTTGGTCATTGCCGCTTCGCCGGAAATATTTTCTTCATAATAAGGTTTAAGCGCTTCGGTATTGACACGGTTAATCACAGGCGACATGATGAAGAACGTCAGAAAAAGCGAAAGGCCAACGATGACCTGATTCGGAGGCATCGTTGTCGTGCCTAGAGCGTGACGGATCAACGACAACACAATCACCACGCGTGTAAAAGACGTCATCAGCAACAACAGCCCCGGCGCCAGAGACAAGATGGTCATCAAAATGACCAGTTGAATCAGTGACTGTATCTTTTCAGGCTCCGTTGTGCCGCCCGACAGCGTCAGATTGACGTTAGGCAGTGTAAACGGCTGAGCGGCCCAGGCCAGGGCCGGCAAAATCAGGGAGCACAAAATCACGGCGGTGATCACGCCGATATGAGTCAGAGTTGATTTTTTCATTTTGCCGATTTACCTGATTTTTTACCTGGTGAAATGTTGGCCAGCGACAACAGCCTTGCAATTTTGTCCCCGGAAAACGGACTGGTCGGCGTGCTCCCCCGCTGGGCTTTCATTTTAGCAACCGTCAGAGGATCATTAATATGGGCCAGGGGCGTCATCGATTGTCCGGAAACACCGACAACGATCACCTGCTCCATCACTTCAACCAGAAGAATGCTGGATTTGGGTCCCAGATATCTTGAAGACAAAATATTGATTAACGATTGATTATCGGCGGCAGGCGCCGTGCGTTGCATGAACACTTTGATAAAATACATCACGCCGATCAAAAGCCCCAGCACTATCGCCAGCGCGAAAATCATCTTCAGAAACGATCCCACCAGAGAAACACTTTCCATCGATTTATCCCACTTATGCCAGTTTATTGACGCGTTCCGCCGGAGATACAATATCCGTCAGGCGTACACCGAATTTTTCGTTGACGACGACAACTTCTCCCCTGGCTATCAGACGCTGATTGACGTAGATGTCCATCGGCTCTCCGGCCAGTTTGGAAAGTTCCAGAACGGACCCCTGCCCCAGTTGAAGAAGCTCACTGATCAGCATTTTGCTTCTTCCCAACTCGGCTGTGAGCGTCAGGGGGATATCGAGAATAAAATCCAGATTAAAATTTTGTTTGCCCTGCGGTTGTGGTTTTTGCAGTTCATCGAAATGCACATTGGAGACTTCCGTTTTGGGCAGCGGATGCGCGGACATTTCCATTTCGTCCTTAACGTCGTCCCAACTGATGTTTTCCTCAGCGGCCGCCGGTTCCTGTTCTTTGGCCTGTCCGACACCTTTCATTAATTCATCAATTTCATTCTGTTCCATATTCCATGTCCTCTTTCCCCGTAATGATCTGCGCTATCTGCACGGCTTGATTCCCTTTGAATATTCCCGGAAATCCCCTGTACTTTGGAATCCCTTCGACATAAACATCGAGCGGATCGGATGCGTAATGATCGAGTTGGATCACATCGCCTTTTTTCAGGTTTACAATATCCTTGCCATGGATCGAAACGCTGCCCAGCTCCACCGTGATATCCACATAAGATTTCAAAAGTCCGCCTTTGAACCGATTGGACCAGGCTTTGTCCACTTCCAGTTGTTCACTCTGGAATCCGGCCGAAAGTTTTTCTTTGACCGGTTCAAGCATGGAATATGGAATACAAACGGATATCACGCCGGATGTATATTCCACTTCCACTTCAAAATTCATCACAACCACCACGTCGGTGGGGGGAACGATCTGTGCAAACTGCGGGTTGATTTCCGCACGCTGATAAGTGATGTTGAGATCAATCAGCGGCTTCCAGCATTTTTCCAGATCTCCCAGAGCGGAAAGCACTATTCTTTTAATCAGATTGTTTTCAATGGCGGTAAATTCCCGTCCTTCAATCTTGAAGGCTTCCGTCCCTGTCCCTCCGAAAATAATATCCACAAGCGTGAAGATGACTTTAGATTCAACAACAAAAATGGCCATACCGCGCATGGGGTCCATGCGAAAAAGATGGAGGCTGGTAGGAACAGGCAGAGTCTTTAAAAATTCTCCGAATTTAATCATATCGGCGGACACGGCCGTAACGGAAATAACCTTGCGCAATAAGGAGGATAGCGTCGTCCGAAACATACGGGCAAACTTCTCGTTGGTCATCTCCAGTGTCGGCATCCGCCCGCGGATGATTCGGTCCTGGCTGGTCAGATCGTAGGGGATGATCGCTCCCGGCTCGTGATACTCCTCCGCTTCGGTCTCAATTTCGCCGCCGGATATTCCCCGAAGCAGAGCATCAACTTCTTCTTGTGATAGGATATTTGTCATGACGCCTCAGTGCTACTGAATCACAAATTCGGTAAAATAAACTTTAACGACTTTTCCTTTTGGAGAATTGATGATCAAATTCGAACGCATGGTGATTTCATCACGCAGTTTCTGTTTCCCAAGCGGATCAATCATCTCCTTGTACGTTTTGGCGGCCAGTAACTCCAGAATTGCATCCCGGATTTTGGGATTTATTTTTTTCACATCTTCCAGCATCAACTGGTCGGACAATTCCAGTTGCATCACCACTTTCAGATATCTTTCACCTTCATTATCGATTAGATTAACGATAAAAGGATCCATCGGCAGGAACACGGCCACCTGTGGTTTTGCCTCCTGTTTTTTATCCGCCGTTTGAGATTTTGCTTTAAAAAAAATGAAATAGGATGCCGCCCCGCCTCCCCCCAGAAGGACAAGAACAACTATGAGGATAATGATCAGTTTAAGCTTGGAACCTGTCTTTTTAGGCTCCTCTGCGCTTTCATTTTCATCGTCCTGGTCTTCGTCTTTGATGTCTTTTTTCTTTTTATCTGCTGCGGCCATAATATTCTCCGTCAATTGGATTGATATATGACCTGAATAGCAAAGAGCATACCAACGGCAGGATGAAGAGAAAGATTAGATTTCCCTGTTTATTTTTTACATTTAATACTTTGATTAGATTGATTATTTTTAGAGACGCATCATCCGCTTCCCCTTTTTTTTCAATACGGGGTTAAGCGGGGTGAATCAATGATTTTTTTGACGACAAGTCAAATGTTTGACACAAAAAAGGGGAGCGCCGACGATGTGTTCATCCGGCGCTCCCCTTTTTCAACAGTTTTATCTCATGATGTTCATTAACTCGGACATGACCGTATCCTGCGTTGTTACGACACGCGCATTGGCCTGATAAGCTTTTTGTGCCGTGATCATTCGGATGAATTCCGTTGCGATATCCGTATTGGACATTTCCACGGTATTCGGGGTTAAGGATCCCATTCCGGAAGATCCCGGCGTATTTCGGATGGACGACCCGGATGTAACGGTCTCGCCAAACAGATTCGATCCCAGCTTATTGAGCCCCCACGGGTTGGCAAACGAAGCCAGGATAATCTGCGCCAGTTCTGTTGTCTGGCCATTGGTAAAGAAACCGCTGATAATGCCGTCCTGATCGATGGACAATGATTTCAACTGGCCTGATGCATATCCGTCCGACGATACCGCCCGAATAACGGAAGCGGTTGCATATTGCGTAATATCCAGAGACTCGGCCCCGACCATATCCCAGGTTACATTTCCGCCGGTTCCGATAGTCGCCCCGCCGTCGAGAGGAATGCCCGACAGGTCAATATTAATATCGGCCAGTCCCATCGGCGCATTGGTGACGGTAAAAGCCGCCGTATCGCCTGAAGCCCAGGCGCCGCCAATCGTCAATGTAACGTCATTCGTTCCGGTTCCGTCAAGGCTTATGGAAATGGTTCCGGCCGTCGTATCCACATTGCTGACGGTCGCATCGGGATACTGTGCGCTTGCTACTGTCCAGACAGCGGCCGCCGCTCCACGGGTCAGCGTCAACGTTCCGGTCTGATACACCATGCCGGGACGATCCAGAGCCGCCGTTGCCGTGCCTGCGCCGCTTGGCGTAACAGCGCCGACCGTTCCCGTATACTGGCTGGTCAGATTGCCGTCAGTATCAAAAACGAAGCCATAGGCGGATACATCTGTCGCCGGACTCGAATCCAGCGAAACCTGAAGGCCCCACATGCCCTGTGTGCTGTTTGCCGTTCTGGTGAAGGTTGTATTTAATGTATGACCCGCTCCCAGTGAATCGTAAACCGTTTGCGTCGTGTTATACTGACCACCGGTGTCCGTCGATGAATTCAGGTTGGCGCCCAGAGAAATTGTCGTTGTAACCGCCGGCTGAGACTGGACTCCCTGCAACTGGATATCCGATAAAGCCTGATTCTGGCCATTGACGATCATTTGTCCCTGGAGCTTATATCCATTGATATCCACGAGCACGCCTTCCTCGTTCAAATGGAAAGAGCCAGCTCTCGTGTAATAGGTGCCGCCCTCAGCATCATTCACCATGAAAAAACCGTCACCGTCGATGGCTGCATCGGTTGCGTTTCCCGTCGTTTCAAACGATCCCGATCCGAACTGCGTCTGTACATCCGCTACGGAAACACCTCGTCCCACCTGCATGGTTCCCGTTGCGCCGCCGGAAAGGCTGGAGCTCAACACGTCCGCGAAAAAGGTCGTGTCCGCTTTGAAACCGATTGTGTTCACGTTGGCCAGATTGTTGGCAATGACGTCCAATTGTTTGGAACTTGCATTTAATCCCGAAATTCCCGCCCATAGTGCGCTACCCATAGTATTTTCCTCCTCAATGCAATATAAATATTTTTAATTTGTCTTTTTATTAATCTTGATCACATCCGTAAACGCCACTTCCTGTCCGTTGATGACCAGGTAGGACAGATTGTCTTTGTATGACACGCCGGTGACTGTTCCGGTAATGTAAGAATCCACTGTCACTGACGTGCCGCTTTTATCCTTGGCGCTGATTTCATAAGTATAATTACCGGTATCCTGTCCGTTGCTATTCCAGGTGAAGCTCTGCTGGCCGGATTTCTGTGCGCCGACGGATAGCGTATCCACGAGAAGTCCGTTGCTGTTGTAAATGCTGATGGTGCCACTGGCGATGTCCGACGGGAGTTTATAGTTTATTTTCGTCGAAGAACCGCTGACGGCAATGACGTTGCCTTCCGCTGTTGCCTCATTTCCGATCAGATTGGCTACCTGAGCGTTGCTGAACGCCCCGAGGTAATCAGGCAGTGAACTCATCGTGGTGTTCAGATTCTGCAGTTGTTCCAGGGAAGAGAACTGAGCCAGTTGCACGGCAAATTCCGTTCCGTCCATGGGATTGAGCGGATCCTGATTCTGCAACTGTGCGATCAGCATTTTCATAAAAGCGTCTTTGCCCAAATCATTACTTG
This sequence comes from Smithellaceae bacterium, assembly GCA_963682105.1. Classification (GTDB taxonomy): domain Bacteria; phylum Desulfobacterota; class Syntrophia; order Syntrophales; family Smithellaceae; genus UBA8904. The sequence goes on from OY821638.1 coordinate 528,978, forward strand.
TTGTTTTTGATGTCGTGCTGCTCGAAGAGCTGCTACTGTTTGAATAATTTGTTTGAACGGATGTGCTCATCTTCTCCTCCTTGGTTACGCAAATAAACTGATAGATTCCGACCCGGTATTCAGCGGGCGGCGAGCAGGCGCCTGAACACTTACAACCGACGGTTTTTTCAAAGATTCATCTTCAACTGTCTGCGTGCGAGAATTTCTTTCTCCCGACGCCTGTTCTTGCCCGAAAGCCTGCTGCCCGCTGAATCCCTGCGGATTTTCATCCCGGCTGTCCTGCATCATGACGTCGCATCTTTCGATGGTCAGCCCCTGAGTCTGCAGGGTTGTTTTCAAAGTCTCGATATTGCCGGAAAGGATTTTCTGAACGTCTTTACTATCCGCAATCAGCATCACTTTAACTTTGTTGTTCACGACGGATACGTCCATTTCCAGCGACCCCAGCGAAGGCGGCGTCAAGGTGATTTTGACACGCCCTCCTTCACTCATCAAATTTTCGCGAAATTCCGCCGCCACGCGATTGATGATCGATGCTGAAGAAGTATCGCCTGTTTCCGGTTTGGTCTGAACGCCCGCGGACGTCGCTGTTGAATTCAAAAAATTGTTATCGGAATATCTCTCGGTCGTCGCCGTTTTGCTTTTTAATTCCGGCTTCAATTTATCGGCGGCAGCCTGTGACTCCAGTGTCATGGACACATTCTGATTACCATCTTTTCCTGCTATATTATTTTTCGAGTCGCGTCCGAAAACCTCTGTTTTGGTATCATTATGAAGACTATCGGTTGCAGTGGACGCTTTCTTTGCTTCGTCCTGACCGCCCGCTGAAGCATTAAGGTTTTGAGAATGTTCGCCTTCCGCCTGTTCCGGAATAATGGTTTTGACATTGACTCCGGCTTTGCTGATCTGGCTTTCTACGGAAGCATTCTCTACGGCAGATTTCTCCCCCTGAGCTTCTGTTGAAATATTTTTCAGCTTTACGTCTATCTGTCCGGCTGCAACATCCTTAACTGAATCCGGCGATGATAATGTTGTCTTTGCTTCGATTGGAGCCTGTGCAGAATAATTCGTTTTTGACGGGGATTCTTCTTTCAGGCCGGAAATATTATTGCGGTCAACATTGCTGTCGCTATTCTTAAGAAGATTTTCGATTTCTGCGGCAAATTCCGTCCCGGCTTTTGTAGAATCCGCCACATCCTTTTGCGTACCATCTTTGAGGATCCCGGTAGCCGCATCCGCACTGCCCAAAACCCCCGTTTTGATGCTCGTTTGATCATTGTCTTTTGATGTCGTTTCCCCTTGGTTGCCCTGTATGGCCTGAACAATGAAAGAGGTCAACTGTCCGGCCGGAAGAAAATCTTTTGCGTTTGCCAGTCCTGTCGCTTCGGTTCCACCGTTTACACCTGAAGTCTCTCCTGAAGAGAGCATGGATTGGTTCTCAACGTTTGGCAGAATTTGTTGCCCGGTCATTGCAAGCAGAGCTAATCCGTAGAAAGCGTCATCCGATCCGGCTTGATCTCCTTCCAGAAGACTTTGAAGGGCGGAAGCTAATTCTTCCTTCGAAGCCGATGCGTCGGATAATTCAATACCGCCTGCTTGAAGAAGCATGGCAATCTGCTGAAGCAGAATCTGTGAAAAGGAATTTCCATCAGCGCCGCCGTCGCCGCTATTCATCACATTCGAACCGGATGCGGATGACTGGCCTGCACCCATCGATTGAATCATCTGCAAAAAGGTGCCAACGTTACATCCGGCATTGCCTTGCTCCATCGTGTTTGTAGTTATATTCATAATGTCCTCGCGACTCCTTTTTAACAACTGTGAGCAAGAGGCATGCCAGCGCAATCAATCTCATTTTTATTACGTCTTTTCAAATATTTACAAAAACAACCCCTTTCTTGATTTTTGAAAAACAGGAAAAAAGTTCCGGTTAAAACGGGAAAAGTTGTCAAGGGGATTGGTGGATGGTGAATGATGGATGGTGAATGGTGTCCTCCGCTGGAGATTGTGTCAGAGTAGCGAAGATACAAAGAAGAGAGTTGCCGCTTTTATAATCCCGAAGGGATTCAACGTTTATAAATCATACGGTAATTTCAACCTCTGCGACCCCGTCGGAGTCGAACATAGGGCATGAAGGTTTCTATAAACGTTCAACTCATTTGGAGTTTTTTAACGGTCTCACAATGCATTCAAGGAATTGGTGGATAGTAGGGAACGGTTTGAAACCGTTCCCTACGTGGATGACCACCAGGGTATTTTATGCGACGTTGATGATTGCATTTTGCAGTCGGTCAATTCTTTCAGAGAGCAATTGATTCGCTTTTTTAAAAGACTTTGCGTTTTGAAGGTCGCCTGCGACTTCAAAATAATATTTGATCTTCGGTTCCGTTCCTGACGGCCGGACCGTGATTTTGCTGTGATCGTCCAGGAAAAATTGAATGATGTTCGACTGAGGCAGCGATATTTTCTTTTCCGTATTGGCAACAAGATTTTGCGATTTTTTCAACGAGTAGTCGTTCACGGCAACGATGTTTGCACCGGCAATAGTTCCGGATGACATATTGCGGTATGCCGTCATCATGTTCTTGATTTCCTGTTCCCCGGTCAGTCCTTCTTTAACGATATAAAACATCCGGGTCTTGTAAAACCCGTGTTCGACATAGATATCGATGAGCAAGTCATATAACGTTTTGTTTTTAGAAGCCGCCCAGGCCGCAGCCTCGGCAAACAAAGCGCATGTCACAACGCCGTCTTTGTCCCGAACAAAATCTCCGGCCAGAAAACCGATGCTTTCTTCTGCGCCCGCCAGAAATTTCTTATCCGGGCCGGATCTTTTGATGACGTCTCCGATCCATTTAAATCCAATCAGAACGTCATGGCATTTCACTGAATGAGTTTTGGCGATCCGCTGCAAAATCTCGGTCGTGACGATTGTCTTGACAATGTATTCCCCGCCTTGCATGCATTTTATTTCGCTCATGCGGTTGAGGAGATAATAAACTAAAATCGTCGCCGCCTGATTTCCGTTTAAAACGACATACCGTCCCTTATTCTTTTTGACGGCAAGAGCCGCGCGGTCAGCATCGGGATCAGTAACGATAATAATGTCGGCATCGACTTCTCTTGCCTTCCTGATTGCCGCTTTGAAGGTCGATACTTCTTCGGGATTGGGAGATTTCACGGTTGAAAAATTGCCGTCCGTAATTTCCTGCTCGGGAACGGAGAATACATTTTTAAAGCCATACAGATTCAGAGCTTTGGGCACCAAATGCAGGCCTGTTCCATGGATGGGGGAATAGACAATTTTCAGGTCGCTGTGTTTTTTGATAATTTCTTTTGACAAGGATAATGATTTGACGTTTTTCAAGTATTCCCGATCCATCCGGCTGGCAATGATTTCTATCATTTTCCTGTTTCCGTCGAAATGAACATCGGCGATACTGATCTTTTGAATTTCCCCGGTAATTTTTTTATCATGCGGACTGATAATTTGTCCGCCATCGTCCCAGAAAACTTTATAGCCATTATATTCTTTCGGGTTATGCGAAGCTGTAATGATAATACCGCATGAACATTTTAAATAGCGGACGGCAAATGAAAGCTCCGGAAGCGGACGAAAATCTTCAAACAGATAAACTTTAATGCCATTGGCGGAAAGAACATCTGCGGATATTTCAGCAAAGAAGCGGCTGTTTTTGCGTGTATCGTAAGCAATGGCTACTTTCGCCTTCTTCCCTTTTGATATTTTCCTCAGGTAATTAGCCAGTCCCTGACTGGCAAGACCGACGGTATACTTGTTCATTCGGTTGGTTCCGACATCCATCTTTCCACGAAGACCGCCCGTTCCGAACTCGAGGTCTTTATAGAATGCGTCTATGAGCAGTTTCGAATCTTTCTGCATGAGTGATCTTACGCGGTTTTGCGTTTGACGGTCGTAGTCGGATCCCAGCCATTGTTTTGCTTTGTTTTCGATATTGAGTATGAAGTTTTGATCCATGTTGTCCGCTCTCTTTGTCTTAGTCTTAGTTTTTATAATTCACTGGAAATTAGATATTTTTACGGCGCAAAATATAGAAGACGCCATCTTCTCTGTCAAGGAAATCTTAAATCTCAAAAGCTTTATCCGGCAACAAAAAAGAAGCGTCGGAACGGTGTGATGCATCTTCCGGCGCTTCTCTGATAACTTGAAACTGTTTGATTCTGATCAGGATAATCCGTGGAGCATCCTGTTTTGTCAGAATCTACTCGTTTTTAAATCCGCCTGCACGCGTAATCTGCCGGGTAATTTCAACCGCTTTGTTCGGCGTAATATAGGCCCACAGCGCGCCGGCCTTATCTTTCTTCATATTCATGGTGATTCCGGCGGCTGTTTTCGTATCGAGCTTCTCCATCATCGGTCCGGCTTTGGCGGGCGGCGTATTCTCATAGACTTTAGCCATTTCCTTGTACCGTTTGACGTCTTCTTCCTTTTCCGCATCCATCTGCGCGGCGAGTTTTTCCTCCTGCGCTTTGAGAATGGTTATTTTTTCCGTGATATCTCTGCGCATGGCAATCAGTCTCTGCTCATCGGCGCGCAGGACATTTTCCCGGTTGTCGAGTTCCGCTTTTTTGGCGGCAAGCGCCGTTGCCAGATCCCTTTGCTGAGCCAGGATATCTTCCATCGCATCTTTCGCAACCGGCGGTGTTTTGTAATAGCCGGGAAATGCCTCTTTCTTCTTATCCGCACCCGCGCCGGCCTTGGGTTTTGCCGACGGATCATCAGCGGCCTTCGACTGCGCCAAAGCCTGCGCAGCAATCATGCCCCCGCCGCTTTGCCAATCAAACCCCGGCAGCAATCCGACGACGGACGCAATTTTAACGCCCACCAGAACCAGTATAAATACCTGAGCCAGAATAATAATCTTCTTCATTTCCCTCTCCTGCCAAATTTCAAAACCGCCATTTCATCCGAATTCTTCTGTTCAATTTCGTTGACATTTTTCCGGTATTCTTCGGTGTGTTTTTCTTTCAAATTTTCCATCACCTTACGGTTTTTCACAGCTTCGACCAGTTCCATCCTTTTCGCTTCCACATTTTCTGCAGCCTTCCCAATCACGTCCATTTGAACCTTTTCCTTTTCCCGGACGGCTTCCACATAAGCCACCAGCGTCGCAATATCATCGGATCTCATCGTTCCCCGCTGCATGGTGCGCAACTCATCCATCAATTCTTCGCGTTCCGAAATCAAAGTATTCAAAACGGCCTTCTGCTCTTCCAGATAACGCTTAACATCGGAAAATTCACCCTGAATTTTTTCTTCCACATTAAGGCGATATTCCAAAATAGACTGAAGTTTAAATTTAAACATTTCTTACTCTTGAAATAAATCCATCAACTGCTTTTTGGCCTCGACAAAATCAATCCTTTCGTCAATATTCTGCCTGAGGAAGGCATTGACTTTGTCCACCATTTTGATTGCATAATCTATGCTGGGGTTGGACCCATTGACATACGCGCCGATATTGATGATGTCTTCCGCCTTTTTATGCGTGGCGACGATATTCATGACATCGTTGGCCCGCGTCTTCTGTTCGGCATCGACGATATCAATCATCACACGGCTGATACTTTGCAAAATATCAATCGCCGGATAGTGATTTTTGTTTGCCAGAGCCCTTGAAAGAGTAATATGCCCGTCCAGAATGGAACGCGCGGCGTCCGATACCGGTTCATTGAAATCATCGCCTTCCACTAAAATCGTGTAAAGCCCGGTGATGCTGCCCACCCCTTCGACGATGCCGGACCGTTCCAGCAGTTTCGGCAGCAGGCTGAATACGGAAGGCGTATATCCCTTTGTCGTGGGCGGCTCGCCTACCGAAAGCCCTACTTCACGTTGCGCCATGGCAAAGCGCGTCAGTGAATCAACCATTAATAAAACATTGCTTCCCTGATCGCGGAAATATTCGGAAACGGTTGTCGCCACATAAGCTGCTCTCATGCGGATGAGGGGGTGCATATCCGAGGCCGCTACGACAACGACTGAACGAGCCAGCCCTTCTTCTCCCAGATTCTTTTCCAGAAACTCGCGGACTTCACGGCCGCGCTCTCCGATCAAACCGATCACGTTGACGTCGGCTTTGGTGTTGCGGGCAATCATGCCCATCAGGACGCTTTTGCCGACGCCCGACCCCGCAAAGATGCCCATTCTCTGTCCCTGACCGCAGGTAAACAAAGCGTTTAAGGCGCGGACGCCCAGATCCATCGGTTCCTTAATGCGGCCCCGATCCAGGGGATTGATGGGTTCGGCGTAAATAGGATATTCGTCTTCAAAGTGGATCGGGCCTTTATTGTCGATGGGATTGCCCAATCCGTCAATTACGCGGCCCAAAAGCCCCTTTCCCACGCCGATGGAAGCCTTGCGGCCCATGGACAGAATTCTACATCCGGGTCCCAGCCCCTGAATGCTTTGCAGCGGCATCAGTAAAACGCGGCCGTTTTTGAAACCGACCACTTCCGCTTCAACCGCATCTTCGGAGTTGACCGGCACGATACCGCATACTTCGCCGATGGAAGCGGCAGGCCCGTGCCCTTCCACCATCAGGCCGATGATTTCACTTACCTTGCCGTTGACGCGGATTGGATTCATCCGCCTTAAAATGCTTTCATAGCGGGTAAGGTCTATAGCCTGTGCGTTTGACATGTTTTTTCACCCCGAACAACTATTTAGCGCCGATCATCGCCGCTTTGATTTCTTTGAGCTGGCTTTCCAGGCGGGCGTCCACTTCGCCAAACATGGTCTCCACAACAGCGCCGCCTCTTTTAATGGAGGAGTCTTCTTCAAATACGACATTGCGAATGCCGTCAAAGGACTGCAGGAAATCCTTCTTCACTTCCATCATATAGCGGAAATCCTGCGTATTGAGGCGGATCTTCATGCCGTCGGTTTCCGCTATATTTTTAATCGCGTTTTTGAGCACCGCGAAAATAATATCCTTTCGCGTGGCCACTTCCTGCTGAACGATTTTTTCGGCGATAGCAAAGGCCAGTTTAACCATTTGCTCCTCGCCTTTCTCCAGAACGTTCTTTTTGATTGATGGAATGGATTTTGTCGCTGCGGCAAGGCTTTCCAGGGAGGCTGCCACTTCCTTATGCTGAGATTTCTGCCCTTCCGCATACCCTCTGGCATACGCTTCATCGCTTATTTTTTTGATTTGATTTTGCGTAAGCGACGTCGTCGGTTCTGCGGGAGCCTGAGCAGCCTGAGCTTTATCAGCTCCTGCGCCATGCGCGCCTTTTCCCGGCGCCGACCCCGAAACCGGAATTTTTTTTACGGACCCGGAAAGCGGTACGGATTTTCCGGTTTCAAGTATTTCACCGGCCTTAATGACTTTTCGCTTATACGAATCCATCCTTCTCGTCTCCGCGCAGAATTACGATTCTGCCTTCCGATTCAAGTTTTTTCGTCGTTTCGACAATTTTCCGCTGGCTGGCCTCAACTTCCGAAAGACGGATCGGGGGCATAAGCGATATTTCCTCACGGAGCATTTCCGCTCCTCGCTTGGACATATTCTTGAAGATCCTTTCACGCTGCGCTTCATCCACCATTTTCAGCGCGCGCGCCAGATCTTCGGCGCTGACCTCTTTCATCAATTCCTGGATCGACTTGTCGTCAAGCTTCAGCACATCTTCAAAGCTGAACATGAAGTTGCGGATCTGCGCCGCCAGTTCCGGATCGGAATCTTCCAGCGACGTCATAATGGCGTTTTCCGTTGAGCGGTTCATCCGGTTTAAAATATCGGCGATCACCTGTGCGCCGCCCATCTGCATATCGGAGGAATTTCCGGTGATCAACTCTTTCTCCAGTGTTTTGGCCACTTCTTCGATGAACTCCCGGGGAACGCTCTTGAGCGTTGCCATACGCTTGGTGATTTCATACTGGATGGCCGGCGAAAAATGTTCCAGCACTTGTGCGGCCTTGTCCGGCTTTAAATGAACCATGATCAGCGCAATGGTTTGCGGGTGTTCGGTGCGTGTAAATTCAGCCATGACTTTCGGATCAATTTCGTTTAGTTTTTCGATGACGGGACTGTCAAATACACCGCTGTCCACCGCTCCCAGGACGTTTTCCGCCTCCTGTTCGCCAAGCGCCTTCACAACAAGACTTTTGGAGGCGCCATCCTTGACCGTGATCATTCCGCCCAATTCCTTGGCCATCGTGCAAAATTCCTTGGCCACCGACGCCACGGTTTCCGCGGGAATATTATTCACACGGCTCATCTGCTTGCCCAAACGGCGGATTTCCGACGGCCGCAGATTTTTCATGACATCGGCCGCAAGTTCCTCATCGAGCGATAGAAGCAGTATTGCCGCTTTTTCTTCACCTGTCATAACTTCCCCAATAACTTAAATTCAACCCTATAGGGTGCTATTTGATCCAGTTACGTAAAATATCGGCAAACTGTTTGGCGTCCGCTTTGGCCATTTCCCTGGTCAACTCCGTTTCCGTCATCGGACGCTCAGGCCCCTGGCGCATCCCTTCCGCCGCCTGGCGCGAGTATTCTTCCGCCGCCATACCCGCCGGAACGCGCGCTTCCGTCAGCCGGGCTCCCGGCGCAGCTTTCATAATATTTTGCAGCATCGGCCGCAGGACGAACAAAACAATGAATGCAATCAAACCGAAAATGCCTACGTACTTAAGAATTGGAGAAACCGTTTCCACCGTTTGCTTGATGGTGACGGATTCAGCTTCTTCTGCATCCGCTTTCCTGAAAGGCATATTAGTGACAACCACCTGATCGCCGCGTTGGGCGTTGAACCCCGCGGATTTACGCACCAGATCTTCCAGGGATTCAATTTCCTTCTTGTCCAGCGCCTGGTAGACTTCTTCATTTTTTTCGTTTTTCTTATACTTGCCGTCCACCAGAACGGCAATGGACAGTTTTTTTGTTTCACCTACCGGCATGACGGTTTTGCTGACCACTTTATTAATTTCATAATTGATGATTTCATCGAGTTTTTCTTTCTTGGGATTATCGGAGACGGCTCCTGCTGCGCTTACGGCATTTTCCTTCTCCGAATTCTTCTGAGTGCTTCTGACCACCTGCATTTCCGGATTGTAGGACTCCTCCGTTTTCTCCGTAATCCGGAAATCCAGTTCGGCGGTGACCCGAACGACGGCTTTTCCCTGTCCGACAACGTTTTCCAGCATGGATTGAATGCGGGCGCTCAGGTCTTTTTCCAGACCGCGCTGATAATCGATCTGCTGGGCCGTCAGCTTGGAAAGCTTCGTATCGTTTTGTTTGGAAGAAAGAATGTTTCCTTTGGAATCCACCACCATGACGTCCGCCGGATTCATCCCCTCAATGGAGCTGGACACCAGGTGGACGATTCCCTCAATCTGAGCGGGTTTTAAGCTTTTGCCCGATTTCAGACGAAGCGTTACGGATGCGGTGGGTTTCTTCTGCAGATCGGTAAAGAGCGAATCTTTGGGTAAAGCGATATGTACACGGCTGGATTGAATTTCATCCAATCCGTTGATGGTCCTGGACAATTCTCCCTGTAAAGCCCGGCGGTAATTGAGCTGCTGCTCAAACTCGGTGGCGCCCAGCGTTTTCTGGTCGAAAATTTCAAATCCGACGCCGCCGCCCTGCGGTAATCCGGACGCGGCAAGTTCTAAACGCAACTGCGTGACCTGTTCGGCCGGAACGGATACGGCGTTGCCGGTTGCGGATAATTTATAGGGGATTTTCTTTTCATTGAGCTTTGTGACGATATTGGACGCATCCTCATTGGAGAGGTTGGAGAACAAAACCCTGTACTCCACCTGCGAGGTAAGATAAACCATCAGTACGATGCTGGCGAGAGTGATCACAAACACCATGACGATGGATATTTTCTTTGCGGAACTTAACGCCTCAAAACCCGTCAACAGCTTCTTTAATGATTGCAGAATTGAATCCATAATTTCATCCGGTTAAATTAGGTGAAGGTTTATACCGACATTCGCATGACTTCCTGGTAAGCGTCGAGAATCTTGTTTCGCACCTGCATCATCACCTGAAAGGAAATGCCGGCTTTTTCCAGCGCAATCATGGCGTCGTGGATCGATCCGGCGTCTTCGAGCTGCACTTTCGCGATGGCTTTATCCGCGTCGTTTTGCAGCTTGTTGATATCCGTGATGGCGTCTTTCAGAACGGATCCGAACGACACACCTTCCGACGATTGATCGCCTTGCGCTTTTTTCGGCTCGATACCGGTCAGAGGTTTGAGCGGGTCAATGCTCGATCGAATCAAAAAATCATCTGTCATAACGAAGACTCCTCATTTATTATTTTCCGATGTCCATGGCTTTGAGCGCCATATTTTTCATGGCATCAAAAGCCGTCGCGTTGGCTTCATAAGCGCGCGAGGCCGTGATTAAATCCGTCATTTCCAGCATCAGGTTGACGTTGGGAAGCGTCACAAAACCGTCCTTGTCCGCGTCGGGATGAGCCGGATCAAAAACCTTTTTAAAGCCCTCTTTCTCATCGGTCACCTGCCCCACTTTAACGGCGTTGACAGCATCTTTGAGGTCCAGGTCAAAACCTTTTTCCAGTGGATCGGAGGCAAACGACATCATCTTTCTCTTATAAGGGCCGCCTTCCGGTGTGCTGGTCGTGGTCACATTCGCGATGTTGCTGGAGATCACGTCCATTTTCTTTCGCTGCGCTGAAAGACCGCTGCCCGTTATTTTAAATGTTGTGAAAAATTCCATTATTTAGCCTCCGTCAAGACGTTGCGAATGCCTTTGAATTTACGCGCCAGCAATTCAGTTGTTAAATTATACATCAAATGGTTTTCCGCCAGATTGGTCATTTCCTTGTCGAGATCAACCTTCTCCTCGGAAGTTACCATTTTAAAGTCTTTCTTGGAAATTTCGTCCATGGCATTAGGAAAATGTTTCTCATTGGTTCTTTTCAAAAGAATCCGCGCGTCCATGGCCTTGGATAGATCATCTTTGAATACATAATCGGAGGGCTTGTAGTCGGGTGTATCCAAGTTGGCGATATTAGACGTAATAATTTTATTTCGCTCTGACCGGTAATCCATCAGAGTGCCCAGCATGTTAAATGTTTTCCCGAATAATGATTCCATACCTCATTCCTTCGGAAAATTAGATTGCAAATCGCGTACCAGCGTTACTCCCCATCCGGATTCATATCTTTGATGCCATATTCATTTAACTTATTACGCATCGTACGAACGCTGATTCCCAGTATTTTCGAGGCTTTTGTTTTATTCCAGTTGACTTTGTTGAGTGTATCGAAAATCAGGTTTTTTTCCATCTCATAAAGTGTATTGGTTGACTCTTCGTCAATTTCCTGACGCGCTTTCGGCTCTGGCCCCGCCACCGGAGCCGGTTTTGCGACACCGCTTTCCGTCTTTTCCAGAAAAAGATGCGCAGGGGTAATCTGATCGGAGGGACAAATCAGCACGGCGCGTTCCATCACATTTTCCAGTTCGCGGACATTGCCCGGCCAGGAATGTTTCATGAGCATCGCTTTGGCATCCGGAGAGAGGACCGGTTCTTTCTTCTCGTTGACTTCACTGTATTTTCGAATGAAATACTCCGCCAGTAAAATGACGTCTCCGTTTCTTTCCCGAAGCGGCGGCACGATGACGGGAATGACATTGAGCCGGTAATAAAGGTCACTGCGGAACGTCTTTTGAAGAATCCGGCTTTGCAGATCGGCATTTGTTGTGGCGATGAGGCGTACATCGATGGGTACGGGCATTTTACCGCCCAGACGATCGACCTCCGACTCCTGAATAACGCGCAGGAGCTTAGCCTGCAGTTGAATGTCCATTTCCGATATTTCATCAAGCAGCAGCGTTCCGCTGTCGGCCAGCTCAAATTTACCGACTTTCTTGACCGTTGCGCCGGTAAAGGCGCCTTTTTCATAACCGAACATCTCGCTTTCCAGCAGTTGCGCCGGAATGGCCGCACAGTTGACGGCTACAAACGGCATCTGGCGGCGGTTCGAGTGGCGATAGACATAGCGGGCGAAAAGCTCCTTGCCTGTTCCGCTTTCACCCTGAATCAAAACGCTGGATTTGCTTTTGGCTATACTCTTGAGCATATCCAGAAGTTCGAGTATTTTTTTATCCTGGGTTACGATCTCCTTGTACGGGGAAGTACCGGCGGCGGGCTCTTCGTTTTCTTCTTTTTCCTCTTTGGATGGCACATTGGCGGCCAGCACGTTTTTGACGGCAAATTCCAGGTCGTCGAGCGAAAAAGGCTTCATGATGAATTCAGAGGCGCCTTCCTTCATCGCTTCCACAGCCGTATTGACGGTTCCGTAGGCCGTAATGAGAATCACCGGCGTCTGCGGTGAAATTCTTTTGACGCCCCTTAAAACATCCATGCCGCTCATTTTGGGCATCCGCATGTCGGTTACGACACCGGCAAAATGTCCGTCTTTGAACTTGGCGAGGGCATCCATGCCGTTTTCAGCCGTTTCTACTTCATAACCGCAACTGCTCAAAGACTCATACAGCGCCATGCGCATGGATGTGTCGTCATCGACAATCAGCAGTCTCTCCGCGTTAGACATTATTTTAACTCCCTCGCTATTTTCCGCTTTCCGTCACGGCGGGAAAGCTTACATTGACAATCATGCCGCCTTGCGGCGCGTTCTCCACGGATATGGAACCGTTGTGCTCACTGACAATGTTGTGAACGATAGCCAGGCCCAGTCCGGACCCGCCTTCTTTCGTACTGAAGAACGGATCAAATATTCTGGATAAATCCGCGGGAGGCATGCCGGGCCCCGCATCCTGAAAGACCACCTCGGCGACTTTCCGGTCCGGTTCCAGAAGACTTTTGGGCGCAAGTCTGGTGATGATGGAGAGCTTTCCGCCATCCGGCATCGCCTGCTGCGCATTGAGAATAATATTCAAAAAGACCTGCTTGATCATTTCGGCGTCGGCCAGAATTTGAATATCGGTTGCTGAAAGCATCACGTTCACGTCGATGCCCGCCTGCTCCATAATCTGTTCGGAAAAATCAATAACATCCGCCAGAACATGATGCAGACGAACCACTTTCATTTGCGGCGTCTGCCTCCGTGTAAATAAAAGCAGGTTGGAAATTTTGTTATCGACGTTTTTCACGGAGGAAATGATCTGCACAACGCGCTCCCGGTCTCTTTTCTCCACAAGATTTTTCAAAAGAAGCGAGGCAAACAGTTCAATGCTTCCCAACGGATTACGAACTTCATGGGCGATGTTGGCGGCCATTTCACCCATGGCAGCAAATTTTTCCGTCCGTTTGGCCATCTCTTCGAGCTTTTCAATCCGCGTGATATCCCGCAAGACAAAAACATTGCCGATAATTTCACCTTCCGGCGATTTGAAGGGCGAATAAAATATTTCCAGCGTCCGGCTGCCGATTTTCACCTTGTGACCGGATTCTCCTTTGAAATGCTCGGCCAGATTGATGTTGCGCCAGTCACTGGCCGGCATGGACTCAAATAAAACGCTGATATGCTTTGAAATCACGTCAGCCTGCCTCGTATCCGTGAAGGCCTCAGCGCAGGAATTCATCGTCTTGATGCGTCCTTCCAGGTCAGTCACGATCACGCCGTTAATCAGGCTCTCCAGAATGTTTTGCAGATAATTCTTGGTTTGTTCTTTTTCTTCAACGGTTCTTAAGAGCTCAACATTCTTTTCTTCCAGTTCCCGATTGAGCATGGCAAAGCGTTCTTCCAGACGGGCGTATGCGCGTTCCAGCTCGGCAGTTGCTTTGGTAAAGTGCTCAAACGATTGCTGTAATGAGGTCAGGTCCTGCATTTTCTCATCCTTACTTTTTAATCATACTGCCGTATTTGTCCCACCACTGGGAATCCAGCGTATAAAAGTCCACAACCTTCGCCCAGAAACTCTCCGGCCCCGCCGTGGTTTTTATCTGCGTAAACAAATTCTGCGCCTGTTCATCCCTGCTTAATTTCAGATAGGTATTCCCCAGCAGGAATTGCGACCAGAGTTTCATATCCGCATTCGTTGCGTTTTCCAGAGCTTTGCCGTACATGCTGACGCCAAGCCCCAGATTGTCTCCCTTTACATACAGATCGCCGATGTCATTATAGGCGATGCCCAGATTGCCTTTGTCCCGTTTTTCCGAACTTAAATACTTCACCGCCGCTAAATAGTTTTGCAAAGCCTGACTGTTTTCTTTCTGCTCTTTGAGCGAATGCGCGTAACGGGTATAAATTTTTGCGGGATTCTGAAATTCCTGACCGGATTTGATCACATCGCCGTAATTGGCGACGGCCTGGGCATATTGTTCTCGCTTATAGGCAATATCCGCCAGATTTTTCCGTATCGCCGTCATCAGGCCGCTTTTTTTGACCGTCGGCTTGTTCATCAACTCGGAAAGAATTTTTTCCGCGTCATCATATTTACCCTGACTGACCAAACCTTCTGCAATGTCAACGGAAACCTTATTGATAATCTGTTCATCTCTGGCCACAGCCAGATATTTCCGGAGGATTCCCGTGTAGTCTTCCATGAAGTTCAGCTCTTTGAGGCTTGCCGCAATTTTTTGAACCTGAGGATATTCTTCCGCCTGCAGAGGCACGGCGCCAAACGACCTGAAATAAACATACGCCACGGCCAGATGATCCTTTTTGGCATAATACTCGTCTATGATCGCTGAGGCTGCGCTTTTCAAACCTCCGGCCGCCTCTGCAATTCTTCTGCTTTCCGGAAACAAACTCAAAAACTCCAGAAAAATGTCCGCCGCTTTTCGCTTCCGGTCTTTCTTGACCAGGGCAGTGGCCTTTTGCAGCATGGCCTGTTCGGCCAGGTCGTCTGCTGCATGCTTCATGATGACGTCATCATAAGTATCCATGGGATATTTATAATTATCGATGTTTTTCACAGCCCGAAACACTTTCACTCCGGGTTTGTCGATCCCCAGATCGGCCATTTTAAGCCTGCTTTCCGTCGCTTCTTTTGAATCGGGATATTTTTCTATCATCCTGGAATAAACAGCCAGAGCGGGAGATATCTGATTGTTCAGACGATAGGCATCCGCAAGCAACCAGAGAACCTGTTTCATCTTTTCGTCGCCGGGGTAAATATTGGCATAAAACGACAGGACCGAAATCGCTTCGTCATATTGTCTCAATGACATTTTATGTGTCGCCAAATCCATCAGAATGTGCCTGGGCACTCCTATGTAGGAAGACCATTTCTTCCGTGCGTCGCGAAACCAGATCTCAGCATTGCCGCTCTGCTTATCCTTATAATAAGAATGAGCAACCATATAATAAGATTTCCGGGTGTTGGCTTTCCCCCTGAATTTCAGAAGATATTGAAGAAGGTTTTCCTGGGCCTGAGCATACTTGCCGTCAATGTAATAAAGTTCTCCGATTTTATAATAAGCTTCTGCAACCAGAGGTGATGCCGGATATTTTCTGGTCAGATTCTGATAGTGCCGAATGGCTTCCGGATAATACGTCATAAGCTCATAGGTCTTTGCCAGACGGTAATAGGTTAAGGCATTTTCCGGGCGCGGATCGGGAAAACTTTCCAGGGTATTTTTATAAAATTCCGAGGCCATCATGAGTTCTTCCCTGTTGCCTGCTTTGCCCAGTCCGTAGTGGACGTCCGCCATGTGCCGAAGCGCTCTCTGTCCCCACTCTTTGGGTGTGTCGTCACGACTGATATATTCTTTGAATGTGGCCAGGGACTGTTCGAATTTTCTGTTTTTGAGTTCGCCCAGCGCCTTATTATAAATCGGTGAATTCGAAACCGGTTCGGTAAAATCCGTTACGTCCGGCTCGATAAACGCTTCTTCTTTATCTTTTTCCGGATCATTGATCGGAGGAGGAGTAAACGCGGGAATGGACGGCTTTTGCTCCTCTGCCTGCGGTTTGGCATTCTTATCTGTTTTCGTCATTTTCTCTCGGGCCTTCTTCAACTGCTCAATAACAGATTTCAATGCCGGGGCCGCAGGCTCAGCCTGTCGGACCGTCTGCCCTTCAGGCGTCTTCGCCGGCGTTTTTGGCGCATCTTTAGACGCCGGCTGTCCATTCGGAACCATTGCTTGGGTCTTTGTTTGATTGACAATGGGCTTTTCCGCCTTTTTTTCAAGGTTCGGAACGGTCCCGGCCTTGTAATAGCCTTTGTCTATAGCTTCCTGTTCAGACTGAAATACGATCCGGTGATGCTTCTTAATCCTGTTGTAATAAGGCATACCGGGCAGATGATAGCGCTTCGTATCTGAGTTTCCGTATACCGGCGCTGCAGCCGGCGCGGGTTTGGCTTCTGTTGTTTTTGATTTTGCATTGTCTGACAGCGTTTCTTTAGTCAACTTTACGGCAGTTTTATTCTGAGGCAGATAATGGATAAATATCTTATTGATCAGTTGTTTGTTTTTCAGTTCCACCGCGGCGGCGGAGGCTTTTTGCTTGCTGTCGAATTTTCCGACATAGACACGATACCATTTACCGCGGCCCTTCACGTTCGCTTCATCGATAAACGCCTGCAGCCCCTGTGAATTGAGCCTCTCGACATCCGTTTGGGCCTGTCCAAGTGCTTTAAACGAGGCAACGTGAACGGCATACGCCCCCTGGGCGCAAACATCATCTGCGCCAAACATCAGCAAACATAAAATTAAAAAGAGAATCTCTTTTTTAAAAAAACATTTTTTACAGCGAACCATACTCTGAATCTCATCAGAAATTTTGTTTTTAATGTTAAAAGCAATTTACATACCAGAAGCATTTTCCAATCGTTTTATGCATTAGGGACATGAATTCCCTTTTATTTAACGCTCTTCATCTCATTTTCATGTCAAATAGCCTGCCAGATCGTCAATATATTGACAAGACATCGTCCATTTCGTTTTTCATCTTCACGAATAATGGCGGCACTGCTGCATTTTCAGGGCATCAGGCAGGTTATATTTATGGCACCTCATTTGCATAGTCCTGATTATTAAATGTTGAAGAGGGAGTATTCAATGGCTGAATCCGGAATTTCTTATGATGAAAACAAAAGAGAATATTCGCGAGTTGATAGTCATTTACCGCTGGAATACAGATTGATTCCTCGCGATCAAAAAGACAGCGTCCGTTCAAGGCTGGCCGGCGAAATGCTCCTTGCCGAGTTTAAGGAATTGCCTAATCCTGACGATCAGTTAATATCACTATGGCTTCAGAACATTAACGCCAAACTGGATGTCTTAATTCGAATGATGACTCTTCATTACGACGGTTTTAACTGTCTGCAGATGACGAAAGTAAATATCAGCGGCGGCGGCATGAGTTTTAAAACGGAGGAGAATTTCTCGCCGGGTGACTTTCTGGAAATTAAAGTCTCTCTGTTGCTGCAAAAACCTGTCTCCATGTTTTTGTACGGTGAAGTTGTGGAAAGTTCCAAACCCAACCCCGAGTACAATACAAGTGTTCAATTTATCAATATGGATGATTCTATCCGGGATCAACTTATTCGTTTTGTGTTTGAAACCGAGCGGGAAATCCTGCGGGAAAAAAGGAGGTAGGTACCTGATCTCATGATTGCTATCATCGGTATTGTTTTTGTTACTGCCTGCGTCGTCGGCGGTTATCTCCTGGAACACGGCAATCTTGCCGTCTTGTTTCAGCCCGTGGAATTGCTGATTATCGTCGGCGCTGCAATCGGTGCTTTTATTATTGCATCGCCTCTGAAAGTCATCAAGGCGACAGCCGGCGCCGTCGCGCGTGTTTTTTCATATAAACCTAATTCAAAACAGGATTATATCGAAGTGTTGCGGATGATCAACGGTATTTTTTATAAAATCCGTCAGCAGGGTCTGGTTTCAATTGAATCTGACGTGGAAGATCCGCCGCAAAGTCCTTTGTTTTCCTCATATCCCAATGTACTGAAAAACCATGCGGCCATCAGTTTAATTGCGGACACTCTGCGGACCGTTATGACAACCACTGTTGCACCGCACGAGCTTGAAGCCCTGATTGATCAGGAGCTTGAAGCGCACCATGAAGAATCCATTGCGCCTTCACACAGTGTGAACACCATGGCGGACGGTCTGCCGGGTCTGGGTATTGTCGCAGCCGTTATGGGTATTGTTTTAACCATGGGTAAGATCAAGGAACCCCCGGAAGTTCTGGGAGCAAGCATCGGCGCCGCCCTGGTCGGCACATTCACCGGCGTTTTGCTGTGTTACGGTTATGTGGGACCGTTGGCGAAAAACATGGAGTTTATCGCCAACGAAGATATGCAGTACCTTAACGTCATTAAAGTTGCTCTCTTATCTTTCATCGGCGGCGGCGCCGCCCCCAAAGTGGCCGTGGAATTCGCACGGCGTGTTGTGCCGGTGGAAGCCAAGCCGACTTTTCTGGAACTCGAAGACGCATTGAGATCGGCCAAAAAATAATAAAAGAATACAAGATTTTTAAGTTGAATGACATATGGATGAAAAACATCAGCCAATCATTATCAAGAAAGTAAAAAAGAAACACGGCGACGCCGCCCACGGTGGCTCCTGGAAAGTGGCTTATGCCGACTTTGTCACCGCCATGATGGCTTTTTTCCTGCTTTTGTGGCTTCTGAGCATGGTTTCCGAAGAGAAACGCGCAGCGCTGTCAGAATATTTTCGCCAGTACAGTATTTTTCAGGAAAGCGGTTCCACGGCCGTCACCACGAGAGATGTCAAATTAACGGATCCACGCTTCCCCAGTGAATCGGCGCAGCCGACTCTGAAATCTTCCGATCTCAAGACACAGGGGAAAGGCTCTATGGATGCGTTTAAGAGATCCAAAAAAAATGTAACGGCCGGCGATGAAGAAATCGCCAAAAAAATCCGGACGTCCATCGACGATAAAATGGCAGGCATGCGGAATCAGATTCTGGTGGATATTGTCGAGGGTGGCATTCGCATCCAGATTATCGACTCAGAAGGCGCCACGATGTTTCCCAGCGGTTCCGATCACCCGACGCCGAAGGCGAAAGAGATTCTAAAACTTGTTGCTGAAAACATGAAAGACATCCCCGGGCAGATCGCCGTGGAAGGCCATACGGACGCCGCGCCGATGAGAAGCGGACAAATAACAAACTGGGAATTGTCCACGGCACGCGCATCCTCTGCGCGCCGAGAACTGGAGTCAGGAGGTCTTGACCCGTCACGCATAGCCCGCGTAACGGGATTTTCCGATCAGGAATTGCTGATTCCGCTGGATCCTCTTGATCAACGCAACCGGCGGATCAGCATTATTATCCTTCAGCCGCAAGCAAATTAAGAAGGGTTATTCCGATAAACAGACATCGACGACAAACGATCCTTCATCAATTTCAAAGGGAATGATCAGGCTTGGACCGCCCATGACATGAGTAATGGAATGATCCTTTCCCGCTACAACCGTCGGAATGGCCGCCTGAATATAAAAACCTTCCGCCTCCAGGTTTTTCCTGGCGACTCCCGAAATCATGTTGGTAATTTCACCCACCGCGTCTTTAATGTCGCTGTTCAGGCTCTTTACGGGTTCACCCAGCATATTTGAAACGATTTTTAATATCGCAGGCTCGCTGAAGCTCAACGCCAGAGATCCCGTGGCGGAGCCGGTTAATCCGATGATTCCTGAAATGTCTCCCTTCGCAAGGTTATCAACTTTCAAATAAGGCTTGCCCGCACGCGGCTCTACAAACGCCATGGTTTTCAAGACACTCACCGTTCCATCTAAAAACGGATTAATAAATTTCACGTTCATATCGTCCCTTTCCTGGTCGTATCCAGTTATGGTTATTATTTTTCGATGCTTTCCATTATCTTTTTAATTTTTTCATTGAGGACTTCCGCCGTAAACGGTTTCACGATGTAATTATTAACACCGGCTTTCACTGCGGCAACAACATTATCCTGAAGCGCCTCGGCCGTAACCATGAGAAACGGCGTTTTGGCAAGCTCGGCGTCAGCGCGAACGGCTTTGAGCAATTCCAGACCGGTCATATTCGGCATATTCCAGTCCGATACAATAACATCTATTTTCTGCGATTTCAGAGCCTTGAGGGCCATAACGCCGTCTTCGGCTTCCACGATATCTTCATAGCCGACCTGTTTGAGCAGATTACGGACCACTTTTCTCATGGTGGCAAAATCGTCGACAATTAAAACTTTAATATTTTTTTCATTCATAATTCAACCTCGCCTTATTTTTTATCTCGTCAATGAAGATTTCCCCTCAACGTCCTTCCGCCAGTTCAAACAACCCTTCGGTATCGATGATTAAACCGATTCGACCATCGCCCAGAATCGCGCCACCGGCCAGTCCCTTTATATTTTTCAAGCCTTCACCGAGGCTTTTCACTACAACTTCCGCCTTGCCGACGATCTTGTCCACCATCAGACAGCGGGAACCGCTTTCTCCGTCCACCACGACCACAATGGCCTCCCATGGATTATTGTATTCGGGCTCAATATCGAAAACATCATACAGCCGGATGAGCGGCATCAACTGCCCCATGGCGTTGATGGTTTCACCTTTCCCCACAACATTGTTATAGCTGTCACGGGGAGGGCGAAGCGCCTGCCGGATGGATGTTGTCGGTAGAATGTAGCTTTCCGGTCCGACTTTGACGATCATGCCGTCAATAATCGCCAGAGTCAGCGGGAACCTTGTGATGAAAGTCGTCCCTTCGCCGACGGCGCTTTCAATTTCGATTTTTCCGCGCAGCTTCTCGACGGCGCGTTTGACAACATCCATACCAACGCCACGTCCGGATACATCCGTCACTTTTTCCGCCGTAGACAGCCCCGGCATGAAAATCATCTTAAATACTTCCTGATCACTGAGGTTGTCATCACTCTGGATGATACCTGATTTAACGGCTTTATTGATAATTTTCTGTTTATTGAGCCCGCGGCCGTCGTCGGCGATCTCAATGACGATGTTCCCGCCCCGATGATAGGCTTTGAGTGTGATAATTCCTCGTTCCGGTTTCCCGGCCTTGATCCGGTCTTCGGGCATTTCGAGTCCGTGGTCTACGGAGTTGCGGATCATATGCACCAGAGGATTATAAATTTCGTCGACCATGTTGCGGTCGATTTCCGTATCTTCTCCGACCAGCTCAACCGACACGACTTTGCCGGAATTCTTGGCCAGATCGCGCACCAGGCGCGACATGCGCTGGAAAGTCTGCTTGATCGGAATCATTCTCAGGCTGGTGGAAACGCGCTGCAGCGCGGACGTAATCCGGAAGAATTGAGAGATATTACGCACCAGCCCCTTGTCTGCGTTGACCTGATTTTTCAGATCCTGAGAAATCATCGACTGTGTAATCACCAGTTCCCCGACCATATCAATCAAATCGTCCAGCTTGACGGTATCCACTCGAATGGTGGTTAAATCCGTCACCTGATCAACCTGTTTGCGCAGCGCCTGAGAAACCTGTTTGGGTTTGACCACGCCTTCCTCGATCAGCGCTTCACCGACTTTCTTTTCCGGCGTCGCAGCCCGAGACAGCGTCTCTTCCAGTTTCTTCTCAGAAATCACACCGTCATCAATCAGAATTTCTCCGATTTTCTTGGCTCCGGCTTCCGTATCAAAACCCATCTCAATTTTGTGGATGCGAGCCTCCAGTGCGGGAATATCCAGATCCAGGGCCGATGCAGGCTTGCCTTCCAGAACGTCGCGAAGCTGCCCGATCAAAGTTTTAAGCGCATCGGCGCCGTCCAAAACCACATCAATCAATGGCGGTGTTACGGATATTTCGCCGTTTCTGGCTTTATCCAGCAGGCTTTCCAGATTATGCGCCAGAGCGCGGATGGTCTCCAGATTCAGAAAACTGGCGACGCCTTTGATGGAATGGAACGGCCGGAAAATGGCGTTGATAAAATCTTTATTTTCAGGTTCATTCTCAAGATTGAGAATATTGATTTCTATTTCTTCAATATATTCCAAGCCCTCGGCAATAAAATCCCGGGTCAGCGATTCATCCTGAATGACAATTTCTTGTGAGCCCTGCGGCTTCTTTTCCCTGACGGCCTCCTCAGGCTGTTCAGCCTGATTTTCCTGAAGAGATGCTGCGCTAGCAACACCGGCCACTGCGCTGGTTTTTTCGAGGAACCCCTGAATGCTTCCGTCATACTTGCCGCTGTTTTGGTAACTGTCGGCAATTTCCTGCATCAGATGAATGCCCTGTTCGAACACATTCGCGGCTTCGTCTTTATTCTCAATCTGCTCCAGAATGGTTTTTTCCAGAATCTGGCTTAAGCTTGTCGCACAGCTTCGAATCGTGTTGACTTTTAGTTTTTTGGCCTCATCCATGATGAGTTCCAGGGAATTGAGGAATTTTCCTGCGGTCGGGATATCGATGTCTTTGCTGTCCAGAAAAAGATATTCCTGCGCCAACGTATTTAACTGTTTAATCAAGTTATCATATTCCATTTTTTACACCATCTTTACAATTTCTGAAGCAATATGTTCTAATGAAACAACCTTATCCGCCGCTCCCAATTTAATAGCTTCCTTGGGCATACCGAACACAACGCACGACTTTTCATCCTGGGCTATCGTACTGGCGCCTGCCTGCTTCATTTCCAGCAACCCTTCGGCGCCGTCCGCTCCCATGCCCGTGAGGATCACGCCGATCGCGTTGGCTCCGGCATACTTTGCCGTAGACTTAAACAGAATATCGACAGCAGGACGTTGGTGATGAACCATCGGACCTGTTTTGACTTCCACATAATATCTTGCGCCGCTGCGCCTCAAAATCATATGAAAATTACCCGGGGCCAGCAAAGCCGTTCCCGGAGTGACCGAGTCGTTGTCCTGGGCCTCTTTCACCGTTATCTGCGACAGATCGTTGAGCCGGGCCGCAAAGGCCGTGGTAAAATTGGCCGGCATGTGCTGCACCATCACAATCCCGGGAGAGTTGGGCGGCATCTTGGTCAATATAGCTTTGAGCGCTTCCGTACCGCCTGTAGAAGAACCAATGGCAATCACCTTGTTGGAGGTTTGCGCCAGAGCGCGCATGGGCTCGCTGTCTGTCCGAACCGTCTCATCGCGCTTTATGAGTCTCGCCCTTGAGGCAGCCCGGATCTTCTCTGCAAGCTGCGCCGACATGTCACCTACACTATAGGCTGAATTAGGTTTGGCAATAACGTCGACCGCTCCGATATCCATGGCTTCCAGAGTCAATTTCCCCCCCTGAGGGGTCAGCGAACTGACAATGATGGTCGGCATCGGATAATATTTCATCAGTTTTCGCAGGAAAGTCAGGCCGTCCATCCGGGGCATTTCAATATCCAGGGTAATGACGTCTGGTTTCAGGTTGACGATTTTGTCTCTGGCGACATAAGGATCCGGCGCAACGCCGATGACCTCGATATCAGGATATTTTGAAAGCTCTTCCGAGAATATTTTCCTGACCACCGCGGAATCATCAACAATCAGTACTTTTATCTTGCTCACTTTTGCTGTCCTTTTAGCCTGCCTGTTTTGTTCTAACCCTTTTTCGCTTTTTCTCCATTACAGGGCTACTGTTTCGTTTCCATATTCATCTCAATGCCCATTTGCTGACCGTCGGAATCAAAGATCAACGCAATGGTTGCATCCGAGCTCTTTGAAAATTTACCTGTCTTTTTCTCATAGGAGGGAATGGATAAATCAAACACCTTTTTGGAATCCAGTTTATTGAGAAAACTTCCCGCAATCATATTGAGCGCTTCTTTGGCGCAATCTTCCATCGCTTTATCCGTCACTTCTTTGGAATCCATCCCCAGCATATTTTCAACCATGATGCTGGCGATCGGTTTTGATAGGTAAGCTCGGATATCGCCTTTCATCGGACCGCTGAAATGTATCGAAGTTACCATATCATACCGGATGTCTTCATCAAGCGGTTCGAGAAAAACAAAAAACATCTTCTCAAATACTTCAAAAATCGAGTTCATCAGAACTTCTTGAGTCTTCTTCATATTGTCCATCTTGACCAACTCCTATAACTTGATAAAGAACTTTCTTAATTTCTTCCGGCAGAAAAGGCTTTTTGATAAATCCCTTCGCCCCGCGTGAAAAAGCTTCCTTCATCCGTTCTTCAGAACCTTCCGTTGTAATCATAATGACGGGAATTTCTTTAAGCATATCGTTGCTACTGAGCTGATCGAGCAACTCCAGACCGTTGACTTCCGGCATGTTGATGTCAGATACGATAACATCCACCCAGTTTTGGGCAAGCAGTTCCATCGCTTCCCGGCCGTTTCCCGCTTCCAGACACTTATCCATCTGAAAGCCGGATATCGTGATTATTTTTTTTATCACAGCCCTCATGGAATTCGAATCGTCCACAATTAATACATTAAATGACATATTGTCACCATCCTTTGCATCGTCTTCTATATGATGCTGACGAGTTCCCTGGCGTTTTTCAAATCATCCGACAGCGACACCAGAGACGTCTCCAGATCTTTCATTCTCAAATTAAACTTTTGAAGCAGTTCACTTACGGCCCGTTGCGCCAAACCTTCTATGGCGCTGCCGATCCCCATCATCAAGCAGGCCTCATCCGCCATGTAAACAATCCAGGGCAGAATCTTATCCGATTTTTGCAGCAGATCCGGCCGGTGGTGAAATGCGATTGCATCCCGAATTTCGACGGGGAAGTTCCAGTGCTCTGCAATTTTTCCTCCCAGATCCGCGTGATTGATGCCTAAGACAGCCTCTTCCGCCTCCAGAAAAGACATGTTGCGATCTTTTACAAGTTCGAATATTTTCTGCATCTCGTCCCGGACAAATTCACCCATGATAATCTTTCCGACGTCATGCAGAAGCGCTGCAGTATAAAGGGTTGTATCCTCTTCTCCATTAATTTTTTTGGACAAAACCTGCGACATCAATGCAACCGCCACAGAATGCTCCCAAAGATCCGAAGCCTTGTCGAAATAACCGGAGATACCTTTTTTGTTATAATATTTGGATATGCCGGCTGTCTGAATGGCTCTTAAAAGATTCTTTTGTCCCAGATACATCACGGCGTCATTGATTGTACTGATCTTGTGCTGAGATTTAAAATAAGCCGAATTGGCCATTTTCAAAATATTGGCTGTTATCGAAGGATCGAGTTTGATGACGTTTGCAACCTGCAATACGGAATAGTCGGCTTTATTGAGTAATTGAGCGACCTTATTTCCGGTCGCCGGAAAAGCGGGTATGGAATCAATGGATTTAAGAATGCGGTTAACCACTTTCATAATTCTTTCATCTCCCCTCCGGAGGTTTTCACAAGCGTCTTACCTGTCGCCATTTCCAGCCTCACCGTGCGGTTATGATTCGCGCCCGTATCTTCTACTGCAATCATCACATTGTTTTTCCAGAATATTTTTCTCATCGCCATAATGTTTTTCTGACCAATACGGAAAAAGTTTGTATCGTCGAGAATACTTGCTCCACCTGCCACTTTAACGATCATCCGCTTTTTTTCCGCCCCCAGCCCGTAACAGGCTTTAAACAGGGATGGAATGCCGGTATCGGCAAACATTGCGGGGTTTTCCTTTGCCTTTCTCTCATCAAGCGTTGAATCCGGCAGCATATAATGCAGCATCCCCCCCACCCGGGCTATCGGGTCATACACAACAATGCCAATGCATGACCCCAATGCATAAGTAACGATCGTATCATTCGGATTATTGCTGATCTTTATATCTGATATTCCAACTATTAAATCGCCCATAATTATTTCTGATAAACGCTCGGTTCTACATATTTAAAATAATGCTTTAAGCCGGTTAAACTTTCCGAATGTCCAACAAAAAAGTAACCGCCACTTTTCAATGAATCATGAAATTTATTAACCAGATCATTTTGTGTTTTCTTATCGAAATAGATCATCACGTTCCGGCAAAAAATGATATCAAATTCCTGATTGGAGCTAAACCGGTCCATCAAATTAAACCGCCGGAATTCTATCATTTTTTTCAAATCAGGCTTGACGCGTACTTGACCTTCGGACCGTCCGGTACCTATTTGAAAATATTTTTTTAAAATCGGCATGGCGATTCCTTTGACCCTGTCTTGTGCGTAAATACCCGTATCTGCAATTTTCAGGACTTTTGTGGATATATCGGTTGCCAGGATGGATGCATCAAACGTCCTCGTTCCGGCCGCTTCCAGAACCGTGATGGCCAGCGTATAGGCTTCCTCGCCGGTTGAGCAACCGGCGGACCATATTTTAAACTTGTTTTTGGATCCCTGAGAACCGGATTTGTCCAGGAGGGACTGAATGATATGCCTTAATCTTACAAAGTGACTTTCTTCTCTGAAAAATGACGTCAGGTTGGTTGAGATGGAATCAATCATGGAGATTAATTCATCAGTGCCTTCATCCGTTGTCACATAGCGATAATAATCGGAAAACGAATTATAGTTGCCGGCTCGAAGTCTCTTGCTGAGCCTTGCTTTGACAAGCTCTTTTTTCCCTTCGTGAAGGAAAATTCCACATTGTTCATAAACAAGGCGGCTGATCTTATCAAAATCACTGTTTTTTAGATCAAAGGTATTTATGGTCATCAATTAAATCCGGTCTTCTATTTTATTGCAATCGGACTGAATAACTTTTCATCATCTCACATCTTCTAAACACTAAACCGACATGATTTTGTTACATACAGCAATACTTATGCCAATCATCAACCTTCCCTCCCAATCCTATTCAATTGATTTCATAAAGTAATTTGTGTCTACAAAGAACTAAATATCTTCGTGCACTAACATAGTTTTTTATTCGGCAAAAAAATGAAATACTTAAGATATGTGAAGTATTTATTGATTATATATTGTTCAATTTCTTGTATTAATCATCCAGTTTTCGTATGAATGCTTATTTTTTGACGCTTTCAGGCTTTTTACTATTGTTTTTTCGACACATTTATTTTAATATACGTCAAAATAATTACAGTCGTTACACTGTTAGGAATTCATTATGAATAATGGGAAAATCCTTGTCGCCGACGATAATGAACTCAACAAAGAAACCCTGACGGAAATCCTCATCGATGAAGGCTACGATGTCAAAGCAGTGAATGACGGTCGTGAAGGCATTGAAGCCTTTCTGGAAGACAAATACGATCTTGTCATTACGGATCTGAAAATGCCTAACGTCGATGGATTGGAATTTCTTAAGTACATTAAAGACGCTAACAAAGACAATATCGTGATCATGATTACCGGACACGGAACAGTCAATGCTGCAGTTTCTGCCATGAAAATGGGGGCTTTTGATTTCATTTCCAAACCCATCAAAGACGACCTTGTCAAATTGTCCGTCAGCCGCGCAATGAACTTTGCCAAGCTTCGCGACGAAAATGTCTCTCTAAAGGAACATTTGAAGGAAAGACAGGATTTTGACAAGATCATCGGTTACAGTGACTGCATGAAAAAGGTATTTGATACGATTGATAAAGTATCAAATTCCGATAGCACGGTGCTGATTACGGGGGAGAGCGGAACGGGCAAGGAACTGGTTGCCCGGGCCATCCACTTTAAAAGCGACCGTAAAAATTCTCCAATGATTCCTGTTAACTGCGGCGCAATTCCTGAAGAATTGCTGGAAAGCGAGTTATTCGGCCATGAAAAAGGCGCCTTTACCGGCGCCATCCGCAACCGGATGGGCCGCTTTGAACTGGCCCAGGGTGGAACGATATTTCTTGATGAAATCGGAGACATGAGCCCCTCCCTGCAGGTGAAAGTCTTACGCGTGATTCAGGAAAAACAGTTTGAACGCATCGGCGGGGTCAAAACCATCACCGCCGATGTTCGCATTATTGCAGCCACCAATCAGGATCTGGAAGCGGCTGTTGCCGAAAAAAAATTCCGCGAAGATCTTTTTTACAGGATCAACGTCATTCCCATCAACCTCCCCTCGCTTCGCGAACGCGGTTCAGATATTCTGATTCTGGCCAATCATTTCTTGTCGACATTCAACAAGCTTAAAAAGAAAAATGTTGAACGGATTTCGCCGGACGCCGTCAACTACCTCATGCGTTACAACTGGCCCGGCAACGTGCGCGAACTGCAAAATCTGATTGAGATGCTGGTGGTCATGAAAGAGGAAGGCGATATCTGCATCGACGATCTGCCGGCAAAAATCCGTAATGCGCAGGGAGAGGGCACAAGCAGCACTCCCGTTGTTTTTTCTGAAGAAGGCATTGACTTTAACGATCATGTCAGCCGCCTGGAAAAAGAACTGCTGCTCAAAGCTTTAAAAATGAGCGGCGGCGTTAAAAACCGTGCGGCCAAACTCCTCAATCTCAACCGCACAACGCTCGTTGAAAAACTTAAACGCCTGAATATCTCCGGCGGCTGGGTTGATTAAGGATTATTTATTTACATCAGATTCAAAGAAAAAGGGCTGGAAGCATTTATTCCAACCCTTTTATTTTATTGGTAGCGGGGATAGGATTTGAACCTATGACCTTTGGGTTATGAGCCCAACGAGCTACCAAGCTGCTCCACCCCGCGTCAGGACTATGTATTCAAGACGTTGCCCTTAGACCATTATCTCCGGTGTTTGTCAAGGAGATATTTGGCCGTTTTTCGTTTACACATTTAGAAAATGAACACGGCGGCAGCCACGACAGTCGTATACCAACTGTTTTTTACGATGGTAGACTGAGTGATATTACGCGTGCTGACGATCTTGCCGCTGATTTTAAAAATTTCCTTCTTTTCGTCCCAGCTTTCATCAATGTCAAAATCGATGCCCAGTGTTGACGCGAGCATAGCGGCCGCCAGATCTTCCGCATAATCTCCCGCTTCCTTTTCCGTCTTTCCAAACGCGTGATGCTCACTGATATAGCCGTATGTTTTACGATCCGCCGGAATGGCCAGTCCCACGGATGCGGCCAGAAGCCTGCGCGGTTCATTGGTGCAGCAACGGCTCATGACACAAAATGTAATGGACCCGGGCTGCAATTCCTTCACACCCTGGGCTTTGGAAATGACTTTGCAACCGGGCGGGAAAATGCTGGATACCTGAACGAGATTACACTTTTCAATACCGGCATCACGAAGGGCCAGCTCAAATGAGTGCAACTCTTCCTTGTGTGAACCGACACCCTTGGTAAAAAACATTTTTTTCGGGACGCTTGAATTCAATTTTCCTTCTCCACTCTCAAATTTAGACTAAATAGTTATGTACTCAGTTACTTTGTCATGTAACCCATCAAACGATATATCAGCTTAGCCGCCATAAAATCAGGTGCGACTACACCCGGAAGCGGCGCAAGCTCTACAACATCAAATCCCCTTATCGTGCATTTCTTCGCAACAAGCTTAAGGAGGGATAAAACGTCGCGCCAGTGAAGCCCACCGGGCTCCGGTGTGCCGGTTGCCGACATGATCGACGGATCAAAAACATCCAGATCGATTGTAATAAAGACATCTCCTTTTAAATCCCTGGCAACAGTTTGCGCCCAATTCTTATTGTCATAAACATAATCTGCGCTGAAGGACTTCACTTTGCTTTGGGGCAAATATTCTCCCTCCTCAGCGCTCATGCTGCGGATGCCGACCTGCACCAGCGGACAAATTTCGGTGATCCTGCGCGCGACACAGGCATGATTGTATGGCGTGCCCTGATAGTTGTCGCGCAAATCGGCATGTGCATCAAATTGCAGAACGGTCAGGTTCGGATATTTTTCCCGGACGGCCTGTACGGCGCCCAGACTGATGCTGTGCTCTCCACCCAGCATAACAGGAATCTTGCCTGCCGCAACGATACGACTGATTTTGTTGCGCACGGCCGTGATCATATTCTTCGGTCCCCGCGCATCTACAGCAACCGGTGTGCTGGTGTGAATTCCCGTCAGATATGTCTCCCTTTTCAGCTCTTCATCATAGAGCTCCATGTTGGTCGACGCTTCGATAATGGCCTGCGGCCCTCTTCTGCTGCCGGGTTGATAAGTGGACGTGAGATCGTAAGGAACGGGTACGACGACGAAGCGGGCGTCTCTAAAAGAACACTCCGGATATATTCCGCCAAAATTCATGATCGTCATCCTCCTCCCCCCTAAAAAAGAGAGCGTTTCCTAGCACAATCGAGGCAATATGTCCAGTTTTTCATCCTGCTTTCCAGATCATTTTCTTAAAGGATAAAAGGATTATTTAGATGTCCAAATTACCGGGAAGTGTACTGACTTAAATAGAATTTACCGTCTTCATAATAAAGAAAAGAAGAAAATCTGATCCAATCGCCTAAAGTAACAAACGTTTTCCGATGTCCTTTAACGTCGAAAGTCCGGATCTGGGGCTTATGACAATGCCCTAAAATGATGGCGTCGTAATCTTCCTTCAATTTTTCAGAAGCAAAAGCAAGCATCTTTTCAATGAGGATTTCGTGTTTGTTGCCGTTGATTTCCTTGCTGACATTGGAGGAGGCCGACGCGATCGCCCAGCGCAAAGAGACGGGAAGCAGCCGCTGAATACGGTAAAAAAGGCGGCTTCTGAGCATCTTCCGAAACATTAAAAACAGTCTGTCGGATTGATCCGCCGTGTCGCCGTGAGAAGCGAGAATTCGCAACCCATCAAGTCTGATGTCAGCCCACTCTTCAACCACGTCCATCCCCAGTACGTCATAAAAATAGTCTTTTAAAAAGAAGTCATGATTCCCTTCGAAAAGATGGATGCGGACACCGCTTTTCTGTAATTCAACCAGGCTGGAGATGATCGCCTTAAATTCGGGATGAATGCGGTCCGGCTCGCAAAACCAGAAATCAAAAAAATCACCCACAATATAGAGATCATGGATAGATGCCTTTTCCTGAGATAAATCGGTCGAACTCACGAGCGATCTTACGAGTCCTTCTTTCAAATCGGATATAAAATGAAGAAGGATCTTATATCTCTCATCCGTGGATTTTTTTAAATGAGCATCGGAAATAAAAACAGCTTTCATGACGCCTTTCTCTTTCGTTAATAACAGGTGATCCTCAAGGCTCACTGCGCCGGAAACATGATTCATTTTAACGGATCTGTCAAATGGAAATCACAATTGATTCTTGTTTTGTCGGGTTTTTTTTGCTAGTTTTGCCGCACGTAAATTACGATTCAAAGGCGATGAATAAAAAATGAACTCAAAAACCTCCCTTAAACGCGCAAAAGAAGTGCTGGAAATTGAAGCACAGAGTCTCTTAAGCCTGATCGACAAACTGAGCATTGATTTCCCGCGCGCGGTGGATTTGATTTTTAAATGCAAAGGACGGGTGATCGTCACAGGGATCGGCAAATCCGGCCTGATCGGCCGAAAAATTGCCGCCACATTAACCAGTACAGGGACGCAGGCGCTTTTTCTTCACCCGGTGGAAGGGATTCACGGGGATCTCGGTATCGTCACCAAAGATGATATTGTTCTGGCCATCTCCAACAGCGGTGAAACAAGGGAATTGATGCCGATCATCGGGTCCGTCAAGCAGACCGGCGCGCCGATCATCGCCTTCACCGGGGTCCTGTCCTCAACCCTCGCAAGAAACAGTGATATTGTTATTGACGTTTCCGTTGAAAAGGAGGCCTGTCCTTTCGGTCTGGCGCCAACATCCAGTTCCACGGCGGCGCTTGCCATGGGAGACGCACTGGCCATCGCATTGATCGACAAAAAAAAGTTCCGTGAAAAAGATTTTTACAAATTTCATCCCGGCGGCAGCCTGGGTGCAAGACTTAAAGCAACCGTGGGAGATGCCATGGTCGTTGGAGAAAAAATTCCGCGCGTTTTGAGCAAAACCAGCGCTTTGCAGGCCATTGGAGAGATAGACCGCAAAAATGTGGGGTTTGTTCTGATTACGGACAAAAAGAACAATCTGCTGGGAATATTAACCGACGGTGATGTCCGGCGAATGGTCAGAAAAGGGGTGTCTCTGGACGGCGTATTGGTTGATGATGTGATGACATCCAATCCCAAAACCATCGACGAAAAGACTTCTCTTGCGGAAACAGTTGAATTAATGCAAAAAAAAGAAATTACTTCCCTGGCTGTCGTCAACGGCAAACAAAAACTGAAAGGCTACGTCCACCTGCATGACATTCTGGGACGGGGCGGCTCCGTTAATATTTCACTGACCTATTAAGGTAAAATAATGGCTTTATACGAATTCAATGGAAAAAGACCACAGGTTCCGGCAGACTCATTCGTTCACCCCGGCGCCGCTTTGATAGGCGATGTGACAATCGGACATGAATGCCTGATTGCGCCGGGCGTTTCCATCCGGGCGGATTTCGGCCCGGTCGTTATCGGAGACCGTTCCAGCGTTCAGGACAATGCGGTGATCCACGTTTATCCCGGTTCACAATGCATCGTCGAAGATGATGTCATTATCGCGCACGGTGTTATCCTGCATGACGTCCACATCAAATCACGCTGCATGATCGGCATCGGATCCATTATTCTTTTCAACACTGTCTGCGAAGAAGATGTTTTCGTTTCCGTAGGATCGCTGGTGCCCAAAGGCATGCATATTCCGGCGGGAAAAATTGTCGCCGGAAATCCGGCGCAAATCATCCGCGACGCCTCGGATAAAGATAAAGCCGCCACCCACGACGGCGTTGAAGCATACCGGTATCTATGCCGGACATATCTGGCCACAATGAAACCCGTCATATAAAAAAAGGACATGGTGTAAAACCATGTCCTTTAGAATTTTCGATGGTAGGCGGTACTGGGATTGAACCAGTGACTTCTACCGTGTGAAGGTAGCACTCTCCCGCTGAGTTAACCGCCCAAGTGGCGTCTGCTATAACCTAAAGTTTCCTGCATTTCAAGCAAAAAACATAATATCCCTCTCTCAAAAAATCGCCGCTCTCCCGTCCGCCGTCAATCTGTTCAACAGCGGACGGGTTTAAGCGACGCTTACAGCTTTAAGCCGAAGGGGGTTTAATTACAGCATTTCATAAATAGCGGCTGCGCCCATACCGCCGCCGATACACATCGACACGATGCCACGTTTGCCACCGCGGCGTTTCAATTCGTGCAGCAACTGAGCCGTCAGTTTGGCGCCGGTGCATCCCAGCGGATGGCCCAGAGCGATCGCGCCGCCGTTGGGGTTGATGTCTCCAGCCCAGTAGCGGTCTTCGATACCGATCACTCGGCAGGAATAAATCGCCTGTGACGCGAAGGCTTCGTTGATTTCATAAACATCAATGTCTTTCGGAGTCAAACCGGCCATCTTTAATACTTTGGGAATTGCATAAGCAGGACCGACGCCCATTTCTTCGGATTTGCATCCTGCAACAGCGTAGTGCGACAATCTGGCCAAAGGTTTCAGTCCCAGTGCTTTGGCTTTCTCAGCGGTCATCAACAGCGAAAATGCAGCGCCGTCCGTCATCTGGGAAGAATTTGCGGCCGTCACGTTACCACCCGCCTTGAAGGGTGATTTCAATTTTGCCATATTCTCCATTGTTACCGGCCAGCGAACACCGTCATCTGTATCAAACGTAACGTATTCTCTGACGCGTTTGCCGTTTTTAACTTTATATTTGACGGCCTGGATCGGAATAATTTCTTCTTTGAATTTTCCGGCCTGAATTGCTTCAAACGCGCGGCGGTTACTTTCAATTCCGAATTTGTCCATATCTTCGCGTGTAACATTATAATTCATCGCAACGTTTTCCGCCGTGTTGCCCATGTTGATATAAACATCCGGCATACTGCCCCATCCCCAATCCGGATTGGGACGCATGGCCGATCCACCCATGGGAATGTGCGACATGGTTTCGCAACCGCCGGCAATGATGATTTCCGACCAGCCGGCGCGGATTTTCGCTGTCGCGTCGGCAATCGCCTGAACACCCGACGAGCAGAAACGATTAACGGTCATGCCGGAGCAGGAAATGGGAAGCCCGGCGCCCATAGCCAGAATTCTGCCCAGGTTCATGCCCTGTTCACATTCCGGGAAAGAACAACCAACAATCAAATCATCAATTTCAGCGGGATCAACCTGCGGCACTCTGGCCATCAAGCCTTTAAGGACCTGAATACCATATACATCTGATCTCGTTGACGCAAGACCTCCTCTTTTATAACGACTGCCCGGACTTCTCACGGATTCTACAATTACAGCATCGCTCATGATTTTCCTCCTTCATGTCATGAAGACGCGGGGAATATAGACACACCGCCGCGTCTGTGATTTCATAAAAATTAGTTACGCAGCGGTTTGCCGTTGCTCAACATGTACATAATGCGTTCCTGAGTCTTCTTCTCGCCGCACAGGCTGACAAACGCTTCTTTTTCCAGTTCCAGAATTTCCTGTTCGGTAACATAAGTGCCTTCCGCGCAATCGCCGCCGGAAAGGATGTAGGCCACTTTCTTCGATACATGTAAATCGTATTCGGATACGAATTTACCGTAGAACATATTCTGGAGAATAGCGCTGACCATACCGCGGAAATTTTCGCCCATGACGGGAATCAGAGCGGGTTTCGGCGGTTTGTAACCCGTCGATACCAGCGATAATACAAGCTGCTTAGCTTCAAAAATCTGTTGGTCGCGGCTCATGTTGATTTTTTCAGATTTGCGAATGTAACCCAACTCCATGGCTTCCGCCGCGCTGGTGGAAACTTTTGCCATGCTGATATTTTCAAACGCTTTGCCCATGTGGTACTGCAGGTTGAAACCCTGTGCGATCAAACCATCGGGAATGCCTTCGGTCAGACGAACCAGAAGTTCCTTGCAGCCGCCGCCGGCCGGAATGACGCCGACGCCAACTTCAACCAGCCCCATATAGGTTTCGCCGTTGGGCAGACAACGCGCGCCGTGCATTGCAATTTCGCAGCCGCCGCCCAGCGCCAGACCTGCCGGAGCCGTTACAACGGGTTTGGACAGATATTTCATCTTCATATTGGCGCCCTGCAGAGCCTCAACGCCTTTTTCAATCAAATCCCACTGGCCCAGTTGAGCGCCCGCCAGAACCTTGAACACATTGGCGCCCGCCGAGAAAGCGCGCGGATCATGATTGGCAACCACCATACCTGCAAAATCTTTTTCGACGATGTCACAGGCTTCGATCTGCATTTCCGTCAGACCTTCATCGATGGAGTTCATCTTCGTATGGAATTCCAGACAAACAACGCCGTCACCGATGTCAATGAGGCTTGCGCTGGCATTTTCTTTTACGATCTTGCTGCGTTCTTTGAGGGAAGGCAGAATGATGATCCGCGGATTTTCTTCGATCTTCACATAGCCCTTTTTCTCAAAGTCATAGTAATATTTTCCGTCTGCTTTGGCGGCGTAGAAGGATTCACATCCTTTTTTCAGCATCTCGTCGATCTTTTTGGGAACCTTCAATTTCAGCTTCTTCATGACATCGAGAGATTCTTTAACGCCCACGGCATCCCAGGACTCAAACGGACCCAACTGATGATTGTAGCCCCACTTCATGGCATTGTCGATAGCCATGACGTCATCGCAGATTTCACCCACACGGTTGGCCGCATAGATGAAGTTTTTGCACAGATATTCACGTGCAAATTCACCGGCTCTGTCTTCGGCAAAGAAAACCAGCTTCATGGAATCGGCAATATTTTCTTTCTTTTTTGCCGCCGAGATGGAATCGAACTTGGGCTTGCCGGCCGGCACATATTCCATCGTGTCGATATCCAGCATCAATTTAACGTTTTTGCCTTTGGCATCCTTGGTTTTCTTGTAGAAGCCCTGTTTGGTTTTATTGCCGAGCCATTTGTTGGCGAGCATTTTCTCTCCGAAGGGGAGAGGCAAAAACATGTCGCGCATTTCGTCATTGGGAACGGCATCATAGAGATTCTTGGACACATGGCTGCCGATATCCAGGCCAACCAGATCAATGGTCCCGAAGAGAGCGGTGCCGGGACGGCCGAGGGCTTTACCAACAATGGCATCCGTTTCATCTATTTTGTATTTTCGCTCATACATAATGCGTTGAGCGTTGGACAAATCGAATGAACCAATACGGTTTCCAATAAAGTTCGGGCTGTCTTTACAAACGACGACGCCCTTGCCCAGAGTCTGCTCACTGAATTTGACCATGAAATCTACAATTTCCGGGGCCGTTTCCGCTCCGGGGATGATTTCCATCAACTTCATATAACGGGGAGGATTGAAGAAATGCGTTCCGAGAAAATGTTTCTTCAGATTTGCGCTGAATTTCGCGCTGATATCTTTAATAGGAATACCGGATGTGTTCGTCGAAACGACACAGGTCGGTTTAATAACCTTTTCCACTTTTGCAAAAAGTTCTTGTTTGATTTTG
Organism: Smithellaceae bacterium; assembly: GCA_963682105.1. Classification (GTDB taxonomy): domain Bacteria; phylum Desulfobacterota; class Syntrophia; order Syntrophales; family Smithellaceae; genus UBA8904. The sequence continues at coordinate 565,207 of OY821638.1, forward strand.
AGATTTTCTACAACGACTTCGCAAACCCAATCCACATCAGCCAGCCACTTTAAATTGTCTTCAAAGTTGCCGATTTTGATCATGGATGCGTTTTTCTTCGTGTAGAAACTGGCGGGCTTTGATTTCGTCACTCCGGCCAGACCATTCGCCGCAAAGCGATTTCTCCATGCGGGACTCTTCTCGGTCAGCCCCTGTTTCTTATCGGCATCCGTCAGTTCAAAAGGGATGATATCGAGCAGATAGCAATCGATACCGGCGTTGGTCAGATGAGCCGCAATTGTCGCGCCCATAACACCCGCACCTAAAACAGCCGCTTTTTTGATCTCTAATGACATTATTCTCCTCCTTCTTTCTTTCTTATGAACCATTATTTTTTTCGGTTCATAAATTTTTTGAGGCCAAGGTGCGCCTCGATTATTTTCATAAACCATCGATATTTCACATACCGGTTGTTAACCGCCCCATATTCCACGTGATTTCAATAAGATGAAATTACCACATCCTTTCTCCCCAAATATATTTACAGCCCGGTAAACACACCACAACCTGCCACCGGGCGAGATATCTTGATTCTTGTATTATTGATTTGATTTTTTTTAGAAAACTGTAATGATTGAAATGGTGGGAGCGGAATTTAATTTTTGATATAATTTTACGACAACAAAAATGTTTATAGTAGAAAGTAAAAAAGATGATAACTTCCGACATTCCGTGGCTCCCTTTCCACCTTGAATTAAGAAGTAACTTTCAGCAGATATCTGGATTTGGGTCAATTACTGACTCAAAGTCAAAAGTTTTTTAAACCAATCACGGTTCAAAGTCAAGGCAAATAAAAAACCGATAGCTGTTCGTAAACTATAGATTCAAATATTTAAAATATTGATAAATTTTTTTAAAGTGTAACGTCATGCAGCTAAAGCCGCTTGCGTTATCTGCTTTATTTTTTAAAGGCAGGATTAAGCCGTACTGCCTGCTGATAATGTTGATAAGCTTCGTCAACGAGACCTTTTTTTTCCAAGACCACCGACAATTGATAATGCGCGGTTGCATGTTGGGGATTAATTTCTAACGCTTTCTTAAAATAATAAATGGCATCATCATTTTTACCTAAAATCATAAGAACAATTCCAACATTGATAATAATATCGACATGCTCAGGCCTTAAATGCAGGGCTTTCCTGTAGTGAATCAAAGAATCATCATAATATCCCTGTCTGGCTAATGCAGTTCCGTAATGATAATAAATATCCGGATTATCTTTGACAACTTCAACAGCTTTTGCATAAACCTGCAACGCTCGTTTCGCCTCGCCCTTTTGCATCAGCAGAAAATAAAGATCATCATAAGCTCGAACGCGGTCGGGGCCTATTCTGATGGCTTTGCTTAAAGCAGAAATTGCCTCATCATTTCGGCCTTTTAAACTATAGATACGTGCGATACGGATCAACGTGTTGTAGTCGTCCGGGTTCAATGAAATTGCTTTTTCACAATGATATAGCGCCTTGTCTATATCATTTTTAAGAATCAACGCACCAGCCACATTACTATGCGCAAAAGCGTTATTTTCCGTAACATCAAGCGCCCTAGAAAAAAGGGTTAATGTATCTTTCCAGAAAAATACCTGCCGATGCGAAACAAAGGCTAAAGCAATGACGCATAATATTGCCGCCACAGCAATTGTCCTGGTTGAAAATCTATTTCTTAGAACTTCAAAACCGCCCCATACCAGCATTAAAAACAATCCGATATAAGGAACATATGCGTACCGATCGGCCATTGCCTGACTGCCAACCTGGATCAGCCCAATCACAGGCACCATGGTTCCCAAAAACCATAACCAACCAACAACTAAGTATGGGGCTTTCCTATATTTCAGGGTTATAAAAACAGATATCACCAGTATCAGGGATGCAGAAAGCGCAATTGACCAGACAGGTATATAATAACTGAATGGGTAAAACGCTGCTAGGCCGTAAGGCAATAAAAGATTCTTAATATACAGGCCATAAGAAAGGATAGCATTTCCTAATCGATACACAAAAGGAAATGTGTGCAGATCAATCATGGCATCTGCTTTGAACTGGGAAGTCAGGGTTAGAATACTAAATACTGCGGATGCGGCCAATAAAGGCATTTTCTCTAATAACAAATAAAGAATACTTTGTTTTGCATATCCAACACGATAAATCTCATTTTCTTTGGTATCATTTGAGACAATCAACTTTGTACGTTTCAACGGCCAATAGTCCATCAACAATAACACACATGGCAACGTTACCAGCATGGATTTGGTCATAAGCCCCAACAAGAAACATCCCAGCATAGTGGAATATCGCTTCCAATTTGGCGATTTTACATAATACACATATAAAATCATCGTTAAGAGCCAAAAGAATGTACTTAAAACATTTTTTCTCTCCGCAATCCATGCAACAGATTCAACATTAACCGGATGGGCGGCAAACAATGCTGATACTAATGCACTGCGCCAAATAGCTCCCGTCATCTGATTCATGAGGAAAAATAATAAAATCGTGTTGAATATATGAATGATAACATTTGTCCAGTGATGGCCTCCGGCATTGAGTCGAAACAAATGCCAGTCTACCATGTGAGATATTATTGTGATTGGATGCCAATTCCCTCCCGTAGGGGCATCGGTGAATGCATTTATTATGTTTTGGAGAGTCAATCCCCCTTGCGTTCTAGTGTTTTCAGTTACATAGAGTTGATCGTCATAATTTAAGAAACCAAAATCCTGCACCGGCCAATAGATAATTAGGGATAGTAAACCTATTGACATGCAAATGGCAGCTATTAAATATAATCGTTTAAACTTTTTATTTTCCGGCATGAATAGTGAGTATGCTCTTTTTCCTTGGCGGCATATTGAAACTGATAATTAAGCGTGCAACACCAAATACAATAAAAACTGTTCCCAAAATGATAATAAGAAAAACATAAGCTAATGACAAACTTCCTCCATACATAGGAATATTGCGATCGGGATTCGATTGATCATATCTAATTTCTAATTTGTCATCAATTTTTAAAACTTCCCAATTCTCTTTTAAGATACTGTTAGTAGAAACGATTCTTTTTCCATCAGAAAGTGTGAACCAGTAATCAAGATAATAAATACTATTGCCATCAGATGATCGCTGAAAGTATTTCTTCAGTATATAACCGGTAGTTATACCCTCATACCTTTTTACTATCACATATTCTGAATAAGCTTCTATTCCGGCTATAATAAAAAAGATTCCAATGATCAATGAGACAAGAGCAATAAAAATATGATATTTAATGTCCTTCATTCACTACCAAATTATTTTTTATATTCAAACATCATTATGTGTTTTTTAATGCCTACATTTCAAATATTACTCTGCGTATCTTACAGAAAACAATATCATTTCTTTTTATAAAATTATAGCATTTAATTCTTGCACAATCGAAATCATAAATTTAATATTTTTTGAAAGGAAGTCGAAAAAAAAGGGCGTCATCAAACGCCCTTTCCAAATAATTTTGTATTTATTATTATTTTTATGGCTTTGCAGCTGTGAAAGTACTTACGCCGCCAACAACACCCATCGTTGCAGTATTTGTATTAAGCCCCCATGTCGCATTCCCTGTTGCCGTTATTGTAAAAGTATTAACATCGGTCCACGCAATCGTTGTATTTACGCCGGTTGTTGGGAGATATCCGGCGCATTCCAATGATACTGCAGGACACGCGCCGGCTACAGTAGGTGCTGCCGCCAAATTCGGATTATCTGCAATCACGGCGTTCATGGCAGTGTATGCATTCTTCGCATCTGAATTCAGCGTTGCCGCCCAGCCTCTTCTTCGATAAGCTGCAAACTGCGGAATGGCGATGGCTGCCAAAATACCGATAATCGCGATAACGATCATCAACTCGATTAATGTAAAACCTTTCTGGCCTTCTTCTTTACGAAATACTTTCAACATAATTCCTCCTTTTAAAAAACTGTTTTTTTATTTGGTTGTATTTGTTTCTATCTTACTCGCTATTTTTATTCTCTGTCACTTTGTTAATTTACCTTTATCACCTACCGCTTTTAAAAGCCTTGCGTCTTGCGATCTCTTTTATAGCAATGCTCGTGCCAGATAAGATTATTTATTATTATATTTTTAATATTGGATAGTTACAAAACCAATGTGATCAGAATCACTCAAATTCGGCTGGGAACCGGCTCAGAAAGCAGGTCATTTTCACCAGTAAGCCGTTATTTTGAGCTATCCCATTAAATTGTTTTCCCCCTTTAAAAATTGTGATAATAAAACTCAGTTCATAACAATGGATTCTGGTTATTTTATTCGGCAATATTGCCCGGTAACTTAAGTGAAACGTTGTATGTAATTTATTTTAATGATCGCAAACAAGGATTACCATGTACGAAGTTGCAATAACTCAGTCGTTTTCTTCAGCGCATATGCTTGCCGACATCGGCGGCAAGTGTGAGGAATTACACGGCCACAATTTTAAGGTAGAGGTCACCGTCGGCGGTCAGGCTTTAAATTCCGAGGGTATTTTAATCGATTTCCGTCTGTTGAAGAAATTTCTCAAGGAAATCATTGATCAGATGGATCATCAGCATTTAAATGAACTCCCTTTTTTCCGAGGCATCAATCCATCATCCGAAAATATCGCTCATTATATTTATAAGGAAATGCGGCATTCGGTTGACGCACAAAACGTCAAAATTTTACGCGTCAAGGTATGGGAGTCGGAAAATTCAGCAGTTACTTACAAAGAAGGATAAAGGTGCAAGGAGCAAGGAGCAAGGCACGAGGAAAAATATATTCATTAAATAGCAGCGGAGCTCTCCGCTTAAACCTTGATCCTTGAACCTTTCACCTTGAACCTGTTTTTTTATTATGATCGACATTCAAAACCAGAAAGATTTCCGCAATATTGATATTAAAAAGGTCGGGGTTAAAAATATCAAATACCCGATTATCGTCCTCGACCGTGTGCGCGGCACGCAGCCGGTGAACGCCACCATTAATATGTACGTTAATCTGCCCCATCATTTTAAAGGTACGCACATGAGCCGGTTTGTGGAAGTGCTAAACGACTTCCGGGGACAGGTCAACATCAAGACTTTTCAAACGATTCTGGAAAAAATGCGGCAAAAATTAAAAGCCCAGTCCGCCCATATGGAAATTGAGTTTCCGTATTTTCTCAAAAAAACAGCGCCCGTTTCCAAAGCAAAAAGCCTTATGGAATACCGTTGCATGTTTGCCGGGGAAAATAACGGGGAAATGACCGATTTCTGGGTTGGAGTGGTTGTGCCGGTTACAACGCTTTGCCCCTGCTCCAAGGAGATCAGCGCTTTCGGCGCGCATAACCAACGCAGCATCGTAACCGTAAAGGTTCGTTTTAAAAAATTTTTCTGGATTGAAGATCTGATAAAAATCGTTGAAGAATCGGCCAGTGGTGAGGTATATTCCCTCTTAAAGCGAGTGGATGAAAAATTTGTTACGGAAAAGGCTTATCAAAACCCTAAATTTGTAGAAGATCTTGTCCGCAGCGTGGCGGTAAAGTTGAATGCGGACGATAATTTTACCTGGTACAGCATCGAAGCGGAAAATTTCGAAAGCATCCACAACCACAGCGCTTATGCCTACGTCGAAAAAGGATAGTCCGATGGCCACAAAAAAACGAAATGAATTCTTTAATTTGTATTTTCAAGGCTTTATCCGCGCCGCCGTCTGCATCCCCGAAGTGAAAGTTTCCGATGTCACTTTTAATACCCGAAAGACAATAGAACTGGCCGGACAGGCGGCAAGGCAAAATGCCGTTGTGGCTGTTTTCCCCGAACTGGGTCTTTCCGCCTATACCAACGAAGATTTGTTCCACCAGCATGCTCTGCTGGAAAGTGTTGAAAAAGCACTTGCTGATATTGTTAAAGCATCTGTTAAACTGAATCTGGTTTTAGCGGTGGGGGCGCCGTTGCAGGTCGATTCCCGATTATTCAATTGCGCAGTTATCATTTACCGGGGAAAAATTCTGGGCGTCGCCGTCAAATCCTATCTTCCCAATTACCGCGAGTATTACGAAGGCCGCCAATTCTCGCCTGCCCGCGAGGCCATTTCTTCAACCATTACTTTAGCAGGTCAAAAAAATATCCCCTTCGGGGCAACCCTGATTTTCAAAGCCGTCAACATTAAAAATTTTAATTTATTTTTTGAAATCTGCGAAGATCTCTGGGCGCCGATTCCGCCGTCAAGCTATGCCGCCATGGCCGGAGCAACGGTTATCGGCAATCTCTCGGCATCAAATATAACCATTGGAAAATCGGAATACCGGCATCAACTGGCGGCCAACCAGTCGGCGCGGCTGATGTCCGCTTATCTTTACGCGGCGGCGGGTTTTGGCGAATCGACCACTGATCTGGCCTGGGACGGCCACGCCATGATTTATGAAAACGGCAACCTCCTTTCCGAATCGGACCGCTTTGCTACCCACGCCCAGATCATTTGCGCCGACATTGACCTGGATCGTTTATCTCAGGACCGGATGCGCCTGACGACTTTCGGCCGGAATGCGGCTGACCATCATGCACAACTGGCGGCCTTCAGCTCTATCGAATTTGAGATTGAACTCCCGAAAGGGCGCGTCTTACCGACACGCGAATTTCAGCGGTTTCCTTACATCCCGGCCGATCCGGCCAAACGAAACGAACGCTGTTACGAAGCTTATAATATTCAGGTGCAGGGCCTTGCGAAAAGGCTTTCATCTTCCGGCATACCCAATCTGGTCATTGGTGTTTCCGGCGGTCTGGATTCGACCCATGCGCTCATCGTTGCCGCCCGGACCATGGATCTGCTGGGCAGGCCGCGTTCTCACGTCAAGGCCTACACCATGCCGGCTTTTGCCACCACCAGCAAGACATACCGCAACGCCGTCAACCTGATGCGCGCTCTTGGTGTGGAAGACAATGAAATCGACATCAAACCCGCCTGCATGCAGATGCTCAGAGACATCGGGCATCCTTTTATCAAAGGCCAAAAGGTTTATGACATTACTTTTGAAAATGTTCAGGCGGGACAGCGCTCGGCGCATCTCTTCCGTCTGGCGAACATGAGAAACGCCCTGGTTGTGGGGACGGGCGATTTAAGTGAACTGGCGCTGGGTTGGAGCACTTACGGGATCGGCGATCACATGTCGCACTACAACGTCAATGCCAGCGTGCCGAAAACGCTCATACAGTATCTGATTCGCTGGGTGGCCCAGACAAACCAGTTTTCAAAAAAGGTTTCTGATATTCTTTTGAACATTCTGAACACGGAAATATCACCGGAACTGATTCCGGGGGAAGGCGATGACCAGCCGCCGCAGAAAACCGAGGACACTATCGGTCCCTATGAATTGCAGGACTTTAACAATTTCTATATTACCCGATTCGGTTACAGGCCGTCTAAAGTCGCTTTCATGGCCTGGCTGGCCTGGAGGGATAAAGCAAAAGGCTTATGGCCGGATGTGCCGTCGGAAAAGCGTCACAGTTACAGTCTCGAGGAAATTAAAAAATGGCTGTACGTTTATTTGCATCGATTCTTTAAAACATCGCAGTATAAGCGTTCATGTGTTCCGAACAGCCCGAAGGTCGGCTCCGGCGGATCGCTTTCTCCCCGCGGCGACTGGCGCGCGCCCAGCGACGGTGAGCCCGCCGTGTGGATTGCCAACTGGGAAACCATACCGGAGAAAGAAAAAATTCGATGAGACCGAGCTACAAAGATTTTGACGCCACGGAACTTTACTGCCCGCAATGCCGGCGTTCCGTGCCGGTGCGCAAAAGACTGCTGCTGGTCCTGCCCGAAGGCGAAAAGTACGATTACAGTTGTGTCTATTGCGGCGCGTCCGTGGGCGACAAACTGGTCAAGGAAAATTCCGATACAAAAATTTTGATTCGTTGACGTTATTTCTTTTTTTGAAGCGCCTGCATTAATTTCTGCGCCAGCAGTCCGCCGGATGCATCCGGCTCGGCGGACGGTGTCCCTCCATAAACCAGGCTTGTCTCCCGGCCGGATTTGCCCTCCGCCAGATGCTCCGCCAACACTTCACGGCTGTGGACGTCTTCGTGACAATATACGCAGAGGTTCTCCCAGTTGCTGCCATCCTGGGGATTGTTGTGATGATTGCCGTCTTTGTGATGGACCGTCAGTAAATGCCGGTTGGGACCCGAAAAATCCCGCCCACAGCGCCCGCACACCAGCCCGTGCATTCGAAGAGATTTCTCCCGATAATCCTCGTCTCCCGGCGCCTTGGCTGCATTTTTCATCTCGCGCACAATATCCTCGGCTGATTTTTGCGTTCCCGCCGCCTGAGGTTTTTTGGCCACAGCCACGCGGCCCCACTTATTCGAAAAAGACATCTTCGACATGAGACTTATTGTTTCCCTTTCAGGACATTCAAAAATACCCGCAATCCCCTCAGCATGGCAACTCCGTTCGTCATGATGCGGAGAACCGGCGACTTAACGGCAAAGGGCGACAGGATGGATATGCCGTTGACAACATGGTCCATAACGTTGTGAAAGCGCTCCGATGTCTCCTTATATTTTTGAACTTCTTCATTAATGGCTGTGGTGGAATTGTTTATATTCGTGGAGATGTCCTCCATGTTTTTCAATATCATCGGCAGCCGTTGATTTAAAGCCTGCAAACTGATCGTGACATCGCTTGCGGCGCGCCAGAGTTTCAAAAGAATCGGGATGCAAAACAATACCAACAAAAGCAGTGCAATCCCGAAAATCATAAGCCCGATTTCCAGATACATAAAAATCTCCTGCTTAGTGCAACATGGTTTTCAAGAAAGATGGAAAAGATGCTGTCAATCACGAACCCGGCGTTTTATTCTTTTCCGCCTGATACGCTTCCAGACCTGCTTCCAGGGCCTGTTTCAACCGGCCTGTTCCTTCAGCCAGTTTTCCGGCTCCGATTTTTGCAAGTTCACCGGCCTTCGCTTCAAGATCTTCAGCCTTCTGTATGGCGGCTCCTTCCGCGTCCTGAAGTTTTCGAACGGTCGCCTCGTATATGGCTTTGCTTTCTTCTCTGGCTTTATCGTATTCCACTTTGGCTTTTGCCAGAAGGTCTTCGGTCTTTAAAGCGAGATCCTGACGGGTTTCTTTACCGCTTTTTGGTGCAAACAAAATTCCGACGGCCACGCCGATGATCCCACCGATCACCATGCCCCTTATTAAATCCCAATCACGTTCGGACATTGATGTACCTCCTTTTTTTTCTAATTCTACCATATTTTCGAGAAATTGACTATCTTCATCATCCGGCTTAAGACAAAAAAAACCGGGCAACCTGTATCAGTGTATAGGTTGCCCGGCTTCATAATCCTGCAATTGATTATGTTATTTCTGGGCCGGTGCAGGGGCCGGAGCAGCGGGTGCCGCCGGAGCGTCAGCCGGAGCAGCGGGTGCCGCCGGAGCGTCAGCCGGAGCAGCAGGTGCCGCCGGAGCCGCCGGTGCTGCAGGAGCTTCAACTTTCGGAGCTTCCTGTTTGGGAGCTTCTTTACAGCCGATTGCCGCGATGGACAAAGAAGCCAACATAAGCACGCTAACAAAAATGGCTAATACCTTCTTCATTAGAGCATCTCCTCCTTTCAAAAATTTAGTGTTTGAAAACACTGGTCTTCGATGGGGAACAATACGCCTTTTTTTTACCTTGTCAAGAGATATTTAAACATATATAAGTGAGAAAAATGGTTATTCAAGGAAGCGCAAATGATACTTGGCATCGACGTAGGCGGGACCCATACGGACGCTGTTTTGGTTGAGAACCTCCAATTAATCAACAAAGCCAAGGTTCTGACGGATCAAAACAACATCATGGCATCGTTGCTGGAAGCGGCAACAGCACTGATTTCCGACGATAATATCGGCAAAATTGAAAGGATTGTTCTGAGCACGACGATCTCTACCAATGCCATTGTTCAGAACAAGATCAATCGCGTGGCAATGGTTTTATTTTGCGGGCCAGGGCTGTCTCCTTCCGCTCTGAATCCGGGCAGGGACGCTTTCTTTGCCCAGGGATACGTTAATCATCGCGGTATCCCCATAAAAAACATTGACGCCCGCGAGATGGAATACATCAGCAACGAACTGTCTGAAAAATCCATCCACCATCTCGGCATTGTCGGAAAGTTTTCCAGCCGCAACCCCCAGCAGGAGCTGGATGCAGCCGGATTGCTGCAAAACGATTCCCGGAAAATTTCGATGGGGCATACCCTGTCCGGACAACTGAACTTTCCCCGCCGCGTGGCCACAACGTATCTCAACGCGGCTATTTCCGACATTTATTCCGGCTTCGCCAGAGACGTTGAAAATTTTGTAGCCCGCCTCGGCGCCAAGGTTCCCGTTTACATTCTTAAAGCGGACGGCGGCACCATTCTGATGGAAAAATCCATCGGATGTCCCGTTCAAACCATTCATTCCGGTCCCGCCGCCGGCATCATGGGTGTTCTAGCCACGGCGCGCATTACGGAAGATGCTGTGGCGCTCGACATCGGCGGCACCACAACCGACATTTCCGTTTTTGCCGACGGCGTTCCGCTTCTGGACCCTTCCGGCGTAACCATCGACGGGAGAAAGACTCTGATCCGGGGCTTGCATACCAAATCCATCGGCGTGGGCGGCGACAGCGTCGTTAAAATTGAAAACGGAAATCTTTGTGTCGGGCCGCAACGCGAAGGCGCGGCCGCAGCGCTCGGCGGGTCTTTTCCGACGCCTACCGACGCCATGATTGTATGCGGCATCGTCAATCTCGGCGATAAACAAAAGGCTAAAGATGCCATGGCGACGCTAGCCAAAAAACTGGACATGACTGTCGATGAAACCGCACTGGCCGTGGTTGAAAAAACTGCCTCGCTCATTGCCGGCAACGTCCGGCAGATGCTGACCGAAATCAACAACAAACCGGTTTACACCATCCATGAGCTTCTGGAGGGAAAAATCATTGTGCCCAAAATGCTCTACGTGGTGGGCGGGCCTGCAGCTCTGGCGCCTTACATCGCCAAAGAGTTGGATTACCCTTGTACGATTCCCGAACATTCGGAAGTGTCCAATGCCCTCGGCGTTGCTTTGGCCAGAACAACCGCAGAAATTACGATTCACGCCGATACGGAGAAAAAAGAATTGATCCTTTCCGAAGAGGGACAGGTTCAATCCATTTCCGGACATTTCACTCTCAACGACGCCATCGAAGTCGGGAAGAGAGCGCTGAGGGATAAAGCGGTTCAAATGGGCGCACAGCCGGAAGATATTGTTATGGAAGTGACGGAATCACAGCAATTCAACATGATTCGAAACTTTTATACAACGGGGAAGAATATCCGCGTTAAAGTTCAAATCAAGCCCGGGTTAATTTCTTCCGGCACAATGAGGTAGGAGAAGAAATGTCTAAGAAAGAGAAGAAAACCGGATTGATTTTTTTCCCGGCATTTGACTGGGCGATCACCGAAGACCACCCCGAACGGGAAGAGCGTCTGCTTTATACACAGGATCAGGTTTTTGAAGAAGGCCTTCTGGATTTTCCCAATATTGTGGAATACAAACCGGGAATAGCCACTTATGCCGACATCAACCGTTGCCACATTTGCGTTCCCAACGCCCAGCACCTGACGACGAATTCTCATTTGATTTCCGCCGGAGGCGCAATCACTGCCGCCCAGAAAGTTTTGACGGGCGAAGTGGACAACGCCTTTGCACTGGTGCGTCCGCCCGGTCACCATTCCATGCTGGTCGCCCACGGTGCGCGCGGTTTCTGCAATATCAATATTGAAGCCGTGATGATTGAATACATCCGCCATAAATTCGGCGTCAAACGCATTGCCGTTGTGGATACGGATTGCCATCACGGAGACGGCACACAGGATATCTACTGGAATGATCCGGATGTTTTATGCATCTCCATCCATCAGGACGGCCGGACGCTTTATCCCGGCACGGGATTCATCGACGATTTCGGCGGCCCGAATGCACTGGGCGCAACGATCAACATTCCACTGCCGCCACGAACATCGGACGAAGGTTTCCTTTTTGCTCTGGATAACGCCATTCTTCCGATCCTGGACGAATTCAAGCCCCAGATCATCATTAATTCGGCCGGACAGGACAATCATTACAGCGACCCGATTACCAATATGAATTTCAGCGCTCAGGGATACGCGCTTTTAAATGAAAAACTCGCGCCTCACATCGCCGTGCTGGAAGGAGGCTATTCGATTGAAAAGGCCCTCCCCTATGTGAATGTCGGCATTATTTTAGCCATGGCCGGCCTGGATTACAGCCAGGTGCAGGAGCCGGATTACGACGCCCGGCGCATCCGCCAGTCGCCGGAGATCACCCGTCTGGTTGAAAATGAAGTCAAAAACGTCATGACGCTGTGGAAGAAGAAAAAGAATTTGAAAAAGCAAATCACGGGATCTGCGTCGTTTATCCGCCGTGAAAAGGACATTTACTACGACACGGATGAGATCATGGAAAAACAGATTGAAACGGTCCGCATCTGCGACGACTGCGGCGGTCTGGTGATGATTGATTCTGTGGCCGACACCGGCAAAAAAATATTCGCCGTGATTCTGCCCAATACCTGCTGCCCGGAATGCCGGAAAAACGGCGAAGCTTATTTCGACCGCATCAACGGTTCGCAGTATAACAACGTTTATTTTCAGGACAGGGAACGGGACATCTTTATCGTCAAATAATGCCGTTAATCCACGCGCGCCTGCCCGCCCGGTTCAGGCTTTTGCAGCCAGGTCACGGCGACGATCGAAAGAAGAATCAGCAGTCCTCCTGAAGCGATGCGCAGGGTCAAATCTTCGCTGAAAATCAGCATCCCCAGCACAACGGCATAAAGAATGCGGGACGTGGAAACCAGTCCGCCGGCCCGTGCTGAAATGTATTTGTAACCATATGTGATGCAGACCTGCCCCAGCACTCCCATGGCGGCCGACGCCCCGAGCAACAGCCATTGACCGCCTTCGGGCCAGACAAACACCGGCAGCATCGCCAGACCGTTGATCACCGTCCCGATCGACATTAAATAAAAAAGAATAACCGCCGTGGAATCGTTTTTACGCGCCATGTTCAGCGTGATGATGGCAAACGCCGCAACGATGCCGGACAACAATCCGAAAATATCTCCTTTGTTGATCGAACTCCACTGAGGATTAATCACCAGCCAGATGCCCAAAAGCGCACCGATCAGAACCAGGTACATCCGGAATGATATCTTCTCCGACCGGAAAAAAAGCGGCGAAAAGAGAAAAATGAAAAACGGATAGGTCATGTTGAGCATATGTGTGTTGGTAATCGTTGTATACTGAGAGGCCAGAAAAAAAAGAATGACGGCAATGGTATTGAGCACACCTCGCCAGATCAGCAGAGATACTTTATTCGGCACAAGGGATATGGAATTTTTATAAACCGTTATCGAGATCACGATCAGCCCCAGAAAAAAACGACCGAAGGTGACTTCCAGGGCCGATACGCCGGAGGTATTGGTCAACTGCTTGGAAAAAATAGTCGATATCGTAAAACAAAATTCCGAAAGGAGGATAAAAACAATGCCTCTGTATATGGGATTTACAATGGACATGGTCAAACTATAAGTAAAATCCGTCCGCTGTGTCAAGGACCTTATATACAAACCTCAGTCGCCGTAAGACTTTCATTGTCAGCTTCGGGGGATTGTGCTAGTACCAGCGCGATTTGATGATAAAGGATAATTCATAATGGAAGATCATTCCATCAAGGCAGCACAGCAGGAATTACAGGAACTCATCGAACTGATCAGACGACTGCGCGCGCCTGACGGCTGCCCGTGGGACCGTAAACAATCCAAACAGGATATGGCCAAATATCTGCTGGATGAGGCCTATGAAGTGTACGACGCGCTGGCCGATAATGATCTGCCGCATATTCAGGAAGAACTCGGCGACCTGTTGTTTCTGATTCTGTTCGTCGCGGAAATAGCCGCTGAATCAGGGGAATTTTCGCTGGCCGACGCCATGAAATCCATCAAAGAAAAGATGATCCGCCGACATCCCCATGTCTTCGGCGATGTAAAAGTCAATTCCGTCCAGGACATCAAAGACAACTGGCAGGAAATAAAAAAGATGGAGCGCGCCGGAGAGGAAGAAGAGAAAAACATTTTCAGCAATATTCCCCGCTCGCTGCCCGCGCTGAAAAGGGCCCAGAAAATTACCGACGCCGCATCCCGTTACGGCTTTGACTGGCAGGAGACAGACAACGTTTTGGCAAAATTAAAAGAAGAAATGGATGAACTGACTCAGGCGCGACAACTCAACAACGCCAGCAAAATTGAAGAAGAAATGGGCGATATTTTATTCACCCTGGTGAATTTAAGCCGCTTCATCCATGTGGATGCCGAAACGGCGCTTTCCGGCACAATCGACAAGTTTTTGCGGCGTTTCTCCTACATCACCCGGAAGCTTTCAGGTCGCGGTCAAACACTGGAAGGCGCGTCACTTGATGAAATGGACGCGCTGTGGAATGAAGCAAAAGAAAAGAGGTTATAACACGTGGAATATTTTCTTTGCGTGATCGCGATGGTTTTTATTATTGAGGGCCTGCCCTATCTTGTTTTCCCGGAAAAATTAAAGATTTATCTTGCCAGAATAATAACCCTGCCGGATTCCACCCTCAGATGGATCGGCCTTTCCGCCGTTGTCACCGGACTGATCCTGCTTTATATCGGACGGCGTGTTATTTGATTGACAGACGCCTTTTATTCTGATTATTTGCCCCAGATTTTTCACTTTTAACAGGTATGGCATGAAGTTAAAGGATTTTTCATATTCTCTGCCCGAAGAACTCATCGCGCAAAACCCTCGTCCGCAAAGGGATGCCTCGCGCATGATGTTCCTGGACCGAAATCATCAGGCCATCCGGGACAGCCTTTTTTCCTCGCTTGCGGAATTTCTCCAAAAAGGCGACGTCTTGGTCATCAATGACTCACGGGTCATTCCGGCCCGCATTTACGGCCGGAAAGCAACCGGCGCCATTGTGGAGATTCTGCTTTTATCCCGCCGTGAGATTCAGGGAACGGCCGAAACATGGGAAGTCCTGGCCCGCCCCGGCAAAAGAATCAATGAAGGCGATGCCATCGATCTCGGGCATGGCTGCGCCGCAAACGTTTTAACCAGGCTCACCGACAAAAAATGGCTGATGACGTTTTCCGCAGCAGGAGGTTTTGACCGGTACCTGGAACAGTACGGGCGGGCTCCCCTGCCCCCTTACATTAAACGTAAAAAGAGTGTCGAACCGGATTCGACGGACGATCGTGAACGTTATCAGACGATTTACGCCAGAGCCGCCGGCTCCATTGCCGCTCCAACTGCCGGCCTGCATTTTTCACCAACCATCCTGGATGATCTTGAAGCCAGAGGAATCGTCATTGCGCCTATCACATTGCATGTCGGCATCGGCACTTTTCTGCCGATAGAATCCGAAACCGTTGAAGATCATATGATGGAAACGGAGTATTTCGACATCAGCGCCGCGTCCGCAGAAAAAATCAACAACGCCCGCCGCGTCATTGCCGTAGGCACAACATCCACCCGGACACTCGAATCGGTTGCCGATAAAGACGGATATATCGCGCCTCAATCCGGTGAAACCCGTCTTTTTATTTATCCCGGCTATTCGTTTAGAAGAGTCAACGGGCTTCTGACCAACTTTCATCTGCCGGAGTCTTCGCTGTTTTTGCTGGTCTGCGCTTTTGCCGGAACGGATTTCATCAAAAAGGCATATGCCCGCGCCGTAGACAACCGTTATTACTTTTACAGTTTCGGCGACTGCATGCTGATTTTATAGGACGGGCCTATGCATTTTTCCTTTGAAATGATCAAAAAAGACGCCCGAACGAAAGCGCGCCTGGGCAAAATGACGACGCCGCACGGTTCGGTGGATACCCCCACCTTTATGCCGGTAGGCACTCAAGGCACTGTCAAGGCACTCCGCCCGGAAGATTTACGCACCTGCGGCGCCCAGATCATTCTGGGGAATACATATCATTTATACATGCGTCCCGGCCATGAATCCATCCGAAAACTGGGCGGCCTGCATACCTTTATGAACTGGCCGGGGCCCATTCTCACAGACAGCGGCGGTTTTCAGGTGTATTCACTGGGGGCATTGCGCAAAATTCTACCGGAGGGCGTCATGTTCCGCTCGCATATTGACGGCTCCAAACATCTTCTGACACCGCAAAAAGCCGTAGAAATCCAGGAAGCCCTGGGGTCGGATATTCAAATGTGTCTCGACGAATGCACCCCCTACCCTGCCACACACAAGCAGACGCAGGACTCTCTGGCTCTGACCACCAAATGGGCCAAATTATGCCGTGAAGCTAAAACCAACCCCGAGCATGCCCTCTTCGGTATTATCCAGGGCGGCACGTATCTGGATTTGCGCCGTCAGTCCGTTGAAGAGATTGTTCCCATCGGCTTTGACGGATATGCCTTAGGCGGCGTCAGCGTCGGCGAGCCCAAAGACATCATGTATTCGATCACCCAGGATATCGCGCCGCTTCTGCCGGAAGACAAAACCCGCTATCTGATGGGTGTCGGCACGCCGGAAGACATTGTTTTTGCCGTCTCCCAGGGGGTCGACATGTTTGACTGCGTCATGCCGACGAGGTGCGCACGGCACGGATTATTGTTTACAAATAACGAAAAGATTGTTATAAAAAATGCCCGCTGGCGGGAAGATAATCGCCCCATCGATGAGACATGCGATTGCTATACCTGCCGGAATTACTCCCGGGCATATTTAAGGCATTTGTACATTGCCGGTGAAATACTGGCAATGATCCTGAACACTATACACAACATCCGCCATTATATGCTGCTTATGGAGAGAATTCGGTCTGCCATCCGCGAAGACCGCCTGGATGAATTAAAAAAAGATTTTATTAAATAATTTAGATGAAATTATAGAAATTTCTGATAAAGAACAAAGGCAATATATAAGGAGGTAATGAAATTGATTTCAACAGCATTTGCAATGGGCGGCAAACAGGGAGCGCCTGCGCAGGGGGCCGGCGGCTTCGGCGACTGGAGCTTCATCATCATGATGGTGGTCATCTTTGTTATTTTCTATTTCCTGATGATCCGTCCTCAACAAAAAAAGCAAAAAGAAGTCAAATCCATGCTGGATAACCTGGCTTATGGCGACACGGTTATGACATCCGGCGGAATTCACGGCAAAGTAACGGGCATCGCCGACGCAGTCGTCACTCTGGAAATTGCCGACAAAGTCAGAATTAAAATCGCAAGGAGCGCGATTGCAGCCGTTATACAAAAATCAGGCGCGCCGGCTCCGTCATCTGCGACGAAGTAACAAGTTTAAGGAAAGGGGCATTTCATGTTCAAATCTCTTAAGCTCAGGGGAGCTATTACCGTTGTTGTTTGTCTTGTTGCTTTATACTTTTTAGTGCCGACTTTTGTTGACAATATTCCATCCCCCTGGAATCAATATCTGGCCAAGGAAAAAATCCATCTGGGACTGGATTTGCAAGGCGGCATGCACCTTGTTCTTGAAATCGACACCGATAAAGCTTTGGAAACCATGATGGAACGGTCAGCCAATGATTTAAAAGAATCGCTGATGGACAGCAAAGTCCGTTTCCGGAATGTGGAAAAAGCTAAGGGCGCCACCATATCACTGGAATTAACGGATTCGGCGGGTAAAAGCGCTCTGGAAAAGGTTCTCAAGGACCATTTTCCCGATCTGGAAATCGCCTCTTCCAATCCCCGCGAAGGCGGACAACTTGTTTTACTGAAAGTGAATGATAAAAGAGCGGTTGATCTGAAAAAACTGACCGTCGAACACTCCCTGGAAACCATCCGGAATCGTGTTGATCAATTCGGTATTGCCGAACCCGAAATCATTCCGGAAGGAGATAACCGCATCATGGTTCAGCTCCCCGGCGTTAAAGATCCCGAAAGAGCCAAAAATCTGATCGGGAAAACGGCGCTTCTGGAATTCAAACTCGTCGATGAGGAAAATTCTACGGATGAAGCGCTGCGCGGTAAAGTGCCGGAAGGCTCCATCATTGCCTACGGTCTGCGTGAAGACCGCTCCAGCGGACAAAAAGGGCAGGTTCCTTATTTACTGAAGAACAAAACCCTTTTAACCGGCGCGTCGCTTGAAACCGCCAAGGTTCAGATTTCCGACCGTTTCGGCGAACCCAACGTATCCATCAAATTTAACTCACAGGGTGCGGCGGATTTCGACCGCATCACCAATGAAAATGTCCGCAAACGTCTGGCCATCGTGCTCGACGGCGTGGTCCATTCCGCGCCGGTCATCCAGGAACGCATTTCCGGCGGTCAGGCACAGATCACCGGTAATTTCAGCATGGATGAAGCCCGCGATCTGGCGATTGTTCTGCGCGCCGGCGCTCTGCCCGCTCCGGTCAATATTCTGGAAGAAAGAACCGTCGGTCCTTCCCTGGGAAGCGACTCCATCCGCCAGGGCATTATGGCAACTCTCATCGGTTCGCTTCTGGTCATTGTTTTCATGCTTATTTATTACCGGCTTTCCGGCGCCGTTGCCGATCTGGCCTTGATCATCAACATCTTCCTGGTGCTGGGCATTCTGGCGGCGCTCCGGGCGACACTCACCCTTCCCGGCATTGCGGGACTTCTGCTCACCGTCGGTGTGGCGGTCGACGCCAACATTCTGATCTTTGAAAGAATCCGGGAAGAACTGCGTACGGGAAAAACCATCCGTCTGGCTCTGGACACGGGGTATAACCGCGCCTTTCTGACCATTATCGATACGCACATTACAGGTATTGTGGCTTCCGCTCTCCTGGTCATCTTCGGAACAGGCCCGATTAAAGGATTCGCGGTTACAACCATTATCGGATTGCTGGCCAGTCTGTTCACCGCCATATTCGTCACACGGGTCATTTTCGATTATGTAACCTGGAACTACAATATTAAAAAATTGAGTATCTAAAACACAGACGCATTCAGGAGACATCATATGGAGTTGATAAAACCAGGCATTAACTTGGATTTCGTTGGAAAAATAAAATATGCGATTATATTTTCAGCCGCTCTGATCTTGATTGGAATCGGCTCGGTTATCTTTCATGGCGGGTTGAATCCCGGCATCGATTTCGCGGGCGGTTCGGTCATCCAGGTCAAATTCACAAAAAATGTTACGGCCGATTCAATTCGGACGGCGCTGAAATCCACCAAGCTGGAAAACAGCACGATTCAACAATTCGGAGCCAATGAATTTTTGATCCGAACGCATGAAACCTTTTCCGATCAAAAGATACTGGCCGCCAATGTGGGACAGCCTCTGTCGGCCACTTTCAGCAAAGATTTTGAGATCCGTCGCGTTGAAGTCGTCGGTTCCAAAGTCGGCGCGGACTTTAAACGTAAAGCCGTCCTGGCCGTCATTCTTTCCTGGCTGGCGATGCTGATCTATGTCGGCTGGCGTTTTGAATTCCGGTATGCGTTAGGCGGCATTGTAGCCCTGGTGCACGACGTCACCATTACGATTGGAGTCGTTTCCATCATGAATATGGAATTTACGATTTCCATTCTCGCGGCGCTGATATTTATTATTGGTTTTTCCATCAACGACACCATCGTTGTGCTCGACCGCATCCGTGAAAATGTCAAGCTCAACCCCAAACAGAAACTCGGCGACATTATCAATTTGAGCATTAACCAGACTTTAAGCAGAACCATTCTGACGTCTATGACAGTCTTCCTGACGGTTCTGGCCCTGTACATATTCGGCGGAGCGGTCATTCGTGACTTTGCTTTTGCCCTGCTGGTCGGTGTCGTAATCGGCACCTATTCGTCCATCTACATCGCATGCACCATCGTGCTGCTTTTTGAAAATATCAGACTTTCAAAAATGAAGAAGGCGAAATAAAATTGTCATCCCTGGCGTCGGCTGGATTTTCCGTTTTTATCCTGATCATGTTTCTGGGTATCTACTTGAGCGTTTTAGGATTACCCGGAGCAATGCTCATCTTTTTCGACGTTCTGATTTACGCAACAGCGACCGGCTTTGTACAAGTCGGTTGGAAACTTCTTTTGTTTCTACTGATCTTTGCCATTCTTGCCGAAGCAATAGACGTCTTCTCAGGAATGACCCGGGCCTATAAACCATCCGTCATAAAAAAAACATTATGGGGCACTGCCCTGGGAGCTTTGGCGGGATCGCTGATCCTTACGCCGTTTTTATGGGGACTCGGTTCCTGGACGGGTTTTTTCCTGGGTGGTTTAGCGGGTTTCGCCGTGACGGAACTGATGCGTCTTTCCAAAATTAAAGGTCCCAGCCCTGCCGGCAATGCAACATTTATGGCGATGATCGGAACAAAAATGCTTAAAGGGTTACTGACGATCATCATGATCTTTGTTTCCTTATCCAATATCTACTCATAGGAGTTCATGAGAAAACCATGAAAGAGGACAAGTCTAAGGACAAAGAAGATAAAAAAGAGAAATCGGAAACCGAGGAGGCTTCTGAGGCGAAATCAAAAGTTCAGGAATACATTGAAGCGATTATCATCGCTATTTTAATCGCCGTCGTCGTCCGGACTTTTGTCATCCAGGCATATAAAATACCTTCCCGGTCGATGGCGCCCACGCTTCTGGTGGGTGATCATCTTCTGGTCAATAAATTCACCTACGGCGTTAAAATTCCGATTATTCGAAAAACGCTGATCTCTGTTTCTGAACCGAAGCGCGGAGATATTGTTGTTTTTGAATACCCTCAGGACAGGTCCAAGGATTATATCAAACGCGTCATCGGAGTGGGCGGAGACAAGATAGAAATCAAAAATAAAGAAATCTTCATCAACGACAAACCTTACAAAGACACCTTCGGTATATACAGCGACAGCACGGTTTATCCGGCCATTGTGCAACCCCGGGATAATCTGGCCCCGATTACCGTTCCCAAAGGATCTCTTTTCGTTATGGGAGATAATCGCGATGAAAGCTATGACAGCCGTTTCTGGGGTTTTGTCGATCTCACTGACCTGGAAGGAAAAGCGCTGATTATTTACTGGTCATGGAATTCTGAACCGCAGGATAATCCTTTCAATAAAATCCGCTGGGAACGATTGGGTCATCTGCTTCGTTAATCCTGGAATTAATTGAAGAGAGCCGCCACGACCATAGCCAGGGATAACCCGATTAAAATTATGACGGTAGACCATGAAATGATATTCATCAACTTGCTGTTGACATACTCTCCCATGATGCGCTTGTCATTGATTAAAAGCAACATGAAGATCAGGACAAAGGGCAGCAAAATTCCGTTGATTACCTGAGAATAATACATGATGGCGATTAGCGGCACATTGGGCAACAGGATAACGCCCGCCCCCAGGAAAATCATAAATGAATAAAGCCCGTAAAACTGCGGCGCTTCCAAAAATTTGGTATTCAAACTCGATTCCCATCCGAAAGCTTCGCAAATCGTGTAGGCCGTAGACAAAGGCAGTATCGAGGCGGCGAAAAGCGATGCGTTGAGTAAACCAAATGCAAAAAGCCACGATGCATAAGTTCCGGCCAGCGGCGCCAGAGCAATGGCCGCATCTTTAGCCGTTTCAATTTTTAAGCTGTTCTGAAACAACGTGACGGCGCAAAGCATAATAATGAAGAAGGCGACGATATTGACGGTAATGGACCCGAAAATGACATCCATCCGGGCGTATTTATAGCTTTCCGCTTTCAGACCTTTATCCACGATGGATGACTGCAGATAAAACTGCATCCATGGAGCAATCGTGGTTCCGATGATACCAATGGCCATCGTCAGCATGCCCGAATCAAATTTAAGCTCCGGTGTGATAACCGCTGTTTTAATCTCAGACCAGTTCGGATGAACCAGAAAACCTGAAATAATATAGGAAAAATAAAATACACAGGCTACCAGAAAGGCTTTCTCAACGGACTTGTAGTTTCCCTTCACAACAAGCCACCAGACAAAAAATGCGCCGGCAGGCACTGAAATATATTTACTGACCCCGAAAATCTCCATGCTGGCGGCGATGCCGGCAAATTCACACAGCGTATTTCCGATGTTGGCGATAAACAAAACAATCATCAGATAGAAAGTAATTTTCGCTCCGAACCGTTCACGGATCAAATCGGAAAGGCCCTTGCCGGAAACAACCCCCATCCGGGCGCACATTTCCTGAATAAGGATCAGGGCTGCCGTAACCGGAATCAATATCCAGATCAGGCTCAGACCGTATTGGGCGCCGGCCAGGGAGTAAGTGGTAATGCCGCCCGCGTCATTGTCGACATTAGACGTGATAATCCCCGGACCGATAAAGGCAAAAAAGAGCCCCAGTTTCCACAAACCGGTCTGTAATGATTTTTTCCAAAGGAATTTAATTTTTTCCATAATTCCGTTTCCGGCTCAACAGGAACATCATTTGCCCAATTGAGGCGCCACAATATCCAGCAGATTTTTGAAAATAATTGCGCCCTGGATATGATCCTGATCATCGACCACCGGCATGGCGGTTAAAGCATACTTGGCAAACTGATCGGCAATCGTGTCCGCCTTATCATCGAGTTTGACGGACACCACCCGCTCATCCATGATGTCTTCCATCCGTTTATCCGCATCAGCCAGGATCAAATCGCGCAGGCTGACAACCCCCAGCAGACGTTCTTCTTCGTCCGTTACATAAACATAATGAACCCAATCCACATCGGCAGCCTCCTGCCGGAATTTTTCCAGCGCTTCCGAAACCTTCATCGACGGCCTGAAGCTTAAAAAAGACGTGGTCATCATACCGCCGGCTTCCTGCTCAGGGTGAGAAAGCAGTTCCTTCACATCGTCGGCGATGTCTTTTTCCATTTCTTTCAGAATGCCTTCAGCTTTGGCTTTGGGCAAATCCCCGATCAGGTCGGCGGCCTCCGACAGGGACATCTCTTCGATAATATCCGAAGCTTTTTCCGAATTGAGATCGGTAATCAAACTGACCTGAACTTTCGGATCCGTTTCTTCAAGGGTTTCAGCAGCCGTTTCTACATCGAGCGACTGGAATAAAGCCGAACGTTGTTTGATATCCAGATCTTCCAGAATATCGGCAAGGTCTGCCGGATGGAGTTGGCCGAGTCTGTTCTGCGCGATATTCAACCGAAGGAGATCCGGTGAACTTAAAGGCTGAGTACATTTCCACGAAATGAGCTGATTAGGCAGCGTATAGTCAAACAATCCCTGCACAACGGCGTCAAATACGCGCGTCAGCCCAACGCGGCGGATCAGCCCTCTAAAACCGACATCCACATGAACCAGATGTAAACCGCGCCGTGTCTTTAAAAACTGCAGGTCGTTCACTCGGCGTATTTTAGCGCCGTGCGTGTCGACCACCTGTTTATCCATCAGCGCCTCCTTGAGAAGCAAATCCCCTTCTTTCAGACTTACTTCCGTCAGAGCGTCTCGCGACCGAATCCCAACGGTAACCTCGCCGTTTACGTAAATCACTTCACGCCACGGCAAGAAAGTCCGTTGATTCTTTTCGGCAGGTTTTAAAACAATTCCCGTAACAATCGGATAAGGCTCAACAATTTCAGCCGTTACATCACAGACGCGGCCGATGTTTTCACCCGTTTCACCGATAATTTTCTTCCCCAGGATTTCGCTTAAAAACAAAAAAACCTGAGGTTCGGGATTGATTGCCATGATAACTGTCCTCCAGGTTGACTCTTTATATCAGTTATTTTTTTTAAACGAAAGTTTTTTTAACTTTTTTGTCTTGACAGGTTCGATAGCCACGTTGTAAGAATCTCAAGATTAACCCTTTTAATTTAATCCGGCGAGATTGAAAAAGGACAGCCCCATGAAAAACATCAGCATAAAGTTTATAAAGCCTTTCTCCGCAAGGGGAAAGGCTTTTTTTATGCCCGATGAAAGATCCTTATTCCTTTCCGCCCGGTTGGGATCAGACCCATTTTATCCCATTCAGATGATGTTAATTTTGAGAATAGCGAGGAAACAAGCATGACGGAGAAAAAGAATCCTAAAATCGTAATGGATGCAGACGGCATTGAACGATGTCTGACACGAATCGCTTATGAAATTCTGGAAAAGAACAAGGGGATGGACAAACTTGTGCTCGTCGGCATCCGCACCGGCGGTATATATCTTGCCGAAAGGCTACAGAAAAAAATATCTGCGATCGAAGGGCAAACCGTCCCTCTGGGCGTCCTGGATATCACGCTGTACCGCGACGATATTACCAAGAAAAAGAAAAAAGCGCCGCTCGGCAAAACCAGTATTCCTTTTGATCTCACGGAAAAGAAGGTCATTCTGGTGGATGACGTTCTCTTTACCGGCCGAACCATCCGGGCGGCCATGGACGCTCTCATTGATTTCGGCCGCCCCAAAATGATTCAACTGGCCGTTCTGATTGACCGGGGACATCGGGAACTTCCCATCCGCGCGGACTACGTCGGTAAAAATCTGCCGTCGTCACTGTGGGAAGCCGTCAGCGTCAACCTCCTGGAAAAAAACGGCAAAGACGAAGTGGTCATTGAAGAAGAAAATTAATTTTATACCAATAAGGCAAACCTATGATGAAACTTGGCAAAAAAGACATCCTCGGCATTCGCGACATGTCGGTGGATGAAATCAACACGATTCTGGAAACCGCCGAATCCTTTCTGGAAATTTCAACGCGAGAAATTAAGAAGGTCCCGACGCTCCGCGGGAAAAGCGTGATCAATCTGTTTTACGAAGCCAGCACCCGCACGCGAACCTCCTTTGAAATCGCCGGTAAAAGACTCAGCGCCGACACGATCAATATTTCAGCATCGACCAGTTCCGTGGTTAAAGGCGAAACGCTGATCGACACGGCGCGCAACCTGGAAGCCATGAATCCGGACATCATCGTTATCCGGCACAGTGCGGCTGGGGCTCCGCACATCCTGGCCTCACTGCTTAAACAATCCATTATCAACGCAGGCGACGGCGCGCATGAACACCCTTCACAGGCGCTCCTGGACATGATGACCATTAGAGAAAAAAAGGGCCGCATCGCCGGTCTGAAAATCGCGCTGGTCGGCGATATTCTTCACAGCCGGGTGGCCCGATCCAATATTTACGGTCTCTCCAAGATGGGCGCCGAAGTGGTCGTAGCCGGGCCCGCCACCATGATGCCGCGAGACATTGAGCAAATGGGCGTTCGGGCCTACACAAAAATAGAAGAAGCCATTAAAGACGCCGATGTCGTCATGATGCTGCGCATTCAGTTGGAAAGGCAGAAGCAAAACATTTTTCCCTCTCTTCGGGAATACGCCCAGCATTACTGCCTGAACAGCAGAAATCTGAAACTGGCCAAGGAAGATGCCATTGTCATGCATCCGGGCCCGACGAACCGAGGCGTTGAAATCTCACCGGATATCGCCGACGACCCGAACTGCTCGGTCATCCTGGACCAGGTGACCAACGGCGTCGCCGTCCGTATGGCGCTTTTATACCTGCTTACCGGAGGAAACGAATGAAACAATTATTGAAAGGCGCGCGGGTCATTGATCCCTCACAAAACATAGATGCTCAAATGGATCTGCTGATTGAAGACGGGAAAATTTCTGCCTGTGAAAAAAGCATTCCCGCCCCACCGGATATCAGCGTCAGGGATCTGACCGGCCTGATCATCGCGCCCGGCCTTATCGATATGCATACACATCTGCGGGAACCGGGATATGAATATAAGGAAACCATCGCGACCGGATCCGCTGCCGCCGTGGCCGGAGGTTTCACCTCCATTGCCTGCATGCCGAACACCGCCCCCGTCAACGACAACCGCGGCATCGCTGAATTCATCCGCCGCAAGGCCGCTGAGGCGAATCTGGCCAACGTTTATCCCATCGGGGCTATCAGTATGGGCTCCGAAGGCAAGCAGATGACGGAATTCTGGGATCTCAGAGACGCGGGGGTGATTGCGCTCTCCGATGACGGAAAACCCGTTATGGATGCGGCTCTCATGCGCAGGGCGATGGAATACGCCTATTCACTGGACCTCCCGATCATCCAGCACTGCGAAGACAAAAACCTTTCGGGCGCCGGACTTCTGAACGAGGGCTATTTTTCGACTATCCTCGGCATGCCGGGAATTCCAGCCATTGCCGAAGACGTTATGGTGGGACGTGACATTCTGATTGCCGAATATACGCGCACCCGCATCCACATCGCCCATGTCAGCACTGAAGGCTCTGTCCGCCTGATTCGCGATGCCAAAAAGCGCGGCGTCCGGGTCACGGCGGAAACCGCTCCGCATTATTTCACCCTGACTGATGAAACGCTCCAGGGATATGACACGAACTATAAAGTCAGTCCGCCGCTGAGAAGCGCAACCGATGTTGCCGCCATTAAAAAAGGGCTGGCGGACGGCACGCTTGACGCCATCGCCTGCGATCATGCGCCGCACGGACGGACGGACAAAGAAGTGGAATTTGAGTATGCCTTAAACGGCATGACCGGCCTGGAAACATCTCTGGGATTAAGCCTGAATCTGGTTTCGGAAGGCATTCTAACGTGGCCGGAACTTGTCGCCAGAATGAGCCTCCATCCAGCGCGCATTCTGAATCTGCCCAAAGGCACGCTGGCCAGGGGCGCCGATGCCGACATCACGGTGATCGATCCCGGTCTGTCCTGGACCGTCGATGTGAAGTCTTTTGTTTCCCGCGGCAAAAATTCACCGTTTAACGGCCGGCAGATGAAGGGGCGGGCTGTTTTAACGATCGTCGGCGGCGAGATCAAATTCGACTTGCTTGCATCAAAGTCATGACCGCCAGGGAAAGCTATAAGACCGAAGGCTTCGTGCTGAAAAGCTTAAGCTACGGAGAATCTGATTTAATCGTCACGTTTTTCTGCCGCGAATACGGAAAGCTCAAGGGCATTGCCAAAGGCGCCAAAAGAAGCAAAAAAAGGTTTGCCAACGTCTTTGAACCCTTTTCGCTTTCGCGCATTATTTTCACACGCAAAAACCGCGACATGCTGGCGCTTATTGAATCCTGCGAGATTATCGATCACTACGCTCTCATCCGTCAGGACCTGGAAAAAACGCTCACCGCATCATATTTCATCGAACTGACCGATCATTTCAGCCCGGAAGGAAAAAGCAATGAGCAACTTTTTACGCTTCTGACCGACTTTCTTTCGCTGATGACACGCGAAAATATTTCCGACGCCATCATCCGCTTTTTTGAAATGCGCCTCTTGAAGGTTGCCGGTTTTGAACCGGCGCTGACCGCCTGTGTCCGCTGCAAAGCGCCCGTGGCTAACGGCGCGTCGTATTATTTCTTCCCGCACGAAGGCGGTATAACCTGCGCCGCCTGCGCCCGTCCCGAGCGCTATGATCAGACGGTTTCCGCAGGTACAATCCGCACGCTTCTTCTGGGCAGGGAAATGGACCTCGAAAAAATGAAAATGGTTTGCCTGCCGGCAAGCCTCGCCGTTGAATCCCGCAACATTCTTTGCAATTTTATTGTCCATGTACTGGGCCGGGAAGTTAAATCCCTGAAAGTTCTGGAACAGGTGCGCAGATATTGTCCATGAGGTTTTTTATGCAACGACCGGAATTGCTCATTCCCGCCGGTAATCTGGAAAAATTGCGAACCGCCCTGCTTTACGGCGCGGATGCAATCTATGTCGGCATTCCGGGCTTAAGCCTGCGCGCCGAGTCGGCGGAGATGACGCTTGACGATCTGGCTACAGGTGTAACTGAAGCCCATGAGACAAATAGAAAAGTCTATGCCGCGGTCAACACATTCGCCCGCAACACTGATCTGGATGCAGTCCGCAAAATTCTTCCCCCGCTCATGGAAACAAACATTGATGCGATCATTGTCAGCGATCCCGGATTGATCCGCTTGATCCGTTCCCTTGCACCGCAAATTGCGCTGCATTTAAGCACGCAGGCCAACACCACCAACATCGAGGCCGTCCGCTTCTGGCGCGATCAGGGGGTGAAGCGAATTATTCTGGCGCGTGAATTGTCTCTGGCAGAAGTCGGAGATATTGCCGCCTCGGTTCCTGAAATGGAGCTGGAAATATTTGTTCACGGCGCCATGTGCATGGCCTTTTCCGGACGCTGCTATCTTTCCGCCCTGCGCAACCGCCGCAGCGCCAATGAAGGCGACTGCACCCAGCCCTGCCGTTGGGAATATGTTTTACACGAATCCACCAGACCTGATGAACCGCTTATTCTGGAAGAAGACGAACGTTTTTCCTATCTCCTCAGCTCAAAAGATTTATGCCTCATCGACCATTTGCCGGAAGTGGCAGCCTCAGGCGTGACAAGCATTAAAATTGAAGGCAGGATGAAATCCTCCTACTATGTGGCCGTTGTAACCAGAACATACCGCCAGGCCATCGATGCCTTCCTGCGAAACGGTCAGCAAAACCGATTCAATCCGGCATGGTTGGAAGAATTGCAGAAAGTCTCTCACCGCGGTTACACAACAGGCTTTGCCTTCAGCAGCGAAAAAATTACAGAGACCAGTCCCGACGTTAAAAGCATCCAGACACACGAACCGGCGGGAATGGTTTTAAGCTATGATAACAATCGTAAGCTTATGCTTATAGAAGTCCGCAATCACTTAAAAGCGGGTGATGATGTGGAGCTGCTCTTACCTGAAGATATTGTTCAGGTGGATGCAAGTTTAATCTTCGATGAAAGCAAAACGGAGATCCATCAGGCCCATGCCGGAAACCGCATTCTTCTTCCTTTGCCCTTCCCTGCCCCGAAGGGGGCGATACTAAGGAAAAAAGCAGCTAGATAGACTGTAGACTTTTATGCTGTTAGCAAAAACGAAAGCCCCCGCGGCATCACCGCGGGGGCTTCATTTTAAACCTACAGCCTATAGACTAACAGCCTACAGCCTTTTTTACTTCTTAATCACATAATCAACCGCTGCTTCGACACGGCGGTTCTTTGCCTTTCCGGCCTTTGTTGCATTGTCAGCAACAGGTTTTTCCAGGCCGAATCCCTCAGCCGTAATGCGATTAGCGTCAATGCCTTTTTTAACCATGTATTTCTTTACGGCGTCAGCGCGCTTCTGGGACAGTTTCTTGTTGTATGCGGCGCTGCCCACATTGTCGGTATGACCTTCGATAACAACATTCAGGTCCGGATACTGTTTCATGACACCGACCAGATTGTCGACATCCTTGAAAGAGTTCTTTTTAATGATGTCTTTGTTGGTATCAAACAAGACTCTTAAGGTGGTTCTGCCCTTTTCGATAATTTCCGGAGCGGCGGCAGCCTTGGGTTTTATTTGCTGAACAACAGGCGGAGGACAACCATCTTTATCCACCTTCACACCCTCCGGTGTGCCGGGGCATTTATCCAGATAATCAGGTACTCCGTCTTTGTCGGAATCCAGTGGGCAACCGTCTTTGTCAACGGCTACGCCGGCGGGGGTGCCGGGGCATTTATCCAGATCGTCTGTAACACCATCTTTATCGGAATCAAGCGGTTCGGGCTTCGCTACGGGTTCCGGAGCGGGAGCGGCGGCCACGGCGGGAGCGGGTTTTGCACCGCCGAATGCCAGGGTCAAACCAATCGTTGCCAGAAGATTATTGTGCATGCTGTCGAAAGGAATGACATGCCTGACATCAGCGCGAAGCGCCACGTTATCCGAAAGGAAATATTTGAAACCGGCGCCGTAATCGGCCGTTATCTTATTGCTTTTGTTTTCCGTCGTTAATTCATATGTTGCCGTATAATGAATGCCGCCTACACCGACTGCCACAAAAGGAACAAAAGCGCCGTTGGGCAGAATATGGAAGATTCCTTCAATTCCATAACCGTAAGTGTTGATCTCCTGTGTCTGTTCCTGGTCATTACGGATTTTGGTGGGCATCCAGAGGCCGTAACCTTCAACACCGATGTATTTTGTAAAATTATAACCGGCCCGTAAACCCAGGACTATCGCGTTGTCCATGTTCTCGTTGCCTTCAAACTTATACATTCCAACGGTAGGGGTAATATTGACCGACCCGGCGTTAATTTGTGCGTACGCGGTCGCTACTGTCAACGTCAGCATAAGCATCGTTATAAACACAATTGCTTTTTTCATTTTTCTCTCCTTTTTTAATCTTAATAATTTTAACCGGCCTTTCGGGCCGCTTCATTTATGTAAACTCTACTCTTCTTTTATTAAACGTCTTATCTTATGAATCCGTTACTAATATATAGAGTTTCATTTGCTCAATGTCAACTTTTTTCCTCTTTTTTAAATTTCGTTTTTTTAATGCAGTCTTTTATTCAGAGACAGAGATTCAGTATTTTTCGCATGACATCTAAAGTGACGTCCTGATTTTCTCCGAGATTGACCATGCCGTGCATCTCAAGCAGGCGAATAACCTTATCGATGTCAATATTGGCAAGGCCGTAATCGCTCAAACGCGTCGGCACCCCCATTTTTTCAAAAAACAGCCGCGTATGCTCAATAGCGCCGCTTATGCGGTCCGTATCACTGCCGGATGTAATACCCCAGATACGTTCGGCGTATTGCACAAGCTTTTGACGCTTGCCGTCCGCCCGGACATAAAGCATGGACGGCACCAGAACAGCCAGCGTTTGAGCATGATCAAGACCATACAACATGGTGAGCTCATAACCCAGGCGATGCGCCGCCCAGTCCTGTGGGACACCCACGCCGATTAGTCCGTTGAGCCCCAGCGTTGCGCACCACATCAGATTTGCGCGGACATCATAATCGTCAGGATTGGCAAGCGCCTTCGGTCCTTCTTCAAGAAGCAGCAAAAACAGCCCTTCCGCCAGACGATCCTGAACCCTGCCGCCGACAGGATACGTCATGTACTGTTCAATCACATGCACAAACGTGTCGACAACGCCGTTTCCGACCTGACGGGGCGGCAACGTCAGGGTCTTCGTCGGATCCAGTACGGCAAAGCGGGGAAACAAATTGGAATTCATGATGGCCTGTTTGAACATCAGGGCTTTTCTTGAAATAATGGCGCGGCTGTTTGTTTCGGACCCGCTTGCAGGAAGTGTCACAACACAGCCAACCGGAAGCGCCTGACGAATCGCTGCGCCTTTATTTTCCAGTAATAAAGAGGAATCTCCATCAAAAGGAATGGCAGCGGCCATGAATTTGGTTCCGTCGATCACTGACCCGCCGCCGATAGCCAGCAGAAATTCAATTTCTTTCTCCCTGGCCAGCGCTATGCCCTTTAAAAGCATTTCATATTCCGGATTCGGTTCGATACCGCTGAATTCGGTCATGTCGAACCCTGCAAGAGCCGCCCTGACTTCATCGAGCACGCCATATTTTTTGGCGCTCTCGGCTCCATAAGTGATCATCACACGGGCGTTTGGCGGCACTTCGCGGCCGATCTGTTCAATCATATTTTTTCCAAAAAGAACTTTTGTGGGATTTTGAAACGTAAAATTGAGCATTTTCATCTCCGGCAGATCATGAAAGACTTAAAAAAGTTTACGATCATCAGTTGATATTTATAAATAAGCCCCCCAGCCGTGTCAACATAAAAATCTCCTTCCCCCGCCTTCAGCCTTTTTCCTTGAACCTTGAACCTTGAACCTTGAACCTTGAACCTTGAACCTTGAACCTTGTACCTTGTCCCTCGCCCCTCGCCTATTCGCTTATCTTGACCCCATCGCCCTTTCGTGCTAGTTAGCGCAGGTTATTTTGCAGTTACGGATTCTTATGCAGGACCCGTAATTCCGGCAACCATTAAGGAGGACATTGTGACTTTTCAGGAATTAATTTTTGCTCTCGAAAAATACTGGGACTCTCAGGGATGCGTCATCCAGCAGCCTTATGATCTTGAAGTCGGCGCGGGCACGTTCCATCCCGCCACTTGTCTGCGCGCACTCGGACCGGAACCATGGAACGTCGCCTATGTTCAACCGTCCCGCCGTCCCACAGACGGCCGCTACGGCGAAAATCCCAACCGGTTGCAACACTACTACCAGTATCAGGTCATCATGAAACCGTCGCCGGTTAATATACAGGAACTCTATCTCAACTCGCTTCGAAGTTTCGGCATTGATCCTCTCGAACACGACATCCGCTTTGTTGAGGACGACTGGGAATCTCCGACGCTGGGCGCCTGGGGACTGGGCTGGGAAGTCTGGCTCGACGGTATGGAAATTTCGCAATTCACTTACTTTCAGCAGGTCGGCGGTTTCGACTGCAATCCCGTCTGCGCGGAACTGACCTACGGCACCGAACGCATCGCCATGTACATCCAGGGCGTCAACAATGTTTACGACCTGCAGTGGACGGATAAAATCAAATACGGGGACGTCCATCACCGCGGCGAGGTGGAGTTTTCAACGTATAATTTTGAAGTGGCGGATATTCCCATGCTGCGCAAACTCTTTGACATGTACGAAGAAGAAGCCCTGCGCATTGCCGAGAAGAAACTGCCGCTGCCGGCCTACGATTACTGTCTGAAATGTTCCCATACATTTAACCTGCTCAACGCGCGCGGCGCCATCAGCGTGGCGGAACGCACAAGCTACATCGGCCGGGTGAGAAATCTGGCGCGCATCAGCGCGGAGCTTTACTTGAAACAGCGCGAAGAACTGGGATACCCCCTCTTAAAAACGACATAGTTTGATAAGCCAATTTTGGGAGATCATTCGGGAGATAAAATGAATAACGAACTGCTTTTTGAAATCGGAACAGAAGAAATACCCGCCGGATTTTTATCCAAAGCGGTGGTTGATATGGAAGAAATTATCAGCAAGTCGCTTGCGGAAAAACGCATCGCGGCGAGTGGTATCCGGTGTCTGGCCACGCCGCGTCGTCTGCTGCTCACCATTGCGGATCTGGCTCCGAAACAGGAAGATCAGACCATCGAAAAACTGGGACCGGCAAAAAGAGCAGCTTTCGATGAAAACGGCCAGCCGACCAAAGCCGCTCAGGGTTTTGCCCGGGGACAGGGCCTGGAAGTGTCGCAGCTCGAAACCATCGTTACGGAAAAAGGAGAATATCTGGGCGCCCGCAAAACCATCGCCGGACAGCCCACGGCCGAACTGCTTCCCGATATCCTCAAAAGCTTCATGCTCGCCATCCCCTTTCGCAAATCCATGCGCTGGGCCGCTTATGATTTAAGATTCGCGCGGCCGATTCACTGGCTTCTGGCGCTCTACGGCGGCAAGGTCGTCCCGCTTAAAATTGAAGACATTGAAAGCGGCAACACCTCCTGCGGCCATCGTTTTATGAGCCCCGACGCTTTTGCCGTCACCGGTTTTGAAGATTATCTGGCTAAAGCCAGAGAAAATTTCGTCATCGCCGATCCGGACGAAAGAAGAAAACTGATTCAGGAAGAAGCTCAAAAATCGGCGGCCGAAGTAGGCGGCAAACTCTTCTATTCGGAAGACCTTCTGGAAACCATCAGTTTCATCGTTGAATACCCGGTCATCGTTCGCGGACACTTTGACGAGAGCTATCTGCAACTCCCCAAAGAAGTGCTCACAACCACCATGATCTCTCATCAGAAATATTTCCCGGTCGTGGATCATGACGGAAAACTTCTGCCTTATTTCATCGCGGTCAGCAACACGAAATCCCGCGATCTGTCCGTTGTAGCCAGCGGCAACGAGCGTGTGCTTCGGGCGCGTCTGGCGGATGCATCGTTCTTCTTTGAAGAAGACAAGAAAGTGCCTCTGGAAGACCGTGTGGAATCCCTCAAAAAAGTCGTTTTCCATACACTTCTGGGAACATCGCATAAGAAGGTGCTCCGCTTCCGTAAACTGGCTGTAAAAATCGCCGCCGCATTGAAAGTCAAACCGTCTGTCAAGAAAAATGTCGACCGCGCGGCGCATCTGGCCAAAGCCGACCTGGAATCACTCATGGTGGGCGAATTTTCAGAACTTCAGGGTATTATGGGGCGTGAATATGCGCTTCTGGCCGGAGAAGATCCTGCCGTCGCCGGCGCCATTTATGAGCATTATCTGCCAATTGTCGCAGGCGGCGATCTGCCCAAATCCGATGAAGGCGCCATCGTCGGCATAGCCGATAAAGTTGATACGATCGTCGGCTTCTTCAGCGTCGGCATGCCTCCCACAGGAACGGCAGACCCCTACGCATTGCGTCGTCAGGCTCTTGGAATCATTAATATTATTTTAGCCCGTCACTACAGCCTCAGCCTGAATTTCCTCATTGATGAAAGTCTGGCCCTCCTGAAAGACGTTTTGAAAAAACCGGCGGCGGACATCAAAAAAGACGTTCTCGATTTCTTCAAGGGTCGTCTTCAGAACCAGTTGATTTCCCAGGGATTCGCCTATGACACGGTGGATGCCGTTGTGGCCACCGACATTGATGATCTGGTTGTCATTATTGAAAAAATCCAGGCCCTTCAGGATTTCCGGCAAAATCCGGAATTTGAACCTATTTCTGTTGCGTTCAAACGCGTGGACAATATTCTCAAAGATTTCAAAGAAGGTCAGATTGATGTGAATCTGCTGGTCGCAGACGCGGAAATAAAACTGTTTTCATCCTTTGAGACGATCAAACTGCGTGTGGAAAAAGGCATCGCCGAAAAGGATTTCAACGCCGCCCTCAATAAACTGGCTGCCCTGCGCCCCCCCGTGGATGCTTTCTTTGATAATGTCATGGTGATGGACAAAGATGAAAAAATCCGCTTCAACCGTTTGTCTTTGCTGGCGGACATTTCATATTTATTCCATAAAATCGCTGACTTTTCAAAAATAGTCACAGCCGGTTGATGAACGGAAGTTCCCTTTCCGTACCCAAGGACACTTTTTAAAGAGAAATTTCATTTTTTTTCTCTTCCGGACAGAATTTTTTATCAAATTTGACCGATAACAATTTGGTAGTAATAATTCAACGATCAAACCGGGAGAAATACCTGAATGAGCTTTCAGTTTAAACCTGATTCCCTGAACTCCAGCATGGACGAAAGGCTGAGGATTCGGAAAAATCTTCAGGAAATAACGAACCGCATCCATGCAGCTCAGAACATTGCTCATATTCTTGTTGAAATAAAAGACGGAATTCTCAATCTTTTCAACGCTTCTTCCATTACCATCTATGTCGTCGACAAACATCACGATGAAATCTATTCGATGTTTCTGGCCGGCACGCAAATCAAGGAAATTCGCGTCCCGATAAGCAGCCAGAGTATCGCCGGTTATGTCGCCAATACCTACAATATCGTAAATATCGGAGATGCTTACAACCAGGCTGAACTCAAAGCCATCGATTTCGAACTGACCTTCGACTCGAGTTGGGATAAAAAATCAGGATTCCGAACCAGACAAATTCTTGCGGCGCCAATCTTTTATGAAGATCAACTCATGGGCGTCATACAGATTCTGAACAAAAAATTCGGCGAAGGCAAATTTTCCGAAGACGAAGTCGGCCTGGCCATGGAAATTGCCGAAGTGTTAGGCGTTGCTTTTTATAACCAGCAGCGTTTTTCTCGCCGCCGTAAAACCCGCTTCGATTTTCTGATCACCCGCGGTCTGATCAAAGAAGAAGAAATGGAAGCGGCCTGGGATGAGGCCAGGGAGCAAAAAGAGTCCATCGAACATTTTTTAATGCGTAAGCATCGAATTTCCAAGGATGACATCGGCCATTCCTTTGAAGAATTCTATCGCTGCCGCTTTATTGAATACAATGAAAAAGCGGTCATTCCCGGCGATTTAATAAAAAATTTACGAAAAGACTACCTTCGCCGGGAAGTTTGGGTCCCATTGGAAAAAATTGATAATTATATCCATGTTATTGTTGATGATCCCAACAATATCCTGAAAAGAGACGCCATCGAGAACCTGCTGAAAACAAAAAAAGTAAAATACGACATCGCTCTGACGGATGATATTCAGAAATTTATCAATCTCTTTTTCCAAACGGGAGACACTGAAAGCTCTTTCACTGATCTACTGGGAAAACTTGACGATGAAGACAGGCCTGCCGATGACGAGGAAGGAACAGAGGACGTCACCGAATCCGACAGCGTGATCATGCAGCTTGTCAATAAAATCATCAATGACGCTTACGCCCGCCGGGCTTCCGATATCCACATTGAACCGAATGTCGGAAAGAAAAACGTGGAAATCCGCTTCCGTGTCGACGGTGATTGCGCTGTTTATCAGACAGTGCCTTATAGTTACAAAGCCGCCATGATTTCGCGCATTAAAATCATGTCGAACCTGGACATCACCGTTAAAAGACTGCCGCAGGACGGCAAGATCAAATTCCGACGGGCTTCAGGCGATGAGATTGAGCTTCGTGTGGCGTCAATTCCCACCCAGGGCGGCGTTGAAGACGTCGTCATGCGTATTCTGGCCAAAGGTGAAACCATGCCCCTGGAAGACATGGGCCTTTCAAAACGCAATTATAACGAACTCACCAAGACCATTACCAAACCGTACGGTATGATTCTGGTTGTGGGCCCGACCGGTTCCGGTAAAACGACCACTCTGCATGCGGCGCTGCATCACATCAATCGTCCGGACCGGAAGATCTGGACCGCCGAAGACCCTGTGGAAATCACTCAGTATGGTTTGCGCCAGGTGCAGGTTCAGCCTAAAATCGGTTTTGATTTTGCGGCGGCCATGCGATCCTTTTTGCGCGCCGATCCGGACGTCATCATGGTCGGTGAAATGCGTGACTTTGAAACCGCTAAAACAGGTGTAGAAGCTTCTTTGACCGGCCATCTGGTCTTCAGCACCCTGCATACCAACAGCGCCCCGGAAACCATCGTGCGCCTTCTGGATATGGGCATCGATCCTCTTAACTTCGCCGATGCATTGCTGGCCATCCTGGCTCAGCGTCTGGTTCGCACTCTTTGCAAAACCTGCAAGGAACAGTATCATCCGACCAAAGAAGAATACGATGAAATCGCGGAGAGCTACGGTGCGGAAGAATTTGCAAAACTTGGCATTCCCTATAATGACGACTTCAAATTACATCGCCCCAAGGGATGTGATATTTGCGATAAAACCGGCTATAAAGGCAGAATGGGCATTCACGAGCTGCTGGTGGCATCGGACAATATCAAAAGACTCATTCAGAAACATGAAGCCGTTGAGGGCCTCAGAAACCAGTCCATGTCGGAAGGCATGACCACGCTTCTCCAGGACGGTATACACAAATCCCTCGCCGGATTTACCGATTTTACGCAGGTTCGCAGAGTCTGCATCAAATAATCCGCTGTCTTTTCATTTCAAATTACGTCATCGATGTTCATTGTATCTTTCTCTCGTTTGATCTTCCGCCTGAAAGATCAAACGCTGTTATCTTCTTTACATTTTGTTCAATGCTTTAAACGTTTCATTGAAAGAAAAGAGAGAAAAAGTCTTCCTTCTCACAGCACAGCATCAAGACCAACCATTATTTCCAATAACAATTCATATGCTTACAAATATCTTTTCAAGATATTCATTTCTGGCACGCTCTTTTCATTAGTATAAAGGCAAATAACACGGCCATGAGGCCTTAAAAAATAAAGCAATTACCCTGAGGAGGTAACAGATCATGAAAAAGACATTAGGAACCATCGTAACGGCAGCGGCAGTGATTCTTTTAACGGCAACCTTCGGATTCGCGGAATACGCGGCGGCGGGCGCTTCCGCTTTCCCGTATTTTCAACTGGGATGCCTGATTGTGGGCGGCCTGATCCTGGTCAGCCTGAAGAGAAAATTCAATAAAATGTACACGGCCGAAGTGGTCGGCGCTTTCGCACTCTACACGGTTTTGATGGCGCTCTTCACCAACCCCGTGATCGAAGTTGTCAAGAACATCGTAAGCTGAACGGACGTTTCTTTAAAGACGCAGACAGACTTCTCGAAAGGAGGACAGGACCATGATCGCAACACATAAAATACAACCCAAGCAGTACCAAACCTTTAACGGGATACTGATGATGTCGGCCTGGAGCTTCGCCATGGTGATTGCATCCTTTCTGTTCCTCTGGATCGGATACAAGCTCGACCAGTTCCTGGGCACCGGACCGAATTTCATGATCGGATTATTCATGCTGGCCATCTTCATCTGCGTGATGAGAATTTATCAGGAAGCGAAAAGACGAATGAAGGAACTTTAACCGCCGCACAGAAAACATGATCTGGAAAATACCCCCCCTCAGGCGGCACCATGCTTGAGGGGGGATTTTTATCAGATGTTACCATTTCAGTAAAAAAGAATACGCGCAACCTTTATGGCTTCTGTAACATTAAATTTCAAGAATAAAGGTTTGTTTCCCTTTCAAGCCGGGGGAAATTCGGTTGAAATTATTTTCACGACGGATAGCCCGTGATTTTTGCAATTCTTCGATAAATGGCATCCAGCGCGCCCGAGGATTTCTTATAAACATCGTTGAACAGGTTCGTATAGATCCGGTAGTGTTTTTGATCGGGCTGAAATGTTTTTCCTTTGCGCACCATCAACGCTACGGCATCTTCTATTGAAGCATGCATTCCCGTACCCACGGCGGCATCGATGGCTGCGCCCAGAGCCGAAATTTCTGACGTTTCCATGCGCGACACAGGTAAATTAAACATGTCGGCGGCAATCTGCACAACAACATCGCTTCGCGATCCGCCGCCGCCCACGCGGATTTCTTTAATGGGTATCCCCGTTTTTTTCTGGACGATCTCCTGCATGCGGCGCAGTTCAAAACACAACCCTTCAAATATCGCTCTGTAAATATGAGCCCGGGTATGAATGTCGCCAAACCCGATGATCGCCCCCTTGGCATATTTGTTGTTCACCATCGGCGACCAGTACGGTTGCAGCATAAGGCCCATGGAACCTGGAGGTATGTCACGAATCACTTCATCCAACACAACCTCAGGGGCAACTCCGCGTTTTTCCGCTTCAATGGCTTCCCGGTGGCCAAATTCCTGTTTAAACCAGGTGACCATCCAGAACCCCCGGCTGATAAACATTTCTATATCCCATGCGTTGGGAACGGCCGCAGGCCATGTAAAAAAACGCAGTTGCGAATCACTGATATATTTGCGCGTGATGACTTCCATGGCCGTACCCGTTCCAAAACTGATCACAGCTACGGAGGGATCAATGGCGCCGGCGCCGAGCAATTCACATTGTTTATCGCCGGCTCCCACCACAACGGGCAGTCCCTTCGGCAGTCCCGTTTCACGGGAAGCTTCTTCCGTAATACGGCCCAGGATTTTATCAGGAGAATAAAGCTCGACACAATGCTCGGGTCTGATGCCAAATGCGTCATATATAAACCCGAATATCCCGCCGTACCAGTTCAAAGCCTTATAATCGAACGGCCAGATGCCCGCCATCATCCCGTAGGAATCGTGAAATTCTCCCGTAAGCTTCCGGACAAAAAATCCGGAAGCCTGAACAAATTTGTGAGTCTTACGATATATTTCCGGTTCGTGCTTTTTGATCCAGAGAAATTTTGAATGCTTCTGCGAATAACGGATTGCTTCATTGAGACCAATGAGATTTGTAACAAGAGTGATGGCTTTGTTCAGAGGCGGAACATCGTCTACAGTGCGTTGATCGAGCCATATGATCCCCGGTCGCAATGGCTTGCCATCCTTATCCATCGGAATGATGGTGCTGCGCTGACTGGTCAGACCGATGCCTGCAATTTCCCGCCGTTCAATATCAATCTTTGACATCAACCTGCGGCATACAATGCAAAGCTTGCTCCAGTAGTCTTCCGTATTCTGTTCAGCCCAGCCCGGCTGCAGAGAAAAATACGGCTCGTAATCCGCCTGTTCGATGGCGAGCACGGTTCCGCTACGGTCGAAAAGCACGGCTCGAACGCTCTGCGTGCCGGAGTCTATGGCAATGATATACTTTTTATCGTTCACCTGCCTTCTCCAAATCTTTGCGTAAAATTAACCACAAGGGCTTCAGGACGTTTTGAATCCGGAGCGCATGAATTAACATACTAATGCGTGGTGACTTATTGATTCATGTCCGGCGGGTCGGACTTTCATCCGTCTTTCTACCTGCGAGTTGGAATCTCATCCAGCCCAAGCTGGCCACCCGGATTCATGATGCCGTGCGGATCGAAGTGGCATTTTAAAGCCCTCAGTACCGCCATCTGTTCCGGTCCCAGGTGTTTTTCCATCCATGGCGCAAGCAAACGCCCCACTCCGTGATGATGGCTCAGGGTCCCGCCGTATTTCAAAATGTTGTCAATCACATCTTTCTGGAACGAGACGTATTCGCCCAGATCCATGCGGGCCAGAAAGATAAAATAAAGATTGGCACCCTGCGGATAGAAATGAGAGGCATGCGTCATGCAGACGGTTCCCGGCCGCTGTTTAACGAATGCCCGGACTCCCTGGTGCACCCGATGGATGTTGTCCCACGTCACCGACGCTTCCAGAGTGTCGGTAAATATCCCGAAGTCATTCAGATCCTCGCGCATGTACGGCTCCGTATATCGGGTTTGCTCCCACTTGCGCGCCGCATAACCGGTCAGCGACATCGCACCATGTTCGCGTGCGATTTTTTTGATTCTCTTCGCAACAAGGCTTGCATAATCCCCATCCCCCTCAACATTGCCCAGGCTGAGACATCGTTCCATGGGCCTGAAGCCCCGTCGCCTCAGAAATGCATCAACAAAGCCCGGCACGCCGTACAGTTTCAGTCCTCTTTCCGTCTCCTCCGGGTCTGAAATACGATAGATAGCGGGCAGGCCGAATTCACCCTGCATGATTTCACGGCTTGCATTCACCGCCGCCTCCCAGTTCGGATACATAAATCCGAATCGTCTTGTGTTTTCCGGCATATGCCGGAAAATCCTCATCGTCACTTCGACCAGAATGCCAAAAACGCCTTCCGACCCTTTCATAATATCGTTGACTTTGGGTCCCGTAGCCGCAGCCGGATATTCAAGCGTTTTGAAAGTTCCGACCGGCGTGACGTATTCCTGACTGAAAACGATATCGCTGGCATCGCCATAATAAGTGGATGCCTGTCCCGAACCCAGGGTCAGAACCCAGCCGCCGACTGTTGAATATTCGAATGATTGAGGGAAATGACCGCATGTATAGCGGCGCTTGCAACCAAAGAGTTCCGGAGCACGGTTGAGCGCATCTTCATAAGCGGGTCCGAACATGCCCGGTTGGACTCTTGCGGTCTGGTTGAGCTCATTTATCTCCAGAAGCTTGTTCATATGCGTGCTCATGACCAGCGTCACACCGCCTTTATAAGGCCGGCAGCCAAAGTTGACCGAAGATCCTCCGCTGAAAACGGTAACGGGAATTTTTTCCTTGTTGCAATAATTCACCACCCTCTGCAGATCCCGCTTGTCACGGGGATGAAGGACTATGTCGCATACTTCGCGGATGATGCCCTTTCGCAGCTCCAGGATTTCCTCCGACGTTTTTGCGGATGAGTATTTCACACGGGAATAGTCATCAAGGGCCGAGTTTTCTTCGCCCACCATTGCGGTAAGCGCCGCGATCTGTTCCATTTTGAGAGTTGAGGGGCGGCTGAGAACAACCTTCTCGTTGCCTTCAGATTGTTTCTGCGAAAAATCGGCTTCAGACATGCCGAATTCTTCCTGCATCATTTTGACCCAGGCATCGCTGGGGTGTTTAAACCGGTCAGGGTTGCCATACTTGACAATGGAACGATATGTTCCGGGCGCCGGAGCCTGATGCGACCAGTTTGGCCGGAAACTTCTTGATTTCGGCATTTGCGATTCCCCTCGTTTTTTGTCTTCGATTTTTTCTCACTGCACCGGGATCTTTAACAGATCGTTTGTCTGCCCGATTTCTTTCTCCATTCTTTCACGGCTCCATCCCAACATGTCAGCAAGCTTTGCGGCCACCTTTCTCAATACGCCTTCACCGGGATTTCCCAACGTGCCGATGCCCGTCCTGCGCATGATGACGTCCGGCAATGTGCGCGCCATTTCAAAGCGTACGGCGTAGACCACTTGCGCCATGATCTCTCCGTCGTCGTTCAACCGTTCGGCGAGCGTTCGATCCTGAAGCGCCAGTTTCAGAATATCTTTGTATTCAGTCCCGTAATTGCGTGCAAGATATTCCAGTGTGGACGGGCTGAACCCGTCGTTATACCTGCTCGCTTCAAGCAGAAAAGATTTCATGTCCTTTATCTCACAGCCACAGAGGTAATGTTTCTTTGTAATGCTTTTGCCGGGCTTGCGTCCCATTTTTTTCTCAATCAGCGTCACACAAGTCTCGGCAAGATTGCGGCTGGTTGTGTATTTTCCTCCTTCCACGGTCAGAAGGCCGTCCAGTCCATCAGTTGCATTGTCGTAGATCTCGTACTTACGTGAACAGGTGTAAGTTTCTTCAGTCTGTTCTTCCAGAAGGGGCCGGAGCCCGCCGTAGGTATGCTTTACATCCGAGTAATTCAGGGTTCCATCGCCGAATGACGCATTGATGTCGGCGATCAGTTCCAGAATGCTCTGCTTTGTAACCCTGTATTCGTCCGGATCACCTGTATACGGCTTATCCGTGGTCCCGATGAGGGTATGCCTGCGCCAGGGAATGAGAAAAAAATGCCTGCCGGTCGAAGTCATGGATCCAACCACATAGTGACCGGATATCAACTTTTTGTCCGTGATGATATGAATGCCTTCCGATCTTCTCAATGCGCCGCATGCATTGACCGTTGATTCGGTCATCCCCAGAATAATATCCGCCCAGGGCCCGCCGCAGTTGACCGTTATTTTGGCGTCTATAGTACCGTTTTTCCCCGAAAGCAGATCTTTGACCGTTACCCCCTTAACCTTGTTTCGGCCGTCGATATTAAATCCTTCCACTTTCGTATAGTTTGCTACTTTTGCTCCATGAGACACAGCGGATTTGATAAATGCAAGCGTCAGTCTTTCGGGGAAAATACTGAGACAATCATAATAAATCGATCCCCCGGTTAGCCCCAGGGACCTGACATTCGGCTCGCATGCCAG
Organism: Smithellaceae bacterium; assembly: GCA_963682105.1. GTDB lineage: Bacteria > Desulfobacterota > Syntrophia > Syntrophales > Smithellaceae > UBA8904. Next base: position 608,184 of record OY821638.1, read on the forward strand.
AACATCCTCTCTCGATATCGTCCGGTGCGAAGGAATTTTCTTGCTTTTGTCCCATGTCCGGTTCTTGTCATAGGACAATGCGTCATACATCAGCATGCCCATTTTGACCGCCCACTTGTTATTCTTTAACGGAGTCCCCGTGTGCATAATCAAAATCGGCTGCGGGTAAACATAATTCGGGGCAATGTTTTCCAGAATGCGGCGCTCTCTGAGCGATTCGCGAACGAGCCCGATTTCTCCGTTGGCGAGATAACGCAGTCCGCCGTGAATGAGCTTGGACGTTACGGCGGATGTCGCCCAGGAAAAATCCCGCTTTTCCACCAGCGCCACTTTCAATCCGCGGGATGCCGCTTCATAGGCTGTCGAAACTCCGGTGATACCACCGCCAATGACAAGAACATCGAAATGTTCGCCCGCGTACTGCTCGATAAAACGCTGCATAACGGCCTCTATTTCTTTCTTTTGGCCAGATCTTTTTTTACCGCCTCTTCTGCGTAATTAAGCACATCCAGCATAATCCGCCGTGCGACTTCAGGTTTTTTACGTTTTATGGCATCGAGAATATCCCGGTGGAATTTTCTTGACCGATCGAGATTCCGTTCATCTTCAAAATAAAGGTAACTGTATTCCTGGTTAAAATGATTAAAGAAATTAAGCATAATGATGTAAACGATATTGCCGCCGGCATGAGCAATGACCTCATGAACCTTCATGTCTTTTTCCGGCCAGTTCAGACGCTTATCCGCAATCACCTGCTCCAGCCGTGAAATGTCATCGGAAGATGCTCTCTGAGCCGCCAGATAAGCCATTTCCGGCACAATGATCCGTCGAACTTCGAGAATATCGCAGATGGATTTACCGCCCTCTTCAATCCTGCAGGCCGTTTTGATAAGGTCGAAATTGCTGCTTTCAAGATAATTCTTTACATATAAACCGTCGCCGTGGCGCACATCAATCAATTCCAGGTGTTCCAGTTTCCTCAATGCCTCCCGAACCGTGGTCCGATTGACCTTGAACGATTCTGCAAGATCCCGTTCGGTGGGCAGTTTGCCGCCGGGCGCAATACTTCCGGACAAAATCTGTCTTTGAATGATGTCTACTATTTCTTCGCTGAGACGCGATCGGGTTACTGACTGGGCAAATACGACGGTGGCAGGCATGTTGTTCTCCTTCATGCGTATTGCAAATTATTGGTTCAGTGAACCAGTGGTTCAACCAATATTCCTTTTTTGAACATTTGTCAAGGGGGGGGGATTGGAATCGAATCGAAACAACATGAATGCATTTGACGAGAATTTAAGATGAAAGAAAACCAAATAGGATCCCCGCCTGTTCAACACCTTTTTTATTTTTATGAATTTTCACATTTCGTTTAATGCTTAAACGTTTCATTGAAAGAAAAGAGAGAATAAGACATTCCCGCGGTTTGCCCCACACTGTCATTAATCGTTATTTGTATCGTTATATCTTATATTTACAACTATCTTCCAAACGTCTGCATTTCTGGCACGCTCTTTTCATTAGTATAAAGGCAAATAACACGGCCATGAGGCCCTAAAAAATAAAACAATTACCCCGAGGAGGTAACAGATCATGAAAAAGACATTAGGAACCATCGTAACGGCAGCGGCAGTGATTCTTTTAACGGCAACCTTCGGATTCGCGGAATACGCGGCGGCGGGCGCTTCCGCTTTCCCGTATTTTCAACTGGGATGCCTGATTGTGGGCGGCCTGATCCTGGTCAGCCTGAAGAGAAAATTCAATAAAATGTACACGGCCGAAGTGGTCGGCGCTTTCGCTCTCTACACGGTTTTGATGGCGCTCTTCACCAACCCCGTGATCGAAGTTGTCAAAAACATCGTAAGCTGAACGGACGTTTCTTTAAAGACGCAGACAAACTTCTCGAAAGGAGGACAGGACCATGATCGCAACACATATAATACAACCCAAGCAGTACCAAACCTTTAACGGGATACTGATGATGTCGGCCTGGAGCTTCGCCATGGTGATTGCTTCGTTCCTGTTCCTCTGGATCGGATACAAGCTCGACCAATTCCTGGGCACCGGACCGAATTTCATGATCGGATTGTTCATGCTGGCCATCTTCATCTGCGTGATGAGAATTTATCAGGAAGCGAAAAGACGAATGAAGGAACTTTAACCGCCGCACAGCAAACATGATCTGGAAAATCCCCCCCCTCAAGCGTCACCATGTTTGAGGGGGGTTTCTTGTTTTATCAAGCCCAGAGCGAATAAAGCATAAACCAGGATATCTTCAAATATTCACGCCAGACTTTTTTCCAGTCGGTCGGCTTTAACTGCCATATATTCCGAGGAGCCGCTTCGTAAGGAGTCGGCGAGAAATAATGTTTTCCGTCAATGCCGAATACTCTGGTCACAATCATTTGAATGCGGCGCATATGATAGGGGGAGCTTACAAAGATTGCCGTTTTTTTCCCGTAAAGATCCATGGTCTTTTTAGCATCCAGCAATTCCAGATGGGTGTCTTCAAAGTAATAAGGAGCATAAGAGTTGTTTTTCCTGTAAATGTTGTTGGGGTCCGTTTTATTTTGCAGGTTTTTGATGACGCCCTGATCGATAAAATAAATTTTATGGTAAGCAGGGATAATAAGATAATCCGATAGCCCCATTTGCATCAGGTCCTGAGCATGGCGGTGGCGGGCGCTAAAATCGGGACCCAGCAAAAGAACAATCGCATCCGATTTTTCACATGGCGTTTTATAAAGCAAAAATCCGGGCGCGGCAAATACTCCGACTGCAATAATAAGAACCGGAACAATCAGAATCCGCGCGATTTTTTTAATAATCTTCACTAAAATGTCCTTGACAATACAACTAATTATTTATATCAAAACGACGATATCGCTAAAGATTTAACCCATGTTGAAGAGGTACCTGTGTTTAATGCCCGGATAAAGCAAATACGCCGTCGTCAGAAATGACTTTTACTAAAAATATTTTAGACAGCTTTCCTTCGTAAATTCAATATAAATTATTTATTTTATTTGCAAAGGTTTTGTAACAACCATGTATGATGCCACAACAGAAAGACGCCGCAATTCCGATCACGATAAAAGCATGGATATTTCGCTTTATAAAAGCATTATGGAAACGATTGATCTGGGCATTGTCATTCTCGGCATTAAAAGAAGAGACCTCATCTTCAAGAACCGGTTTGCTTCCGAAATTTTCCAGCACAATCCGAATCTTCTGGAATACCGAAATCTTCTGTCCTTGCTGTTGACGGACTATGGCAGCAAGCCTGAAGAAGAAATTTTTGGGAAAAATTACACACTCCGCTTTAAAAATCGTCTTCTGGGCTACACGCCATACATGATTTCCGAAAGCTTCATCATGATTATCATCCGCGACATTACGGAAAGAAGTCGTCTGGAATCCATCGCGGAAGCCGTAAATTCAATGGATAACATCGGTTATGTTTTCTCCGGCATCCGGCACGAACTGGGCAATCCCATCAATTCCATAAAAATGACGTTGAGCGTGCTTAAACGAAACTTAAGCGAATATTCTCCGGCCGCCGTTGAAAAATTTGTCGACCGCGCTATGACGGAAATTTCGCGTGTTGAATTCCTGCTTCAGGCGCTGAAAAGCTTCAGCATCTTCGAAAATCCGGAAATTCAAACCGTTCAGATCGATGATTTTCTGACGCGTTTCATCGCCCTGATCAGCAATGACTTACAGCAGTCCGGGATAAAGATCGGTAAAACGGTTGAATCAAACGTCAAGACCGTCAGTGCTGATCCCCGCCTGCTGCATCAGGTGATGATGAATCTGATCACCAACGCCTCAGACGCTCTTACCGGTAAGGAAAACAGAAAGATCAACATCCGGGCGCTCAAACACGACGGTTTAGTCGCCATCGTTGTTGATGACAACGGATGTGGAATGTCCAAAGAGGCTCAGGCCAACCTGTTTAAACCTTTTTTCACAACAAAGAATCGGGGAACAGGCCTGGGATTGATGATCACCCTGAAGATGGTGACGCTCATGAAGGGCAACATGGAAATTAAAAGCATCAAAGACAAGGGAACGCGAGTAGCCGTCATTTTGCCCCTGGGAGCCAGGCCCAATGCTAAAAGTTAAAAGAAAAATTCTGATTATCGACGACAATGACATTTTTTGCGAATCCGTCAAAGACCTGCTTACTGATCAAAACACGGACATCCTAACCGCCAACACGGGTAAAGACGGCCTGCAACTGTGCACTGAAAACAAAATTGACGTTGTTATTCTGGACCAGAAGCTTCCCGACACACAGGGTGTGACGTTGTGTCCTTCCATCCTGAAACAAAACGAACAGACCAAAATCATTTTTGTCACCGCTTACCCGAGCTTCGCCAATGCCATAGACGCCATCAAAGTCGGGGCGCACGATTATCTTTCCAAACCTTTCGAAATGGCGGAACTGGAATTGACCATCAAGCAGGCTTTCCGCACGCAGGAACTGGAAAAAACCGAGCAGATTCAGAATTACCAGAATATCCGGGAAAGCGAGGAGAATGATCTGATAGCCGGCGAAGGCGCATTTGATGAGATCAAACGCATGATTAATCTGGCGGCTGACAGCGATGCGCCTGTTCTCATTACCGGAGAAACCGGAACAGGCAAGAACGTTGTGGCGCGTGCCATTCACTATAAAAGCTCGCTTCCGGCCAGGCTTTTCCTGACAGCCAATTGCGCCGCCTTTCCGGAAAACCTCATCGAGGCGGAATTGTTCGGATCGGAAAAGGGAGCCTTCACCGGCGCCAGCGCGACCCGCAAAGGCATATTCGAACTGGCTGAGGGAGGAACGCTGTTACTCGATGAAATCGGCTCAATGCCCATTCATCTGCAGTCCAAGCTTTTAGGCGTCCTGGAAGAAAAAAAAATCCGGCGCATCGGCAGTGAAACCGTTAAACCCATCAATGTTCGTGTCATTGCCGCGGCCAATAACGACCTGGAAGAAGCCACTAAGGACAAAACATTTCGAAACGATCTCTATTACCGCCTCAGCGTGATTCGCATTCATCTCCCGCCGTTGCGCGAAAGAAAAGAAGACATCCCCAAACTGTGCGAATATTTCATAGCAAAAATGTCCCGCGATGTGAATGTTCACCTCTCCGATGCGGAGGTGTCCCGGCTTATGGACTATGAGTGGCCCGGAAACGTCCGTGAATTGAAAAACGTCATTGAGCGTTCGCTGATCATTCAGCGAGGTCAACCTCTTCGACCTTCCCTGCTTTTGCGAACCGGCGTCACGCCTGCGGCAAACGCTTCCGCCGGACAGGACGATGATGAAATCGTACCTCTTGAAGACACGGAAAAAAAATGCATCAGCCAGGCTCTGAAAAAATATAACGGCAACTACTCCCAATCCGCCAGGGCGCTGGGTATTTCCCTTTCCACACTCAAAAGAAAAGTAAAATCCTATCATCTTTAAAAAGCTGTTGTGATACAAATCGCCTTTTCGATCAAAATGAATCATTCAGCTTGAACGTAAACCAGGGAAATTGTTTCCAGATATCCAACACAAGTAATTGATATAACTCATTTACACAAAATACATTATTATTTGGGCACACCCTTTGCTTGGTTGTCTTAGAATCGTCTATTCATTAAGACTTAAGCGATTTGGGGATTTCCTTAAAAAAGACTGAAGTTCTAAAAGAAGATAAGTTGAATGAGATGGCACAGGAAAAAAACGATGTATTAACAACCGAAACCGTGAAAAGCCCGAAATACCATCGAAAAGATTCTGGTATTCTGGAAGTTTTAATTGTCGATGATGAAGAAACGCTTCTTTTAAGTATAGACGACGGTTTAAGCATTTATAAGCAATATTTCACACTCCTGACGGCCACAAACGGCGTTGATGCAGTGAATCTGCTGAAATCAAAAATGTCGATTGACCTGGTCATTACAGATCTTAAGATGCCCAGAATGGATGGTTTTGAACTTCTAACGTACATACAAAGAAACTTTCCCCATATTCCCGTTATTCTCATGACGGCTTACGGTACGCCTAAAATTGAGGAAATTGTCAAAACGATGGGGATTTACGGTTACCTGGAAAAACCACTGGACATCAATACGATTGCAGAAACTATTTTTGAGGCATTGAAGATAAAAATTCATTGATATCAGGCCCCAAAAATAAAAGGGATATTTCATGGCGAAGATTGGTCATTTTAATAAAAACACTCAAAAAGAGGAACTTTCAGAAGCGCCTCAGGTCGAGGAACTCTTAAAGAATCTTGAGTTTCACAAAGCCATTCAGAGCATTACCAGCCGCATCAGCACCGCACCAACCCTTCGCGATATTTTAGTCGATATCAAAGAAGACATCCGCAATCTGTTCAATATCCACATCCTGACCATCTACCTGATTGATAAAAGCAGGAAGGAAATTTTTACAATCCGGAATGACGGCAGCGAAATCCGCTTCCCTGTCAACAATTCAACGCTGGCCGGTTATGTCACCCAAAAGAAACGGATGCTTCATATTGCCGATGCCTATAATGAACGGGAAATTCGAAAAATTCACGATCTTCTCGCCATAGACCGGACTCTGGATAAAAAGACGGGCATCCTGACGGGTCAGGTCATCGCCAGTCCCATCATGCGCGACAATCTTATCCTCGGCGTCATGGAAATTATGAACAAAAAGGGCGGCGATAACATCGATGATTATAATCAGATTTTTCTCGACGAAATTACAGGCGCTCTGGCCAAAGCCTTTTTCATGCACCTGAACTTGACCGAAGCCAAACAAATGTACGGCGCAAAATATGACTGGCTGATCAAGAACGGCGTGATCACCGCTGATCAGATGGACAACGTTATCAGAGAAATCAGCGAAAACGCAGAAGATATCTCATCTGTTCTTTTAGACAGTTATCATGTCTCAAAAACCGACATCGGCAGGGCTCTGGCATCCTACTACTCCTGCCAGTTCGTACCATACAGCGACGACATGCCCATCCCACGCGACCTGCTGATCGGCATTGAGAAATACACGCTGATCAACATGCTGTGGGTCCCGATTAAAGTCGTCAAGGGAAAAATCCATGTGGCAATGGATGACCCTTCCGATCAGATCCGGAAAAACAAAATAGAAGATATTCTGGAGACTAAATCCATTCAGTATGATGTGGCCATCGCCTCCGACATTTTGCGTTATATCAACCGTTTTTATTATTCAGACGAAGAGGACGTCCCACCGCGTCAGAAATTTGAAATCCCGGCTCCGCAAAAACAGTTCACTTTGAGTCCTGTTTCTCTCAAACCCGATGAGAACAAAGAAATCGTCTGCAGTGAAGAATTAACAGCTCCGCAACGATTAAAACCGGTTGTACTGGAGCCGTCAGGCGAGTTATCCGAGGAAGTTGCCACCCGGGGAATGAAAACAAGACAAGCCTCCTTATCATCAGGGGATGCGGTGAAACTTCTTGTTACACACACACATGAATTACCCAACCAACCCGAAAAACGAAAATTTCCGGATATTGACTCTCTGTCTGAAATCAAAAACCATGCTCTGCCAAAACCATCCAATGTCGTCAGTCTGCCGGAAGGCCAGATGCCTCAGCCTCTGACCAGCATCATTAACAATGCCTGCAGCCGTCGAGCCTCCGATATACACCTGGAACCGGATTCGGCCACGGGCCGGGTAACACTGCGCGTGCGAATCGACGGACAGTTTTCAATTCTTCAGACGCTGTCTCCTTCTGAATACGAAACCTTGACCACGCAAGTAAAAACCCTGGCCAATCTCGACAACCAGAACACCTCTATCATTCAAAACGGCCAACTGAGCCTGAAAAGACCTTCAGGAGATGAACTCCACATGAGGGTTTCTTTTATTCCAACCCGCTCCGGTATGGAAGACACGGTTATCCATCTTTCAACCAGACTGAAAAAAATACCGCTGGAGCTTTTGGGTTTGTCGGAAAATAGTTATACGGACATGGTGAATATTCTGCGTCAGCCCAGAGGGTTGATCCTGATTACAGGCCCCGCTGATTCAGGTATAACCACAACGCTTCATGCGTGTCTTGATAACATCAACACACCTGAGATTAAAATCTGGACGGCGGAGGAACCGATAGAGATTGTACAGACCGGATTGCGGCAGGTTCAGATCGCCCCGCACAAAGGATTTGACTTTACAACGGTCCTGAATTCATTCCTGATGGCAGATCCGGACGTCATCATGGCCAGCCGGATCGATAACCAAACCACGGCCAAGCTCTGCATGAAGGCGGCCGTCAAAGGATGTCTCGTTCTGGGATCACTGTGGACGGAAAACATTCAGGATACCATCGACCGATGTCTGGACATGGAAACAGGCCATCTTTTATTTGCCGACGCCATGCTGGCTGTGGTTCAGCAAAGACTGATCAAAACCCTCTGTCCGAAATGCAAGGAAAAATACCGTCCCAGCCCTGAAGAATATGAGGAGCTTGCTCAGATTTACGGGCAAGAAGATTTCGAAAAACTCAACCTGCCCTATTCCAACGCCTTCAGTCTTTTCCGTCCCAAAGGTTGCCCTGATTGCGGACAGACGGGATATATGGGCAGGATGAGCGTTTCCGAAACCCTGATTTTCACGTCTCAGATTAAACGAATGATCCGACGGAAAGAATCCTCCCTGCTGGTCTATCAGGCGGCGGTTACGTCGGGAATGACCACCCTGATGCAGGACGGCATTAATAAAGTTATACAGGGATACAGCGACAGCAGGCATGTGAGACTGACTTGCCTGAGATAGGAATCAGGACAACTTATCTTTCAGCTCGCTCAGTTTGTTGAGCGCGGTAAGCGGCGTCATGGATGAAATATCCAGTGCACGCAGTTCATCAAGAACGGCGTCGTCGCTTTCGACAAAGAGGCTGAGTTGAGAATTGCCCTTCGGGGACGCTGTTTTTCCACGGGCAATGCGCGGCATGCCGATCTCGTCGAACTCGCCTTTTTCCAGATTACGCAGAATTTCTTTGGCCCGGCCAATCACGCCTTCCGGAACGCCGGCTATGCGCGCCACTTCGATGCCATAACTGCGGCTGGCTCCGCCTTCCATGATTTTTCTAAGGAATATAATTTTTTCGCCCCATTCCTTCACCGCGATGTTGTAATTTTTAACCCCTTCTTTTGCCGCAGCCAGATCCGTCAGTTGATGGTAGTGAGTCGCAAAAAGGCTTCTGACGCCTTTACCCTGCAGATCATGAAGATACTCCGCCACCGCCCAGGCAATGCTCAACCCGTCAAAAGTGGAGGTTCCCCGGCCCACTTCATCCAGAATCACAAGGCTTTGCGACGTCGCTTCAGAAAGGATTTGCGCCGTTTCCATCATTTCCACCATGAACGTGCTCTGGCCTTTCACCAGGCTGTCCGATGCGCCGATGCGGGTGAAGATTTTATCGACGACACCGATGCGGGCATGCGCCGCCGGAACAAAACCGCCCATCTGCGCCATCAGGACAATCAGGGCAATCTGCCGGATATAGGTTGATTTCCCGGCCATGTTCGGTCCGGTGATCACCAGCAGTCGATTGCCCTGTAAATCCAGCAGGCAATCGTTGGGAACAAAACCTTCTTTTTTCAGCGCCGCCTCCACGACGGGATGGCGGCCGTCCTGAATGGAAATAACATCTTCCTCATCGATTTCCGGGCAGGTGAAGGAATATTTCTCGGCAACCTCCGCCAGCGCACAGAAGGCGTCCAGTTCGGCCACCAGAAAAGCATTGCGTTGAATATCCGGGATGTAGGGAAGCAGGTCATCGCGCAGTTTATTAAATAGTTCGTTCTCCCTGATGCCGATCTTTTCTTCAGCTCCTAAAACCGTCTGTTCAAACTCTTTCAATTCCTGATTGATGTAACGTTCTGCGTTGACCAGGGTCTGCTTGCGCACATAGGAATCCGGAACGGCGGCGGCATTGGCTTTGGTCACTTCAATGTAGTATCCGAAGACATTGTTGAAACCGACTTTCAACGAACTGATGCCTGTGGCCTGTCTTTCTTTGGCCTCCAGTGACGCGATCCATTTTTTCCCGTCACGGCTGATCGAACGCAATCGATCGAGTTCTTCATCAAATCCAGCGGCGATAAATCCTCCGTCCAGCATTCTGGCGGGCGGATCGGCCACAATGGCGCGGGTAAGCAAATCCGCCAGTTGCGCCATGTCAACAATATCGCGGCGGATCAACCCAAGAGACGGCGCCGTAAAATCCGTCAGCATGGACTGCAACTGAGGCAATACCTCCAGGGATACCTTGAGCGCAATCAAATCACGGGGTGAGGCAATTTTCAGCGCCACACGTCCGGCCAGTCTTTCCAAATCGTAAATGCGCGCAAGCGTTTTGCGCAGATGAGACCGGACAGAGTGATTGTCTTTAATCTCTGCAACGGCCGCCAGACGGGCTCTTATCTTTTCAGGCGAGATCAGCGGATATCCCATCCACCAGTGCAGGCGTCTGGCCCCCATCGGCGTCAGCGTCTCATTCATCAGATGAAACAGAGAACCGGCGCGGGCTCCGTCCGAAATCGTGGCAAATATTTCCAGGTTACGCCGGGCGGTATCGTCCAGAATCAGATAATTGCGGGGCGAGTACCACTTGATTTCAGAAATATGAGAGGCTTTCACCATCTGAGTGGAATTGACATATCCGAGTATGACGGCGGCGGCGGTTTGAGCCGCCTGAAAATTTCCGATCTTCGATTTTACCAGCACATCGGCGGCGAGTTCACGGCGCAGTATTTCATCCGCCCGTTCGGATTCAAATGCGGCGTCGTCAATGTAATTTATGCGCCCCGCCTGCATGTTTGCCTCCAGCATTTTGAGAAGCAAGGGATCAGAAAATGTTTTTTTGATCAGCAGTTCCTTGAAATCCAGCCCGCTTACGGCGGCCAGCAGCGCTTCACGGCTCGGAAATTCTCCGACCTGAAACTCTCCGGTGGATATGTCTAAAAAAGCCAGCCCCAGCATGTCACGTCCGCCGTGAATAGCGGCCAGATAATTATTTTCACCGGCTTTGAGATTTTCCTCATCCGTCACCAGGCCGGGCGTAATGACGCGGATGACATCGCGCTTCACGATGCCTTTGGCGCTTTTGGGGTCTTCCACCTGCTCGCAGATCGCTACTTTGAACCCCTTTTCCACAAGCTTTGTGACATAGCCCGCGGCTGCATGGTATGGAAAACCGCACAGCGGCACGGCATCTTCTTTGGATTTGTTGCGTGATGTAAGTGTGATTTCCAGAATAGGCGCAGCCGTCAGGGCGTCTTCAAAAAACATCTCATAGAAATCGCCCATACGGTAAAACAGGATACAGTCGGGATATTTTTCCTTGATCTCAACATACTGCTTCATGGCAGGGGTGAGATTCAGCGTCGCATCTACCGCCATTTCCCGTCATCTCCCCGCTCCAGATCGATGACATCCGGTTTCTTTTTCGGACGTTGTTCATCATTGGGCACATTGATGAACCGATTGGCAATCCAACTGACAATGCTGATGATCAGGGCGCCTGAAAACGCCCAGAAGAATCCGTCCACATCAAACCCCGGAACGAAATAAGCCACCAGAAGCAACAACATAGCATTGAGAATAAACGCAAAAATCCCCAGTGTCAGAATGGTCAGAGGCAAGGTCAGAATCAGGAGCACGGGACGCAGAAACACATTGAACAGTCCCAGAATGGCTGCGGCCATAATCGCCGTCTTCAGGGAATCCACGTGGATGCCGCTCAAAACGCTTGAAGCTACCAGGATGGCGACGGTAATCACCAGCCAGCGGGTTAAAAGAAGAATAATATACCTTCCTTTGAAAATCGATTTCATAAACTTAGTAGGTTTTATCGCCGGCTATGGTTTTTTGAGACTTCAGGAATATCCAGGTCACGCTGAAGCCCCCCATCCATGATGTGTTTGTTTTCACCAGAGGACTGTCTTCAAATACGGCGCCCTGCAAAAAATCCGCGCTGACAAATGTATTAAAAATGAATTGTTTATAGGCTTTAGTTAAGCCTGCCGTGAGCGTTGTTCCACTGTAACCGGCGCCCGGTGTATAAGCGGGACGGTTCATCGCGGCATACTCGTTTGCAACTTCATAGTAATAGTTATGGTAACCGCGGTCGGCAAACATGGGTCCGGCTGAAACGCCCAGATGCAGTCCTGTGCCGGGGATCACGTCACTTTTTTCGAAATTTACGCGGGGACTGAAAACAAAACCCTCGTAGCGGACCGAGCGGAAATCCGTTGAAAAAACGGCCCGCACGGGCAAAGCCACGCCCAGTTTATACTTATAATCTGTTGAATCCAATATTTTAATACGCAGCGCAGGACCTAATTCGAAGGTCGGGTCCAAATCCGGCATGCCACGGCGCGCATCATTGTCATCACTGCGCACCGGCACGGCCCCATACCCGCTGGCGTCGAGCAGTACACGATCCGTTGAAAACAACCTTGCGGATATTCTCTTATCTTCCATTCTGAAGATGTTGCCGCGATATACCGCATAAGGATAAGGCAGAGCATAGAAACGGGTCTTATCCGAACCTCGATAATCAGGCATCGCAAGAAAGCCCGCGCCCACACCAATCTCCCACAGAGGCTTTTCTTCACAAAAAGCTTTCAGCGGAAGCAGGAGCATCACGGCCGCAAGCAGCAAAATAATGGTGCGTTTAATCATCATAACCTCTTCCGATCCGGTGTGACTGACAACAAACGGGTTTATTGATCGAACGTCTCAAACTGTTCTTTTTTCGCTCCGCATATCGGACATTCATCCGGCAAAACGCTGTCAGAGACATATCCGCAGACTTTGCAGACATGATAAACCGTCTCGCGCTCTTCCATAAAATGGTTCATCGCCTGCTTGTAGAGATTGGCGTGCGTTTCTTCAACGTCCCGGCTCTGGCTGAAATGCAAAAGCGCCGCCTTATCCCCGGCCGCTTCAGCCATCTTGACGAAACTGTCATAAGCAACTTCCGCCACGGCTTTTTCCGATTCAAAACTGGCGGCAAGATTTTCTTCGGTCGTTTTAACTTCCTTGAGCACTCTCAGCGCCCGCTTGCCGTGAATTTCTTCCGAAAAAGCAATCACGCGAAACAGACGCGCAATCTGCTTGTAGCCTTCAGTATCCGCCTTGTCGGCATAAAGTTTAAGGCGCAGGGCGGCCTTTGCTTCACCGGTATAGGCCTGCTGCAAAACTTCACGAATTTTATCGTCCATGCTTCATCTCCTGTGTTCAATGTCAGGCTGGGGAAAACTCACTTTTATCCGCACCGCAAACCGGGCAAGTCCAGTCTTCGGGCAAATCCCGGAATTCCGTTCCTTTAGGCACGCCGTTTTCCGGATCTCCATTCGCCGGATCATATTCATAACCGCATACACCGCATACATACTTTTTCATTGTCCAACCTCCTTGAAGATATTTTTTTGATTAATTGGATAGTCTCTTTTGAAGTTCGGCCGCAACCGTTCGGCCCAGTTCATGACATTTTGCCAGAATATCTTCGTCCGGCGCATGCTTGACGGAAACCGTCTCTGCAACGATGTCCACTTTCATCTCTTTGAGGATTGCATCGAGGTCTTTCACCGATTCACCGCTCCAACCGAAGGAACCGAAAACTGCGCCGATAAGATTAGCCGGCTTGAGTCCTTTAATATACGTCATCACATCCGCCATCTGCGGCAGTATATTGTTATTGAGTGTGGGCGATCCGACAATCAGCGCCCCTGCTTCCAGCAGTTCGTAAATGACTTCACTGCGATGAACATCGTTCATGGAAAGAATCTTCACCGGCACACCGGCTCGCGCCGTGGACTCGGCAATGGCTTTGGCCATCTTTTCCGTAGAATGCCACATGGTCGCATAAACAACGACAGCCTTGTTGACCGGTTTCTGCAAAGCCCATTTTTTGTAGAGATCAAGAATGAACCCCAGATCCTTACGCCAGACCGGACCATGATCAGGCGCAAATATTTTGATATCCCAGCCTGTGGCGGCAACTTTATCCAGCGCTTTGAGGACGATCGCGGAATACGGCAAAATGATATTTGCATAATAGGTGGCCGCTTCGTAGCGAATCATATCGATGGGCAACTCATCTATAAAGCGTTCAAAGGTAGCCAGATGCATCCCGAATGCATCCTGCGAGAACAACAGGTTGTCCTTCTCCAGATACGAGAACATGGAATCCGGCCAGTGAATCATTCGGGTCTCCATGAATTTCAAATCCATGTTGCCCAGAGACAGTGTCTCTCCGTCTTTTACCGCCTGGATATTGTAATCAGAATGGAAAATGTCCTTCAGATTTTTTACACCCATGACGGATGCAAACACTTTTTCCGGCTTGACCCGGGCTGCCACGTCCAGAAGGCATCCCGAATGATCCATCTCGGAGTGATTGGAAATGATATAGTCGATCTTTGACGGATCCACCACAGATGCAATGCGCGCCATCATTTCATCTTTGAACGGCGCCTTGACTGTATCAATCAGTGTGATTTTATCCGCCATAATCAAATAGGCGTTATAGGTGCTGCCGTGAGGCGTCGTATAACCATGAAAATCGCGGATGGACCAATCAATGGCGCCCACCCAGTATACGTGTTCGCTTACTTTAATCGCGGAGTAAATATCTGCCATGAAAATTCACCTCAGAGAATGATTTGGAGTTGTAATATAAGCCTCACTGTGAAGTCGTCAACCATTATTTAGCATTCAGCATTACGGCGCCCTCATCATAAGCCTTCAAATTAACGTCGCATTTATCTTTGGAAAGTGTTTTTCTAATTTCTTTTTCAAACATCTGCCGGTCAACCGGCAAAAGACCGGTGCCGGCCAGCGCCCCGATCATGATGATATTACTCAGAACCGGATTGCCCATTTCCAGAGCAACCGAAGTGGCGTCAATCAGCCAGGATTTCGCGGACAATTTCCGGAAAGCCTCCTGAATCTTTTCATCGGACGGATATGCAAGCTCGCCTGTAATCACACCGATGGGATAAACCGGACGGGAATTGGACAGTACGCAAACACGGGGATTGCCGTAAACTGTTAAGACACGCAGCGCTTCCAGCGGTTCCAGTCCTACGATAATATCCGCCGCGCCTTTCGGAATCTGGGGACTTTTCACTTCGTCGGGAGAAATTCGCAGATGGCTCATGACCGATCCTCCGCGTTGAGACATGCCGAATGTTTCGCCGATGGTCACAACATATCCCGCATCCACCAGCATGCCCGCCAGCACGCGCGAAGCCATGACATTGCCCTGGCCTCCCACACCGGTCAAAATCACATTTTTCGTTTCGGAAAGGAGTTGATTTTTCATCTCAGCCTGCAACCTCCCTTTTCGAAATGGCCTGCTGCGGACAGATCGACGCACAAACACCGCAACCCGCGCAGATCACTTCATCCACCACTGCTTTCTTTTTATCCCGGTTCCAGGTCAGCGCCGGACAGCGGAAGATTCTTGTGCACAAACGATTGCAGCCACAGGCATCGCCCAGACATAAGGTTTCATCGACTTTAACATCGAATTGCTTCTTTCCTTTCTTTTGCGGACTTAGTGCGCAAGCCTGACGCAAAATGAGCACCTTGAGAGAGCCTTTTTCAGCAAGGAAACTTGTCAGAATCCTGCTTGTCGCGGAAAGATCAAACGGGTCGGCAATGGCCACCTTTGCTCCGATCGCCTGACAGATGGCTGCAATGTCCACAGCGGGAACGGTTTCCCTGATGGCGCTGACGGCAAGCCCCGGATGAGGCTGAAATCCTGTCATAGCCGTTCCGGCGTTATCCAGCACAATGAACGTTATATCCGCACGATTGTGCTGGGCATTGATGAGAGCCGGAATGACGGCATGATAAAACGTTGAATCGCCGCACACGGTTAAAATGGGTTTATCCAGGCCAAACTGGGCAAGTTTGGCAAAACCACTGGCCAGTCCCGTCCCCGAACCCATGGAATGCAATGTTGGCATGGTGTGATACCCTGTCGCCGGCGACAAGGCCGCCATCGAATAACAGCCGATATCGCCGCATACAAAACCTTTGCGGCCGTCCAGCGCAATGGCGTTGTGGATATTCCAAAATGATGCGCGATGCGGACAGCCGGCGCAAAATGTCTGCTCGCGGACAGGAATGAGCGCCGCCGCTTGCCGGACTTCACGCATATAAGCGGCAGGCATTGTTTTTTGTTTGACCTTCAGAAGACGGCTTAACGCTCCGGCAACGATATCCGGATTCAGTTCTCCGGCGGCAGGCAGCGTTCCGTCATATTTTCCATGAAATATTTTGCCTGCCATTTCTTTGATCATACCGGCGGCCAGAACCTTGACGTTTTCCTCCATGAACGGCAAGACCTCTTCCACAATCAAAATCTTTTTGGCCGCGAGCAAATGCTTCTTTATTAATTTGGGCGGCAAAGGCCAGGTGGTCGCCAGTTTCAGAATTCCGACTTTCTTTTGCATCCCCATCATCTGAACCGCTTCGCGCGAATACAGAAAACAGGCGCTGCCGGTGATGATCAACAATTCAGGTTTTGCCGGACCGGTGTAATAATTGAACGGGCTTTTTTCAAATAGAGCCGCCACCTCTTTGATCTTTTTCTGATGGATGGCATGCTTTGCCACCACAGGTGTGCTGATCATCGGACCGGTTTTTGAATCCATGACCGGTCCGCCGAACTCAAACTTTGCCCGTGGTATTTTTACAGGCAGTTTCCCGCAAATGACATTGCCGCTCGCATGCGACATGCGTGTTACGGACCGGAGCATCACGACATTGCCGATGGTTTCGGAAAGTTCAAACGCCCATTTCGTCAGGTCCTTGGCTTCCTGAAAGTCAGCCGGTTCCAGAAGCGGCATTTCCAGCATACTGGCGAAGTAGCGTGATTCTCCTTCATTGACACTGGAGAGGGCTCCGGGGTCTTCACAGGAGACGAGTACCAGCCCTCCGCGCGTCCCGGACGCGGTCAGATGCAAAAGGAAATCCGATGCCACGTTGACGCCGTTTTGTTTCATAACCGCCATCGAGCGCAGGCCGGCAAAAGATGCAGCCGCCGCTACTTCAACGGCCACCTTCTCGTTTACCGACCATTCCACATACAGATTTCGCTCACGCGCCACACCGGCCAGCGATTCAATAACTTCCGAAGAAGGCGTGCCGGGATAGGCGCATGCCACAGACACACCCGCTTCCAGGGCGCCGCGCGCGATGGCTTCGTTGCCCAGAAATAAAACTTTTGATTTGGCCGGCGATAATAATTTATTCATATTCCTACATTCAAGTCCATTTCCCCCTTTCTTAAAGGGGGACAAAAGGGGGATTTTTACGCTTATAAATCTCCCCTGCCCCTCTTTGGAAAAGAGGGGTTTATTTTTTCTTTGCTGTGCTCAAATATGCCTTCACTACAGGATCATCATTTTTTAAATATAGAAGGTTTTTAGCAGTCCCGCTTTTATCCACAATATTCTTTAGAGCTTTCTTCTTTTTTTCTACAGCGGCGTTTTTCAGTTCCTGCAGAGCCTGTACAGGCGCTTCCCGGATTTCCAGCACACCTTTCCGCCGTGCCAGATTCAGTAAGTTCTCACCTGCCCTGCTGCGAACAATTATCTGATTCCAGCCGCGCATCTCATCGCAATCGCCGCCATATCGCGCCGCCCCTACCGATAAATCGGCAAATTCCGCCGTGTTGTCCACACAGTAACGGCAGGCCGTCCGGACACAGGCGTCCACTTCTGCAAGCGGCACGCCTGTTACTTCCTGAGAGGTTCTAAGTTCCAGAATATTCCTGCCCGCCGGGATGTCAACACCCAGCAGATCCGCCAGTGATACCTTATACTGCTGGAGAAGTTTTTGAAACCTCTCCAGGGAAAGCGTCCAGCCGCAGAACAGTCCAATGACGATCCCAATGGATTCGGCCGCGGTATACCCATCAATTTTTGCCGTTTTTATTTTAGCCAATGCCGTCGCCTGACAGGGCGTTGCGACAATGCCGATTCTTTTGGCGCCGTTCTGCTGTTGTCGATGAAATGCCGCAACCGTCGGCGAAACCGTAAATTTGCTTTTTGAATATTTACGAAGGTCGCTTTTATTTTCGATTATCCGGCCTTCCTGTTCCAGATCATCGTTTTGCGCCGACACTATAGCGGCGTTGATCACCCCCTCATCCATCGCAAGTTCCAGCAGAGCTGTTACAGTACCGCCGTGCTGGGCGAGATTGCGCAAAGCGGGATCGACGGCACGGGTCAGGAAAAATCCTTTCACCGCCCCGATTTCCGGTGTTATATCGTTTATATTATAAAGTTTCTTTCGGATTTCATCATAATCGGCACTCGTTCGGGGACAAAATGCTTGGCATTTGCCATCCTGCAGATCACAATCGAAAAGCTGAACCGTCCGGTCCCTGTATACAACCTGATACGGGCAAAGACCGACACACGCACCGCAACCGGTGCAAAGGCTTTGTTCCAACACGTTTTTCTTAAGTTTTGCCTGAGAGCCTGACTTATTTCCCATCGGCCACCTGAAAGTTAAGATTCTGTGCTTATATCTTATCCCGTATTTTGAGGCAAGATAATGATTATATTCAAATTAAATGATTGTTTTCAATACTATTTTATGAAATCATCATTACCATATTTACCAGAATCAAAATAATTACCGATATTCAATTGAATTTGTTGACAACCGCTTCGACTTGTATTATTAAGCCGCTGAATTTTTCCCGATGATATCGGGTTGTAAAGTTTAAAGAGTTAATGTTGCTCCCCAGTAGCTCAGTCGGTAGAGCGGCTGGCTGTTAACCAGCATGTCCGTGGTTCGAGTCCGCGCTGGGGAGCCAGTACAAGAAGCCCGTTTGATTCAAACGGGCTTTCTTTTTGGTGCACCATGTCGCTTGGGGCATAGGTCCAATAACTTCTTCTTTCGATAAGAAATAAATTGTTATCATTGTCGTATAAGCAAGACTTTAATTCGTAATAGCAAATTAACACCCGATTGAATACATCGGCACGGTTCTCTGTATTTTGCAGCCGTAATGCCTGCGCCCATGATGCCTTGACATTGGCGATTAGCGTCACCATACTATTAACACGAAACGAGATACTGCGATGTTCGTATTGAGTCTGTTCTACTGGATGTTAACAACAAGAGAATCATAGGGTCTTTGTGGTGATGATCACCCTTAATAGACCGGATATTAAATGATAGACTCCAGTAAAAGACAACACGGCATAGGCGGATCTCGTTTTTTTATATGATAAAACAGGCAACATTCGGCAGGGAGATTGGAGCAGCGTTGTAACGAACATCATTGTTATTACATGTTCACTTCCATAATGCCCCGCCTTTCAATTACTAATCATCATCTCAAAGCCGACGCCCCCCCCACAAAAATATCCCTCAATATATTGAGGCTCCGCCGGATATGGAGGCCAGACGAATCATTTTAGTTTTTGGCGCTGTTCTCATCCATCGATCCAACAGCTCGTTATCATGCATTAATTCGAATTTTCTCCTTCACCGTCGGTTCTTGGCAGACTCCTTGCTATTACACTTTCATGATCATTTTTTCATGCAGCAGACATTTGCGTCGGGGACACGCATGGTTTTAAGCTAACGTTAAACAGGGAGGGTTTTATGAAATGGACCGGGTTCTATCTTATTGGTTATTTTGTCCTGATTAGCGGTCTTCTTGCCGCGCTCTGGAAGATGGGAGTTCTGTCCAGTATCGGCGCTGCATGGAGTGTAATCGGTGTTGTGATCGCGATCGGTATCGGCATCATGCTCGCCGTCTCCTCCAGCGGCAAAAAAGAAAATATTGAAATCAGCAGGAAGTGAAAGCTGCCGGAGATCTATCGCATAGTTACCTGAGAGCGAGTTTGCAAAATCGGGAATCCCGGCACAAAACCGGAATAACGTGAGTGCAAGGTGTTACGCCTGAATCATCTGAGTGCAATTTTAGAAAGGAGGCAATTGTCATGCAAATCGCCATATCACCACAACCGATCATTTCCCTCATCGCCGGCATACTGATTTTCATTTTCCCGAAATTATTGAATTACATTGTTGCCGTTTATCTCATCATTATCGGTATATTCGGATTGATCCGTTAAAAGGCATGACCCAGCATGATGCCTCTGGGATATACAGATCGCCTCCCCAAAAGTACCAGAATCCGGCAACGATTTACAGGAGACGTTTTGATACCAACAACAGACAGCAACCTGCATCAGGAAGCAATACGAAGAACGCTGGCCCTTCGGGCCGGGGATGCCCCTGATGCGAACGCGGTTGCCGAAGCCACCTTGAGCACCTGGCGCCAGGTGGAAGTCCGGCTCACACCGGTGATCGGCGAGCGGGGTGTTGATGTTCTCCTGGACCGCACACTGCACTTGACAAGCGCTGTTTTCCCCTGGCTGGCATTTACCGGCAATCAAGAGGACAGGACCGCTGCGCTTTCATATGTCAGGATATGCCTGGCAGGCAACCAGACCAATATTGCCATAGAAGCAAGCTATACGCTTCTTACGAACTTCGTTAATCTTTTGGCGACCTTAATTGGAGAATCATTAACTGAGCGTTTGTTGAGTCCGGTCTGGGTGCCCCCGTTACCGGCATCTGAACAGGAGACGCCATCATGAACAACAAAGTGACCATTCGTCGACTCGCCACCGGTGTACCTGGGCTGGATGCCATCCTGGGTGGCGGTCTGCCGGAGTTCTCATTCAACATCATTGTGGGGCCTCCGGGTTCCGGCAAGACGACACTGGCACACCAAATCATGTTCGCCCTGGCAACTCGCGAAAATCCGGCGCTGTTTTTCACCGTGCTCGGCGAGCCGCCCTTGAAGATGCTGCGTTACCAGCAGCAGTTCTCGTTTTTCGAACCGGTCATGATCAATGAATCCATTCGCTTCATCGATTTACATCATGAGGTCTCGACGGGCAATTTCGGCCAGGTGCTGGCGCGCATCACACAGGATGTTAAGGCATCCTCTCCCGGGCTGGTTTTTGTCGATTCATTCCGCTCGCTCATGCTGGAGGCGCGACACCATGCAAAAGGCGAGATCAGCCTGCAACAGTTTATTTCGCAACTCGGGATACTTCTCGGCGGCTGGCAGGCCACCACCTTCCTGATCGGGGAATATTTGTCGGAGAGCGAACCCCATCCGGTCTTTACGGTGGCCGACGGCTTGCTGTCTCTGGAGCAAAGCGTCTACCGCAATTCGATGGTGCGCAGGCTGCAGGTTCTGAAAATGCGTGGACAGGCGACCCGCCCGGGGATGCATACATTCCGCATCACCGGTGACGGGATCGAAGTCTTTCCGGCGGCTATTATTCGTGACGATGCCGGAGCAAGGCAGGAGGCCTCCGGATCGCTCACCGGCAAAACAAGGCTCGCCATGGGCGTGCCGGGACTGGACGATATGCTGGGCGGCGGCTTGCCTTCGGGTTATTCACTCCTGGTCGCAGGGCCGTCCGGATCGGGCAAGACCATTCTTGCCACGGCCTTTCTGGCCGAAGGTGTACGCCGTGGCGAGCCGGGCGTCATCGTTGCGTTTGAGCAAACGCCAAGTCAGTCGCGGACCCGTACACTCGACCACATGGTCCGTGCAGGACAAATCGGATTAATCAATACCCGCTCGCTGGATCTTTCGATCGATGAGATCGTTTCGCATTTAATTGCCCTCATTCATCAGATGAAAGCCACCCGGGTGGTCATCGATTCACTTTCCGGATTCGAACTGGCGGTGGCGCCGAGCTTTCGCGAGGACTTTCGCGAGTCTCTGTTCCGGATGGTCGCCGTGCTGTCCAACATCGGTGTCACGGTGCTGATGACGTCGGAACTTGAAGACCGCTATACCGATTTGCGGTTCAGTCCTTACGGATCCGCATTTCTCACCGACGCGATCATCGTCCAGCGTTACATCGAGATCGGAAGCCGCCTGAAGCGCGTTCTGGCAATCGTCAAAGTGCGGGGCAGCACCCACAGCAATGAGCTCCGACAGTTTGAAATCACCGATGAAGGCATCATCATTGGCAAGCCGGTGCTTGATTATGATGGGCTCCTGGGCGGACGGCCGACGCGGGCGCCTGCATCTGATATCTTCCAGCAAGGTAACCCGTAATGAAAAAGAAGAAAGAAACTCCGGGGAAAGCCATGAACGGGCGGTCACTTGAGGGAAACGAAAATACTCTGTTTCCCGCCTCTGCGTCCAGTTCCTTCATCGCCTCACGTGAGTCGACCGTCCTTATTCGTGAAGAGTCTGACAGCTTGCGCAGGGATATTGCGGACCTGCGGAAAGAAGCGGCAAACCTTCGCCGGGAAACCGCCGACCTGCGGAAGAAATTACTTCACACCAGGAGAAAGACTGCCGGGGCCAAAGCCGAGCTGGGCGCGCGCACCGAGGCATTGTTGCGTGAAGCGAATGAGCAGCTTGTCGTTGCGGCTATTCACGCCCAGACGATGAACGAGACCGCACAGCAGACCGCCCTTCAGATGACCCACATGGCCAAACACGACTTTCTTACAGGTTTACCAAACCGTATGCTGCTCAACGACCGCCTGGAGCGGTCCATTGCGCTGGCTAAACGTCAGGGCAAGAAGGTCGCACTGATGTATATGGACGTCGATCACTTCAAGCACATCAATGATTCGCTCGGGCATATGATCGGCGACCAGCTTTTACAGTGCATTGCCAAGCGCCTGTATGCCTGCGTTCGCCTCTCGGATACCGTCAGCCGCCTGGGGGGCGACGAATTCGTGGTGCTTCTGGCCGATGTTGAGGATGCGCATGGCGCCGCTCTCACCGCTCAAAAGCTGATCGAAGCCATGGCCGAACCCCATCTCATCGGCATCCACAGGCTCCACGTCACCCTCAGTATCGGCATCAGCCTCTACCCGGACAACGGCAAGGACATTGAATCGGTGATTCGCAACGCCGACACCGCGATGTATCATGCCAAGAAAAAAGGACGAAACAACTACCAGGTATTCACACCGGACATGAAAGTCCGCGCGGTGAAAAGGCAATTCGTTAAGCAGGCGCTGCACCGCGCACTCGAACAAAATAAATTTGTATTGCATTACCAGCCAAAGGTAAATCTCGCAACCGGCGCGATTACCGGCGCCGAAGCGCTGCTGCGCTGGCAGCGATCCAATCAGCGGATCGCCTACCCGGCGCAGTTTTTGAGCGTCGCCGAAGAGAGCGGCCTCATTGGGCCGATTGGCCAGTGGGCGCTCGGCGAAGCCTGCCGTCAGGCGCAAGTCTGGCTGCAATCCGGCCTTGATTTCGGTCAGATGGCCGTCAACATCTCGGCGATGGAGTTCCAGGGAAAGGATTTTTTTGCCGGCGTGCAGAACATCCTCAAGAACACCGGTCTGGATCCCCATCACCTCACCTTAGAGCTGACCGAAACGGGAATGATGCAGGACACACAACAAACGATGGATATCTTGCAAACACTGAAAGATCTTGGCGTAAAGATTGCCATCGATGACTTCGGCACTGGCTATTCCAGCCTGAGCTATTTGCGCAGTTTCCCGATCGACGAACTCAAGATTGACCAGTCTTTCGTGCAGGCTATCGACAGTGATGAAGGCGATGCCATCGTCAGCGCCGTCATTGCAATCGGCAAGAGCCTCAAGCAGCAAGTCGTGGCCGAGGGCATCGAAACAAATAAACAGCTTGCCTTCCTCCAATCCCGGCATTGTGCTGAGGGACAAGGTTATTACTTCGGCTGCCCCGTACCTGCCGAAGGATTCACCGCATTGCTGGCAGGCGTCAGGCATTAACCGCGCGATCGTTTCCCGCGAACGTGTCCCTCAATATATTGAGGCCCCGCTAAATATGGAGGTCAAATCAATGATTGCACGCTGCTTTATGACTCTCTGCCCCTCAACCTAAGATTATGTATTTAATACATTATTGTAACTATTTATTATTTTTTACTTGTTGGCAGGCCCTTTGCAGCAATGATTTCAGAAACGACCATGAGTGAGGATAACCAAGAAATACTTTTCTTAAAACCCAACCCGGCTCAAAACACACT
The DNA here is from genome assembly GCA_963682105.1 of Smithellaceae bacterium. Taxonomy (GTDB): domain Bacteria; phylum Desulfobacterota; class Syntrophia; order Syntrophales; family Smithellaceae; genus UBA8904. The sequence continues at coordinate 632,262 of OY821638.1, forward strand.
CATCCAGCATGGAGATGAACATATTAATAAGGAGGAAACATTGCATGAATATTATAAAACATTTATTTTTTCAGAGTCTGGTCCTGACATTTCTATTATCGGGATTTAATGTTTTTGCCGCCGACCAATCCATTTGCCATTCCGGAGCAAAAATCCTGCTTTATAACAACGGGTCCCTGCAAACGTGCCAACTCAAAGATGATTACGATACAAACAGCATCCAGTGTAAAGGAAATGCTCAAATTAATTATTATAACAACGGCAATCTGGAATCTTGTGTGCTCGCCAGATCGGCCAGCATCGGTATGATTAAATGCCGGGGAAATGGGATCATTACTTTCTTCATAGACGGCAATTTGAAATCATGCACGAAACCGGACAACTAAGAATAGCAGAAAGGAGATATTTATGATGACAGAGCAGGAAAAACACATGGATCATTTATTCGTCGGATTACTAATCGGCGGCGCTTTAGGCGCATTGGCAGGCATTCTCTTCGCACCAAAACCGGGAAAACAATTGAGGTCTGAAATCAAAGAGAAGGGAAACTCGATTTTGAAGGATGCCATGGATATTTATGACGAGGCCAACATGAAAGCAAAAGAGATCATTGAAGAAGCAAGGCATCAAGCGGCGGAGTTGAAAAAGGACGCCAATCGACATCTCTCGGAGACGAGCCTGAAAACCAAAGCAATCTTGGCCCGGCATGAAAATAAGCAGACGGAGGCCGGCGCCGAGGAACATTGAACCATCGGGGGAAAAAATGCGCGGCTGGAATTATTCACCCGCCGACAGTAACGCTATTGGCCTTGCGCGTAACTGCCGGCGGGATTTCCTGAATGCTTTGCGGAAATACCGGCGTATCCGCAAAGTTCCGGGCCGTTTGCACTGGTTGCGCGGCGTTGTTTACGTTCTTGCGTGTACATCGGTTGTTACGCTTACGCTGGTTGCCATCGGATTACATCACATCTATCTGGACCGAACCAACCTGCCTGTCATAGAATCATTGACGCGTTTTGAGTTTCCCACCATAGGACACGTTTACGACGCCGATGGTCAGCCGCTTCTGGAGCTGGCCAGAGAATACCGGTTGAACATCAAATATCAGGACATCCCACCGATTGTCCGTGATGCGATTCTTGCCGCAGAAGACAAGAACTTCTTCACGCACAGCGGCATTGATTATTCCGTCATTCCTCGCGTCCTTAGCAAAATCAGGATGGGGACTCTGACGGCAAGACTTATAACATTCGGTAAGAAAGATGAGCTGAAAAGCGAACCGATTTTCCCGCATGGAGGATCAACCATTACGCAGCAACTCGTACGCGGTCATTTTCTTAAAGACCTGACCGCCTTCGAAAACATGACCACTCAGGAAAACAGAGATCAGCTCAGCCAGGGAATGTTTCCGGTCCGCGCACTGTCTTATATAATCAGCTCCAGGAGCATCAACATGATGGTTCGGAAGCTGGAGGAAATTCGTCTGTCTTTATGGGTCGAAAACGAGATGCAGGCGCATTTCGGATCGAAACGCCGCGCCAAAGAAGAAATTTTAGCCCGATACGCCAGTTTAATTTATATGGGAAACGGTCAATATGGCTTTGAAGCGGCGGCGCAATATTATTTCGGCCGGCCGCTTGCCACCTTCACCACCGATGATGCTGACAAGGCGGCGCTACTGGCCTCCATCGCCAAGTCACCCCACAACTACGCGCCCGGGGCAAAAAATACCGGTAGAATCCTGCAACGGAGAAATCAAAGTCTTGCGCTCATGGCAGCCAATGGTTTTATTTCTCCAGACAGGTTGCAGGAAGCAAGACAGCGCCCGATTGATCCTCCCGTACGGCACAAGAACAAAACGTTCCCGGGGCCGGCGGTCGTTGGAAATACTCTGGATGAACTCAAAGGCTTTGCCGCCGGATTCGGCATTGAGGATCTTCGAAATGGGCGCATCCAGGTCTACACAACGGTGGACTCACGTGTACAGCAAATTGTGGATGCTGCACTGGAGTACGGTCTTGCACGTTACGAAAAGCGTCACCCGGCTGCCAGGGGGCTCATCCAGGGCTCCGTCGTTGTGCTGAAGAACCGCGATGCGAGGATCCTTGCCGAAACGGGCGGCCGTCAATTTTACCAGGACCGTTCGAACTCTTACAATGACTTTAACCGCGTCACAAAGTCTTTGCGGCAACCGGGGTCCGCCATGAAACCGATTGTTTATCTCGCTGCTTTTCAGCAGGGAATATTTCATCTGGATTCGCTGATTCCCGACGATCCCATCAGCGTGCTCGACGGCGGAAACATGAAAGAAAAATGGATATCAAACTACGATGGTCAATTCAAAGGCCTGATTCCGCTTCGGGAGGCGCTTGCGGAATCCAGAAACGCGGCCACCATTTGGATTACCCGGCAGATTGGTATTGAAAGCGTTATCTGGACAGCGCAGGGTTTGGGAATACAAACGCCGCTTAAGCCCTACGTCACAACCGCTCTGGGAGCGTCCGAAGTGAATCTCCTGGAACTGGCCAATGCCTACCGCACAATGGCTTCGGGCATCTTCGCCAGGCCGCATATTATCCAAAAGGTCGTATATGATTCAGCCGGGAAAGCAAGCGGCAATGAACACGACGGGGCTCCGGCCGCAGTTAACCTCTATGCACTTGCGCTCGTTCAGGAAGGCCTGCGCGGAACTGTGCGCCTGCCCACCGGAACGGCTCATGCGCTGGCCGCCGGGAATTTCCCGATTCCCGTCATGGGCAAGACAGGGACAACCAATGACTTCCGTGATGCGCTCTTTGTGGGCTCCACTTACGGCCCAGAAGGAATTACCGTTGCCGTCCGCATCGGCTTTGACGACAACCGCTCCCTGGGGGATAAAGAAACCGGAGGCAGAGTCGCGCTTCCGGTGTTCAGAGAAATCATGCTCGGCATATACCAACGAAGGCTGGCAGGATCCGTGCCCGCGTTTCCGGCGCTCATGGAACATCACATAACGAATTATTTAAATGGAGATCTTTTCAAAGAGACGTCGCCACCGGAGGAACGCAACCCTCAAAATATTGAGGCGCCGCCAAATACTGAGGCCGGAGGAATCATCTCTGACCGCTCGATCGCTCGCTCCCATTAATCAAACCTCATGTTATTAATGGATGAATCCGGACTTCGAATTCTGCTTAGGTTATTGGCAGACTCCTTGCTATTACCTTTACAGGATCATTTATACTCTATGAAAGAAGGTCCTATTTTATGATCCTTGCAGTCACGCGAATGAAGGTCATATCCGAAAAGCGCATGGAGTTGTCGCAAACGATCGCCTCCATCTCCGGTTTCATTCGGCGGCAACAGGGATGCAGGCGCTGTGAACTATGCCAGAGTATCGATGATGAAGACCGGCTCTATCTTCTTGAAGAATGGGATAGCGAGGAAAACATGATGACTCACTTGAACTCAGAGCATTTCAGAGTGCTCCGGGGGGCGATGAACCTTCTTCAGGAACCTTATGAACGCAACCATTTCACCATGCGAAAACGCAACGAAGGAGGAATGCCATGAAATTTACCAACAGAGATCAAATCCCGTTTCTAAGTTATGTCGCAGCCATTTATCTCATTGTCACCTTTGTTCAGGCATTGATCCGATAATCGGCTTCGGCGCATTTCGTATCAAGAAGGCTCGCAATCCATAAAAACTTGCGGGGCTAAAGAATTTAAACAATAGCAACAACTGCAAAAGGAGAATGGACCAATGAAAATCATGTGTAAACTAGTCGTATTGATGGTGTCAGTGGTGGCTCTATTGGCGCTCGCTGCACCCGCGCAGGCGTCCAAAATGGACAGCCGCATCGAATCTTCCGCAAAGCAATCGTATGTCTTCATGACTTATTTAAAGGATGATGATATTAAAATCCAGTCCCTAAACGGCGCTGTAGGCTTGACGGGAACGGTCGCCGAGGAATCCCACAAATCTTTGGCCCAGGATACCGTAGCGAGCCTTCCCGGGGTTAAGAGTGTGGACAATAAACTGGAAATCAGGGGAGAAAGGCCCGCCGATAACTCGGATGCGTGGCTTACAACAAAAGTAAAAACCATGTTCCTGTTTCATCGGAATGTGAGCGCCATTACGGAAGTGGCCACCCAGGATGGCATCGTTACCCTGAAAGGCGAAGCCGAAAGCCAGGCACAAAAGGATCTGACAACCGAATACGCGAAGGATGTCGAAGGTGTCAAAGACGTAATCAATGAGATGACCGTCGGAAAGGTCGCGAAAAAGAAACAAACGACCGGCTCAAAAATTGACGACGCTTCCATCACCGCTCAGGTGAAAATGACACTGTTGTATCACCGTTCGACTTCCGCCCTCAATACATCGGTCACCACCAGGAAGGGTGTGGTTACGCTGACCGGCAAAGCGAAAAACGCGGCGGAAAAGGATCTGGCCGCCAAGTTCGTAAGAGACGTAAACGGCGTAAAGAGCGTCACGAACAAGATGACCATCGGGTAGTCCCGGATCAGTAACTGTAAAACTGTATTCCCACGACCGGCTGGTTTAGGAAAACAATAGCCGGCAGTGGGAATGCCCAATCAGAAAGGAGTATCATATGTTGTGGACCATTGCCTTGGTGTTGTTAATTTTATGGGCGCTTGGGCTTGTGACAGGCTATACGATGGGTTATTTCATTCATATCCTTTTGGTTGTTGCCATTGTCATCGTGCTTGTCAGAGTCATTCAGGGGCGAAGGGTTGTATGAATGATTCATTACTGATGACTGACAGTGTGATGCAGTCATCCGTAATTTTTGTGAGAAGTTTGTTGAAAGTGTGATCACCATGAGCCGAAATATTACAATCATGGCCTCCCTGCTCTTATTATTTGTATTACTCGGTGCAACCTTTTATCTCTACGGGCCCGGGCGATTACCATCAATAGTTGCTTACCATCAGGAATCAGCAACTGACTTCGGACATGAACTGGAAGCATCCTTCATGCGCGAGAGCGCCCAAAAAGAATGGAAATGGTTGTACAAATATCACGGCAATCCGACAGTTGTTATTTACGAAGAAAGCAAAACACCTTATTTTTTCGATAAACAGGGCAACAAATGTGCATTTGTAAACCCCTCAAAACGAAACGGAGAGATGAATGATCGGACGGACGAGGACGAGCATTTCGCAGAGCTTAAATTGAACACTGAGGACAGGTAGCGAAAGGATGTTCCGTATGAGTAAAAGTATGTTTCGTGAGATTAAAGATGGTGAAGATGTGACGGACATTGTCGCAAAGTGTTTCGCGTTTCTGGCCATACCCGCCGTCGTGATGGTGATTGTTGTCGCGCTATGGACGATTTTTGCAACACCGGGAAATACCTGCGGACCGGGCAGTTTCTAAACGCTATTACAAAGCGCCAGGAGGATCTGCACACTCGACCATGGTGGGGTGTAAATGAAGGGGAGTTCCATTCATGCCGGACACAAATATTGAACGTCAATATGACCCAACCAATACTGAGCTAAAGAGGCGCAATGCTCTGCTGGAAGATACTTTGCTCAAAAAATTGAAAACCCGGGAGGAATTGGAAGATTCCGAGAAGCGCTACCGGCGGCTCTTTGAATCCGCCAAGGACGGCATACTGATTCTCGATGCCGATACGGGTAAGGTGGTTGATGTCAATCCCTTCCTGTTACAGTTGCTCGGGTATTCATACGATGCCATCTGCGGACAATATATCTGGGAGCTTGGCGCCTTCAAAGACATTGCCGCATCCAAGGAGGCTTTCCTGGTTTTGCAAGATAACGAATACATCCGTTACGATGACCTGCCCCTGGAAACCTGCGATGGGCATCCCATCGCCGTGGAGTTTGTCAGCAATGTTTACCTGGTGGATGACAGCAAGGTGATTCAGTGCAATATTCGTGACATTACCGAGCGCAAGCGGGCTGATGCCGAGCGTAAGCGATTGATGGCGGCTGTCGAGCAATCCGGAGAAACCATTTTTATGACCGACGCTCAGGGGATTCTCCATTACGCAAACCCGGCCTTCGAACGGATAACGGGATACAGCCGAAAAGAAGTCGAAGGCCAGACACCGCGTATCCTCAAAAGCGGTAAGCAAGACGCCCCATTTTACCAGCATCTCTGGAACACCATTTCCGCCGGCAAAATCTGGCAGGGCCGCATGATGAACCGCCGCAAGGACGGCACGCTCTACACGGAAGAAACAACTATTTCACCGGTACGTGACACTTCCGGCCGGATCGTCAACTACGTTGCCGTCAGCCGGGACATCACCTCGCAACTGAAACTGGCGGCGCAATTTCAACAGGCTCAGAAGATGGAAGCCGTGGGTCTTTTGGCAGGCGGCGTGGCCCATGATTACAACAACATACTCGGCGTCATTATCGGTTATGCGGAACTGGCCCAATTAAAAGTGGACCCTGCTCAACCGCTTTATGCCGATCTTAAAGAGATTATCAAGGCCGCAAGGAGGTCTGCGGACATTACCCGCCAATTGCTGACTTTTGCCCGTAAGCAGACGATCATCCCCGTCGTGCTTGACCTGAACCGGACGGTGGAGAGCATACTCAAAATGTTGAGAAGGCTCATCGGCGAAGACATTAATCTTGCCTGGATGCCCGATGCTCTTCCGTGTCCGGTCAAGATGGACCCCGTCCAGATCGATCAGATTCTGGCCAATATTTGCATCAACGCCCGGGACGCCATTGCCGGCGTCGGCAAGGTCACCATCGAAACGGGAAATACCAGCTTTGATGCAACATACTGCGCTGAGCATTTTGGGTATATAGAAGGAGATTATATCCTGCTGGCTATAAGCGATGATGGATGCGGCATGGACAAGGAAACCCTCGCCCAAATCTTTGAACCCTTTTTCACCAGCAAAGGGGTGGGCCATGGAACCGGCCTGGGCCTGTCAATGGTGCATGGCATCGTTAAACAGAACAATGGATTCATCAACGTTTACAGCGAACCCGGAAAAGGAACGACCTTTAGAATCTACCTGCCGAGATACACAGCCGATGTTGTCGTTACGCATCAGGAACGAGCTGCGCAAATCCCTCTGGGCCGGGGCGAAACCGTGATGGTCGTTGAAGACGAAGCTGAACTCTTGAACATAGACAAAAGGATACTGGAAAAATTAGAGTATCGTGTGCTGGCAGCAGCTACGCCCGGAGAAGCCCTTAGATTGGTCAGGGAATACAAAAGCGAGATACAACTTCTCATCACCGACATTGTCATGCCGGAAATGAATGGCAGGGAACTTGCCGAGCAGATGCAACCCCTTCAACCCGGAATGAAAATTATGTATATGTCCGGCTACACAGCCAACGTCATCGCTTTTCGGGGTGTGCTGGAGGCAGGCGTGAACTTCGTTCAGAAGCCATTCTCGCTTATGGATCTGGCCGTCAAAATAAGGGAAGTATTGGAAAAAAAAGATTGAAAAGATGACTTGCCGCTGTTTTGGATGCAAATAAAAGGAATCAGTCCCTCGGGGGATCGCTGACCTGTTCCTCCGTGCTTTTCCTGGGGATGCAGGGTTTTCTGGTCAGGAATCCCGACAAAAACAACGCCAGTAGAGTGTAGGTCAGAAACAGGTAGTATCCCGGCTGAAGAGCAGTGCCGTTCGTCGATACGATCTCCACTTCCGGCGCTGATGAGCCCATTTGCGCAAACTGGCCGGTAATCATTCCGTTAAATCCGATATAGGCCATAAAAATGGCAATCACCATCACGTCAGCCATGGACCATTTGCCTGATTTCAAGACAAAAAAATTGATAATCGGGTTCTTCCGTGCATGGTGATAATTGAAATAATATCCCAGCGTCGAGGCTATTTTCAGAAGCGGGAATATGATGCTGAAGGTAATCATCAAGACCCCGACAAATTTCATCGGGATATCGTTATAAGTCATCATAATCCAGAACACATCCAGTATGCTTTTACTTTGGAAATATAATACCTGGTTTTCAAAATGAATGGGATGCCCCATCAACATAAAACTCATCTGTGAGATTTTGGCTTCCAGATCGATTGTCGGGGTGGTTACGCCGGCTGTCAGCAGTATGATAAGAGAAAAGACGAGGAGAATATATTGAGAGGGGTTTAAAGGTTGCCTGCTGAAACCGGACAAGCAAAAAAGGATAACCGACAGAAGGATCAGCAAGATCGTCTCCTTCCAAATCAGGTCATGCTTAACCGAAATGGTATTATTGAGATTGTTCCTTGCTTGTTCGATATCTTTTGAATGAGTCCGGACAAGGATGTTGTTCAGTTGAGATGTATCGGGTGTATCAAAGGTTCGGTTCAAATACAGCTTGAGTTGTTTGTTGAGCATCGTCTTTATCTGATCCTCGGTTTGTGATTTCGTCATCTCCGAAATGATGGCATCCGCATAGGCGGGAATGCCTTTTTTGATGTCTTTCAGACTGATAAAAATATTGATAAATGACTGTTTGACCCAACCCTCCGCAGACCCTGAGTGTTCTTCACGAATCTTCCTGTCCACTTGATCGATCAGGGTATTCAACTGCCGTTCGATGTGTTTCCGAAGTTCCCGTTCATTTGCCTTTGACAAATATAGCTTGTTGATCTCCATGGCAAGAATGACGGTAATTTGCCGTTTCCATTCTTCAACGCTGAAAAGACCGTATTTAATGTGGTTGAGTTCGGCATAAGCGTTTTTGTTCTTTTGGTTGGAAATTGAATTTGAAATAATTTGATGGCACAAAATAACCGATGCGAGGAGGATGATAAAAGGTAAAATTAACTTAAGAAGCTTCATAGCTTTGGCCTTCAGTAAAGCAACAGGGATGAAAGAATGAAATTCCAATCAGTCATTATTTTCGGAATACATTCATCCCGGATACAAATTGTAATAGCAAGGAACTTGCCAACAGACGTCGGATTATCAGATAATTGGCGTCACTCATTAATAACAGGTTGTTAGATTGACAGTGAGCACGGCTCCGGGATCATGAACCGATTCATCAAACCTCAATATCCCGTGGAGCCTCAGCATATTGAGGGTGTGAAGAGCCTGCACAATTTTGAAATTGCGTTCGCCACAAGAAAATTTCCCGTTATTTCATCCAAATAAATTGGGCGTTGACCGTCATATCCTGATATAGTCCGCCTCTAAACAGCGCCTCCAGGGCAAAATGCTTGTTCCGCCGGCATGATCAACAGTGAATATTCCAACAATATTTATCCAGGCACATTAATTGCTCATATACTCTTGTATGAAGCAAATGAACGTCGTTAAAAAATCAATCGAGTCGGTTTTTCAGAAGGCAAAGTGGCTGGCAGGTTTCAGTTTGAATCGCAGATATCACCAATTGCCGATGGATTCGTTTTCTGATTTGAGATGCGATACCGGGTTGAATATTAATGTGATGAGTTTCAATATCCGGCGTGGGACGAAGCCGGATGGGCAAAATCACTGGATATTCCGCCGGAGTATGGTCAATGATATATTTAAGTATTATTCCCCGGATGTATTGGGGCTGCAGGAAGCTCTTGATTTTCAAATCGCCGAAATCCGCTCCATGCTTCCCGGGTATGAGATGGTCAATATTATAAGTTCCGGTGACAACAAAGTTTTACATAATCCCGTTTTTTATAATGCGGCGCGTTTCGTGCTTTCCGAGGACGGCGCTTTCTGGTATTCGGACACCCCCGATATCCCGGAGTCAAAAGGTTGGGGAAACATCATGCCGCGAAACTGCACCTGGGCGAGGTTGATTGAAAAAGCATCCGGACAGGCTTTTTATTATTATAATACTCATTTGAACCATCTTTCGCAGCGTTCACGAAAAAAAGGCGTATTTTTATTGACCCGGCGTATCCATGCGCGGTCCTATCCGGATGCTTTTGTTTTAGCCGGTGATTTTAATGCCAGAGAAAAGAGCGTGCCCATACAATTTTTAAAAGGCAATATTCTCTTAAACACCAAAGCGGAAGGGAAAGTCCAAAATCAGAATCCGCTTGTGGACACTTTCCGGGTCAGATACCCCAATCATCGCAATGCGGCTACTTTCCACGGCTATCGCGCATTTTTTTTCCGTTTCAAAATCGATTATATCTTTGTCCCTCCCACTGTCCGTGTACAGGATGCGCAAATCATTCAACTGCGACAAAAGAGACGTTATCCCTCGGACCATTTTCCACTTTTTTCCCACATCAATTTACCCCAAAGTCTTGCATCTCCAAATCCTCCTGCCGTGTTTGAGGGGGCATGAAACAATAAAAGGGTTGCCTGACAGGTGATTATGAAGGTTCTTGTATAATATCAGGGAAGGTTAAACGCATGACTCCTGAAAATAAAAACTCCATCATGGTATCGCAGCCCGAAAAGATTTATCGCGGATTTATCAAGTCCATCATCGGCATGGTGATTTTATCGCTTTCCGGCGGTGCTTTCTATGCGCAAGCCCAAACTCCGCCGGAAAATGTTTCCATTGAGCTGAATGTCCAATTTGACACCGGTAAAGCCAACATCAAATCAAAGTATGCCGACGACATTAAAAGAATAGCCGACTTTATGGAGAAATATACATCTACATCGGCAGTTATTGCCGGACATACGGACAATGTTGGCAAAGAGCTGGTGAACGTTAAGTTATCCTATCTGCGTGCCGACAATATCAAAACATACCTTGTGCGGACATGTGGCATCTCCAGTGCACGCATTCGGGTGATGGGCTATGATTACCAAAAACCTATCGCCGAAAACCATACGGCGCAAGGGAGACAGAAAAACCGCAGAGCCGAAACGCATATCGATACTCGGGCTTCCGGAAATAATATTTACTCCTTTTTCGAGGATTCAGATCTTCCGAAAGGAGGATTTTCAATTGTCAATCAGGAAGCAATCAATGAAAAGATTAAATTGTTTAAGGAAGAGCATGGTGTTGCCGCCTATGCTTCCAAAATAGTTCATGTGCCCACGCTGGAACTTTATAAAATGTGGGGCGGAGTTTTCTCTCACTGCGCCATACGAATCGAAACAGATCCGCATTTCTTTTATCAGATTGAGTTGCAGTCAATGCCTGACCTGGAAAAAGCAGGCATGAAAGATTTTCATAGAATCGGGGCGGCAATCACTTTATTGGGCATGAACAAAGATCAGTTTGATATTGTTGAATTCACCGATAAAAATGAACGGAATAAATTGGATCATAAAGAACCCCACTACGCCACCATGCCCATTTGTGTTGATAAAGAATCCGCAAGAAAAACAACCGGTGAGTACAGGAATTGTCTGAGCCGTTATGCAAGAAGTTACAATCCCGAAAATGCATATAAAGCCGGGAGACGGATAAAAGTATACGACTACAATCCGCCAACCCACAATTGTTGTAACTTTACCGAAGAGGCTCTACAGGCTTGTGGATTGGCGCATTGTTTTGATCTGGGAAAAAGCAGCGGTCTGGACAGCAAGGCCGGCCCGATGGAATAATAAGCATGGGGCCTGCCCCGCTAAAGTCACTGACCATTACCGGCGTCTAAACCAATAATAACCGCCTCCCCCGCCGAACAACAGGACCAACACAACGATCAGAATGATGATTTCAATACTCATGGCAATTTCCTCCGTTTACTTTGTAAAATGTCCTTGATGGTTTTTTATTACTCGTTAACCAAGGCTATCAATTCTTGATGTCGTCTACCGCCTTGTCGACTTTTTTGCCGGCTCGTTCCAATGGGCCTTCTTTGCAACAAGACAGCCCTGCAATAAGAGCGATGATCATCAATATAGCGATGATACCTTTAAAATATTTCATCGTTTCTACCTCCTTTCGCGAATTGCTGAACATGCTTTAAATCCGGCTCACAGAATTGTGTGGATAATGACCAGCCTTTTAAAAAGCTAATTGCCCGCTGATTAAGGTTTGGGGGAAAGTTCTAACATCTTTACGCAAGGACTTAAGATTCATAGAACCATCCCCTTTTAATATCGCCCGCCGTTTATTTTTTCATTTTGGTAAATTTCGAGCCTTCGATTGTTGCGCCGGCTATCAGCCCTTTCTGACCGAAGACAAATCCCACAACAGGCTGCTTTATTTTCATCGTGCTGATGGATTCATCCACACCGACATTGATCAAGGTTACCTTGGCATCTATACCGGCTCTCCAGTTTTTACTGTTACGGAATTTTTTAAGGACTGTTTTGTCCATGAATACAAGGATGATATCCTTCTGTTCACCACCGATTTGGGCGCCGAAAGATGCGGAGGCAAGGCTGTAGTAGGCAACTGTTTTCCCACCGATCATTAAGGCGCCCTCGCCATATTCGGCTCCAACCACGAGTGCTCCCTGGATAACCTTAGGGATGATCAGGACGCCCTTGGCGGCGTCGAGAAACTCCTGCGCCCCCTTGACTTCTTTTACAAATCGTTCGAGGGATGCATTGACGCTGGCGTCAATCTCACCAGCCGTGGCTGCGTAAGAGGCAACCGGGAGGCTGACTAGAATCAATGCCATACACGCTACGATAAATAACTTAACTCTGATCTGTTTCATTTTAGTTCTCCATTTATTTAATAGGTTAGTAAAAATATTAATTCAGGCCTATGCGTCTCATTGTTCAATGAATATAGAACTTTTTGAACGAGCTTTTCCTGAACTCTGTTACACGCTAAATGGTTGTATCACCTGCCGGCGTCTCATTGTTCATGTTACTTATTTATCATGATCCAGTTTAGCCGCAGCTTCCGTCGTGGACACTGTTTTGCTCATGAAAAACAATTTGACAATGCCCCAGGCAATCAAAAAGTAGACAAACATGGCCAACAGAGTGGTCCATTCAAAAACACCGCTGTCAACTTTCGATGCATTGAAAACCTTGAGAAACGGCGCGGCAAAGGGATAACTGATCGTGTAAATAAAGCGGCTGAAACCGGCTTCGGGATTGGCGGCAAGCAGCCTTAAACCAAATCGAAAAGCCAACAGCACTTCGATGAGCCCCAGTATGTACCAGACAACCTGGGTGCCGCGGTATATTGGTTTAGTTGTGGGTGAGCTGTATGATGAATCCATATATTTGCCTCTCTATCTTTTTATTTGTTAAACATCCGTTACAACGCCATTCACTTCCCAGATTGGACATTCATTCAAAGGATAAGAATGTTCACATGATTGTAACAGCAAGTAACCTGCCAACGGTTGCAGAAGAATCAAAATAGCGAATTAATCCTTTAATGACAGGGTATTGGATTGGCGGGAGTGAAAGATGGACAATCAGGAAATGATTTATTTGGCCTCAATATCCGGTGGATCCTCAGTATATTGAGGGTTGCTTATATCACTGCGTTTAGCAGACAGATGGGTCTTGTCAACAAAATAACAGGCAGGGTGCTCTCGGATTATTCCAAAGCATCCCTCCGGATATTGAGGCGCCGCCAAATCCTGAGGCCAAAAAAATGATATGACCCTTCAGTTGTTCTCTTCTGCTTCGCTACTAACCTGTTATTCAATGATTAATCAGATATTCAGATTTCTTTCCACCACTGGCAGACAACTTGCAGTTGTTGATGGAAACGATGGTGTTCGCCGCACCCGCCGCAATCACAACGGGTGGAAAATGAAAATCCCACAAAACTTTTGGGAATAAACAAATGGAGGCTATACAATGAAAAAGACTTTTAAGAAATTTTTGATGGCATTAATTCTGGCCGGTTTTGTGGCCGGATGTGGAAGCGGAAGCGGTACAGTGGAGGACTTGCTCCCAAGCGTAAATGACGATACCGCGCCCACGGTTCTTTCCACAGTGCCTGCATCTGACGCCACGGATGTGGCGACCAACAGAAAAATCATCGTCACCTTTGATGAGGCAATGAGACCTTCATCAATCACCGATGCGGGGACATTTACGTTGACCGGACCTGGCGGAGATATTGCGGGAGAAGTCACCTATAATGTAGTAAATCACATCGCGATCTTTACGCCGTCCGCCCATCTCACAGCCGGCCTTTATACAGCAACAATTACAACCTCGGCCAGGGATGTATCCGACAACGCATTGGCCGCCGCTAAGACCTGGAGTTTTACGGCAGGTGTATCAGAAGACATCACCAGACCGGAAGTGAGTTCCATAAGCCCTGTTGATAATGCCACTGATGTGAATAACGACACGGACATCAATGTCACTTTCAGTGAGGTGATGGATCCGGAGACAATCACCGTAACAACTTTTACTCTGGAAACATCAACCGGACCAATCCCTGTGGCAGGCATTGTGACCTGCACGGGCACGGCAGCGACCTTAAATCCGGTTGTCAATCTCCTGCCCGGCATAGAATATATCGCCAGGATTACCATTGAAGCTGCTGACCTGGCCGGTAATACACTGATGATTGAAAAAGAATGGAGCTTTACAACAGCTTACTGAGATCACATCTTTATTCGTTGACTCAAGCAAGGTAGATGATGAACAAAAGAATAACAAACCCGGTTGCATGCTCGAGTATCCCTCAGGTGGCCACCTCAGATGACATACAGGTCATCAGGTGGCCGGGGAAACAGGTCATCCGATGGCTATTGACAGCCCTGGTGATTTCGCTTTTGACAATATCCCAGCATCAACCGGCTCTGGCCCTTTCCATCTCGGACAGTTCGAGCCCTATTCCCGTGGCAGCCATGAAACTCGTCGGATTCGGCGCTGATCTCAAAGCGAATCTCGATGACCAGGCCATTGCCACCCTTGTGGATTATGTTCTAGGACAAAAGCCTGCGAAGGAAGCCGCTCTCCCGGAAATCCGGAAGGCTACCGGAGCTTATTATGAATTCGACACAAGAATCAGTTTCGCCAGTTTGCTCCATTACGCCTACAGCAGCAAAATCCCGTCGATTCTCACAAGCCCGGCATCTCTTCGATACTCACTGTGGACAGACATTCAGGGGGAATCGCCAAAATTGCCTGTAAGCTGGAAATTGGTTTCGCCTGATGGCAAGCCCGTTATCATTCGAGGATTAGAACAAGAAGGCATCACACCGGACCTGACCACCGGCGTTTACTATGAATACAATCTTAAACGAACGCTCATCCTTCTAAATCACAAAGGACGTCAGGTGTTTATTACCATTTCCAACCAGGTTGCCGTATCCGACGTCGGTAAGAAGGGTGTCGTCCTCGGGAATGATGACGATTGGAATTACTTTTATTCGGGCGAAACCGGGTCAGCCAAAACGGGCCTGGGATGGATAAAATCCTACATCTACGACTACTTTTCCGTGGGGGTTTATGTCGAGTCAGGCTTAAAGCCTTACATGGTAAGATCCGGTGTTTTTCAATGGATCCGGGCCGGATGGTCCGGAATCAATTTTGTCGAGACCAAGCATGTCATCAAGGGAATGAAGCGTCATGCAAAAAATTTCAAAACAATTCTTGAATCTCCAAAATTACCCGCGTCAAATCAGATCGTCTCGACTCATCAATGGCTTCTGGCCCTATCGCAAAATGATTTGCTGGAAAAATATACCGCCCTCCAGCAGGCGCGCCGGTCCCTGGCTATTCAAAGCGGTCAGATCGAAAAAGATAGCACAAAAAAGACAGACGCCTATGCCCGCACCCCGAAGGAACAAATCGTTGAAGAATTGATGCTGGAATATTTGAAAATTACCCTGGGCAAAAAATCACTGTTGGAGAAAAAAGTCATTTGGGGAAGTAATTAATCCGTTATGCCTTGATGTGGTAATTATCAGGATATTTCTTCCTCCCCTATTTTTTATTCTAAGATCTCCAGAACTGCTCTTTTACGCATTTTGGCGCCCGTGGCACTCAAAATGGTGCGGATGGCCTGAGCCGTTCGGCCCTGCTTCCCAATGACTTTTCCTAAATCTTCTTTCGCCACACGCAATTCGATGACCGATGTTTGGTCACCAATGACTTCCGTTACTTCCACTTTGTCGGGATGATCAACTAAAGATTGCGCAATACGCATAATCAGTTCCTTCATCGTCGGCACCTCCATCGGTTTGGGTAAATGTTTTTGAAAAATTCACTCCATTATTTCGCACTTTATCACGACCTGCACTCACGAGGTTGTCAGTAACTGTCAGTCAGGCAAAAAAGAACGGTCAATTGAAGATTCCTGATGCAGTATCGATCCAGGGGGATCCTCACGGCCTGATTTTTTTTTAACCCGGGTTGAAAAGCCACCATGACAGGTACTTCTCCAGTAATAGCACCTTCACCGGCACAGTAAGTGCATTCATAAGGCCCTACATTACCATATCCCCGGCATGTTTTACAGATGGCTCTTACTGGAATCATGACCCTGACATTTGCACCGGTGAGTGCCTGTTCCGGGGAAAGAGGAATCTCTATTGTCAGATTTTGCATGTATCCGGATTTGGGGTAACTGAAAGTTGAAAAATTATTCCACAGCCAATCATATATCTCGTCGAATGATGGCGTGAAGGTCTGAAATGACCTTACAAGCGAGATATTATCAACATCTGTTAACTGTTTCTCAGGAAGGTGATGCGCCGGCTCTGTAGAATACTTGTGCCTGAAAGGTGCTCTTGTCTTTACGTATATTAAATTTTGATCGTATTCTCGCCTCGCCTGATTGTCGCTTAAAATGGAGTAGGCCTCCTGAATTTGTTGAAAGATATCACCTCTACCTGAATAATTATCAGGATGATATTCTTTTGTAAGGCGGCGGTATGCTGCTTTAATTTCGTTGGCTTTCACATTGGACGAAATGCCGAGAATTGCATAATAACTTTTGGCCATATTCGACCTCCTGCCCCATGCACCGGTTGCTCATGATCTGCTGCCCTCTGCAATGTCATAATTTTTTATTCAATAATTTCCAGAACGCCCCGTTTATGCATTTTGGCGGACGTGGCAATCAAAATGGTGCGGATGGCCTGGGCCGTTCTCCCCTGCTTCCCAATGACTTGTCCTAAATCTTCTTTCGCCACACGCAACTCCATAACGGACGTTTGGCCACCGATGACTTCATTTACTTCCACTTTGTCGGGGTTATCAACTAAAGATTGAGCGATGTACTTAATAATTTCCTTCATGATCAGAGCCTCCATTGGTTTGGGTTAACACTTCTTGAAAATCCACCTCATTCGTATGATGATTAAAATCATGAAAAGACATCACTGCAATTGCCTTGCCAACAAATACCAAAATGGATATTTTGAAATCACCATTGAATAACGGGAAATTAGATTAACAGGTGGAGCAATGGGTTCGAATGAAACGATATTTTACCCTCAGCATTTGGTGGCCCCTCAATATATTGAGGGCGGAGACAGGAGTAAAGAAGGCTGAAGGTCTTTAATCGTAGGATGAAAGAAGAAAGAACGGCGGCAAACCATGAATTGATTCGCCCGGCCTCAACATGCTGAGACTCCACCATGTACTAAGGTCAAACGAATTATTGTATACGGCTGTCTTGTTTTCACTCTTAATCTAAACACCTGTGATTAAATGATCACCCCAATCCTCTACCTATCCTTCAGCTATTGGCAGGCTATTTGCTACTAATTAGACAAGATGATGTCTATCGTGTAGTAAATGTCCCGATCACAGGCAAAATCATCACGGAGGTCTAAATATTGAAATCACCCATTGTAATAGGCACACTGGACATTTATATCACCGAGATCAATCGTTTCAAGCTCCTGACCGCGGAAGAAGAGTTCACGCTGGCCGTACAACTTAAGAAATATAACGACATGGATGCGGCCCAGAAGCTGATTGTCTCGAACTTGCGTTTTGTGGTCAAAATCGCCCATGAATACCGCAGTTACGGCTTTAAGCTGGCCGATCTGATCCAGGAAGGCAATATCGGCCTCATTCACGCCGTGAGAAAATTCGATCCCTACAAAGGTTATCGACTGATTACATACGCTGTCTGGTGGATTCGCGCCTACGTTCAGAATTATCTGATCAAGTCCTGGAGCATTGTGAAAATCGGCACCACACAGGCACAACGAAAACTCTTCTTCAAATTAAGCCAGGCAAAAAAGCATTTGGAAACACTGACGAAAAAGAATCCCGAATTCAGCGAAATTGCCCAATCTCTGGGAGTTAAAAGCTCAGAGGTGGCCCAGATGGATGCGCGTATGAGAACGCGCGATCTGTCTCTCGATGAATTTGTCAATGATGACAGCGAAACGTCTCATTTGGATTTGCTCACACATGACGGGGATAATCAGGAAGTTCTGTTAATTCAGCATGAAGAAAGAAGTCTGGTCAAACGCGACATTGCCGGGGCGATAGCCAGTCTAAGTGACAGGGAAAGCTACATCATCCGGAACCGCGTCATGGCGGATGACCCGCTGACCCTTCAGGAAATCGGCGACAAATACAACGTCACGCGTGAACGCGCCCGCCAGCTTGAAAAGCAGGCACTCAAAAAAATGCAACTGTCCCTTCCGTTTTTGAAGGCGGATTACTGAACCAGGTCCGAAGGTTTGAGGATATTCATAACTTCTTTCTATCTCAAAATATCTCATCAACAATAAATATCCGCCTTTCAGTCGCTACGAAACAACTTCTTCTCTTAAATGAGGAACTCCAGACGACCCTAAGGAAGACCTATTCTTCCCGGTTGAAGGACCGGGGCGAATAAGCTTGCCCGGGGGATTTGACTGGGCTTGCGCGAGAGCCGTCTGGAGCGCCGGGAGGGCAAATAAACAACGATCGAAACAGCGGGGATCAGAGCAAGCATCCGTAATGATGTCATGATAATGAATTCGCGGAGCCTTGTTGACGGCAATCTTCAGGCGCCCGTTTTTTGAACATCATTCTGATGCAGCTCGGACGGCATCCCGAGCAAAGCGATATAGAGCGGTTTGTATTCGATTCTCCGTACATCGTTTGTAAGGGCCTGGTTGAAAAAGTCCTCAATGTGCGATTGAAGCTGTTGCCATCCATAATCCGATGTTTCCTGATTCATGGTTGCCACCTCTCTTTCTCATTTATTAATGGTTCCATAATAGTCTTTACATGGCTCATTTTGGTCTTGCCGCCCGAGCTTGCGAAACCGTTGCCCGCCTACAAGATACAAACACACCAACAGCCCCATGGACCTATTCATCTTCTGTCTCTGCATCGTCATCCAAAACAAAGAGCTCCTGTTTTACCAGAAATATCGAGCAGGGCATGGCCCGGATGATCTCATCATTGCTTCCTCCGACCAAAAGGCGTTCCAGACGGCTTTCTGCGTGGCTGCGGAGAATCAGCAGATCGATCTTTTCTTCCGCTATGAGTTTCAGGACGACCTCGGAAGGAGCGCCTTCCCTGACAAATTCTTTGATGATCATCTCCTTTTTGTTTTCACGGCTGATAATGCTATGCAGATCTTCTTTATTCTTTTCCATTTCCCGTTTACGTTCTTGTTCCATAGACACTCTGGGGATACTCCAGCCCGTAAGCCATGCCGTATCGATAACGTGAACAACGGAAAGTCGGGCCTGATATTGACCGGATAATGAAATTCCAGCCTGTAGCGTTTTGCTGCAATCCGGGGTCAGCCAACTGACGACAAGAATGTTTTTGATAATACCCATGATCCATCCCCTTCTTTGTCAGATTCAAATGTTACCAGAGGTAAAGCATTGGCTTTATTTCAGCCACAGTGCATGCTCTTCCTGAAGTTCGGCAAGCGAATAGTTTGCCGGCTGAACTTTCTCTAAATTTTTCGAACCCTGAGTTTTTCCATATTTGTTTTTGTAAGCGGACCCCCATTGGTCTATTTTATTTTCTCCGTCATCAGGCAACAAATCGGCATGATCTATGACGGCAGCAAATATTTTTGTCGATTGATCCCAGATGGTATTTCTTTCACTAAAGGTATTGTCCGGCAATGATTTGTTCAATTCACTCATCTCGCCGGTCGGCTGTTGACGATTCATATTTTGTGTCTCCTTTTTAGTTATCTTTTGTCGGTTCAAGTCTCCGGCTTGAACATCTCCGGATTGGCACTCAAGCATTTTGGTTCAAACCGCCTATTTGAATTCACCAATGGTTATCACCAGCCTTCGCCCTCACCGCACCAGTTTACTTGCGATTCCCGCAACGTGTTTGCCCTGGAAGCGTGCAGCATCGAGTTCGTTTTCGCTGGGCATCCGTTTACCGTCGCCCCCGGCGATTGTTGATGCCCCGTAGGGTGAACTCCCCGTCACCTCATCAATTCTCATCTGCCCCTCAAAGGTATAAGGAAGACCGACGATAATCATGCCATGGTGTAAAAGAGTGTTGTGAAAAGAAAGAATAGTCGATTCCTGCCCGCCATGCTGGGTTGCACTGGAGGTAAAAACACTTCCCACTTTGCCAACCAGCGCCCCTTTGGACCAGAGGCTGCCGGTTGAATCGAGAAACTGCCGCATCTGACCGCACATGTTGCCGAAACGGGTTGGGGTACCGAAAACTATGCCATCCGCCGAGACCAGGTCCTCCAATTTACAGATAGGGACATGGGCCTGCGCTTTTTGCGCATCCACCGTATCCATTTTCTTTAGAACTTCTTCGGAGAGTGTTTCCGGAACGCGGCACATCCTGACAGTAACGTCATTCACGCTGCCTGCACCTTCCTTGACAGCCTCTGCCATGCTGTAGATATGGCCGTACATGGAGTAAAACACAATTAACAAATTCATAGGTCATCTCCTTTGTATGAATCGTCCACCTCGCAGCAAGCTATGGAGCATTAACGCTCGTCCCGCAGTGGGGTTGAACGAATCACGATTTTGTATTAGCAAATAGCCTGCCAATGGCCGCAGATATATTCAAATTTTGGATTCATTCTTTAATAACGGATGATTATATTAAAACGAAGGACCACCGCAAAAGATAAAGCACTTTATCAGGCCTCAGCATTTGGCGGGGCCTCAATATATTGAGGGTTAATATATAAGGAGATTGAACCCCCTTGTTCTCTAGAGGATGGTGGCCACTTCAAAATAACTGACGAAGCAATCCGGCCATTATCAAAACATATAATTTGAAAAATGCTTTCATCTTCGGTACCTCCTTAACTTGTTGATTCGAATGCCTTATTCAATCGCTCTTCAACTGCCGGTGCAACATTTTGAAGTTCAAGATTATCAATCGTCTGCATGACAACAGTTGGTCCTATAACGGATAGCACCGTCGTGTCGCCTTTTGCATAAACAATAACGTTGCAGGAAAAGAGAAGCCCGATGTTTTCCTCGGCAAGGATCGCTCTCCCAGTTCCCGATGAAAGCTAATGCCCCTGTGGTTATAAGAACCGCACTATCTGTTGCCGTGCAGGGGACTTTTTGTGCTTGTCTCAGCAGGAATGATCCGGGGTGTAACGGGTTCACCGTGATCAGTCCTCGGAGCATCTTTGGATCCTTTAACGTAAGGTCTGTCGCTGATATCATAGTCGGCGCCGGCTTCTCCTTTAACGCCGATATCTTCGGCCCCGGTATGTTTTAAAATGTCCTTACCTTTGTTTTTCCAGGCGTTGTCATCGGCGTGGACGGAAAGCAGGATTCCTCCTTCCCTGATGCGTCCTTCATATCGTTTGGCCTCATACTCGGGAATACCCATGCCAATGAGCGCTCCGGCTATTCCGCCTGCCAATCCTCCCGCGCCGGCTCCCGCAAGAGCGGCCATGATGGGCCCTGCCGCAATGAAAGGCCCTATACCGGGGATGGCCAATAAGCCGATACCTGCCAGCCACCCTAAAGCCCCGCCGACCACCGCACCGGTTCCCGCGCCTGTCGCCGCTCCCTCGGGCGCTTTAGTCTCTTTCTCGACGGCAAATTCCTTGGTTCCTCCGCCTTCAGGGAACAGTACGGAGATGTCTGCGTTGCGGAAGTCCGCTTTTTTCATTTCTTCGACTGCATGCTCGACCATCTCGCGTGTCCGATAGATTCCATAGACTGCAATGTTCTTAGCCATAACGTTACCTCCATTTTTAATGTACTTTTAAAGAACGATGTTAATGCTTATATCCTGTTGCCCGCTGCGGCCATCCTGGCCGCAATTTACATAATCCAACCTTTTAATCTCTGTTAACCTGCGGTTATGATCATGGCCTTTTATTGTTCTCATTGTGTTTTTCAAGATCATCTTCCATCTGTTTAATCTTATCTTTCTTTTCGGGTGGACGTTTCTTCTCTTGTTGCTCCGGTTTCACCGGTGTCACGCGCTCAGGCTGCACCGCTGGCTGTACAGGCTGGGGAGGTTTTACAGGACTCACCCGCTCCGGTTGTCCACTTTTTGCGGGTTTCTCCTGTTTATCCGGTTTGATCGGTGTTACGCGTTCAGATCGTCTCGCAGGCTTTTCAATTTGCGCAGGTTTAGCAGGCATCACGCGTTCCGGTTTTGCGGACGGTGGGGGCTTCTCCATTTGATCCGGCTTAACCGGTATTACGCGCTCAGGTCTTGCCGCGGGCTTTACAGGCGTTATCACCCGCTCCGGTCGTTCGGGCTTCTCCTGTTGAGTCGGTAGTGCCGGTGACACGCGCTCAGATTGTCTCGCAGGCTTTTCAATTTGTGCAGGTTTTGCAGGCATCACCCGTTCCGGTTTTGCGGACTGTGGGGGTTTCTCCGTTTGTTCCGGCTTAACCGGTATTACGCGCTCAGGTCTTGCCGCGGGCTTTACAGGCGTTATCACCCGCTCCGGTCGTGTGCTTTGCACGGGTTTTTCCTCTTGATCCGGTTTTGCCGGTGTTACGCGGTCAGGCCGTGCAACAGGTGCTTCAGACGGTGCAGGTTTTGCAGGGATTACCTGCTTTGGTGTTACAGGTTGACCGGGATTTGCGCCGGTTTTGATTTCCCGCTGCGGAAGAATTATTTCCGATTTCGGCTTGTTTACTTCTTTGGCCGGTACGATATGGTTTGTGCTTTTGGGTGTTTCGATGCGGGCTTCGCTGCTGACCTTTCCTTCTTTGATCTTATTAACCTGATCCCGAACCACGACGGCGTTTTCTTTCCTGCTCTTCTGAATAACGGGCGCGTTTTTCTCAATTCGTTTGATCACCGTATTGTGGGGCTTCTCTTGTACCGTTGCGGTTGTGAAATTGTGCCGCTCTTTGTTTGTTGTATAATTATTGATCACAGTATTATTGACGACCGGCGCCGCCTTATAGTTGTTGATAATCGTGGTGGTGTTTATATTGGTCACCCGGACAGTCTTGTAATTATTCACCCGGTAGAAATTGTCCCGGGGAACGACGATGGCCTGCTTTGCGTATGCATGACTTCCAATATTGATATTGATCCGGGTGATATTTTTCGTGACGATCACCTCATGAGGGCCTCCCCAGTGGCGGTGGCTGTAATAGGTCTCGCGCGGCGCCAGAGGCACCCATCCCACATGGGTGTCATGGGAAATCCAGGAAACCCTTCCGGGTGACCAGAAGAAACCGATGTCCAGAAGGGGAAGGCCCACACGCACATTTACCACCGGTGGCGCCCAGTACCAGGAATTTCGCGTGTAGATCCAGTTGCCGTAATGATGAGTGACGTAACCAAATGGCTCTGCGGGAATCCACACCTGGTCGCCATTCCAGTCGGTCCAGCGACCCGCGGTGAAAGGCGACCATCCCACGGTCACGGCGGTAGGCCGCCAGAACCAGCGCGATGAACCTTCATAAGGGATGCTCTCCCATCTTCCATTTTCTTCCAGGGCATACGACTCGTCCCGGAGATCTGGCGGGAGATATTCAAATGATCGTCCCCGCACCCTGGATTTCGCCACCCAGAAGTTTTCACGTGAATTGTTCCATCGGTTCCAGCCGGGATCGATCGTTCCCTCACCTGATGATACCTGATTCTCGTCGGCAAGAATGGATGGAGAACCGGCCGCAACGTCGTATCGGGCATCCGTTGCCGTGTGGACGAAACTGACTTTTCCCTTTACCGAGATCACTTCGACCGAGTTTTCACCCACGTAAAAGTCGAAGACCGCGCCGGGATATGCCAGAACGTACCCGAAAGGACTGGTGACTTTGATGACTGTTTCTGAGCCTTTGTTATAGAACCGGGCCACGCCTTCGGCCATGTCCACCTCGGACAGGTCTGAGTCGAGAGCGACAAACTGGATCTGCGTGCTGTTCCCGATCCTGATCCAGGTGCCATTGGGAACAATCATCTCCGCCATTCCCCGGTTTCCCGAAAAGAGGGTATCCTCAGCCCCGAAGGGGGCGTCTTTGACCATGGTCACCCAATCCCGCTCCTCGGGAACATAACGGAGCAGATCACCTTCGATCGTGTATATACGGCCTACCGTAACGGCCGTCGAATTTGCCGCTGAAGCGGGCGGAACGATTGCCAGACCGGCAAGAAACAAACATACCATTAATTGAATCCATCTCTTCATCGTTTTTCTCCTTATCGTCATCCAATGCGCACAATTCTTGTTTTACTAAAATAATAGTGCAGGGCATTGCTCTGATGATTTCAGCATCGGTGACTCCTCCTAAACTACGTGTTCTTCTTTACGGGGGATGCGAATGTATCTCGTGAAACGCAGTTCGTGATCCCCTTGCGGGGGGGGGCGGGGGCGCGGGGGGATGAAATACGCGATGCGCTTCACGAACTACGTTTCACGTTTTGCTCCTACTTCACGATAATTTCAAAAAGAACTCTCATGTTGGCCTTTGCCGCTTTGGAGTAAAGCTCGCTGGGCGCCGCCTCGTACATGGCCGGGTCTGTTTCGCCATAGCCGATGGTGGAAAGCCTGTCCGGTGCAATGATCCCTTCGCTGATGAGGTAGTCCTGAACGGCAGCCGCTCTTCTTTCACTTAATTTCTGATTGTAAACATCAGTGCCGTGAGCAGAGGTATACCCTGCAATGCGGACTTTCGCTTTAGGATTATCCTTCAAGAGCTGGATGTTTCTTTTCAAAATCATCTGGGCTTCCGGTTTAAGGGTTGATTTATCGAAATCAAAATGGATGTCCTCAAACGCAAGGATAATGACCTTTTCGGCTGCCACAGCCGCTACGACTTTCTCCTGAATAACCGGCTCATCCGCAACGATAACAGCCTTATCAACCGGCTTTGCAACATACTGCTGATAGCGAGAGCAATTTCCGGAGATTACCTTTTCCACAAAAGCGGCCATGGCGGCAGGTTCCGCCAACTTATCGGCATTGACGTTGTAGCCGCCTGCCACATTCTGCACGATCCGCTCGGAAAGGTCCTTACCGGTTTGCGTATAGGCCAACTGAATGGCATAAACACAGAGCCTGTCGCCATAATCTTTGTTCACTTTGGTGATGGCTTCCATTACCGCATCGTTGTTGATGTCATCTGCGTTTTTAATATCACCCTTCATCGGACTTCCGGAAAAATCACTGACAATAATCAGGGCCGAATGACCCGATACTCCCCGAAGATCATTGCCTGCTTCCTTAATAGCCAGTTCCAGAGGCGATCCACCGTTGACCATTTCGATAGAATTGACGGCCTTCTTATAATATTTTTTGTTAAGTTGCGTCATTCCATAAATAAGATCCGTTTTTTCCGCCCAAAAGATGCGAAGTCCCGCACCGAGTTGAATATCGGGCATTGTCGCAATCATATTTTTTGTCGTATCTTTTCCATAGATCAGACGCGTTGGATTGTCGGCAAACTGCGGCTTATGATGCTGATCATTCATGGACGCCGATTTGTCAAACAGGACAATGAAATTATCCGTTTTCTGCACCAGTTGCCCCGAGTTAATCCGCGAATTAAGATCAACCGGTTTAAAAGTCGCGCAACCGGTAAACCATACGACAAACATCAACAAAAATGTTATCCCGTAACTGATTCTTCTCATGATCATACCTCCATTTTTTTTATTTATTTAATCTCACTTATCGTATCTCGTATCTCGTATCTCGCATCTCGCATCTCGTATCTCGCATCTCGTATCTCGTATCTCGTGAAGTGTATCTCGCACCTTACGAGTAACGCTTTATGTTCTCTCAGGGGTGAATATAAATCGGCGGGAAAAAGATACGGATGCCCGGGGGTGGTGGCGGCGCATAGAAAACCGGTGGCGGCGGATAATAAACGCGTTCCCTGTGGCCATAGTGGCCATAAGGCCGACGCTCAGGCATACGCTGTGTATGGCCGCGGTAATCCCTGTGTCCTCTGTTCTCATAACGGCCATTGTCATGTTTTCCTTTCGATTTATTGTAATCTTTGGCGATGGCTTGTGTCACATCTATACTGCCGATCATGGTGATCAACACAAACCCCAGCATAACCTTGCCGGCTATGGATTTGAAATTCCATTGATGTATTGTTTTCATAAAGTCACTCCTTTGGGGCTCGATTCCCATTGATTGTTTGGCATGATTCTTCATGTGTGCGGCTACCGTTTATTGCGTTTGTGTTTTGCATATTTTCCCGTCCGGAATGTTGTATCCGTAATCTTTTTCTGATCATCGGACAGACTGTCGTAGAAGGTCTCGAATGGCCCGATGAGTTTGTTCATTTGATCCAAATGGGCTTGAGTGATTTTACTGTGGAATTTCATATGCTCGACGGCGTTCATGGGGTCCGTATTTTCAGCTCTTTCCTTATTCAGGGCGTCCATGTCTTTTGCATTTTCCCGCATCACCTGCGTCAGGTTATTCCATAAAGGCTCCTGGGCCGCGGTAATATTCAGCGAGCCCTGAAGCTGCTTGATCTGGGCCTCCGTATACTCGACGGCAGAGGTTCGTGTGAGGTTCTGCGATTTCTTTTTGCCTGAGGCGGCAAAAGAAGTATCGGCACTGGCTAAAATAATAGTGGATAGAAACACTGCCATCACTAAAGCAAGTGTAGCGTGCAAAACAACTGAATAGGTCTTTTGTTTCATGATTTGTCTCCTTTAATATTTACTGGTTGATGTTTATTTTTACAAAGCGCTCCGAGTCTCTCCATTGCGCCACTCGACGGCGCCAAACCCGATATCGCCAAGCAACGTGTAAACAAGACTAATGGTGCCGACGCTCTGGTAACTATCAGGCTGATCGGGATACCGCGCATCACGAAGGGAGGCAACGTATTGAATCCCGAGAGCGTGTTTGCCGTAGACACGAACCGTTACCCCCATATTCAGGCGGTCGATAGCCTCCCTTCCTCCGGGATCATCGCCGCCTACACCTGTCAGATAATAGGCGCGCCCCGTTAAGTCGATCATCGCCCGATCTCCCAGAATGAGACGCAGTGCCAGGAGTCCCTGCGGAGCGATGCCGTAATGATAATCACGCAGGCCCACCTGGTTGACATTGCCGCCTGCGGCATAGCCTACGCCGCCTAGGACCGAGCCCTGGAGCGCAACCGTCCGGACGGGCCACCATTGAAAGGTCGTGCCCAGAGAAACGGAGGTGCTGGAGACTCGGAAAATGTGCGGTGATATATAGTCGTAGCCTCCGTAGAGACCCCAGATTCCGCGATAAGAATTGCCGGCCTTGTAGTCCTTTCCAAAGAGAAGGCCGCGGATCATGACGTTCTCGACAAGGTTTTCCACGGTGCCAAGGCTGGTTAATTCAAAATGGAAGTAGTCGAAAGGACGCGTGTAGGTATAACCGGGCTTTCCGGGAAGCCCGTAGGCTATCAGAAAGTCGCCGGTCACCTCAGTCCGGTTGATGGTGCTCGAAGCGCCCCCTTCGTTGAGGTTTGAAGTCAGGCTTGCACCAAGGCGCACGCGCCAGAAATTGGCCGGATCATGGCTGGGATAGACTGTTTTAAAGCGGTCTCCAAAGGCCAGACGGTTGATCCCTGTGGGGGGTGAGATCACTGTAGCCCCCAGTTCGCGTAAGATCCCCGGTTTGCCGCCGTCGCCTTCCAGCACCAGGCCGGCCATCCGAAAGAGCGCCTCTCCGAAAAAGCTCCCGCCAATGCCGCTGGCAATCTGGTCGTTGATGGAAGGGTTTGTGGTCTCGCCGGCTATTTCCCACAGAAAGCTGCCCACGTTGGTGTAGATGAACGACTCCCAGTAATTGAGGCCCGCCGATCGCGCGAATCCCTGGTAGATGGATCCCTGATACGGATGATTGAATTGATTCATGGAGAAGGCGTCGCGATCTATCCCCCAGGGTCCGTGAATGAGGTGATCCCAGGAGGTGGACAGGTTGGTGTCATAAACTTTTTTCCCATCCTCCATATCGTTGGAATATGCAAACCTGTCATATACATTGAGAAGAACAAGGAATGCCGGTATTTCCAGGGCCGGAATGATATAGCTCTTGCCGGCGCCCTTCTCCCAGTTCAGGGTTTTTGTCTTTTCTCCGGGATCTTCGGCAAGCAACATTTTCCCACTCTCTGTGGAACCCGGGGTGCTGCCTTCCTCGGCTATGGCCCAACCGCACCAGGAGATGACTGCACCTGCAAGGAGCATAGTCAGAATCGTTAAAAATGAGAGTTCATTGTGTTTCATGGCTGATTTCCATAGAATGGGCCAACCCGTATTTTCATAAAGCGCCCAAACCGCTCACGACAGCCTTTGGCGTCATGAGCAGAATTTTGATGTCCAGCCAAAGATGCCACTCCCGGATATATTTCAGGTCAAGGCGCACCATGTCGTCAAAAGTAGTGCGGCTTCTGCCCTGGACTTGCCATAAGCCCGTGATGCCGGGCTTGCAGGACAAAAGACGCCGTCGATGCCAGATATCATAGAGATCACATTCATAAACCAGAGGGGGACGAGGGCCGACCAGCGACATCTCTCCCCGAAATACATTGATAAATTGAGGAAGTTCATCGAGGCTCGTTTTGCGCAAAAAACAGCCGATGGGCGTAATGCGCTCATCGTTGGTTAATTTGAAAACACCGGGTTCCACTGCGGCGTTATTTTGCCCGCAGATGAATTTTTTTACATAATTATGATGTTGGGCTGAATCGCAGTTATTTTTCATGGACCGAAACTTCAGCATGGCAAATGTTTTACCGTTTTTGCCCACGCGTTCCTGCCGGAAAAATACAGGCCCGGGGGAAATGACCCTAATGGCTGCAGCAATGATCATAAACAGCGGGGATAATAAAATCAGTGCGATTGAGCTGCCGAGAAGATCCATAACTTTTTTTACGGTCAGAGCAATATTCTTGCCGGGCTTGTGCTGGGTCATATCCGGATAAAGATGGCTGTTAAATGTTTTATCATGAAATGGAGCGCCGCCTTTTTCAGGGAAGAGGTGAAATGAAATATCAATTTCATCCAGCCAGCCGGGGTTGAGCTTTTCGAGAAAGCGATCAGACAGTTGTTGAACGAATAAATCGGTCAAATTGTTTTGCCCGGCCGATATTTCCGTAAAAATAATACCGATGGTGTGCCGATGATGGTACCAGCCCGGAACATCTACTTCACGTACAGCCGGCATCAAGGCCGCCTTAATGCCGGCCAGGATCTCTCTGTGCCGGTATTTCGCCATAAGTCTGGAAACATCTAAAAGTAACAGGAGAAAAGGTTTTTGGGATCGCTCGGTTCGCAGTCTTTCTACCCGCAACATGTGGCGGAAATGAGTTTCCGTGTAGAATATAGAATTGCTTTCGGAAGAGCGAACCATCAGCTTCTTTAGATTTCCGGGAATCTCTGATGCTGTCTCCGTCAAAATCTCATCGGGAAGATTCATGATCTTTGTCCTTTAGTCATAGAAGACATGTTTTAGGGCGTATCATGCAACGTTTGCCCGGTGATTCCGGAACATGCCGACGCATGACACACCCCGCAATCATTAATTACCCCAGACCTTCTTGACCTTGCCGACGTTTTCCTGATATTTACCGCCCATCTTTTCGACTGCGCCTTCCGCTTCCAGCTTTGGATTATCCGTAAGATCGCCGGCGGTTTCTTTGATCTGGCCTTTCACCTGATGAAACATCCCTTTTGCCTTTTCTTTTGTACTTGATTTCATTGTATCCTCCTTTAAGGATTTAGATTTGTTTGTTGACTTGTACTAAAACTCGCCGCATCCCACACACAACCATCATCGCGATGCCGCCTGCGAGCGCAACAAACCCCAAAATTGGCAGCCTGGGAATCGTTTCAGATTTCTGTACTGTCATGCGGCTGGGACCAATATCAATAAGTTGCGCCCAAGTCGTGTAAGCGATGCCCTGGTATGCCGATGCCGCGACTCCCAGAACAATCAGCACAATCGCAATAATGAGCCTTCTGTTCATTACACCTCCCGTTTCCCTGACCTTGCAGTTTTTAATTCGGTTAGATAACTCATGTCCACTTGCGTTGATGCGAATTGTAAGAGGACTCACTTGATCACATATTAACCCTGCGATATTCACGGATAAAAATTTCATCATTAACCGCTATTTTATCGTCATTGTTCCGGACTTTATTCCTCAGGCTTCTTCTTGTCTGATGGGCTCCTATCGTTACCCATCCGGATCGCCGTTTGAATTGAGCAATCTCTTTGGCTTCAATGAGTTTCTCCAGCACGAAATCCTGGACGTAATCATACTGATTGTCACTGCGAATCACATGGACTAACATATTCTCACCTCCTCATTTTTTACCGTGATGCATGCCGGAGCATGGAATCGGACTACTCAACGGTCATCCGGTTATTGACATTCTTCACGCCGTTTATGTCGTTTGCAAACTTGGTGACGAGATCTTTTTCAGCGTAGGTTCCGGCTTTGCCATACATGGTGACAACACCATCGTTTGTTTCGACTTTGGTATTGAGTGCGGAAGTTGACCGGTGATACAAAAGCGTCATCTTGACTTGAGCGGTGATGGAGGCGTCATCAAATTTTTCACCCGCCGTTTGCTTTTTCTTCGCGCTATCGACGATTGCCATTTCATTGATGACGTCTTTAACCCCTTCGACATCCCTGGCGTATTCAGTCGTCAGATCCTTTTGCGCGTTGCTAAAAGCATCGCCTCGCAGGGTCACGATGCCGTTTTTGACGTCAACGGTTGTTGTGTCGGCGCTTACACTGCGGTGAAATACGAGCGTGGCTTTTACTTTGTTACGGATCCATGCATCCGAATTTGCGGTGGG
This sequence comes from Smithellaceae bacterium, assembly GCA_963682105.1. Taxonomy (GTDB): domain Bacteria; phylum Desulfobacterota; class Syntrophia; order Syntrophales; family Smithellaceae; genus UBA8904. The sequence continues at coordinate 663,216 of OY821638.1, forward strand.
GAGCGCGCCTTTGATGTCCAGTCTGTTGTCCACACTCTTAACGCCGGGAAGGCCTGCGACGGTCTCCTGGGCCAATGCTTTGTTGAAGTCGTCGGCGACAATCCCCGTCAGGGTGACGTCGCCGTCTCTGGATACGATTTTAATATCATCCCCCTGAAGGAAGGTCTTGAATACATACGACTGCCTGGTGGATGATTCAATGCGGCTGTCCATCTCCGACGCGTACACTGGTATGCTGATCATAAACATTGCCAATGCCGCGATCATCAATGCTATGGTGTATATTGTTTTTTTCATGGGTCGTTCTCCTTTTTTGTTGGTCTAAATTGTTTGTGAGGCTCTTTTACTTTTATGAGGTTATGCTTTCTTGCCTCGGTTTCGGCGTTACAGAAAAACCGGCGGACTGCTGTAGCGACTGCGCAAGACCTCATCGATTTGTTTGCTTACGGAAACACGGTTGAGCGTGCATTGGATGGCAACCCCCCATTTATAAGGAATGAACAGAAGGAAAGTTTCGCAACCTATTTTCCGGCCGTCTCTGGACAGTCCGGTATAATGAATCTCTTTCGTTTTATATCCGCCGTGGCATCCTTCCCGATACTGGTTGCGGATGTAGCGGCGGCTCTCCGGAGCTATGAGACTCATGGGGTCAAATCCCGGGCTGCAGGCCTCTTCCGGCGATACGCCGAACAGTTCGGCAAAGATGTCATTGACAAATTCCAGCTTTCTGTCGAAAACAATAACGATGCCCTCCTGCATGTGTGCCGGCCGGGATAAGGATTGGTTTGTTCCGAGTGCAATATTAACCAGGGACTTCCCTGACTCATTATAATACTGTTCCAGCACGGAAACGCGTTTGCGTGCAATCTCCAGCTCATCGATCAACTCTTCTTTTGTTTTATCTGCTAATGTCATGCTGATTTACTTCTCCATATTTTTAATTTTGAATATTCAGGCAATGCCCGTGTGACGGCCATGATCATAGATAGATAACAGCAAGGAGCCTGCCAATCACCGAAGGTGAGCCTGAATATTAAATCAGCATTTAATAACGGAAGGTTAGGCGACCGGTAGAACACAACATCGATGTAGAAGCATGGTTCGTGACCTCAGTATTTGGTGGAGCCTCAATATTCTGAGGGATTCATTGAAGCAGGGTCAAAAACAGCGAGGAAGCGATTACCTAAACAAACTCCGGCGGCTTTCAACGTCAGGAACAGGACTGTTTCTATAACGAAGGTGCGCTTTAAAAAAAGCGGGCGTTAGCCGGAAGTATTTATGATCGATAATGTCGATTTCATCCTGCTTTCCGTCCTGTATTTTTCTTTATCCGCCAAACGATATTTCAAGTTCATAGACACCGGATTCCAGGTGAGTCTTAAGGGGGTATCCCGTCTTCGCGAATATCTTCATCATATGGGTGTTCCGGGTCAGGACGTCAGCCGTAAATCCCTTGATATTCTTTTCTTTGGCGATACGAACCAGATGCTGGAGAAAGAATGTGCCAATGCCGCGGTTCTGCCAATCCTGATGAGTGGTGAAGGCAACCTCGGCAAAACCGGTGTGAGGATTATTGATATATCGCCCGATCCCGATAATCCGCTCCCGGCTTTCAGGCTCTTCTTTTCCTGTAACCGCGGCGATGGCCATCTTATCAGTATAATCGATGGCGGCCATCGGCATGGCCACCTTATGGGGGAAAGACTTAAGACTGTGGAAAAAACGGGTATAGACATCCTGGTCGGGAAGATTATAAATCAAATCCTGAATGCCCCGTTCATCGGTGGCCTTAACCGGACGGAAAAAAATGTTTGAGCCTTTCTTATCGGTCCAGGTGATCTCGTATTCCTTCGGATAAAGCACCGCCGGCAGCGTCTGATCCTTATAAATGTAGCCCTGCGTTTTTGCCGCTTCCAGAAGTTCGTCCCGGAAGTCCGGATGCGCTATATTAATCAGCATTATCGCCCTTTCGCGGATGGATTTTCCATGGACATAGGCGATGCCGTATTCCGTGACCACATAATGAATATCGCCGCGGGTCACGACAACACCACTGCCCGCGGAAAGATACGGGACGATCCGGGAGGATTTTCCGTCATCCGTGGTGGAGGGCAGCACCATGATGGATTTGCCCCGACTCGACATGGCCGAGCCGCGCACAAAATCGACCTGTCCGCCGATGCCGCTGTAAAATTCAAACCCTAAAGAATCGGAGCAGACCTGCCCGGTCAGATCCACCGTGAGAGCGGAATTGATGGAGACCATCTTGTCGTTTTGAGCGATGACATAGGGATCGTTGACGTATTTGCAAGGCCTGAATTCAAAAAGCGGATTGTCATCGACATAGTCGTAGAGGCGCTTGGCGCCCATGCAGAAAGAGGCGACAATTTTCCCGGGGTGCAAAGACTTCTTGCTGCAGGTGATGACGCCCGCCTCGATGAGATCAATCAGGCCCTCGGTGAACGTTTCGGTGTGAATTCCCAGGTCTTTTTTGTTCATGAGGCAGGGAAAGACGGAATTCGGTATTTTTCCGACACCTGTCTGGAGGGTGGACTCGTTTTCGATCAGATCGGCGATCAGTTCACCGATGGCCCTGGTAATATCATTCGGAGCGTGCTGAATGAACTCCAGGAGGGGCACATTGTTTTCTACAAAAGCATGGATCTTGCTCACATGGAGAAAACTGTCGCCCAGCGTTCTGGGCATGTTCGGGTTCACTTCAGCTACGACATATCGGGCAACCTCTGCGGCCGTCTTGGTGATATCGACGGAGATCCCCAGGCTTACATACCCGCTCATATCGGGAGGGGACACGGTGATCAGGGCAACATCGATGGGCATGCTTCCCCGTTCCATAAGCAGTGGAATCTCCGACAGAAAAACGGGGGTATAGTCCGCCCGGCCTTCCCTGATGGCGGCACGCGTGTTGGCGCCGATGAACAGTGCGTTGTGACGGAAGTTTTCATGATACTTTTCACCCGTATAAGGGGCGAGACCAAGATCCAGAAAGTGAATGATCTCGACATCTGCAAGATTTGGCGCCTCATCGATGAGCGTCTTTACCAGAAGCTGCGGTTCCCCGCACGCCGAACCGATAAAAATCCGCGCACCTCTTTTGATTGGGGCCAGCGCCGTTTTAGCGTCGGTAAGCTTTTCTTTATACGTATCGCGCCAGTTAAGGATCATAATCTGTTTTTCATCCTATTTTCTGTCCTGTTTTTCTTCGTGTGCTCTTTCAGATCCGCCACGTTGAGGCTTGGATTGTTGTTGAGATTCATGTTGTTGGGGCCGCGGCTGCTGCTTCACCTCGCGTGATGGTGGCGCTGACTGCTGCTGTCCGGCTCTCTCCCGAACTTCCGGTTTGGGTTGCATTTGCTGTTTGGGTTGTGATTGCGTCCGGGGCTGCTGTGACTGTGTTTCACGGGATTGCTGCTGCCTCACCTCGCGGGACGGCGGCGCTGACTGCTGCGGTCTGGCTCTCTCCCGAACTTCCGGTTTGGGTTGTGATTGAGACCGGGGCTGCGGCGGCTGGACTTCGCGAACCTGCGGTTTAACCGTCTGTGTTTTCTGTTGAACCGCTCTGGATGGCTGTTGTGCTTGAGCTTGGGGTTTCAACCCCCGGACCCCCCAGGTATTTTGTTTTTCCCAATGTTTGTTTTTTTCCCAGTTGTTCCAGTTCTGCTGAACTTGCTGATGAGGTATTCGCTGGTAGTCCCATTGATGCCCTCTCCAGCGATGATCCTGATAGTCATTGCGCCATCCGGAAGGTATCCGTCCATAAAAAGATGGAACATTTCTATAATGGCGCCAGCCCGAATCATAGTGCCGCGAGCGATACCATTGCCCCTCCCATGGACGCCACCACCAACCGTTATAGAAGAAGATTTCCACCTCTGCATCAGGGATAAAATAGACATATGTCTCGGGCAGCACGACCAGCGCAGGAGGCGCAGCAAATACAATAGGCGGTGGCAGTGAAATATTAACGTCTACATTTACCGCTGCCACTGCCGGAGCCGGCAGTAAAAATAACAAGGACACAAGTAATTTTCCGAAAAGTAACTTATCCATTATACAGCCCTCCCAGAGGTCAAAACGATAGAATACTTACAAATTGAAGCAGATTTTAATGCCGGTCATCATGCCGGTCAGGTCCTCGATCCCTGTCATGACCCCTGTCATGGCCTCTATCTCGTCCATCCCGGCCATCCCGGCCATCCCGGCCATCATCATGCCACGGCACGAAACATCCGCCAATTGACACGATCATCGTCACTAAAACCATTGCCAGCATTATGATTCTTTTCATGACATTCTCCTTTAATATAAATTGTCTTTGCTTATATGATGACGCAACATCATCAAGCTTTTCAAAACCTTTGCCGGCTTACAATTGCCTGAGCGTGTTTATATATTGGCTGTTCCGATATTCTTTAAACCACCGCTTCATGATGGCTCCCGCGTAGGTCTTGACAAAGAGATTTCTCCATCTCCGTTTTATATCTCCCCAGGCATCGGCGAGCGAAACGGTGAACAGAGTATACGCCGGCGCATCATGGCGCAGTGCTTTTTTCATCTTATGTTGCTCCATGACATTACGAATGAACCGCCGGGAATAAAACACGACAAACTGGATGGGAAAGCCGATGGTCGCCAGATAAACCCAGGTAAGCCAGTTGCCGTAATTTAATTTCCGGCTGAGAAATCCTCCGAGATACTGATTTTTCATCAGCAGCTTGGGCATGTTTTGCAGATCATCAGGATCGAGACCGTCCGGCCTCGGATCGTAACAAAGGAAGAGGCCGTCATATTTATCCCAGCCCGCCATTGACAGAGGCAGGAGGCGGCCTTCGCGTTCGAGTCTCGCTCTCAGCTCGGAACCGGGCAGCGGCACGGCATTGAGGAGTTGGATCGTGTCGATTCTTGCTTTTTTAATAAACGCTTTAAAAGCGTCAGCGCGCTTGCGGATCGTAATGCCGGCGCCTGTCTTTGAGAGAGTGTTCGCGGGATAGCCAAAAATAAACATGCCGTGCAGATAAAAGGTGTCGGATAGTTTTCTGGAACGGGCAATCAGCTTTTCCACCGTTACACCTTTGCGCATCGCCTGCAATTCTTCGTCGATCGGGCTTTCGTAACCGATAGCCAGTGTCGTCACACCGGACCGGCGCATGGCTTCGATCAATGCGTCGTTATCCGCCGCTTCCGTGCGCACCTGGACAATGATGTCTGTTTTTTTATGGAATTTTTTTTTATAGTCGCTAATCGCGTTGCACAGTGCGATGGCCTCGTCAGGCTTCTGGGCAAAGTTATCATCGGTAAAGAAGAACTTTTTGTATCCCAGATCGGAATATTTAATCAACTGTCGCAAAGCTGTCTCCGCCGAAGCGGATTTATAATGTCCGTATTGTCTGTTCACCACACAGAATTCGCAATTAAAATTGCAGCCGCGGCCCCGGTTGATCGGGATGGCGCTCCATCTTTTTTTCATAAATTTAACCAGGGTCAGATCAGGATCGGCTAAATCATTCAAATCGCAGATCGGCTGACGCTTACCGGTAAAAACACAGGCGCCGGCTGCGTCAAGAAAGCTGATTCCCGAGACTGAAGACAATCCCGGCAGGTTCATGGCCACACCGCCATGGTCTGTTGCGAGCACTGCCAGCAGTTCCGTGATGGTTTCTTCTCCTTCACCATGCACGACAATATCAATGCCCGAGTGCAGCGCTTCTTCGGGCAGGGCGTCGACATGACTGCCGCCGGCAATGGTGATGGCGCCAAAATCCTGATATTGCCGGGCTAATGTAAACATTCGGGGAATTGAATTGCTCATGCCGCCATAGAAAAGCGCCAGATGTGCGGGCTTGTCGGTCTGCAAACAGAGATGATCCGGTAGATTCTGATCCGTGAGCGGCCCGCCATAATTGTTTTCATCCATCGCGTAAACGTTCTTGCACCGGGGATGATGAGTAATCTGGCTCAGAACGGACAAAATTCCCACGGGAGGCATTTTGATCTTTGCGTAGATATTGTTTTGCGAATGCCTCGGATATTGGGGAATAATCCCGATAATCGTTAAATCTTTTTTCATGATGATACGTCCTTAACGCGCCGGCGCACGGTATCCTTCAGGCCCCATCAATCGCCGGGCTAAACTAAATGCCTTCACCTTTAATTGCTCTCCGCCGCCAAACCAGATGGAATGCAATCGCGTATCGGAATCTTCATCCGACATCATGTAGTCCGTGTATTCGGCCACACTGTTAAACGCTCCCCACACAGTCCCGCGCGCAAGATGCGCTCCGCGGCCCGAACCATGCAGGTTCAGCACACTGTTGCGGATCTTTTCCGTCCTTGCCGTGTTCTCCAACTCTTCGTTGTCCGGGACCAGCGCCTGCACATACTCTCGCAGTTGATCCGGCGCGATCTTTTTGTTCGCCATATCATTGAACATAACCTCAAGTTGGTCGTATAAGGTATTGGACAATCCGAGGAGGGTTGATGCCTGTTTCAGATACGTTCCCGTGTTTGGCTCGTGGCTGATTGAAATGTCTCCCGCGCCCAGTAAGGCGGAGGTCAGGGTATTATTGCAAGCAAGACGGATGGGCGTAATCTTCACTTGAACTTGTGGACTGCCGTCATGACTATTGGTGAGCAAAAGATATTTACTGACGATATCGTTGCCATGAACATTAATATCGCCCGAAAGTCTCGCCAGGATCCAAATACGTTCGCCTTTTCCAAGCACTCCCGCTGTTTCGTATGTTGCTTCATCTTCAGCAATTAAAGAATCGAAAAATGTGAAAGCATCAATGTTCTGAATGGGTTTGTAACCGGAGTTGACAACGCCCAGGATGTCGCCATTGTCCGTTCGTACGGTTATATACGCACCGGGTCTCGACAGTAGCGGCTTTTTCACGACCGTATAATTCAAGCCGGCCATGTCTATTGCTTCCCTTGCGGTTTTGGGATGATTTAACCTGATGCCCAGATCATGCCACGGAGCGGGTGTTGTCTCCGGGTAGGGAGAACTGGTTTGCGGAATCCGCAGGTGCAGTCTTCGTAACGTCGCCTCACTCACTGTAGAGTGATACAGGGGGTGGTCTGCGACCGTGACATTAAAAAGGGGAAAAATATCCTCCTCGTTTTTTTTTTGCCATCCGATAAAGATTGCATCGCAATCCGAATTCGGCTTATTTTTGGATTCCGGCATGTTCGTCTCCATATCCTTGCTCATTCATGTTAAGGATCAATCTCCTCAAAATACTCATAGCAAATAGCTTGCCAATCAATGAAGACAAACCATTGCCCTGTATTCATCCTTTAAAAACAACTTGTTGGTTGGAAGAAGCGAACGGCCGAGTTGCAGGAAAGACATCTTTGGGCCTCAACATTCAGTGGAACCTCAATATATTGAGGGGGAGTGAAGAGAAGGTACAAGGTACAAGGTACAAGGCAAAAGGCAGCGGTCAGGAAACATTTATTTTTATCCCGAAGGGATAACGCGTTTATAGAAATACAGTCCTAAAATTCAATCTACGACCCCGTTGGGGTCGCACTTGTCTTGCCATGCAAGCTATAAATGTAAATACCGGTCGGGGTTTATGAGCCTTACCCAATCGAAATGACATGAGCATGGATTGCTAAAGGTCCCAAGACCAACAAATCCAGCCGTCGGTAAAAATGCCCGGCAGTTCTAAAACTGGCCGGGCATTTTTTACTTCACGATGTTGATACTAATTTATTCTTTGTTCGCTTTCTTCCTGCGGCCCACTGCGCCAAGTCCCAATAATCCCGACCCCAGAAGAAACATGGTGGCGGGCTCAGGAACAGGATTGACTTCAGTCGACGCGGAGAAACTGGCTGTTCCACCGGCGCGGTTTGCGCTGAAATACCAGTTGCCGGGCGTGTCATCAAAACCCGTAATGTGGGCGATGCCGGTCCCAACCAGGGCCAGCGTGTGAGATGAGCTGCTTATTACGTCAATTTCAATTGCGTCAAAGCTGTAAGTATTGCCGCCAACCACGAATGACCAGAGTGCGGCAACGGGATTCGGATTAAGCGCCGGTAAAAACGTGAAGGGATTAAACGTTACCGTCTGACCCGACAAAGCGGCCGCATAGTCTTCCGTCCCGCCTGTGGTTGATACCACAACATTGCTGAAGCCGGTGAATGCCGTGGCAAGTGACAAATCCTGGTTATCCTGCACGGATGTTCCGCTGAATGATATTGCGCCATTAATCGGGTCGGCCATCGCGCTTATGGCCATAACACAAATTGTTGCGGTCACAAGGCAACAAATTTTGAAATATTTTTTCATTTTTTCTCCTTTTTCAATATGGTCCTGTTTGCGTTTTCTCAAATTGGCCGGATAACTACCGACTTTTGTATATATAAAATGACCGGCCACTTGTTCTTGCTGCAATTAGAAATTGAAGATTTGCCATAATCTTTCTGTCCCGGCCCACCTCCTTTCCTGAAGCACCATTTTTCCGGCAAGATTAATAAAGACTAAAAGGTTGTTGTCCTTAACCGACGGGAGCTAACGTCGCGGTGTTGATGATGGCGGCAGTTCATAAGTGACTCCGCCCATCGTATGACCGGTTGTCAATCCCGTCAGTTATGAAATTAAGACAACCTTAAACTTGTGATCATCAGGGTTACGCGGATCATCACGGTGGATACCAATAGCAAGTAGCCTGCCAACAGACGACAGGAAGCATGGAATGATGGGTTCACTATTTGATAACAAGCTGTTGGATTCATAAAAAGACCGGAATTGAATTAAGAGATAATCCTTTCGGCCTCAGGATATGACGGAACCTCAGGATGTTGAGGGAGGGGAATGGACGGACAAAAAAGAGAAGACAGTAGTCAGGAGTCAGAATTCAGAAGATAATAATATTCTGGATTCTGTATTCTGCATTCTGTCTTCTGTATTGTGTATTGTGTATTGTGTATTCTGACTTCTGTCTTTACTAATTCGTTTTTTTTATCTGTGGCCGGACGATTCCGAGCTTATGCATCCTCGCCCGCAATGTGCTTGCGTTTAAGCCCAGGATCGCTGCGGCCCCATTCTTTCCTTCGATGCGCCACCTTGTTTCGGAAAGGATTTTCAGCATCTGGTTTCGCTCCGTCTCTTCCAATGTTCTTACGGTGGAAGAGACGGCGGAGGACGAGAGATCCAGTTTGTCTGCCAGATGCAGGACTGGGCCGGGGCACAAGATCACGGCCCGTTCAATGATGCTTTCCAATTCCCGGACGTTACCGGGCCATGGATAATCCTGCAGCGTTTTCATGGTTTCCTTCGAAATCGTCGTGATCTTTTTGCCCAAATTTTTGGAATACCTTTCAACGAAGGTCTGAACCAACAGCGGGATGTCTTCCTGCCGTTGCCGAAGGGGCAGAACCGTAATGGGGAAGATATTGAGACGATAGAAAAGGTCCTGCCGAAAGCGGCCCTCACGCACTTCTTTCTCCAGGTCCCGATTGGTTGTTGCCACAATTCTGACGTCCACTTTGATGGTAGTAGACGATCCCAGCCGTTCAAACTCGTGATGCTGAATGACCCGCAGGAGTTTGATCTGCAACTCCAGCGGCAGCTCTCCGATTTCATCCAGGCAAAGGGTGGAGCCGTTGGCGACTTCAAAGCGTCCCATCCGCCGGGTATCGGCTCCTGTAAAGGCTCCCTTTTCCCGGCCGAACAATTCGCTCTCAATGAGGTTGGCCGGAAGCGCGGCACAGTTGACCGTGATCAAAGGCCTCTCCTTTCGGGGGCTCATGTTATGGATGGCGGCAGCGATCAACTCCTTCCCCGTTCCCGTTTCCCCGAGGATGAGGACCGTTGTGTTTGCCGGCGCCACTTGCTGGGCGCGAAAGAGAACATACTTCAGGCCGTCACTTTTCCCGATAATGTTTTCAAATTGATGTTTAATTTTATTCTCATGACGGAAGTAAATATTTTCGGCCTCGAGTTGGTCTTTCATGGCTTCAATTTCCGAAAGAGCCGTTTGAAGCTCGGCCGTGCGTTCCTTTACCTTTTCTTCAAGCCCGTCATGAGCTTCTTGCAGCGCATCCTCCGCCTGCTTGATCCGGCTGATATCCAGATTGATTCCCGCCCAAAAGATGATTTCGCCTTGATCGTTCCTAACCGGAACGCCGCGGGCCAAAATAGGATGCCACTGGCCGTCGGCCCCGCGATAGCGATGCTCAATATCCCAGACGCCCTCGGTGCGAACACACTCCTTCCAGAGCGACAGCGTGTGCTCAACATCGTCGGGATGCAGGACATCACCCCAGCCGAAATCGGAACACTGCTTTTGGGTTAAACCCACCAGCTTAAGAAAAGATTCGCTGGCGTATATATTGTGGCCGTCAGGGTCACAGACCCAAATGCCGTAGTTAATGGATTCGCCGATGGCGCGGTAAAGCCTCTCACTGTCTCTGAGCGCCTGTTCCGCCTGCTTGCGCCTGGTGATTTCCTGCGCATAGATGCGCGCCACGTTCAGATGAGCAGGGACAATGATGCTTTCGATAAACGTCCTGCCGTTTATTTCCACTTCGCGGAGTTCGTATCGCCCGTCGTCTTTCCGTTCCATCTCTTTTATGGTTTTAGTCAGATCAGGCGGGAGCAGCAAGCGGACATCATCGCTGGGGATTCCTAACTTTATTAACATCTTTGTGGTTGCAGCGTTGCAATAAATAATCTGACCCTTGAGATCCGTCTCGATGACCGGATTGGGATTGAGCTCGGGGAATGAAGCAAGATGCTCGATTCTTGCCTCCGCCTTTTTGTGCTCGGTAACGTCCGTAATCGAGGTAAGAATATTTTCGGCATGGCCTTCGATATTTTCCTTTGCGATGCTCTGGAGTTGAGCAGAGAATGTCGAACCGTCTTTTCTCTTCAATAGAATATTGCAGGTTGAGCTTTCCTGCTCTTGAAAAACTTTTTTGCAGTGCTTTGAAAAATTCTCTTTTTCCGCCGCTTGTGCGATAAAATTGATAAAAGGTTTCTGAAGGAGTAACTTTCTTTCAGTTCCCAGCATTTTCGCGCCGGTCAGATTGACTTCGCGTATCAGTCCTTGCATATCAAAGGTGAAATAACCGACCGGTGCAAAGTCATAAAGCTCGACATACTTGTTGCGCGACAACTCCAGCTCTTCCTGGGCACGCCGAAGTTCCGTATTTTGCATTTCCAGCTCAATCTGGTGGACCTCCAGTTCATGGACGAGACGCTTGGCATCTTTTTCAGAACGGGGTGTTTGCAAAGCCGTATTTTTCTTGCCCAACCGTTCTTCCGCCCGGCGGCGAAGTTTGACGGTTCCCGATGATGGGGTCTTGTCCTGTTTCATCACACAATCTCCGTGTTGGTTTTGAGTTCAGCAAATATCATTATTTGAAGTCGCTTTCTTGTTTCTTCGCGCATTCCGGGCAGATACCATGACTAAAACTTGCTTCGGAGTGTTCAGTGATATATTTTTCCAACTGTTGCCAGCTTTGTTTGTCATCTCTTATTTTCTTGCAGTAGCCACAAATGGGGATAATGCCCTCCAACTGCTTAACCATGGCCAGGGAAGATTCCAGTTGGATCATTTTTAGCGCCAATTCTTTCTGCGCGTGCTTCCGTTCAGAAATGTCGATTAACGCCATGAGGCATTCTTCTCCCGCTCCGAAGGAAATGGCTTCGATGTGCGCGAAGAAGGTGTGTCCTTTCTCATGCAAAAGCATAACTTCACATGTTGCCTTTTGGGGGTTGACGAATATCAGATCAAGGAATGTGTTAAAGGAGGGGATGTCATTCGCATGAACGAATTTCCGGAAAGGCCTGTTCATCAACCCGGAGCGCTCAATGCCGAGTAAACCCGCACAAGTGAGATTCGCAGCAAGGATGTTGCCGTTGCCGTCAAGTGTAACATAGCCCACAGGCGCGAAATCGTAAAGGTCAGCGTATTTTTGCACAATGATTTCCAGCTCTTCCCGGGCGCATTTGAGCTCTGCATTTTGCATTTCCAACTCAATCTGGTGGACCTCCAGCTCGTGGACGAGGCGCTTGGCATCTATCTCGGAACGGGGAGGATCTAATTCAGATGCTTTCGCGCCCAACCGGTCTTCCGCACGGCGCCGCAATTGGGTGTCTGCGTTTGACTTATTCTTGTCGTTGATGGCGCCCATAAATGCTCCTTTGTATTAAAGGTTCAAGGTTCAAGGTTCAAGGTTAATCTTGTGGCCTTCGGCGTTTAATATTTCGTCATTCCCGCGGAGGCGGGAATCCAGAGATTATTAACATTCCTGGATTCACCCTAAAAGGCACCACACTAGAAAGTGGCACGGCAAACCGGGTCGCGCGCCGCTTGCCCGGAATGACACATAAGTAATTAGACTAAAGTCTCTCGCCCCCGCAAGGGGGGCAACCTTGTACCTTTTACCTTGTACCTTGCACCTTGCACCTTGTCCCTCTATGTCCCTCTATCCTTGAACCTTGGACCTTGGACCTTGAACCTTCAGCTTCTCAATTTCCTCCCTCAATTCGGCCTCCAGCGTCTTGGCCGCGGTAATGTTCGAAAAGGTAATCACCACACCGCCGATGACATCCTCGACGGTTCGGTAGGGCATAATGCGCACGGAAAACCAGCGGCCATCGGTTGTGGTAATTTGCTTTTCCGAAAAGACAAGAGTTCTTAGCACTTCCCGCGCTTCTTCAGTCATCGTGGGATACAGCAGGTCGCTTGCAATGTCGGAGAGGGGCCGTCCCACGTCGCCCGGAATCAGTTTGAAAAGTTTATCCGCCCCGGTTGTGAAGCGCCGGATGTGAAGATCGTTATCCAGAAACACGGTGACGATTTCCGTGCTGTTGAGCAGATTCCTCATGTCGTTATTGATCCTGGCAAGCTCATCCATTTTGGATTGTTGCTCGGCGTTGACCGTTTGCAGCTCCTCATTCATGGATTGCATTTCCTCCCGGGAGGTGGTCAGCTCTTCATTGGTGGATTGCAGTTCCTCGTTGGTGGACTGCAATTCCTCGTTGGCGGATTTGAGTTCTTCCTGCGAGGATTGCATTTCCTCTCGGGTCGTCTGAAGTTCTTCACGCAGATGCCTCATTTCCTGCTCCAGTTCCGAAACCCTGGCATGGCCGGCTGGCGCGGTCTTTGCGCCGGCCTTCACTTTCTTTTCCTCAGTCGCGGCTACATCGGTAAAGATAATCATGACCATTCCCTTGAGCGCTTCCGGCTCTTCGATGGCCGAGACGGTGATGTCAACCTTATGTGCGCCGCTCAATTCGCCAATCGTGAGATTCCGGACCGTGACCGCCCCTTTTTGCCGCAGAGCTTTCTGAAAGGCGTTCCCGAGTTCAAAGCGCAGTCCTTCGCGGGCCATGGCGAAAATATTCCAGTTGGCTTTGCCGGCGGCCGGTTCCAGATATTTACCCGTCCGTCCGCTGATATAGAGAATGTCTCCCTTGTTGTTGACCAGCACGGCAGGGGGAGAGAAGCGCTGCAGGAGCAATTGGTCCGCGTATGATTGGAGATTGGTTGGTGGTTTCGACATGCTTAACTCCTTGGGAATACCCGGTAGAGTATGAACAAAAAAGGCCGGAAACGCCGCCGGTTCCGCCAGCCGGACCGATTCGAGCCGCCTGAATAGCCGCGATTTGACGTCTAGCGGCAAGAAGAGATCGGTGAAGGTGCTGACGGTCTCGGAATTTCCCAGAAACAAAATGCCGCCCGCATTCAGGCTGTAGTGAAAGAGCGGCAGAAGCTTTTTCTGAAGTTCCGTTGTCAGATAGATTAAAAGGTTGCGGCAGACGAGAATGTCCAGCTTGGTAAAGGGCGGGTCCATGATGACGTTTTGCGTGGCGAAGGTCACCATTTCCCGGATTTCCTTGACGATCCGGTAGCCGCCGTCTTCTTTGATGAAAAAACGTTTCAGGCGTTCGCTTGATACGTCCGCGGCGATGTTGGCCGGATAGAATCCCTGCCTTGCTTTATCGATGGTTTCCCGGTCCAGGTCGGTGGCAAAGATATGCAAGGTAAAAGTTTTTACCGGCTTGACCTGTTCGACGGCTTCCTTGAAAACCATAGCAAGTGAGTAGGCTTCCTCTCCGGTCGAGCAGCCCGTCGACCAGGCTCGAAGCGCCGGACGGGCCTCGCTGGTTTTCAAGAGCGCCGGAATGGCTTTTTTGCGCAGATATTCCCATGGCGCCTCGTCCCGGAAAAAGCTGGTCACGCCGATTAAAAGTTCCTTGAAAAGGAGTTCCACTTCCTGCGGATTCTCCTGGAGATAGCGGACGTAAGCCGCTATCCTGCTAATCTGATGAATGCTCATACGCCGCTCAACCCGGCGGTAAACGGTGTTTTTCTTGTATAGAGAGAAATCGTGGCCGGTCTTACTCCTAAGCAGGATGAGAACTTTCTCCAGGGCGCTTTGATCCTTCTCTTCAATGGGTGAATCTGTTCTGGCGATGACGAGAGCGTGCCTTAAGTAGTCGATAATCCTTCCGGGCAAATCCTCCGCCGGGGCAACGATGTCGGCAACCCCTGCCCCAATGGCGCTTCGGGGCATGCTGTCGAACTTGGCCGATGCAGGGTCCTGCGCGAGCGCCACGCCCATCTTTTCCTTGATGGCGCGAAGCCCCATCGTACCGTCCGAGCCCATGCCGGACAGGATGACGCCGATGCTGCATGTCTGCCGGTCTTCGGCCAGGGATTTCAGAAAGAAATCGATCGGGAGGCGCAGACCGCGGGGAGTTGAAGGCTCAAACAGATGCAGCACACCGTGCAGGATAGACATGTCCTTGTTGGGCGGAATGACATAGACGCAGTTCGGTTTGATCCGCATCCGGTCTTTGACCTGAAAAACGTCCATGGTGGTGGCGCGTCCAAGGAGTTCGTGCATGATGCCTTTGTGGGTGGGGTCCAGATGCTGGACGATGACAAAGGCCATGCCGCTGTCTTTAGGCACATTCCTCAGGAACTGCTCCAAGGCCTCCAACCCACCGGCGGAGGCGCCGATGCCGACAACAGGAAAATCTTTATTTACTGGTTTTGTTTGTTTATTCATAAGGATAGCCATATCATAATTTCCTTAAACTGGCCATGCTCATTCGATTATCTCCGGTCTTGCTATCCCGAGTTTATGCATTCTCGCTCTCAAGGTGCTGGCGTGGATTCCCAGGATTGTGGCGGCTCCGTCGTTGCCCTCGATGCGCCATCCGGTCTCTGCCAGGATCTTCAAAATCTGGTTTCGCTCCGTCTCTTCCAGGGTCCTCACGGCTGATGAAATGGGCGGGGATGAAATCGTCAGTTTATCGACCAGTTGCAAAGCCGACCCGGGGCTCAGGATGACGGCCCGTTCAATGATGCTCTCCAGTTCGCGAACGTTGCCGGGCCACGGATAATCCTGAAGCGTCTTCATGGTCTCTCTCGCGATGGATGTGATCGATTTGCCCAGTTTCCTGGAAAACCGTTCCATGAAGGATCCAACCATCAGCGGGATGTCATCTCTGCGCTGCCTCAGCGGCGGGACGGTGATGGGAAAGACGTTCAGCCGGTAGAAAAGATCCTGCCGAAACCGGCCCTGGCGGACCTCTTCCTCAAGGTCCCGATTGGTCGTTGCGATGATCCGCACGTCAATTTTGATCGTCTGGGATGAACCCAGGCGCTCAAATTCGTGATGCTGGATGACCCTCAGGAGTTTGGCCTGCAGCTCCAACGGCAATTCGCCGATTTCGTCCAGGCAAAGCGTGGAGCCATTGGCGACCTCAAACCGGCCGATCCGCCGACTGTCGGCTCCTGTAAATGCTCCCTTCTCACGGCCGAACAATTCACTCTCGATTAAATTGGCCGGAAGCGCGGCGCAGTTGACCGTGAACAAAGGACGCTCCTTGCGGGGACTCATGCTGTGGATGGCGGCGGCGATCAACTCTTTTCCCGTGCCGGTTTCCCCGAGAATGAGGATCGTTGCGTTGGTCGGAGCCACTTGCTCGGCCCGGTGGAGGACATACTTAAGGCCGTCGCTGTGTCCGATAATGTTTTCAAATTGATGTTTCATTTTGCTTTCGTGTCGGAAGTAGATATTCTCGACTTCGAGTTGTTCTTTCATCGCCTGAATTTCAGAAAGAGCCCGGCGCAGTTCGATTGTCCGCTCCTCTATCTGCGCTTCAAGCCCGTCATGGGCTTTTTGCAATGCCTTTGCCTCTACCCGCATCTCTTCGTTGCGCTTTTGCTCCGTCAGGTCGGTCACCACCATACACGCCGAACCTCGGGTATCCATATGCCCGAGGGCGCTGATAGACAGTAAGGCGGGCGCGGATATTTTATTTCCGGTGATCAAGGCCAGTTCCAGTTTGCTGCTTCCCTTTAATCCTTGCTCCAGCAAACCCTTAAATAAAGGAAGGTCTGTTGATGAAAAGTATGGGTAGATCGAAGATCCCATTATTTTCTCCAGCGATCCGTTGAGGATATCAGCAAAACGCTGGTTGCAGAAAAGAATCGTGCCGTCCGCGGCCAGGGTGACGGCTCCTTCGTTCATGGTTTCGACCATGACCCGGTAAGGCTGATCGGCGCCCGATAACGTAAAAACGCGATCACCTTCCGCCGTTTTGACAATCAGACCATCCACCTCACCGCTCTGAATGGCGCGCAGCGTCTCCTCGGATTCCGTCATGCGCCTAGTGAGGGTCTGCAAATCGTCTAAAAGCTGTTCGCGGGTTTTTTCCTTTTTGTTCATAGATCAGCTCGCATTCTATTAGAAGTCAGAATCCAGAAGTTTTTATTCTGCCTTGTACCTTGCACCTTGAACCTTGCACCTTGAACCTTCTATCTTCTATCTTCTGACTTCTGTCTCAGATCAATTCCAACCAGAAACTTTTCCGTATCCGACATGTCGCCGATGAGCTTCCGAAGCGGCAGGGGGAGTTGCTTGATCAGTGTCGGCGTGGCAATAATTTGTTCGCCGGCGGCCAGCTTGGGCTGCTGGTAAATATCGACAACCTTGAGCTCATAGGCGCCTTTCAAAAATTCATCGCAGAGCTTGCGCACATTGGCGATGGCCCGGGTTGACCTCGGGGTCATCCCGGTAACATACAGTCGAAGAACATACGTTGCCGGTTCATGCATCGCTGCCGCTTTTTCGAATTCCGTGGTGCTTGTTTTCGCTCTTTTCATCACCATGTCTGTTGCTCCAAATAGTTTAGGACTTAGAAGTCAGAAGTCAGAATACGGAATTCCTTTTCCGCCTTCTTGCACCTTGCACCTTGAACCTTGTACCTTGTACCTTGTACCTTGTACCTTGTACCTTGCACCTGTCTTTTCACACCGGCCGAATATCCAGTCCCACCAGCACACGCTCCGTGTTTGCAAGATCGCCGATAATCTTTTTAATCGGTTCGGGGAGCTTCCGGACCAGTGTCGGCAAAGCAATAATCTGGTCCCCTTTAGCAAGCTGCGGATTCTTTAAAAGGTCGATGACTTCAATTTTATATTTTCCCGCGAGGTGTTCGTCACAGATCTTCTTTAAATTCGTAAAGGCTGTAATCGATTTAGAGGTCTGACCGGCTACATACAACCTCAGGTTCCAGACTTCTTCCGTCACATTAGCCTTTGCTTTTTTCTCCGTTCTTGTTGTAACCGTTTTCATCTCACTTTACCTTCCTGTTCTTTTTAGAGCTAAGCGTCCGCGGATTTGAAGGCTTTCCCTTGCGCAGATGCGCCATCCTTAAACGGTCATCCGCCAGCATGGCTTGTCTTTTTTGCTCTTCTGCGGCCATCAACTGCACTTCTTCGGTTTCCACATCAAACTCAGCGCGCAATGCGGCGATCTTTGTTTCCAACGCATTTCTTTTGCGTTCCTGTTCACGAAGTCTGCGCTCGGCCTCACGCCGGGCCATAAGTTCTGAGGCTTTTTCACCGGCTTCCTGGGCTGCTCTCGCGCTGCCGGTTAATACCTCGCCTGCGCCGGTATAGATGTCGATCAGGTCAATGCCCTGATTGGTGAGCAGAAACTCCTGAATCTGGTTGGAGTGCGCCATGCCGCGGGACTTCAAAATGTAGAGGCCGCGGTTGCGTTCCCCCTTGAGTTCAATATCCCGCAGGAGCAGCCACGTATCGATGAGAGACGATATCTCTTCGCTGGTGTGCTCCAGGGCGCCTCCAAAATGAGTAAGGTCCGTGAGGAATGTCGTGATCTGTTTGAGCTTCAGATAATCGATCAGACGCGTCAGGATGGATTTAACCTCGGATGCTGTTCCCGCTGCGCTCAGGTTGCTGATCGGGTCGATGATGAATACGTCCGGCTTGAACTCATCGATCACCTTGTGGAAGGTGACGAGATGCATCTCCAGACCGTAAAGCGAAGGCCTCGCGGAATGAAACTTGAGCAGCCCCTTTTTTACCCATTTGGAGAGATCCATGCCGATGGAAGCCATGTTCCGGATAATCTGGTTGGGGGATTCCTCAAAAGCGAAATACAGGCAGCGTTCACCCCGTCTGCAGGCCGCGTCGGCAAAGGTTGTTGCCATGCTGGTTTTACCCGTGCCCGCCGTTCCGGAAACCAAAACGGTGCTTCCCCGGTAAAATCCTTTCCCTTCAAACATGGAATCGAGTTTGGGGACGCCCGTGGAGACGCGCTCATTGGAAACAGGATAGTCAAGCCCCAGGGACGAGATGGGCAGAATCGAAAGGCCGCCCTCGTCGATCAGGAAAGGATACTCGTCGGCGCCGTGAGAGGAGCCGCGGTACTTGACGATTCGCAGGCGGCGCGTGGATATTTGCTCCTCGATGCGGAAGTCCAGCAGGATCACGCAATCGGCTACGTATTCTTCCAGCCCGTAGCGCGTGAGCATCCTGTCGCCGCTTTCCCCCGTAACGACGGCCGTCACGCCGCGTTCTTTCAACCAGTGAAAAAGACGGCGAAGCTCTGCCCGAATGATCGCGGCATTGGACAGTCCGGAGAAAAGCGCTTCGATAGTGTCCAGAACAACCCTTTTTGCTCCGACGGAATCGATGGCACTGCCCAGGCGGATAAACAATCCCTCCAGGTCGTACTCGCCTGTTTCTTCAATCTCGCTTCTCTCGATGTAAACATGATCCGTAGCGATGAGACCGCGCGACATCATGTCTGGGAGATCAAAACCAAGGGAGATAAAGTTCTTTGCTAAATCCGCAGGTGTTTCCTCAAAGGTCATAAAGACCCCGGGTTCTCCGTAATCCATGGCGCCTCGCATGAGAAACTCCATGGCGAAAAGTGTTTTGCCGCACCCCGCGGAGCCGCAAATCAGGGTTGGCCTGCCCTTCGGAAGCCCGCCTTTCGTGATCTCATCGAGGCCCTTGATGCCCGTCATACATTTTTCAAGGACAACAGACTCACGTTTTTTCTTAGACATGGTTATCTCCCGAAACCTTTCCCCTTGTTACAAAGTTAAATACCTTTTCAAGGGGTAAACTAATTTGAAGTGAAGTGTTTCCTATCAGAATAAACTACAATGGAGGCCGCTTGCTGACGTTCAATAAATCATCATCACAGGAGAGCAGATAATGAAGGATGACGTTATTTTATTTCTTTCAGTCTTATTAACTTATCAAAATTTCTATTAGCTTGCCATAACTAAATGGCAAAAGGCACTAATCTTGAATCTTCTTCAGCCTGGTTGGAAAGGGAAATGCCGGGTAATGAACAATATTGAACAGACAATTTTAGCCAATTTGAAGCAGTCATATTTCGCTTGACAGCTCATTTTCTGAAATGTAAAAAAAATGTAAATACAACCATTGTTTATGGTGATAAAATTATTGAAATGAGGTGATTTATGAAAAGCATTATTTGTTGGAGAAACAAGTTTTTTTCCATTGTTGTGATCGTATTTTCCATGTTGCTTCTTGTCTCATGCAGCACAGGCGGTGGTGACTTTAATGTCGTTGATCAAAATAATGGCTGGAACAACACTTATATTGCTCCCATTGGTGAAATAGGGTCTGATTTTTATGCCCAATCATTTATACCTAATGTAAAAGAGATTACCAAATTTGGGGTTGTTATCCAACAAAGTATGTCACAAGGAGAAGTTCGTTTAGCTATAGCAGCCGATAATGGTTCGGGATACCCCAATGTCAATGCTCCATTATATTCGGGAGCTCTAAAAGTCCCTTCAACCACAGGGGCCTGGTTTTATGAAGAGAATATCGGTGTACCCGTTACTCCTGGCCAAAAATACTGGGTTTTGATTGATGGGTACAATAATACGGGGGCGACAGGCAACTCGAGAATAGGAGTGTCTAGTAATCTTCCTAACACCGGAGAGGGGATATTTTTTTCAAATGATGCAGGGGCTTCATGGGGAACATCTATCGGTTTCCCGCTTGCTATTTATGTTGAAGGAAAAACAACTATAGAATAACATGGGAAGTTCGCAAACTTTACAGCAGACAATCCCTGCACCGAACAGTCTGCATGTGCTTGCATAAAGCTTTTTTTAACAGTTATTAATAAACTAAGCAGGTTGATGATGATTGTCAGCCCGGCTTTTTTATTATGATAAATCAGTAAAAGTTCTATTTTTTAATTCCGGTAAGGCGCCCCCCTCGGCCCATTTTTCGGTTTCCACATATAAACCTTCCGCCAAAATTCCTGAAAGTCTTTTTTCAGTTCAATTTTCTTAGATTGATGAATATGAAGAAATATGCAATATATAAACCAAGTAATGTAATTCTTCTGCTCCATCCGGAAACTGGGTTGCAAAATCAGGCATTCCACCTTCACCTGTAGCATCGGAAGAAACCGGTTGACTTCACGTAAAATATTCAACGGCATTTCTGGCAGATCAATCAAGCAGGATTGTAACTGGCAATCATCCATTGATTGCCAAGGACCATCAACCATTCACTTGGGGAGGAACAGAACCATGAGATTAGCTGTTTTAACAGGCGGTGGTGATTGTCCGGGCTTAAACGGCGCGATTAAATGGGTGACAAAAACAGCCCTTGATCCTTTTCTCGCGAAGAAGCGATCCGTCAAATTAGATGTTATCGGCATTCGAAACGGATGGAAGGGCCTTGTAGAGGTCAATCCGGACAGCCGTGAAAGCATGGCTCAGAACACAAGGAGGCTCAACGAAGAAATCGTGCGCACGTGGGACCGTTACGGGGGTACGAATCTCGGCACGTCCCGGACCAACCCCTTTAATCCGAAAAATGATACATCGGCCAAGGTCATGGAGAATATCGCCAGACTCGGCATCGACGTCATCGTGGCCATCGGCGGCGAGGACACCCTCGGTGTGGCCTCCAAGCTCTATGGTCTGGGCGTCAAGACCATCGGCATCCCCAAGACCATTGACGGCGATCTTGTCGGCACGGATTATTCACTGGGTTTCGATTCAGCGGTCAATATCATTATGGAAGAAATCGACCGCCTCCGGACAACGGCCGGTTCGCATAACAGAATATTCGTGGTGGAGACGATGGGCCGGCACGCGGGCTGGCTCGCCCTTCATGGCGGTGAATGCAGCGGCGCATATATCATCCTGATTCCCGAGTGCCCCTTCGATATGCAACGGGTTTTCGGTCTTCTTGAAGAACGCCACGGCCGGGAAGGTCAGTACAGCATCATCGTCGTTTCCGAAGGCGCCACAATGACCGCCGACAGAGAATTCTTCAAGGACAATAAAGTCGATCAGTTCGGACACCGGTCTTTAGGGGGCATTGCCGCCTATATCGCAAAGGAAATCGAGGCGAAAACTGGATTTGAGACCCGCCATGTCATATTGAGTCATCTTCAGCGGGGTGGATCACCGTCCGCGCGGGACCGCCTCATGGCGAGGTGGTTCGGGATCGCGGCTGTAGACATGATCGTCCATGAGGATTTTGGCCAAATGGTGAGCTACCGTCATGGCGAGATCACTTCGGTGCCCATGAAAGACGTCACGGATCACCTGAATCTCATCGACCTGGACAAGCATTACGATATCGAACGGTATAACGGCAAACGGTCAATCCTCTGAGCCAACACACAACAAAGAAGCGTTCCGCCGTATAATTGTATTTTCATCCACTCTTCCACACTGAAGGAGAAACAAATTGAATCTGATCGTGAAGACTGCATCTAATATTTCTTTATTTTTGAAAAAGCGCCTTTCCCAAAGCGGTTTCAGGAGAAAATATACCCGCGACGAATTGCCCCTGCGATCGGAATTGCTAAGCTCCGAGCAGATGAAGCAACATGGTAAAAATCTGGCGGCCACACATCAGCTTACCAATAAAAAAGCAACCGAAAAACTGCTGGGGCGGCTTCATGCAAACGAAGATCTTCTGATTGAAACCATTAATCAGTTGACCGCCAACGTCAAGGACAACAGACCCATCGCACCCGCCGAGGAATGGCTTCTCGATAACTTTTATTTAATCGAAGAAAATGTCCGCACCGCCAAACGCCACTTGTCCCGCAGTTACAGCCGGGGCCTCCCGTGGCTTTTCAGCGGGCCCGCAGCCGGCCTGCCGCGGGTTTACGATATCGCCCAGGAGATCATCTCCCACGGCGATGGACGGGTGGATCTCGAAAATCTGGTGAGTTTTATTACAGCCTACCAGTCGGTTTCTCATCTGAAGCTCGGTGAGTTGTGGGCCATCCCGATTATGCTGCGTCTGGCGCTGATCGAAAATCTCCGGCGCATCGGAACGCGCATCATGGCCGATATTGCCGACCGGGCGCGCGCCAATGATTGGGCGGATCAGATGGTTGATATCGCAAAGCGGGATCCCAAAAGTCTGGTGCTGTTAATCGCGGATATGGCCCGGTCCGATCCTGCGCTTTCCAGTTCGTTTGTCGCGGCATTCGCAAGGCGTTTGCAGGGAAAGAGCCCGGCGCTGGCTTTGCCGCTCAGTTGGATTGAGCAGCGGCTTTCCGAATCGCATTTGAATATCGAACAACTCATTGGATCCCGCAATCAGCAACTGGCCGCAGATCAGGCCTCCGTCAGTAACAGTATCGGCAGCCTCCGGTTTTTAACGACCATGAACTGGCGTGAATTCGTCGAAACCATGAGTGTGGTCGAAAAAGTGTTGCGGGAAGATCCCGCGGACGTTTATGTCCGGATGGATTTTGTCACACGCGACCATTATCGCCATGTCGTGGAAAAAATCGCCGAACACTCTCCGATTTTCGAACGGGACGTCGCACACCTTGCCATTGACCTGGCCCGGAAAGCCCTGGAGCAAAAAAACGGCGACGAGCGGATGACTCACGTCGGGTTTTACCTGATCGACAAAGGCCTTCCGCAACTGGAAAAAAGCGCGCAGATGCATCTTCCCTTCTCCGATCTTCTCAAAAGAGTTCTCTGTCGGGCGCCCCTGTTGCTCTATCTGGGCGGCATTATTCTGATGACGTCGGCACTGTCCGTATACCTGCTCATCGTACTTCATTCGCAGGGCCTACGAAATTGGCTTCTTGGACCGATGGCCATCGTTCTGATGCTTTGTGCCAGCTCTCTGGGTGTGGCGCTCACCAACTGGCTGGCCACATTGCTCACGCGTCCGCGCCCCCTGCCGCGTATGGATTATGCACACGAAATTCCACCTGAATCCAGCACGCTGGTGGTCATCCCCACCATGCTCAACAATGTACAGGGTGTGGAAGATTTGATCGAAGCCCTGGAAATAAGATTTCTGACGAACCGGGATAATAATCTTCATTTCAGCCTTCTGACGGATTTTAGTGACGCCCCTTCGGAAACAATGCCGGACGACGACAAACTGCTGCAGTTAGCCGAAAAAGGCATTAAGGACCTCCACGAGAAATACCGGGGCGTCAAAGGCGGCAAGTTCTTTCTTTTTCACCGCCCGCGCCTGTGGAATCCGCATGATCAAATCTGGATGGGTTATGAACGCAAACGCGGCAAATTAGCCGACCTCAATGCCTTTCTGCGCGGCGGCGCAATGGATTGTTTCTCGCTGATTGTCGGCGCCACGGAAATACTGGTCAATGTGAAATATATCATTACCCTGGATACGGATACGCAACTGCCCCGTGATGCCGCGCAAAAATTTATCGGGACCATGGCCCATCCGCTGAACCGACCCCGTTTTGACGAATTCAGAAAAATGATCTGCGCGGGTTACGGCATCCTTCAGCCTCGCCTGACGGAAAGCCTGTCCGGCGCAAGGCAGACAAGGTATTCGCGCCTGTGGGGAGGGCTCACGGGCATCGATCCTTACACACGCATGGTGTCCGATATCTATCAGGATGTTTTCGGCGAAGGCTCATTTGTCGGAAAAGGCATTTATGACATCGATGCGTTTGAAAAAGTGATGCACGCCCGCTTTCCCGAAAACCGGATACTCAGCCATGACCTGATCGAGGGGTGTCACGCACGCACCGGGCTCATCTCCGATGTCGAGTTGTATGAAGAATATCCCGCCCGGTACCAAACGGATGTGAGCCGAAGACGCCGCTGGATTCGCGGGGACTGGCAGATTGCCGGCTGGCTTCGATCCACCGTTCCCATGTTCGGGCCGGGCCGCAGGAAAAATGAACTATCGAATCTTTCCCAGTGGAAAATATTCGACAACCTCCGCCGCAGTCTCGTTCCCGCAGCAATGACCCTTCTTTTGATCGCCGGCTGGACCATTCTATCCCCGGCCTGGTTATGGACGCTCCTGGTTGTGGGTATTCTTCTTATTCCTTCCGCAAGCGCCGTCATGCTGGATATGTTTCGTAAATCGGGAGACGTGTTGTGGCGGAATCACGCAAGCTTTATCCTTGGTCAGGCCAGACGTCATGTATTTCAGATCATCTTTACGCTCATCTGTCTCCCTTACGAAGCTTTTTACAGCCTGGATGCCATTTTACGCACACTCTGGCGGATGATTGTTTCTCACAAAAAATTACTTCAATGGAATCCTTTCAGCAACGGTGTTCATCGGGCGGAAAACGATTTTGCCGCATCTTGCCGGTCCATGTGGATCGCGCCTGCAACCGCCGCCCTGGTATCGGCCTATCTGATCATCATGAGGCCCGGCGCGCTTTTGTTTGCCCTGCCCATACTGCTCTTGTGGTTTGCCTCCCCCGCTATCACCTGGTGGGTCAGCCAGCCTGTGGTTAAAGAAGGTATAAAACTCAAAGATGAGCAAATTCTCTTCCTGCGAAAAGCAGCCCGCAGAACATGGGCTTTTTTTGAAACATTTATCGCAGCGGGTGATCATTGGCTTCCCCCGGACAACTATCAGGAGCATCCCGGTCCCGTGATCGCCCACCGCACGTCACCGACCAACATGGGACTTTCGCTTTTGGCGAATTTATCGGCCTATGATTTCGGTTTTATTTCGCAGGGTGAATTTCTTCGACGCACCGCAAACACCTTCGACACGATGGAAAAACTGGATCGCCACCGGGGACATTTTTACAACTGGTACGACACACAAACGTTGAAAACCCTGCCGCCCCATTACATCTCCACGGTGGACAGTGGAAATCTTTGCGGCCATCTGTTAACGCTGAAATGGGGACTTCTGGAATTGCCGGACCGCAAAATCCTTTGTGACCATTGGCTTACGGGCATTTTCGACACCTGCCGCGTTCTTCAGGACATCGCCCCCAGCGCGTCCAAACATGAACTTGCCGTGTTTAAAAATAATCACACTGCTCTGGCGGCTTTGAAAGAAACGTCCGTGAACAACTTATGGCGGCATCTTGACGGGCTTACAAAATCGGCCTTGAAGCTGGCCGCAACCTTTGAGTCCGGTCCACAAAACCAGGATTCTTGGTGGGCTCAGGCCCTTGTCCGCCAATGCAGGGATGCGGCGGACGAACTGATGGCATTATGCCCCTGGGGAACGCTGGATAGTCCCTCAGCCAGGGTTGGCGGTATTCTTGAAGAGATCGGAATTCCCACATTACGTGAGGCGGCAGACCTGTCCGCCCGTTGGCTTTCCGCAATTGAAAATTTGATATCCCCGGATACAACCGCCAAGGAGCAGGCATGGATCGGCACGTTTCATCAACAGGCTATGGAGGGAAGCCTTCAGGCCGGAGAAAGACTCTCCGTCATCCGTTTTCTGATCCAAAAAATTGATGAATTCTCCGCCATGGATTACAGCTTCCTTTATGATAAAGGACGGCAGTTATTAACCATTGGCTACAGCGTCGGTGAGCGCCGCAGAGACAAAAGTTTCTATGATTTGCTGGCGTCGGAAGCCAGATTGAGCAGTTTTGTCGCCATCGCACAAGGCCAGTTGCCGCAGGAAAACTGGTTTGCCCTGGGACGAATGCTGACCAATCCGGGAGGTGATCCCGTGCTTTTGGCCTGGGACGGCTCGATGTTTGAGTATCTGATGCCGCTTCTGGTCATGCCGAATTACGAAAACACACTTTTGGATCAAACATACAAGGCAGCCGTCAAAAGACAAATTGAATATGGCAGAAAAAGGGGCGTCCCCTGGGGTGTTTCGGAATCGGGTTATAGCCTCACGGATGTTCATTTAAACTACCAGTACCGGGCCTTCGGCATTCCCGGCCTGGGCCTCAAGCGCGGATTGGCCGACGATCTGGTGATCGCGCCTTATGCCACGGCTCTCGCGCTGATGGTTGCGCCCGAAGAGGCCTGTGCAAATCTCCAGCGTCTGGCCGAAGAAGGCATGCTTGGCAACTATGGTTTCTACGAGGCTATGGACTTCACACCTGCGCGCGTGCCCAACGATCAATCGCACTCGGTCGTCCGGTCTTTCATGGCGCATCATCAGGGGATGAGTTTGCTGGCGATGTCTCATCTCCTGCTCAATCATCCGATGCAGAGGCGTTTTGAGTCCGAGCCGATGTTCCAGTCAGCGGCGCTTTTGCTCCAGGAACGCATTCCTAAAGCGCTTTCCTTTTACAAACAGATCACGGACGATATCAATGTTCGCAAGGCCGCAGGCCCGCAGAAAATTCCGGAAAGGATTTTTAAAACCTACGACACACCGGCGCCGGAGGTGCAATTGCTGTCCAATGGCAAATACCATGTCATGGTGACCCAAGCCGGCGGAGGCTACAGCCGCTTTAAGGATCTCGCCGTAACGCGCTGGCGGGAAGACGCCACCCGCGACTCCTGGGGCATGTTCTGTTACATCCGCGATCTTTCCACCGGTGTATTCTGGTCGAACGCCTATCAGCCGACGGCAAAACAGCCGGATCGGTATGAGGCCATTTTTTCCGATGCGAAAATTGAATTTCGCAGACGCGATGATGATATCAACACCTACACTCAGATCGCCGTGTCGCCGGAAGACGACATTGAACTTCGACGCATCCGCATTACCAACCGCTCGCGAAAACAACGCGAGCTGGACGTCACCAGTTACGCGGAAGTGGTGATCGCACAGCCGGCGGCCGATGAGATCCATCCGGCGTTCAGCAATCTATTTGTTCAAACGGAAATTATCCATAAGCAGCAGGCGATTCTTTGCACCCGCCGACCGCGTTCCCAAAATGAGCCGACCTTCTGGACCTTTCATCTCATGGCGCTGCACGGCGCCGAGATTCGCGAGGTATCGTATGAAACAGATCGCTTGAAGTTTGTCGGCCGCGGCAACACCCTTTCCCGTCCGCAGGCCATGGTCAGGCAAACGACAGGACCCCACACCCTTTCCAACACCGACGGCTCCGTTCTCGATCCGATTGTTTCCATCCGTCATCTGATCATACTTTCTCCGGGAGAATCGGTCACACTGGATCTTGTCACCGGCATTGCGGAAACTCGCGACAAAGTGCAAGGCCTTGTCGAAAAGTACGCCGACCAGCGTCTGGCCGATCGTGTCTTTAATCTGGCCTGGACCCACAGCCAGGTCACGCTCCGCCAGATCAACGCCACCCAGGCCGACGTGCAGCTTTATGCGCGTCTGGCCGGTTCCGTTATTTTCGCCAATTCCCAGCTTCGGGCCGATCCGAAAATTCTTCTCAAAAACCGCCGCGGGCAATCCGGTTTGTGGGGCTACGCTATTTCCGGCGATCTCCCCATTGTCCTGCTCCAGATTGCGGACCACGCCAATATGGAACTGGTCCGCCAGCTTCAGCAGGCGCATGCCTACTGGCGCTTAAAGGGCCTGAGCGTCGATCTGGTGATCTGGAACGAGGATAAGGCCACCTATCGGCAGATGCTGCATGACCAGATCATAGGACTCATTGCCACCAGCATGGAAACCCGGGTGATGGACAGACCGGGTGGCATCTTTGTGAGACCGGGTGATCAGCTTTCCGCTGAAGACCGTATTTTGTTCCAGACGGTGTCCCGTGTCATTATCAAAGACAGCCTGGGAACGCTGGAGGAGCAACTTAAAACCCGTAAAATACAAGAGACCGCCGTACCACCGCGTCTAAAACCGATCAGAGCTCAAAGCGCGAAAAGCAAGGATGAAAACGCGTTATCTTATCCCGGTCTGATCCTCGAAAATGGTTTCGGAGGTTTTACCGCCGACGGGCGGGAATATGTCATCACCACGGACCCGACAAAACAAACACCCCTGCCCTGGGTGAACGTCATCGCGAATCCCCATTTCGGATCGATCATTTCCGAAAGCGGATCGGCTGCCACCTGGAGCGAAAATGCACGCGAATACCGCCTCACACCATGGAATAACGATCCGGTCAGCGACCCAACCGGCGAAGCGTTTTATCTCCGCGACGAAGAAACAGGACTGGTCTGGTCTCCCACACCGCATCCGCGCCGGGGCGTCACACCTTATATATGCCGTCATGGTTTCGGCTACAGTGTCTTCGAACATACGGAATACGGTATCCATTCAGAGCTATGGATTTATGTGTCCATCAATGCGCCGGTCAAGTTTATGGTTTTAAAAATGCGAAACGAATCGGGACGCCGCCGCGAGCTTTCCGTCACCGGTTATCTGGAGTGGGTGCTGGGTGATTTGCGTTCGAAAACGATGATGCATGTTACCACCGAAGTTGACGAGCAAAGCGGAGCGCTGTTTGCCAGAAATCAATACAATACGGATTTTGCCGACCGGGTTGCGTTCTTTGACGTGGATGATCCCACACGAACTTTCACCGGGGACAGAGAGGAATTTATCGGTCGCAACGGGGACCTCCGGTCACCCGACGCTTTGACGCGGACTTCTCTGTCGGGCCGCGTCGGCGCGGGCCTGGATCCTTGCGCCGCCGTGCAGGTCAAATTCGTTTTGAATTCGGGAAAAACATATGAAACCATTTTCCGGCTGGGCGTCACCGGAAGGCGAGGCGCAGACGATGCCGCCAACACGGTTCGGAGCCTGCGTGGATCGTCCGTTGCGGAAACGGAACTCGCGGCGGTGCGCCGACATTGGGAAATAACACTGGGCGCCGTGAAGATAGAAACGCCGGATCCGTCCATCAACATCCTCACCAACGGCTGGCTCTTATACCAGACGATTTCCTGCCGGCTCTGGGCGCGAAACGGCTATTATCAGTCCGGCGGCGCGTTCGGATTTCGCGACCAGTTACAGGACGTCATGGCGCTTGTTCATAACGAACCGGGCCTGATCCGCGAGCACCTGCTTTTGTGCGCCAGCCGCCAGTTCATGGACGGAGACGCTCAGCACTGGTGGCATCCGCCCACCGGCCGCGGAGTGCGTACGCAATGTTCCGACGATTACCTCTGGCTGCCTTTGGTCGCAAGCCGCTATATCGTCTCTACGGGCGACACAGGCGTTTTAAATGAAAGCATCAGCTTCCTTGAGGGACGGCAATTACGGGCGGACGAGGATTCCTATTACGATCTGCCGGGAGTTACCGACGAAAAAAGCAGTTTGTACGATCACTGCGTACGGGCTATCCAAAGAGGGCTGAGATTCGGCAGTCACGGCTTGCCCCTGATCGGATGCGGTGATTGGAATGACGGCATGAACAAGGTTGGAGAAAAAGGAACGGGCGAAAGCATCTGGATGGGCTTTTTCCTGTACGATGTGCTGATCGGGTTTGCAGCCATTGCACGCGACCGGGGCGACACGGCGTTTGCCGATTTATGCGGTCATGAAGCCGCTCAGTTAAAACGCAACGTAGAACAAAGCGGATGGGATGGTCAGTGGTACAGCCGCGCTTATTGCGATGACGGATCACTTTTGGGATCGTGCACCAACACGGAGTGCCGGATTGATTCGGTTGTTCAAAGCTGGTCGGTTCTATCCGGCGCGGGAGCGGCCCAGCGCGTGAAGTCCGCCATGGACGCTGTGGATCAATTTCTTGTGCATCGGGACACAAAACTGGTTCAACTGCTTGATCCACCCTTCGATAAGTCGGAGATGGAACCGGGCTATATTAAAGGTTATGTGCCGGGCGTGAGGGAAAATGGCGGACAGTACACTCATGCGGCCGTCTGGGTGGCCATGGCTTTTGCCGCATTGGGCGAGAGTAAACGCGCATGGGATGTTCTGAACATCATCAATCCGATCAATCATGCGAGCTCTCCTGAGGCCGTGGAAATCTACAAGGTGGAACCCTATGTTGTGGCATCCGATATCTATGCTCTTTCACCGCATGTCGGTCGCGGCGGATGGACGTGGTTTACCGGCTCCGCCGCCTGGATGTACCGGCTGATTGTGGAATCGCTGATGGGACTGTCGCTTCAAAATGGTAAGCTTCGTATTTCCCCCTGCCTGCCGGTTGACTGGAAAGAGATTAAGATTTCCTACCGGTATGAGGAAACCTTCTACCGTATCGTCATCCGGCAAACCGAAGGAAATGCTGATCGCACATTCATCACTTTGGATAATTCGGTCATAGAGGACGCAGATATTCCTTTAGTTAATGATAAACGGGAGCATATCCTCGATGTTTCAATTTCTAAAGCGCTTGGAAAACCGGAAACATTTCATCATGAGTCAGCTTGAACCGCACAAACTTTGTTCCGGACCGGGGTCCTGAAGAGGAGCCCAAACAAGAAGCCCGTTTGAAAAGACGGGCTTTCTTTTTTTGGAAATCAAATTTTTTCCTGGTTTGTATTCTTCAGTTCTCGGCTGTATGCATCTCATCAATTTACTTGCTTGCCACAAAGAAATTAGTTGAAAATATTCAGTAAAAAGATACATAATTAATAAAATTGAACCGATGACGCCTGTTGGATGATGATTTACTTCAATAACGGTTGATTACTGACTTCAATCAGAGAAACAAAAGTCGGCATTTGGAATATATCCCTTTGATGGATGCTGTTTTAATAAGAAGCGGAGATAATCGGCATGGTTGCTGAGAAAAAACAGATCACGGTATCTTTAAAAGAAGCCGTGGTTGCGATGGATACAATGAGCGATCAAATCCATTCCTATCTCAGCCTTAAGACGGGTGAATGGATCAGTTTGTCCGATGAAACTTTATCGATGGCCGGCAATGATTATG
Organism: Smithellaceae bacterium; assembly: GCA_963682105.1. Classification (GTDB taxonomy): domain Bacteria; phylum Desulfobacterota; class Syntrophia; order Syntrophales; family Smithellaceae; genus UBA8904. The sequence continues at coordinate 694,557 of OY821638.1, forward strand.
ATCTTAACGATCATCCCGCCTGGGAGCAGGAATTAATCCTCATCGCCAAAGACATTCTTGAATCAAACGATTACCTGGAACTGCCTGATCGATACGAAATTCAGGAATATGCCATCATGGACGAGTTTTGCCGTTCACTGAACGACCGCATGAAAAATGACCTTTTGGATCAAATCCGCGGCCGGGGCGGTTTTCGCCGGTTCAAAAAAGCGATCCGCCGCTATAAAATTGAAAATCAGTGGTATGAGTTCCGCGAGAAATCGCTGGAATCCATTGTCATCGACTGGCTTGAAAAAAATTCTATCGGTTACAAGCTTCCCTGATCATCGCATTAAAATACTTCTAAATAGGTATATTCAAGTCGCAATACTCCTTGACAACATCTCGGATGCCCTTTAAAAAATCAATGTTTCAATGAAAATATCATTTTAATAAGGAGCTATTGCGATGAAGGATGTAGTGATTGTGTCGGCCTGTCGTACCGCTATTGGCGCTTTTGGCGGAAGTCTGAAAGATTTAAACGCTGCAAAAATCGGCTCGGCGGTTATTGCGGAAACCATCCGCCGGACAGGCATCCCGCCTGCCATTATTGACGACGTCCGTTTCGGGTGTTGCTCGGATCCGGTGGATGCTCTGAACGTCGCGCGTATTTCGGCTCTGCTGGCCGGCATTCCCGATACCGTCACGGCCGCCACGATCAACCGGGTCTGCATCTCCGGAATGGAAGCCGTCATATCCGGTATGGCCATGATCCAGAGCGAGATGGCGGATGTCATTCTTGCCGGCGGGACGGAGCACATGTCCAGCATCCCCTACTCTATTCCCTCCGCCCGCTGGGGCGGACGTCTTCAGGATCAGGTGCTTGTCGACAACATTATCCACATGCTTCACGCCGGATCATACCTGGTTCCCGGCGTAGAAAAAGGCCCCCTGCAGAAAGGTCCGTTTTTCGATCTTTACAAAGGCAAACCCTACATTATGGGCCTGACCGCTGAATTCATCGCCGATCTCTACAATATCAGCCGCAGGGAAATGGATGAGGTCGCTTTACGCAGCCACAACAACGCCGAACGCGCCACACGCGAAGGAGATTTTGCCGATGAAATTGTGCCGGTTGAAATTCCTCAGAAAAAAGGCAAGCCGCCCATCCGCTACGATAAAGATGAACACTTCCGTCCGGGGTTGACCATGGCGGAACTGGAATCTCTGCCGACCGCTTTTGCACCCAAAATCGGCCGGGTTACAGCGGGCAATGCCTCCGGCATCAATGACGGGGCAAGCGCCGTGCTGATCATGTCGGCCCAGAAGGCCAAAGAGCTGAACCTGAAGCCCCTGGCCCGGATCAAAGCGATCGGCCGTGGCGGATGCCATCCGTCCGTCATGGGCTTAAGCGTAGTGCCGGCGGTGCGCGATCTGGAAAAAAGATCGGGGCTCAAACTAGCGGATTTTGAACTGATGGAAATCAATGAAGCCTTTGCCGCTCAGTATCTCGGATGTGAAAAAGAGCTGGGAATCAACCGGGATATCACCAATGTCAACGGCTCGGGGATCGGACTCGGCCATCCGGTCGGATCAACCGGTTGCCGGGTTATCGTGTCACTTATTTATGCGATGCGAAAGCGCGGCAAATCGCTGGGACTGGCCTCACTTTGCGGCGGCGGAGGCGTCTCCATGGCGTGCGCGATTGAGGCGATTTAGGAGCAAGGAGCAAGGATCAAGGTTCAAGGTTCAAGGTAAAAAAGAGACGTTGTTGCCAACGTCTCTTTTTTTATGAATATTTTTTAACCTTGAACCTTGATCCTTGAACCTTGGACCTCTTTTTCTACGCCGTTGCCAATCGTCGTGATTTTTTCTTGAACTTGTTCATCTGGTGGCGCAGGAATGCGGCTCTCTTCTTTTCGCTGGCTTCCAGGGCATCGCCAATCATCGTTCTCAACTCCCGGATCTTTGCTTTAACTTCCACACGGGTTAATTTGAGCTTGCCTTTGGGTTTGTGCTTGTGAACGTGTAGATCATCCTTGATTCCTTTGGCCTGTTTGATAAAGGTAATCAATTCCTCTTTTTTCATTTCATGGATTGCCTTTTCATGAGGAAACAGGGCGGCCATTTCCCGCAGTTCCTTCACCGTCAATTTCTCCAGATGTTTTTCGTCATGGTTTTTTTTGTTGGTTTCTTCGGACATCGCTCATAGACCTCCTTTTTTAATGGTTTAGAAAATCAACTCGCAATGCGTTAAGAAAATGAGTCATTCCTATATACCACATGCCGCAGGCAGCTTCAATACCTCCAAAAGTTTGACTCAACAGTCAATTAATGTATAATCCCTGCGCCGTACAACCGGCCATGGACGCTTTTATCCTCACTTGCAGGCCTGTTCATGAATTTCAAAGGAGATATCGTATCTATTTATTTTAATTATGGCAGGAACGAAACTGACCTTTGAATAATATAAGGAGAATCAATGGAGAAGAAAGCTTTTCAGGACTATTATCCGGACCATTTCAGCCATTGTTACGGCTGCGGCAGGCTGAATGTTGACGGTATGCAGATCAAAAGTTTCTGGGACGGCGATGAAACCGTATGCATTCATACCCCCAGGAGTTACTACACCGGCGGAGCCCCGGAACATGCTTACGGCGGTTTGATTGCCTCACTCATCGATTGCCATTCCATGGGAACGGCTGCTGCGGCAAAATATCGCGCTGAAAACCGGGAGATGGGAACCGAGCCGGCCCTGCGTTTTGTGACCGCTTCCTTGCATGTCAATTATCTGCGCCCCACGCCGATGGGCGGGCCGCTGGAAATCCGCAGCACCATCAAGGAAATCAAGGGACGAAAAATCATTGTGGAATCACGCCTGATTGCTGCAGGCGAGGTCTGTGCAACCGGAGAAGTTGTTGCCGTTCAGATCCCTGAACACCTGAAGCCGGCTAAATGACAACGGCCGGCCGGCGCTCAGGAATGCTTATTTAGGCGTTGTATCCGCAGGCGGCTCGACGGTCTGAACGCTATTTTGCGGCTGAACATTGTTCTCAGGCTGAGCATTACTTTCCACCGGAACATTGCCTTCCGGTGAAATATTAGCATCCGTTTGATTGTTGCCGTCGTCTTTCATGACGTCTTCAAATTCCTCGATAACAATCCCGCGCCGGACCATAATGGAATAGATTTTGTCTGCGCGGTTGGCTGCATAACGGGAACTTCCGTCCGGCCGGAAACGGCGCGGGTTAGGCAGGGTTGCCGCCAGGGTAGCCGCTTCCCGGGGGCTTAAGTATCTGGCGGATTTGCCATAATATCTGCGTGCGGCTGTCTCCACGCCGAAAAGGCCGTCGCCCCATTCGGCAACATTTAGATATAATTCAATAATTCTTTTCTTACTCAAATCTTTCTCAATGCGCCAGGTCAGAATGGCTTCCTTGATTTTTCGCACCGGATTTTTAGCCGGAGACAAATATAAATTTTTAGCCAGTTGCTGAGATATTGTGCTCCCGCCCGCTTTAAAAGTTTTTTTCTGAAGATCTTTTTCCAAAGCCTTTTGCATCGCGTCGAAATCAAATCCCTCGTGGGACCAGAACTTGTCATCCTCGGCAATAATGACTGCTTTGACGATATAGGGAGATATTTGAGAAAGGGGAACCCACGACGATGCTATCTTCTTCTTAATACCTTTTTCCTGCCAGACTCTTTCCCGGTATTCCATAAAAGCCGTCTTTCCGGGTCGGTTCTTAATGAGATCTGATACTTGCGGGTAGAAAAAGTAGCGGCAAACATCAACCGCCAGAAATATCAAAATGGCAAATAATATAAATAAAACAATATATTTGAATCGTTGCATCTTATTTTCATCCTTTTTTTCAACTGCCGCTTCCTATACCTCCTTGGAAAAGAATGCAAAATAAATTTGACATGCACTTGCATTTTTAGTATGTCATGCCATACGAAGTTGGCGGAACGTTGTTTGAGATGTAACCTTCGTTTTCTGTGTGCAGTAAATATCCATGATACACTAAGCTGGCGGCCCTCTGCCGCACCCTGTACACCGTTAACAAAATGGGGCCCCCCCGCAAAAATACTTGGAGGTACTTCATGTTGAAACGGCGAATATCGGTACTGTCTGGATTTCTGATAATTCTTCTTTTTTGTTTTCATACAGTTGCCTTTGCCAAAACATACACGGTCAAAAAAGGCGATAATCTTTACACGATAGCCAAAAAGACGGGCGTCAGCGTTGACGAAATTAAAAAAAATAATAAACTCGGCAACAACAAACTGAAACCAGGCCTTGTTTTGCAGCTTTCTCCGAAAGCCACTGCTAAAGTTACCAGTCCATCAGATTCCGGAAAAACAAAACCAACGCCGGTGCATTCCTACACCATTAAAAAAGGCGACACGCTGGCCATCATTTCCAGAAAAACCGGCGTTCCTGTAAGACACATTGCAGCATTAAACAAAGTCAATTCAAGAAATCTTCATGTCGGCCACCATCTCGTTTTATCAAAGTCCTCACCCTCCGTAGTTCCGGCAACGCTGGAGGAGGAAGAAGACGATATAGCAGACGATGACGATATCGCTCCCGCCGGACCGTCCGGTGAAATCATCAAGGACGGCAAAACAAGTGATGAATTCCTGGGAACGTGGGACAGTCCTGATGAGCGGAAATTATTTATCAGAGTCGCCACCGGTTTCCTGGGCGCTCCCTATCGTCTGGGCGGCGCCAATGTCAGAGGGATCGATTGCTCCGGTTTTGTCCGAAAAATGTATGAGATGTTTGATGTTTCCCTTCCCCGGACCGCCCGCGAACAGTCAACGGTGGGCGTACGGATTGATCGGGATAAGCTCGAAGCGGGAGATCTTGTCTTTTTTCGCACCAAAAGGCCGATCGGTCATGTAGGCATTTATATCGGCAACAATGAATTTGTCCATGCATCTTATAAAAGCAGAGCCGTTCGCATTGACAACCTCGACATGCCATACTTTCAAAAAAGATATCTGCACGCGGTTCGTGTCAAAGGTCTCGATGACAATAACGGCACCTGATATATCCAAAAACAACTCAAAGATATAAAAAAGGGGCTTTGAGCCCCTTTTTTAGTCGTTTTGAAGGTTGATTATCCAGAGGGTTTATTATAGAAATCATGTCTTACGGATCTGTTCGTTTACCTTTTTAAGAAGGAAAATTTTAACATAAAAAGGAGGATTTATGAAAAGAACAGCAAGTATTTTTTTGAGTATTTTTGTCCTGTCCATTCTATGCGGCGGCTGTGTGGTTGCCGAAAGCAAGTATCTGACCAAGGCTGATGAAGCGGATAAACTTACCATGAAGGTCGCAGGCTTAACGGAAGAAAACACCGCTCTCAAAAAACAGATAGAAGCAATTACCGGCCAAACGACGGAACAACTCCAGGCCAAGTCTCAAAGTATCTCCGACCTGGAGGCGGAAAACGCCAAATTAAAGGATAATCTGTCTCAGGTAAAACAAAAATCTCAGGAAGTCGAAAAAACAAGTAATACCTACCAGGAACTGCTCAAGCAAATGAAAGGTGAAATCGCTCAGGGCCAGATTACCATCAAAGAACTCAAAGGCAAACTGACCATGGACGTGGTTGATAAAATCCTGTTCGCGTCCGGTGAAGCAAAAGTTAAAAAAGAAGGCCTGGAAGTGTTAAGCAGGGTTGTTGAGATTCTGCAAAATGTTAAAGATAAAAATATCCGCGTCGAAGGACACACGGACAACGTTCAGATCACCAGCAAGCTGGCCAAGAAATATCCGACTAACTGGGAACTTTCAGCCGCCCGCGCCCTGAACGTGACCAGGTATTTGCAGGAAAAGGGGATTGACCCTGCCGTCCTTTCCGCCACCGCTTTCGGCGAATATCAACCGATTGCAGAAAACGAAACGCCTGAAGGCCGGGCGAAAAACAGAAGAATCGCTATTATTCTGTTGCCCAAGGATTAAAATTTAAACGGATCAAGGAAGAAGTGTAGATGGGAAAAAACATCGTTGAAAAGATACTCGCCGGACACCTGGTTTCCGGAAACCTCGAGCCCGGCGAGGAAATAAGCATCAGGATTGATCAAACACTCACGCAGGATGCCACCGGCACCATGGCGTATTTGCAGTTTGAATCCATGAACATACAGAGAGTTCAAACGGAATTGTCCGTCAGTTACATCGATCATAATACCATTCAAATCGGTTTTGAAAACGCGGATGATCACCGCTATTTACAAAATGTGGCGCAAAAATTCGGCATTGTGCTGTCTCGCGCCGGAAACGGCATCTGCCATCAGGTCCATCTGGAACGATTCGGCAAACCCGGCAAGACGCTCATTGGTTCGGACAGTCATACCCCCACCTGCGGGGCGCTGGGCATGATCGCCATCGGCGCCGGCGGGCTCGACGTGGCTCTGGCCATGGCCGGAGAACCGTTTTATCTTGCCTGCCCTTCCATTGTGAAAATTCATTTGACCGGCAAACTTCGACCCTGGGTTTCCGCCAAGGACGTTATTCTGAAAGTTCTGGAAATATTCACGACCAAAGGCAATGTCGGGAAAATATTCGAATACGGCGGACCCGGCGCACAAACTTTATCCGTTCCCGAACGGGCCACTATCACGAATATGGGCGCGGAATGCGGTGTGACGACCTCTATTTTCCCCAGTGATGAAAACACAAGATTGTTTTTGCGATCTCAGCAGCGGGAATCCGATTATATAGAACTTTTACCCGATGCGGACGCCAGTTACGCACAAACCGTCGAAATCGATTTATCCGCCATTGAACCGTTAACGGCGAAACCCCACAGCCCGGACAATATTGCAACGGTTGCCGGCATGAAAGAAATAGCCGTTCATCAGGTCTGTCTGGGCAGTTGCACCAATTCATCCTACAAGGATCTGGTCACCGTGGCAAAAATTCTCAAGGGAAAAGTTCCACATCCCGACGTCAGTTTTGTTTTGGCGCCGGGTTCGCGCCAGGTTCTCGATAATCTTGCCCGCGACGGGTACCTTGCGGATTTGATCGCATCGGGAGCCAGGCTGATGGAAAACGCCTGCGGTTTCTGTATCGGCAACAGCCAGAGTCCCTCCTCCGGCGGCGTGTCGTTGCGCACATCCAACCGCAATTTTCCGGGACGATCCGGAACCATGGATGCCGATGTCTACCTGGTCAGCCCCGAGACGGCTGCCGCAGCCGTTATCACGGGCCGGTTTACCGATCCCCGAAACTTGAAGATAAACTACCCTCAGGTTGCCATGCCGGAACACCCGGTCATCGATGACAGCATGATTCTCAGACCGGAGGCTTCATCGGAGACGATCTCAATTTACCGCGGCCCGAATATCGGCGCGCCGCCGGTGAATACCGCCCTGCCCGATGTCATTTCCGGCAAAGCCACTCTTAAAGTCGGCGATAAAATCACGACGGATCACATCATTCCCGCAGGGGCGCGAATGAAATATCGTTCCAATATTCCCAAATATTCCGAATTCGTTTTTGAAAACGTAGATGCGGATTTTGCCCGCCGCGCCATGAATTTGAAAAAAGAGGGCCTGCACAACATCATCGTGGCCGGTCTGTCTTACGGGCAGGGCTCATCGCGCGAGCATGCCGCCATCTGTCCGATGTATCTGGGCGTGCGCGTGGTTCTGGCCAAATCCCTTGAGAGAATCCATGCTGCGAATCTGATCAATTTCGGCATTCTCCCTTTGACGTTTATTTCCGAATGCGACTACGACGCTATTGATCAGGGAGATGATCTCGAAATTGCCTTCATCCGCAAGGCTATTGCCGAAGGAACAAACCCTGTTGTTAATAATAAGACCAAAGGAAAGACGTTCGAAGTCCGCTTTACCCTTTCATCAAGACAAAAACAAATTGTTCTGGCAGGTGGCGTGCTCAATATCCGCAGCAGAAATAAATTCTCAGGGAGTAATATTTAATGGCAGTAAAGATAAAAGTAAAAACAACCGTCGTCGAAATGGACGGAGATGAAATGACCCGCATCATGTGGCAGATGGTCAAAGACAAACTGATTTTCCCGTATCTGGATATGAATATCGACTATTATGATCTTCACGTCAAACACCGCGACGACACGGATGATCAGGTGACTTTCGATGCCGCCCGCGCCATTATGAAATACGGCGTCGGCATCAAATGCGCCACGATCACTCCCAACGAAGACCGCGTCCGGGAATACAGCTTAAAAAAGGCCTGGAAAAGTCCCAACGGAACCATCCGCGCCATGCTGGACGGAACGGTTTTTCGAAAACCGATTCTCGTCAACAACATCAAACCGGGCGTTACGTCCTGGATAAAACCCATCACCATCGGCCGCCACGCTTATGGCGATGTATATGATAATTATGAATTGAAAATTCCGCAGGCGGGTAAACTGGAAGTCGTATTCACTCCCGACGACGGCGGAAAATCACAGACCGCCCTGGTCAAGGTCTTTCCGTCCGCCGGTATCGTTCAAATCAATCACAACCTGGAACAATCCATTTTGAGCTTTGCCCGGGCCTGTTTCACCTATGCGCTTTCGGAAAGAATCGATGTCTGGTTTTCAACAAAGGATACGATTTCAAAAATATACGACGCGGGTTTCCGAGAAATCTTTGACCGCGAATTCGAACGGAACTGGAAGGATAAATTCGCCGGGGCGGGGATTGAATATTTCTTTACCTTGATCGACGACGCGGTTGCGCGAATCATGAAAACGGATGGCGGCATGTTGTGGGCGCTGAAAAATTACGACGGCGACGTCATGTCGGATATGATTGCTTCCGCCAGCGGATCTCTCGCTATGATGACGTCGGTCCTCGTCTCACCCAACGGGTGGTATGAATATGAAGCCGCGCACGGCACGGTTCAGAAACATTATTACAAGCATCTCAAGGGTGAAGAAACCTCATCCAATTCCATGGCGCTTATTTTTGCCTGGACGGGAGGCCTGCGCAAGCGCGGCGAACTGGACGGCACGCCGGAGGTGGTTGACTTTGCCGATAAAGTTGAAGAGGCTGCACTGGAAACGGTGGAATCCGGCATCATGACCGGCGATCTCCTGCTTCTGGCCGAAAAAAAGGCTTCGAACAAAAAAGTCAATACGGAAGGTTTTATTGACGCCATTGCGGCAACATTACATAAAAAGACCCATGGCTGATTTACTTCCCAACCTGCTTGATTTTACGATCGAGGAAATGGAGGCTTTCATTTCCTCGCACGGCAAGGAAAAATACCGCGCGCGCCAGATCATGAAATGGCTGCACCAATCGGGTGTCACATCCTTTGAAGGTATGACGACGCTTTCCAGAGATTTCCGGGAAAAACTATCCACCGTTGCCCGCATCTCCAGGCCGCAAATCGTCAAAGTTCAGAAATCACAGGACGGCACCCAAAAAGCTCTCCTTGAACTTGAAGACGGATTATACATTGAAAGCGTTCTCATTCCCGGAAAGAATCACTGGACGCTTTGTATCTCGACGCAGGCCGGCTGCGCCATGGGCTGCGAATTTTGTCTTACCGCCCGTCAGGGATTGAAGCGGAACCTGACCCCTTCGGAAATCGTAGGTCAGATGCTGGCCATGACTTACGAAACACCGGAAGGAAACAATATTAAAAATATTGTCATGATGGGCATGGGCGAACCGCTGGCAAACTATGACAATACCGTCAAAGCAATCGATCTTCTGACCAGCGACTTCGGGATGGGATTTTCGTGCCGCAAAGTCACAGTTTCCACCTGTGGTCTGGCGCCGCAAATTCTGCGTCTGGGGAAGGACATCTGCATCAATCTGGCTGTTTCACTCAACGCGCCGGACGATAAAACCCGCAGCCTTTTGATGCCGGTCAATAAAAAATATCCCCTGGAGACATTGCTTGCCGCCTGTAAACATTATCCCATGCCGGGAAGACGCATGCTCACCTTTGAATATATCCTGATCGGCGGCGTCAACTGCTCGGTTGCCGATGCGGAAAAACTGGCCAGGCTTTTAAAGCCCTTGCGCTGCAAACTCAATCTGATCGTCTTCAACGAATTCCCTGGCTCTTCTTTTCGATCTCCATCCCCCCAGGAGGTACAAGCTTTCCAGCAGGTCCTGCTGGATCATCATTTTACCACGATCCTGCGCGCCAGCCGCGGCAGCGACATTCTGGCCGCCTGCGGGCAATTAAGCGGCTCTGTTAACGCGTAACGCGGCACGGATAATCTTCCCGCACAGGTCCCCTCTGCTTTCAATGTTTTTACATTGACAGATAGAAATAATTTACATATATAAAATACCCAAGTATTCAATATTCCTTTTGATTAAATTTTGCGGCAGTCGGTTGGCTGTTTATTTTGTTTTTTTCAAAATACCCGGGAGGGAATCTATGAAAAAGCCACTGACTTTTTTTGTTTTACTGGTTGCTTTGACTCTGGTTACCTCTGTTTCATTCGGACAGGATGCCCGCAAAAAAGAGACAACCAAAACAAGCAAGTCACAGTCCTCGGACAGAATTATCAAGGTAGGTTATTTCGAATATCCGGGGCTTACCTACACGGATGCCAATGGAAAACCGGCAGGATTTGTAAACGAAATTACCATGAAAACACTGGAACACGCCGGAATCGAATTTACGATGACCAGTTATCCCGCCGCGCGGTTTTTCGAATATATTTCCCAAGGGAAGATTGATTTATTCAACGGCCTGAGATCCATTGAAGCCGTCAGTAAAGCCATGATCTCCGGTAAGATAAATGTTTTCCCGCTGAACATGCGCGTTTATTCATTGCCCGGCGCCAAAATCATCAAAAAGAAGGAAGATCTTAAAGGGCATACAGTCATTCTTGTCCGTGGGTTCACTTACAAAGACTGGGGTAAATGGATTCGCGATAAAGCCAACGGCGTTTCTTTTTACGAAACGGAAACCCATGAAGCGGCTTTTGAAATGCTCAAACGCGGCAGGGGAGATTATTTGTTGAACTACAAATATATCGATGATGAATGTCTCAAAAAAATAAGAATTCCCAATGTGGTGATCATGGCTCCGTCGGAAGACATTCAATGGTACTGTTCATTCAATGTCTCCAGAACAACGCCTCACGCCGGACAAATTCTGCATAAGATTGAGAACAGTTATCTTCAATTGATCAAGCAAAGGCAAATCAAAAAGTATAATTAACAATGAACAATTATTTCGAAATCGCCGGACGCGCAAGATCGCTCCAAACCATCATTATCATCACGCTGGTGGCGTCGGCGACAATGATGATGGCTGCCTTCGGTATCCTGAATTATTACACCGAATATCAGAGGACAAAGAAAATTCTGCATAATAATCTTGAAACCATCTCGAACCAGTTAGCCCTGAGCGTTAACCAGCCTCTGTGGACATTGAACATGGAAGGCCTGGGAAAAATCATTGAAAGTTTTATGCAAGATAAAAATCTTTATGCCATTGTCATCAAGGAACAAAATAAAATTGTCGCGGCCATGACCAGAGATAAAGACTGGCGGATTATTCCGGCGACCCGCAATGTTTCAGCTCCCGACCTCATACACAAAAAACTCTCTCTCGTGTATGCAGGACAAATCATCGGAGAAATGGATGTTTATATTACACTGCATTTTATTCAGGAGGCTCTGAAACACTCCGTTACATGGGGAGCGATTTACCTTCTTTTCTTTAACATTATTCTGCTGTCCGTCTTATTTCTTGCTCTAAAAAAAACTGTCATCAATCCTTTGAAAACCATTGAAGACTATGCCGTCAAGGTCAGCACCACGGATTATAATGACAGGGTTTACATGCCTTACATTACACCCGCCAGGGAAATAACCAATCTGAAAACAGCCATCGAAAAGATGGTCGAACAGGATAAAGCCCGTTATCTGGAACTTCAATCCTCTCAGATGGCCATGCGGGACGCGGAAGCCCAATACCGCGCCATATTCAACAATGCCACGGAAGGCATATTCCAGATTGCGCGTGACGGACGACCGATGAAAGTCAACCCCGCCATGGCGCAAATGCTCGGTTATAGTTCATCCCAGGAGCTGATTGAGCAGTTTCGGGATACAACGCTCGAAATCTACTCCAATCCGAAAAGGCGCGATGAATTTGTCGTTCTGATGAAGGAATTCGGCATCGTCAAAGATTTTGAATATCTTGCCCGCCGTAAAGACGGAACCTTCATCACAATCATGATCGACGCGCATTTAATCCGCAATTCAAGCGGTCAGATACTGTATTATGAAGGAATCGTCCGCGACATCACACAAAGAAAACGCATGGAAGAGTTGCGCATCGCCAAAGAAGCGGCCGAAAAAACGGCGCAATCCAAAAACGAATTTCTTGCCAATATCAGCCATGAAATAAGAACGCCCATGAACGCCATTATCGGTTTCACCAATTTGTCGCTGCAAAATGAACTGTCACCCAAGATTAGAAATTATTTAAACACGATTGCAAGGTCATCCCGAAATCTGCTTCATCTGATCAATGATATTCTTGATTTTTCCAAGATCGAAGCCGACCGGTTAGAGATGGAATCCGTTGATTTTAAACTTGACGAACTCATCAAGACCACGTCGGAAATCGTTTCTCTCAGAGCACAGGAAAAGAAAATCCGCTTTCTGGTTTCCGTGAATCCCGGCGTCCCCAACGATCTGACCGGAGATCCTTACCGATTAAGCCAGATCCTGCTGAATCTCGCCAACAACGCCATCAAATTTACGAATTCAGGTTTTGTGATGATCAGCATCGAACCCATTGAGCTGAACGTGGATAACTGCCTGCTGATGTTTTCCATAAAAGATACGGGCATCGGAATGACGGCGGAACATATCGCCAAACTTTTTAAACCATTTTCCCAGGCCGATTCTTCGATGACGCGGAGATTCGGAGGAACGGGACTGGGGCTGGCTATATCCAAGCATCTTGTAGAGTTGATGGGAGGAAAGATTCAGGTGGAAAGCCGGATGGGCAAAGGCAGCACATTCTATTTTACAATTCAACTGCTGCGCCGCCATCATAAATTCAAACGGCATCTGGCTGCCGGACTGTCCACTCCTGAAATCGAATCATCGCTCAAACCGCCTCCGGAGGAATCCCTCTCCAAAATTAAAGGAGCGAGAATTTTACTGGTCGAAGATAATATTATCAATCAGGAGCTCACCAGGGAAATCATCAGCGATATCGGTCTCAGCGTAGACATTGCTGGAGACGGGCAGGAAGCTCTGGCACAACTCAGACTGGCTTCCTATGATCTCATTTTGATGGATGTGCAGATGCCGGTTATGAGTGGACTGGAAACAACCGTTTTAATAAAAGAAAATCCACAATGGGATGACATCCCCATTGTGGCCATGACGGCTCACGATACGGTGCGCGATAAGCAGGAATGCATCAAAGCGGGCATGAACGACTATATCACCAAGCCCCTGGACATTAACATTTTAATGAACATCCTGGTTAAATGGATAAAACCACGCACCCAACAGGCCGTGAACAAAATCAATCATCCCGATGAAACTCAAGCCGGTAAAATATCAACCGATCATCCGCCCTTTTTCATACCGGGTGTTGATGTCGCCGACGGTCTGGAAAGACTTCAGGGCAACAAACGCGTATACATTAAACTTCTAAAATCTTTCATTCAGCATCATCAGCATGCCCGACAGGACATTGCCCAGGCCATGGAAGCTGAAGATTATAACAAAGTGGCGGCCATTGCCCATACCATCAAGGGCGCGGCCGCTAATTTGTCCATAACGGCTGTTGCAGCCTGCGCGAGCCAGTTGCAAGAAAAAGCCCGCAGTGGTAATATAGAAAATATAAATTCAGCCTTGCGAAGTCTCAATACGGAACTGGACGCTGTCGGTGCGTCTATTGGTCAACTGGCTAAAACCGACACTTTTGATCATATAAAAGAATCATCCCTTAAACCTGTTGATGCGGACGGGCTTGCTTCCATCTTCCGAGAATTTTATACGTTGCTTGAAAAATCCGATTTGCGCGCCGAGACGACTTTCAATGAACTGAGAAAGCATATTCAAGGCAGGAATGTTGATTCAGACATCAACAATATGGAGCAAATGTTAACCAATCTGGAATTCGGCAAAGCAACGGACATTCTGTCCGGGCTCGCCGTAAAATTAAACATGGATTTAGGAGGTAAAAATTGAAAACCGACACATTAATGCAAACCATTCTGATTATCGATGACGAGGTCACCAACATTTCCGTTCTCAACGAATTGCTTCAGCCGCACTATAACGTTCTGTTTGCAAAGGATGGCAAAACCGGCATAAAAATTGCCTCATCCACCTCAAGACCGGATTTGATTTTGCTGGATATTATTATGCCCGACCTGGACGGATATCAAGTCATCAAACTGCTGAAAAGCGACGAGTACACCAACAAAATTCCCGTCATCTTCATCACAGCGAAAGGCCTGGAAGAAGACGAGGCAAAAGGTTTTGAACTGGGCGCTGTGGATTACATCACCAAGCCGTTCAAACCGGTTGTCGTCAAAGCCAGAATCAAATCCCATCTGGAACTCAAAAGACACAGGGAATTCGTTGAGTGGATGCTCAAAGAGCGAACCAAAGAACTCCAGCAGATGGAAAAAGAATATATCAATTTATTTTACAATAAAGTCTGAAACAGGTTTAACGCAGCTTTTTAATTATCTTTAATTAGCGCTACTTGGTAAACTGCATACCTTTAATGGATTCATCCGTTTTCGTGATTTGCTTTGCCAGATCATCGATTTTGGCTTTGGCGTTGTCGATATCGGCTTGAATTTTTATTCGATCCGCCTGGGCTTTCATTTTCTTTGATTGCAGGTCTGCTTTTATTTTCAGATTTTCCTCTTTTTTCCCCAGACCGGATTTGATGATCGCTTCTATTTTCACAAGATCATAATCGATTTGGGCTTCCTTGAGGAAACTGGCGGCCATGTCCTCTTCGTAATCAAAGCGTTTATTTTGTGCTGTAGCCTGTTCGGATTTTAACTGGGCAAGCTTCAATTTTTCACCGGCGACTTTCAAATCAAATTCCGACCGTGAAAATCCTTCACGCTTGTCGGCGGGCACCTGATTGACTAAAGCAGGATCAACGGCTGAGGTCAGCGAACTGACTTTACTTTTAACAGTCGTGGTTAGCTCCTGCGTTGTGGCGCAACCGGCCAGCAGAAATAAGGCTATCAAAACTGAAAACAATAAGGCACATTTACTTTTCATGGTTTAACCTCCTCAAAAAAACCTTAAGGAATTCTCCGTCCACCTGACTTTCCGGGCGCCTTGCCGTCCTTTTTCTTAAACGGTTTTAACGGCCCCGACTTTTTTCCCCGCAACACTCTGGCGATATCTTTTTGTCTTCGCGTAATCCTTTGCGCCAGAAAGGGTATCATTTTCACAGACATTCCTCCAGGGGGAAAGTAAATGCCCGCAGGCCGGCGCGGGGATGTTCCGCCTTCAATTTCTTGACCAGTTCCAGCAATCGTTGAATTTCCTCGTCGGGCACAGCCATCATCAGTGTATTGTTTCTGCCGGGCCAGTAATGCGTGCCCAGCCTGGGCTCGGTCTCGGAGCCCTCTCCGGTTGCGCCATGCATTTTTGTGTACGATCTGAAACCGTTTTCTTTAAACGCCATCGTAATGGTTTCGTCCGTCGCTTCCGCATAAACAACAACAAACATTTTCATGCCTCACCTCATGAAGGAATGCTTTGTTCGGCAACTTTTGCCTTTTTTCGATTCTTGAATTTTTCCTGCCAGTCGTCAAAAATATCATAGGCCGATGGAACCACAATCAACGTCAGCACCAAAGACGTCAAAAGGCCGCCGATAACCGCAATCCCCATAGGAGCTCGTGTTTCCGCGCCTTCTCCCACGCCCAGCGCAATGGGCAGCATACCGAACACCATGGCAAACGTCGTCATGAGAATAGGCCGCATCCTGACGGGCCCCGCCTGCAGAATGGCTTCCCTCCGGGGGAGACCACGCTCGCGCAAAACATTGGTGTAGTCCACCAGAAGAATCGCATTTTTCTTCACCAGTCCCATCAGCAGAATCAGACCGATGAAGCTGAAGATATTGAGCGTCTTTCCGGTAATGAATAATGCGCCGAAAGCCCCGGCAAACGAAAGTGGCATGGACAGCAAAACGGTGATCGGATGCACAAAACTTTCAAATTGCGACGCCAGAATCATATAGGCCATCACAATCCCCAGGAACAGAGCAAATATCAGGTACAGGAAAGATTCCTTCATCGTATCGGCCATCCCGTAATACTTGGGGATATAATCAGCCGGCAGGATTCTTGCGGCGATGGCATCGAGTTCGCTTGTCGCCTCTGCCAGGGGTTTTCCTTCCAGGGAAGCAAAGACAGTGACGGCCCGCTGCCGGTCCGCCCGGTTGATCACGCTGGGCCCCGTGCCCTCTTCCACCTTAACCACGTTGGACAGCTCCACCAGTTTCCCGTCGCGGGCGCGCACGGTAATACGCTGCAGGCCCTGCGAGCTCTGCCGGTCCTCGGGATTGAGTCTCACACGAATATCATAACGCTTTCCCTTGACCTCATCTTTGTAGCGGGCGATGTCGAGCTCCCCGCTGATGAGCAGATTGACGGCTTCGGCGACGGTGGCCACATCCACACCCAGAGCCGCCGCGCGATCACGGTCGATGTAAACTTTGTATTCCGGTTTGCCCGTTTCCAATGACGTGTCTACGTCCGCAATTCCGGGCAGTTTGGAAAATTCCGAGGTGATCTGCCTGGCATAAACCTGCAGGGCGTTAAGATCCTGTCCGCGGATGCTGTATTGAATCGGCACATTGCGAATGCCGCCCCCGACCACGGAGATGTCTTCCGCCGAGACTTTCAACCCGGGAATTTCCCGTAATTTCGTTCGCGAGATCTTTTTGATATCTTCCTGGCTATACTTGCGCTCGGCTTTCGGGGTCAATCCGACCATCATGAGCCCCTTATTGGTGTACCCGCCGTACCCCTGAACATAGTAGACGGATTTGACGCCCGGTATTTCCTGAATCATGGCTTCTGTTTTACCGAAATACCTTTCAACCTCATCGACGGAATAGTCGATCGGCGCCTCCATGCGGATCATAAAGACGCCCTGATCCTCCGGCGCCACAAACTCCTTCCCGATAAATTTCGTCAGGACGAGGCTCAAAATAAAGATGACCAGAGCGCCGATTAAAACAGTTTTGCGGTAGCCCAGTGTAATTTCCAGAATACGCCGGTAGAATACCTCCAGTTTCTTGTAGTATTGTCCCGTAAAGTCACCGGCTTTTTGCCATATCTTTTTTTGTTGATCCGGTTTTGTATATGCCGGGTCTGAGCCTGCAGCCATGGAATTGGGCATGGATTTTTTATGAGGCCTTAGAAAAATCGACGCCATCATCGGCGTAAGGGTGAAAGACACCAGCAGAGAAACCAGCACGGAAAAAACAATTGTCAAGGCAAACTGGAGGAAAAACCGGCCGATAATTCCCTTCATGAACGCCACCGGCAGGAAAATGGCTACGATGGCAAAAGTTGTCGCCATGACGGCCAGGCCGATTTCCGATGTGGCAAATTTTGCAGCTTCCATCGGCATCATTCCTTCTTCGATGTGCCGGTAAATATTCTCGATAACAATGATCGCATCGTCGATCAGCAATCCCACGGAAAGCGACAATGCCAGCATGGTCATATTGTTGAATGTAAAATTGAAGGCATTGATCAGCGCAAAGGTGGAAATGATGGAGACCGGCAGCGCCACCGCGCTGATGAGCGTGGTCCGCACATTCTTCAGAAAAAGGAAAACGGCCAGAATGGCGAAAAGACTCCCCAGGATCAAATGAAATTGAACTTCATCGATCGAACGGACAATAAACAGGGACTGATCCATGGCGATATTGACTTTCATGCCGGGGGGCAGTGTTTTATTGATTCGCTCAATTTCACCTTTGACGCGATTGGCCACCTCGACGGTATTGGTGCCCGATTGCTTCTGGATGGCCATGCCGATGGCCGGAATCTTGTTGAACCGCGCCAGGGAGCGTTTTTCCTCCATGCCGTCTTCCGCCCGGCCGATGTCCCGGACACGCACCGGCGCGCCTTTATAGTAACTGATGATCAGGTCGTTAAACTCCGGGATTTTGGCAAATTCGCCCTTGATGCGGACGGTATATTCCTTGGTTTTCGTTTCTATCCGGCCTCCCGGAAGTTCAATATTCTCCCGTTTCAGGGCCACAATGACATCACTCGGGGACACCTGATAGGCCTGCATTTTCGCGGCATCCAGCCAGAGCCTGACCTGCCTGAGCCTGAGACCGTAAAAAATAACGTCGCCCACGCCGTTGATGCGCTGCAGTTGTTCCTTGAGCACTTCATCGGCATACGTGGAAAGATCGCGCACGGACTGCTTGCCGGAAAGATTGATGAACAAAATCGGCACGGCGTCGGGGTCCACTTTGGCAATTCGCGGCTCATCGATATCCGCAGGCAGCTTGTTACGGATGCCGGACACTTTTTCACGCACATCCTGAACGGCCTGATCAATGTTGCGTTCCAGAACAAATTCAATGGTCGTCCGAGAATAGCTTTCGTAGCTTGTGGAGGTAATGCTCTTGACGCCGTTGATGGTGTTGACGGCGCCTTCGATACGGTCGGTAACGTCCACATCCATGACGTCGGGGCTGGCGCCCTTGAGCGTGGTCGTTATCGTCACAATCGGAAACTCGACTTTCGGCAACAGATCAACGCCGATGGAGGGATAACTGACAAGGCCCAGGACCACCAGGGCCAGAATCACCATCGTGGCAAAAACGGGTCTTTTGACGGATGTATCAGCGAGCCACATTGAGTTTTACCCCTTCCGACAGATTGTTCTGTCCCACCACGACAACCTGTTCTTTCTCTTTTAATCCTTCGATAATTTCGACATATTCGTCATACTTATTGCCGGTTTTGACAACTCTTTCCCGCGCCTTGGTGCCGTCTGCGACAAAGATACGGATGATCGGGCCGTCATACATCAGCGACGTCACCGGAGCCAGTACGACATCGCGCGGCGCCTGCGTGTAAATGAAAACCCTGGCAAAGGAGCCGGACTTCAATTCCCGATCCGCATTAGGCACCATGGCTTCCGCCTGCAGAGTTCGTGTGCGCTCTTCCACATTCGGATACAGTAAATTGATCTTCCCTTTAAACCTCCTGCCGGGATAAGCATCTACGGTGAACATCACATCCTGACCGATTTTTATCTGGGCGATATCTTTTTCTGGAATCGTAAAATTGAGCTTCAGAGGATTGATTTTGATGACCTGCAGAACGGGTGTCCCGTTGCGGACAAAATCTCCGACGGAAACCTTCTTTTCTTTCACGGCGCCGACAATCGGCGAATAGATTTTTGTTCGGACAAGTTTTTCTTTTGCGATAGCCAGTGTGGCCCTGGCCCTATCCAGTTCCGCTTCCGCTACGGTGACCCGCATGGAGATATCATCATATTGCTGTTTGGTGATCAGCTCTTCTTCATACAATGCCTTTTTTCTTTTAAATTCTGTTCTGGCATTGGCCAGCGACGCTTCGGCCTGCTTTAAAGCTGCGCCGGAACGCTTCCAGTCGAGGGCATAATCCGTCTCGTTAATTTCGGCCAGAAGCATTCCGGCACGTACGGACGTTCCCTCTTCAACATGGATTCTCCGGACAATGCCATCCACTTCCGTCGCAACCATCACTTCTTCATCGGCCTTTAACGTTCCGGTGGTTTCCAGGTAAGGTTGAACCTTTCTCTTCTCCGCCGTCCAAACACGAACATTGATCAATCTTTCCGGTTCCGCTTTCTTTTCTTTTTTAAACAACGCGGATAATTTTTGCTTAAAGGTCGCGTCTTTCTTATTTGCATCAGGCGTTTTTTCTCCTCCGCATGATAGAAGAAAAATACTGATCACGATGACGACTAATATCAAAACCGGCCTCCTGTTTGTTTTTCCCGTCCGATCTTTTATTCTGCCGGTTTCGATCAACATATTTATCTTCATACCTGAAATTTCCTCCCCGGAACTTTATCGATCTTCGTTATTTTTTCTTTTCAACAAACTGAATCAGGGTTCCGCTTGATTTTTTTATTTTCAATTGCGCAAGCTGATAGCCATACAGCGCATCGGCATAATTCTTCTCTGAGGACAAAAGGAGATTATTGGCATCCATCACGTCCAGACTGGTTGCCAGACCATTTTCATACTGCCGCAGGACGGAATCATAATTATCCTGAGCAAAGGCGAGCTGATCCGACAGATACCGGAGGGATCCCTTCAGAGTTTCCAGCTCCAGATAAGCGCCCTGCAATTCCACATCAACATTTTTCTTTGCATCTTCATACATCAGTCGAGCCTGACGTTCCTTCGCCCTGGCTTCCTTCAGTTCGGCCACACGCAAGCCGCCCTCAAAAAAAGGGAAGGCAAGCGAAACACCGCCATAAATGCTTTCCCGATTCAGCGAAGCCGTGATGGGATTTTGATCCGCTCCGTTATATACGGCAAACAAGCCTAAACTCGGCCAGAAGGCCCCCCGTGCGTATTTAACCTGCTGGGCTGCCATCTGCATTTGCATATCATAGCTTTTCAAATCCGTTCTGAACTCCAAAGCCGTTTTCCTGAGCTCTTTTAATTCATAATCATCCGACAACGGGTTCTTTTCTTCTTTAAGACGAAAGTTATCTTCCACGCCTGTGACACGAACGAGAGTCGCACGCGTTAATTGCATAGCATTTGTCGCCTTCACATATTCGGCGCGCGCACCGGACAATTCCCCTTCAGCCCTCAAAAGCGCCGTCCTGGTTTGTTCGCCGACTTTCACCCGCGTTTCAACTGAATTACGGTACTGACTCAGGCGAGCCATGTTGGCCGCCGCAATTTCCAGCGATTTTTTTGCTTTGAGGACATCATAATAAGAAGCTGCTACCGCCAGCAAATAATCGGATTTTGCGGTATCCAGATCATATTCCGTTTTGGTAATCGTCTGACCGGCAACCTTCAACGCATCCAGTTCACGCGCATTGAGCGTGAATGTCTGATCCGCGCGCACCGTCCAGGTTCCCGCTTCATTTGGCTGAATCAACACGCCGGCCGCAGAATATTTCTGCTCGGTATAACGGCTGTAACCCGCGGTTGCCGTCAATCGGGGAATTAAAAGAGAAAGGGCCTTGTTCTTTCCCATTTGCGCAATATAAATATTTTCTTCCGCCATTCTAATTTTTTCTGAATTCCTCAGTGCCTGTCCATACAATTCACCCAATGAATATTCCGCAGCCGCGGCCAAATTGGACCAGATGAATGTCAGTATAAGCAATATCACCCCTTTTAAGAAACTCTTTTTCATGTTCAATTATCCTTTTTTAACTCCATTCAGATAAACGTCCAGGATAAATTCTTTTCTGGACACCAGAGGTTCATCCGTGGACATCATCAGCCAGTCAAATGATGCCGCACGAATGATATGCATCAATAGATTGGCCATCTGGCGGGCAGGTAGATTTCTAAACAATCCGGCCTCAATTCCCTTTTCAAAAATATTTTCAATAAACGATAAATGATTTAAATACTTTTCAATTAATTTTTCCCGGATATCCGTCATCATGATAGAGAGAGCTTCTCCCTGACCGCGTAAAATAATCCGGTACAGATCAGGATTTTCTTCTACAAACATTAAATGCGCCTCGGTCAGCACGGATATTTTTCCCATTAAATCCTCGATGGTAGCCACCTGACGTTCAATGCTTTCATACATCCAGTCGATTTTCTCGCTGATCATCGTTGTATAAAGGTGTTCCTTGCCCTCAAAGAACTGATACAGAAAACCTGTTGAAAATCCGGAAGCAGCGGCAATCTCCGCAACGGTGACATCATGATATCCTTTGCGTGAAAATATTTTTTCCGCTTCGGCCAGAATAGACGAGCGCCGCATAAAATATTCACGCTCTTTTCTTTGCGCCTTTTCAGTCAACATAGACATGACCACCGATATGAACTGTTATTCATTTTATGAACGCAAATTCACATTATTTAAATAAATTGTCAAGATTATTTTGTGACGGCCGATACATAAGTATGGAGATTAATAGTTGAATAATCTTGGAAAATATGCGATATTAAAAACATAAAAAGATCAAGAGGTCTTGATACAAACCCTTAAGTCAGTCCATTTTATAATGAGTTAACCATGAAGAAAACAAAACCTGAAAATTTGCCGAATGTTTTTTCTGATGTCCCTTCTTTGCCTGTTGTCGCTTCCAGGATGCTGCAAATTATTGCCGATGAGAATTCGTCTCTTCAAGATTTAAAAAGAGTCATTTCGATGGATCAGTCTTTTTCATCGCGTCTTCTGAAAGTGGCCAATTCACCTTATTATCGCGCAAGCAATACAATAGCGGATATCACTGATGCGATTACGCGTATCGGTTTTACCACCGTCCAGGCGCTTGTCTTTGCCATTTCACTCAAAGACTTACGTCGTCCCTTGAATAAAGTTGACTTTGAGTTATGGGAGCACTCCCTTGCCGTATCCGTGGCTTCGGGCCTGATCGCCCGCGATGCAGGTCTCTCGGCGGGAGAACCTTTTGTTTACGGTCTTCTGCATGACATCGGTAAAGTTGTCATCAACCTTTCCATGAAGAAAGAATTTGCAGAAGTCATCCAGATGTCGGCTCAACAGGATATCCCTTTTTATCAGGCGGAACAAAAAGTTTTAGGATTTGATCACGGCGATATGGGCAAGTATGTGGCCGAACAATGGAGGTTGCCGGCCAACCTGGCGTTTGTCATTGCCAATCATCATGAAGATGACATCCTGGAATGCCAGGAAAGCAACGATCTTAAAAAGAAAACGCTGGTAGTCAAAGCAGCCGATGCACTTTGTTCTTCCATGGAAATCGGCTTGACGCACAGCGGAGACCTTTCAGATCAGGAATGGCAATTTCTGAAACTGACGACCGCCAAAAAGCGGGAGGCATTGCGCGCCAGAATCGTGGAAGAGTATAAATCCTATCGTGAATTCGTAATGGGGGCAAGCGGTCGTTAAAAGCGTTTCCGAACTTTTAACCCGTTTTCAAAGGAATTATGGACGATATCGAAAACATTGGACGGCAGGAAGTCCTGCAGCGTTATGTGGCGAAGAAGGCCCTTCAGGATTTGAGAAGCGGAACATCCATTGAAGGTCCGTTGCTGCAACTGCTTAACCACTATCCTCTCTTTAATTACTGCCGTCAGGAAACAACTGAAAACGATAAAACCATCCTGAAGGATATCGCCGCAGCCGGACAAAATGAACTGCCGCTTCGGAGGTTTTGCCTGAAGTTGCTCAGACAATTTGAACAGCATCAGGACATCAAAGATTTTTTTCAGGAGCTTTGGACAAAATCGTCAGAATACGAAATCAAGCTGGAAGTTTTATGGAGCCTGCTCAGTTACGGCGATCTTTCAGAAGACATCTATGCCGGAATCAGCGAACATTTTGACGCCGCCAACTGGGATAAGTGGCTGCCGTTGATTGTGGAAAAGCTCGAGGGGGATTCGGAAGAAAAAACCCATGTCAAAGAGCTTATGAAAAGATACTTCAATCTTTAGTCATGCCCGCCCTTTTAAAATAATGCGGTAATCTCGAGCTTCTTCAGCCGACACCAGCTTTCTTTGAATATTCTCCGGCAAATTCATCGATCGCCCTTTCTTCATCTTTCGTCTTTTATGCGGATTCCCATGACCCCTTTGCCAGTAATTTATTGTCCGCCGCCACAACTTCAAAATCCCGATCGGAGATATACAAATTGACGGTTTGGCCGACAAAAACGGGATTGATGAACAGGACATTGAAGCGCATCAGAGGACCGACGCTGACGTTCATAAGGTTCTTCAAGACATAATTGGCGATGCACAATTCCTGAAGACATGGTTTGGAATGCCCGAAAAGTTTCGCAGCAAAAGAGGTTGTGTGAGCCATGTTCAAGTCGCCGGATATTTTTCCGTACCGCAGTCCCATATCGGCGGGAATATCGATTTTCTTATGGCAGATGACATCATGCTGATGGGTAATCGCCAGTCTCGATTGCTGCATATCGAAATTCCGGAATTCATCGGGATCATGCTTGCCAAATTCTTTAACCGACGTCAGCGCTTCCAGGTAAACGGGATCGATATCCAGAACAATAAAATAGTCCTTATTCGTGCTCATCAAAAACATTTCCTGATCATAAACAAACGTTTTAATAATCAGGACAGCCCTATTTTCTCGCAGTGCGATGATATCGTTCAATTCGCTTTGTATGGCGTATTGATTATCGCATTTCGGAATCCGTCCGTCGGCGTTAAAGCTCATTTCGCTTTTGATGTGCCTCAGATTTCTGAAATTGATCTCGATATCACTGACCGCCTTCATCAACAGCATGATCCATGAAATGGAAAGATAGGTAAACGGCGCCAGACATTCCGATTCTTTTGCGTCAAAAAGCTCGAACCATCGCTTTTGTTCCTCGGCTGAAAAACTGAAATTGGCGCGATACCGGGGAAACTTTTTCCGGGAGATCAGTTGATGCTTTTTAATAACGCTTTTAATCGCGTTTGTATAATAACCGGTCATAAAAGAACGCATACGGGATAAATCCGTCTGTTCGATCGTTACGGTTTCCGGAGAGCTTTCGGCAATCAGTTCATTGCGGCTGCCCATCACTTCCATGAGACGCCTGGCAAGCTCGCGGCTTAAAAAAAATCCGAAGGAAGGGATTTTTTCAAACAGGTTCAGGAAATTTTCGTCTCTGAACCGAAGCAGTTGACATGTGTCAGCCGCCATAACGGAAGCCGTCCTGGGTTCCTTCAAAAGAGCGGATATTTCTCCGATGATCTCACCTTGCGATACGGACCCTACATCATAAAATTCACCCTGCTGATAAGAACTGACAATGACACTGGCATCCCCCGAAAGAAGAACAAAGAATTCGGGACTGATCTCCCCCTGCCGGACAATGATTTCATCACGGCTGAATTCTACAAGTTCAGAACACTTTAAAATTTCCCCGCGTTCACGATCGCCAAACTCCCGAAACAGCGGCACTTCATGTAACTGATTGATGATCCGTGCTTCCCTGCTGCGGTCGATTGTTAAAAACTTCAACGTCAGCTTCCTCCTTTAAAAAATGAATTTCCATTTTGAATATCATATGAGCGCTATTGCTCTTTCATACTTCTCCACCCAGCCGTCGGCGCCGCATTCCCGGAAAATATCAATGGCTCTTGTGAGTTGTTCTTTGGTGCACTGTGCATCTAATTCAATATCACCGTCACACCGGATTGCTTTGGCTCTCGCCAGGCAGGATTGATAAAGCCTGATGATGGAAGGCAGACAAGCAACATCTTCCATAAAGGTATTTCCGGATTTTCTGAAGTTTTCATCAAAAGGAAATGTTCTTGCAGGTTTTGCTGCGCTGGCAGTTAATGATTGTCCGCATTCACCGCAGAAACAATCGTCGGGAAGATTATCTGTTTCGCAGGCCGGACAAATACGCGCGAGTTTTGCACCGCACTTCCTGCAGAATTTTCTCCCTTCGGAATTTTCAGTTTGGCATGCTGCGCATTTCATCTCATTATTCTTAAAATGTAGGCTTTTGAGATTGCATGGCAATAATCACTACCGGAAGGTTTGTGTTAATTATAAATAAATTGACAGGTGATGTCAATTTATCATTTTTTCTTCAATGCTTCAGCAAACGGATTATTGAATGGTTTGGGCACTTCCCTGAATTTCTTTTTTCCCTGATCGCGAGGCATGGTTTTGCGGTCTCCGGAAGGGGCGCTGTCTCCCTGCGGCTCTGTTTTTTTCTCTCCCGGCGTTTTTTTCAAAGACAGCGAAATACGTTTCCGCGGGATATCAACGCCAAGCACAGTCACATCAACCTTCTGACCGACCCGAACAACATCGGCGGGCGTTTTCACATACCGGTCGGCCATTTCACTCAAGTGGACCAGACCGTCCTGATGAACGCCGATATCGACGAATGCACCGAAAGCCGTGATGTTTGTGACCACGCCGGCGAGCTTCATCCCTGGGATCAGATCCGTTATTTTGTCAATTCCGTCGGCAAAGACGACATTTTCAAATTGACGGCGCGGGTCGCGCCCCGGCTTGGCCAGTTCCGACAGAATGTCTTTGAGCGTCGGCAGACCGACTTTATCCGTCACATAATCGGCAGGGACAATTTTTTGCCTTTTTGCGTCATCGGTCATTAAATCCGTAACCGAGCATCCCTGGTCTTGGGCCATTTTTTCGACAATGGCGTAACTTTCCGGATGCACAGCGCTCGCATCCAGGGGATTTGCGCTTTCCCGAATCCGCAGAAAGCCCGCAGCCTGCTCAAAAGCCTTCGGTCCCAGGCGTTTTACTTTTTTTAGTTCCTCGCGAAAAGCAAAAGGTCCGTTTTCATCCCGATGTTTGACAATACTCTCCGCCAGTGCGGGCCCCAAACCAGACACGTAGGATAAAAGCTGGGCGCTGGCCGTATTCAACTCAACACCCACGGCATTGACGCAGCTTACCACAACATCATCGAGCGCACGCTGCAATTCATCCTGATCGACATCATGCTGATACTGTCCCACGCCGATGGCTTTCGGTTCAATTTTCACCAGTTCCGCCAGCGGGTCCATCAGGCGACGGCCGATTGACACGGCCCCGCGCACGGTGATGTCGTAATCCGGAAATTCTTCGCGCGCCGCATCGGACGCCGAATAGACCGATGCTCCGCTTTCGTTGACCATAACAACCACAATGTCCTTCGGCAAATTCAGGCTCCTGATAAAGCTTTCCGTCTCCCGCCCGGCTGTTCCATTGCCGATCGCGATGGCCTCAATGTGAAATTTTTCACACAGATTTCGCACGTTTTGCGCCGCCGCATGATTGGCGTTGTCGGAAAGAAGCGGGAAAATGTTTTCGTGATGGAGCAGTTTTCCCTGGCGGTCCAGGCAGACGGTTTTGCAGCCGGTGCGGAAACCCGGATCGATGGCCAGCACGGTTTTCTGTCCCAGAGGCGGCGCTAAAAGGAGCTGGCGGAGGTTTTCAGCAAATACCCGAATGGCGGTTTCATCGGCTTTTTTCTTGGCGGCAAGGCGGGTTTCTGTTTCCATGGACAGCGAAAGCAGTCGCTTGTAGCTGTCGTTTACGGCCAGCGCAACCTGGGTTTGCGCATCCCCTTCGCCTTTGACAAACATATCCGTTAAAATCCGGAGGGCTTCTTCTTCCGGAGGCATCATCGTCAGGCACAGAAATTCTTCCCGCTCACCCCGGCGGATGGCCAGCACCCGATGCGACGGCGCGGTTGCAACAGGCTCCTGCCATTCATAATAATCTTTATACTTGACGCCTTCTTCGATTTTATCCGGCAGGACTTTAGACAAAATAACGCCTTTATTCCAGAACAGTTCGCGCATTTGACTTCTTGCCTGTGTGTCTTCATTGACCCATTCGGCAACGATATCCCTGGCGCCGGCAAGCGCTTCATCAGATGAATTCACGCCTTTTTCATCGCTGATAAACAATGCGGCCTCGGCCATTACATCCATGGGATTTTGATCAAATACTTTCCGGGCCAGGGGCTCCAGCCCTTTCTCGCGGGCGACCGTCGCCCGGGTGCGCCGCTTCGGACGAAACGGAAGATAAATATCCTCCAGAACAGACATGGTTTCGGCGGCATTGATTTTTACTGATAGTTCATCCGTCAGCAAGTTTCTTTCCGTCAGGGATTTGATGATGGCATTTCGGCGGTTTTCCAGCTCTTCGAGTTCCTGGAGCCGGTCCCGAATGGCTGTAATCGCCACTTCGTCAAGGGATCCGGTGACTTCCTTACGGTATCGCGCAATAAAGGGGACGGTCGCTCCTTCGGCAATTAACAAAGCCGTATCGGCCACTTGCTTGGATGATATATTCAGCTCCCCGGCTACTTTTTCGTATCGTGTTTGATGCATAGTTTTCCTTACAACTCTAAAATGAGCGGGAGGAGTACCACAGACGGAAACCGGATGCAACGAAAGGTTTATGTATTTCATCCATCCATCCGATATAAGTAAGTAACCGACCCTGGCATACTGGTGATGAATCCATGACTTTGAAAAAGCATGAAGATCTGACGGGACAAATCCTTGATGCTCTGAAAAAAGCCGAAGTCGGCGATTATTCTTCTATCATTAATTTTGAATCAAAAAATGACAATCTGGGACTGATCGCCCGGGCCGTCAACAACATTCTGTCCAAAACCGAAAAAAGAATCAATGCGATGGAGAAATTCATCGAAGATTTGACTGCGGACGCCGGACGCTATCGAAATATTATCGACAGTATTGAAGAATCCTATTTTGAGGTAGATCTTAAGGGAAAACTTCAGTTTTTTAATGAACGAGTCTCTCGGGATCTGGGCTACAGCGAAAACGAGTTATACGAAATACATTTTTCGCGGCTTGCCGATGAGGAAAACGCAAAAAAACTTTATGATGCCTTTCATCGTGTTTTTTTGACGGGCCAGCCGATTAAAAGTTTCCGGTGGGAAGTCCTCAAGAAAAATAAAGAAAAAATCGCCGTGGACGCATCGGTTTCACTCCGGCGCGACCATACGGGAGCCCCCATCGGTTTTCGGGGCATCGTCCGCGATATATCCGAGCGCAAAAAAGCCGAAGATGAGCTGCGCTCAAGCGAAGAAAGATACCGCACAATTCTGGAAATCACAGAGGAAGGTTATCTCGAAAATGACTTGAAGGGTAATATTACCTTTGCCAATGACATGGCCTGTTATGTGATGGGCTACGAAAAGAATCAACTTCTCGGCAAGAATTACCGGGACTATCTGACGCCCGCCGTTGCCGAACACATGCGCCATATCTTCCAGCAGGTTTATAACACGGGCAAGCCTCGGCTCCTCGTTGACTACGATCTGGTACGCCTCGACGGCACCGTCAAAACCTATCAGATGAATGCCGCGCTGATGCATGACCATACGGGGCAGCCTTGCGGTTTCCGTATTTTAACCCGCGACATGAGCCTTTATAAACAAACACGGGAAGCCCTGCAAAAAAGCGAAGAGAAATATCGCAACATTCTGGAAAATATGGCCGAAACATATCTGGAAACGGATCTTAAAGGCAATTTTGTTTTCTTCAATGATTCATTGTGCCATGTGCTTGGTTACTCCCGCGGGGAGCTTCAGGGGGCCAGTTACAAAAGAATTTCTCCGCCTGCCAGTCTGAAAAAAATTTTCACCGACTTCCACGAAATCTACCGTACCGGAAAGTCTAAAACATTCAGCGATCACGAATTCGTCACCAAAGACGGTTCCACCATTTACATGGATATGTCCTTCTCGCTTCTACGTTCGCCTGCAGGCGACGCCATTGGATTTTGTGGTCTGGGTAGAGACGTCACGACCGAGGTAAAAAACCGGCGAAAAATTGAAGAAAGTGAAAGGCACCTGCGCATCATCACGCAAAATATACGTGACGTGATCTGGACTATGGATTTTGATTTGAATTACACGTATATGAGCTCCTCTGTTTTCCAACTGCTCGGATTTACACTGGACGAAGTATATAAAATGCCGCTTCGGTCCGTTTTACCGACCGAAAGATACAAAAAATTGCAAAAGATGCTCACAGAACAAATGACGGAGTATCAGAACGGCAATATCCGGGAGTCCTTAAAAACAACGACGTTTGAAATGCCGATGATGTGCAAGGACGGCAAAATCATCTGGGTGGAAATCAGCGCCAATTTCAACCTGGATGAAAATGGGAAACCTTTTGAAATCGTCGGGGTGACACGGGACATCAGTGAACGTAAAAAAGCCGCTGAACATCTTCTGGAGAGCGAAAAACGATACCGGACAATCACAGAGAACGTCAATGACATTGTCTGGATCGTTGATTTAAACCTTCAGCTTAGTTATGCGAGCCCTTCCAATGCCACATTAACGGGTTTTACACCGGAAGAAGTCACTAAAAATCCCCTGCATCATTTCCTGGTCCCCCAATCCTATGCCCACGCCGCTGAGGTGCTGGCTGAAGAACTGGAAATCGAAAACAGCACAGCGCCTGTCGATCTCAACCGGTCGCGGACGCTTGAAATAGAGGTTTTTAACCGACTCGGCAAAAACATCTGGCTGGAAGTCGGCGCGACATTTAACCGTGACGCCAACGGCAAAGCAACGGAAATTCTGGCCGTCGGCCGCAATATCACGCAACGACGAATGATGGAAGAGGCTCTGGCCGACAGTGAACAGCGATACCGTCTGATCGTCGAAAACATCCACGAGATCATCTGGACCACCGATCTGAACCTTCATTATTCTTATGTCAGCCCCTCATGCTTTCCTGTAACCGGCTATTCCCAAGATGAGATCAAAAAGATTCCCCTTGATCAACTGCTTACGCCATCCTCTCTCCTTTTGGCGCAAAATACCATCATGGAAGAGCTGAACCGCGAACTGACGGGTGAACCGTTCGATCCGCATCGTTCAAAAACCATCGAGCAGGAGCTCTATGCCAAAAACGGATCAACGGTATGGCTGGAGGTAACGGCCATCTTCATCCGCAACGACAGGGGCAAACCTGCCGGTTTGCTGATGGCCGGAAGAGACATATCTGAACGCAAAAAAGCCGAAGCGGAAAAACATAATCTGGAAGATCAGCTCAATCAGGCCCAGAAAATGGAGACTATCGGCCGTCTGGCCGGAGGCGTAGCGCATGATTTCAACAACATGCTGAGCGTTATTCTAGGATACGTGGATCTGGCCAAATTGCGTCTGGCCAAGCAGCATCCCGTCTTAAAAGACATCGCCGAGATCGAAAAAGCCGCCGTCCGTTCCCGGGACATCACAACACAGCTTTTGGCCTTTTCGCGAAAACAAATTATCGAACCCAGAATTATTGACCTCAACGAAATGGTCACGCATACGCAAAAAGCACTTACCCGCCTCATCGGCGAAGATGTTGAACTGAAAGTATTCTTCGGCAGGAATCTCTGGTCCATCAAGTTCGACCCGTCTCAGATCGAACAGATCCTCATCAATCTTGCAGTGAACGCCCGCGATGCCATGCCGAATGGAGGAAAATTGACGATTGAAACCGCCAACACGGTGATCGATCCTCTTTACTGCGAAAGCCATATCGACTTTATTCCCGGTGACTACGTTCAGCTCACCGTCAGTGACAACGGCACGGGCATGGATAAAGAAATTCTGAAACACATCTTCGAACCCTTTTTCACGACAAAAGAAGCCGGCAAAGGAACGGGGCTTGGATTGGCCACCGTTTACGGTATCGTTCGACAGAATGAAGGATTTATCAATGTATACAGTGAACCGGGTTACGGCTCCACCTTCAGCATTTATCTGCCGCGGACAACCGAAGTCAATGAAGTGAAGGAGGAACCGGAAGAAGACTACGAGTTTTCGGGAAAGGGAAACATCCTGCTGGTGGAAGACGATGCCATGGTTCTGCAGATCGCCAAAGGCATGCTCGAATCCATGGGATTTACAGTCACGGCTGTGAATGCTCCCGCAGAGGCTGTCGTCATTTATGAAAAACAGGACGTGCTCTTTGATCTGGTGATTACAGACGTCATCATGCCGGCGATGAGCGGCAAGGATTTAAGAAATAAGCTGCAGGCAATAAAACCGGATACCAAATTTCTCTTCATGTCCGGCTACACGGCTGATGTCATCGCGCATCACGGCGTTCTGGAAAAAGGCGTGCACTTTTTGCAGAAGCCCTTCACGTTGAAGTCTCTGGCCGGTAAAGTCGTGGAGGCCCTGTCGGCCACTTCCGTTTGAATGATCGATTATTCAGAACAAGGGGTTGAAACCCCTCGTTTTTTACGTTAACCTTTTGCAGGAAACCTACCCCGGCTTTTCGGCCGTAATAAGCTTCACAAAACGGTTCTGTACGAGATAATTTTTACCCTGAACTTCCAGCCGGAAAAAGGTTTCCCGCGAATTCAAAAAGTCGGACAGGCGTGAATGCGTCTGGGGAAGAGCAAAAGATACCTTGCCGCTGATGGTCTGCCCCGTAAGCAGATGGATGACCACCGGCACCTGCTTATAACCGGGCATCTCGTTATCGGCCGGATCCTCTTCGAGATAAACCATCATGATGTTTTCCTTGCGCAGAAGCGCAATTTCCCCGTCTTCATACTCAAACGGAATATAATTTCTGTCTTTGGCCAAAAGTTCGGATACCAGTTCTCCCCCGTCGCGAAACGCCGATATGGCCGATACGAAAAAATAGCCGGTCATTTGTGCATTGTCAGAAAAATGAACGATGGCTTTTTTCCTGATGGTTTCGACTTTCAGCTCCATGATATCCTCCTTTTATTGTCTGATGAAACCTTTTACGCTTCCTCATCCGGCAGTTCGCTTTCATCATCCGCCATTCTCGCGCCTTCCATGAGCAAGGACATCGCGCTTTCAAAAATATTGCGCGCCGGCAGGGCGCTGCAGGCCTTAATCTCAAATTCTCCCTCCACCCAGGTCATCATCCGGTAAAAAGCATCCTGCCCTTCAACCTCCTGCGCCTGAGCGTAAATCACCTCTCCCTGCTGGATATAAATGATACCCTTTCTGCTTCCGGAATGCAGACGGATTTCAACATCCTTGTCTCCCGTGGTCAGGCTTTGAATAATATCCGTGAAGCTCATATCTTTCAAGGCGCCGGAAATTCCCTGTTTGGTTCCCCGCGAACTTTTCAGGGCCAGAATGTTGCGGATTTTAATCGACAGCATCTCCAGATCGGGCGGCTTTTTAAAAAAGTCATCCGCTCCCGCTTCCAGACATTGCGTGGCCAGCCGTTCGCCTTCCTCCTGCGCAACAAAGAAAAAAGGGAGATGGGCGGAGGCGGTATTTTCCCGAAGCGCCCTGCAAAAACGCAGACCGTCGGTCTGAGGCAGATTGACTTCTGAAATCACCAGATCGGCGCCCGAATCGAAAATAATTTTTACCGCCTGACGGGCGTCGGATACGCCTACAACCTCGTAACCATCGTTCATAAGGCGCAACGCCAGAGCCGAATCCGGAGAATAGTCGGCATCCACAACCAGAATCCGCCTGCGGGATCGTCCGACGTCTTTTAAAAATTCTTCATCCTTAAGAATATTTAAGAAAGCTTCCAGGAGATCTTTCTCCTCCATCGCGCTCTTGGACAGGGACAGCGCCTTACGCACTTTGTCCATATCGCCGGCGATTTCCGGAAAGGTCTTTTTCAGTTCCAGATAATTTTTAACCAGTAAAAGAATAGCCGCTTCTATGCCTGTCTTCTGTGGTGTTTGCCCTGTCGGGCCGAATATCTCATCCAGGGGATAAGGAGAAGGCATATGTTCATAAATGAGTTTGCCGATTTCCGGAGCGGAAAGCCACGCGGCAAGAACGGCGCCGTCTACGGAAATGGCGGGCAGCCCCACGCGCATCGCCAGAAGCTTGCAGTAGCGCGCCGCGGTGATAATTTCCGAAAGCAAATCCTGCCGCTCTCGGAGGGTGTTTCTGACGACAAACGTCACCAGCGCAATCAGCGCTCCGCTCATTTGCGGATAGCCATACTCCTGAGCCAGAAGCATGTTGCGAATATTGTAAAAAGACATCAGTGAAGACTTAACCGACCGGGTAAGCTGCTTCATTGCGCTACCCTGAGGCTTGAAAACACGGCCATTGGCAACCACCCGGTCTACCGGTTCCTCTTCGATCACCTTCACTGCTTCTTGCACGGATGACACCCACCGTACATTGATAAAACCTTCTTTGCGCAGCAGGGTGATCAAGGCTCTGGAACGTTCCAGATCAGGCTCCATCAGCAGTATCCGGCTGCCGCTTTTGGTTTCCTCATCCAGGTCCAGCGATTCCCTGGTTTTCTTATCCTGTGAGACAATGGTAAATCCCTTGGGAAGATGCAGTTCACGTTCCGGAATGTAAGTGCGTCCTTTGTAGTAAACATCAATGGCCATGTGGATTTCGGATCTGGAAGCGACAAGCACATCAAGGCCAGTGGACGAAGAAACGCTGCGCCGCAAATTTTTCATGAGGTCCGCATCGTCCGGATCGCAAACAGCCACCTTCAGGCTATTGTCCTTCGGATCATATTCCAGAGGGAAAACATGAAGGGCCTCGGCTGTTTTCAGAGGAATTTTGGCTTTGACAGTGTCAAGCGGCGCCTTGCCCATAAGGGGGAGATACGGCTTTTGATAAAAATCGGACAGCAAAAGCCCGAGCGACGCATAATTGATCAGTTTCAAAAATATGACGGACTCATCGAGTGCCATGCCGGACGTCAGGGCATAATCTTCCGCCCGCGCGATCATCTCGTCGGTCAATCGTCCGGATT
Source organism: Smithellaceae bacterium (assembly GCA_963682105.1). Taxonomy (GTDB): domain Bacteria; phylum Desulfobacterota; class Syntrophia; order Syntrophales; family Smithellaceae; genus UBA8904. Next base: position 728,935 of record OY821638.1, read on the forward strand.
TGATCAGGAGTTTTTTCAGTGTCGTATCGTCAATCATTGGGCCTCTTCGATGACATCATTCGATCCTGCTGACGTAAAGTTCCGCTTCTTCCTGAGTGATCACGCCGTCTGACAAAAGCTTTTTGATATGGTCGGCCATCGGCTGCATACCGATGCTTTTTCCCGTTTGCATCACGGATACAATCTGGAAAGTCTTCCCTTCCCGGATGAGATTTTGAATCGCCGTGTTGCAGATCATGACTTCAACTGCCGCCACACGGCCTTTCCGGTCGGATTTACGCAGCAGACTTTGTGAGACCACCCCTCGCAGGGATTCCCCCAGCATCGTCCGGATCTGCGATTGCTGCGTAGTCGGAAATACGTCAATAATACGGTCAATGGTTTTGGGCGCGCTCGACGTGTGCAGCGTACCCAGCACCAGAAGACCGGTTTCCGCCGCTGTCAGTGCCAACTGGATCGTATCCAGATCCCGCATTTCTCCGACCAGAATAACATCCGGATCTTCTCGCAATGCCGCTTTTAAGCCCGTTGCAAAACTCTCCATATGGAAGCCCAGTTGCCGTTGATGAATCAGGCATTTCCCCCTGGGATGGATAAATTCGATGGGATCTTCCAGCGTGATGATGTGCGAACTTTTCTCTTTATTTATTAAATCGATCATGGCGGCAAGCGTCGTGGACTTGCCGGAACCGGTCGCCCCGGTCACCAGAACCAGTCCTTTTTTCAGACGCGCCAGGGCATAAACGGCATCGGGAATGCCGAGTTCCCGTAATGTCTTGATGTTCGTGGGAATGACGCGGAACGCTCCGGCATAACCGTTTCTTTCCATAAAGATGTTGCCGCGAAACCGGGCAATTCCTTCCAGCTCATAGGCAAAATCAATGTCTTTTTTTGCTTTCAGCAGACCGAGCGTCTTCTCGTCGAGCATTTCCAGAAGGAGGACCTCCACCTCCTCCGGCACCAGATTATGATATTGTGTGCGTTGCAGTTCCCCGTTAATGCGCAAAAGCGGCGGTTCGCCCACGCAGATGTGCAAATCTGAAGCGCCGTATTCGAGAATCATTTTCAGCAGAACGTCAATTTTCGCCATGCGATTTCCTTCTGTTGTATTAATTTTCGGCAAAACATCAGGAAAATTAAGTCACTGAATCCATTTTTTAAAAGGAAATTGTTTCGGTTGAAAAAGTATAAGAAGAACGGCAGGGTATGTCAACAACATTTCATCCCGGACGCTCTTATACCGCGCAGGCTTTTATCCTTAAATGAAACAGACCGGACAGAATCTTCCCTTATTCACCTTTCAACCATCTTCCCATTTCCATCTTCAACAACACAAACTCCTTTTCTGAGAGGCACGGATTCTTTTTTAGGATCATGATAGAGAGGGGAACCTTGTTTGCCCGACATGACCGTTTCATCTCCTAATCTTCGATACCGAAGCGTGAAAGTGAGCACTGCGCTTTTTTATCAGGATGAAATCATTCCGTAATTCCACAACGTCGCACCATCATTTCTATATCGGACATCCCCGATAATAACTGAACCGCGCCCGCATTTTTTTTGCAATATTTTAATCTGATAATAAGGGGTTATTATATAAAACAATTCTTGGTAAAATATCTGAAAGAATTAAAAAAGGCGCTCCTTTTGGGGAGCGCCTTTTAAGGTTAAAGGTTATACGAAACTATTCACCCAGTTTGTCAGAGGAGATTCTCATGCTGTAGAAAGAACGATACACGAAAATCAGAGCGATGGCGAAGCAGATGGCGGACACAGCATATTTCAGATTCTGGTTCGTCATGGTCACTGCGATTTCCGTAGCCAACAGACCAAACAGAGTCGTGAATTTGATGACCGGGTTCAGAGAAACCGAAGAGGTATCTTTGAAGGGGTCGCCGACGGTGTCGCCGACAACGCTGGCTTCGTGCAACGGGGTGTTTTTCATCTTGAGGTCAACTTCAACAATCTTCTTGCCGTTGTCCCAGCAACCGCCGGCATTGGCCATGAAAATCGCCTGGAACAGACCGAAGAAGGCGATGCCGATCAGATAACCGATGAAGAAGTAGGGGTTAAAGAACGCCAGCGACAAACACATGAAGAAGATCACGATGAAGATGTTGATCATACCCTTCTGAGCATACTGGGTACAAATCTGAACGACTTTCTTGGAGTCTTCAATCGAGGCTTCCTTCTTGTCCAGATTGATGTTTTTCTTGATGAACACAACGGCCTGGTAAGAACCGGTGGTAACCGCCTGAATCGAAGCGCCGCAGAACCAGTAAATGACGGCGCCGCCCATGATCAAGCCCAGAATAATTTCCGGCTGAACCAGAGACAGCTTTGCAATAACATTACCGAAGAGACGTTCGAGCAGGATGATGATGCCGAACACCATGGTGGTGGCGCCGACAACGGCGGTGCCGATCAACACGGGTTTGGCTGTCGCTTTGAAGGTATTACCTGCGCCGTCGCCGGATTCCAGATAATGCTTGGCCAGCTCAAAGTCAGGAGCAATACCGTATGCAGCCTTTACCACATCGCCTGCATCCTTGCGGGATTCGATCAAAGACAGTTCATAAATGGACTGTGCATTGTCGGAAACCGGTCCAAAGCTGTCGACCGCGATGGTGACGGGGCCCATGCCCAGGAAACCGAAAGCCACCAGACCAAATGCAAACACGGGTGCTGCAAAGGTAAACGCAGGCGGCATCAGCGCCATGACGGCCACATTCTTGGAAACCATGTAAGCAACGAACATCAAAAACGCAATAACCAGTCCCAGCCAGAAGGCGGAGAAGTTACCGGCAACCAATCCTGAAAGAATGTTCAAGGAAGGACCACCCTGCTTGGAAGCATTTACAACTTCTTCGCAGTGACGTGAAGAGGTGCTGGTGAATATTTTGGTGAATTCCGGAATCAACGCGCCGGCGATGGTTCCGCAACTGATGATGACGGACAGAGCCCACCACAGTTCAGCGTACTTGGGATCAAGGCCGGAGCCCAGCAGCACGTAGCTCGCGGCAAAAGTCACGACGATGGAAACGATTGAGGTAATCCAAACCAGGTAGGTTAACGGATGTTCAAAGTTAAATTCTTTTTTACCGGCAAAGGCGGCCGTACAGATACCATTGTTGACGAAATAAGAAACCAGAGACGTGAGGATCATGAGGATTCTCATGGCGAAGATCCAGATGATGAGCTTGCCGCCCATTTCGGGGTTGCCGGCCAGCGCCAGCGCCAGGAAGGTGATCAAAGCAACACCGGTAACACCGTATGTTTCAAAACCGTCTGCCGTGGGGCCGACGCTGTCACCTGCGTTGTCGCCTGTACAGTCGGCGATAACACCCGGGTTTTTCGGGTCGTCTTCGGGAAGATGGAAGACGATTTTCATAAGGTCGGAACCGATGTCGGCGATCTTCGTGAAGATACCACCGCAGATACGCAGAGCGGAAGCACCCAGCGATTCACCGATAGCAAAGCCGATGAAGCAGGGGCCGACCAGTTCTTTGGGAATATAGCCCAGAATCATGATCATGAAGAAAAGTTCGATACTGACCAGCAGAAGGCCAACGCTCATACCGGAACGCAGACAGATGTTCACGATATTCATGGGATTGCCGCTCAAAGAAGAGAAAGCGGCGCGGGAGTTGGCAACCGTGTTGATCCGGATGCCGAACCAGGCGACAGAGTAAGAGCCCAGGATACCCAGAATCGAACAGACCAGAATAATCACAATTTCTCCTGCGGGCATTCCGGACAGAGCGCCAAAGTAATAGACCATACAAATGGCGATCAGAATCCACAAACCGACGAGGAATTTGCCCTGCTGGAACAAATAGGTCTTGCAGGTTTCCCAAATGGTCTGAGAAACATCGAGCATCGCCTTGTGTGCGGGCAGATTCTTGGTTTGCACATACTGCATAATACCGAAAATGAGACCGATCACGCAGATGATCAAACCAACATTGAGAATGGTCATCCCAGTCAGAGCGCCACCCATAAAGCTGACCTGAGCCAGATCCGGCAGTTTGATGTCCGCTTCACCGGCAAAAGCTGTGCCGACCATGAGCAGCATCATCAAAGCGCTCAGTAAAACTGTCCAGATACTTCGTCTGTCTTTAAACATTAACTAGTCCTCCTTTTTCAAAAAATTTATATTCTTTGTCTGGTACCTGCTTATGGCTTTCTGCAGACCGTTTAAAATGATTTCAGCGCTTGCATCTGCCGCCCGCTCAAGGATATCGGGCAGAGCTTCCTGCTCTTCCTTCCGGAAAGGCTCCAACACATAACCCTCTATTTGGGATTTGTCAACTGGTCTGCCAACACCCAGCCTCACCCGCATAAAACCGGAAGTTCCCAAGTTACTCTCGATAGATGCCAACCCTTTATGACCGGCAGTTCCTCCTCCGATCTTCATTCTGACCGATCCAAAAGGCAGGTCAAGATCATCGTGAATAACGATGAGATTGCTGATCTCTGTTTTAAAGAACGCTTGCAGTTGCCTAACCGCAGTACCACTCAAATTCATATAAGTTTGAGGTTTCGCCAGAAGAACACTGTGCCCGGAGACCTTACCTTTTCCCCAAAAAGCATCAAAACTCTTCTGCTTTAAATCTATTTCCAGCCTGGCAGCCAGCTTTTCCACCGCCATGAATCCGACATTATGTCTCGTTTTTTCATAGCGCTTGCCCGGATTACCCAAACCAACAATCAGATAAACCATTGGTTCCCTCTCTTTCCTGAATCGAGACATCCATCTTGCCAATGCAGAGGGAAGCATGCTCTACCACCCGGTTATCTTTTGGAACTTATTTTCCCTTCTCTTTCTTTTCTTCTTTTGCCGGCTCAGCAGCGGGGGCTTCACCTTCCGCCGGCGTTTCGGCTGCTGCGACTTTGGCGGCTTTAACGGCTGCAACGGCGACAATGGCCGCATCTGCCGGATCAACAAACACCATGTTTTCAGGTAATTTCAAATCACGCACCTTGATGGAATGGCCGATTCCCAAATTAGTGATGTCAACATCAATGTGATCGGGAAGGTCCGCAGGCAGACATAAAATTTGAACTTCACGTTTGATGTGCTGCAACTCTCCGCCGTTTTCGACGCCGATGCACTTACCGATGAAGTTCAAGTCGACTTCAAAGGTTAGCTTCTTTTTCATATCGACTTCATAGAAGTCTGCATGATACAGTTTTCCGGTCAAGGGTTGAGTCTGCAATTCTTTGATCAAAGAAAGTTTTTCTGTCTTTGTCCCACCGTCATCAATAATCAGTTTGATGAACGCATGGTCTTTCTTTTCCTTGTGCAGCTTCAGCAGATCACTGCTCTTTACGGCCAGTTGAATATTTTCAGTGTTTCCGCCGTAAAAAATCGCCGGCACAAATCCCTGCTGCCGCAACCGGCGGGCTGGACCCTTCTTCTGTTCTTTACGGACTTGCGCCGCCAAATCAGTTATTTCCATTTAACCCTCTCCTCCTAAATAAATAATGAACTTACTGAATCGTTATAGTAAATCCGGCGAACAGCCTCGGAAAGGAGGCCGGCCACCGATAACACTTTTATTCTTTCAAATTTTGCCGCCCGCTCGGACAGCGGAATCGTATCGGTTACAATAATTTCCGTGAGAGTGGAAGTCTCCAGCCGGTCAAGCGCCGGACCGGACAATACCGGATGCGTACAACACACCGAAACCTCCAGAGCGCCCGCTTCCATCAGAGCCCTGGCAGCCTGGACAACCGTACCGGCCGTATCAATCATATCATCTAAAATGATGATGCGTTTTCCATTTATATTACCAATGATGTTCATTACCTGGGCTTCATTGGGTCCTTCACGCCTTTTGTCGATAATAGCCAGCGACGCCCCCAGTCTTTTACCGAAAGCCCGGGCTCTTTCCACGCCACCCGTGTCCGGAGACACCACCACGGTATTATCCTGATAAAACCTTTTCATGTAATCGATTAAAACGGGAGTCGCAAAGAGATTGTCAACGGGAATATTGAAAAATCCCTGAATCTGACCGGCATGCAAATCCATCGATAAAAGCCGTTGAACGCCGGCCGTAGTGATCAGGTCCGCCACCAGTTTTGCCGAAATCGGCGCGCGCGGAGCGACTTTCCGGTCCTGACGGGCGTACCCGTAATAGGGAACAACGGCTGTAATCCGCCCGGCCGACGCCCTTTTCATGGCATCGATCATGATCAGTAACTCCATTAAGGTGTTATTGACCGGAGAACAGGTGGATTGAATGATGAATACGTCCATTCCCCGGACATTTTCATCAATTTCGACGCGGGTTTCGCCGTCGCTGAAGGTCGTTACATTGGCTTTTCCCAGAGAAACGCCCAGCTTTTGACAAATCTGCTTTGCCAAAGCGATATTGGCATTGCCTGAAAAAATCCTCATTCTTTCTAACATCAGAACCTCTCCATTATGTTTAATGGCTGGGGCGGGAGGATTCGAACCTCCGAATGCAGGAACCAAAATCCTGTGTCTTACCGCTTGACGACGCCCCATCGTCTTTCCAGCTTAATAAAATAAATTGAATGAAAACATCTACTACAGTGATTGGGCCAGGAAGACCAGACATTGAGAGGAAACTTTTTTCAATATAGCCTCCCGCGCTTCTCTCGCCGATTTCTCATCTGCAAAAATGCCAAATAGCGTGGGACCACTGCCCGTCATCAAAGCGCCCAAAGCGCCTTCGTTCATTAGCATCTGCTTGAAATCATTCAATTCGGGATGCATTCGGAGCGATACTGATTCCAAATCATTATGCATTTCCCGAACTACGTCATCTATGACGTAAAATCGCGGAATGCTATAACTATTTTTTCTTCCCTTTGTCAATGTTAAATTAAGCCCTTCATAAACCGCTTTTGTGGAGAGAGGAAAGGCAGGATTGATTAAAACGAGATTCAATTTTGGCATTTCGGAAATGACTTGCAGTTCATCTCCGATACCCGTTGCATACGCTCGCCGTCCAAAAATAAAAAAAGGAACGTCTGCTCCAAGCTTCGCTCCGATTCTCAAAAGCTCACTCTGACTGACGTTCAGTGAACACAAGTCATTTAAAGTCAGAAGTGTCGCTGCCGCATCCGAGCTTCCGCCGCCGAGTCCTGCGGCTGAAGGAATTTTTTTATTCAGGATAATTTCAATGCCGCCTTTGTAGCCGGTATAAGAAAAAAGCGCCCTGGCGGCGCGATAGATCAGATTATTTTCATTGACGGGAAGATCAGTCCCCGGGCAGGAAAGCGCGATTCCCTCCGGGCAAAGCTTAAAGTCCAGTTCATCGCAAAGAGAAATCTGCTGCATCACGGAGGCTAGGTCATGATACCCATCGGGGCGCTTCCGCAGTATGTGCAGAAAGAGGTTTATTTTCGCAGGGGCGAGACATTGCATGTCTCAGCCCTTTTCTTTGACATAGCGCATCTTCAATTCGTAAAGGACGCCCTGGATCAGATTCTGTTCATTGGCGTCCAGATTGCCTTTGGTCTTTTCATTGAGCATATCCAGAATGTCGATTGTCTGCTTGGCAGCCGGAAGATTCTTTTCTGCTTTGCCTCCTTCATATTCGGGAAAATCGCCAAAGTGAAATAATGCGGATGTGGAGAGTGATATAACAAAGTTAGCAAAATTGACCGGCGGATAATCATCATCCTCAGTCGCACTGAATTTCACTTTCTCTTTTGCGGCCGTCTCTTTTGCCGGAGCCGGTTCTTCTTTGATCTCCGACTCATCGGAGAAACGTCTATCCTTAACGACAAATCCTTCGCTTTTTTTCTCTTCCGCCATAAATCCCCCTCGACTTCGTAGGGAACGGTTTCAAACCGTTCCCTACCTCATTTATTTTTTGCTAAATGTAATTTGCCCTTTCGAAACCCCGATGACGATGTGGTCGCCTTCGGAAAACTTGCCCGCCAGAATATCCAGCGCCAGCGGGTCCAGTATCATCTTTTGCATTGCACGCTTAAGCGGTCTGGCTCCGTATACCGGGCTGTAGCCCTCTTCGGCTATATATTTTTTCGCCGCGTCTGTCAATTCGATGGAGAGTTTTCTATCCTTCAAACGTTTGTCGATCAGTCCCAGTTGAATACCGACAATCCGGTTGATGTCTTCCAGCGTCAAACCGTGGAACATGATGATATCGTCGATGCGGTTTAAAAACTCCGGTTTGAAAGTTGCCCGTAGCGCTTCCATGGAACGGTTCTTTTTGTCTTCTTCATCCAGTGACGGATCCTGAATCCACTGACTGCCGACGTTGGACGTCATGATCACTACGGTATTCTTAAAATCCACCGTGCGGCCGTGTCCGTCGGTAAGCCTGCCGTCATCCAGAATTTGCAGCATGATGTTGAATACATCCGGATGCGCTTTTTCGATTTCATCAAACAGCAATACGCTGTATGGTTTGCGTCTAACGGCTTCGGTCAGATAGCCGCCTTCATCGTAACCTACATAACCGGGGGGAGCTCCGATCAGACGGGCCACCGCGTGCTTTTCCATGTACTCGGACATGTCAACGCGGATCATGGCCTGCTCATTGTCGAACATGAACTCCGCCAGCGCGCGAGCCAGTTCGGTCTTGCCCACACCCGTCGGCCCCAGAAAAATAAACGATCCGATGGGGCGGTTCGGGTCCTGCAAGCCGGATCGTGCCCGGCGCAGCGCCGACGAGACGGCCCCAATTCCGTCATCCTGTCCGATGACGCGCATTTTAAGACGCTCATCCATATGGATGAGTTTCTGCACATCGCTTTCCATCATACGGGCCAGCGGAATCCCCGTCCAGTTGGCCACCACTTCCGCCACGTCTTCGGCATCGACTTCTTCTTTCAGCATCTGGTTGTTTTTCTGAACCTCTTCGAGCTTAATCTGATCTTCCTGAAGCTCGCGATCCAACGCCACCAGCTTGCCGTAACGGATTTCAGCAGCCCTGGCCAGATTGCCTTCGCGCTGCGCGTTGGCCTCTTCGGTCTTCAAAGCCTCCATCTGGCTTTTGATCTGCTGAATCTTCCTGATGACGTCTTTCTCCGACGACCAGTGCAATTTCATCTGGTCCATCTGGCTTTTGAGTTCCGCCAGTTCCTTCTCGATTTTTTCACGACGTTCGGTCGCGGCTTTATCCGTATCTTTTTTAAGCGACTGCTTTTCAATTTCCAGTTGAATAATTTTGCGGTCAATCGTATCGATCTCGCACGGCATCGAATCCAACTCGATTCTCAAACGTGATGCGGCCTCATCGATCAGGTCCACGGCCTTGTCCGGCAGGAAGCGGTCGGCGATATAGCGATGTGAAAGCGTCGCCGCGGCCACGATAGCCGAATCCTTGATACGTACGCCGTGATGCACTTCATATCGTTCCTTAAGGCCGCGCAAAATGGCAATGGTGTCTTCCACCGTGGGTTCTTTGACCAGCACCGGCTGGAAACGCCGCTCCAGGGCCGCGTCTTTTTCGATGTACTTGCGGTACTCGTTGAGTGTTGTCGCGCCGACACAGCGCAGCTCGCCCCTCGCCAGAGCCGGCTTGAGCATGTTGGAGGCATCCATCGATCCTTCCGCCGCACCGGCGCCGACCATCGTATGAATTTCGTCGATGAAGAGGATGATCTCCCCTTCCGCGCTTACAACTTCCTTTAATACAGCCTTGAGGCGCTCTTCAAATTCGCCCCGGTATTTCGCGCCCGCCACCAGCGCCCCGATATCCAAACCTATGACACGCTTGTTTTTCAGGTTCTCCGGCACGTCGCCGTTGACAATGCGCTGCGCCAGTCCCTCGACAATTGCGGTTTTCCCGACGCCCGGTTCGCCGATGAGAACCGGGTTGTTTTTGGTCCGCCGGGACAACACCTGCATGATGCGGCGGATTTCTTCGTCACGACCGATGACCGGATCAAATTTCCCTTTGCGGGCCAGATCGTTGAAGTCCTTGGCATAGCGCTCCAGAGCCTGGTACTTTCCTTCCGGGTTCGGGTCCGTTACACGCTGATTGCCGCGGATATCCACCAGCACCTTGAAAATATTGTCTCGGGTGATTCCGTTCTGCCGTAGAATCTTTCCCGCCTGTCCTTCCTTTTCTTCGGACATCGCAATGACGACATGCTCGGCGCTGACATATTCGTCTTTAAGCTGCGCCGCTTCGGTCATCGCTTTATCGAATATTTGATTCAGCCTGCCGCCGAGATACGTCTGACCTGCCCCTGCTCCTCCCACACTGGGCTGCTTTTTCAAATGCGCCTGGAGTTCCTGCTCTATTCTTTGCGGCTGGGCGTTCAGTTTTGTGGCAATGGCCGTGGCAATGGAATCCTGCTGCTGTAAAAAACATACCAGCAGGTGCTCCGGCTCGATGGCCTGATGGCCGAGCGTTCCCGCAAGAGATTGCGCATCCTGCAGGGCTTCCTGTACTTTTAATGTGAATTTATCGAATCTCATAGTCTCCCTCATCTTATTCCACAGGTTTTTCAATGGTCACAAAAAGCTTTCCGTTTTTAAAGACGCTGACATTGCCGGTCGATTGGGAAATCACCATGGCGACGGCTTTCGTGACGTTCGTAATGCCCGCGGCCGCGATATGGCGGCTGCCCAGCCCCGGTGGAAAATCCTTGCTGTCCAGGGCCGCACTTAAGTGCCTGCCCGCCGTGACAATGGCGCCGTTGGCATCAATGATAAAGGCGCCGTCAATGGCAGAGAGTTCCTTGATGGTTTCCTCCAGTTCGGGATTTAAAATATTTCGATCCGCCTCGGAATACCCCTTAAAGGGATTGATAATCATCTGCCGGGACAACTGCATGACTTTTTCATCGTCACCCAGCACAAATATGGTCCCTACTTCCGGGATTCCCTGCCCTGAGCCGCCAGTTCGCAGGCAATATTCAGCATGGCATTGAAAACTTCCGGCTGCACGGCCTCGACGACATCGTTGATATCATCAGATGTCAGAATTTCAAATTCACGGCCGACATCAATGAAGAAAATACTGTCTGCATAACCGAATTTGGGCACGCCGGACAGGCAGATGATCTTATCGCCCCTTTTAAACAAACCGGATACAATACCCTTGGCAATGGCAATTTTAATCTTCCCGACGCGGGTCAGATTGACGCTTGGTACATCCAGTTTTTGGGCAATGCCGGCGAGCTTTTCAGGCATTTCCTCGTTTTCCGCCATGACCAGGATGAAATTGACCGACTTTCTGATATCATCGGGCAGATCGGCAAGCTCGCTTCGAACATCGACGCACACCAGCACGCAACCTGCCTTGACTTCCCTGGCCAGCTTGATGGCCGATTCGATCATTGTCTTATTAACGGATTTCATTTCAATTCCTTAGGTTATTTTGTCAATAGAATAAACATTGGGCTTGGGACTGTCAAGAAGCAGCAATTATTTGCTTGACCGGGAAAAGACTCTTCGGTAGAAAGTGACGATGAATGATCAAACTTGGAGGGCCTAAGCGTTGAAGTTACCTGTCGTTACCGGCACTCTTGACCTGTATATTACCGAAATCAACCGTTTTCCCCTTCTGACCGCCGAAGAAGAATTCAAACTGGCCATGCGACTGAAGAAGGATAACGATCTGGAGGCGGCGGAAAAACTGATCGTCTCCAACCTGCGCTTTGTGGTCAAGATAGCCCATGAATACCGTAATTACGGCTTTAAACTGGCCGATCTGATCCAGGAGGGTAACATCGGTCTGATTCACGCTGTGAAAAAATTCGACCCCGAAAAGGGCTATCGTCTTATTTCCTACGCCGTCTGGTGGATTCGCGCCTACATTCAGAACTATCTGATCAAATCCTGGAGCATTGTTAAAATTGGAACCACCCAGGCCCAGCGCAAACTTTTTTTCAAACTGAGCCAGGCCAAAAAACAGTTGGAAACGATCTCGAAAAAGAATCCCGAATTCAGTGAAATCGCCGATTCGCTGGGAGTCAAAGGCTCGGAAGTGGCCGAAATGGATTTGCGCATGGGCACGCGCGACCTGTCGCTCAACGAGTTCATCAACGACGACGGCGACACGTCTCATCTGGATTTTCTCACTGCCGAAGGAGATGATCAGGAAACCTCACTGATTAAACATGAAGAACGAAGCCTGGTGAAAAGGGATATTGCAGGCGCTCTGACCAAGTTAAACGAAAGGGAAAGTTTCATTATCCAGCACCGCGTCATGGCGGACGACCCCCTCACGCTTCAGGAAATCGGCGACAAGTACAACATCACCCGCGAACGCGCCCGTCAGATCGAAAAGCAGGCGCTCAAGAAGGTGCAACTGGCGCTTCCCTATCTGAAGCAGGACGATTGATCAATATTTTTCCCCCTGAGAATCCACCATCGGCACAAAACGAACAGGCAGAATGGCCTGCTGTTCCAGCCGGCCGTTCTTTTTGGTCAGGACAACCAGCTCCTGCACCCACGTCTCTCCCACGGGAATAACCATCCTTCCGCCTTCTTTTAACTGGTCCGCCAGCGGACGTGGAACTTTCGTCGGCGCGCAGGTAACCAGAATCGCATCAAAAGGCGCTTCTTCAGGCCACCCCGAATAGCCGTCGCCGATTCGAACATGCACATTCCTGTAAAGCCCGGCAAGAAGCTTTGCGGCATTCTTGCCCAGGCTCTCCACAATCTCAATGGTATAAACACTTTTGCAAAGCTCACCCAGTATCGCGGCCTGATAACCGGACCCCGTGCCGATTTCAAGCACCTTCATATCCGGCCGTGCTTGAATGGCCTCCGTCATGACGGCAACAACATAGGGTTGAGAAATGGTCTGTCCTTCTCCGATCGGCAGGGCATGATCCTCGTAAGCCGCAGCCCGCAGGTTTTCAGGAATGAATTGATGACGCCGTACTTTCCTCATGGCCCGTAAAACGCTGGAATCCCGAACACCTCTGGCCTCAATCTGCTTTGTCACCATTCTTTCTCTGGCTGTGTCATGCTCAGATTCAGGAATGTCATCCGCCCGGCAGTTCTGCGCGAACAGGACCATAAAAAAGGCTGTGATGAGCATACACAGGATCACTTTGCCTGTTATGCCACTCCGAAAGGAGTTGAACCAACCAAGATCCCTGAATCCATTTTGGACAATGATCTTCATCATATTCTGCTCCTTATTTATTTTCTCCTGTTACCCCGTCGCTTTCAAGTGTTTTCCGGATGCCAGGCTCCGTCTTTTCCGGACAATCATCAGAGGAATTCCCGACAGCACAATACAGACGCCTAATAACGCGCCTTTCCCCGTATAAGCCAGACTGGCATGCAGCATATATACACAGACACAACAGAATACGAACGGTGTCAGGGGATAAAAAGGATAATAATCAAAGCGGCATAAATGGAGGGTGAAAAAGACCCCAGATGAAAAATTTCTGAAGCGTAATCTCCGATAATAAAAGCCACCATCGCGATAGCCCCGGTTTGAATAACCACCAGGCGCGCCCAGGCGTACAAGAAAGCCGGCACAGGTCCAAAAGCTCTTGACAGGTATTGATAATCTCCTCCTGCGTGCGGGTATGTACACATCAATTCCGCATAGCACAACGCCCCGATAACCGATACAGAGCCGCCTAAGAGCCAGAACAGCAGAATCATGCCTCCGCTTTGAGCATTGGCTGCCACAACAGACGGGGTTTTGAAAATGCCCACCCCCACAACCATGCCTACAATAATGGCGACGGCATCGACAACGGAAAGCGTTTGTTCGGGTTGCGCAGTCTCAGGCATTGCAGTGTTCCTTTCTTTGCAAAGCCAAACCACTTATTTCTATTCTTCGTTTTTTTTCAGGGCCAGAATACTGTCAAGGGAAAAACCAGGAAATTCAATCTGATTCAGAACTGTCCGATTATGATTGTAGTATAGGAAAAACTGGAGAAAGAGTCAATAGAGGTTGTGAAGAAGAGTGGCATAGGGACGTAGGGACAGAGGGACAGAGAAAAAACATTACGGACTGGCAGTTTAATAACTTTGTGCCTATGTCTCTTTGTCTCTTTGTCCCTTTATTCCCCCCTCACAATAACCCGGCAGGGTGAACCGCTCACACCGATTAAACGCAAGGGAGCAATAAATACCTCGCCATTTCCTGTGATTTGCCGCGCCGCTTTTTGGTCCAGATCCTCCACAAGAAATTTACCGGCACGGGCTATCTGACGATGAAATTCAAACGGCGCTGATTGTTCAATTTCAATATCACCCGACAATATCCAGAGCTCAGGCGGCAGGAACAGTATTTTTTGTAAAATTTCTATGGAGAGATATGGCGTTGAATTTCCCGAAGTTCGTAAAAACAGAATTTGCTCCTGTCGGTATGCGGCAAATCGATTGGCAACATCTGTTGATGACGGACGATCAGGCAGATCAACTAGAAAAAAACTGCCGAACAACTGGTCCGGAGAGAGCGTCTCCAGCATTGCCCCGCCTTCCACAAAGTGGGCCGGTGCGTCAATGTGCGTGCCGGTTTGAGTTCCGATGGAAAGTCTGGATACGCGAAAACCTTCTTTATTAATGTCGCACCATTCTGATATTTCCAGAGGCGGATCGGTATATTCTCCGGATGAAAAAGGAATAAAAGTTGAATCAAGAGGCTTGGTCAGGTCAATGATCATAATGAATCAAACCTTCAGTCTTCAGCCTTCCCGCCTATGCCTTATTATATTCGGCAAAAATCATGGAAAAGACTGCGCGGCCCTGGGTGGCGGAGCGCAGGTCCGTGGAATAGCCGAACATGGCTTTGAGCGGCACCTTGGCTTTAACTTCGGAGACCGGGCCTTTGGGATTAACGGCTTGAATTTCGCCTCTCCGGGAATTGATATCGCCGATTACATCGCCCATGAATTCGCTGGGTGTAATAACATCGACCATCATAATCGGCTCCAGCATAACCGGTTCGGCCGACTGGCAACCGTCTCGAAACGCCGTGGATGCGGCCAGCTTGTAACCCTGTGCTGAAGATTCGCCATCCCGATAAGCGCCTCCGATCACTTTCACCCCGACATCAATGACCGGATAGCTGCCCAGCACGCCGCTCATCATCGCCTCATAGATGCCTTCTTCAATGGCTTCACGGTATTCGGCCGGAATGATTTCTTCGGAAACCGCCATAACAACTTCATTGCCTGTGCCCCGTTTGCGCGGGAGAAGTTCAAGTTTCACCTGGCCGAAATGTTTCTTTTCGCCCAGTTCTTTCTCAAAGATGCCTTCAATTTCGATATGCTTCTGGATCGTTTCGCGATAAACGACGCGCGGACGGCCAACATTGACATGCGCGTTAAACTCCCGTTTGAGCCGGTCAACAATGATTTCCAGATGCAGTTCGCCCATGCCGGAAATCACGGTCTGCGCGGTTTCGTCGTCATATTTGACACGCAACGTGGGATCTTCATCGGCCAGTTTGACAAGCGCAGCGGCAAGCTTTTCCTGATCAGCCGGCGTTTTGGCTTCAATGGCCTCGCTGATGACCGGCTCGTAAAATTCCATCTGTTCGAGCATGATCGGATGGGCTTCATCACACAACGTGTCGCCGGTGGTGGTTTCCTTTAATCCCAACACAGCCACCAGTTCGCCGGCCGACGCTTTTTCGATGCGCTCGCGCTTGTTGGAATGCATGCGCAAAAGCCGGGCGATTTTTTCTTTCTTCTTTTTGCCGGCGTTGTAAACTTCGCCATTGGCAATGAGCTGTCCTGAATAAATCCGCAGGTAAGTAAGTTTTCGCCCTTCATCCATCTGGATTTTGAAAGCGAGAGCGGCAAACGGCTCTTTATCGGAGCTGTGGCGAACTTCCTCAGCCTTTGTTTTTGGATTAATGCCTTTCACCGGCGGGATATCTTCCGGCGACGGCAGATAATTGACAACACTGTCAAGTATGGGCTGAATCCCCTTATTGCGAAGCGCTGCGCCGCAAAGAACCGGCACGATTTTCAAGGCAATGGTGGCCCTGCGCAACGCCGCATGAATATCGGCCACGGCGATTTCCTCACCGGTCAGGTATTTTTCCGCCAGATCGTCGTCGCAATCAGCCAGCGTCTCGATCATTCTTTCCCGTTCGAGCACGGCCTGTTCGGCCAATTCATTGGGAATTTCATCGGTCTTGTACTCCGCGCCCTGGGTTCCCTCTTCCCAGACCAAAATCTTCTGACTGATGAGATCGATGACACCGCGAAACGTGTCTTCGGAACCTACGGGAATCTGGATGGCAACCGGCGTGGAATGAAATCTCTCCTTCATCATATTGATGACCCGAAAGAAATCCGCGCCAACGCGGTCCATTTTGTTTACAAAAGCAATTTTGGGAACACCGTATTTATCCGCCTGATGCCAGACTGTTTCCGATTGGGGTTCGACGCCGGCTACGGCGCAAAACACAACCACTGCGCCGTCGAGCACACGCAGCGACCGTTCCACCTCAATGGTGAAATCGACATGGCCGGGGGTGTCGATAATATGAACTTCGCAATTTTTCCAGGTGCAGGTGGTTACGGCGGACGTTATGGTAATGCCGCGCTCCTGCTCCTGCGGCATCCAGTCCATGACGGCTTCGCCGTCGTGAACCTCGCCTATCTTGTAGGACTTGCCGGTGTAAAAAAGAATTCGCTCGCTGACGGTGGTCTTGCCCGCATCAATGTGAGCCACAATACCGATGTTGCGCGTCCGCGCTATTTTTGATTTAGGAGCCATAGACGTTTCAGTTCGTCTCCGCTTTAATCGGCGCAAACAGATCACGATCCGGCTCGAATACCGAAGCGGTCGAAATATGGCCTTTGATGGACGGCAGCTCTTTGCCTTCAACCAGAATCCTGACGCCTTTAATGGCCGGAATGTTGGCAGCGAGGGTATTGGTCAAGGAATAAATCGTCGCCATTTCAGCCGTGGACCCACCCGGATGAAGTTTGGTCAAATTAGCGCTGAAACTGACGTGGGCGATCCCGTCTTTGTCGACTTTGACATCCCGAAGAGAGACATTGGGAGGAAATGTATCAACCAGACCCGTTTTGGAACCGTCCAGCAAAACCTTGACAATTTCCTTGGCCTGCTCCGCGGGGTCTTCCTCTTTAAAGAGAAAACGTTTTTCACCAACCAGAAAACGCTCCTGAGAATCGGAAAAATATATTTCAAAAGGTTTACGCTCTTTCTTCTTCATAGCCTCCATATCGACGGGCGGAAAGATGGCGTTGAATAGTATGACAAAGAAGATGACCAGTATGACCACGACTCCGCCGATGATGGCGGCGAGATAGGCGATCCGGGTTGATTTCTTTTTTTGCCGGTCTTTGAAATCCTCAGAACGGCGCTGCTTTTTTGTGGACATATTTATTATGACTCCTATGGGCAAAAAACTGCGACAATCTAGGGTATTTTTTTCAGACTGTCAAGCACAACCAACACGAAGGCAGCAAAGAATTATCCGGCAAAATAAAGTAAGAATATTCACTAAATAAATCAGCCTGCGTCTTAAGACACAGGCTGATTAAAACATCATTTGAAAAGTTCTTTCCGGCTCTAATAATTTTCGGCCAGGACCTCGTAATACGACTGCGGATGACGGCAGGCGGGACATTCGTTGGGAGCTTCTTCTCCTTCAAAGACGTAACCGCAGTTGATGCAATGCCACTTGGTCTTCTCTTTTTTCTTAAAGACTTCGCCTTTCACAATATTTTCAAGAAGCTTGCGATAGCGCTGTTCATGAAACATCTCGACTTTGGAAATTTGCTCAAAAGAACGCGCCACTTCGGGGAATCCTTCTTCCCGGGCGATCTTGGCCGCATCCGCATAGAGAACGGTCCATTCCATATTTTCACCGGAAGCCGCCGCCTCCAGGTTGCTTTTCGTGTCGCCGATTACGCCTGCGGGATACGTTGCCGTAATCTCCAGATCACCGCCTTCGAGATACTTGAAAAACACTTTCGCATGCTCTTTTTCATTATCGGCCGTCTCCAGAAAGAACCGTGAAATCTGTTCATATCCCTCTTTTTTGGCAGCACTTGCAAAAAAAGTGTAGCGGTTTCTGGCCTGCGATTCGCCCGCAAAAGACGCCAGTAAATTCTTTTCTGTTTGAGTTCCCTTAATCGATTTTGCCATATTTCGTCTCCTTTCTTCATTTAATTAACCGACAATTTAACGATAACCGAAAAGAAGTCAAATTTATTTCAAAATTTTGTTAATTTTTAATCCGGATTGTAGTATGAAAGTACCACATGTGTGATTAGTGTTGTTTTAGTCCCAAACGAGCGCAACATTTAACCAAAAACCCAAAGGAGGTTGCAACTGATATGTCGACAATCATGCCGGAAGGCGAAAATATTCAAAAAGCGATCAAATGGATATCGGGCAATTTAGAAGACGGCGGATCCCAACCTCTTCATATGCTGATTGAAAAAGCGGTGTTCAAGTTTGATTTGTCCCCCAAAGACACCGAATTTCTGATGGGTTTCTTCAAAAATCGTAATAAAGCTTAAATAGACTCAAACGATCATTCTGACGGGCCCGGGACTTCAGGAAGTCCCGGGCCCGTCAGGGTATAAAATCCCCCACATCAACCAAATCAATACGGTCCGGCTTCCATTTGGGCTGATTGTCTTTATCCACCAGTCTGGCCCGAACACCCTCGACATAATCAGGATGTCGTGTGATGTATTTTGCCGCTTTAAGCTCCGTGGCAAATACATCCGTAATCGGCCGGCCTTCGTTGTGACGCATTAATTTCAGAGCCAAAACGAGTGCGGTCGGCGATCGTTCGGCAATATGCGTGAAAACCTCGTCACAGTGATCCTGCTGCTCGCAGCACTGTCTGAGCGATGTCAGAATTTCATTGATGTCCGTCTGGCCCGCAAAATATTTTTCGACCCACGCATCCAGATCACGCCGCTCGGGAATGTTAAAATCCAGCCAGGTGGATATTTTCTTGAGAATCTCCGGCTCCAGCGATTTCCTGTCTGTGTCGCCTTGAAGTTCCATTCTTTCCAGTGCATTGATCACAGCGTAAAGATTTTCAGATTTTACATAATGTGAGGCAAATCCCAGGCGAACGCATTCAACACCCTGCATATCGTATCCGGTCAACCCCAGATATTCCGGGTATCCTTTGGGGCAGCGCTCAAACATCCAGCCGGTCGATCCGACATCCGGGAAGAAACCGATGCGTGTTTCGGGCATCGCCATGCGCGTGCGCTCCGTGGCGATTCTAATGCCTGCTCCGGCGGTAATACCCAGCCCTCCGCCCATGGTGATGCCGTCGGCCAGGACGATCACGGGCTTGCCAAACAGATGAATGCGCAAATCCAGCCCGTATTCTTTTCGGAAAAAGGAGTCCACTTGATCAAAATGCTTCCGGGCGCCCAGCCGGGCCAGGACTTTCATATCCCCTCCCGCGCAAAATCCCCTGACCGTCGTACTGGAAAATAGCACAAAACGGCATTGCGGATCAGACTCGGCCCGATCCAGAAGAGCGTCAATATCGTCAAGCATTGCTTCGCTTAAGCTGTTGATCACCTCCGGACGATTCAATATAATGGACAGGCCCGATTTCAAATTTCGTGACAATACGTGCCGCTGATGTTCCATGAATAATCACTTCCCGATATAATTTTATGCAAAATGTTTGCGTCTTTAAGGTCTGTTATTATATAATGCCGCGTATTACAAGCACTTCGCAAAACGAATTTGCCCATAACAAAAATGACAGAAGGAGGAAAACATGAAGAAACTGATTGCTGCTTTAATTTTGGTCTCATTGTGCGCTGGAGGCGCCGTCTTTTCAACCTATGGCGAGGACGGCAAAAACCAGGCTCCCGCTGCAAAAGAGGCGACGGGCTTTGAGATCGAGCGTCTGGTCGTGGCAACCGGTGTGGACAATCGCGTACCTGTGGGTATCGCCGAAACGTTCCCCGCGTCAACGGCCAAAGTCATATGCTTTCTGGACGCAAAGAATATCGCCGCAGACACGGACGTCACTTTTGTATGGATTTTCAACGGGAAGGAGGTCCTCAAGACCCCTTTGAAACTGAAAGCCGGCCCCAAATGGCGAACCAGAGCGATCAAAAACATGCGCAACCAAACAGGCGAGTGGAAAGTTGAAATCCGCGACGCCTCGGGGGCGGCAATCAAGGAGGTTCAGTTTAAGGTTGAGTAAGGAAGATATGATGCCTCCCGACTGGAAACAGCCGGGAGGCATCTTCTGATTTCAGTTTTTCTTCAGCAAGTCTCTGATTTCGGCAAGCAACTCCTGCTCTCTGGTCGGCGCAGGCGGCGCAGTCGCTTCAGCTTCCTTTTTCTTCATGATCAATCCCAGGAATTTGACAATAAAAATATACAAAGCCAGAGCGACAATCAGAAAATTGACAATTTCTCCGATAAACAGGCCATAGGGAATGTCCTTGCCGTTTAGCACCCATTTCCAAGTCAGATATCCCTGTTCACCGGGCATGATCACACTGATAAACGGCATGATAATATGTTTCACGAGCGAATCGACAATTTTGCCGAAAGCGGCGCCGATGATGACGCCTATCGCCAGATCAATCACATTACCCTTCAAGGCAAAATTTTTAAACTCATCCAAAAGCGAAGATACGTGTTTCGTGGATACCATAAGCTCTCCTTTCCATAAGACATGAATTACTGAATTTTGGAAATTTCCTCATAAATCTTCAATTCAATGACGTTGAAAAAAGTCTTATACTGCTCTTTCTGGAGCAGGCGTCTCATTTCCCATCCCTTTTCCGTTTTCTTTTCCGTCGTCACAACAAGCGTTACTTCACATTCCTTCCAGTTAAGCCGCTTCAGGCTGGCATTGGTTTTGGTCCGCCAGTCGCCGGACTCTACAAAATCCGAATCAACCCGGTTGTTTTTGTAATCAATGACGACATTCCTGCCGATGTCTTTTTCTTTCAACACCGCAGCAATGGCTCGCAGGACATACTTTTCTTTCGCCTCGTATATGTGCGTATACTCATCAGGCTGGGATATCACCACTGTACCGAATTGAGACGAAGCGCAAGCCGTTAGATAGATGCTTAAGGAAATAAGCAAAAGCAGCAACAATATTTTTTTATTCAAAGCAGTCCCTCCCCGATTACTTTACAAACTAACGGCTGTTTCCGTTGACCCACCAGTCGCTTTTGTCTTTAAACCACCAGTTTGATGAATCCGTCCGGAGAATCTGATCTGCCAGTTTTTTACCTTCTTCCGTTGAAAGACGCTGCAAAGCGTATTTAATCCATTCATCGGAATACTTGTTGCCTAAATCTCCATACTCTTTAAGCTGCAGAATCAGGGCCAGTTGATCTGCATCGCGGACGATGCGGGCCTCCGGCGTCTCCTTGGCGTTAAATTCATCGATGGCCTGACGAATATCGTCCCCGAAGAAAAGACCTTCCGTTAACTCGCGGACAGCTTTTTCTTCATCGACCGTCACGTATTTTTTATTGACATAGTTCATGTCACCCGTGCGCGCTTCCGGCAGATCATGCAGAACGCACATCTTCAGGACGCGAAATTCATCGAGATTCGGGTTGAGCTTGCACAGACAGTAACCGACGAAAACCGTTCGCAGGATGTGCTCCGCCACCGACTCCTTGCCGCTGCCCAGAAACTGATATCCGCTGCGCGGCGTCTTGCAGAGCATGCCCACTTCAAACAATAAATCAGCGATATTCTTCATCTCAGCTTCTTTTCAACACTTTGATTCGGTTGGACATCATCTCTGATATTTTACGGATCTGTAACTGTAGTGATGCGATGCTGTCCGGTCTGGAACTTTCTATTTTATCCAGTTGGCTTTTCCAGTGTTCCAGAAGAGAAATTTCGTTTTCCTTCACTTTTTTTTCAAACCGTTCCTGATATTCCTTAATAAATGCGGATGATGAATCCCCTGCTGCCATTTTCCACTCTCCTTTGCGCAAGATTAGCGGCATTATATCATTCGCGGGCAAACATGCAACCGCCAATTTGTTGATAAAATGATAATTTGACAGCCCCCGGCAAATACTATAAGAAAACGCCACAAATAAAGTTAGAAATGGTATTCAAGCGTATGGGATGCAAACCAAATCCAGAAGATATCGCCGGCGGGCAGGCCATTCTCGAAGGCGTCATGATGCGTCACGGCAATAAAATTGCGGCGGCTGTCCGAAGACCGGACAAGGAAATTGTTATTCAGGAACGGGACTATGTTCCACTGACCAAGCGTTACAAACCGCTGGGCTGGATGTTTATCCGGGGAACGATCAGTTTGTTTGAAATGATGATTGTCGGCATTCAATGCCTGATGTTTTCCGCGGAAGTCGCCCTGTCGGAAGAAGAAAAGAAACCCCAGGGGTGGGAATTTTACGTTTCGTTTGCCGTAAGCTTTGCCATTGCCATCTTTTTCTTTGTCGTTGTGCCGGCATTTTTCTTCACCAAAATCAAAGTCTATATCGGCAACCTGATTCTGCTCAATATTCTGGAAGGTTGCGTCCGCCTGGGAATATTTCTTTTGTTCCTTTGCTCCACGCTGCTGATGAACGACATGCGCCGGGTTTATATGTATCACGGCGCCGAGCATAAAACCGTTTTCGCCTGGGAAGACGGCCAGGACCTGACTGTTGAAAACGTGAAAAAGTATTCCACACGTCATCCCCGGTGCGGCACAAGTTTTATCCTCTTTGTCATGATTGTTTCGATTATCGTATTCTCCTTTCTTGGACGTCCGGACTTTCTGCATCGCGTCATCTACAAGCTTCTTCTGATGCCCGTCATTGCCGGCATCTCATACGAAGCCATCCGTTTCACCGGCAAGTACGGCCGGTTTAAACTGGTGCAGGCTCTGAGCTGGCCGGGTTTGATGCTGCAATACATCACTACACGCGAACCGGATGACGATCAGATTGAAGTGGCCATCGCCGCGATGAAAAAAGTCGTCTAGATCTATTTTTGATTTGAGTCCTGCTGTTTCCGTATGTCTCAAGATCAATTTTCAAAGGCTTCTCATCCGTTGGGCATTGACTTTTCCGGACAGTTAACGTAATGAAAACCATTGTTATTTTCATTCTGCCGCCATTGAGGAGACAACGGATGATAAGGAAGAAATCCTTTTTAGCTTTGATAGTAACACTTCTTGGAATACTGGTGTTATCCTCGCAGGCTTTTACCGCACAGGAAGATACGGCAAAACTTACGTTTACCAAAACGGCCCTGGCCAAAAAGCCCCTTTATACCTACACGGTGCAAAAAGGAGACGTCGTATCGGCGATTGTACGCAAGATGCCCGGCATTACTGAAAAAGAAATTCCGCTGTATTACCGGATGATCAAAGAGCTCAACCCCGAAATCGACGACCTGAACAAATTACGAGAGGGGCAGGAACTGATTCTTCCCGGAAAACCTTTAACCGCTGCATCTGAAAAAGCAGGATCTCCTTCAACCGGCAAGGGACCCCAGCCCCCATCAACGGAAGGAACACAGGCATACCAGGTCAAAAAAGGGGATACGCTCATCCATATCGTGCACCGTGAACTTCACATTCCGTCCAAAACTCAGCAAATGATGCTCACGATAAAATCACTCAATCCATCTCTCAAAGACGCCAACAGAATCTATGTCGGTCAGATTATCCGGCTCCCGGCGGGCCAGGTTGTCGCACAAGTCGCTGCGGGTCGGGCCAAATCAGAAAAAGAAGCCGCCAAGGTAACCGTTAAAACAGATCAACCGGTAAAGATCGTCGGAGAAACCGAAGAAGTTCTTTTGCTTCCGGAGGAGAGAAAAACGCAGGACCAGCAATCCCGGGAGGGGAAAGATGCGATCATTTTACCGCCGGCTCAGCGTCTGGCGGTGGTCAAGCATATCGTTTCTCAAATGAATGGCTCCATGATGATGGGCGGCAATTATTATCTGCCGGTTTCGAACACGGAACAGTTGACGATCGATTGTTCCATCATCCCCGTTGTGGAACTTGACGGACAAACGATTTTTCTGGACCAGGGAAACCGCTCCGATTCCCAGTTAAAAAAAATAATCCATGAACGCTGGAGCAATCTCCATCTCGTTAAAATCGACGATAAAGACGACATCATCATTGTCCTGAAGAAAATACTGCAAAACACGAAAAACCACGAAATCTCGAAATCCCAAAAACCGCTTTCTGCAGGGTCGCATCCTCCCATGGAAGTTGTGGTGGACTGGGTCATCAATAAAAAAGACTTGAAATCTTCCGATCACTCGCCTACTCAGGGCATTCGTTTCGTCTATGAACCGAATTCAGTGCTACCCCGCGCAATCATTAATTATGCCCGCAAACATTCCATGGTCATCACGGAAATCTCTCCTGAAAAAGGCCTTATCGGCAAGCCTGAAGAAATATACTCTCTGCCGCCGGTGAAGGCACTGCCTTCGGCTGCCGCCAGGAATTTAACGCTGGCTTTGCTTTCCTATCTCCATATAGATGCTGAGAAAGATGTCGATATCAAAGTTTTCAACATTACAAAAGACGGCTTCAATCTGTCTATTAAAGCGGATGCGGTTGTTGAACGCGACGGAAAAAAATACATCATTTTTTCACGCAATCTTACGCCTCAATTTGTCAATGTTCTGCAGAAAGCGGGAAACGTTCTTATCCATATCTCCGATCAGGATAACCCGTCCAAAACGATCGAAACGATCCTGCGGGCGTTTGGTTTTGCGACCACTTCAGGCTATTTTTCTTTCTCCGGCCTCGATAAAAATCAACCACCGTACAGTTTCGGTTTCAACGGCATCAAGACCAAAACCGACAAAGATATTTATCTCGTCAATTTTGATTTCAGCGAAGAGATGAGAGGATTGATGCATGAATCCTGGTCGGCCAGTATCGTCCGGTATTAATGATGGTTAAAGCATTTGCTCTATTATCCGGCGGACTGGACAGCATTTTAGCCGTTAAGCTGGTACAAAAACAAAATATCGAAGTAACCGGCCTGACATTCACAACCCCCTTTTTCGGCGCAGATAAAGCCCGGGCGGCCGCCCGGCAAATTGATCTTCCCCTGATCGTCTTGGATATCACCACAGAGCATCTGCAAATGCTCAAAGCGCCGCGTTACGGTTTCGGCAAAAACATGAATCCCTGTATCGACTGCCATACGCTGATGCTGAAAATCGCCGGCCGGAAAATGGAAGATACCGGCGCTGATTTTCTCATCACCGGCGAAGTTCTGGGACAGCGCCCGATGTCGCAGACCAAACAATCCCTGCATATCGTTGCGAAGAATTCCGGTTACGCCGACTATATTCTCCGGCCGCTCTCCGCTCAACTGCTCGAACCGATCAAAGCGGAGCGGGAAGGCAAAGTGGATCGTTTGCAGCTTCTGGAAATTTCCGGACGCGGGCGCAAAGATCAAATGCGCCTGGCAGAGGAATACGGCATCCGACAATACCCGCCTCCCGCGGGCGGATGCCTGCTGACCGATCCGATGTTTGCGCGACGCCTTCGCGACCTGATGGAGCGAGGCGAAGACCGGCAAATCCGTGATTATGAACTCCTGAAATACGGGAGGCATTTTCGCATGGAAACGGGAGAAAAAATAATTGTCGGACGAAACAGCGCCGATAACGAAGCCCTGGCCCGCCTGACCGCTGAGGACGATCTGGTCTTAAACATGGCGCGTCATCCCGGTCCCTGTGTTGTGGTCCCTTATGGCAGAAAATCGGCAAAAGCCTTCGCCGCCGCGTTGTGCGTTCGTTATTCCGACGCGCCGGACGATAGCGAAGAGGACGTCCTATGCAGCCACGAAGGGAAATCCGCAACAATCACCAGTAAAGCGGCATCAAAAGAAGATTGCGAAAAACACATTATTTAGAGCGCTTTTTCCTTCCCGCCGTATGCTGCGGCCTCAGAAGATCACAAACCGTTTTCACCGGATTGAAAACCGCGATGGGCAACTCAACAAAAACCGTGTTCCAGTACGCCATGCTGCCGTTCCAGAGCCCAGGCAATTCCTGGGCCAGAAGCTTTCGTCCCTTATCCGTTTTGGCGCTGATCAGATAGGCATCATTATCGACAAACTTCTTCAGATCGAATTTTTGGCCCCGGTAATTTTTTATGCAACATACCATATCCACGGGGTTGAAGTACCGGGCTTCCTGCCATATAGCCTGCTGTCCGGAATCTTTGGGGTTTACATGCGCCGATTCCACAATCTGCAGGGTCTGCGTACCGTCCTTTTCTTCAATCCAGAAAGGACCGCCACCCGGTTCGCCTTCATTTCGCACCATTCCACAGATGCGTAAAGGACGATCCAGAAGCGAAATAATCTTTTTCTTCTTTTGGGCCGGCGTCATCTTTTCAAAATCCTGCGCAAAAACGATTTTAAGGGTTTCCCGGCAGAATTGAGCGCAGGCATCCATCTTCTCTTCGGTCACCCCGGTTTTTTCCAGATCACGAAGCTGAGAAAATACTCTCTTCTGAATATTCAGCGCCAGGCCTCCCAGCATTTTTTTATAGGGCAGAATTTTTTTCAAATAATTCTCAGGAACGATATTGTCGATATTTTTAACGAAGATGAAATCGGCATCCAGTGACCCAAGATTTTCCAAGAGCGCCCCGTGCCCGCCCGGACGAAACACCAGATGGCCGGAATTGTCGCGGAAAGGAGACAGATCTTCATTGACGGCAAGAATGTTGGTGGACGGCAATTGAATGGAATGGTCAACTTTCACGCGAGCCTGGAACCGACTTTCATACTTGCTTTTGACTTCCCGAATTTTCGCCGTCACTTTTTTAATATGCTCTTCCGAAAGCGTCATATGCAGATGACACCGCCCTTGGGAATCGCGAATATAACTTGCCGCTTCGACCAGGTGCTCCTCAAGAGCCGTTCTCAGCTCGCCGTCGGGATAGGCGTGAAAGGAAATCAGAGCTTTCGGCAGCCAGCCGTAATGGAGCCCTTCTTCGGTTAAAATATAATTTAAAAGGCCGGATATGTTTTTTTGTTTCAACAGCAACCTGGCCTTATGATCCTGTTCCAGCAGTGAGAAGAAAGGCATTTTCTTCAGATCACGGGAAAAGGAACGGTCGGACTGGCTGTCGCCGAATCTTCCTCTCTCGGCAGCCGAAAACCACTGGGCAAACATACGGCTGGCCGCTCCCGATGCCGGGACAAACTTCAGAAGCTTGTGATGGGCGGCTTCGGTTTCATATTGTCCGACCAATTTTTTTCTTTGCGCAGGTCCTGCGGATAAAATACCGTCTCCGGGGACGCAGGGCCGGTTGAGTTTTAAATAGCATGGCCCCCTGGCGTAAATCGCCATCTGCTTTTCCACATCCCGCTTGGTGAGCCCCAGCGCCTTAATCTGCTTTAAATCCTGCGATGTAAAAGTCGTTTCTTTTTTCATTCTTCCCGTCTCGTTGATTTCTTCATGCAATCCGATAATTTTGAACCGTTATCTACACCAATGCCTTTCTAAAATCAAAAAAGAAATCAAACACCCCTCCTTTCCTAACTCTTTATCCTTTATCCTTGAACCTTGAACCTTGAACCTTTATCCACACTTCCATCTTGACGCAACCGCCCTTTTAAAGTAGTAGTTTTCCACCATTCTTTCAGGAGTGACGATATGAAAAACAACATTTTTTTCCGATGGGTTCTGATTTCTGTTTTCATCATTACTTTAAGTTTTACATCCACTGTTTGGGCCGCTGATACGATCAAGATCGGCATCGCCGGCTCGCATACCGGCGACCTGGCCTCCTATGGCATTCCCACCGTAAAAGCAGCGGAACTGATCGTCAAAGCCGCCAACGCCAGGGGGGGGGTACTGGGGAAAAAAGTCGAACTGGTTGTTGAAGACGAGGCCTGCAAACCGGAACTGGCCACCAACGTTGCCACAAAACTCGTGTCGCAAAAAGTCACTGCCGTTATCGGCCACATATGCAGCGGCGCAACCAAGGCGGCTCTGCGCACTTATAAAGACGCAAACATTATTGTCGTCTCCCCATCCGCAACCAGCCCGGAGCTGACCCTGTCCGGACAATATCCGAATTTTTTCAGAACGATCGGATCCGATGCCATGCAGGCCAAACTGGTGGCTGACTTCGCTTTGAATTCACTTAAATTCACAAAGTTTGCCGTGATTCACGACAAAGGTGATTATGGAAAAGGGTTTGCGGAATATGCAAAAAAATACCTCGAAGAATCCAAGAAAGTTCAGGTAAAACTCTATGAAGGTGTTACCCCCGGCGCTGTCGACTATTCAGCAATTGTGCAAAAAATCAAATACGCCAATGTCGACGCTGTCATCTATGGCGGCTATCATCCGGAAGCCGCATCCATTGTCCAGCAGATGCGCAAAAAAGGCATGAAAACAGTCTTCATTTCGGATGACGGCGTCAAAGATCAGACCTTCATTAAAGTGGCCGCTGCGTATGCGGAAGGTGTTTATGCCTCCGGCCCCAGAGATACAACCAAAAACCCGCTGGCCATTGCCGCTATTCGGGACCATAAGAAAACATACGGATCCGAACCGGGGGCTTTTTATTTAAATGCCTACAGCGCCGTTCTGGCTATTTTAAACGCCATCGATAAAGCTAAAACCACCGAACCCAGGGCTGTCATGAAAGCAATGCGCACGCATCTTACGGATACGCCATTGGGTAAAATAAAATTCAACAATCAGGGCGATGCCATCGGGGTGGACTTTTCGATGTATCAGGTAAAAAATGGCGTGTATGTGGAACTAAAGTAGGTTCAAGGTTCAAGGTTCAAGGTACAAGACTGAAGACTGAAGACTGAAGGCTGAAGGCTGAAGGCTGAAGACTGAAGGCTGAAGACTGAAGGCTGAAGGCTGAAGACGCGGGGAAATGAGGTATGTTTTATTTTTCAGGAATGACAAATAAACAATGAATTTTTTTTGGGACTTAATACTGGGGGGGATTACACGCGGCAGCATCTATGCTTTGATCGCCCTGGGCTACACCATGGTTTACGGCATTCTTCAGCTCATCAACTTCGCCCATGGTGAAATTTACATGATTGCCGCTTTTACGGCTCTTATTATCTCTTCCATTCTGACCATGAAGGGATTTACCGGCATTTCCGTATTGATTCTCGCCGGTGTCTTCTCCATAATTTATGCCTCGGCCTACGGTTTCACTGTTGAAAAAATCGCCTATAAACCGTTGCGCCAGGCATCGAGGCTCTCCCCGCTCATCAGTGCCATCGGCATGTCCATCTTTTTGCAGAACTACATCATGCTGGCCCAAACGTCCGATTTTCTCCCCTTCCCCAACCTGCTGCCGCAACCGGCATTTCTGGACAGCATCAGCTCGTGGATCGGACCATCCGACTTCATCATTATTGTCACATCGGCTGTGGTCATGATCGGTCTCACTCTGCTTTTGAAATTCACCAAAATGGGCCGCGCCATGCGCGCCACCGCTCAGGATCAGGATATGGCACTGCTGGTCGGCGTTAATGTCAACCGGATCATTTCACGGACGTTCATTATCGGATCAGCGCTTGCCGCCGTGGGCGGCATCCTGATTGCCTCGCATGTCGGCCGCATCAACTTTTACATCGGTTTCAACGCCGGCATTAAAGCCTTTACGGCCGCCGTTCTGGGCGGCATCGGCAGCATCCCGGGCGCCATGCTGGGCGGCCTGGTACTGGGTCTGGCTGAAAGTTTCGGCACCGGCTACATCTCCAGCGACTATGAATCCGTTTTTGCCTTTGCTCTTCTGGTTTTGATTTTAATTTTTAAACCCGACGGCATTCTGGGACGCTCCTCCCAGCAGAAAGTTTAGGAGCATGTCATGAAGCTTGCCGAAGAGCTGAAACGATCCTTAGCCATTGCCATGTGGTTCATCCTGCTGACCTTTCCGATCATGGTCATCAAGGTTAATACGATCGAAAACATCATCGTCTGGCGCTGGATGAATATCGCCGGTATCGCGCTGGGCGCATTCGTGCTTTCATTTCTCTGGCAGTTATTCCTGCGCAGAAAATCGGCGGCCCCTTCAGTCTCAAGAACAGGACCGGGCGCCTTACACAGATTAATAGATGAACCCAAGCTGTACCGGCCAGCGCTGATGATCGTCGGTATTTTCGCTCTCATTTTTCCCTTTGTATTTTCACATTATCAGATCAACGTCATGACCACCGCTCTGATCTATGTCATGCTGGGACTGGGCTTAAACCTGGAAGTGGGGCTTGCAGGGCTTCTGGATCTGGGCTACGTCGCTTTTTACGCTGTGGGCGCATACAGCTATGCCCTGCTCAACCATCACTTCGGTCTGGGTTTCTGGGCATTATTGCCTGTGAGCGCGCTTATAGCGGCTTTCTTCGGCATCCTGGTTGGCTTTCCGGTTTTGCGGTTACGCGGCGATTATCTGGCCATAGTCACGCTGGCCTTCGCGGAAATCATCCGGCTGGTGCTGGAAAACTGGAATTCGTTTTCTTTCGGCCCCAGCGGCATTTCCAACATTCCGCGTCCCGGCTTTTTCGGAATTACGCTGACGCCGGAGCAATCGGCCATTTACATGTACTTCCTGTTGATCGCGCTTTGCGCACTGACGATTTTCGTCACCTACCGGCTCCAGCATTCCCGCATCGGACGCGCCTGGGTGGCGCTGCGCGAAGACGAACTGGCCTGTGAAGCGATGGGCATTGACAAGACGAAAGCCAAACTCGCCGCTTTTGCATTAGGAGCAACCTGGGCCGGCATGGCAGGGGTTTTGTTTGCAGCCAAGACCACCTTTATCAATCCGGCCAGTTTCACCTTTATGGAATCGGCTATGATTCTTTCCATCGTCGTGCTGGGCGGAATGGGATCGATTCCCGGCATTATCATCGCGGCGCTGGCCATTATTCTGATCCCGGAATATCTGCGGTTTTTAGGCGACTACCGGATGCTCCTGTTCGGCGCGGCTTTGATTCTCATGATGATTTTCCGACCCGGCGGACTTCTGGCCGACCGGCGCAAGCAATATGAATTTCATCAGGTGGATGAGCAACGGAAATTTTGAATGAGCAACTCATGGAAAATATCCTTGACGTAAAAAATCTAAACATGAACTTTGGCGGCCTGCGGGCGCTGAATAATGTCAGCCTTTATATTCGACAGGGAGAAATTGCCGCGCTCATCGGCCCCAACGGAGCGGGAAAAACCACACTGTTTAATTGCCTGACCGGCATTTACAAACCCACGTCAGGGGATGTTATGCTGTATGACTCGGACGGCAAAGCAAAAAGACTCAACGGTTTGAAGGTTAACACGATCACGAAACTTGGAGTGGCCAGGACCTTCCAGAACATCCGCCTGTTCGGCGGCATGACCGTGCTGGAAAATGTCATGATCGGCCGTCATGGCCGGTCGCAGTCGGGCATTCTCGGCGCCATTTTCCGCCCGCCGTCCACGAGGCACGAAGAAAAATCCATCGTTGACAAAAGTTATGCCCTTCTCGAATACATCGGACTTGCACCTCTTGTGAACGAACTGGCCAGGAATCTGCCTTATGGTGCGCAGCGCCGCCTGGAAATCGCCCGCGCCCTGGCCACCGAACCGCGATTGCTCCTGCTCGACGAACCTGCGGCCGGCATGAACCCGCAGGAAACCAACGAACTCGACGCCCTGATTTCCCAGTTGCAGAAGGATTATAAGCTGTCTGTTCTTCTCATTGAACACGACATGAAACTGGTGATGAATCTGGCGCAAAACATCTTCGTGCTCGACTACGGTGAGGAGATCGCCAGGGGAACGCCACAGGAAATCCGCAACAATCCGATGGTGATCAAAGCTTATCTCGGAGAGGACACCGATGCTGAAACTCATTGACATCGAAACCTTGTACGGAAACATTCGCGCGCTTAAAAGCATATCTCTTGCCGTGGCTCCCGGCGAAATTGTAGCGCTCATCGGCTCCAATGGCGCGGGCAAATCTACGACGCTGATGTCCATCTCCGGCATTACACCATCCATCCACGGACAAATTCTTTTTGACGACCGGTCCATCGAAAAAACCCGGCCGGATAAAATTGTGGCGATGGGCATCTGCCAGGTGCCTGAAGGACGGCGCATCTTTCCGAAACTGAGTGTTCTGGAAAACCTCGAAATGGGCGCTTTTCTGCGAAACGATTCTGCGGAAATAAAAAAAGATCTGGCCTACGTTTATGAGCTGTTCCCGATACTGTTCAAACGCCGGCATCAGATGGGCGGCACGCTCTCCGGCGGCGAACAGCAGATGCTGGCCATTTCACGCGCGCTGATGGCCCGCCCGAAACTGCTTTTGCTCGATGAACCATCACTGGGATTATCCCCATTGATGACCAAAACGATTTTTTCAATGCTTGCCAAAATCAACACGGAACACAGGACGACTATTTTTCTCGTTGAGCAAAACGCATCCATGGCGCTCAAACTGGCCCACCGGGCCTATGTCCTGGAAAACGGCGCCATCATGATGGAAGGTAAAGCCTCCGACCTTCTGCACGATGAAAATGTTAAAAAGGCTTATCTGGGAATTTAACATCAGCACCACTTGCTGTATGGACGAGCGCAAAGGCTGGAATTGTAGTATCTGGGATCGCCGGTCACTTCCTCTCCGGCCCAGTCCGGCAGATCAATGCCCTGGTTTTCATTTTGCAGTTCCACTTCCGCAACAATCAACCCGTCATTTTCCCCCAGAAACTCGTCGACTTCCCATTGAAGACCGCCCACGTCAACGGTATAGCGGATTTTTTCAAGCACAGGGCCATCGCATATTTTCAGCAGTTCCTGTGCATGACTGACGGGGATTTCATATTCATACTCAGTATGCACACAGCCGCTGACGCATCCTTTTACGGTCAGAAAGGCTTTTTCGCCGACAGTACGCACCCGGACCGTTCTTTCCTTATCCCGATTCAGATATCCCTGGCAGATGCGGACACCCTGTCCCTGCCGCCAGCCGTTCCCCTTCACGAGAAATTTCCGTTCGATCTCAACAGGCATAAGCAAACCTTTCAAATCTCTAGCAGGATTTATAGCTGAAACCTTTTCTAAAGGAAACACATAATTTCCGGATACCCGTCTCAACTGATTTGTGTTAAATATATTAAGGGAGGATAAAAAATGATCTCACGCATCGACCATGTATCCATTGCAGTTAAAGACCAGGACAAAGCCGAGCATTTCTTTCGCGAAGTGCTCGGGGCGGTTGAAGGAACCAGCGCGGCCGATCCTCAAACCCGGTTTTTCTGGAAGCTCTTTTCGCTGGGAGATTTATCCCGCCTGGAAATTATCTCACCGACAGGCAAAGGAAGTTTCCTGGATAATTTTTTGAAAGATAAAGAAGCGGGCGTTCATCACATCACACTTCAGACACCGGATATCCGTAATGCCATGTCCCATCTGGAAGAACAGGGCGTTCCCTTCTTCGGATACAACGAATACCCCGGAGGCATCTGGAAGGAAATATTCATCCACCCCCGTCACGCCTTCGGCGTCCTTATTCAGATTGCGGAATTCAATTCCGACGACTGGCTTTCCGATCAAGTGAAGTTTCCCGCCGGAACAAAATGGAAAGTTAAAAAAACAGAAAAAGGTGCAACCCTCACCTTCGCGCATCCCGGCGGCGGCAAAGTTGCTCTGGAACTGGATCATCAGGAACTGGCGCAATTGAAAGCGGCGATTGAAGTCGCCGGTTCTTGAAATGAATGAACGGACTCAGAACAAGGGGTTGAAACCCCTTGTTCCTGCAACTTA
Organism: Smithellaceae bacterium; assembly: GCA_963682105.1. GTDB lineage: Bacteria > Desulfobacterota > Syntrophia > Syntrophales > Smithellaceae > UBA8904. Next base: position 762,611 of record OY821638.1, read on the forward strand.
TTGCTCCGCATCAGGGCCAATTTCTTGAGATGTTTTCCCACGGGTGATCAGTCCTTCCAGTACACAAATTCTTCGAGCGCCGCTCTTTCCCGCTCGAAATTATTGAGGGGAAACGACGCATCGGGATATCCCAGCGCAATACCGACAACAATCTTCTGATCGACTGGAATCGCCGCAATTTTTCGAATTTCGTCCGGATAGCGCGCCGCGGCAGCCAGAAGGCAGGTTCCCAGCCCTTTGCCGTAAGCGGCCAGACAGATCGTCTGCGTGATGATGCCGGCATCCAGCATTTGATATTCAACCAGATTATCGCGGGAAATACACACCAGAATCAGACAGGGAGCATCAAAGACGGACACCATGTTTTCATAATATTTGTCCCGTGCCTCTTTATCATCTCTTTTAATGCCCTGGGCGCTCAATACAACCTTGCCCAGATGGCCGTAACGGGCCTTCATGGCGTCCGGCCAGTTGGTCAGCATGGGAACATCGGAGGCGATGGCCGCTCCTTCCAGCGTTTGCGTCAGATTCATTTCCTTGAATCCGGCCAGTGTTTTGCCGGTTAGCACATGCAACGACCATGGCTGCGTGTTGCCCCACGACGGCGACCAGCGCGCCGTCTCCAGAACTTCCGTGATAACGCTTTTCGGCACATCCTTCGACATAAACTTACGAATACTTCTTCGTCCCCTGATTGCGGCGGCTAATTCCATCCTAACCTCCTTTGTAATTTTTAATTCATCCGCATTCCACCGCAGACATTGATCGCCTGACAGGTGATATTCTTCGCCAGTTCCGAACAAAGAAACAACGACATGTAACCGATATCCTCACCGGCCTGGAATCTCCGCAGCGGAATGGATCTTCTCAAATTCTCCTGTATCATTTCCTCGGGTTTGCCGGAATACTTTGCCATCTGCTGCACCAGGTTGCCACCCTGCTTCTCGCCAATTTTGGTGATGATCAATCCAGGACAGATGCCGTTGACATTGATATTATGCCTTGCAGCGGCAAGTCCGATACTCTGCGTCAACCCCAGCGCGCCGAATTTCGATGACGAATAATGCGTATAAAAGTCGCTCCCCTGCCTGGATGAAGCCGAAAGTATATTGACGATTTTGCCTTCCTTTCTGGGAATCATGTGTTTGAGGGCTGCCTGACAGCAGTTGTTGACGCCGATCAGATTTACCTCCAGCATTTTGCGAAACTCTTCATCGTTTGATTCCATATACGGTTTGCTGTAAGCGATGCCGGCACAGTTAATGAGATGATCGATCTTTCCGTTCTCTTGAACAATCTTATTGATCAGGAAATCAATGTCGTCCTTTTTCGTCACATCCAACCGGACGGCCTCGGCGTTAAATCCTTCCTTTCTGAGTTGCTCTGCTTTCGACTTTGCATCTTCGAGTTCCAGATCCGCCACATAGACTTTCGCGCCGGCTTTTGCAAAAACGTCCGCTATCCCCCCGCCTATACCGCCACCGGCGCCTGTAATGAGAGTGACTTTTCCTGTCATGTCAATTGAAATCATTTGAATCTATTCTCCATTTATTTTTTTGGTGACATTATCGCTGCCGGCTGTATTTGCCCATCAGCTTTGCTTCCGCAAGCACATGTCCTTTCATTGCGTTCAAAATCTGCGCCTTTGTTGCTCCCGATTTTGAATCCAACACGATATCCAGAGCATACAGTTTAAAATAATACCGGTGTGTGCCTCCGGGAGGACACGGCCCTCCATATCCTATTTTGGGCCAGTCATTACTGCCCTGCCTCATACCGTTTGAAAATTCTTTTTCGGGTCGCACGTTCTCATCCAGTTTTGTCACGCCGGACGGAATGTTGTAAGCCACCCAGTGCACCCAGGTCCCCGACGGCGCGTCCGGATCGTCGCTGATCAGAGCAAATGTTTTCGTTCCCATGGGAACATCTTTCCATTCCAGCGGCGGCGAAATATCCTGGCCGTCGCAGGTGTATTTTGCCGGTATCATGCTGCCGTCCGTGAAAGCAGAACTTAGAATTTTCATTTTTCTACCTCCTTGCGATAAAACGTCATGATAGACCCCATCAAAAAACACGAAACATGATAAAGCAATAATCAGAATTATACTTTTTTTCATCATGTCCGCCCCCTCTTATATCCATTTGTTTTATTCATTGCTGCCTTTTCAACAGCCAACCTCAAACCGGAACGTATTTTACCATATTCAGATTTATTATTTATTTTTTTTAGGCAAGCTGAAACCGGAAGGGATTAGCGGATTGAGAGTTTCTAAACCAGAAAGTGCGAAAGATTGTTGACACTATCTGATATCCAATTCTTGGGACATTGTCCCAAGAATTTGTGGATATTTTTGTAAAATTGTCGGCAACGTGACAACTCCGGCGACGAAAGGCCCTTTATTCTGATAGAATCTGCGAGTTTCCCTAAAAGCTCAGTCCAGTATTTTGCCCGATCTTTTCCGTTTTGCTCAAATTCAACAATATAGAAACCCATTAACCAATTACGCAGAGTAAGACCCAATTTACCGCTTTGCTGTCTTGCTGCTGAAGCGTGTGATACGCTTCGTTAATTAGTTTTACTTTGGAATTTCCATCCAATATTCAACAGACGGCGTCTGTTAAATCCGGAAAGTTAGTTCAATAGACAGTGTCTCGTAAATTTGTACTGCAATTATCATGGTCAATATACTACGAACTCATGAAGGAAGATGCCCCGGATGCGAGATTGTTTTATGTATCGTAAGATGGAGTTTTCTTGACAGTAAATGTAGAGACGATCACGAGTCACGACTTGCTTCCTGTAGTCTTGTTTTTCCTTTTTACTGTTTTATGCTTCATTACGATCGGTAATGGTTGATATACCGTGACATTACGGGGAAATCAGGCAGTAAAAGGATAAAAAAAGATTGACCTATAACATTTGAAGTAACCGGCCTATATGATTAACTTGATTGACCATTGGTCAAAAGTTCTAAAGAATTGTATGATTTTTCCGATAAAATACATGACACCTACTTCACAAAAGAAGTAGGTCAGCAGAATAATATAGACAAGAATTGTCCGGCATTGAGACCAGGACAACATTCTTTCCTATGATGCGACTGACATAAATATTTTGCTGATTGTGGTTGATTGAAACTTATGAAGTAAAAGGAATCTGCTCATGAATTTAGTTATTTTAGGCATTGTGGTCTTTTTAATGAACTTAGCTGCAGGCGGTCTTATCGCCTTAATCCTGAGGGCTATCTTAGGCAATAATTTAACCTATAAATTGTTTCTCTGGGTGTTGCCGGGACTTGCTTTCACCATCATGAATACGACGCTTGGGATGAAAGCGGGTGGCTTTTCCAATCCAGTAGCTACTACGATTCATATGATTGTAGGGATGTCCGTTTTAGTCGCCAATTTTATTGTTGTAGGCAGACATTTGGTCCGCAATCTCTCAAACATTTCCGATGATATTTCCAAATCCGCCAACGAGGTACACTCTGCGTCCAGTATGGTGTCCGCATCGAGTCAAACGCTTGCGGAAGGCGCTTCGGAACATGCCTCCGCACTTGAGGAAACGTCTTCATCTCTGGAAGAGATGTCCTCCATGACAAAGCAAAATGCCGATAACACGGCTCAGGCCAAGGTGTTGACGGCCGAAGCAAAACAAGTTGTGGATAAGGTGGATAATCAGATGCGTCGCATGGTTACGGCGATTCAAGAAGTGACCAAGTCCAGCGAAGAAACAGGGAAGATCATTAAAACTATCGATGAAATTGCATTTCAAACGAATCTTCTGGCGCTGAATGCCGCCGTGGAAGCGGCGAGGGCCGGAGAGGCCGGCGCCGGCTTTGCCGTAGTCGCCAATGAAGTCCGCAATCTGGCCATGCGGGCGGCGGAGGCAGCCAAAAATACATCCGGTCTGATTGAAAACACGATTGTGACAGTCAAAAACAGCCGTGATCTGACGGAGCAAACCCAGAATGCCTTCAAGGAGAATATAGAAATATCCAACAAGATAGGTCAGCTGATTGATGAGATTGCTACCGCGTCTAATGAACAGGCACACGGCATCGGTCAGATTGGCAAGGCCGTGTCGGAGATGGATAAGGTTGTGCAGCAGACGGCGGCCAGTGCCGAGGAATCGGCCAGTGCTTCTGAAGAGATGAACGCTGAGGCTGCCAAGTTGAAGAATTATGTGAATAAATTGACGACCATTGTTGAGGGGAAAAGCAATGTCCATAAAAGCGCTGACTCCACCATGGTGCGTAATAAAAAACCAGTCGCGCAGAAAACCGTTAAGCCGGTGACTCGAAAACAATTGCCTGCTGCGTCCCATCACGTGACCAGGGGCAAAGCAGTTCGTCCGGAGGAAGTAATTCCTTTTGAGAAAGAAGCTTTCAAGGATTTCTAAGGACATCCATCGGGTGATCTTCGCATTGCACCATTCAATCCGAAGTAAATAATTTTGGCAAATGGGTAGACGTAAGTACTTGTAGGTGCAATTGTTAAACAGGAAAGAAGCGCTCCTCATCCTGAATCAGTAGCCGGAAGAATTTATCACGCTCCGTAAATAACAAATTGGAAAAATTTTCTATTTATTCCCCAATAATGCTCAATGTTTCTTTTTGTTTTTTTGAATCTTTGTGAATGCGCCTTGCGCTGTGGATTCTTACTGCAAACCGCCTCTGATTGCAAGCCGGATTATGAAATATTCCGACAAAATCCTTTTCAATCTTCCATGCCTTTCATTGACAATTGTTTTTCTTTTTGCCTATAATTTACACGATAAAGAGATATTAAATATGTGAGGAGAAAGTCCATGAAGCATTTCGTTTTTTACTTGCTGGCCGCCTGTTTCATCGTTGGCATCAGCCCTGGCGTGTTCGCCGACGATCAAACCAAATCGACTTCGGATAAAAGCCTTACGGACACAGCCAAAGAGGTCAAAACGGAAGCGGTCAAAGTTTATAAAGACAGCAAGGAAGCCATTGTCCGGGATGTCAACTCAATGAAAGAAGAAGTTCCGAAAGGCCTGAAGGAGGCCAAAGAATCGGCGGTTCAGCAATCCAAAGACGTCATGAATGGCGCAACGAAAGAACTCAAGGAAATCCGGGACAACATCGCCAACCCGAAACCGGCTCCAAAAACGGAAGGCAAATAATGATTAAGCTGTTAAACGACGGCAGCAGATAAAAAAATATCGATGCCGGACATAGCGAACCAAAAGGGTGGCAATCAGGTTGAATACGACTGGATTACCGCCTTCACGAATGACAATCGACAGAGGAGGTTTCATTTTGAGAAAGTTTTTTCAGGGTATATTAATCGCAAGCTTTGCTACACTATTAATTATATCTCATTCCACCGCAGGTTTCGCCCAGAGCAAAGCGCCGCAAACGCCGGGTCAGATGATTCTTGAAGCCATCAGAATTTCCGAGCCCCTTTCTTTCTGCGGCGAGCCGGTTCCGCTGTCAGACCCGGAAATTCGTGAAAGACTGGAACGGGAACTGCTTGTATCGCTGGACAACAGCGACGATATTATTTTGTGGATCAAACGCGCCAACCGCTATTTCCCTTACATTGAAAAAGCGCTCAAAGAGCAGTCCATGCCGGATGATCTCAAGTATATCACCATCGCGGAAAGTTCCCTGCGGCCCATGGTTTTCTCCAACAAGGGCGCCGTGGGTTACTGGCAGTTCATCGAGGGAACGGGATCAAAATACGGTTTGGAAATCACCGGCGATATCGATGAACGAAGAAATTTCCATAAAGCAACCGGTGCCGCGCTGAAGTATCTAAAAGAGCTGCATGCCTTATTCGATTCGTGGACGCTGGCGGCGGCTGCATACAATATGGGTGAAGATGGACTGAAGTCCGAAATCGTTGTGCAGAAAGTCAATAACTATTACAGGCTTTACTTGAATCAGGAAACGCAGCGATATGTTTTCCGGATTCTTGCCGCCAAGATTATTATGTCCAATCCGGCAAAATTCGGCTACGTCCTCGGGAAAGATGATCTTTACTGGCCCCGTTCATTCGATGTGGTGGAAATCACGGCCGGCCAGCCCGTCCCCCTTCATATCATCGCTCAGGCGGCGAATACCTATCACAAGGTTATCAAAGACCTGAATCCGGAGATTAAGCTGTACCATCTTCCGGCTGGAACGTACCAGCTTCATATCCCCAAAGGGGCTGCCGACGGATTTCCCGCCCGTTACGAAAAACTGATCAAAGCCTGGAACAACGAGAAAAGTGAATACGTCTATACCGTCAGAAAGGGAGACTCTCTTACCGGTATTGCCGCCCGTTTCAATGTGCCTTTAAAAGCGCTGATGATCTGGAACAAAATCTCAAACAGCAAAAAACTCGCGCCGGGTAATAAGATCTATATTTTTACCGATAATTTCAAAACCATCAACAAATCTCTTAAACCGGAGAAAACCGACAGGAAGGACAAAACAAATAAAAAGGATGAACCGGAAAAGGCGGACGACTCGGCCGAGTCATCCGAGTAAAACTGATACGCCGGCAATCTTGAAATTACAGATTAACGGTCAACCCCGGCGGTCCGGGCTCTTTTGACGCCGACCTTTTCAAAACCGTAATCAAGCAATTTTCTGGCCTGCTGAGAGCGTATTTGCCGGTTTTTTGCACCCATGACAACCGCCATTAATCTGGTATCACCCCGCAGAGCGGTTGCAACCAGATGAAATCCCGAAGCATGAACATAGCCGGTCTTGAGTCCATCAACACCAGGATAGCTGTGTAATAAATCATTGCGGTTGGTCAGAATCATATCGTTGAAGGCGAAACGTTCAATGGAGTGAATTTTATAGGAATTGGGAAATCTGCGCAGATATTCCCTGGACAGAATATAAATATCCCGCGCGGTGGTTTTCTGATTTTTATTCGGCAAACCATGAGGATTGACAAAATGCGTGCTTTTCATTCCCAGTTCTTTCGCTTTGGCGTTCATTCGGTCAACAAACTTCTTCTCGCTGCCGGCAATGTGTTCGGCCAGCGCAACGGTCGCATCGTTTGCTGAATGAACGGCCATTCCTTTCATCAGATCCAGCAGTTCATACCGGGCTCCGGTCTCGAAGAGCATCTTGGAACCGCCTGTGTGGACGGCACGGGCGCTGACCGTAACCATATCGGAAAAACCGGTCTTTTTCAGTTCAATGTCTTCGCAGATTAAATACAGAGACATGATTTTGGAAAGTGATGCCGGCGGGATAACCCGATCTGCGTTTTGCTGATAAAGCACTCTGCCGGTATTCATTTCCACCAGCATGGCCGCTTTGAGCGTCGCCGGATGCATTGATTTTTTAGCTGCAAAAACTGTTTGCGGTATCAAAAACAAACAAAATAAAATAACCGCTATTTTTTTCAAAAGACTCCGCCGTCCTTCCTGTTTAATGAAAATTACAATAACAACTCCGGGAACAAAATTCAACGTCAACCCGGATCCCCACCTTTATTCCCTCAGGCGGGAACTTCATCGAAGGCTTCTCTCAAAATGGCTACGCAGGCATCCATGTTTTCCTTCGTATGATAGGCGGATACGGACAATCTCAGGCGAGTGCGTTTGGTCGAAACGGCCGGATAGGTCACGACCCCGGTGAATAACCCTTTTTCATAAACACGTTTGCTGATTTCCCATAAGCGCATTTCACCGCCGACAAAAACCGGAACAACCTGCGATTTTGTATCGCCGATGTCCAGTCCGGCATCCGTAAGCGCCTTATGCATATAACGCGCATTTTCCCATAACTTTTCACGCTGACTTTTGTCTTTCGAATAGATGTCCAGAATCTTCAAAATGCCCGCTGCGGTATGCGGCGCCATCGCGCAGGAAAAAATGTACGACCGGGCGGATACGCGCATGTAACGAATGAGTTTTTTATCGGCAACCGCAAATCCGCCAATGGAGCCGAACGATTTGCTGAAGGTTCCGATGGTAATGTCGATGTCGTCTTCTACGCCGAAATGCTCGGCGACGCCTCTTCCGTTTTCACCGAAAATCAGCGTGGAGTGAGCTTCGTCGAGCAATATTTTCGCGCCGTATCGTTTACAGATCGCCACAATCTCCGGAAGGTTGGCCAGATCGCCGTCCATACTGTAAACGCCTTCCACACAGACAATGACCCGCTTGGTTTTCAATCCTCTGAGGACTCTTTCCAGATGGCGCGGACTGTTATGGCTGAATATTTTGATTTCCGCACCGGCCAGCTTTACGCCGTCGTAAATGGAGGCATGGGAAAGGATATCCAGAACGGCCACATCGCCCGGTTTCAAAAGACAGGAAAGCACGCCCAGATTGGCGCCGTACCCTGTGGTAAAAACAAGGGCGGCTTCCTTTTGTTTAAAGGCCGCAATGGCCTCTTCAAGTTTTTGGGTCAAATCATAATACCCGCTGAACAGCGGCGCGGATACGGCGCCTGTCCCGTACTTGGCCAGAGTATCCTGCACTTCCTTGATGACTTCCGGATAAACCGAATAGCCTAAATAATTATAGGATGAAAAATTCAGATAATTTTTAACTGAATCGGTGTAACGGTCATAGGCATTGACTTCGGAAACCGGCGCGGTCGTCAACGGATTCCCATAGGTGTAATACTTTTTGGCAATGGCATCTTCCAGAAATTCCCAGAAGAAATTTTTAACGTCAAAAAGGTCTTCACCCTGATATTCAATGAATTCCTGATGATTGTGATCCTCCAACTTCATGTTTTGAATGTCAAACTGTCCGCGCACCATAACTCAGCCTCCGAAAGAAGAATTTGAAAAGTATTGGGTGATAATCAACTGTGGCGCGACTATAGAAAACCCATTGTTTAATGTCAATAATTCATTTATTTTTTTTCATCACTCATTTCCTGCCACACAACTGTGGTTTATCGTTCTCACCATGAGAAAAATTCTTTTCCGGTATATTTCTTGACAAATCCTTGTTTCTGAATTAATTACTACCGAATAAATAGTGTATAGTTAAAAACTGTATGCTTGGATGAATGATCATAGAAGTTTGAAATAAAAGGTTTTAATGTTTATATGAAACTGTCGACCCGATCGCGATACGGTGTGCGCATGATGCTCGATCTTGCCAGTCATTTCGGGGGAAAACCTGTTTTTCTCAAAGACATCGCCGCACGTGAAAAAATATCCGAAAAATATCTCAGCCTCATCGTAATCCCGCTGAGAAGCGCAGGACTCATCCGATCAATCCGCGGCGCGCGCGGAGGGTATGTTCTAGCCCACGAGCCAAAGGATATTTCATTGCGTAACATTGTGGAAGCAGTGGACGGGGAAACCTGCCTGGTCAATTGCGTCAAGAATCCTGAAACGTGTGATCGGGCGTCGACCTGTCCTACACGCGATTTATGGACCTTTTTGGGAACCAGAATCAATGAAACGCTGGAAAGCGTAACTCTTGCCCAACTGGCGAAAAGTAAAGCAACAAAAAGAACAGCGGCGCAAAAGTGAAAAGATGTCATGGATATAACAGATCAAATCAAATCGCTTAAAAAAGAGAGAAATGCCATCATCCTGGCGCATAATTATCAATTGCCGGAAGTGCAGGACATTGCCGATTTCGTAGGCGATTCTCTGGGATTGAGCATGACAGCCGCCGGAACAGATGCGGACCTTATCATCTTTTGCGGTGTTCATTTTATGGCGGAAACGGCCAAAATTCTTTCTTCTTCCAAAACCGTATTGCTGCCGGATCCAAAAGCAGGCTGCCCGATGGCGGATATGATTGACGCGGAAGGCCTGGAAAAACTCCAGGCGCTGCATCCTCATGCCGTTACCTTATGCTATGTCAACACGTCCGCCGAAGTAAAGGCGCATTGCGACTATTGCTGCACGTCGGGCAACGCGCTGAAAATGGTGCAGCACATCCTCAAGACCCATGGTGAGATCATTTTCATTCCCGACAAGTATCTGGCCCGCTGGGTTTCGGATCAGGTCGGTCATCCGTTTATCACCTGGAACGGTTTCTGCCCCACGCATGCGCGGATTCTTCCCGAAGATATTCAACGTGCCGGACAGTTGCATCCGCAGGCCAAAGTCTTGGTCCATCCGGAATGCAAGCCTGAATTGACGGCGCTGGCCGACGTGGTCGCCTCCACCGAAAAGATGTGCCGCTTTGTATCCGACGATGAAGCCCGCGAATTCATCATCGGTACAGAGATGGGCATTATCCACCGGATGAAAAAGGAAAATCCGGCCAAACAGTTTTTTCCGGTCTCTGAGAGGGCCGTCTGCCCGAACATGAAGCGGATCACCCTGGAAAAAATTCTCTGGTCACTTCAGGATTTGACTTATGAAATCACGGTACTGCCCGATATTGCCGATAAAGCTCGAACCTCCATTAAAAGAATGCTGGAGATCATTTAAATTATCCGTAGGGAACGGTTTCAAACCGTTCCCTACAAGCCAAAATAAATAACGATTATGAAAAAAGATACCTTAGGAATTGTACATACACATCATTATACATTTGCCCAGCCGCCTCACGCGCTTCAGTTACAATCCGGCAAAACCCTGGGCCCGGTAACGCTGGCCTATGAAACCTACGGCAAACTAAACGCCGATAAATCCAACGCTATCTTAGTCTGCCACGCGCTCTCCGGCGACGCACATGCCGCGGGTCTTTCCGAAGAAGACAAAACGCCCGGATGGTGGGATGATCTGATCGGCCCGGGAAAAGCGCTCGACACACATCAGTATTTTGTTGTCTGCTCCAATGTCATCGGCGGCTGCAAAGGCAGCACCGGCCCCTCATCGATCAATCCGGAAACCGGCAAGCCCTACGCGCTGGATTTTCCGCTGATCACGGTTGCCGATATGGTGGATGCGCAGCGGCATCTGATCGATCACCTCGGGATTGAAAAGCTCCTTTGCGTCATCGGCGGTTCAATGGGAGGCATGCAGGCGCTGCAGTGGGCGTCGTCCTATCCGGAGCGTGTGCTGTCGGTCATCCCCATTGCAACGGCGCTGAAGCATTCGCCGCAGCAGATTGCCTTCAACGAAGTCATCCGGCAATCCATCATGGCGGACCCGGCCTGGCGCAAGGGCTATTACTACGAACACGGACAGCCGGAAAACGGTCTGGCCGTGGCGCGCATGATCGGACACATCACGTTCATGAGCGATCAGTCCATGGAGGAGAAATTTTCCCGCCGCCTGAAAAATGACAACCTGAGTTTTCAATTCACCGACGACTTTCAAGTGGAAGGCTATTTGCGATACCGCGGCTATAACTTTGTCAAACGGTTCGACGCCAACTCCTATCTATACATCACCAAAGCAATGGACTATACGGATCTGTCAGGCGAGTATTTTCTGCCGACAGTGAAAAGAACGTCCATCCGCTTTCTGGTGCTTTCCTTCAAGTCGGACTGGCTGTATCCTTCATATCAGTCGCAGGAAATCGTTCGTCTGCTCAAAAGAAAACATGCTTACACTACCTATTTCGATCTGACGTCGACGTACGGACACGACGCATTCCTCATTGAAATCGACGACGAAACCAGACTCATTAAAAATTTTCTGGCCAATATTGACCGGAATTGATGATTAAAAGATAAAAGATATGAAATTCGACCATCAAATTATTTCAGAAATTATCCACGAAGGCGCGCATGTTCTCGACCTGGGCTGCGGCGAAGGCGATCTGCTGGCTCATTTACGACAGACGAAAAAAGCCCAGGTGCAGGGCATCGAACTGGACGAAAACCAGATGCATGCCTGCGTGGAAAAAGGGCTTACTGTTTTGCAGGGCGACATCGAAAGCGGCCTGGTGGATTATCCGGATCACTCTTTCGATTACGTAATTCTCAACCAGATCATGCAGGAAATCAAGAAGGCGGACTTTGTCGTGCAGGAGGCGCTGCGTGTAGGAAACAAAGTCATTATCGGCTTTCCCAACTTCGCGCATATCACAGCACGGATGACACTTTTTTTCAAGGGCCGGACGCCCATCAATGAAGCGCTGCCCTACTACTGGTTCGAAACGCCCAATGTCCGTTTTCTGACCATCGACGATTTCAAAGATTACTGTGCCAAGAAGAACATTACCATTGAGCAGGAGTATTACCTGGGCGCAACAGGCAGGATCACATTTCTTCCCAATCTGCTTGCGCAAAACGCTATTTTTGTTCTAACTAAAAAATAAGGATGAAAGCATGGAAAAGAAAATTCTCACATCCAAAACCCTGTCCGCTGTTGGGGCTTATTCGCTCGCCGTCGAAGCTGGCGGCCTCATATTTATTTCGGGCCAGCTTCCTGTCAATCCATTAACCGGTGAAACCATCACCGACATCCAAGCGGCAGCAAGGCAGGTTTTGACCAACCTCAAAACGGTTCTTGATGAAAACGGATTGGCCATGGAAAATGTGGTCAAAACGACCATTTTTTTAAAAAACATCTCGGACTTTGCTGTGGTGAATGAAATTTATGCCGGCTTCTTCCCGGGCTCTGCTCCCGCACGATCTACCGTTGAAGTTTCGTCCCTCCCCAAAGGCGTCCCGCTGGAAATCGAAGCGATTGCCGTGAGATAGAAAGAAAACCATGGGAAAAATTCTGTCCGTCAACATCAGTGAAAAAAAAGGCGAGAAAAAGCAAAACATTGGCATTGCGCGGGCCTTGAGAAATCAGGGTCTGGAAAACGATGCGCACATCGGCATGGAGATCCGGCAGATCAGCCTGCTCGCATCCGAAAGCATCGAAAAGATCCGGCGGAAAGGCTTAAATGTCAATTACGGGGATTTTGCCGAAAACCTGACGACGGAAGGCATTGAGCTCTTTACGCTGCCCCTGGGAACAAAGATCAAAGTTGGAAATGATGTTCTTCTGGAAGTCACGCAGATCGGCAAAACGTGTCTGGCGCCCTGCGCCATTTATCACGCCGTTGGCGACTGCGTAATGCCGAAGGAAGGCATCTTCGTCCGGGTGCTCTCCGAAGGAATCATCAGCGTAGGCGATCCGATTGATGTTCTGCATCCCCCTTTTCTAAAGGGGAATTAGGGGGATTTTAAATGCAAACCTTTCTCCCCTACCCCGACTTTGAAAAATCATTGCAGGCGCTCGATTATCGAAGGCTGGGCAAGCAGAGAGTGGAAGCTTTCCAGATTCTCCGCGCCATCCGTCAGGGCGGCGGCTGGAGCAACCATCCGGCCACCAACATGTGGTGCGGACATGTCAACGCTTTAAAACTCTATCACAATCTCTGTATCGATGAATGGGTGCGGCGCGGCTATCAGAACCGGATGAAGAAAATGAGAATCACAGGTCCGGTCTGCTATCCGCCATGGTTTGGCCGGGAGGATTTTCACGCCGCCCACCGCTCCAATCTGTTGCGCAAAGATCCTGAATTTTACGGACGCTATGGCTGGCTTGAGCCGCCGGACCTTCCTTATATCTGGGGCTAGCTATCGGGGCGTTTTTCCGTCAAACAGCAAAACCGGTTTGACCGTTTTCCCCTGAAGAGAATCTTTGACGGCGCGATTGATCTGCCGGAAATCATAAAATTGAATCATCCGGTCAAAAGGAAATTTTCCGGCCTTATACCATAGAATCATGCGGGGAATGAATTTTTGCGGAACGGCATCTCCCGCAATGACCGATACGGCTTTCCGGCCCCGGGGAACAAGATCGGGAAAGCCGCCGGTAAAGTACGCTGCAGTGCCACCCTTTTTCAGCATATCAACGGCCAGTTGCATGATCGGGGGGCGGCCGGTGGTTTCCAGCGAATAGTCGACGCCGTCCGGTGCAATCTTTCGGATGGCCGCCGCCACATCGGATTTTCGGCTGTCCACAATGTGTGTCGCGCCCATCTCCAGGGCCAGTTTCAGTCGGGCAGTCTTGATATCCACGGCAATGACAGGCGCTGCACCGGTCATCCGGCCGGCCATGACGGCGGCAAGCCCCACCGCACCCGTTCCGAAAACCGCCATGCTTTCTTTTTTCCGAATCTTCAATTGATTCATGACCGCACCGGCGCCCGCCTGAATGCCGCAGCCCAGCGGCGCCAGAAGTGCAAGCGGCAGGGCCTTGGAAATCTTCACCATGTTTCGTTCGGTCGCCAGCATATACGTGGCAAACGATGACTGGCCGAAGAAATGACCGCTCACGCCGCTGGCCGCCAGGCCGTTGGTGCCGTCCACACGCCGGAATCCGAAGTTCAACTCATAAAACCGCCGGCATTGTGAAGGTCGCCCGGACTTGCATCCGGCACATACTCCGCACGATTGAAAAGACAGAATCACATGATCGCCGGGACGAAACGATTTTACGTTCCTTCCGGCTTCCTCGATAATCCCCGCTCCTTCATGCCCCAGCACCTGCGGCCCGTCCGTCTCGTCCCAGGAATGCAACATGCTGATGTCCGTATGGCAAACGCCTGTCGCCACGGTTCTCACCACCGCCTCGTCGTCCCGGGGACCTTTCATATACAGTTTTTCAATGTTGAGAGGTCCGTCTTTTTGCCGGACCACAGCCGCACGAATGACTCTGATATTGGAAAAATCCCTGCCTGCCATCTCGCACCTGCCTTACGGGTTGATGACGCATTTTACCACGAACATAATGCGTTTGCATTCCCTTATGAACCCATTATAATGTCCGCAGGATAACGAACTGCCGCATGATTTCCTTATCCATTACAATTGTCAGGAGGTTTTCATGAACGCCTTCATCGATCCGCCGACGCATATTCCCTTTTACCTGAAAATCGGCATCTGGATATCCCGAATCGTCACGGGCCGGGATTTGCTGCCCGGCAAGCTTCTGGCCTGGTACCCCAAAACAGCCGTAAGCTCCGGCATCATTGAAGCCATGGTGGCCCATCAAGACAAAACGCTCGACAGACGCATCCTCAAGCTGGTCAGGCTTAAGGCGTCTTTCAGTGTGGCCTGTCCTTTCTGCATTGATATGAATTCTTACGATTTTGGCCAGTTTGGGATTTCGACGCAGGAACTGGCGGCCCTGCAGGGGCAGGTCGATTTTGACTCCGTCAAAACATTTTCTCTGCGTGAATTACTTGCGATGGAATATGCGGCGCTGATCTCCCGCACGCCACTTATTTTTCCGCCGGATTTCGTCAGCCGCCTGAAAGCCGGCTTTAGCGAACGGGAAATTGTTATTCTCGCATCCACGGCGGCCCAGGTCAACTACTGGGCCAGGCTCCTGCAGGCGATGGGTGTTCCGCCCGCCGGATTCTCCGATCAATGCGCGCTCAAACCGCCAGGCTCTCCCTGATTCGCGCATACCGGCGCATGCGGGCAAACACGGAAACGGCCTGTTCCGGATAATCAAAGCAGGGAATCCCGCCTGCTTCCAGGAGGCGTTCATTGGCTTCCTTGTCTTTGCCATCACCCAGGAGCGATACAAAGACCGGTTTGCACCTGTTCGCGCCAATCGCTTCGATCAACGGCTTATGAACCTCCGGATTCCGATCGGCAAACGAAATAAAGATAATGCCGTCTACACCATCGTCATCCAGCAGGGCTTTGACAATTTCTGAAGTCGTCTTTTCATAACCTTGCGTCACCCAGTCCGGAAAAATATCGATCGGATTTTTCATCTTCGAAGATGTGGCGATCACATTGCCGATTCTCTTCTTGGCGGCCGGGCCGAACTGAGCAATGCCCAGACCTTCTTCCATGGTCACATCGATGCTCATGATGGCCTGAGCCCCGCTGTAGGTAATGTACGCCAGGCGTTCCCCCCGGGGAAGCGGCATGGTGGCAAACCCTTTGAGCGTTCGCACCAGCTCATCGATGGATTTGAGGCGGATAGCCCCCGCCTGTCGGACAACCCCGTCAAAGACGGCGTCTTCCACGGCAAGGCTTGACGTATGCGAAGCCGATGCCCGGGCGCCGGCCCCGGTGCGCGCACTTTTGATGATTAAAACAGGCTTGCGTATGACAGCTTCTTTCAACTGATCAAAAAAAAGCCGGCCGTCTTTGACATCCTCCAGATACAATCCCACGATTTTCGTCTGATCATCTTCGGCAAAATAGGCCAGGGCATCCGATTCGTTCACATCCACTTTATTACCCAGGCCGATGCCTTTGGAAAGATGCAGTCCACCCTGCGAACTTAAATACCGCAGCAGTGCGCCGACAAAAATCCCCGATTGCGCAGCCAGACCGATAGTACCAGGCGTCAACATTTCTTCAGTGGTGAAATAAGACGTCGTCAGCCTTGTTTGCGTATTAACCAGCCCCAGCGTGTTGGGCCCGAACCCCCTCATCCCGGATGACTTCAAAACAGCGCGAACTTCATCCTGATAGGCCGCCCCTTCCGGACCGGTCTCGGCAAACCCTTCAGCGGAAATGACGACACCTTTGACGCCTTTGCTTGCGCAGTCGGAAACGGCATCCGGCACAAACTTCGGAGGGATCAGCAAAACCGAAAGATCAGCATCAAACGGCACCTGCCGCATGTTTTGATACAGAGGGATTCCAAAGACTTCGCCCCCCTGCGGATTGACGCCGGCAATTTTTCCCTGATAACCCACCTCTTTCAAAACCTTCAAAAGCTGCGCGCCGGGCTTTTCCTGATCTCTTGACGCCCCGATGACAACAACACTTTTTGACTCGAGAATTTCACGAATCGATCGCATCGGTTACTTCCTTCCTTTTGGGGAATTTTGGAAAAAAAAGCATTATACTTTGCACATGCATAGAGGCATTATCAAAAAAAAACGAGATTTTGATGGTCAGGGCTGGACATTTCCCAGCAACTGGTAGAAAAGCTTTGTCGTCATCGCTATATTGGTAGCCGAGCTGATTACAAAATTCTTAAATGTGGGAGAAAGCTTGTCATATTCATTCTGAAGCTCATGACTGTCAATAATAGCTGCTTCAAAATCATCCGAAGTCATAATGGACGCAGATACCGGCTCATGGCCGAAAGCCATGAAAGGAATCTTTCCGAAAATATCGTTACATCCCAGTGAGAAAAGCTTCACATCCCCCACCGGACCTTTGCCGATGACATCGGCCGTGCCCTGACGGACGAGGTGGAGATCCGTGTTATTTTGAAAGGCGTTGCCCCAAATTTTGCCCTTCGGCAATTCTTTAGAATCCTCTCTTGTAAAAGCGGCCACGGCGATCTGGTTGATCATCCGCAATCTCTTATCCGCGCTTAAAAGTACCTTTTTAAAATTTTCGGATAATGCCGAATATTCCCGGTGCAGCGATTCACCGTCCAGAATGCATAACTGGACGTTTCCTTCGGCAAGCACTGTGGCGCTGCGTTCATATTCGCCATATATGAATGAACTGATGGTCCCTATGAAACATCCTTCTCCCAGTCTGGCCAGGGTTATGGGACCTTTCGAGGTGTCTTTTATGATCTTTACCGTGCCTTCGGAGATAACCCACAGCCACTTGCCGTGTGCTCCCTCTTTTACAATGGTTGCGCCGTCGGTATAATTTCTTTCTATCGTGACATAACGGTAATCCACCGCAGGTCCCTTGATCGGATACATAAAATCCATTTTTTTCCCGTCGGGCCCCGTTTCCTCCATGTCTTTTTCATCAAGCGGCCCCGGACCGACTCTGGGAATTTCCCCGTCATCGAGCAACCGGACGGCATCCATAACCAGTTCCATCATACTTTGCTTGATGACCGGCTCGACCCAGGTGAGTTCTTCTTCCGAAAATTCATATTTCCCGTCCGTCCATCCGAACAGGGCATAAACCGCCTTAAGGCCTTTCAGGTCGCCCCAGAAGGCATTGATCGGATTCCCGTTGACAAAATAGACAAAGGCTTTATCCGCCGAAGAGGGGTTGCTCAACGTCAATATTCCGGTGCAGTTATTTCCTCCGAGCAACTGAAAAACATCAGCCAGTGATAAGAATAGAAGGCTCCCTGAGAATACAATATTATTGGCCATAATGAATCGCTTTCCTTCAAACTTGGGCAACTATAAAAAAGGCATTTGTTTCTGTCAAGAAATTCTTAACCGGATTTGACGCTGCCTTGATACAATATTACATATTATCATATTATCAGGGACATACTTCAGAAAACCAGGCAACGCCTCTGTGCATGATGATGTTTTCATGCGATGACATCTTATCGGATGGCTTCACATGGATTACATCCAGTAATTCATTTTCGAACAGTCCGGCAACCGTTTCCTTTAGTTTTACAAAACCGAGGCGTATCGGATGATAGGGGAAGAAGGCGGCATGAATGTGAAAGGAAAAAGCATCACCGCCATTCCAGGGGGTAAGCCAGCCATGCATTGTGCTTTCGCCCGGCGTTTTTATGACACCGCCTGCCAGAATAACATGTTTTTCAGTCTCCGCCGTAAGCACCAGACCCGCAACCGGTTTATCCAGTATGCCAAATATAGCGCAAGCCAGATCGGAAAAAGTAATCGAGCTCCCCTGCTTACACTCAAAGGAAATGAGATGAGAAAAACTACCGCGCAGGGAAAGGCCGCGTAAGGCATGAAGACGGGGAATATACTCTTCCGCATAAGCGACATAATCGGCAGCCAGACCGGCAGCGGCCGGTTTATAAGCCGCAATTCCACCGGCGGCAATGAAAGCTCCCCTCCTGTCCCGGCATTCGCCGGCGTCATAACCCAGAGCTCCGATCCCGATGGAAACGGTGGATGCCGGAAAAGGCAAAACCTCACAGCGCCCAATACCTGCGTCCTGAACATCGTCGGCGCAGGGTTCACCTGTCAGGCGGGATGCCAAAACCCCGGAATCGTCAAGAACGAACTTATGGAGTGTCCAATTGGCAAAATCCATGGCCGCAACGGGCTTTTGACCGTTTGGGGTCATCAATTCTTCAGGCGGCAGCAAAAGCTCATAAAGGCCGACCATCTCCAGAATTTTTTCCACGCGTTCCTGAACAGATGTCAGAAAAAAAACGCCTTTCAGCCGTCCGATTTTCTGCCGTTGAAGCAGCAAAACCCGAATACCCGCGGAACTCAGATAATCCACGCCGCCCATATCAAGCTCTATAAAACGCCAGCCTCGACCGACGGCCGTTTCAACAGCCTGAGACACGACGCCCGCACCCTCGGCGTCAAAGCGTCCCTCCGGACGGATGGTCAACCATTTTTCCCGTTTCTGCTCAGTTACTTTCAAAGAACTCCCTCCGACCGGACGTTTTCATGCCTGTGCGCGATTCTCATTCCTACTGCACCATCATATAGTTGCGAATAGCAAAGTCCCGATGACGGTTTTGCTCGGCTTTTGTTTTTTTCCCTTCCAGGACAGCAATCACCTCGGGAATCAGTGTATCGGATGTAATTTCTTCCATCGACCTGCCGCCATCAAGCATTCTGTGAAAGGGCACCAGGAGATCGATAAATTCACTGTGCCTGGCAAATGTATTTTCGTTTCCCGTAATTTTTATGACCGGTGTCACGATATTGCCCAGAGGCGTACCGATGCCCGTTGAAAAAATCATGACCTGACACCCCGATGCCGCCATGCCGGAAGACGAAAGAAGATCCTGTCCCGGCCCGTCCATCACATACAGACCATGCCGATACCCGGCAACACGCTCGGCAAACCGCACGACATTCTCGATAGGATGCCGAAATCCCATCTTGCGGATTGCGCCCAGCGATTTTTCTTCCTGTGTCGAAAGACCTGCTTTGATGTTGCCCAGAGTCAGTTCCACGGAATGAAGATCCTGCTCTGAGGCAACCGCCACGGCCTTGCCGATCATTTCGTTGGTTTTAATCAGACGAAGCAAATCGAGCCACACACCGTGATCCCGGCACCGCTTGCTTAAAATTCTCTCTGCGCCGAAATACTCCATGATCTCCGAAATCACAACCGTTGCTTGTCTATCCAGAAACCAGTCGGCCGCATGACCGATGGCGCTGTTGGCAAAAAGGCCGCTGGTCGGGTCGGACCCGCCGCATTTGACGGAAAGCGCGATATCGGAAAGAGGCATTTTCTCGCGCCGCCGTTTCTTTAAAACGCCAAGCATTTCCTCGATGGCGTTTCGGCCAGCGTCAATCGCCGCTACGCGTCCTTCTTCCTGGACGCGTACCAATCGGATGAGGGTATCGCCCGCTTGATCCCTGACGGCTTCGAAAAGACGGTCATTCACGCACAGGGGGCTGCATCCGAGAGAAACAATGACCACGCCTCCCACATTGGGATGGCACGCCAGGTTCGCAAGCGTCCTCAGCGTGACTTCTTCGTCGAAGCCGATCTGGCAGCAGCCGGAATTGTGGGTCAGGGCCTGCACGTAATTCTCGCCGTTATCGCCCCACCCGATATGGCGGTAAGGGTCGGCAATCTCCATGGCCTCCTGGTTGACGCAGAAAACGGACGGGATCACCAGAATATGCAACCGCGCTCCCGGGACATTTCCGTCGCGCCGGTAAACGGAAACCAGCGGCGCATCGGACGACCTGTCCGTTTCGGGCGGGCGCAGAACGGGAGGTTTGTCAAATCCATCCCGCGATACCGTATAAGCCGCCGCCAAAGTTTCCATCTTCTCCGGCGGCGGCGAAAAAGGATTGGGATATTCGAGAATATTCCCGCCCAGCCGCACCAGGCATCCGGATAAAATATCAATGCGCTGGTGAACAAGCTGCCCCGGCATGACGTCTTCAGAGGCCACACCGATGGGAACGCCGTCTTTGATGACGGGATCATTCCGGGTCAGGGGCTGGGTCGCCACTTTATGATATCGGGGGATGGCGCAGGCTTGTGCCGCTCCGATACTCCAGGACGGCTGCGTCCCGGAAATCTTCAGACTCCCCAGAACATCGCCCTGACACGAATAGACGGCACAGACATCTCCGGCCTGAAGATCGGCAAGGGCAATGCCTACATTGTCCGCCTTCCGGAATTTAATGATGCAGCAATGTTTCTGTTGATCCATATTCGCTTCGGCCCGGTATCCATGATACCTATTTCATCTGACGGGAAACCACATCAGCCAGGACTTTCTGGGCCTGGGCCAGTTTTTTGTATTTGGCTTTGATCTTTTCCAGGTTGCCTGAAAGAATCGCCTTCAGCAGATCGCCTTCGAGTTCGGCGACATCGATCCGCCGGTAGTAATCCATGGTTTCTTTCAGATGCGCCAGAACGATCTTGCCGGTCAGAAGCGGATGATTGTTGGTCACATTGGCATCGGGAAACCTCGTGCCGTGCTCCAGCTCGACTTCCAGCCCGATGCGGAAATCTTCCTGCGGAATTTTCATTTTTTCGACATTGACGACTTTAAGAATAAGGGCTGCTTCCTTATCCGTCACAACGGCTTTTTTCTTTTTGGACCAGTCGGTAAGCCCTATTTCCTTACAGACACGAGCCACTTCCTTTACGGTCACATATTCCGGCAGATTCATTTGCTTCTCCTTTCGTTTATGATCAGATCCATTTCAGGATCCCGGCAAACACGATCAGCATCAAGGCATCGACGACAAATAACGACCCGATAACCGCCATTTGCACTCTGGGCTTCCAGTCATAGCATAAAAAGGAAACGACAAAGAACGGAATATAGACGGTCACAAAAACAGGAAACGCGCCCCACCACGAATACACCCAGTGGAAAGCAGGGGTTGTGGCCAGAAAGATTTCAATAATGGAAAACATCGCGGCATTGACGACGGCAAAGAAAATACGATTATTGATACCTATAATTTTCATTTGGGGGTCTTCCGGCAATACTTTGCTCATGATCAGACCGGCC
The DNA here is from genome assembly GCA_963682105.1 of Smithellaceae bacterium. Taxonomy (GTDB): domain Bacteria; phylum Desulfobacterota; class Syntrophia; order Syntrophales; family Smithellaceae; genus UBA8904. The sequence continues at coordinate 784,301 of OY821638.1, forward strand.
ACGGAAAACATCAGGCTCAGCTCAATGCCGACGCCGATCAAAAGCAGAAAAGATGTTCCGGCCGGCACCGTCCACAGAGCATGCCCGCTGCCATATTGAATCAAAGCATTCATAATTTCATAAAACCAGTGGACCAGATAAAGCGAAAGGCCCGCGGCAATTCCCTTCCAGTTCTTTTTACTGATTTCGTTGGTGTAAATGTAAATGACAGCCGCCAGAAGAGGAATGACATACCACTGGAAATGATCCGGACTGCGCAAAAGACCTAAAGCCTGCTGGGTCAATTCGGGATGATTCATAGAAACTCCTTTTGTTGTAAAATCCGGTTAATGGAATTTACCCGATGCGGCGGATGTCAATGCCTGCCCGCCAATAATTCGCTGTACCGCTTGCCGGTATATCATTCTCTGACACCCATAGATCTCTGCAAACGGGCATAACTGATATGATAATCTCCCAGGGCATTGGCATACTCGGATTTTGCTCTGGTCAGAAGTGTTTGAGCGTCGAGCACTTCGGTTGAACGGGCCACACGCTCCTTATATCTGGCTTCCGAAATCCGGAAATTTTCCTCGGCCTGCTCAATCACTTTTTGAGAGACGGCAATCTGGCTTTCCGCTTCCTGCAAAACGATATAGGCATTTTTAATTTCCAGAGAAATCTGGTCGTTTAATTCCCGGGTCTGATCAATAGCCTGATTCTCCCGGGCTCTCGTGGCATCGACCCGATATTTCGTCCTGCCCCATTCCCAGAAATTCCAGCTCGCCACCGCCATGACCTGCCAGCTTTCAGTATCTTTATAGTCACTGCCGGATACGGATGGTTGATCGCCGAATCGCGCATAGTTCCCCACCAGGCCGACAGTTGGGAAAAATTCACTTTGCGCTACACGGACCATTCGGCCTGCCTGATCGGCCCGAAGCTGGAACAGTTTCAATTCCGGCCGGTTCCTGCGAGCAATATCGAGACATTCCGGGAATGATTTTTTAAAAGGCTGGTAACCCGGAATATCCACAACTTCCACAGGCGACAACAAATCCCTCTTTAAAACCGTGTTGAAGCGGGCCTTGGCCAGTTCGACGGCATTTTGAGCCCGAATCAGCCCCTGTCTGCCGTTGGCCAGTTCAACCTCCGCCTGCAGCATGTCGTTTTTGGGGATCAAACCGACACGGAAAAAATGTTGTGCAACATCGCAGTGAGCCTTGAGCATTTCCACCGATTGTTTCGATGTGTCCAGAAGCCTCTGCATCCGCAGGACATTATAATAGGCAATCTTAACATCCTGCACCACATCCTGAGTTTTGGCCGTCTCTTCAACCCTGGCGGCTTCTTCACCGATTCTACTGGCCTGATAATTGGCTAAAATGCCGCCGCCTGCAAAAAGCGACTGGCGCGCTTCGATCACCCAGTTATAATTATTGACCGTTCCGGTTGTCATATACCCTGCCGGAATCGCAGGCGGAAAACCCGGAAAATAAAAGCCCGGTTCTTCGTTGAGGCGCGTATAACTATAGGACGTGCTTAATTTCGGCAGGAAACCTGTCATGGCTTCTTTCTTCTGTGCACTTGCACTTGCCACCCCTTCTCTGGCAATATTGATCGTCAGGCTGTTTTTAAGAGCAACGGCAATGCTGTCTTCAAGGGTTAGAGGCGTCGCGATTGGCTTCGACTGCCCCGCCTCTAATTTTTCATCCGCAAAAGCCGTCACGGATAACACAAGAAAAGCCAGAGCGGCAACCGTCCATAAGAAAATGCGCCATTTTTTTACTGTCATGCTTTTTACTCCACATTCTATGAAGGTCTCCCGGTTTTAAAAGAATTTCTTCCGGTATCACATCGATGCAATGAATATATCGCATTGATTCACTATCCATCAATAAGTATTTTCACCTGTGGATTGTCTTTCCCGGACCCCTGTGATGACTGTATAATTAATTTGACAAGGCCGCTTTTGAATATTATCAATCCGTGCGCATCAACGAATGCCAAATTAAAAAATTACGAGGAGAAGCGTAAATGAGTAAAAGATTGGAAAACAAGGTTACCGTCATTACCGGCGGAACCAGCGGAATCGGCGAAGCGACGGCCGAGGTTTTCGCCGCCGAAGGAGCAAAAGTCATCATCGCGGGACGTTCGGAAGATAAAGGCGCCGCTATTGCCAAACGTCTGGGTGAAAATGTTCTTTATCAGCGCTGCGACGTCATGTCGGAAGCGGATATTAAAGCGGTCATTGATCTGGCCGTATCGCGTTTTGGGAAACTGGATTGCCTTTTCAACAATGCCGGCGGTCCGGACCGCGGCACGCTGGAAACCGTCACCCCGGAAGATTTTAATTACAGTATGAATCTGCTTTTAGGCAGCGTGGTTTTCGGCATGAAACATGCGGCGCCCGTTATGAAAGCACAGGGTGGAGGCTGCATCATCAATAATTCCAGTATTGCCGCCATCCGGATGAATCAGGGCGGCTATCTTTACACGGCAGCCAAAGCGGCCGTCACGCATATTACACGTCTGGCCGGCGTGCAACTGGGAGCTTACGGCATTCGCGTCAACAGTATTTCTCCCGGCGCCGTTGCCACCCCGATTTTCTGGGGCGGTTCGCAGGTTGCAAATACGTTGCCCGACGAAAAGAATGCCCAGAAAATGGAAAAATTGAAACTCAGCCTGGCTAAAGCCAATCCGCTGCAGCGAGCCGGTCTGGATAAAGACGTTGCTTACGCCGCCCTTTATCTGGCATCCGATGAAGGCGGTTATATCAATTGCCATGATCTGGTTGTAGACGGAGGCAGAACATCGCTGTTCCGTGAATAATCCTGATAGACCCTGCGAGGAGGCACACACATCAAGGCCTCCTCGCTTCTTCCTCCCGCACCTGTTTTTTCATTGTATTCCAGCTCAAAATAACATATGTTGAATATCCTTTTGGGGAAAAGAGGGCGACATTGTAAATAAGTAAGCCGGGAATGATTTTCCCGTTTAATCTTAACCTCAGGAGGTTTTTCAATGCATACCTATACTCTCGACAAACCGGACAATCTGATCGATTGGTGGGAAGAAAGCGTTAACAAATTCGCCGATCGACGTTTTGTTGGAACCAAGAACAAACAGGGCGTTTATGAGTGGGTGACCTACCGGGACGTCGGAAACCGCATCAACCATCTCCGGGCCGGACTGGCCGGGCTTGACGTCAACAAAGGCGACGCCGTCGGCATCATCGCCAACAACCGTGTTGAATGGATCGTTGCGGCATTCGCCTCCTGGGGAAGAATCGCCCGTTATGTGCCCATGTATGAAGCGGAACTGGTTTCGGTCTGGAAATACATCATTGCGGACAGTCAGATTAAAGTGCTGTTTGTATCCAAACCGGAAATTTACGAAAAAATCAAAGACTTCCCAAAAGAAATTCCCACACTCAAACATATTTTCATCATTGACTCTGAAGGCGAACAATCCATGGCCGCATTGGAAAAACGCGGAGCGGCAAAACCCGTCCCGCCTCAAATCCCGTCTTCGGAAGACATCGCCGAGCTTATTTATACATCAGGTACAACAGGAAATCCGAAAGGCGTTTTGCTGTCTCATGGCAACTTTACCCACAATTCGGCTTCCGGTTTGAAAATGTATCCCGAACTCCTGAAGAACGAGGGTCGCGACGCCCTCACACTGGCTATTTTACCCTGGGCCCATTCTTACGGCCAGAGCGGTGAACTGTATGCCGTCATTCGCATGGGCGGCGCCCTGGGACTGGCGGAAAGCCCGGCTACCATCGTGGAGGATATCGTTAAAGTCAAACCGACCTGGCTTGTCGCCGTGCCCCGGGTCTTCAACCGGATTTACGACGGCCTCTGGGCGAAGATGAACAAAGAAGGCGGTCTGGCCAAAACGCTTTTTGTGATGGGCGTTGAGGCTGCGAAGAAAAAACGAGAACTTGCAGCCAGGGGACAATCCGATTTTCTGACCAATCTTAAATTTAACCTGGCCAATAAAATCGTTTTCAAGAAAATCCGCGAACGCCTGGGCGGAAGAGTCCTGGGCTCCATGACCGGCAGCGCGGCCGTCAATCCCGAGATCGCGCAATTCTTCTTCGATATCGGTATCCCCATTTACGACTGCTACGGATTGACGGAAACGTCGCCTGCGGCCACGATGAACGCATCCTGGAGTTACCGTCTGGGAAGCGTCGGCAAGCCCATCGACAAAGTTACAATCGTCATTGATCAATCCGTCGTTGAAGAAGGAGCCAAAGACGGGGAAATCATTATTTACGGCCCCAACGTCATGAAGGGCTATCACAACCGGCCGGAAGATACCCGAGCAGCCTTGACGCCTGACGGCGGTTTCCGGACGGGCGACCGCGGCCGACTGGATGCGGACGGATTCCTGTATATCACCGGCCGCATCAAAGAGCAGTACAAACTGGAAAACGGGAAATTTGTCTTCCCTGTGGCGCTGGAGGAAGAAATCTGCCTGATTCCGTTTGTCCAGCAGGCCGTCATCTATGGGCTGAATCGACCGTACAACATCTGCATCGTCGTACCCGATTTTGACGTTCTCCGAGACTGGGCAAAAGAAAAAGGGTTGCCGACGGATATAAAAACACTGATAGCCCGCCAGGATGTCATTGATATGATCAGCACGACCATCACCAACCATCTCAAAGGCAAATTCGGGGGGTATGAGATTCCGAAAAAGTTCCTGCTCCTTTCTGAGCCATTCAGCCTGGATGACGGAACGCTGACCCAGACCATGAAGCTCAAGCGTAATGTCGTATTGACCAAATTGAATGATCAAATTGCATCACTGTATCAATAAGCAAGTTTCCGACACGGGAAAACCGGACAAAAGTTCTTTTTCCCGTGTCGGAATTTTTTACATAATTGAAGAACCATCAATCTAAGTAAATTAATCACCTACAAAAATTCATCATTTTTTTACAATTATTTCGTCGGAATATTTTACAAAATATTAAATCTCCGGGAAATAGAGGCCAGCATAACAAAAACACATCAAATCCTTTCATTAATACATTCCTATAGATACGTGACACATGTAATCACATCGCTTTTTGGCGTATTCCTTGCTTAATATAACATAGCTTATCTTTTAACCCCACCATGGACGGTCAACAGGAGGGAAAAATGAAGAAAATATTATTAATTTTAATTGTAATTGGACTAGTAACAATATCGTCCCTTGCTATAGCAGCACCATACGATACGATAGTGACAGATGTGGACCCTGTCAATTCCGGCTGGTGGACAAATTATACTTCTGATGTAAATCCATCGCTCAAAGGACAGCTTATAAATTCAAACGAAAGTACGGAAGCGGCTTGGGCGGGAGGTATTCTTGGTGTTGCAACAGGTACTTTTGCAACATGGGATAGAGTTGAAAAAGCATATCTGAGTTTAAGCTCAGATGAAAAAGCTGTTGTTGTATATGATCCCGGATTTGCTTGGGAATATGCAGTGATAAAATATAGTAATTACTGGGTCCTCATGAAAGATGAAGGAGATAATCTATTAAATACGACACCCTTTAGTAATGGTGTGAGCCATGTTACTTTCTTCAATCCAACACAAATTCCTGAACCCAGCATTCTGATTCTTCTTGGAACGGGTTTACTTGGCATCGTTGGTATTGGCAGAAGAAAATAGAAAAAGTATATTTAAACAAAAAGGCAGGGCTAAATAAGTTCTGCCTTTTTTTATTTTCAGAAAGCCTTCTTTCGTTTTGCCCGAAAAAGTAAAATCAGGAAAGTCCGGATTCGGATCCCCACGTTCGAGGCGCAGGCCGGAATCCAGAGATTATTCGAACTGGTTGCCGGCTTTCGCCGGGAAGACGACTAAGGATGACAAGAGCTCAGTTGCGAATACTATTTTAAGACCGTTAATAAACCATGAATGCTTTTATGGCGAAGTCCGGAATAAAAAAAGCCGGCTCTGAATGGGAGCCGGCTTTTTTAATGATTGCTACGAATAAATTATTTCACTGCGTCCTTCAGACCTTTTCCGGCTTTGAATGTCGGAACTTTCTTGGCGGCGATTTTGATGGCTTCGCCGGTCTGGGGGTTTCTGCCTTTGCGGGCTTTTCTCTTGCTGACGCCAAAGGTGCCGAATCCGACCAAAGTCACGCTGTCACCCTTTTTGAGCGCTTTCTGAATTGCCGCCAATGTGGCGCTGACTGCCGCGTCCGCTTCCTTCTTGCTGCACGTTACTTTTGCTACTTCTTCGACTAACTCTGCTCTGTTCATTGGACACCCCTTCTATAATATGGTTTTTTGAAAAACAGCTTGCGGCTAATTAACTCTTCTTTAAGAAAAAATCCACCTATTTTTTAAAAAAAATCAACGCAGGCTTTGCTTTGCCGCCTGCTTTTTAAACTGCTTTGTTCCCAAAATCAGATCCTGCTTTTTGATAAACACCTCCGTATCGGGAGGAACGGAATGCGTCAGCCAGACGTTGCCTCCAATAACGGAGCGGGCGCCGACAACCGTGTCGCCGCCTAAAATCGTGGCGTTGGCGTAAATAATCACGTCATCTTCAATTGTTGGATGTCGTTTCTCTCCCCGGAGCCTTTTGCACTCCGCCCGGCTCAAAGACAGGGCGCCCAGTGTTACGCCCTGATAGATTCGAACCCGATTGCCGATTTCGCAGGTCTGACCGATCACCACGCCTGTGCCGTGATCGATAAAAAAGCTTTCACCGACGTGCGCGCCGGGATGAATGTCGATGCCGGTATTGCTGTGGGCATATTCCGTCATGATACGCGGCATCAGGGGTACGCCAAGATGGTAAAGCCTGTGTGCAATGCGGTAAACCATGATCGCCCAGACCCCCGGATAGCTGAAGATGATTTCATCATAGCTTTTGGCCGCCGGATCCCCGTCAAACGCGGCCCGGATATCTTTGGCCAGCATTTCCCGCATCGGCGGCAGGTCCCGGAGAAAATCCACGGCCAGTTGATGTCCCAGCGTTTCGCAATGCACACAGGATTGATTCTGGCGAATGCAGTCGTGACGAATCGCCAGAATGATCTGCTCGCTTAAGATCTCATAGAGCTCAGTCATCTGCTGTCCGAGATAATACTCCAGATTGGTTGAATCAAGCCGTTTGCGGATAAAATATCCGGGATAAAGAATCAAGGCAAGGCGTCGTAAAATGTCTATCATCGCTTCCCGGTGTGGAATCGGCTCTGCGCTGACATGATCAAAACATCCCGCCCTGCTGCATGTGGCAACCAGTTCATTAACAATCGCCGGAACCTCATCACGATAATTGACGGATTCCTTAATGGCGTTTTTACATTTATCTCCTTTTTTTGATTTTCTCATCACTTCACATCATCTTTCCCTATCCACTATCCACTATTCACTATCCACCATTCACTGCGTACTGCAAGCCTGCCCCTGCTCAGTCCAGAAGGGCGACATTCCGCGCAGGCGCTCGATGATCGGAGGCATTTTCTCAATCACGAAATCAATTTCTTCTTCCGTATTATTCACGCTCAGGCTGAATCGGATGGATCCGTGCGCCATGGTAAACGGAACCCCCATCGCACGTAAAACATGCGAGGGCTGCAGCGAACCGGACGTACAGGCGGACCCGGATGACGCACAAATGCCCAGTTCATTCATGAGCAGCAAAATGGCCTCGCCTTCCACATATTCAAAACTGATATTTGTAGTGTTGGGCAGGCGATTGACAATATCTCCATTGACCCGGCTTTGTGGAATTTTTTTCAAAAGTTCCGTCTCCAGTTTGTCCCGCAGCCGCCGGACATAGGTGTTTTCCTTCTCCATGTTTTTTGCCGCCAGTTCACAGGCCTTTCCCAGCCCAATGATGCCGGGTGTATTTTCCGTCCCGCCCCGCCTTTCTTTTTCCTGGTGCCCTCCGATAAGAAACGGCGAAAACTTTGTGCCGCGGCGGATATAAAGGATGCCAATTCCCTTGGGCGCGTGCAGCTTGTGGCCGGAAATTGAAAGCATGTCAATCTCGTTGTTTTTCATATTGATGGGAATTTTCCCGGCGGCCTGAACGGCATCCGTATGGAAAAGCACGCCTTTTTCATGGGCAATTTTTGCGGCGGCTTCCACCGGAAAGATGACACCGGTTTCATTATTCCCCCACATCAGGCTGGCAATCGCCGTATCCGGGGTCAGACTTTTTTCCAGATTTTCCAGATCCAGATTGCCGCCCTTATCCACGGGCAATTCCGTAATCTTATATCCCTGCACACTTAAATGCGAACAAAGGGCGCGAATAGCGGGATGCTCAACCCGGCTGATCACAATATGCTTCTTATCCGGTCTGGTCGCAAGCGCCGAGCGAATGGCCGCATTGTCGCTTTCGGTGCCGCAACTGGTAAAAACAATCTCTTCCGGAAGAGCCCCCAGAAGCGCCGCCGCCTGTTCGCGCGCCGTGCGGATTTTCTGCCCCACCTGCCCGCCGAATGAATGCATGCTGGAGGGATTGCCGTAAAGATCCCGGAAATAAGGCATCATGGTTTCCAGGACTTCTTCGGCCACCTGCGTTGTTGCATTGTTGTCCAGATAAATGGTTTTCATTTGGACGCCTCCTCAACGGTAATGTCCGGAGAAACAAGTTCTTTGAGCCGATGCTCGACAAAATGCTTCAGGGTAATGTCTGACGCCCGGCAGGTTGCGCATGCGCCGCGCGTCGCCACAATCACACGATTACCGACAATGTCGATAATTTCAATATCGCCGCCGTCATGTTTGAGAGAGGGCCGGATTTCCTTATCAATCGTCTCTTCGATTAATCGAATTTTCTGAATATTCGTGAGTCTGGGCTTCGTATCCGTCGTTTTCGGCTCCGCTTTGACTCTTTCCAGAATCTGCGCGATTGCATCCTGGCAGTTGCCGCAGCCGCCGCCGGCCTTGGTATAATTGGTCACATCTTCTACAGTAGCCAGATTGTTTTCCCGAATGGCCCGTTCGATTTCTTTGTCGGTCACGCCAAAGCATTCGCAGATAATTTTTTCACCTGCGGCAAGTGACGGGGCGCCTTTGTAATTTTCTATGGCTTTTTCCAACGCCTGCTTGCCCATGACGGAACAATGCATTTTTTCATCCGGCAGACCGCCCAGATATTGAGCGATATCCTGATTGGTTACCTTCAGCGCTTCATCCACGGTCATCCCCTTGATTATCTCCGTGAGGGCCGAGGATGAGGCAATAGCGCTTGCGCAGCCGAACGTTTTGAATTTAGCGTCTTTGATCCGCTTGCTCTCATCGAGCTTAAAGGTCAGTTTCAGGGCATCACCGCAGGCCAGCGAACCGACTTCGGCAATTCCGTCCGGGTTTTCAATCTCGCCCACGTTGCGAGGATTGAGGAAATGATCTTTAACCTTGTCCGTGTATTCCCACATAAATTCTCCTTAAATGGTCGGAAATTCCATCAGGTTTATTCCGGTTTAACTCAGTCATTCATTGGCCTTATCATTAAATTTAAAGCCCTTTAATTGCAAGTATTTTTCTAGTGTTTTATAAACATATGATTTCATGGACGATAATATAGTTTCAGATTTTAATCTGTCAATCCGCAGAGAGGGTTTTATTCCACAATTTTCACCGATTTTAATTTGAACAAAATTAAGATAGAGTAAAAACATCTCAAAACATGAAAGGAGAAATCGACATGATCAAATGGAAAATCATATTCTTTCTTGTTTGCCTGCTGATGGTTGTTCCCGCGCCGATCTTTGCAGAGAGAATGACGGACAACTGGAAGCTGACCGGCTATACCAAATACCGCGATGCCGTGTTTGCCGATATGGCGCGATTGAGTTCACCCGCGCCGGATACAACCGCAGTATGGCTCAAGATCGCTCCGTCAAAGCGCAGTAAATATCTGCAGGCCGTCAATGAATATCTGGAATCAGTAAATAAGAATGCTCAGGGATTCAGGTCCGTCGAAATCCTTTGCGAAGTCCATTGCACCGGTCATCTGATCAGATTTATGAAATTCGTTTATCTGGATGGCAGCCGCAATACTATCTGCGAAACATACGAAGCCAGACCGGTATGGATGCAGATCAATCAGGGCAGCATCTGGTATCCGGTTGAAAAAGCGGCCTGCGCAGCTAAAAATAAACTTTAAACAAATGAGCACAAATGAACTTATGAATTCAACGGCATTGCTTTTATACCAACATATCCTTCCTCCTCTTCCCTCGTTTTGTGTTTACATTATTTTACAATATTACATGTAATTGCACAACAATATCAGCACAATATAGACTCAACTTTTTTTCATTGACATGCCGCTGAGGTTTGCTTATAGGTGAACTTCTATCAAGCAATTCTTATCCATAAATGTTTCACCAAGATACAAAGCTCAAAGCTATGCAGAGCGTCGCCATGTCTGCTTCGAGCTCATCTGCTATAGCTGTGTAATGATTGCGCCGGATTTATTGAACGGATGCTGACACCGACACGAATGCTCATTAAATAAAGGAGGACGAATCATGAAGACAAAATTAGCTCCGAAGATTTTGACAATCCTGTTTGCCCTGACACTTTCCATTATCCTGGCCGGTTGCGGAGGCGGAGGAGGTAATGCATCCGCCGGCGACAATCCATCCGCCGGCAGCGAGACGGATACATCTTCACCGGCAATACCGGCAAATTCTAACGCAACGCCAGTATCTTCAAGTCGCATTGATCTTTCCTGGGATGCCGCAACCGACAACGTGAGCGTCACGGGTTACAGAATTTATCGGGATGGAACCTACCTGAAGTCGGTCACGCAACTTTCAACAATCGACTTTCACCTTAATGGCGGTACACGCTATTGCTACAGGATCACCGCTTTCGACGCCTCAGGCAACGAATCTTCTCAGTCTTCGGATTCCTGCGCAACAACAATGCCTGCGTGGTCCGGCATAAAACAAATGGGAACGGCCACATATGATAATGCTTTCGGAATGACTGTGGACGTAAGCGGAAATGTTTATGTTACCGGTGTTACATACGGTGATCTGGAGGGCAACCCAGGTTCCGGAGAACATGACGTCATCCTGGTCAAATATAATGACTCAGGAACAAGGCAATGGACAAAGCAGATTGGCGCATCCTCAGACGATTTCGGCAACAGCGTTGCCGCAGATGGAAGCGGAAATATCTACGTTGCCGGTTACACATCCGGTTCATTGGACGGTAACGCCAGCGCAGGTAAAGATGATATCATCCTGGTCAAGTATAATGCGTCGGGAACGAAGCAGTGGTCCAGGCAGCTTGGCTCGCCGGATGTGGATGAAGCCCTGAGCGTCGCCGTGGATGGAAGCGGAAATGTCTATGTTGCAGGCGCGACGTACAGCAGTCTGGACGGATACACCCGGGCGGGTGAATATGATATCGTCCTGGTCAAATACAGCTCGGCGGGGGAAAAGCAGTGGATACGGCAATTCGGTTCGGCGTCAACGGATGAAGCATACGCCCTTGCCGTGGACACCAGCGGCAATGCGTATATCACCGGTCTGACAGCCGGTGATCTTGACGGCAATACCGGCGCGGGAGGATATGATATGTTCCTGGTCAAGTATGACACAACAGGGACAAAGCAATGGACAAAACAATTCGGTACGGCATCAGACGATTATGGTTATGGTGTCGCCATGGACTCCGGCGGGAATATCTATGTCGCCGGAACAACAGCGGGCGGCATAGAGGGAAACGTCAACGCGGGAGGCAATGACGTATTCCTGGTGAAATACAATGCCGCCGGAACAGTCCGGTGGATCAGGCAATCGGGTTCATCAGCAGATGATGTGAGTTGGGGGATTGCTGTGGATTTCAGCGGGAATATTTTTGTTGCCGGCAGCACCGATGGAGATCTCGACGGCAACACCAATGCAGGAAACTACGATATGTTCCTGGTCAAATACAACGAATCGGGAGAAAAACAATGGACCAGGCAAATGGGCTCAGAGGTCAATGATGAAGCCTATGGTGTTGCCGTAACTCCTGATGGAAATATCTTTGTGACCGGCTATACTTACGGTAATCTGACTGGAAACACGAATGCGGGAGAAAACGACATCTTCGTGGCGAAGTACGATACGAACGGCGTCAGACAGTAGCCGTAAGCAATCTCGAGAAGAAACAGCCCAAATGGGGCCTGCCCCGGATTAACGACATCCGGGCAGGCTTTTTTGATTTGACTTGCAACCGATCCTATGGGAAAAAGCAATCATGATTCTTGTCATTTCTGAGATCGTTCCCCGATGAAGCATCAGGCCAAAATACGCTATACGGAAATCCATCCGGACATCTATCGAATCGTTCTTCCCCTGCAGGGCGAAAAGCCGGGACCGGTCAATGTCTACCTTTTCAAAGGTGAACAGACAACTCTGCTGGACACCGGAATAAAGACAACCGTTAATATCCTGGAGCAATCTCTGAAGAGTATGGGAATCGGCTTTTCGGATATCGACCGGATCGTCCTCTCGCACGGACATATTGATCATTACGGAGCCGCCAGACGAATTGTCACTCGTTCGCGGCGACGGACATCCGTCGCCGCCCATCGTGACGATGTGGGGGTGATTGAAACCGGCTTTGACGTTTCCAACAGGGATTTCGCCCGGTTTTACCGTCTGATGGGCGTGCCGTTTCTCTTTGAGCTTCTATTTTACAGCGTCGACTGGTTTTTCTCAACGCTTGCCGAAAATTGCCGCGTCGACACCTGCCTTGCCGACGGAGAAAAGATTTCGCTGGGCCATTATGAAGCAACGGTGATCTCTACACCGGGACATTCACGGGGTTCCATTTGCCTTTATCTGGAAAAAGAAGGGATTCTTTTTTCCGGCGATCATATCCTCGGGCACATCACGCCCAACGCTTTTGTCATGATGGAGTCCGATTTTGACATCCCCTGGCGAAGAAGCCAGGTTGAATTTTATGATTCCTTAAAAAAAATCGAAGCGCTCGCACCCCGGATCGTTTATCCCGCTCATGGGAACCCCATTCACGATCTACCCGCAACCGCCTCCATGTTCAGAGAACAGTTCTCCCTGCGGCGCCAAAAAATAATTGATATTCTGCAAGGAGGCGAATCGACGGTCTACCGGATCGCCCGAAAACTCTTTCCGGAAGTTCGTGGCAAACGTCTGCCTCTGGAAGTTTTCCTCATGGTATCCGAAGTTTTCACACACTTGCAGGTTCTTGAAAAAGACGAAATCGCCCTGTCGCAGGACAGGCAAGGAAAGCGGTTTTTCCGGCTTGCCTAACGGTAAAGTACCATAGCCGGAGTATTGAATACCGGAAATGGGGTCTTTAACACCGGTGGAAGACATGCCGATAATATGCTAGCATCAAAAAATAAAAGCAGCCGAACTCAATCATCAGGCCGCTTTCCGGAAAAGAGCAGCGAATAACAAACCTGCAACCAACCATCTCATTTTAAGGAAAAGGAGGAAAACATGCTGGAACTTTTCAAAAAAACGATGCTGACGGGAATGGGTTTTGCGGCGATTACCAAAGAAAAAGCCGAACAGATGGCCAAAGAATTTATAGCCAAAACTGAAATGAGTGAAAAAGAAGGGAAAAAATTTGTCGAAGACCTCCTGAAAAAATCCGAACGGACACGCGCCGACATGGAATCAAAAGTCAATGAAATGATCCAGGCTTCGTTGAAGAAAATGAATATCGCCACCCAGAAAGACATCGCCCGTCTTGAAGCGCAGATTAAACGAATGAACGCAAAGCAGACCAAGCCCCCCGCCGTCAAGAAGGCGGCCAAAACCAAATGATATGATCTCCGCACTGTTCGTAAGGTGAAGACGTGCAGATATATAAAATAGGAATCGGACGAACATACCGCCACATTCAGCGCTATCGCCAGATTCTGTCGGTCCTCTTCCGGCATGGATTTGGCGATGTGGTGGATACGCTTAAAATCGAGCAGTATCTGGATATCGGCCTGAATATTATCTCCCGCAAAAGCAGAGACAATGTGGAAGCCCTCTCCAGGGCTGACCGGATCCGCATGGCCATTGAAGAACTGGGTCCGACCTTCATCAAGGTCGGTCAGATTCTTTCCACGAGGCCGGACTTGCTGCCGATGGATCTGGTGACCGAGCTGGGAAAACTTCAGGACAGCGTCCCTCCCTTCGAATTTGCCTCGGCCAAAAACATCCTGGAAGAGGAATTAAAAGTCCCGCTTTCTGAAATTTTCAGTGAATTTGATGAAACGCCTCTGGCTTCAGCCTCCATCGGTCAGGTGCACCGGGCCAGTCTGGTAGGCGGCGATGATGTTGCGGTTAAAATTCAGCGTCCCGGCATCCGCAAGACCGTCGAAGTGGATCTGGAAATTATGCTGCATCTCGCCACGCTCATGGAAAAGCATTTCAAGGACATGGAGGTGCACAAACCGACACAGATTGTGGAGGAATTTGCCCGCACCCTTGACAAAGAGATGGATTACGGCATGGAGGCAGCCAATCTGGAACAGTTTGCCGCCCAGGCCGGAGACGACCATTGCGTCTATGTTCCCAGGGTTTACCGGGAGGCATCAACCGGCAAGATACTGACAATGGAATTCATCGACGGCATCAAAGCCTCCCAGATCGGCGAACTGGAAAAAGAGGGCCTCGACCGGAAAGAAATCGCCCGTAGAGGCTTTGACTTGATTCTGAAACAGATTTTTATCCACGGTTTTTTCCATGCCGATCCCCATCCCGGAAATCTCTTTATCCTGCCGGATAATGTCATCTGCTTTCTTGATTTCGGAATGATGGGCCGCATCGGGCGCATCAGCCGTGAGCACTTTGCCGATCTTCTGATGAGCATTGTCAGCCGGGATGAAGAAAAAGCCGTCCATGCACTTTTAAAACTGACCGTCTCGGAGCAGGAATCGAATCGACAAAGCCTGGAGCGGGACATGGCCGATCTCATCAACAGCTATGCTTACCGGCCGCTTAAGGAAATCGATCTGGAAAAATTCCTGCAACAGATGCTGGACATGATGGCAAAGCATCGCCTGACTATTCCCGCCGATCTTTTTCTGATGATCAAGTCGTTAAGCACAGTGGAAGGACTTGGCTTGTCGCTGGACCCCGAATTCGATGCCATCGCACAAGCGGAACCCTTCATCCGGCGCATTTATCTGGACAGGCTCCATCCGAAAAGAATTGCGCAAGATCTGTACGAATCGGGGAAAGACCTGCTTTATCTGGCCCGGGATGTTCCCGGCGAACTGCGGGAAATTCTTCGGCTGGCCAGAACCGGAAAAGTGAAGATCGCCTTCGAGCACCGCGGACTTGAACCCGTGCTGTCCACCCTCGACCGGATTGTCAACCGGCTGTCATTTTCCCTGGTTCTGGCGTCGCTGGTGATCGGTTCGTCCCTCATCGTCCTGTCCGACCTCCCACCCAGATGGCACGATATCCCCATCATTGGCCTGGCCGGCTTCCTCGTCGCCGTTATCATGGGCGGATGGCTTTTGTGGACGATCATCAAACATGGGAAAATGTAAATCCACCGATCCCGCTTTACAGAAAGACCCAGGCTTCATTGAGGGTGATGTGCATGATCTTATCGCGATTCAGGCTGTAGAGAAGGTGAATCATGCCGTCAGGCCCCTGAACGGCAAAAGGATAACTGTACGTATCATCTCCTTCCTTCAGAATTTTTCGATACGGCCAGGTGCGCCCTTCATCCGCGGAGAGTGCAATTAAAAGGGGCCGGCGCTCAGTGCTGCTGTCATTATAGATTAACGCGAGATGTCCATTGGCCAGGCGAATCATCTGCGTCGCACTCGCGGGATTCAAGAAACCGCTGTTTTTCGGCGATGACCATGTTTGTCCGCTGTTATCCGACGCCATGACCCACAAATACCCGGCATCTTCATTTCGCATGACGCTTAATAACCGATCCGCACTTAACTGAACAAACGACGGTTGGGAATTCTGCGGGCTGCTCGCCACAGACGACCGCTTCGTCCAATTCGTTCCATTCGCCGACACAAAGAAAACAGAACCCTCCGAAAGCTCGGAATAAGCAGGCAGAAGCAGGCTTCCGTCATTGAGACGCACCGGCGGATATTTAACATTATACCCCATCCACTGCCCTACTCTGGCTGCCTCACCCCAGTTTACCCCCCTGTCACTGGATTCCTGAACTTCGATATGCGACGTATCCCAGCCGCCGGGAACGACCGCCTGAAACAGCCATACGTGATCATTTTCGCTGTAAAGCACGGGATTGCCGTCTCCGTCCGAATGATCGACGTGAAGTTTCGGAGTTTCCCACGGCTGGCCGATTTTTTTCCGAGATCGATAGATCGCCGAACCGCTTAACTCATGTTCTCCGCTGTATGAATACCAGGCAGCGAGCATTTCGCCGTCCGGGAAAATCGTCAGCGTTGCGGCATGATGCCCTGCCATTCCTCCAATTTCATCAAAAACCGCTTCCTCCGACATGTACGGCACATCGGCGGACGTAAACGTGGTGGGTAAGTCACTGACATTGAATTCAAAAATTACTGCGTCGAAATTGACTGAAGAGGCGGACGAACCGCAACCGTTTAAGGCTGCAACAAGAAAGGCCATACCGAGGAACCATGCTGTAATAATCCTGAAACGACTGCCGAAACGACTCAAATCCTTCTTGTCCATCCGATATTTTGATCATTTGTTTTTCTGCCAATGAAATGATGGAAATTCTTTTCTATGTCAATTGTT
Source organism: Smithellaceae bacterium (assembly GCA_963682105.1). GTDB lineage: Bacteria > Desulfobacterota > Syntrophia > Syntrophales > Smithellaceae > UBA8904. The sequence continues at coordinate 801,005 of OY821638.1, forward strand.
TTTTCACTGGCATATTCTCTTTTTACGGTTGACAATGCCTTCTTCATTCGGCTATAAAAGCTTATCTTTGTAACATTGAACCCGTAAAGCAGTTATAACATTTAAAATTTTTTTCCGTATCATGCTGAAGAAGCTGCAATGGATAAACCTCTTTATAACAGTATCGTCGTTAAAAATTACCTGGAATATCTGAAAAACGAGTATCCTGACATGAATTTCAGAGAGTTGCTGGATTATGCAGGAATCACCGACTATGAAGTTGAAGACCGTGGTCACTGGCTCACGCAGGTCCAGATCAATCGTTTTCATGAATATATTCTTCGTGAAACGGGCAATCCGGAGATCTCCCGGTTGGCGGGACGATATGCCGCATCCCCCAAGGCCAACGGATTTGCTGTGATGCGCAGGTTTGTCGCTGCTCTTCTTTCACCAGCCATGGCGTACTGGGCGGTGGAAAAACTCACACCTTCCCTCTCCCGCCACACGACCGTTCGAAGCAGGAACATAACGGGCAACAAAGTCGAACTTTTCGTGACGCCGCGCGCTGGCATCAGGGAAGAATCCTTTCAGTGCGACAACCGCCTGGGTGTATTGGAAGCCATTGCACAGATATTTACGGGTCGATATGCAACCGTCGAACATCCCGAATGTCTCCACAAAGGCGCAGAGCGCTGCCGTTATATCGTTTCATGGGAATCGCCAAGGTCACAGGTCTGTACAAAAACCGGTTATTATGTTCTGGCGGCGTCGGCGCTGGCTTCATTTCCCCTTCTTTTTTTTGTTCCCTTTACTCACTGGCTGATTGCCGTTTTATCATCCATTCTGCTGTCAACGGGACTCCTGCTGGGAGGATCGTTTCTGCGGAACCGCGAGATGGCTGTCCATTTGATGCAGCAGGGCAAGATATCCGAAGAAGTAATCGAGCAAGTCAATCTTCGCTATAATGAATCTCTCCTGATCCGGGAAATCGGCGAAGCGGCCTCATCTCTTCTCGATCCGAAAGCGCTTTTAACTTTCATTGCGGGACATCTTCACAAAAGGCTGCTGTTTGAACGCAGCATGATCATGCTTACAAATCCGGAAAAGACAGAACTCATTTATAGCGCCGGCCATGGTTTTACACCGCATGAAGAGGCGTTATTGAGAAATATCAACTTCAATCTCACTAATCCGGAATCCCGTGGGCATTTTTATCAGGCCTATATCCATCAGAAACCCTTCATTGTGGAAAAAAACGACCTCTCTCAAACCAATCTCTCAGAAAAATACTATTCCCTGGTACGTGATCTGGGCGTGACATCTTTCATCTGCGTTCCCATCGTTTACGAAAAAAAGACCGAAGGCATTCTAACCGTCGATACCAGTAAACTATCCCCGAAACCGGCGCAAAGCATTGTCAGCCTGCTGATCGGGATAGCGCAGCAAATCGGCGTCAGTCTGAGCAATGCCATCGCCAATAAAAAGATCCGTGAAAATGAGCAACGTTTTTTTAATCTCAGCGAGAATGCTTCGGACATTATTTATCAACTGGATCCGGAAGGAATTCTTCGATATGTGAATCCGGCCTGGGAAGAAACTCTGGGCCATCAAAAAGCCGATGTTGAAGGAAAATATCTGGTCGATTTTTTAAGTCAGGAAGACCGGTCGGCGTCGAAAGAAATCTTCAGGCAAATCATGCAGGACAAGTTACGGATCAGGGATAAGTATTTGATTATTTTTAACGTCAGGGGATTGCCGCGTCAAATTATGCTTTCGGGTGCGCCCGATGTCGACGCCGAAGGCAAAATCATCGGAATCATCGGATCAATAAAGGATATCACAAGGCTGCGCAGCATGGAAGCCCAGTTGCTGCAAACCTCCAAGATGGAAGCTATGGGCACGCTCACCGGAGGCATTGCCCACGATTTTAACAATATCATCCAGGCGATTATGGGATACAACCAGTTGATGATATCCGGCAGATTGGGCAATGAAGAGGACCTTCCCTATCTCACCAGCATCGGTGAACTGATTGCGCGTTCACGCGAGCTTGTCCGGCAACTGCTTCTTTTCAGCAAAAAGGTGGAACCGTTCGCCAAGGTTGTAAATATCAATGAGGAAATCAAAAGCATTCACAACCTGCTTTCAAAATCCATTCCCAAAATGATCGAAATCAAGACGGATCTTTTCGAAGACATTTTTCCCGTCAACGCGGATTCAACGCAGATCGGTCAGATCATCATGAATCTGGTCATCAATGCGCGCGATGCAATAGGTGAAAGCGGCGTCATCGATATTAAAACGGGAAACCTTGTTATTCGCGAAAAATCGATGATGGGCGGTTTTCAAATCAAACCGGGATCATATGTCGAGTTGTCTGTTGCAGACACGGGCTGCGGCATGGATGAGGATATGAAGAGGCGGATATTTGAACCGTTTTTCACAACCAAGGAACCGGGGAAAGGCACGGGATTAGGGCTGGCGGTTGTTCATGGCATTGTAAAAAGCCACGACGGATATATCTTCTGTGAAAGCAAGCCGCATCAGGGCACAACTTTTCACATTATCTTCCCCGCCACATCGGGGGTCATACCGGAAGCCATTCCCGAGCAAGTAAAGCAAAATATTTACGGAACGGAAAAAATTCTGCTGGTGGACGATGAAAAAAGCATTCTGGAAACCGTAAGAGATACTCTACAACTTTGCGGGTACCATGTTGTGACGGCGGAAAGCGGCGAAGAAGCGGTGAATATTTATTCTGAATGCAAACATGAATTTGACCTGGTGATACTGGACTTAATCATGCCCGGCGGTGGCGGTAAAAAATGCCTTCAGGATCTTCTGCAAATTAATTCTTCAGTTAAAGTCCTGATATCGAGCGGTTATGCCAGCAGTTTTCAGACTCACGATCTGGCGCTGGCCGGAGCCGCCGGATTCATCAACAAGCCTTATCAGCCGGAAGATCTGTTTTCATCCATTCGGAAAATTCTTGAAGCCCAGACCTGTTATGACAATAAACCGGAATCATTAACATGATCATCAGATCCGATTAGTTGCGGGCAAAGAGTATAAATGCGGCCCAATCCCTCGGGCTAAAACCGGCCCGGATCATTTCATTTTGAGCCTCTTTTAATGCATCGGCAATATCTTCGTTTTTTTCAAGATATTTGTGAAAATATTCCGTAAATGCAACTCTTGACTTTTCATCAACAGACCACAGAGGCATCAAAACGGTCCGAGTTGCCGAGTACATCAAAGATGAGACCACCGCGGCCTGGCTGCCTGCTGAGGAAGACGTGGTTTTTTCCTCAAAACAAGCGCTGACGAAGGAGATACGACCTTTTACGGACAACCCGAACAAATCTGAAACAGTCAGATATCCACCTTGCTTCGCGGTTGATGATAAAAGAAAACCGGAATCAACAGGCAAGCTGTCGGCAAGATAACATTTTGCTTCAAAGCGAATCACGTCATAGTCACCGGACAGTTTCATAACCGCCTCTCGGGGATTCTCCGACGGCGCAATTTGATCCGCCCGCGGATAGATTCTTTTCAGCGTTCCATCCTCCGCATCGGTCCGGACTGTGGAGATGTCCCGATCCGACTGAGGTGTGGCGATAATGAGGGATTTCCGGGATAGAGGCGCCGCCATTTTTATAGCAGGCTGGCTTAGCATACCGCCATGCGGCAGATAAGCAATACTGAAGACGTCCACCAGGTAAGACTTCATGTAACGCATAGTTGCAAAGGGAAACCGATTCAGAGCGCCATGGGGGATGAGGACCACACGATCCCCGTGAATAAAGGGGATCACCGGTTTAAGAAAGTCTTCATAGGCCTTCTCGGCCAATGCATCCATCTGACTCCTGTCATTGACGATCATGGCCTGGTGGTAATTCCGGACGAACCTTTCTATGTCGCCTCCGGATATTTTGATCCTTTCCATATGAATTCCATTTTGACTGATCACCCAGACATGTAACATCCGCTCTGTGGAATAATATGAAAAAAGCGTTGTATTCTGATCAAGCTGCCGTTGAAGATCCTGAGCCCGTGGAGAATCGCCGCACATTAAATGATACAGTCTCTCATGTTGATTCTTCATATCGGATAAAACATTCAGAGACTCTTTTTGAATACGCTTAGCTTCTTGAACCGTTTTCAAAAAAACCGTCGGCGCGTTGACGGCAGATATTAATCTTCGATAGATCCCGGCGGCCTGTTCACGATTGACGCGCAGCTTGTTGATCCATTGCGTTTCAGCCGAATCTTCCCGCCAGGCCACCGTCCTGAACATTTCGGACAGATCAGCCGCCTTGATTCTCTCTGCCGTCTGAAAAGCGCTCTGTATATCCCCTTTTTGTATGAACAGGTCGAAAACGGCATCCCAAAAGAACCGGGATTTAAAATGACTCGTTCCCCTGAAGTCGGAAATTCGGGAAAGCCAGGAACCGTTTTTTTCGTTCAAATCTGAGAATTCTTGAATAAATTTCAATGCCGAATCGATATCGCCTGACCGCCTGTTGTGATGAGCAAGAATAATCTTCGACCAGACGGCATAAGGCAGAAGTTGATATTGATCGGCAATGTTTTCCAGACTGTATGCCGCCTGTTTTCCCCCGGTTGCATCTTTATTGAGGAGATAGACCTGATTGAGAAAAAATACACCGTCCGCCTTGCCTGAATGATAGCCGGCATGCCTGGCTATTGCGCCTGCCTTTTCCAGATGAGAAACCGCTTTATCCGTCTCTCCCTGTATCCCGAAAGCCAGGCCCAGATAGTTTTGAATGTCGCATTCCAGGTATGGAGGTGTGATTTCCGGAAAATAGCGCACAACGGCTGCCCGGCTAAGCTCTCCGCTGAGGCTCCGGGCGCTTTCCAGATAAGACAGGCTTGAAAAAGTGCGACGGCGAATATCCCGGTAAAAAGTTTCATCAAAATCCGTCAGAAAGACCCGACTGGCAACAGCGGAAAAAAAATCGGCTGAAATCAACGCCATGCCGTATTCCATTTCCGAATCGCGTTTGAGGGCCACCAGGTCGGGATTTCCGGCAACATTCGAATTTACATCCAGCGCACGCCGAAAATATTCAAGCGCCTTGTCGTAATTGCCGCATTGCGCATGGTAATGGCCGAAGCTGTACGAAACAAATGCGGCAAGAGGCGTCCCGGAGGCCTGAACCTCCATATCCGCGATGGACTTTAAGACGTCCGCCGAATTGCCGAACCGCTGAAGCGCCGCCATTTTCATTCGCCAGGCCGTCCCCTCGCCGAAAACATTACCTCGTTTACGGAATTCTCTTACAGCCCGGTCGTAAAACGCGACGGAGCGCTTTTCATCGCCGTCCGATTCAAACCGGCCGGCGACACTGAGAAAAATATACGGAACGGCCCAATCGGCCATCAGGCCGGCGCGTTTAATTTGGTCGATCTGGACGGCGGGAATGTCGGCGTCATAAGGCCCCTTCAGATCAACTCCCGAAAGCAAACCGGGGGGCGTCGGCATCACGTCCATCATGGACGCGCAGCCCGATAGCCCGGCGATACATCCCGCAAACAGCAATAATTTTATTGAAAGGAATAAGGAGTGACGCACAATCCAGTCCGTTTCATGTAACGATCGTGAAACATCATATCTGCGTTTCGCTTCCGCACGCCACCTGATCAATTATTTCAAAAATCCCTGAATAATACGGTTAACAGCCTGGTCGTAAGTCAATCCCAGACTCATTAACTTTGTAAGCTGGTCATTGGCAATCTTGCCGATAGACGCTTCATGCGTCAGTTCCGCATCGGGATGGCCCGCCTTGAGCGACGGCATGGTTTCATTGGCGCCGTTGTCCATAATGATTGCATCGCATTCAATGTGGCCGAAGCATTTATTTTGTGCGTCGATGGTCGCATAAAATATCTGTTTGGAATTCCCTTTCATAACCGAACGCGAAATCATGTTGGCGCGGCTTCCGGCTCCCTGAAGGAGAATATTATTGTTCGAAACCGCCGTCTGCTCCCCGTCCGTAAGAACCCTTTCTGTAATGAGCAGCATGCTGTCCGCCCCCAGCACGGCTTCATTGACGCGGTTGGCTTCATCCACCCCTGAAATCTGGGTCAATTCCATATTCGCCTGTGCGCCTTCTTCCAGAAACACTTTGGTGGTGGGATTCAGTGTCCGTTTGCCTCTGCCGTCACCCGAGGCATAATGCTTTTCAACATAGGTGACTTTCGCCTGTTTTCCAACCCGAAACTCATGAATGCCCGCATGACCTTCCGGCTCGGATGATCCGCAGTGAATGCCGCATCCCGCAACAATCGTCACGTCTGCGTCGTCTCCAATAATAAAAGTGTTATAAACGACGTCGTAGAGCCCCGCCTGGCTTAAGATGACCGGGATATGCACCGATTCGTTTTTCGTTCCCGGTTTGATTTTAACGATGATCCCCGTGCCGTCGGCGTTACTTTCAATGTCGATACTGGCCGACACCTGCCGGCTCAGCAGTTTACCGTTTTTCCGTATATTGTAAGCCCCTTTGGGCAGGTCTTCCAGGTCGGCAACCGTTTTTAATAAACTCTTATCTAAAGCATCCAGCATCGTGCTCTCCTTCACAGGTGTTTCGATAGGTACATATGCTCAAATCATCCAGAAGCGGCATGGCGTTGTCCAGATTGCCCTGATAGACGATTTTACCTGAATTAATGATCAGAATTTCATCCGCCGCTTCCAGGAAGGCTCTGTTGTGACTGACGACAACGGTTGTCGTCTGATTTTCGGCAAGTTCCCTTTTCAACAGGCTGACCATCGGGCCGATCGTCCACAAATCGATGCCTGTATCCGGTTCGTCGTAGATAGCCAGTTTAGGATTGGCGGCGATGGTTGTCGCCAGTTCGATTTTTTTGATTTCCCCGCCGGAAAGACGGGCGTCAACTTCCTTATCCAGAAAAGACAGAGGGCAAATTCCGACACGTGAAATCATCTCCAGGAGCTTGCGTTCATCTTCAATGCCTGTCGCAATCGTCAGCAAATCGCGAAATGTAATGCCTTTAAAACGAGCCGGTTGCTGAAAACTGTATGCAATGCCCGTCTTGGCTCTTTCGGTAATCGAAAGCGTTGATATATCGTGGCCGTTGAATAGAATCGCTCCTTCAGAAACCGGATTGATCCCCATGATCAGTTTTGCGAGAGTGGTCTTGCCGCTGCCGTTGGGACCGGTTATGGCATAAAATTTCCCGTCCTCAAAAGTAAAATTGATTCCATCAATAATATGGCGATGTCCGTTATTTTGTTCATCACCATCCGGTACGGTAAAATAAAGATTCTTAAGCTCAAGCATGGATTAATTTTGCCTTTTTCCTGCAATATTTTTACGGACCCGCTATATGCCTGTTTGAACAATCTGTCAAGAGAAGGATCAATGACAAAGGTTCAAGGTACAAGGTACAAGGAGCAAGGAAAAATTAAAAAAATACCTGTTGTTCGGTCTTAAACCTTGAACCTTGAACCTTGATCCTTGATCCTTGAACCTTGGTCCTTACATCTCCCCCGGCCGTTTGGGATAGCCGGTGATGGTGCGGATTTCTTCGTATAATGGTTTAAGCTTTTTGTACATTTGCAGGTAAACGCGCTTGTAGAGTCGATTGTAAATCTTATGGGTGTTGAAGTCCGGTTCAAAATATTGTCCGACGCGGGTCATGGCTTCGACGGCCTCTTTGAAGTTGCGGTGCAGTTTCAGACCGACGGCGGCATCAATGGCGGCGCCAAGGCCCGATGTCTCATAGACATGTGACCGGGCCGTTCGCATTCCGAAAATATCCGCCGTCAACTGCATGGCGGCGTCGCTTTGCGAACCTCCGCCGGACACCCGCAATTCCGTAATCTTCACCCCGCTTCGATTTTCCTGACGTTCCTTGCCTTCACGCAGGGCATACGCCAGCCCTTCAAGGATGGCTCGATAAAAATGCGCCCGGTTATGGACGTCGCCGAAGCCGATGACGGCGCCTTTGGCTTCCGGTCCCGGCACCTTGATTCCCGGAGACCAGTAAGGTTGCAGAATCAGTCCCATGGAACCGGGCGGAACTTCATGCAGCAGTTGCTCAATCAGCGTTTCGACTTCCACTCCGCGTTCCTCGGCAATCTGCTGTTCGAGTTGCGCAAACTGCTCCTTAAACCAACTGACCATCCAGTAACCGCGGTAAATCTGAATTTCCAGAGAGTATGCATCCGGCACAGCCGATGGATAAGGAGGAATCAGCGGAATGGTTTCAATGTATTTGTAATGTGTGGTATTGATGGTGGCGGTTGTTCCATAACTCAGGCAACCGATATGCGGTTCAAGACATCCTGCTCCGATCACCTCGCAGGCTTTATCCGCCGCCGCAGCGATGACGGGTAATCCTTCAGGAATGCCGGTTTCCGCCGCCGCCCGGTGAGTAATCTGTCCCAGAACACCGGATGGCGCAACCAGATCAGGGAGCATCCCGGGCTCAACCTGCGTAGCCTGCCATTTCCAGTTCCAGGAAGGCGCCCAGGCCTTCTTTTTATAATCAAAAGGAATATAACCGACCTGGCAACCGATGGAATCCACAAAGCGTCCGGTCAGACAATAAGTCAGGTATCCCGACAGAAGTAAAAACTTATGCGTTTTGTTCCAGACCTCCGGCTGATACCGTTTGATCCAGTTGCTTTCCGCCTCAGCCTGAAGATAGGCAACCGTTTCACTCATGCCGGACACTTTAAAACCCATCCCCCAGAAACCGCCGATGGGCTTCAAACCGCTGGTGCGCCGCTGATCCAGCCAGACCATTGCGGGACGCAGCGGTTTCCCGTTTTTGTCGACATTAACCATCGTGGCGCGCATGGTCGTCAGCGCCACGCCCGCAATCGCTTCTTTAGGCACGGACGTTTCACTCCAGAGCATTTGACAGGCCTGGCAAAGCGACTTCCAGTAATAGTCAGCGTCCTGTTCGGCCCAGCCCGGTTCCCGGGATACGTAGGGTCTGAAAGGAATCCTTGTTTTGTAGAGCAGGTTGCCCTGCAAATCAAAAACAAGCGCCCGAACGGATTGCGTGCCGTTATCAATGCTGAGAATCAAGTCTTTCTTCATGACTTTCCTTTAACCATGAAACATGATCAGCTAAACCTGCGCCACAAACTTAAAGAGCAGGCAACTTCCGTTTGCCTGCTCTTTAAATTGGATTGAAGTTCAAAATTACTTTTTGGTTGCTGCCTTCTTGGCAACTTTCTTCGCTGCGGGTTTCTTTGCAGCAGCCTTTTTCGCGACTTTCTTTGCCGGAGCCTTCTTTGCGACTTTCTTTGCTGCTTTCTTTACGACCTTCTTTGCTGCCTTCTTTGCTGTTGCTGCCATTGGGTTTAGCCTCCTTTAATTAAGTTTACTTCTTCATGTTAGAATCAGTAACATTTATTAATTTGTATTAATTTTACTTCATTTTTTTCTATCGGTCAACAAAAAGTGTAAAAAAATTATCGATTTTTTCATTTTTTATTTCGGCAGAGGAAAATTTTTCTTTAGAAATATTTTCACGACGAATATTTTTTGCATCATGATACCGGATTCCTCTCATGAAGTGAATCTCGGGAATCTCTGATCTGGAGAGGGTTTGCGGGAATCGCATGACGCTAAACGGATTGATGAATGAAACTTTTTTCGGATGAATATTTCCCCGGGATTGAATACGCGATGACAAAATAAATTTTTTTTCAGAAATAATGCTTCGCACCGACATATCGATCGGCATAGTAATCTGCGGACAGGGATTCCATGCGGATCTTTTTACCTCGCGAAGGCGCGTGAATGAAGCGATCACCGCCGATGTAAATGCCGACATGCGATACTGTCCCCCGCCCTCGTGTTGCAAAAAACACCAGGTCGCCCTTTTGCAGTTCCCTGCGTTCAATCGACTCGCCTGCATCATACTGCGCCGCGGAATGACGGGGCAGATCCAGACCGTTTAACTGATAGACCGTCATCGTCAGTCCGCTGCAGTCAAAACCCTTTTCAGCATTGGTTCCGCCCCACAGATAAGGCACGCCGATGAAGTCCTGCGCGGTTTTAACGATCTGCTCGCGCAAATACGGATCCCCCAGTTGTTTTCTTTTGGTTGCGGCGTATTCTTCCGGAAGAACAATATAGAATTCTTCGATCACACCGGCCTTTTGCAGTGACTGAGCCCGCAGCCGCGCCTGCTCTTTGGCGGCAAAGTTGCCGAAGCGAACCTTAAACAAACCGTCGGACGCCTTGAAATAGGTGGCTTCGAGTCCCTGGCTTTTCAGCTTTTCCGTCAGGCGAACGGCATTTTCAACCCTGGCAAATGCCCCGGCCTGAATAGTATGACCCATCACGCCCAGCGTTTTTTTAACTGGAGGCACAGAGACAGGTTGAACTTTCGCACTGCGGGTTGCACAGGCCTGACAGATCAGGCAGACTGAAAGAAAAAAAAGAATGTACCAGCGCGTTTTTTTCATAAAATTGCAGATTAATCGTCTGTGGACTGTTTCTGTAAATGCTTTTGCACAAAAGCCAGCGCCTCTTCCTTCGATTGAATTCTGTTCTCCAGTTGTTCTTCTTCCAGAAGGCTTAAAATATCACCAAGACGCCGGCCCGGAGCAACCCCCATTTCAATGAGGTCGTTTCCCGAAAGCAAACGCGGCGGATGCAATGCGTTATGCTCCATTTCACTCAACCGTTCTTTACAAAAGTCATAATAATCTAACATGCCGTGGCTGGCCAGACAATCCAGACGATGTAATTGCAGATGCAAATCGAAATCCGGCATTCGCAGAAACCGCTTCAGGCGGGAAGGACGCATTTTTTTCACATTCATGAAGTCCATATGATGATGAACCAGCGCGATCACTTGCTCGCGCTCACGGCGGGAGAATCTCAACCGTCTGGCGACATCTTCCGCGACATGTTCTCCAAGTTTCGTGTGGCCGTAAAAATGGATGCCGTCTTCATCTTCCGTACGCGACAGGGGCTTGCCCGCGTCATGCAGAAGTACACCCCAGGCCAGCGCCGGCGGTGTATCGGGGGCCGTTTCGGAAGACAGAATACGCAGCATCATCATCGTATGCTCCCAGACATCGCCTTCCGGATGAAAACGAGGCGGTTGTTCGACACCCCGCATCTTTTCGACCTCCGGGAGAATTTGCCCCAGCAGTCCCGTTTCCGACAGCAGTTCAAAGCCCCGCCTGGCGCCGCCGCGCGTCAAAATCTTCCGGGTTTCTTCCAAAATTCTTTCGGCGCTGATGCCGCAGATACTCCCGGCGCGGCCGGCGATGGCTTTTTTCGTTTCCGGGTCGATAGAATAAGAAAGATTGGCGGCAAAACGCACCGCGCGGAGCATCCGCAGATAATCTTCACCGAAGCGAACGTCCGGATTCCCGATGGTTCGAATGACTTTATATTCGATGTCGGCCCGGCCGCCCACATAGTCGATGATTTCACCGGTGACCGGATCCATCAGCAATCCGTTGACGGTAAAATCCCGGCGCAGCACATCTTCCCTGGCTGTTGAAAAATGAACGCTGGAAGGCCTGCGTCCGTCTTCATAGACATCATCGCTGCGGAACGTCGCCACTTCATAGGGACGGCCGTTCATCAAGACCATGATGACGCCGAATTTCACTCCGATGGCAACCGTCCGTTCAAAAAGGCCCACAACCTGATCGGGAAGAGCGGACGTCACGATATCGTAATCCCCGGGCGTCACGCCGCGCAAATGATCCCGGACGCAACCGCCGACAAAAAAGGCTTCAAACCCTTCCCGTCTCAGGCGCCCGACAATTTCGCGAGCGCCGGCAAGTTTGTCGTCATTTTGATCATCCACAGTCCGAATCACCCGTTCTTCCCTATCATCTACTCTATGAACTACGAGCCATGAGCTACGAGCTATGAGCTACGAGCTATGAGCTAATTTATCTTTTCCCCAGTTTAATGGCGCAAAATTCACCGCACATGGTGCAGCCCTCGTCATTGGCGCTTTTACTCTTTTCCAGAAGGGCGACGGTTTTTTCCGGATCGATGGAGACATCCACCTGTCCCTGCCAGTCGAAGTTCTTTCGGCACTGAGACATTTTCAGGTCGCGGTCGCGGGCGCCGGGAATCCCTTTGGCGATATCGGCAATATGCGCGGCGATGCGCGAAGCCATCACGCCGTCACGCACATCAGCCAGCGTCGGCAGGCGTAAATGTTCGGCCGGCGTAACGTAGCAGAGGAAATCAGCCCCCGCAGAGGCGGCAATCGCTCCGCCGATGGCGGATGTAATGTGGTCGTAACCGGGGGCGATGTCTGTGGGCAGCGGCCCGAGAACGTAAAACGGCGCACCCTGGCAGATTTTTTTCTGCAATTTGATATTGGCTTCAATTTCCGTAATGGGAACATGCCCCGGCCCTTCGATCATCACCTGAACACCGGCTTCCCTGGCCCGAGCGGCCAGTTGGCCGAGAATGATCAATTCGGCAACCTGCCCCTGATCGGTCGCATCGGAAATCGCGCCGGGACGCAACCCGTCGCCCAGGCTCAACACCATATCGTAGCGGCGGGCAATCTCGATAAGTCTGTCATATTCTTCAAACAGCGGATTTTCACGCCCGTTGCAGTGCATCCAGTTGGCCGTCATGGAACCGCCCCGGCTGACAATGCCCAGGACCCTCCCCTGCTTCTCTACTGTGGCTACGCTCGCCCGGTTAACGCCGCAATGGACCGTGATAAAATCGACGCCGTCCCGGCCATTTTCTTCGATGACCTCAAACATGTCATCGGCGGTCATATCGGAAATAGCTTTTTGCTGCTCCAGTATTTTAACCGCTGCCTGATAAATCGGCACCGTTCCAATGGCGACTGTGGATTTTTCCATCACGGCTTTGCGAATTTCGGCCAGATTGCCGCCGGTAGACAAATCCATGACAGCATCGGCGCCGGCCGCAATTGCGACATCCAGTTTTTCGAGCTCCAGATTCAAATCATTATTGTCTTTTGATGTCCCGATATTGGCATTGATCTTGGTTCGCAATCCGCGACCGATGGCCAGCGGCCGAATGGCCGTATGTTTCACATTCCGGCAGATAACGATCGTGCCGTCCACCAGACCCTGCCGGATATATTCCGGTTCAACGCATTCAACACCCGCGCAGATTTTCATTTCATCCGAGATGATGCCCTGGCGGGCTTTTTCTAACTGTGTCATTTTTTCCTCCAAAATAATTAATACATTTTTCCCAAAGCATTTACAGGCCCGTGGCCTTTTCCCAGGGAAAGCGAATTGGCAATTGCCTCCGTTATGATCTGTTTTGCCTGTTCTACAGACTGCACAATCCGTGCACCGGAGGCCAGTTTGGCCGCCAGCGCCGAGGCGAATGTGCAACCGGTGCCGTGCGTGTTTTTTGTGGCAATCCAGGCCGCCTTAAACTCATGATACGTTTTTCCGTCATAGAGAATATCTATACTGCTTTTTTTCCGGCTTTCCGGCAGATGCCCTCCTTTTATGACAACGTTTTTTACACCTGTACCGGCAATAACGGCCGCGGCTTTCTTCATGTCCGCCACCGATCGAATCTTCAGACCGGTCAGCGCCTCCGCCTCGGGGATATTCGGCGTTACGACAAACGCCAGAGGCAACAATTTTTTAACCACGGCCCTGCGCGCCGCATCCTGCATCATGGTGCGTCCTCCTTTGGCAATCATCACCGGATCGACCACCACTTTTTTTACTCGGTACTGAAGAATCTTTTCCGTCACAACGTCCACGGCGCTTCCGGTCAAAAGCATACCGGTTTTGACCGCATCCGCGCCGATATCGGATAAGACCGAATCCATTTGAGCGGCGATAAACTTTCCCGGCACGGGGAAAATCTCCTGAACGCCGAGCGTATTTTGCGCCGTCAGCGCGGTAATCACGCTTGTCCCGTAGCACCCGCAGGCGGCCACAGCCTTCAGATCCGCCTGAATTCCCGCTCCGCCGCCGCTGTCCGAACCACCGGCACATAATACCTTAAACGGTTTAGTCATTGATCAAACCTCAGGAAAAACATCTTTTTGACGGTAGCGAACCACCAGCAGGTTGCCCGATCCCACGCTAATTGACGCCGTAGCCGAGGTAATCACGTTGCTGACACCGCGCGATTCCGCCATGGTCAGGCATTCATGGGTCAGCGGATATTCAAATCCATCAATCGTAATGTCTTCGACAACGGGAGAAAGAGCAATAAGCGATACAAGGCATCCAACAGCATCAACAAACCGGATTTCATCGCCTGCGATCATCACTTCCGCGTACTCATCGACCAGACGGGTGGGAATTCCCGCCTCCTTGCCCCGAATCAACAAATGAATGTTCGCCAGAGCATGGTCTATCCGTCCTCCCAGGGCGCCCCATATATCGATGGCTTCGGGATGCAACCCCAGCGCATAGTCAAGCGCCAGCGCCGTATCCGTAAAGTCTTTATGGACCGGATGCCGGACGATCTCAATCCCCTGCCGTTCATAATCGGCAAGATGCGCGGCATCAAGAGAATCCATGTCTCCGATGAGCACATCAGGCTTGAGACCCAGCGCGTGAAGATGTCGCGCCCCGCCGTCGCAGGCAATGAGCCATCGATCCGCCAATAATGACGCTCTTGCTTCAAAGAAGGCTTTATTCCCGAGACGTCCGCCACTGACAATGACAATGTTTTTCTTCATATCCCAGCACTGCAATAAAAAAGCCATACCCTTTCGCCTGAAGGATATGGCTCTTACCGGAATATGAATTTTTGCCACTCCCTACGCCGGCATTATCCGGGTCAGGTTCAAAGGGTATGATCTCAGCCGGTAACTTGATTCATAAAAGGATTTACCGGCACCCCAGAGCAAAACTAATACATTCATGTTCAAAAAGCAACGACTTTATCAGGTCCGCATCGGCTCAATTTTGAGCCACGATACAATTTCAAAACAGTTCTGTTGAATCGGAAACGAGGTTTATTCTCCGTGGTAAACACATCCGGAGTCGGGGCTTTCCTGGACAACGATTCTACACAATTGCGGAAGGGCGGGATTCAGTCGCAACCATATCCAGCGACACAGATTTTCTGACGTCGGATTTTCCAAACCTTCAATGTCGTTTAAGTTTTTGTGATCAAGCTGATCCAGCAGGGGTTCAAAAGCCGCTTTGATGTCTGCGAAGTCCATCACCCAGCCTGTCCGGGAGTCGACTGTTCCCTTCACATGAATCTCCACGCGGAAAGAATGGCCGTGCATTTTAGCGCATTTATGGCCAGCTGGAACACAGGGCAGTTGATGTGCGGCGTCAAATTTGAAAACTTTGAAAATTTCCATGTCTGTTTCCTTATCGAACATTCAATATTTTATGCAACTGTAAACTGATGCGCCACCCCGGATGCGACAGAACATAATCCAGCGTCTCTTGTGTTGCTCCTTCACGATTGACGCCATCCATCGGCTGAAGAAAAAAATGCCGGAAATTCAGTTTCAGGTATTGTTCCGGCTCGGCCCCTTTCTGAGGATAAACAAGTTTCAACTCATCGCCGCCGGTCTGCAGCAATTCAACACCGGCCTTGGGACTTACGCAAATCCAGTCAATTCCGGAAGGGGCGGTTATGGTTCCATTGGTTTCCACGGCAATTTCAAATCCGGCATTGTGCAAAGCCGCAATGAAATTATCATCCATCTGCAGGAGCGGCTCGCCGCCGGTGCAAACCACATAACGGCGTTCAGCGGACTGCGGCCAGTGCCGGGCAATTTTTTGAACCAGAGCATTCGCGTCTTCATAAATACCGCCATCCGTTCCATTCGCTCCCCAAAAGTCTGTATCGCAAAACCGGCACAGGGCTTTTTCCCGGTCTTCTTCCCTCCCCGACCAGAGATTGCAACCGGCAAACCGGCAGAAAACAGCCGGCCGGCCGCTGTAATATCCTTCTCCCTGAATCGAATAAAATATTTCCTTAACGGAATACATCCATTTAACCTTGCACCTTGATCCTTTATCCTTGAACCTGATATCTGACCGGATCCCGGACGCCTGCTTCCTGAAATCCTTTCAATCGAAGCAAACAGGAATCGCAGTGTCCGCAAGCAAATCCTTCATCCGAGGGATCATAACAGCTATGGGTGAGCGAATAGTCAACGCCCAGGTCAATGCCTTTGCGGATAATCTGAGCTTTGGTGAGCGCTATGAGCGGCGTGTGTATTTTCAATGTCTGCTTCCCTTCGACACCCGCTTTGGTGGCCAGATTTGCCATCCGTTCATAGGCTTCTATATACTCGGGACGACAGTCGGGATAGCCGCTATAGTCGAGAGCATTCACGCCGATGAAGATGTCCGATGCTTCCAGAACTTCCGCCCAGGCCAGGGCATACGAAAGGAAGATGGTATTTCTTGCCGGAACGTAGGTTACCGGAATCTCTTTGGCCATCTCGTCAATGCTTCGGCTTTTGGGAACATCTATATCGGACGTCAGTGCGGACCCCCCGATCAGGCGCAAATCAATATCGACCGTCAGATGGCGGGCAATTCCGAAACGCCCGGCAATACGCTTTGCCGCATCAAGTTCGACAAAATGTCTTTGGCCATAACGAAAACTGAGCGCGCAGGCTTCATAGCCCATGCTCAGGGCAATGGCCAGAACGGTTGCCGAATCAACACCGCCGGAAAGCAAAATGACGGCCTTTTCTTTTTTCTGATTATCTATTTTCATCACGTTGAACTATTTAACAGATTTCCGGAATAATCGCCCGGTCTATTTCGGTACTGCGGGTTCAAGACGAAAAAGCCGCCGTGTATTTTGCGCCGCTGCCTGCGCCACTTCCTCGCAGCTCAACCCGCGAATCTGGGCTACTTTTTGAGCCGTGTGGACGATAAAAGCAGGTTCGTTTCTTTTCCCGCGATACGGCGCCGGGGTCAGATAAGGGCAGTCTGTTTCCAGAAGCAGCCAATCAAGAGGTGCATGCCGGACAACTTCCTGCAACTTTTGAGATTTGTCAAACGTAACGACACCGGGTACGGAAAGATAAAAACCCAGATCAAGACATTGCCTGGCCATCGCCCAGTCGCCGGAAAAACAGTGAAATACCCCGTTTCGAACTTTTGATTCCTTAACCATTCTGAGCGTCTGCTCATGGGCGTCGCGGTCATGAATAATAATCGGCAGCTTTAACTCGCAAGCCAGTTCCAACTGCCTGGCAAACATTTCCACCTGCTTTTCACGCGGAGATATGTTGCGGAAGTAATCCAGACCGATTTCGCCATAAGCGACTACTTTCGGATCCTGCGCCAGCGCTTTAAGTTCATCGAAAGTCTTGTTTTCAGCTTTTGCCACATCGTGAGGATGAACCCCGACCGTTGCGTAAATGTCATGATACTGGCGGGCGACGGACAGAGCCTTGCGGCTCAGGGACAGGTTGGTTCCCACCGTCACAATACATTCCACACCTGCAAGTCTTGCACGTTCGATCACATCATTGCGATCGGCGTCGAATTCCTTCATCTCCAGATGGGCATGGGAATCAATCAACATACATTTTATTTGTCGGTCTGAGGCGCTATTTCCTCAGCATTCTCCGACACATCGGGAAGCTTTTTCAAAAGACCGGCAATATCCTTTTCCGACCATTCACCGGACAACAACTTGCGGGATATGATCCGCCGATCAGATTTCAACTGTTCCGCATTAACTTTCCTGGACATCTTACTCCTCCTGATAAAAAACAAAAATCACTGCCAATAGAAGCACTCAAATCGTGGCGGACTAGTATTATATTTTAAAGATAGAATCAAGCCCCAAAGAGTCCGTTTAAATTGCTTGACACCCTCAGGCTTTTTTTTTAAGAACTTACGCGGGTTACGGTTTACTGATCCGCTCTGAATTTTTCGAGGGGAATGTTAACTGCATGGCCATCCGACTGATTCTCGTCTGTAAAGAAGGTCCTTCCAGAAATGCCTATCTGCGGGAGGCAATGTCCCTGGGAATTGAAGTGGATGTTGTGCCCTCTTTTGCTCAACTGATAGACGCCATGCTTAAAACCGCTTATCAGGGGATCCTGGTTGACGTCGTCACCAGCCTCAAGGCCAACCGCGCAGAGAAAGGCATTTCCCAGGAAATTCTCGGCGCATTCCCCCTGATGCAATTAACATGGGATCAGCAGGGAAACAGAATTCAATCCCTTTCCAACGAGGCGTCTTCAACCGGCTCTCTGGCTCATTTTGTCGCCTATGATTGCCAGCCTTTTAAACCGCGCACCATCCGCGCCGATGCCCGGAAATGCGTCAATCTCAATATTGAGATATATAAAGATCAAAATCTTAGTCCCGCCAACATGGAACGATCCGTAACCGTCAATATTTCAAAAAGCGGTTGTTTTTTGTGCTCTTTCGGCAACTGGGCGGGAATCCAGGAAATCTGGCTGGTCATGAATGAATTAGAGGATAAGACACCCCTGTCAGGACAGATCCTCTGGCGGCAGCCCTGGGGGAAATCCATGACCTTCCCCGGATTCGGTGTCCGCTTCACCCGGATATCCGCTAAACAACAAGATCAATTGGCTGAAGAATTTCATATTTGATGTTCGATAGGCCGTTGGTTGGCAACCGAATCCCCTCTTTCCAAAAAACAGAATCAATTAAAGTTTTCCACGATTTCGCCGTATATAATTTCAAATCCTGAATTCTGATGAGGAAAATCATACAATGGCGGCAAATGAGGTTAAGAAACCAGGATCGGCGGCGGAAATCATACGCAAGATAGAGGAATGCAAAAGGCATCTGCAAAAGGGAAACCTTTTCTCCAGTATCGTGCAGTTTCGCGATGTGCTGGATGTTTATATCAGCGAAAGTAATTTTCAGGCAACCGACAAAAGCAGGCTCACCGCCGCCATCAATAATTTTCAGCGGCAGCTCGTTATCTCTCAATTCTTCAATGACATTTATGGAAAAGTCTATTTCCGCGATAACGATTTCTCAACATCGTATGATTTTCTGTGCCAGTTGATCAAAATTAAAGAAGATGAGGTTGCCGATGTTCTGGTCAGCGAAGAGGTCTCCCAAAAGCTTAATCTGGATGAGCTCAACAAAGACGATCAGAAAACCGTCAAACTGATGATCTCGCTTGTGGAAAGAGGAGAGTCCTCCGCGCTGCATGAAATGGTCGGCGGGCATGACAACCTGGGATCCCTGATTCTATCCTACTACAACGAATCCGGCATTGATTCCCGGAAATCGGGAAATATTGAAAAGGCCATTATTGACTATAAAAAAGCCATCACCGTTTCTCCCAACGATGAAAATCTTTATTACAACCTGGCCCGCGCCTATATCGACACCGGTCAGAAGAAGAACGCCGAGGCATCCATCACCCAGGCCCTCCAGATTAATCCCGACTTCAAGGAGGGAATGAAACTGTTCAAGCATATTAAAAATCATGAAAATTGAACATCTGAGGCATTATTTTTTCAACCGCGGATCAGAAGCATCGCGGATGCCTTCCCCCAGCAGGTTATAGCCCACAACCGTAATCAAAATCGCCAGCCCCGGATATAACGACAGCCACCAGGCAATATCGATATTGTCTTTGCCGGCGGTCAGAATATTACCCCAACTGGGCGTCGGCGGCTGAACGCCAATGCCTAAAAAGCTCAAAGCCGATTCCGTCAGAATCGCTCCCGCAATTCCCAGCGTGGCCGTCACCAGGATTGAAGCCATTGCGTTGGGAAGGACGTGAAGAAATATAATCCGCATGTCACTTGCGCCGATAGCCCGCGCCGCCCTGACAAAATCCCTTTCGCGAAGTGAAATGAAATCCGCCCGCACCAGGCGCGTCACGCCCATCCAACTGGTCAGACCGATTACAATCATGATATTCCAGATGGAAGACCCCAGAAACGCGATGACCGCCAGAATCAAAAAGAAAGTGGGAAAGCAAAGCATAATATCTACAAAACGCATGATCACGGCGTCAACCCATCCGCCGTAATATCCGGAAACCGCCCCCAGTGCGGTTCCGATGACAAGGGCCAGCCCGGTGGCGACAAAACCGACCAGCAAAGAAATGCGCGCCCCCCAGATCATCCGGGAAAATACATCGCGCCCCAGTTGATCCGTTCCGAACCAGTGCCTGAGCGATGGAGGATCCAGAACATGCCTCAGATCAATCGCGCCTGCATCATACGGAGCGATAAAAGGCGCCAGAAGCGAGACAACAATCAAAAACAGAATGATCCCGCATCCCGCCAGCGCCAGTTTGTTTTTATAAAACATTTCCCAGAACGTCATCTATGAAATCCTTATTCTCGGATCCGCAATGGCATAAGACACATCGGCAATCAAATTTCCGACCAGCGTGAGGATCGCGCCGATCAGCAGGATGCCCATGACCGTCGGATAATCACGCGCCATGACCGCCATATAAAACAACTGCCCCATGCCGGGAATGGCGAAGATCGTTTCAAAAATTACGCTGCCGCCGATCAGACCGGGAATGGACAACCCCAGAATCGTAATCACCGGCAAAAGCGCGTTGCGCAGAGCATGTTTGTAAATAACCGCTCTTTCGCTCAATCCCTTGGCGCGCGCCGTCAGAATGTAATCCTGGCGGATCACTTCCAGCATATTGGCCCGCATATACCGTGACAGACCGGCCAGTCCCCCGAATGCGGAAATAAATACCGGTAAAATCAGATGTTTCGCCAGATCGGCCAACTGCCCCCACCTACTCAGATATTCATAATTAAGCGATCGCAGGCCGGAAATCGGAAGCCACCCCAGGTTGATGCCGAAAAAAATCATCAGAAGCAGGGCCAGCCAGAACGTGGGTACGGCAAAACCGATAAAGACAATCACCGCCGTGACTTTGTCGAAAAGCGAATCCTGATGAACCGCCGACAAAACACCGATCGGAATGGCTACGGCAATAATAATCAGAAGAGAAAGCAGATTGATTACGATGGTCACAGGCAGGCGCTCCAGAATCTTATCGGCCACCGGACGGTGATCGGAAGAAAAAGACGTCCCCAGATCGCCGCGTGCGATTTTTTTAAGCCATGACCAGTACTGAACATGCAGCGGTTTATCCAGTTCGTACATGCTCATCAGACGTTCGCGCATTTCAGCCGATGATTTCGGATTCATCTGCGTTTGCAAATCCGTCGGCTTTCCCGGGGCAAGATGCATAACGACAAAACAGATCACGGTGATGCCCAGTAGCAGCGGGATCATGAAAAGGATTCTTCTAATCAGGTAAGAGGACATCCGGTGCTCCGTCGTTTAATGACTTCTGTTAATCGAGTCTCTCCAGAAGTTTCATCTCCTGCACATTCTTCAGAGATTGCCACAAATGTTCCTGGGAGTGCGCCTCCAGCGTGAACGTGGGTTTGACCTTTAATCTCTTGAGCGCCTCAAATAACTCATCGAACGGAAATGTGGCGCTGCCCACCGGCAGGTGTTCATCTAGTTTGCCGAAATTATCATGCAGGTGCAGATGCCCGATATAACATCCCATCTGGTCTATCCAGGTTTTAAGCGGTGAACGGGCAAAAACGTTATAGTGGCCCGTGTCAAAACAGAAACAAAGATTGTCGCATTCAAGCCTTTCAAAAAGACGCCGGAGAATGTCAGGTTCCTTTTCGTAGACATTTTCAAGAGCAACAACGGCATTGGCTTCTTTAGCGACTTCTATCAATTCCCGCCAGAAAAGGACGCTGTTTCCCAGCCAGAGATCGTCACAGGATATATAATACCGTTCATCAAATGACGGATGGCAAACGATCTTCAGCGGCTTAAATATCGGGGCCAGATCAAATGCCTGACGAATGCGTTCCATACTGACCTGCCGGATACGTTCGTCGAGCGCGCCGGGACGAAGATCGACAAACGGAGCATGAAACGTCAGTTTCAAACCCGCATCCCTGAGTTTTGCAGCCATCTCCCTGCATTCGTTCTGATCGAGCGATCTCAGGGTATGATGATTGAAATATATCTCGAGATTAAGCCTTTGCTCCAGAATCATAGGAAGATAACCGGGCAAGAGATGATAAGGCATATGGGCGTGAACTTTTCTTATAACGTCCTGCATGAAACAATTCCTTTCCGGATAAATCGGAAGCGATGATTTACCATAGTCATTTTTTTTTCACAAGATAAAGGCGGAAGGCTGAAGGTCGAAGGCGCTCAACGAGCCGTCATTTACAAATCAAACCGCCGAAGGCGCACAAAACAGACCTTCAGTCTTCAGCCTTCAGTCTAAACTCTTCAGCCTAAACCTACAGTCTTCAGCCTATTGACCTATTTTAATTCCGTATTGTCAACTCATTGCATTTGTGACATATGAAAGAGACTGAAGACCAAAGACTGAAGGCCGAAGGGACCAACGCAAGGCGCTCAAAGCGTCGTCATTCATAAATCAAACCGTCGAAGGCGCACAAAGCAGACCTTCAGCCTTCAACCTTCGGCCTGAATACCTAATTATCAAGGAGGCTCATTTGGCCGTAAAAAAGAATGAAGCAGTGCGGCGGCTTTTGCTGTGCATCAATGCCGTCCTGCAGAAAAAAGCAAAAAAGATTGTTGTTTTAAACGTGAAAGAAATATCGTCATTTACGGATTATATGCTGATTTGCTCGGGAGCTACAGACCGTCAGGTGAAGGCGGTATCGGGCGCCATTCAGGAATTTCTGAAAAAGGAAGGCATGCTCCCCCTGGGAGTGGAAGGAGAAGCCAACGCCGAGTGGGTTTTGCTCGATTATGACGATGTTGTGATTTCCGTTTTTCAGGAATCGGCGCGCGACTTTTACGGACTCGAAGATCTGTGGGACGCCCCGCGGATGGAAATTGATGAAAATGCAACCGAAATAAAGAAATTAAGCAAGGAGATGGCTTGATTTTCTCTGAATTTCTTCATGAAATGTCAGACGCGCTTTTTCCGCCTCTCTGCATTGCCTGCACAGAGGTTTTGTCTCGTGAAGATGAGAAAGTTTTCTGCGGCAGATGCAGTGAACAAATCTCATATATCGCTGAAAGCCGGTGTCCCATCTGCGGCATCACCTTTCCCGATTCACCTGCCGGAGATCATGTGTGCGGATCATGTCTGGAAACAAGGCCGCTTTACACCTTCGCACGGGCTGCCGTCTCGTACGACGGAGTTGTGCATGATGCCATCCTCCAGTTCAAATACGGACGCAACATCACCAAAGGCGAGGCACTGGCCAACCTTCTGTCCGATTTTAATTTTCCCGATGTGGACTGGCAATCATTCGACCTCATCATCCCTGTTCCTCTTCATGTGCGACGGCTCAGAAGCCGCGGTTTTAACCAGTCGCTCATTCTGGCCCGTGCTCTGGGGAAAAAGCATCATCTTCCCGTCAATTTTTCTCTGCTGAAACGACGGAAAATGACACAAACTCAAACGGGACTGGACAAAAAAGAACGGGAGAAAAACATTAAGGGGGCCTTCGAAGTTCCCGTGCCTGAGAATATCGCTGACAAAAACATCGTTTTGGTAGATGATGTTTTGACGACCGGCTCGACGGCTAACGAATGCGCTAAAATACTGAAAAAGGCAGGCGCCGCCCATGTCGCGGTGATCACACTGGCCAGGGTGCTATAACTCGGGCGATGAAGCCAGTATTTCCCGTAATCGCCGACCATTCCCGATATTATTACTGTTTATCAAAAAGGAGACATCATGCATAAAGTTCTGGATCGAACTGTACTGAAAGAAAAAATCGACGCGCTGCGCAAAGAAGGAAAAAAAATCGCCTTTACCAATGGCTGTTTTGACATCCTGCATGTTGGCCACGTCCGCTATTTAAAGGAAGCTCGTAAAACTGCCGATATACTGATTCTCGCGTTAAACAGCGATTCGTCCGTTCGGGCGATCAAAGGCGACAAAAGGCCGCTTGTGCCCGAAGACGAAAGAGCCGAAGTTTTGGCCGGTTTGGAATGTGTTGATTTTGTAACGATATTTCCCGAATTGACACCATTGGAACTGATTTGCTACCTTAAACCGGATGTTTTAATTAAAGGAGGAGACTGGCCTGAAGAAAAAGTAGTCGGGCGCAATGAAATTCAACAATGGGGCGGACATGTGACGTTGATTCCGGAAGTTCTCGGCAAATCCACAACCAATGTCGTGGACAAAATTCTAGCTGTCTATTGTTCGAAATCATGATATTCATAAGATACGATAAAAAAAGGGAAAATATGTATTTTTCCGTAGCCGAGAGGCTTGAATATTTTGCTTTACAAACATATTTCCATTAGGTAAAAGGGGCATCGTTCTCAACATCACATAAAAAGGAGTGGCGGCATTGGAAAAACAAACGACTTTGAAGCCGGAGAAACTGGAAGCATTCCGCAAGTTGCTTACCCAGAAAATCAATGAGCTGCTAAGCGAGGCGGGAAAGACAGTATCGGAAATGACCAGTGGAAAAGAAAATTTCCCTGATCCAAACGACCGCGCATCGCTGGAGTCCGACCGTAATTTCGAATTACGCATTCGTGACCGGGAACGCAAACTGATTATGAAAATGCAGGAAGCCATTAAAAGAATCGACGACGGAACGTTCGGTGTTTGCGAGTCCTGCGGCGGACCGATTTCCGAAAAAAGGTTGTTGGCCAGACCGGTCACCACCGAATGCATCGACTGCAAAACCAAGCAGGAAAAGATGGAAAAGCTAAAAGGCGAGTAAAAAGAATTGAACATGCTTGAAAAAAGCCCCGCAAAACGGGGCTTTTTTTTCGCTTTTACACACCCGGCATTTCCTTTTTATATCAAAAATGATAATCATCCTCCATGTACGCGACTGTCGCTCTCAATATTCCGGCCAATAAGCTGTTTACTTATGAAATTCCGGAAAAACTTATCTCCGCCGCTGAAATCGGCAAACGTGTTTTTGTGTCCTTCGGCAACCGGAAACGGACGGGATTTATTGTCGCCCTATCATCCTCCTGCGACATAAAAGATGTCAAAGCGGTCATCGAAATTCTTGATGACGAACCGCTCTTCGATCCGGACGACTTGAAATTTTACGAATGGATTGCCGGCTACTTTATTTATCCTCTGGGTAAAACACTTACTGAACTGATTCCCGCGGGCCCCGAAAAAAAGGACTTCAAATGGATTGTTCCTGTTACACCGCCCGCTGATGCAGCCCCGACACCTGCGCAAAAAAAACTGCTCGACATTGTTTATGAGCACCCGCAAGGTCTTTCGATAAATGATCTGATCAAAAAGTCCGATCTGAAAAATGCAGCAGCGCTCGTAAGAAGCCTTCAACTGGCCGGTCTGATCCGGATTGTGGCGAAAGACAAAAAACCCATGGGCATCCGCACACAAAAGATCATCGGACTCGCCGCGGGTACAGCAGATCAGATGAAACTGACCTTGCGGCAGCAGGCGGTTGTCAATTATCTCAAAAATGAAGGCCCCGGAGAACTTCGGGCTGTAATGGCGGCAACCAATATATCCGCCGCCGTCATAAAAAAGCTTCTGGAAAATGGTGTTTTAGAAATTAACGACGCAGAAATCATTCGCAAAGCCTCTCTCACCTCTGCCATCAACCATGACCCGACCGGTATCATCTTAAGCAGTGAACAAAAAGAAGCGCTTGACGAAATCTGCCGCCACATCAGCGCCGGGACTTTTCATCCGATCCTGCTGCATGGTGTGACGGGAAGCGGCAAAACGGAAGTCTACCTTTGTGCTATCGAACAGGCCTTAAAAGAAAACGGCACAGCCATATACCTGGTGCCCGAAATCGCCCTCACCCCGCAGCTCATCGCCCGGGTTTCCGGACGGTTTAATGCGGACAGGATTGCCGTCATTCACAGCGGCATTGCGGAGGGCATCCGCTATGACCAGTGGCGCGAAATCCGGCGGAACCGGATCGATCTGGTCATCGGCGCACGATCCGCCTTATTTGCGCCGCTTCCGAATCTGAAACTGATCATTGTCGATGAAGAACACGACTCTTCCTACAAACAGGACGATCGCCTCTGTTACCATGCCCGCGATCTGGCCGTCGTCAAAGCCAAGCTGACCAACGCCGTTGCGCTCCTGGGTTCGGCCACACCGGGTGTTCGCACCTTTTACAACGCCGGAACAAAAAAATACGCCCACTTGAAATTAACTGAGCGGGTCAATAAAAAACCCCTGCCTGCCATCGACATCATCGACATGAAAGCGCAAAAGGAAATGCATGGCAGGGCGCCGATTCTTTCCGATGCGCTGATCATCGCCATTACCGAAACAATGAACCGCCGGGAACAAGTACTGCTCTTTTTAAACAAACGCGGCTTTGATACTTTCCTGGTCTGCGGCGACTGCGGCTATAACTTTACCTGCCCCAACTGCGCCGTTGCCTTAAAGAGCCATCTGGCCGAAAATCTCGTCAAATGTCATTACTGCGATTACAGCCAGAAAGCCATGCCGCTTTGCCCCAAGTGCCGGGGCAGCCGGATTCTCAACTATGGCACAGGCACTCAGAAACTGGAAAAAGAACTGGAAACCCTGTTTCCCAAAGCGCGCATCTGCCGGATGGACTCCGACACCACCACACGCAAGGGCTCTCAGGAAAAAATCCTGCAGGCTCTGCAGCAAAAAGAAATCGACATTCTCGTGGGAACGCAAATGATCACCAAGGGACATGACTTTCCTTTCATCACGCTGGTGGGTGTTATCTCGGCGGATACCTCGCTCAACATACCGGACTTCCGCGCCGCAGAAAAAACCTTTCAAATGCTCACCCAGGTGGCCGGACGCGGCGGTCGCGGTGATAGAGCAGGCCGCGTCATTATCCAGACCTTCAATCCGGATCACTACGTCCTGAAACACACAAAAGACCACGACTACAAATCATTTTATGAAGAAGAAATTGAATTCCGCAAGGCGCTGAAGTACCCGCCTTTCAGCCGGATCATCAACCTCCGGCTGTCGTCCGCAAAAATTGACGTTCTGACTCAAACCGCCGGAGAACTGGGCCGTGACGCCGGTTTGCTTAGCGCCCAAAACGGCAACAGCCTGGAAATTATCGGCCCCGCCGAATCACCGCTTTCCAAAATCCGCGGCGAACACCGCATGCAAATGATGATCAAGGGAAAAGACAGCAAGCTCATGCACACTATCGCGGCGCAACTTGCGGAAAAACATGCGACAAGCACCGTAAAGATTGTAATAGACGTGGACCCGGAAAGCTTCATGTAGGGGTGGCATCATTCCACATAGTGCCCTGCAAACTGTGAGTGGTTGTGAATGATGCCTTTTTCGCGGCGGAAGCCCAGGCCGCAGGCTTCATAAGAAAAGAAAACACCGGCCTGATAAAACCGTCCCTGGCTGTCCTGCGGGAGGTCGGCCCAGGCCTGATATATCTTGCCGTACATGCCGTAGTCGCCGTCTCTGGCCTCGACGACATTGCCGCTTGCATCCAGAACACGGATGTTGGCCCCTTCCCTGCTGAAGTTCGGCTTCTCAACGCATTTTTTTCCATTGAGCGGTTTTGAATCCGTCTCCAGAAGCAGCGGATGATTGGGAAACAGATCCCACAGGACTTTCATAATCATCTTGGATTGAAAAAGAAGTGTGTATGGAGGATTCAGCAGAATGCAGCGCCTGCGGCGCAGAATTTCAGTGAGCAGCACGGTAAGCTCCGGTTCATAGACGCAGATGTATTCATAGGGAAGCAACTTGAACCAGTAATCAAAGGGATTCCCCTCATGATCCAGTATCCCCTCTTCCGCACCGAAGTATACTTTTTCCACATATTCAAAACCGGTGATGAATCCCGCTTCATAAGCGATTTCTTCAATCAACCGGGTGGTGTTTTCATCTTCTTCTCCAATATCTTCGAAACAGGAAAACAGAGCATGGGGAATACGGTCATCAGCGTTGCCGAAAACAGGATGCAATGCTTTGAGCCTGCCGAAATTTTCTTTGATGGCTTCGTATAGACGATTGAACTGATTTTCTTCCGTAAGCTTGTTATGTTTCAGAAGCAGCCATTGCACCAGGGCCACTTCAAAAATAAGTGAGGGTGTGTCGGCGTTGAATTCGATCAGTTTGATAGGCAGGCCATCTAGGCCGCCGGCCAGATCAAAGCGTCCCAGCAGATGAAAGTGGCTGTCTTCCTCCCAGCTCATTTCAATCATTTCCACCAGATTGGACGGAATATCCAGAAGCGGGTAGAGCTTTTGATCAATGACGTGCTGGCCGGCCTTTACATACATATCGTAGAGTTCATTGGCGGCCTGATAATAGGCATCTCCTTCTTTTTCGCTTACTGAAACCAGCTCATCAGCCACATAGGATTTATCCTGCGGAGAGGAATACCAGTAAAAGCCCACTTTTTCATAGATCTCATCCGGAACGGGTTTGACGGGAAGAATCTTCATCCGCTGAAGCCTCTGAAGCTGCTGCCCAGACGTGAGAAAAAACCGGTTTTAGCCGCACCGGTGGAAGATCGTCCGACGGTGTGTCCACCGCCTGAAGGACGAGATGGATTATAGTAGCGCCCGCCCGACCAGTATCCGCCCCTATATCCCCGGCGCTTGTCCTCTTCCTCCTGCTGCATGAACAATAACTGCCTGTTGGCCAGACTTTGCCGGTACAAATTTTCGTTTTTGTAAATATAAGGACTGAGCTGTGAATTTTTACCCATCATGTAGCCCAGCAGTCCTGCCGCCAGAACAGACCCCAGCCCCATCCCTTTTTCCGTTTTTTCCTGTTCCAGAATGGACGGTATCTTTTCTTCCGGAATGACTTCTTTTGTGCCGTTCAGATGTTTGACAACGACACCGGTTTGCTTGCTCGGATATTCCTGTTCGATGCGGTAATCGCCGGGCGCAACCTCTTCCACCATCGTCATGACGCCTTGCTTATAAGCCGCCTGACTTGTCGCATCGTCGCCAAAAGAACGTGTTCCGCCCTGTGATATCGTATCATCGGCCGTATCACAGCCGATGATCAGGCCATGAGCCAGAAAAAATATGCCGCCGATAATGATTTTCCCGGTTGTGTTTTTTTTCATGGTCAGCACCTGAGCCTTATATGAGTTGACTGATGATCATGGACAGCGCAATCGTAATGCCCTGCACTAAAACAATGGCCGCGGTATTTCCGCCGCGAATGGCCTCTCCGATGGATGTTCCGGGCAGAAAAATAAACGCCGCAATCCGTTCAAAAATCACCAGGGCAATCATGCCGGTTCCGGCGCTGATCGCAAAAGCGGTGAGGCTCGAAATCCAGCCCGTGAAATCCCCTGCAATACTGGAGCGTAAAATAAGGCTGTAAGCCACCAGAAGCCCCGCCACCGCGACACCGGCGCTGAGATTATGATCCTGCACGCATTGGGTAACATTGAACCGATAAATTTTTTCGTGGATAAAGATCGCCGCGATCATGACGATCTGCCCTAAAAAGAAAAAAGCGGCGGCGCTTAAATAACCGCCCACATCCCCGGAAAAAGCGCCATTGACCAGAATGCCGGTGGCGATAAACGCGCCGGCCTCAATGAGACCTGTCGGGACATTACCCGCTTTCACCAGCTCGTTGTTGCAGACTTTGGGAACAATGACAAATTCGTTGATAAAATGGGCTACAAAAAAAATGACGACCACAACAAGAGAAGAAACGGCAAAGACCCCGGCATCCCGGTATGATGATCCGCCGTTTACAAGCGCCTGCAGGGCAATACAAATCCCCAAAAAGATGCCGAACCGGCGCAAAGCAATTGCCAGGTTGTCATACTGGCTGATTTGCGCGTCATCGTCATAACGGGTAATGGCGTCGGCAATCTTCTTGCTTAAAAATAAGAATACAATGACCAGAACCATGTAAATAATTTTCACAAGATATTTTTCCATAAGCATCATTTCCTTTGTTTTTTTATTTTGAAAAGATCAAACCAATATTAGTCCGTCGTTCCCCCGGAAGCGGGGATGGCTAACCTTACATCATCTCGTTTTAACTCTCAACGCCGAAAAGAAGCACTGGAAAGAAGTTCAAAAGAAAACGGCAGCGGAAATGAATTCTGCTGCCGTTTCTGATTTTTATCCGGTAAAATTTTTTATGAATATTTTTTGGTTTCCAGACGGATGCGATCCTGATAATACTGCGTGATCTCATAAACAGCATAGTCAATCATCAGCATAATTCTCATGACGCTGTCAATGGCCTGGTTATGTTCGAGTGCATTAATAAAGATCGCCTGAAACTCGGCGTAAAGCCACATGTGGCGGCGCATCATATTCAATGCATAAATCGATTCATGCAGGGGAATGCCGGTTTCATAACACTGCCGTGCATAATGCATGAAGAACTCCTGCGCCTTCTCATAGCGATTGGGCGCCGTCAGCATATTCCTCAATTGACTGTAAAACTTGATCGCCTGCAAGGACAGTTTTTCATCGGGAATGTCCCGATAATGGGCGGTCCTTTTATTTTTTTTAACATCAGAGGCCCACTGCGCCGCTATTTCATCAATATTGGCTTCCAATACATCCAGCAGCTTAATCGACTCAACCATATTCTTCTCCTTTCTCCAATGCTTAAGCGTATAGGGAAACGGAAACTATTTCTTGCCCTGTTCCTTTTTCATTAACTCCTGATATTCCTTGGTCACCTCGTAAGCCGCATAATCGAACAGCAGAATCGTGCGGCTTAACGTATCGAGCGCCTGCCGCTGATCGATGCCGGAACTGAATATCGTCTGGAATTCAGCATACAACCAGATATGTCTTCTCAAAAGAATCAGTGCGTATACCGTCTCATCCATCGGAATCCTCAAATTAAAACTTTCCTGAGCGTATGAGCGAAAATATTTCAATGAAGTCTCACTTATTTTTTCTTCTGCGAACATTTTACTGAAATTGTGATAAAATTTTACACCGACGTCGACGATTTTCTCTTCATCTAATTCTTTGTACTTTTTTGTACGGGTATTATTTTGCACGTCCATTGCCCATCGCTTGGCCATCCTCCCCGCATGTTTCTCCGCCAGCTCCACATACTTAATAGCGTATGTCTTCATACTTCATCTCCTTTCCGTTTGAAAACACCTGAGATTGGTCTTGCAAATCTGCTTTCATTTCCATTTTACGGTTTGAATGCTTGCCATCAATTACCATGCTTATGCTAAGAAACGCCGGAATGGATGCAGGCGCCTAAAGCCCGTTACAAATAATCTCGGAACAACTGCAAACGAAACTGAACATGAAACAATTCAAAGTGCGCCGGCTGGAAACCCGCATGGAAGAAATGGAAGAAAAGAGAGATTTAAGCAACTCCGGCAATATCATCGTTTGTCACGCCTTTCATCTTAATGTTCTGATGTTCAAGCGCTAAACGGTTCTACTACACTCTTCGGAAAACTACCTGCCTACTACTCTTTGATTTTAATATAAAACATGAATCTTGAATTGACAACAGGAAAGTGCATTTTAGTAAATATTTCCGAGACCACCGGTCAGGGTTACTCTTGACACATCCGGGTTGTTTCCTTATAGGTATAAAAAAACGCAAGGATCATGCACTATGAACAAACCCCGCATCATCTTCATGGGGACACCGGACTTCGCCCTGCCCGCACTGGACAAGCTGCAGCTTCATCATTATCCGATTCTGTCTGTCATCACGCAACCGGATCGGCCGGCGGGACGCGGACAGAAAGAAGTTGCCCCCCCGGTAAAAATTCTGGCTCAAAAATACGGACTGCCCGTTTTGCAGCCACAGAAGGTCAAAGACCCGTCTTTTCTGGAAGCATTTTATTCGCTCAACCCCGATATGGTTGTAGTGGCGGCATTCGGTCAGATCCTTCCCAAAGCGATTATCGATTTTCCAAAGATGGGGTGCCTGAACATCCATCCCTCGCTACTGCCCAAATACAGAGGAGCGGCGCCGCTTAACTGGAGCATTATCCGCGGTGAAACGAAAACCGGTGTGACCATTATGATGATGGATGAAGGAATGGATTCCGGCGACATTCTTATGCAGGAAGAAACGCCGCTGGGTTATTCGGAAACGTTCGGAGAACTCCATGACCGTCTGGCTAAATTAGGTGCGGATATGCTTCTCAAGACGATTGCACAGTTAGAGGCGGGCACTGCACGCAGGCAGGCGCAGGATACAGATGCAGTGACATTTGCTCCGCGTTTAACGAAGGAAACAGGAAAAATCAACTGGGGCGACAACGCAGTTAATATCGTAAACCTTATTCGCGGTCTAAGCCCGTCACCTGCTGCTTATACAGTGATGGACGGACAGACATTGAAAATCTTTTCGGCAGAAGCCATGACACGCGATGTTAAACTTCCGCCAGGCGCCGTCGGTACAGTTACAGCCGCGGGTCTGCATGTCACAGCATCCGATGGCCATGTCATTCTTAAAGATGTCCAACTGGCGGGAAAGAAACGCATGCTGATCGGTGATTTTCTCCGGGGGTACAGACTAAAACCGGACACTATTCTTGGCTGATGTTTTCAAACAACAAAAGTTCTACGGATCAGACTTGAAACCGCTGCTGACTGAAGAACATAAAGGCTCAACGCAGTTTCAGGTATTTCTGACAAATTTTTTCAGGATGAATATTGCAGTTGTAAAGAAATCCGACGAAAAATATACAGATATTGGTATAAAAATAGAAATTGTCATTCCCGCGCAGAGACTGTGTCGCAATACAGAGTGTCATTGCGAGACGCCTCTCAGGCGTCGTGGCAATCCCGTGTATTCAGCTACTTATGAGATTGCTTCAGTCGCTTCGCTCCTTCGCAATGACATTGCGACACAGTCTCACAAGCGGGAATCCAGTATTTTCAATTGTTTTATGGATTCCCGCCGTCGCGGGAATGACGACTTTTTACTATTCTGACACAGTCTTGCAGGCGGAATTGACAGAGAAAAGCGTCTTTTTCGAAAATCTCGGGAAATCCGGAAATTCTAAAGACACGCCCTCTGAAATTTTTGCCCAGTTACAGGTTTCAGGAAGTGAAAATTACATTAAATAAGCTTGTAATGCCTTATAATTCTGGAAATCGGCGTCAACGAACGACGCACCGATCTGTACGCTATCCTGAGCATTGATACTGCACTTGGATTCGCAGGCAAGACGAATCGGTTTATTGTTTGAAGGCAGGTTAAAAACCACTTCAAATTTTGATCCCTGTCCTTCAATCATCAAACGCTCTTCCAGTTCTTTAGGAAGCAATATTTTCAACCCGCCCAGAGATATCTCCGTAATTGCCGCGATACCTACCTGATCTGTCGCCGGCTGATTAATAACAGCCGGTACGGAAAGGATTTCGCGTGGAAATTGACGTTTTTCTTTCTTTGTCTCATCCGTGACTATTTTTCGTTTTGCCGCATAATCGGATAGAATGATAGCAATGGTAGAAGATAACGATCTTCTATCTTCTTTGGAGATTTTCAGCAAAGCTTCATGTAAATCCTTACTGGCACGAAAACATATTGAAGTGTCTTTTTTCATGATACATCCCTGTATTATATTTTTTTCTGGAGAATTCTAACTGCATATAGCATGCCTTGCCCGGGTAAATCAAGTCTTTATTTTTTACTATTACATTGTAATTAAAAGCTATTTCATTAAAAAAAAATTTGCCGGTCGATATAATAACAATGTTATTTGGTTAGTCCTTTCAGTATTGTAAAATATTCCGACGTCATTTTTTCATTTAAATTTCAACCAATACATGCCTTTTCATCCATTTCCGGGCCGTTATATCTGCAGAGTCACGCCTAAGAATAAAAACAAAAGAAGAATAATTCAATTTTATTGACGAAAAACAGGAAAAAGGTTATCAGAAAAAGTCATGGCATATAATGTAAACATAAAAAAAGAGGGGTAAAAATTATGAAAAAATTTCATATTTTTCTGTTTATGACGATATGGGTACTAATGACAGCAATAACAACCTGCGCATTGGCACAGGAGAAAAAAGCGGCGACACCCGACAAAACCAAAGCCCCTAAAGGCGAAATATCAGCGAATAGCGATACTTACATCATTGGCGCGGAAGATGTTTTAAATATTTATGTTTGGAAAGAAGAATCCATGACAAAAACAGTCCCGGTGAGAATTGACGGAAAAATATCACTCCCACTGGTAGACGATATACAAGCCGATGGCCTGACCCCATTAAAATTAAAAGAGGTTATCACCGAAAAGCTGAAAAGTTACATTGATAATCCCACGGTAACCGTTACCGTTATAGAAGCGAACAGCTACAAGATATACTTATCGGGAGAAGTCAAAACCCCGGGCGTCATGCGTATCCGCAGCCAAACGACTCTTTTAAAAACCATTATTACAGCCGGTGGTTTTACGGAATGGGCCAATAAAAGAAAAATTCTGATTATAAAAAATGTAAACGGCAAAGAAAAAAGGATCACGGCAAATTACAATAAAATTGTTGATGGCGACGAACCTGATATAATCATCGACCGCGGCGACACAATTATTGTTAACTAGTTAATACGTTATTATTATTAAATATTAATCTAGCGGAAAATTAATCAAGGATAAGATTATGAAAAAAATTCAATCTGTTGTTTTTTTGCTTGTCGTTTTCAGCCTGCTGGCCGCACCGAACATATACGCCAGAGACATCCTTTCCCAGATCCACCCTTACATTACCGTAAAGGAGGAATATAACGATAATCTCTATTTGACCAAAGAAAACAAGAAAAGGGATTTTATAACGACAATAACACCAGGAATCAGGTTCGATAATATGGACGCTAAATCCGGAATTGTCCTGGATGTCAATGCCGGCCCTGTTTTTTACTATGACTACTCAAATCTGAATTATATATCCGCCAATGCATCACTTGATGCAAAATATCTGACCACGTCGCATTGGAACTTTTATTTAAGAGAATCATTTACCCGTTCCGATTCTCCAAGGGAAAGAGAGTATTTTACGACCGACAATAAATATCTGCTGGCCACGGAAACAACACGAAGTCCCTACTGGCGCAACATTATCTCACCCACTGTCGAGTATCAGTTCGGCCCGGAAAGCCGTGTCGGTGTGACTTATCGCAACAACATATATCAGGCCACAGCCGAAGGTTCTGAAAACAGCATGGAAAACTATGCCAGTCCCTTTATTGTCTACTGGCTCAACCGGCAACATGGCGTCTCCGCCAGTTATGAATACACCAACGGGCATTTTGAAAATTCAACGGATTTCAACAGTCATAAAGTCAACGGGTCATACATGTATCGTTTCTCACCGAAAGCAATGGCCTCTTTGAATGGCGCCTACACTAAATATATTTATGCGACGGATTTTGACTATGATGTTTACGATGCCAGTATCGGAATATCCTATACCTTCACGCCCACGCTTTCAGCATCCGCTCAGGTCGGCTATTACTGGGCAGACAAATTGGATAAAAACGGAATCACGTTTAAGGGAGATATCATACAAAAACAAGGCCCCAGAACAACGTATGTTTTCAGCATCCAGGGCGGGTATACCTACGATGCTTTTACATCCCAGAATCTGGGATTCAGAGAATATTACCGGGCAACCGGCAGCGTCACGCATTTTCTGGACAAACGTTTTTCCGTCGGTTGCCTGGGCAGCGTCGAATGGTCTCAGAGCGAACCGGACGCCACCGACCCGTATGATCCGGGGCTTCGGGAAACCATATGGGGAGCCGGCGCCAACGCTTCCTACTATCCCTTTAAATGGTTGAGAGCCACACTGGAATACAATTATAACATGAGAAACACGAATTTCTATCATGAAGCACAGTATGAATATATTGAAAACAGGGTCATGCTATCGCTGACGGCAACTTACTGATCCAGGCAGACAAGGAAATACCCAGGAGCCAGTTTATATGATCAATCCGGCAAAAAGTTTTACTTTGCATGAATATATTGAAATTTTACGCCGCAGAATGTGGTATATCATCATTCCTTTCGTTCTGATTGCGTCAGGCGCATGCATTTTTGCTTTTACGGCCAAGCGGGAGTATAAAGCCAGCACCCTGGTTCTGGTGTCCCCCCAGCGTGTTCCGGAGGCGTTTGTTCAGGCAACCGTCACTTCGAAAGTCGAAGAGCGCCTCCAATCAATTGCACAGGAAGTGATGAGCCGTACACGCCTGGAACAAATTATTACAGAATACAAACTCTACGAGAAAGAAAGTAAACGCCGGCCCAAGGAAGAAGTCATCGAGTTGATGCGTAGAAATATAAAAGTTGAACTGCCCACAAAGAAAGAAGACAGTAAAGGTTTTTTCACAATCAGCTTCATCGGTGATGATCCGAACGTCGTTACAACGGTGGCTAATCGCTTGGCTTCTCTCTTTATTGAAGAAAATTTAAAGATCCGTGAACAACAAGCCATGGGAACAACGGAATTCCTGACCAGCGAATTGGTGTCAGCAAAGAAAAAACTCGATGAGATGGAAACGGCCGTCACCGGTTACAAAAGACGCTATATGGGTGAATTGCCCGAACAACGTGACACCAACATTAAGATCCTCGAACAATTGCAGAACCAAAATCAAAAAGTGGGTGAAAGTCTGAGGGCGGCTCAGGATCGTAAACTATACATTCAGAAACAACTGACGGATATGGAGAACCCTGCCCCCTCGGTTATCGGTATCCCAACCGGCAGAAAAGACGCGCTTGCCCCGGCTTTTGAGACGACAACAACCGGTGAAAGTTACGAAAACCAGAAAGATAAATTAAAGCGGGAACTCGAAGATCTGAGAGCAAGATATACGGAGAGTCACCCGGACGTCCTAACCGCTAAAAAGAAACTTAACGATCTGGAAAAAAATAAAAGCTCTTATGACCGCAAAGAGGATGTGAAAAAGGATCCCCGTTACAGAGAATTGAAAAACCAGTTGACCCTGACAGACATGGAAATCAAACGGCTCAGCGAAGAATCCCATATTGCTTCCGGTCAAATCAACAAGTACTTTGCCCGGATTGAACAGACTCCGTCCCGTGAGCAAGACATGGCAGGCCTGATGCGCGAATATCAAAGCACAAAAGAAACTTATGATCGCTTATTGAAAAAAAGCCAGGATGCGCAACAGGCGGAAAATCTGGAAAAACGCCAGAAAGGCGAACAGTTTAAGGTCATCGATCCGGCCCGCACCCCGGAAAAACCGTTTTCTCCGGATATCCCGAAGATCCTGTTAATCGGTCTTCTGGGAGGCCTGGGAGGCGGACTGGGACTGGCATTTCTTCGAGAACAAATGGATCGTTCTTTCCACGATTCCGTCGACGTGGAAATTACACTGGGCTTGAAAGTTCTCGCCACCATTCCTAAAATAGAAAATAAAGCTGACTAATTATGTACCGAAAATTCTATGGTTTCAAGGAAAAACCCTTTGAAATCACGCCGGATCCCACATATGTCTATATGAGTGAAATTCATCAGGAGGCTTTATCATACCTGCAGTACGCCATCAAAGAAGCCAAGGGCTTCAGCGTTATAACCGGTGAAGCGGGAACGGGAAAAACCACTTTAGTCCATAAATTGTTGAGCAATCTTTCGGGTGGAGTCCGGACCTGCTATATTTTCAACCCCATGATGGATCGTATCGATTTCTTAAATTACATCTGTCATGACCTGGGCATTGAAACGGATCATTTAAGGACACGGGGACAATGCATGGCAGCGCTCCATGAATACCTGCTGGACTGCTATAAAAATAATGAGAAAGTTTTCCTCATTATCGATGAAGCACAATGCCTGGCCCCTGATTTATTGCATGAAGTTCGACTTTTAACCAATCTTGAAACATCTAAAAGCAAACTTTTGCATGTCATATTGCTCGGTCAGCCGGAATTAAGCAAAATACTGGCTCAACCGGAATTCCGCCCGCTCAAACAACGCATCACCGTACGCTATAATCTGCGCCCGCTCAATTTAAAAGAAGTTAAGGAATACATCAGCTATAGACTTAAAAGAGCCGGGTCCAGAAACATTGTCATCTTCGATACATCTGCATTGAAAGCCATATATAAATATTCCAAAGGAATCCCTCGACTGATTAACATTCTGTGCGATAATGCCTTATTGACCGGTTTTTCGGAAGGAAAGAATCGAATCGGCAAAAAGATGATTAAAAATACTATAGCCGACATAGAGAGTTATCCCCGAAGCATGTCAAAATTTATAAAAAGCGTTTTAGTGACGATAATAATTATTGTGATCATCGGCGTACTTGTACTTTTTAGCCTAAAGTTCCCTGAATTGATCAATAACCTCTGGAGATAACCAAAATGGGGAAAATGTTTGACGCGTTGCAAAAAATGGAACGTGAAAAGTCAGAAATTGGAATTCCTGAAGCAGAATCAGAATTATCCGATCAGCATGATTCTGTGCTGGATGACAAGATTGTTTCTTTTTTTGCACCTTCTTCCCTTGTTACCGAACAATTTCGAAGACTGCGCACACACATCATGAAACCGGGCATGACCAATCAGCCCAAAGTCATCATGATTTGCAGCGCCATGTCCGGTGAAGGTAAAAGCCTGATTTCAATCAATCTGGCCATTATTATTGCCATCGAGCTGAACAGCCACGCCCTTCTGATCGATTGCGATTTGAGAAACCCATCGATTTCAAGGTGGTTTGGAATGTCGGAGAAAAAAGGTCTTTCCAACTATTTGACCGGTGAAGCTGAAATTCCCGATTTATTGATAAAAACATCTGTAGATAAACTCAGCCTGATGTGCGGAGGAACCATGCAGGACAATCCTGTAGAACTCATCGGTTCAGCAAAAATGAAAACTCTGATTCAGGATATAAAATCTCGTTATGACGATCGATATATCATTCTGGATTCTTCACCGCTTCTGGCCACAACAGAACCCACTGTGCTCAATGAAATGGCCGATGCAATTTTGCTGGTTATCAAGGCCGGTGAAACACCTCGCGAAACCGTTCAGCAAGCGATCAAGCTCATCGATAAAAACAAAGTCATGGGCATCGTTTTAAACAATATGGAATTTAAAACCAAAGCCATGATACAGAGGTACTTTGGAACAAACCACAAATACTATGATTATCGTTACGCAAAAAATCATCCAGAACCGACAATGTGGGACAAATTAGGCCTGGTCGCCCAGGACATGGGATTACTTGCCAAGAAAATACTACCCGGGAAAAAAAGTGATACTAAATAATTGAATAAAGGAGTATTAATTCAATTATGGGACTTTTGAGAAAGGACGGGGAAAAATTATTGTCGCTAGCCGCAACGGGAACTTTGTATAACTACATTGAACCAACAACATTGTCATTACTACGAAAATGGAATCATGGCAAAGCGACAAGCGCACCAAATAACCTGAAGGTCACGCGAGGTACGTACTACATGAAAATACGTAGTCCGGGTTTTTAGACCCGTAAATGACTTATCTTCATGCCCGCGTGGCGTCTAGAGGGACATGGGGATTTCCCGCGCAGGCGGGAAACCAGTATTTTCAAAGTTTTTAAAACCTAATTGGCCGGCCATCAATAAGGCCCTACAAACTCCGTAGATGCAATTACAGTTAACCAATCACGAGTAGGAAATCGCGCTACAATTATTGTAGACAGGGGCCAAATATTTGCCGACAGAGCGGACTTGAATGACAAAGTTCATATTCAAAACCAAAGCAGGATCAATAATATATATTTTATATTAATAACTTAACTAATTTTATCATTATTAATTGCACCGCAATAGAATAACGGCACAATACATGCTTAACTATAAAACAATTTTAAAGCCCTTTTTGAATATTAAAACGGGCAAGAAAAGCGGTCACCTGATGTTGAGTGTATTTTGATTACGAACAATGACTAACAAAGGATATATATTATGAACCTCCCAAAGCACGCAGAGGTCAAACAAGAAAAAGCTCCATCCCGAAATTTGATGAAATTAATGGTCCGCCCCCAGGAAAATGACCATACGTTTTACGATGAAACGCATTTTCGCCATATGTTAAGGGTTGAAAGAATGCGGACAGAGCGTTCAAAAAAACCTTTTCTTCTGCTTTTATTGGATATTTCAAGGCTCATGGTTAAGTATAACCAGGAAGATACCTTAGCGAATATCAAAGCCGCCCTTATTCCATGCTTACGTGAAATCGATGTCCGGGGTTGGTACCATGGCCGCAGAACCATTGGAATCATCTTTACTGAAATTTCAGTGGAACAAGATTCTTTCGTCGATTTGATAATCCACAAAATTTATGACCGTTTCAGCGAAAGCCTCAAACCCGAATGGATCAACAAAATTGAAATATCTTTTCACCTTTTTCCGGAAGCAAACACGGGGACATTTAATGACGAAACATTTAACATTAATCTTTATCCCGACCTGACAAAACGTAATTTAGGCAAGGTTTTTTCTCTGGGCATCAAGTATTCGATCGATTTCATCGGCAGCGCTTTGGCATTGCTTTTCCTTTCTCCTCTTTTTCTGGCCGTTGCTGCAGCGATAAAACTTACATCTCCCGGCCCTGTATTTTTTAAACAGGACCGCGTCGGCCTGAATGGCAAAACTTTTCCATTGTTTAAATTTCGTTCCATGAAAACAAATTGCGATTCAGCGGAACATGAGAATTATATTAAGAAATTCATCTGCGAACAAAACAATTCCGCCGTTGAACCGGGAGTTTTCAAGTTAACCAACGACTCACGCATTACACCGATAGGCCAATTCCTTCGTAAAACAAGCCTGGATGAACTTCCTCAGCTCATTAACGTTTTAAAAGGAGACATGTCGCTTGTTGGACCTCGTCCCCCTATTCCTTATGAATGTGAACTTTATGACATCTGGCATCGCCGCCGCCTGCTTTCATGCAAACCGGGCATCACAGGTTTGTGGCAGGTGACAGGCAGAAGCCGGACAACGTTTGATGAAATGGTGCGACTTGACCTTAAATATATTCGCGACTGGAGTCTTTTGTTAGACTTAAAGATCCTTTTTATGACGCCCAAAGCCGTAATCATGGGTTCCGGCGCAATGTAAAAACCTTTTGACATAACAAGAACATTCCCGTATTAAACCATTTCAAATGAATCATTTGGAAGGAGTACTCTTATGCTAAGAATAGGCGTTATCGGATATGGTTACTGGGGCCCCAATATTGTCAGAAACTTCAGCTCAGCCAATGGTTCTTCCGTGACCATGGTTTGCGACATGAATGCGCAGACTCTTAAAAATAAAGTCAAGAAAACCTACCCTCATATTAAAACGACAACGGAAATCGATGAATTAATCAAAGATCCGGAAGTGGATGCCGTGGCCATTGTCACGCCTGTATTCACTCACTTTGAAGTTGCCAAAAAAGCGTTGGAAGCCGGGAAAAGCATCTTTGTTGAGAAGCCGTTTACCTACACGGTTGCCGAAGCGGAAGAACTGGTTAATCTTGCTGAAAAAAAGAAACTGAAAATTATGGTCGACCATACGTTCCTTTATACGGGTTCTGTAAAAAAAATTCGTCAATTGATCGATGACGGCACGCTCGGTGATCTGTATTATTTCGATTCGATGCGCATCAATCTGGGTCTGTTTCAGCATGATGTCAATGTTGTCTGGGATCTGGCGCCGCATGACATTTCCATTATGGATTATATCATCGGGAAAAAACCTCAGGCGGTTGTCGCAACAGGCGCAGGGCATTTCGGACGCGACCTCGAAGACATCGCTTACCTTACCTTCTACTATCCCGGCAACATTATCGCACACATCAATGTCAACTGGCTTTCACCTGTAAAAGTGCGCACCACACTGATCGGGGGTGAAAAGAAAATGCTGGTCTGGAATGACCTGGAACCTGATGAGAAGATTAAAGTCTATGATAAGGGTGTGCAGGTTAAAACCAAGGAAGGCAAATACAATCTTCTGGTCAACTACCGTTCCGGTGACATGTGGGCGCCCAAAGTGGAGCAAACCGAAGCTCTCAAAATCATGGCGGAAAAATTTGTGGATTATGTTGAAAACGGCGGATCGGCTGTCAATGACGGCATAGCCGGCTTGAATAACGTCAAAATGCTTGAAGCCTCCAACAAATCTCTGGCGAACAAGGGAGCAATGATCTACATATGACCACTTTTTTGTGCATTGCAGACGACGTCAAACTTGGCAAAGACGTCCGCCTTTCCAAGTTCATTAACATGTATGGCTGCTCAGTAGGTGATGGGACCAAAGTCGGTGCGTTTGTCGAGGTGCAGAAGAATGCCTTTATCGGCAAAAATTGCAAAATATCGAGCCATACCTTCATTTGCGAAGGCGTCACCATTGAAGATAATGTTTTTGTCGGCCACAATGTCGCCTTCATCAACGACAGTTTTCCAAGAGCGACTACAGGCGACGGAAAACTTCAAACCGAAGCGGACTGGAAAGTCGAACCGACTCTGGTAAAAAAAGGAGCTTCCATCGGTTCGGGATCAACGATCCTGGCAAATGTCACCATCGGTGAAAACGCCATTATCGGCGCAGGAAGCGTCGTCACCAAAGACGTCCCCGCAAACACGATTGTTGCTGGCAACCCGGCCCGTGTGAAAAGAAAGGTTTGATGGCAAGGAACAGGTTCAAGGTGCAAGGGACAAGGTAAAAGATAAAAGGAACAAGCTAAAAGGATAACGCGAAGCGCTCCAAATTGTCCTCCGCTCGCGTGACCTTCAGGTTAGGCGGAGGTGGCGCGAAGCGCCGGGGGTGGAAAAAGCTATAACTGACAATTTAGTCCCACACATGCAGTTTATCGCAAAACGACGAAACAGACACTGTCCCCCGCTGGAGACTGCGTCAGAATGTTGAAAAGTCGTCATTCCCGCGAAGGCGGGAATCCAGAGCTCTTTAATATTCCTGGATTCACCCTGAAGGGCACAAGCCGAATCGCGCTTCGCTTGTCCGGAATGACAAAAATGG
Source organism: Smithellaceae bacterium (assembly GCA_963682105.1). Taxonomy (GTDB): domain Bacteria; phylum Desulfobacterota; class Syntrophia; order Syntrophales; family Smithellaceae; genus UBA8904. The sequence continues at coordinate 843,889 of OY821638.1, forward strand.
AATTGCGACACTGTCCCCCGCTCGCGTGACCTTCAGGTTAGGCGGGGGTGGCGCGAAGCGCCGGGGGTGGAAACCCTGCTTAACAGTCATCCGATACGTTAACGCTCATGCACAATTTTAGCCCCCGCAAACGGGCGCGTAAGTCCGGCAAATACCGGATGTCACGAAGTGACAGGGGTGGACAAGCAAATGACTCTCAGCAACTGCGGCTACAATAAAAATTTACAACCGCGGGCCTCCACCTTGAGAAAAAACATGACCAAAGCTGAAGCCGGCTTGTGGAAGTTCATTTTAAAAGGAAAACAACTTTAAGGCTATCAATTCCGAAGACAACGGCCCGTTTCAAATTACATCGCCGATTTTCTCTGTAAAGAGTTGATGCTGATTATAGAAGTTGACGGCATTACGCATGACAATGAACAAATCGTCAACAAAGACAAACAACGGGAAGAGGATCTCGAAAAAAAGGATTTAAGATTATTCGATTTACTGACGATGAAGTCTTAACAAACATAACGGGTGTCAAAAAACAATTGGAATTGCTAATTAAGGCAATGAGGACATCCACCCCCTGCCCCCACCGGCAGGGACATTAAAGGGCGCGCTTCGCGATTAATAAACAACAACTAAGACGCATAAAAGCATTCCGTTTTTATGTCCTCGCTCGCGTGACCTTCAGGTTAGGCGGAGGTGGCGCGAAGCGCCGGAGGTGGACAAAATAAAATATAAGGAAAGGTTATTTTAAAATTATGAACGTACCCTTTTTAGACCTGAAAGCTCAGTATAAAACAATTAAAGAAGAAGTACACGCAGCCATAAACGACGTCATAGAAAACACGGCTTTTGCCGGCGGCCCTTTCGTCGCGAAGTTTGAGCAGGAATTCGCCAAATTCTGCGGCACAAAACACGCTATCGGCGTAGGCAACGGCACAGACGCCCTGTGGATGGCCCTGGTGGCATTAGGCGTTGGCGCGGGAGATGAAGTCATCACGACTCCCAACACTTTCATCGCCACGGCGGAAGCCATATCACTCTCCGGCGCCACGCCGGTCTTCATCGACATTGATGAAAAAACCCACAACATGAATCCCGCGCTCATTGAAGCAGCCATCACCAAGAAAACAAAAGCGATCATCCCCGTCCATCTTTTCGGCCAGCCCGCAGACATGGACCCGATTCTGGCGGTCGCACAAAAGCATGGCCTTAAGGTTATTGAAGATGCATGCCAGGCACACGGCGCCGAATACAAAGGCAAGAAAGCAGGCTCCATCGGCGCAATCGGATGCTTCAGTTTCTATCCCGGCAAAAACCTGGGCGCTTATGGAGAAGGCGGCGGTATTGTCACCAACGATGACGCGCTTGCCGCAAAAATGAGAATGTTTCGCGATCACGGCCAGGCCAAGAAGTACTACCACGACATCATCGGCTGGAACGCAAGGCTTGACGGCATTCAGGGCGCTGTTCTGAACGTCAAATTAAAATATCTGAACAACTGGAACGACTCCCGTCGCAAACACGCAAAAGACTACACAACCGGACTCTCTTCAGTAAAAGACATCATCGTTCCTATGGAAGCCGAATACGCTAAGCATGTTTATCATATTTACGCCATTCGCGTTAAAGACAGAGACAAGTTGATGGCCTATCTTGGTGAAAAAGGAATTTCCTGCGGCATCCACTATCCGGTGCCTCTTCATTTACAGGCTGCATACGGCTTTATCAAAAAAGGTGAAGGCAGTTTTCCCATCGCGGAAAAATGCGCATCAGAATACCTTTCTCTGCCGATGTTTGCCGAGTTGACCGACGAGCATGTCGCGTATGTTATCGAGCAGATTAAAGGGTATTATGCCTGAGCATGAGCTCATCAACCCATTAAAAGTAGAGAACTGGAATAACCTGCTTTTGAACATGCCGGATTATTCTTTTTTTCACACCGCCAATTGGGCAAATGTTCTGAGTCAATCTTATAAATATAAACCTTTTTATATTTGCAATACAGAGAAAGACTTGCTTTGCGGCTTATTTCCACTTATGGAAGTTAACAGTTTTCTAACGGGTAAAAATGGCGTTTGTCTTCCTTTTTCCGATGAATGTAACCCGATTGCACAAACAACCCGGTATCTTCAAGGTATCTTTGAGCAGGCAGTTGCATTAGGAAAAAAGCAGGGATGGAAATATCTGGAAATTAGGGGTGGAGAACAAATATTTTCGTCCGAAAAACCATCACAAACATTTATTATGCATATGCTCGATCTGAATATGTCAGTTGAGCAGCTTTTTTCAAATCTCAGAAGTTCAACACGACGAAATATTAAAAAAGCTCAGAAAGAAAATGTGAAAGTAATTGTTTCAACCTCATATGCCGACCTGAAGGAATTTTATCGCCTCAATGCCATAACCAGAAAAAAACACGGTTTACCACCTCAACCATTAACTTTTTTTAATAATATATATAACCAAGTCCTTTCTAAGGATCTTGGATTTATTTCGATGGCAAAAATCAACAATACGGCGATATCTGCCAATATATATTTTAATTTCGGGCAAAAAGTAATTTTTAAGTATGGCGCCTCAGACACGAGGTGGCATCATTTGAGAGCCAACAATCTGACGATGTGGAAGGCTATTCAATGGTGTCATGAAAAAGGTTTTCAAACGATGTCTTTTGGCAGGACGGAACCGGAAAGCGCAGGATTAATGCAATACAAAGCTGGATGGGGAGCCAAGCTATACCAAGTAAACTATTACAGATATATGTTGCATAAGAATTGCTTCATGGCCAATGCCCCAGGTATTCATCCAATTTTTAAACGAGTGTTTTCGAAACTACCGATTCCCGTCTTGAAAACACTGGGTGGAATTTTATATCGTCACATGGGATGAATACACGCAATTTAAGTCTTGATAATTATTAGATTATATTCTAATAATTTTTAAATAACATAACTAATATCCCCCCTCGATGAGTTTATAAACAACGTAATCGAGAGGGCGGAGCTGTATTTATACTGTTAATAAGTTAACTTTCTTTGCTACAGCTAAGAAGAAAGGAACGATAAATCATGCCAGATGATACTCCCTCAAATCATAATTCACAGAGCATGCCTCCTTCTCGGTACAATACTAACGCCGTGCCATCTGATTGGAACAATACAAGCTATCCGCATGACTTGTCGAAATGCGTGCACGAGCTTTTTGAAGAACAAGTATCACTGACACCTGAATCAATTGCGGTAGAAGCCGATGGATACCAGCTCACTTTTCAGGAATTGAACAAGCGTGCCAATCGTCTGGCACGGATTCTTCAAAAGAAAAAAATAGGGCCCAACATGTTTGTTGGTATCTGCGTAGAACGGTCGATTGATATGATCGTCGGAATTTACGGAATACTGAAGGCCGGTGGCGCTTACGTGCCGTTGGACCCGGCTTACCCGCAGGACCGGCTGACTTACATGACTCAAACAGCCGGCATTCGCGTACTGTTGACTCAGGACCGCCTGTTGTCGCTTTTCGGAAGCTTTAATAAGGAAAACATCATCCTCTGGGACAGTGATTGGCCGATAATTGCAAAAGAGGCAAGCCACAATCTGGGACCCATCGCCACCGTCGATCATTTTATTTACATGATCTTCACATCAGGTACCACCGGACGTCCGAAAGGCGCCGCAGTTTATCACCGGGGATTTTCAAATCTTCTTCAATGGTTCGTAACCGAATTCGGCGTCACCGCAGAAGATCGCAATTTACTGCTAAGTTCGCTAAGCTTCGACCTTACGCAGAAAAATCTCTATGCAACGCTGATCCGCGGAGGAAGGCTTTACCTGGCCCCGACCGGACCTTACGACGCCCAGCAGCTTTCGCGATTGATCCAGGACCACGGCATCACCCTGATCAACTGCACGCCCAGCGCATTCTACCCGCTCATCGAGCCGCCGTCGGAAGAAAGATTAAGACGCCTGAATTCTTTACGGGTAGCGTTTGTTGGCGGAGAACCGATTTCGATCCCGCGATTGCGCCCATGGATAACCCATCCCGGTTGTCGGACGGAAGTTGCCAACACTTACGGCCCTACGGAATGTACCGATATTTGCAGTTCATACCGCATGACGTTGGGCAATATGGACCAATACGACTTCGTCCCCCTGGGACAACCGATCCATAACGTTCAGATAGTCATTGTAAATGCCGACTTCAACATGTGTCCGATCGGCGAGCCTGGTGAGTTATGCGTGGCCGGCGCCGGAGTCGGCGCCGGATACCTAAGCGATCCGGAAACAACCGCGTCCAAATTTGTCAAGAATCCTTTTCCTCAGATTTCGGGTCACACGATATACCGTACAGGCGACCAGGCGCGTTGGCTGCCGGACGGGGTCATTGAATTCCTCGGGCGATTGGATCACCAGGTCAAAATCCGAGGTATCCGGATTGAATTGCACGAAATTGAAAGCGTATTAAAAACCCATGCCGACATCCGGGATGCTGTGGTCCTTGTCCGTAAAGGCCCTGCCGGCGAGGAAAGCGCGCGTTTAGTGTGCTATTTGATGCCACACGAGGGCGTCAATGCCCGCATTGAAGACATCCGCCGCTATCTGCACGAGCGATTACCTGCCGGCATGATCCCCGCAGCATTCTATGCAATGGAAAAGCTGCCCCTTTCACCGAATGGAAAGGTGGACCGTCGGGCGCTTGAGTTGACACCGGAACCGGGCGCACCGGAAGTCGGACCAACCGTTATCGCTCCCGCCAACACACTGGAAAAGCAGATCCAACAAATATGGTTGGATGTACTGCAGATTTCTCAGGTCGGAATGGAGGAAAACTTTTTCGACGCAGGCGGTAATTCCATCCAGTTAGCGCAGGTTCATACGCGTTTACTGCCGCTGGCGGGACGTGATTTTCCTATTACGGAACTTCTGATTCACACAACGATCCGCGCGATTGCAGCCTTTTTAGCGAATGATTCAAAATCCGGATCCACGGCAAGTGAGGTTCAGGAGCGGGGCCGACGTCAACGCAGGGCTTTGGACTCTTGCCGAAGTAATCCGGATGGCATTGCCGTTATCGGGATGTCGGGCCGTTTTCCAGGGGCGAAAAATGTCGAGCAATTTTGGCAAAACCTCGTAAACGGGGTGGAAACGGTTTCGCGGTTTAGTCAGGAAGAACTGGAATTCTCAGTTGCCACACCGGAGGCGGTGGCGCAGGGTGATACGTTCATCAGAGCTCGTGCCATCCTGGAAGACGTGGACCAATTCGACGCAGCGTTTTTCGGCATCTACCCCCGGGAAGCCGAACTCATGGACCCCCAGCACCGGCTCTTTCTGGAATGCGCATGGGAAGCGCTGGAATCCGGTGGGTACGATCCGGAACGCTATCCCGGCATGATCGGCCTGTATGCCGGCCTGAGCATGAATACTTACCTTCTTTACAATATCTGCGCCAGCCGGGCATTCGCCGCTAATTTTGCAGGCAACTATCAGGTCGGCGTCTACCAGGAAATGCTCGGCAACGACAAGGACTTCATGACAACCCGCGTTTCATATAAGCTGAATCTGAGAGGACCCAGCATGACCATTCAGACGGCGTGCTCGACATCGCTCGTAAACGTCTGCCAGGCATGCACAAGTCTCCTCAACCACCAGTGTGATATGGCGCTGGCGGGTGGTGTATCCATCACCTTCCCCCAGAAGAGGGATTACCTCTATCAGGAGGAGGCCATGATGTCCGCCGACGGCACCTGCCGCGTTTTCGACGCCGAATCGCGCGGTACGGTTTTCGGCCATGGCGTAGCCGTGGTCCTGCTGAAGCGACTGGCGGATGCGATTGCGGACGGCGATAATATTCTAGCCGTAATCAAAGGAAGTGCCCTGAATAATGATGGTTCGGAAAAGATCGGCTATGTGGCGCCGAGCGTTAATGCTCAGGCCGAGGCGATTGCCATGGCGCAGGCCGCAGCCGGTGTGGATCCTGAAACCATTTCCTACATCGAAGCCCACGGCACGGGAACGCCACTTGGCGATCCCGTTGAGGTAGCCGCCCTGACAAAGGCCTTTCGCAGTGGAGGAGCAAAGCGCAACGGGTATTGCGCAATAGGCACCGGCAAAACCCATATCGGGCATATCGATGTGGCATCCGGCGCGACCGGTCTGATCAAGACAATCCTCCAGCTTAAGTACGGATTGATCCCGCCGTTGCTGCATTTCAAGTCACCCAATCCAAAGATCGACTTTGTCAACAGCCCGTTTTTTCCCGTTACCAAATTGTTGGAATGGAAGCGTACAGAAAACCCCCGACGGGCAGGCGTCAGTGCTTTCGGTGTCGGTGGAACGAATGCGCATGTTGTGGTTGAAGAAGCCCCCCTGATGATGCCCAGTGGTCCTTCACGATCTCAGCAGTTGCTTCTTCTTTCGGCAAAGACGGAAAGCGCACTGCAGACGATGACCGCGAATCTCGCGGCGCATCTTGAGACCAATCCTGATCTGAATTTGGCTGACGTTGCATTCACACTGCAAAACGGCCGTAAAATATTTGCCCACCGTCGGGCAGTTGTCTGCTCAAGCGTCGCAGAAGCGGTGGACAGACTGCGATCACTCAAACCTAGATCGGCATTCACCGGCAAGGCTGTTGCGCAGGAACAGGCGGTCGTCTTTCTATTCCCGGGCCAGGGAGCGCAATATCCCAACATGGGCCGCGAACTTTACGATTCAGAGTTAATTTTCCGTTCGGAAATTGATCGCTGCGCGACGATTCTGCAGGGTCACTTGAATTTGGATTTGCGGAAAATTCTTTACCCTGAAGGATCTGATAAAACAACTGAAGAAAAACAAATTAATGAAACATGGCTCGCACAACCCGCCATTTTTGTGGTCGAGTATGCCCTCGCCCGTCTCTGGATGAGCTGGGGGATAAAGCCCTCCATATTGATCGGCCACAGCATTGGTGAATACGTTGCGGCGGTTCTTGCCGAAACATTCACATTAGAAAACGCCCTGGGCCTTCTGTCTGTCCGTGCGCGCTTAATGCAGGCGCTTCCGCCGGGTTCGATGCTGGCCGTCAGGATGGAATCAGATGAGGTCGCGCGGCTTCTGCCCGAAGGTGTTTCCATCGCGGCAACCAACAGCCAGACACTCTGCGTCGTCTCGGGTCCGACAAATTTAATAGGCAAGTTTCAGCAAGAGCTCGAAACGAAGAAAGTCGCCGTTCTACCCCTGAACACCTCGCATGCGTTTCACTCGGCCATGATGGATCCCATGCTTGCGGACTTTTCCACAGCTGTAAGAAAAACACCTCATCAGTCGCCAAAACTGCCCTGGATTTCAACATGCACAGGAAACTGGATGCGTCCTGACGAACTTGCCGACGGAGAATACTGGAGCCGACAGATTCGACAAACGGTCCGTTTTGCAGAGGCGATCGAGTTGGTCATCGGGGATACACAGAATATCATACTGGAGGTTGGACCCGGTCAGACACTCAGTCAGATGGCCAGACAGCATGCAAAAAAAGCAGCCAAGGCAAATGTAATCGCCAGTTTAGGTCCGGCGGGCGAAGAAGGACGCGACTTTTCATCCATACTGGCGGCGCTCGGGCGTCTTTGGACTGCCGGTGTCGGTGTAAACTGGGCTGCTTTTTCAGCAGCCGAGAAGAGAAAAAGGATCACTCTACCCACTTATCCGTTTGAGAGAAAACGATTTTGGATCGAACCTGTAAAGTCCGATTCCCTGTCAATAAAAAACGTAACCTCTGATACATCCGCAACGCAACCGATTCCCACGAATATTTGCTTCCAGGAGGATGATATGCAACCCAGCACATCTGTGAATGTCAGTATACAACCTTCAAGAACAGGCCGCTTGATCAATGAATTAAAGGATTTGCTCAAGAGTTATTCAGGCGCCGACCATAGCGATACACCGCCGGGCGAAACGTTCATGGATCTGGGGTTTGATTCGATGCTGCTGACACAAATCAGCCAGGGCATTAATAAAAAATTCGGCGTTAAAATTACGTTTCGCCAGATGCTTGGCGACCTTTGCACTCTCAACGGTCTGGCGACATTCCTCGACGAGAAAATGCCGCCCGACGCAATCGCGCCGGCCGAAACGAAGCCTGTTGCCGCGGTCGCCGCTGAGGCACGACCACAGGCGCAACCGGCAATTTCTCAACCATTGACACCGCAAAGCCCGATTATTCAAAAGATGCCGGCAGGTGGCGGTATCCTGGAATCGGTCATTCAACAACAAATGTCATTAATGGCACAGCATTTGGAATTGCTGCGTCAACAAGGTTCCGGGGGAGCGGCAATACCTGCAGCCGCACCCGCCGCAAGCGCACCGATCATTCCTCACACGCCGGTCGTCACTGCCGTTAACCTGGAAAAGCAAAGCCATTTCGGGCCGTTCAAAGCCATTGAAAAAGGCGCGGCAGGAGGCCTTACCGATAGACAGCAAGCGGCACTGGATAAATTAACCGCTCGCTACAATCAAAGGACCGCCAAATCCAAAGCTCTTGCTCAGAAGCACCGGGCTTATTTCTGCGATCCCAGGGCCGCCGGCAATTTCCGGCAGCTATGGAAAGAGATGGTCTATCCCATCGGATGCGCCCGTTCAAAAGGGTCGCGTATCTGGGATATTGATGGAAATGAGTATATTGACGTCACCATGGGCTTCGGGGCCAATTACCTGGGGCACTCCCCCGATTTTGTCATGGAAGCCCTTGAACGTCAGATGAAACTTGGGGTAGAAATCGGCCCGCAATCTCCCATCGCCGGTGAAGTGTCCCAAATGATCTGCGAGTTCACCGGAATGGACCGCGCCACATTCTGCAATACCGGCTCTGAAGCGGTTATGGCTGCTTTCCGAGTGGCACGCACCGTAACGGGTCGTGATAAAATTGTTTATTTCTATGGCGATTATCACGGTGTTTTCGATGAAGTTCTGGGGCGGCCCGCGCTGTTCGACGAAGCGCCCGGCGCCTTGCCCATTGCGCCGGGAATTCCCCACCTGGCCAACATTATGATTCTGGAGTACGGCAGCCCCGCCTCATTAGAGGCCATCAGGAAACATGCCGACGAAATCGCCGCAGTGATTGTTGAACCGGTTCAAGCCCGCCATCCCGGCTTGCAACCCCGGGAGTTTTTGCATGGACTGCGCCGTCTCACCCGCGAGCGCGACATCGCGTTGATATTCGATGAAGTCATTACAGGCTTCCGGATCGCGCCGGGCGGTGCGCAGGAATACTTTGGCGTAAAGGCCGATTTAGCCACCTACGGCAAAGTGGTTGGAGGCGGCATGCCCATTGGTGTTCTTGCCGGTTCCGCTGCATACATGGACGTCCTCGACGGTGGATTCTGGCAGTATGGCGACGAATCTTCGCCACCCACCGGCGTAACATTCTTTGCGGGGACCTTTGTAAGGCACCCCCTGGCAATGGCTGCGGCGCATGCAGTGCTTACGCACCTGAAAGCCGCAGGTCCTTCCCTGCAGGAGCGTGCAAATCAGGTAACCGCACGGTTTGTGGACAGAGCCAACGATTTTTTCCGTGGCATGCAGTTACCCATGCAATTGCAGAAATTCAGCACGACTTTCTACTATGATTTTCACTCTGATCTGAAGTACGCAAGTTTGCTGTTCTATTATCTCAGGGACCGCGGCGTCCACATCTGGGAAGGCCGGGTAGGACATCTTTCCATAGCGCACACCGATGAGGATATGGATTTTGTTCTGAAAGCTCTCAAAGAAAGCGTAGAGGAAATGCAAGTGGGCGGATTCCTGCCCGAAACGACTCCGGGTGTCACTTGCCTCGGGGCTCCCGTCGCGGCCGCTTCCAAATCTTCGGGAACCGACACGTCTCCGATGACAGAAGCTCAAAAAGAGATTTTTTACTCCGTGCAGATGGGCGATGATGCAAACTGCTCATATAATGAATCCACCACGATTATATTTGACGGAACACTGGATGTTCCAGTGCTGGAGCGCGCGTTCCTTCATGTTTTGGAACGTCACCCGGCCTTGAGAAGCACCTTCACGGCCGACGGTGAACTCCAGATATTCCCCCCTGCTCCCGTCACCATGCAACTACCCGTGATTGACCTCACGACTCTGCCGGACGAATCAGAACGCCATACGCGTTTTAAAGAATTATGCTCCTCGGAGATGAAAACAGCGTTTGATCTTGTGCGGGGCCCCCTGCTCCGGCTTCAATTGGTTCGCATGGCGGCCGATCAGCATAAGCTGATATTTACCGCGCATCACATGGTATGCGACGGCTGGTCTTTCGCCGTCATCATCTCCAATCTCTCGGAACTATATAACGCCCTTCGCGCCGGCAGAGAACCTGCGCTGAATCCGCCTATGTCGTTTGCCGATTACTCCAGGCAATTGGTTCGGGAACAGACCGGCGAACAAGCCCGCCTGTCGGAAGCATACTGGGTCGATCAATTCAAGGCGGGCGCACCCGTCCTGGAATTGCCGATTGATCATCCCCGCCCGTCGCTGAAATCCTTCGCCGGCGCCATGGAATCCCGCGTCCTTGATCGTGAGCGTTTTGCCCGACTGAAGAAAGCCTCTCCGAAACTTGGCGGCACCCTGTTTTCCACCGTTTTATCCGTCTTTGCCGCGCTGCTGCACCGTCTGACGGGGCAGGATGATCTTGTCATTGGAATTCCCGCGGCCGGGCAGGCTATCATCGGTTGTGATGAACTTGTCGGGCACTGCCTCAACTTCCTGCCGATGCGTCTGCCGATACCGGCTGAAGAACCGTTCGGTAACTTTTCCAAAGCCGTTAAAACATCGGTCCTCGACGCTTATGAGCATCAGGATTTCACATACGGAACATTAATCAAGAAACTGAAGCTGCCTCGGGACACAAGCCGCCTGCCCCTGGTTAACGTCATGTTCAACATTGATAAGAACGGGCTTGATCTGCTGAGATTTGACGGACTTAAATTCGCCACGACCACTAACGCCAAACAGTTTGTAAACTTTGAAATATTCTTCAATCTGAAACAGACGGAGACGGATCTTGACTTGGAATGCGAATACAACACGGATTTGTTTGACCGCGCCACCATCAAAGATTGGCTGGAATCCTTCGAGGTCATGATTGAAGGAGCAATCGCACAGTCCGAGTTGAAGCTCAACGAACTGCCCATACTTGGTGACACCCAGCAAAAACGTCTGTTGGTAGAATGGAATCCGTCTCTTCGCGAATATCCCGGAGACGTCGGCGTTCACAACCTGTTCGAAGAACAGGTGCGACAGACCCCGAAGAAAATCGCCGTTCGATGCGGGGATACGTCAATTAACTATGCCGATCTTAATTCCGCGGCCGATGCGCTTGCCGGTCAACTTCACAAGGCGGGCGCCAAGCGCGGCGATCTGGTCGGGTTATTTGTCGAACGATCCATTAACATGGTGATCGGCGTGCTGGGTATCCTTAAATCAGGGGCCGCGTATGTGCCGATGGATCCTTCTTTCCCGACCGCGCGTCTGAGCTTCATGGTTGAAGATTCACAGATGCCCGTGATCGTAACTCAGAAAGAGCTTATCAATCAGATTCCGCAGCATCACGCGCGTGTGATTCAGATGGATTCGTCACCTTCCGAAGTCGAGCCCATCCCTGAGTTGTCGAAGCTTGTAACCGGAAACGATCTTGCCTATGTCATTTTCACCTCCGGTTCAACCGGTCTGCCCAAAGGAGTTCAAATAGAGCATCGCGCCGTTGTTAATTTCCTCAACTCCATGCGTCGCGAACCGGGCCTCAGTCCGGACGATATTTTATTGTCCGTCACAACGCTGTCGTTTGACATCGCCGGTCTTGAATTGCTGCTTCCGCTGATCACAGGCGCAACGGTTGTTGTTGCCCGGCGCGAAACCGTCATTGACGGGAACCTGCTGAAAAAAGAGTTGGAGCAAACATCAGCAACAGTGATGCAGGCGACTCCGGTAACATGGAGGATGCTCCTCGAAGCGGACTGGGCCGGAAGCGCAAACCTGAAAATACTTATCGGCGGAGAGGCGGTGCCGCGTGAGCTGGTAAACGCCCTGGTTCCGAAATGCGCATCGCTTTGGAATATGTACGGCCCGACGGAAACGACAATCTGGTCAACCACCTGCCTGCTCACCGCCGGAGAAGGTCCGGTGAGCATTGGGCGTCCCATCGATAATACCCAGGTTTATATCGTGAATCCGTCTTTACATTTGCAGCCGGTGGGAACCCCGGGAGAACTGCTCATTGGCGGAGACGGCCTGGCACGTGGTTACTGGAATCGACCCGAACTAACGGCTGAAAAGTTCATCGCCGATCCATTCAGCGGCCGTCCCGGATCACGGCTTTACCGAACCGGCGATCTTGCCCGATGGCGTCAGGACGGAACACTGGAATGTCTGGGCCGGATAGACTTCCAGGTCAAGCTTCGCGGTTTCCGCATCGAACTGGGGGAAATCGAAGCCGCCCTGGAGCAGCATAACGACATTAAGCAGGCGGTTATATCGCTACGGGAGGACGGTCATGGCAACGCGCGTCTGGTAGCCTATTGTTTGCCGGCATCCAAATCCGCTATCAATGAAAGCGATTTGCGGCGCCATTTGTCGGCGCAACTTCCTGATTACATGGTTCCCGCCATTTTCATTTTTCTGGATGCTTTCCCTCTTACCCCTAACGGCAAGGTGGATCGAAAAGCTCTGCCCGAACCCGAATTGACCGCCAAACCCGAAGCCCGGGAAATCGTCGCACCCCGCAATGAACGGGAAAAATTATTGGCCGATATCTGGGCGCAGGTGCTGGACATCGAAAAAGTGGGCATATACGACAACTTCTTTGAGCTCGGAGGCGACTCCCTGCTGTGCTTCCGCGTCGCCAACCGAGCGGTGAAAGCCGGGATTCCATTAACGCCCCGTCTGTTTTTTCAGCATCGAACAATAGCGGATATCTTAAAGGCAGTTGAAGGTAACGCGGAAAAAGTTGTCGAGGAAATTAAAGGGCCTGCTATCACCCGGGTCTCCCGTGAAGCTCACAAGCGAAGATTGCCTTCTGCACAAAAGGGAAACAGTTAGTATGATTATGCAACATGAACAGGCTTTGCCATTTGAATAACAATCGTTCTAAGAGTCGATTGAGTCAATACAAGACGAAGGTACCTGGATCAAATAGACGTAGTCACCGGCTCGAAGCGTGATCACGGTGTGTTTTAATACAACCCCCGGTCTGCGAATTAAGTATGAAAAATAAAGACATACGAGAAGATACACAACAACAGGCTATTGTTTCCGAGACGCCAACCGATGATTGTTACGTGATGCCATCCTCTCTAAATCAAGAACGCCTCTGGCTGCTCGACCAGTTGATGCCCGGAAGTTCGGCTTATAATGTCCTCGCTCCACTTCGGATCTATGGGCTGTTGGATGTCTCTGCCTTCTCGCAGACTTTAGCGGAAATCGTACGCCGCCATGAGGTCTTGCGAACCACTTTTGATGAGGACAATGGAGAGCCCGTGCAGGTGATCCGGCCTGAGATGAGCTTTAACGTTCCATTGGTTGACCTCTCAGACATTCCGGCATCGGATAGGGAACGGGCGGTAGAAGAGTTAATGACCATTGAGGGATCCAAGCCCTTTGATCTGAAGTCGGGACCACTTTGCCGTGCGCAATTGTATAAAATTGGCCCGGATGATCACGCACTGTTTTGGAACATGCACCACATCGTTTCCGATGGTTGGTCATATACGATTCTGATGCAAGAGATCGAAGCGATTTATCCGGCGTTTTCCAAAAAGTTGCCATCTCCTCTGCCTGAACTGCCGATCCAATACGCGGATTATGCTTTATGGCAGCGGGAGCAGCTGAGTGGGGATAGGCTTAAGCTGGAGATCAAACACTGGCGTGAAAAATTGTCAGGTGCTCCAGAATCGCTCAACTTGCCAGCGGATCATCCGAGAACAAACGAAATGTCCACCAAAGGTCATATCCAGACCATTTGGTTGCCGGAGGAACTTTGTAACGCATTGAGGCTGTTATGTCGGAAGGAAGGGACAACGATGTTCATGACCACCTTCGCGGCCTGCTTTGCTCTTCTGTGGCGGTATAGCGGCCAACAGGATATCGTAGTCGGCACTGCTGTAGCGAACCGCGGTAATGTCGAGGTAGAGAATCTGATCGGCTTTTTTGTTAATATGCTGCCAATTCGTGCAAAAATTGAAACTAATAGTAAGTTCCGGGATTTTCTTAATCAGATCAACGCCACGTGCCTGGAGGCCTATAACCATCAGGAGTTACCCTTAGACAAGCTCGTCATAGATTTGCATCTTCAGCGAAACGCGAATCGTAGTCCGATTTTTCAAGTCATGTTCATGTGCCATGAAGCATTTATCCAGCCCCCCAAAATACCCGGATTAGAGATGAGACATATCCACATCGATCGGCATGGGTCTCCGTATGATATTACATTGTTCCTTATTGAGCGCGACAAGAAGATCCGGTGTTCCATCGAATACGACACCAGCCTCTTCGAACCCAATACCATCGCGCGGATGCTCGAGAGTTATAAAATATTACTTCAAGACCTCGTTCTGCGTCCAGAAGCAAAGCTTCAGGAATTGAATGTCCTCTCATCCAGCGAACGGTTGCTTATACTCAAGGAGTGGAACAACACGGAGCGCGATTATCCACGTGAAGAAACAATCCATGGCCTTTTCGAGAAGCAGGTACAACGTACTGCATCCAAGGTAGCTGTGCATTGCGGAAATGACAATCTTACCTATGAACAGCTCGATCAAAAGGCAAACCGATTGGCAGCAAAACTTCATCTACTGGGTGTAAAGCCTGGTGACGCTGTCGGGCTTTTTGTGGAGCGCTCGATACACATGGTTGTGGGCTTGTTGGGCATTTTGAAGTCAGGCGCAGCATACGTTCCGATGGATCCTGCCTTTCCGGCGGAACGGTTGGGCTTCATGGCGGAAGATGCCGAGATGCCGGTGATTATAACCCAGGCATCGGTGGCAGGCCAGTTACCGCGCCACAGGGCAGAAATTCTGCTGATGGATGGGGAGCTCCCGGAGGCTGGAATTCATACTCATTCAGAGGTCTCTGGGGATCTCGCCTATGTTATTTTCACATCGGGATCCACTGGACGCCCGAAAGGTGTACAGATCCCGCATCGGGCTGTTGTGAATTTTTTGAACTCGATGAGAAGAGAACCGGGGCTCACGGCTGATGATGTGCTGCTGGCAGTGACTACCCTGTCGTTTGATATTGCCTGCCTTGAAATTTTCCTGCCTTTGACAACTGGGGCAACACTGGTGGTAGCGACCCGGGAGACTGTTTCGGACGGTAATCTTTTGCGTGACGCCCTCGAACGGACCGGAGCTACAGTGATGCAGGCGACCCCCATCAGTTGGCGGATGTTGCTGGAGGCAGGATGGCGTGGGAGTCCCGGATTGAAGATACTTATTGGTGGTGAGGCAGTGCCTCGGAACCTGGTGAATCAGTTGGTGCCCCGGGTTGCATCAGTCTGGAACATGTACGGACCAACAGAGACAACCATTTGGTCGACAGTTGCCCGCCTTGAGGCTGGTGAAGAGCCGGTAAGTATAGGACGGCCGATAGACAACACTCAGGTGTATATCGTCAGTTCGGGAATGCAATTGCAACCGGTGGGGGTAACGGGTGAGTTGCTGATAGGCGGAGATGGCTTGGCATTAGGATATCTGAAGCAGCCGGAGTTGACCACGGAGAAGTTCATAGCCGATCCTTTCAGTGGACGAACGGGAGCGAGATTGTATCGAACGGGCGATCTGGCCAAGTGGTGCGAGGACGGCACACTGGAATGCCTTGGACGAATTGACCATCAGGTGAAAATCCGCGGCTTCCGTATTGAACTGGGGGAAATCGAGACCACACTTTCGAAATTGGATAATGTAAGTCAATGTGCGGTAGCGGTTCACGAGGACCGGCCGGGGGACCAGCGATTGGTGGCATATTATGTTACCAAAACCGACAGTGAGGCTCCAATACCTGAGTGGCGTGACTATCTGCGTTCCCAGCTTCCGGAGTATATGGTTCCCCAGCATTTTGTGAAATTGGAGGCAATGCCGCTGACCCCCAATGGAAAGGTCGACCGGAAGGCACTGCCCGCGCCCCATGCAGCAATAACACCTCTTGCTGAACACATTGCTCCACGCGACCCCATTGAGACAAAGTTACTCAGTATATTTTCACAAGTATTAAAAACATCCGACATCGGGATAACTGACAATTTCTTCGAAATGGGGGGGCACTCGCTTCTTGCGGTAAGATTAGTCTCGAAGATTGAGAAGGAATTTGGACGACGTATCCCGCTGGCTGCGCTCTTCAATAGCCCTGATGTTGAACGCATAGCGAACATTTTGCGTCCTCGGGAGACAGCGAAAAGCGGTTGGAATTCACTGGTTCCGATCCTTCCTGATGATACCAAACCAAGAATTTTCCTAATCCACGGTGCAGGTGGAAACCTGTTGATCTATAGAGTGCTGGCGAAGCATTTGAGATCAGTTTTTTCTATTTTCGGTTTTCAGTCACAGGGTCTTGACGGCAAAAGCAAGGCGTTTACTCGCGTTGAGGAGATGGCAGCTTACTATGTTCATGAACTGAGGGCATTCCAGCACACCGGGCCATACTATCTCGCCGGCTACTGCATGGGTGGGGCAGTGGCGTATGAGATGGCAAGGTTGCTTCGCAGTGAGAAGCAACTGATAGGTCTGGTTGCCATGCTCGACTCTTACAATTTAAATGCTGCGCGTTCTTTAAAGTCGCAGAGTGGTAAATTCAGTTTCCTTCGCCAGAAAATTGGGTTTCACTTTGATAATTTGGGGCAGTTAAGCGCCAGAGAGTCATTTGGGTATCTTTCAGAGAAGCTCCGGATGGCCGAGGAGGCTGGTATGAAAAAAGTGGCTGCCTGTATTGACAAGATAAGAAATACTATCAAAGGTGCTGAAGGAGAATATTCATCAGAAACATTCATCCAGAAGATTAACCATCAAGCTGCCTGGGATTATGTTCCTGGCCCATTTGATGGAAAGGTTACCCTATTTAAGCCGCAGAAAAATTATGATTTTTTCCCGGATCCCAAGATGGGTTGGGGAAAGGTGGTATTAGAAGAACTCGAAGTTCTCGAAATCCCCGTCAATCCTCACGCAATGCTGCTTGAGCCTTACGCAAGGACACTTGCGGCAGCACTCGCAAAGCGCATCGCTCCAGTGCGCCGGGAAAATCCATCACAGCCTTCGTGATACCATCAATAGAGAGACATACTGAATGAGTGTTAAGATTCCAAAATTAATAAACAATATATCTATTTTACATCACATTGGCCGCTTTTGCTACGGCAGGTTGTTTTTTAATCGAGACCGAGGGAGATTCTGTGGATTATTTCATTCATTCCACGAAGCAAAAAAGTGTATTGGCCCCGAGCACCCATCAGGTTATGAAGAAGCCGATTTAACGGAAGTTAACTTACATTCTTTTATGCAAACCCATCTGTTTGATTATCCTGTGATGTTACATCTGCTGAAGCTCAAAAACCAAATTAAATCCGTTATTGATTTTGGGGGGCATATCGGGGTTAAATACTACGCATATAAACCCAATATCACGGATATTCACGAACTACATTGGAAAGTGGTGGACGTCCCGTTTTGTGTGGACCGGGGACGTAAAGAAGCAGCGCAAAGAGGCGTGACGAATCTATCCTTTTCATCAGACTTCTCCGAAGCGGGTGAGTGCGATTTATTATTGATATCCGGAGCGCTTCAATACGTTACCCCATCAATTGGGGAACTTTTGGACAGCATGGTGCGCCCGCCGCGTTTTATCATCATCAATAAATTGCCCGTTCACTTTGGGCCTGATTGTTATACTATAGAAAATTTCGGAAAAACAAAAATTCCTTATCGTATTTTTAACAAAGATGAATTTAACTCACAACTGCATCTCAGAGGTTATATTAATGAGGATGCTTGGACAATTCCATCGCGGGAAATATCCATTCCTTTTCACGAAAAAAAGTTAGATCGGTTTGCAATGGAAGGACATTTTTGGAAAATGAAAGAAAATCCTTAGTGATTAAATTTTGAAGTATATCCTATGCGAATTACAAAAGATGTTATAATTTTTTCATGCCAAAGTTGAGCCAATCCGAACGCTTTCTGCCATATGCGTTTCTATATCTTGAACGCGCGCTCAGGCAATTATCAAACTTATACTGAGGAGAATTTATGAAAAAAGACATTGTGGTTCTTTTCATGGGAAAATCGAGCCAATACGGGCTCCAATTGCCTTACGTGTTTCTTTATCTCGAACGTAATATTAGGGACTTGGGCATGGAGATTATACTTCTGGATGAGGCACTGCAGCCTGATTATCTGCCTCTTCTGCTGGAGAAGCGCGATCGCATCTTACTGGCAGGAGTCAGTGCTTTGACCGGTGATCAAATTCGTGGTGGCATCACTTTTTCGAAAAAGATACGAGAAATCTGCGACGCACCGATCGTATGGGGCGGTTGGCATCCGACGTCGCTGCCTGAACAGACTCTAACGGAACCTTATATCGATTTTGTTATCGTCGGCCGCGGGGAGCGCCCATTTCGACAACTTATAGAACGGTTGCGTGACGGTCGGGATATTTCGGATATTGCCGGACTTTACTATAAGCGTGGCGCAGCAATTTGCGTGAACCCACCTGGACCATTGGGCGACATGAACGCCTTACCGCCCATCAATTGGAATCTTATAGATCTCAGTCAATATACCTATGAATACCTTAATTATGTAAAGCGTTGTCTTCCCTACTTCGCCAGTCACGGGTGCCCGTTTCACTGTACCTTCTGCAGCGTTGCCATGGTCTATAATCGGCACTGGTATCATAAGCCTGTCGCACAAATCATTGAAGATCTACAATCGCTGAAGAAAAATGCTAACCTTGACAGTGTGGCCTTTGAGGATAACAATTTTTTAGTAAACGTGAATTTCAGTCGTGAACTAGCCCGGGCCATGATCGATGCCAAGTTGAACCTGAAATGGAAATGCGGTGCCCACCCCCGTATTATGACAGAAAAATTCACCGATGAAGACATAAAACTCCTTGCACAATCCGGCTGCTGGCGTATTTACATCGGAGCGGAGTCAGGCGATCAGGAAGTGCTTGACCTCCTCAACAAACAGACCAAAGTGGAGCAAACTTTTAGATTTATTGAAATGCTTGAACCCCACGGAATAATACCGCGCCTCTCCACCATGGTCTGTTTCCCAACGAATCCTGAAAGAGACATCGAATTAACAATCGACATGATCGGTCGTGCAAAACTCAAGCATCCTAGTCTAGATATGGAAATTAATTTCTACACACCGAACCCTGGCACCGAGCTGTATGAAAAGGCGTTGCAAAAAGGTTTCGACCCACCGCATTGTTTGGAAGACTGGTCAAAACACACCTGGGAGAATTTCAGCCCTCCTTGGGCACCGAAAGGGAGTAGAAAACGGGTCGAAATGTTTAAAAATTGCTATTTTCACATGATGAATCCGTACTTATACAGAATAATAGATAATCCTGTGCTCCGTGCTATGGCTTATCTTTTCAATAAGTGCGTTTTCCCGCTTGCTTGGTCACGATTTAAGTTAAAGTTCTACAGGTTGCCTGTAGAGGCGATCGTTTTCACAGCACTGGTAAGTGGATACAAGAAAATGAATAAATTAAGGAAAAAAGCGCTAGCTCACATATGGCAAAGCAACCGTGAATATCCCTTTGCGAAAAATAAAGGGTAATTAAAAAATGACTCCCCCTCTAGGATCATCAGGCCATCACCTCACTTCTGTTTTATTGCTGCTCGCCGCGCTGGTTGCGATTGGTGTACTCGGTGCATGTTATTTCCGCGATGATTTGTCGCTGTTGTTCTGGCGTGCATGGTACTATAATCGTTACCACTCAAACCTGCCGACTCCGGGCGTTGTCCAGCATCCGTCGGGACAATCGGATATTTCTCTAACACTTCTGGGCGCTTCAGAGAAGATGTGGAAGGTCAGTCAGGAGTGGGCTCCAGTCGCACTGATGGCAAATGTTTCGGTAGCGAATGATGCGCTTATCACACTGGGTTGTTGGTGGGATGGTTCTTACCGGGTCACGGCACTTCCCACTGACGATGCGGGACAATTTACCCCATGCGTTCCGCGCCGTATCGGGCTTTCGGATGCGCCATTACAGAATCAGATTGCGATCGAAATCAGCAGGCGCAGCGGGATGCATCGTATCGTGCCGCCACGAATTGGACACAGCGGAGATGGTTTCTTTCTTCTACTGCTCGCCGGGGGGATTGATGAGGATGCTCCGATCCGCGATTCCGGCCAGTCACGTCTCTCGCATCGCCTGTTCGGTCCCGGCGATCCTAATTCTATCCGGGCCATTTCGGTAGAAACCGATGATGAACTGGCCCAAAAGGGGGATTTGGCCATCGCCATCTTTTCGCTAGACCTGCAAAAAAACCCCGACATCATGATTTCCCTGCCTGAAGGATGGGTTTCGCTCGGATCTAATGACAACGCCGTATTGAATATCGGATATCGTGCCTGCTTCAAGATTGTCACCAAACCTGGTCGGCAATCCGCAACCTGTTCTTGGAAGGACGACAGTACCTTTGTTGCCGAAGCAACAATTGTCGTATTCAAGGCCCGTCACTCAAGGTAATTAGCTGTGAGAAAGCTTATAATTGATCTATTGCCAATCATAATCGTTTAAGCAAGAGTAGCGTGGGATAAGCATTACGGAGACATTTTATAAAGGTCTCAAATCATCAATGAGAAACCCTTCTATATTTAAGCCTGATGAAATTCACGTCTGGATAAATCATTACAATGACAGTGAATCACTATCCGGCACAATCATTTCATTATTATCCGCATCTGAGATTAAAAGGGCCAATGCCTTTCGCTTCAATGAAGATCGAAAACGATATATTCAGGCGCATGCCATATTGCGTATCATTTTATCGGAATATACCGGTATACTTCCTCGTGATATAAACTATAACATTGGACCTCACGGCAAGCCTTGCTTATCGCCTTCAAGTACAGTTAACTTTAATCTATCACACACAAAAGAAATGATTGCGGTGGCGATATCTCCGGAATACAATATCGGAATAGACATCGAAAAGCTGGCCTGCATGGATGATATGGAATCCGTTGCGCATCAATTCATGAGTCGGGAAGAATACAATACAATGAATTTCATGAAGGCCGACGCCAAAAAAGACTACTTTTATCAGTGCTGGGTGCAAAAAGAAGCTTTGGTCAAGGCATCCGGAAGGGGCATTGACGATCATCTGTGTTCTTTCTCCGTGATGAATGGCCTCCATCCTGGAGCAACAAAGACCATTTCCACGTGTTTTGAAGAAACTCCAAACACCTGGTCGCTTCAGACATTTGAACACACACCTGACCATATAGGCGCTGTTTGTGTAAAATCATCCGAGGCTCATCCTTTATCAATCAGGCTGCGGCATGATGATATCTTTAATGATTTTTCAAGGAATAATGTAATTGATAAAAATAAATTTTTCAAATGTGAATAAATTTTATTCATGCATTTATATCCACACTTGATGAATTTATTAGAGATTGAATAGGAGTTGAATTATGAAATGTATACTGATAACTGGCGGATGCGGGTTTATCGGATCCAACTTTGTCCGCCACGTTTTGGGACTTTATCCGGATGACCGGATTGTCAACCTGGATAACCTGACTTACGCCGGCAACCCCGCTAACCTGACCGATGTGGAAAATAATTCCAACTATCGCTTTGTCAAAGGAGACATCTGCGACAACGATCTTATCCGAAAGATTTTTGCCGAAGAAAAAATCGACACCGTTGTCCATTTTGCCGCCGAATCCCACGTGGACCGCAGCATCACCGGTCCTGCGGAATTCGTCCGCACCAATATCTTCGGCACTTTTAATCTGCTGGAAGCAGCCCGCGAAGCCTGGCTGAAAGAACCGGACGCCGCAGGCCGGGGATGCCGCTTTCTGCACGTCAGCACCGACGAAGTCTACGGATCGCTGGGAGAAACGGGATACTTTCAGGAAACCACGCCGTACGACCCCCGGTCGCCCTACTCCGCCAGCAAAGCTTCGTCCGATCATCTGGTCAGCGCCTATTTCCATACCTACGGCCTGCCGACGCTGATCACCAACTGTTCCAACAACTACGGCTCCTATCAGTTTCCGGAAAAACTCATTCCGCTCATTATCAACAATGCCCTTCAGGGAAAAGCCCTGCCGGTTTATGGCGACGGAAAGAATGTCCGCGACTGGCTTTATGTGATCGATCACTGCGAAGCGATTCTCACCGTCCTCCGGAAAGGCGCAATCGGTGAAACCTACAACATCGGCGGCAACAGCGAAAAGCAGAACATCGAAGTCGTCCATACCATCTGCGACATTCTCGATGAAAAAACCGGTCTGCTGCCCGGAAATAAAAAACGACGTTCGCTCATCACCTACGTTAAAGACCGGGCCGGCCATGACCGCCGCTATGCCATCGATGCCACCAAGATCCGCACGGACCTCGGATGGAGCCCCAAAGTAACCTTTGCCGACGGCATGAGAAAGACCGTGGAGTGGTACCTCGCCAACAAACCCTGGATCGCCGCCGTGACGGACGGCAGCTACCGGGAGTATTATGAGAAGATGTACGGGGGGAGATAGTGAATGGTGGATAGTGTATAGTGGATGGTGGATAGGTGAAAGATTATAAGGAATTGGATGTTTGGCAGAAGGGAATATCGCTTGTTTTGGTGATCTATGAAATTATCCAAAAGTTTCCCAACGATGAACGCTATGCATTAGCGGACCAAATGAAACGCGCCGCCATATCCATCCCGTCCAATATTGCAGATGGGGCATCCCGGAATACGACAAAAGAATTCGTTCACTTTCTTTATATTGCCCTGGGTTCCGCCTCTGAATTGGAGACTCAACTGATTATTGCCGAAAAATTAGGCTTTATAAAATGCGAACAAATAGTGTATTCTGAAATCATGATTATCAGAAAGATGTTAAACGCACTGATAACATCATTGAAAAAGAAGTGTATGTAGATTGGTGTTTGTTGATGGTGGCTTTTTCTATCCACCATTCACCATTCACTATCCACTAAATTTCCAGAGGAAATAAATGAGCGGTATAAAAAAAGGTATCATTCTGGCCGGGGGGGCGGGGAGTCGTCTTTATCCCCTGACCCTGGTGGCCAGTAAGCAACTGCAACCGGTTTACGACAAACCCATGATTTACTACCCGCTGGCGACACTGATGGGGGCGGGTATTCAGGACATCCTGATTATTTCCACCCCGCAGGACACGCCGCGTTTTGAAGCCCTGCTGGGAGACGGCAGCCGCTGGGGGATCAAGCTTTCTTATAAAGTTCAGCCGGAACCCAAAGGCATTGCCCAGGCCTTTTTGGTCGGCGAGGAATTTATCGCAGGCGATCCTGTCTGCTTGATTCTGGGAGACAACATCTTTTACGGCAGAATGGATCTGCATAAGCTGATGCGGGAATTCACAGAGGGCGCCATGATTTTCGGCTATTATGTAAACGATCCGGAACGCTACGGCGTTGTCGAATTCGATCCGGAAGGCAAAGCAATCAGCATTGAGGAAAAGCCGTCAAAGCCAAAATCCAATTACGCGGTTCCCGGCCTGTATCTTTACGATCAAAACATCACGCAAATTACCAAAACCATGAAACCTTCGGCTCGCGGTGAACTGGAAATTACGGACGTCAACGTCGAATATCTGAAGCGCGGGAAACTGCACGTCGTGCCACTGGGACGGGGCATTGCCTGGCTGGATACCGGTACGCACACCAGCCTGCTGGAGGCCAGCCATTTCATCGGAACGCTGGAAGCCCGGCAGGGGCTGAAGATCGCCTGCCTGGAAGAACTTGCTTTCAGGATGGGTTTTGTGGATCAGAAGAAAATGAAGCAGGTCATTGAAGAAACCCCGAAATCGACATACAGGGATTATATGGAAAGAATTTTAAAAGAGAAGGCCTTTCATGAATATCATTAAAACCGAAATTCCTGACGTCCTGATTATCCAGCCGAAGGTTTTGGACAATATACGTAGATATTTTTTACATAACATTTTTATAACCTCTAAGCATCATATGGACAACACGATCTAACAACAATAATAAATGATGGGAGAGAGCTTTAATCAAGGTAAACTGGTTAGAGCGTGATTAAAAGATTTCGCAAGGAGTGTAGCATAAGATAAAAAATAATTCATAACCGTATCAAAAGGATAGAAAATGTTTAGAAGCAGAAATTACTACTATTTATTAAAGAAAATCATGCCGCGCTCGATGCAGATTTATTTCCGGAGAATATTGGTAAATCGAAATATCAATCGGTGTCAAGATATTTGGCCTATAGATAAAAACGCTTCAATACCACCTGAAAATTGGGGAGGCTGGCCAGAGGGTAAAAAATTCTCTTTAGTGCTGACGCACGATGTGGAAACAGTGAGAGGATTAACAAAATGTCGTGAATTAATGAAGATTGAAGAGGAATTGGGATTCCGATCTGCATTCAATTTTGTTTCAGGCGATTATGAAGTACCGCAAGAATTCATTATTGAAGTAAAAGCACGTGGGTTTGAAGTAGGCATACATGGTCTGCATCACAATGGAAATTTGTTCAGGTCACGACAAATATTCACGAAACATGCGCGCAAATTAAAACATTTTATGCAAAAATGGGAGGCAGTTGGTTTCCGCGCACCAAGCATGTATCACAATCTCGAATGGCTACATGATCTGCCTTTAGAATATGATGCATCCACTTTTGATACAGATCCATTTGAACCACAACCTGATGCAGCAGGCACAATTTTTCCATTTTGGGTAGCTGGTAAAGATGATCAGTGGGGCTATGTAGAATTGCCTTATACATTGCCCCAGGATTTTTTAATATTTATTCTTATGCAGCAAAATAATACTAATATTTGGAATACAAAACTGAATTGGATTAGTGAAAATGGCGGCATGTGTCTTTTCATCACACATCCGGACTATATGAATTTTGATAATGTTGAGCCAGCCAATGATGAGTACTCGGCCGAATATTACAGAGAATTCCTATCGCATATTAAAACCACCTATAAAGATCAGTATTGGCATGCACTACCAAAAGAAGTTGCGCGTTTTTGGTCAAATAACTACAGGAGTGAAGAAACTCGTCTAAAAAAACATAGGCACATTTGTATGCTGGCCTATTCCTTTTATGAATCAGACAACAGAATTATGCGTTATGCAGACGCTCTAGCTCAGCGTGGGGATATTGTTGATGTCATAGCATTAAGAGGCGAAAATTCTTCAAAATATGAAAAACTTAATAATGTCAGTGTCTATCGCATTCAAACAAGACAAAAAACCGAAAAATCCCCATTATCATACCTCATGAAACTAGCACTATTTCTCATTAATTCCTTCGGACTCATAACAAAAAACCATCTGCGACATCCATACGATCTAATCCACGTACATTCTGTACCGGATTTTGAAGTTTTTGCGTCGCTGATACCGAAACTAAGAGGCTGTTCAATAATTCTGGATATTCATGATATTGTGCCGGAATTTTATCTGAGCAAATTCGCCGGCAATAAAAATAGTTTTCTGTTTAAAGCTTTGGTTAAAGTTGAACAGCTTTCGATTAAATTCTCTGACCATGTTATTATTTCTAATCATATATGGCACAAAACGTTGACATCCCGTTCCGTAAATGAAATTAAATGCACTACTGTAATGAACTATCCCGACGAAGCAATTTTTTATCAACGTCCAAAAACCAGGCAGGATAACAAATTTATCATAACTTACCCGGGAACACTTGGTTGGCATCAGGGTTTGGAAATTGCTATCAAAGCCTTTGCAAAAATAAAAGACCAAATAACAAATACTGAATTTCACATTTACGGTAGCGGAACGGAAAGAAATAATCTGAAAAAACTTATTACGGAACTTAATTTAGACAATAAAGTTTTCATTAAAAACGGAATGCCCATCCATCAAATAGCCGATGTTATGGCCAATGCTGATCTGGGTATTGTGCCCAAGAAAAACGATCCTTTCGGCGGAGAAGCTTTCAGCACTAAAATACTTGAATTCATGTCTTTAGGCATACCGGTTATTGTATCGGGAACAAAGATTGATAGATATTATTTTAACGATTCAGTCGTAAAATTCTTCAATTCAGATGATGTGGATGATTTAGCACACGCCATACTCACACTTTTTAATGACAAGAACCTGCGGGACACATTGCGAAATAACGCGCTTTGTTTTGTCGAAGATTTTCGCTGGTCAAAAAAGAAAAATGAATATTTTGCTCTGGTCGACTCATTGATCCAGCAGCACAAAGAAAGATAAATTATATATCGTCATGACTAATTTTCGTTTGGATCGTTTCCTAACACTTTACTTTTTCAAGTACATCACAAGAGGGAATATTTCATCCCATACCGTACAAATCCCCATTCTCATGTACCACAGCATTTCAGCTGAACAAGAAAAATCACATCCCTATTATCATGTTAACACAACACCATCCATTTTTGATGAACAGATGCGTTATCTATATAATAACAAATATTCCACCATCAATCTTCCGGATTTAGAAACCATTTTTGAGAAGAAGGATTCATCCAAATATATTGTTATTACCTTCGATGATGGATTTCGCGATTTTTATACAGATGCCTTCCCTATTTTGAATAAATATAATTTTAGCGCTACTGTTTTTTTGCCAACAGCATTCATTAATCACAAAAGATTATCTTTTAAGGGCAAAGAATGTCTGACGTGGAATGAAGTACGACGACTAAGTAAAGAAGGTATTATCTTTGGTTCACATACAGTTAGTCATCTGCATTTGTATAAACTTAAAGAAAATGAGATCGAAGAAGAAATGAAAACATCAAAGGAAAAGATCGAGACTGAAACTAATCTAAAAATAGAATCTTTTTCCTACCCATATGCTTTTCCTGAAAATAAAGAATTTGAAATTCATTTGAAAAAGGTTCTCACGACGTATGGTTATAAAAATGGTGTAAGTACTATAATAGGGACGGCCGATAAAAGTAAAGATAAATATTTTTATCCCAGGTTACCGGTAAATTCAGGTGATGATCTTTTATTTTTTCAATCAAAGCTTCAAGGCGCATATAATTGGTTAAGCCAACCGCAATCAATTATTAAACTCTTAAAACAACTAAGAAGGTGTAACAATGTTTAACGTCTGTATTATGGGCGCTCATTTCACAACTGGTAATATGGGCGTATCCGCATTGGCAGCTTCATTGGTTAAGCTTATCCTGACGTCACGCCCAGATGCAGCGATAACCTTTTTCATTGCTGAACGCTCATCAAAACCACAAAACATGGAATTATCCGGCACAAAGATTAGTATCAGAATCGCAAACATAAGATACTCACTCAAAGCCGCGTTTGGTGAACATGTTTTGGTAATTTTTTTTCTTGCACTCTTGTACAAAATTATTCCCATTCGTGCGTTTAGAGAAATCATCCTTAAGCATAATGAACGTTTAAGAATAATCGCGAAAGCGGATTTTGTCGGTGATGTACAGGGTGGAGATAGTTTTAGTGACATCTACTTTGGCGTGAGGGGTTTTGTATCAGGAGCATTACCTCCCATCATTATATTACTTATGGGGAAGAACCTTATTCTTTTACCACAAACATATGGGCCATTCAAAAGCAATATTTCCCGTAGCGTTGCCCGTTACATTTTGAGCCATGCTCAAACTATATTATCGCGCGACAGAGAAAGTATAGACCTTGTCAAAGATATCCTAGGCAAGAGTAACCGCGATAATAAGATTATATTTTGCCCTGATGTCGCTTTTTCTCTTGATTCGATTACACCAAAGGATGGCGATATTCAACCATTTATAAATACTGGAAGTGAAAATCCCGTCATCGGTTTGAATATCAATGGCCTTTTATACAATGGTGGATATACACGCAACAATATGTTCAATCTTAAGATGGATTATAAGCTGTTTGTTCACAAATTATCTGAGACAATTCTAAAGAAAACCAACGCCAATCTTTTACTAATACCACACACGTTTGCCGCGCATGGCCACGTTGAAAGTGATTCCGACGCCTGCGCAGAAGTATTTTCTGCCTTATCACCCAGATATAAAGGCAGGATACAAACAATCGCCGGTGAACATGATCAACATGCCATAAAAGGTATTATCGGATATTGTGATTTTTTTATCGGATCAAGAATGCATTCGTGTATTGCAGCATTATCACAGACAATTCCGACTGCTGCTGTTGCATACAGTAAAAAATTCAAGGGCGTGTTTAATGCAATTGATATTGGCACGCTTGTTATTGACGCCAGAGAAACAGAAACACAAGAAGCTGTCGATACAATTTTAGCTATGTTTGAAGACCGCGCACAAATAGAAAGCAAATTGCAGGTTCAGATTGATACCGCGCAGAAGCATCAACTTAAAATCTTTCGTGAGATAACGCACACCCGCTTGATAGCACTTGACACGGCGTGATTTGTAACTAACTCGAAAAATATTATGATTAACACATTCCACCCTTTAATCCCCATCCACAGGGTTGGCATGGGCCAGTGTATTGCGGGAAATCTTTCCTCGGATGCCCATGTGATAGGTCTTCTGTTTGGCTGCACGAAGACAGGCTTGAATATCTCGCAGACTTTCTCTGTATGTCAGTTGAGCAAATGCCATGCTCAGAAATTGATCCCGACAGGAAAAGCTTTTGACTTTGTAGTTCCCTGCATATCGTTCTATGCATTGCCGGAATTCGTAAGTGGGTAAGTAATCCATGATCTGAGCAAATATTGTTCTTCCAGAATTCATCGGCCATCTCCTCGCCATTTAATGCGAGACTATGGCATTCTGGGAAAAGTAATTTCAAATCGATAAATAACTTTTTATTGCTTATTCTCATTGTTTTCTATAACTTGCATCATCTCTTTACGAAAACGTTGGGACAGTAGTGATGAGAAATAATGACAAACAAATGTACAATAACATCAAACGCATAATTAAATTCATCATAAGTTTAATTGTTTTTATTATTGATTATTTATCCGGAATTCTTTCATTATTTATGAATAAGGCAGATTCAAGTTGCACTATTCTTTATTATCACGCCGTATATGCTGGAGAAAAAAATAAATTTACTCAACAAATGGATGAACTGCTGCGTTGGACAAAACCAATCGCGATAAATGAAATCAACACAGAGAAACCCATCGGGCGTTACTCTGCCATAACATTTGATGATGGGCTTGTCTCTGTCCAAGAGAATGCACTTCCTGTGCTGGCAAAACGTAATATACCTGCCACTTTATTTGTTCCATCAGGCTGTCTTGGTAAGTATCCACCGTGGCTTGACAAAGAAACCAAAGGTTATAGAGATACTGTAATGACAGCCGCGCAATTAAATAATCTGGATAAAAACCTTGTTATGATAGGTTCGCATTGCTTAACCCATCATAATCTTCTTCAAATAAGCAAAGAAGAAGCACGAAAAGAGATTTTTCAATCCAAGATAGAACTTGAAGATATACTAAACACACAGGTAGAAACAATCAGTTTCCCTCATGGTGCATTTAATCGGACACATATTGATTTGGCGCTGCAGGCAGGCTATAGACAGGCATTTTCTATTTTGCCTGAGCTTGACTATTGTAATTCTGACAAGTTTGTTAAAGGTAGAGTAAAAGTTGATCCATCAGACTGGCGTCTCGAATACAGGTTGAAACTGTTGGGAGCCTATCGTTGGTTGCCCAAGGCTTTTTTAATAAAAGAGTGGTTACTGTTTTTAAAAGAAAAACTGGTTTAATTTCGGAGAGACTGACTTAAAAAAGATATAATAAAGTAATGGGAGTAATGAATTGAAAGTTTATTTTCAGTATCAACTGAGCAAAGTGCAGCAACTTGAGTGGCTACTATTTTGGGAAAATTGTAAGCATTCTCATCCAAGACAACATCCTATGTTTGCAGAGATTGAAAGAGCAAAGGGAAGAATACCTTTATTTGCCATTGGAAAAGAAAATGAAAAAATAGTTGCTATCGGAATTTTCAGCATACGTCCACTTTTTATTAGAAAGAT
This sequence comes from Smithellaceae bacterium, assembly GCA_963682105.1. Classification (GTDB taxonomy): domain Bacteria; phylum Desulfobacterota; class Syntrophia; order Syntrophales; family Smithellaceae; genus UBA8904. The sequence goes on from OY821638.1 coordinate 874,095, forward strand.
GGTTTCATTTGAGGCGTTCTGTCTTCGCGGCCCAGCATTTGATAACATTGATCAAGGCAGAGATTTCATTTCACAGATCATATCGTTCTTCAAATCTCTTCATGTTGGAAGTATTCGATTATCGCCGTCTTGGTATTTCCCTGAAGCAGCGCCTGTTGAATCGCTTCTAAAAGAGATGAATTTCAAATCTTATTTTGGAGGTACAAGAGATGCCACAGGCTTGATCGATCTGCAAAGAAGCGTCGAAGAAATATTTACTTCTTTTTCACAAAGCACGCGGAGAGAGATACGCAGAGCAGAAAGAAATCAAGTGACCATTAGAGCGGCTACAAACATAGAAGATGGACAATATTTCTTCAAAAAGCTTGATGCTATGCAGCACGAACGTGGATTAACCCCCATACCATTTAATGAGTTTCATACAATGATGGAATTAATTTTCAAAAAACAGGATATTGGCACACTTTTAAATGCATATCATGGTGAAACTTTTCTTGGTGGACTTTGGATAATAAGAAATCCTTTAGTTACGCACGCGTCTAGATATGTTGTTGTAAATGAAGCTTTAAAAAGTATTTCAAATCTTTCCATAGGCCCTATTTTATGGTTCCATGGTATGATCTGGGCTAAGACTAAAGGATGTAAATTCTTTGATATGGAAGGTAGTGTAGACGCCACAAATACAAGCAGCATAACCTATGAAGTACAAAAATTTAAAAAAAGATTTGCGCCTGTTGCCGTTGACAGAATCAACGAGCATATATTAATATGCAATCATTCAATACAATCCATATTCAAAGGATTTACTAAAATAATACATTTAAAACAACGGATAGAGGCACTACCATATATCATCAACAAAAAAAAGCTCTCATCCTATATCCTAAAGCAGAAACGCGATATGAAAGCAGATATATCAGAGTAATAAAATACTGGGGTGAAGAGACACCATAATAATTAGTCATGATCAGTAAAAATCAATCTGCAGTCTTTATCTTAAAGGATGCCTACTTATGATAATTGAACATTTACAATCCGAATACAATTTCAGCATTGATCAGATATCAAAAAGTAACTGGTCTGTTGCTCTAAATGATTTTGAAGATGCAAATTTCTACCAAACATGGTCTTACGGAGAACTCAATTGGAAGATGGGTCATTTGAGTCATTTTGTCTTAAAAAAGAACGGAGAAATTGTTGCTTTGGCACAACTAAGAATTGTAACTCTCCCAATTATAGAAAAGGGTATCGCCTATTTGGCGCGCGGTCCCATTTGGAAACGTAAAAATACAGATCCCGATTTTGATATTTTCCGAAATGTTATTAAATCATTACATACGGCATACGCTGTCGAAAAAGGACTTTTGTTAAGAATTCGTCCAAATGAAACCATGGATGGGGACAATGCGATCCAAGATATATTGCGTGAAGTGGGATTTGTCAGAAAAACATTTCCCCCGGATAGAACATTAATAATTGATTTGACACCTACGCGAGAAGAAATACGACAGAGTCTTGCGCGAAAATGGCGACAGGCTTTAGCTAGAGCAGAGCGGTTGTCGACACTCAACTTAGACTGTGGAACCAGTGAAGAACAATATAAAATTGCATTCAATATTTATAGAGAAATGCACGGAAGAAAACAATTTAACGAATATGTTGACATGGAGAGACATGGATTGGTCCAACGAGATTTACCTGATTTTCTTAAAATGAAAATCATGATATGCTGGCTAAATGATGAACCGGTTGCCGCTCTTGGTTGGTCAACAATCGGCAACACCGGACTTCCTCTTATCGCAGCCACCAGCAATAAGTCTGTTGCCTTATCGACAAATGCCAGTAATTTACTATGGTGGAAAATGATTGAAGATATGAAAGCTCACGGATGCAAATATTGCGATGTTGGAGGAATAGACCCTGTATTAAATCCCGGTGGTTATAAATTTAAGTCTGGTTTAATTGGAAACAATGGAAGAGACGTTTGTTTCCTAGATCCTTACGAAGCCTGCAACAACATCATAAGTTCCGTAATAGTAAGTTTCGGCAATCAAATCAGATTAAGTATACAAAAATTCAAAATGAAGCTACGAAGAAGAATGGAAAATTCACCAGAAGTGGATACACATGAAACCAACGATACATAATTTTGAAGAGGTAAGATATAAATTATGCAAAAAAACAAATTAGTTGATTCAAACATACCATCATTGGCATATCCTATAGAACAGCTTTTATTTGATGGATTTGAAAATATTGAATCTATTCGAAACGAGTGGGATAAATTTATCGAAACGATCGGTGGAGAAATATTTCTAACCTACGATTGGTGTAGGTTATGGTGGAAATACTATGGCAAAGACCGTCTTTTAAAGATATTTATATACCGTTTGAATGGCAAAATTGTAGGAATACTACCCGTATTCATGGAGAATATCTGGCTTGGCCCGATAAGTCTTCAGGTTGTTAAAATAGTTGGCACAGATTTTATACCGATAACAATTATTCTGCCTGTCAGTAATGATTATTTAAGTCTGGTAATTCCCGCTTTCCTTAATAGAATAAGTGCTCTTTGGTCTTGGGATGTGTTGAATATAGGTAACCTGTCCGGCGCCTATAATCAAATAGACAAATTATCTGAAACGCTTAGTAACACACTAAATAACTCATTCGTTGTCGACTTAAAAAAAACCAATGTACAGACCTATTTTGAAATCGCCAACTCTTTTGAAGGTCAACTCAAAACATTAAGTGCCCGTCAAAGAACAAAAACAAAGAGGGTTTATAAAGAACTAAACAATAATGGGATATCTTTAACATCCATTGCTGCCAACGAGCAAAACTATGCGTCTTTTTTAGACGCTTTTATCGCTATGCATCAGGCCCACTGGCAAGGTCTTGGCCTAGCCGGACATTTCGTTGATTGGCCACACGCACTTGAACTGCATAAAGAAGTAGCATCAATCCAAATCAAGCATGATAGATTACGGCTTCTTAAAATACTGCTGAACGATCAATGTATCGGCTATGAATATATATATAAGTTCGGCAATACGTATTGTTGGTTTCTAAGTGCCCGCACTGACCTTAGTGATTTCCCGCGCATTGATTTTCACAGAATTGCCTTCGGCGAGAAGATAAATCACGCAGTTAGTGACAATGTCAAATGGATGGATGCAATGAGCGGTTACTATGAATATAAATTAGTAATGGGTGGCCAACTTAAGCCAGTCCATTCCTTTATTGTCCATCCCCAAAAGGGCGCATCTAATTTTAGATATCAGGTTTTTAAAAAAATAGCTTTGTTACTGAATATTATTTATATGAAAATTTGGAGGCGACGCCTGTCTCCAAGATTGAAAATAAGCCCTAGACCGTTATGGTCGCTTTGGATAAGGACGCATATGTTCGCCGCGAAATGATACTTTTGATGCCAAAAGATAAATTAAATATTGTTAATCGTTACTGCGGGCCTCTGGGAATTTTGGGGCACTATTTTATGTGCGCAAATCAAAAAGAAAATGTACAATCTTGGTTCGCGAACCACAATGTTGCATTTGTCCATAAAGGCAGAGTAGCCATCCGTCATGCAGCTGATCTGATCTGTGCATCCAACAGTAATGAAATTCTCATCCCATCATACAATTGTGGCTCAGAAATTGACCCCATTCTTAAAAGTGGCTGTAAGACTATAGTCTACCGCATTGATAAAAAGGCTTTAGTAGATATGCAGGATATTGAGGAAAAAATATCAAGTAGAACAAAAGCAGTATATGTAACTAACTTTTTCGGCTTTTCACCTGATATTGAAGACCTTCGCAAATTATGTGATTTAAAGAAACTAATTCTCATTGAAGACTGTGCCCTTTCCCTTTTTAGCTCACATGTCACTAAAAAGCTAGGCACCTTTGGTGACTTAGCTATTTTTAGTTTTCCCAAAACATTACCAGTACCCGATGGTGGGGCACTGGTAATCAATAAATCGGAGCTAGAACCATCTAAGTGGAAAATGCAAAAACCACGCTTAACGCCTGTACTAAGAAACTTAATATCTCTCAGTAAAGCATCAGTCCTGCGAGCACTCTCCCGTCGTACTTATAAGTCTACCAATATAAAAATATTTGCTAGCAAGAGTGCTGCAAAGCTGGCAGAAATAGATGATTATACTATGCAAAAAATGCCGAGTGCATATTTTTATGATGAAACCATCAGCAATACAGCCATTTCCAATCTTACACGCCATATGCTCAGTAATTTTTCACCATCGGATATTATCCGTTTAAGGAGAGATAATTATCTTGCTTACCTGGATGCTTTTAAACATATAGATAGAATAGAACCACTATATCGAAAATTACCACCAGGTGTTTGTCCGCTTCTGTTTCCGGTAATTGTACCTGAACGAAACAGCACTTACACCAAGCTAACGGCGGAGTTGATCGCAGTCGCCCCTTGGTGGGCAGGATATCATCCGGATTTACCCTGGGACAAATACCCTGATGCATGTTTTCTCAAAGACAATGTACTGGCATTACCTGTTCATCAGCAATTGAATAAGGAAGATATTTTATTTATCATTGATCGTTTGATTAAAAATATTACCTGAGGATAGCTACATGGACATATCTATCGTAATCGTGAATTGGAATACGAAGGATTTGCTGATTGACTGCCTTCGTTCTCTTAACGAACAAAAAGGAAACTTTCAAAAGGAAGTAATCGTAGTCGATAATGGTTCGATTGATGGTTCACAGAGGGCTGTACGAAAGACATTTCCTGAGGTAAAGATTATTGAAAATAATGCAAACCTTGGCTTTGCAAAAGCTAACAATATAGGGATGAAAGCCAGCACGGGCAGATATCTCTGCCTTGTCAACTCAGATGTTAAGGTTTTAGATGGCTGCCTTTGCCGATTAATGCATCATATGGATCAGGACACATCAATTGGAATTATTGGTCCAAAAATACTATGGCCTGATATGTCATTGCAAGATTCCTGCAGAAAGTTTCCAAGTCTTTGGAATAACGTTTGCGAATTTCTCCATTTTAACAGACTATTCCCAAAGTCTGATTTTTTTTCAGGTGAACATATGATGTTTTTCGATCATATGAGTATTCGAAACGTCGAAGGCTTGGTAGGGTGTTTCTTAATGATTAGAAGAAATGCCTTAGAAATAATAGGACTTTTCGATGAGCAATTTTTTATATATTCAGAAGAAACAGATTTATGTAAACGTTTTTTTGAGAAAAGCTGGAAGATTATATTCTTCCCCGATGCGCGGGCGATACATTATGGAAGAATAAGTTCATCAAGAGATACTTTACGATTTTCATTTGAACAACTAAAGTCCAAAATTCAATACTGGAATAAACATCATGGTAGGTTAACTGTAACCATCATTTTATTCATTTATGTAGTGTATTACACCCTCAGACTGGCAGCAGACAGTATTCAATATATTACTAAACCCATGATGAGGGTTCAAATAAGCCAAAGACTATTTAAAAATTACTTCACTATTAAATACATTATTACAGGAAACTATGATAGCCGGAAATAGCATGCTGAACAATAAAAATTACGTTCTCACAACAGCAGTTCGTAATGAAGAAAGGTATATTGAAGATACGATAAAGTCAATCATTTCACAAACAATTTTGCCGGTTAAGTGGATTATTGTAAGCGATGGATCGACTGACAGAACTGATGACATAGTGCTGCAATATTCGGCAGACCACAGTTTTATAAGTCTCGTGCGAAAAACAGCAAATATGAGCGGAGAAATAGATTTTTCATCCAAGGTTCATGCAATTAAAATGGGACATGAAACACTTGCAGGATTTGAGTATGATTTTAATGGAATACTCGATGGCGACGTCACTTTCGATTCTCACTACTATGAAAATATGTTAAATAAATTTTCTAATAATCCCAAGTTGGGCATTGCCGGGGGAATTATTTTTGATCAATACCCTGATCATTACATAAGAAGATCGCCACATCGTTCTAGTTATGTATCCGGTTGTGTTCAACTCTTTCGTCGCAAGTGTTATGAAGATATAGGTGGCCTTTTCCCCATCAAATTAGGAGGCGAAGATACAATTGCCGTATTTAAAGCTCTAATGAAAGGATGGGAGGTCGAAGCATTTGAAGAAATAAAAGTTTTTCATCACAAACACAACAACACCGTGCAAGGCAGGTTGAAAGAAGCCTTAAGAGTAGGCCGGATGTTCTATGCTATCGGTAGTCATCCGTTATTCGAAATCCTAAAATGCATTAAAAGCAGCACTACAAAACCCTATGTATTATTCGCTGCTATAAGAATGTATGGATACTTATTACCTTTTTTAACACGACAAAGAAGATCTGTTTCAATAGAGTTCATGCAATTTCTTAGAAAAGAGCAGCTTTCTACATTAAAATTGACTTTATTTAAAAAATTATTATTGTGAATAAGAACATCAAAATATATTTGGACTCACTACTGTCCCAACGTTTATGAAGAATGGCTAATTATCATTCTAAGTATTTGAATTTGCATAGCGATGTTTTTTTTAATAACTGAAATCGATAAATCTTTAAAATCATTAAAGCGCTTGTCAGATTAAGGATTATGTCGAGACCTTTGAAAAATTCAAAAATTCTATTGTGAATCAAATTTGGATAAATTTTCGGAAAAATACCGTTCGTGAAAACCAGAAATTCCGCTACAAGGTAACCGTCTTGCCCACCCATCTATACAGCGATAGCAAAGCCGTCTATACAGTTTTCCAATATTAATATTGGGAGGCTTATGGATGACCATCGAAGAACGCTATGCACACTGGAATGACATCATCGATTCACAAAAAACAAGCGGACTGAGCATTGCCGAGTATTGCCGGAGCCAGAACATCCGATCATCGTATTTCTATTCCTGGCGGCGCCGGATTCAAAAACGTCATATGGAGAAGCAGGGATTTATCGAACTTCGTTCCTCAATTTCGGGCACGGACACCGGCATCCGCATAGTCACCGCGACGGGGTTTTACATCGAAGTGAATCAGGGTTTCGATCCCTCTGTCTTGCGCACCGTTCTGGCCTGTTTGACATCCCGATGATTTCTTTCACCGCCGCCACACGCATCTATCTTTACCGGGGTGCCTGCGACATGCGCAAATCCTTCGACGGTCTTTGCGGCATCATCCGTTCCGAACTGGCGATGGACCCTTTATGCCTATTCCGCTGATTTCGCCACCTGATTCCGAAGGAATCCGCCATGCGATTCCGAAGGATGTCGCCAGCCTGGTCCGCATCATGTCGCCACCCCTTTAGTCGGAGCGAAGCGACGCTGGTTTTTGGTTGTTTGTCATAACTTGCTCTTCGGTGTCAAGTCGGCATATTTTTTTCGAAGCGATCCTCCTTTCAGATTTATTTTGTGAGCATTGTGCACCAGACGATCCAAAATGGCGTCGGCCACCGTCGGATCGCCGATCTGTTCATGCCAGTTTTCCACCGGCAACTGACTGGTGACGATGGTGGACGCGTGGCCGTGCCGCTCTTCAATGACCTCCAGCAGATCTCTGCGCTCCGGATCAGTCATGGGGGCAAGCCCCAGATCGTCAATCACCAGGATCTGTGCTTTGGATAATTGAGAGATTGTTTTTCCATAGCTGCCGTCTCCTCGGGCCAGGGCCATCTGGTAGGCAAACTTCGGAGCGCGAATGTAAAGAGCGCGATACCCTTCCCGGCAGGCTTTGTTCGTTAAGGCACAAGCCAGATAGGTTTTCCCGACGCCGGTGGGGCCGCTGATAATCACATTCTGATGCCGCTTGATCCAATCGCAGGAGACAAGCTTCATGATGACGGATTGATCCAGTCCCCGATAGGTTTTAAAGTCAATATCTTCGACACAGGCGTTGATCTTCAGCTTGGCGTTTTTTAGATAACGGGACATGCGGTTATCTTCTTTCCATGTCCATTGACTCTCGACAATGAGACCGAAACGTTCGGCAAAAGAGAGCCGATCCATATCCGGCTGATTGAGTTGATCGGTAAAGGCCTGCGCCATGCCAATGAGCTTCAGCGTATGTAATTTTTCAATCGTTTGCTGGTTAAGCATGGAACACCTCCCGCGTCAGATAATACTCTTTGCCCCGGAGATTCTCATGGAGGATCGGTTTATCCGGGAGGGAAGGCACGGATAAATCCTGAGTGTCCAACTTGCTTTTGAGGATCGATTCGACGCTTTTGTAACTGTAAGCCTTGATAATCAGCGCACGGGCGCAGGCAGCTTCCAGCCGTTCGGGTGAATACTTCTTGGCCAGCCTCATGATTCCCAGGCAGGAGCGAAAGCCCTGTTCGGGATGAGTCCGGTTCTCCATGATGCAGGCCACCAGCGCTTTGGTTTGCGGTCCGTTTTGACCGGCCCAGGAAACAAGCCGCGACGGTGTCCATTCCAGGTATTTCTGATGGGATTTGGGCATGTGCTCCGTGATGGTTGTGTGTTTTCCCTGGCGGGAATCATAGACATGAACGGCAATCCGTTTGTTTTTGAACAGGATTTCGACCATGCTTCGGGTGATCCGGACATCCACCTGCTGTTTTGCCAGTTGATACGGAACGCTGTAGTAATGGCCGTCCACATCGATGTGATAATCGATGTTGACCCGCGCTTTCTTCCATCGGGCGTACTCGTAGGGGGTGGCGGGCAGCGGTTTCAAGGCCGGTTTATCGATGGTCTCAAACAGGGTTTTTCTTGTGGCGTCCATCTTTTGAAACTTGCGATTGTTCAGTTCGTCAAGCTTTTCGGTAATGGCAGTGTTCAGTTCTGTTATGCTGAAAAAGGTATGATTGCGCAGCGCCGCCAGAATCGACCACTCTGCAATCTGCACGGCGGATTCCACCTTGGCTTTGTCTTTTGGTTTCCGTACGCGCGCCGGGATAACGACGGCGCCGTAATGACCGGCCATTTCCTGATAGGTGGGATTGATGTCCGGCTCGTAGTAGTTGGGTTTGGTAATACCGGATTTGAGATTGTCCGGCACCAAAATCTCCGCCACGCCCCCATAGAATCTAAACGCCCGGACATGAGCCTCAATCCAAGAGGGAATATCCTGAGAAAAAGACGCCCAGGCAAAGGTGTAGCAACTGGCGCCAAAAACGGCCACAAACAGCCAGGCCTCGCGGGTTTTCCCTGTCGCCTGGTCCGTTACCGGAATCGTCTGGCCTGCATAGTCAATGAAGAGTTTCTCTCCGGCCCGGTGGGTTTGGCGAAGGGAAACATCCGTCTTGTCCAGCCATTGGTGGTAAAGAAGGCAAAACTGGCTGTATTGATATCCGTCGGGGTTGGCCTGTTTATACTCCAGCCACAGAAGCCTTAAGGTAACGCCTTTCCGGGCCAGTTCTTTGCGGATATATTCCGGTGACGGCATGTCCCGCCTGCCAGTGACTGGCGTTGATTGGACTGCAAAAAGCATATCTTCCAAAAGGCTGTCGTCGAGTTCAGGCGGCAATGGCCAGGATAAACCGGCCGTAGATGCGCGGGACAAATAATCTCTGACCGTACTGCGGGCAATGTTGCAGCTTTCGGCAATCCTTTTATTGGGAAGATGCTTCTCCCATTTTAATCGTAGAATCTCTCGTATTGTTCGCATGGATAACCTTTCCGCCGCCATATATCCTCCGTTTTTGATTCGGGGCTTTAGCGGCTTTCATGAAGTTTATCCAGCGTCCTTTCTTCACCTTCCAGGGGGTGGCGCAATGGTGCGGAATCAGGTGGCGACTTCCCCCGGAATGGGGTGGCGACTTAAATCGGAATCAGGTGGCGGAATGAATCGGAATCGAGTGGCGGCTTGCGTCGGAATACGCACCCTTTATCCGGTTCCCTGTTCGTTTTCGTCAACGGCAACCGTAAAATGGTCAAACTTTTGTATTGGGATCAAGACGGCCTGGCGCTGTGGTATAAACGCCTCGAAGAAGGCAAGTTTCTTGTGCCCGACCGAAGCGGCTGTATCGACCGGCGTGACCTGACCTTGCTTCTGGAAGGCATTGTGCCCAAGCGGATCGAAAAGCGATATGCGGGAATCAATCCGTCTTGCGATTCTTCCCTTGAAAAAACGTAAAAAAAGGAAGGGAAAAGTGCAAAAATATAATATAAGTAATTGACATTATTAATATTATATGCTATATTCTTTTTCCATGATCACCACAGAAGCACAGGCTCCATATTCCGATCCAAAAGACAAAATCATCGCTCAGCAGCAAGCTCACATTGAGCAACTGACGCTCAAATGCGAAGCCACGCAAAGGCAACTGGCCACCCTCCAGCACCAGATCGAACAACTGATCCGGCGCATCTATGGGCGAAAGTCCGAAAAGATCGATCCGAATCAGTTGATGTTCGATTCCATTATTCAGGAATCCATCGCACAAAGCGCCGTGCTTCCGTCCGACGTGGTTGAAGATAAAATGGCTGCCTCATCCCAATCGGGCAAAGAAAGAAAAGAACGGACTGAGCATGGCCGCCTGCCCATTCCCGAGCACCTGGAACGGGTGGAAATTATCATCGACATTCCGGAAGATAAGAAGGTATCACCCCTGACGGGCGAACCGCTGAAAGTGATTGCCGTGGAAGCCTCGGAAAAACTGGAATATCGTCCCGGTAAACTGTTCGTCAAAGTCTACAAGAGACCTCAATATGCGTTACCCGGCAATGAAGGCGTCGTCTGCGCCGCCATGCCGGATTCTCCCATTGCCAAATGCAAGGCGGATGTGGGGCTTTTGTCCCATGTCATTGTCAGCAAGTTTGCCGATCATCTGCCACTGTATCGCCAGGATGCCATCTTTCAAAGAGAGAAGGTTGAGATTCCCAGATCGACGCAATCGGGATGGCTGATGCAGATATATGAAAGCATCAAGATTCTCAAACCGGTTTTGAGGCAGGCGGTTCTGGATTCCGGCATTGTGTTTACCGATGACACTCCGGTGGGGCTTCAGGATCATCAAAACAATCCCGGTAAGTTTAAGAAAGCCCGGTTATGGGTATATGTCCGGGGTGGAACCGGACCACCGCTAACGATGTATGATTTTTCCATGGATCGCGGCAAGAAACGGCCTCTGGATTTTCTGGATAACTACAAGGGATATGTGCATGCCGACGCCTATGGCGGATATGATGAGCTCTTCAAAAAAGACGAAATCATCGAAGTTGCCTGCTGGGCGCATGCCCGAAGAAAGTTCGATGAAGCGGCATCGTCCCGTCCGAAAGAAGCGACGGACATTCTAGCCAGGATTGCACGTCTCTATCATGAGGTGGAGACACCGGGGCAAGACATGAAACCGGACGAGCTTTATCAGTTACGGCAGGAGAAGGCCAAGCCCATCTTGGATAATATTTTTGAAGTTCTGGAAGACTTCAAAAGTAAGACGATTCCATCCGAGCCATTCAGAAAAGCCATCGACTACAGCCTGAATCAGAAAGTGGCGCTTTACCGATATCTGGAAAGTGGCCATCTGAAACCCGACAACAATACGGCGGAAAACACCATGCGGCCGGTGGCCCTGGGACGGAAGAACTGGCTTTTTGTCGGCAGTGAACGCGGCGGGCACGCGGCGGCGCTATACATGAGTCTTATCCAATCCTGCAAAAACTGTAACGTGAATCCCTGGGAATACCTAAACGACATGCTCCGGCGGATTATGAGCCACCCGGTAAGCAAACTCCGGGAACTGCTCCCCGATCAATGGAAGCCGCTGACGCGATAGTCGGCGTAGCGATCTTGTCTTGCAAATCTAAACGCATCTTCATTTTATATTTTCAAAGAGCAGTGACGGCATTTTACACCGGCTGCTTGATGCTACCGCTTTTAACAATTATCGGCTATATGGGTTGGCAAGACGGTTACGCTACAAGCGGCTATTTTAAGCTATGACGAGTCCATTTTACCTCCATATCAGAACACAATTCTCCCGGAATCCCCGGTTTTCCGTACGCTGGACGCACGCCGCCCTTGGTTATGCCGTTTTCAGTATCTTTGAAACCCTAAAGAGGTTGAACGCCATCTGCCGGAAGAGTGGACCATCCACCGCATTCTTGATCATTTTTGGAAACCTCGCCCGATGGGCTCTGTTGTACAAATGGCTTAACCCGAAATACTGTTCCACAATATATCTAAATTTGGAAATCGCCTTATTACGATCTTTCTCATACTCCGTAAGTTCCGTGCCTGCTGTAGCCTTGCGCATAATGCCATCTTCGATCTTGTTCAAGGCGAGAAACTCTCTGTTTGGCTTTCCAAAATATCCTTTGTCTGCAAATACCTTCTTGATGGATTCTTTCGTATGACAACTCTCCGCGACACACAAAGGAAGATAAGGGCTGTCATGATGGGAAGCCGGTGTCATTTCCGTGGCGAGAACAAACCCCTGTTTAACATCAACAGAGGCATGTTCCTTGAGTCCAAAGTGGGCGACACCATTCTTGATCGTCCAATCCGATTCCAGGTCACAGGAATATTTCAGCGGCTTGCCGTTTTTATCGATCTTGCCTTCAGGCGATTCGCGCTTGGTTTTCTCTTCCTTCAGCCTTTCGTTGCTGAGAGGATGAGATGCAGGCTGAACCAGGCGAGCATCAATGGCAATGCCTTCATTGATGGTCAATCCTTTGGCGGTAAATTGCAGAAGCACTTCGGAATTGATTTTCGCCATGGCCTCCTTCGACAGACGACTTCGAAACCGGCTGAAGGTGGAATGATCCGGCGAAGCCTGATCGAAGGAAAGGCCGAGAAACTTCTTAAAAGAGATTCGATCATTGATTTGGGGTTCCAGTTCCGGATCGGATTCAATATGAAACCATTGCTGAATAAGAAAACATTTGAGCAGCAGCAAAGGGGGATGGGCATCAGCGCCTTCAATCTTTTTGCCCACGTTGTAATGTTCAAGCAACATCTTTTCGACAGAAGACCAGTTGATAATGGCGTTGATTTTTTCCATTCGAGAAATAGAGCGGTTATGTTCCATGGTGTCAGCTAAAGATAAATCGGTAAAGGAGAAGTTGTTGTCCATCTGTTTGCAGCCCATAGGTCCTCCGAAGTCAGAATTTAGAGGGAACATACCACAAAACGATGGCAATGCAAAGCATATATATGAATAATATCAACATATTACACATATATAATCGCTCCGAAAAGCGACTCAGTTATGCAAAGGTCTCGACTTTTCAGGCAAAACGCTCGCTGGGAGGTCTGCGTGGGATATTGGTGCTTATCAAAGATAAACTTAAACCCCTTGCAATCACAAGAAATATTTTATGTTGCAAATTAATCATATGTGTTATATTAAATGATAAATATAAAATATTTTTGAAAATATCCTGTTTCCCGCACTAATTATATGGTTAAGAAATGAAGTTTTTTACAGAAAAAAGGAACTACGTGAACATTCTGTGCAAATTAAATTATTCGATAAATCACTGCTAATACTTTTCTTTTATTTTTTCGCTTTTGCTTTTTCCGCTACTGCAAATGCAGCTACCTACTATATAGATTATCTCAGTGGGAAAGATTCCAACAATGGAACATCGTCATCAACACCATGGAAACAATGCCCGGGCATGAATGGCTTTGCAGGGACTTATTCACATTCGGCGGGGGATGTTTTCGTTTTTAAGGGTGGTGTTACCTGGCCTTCTTCTTCATTGCCTTTGACAATTGCTAACTCTGGTTCTTGCTCTGCCTGCAACCTTTCAAGTGATACATCTACCTGCGATAAATATACAATTGATAAGACATGGTATTCTGGTTCATCGTGGACCAGACCAACTTTCGACGGTGGTCATACTGCTTCAGGTATTTATGCGGGAATTGGCAAAGCGCAATATATTATAATAGATAACATTAAGATAGTTAATCTTGAAGCATGCAATACGACGAAATGCAATAGCGTGGCAGCTATAGTGCTTGTGGAGCCGCATTATGCTGAAATTAAAAACATGTATATTGATTCAGGAAGTAAAATCGGTATTCAACTTGCCGACGCTGCAAATGATAATAAGAGTACTATACTCATTCATGATAATTATATCGCAAACTGTTTTAAACAATTATTTTTTGATGGTTCTGGACGCACAGGAACAATAGAGAACCTGCAAATATATAATAATCATTTTGCAGGGAATAATGTTCTTGCGGGTAATGAATCACACGCTAATGTCATTCACATTTTCGGCGGTGTTACGACATCGCCATTCCCATTCACTGATTTAAAAATTAATAATAATATCATTGATGGTTATTATCCTTATGGATTTACGGCATTCATCTATATCGAAAGGGCAGCGGATGGTGTCGATATATATAACAACGTCCTGAATTTCGATAATACGACAAATGAAACATGCGGAAACTCAAACATCTGCAATGGTATTGAATTTTGGAGTGGTGACAATGTTAAGGTATATAATAACACGATATCATCCATAGGAACTAACGCAGGTGGCTACACTGGCATTTCTTGGGGATACGTTAATGTAACGGCTCCCGCAAATATTACAATCAAGGGAAATATATTTTATAATCTTTTGACTGGAATTAGTTGTTCAGGAGCCAAATATTGCACCGTCGATTATAATCTAATTTATCCAAGGTCTGGCGGGTATTATGGTGAAAACATATCTGGAACAAAACGATCAAGTTGGTCGTTATGGCAGTCTGATGGTAACGATAAACACGGTTTAAATTCTAATCCTGTGTTTATAAATGCATTAGCTTCACCGTTCAATATTAATATTCAGTCATCATCACCAGCAATCGATGCTTTCCTTTTATCAGCAGCTCCGTCCAGCATATTTACAACTGATGTTCTTAACAATTCTCGTTCCGTTGGCGCTGCTTGGGACATAGGTGCTTATGAATATGAACCTTCAAATCAGACAACATCAACCTCAACCGTGATTCCTGAAGTGACTGATAATAGTGGCGATGGCGGGAGTGGTGGCGTCAAATGCTTTATCGCTACAGCTGCTTATGACTCTTATCTTGATCCACATGTTAAGTCGTTGAGAAACTTTAGAGATACTTACTTATTATCCAATAGTGCTGGTAGAATATTCGTCGAATTCTACTATAAATATTCACCGCATTTCGCAACCTATATAACGAACCACGAACCAATAAAATGGACTATTCGGTTTTTTTTATCACCAATTGTTTTTCTTATTGAGTATCCATATGTATCTATAATACTTTTAATATTGCCCATCAGTTTTATTCTTCTCGTACATAGAAAGAAGACACTTAGAATAACTCAGTAAAGAAACCGTCTTTCCCACCCATATTGTCAGTGAATGCTTGCTGGAGTGAGGTCAAACAGTCGGCGGAAAGTGCTGGCAGGGTTCTTTGAAAATTTAAAATGGAGATAACGGTGCGTTTGGGTTGTCAATCGAGATCGTCGCGCAGTCTAACGATAAAGCAGCTTCCACTGATCGGGCAGCAGTTCGCGGAACTGGTTCCGGATCGGATTCAATATGAAACCATTGCTGAATAAGAAAACATTTGAGCAGCAGCAAAGGGGGATGGGCATCAGCGCCTTCAATCTTTTTGCCCACGTTGTAATGTTCAAGCAACATCTTTTCGACAGAAGACCAGTTGATAATGGCGTTGATTTTTTCCATTCGAGAAATAGAGCGGTTATGTTCCATGGTGTCAGCTAAAGATAAATCGGTAAAGGAGAAGTTGTTGTCCATCTGTTTGCAGCCCATAGGTCCTCCGAAGTCAGAATTTAGAGGGAACATACCACAAAACGATGGCAATGCAAAGCATATATATGAATAATATCAACATATTACACATATATAATCGCTCCGAAAAGCGACTCAGTTATGCAAAGGTCTCATAGGTTTCAAGATGAACATCGTGAGTCTTCGAAATTACTCAAACTTTGAAAGATATAATATTTCGTGGAAGCAACATTAGCAGTTAATGCCTTAGCCGTTTGTTTTGCAATCTTATCATCATTATTAATGATATGCTTACCACGGCGGTTTGCCATTTTTCCAATGTTGATGGCTGTTTGTTATATGACCCTAGGGCAGGGACTTTATATTTTAGGGTTAAATTTCCCTATTTACCGCATTCTCATTCTTTGTGGCTTTATACGATTATTTATTAAGAGAGAGATACACGCAATAGAATTGAATCATATTGATAAAGCAATGATATGGTGGATTATAATCAGTATTGTCACAGGCACGCTACTTGAAAAGTGGGACGGTTTCATTAACCGTTTAGGCTTAGCTTACTCAGCACTAGGATGTTACTATTTATTCAGATTTCTGATCCGGGATCGTGATGATCTATTAACCTTGCTTAAGATGATTGTAATCATTATCGTACCATTGACAATTTTCATGGTGATTGAAAAAACGACGGGAAGGAATATGTTTTCAATATTCGGAGGTGTGCCGGAAATAACGGTAATTCGCGATGGTAAGTTACGCTGCCAGGGACCGTTTCGCCATCCGATTATTACGGGTACATTTGCGGCCACATTAATCCCACTATTTGTTAGTCTTTGGTTCAAAGACAAAGGGGGTAAGTTATTTTCAATCATTGGGATTGTCTGCGCCACAATAATAACATACACCTCATCATCAAGTGGACCTCTAATGGCATATTTATTTGCGTTAATAGCATTATTTATGTGGCCACTGAGAAATAACATGAGAGTTGTACGTTGGATTTTATTAGTAGGATTAATAACTTTACATATGGTAATGAAAGCGCCTGTTTGGTTTTTAATTGGAAGATTGGCCGAAATTACTGGTGGCACTGGTTGGCATAGATCAGAATTAATAGATACCGCCATCAAACATTTTAACGAATGGTGGCTTATTGGCACAACGTACACTGCCCACTGGATGTCTTATGCTTCTTTCGATCCCAATATGGCTGATATAACAAATCAATTTATTCTTGAAGGTGTTAATGGCGGTATTTGGAGGATGGCTGCATTTATTATCATACTTGTTCTATGTTATAGTGGACTTGGAAAATCAAATTTAATATTGAAAGACCAACCAATGCATTTGAGAATATTCAGTTGGTCATTAGGCGCTTCGCTATTTGCTCATATTATGTCTTTTCTGTCCGTATCTTATTTTGATCAGATAATCGTATTCTGGTATTTACTCTTAGCGATGATATCTTTTTTCAGCAGTATTATTAATAAACCGATCAAGACTGGGGTGGTTCCACAAACAGTATAGCTTTTACGACCAACTCAATCATATCTGATAAATTATTTTAAACAGACATACTGCTTTAAAAATATTAAAACTACTATTGAGTTACATTAGTGTCCCAACGTTATACGGCTAATACTAATATCGTCATAATCCTTATCTGACAATCGTTTCAAGGATTTTAAAGATTTATTGATTTCAGTTATTTAAAAACACGAGACCTTTGAAAAATTCAAAAATTCTATTGTGAATCAAATTTGGATAAATTTTCGGAAAAATACCGTTCGTGAAAACCAGAAATTACGCTACAAGCGGCTATTTTAAGCTATGACGAGTCCATTTTACCTCCATATCAGAACACAATTCTCCCGGAATCCCCGGTTTTCCGTACGCTGGACGCACGCCGCCCTTGGTTATGCCGTTTTCAGTATCTTTGAAACCCTAAAGAGGTTGAACGCCATCTGCCGGAAGAGTGGACCATCCACCGCATTCTTGATCATTTTTGGAAACCTCGCCCGATGGGCTCTGTTGTACAAATGGCTTAACCCGAAATACTGTTCCACAATATATCTAAATTTGGAAATCGCCTTATTACGATCTTTCTCATACTCCGTAAGTTCCGTGCCTGCTGTAGCCTTGCGCATAATGCCATCTTCGATCTTGTTCAAGGCGAGAAACTCTCTGTTTGGCTTTCCAAAATATCCTTTGTCTGCAAATACCTTCTTGATGGATTCTTTCGTATGACAACTCTCCGCGACACACAAAGGAAGATAAGGGCTGTCATGATGGGAAGCCGGTGTCATTTCCGTGGCGAGAACAAACCCCTGTTTAACATCAACAGAGGCATGTTCCTTGAGTCCAAAGTGGGCGACACCATTCTTGATCGTCCAATCCGATTCCAGGTCACAGGAATATTTCAGCGGCTTGCCGTTTTTATCGATCTTGCCTTCAGGCGATTCGCGCTTGGTTTTCTCTTCCTTCAGCCTTTCGTTGCTGAGAGGATGAGATGCAGGCTGAACCAGGCGAGCATCAATGGCAATGCCTTCATTGATGGTCAATCCTTTGGCGGTAAATTGCAGAAGCACTTCGGAATTGATTTTCGCCATGGCCTCCTTCGACAGACGACTTCGAAACCGGCTGAAGGTGGAATGATCCGGCGAAGCCTGATCGAAGGAAAGGCCGAGAAACTTCTTAAAAGAGATTCGATCATTGATTTGGGGTTCCAGTTCCGGATCGGATTCAATATGAAACCATTGCTGAATAAGAAAACATTTGAGCAGCAGCAAAGGGGGATGGGCATCAGCGCCTTCAATCTTTTTGCCCACGTTGTAATGTTCAAGCAACATCTTTTCGACAGAAGACCAGTTGATAATGGCGTTGATTTTTTCCATTCGAGAAATAGAGCGGTTATGTTCCATGGTGTCAGCTAAAGATAAATCGGTAAAGGAGAAGTTGTTGTCCATCTGTTTGCAGCCCATAGGTCCTCCGAAGTCAGAATTTAGAGGGAACATACCACAAAACGATGGCAATGCAAAGCATATATATGAATAATATCAACATATTACACATATATAATCGCTCCGAAAAGCGACTCAGTTATGCAAAGGTCTCATGGCGAGAACAGGCTTGGAAAAGATGTGGGATCAAACACAGTCGCATTGCCATCGATATAGATACGACCGTGGAAACCATATACGGCACCCAGGAAGGTGGACGGGTGGGGCATAATCCGAAGCACCGTGGAAAGAAAGGCTACCGACCTATCCTTTGCTTTATTAAGTAGACAAGAGAATATCTGTATGGAAAACTGCGTAAGGGAGAGACCGTCAGCGGGGAGGAGATGGCTAAAGTGATTCGGACCTTTAAAGATCATTTACCATCATGTGTTCAAAAGGTTTTTTGAGAGCAGACGCTGAATTTATGAGTTGGGATAGTGTCGAAGCCGCGTTGGATGAAGGCTATGATTTTATCATCTCCAATAAACAGTGCGTGAGGCTGTTTGAATCGGCGTCTTGGTACATGTAGATTTGTTGCTATGCGGATTCCCAAGCAACCGGAAGATCCGAAAAGCCAGACGCAGTCGGAACTGTTTGAAGAAAATTATTACAGCTATCGGATATTTTGTACAAGCCTTAGCGGAAAAGCTCATGAGGTTATTGATTAATACGATAAGCGGGCGGATGCGGAAAACCTGATCGGTGAAGCCAAGCAGGAAGGATTAGATTCGATTCCATCAGGTAAGTTCAAGAACAACTATGCTTTCTTTCAGATTGCCATGCTGGCGTATAATCTCTGCGCGGTATTTTAAGCTGCTGGCAAATCGCTGTAGCGGAAAGGTCAAGACGTTTGCAGGTATCGCAGACAACAAGATTAGAATTGCTCGCTTAAAACTGCTGATGATTGGAGCGAATGTGGTCAAATCCGGCAATCGTGACATGTGAAATATTCGACTCACGATACAAGAACGCCCACCTTGCTCATGTTTTATGAATTTCTGGACCGTTTACGATTTGAAAAAAATCAGGAGTGTAAGGCATGAATGTTTTGGCCAATTCAATGCAAGATATTTCTTGTACGGACTCGGTTCTGAAAAGCGGCGGCGGTTCGTTCATGGTGAATTTTGCCAATGGATTACGAAAATAATGAATACCTGCAAGATTCAGGTAATAAAATGAATTTTATATATAAAACATATCACCGATTACTAAATTATAAAATATTGAATCAATTCATTCGTGCAGGAAGCATCCTTACTATCGGTAGCCTTACAGAGAATGCGTTTAGGTTTATCCGAAATATGATTCTTACGAGATTATTAGTTCCAGAGGCTTTCGGCCTAATGGCAACTGTAATGGCGTCAGTTGCTGTTATGGAGGCATTTACTGATGTCGGGCTCGGGCAATCCATTATCCAACACAAAAAAGGAGCAAACGAGCGCTTTCTTAATATTATTTGGTGGATGTCATTTTTCAGAGGTGCCGTTCTTTACATCGTCGGATTTCTTGTGGCCCCCCTGATATGCAGTTTTTATTCGAAGCCCGAAATGCTTCCGCTATTACGCGTTAGCTTTCTTGCAATATTATTTAATGGTTTGATCAGCCCTAAATTATGTGTTTTAGTAAAAGAACTACGCTTTAAGGGGTATGTTTTTCTGATGCAGGGCTCCGGCATAATGGGCGTTATCATTACGATGACAGTAGCCTTTTTTTCCCAGAATATATGGGCGCTAGTCATTGGCTATGCTGCTGAAGCATTCCTTAAAAGCGCATTATCATTTATTTTTTATCCCATAAAGCTAAGTCTGCATTTTGACAAATTACTTTTGAAAGATATCCTTACATTTTCTAAAAAAATGTTTGGCTTGCCGATTCTCATGCTGCTCTATGTGCAGACTGACGTGTTCGTGGTTGGTAAAGTTCTGTCCATGGTAGAATTGGGAATGTATGCCCTTGCGAAAAGTCTTGCAGAAATTCCCAATACTTTTTTAGCTAAAGCAGTCATACCCATTCTTTTACCCACATTGGCACAAATTCAAGACAACAAGGATAAACTTAAAGAGGACATATTACTACTAACAAAGTGGGCTCTGGCTATAGGATTGCCGCTTATTTCTTTTTTTGTGATTTTTGCCAGTCCTATTCTATCGGTTGTTTATGGCTTAAAATATTCCGCAGTTACTATTCCTTTCGGTCTGCTGAGTATATATAATTTACTTTTAATATGTGCTTCATTTACCATGAATGTTTTTATTGCTATCGGGCAACCTGATATTCAAAGATTAGCAGCATTCATAAGAACATCTCTTTTTATAATAATAATTTATCCCGCAACTTATTTTGGGGGATTGTTTGGCACGGCATCTGCCGTATTGTTTTCAATGTTTGTTCTGTTAGTAATACAAATCTTCTATCTAAGACGTTTATTATGTATTACTAACACAGAATATTTTGGTTCTTGGTTAGAAGGTATCAAGCTTTCTATGATTATTATTTTACCTGGTTTAATATTAAATATTTTTTTTAAATTAAAGCCATTAACCGGATTAATTGCCGGTATAGTTTTATGTTTTATGTCATGGAGTTTTACTATAGCTCAAATTGTACAGTCACATAAGAAGAGAACACTTTCCCGGGCAGCCACCCAAAATCCCCCACCCGTCGGTTGATTTTAGCGTCAAAAAACAGACGAAACATCCGCACCCGGAGGGTGCGGCTCTTTTGTTTGGCTTTAACTAGAAAAATTAGATGAGAAAAAAGAGGCTATCGAGCGCGGGTCTGGCAAAACTGGACAGGTGCATAAGTGAGGAAGATGCGGTAGTGTCAACAATCTTTCGCACTTTTTAATTTAGCAGCCCAACAATCCGGTGATCGATAAGCCAAACGCTCGGGGAGCCACCATAGCTCCCAGAGCGTTTGGCGTTTAGGCCAGTACCACGATATTTTCTGTTAATCTATCCATATTCAAATATTGTCTTGTTCCCCATCTTGTAGCAGCAACATGCCGGAGTCTGGCGGCAACCAGCATCAAAGCGGATTGCCCGTCCGGGAAAGCTCCGACAACCGTTGTTCTTCTTCTGATCTCCCGTATCAGCCTTTGCCAGTGTCTCTTTCGCTCCTTCTTCTACGATCCTGGCTGCTTGAAAAGTTTCATGCTTTTGAGTTTCTTCGTGACAGCCACTATTTTCTCTTCAGCGGCAGACTTATCCTCCTGGGCATGAATCGCCTTGAGCATGGC
This sequence comes from Smithellaceae bacterium, assembly GCA_963682105.1. Lineage (GTDB taxonomy): Bacteria > Desulfobacterota > Syntrophia > Syntrophales > Smithellaceae > UBA8904. Next base: position 896,048 of record OY821638.1, read on the forward strand.
GGCAACTTCTTTGACCCTTCCTTTCGGAACGGCGGTAAAAAACATTCCGGTAAAAAATGGACAACGCATCGTTTCCGTTGGGTTTGCGGGTAATAGTCGGCCAAGGATTCCACCAATCCCAAACATTTGTCGCTGACAGAGAGCTTTGCACATTTTTCGTCGGCTTTTTTTGCAGGATCATCATCTTGGATTCAGATAAAAATTGCAGATGATTTGTGAATGCTTATAAAAGAAATGGTCTGTTGCCAAATCGTTTGATCAGCAACAGACCATTTAATCAGGTTATGATTTTTTAACTCATGCAAGGGACGAAATCATTTTAATTTCGTCCCTCCTATTTTACCCGTAATACCGACTTGCTTTGCATAGTCTCAAAATGGTTATTACCCATGGACTGAAACAGTTTTGTCATTCTCTTCCTTCTTGCGATCATGGCAATCAGAAGCATCGTTAAAAGAAACATGGCCGTTGCATGCGGGTAGGCGACTGCGTAGATGAAAGGCGTCAGGGCAAGGCGCATGGCTGTTCTCAATGATTCGTTTTGCGCAATCACGTGGGCAATCTCGGGTGAATTTGCATAGTAGAATTTCACGAACATGCGGCCGAAGACATTCTGCATCAGAACTTTGTCGCGGAATTCACGCAGCATCATGACATGCGGATCAAGATACGATCCAAAAGCTGCCGTCGCGATAAAGCAACCGCCTCCGCCGCCGCCGTCTGTACTCATTACGACATCGGAACTGCCGCTGCTTAATTCACTGAATGTTGCCGAAACTGATGTAGCATCGGTAACGGAAACGGTACACGAACCAGTACCTGAGCAGGCGCCGGACCAGCCGGCAAAAGTATTGCCGGAATCAGGAGTTGCCTCCAGGGTAACTTGTGTTGCTGTTGAGTAAGATTCAACGCAAGCATCACCACAGTCAATACCGGTGTTGGTTGCCATGGCCGAGGCAATGATTGCAGCAGTTTTGGTTCTAACCCTTCCATAACCTTTCTTTATGACGGTAAGAGTAGGTGTGCTGTTTACGGTGAAAGTTGCATTAACAGTTTTAGCAGTACCCATTGTTACAGTACAGGCACCCGTACCTGTGCAGGCGCCGGACCACCCGCTGAAGGTATAGCCGGTGTAGGGAGTGGTTGTTAATGTAACTGAAGTACCCGATGTATAGTTATATGCACAGGTTGCACCACAACTGATCCCGCTGGGTGAACTTGATATCACACCACCACCCGTATTATTGGTGGTTAACGTATAGTATGTTGCATTTTGGGTAAAGGTTGCAGTAACTGTTTTGGCCGCAGTCATCGACACGGTGCATGTTCCTGTGCCCGTGCAAGCGCCGGACCATCCACTGAAGGTATAGCCGGTGCTGGCTGTGGCTGTTAACGTTATGGAAGTGCCGGACGTGTAACTAGCGTTACAGGTGGACCCACAAGATATTCCGGATGGACTGCTGGTAATCGTGCCGCCGCCCGCATTATTTGCGGTCAATGTATAGTATATCGTATTTTCTGTGAAGGTGGCAGCAACTGATTTGGCTGCCGTCATGGACAACGTGCAAGCCCCGGTGCCTGTGCAGCCACCGGACCAGCCGGTGAAAGTATAGCCGCTGCCAGCAGTGGCGGTAATAGTCACTGAGTTGCCCGATTCATAATCATATGTGCAGGTGGACCCGCAGGAAATGCCGGAAGGTGTGCTGGTGAGTGTACCGTTGCCTGTTTTGGACGTTGTTAATGTATAGTAAGTTGCATTTTGCGTAAAGGTCGCAGTAACTGATTTGGCTGCCGTCATAGATACGACGCAGCTACCCGTACCCGTGCATGCACCCGACCATCCTGCGAAAGTGTAGCCGGTATTTGCGGTAGCCGAGAGCGTTACAGAAGTGCCGGCGTCATAGCTGGCTGAACAAGTTGCCCCGCAGGAAATGCCTGACGGACTGCTGGTGATAGTGCCATTACCGGAGTTAGAAGTAGTCAGTGCATATGTAATTGTTGGCGCTTGTGCTGTTAACGTATATGCATAAGCGCCAATGTCCCACAGGCCGCTACGGGTAGTTCCGTTTTTATCCGCAGGCCATGATGAATCCATATTCGTATAAGACGATAAATCTTTACCCACAGCAATCGCAGGCGAAGCAGCTTGCAGGACCATATTCGTTGCAGATGTATATAATGGGTCAGCGTATTTATTATGAGTATAAGCTGGATGGTCTGTTGTCCATGTGCAAGATCCAGAGCATACGGTTGTGTATTCCTTAACGGTTGTGAGATTTGCCGCCTTCCAGTCAAACTTATTTGCAGTAGGATGATAATAAATATTGTAATCATTAGTAGCATTAGCTTCTGTTGACCATTGAAGGCCGGTGCCGCCATCCATTAATATTGCCTTAGCAGTATTATAGAAAATGTTATTCTCAACTTTAAAATTAGTATAAGGTGTAGTTGCTGAGTTAGTGATTAACCTTATTGGATACAGTTTTGGGCCAATATAAGAATTATTCAAGATATAAACATCATCCAAGGTATTGGCTGATTTATTATAAATAAGAGTCCCAATATTTGGATTCGTGGATGCAGTGCCTCTGAAAGTATTATTGTAAATTCTGATATGTCCGGTTGTCGCTGATGCCCCTGATTGCTCAAGGAATATCATCTGGCAATCTTGGGTAGAGTCATTATTAATAAAATCATTATTGTATATTCTTAAATTTCTAATTGTGTCAGAGTAGATATGAATAATATCATAAATTACTTCCGAACCGGTAACATCGAAACTGTTATTGTATATATCAACGCCCCATCCATTCCCGCTGATAAAGTTAACCGTCCCAAATGTGGTTGTATTATGGTGAACTTTGACAAGGCCATAAGTTGCAGCATTCCCGCTGACTACCATCTCAGCAACACCCTTATTATTATGCAGGTAATTATAGGCAATTTCATTGCCTGAACCAACCATGCTGAAATCTATTCCATATATCTGACAGTAAGGAGGACCGGATGCGCAGTCAGGTGCCTCATCTGCCATTCCAGTCAATTCAATATACTGAATGATATTCCCTGTCTGATTTGTATTGACCGCAATTGCGTTATTATTCCCGGCAGTTATTCTGATATTTCTATCGCTTGAAGATGATGATTTTTTCCCATCAATAGTGACATTTTTATTATTAATAAAGATGCCCGTGCCAGGACTAGCGGAATTGGAAGGTGCAGGAAGAACTATATTAACTAGTGTATCGCATCCAGTTGGATTAGGTGATGCCGAACAGGGTTTTATTGTAAGTCGATAATCTGAATTATGGTAAATAGTTAAATAGTCTGTATAAGTGCCGCCCAAAAGATACAGCGTGTGATTATCGGTAAGCAAGCTAGAAAAGGGAATTGACGTATAGGCGTAGGGATCTACTTTTGTCCCGGCCTTTGTTGCACCGCCAGTCGGCGAAACATAATATTCGGCGGAAAAAGCTACCTGAGAAAATACAGATATGAGCAGGCAGGTTACTATTGTTACACTTATTTGATTTAAAATTCTGTTTCTTTTCATTTCATTACCTCCATCCAAGTATATGATCGACTGAAAAGCATTATGCGTCTGTGACGAACCGCACAATTTCAAGTGATTTAATTTATGTAGGCTTGTCTATGGTAACCGTCTTCCCCAACACATCTTTACATTTACCGCGAGCCGAGTTATGACAGCCGCCAGCAGTCATGAGACTATTTTCAACTAGCGTCGGGACCATGACCTCCGAAGAACGCTATGCCAATTGGCGGGATGTAATCGAGAAATAAAAAACAAGCGGTTTGAGCATTGCCGAATATTGCCGGAATCAAAACATCCGATCGTCGTATTACTATGCCTGGCGGAGCAGAATTCGAAAACGCCAGATGGTTATGCAGGGATTCATCGAACTGTCTCCTGGGGAACGGACACCGGCATTCGCATTGTCACCGGAAATCTTTGTATTGAAGTTCAGCGTCACTTCGATCCCTCAATCCTGCGCTCAGTTCTGGCCTACCTGACATCCCGATGATATCCTTAACCTCCGCTCAAAGACAGTTGGCCGCCCTTCAGCATCAAGTCGAACAGTTAATCCGTCGTATCTATGGAAAATAATCCGAAAAGATCGTCCCGAACTAGACGATGTTCGATTCCATTGTTCAGGAATCTCTCGCACGTGGAGGTTTTGATCGATATTCCGGAAGAAAAGAAAGTATCTCCCCAAACCGTCTTGCCAACCCATATTGTCGATAATTGTTGAAAGCGGTAGCATCAAGCATCTGTCGGCAAATGCCTGCGTGGTTCTTTGAAAATTCATAATGGATTGTGCGTTTAGGTTTGTCAGTCAAGATCGCCGCGCCGACTATCGGGGCAGCGGTTTCCACTGATCGGGCAGAAGTTCTCTGACAGAACTTTCGTCAATACGCACAAGCGGCAGATGTAACATTCTGGAATAAAAGACAATAATCCGACAAAAATGCGATTACATACTATGGGGCACTTGACAGTTGAGAGCAGTCAGTAAGACCTCTTGCTCTTTTGATATGGAACACCGGATGCGAACAGCCTTGGTTGATTTTGGATAAAGAAGTATTGCCGTATTGATTGATGAGAGCAATTCCAGCATCCGCTCCGCACCGTACGTAAAACCATTGGCACGGGCGCGTTTGTACGCAATGCGGACCAGAAGAAGCGCAATCATACAGGTCAGCGCATGCACGCGAATCTTGGAATCCGTCCAGTGAAACACAGGGTCCATCTTGACCCAGCGATCGGACTTGGTAATCCGGAAGGCATCTTCAACAATATATCGATCAAGATAAATGTCGATAATCTCGCCGGCTGTCAGGGATTCCCGATCTGTAAACAAAATCTGCTTGCCGAATCTCGTTTTAGCCTCCTCGATGGCCGGAAAGTTCTTGCGCGCGCTGACCTTGAAACGGTTTTCTTCTTCCAGAATGTCTATATCGAGAAGCCCCGTCACATGATACCGGTCCGTAATCTCCAAGGCCTGTCGTTGCATCGAATCCATCGTGGAACGACCGTCGGCATCCTTTGCTTTACGTTTGAAAGAGGACAACTCTTCCTTGGCTTTTTCCAGATTCTGCTCCATTCGGTGTAACTGGCGCTGGAAGGTGGACTCGTTAAAAGAAACAATGATCCTGCGCTGTGCGCCATAGATTTCTTCGCGGGTTTCATAAACCGGTAATGCTTCACCATTTTGAATACCGACCTCCCTGTATTGTTCCAGGGAAACATGACAGAGGTCTTTATGACGATACGGGCTGCGGCTGCCGACAAAATGATGCCGGCTTTCATCCAGCTTCAAGATCAGTTCTTCGCTGTTGTTTCCCTTATCGAATACCAGCGTAATCTCTTTTTTATCGGACATGGCGTTATTGATTTGCTCAAAGACCTCATCGATCAGCTTTTTCATCACTTTGGCATCATGCTCATTGGCGGGATACAGCCTGCTGAATAAGGGGATTCCATAATCGCGATCCACCAGAGTTAGACCGATATGCCTCAAACTGTTGCGCCCGGCCTTGGATTTGGCGATTTTGGATAATTCCGATGGGGTAAGTACATCGTAATAATTGTAATAGTTGGTGGTGTCGTAAACGATCGTGTCCAGGGGAATGTTTTCCAGTTCAATCGCTTTCCTGGCGATATCATCGCCAATCCTGTCAATCATCTCTTTGTCCAATTTATCAAAATGATCCCAGAAGTTCTGAGATTCCAGTTTTTCCTTTTGAAGCGGCAAGTAGAGATGCAAAGCCGTGGAATCGACCCATTCTGCAATTTTACTTTTGGATGTTGCGGCAAGTGCACGATTGAGAGCGGCAATAAGAATGTAATCGCCGACACTCATGCCCTGTTGGCGCTTAGAGCAATACTGGTCAACGATTTTCCTGATGCCCAGTTCCTCGGCTATTTTAAAGAGAACGGCGATAGCGCCCTCCGAAACACAGTCGATTTGCCTGGGCTCTTCTTTATCGGTATTTCCCTCCGCCATAGCGATGATTTTTTCGATGGTTCCCAGGTACCATTGTTTGACGATACGGGGTTTGCCGCCAACGCGCGCGGATTCAGCGACGACGTAGTATGTACTATATTTAGACTTTTTCTTAATGATACTAGCCATAAGAATTTATACATCATATGTAATACTATGTCAAGCAAAAAAATAATAAATCCTTAAAATATTTTGCATTACCCTCCATAATTTCCAGCTTGATAGTATATAATCGCACTAATAACGATGAAAGCCTCGTCAGTTAAGGCTTTCAGCGATCGACATTCTCTATTGGCGAAAGTTTTGTTTGAGGTGATTGACCGGATGGTTCATAATCCCGGAGCATGTCATTTAAGTATTCCCAAGGATTTACATTACAGTTTTTGCAAGATTGGATGAGGCTCATGTAGAGCGCCACCGCGTGCCCGATCAGTGGAATCTGCTTTATCGTTAGTCTGCGCGACGATCTCGACTGACAACCCAAACGCACCGTTATCCATTTGAAATTTTCAAAGAACCCTGCCAGCACTTTCCGCCAACTGTTTGACCTCACTCCAGCAAGCATTCACTGGCAATTTGGGTGGGGAAGACAGTTACCAAACAATAGGTAAAATATGATTGTAAAATATTTCGACACTAGAAATATTCATCAATGAAAATATGGCAATAAAAAACCCGCAGTGTTTAAACCGCAGGTTTTTACCGAGTAATATTGATAAATAGCTTATTTTTTTAATTTTCTGGCAATTCCGACCAGACCGAACAAGCCTAACCCAAACAGTATAAGTGTCATCGGTTCAGGAACTAACGTTAACTGACTCTGTGCAGGTATGCCGTTTAAAGTGCTGAGATTCATGACTCCCACCTCATTACTTTTTGACCAGCCATTGGCAACGGCTGCTGCCGCGAGTGTTCTATAATCTTTTGCAAGATCCAGAAAAGCTCTTTCAGTGTCAATGAGGTGCGCACCTGAGTCATCAGTTTCTTCTTCTATCAACCAGATCGCGATTTGCAAAGCGTTTAAATCAAACTGAACACCTGATCTGTATTGATAATAAAGAAAAGCAGTTCTTACATCCAACGAGTCTTTACCATTCACAGCACCGCCAATTCCACCCGCTTCCGCATAGTTGGTAATTGACGATACTATCATCGGTTCAAACAAGTATTCGTTTCTCTCAAGGCAGAAACTAGTAAAAATGTACTCATTACCAGGATGAGTTGATACTGCAAATGGTCCGCCTAAAGTATCATGAGTTGGATCAACCACAGTAATTTTAACTAACGAAACCACTTCGCCTACATAAACATCTCCTTCATAAACAGGATCTGCCATAGCGACAACACTGGATGACAAAAGTAGAACCATTGTGAAGAAATATGCAACTATCCTTTTTTTCATAGAATACCTCCGCTTTTATATTTATATTTTTTATTCACTTTATAATGAATATGCAAGGGTAGTGCCATTAATGATATACATCAAGGGCATCATCCATATTTATTATAAGTACCCAATAACATATACATAATAATAATAAAAATCTGGCTGTAGCTTTTGGGAAATGCATAACAGATGGGTTGTATTGTATAATTGTAAAGTTTTCCGACAACTGGTTGAGAAAGACTTGAGCGTCCATACGCCATAAGATACTGTTCTTGTCAAGCTCAAGTTGGTTTACATTTTGGATCACTTGCTTTTACCTGATTTCAGGAGTCCAAAAATAACGTGTACCGACTTCCGCATGATCGCACAACGGCCATGATGTTGGGAAACTTTATGCATCCTGACGAGTTGAGGCTCAAACTATGCATCGGTTGGCGGCGATAGTATACCCTAGTTTTGATTCTGGTTCATCGCATCGATAATAATGGAATCAAACATCATCTGATTGGGGTTGATTTGTTCGGACTTGTTACCATAAAAACGCCAAGGCATTTATTCCCTCTGATGCTGAAGAGTGGTCGACTGACGTTGCGTGAATTCGATCTTTGCCGTGATTTCCAGAATCAGGGAATCCTTCTGTGCGATGAGTTCGCTGACTGCAAGAGCGTCATAATCATGAAAAGATGTGTAGTATTGGAGAATCCGCTGCAAGAAGGCACCCGACGCCGGTGCACAGCGGCAGGTTTTTGTAGTGTAGCGGAATCACCTGCCGCTGTGCGGAAACAGGTGCCTTCATCCCGGAATGAAACTCATTCTGACTAACTGGCCCCAAATGCCATAGTGTCATCCAAAAATAAATTGGGGGATACAGATGGCGCAAGTGAGGATCAGTATGAGAAAGGCGAAAGAAGTATTATGACTTCATTACGAAGCAGGACTATCCCAAGCGAATAACGCCAACTTCTAGCCTAGCCTGGTCAGTTTCTAATTGACACACAAGCCTGCGTTTTCTATACTCCGCCCCGTGAAATGAATTCTTCATTTTATAGTGTCGACATAAGGAACATTAGCAGACAGCGCATTCGTTCCTATTTGTGGAAAGAGAGATATTCTCATGCCGCATGTGAGCATCAATGGCATTAACATTTATTACGAAGAGCAGGGGGAAGGTGATCCGCTGGTTCTTATCAGCGGTATGGGATTCCCGCTGGATTTATGGTTTGTGCAAATTCGGGAGTTGTCCAAAGACTTTCGGGTGATCACACCAGATAACAGGGGTATCGGCCAGTCCGACAAACCGAACGAGGAATACAGCATCGCAATGATGGCAGCCGAGACCGTTGGTTTGCTGAAGACTCTGGGCATTGCCAAAGCCCATGTGGCGGGAATGTCGATGGGCGGTTTTATTTCCCAGGAGATTGCGCTGTCCTACCCGTCAATGGTAAACCGCCTGATTCTGATTGCAACTTGCATGGGCGGTAAGCGATCCCTTTTATTGGGCCAACCTTTCTGGGACAAGATGGAGACGGCACTTCAGGATTTATCACACCGGTACGAAAACACAGAATCACAAGATTTATGGCGCCGGCAGATGTATCGTACAGATTTGACGCTGATGGCTTCCCCTGTATTCGTGCAAAATCATCCCGACATTCTTGATCAGGCTGTTAGTTTGCGCATGAAAAATGTTCAGCCTTTTCACGCCTTCGTCAGGCAGTTTAATGCCTGCAATTCTTTTGATATCACAAACCGCGCCCAGAATATCACACAGCCGACACTGATTATTTTGGGAAAGGACGATCCGATCTTCCCGATTCCGCTGGCGGATGATTTTAAGCAGAAAATCCCTCATGCCAAAATGATTACCTATCCAGACTGCGGCCATGTGATTAATTTGGAAAAAGGAGACCAACTCAGCTGTGATATGCGCGAATTCCTGAGGGCATAATCAATCGGCAAACCATACAGACGTTACAGGCAGATCTCCTTGAAAGTATTTTACTCACGCTATTGTGAAAATGTGATGAACTGTATTATGATCAATTATAATTTACTTGACAAGACAAGGTAAAGAAATGATTTTCAGGTTATTGCAGCGTCTTTTAAACCGAATCGCTTATTTCATTCCCGGAGGATACAATGTTAGACCTCGCATCCAACATATACGAGGCGCCCATATCGGTAAGAATGTATGGATCAGCCGCTATGTCTACTTTGATGAACTCCACCCTTCCGCTATCACAATAGGCGATAATTCAAGCATTGGTCTTAGAACATCTATTTTTACGCATTTTTACTGGGGGCCGGTGCGTGCAGATAAGTATGCGGGGAAAGTGCATATTGAAGAAAATGTATTCATCGGGCCACATTGTGTCATTCTGCCCGGTGTTCATATAGGAAAAGGATCGGTCATCCAGGCTGGGACGGTTGTATCGCGTAATGTTCCTGCACAAACGGTATGGGGTGCTCCTAAAAGCGGCCCCATCGCCATCGCCACTACTCCTCTCACAACTGATTTTACTTATGAAGAATTCATCAAAGGCCTTCGTCCTATACGAAAAAAACGAGGGTAGACATTAAGCCTATGATGAGTCGCCGCCATATTATTCAAAGCTTTGCCGCGTTCCTGTTCGCCCTGCCCTGGCTTGGGTGCACAACGTCAGACAGAGAAATGACCAGAAAGAAACAGCGGGGAAGTAAGGCAACGATTTATAGATCGGTCAATGGTGCGCCGTCAGATAATTTGCTTAAAGTTATGGATTTAATGGGCGGTGTTGAAAATATTTTCGGCCCTGACGATATAGTCGTTATTAAGCCGAACATTCAGTGGTGGAATCAGGGAGCGCCCAATATTGCCGCGGTTGAAACGTTGGTTTCCATGATCATCAATCGCAAAGGCGGCTTCCGGGGTGAAGTTGTTTTGGCGGAGAATAATCACCGTGGCGACAGACCTTGGAATAACGCCGGCTGGACAATAAACTTTTCTAGAAATTCCGATCTGACGGGTATTTTAAATTACAATCAATTGGCGGACTCCCTGAAAAAGAAATATCAGAATCTGTTTTCCGTTTGCCATTGGATCGATATAGCCGCGGGTGGAAAACGCGTCTTCTCCCCCAAAGACGGCTTGGGTTACGTTTTATGTGACGGAACAGGCGGCGTTCCCCTGATCGCGGTATCGAACGGGTTGACGGATGAAAAACGACGCGAAGTCATCATGAGCTACCCTATTTTTCAAACGGATCAGGGAACTATTGTTGATTTAAAGAACGGGATTTGGAGCAAAGGGACCTATACCGATCAACCTCTGAAATTTGTTAACTGCGCGGCACTTAACCATCACAGTTTTTATTGCGGACCCACCAGTTCAATTAAGAACTTTCTGGGGGTTTCTGACCTCAGCGGTGGACCGGACCCGGCTCAAAACGGAAAAATAACGGGGCAATATTACAACTTTCATTCATTTCCTTTTGATAAGTGGCGCAAAGGTCCTGTTCCGGGAATGCTGGGACTGGAAATCGGCACTTTTCTCAATACTATCCGTAAACCGGATTTGAACATAACAACTGCGGAATGGGTCGGTCTGTCGACACGAACCGAACCACCGGTCGCTCATACACGAATCGTCTGTGCGAGTTCCGACCCGGTCGCGCTGGATTATCATTGCGCGAAGTATATTCTATATCCGAATTCTCTCATCAAGTTGAATAGTCCGGATTATGTTAACGGCCCTTTTCACGCCGATCTTCTCCGATGCGCTGAAACAGCCGGCTGTATATTCGATGAACAGTATGTAGATATTCAATCGTTTGACTTTTCGGCAATGAGGATGCAGCGCGACAATGAATTACCTGTCATTGGCAGGACCATCTGGGGAAGCGATATTAAAAGTCTAACCAAGTATTTTATTACCAGACTTTAGCTTCGCTGCTTCGTATATTTAAGTAATGGAAAAGTGTTTAATAATGGATTTCAGCGCTCACACATATGTTCACGATTTTCTGGCGTGCAGCGCTCGATGTCTTCCCGACAAAGTTGCGCTGATTCACCAAAAGCGCCGTGTGACTTATCGGGAAATCAATGATCGGGCGAATGCCCTGGCATGCCGACTGATGCAGGAAAACGTGCGCTCCGGCGATCGTGTTCTCATTCTGCTGGAAAACAGTCCCGAGTATGTAATCAGTTATTACGGCACTTTAAAAGCAGGCGGGGTTGCCGTGCCGATAACGACCGATGTCAAGCCGAACGGCCTTAACTACATTTTCAAAGACACCGGCGCCAAAATTCTCATCAGTTCGTCAAGCTTTTCACGGATTCTGAATGCATGTAACTATCAATATACAGACGTCGGAAAAATCGTTTTATGCAACGCCGAAACGGACCAAAAAGAACTTCCGGTTCCCGTCATCTCCTGGACGGATGCGGCACACCTTCAAACCACCAACCCGCCGGATATCGTATTGAATCCACATGACCTGGCCAGTATAATTTATACGTCCGGATCTACAGGCCGCCCCAAAGGCGTCATGCTTTCGCATTCCAATCTTGTTTCCAACACACATGCAATTTGCCGTTCACTGGATTTGTCAGCATTCGATATTCAGATGGTTGTGCTGCCGTTTTTTTATGTCATGGGAAAATCTTTGCTCAATAGTCATTTTGCAGTTGGAGGTTCGCTGGTTATCAACAACACCTTTCTTTATCCGGCAACGGTTTTAAATCAAATGGTGGAAGAAAAAGTCACAGGATTCTCAGGTGTTCCTTCCACCTATGCCTTTCTCCTGCACCGCTCTCCTTTAGCGAGTTACCGAAATAAGCTGCCGCATTTGCGCTATTGCTCCCAGGCGGGCGGCCATATGGCCAGAGGTCTGAAAGCCGCACTACGCCAGGCACTGCCGGATCATACCCAAATATATATCATGTACGGCGCAACGGAAGCATCCGCCAGGCTCACCTGCCTGGATCCATCATCTTTTGAAACAAAAATGGATTCCGTGGGCAAGCCGGTCATCGGCACGACTATTCGGATAGTCGATGAACAGGGTCGGCCCCTGCCGCCGTGCGTTGAAGGGGAGCTGGTTGTCGGCGGGCCGAATATTATGGCGGGCTATTGGAATAATCCGGAGGCCACAAAACTGGTTCTGGATTTTGGCGGTTACCGCACGGGTGATTTGGGGTATATTGATGAAGACGGCTTCCTGTTTATTTCAGGCCGCAGAGACGATCAACTCAAAGTCGGCGGGAACCGGATTAACACTCAGGAGATTGAAGACCTTCTTCTGGATACCAACACCGTCACTGAAGCTTTTGTAACCGGCATTCCCGATGACTTGCTGGGACAAAAGTTAATCGCGCTTGTGGTTGCCAAAGACAAGCAGATTGATCGTCAGACAATCCTTTCGGTGTGCTCAAGGCAAATGCCCAGATATAAAATTCCGCAAATGATAATGTTCACACCATCGCTGCCTAAAGTAGCCAGCGGAAAAATCGATAGGGAAAAATGCGTCACGCTGCTTTTAAATCAACTTCAGTCCGAAAATGACCGAAATACAAGCATTACTCAAAACAGCAAAGGACCCGGACATGAGCAATATTGAAAAAGTTAGAACGTTCATCGTGGAAAATTTTCTTTTCGGTGACGATTCATCTTTGAAAAACGACACATCTTTCTTACAGGAAAGGATTGTTGATTCAACCGGCATTCTGGAAATTATCGCTTTTCTCGAAGAGCAGTTTGCCATCAAAATTGAAGATGATGAACTGCTGCCGGAAAATCTGGATAGTCTGGATAATATTGATGTGTTTCTGAAGCGGAAACTGGGCACCACCTGATGTGGATAGTGGATAGGGAAAAGGCAATGGGCTATGGGCAATAGGCAAAAGGCTTACTGCTTTTTCAATCCCGAAGGGATTCAACGTTTATAGATCATTCGTCCATTTCAATATCTGCGACCCCGTCGGGGTCGAACATAGAGAAGTGACGTTTTCTATAAATGTGCAATTCCTTCGGAATTAACCCCTGAGGGGATCGTGGTTGTTGAATGGTGGATGGGCGACAGGCGATAGGAACGGGGAATTGGACACAAGAGACTGTGCACCTTTCTTGTCCCCCGCTCGCGTGACCTTCAGGTTATCAGGGTGAATCCAGGAATACTAAAGAGTTCTGGATTCCCGCCTTCGCGGGAATGACGACTTTTCAACATTCTGACACAGTCGCCGGCGGAGGACATTAGAGGAAGTCAGTTTTTTAGCAGGCCACAAATATGTGCGGGATAACCGGATTCTTAAATTTTTCTCATAATGATGCTAACGCCGCCGTGCAGCTTCGGAATATGATGTCGGTGTTGCAGCATCGCGGCCCGGATGAATCGGGGATGTACCTGGATAACCGCATTGCGATGGGGCACACCCGCTTAAGCATCATTGATCTGACGACGGGCCGACAGCCCATGCACAATGAAGATCAAACTCTCTGGATTGTTTTCAACGGGGAAATTTTCAACTATGTTGAGTTGCGAAAAGATCTGGAAGCAAGTGGTCACAGATTCATCACCCAATCCGACACGGAAGTTCTTCTCCATCTCTATGAAGAAAAAGACTCCGATTGCCTGAGCCAGCTCAATGGGCAATTTGCTTTCGCCATCTGGGATTGCAAAAAGAAGAGATTATTTCTGGCGCGGGACCGCGTCGGCATCCGGCCCTTGCATTATACTTTTCACAATTCCACATTTTATTTTGCATCGGAAATAAAGTCCATTTTAACTTCCACTGACGTGCCCGGACAAATAGACCCAATTGCACTCGACCAGATATTCACGGTCTGGACTCCGCTTCCGGGAAAAACTTTTTTTCAGAATATCCGGGAATTAAAACCCGGCCATTATGCCATTGTTTCGGAAGATTCTTTTACGGAAAAGCGCTACTGGGATATCCCTTACTATACACCTGATCATTATGTGGATACTGATCCCCGCGAATTATGCCAGGCTGCAGGCGATCTGCTCAAGGATGCCATCCGTATTCAATTGCGTTCGGACGTTCCCGTCGGCACGTATCTGAGCGGGGGGTTGGATTCATCGGGAATCAGCGCACTGGTTGCCAGACATTTTAACGCCGACGTACAGACCTTCGGCATCCGGTTTGAAGAACCGAATTTTGACGAAGGAACATTCCAGAAGCAAATGTCTTCTTTTTTACAGGTTAAACACTCGGAACTCTTTGCAACCAACGAAAACATCGCCAGGGCCTTTTCCGAACTGATCTGGTATTGCGAAAAACCGCTTTTGCGAACGGCCCCCGCGCCGTTGTTTTTGTTGTCCGGTTTTGTACGGGAAAACGGCCTTAAAGTTGTTTTGACCGGCGAAGGGGCCGACGAAGTCTTCGGGGGTTATGATATTTTTAAAGAAGCGCTTCTGCGCCGTTTTCTGGCCCGCCAGCCGCAATCGCCCTGCCGGCGCTTTCCGTTTGAATATCTTTATCCCGATATTTTTAAAAATGACCGCGCCAGGAAATCCCTGGCCCTGTTTTTCGGCGCGTCGCCGGATGCCCAATCCAACCCTTTTTTCTCTCATACGGTGCGCTGGAACAATACCAGCCGCAGTAAAGTTTTCTTCTCCGGCGACCTGCGCCGGACCATCGGCAACTACGACGTTTATGAGGATATGACATCGCTTCTGCCGGATAACTTTGTTCAAAGGGATTGTTTGTCCAAAGCACAATATCTGGAAACCATCCTTTTCCTGAGCAATTATCTGCTGTCGTCCCAGGGCGACCGCGTGGCCATGGCTCACTCGCTGGAAATTCGCGTGCCTTTTCTGGATCACAGATTAATTGAATTTATGGCCAAAGTGCCGCCGGTGTGGAAAATTCTGGGGCTCAACGAAAAATATCTCCTGAAAAAATTTTTCCGCGGCATATTGCCCGAAACAATTGTTGGGCGCACCAAACATCCGTATCGGGCGCCGGTTCAGCAAAGCCTGTGCTCGCCATCGGGCATGTCGCGCATGCGGGATCATCTCTCAGCGGACGCATTAAAACAAAGCGGCTTATTTGATCCTTCAAAAGTTCAGCATCTCTTAAACAAAATGAATACCAACCGGCAAGCCTCTGAAGTGGATGCCATGGCGCTGGCCGGAATTTATTCAACTCAGTTGCTTCATTCCCAATTTATTGAGAACCGGCCGAATTCGCCGAATAAACCCATTCAACCAACCATTCTCATCGATAAAAGGAAAAAGTGATATGAGCGACCAACGAGCATTTAACAAAGATGTTTTAAATCTGGATTGTGAGAAGGAAACCGCCCGCATTACCAATAAACTCAGAGAACTTTTAAAACAGGAACTTAAACGACGCGGATTCGTGGTCGCCATTTCCGGAGGAATCGACAGCAGTGTCACGGCAACGCTTTGCGTAAGGGCTGTGGGCAAAGAACGGGTCTTTACTCTGCAAATGCCGGAAAAACACTCGGCATCCGAAACCGCCTCCCTTTCCTCAGCGCTTGCGGCGCATCTGGGAACGGAAACGATGTTAACCAATATATCGAGTATTCTGGAGTCTGTAGGCTTTTATGAAAAATACGATGCCGCGGTCCGGTCCGTTATTCCCGAATACGGGAAGGGATGGAAGTCAAAAATCGTAAGGCCGGATATTGTACGGCAGGACACTATTTCATTTTACTCTGTTGTAGCGCAATCGCCTCTGGGCGACATCATCAAAGAGCGGCTGCCGCTGAAAGCGTATCTGGAAATCCTTGCTGCGACGAATTTCAAACAGCGTATTCGCAAAATGCTGGAATATTATCATGCCGACAGACTCAATTACGCAACAACCGGCACCCCCAACCGCCTGGAGTACGATCAGGGCTTTTTTGTCAAACTGGGCGACGGCGCAGGGGATGTGAAACCGATTGCTCATCTTTATAAAACACAGGTTTTTCAACTGGCTGAATATCTGGAAATTCCGGATGCCATCCGCAACCGGCCGCCCACTACCGACACTTACTCTCTGGAGCAGAGTCAGGATGAGTTTTATTTCGCCCTGCCCTACGATAAAATGGATTTATGCCTCTGGGCGAAAAACAATCATATTTCGGAGGAAGAAACAACGTCCGCTACAGGCTTAACCGTTGCTCAGGTTCAGAGGGTTTTTCATGACATTGATCAGAAACGAGCAACGACCCGCTATTTGCATTTGCCTTCCCTGTTGATCGAACATGTTTTCCATCGTTAAATCCTGTCTAAAATGATAATGCCAAACATAAACAAATTTGAATGAGGTGCCCTGAAATGAGATTCAATTTTATAATAATTCTAACAGTATTGTGTGTAACAGGCATGCAGCTAAATGCAGTTGCCTCGGAAAAAATGATTTCAATAAATAATGAGTATGGTGGAAAAACCATAGAACATGAATTTCCCGGGAAAAAATGTACGGAGTATTTTAATCAAAAGAATATTGCGTTGAAAAAAATCTGTGTTTCGGACTGCAAAACCATTCCCAATAAAAAGGTAACGGAATACTTCAACGAAAAAGGTATACGCACAAAAGCGGATGCTTATCTCTGCCCGGATTATGTATATGGCGCCGGCAATAAAAAAGTGAACCGGGAGATCATGAGTTTTGATGCCGGTGGTGCAAGATGGACAACAAAAGATATGTATTATGATGAAAAGTTGCTGGGAAAGGTTACTAAAAAGTGAATTCATCCGGCATCGGGCGGGGTAAGCCGACCAGATTGAACATCCTCCGGTTTTACGGTCACTCATGCCGGCACTTTCAATGAAATCACGTCGTTTCGTTTCTACGTCAACAATATCCGCATACCTTTAGTTTTTTTGCGATATTTGGAAAAATAAATCAACTCGGATATTTAGCAGAAATGTACTTTAATCTTGACAAATACAAACGTCTATGATTAACGCAACATCTTATTACTTTTAGGGGTTTAAACATGAAAAAGACATTGACCAATAAATCCAATCTCAAAAGAAAGAGATCTCACGGCTTTCTCGTCCGCATGGCTTCCAAAACCGGCCGTCAGGTGTTAAGCCGCCGCAGAGCTAAAGGCAGAAAGCGCTTAACTGTTTAATATTGCAATGATATCGTCTCGCTGGAATAGCGGGTGTTTTGCATGAAAGCGCAATCTTACCGAAGAGCGGAAAAGGTTACCAACAAGAGCAGATATCGGAATATTTACGAACAGGGGGTCTGGAAAAGTTCTCGATTCTTTACCATGATAACATGCGGCAACTCGATGGGAGTCAAACGCCTGGGCATCACCGTAACCAAAAAGACAGGCAACGCTGTTTTCCGGAACCGAATGAAACGACTTCTTCGGGAATTCTTTCGCCGCAATAAAGATTTGTTTCCCGCAGGATATGACGTCGTCATTATGGCGAAAAAAAATATCCCGCCTCTCAGTTACCTGGAAACAGAAAGAGAATTGGCCGAACTTTCCACCCGCAAAACCGGCAAGTAAAACATGTTCAAAAAAGCTTTGATAAACTTCCTTGTTTTCGTAATACGCATCTATCAAGCTTGCATTTCACCTTTTCTAGTCGCGTCCTGTTGCCGTTTTCATCCGTCCTGTTCGCAATATGCTATTGATGCGATCAAAATGCACGGACCGGTAAAAGGTTCCTGGCTGGGCGTAAAAAGAATTCTTCGCTGCAATCCCTTGCATCCCGGCGGCTACGATCCCGTCAAGTAAACAATGAAACCGGAGGTTCCCTAATGGACAAAAAGACCTTTTTGGCCATCGCGCTGTCGCTGGCCGTTATCATGATTTACCAGTATTTCTTCTACAAGCCGCCCGAACCGCAGAAGGCTCCAGCGCCTCAGCAGTCGGCCGAACAGATTAAAAAAGAAGCGGCTCCGGCGGCCGGTTCCGTCCAGCCGGCGGCCAGGTCCATCCAGAAAGCGGCTGCCGCCAAACCGGAAGCGCCTCCCCGCGACGTTCTGGTGGAAACGCCCCTTTACAGCGCGGTTTTCTCCACGCGCGGCGCGGCTTTAAAGTCTCTGAAGCTTAAGAATTATCATCAGGACTGCTACGAATGCACCGATGATATTTATCCGAAAGTGAAAGGAATGATTTTCGGTTCAAAGGAGCCGGTCAAACCGAAAACAAAGGATTTTGTTGAATTAGTTGATATTCGCGAAGGAATGCCCTACCCGCTGGCTGTTACCTTCCCGGAATCGTCCGCCGATGTAGCCCCGGATGCGGTCTTTGAAACGGCGTCCTCAAAGCTGGATATGGTCAAAACAAAAGAAAAACAGCAGCTTATTTTCACCAGAATCTATAACAACATTAAAGTCGAAAAGATTTATTCATTTGATCCGGCAGGTTACACCGTTTCCCTGGATGTAAAAGTACACAATCTGGGCCAGGCCCCGATCACTCAGGTTCCCCGGATTAACTGGTATCAATATGTCGATCCGCAGAAAGTTGACGACGATTACGGCCACGAAGGTCCCGCCGTTTCGGTCGGCGGCAGCATCGAACGCCAGGAAGTCAAAAAGCTGGAATCGGAAACCGTTCTGGGGCCCAATGTGCAGTGGGGATCGTTTGAAAGCAAGTATTTCATCGCATCGTTTATCCCGGAAAATCCGTCTCTGACTAATGTTGTTCTGACCCGCGATGCCAACCACATGGTGACGGTCGGTATGAAAGGCCGTAAGGAAGTCATCCCCGGCGGCCAAAACGGCATATTCTCATATTCGCTTTATCTTGGCCCCAAGCAGTACGATCTTCTGAAGTCCATTGGCGTCGGTCTGCAGGACGCCATTGATTTCGGCTGGTTTTACTGGCTGGCCATACCCTTTTTATATGTCCTGAAATTCCTTAAGGAATATGTAATTAATTATGGAATCGCGATTATTATCCTGACCACCCTCATCAAGATCATCTTCTGGCCGCTGGGTAACTTAAGTTCGAAATCCATGAAGGCGATGAAAGACATTCAGCCTAAAATTGAAGCGCTCAAGGAAAAACATAAAGGCGATCAGACGAAAATCGGACAGGAAACGATGGCGTTGTACCGCGAAAACAAGGTGAACCCCTTCTCCGGCTGTCTGCCGATCGTGATTCAAATTCCGGTGTTTTTCGGTCTCTACAAGGCGCTGATGTATTCCATCGAACTGCGCCATTCTCCGTTTTTCTTCTGGATTCAGGATTTGTCGGCAAAAGATCCTTATTATATCACCCCCATCATCATGGGCGCCACGCAATTTTTCGTGCAGAAGATGACCCCGGCGATGGGCGACCCAACCCAGCAGAAAATCATGCTGTTCATGCCGATCATCTTTACATTCTTCTTCCTGAATTTCCCGTCGGGACTGGTGATTTACTGGCTGTTCAACAACATCCTGCAAATCGGCCAGCAGTTTTACATTAACAAGAAATTGACTTAAACCGACGTTAATTACGGAGTAAAAAATGAGTTCCAAAGTATTAGAAATAGAAGAAAAGACCATTGACGGCGCTATCGAAAAAGCCTGCCGCGAATTCGGAGTGCCGCGTGAAAAATTAAATATCGAGATCATTTCGGAAGGTTCCAACGGTTTTTTGGGCCTGATGGCCAAGAAAGCAAAAATCCGTGCATCCTTGTCCATGCTTTCATTTGAGATGGACTTTGCGTTAAATCCACCGCCATCCGTTGCCAAATCCGAACCGAAAAAAGAAGTAAAGAGCGAAGACAAACCCCGACATGAAGGACGGTACGAAACCAGGCCGGAGGCAAAACACGAAACGAAGCAAGAAGTCCGGCATGAATCAAGACGGCACGAAAAAACAGAGGCAAAAACGGACATCAAACAGGAAGCCAAACCTGAAGCCCGTCACGAAGCCAGACCGAAACCGGAACAACACATCATAAAATCTGCTGCGCCTCGTCCGCCCAGACAACACACGCCGCGGCCCGCTCCACCCGCTGAAACGCAATCCGCAGATGCTCCGGAAGTATCGGATACGAAGCCGGCGGCTCTGTTTATTCCACCGGTTGAAGCGGTTGAAGCCACATCGCCTTCGGCTTTCAAAGCCAGAGATCTACTGGCCGGAATCTTAAGCCAGATGACCTTTAATTGTCAGATCAAAGCCATGGAAACTGACGACACGATTATTCTGAATATCTCCGGCGATGAAAGCGGGCTTCTGATCGGCCGCCGCGGGCAGAATCTGGACGCGATTCAGTATATTCTGAACAAAGCCGTCAATCGATCCGAAGCCGACCGGAAAATGATTGTTGTGGATTCCGAAGAATACCGTCAGAGACGGAAGGAATCGCTTCTGAGCATGGCTGAACGGATTCGCGACAAAGTCAAAAAGACACAGAAACCTCTGTCGCTGGCCCACATGAACGCCCATGACCGCCGTATCATCCATCTTGCACTTCAGGAAGACGAAACACTTGTCACCAAGAGCCGCGGCGAGGGAGAATTCCGTAAAGTCATCGTTTTGCCCGCAAAAAAAGGCGGCTCCGGAGGACATCCGAAAACAAGGAGCAAGCAACCGCAATAGCTCGTAGCTCATAGCTCGTAGCTCATAGGGGATAGGGAAAGGGCGAGAGGCTAGGGGCAATAGGAATTGAGCACGCTGAACGGTGTACTTCTTTTGTCCCCTGCCGGCGGGAGTGGCGCGCACCGGGGGTGGAGAATATCTTCCCTCTTTTTTTTACTACGAGCTACGAGCCATGAGCTACGAGCTATGTATCTCGCTCCTCCCATAGGATAAATGAACCATGACCGAATCCGACACCATTGCAGCCATTGCCACGCCGTTGGGGCAGGCGGGAATAGGCGTCATTCGCATCAGCGGTCCCCTGGCTCCTGATCTGGCACGCTCATTATTCCGCTCATCACATTCTAAATGCGACTGGCAAAGCCACCATGCTTATCACGGCGATATTCTGTCCGCCGACGGCCAAACGGTTCTGGATGAAGTTCTGATCACGCTGATGCGTAAACCGCATTCTTTTACCGGTGAAGACGTTCTCGAAATTTCCTGCCACGGCAATCCTCTTATTCTGCAAACCATTCTCGAACAACTGATGCTTCTGGGTTGCCGTCCGGCCCGGCCGGGGGAATTTACCCGGCGTGCTTTTTTAAACGGCCGCATGGATTTATCCCAGGCGGAAGCGCTGGCGACGATGATTTCCGCCCAATCCACCCGGGCCTTTGCCCTTGGGCTGGCGCAGCTTAAAGGAACGCTGGGACACGACATCGGCCGCGTGCGAACTCTGCTGATTGACGCCCTGGCGATGGTGGAAGCCTCCATTGATTTTACCGACGACATTGCCGAAAATGAAGCATCCCCCGAGCCGCCGCAACTCGCCTGCGCGATGCAATCCATTCAAGCGCTTTTATCTACTTATAAGTCGGCCAGAATCATTACGCAGGGTATTTCCGTTGTTATCACCGGCAAACCCAACGTGGGCAAATCCAGCCTGTTAAACAGCCTGGCCGGAAGGAAAAAAGCCATTGTCACCGATATTCCCGGCACGACACGCGATCTGATTGAAGAAACCATTACGTCAGGCGGACTTTGCCTGAATCTAATAGATACGGCCGGCATTCGCAAACCTCAGGACATCATCGAAAAAGAAGGGATTGACCTGGTCTGGGAACGCCTGGAGCAGGCTGACGTCATCGTGATTCTGCTCGACGGCAGCAAGCCCCTGACGGAGGAAGACCTGCACATTCTCGATCAAAACAAAACCCGGGCGGACAAGGTCATTCTTGCCGTCAACAAATCAGATCTGTCGCAGGCGTGGACGACCGGACAACTTGCGGATGCTTTTTCACCGCGTCCACCCGTCCTGAATATTTCCGCAAAATTCGGAGACGGCCTTTCCGATTTGAAAGAAACCATCGTCAGGATGCAACATGCAGGCGATATCCGCAGTGATGAAGGGATGATTACGCAACTGCGCCACAAACTCGCCCTGGAAAAAGCTTATGCCAATCTGGAAGCGGCGCGGACCAATCACAAAGCAAACCTTTCGCCGGAATTTTCCGCTTTTGAATTACGTGAAGCCATCGACACACTCGATGAGATCACGGGACAGAAAATCAGAGAAGAGGTCCTGGACAAAATATTTTCCACCTTCTGCATCGGCAAGTGAAAAAAGAAGGTTCAAGGAGCAAGGTCCAAGGAGCAAGGTTCAAGGAGCAAGGTTCAAGGGACAAGGTATTAACTCATGGCTCGTAGATAACAGGCTATGGGCGATGGGCTATAGGCTATAGGTCTTTTTGTCCTCCGCCGGCGGAGGTGTCACGAAGTGACGGAGGTGGAAAGGCTTTTGGCAAATATCTCGTAGGTCATAGCTCATAGCTCAAAGTAAAAAAGAGGGATAATGGCGAAAATGTCCACCCCCTACCCCCCACCTAACCTAAAGGTCACGCGATCGGGGGACAAAGAGCCCCATAACCTATCGCCTATCGCCCATCGCCTATTGTCTATTCACCATCCACCATTACCCATTCCCTACCAGCTACGAGCTATGAGCTATGAGCCACCAGCTACGAGCTTTGTTTCTTCCCATCGCCCATTGCCCATCGCCCATCGCCTAACAAAAAGCCCTATTGACTTTGCTGAAGATTTTGTGCTGAAGTTACCGGAGAGATTGCCGATACATTATTAACGCCTTTCCGAGGTAACAACATGAAAAAATGCCGCTGTCTGATAATCCTGATGCTTTTTTGCTGCTTTATTGTTCCGGCGGCTTTCGCTCAGGTTAAATGCGTTGATGCCGCTGGTGAATCGGTCATTATCAATAATGATACGCCGTCAGCAAAGCTCGAAGCAGTCGCCCGCGCCAAATGGACAGCCATCGAACAGGTGGTGGGCACGGAAGTTAAGGCGGGAAGTTTTGTACAAAACTTTACGCTGGTGGAAGACGTCATCAAAACCAAAGCGGGCGGTATCGTCAAAAGCTATAAAGTCATTAACGAAAACATCAGGGAAGATGTCCTCAGCGTTAAAATCAACGCCTGTGTGGAGCCTTCCCGGGCCAGAGAAGCCGTCTCGCAACTGGGATTAAACAACTCCATTGCGCTGTTTATTCCGGCGCGCAAACCCGGCCGGACGGGCGATGAATTTGAAGAAAACAATATTCTCTCCGAAACCCTGATTGCCGGACTTATCGAACAGGGGTACACCGTCACGGATGTCACGCCCACCCGGGCCGTCGACGCCCGAGAAATAGAAAAGGCCGTACGTTCCGGCAACACGCTTGCTGTCCGCAGCTTGATGTACAAGTTTCTATCCAATCTGAGCATCATCGGAAAAGTGGACTACACCATTTCGACCAAAAAGGGCGAAAACATCGGGTACGGGCTGTCGATGCCGTTTAACAATGTGACCGTGCGTCTGACGTACCGGATTCTTTTCAAAAACAAATCAGGCAATATGGAAATCCTGGCGGCCGGCGTGGAAGAAGCCAGGGCTCTGGCCAATTCCCCGGAAGACGCCGCAGCCAAAGCCATGAAGGAGCTCGCTGAAAAGCTGACGCCTGCCCTTCTGGATAAAGTCGGCCGGTACATCAAGGGCAACACCCGGAAAGTGAACGTTCAGATCGACGGCATCAAAGATCTGGAAACCGTCTTGAAAGTCAAATCGCAATTGCAAAGCATTGTCTGGGTGTCGAATGTGGAAGAAAAACAGATGGGGGCCTATGTTGTAAGCTATCCTGAAAACACGCTCTATCTGGCCAACAGCATCAAACAGAAGGGAAACTTCAAGCTGGTGAACTTCTCGCCCTACTCATTGAGTTTTGAATATACGGAAGACGAATAAATAAGGGAGGACATTTTATTTATGGTTCGCGGGACAAAATTCATCCGGACGTCCGGAATTATTCTGATCATGATTGCCGGACTGTTCATGCTTTCCGGCTGCGCGACGAAAGTTCGCATCAATATGCTCCAACCGGCGCAATACCATGAAGCGTCACTCACCAAAGCGGTCGCCATCATGCCATTTTCCGGCCCCGGCGGCAAGAAATTCGCCGCGGAACTGGAAAGCGTTCTGGCCGGCGTCGGCATCGACGACAAACAATACTTTACACTGGTGGACCGCGCTTCCATCGACAAAGTGATCAGCGAAATGCAATTTTCGCAAAGCGGCCTGGTGGATGAAAAAACCGCCGCCCGACTGGGCAGGCTGGTCGGCGCGCAGGGAATTTACACCGGCATTGTCAATATCAATAATTACGACGACAGCTATTATACGGAAAGACGGCAGACCTGCACCAGGTATGAGCAAAAACGGGACGATAAAGGAAGAACTTACAACGGCGCCTGCCTCCACTGGCGATATTATAACGTCAACTGCACAAAGCGCGTGGCCAATTTTTCCGTAACCCCCAGGCTCGTTGACGTCTCGACCGGCCGGGTGCTCTACTCCAGGAATCTTTCCGCCATGAGAAACTCCTCCGGCTGTGAAGACACCAATCCCATTCAAAGCGACATGGTGCTTCTGGAGCAGGCCAGGGAGCAGGTTAAAAAAGAGTTCCGCCGCGATATCGCGCCATACTATGTAACGCGGGAAGTCCGCCTGATGGATTCGACCGACGGCATTGAATCCAAAGAAGCCAAAGACAAACTCAAACGCGGCATGGAATACGCCGACAAGGGACGTATGGACAGCGCCTGCGAACTGTGGGGGGAAGCCCGCAACCTGGCGTCCAGCTCCCATACGCTGCTTTACAATCTGGGCGTCTGCGCGGAAAGTCGCGGCGATCTGGAGGCGGCGTTAACGCTTTACAGACAGGCCGATAAATCCCTCGGGAAACCCGACGATGATATAACTCTTGCGCTCAATCGCGTGGGCGAGGCGATTAAAAACCGCAGCAAACTCAAAGAGCAGTTGGGCGGCAAATAGCTAAACGTCATAGGCGATGGTCACTCTATCCGGATAATTTTTCAGATCGGTTAAAATGTCCCGTATGGCGGATAAGTCAGACTCTGGGAGTCCACCGGCAAAGCCGGGGGTTTACTCAGAAATAATTAACCCTTTTGACGCGATTATTTTCAAAAAGAGATATCGACAGGAACTTTCACGACAGCCTTTTTGACCTGCTCAGGGCGGCTGACCGGGTGCAACCGCGGCCGGTGCGCGTCATCCGGCCCAAACAAAACAAACAGCCCCGGAGGCATCAGAATACTGGCAGGAGCAATCCGGGGCCGCAAATAGACGATTTCATCTTCAGTCGCATCATAAGGCCTGGCAACAGTCAGAGAAGATGCTGGATACCAGTCAATACGCTCGGGATGGAGAATGGAGGTATGAATATCAAAATACTTTCGGTGAGACTCCGGCCGGGCATTTTCATCATCGGCATCGAGTGTGGCATAGCTGAAGACTTTCAAAATGACATCAGCTCCGGCGATTTTCGTGTCGCCCTGCGGCGTCTCTTCATGGAGGGCGCAGAGTGTATGGAAAATTGTTTTCCAGACCGGATTGGAAAAGTACTTCTTCCAGTTTTGCAGTTGATCCACAATCACAAAGGGTTCCCCGCGTTTTTCAATAATGGCTGTCCGCTTTGGTTTTGCCTTTGAACAAGCGGTAGACAAAGATAGTATAGGCTATCACCACCGGCATACCGATTAATGCGATGGTAGCCATGACCTGTAATGTATAGAGACTTGTTGAACTGTTGTAAATCGTCAGGCTGAGCGCCGGATCATTGGAGGCGGTAATCAGATTCGGAAATTGAGCGGCCCCTGCAGCCAGAAATAAACCGGTGAAGAAAACGGATGATTCCGCAAAAAGCGCCTTGTCATTTTGTTTTCGCACAGAAAAGAATAATCCGGCGAGGCCGGCCAGAGCCAGGAATTCAGCTATATAAAACAGAAAATTTCCGGAAAGCCGTGGAAAGTTAACGGCAAGGACAACAAAGTAGGCAACGGCCAGCGCAGCGCTTATCCACATCAAAACCTTCACGGTTTTAAATGAACGCAACCTTACGTCACCCTCGGTTTTAAGCGCGGCCCACGAAGCGCCCTGCAATAAAATTGCGGCCAGCCCCGTCAAACCGAACAACAGCGGCAGAGGGCGAAGAAGCGTGAAAAAGCTTCCGGCGTATTCCATCTTTTCCGTAAGCGGCACTCCGTATATGACATTGCCCAGAGCCACACCAAACAGAAGCGCCGCAAGCGCACTGCCGGCCACCAGGGCCTTCTCCCACAATCCTGCGCGGGCCGGATCATTGGCCCGAAACTCCATCGACACCGCCCGGAAAATCAGAGCCAGCAAAACCAGCATCATCGCCAGATAAAAACCGGAAAACGCCGTGGCATAAGCGTGAGGGAAAGCGGCAAACAAAGCGCCGCCGCCGGTGATCAGCCAGACTTCGTTGCCGTCCCAGACGGGACCTATCGATGCGATGAGCGTATCTTTTTCCTGCGGATTTTTGCCCAGAAACGGTAACAATGCGGCAAGGCCCAGATCGAATCCGTCCAGAAGCGCATACCCCAGAAGCAAAACAAAAATTAATATAAACCACAGCACCTGAAAGTTCTGAATATTTTCCATGATCGTTTTCCCCCTTATTTAGACGGGACAGGCCCCTGTTTCACAATCCTGACGAACAGCATGATGAACATGATGAATAACAGCAGGTATACCAGAGTAAACATCAACATGCTGAAAACCAGTTCGCCTGCGGACACGACGACCGAAGAGGCCTGGGCGGTTTTCATCAACCCGTAAATAATCCAGGGCTGACGGCCAACCTCCGCGGTGATCCAGCCGGTTTCATGCGCCAGGTGTGGAAACGGAATCAACAGTGTCAATAAAAGCAGATACCATTGAGTCGTGTAGAGTTTTCCCCGCCATAAAAGCCAGGCGCCAAAAAGCCCCGCCAGAATGAATAGGGCGCCCAATCCCACCATGATGTGATAGGATTGAAAAACCAGATTTAAAGGCGGCCAGAGTTCCTTCGGATAATCCTTGAGCCCTTTGATTTCCGAATTGAAATCGAAATTGTATAAAAAGCTTAAGCCCCCCGGAATATAAATACCGTAAGTTTTTTCGTTGGCCTCATCGACGTAGCCCAGCGCATAAATATTCGCACCTCGTGTTGTTTGGAAATGCCCCTCCATCGCCGCCGCTTTCAGCGGCTGCGTATCAATCACCTGAATGGCATGGGCATGGGCCGCGCCCAATTGTATCAGCGGCGTTACGGCAAACAGAATAACGCCGATTTTCAACATCGTTTTGGCGGTGTCGCCGTGCAGACCCTTGCGGACATAATAAGCGGCGATGCCGGAAACCATCACGGCGCATGTCACCCACGACGCCAGAATCGTGTGCAGGAAACGGACGGTTGTCGACGGATTAAAGACGGCCTCGGAAAAGTTCTTCAAAACGATTTTTCCGGAGGCGGTGATCTCATATCCGGCGGGTGTCTGCATCCAGGAGTTGGCTACGATAATCCAGAACCCCGACAGATGCCCGCCGATAAACACCAGAAATGCGGACAGCCAGTACACACGGGGCGATACTTTTTTTCTGCCATAAATCAGAACACCGATGAATACTGATTCCAGAAAAAATGCAATGACGCCTTCGGCGGCCAGAATCGGCCCGAAAATATCACCGACCGTTCGGGAATATTGGGACCAGTTGGTCCCGAAGGAAAACTCCATCACAATCCCCGTCGCCGCGCCGACGACAAATATCAGCCCCAATAGTCTTGCGAAAAAATCTGTCAGGATCCTGTACGTCTCGTCTTTTTTTGCCAGATACAGCGTCTCCGATATTAAAATAACCAGAGCTGTCCCCAGGGTCATCATGGGAAAGAGAAAATGGAAACCGACAGTAAAGGCAAACTGAAGACGGGCAAGAAGTAACGCATCCATAGCGACCTCCCCTATAAATATTAGTAAGTATATAATATTACATTACATACCTCAACTATTAAATTTTTAGCGGCCCATAATTTTTTATTGTCATTTGATGTTGAAATGTATTATTCTACAAAAGTCAAGCAAGTCATCACAGGAGGGAATGCCATGGCCGACTTTGTCAGATGCAAAGCATGCGGTTATATCACAGTAAAGGATGCCATCGGGGACGTCTGTCCGGCTTGCGGCGTTCCGGCCAAGATGTTTGAGCCCTACACGCAGCCGGTATCCGCCCAACGCAGACGGATTCTGGATTTGCACTCGCACCCGGTGATGGTTCATTTCCCGCAGGCCTTTGCCTTGACGCTTTTTCTTCTGAGTTGTTTCGCTTTATTTGCCCCCGAGGCCGTTAAAAATAAAACAGACGCCGCCATACAGGTTTTATCGGTTCTGCTGCCTTTTTTCGTTGCGGGCGCCATCGCGACCGGACTTTTGGACGGCAAGCTGCGTTTTCGCAAAGTTACGACACCGATGTTGAAGAAGAAAATTCTGCTGAGCCTGATTTTTTTCGCCATTTCCGTCGTTTTAGCGGTTGATGCTGTTTCAGGGCGGCATTCGATCATCTCTTCTCCAGTTATTTACATCGCGCTTACCTTTGCCATTTCGTTATGCGGAGCGCTCCTCGGGCTGATCGGCGGCAAGCTGTTGAATGCGAGATTCCCCGGTTAGCATACCGGTTGAGTTTTCAGGAAGGAGGAATAAAAAATGAAACGGAGGCTGCAATGGTTTGCGTTGTTGTCGGTTCTGGTGATGGCTTTTGCCGCAGGGACCCTCTTTGCGTCGACGGCTCATGCCGTATCGCCATCGGACATTAAGCTCAAGTATGATTTAAACAAGCGTCTTCTTCTCGTGACGATTATGCATGATACCACTCAAGACAGATCAAATTATGTCAAATTTGTCGAAATCAAGAAAAACGGATCGGTGGTCAGCATCCACACGTATAGCACTCAACCTGACGGGAAAGCGTTTACGTACCACTACAAAATCAACGCCATTGAAGAAGATACGCTTCAGGCGGTGGTCACATTTAACAAAAGTGGGAGCAGAATATCTCCCGTTCTGATCGTTACGCCGTGACTTCCATAAAGGAGACATTTGTATGAAAAGCAATTTTGTCATTTGCACGATGATTGGCATCTTGATGATCGCTGTCTGTTGTTTTGCGTCCGGCAAAGCCCTTGCAGATACACCGCAGGATGTTGCTCTAAGTTATGATCCCGGAACACAGACACTGACAGTAAATATTACCCATAAATCGACCTTTACCGGCCTTCACTACGTCAAACAGGTTGAAATCAGAAAAAACAATCAGCCGGTCAGCAGAAATGAATACAAGTCGCAAACCGGGAAAACGACTTTTTCTTATAGCTACAACGTCCCGGCCAACGAAAACGATCTTCTGGAAGTAACCGCCGCCTGTAACATCCAGGGCCAAAAAACAGCAACTCTGAAAGTAGAATCCAAAAAGAATTGAAATATTCCGTAAAACGCTTCTCCACAATCATGAAAAAAGACAAGTTCAATCGATATCCGGCAAACGCGTCAAAGGGTTTGCCGGATATCCGGATTTCCCTTATCTTATCCATACTGGCTGTGCTTGCCTGGCTTGTTTTCGCCGGCATGGCCCGCGCGGAGGATCAGGTAAAAATTATCGTTACAGGCGTTGAAGGCGACGCGAAAAAAAATGTACAGGAAACGCTCGCCCTTCCCTACGGTCTGGTCAAAAATGGAAAAGTCGACCGCCTGTGGCTGACCAGATTTATCCGCCAGGCTGAAGAAAAAGTTCCCGCATCCCTCGAACCTTTTGGTTTTTACTCAGCCCGCGCCTCCATTGTGCTCGAAATTCCAACTCCGGATGTTTTTATTATGCACGTTGACGTGCAAACCGGCGCTCCTGCATCCCTGACCGACGTCACGGTTGTGGTCACCGGCCCCGGCCACACGGAGGAATCGCTGATCGAGCTGGCCCGGAATTTTCCGCTGAAAAAAGGCGATATCCCTTATCATCAGATTTATGAGCAGGGCAGACAAAACCTTGAAGCCAGAGCCCGCCAGGTGGGTTATCTCGATGCCGCCTATACCATGCATGAAATACGCATCAACGAAACGGCGACATCCGCGCAAATCAGCCTCGTTTTGGAAACGGGCGAAAAATATTATTTCTCGACCGTCACCATCAAGGGGGCTTCCGACTATCCGGATGCCTTTTTGCGCCGCTATATTCCGTTTTCAGCCGGCGATGTTTTTTCGCAGACCAGACTTGATGAAGCCCAGCTTCAATTAAACAACTCCGAGCGCTTCCGCGACGTAACGATTGTACCGGAAAAGGAACAGGCTGAAGATCATAAAATCCCCGTGAGCATTCTCCTGACCCCACTGCCACGGCAAAGTCTCAGACCCGGCGTCGGCTACGGGACTGATACAGGCGCGAGATTCTCCGCGCGTTACCGGAACATCAACTTGTTTCACCGGGGGCACGAATTTAACTCCAACCTTTACATCGCCGAGCATCTGCAGGGACTGGCCACAAGTTACATCATTCCCAGTTCCAAGGATATCCGGACTTTCACATCCTTGCAGCTCAATCTGCAAAAAGAAGACAACTCTACTTATGTCACAAGCTTCATTGCCCTGGAGCTGGACCAGACCAATAGTTTCAGCGCCTCCCGGCAGGGAACGGTTTATGTCCGGTTTCAACAGGAAGATTTCACCATCGGCAACCAGAATTCCACCTCCCGCTACGTTCTGCCGGGCGTCCGGTTTTCCGACACGTCCTACGATAATCTCGTCCGGCCGCGAAAGGGATTCCGCTATGCCTTTGATTTGCGCGGCACGCACAACATTCTGGGCTCGACGACACAGCTTCTGCAATTGATCGCCGAGGGAAGCCATGTGCTGTCATTGCCCTGGCGCCTCTCCGTCCTGACCGGCGCAAGAATCGGCGTCACCTTTTTTTCCGATCCGCTGCAGGATCTGCCGCCGTCATTGCGCTTCTTCGCCGGCGGAGATCAAAGCGTCCGCGGTTATGCCTATCAGTCGCTGGGCCCGCGTGATTCAACCGGCCAGGTGGTCGGCGGCAAAAATCTGTTTACGGGCCATATCGATTTACAGCGGGCCATTCTTGACGACTGGGCGATTTCGGTGTTTTATAATGCCGGCAACGCCTTTGATTCGTTCAACGATGTAAGGCTTTTTCAGGCGGCAGGCGCCGGCATTCACTACTATACGCCGGTTGGAGCGCTAAACCTGTTTGTGGCCCGGCAAATACAGAAAGACGATCCGGAATATCGTATTCATTTCACGGTAGGATTTGAATTTTGAGACGTGTACTGAAATATCTGATCCCCATTCTTGCGGCCGTGGTCGTGATGGCCATTGCCGGGGCTGTCGCCTGGTTTGCCGGCACGACCGACGGCGCCCTCCGGCTCATGGCGGCCGCCTCCCGCTTAAGCGGTCTGGACATTTCGGCAAAGTCTGTGGAGGGGAAACTTGCCGGAACGCTGATCCTCACAAACCTCAGCATCCGGTGGCCGCAGGGAAGCGTCAAAGTGGAGCAGGCAAAACTCAGCGCTTATCCCCAGTCCATGCTGGCCGGAAAGCTCCATCTGCAAACGATGACTTTGAAAAACGTCTCGATTGAGGACAACGAGCCGGACAAGCCGCCGGTGCTTCAATGGCCGAAGGTTTCCGGGTGGATGTCCCGGTTTGACTGCTCTGTCGACCGGCTGGATATCGAAAACATCACCTATCACCGGCCGGGGAAAAAGCCTCTGAAGCTTTCGAAGATGACCGCCTCTCTTGACTGGAACGGCGCGTACTTATCAGTATACAAAATTAATATTGTTTCCGATGACGTTTTCGTCTCCGGTGACATCCGCGCCGGTTTTTCCCGCCCCTTGCTGGATATGAATATCGTATTTGTGCCGGCACACGGCATTTTGAACATGGAGTTTTTCCGGCTGCAGGGCAAATTCCGTCCTGCAACACACCCTGAACAGATAGCAGGCAACCTTCAACTGAGCGGCAGCCGCAAAAAGCAGGATATCAAGCCTCTGTGGGAATTATCTCTGGATGCGGCCATGACGACTCAGGGCTTTCCTCTCCGAAAGATACGCTTAACCCGGTCCGAAGAGAGCGGTGTTGTCGAAGCTTCCGGCCTGCTGACATTTAAGGGAATCAAACCCTTTTTATCTCTTAAGGCGGAGGCCAAAGATGTGACCTGGACCTCCAGTTTCAACATTCCGGCCAGACTTTCCGGATCGTTGTCTCTGGAAGGGACCGCGAACGAATACGGCGGCAACTTCTCTTTGGCAAACTCGGGAAAAACCTGGCAAAAGATTTTCCTGGCGGGCGATTTCTCCGGCAACAGCGAGGAAGTTAAAATCAAGATCCGTAAAGGCGCTGCCATGAACGGATCTCTTACGGGACATCTGGATATCGATTGGCGGGAGGGCGTCGCTTTGATCGTCGATCTGTCCGGAAGAAATCTCAATCCCGCCATCATCGAAAAAGACTGGTCGGGACAAATCAACTTTGATTTAAAAGGCCGGATGCAGTCCGCCGGTGGTGACAAGCCGTCCGGAGAATTATCCGTACTGCTCAGACAGAGCCGCCTGCACGGCCAGTCTCTGACGGGAAATCTTCGCGCCGCTTTTGAAGGCGATGATGTTGACATTCAGCATCTCGCCCTGCGAGGGAAGGGTTTTCAGATTTCGGCAGCGGGCGCCGTCAAAAACAATCTGTCCTTTGCCGCCCGTATCAGCGATCTGTCGGGGCTTTTACCGGGAACATCCGGCTTTCTTTCAGCCCGGGGCCGGCTGCAGTATCTTGAAAAGAACATCAGTGGCGATATTTCAGTCAATGCGCTGGGACTTTCCGCATACGGTCTGAAAATGGCTTCCGCTGATATCAAGGCCACGTTCGACAACCGGGACAAGGCGCCTCTGAGCATTCAGGCAACGGCGCAAAAACTCGGATACAAAAACTTCCATGCAGACCAATTCGTCCTTCAAGCCCGGGGAACAACAAAGAGTCACTCTGCTACGGCAATGCTTCGAGCCGGAAGCAACGAGGTCCATCTCGCTCTGACGGGGTCCTATTCATCAAACGAATGGCGGGGAACAATATCCCGTCTGGAAGGCACGGACAAGATGGGCGCATGGCGACTGGTTCAGCCTACGGCAATGGTGATTTCATCATCCGGTCTCTCGCTTGATTCCATTGTGATCACGGGCGGCAATTCGGAAACCGTCAAAGCCTCCTTCCGGCTTGCGCAAAAACCTCTTTCCGGATTTATCCTGCTGGACTGGAGCGGCGTAAATCTTCAGCGAATCGGCGCCTGGCTGGATCAGAATTCCATCACAGGTTTTACACAGGGTTATCTTCACCTTAACTTTCTGCCTCAAAAACGAATCACCCTTGCAGGAAAAGCCTCTCTTCAAGGCGCATTTAATATACAGGGGAAATCGGTCGGAATCCGTCAGGGACTCTTGAATGTTGACGCGAATGAAAAGGGAACCCATGCAGATTTGAGTCTTTCGCTTACCGGGGGAGGAACATTAAAAGGGACTTTCTCTTCAGCCGCCCCTGAAGATTTATCTTTCCCGGATGAAGGCCGCTTTAATCTTCAATTGCAGGATTTTGACCCGGCGTTCCTGAGTCCCATCCTGCCCAAACCGGTCCGCATTGAAGGGAAAATTGCCGGTGAGGCTGAAGGCCGGCTGCTTCCAGGCAACCGTATCACCATGACGGGCCGGGTTTCAGCATCGGAATCCAAAGTTCATATGCTGGGGCAAAAAAGCGATATCAGCATTGATCTGAGAGAGGCGTCACTGACCTGGGTTTGGCGGGATGATGCCTTAAGCGGCAGCGTTCTTATGAAACTTTCGGAATACGGGAAGCTGGAAGGCCGCTTCCGGCTTCCCGTTGCCGCGCGCCTTCCGGCAACGTTCGATGAAAAAGGCATGCTTCAGGCATCGCTTTTCGGCGTCGTCAGAGAAAAAGGCGCGCTGACCGCTTTGTTTCCGGGCCTCATCCAGGAAAGCCGGGGCAGGCTGGACCTGGATTTAAATCTAACCGGCGCCTGGAGAGAGCCTCATCTTACCGGAAACGCCCGTTTATCAAAAGCCGGCGGTTATCTTCCCACGGCGGGCATCACCATCAGGGATGCCGGAATCACAGCCCGTTTATTCGACGATACGATTTTTATTGATTCGATGGATGCCTTCTCCGGCCCCGGTCATATAAAAGGGTCTGGTGTTATAAGGATGAAGGGGGGCGAGATCACCGGCTTTGAAGGCCGCCTGGATGGCGACCGTTTTCAGACCATCTATTTCCCCGAGCTGCAGGTGCTAAGTTCCCCGAAACTGACGTTTTCAGGAACCCCTGAAAAAATAACCGTCACCGGTGAAATCCTGTTGCCGGATGTTTCCATCATCAGAATGCAATCGGCGAGTTCCGTGGCAGCAAGCCCGGATGTCGTACGCGTTGGCAAAACCAAACCCGCCCCCCGAAAACTTCCTTTTGACCTGGATGCGCGGGTCAAAATCATCCTCGGCGACTCCGTACTGTTTAAGTCGGGGGGCATTGACGCGCAACTGGCGGGCAATGTCGATCTGCAAATGCAGGAACTCGACAGGATTTCCGGACGGGGAGAAATCCGCACGGTTAAAGGCCGTTTCCAGACGTACGGGGTCAATCTGGACATTGTCCGCGGACGCCTCAACTTTACCGGAGGACCGGTGAATCAGCCCGGCCTGGATATCCTGGCGCTGAAAACCATCGGCGACGTGAAAGCAGGCGTTACCGTCACCGGCAAACTGCCGTCCCCCCTCATCAAACTTTATTCAGAGCCCGTCATGCAGGACATGGACATTCTGGCCTATATTGTTCTGGGGCATCCGTTGGGCAGCAATACCGAACAGGCCAATCTCCTGGCGATGGCCGCAGGCGCGCTTTTGAGTTCCAAGCAGGCAGAAGGCCTGCAGTCCCAGATCAAAAACAGACTTGGGCTTTCTTCATTCGATATCTCGGCGGGTGTGGTGGAAAAAAGCAATCGGATGGGCTATAAACCCGTCAAAGTGGCTTCTGCGGGAACAACAACGGCCTCAACGGAAAGTGTCGGAGAAACCATGGTGGTTATCGGACGATATTTAACGCCGAAGCTTTACGTCAGTTACGGCCGATCGCTTTTTACCGGCAGCAACTTGTTCTCCCTGCGCTACAATCTTTCTAAAAACTGGCAGGTGGAAAGCCAGACGGGAACTGCAAGCGGCGTGGACATCTATTACAAACTGGAATTCAACTGATCGAAAGCATAAACATCATGTCAACGGAAAAATTCGATATCGCGATACAGGGCGGAACCCTTTTGACCATGTCCGATAACATGGACATGATCGAAGATGCGGTGATCGGCCTAAACGGCAACCTCATTGCACTGGTGGAAAGCAACCGCAAAATACAGGCGGACAGAATCATCGATGCCGCCGGCTGTCTGGTGCTGCCGGGTCTGGTCAATACGCATACCCACCTGCCGATGGTCGCTTTCCGGGGCATGGCGGATGATCTGCATCTGATGGACTGGCTGAATTCTCACATTTTCCCGGCAGAGGCGCGTTTCGTCAAACAGGAAATGGTTTATGATGGCGCCATTCTGGCGATGGCGGAGATGATTCTCTCCGGCACAACGACTTTTTGCGACGGCTATTTCTTTGAAAACCGGATTGCCGAAGCCGCCCTGGACTGCGGTATGCGCGGTGTTTTGTCCCAGGGATTTGCCGATTTTGCAACGCCGGACAATCCCAAATTCGAGAAAATGATGACGGCGGCGGATCGTTTCGTCCGGCGCTGGCTACCTTATGCGCCTTTGATTACGCCGTCTTTCTTCTGCCACTCCCCCTATACCTGCTCGCCGGAAACGCTGGTAAACGTTAAAAATGCCGCGCGGGAGGCGGGAATCCTTTATCTGACGCACCTTCTGGAGAACAAAGACGAAATCGAAATCATTGAAAAGCGCTACGGCAAAAAACCGGTTCGACATCTTTACGACCTGGGCGTTCTGGACGCTCAAACCGTTGCAGTGCACTGCAACTGGCTGACCTTGGAAGATATGGCCATCTTCGCCGATCTGGGCGTAAGCATCTCGCATAATCCCGGCAGCTCCATGAAGCTTGCCGCGGGTGTGGCTTCCGTTCCGGATATGCTGAAATACGGTATTGCCGTAGGCCTCGGCACGGACGGCGCGGCAAGCAACAACACGCTGGACATGTTCCGGGAAATGGATCTGGCCGCAAAAATCCACAAGGCCGTCCGGCTTGATCCGACCGTGATGAACGCCCGGACCGTTGTTCAAATGGCCACCCTCGGAGGCGCCAGAACGCTGGGACTTCAACACCTGATCGGCTCTGTCGAAGTCGGAAAACTTGCCGACATAATCATCGTGGACTTAAATCAGCCGCATTTGACACCCATGTACAATCCTTACTCCCAGTTGGTTTACGCCGTACGCGGAGCGGATGTTGCAACCAGTATCATCAACGGCAAAATCGTTATGGAAAACCGCCGGCTTTTAACCATCGATCAGGATGAAGCCATCGATCACGTCCGGCGGATCGCCTGCGATATCCGGCTTCAGAATTAAAATATTTTCTTTAATATTCCAGTATTCCACTTAAAAAAATCCGGTTGAAACCTGATTCGTTTTATGTAAAGAAGTTTCAGGTGGCGCCCTGCAAGGAATGCCGTCTGATACTTACCCCGTTTTTCAAGCTGTTTTACGACAACAATGTTGAGGACTTGCCATGCTGAATAAGGATGCCATCATCAAGGCGATGTTGAACGCTTTCCCGTCAGTTGAGAGTTTCCGGAATTTTAAGGAAAACGACCGGGAAATATCCCGCAAAGCCATTCCCGTTATGATCAAATTCGCCTTCAATCATTCCATTATCGATGCCGCAACTGAGACAAGCTTTGCGGCTTTTCTGGAAAAGAATGCCTGCCATCAAGATGAAAAGAAGCTTCCACAGGGATTAACTTTTCCGGATGTTCTGGATAAACTGGCCGGTCATTTATCCGTCAATGCGCTGATTGCCAAGCTTGAAATCACCGCCAGGGACATGTCGCTGCCTGAAATCCAGGCCTCTATGATTACAAGACTCAAACAGAAATTTGTCGTCAACACGCCCAAAAAGCGCGCGCTTTTAAGGATCCTGGCCTATAAGCTCGCCCTGAAATATCCGGATCTTGGCTGGAATTATGAGCTTCTTTTACAGTTGCCCGCTTCCGTTGATAACAGGATCGCCATGGTCCATGAGACGGCGGGAGTTACCATTACCTTTCATTTGCAGGGACAGGGCGAAATCATTTTTCCTCCGGACGTCTCCTGGCTTCGCCACGAATTGTCCGACTGCATCGAATATCTGCGCCTGGAAAATTATATTTCCAAAAAAGTCATCGAAACGGTCGGAGCGACGGCATTTAATCTTCGCTCTCCCAAAAAACCGGGACCGGTGGACGAGCCAAGACTGTACAACGAATCCATCCGCAACACTCTGGCCATTGCTCATCAGATGGCCGCGCGCTGGCTTTTATCCGACTTCAGCAATCTCCGGAAAAAACTGATTATTGTCGTGCATGCCGGCATCTTCAGCGAAGCCAATCCGGTTCTTCAGAGAATTCTGGAAACACCGCTCACAGGCGAATCAGGCGTCTATCTGACCGACTTCGCCCATCTGTGTGCGCGTTATGCCTCCGTGAAAGTCGGATTTGAACTTTATGCCAAACACTCTTATCCGTTAACCGGCTATACCGGCAATCTCTGGCTGGTGAATCATTTTCTGTCGTACAGTTATTACGACTATATTCCCTGTCTCCTGGAAGAAAAAATGCTTCCGCGTTCTACCGGAGCCTCTTCCTACGAGGATTTCAAGCGCTCGCTGCACTTCCCTGAGCAGACCGGACAGACAACGTTTGGCGCCATTCGGGCGATGCATCGTTTTCCGCAAAGCGTTCTGCTTTTGACCGAGATCGCCAAAGTCCTTCGAACCCGCAACATGCCTTATGAAGCGGACACTGTGCTGGCCAATCTGCTTTTGTCTCATCCTTTCAATCTGGTGGCCAGGCTGATGCGGATGCTGATTTACTCCAATATCGCCCAGACTCAAACTGACTTTCTTTCGGCCAAACTGGCCTTCGAGCGAGCGGAAGCCGAAGGTGAATTTATCGTGGCCAACAGCCGGCCGGAAAGCGACATCTGGCACGAAATCGGCGTGCTGAATTTCAGCCGGGCACTGAAGTATTTGCAGTATCTGAGGGATAAAAACACCGCCCGTCAGCGGGATCTCAAAATCGAGGACATTTTGCAGCACCTGGAAAATGCTCAAAAAGCCTTCGTGAAAAGCATGACAGTGTCTGCAACGGGCAAGGCCTTAAACTCACTTTACATGTTCGGCTATACGCTGTGTCTGCTGCAATTACTGTCTACGGATAAGAAAACACCTGTAAAGAACAATGCAGCTGAGGTACGGGAAGTTTTCAAAAACGTCAGCACCCGCGTGTTTCGCAACATCGGATGGATTCGAGACGATCTTGCAACTTCCGATCATAAACTTGAAAAAACATTTCAGAACCTGTTTTTGACCATCAACCTGGTGATCGCCCGTTACGACAACCTGGTGCTGTGCCGAAGCAATCTTCCGCACATGAAATATATGTTTGCACTGATCCTCTGGGATTTTGCCCCTGTCATCAACCCGCAAATCTGCAGGATTACGCTGGAGTGGTTAAACCTTGCCCGCAGGGAAGCGGAAAAGCTGAGGAAGGACAATGTTTCCGTTTACCATGTGGCCTGCGGAAAAATAAGCGCCGAGAAATTCGTCGAACACGTCAACAATACGATTGACGTTATTTCCAGGTATGTAACGGAAACCGATCTGAAAGAGGCAGAAGACCCAACGCAGTCGCGTGCCGGATTCGCACAACTCTCCGGCATCAAACTCATGCTGCTGGAGCTGGATCGCACCCAGACCGAACCGATCATCCTTTGCGCCTGACGTCAACACGGCAGGGAAAGGTCCTGGCCAACCACAGGGTGGTTGCAAACCGTTCCCCTACTTTGCATTATTCTCAAACAACTTCAAATACCTTCCATATCCTTCTTTTTCCAGATCTTCTCTGGGGATAAATCTCAGCGCCGCAGAATTCATACAATAGCGAAGTCCGGTCGGTTTCGGACCATCCGGAAAAACATGTCCCAGGTGAGAATCGGCATGCCTGCTGCGAACCTCCGTTCTGGCTGCAAACATACTCCGGTCTTCTTTTTCTAAAATATTGTCTTTCTCCAGAGGTCTGGTGAAACTGGGCCAACCGGTCCCCGAATCAAACTTGTCTTTGGAACTGAAAAGAGCTTCGCCGGAAACAACATCCACATAAATCCCTTCGCGTTTATTGTTCACATACTCGTTTTCAAACGGTGGTTCCGTGCCATTTTGCCGGGTTACCTCGTATTGCATTTTTGTAAGCTTTTTTCTGAGAATCGCGTCATCCGGTTTAACGTACGACCGGGCGTCAAAGGGCTCCATGCCCTGATCATTCTTCCAGACTTCCCGAATAAACCCCTCACGGCCGGAGCCGCTTCGATAAGCTTTATAGTGCTGCGGATTTTTTTGATCATAGGCCTGATGATATTCTTCAGCCGGATGGAAATTGGTAAAAGGCCGAAGCTGCGTCACAATGGGCCGGTTAAACTTCCCCGACCGGGCCAGCGCTTTAAGTACTTTTTCCGCCAGTGCTTTTTCTTCATCGCTTTGATAGAAAACGGCGCTTGCATACCCCTTCCCCCGGTCGGCAAACTGTCCCCCCGCATCCGTGGGATCGATGTGCTTAAGAAAATACGTTAGAACCTGTTCATAGGAAACCTGACGGGGATCATAATACACCTGAACTGCTTCCGTGTATCCAAGTTCCGCGTATGTCGAATAAGTCGGTTTCTCCTTCCCGCCGGCATAGCCGGAAATAACCTTCAATACGCCGGGCAATTTTCTCATATCGGATTCCACGCACCAGAAGCACCCGCCGGCCAGTGTGGCGATACTGGCGTTTTTTTGTACCTCCGCTTTTATCATAGCTTTTTCGCCCTCCCTCGCCGGCTCGGACCCACCCTGACAGGCCATAACGAAAACCGGCAACAACAATAATAATATCTTTCTGTTCATGGATAACACCCCATTCGCTTTCACTAATATTTAATGATGATCGGAGGATTGTCAAATGAAGCGGGAAAAGGCGTAAGGTTCAAGGGACAAGGTGCAAGGTAAGAAAACGCACAGGTCTGATTGCTTTCGACAAGCAGGCCTGGGCAAAATCATGCGATGGGATGTTAACCTTGAAGAAACTTTTGGGCAATAGAAGTAAGATTTGCGCTCAATGCATTGCCTTCCGGAACTTTTCCATCCGGCGTCAATTGATCAATCAACTGCGGAAGAAGACCGGCCAGACTGCTGGACACCTGATCGCCGGAAACACCGATTTTGCCGGCGATGTCCTGAATGCTGTCGGCGCCCAATGCACTGCTGATCTGTTCGGCGGATACCGGTAAATTTGAACCTGTGCTGACCCAGGACGATACGATCTCTCCCAGACCGTTTGTTTTAAACTTTTCAATGAGCCCGGACAAACCGCCGATTTGAGGATTGTTGATCATGGCAATCGCCTGCTCGACCAGAGAGTTTTGCTGGCCGCCTGCCAGCCTCCCGACGACGGATACGACTTCGTCAAACAAACCCATCTCTAGTTCTCCTTTCTGAAAAGAAAAATCGGCGTTGCACACCCGAAACCGGAGCGCAACGCCGTGCATTAATTCAATGCCGTTTTATTTCTTCTTTTTGGCGTCCGCTTTCTTGTCCGCTTTCTTGTCTTCCTTCACATCCACTTTCGTAGCGGTCATTGTGTATTCGATCGTGACCTTGGACCCGACTTTCAGATCGCCATTCACTTTCGTGGCGGCGTCTTTGGCCACTTCCCACTTGTCTTTGCCTTTCTCAACCACAATCACATCGCCTTTGATTTCCAGAACCGGTCCGGTGACCTGATAGGTTTTGGAACCCGCGGCAAACGCCATTGAAGCAACCAACATCATCGCAAAAACCAATAATGCAACTTTCTTCATTTTTTACATCCTCCTTCAGAATTTAAAATGATACTTCTTATCTGACAACAATGTAATCTTTAATGGCTTCAAAGGTTTTGCCCTTAACGCCGCTGACTTTCATGATGTCTTCAACCTTGTTGTAAGGTCTGCCGGCAATAATGGCCTTGGCTTTAACCGGCCCGATCTCCGGAAGTTTCTCCAGCGTGGCCTGATCTGCGGTGTTGATATTGATCCTGGTGCCCGGAGCCAGTTTAGACGCCGCCGCGGAGGCTGATTTTCCCGCTGCTTTGACATCCTGTGTTGCTTTGGTCAGGTCGGCCGCCGCCGGCGCCGCCGCTTTCGTCACCGCCCCGGTCGCCGTCTGGGTGGCCTGCGTTGCCTGAGTCTTGCCGACTGAGACAAAAGGTTTCATAGCCTCAATCGCTTTGGGCTTCAATCCGGCTTTGGAAAGTTCATCAACCGTCTTATACGGACGATTCGCGACAATCTTTTTGGCCGTTGCAGGACCGACGCCCTTAATTACTTCCAGTTCTTTTTCCGATGCGCTGTTGATATCCACCAGGGCTCCGACCGTCTTCTGGGCTTCGGCGGCTTTTGTCGAAACGGCGGCAGACGCTTTGGCCGCTGCAGCGGCAACCGGCGCAGCCTGAGCCTTGCCGACTGAGACAAAAGGTTTCATAGCCTCAATCGCTTTGGGTTTCAATCCGGCTTTGGAAAGTTCATCAACCGTCTTATACGGACGATTGGCAACGATTTTTTTTGCCGTCGCCGCTCCCACACCTTTGATGCCTTCCAGTTCTTTTTCCGATGCGCTGTTGATGTCAATCAAAGTAACAGCGGCCGTTTGATCCTGCGCCTTTTTCGCCTGGGCAACGCCTGTAAATGACAACATCACCAGCATCACGGCGGCCAGCATCACGGCCGTCCCGATATACGAAAACTTTAGAATGATACAATTGGCTTTCTTCAACATGTTCCCCTCCTTGATGTCTACGTAAAAAAGATTTGTAAAAGCGACTTCTTAACTAATATCTCAAAAAACGCAGTCATTTTAACAGAGCCACCGGAGTGTGTCAAAGACAAAAGCAGGCCCATTGATGTCAACGAAATAAGAATAATCGATCATACCTTTGATACCGCCATCGCTATGCATTCTGTAACAGACAAAAATATTTCTTGCTGATATAATAATAAACTCATAAAAGAGCATTGAAGGAGCAGGCAGGTATAATGATTCTTAAATATACCCTGGCATGGGTCCCGATGATTTTTATCGCCGTTGCAAACGGCGTTATCCGGCAGTTTGTTTACGGACCGCAGATGAGCGAACTTTCCGCGCATCAGATTTCCTGCGCGACGGCTATTTTGCTATTCTTCCTCTATACAAGACTTCTCGCGCGCTTGATGCCTTTGAAAAACTCACGGCAGGCTTTCCTGATTGGCGGTATCTGGCTGATCCTGACGGTGGCTTTTGAGTTTTGCTTCGGACTCTTTATCGCCGGACATTCGATTGACAGATTAATGCATGATTATAACGTTGCCGCGGGAAGGCTCTGGGTTCTGGTACTGATCAGCCTGACGCTCATGCCGTATATTGCTTTTCGGATGATCCCGAAGAAATATGATTCTTGAAGAAAGGATGTCCTTCAGCCCGGAATTCTTCCATGTTCAGGCGTCCCCGCCGGTTCATGATCCGGCGACAGTAAAGGAGAGAAAACATGTCGGATTCAACAACAGAGAAACTGAAACTTGAATATCCCTGCGCCTGGATCTATAAGATCATCGGTGCGGATCAAAATGATATGCAGGCGGCTGTGGAGGAAATTATTTCGGATCGAACCTGCAAAATATCCGTTTCGCGCCAGAGCGAAAACGCCAAATACATCAGCCTGAATGTTGAACTGACCGTGGAGAGCGAATCCCACCGGACTGCTTTATATGAAGCCCTCAGAGCGCACCGGGCCATCAAAATCGTTTTATAGAATTTTATTTTTCAGCGGGGTTTCGAGGCATCCCGCTCCTTAACGTACTGCCGGATGTTGCTGCGATGATTAAAAACGATCAGAGCAAACGTCGTAAGCGCCCCTGCCGAGGCAGGCCAGGCAAACTGGTAAGGCTCGGCGTACCCCACGGACAACATGGCAACCATAAAAAACGAAGCGATAAACGGCGTCCGCTTGATCCAGTAAACCGAAACCCATAAAATAGCGGCCAGAAGCGCCGCCCAGGGAACTGCCAGCAATGTAAACCCGAAATAGTTGGCAACGCCTTTCCCGCCCTTAAACCCGTGAAAGCAGGGAAAGCTGTTTCCTAAAATCAGAAAAAAAGCGGCCCAGACCACCCACACGCCGCCTGCGTAATGCATGGCCAGCGCGGCGACCGCCATCGCCCGCCCGATATCGAGGATAAAAACCAGCACCGCCCAGGAAAGGCCCGCCTGACGGTAAACATTGGTCGTTCCGGCGTT
This sequence comes from Smithellaceae bacterium, assembly GCA_963682105.1. Classification (GTDB taxonomy): domain Bacteria; phylum Desulfobacterota; class Syntrophia; order Syntrophales; family Smithellaceae; genus UBA8904. Next base: position 939,982 of record OY821638.1, read on the forward strand.
GCCGCTGAAACTCAGACGCGGATCGGTCTTGCCCGCAATTTTGAAAAACAGGATCGCAAAGTTGACGGACCCGATCATATAAGCCAGAAGACAGATTAAAATAACTTTTTGCATGCCCCTTCCCTGATCCATTCCGGCGGCTTCATACGTCCGCCGGTCATGTCGCGCATTTTTAACCCGGAAATCTCCTCACATATTGCACCATCGGAATCAAAAATCCAGGCATTAAATATTAAAGGTTCCCGACTGACTTCAACAGGCGTGATCCGGGCCGTGTAGGATGCGCCTTTCTTCGTGGGCGTATAAATCATCCGGCGGTTAAAACCGACCGGAAATGCAACCATGTTGCAAAAGCGCTGCCCCCAGACGCAGGCCGCGTGCATCGCCGCATCAAAAACAAACGGAGATCCCAGCAGGGTATCATCGGCATCATTGCCGCCTCCGTAAATTTCCGCAATCGCGCCTTCCTCCGATACGGAAAGATCGCCGGTGATATTCTGATAAGATAAGCCGAAAGGGACCAGGTCACGGTAAATCGAAACAGCGGGGACGTTGATGCATCCGCTTTCCAATTTCCGCGCAGATCGAAAAGCCAGGGAAGGGGCAGGCATCACGGCCGTCCGGATAAATGTCAGGCCGGCGTGCTCCAGCATTCTTCTCATCGAACCGCTTTTTGATGCAACTGAGGTAAAAAGCTTTGCGCTGACCCCCTGATCATCGATAACGGTTTCGATCTGCGTTTCCTGTATTTGCGCTTCCGGATCGAGAACCAGCATCTTGTTGAACTGCGCTGAGACAATCATTTGCAGGTCTGCCTGCCGATGCCGTTCTCGGACGGCGCGAGCCAGCGCGATCATGATTTCCACGGCGGGAAATATGGTTTTTCCTTCAAGACAATGATCGCGCAGATAGGGCCTGAGTTCAATATTAAGAGGATAGCGGCCTTTTAGAGGTTGTTGGGAAAAGTCTTCCATAGCTGAACCGTTTTTGGATCCACCGCCACGGGTTTACCGGCCGTATTCGCGGCGCAGTGACGAGTATACCCGGTGCAGACGAGGTACCCGTTTTCCGCATGGGTAATGGTATAGTCAAATTGCAGACGCACGCGCTCCAGATTCACCGGCCGGGTATGGATGTACATGACATCATCATAGAATAAGGACTGGTAAAAGTTCATACCCAGATCGATAATCGGATAGACGTAGCCGCTTTCTTCTATGGACTTGTAAGAATAAGCGACGTCGCGCATCAGCGAGGTGCGGCCGAATTCAAAATAACGCAGGTAATTGGAATGATAAACAACCTGAGAGCGGTCGGTATCGGCATAAAGAACCCGGTATTTCGTGCGATGCCAGACCAGGCCGGTTGCCGGATCCCGGACATAACGCTCGTCATTTTTATAAATTTCCGTCCGAAAAGGTTTGGGTTTCATATTAAACTCTCCTGAAAATCACGCAGCAGTTTGTGCCTCCGAAACCGAAGGCATTGGACAGCGCAATCTCAAAGCTCTGTTTACGAGCCGCATTCGGCACGACATCCACATCGGACATGTCCGGATCGGGAATATAGTTGATCGTCGGCAACAGTATCCCCTGTTTCATACCTTCGATCGTCAGAGCGGCCTCTATGGCGGCTGTTGCCCCCAGTGTATGGCCCAACTGAGACTTGTTTGATGATACCGGAATCTTCCCGATCCCTTTGCCGAAGACTTCCCTCAGGCATTTAATCTCCGTGCGGTCGCCCTTGGGTGTGGAGGTGCCGTGCGCATTGATATACTGGATGTCTTCCGGCTGCAATTCCGCGTCATCAAGGGTTTCGCGAATCGCCCGGATGATCGTGGGCGGATTGGGACTGGTGTAGTGATGCGCATCGGACGTCCATCCGATCCCCAGAACTTCAGCGCGCGGCGTCAGGCCGTGCGCTTTGATGACTTCTTCCGCCGCCAGCACCACAACACCCGCGCCTTCCGAAAGGACAAAGCCCTTGCGGTCCAGACTGAAAGGCCGGGAGACCTGGCGATGGTCTTTGTAGGCGCGGTCATCCGGATGAACTTTGATGGTGGCGTTCATATTGGCAAAACCGTGAATCAGCTCCGGCAGAATCGGCGTGTCGGCGCCGCCGGCCAGGACAAAATCACAATCCCCGTCGCGGATCATGCGCGCGCCGATGCCGATGGCGTGATTGCCCGAAGCGCAGGCGCCTTGCGGTGAAAAGATGGGCCCCGTGAATTTCAGAAGCATACCCGCTTTGCCCGAAGGCAGATTGGCGCATAAATTCGGCAGCAGATAGGGACTAACGCGCAACGGGCCGCGATGTTCCAGATCATGCACGGCAATACGGTAGGCATCCGAACCGTTAAGCGCCGATCCGATCAGGCAGGCCATCCGAGGCGCGATATGTTCATCCATGACAATCCCTGCGCTGGCCAGCGCTTCTTTACAGACGGCCATGGTCAGAATCACAAAGGATGCGTTCCAGTTATACACTTCCTTGGCGTCGGTAAAATCGAGTTCCAGCGGAAACCAGTCGGGAATTTCACCGACGATGTCGCAGGCTGATTCGACTTTACAGCGCGTCACTTTGCGAAATCCGGCTTCGCCTTTGACCGCCCGGCTCCAGGTTTTCTCAAAGGTGCAGCCCAGCGGCGTTGCCGCGCCGTAGCCGATTACAAATACTCTGCGATTCTTTGGTGCTTTCATCAGTTATCCTTGTCAGCTCGTAGCTCATAGCTGATAGCTCGTAGCTTTTTCCCTTCAGCCTTCAGCCTTCGGTCTTCGGTCTTCAGCCTATTCGTTGCAAAACGATACACGAATTGCATCCTCCGAATCCGAAGGCATTTTTCAATACAAATTCCTGTTTCAAGTCCCTGGCGGCGTCCGGCACGCAATCCAGCGTGATGGCCGGGTCCGGTTCATAGTTGATCGTCGGCAACAATGTGTCTTTGAGCATCCCTTCCATCGCCAGGATGGTTTCGATGGCTGATGACGCCCCCATGGCATGCCCCATCTGTGATTTGTTGGCCGATGCGGGAGGAATACGCCTGCCGAATACGTTGGAGAGCGCATCCGCTTCAACCTTGTCGCCGATTTTCGTCGAGGTCGCGTGCGCATTGACGGCGGCGATATCCTGCGGTTTAAGCCCGGCCGACGCCACGGCAAGTTCAATACATCGCTGAACGGTCGGCAGATTCGGCGCCACAAAATGGCTGGCATCGGACGTCATGGCCGACCCCGCGAGCGCGATTTTCGCTTTCAGCCCGTGCGCGCGGGCAAAAACTTCCGTAGCTAAAATAATGCAGCCCGCTCCTTCGGAAACCACAAACCCACGGCGGTTTAAAGAAAAAGGCCTGCTGGTCTTTTCCGGCGGCTCCGGCGGCAGACCCTCTTTGGGACGATAGGCGCCGTTCATCGTGGTAAATCCGGCCAGAATGGGTTCCACCAGGGGAAAATCAACGGCGCCGGCAATCACCACGTCCGCCAGGTTTTGTTTGAGCAGCATATCGCCTACGATCATGGAGGTTACACCGGTCGCGCAAGCCGTAATGGTTGAACAAATCGGCCCGGTGGCTTTCGTCAGAATCGACACTTTGCCGCCGACCATGTTGATGCAGGAATTGGGGTTGGCAAAAGGATGCGGCAGCTTGTGATCGGCAATCAGGTGACGGTCGGCTTGCAGCACCGCATCCAAACCTCCTACGGCGGAGCTGAACGTCACGGCGACGCGGGGCGCGATCCCGGGTGTGATTTCAATGCCGCTCATCAAAAGCGCGCGGTGAACAACCAGGAGCGCATGCTTGAAGATGGGCGATGTCCAGTGGGCCATTTCCCGCGGCTGCAAAAACGGATAGGGTTTAACGTCCACATCGGCCACCTGTCCGGCCACCTGCACGGGAAAATCCCGGACCGTTTTAATCCGTGTTAAAGGCCCGATGCCGCTTTCCCCGCGCACGGCCCGCCGCCACTGCGCATCCAAATCCGTTCCCAGCGATGAAACCGCGTCATACCCCAAAATCAACGTTTTTCCGGACATTTCTCAACCATCCCAATAGTAATCCGCAGACCATTTTAACGAGCGGTCATCATGCAAGAGCTTGATGAAAATTTCAATGACATTTTTTGTCTCCTGAAAAAACACAAAAGGGGCAAAACCATCTTGCCCCTTTTTTCCTTCATATCCTTCAGTCTTCAGCCTTCAGCCTTCAGTCTCATATTACCACGGTATCAACCGGTAAAGCTTGGCAAACATCTCATAAACCTCGATCCAGTTTTGCAGATCTTGCGTCGTATTCATATGCTCGCGCTTATTGACCATGATCCAGCTCATATGCGCCGCGCCGTCCTTGCAGGTCCGGCAGTCGCGCGTGGCGGAGGTGCAGCAGCGGTGTACGGTTTTCAAATCCGCCGCCCATCTGTAGAAATGAATCAGCCGGCGCGCGGGCGGCTGACGGTTGTCTATGGATTCCGTAACGGACGGGCATTCCTGCCAGCCGAACTTGCGCCCCAGCATTTCGCCCGTTGTAATCACTTCATGATAATACTTGCTGGAAATGACCGCCTGAGGATAATGGTCCAGCATGTCATCCATTTCATAACGCAGATCGCGCAACTCTTCCGGCCGCCAGTAGAATCCGTCTACGCTTTCATCATTGGATAAAAGCTGCATATGAACTTTTAAACCGTTGTCGGCAATCCGCTTAATAACCGGCTCGACCTTCCCCACCTGCTTGGGGGTGATGGTGTAAAGATAATACGTGAAAGGATCGCCTTCATAGTTTTTACTGGAAATGGCGAAGGTGTCTTTTCCGCGCAGAACTTTTTCATCTTCGCCGCCACCCCAGAGAGAAATGCCAACCATCATATCGGGAAAGCGTTCACGCGGCACTTTGATCAGACCGTTGGTCGCACAGTACGTCGGTATCCTTTTATAGAATGCCTCCAGCCGGTCCATGCACAATGTCGGCTCGCCGCCGATCAGAATCGCCAGATTGACGCCGCGCTCTTTTTCCTTATCGATGAAAGATTCCCACTTTTTGATATCCATCTCTTCGGTGACATGATGTTCGCCGGATGAAAAAAAGAAACATCCCTTGCAGCGCAGATTACAGCGGTTGGTCAGATCGTATATGGAACTGCGGATGTTGAGGCTGGCAATGCGCCGGTAGCGCTCACGCCATTCATTATCCAGCAGAGAACTGATTGTTTTCATGAAGTCATCCTCGTCAACGTCATCTTTCTATTCCCGTATATTATCGGGCCGGAGGGGGCGGATCCACAATGTCATTGCAAAGATTCTTACCCTTTTCATAACCCATCACCCAGACGGCCAGATATGTATCGACATAATCCAGCCAGGATTTGAATGTCTCCGGTGTGTTGACATGCCGGAAAAGCCTAGCGGTAACCACCGCCGATCCTGCGGCATAATGACGGCAATCGGGACAATCCGTATCCGGCACACAGCAGGCCGCCGACCGGTCCCATTTCAAATCCGTCCGGTATTGACGGAAGGAACGTCCCAGGCCGATATCCTGTGAAGCGTTGCAGCGGGGATACGAACAACTGTACAAATCATGCAAGCCCAGAAGCGATGTATGCGCTACAGCATTATAGACGGAAAATAAAACATGATCCGGATACTGATTCAGAAGCGAGATCATGGACTGACGGGTCTGCGCCAGAGATGCGGGATGATGACGCAGAGGCCCCTCATATCCGACGGGCGATGAAAAGACATTGAAAGTCAGTTTGCAGTTGTGGGCCGCAAGCTCCGCGGCCACTTCGTGAGCCTCCTCAATATTTTCCCGCGTATATGTATAAACAAAGACGGCCCGCGGGTCGTCTTTATAGTTTTCAATTTGCTTTTTTAACAGATTTTTGGCTTTGCGCACCCTTTCGCTGGTGATGTCGTTTCCCCAGACGGAAATATGGATTTTATAACCCACGGATTCGGGAATCTTTTTAAAACCGTTTGTGGCGATGCTCCCCAGCGGCATCTCGGAATAACAGACGTCCAGAAGTTCAGGAACAAGCGACGGTTCCGCGCCGGCGAGCACCACATAAGTAATGCCGCGTTCCTTTTCCGCCCTCATCAATGTCCGCCAGTCCTCAACATTGCGGTTTTCTACGGCAAACTGCTTGTCGCCTTCGTAATAATAGCAGCCGTCGCAACGGATATTGCAGCGGTTGCTCATATCGTAAGTTGACTCCCGAAGGAAAAAAAACCGACGAACTTTTTCCCAGCGGGATTTTACAGCCGCATCAGTCAGCAGATCGGAAAACTTTGGTCTGGCCGATTCAGGCTTTATCTTCAAATTCGCTCTCATGGAGATTGATTTTTGTCCTTAATGCTTTGAAGCCAGTTTTTCTTCGATATATTCACAGATCAGACGAATCGTCTTCAATTTGGGATAGTCGTCTTCGTCAATGACGATTTTATACTCGTCCTGCAACACCAGTGCGATGGTTGCCAGATCCATACTGTCGATACCCAGTTCATCCACCAGATCCATGTCCGGATTGAACGTCTCTGCAGTGACATCTTCCAGTTTCAATTCTTCTATAATGATTTCAGCAATATGCCGAATAATGCCCTGTGTTTCTTTAGTTTCAGGCATTCCCGTCCTCCTTATTTGGCTTTTTATCTTTCCGGCCTTTTGCCACGGCAACGACACCGCTGCAAACGACATTTTCTTCTACATTAATTTTAAACGTATAAACCACTTCCTGCCCATGATCTTCGCGGCTTAAATGGATGTCCAGGCGCTCTCCCGGACGAACCGGGCCGGTAAACCGCACTCTTCTGAGCGATGCCAGTTCAAGCTCCTCGCCTCTGGCCCGGGCATCTTCTTTGATGGCCGAGTAAACCGCCTGAACCATCGCAATGCCCGGCAAAATCGGTTCTCCGGGAAAATGGCCGGTAAACCAGACGGAACCTTCAGGCGCCAAAGCCGTCGCCGAAAGAGAATTCTGGCCTACATCATTGACATCCTTCAGTAATTGCCATGAGTCCATTTAGTATCTTCCCTCACAGATCAACGCCTCATTTCTCCTGGCACCAAGGGGGCAAATCTATATCATCGTTTGGTTTTTCAATCAAAATTTTTTTTCCGGGTCAACCATTAATTACCCGCCCCGGATTTGAAAAATCACCGCCCGGACTTAATCATGATTTCCCGCCCGATAAGCTCGTCAAGCGGCGCAATCCTTAACCCCTTATTTCGAATCCCGGTAAGAATCGCATCCATCTCACACAACAAATGTTTACCATCTCTATCGTCACGCGCCGGAATATCATGCAGCAAAATAATATCATCGGCTTTCACTTTCTTCAAAATACGGCCGGAAAGATTCTTAATTCGGCGATTGCCGGCATCAAACGCCCGGCAACTGAAGGTGATGCAAAGCATATCCAGCTCACTTAAGACACCTGCAAGTTTGGGATTGATAATTCCCACCGGCGGACGGAAAGCCTTCGTTTCAATCCCCATCGCGCGCAAAACCTCCCGAGCTTCGGAAATTTCATAATAAAGCGACCGGCGGCTCTTCAACATCAGATGCGGAAAATGATGATAGGAATGATTACCGATCCTGTGCCCCCGGGCTATGATATCTGCCATAATATCCGGATGATTTTGCGCATTGACGCCGGATACAAAAAAAGTGGCTTTAACCTGATGCCTGTCGAGCAGGTCCAGAATCCGGGGGGTTACCGCATCCGACGGACCGTCGTCAAACGTCAGCGAAACGAACGGCTTGCCGGTCCTGCCCCGGCTGATCACAGGGCCCAGAAAATTGGTTTCAGGCACAAAACAGGCGGCAACACATAAAACAATGTAAAAAAGCAGTATGACGGCGGAAATCCATGGAGAAATGAAAAAAACGCCGGCTGCGGCAACCAGAAGAGCGATGCCCGTCAGGTGCGCAGGATAAAATCGAGGCTTCCGGTTGTTCATGAACAACAGAACCTTTCACATCTCATCAGATCAGATATTCCCACAGCGGACCTGTATGTCCGCGGTCGTAAAGCCTGGGCAATATTCTTGTGGCCTTACTCTCCCCCGCTCCGATCAACCAGTTCAAACGGCCGTCGGCATAGGATTCGACACGTTTCATAATTTCCACATCGGAGATAAAAGGAGAACGGTAAAACACGGGATCGAGAAGATTTTGTAAAGCCGTGATCTGGCCTTCGCGAAGCGCCGTTTCATACAACGCCGTGTGCGGATAAATGCGGATGCCGCAGAAGAAGAAAAACACCGCCTTTTCCAGCCGGTCAATTCCTTTCAAGGTTTCGAACAGCGTTTCTTCGTTCTCACCCGGACCGCCCAGAAGAAAATAATGGGCAATGTGCAAACCGGCATCCAGAGCTTTCTCGTGAGCAGAAAAAACATCGTCGGTTTTGAACGGCTTCTGCAGGCTTTTGAGCATCAGATTGCACATCGATTCCGTTCCGAATTCAACATGCGTCAGCCCTGCGTCGGCCAGTTTTTTATAATAATGCTCCGGTGGAATGGTAGGCGCAAAGAATCCTCCCCAGGGAATCGACAGGCCGGCCTTCATGAAGGCATCGGCGATCTGTGCGCTGTGTTCGAAACTGGCATTAAACGCCGAATCGGTTATAAAGATATATTTGGCGCCGGCATCCTGTAACTGGCGGGCCTGCCCGGCAATTTCAGCGGGGTCGAAAAACCGCATCTTTCTTCCTTCAATGTGAGGATAGGTGCAGTAGCTGCAGGAAAACGGACATCCCCGCTTGGTTTGCAGATTGAGCATGCCGCCGTATGACAGATAGTATCGGGCATGATGCGCATCGGGATCGAAGGTGCGCGTCATTTCGCCGTCCCATGCGCGGTAGTCAACCGCTTCACTGGTTTTTGAGACGATGCCGCCGATAGCGGAGACATCCGCTTTATCTTCAAGAGCGTTCAAAAGCAGTCCCAGTCGCTCACCTTCTCCGGCGATACCGTAATCTGCGTCAAGCGCTTGAAGAAACTCCAGCGGAAAGACGGTATAACCGCTCCCCCCCAGAATCAGCGGCGCAGCGGAATTTTGCCGTATTGCCCTCACCAGATCCTGATAGTCGGCTAAAAATCCACGGCTGTTGAGCGTATCGGTGTTGTCGATATTCCGTATGGAAAGACCAATGTAATCAGGGACGTAGTGCCGGATCTGTTCCCCCAATGCGTCAGGCGATTCAAAGTCATTCATGTCCAGAATTTTCGTTTCAAAGCGGGGTTTGAGCGAGCCTGCCACATAGTCAAGCCCCAGCGGATAGACCGGATAGGGCTTTTTCATCATGTTGGCGGAAATCAGCAATACTTTTTTCATGAAAAAAACATACTCAGAGTCGGATTGAAGATGCTGTAAATGCGATAAAGCAAACTTTAAGCTTTAGGCTTTCTGGCTTGCGCAATATAGTTTGCCAGAGCGCGAACGGAAGCAAAAACCTTGGCGCCCAGTTCCTTACTTTCGATTTTAACGCCGTAATCCTTTTCAATCATCATGACCAGTTCCAGAACATCAATGGAATCAATTCCCGTGTCGCCGCCAACCAGTTGATCGTCGTCCTTGATATCATCAGGGGTAACATCCATCAATCCCAGCGTTGATATGATTTTACCCTTCAATTCGACAATTAATTCATCTGCTGTACTCATTTACCACCTCAACATAAGTTTATTAAAAATATTTATTCTTTAACACATTCATCATCCGCACCGGCCCCGGTAATCTGACGGACATCATCGCCAAGGATTTTTTCCAGGATCACCCGAATCGTCCACTTCAGAAGGTCCACAAAATATTTTTTCCCCGCCATCTTGATGCCAACGATAAATATGATCGTGGAAATCGCGTAAATCAGAGGACCTCCGATAACGGCAATCAGCGGTTTTTTCATCCAGGCGGCGATCAGTCCGATCGTCACGACAGCCGGCATCCCGATCACATAGCTAAACGCAATCAGGGCAATCCCGGCAATGATCGTTTTGCTCGGCTTTTGCGTGATTGCCGCCAGATTCGCTTTTTCTTTAATCGCCTCCCGGCAGAATTTCTTTTTAGCGATGCAGAGCGCTGTCTTCTTAATAATGTTCAAATTCTTCTCCGAGCCGCCGTCTTGCTTGAAAATTGGGCGATCATAACGTTAATCGGAAAAGATTTTCAATATATTTTTCTCCTGCAATATCAATCACCCGCATGGGGTTTTTCTATCATTATTTTTGCATGATTCCGCCTGTGGAATATTTCGATCGCTTCGGGTAATCCCGGTAGGCGATATCCTTAAAGATACCGGTCCTGGCCTGCGCAACCGAGGCAATCTGTTCGTCATCGACATAAATTCTGCCGTCACCGATGACAACAGACGCGCCGGATTCCTTCAGTTGCGAATAACGGCGCACGTCAATTTCAAACCGGACAACTTTATTATCAGGACGAATCTGCCCGTTAAAAGCCACTTCACCGCATCCCAGCGCCCTGCCTGATCCCAGAGCACCGCGCCAGACGCAAAAAAAACCTAGAAGCTGCCATATCGCATCCACCCCCAGGCAACCGGGCTGGACCGGATCATTCGTGAAATGGCATTGAAAATACCAGGCATCCAGACGGATATCCTGCTCGGCAATGATTTTACCGCCTTTGCCTGAACTTTCAATCAGTTGAATTCGATCCACCATCAGAAAAGGAGGCGCAGGTAAACGTGCTTCAAAATGAGGCGGGGGGTCCGAAACCAGCCTTCCGTGAGAAAAGGCGAGAACTTGTCTGAAATCAAAGGAGTTTTTCTGTAAAAATTCCTGATAAGTCATCATGATTTATACTCTTTCCATCGGATAATTCCGAACTGTGCCTTTGAAAATTTTTCTTCCATGAAACCCTGCCTCGCACTCGGTTAAGATCGCATAAAAGTTCAAAATATCTGGCATTTGGTTTGAAGTCCCTATCGGAGAAAAGGCATTTTGTCAAAAGAAAAAACCTCGATGAAATTTCATGGCGGTAAACACAAAATTCGGCTATAAGAAAGCCCCAAAAAAACATAAGAAAATGAGGAAAACAATGAACAGCAAAGCCCTTCACAAAATCAGCTACGGAGTCTACATCGTCACGTCCGGCCAGAATGGAAAATTTAACGGACAAATCGCCAATTCCATTATTCAAGTCTCTTCCAAACCTGCTACGGTGGCTGTTTGCATCAACAAAGAAAATTATACACATGAACTCATCAAATCCAGCCGTAAATTTACGGTTTCGATTCTGTCGGAGGCCGCTCCCATGACCTTTATCGGTCTTTTCGGCTTTAAAAGCGGCCGCGATGTCGATAAACTTAAAGATGTCAAAACAAAAGAAGGATCAACAGGCGTTCCTGTTGTCCTGGACTATGCTCTGTCTTATATTGAAACGGAACTGGAAAGCGAGCTGGATTGCGGCACGCATACTCTTTTTGTGGGCAAAGTTGTGGAAGCGGATGTTCTGGGCGACGGCGCCCCGATGACCTATGCCTACTACCAGAATGTCAAAGGCGGGAAATCCCCCAAAACGGCCCCGACGTATGATCAGGATGCGGCCGCCGCCAGGCCGAAAGCAAACTCTGCACGCTACGTCTGCTCCGTTTGCGGCTATGTCTATGATCCGGAAAAGGGCGATCCGGAAAACGGCGTTCCCCCCGGAACAAGTTTTGAAGATATTCCCGACTCCTGGACATGTCCGGTGTGCGGCGCGGAAAAGGACAAGTTTGAGAGGGAAAAATAGGGTTTTAGGCTGAAGACTGAAGACCGAAGGCTGGTGGCGGAAGGCGGAAAAGAATTTAGTGAATAATAAAAATTAAGAAAAAGGGGCGAAAGCGGAATGCTTTTGCCCCTTTTCTTTTTATCAGGGATTATTGGATTTAATCACATTGGGAATTTCTTTGCCGCCGACGTAGAAGACAACCAGTTTAACAGGAACCAGTCCTTTATTGATGCCGTTATGGCGTTTATTCACAACTTCAATGATAGCTTCGCCTTCCTTGAATTCGGCTGTTTTCCCGCCTTCTATTTCCACCGTGAGTTGCCCGGCCAACACATAAGCGTATACAGGCATCGGATGGCTGTGCCAGCCGGTTTTCGCGCCGGGCGCAATGTCAACCGTCATGACGGTGATTTTGGGTTTGTCGGTTTTCAGATACTCGATCGGATCGCCGGCGGACGTCGTCTCCGTCTGCAAAATAACCTTCCCTTGCACACCCGAATCATACTCCGCCGCACTGATACTGTATGGCAGCATCAAAAATAAACTGATGAAAATAATAAATAGTGATTTTCTCATAATACCTCTATATCCCCCGCGCGTCTCGATTCAACTTCTTTTTAAACCAATTACAGGGAATAACCGCTACGGTTATTCCCTGTAACCTTACATCCTACAGTCTTCAGCCTATAGCCTATCAACCTTTTTTATATTCCCGCCAGCGTCTTTTTCGCCTCATCCGCTCCTTCAAAATTCGGATTAAGCCTCAGCGCTTCGGCCAGTTCTTTTTTAGCCAGATCCTTATTGCCGTTTTTGAAATAGGCCATGCCCAGGTGATAGCGTGGGACTGACTGATTCGGATTTTTCTCCACGGATTCCTTTAAATAGGAAATGGCCATGCTGAAAACATTTTTCTTGTAATAGATCCATCCCAGCGTATCCGAAACATTGGCGTCATCCGGCATCCGCTCCTTGGCTTTCTGAGCCAGATTGAGGGCAACATCGATATTGCCGCCATGGTCTGCATAAATATAGGCCAGATTATTCGCCGCCGGAATAAAGTTGGGATTAACTTTCAATGCCTTTTCATAAACCCCCTGAGCCTTGGCATAATTCTTTTCCTGTTCATATATTAACCCCAGCGCCATTAAAGCCGACAGCGAATCCGGCGCCTTGTCGACGGCCGTCTGATAGGACACCTTCGCTTTATCCGTCATTTTCTGCCGCAGATAGAAACCGGCCAGCGCATTGTGGAGTCCCGGTATATTGGGATTGATCTCAATGGCTTTTTTCAGATTCGCCTCCGCCGACACATTATCTTTTTTAGCCTCATGAATTGTCCCGAGCAAATTGTAATAATAAGGGTTATCCGGCACAGCAGTGATCTGGCGCTGAACTCGTTCAATGGCTTTAGCAAAATCCTGTTTCATCAAGTGAACGGCGGCGATGTTCTGAACCGGCTCGATAAAGGAAGGCGAAAGAGATGACGCTTTTTCAAACATCGCCAGCGCTTCATTTTCCTTTTTCTGGGTCATCAGCACTTTCCCCAGTTGATTGTAGCCCATCGGATGAGTGGGTGCAATTTTTGTAAACTCTTCAAAGGTCTTCGCGGCCGCAGCAGTGTCTTTTTTGACCATATAGGCATTGCCCAGAAGAAGATTGGCCGGCACACTTCTGGGATTGGCCTGTAATACTTCCCTGCATCCTGCAATCGCCTGATCGGTATTCCCATCCCTCAACTGAATCTCAGCCAGTGCCAGTTTCGGCTGTTCCCATTTAGGATTCAGTTTTATCGCTTCGGCAAGCGCCGCTTTGGTCTGCTGCAAATTGCGTTTGCCCAGATAAGCCATTGCGCTGAAAAAATACCCCTGGGCGGACTGGGGATTGTCTTTGATGTAACCCTGGAACAGATTTTGAGCCTGATCATAATCGTTTTTAGCCAGCAGGATCCGTCCCTTCAGGAATAGACCTTCCTGGCTTTTGGCGTTTATTTTTAAAATATCCTCCGTATACTTCATCGCTTCATCAAACTTTTTAGCGCCGACATAGAAATCCGCCAGCGCGGCAAGCGTCATTACATTTTTCGAATCTTTATTCAAAGCCGCTTTCAGCGTCGCTTCAGCTCTGTCCTTTTTGTTCCAGGCCAGATAAAAACTGCCGAGCTGAATAGCCGGCAGAGGATTCTTGGGAGACAATTCCGCCGCTTTGATCAGATTTTTTTCGGCTTCTTCCATCTTGCGCGTCACGACATAAAAAGCTCCCAGCTTACTGAAAGTTTCCGGATTATCGGGCGCAATCGAGGTCGCCTGAATATATTCTTTTTCCGCCAGATCCGGTTTTCCTGAACGCAGATAAAACTCGGCAAGCGCAAACCTCGGTCTCAATTCTTTTTCATTGATTTTCACAGCCTCTTTGAGAGCGGCCTCCGCAGATACCAGATCACGCTTCAGAATGTAAAGGTTGGATAACTGCAGATAAGCATCCGCTTTATTGCCGCCTTCCAGGGCTTTTGTTGCTTCGCTTATCGCCTCATCCAGGTTCTTTTCTCTGAGGTAAATATTGCTCATCAGCATATGCCCCTGAGAACTTTTCGGATCTTTCTCCAATATCGCTTTTGCCTGCTCGGAGGCTTTGGCCGTATCTCCCCCTAAAAGAAACATCGTCCCCAGATGATGACGCGCGTCTACCATCCCCGGGTCCAATTCCACTGCTTTGATGAAGACTGTATAAGCCTCCCGGATCATGCCCGTGCGCAGAAAAGAAAGGCCCAGTTTATAATAAGCCTGAGCATGATCGGGTTTGAGTTTAATAACGTTTTTATACTCAATGATTGCTTCTTTGAACTTCTTTTCGGTGAAATACGTTTCGCCTTTCTTCCAGTGCCTTTCCAGTTTTGCTTCTTTGGAACAACCTGCCACTCCCAGAAGTAATCCTGCTACCAAAACGATACAGACAAATAAATACACCCTATTTTTTTCTACCTTCATCCTATTTTCTCCTTTTCCACTGGTAGAATTTTCAGTACTTTTTATGGATAAACCTTTTGGTATTGTTGGCATCATATAGTTTAACATTTATCTTTTCAAGCCATAAGAAACAAAAAAAATTATAATTAAATATGCATCTTATCTTGACATTAAATTTTTTGTGCGTAAAAATACGTCAAATTTGATCATTTTGTGTCTCGCGAAATGTATTCTCTTTATATGAATGTATCCCGGATTGAAATATTATTGAGCATAAATCGTTTGCCATTGAAAGCGGAGAGGATGAATGAAGCAACACAGAGCCCCTGATGAAGAAAGCAAAAATCGATCGACTGCAATCCCCCAAAAAACATCTCCCCGTATAAAAAAAGCCGGATCTGAAAATATTCCGGATCTTTCCGCTATACATCAAACCCTTTTCGATATTGCTCCGGAAGGCATCATGATTCTGGATGCTCAAACCGGACAAATTGTGGACGTCAACGCCGGACTGACGCAGATGTTGAATTGCACGCGTCGGGAATTTCTCAGCCGGACGTTTTCAGACGTCCTTTCCATGGAGGACATATCGGCATATAATCAGGCAATCTGTAATCTGAGGATACAAAAACATGTCTTTCATCAACATGTTCCGCTTAAAACAAAAGACGGGAAAGATCTCCATGTATCATTTGACTGTCATCTTTTTGAATCCGGCGGCAGAGACTATGCACAATGCGTTATCCGTAAGCCGGAAAATGTCTCCGAAACAGGCAAAGTCATAGAGGATTTTAAAACCGCCGAAGAAAATCTCCGCAAAAGCGAGGAAAAATACCTCAACATCCTGGAAAATATTGAAGACGGCTATTATGAGGCGGACCTGGCCGGCAATTTTACTTTTTTCAACCAATCGATCTGTCATATCTGGGGCTACACCAAAGAAGAATTATTGGGAATGAATAACCGCCGCTATATGGATCAGGAAACTGCGGCAAAACTCTATAAAGCTCATAACGACGTTTATAAAACGGGAAAACCAGGCAGCCAGTTCGATTACGAAATTATCCGCAAGGACGGATCAAAACGAATCGTCCAATCCTCATTCTCTCTATTGCGGGACGATCAGGGAAATCCGGTTGGTTTCCGGGGGATCATTCGTGATGTAACATCTCAAAAGCAGGCCGAAGAAGCGCTGCGCAAAAGCGAGGAAAAATACCGGCAGGCCTTCTCCAGCACATCAGATGTTATTTTCATGGTGGATTATGATTTGCGTATCACCAGCATCACTCCCAGCGTGGAAAAAATTCTTGGTTACTCCCCCGAAGAAATGACCAACCGCCGGGTGGATGAACTCCCTTTATTATCGCCTTCATCACAGGCCATGGCTGTCGAAAACATCCGGCAGATATTCGCAGGCGAAGCAATATCCAATGCCGTTTTTGAGTTCATTGCCAGAGACGGAAGCCTGAAATTCGGAGAAATCATGGCGTCGCCGATCCGGCAAAACGGTTCGATCATTGGAATGATCGCCATTGCACGCGACATCACCCGCCGGCAACTCGCAGAAGAAGAGTTGAGACAGAAAGAACTCTTTTTACGCAAGTCGCAGGAAGTTGCACACATGGGCTCTTACGACTACAACGTGAAAACGGGCAACTGGGTCAGTTCATCCGTTCTGGACGATCTTTTCGGCATTGATTCGGCCTACCCAAAGAACTTTCAGGGATGGCTTGATATCATTCATCCCGATGACCAGGAAACCATGAAACGATACCTGATCGAACATGTCGTAAAAAACAAAAACGCCTTTGAAAAGGAATACCGGATCATCCGAAAAAGCGACGGCCGGATGAAATGGGTTCACGGCCTGGGTGAATTAACGTTTGACGAAGGCGGCTCCACCTCCCATATGATCGGCACCATTCAGGATGTTACACAGCGCAGGAAAATGGAAGAAGACCTCGTCAAAAGTGAAATGAAATACCGCACCATTGTGGAAAACTCACAGGAAGGTATTTTTCAGGCGTCACCGGAAAGTCCTCATACAACGGTGAATTCCGCCTTCGCGGCCATGCTTGGTTACGACTCGACACAAGAAGCCCAGAATTGCATAACCAATATTCCCAAACAGGTATATGTTGACTCCAGCGAATATCAAAAAGTCCTGGATGTTGTTCTTCGGGACGGCGGCATTAAAGGTTACGAGACGGAATTCTATCGCAGGGACAAAAGCCGCATCTGGGTCAACATGAGCGTCAGCGCTGTCCGCGACACATCGGGGAATCTGCTCTATTACCACGGCATCGTGGAGGACATTACACCGAAAAAGAAACTGGAACAGGAGCGTCAGGAAAGCATCCATCGCCTGCGGCGTTCCCTGGGGGCAACCATCAACGCCATGTCGGCAACTGTTGAAGCGAGAGATCCATACACGGCGGGGCATCAACGTCGCGTGGCCGACCTGGCTCGCGCGATCGCCACGGAAATGAATCTGTCACGCGACCAGATTGACGGCATCCGCCTGGCGGGTATGATTCATGATATCGGCAAAATATCCGTCCCGTCGGAAATCCTCACCAAACCGACGCGTCTGACCACACTGGAATTCGAATTGATTAAAACGCATTCGGAAGCCGGTTTTAACATTCTCAAGGATATCGAATTTCCCTGGCCGATTGCCAGGATTGTTCTGGAACATCACGAACGCATCAACGGAACGGGCTATCCGCAGGGATTGAAAGGTGAAGACATTTTGCTGGAATCCAAAATCATTGCCGTTGCCGACGTTGTGGAAGCCATCTCTTCAAATCGCCCCTACCGTCCGGCCTTCGGTATCACGCCGGCTCTTGACGAAATCGCCAAAAACAGCGGCGTTCTCTACGATCAAGACGCAGCCGAGTCCTGCCTGAAACTGTTTGGTGAAAACCGGTATAAGATGCCTTTTTAAAGAAAGGTTCAAGGATCAAGGATCAAGGATCAAGGTAAAAGGAAAGGGCAGACCGATGCTGGTAACATCCTGCCCTTTTTTATTTCATTAAAAGCGCGCAGCGCCTCCCTGTAACCTTGAACCTTGCACCTTGTACCTTGAACCTTGCACCTTGTACCTTGAACCTTTTTACCCGTCAGCCTTTTCCGAAACCAGCCCATGGATGTCCGCCGCTATCTTTTTAATTTCGTCGATTCCCTGATTTTGCAATGCGGATGACCTGGCGATGTTGTCGACCAGCTCAATGATCTGCGTTACGCTTTCCGATACTTTCGTAAACCGTTCATCGGTCTGAGTTACCAGAGACGCCCCCTGCCGGATCCGGTTGATGGTATCTTCGATCATACCGGACGTGTTTTTCGCAGCTTCGGCCGAACGCATGGCCAGATTTCGAACCTCGTCGGCCACCACGGCAAAACCCGCTCCGGCTTCGCCGGCGCGAGCCGCTTCAACCGCCGCATTGAGGGCCAGCAGGTTCGTCTGAAATGCGATTTCATCGATGGTCCTGATGATTTTATACGTCTCTTGACTGGTGCGTGTAATGTCCGCCATTTGCGATGTCAGCGCCTTCATGGAGGCATTGGTCTGCGAAACCACATCGCCTGTTTGCCCGATCATATCGTTGGCGGTCATGGCGCTCTGAGCGGATTCACTGGTAAGGGCGGCCATTTTGATCATAACGTTTTCCGTCAAATGCTCCGTATGTTGACTGACCTGTTCAAAGATGGATTCCAGTTTTCCGGCCAGAGTGTCTGATTTTTTCCGAAGCGCCATTTGTTCCTTTTCCGCCTTCGTGCTGGCGTCAACCGCTTCTTTCTGCGCCGCCAGTGCTTTTTTCAAACCCCAGTTGCCGAAAACCAGTGAAATAACCATGGTCAGGAATGGCCCCAGCACATTGGCGATCTGCGCCCCAATCACCTGCGCCGGCGTTAAAGTAATTGCAGGCAGGGCATGACCGCTGATATGCATCCACAAAAAGACGATTATTTCCAGGAGCATGAATCCGGACCAGAAGATAAAACTGCCAAATCCCAGAAAAGTCGAAACAAAGACCGGAATGACAATATTCCAGGCCAGCGATGACGACAGAATGCCGCCGGTCACGGCGGGCAGCACCGAAAAATGCCAGGCCAGCGCCCCGATGAGAAAATTTCCCATAATGTTCAGCGACCGGGTGAATTTCAACGTAAACGGAGCGATCACCGCCACGCAGATCATCACGCAAAAGATGCTCAGTGCAAGGTAGGGATAATCCATTTTATACCATTTGAGAATGTTGGGGATGAAAAACAGAAAAGATAACTGCGTGAACGTGGTCAGTTGGAAAGCCCTGCGATGCTCGTCTGCATCCTTGCGTATGACATCAGGAATAAAAAACTCGATATAACGTCTCATCATAAAAAAACATCCTGTTTTGTAATAAATGAGCAACTTGGGGATTATATCGGTTATAAAGAAGATTAAATTTAGTAAATGCGAAAAAAAGAAAAATAATCAGCGTTTGGAAAACAAAGCCGCCCTGCTCAAAGCAACAGTGGGCTGATCCGTAAGCACCAGGCCCGTCTGGCGGCCGGTCTCCATAATTTTGGCAAGCTGTTCATTTGACACATGAAATTTTGGTTCAACCAGCAGCAATTTTCCGCCATTGTTTAAGACATTCGATAACTGCCCCATAAACCTTCTTAAATTCGGCACTTCGTGGGCCATCCAGAAAACCAGGATAAAATTAAACTTTCCCCCGACATTGAGCGAATCGGAACGGCTCTGGCGCAAAACGATGCGCCCCTCAAGGCCTGCCTTGACAGCTCTTTTGGAAATGCCATCAAGCATGGATTGCTGTAAGTCTGCCGCAATAACCCTTCCCTTGTCCCCCACCATCTTTGCCATGGGAATTGTGAAATAACCGATACCGGCTCCGACATCTAAAACGACATCCCCTTCCCGGATATACCCGGAAACGATTTTTTCAGGCTTATGAATCAGTCTTCTCAGGGCGTTGTCAAACGTAAAACAAAGCCAGCGCGGACAAACGTGGGAATTGCGGAAAAAGATCAGATCGGTTAATCTACTCATACGCTGCTCCGGAAATCTTAAATCAGTAAGTTAAGATTTATTATCATGTTTCCAACCCAATAGCGACAGGAGAAATTTCCGCATGGAAAATAAAAATCAGGAAGGTCCGCTTCTCGGCATTCGCATCCTTGATCTCACCAGACTGTACCCCGGTCCCCTGGCGACCATGATGCTTGGCGACATGGGCGCCGACGTCATTAAAATCGAAGACATCTCTTCGCCGGATTACATGCGTTTCTATCCGCCTTATATTGGAGATCAGTCCGCGGGATTCCTGGCGGTGAATCGGTCCAAGCGAAGCATCGCGCTGAATTTGAAGAATCAGACCGGCAGGGATATTTTCTGGAAACTGGCGGCAACGGCGGATATCGTCGTCGAGCCTTTCCGTCCGGGTGTTCTCGACGACATGGGCCTGGGGTATGAACGGACATGCAAAATCAAACCGGAAATCATTTACATCTCACTCACCGGATACGGTCAGAACGGCCCTTACGCCGGGCACGCCGGACATGACATCAATTTTATCGGATACTCCGGAATTCTCGCCGCCACCGCAACGAAGCAGACCGGGCCGATCCTGCCCGGCCCTCAACTGGGCGATATTGCGGGCGGCGCCTACATGACCGTCATCGCCTGCCTTGCGGCATTATGGGCAAGCAAGACGACGGGGAAAGGCCAGAAGGTGGATGTCTCCATGCTCGACGGACTTCTGCCACTCATGACTTTGCAGATGGCGCACACCTGGAGCACGCAAACCGGCTTCGCGCCCGGCGAGGCGCCGCTTTCCGGGGGACTGGCCTGCTACGGTGTATACCGGTGCCGTGACGGGAAATATATGGCTCTGGGCATTCTGGAAGAAAAATTCTGGAAAAAATTCTGCGATATGGCCGGACGTCCGGACTGGGAAGAACAATTTCTGGTCCACGGCGACGATGCCAAAAAACTGCGGTCTGAAATTGCCGCCTTGTTTCTGACATCGACACGGAATGAGTGGACCCAAAAGGCGGCCGAACTGGACATCTGCCTGACTCCTGTACTGGAGCCGGGTGAGATCGAAGACGATCTGCACATCCGGTCAAGAGGCATGATTATTGAGCAGGACCACCCTTCTTGCGGTAAAGTCAAAGGCATCGGTCCTCCCATCAAGTTTTCACAAACGCCGGCGCAACCGTCACGACCTGCGCCTGCCCTGGGGCAGGACACAGCCGGCATTCTCTCGGAAATCGGTTACGTCCCGGATCAAATTGAAGCGTTGAAAAATGACGGCGTCATTCTGACATCAAAGACATAGCGCGATATGTCAGAACAAGGGGGTGCAACCTGAAAAAGGCTAAACCAAAGAGAACAAGGGGTTTCAACCCCTTGTTCCATTCTTGTTTGCAGCGCGTTGATCAAGAAGCCTCGGAACCGCCGCGCCTCATGACGACATCAGGCAACCGTAAGCCCTTTGTCTTTCAGATACTGTTTGAGATCCCGGATTTTGATCATCCGGAAATGAAAGACCGACGCGGCCAGCAACACGGAGGCGCCGCCTTTGACCACCACTTCATAGAAATCTTCCAGTTTTCCCGCACCGCCGGAAGCCACAACCGGAAGCGTCACAGCGTCGGAAATCGCTTTCGTAAAAGGAATATCATAACCCGCCTTGGTGCCGTCGCCATCCATGCTGGTGGGCAGAATCACGCCCGCTCCCAGTTCCTGGCATTGTCCGGCCCATGCCACCGCGTCCTTAGCAATCGGCAGCGTTCCGCCGGAAACAACCAGTTCAAAACCGGAAGGCAGCGCCTGATTTCTCCTGGCGTCAATGGCCACGGTAATCTTGTCCTGGCCGAATTTTTGCGCCGCCTGCCGCACCAGGTCGGGATTCTTCACCGCCGCGCTGTTCATGGACACCTTGGAGGCGCCGGCGCCCAGCACCATATCGATGTCTTCCAGGCTTCCGATGCCGCCGCCAACCGTCAGCGGAATTGAAATGACGGATGAAACTTTTTTTACCCATTCCAGGCGGGTTTTGCGGTTTTCCAGTGTGGCCGCGATGTCCAGCATGGCCAGTTCATCGGCTCCTTCAGTCTGATAAAACGAGGCGTTTTCCACCGGATCACCCGCGTCCTTGATATCGACAAAATGAACTCCCTTCACAACGCGGCCGTTTTTCATATCCAGACAGGGCATAATTTTGATCGGTTCCATGAAAAAAGATCTCCTTTCGGGCAAATGAATAATGGATGCCGCTTTGCCGCAGCAAAACATGTATGCTTAAACCGAACGCGTCCTATTTACAACCAAAATGTTCAAATCCCCATCCCGGAGCATCCATTTTTGTTCTTTTTTGTTTTATCGCTTGAATCAAAAGACAATTTCATTTAGACAATTTTGTACACCATTCCAGCAAAGGAGTCTTTATGAACAAGATGAAAGAAATTAAAGCAGGCAACATGAACGTTGAAAAATTTATTGACAATAAAGTCCGGGATATCCGGGAAGCCGTCGGAGACGGCCTGGCCATCAACGCCCTGTCCGGCGGTGTGGATTCTTCCGTCGTCACTGCACTGGGTCACAAAGCTTTGGGCAAACGTCTGAAAACATATTTCATCGATAACGGCATCATGAGGGAAGGCGAACCGGCCAAAGTGGCGGCCGCTTTCAAAAAGCTGGGCATCCAGGTGGAAGTCCTCGACGCATCCAAAGCTTTTTTCGCGGCGCTCAAGGGCCTCACCGATCCCGAAGAAAAACGCGAAGCCATCACCCAGACTTTCTACAAAAATATCTTCGGCAAACTGGTGGTGAAGAGCAAGGCGAAATACCTTTTACAGGGAACGATTCTCACCGACGTCGATGAAACCGTGGCCGGCATTAAAAGGCAGCACAATGTTTTTGAGCAACTGGGCATCGACCCGCAAAAAGCGTTCGGCTACAAGATTCTGGAACCGCTCATCGAGCTGCGCAAAGACGGCGTACGCAAAGTCGGCGCGGGGCTGGGACTGCCCATCGGCATGTTTGACCGGATCCCCTTTCCCGGACCGGCGCTGGCCGCCCGCGTGATCGGCGAAGTCACGCCGGCCAAAATCGCTCTGGTCAAAAAAGCAACCGCCATTACCGAAGCTGCGCTCAAGGACGTCAAAGCGTTTCAGTACCTGGCCATTCTGCACCAGGATCGTGTGACCGGCATGCGCAACGGTAAACGCGTCTTCGGCAACCAGATTGAAATCCGCTGCTGGGACAGTATCGACGCCAGAACGGCTAAACCCACAAGGCTGCCTTTCGACGTTCTGGAAAAGATCGCCGCAAAGATTACGAAAGACATCCCGGAGGTGGTAAGCGTCACCTACAACATCACCACGAAACCGACCTCCACCATCGAGGCGATTTAAACTCGGGCGTCATTTTTCTGATGATTTTCATCCATGCGCCGCGTCTGCCGGGCCGATCCACCTTTTCCCGGCAGGCTTCGCCTTGATATACGGCCGGGTTTATTATATGACTCTTCACAGTCCATTCGTATCTAACATGGAGGTGTTTTATGCAGATAAAATTTCAGGAAGCGAAAGTGGCGGCAAAAGACGGCGTTGAGCTGTACGTCTCTCAGAATGTTCCCGAAAATCCGAAAGCTGCGATAGTCATCGTTCACGGGCTTTGCGAACATTCGGGACGTTATGATTATGTCACGGCAAAATTCAACAGCCGGGGTTTTGCAGTTTATCGTTTTGACAACCGTGGACATGGAAAATCCGGGGGAGATCGAGGCTATGTAAAAGACTTTAACGAATTCATCGACGATGCCGCACAGATCGTGGAGATGGCCGGCCATCAAAATCCACAATTGCCCTTGTTTACCCTGGGACATTCCATGGGCGGATTCATCACAGCCTGTTACGGCGTCAAGCATCCCGGACGTTTAGCCGGTCAGATCCTCTCCGGCGCGGCAACCATGATACAGCCGCTTCTGGCCGGACTGGAAGGGATTGATTTCAGCGCCAACGCGCGCGACCCGATTGCCAATGCGCTTTCCGCACAGGTGTCACGCGACCCGAAAATCGTGGAAGCCTACGTGAACGATCCCCTCAATCTCAAGGAATTCACCACCTGGCTGATGAGCGAAGCGCTGATTCGCGGGGCGCGCTGGCTGATGGATCAAACGCCGTCCTATACTTATCCCTGCCTGATCCTGCACGGCGGCGCCGATCAGATTGTTGCGCCGGATTCCTCGAAGCAGTTTCATGAACGCATCGGATCAAAGGATAAGTCGCTTAAAATCTACGACGGTCTCTATCACGAAATTTTAAACGAACCGGAAAAAGACACGGTGATTGAAGATATCTCCGCCTGGATTGCGGGGCGTATCTGAAGGCGCAAGGTGCAAGGAACAAGGAACAAGGGTTTAAAATCCCTTGTTCTATTTTATTCGGATGCATCTTTTTTGCGTAAAATTCTTTTTTCCTTCCACGGACCTTTTTTATAGTAAAGCCAGTTAAAAAAGACCGCCAGCACGCTGCTTGCCAAAATGGCCATCCAGATGCCGCCGGGCCCAAAACCCGCGGGGCCGGCCAGCGCGTAAGCCAGTGGAATGCGCAGCAAAAACATGGCGACGAACGACAACAGCAAAAGCGCGATCGTATCCCCGGCGCTGCGCAACACGCCCTGGATGGCAAAGATGACGGCAAAGGCGGGATAAATAAAAGCAATCCAGCGATAATAACCACGGACAACATCCAGCACCCTGGCGCTTTCGGCCGACGGCTTGAGGAAAATCGCGCCGATGTAGTGCGGAAACATAAACAGCACAAACGTACAGACCACGGCGATCATCATGCCGAAATACACGGATATCCGCAGCGTCTCCAAAACGCGGTCCATCCGGTGAGCGCCCAGATTCTGTCCGGCAATGGTGGTCGACGCCATGCCGATGGAGATAAAAGGAATAATGGCCAGCATGTCGATCTGCATGCCGATGCCGAACCCCGCGGTGACGATGGTTCCGTAACGGTTGACCAGCGCGATAATGATGACACCGGCCAGGGAAACCACAATCATCTGCAGGGACGCGGGAACGCCGATGACAAAAACCTCGCGGATGATATGCCAGTCGAGGCTGTAGTCCCAGTTCTTCATATCAACGTAAGGGTTATACTGCAGCAGGTAAATGTAACCGATGATACTGGCCGCCACAGCCGCCGCGGCGGTGCCCCAGGCCGCTCCGTCGATGCCCATAGCCGGAAGAGGCCCGAACCCGTGGATGAACAGTGGTACGAATACGATGTTGAACACCGTCAGCAAAAAAAGGATTCTCAGCACGGTGCTGGCGTCGCCCAGGCCGCGCAGCATCCCCGCCATCCAGTTGATGAAAAACTGAAACACCATCGTGGCCAGCATGATGGTCATATAAGACAGGGCCATGCCGTAAATTTCCTGCGGCGCATGCACCAGATCGAGCAACTCCCTGCGAAACAAAACGGCGCCGAGAGAAATCAAAAGGCAAAACAGCATCGATGAGATAAATGAATTTGAAAGGATCTTTTTGAGCAGCTCCGTATCGCGGCGGCCGTAGGCCTGAGCGATCAATACTGTTGCGGCCATTCCCAGTCCGATGAGAAACGACGGCATCAGCATCAGAATCGGCAAAGAGGCGGACACGGCCGCAACAGCCTTATGCCCCAAAAGCCTGCCGACCCAGATCATGTTAATGATGCCATAGACGGTCATCAGGACATTGCCAAGCATCACCGGCAACGTAAAATCTATGACCTGTCTGGCAATATTGCCTTCCGTAAAATCCTTCATCTCTATCCTTTGTCTGCAAAAAAAAGGCGGGGCTATCTTTTTTGTGAACAGGGAATGCAAAGGCGGCCGTCGCCCGACGTCGTCATCTTCGTCACCATGGTCATTTCGCCGCAGACGGCGCAGGGCTCCGAAGGTTGAAGCGGCGCATAGCACGGTTCGTCAAACGGGACTTCCGCCGTCGTGAAAATATCTCCGAAGGGACGCGCCAGCAGATCACCGATTTTCAATTGCTTGAGGGCGAGCCTTTCTTTTTCCGACGCCGCACCGGATCTTACGGCTGCATCCAGGCGTTCGTATTCTTCTTTGCCTGCCCCTTCATATTCGTAACGGAGTTTGCGCGAAAAGCGGTATGCTTTACGCCTGGCTCGGCTCAACACCGTGTAGGCGTTCTTGCCGTAATCCCTGACGATCAGATTGCCTTTTCCCAATACCGTTCCCAGAAGCACCTGAAGGGCGTCCACGGCGCAGGAATCGTTTTCACAGACGGCGACGATTTCCTCGTCTGCGGCGCGCCCGACATCCAAAAGCCGCATAGCTTCCTTCGCCACGCGATAACCGTAAATCAGACCGGGGCAGATATGGCCGTGAAATTCAACACACCAGCTCAAATCATCCGGCATCTGCGGTCCGTTGTCTGTTGTCTTCATCTTCAGCCCTTTGTCTTCGTCAACTTTCATAACGCTTTTTTCGGAGGCGCCGTACAGCACATCCGGAAAAAGCCGGAAATTATTTCACTGATGCATCCGGCGCCGGTTTTTTCTTTTTAGCGGCTTTCTTAGTGGTTTTGGCCGGAGCTTTGGCCGGCGTCTCGTCATTGACTATTTCCGACGGCGCCTGGGCTTTGACTTCCGGCGCTTTAATCAGTCCCAGTTCAATTTTAATCTTTTCCACCGCCTGCAACGCATCCAGACGAAGCGGGCTCTGCGGATAGCCATTCAGAAACTCCTCAAACTGTTTGAGGGCCTGTTCATTGTTCCCCTTGACTTTGGCGTCCACGGCCAGATTGAACTTCTGAAGTTCTTCCTCGGTCACGAATTCGGACTTGTCTTTTCCTTTCCAGTAAACATCACTGTCGGAACTGTTCTTTGCCCCTCTCACGCCGGCCACGGATGTCGTAACGTCAACCTTTTTCGCCGGTGTGATTTTAGAAAGTTTTACTTTCAGTGTATCCCAAAATGTATCTTTTTCCGCACCCTGCGCTCCGCAAACAAAAACAACCGTCAACAACATGATGAGCATCAGTATGATCTTAGTTTTCACGAAAAATCTCCTTTCCTCTGCCTGATTTCGTTTTTTGAGTATTTTTTACATCAATTCCATGGCCAGCGACCGGTATTTCCGGGCGATTTCTCCGTCTTTTTCAACCGCCTTCTCAAAAATCCGGGCGGCTTTATCCTTTTTATTGAGTTTAAGATAACACAAAGAGAGATTCACCAGAATATAGGGATCGGCGCTGTCCATTTCACTGGCTTTTTCGTAATATTTCCTGGCCTCGTCGTATTTTCCTTTCAGATAATACAGGTTCCCTATGTTATTCTTGATTTCGGCATTACCGGGCGACAGCTCAGCCGCCTTCTCAAAAAACGACTGCGCTTTTTCCAGATCTCCCGCCTCGCCGTATATGATGCCCAGTTGCAGATAGGCGCCGGCATCATTCGGATTTCTTGCCAGCGCCGCGTAATAATGATTGCTCGTAAATTTCAGCCAGATTTTGTTTAGCTTGGCCATCTCATCGCCGTAGCGCTTATCCACGTCGGCTCTGTTTGCAACCACAGCGCGCCAGTCGGAAAAGGGAAGCGTCGCCGGCTTGTATTTACTCCAGGCGCCGGTGATGTCCGTCATCTCCAGACCTTTTTTCTTCCATTCATAGTATGTTTTGCTTCCTTTTTCCCAGGCTTTCATAAACGTTGAACCAACCAGTGTCAATTCGACCGGGACCCACAGCGTTCCTTCATGAACAGCCAGCATGTTGTTCTGGGTCGAATCTCCCAGTTCGCTGACCGGACCTGCGGCAAACATGATAAAGAGGTGATCCGGCGTTCCAAGAATCATTGTGCGAATCCCCAATCCTTCCAGGGCTGAAGCATACAGCACCACCAGATCCGTGCAAACGCCCGAATTTCTTTTGAGCGTATCGCGGGGATACTGCACATAATCCACGAAACTGGTCTTGCCTTCGACGACCTGATAGGGATTGTTCGGATGCTTGATGTAAGTCATTCCCATAAAGCCCAGATAATCGTAAATGGCTCCGGCATAAACAAGCGCAGAAGCCATATCCGCATATTGTGTGACCACCGCCCGGGTGAA
This sequence comes from Smithellaceae bacterium, assembly GCA_963682105.1. Classification (GTDB taxonomy): domain Bacteria; phylum Desulfobacterota; class Syntrophia; order Syntrophales; family Smithellaceae; genus UBA8904. Next base: position 967,812 of record OY821638.1, read on the forward strand.
TTCCATCACCACGGGGTCCTTGGGTGTGATGAAGGTTGCGATCCTGTCTTTGTTGTTCCACAACATCCTGTGCTTTTCGTAAAGATTCACCGTTTTGCTTTTGGAAAAGCTGCGCGTCTTCTGATTTTCGTAATACGCAGCCGTAAGTTCCGTCTGAACCGGCGTATCTTCCGTCACGTCGAGCACCCGGTTGTTGAAAACGGCCTTGAAGGCGATTTCGCGGCTTTCCTTAGGTTGAAGATTCCGGATTTCCACCTCCGTGGGAAAGTCCATGAACTCTTTAACATGAAAAGACAGCTTGAGGGTTGAGATCGGATTTCTCGTATTGTTGGTCAGACGAACCTTGCCGATGCCTTCATTCTCATAAATCTTGTATGTGTTGGAGAAAATATCGTTCAGTTGAAGGATATCCATCTCCAGAGGCGGTTTCACCGCGATAAGCGTCCGGACATTAACGCTGGCGGGATCGCTCTCGATTCCGTCTATGCTCACGGCGCTCACCAGATAGGTATAGGCCGTATCGGAATCCAGGCCGGCTTCCGTAAAATTTTCCACCTTCACTTTGGCAACCAGCGAATCCCCGTCGCGTTCGCGATAAACCCGATAGGACTCAATGTAATCGGGCGAATTCATTTTCCAGGACAGATCCACCGACCATTCCTGACTTACGGCTTTCAGATCAGTGGGCGTTTTCGGCGCATATTTGAGCGCAACGGCTGAAACCGGCTCGGCGGAAACATTTTCATTTCCCGCCGCACTTCGCGCGCTGATTTTATAAAGATATTTTTTATCAGGCAGAACCGTCGTATCGCGGAAAGCATTATTTTTTGATTTTCCCACTTCCCGGTAAAGCGGTTCGTCTTCGAGACGCCGCAAAATCCGATACGTGTCAAAAAAGGATTCTTCCCGGGCGTTCCACGAAAGATCGACCACCCTCATTCCCGCCCCGGCGCTGACACCATCGGGTGCGGAAGGCGTATGCAGGACACTTAACACCTGAACCCTGGAGTTGCCCGGATCGGAAATCAGAATTTGTGCATTGTCGAGTACAGTGAGAGACGCCGGCTGTTTAAATTCTCCTTTTGCACTGCCTTTGGAACCAAACTCCCGGATCAGCCGGCCATCAAGCGTAAAAACTTTCACGGTCTTTGTCCCGGCATCCAGCACCAGCAATTCGGTCCCTAAAACGGCCAGACTCACCGGATGAACGAATCCGTCCGCTTCGGCCAGCCCAACTCCTATATCACGAATTGGGTTTCCGTTGGGCGCAAGGCACACGACAATCTTCCGGTCCGCACATAGAACATACAGATTGCCGTTTGAGTCCTGTGCAATGGCGGCGGGAGCATCCAGAGGCTGGTTTGCGGATGCTTTTGAAAAAGCATTGAGAAAAACGCCTTCGCCGTTGAACACCTGAATCCGGTTGTTGCCTTTATCCGCAACATAAATCAGGCCGTCGTTGCCGATCAACAGATCGCCCGGAGAAGAAAAGTACCCTTCCCTGCCGCCTGAGGCGCCCACTTTGAGCATAACCTGACCGTCCTTACCGAGCTTCAGAAGCCGGCTTGCTTTGCGGTCGATCACCCACGGAAATCCTTTGGAATCAACCGCCACGGAAACAAAAACGGCGCCGGGAACTTTTATGGTTTTTTCAACGCGCCCCCTGTCGACAACGATTAGCGCTTCGCTTTCATCATCAATGGCGAAAAGCCGCTGCGAAGGTTTGTGCCAGACCGGCTTTTTAACTTTTAAGGGAAGATCCTCAAGCCATTTCACAAAGGTGGGGGGCGAAACGCTGAAAGGTAAATCGCTTCCGGCTCCTTTGCCGCAGAAAATAACCTGGACCGAATTCCGGGTCCGGTCGACAGCGTACACCTTTCCCGTTGTGTCCGCCGCAATGCCCCGGAGTTCCTGAAACTGGACTTTTCCCTTGCCCATCGTCCCGAAGGAAAACATCTTCTCTCCGGAGAGATTATATTTTGTAATGTTATAATTTTCGACATCCGTCACGAAAAGGCCGTCGTCGGCTATCGCCAGAGCTGAAGGCTTCACGGTCCCGCTGAGTTTGCCGGCAAAGCTTCCGTCCTGCCGGTAAATTTTCACAAGACGGGCCGAGCCGTCGATGGCATAGATCATCCCCCTGGAATCGACGGCAACGGCGGTCGGACTCTTTAACAGAGCCTCCTCACCCCCCCTGTTTCCGATCGAGCGCAGAAAAACACCGTTGGGCCCGAAAACCTGAATCCGGTCATTGTCGGTATCGGCCACATATATAATCCCCTGATAGACAAAAATGCCTTCGGGATTTTTTAACTGTTTGGCTGCGTAACCGCTTTCTCCGAAGCTGTCGAGATATTTACCGTCGCGGGAGAAGATAATAATCCTGTCATAGGACGTATCGCATATATAAAGATTGTCTTCGTACAGAGCAATTCCGGCCGGCTTTTTCAGGTAAGGATCACCGTTTTTATCCTGGCCGCCGATGGACAGAATGTTTTTGCCGGTCTGATCGTAGGCAAGGACGGAACCGCTCCCGCCCAGAAGATAAGCGCCGCCGGTTCTGACGGTTACATACGTCACCCCCTTCGAATCCGCCGCAATATAAAAGGGATTTTCAACCTGAAATTCCGAGACAAAGTTCACCTCATGGGCGGCTTGCGCCCCAACGGCTATTCCAAGCATCATGATGACGGCGAATACCCTGAACATCAGATATTCAAACCGAACATTCCGAATTAATTTTGGCAAATTACACAAGACGACCAAGACTCTGCTGATGACCTCGAATCTCCTCATTATTCCTGACCCTGTATTCGGCCTTCCCGGCACAGTTCTTTAATTTTCATATAGCCGGCAGGCATTCCATTTATATTTGTTAATACCCCAGAAAGGTCTTGATTTGTTTAATTTCTTCCATAAGCTTTTCAAACCCCGGAATCGTTAAGGACTGTGGGCCGTCGGAGAGCGCCTTTTCCGGCTCCGGATGGACTTCCACCATAATGCCGTGGGCGCCCGCCACCAGAGCCGCTTTCGCCATCGGCGGCACTAGGCTGCGCTTGCCGGTGGCATGGGACGGGTCCACCACAATGGGCAGATGGGACATTTCCTTGATAATCGGCACGACGGACAAATCCAGTGTATTGCGGGTGGCTGTTTCAAAGGTCCGGATGCCCCGCTCGCAGAGAATCACATGGGGATTTCCTTCCGCCAGAATATACTCAGCCGCCGCCAGAAATTCTTCGATGGTGGCGCTCAACCCCCTTTTGAGAAACACCGGTTTCCGGGTGCGTCCCACCTCCCGCAGAAGATCGAAATTCTGCATGTTGCGCGCGCCCACCTGAAGAACATCCACATAGCGGGCCACCAGCTCGACGTTTTCCGAGGTCATCACTTCCGAAACGATCGGCAGCCCGGTCTCCTGCCTGGCCAGAGCCAGAAGCTTTAACCCTTCTTCCTTCAACCCCTGAAAGCTATAGGGGCCGGTCCGCGGTTTGAAGGCGCCCCCCCGCAGCATTTCCGCCCCGGCGGCCTTCACGGCTCTTGCCGTCCGGAGGATCTGATCTTCACTCTCCACCGCGCAGGGACCGGCGATCGTGATCGGGCTTCTGCCCTCGCCGATTTCCACGCCGCCGATTTTAATGATGGTTGGACGGGGATGAAAATCCCTGGATACGATCTTGAAGGGCTTGGACACATGAAGCACTTCTTTCACACCGGGGAGATCGCGGATGGACATATCATCCACATAGCCCTTATTACCTAAAACACCGATGGCCGTCCTTTCGCTTCCGGGGATGGACGACGCCGTAAGCCCCATTTTTTCAACAGCCTCCACAACGGCGTTTATCTGTTTTTGCGTGGCATTGCGATGCATCACAATCAACATGACCCCATACTCCTCCAATACTTACAAATCGCTTTTTTTGAAGGCCTTTTTATCATGATTCCATAAAAAATAATGCAAATCAATGCTAATATTTTTTTGAAACCGGAACGGATACAACTAAAATCTTCTTGAACTTTGCGGTTTTGTTTATGAATGTTACTCTGATTTTTCTGTTTGACAGGTTGTCCATGCGGACTCGTTTTGAATCATATTATTTTTCTTTGAAATCATTTCTTGCGCGAATCAGTTGAACCCCCATGACGAACAAAGAAATAGTCCACAACATTACACCGATATCACTGAATTCTCCCAACTGGTTCAGGCCCAAATATTCCAGCGGCCGCATAGAGATGACCATTCCGAAAACAACCTGAATATACGCCATCCATTTCGGGAAAATGTTTGATTTCAGCATGGATACGCCGAGAATCACAAGCCATATGGCATGAGAAATTGGCGCGAATGTTTCGCCAAACCCGTTTCCGGCATACAAGTCAAACGCTTTAAAAATGATTTCCAGAGATTCCTTTGCCGTGGCACTAACATTTGGATCAACATATTGAGACGACAGAACCGTCGCAAGAAGAAGCCATCTTGATATTCCAATGACATAAAAAACACCCGCTAATCCACCGAAGACGGATCCGATGATTAAAAAAGGTGTTTTTTATCATTAACGATTTCATGCATCATCATGGCAAGCGGTATCATCATCAGACATCCAAAGGCAAAGCAGAACCATGAAAACGTTACAACCCCGCCCGAACGATAATACTTGGTCAGGATTTCGCCCACGGGTAATTGGAGAGTATCCGGATACTGAAAGAAGATGACAAGTAATACCTGACTGGTTATTATCAACGCCGCTTCAATAATGAGGGATATCCCTGTGATTCTATAGAATGCTTTTTTTTTCATCATCAACCCCGCTCGTCAACTCAGATAAATACACTGACGTAGATTCGGCAGCGAGAGTTTCCACTCAATCGTAAACCACTTTGAGTGGAAACTCTTTGCAGTTTGTCAAATTCATTGACACCTTTACAATTGTTGCACCTTTCAATCATCTTTACTTCTCAAACCTGATGTCGCGCATCACGTCACTTCGCAGTACGTCGTCTTTATATCTACTTTTTTTGTTTTAGGATTTCTCCAAATGACGCACAATAATCTTTTCATGGTTCATGCTCCTTTTTTATGCCGATTTTAATTTTTCACTTTCACCAGAAGCATCGCCGGAACGGTGACAATCAGCGCAAAGATGATGGTCCCCAATGCATAATTATAGTTGCCGTTTGAGGCCTGGATAAAGAAGCCGATGGCGATAGGCGCTAAAAATCCTCCGACCATTCCAAAAAAGCTGATCACGGAAGATGCCAGTCCCATCACTTCCTTGGGAATTGCCAGCATCGGGAAAGCCCAGAAAGCGGCCATTCCTGTTGACAGGAAGAATCCGCTGGCCGTCAGGAAGACGACACAGATATTCGCCGTTTCCACATTCATGGCGATGTAACAAAACACGGCCGCAAGAATCATGCTCACGCTGAAGTATAGTTTTCTTCTGCCGGGAAAGAATTTATCGGAAATAAACCCGCCCGCGGCCAATCCTGCGGCGGACGCGATAAAAGGCAGAGCGGTGGCGATGCCCATGCCCATTGTGCTGAATCCGCGCTGTTTGATCAGATAACTGGGAAGCCAGGCAATGTATCCCCAGTTGGCGATGACAAAAAAGAACCAGACGACGGATAACTGCCAGACGATCGGAAGCTTCATGATGCTGCGATAGGATACTTTGGCTTCACCGGCTGACCCCTGAGCGGCGCCGTCTTCGTAATCCTTTAATTCCTGTTTCGTCACACGCTTGCTTTTCTCCGGCGCGTCGGACACAAAATACCATAAGACCAGCGCAATCAGAACGCCCGGTATGGCCAGTGCAAAGTAGAGCGTTCTCCAACTGTAAAGTGCAATAAGGCTGGCCCCGACAACTGACGCGATGGCAATGCCGAAGGGCTGTGATGAATAGGCGATGCCGTTGGCGGTCGCTCTTTCCTTCAGCGGAAACCAGACGGCAATCATTTTGTAATAAGGTCCGGGAAACAAGCCTTCACCCATTCCGAACAACACACGGATAATCAGAAGGCCCACAAGCGATCCCGCCAGTCCCGTCAATCCGGTGAACAATGACCACAAAATCAGGGAGACAAAAATAACTTTTGATGCGCCGAATTTGTCGGCCAGAATTCCTCCGGGAATTTGGGTGATAGCGTATCCCAGAAGAAACGCGCTCATTGCAACACCCATGGAAACGGGAGACATCCCGAAATCCTTCGCGATAAAAGGGATCGACACGGACATGATCATTCGGTCCAGGTAGCAGACACACCAGGCAATAAACATGATGATTAACACGGTTTTTCGATATTTCCACGCAGCCATTCAACATTCCTCCTTTTTATTCTCCTGAATTCTGAGTAATCTTCCGGCATATTGACCGGTAAACTTATTTTCTTCGATCGCCATCCGGCCGTTGACCATGACTGAACGGATGCCTTTGTTCTTTGCATAACAGTCGGAGAAGTCCGAGCAGTCCATAATTTCGCCCGCATCGAACAACACCAGATCAGCGTCGTAACCTTCCTGGATCAGACCTTTAGTGTTCAATCCGAATGTTTTTGCAGGCAGTGACGTCATTTTTCGGACGCCCTCTTCCAAGCTCAACACCCCCTGTTCCCGGACATATCTTCCCAATATCCGGGGAAAGGTCCCGATGATTCTCGGATGGGTTATGGCTCCTTCCGGTACGGGGACGCCGTCCGTTCCAAACATGGTCAAAGGCGACCTCATGATGATCCGGATATCTTCCTCTCCGATCATGAACCATGCGGCAACACCCTGCCCTTCATTCTCGATCAGAATGTTGAAGATGGCCTCAACGGGTTCAATTTTCTTTTCTTTCGCATACTGGGCAATGGTCTTTCCGACAGCGTCTTTCGTGGCGGTGGCGCTCATGATCAGGATGCCTTCATATCCCGCGTTCAAAAGATAGCTGTCCCATCCCTCTTTCGGATGAAGCATCTCCTCTTCGATGGCAGGCCAGTTTTTCTTATCCTTTAAAATCTCCACCATTTTTCCCGTGCCTTCCTGTGAGTAGCGGGGAGGGATAATAAAATTGAAAGGCGTATTACCGGCGGTGTAAGGATACATATCCAGTGAAATGTGGAGGCCTTCTTTATTCGCCTGATCGATCACAGCCAGCGCTTCCGGAGAGGATCCCCAGTTGCGCCTGCCGTAAATTTTGAAGTGTGAAATTTGAACGGGAATGTCTGCCTGTCTCGCGACTTCAATGGATTCCTTAAGCGAGTTGATTACATAATCCGCTTCATTACGCATATGCGTCGTGTAGATGCCGCCATATTCATGCACAACTTTGCATAACTCAACAATCTCTTCAAATGGCGTAAAGACGCCTGGTGGAAAAATCAGACCGGTGGACATGCCAACGGCGCCATTCCTCATCGCGTCCCGGACCAGCGCTTTCATGCATTCAAGTTCCGAATCCGTTGCCGGACGGTTTTCAAAGCCCATCACGGCGGTTCGAATCGCACCCTGGCCGACAAGGTATGCCACATTGATGGCGATATTCAATTTTTCAATATCATGAAAATATTTGTCATAGGAAGTGTAGTGATCGATATTTTCTGGCATTTTGCTGCCGGTCGAGCGTTCGAGAAACGTCTTCCATATTTTTCGTTTGAAGGGATCGGCAGCCACCGGAGCCATGCAGATTCCGCAGTTCCCTGATATTTCGGTCGTGACACCCTGGGAGAGTTTACAGAAATTAACCGGGTCGTAAAAAAGGACATTGTCATAGTGAGCATGGACATCAATGAAGCCAGGAGCAAGACACAACCCCTTTCCATCGATTACCGTTTTTGCCTCAGGTTTATCCAGACGGCCGACACAGGCAATTTTTTCTCCTTTTATGCCCACATCGCCCTGAAAGGCGGACCTTCCCGTTCCGTCGATCACTCGGACGTCTTTAAATACAATATCGAGACTTCTATCCATTTTGTTTCCTTTCTTCATGCTGATTGGTTTTCTATGACGGGATCATGATCTGAAGATCCTCCAGCGGATAGGCGACGCAGGGATGTATATATCCAAATTGCCTGTCCGATTTTCTTAGCTTGACTGCCGGTGAATGAAAGACCCTGCCTGAGACCAGTTTGGTCCGGCATAAGCTGCATTCACCGGATCGGCATGTGGATGCCACGGTGATCCCGGCTTTTTCCAGAGAGACCATGAGCGGTTCCGAGGCTCTGGCGGGAATGGTTTTACCGTTGGATACGGTTACGTTAAAGACATCGCGGCTGCCGATGTGCGGCGGCCATCCGGGCAAGGCGGCGATATCAGCAGGCGGCCCGAACATCTCCGTCCTGATTTTTCTGCCGGGAATGCCCAGGACGCTGAGCTCCCCAAGACAGAAGCGGTACATGATTTCCGGGCCGCAAAGATAAAACATCCTGGCTGAGGGATGATTGAGGACATCTCCCAGAAGTTGTTTTGATATAAAACCGCAATGCCCCGTATAGCCCGTCGGCGGTTCGGAAATCACATTCGTGACGCGAAAGTTCGAATAGCGGGCCACCCTGTCTTCAAGCTCGTTTTGGAAGATGATGTCATCGGTCTGCCGGCTTCCGTAAATGAGATGGATGTTTTGGTTCAGCCCGCGATCCGTCGCTTCCCGGATCCTGCTCATAAAAGGGGTGATGCCGCTGCCGCCGGCCAGAAAGACCAGATCGTCTCCATGAAAGAGAGGATTGTGATAAAAATTCCCGGCAGGCGAAGTGCTCTCCAGCCTATCTCCGATCTTTAATTCATCCAGCAGATAATTTGATACAAACCCGGCTTCGACTCTTCGGACGGTAATCTCATAATACCCGGTCTGATGAGGCGCCGATGACAGGCTGTAAGGCCTGCTGGTTCTGATATTCCCGATTTCAACAAAAAGATTTATATATTGACCGGCCTGAAACGGTGGCAGCATCGCGCCCCCTGAAACCAGGCGGATGGTTTTGGCCGTTTTGGTTTCTTGCCAGATTTCCGATACCTTTAAATTCAGACGAGAAGGATGAATACGTCTTATGATTTTTTCAACATCGCCTCTTCGGGACGTGTAATCTGTCCCGTACTTTCTGAGGACCTCGATTTCCGTCTGAATCTTTTGATATCCCTGAATGTTCTGTCTGTAATCTTCGATAGGCATGTCAGATCCTTTCTCGTTTCATTGATTCAGTGACTTTAATACACTGCGGGCCACGGACTGGCCGGACGTGAGTGTCGGTTGAAAACCGCCCGCCCCGGCCCAGGCGCCCGCGAAATACAATCCGTGCACCGGGGACTGCGGCGAAACAAAAAGGTTGGTGTCCTTGGTATATTGATCAAACCCGTAAATTGCCCCGCCGGGATGCCCGAGATAGCGCAGATGAGTGAGGGGCGTCGCCACCTCCAGCTCCTCGATATGCGCACGGCATTCGGGATAGAGCTGATCCATCATGTCGAGCAGATGCCGCGCATAGGCGTACTTTGTTTCGTTGTAGGCGTTGGTCGGCAAAGAAAGCCAGGGATCGGCATACTGCAATGTCAAAAGCGCCGCCTGGGATGCGCCCGCGGGAGAACATTCCGGGTCCGCCATGTCATAAGCGGAAAACAACGCCCACCCTGGTTTCTCCAGTGTTTTCCCCAACCCGTACAGATCGTTGTAATCCTCCGACAGATAAATAAAGTTGGTGGTGTCTGTAATTCCCATGTCCCGTGGTTCCCGGTCAAAACCGATATAGAGAGTAAATGCGGAAGGCCCGATCGTGCGGGAAGAAAAAGACTGCAACACTTCCTCCGGAACGGATGGGCGATCCATCATCTCCAGATAGGTGGCGAGCGTGCTGGAATTAGAGACAACGTGATGCGTCCTGATTTCCTGGCCGTCTTCAGTCACCACTCCCTGAACCTGCCGGTCGCGAACAATTATTTTCTTTGCCGCACACTGGAAGCGGACATGGCCGCCGGCTTTCTGAAAAGCATCCAGAAGCGCGCTGGACAATGCCTGCGATCCTCCCTTGATATGGAAGGGTTTGAGTTCGATATAAGAAAAGAACATGATGGCATAATCCAGGAACGACAACCTGGCGGGCGGAAGCCCCAGATAAGACCAGTACGAACCGATGACCATTTTCAAAACAGGATCGGTAAAATACTCATCGAGCACTTCCTGGCAATCCCGAACCGCATACCTGAAGAATTCGGGATATTTTTCGCTCGACAGTTCAGGATCGCGCGCGTAAACCCCGAAAATCAGTTGAGAGCAGAAGGTATAAAGAAAATCAAAGAAACGGTCGATCGCCGCGGCTTCCTGCGGGAACCGGTCATTCAGAATCCGAATGATTTCTTCGCGGTCGGCCTTCAGGGTCATATCGAGTTTCCCCGGAATGACCATGCGGTACAGATTCTCCATCTCAATAAATTCAACCTGATCCAGTATCCCCAGCTTGCCCAGCACAGACCGCAAAGGACCGGGCTTCTTCTCTGTGCCGAGTCCGCTAAGCTGATGCAGGGCGACTTCAAATTCAAAACGCCCCCGGATAAAGCTGGTGGCGCATCCGCCGGGAATATTGTGCCGTTCCAGCAAGAGTACTTTGGCTCCCTTCCCGGCAAGGGTCAGCGCGGCGGTCAATCCGCCGTTGCCGGCGCCGATAACAACAACGTCATAATCATTCATGATAGTTCTCCTTCCTCAAATCCAGAATATCCGCAGTAGAATCATGCCGCTTTGATCCTTTCGTTTACATCCTTCACGCATTTTTCCGCTTCCTCCATCATCCTGGTGAGGAGTTCCGCGCAGGTCGGGACATCATGGATCAGACCGATGGACTGTCCCACCATCATCGGCGCGATATTGACGTCGCCGGTGGTCCATGCCGTTTTGGTTCTCTCTCCGGATATCAGGGGAATGATTTCCTGCAAGCCGCCGTTCCTGCTTTCAGCCTCCAGGACCTTTTCGACCAGTTCGTTCTTCAGCGCCCGTCCCTGCAAATTGATGGACTTGCAGATAAGCGTCGTGTGATGCTCCTGACGCGCCACCACTTCTTTTTTGATGTTTTCGTGGACTTCACACTCCTGTGTGGCGATGAACCGCGAGGCCATCATGACGCCTTGGGCGCCGAGCATCAGGGTGGCCGCCATCGTCCTGCCATTGGCGATCCCTCCCGTCGTGACCACGGGAATGGAAAGGGTTTCCACCATTTTCGCCGTCAGCACCATGGTCGTAACATCATCATTGAGGGGATGCCCGCCTTCTTCGATTCCGGCCGCATACACACCGTCATAGCCGGCCTCCTGCGCGTGGAGCGCGTGACGCACGGAACCCACTTTATGAAACAGCTTGACGCCCGCCTTTTTGAGCAGATCGACATATTCCGGGCCAACCGCCTTATCGATCGGTGTGCCGGACACTTCGATACCGGCAACGCGCTCTTCCGCACAAACGCGCAAGTACATTTTGTAATGCTCATTTGTAATCCGGATGGACGGAAGGATTGTCACATTGACGAAAAACGGTTTTCCCGTAAGCGATCTTGTTTCCCGGATGGCCTCCCGGAAGTCATCTTCCGTCTCGTAGTTGCCGGCTGTCAGGTTTCCCAATCCGCCGGCGTTGGATATGGCGGCGCACAACTTCGGTTTGCAGATCCACATCATGGCGCCGCAGATGATGGGATACCTTACTCCAAACATTTCCGTGATTTTTGTTTTGATCATCTCAATCTCCTGTTCTTCTTTCAAATTCAGCCTTAAAGAAGTCCTTCCTTTTTCGCTCCGGCGGTCAATTCATCGCGGAACTGCGGATGGGCAATGGCGATCATGGCCTGGACTCTCTGCACAATCGATTTATTCCTTAATTCCGCGACACCGTATTCCGTGACCACTTTGTCGACATCGGTGCGGGACACGGTGACCACTTCACCGGGGGGCAACGACAGAACGATACAGCTTTTCGGACCTTCACCCTTTGCTTCATAGGTGGATGGCAACGCCAGGAAAGACTGCCCGTTTTTCGCCATGCACGCCCCGCGAACAAAGTCAAGCTGTCCGCCGGTGCCGCTGTATTGTTTGAATCCCAGCGTTTCCGAACCTGCCTGACCAGTCAGATCGGTCATTAGCGTGCTGTTGATGGAAACCATGTTGTCATTTTTAGCGATGTTGGCGGGGTCATTCACATAACTCATGGGAAACATGCGAATCTGTTTATTCCGGTTCAAAAACTGATAGGTCTCGTCAACCATCCCGCCAATCGTGCAAGTAATTTCGCCGGGCAGGAAGGTTTTTTTGCTATTATTGATGACCCCCTTGTTAACAAGGCCCACCATGGCGTCCACAAACATCTCCGAATAAATGCCCAGATCTTTCTTGGAATCCAGATACCCGCAGATGGCGTTTCCCAGCCCACCGACACCCACCTGAATGGTCGAACCATCCGGTATTCTGTCGATGACATGCTGGGCGATCGCTCTCTCCAGCTCCGTTGTCGGCTGCGCCGGAACATTAAAAAGCGGATGGGTTGCTTCGACAATAGAATGGACTTTGGATACGTGGATTTTATTGCCTTCGCCGTAGACGTAGGGCAATTTTTCATTGACGACGGCAATGATGTTGTCCGCCTTGCGGGCAATGTATTCGTTGACGCTGGTCCCGTAGCAACTGTAGTTCAGATAACCGTCTTCATCCGGGGGAGTGCATTCGAAGATGAGAACATTGGCTTCAACTTGCTTGGTAAAGACCGACTCCGTATGGCTGAACTGGTAGGAAAAAAAGTCGCATTTTTCCTTGTCCGGCGCAAATCTTTCCGTGATGAAATAAAAGGTGCTGTAATGGTTGTAATAAGGCTTGTATTCCGGCTTGTATAAGTATTCGACGGGAAAGACGCAAAGCCCCGTGTAAAATTTAACGTGCTTCAGTTCCGGCAGTCTTTTGCTGATGGCCGTGATAACCGGCATAGGACAGCAGGCACCGTAGCTGTAAAAAATACCGTCCCCCGTCTTGATCGTGTTTGCCGCTTCTTCCACCGTCACTCTCTTTGACTTGTAAATACTTTCCCACTCTGACATAAAACCCTCCTCGATCTTTTTTTTGAACGGGTTCTTTCAATTTACGCCCGTCTTGTTCATCGTCCCGATCCCTTCTCGACAATGACATCTGCTGTTCATTCCTTCTGTGACGTCGTTCTTTCATAATACACTGTTAATCTAACACTGTTCATCTATCGAGTAAAAATAAACGCCTCTTCTCTCCTTCTTTTTTTTGATGTGATTTTTGTCTTCATTTCTACCTGCACGCCGGCTTATTTTGTATTGCTCAAAAGCTCCCGGATCTCCGCTTCAATCCTTGCATCGATAAACCGCTTGGGACTTTTCACCAGCTCAGCAATCTGACGACTGTTATAGAGAGTCACAACCCCGTGGATATTCGCCCACAACTGAACCGTTCTGTATTGGATTTCATCTCCGGATGGCACCTTTTTCCTGCTTTCATAAACTTCGTTCACGAGATTAAAGAAATATCCGAAAGTCCTTCTTCCTATTTTTTGTAATTTTGTAACGGCGATTTCTTCAAGGTCGGTGCCGATGTAGTCAGCCACCTTCGGCGTGCGAAGATTGAACATGATGTCGTAATATTCTGAATAGACCGTGCCGAATTTAAAATAAGCCTTGAGGAGCGATCGCATATTTTCTTCCTGGGTATTCTTCGCGTCGTGGGCTTTTGAAAGCATCGCATCCATGGTTTCAAAACCCTTCACTCTGATCCAGAGATTGATCTCCTCTTTGCTTTTAAAATAGTTGTAAATGGTGGCGGCTGTGATTCCCATCTGGCCGGCGATTTTTCTCATGCTGAGTTTGTCGTAACCTTCTGTGACAATCAACTGCAGAGCCTGGGTCAGGATCTCCTGTTTGACCGATTCCACTTCTTTTGCTGTTCTGGGCATTTTGGGCATGATGAATATTTAACCTGCATCCCGTTTTATTTGATTAATATAAACGTCGTTACATTAACACTGTTCATTTTATCTAGCATGACGAACCGCCGCTGTCAATATGGAATTTTTTTCTTCTCTCCGGCTTTTGCCCTCACAGCATCTCATTTGATTGGCCCGTTAATATTCAGAATTTCGCTTAATGTCGGATGCGGCTTAACCCAGTCTGCAAAAACTTTTTTATCCATGCTTTTATAAACGGCAAGGCTGAGAGATGCGATCAGTTCGCCCGCCTGTTCACCTGCAATACAGGCGCCTATGATCTTTTGCTTATGAAAGAGGAGTTTGGCAAATCCCTGTCCGGCCAGTTCCGTGCGGGCCATGATATTGGCGCCGTAATCCAGTTTTACGGATTCCGTATCCAGCCCCATGGACGCCGCCTGCTTTTGTGTCAGCCCCACCCGGGCGATGGGAGGATGAGAATACACCACGGCGGGAATGGCATTTTCCCAACAGGAAACCATTTCTTTTCCGAATAAACAGGAGGCCAGGGCTTTTCCCTGCTGCATGGCGCGATGGGCCAGCATCATGCCGCCGGTCACATCCCCGATCGCATATATTCCCGGCCTATTGGTTTCCTGGTGAATGCCGACCGAAATGCCTTTTTCGTTATAATGAATTCCCAGCGCATCCAACTGATCGGGATAAAGTCGCGGGTTGCGGCCCGTACACACGAGCACATAATCGGCTTCCATTCCTATCAAACTGTCTGCGTTATTCGCCGACACTTGCACGGCATCCGGTTTTTCATTCACCTCCGTAACGCTGGTGGCAGTGCGCATCACAACACCCAGAAGGGTGAGTTCTTTTTTGATGAGCGACACCGCTTCTTCATCTTCCAGGGGTAGAAGGGAATCACAAATCTCTATGATCGTGACATGAACCCCCAGTTCCGCAAGCATTGTCGCAAATTCGATTCCGATGACACTTCCACCGATGATAATCACCCGATCGGGCAGATCCTCCAGGTCAAGAAATCCGTCGGATGTTAAAACCCTCGCCGATAGCGGAACATTCGGAAGCGTTGCCGGCTGCGATCCCCAGGCAATACAGATATTTTTCGCCGTCATCATTGTATCGGCGCCGGTTGGAGACTGCCAACGAACCTCATTGGGAGCGGTCAGAGCGGCTTCCCCCATTTTCAAATCAACGCCGGCTTTCTGAAGCGATTTTTCCACACCGAGCGCCGACACCTTGATCATCTGTTGCTGATGACGCTTCATGGCTTTGAAGTCAAACGTCTCATGACTCATGGAAATGCCGAAACGTTTCATCTTTTTTATCTCCATCCAGCGCCGGCTGCATGTGAGCAGCGCTTTCGTGGGCACACACCCCCGATGAGTGCAGGTTCCCCCCCAGCCGCTTTTTTCTATAACGCACACCCTGGCGCCATAGATGGCGGCATCTTCAGCCAACGCGTGTCCTCCGGGACCACCCCCGATGACAATCAAATCATAATGCTCACTCATTTCAGACTCTCTTCATGCAGACATCAGGTTCACGCGCGGCTTTCACGTCATCCAGACGTCGGACCGGTGTTGTCACGGGCGCCGATTTGACCTGAGAAGGATTCTCCTGAATCTCGCGGGCGATGCTGATCATCACATCGCAAAATTCATCCAGCGTCTCCAGGCTCTCCGTTTCCGTGGGCTCGATCATGATGGCCTCCGGCACCACGAGAGGAAAATAGATGGTCGGTGGATGATAACCGCAATCCAGCAGACGTTTGGCAATGTCCAGTGTATGCACTCCACTTTCTTTTGCCTGGCGGGCACCCGAAAATACACACTCATGCATACAGGTCCTGTCGTAGGCCAAATCAAAATAGCGCTTCAGGCGTTCCTTGACGTAATTGGCATTGAGAACGGCAATCTCGCTGATCCTTTCCACGCCTTCCGGTCCCAGCGTCCGCAGGTACGTGTAGGCCTTGACCAGAACATTGAAGTTCCCGTGGAACGCTTTCACTCGGCCAATGCTGTCGGGGCAGTCACAGGTCATTTCATATCGGTCATCCGTCTTGATAATCCGGGGCACCGGCAGGTAATCTGTCAGTTCCTTGCTGACGCCTATGGGCCCGCTTCCCGGACCGCCGCAGCCGTGGGGTGTGGAGAATGTTTTGTGCAGGTTGATATGGATGATATCAAACCCGAGATCACCGGGACGGGATTGCCCCAGAAAAGCGTTGGCATTGGCGCCATCACCGTAAAGCAGCCCTCCCCTGCCGTGAACAATGGCGGCGACCCGTTCGATGTTCCTTTCAAAGAGCCCCAGGGTGTTGGGATTGGTCAGCATCATTCCCGCGACCTCTTGCGTCATCAGTTCCTCAAGATGACCGATATCCACGCCGCCTTCGGAATTTGTCCGGACGGTAATCGTCCGGTAGCCGCAAAGCGCGCACGATGCCGGGTTGGTTCCATGAGCGGTATCCGGTATCAGGATGGCCGTCCGCCTTTCTATCTTTTTTTCAAAGTATTTTTTCATGATCATGATGCCCGACAATTCACCGTGAGCGCCGGCGGCAGGCTGCAGCGAAAACGAAGCCATGCCGAAGATTTCTGAAAAGTATTGCTGCAGCTCGAACATTAGTTGTAGATTGCCCTGTGAAAAACTGCCCGGAGCATAAGGGTGAAGCCCGGTAAAACCGGGCAGAGCGGCCACATCTTCGTTGATTTTGGGATTGTATTTCATGGTACAGGATCCCAGAGGGTAGAACCCCATATCGACGCCGAAATTGCGGCGGGAAAGCGCGGTATAATGGCGCACCAGATCCACTTCAGCAACTTCGGGAAGATCAAGGTCACGGCGAAGAAGGTCATCGGGAATCAACGACCCGGCGGGTACTGCCTCAACATCACAT
The DNA here is from genome assembly GCA_963682105.1 of Smithellaceae bacterium. GTDB lineage: Bacteria > Desulfobacterota > Syntrophia > Syntrophales > Smithellaceae > UBA8904. Next base: position 984,636 of record OY821638.1, read on the forward strand.
TCAGGCACACAGGCGCTTGAACGTCCCGGCCGGCTTTTTTCAAATATCAGATCCATCAGTAAAACTCCTTTATCCATCTTTTCTGATCATTCGGTTTGCGCAATGTTGCCGGTCATCACCCCTTGATGATCCCGACTATTTTATCGATCTGCTCTTTCGACAGCATTTCCGTGGCACACAATAGCAAGGTTCCTTCCAGCTCGGAATAATCTTTCCCCGCAAGATACCCTCCTACCATACCCGCATCCTGAAGCTTCCGGTTGACAGCGTGCGGATCAGGGCAGCGCATGAGAAATTCGTTATAGACGGGCCCGGGAAAAACCAAACTCCATCCGTCGAGCTCTAAAAGACGTTTTCGTAAATACCAGGCTTTCTGTAGATTGATTTCAGCCAGGCGTCTGAGGTTTTTTCCCAGGCAGGATAAATACACCACCGCGGCCAGCGCGCAGAGACTTTCGTTGGAGCAAATGTTGGACGTCGCTTTCTCCCGGCGGATGTGCTGCTCTCTTGCCTGTAACGTCAGAACGAATCCCCTTTTCCCTTCCTGGTCCGTTGTCATCCCCGCCAGGCGTCCGGGAATTTTGCGCAGAAAATTCTTTTTGGCCGCAAAGATTCCCAGGTAAGGGCCGCCGAAGTTCAGGGAATTCCCCAGGGCCTGCCCCTCCCCCGCAACAAAGTCCGCCCCCATTTCTCCGGGCGGCTTGAGGATTCCCAGGGCCGTGGCATCCGTAAATCCGGATACCAGAAGCGCCTGGTGTTCATGAACGATGGCGGAAACCGCCTGAATGTTCTCAATCACCCCGAAAAAATTCGGCGACTGAACCACAACGGCAGCCGTATCCCGGTCGACGGCGCTTTTCAAGTTGTCCGTTTGAACCTGGCCTGTCGGTCCGTAATCAATCTCCGCAACTTCGTAACCATTCGCCCAGGCGTATGTCCTGACAACCTGCCGATACTCCGGGTGAACGGACTTCAGTAGAACAATTCTGCGGCGATTCAAAACTTTTGCCGCCAGAACGGCGGCCTCGGCCATAGCCGACGCGCCGTCATACATCGACGCGTTGGCCACATCCATTCCGGTAAGACGGGCAATCATGGTTTGGTATTCATAAATCGCCTGCAGGATACCCTGGCTGATCTCCGCCTGGTAAGGTGTGTAGGCCGTGTAAAATTCGGAACGGCCGATCACATGCCTGACAACGGACGGGATGTAGTGATGATAGGCCCCCGCCCCCGTGAGGCAGACTTCGGGAACAACATTCCTGCCGGCCATTTTCTGCATCAGGCCCCAGACCTCCTGCTCCGCAAGTGAGTCAGGCAGGTCCAAAGGGCGTTTCAATTTCAGCGCCTGCGGGATGTCCGCAAAAAGATCATCGATTGATGAAACGCCAATAGCCTTCAGCATTTTATTGACATCGTCTTCGGTATGGGGAATATAATCCATGTTTTTCATGCTATACATCCTCAATGCGTTGTTTCGGTCAGCGTCTTTTCATATTCTTCGGCGCTCATGAGGGAATTCAGCTCGGTTGTGTCGACCATTTTCAGCCGGACAATCCACCCTTCGCCAAAGGCGTCCTTGTTGATCTGCTCCGGCTTGTTCTCCAGCAACTGGTTGGCTTCGATGACTTCTCCGCCAATCGGTGAATAGACGTCCGATACCGATTTCACCGATTCAATGACGGCGACGGCGTCTCCGGCCTGAACCTTCCTGCCGATTTCCGGCAGCTCAACGAAAACAATGTCCGTCAGCATTTCCTGGGCGTGATCCGTAATGCCCAGCCATGCCGTCCCTTCACCATCGACCCTGATCCATTCATGGTCCTTCGAATATTTCCGGTCTGCCGGATTTTTTTTTGACATATGCTTCTCCTTGTATACGATTTCTTAAGTTTACTGTTTTCCCGCCTCAGCAAACGGATTTTAATCGTCCCGGATAAATCGGAAACCGCTCCGACAGCTCCTTTACCGCCGCGCCCACGTCCCGATGCCTTTTTTCGTCGTTCATATGCGTGAGAACGTCCACGATGAACCCCGCAATGTTTCTCATCTCACCTTCTTTCATCCCCCGGCTGGTCAAAGCGGGCGTGCCGATGCGGATGCCGCTTGTCACCATCGGCCCTTTCGTATCGAAGGGAATACCGTTTTTGTTCACGGTGATCCCGATTGCATCCAGGGCCTCCTGCGCGTCTTTCCCGGTCACCCCCTTGTCCGTCAAGTCAACCAGCATCAGGTGGTTGTCCGTGCCGCCGGACACCAGACGGAATCCCTGTTGCATCAGCTCTTCCGCCATCGCTTTGGCGTTTTTGCAAACCTGCATCTGATACGTCTTGAAGTCATCGGCAAGTGCTTCTTTCAGAGCCACAGCCTTGGCGGCGATGACATGCATGAGCGGCCCTCCCTGTATTCCGGGAAATACTCTGCTGTTGATGACCCTGGCATATTCTTCCCGGCACATGATCATGCCCCCGCGCGGCCCGCGCAGTGTCTTATGGTTGGTTGTCGTGATAAATTCGCAGACCGGCACCGGCGAGGGATGAAGCCCCACTGCCACCAGTCCGGCAATATGGGCGATATCCGCCATGATGACCGCTCCGACTTCATCGGCGATTTTTCGAAATTTAAGAAAATCAATCGTCCGGGGGTAAGCGCTGGCTCCTACGACGATGAGCTTCGGCTTGTGCTTTCTGGCCTGATCCGCCACTTCGTCAAAATCAATCGTTTCCGTTTCTTTATTCACGCCATAGGCGACGACCTTGTAAAACCGTCCGGTGAAGTTTGCCGGACTGCCGTGCGAAAGATGGCCACCGTGAGCAAGGTTCATTCCCAGGATGGTGTCGCCGGGCTGCAAAACCGAAAAATAGACAGCCATGTTAGCCTGCGAACCGGAGTGCGGCTGAACATTCACATGTTCCGCCCCGAAGAGCTTCCGGCAGCGGTCAATGGCCAGCTGCTCTGCAACATCGACATATTCGCAACCGCCGTAATACCGTTTGCCCGGATAACCTTCCGCGTACTTGTTGGTCATCACCGAGCCCAGTGCTTCCAGAACTGCTTCACTTGCAAAGTTCTCCGAAGCAATCAGCTCCAATTTATCCATCTGGCGTTTTGTCTCACGAAGAATGGCTCGAGCAATCTCCGGATCAACTTCCAATAAACAAGACATCCCTTATCTCCTCCTTTGCCGAAAAAGGCCGTTCATCATCTTTTATAAACACTCACTCTATGCAATCACCGTCTCCAGGATGTCCTGATCGTTTTTGAGTTTTTCAAAGGCCGCAGCGCTGGGCATCTTATCCAGCGTCAGGCAGCAGCAGGCCGCTTCATTCGTCCTGAAAATCATGTTTTGCATTTCCTCGACATTGATCCTTTCATCCTTCAGGATCTCCAGAGCCCTGGCCAGCACTCCCACATGATTGTAGTGGCGGATGGTCAGGCACGGCCTTTTCTCCACCACGATTCTCAAATTCACCGCATGAAGCGGTTGGCCGGTCTGCAGATACTGCCCGATAATGCGCAGCACTTCGGAAGCGATGGCTTCCTCGGCCTGCTCGGTGGAAGCCCCGATGTGCGGCGTGCACACCGCCAGAGCGGCAAGCTCTGTCTGTTCGAACGTTGCCTCGCTTTTCTCGGGCTCTCCTTCAAACACATCCAGCCCCACGCGCAGCCCTTTCTTTTTGACAGCCTCGGTCAGTGCAGCCGTGTCGACAACGTCGCCTCTCGACGTATTCAGAAAGATGGCCCCTTGTTTCATCGCCTGGAAAAAATTGTCGTCAATCAGCTTTTTTGTATCTTTGTTTGATGCCAGATGGATTGATACTGCGTCGGATTTTGACGCAAGTTCTGCAGGAGAGGCCGCATAGCCGTATCCCAGCGCTTCCGCCTTCTCGGATGATAAGCTTCGGGACCAGGCAATAATCTTCATGCCTAAAGCCTTGGCGCGCCCCGCAACCGCCATTCCGATCTGCCCCAGTCCGACAATTCCGATGGTTCGTCCTTTGAGCCCTTTGGACTTTCCAAAACGTCCTTTCTGCCATTTTCCACTTCGCAAAGTGGAAGTAGCGTCAGCTATCCCGCGATCGGCGGCAATTAATAAGCCAATGGTCAGTTCAGCAACGGCATCCGTGTTCATCCCCGGACAATTGGTGACGTAAATCCCTTTTCCTGATGCCGCTTCGAGATCGATGGTATTGACGCCGGCACCGGCCCGGACAATCAGCCCCAAATGTTTGGCGGCCACAATCGTTCGTTGGTTGACTTTGGTGGAGCGGACAATGAGGATTCCGGCATCCGCTATCGCATCAGGCAGCTGATCCGCGGTCAGTTCCGGATTCACCCTCACGTCCACGCCCAAAGCCTTGAGGGAGTCAATGAGGTCTTTGGAAACTTTGTCTGCAATCAGTATTTTTGTCATGTTTCACTCCTTAAAATTCGTTAATTTTTCCGGATGTCACTTTTTCCGCTTATAAAACGGCAGGGAAACGATTCTGGCTTTGGCCGGATGATTCCGGATGACAATTTCGATCTCCGTGCCCGGAGCCTTGAACCCGGTTGGGACAAAAGCCATTCCAATACCGACCGCTAACGTTGGAGAATATGTCCCTGAGGTAACGCATCCCATCTCCCGGCCTTCAAGACTCACCTTGTAGCCGTGTCTGGCGATTCCCCGATCCTCCATCCTGAAGCCCACGAGTTTCCGATTAAAACCTTCACCCTTCAATTTCTCCAGAGCGGATCTTCCGACAAACTCTTTTTCCATATTGGTGACCCATCCGTAGACAACCTCGTAGGGCGTGATGGTCTCATCCATGTCATTTCCGTTGAGCATCATGCCGGCTTCCAGTCTCAACGTGTCGCGCGCACCCAAACCTGCTGGAATCAACCCGTCCCTGCTCCCGGCCTTAAGGAGGATGTCCCAGATCAATGGGATCTGGTCCGAGGCGGCATAGATTTCAAACCCGTCCTCCCCGGTATAGCCGCTTCGCGAAATCAACACGGGCATGTCCGAAATTTTGCTGCACTGTGAATGATAGAATCTCAGACCATCGATAGCGTCCTCAACCACCGACTGCAATATGGATTTGGAGGCTGGTCCCTGGATATCGAGTTTTCCCGTCTGCTCCGAAATATCGGTAATCGTTACGTCGTGGTATTTTTTCGATTCTTTGAGTTGGAGAAGCCACTGGTACACTTTGTCTTTTGTGGTGGCATTCGTCACCATGAGGTAGTCGTCTACCCCCCTGAAATAAACGGTGACATCATCGATGATGCCGCCACTTTCGTTGAGCAGAAGCCCAAGCTTCATCTGCCCCGGGTATTGATCCTCAAGATTTCGGCTTAAGGCGTACTGCAACAGATCGAACGCCTGACGGCCCTGAATTTTCAGCTCGCCCATGTGGCAGATGTCAAAAAGGCCCGCCTGGCGCCTTGTCGTGATATGCTCTTGAATGACATTCGTATACTGCACGGGCATGGCCCAGCCGCCAAAGTCGACCATAGTTGCCGACAGTTTTACATGACGATCATAAAGGGGTGTTTTCTTCATAGGATTGATTTCCTCCAGGTATTTTATCTTTCCGGTTTTGCGTTTTGACGGATTCTTTTTTCATATATTTTGGCCAGACCGCCCGTTGATGTTTCGCGGTAGAGATTGGGCAGAGCTTTGCCGGTTTCCAGAAGGACCTGCACGACGTCATCAAAGGATATTCTGTGAATGCCGTCCGACAGCAGCGCGAGATTGGCGCAGGTCAACGCACGGATGGCCGCGTGAGCGTTTCTTTCAATGCACGGGATCTGGACCAGTCCGCAGACGGGATCGCAGGTCAGCCCCAGGTGGTGCTCCAGTCCCATCTCCGCCGCATATTCAATTTGTCGCGGGCTTCCCCCCATCAGTTGCGCCGCCGCTGCCGCGGCCATCGCACAGGCGGTTCCCACTTCGCCCTGGCAACCTACGGCGGCGCCGGAGATAGAGCCATACTCTTTGACGATGTTGCCGAACAACCCGGCCGTTCCCAGGGCACAGACAATGTCCTTGTCCGTGCAGTTCATCCTGTTTTTGAGATAATAAATCACCGCGGGCACCACACCGCTTGCGCCGCAGGTCGGCGCGGTCACAATCCAGTTCCCGCAGGCATTTTCTTCGGCGACGCCATAGGCATACGCCGCCAGCACGGCGTCACGTGCGGAAACGGGTTCCATCATCAGGCTTTTACGGTAGAAACAGCGGGATTTGCGCGACAACCCCAGAGGCCCGGGCAGCAGGCCTTCGCTGTTGACGCCCCTTTCGACGGATTCCAACATCGCCAGCCAAATATCAGCAAGATAACTAATAATGCCGGCGCCCTCATATCGTACAACGTAATCCCAAAACCTCTCTCCGCTTTCTTCGCAGTGCTCCAGAATTCCGGAAAGCGTTTTCAGCGGATAGATTTTGCCGGATGCGGCTTCAGAGAGAAGCGCGCCTCCCCCGACGCTGTATTCTTCCATGGATCCAATGATCCTTCCGGTTTGATCCAGAGCGTCGAACCGCATGCCGTTGGGGTGCAGAGGAAGTTCCTGGTCCGGCTTCCACATAAATTCAACCTTGTATCCCTTAAGCGATTCCAGAACTGCCGCATCCGTCCCATGCCCCCGGCCCGTAGCGGCAAGGCTCCCGTACAAAGTGACCCGAAAAGATGACGCATCGGGATAATGCTTCAGGAAGCGGGCCGCGGCCACGTATGGCCCCATTGTATGAGAACTTGAGGGCCCTCTGCCGATTCGATAAAGTTCACGCAAGGTATTCATTGCCTGTATGGTCCTTTCTTCACGTCACGTCGAAACATGCCTGCCGATTAACGATGTGCCTTCCAAAATAAAAAACGGACGATGCACAAAAATGCACGTCCGTTCACCTCTGTATTGAACCTGAGAGTTTGCCCCGAATTTATCTCTTCGGGGTTGCCCCTTCGGTGCAGTCCTGCGACTGTCTCTCCAGAGTTACTGCAAGCATCACAATTTTTTTACCTGAGAGTTTCAATGACGGACCGGACAGTCTTGTCATCTTGCCCCTTCGGTGGCCGGTGAAAACGGCGCTCTCTCGCGACACTTCATACAGCAAATATTCAGTTTTCTAACTTAACCTCCAAAAAAAAACGGACCATGCCAAAAAGCACGTCCGTCGATCTCTGTATTGGACCTGAGAGTTTGCCCCGCCTGAATCCTTTCGGGGTTGCCCCTTCGGTGCAGTCTTACGACTGTCTCTCCAGAGTTACTGCAAGCATCACAATTTTTTTACCTGAGAGTTTCAATGACGGACCGGACAGTCTCGTCATCTTGCCCCTTCGGTGGCCTATCGAACCGGCGCTCTCTCGCGACACTTCATACAGCGAAAATCAATTTCGCGGCACAGCTATCAAAAAGATTTTTTTTTGTCAAGATTATTTCTTACTGACATAATAAAAACACATCATCAAACACCAAAGGAAATGTTTGGTCGTTTTATCGCGGTTGTAGGCCGAGAAATCCCTGGATTCCCGTCATGATCATCTGGGCAGCTAGCGCTGCTAATATTAATCCTGATAACCTGCTGAGAATCGCAATACCTCTCACCCCGAGAATGCGTTGAAGAATTGATGCAGAAAACAAAACAACAGCAACACAAATCACGGCTAAGAGCAGAGCGACACTCCCAACAATCTTTGCTGATAAAGTACTCAATTCAGCCCCCATCACGAGAAGCGTACCCGTTGTAGCTGGCCCCACAATGATGGGAATAGCCAATGGCACAGTAGCAACATCCTCCCCTGAATTAGTATTAACAGATGCTAATTTACCGTGGACAAGCCCAATGCCAGAAAGAAGCAATAAAATTCCAGCGCCTATACGGAAAGAGTCCAGATTAATGCCGAATATAATAAATATCTGTTTCCCGGCAAAGAATAGGATCAAACAGATAACTGCCACCGAAGCGGACGCAGATGCGGCCAGCCGGCAGCGGCGGCTCTCATTATATCCTTCCGTCAGGGTTAGAAACATTGTTAAAGCAAAGAAAGGCGTCAATACAAAGAACAGTTTTATCCAAAGATTCATTAATAGGGTCATAATTATCCTCGCGGTCTAAATTTTTTTAGTAATTGACAATTGGGCCTTACTCCGAAATATGTACCACGTTCAAAATGATTCGTTTCTCCTGTAACACAGTTTGATGTTTTTTGACAAATTCATGGGGTGTTTTGTCTCCTAGCGAGCTGTGCGGCCGAAATTAGTTAAATTCTGGCTTCCAGTTCTCGATAACCTCTTATGTGAACCTGCATGCAATAATAACCCACCTATAGGCAAAATCGGCATTCAAAATTGACCCACCCCTATAAGCCTTCTATGCTGTCATCAATACGGCAGAAGGAGGCAGAAAGGGATGCTCACAGTGGAAACTATTCGGAAGATACGGTTATCAGTACACAGAGATGGTAAATCGATTCGTCAGACATCAAAAGATCTTCATCTATCACGGAACACGGTCAGGAGAGCGATGACGATATTACCGAACAACCCGGCCGTTCCCAGGGCACAGACAATGTCCTGATCCGTGCAGTTCATCCTGTTTTTGAGATAATAAATCACCGCGGGTACCACACCGCTTGCGCCGCAGGTCGGCGCGGTCACAATCCAGTGTCCGCAGGCGTTTTCTTCGGCGACGCCATAGGCATACGCCGCCAGCACGGCATCCCGTGCGGAAACGGGTTCCATCATCAGGCTTTTACGATAAAAACAGCGGGATTTGCGCGACAACCCCAGAGGCCCGGGCAACAGGCCTTCGCTGTTGACGCCCCTTTCGACGGATTCCAACATCGCCAGCCAAATGTCAGCAAGATAAGTCATAATGCCGGCGCCCTCATATCGTACAACGTAATCCCAAAACCTCTCTCCGCTTTCTTCGCAGTGCTCCAGAATTCCGGAAAGCGTTTTCAGCGGATAGATTTTGCCGGATGCGGCTTCAGAGAGAAGCGCGCCTCCCCCGACGCTGTATTCTTCCATGGATCCAATGATCCTTCCGGTTTGATCCAGAGCGTCGAACCGCATGCCGTTGGGGTGCAGAGGAAGTTCCTGGTCCGGCTTCCACATAAATTCAACCTTGTATCCCTTAAGCGATTCCAGAACTGCCGCATCCGTCCCATGCCCCCGGCCCGTAGCGGCAAGGCTCCCGTACAAAGTGACCCGAAAAGATGACGCATCGGGATAATGCTTCAGGAAGCGGGCCGCGGCCACGTATGGCCCCATTGTATGAGAACTTGAGGGCCCTCTGCCGATTCGATAAAGTTCACGCAAGGTATTCATTGCCTGTATGGTCCTTTCTTCACGTCACGTCGAAACATGCCTGCCGATTAACGATGTGCCTTCCAAAATAAAAAACGGACGATGCACAAAAATGCACGTCCGTTCACCTCTGTATTGAACCTGAGAGTTTGCCCCGAATTTATCTCTTCGGGGTTGCCCCTTCGGTGCAGTCCTGCGACTGTCTCTCCAGAGTTACTGCAAGCATCACAATTTTTTTACCTGAGAGTTTCAATGACGGACCGGACAGTCTTGTCATCTTGCCCCTTCGGTGGCCGGTGAAAACGGCGCTCTCTCGCGACACTTCATACAGCGAAACCTCAATGGCCGGCGTAAATACCAAGCCATTTTTTTTGTCAAGATCAATTCTTTTGAATGAGGCAAAATGCGGTTGGAATATTTTGTCAAAACGTTCATTCTTATTGGGAAAGCTGTTTACAAAAAATATTCAAAATAAATTTTGCTGTCGTTAACCATCAGGTACAATCCCCGCCTATCCTTCATCTTTGAATTCCTGAGCAATGCGATAAAAATCCTTCTCGCATTCCAGAAATATTTTGACAATTTCAGGATCAAAAGCGGTTCCGCTGCATTTTTGAATTTCATCCACCGCCTGATCATGGGATTGGGCGGTTTTGTAAACGCGCGCCGTCGTAATCGCATCATAGACATCGGCCACGGCCATCAGCCGTCCGGACAGGGGAATCTCATCGCCTTTAAGACCTCGCGGATAGCCGGTGCCGTTCCATTTCTCATGATGCGTGTAAGCCATTTCCCGGGCCAATTTGAGAAATACATTGGATTCCAAACGAGGATCGGAATACGATAGGGCATTATGTCCGAATTTCGCATGTTTTTGCATTTCTCTAAACTCTTCTTTTGTCAACTTGCCTGGTTTCAAAAGGATGCTGTCCGGCACTCCCACTTTGCCGATATCATGCAAAGGGGCTGTTTTCTCGACATGCTCGATGAACTCATCACTCAGGAAATTTTTGAATTTGGGATGCTCTTTGAGTTTATCGGCCAGAATACGAACGTATTTCATGGTGCGCTTGATATGGCTGCCCGTTTCCAGATGACGGTTTTCCGCCAGAAGAGCCAGAGATTCAATCATGGCGTCACGGGTGATCTCCAGTTCGCTGGTTTTCTCCCTGACCATTGACTCCAGCCTGTCGCGATAGCATTTCAGTTCCAGGTGATTTTTCACTCTCGCTTTAACCAAAGCCGGATTAAACGGTTTGGTGATATAATCGACGGCTCCCAGCTCCAAGCCTTTGGCTTCATTCTCCTCTGAAGCCAGCGCTGTTACAAAGATTACCGGAATAGCTTCGGTTTTTTTATCGGCTTTCAGCCGGGCGCATACTTCATAACCATCTATTTCCGGCATCATAATATCAAGCAAAATCAAATCAATGTCCGGCACCATGGAAACGATTTTCAACGCCTTCTCCCCATTGGACGCCACCGACACGTCAAATTCATCCTTCAGGATTCCCATCAGGACATAAATATTTTCCGGAGTATCATCGACAACCAGTACTTTTTTTTGTTTAGCAAATACAGTCATTCCATCCATCCCGCTTTAATAAGAAATTTCGAGAGCCCCGGCAATCGCCTTTAATTTTTCCAGGGCCTTGTCCATATCAAAAATATCCACATCTCTTCGAAGTTGTTTAAAATCTTTATCCACTTTTGTATTGTTTAAATATCTGCCTAAAGCATCAACCTGAGTCATCGTTTTTGCGGAGCCGATTTCCAGCATATGCGCCAGTTCCTTCAGAAGCGGTCGTATCGCATCAACATCCACATCTTGTTTCATTTCGTCGGACTCTTTTATGACCGGCTCAAGTGGAGTCATTTCTTCCAGACCTTTGATGCCATTTCTAACGACAGTCAGTGACTCGTCTAATTTGGCAATTAAAACATCATCAATGTCAATACACCCTTTCTGCAGCGCCAATTCCAGATCGGCAGCAACTGCGGACAACTGCACCGCCCCCAGAATGGCGGCCACGCCTTTTATGGTGTGCGCCAGCCTGCACGCCGTCTTGTCATCGCCTGCGGATAACGCCGTTTTGATGTTATTGACGGTTTCGGCATTACTGTTGCGAAATTTCAGGAGAAGCTTTTTATACAGGCTCAGGTCGTCGCCCACATTGATCAATCCGTTGGCAAAGATTATTCCCGGTATGTCGGGCCACAACGGATCTTCCGGTTTGACCGGCAATGGAGTTGATTTGAAGGCTTGAGAAGCCGATGCATCACCGATCCTGACATATTTTGCAATCATCGCAAACAGATCTTTGGGATTGAAAGGTTTGTTGATCTGGTCATTCATGCCGACCCGATTGCTCCTTAACCGCTGTTCGGCCATCGCATGGGCGGTCATGGCAATCACCGGCAAATTTGCGAAGCGCGGATTGCTCCGGATTCTTTTCGTCGCCTCATAACCATCCATGACGGGCATCTGCACATCCATGAGAACGAGGTCATATTGAGCTTCTTCCAGCATCTCAAGAGCCTGCAATCCGTTTTCGGCAACATCCACTTGCAGGTCCATTTGTTTCAGGATTTTCTGGGCTACCTCCTGATTGATTTCGTTATCTTCAACCAGCAGGATTCTGGTTCCTTTGATTTTCGCATAAGGATCCAAATTTCGGTTCATTCCGGTATCGGAAACAAGCGCCGGCAATTCAGCCTTGCCGGCACGAAGTCTTTCCGTAATAGTCTTCATCAACTCTGATCGGGTGACAGGCTTGGCAAGACATTTTTTGACCCCTAATTGACCGGCTTTATCGACCAGCTCCGACAGGTTGCAATTTGAAATCATAACAACATCTGTTTCGGGACCTGTTTCATCCAAGGCTTTCTTCCAGTTCACGCTGTCCATATTGGCCGTTCGCCAATCAATAAACACCAGATCGAACCCGTCATCCAGCTTCATATTGATTTCAACCCGTCCCTGTTCCACGGAACCGGCGCCGGTAGCGTCGATCCCCATGGACTCAAGCATATTGATGAGAATTTTCAGCGCAACCGGGTTGTCATCGATCACCAGAATCTTCATTTTTTTATCGTTCACACGAGGCAAGGCCGGCAGATCGATTTCCGTCGTTTGATCGCATCCCAATACGACTGTAAAGAAAAAAGTACTGCCTTTATCGGGTTCGCTCTCAACCCATATCCTGCCGTCCATCATTTTGGTCAGACGCTCACAAATAGCCAATCCCAGGCCGCTGCCGCCATATTTTCGGGTGGTTGACGCGTCCACCTGGCTGAACGCTTGAAAAAGTTTGTTTTGCTGCTCCTGGCTCATGCCAATGCCGGTATCGCTAACAGAAAACTGAAGGGTCGCCTGTTCATCTTCCTGCCGCAGAGTCTCCACTTTAACGATGATCTCGCCTTCACGCGTAAACTTGAGGGCGTTGTTGGTGAGATTCGTCAGAATTTGTCCCAGCCGGAGCGGATCTCCCTTTAACCTTTGCGGCACATCCGGCCTGTAATCAAAGATTAATTCCAGTCCTTTTTGATAGGCATTCGTATTGAGAAGATTGGACAGATTGGAAAGAATTTCATCCAAAGTGAAATCCACCCTCTCGATGTCCATCTTGCCGGCCTCCACCTTGGAAAAATCCAGGATGTCATTGATGACGCCGAGAAGCGATTGAGTGGCGGCCTGGATTTTCTCTAAATAATCCCGTTGCCGGACGCTTAAATCCGTCTGCATCGCCAGATAGGTCATTCCGATGATCGCATTCATCGGGGTTCGGATTTCATGACTCATGTTGGCCAGAAACTCACTTTTGGCCCGTGTGGCCTCCTCGGCGATTTGTTTCTGCTGTTTGGTTATCTTGTTTTGGTGAAATAACCGGCGGGTGGTTCGTTCCTTCAAATACCCCCCCACGATACCGGCCACCTCAATGACCCATACAATAAGGGAGAGCAGGGCGGCATCGTCTTTCTTTGCAATGCTCTCAGGCAACAGCAGTACGGAAAACTGAAAAGCGAGAACATAGATAAGTGTTGTTAATAACGCAATTTTGAAACGAAGCTGAAGAATAAAAAAGGCAAACATAATCACCGTAATGACGCCGCAAACAGCGATCATATCATAATGCAGCAGATAGTTGCCCATATACACAAAATCCAGCCCGGCCAGGCAATTGGACAGAGCGGACAACGGCTGATAAAATTTTACATAGCGCCGGTAAAATGTGACCAGCAGAGTGATGGAAAAGACAGGGTATAAAAATATACCTATCGCTATGGTCGTTTGCAGAAAATTTTGAGGGAAAAACTGATAAAAATAAATATTGAGAATAAACCAGCCCAGAAAGGAAAGCCCAATGCCAATGCGGTTAAATATCCGCGTATTGTAATCATTGTAGCTTAGAAATTCGGCTTCCAGCGCAGGATCGGTAAAGCTCAGGTTCAATGGGTGCAGCCGCATGTAAAACTCCGTTTTCTCTATCGATTACGATTCCTTACCTCCCTGGTGGCGATTCCATGCTCTGATGTTTTTTTGGAATCTCATTCGTTTTAAACTTATATCGTGCATTTTCAATATTTCTTTAATCATTTTGTAAGAATAGGAGGTATTTAACCGTCAAATACCATGTGGGGCGTGGATTGGGGAGCAACAATCGGGCCATCAATAAAATCTCCAAACGACGCTTTACCGTGCATCGTCTGGAGATTTTCTTAAAGATTAACGGAGATTTATAAAGTCCGATACGTACCCGTGGGCTTGGCCGTATTACCAGTGAGATTCGGCATAATATACGGGTTTCGTGTCATTCAGGAAACAGGGCGCATCGTGCTTTTTGCAGATTTTTTCCAATGTGTCGACCGTATAATCGATTTGCTCTTTTGTATGCGCCAGATTCAATATCAACCGTATTCTTCCTTCGTGCTTGGCAACGGCGGGATACAAAATAGGCGTTGAATAGATGCCTTCCCTGCAAAGATCATCCACTACCATTAACAATTTGATGGGACTTGGAATCATGATGGGAATGATCGGACTCTGACTTTGTCCCAGATTGAATTTTTTCGCTTTTAACAAATTCCGCATATACTGATTTTTTTCATGAAGCTCTTTGATCATCTCCGGGTGATTTTCTATTTCATCCAGACACGCAAGAATGACGCCCGCATCCTGCGGCGTTAAGCAGGCCTGAAACATGTAAGTGGGAGTCCATCGAACCAAAGCGCAATATTTGCGTTTGGATGCCAGAAAGCCTCCAATGGAGGCCGTCGCTTTAGACAAAGTCGACATAATAAAATCAACGTCGTCGGTCACTCCCTGCTCGTAACAATATCCTTGTCCCTTGTCGCCATAGAAACCAAACGTATGCGCTTCATCGACATATAGATAAAACTGACAGGTTTTCTTCAGAGCGACGATTTCTTTGAGCGGAGAGACATCCCCACTCATCGAATAGGCTGATTCAACAATAACAAAAACATTTTCAAATGAACCAACGTATTTTTTCAACTTTTTTTCTAAATCAGATAAGTCATTATGTTTAAATACGATCTTTTTTGCGTTGGTTAATTTGCAGCCATTGATGATCGATGAATGACACTCTCCATCAAGAAGAATCAGATCTCTCTCCCCTACCAGACAACTGATAGCGCCCATATTGGCGGTAAATCCGGTGGGAAAAAGGACAGCCTGTTCTTTTCCGACAAATCG
This sequence comes from Smithellaceae bacterium, assembly GCA_963682105.1. GTDB lineage: Bacteria > Desulfobacterota > Syntrophia > Syntrophales > Smithellaceae > UBA8904. Next base: position 999,646 of record OY821638.1, read on the forward strand.
CGCAACGCGTGTTTCTATTTCCTTATGCAGGGCATTCATTCCACATGAAACGGCGGAAGTGCCGCATCCGGTTCCGAATAGCCGCATGGCCTGATGAGCTTTTTCGATCACGGTTTCATTTCTGTTCAAACTCAGATAATGGTTAACCGTCCACATAATACATTCTTTACTTGTTTTCGGGTAGACGGTAACAACTTGCGCCGTTGTTGAAGCTCCGTGTTCGAGATATCGATCATAAGCGTTTCCGATCCCTTTTTGAATATCTTTTTCCAGGAATGCCTGGATGATATCCGCCCTTTCTTCGATATCGGAAATATCCTCCGCTTTTAAGTATGCCAAAACCTCCGTCATAGAAATAAATTTATCGATCATCCTTCATTACCTCCTTGTAATATGGGCGCTCCTTGAACATGAAATTTCGTTTCTCCAACATGATGATTATGCATTTTAACCGTATTTTCAATGACTTGGATTTATTTCCCCGTTATTTTTCTAATACATTGGTAATATCATCGGATGTCCGGTCCCTAAACTTTACTTATGAATTGAATATCTTCCGATTTTTTCCGGTGGCTTGTTTTGCGAACTTCCACACCATCTTTTAAGTGTTCCTGCAGACGGTTGCTCAACTTGACCGATTCTCATGATCCGATGGAAGACCTGATCGTGTCGATAAACTTTTTTGCTTTCTGAATCAGAGGAAGTCTGGTGTTGACCGTCACATAAAGGTCTCCGGCCTCGCCCCCTGCATGGCCGGGCTCGCCCATCCCCTTGAGTCGCAACTGCCGCCCCGCTGTGATGTTTGCCGGGATAGTGACCAGCAAGTCCCTGCCGGTTTTTTTGCAGTAATATTTTATCTTCGCCCCCAGCCTGACCTGGTCGGGCGAAAGCATGATGGAGTCGTTTATATCTTTACCCTTTTCCGGCAGTTCAATACCCCATTTCTTTTTCAAGCCATAGCGGATCATTTTTTCCAGATATCCGGCAAGCGGAGCGCTTTTCCCGGCAGTCTGTCCGGCAGATTGGCCGCCGCCAAAGCCGCCCACAAAAATCTTTCCAAAGGCGCCCGGTTGCCGGAATTCAAACGTGCGGAATCCCGCGCCATACGCTTCCCGAAAAATATCTTCGAAACTCCGGTAACCGAAAGCACGGCTCAACTCCTCAAAAATCTGCCCGATGTCCGAACCTCTGAAAATATCCTGATCCGTATGGGTCTGTCTGAACTGGCCGTAGGCTGATGATCCATAGGTTGTCCTGAGCGTATCATATTCTTTTCTTTTTTGAGGGTCGGAAAGCACGGCATAGGCTTCGTTGATCGCTTTCATCCGCTCCGCAGCTTCCGGATTGTTTTGATTGCGGTCCGGATGATGCTTAAGGGCAAGCTTTCGGTAAGCGTCCCGCACCTGCTTATGGTCGGCGTCATTCGTCAACCCCAGTATGTCATAGTAATCTTTTTGTTCCATCTTCTAATCCCTGCGAGCCATAGATTTATTCCTTTTGATGATCATTCCATCTGCCCTATGGCCTGGTGGATGTCCACTTTCATAAACCCCGCAATTTTACGTTCAACCGCGAGCACCTGGTCACCGTTTTGTGTGATTCGCCTGCGGGCCTCCTCATCCACTCCATATCGCAGGATCAGGTCGCGCATTCTTTCCTCGATGGTCACAATCGTATCGTGCATGACCCTTTTGTCGGCATAGTAAACGATTTCCTTCTCGTCGACTTCCCCGTCAAGATTCAGATTCGGGATTCTGACGTGCTGCTCCACAATTTCCGCAATAGCAGGGAAACCCAGCTCCCGCAAAAGGGCGCCACCAGAGGCGTCATGCCGTTCTTTTGTTTTCAGCGACCTCGTTTTGGTAATGTCATGCAGCAGCGCGCCCGCAATCACCATATCTCTGTTGACGGACAGGCCGTCTTTCAGGTGATCCGTTATGGACAGCGCAACGTTCATGACCTGATATGAATGTTCGATGATGTTCGGCAGCATGGAATACCGTTTCATAAGCTCCTTGCATTCATCCGGGGTTGGAATTTTTTCTGTGCAGTCATCTTTCATTTAAACATCCAGTGCTAAAATCTCCGCGATCTTTGCGGAAAAGGAATCGAATTCTTCATAAAGAATGGCGCGCCAGCCCATTTGCCCGGCGCGTTCGATATTTCCCGGATCATCATCAATAAACAAAATCCGGTCCGGCGAAGCCTTCAACAATCCGGCAATATCATCAAACAGGGAACTGTCGCGCTTTCCCTTCCCCATGTGGTAACTGTTAAAGACATGGTCAAAATACCGGAAGAAATCGAACCGGGCATTCAACCGGTCCAGCCAGTCCGTCTGGTCGCTTAAGATGCCGACCGTCAGCTTTTTTAATTTTAAACTTTTGACAAGATCCATCATCCGGTCATTCAGAATAAAGTGAGACATCAGTTCCCGCGTCAAAGATTCGTTATCACCTTTGATTCCTGTCTTTCTTTTCAGTGCATTCCAAAAATCGTCTTCGGAACATTTTCCCGTAATGTAGCCGGTCTCATAGACGGTATCGGCTGCCGTTTGAATAAAGCGGTCACTATGGAGACCGTTTGCTTCGGCGATGACCCGAAGCCCTTTTTTCCAGCCTTCGGCGGATAACACACCGCCAAAATCAAATAATACGATATCAATCATCCAAATCACCTCATCCTTTACAAGACGTAAGTCTATAGCAACAAAAACCCGCCATTTCTAGCGGGTTTTTGTATTTTGCGGCGGGAATTTAACAAATAATGAACGAATAGCCTATTTGACAGAACGCACCGGAAGGGCGCAAGCTATGGTGGGGGAGTCCGCCCTGATCGAAAATCGTTTTCCTCTGGTGAAAATGAAGATGGAAGCGGTATCAGCGTGAGAGACGGCGCTGGCATGGGGGAGAACGCTTGATTCGGATGCCCAAATTGAACCAGACGTCAGATGAATCAATTTCGTCAAATGAGCTGTTCTTTCATTGTCAGTCTTGTTAGCTATGGCCTCATCATACAATCCTGCCAGATCATCCTGCGTCGGCAGCCGCCAGTCTTTATAATCGCCGCCACGATAACTCTCACAATAGGACTTGGCAAGCACCCAGCTCAAAGTACTGCCATTGTCCTTCTCCGCCCACATCAGGTTCGTCTTTGTATCCAAAATCGTCCCGTTGTCATAGGCAATGAAACGACCGTCTCTGGCCTTCTCCGCTGCTATAGAAGATTTCCCTGTAATAAAAGGCCCCATTAATAAAATAGCCGCCACCGAAATTGCTATGATCATTCCTGCCGACTTTTTCATTGGCTGTTTCTCCTCCCTATGGTTTGATTTCTGCTTTAACAGACTTTTTTAAAAGTTATCACATTGTCTCAAATCACATCTGTCCAAGATAGATTTTAATAATTGAAAAGGGTGCACAGTCTCAGGTAAAAGTTTCTCTGCGAGAAGAAAAAAAGACCCTGAGAAGGAGACACCCTGATGAATAAATTTAGCAGTATTTTTAGTCAAATTCTACACCTATTTTCGAGACGAGAGTTCTTGGAGACAGTATCTGCAACGCAGGCAGAGCGAGGAGCTAAGGGATTCAGTTGCCGGGACCAGTTTGTAGCGATGCGATTTTGCCAATTGGGTCAGGCCCATTCGTTGCGGAAGATTTACGGCGGTCTGGCCAGTTGTTTCGGCAAAGCAAGACATTTGGGACTTCATGAGGCACCGAAACGGTCGACGTTGTCTTACATATGACGTTCGGAGCAACGATGATCGCTGCAATATACAAGGATCGGTGGCAAATAGAGATCTATTTCAAAACGATCAAACAGAATCTTAGGATTAAAACGTTTGTGGGAACATCTCCGAATGCGCTTTTAATCCAGATTTGGACAGCATTGATTGCTGTTTTGATTCTGAAGTACTTGAAGTTTGATAGGATGCATTTTGGGGACATCTTTGGATTTGTTCCGGGACGCCTTTTTCTCCTTTGCCCCGGACCGCTCTTTGTTCAGTCCAGCCCGTGGCAATGTCGACGAAGTCAAAGGATGATCTTATCAACACGATAATGTGAAAAAGAATGCTTAATCTGAAGCGTGACCATCATCAAACCTCTTTTCTCAGCACCTTCTTATCGATCTTGCCGACACTGGTGAGGGGAAGTTCCTTTCTGATCTCCAGTATCTTTGGCACCTCATAAGGCGCCAGTTTCTCCTTGGCAAAATCGATGATGGCCTTTTTCAGGACGTCCATATCCCCCGTTGCAAGATAGCCGGGATTTAGGATCACATAGGCCTTCACGAGCTCCGACCCGGGCCGCTCGGGATTGTTGCTTCCGATGACGGCGCATATATTGATTGCCGGGTGCCGATTCAAAACATCTTCCACCTTTCGGGAAAACACTTTAAACCCACCGATGTTAATCATGTCTTTTGTACGATCCACGAGGCGCAGGTATCCATCTTCATCCTGAACGGCCACATCACCTGTGTGCATATACCCATCTGGATCGATGGCTTGCCTGGTCTCTTCGGGTCTGCCGAAATAACCAACCATTACATGGGGTCCCTTGATGCAGATCTCTCCCGGTTGTCCCACTTCGACTTCTTTTCCCGTTCCCGGTTCAATGAGCCGGACGTCTGTATTCAGCAGCGGCAATCCGATCGTGCCGATTTTTCGCGTCCCATTCATGGGATTGAAAATCGTTAAAGGCGATGTCTCGGTCATACCGTAACCTTCGAGGACTTTCCCGGTTCCTGCGATGGCCTCGAATTCCCGTTGCGCCTCTTCCGGATACGGAGCAGCGGCTGAGACACAGACCTTCAATTTTGAATGGTCCAACAACTTGAACTTGGGATTCGCCGCAAGTAACATATAAAATGGCGGGACATTTGCCATCATGGCAGGTTTGTACCTGTCCAATTCTTTACAGATATGATCGGTATCCCGCGGGTTCGGAATCAGAATTTGAGTCCATCCCAAAAAGATGAAATTAGCATTGGTGAATACTCCGGCGATGTGGAAAAAAGGAAAACCGGTAAGTCCAATACTTTTACCCGGCTCCAATCCAAGCCATGCCTGGAAAATCAGGAGGTCAGCAACGGCATTTCGATGGCTCAGCATTGCACCCTTTGGTACCCCGGTAGTTCCGCCTGTATACTGAAGATAGGCAATATCATCAGGTGTGATGTCAATATTCGGGGATTCAGTGGAAAAAAGCCCGGGCTGAATAACCTTGTTAAAGAGATAGACGGTTTTGCCGTCCAGGGGAGTTACTTTTCCTTTGGGGATCTTGCCCAGCAGTTTACCGAGAAATCTTTTAATGCCCGGGAGGAATCCGCCAACGTTTGTAGCAACGATAGCCTGGAGATCGGGCAGACGGGAGGCAACGGGTACAAGCTTTGCCTCAAACAAGGCATCGAGGGTTACCAGCACTTTGGCTTGAGAGTCTTTAAGCTGGTATTCCAACTCCTCAGAGGAGAGGAGTGGTGAGACGCCGGAAACAACGCAGCCCGCCCGCAATGTTCCCAGCCAGGCGATAACATATTCCGGGATATTGGGGAGGTTGATTCCCACAACAGCCCCTTTTTTCAATCCCAGAGACAAGAGCATCTGGGCAAATTGGTTTGCGTATCGATCCAACTGGGCATAGGTGATGTGGACGCCCATGAAGGCCAGGGCTGTTTTGTCCGGATAGTCGTGAAAGATGCGCCGAAGGATATCCGGGCAGGTGGTTTCCCAACGGGCGGGATGGATATCCCTAAGCTCCGGATCATATGATTTTTTCCAGAATCGATCTTTTTCCATGATGCCACCTCCTCTTTACAAGGATAGGTACCAGGGGTACCTTATTTCAGAACGATTGCATCGATGAGAAGCGTTTCCGCAATACGCAGCGTGGATTTTAAATATTTGTTGGATTGTGATTGTTTTGTGGATTTCATATCCATCACCTGGGTAAGTCCGAGAAAAATCGCCCAGATAATGTCGGAAAGGGCAAAGCTGTTAATATTCTTAATCAGCTTTTGCGCTTTTGCTGATTCGAAGATGCCTCTTGCCAACTCGAAGTCGTATTTACCGCTACTGCTGATAACCGAGCGCGTTTCGGGGCTGAGTTCATTGATGAGATCTTGTTGCTGGAAAAAGATGTTCGCCACCCTGAGAGAGTCCGGCTCCTTCTCATAGCTGCGGATAAAAATTTTAAATAAGTCTTTCACCAGGTCATTGCCGGACACATATTTTTTGTTGACCAGTTTTTTCTCTATCCGTTCCATCTGAACGCCGAATTCCTGCAGAAATGGCAGCATGAGGGAAGAGTAGAGCTCCTCTTTTGTGTTGAAGTACTGATAAATGGTTGGCTTGCTGAGCTGGGCCTCAAGGGCGATCTCGTCCATGGTTGTTTTCAGATAGCCCTTCGAAAAAAAGACTTTTTCCGCCGCCTCCTGAATGCTCTGAATGCGCTGGTCTTTCTCCCGCGATTTTCTCTCGCGTATGGCTTGCTGGTGCCTTAACATCTATCACTTCCTAGGATATGAACAGGTTTGCATAAAACAGAACGCAAAATTCATACGATGATTAATGCTTACACCATTGGTAAAAATATTGTCAAGAGAAAGGTAATTTTTATTGACAAATAAATTAACTAGTGTTTAAAAATCTACTCACAGTAGGATTTTTACTCTTGGTTAATATAACTTGTCTGAAATAACATCAGGGGTGAGTGATGACAAGCCAGTGTTCGGATGACCATCCCCCTTTTGCCAAAATGACGCAACACAATGATCAATAACAGGTAATTCGTCAAGACGCACAGGAGGTATCTATGGATTTCTCTCTCTCGAAAGAACAACGCATGTTCAGGGAAACTGTGTACCGCTATGGCAGAGACGAGATCGCACCTCTCTGCGAAGAGGCGGATCTCAAAGGAGAGTTCAGCTTTGAGATCTGGAAAAAGCTTGCCTCCTTCGGGATACTCGGTTTGCCCTTTCCCGAGGAACTTGGAGGATCGGCGGCGGACATTCTAACCTGTTGCCTGGCCGGGGAGGCCCTGGGGCATGCGGGAGTGGATGGCGGCAGTTTGCTTGCCTGGGGCGCCCACACTTATCTGTGCGCCTATAACATCTTTGCCTTCGGCACCGAAGACCAGAAACGGAAATATGTGCCGAAGCTTGCCTCGGGCGAATGGATCGGATGCATGGGCCTCACCGAGCCGGGGTCCGGATCCGATGCCGCCTCCATTTCGACCACAGCGGTGAAGAGGGGTGACCGTTATGTTCTCAATGGGTCCAAGACCTTCATTACCAATGCCCCGGTGGCCGATGTTTTTGTTGTGTTTGCCAATGTAGATAAAGCCAAAAAGCACGAGGGGATTACCGCCTTCATCATCGAAAAAGGCACCCCCGGGCTTTCAACCGGCAAACCCTTCCACAAGCTGGGGTGCAAGTGTTCAGCCACATCAGAGGTGTTTCTCGAAGACTGTGAAGTCCCGGAGCAAAACATTCTGGCAGGCGAAGGACAGGGCTGGTTCATCGCGCTGAGCGGTGTCGAATGGGACCGCTGCACCCTGCTGTCTCCCATGCTTGGCGCGGTCCTCAATAATCTCGATTCGTGCGCCCGCTACGCCAATGAGCGTTATCAGTTCGGACGTCCCATCAGGAATTTTCAGGCTATTCAACATCGGATTGCCGATATGAAAGTCTTTGTCGAGGCTGTCAGGCTCGCCATTTATCGGGTTGCCTCCGCCAAGGACAATGGCCAGATGCTGAACCCTCTGCAGGCGGCGGTCAGTAAAGTATATGCCGGTGACAGAGGATTCGAGATGGCATCGGAGGCTGTACAGATCTTCGGTGGTTATGGGTTTATGCATGAGTACTCCGTAGAAAGAAATTTCCGTGATTCAAAACTGGCAGCTATCGGCGGGGGCACATCGGATATCATGCGCATGATCGTATCCAGGATAATGATGATGTAATTCTGAGGGGGTAACCGAATGGACTATCAACTTTCTCCACAAGAAGCGAAAATGCAACAGGATCTGGCTGCTTTCTGCAAGACCGAGATAGCACCCAGGGCTAAGATGCTCGACCACAGTTCACGCCTGGAAGCATGCACACATATGAAGGAAAACTTGAAGATACTTTCACGGGGAGGATGCCTGGAACCGGGATATAGCGGCGACGTCATCGACCTAATCGCCGTTTATCTTGCCGGCGAGGAGATTGCAAAGGCTTGTCCGGCGACATTTCTAAGCGCCCGTGCGAGCGCCTTCCTGTGCGCCGGCGCATTAAGACTGTTTAGCACGCCCCAGCAGAAGCAACAGTATATCCCCGCCCTGATGAAGGCCGAACAAGTGGGTGCGTTTGCCTATTCCGAAGAACAGGCCGGCTCGGATATGGCAGCGATCACGACCGTCGCACACAAGGATGGTGAAGCGTGGCTGCTCAATGGCGCCAAGAATGTCGTGGTAAATGCCCCGATCGCAGATGTATTCCTCGTTCTTGCCTATAGTGAAAAAGATGCCGGCGCTGAGAGCGGCATGAGCATCTTCATCTGCAATAAAGATGCAGAAGGTTTAAGGATCGGAGAACCGATAGAGACCATGGGATTGCGGGGAGTTCCTATGGCCGGCATCTCGATGGAAAATTGTGTTGCTGCCGGTATTTTGGGCGGCACTCCCGGAAAAGGCTATGACCAAATCAGCCGAATTCTGACCATGGGCAAAGTGTGTATCGCGGCGCTGTGCGTGGGTATTGGGAATGCCTGCACGGAGATTTCAGTTAAACATGCGAAGGAACGGAAATCTTTCGGCAAGCCGATCGGGTTGTATCAGGATATCGGCTTCAGGCTGGCAGACATGTTCACGATCAACGATCTGGGGCGCATGCTCGCCTTAAAGGCGGCATGGGCAATCAATACCGGCGATAACGAGGCCGATGTTCTGGCCGCAAGCGCAAAACTCTTTGCCAGTGAAGCGGTAACAAAGATTGTTAACTGGGGCATGCAGATCTTTGCCGGGCACGGCTATGTTGCCGGTAGTGATATTGAAAGGTTCTACCGTGATGCCAGATTCGGAGAAATCTGTGAGGGCACATCGGAAATTCAACGTTCTATGATTGCCCGTAGAGAATTGGACAGGTTTCTGCCGGCATAGGGAATGATCACGGCCTTCAATCAGATGGATGATCCCGAGTGGATGCGGTTGCCGGTGATGAAAACGAATGGGTGAGTAAAAAGAGGTGAAATGTAATGGATATCATAGAATCAAAAGTTGATACCAACTCCGGGGAGTACAAGAAAAAATATGAGGTTATGGAATCCCTGGTGGCGGACCTCAAAAAAGAATTAAAAAAAGCCAGGGATGAGAGACCTCAGAAGGACATCGACCGTTTGGCTGCTCAGGGCAAAATGCCCGTGCGCAAGAAGCTTGATCTGCTCCTCGACAGGAATACGCCGTTTCTGGAAATTGCCCCGCTTGCGGCCAGAGGCATGTATGACGGCAAGGTTCACGCTGCCGGTCTGGTTGCCGGTATCGGTATCGTAGGGGGCCGTGAGGTTTTAGTGGTGGCTAGTGATGCCACGATTAAGGGTGGCGCCGTCTATCCCATGGGAGTCAAGAAGAACCTGCGATGTCAGACGATCTGCATGGAAAACCGCCTGCCGATGATCAATCTTCTGGACTCCGCCGGAGCATACCTGCCCCTGCAATCGGAAATATTCCCGGACATTGATGATGGCGGCAGGATCTTTTACAATCAGGCTGTCATCTCCAAAATGGGAATCCCCCAAATAACGGCGGTGATGGGTCTCTGTACGGCAGGGGGCGCCTATGTCCCTGCCATGTCAGACGAGGTGGTGCACGTGAAGGGCACGGGCGCCATCTTCCTCGGTGGACCTCCCCTTGTGAAGGCGGCAACGGGAGAAGAAGTGACGGCTGATCAGCTCGGCGGCGCCGAAGTGCATTGTATTGAATCAGGGGTTTCGGACTATTTCGCGGAAGATGATGCCCACGCCATTTCCATCGTTCGCAAGATTGTCGAAACGCTGCCGAAAAATGAGAAGGCAAAACTAACAATGCGTGAGCCCAAACCACCTGCCTACGATCCCAGGGAAATCTATGGAATAGTAAGTGAAGATCTGAAGATACCCTATGACTGCCGGGAGGTCATCGCGCGCATTGTCGATGGCAGTGAATTTTTAGAGTTCAAGGAACTCTACGGACCAACGCTTGTTTGCGGATTTGCCTACATTCACGGCTATCCTGTCGGGATACTGGGAAATAATGGGATTTTGTTCTCAGACAGCTCCCTGAAAGCCACCCAGTTCATCCAGATCTGCGACCGGCGCAAAATCCCCCTTGTCTTTTTGCAGAACATTAACGGCTATATTATCGGCAGGCAGTATGAGCGGCTGGGCATCACGAAGGACGGCCATAAGATGGTCAATGCCGTCTCCACCTGTACCGTGCCGAAATTTACGGTCATTATCGGAGCATCTTTCGGGGCGGGCAACTATGGAATGTGCGGCCGGGCTTATTCACCGCGCTTTCTGTGGATGTGGCCCAACGCCCAGATTGGCGTTATGGGTGGCGAACAGGCCGCCGGCGTGCTGATTACCCTGAAGAACGACCAGAACGCCAAAGCCGGCTTGCCGCCTATGACAGCACAGGAAGAGGCATCCATCCGTGTTCCAATCGCAGAAGCGGCCAAGAAGGAGGGCGATGCCTATTACAGCACAACCAACATCTGGGATGACGGCATCATCGACCCGGCTGATACGCGTAATATCCTGGGATTGGCTATTTCCGCCGCGCTGAATGCGCCCATCCGCGATGATGTAACAGGATTCGGCATCTTCAGGATGTAGGGGGGGTACAACATGTTTGACAAGATACTCATCGCCAACCGGGGCGAAATCGTTGTTCGCATTATCGCCACCTGCCAGGAAATGGGCATCAAGACGGTTGCCGTCTATTCCGAAGCCGACCGGGCCGCCCTTCATGTTCTTGAGGCTGACCAGGCTGTCTGTCTTGGACCTTCCAGTCCGGCGGAAAGCTATCTCAACATGGATAAGATCATTGCTGCAGCCAGACAGACCGGGGCACAGGCCATTCATCCGGGCTATGGGTTCCTGGCGGAGAACCCCGTTTTTGCCGAGCGCTGCGAACGAGAAGGTCTGGTTTTCATCGGTCCCAATTCACGGGCAATCCGCGATCTGGGAAACAAGACCGTGGCACGGCGTATCATGATGGAAAGCCACGTCCCTGTCATTCCGGGCATGATGGCAGCGGAAGCGAAACCGGATATTCTGGCTCGTGAAGCGGATCGGATCGGATATCCGGTCATCATCAAGGCAGCGGCCGGCGGAGGCGGCAAAGGAATGCGGATTGTACGGTCGGCGAAGGAATTCCGGGAGGCCGCCATTTCAGCTACCAGCGAAGCCAGGAGCGCCTTCGGAAATGGAGACATCTATCTGGAAAAATATTTCGAAAAGTCGCGCCATATCGAATTCCAGATCCTCGCTGATGGGCAGGGCAACATGATCCATCTCCTGGAACGGGAGTGCTCCATCCAGAGGCGTCACCAGAAGATTATTGAGGAAACGCCCTCTCCTGTCCTGACGCCGTCACTCCGGAAGGTCATGGGAGAAGCGGCGGTGGCCGCCGCCAAAGCCGCAGGCTATGTTAATGCAGGGACGGTGGAGTTTTTACTGGATGAAACAGGGAATTTCTATTTTCTGGAAGTCAACACCCGCTTGCAGGTGGAACATCCCATTACGGAAATGATCACCGGCATCGATCTGGTGCGTCAGCAGATCGAGATTGCTGCCGGTAACCCCCTGAAACTTACTCAGGATGATATCATCGGCCGGGGGCATGCCATAGAATGCCGAATTTATGCCGAGGATCCTCTGACCGCCTTTCTGCCATCGCCGGGGAAAATCCATTTCGTCTTGGAACCCCGGGGGCCAGGCATCCGGAATGACAGCGGTGTTTATTCCGGCTACACCGTCCCGATGGAATACGATCCTATCCTGTCGAAGCTGATCACCCATGCGGAAAATAGACAGGAGTGCATCGGCAGAATGATCAAGGCATTGAAGGACTATGTGGTCCTTGGCGTTCTGACGCCCATCCCCTTCCTGATGGATATCCTGTCATCAGAGGCCTTCATCAAGGGAGAAACCTGCACGGACTTCATCGACACGCACTTTGCCGACTGGCATCACGCCATGGAAGGCGTTGACCTGGCCTGTCTGGCCTATATTGTTGATGATCTGGCCAACCGCAGAACAAAGGGCGACTTCACTCTCACGGATCGTGAAGCCTATTCGCCGTGGCAGACGCTGGGAAATTTCCGGCCATAATTGAATGCAGGGACAATAACGGAGATACGAAATGGACTATAACCTGAAAATTGGCAACCAGACCCTTCCGGTTGCAGCCGACCTCAGAGATGACGGAACAATTCTGGCCAGGATTGGTGAGAAGAGTTTCACCACCCGCCACCGGATTATTTCGGAAAACCAGATCCACATTGAGGTTGAAGGTATCGGCCGAAACATCTATGTGGCTGACAGTGATGATGGCAAGCTTATCAACATTCATGGCACAACCTATCTGGTTCAGGATGCAGACATTCTTGCCAGGAGCAGTACGAGAAGGCGGAGTCAGAAGGATCTCCCCCATGAGGTCACGCCGCCCATGCCGTCGGTTGTGGAGCGCATCATGGTAGCCGAGGGCGATTGTGTCGAAAAGGGTCAGAGTGTCGTTGTCGTAACGGCCATGAAGATGTTGACTACCCTTTGCGCACCATTCAAGGGAAAGGTTTTGAAGATCAATGTTGCCGTGGGAGATAAGGTCATGCCCGGCCAGATCCTTGTCAATATCGAAAAAGAAGAAACTGAAATGCCTCAGGAATAAGATCGAGTCGTTGTTTCATGAAGGGAGACGAATGAGATGCCTGAAGAGATGACAGAAGACCATGTAATCTATCGTCTGGAAAACCATGTGGCCCACATCACCATCAACCGCGACGAACAAAGAAATACCATTACCGCGGAAGCCATCGCCCTTTTCCACTCCTATCTGGACAGGGCCGAGGCTGATCAAGCCGTGCGGGCTGTGTTGATTACCGGGGCGGGGGGAAAGGCCTTTTGCACAGGAGCTCAATTGGGAGACGGCGTTTCGGCAGAAGGGAAGAAAGCCTTCGAGGATTACGCCCGGCTGCTCAAGCGCCTGGCTACATTTCCTAAACCCACCGTGGCCCGGGTCAAGGGTTTCTGTCTGGCCGGCGGCATGGGCTTCATGCTGGCTTGCGATATTGTTGTCGCCAGTGAGGATTCCCGGTTCGGCACCCCCGAGGTTAATGTCGGACTATGGCCGATGATGATCGGAGCCCTCATCTTCCGGAATGTTCCCAGAAAGAAAGCCATGGAGATGATTCTCCTGGGAGAGCGCCTGGACGCTCAGGCGGCACTGGACATGGGTTTGATTACCCGGGTGGCGCCTGTTGACAAGTTGGATGGAGAGGTAAATACCATTTTGCAGAATCTGGCTGCTAAAAGCCCGATTGGAATCAAGCTTGGCAAACAGGCTTTCCAGGAGTCCGCCGAAATGTCTCTGGAAGAAGCACTGGATAACCTCGCCATGAAGTTCTTAGCCGTAGCCTCGACAGAGGACGCCCGGGAAGGTATCACGGCCTTTATTGAAAAAAGGAAGCCGAAATTTACAGGAAGATAAAAGGAACGAAACATGGAAACAAACAACCAGCATAAAAGTAATAAAGTCATCATTGCCAACTGCAGCGGCTTTTTCGGGGATCGTTTCAGCGCGGCCAGAGAAATGGTTCAGGGAGGGTCTATTGATTTCCTCACCGGTGATTATCTGGCGGAACTGACCATGGCGATTCTCTTTCGGGCCAAGAGCAAAGATCCGAACGGCGGTTATGTATCCACATTTCTCAAACAGATGGAACAAGTCATGGGAGAATGCCTCGACCGAAAGATCCGCGTCGTGTCCAATGCGGGGGGACTGAATCCAAAAGCATTAGCCGCGGAATTGGAACGGATCGCCGAGAAACTGGGTCTGCATCCCAAGATCGCCTGTATCGAAGGAGACGATCTCATGGGGCGTCTGGCGGATCTCCAGGCGGCCGGGGAGCCTTTCATTCATATGGACAAGGGAATTGCCTTGAAGGATTCCAAAGCGATCACGATCTCAGCCAATGCCTACCTAGGGTGCTGGGGCATCGTCAAAGCCCTTGCGCAGGGCGCCGATATCGTCGTGGGCGGCCGGATTGCCGATGCTTCCATTGTGGTTGGGCCCGCGGCCTGGTGGCACGGCTGGAAGCAAAATGAATGGGACAAACTGGCCGGCGCCACAACGGCAGGGCATATTATCGAATGCGGCACCCAGGCGACAGGCGGGAATTATTCTTTTATCGAAGAAGTGCCCAGTTTTAAAAATGTCGGGTTTCCTGTTGCCGAAATTGCCGAAGATGGTTCTTTCGTGATTACAAAACATCCCGGCACGGGCGGGCTTGTTTCAGTGGATACCGTCAAGGCGCAGCTCCTTTATGAGATCAGCTCTCCAAGCTATCTGACCCCGGATGTAATCGCCCGCTTTGATACGATCAGGATCTCAGGGGAGGCACCCGACCGGGTCAAAGTCGACAGTGTTCGGGGCGAGCCGCCAACGGCCACTGCCAAGGTTTGTATAAATACGCTGGGCGGTTTTCGTAATGCCATGACGATCCTTCTCACCGGCCTCGATATTGAGAAAAAGGCCCGGATTCTCGAAGATACCCTTTTCGACGCTCTGGGCGGCAAGGACCAGTATCAGAAGGTCGATGTCCAGCTCATCCGATCCGATAAGATTGATCCGGCCACCAATGAGGAGGCCTTTGCCTACCTGCGTATTACCGTCATTGATCCCGATCAGAAGAAGGTTGCCCGGGTTTCGTCTCAGATCGTTGAGCTGGCCCTGGCAAACATTCCCGGCTTTACCGGCACGGCGCCGCCATCGAAGGGATCTCCCGCCATTATGTATTGGCCGGCTCTCGTTTCCAGCCGTCACATCCCCCAGAAAGTTACCATGGACGGAAAGGAATTTATCATTGAATCCGTCTCCCCCGTGGAAGGGTTTATTCCGCCGAAACCACTGAGTATCGACCTGCCTTCTGCGCCGCGCGGCAAGACAAACCGGCTGCCTTTAGGCCGCTTATATGCTACCCGCTCCGGCGATAAAGGGGGGAATGCAAATCTTGGGATATGGGCTAAAACGCCGGAGGCCTTCGCCTTTCTCCGCGAATATTTAACGACTGAGAAGCTCAAAGAACTGCTGAAGGATCTGAAAGGCTATGAAATGGAGCGTTATGAGCTGCCCAACCTGCTGGCTGTGAATTTCTATATCCGGGGAATCCTTGGCGAAGGCGTTGCCGCGTCACTCAGGCTGGATGGCCAGGCCAAGACCCTGGGCGAGTACCTGCGAGCCAGAATCGTGGATATACCGGAGTCACTAATGTCCAATTAAGACTGTCGGCTTTCCTGGATGGATGATAACCAGGTATCGGTGCATCAGGAATGATCATAGAATGGAAAAAAGAGGATACCATCGCGATGATCACCTTGAACAACGGGGAGAACAGGCACAATCCTCCGTTTATCAGGGCAATCCTTGATTCCTTCTCTGAGATTGAGAAAGACGAGTCTATTTCTGCCGTCGTCATAACCTCCAGCGATGAGAAGAGTTGGTCCCAGGGCATCGACCTGCCCTGGATCATGAATGTTCAGGAAAACAGAGAATTCCAGACCATCAAGGCATTCCTCTATAGTTTGAATGTTATGTTCAAAAAGATTCTTCTTTTCCCCATGCCCGTCATCGCATCGATCAACGGTCATGCCGTAGGAAACGGAGGCATCCTGGCCTGTTGTTGCGATTTTCGGTTGATGAAGGCGGACAGGGGCTACTTCTTTTTTCCCGGAGTGGATATCAACATTCCCTACTGGCCGGGTATTCTGGAAATCATGAAAAAGGCCTTCCCTTATTACAAGCTGCAAGAAGCGGTTCTGACCGGAAAGCGCTACGATGCGAAGGAACTGGCAGAGCATCAGGTGATCCTGAAGGCTTGTGAAAATGCCGAGACGGTCCTTAGGGAATCTATTGCTTTTGCGAAGACATTCCAAAAGAAACGCGGCATCTTTAGAGAAATAAAAATGCAGCTCAACAATTCCATTATCGCTGCCATTGACCATGAAGACCCTCCATATATAGAAACATTGATACCTGCGTTGATAAGAACGGTATCCACAAACAAATGATTTTAAAAAGTCAGACTGTTGATGATTAATGATCTATATAAAATAAATCAATCTCATAGAGGAGAGGCAAAATGTACGAATTAGATAAGCCGGATAATCTTGTTGAGATTTTTGAAGACAGTGTAAAAAAATATGCGAAAAACATCCTTTTCGGAACAAAGAACCGCAGTGGTATTTACGAATGGGTAACCTATTCGGATGTCAACCATATGGTTGACGGTGTAAGAAGCGGGCTTGTAGGTCTTGGAATTAAAAAGGGCGATGCGGTGGGCATCATCGCCGGCAACCGCACCGAATGGGCCGTCTGCTGTTATGCCTCATATGGCGTGGGGGCGCTGTTTGTACCCATGTACGAAGCAGAGCTGGAAAAGGTTCAGAAATATATCATCAAAGACAGTGGCGTGAAGGTGCTGTTTGTCTCCAAAAGAGAATATTATGAAAAGGCACTGACCTGGATGAATGAAATTGATTCTTTAAAGCATATCTTCATCATTGATGAAAAAGGTCCAAACAGCTACCGGGAACTCATGAATAATGGTTTTAAAAAAATCATTCCCGCAATAAGACCAACGGCAGGCGATATCGCAGGATTAATCTATACATCCGGTACAACAGGCGATCCCAAAGGGGTATTGCTTTCCCATGGAAACTTCTCCAGCCAGGTCCATGCCCTGGTTAAATCATTTTACATGCTGGATGATAAAACAAGAACACTGTCGTTCCTCCCCTGGGCGCATTCATACGGGCAGACGGCCGAGCTCAACACCCTCTTGAAGCTTGGCGGAAGCACGGGTTTTGCTGAGGGTCCTGCAACGATCGTTGGCGACCTTCAACTGGTTAAACCGACTATGCTTGTTGCCGTGCCGCGTGTATTCAACAGGGTCTATGATGGCATTTTGATGAAAATTCGCGATAAGGGCGGCCTCGCCCAGAAACTGTTTGAGATGGGGACGGAGGAAAACAAGAAGAAGCGTGAATGGGCGAGACTGGGCAAATCAAGCTTGATGAACTCTCTGAAACTGGCACTTGTCGATAAAATTGTTTACAGCAAATTGAGGGCGCTCTTCGGTGGAAATCTTCAGCTTTCGATCAGCTCTAGCGCAGCGCTAAGCGCACATATAGCCCAATTCATGTTTGATATAGGCGCCCCTGTTTATGAGGCGTGGGGCATGACAGAAATTTCACCTGCGGGAACAGTCAATACCCCTGTCGAATACAAGATCGGGAGCTGCGGCAAAGCGATTGACAAAGTCAGGCTTGTTATTGACAGGACCGGTATGAATGATGATTCGGCCGAGGGAGAGCTTATCATTTATGGTCCGAATGTCATGCAGGGTTATCACAACAAGCCGGAAGAAACAAAGGCAACCATGACCCATGACGGCGGTTTGAGAACCGGCGACAGGGCCTTTGTTGACAAGGATGGATACCTTTATATCACCGGTCGTATCAAGGAGCAGTTCAAGCTTGAAAACGGGAAATTTGTTTATCCCTCAGCCATAGAGGGGCATGTTAAATTACTTCCCAGTGTTGAGCATGCCATGATCTTCGGGCTGAACAAACCTTATACGATTTGTATCATCGTGCCTGATTTTCTTGTCATGGAAAAGGTTGCTAAAGAAAAGGGTCTGCCTGTCGATAAAAATGAGTTTGTTCAACATCCGGCGGTCATTAAGATGTATGAAGATGAGATTCACGATCATCTGAAAAGCACCTTTGCCAGTTATGAGCTTCCGAAAAAGATATTACTTTTAAGTGAAGGGTTCACAACTGAAAATGGGATGCTTACCCCGACACTGAAGCTTAAGCGCCGTGAAGTTTTAAAGAAATATTCGGACATGATTGATGCGCTGTATTTGTAAAGGCTAAGCCAAAGCAGCAAGTCTATCCTTTTTCCGGACCGGCACTACGCCCGGCAGCTATCGGAAGACCCATCCCTAACAAAATGGATCTGGATCTGCCTTCTTTTATCCAAGTCCTCTTTAACATTTTACTTGAGGCAAATCGCGTCCCCATGATCTTATTGACATTTAATCAATTTATTATTAAACCAAGCTATCCGGTGTCATTTAATTGCGTGCACTATGAGCAAACAACATTCATCAGAAGGCCTTGAAAAGGCCATTATCAGCAATATCCAGCGGTTTTCCCTCCATGACGGACCGGGCATCAGGACAACCGTATTCCTCAAAGGCTGTCCCCTCCGGTGCCTCTGGTGCCAGAACCCGGAAACCCTTTCAGCCAGGCCCGAAATCTCCTTCAGGCACGAACGCTGCATCGGGTGCGGCGCGTGCCTGGCGGCATGCCAATACGGGGCCATCATCCGGGGCAATGACCGACGCGTCGATTATTCCCGGTGCACCGCCTGCGGCGATTGCTCGAAGTCTTGCCCCGGCTGCGCCCTCACCCTTATCGGCGAAGAATGGCGGCCCGATGATCTTGCCACTGAGCTTGCCATGGATATAGATTTCTTCCGGGAGTCCGGTGGCGGCGTCACCTTCTCCGGCGGCGAACCTCTCATGTATCCGGCTTTTCTTGAGACGACCTGCAAGCTTCTCCACGAACGGGGCATCACCGTTACGGTTGAAACCTGCGGCTTTTTCGATGCGTCCCTCATGGATATGTTGGCACGGTCCGCTGATTTCATCTATTATGACCTGAAACACATGGACAGTGAAAAGCACCGGGAGCTCACCGGCCGGGACAATTCGCGCATCCTCGATAACTTCTCCGCCCTCGCCGCCTTTTATGGCTATCTCCAGCCGCGGATACCGGTCATACCCGGCATGAACGACGACATCGGGAACATCAGGCGCTGTGCATCCTTCATTCTCTCAAAAGGAATACGCACGATCCACTGTCTGCCCTATAATCCCCTCGGCAGGGGCAAGCTCCCATGGATCAATACCAGTCAAAGGCCGCAGGTCATCGAGGCGCAGCAGCGGGATAAAATGGAAGAACTGAAATCTCTTTTTCAGAAGGAGGGAGTCGATGCAATCGTGTACAGCTGAGAAAGCATACAACGAAAACGACAAAGGGGTAACCGAAAGAATCGCGGAGCTGAAAAAGGCCGTGACGGATTACCGGCCCGGCATATGCACGGAGCGCGCCCTTCTCTGGACTGAGTATTACCGCCGAAGGACCGGCAGGAATAAACCGGCGCCGGTCGCCATTGCCGAGGCGCTTTCCGGCGTACTTGCAGCGAAGAACGTCAGGATATACCCCCGCGAGCTCATCGTGGGCAATTACACCTCAAAGCGTGTCGGCGGCTCCATTTTCCCCGAGCTCCACGGCATCCCGGTGCTCCTCGACCTCTTCACCTTTACCAGGAGAGAAACGAACCCCCTCGCGATATCGCCGAAAGAAAGACGAGAGCTCATCGGGACCATCCCCTTCTGGCTCTTCCGCTTCCTGGGCTTCAGGGCCTTCCGCTCGCCGTTCGCCAAGGCGAGGTTCATCCTCGACCAGCTCAAGGCCCGATGGTACCTGATCAATGAATCCGGGGGGATATCCCACTTCGCCCCCGACTATGAAACACTCCTCGCTATCGGCACGGATGGATACAGGCACAAGGCATCCGGGCTCCAGGCAGGAACGAAATCGGGATCGGGGGAATGGAATTTTTACGAGGGCGTAAAGATCATATGCGAGGGCCTGGCGCGCTTCGGCGCGCGGTACGCGGCCCGCGCCGAGGAGATGGCCGCGGCCGAGAAAGACGACGCGCGCCTGCGGGAGCTGATGGACATTGCCCACGTGTGCCGCCGGGTTCCCCGGTTCGGAGCCCGGACGTTCCGCGAGGCGGTCCAGTCGCTCTTTTTCGCGCAGATCGCCCTGAATCTCGAAAGCCTTGACAACTCGGTTTGCCCCGGCCGCATGGACCAATACCTGTATCCCTATTACAACAGGGACCTGCAGTCGGGAAAACTGGACCGCGAATCGGCAAAGGAGATACTTTCCTGCTTTTCCATAAAGATGTCTGAGATAATCCCTGTCTTTTCCCGCCACCTCACCAATTTCCACGGGGGGATGTTCAACGGCCAGGTGGTGACCGTGGGCGGGACCGACGGCGAAGGAAATGATTCCACCAACGATCTCTCGTATATCTTCCTGGAAATAATGGATGAGCTCAGGATGCGGCAGCCCAATTACCATGCCCGGGTGCACCGCGGCTCGCCGGCGCAGTACCTCGCGTCGATCGTGTCAATGCTGGCGGCGGGAAGCAATTCCCCAGCTCTTTACGGCGACGAGGCGATCGTCGCGGCCATGGTGAAACACGGCTACGATCCGGGCGACGCGCGGGATTACACCGGCGTGGGCTGCGTGGAGCCGGTATCACAGGGCAGAAGCTTTTCGTCCACCGACGCGGCCATATTCAACGTTCCCGGCGTCCTTGAGATCGCCCTGAACGGCGGGAAGCGGTTCGGGAAGATTTTCAGGTCCGGGGCGTCCACCCCGGGACCGAAGTCCCTGTCTTCCATGGATGATTTGCTATCAGCCTTCGAGACGCAGCTCCGCACCGTGTTGGGACGCCTCGTCCGCGACCTGCGCGCAACCGAAACGGCCAACCGGCTGTATCATCCCACGCCGCTGACCAGCATGCTAATCCGTGGGTGCCTCGAGAAGGGGAGTTGCAGCACCGCCGGCGGCGCCCTTTACAATTTCTCCGGCGTCCAGTGCGTGGCTCCGGCCGACACAGGGGACGCCCTCCGGGCCATTGAAAAGTCCGTATTCCAGGACAAACGCTACACCGTCGATGAACTCGTTGCGATCTTGAAGAAGAACATCCCCGATGAAAAAGACCGGGCCTATCTCGCCGGCATCGTGAAATTCGGCAACGACGACAAGGAAGCCGATCGCTGGACCAGGTATGTGGCGGAGACCTTTGAGAAGGTCCTATCCTCAATGGGGAAGAATACCAGGGGCGGCGATTATGTAATGGGCCTGTACTCGGTAACGGCCCACGAGTATTTCGGAAGAATCACGGGCGCCCTCCCCCATGGCCGGAGAAAAGGCGAGAGTTTTGCCTCCGGCATATCGCCCGAAAATGGAAAGGACCTCAGGGGGCCCACGGCGCTACTGAATTCGGTGAACGGCCTCGACACGACCAGGGTCGGGAACGGTTTGAATTTCAACCTGAAGTTCGCCCCTCACACCCTGCGCGGTCCCGAGGGGACCGGCGCTCTCCAGGCACTCATACGGACCTATTTCTCGCGGGGGGGCATGCAGGCCCAGATAAATGTGCTGGACCCCTCGGTGCTTATCGAAGCGAGGAACAATCCCTCCCTCTATCCGAACCTGTTGGTGCGGGTGTCGGGATATTCCGCGTACTTCAACGACCTGTCGCCGGCAATGAAGGACGAGATCATCAGGCGGAGCACGCTGGCGGGCCGGTGATGGATACTTAACCAAATCGGTGTTCCCCTTGTCCTGAAGCTGCCCCAGCAGCTTAGTGTAACTGATCTCCTGCGCCGGGTAACGGCACAATATCTCGAATGCCTTCCGAAATAAAGCGGGGTTGCCCGCTTTTTTTACTAGACGCGTCTACTATTTTTACTAGACACGCCTTGTAAAATGTTTAGATACAAAACAAGGTTCAATTGACAATAATAAACCCGCTATTTCTAACGGGCGTTGCACTTCTTTGGACTTTGTTGGATTCTAATGGGGAGCGGCGGGAAATGAATCATTCTTTCAGACAGATCACTCAACCAATGGATCAAAACGGTCTGCCTGTTTAGTGGCCCACGTAAGCCATTGCTGGAGATTGCTGTCTGGTTTTATTTCTCCGTATTTCTGAATTCCCCACTTCTTTACAGCCTCAACATATGAACGGATCTGCTGGCTTCGTTGCCAAGACGCAATCTCCCTTTCCAAGACTTTCAGTTTTTCCTCTTCCTCCCGCCTGATCCTCTCCGATTCTTCCCACTGACGTTTTTCCTCCTGCCACCTAAGCTCTCGCTGTTCCCTTTCCATGCGCAGATGCTTTATGGCTATGGCTGCCTTGCTCAGACCACCGATAAATGAATTCAGGCAGTCCTCCAATCGCTGCTTCCTGCCATCGGTCCATGTTTTGCGGGTATTTAAGCAATCATCGTTTTTAATACTCAGGGATAATAACCCATTCGGAGAATAGTCATACTCCTGTCTGCTATACATCCAAGGGTATTTTTCCTTTTCTTTTATTTGGGCAGCGGTCAATTTTTTCTCGATACGGTTAAGGTCTTCATTAAGGGCGAATGTAATAATTTCATCCATGACTGATACAGTTGTGGAAAACGGTGCCTCTTTGCTGACAGATATATCAAACCCTCTGGTCTCCAAGGCTTTAACAAGCGTGTCCATAATAAGCATGGCGCGATCGATACTGGCCGGCCCTAAAGTCACATCAAGGCATCCTCGTGCCCTCGGTTGTTTCAAGCCCCTGGCATCGACCTTCGCCCCGATCAGACTCTTTTGTGTTATCAAGATCAAGTGATGAGGATAATCCAGAGATGGCGGCGCTATTATTTTGTTCTCCGGCATTTTTTCAGCAGTGATTACGTCACATGTTTTGTGGTCTTCTTCGCCGTCTCTCTGGGGTGTCGGCTTTCTGTGTATATATGTGCAAGTGGCATTTATTTTCTTTGTCGGTCTTAGAGGGGGCACGGGCATTTTCAACCCTTTCTTCTTCATCTGCCAATATCCCCTGCCGGGCACAGGAATTTCCAGCCTCGCGCAGATTTTCCCCAAACCACGATCAGACAGTCCGTACCCCCGTGCAAGTTTGGATACTGGTTCAGACCAGACCATCTTATATAACTCCTCACGCTTTAAAATAATTGTTTCATCGTCCATTTTTCCCTCCTCTGAAAAGAAACTCATGTTTGGAATAAGCGGCAGGGATGATTTGCGGCGCTTGGATTGAATTTTCATGGTTTGGTCAGTGTGATCGGTCAGCCCGCTCTTCGACAATTTTTCCATCCTTCACAACAACGACGGCTATGCCTGCCGGCCCGGCTCTTTGTCCTGCCTTCTGAGCGGCGCGCTTCAAGGCGACTTCGGCATTGATCAAATCGGGATCGCGCTCCTTTTGTTTTTCGGGAACAACTA
Source organism: Smithellaceae bacterium (assembly GCA_963682105.1). Classification (GTDB taxonomy): domain Bacteria; phylum Desulfobacterota; class Syntrophia; order Syntrophales; family Smithellaceae; genus UBA8904. The sequence goes on from OY821638.1 coordinate 1,023,041, forward strand.
TTTTCTTTGCGCTCACGGGTTTTCTCCTTCTTCGATGAGAATAAATGATCGCTCACAGCACCCCGTAATTCGGCGGCAGGTCCTCGAAGCTGCGGTACCTGAACCAGTTGGTTAGGTTCAGGTACCGCGCATGTCGATCATCAGAATTTTACCGCGACAACTGCGTATTTATTGTACCTGTCCCCAATATTCCTTATAGCATGAAAACCCTTTATATCTCCTGTTCAAGCAACTGCCCGTTCTCCTTCAGCCAGGCTTTTGCCTTTTCCATTGTCGGGGTTTGTGCCCGCACAATATTCCAGAATCCGGGTGTGTGATTGGCTTCAATGAGGTGGGCCAGTTCATGGACAATCACATAGTCGATAACGAACATGGGCGCTTTGATCAGCCGCCAGTTTAAATGGATGTTATCCTTTAAAGTGCAGGAGCCCCAGCGGAATCGATTATCCACAATCTTAATTTGAGCAATATCAACACCCAGCGCACGGGCATGGATTTTTACGCGGGGGATAATCTTTTCCCTGGCTCTGCCAATGTACCAGTCCCGCAAATACTCTATTCTCTTTTTATTCTTTGTTGCCGGAATGAAGAAACGCCGGACAAACATAATGCCGGGTAAACCTGTTTTTACTACCTCAATGCGATACTGCCGGCCAAGATACAAAGCAGACTCACCGCTGACCAATTCCTTACCCGGTGGATGAGGAAGATTTGTATATTTCTGCGGATGACCGATCTTTTCGTGAATCCACAGACGTTTTGACTCAACCACTTGCCGGATATTTTTCAGAGTCATATTTTCCGGCGCGTGAACCACAACGCTTCGATCCCGTTCAACGGATATCGTCAGTTTACGGCGTTTTGCCGACCTTTGAATGGTGTAAACCAGGTCCATCCCCGTCACTCCGCGTAAAGAATGGTGTCATTCTTTCTTTCCGCAATTTCCATGATCCGGGAAATGATGTGTGCTCTGTTTTTTTCAATACCGGGGAGCTTTGCAAATTCAGGGGCCAGTAAGGTCGCTTGAATATCGGCTTTTAATTTATTGCGTGCGGGGATGCTCTCCCAGAAACCGGTAAGTTTCAATTCCCGCTCCACAACCAGAAACACCTGCTGAGTCAGGTCAACAAGATGACTGATCCGGTCTTCCTGCGCCATACCATAGTCCGGCGTAGGCTCGGCAACACAACCAGCCTCAGGCTGATTCAACCCGCCTTCGCCGAATATTTCTCTAGTTAGCATCCTGAAGAAAGGCATCTGCTTTTTGCGGTGCAGACCATAGGTAGGTTCTTTGCCGGCATTAATAATGCGTATACGCAGCTTCTCCAACTGCTCATAAATCTTTTTCCAGTTGTTGCGGAATTCTTCAAAGATCGCTGCTAACGATTCGGCAAACGAGGCTTGCAGATCGGGATCATCCGTAAGTTCAACATCCAGATGATGGCGAATGGCATGTTCCACCTCTGCGGCCTTGGTCTTTGTGCGGCTACGCTTGCCCACTTCCTTTTCAAAATCGGCATCAAGAATGGAAATCGGCTCGATCTTGACTTCAATACCTTTTGATTCCAGATAAGCGTCGGTTATTGTCCGTAGCTTTGCAGGAATACCTTTCATGCTCAGGCGCTCATCCCGGAAATGCTTTCCAGCCAGCACGTTGATCTCTGCCAGCGCCGAATAGTCGGCCATATAGTCCAGAGCCTCCTTGGCCGGAAAAACAAGGTTTAAGGCTCGGGTCAGTTGTTTAAAGGCCAGCATGAAATCAAACCGCAGGTCTTCGTCATAAAAAACATCAAAAAAGGCGTCGTGATCCGTCAGGTCTGTTAGACCGTGCTTTTTGAGCAAGTCCAGAATGGCCGCATGAGACGCTTGCAGCTCCCGCAACTCTTCCTCGGGAAAGCTCAGGGTGTCGATCACTTCCTTCTGTTCACGTTCATCATACGAATCGATCGCTTTTTTCAGATGGTGGCCGATGCCCACATAATCCACCACAAAGCCTTTGTCTTTGCCGTCGCCGCCCACACGGTTGACCCTGGCTATGGCCTGAAGAAGATTGTGGGCTACAATAACCTTATCCAGATACATAACCTGCTCAACCGGTGCATCAAAACCGGTCAGCAGCATATTGTTGACAATCAGAATGCCCATGTCGCCGGTAATTTCTTCTTCTTTGTTCCCAAAAGCCATTTTGAAGCTCTTGATGCTGGTCTCATGCCGGGATTTGTCCGAATAGGTCTTGAGATGGGGTAAGTCGTTGTGGTTGCCGGAAATGATTACATCCGTTGTCAGCTTTTTGAGCTGTTCAATATCAAGGACCGACAGATTGAACCCTTTGTCATTCCCGCGCAGGCGGGAATCCAGTCTTTCTTTTGAAGAGTTTCTGGATTCCGGTTCAAGCCCGGAATGACAGTTGTTGGCTTTTTCCAATTCAGCAATCGCCGCCATCAGCGCGTCATCGATGTATTCCTTGTAACGTACTGCCGCCTCGCGGGACGTGGCCACCACCTGCGCTTTATACCCGTTGGGAAAAACATGCGTCAGGTAATGCTTCACCATGTCTTTGGCTTTGGCCTCGATGGTCGTTTTAGATTCCAGGTAAGCCTCGCGGGAACCGTAACCCAGAATATCCATGCGCTGTTGAAGATTATAATCACTGAAGACATCCTCAAAGGCTGTATCCATCGCCTTTTTGTCCGCCACTTCCGCATTATGCGTGCGCCCTTCATAGACGATTTCCAGCGTCACCCCGTCGTCAATGGCCTGGCGCATGGTGTATTTATCGATATAGTCGCCGAAAACGCGTTCCGTTTTGTCGATTGGCGTGCCCGTGTATCCGATGCGGGCGGCATTGGGAATGCCCTTATCCAGATTGGCGCCCAGCATGGCATATTGAGACCGGTGTGCTTCGTCGGTCATCACCAGAATGTGGGGGCTTGGATTGAGTTGCGGGAAGGTTTCCGTCAAATCCGCTTCACGAAACTTGTGGATCATTGCCATAACCAGATCGGAAGAATCCGACCGCAGAAGATCCTTGAGCGTTTTGATGCTGTCGGCCACCTTCACTGTAAAGTTGATGCTCTGGCTGGTTTCCGTAAGCTGATCTTCGAGCTGTGTACGATCAGTGACAAAGACCACCTTCCAGTGCGATAGTTTGGCGTGACGGTACATCTCCCGGACCATGAACATCATCGTCAGCGATTTGCCCGACCCTTGCGTGTGCCAGATAATGCCGCTGCGTTCGCGGGGGCTCTGGCCGTTAAGCAGGCGTTTAACCGCCAGCTTAACGGCACGAAACTGCTGATAGCGGCCCACAATCTTGATCGTCTCGCCCTTGTCGTTGGTCGAAAAGAGCGTAAACGTGAGAATCAGGTCCAGCAGATTATCGCGGTCGAGCATGCCGGCCACCAGCCGCTGCTGATCATTGGGGCCGCTTTCGCCATGTTCCAGATCATCCACCGTGCGGGGATATGGATCGGCCCAACGGTAAAAATATTTTTCGTGATGTGTGGTAATCGTGCCGAACTTGGCCTGTTGACGGCAGGTGACGATCATGAACTGATTGTAAAAAAACAGAGGCGCACTGCCTTCGCCTTTGGCACCGCGTTGCTCGCTGTAACGCAGCAACTGGTCAATGGCTTCGGGAATGGCGTCTTTCACTTTAGGGGATTTACATTCAATCACCACTACCGGCAGACCATTCAGAAAAAGGACAATATCCGGCACTATATGGTGTTCCGTACCCGGAATGCGCACTTTGAGCTGGCAAACTGCAATAAAGTGGTTGTTGTCCCGATGGGTAAAATCGACAAAGCGAACCGTCGGGCTTTTCTCGCCGGTTATGCGGTTAACGCTTACGCTGGTGTTTTCCAGAAGCAGGGTAAAGACGTGGCGGTTATTGGCAATGAGATTTGTTCCGGGAAAGCTGGCCGTAAGCTGCTTTATCACTTCTTCAACCTGATCGTCTTCCATCCAGTCGTTGATGACTTTGAGCTGTCGGCGCAAAACGGGCAACATCATCACTTCGGTAAAGCTCTGACGGTAGCTGTCGCTGGGGTGCTGCTTATTGTCGAGATCAATAATTTCCCAGCCAAGGCCGTGAAGCTGATCGAGGAAGGGTTTTTCGACATGGTTGCGTTCGTCGAGCTTGAGTTGTTGGGCTGTTTTTTCTGACGTCATGGTTTCCTCTTGACCAGCCAATGACCGCCCTTGGCCGGGCCGATACGCTCAATGATCCCGGATTCCCGCAGTTTACGAAGGACGCGTTCGACGGTTCTGCTTGTTTTGCCGATCTGCGTGGCCAATGTGGCGCTCGAATGGCTACCGTCGGATTCGAGTAAGGCGACAATTTTCTCCGACATTTTCTCCGACATTTTCTCCGACATTTTCTGTGGCGCTTTCACCGTCATTTTGGGTTGGGCTCTAAATTTTATCATCAGCCCCGACGCATCGGTGCGATATTCCGGCGGCGGCACGCCATACGTTTTGCATTCCTGCCGAATTTTTTCGATGCCCCGCCCCCAGGATTCAATCATTCCCGCCCGGAAGAAGGCATTGGCAATAAGCGGATTAAAAGGTTTGGACGCATGCTTGGCCAGTAGCTGCGCCACCGTCCAGTTATCGGGCAACTGGCCGTCATTCCAGAAATAGATTTTATCTTCATACACGCTGATCTGGATGGGCGAGCCGCCGCTGTAGTCCTTGTGCACAATGGCATTCAACAAAGCTTCCCGCAAAGCGGCCCTGGGGAAAGGAAACCGCTCCACCCGGCCGAGCCCTTCATAGCTGATAGACGCTTTCAGATATTTGGTGAGCAAAAGATCCAACGCTTTTTCAGCCTGAACAAACAGGCTGCCATGAATTTCATCCTGATAAAGCAGATCGGCATCCGTGCGAAAATAACCGATTTTGATATACGCGCCGACCACCCACTTTTCCGGATCAGAAGAAAAAAGCAAAATGGCGGCGCGCTTGAGGTAATGGCCTTCTTTCAGATTCAGATTTTCAATCAGTGAAGCATTGCCTTCCGCCAGCACCTCATCGCTCACGCGCCCGCTTTTGGCCGCTTTCGCGCGAAACAAATCAAATGCTTCTTTTTTGAAATCGCTTATTGCCACACGGGGCACAGGAACCGCATCCCAGCGTTTGCCCTGCTTTTCCAGCAGAAACTTATCGAGGGCCGCCCCTTTCAATTCCTGCTTGGTGCTGCCTGTGTGATAATAATATTCGCCTTTGTAATTCACCGGATAAGGGTAGGGCTCCACGACAATTTCAATCACGTCTTTGTTTTTTTCGCGCAGCAGATTGACATCAACGATAATCCCCAGAATATCCCTGATCTTGTTGGGGATGTTTTCCAGAAGCTTCCCGGCGTTGGCCACACCCACGATCACACTTTTATCGTTTTTGCCAATAATCAACTTGCCGCCCTGCGCATTGGCAAAACCGCAGACCCAGCGGATATACTCATCACGCCAGGATTCTTTCCATTCGATGTTTTGGGATTCTTTGGGACTCATAAGGCGGATGACTCCTTTTGGTTATAAATGATTTCCCTACCCAGGCCGTGGAGCTGTTTGAGAAAAGGCTTTGCGACGTGGTTGCGTTCGTCGCGTTTGTTTTGCTGTTTATTATTATCTGTCTTTTTCACTGTATTGACCAGAATTCTTTATCAAAGCAGAACGTTTCAATATCCACCAGAGATATCTATATGTAAGAATCTCGGCCTATTGTTTATTTTTTTGCATCAATAGTAGGTCATTGAAATATGACATCCCAAGTGAGTGCCCAATAAGCCATCCCAATGCATGTTCCAATAAGAATTCCTTTTTTCTATGTGTCTGCATCAGTATTAATACTATAAGCTTACGCTGATCTTCATCACGCCCCCTTATTGCGGACGTGAAAATTTCACTCACTATTCTTTTTACTTTGAAGTCATCAGCACATTCATTCAAAAGTGTGTCAATAAAGCTGCCCATCACACCGGTATTTGCGTAAATGTCAGCCGATGGACCCCCTATTATACCGATAAGGCGAGACAATTCGGTGGTTAACGTGAAATCATTCTTACGCGCTTGATGAATCAAACAATCGTTATCCAGAGATATATAGGTATGGCCGCTTAATGCGAGCGTATTGATTGCTTCACAGTATTCCGCTCTAGTCAGGTGGCCCTCATTGCGTGCTGTTATAAGGACAGGTTGCAACCATGTGGCTGGTACTGAGAAAGTTGATACCGACCAAAGTCGATAGCCCATATCTTCAGATAAAAGCAAAAGATCGTTACCATCAGCCGCAATAGCGGGATCACAAACGTTACTGCGAAGCATCTTAATGATCTTTCGAGTCTCTTCTGAAAAATCTTTCTTTGGTATGGCAGGTGCTATAACGTTCCGTCTCCTTGCCCATGCAAGCTCTTTAACGCGTTCATTCTCCACTTGTTTCATCATTTCTTCCGAATACTCTTGAAAAACCAACCGGTCATTCTGCCAAGCCATAAATCCTTTCTTTTTCCCGATGTCCTGTTGAGCCTCAAGTGCACGGATCGCCAGAAGTTCTATAACCGTTTGTGGTGTATGGATAGTCCCGCATACCTCGGCAACAGCCCTTTCAACGCCTAGACGACGAACCACAGAAAGCGTAATTGCATCCAGTACGCATCCTTTTCGCCCGTGCTTCTCTATTGTTAAAAGTGCCTCTTTGCGTTCAGGGAAGGTACCGCGACAAACTTGAAACTTTATATCGACTGATGGTAGGCCACTCCACGCATCTAACGGATCTATCCCTATCAATGTGGCCGTAAAAGAAAGTGGTAAGCCTTTTGATTGGTAATCACTAAGAATACGTTGATGCGCGTCGGCACGATCCTTTGTAATTGCCCGCATATCTTCCAAAGGATCGGTTGCTGTCGGATCGAATTTGAATCTTAACGGACCATTTGCGCGGGGGAATCGCTCATTGAATCGGTCTAAGGAACAGTGCAATGCATCGAGGTAAATGGGTTTAATCCAGAGAATTTGAACTGTTTTTGAGCCAATGCCTTCTCGAATGACGATATTTTCGCCTTGTTTTTTACCAATTAGGAGCAAGGCAAGATCATCTTTGGGGTTTAATTGCTCGTCTTTAAAAAAGGCATAATGTTCTTTTTCGATGCGGTATCGCCGTTCTTGCCCATCAGCAAGGAGACAAACAACCGTATTTTCGGTAACAACAGTTGGTGAAGCCATTGCCTCCCCAATCCTGTCATTCAGTAATATGAGCCCCTGATATGCAAGATGAGCTTTCGGATCGTCCCAATGGTTCATGAGGACCGAGTAGCCGTATCTAAGCCCTCTTGAAGCATCTCCGTAGTGGGTTATCGCTGCACCAATACGAACACATTGCCCAGGTGGACCATCCAGATCAGATAAATTAAGATTTTGTAGCAATCGCCGCATGTCGATATCTCGTCCGTCTCTTTGCCAGATCCCAATTTGTGCCAATATCATTTGGACATCGTTAGGCCAGTTTGCCAGATATCGGGAGATTTTTTCATCTGCCGCAGGGTCGCCAGTATTGATTGAATGAATTGCATCTGCTCTTAGAAACCATTCTGTTCCCTGAAGAGTGGTCGAAATGGAGCCCAGTATTTCCCGCGCGGTAACCCATAAGCCTGAATTGATTGAAGATGCGATAAGGACTTGAAGTCCTTCATTTTCACGATCCGTTGCAACACGATTTCTTAGTAGACCGACTATCGCATCATCGCGGCCCAATTTCCTCGCTTCAAAACTTAACATCAATCGTGATTGCAGGCTGGTTTGGTCGTTGACGACTGCAATAGCTTTTTCAAAGGCCTTCCTTGCGCCGTCATCGTCTCCTGCTGCACGATGCATATGTATCTGCAAAGCTCTAAGATGGAGGTTTGCGGGCTCCTTTGCAACACATTGTGCGACGGTATCGATTGCAAGCTGTCTTTCACCATGCGCTATGTAAAAACGGATGCGCACACCCAATAACGCCGTTTTGACATGGTCTGGAAGTTTGCTTTGATCAATACTATCGATCAGGGAAAGTGCATCATCCGGCTTGCCTGTGGCAGCCAGTGCTTCAGCTAGGATACCAATTGCCTCAGGGTCTTTTGATTTATCCGGCAAAACGGCAAGCGCACGAGCCGGATCGTTCTCTGAAAAAGCAATTAGCGCGCGTTGAAGCCTAAGGTTTTCGTCGCTTGGATATTGTTTTATCGCTGTATCGAGAATTTCTTTTGCCTTCACTAGATCGCCGGAGAACCGAAGCGCCATTGCTGCATTGTGAGCAATCGAGGGAAGCAGGGCGTATCCTTTATCGATGGATTGGCGCGCCTCAGCGTATAGTGTTTCAACCGCGGCATCAATTTCTTGAGTGGTAATGTTTTTCAGAATGCCGCCTGCTAATGCATCGCGATCATTGCGTGCAAGCTCATCAAACACTGCTTCAGCGGCGAACAGCTTCAGTAAGTGGCTTTCGGGATATTTTTTTTCGGCCGTCCTTGCGACATCTATCCAGACAGGATTATCCCTGCATCTCAAAAAATGCACGTGCGCAACGAATACCGCTTCAGTTTCTCTTAGTTCCTCGGGAATGTCTTGGAGGGGATCATTGCAGGCTTTCTCTTTTATTAGAGCTTGTATAAGTGTACCGGCAGCATCTACGTTATTTTTGTCATCTGCCAAAATTTCCCGCGCCACTTTTGCTGCGCCCCCATGATCTTGCAGAAGAAGCAGACCTGTTGCTTGGTTTTTTCGCGCATTCCTGTGTTCGGGACATTCGCTATATGCATCCAGAAGCAGAGTCCCTGCTTGATCGTACTCCCCTAGTTTCAATTTTGCAGAAGCGATCGCGACAAGAATTCTGTAACGCTCAGAACGGCTTGCAACTGACCAATCATCACTTCTGAGCTTCGAGAGTTGTTTGATGGCTGCATGAAGATGGCCGTCGTCAATGATGCGCTGCAAAGCGGATATTTGTCCATGCCTTGGTGTGTTTTCATTGTCCTTCTCTACAAGTAGGCCCGTTGGAATAGATGACGGCGTCCTAGTTTCCTGCGCAAGTCTATTGATAGTCTGTTCAAGTCCGTCTATCTTTAATGTTAATTTTTCATAACCTCTTTCTGCGAATGGATTCCAGGTTGGATCAAATGCCTTCCATGCTTGGTCATATTTAGAAGCATTCTCTTCGACATCTTCCCATCCCCAAACGCAGACGTGAATATGATGGTCAGTTTTAGCTAATTCTTCTGTCAAAAGACGCGCCGATTGCTGGATTTTTTGATCTCTTGGGGCAGTCGTGATGAGAATGAATTCAGATAATTTAGGGGTGAAATTTTTTGCTTTGTTGACTTCGTCGCGAAGTTCTGCCTCGGTAACATCATCTTTATACTTCTCTTTACACTGCACTCCAACAAGGCAATTTATATCCTTATTTCTATATCCGAAGACGTCGACGCCATTTTGCGCTTGCCCCTGCCTGCCGTTTAGTCGAGTGTTTGGATCGTTCAGTACGCAAGCAAATAGCTCGCGTGTTTGACGCTCAAAATCTTGCCAGTTCTTCGGCTTGGGTAAAGTAGTGCCTGAAAGGGACATTAATGATCTCCAAATATGCATAAGGTTGAATTGTACTATGGAACAGATTCATATATTAGTACCTATATTGCTTGTCCAGATGAGCACACGCTTCTTGCCCGTGAGTAGGTCTTGCATGAGGGCGGTTTTGATTAAGCGAAGCTTTATTAACAAGACAGTTTGCCTAGAAAGATAATCATCTATTTGATCTGCTGCGGCGTTTAATCTGTGTTGTTCTGATAGACTTTGGATTATTATTGGTACTGCTGCCAGTTTTTCTTGTGTCAGGTGCGCAATGCTGGTCTGGCTTGTATAGTCTGATAAAAGACCCTTTCTGGTTGCCCATTTCATGAATCGTGGAAATAGACTTGGCAAATACTGATTATCAATTGGCCTTAATCTATGGATCGCTTTTTGAAAATAACAGTTTGCAATTTCATTACGCCATATAGTTGTTCGTCCTACCTCCCCACCCTCGCAGACGAGAATATCATTTTGTTTTAAATCAAACTTTTGGCGTTCACGTTCATCGAAATCCATCATCTGCAAATCAGATGCGTCAACTTGATCCCACTGAACGTTTCTATTTCCGAGATAGTAGAAAGGTGCATGTCCCTCAGTCGCTTTCTGACTCAACATCTTTCCGAGTTGAATATCAAATACATCGCCAATTTTCCTCACATCCCATTCCACCGGAATTCTGCCCAGGGGGGAGTCTTTGAATTTGTGGGTTTGTTCGGTGCGGATATTGCCATGTTCGTCGATGCCGCGGGTGAGGAGGTCTTGCATCAGGCCGGTTTTGATGCGCTGCTGTTTGGCAATCAACGCCTCGGTTTGCTCAATCGCCCGGTCCACCGTTGAAAGGATTTCGGCGATTTTGGCTTGTTCAGGTTTGGATGGTGTCGGAATTTCAACCGCTTCTATCGCAGAGATCGGAAGGCCATAGCGCGTAGAACCACTTGCCTTTAGCGCAAAGTATCGCGCAACACGTGATGTGGAAAGCTGTTTTGCCAGATAGACCGAATCCACTCGATCTGCGTTTGGCCGGATTAAGGCTAAATGATATCCACAAACCAGATTGTCGATATGTTCTGAAATGACGGTGGGAATGCCGATGTCATCTGGCGTCTCTGAGTCTTTGGTAATAATGACATCGCCTTTTTGCAGTCTAAATCGTTCCAATTCAGCATCAGTGGCAGAGGCTTCCATAAACTGAATTTTGCTTGTGACATATTCATTCGCATAAACATCCATATAATTGCAGAGCTTCACCGGCTTTTCCTGCAAGTAATATTTTTTATCAACATTACTGATTCGAATGTCTGCAAGTTCGTACAGCCGTTTAGTTTTCCACCCCTCCACAGCGCTCATTTCACTTCTTCTCCTTCACTGGATGCGGATCGCGCTTTGCTTGTCCGGAATGACAAACGTTAATGCTATGATCGTTCGTTGTACACAGGGGGTAAATGTCCGGTTGCGTCCTGTGTGACGGCTTTGACGGGTTCCCGACGGGTTTACTGATTAACGGTGGGCAACGGCTGATGCTTTTATAATCCCTTTGCATATCTTTAATTGCTTCCAGCATATCAATTCGCAATGCTTTTGTCCTGTTTGTCCAGTTTATGTCCAGTTCGCGTACCTGCCAAATATTCAATCGCCCCTTTGCTGTTCCTTTTCTATAGTTTGCCTGTCAGGGCGATGAGCCGTTTGAGCCCTGTGTGAGCCCTCTTTACCTTTTTCCGGTCATGAGCCCTTTGAGCCCTTTGTGAGCCCTTTGCGATTTAAAATGTAATAAGTCCCCTTGCCTGTAATACCCATCTTTTCCAGTATTCCTTTCTTGACCATATCTTCCAAATCTCTCGATGCAGTCGGTTTGGATACTCTAAAATTTTTCTGATAGTCTGTATTGGTCAGGCGTTGAGCCGTTTTAATGAATAAAATTGCCTGACGTTGTCTTTCATTCAGGTCAAATTGCCGGATAGCTTCCGTAGTCAGCCAGTCGCGCCATAGTGTCAGGATAAATGAGCCGCTTTGTTGTTTAAATTGCGGCTCCGGCAAACCCGCCGCAAGGCATAGTTCGATCATGCGCTGGGTACCGGAACCCGCTTTTTCGATGTATCGCGTCAGGTAAAGCGATTCGGCCATCAGGGGATTGTTGGGTACGGAAGGGTGGTCATGGCGCAGATCTTCCAGCGTCAAGGTGCCGGGCAGTCTGCCGGGGTTCCAGACTTCCAGTCGGTCGGAGAAGAGCCGGACTTCAACAGAGGCGTTGCTGTGGTAATCTCGATGAACGATGGCATTGACAAGGGCCTCGCCAACGGCGTCGGACGGTAGTTCAAAGGTCGCGGGCGCGACATTGCTTTCCGTACGGACACCCACGGACCGATTGATTTTGGAAAGGACGAATTCCAGCGCCTGATCGGCTTGATCAAAAACATCTCCGGTATAGATCTGCTGAGAGGCAAAGGGGCGGCGGTATTCGATGCCCAGGCAGTGCACGCATTTGGTTTCTGCCGTGCGCAGAAATTTTTGTGGTGATACGCCAAAGAGAAGCATGGCCGCATTGGTCGGTTTTCCCTGTTCCAGCAGATTCAGATGGGTCAGGAGGGCCGGTGTTGTCGTACTTTTTTTGAGGGGGAAATTGCGCTCCCGGCCGGAGGTTGCCAAAAACCAATCAATCCGTTTGCGGGAAAGGTCATGAAAAGTAGCATCGTCACAGGCGGAGGTATCGAAAGGCGGAACACGCAGGGCGCCCAGCTCGTCAAGATAATCCACAAGGCTGGCATAGACTTCGGAGGTCAGAGCGCTGAAGTTTTCGATACGGCGTCGGATGAGTTCGGTGCTGGCCTTGTTGATTAATTGCCGCATTTTGGCAGAGCGTTTCTTTTCATCCGATCCCCAGACATAGATAAATCGAGGTTTATGATGCTTGCCGGCATAATTGAATTCGTTTTCGGTAGGAGAAATGCCGTCTTGATCCTCGCTGCCGTACTCATAACCAAAGATTCCTATATAGATGTCGCACCGCTTCACTTCTTCCAGGTAAATTTCATCGGTACGTCTGTCCTTCGCCGGAAGTTCTTCAAAAAGAAATACCTCCGAGATGAAGCGATGCAGGACGGCATCCCCTTTAAGAAACGCCTTCAGATCCATGCGGACTTGTTGAAATTCCTTTTGAACACTGCTGATGAAGACGCGAATCTGTCTCATGACATTTCTCCGAAATAGCCTAACTTCTGCAAGAAACCATTCAGCGTTTTCAGGGTTTCGGCGCGTTTATTTTCCAATTCCCGGCTGGACACGGCGTACTTGTCCCAGAGGTTTTCCACCCCCGCGATGAGGGCGCGTTTTTCAGCATTGAGATAACGGTTCAGATCATTTCCGGCCAGGTCGTAGAGCTTTTTCAGGATGAGGCGTCGGGCATCTTCTTCGGTCAGTTGGCCGCCGATGGCCTTAAGGATGGCGTCGGTTTTGGCAAGACGTTCTTCAAGTGCGGCTTTGTCTTTGTTGAGGGCGGTGATTTTCTTTTTGTCATCTTTATTGGCACTGTCCAGGGTTGCCAGTTGGGCGTCCGCCTGCCGGATCAGTTCGCGGCTTTCTTCTTTGAATTCTTCTCCACCCAGTCGTTTAAGCTGAAGCTTCAATTCCCGTTCATCGGTCTTGAGCTTTAGTTTGGCTCTGGTTTCTTTGATGCTTTTTTCAATGTCGGTAATGGCTTTTTCCTGAGCTTGCAAATTTGCCAGTTCCTTGCGTGCGCTTTGCCCCAGGGCACTCTCTCTTCCGCCTGTGGCGGAATTCACCTTGTATCCTGAATTGCCTTTGAGGTCATCAATCAATTCTTTAAGAGCTTTTTTAATGACCGTGGCGGTGACCGTTTCGTCTTCTTCCGGCTCGTAAGCGGCCACTTCCTGGGCGGCTTCTACGGCTTCGGCCAGTTCGCTTTGCGCCTCGCTGATTTGCGCTTCCAGTTTTTCGATTTCATCGGCCTCGGCCTGGAAATATTCGGCAATCAGGTATTCATCGGGAATCAGGGCATGATGCCAGCCTGTGGAAATAATGGTTTTGAGGTCGTAGCGGATTTGCTGCCACCAGTTCACAAAGACCCCGGCGCTCTTGAATTCGTCAAGTACATTCAGGGGAATAAGCTTGTCTTTCAGAGCGGTCAAAAGTTCGTGGCGGACGTCCGGCATTTTCCGGCCTTCGCGCAGGCCTGCAAAGTCGTTTCGCGCGACGCTCCACCAGGCCTCCAGTGCTTCGTGATGTGCTGTAAGCGTTGTCTGCAACGAAGGATCGGCTTCCAGTGTGGTTTTGATGGCGGGTTTGCCTTCAAGTTCTCCATTAAAAGCAAGGTAACCGGTTCGCAGAGGTTGAAAAAGGGTGTCACGTATTATACCGAAGCGGGAAAAGTCCGCACTTCGGGCATTGACCTCGGCTTCCGGGATGCCGCCAATCAGGTGCGCCTGCACGTCTTCGGGCGCAGGCTCCGGCGTGTTATCGACATAGCGGCGGATGTTAAGGTTATAGTCGTGGGTGTCCGCAATCTCGGTATTGTCCACCAATCGGCTGTATTTGGGAATTTCGAGCTTGTGCGAAAAAACAAAGCTGATCTTTTCAATATCTTCGGGCCGCAGCTTGTTCTGGGCTTTGCCTTCGGCATATTCACGGTCGGCATTGATGAAGAGGATTTTGTTTTTCAGCGTTTCGGGTTTGCTCTTGTTGGCCACGATCACGCAGGCGGGGATGCCGGTGCCGTAAAAGAGACCGGGCGGCAGGCTGATGATGGCTTCAATCACATCGTCGTTGATGAAAATCTCGCGAATCAGCTTTTCCTTGCCCCCGCGAAAGAGCACGCCATGGGGCATGATGGTGGCCATGTGGCCTCGCGGTTTGAGGCTGGCCAGCATATGCTGTACAAACATCAAATCCGCCTTCTTGCCTGTTTCGGGGCACCATTCGCGAAAACGGCCGGGGTATTTGACATTGGCCCGGCTGTAATTTTGCGAAAAAGGCGGGTTGGCCAGCACCCGGTCAAACTTGCGAATCTGGCCGTTTTCCAATATCTGCGGGTCTTCGAGCGTGTCGCCGTTTTCAATGCTAAAGCGGGTGATGTTGTGAAGAATCATGTTCATGTTGCAGATGGACCAGACGGTGCCGTTGGAATCCTGCCCATAGAGGGCCAGATCGTTCGGGTTCTGCCCTTGTTCTTCCACATACTGATGAGACTGGATAAGAAAGCCTCCGGAGCCTACGGTGGGATCGTAAATTTCATTGCCTGCTTCCGGCTTTGTAATCTGGACCAGAAGGCGCACGACTTCAGCAGGGGTATAGAATTCCCCGCCTTTCTTGCCTGCGCTGTCGGCAAAGAATTTGATCAGGTATTCATAGGCCGCGCCCAGCAGGTCGGGAAATTCGAAGTTTTCATTTACCAGTACAAACCGGGGCTGATTGAAATGGTCGAGCAGATCCTTCCATTTCTGATCGGGAATCTTGGTTTTGCCTTTGACGGCGTTAAAATCGATATTATTTTTGAGAACGCCGGCCAGGGCGTCGTTTTCCTCTTCGACCGCGGCAATGGCCTTGTTGAGCATGTTGCCGATATCGTGTTTGAGGTCTTTGAGGGCAGGGACCAGATCGCCGTTTTCGTCAGTCCATGACTCATGCCAGCGGGCGCGAACAGGCACAAAGAAGGTTTCGCCGTAAGACGTTTTGTCTTCCAGGAGCTCTTTAATCAGTTGGGGTTGATCCTTCAGATGGGCAAAGTCTTTTTTCCGCAGTTGTTCACGCTTGCGGTCAAACTCATCAGAAAGGCGCTTGAGAAACAGCATGCCAAAGATGAATTCCTTAAATTCAGAGGCGTCCATTTTGCCCCGGAGAATGTCAGCGGATTTGAAAAGAAATGATTCGAGCTGAGAGAGTGTGATTTTTTCAGCGGGCAAAGCTCAATTCTCCTTATAACCATGTAAACAAGCGGTGGCCCCACAGGAGGTTTCTTCCTGTGAATATGTGATATTTCGTGTGGTTATATGTCATAGTTTGACGCATGAGTCAACTCTGACATGTAAAATACAACGATCACATCCACTTCTTTGCCGTTATTGTCCCGCCAGAAATAGAAGGCAGGCTTTTCGTCTTGTCAAAAGCATTTACAATCTTTATATCCGGCAACAAAAAACCCGCTGTTTCTAGCGGGCTTTTTGTCTTTATTTGAGTTGTCTTGGTGGAGGCGGCGGGAATTGAACCCGCGTCCGAAAACCTTCCGCTGGAGTTTCTCCGTGCGCAGCCTTCGTTTTTGAACCTTCACGCTGGTTTGCTCCCTAAGGCCGGATCTCACCGCGCTATCCTGTAAGGATTCGCCTCCCTCCGCCAGGAAAGAAGTTTGGCTATCCTGCCAAAATGACGTCTAGCCCGACCGGCAGGAGAACCGGGTTCGACGTTAGCCGTCTAAGCGGCTAAAGCGTAATCGTAGTTTTCTGCGATTATATGTTTCCTACCTGTTTAACGAGGCCTGTAGGAACCTCGGCACGCTTCTACAACTTCAAATGTCCCCGTCGAAACCGTTACGCCCCCTTGTTTCAGAATTTTGATTTAGTATAATGCCCGAACGTCTCTTTGTCAAAGGAAGAACACTATTTACAAAACTGGATTCACGCCTGCGCGGGAATGACGGAACTTAAGTACTCAGTAAGTAAGAGCATTTTCAGCAATGTTCGGTTTCATGCTTTTTCTTTTCTTTTTTCTTTTCCGCCAGTCGCATCTGCCGTCTTTCTTCGGCCTCCTGATTGCGGTGCCTGTCCTCTTTTGTATCTAATATCAAGGGCGGAAGCACAATGGGCCTTTTATTGGCATCCAGGGCGACAAAGGTGAGATAAGCGGACCCTGTATGCCGAACATGGCCGGTGATCAGGTTTTCCGCTTCGACGCGAACGCCCACTTCCATGGATGTCCGGCCCACAAAATTCACGGATGCTTTGAGCGTCAGGACATCACCGATATAAACAGGATGATGAAAATCAAGACGATCGATGGATGCGGTTACCACATGCGCACGGGCGTGACGCGCGGCGGCAACGCCTCCGGCCGTATCGATCAATTTCATAATATCCCCACCGTGGACATTTCCAGCCGGGTTGGCATTTTCCGGATTCATGGCCTGTGCAATAATAACCCGGCTTTCGCTGACTTTTTTACCTTCCATTCTCTGCATTTCCTCCAAATTCGTCTTATAGGATGTCCGCATTTTTATGTTTGATAAATGTTCCGTTTGCATATTCTTCAAAGGCCAGCCGAAGCTCCGCCTGAGTATTCATAACAATCGGCCCCTGCCAGGCAACGGGTTCGACAATCGGTTTCCCGGTGAATAGTAGAAAACGTCCGCCGCCGGCCTCGGCCCTTGCCGAAATTTCATCGCCGTCCGTCAAAACGGCAAGGCTTCCATTTTCGATCCGGTGGCCGTCATCTCCAAAGACGATCCGGCCGTCAATGCCATAAGCCAGCGCGGTAAAACCGGTTTGAACAGGATGACGGTATTTTGCATTTGCTTCCAGCGTCACATCCAGATACTCCGGTTCTGTGATGATGTCCGTCACGGGGCCTTTGACGCCCGCTATTTCGCCGCAGATGATTCGAATGCTAACGCCCCTGTCCGGCGATACTTCCGGAATCTGACTGCTTTTCACATCGCGGTAACGCGGGTGCATCATCTTGTGCGAAGCGGGCAAATTGGCCCAGAGTTGAAAACCGCCCATATATCCCGTCTGATCGCCTTTGGGCATTTCCTGATGAATGATGCCGCTGCCGGCGGTCATCCACTGGACGTCTCCCAGATGGATGACGCCCTTGTTGCCCATACTGTCGCCGTGCTCCACCGATCCGCCCAGCATATAGGTGATGGTTTCAATGCCGCGGTGCGGGTGCCACGGAAATCCCTTCAGGTAATGCGCGGGGTTGCCGGAGCGGAAATCATCCAACATTAAAAATGGATCAAACCGGGGTGCTTCCGCAGATCCGAACACGCGGTTGAGATGAACGCCCGCGCCCTCCAGAGTCGGCTTGCTTTTGATGATGGTTTGAACTTTTCGCTGTTTCATCATCGGCTCCTCATCACTCTTTGACGCGTTCAGAATTTGATCTGTTTTGTTTTGAAGTCCCGCGCGACCGTGCGGCGCTCTTCGCGCTCTTTGATGTCCTCGCGGCGGTCATGCAGTTTCTTGCCTTTGCCGATACCGATTTCCACTTTGACCATACCGTTTTTAAAATAGAGGCGAAGCGGTATCAGCGAGAGGCCTTTCTCCCGCGATTTACCGTAGAGTTTTTTTATCTCGCGCTTATGCAGCAGCAGCTTGCGAGGACGGAGCGGTTCATGATTGGCGCGGTTGCCGAAATCGTAATGGCTGATGTGCAGCTCGCGCAAATAAACTTCGTCGTCTTTGACGACGGCGTAACTGTCCTTGAGATTGGCCTTTCCGGCCCGCAGGGCTTTCACTTCGGTTCCGGACAGGACCATGCCTGCTTCGTAAACATCGTCGATATCGTAATTGACTCTCGCAAACTTGTTGGTCGCGATCAGTTTATGTGCTGTGTTGTCTTTTGCCATAGCTCAATTTTACATGAAATTCTGTTTATTGCCACTGTTATTGCAAAACCTAACCGGTTTAACTTTACTTCAATTTTGCAGGCATCCCCAAAAACGTCATACCGGCAAAAGCCGGTATCCGGACATCCCTTTTAAATTCTGGATTCCCGCCTGCGCGGGAATGACTTTAGAGGAATGGTTATTTTTTAGACATGAGGTAATCCGGTTTTACGTGGCTCATGGCCGTGTAAATATTGTGACGGATGTCCGGATTGTCAACCTCCAGTTGACTTAAAAGTTTTTTAACATAAATGCGTTTGGAATTTTCGCTCGACGGGCAGGCATTTTTAACGGCCGGAAACTGCCGCTCTTTGCTGTATTTTTTTACCAGTTCTTCACTCAGGTAAGCCAGGGGACGGATAATATGCAGTTTGCCGCCGAAGATGCTCTGATTGGGAACCATGGTGCTGATTTCCCGCCCGTAAAACAGATTGATCAGCAACGTTTCAATGATGTCGTCTTTGTGATGCGCAAAAGCAATTTTATTGCAGCCCTTTTCATCGGCAATTTCAAATATTCTCTTGCGGCGCAGGCGTGAACATAAAAAGCAGGGATTTTTGCGGTTGAAATCCGAATGCGATAATGTGCCGATATCGGTTTTTTCCATCACGCACTCGTAGCGGTTTTCCTGAAAATATCTTTCCATTTCCCGGTACGCGATGAAATCCGGATCAAAGCCCATGTCGATATTGACGGCAATCAATGAAAATTTCGGCACGAAAATCATGGGCGAATCCAGCAAATCCAGCAGCGCGTAACTGTCCGCGCCGCCGGAGACGCCGACCAGAACCCGGTCGCCCTCTGAGATCATACCGTAATCCATGACGGCTTTTTCCAGCCATTTTTTCATATGCAGAAAGAGCTTTGTTTTTTTATCTTTTTTAACGGATTGGATGTCCAATTATTTTCTTCTTTCTTTGAAATCAATTCTGCTTTGTGTTTAGCCGACTTCCCTTTAGAAAACAAGAATGTCTTTGAATAGAATCTTGAAATCACAGCCTGTCTCTGTTATATGTCAGGGCAAAGCAAGAAAAGGAGGTTTATATGCCAGAGATCATCAATGTTCATGCCAGAGAAATCCTCGACTCCCGGGGCAATCCTACCGTAGAAGCCGAAGTCACCACCATTTCAGGAATCACAGCCCGTGCGGCCGTTCCCTCAGGCGCTTCAACCGGTGAACATGAAACGTTGGAACTGCGCGATGGAAACAAGAAAAGATATAATGGAAAAGGCGTTCAGAACGCCGTTAAAAATATTCTCCAGAAAATCGGGCCCGAAATCATCGGCATGGACTGCCGCAGACAGCGAGACATCGACTATACCATGCTTGAACTCGACGGCACTGAAAACAAGGGAAAACTGGGCGCCAACTCCATTCTGGCCGTCTCCATGGCCTGCGCCAAAGCCGGCGCGGAAATATCCGGACTGCCTCTGTACCGTTATCTGGGCGGCGTTAATGCTCATGTAATACCGGTGCCGATGTGCAACATTCTCAACGGCGGCCAGCATGCCGACAATAATGTGGACATTCAGGAATTCATGATCATGCCGGTGGGCGCGCCCAACTTCACGGAAGGCATCCGCATGGCGGCCGAAGTATTCCATTCGCTGAAATCCGTATTGAAAGGAAAAGGCTACAACACGAGCGTGGGCGACGAAGGCGGCTTCGCACCGAATCTGAAATCCAACGAAGAAGCCCTGACCTGCATCATGACGGCCATCGAAAAAGCCAACTACAAAGCCGGCAAAGACATCATGATCGCGCTGGATTGCGCGGCCAGCTCCTTCTACGAAAAAGGCAAATACATTCTGGCGGCGGAAGCCAAACCCCAGAAATCAGCGGAAGAGCTGGTGAAATTCTATGCCGATCTGGTCGCTAAATACCCGATTATCTCCATCGAAGACGGCCTGGCGGAAGACGACTGGGCAGGCTGGAAATTGATGACGGACGAGCTCGGAAGCAAAATACAGATCGTCGGAGACGATATTTTTGTAACCAACGTCAAACGCCTGAATAAAGGGATCGATCTGGGTATTGCCAACTCCATCCTGATTAAACTCAATCAGATCGGATCGGTGACCGAAACGCTCAACACTATCGAAAGAGCCAAAGAATCGAGTTACACCTGCGTTGTCTCCCATCGTTCCGGCGAAACGGAAGACACGTTTATGGCGGACATCGCCGTCGCCGCCAACTGCGGCCAGATCAAGAGCGGCTCGCTCTCCCGTACGGACCGGCTGGCAAAATATAACCAGTTGATCCGCATTGAAGAAGAATTGGGCGATGCGGCCGTTTACCGCGGGAAAGACGCCTTCTACAGCGTCAAACAGCCGACTGTCGTAAAAGCAGGCAGAAAAAAATAACATTAACCATATCAACAGCTTAAAAAAGCCATGCCCCCGTTAAAGACCGGGCATGGCTTTTTTTATGTATTATTGTGCCGCCTGTCACTGAGGCAAAGATGATTTTCGTCTATACATAAAACAAAAAGAACGGAGATTCAAAAGGCATGAAATACGAATATCGGTTGTTAATCATTTTGATTTTCGTTCATATGGTTTTTCTGACCTTACCGGCTTACGGCGAAGTTCAGAAGCCTCAGACAAATGTCTTATCGAGAATGGATACGGCCGGCTATAAATCTTCAACCTTGAGTCTTATGGAATTTTACCGGGGGCAGGCCGGAATTCTTCATTCCAGTATTCAAAAACTATTAAATAATAGCGGGCTGAACGAATTTTTACTGAAACAAACGGTCATCGCCACGGAATTTCAAGAAGGTCATTCTGCGGCCGCCCTGCCTTCGTATTTAACGTTTCAAAAGAGTTCCGGAAGTGAACGCATCAAACCGGCCGCCGTAACCGATTCCGCCAAACCGACTCTTTATGCGAGTGTATCCGAAAACCTGCGAAGTCCGGTTCTGGCTCCGTTCAAATACAAAACAACCAGCAACACTCTTTTATCCGTGATGCTGCCCATCCCGGCAACGGATCATTTAACGATCATCCCGATTGTTTCGTATGCATTTTCCATCTATGGCTCTGATCGAAGCGATCTCAAAATTCGAAGCCTGTTAAAGGAAAAAGAAGACCCCGTGTTTTACGGCGGAATCAATCTGATCTACAGCTTTTAGACAGCCTCGCTGAAATAAACCCGAAATTAAACGGACGCGATAAACAGTTAGCGCAAGGGGCTGAAGCCAGCAAGGGGCTGAAGCCCCTTGTTCTTGTCATCGTTTAATCGACCGGAAGCGATGCCGCCATTTTGGCTGCCCGCACGGTGTTGAGCATCAGCATGGTGATGGTCATGGGCCCTACCCCGCCCGGAACCGGCGTAATCATGCCGGCCTTTTCCTTAACCGACGCGAAATCCACATCGCCGGCCAATTTGGCCTTGCCTTCGGGCGTTGTGCCGATCCGGTTGACGCCGACATCAATAACAACGGCCCCCGGTTTGACCATGTCCGCCGTGACGGCATGGGGAACGCCTGCGGCCACAATTAAAATATCCGCACGCAGCGTATGGGCCTTCATGTCTTTGGTGCGCGTATGGCAGAACGTAACGGTGGCGTTGGCGCCTTTGGCTTTCTGAACGAGCATCATGCCGATGGGCTTGCCGACAATGTTGCTGCGGCCGACGATTACCACTTCCGCCCCGTCGGTTGCCACACCCGAACGGATCAGCATCTGCTGAATGCCGTAAGGTGTGCAGGGATAAAAACGTCCTTCGCCGATCATCAGTTTGCCGACGTTGACCGGATGAAAACCGTCTACATCTTTGTCCGGATCGATGGCGTACAAAACCCGGTTCTCGTTGATATGCTTCGGCAGCGGCAACTGCACCAGGATGCCGTGAATTTTAGGATCTTCGTTGTATTTCCGGATGAGCGCCAGTAGTTCATCTTCCGAAATGGTTTCCGGCTGATCATCCTGGATAGAATAAAATCCCAGTTCGTGGGCGGTTTTGCCTTTGGCGGTCACATAGCTGACGGATGCGGGGGTTTTACCGACAAGGATGGTCACCAGACCGGGCTGGATGTTGTGATCGCTTTTAAGTGTGACAACCTCCCGTTTCAATTCCTCGCGAATCTGAGCCGCTATTTCGGTGCCGCTGATGATTTTTGCCGTCATGAACTACTCCTTAATATTTAAGTGATCGCGCTTCAAATAATAATTCTGCCAGGCGGATGTGTTGAGCCATTTTGCGTCTGTAATGGCGATGCTTCTTTCGAATGGTTCTTTTTCCCGGTTGTGGGGTTTCAGACGCTGATAGGCTCTGTGCCAGATGCACAGCTTGTCGCCGACTTCGCACACGCCCTGATGGGAACCGCCGCAGGGGCCGTTGCGCTGGTTTTTGCTGCATTTGTCCTCGGGGCAAAGATAGGCGATTTCCAGAAGTGAACAATCACCGCAGTCATGGCAACCGTAAAGACACCTTTTACCCGCATGTTCAAAGAAATGAAAGAACCGCTCCCAGGATTTCTTCCCGTCGATTCTCCGATATAAAAACCGAAGCATCGAATAGACGGGAGACTTCTGTGCAAACACCAGAGTATGCATCAGCCTGCTTAAACGATAGCCGGGCGGTTCACGCAGGAGCCTGTAAAAAAACCGCTGCACCGTCTTTTTGGACTTTTTGAAACTGTCAGTGAATTCCGGCAGAGCACATCCCTTATCGTCATGCTTGAACAAATAGAATTCGTCTTTCTGGGGAAACGACATTTCCTTGTAAAAATCTTTCCAGTCACCGGGCTCAAAGCTCTGGAGTTTTTCCCGAATGGCCAGTACATCTTTGATCTGATGAACGCCGCCCAGATAAAAGCCGTTAAACCCCATGCCCTGGGCAACGGCCATTTGCTTTGCGGCAAATTCCAGAAAGAAGCTTTTTCCCTTATCCGGGGATGCGGCCTGCTTTTTGGCCAGTTCCAGCAATTTCGGCGTTACGACACAGCCGGCGATTTTATTGTCGGAAAAGACCCTGGCCACACCGCCGGTCAACAAATAAATATTGGCGACCATCGGCGTTTGAATTTTATTCAATCGGGCATACATCAAAAGCTCGGACCACTTTCGGACATCATAACCAACCTGGATGATGAAGAACGAAGCGCCCGCGCGGACTTTCTTTTCCATCTTGAACAACTGGCAGAGGTATTCGGATTCATACTTTTTGAAAGGCGAAACCGTCGCGGAAAGCAGGAAGTCGGTTTTGCTCAACTGCACAAACTGCTTTTGCCCCGGCGCCGGCACATCCAGCCCCTTGCTCATGGCGGAATACATCTTCAGTAAACCGACGGAATCGACATCGAAGACGGGCCTTCCCGTTCCCCTGTATCCTTCGGCTGGGTAATCGCCGGATAAGGCCATGATATTGGTAAAACCGTCGCTGGCCAGCCGCCAGGCGCGCGACTCAAGGGCATTGCGGTTGGCGTCTTTGCAGGTGACATGGATATTGACATTATGGCCTTTAAGCAAAAGGCTCTTGCCGAGGGTCTCCGGAGCCAGATGGGGATTGCCGCCGGGATTGTCGGTGATGCTGATGAAATCGAACAGGTTCGTATCCATCGCGTCATTGACAAAATGATGAACTTTATCGCCTTCCGCCTGCAAAAGACCGCGCGTGGTCACGGCTTCCACGCCGCAGACAAAGCTCCTGGCGGCAATTCTGTCTTTTAAACTCATTTTCATTCTATAGCCTTGTGATCCCCGTTGAAAAGGCCGCGCTGCATCCATGTGCTTTGAGGATATTCTCTAGAGGAACTTGAACAGACGCCGGCGCAGAACTTCCATTTGCGCCCTGTTTTCCGTGAGACGGTAGAAGCGTTCTTCCTTGCCGCTTTTTCCTTCGGTCTGCGATACCACGAGTTCGGCGTCTTCAAGAAATTTAATCGCATTGATGTAATTGGCGTTGGATAACGACTCGGCGCGCAATACTTCGCCTTTCCTGAATATCCGGTCGCCCAGAGGCCGAATCTTGGCCAGCCATTCTTTTTGCGTCAGAGGTTTTTTCTTGAGGTAAACCATGCTGCGCGCGACAATCCAGCAGGATTCCAGATAATTATGAATAAGACCGGCAAAGGGTTTAAGTCTGGCGAGTCCTCTGCTTTTCGCTTCAATCCATACTTCACCGTCCCGCTCGGACGTGACGATCAATGACTTTTTATGCAGGTAATCAAGCACGTCCTGCACTTCATCAACATCGTCCCGCCGTTCGTCAAAAATAAATTCATTCCATAACAGCCACTTCAGAAATTTATAATCGCCCATGATTTTTGAAAGCGATATCATATCTTCGGCATGCTTGACCATCGCCGTGGCGACAAAGCAGATCGGCACAAAGAAATGCAAAATGTTATTTTTATAGTATTCCAGATTGAGCCTCTTGGAATCCGCAAGCGAATAGACAATCTCCTGCAATTCCTCCTCTTCTTCTTCGGCTTCGACCTTGGAAATAATATCGGTCTGATTAAAGATGTTGAGCGCATCGGCAACGGCCTTTTCGCGATGAGAAAAAGTCTCGGCGATTCTCACCTGACGGGTTGACAGATAGTCAAAGAAATCGCTCAAAATGGCGCTCAGTTCGTCAAACGAAATCCCGCGCCGGTCATGGCTTAAAAGCCCCGAAGCAACCAGTGAAAACGGCGTAACAACCGAAACTTTGTTGATTTCCAAAACCGTGTCGTAACCGATCTTCCGGTACAGGCTCTGACGTTCGTCCACCGTCATTGCATCGACGGGCTTTTCCTGCGCCTCCAGATAGTCCTTCATGACAATCGGCTCGCCGACATTAATGTAAACTCGCCCGTAGCGTTTGCGCAAAACCTTGGTGCTTTTGATCATCTCGACGGTGTTTTCCTGCTTTTTGGGCTGGCCGGCCAGTTCGTTCAGATAAGACCGCTCCTCAATGACACGGTCATAACCGACATAAACGGGAACGCATGCCAGGTTTTCGCAGTACTTGTCCTGATACGCCTGGATAATCATCGACAAAAGGCCGTATTTGGGCATAACCATTTTTCCCGTCCGGCTTCTGCCGCCTTCGATGAAGAACTCCAGGGGCAAGCCTTCATGAAGCAGCGTGGCGATGTATTTGGAAAACACTTCGCCGTATACCGCATTCCCCCGAAAGCTTCGCCGCAGGAAAAAAGCTCCGGACCGGCGGAAAACATAGCCCATCGGGAAGAAAGACATATTATTCCCCGCCGCTATAAACGGCATCTGGATGTTGTTTTTATAAAAGACGTAGGAAAGCAGCAGATAATCGATGTGGCTGCGATGACAGGATATGATGACGAAGGGCATTTTTTTGGACAATTGCCGCAGTCTGGCCAATCCCTCCGAATCAACCGACAGACCGTCATAGACCGTATTCCACAGCCATGTCAACACTCTCAGCCAGATTTCAATCCATGTTTCCTGATAATTGGCCGCGATTTCATAAAGGTATCGGTGTGTTTCCTTGATCAGGCTTTTTTTGTCTTTTTTATTTTTCTTTGCATAATCATCGAGAAACTGATTAAGGCTGGGGTCATGCATCACCATGCCGATCAATTCTGCGCGTGACTTCAAGGCCGGGCCGACAATAGCCGCTTTTTCTTCTTCAATCCGCCCGATGAGTTCTCCGCGAAGATCATGAATCATTTCATCTTTCGTCCGATCGCTGTTTTCCGACAAATACTCGACCAGACTGACGGGCTGCGTGGGAATCACAAAAGCCTGCTTCGAGTAACGCATGAAAGTAATCAGCCGCCGCAGGGTTCCCGTATGTTCCATCTGGCCGAAAAGGATATTGATCAGGCTTTCGTTCTCCATTTCACGGCGGCGTCCGTAAGCCACCAGGAAAGGAACAATGAAGATGGGAAAGGAGACTCGTTTTTGCAGATTGATCAGGCTGTCGATGGCATCTTGCGCCGAGCGGCTTTCAATAAATTCCGACTCTCCCAGATGGATGATAACGGTTTCTTTATTGGCGACTTTTCGCTCCAGAAAATCGAGTTTGGCTCTGCGGGTAACCTCCTCCTTGCGAAACCGGCGCCGCAGAGACGACCAGAAATATTTAAACATTTTGGACAGAGGCTGCCAAAACGACATGTTCATGCCATGGCAGTAAACAGGATGCGGCAGACCATTGCGTTCGGCAATATCCGTAATGATCAGGCTGTTGAGTTTGCTTCTCTGTTTGATGGCGTAAACAATGGCTCCCTGGCCGGCAAGATCTTTCAGCGTTTTCACACCTTCATCGGAAATGGATACCTTGGAAAGATACGCCATCGCCGGCCGAAAACGAAGTATATCCCTTTCTTCATATATGCAGCCCGAATAGTATTCATCCTGGAGATGATCGGGTGTTGATGAAACTTTACTCTTCATAAATTATCCGGTTTCTTTTTTAGAATGATCCGTAAGAAAAGCAGGCTGAAGGCTAAGATTCCTTTCTCTGAAATTCATCCGGAAAGCGTTCGTTCATATATTCCTGAACCAGAGCCCGGACATCAGCCGCATTGTTGAAAGACATCGCTTTTTGCAGCAATGCGCGGGATTCCGCGAGTGTGGATTGCTGCACAATTCGCTTGATGCGCGGAATGGCCAGGTGATTCATACTTAATTCATCCAACTGCATGCCCAGAAGAATCAGGCAGCACAGGGGATCTCCGGCCATTTCCCCGCACATGGCCACACGAATCTTCGCCGCGTGCGCCTTGTCGACAATGGTCTTGATCAGTCTCAAAACAGCGGGGTGGAGCGGTTCGTAAAGATAAGTCACCCGCTCGTTGGACCGGTCGATTGCCAGAGAATACTGGATCAGATCGTTGGTGCCGATGCTGAAATAATCGACTTCTTTTGCCAACTGATCGGCAATGACGGCGGCAGCC
This sequence comes from Smithellaceae bacterium, assembly GCA_963682105.1. Classification (GTDB taxonomy): domain Bacteria; phylum Desulfobacterota; class Syntrophia; order Syntrophales; family Smithellaceae; genus UBA8904. The sequence goes on from OY821638.1 coordinate 1,050,124, forward strand.
GGCACTTCGATCATCACACCGACATCCATCCGGTCGGCAATGACGGTTCCTTCGGCTAAAAGTTCCTGACGGGTTTCTTCCATTAATCGTTTAGCTTCCCGGATTTCCTCTATACCGGAAATCATCGGGAACAGAATTTTTACCCTGCCCAGCGCACTCACCCGCCAGATTGCGCGGAGCTGTGTTTTGAATAATTCAACTTCCTTCAGGCAAAAACGAATGGCCCGAAGCCCCATCTGGGGATTCAATTCCTTGGCCTGTTTCTGGTAACTGGGAAATTTATCGCCACCCAGATCAAAAGTGCGGATGGTCGACCAAGCCAGGTTTTTCTCACTGACCACCTGACGATAATTGTTGAAATGATCTTCTTCCGAGGGCAGCTCTTCGCGGTAAATGTAGAGAAATTCCGTCCTGTAGAGCCCGATATGCTCTGCGCCGTGAAGAATGGCCGAAGGAATTTCTTCGATAAATTCGATATTGGAGCCGATCCGCACACTGAAGTTATCCTTGGTAACAGCCGGCATTCTGGCATATTTCAGATACTCGTCTTTGGCGTCATCATAATGCCGTTTCTTTTCCTCATATCGCTTGAGCATATCCGGATAGGGGTTGACCACCACCAGACCGGACGACCCGTCGACAATGATCTCATCGCCGGTACGGACGAAACGGGTAACATTATCAAGACCGACAACCGCCGGCAGTTCCATGGACCGCGCTACAATGGCGGTATGAGATGTTCGCCCCCCGCTGTCCGTCGCAAAACCGACGACTCTATCAAGTTTCATCTGCGCCGTATCTGCCGGAGACAGGTCGTGTGAAACAATGATCACGCCGTCATGTCCCGTGTCCCAGACGATTTCATGTTTTTCACCCGAGAGATTCCGTAGAATTCTCCGCACGACATACTGCACGTCGCTGATGCGGCCGCTGATATAGGCGTCGTCCAGACCTTCGAAAATCTGTTTGTAGTGGTCCAGCGTCATGCGGACCGCCCATTCGGCGTTAACACCCAGACGGCGGATGTACTTGATGGTGCGGTTGATGAATTTCTTGTCCGACAACAGCAGAACATGAACATCCAGGATATAGAGGGGTTCCGTAACCTTGGTTTTTTTCAGTTTTTCCTGAATTTCCAGAAGCTGGCGCGACGATTCTTTCAGAGCATGTTTAAAGCGCTCGATTTCACGGGGAATTAAATCGGTATTATTGAGTTTGTAAAATGAAATCTGGGCGTCCAGCGGATCGTAAAAGTAGACTTTTCCGATCACAATACCCGGTGAAACGCCAATCCCTTTTACAACGAATGTCTTTTTCCCTTGATCAGTTGTCATGAGAGATTTTATTCTTCCCCAAATTTATTTTCAATCAACGCTTCTATTTCTTCAAGAGCCTGAAGAGCATCGACGCCCTCGGCCCTCACTGTTATCATACCCCCCATCGGACAGGCAAGCGTCAATATACCCAGAATGCTTTTGCCGTTGACCGTCTGCCCATTTCGTTCAATAAAGATTTCGGCGCGATATTTTTGCGCGATGCGGACAAATGACGCGGCCGCCCGCGCATGCATACCCAGTTTATTTTTTAATTTGAATGTTTTCATTTCCACGACATTAAGACTTCTATTAAAGATTTAACCATCAATAAAACGACAGCGCCGTACAATATGTAAATTTGCGATATTCCCTTCTTTACCAGCCACCAGCAAAGCAAAATGACCGCCAGCGCCGCAAGAGACAACGCAATCCAGGATAGGCCGACCGCCGTCGTATAACCGTTACGCAGGAGCCAGAAACCGCATCCGGCAAGCCCCGCCAGAGAGAACCATCGCACACGTACGGCGATATGCGGCAAATCGATCCGGCGAATAAATTCAATCCCCTGTTTTCCCCGTCTGTATCCTTCCAGAAAACCTTTCAGTCTGATCCACAAATGGGCCGGGACATATATCAGAACAAAACCCAGCGGCGCAACAAGCCAGCCCAACCAGGCCATGATGACGGCAAAAATTCCCGCGCAGGGACGCAGCGCTCCCCAGAAAAACGTATCGCCAATCGCCGCATAAGGCCCCATAAGGCTTTGCTTGACCGCTGCGATGGGGGACGCATCTTCCTCCGGTCGCCTGTCCTCTTCCATGCGAACGACGGAACCGATAATCGGAGTGGATAAATAGGGGTGCGTGTTAAACATTTGCAGGTGCCTGGTCAGCATCTCTTCTTCCTCCCGGGCAGACATCTTTTTCTCCCGGAGCAGCGGAAGCATCGCAAAGGCAAAACCAAGATTTTGCATTCGGCGAAAGTTTAATGTTACATGGATACAAAAAGACCTCAAAAAAATTCCAATTAAAGACCCTTTTGTCATTGTCACAGCGGCCCCAAACACTTTGTATCTTCAATATCTTCCGATTTTTTCGTGACGAAGGGAGTAACATAAATAGCAGGTGAAGTCAATTTAATCGGGCAAAATGTTTCAACGTTGAACAACGCTGCAAACGATATAATAAAACTTTTCATTAAAAAAAAGTTTGCGACAACCGAAGCCCCTGCCTTTTTATTTTCTCTTGACAGGTCTTTTTTTTGCTGTTAAGGACACGCCGGTTTGAATTTCATGACGAGTGACGGAAGCTTCCGGTTTTTTTATCTAATCCGCGCCGTCTTGCCAATAAGTAGTTTATTATATTAGGGGGTCATTAAAAATGCTTTGTGAAACTGTAAAAAAAGGTGTGGAATGCGCTTTTATGAGTAAAAAAGGCTGCGGATTCTTCGGTGGGAGTTGTTCTCCGATCATTGAAAAATGCGGCGATTGCAATAAGATTTTTGAATATGAATCCGGTAAATACTGTAAAGTTTATCCGGATCCGAAAAGCAAATGGATGACCGGCAATTGCCCGACCGCATCTCACATTAAAATCGAAATTAAAGAAGCTCAAAAGATCAATCCACTCAAAGCGTCCAAAAGAGCCAGCAAGAAGAAATAACTTTAAGTTGGCGCCAGAGCATAAAAAAGCCGGCAATCATTACATTGCCGGCTTTTTAACTTATGAGATTCCGTATTTGCTGCAATTCCTTTTTAATCAACATCAACTTCTCGTGATTTCCTGAAGCGATCTGACCTTCTTCCTCATCCTTGATTTTGAGAAGCTGTTTTCGGGCGCCGTCAATGGTAAATTTCTGCCGATACAACAGATCGCGGATCGTTAAAAGTTCCTGTACATCCTTTTTTCTATACAGGCGCTGCGCCGTTTTCGTCCGCACCGGTTTAACCGTTTTAAACTCCGTCTCCCAGTAGCGAATGACGTACGGTTCAACATTCAGGATCTTACTGACTTCTCCAATACGGAAATAAGCCTTTTCGGGAATTATGCCATCCATTACAATTCCTGAATCCTTAAGGAGAAAAAACACCTGCAATCCTTAAACCACAAGAAGTACGAACCGGACCGGTTTGTACTTCTTCAGTTTCAGGAATATCTAAGCAGTTGTATTGAAAAAATCAGCCGTTTAAGGCTTTACGCAATACCTGAGATGACTTGAAGGTCAGAACCCGGCGCGCGGTAATGGATATTTCCTGCCCGGTTTGAGGATTTCGGCCGCGTCTGGCTCTTTTATCTTTGACCATAAAATTTCCGAAACCGGAAATTTTCACTCTTTCCCCCTGAGCCAGGCTGTCTTTGATGATGTCAAATACGGATTCAACTATATCCGCCGATTCTTTTTTGGAAAAACCGAGTTTCTCGTAAACATTCTGAATAATATCAATCTTCGTCATTTCTTTTCCTCCGTTTTAACGCCATTAAAACTGTTAGGCTCTTATTTTTGCACCCGTCAGTTGGACAGTGTTCTGCACAATTTTATCGTGAAGGGAGTTGATTTCCGCATCCGTCAACGTTCTGTCCGAAGCTCGATAAGAAAAACGAAGCCCCAGACTTTTGGTTCCTTCATCGAGACCTTTGCCTGAATATATATCAAAAATTCCTACATTTTCAAGTAAATCTTCATGTTGGCCGTCAACAATTTCAAGCATTTTATCGGCTTCCATGTCCGCATTCACCACAAAGGCAACATCTCTGGTCACTGCCGGGAACCGGGAAATATCTTTGTAACGGACGCCTGCCGTCGATAGGGTATCGAGAATATCAATATTAATTTCAAATATATAGGCTACACTCTTCGTGTCCATCCGATTCATGACGTCCGGATGGATCTGCCCCAAATATCCTATTCTCTGATCATTAATATAAATTCCGCAGGCTTGACCGGGGTGCAAAAAAGCTTCCGTTGTTTCAGCAACATATTTGCATTCCATCAATTTCAGATCATGAAAGACATTTTCCAAAGCCCCCTTGAGATCATAGAAATCGACGTTAACTTTCGCTCCCCACAGGTCATCCGAGATTTTTCCGGATATCAGCCCCGCCAGAATATTCTTTTCCTCAGGTAGTTCGCTGTCAGAGATGCGTTTAATGAATGCTCTTCCGATTTCAAATATTTTCAAATTCAAAGATGCATTGTTGATATTTTTCTTTAACGTTTCCAACAGACCGTATGCCAGTGTCGTACGCATAACGGATTGATCTTCTGTCAACGGATTTTTAATGACGACAAAGCTGCGCCGCTCATCTTGCTGAGGCAACCCCAGACAATCGGCAAGTGCCGGTGTTGTAAAACTGTAATTGATAATTTCTGAAAAACCACTGCCGATAAACAACCGGCAAAGCCTTTCTTCCAGTGCAAGCCTTGGAATCACATCCATTTCCGTCACGGAAACCGCAGGAAGACTGACCGGCACACGATCATAGCCATACAACCGGACCACTTCTTCAATTAAATCTATCTCTCTTGTAATATCAACCCGGAAGGTCGGTGGCGTCACCAGATATTTATCTTCACCGTCTTTCTTCAAAGTCATACCTATGCTTTTCAGAATCGGTTCGACATCCCTTGCTTCGATGGTTGTACCGACCACCTGTCGGATTCTGGATGGGCGAAGGGGAATATTCTCCACGGCCGGAATTTTGTTCGGATATTGATCGATGTAATTCTTACAGATGGAACCGCCGGACGTTTCGGCTATCAATTGAGCAGCCCGGTTAAGCGCCCGGATAACGCCTTCCGGATCGATTCCTCTTTCAAAACGGAAAGCAGCGTCAGTCGGCATCGCCAGACGCCTTGATGATCGCCGGATAGACGAAGGATTGAAGTAAGCGCTCTCCAGGAAAACAATCCCGGTATCGTCTTTAACCTCTGAATTAAGACCGCCCATGATCCCGCCGATGGCCACAGGTTTTTTGCCGTCGCAGATCAACAAGGTATTATCGGGAAGGATGCGGCTTTTTCCGTCAAGGGAGACAAATTCTTCTCCTGCTTTGGATTTTCGTACGACAATACGCCCTTCTTCCAGGAAGCGGAAATCAAAGGCATGCAGCGGTTGCCCCATTTCCAACATAACAAAATTCGTCACATCGACGACATTGTTGATGGCGCGAAGCCCCGCCGCTTCCAGCCTTGTTTTCATCCAGACGGGGGACGGCACGATCTTCACATCTTTAATCATTCTTGCCGAGTAACGCGGACAAAGATCCGGATCGAGTATTGTAACGGAAGACAATGCGGAAAAATCATCGCCGGATTCTTTAACCTGAATGTCCGGTGTTCTTAACGTTTTGCCAGTAAGGGCCGCCACTTCGCGCGCCATACCGATCATGCTCAGGCAATCGGCCCGATTGGGTGTAATGCTTACATCCAGAACGGTATCGCCTAGATTCAACGCTTCTTCCAGAGGCATACCCGGTGTAAAATCCTGCGGCAATTGCATAATGCCGGAAGCATCGTCGCCTATTTCCAGTTCAGTTTCCGAACAAAGCATACCGTCGGACTGCTGGCCGCGAAGTTTCGTTGATTTGATGGCATATCCGCCCGGAATGATGGCTCCGACTTTCGCCAGAGGAACGATGTCACCGGCCTTAATGTTTTTGGCGCCACACACAATCGGATAAGTTGCAGCGCCGTCCGTAACATCACATAAAGAGAGTTTATCGGCATTCGGATGGGGCCGGACAGATAAGATTTTTGCAACCACAACGCCGCTGAACGCCGGAGCAATTGTTTTTATTTCGTCTACTTCCAGGCCGGCCATCGTCAGCTTGTCCGCAAGCTGAACAGCGGTCAATTCTAAATCAACATAATCTTTAAGCCATTTAAGACTGACGAGCATGGTATAAAACGCTCCTAGAATTGTTTAAGGAAACGGATATCGTTTTCAAATAAAAGGCGGATGTCGGATATGCCGTATTTCAGCATGGCAATGCGCTCCAGGCCAAGGCCAAACGCAAAGCCGGTATATTCTTCAGCATCATAACCGACATTCCGGAAAACGGCCGGATCGACCATGCCGGAACCCAGAATTTCCAGCCAGCCGCTCTGTCCGCAGACCCGGCACCCCTTGCCCTTACACATGACGCAACGGATATCAACTTCGGCTGAAGGTTCTGTAAACGGGAAAAAACTGGGACGGAAACGCAAGGTCGTATCGGCGCCAAATACTTTCTTTAAAAAAGCCGTCAGGATACCCTTTAAATCGGCAAAACTGACATTTTTGTCTACAAGTAATCCTTCGATTTGATGGAACATCGGGGTGTGTGAGACGTCGGAATCCGGACGATAAACGCGGCCAGGAGAAAGGATGCGCACAGGGGGTTTAATCTTTTCCATCACCCGTACCTGAACCGGTGATGTGTGCGTGCGCAAAACAACGTTATCCTCAATATAGAAAGTATCCTGCATGTCACGCGCAGGATGATCTTTGGGAATGTTGAGCGCTTCAAAATTGTAATAATCCAGTTCCACTTCGGGCCCCTCAACAACGGAGAAACCGAACGAAGCGAAAATATCACAAATCTCCCGTCGGATTTGATCAACGGGATGCATCCGGCCGCATTTAATGGAACGTCCGGGCAACGTTACATCGATTTTTTCTTTGGCCAGTGCCTTTTCTTTTTGGCCTTTCGTCTGCCCAAGTAGCGCTTCTTCTATTTTTCCTTCCAGAAGAATCTTCACTTCATTGCAGCGTTTACCAAACAAAGGTTTCTCTTCAACCGGAACCTGGGATATATTTCTCAACATTCCGGTGAGAAGCCCCTTGCGGCCCAGATACTTTGTTCTGACAGCCAGAATCGCGTCCTCTGATTGAGCTTTTGAAAGCTCGGCCAGGGCGTCTTTTTCAAGCTGCTGGAGCTCTCCAATCATGCCGCCTGCTCGCCTTTGGCCAGTGCCACAACCTGCGCGAAACCCTGCGGATCATTCACGGCAAGCTCGGCTAAAATCTTGCGATCTAAAGCGATATCCGCTTTCTTCATCCCGTCGATCAGACGGCTGTAAGTGATATTGTTCAGACGGGCGGCTGCGTTGATGCGCGCAATCCAAAGTCGGCGGAATTCTCTCTTGCGGCCTCTGCGGTCACGATATGCATAGGTCAGAGCCTTATTGACGGCTTCCGTTGCGGTTCGAAGCAAACGGCTGCGCGCGCCGAAGAATCCCTTGGCCATCTTTAATATTTTTCTTCTTTTCTTGCGGGCGGTAACGCCTCTTTTAATTCTTGCCATTTTCTTTTACTCTCCTCAATTCATGCAACTTCAGTGGTTCTCTATAAAACTACAGATAGGGGATAAGCCTTTTTATTGCGCTTTCATTAGCGGAATGCACCACAGTGGACTTTCTCAAGTTTCTTTTTCTCTTTGTCGTCTTCTTTGTAAGAATGTGGCTGGCAAAGGCCTTGCTTCTTTTCACTTTGCCAGTGGCAGTGACTTTAAAGCGTTTGGCGGCCCCTCTGTGTGTTTTCATCTTCGGCATACTCATCACCTCTTGTGTATTCTCTTTTTTATTTCTTCGGCGAAACAATCATGACCATGTTCCTGCCTTCCAGACGCGGCTCCTGATCCATGATGCAATCGTTGGCCAGCTCTGTTTTGATCTGGTCCATAATCCTGCGTCCAATCTCCGTGAAGGCAATTTCACGACCCCGGAACATCATCGACACTTTCACTTTGTCATGTTTTTCCAAAAAATTCTTTATATGTTTAATCTTCACCTGCAAGTCATGAGCTTCTGTTTTAGGTCTCAGACGGATCTCTTTGACGTGAATCACCGTCTGGCTTTTTTTCGCATCATGCAGTTTCTTGCTTTGCTTGTACCGATATTTGCCATAATCCATGATTTTGCAGACAGGGGGATCGGTATTGGCCGAAACTTCCACCAAATCCAAACCAACCCGCTCTGCGTGGGCCACGGCTTCATCCAACGAAATAACGCCTAACTGCTGACCTTCTTCGGTGATCACCCGAACAGTAGCAGACTTTATTTCCCTGTTGATTCTTAAATCCTTAACTATACGTCACCTCCCAAGATCGCCCCAGTAGTTAAAAAACAGGTTACTTCTTTTTTTCACACATATCCTGAACTAAAGCAATAAATTGATCCACCGGCAACGCGCCGAGATTCTGGCCGTCGCGGGCCCGCGGCGCCACTGTGCCTGCGTCCATTTCCTTATCACCGATCACCAGCATATAAGGAATTTTCTGAAGCTGCGCCTGGCGGATTTTATAGCCCAGTTTTTCATTGTCAAAATAAGTCTCACTACGAATTCCGGCCGCCAGGAGTTGCTCTTGAACCTTCTCGGCATAGGGAATATGTTTATCCGTCACCGTCAATAAAATACACTGCGTCGGCGAAAGCCAGACCGGAAAAGCGCCGGCGTAATGCTCGATGAGAACTCCCATAAAGCGTTCCACCGCGCCAAGAATGACCCGGTGCAACATGACGGGGCGATGCTTTTCACCATCCGCCCCAATATAACTTAAATCAAAACGCTCCGGCAATGTAAAATCGCATTGAATCGTAGCGCACTGCCATTTTCTTTTCAGCGCATCTTTGAGTTTAAAATCAATTTTGGGACCGTAAAAAGCGCCGTCGCCTTCATTGACTTCGTAATTGATGTTGTTGTCTTTCAGGGCGTTTTCAAGCGCCTGGGTCGCCAGCTCCCAGTCGGCGTCGGAACCGATGGAATTCTCCGGCCGGGTGCTTAATTCCACTTCATATTCAAAGCCGAAAATCCCCATGGCATAATTGACGAAATCAGCGATGGCACGGATTTCAGAATTGAGTTGATCCGGCCGGCAAAGAATATGAGCGTCATCCTGCGTGAACTGACGCACACGCAAAAGACCGTGCAGAACGCCTGTTTTCTCATGACGATGAACGGTGCCCAGTTCAAAATAGCGCAGCGGCAAATCGCGGTAACTGCGGATTTTTGATTTATAGATGAGCATGTGCGCCAGGCAGTTCATCGGCTTGATGCCGTAAGTCTGCTCGTCCACTTCCGTAAAATACATATTCTCACGATAATGGTCGAAATGGCCGGACTTCTTCCACAGATCCACTTTCAGAATCTGCGGTCCCATCACCATATCGTAACCGCGCTTTAAATGCTCTTTTCTTTCCCATTCTTCAATGAGATAGCGAAGCAACATTCCCTTGGGGTGGAAGATAACGAGCCCGGCTCCGGCCTCTTCATTGACCTGGAACAAGTCAAGCTCTTTGCCCAGACGGCGGTGATCGCGTTTTTTGGATTCTTCAAGCAGCGTGAGATAGTCGGCCAGTGCCTGCTCATCGGCAAAACCGGTGCCGTAAATGCGCTGCAGCATTTTGTTTCTTTCATCGCCGCGCCAGTAAGCTCCCGCCACACTCAACAGTTTAAACGCCTTGATTTTACCTGTAGACGGTATATGGGGACCACGGCACAATTCGATGTAATCGCCGTCTTTGTAAAGACTGACGACTGTGACATCTTCCGGCAGATCATTGATCAGCTCGACTTTATAGCTTTCGCCGCGACCGGCAAATAATTCAACCGCTTTGGGGCGCGGAATTTCTTCCCTAACAAACGGATAATCGGCGGCGACAATTTCTTTCATCCGTTTTTCGATCTTTTCGAAATCGTCCAGCGTAAAAGTTTCTGAATACTCAAAATCGTAGTAAAAACCGTCTTCAATAGATGGTCCGATGGCTACTTTGGCACCCTTGAAAACATCCTGAACAGCCTGCGCCATGACATGAGAAATGCTGTGACGTAAAATCGAAAGGCCTTCTTTGGATGAAATAGCAATCGTTTCAAGAGTTGCGTCTTCCTTCATGGAAAAACTTAAATCCACGGACATCCCGTTGACCTTTGCTGCGACAGAAGAGGCTAGAGCATCTTTCTTCCATGCGCCAATAGCCTCGCCGGCTGTTACGCCTGCGGGAAATGTCCGCTCACTTTTATCCGGGAAAATAATTTTAATATCCATATGATCACTTCAGTAAGCAGATTGCCTGCAACCTTACTTCATTTTAAAAGGGCATCACCATTTTTTGCTGATGCCCTTTTTATTGGCATATGCGGTACATCCGCAACTTTTTAATGGTAGGCAAGCAGGGATTTGAACCCTGGACATCCACCGCGTCAGGATGGCGCTCTCCCCCTGAGCTACTTGCCTATTCAACTTTAGAGCTAGCTCAACTAGCAGTAAAACGCTTATGTGTCAAGCAAATATCTTACTTTTTCACTCCATTCGGATCTGATTGATTGACAATCCTGACCCCTCGAAAAATATACGTCAATCCTGATATAATCGTGAATAAAGCCGTAGCCCAGCAAAGCCCGACAATCCACAAATAATTGAAATCATGCGTAAATGATTTATACAGGAGTGTAAAGAAGATTGTGGCAACCTGAAGGACAGTTGTCATCTTACCGACGATGGCCGGCTTTATCTCATAAGGAATCGACATCATCGTCATAATGGCAATTCCCAGTAAGATAATGAAATCACGGCTGATTACGATAACGGCCAGCCAGCCGGGAATCAGTTCAAAAAGGGCCAGTGATACAAAACTGGTTACCAGCAGCAACTTATCGGCAAGAGGGTCCAAGAATGCACCCAGTTTTGTCTGGCATTTAAGAAGGCGCGCCAGCGCTCCGTCGAGCGCATCGGTTAAACCGGCGGCGGTAAATGTAATTAACGCTTTATCGTACTGTTTCTGTATCAGAAAAATCACGAAAACAGGAACAAGGATGATCCGCATTAATGATAAAAAATTGGGAATATTCATACTGGCAATATATTGTTTTACTATTTGTTATCTCTGTCTCTTTTCTTATTCCACTTCACCCAGGCGTCCATATCTTCTGATTCCGAAAAGGTTTTGGGTGCCTGTGCTTTCCCATCGGAACTGATTCGAACCTGCTGCATGGACTTCACAATGTAAACCCATTCTTCCATGGAAACGGGTTTGGGACCGGGAACTTTCGTCGGCCCCGCCACCGGCTTGGGAGGACCTGTTGTATACCCCGGCATTGATTTAGTTTTTACAGGCGAGGCCACGTTGACCTCTCCTTCGTAAACCTTCACAACAGCAGACTGATCGTTTTCAACATCCATACAGTAGACGGTTCCGCGAACACCGGCTACGGCATTCTGACAGGAGACATCAAACTTGTCACCACCTCCCTGAAGAGACTTGCGAACATTCATCCATATTTTTCCCACGCCTACAGAAATGCCGACCGAACGCCTGCCGTCTTCGGAAATATCGGCTGTAATCAGTTTAATCGTCGTTCTTTCGGCAAAACGCACCGTACTCTTATCCGGCAAGAGCAGTTCCAACCGACTGTCGGCGCCTGTTGTCACTTCGCAGCCGGCCTGAATCCGATCATTTGTTTTCAGAGAACGAACCTCTTTTTGCCCCGGACAAACAGCTTCAACCGTGCCTCTCACAAAAGTGATCTGCGCTTCGCCTTTTGCCATTTTAACAGACAGGGGCGGTTTCGCCTCCGCCGCCGACAAACAAACCAATAAAAAGGCAACGGCACAAATCATCGACAATGTTCTTCGCATGGCCCTCTCCTTTTAATTTACCGGGTCAGTGTAAAACCGTTTTGCACTGATATGAATTTACCCTCTTAACATAGGTCCGTAAGGCAAAGTCTCCATGACTTTGCCGACAACTTCCTCCAGGGCTGATTCCAGTGCCCCATTGGATTTCAAGGTGGAATTCATGACATCAAAACTTCTGCTGGTGGAGCGATGTTGAGCATTCCAGATTGTCTCCCCCGTCTTCGTACTGCGCAGTTCACAGCGAACGGAGACAGTCGCCGGCGCATAAAATAAGGCTTTCGATGATTTACTTTCCTGCAATGTGCAATGCAGAGCGGCATCCGCAGCAACTGCTGTTTGGGTGTACCCTTTAAACCGGAGTTCTTCCATTAATCTGGCGCTGAGCAGTCTCTGCAGCCTTTCATCCTTTGTTTTGTTTTCCACCGGCATGAGAACAATAACATTTACCGGTTTCTGATTGGATTCGCTTTTCATGAGTTCGGAATTTGATGCCGAACAGGCCCCAAGACTTAAAGACAGGATCAGTAAAGCCATCAGGATACGACAACGGTATATCATTTTATTTCCTCTCTCATACGAAGATTGATGACAAGAGCATCGGGGTTTTGAACATTCGCCTTAACCTCGTATTTTTCTTCTTTCTCGAACTCGGCAATCAAATTTTTTATATCGCCGATCATCACAAGTTTACATGCCGCCTTGCCCGATTCCAGTGTACAGGGATAGAAACTTTTCACAAGTTTGTTTTGACTTTGCAAAAAAGACTTCAACCGGATAAAATCTGAATATTTTTTAATACCCTGCAAATTTACAGACACTGATTGACTTCTCGGTTTTTCTGAACCCGCAAGAATGCCCATCTGCATCAGATATTCCCGCACGGCCGCCTGGGCCACCACGATATCCACGGAGACGATATACTCATCCTGAGAACTCCGCTCCGAGGCGATCCGATAATTTTTCACATACTGCCCCGCTTTTCCGATCAGAATACTTTTTACAGCCTGGAATTTTTCATCGGAAAACTTGTCTGATAATATCTTTTCCGCTATCTGCAGAACCGCTTTTTCCTGCGCGTTTTTCACGGCGGATTCACGCGCCCGGGCAACATCATTTTTAAGAATCGTCGCTCTCCCTTCAACCAGGAGATTTGCATCCATCGATGTTTGCTGGGCATGCGCAAAACTGCAAAGAAAACCCGTCAAAAAAAGCACTACGATGGTCAGGTATTTTTTTACATTCATCATGACATTATGAAGGTTCTTTATAAATCTTCTTAATTTTTTCGATTTCTTCTTTAATGATTCTTTCCGCGATTTCAGGAACGACTTGTCTGGCAACTTTTTCAATGATCTGTGTTGCCTGCTTCATGACGATATCATTGATCTGTATGGTGGCCATGGACTGTTCATCAACGACTTCCGTCAGATCATGAATGCTCTGACCTCCGGGATTGACGCGTTCATACCCTCTCCCGTCAATCACAATGATCTGCTGGGGCCCCTTGTCCGTCGACCTGCGGCCATGCCCGCTTCGCTCGTCATAAACATCCGTCAGATCATATATTTTCTGATCCTGTGCCGATTTTTCAGTCATTTTTCTTCATCCTTAACGCCAAACCATGCAAATAAATCATTCAATTTATTCTGATTTCACATGGAATTACCATAGTGGCGGGAACTCTTCAAGCACTATATGAATCATCTTAATCTTCATTCCACCCGCGAACATCACGTATTTTAACCGCAATATCATAGACTTTTTTCTTCGGCAATCCGGTTTCGGATACAATGGCGTAAACCGCGTCGCGCAGGGATATGGAAGGGTTCTCCCAAATCCGTCTCAATTTGTCCTCAAGATCCTCATCTGAAATCAATAAATGCTCTGCAACAGCCCCCTCGATTATGACCGTAAATTCGCCTTTTGATTTAATGTCGAATGTTTTGTTGGAAAATTTTGAAACTTTTCCCCGTTTGATTTCCTCATAAATCTTTGTAAGCTCACGGGCCACAATAATTTGCCGGTCTCCCATGACTTCATAAACATCATGAAGGGCTCCGGCAATTCTAGCAGGCGATTCATAAAATGCGATGGTGCACCCGACTTTTTTGATCGATTCCAGAAAGCGCCGTCTTGCGCCTTCTTTGGGCGGCAGAAAACCGCAGAAAAAAAACTGATCGGAAGACAGACCGCAGGCGGACAGGGCCGCAATCAGCGCCGACGGACCCGGAACCGGAATCACACGGATATTTTTCTCATGGGCATCATTAACCAGACGGTAGCCCGGATCGGAAATACAGGGCGTACCGGCATCGGAGACATACGCGATGTTCATTCCTGATGAAAGCTTCGATACAAGCTGCCCGCTTCGCTCTTTTTCATTGTGTTCATGAAGACTGATCAGCGGCGTTGTGACGTCATAAGCCTTAAGCAACACCCGGGTGTGCCGAGTATCTTCCGCAGCGATCAAATCAACTTCCTTCAAGATGCGAAGCGCCCGAAGCGTCATGTCTTCCAGATTGCCAATGGGCGTAGCTACGATATAAAGGACGCCCTGTTTTTTCTCCGTTTGATCGCTCATGAAAATACCGCCGAAAACATTTGTTGTTGACATCATCCGCTTCTTTGTCTTTAATAGCAAAGGTAAAAATAAAATGCCACACGGAAATGACCGATCAAAAACATGAAGAGAATATTAATCACAGGCGGCGCAGGTTTTTTAGGATCGCATCTGAGTGAACGGCTGTTAAACGAAGGCCACGACATTCTTTGTCTGGACAATTTTTTTACGGGCAGTAAAAACAACATTGCTCATCTTCTGGGTCATCCGCATTTTGAGCTGATTCGACACGACATCATCAACCCTATTTATCTGGAAGTCGATGAAATTTATAATCTGGCCTGCCCCGCATCCCCGGTTCATTACCAGTACAATCCCATCAAGACGATTAAAACCAACATCATGGGCGCCATCAATGTCCTGGGCATCGCGAAAAGAACAAAAGCAAAGATTCTTCAGGCCTCCACCTCGGAAGTCTACGGCGATCCCGAAGTACACCCTCAGACAGAAGCCTACTGGGGACGCGTCAATCCCATTGGCATCCGCAGTTGTTATGACGAAGGCAAGCGGGCCGCCGAATGCCTGATGATGGATTACAGGCGGCAAAATGCGGTCAGAACCAAAATTGTGCGCATCTTCAACACCTACGGTCCGCGCATGGCCGTAAATGACGGTCGCGTTGTCAGCAATTTTATCATTCAGGCGCTGCAGGGACAGAATATCACGATCTATGGCGACGGCTCGCAAACCCGTTCTTTCTGCTTTTGCAGCGACTTGATCGAAGGCATGATCCGCCTGATGAATACAGCCGATGATTTTTACGGCCCCGTTAATCTGGGTAATCCGGGGGAGTTCACCATTATGGAACTGGCCCAACTGGTCATCAAAATGACCCAAAGCAAATCACGCCTTGATTTTAAGCCTCTCCCGGCGGATGACCCGACGCAGAGAAAACCGGACATCACTCTGGCCGGCCGGAAATTGGACTGGCAACCGCGTATAGCCCTGGATGATGGACTTATCTCTACTATTGAATATTTTCGCAAGATACTGCAAACATCATGAATCGTGGAGGCAACATTCGGGAAATGAAGTTTAAAAAGAAAATTCTTTGCATCGGCGCCGGATATGTGGGTGCGCCGTCCATGGCGATGATCGCCTGTAAATGTCCGGATTACAAAGTGACCGTTGTCGACATCAATTCTCGGCGCATTGATGCCTGGAATTCGGACAAACTTCCCGTTTACGAACCGGGACTCGAAGAAATCGTTCAGAATACACGGGGAAAGAATTTATTTTTTTCCACGGACATCGATCAGCAGATCAAGGAAAACGATATCATTTTTGTCAGCGTAAATACGCCGACAAAGACATTTGGCACAGGCGCCGGCATGGCCGCCGATTTGCAGTTCTGGGAAAAAACCGCCAGGCAGATTCTGGATCATTCGCAATCCTCCAAAATCGTCATCGAAAAAAGTACACTTCCTGTTAAAACGGCATTGGCTATGGAACGAATTCTGTCCTCGGGAAAAGGGGACATCACTTTTGAAGTCTTGTCCAACCCCGAATTCATGGCGGAAGGAACGGCCATAAGCGATCTGGAAAATCCCGACCGCGTTTTAATCGGCTCACGAGAAACCAAAAGCGGACTCAAAGCCCGCGCGGAACTGGTCAATATCTATGCGCGCTGGATCGCTCCGGACAAAATCATCACCTCCAACATCTGGAGTTCCGAATTGTCCAAACTGGTGGCCAACGCCTTCCTGGCGCAGCGCGTCTCATCCATCAACTCCATCTCCGCGCTTTGCGAAAAAGCGGATGCGGATATCTCTGAAGTTGCGAGGGCCGTAGGGATGGACAGCCGCATCGGTTCAAAATTTCTGAAAGCCGGCATCGGATTCGGCGGCTCCTGTTTCAAAAAAGATATTCTGAATCTGGTTTACCTCTGCCATTATTACGGACTGCCGGAGGTGGCTGCATACTGGGAAAACGTTGTGAAAATTAACGAGTATCAGCAGGAACGATTTATTGATACGATTTTAAAAGCCATGTTCAACACCCTGGCCGGCAAAAAAATCTGCATCCTTGGCTTTGCGTTTAAAGCCGATACCGGCGACACGCGTGAAAGCCCGGCCATCAACGTCACGCGCAAACTTCTTGAGGAACACGCCGAAGTCGTCATTTCCGATCCCAGGGCTCTGGAAAATGCGGCCCTTGACCTGGCCGACCAGGAAGGCAAAATGCATTTTGTCGAAAATCCTTATCAGGCGGCCGTCGGCTGCCATGCCCTGGCCATTATGACCGACTGGGATTTATACCGAAAGCTGGATTATAAAAAAATATACAAATCCATGATCAAACCCGCGTTTATTTTCGACGGGCGAAATATCATTGATCATCAGAAATGTTTTGAGATCGGCTTTAATGTTTTTCCCATCGGGAAACCGGCTTTAAGCCATCTGGAAACGGTTCACTGAGAAATAAATTCAAAGGCGTGTTTAATCAGTTTAACGTCATTCCCTGAAGACTGCATGAGAACGGCCACAACGTCAAAACGGGCGTTTATGCCATGCAGTTTTTTTTCCTGTATGTACCACAGGGCAAGCTGTGACATTTTTCGTTGTTTCTGACGTCCAACAGCCTGTTCCGGATATCCCAGCGCGCTGGATTTTCTGGCTTTGACTTCCACAAACACCAGATCATCTTTATCACGAGCCACAATATCTATTTCCCCGATCGAACAGCGGTAGTTATTTTCCACAATACGATAACCGTTTTTTTTCAAAAAATCAGCGGCTATCCTCTCGCCTTCTTTGCCGGTTGTAATTTTACGCGTGTCTTTGATTTCGGTCATGATGACCAGTCCAGTTCGGTTTGACGTTCATCCGGATGTTTTAAATGAAACGACCGGCGATGAATTTTACACATCCCGATCTCACCGAGAATTTTCCGATGTTCAGCGGTTCCATAACCTTTATTTTGCAAAAAATTATACTGCGGAAACTGACGATGATACATTTCCATAATCCTGTCGCGCGATACCTTGGCGATGATCGATGCAGCGGCAATGGAAAGGCTGAGCTGATCGCCTTTAACAAGAGCCTTTTGAGCAATATTAACTGGAATCTGATGAAGTCCGTCTATTAAAATGAAATCGGGAGGCTCGGTCAGTTCCAGGACCGCCTCCCGCATAGATTGAAGGGTTGCTTTAAGAATGTTGATCCGGTCAATGACGTCGGCTTCCGCAACGCCCAATCCCACCGCAACCGCTTCTTCAAAAATGACTTTATAAAGTTCATCTCGTTTAGCGGCCGTCAGTTTTTTCGAATCGTTGATGGCGGAATTGGAATAACCGGGAGGGAAGATAACGGCGGCGGCGACTACAGGCCCGGCCAGAGGCCCCCGGCCTGCTTCATCAACGCCGGCAACACATCGGTGGCCTTCGCTGTACGCCAGCTTTTCGTATGTGTCCATTCCCCCTCAAACGGGTCGTTTTAGATGATGCCCGCTTCTTTAATTCTGGCTTTCTTGCCTCTGAGACCTCTCAAATAATAGAGGCGTGAGCGGCGAACTTTGCCTTTTGTCACAACTTCAATGCGGTCGATAACCGGTGAATGCAGAGGGAAGGTTCTTTCGACACCGACACCATACGAAACTTTGCGAACGGTGAAATTGGCCCGACTGTTCCCCTGACGCTTGCGGATGACGACACCTTCAAAAGCCTGAATTCTCTGTTTCTGACCTTCAATGATGCGGACATATACTTTAACGGTATCACCCGTTTTAAAGCCGGGAATATCCCCTCTCATTTGTTCTTTTTCGATCATGTCCATGATGTTCATTTTATATTTTCCTCCTGCAACTATCGCAATGTTATTTTTATGATATATCTACAACCCTGTCCAAAATGATGGCAACGGCCGACCGCACTGAAAGATGATTATAGCCGTCCTTCCCTTTTATCGGCTCAAGCCGGTAATCCGCTTGATGGACAATTTCCTGAACAATGCCGCACCCTGTACCAAAAATCATAAGATAAGGCAATGAATTCCTTTTGAGCTTCTCTTTCAGAGACGCGCACGTCAGCAAATCGCTTTGATACCGGGCGCCCGTAACAATCAGTTTCGGCTTTTGACCGTTTTCCGCCAAAATCTCTGCAATCACCTCTTCCAGGCTGGATTTAACAGCCAGTACGCCGAAAGCTTCTTTGCGCGACGGATTGTAATCCGCACCGTAGCCGTTCTGCCAGTGGCTCACAATCCGGGATACGAGTTCCTGCTGCGCCTCAACCGGATTAATAATGTAATACCGCTCCACTCCGTACGTTTTTGCCGTCCGGGCGATATCGTGAACATCCATATTGGCAACGGATGTGGCAACCACTTTACCTTCTTTATTGGTTACCGGATAATGTAAAAGAGCGATATAAAGCATAATGTCTTGCCGGGGCTTATCCGTCACCGGCCGTTCACCCCGATTAAAAAAGTCGGTTTTTCTACATCAAAGTTATCTAAAAATCAAGACTTTATATCTGACCGAGTTTGATTTTTTCCAGAATTTCCCGGTCTTGCCCGGAAAGATCGGCCGCGTCAAGCAAATCGGGCCTGCGCTGCCAGGTTTTTTTCAGGGACTCCACCCTTCGCCAGAGCTCAATTTGCGCATGATTTCCGGAAACCAGCACATCGGGCACGCTCCAACCTTTGTATTCGGCAGGGCGAGTAAATTGAGGATACTCCAAGAGCCCCTGTGAAAAAGATTCCGTCTTAATGGATTCATCATTCCCCAGAACCCCAGGCACCAGACGGGCTACGGCATCAATGACGACCAGCGCGGACAACTCCCCGCCGGTCAAAATATAATCTCCAATGGATATTTCCCTTTGCGCCAGATGTTCACGGATGCGCTCATCAAAACCTTCATACCGGCCGCAAATCAAAATCACCTGCTCCTGTTCGGCAAGTTGGGCCGCTATCTCTTGATTGAAGGTTTCTCCCTGGGGGGTCATCAACACAACCAGCGGATGAAGTTCATTCTTTTTCACAGTCGAAAGCGCGCGCTCCACAGGCTCTACCTTCATCACCATGCCGCATCCCCCGCCGTAAGGAGCATCATCCGTCATTTTGTGCTTATCATAAGCCCAGTTTCGGATATCATGCAGACCGATTTCAATCAGGCCTTTCTCTTGAGCTTTTTTTAAAAGGCTGAAATTAACAGGAGATTGAAGCATCTCCGGGAAGATGGATAAAACATCAAACCGAATCACGGCTAAAGGCCTTCCAGCAATTTGATGATCATTTTATGTTCTTCAAGGTTGATTTGGACAATGACATCCGCAATGGCCGGAATAAGCATTTCTTTTTCCCCGCCTTTGCAGACATAGACATCATTGCTTCCTGTCGGGAATATGGTTTCGATTTTTCCGAGATGTCGGCCATCATCTGAGTAAACATCCAATCCGATGATATCATGCCAGTAATATTCATCTTTTTGCAATTCTTGCATAAAATCGCGCGGAAGCAACAATCTGGAACCGACCAGATCACTGGCCGCTTCCACACTGCTGACTCCACCTAACTCTAAGAACAGAAATTTTCCGGAAGGATCGATTTTTTTGATTTCGTAACGGCTTTGAAGACCGGACTTTGTTTCAAGGTAAACAAAGTCCAGTCCGTCAATAATCGCTTGCGATTCCAAATAGGATACAGCTTTAACACAGCCGCGGAGACCCCGGGTTTTAACGATCTCCCCAAAAACAAAAAGATTCATTCTTATTCGATAATTTCCAGAACTGCCCTTTTATGAACTTTCGCGGACGTGGCGCTTAATATCGTCCTTATTGCTTTGGCAGTTCGTCCCTGTTTGCCGATGACTTTCCCTAGATCTTCCTTTGCCACACGCAGTTCAATGACAGATGTCTGTTCGCCGATGACTTCAGTGACTTCCACTTTATCAGGGTTATCCACTAAAGATTGAGATATGTACTTAATCAAATCCTTCATCGTCAGCACCTCCACTGATTTTGGTTAATGCATCTGAAAAATTCACTTCAATATTCGCACTGCTTGCTTAAAATTAATGACGCGGGACTATCTATACGATCTCTAATTTTGTCTCACAGCTGAACAAATAACGCAACAACTTTTTATTTCGCGCTTGCTTCAATACCCTTTGTTTTCAGTAAATTGGAAACCGTCGGTGTCGGTTTGGCGCCTTTGGCCAGCCAATCACGTACGCGATCTTCTTTTACAATAACTTCCGCCGGATTCTTTTTCGGATCGTAGTTTCCCAATATTTCCAGAAATCTTCCGTCACGGGGATATTCGCTTTCCGCGGCTACAATCCTGTAAAAAGGTTTACTTTTCGCGCCCATACGCGTTAATCGGATTTTAACTGCCATTTATTTTTCCTCAAAACCTCCTTAAAAATAAAAATGTTAATTGTTTTTATCATATTTTATTTGAATTTAAAAGGGAAATTCCTCATAAAAGATTTGACGCCCCCCTGAGAATTGACTCTTTTCATGATTTTCCGGATTTCCACGTAACTTTTTATCAGTTGATTGACATCCTGAACGGTTGTCCCGCTGCCGAGGGCAATTCTTTTGCGCCGGCGGCCGTCAATGATTAAATAATTCTGACGCTCCTTTTTTGTCATCGAGTCGATAATGGCCGTAATTCTGAGCATTTCTTTTTCATCCGGCTGAGCATCCTTGAGCGCTTTAATCTTGCTCATTCCCGGAATCATCCCCATAATATCGCCGATGGATCCCATTTTTTTGAGTTGCTGAAGATGGCTGCGAAAATCTTCGAGGGTAAAATCCTTTTTGCGCAGCGATTCCCGCATCTGCATGGCCGTTTTTTCATCGATCGTGGCCTGTGCTTTTTCCACCAGAGACAGGATGTCGCCCATTCCCAGAATCCGGTTGGCCATTCTTTCGGGATGAAAGACTTCCAGGGCGTCTATTTTTTCACCGATACCGACGAACTTGAGCGGTTTACCGACGACCGCTTTAAGCGACAGAGCGGCGCCGCCGCGAGCATCGCCGTCCATCTTCGTCATGATGACGCCGTCTATTCCGATGAGCTCATTAAATTTAGCGCCGACGTTGACGGCATCCTGTCCGGTCATGGCATCGGCCACATACAGGATTTCAGCGGGATTGACTTTTTCTTTGATCTTGCGAAGCTCATCCATGAGCAGATCATCGATATGCAGACGTCCGGCCGTGTCAATGATGAGAACTTCGTAGCCTTCCTTTCGCGCCTGTTCCACAGCATCCACGCAAATTTTAACGGGATCACGCTCGGATCCGGCATCATACACACCGGCATGAATTTGCTTGCCCAGGACAGCCAACTGCTCGATGGCGGCCGGCCGGTAAACGTCGGCCGAAACCAGATAAATTCTTTTTTCTTTGGACAACAGACGGGCAAGCTTGGCCGCCGTGGTCGTCTTGCCGCAGCCCTGGAGACCTACCAGCATAATGGGCGCCGGAATTTTTGCGCCAAATTTGATGCTGGCGCTGGTCTTCCCCATCAGTTCGACCAACCGGTCGTGAACAATCTTAACAACCTGCTGGCCGGGTGTAATGCTTTCCAGCACTTCCTTGCCAATGGCCAGTTGGCGCACATCCTCAATAAAATCTTTGACCACCTTGAAGTTGACATCCGCTTCAAGAAGCGCCATGCGCACTTCCTTGAGCGCGGCATTGACGCTCTCCTCGTTTAAGACGCCGCGGCCTTTGAGTTTTTTGAAAATACCTTCCAGTTTTTCCGATAAACTTTCAAACATGATTTCAACCTTTACTTACCGAGTCTTGTCTGCGTCCATGCCGGCCTGACGGATGATACAGGTCGTTTTGACTTTTTTTGAAATTTTGTCCACCGCAGCCTTTGCCTGCGCTTTCGTTTCAAACCCTGTGGCGATAATGCGATACCAGATGCCCTTCCCTTTGACATCCGTTTTGACAACCTTCGATTTATACCCTAAATCAGCAACGGCTTTATTAACTTGATCCGCCTTGCTCTTATCCTTTACTGAAGCCACATGAATAAAATAAGATGCGCCGGTTGAAACAGGTGCAACGGATTCTTCTTTTTTCTGCGATTTGTTAGCCGCAATAATTTTCTCTGCAATCACATCTTTTCCTGAAGGTGCGACCTCCTGCCTGGCGACATCTTCTTCCTTTTGCGTTTTTGGCTCGGGTCCGGCCGGCGCTGCTGCGTTCTGATCAATCGCCACTTCCTTTTCCGGGACTTTTTCAGCAGCGGGCGGCTGAATCGGCAGCGTTTTTGAACCCGTCAGCGTATTATGAAACGCCAGATCGATGTTGCCTTTGCCTGCGCTTGCGTCTCCGGACTCCGCACCGCTTTGCCGGCTTGCGACTTTTGCCGGCCGCCAGAAGAAGGAAAGAATATGTTGAGGCGTGGAAGAAATCTTTTCCGGATATGTATTGATATTTTTGCCGACTGAAACCCCCAGAATAAAAGAGCCGCATAAAAGCACTGCCATGCCGGCAACCGTAATGATCATGCCGGTTCGCCCCAGTTTTAACTCAAATTTTTTAATATTCCCCGAGCTCATTTCAATCCTCCCCCTCAAGGATTTGTCTTATTCAACGTTCATAAGGCAAATGGATTAAAGAAAGTCGTCTACATTTTTTCCGGAGCGCTGACACCTAATATTTTCAACGCATTGGCCAGCACTACCCGGATGGCATCAATCAGCACAAGCCTTGCCGCCGTCAGATCGTTATTGTCGGTGATCACCTTATTTTTATTATAATAGCTGTGAAACACGCCGGCCAGTTCATTCAGATAGAAGGTGATACGGTGAACCTCCAGCGATTTTGCCGCGCCTTCGAGAATTTCCGGATACCGCGCCATCATTTTAATCAGCGTTTTTTCTTCCGGTTCGGCAAGCAGCGCTGCATCGATCTTCTGGTGGGCTGGCATCGCAACACCCCGCTCCTGGGCCATCCGGATAATGCTGGAAATACGGGCATGGGCATACTGAACATAATAAACGGGATTTTCATTGGACTGTTTTTTAGCCACATCCAGATCGAAATCCAGATGAGAGTCCGACCGGCGCATCAGGAAATTATAACGGGCTGCATCCTTGCCCACTTCGTCGAGCACTTCCCGCAGCGTTACGAATTCGCCGGAGCGCGTGGACATGGCCACCGGCTCGCCCGCGCGAAGCAGATTCACCAGTTGCACCAGGATAATCTTTAAATCTTCTTTTTTGTGGCCCAGAGCCTGAATGGCCGCCCAGAGACGGGGCATATAGCCATGATGATCCGCGCCCCAGATATCGATCAGAATGTCAAAACCGCGCGAAAACTTATTCCGATGATAAGCGATGTCGGCGGCGAAATAAGTGGGGTCGCCGTTTTTACGAATAACCACGCGATCTTTTTCATCGCCGTAAGACGTCGTTTTAAACCAGAGCGTCCCTTCGTCGGAGTAGATGAAGCCCTGCTTCTGCAAAGAAGCAAGAAGATCGGCCACGCCGTTTTCCTTATACAATTCTTTTTCACTGAAATACTGATCGAAGACGACGCCGAAATCTTTCAGGTCCTGCTTGATTTCTTCCAGAATCAAGCCGCCGGCGACACCGTTAAAATAGGAAATCGTTTCGTCTTCATTGGCTGCGAGATATTTGTTCCCGTCCGTTTTGATAATACCGGCGGAAATATCCTTGATATAATCGCCGCGATAACAGTTTTCAGGAAATTCGATGGTCTCGCCCAGGGCTTCCCGATACCGGTACCAGACGGACTTTCCCAGATTGTTCATCTGATTGCCCGCATCGTTGATATAATATTCTTTCGACACGGAATAACCGGCTGTTTGAAGAAGATTGACCAGCACATCACCGACCACTGCGCCGCGCGCATGGCCGATATGCAAAGGCCCCGTGGGATTGGCGCTGACGAATTCCACCTGAACTTTTTTGCCTCCCCCGATATCCAGAACACCATATCGGTCCTGTTGATCCAGAATATTTTGTAAAACCTGCTTCCAGACTTCGTCTTTGATAAAGAAATTCAAAAACCCCGGCCCGGCAATTTGCGTCTTTTCGATGATGCCCGCAGGGTCGGACAAGTTTTCCTGTATGGTCTGAGCGATTTTGCGCGGATTTTGTTTGGCCTGCGAAGCCAGAATCATGGCCACATTGGAAGCATAGTCGCCATGCTCGGGATTGGCCGGAACTTCGATTTCAATCCGGGATACATCAACGGCGGGCAGAAGTCCTTTTTCAGTGCATGCTGTCACGGCAAACGATATAATATCAAAGAGTTTCTTCTTCATCTCGACTTTTACAAGCCTTTCTTCATAAAAAATAACCAGCGGCTTTTATCATTAGCCGCTGATCCTGGCAAGTTGAACTATCACATTTGTTACAGACTTCAAATGATTGTTTTTTTGTAAAGAAGCTTTAAATCAATTGGGAGTGTTTGCCCTTTTCCCTATCATATTACTGAAAAAAACAGCTTGAAGTTCTTTGTTTAAACGTGTTAGGGAAATTTTCAATCCCAATAATACAAAACCATTGCGGATAGTGCGTAAAAAAAGCGTCGAATTCCGGTGTTGCCGATGAACGCCGAAAAATCGTAAAATGCTTTTCAGTTCACGTGATCCATTCGACCGGTGTTAAAAATTTGTTTTTTCAACGAATTTAAGGGGAGGGGAAAATTTATGAGGAGGATTTCTTTATTTGTCTTTTCAGTTTTGTTCACTTTACTTCTTGTTTCCGGGGTGCAGGCCAAGACAATAACCATTGACTTCGACGGCAACTTCACCACCATCGGAGATCCTTTATTTAATCAGTACGAAAATGAGGGCATTTATTTTGATACGGGGGAGGGATATTCTCCCGCCGTTATTGCATCCCCTTCCATTTCGTCATCAAAAGTGCTGCAGCCGAATTCATCCAGCGATGCGTTTTACATCTATCTTGATTATGCTCTTCTTTCTTTCAGTTGCCTGAAATGGGAACCTTCCGGAAGTTCAGATACTGCAACAGTCTACTGGGCGTTTATGGCCGATGACGACCCCTCTGTAACGATCTCCAATAGCGACAAAGACGCGTGGGGCAATGTATCGGCATCCTTTTCGGCAGATAATCAAATTAATAAAATTAAAATCTGGGGTGAAAATATTCCTGAAGGCATGTCCTATTATCTGGATGAACTGGTCTTCAATCTGGACGTCCCAGGCACTTCTGTTCCCGAACCCCTGACCTTGCTTCTCCTTGGCCTGGGCCTGATGGGACTGGCTGCCGCAAGGAAAAGGCTGAAGGCATAAACACAACGGCACGGTTTTGCCGGATCCGATTTATTAAGACAAAAAAGCAGAGTCACACCGGCTCTGCTTTTTTTATTCATCTGAGTCTCTGATAAGCGGTGCTTCCTCGAACCTCCGCAAATGTTGAACGCTTCGGATGTCAATCCCGACTTTAACAACAGAAAAAAAGTTTAAAACTGCATAAACTTACCACCTTTCCAAAAAATAATTGTCTCATACTGTCCCAGCAAGAGACAGTCATATGGTTTTCCCTCTTTCCCGTCAACGACAAGAAACTTTTTTTTGCCTGCCTGAGCCCCATAAACCGCATGTCTGCTGTCCGGGCTAACCCTCAAAGTATCTTTCCACATCGCGTCAGCAATCCGGGCAATCAGTGTATCCGCACCGGCGGATCGGCTGGTCGTTTCACCTGAACGGGCTTCCATGCCGCTGAAGATGCCGATTGCAACGACAATCCATATCGTCAAACATATACGATTCAACCTTCCCCATACCTCCTTGTATTGGTCCCGTTTGTTCTCTTGAATATGGCGGTGCTCATAATACGTTTTGACCGGATTAACAATTGATTCAGGTTAAGACAAGCAGGGCCTCCTCAGGCGGGATGCTGCAATACCCGCAAGGGATGGAAAAGCCGGGAGCCCCCCGGCATTTCTATCCCTTCAATTTCTCGTATACCATCATCACGGTATTGACGTAGACGTCGCTGCGGTTGTAAAACCAGATCGCCTTGCGTTTTGCTTCCATTGAGGCGTCTTCGCGCCAGCCGTATTTTTTCAGATAATGCCCCATACTGAAAGTGGCGTCCGACATATTGAATGGATCCGCCGTGCCGTCTCCGTTGGCGTCCATTCCGAATATCCAGAACGACGACGGAATAAACTGACCCGGCCCCATGGCGCCGGCAAACGATCCGGATATATTAAGCGGATCAATATTCAGATGGTTGGCCAGATGCACCAGATAGGCCAGTTCACCTGCCGCCCACCTGGCTTTTCTTTTGGCCCGGTTGAGAGTGGCTTCTTCGGCCAGTTGCGGGTATTCTTTGAGATACAAAGCCTGGATGTCTTTCAGATAGTCCGGATCCAGCATGAAGGCCAGATTGGCATACGCGGAAGCCACATTATAAGGCATTTTGTAAGTTCCCAGACGAGACTCGATGAGCAGAATGGCCGTAATAATCCGGGGAGAGGTTCCAAATCGCTTTTCGACGGCGGCAAGCCTCTCTGCGTTATCAGTCATGAAAGCTCTTGCCTGTTCGATCAGGCGGGAGCTGATATCCATAACATCCGGCCTTTTGACCGATCCTTTGGGCGAAGAATAAAAAAGATTCTTAATGATAATGTCCGGGCGAACCGTTATGCGCGGATCCTGCATAATGCTTCTCGCCTGCGAGGGCTCCACGCCGTCTGCAATTAAAAACTCTTCGACGACCATACGCTCGGTCTCTCCGGCGCACGCGAAGGAAACAAACATCGATATAATCGCCAAGACCCAGCAAAAGACAGTTCCGTTCATCCACCCGCCTTCATATTTCAACAATATCGGCCATGGATGTTACATGCCTGCGTCCCGTTTAAGCAAGCAGATTTCTTTCTTTTGTAAAATCTTTTTCCGTTATGCCGAGTATCCGACCACGGCCGCCAGCTCGTCCACAACCGATTTTACGGACAGGGCCTGCGCCGTTGTCTCTTCCGATATCGACGACGCTTCTTCGGCAGCGGCGGCGTTTGCCTGAGCCGACCTGTTGATTTCTTCAATCAGGGTATGGATTCCGTTGACACCTTTGAGTTGCTTTTCCGCCATTTTAGCGGCTTCTTGCGAATAGGTATAAATTTGCATTGAATTTGTGCCATACTCGATAAACTTCTTAATACTCAGGCTGATATAGTCATTGCCTTTGCCTGCGATACTGATGGTTTTACCAATCAATGCGATGGAATTCTTTGCCGCTTCCGTCGAACGCGCGCCCAGCCCGCGAATATCTTCTGAAACAACAGTGAAACCGCTGCCGACATCGCCGGCGCGGGCCGCCTCCACCGAGGCACTGAGCGCCAGCAGATTGGTCTGAAACGCTATTTTCTCGATCGTCTGGACTATAGCGGCGGTTTCTTCGCTGGTCTTCTGGATTCCTTTCATCGCTTTTTTGGCCGTTTTCATCATTTCGAACGCTTCCATACCGATCGTATTCGTGATTCCCAATTTGTTCTTTAACTCACTGATCACATCCGAATAATTCCCATTCGTCGACTTGAGTTCTTCCATTACAGCGACGGTCTCTTCAACAGCGGCAGCCTGTTTCGCGGTTCCTTCAGCCAGAGCGTTGCTGGATTTTGAAATCTGTCCTGCCGCTTCGGCAAACTGCTCCGACGTCTCTGTCAAATTCGCGATGACCCTGTACACCGGACGAATGACTGTGCGGATGAAATAGAAGGCCAGCAAAAACGCAAGGGCAATGCCAATGAACGTCCCGGCAAGGGCTGCGATTTTTGCTCCGGAAGCCTGTTTCATTGCGTTAACCGACGCCTCATCGGAGAGTTTTATACTGACCTCCGAAAGGCTCTTCATCAGACCAAGGCTTTCTTCAAAAACAGGGGACAACTGCGTGCTCATGACCTGCAGGGCTTCAGAGCGTTTTCCATCCCGGATCAGGCCGATCAATTCCGCATCGGCTTTCAGCCGCGTCTCCCAGAGTGGTTTGACTTTTTTCCAGATGGCTTCGATTTCATCTTTTTTCGGCAGGGCATCATATTTTTTTAAAGCCTCTTCCGCCTGCGCCCTGGATTCACCGATGCCTTTGAGCAGGACTTCTTTTTCGGAGGCGTTTTCGAAAGTCTCCGGTGTCAGAAGTGTCTGCTCCATGGCCATGATATTTTGCTGCTGCTCGCCGATGACCGTGAGCATGTAAGTTTCCGGAACGCGAACCTCCACAAAGGACTTTAAATTTCCCGATACACTGGAGATCCCTGAAACCCCCACCAATCCGCCCAGAAGCAGGGTCGCCGCAACCACCAGAAATCCGCCGATCAATTTTGTTCCAAGTTTCAGATTTTTCATGATTTGCCCTCCCCGATCAATGCTACTTCCTGTAACAGAAATTTATCGCCGCTCCCCGGCAGCGGAAGATTCAACCGGTCTTCGGAAGGAGCAATGGGTGTCAGCGAGGCATCCGCTTTTCCGTCGGCGCCGACAACAGCCGATAATTCCTTAAGGTGGTCTTTCATGGCTTCGCATTGAGCGCTCATCTCCTCTGCGGCGGCGGCAGCCTGCTCCGCGCTGGAAGCGTTGGCCTGCACAACATGGCTGATCTCATCTACAGACTTTTTAATCAGATCAAATTTCGGCAACTGCTCCTGACATAAGTCCGCCGCATGTTCCAGAATGGAAACAAACTCTTCGGCCACCACATTATATTTTTCGAATTTCTCCGACGTCGAAGTAACCAGGTCGGCGCTCTTATAAATCGCATCTACCGTTCCGCCGATCAGTTGCGTCGTTGTTCTTGCCGCTTCGGCGGAACGGACCGCCAGATTGCGCACTTCATCGGCAACAACGGCAAAGCCCGCGCCCACATCACCGGCGCGCGCCGCTTCCACCGATGCGTTCAGAGCCAGCAGATTGGTCTGAAAGGCTATTTTTTCGATCGTTTTAAGAATGCCTGAAGTCTCTTCACTGGACGCCTTGATGTCATTCATGGTTGACGACGTCAAATTGACATTCTCGTGCGTTTGTACATGCAGCTTGTCGACTTCATAGGTTGTGTCCCTGAGTTTCTGAACCTGGACATTATGCACATGACCTTCCGTGGCCATTGAATCCGTTTCCAAGATGGCTTTCTCTATCGTGGATGCCTGATGTGAACTTTCTTCCGCCAGATTGCTGCTGGACTGAGCAATCTGCGCCGCCGCTTCTGAAAACTGCCCGGATGCTTCCGTTAATTTTTTAATGACGCGGTTAATCGGCAGGGTAATGGAGCGGGCAAAATACAATCCAAATAAAATGGCAATGGCAATGCCCGCAACGGTTCCTCCCGCAGCAGTGGCCATCAACCATCTTGACTGAGTGACACCGGCGGCACCTTCCTGCGAAGCCAGTTTGTTATTTGTTTCAGACAGATTCTGTAAAAGTTTCCGGCTGGACGTATACGATTCTTCCAGTCCGCCTCCCATCAACCGCAGCGCCTCGTCGCGCTTGCCGTCCCGAATCAGACCCGCAAAATCTCCGGAGGCTTTCCGCCAGGCGTCCCATGCCGGTTTAAAACTGTTCCATGCGGAGACGTCTTCACCGTTACGGGGCAGTTGATCATACTTTTTCCGGGAACCCTCCGCCCGGCTCCATGTTTCTTCAAGTTTTTTAAGTAATTTTTCTTTTTCGGCGGGGTTGCCGAAAGTCTCGGGAACCAGAAGTGACCGGCCTAAACGCCGGCTTTCGACCTGCGCTTCCGACATGCTCCCGAGGTGGCAGGTTGCACGATAATGTATGTTTGATATTTTTTTAAGATTTTCAGTTACTTGAGTGATGCCAAATGTCCCTACCAAACCACCGACAAAAAGCATCAACCCCATTAACCCGAACGCGCCCATCAGCTTGCCGCTTAGCTTCACATTGAACATTTTTCCAATCCTTTGGTTGAGATAGATTTTTCAAGAGCTGATTTTCATGGAGTATGCGGATGAACATATCCGCTAAATTATATCGGCATAAGATGGTCTTTCTTAAACTTCTCATAAATAAATTTATAATTTCAGCACATTAGCCCATATTATCGAGGAAGCAAAAAAACGTTCCCCAATCATTAAATTTTATTGACAAATATCGTCAATTTATCTATAAGCTTCGGTCTTAACGTCAATTGAGGATAGGGATATGTACGCAATCATAAAAACAGGAGCAAAACAACACAAGGTCAGCGAAGGCGATGTTTTATCGGTAGAAAAGCTCGTCGGCGACAAGGGAACCGAAGTTGTTTTTAATGAAGTTCTGATGGTATCGGGCAATGATGCCGTTAAAATCGGCAAACCTTACGTTGAAGGCGCGCAGGTGGTGGGCGAAATCGTCATGCAGACCAAAGGCCCCAAGCTGCTCATCGGCAAACAGAAGAAACGCAAGGGATACAAGAAGAAGACCGGACATCGTCAGGAATTAACCAGTATGAAGATTACGAAGATTTCGATATAAGCGGAGGACATCATGGCACATAAAAAAGGTCAGGGAAGCTCCCGCAACGGTAGAGACTCCAATTCACAGCGCCGCGGCGTCAAAGTTTACGGCGGTCAGAATATCAATGCAGGCTCCATTATCGTGCGGCAGGTCGGCACCAAAATTCACCCGGGTGCAAACGTCGGCATGGGCAAGGATTATACCCTTTTCTCTCTCATCAACGGCGTCGTTAAATATGAAAGGCTTGACAAGACCCGTAAAAAGGTCAGCGTCTACGCAGCGGCTTAAACCGGCAACTTAAATAAAAAGCACACAAGGCGCTTAATCATAAGCGCCTTTTTATTTTTTTGTAGGGAACGGTTTAAAACCGTTCCCTACTTTTCCATCAAGGAAAATTTCTAAATGAAATTTGTCGATGAAGTTAAAGTTTATGTCCGTGCGGGACACGGCGGCGCGGGTGCGGTGAGTTTCCGGCGGGAGAAGTTCGTCCCCAAAGGGGGCCCCGACGGAGGCAACGGCGGCAAAGGCGGCGACGTGGTTTTGCGCGCGGCGGTCAGTCACCACACTCTGCTGGACTTGAAATACCGCCAGCACCTTTTCGCCGGAAACGGCGGCCACGGCTCCGGCAACAACCGCACCGGCCACAGTGCGGAAGATCTGATCGTGGAGGTTCCCGTCGGCACCGTCGTTAAAATACATGAAACGGACGAAATTCTGGCGGATCTGACCCAAGCCGGCCAGACTTACATTGCCGCGGCAGGCGGCATCGGCGGCAAAGGCAACGCGCATTTTAAATCGTCCACCCACCAAACGCCCCGCTTCGCCCAGGAAGGCATGGAAGGCGGAGAATGCACGCTGAAACTGGAATTGAAGCTGCTGGCGGATGTCGGCCTGGTGGGATTTCCCAACGCGGGCAAGTCCACGTTCATCTCCCGCGTTTCGGCGGCTCGCCCCAAAGTAGCCGATTATCCCTTCACCACGCTCACCCCGCATCTGGGCGTCGTCAAGCATGCGGATGCCCCCTCGTTTGTCATTGCGGACATTCCCGGCCTGATTGAAGGCGCGCACGAGGGCATGGGCATGGGCATTCAGTTTCTGCGGCACGTTGAGCGCACCTCTCTGCTTTTGCACATTCTCGACATTTCCGATGAAGCGCATCCGGACGCCTGGAAAAACTTCATGGCCATCAATTCGGAATTGAAGCTCTACAATCCCGAGCTTCTGGATAAGCCGCAAATCGTAGCGCTCAACAAGATCGACCTGCCGTTCGTACGGGAAAAAGTCAAAAAAACCGTTGCGCAATTTTCGAAAAAAGGGATAATGCTGTATCCGTTTTCCGCCGTTACCGGCGAAGGGTTGCAGGATATTTTAAACAAAATCATAACGCTTTTAGACCAAACTGAACAACATTTGACCCCATGAACAATCTCCGGCTGGAAACCATCTCTGCGGCAAAAAAAATCCTGATCAAAGTCGGCTCGGCCGTCCTTACCGGCGCCGACGGCCTTGATCTCAAAATCATCGAATCCCTGGTTCAGGACATGTGCGACCTGACGCGCCGGGGCTATTCCATTGTGTTGGTGACTTCCGGCGCCATTGCGTCGGGCAAACATCGTCTGGGCATCACCGGTAAACTCAAAAGCATGCCGGAAAAACAGGCGCTGGCGGCCGTAGGCCAGGGCAGACTCATGCGCGTCTATTCCAAGGCCTTTGAAAAAAACAACCTCTACGCCGCCCAGATTCTTCTCACCATGTCGGACCTCACCGACCGGCAGCGCTACCTCAACATCCGCAACACGATCACCACGCTGATGGAATGGCACGTCACGCCGATCATCAACGAAAACGATACCGTCGCCGTCGACGAAATCAAGTTCGGCGACAACGACAATCTGGCCGCCATGATCGCCAACATCATCGAAGCCGACTTATTTATTAACCTGACCGCCACCGACGGACTTTACGACAGCAACCCCGCGGAATCCAAAAAGGCAAAACGCATCGAACTGGTCCGCGAAATCACGGATGAGATTGAAGCCATGGCAACTTCCGACACGTCGTCCGTCGGCACGGGAGGCATGAAGAGCAAAATCGCGGCAGCTAAAAAGGTGACCAGCCTGGGCATCCCCTGCATCATCGCGCCGGGCAAAAGAAAGAAAGTCCTCTCGGAAATCGTTGCGGGACAGGATATCGGCACCCTGTTTCTTCCCCAGAAGTCGCGCCTGGCCAGCCGCAAATACTGGATTGCCAATACGCTCCGGCCCCGCGGACGGCTGATCATCGACGACGGCGCGAAAAAAGCCCTGCTGGACAAAGGCAAGAGCCTGCTGCCTTCGGGCGTCACGGCGGTGGAGGGAAGTTTTGTTCCGGGCGATCCCGTCGTTTGCGTGGATCAAAGCGGCGCGATCCTGGCCAAAGGGCTGGTCAATTTCGATTCCGCCGACATGCACAGAATCATGGGGTTGAAAACCGTCCAGATTGCCGCCGTGCTCGGACACAAGGATTACGATGAAGTCATTCACCGTGATAATATGGTTGTCACGGGTCCTGTAAAGAAAATCAAAAGCTGAACCGATAACTGCTGAAAGATATTGTTCCAAACAAAAGGAGAGAAGTATGCTTCCGTTGATCGTTTTAGTCGTCGTTATCGCCGTGGTCGCTTTTTATTTCGTCGGAATTTACAACAAGCTGGTTTCACTTCGTAATTTTTACTTAAACGCCTATACCCAGATCGACATTCAACTGAAACGCCGCTACGATCTGATCCCCAATCTGGTGGAATCGGCCAAAGGTTACCTGGCGCACGAACGGGGTACGCTGGAAGCCGTCATCAAGGCCCGCAACACGGCTTTCGACGCCAGCAAAATTGCCGCGACGTCGCCGGGAAACGCACTGGCCATGTCGGGACTGAATCAGGCGGAAGGAGCGCTCTCCGGCCTGCTTTCCAAACTGGTTGCGGTCATGGAATCTTACCCCGATTTAAAAGCCAACAAAACCATCAGCGACCTGATGGAAGAACTGACCTCCACGGAGAACCGGATCGGCTTTGCACGCCAGGCCTTCAACGACGCTGTTACCAGCTATAACATCAGCCGGGAACAGTTTCCCAACAACGCCATCTCGTCGTCATTCGGATTTGAAAAGGCCACGCTTCTGGAAGCCGTGGAAAAACCCGAAGAACGCCAGGCCCCGAAGGTTTCGTTTACCTGATGTTACCGTCTCCCGCGCCGGGAACGATCGATAGAGCAAGGGGTTTAACCATTGCTCTTGATCTTTCACAGACCTTAGAGCAAGGGGTTTAAACCCCTTGCTCTTGAACTTTATCAGACCGATGCACTCAACCAACCAGCTATGACACCGGATAAACCGACTAATTTTTTTACCAGGCAGGAACGCGCCCGCCGCAGTTGCCGCAACCAGTTGATTCTTTTTGCCGGCGCGGTGTTGATCATTGTCTTCGTCACGACGATTGCGCTGCGGTTTGTCTGGTATCTGTACCTGGGCAGCCAATCTTATACCCATGTTACCGCGGCGCATAGCTATTCCCGCAAACTGGCCGGTTTCACGCTTTTTGATCCCGTCTCTTTTCTGATCGTGGCCGCCGTCATCGTCACCGTCATTCTCGCCGCCAGCTTCTACAAAATGCAGACCCTGCGTCAGGGTGGCGCCGCCGTGGCGGAAATGCTGGGCGCACGCCGCATCCGTCCCGGAACAACCGACGAAGCGGAACGCCGCCTTGTCAATGTGGTGGAGGAAATGGCCATTGCCGCAAGCATCCCCGTTCCGAAGATTTATGTCATGGCGTCCGAATACAACATCAACGCCTTTGCCGCCGGCCTGACGCTTACCGACGCCGCCGTCACCGTCACGCAGGGCGCGCTGGACAAACTGACCCGCGACGAGTTGCAGGGCGTGATCGCCCATGAATTCAGTCATATCTTAAACGGCGATATGCGCCTCAACGTGCAGTTGATCGGCATCCTTTACGGCATTTTATTTTTAGGCATTGCCGGACGGAAATTTCTTTCCGGTGGGAGAGTTTCCTTCCGCGCGGGCCTGCCGGCCATTGCGGCAGGGCTTTTTCTGACGGTCATCGGCTACATGGGATCATTTCTGGGCAGGATTATGCAGTGCGCCATTTCCCGGCAACAGGAACTGCTGGCGGATGCTTCCGCCGTCCAGTTCACACGTAATCCGCCGGGGCTGGCGGGCGCGCTCAAGAAAATCGGCGGGTCCGCCTTCGGATCGCGCATTCATTCTCCGGAGGCCGTACAGGCCAGTCATTTATTTTTCAGCGAAAGCCTTTCGGGCGCGCTTTTCAATTTTATGGATACCCATCCGCCGCTTGCCTACCGGATACGTCTTCTGGACCCGTCGTTTGACGGCAAATATATTCCGATCACGGACGACCGGCAGAAGCCCAAACCCCAGTATGTATCTCCCTACTGGGGCACCGGCCTTAAAATTCCGCCAGGATCACCGCTTGCGGCTGTTTCGACGGCTGCTATCATCGATTCCGTCGGCAGTCCCGCGCCGTCCCACATCGGACAAAGTCAAACCATCCTGAACGCCATCCCGGCCGACATCCGGAAAACCCTTCAGTCACCGCAGGGCGCCGCGTGCGGAATCTACTCGCTTCTGATGCACAGGGAGCCCCCGTCGCAAGACCTTCAACTGGCGGCCCTCAACCGGTCGCTGATATTACAGGGCAACACGGACCCCGTCGTTAAGCTGGCTCAGACGTTGGCCGGCCTGCCGCAAGGCCTGAAACTTCCTCTGATAGAGCTGGCCATGCCGGCTCTGGCGGGATTAACAAGCATGGAAAAAAGGAACTTCCTGCTGATCCTGCAGGGGCTGATCAATGCCGACGGCAAAGTCAGCCTGCTTGAGCTGTCCATTCAATGGATTCTGGAAAATGCCTTAAATCCCTCCGAAAAAATGTTCGGCAGCATCACGAAGTTCTCTTACTCCCAGGTGGGGCTGGATATCGTGGTGCTGCTTTCGGCGATCGCCAACACCGGCAACCCCGGCAACCGGGACAAAGCGCAAAAGGCCTTTGACGAAGGCATCGCCAGAATTCCGGAGCTTGCCGCAAGAAAACCCGTTTTTTCTTTTGAAGAAAATCCTTCCTATACCAGAGTCAACCGGACGCTTAAGGATTTGACTTCGGCATCATTTAAAATCCGGGAATCCGTCATCGATGCCTGCGCCCATTGCGTTTTGGCGGATAAAACCGTGACGTCTGAAGAAAGCGAACTCCTGCGCGTGATCGCGCTGGCCCTGCAATGCCCTCTGCCGCCGATTGCAACGGAATTGAAGCTCGTGGCTCATAGCTCGTAGCTCATAGGGAAAAGGCGATGGGCGATGGGGCATAATTCCTGGCTTATGGCTCGGGGCTGATAGCTCGGGGCTCAGAGTTCGCAGGAATCATCGAGTGATCAGGCGCACCGATTTTCCGGTTTAGACCTCAAAACCCTGCCTGTTCGACCCCGACGGGGGCGCAGATTCGATGTTAATATCTTCCTGTAAACCTGTTATCCCTTCGGGACAATCGTGTATGATTGTTCACATTTAATTCTTTATTGAGCACCGCCGAGCCAAACAATTGCCAATCGGGTCGTACTGTGTTACAAGTCGCCATATGTCTATATGGGAAAAGAAAAACCGAATAATGATCACCTGCCCCAGGGGCGCCGTTTCTCTCTTAAAGGATGAAATCGAAGCGCTGGGGTTTCCGGTGCTGCACGAAATCGACACGGCCGTTCAAACGGAAGGCACGCTGAAAGACACGATGCTTTTCAACCTTTATCTGCGCACGGCGCAGCGTGTCCTGTATCAGTTGCAAATATGGAAGATCATCTCCCCCGCCGCGCTGTACGAGCGGATGAATAACCTGCCCTGGGAAACCATTTTGCATGAATCGGGCCACAGCGCCTATGTCTGCGTGACATCCATCGTCGAAAATTCTCAAATCACCGATACGCGTTTTGCCAACCAGAAAGCCAAGGACGCCATTGTGGACCGCATGCGGGATAAATGCGGCATTCGCCCCGATTCCGGCCCGGAAAAACACAGCGCCGTCATCCATCTGTTCTGGCGCAACGATCAGGCCATCGTTTACATCGACACGTCCGGAGAACGGCTATCGATGCGCGGCTACCGAAAGATTCCTCTTCTGGCCCCGATCCAGGAGGTTCTGGCCTCGGCGCTTTTGATTTCCACCGGATGGAGGGGCAGAACGCCTCTCATCAATCCGATGTGCGGCAGCGGCACGATCGCCATCGAGGCCGCGCTTCTGGCGCTGGACCGGGCGCCGGGACTGGGACGAAGCAATTTCGGTTTCATGCACATCAAAGATTTTCCGTACGATGCCTGGCAGGACCTGCGCAAAAAAGCCCGTCAGGAATCAAAGAAAACTTTGCCGGCCACGATCATCGCTTCGGATATTGACCCGAAAGCCGTGGAAGCCGCGCGCCAAAACGCTCAAACGGCTGGCGTCGACCGGCTGATCGAATTCAAGGTCTGCCCTTTCGAAAAAACCCCCGTTCCGGGAGGCGGCGGCGTGATCATCATGAATCCGCCCTACGGCGAGCGCATGGAGCCTGTCAAAGCGCCCTCCCCGGCATCGGGCCGCGTCAAAGAGATTTCACCGGGACGCTCGGTGATTATCCGCAAAGCCGCCGACAGAA
Source organism: Smithellaceae bacterium (assembly GCA_963682105.1). Lineage (GTDB taxonomy): Bacteria > Desulfobacterota > Syntrophia > Syntrophales > Smithellaceae > UBA8904. The sequence continues at coordinate 1,087,774 of OY821638.1, forward strand.
CCGCGCCAAGCGGCCGGGCGTCCGCCCTGCAAAGACTGGAAACGCTGTATGAAAGCTGCGGCGATTTTTTTAAGAGCATCGGCCGGGGATATCGCGGCTACATCTTCACCGGCAATCTCGAAATGATCAAAAAAATCGGGTTGCGCACAAAACGGCGGATGACCTTCTTCAACGGCGAGATTGAATGCCGCCTTCTGGAATACGAGCTGTACTCCGGCAGCAAGAAAATTCCGCCCGAGGAGAAGAGCTCATAGCTCATAGCATTGTCACCCGCCGGCGGGTCGTGGTGATTTTGCCCCTTTTACTTTTTTACTACGAGCTACCAGCCATGAGCTACGAGCTACTTTTATTTCAACTTCGCTTCTTTTTTTCTGGCTTTGGCCAGCGCTTTGAGTTGTTTCTTGTCGGGCATTCCGACGGTGCTTGAGGGTATGGCGGGCTGATCGGATAATGCCGGACCGGCGGGGCTTGATGGCTGAGACTGCGGCGTTTCTTCGGCTTTCGGCGCCTGGTTTGCCGCCCGGCGGCGGCGCACCCGCTCAATGATCGCCTCGGCCAGCATTTTTCCGAACTGACCGATAAACCCCGCAACCAGCACCAGAATCACCCATTTTAAAACCGGCCAGTTGCTGATAGAATCAAAAACATCCTTCATGGGACAAGGCCTTTTCGAGAGCTTTGCATTTGGACAGTTATACAGGAAACCGCCGGATGATGACAAGTCCTATTCTCGGCAAGGCGGTGGTTGAATTCATCCTCGCGTCATGGTACATGTATAGTGACTCCTTTATAAAATTATTTTGTTTTAGGGGTTCTTTGATATGAAAAGACCGGGTTTAAAACTTCTATTACTGATCCTTATTATTACCGCAGCGGGCTCCTGCGCAACACCGAAAATACAACAGAAAAGCGACGATGTGGCCACTGCCTACGCCTCGCCGCAAACCGCTTATTTTGAAGCGTCCCGCAAAGGCGATATTGCCATCGTCATGCGACTGGTTGAAGAAAAACTCGTTGACGTCAATGCAACCGACGCTTACTCCTGGACCGGTTTTATGTACGCCATCCAGTACGGCCATGCCGGCCTCGCGGATTATTTTCTCATTAAAAATGTGAACATTAATTTTCAGGACCGCGACGGCCGCACGCCTCTGATGGTCGCCGTCAATGAACGTCATCCGAAAATAGTCGAAATGCTTTTGCAATCCGGCGCCGATCCCGCCCGCCAGGATAAGCACGGCTACAGCGCCCTGATGTGGGCGATTTACAATAAAAGCTGGGACAGCATTCCATTTCTTCTTGCCGCGGGAAAAGGCATCGATCTGCAAAACGGTTTCGGAGAAACGGCGCTGCATCTGGCTTTCGACTACCGTTTCTATGACATCGCCACCACGCTGATTAAACACAACGCCAATGTCAACATCCGGGACAAAAAACTCCGGACGCCGCTGCACCTGGCCGCGCAAAAAGGCGACCAGACCAACATTGAGCTTCTGCTGGCCAAAGGCGCATCGGTGAAAGTTCAGGATGACGCAGGCGAATCGCCTTTGATGAAAAGCATTTTAAGCCGGTACCATTCAACGGCGACGTACCTTCTGGCTTCGCCGCAGGATATCAACGCCGCCAATAAAAAAGGACAAACAGCGCTGCATCTGGCCGTATACGCCAATCTTCCGGATATCGTCTCCGCCCTGATCAGGAAAAACGCCGTCATCGACTGCCGGGACCGCGAGAGGGTCACGCCACTGATGATGGCCGCCTCATCCGGTCTCGATGATATCCTTCTGATCCTTCTGGCAAAGGGCGCCGACAGAAACCTGAAAAACGCATTAGGAGAGACGGCTCTGGATATGGCCAGAAAAAATAACCGGCATAATGCCATCACTTATCTGGAAAAAAGAAACAGGACCCCATGAAACACCGGAATCATTTATTGCAACTTTGCGTACTGTGCTTTCTGGCGTGCATCGTGCTCTGCGGCATTCCCGGCTGCAGCTACCTGAACATCCCGGCTATTGATGACGTTCAGGCCAAACCGGAAAATAAACAAGGAAGCGGCAACGCCCCGGTTTATAACTCCGCCGTCATCAAAGGCATGCTTACCGGTGACGACAAAGGCGGATCATCCACACTGATTGCCGCCTATCGCATCTCCAACGGCAATCCCGAAATCACCGGATACGCCATTCCCGGAGGCAATGGAACGTTCATGCTCTACCTGCCGGAAGGACTATACAACCTCTGCGCTTTTACGGATTATAACGGCAATGGCGTCTACGAAAACAGCGAAGCGTCCGGCTGTTACGGCACACCGGAGAAACCGGGCGACATTCCCGTTCGCGAAGGCGCGCTGATTACCGATATCGTCATTAAAACGTCCAAGGCAAACGGCTCCGACATAAAATATCCGCTGCCTCCGAAGTTCAATGAAAACCGGACATTCATCCGGCAGGTCACGCAGAACGGACAAATCCTGAAAATCTATTCCGAGTATTTTTCACCGGAAAACGCTCAGACAGGATACTGGAATCCTACCTCCTTCATGAAATCGTTCGGCGCGCACATTTATCTGACCGAAGCATACAATCCCCGGAAAATCCCCATTCTTTTCGTCCACGGCACGGAAGGAACCCCGCACAACTGGATTTATCTTTACATGCGCCTGGACCGCAGCCGCTATCAGCCCTGGTTTTTTTATTACCCTTCCGGCATCCGGCTTTCTCTTGCGGCGGCTCTGCTCAACGAAGAACTCGGCGAACTTCATAAAAAATACGGCTTTCAAAAAATGGCCATCGTCGCCCACAGCGTCGGCGGCCTGACCACACGGTCCTTTTTGAACGCTTACGTCTCGGAAGGGCGGAATCCATTTATCAAACTGTTTGTCACATTTGCCACGCCCTGGAGCGGCTTCGGCCTTGCCGACGCCTCGCAGACGCTGACGCACAAAAGCATTCCCGTCTGGGTCGATCTGGGATCGCAAAGCGATTTCATCAAAACCACCCTGGATAAAAAATTACCGGCCAACGTCCGCCACTACAATTTATACGGCAAAAACGATTCCCTGGCGGGAAATAAGGCCGTGGATGAACGGGCGCTCGCCTGCACGGCGAAGTCGTACGGATTTGACTGCACGCATGATTCCATTCTGAGCGACCGCAAAGTGTTTGCCCAGTTTAACACCATTCTTGAAAAGGAGCTCTGGTAATATGAAAATCATCCGTTTTATCGATGAAGAGGGAAAGATCTACTACGGTGAATATTTGCCGGAGCAGCCCGGCATTGCCCGGATCATAGAAGCCGATACGGTGTCAGGCGGCCACAAAATGACGGCCGGAGAGGCAAGGATTCAGAAACTTCTGGCGCCGATCATTCCCTCCAACATTCTCGCGCTGGGCATCAATTACAAAAAGCACGGCGACGAAACGGCCATGTCCTATCCCGAACAGCCGATTCTCTTTATCAAAGCCGTAAGCAGCATCACCGGTCCCGAGAGCCCCATTCTCCTGCCTGCGGCCGGACCCGATTGCGTGGATTACGAAGCGGAACTGGCCGTCGTTATCGGCAGACAGGCCAAGAACATCGCGCCTTCCGAGGCCATGGATTACATCCTGGGATACACCTGCGCCAATGATGTGAGCGCCCGCGACTGGCAGTTTGACAGGCAGAAAGGCCAATGGGCCAGAGGGAAAAGCTTTGACACCTTCTGCCCGCTGGGCCCCTGGCTGGTCACTCGAAACGAGATCGGCAACCCCGGCAATCTGTCTATCCGCGCCCTGCTCAACGGCGAGGTCGTTCAGGAGGCAAAAACATCGGACATGATTTTCGACATTCCGGCGATTATCAGCAACCTCAGCCGCTCCATGACGCTCTTGCCCGGCACCGTGATTTTGACCGGCACACCCGACGGCGTGGGCTTTACCCGCCAGCCGCCCGTGTTTCTCAAAGAAGGCGATACGATTTCCGTTGACATTGAAAACGTGGGAACCCTGACCAACCAGGTTCTTAAAGAAGCATGATAATCATTTGCACCCGCTTCATGCCTCTTCGACGGTTTGCCGCCGTCAATCTTTTTGGAATTTTATTCGCCCCCGCAGGAATGGCCCCGGCCCCCCGCACCATTCGCCACGAAGCCATTCACACCGCCCAGATGAAAGAAATGCTCTATCTGTTCTTTTACCTGTGGTATCTGATCGAATGGTTCATCCGTCTGTTTGGCCGGGGAAACGCATACAGGAACATTGCTTTTGAAAAAGAAGCCTACCTTCACGAACAGAACCGGAATTATTTAAAGCAGCGCAAGCCCTTCGGCTGGATCAGATATTTATAATCCGGGCACCCTGCATCTTTCACCCGGGAGTTTTGCCATCCATCCGGCATTGAAAATAATCGATGTCATTCTTTTTCACGGGCCAAAAGCGCATCCAGCGGGCTTTTGGGCGCATGCGACATATCACGAAGCACATGTGTGTAGATCATGGTCGTCTCCACATTCTTGTGCCCTAAAAGCTCCTGCACCTCGCGGATGTTGACGCCATTCATCAGCAGATGCGTCGCAAAGCTGTGCCGCAGCGTGTGCACCGTTGCATGCTTGGGGATGCCTGCGGCCCGGACCGCAGTGGCAACGGCATTTTGTATTACATCGGGGCTGACATGATGGCGGCGCACCTTGCCGGAGCGCGGATCGACGGAGAGATTGTTGGCCGGAAACACATACTGCCAGCGCCATTCCTTGCCGGCATTCGGATATTTTCTATCGAGCGCCTCCGGCAGATATACCTCGCCGAACCCTTTGGCCAAATCCTTTTCATGAAGCTCCTGCACATTTCCCAGATGCTCTTTGAGCGATACCTTTACGGCATCCGGCAGAATCGTTGTCCGGTCCTTGTCGCCCTTGCCGCCGCGCACGAATACCGCATTGGCGCCGAAATCAAGGTCATTCACCCGCAGCCGGGCCGCTTCCATCACCCGCATGCCCGTACCGTAAATCATGTGAACCAAAAGCAGATCGCGACCCGACAAATGACCCAGCAGTTGCCTGACTTCTTCGGCCGACAGCACCGCCGGCAGTTTCGGCCCACGCTTGGCCCGCACAGTTTGACCGAGATCCTTCAAATCAATTCGCAGCACATGACGGAACAAAAACAAAAGGGCATTAAAGGCCTGATTCTGTGTCGACGAAGACACGTTTTGTTTAATCGCCAGATGACTTAAAAAATCGCGAACATCTTCTTCACTGGCTCCGCCGGTTTTCCAATCCTTTTTCCTGATCCCCGTCAGATAATCGTAGAAGCGCTGAAACCAATCCCTGTAAGTTTTCTCCGTGCTGTACGCATAATGCTTGATGCGCAAAGCTTCGCGGATTTTCTGATGAACGGCGGCCGCATCGGGAAAGACGGGTTTATTTTCTCCGGACGTTTCGGATATGGCCGATAATTGATTCTTCGTCAGGAATTGCTCCGTGTAAAGTTTGACGGCGTTTTGGGCCTGTGCGATCTGCCAGTCCTGAATCTTAGGATTTTTCTTCAGATCATCAAGAAATAATTGAATGTTCAGGTCAGATGAGGTAGTATTCCGGGCATTGGAGAAACGAATGAATTTGCTTGCCCAGTTGGCATAAAAAGGAATCTGGTTTTCCAAAGCCAGCCTTCGATCAGCCATAAATTTCTGGAACTGAGGCAAAATCTGATTCATGGACACACCTCCAGTAAAGCAGACATTTTGACCACATTTTACAAAAAGCAGTAAAAAACCGGATCGGTATTTTGTGGGAATAAGGACCTTTTACCGATACGGTAATTTATAGTTGGCTGATTTTCAAGAAGTATTTTTTAAGGGTCAAAAAAGAGCCAAAAGGAATTTTACATCCGAACCCGGATTTTACCGGGGCGGTAGATTAATTGTTAGCATAAAAAAGGAGGATATAATCATGATAGACGCAATTAGTTCCTCACAAAATGTAAATACGCTGAACACGAGTAACAGTTCTCAGGTATCTGACGTGGCAATTGTTGAAAGTAGCTATAGTGACAGCAAATATTATGGGAAATTTACCGATCAACAAATGTATGATGCAACCGACAGATTAAATGCTAAAGAGAATATGGCGTTCTTATCCATACTTACTAGCAACTTCCCTCCGAATGCTGAAACTGTTAAAAGATATGCAAAAGCATATATAAATTACATTAACCAATTATCGCCGGAAGATCAAAATAGCCACAGATACAAAGGAACGAAAGAAAGCATGATGGCGTTGCTTGCAAGCGTTAGTAAACAAGCGAGCAATGAGCAATCCAAATCAGGTAAAGAATCTAAGAAAGTAACGCCAGACATCGTGAAAATGCTCGAAGACATAATTAAGAACTTTCAGGAAATTAATAACAGATCCAAGTCATCTACTAAAGAGAGCACCAGCACCGATCAGGTAACGATTTCAGAAGCGGCCATCAGAAATGCTGGGGTAATAAATGAATAAAAAATGCTAACCCGTCGCTGCACCCGATCGCAGCCCGCTGGGCTGCTCCGGGTGAGCTTTTCGTTGGGCTGAATAGAGATTGAATTTATGCGAGATGATTTTTCAAAACAAACTTTGGATGTGTTAGCAAAACGCGTAGGGGTTCGCTGTTCAAATCCTTCATGTAGAAAACTCACTACTGGCCCTCGTGCTGAATCACATCACATAATCAATATTGGGGTTGGTGCTCATATCACGGCGGCATCTGCTGGTGGTCCCCGATTTGAGCCATGCTTGGCATCTGAACAACGACAATCTCCAGAGAATGGTATCTGGCTATGTCAAAATTGTGCAAAGTTAATTGATAACGATTCATCAAGATTTACAATTGAAGTATTAAAAAAATGGAAAACGCAGGCAGAAAAAATTGCGCTTGATGAGATTGAAGGGAATTCGCAAGATAAAATACTCGATTTATCATCTGAAATAGAAATATCTTATTTGAAAGAACATATGCAATCCGAACATCATGATTATCAATTGCAGATAAAACTTGTAAATCGTGGTGAAGAACCAATTAACTCGTATTATGTTGAAGTCGAAATGCCTGCTCGTGTTATCAATCGGCCTGAAGATAATCCCGCGTATGTCAACGATAGAAGTTCGTGTACAAGTGCTTTCTTCAGATTGGTTTCTGAAAACAAAGTGGGCCAAATCTTTCCTGGTGATACAAAAGTAATTTTCTCAGTTAAGTATTTCATCAATGATGACATATATTCTAGTAGAGGGGATCTATTTAGTATGCCCGTAAAGGTTAAGTTTTACAGGCAAGGGTTACAAGCGATTATCTTAGAAAAACCTTTTGGAGAGCTACAATTTTTTTAACAAAAGCCCAACCAATACATACAGCCGATCGCTACGCTCCGGCTGATGTTGTCGTTATGCATGAAGAGGTTTAAATGAAAAAGCAAATTCTCTTTCTATTCAGCATTATTATATTTTTATCTTCTTCGATTTCTTATGGAGAAAATAGAGCTAGTTTCGATTGTAAAAAGGCAAGCACCCCTACAGAAAAATTAATATGTGATAACTGGAGACTATCTTCTGATGATCGTTTGTTAACATCAACATATCTTAAGCGTCTGATGTTCCTTTCGGAAGAAGAGAAGAAATTTCTTAAGACAGAGCAAATCTCATGGTTGAAAAGAAGAGATAAATATTGTCAACAAGCTCAAGATACTAAATCATACATAGATGAAATGGATAAATTGCTAAAAGTTTGTGAACCAACTAAAGTTCGTAAGCAATCGCAGGATGCTAAATCAAACATAAATATAACAAATAAAGACTGCATGAAAAAAATATGTTTAAAAAAAATGTACGAGGAAAGAACAAAAGAACTTGAATTAAAAATTCCCGGTTTATCAAGATTTGACCGTAAACCGACCAAAGATTTGGAACAAACAATTCTTGAATCCAAAGAATTTTTCGCATTACCAGAATACTACTATCGGCTAAGTGATTATGAATATCTTTTTCCAATTGATGAACAAGGCGGTCGTCAACAACTTGGTTTATATTATGCTGATTCAAAAACTAACAAAATGAATAAGATTATAAGTTGGTATCCTTCAATTGAGGGGGTTATCCAAGGCAAGGGTATTACTTGGTTAATAGTATATTATACAGATTTAAATCATGGCTTCAGTAGCAATGGCTACAAAGCTGTTATGATAAAGAATAATAATTCTAGTAAGAAGCCATATCAATTATTTGACTTGGCTTCGATAGATTCCCCTTATATTGAAGAAGATTATGGTGAAGCTAACCCATGCGCTTATATAAGTGATTCACAGAAAAAAATAGATAATTCATTTTCTGAGTTGAAAGGATATAATGTTAAGGATCTCAATGGAGACGGCATTAACGACATGGTATTTCGTATTGAACGGTTTGACTGTAAAAACAATAAACATTATTCCATTAATGAAACATATTATTTTCTTTCCAATGATCCGTATATAGAAAAAAGGGAACAAAAAACTAATAAGTAAAAGATGCATAACAACCGCATAAACCCGACAAGCGGGTTATGCGGAGCGTTATCAGGAGAAAATATATGGGATTATTCTGTCAAATATTTCATGTTCTTGACGTTAACCAATCTAATGTCCACAACGCACTCACCGTTATTATGTCCAAACGCGGTTTCTCGTTGACTAGCGCAACGACCATTGATGGCGGACAATTGGAGTCACAGATCGATGCTTCATCAGCCCCAGCTTACATTATCGGACCGATGCAAGGCAGATGGACACCAGTTATCGACCTGCATGCTGAACCCTGGCCGGGTGAAATCTGTACGGACTTGAGCAGGACATGCTCGACGCATACCCTTTGTGTCATGGTTCATGACGATGATGTCATGTTCTACAATCTTGACCATTGTGGTGAATCCCAAGATGGATACAACAGCAATCCGCAGTACTTTGAGGCTGACCGAGTTCTGGAACCAGAAATTCAATCTCAACGGCATACACCGAAATATTTCGAATCCCTGTTGCCAGAAGGAAAGACTTTGCAGGGCTTGCTCAGCATCCTGAATGCAGGATGGTGGCAAGCCCATGACGACGGTATCCTTGATGGCGACGGCGTAATGCCAAATGAAATATGGGATGCCGCGCCGTATCAAACCGAAGGAGAGAGGATGGTTGCTTTCGGCACCTTCCTCGAACTTGCTGGACAGAATATATATCCATTCGCAGACTGGCGAGACAATCGGAATATCAACTGGCAGACCTACCAACTCCTGCAGTTTGTCAGGAAGCCCAGCCTTGCTGAGAGGCTAGTTGGAAAGAAAAAATGATAACAAAATCAATACAGCCGATCGCTTCGCTCCGGCTGATTTTTTCGTTGTGATCAGGCAACGGTATAGAAAAATGATAATTGGTATGGTGGCATCTTGATAATTCAGCAGCATTTGAAAATGCCGGGTTTCAATATAAGCAGCAAATTAAAAGTGGCAGCGGCACGGGAATCCTTTCTCGGCTATTTCTTCGTAACTGAGAAAGCGGAGCATTAAAAACACAAAAGCAAAAGTAGGCGTAGTGGCTAGTGCGGTAAAGAGATCACAATCGGGTAGCCGGGGGTTTTTCTCCCCCAGCCCCCACACCACCCTGGCATGCGGGTCCGCACCAGGCGGTTCACAGAGATTACCGGGCCGTAGCCGGGTAGTGAATGTTCACCCACAAGTCTTTTACAGACAGCAACCCCTGATTCTTTAACCATCGATTCGTCATGCCGGTCTGCGTCGCTAGCGTCTTCGCCAGACGCCACGGTCCTTTGCGGCTCATCGCCACCGAGATGGCCGTGTGCAGTGACGTTCCCAGTCTGCGAAGCTCCCTCACTTTGGTCTTTGCCTTGCGCCATTGTTTGAGATAGCACATGCGCAGCCGCCTCCTCAGCCAGTGATCGATTTCCGGAATCGGATGGTAATATTCCGAAATACCGAAGTAGTTCATCCAGCCGCGGAGGTATTCGGCAAGCTTCTTGTACCGGTAGCCCATCGAAACAGACCAGGACCGGCCGGTCAGTTCCTTGACCCTTCGCTTGAACTCGCAAAAGGCCTTCTCCGACCAGACAATTCTGGTTCCACGGAAAAAGAAACCGAGGAATTTGGCCGAGTTTGTGGAAACGACCCGGCTTTTCTCCGGGTTGATCCGAAGCTTCAGACGGTTCTCCAGAAAGCGTTTCAGACTTTCCATCACGCGTTCGCCCGCCCGTTGACTTCTGACTAAGACAATGAAGTCATCGGCGTATCGGGCAAACCGGTGTCCCCGTTTCTCCAGTTCCTTGTCCAGATCATCCAGAAGGATGTTGGCCAGTAATGGCGACAAAGGTCCGCCCTGAGGAACCCCCAGAGGCGTTTCCTGAAGTCGGCCCTGCACCAAAACCCCGGCGCGCAGGTATTTTCCGATGAGACGCAAGACCCGTTTGTCGCGGATCTTTTTCGATACACGATTCATCAGAACATCATGCTGCACCGTATCAAAGAACTTCGACAGGTCCACATCGACGGCGATGCGGCATCCTTCCCGGATATACTTCCGGGCCTGATAAACCGCACCATGAGCCGATCGTCCGGGCCGGAAACCGAAGCTTGATTCCGAAAAGGTCGGATCAAATATCGGCGTTAAAACCTGAGCGATGGCCTGCTGGATCAGTCGGTCCAAAACGGTTGGAATACCCAGAGGACGGGTTCCCCCGGTTGCCTTGGGTATTTCCACACGTTTGACTGGCTGAGGTTGGTAAGTGCCTGCTAAAAGCGATTGCCGGATTTGAGTCCACAGAGGTCTGGTGTGTTCGGGAAATTGTTCGATGGAAATGCCATCGACACCGGGCGCGCCATGATTGGCTTTCACCCGTTTCCACGCAGCCGCCATATTCTCTTTGGATAAAATCCGTTCCAGCAGGTTCTCATTTGGGTCGAATGATTCCATCGTACGCCTCACAGGCATTCCTCCGTGCGGATTCTTCATGTCATGAGAGTTCATGGAGTTTCTTCCCTTCTCTGTGTTTGGCCCTTCGGCGGGGTAAGTCTTTCCCGGCTTTTCCCATTTTCACCAGGCTTGTTTCCTCGCGCCTACTATGGCCGCTGCTGACTCCTGCCCGATCACACGGCATGTTGCCATGACGTGCGCTGTCGCATGTTGCGACCCCACGTCGGGCAGGTCTCCCCGGATAAGAACGTGAACTGTCCCGATGCAACCGCAGCATTTACCCTGTCTCCCGAATCCAGGGCTTTGTCATGTTGTGCTGACTTGCCCGGAGATTGGGCCTTGTATGCTGTTTCTGTTCGTCGGCTCATCGTTTTGCGCTTAGGCTTCCTTCAGACGGTCTCTCGCGATTCCGCCCTTGCCTTCGGCTAGTACTTTTGTTAATGTTTCCAAGCTTTGAAACACTAACAGGATTCACGTACAGGGGACTTTCACCCCATGAGTTCACGCCCGTGCCGGGCGTACACAAAAGCAATCCACCCGATCGCTACGCTCCGGGTGATTTTTTCGTTATACATAAAAATAGTTCTTGCTTGTACTAAATAATGTGCGTTATAGTGTACAATAAATAGTGCGTGATTCAAAGAATATGTGAGGTGTAAAATGCAGAGATTAAAAATCGATCAAGATATTAAACCATTATCTGAGGTTAGAATAGGTATTGCAGGCTATATCAAGCAAGTTCGTGATACAAAAAGGCCTGTGATTATCACGCAGCATGGTAAAGGAGTTGCTGTATTACTGGATGCTTCTGAATATGAAAACATGCAAGAGAGGATTGAACTTCTGACAGATGTTCAAACGTCTCTTGGCCAACTCGCAAACGGTCAAGGCATTACTCATGAAGATGCGAAAAATAAAATCCTGAGAAGAGTCAAGAAATGAAAATTATTTGGTCGCCGCTGGCCATCGACAGAGCTTCAGAAATCGCTGAATATATAGCTTTAGACAAGCCATCAGCAGCAGAGAAATGGGTTTCCACTTTATTTTCAAAAGTAGAAAAGCTGGCATCTTCACCCAAAATTGGCAGGGTTGTTCCTGAAATTGGAGATCAACAATTTAGAGAGATGCTTTACGGAAATTATCGCATCATTTATCGCATCGAAAAAAAACAATTATCAATTCTTACAATTAGGCATGGAAAACAAATATTGCCAATTGAAGATATTTTAGCATAATCGGGTAGCCGGGGGTTTTTCTCCCCCAGCCCCCACACCACCCTGGCATGCGGGTCCGCACCAGGCGGTTCACAGAGATTACCGGGCCGTAGCCGGGTAGTGAATGTTCACCCACAAGTCTTTTACAGACAGCAACCCCTGATTCTTTAACCATCGATTCGTCATGCCGGTCTGCGTCGCTAGCGTCTTCGCCAGACGCCACGGTCCTTTGCGGCTCATCGCCACCGAGATGGCCGTGTGCAGTGACGTTCCCAGTCTGCGAAGCTCCCTCACTTTGGTCTTTGCCTTGCGCCATTGTTTGAGATAGCACATGCGCAGCCGCCTCCTCAGCCAGTGATCGATTTCCGGAATCGGATGGTAATATTCCGAAATACCGAAGTAGTTCATCCAGCCGCGGAGGTATTCGGCAAGCTTCTTGTACCGGTAGCCCATCGAAACAGACCAGGACCGGCCGGTCAGTTCCTTGACCCTTCGCTTGAACTCGCAAAAGGCCTTCTCCGACCAGACAATTCTGGTTCCACGGAAAAAGAAACCGAGGAATTTGGCCGAGTTTGTGGAAACGACCCGGCTTTTCTCCGGGTTGATCCGAAGCTTCAGACGGTTCTCCAGAAAGCGTTTCAGACTTTCCATCACGCGTTCGCCCGCCCGTTGACTTCTGACTAAGACAATGAAGTCATCGGCGTATCGGGCAAACCGGTGTCCCCGTTTCTCCAGTTCCTTGTCCAGATCATCCAGAAGGATGTTGGCCAGTAATGGCGACAAAGGTCCGCCCTGAGGAACCCCCAGAGGCGTTTCCTGAAGTCGGCCCTGCACCAAAACCCCGGCGCGCAGGTATTTTCCGATGAGACGCAAGACCCGTTTGTCGCGGATCTTTTTCGATACACGATTCATCAGAACATCATGCTGCACCGTATCAAAGAACTTCGACAGGTCCACATCGACGGCGATGCGGCATCCTTCCCGGATATACTTCCGGGCCTGATAAACCGCACCATGAGCCGATCGTCCGGGCCGGAAACCGAAGCTTGATTCCGAAAAGGTCGGATCAAATATCGGCGTTAAAACCTGAGCGATGGCCTGCTGGATCAGTCGGTCCAAAACGGTTGGAATACCCAGAGGACGGGTTCCCCCGGTTGCCTTGGGTATTTCCACACGTTTGACTGGCTGAGGTTGGTAAGTGCCTGCTAAAAGCGATTGCCGGATTTGAGTCCACAGAGGTCTGGTGTGTTCGGGAAATTGTTCGATGGAAATGCCATCGACACCGGGCGCGCCATGATTGGCTTTCACCCGTTTCCACGCAGCCGCCATATTCTCTTTGGATAAAATCCGTTCCAGCAGGTTCTCATTTGGGTCGAATGATTCCATCGTACGCCTCACAGGCATTCCTCCGTGCGGATTCTTCATGTCATGAGAGTTCATGGAGTTTCTTCCCTTCTCTGTGTTTGGCCCTTCGGCGGGGTAAGTCTTTCCCGGCTTTTCCCATTTTCACCAGGCTTGTTTCCTCGCGCCTACTATGGCCGCTGCTGACTCCTGCCCGATCACACGGCATGTTGCCATGACGTGCGCTGTCGCATGTTGCGACCCCACGTCGGGCAGGTCTCCCCGGATAAGAACGTGAACTGTCCCGATGCAACCGCAGCATTTACCCTGTCTCCCGAATCCAGGGCTTTGTCATGTTGTGCTGACTTGCCCGGAGATTGGGCCTTGTATGCTGTTTCTGTTCGTCGGCTCATCGTTTTGCGCTTAGGCTTCCTTCAGACGGTCTCTCGCGATTCCGCCCTTGCCTTCGGCTAGTACTTTTGTTAATGTTTCCAAGCTTTGAAACACTAACAGGATTCACGTACAGGGGACTTTCACCCCATGAGTTCACGCCCGTGCCGGGCGTACACAAAAGCAATACACCCGATCGCTACGCTCCGGGTGATTTTTTCGTTGAAGGTGTAGAAAAAGTCGATTTTCCCCTCAAAATCCTTGTGCGGCAAGCAACAATCCATTATAAATAATTCGTACCTGATTTGCTTCAAAACCCTTCGGAAGGAGCAGCCGTGGCACGATACAAACCTTATTCCTACGCGCAAGGCAAATTCATTCCCGTCCATTTCGAGAAACAAATCATCCCCGGAACCTTCGAATATTCCCTCAATCACCTGGTCGATCATGCACTGGATTTATCCATCTTCGATGAACGATACCGCAACGAAGAAACGGGCGCTAAGGCATACGATCCGAAGATTCTGCTGAAGATCATCCTGTTTGCTTATTCGCGCGGAATCACCACCAGCCGGAGAATCGCTCAGGCGTGCGAAGAGAACATCATCTTCATGGCGTTAAGCTGTGACACCAAGCCACACTTTACCACCATCGCCGATTTTGTATCGACCATGGACAAGGAGATCACCCAACTGTTTCGGGAAGTCCTGCTGGTATGCGATGACCTGGGCCTGATCGGGAAAGAAATGTTCGCCATCGACGGCTGCAAGCTGCCATCCAATGCCTCGAAGGAATGGAGCGGCACCAAAGCCGACTTCGAGAAGAAAGCTTCCAAGATGGAGAAAGCCATCGAGCATATCCTGCAAAAGCACCGGGAGGAAGATCAGAGCCTGACCGAATCCAAAGTCAAGGAAACCGAAGAGAAGTTTGTCGCCACCCTGAACAAAAGAATATCGAAGATCCGGGAATGGCTCAAAGACAACGACGACAAACCGGGGAAGACCGGGAAGCCGAAGAAAAGCAACATCACCGACAACGAATCCGCCAAGATGAAAACCCACCGGGCGTCATCCAGGGGTATAACGGTGTCGCGGCGACCGACGGTAAGCATCAGGTGATTGTAAAAGCGGAAGCCTTTGGCGAAGGCTCGGAGCGGAATTTGCTGGAACCGATGGTGGAAGGCGTCCGCAAGACTTTTCAGGAAATGAAAAAAGAAAAAGACATCTTTCAAAAAGCCAAACTGCTGGCCGACAGCGGCTACCATACCGAGAAGAACATGGAAATGCTGTTTGCCGAAAACATTGACGCTTATGTGGCGGATACCCAATTCAGGAAACGGGACCCGCGGTTTACCGATTACTCGAGATACAAAGATGAAGCCCGAAAAGACTGGGCCAAAGGAAAACCCAAACTCTTCCGGACGGAAGACTTCACCTTTGACAAGGACATGAAATACTGCATCTGCCCTGCCGGCAGAAGACTCTACCGCAGCGGTGCAAACCAGAAAGTGCACCGGTTCAAAGGCACGCAAACTACCTGCGTATCCTGTACGCTGAGAGAACAATGCCTTAGGAAACCGGAGTCCACCGTTATCCGTCAGGTGGCTTACTTCTCAAGCCAAACAGGAAGCGGGCCGTCCTTTACGGATAGGATGAAGCGCAAGATCGACTCTGCCATCGGAAGAGTTCTCTACGGTATGCGCTTAGCAATCAGCGAGCCGCCGTTTTCTCATATTACGTCATCCATGAAACTGGATCGATTTACCTTGCGTGGCAAGAAAAAGGTCAACACGCAATGGAACCTGTTCTGTATTGTGCACAACATAACCAAGATAAATCGGTACGGGCTGGGGTATGCATGACAGGCGATATGCGACGCAGGAGCCGAAGCGGCCTAAAAAACAAGGCCTTTAAAAAGACATATTGAATAAAAATCGCAAATGATTTAACCAAAAACAACAAGCGAAGCGGCAAAATTTACACCAGGAAAAAAGCCGGGCCATCCGGAAACGCAAACTTAGCAAAAATGAGTTTTCCTACAGGCTCGTTGGTACCGTAGATTATTTCAAAAATCTTGCTAATGAAGCGGGTATTCCGTACCAAACATTAATTAATCTTTATTTAAGAGATTGTGCCGCTTCTGAGCGTAAGCTTTCCATGAACTGGAAAGTAGCATCTTGAAATATTTGCACAGCAAATCGCTAGAGCCGATCGCAGCGCCAGGGGCGCTGCTCCGGATCTGCTCGTCGTTATCAAAGACTGACCTTGACATGTATGCATAAGATATGCATACTTAAGCATCACATTTGTATGAGGTAATAATATGAGAACAACTCTGAATATCGAAGATACTTTAATTGATAAGGCGACAAAATTGACCGGAATTAAAGAGAAAACAGCACTTGTCAAGCTTGGTTTAGAAGCACTTATCGCCAGAGAAAGCGCAAGGAGGCTTGCAAAGCTGGGCGGAACTCAAAAGCAGCTTCAGACAATACCAAGAAGAAAAGGAGCATAACAACGAATGGTTCTGGTGGACACATCGGTTTGGGTTTCGCATTTAAGGGATGGAAGTATTGAATTGGCAAACTTGCTCAATGATGGAAGAGTATTATGCCACCCATTAATCGTCGGAGAGCTGGCTTGTGGGAATCTTAAGGACAGAGCTGTTATTCTTTCTTTCCTTCAACTACTACCAATGAGCATTGAAGCCGAACATGAAGAAGTCCTATCATTTATTGAGAATAACCGCTTAATGGGAAAAGGCATGGGCTATGTGGATGTCCATCTGATTGCATCCGCTGTATTAACAGGCGTGCCAATCTGGACACTTGATAAGAAACTGGCGCAAGCTGCTGACGGCCTGCATATAAAATATAAAAATTGATAACAAAATCAATCCAACCGATCGTTGCGCTCCGGGTGATTTCGTCGTTAAAATAGTTGTCTCTATAACGTTATGGTGCTATAATTACATGACGTTAAGGAGGTAATATCATGAGAACGGCAGCTATGAGAGCAACTGTATATTTAGACCCGGAATTACACAAAGCACTTAGATTGAAGGCAGTTGAAACAGATCAGTCTTTATCAAAGTTAGTCAATGAGGCTATTAAGGAGTCTCTTGCAGAAGACGCGGAAGACATCGCGGCATTTGAAAAAAGAGCAAAAGAGCCACTAATCAGCTATGAGGCTATGGTCAAGAGGCTTAAAAAAGATGGGAAAATATAAAATCTTCTTTAAACAATCTGTTGAAAAAGACCTGCGCATAATCCCCAAAAAAGATTTAAAGAAAATTCTCTTACGTATTGAAACGCTTGCGAAAGACCCGAGGCCACCGGGCCATGAGAAACTATCCGGCCAGGAGAAATATCGTATCCGCCAAGGCACGTACAGAATTATATATTCCATTCAAGACCAAGAGCTTACAGTATGGGTGGTAAAAGTTGGGCATCGCAAAGATGTTTATCGCTGATTATCAATCCGCCAGAGCCGATCTCTGCGCTCCGCCTGATTTTTTCATTGGCCATAAAATAATTTGACACTGATAGAACAATGACGTACCATATGCCGTACTCTTGGGAGGTAAGAAATATGACAACATTTACGGCATCGGAAGCAAGAAAGCGTCTGTTCAATCTTGTGGACGAAGTAAAAGATTCACATATTCCGGTACAAATTGTCGGGAAAAGAAATTCGGCTGTTTTAATCTCGGAAGATGATTGGCGTGCAATAGAAGAAACTTTGTATCTCACATCAATTCCCGGTATGCGAGAATCTATCAAAAAGGGTTTAAAGACGCCTGTTGAAAAGTGCAAGGAGGAGCCGGGCTGGTGAGTTGGCGATTGGTCTTCACTAAACAAGCACAAAAAGATGCAAAGAAAATTTCACAATCCGGTTTAAAACCTGAGGCCAGCCGGTTGCTGGATGTCCTAAGAGCAGATCCATTCCAAAATCCACCACCCTATGAAAAACTCATGGGCGATCTTTCGGGCGCATACTCTCGAAGAATAAACATACAACATCGCTTAATCTATCAAGTATTAAAAGATATCCACACTGTAAAGATTATCAGACTGTGGACACATTACGAATAAGTTCCAAAGTGTAAATAGAAAACGCCAACAAAATCAGTCCAGCAGATCGACACACTCCGGGTGATTTCGGCGTTCGGCAGAAGCATATGACAAATTCGAGGAAAGAGAAGGAGTCTCAAATGGAAAATCATGATCCACAATGTGTAAAATGTACAATTCTTCGCTGTCGTTCTAAAGAAAAAGACAAAAAGGTACCAGCATTCTGCCCTACAGAAAAGTATCGTGGCTTAGTCAATGAAACATTAGAAAAGTTATTGCTGCCCGATAACCAGGCTGTAAATAAGGGCTGGATGGGTTATATGAGTAAAGTCATGGATCCGGAAAAACCAAGAGAAAAGCTCTCCTGGACAAGGGTTGATGAAATTATGGAGTACGCTAAGATACGCGGAATGAAAAGGCTGGGCATCGCAACGTGTGGGGAATTGATGCCTGAATCGAAATCTTTATCTGACATTCTTGAAAGTCATGGGTTCGATGTCGTCTCTGTAATATGTCTCTGTGGTGAATTAAATCCTCAGGACATAGGGATGTGGGGAAATAAGATCTGCAATCCAATAATGCAGGCAGAAGTACTCAACCGCGAAAAAACAGAACTGAACATAATGATGGGGCTTTGCCTTGGGCATGACATACTGTTTCTGCGTTATTGTAAAGCAGAGACAACTCCTCTCGTGGTCAAAGATCGTGCTCTTGGGCACAATCCTGCAGCAGCGTTGTATTTCAGCCAGAATCCTATGTTTAAGGACAGATTCATCAGAAAATGAACATGGCGCCGTGTACTATTCCTGCAGCTATGGGTAAAAAAAGTCGGATGAATAAAGGTGGCAAAGAAAAATCGCCTAACGAGGCGCGAAGCGGATCGTGGCACTTGCGCGCCACTCCCGCTTAGCTCTGTGTTATTCATAAATAAACCATAAATATTGAGATATTATGAAAAGATTGTTTTTTAAAAAAATTGATGCCTTTGCAACAGATAAGTCTGCCGGGAATCCGGCAGGGGCAATCTATCTGAATTCAGAAAACGAACTTGATCCAGGAGATATGCAACGTATTGCCGCTGAGCTTAAAGGATTTGTCAACGAGGTAGGTTATATAAGCAAGCTTGATACGGACACCTTTATTCTGAAGTACTATTCATCTGAAAGGGAAGTTGAATTTTGCGGGCATGCCACTATTGCAATCATGTATGACCTTCTCAAGGGTGATCCCGAGCTTCTAAAGAAACCAACAATCAATATTGTTACCAGAAAAGGGAAGTTGCTTGTCCAAAATAGAATTGCGGATGAAGATGCCGTATTTATATCTGCCCCCGTTCCTCGTTTTTCCGGTGTGTCTATCGCTAAAGATCAGATAGCAGAAGCTCTGCATATTAACGTGCAAGACATGCATAAAGGCTACCCCATTGAAGTTGTTAATGCCGGTTTGGAAACGCTGATTGTTCCAATCCAGACATTACAGAATATATTAGCAATAGATCCTGATTTCATGAAGTTGAAGCTATTCTGTGAAAACAACTTTATTGATATAGTGCTGGTATTCTCTTCAGAGGTCTCGGATAAAATAAATCGCTTCCGCACGAGGGTCTTTGCTCCTCGTTTTGGCTATCTCGAAGACCCCGCGACCGGTTCAGGAAATGCAGCATTCGGGCACTATTTGCTAAAACATGAAAAATGGGACGGTGAAGTTATTTCTCTTGAACAAAATGATAAGGTCGATCAATCAAACACCATAAAGCTGTTAACAAGACGCGATGAAGTGAATGGCAGAGAAGTTGCCGTTGGTGGTGGCGCTATTTTGAGAATAAAAGGAGAATATTTCTTAGTATAATGGGCTGACAAAATCAATCCCCCCGAGCGCCGCGCTCCGGCTGATATTTTCGCTACGCCAAGAACATCCAAAATCTGATTTGATTCCTTTTTCCATTAAAAAAGCTATGGCGAAAATGCCTCCGGCATTAGATCTTTTTCGCAAATTCCTTCCCGAACGCAAGCGCCTGCGCGAGCGCCTCCTCGCCGGGCTGCCACATGGCTTTCAGTCCGTCGCCTGCTATTTCAAATCCTGCGGCGGCAAGGCGCTCGGTTAAAATTTTCACACTCTCGCCGCTCCAGCCGTAGCAGCCGAATGCCGCGGCTTTCTTGTTTTTGAATTTAAGGCCCGTGATCATGTCGATTGCCGCCGCCAGAGCGTTGAGAATGCCCTTGTTGATTGTGGGAGACCCCAGCAGGATCGCCTTTGACTTAAAGACCTCCGTCACGACATCGTTGATATCGCTGCGGGCGATGTTGTAGAGCTTTACCGTCACCTTGTCATCGGCCTGTTTGATGCCTTTGGCGATGTGCTCGGCCAGCATTCTCGTCCCGTCCCACATGGTGTCATAAATAATTGTAATCTGATTCTCCTGATAGTCCGCCGCCCATTGCAGGTATTTTTGCGCAATCTGGAGCGGATTGTCCCGCCAGATGACGCCGTGGCTGGGGCAGATGAAGTTGAGGGGCAAATTGAGCGCGACCACCTCATTGATCTTTTTCGTCACGAGCGGCGAAAACGGTGTCAGGATGTTGGCGTAATATTTCGTCGCCTCCTCGAAAAGCTCGGATTGCACAACCAGATCGTTGAACATGTGTTCACTCGCGATATGCTGGCCAAAGGCGTCATTGGAAAACAAAATCGCATCCCCGGTAAGATACGTCATCATGGAATCCGGCCAGTGCAGCATCATGGCTTCAACAAAGACCAGGTCCTTTTTGCCCAGGGAGAGCTTATCGCCGGTTTTGACCACCCGGAAATTCCAGTCCTTGTGATAGTGGCCTTTTAGCGATTTGACGCCGTTGGCCGTGCAGTAAATGGGCGTATCCGGAATGCGGCTCATCAGTTCCGGCAGAGATCCCGAATGGTCCATTTCCGCATGGTTGGCAATCACGTAGTCAATTTTGTTCAAATCAATTTCTTTGGCCAGATTCTCGACAAACTCTCCGGCAAAGGGACGCCAGACCGTGTCGATGAGCGCGATCTTTTCGTCTTTCACCAGATAGGCATTATAAGACGAGCCGCGATGCGTGGAGTATTCCTCGCCGTGAAACTTGCGCAATTCCCAGTCGATCTTGCCAACCCAGTCAACACCGGGCGTAATTTCAAATTTCATAAAACACCTCCTTGTTTATTATTTGATCATGACCAGCAGCATTTTATATTTCGTGATCGCTTTGAGTGCGTGAGGTTTGCCGGCCGGCATGATGATCATGTCCCCGGTTTTTGCAACATGGGGGGTTCCGTCAATGCGAATTTCCGCCTCGCCTTCCAGAATATAAACCGCCGCGTCAAAAGGCGCGGTGTGCTCGCTTAGCCCCTCCCCTTCATCAAAGGCAAAAACGGTCATCGTTCCGGCGGGTTTGCGTATAATCTCGCGGCTGACTACGGAATGTTCCTGATAAGCGGCGAGGTCTTTGAGTGAAAATACATCCTTTAAATTTGATATTTGCGTGAATTGTTCAGTCACAGTTTCCTCCTTTGAGTAAATTTTCAGAATAAATATTAAGCAATATAATCATCTGACTCAATAAATAACAGACTTGATCAATATTGTAATTGACTTAGGTCAAAATTTGTTATTGTCTTGAATTATCGAACATATAGCCGGACAAATCAAGACCACCGGTCACAGAGAGGCTATTAAGGTTCAAATTTCTTGAGAAAAACCCCCGATGCTGGTATGGAAAGTGTCAGCATTGTGAAAATTTATTTTAAGGATGGTTATCTATGCAAAACCCAAATTTTAGTTCCGGACCCTGCAGCAAGAGGCCAGCGTGGAATATCGACGCGCTGAAGAGTGCGCCGGTCGGCCGCTCACACCGTTCCGCACTGGGCAAAGAAAGAATCGTTAAAGCGATGAACGAAACTCGCAAAATCTTAAATATTCCGTCAGATTACCTTGTGGGCATTCTGCCGGCTTCAGATACGGGCGCTTTCGAATGCGCGATGTGGTCACTACTGGGTCCCAAACCGGTGACCGTTCTGGTATGGGAAAGTTTCTCCGATGGCTGGGCGACGGATATCAACAAACAGTTGAAACTTAATCCGACCGTCATCAAAGCCGACTACGGCAAAATCCCCGACCTGTCCAAAGTGGACTGGAAAGGCGATGTGGTTTTCGTTTCCAACGGGACCACCAGCGGCGTTCGCATTCCCAACTGGGACTGGATTCCCGCCGACCGTGAAGGCCTGTCTCTGTGTGACGCCACGAGCTACGCGTTTGCCAATGAAATCGACTGGAGCAAAATCGATGTTCTGACCTTCTCCTGGCAGAAATGCCTCGGCGGTGAAGCCGCGCACGGCATGATGATTATGAGCCCCAAAGCGGTTGCCCGTCTGGAATCCTATACGCCGCCCTGGCCCATGCCGAAAATCTTCCGCCTGAAGAAAGGCGACAAAATCAACAAGGCCATTTTCGAAGGCGACGTCATCAATACCCCTTCCATGCTCTGCGTGGAAGATTATCTGGACGCCCTCGAATGGGCAGGCTCGTTCGGGATCGACGGCCTGATCAAAAAGAGCAAAGCCAATCTGAAAGTTGTTGAAGACTGGGTTGCCAAAACCGACTGGATTGAATTTCTGGCTACCGATCCTAAGACACGCTCCAACACCTCCGTGTGCCTGTCCGTCACGCATCCGAAAGTCGCATCGATGGACGCCGACGCAAAAAGCAAGTTCTTAAAGAGCATCGCTTCGGATCTGAGCAAGAAAAACGTCGCTCATGACATCAACTCTTACAAGGATGCGCCCGCCGGTTACCGTTTCTGGTGCGGTCCGACCATTGAAGAAGCCGATCTCAAAGTGGCGCTTGCCGAATTGGAAAAAGTGTTCACTGAAAAGGTGAAGAGCCTTTAATTTTGAGAACGTCTTGGAAAATGTTATGAAACGTGTATTAGTCAGCGATGCTATGGCTCCCGAAGTTGCCGAAATTCTGGGCAACGCGCCGGGGGTGAAAGTTGACGTCAAAACCGGAATGAAACCGGAGGAGTTAAAAGCCGTCATCAAGGATTACGACGCCCTGATCGTGCGTTCCGCCACAAAAGTCACGGCGGAAATTCTTGAAGCGGCTGTCAAACTGGTTGCTATCGGCCGCGCCGGCGCGGGAGTGGATAATATCGACATTCCCGCCGCCAGCAAGCGCGGCATTGTCGTCATGAACACCCCGGGCGGCAACACCGTGACCACCGCCGAGCATGCCATCGCCATGATGCTGTCGCTGGCGCGTAAAATCCCGCAGGCCACCGCTTCCATGAAAGCGGGCAAGTGGGAAAAAACGAAATTCATGGGCAACGAGTATTGCAACAAAACCCTGGGCATTATCGGTCTGGGACGCGTAGGCTCCGTGGTGGCCGACCGCGCCCGCGGGCTCAAGATGAATGTGATCGCTTGCGATCCTTTCATCTCGCCGGAGGTCGGCGTACAGATGGGCGTGCCGCTGGTCGGCCTGGATGAAATCTTTGCCAATTCCGATTTCATCACCGTTCATTCGCCGCTGGCTAAAGAAACGAAATATCTGATCGACGAAGAAGCTTTCGCCAAAATGAAAACAGGCGTCTTTCTGATTGACTGCGCCCGAGGCGGCATCGTCAATGAAAAAGCGCTTTGCGACGCCCTGACGTCCGGAAAGGTAGCAGGCGCGGCCATTGACGTATTCGAGGAAGAACCCACGAAAAACATGGATCTGATCGGACTGGAAAACGTCATCTGCACGCCGCACCTGGGCGCCTCCACCGACGAAGCGCAGACCAACGTAGCGATTGCCATCGCGCATCAGATTGCCGGTTATTTCGCCACCGGCGAAATCAAAGGCGCGGTCAACTTCCCGTCGGTCAGCAATGAAGTCATGGTCCAGATCAAACCATATCTGGAACTGGCCGAAAAGCTGGGGACCTTCCAGGCTCAGCTTCTCACCGGTGCGATTCAGGAAGTCAACATCGAATACAGCGGGGATATTCTGGATCACAACGTCGCCCCGATCACGGTTTCTCTGATCAAAGGCGTGATGGAGCCGGTTCTCAACGAGGCCGTCAATTACATCAACGCTCCGATCATTGCGAAAGAACGGGGCATCAAGGTTGTGGAATCGAAAAGCACGGAAACCAAGGATTTCACGAACATGATCTCGCTCACCGTGAAAACATCCAGAGAAATCAGCAGAACCGCCGGCACTGTATTCGGCAAAAACGATCCCCGCATCGTGCGCGTCAATGAATTCACGGTGGAAATCATACCGGAAGGTTACATGCTGGCAGTCTCCAACGAAGACAGACCGGGCGTCATCGGCAATCTGGGAACCACGCTGGGCGACAACAAAGTCAATATCGCCCGTTTGCATCTGAGCCGCGAAGCCGTGGCCAAAAAAGCGCTGGTTGTTCTGAACACCGATTCTCCCGTCGCATCAGACATTCTGGAAAAACTGCGGAAACTGCCGCACGTTATTTCCGTCACACCGATTAAAATGTAGGAAAGAATAAACTCATGGCCAATGTTGTGGTTGTAGGCACCCAATGGGGTGATGAAGGAAAAGGAAAGATCGTTGATCTTTATACAGGCCAGGCGGATGTCGTCGCCCGTTTTCAGGGAGGCAACAATGCCGGGCATACCCTCGTGGTTAAGGGCAGGAAAACCATTCTGCATCTGATTCCGTCGGGTATTTTACACCAGGACAAAATCTGCGTGATCGGCAACGGCGTTGTGTTTGATCCTGCGGTCTTTCTGACGGAAGTTGAAGAACTGACCCAGGCCGGCATTCTGCCGTCTTCCACAAAGCTTTATGTCAGCGAAAAAGCGCATGTGATCATGCCGTATCATCGCAGCCTCGATCAGGCTCGTGAAGCAAAGTCTTCAGGTAAGAAAATCGGCACAACCGGCCGCGGCATCGGCCCGGCATATGAAGACAAAGTCGCCCGGACGGGCATCCGCATAGGCGATCTCCTGGATGAACAACTGTTCCGGGAAAAACTGCATCATGCGCTGGAAGAGAAGAACTTCCTTTTGAAGAATTTCTTCGGCGCGGAACCTCTCTCCGAGGAAAAAATTGCGGCGGAATATCTGGACTTCGCTCAAAAGATCAAACCTTTTATCGCCGATACGTCGATGATTCTGGATACCGAAATCAAAAAAGGTAAAAAAATCCTTTTTGAGGGCGCGCAGGGCTGTCATCTGGATATCGATCACGGGACCTATCCCTACGTTACATCGTCCAATACAGCCTCGGGAAACGCTTCCTGCGGCAGCGGCATCGGCCCCAATGCGATTTCGGCCGTGGTGGGCATTGTGAAGGCTTACACCACGCGTGTCGGCGAAGGACCGTTTCCAACCGAACTTCAAGACGCCATCGGCGATCATATTCAGACGGTCGGGCAGGAATTCGGCGCGACGACGGGCCGCAAAAGACGCTGCGGCTGGCTGGATATGGTTTTAGTGCGTCACGCCGTGCGTGTCTCCGGCGTCACAAAGCTTGCCATCACCAAACTGGATGTATTAACCGGGTTGGATAAACTGAAAATCTGCACGGGTTATCGCCTGGGCGACAAGCTGATCACTCATGCGGTTCCCGCAAGCCTGAAAGACCTGGCGGCCTGCGTTCCGGTCTATGAAGAACTGGACGGCTGGCAGGAAAATATCGCTCCGGCTTTAAAAATGAGCGAGCTTCCGGAAAACGCCCGGAAGTATTTGAACCGTTTGGAAGAACTCTCGGGAGCTAAAATTGTTCTGGTTTCCGTAGGCGCCGGCCGCGAGGAAACCATTCAATTGGAAAATCCGTTTCAAGACTGAAAAATATCCAGTTTCTTCTTGACATCCGTTATTCCAACTGCTAGAAGCCGTTGTTCCAAAACGAACGCCACGTGGGCTGTTAGCTCAGCGGTAGAGCAGCGGACTTTTAATCCGTTGGCCGCGGGTTCAATCCCCGCACAGCCCACCAGAAAAAATAAAAAAGGTCCCTCAAAAGGGACCTTTTTTTATGCGCATCTGACCGGACCCGACATTGTCCCCGTAAGCCCCTATTTTCCGCCAAGATTTCCTTGACACGCGTAGACGCCCATTTTATACTCCCGCCACAAAACGGAGGTTCTTATTAAAAAAAACCGTAAGGACAATTAGTTTTGGATCATGGCAACACAAAAGAGGTATTCCAAAAAACCGGAATGCGCTCTAATAAAACGATATGAAAAGGAATAGGAGGTAATTATGTATCGGATTGATCTGTTAAACAAGATTTCGGAAAAGGGCTTAAGCCTTTTTACGGACAAGTATGAATATCGCGCTGATATTCCTGACGCAGACGGCATCCTGGTGAGAAGCAAGGAAATGAAAGACATGACCCTGCCGTCCAGTGTGAAAGCAATCGCCCGCGCCGGCGCCGGCGTCAACAATATTCCCATCGATAAATGCTCAGAAAAAGGCATCGTTGTGTTCAATACACCGGGCGCCAACGCAAACGGCGTTAAAGAACTGGTCCTTCTGGGCATGATCATGGCGGCCCGCCACGTTGCTGACGGCGTTGCCTGGGCCAAGGGGCTCGTAGGCGAAGGCGATAAGGTGCCCGATCTGATCGAAAAAGGGAAAGCAAAGTTTGTCGGCACCGAAATCCAGGGCAAGACCCTGGGCGTCGTGGGTCTCGGCGCCATCGGCACCATGGTGGCCAACGCCGCCGAATCCCTGGGCATGGAAGTTCTGGGATACGATCCCTTCCTGTCCATCGAAGCGGCCTGGAAGCTCTCCCGCAACACCAAAAAGGCCCCGAGCCTGGATCGTCTGCTGGCGGAATCCGACTACATTACGATTCACGTCCCCCAGAACAAGGACACCAAGGGTTTCATCAACACCGACAAATTCGCGATCATGAAGAAGGGCGTTGTGCTCCTCAACTTCGCTCGAGGCGGGCTTGTGGACACTGCCTCTTTGAAGAAAGCCGTCGCCGACGGCATCGTAGGATGCTACGTGACGGACTTCCCGGATGAAGAAGTCATCAAGACGGACAAGGTTATCGCCATCCCGCATCTGGGCGCATCCACCGAAGAATCGGAAGAAAACTGCGCCATCATGGCGGCTATGCAGCTCATGGAGTTCCTGGAGAACGGAAACATCAAGAACTCGGTCAACTTCCCCGAATGCAGCCTTGACAGATCCGGCAAACAGAGACTCACCATCTCCAATCAGAACACACCGGGCATGATCGAAAAGATCACCAAGCTTCTGGCCGACGGCAAGCTCAACATTGCCGACATGATCAACAAGAGCAGAGGCAATCTGGCTTATAACATCATCGATGTGGAAGGCAGCGTCGGCGAAGATCTGGTTAAGAAAATCAAGGCGACGGAAGGCGTCATCGGCGTTCGGGTTCTTTAATTCTCACTGAGAAGAATTTTATTGCGAAAAAAAGAGCGCCCGGTTCAAATGAATCGGGCGCTCTTCTTATCCCCTCTACAAGTGTTTTACAGCCGCTTTAAGCCTTTCTATTTCATGACGGATTCTTCACAGATATAGTTGACTGTTTTGCTTCTGTCGATAAACCTGTCTTCATCGTCCCGGAGTATTTTTCCTTCATCGGAGACGTACCATTGGCTCATACGCCTAAATGATTCCATATCCGCAAACCAGAGTTCCACCACGCCGTCCCAGGCCGGGTCGCGGTCATTTAACCTGACCCGGTGATTCTGGACATACCTGACAATCCCCGGCATGTTTTCAAGAGCGACGGAGGCATGGACTTCCTTCCAGTATTTCGAAAACTCTTCCCCCGTCATGCCGGGTTTACTCTTGATCATACCGATCAGTTTGACCATATCGGACTCCTTTTCATCATTGCTGACTGCTTGCCGCCCGGGCCGCGGCCAGCCGCATAAAATACTCCATCGCCAGCCCGTTGCCGACGGCCTGCGTAAACGATTTGTGCGGCGCCAGCTTGCGGATAAACAAAATTTCCTCATCCGTGGGAACGGGAAATCTGGACAGAGGATCGGCCACCTTTAAATCCCAGGGAACATCCGCCCGGACACTCTCCACCGTCACGCCGGGGAAAAGCGCGTCGAGATACATTTCCTTGGTCACCGGATCGAACTTGAAGATCCCCTTGGGGGTAATCAGAATGCTCGGTCCTGATCCCGGCGTGTACCGGCCGGATTTTTCCCGTTCATCTCCGCCGCCCAGATAGCCCGGGGACGTCACATAGGGCAGCTTCTCCATAAAGCCCGCGCCGTTCATGGATAAGATGGTCTGTCTGGCATATCCGTAAAATTCCGGCGCGCCGCCCGCCGCGGTGATGCGTTGCGCCAGCGGCGGCTCTCCCAGATAGGAGGTATTGATATTGCCGTATTTATCGATCTGGCCCACGCCTAAGAATGCCTTGTCCAGATACCCCGCATACGTAATCGTCGTAAATACGCTGAACAAATCGATGGCGTATCCATAGCCACGCGTGCTCGTGGCGTCGGCAACATTCATCGGCAGAATCGACGGCTCAAAATCCACAATTCCCGATTCCATCACCAGCACCGATTCCGGCGCATGTGTCTGCTTTGCAAGCGCTCCCGCCAGCATCGGCATCCCGACCCCGAGCAGCACAACATCGCCGTTTTCAATTTGTCTGGAAGCCGTCACCACCAGTAATTCTTCTTTCGTTACCTGTTTACTTAACATCGACAATTTCTCCTTTCTCGGCAATGAGCTTCTCCAGACCGGCCATATCCACACCGAGCGCATGGGATATACCGTGTACATCCCAGCCCGAATCATAGGCAATGCCGTAGTTGGCCGGCGCCGAGTAATAAGACTTCGCCTTGAAGCGATCCAGGAAGTACTGGCCGAACAGTTGAATATAATGCTGGATGTACGCCGCACGATCCGGCAGCTTATAAACCCATTCATCCAGCATCGGCGCCAGACCCGCCGGGGAGGCAAGGGCGGCATTGATGAGACCCAGCATCACTCCGTCCGGATTCCGGTAACCCGGCAGTTCGGCCGGATGACATCCGTAAGGTTCTTCGATGACGGCGCTTACCCGGAAGGCGGGAACAATGGTGTGATGGGGGCTGGACTTGATGATATCGTAATCCACCAGTTCTTCACAGGTGACGATAATTTTCTTGCTGGCCAGGCAGGCGTGAACTGTCGACCCCAGGCCGCCCCAGTGCTGGGCGTTGCCGTGCTTGTCGGCGCGCTGCACATGCAGGAGGCAGACGTCGGGATTGACGGCGGGCACCACGGGAATATCGCGTTTGGTGAAGGGACACTGCACCACGCCGAATTTTTCATCGCCCATGTATCCGCGAACCTTGAAGACGTCCGAATCCATGATGGCCGGCAGGACAGGCATAAAGGAATAGCCGTAAGCCCCGGCGGCCAGGCGCGCGTTATACGTAAAATTGCTGTAGTCCTCCACCTGAATTTTTCCCGCTCTCTGGTAGCGTTCCACCATGCCGCCGGCGGCGCGTCCGCCCCATTTGTGCAGAAAGGCGGTGCAGACCTTTTCCACACAGTCTCCAGCCACCAGAAATTCGGCGTCGGCAATACCCGACTGGCTGTAATACGTCAGCCCCCTCTTCTTCTGGCGGATAATTTCAAAGATTAAACTGTACGGCAGTGACTCCGTGTAATTGCCCGTGATCACGCTGTCGCCGTCATGAACAAAACGGCTGACCGCTTCTTTTGTCGTCATCACTTTGGATGACCGGCCCTGGCTCATAAGATTTACCTCCTGTGCGAACTTGAAAAACAAACCCTTGGAATGAAACGGCCGCTATTCCCCCCAACTGTTCCTGCCTTTGCAACGATCCAGTTTCTGATCCATCCAAGGCAAAATCTTTTCCGCGGGAATTAAGGACGAAGAGCCCGCCCCCGAGAAAGTACCGAACCAGTAGTAGGGCGGGATATTCATCCCGGCTTTCTGCTTCTCGGGCCGCACATATTCGGATACATGCAGATCCTGTATGGTCTTGTGATCGCAGGCCCTCATCCGGACGATTTTGCCGTTGGGATATGCGTAGACATCTCCTTCCCAGACTTTGATGATCTTTTCGGGATCGGTGCTTTTTGCACGGGAAATAACGGATAAAAGCCAGAGCATCTGCCCCTTGTACATACCGAAATCGTTGAGGGGCCATTGATACAGAATGGAATTATAAGGCGCCTTCCATTTCTTCCAGAGATTATGATACCTCTGGTAATACTTGATTTCGTCCTTCGAGCGGAAAAACGGATTTTCCCTGCCGTATTGCGTCAGATTCACCAGTCCTTCGGTGCCTTCCACGCCGATTTCGGAAAGCGCTACCGGGTCCGTCATATAGAAATTGGCAAACGGCAGCATCACTCCCATCTGACGGGCCTGTTTAAACAGATTGCCTGCATCGGGATACCAGTCGCCGGTAAAAACCACTTCGGCGCCGGAGGCCTTGATCTTGGTCAGAAACGGCGCATAGTCCGTTAAAAACAACTTATGATAATCCTCGCCGACAATCTGCGCTTCCGGATAGTATTCCTTCAAGCCCTGCTTGAAAGACTCGGCCAGTCCCCGGCCCAGCAAATAGTCCTGGCAGAGAATATAAAACTTTTTTTCCTTCTTCCGGATCTGGCCATAGTAGTACGCAAACGCCTGCCCCATTTGCGAAACGTTCATGGTCAGCATAAACGAATTGCGTTTGAAATTCGTGGCGTCCATCAGTTCGTCGGAATTAGCCGAGGAATCAACGGCAATGACGTTATGCTGCTGGGCGATCTGGTTGACGATTTTCACCAGATGGCTGCCGTGCCCGCTGATTAGAAATTGCGCTTTATCCTGAAGGATCGCACGCTCGCAAACTTTCTTGGTGCCGACGGGACTCATCTGATTATCCGCTTTGATGATCTGGATCAGTTTTTTCTTTCCATCGACAAAAATGCCGCCTTTTTTATTGACGGCGTGAGCGATCCACTGAAAATACAGAAAGTCCATTTGTCCGACCTGTGCTGCCGGCCCGGAAAAAGGAGCGACAATGGCGATTTTGATAGTATCGCCGGTTGGAATCACGGGATTGTTGGGATCGAAATCCGACATATCCGGAAAGGACTTGAAATCGATCAGCGACTGAACGACCGCCTTATTTGGCGGATGGGCCGCCCCGGCAATCCCGGATACAGCCAGTAAGAATGCAACAACGAGGAACATCAGGAAACAAAACACTTCAAAACGCTTACAGCAATTTTTCATTGAACATCTCCCTTCCTTATTATATTGACACTTTGTCATATTGACATTGATATTCAATTTCTTCGCAGCTTCCCCGGTTTACACTCCTAAAATTTGACTTGCACCTGACACGGCAGATAATCGCGGACGTCTATTCAATCTCCCGGCCTGCGTCCGCACCCTCCCAGATGGCATCCAGCGCTTTTCCGGCTTCGCGCGCATCTCCGATCACGCGGAAAGGATAACCTTTATCCTGCAGGAATAACTCAACCGTGCGGTCCGGTTTGACGCCCGCCGCCATGACGACCGAATCGAAGTCGCCGACTTCCCGGATTTGACCGTCTTGTTCCAGAACAATACTGTTGCGTTTGATTTTCAGGCATTTCGCGCGCACAAAGACTTTCACGCCGCTTTCCTCGATATATTTCAGAGCGAAGATTTTACGCGTGGTCCCGAGCCCGCCCCCTACTTCATCGAGCATTTCGATGATGGCGACTTCCTTCCCCTGATTGGAGAGCAGCTCCGCAACTTCCATGCCGATGAGCCCCCCGCCGATGACCGCCACAGAGCGGCCCGGAGATTTTATCCCGGCCAATACGTCGTGTCCTTTGACAACATGATCCTGATCGCTTCCGGCAATCGGAGGAACAAAGGGCAATGAACCCGTCGCAACGATAATTTCATCCGGTTTCACCTCATCCAGAATTTCCTGAGTCAGGAGGGTGTTGAGACGGATTTGCACGCCCCGGCGTTCGGCCATTCTGCCCATCTGGAGCGCCGCGGCGGCCATTTCCTTCTTCCAGGGCACGGCGCCGGCCAGATAAAATTGCCCGCCCACCCGGCTGTTCTTTTCGATCACCATCACGTCGTGGCCGCGCTTTTTGGCAACCATGGCGGCTTCCAGTCCGGCCGGTCCTGCGCCCACCACCAGTACTTTCTTCTTTTGCACGGCGGGTGTGACGGCATAGTCCAGTTCCCTGCCAGTCAGCGGATTGCGCAGGCAACTGATCGGCTTTCTTTCCGCAAACAGGCGGTCGGCGCAGCCCTGATTGCAGCCGATGCATTTGATGATGTCGTCCAGATCGCCGGCTTTCGCCTTGTTGCAGAATTCGGGATCGGCCAGTTGTCCGCGCCCCACGGCGACAAAATCGGCCTTCCCTTCCGCAATCAGCCTGTCGGCCATTTCGGGATCATTGATTCTTAACGCAGCAACGACCGGAATGCTGACGGCCGATTTAACGGCTGCGGCATTCTCCACATTCAGGCCAACCGGCAGATCCAGCGGAGGAATGATTCTTTGCAGCGAGCCGTAAACACCGGCGGATACATGAACGGCGTCCACGCCGGCTTTTTCCACCATTTTCGCGACCAGCTTTGCATCCTCAACCGTCAGTCCGCCCGGCACATACTCCTCGGCACTCAGCCGGTATAAGACCGGAAAGTCTTTTCCTGTTTTTTTCCGGATATTCCCGA
The DNA here is from genome assembly GCA_963682105.1 of Smithellaceae bacterium. Lineage (GTDB taxonomy): Bacteria > Desulfobacterota > Syntrophia > Syntrophales > Smithellaceae > UBA8904. Next base: position 1,120,433 of record OY821638.1, read on the forward strand.
TCACCGCCAGCGCAAAACGGGCCCGGTTCGTAAGAGAGCCGCCGTATTCATCCGTCCGGTGATTGGAATACGGGCTCATAAACTGGGCAATCAGATAGCCGTGCGCGCCGTGAATTTCCACGGCTTCAAAACCGGCCTTTTTTGCCCGGAGCGCTCCGTCTCCGTAGGCCTCGATCATCTCTTCAATCACTTCTTTCGTCATTTCGACCGGCATGCCCTTGCACATGGGACAGGGAATCGGCGACGGCGCAATGAGCGGCCGGTCCGTCCAGCGGCTGTATGTCTGCCGGCCGGCATGCCAGATCTGGATGGCCGCCCTGCCGCCCGCTTTTTTGATCGCATCGGCCAATCGTGAAAGTCCCGGAATAAACGAATCGTCGTAAATGGACAGATTGCGGGGCGCCTTGCTGGTTGCGTGCACCGCCGCGATTTCGACGATGTTCATCCCGCAGCCGCCTTTGGCCCTGGCCACATGATAGGCGATGAGTTTGTCGGACACCAGACCGCCTTTGTCCGGGTAAAGCGATCCCATAGCGGGCAGAAGAACTCTGTTTTTTAAAACCAGCGAACCGATTTTAGCTTCGCTGAAAAGATGATCCAGGGGCATGATGACATTTTCTCCTGATTTTTCATTTCCGCCTGCATACTCGCGCTCGCGTACACAGGCGGATGTTCCATTTATACGCTGCACAGGAAATATCAATATGCAAATGCTTCATCCGGAATAATAAGCGGCGTGTCGTCCGCCAGCTTAATGGCTTCGCAACGCGCTTTGACTGTTGTTAAAATATCAAAGGCAAAGAACCGGGAGGCGGCCATTTTTCCCGTGTAAAATGCAGCGTCCTTATCCTCGGGCTGAAGCACTTTTTGCTTATCGGCCGTATCGGCGCCTTTCTCCCTGTAGAGAGCGTCGAGTTTTTCGGAGGCGATGGCCGAGGCTTCCAGAAGAAAATGGCCAATCACCACATCACCCATGATTTCCAGGAATTTGCCGGCGTTGAGAATCGGGATCAGGAAATCCGGCGTTTTGGCAAGCTGCGCAAAATGCTTTCTTAAATCATCATAGGCATCAACAGCCTCTTCCAGAAAGGCGGTCTGTGAGGCCAGCGCAGGATTGTTTTTGGCGTGAGCAATAATCTTCCGGATGCGGCCCAGCAGGTTCTCCATGTTTTTGCCCCCGCGCTGTCCGAGCTTACGGCCGACCAGATCGATCGCCTGAATGGCGTTGGTGCCTTCATAGATCGTTGCGATTTTTTCATCCCGCAAATACTGCTCGATGGGATATTCCGCGCAATATCCGTAGCCGCCGTGAACGTCGATGGCCAGCGAGCAGCACAGAAACCCTTTGTCCGTCGTATAGGCTTTGATCACGGGCGTCAGCAGGTCCAGATAGCCTTCCCAGTCCGCTTTCTCTTCCTCCGAAGCAACGGCTTTATGCATATCGACGCAGTACGCGCCGAAGTAGCACATGGCTCTCATGCCTTCGACATGGGATTTCATCCACAGCAGACGGCGTCGGATATCCGGATGATTGATAATCGTCACAGGCTTGGCGCCCGGTTTTTTCCCATCCCTGATGGAAACGCTCTGGATGCGCTCTTTGGCGTAAGCGACCGCTTTCTCGAAAGACGCCGAGGCCAGGTCCAACCCCTGCATTCCGGAATTGATCCGGGACTCATTCATCATCTGGAACATCACCTTGATGCCTTCACGCTCACCGCCCAGAAGTTCGCCGATACAGTTGCCGTCTTCCCCGAAGTTCAACGTGCATGTAGGGCTGCCGTGAATGCCCATCTTGTGTTCAATGCCGCCGGTCTTGACATCGTTGGGTTCTCCCAGAGAACCGTCATCGTTCACCCTGATTTTAGGAACGATGAAGATGGAAATTCCCTTGGTGCCGGGTGGATCTCCTTCAATCCGCGCCAGGACGGGATGAATGATGTTCGGCGTCAGGTCATGATCGCCGGAGGTGATAAAACATTTGGTTCCCGTAATCAGGTATTTCCCGTCGGGAAGACGCTTGGCGGATGTTTTCAACGCGCCGACGTCACTGCCCGCGCCGGGTTCGGTAAGGCACATCGTGCCCGCCCAGTCACCGGCATATAAACGGGTCATATATTTTTCTTTTTGCGCGTCCGTTCCGAAATTCCTGATCAGCGCCGCGGCGCCGGAAAACATGAACAGTCCCATAATCAGACTGTAGTTCGCCGCGCCGAACAGTTCCGTCGTGGCCAGATTCACCGAGAAAGGAATGCCCTGGCCGCCCACATCCGGGTCGTCCATCGGATGAATCCATCCGCCTTCGATAAATTTCTTATAAGGCTCATGGAAACATTTGGGCGCATAAACATTGCCGCCCTGAAACGTGCAGCCTTCCCGGTCGGACTCCGCAAGCGTGGGCGCCATGACGTTTACGGCGAATTTTTCCGCCTCATTGAGAATCATGCTCAAATCGTCCCGGGTAAACGCTGAAAAAGCCTCATATCCAAAAAGCTTTTCAATCCCCAGTTGTTCAAAAAGGACAAACTGCTGATCCCGCGTATTCACTAACATGTTGCTCATGGTCATTCTCCGTTTATGATAAGTCTCAGGTCCAGGTCTATTTCAGCGCTTCACGGGCAATAATCATCTTCTGGATTTCCGTCGTTCCCGCTCCGATTTCATGATGCTTGGCGTCCCGGAAATACCGGGCGACTTTGTATTCTTCCATATAGCCGTACCCGCCCAGAATCTGAACGGCGTCTACGCCCGCTTTCATGGTGATCGTGGAGGAATACAACTTCAGAATGGACGCTTCCCGGGATACCTTCATCCCCTGATCCGCCGCGCGGCACAGTTGATAAAGATAATTCCGGGAAAGTTCGATGCCGACGGCCATCTCGGCGATCTTTTCCTGAATCATCTGATAGTCGCCGATCCGGCGGCCGAAGCAGACTCTTTCCTGAGCGTACTTCACGGAGGCTTCGTAACAGGCCTGGGCGATGCCTACGGTGGACGCGCCTTCCATGATTCTTTCCACATCCAGGGCTTCCATCATGTATTTGAAGCCGTCGCCGATGGTTCCTAAAACCTGATCCTTATGCACACGAACGTCATTCAAAAATACCTGCCCGGTCGGCGATGACCTCATGCCCAGCTTTTCGAGCGGTGGTCCGGTTTCCAGACCTTTCATGCCGCGTTCGAGAATAAAAAACGTTCCGCCCTTGATTTTGCTTTCTTCCCGGCCGGTGCGCGCCAGAATGGCAAAGTAGTCGGCAATCGGCGCGTTGGTGATGAAGGTTTTGGACCCGTTGAGGATATAGTAGTCTCCGTCTTTCGTTGCGGTCGTTTTGATGCCCAGCGCGTCGGAGCCCGCATCCGGCTCGGTGATGGCCAGAGCGCCGATCTTCTTCCCTTCGATGACCGGACGCATGTATTTTTCCTTCTGCTCATGCGTCCCGTGATTCATCTGTGCTCGCGCAAAGAGAATAATGTCGGCAAAAAGCGTAATATCAAAACCGGCGCTGAGCCGGGCGGTTTCCTCGCCGATGATGGCTCTTGATGCCAGAGACAGATTGTTCCCCCCGTATTCTTCGGGGAAAAAAGTTCCCAGAAATCCCAGTTCACCCATTTTCCGGATGAGTCCTGGCAGCAGAGTGTGATCTTTTTCCAACTCTTCCGCAATCGGCTCCAGTTCTTTGGCAAAAAACTTTCGTATGCTGTCTTTCAAAAGCAGTTCGTCGGGTGTCAGTAATTCTATCAGCATTTTTTCATCCTTTCCTTGTTTTTACTCCTGTCCGTACAGAGCGCGGACTCGGGAAATGTCTTTGGGACGCAGAAGCTCATGGGCGCCCACACGGCTGACCGGCGGCATACCGAGCTTCTTGTTGAGATCAGCCCGAAGCTCCGCCATTTTCAAACCGGCGCTCAGGCAGTCAAAAATAGGGGCGTCACAAACGGGAACCTTGCTGATTCCGGCAGCCGATGCCATGGTGCTGAGACCCGCGCTGCCGATGACGATTGAATTGGCGCCGCCGTCGATGAGCTTTTGTGATTTGGCGATCAGCTCTTTGCCGATCCAGGGCAGATCGAGGAATCCCTTGGTGAACGCATCCGAAGAGGGAATGGAAATCCGCTCAACGCCCGACAGACGGCTTTTCAAGCCGTAGCGCACCGCCAACTCTTCGCAGTATTCCGCCCAGCGCCGGTCTTCCACAGTCAGGATGCCGAACTTGTTGCCGAACATGCAGGCCGTCAGCATGGCCGCTTCCATCGGACCGACCACCGGGATATCAACGATTTCAGACGCCTCGTAAACACCCGGATCGCCCGAGCAGGCCACCATGATGGCGTCGTATCCTTCCTGAGATGCCTGGTACATGCATTCAATGATATCCGTGCGGTTGAATTGAATGAAATAAGACATCACCGTGTCGGAGGCGCGTTTGAGCCGTTTGACATATTTCCAGCCCAGTTCGGTGTCTTCCCGCTTTACTTTGTTGAAATTCTTCGTCAGCAGTTCGGTATAGGGTCCCGAAACGGACTCTTCATTGATGTTCACGATGCATATTTTCATTTTCTTCTCCTGTATGGTCAGAATATTTTAAAACCGCTCATATAAAACGGTCAGCCCCACGCCGCCGCCGCCGCACAGAGACGCCATGCCTTTGCGTACGCCGCGCTTTTCCATTTCGTTAAGCAGCGTCACGGTGATGCGCGCCCCGGAACAGCCCACCGGATGGCCCAGGGCAATGCCGCCGCCGTTGACGTTGGTGATGCTCCGGTCGAATCCCAGTTCTTTTTCACACCCGAGATACTGGGCGGCAAAGGCTTCATTGAGTTCGATCAACTCCAGGTCTTTGAGCGTCCATTTCGCTTTCTGCAGCGCCTTGCGGGTCGCCTCCACCGGTGTCAACCCCATGTATTCCGGCTCCATGGCATGGAGCCCCGAACTGACGATGCGGGCCAGCGGCTTCAACCCCAGCGCTTCGGCCTTTTCCAGAGACATCACGACCACACCGGCCGCGCCGTCATTGATGCCGGAGGCATTGCCGGCCGTCACCGTGCCGCCCTTTTTGAAGGAGGCAGGCATTTTCGACAATTTTTCAAGCGACGTGTCGGGACGGGGATGTTCATCCGTATCGACAATTTTTGGTTCTCCCCGCTTCTGGGAAATCGAGACGGGAACAATCTCATTTTTAAATTTCCCCTCCTTGATTGCCGCGCAGGCTTTCTGATGGCTCAAAAGTGCAAACCGGTCCTGTTCTTCCCGCGTAATGTTCAGTTTCTCAGCAACGTTTTCCGCCGTAACTCCCATGGCCGGACCGACGCCGAGCAGCGTCAGACCGTCCCACATGGGATCGCGGATGACATTTTCCCGCATTTTCAAACCCCAGCGGGCGTCTTCAATGACATAGGGTACGGTGCTCATGGATTCACTGCCGCCGGCTATGACGATGTCCGCTTCTCCCAGCCGGATCGTCCAGGACGCATAAACAATCGCCTGAAGCGAAGAGGTGCAGACGCGCTGCAACGTAACGCCCGGCGTGTCGACCGGCAGTCCCGAATGGACGGCTACGACGCGGGCCAGGTTGGTTTCACGCGTGGTGCGCTGATAACAGCAGCCCCAGACCACGTCGTCAATTTTCTGTTCTTTTAAACCGGCGCGCTTCACCAGTTCCTTTATCACCACAACGGAAAGATCCGTATCGTGCAGATCACGGAACACGCCGCCGAAGCTGCCGACAGGCGTTCTTGCCGCCGCCACGATGACCGGCTGTCTTTTATCCATCAATTTTCATTCCTCCTGTATCAACTTTCATTATTAGAAGCCCAGAGACAATCCGCCGTCGATGGAGATGGTCTGCCCCGTGATGAACCCCGCGCCTTCCGACGTGAGGAAACAAGCAGTTGCGGCCACTTCCTCGATTTTCCCCGCTCTTCTCATCGGCGTTTTTTCGATTCCTGCAATCTGAAATTCCTCGGGCGTTGTCCGGGTAAACATGCTTTGTCCGCCGATCAAACCGGGGGCCATGCAATTGACTGTGATGTTGTAACGCGCCCATTCCATCGCCGCGGCCCGGGTCAACCCTTCAATGCCGCTTTTGGCCGCGCCGTAAGCCGCGCCGGCAATGGAACCCCGGGCGGCAATGGAGCTCATATTGATGATGCGCCCGAACTTCCGCTCCTTCATCATCGGCCCAAAGGCCAGCATCGCATGCAGGGTTCCGTCCAGATGAACGGACATCGTTTTTTTCCAGGTTGTCTCGTTGAGTTTAAACAACAGTTCATTCTTATTGTCGCCGTGCGCATTGACCAGAATGTCCGCCCGTCCATATTTGCTTTCAACGTCCTGTTGCATCCGCGCCACGTCGGCTTTATCGGATAAGTCGGCCACGACGACAAACGCTTCACAACCAAGATCTTTTAATCGGTTGGCGCAGGCCCTGGCATTTCCTTCATGATAATCGGAAACGACAATCTGAATGCCGTCTTTCGCCAGAGCCAGACAAATACCCGTTCCGATAGCTCCTCCTCCGCCATTTACAATGGCCACCTTTTTTTCTATAGTCATTGGCATCTCCTGATCGAATTTTTATTTCCCCTTGAAAACCGGTTCTCTTTTTTCCAGAAAGGCCGTCACGCCTTCTTTGACGTCATCGGCCGCAAATACTTGCCCAAACAGCACGGCTTCCATCTGCAGTGCATCGTTTTGCGGCATCTGCAATCCGCGGTTGACGGACTTTTTGGCCAGACGAAGCGCCACGGGGCTGGTTTTCATAATCTTCCGGGCCAGTTTTTTGGCCTCGGACAATTCTTCGCCTGCCGGCACAACCCCATCAACCAGACCGATTCTTTCGGCCTCGGCCGCGGAAATGGAATCGCCGGTGTAAATCAGTTTTTTTGCTTTCCCGACCGGTATCAGACGGGTCAGACGCTGCGTGCCGCCCGCACCGGGAATGACACCGATCTTCAATTCCGGCTGCCCGAAAATCGCCTTTTCGGAGGCGATGCGGATGTCGCAGGCCATGGCCAGTTCGCAGCCGCCGCCCAGGGCAAACCCATTGATGGCGGCGATCACCGGCACATCAAACTCTTCGAGTTTTCTTTGCATATCCGTTACTGTCAACGCATACTGCTCGCCCTGACGGGGATTGAATTCCAGAAATACCTTCATGTCCGCACCGGCGACAAAAGCCTTGCCCTTGCCTGTCAGAATCAGCACGCGAACCGACGGATTGACTTTCAGTTCTTCGAGTATCGAATCCAGTTCAGCCGTTACGGCAAGACTGAGCGCATTCACCGGCGGGTTGTCCATGGTGATGACCGCAATTGAATCTTCCACAACATACGATACAAATTTTCTATCCATTCCGATTCCTCTTGATTACCTGGCCACCCAGCCGCCATCGACGCTCAAAATAGCTCCGGTGCAATAACCGGACCCCGGCGCCGTCAGAAACAGCGTGGCGGTTTTCAGTTCGTCGTCCTCGCCAAAACGCCCCAGGGGAATGCATTGCAGCATCTCTTCTCCCGTGTGCTCCAGCGTTCCCTGACTCATCTTGGTGGGAAACCAGCCCGGTGCAATGGCGTTGACGGTAATATTGTGTTTGGCCCACTTGACGGCGAGGTCCTTGGTCAGTCCGGCAACGGCCGCTTTGCTCGCCTGATAGGCAACGGCATCCATCAGTTCCGCAGGCGATCCGACAAAAGCCGCAATCGACGCGATGTTGATGATCCTTCCATATTTCTGCCGCGACATAATTTGCCCGGCCTTCTGAGCCATCAGCCATGTTCCCGTCAGATTCGTTTCAATGACCTTGTTCCAGCCTTTCAGCGGGTACTCCAGGGACGGCGCACCCCAGGTGGCGCCGGAGTTATTCACCAGAATGTCCACACGCCCGTACTCCTTCACAACGACGTCGTAAAACCGGCCAATGCTTTCCGGATTGGCCACATCCAAAGCCTGCGGCATGACCCGCACGCCGAGTTCTTTGTGCATTTCGCCGGCCAGTTTTTCGCAGTTTTCCAGTTTGCGCGATGCGATCACCAGATTGGCGCCGGCCTCGCCCAGAGCATAGGCCATCTGAACGCCGATCCCGGACGCGCCGCCGGTCACCACCGCCGTCTGCCCGGACAGATCGAATAATTGTTGATTGGTTCTCATTTTATTTGTCCCCGTCCTTATGGTCTTTTTCTGAGCATCAGCCTCAGAAAGCCCTTGATAACCGTTTCATCGCGTTGATTGCGGACGTCGAAATCAATTCTTACGGCGCCGCGGTCTTTCTTGCTCGATTCGACAAGTTCGCCAATCGTCAGCTCCGCGTGAACCGTATCGCCGGGCCGGACCGGACGATGAAAGGTCCAGCCGTTTTCCAGCATCGCCATGACCGACCCGTCCCAGTAGCCCAGTTGGTTGAACTTGCCCGTCATTTTGGAAACCGTCGCAAAACCGTGCGCAATCCGCCCGCCGAACGGCGTATTCTTTTTGGCGAATTCCTCGTCGGTATGAAGAGGATTGTAGTCGCCGGAAAAACCGGCAAACGTATTGATGTCGCACTGATCCATCGTAATCGCATCGGTCGTCATGGTCTCGCCCAGTGTAAAATCGTCAAAATATTTTGTGCTTTTATTGCCTGCCATGAAGTCACCTCTTCTCAGCTTTTTATCGTGCCGTATTCTTTCCCCGTAGGGAACGGTCGCGACCGTTCCCTACAAAGAAGTTTAGTAAGACCGGGGCAACCCGAGCTGCTCGCCCAGAATGTTGCGGATCATTTCATTCGTCACCGGCGCAAACTCGAAGAGCTTGGTGTCGCGCCAGTAGCGCTGCATGTCGTATTCCATCATGAAGCCGTAGCCGCCCATGATCTGCATGCCCTTGGCAGCGGCAAAAATCGCCGCTTCGGAGGCCGCAAGCTTCGCCATGTTGCCTTCGACGAAGCAGGGCTTTTTGTTGGACTGCAGCCAGGCCGCCTTCTGAATCATCAGGCGGGCCAGTTCGATCTTGTGGTACATGTCCGCGCAGTAATGCTGGATGGCCTGAAACTGGCCGATGGGCTTGCCGAACAGAACACGCTCTTTGGCGTACTGAACGGCGTCCTGCATGGCCGCCTGCGCGCCGCCCAGGCACAGCGCGGCAATCACGATCCGTTCGTTGTTGAGCGTGTCCAGAATGTGGTACCAGCCGCGGTCCTTCTGCCCCAGCAGATTTTCTTTGGGAACCTTCACATTGTCGAAAAACAGTTCGCAGGTGCCCAGCGCCTTGATGCCCAGCTTCTTCAACCGGTTGATCGTAATGCCCGGCGTCTTCAGATCGACGATGAAAATGGAAATACCCTGCGCCTTCTTTTTGGGATTCAGACTCGTCCGGGTCATCAAAATGATGTAGTCGCTGACATGCGCACCGGTGATGAACATCTTGTGGCCGTTGATCAGGTAATGATCGTCTTTTTCTTCCGCCGTCGTCTTGAGCGCCAGCGCATCCGTCCCGCCGTGATTTTCGGTAATCCCCAGGCAGATCTTCATCTCGCCTTTCGCCAGTTTGGGTAAAAACTGCGTTTTCTGTTGTTCGTTTCCAAAATACTTGATGGTCGTCGGCCCGAAGCAGTTGAACTGCATATAGATGTCGCCCAGCACAAACATACCGCGGGCCAGCTCTTCCACCGCCAGCGCCATATCGTTTACATCGCCGCCGGTCCCGCCGTACTTTTCATCTATGATCAGTCCGAACATGCCCATGTCGGCAAGCTTCCGCCAGAGATCGTGAGGAAACTCTTCCTTCTCGTCCAGTTCACGCTGGTATTCTCTGGGGCAGTCCTTTTCGATAAACTTGCGAATGGTGTCACGCAGCATTTGCTGCTGTTCCGTTAATTCGTACATGGTCTCAATCTCCCGTTTATTTTTGATAATATTTTTAACCGAGCGCCTCGATGATCGTGGTCGCTCCCTGGCCGGCGCCGATGCACTGCGTGGCAACGCCATAGCGCTTGCCGCTGCGCCTCAGTTCTTTGGCCACGGTCATCACCAGACGCGCGCCCGTGGCGCCGATGGGATGGCCGATGCCCAGCGATCCGCCGTTGACATTCACTTTTTCTTCCGGGATGCCGAGTTCTCGCAACGTTGCAATCACCTGGCAGGCAAAAGCTTCATTGAACTCGATGCGGTCCACCTGGTCCGCCGTAATCCCCGCATGCCTGAGAGCCTTCTTCGTGGACACCACCGGCCCCACGCCCATGATCTGCTGTTTGACGCCGCCGATCCCCCAGCCGATAATCCGGGCCAGTGGTTCCAGCTTCAGTTTGTTCGCCATTTCCTCGCTCATCAAAAGAAGCGCTGAAACGCCGGAGTTGGTCGGGCAGGAATTGCCCGCCGTAATCGCAACTTCTTTGCCGCCGTAACTGACAATGCTTTTGATGGGTTTAAGTTTCGCGAGGCTTTCCATCGTCGTTTCCGGACGCACGCATTCATCGCGGTCGAACACGACCATCGGCCCTCTGGCGTCTTCCACCCAGCGGCGCTGATCGTCAAAAACCGGCTCTTCCACTTCCAGGGGAACGATTTCGTCTTTATAAATCCCTTTCGCAAAAGCGGCGTCGTACTTCGAATGGCTTTTGACCGTATACGCGTCGAGTTCTTCTCTTGTGAGGTTGAACATTTCAACAACGTTCTGGGCCGTCTGCGTCATCGGCGCCCAGGGGTCGGAATCCAGAATGTAGTCGGGAATCGGCGCCGAAAAATAATCAAAATGATCGTGCGCCATGTCCCGCTGGAGTTTGCTGGGTTTGGCCAGCTTGGGATTCGGACACGTCACCCGGTTGGTCGGCGGCATGAAATAACCGCCCATCAGGTCGTTGTTCATCCGCTCGATGCCCAGAGATATCCCGCATTCGGACGACCCGAGAGAAATACCCATTGCAATCCGCAGCATGGTTTCCATACTCGATGCACAGTGCCGGTCCGTAAAGAAATTGGATACCTCGTAAGGCAGGCCCGCCAGGCGGGACACACAGTTTAAAAAAGCCAGGTCCGAAGGCCGGGCTCCGTTGCCGATGCCGAAATCTTCAATCATCGTCGGTTTTACTTTCGGATTTCTTTCCATCAGGGCGCGGACAACCGCGGCGCCCACTTCATCCAGTCGTGTTGCTTCCAGTTTTCCTCTGCCTCCGCGGGAAAAAGCGGATCGGCACCCATCGACGATGACCACATTTCTTGCTTTCATTTTTTTCCTTTCCAGATCCGTAAACAGATTCTCTCATTCAATTGCAGCGTCGCGTTTTCAGACGGTCATTCGCGCAGATTTTTTTCCGGTGTCGCACTCCGGGCGCGCTGCCAGCCGTTATGCCCGCAGTCCTTGCCGCGAAACGATGCGTCAGGCGGAATTGTTGCAGGAAGTGTTGCAGTCCGCCCCTTTTCCTCCAATTGCCGTCAGGATAAAACAAGATGCATGCCACGGAAGAAATTCCGGCATAATTGAAATGAAAGCCGTAATATAAGATACTTAGAAATGGGAATTTAAAAAGAGAGGGTTACGAATGCCGCCGGTTTCGTTGCATGCCACAGATATGTAGTGCAACATATCTGTGGCATGCAACGCTCATTACTCATCTTTGCCAAGCCGGTATTTCTGGATTTTACGATAAAGCGTGCTGCGGTCGATCCCCAGAAGGCGTGCGGCTTGTGCTTTATTCCAGTAGGTTTTTTCCAGGATTTTGAGGATGTCGGAATCTTCGGAATTCACTTTAGCCGTCTTGGTTTCCGTTGCCGTGTTTTCCAGAATCTCCGACGGAAGGTGCGAAATGGAGATGATGGGATCGCGGCACAACACAAACGCATGTTCGATGCTGTGTTCCAGCTCCCGAACATTTCCCGGCCAGGCGTATTTCATGAACACCCGCATGACCTCATCGGAGATGCCTTTGATATTTTTCAGAAAACTTTTGTTGAAGATGCCGCAGAAATGATCGACCAAAAGCGGAATATCTTCGGATCGCTCACGCAGCGGCGGTATCCGCAATTCCATGACTTTGAGACGATAATAGAGATCTTCGCGAAACACGCCCTGCTTCACTTTCTCTTTCAGATTCTTGTTTGTACAGGCAATAAGCCTGGCATCCATTTTGATCGGAATGGATTCTCCCACCCGTTCAAATTCCTTCTCCTGAAGAACTCTCAAAAGCTTCAACTGGATTCTCGGACTGATGTCGCCGATTTCATCCAGCAGAACCGTCCCGCCTTTTGCCACCTGGAAGCGGCCGGGCGTGTCTTTGACGGCCCCGGTAAAGGCTCCCCGGACGTGACCGAAAAGCTCGCTTTCCAGCAATTCCTCGGGAAGCGCCGAACAATTCACCGTCACCATGGGTTTGGACGCGCGGTTTCCGCTGTAATGCAGCGCCCGGGCAATGATGGATTTCCCCGTGCCGCTTTCACCCGTAATCAGAACCGTCGTTTCCAGATCGGCCAGATCGTCGAGCAGATTATAGATATCCTGAAGCTTGCTGTTTTTGCCGATAATGTTCTGAAATTGATGCCTGGCGCCCAGTTCCTGCTCAAGATTGGAAAGCCTTGTTATATCCCGAATGACAATGACCAGTCCTTTCGAGGCGTCGTCGCGGTTGCGTATCGGCGAACTCGAAATCACAACTCTCTGTTCGGGCCGGTTGAGATGGTCGCATTTAATGCTGGTCTCCTCCATCAGACCGTTATTTTTCAAAGCTTTCTGAATCACGAAACAGCAGTTTTTGCCGCACTGCGTCATGCAGCCCGTTATCTCTTTTCCTACAATATTCTTATTTTCCAGGCCGCAGATATTTTCGATGGCCCTGTTGGCTTCGACCACCCGCATCCCCGAATCGATCATGACGATGGCGTCTTTCACCGTTTCAAAAATCGCCTGCAGATGATTGCGGTGCTTTTCCTTTTCTTCTTCGATTAATATGCGATCCGTGATGTCCCGGACAATGCTGCGGAAACCGACACGATGGTTGCTGACGTCTCTCATCAGGGAGATGGAATTTTCTATCGTCCTTTTGGTTTTGTCTTTTCGAATGATGCCGTACTGAAATCCTTTATGAGGAACGCCCGAGCGATAGACTTTATTGTGGACCTTATAAACGTATTTAGCGCCCTCTTCGGTCATGTATTCCCGGAAATCCATCACTTTGAGTTCGCCCAGGGAATAGCCCGTTATCCGGCAGAAAGACTGATTACAGAAAAGTATTTTCCCCGTCAAATCGGCTTCGAGATACCCTTCTTCGATTTCCTCAAGAATGGACTGATGCTTCTCCTCGGACTTCCGCAGTGAAGATATGGCCTTCTTGAGATTCCGAAATTCCGCCTGCGATGCATTCAGACCTGTCACAGATTTGTTTTCCTGATTATTTTTTTCCATCTTTATAGGCCTTCAATCAAAAAGTAAACCGGAACACCTTCTCATGCACTGTTGTCACGCAATATCCGCGCCAATCATTTACCCCGGATGTGCATTTATTGAGCCGGGCGCTTTTTTATTTCCGGTCAAGTTCCTTTCTAATGGCAAGACCGATTTTTTCCATCAGATAGGGTTTGCGGACAAACGTCCCGGCGCCCATTTCCCGAACTTTCTTGACACGGTCGGTTTCTGAAAAGCCGCTGACAATGACCGCCTTCTGGCCGGGGTTGATTTCAAGAATTCTCCGGTAAGTCTCCGCTCCGTCAATGCCCGGCTCCATAATCATATCCAGAACGATTAAGTCGGTTTTTTTCTTTTTGATGAACTCAATCGCCTCCTCCCCGCTGGTAACAGCATCAACCTGATATCCCAGCCTCTCCAGCATGCTCATGGCCAGTTCACGCTGTCCTTTCATATCATCCACCACCAGGATGGATTCGCCCTTGCTCATATAGCTATCGGGAGATATGGTTTTTACAATTTTTTCCGGTTCCTCTCTGGTCACCGGGAAGTAGAGGGTAAAGGTCGTTCCTTTGCCTTCCTCGCTCTGAACATCAATATGGCCATTGTGATCCTTCATCGTTCCCCAGACAACGGCCAGACCTAATCCCGTTCCGCTTCGTCCCATCGCTTTTTTTGTATAGAAAGGTTCGAAAATCTTGCTGATATCCTGTGAGGAGATTCCATGCCCGGTATCAGAAACGGATAAGACCGCATAATCTCCTTCCAGCATATCATCGAATCCCCGGATGGGCTTATCCAGATATCGGTTTTCCGTACGTATGGCAACTTCGCCTTCACCGGATATGGCCTCTGCGGCGTTGGAAATGAGGTTCATAATCGTCTTGCCTAAATGGATGGGCGAACCTTTAATATTCAAGAGATCTGCGGCCAGGTCTGTTTTGAAAGTGATATGGGGATGATAGGCTTTCACGTTCTCAAACTCCGGCGTTATAAGATAGTTGGCAATGGATTGATTCAGGTTGACCACCTCTGCAATAGCCAGGCCCCTCCTGGCCAGCGTCAACAGATCCTGGACGATGGCGGCGCCTCTCTGACCGGATTGGAGAATATTGTTGACGTATTTTCTGAGCGGACTCTCTTCCGGAACTTTTTCCAGCATTAATTCCGAATACCCGACGAGAACGCCCAGCACATTGTTAAGATCATGGGCGACACCCCCGGCAAGGGTTCCGATGGCCTCCATCTTCTCTGACCGGCTTAAACGCTCTTGCAGTCTCTGGCGTTCCTCCTCCATTTTTTTCCGATCAGTAATATCTCTGGTTATACTGAGCAACGCTGTCGGCCTGCCTTCGGCATCTCTGATGAAGGATGCTTTGTTTTCAGTCCAGATTGTTTCATTCTTCAGCAAATTTCTTTCCCGTAATTCAAATAATTTAAAGCGGTTTGGATCTCTTTCCTGATCATGCTCAAGTTCCTCCAGAAAATCCTGTAAGACACTGTTTTGGCCTTCCGCATCCAGGTTAAAACCCAATTCTGAATCGATATAATTCTGTGCGGTAATGCCAAACAATTTCTGACAATAGGCGTTGGCATAAGTGTACCTGATTGTTTTCAGATCAAGAACCCTGATGGCGTCTTGAACATTATCCGTAATCAGACGAAGAAATTGTTCACTATGACGATACCTTTCTTCACTTTTCCGCAATGCCTCTTCCGACTGTTTGCGTTCGGTCATGTCATGCGCAAGCGTCACAAGGTAACTCTTCTGATCAATTTCAATAAACCGGGCGGATATCAGCACATCCCCGACATGGCCGTTCTTCTGCCTCATCCTGAGCTCCATATGGTTGACTTCTCCTGTCGCCGTCAACTCGTCGATCATTCTCCTGCGCTCCTCCGGATCGGCCCATAAATGAAGATCCGTTGTTGATGCACCGATGACTTCTTCTCGAGAATATCCCGTCCATTTTGTAAATGCTTCATTTGCATCAATAATACTTCCAGTATCCATATCGCTGATGGCAATGGGATCGGGATTGAGATGAAAAATTAAGGAAAATCTTTTTTCGGACCGGGAAAGGCTTTCTTCCACCCGCTTGCGCTCAGTAATGTCGTAAAAGAATACGGTGACTTTTTGGGGCCCGGTTTTAAAGGCAAACAGAGAGAAGGCTCTGGAAATTTTTCTATCCTCATTTTGAATGAAGTCGCCTATCCAGTACTGCCCCGTCGATGCCACATGACGGATTCTATCAAGTCTTTCCTCCGGCATCAGGGGAAATGCTTCCTCAATTTTCATGCCGCTCAATTTGGAATGGTCAATGTTCAGGATACGGTCACCCGCCGGATTGGCTTCTCTTAACGTCAGCCGGCCATCATCTCCGATTTCGTAAGTATGGGCGCCTATAGGGCTGTTATTGATAATCGCCCGCAGGCGTTCCTCGCTTTCTGTGAATGCCATCTCAGCCTTCTTCCGTCCGGTGACATCATGGATGGTGCAAATCATGCCATTGAAGTGATGATCTTTCAGGATGGGGACTAAAGCGCCGGATTGATAGGTTGTCCGGCCGGCAGGGGTAACCACCGTAATAGAATCAAAAGAAATGGTATGGAGGCTTTCTTTCGCTTTTAAATAGAAGGGTCTGAAATCTTTCAAAGTACCTTCGGGAAAATCTCTAAGCACCGCAAGGCCTAAAATTCGTTCCTTTGGAATTCCGGCAATCTTTGCCATGGGTTCATTCACAAAAAAAATCTTGTCGTTTTCGTCCATCACCAGGATTCCCTCATCGATATTCTCTAAAAGATGTTCATAGAATACCTTTGACATCCGGGCTTCATTCGGGGAGATCGCATCATCCTTTTCAAAGCCGCCTTTATCGATGGGCTGATTTGTTTTCTTTTGGTCATTCATATCAAAGTCCTGATTATCTTTGTGTCTGTAAATGTTTTTTGACCGCTGCGATGAAAAAACCTCTTATGGCGAATACAACGGGAAACAATCCTGATCGTTTAAATCCGGAATCATAATTTGCAGATATAATATAACATTTTTTTATCGAATGAAATTAAAAAAGGGGCTGCGGATGTTTCCGCAGCCCCTTTTGAGGTTGTGATGGTTATGCGTCAGATCAGACGACCAGGCAAACGCCTCGTCCGTGATTTCCAGAGCGGATTTTTCGCCCATCTTGATCGCTTCACAGCGGGCTTTGACCGTGGTCAGATTTTCATTGACGAAAAATTTGGCGGACACAGCCGGATTGTACCATTCAGGTTAAACCCGGAAATTCTTAAAGGCAGCAGCTCTATCAGGGCGCAACTGCGGATTGTTCAGATGAATCGTCAGAAGAAATGAAAAATCTGCGGCAAATGTGAAAATGAAATGAATCCGATTGATATTTTGAAGTACCCTAGTATTGACCTAAGGGCATCCGGCATGCGCCGGAGTTCCTGCCCTTCGCTGCCTTCATGCGGCATGCTTCACAACCTCTTTTGCCAGTCTTTCGGCGAGACGCTGTTTAGCAACGGCCAGATCGTAATGGGTCTGCAGATTCATCCAGCTTTGGGCGTCTGTTCCGAAAAACAAGGCCAGCCTGAGGGCGGTGTCGGCAGTGATGGCGCGCCGGCCTGCGACAATTTCGCCGATGCGCCGCTGCGGAACGCCTATGGATTTGGCCAAGCGGTATTGTGTAATTCCCATCGGTTTCAAAAAATCTTCCAGCAGGATTTCACCGGGATGAACCGGAGGCATGTCTCTTTTCATCATTATTCTCCTTCAGGAATAATCAACGATTTCCACGTTGAATGCGTGGCCATCCTTCCAATTGAAACAGATACGCCACTGATCGTTGATTCGGATGCTCAGTTGGCCTTTCCGGTCGCCGGTGAGCCGCTCCAGATGATTAGCCGGTGGGATACGGAGAAAGTCGAGCGTTTCGGCGGCATGTATTTGCGTAAGTTTCCTGAGCGCAGTCTTTTGAATATCTTTGGGAAATTTACGGGAAAACCGCCCGTTGAATATCCGCTGCGTTTCCTTGCATCCAAAAGCTTTAATCATGGAACAATACTAACCCGTGGCGTTAGTATTGTCAAGGAATACTAATCAAGCCCCCGGGGAGTATGAAGTGGCTCCCGCCGGCGCAATAGTCCAGCGCATGCTGGAGGGGCAGGGGGTGGTTTATTGCAAGTGTGCAGTCTGTGTTATTTCCGACAATGAACATCGTCGCGCATACTCTTTGTCATTGCGAGCAGCCCCTTGGGCTGCGTGGCAATCTTTTTAATTTTCCGTTGCCATAATATATCAGACGAGAATTCAGATATATTTCGTCATGCCGGCAAAGGCCGGCATCCAGGAATAAACTAAAAGGTGGCAGTTGCACCGGGGCGTGTCTTCGCTCAATGTCCGCGACTGTGGCGCTAAGGCTCATTCCGCGACGGCCAAAAACTCGCCTGCGGCTCAAACAGTTTGGCCGTCTTATGCACCATTTCGCCAAGCGCCACAACGTCTTGTCCATGATTCGCTCAGTCACACCCCGGTGGAACTGCTGTTTTATCTTGAAATGTTTTCAGGATGTTGTATTATTCGTCACGCATCATCAAATAATCGTAGATATCAGCAAGGAGGCTTTGAATTAGGGAGAAAGGGCAAAAGCTTGAAAGTTAACGTCCCTCTGTCCCAACCAATTCTAAAGTCTATTTAGCAAGGAGAAATAATGGAAACTGCAATGACCGAATCTGTGAACTTTGGAATTATTCATCTATCTGATATTCATTTTTCCACAGAGAAAAATTTTATAAAGCCAAAATTTAATTCATTCTTCAATTCATTAAAAGATGATTTTCAGAATTGCGATCATATCTTTATAGTCGTGAGTGGTGATATCGCCGATAAGGGAAGAAGTGCTGAGTATGAAGTCGCTTTCGACTTTTTTGTTTCTCTCTCTGATAATTTGAAGAAGAGATATGTGTCAACCAACATAGGGTTTATCTTTACACCAGGAAATCACGATTGCAATTTCTTAGCAGAGCCAAAGTTACGCCAGAACGCGATTCTAAATATTAATTACGATACATTGGGAAGTGATAATAGTGTCATAAATAATTGTATACAAATACAGTCAGATTTTTGGAATTTCTTTAGTCTGTATTGCGAAGTGCCCCAAAATAAACTTTTTTACAGAATAACAGAGGAAATTAACCATAAGAAAATATGTTTTCATTGTTTTAATACTTCATGGATGTCTCAGAAGGAAGAAAAGCCGGGTTCTCTTTTTTTTCCTATTAAAAAGATTCCGGAGTTAGAGAAGACAAATGATTCCGACATTAACATTGCTGTTTTTCACCATCCCATTAATTGGCTTACGCCAAACTCAGTTCAAAACAATAGAAAAGAATTCCAGAATGCAGTCGATATGATTTCATCCCTTCAGATTATTGGTCACGAACATGAGAATGAACTTAGGACGTCTGAAAATCTCGACATTCCTTCTTCAAAAACATTCTATGCAAATGGTGAAATATTACAAGATTTAACAAATGCTGAAATATCCGGTTTTCAGACCTTTGCGATAGACGTTAGCAATAGCAATTTCAGAGTGAGTCGCTATCGCTGGAAAAAAGATATTTACCAAAAGTATGATGAAAAGGAGTATGCTCTTCAAAGAAAATTTACCCGATCAGTTAACCTCCAAGAAAGCTTTATATTCTCTCTAAACAAGATCAACCTGCCTTTACCGTTCGGGCATAGGAAGGTTACTCTGCCCGATTTATACGTTTATCCTCATTTAGAACATATTAGCATGAAAGCAAGTGATAAGATGGATGATTATATCGATTCTATTCGACTAACTGAATTTACTACTGAAGGCACATATATACTGGAAGGGGAAAGCCAGGTAGGCAAATCAAGCTTGCTTAGTAGATTGCTATTAGCATCATATGAAAAAGGACTCTATCCAATATTGTTAGACGGTTCAAAAATACATAATGATAACTTTGAAAAATCAATAAAAGAAGCATTTAACTCTCAGTATGCCTATTCCGCTGATTTCGCCACCTGATTCCGAAGGAATCCGCCATGCGATTCCGAAGGATGTCGCCAGCCTGGTCCGCATCATGTCGCCACCCCTTTAGTCGGAGCGAAGCGACGCTGGTTTTTGGTTGTTTGTCATAACTTGCTCTTCGGTGTCAAGTCGGCATATTTTTTTCGAAGCGATCCTCCTTTCAGATTTATTTTGTGAGCATTGTGCACCAGACGATCCAAAATGGCGTCGGCCACCGTCGGATCGCCGATCTGTTCATGCCAGTTTTCCACCGGCAACTGACTGGTGACGATGGTGGACGCGTGGCCGTGCCGCTCTTCAATGACCTCCAGCAGATCTCTGCGCTCCGGATCAGTCATGGGGGCAAGCCCCAGATCGTCAATCACCAGGATCTGTGCTTTGGATAATTGAGAGATTGTTTTTCCATAGCTGCCGTCTCCTCGGGCCAGGGCCATCTGGTAGGCAAACTTCGGAGCGCGAATGTAAAGAGCGCGATACCCTTCCCGGCAGGCTTTGTTCGTTAAGGCACAAGCCAGATAGGTTTTCCCGACGCCGGTGGGGCCGCTGATAATCACATTCTGATGCCGCTTGATCCAATCGCAGGAGACAAGCTTCATGATGACGGATTGATCCAGTCCCCGATAGGTTTTAAAGTCAATATCTTCGACACAGGCGTTGATCTTCAGCTTGGCGTTTTTTAGATAACGGGACATGCGGTTATCTTCTTTCCATGTCCATTGACTCTCGACAATGAGACCGAAACGTTCGGCAAAAGAGAGCCGATCCATATCCGGCTGATTGAGTTGATCGGTAAAGGCCTGCGCCATGCCAATGAGCTTCAGCGTATGTAATTTTTCAATCGTTTGCTGGTTAAGCATGGAACACCTCCCGCGTCAGATAATACTCTTTGCCCCGGAGATTCTCATGGAGGATCGGTTTATCCGGGAGGGAAGGCACGGATAAATCCTGAGTGTCCAACTTGCTTTTGAGGATCGATTCGACGCTTTTGTAACTGTAAGCCTTGATAATCAGCGCACGGGCGCAGGCAGCTTCCAGCCGTTCGGGTGAATACTTCTTGGCCAGCCTCATGATTCCCAGGCAGGAGCGAAAGCCCTGTTCGGGATGAGTCCGGTTCTCCATGATGCAGGCCACCAGCGCTTTGGTTTGCGGTCCGTTTTGACCGGCCCAGGAAACAAGCCGCGACGGTGTCCATTCCAGGTATTTCTGATGGGATTTGGGCATGTGCTCCGTGATGGTTGTGTGTTTTCCCTGGCGGGAATCATAGACATGAACGGCAATCCGTTTGTTTTTGAACAGGATTTCGACCATGCTTCGGGTGATCCGGACATCCACCTGCTGTTTTGCCAGTTGATACGGAACGCTGTAGTAATGGCCGTCCACATCGATGTGATAATCGATGTTGACCCGCGCTTTCTTCCATCGGGCGTACTCGTAGGGGGTGGCGGGCAGCGGTTTCAAGGCCGGTTTATCGATGGTCTCAAACAGGGTTTTTCTTGTGGCGTCCATCTTTTGAAACTTGCGATTGTTCAGTTCGTCAAGCTTTTCGGTAATGGCAGTGTTCAGTTCTGTTATGCTGAAAAAGGTATGATTGCGCAGCGCCGCCAGAATCGACCACTCTGCAATCTGCACGGCGGATTCCACCTTGGCTTTGTCTTTTGGTTTCCGTACGCGCGCCGGGATAACGACGGCGCCGTAATGACCGGCCATTTCCTGATAGGTGGGATTGATGTCCGGCTCGTAGTAGTTGGGTTTGGTAATACCGGATTTGAGATTGTCCGGCACCAAAATCTCCGCCACGCCCCCATAGAATCTAAACGCCCGGACATGAGCCTCAATCCAAGAGGGAATATCCTGAGAAAAAGACGCCCAGGCAAAGGTGTAGCAACTGGCGCCAAAAACGGCCACAAACAGCCAGGCCTCGCGGGTTTTCCCTGTCGCCTGGTCCGTTACCGGAATCGTCTGGCCTGCATAGTCAATGAAGAGTTTCTCTCCGGCCCGGTGGGTTTGGCGAAGGGAAACATCCGTCTTGTCCAGCCATTGGTGGTAAAGAAGGCAAAACTGGCTGTATTGATATCCGTCGGGGTTGGCCTGTTTATACTCCAGCCACAGAAGCCTTAAGGTAACGCCTTTCCGGGCCAGTTCTTTGCGGATATATTCCGGTGACGGCATGTCCCGCCTGCCAGTGACTGGCGTTGATTGGACTGCAAAAAGCATATCTTCCAAAAGGCTGTCGTCGAGTTCAGGCGGCAATGGCCAGGATAAACCGGCCGTAGATGCGCGGGACAAATAATCTCTGACCGTACTGCGGGCAATGTTGCAGCTTTCGGCAATCCTTTTATTGGGAAGATGCTTCTCCCATTTTAATCGTAGAATCTCTCGTATTGTTCGCATGGATAACCTTTCCGCCGCCATATATCCTCCGTTTTTGATTCGGGGCTTTAGCGGCTTTCATGAAGTTTATCCAGCGTCCTTTCTTCACCTTCCAGGGGGTGGCGCAATGGTGCGGAATCAGGTGGCGACTTCCCCCGGAATGGGGTGGCGACTTAAATCGGAATCAGGTGGCGGAATGAATCGGAATCGAGTGGCGGCTTGCGTCGGAATACGCACTCAGTACATCAACGGAGAAACTAATTATGACAGATATAGGCAATTACCTAAACAAAAGAAGGCCTTATTTATTGATGATTTTAATGCATGTCACCTCCCAAAAGAAAAACGCACTAAACTTATCGAAAACTTTGGAGATATATTTGGATTTGTTTTTTTTACAATTGATGCTGCTTACGGCTTACTTCCAGAATGTCAGACGTCATTTAAAAACTTAGATTTTTACTCAATCAAACCCTTTGGCTATGTTAAACGTAATTCGCTTATTGAAAGGTATATTAAATATAGGCATTCTGACATCATAGATAATGATGAGTTTTTTGACAAAGTAAAACATACATTTGATAAATTGAATCACGTTATTGGCGATAAGCTTATACCGCCCTACCCAGTATTGCTACTTACCGTAATCCAAGCACTCGACTATGCACCAATTGATCTTAATGAGACATCATACGGTTATTGTTACCAGACGTTAATACACCTGGCGCTCAATGACGTTGGTGTCGCAAGAGAAGATATTGATGCATATGTAAATTTTATCACAGAGTTGGCTTTTGAAATATTCGAAAAAGAATCAAAATCAATTTCTGAGACAGAATTTGAAGCCTTTTATTTTAAATATAGTAAAAAGTTCTGGGCGCCAGATTTTAAGACATTAAGCGAAAATTTACTGAACGCCGAGATACTTAAGAAAGAATTAGGAGAATATCAATTTGGATATATTTATATATTCTATTTTCTAGCAGCGAAGAAGATAGCTGATTTGATAGATAAGGAAAATGGCAAAAAAATTGTGAGACTTCTTTTTGAAAATTTACATGTTGAACGATATGCTAATATTTTAGTATTTGTTACCCATCACACGAAAAATGAAACATTCATTGAAGAATCAATACTTATAGCAATGAGCCATTTTGATAGAATCGATCCTATCACACTTGAAAAAAATTGCAGATATTACAATTTACTTGAAGAAATCGTTAAAGAAATAACAACAGATGTTATCGAAATGAGAGATCCTATTCAAGAAAGAAATCATCGATTAATAGCAGATGATAAACAAGACATAGAAAAGAAGACGGAAGCTCCAGACGAAAGTGCGACTGAAAATGACCTTCATCTGAGGCCTTTCCTTCACGCATTTAGATCAATAGAAATTCTAGGTCAAATAGTTAAAAACAGAAAAGGTTCTTTGGAAACTGCCAAACTAAAAATGATGATAACTGAATTGTATAGTGCTGCTTTTCGTATGATTAATTACTTAGGAGAACAAATCAGACGCGGGGAGAATGAACTTGCTCAAAAGGTAAAAGAGAAGGTTAAGGATAAGGATTTAAGGTATGATGTCGAGAGAAAGGTTTATCGAGTTCTCCATTTCATGTCTCTACAAGCATGTCTTGGCACCTTTTCAAAATTAATTCAGCATGTAGGCGTGAGAGAACTCCACGCATTATTCAATGAAGTGGCAAATGATATAGACACGCCGGCTGCACATTTAGTATCTTTTAGTATTAACTCATATTATGATAAAATAAATATGAAAGAGTTGGAAAAACTCTCAAAAGACTTCGAAGGTAACTATGTTGCGTTTCAAATTTTACGCGCGAGAGTTAAATCATATCTATATAACAATCATGTTTCTTATAAATCTAAGCAACAAATAGGTGCGTGTCTTAAAATGCAAGTTCCTGCAAGGATAGGCCAAAAAGACAAAGGGGTTTAGCGCCCCCAGAGGGGACACCCCAATATTTCTAAGTTTCTGGAACAAAACAGCGGTTTCTATTGGATGTACTCCGACCATTCACGAAACACACAAAACACAGTGACGAAACACAGGACGTTGTTTCCTTTTTAACTTTCTCAATCAATCATTTGAAAAAGCAGCAGTTGCACCGGGGTGTGGCTTCAGCGAATCATGGCCGAGACGTTGTGGCGCTTGGCGCGGCGGAGCGTCAGACAGCCGAACTGTTTGAGCCCGAAGGGCGAGTTTTCGGCTGTAGCGGAACAAGCCTAGCGCCACAGTCGAGGACATTGAGCGAAGGCACGCCCCGGTGCAGCTGCCACCTTTTAGAAAACAAGATTGCTACCCCCTTGTCAGTGGGCACGGCGCGTCCCGAGGGTCCGCTCGCAATGACACATGATATGCTGGATTCCCGCCGGATGTTTACCCCGCGCATGCGGGGCGGGAATGACGAAGGAAAAAAAAAGGAGCGGGCCGATCTGACTTTGCTGTCCGGCTATCAGCAAAACAATGACCTTGCCTCCATCCAGCCCAAACTATCGGAACACAAATCCTGCCGGAACAGCAAATAAGGCGAAAGGAATAATGTTGCCGTAATGAAACCGAGGGGGATGGACACAGAAAGGGGAACCGGAGAAGCTTCCCGTATTGTTCCCGATATTCTTTTTCTATTGCGTCTTTTCACTTTTGAGTTGCCGCACTAAAAAGCGGTCGAGTTGATTGGCAAAGGCCTGGCGGTCTTTCTTGCTGAAAACGGAGGGGCCGCCAGTGATCATGCCGTTGTCCCGCAGACCGTTGAGCAAATCACGCATGCTCAGGCGGTCTTTGATATTATGCTCGGTGTAGAGCATGCCGCGGGGATTCATGGCATACGCATTTTTTGCAACCACCCGGTCGGCCAGCGGGATATCGGCGGTAATCACCAGATCGCCCGGCTGCACAAGCCCGACAATGCGATCATCGGCTATATCCGGCCCTTCTTCAACGATGATCAGCGATAGCTGGGCCTGATTTTCCAGCCTGAGCGGTTTGTTGGCCACAAAAATCAGCGGAATATTTAACCGCAGGGACGCTTTCATCACAATGTCTCGTATTCCATTCGGAAAAGCGTCTGCATCAACAAATATCTGCATAGCACCTCTGCCGTCCATTGGGGGCAAGTTGGGGACGTTCGTTAAAATATCAATCCAGCATTATTTATCCGCCATTTAATGAATCCTGGACCGCATCGTTCATCACGATAGTTGCTACAACTTCTCCGCTCTTACCATCAGTTTTTCAACAAAATAATTTGCAGTTGCGCCGGGGCATGGCTTCAGCGAATCATGGCCGAGACACTAAAAAATCCCCCTTGATCCCTCTTTGAAAAAGGGGAAACTCTTGCCGGACATAAGTGCCTTTCATTTATTATCCGGTTGTGTAGCACCGGGTCCGCTCTTAAGGAACTTCTCCACCCCCTGGCAGATGTGGATTGAGGGAAGGCAGCAGTTATTGTTTTCACCCTCCCCCACCCCTCCCACTTGTGCCCTTTAGGGTATCGAGGGAGGGGAGATTATAGTTTCTTCCATTTTTAACCCAGTGTATTACGGCGGGTAAATTACTCGAAAGGACACACTGTATCCTGAATACTGGGCAAGATTGCCACGCGTCCCGCGGGGTCGCTCGCAATGACACCTAATGAGTGGAAAAGTAAAGAGGCCGCGGTAAATAGCCGCGGCCCCTTCTTTCATTTAAATGTTGCAGAAATTGTACGTCCTACCAGGCAAACGCCTCATCCGTGATTTCCAGGGCGGATTTTTCGCCCATCTTGATCGCTTCGCAGCGGGCTTTGACCGTGGTCAGATTTTCATTGATGAAAAATTTGGCGGAAGCGATTCTGCCGCTGTAGAAGGCGGCTTCTCTATCCGACCGCTGCAATCCCTTCTGCTTGCCGGCCGTTGTGGCGCCCTGCGCTTCGTAAATGGCCGCGAGTTTTCCACAGGCGATATCAGCGGCTTCCAAAAGCAGATGACCGACAATAACGTCTCCGAAAATTTCCAGGAACTTGCAGGCATTTAAGACCGGCAGCAGGAAATCGCCGGATTTGCCGGCCTGGGCAAAGAACATGGTAAGTTCCAGGGCGGCGTTGGACGCCTCTTCCAGAATGGCGGCGTATTTGGCCAGTTCCTCATTCTTTTTGCCCTGGGCGATGGTTTTCTGGATCAGGCCGGCCATGTTCATCACATTGGCGCCTTTGCGCTGGCCGAGTTTGCGGCCCACCAGGTCGAGCGCCTGAATGCCGTTGGTGCCTTCATAGATCGTGGCGATTTTTTCATCGCGCAGATACTGTTCCACCGGATATTCCGAGCAGTAGCCGTAGCCGCCGTAGACGTCCATCGCCATCGAGCAGGACAAAAGCCCCTTGTCCGTCGTCCAGGCTTTGAGAACCGGCGTCATGAGATCCAGCAGGCCTTCCCATTTGTGTTTCTCTTCATCCGTTTTTGCCACTTTCGCCATATCAATGCAGTAAGCCGTAAAATAGCATAGGCTGCGGCTGCCTTCGACATGAGATTTGATCCAGAGGAGTTTTCTGCGAACGTCGGGATGGTTGATGATGGTCACGGGTTTTGCGTCCGGATTTTTCATATCCCAGATGGCGGTTCCCTGAACGCGTTCCTTAGCATAAGCAACCGCATGTTCCAGCGCCGCCGAAGAAAGAACCAGACCCTGCATGCCGGTTCCCAGCCGGGCTTCGTTCATCATCATGAACATGATCTTGATGCCTTCGCGTTCATTGCCCAGCAGTTCGCCGATGCATTTTCCGTCTTCGCCGAAATTGAGCGTGGCGGTGGCCGATCCCTTGATGCCCATCTTGTGTTCGATGCCGCCGGTTTTGACGTCGTTGGGTTCGCCTAAGCTACCGTCGTCATTGACGCGAACCTTGGGAACGATGAAAATGGAGATGCCCTTCGTACCGGCGGGATCGCCTTCGATGCGCGCCAGAACCGGATGAATGATATTGGGAGTCATGTCATGATCACCGGCGGAAATAAAGCATTTGGTGCCGGTAATCAGATATTTGCCGTCCGGAAGCCTTTTGGCGGTCGTTTTCAACGCCCCGACATCGCTGCCGGCGCCCGGTTCGGTCAGACACATGGTGCCTGTCCATTCGCCTGTAAAGAGTTTTTCCATGTATTTCTTTTTCTGATCCGGGGTGCCGGATTCGCTGATCAGCATGCCGGCGCCGTGGGTCAGTCCCGGATACATGGAAAGAGCGTAGTTTGCGGCGCCGAAAAACTCCAGAGCGGCAAACCCGACGGCATTCGGAAGTCCCTGCCCGCCGACTTCGGGCGAATCCATGGTCGTAATCCATCCGCCCTCGCAGTACTTTTTGAAAGGCTCACGGAATATTTTCGGAACCGATACAACACCGTTTTTAATGTGGCAGCCTTCTTCGTCGCCTTCTTTATTACACGGGGCAAGTACGTTGACGGCCAGTTTCTCGGCTTCATTCAAGATCATCTGCAGATCGTCTTTGGAGAAATCCTTGTACGCATCATATTCAAACAATTTTTCAATCCCCAGCTGTTCAAACAGAACAAACTGCTGATCCCTCGTGTTGACTAACCCGTTACTCATGTGCTGTTACTCCTTATCAATATTTTCTTTCACGCCGTTTACGGCTTGACTATTTCACCTTCGGCGCGAAGCTTTTATACGATTCATCAATGGGCGGCATTTTCACGCATTGAGCAATCGTCGGCAACTTACCATAAATGGAATCATTCTGCCAGCCGTCCATGTAAGCGGCTCGTCTTGCCGCCGCCTGAAGCTTTTTCCAGTCGGCGCTGCCGTATAAAAACATCTCCTGAGCGGCCATCGACCCTTCGCCGTGAATGGTGTCCACCTGCCAGTGATTTCCGGTGATGTCTTTAATCAGGCGCAGGATGCGCAGACGGTCCTCGGTGGACACGCCGTCTTTGGCAGCCAGATATTTGTCGATAAACGGTTTGAGTTCGGGGCTGTCCCAATCCCGGAAAGCCGGAACGGTGGTGGTAAGTCCGCCGCCGATATCATGCATATGCTGGCACATTGTGTGGAAATTGCTTGCGTAAGTCCACTTGGAGGCATTGATGGCCATCCGGTTGGGCATCATCACATCCATGCCGAACTCGGTGATCGGCTCGAGGCAGGCCTGCTTGGCCAGCATTTGCACGGTTTCCGTCACGTAGGCCATCCAGGAAAGCTTTTTGCGTACATGCGGAATATTCTGAACGCCGTTGTATTCGGCAATGAGACTGGCCGCGCCGGTCATCAGCTCTAAAGTCCAGGTCATCTTGCAGGTGCCGAACAGGCGGTGATAGCTGGCAAACGCGTAAGCCAGACTCTGGGAGTACTGCCATTCGCCGCACATGAAAACCCGCTCCCAGGGAACAAACACGTCGTCAAAGACGATCAGGGATTCCGAAGGCTGGAGATGATCGGAAGCGGGATAATCGAATTCGCATTCCTCTCCGTACATTCTCACATTCGGCTCAACGGCCAGAAGCTTCACGCCGGGCGTATTGACCGGAACGGCAAAACCCAGGGCGTAATCCTTGTCGGCTTCACCGTGGGTCCGGCAGGGGAGGCACAGAAGTTCGTTGGCGCAGGGGGACGCACTGATATGGACTTTGGCGCCGCGAACCACGATGCCGTCCTTCTGCCGGTCCACAATTCTCAGGTAAAAGTCTTTATGCTGCTTTTGCTGGGAGGGGTGAAGACTGCGGTCTCCCTTCACATCGGTAATGGCGCCGGTCAGCGCCAGGTCGTTTTTCTGCAGGTAACGCCGGTAATTTTCAACGCGCTCCACGTAGCCGGTGCCCAGTTTCTTGTCCATCACTTCGGCGGCCACGCTGAATGCGGCCAGCGCGTCGGCGCCCATACAGTGCACAAGCACACCGCCGCCTGATCGCATGCCGACCATGTAACATTCGCGCCGGCGCAGCATATCCTGCGTAGTCTTCGGAGACGTGAGCAGGAAATTGATATCCTCTCCGTCCGCGTCTTTCGTGACGAATAATTCCCGGTAATCGGGAAGGTTTGGTAATACGTAGTCCATCGCGGCCATGCGGACGATGGTGCTGACGGTTGGATGCGTGCGGACATCTTTCACCCGCTCTCCCAGACACCAGACCTCCCGGCCGTCATTTAAACTTTCCAGATATTGTTCAACTGTTTTGATCATACCCATTGCTCCTTGTACTTTTTTATTCAAATCATTAAGTTAAAAAATACGCCGCCCTTTTCATCGAAGGATTGCTGCGCGCAAACGTCTCCCCTTTCAGGAACGCGTCCGGTGCGCCATGTCTTTTACGACAACAACTGCAGGCCCCCACCTGTCTGCATCCTTCGATGTTTTTTCTTATTGCGCCTGCGCCCGGAATTTAACCGCGGGCGCAAGCGCAAATCATTTAAAAGGAAATCCGGCGACTATTTCTTGCTTTTAGCAAGTTCCTCATCACGCAGAATCTTGCGCAGAATCTTGCCGACCGCCGACTTCGGCAGTTCTTTACGGAATTCAACCAGCTTCGGAACTTTATAAGGTGCGAGTTTCTGTTTGCAGAATTCGATAATTTCTTTATCCGTCGCTTCGACACCGGGCTTCAGCACGATGAAGGCTTTGACGGTTTCGCCGCGGTAAGCATCCGGAACGCCGGCGGAAACCGCTTCGGCAATCTTGGGATGCTGATACAGAACTTCATCCACCTCGCGGGGATAGATATTGAACCCGCCGGCGATGATCATATCTTTCTTGCGGTCCACAATGTAGAAATAACCGTCTTCGTCCATCTGGGCGATATCGCCGGTGGAGAGCCAGCCGTCTTTGAGCTGGTTGGCCGACTCTTCCGGGTTGTTCCAGTACCCGACGGTAACGGACGGACCTTTGATCAGGACTTCACCCGGCTCACCTTGCTTGACGTCATTTTGTCCTGTTTCGAGATCCACCAGGCGCACCTGATTATCGGGAACCGGGCAGCCGATGGAACCCGGTTTGTGACGAAGAATCGGGATACTGATGCCGACGGAGGCGGTTTCGCTCATGCCCCATCCTTCATTGAAAAAGACGCCCATATCCTTGACACGCGAAATCAGCTCCACCGGCATGGGAGCGCCGCCCGTGCTCAATAGACGGATGCGGGACCCCAGATCAAGCTCGGTCGCTTTTTGATGGCTGAAAATGGCGGTTACCATCGTCGGTACCGTCGGGAAATAAGTGATTTCCTGAAGCGTGCCCAGAACGGCCATGAATTCTTCCAGCTCGAATCTCGGGAAGAGCACCTGCGTGGCGGCATTGAGCATCCCCCAGTTCATGCAGAAGGTGTTGCCGTAAATATGAAAATAGGGAATCGCGCCGATAACCGAACGCTGCGCATGGGGCACATACGTGGTAATCGAATTTCCCCAGAGGGTGCCCTGGAAGGTAGCGCTCACCACATTGGAGTGTGTCAGGATGGCGCCTTTCGGAACGCCCGTCGTTCCTCCCGTATACTGGATCAGGGCGGGATCGGCCGGATTAATCTCCACTTTCGGTATTTTTTCGTCCGTATATTTTTCGATGAGCTCCGAAAAATGATGCCAGCCTTCTTCCAGTTCCAGGCTTTTGAAGGAGCTTGCCGGCATGCCCTGGATATAGTCCGTCACTTTGGTGATAATTACATTTTTCAGTTTAAGATCTTTGGCCAGCGGCCGCATAACGGGCAGAACCATATCAAAGGTAATGAGGGTCTCCAGACCGGCATTCTGCATCATGAACTTGAGTTCATCATATGTATAAAGGGGATTGATATTGACGACGATCGCCCCCGCTGAAAGCGCCGCATAATAGGCGATGACGTACTGGGGACAGTTGGGAAGGGCAATACCGACCCGATCGCCTTTTTTTACGCCGAATTGAATCAGCGCGTTGGCCATTCGCAACATCTGGGATCGAATTTGACGAAACGTCAGAGTAGACCCGTACATGTTCGTTGCCGCTTTGTGAGGAAATGTGGCTGCGGCAAGATGCACCAGACTCGGAACGGGGATCCTCGGATACTGGATCGTATGCGGAACATTGTAATCGTAACTCTTCACCCAGGGTTTTGTTTCGTACATGAGACACCTCCTAAAAAAATAGATTTGAGTTCAAAACTCGCATTTTTTTATGAATCATACTGTCCTTAAAGCGCAACGTCCGGTTCATCCTGAATCCGTAGTCTTCTGAAAGCGCAGATCTGAGGCATAATACTCTTTAATTAAAACCGTCTCGGATGCAAGGGTGTAAAGCAAGGTAAAAAGCACGTCAATTCTCCGGTATCCGAAAGCCTGTCGCCGGATTTTTTTCAACCCGGCACCATCAACGCTGGATGCTTTAATACACGATAATTTCTTAATATTCAACAAATTTTATTTTTATATTTACTTTGTTATTGCAAATATTTACAAACTTATGCTAAACAAACGTATGTTTTATTTATTGGTCCTTGCTTTTAACCGGGCGGTCTGGTAATGACGGCAAACTGTTGGGGCAATCCATACATTACCGCGTATGAAAAAACATTCTGTCGGGGAAACATTTTACTCTCAATATTCGAGCCTGAAACGGCAGTCCATCCCGGGTTTACAAAAGGATGCGGGAACCCGCCCCTGAAAGGAGACACATGAGCGATACAGACAAAATCAGTGATGACAGTCAGGGAACGGAAGAAATCCCGGATCCTGTCCGTCAGGAAACCATCGAAACCCGAAAGTCTAAAATCGTCAAAAAAGCCACCCGGCTTTTCATTAAAAAAGGCTATGCCCAGACCACCATGCGCGACATTTCCAAGGCAACGGGCATCAATCTCGGAAATCTTTACAACTACATCAGCAGCAAGGAAGACATCCTCTGCCTCTCTTTTGAAACCTATCACGATCCCGCCATGGAATGGTTCCGGCGAGAGGGCATTATGGATATTGAAGATCCGAAAGAACAGTTACAAACAGCTCTCCGTCAGATGCTGATAGCAATTCATGATGTCATGAACGATGTCCTGATGATGTATCGCGAAACGCGAGTCCTGCCTCCCAAGTTTTTAAAAATCGTTTTGAAAAAAGAAGGAGATCTTATCGCGATCTTCGAGAATATTATCGTCAGGGGCGTGGAAAGAAAGGTTTTCAACGTTCGGGATCCTTTTTTTGCCGCCAACATGCTTGTCTTCCAGCTTTCCTTGTATCCTCTGAGAAACTGGAATCTGAAACGCTATACCCGTGAAGAGTTCCTGGCCCTGTCGGAAGAAACCATTCTCAGGGCCATCGTTGCGGATAACGGATAGCGCACTCCAAGGAGAATATCATGAACAAACTGAGTCATATTTTATCCCCGTTGAAAATAAAATCGATGGAATTACCCAACCGCGTCGTCATGCCTCCCATGGGCACGAATCTGGGAAACGCCGACGGTACAGTCAGTCCGGAAAACCTCGCCTATCTGAAACGCAGAGCAAAAGGCAAGCCCGGCCTGCTCATCACGGAGATCACCGGCGTTCATCCGAACGGCATGGTGACCCCCCATGAACTTGCGGCCTTTGACGACCGGTTCATTCCCGGTCTTCGCCGGATGGCTGATGTCGCCCATCAGGAGGGCTGTAAAATTGCCATGCAGGTCCACCACAGCGGCCGCGAAAGCCTCTATATGCTGGGCCAGGGCAAAGCCGTGGGGCCTTCGGCGATTCCGAGCATTGTCTTCAAGGGAACGCCCAGAGAAATGACCAAGGCGGATATTGAAGAAGTCATCGCAGCCTTTGGCTCGGCGGCACGAAGGGCGCGCGAAGCGGGTTTTGACGCGGTCGAAATCCATTGCGCTCACGGCTATCTGCTGACGCAGTTTCTATCGGCTCTTTCCAATCAGCGCACCGACGAATACGGCGGAAAAACGCTCAAGGAACGATCCCGGTTTGTCCTGGAGGTATTGCGTTCAATCCGGCAGCAAACAGGTCCCGACTTCCCCATCTCCATCCGGATTTCGGCGGAGGAATTTATCAAAGGCGGCTACAGCGCGGATGACATGCAGGGCATTGCGCCGGACTTTGTTGCAGCCGGCGCCGATATTCTCCACGCTTCTTTCGGCACACACGGCAGCCCCGGCGGCATCACGCAGGCGCCGGCCGAATACGCTCCGGGCTTTAATGCCTGGCTGGCGCGAAAGATGAAGGATGCGGTCTCCATTCCCGTCATCGCCGTCGGACGCTTCACCGATCCCGCGGACGCCGAAATAGTTCTGGCGCAAGGCGATGCGGATCTTATCGCCTTCGGAAGGCAGTTTCTGGCCGACCCCGACTTCCTGATCAAAGCCAAGGAAGGACGCACGGAAGATATCCGCCAGTGCATCGCCTGCAATCAGGGATGCATCGAACGGGAAATGCTGGGCGAAGGCAATATTCGTTGTTCCATCAACCCCGAAACTGGACTGGAAACGCTTTATCCGGAGAAAAAATCAGCTTCTCCCAAAAACGTCTGGGTCATCGGTTCAGGCCCCGCCGGATTGACGGCGGCATCCGAGGCCGACCGGCTCGGCCATCGTGTCACCCTTTTTGAAAAGAAAAAAATTCTGGGCGGACAGATCCGCTATGCCCAGCTCCCGCCCCATAAGGAAATTTACGGCCAGTGGATCGACTGGCTGATCGGCCAGGTCAAAAAGACCGGCGTTACGATAAAAAATGAAACCGACGTCAACGAGACGATTCTTCGTGAAGGAAAGCCGGATTTCGTCATTCTGGCGACCGGCGGCGAAAAAATGGTCCCGCCGATTCCTGGAATCGACAGAGACCTTGTCTGCGACGCCTGGCAGATTCTCGACGGCCGGGTTGCTCCCAAAGAAAACGTCGTCGTTATCGGCGGCGCGCTCATCGGGATGGAAGTGTCGGACTTCCTGACGCAGAAGGGCAAAACCGTCACCATCGTGGAAATGCTCAAACGCTCGCCGGTTCTGATGATCACGTCTCACGGCTACATGCTGCACAAACGCCTGCGCGAAAACCGCTGCAAACTTCTTTTCAGCTCGCAAGTCAAAGCGATCGGCGAAAACACCGTTGAGATCAGCGCCAACGGAGAGACCTCCACCTTGTCCTCCGTGGATCAGGTTGTGGTCGCCGCCGGCATGAAACCGGTCAACGGATTGGAAAGCGTTCTGGAAAAGCTCGGCATTCCGTTTAAAACGGTGGGCGACGCCCGAATTGTCCGGCGAATCATTGAAGCCACGGAAGAAGGCGCCCGCGCGGTGTGGGAGATTCAATAGTGGATAGTGAATGGTGGATGGTGGATAGTATCCTCCGCCGGCGGAGGTGTCGTGAAGTGACGGAGGTGGAAGGCTGTTTGGCTCGTCGCTCATGGCTTGAAGTTGACGGGCGTGACAACGTATATTGAACATTTCAGGGAGAAGGGATTGAACCCCCTTCTCCCTGCTCTTTTTTGTCTTATCCGGTTGAGTCGTTCATATCTATCCCCGGATATTTTACCCATTATTGAATAATCTTTTTTATATTATGGAAAGATGAATAATTCGTTCCAAAACATTTGTT
The DNA here is from genome assembly GCA_963682105.1 of Smithellaceae bacterium. Classification (GTDB taxonomy): domain Bacteria; phylum Desulfobacterota; class Syntrophia; order Syntrophales; family Smithellaceae; genus UBA8904. The sequence goes on from OY821638.1 coordinate 1,154,768, forward strand.
GATGTATTCCAGAGTATAATTCTTCGTGTCCTGCAAAAAAAATTATAAAATAAATTATATTTTACCGGCAATAATTTAACTTTATTCTCAAAAAGAATATTCAAACAATCTTGATCCATAAAATCATATTTGTTTGTCGACATTCTAAGATTATACAAGGCTTGAGATATACCGTGTTTCCTCATCATGATTGTCATTGTTGACAATTTGAGGAAGTACAGTGCCGAAAATCCAATTTCCGATTTTTTAATCAGAAATCTATCTGAATCGCACATTGCACATACTACTCGTTATTTTACTGATGAAGTAGAAATGAAGATTTCGGGATGAAATAGATGAGCCGCTCCATACGAAATGAAGCGGCTCATCATAGAGGGAAAAAATCTCTGTCAGCCTTTTATGAGTCCATACTGAAGCAGTACATCGCGCAATACTTCACGATTCTCAGACCTGAGAGCAACCAACGGCAAACGAAGTTTTCCGGATGGCAGCCCCATCATCGTCAGGGCTTCTTTGACCGGGGCAGGATTTGTCTCAATAAACAATGCCTTTACAATCGGCAACATTTTGAAATGAATCTCTCGAGCTTCGTTGATTTTCCCCGAATGATATAGATTTATCATCTCCCGATATTCCTTTCCGATAACATGGGCTACCGATAAGATTCCTCCATCCCCGCCCAATGACAGCATCGGAAACGTCAGTGCATCCTCTCCGCAGAGAACATAGAATTTCTTTTGCTTGTTTCGGACAGCCCGGATAATTTCCATGGTGATCATCATATCGCCGCAAGCATCTTTCATCCCGATGATATTATCTATCTGGGAAAGCGCAATCATTGTTTTTGCTTCAATAAGTCGACCCGTCCTTGATGGAATATTATAAATAAAAAGCGGAAGATTTGTGGACATTGTTATTGTTTCGAAATGTTTCATTAGCCCATCCTGTGTCGGCCTATTGTAATATGGACATACTTGTAAACTCGCAGAGACGCCGATGCTCTCGGCATGTTTTGTCATCTCTATGGCTTCTTTTGTGCTGTTTGACCCCGTCCCAGCCATTACAGGCACACGTCCTTTGGCTTCATCAACCACAATCTCGATAACCCTTGCATGTTCATGGTTATCCAAAGTCGGGGATTCTCCGGTTGTTCCGCAAGGAACAAGGCCATCACACCCGACTTCTTCAATATAATAATTGACAAGTCTGCGAAGTCCTGTCTCGTCGATGGAAAAGTCATCTTTGAAGGGCGTAATGATGGGTATATGGCATCCGGCCCACGATGGTATATTCATATATTCTCCTTTTTGTTTCAATGACACGGTTTTAGTTCGTTTGAAAAATGATTTCGTTTTGACAATAAAAAAGCCATGGGGCTTACCCATGGCTTCAAGGAAGGCATGTTTTACAGGCATTAATACATACGCGTCCTCAAACCGATGGGTAGCCCCATTCGCTTGACTCCTTGTTTTTTACCTATGTTTCTTCTGTCTACAGAGAGGACGTTCATTAATTATCCTGCTTGATCTTTTTGATTTAAAAAAACACAATTTGTTTTTTCTGTCAAATTATTTCCTATTCAATTCACCTACGAGTCCACAAAAATGCGACTCCTGCAAAACAATGAATACCATTTGTAATGTAGCATCCGAAGCCCTTATGTCTTGTCCAGTTCGAAGGACCTGAGGGTATGTCTGCCGTTGACCTTTTCAATAGTCAAAGGCATCCTTGACCACTTTTTCTTCTTTTTTTATGCTGTGAGTTGGTCTTGATCGATCGTGCATCTGATACGCCTCCGCCCTGATAAACGGCTATTGGATTCACTTAGGTGAAAGAATTTCATGGCTGCGCAGAAGACCGCTAAACTGATCAGGATCAATAGGCTTACTGAAATAAAAGCCCTGCATCTCATCGCAGATGTGATCCCGCAAAAAGTCCTCCTGCGCCTGCGTCTCCACACCCTCGGCAACAACCGTAAGACTGAGAGTCTTGCCCATGGCAATGATCGCATCGGTAATGGCTCTGTGATCTGAATCCTGGGGGAGGTTTCGAATGAAGGATCTGTCTACCATGAGCGTGTCGATAGGGATGCTTTTGATCTGAGCGAGAGAAGTGTATGCTGTCCCGAAATCATCAATAGCAATGCGCACGCCCAATTTCTTGATATCGTTCAATATCGCAATCAGACACGCAGGATTATGCATGATCACGCTTTCCGTGATTTCCAATTCCAAAAGATTTGGAGTCATACCGGAATCATCCAACGCGGTTTTAATATCATCCAACAATTTGTCGTCCATGAGTTGACGAAGTGATAAATTGACAGCCATACATACAGGCGGCAGGCCCTGGCGTTGCCAGGCAACATTTTGATCACAGGCTGTTTTCATCACCCATCTGCCGATCGGCACGATCAGCCCCGTTTCTTCGACTACCGGAATGAATTGCGTAGGGGTTACGGAACCAAGGGATGGGTTCTTCCAGCGCAGCAGGGCCTCCACACCCGTGATCATGCCGGTTTTGCAATCCAGTCTGGCCTGATATTGAAGAGAGAATTCCTTACGCTCAAGAGCAAGACGAATATTCGTCTCGATACTCAGGCGTTCGGTTGATTGAGACTGAATATCCTTGGAGTAGAACTGGTAGTTGTTCTTACCGGCTTCTTTCGCAAAATACATGGCGATATCCGCGTTTTTCATCAGGGCTTCTTCGTCCTGTCCATCCTTTGGATATATGCTGATACCGATGCTGGCGGTTACCCGACATTCTTCGCCCAGAAGCATCACCGGTTTCATGGCACTGGAAATGATATTGTGGGCTACGAATTCGATTTGACTCAATGCCTCAACCTGCTCGACCAGGACAACGAATTCATCGCCTCCCAGACGACCGACAACATCGACGGCACGCAGCGAACCTCTAAACCGTCTGGCAATCTCCTTGAGCAGCAGGTCTCCTGCATCGTGCCCCAGACTGTCGTTGATAATTTTAAAACGATCAAGGTCGACAAAGAAAACCGCTAACTGCTGCTGATGGCGCTGCGCAGACCGGATTGCCTGGTTCAGGAGTTGATTGAACATTAAGCGGTTGGGCAGTCCCGTGAGGGCATCGTGAGTCGCCATATGTTTGATCTGCTGCTCTGTCTGTTTGCGTTCGGTAACGTCACGAATCATTCCTTTAAACCCTATGGGGTTACCTGTGGAATCATTCTGTAACGAGATGGATGTTTCAATGAATAATTCAGCGCCATCTTTTCTAATAATCTGCCAATCGAATGTTTTGGATGGTTCCCCCGTTTTGTAAACGTTATTGAATGCGTGGAATATTTCTCGTGAGGTTTCTTTTCTTGTCAACTGCTTATAATTCATCCCCATCAATTCTTCTTTGGAACGCCCTGTGAGTCGTGCCATTGAATCGTTGCAAAAGGTGATTCTGCCGGTAAGATCGACTTCAAAATAGCCTTCCTGGATGCTTTCAAGAATGGTTCGGTATTTTTCCTCACCAAGGCGTATCTTTTCTTCAGCCTCTTTACGCTCGGTGATATCGCGGATGATTCCCCTGAATCCGATCGGTTTACCTGTTAAATCTTTTATGAGCGATACCGATTGGTCAATATATATCTTCGTTCCGTCTTTTCTTGTAATCGGCCAATCGATTTCTTTAACCGGTTCTCCCGTGGTGTAAACCTTGTTAAATGCCTGAAGAACTGTTTTGGCGGCATCTTTATCTGTATAAGCCCGGTAATTCATCCCCGTCAATTCTTCTTTGGAATATCCAATGACGAAGACAATGTTGTCGTTGAAAAAGGTCAGGTTTCCGGCAAGATCAACCTCATAATAGACATCCGGGATGGTTTCGAGAATGGTCCGATATTTTTCCTCACCTTTGCGTATCGCCTCTTCCGCCCGTTTGCGCTCCGTTATATCCCGGATGATTCCCCTGAATCCTACAGGGCTCCCCTGCTCATCCCGTGTAAGCGAAATCGAACTTTCTACGGGTATTGTCCCGCTCTCTTTGCTGATGAGCTCCCATTCAAGTGCCTTCACAGATTCTCCCGTAAGGAAAACCTTGCTGTATGCTTCGAACACCTTGTCGGCATTCTTCTCGTCCACGTATTGGTGGAAATTCATGCCCATCATCACATTGTCCGTGTAGCCGAGATTCCTTGCCGCCGCGGTATTGAAGAACGTCAGGTTTCCGTGCAGGTCCACCTCGTAATAGGCCTCCTCCATGTTATCGAGGATATTCCGGTAGCGCGCTTCACTCTGCCGTAATGCTTCCTCCACCTTTTTGCGCTCGGTTATGTCGCGGATTACACCCCTGAACCCTATAGGGTTACCTTGTGCGTCCCAAATAAGGGATATGGAACTCGCGATGGGCCTCTTCTCACCCGTTTTGCTTATGACCACCCAATCGACGCCCTTGATCGATTCTCTTGTGAGGAATACTTTGCTGAAGGCATCGGATACTTTTTGCTGATAATCCTTGTCCATATACTGGCGGAAGTTCATGCCCATCATTTCATCGTTCGTGTAGCCGAGATTTGTCACTGCGGTCGTATTGAAGAACGTCAAGTTTCCATGTAAATCCACTTCGTAGTAGGCCTCCTCCATGTTATCGAGGATATTCCGGTAACGCTCCTCCCTCTGGCGGTGACGCGCTTCGCTCTCCCTCAGAGCCTCCTCCGTCCGTTTGCGCTCCGTCATGTCTCTGCTTTGAACTAAGAGGAAAGCAGGTTTTCCGTTCTCGTCCCTGATGAAACTGAACTTGTTTTCTTCCCACAGGGTGTGACCGTTTTTACAGCGAAATTCCAGCTCCAGCGATCGTTTCAAAATATAATCTGACGGAGCGACCAGCCCTTTGGGCATCTCCATCGAAAAAAAATCTATCGCTTTCTTTACAGATTCTTCGGTGAGAAGTTTACCCAACGGGTTCTCTTTGAGTTCATCTATGGTGTATCCAATTAATTTCTCGGCAGATGGGCTGATGTAAACCATGTTTAAATCCATATCCATCAACCACAGGAGATCCTTCGTATGGTCTGCCAGCAGACGGTAGCGCTCTTCGCTTTCCATGAGCAACGTTTCCGCCTTCTTGCGCTCCGTAATATCCCGGAGATTAACAACAATCGCTTCAACAACACTCTTCTGCGTCAGATTGCTTGCTACGATTTCGAAAGTATGCCAGTTTCCATGAATGTCGCGGATGCGGACTTCATCTTTCCGAGTAGGAGCATTTTCATCTTGAAATAATTTATCGAAGGCAACGGTAATAGTATTTAAATCATCAGGATGAATATGATCAAATACCTTGCTGCCAATTCTTGCCTCGGCTTTAAATCCCAGGATTCTTTCCACGGCATCGTTCTCATAGATCGTAACCCCTTCTCGATTCACAAGCAGAATGATATCCGAAGATTGCTCGGCGAGAGCCCGGAACAATCGATTTTCGGTCTGCATTTTCTTTTCCATCTTCATGCGTGTTTTTGGAGCGGAATTCTCTTCATGCAGTTTCTGATTCGTTTTGGTTGGATTGGTCATCTGATGCGCCTCTTGTAAACATGAGATGGGCAATATTGAGTGAGCCGAAACAATTTTGTAAAAAGCTACTGCATTCCCCCTGAACAGTCAATTCTAAAGTGGGTTATCTGACACTGATTACTGTTTGAAATGTTGCATACCTTCTAAAAGCGCCGTATGCTCTCTTACAGAAAGCTACGCAAGAACCGGATGAACCGCTTTTTCTTTATCGGCTGAGATTGACGCGGTTTTTCCTGTCTGTCTTTGTTCCGGCGTTTTTTTCTTATGTGCAGCGATTACTGCGCTTTCCTCTTCTTCAGCGCCAGCGCCGCTTTCAGGCCTTTTTCCCGGATGACCTTGATCTTGAGCCCGGTTTCCGTCAGTTTGAAAAAACGTTTCCCGTATTTATTCAGCAGTTTCTGGTTGACGGTGAAACCCAATCCCGGCGCGATAAAAGGCTGCAGCATCGCGTTTTTATCGGGAAGAATCGGGTCGATGATGCCCTCACGATACTTCGGTATCCATGAGGGCGGCTCGTAGGGATATTCCAGCGGCAGGGCGTTCTCACGGTCGGCCAGCACCATGTTCCAGTTGACGTAAAACCCGATCCCGTTGGTCCAGGTATGCGGCGTGTACAGGCGCTTCTTTGCGTGGCACATGTCGATGACCTTTTTCACCTGGGCGATGCCGCCGGCGAAGGTTGCATCGGGTTGGTAAATATGGAAACAGTCCTTTTCGAACATGATCTTGATCTCGTCCCATCCGTAGTTCAGCTCGGCGCCCGATATTTTAACCTTTGAATATTTCGTGAGCTCGGCGTTTCCGTCATAGTCGCGCGAATCCAGCGGCTCTTCCAGCCATTCGATGCCGTTTTGATAACAGGCGTCCGCGAACGCTTTGGCGCGCGCAAGATCCCAGGCCGGAATCTTGTCTACAATCGTAACGAGCCAGCCCTGGTTGGCATCCACCCCCAGCATAAAATCATCGCCCATTTTTTTGCGGACAACCTCAATCTGGCGGATATCGTCTTTCAGCTCTAGGCTTTTGACCCGCAGCTTCGCGCATCGGTATCCCATCGCCCGGATGGCCTGAAGTTCTTCCACCCTTTTATCGGGGTCGTGCATCTCGCCCGTCGAACAGTACACCTCGATCGGCCGGGCATTTCCACCCAAAAGCTCGTATACGGGTTTGCCGGCTTTTTTACCGACGATGTCCCAGCAGGCCGGCTCGATCCAGAAGTTTCTCCATCCCAGGATGCCCGCCTGTTTGAGCAGGTCCTGCACCCGGCCGATGTCCGCCGGATCGGCGCCCATCAGGTAGCCGCCCAGAAGGTCGCCCAGGCCCTCCCGCTCCTTGCCCAGGGCGGCGCCGGCGCCGTATCCCTCAATGCCTTCGTCGGTCACAAGCTTGATCAGGGTAAACCGGTTGTGCGTCTGCGGATAACCGGGGAGCCAGGTGGGCCAGAACGTTTCTTCAAGAGGGACCGATACATGATAAAGCTCTATGCGCGAAATTTTCATTGCAATTCCTCCGTTCCCTGTATAATTGGTCATACCAGTTCTATTATTGGTATAACCAATTGTCAAGTGTTTTGTTGTCAACAAAGCGGGCATTCGCTTTTTTGAAATGCCTTCGGAACATTTGCAGATGTCCAACAACGGAGGATGACGTGCGATGAAGAAAGGACTGCCCGGCAGAATTTTCAACGATATGCTCAATGATATCATCAGAGAAGAATACCCCACAGGCAGCAGGCTGCCGCCCGAACGGGAGCTGGTGCAAAAATACCGGGCAAGCCGTTTTGCAATCCGTGAAGCCATCGCAAGGCTCATTCAGAGCGGGTTTGTGGTCACGCATCCCCAGAGCGGAACCTACGTCAGAGACTTCAACCGGGAAGGCTCCGTGGAAACGCTGGTGCAGGTCCTCCGCGTTAAAAAAACCATTGACCGGCAAACGCTCGAATCCCTGTTGAAGTTCAGGTTTGTAACGGAAACGGAAGCGGCCGCAGAAGCGGCTCTTCGCATTAAGGAAAACGAGTTTGCTTATCTGGAGGCGAACCTCGAAAGAAAGAAAAGCAACCTGAAAGATCCGGCGGTGCTGGCCGAATGCGATTACGATTTACACAGCGCCGTCATCACGATATCGGGAGACATCATCAGTCGCCTGGTCTTTCAGTCCTTCAAACCGGTGTACTTCTTCTTTTCCGAGTTTTTTTATTCCATCGCCGGCGCGCCGGAGGCGTCGCTGGAGCTGAATCTCAAGCTGATGAAAGCCTTCCTGAAGAAAGACAGCGCCGCCTCGCGCAAAGCAATGGGCAACATCCTCAAATACGCGCAGAAAAAAGTGTACGACGCCATCAAAAGCGGAGATTCAGGCGGAATTCAACTGTCCTAGAACAACGGAGTTCTCGAAGCGCCGTCCAGGACTTCGCGCACTTTGGCGGCCAGATCTTTCATTGAGAATGGTTTTTGGATGAAATGAACCCCTTCATCCAAAATACCGTGGTGGTCAATGACGTCGTCCGTATAGCCGGACATAAACAGGCATTTGATTTGCGGGTAGACAGAGGTCATTTTTTTCGCCAGATCCCGCCCGTTCATCTCGGGCATCACCACATCGGTGATCAGCAGGCGAATCTCCGTCGTCTCGTTTTGAGCCAATCGGGCAATCTCTCCCGGCGTTGAGGCAGCAAGCACCCGATATCCGAGATTGTCGAGAATCGTCCGGGTCAAATCCAGAAGCGATGGATCGTCCTCCGCCAGTAGAATCGTTTCACTGCCGCCTGCAATCTTTTTTGCCGGACCCTCCGGCGATGATATCCGGTCAATCCCGTCGGCAAAACACGGCAGATAGATAGAGAAAGTCGCGCCGTGCCCCGGTTTGCTTGTCACATCGATAAACCCGTTATTCTGTTTGACGATGCCGTAGACCGTGGCCAGCCCCAGACCGGTGCCTTTGCCTCGCTCCTTCGTAGTAAAAAACGGCTCGAACAGTTTATTCAGGACATCCTCTCCCATGCCGCAGCCGTCGTCGATCACCGCCAGCCGCACATACTCACCGGCAAGAACCCCCGCATGCTCCGAGCAGTAAACATCGTCGAAGACACTGTTTCCCGTTTCGATAATCACGTTGCCCACGTCGGCGATGGCGTCGCGGGCGTTCACGCACAGGTTGGCCAGAATCTGATCAATCTGCGACGGATCCATTTTAAGCGGCCACACGCTTGCGCCCGGATGCCAGGCCAGGTGAATGTCTTCGCCGATCAAACGGCGCAGCATTTTGAGCATGCCTTCGATGGTTTCGTTGAGGTCGAGCACCCTGGGCGCCACAGTTTGCTTGCGGGCAAAAGCCAGCAACTGCCGGGTTAGATCGGCGGAGCGTCCGGCGGTCTTCAGGATTTCCTTCAGGTTGGCAAAAAGCGGCTGTGAGGCGTCGGTCTTGAGCAACGCCATCTCCGCATGGCCTATAATCACGCCCAGCATATTGTTAAAATCATGCGCGACGCCGCCGGCCAGTTGTCCGATGGCTTCCATCTTCTGCGCCTGATGGAGCTGCTCTTCGAGCTTCCTGCGTTCCGTAATGTCCTCGGACATGCCCAGCAGATGCAGCGGTTTCCCATATTTGTCCAGAATGGGTATTTTTTTTGTATGCAGAATCATCACGCTGTTGTTTCTATTTCGGATCGTTTCCTCCGGGATGTCAATCAGTGTTTTGCCGTTGATGACTTCGCGGTCCTTGCCGGTGAAAAAGTCCGCTTCCTCTTTTGAAAAGAAGTCGTAGTCGTTCTTTCCCAGCATATCCTTCTCCGAGTATCCTAAAAGACGTTCACCGGCCTTGTTGAATCTCACGAATCGCAGTTCTTTCGCATCTTTTACAAAAATCATATTGGGAATGTAATCAAAAATATTGTTAAGGAACTCTTCGTTTTCGCTGAGATTACGGTAGGACAAAAGTCCCGTCAGTGCATCGCTCAGACGCCTGCCGATCTCCTGAAACAATCTCGCCTCCTCCGGCGTCCATTTCCGTGGGAATGAGCACTGGTGAATTCCGAATTGCCAGGGCTTGTCCACCTTCGAATAAAGGGCCATCGCCAGAATAGACTGGACGCCGAAAAGTCTCGATATATTTTCAGGAAGCGGATGCGCGGTCTCCGGGCCGAATGTCTGCGGACTGTCGGCGGCAAGCAAGGTACGCAGCACCGTTCTGATCTGATCATCCATGGCCATTTCAACACCATGAGCAAAAGCGCCCGGATATTCGGGCTTGTTGCGCTCCATCGGCACGCGCCAGGAAGGAGCGTCCGGATCACAGGGATATAGCAGAAATGCCCGGTCGCAGTCGAAAACCGACAGCACGACATCCAGGACATCGCTCATCATCTGCTCCAGGTCATTCATTCCCTGCAACGCCCGGTTGACTCGATCCATGCTCTCAAAATAACGAAGATGCGCCAGGCGCTCCGCTTCAGCCCGCCTGCGCTCGGTGATATCGCGGATCACGGCCACGGCGTATACCATACCGGTCAATTTCACCAGGCGGACGGTCATCTCCGCGGGAATAACGTCGCCGTTTTTTTTCTTCAGCGAAACCTCAATATGTATCCCCTGTTTTGAAACCGTCTTACTCGACAACATCTCTCTGATTTGCAGAAATTCGGCTGCAGAGATCAGATCCTTAAAAGACAGGCCCAGAAGCTCTTCCCGAACATATCCCAGTTGAGCGCAGATCGATTCATTGACATCGATCAATTCGCCTTCGGGAACCCGGGCCAGAAGAATGCCGTCAATGCTTTGATCCAGAAGAATCCGAAAACGTTTGAAGTCTTCAAGCCGGCGCTGAAGTTCCGGATAGTAGCTCTTTTGAATCGACTGTTCACCAAGTCCGATGATCCTGGCCCGTAATTCATCCCAGTTGTCGTGAGACTCAGAACGCCTTTTCATAAATAGCCTCAATATCCTTGCGGCTTGGTCTGCGCGGATTGGTCACCATGCAGGCGTCCAACATTGCGTTTTGAGCAAGTCGGGGAATGTCTTTTAAAGAGGCGCCGATCTGAGAGAGGGGCTGATCTACGCCCGCCTCGCGCTGAAGGCGCTTCACCTCGCTCAGAACAGCCCGCTTTTTTTCGGCTGCCGTCATCCCCGCCAGACGAAGCCCCATGGCCTCACCGATTAAATAAAACCGCCCGGCAACCGTTTCAAAGTTGAAATCCATGACATAGGGAAGAAGAATAGAATTGCAGTGTCCGTGGGGAAGATCCAAAAGACCACCGAGACTGTGGGCCATGGCATGAACCGCTCCCAGGCTGGCGTTGGAAAACGCCAATCCCGCATGGAGGCTGGCCAGCATCATTTTCTCGCGGAGTGTTATGTTGCCGATATCGGCAAGAAGATTCAGCAGACTTGGCGACACCAGGCGGATAGCCTCCAGGGCGTGCAGATCGGTAATGGGAGAACTGGCGTCAGACACATAGGCTTCGACGGCATGGGTCAGCGCGTCCATGCCCGTGCATGCCGTCAGATGAACGTCCATCGTGCTTGTTGTAACAGGATCAATCAGCGCGGCGTCGGGAACGACCGTCTTGCTGACAATGGCTATTTTCACCTGCTTGTCCGTATTATTGATAATGGCGAACTGGGAAACGTCCGCGGAACTGCCTGCCGTTGTCGGAATGCAGATCAAAGGAGGTCCGGGGATCGGCACCTGATCCACGCCTTCAAATTCCAGAATGGATCTGCCGTTGGAGTCCACGATGCCAATTCCCTTGGCGCAATCCATCGGGCTTCCGCCGCCTATCGCCACGATGACATTGCATCCCTCCGACTGATAGAGTTCCGCGCCATGCATGACTTCTTCCGCCCGGGGGTTTGAACTAACTGATGAAAAAACTGAATAGAGAAGATGTTCCTCCTCCAGCGAAGACAAAACCTGCGCCGCCCAGCCTGCATCGATAATGCCCGGATCGGTGACGACCAGAACCTTGCGGGCGCCGAGATTTTTTGCATAACGGCCAGCCAGAAATCGGGCGTCTTTCCCGAAGATGAATTCCGGTGCGACAAATTTACGCAGCTCAATACTGTTTATCGAAGTCATATATCATACCTCCGGATGAACATAAATTTCGCATCAGCGACGATCTGAAACATTTTGACGCATGCCGGATAATACCCATTTCTGATAAGCTTAGCACCTGATTTCCCGTATGATTGCATCGAGGAGGAGAAGGGAGATTGACAAGATCTGTCTTTTCTTGATCTGAGTATAAGAAAAACGGTCATAGGCGTCAAGAATGATTTTTTCCGTGTCGACGATCATTCTTTTACTTGACAAAATAATTGATCATGGTATTTTATGTTTGAAACGTTCCAAACATTTGGAACCAAGATAACAACAGGAGGCGCCGAACATGAATAGAATTTTTGAGACAGCACAGGACATTTTTATGGAGCACGCGGCTCAGATCAGCGCGCTGTTCGGATTGAGCGACGGAATGGCCCGGATTGCCGCCTTCTTATATATGAACACCGATCCCGTTTCCATTCCCATTATTTGTGAACGGCTGTCCCTCACGAAAGGAACCGTCAGCGTCTATTTACGCATGCTGGAGGAAAAAAAGATTATTACACGCGCATGGTCGAAGAGACAGGGCAAGCAGAAATTCTATGAGATGAATCCGCATTTATGGGGCGATTTTTTGGAAGACATGAGGGCAAGAGCCAGGAAAAAAATTGAAATAACGGAAGACGCCATCGAAAGAAGCAGGCAGGTCATTCAAAAAGGCGAAAAAAGCTTTAAAGGCGAAGATCGTTTGGCTGCAAAGCTGCTGATGGAGCGCATTGAGAGAATTCGTGAAATGAATCAGATCTCACGGACCATCCTCGATCGATTCCAATTCGGCAACACCGGATCGGCAAATGATTCTGCGCCTCTGCAGAGGATAAAGTTTGCGGATAAATAACCCATGAAACACGGAGGTCGATGACCGATGAGAATTATTATTATCACAGGCAAAGGCGGTGTCGGGAAAACCAGCGTCGCGGCGGCTACAGCGCTTCAAACGAGCAAGCTGGGTGCCAAAACGCTTGTCATGAGCACGGATTCCGCCCACAGCCTTTCGGATTGTTTCGGGGTTGAACTTGCGGCAGAGCCGGTGCAGATCGGCAAAAATCTTTATGGACAGGAAGTAGACGCGCGAAATGAACTTTTGAAGAACTGGGGCAACATTAAACAATTTATCAGTTCAGCCCTGCAGTCGAGAGGCATCGACAACATCGTCGCCGAGGAACTGTCCGTTTTTCCGGGGATGGAGGAACTCTTCAGTCTCCTCCTTGTCAAGCAGTACTACGAAAAAAGAAGTTACGACCTGGTCATTCTGGACTGCGCTCCCACCGATTCGACGATCCGTCTTTTGAGCTTTCCCGATGTCCTGAACTGGTATCTCAAGAAAATTTTTCCGATACAAAGGCAGGTTGCTAAAATGGCCCGTCCTATCGCGAAGAAGGCTTTTGACTTCAGTCTTCCCGATGAAGGGGTTTTCGAAGACATTCGAGGTCTTGTCCTGGCTCTGGACGGAATTAAAGAATTACTGAGCGATCATCGCACAACCACAGTTCGCTTTGTGGTCAACCTCGAAAAGATGGTCATTCGCGAAGCCCAGCGGGCCTATACCTATATGAACCTGTTCGGCTATGTGGTTGATGCTGTTTATGTGAACCGCATCCTTCCCGATGAAATGGTTGACGGGTATATGAAGCAATGGAAAACCATTCAAAAGGATTATTATCGGTGGGTCGAAGAATCGTTCTCGTCTGCGCGACTCTTCACCGCAAAGCTGTTTGACCGGGAGATGATCGGCCTGGCGCGGCTCGATGAATTCAGCCTGCATATCTTCGGGAAGGTAAATCCGGCGGAGATCTTCTGCGAAAACAATCCCATCACGATCAAAAAGGAAAATGGCAATTACGTGCTGAATTGGCGCATACCGGGTGTAAATAAGGACGAGCTGAATATGTGGACGAAAGGTGAGGATCTGATTTTAAAGACTCCGAATTATTTGCGCAATATGATTCTGCCTTCCGTTCTGGCCGGCAAAATAATCACGAATGCGGCATTTCAGGACGGTTATCTGAAGATAACATTCACGGAAAAACCGGAATCGGCAGCGAACGCAAAACATCAGGGTAAAAAAACAACATAAGATAAAATTCTCGGAAATACGTATTGCGTATCATGACCGCGCAATACCGGAAAGGTAACGGAACATGAACTGTCTATTAAAAAATTTTGTATTACGGCGCGAGGATGATCCCTCACGCGAGAGAGCGATTCCCGATGTCAGAATGGATAATGTTATAAACATCAGGCCGCTTGAGCGGAAGCCGGATTCGAACCGTACAGCGGAGATCATCGCGGCGCAGAGGAAATATTATCTGACACACGCAACTCGAAACATCGACTTCAGGATAGAAAATCTTATCAAACTGAAAGGCGCCATATTGAAATACGAAAACCAACTCAATGCCGCTCTGAAAAAAGATCTCGGCAAGTCGCCCTTCGAAGCCTATGCGACGGAAATAGGGTTTACCCTGGAGGAATTGTCCCATTCCATCGCTAATTTGAGGAAATGGTCAAAACCGACGCGAATCCGGACCGACATGTTGAACTTCTGTTCCCGGAGTTTTATTCTGCATGAACCGCTGGGGGTTGTGCTGGTGATGGCGCCCTGGAATTATCCCTTTCAATTGTTGTTCGCTCCGCTGATCGGCGCCCTTTCCGCGGGAAATTGCGTTGCCCTGAAACCCGCGCACTACACGGACAATACGTCGGCCGTGATTAAAGAAATGATCACGGAAACATTTGATGAGCGGTACGTAAGCGTTTTTACAGGCGGGCGCACGGTCATTCAGGAATTGCTCAACGAGAGATTCGATTACATCTTTTTTACAGGCGGCATCCATCTCGGCAGGATTGTAGCGGAAAAAGCATCGCGTTATCTGACCCCCGTGACCCTCGAACTCGGCGGCAAGAGCCCCTGCATTGTTGATGCCGACGCCAATATCGACATCGCCGCCCGGCGGATCACGTACGGCAAGTTTCTCAATTCGGGTCAGACCTGTGTCGCGCCGGATTATCTGCTGGTCCATTCGGACATCAAAGAGAAACTGATCGAAAGGATGAAACACTATATCTCACTTTCCTTCGGTCAAAACCCCCGGAAGAGCCCGGATTACGGTAGAATCAGCAATCAGGAACAATTCGATAAATTAGCGGCATTGATGAAAACCGGTACACTGGTCGCCGGCGGGAATACGGACCCGTCAGACAGGTACATTGCTCCCACCATCCTGGACCATGTGAAGCCTGATGATCCGATCATGCAGGAAGAAATATTCGGGCCGATACTTCCCGTGCTGGAATACCGGAACCTGGACGAGGCGATTTCATTTGTTAACGGCAGGGAAAAGCCGTTGGCGCTTTACTTCTTCTCAGAGAGCCGACAGAAACAAAAAAAGATGCTGGAGCATACATCTTCAGGAGGCGGTTGCATCAACGACACCATTGTCCATCTTACCAATCCCCGCATGCCCTTTGGCGGGGTAGGTTACAGCGGAATGGGGTCGTACCACGGGAAATTCAGCTTCAATACTTTCAGCCATCACCGGTCCATTCTCGCGAAGAGTACTTTGCTGGACATACCGTTGCGGTATCCGCCCTATAAAAACAAACTAAGCGTGGTCAAACACTTCATGAAATAGCATCAGACGAAGACAGAGGGCCTGAGAGTAAACGGGGACGCCGAAACCGCTTTTCGAATTTCATCCCCTTCATAAATGACCGGCAGTGTGTTTTCACGGCGCGTAACCCTGATCAAAAACGAGTGATGGGATGACTGCTTTATAAGTCTGTATCTGATCAAATGCCTTGCGGATGGTTGCCTGATGGTAAGCCGCGTTTTGAGTTCAATCACCACCAGCAGCAGGCCGTTGACGAAAAAAATGACGTCGGGTCTTTTGTTTTGATTCTTTTCGACAATGGTATACTGATTAATCGCATGAAAAACATTATTGTTAGGATTTTGAAAATCCGCCAGCCAGACCCGTTCGCCGCGCTCCTGGCCGTCCTTCATGACCGTCACCGGAACGCCTTCGGTAAGCATCGCATGAAAAGCTTCATTGGCCGAAATAAGCTGCGGCGAATAGACGGCTAAAACCTCTTTGAGCCCCTGTAAGCGCACGGATTCAGCCGGGCAATGGCGTCTTCCAGCGTTTGTTTTAAAACAACATCGCCATAGGAATTCCGTTTTTCCGGCGCGCCGTACGAAGCCGATGCCTCCGCTACAAAAAGCGCCGCTTGATGAACCACACCTTCAAAGTCAGGCGCAATGGAGGGTCCCGATATATAGGTGCAACCAAGTTGTTTGAGTTCAGCAAGAGAGAAGACTTCAATTTCAGATTCAGTCATGATCATGATTTCACATTAATCTTTTATCGGCAAGAATCCTTTCTCATCTAAAGATTTTATAATGCCACGCAGCAGATAATTGTTATCGAAACGGATCACATATTTCCTTGAACCTTCTTTTTCCGGCTGCAGCATTTTCCTTTTTTTCAAACGGGCAATCTGGCGGGAAATTTCCGGTGCTGATTTTTTCCGGAAGAACTCGCCAATATCTGATGCCTGCATCACGCCAAGCTCCGCCGTCTTTCTTAAAATTTTAGCTTCGGTGTCCGTGATGACTTCCCTTTCATGCGCATGACCGATCGCGGGGATAATAATTTCCTTTTTCAGGAAATCATACTCTGTCAGCCGGTCGATCTTTTCTATTTCCTGCTTTAAACCGGATAAAACATATTCACACCACAATGCCATGCCTGCATCAGTGCCCAAATCGGCTTCAGCCAAATGACCATAATATTGGTTACGATCAGAACAAAATACGGCTGTCGGGTTTAATATCCGGCCCGTATCCACATGAAACCCCTGTTTGACGAGTAATGCATAGGTGAACAGGCGGACAGTTCTGCCATTGCCGTTATTGAAAGGATGAATCCAGACAAACCGGTGGTGGGCGATGGCCGTTTTGATCAAATCATATTTAGGCGAAACCGGCTGATTGACGAATCCAAGAAGTTCATCCATGTAGTCGTTGACCTGTAAATATTCCGGCGGTTTATGATTTGACCCGGCAATGTTCACATTTTGCTGCCGGTATAGGCCCGGTGTTTTATCGCCCTCGCCGTTCGGGGCCAAGGTCAGGTCTTTTACCGTCAGACGGTGTAACTTACAGATAAATGCCCGATCCAGAGGAAATGTTTTCACATTGCCGTCGATAAAATTCATCGCCTCTTCCATGTTCAATATTTCGCGGATTTCTTCATCGGCGGGAGAAGCTCCTTCCAGACGGTTTTCGATGATCTCGGAAAGCGTCGTACGGTTTCCTTCAATCCGCGCCGAGCATAGGCTCTCCAGCATATGAAACAACTCTTTCAACTGGAAAAATACAAGCGTGGGTGTTGTACCCTTGAGCTCTTTCTTCCGCAGATAATCCAGATCGAGGACCAGATCGGTCAGTCTGGAGTCGAAAGAAGGCTCAATGAGTTTAAGATCAAAATGTTTGAAAGTTGCCGCCATAATTAAACACCCTGTTTACCCCGTTTGAAATATGCGACTTTTCCAGCGGGGCAAGGAAATATTTAACATTTCGAAAATAAACACTTAACACATATATTACGTAAGGCTTTATAAACTATAGCAATTTAATTTACAAGAATATTCTAACAATTAACATCCCTGACTGTGTAACTTTACACTGTATCAGATGATTCTTTTGCCCTTGCCCCGAAATATGGGGAGCTTTCATTGATATCCGGGTAGTTGGCTGCCCAAATATGGGGAGTCCCCCTGCCAATCCGGGGAGTCCGTTTCAAGGCCTTTTTGAAAGAGACGGATTCAGCAAGAGAAACGATATCGGGCAGAGGAAATCTATCGATATTTCTTTTGACTTGTTCATTGAGTCTTTTGACTTCAACGCCATTAAATCTTGCCAGATCGCTATCCAGTATGACCTGGACGCCACGGAGGGATAATAAAAAAGGGGCAAGGAGGATGTCTCCCCCTGCCCCTTTGTTCAACTAAATCACTTGACGTTTTAGCCCAGATATTTCTTCTGCACGCCACGCAGAATATCTTCCGCTTCTTTGACAATGGTCTGCACCATGTCCGCGACTTTCGGCATGTCGTTGATGCGCTGAGCGCATTCACCGGCGGCCATCATCGCTTTTTCCCTGTCGCCTTCATATACCGCTTTGATGGACTCGAGTTCATAGTCGATCAGTTTCATATCGATCGAGGAGAAGTCGTCGGGGGTCCCCAAATACACGCCGGGGGATTTTTTCAGTGTGTTGACCGCATGCTCTTCGCTGCGTTTGTTTTTGACCCAGCGCGCCGGCCCCACAAAACCACGGGCAACCAGCGTGCCTCTGTCTCCGGCGGCCACAACGCCTTCTTTCCAGATCTGATGAAAATCGCTTTCCTGAGTCGCCAGGAATCGGGTCCCCATCTGCGCGCCGTCGGCGCCCAGCACCAGAGCGGCCGCCAGGGTTTTGCCGTCGCAGAACCCGCCGGCTCCGCATACCAGTGTTTTTTCGTCGGATACCGCTTCCACCACCGCCGGCAGCAGAATCATCGAATGCACCGGCTCCCAGGATGTGTGGAACCCGCCTTCATGCCCGGATGCCACGATCACATCCACGCCCGCTTTTTTGCAGCGCTGGGCGCCTTTGACGGATGGAACCACATGCATCCAGGTAAAACCCGCGCCTTTAATCTTGTCGCGCCAGGGAACAGGGTCGCCCGCCGACGTGAAGATGACCTTGAAGTGATTTTTCATATCCGGGTTTTTCTCACGAACCTCTATGGCCTGGCTGATGATAATATCCGCTTCTTTGGCCATTTCAGCCGACACCATGACATTAATGCCGAAAACACCACCCTTGTCTTTCGTCAGTCGATAGGTCCGCTTCAACACCTTTTCCATGGCCGTGGCGATATCATCATCCAGATTCGCTTCGGCGGTTTTGATCCAGGCATCATAAACAAACGGCTGCATATCTCTGCCGGTCAAACCGCTCGTGGAGAGCAGCCCCAGAACGCCTGCATTGGCCGCCGCAACGCCCAGGTTGTTGTTCGAAAACGGCCCCATGCCCGCCTGGATAATCGGATACTTTGTCCCGATCAACTCACAAAGTCTTGTTTTAATCATAAACACCTCCTCAATGTTATTTTTTAAACTTAACGGTCACTTTACGATCACCCTCCGCCAAATAAAACGGACGTTCATTTAGCCAAATAAAATAGTTTTAAAAAATTGTCAAGAATTTTAAGTTATTAGAAATCTAATATATTTATTTTACAAATAATTTTATCAAAATGTATTGACATGGAACCCGTCTTTGTATAGAAAAAATAAAACGCTCGTTTTACCTCTTTCGAGCAAGAATACGATGCAGGAGGGTTAGGCATTTGGAAATCAGAAGATTCGAAAACAAGGTCGTTCTGGTTACAGGAAGCACATCCGGCATTGGATACGTCACGGCAAAGTCATTCGCCTCTGAAGGCGCTTTCGTGATCATTGCCGCCCGGCGGGAAAATCTCGGAAATGATGTTGTCCGGGAAATAAAAAGCAAAGGCGGCAACGCTGTTTTCATCCGGACGGATATCCGGATTCCCGAAGAAATTGACCATCTGTTTGAAGAGATTCTGGCCCGCTGCGGACACCTCGATTGCGCATTCAATAATGCCGGCGCCAGCTCAATGACCATGCCGCCCGCCGCCAAAATCCCCGAAGAGGAATGGGATGACATTCTCAATACCAATCTCCGCGGCACCTGGCTGTGCATGCAACATGAGCTTAACGCCATGATCAAACGGGGCGGCGGCGTCATTGTGAACACGGCATCGATCCTTGGAATGACAGGTGAGTACGGATTGGCCGGCTATTGCGCCAGCAAACACGGCATTCTCGGCCTGACCAAAACCGCCGCTCTGGAATACGCCCACAAAAATATCCGGGTAAACGCCATCTGCCCGGGCCCCATCCGCACGGAGATGCTGGAAACGCCCATGGCCCACATTAGCCAGATGAAGGAAATGCTTCTGGCCAAAACGCCCATGAGAAGAACCGGCGAGCCGGAAGAAATCGCCGGAGCCGTGCTCTGGCTCTGCTCCGATGAGTCTGCGTTCATGACAGGCAAAGAACTGGTCGTCGCAGGCGGTCAGGGCGTTTCATCCTGACGAATGCAGCAAAAGAAAGGAGAGCCCCTTTGAAATCAAACAGATTCCAGGACAAAGTGGTTTTGGTCACCGGCGGCAATTCCGGCATTGGCCGCGCCACAGCAAAAGCGTTTGGCCGTGAGGGCGCCGTCGTTCTCATCGCCGCCCGCCGTGAAGACGCAGGCCGCGCCGTTGTTGAAGAAATTCAAAATGAAAAAGGCCGGGCGCGGTTTATCCGAACCGATGTCACCCAAAGACAGGATATCGAAAACCTTTTCACGATCATCAAAGATGAGTACGGCCGGCTGCATTGCGCCTTCAACAACGCAGGCGTCAGTTCTTCGTCAATGCGGCGGTTTGTCAACACGTCGATGGATGAATGGAATCAGATGATGAATACCAATTTAAAAGGCGTCTGGTTATGCATGAAACACGAAATTCCATTGATGGCAAAACTGGGCGGCGCGATCGTGAACAATTCGTCGGTTGCCGGCATCTGTTCGGAGGTCGGCCTGTCCATTTATGCAGCCAGTAAACACGGCGTCCTGGGTCTCACCCGCGCCGCCGCTCTGGATTACGCTCACAGAAAAGTACGCATCAACGCCGTCTGCCCCGGTTTCATCCACACACCCATGCTCGAAGAGCCCTGGAAAGACCATCCGCAGGTAAAAGACCTGACCCTGGCCATGATTCCGATGAAGCGATTCGGCAAACCCGAGGAAATCGCCGGGGCCGTTCTGTGGATGTGCTCCGACGAAGCATCTTTTATGACCGGCAGGGAAATGGTCATTGGCGGAGGCCAGGCCATCCATTCCTGATTTCTGAAAAGGAGCCGCCTGGGCCTTGCAGGCACAAAAAGCGATATCATGGACATTTACAGGCTATAGCAAAATAAACCCAACTGATGGTATAATGATGAAGGTTCAAAATAAAACTCATTCGCCGGCAAGATTACGAAGCCGTTTGATGCTCCGCCATTCTCCCCTTCATGCTCCAAATAGAGAAATTAAACAAACGTCCGTTTTTTATTATTTCGTTGGATTATTATACATTGTTGTTATTATAAATGTTTTTAGATATCACGCAGGATTGACTTTGATTTAATATTATTGTAATAAAGCACTATGCGATAAACAGAACGTAAACGTTGTTGTCCTTCAACCAGATCTTAAAGCAGTTACCAAGTGGTCGTTTGGCTATCCGGAGAAACAATAACATGAAACCGTAAAATCGATTTTGGATTCCATTTTCGGCGAAAAAGACGGGATCACGCCCCTCGGCAGTTCCCGCCGCAATCGCCGCCGGGAAAAAAAATGCGAAGAATTTACGGAATCATCAATTTTGCAAAGAGGAGGAAAGTAAAATGAAGCAGATGGGTAAGTGTTTTTCAGTGGTTTTAATTACACTTTTTTTATGGTCTCTGGCCATATTCAGTCCAACCATGGCATTTTCAGCAAAGGAGAAAAAAGCTGTAAGTGCGCCGAAAGCAGCCGCCTCTTTTGACGTAAAGAAAATGTCGAATATGTCGGATTTCGATCCGAGCAATCCCGTTACCCCCTCGGGCGACACGATCAAAATAGCCGTCGTTGCGGCTTTCTCCGGTCCCAGTGCGTACAACGGACAGATTTACTACGCCATGGCGCAGTGGGTGGCCCACGATATCAACAAACGCGGCGGTCTTATGGTGGATGGCAAGAAGAAACTCATCGAAGTGATTAAAGCCGATCATCAGTCTAGAGTGGATCAGTGCAAAAAAGTCACTGAACGTATGGCCCTGCAGGAAAAAGTTCACTTCTTCTGGGGAACGGACGGCAGCCATTTCATGAAGATCATCAATGAAACGGCAAAGAAATATAAGATCATTTCCATCAACGCCACCTGCATGTCCGATGACCTTCAGGACGCCGTCAATTTCTCACCCTACTCTTTCCATGCCACATTCTCCACCGCTTCAGCGGCACGCGGCCTGGCTTATTATTACGGCCAGATTCGCAAAAAGGAGAAAAAATTCTACATTCTCAATCAGGATTACGCATTCGGCCGTCAGTTCGCGGACGATTTTAAAAAAGGCCTGAAGGAATATTATCCCGAGGCGGAAATTGTGGGAGAAGATTTTCATAAGCTGTTCCTGACGGACTACGCCCCTTACCTGACCAAAATCAAGATGTCCGGCGCCGAAGTCATCTTCACGGGAGACTGGCTCCCCGATGCGGGAAACCTCCTGAAACAGGCGCGTCAGATGGGCATCCATCTGCCTTTCGCCAACGTTTATGTGGATGAACCCAACTATCTCAATGAAACAGGCATCGAAGGAACCAAAGGCCTGACCAATATCAGCGCCTATTATGACACGACGCCGTTCTTCAAAAACAAAGAGCATATCAAGATGTACACCACCTGGAAGGAACAGCAGAAAAAGTGGAAGTCCCTTCCATACAGCAGCATGGCGTTCCAGCACTTCACGGCCAACGCCGCCGCCTGGGTGATGACGACCTACTGGGCGATGAGCGTTGTTGAACGGGCTCAGAGCACCGATCCGGAAAAGATCATCAAAATATGGGAAAACGACAGTTTCGAATATATCAACGGCAAAATCGTCAAAATGCGGGCCTGCGATCACAAGGCCATCATGGACCTGGGCGTCACGGAATATGTGCCGCCCGGTGAGCAGAAAGTTGCGATGAACATTCCTCCCTACTACTGGTTTAAGAATGCTTCTTACACAGGACCGGTATACAAGGTTCCCGCCGCCAAGATTCTTCCTGAGATGGATCATAAGCTCGACCGTTGCAAAGGAAAGAATGGCTGGGGTGAATAAGTCTCAAGTTTATCCGTTATAAATTGTCGGGGCGCAACGCCATTCGGGTTGCGTCCCGGCAATGCCGTTGAAAGGAAACAACCATGAATCCAACCGTATCAATGTACGTATCTCAGGGGATCCACGGGATCGCGTACGGGATGATTTTGTTTTTGATAGCCTCGGGGTTGAACATCATCTTCGGGATGATGGGGATCCTGAACATGGCGCACGCCGTGTTTTTCATGCTGGCGGGGTACTTCTGCTACCAGGTGGTGGCGTTGACCGGCAGCTTCTGGGCGGGGCTTTTGATTGCGCCGCTTTTGACGGCCGTGCTGGGTATTTTGATGGAGAGGCTCTTTTTGCGCAAGGCCCAGAAAGTCGGCCATTTCGGAGAGCTGATCCTGACCATGGGCATTGCCAATGTGATCGTTGCGGCCATTAAAAAGATCTGGGGAACCGAGAGCCTGCCTTTGCAGATGCCGGAGATCCTGTCGGGGATGGTGAACATCGCCGGGATGAGCTATCCGGTGTACCGTCTGTTCGTCATCGGCCTGGCTTTGCTGATCCTGGTCTTCATGATGCTGCTTTTGTACCGGACCCGGCTGGGCAAGATCGTTCGGGCGGCGGTATCGGACCGTGACATGGTCAACGCCCTGGGGATTAATATCAACCTGGTTTTCATGTTCGTCTTCGGCGTGGGCACCTGGATGGCGGGGATTGCCGGCGTGGCGATTGCGCCGATTCTGACCGTGTTTCCGGGCCTGGCGGACCAGGTGGGCATGGACGCCTTCATCGTGGTCGTCACCGGAGGATTCGGCTCTCTGGCCGGCGCCTTCATCGTGTCGATCATCTTCGGACTGCTCAGTTCCTACGGCGTCCAGTTTGTCTCCCAGTTTGCGCCGGTGCTGATGGTGGTTTTCATGGCAATCGTCCTGGCGTTTCGTCCTAACGGGTTATTCGGAGTGAAGGGTTGAAGACAATGAATAAAAAACTAACCAGCATAATCCTTTGGGTGGCCCTTGGAGCCATCCTGGCCTTTTTCCCCCAACTGTTCGGGGTTTACTACACCAACATGTTCGTGACCTTTGCGATCTTTTCCGTCTTTGCCTTATCGCTCAACATGCTGATGGGCTATACGGGACTTTTGAGCTTCGGCCATGCCATGTTTTTCGGATTCGGCGGATACGGCACCGCTTTGGCGCTCAAACACATTCCGGGCATCGGCATCCTGCCGGCCATCGGCCTGGGCATATTGGCGGCGGTGGCTTTGGGACTTCTCTTAAGTCCTCTGGTCGTCCGGGTCAGCGGCACCGCGTTTGCCATGCTGCATCTGGCCTTCGGACAGCTTTTATATGTTCTGGCCTTGAAGCTTTATCCCATTACAGGCGGCGAAGACGGCCTGGCCAACTTCCCGGTTCCGGGACTCTTCACCGAAAGCTTAAAGACCGCCCCGGCGCATATGTACTACCTGGCTATCATCATCATGGGCCTGTGCGTCTGGCTGATGTGGTTTTTAACCAAGACCCCCTTCGGCCAGATTCAGGTGGGGATCCGGGACAACGCCAAAAGAATCGACTACCTCGGCTTTAAAGTGCCGCATTCCAAAGCCGTGGTCTATACCCTCTCGGCGCTGTTTGCCGGCGCGGCCGGGTCCCTCTACGGCATATTCCACAACCTGGTATCCGCAGACGGCTCCCTGGGCATCGGGATGTCCTTTGCCCCGATCGTCTCCATCATGATCGGCGGCGTCGGCAGCTTCTTCGGTCCCATCATGGGCGTGGCCGTCTTCCAGCTCGTGGATGAACTCATCTTGCGCTACACGGAGAGCACCGAACTGGTCATGGGCGTCATCCTGGTTGCGGTGGTCATGTTCATGCCGATGGGCGTGATGGGACTGCTCAATCTGGTGAAGCTTAAGATCAAAGCCCGGTTTGCCCCCAAGGCGGAAATGGAGAAGGCGTCATGAACATATTAGAGACTCAAAACTTACAGCACAGTTTCGGCCCGCTGAAAGTCTTGTTCGGCGTGGACCTGCAGATTGCCGAAGGCGAACGCCATGCCGTCATCGGCCCCAACGGCGCGGGCAAGACGACCCTGTTCAACACCATTACGGGCACCTACAACCCGACCAAAGGCAAGGTGCTTTTCAAAGGAAAAGACATCACCGGCTTTCCGCCGCATAAACTGGCGAGAATCGGCATCGGGCGGTCGTTTCAGATCACCAGCACCTTTACCTATTTAACCGCCTTCCAGAATATCCGGCTGGCGCTTCTGTCGAAGGACGGCATCCGGTTTAATCTCTTCCGCAAAGTGGACAAAATGCAGAGGCTGACGGAAGAAACCAACGCCATGCTCAAACGGATCAACCTCTACGAAGATCGCAACGTCATGGCCTGCAACCTCTCCTACGGGAAATCGAGAGCCTTGGAAATCAGCATGGCTTTAGCTACGGACCCGGAACTGGTGCTTCTGGACGAATTTGCCGCGGGCATGTCGAAGGAAGAGACCCAGGATGCGGTGAACCTGATTAGGAAGCTGACGGAAGGCAAGACCGTCGTGCTCATCGAGCATGACATGGACGTGGTGTTCAACCTGGCGGACCGGATCACCGTCTTGCATTACGGCAAGATCCTGGCGACCGGAAAACCCGAGGATATCCGCAACAATAAGGATGTAAAGGATGCCTATTTGGGCGATCTGGAGGTGTAAGCATGTTACTGGAAGTCAATAATTTAAATACCCACTACGGGCCGAGTCATGTTTTGCAGGGCATTCATCTGGAGATCGCCGAAGGCGAGCTGGTGGCGCTTCTGGGTCGAAACGGGATGGGCAAGAGCACCACGCTCAAAAGCATCATGGGCATGGTGAAACCGACCTCCGGGTCCGTGAAGTTTGAAGGGAAGGAGATCGCGGGCCTTCCTCCGTATAAAGTGGCCCGGGCGGGCATCGGTTACGTTCCCGAAGAGAGAAGAATCTTCCCCGAGCTTTCCGTTCTGGACAATCTGCTTTTAGGGATCAAGGGCGGCAAGATCGCAAATCCGAACGATCCGAATACCTGGACCGTGGAGCGGATCTTTCATCATTTTCCAAAGCTCAAGGAAAGGACGCATCAGCAGGGAGGCCTCCTTTCCGGCGGCGAGCAGCAGATGCTGTCGATCGGGAGATCGCTGATGGGAAATCCGCGTCTGCTTCTGGTGGACGAGCCCTCCGAAGGATTGGCTCCGATCATGGTTCAGGAAGTGCGCAATGTGCTGGCCGAGATCAACAAGGCCGGGGTATCGGTCCTCCTGGTGGAGCACAACCTGAAGGTGGCCCTGTCTCTGGCCAGCCGGGTGTATCTGATGTCCAAGGCCTGCATCGGCTGTCAGGCCAGCTCCGAAGAAATGAAAGACAACTCCGAACTCAGAGCTAAATATCTGGAAGCGTAAAATATTAATCGGCCGCAGGTTCAATCGTGCCATTGCTTTAAAATCAAGCGCTATTCTTTAGAAAGGAATAGCGCTTTTCTCTGAATTCTGTCTCCTTTTAGTCAGAATTATTAAAGCTCTTGTTTGCCCCCAAAGCAATTCTTCTGCCGGCGATGCTTTGGATGTCGGAATTTTTTACACAATTGTAATACAATTCAAAATTCATACATATATAAATAATATCATTATGTTAAGATAGAATACTCCCTGATCAACACATCAAAAAAGGCAATTTACCAACTTTTTACCGTCGAAATCTTTTACAATTACATCATAAGGCCCAGTAAACATTTTACAATGTATTACATTTACAAATTATTATTATTTAATATAATCATATATTTATTGTTTATTATAAGCATGAAATAATTCAACAGGCACACTATATGCTAACATTGTATTACATTTAGAAGAGCCACCTATAGAAAGAAAGTCTCCATCGATTCCGTTTATAGGAAAGAAAATTGAAAAGACGTTCATGGAAAATTTTGAAAGAAGGAGGGATTATGCAAAATTCGGCAGAAAACATCACACTCTATTGTTTCATGTGTCCGCCCCCCTGCAATCGAGAAATCATGGTGGAAGCAAACAGCAAGCATGACGCTATCGATAAGATTATACTGGCAGGCGCGATCAGTTGCCGCAACAGCAGATGCAATTGCCTTTGCGAAAAAGCTCATTTTGATATGCCGCCAATCACCATAGAACAGTTGAAAAATATCGTAAGCTTATCTATACGAGGCGCATAAAAAGCCCACTGTTTCATAGCTAAAAAAACTACTTTATGGAGGTTACAAAAATGAAAGTGCTGATTCACGAAGATCGATCGGAAGGGCTGGATTTCCTTTTGGGAATGATTGTTAAACGTGGTTACAAGGCAGGCCTTGCCAAGAATGGCCCTGAAATCATGGATATGCTGTCAGATGAAAACTATAACGTAATCCTGACCAATGGAGGATATGGGGATCTCAATCATGATCAACATGCCCGGATAAAATCCTCTCCCGTCTTTATCATCGACATTGCGGAGAGACAGGGGAATTCAACGGATTCGAAAGCGGATCTGAAATTACAAAAACCTTTTGCAATTTCAGAACTCTGGCTGGCGATGGATCCCGACAAGACACAACAGTAGCTTTGATTTCATGAATAAAGAAAATATCATATGTTTCCGCACCAGCAAGCATTTGCATGAATCGCTGGCAAAAGCCGCAAAAAAAGACCGGCGGTCCCTGTCGTCCATGATTGAAATGGCGCTGATGAATTATCTGAAAGAAAGGGAAGCTTTCCGAAGCGCCGAAAATGAAAAGCGTCAGTATCCAAGGAAAACGCTATCCGCTCCGGCCGTAATTCATCAACCGGACCGCGGACAAATGGCCGTAGGGGCCGTCGAAGAGATATCTCTGAGCGGAGTAAGAGTGGTCCTGCCGAAAGATTTCCGGCAACAGATCCTGATTGATTCACACGGGACACGATTTGAAATCGTTTTCAATATTCCTCCCGAAAACAAACCTGTAAGAATCTCGTGTGAATCAGTCAGAATCGTTGACGCCGAAGACGGCATGCGGATAGGCGCCTTCTTTGTTGATGCTGATTTCAAGAGTTACAAAGCCGTTCAAACCTATGTGATTTAATATTATCTTCACATGTGGTATATGCTTTCCCGGCAGATCGCCTGAATTTGTCTGCACAGCTCAAGAAATAAAGGAATCTGATGAAGAGAAAGCTGCCTTTAATCATCATCAATCTGTTGATTGTTCTGCTCTTTCTTTTTCATGTCCGTTACCCCATCAAATTGATCGACCACATTGAAGATTTGTCCTATGACCTGCGGCTGAATCTGACTATGCCCCGCCTGCCGGACAACCGCGTCGTGATTGTCGACATCGACGAGAAAAGTCTCGCCCAGGTGGGCCGGTGGCCGTGGAGCCGTGACAAGCTTTCCTTGCTTCTGGATCAGTTGTTTGACCGCTATCAAGTGGCCGTAGTCGGTTTCGATATCATCTTTGCCGAAAGGGACGAAAGTTCCGGTCTCAAGGTTCTGGAACAACTGGGCGAACATGCCTTAAAAGACGATCCGATGTACCAGGAGCTTTTGCCGGCTTTCAGAAACCAGCTCGATTACAACCGGTTGTTTGCCCGCAAAATCAAAGGACGCAACATCGTCCTGGGGTATTATTTTTCCAGCAACTCGAGCAGAGTAGCCGGAAAACTTCCCGCGCCGGTTTTCACATCGGAAACGCTGCAGGCCGGAAACTCTGAATTTCTGAAGATGGCCGGATACGCCGCCAATCTTCCGGATTTGCAGGCAAGCGCCCGGAGCGGCGGACACATTAATCCTTATGTGGACCCCGACGGTGTATGCCGCCGGGTCCCGGTTCTGGAAGAGTATCAGGGCTCCTATTATGAAGCATTCGCCGTGGCGATGGTGCGCAGTTTCCTGGGCTCTCCTCCGCTTACGGCCGGTTTTCCCGAAGGAATCGGAAGCGGCGGCAGCGGCTACAATATGCTGGAGTGGATGGGCATAACGGATTTCCGGATTCCGGTGGATAAACGGGTGACGGCCCTGATCCCTTACCGGGGCGAACAGGGCAGCTTTAAATATTTGCCGGCGGTTGACGTCTTAAACGGCAGGATAAAAAAAGAAGAACTGGAGGGCGCGATTGTCGTGGTCGGAACCAGCGCCGCCGCGCTGATGGACGTTCGTTCCACACCGGTATCGCCGGTTTATCCCGGCGTGGAAATTCATGCCAATATGATCGCCGGCATCCTGGACCAGACGATCAAGTATAAACCCGCCTACGTGCAGGGCGTGGAATTTCTTCTGCTGCTGGCGATCGGCCTTCTTCTGACTTTTTGTCTGCCTGTTCTCAATCCGATCAAGTCCACGCTGCTGGCTCTGCTGATGCTTCTTGCGGCGACCGGCGTCAACGCCTGGGCCTGGCAGGCCAATCTGGTGTTTCCGCTGGCCTCTCCCGTTTTACTAGTCCCTCTTCTTTTTTCGGTCAGCATGTCTTACGGGTTTTTCACGGAAACAAGAACCAAGCAACACCTGACAGGGCTTTTTGGTCAGTATGTTCCCAGGGAACTCGTGGCGGAAATGAGCAAGAACCCGAAAAATTTCACTCTCGAAGGTGAAAGCCGGGAAATGACGGTTCTGTTTTCCGATGTCCGCAGCTTTACAACCATTTCCGAAGGACTGCATCCCAAGGAACTGACCCGCCTGATGCACGAATACATGACTCCGATGACGCATGTCATCCAGAAGCACCGGGGCACGATCGATAAATATATCGGCGACGCCATCATGGCTTTCTGGGGCGCGCCGCTGCCGGACGACGCCCATGCCCGCAATGCCACACTGGCGGCGCTGGAAATGCAGTCGACGCTGGCCGAATTGCGTCCCCGTTTTATTGAGTGGGGCTGGCCGGAAATAAAAATCGGCGTCGGACTCAACACGGGAATCATGCGCGTCGGCAACATGGGATCGGAGTTCCGCATGGCCTATACGGTCATGGGAGATTCCGTCAACCTCGGTTCCCGTCTGGAAGGAATTACCAAGCAGTACGGCGTGGGAATTGTTGTCGGCGAAAAAACGCGTCAGGCTGTTACCGATATTGTCTTCCGGGAACTGGACCGCGTTCAGGTCAAGGGAAAACACCAGCCCGTATCCATCTATGAGCCCATCGGACTGGAAACGGACGTAAGCCCCGAAAAAACAGAAGAACTCAAAATTTTTGAGGAAGTCCTTGCCTTGTACCGGTCCATGTCCTGGGATGAGGCGGAAACGCTGCTGCTCGGGCTGCAAAAAAATCACCAGGAAGAGTACCTTTATCATCTTTACTTGGAAAGAATCCGGCGTCTCCGCCAGGAACCGCCCGAGTCCGGATGGAACGGCGTATACACCTTCACGACCAAATAAACGGTCGGCGCCCTTGCCGATGCCGGTTTTGTGAAATTTCATAAATAACCATGAAAAAAACGTGCTTTTTTGATGAAATCTGTTATTTTGCGGGGTAATTTTTAGGGCCGTTTCATACTAATTTTTAGGCAGTTAAAAGTTATGACCGGAAACAGGCATTCATTTTTCAATACTAATCCATTAAGGGAAAGTAGCCGCCATGAAGCGCTTTTGGTTGTGTTTCTTGTTGTGTATGCTGATGTTGAACGCCCCGCTTGCTTACGGGGTTGATGAAGAACGCCGGACCATACCCATCTTTGATATCAATGGTTTTAAGATAGAAGGAAACACACTTCTTGAAAAAACGGACATCGATGCCGTACTCGCTCCTTTCACGGGCCGGCAAAAAGATTTCAACACGGTCCAGGAATCCATCGAGGCCCTGAAGCGCGCGTATTTCAACCGCGGATTTTCGACCGTCCAGGTTGTCCTTCCGGAACAGGATATCAAGGATGGCGTGATCCGTCTGGTGGTGATGGAGACGATCATCAGCTCCGTAACGATAGAGGGGAATAAATACTTTGACGAAAAGAACATCCGGCGCAGCATTCCGGCTCTGCGCGAGGGAAGCGCTCCCAACCTCAACAAAATATCTTCCAGTCTCAAAGCAGCCAATGAAAATCCGGCGAAAAAAGTCCTGATCCAGTTGGCGGAAAGCGATAAGGAAAAAGAAGTTAAAGCCGTCTTGAAAGTCGCCGACGAAAAACCCTGGAAAGTAACGCTGATGGCGGATAACACCGGCACTCGGGATACCGGCGAAGCGCGCACCGGCGTTCTTCTTCAGTATATGAACGTCGCCAATCTCGATCATATTGTCAGCCTGCAGTATACGACATCACCCGAAAAAATCGACAAAGTTACCATCCTCGGCTTGGGCTACCATATTCCGATTTATACCTTCGGGGATTCTCTCGATTTATATGCCGGTTATTCCGACGTTGATTCCGGCACCATCTACGCAGGGACGACAGACATCAGTGTCAGCGGAAGCGGCGCCGCCTTCGGCGCCAGGTACAATCAGAACTTCCGGCGTTTCGGCGGTTACGAACATAAACTCACCTACGGCCTTGATTATCGAAAGTATCGCAGCAACGCAACGCTGCTCAGCACGATTGACATGGACACGGATATTGTCGTCCATCCTTTAAGCCTTGCCTATAGCGGCATTTTCCGCTTTGCCGCCGGCCAGGCCGGTATGAATCTTTCTCTCACCCGCAACATTCCCGGCGGCGACAACGGCTCGGATGATGATTTTAAACAGGCAAGAAGCGGAGCGCCGGCGGCTTATACCATTTTCCGCTACGGGGCTCATTTTGTCTATGCCCTGCCGCTTGATTTGCAGGTGCGCCTGCTGTTTAACGGCCAGTTCACAAACGATCCCCTCGTGCCGGGAGAACAATTCGGCCTGGGCGGGGCAAATTCCGTGCGCGGGTTTCAGGAAAGAGAAGTCAGCGATGATATCGGAAATTCCGGCAGCATTGAGTTTTATTCGCCGGATATTTTTAATCTCATGAATATTCATAATTTTAGGGGGCGGATGCTTGTCTTTTATGACGCCGGTCAGGTTTCCCGGGTTTCTCCTTTGCCGGGAGAAGAATCTTATACCGCGGTGTCCAGTGCAGGCGCCGGCGTGCGCCTGGGATGGGGCAAAAATTTCAACCTGACGGCCGATTACGGTTATGCACTCGGAGTGGAGGGAACACGGGCGGTCAGGAACAACCGCTTTCATTTAACAGCCGCCTTTTCATTTTAGCCCGGCGGCTATAGCCAAATGCACATCATTAAACACAGGCTATTCATAAGAGGAACAGGATCAGATGAAAACAGAAAAAAGCAAACGACAGCGGAAAATAACAGCCTGGCTGCACTTGCCGGTTTTGGCCTTGATGACCCTTTGCTTTTTTGCCGGTCACACGGCGTGGGCAAATCCCAAGGGCGCGCAGGTGGTCAATGGCACGGTTTCTATCAGCACGCAGGGCAATGTCCTCACGGTGACAAACAGTCCCAACGCCATCATCAACTGGCCGAGTTTCTCCATCAATGCCAGCGAGACAACCCGCTTTATCCAGCCAAGCGCATCCAGCGCCGTTTTGAACCGGATTACCGGCCAGGCCCCTTCGGTGATCCTGGGTGCGCTCCAATCCAACGGACGGGTATTTCTTCTCAATCCCAACGGCATTCTCTTCGGCCAGGGATCACGCATCGACGTAAACGGTCTGGTGGCGTCAACATTGAATTTAAGCAATTCGGATTTCCTCTCCGGAAACTACCATTTCACCGCCGGAAGCAGCGCGGGGTCCATTCAAAACCAGGGTACGATCACCACGCCCGGCGGCGGTCAGGTATATCTAATCGCCCCCGATATTGAAAACACGGGCATCATCAATGCCCCGCAGGGCAACATTCTCCTGGCGGCCGGGCATAGCGTTCAACTGGTTGACTCCTCCGATCCGGAGATCGCCGTCGTCGTCAGCGCCCCCGCAGACAAGGCCGTCAATCTGGGACAGATTCTTGCCGCAGGCGGGAGCATCGGCATTTACGCCGGACTGATCCGGCAAAGCGGTATGGTGAATGCCGACAGCGCCGTTATCGGGGAAAACGGTCAAATCACTTTTAAGGCCACCCAAAAAATCACTCTGGATGAAGGCAGTCTCACCAGCGCCAACGGAGTAAGCGGCGGAAATATCACTCTTCAGAGCGCAACCGGATCAACGGTCGTCTCAGGAACCGTTCAGACTAAAGGCAGTCACGGAAAGGGCGGCACGGTTCAAGTTCTAGGAAATGAGGTGGGCATTACAGAAAACGCCAGAATTAACGTTTCTGGTCAAACCGGCGGCGGAACCGTATTGATCGGCGGTGATTATCAGGGGCGGAATTCCTCCGTTCAGAATGCTCAGACAACTTATGTGGATCAGAATGCCGTTTTAAAGGCCGATGCACTGGTTTCCGGAAACGGCGGCAAGGTGATTGTCTGGTCCGACGGAGACACAAGCTTTGCGGGAACCATCACGGCCCGCGGCGGTTCCATCACCGGAAACGGAGGAATTGTTGAAACATCGGGCCACAAACTTTCCATCGGCGGTGCGGCAAGAGTGAACACCGGCGCAGACCACGGTCAAACCGGTTCCTGGCTTCTGGACCCGGCCGATTTCACCATTGCGGCAACCGGGGGCGACATCACCGGCACGACGCTCTCCGATAATCTTGCCACCACGGATGTGACGATCCTGAACAGTTCCGGCGCCGGCGGTGTTGAAGGAGATATCTTCGTGAACGATACGGTGAGCTGGACGAGCAGCCATACCCTGACGCTTAACGCCTACCGCAATATCGAAATCAACAACACCATCACCGGCGGCGGCAATCTCGTACTTCGGGCGGATTCCACCGGCACGGGTGCGGGAACCGTCACGTTCGCCGGATACGGCGCGGTGACGTTGACCGGCGGCGCCGCGTCCGTCTACTACAATCCATCGGGTGGGTATGCATCACCTACGGACTATTCCGGAAACTTTACGTTGAGCGGCGGGGCAACCCTCACCGCCTATATGCTTGTTAATAGTATTAATGATCTGCAGGCGATTAACAACAATCTTTCCGGCACGTATGCCCTGGGAAAAGATATCGACGCCGGCGCCACCGCCACCTGGAATTCCGGCAGAGGTTTTATTCCCATCGGGCGCGCCGACACCGGCGACACCATTGACGCCATACCACTGACCTTTGACGGCAACGGCCACACCATTTCGAACCTTTATATCAACCGGCCCAGTCAGCAGTACATCGGCCTTTTCGGCGGCAACGGATCGCCCACCATCAGGTATCTATGGCTCGAAAACGTCAATGTCACCGGCGGTTTTCAGACGGCGGGAGCGATTGCGCACACGGACGGCGTCACCAGCTACTCGTACGTGACGGGCACGGTGCACGGAACAAGCATAACGGTGGGCGGGCTGATTGCGTTAAATGCCGGCCAGATTGCTAATTGTTACAGTGCGGCGGCGGTAACCGGCGGCAGTTGGGTCGGGGGACTCGTCGGCGCAAACTGGGGAGCAAGCGCCGGCATCACCAATTCCTACAGTACGGGCACGGTAACCGGGTCCGGATCCTATATCGGCGGACTGATCGGCGGCCTTTCCACCGGCGCTCCCGCCAGCCTGGTGACAAACAGCTTCTGGGACACAGAGAGCTCCGGCCGGTCCGTAAGCGGAGCAGGCACCGGCCTGACGACGGCCGCAATGAAGCAACAGGCCAGTTTCGGCAGTTGGGATTTTACGACCACCTGGGCCATCACTGAAAACGTGACCTATCCTTATCTTCTGTTCAAAACA
Organism: Smithellaceae bacterium; assembly: GCA_963682105.1. Classification (GTDB taxonomy): domain Bacteria; phylum Desulfobacterota; class Syntrophia; order Syntrophales; family Smithellaceae; genus UBA8904. Next base: position 1,189,114 of record OY821638.1, read on the forward strand.
ACGGCGGCGACAGAGATCACAGAAACAGCAACCATTCCCGTGGCGGTTGAAAACAGCCTGTATGTCGCGTTAAATACTTCAGTGGCTGGTGTGACAAATACATCTGACGGTGCGACTTCCGGTGAAGGCGCAACTTCAGGCGGAGGCTACTCTCCCTCCGGTTCGTATAAAGAAAAAGACAAGGATGGGCAGAATCGTGGAACGAAAAGTCAGGCATTACCTTATTGCAATTAAATATCTCGTACTTCTGGCCGTTGTTTTTTATCCGTTGACGGCGCCTGCGGCCAATACCGCGGGAACAGTGACGTATCTCAACGGCCCCTTGCTCGACCGTAAAGCGGACGGCAGCATCAAGACCCTGGCCAGGGACTCCGCCGTTGAAAAGGGCGACACTTTAATCACGGGCAAACGCACTTACGCGAGAATCAAATTTCTCGACAGCGGTGAAATGACTCTGCGCCCGGACAGCCAGTTCAAAGTCGATTCTTTTTCTTACGATCAGGCCAAACCGAAAGAAGATAAAGCAGCGTTTGAACTCGTCAAGGGCGGTTTGCGCGCGATCACCGGTCAGGTGGGGAAACGGGGCGATTCGGACAGTTACAAAATGAAAGTGCCGTCGGGAACCATCGGTATCCGCGGCACAACCTTTGAAGTCAGAATATGCGAAGGCGACTGTCCCGGCCTTGCCGACGGCGTTTATATCTTCGTGATTGAAGGCAGCATTACCATCACGAACAACGCCGGTTTCCTGATGGTCAACGCCGGTCAGTATGCTTATGCTAAAAACATGGATTCACCTCCCGTAATCCTGCCGGATCATCCGGGCATTGAATTTGGTCTGCCGGACGATATTCAGGAAAAGACCTCTTCGGAAGGCTGCATTGTGCGCTGAGCCTGCAGAAGAATTTCTTTCACATTTATATGCCGTACATAACGTCGCCCGACAGAGTAACGTGGCCGGTCATTTTGTGCTACGGCTGTTTTTCGTTATGTGTTATGGTATCAATAATAACTGAAAGTAATCCATAAGTGGCCTCATTCCATATTCCTTCTGACCGATCATCATAGCGTCCCTAATGATTTGCGCCATTAATGCCGATAATTATTAATGGTATTACTGAGAAAAATTTACTCGAATCTCCTGTATCGCCATTGTTTTGCACAAAGGAGAACATCATGGATCTGCTGATTGAAGTCGTTATCAAATTGGTCACTTATGCCGTCGCGGCAGCAATTGTTGCCTGCATTATTAGATATGTCTTTGGGAAAACGCTGATCCTTAAATTATTCCTCATGCTTGTGCCAGGCATCATGTTGGTTATCCTGGCAGGCTACATTTCCGGTCGGACGGCAGGAACAGACGCCATATGGCCCAAATTTATTGTCCTTGTCGGCATGCTGGTTATGGTCGCCAATTTCGTTATCGTAGGTAAAAGATTGATTGGGCAAATCCAGCAGGTCGCCAACGATATCAATGAATCAACCGGAGAAATCCATTCCGCATCGACCCTTGTGTCGAAAGCCACCGAGTCCCTGGCATCAGGGGCGTCTTCACAGGCGTCGGCGATTGAAGAGACGTCATCATCTCTGGAAGAAATGTCGGCCATGACAAAAGGAAATGCCAACAATGCGAGTCAGGCCGACGGTCTCATGAAAAAAACCAATCAAGTCATCCAGAAAGCCAACGCCTCCATGGATGAACTGACGCAGTCGATGCAAGACATCTCCGCCGCCAGTCTGGAAACATCCAAGATCATCAAGACCATAGATGAGATAGCCTTCCAGACCAACCTGCTGGCCTTGAATGCTGCCGTGGAAGCGGCACGGGCAGGAGAAGCAGGCGCCGGTTTTGCCGTGGTTGCCGACGAGGTTCGGAATCTTGCGATGCGGTCAGCCGAGGCGGCGAAAAACACTTCAAGTCTTATTGAAGGTACTGTGAAAAAAATACAAGCTGGTTCTGATCTGGTAGGCAAGACAAGTGAAGCATTTGCCGAAGTGTCTGTCAGCACGTCCAGAGTAGGTGAACTGGTCACTGAGATTTCTGCGGCGTCCCAGGAACAGGCCCAGGGAATAAGTCAGATTAATACGGCGGTTGCCGATCTCGACAGGATCACACAGGAGAATGCCTCGACATCTGAAGAATCCGCAAGCGCAGCCGAGGAGTTGAATGCTCAGTCGACGCAAATGAGAGGGATTGTCAGACGACTGGTGGTTATCATTCATGGACAGGCCGAGGAGTCAAAGGTGACGCAATCACCTTCCAGAGAGCGTGTGCAGACGCGGGCAGCAACTGCGGCTTCCAGAGTACCTGTTAAAGCCTTGCATAGTCTCTTTTATTTCATGCTAATAAACTTACTATTCCTTATGGGTCCGCCTGAAATCCTCGCCGCTGATACGATTCGTATAAACGGATCGGGAACCTGCCTGGAGTTGATGAAACCTCTCATAGAAGCCTACGGCAAAAACAACCGGAATGTATCGTTCCAAATGGAAAAGCCTCTGGGAAGCTCAGGGGCAATAAAGGCGCTTCTGGCAGGTGCTATCGATATTGCGGCAGTCAGTCGCTCCTTGAAACCTGAAGAAATAGCACAGGGGGCAAGATTCAGAAAGTATGGTAAAACCCCGCTGGCCATAGTAACCGAAAAGAAAGTTCCCCTGAAAACCATATCCCTTCAGGCGCTTGAGAATATTTATGCCGGTAAAACCTTAAAGTGGCCAAATGGAGAAACCGTCAGGGTGATTCTGCGTCCGAACGAGGATGCCGATACGAAGATCCTGAAGAGTCTTTCACCGGGTATGATCGATGCCATCACCCAGGCACAGCGACGACGAGGGGTCATGATCGCAGTTACAGATATCGAATCAAACGAGGCGGTATCAAAAACGATGGGAAGTATCGGAGCATCGGGGTTAACAGGTGTTGCCGTCGGCAAATTGCCGCTGAAGGTCATCGCTCTCAATGGTGTCATTCCCAGCAGGGAAAACCTGGCCAACGGAACGTACCCTCTTTCCAAGGACATAAGTTTTGTGACAACAGGCAGATTTCCTGAGGCCGCTGCAAAGTTTCTGGCATTCATCTACTCGAACAAAGGCCGCTCCATAGCCGAGAAAACCGGAGTCTGGATTACTGTAGACAACAAATGAAATTGCAAACCCGCTCCATCAAGAATATCTTATCCATACTGACGGCGATCATCAGTCTCATTGTCGCCATTTCTATTCCGGCAGTATATTTTATCATTGCCTATGAATACACCGTAGGGGCTGTCAACACCGAGATGGCATTCTCTGCACGAACCGTTGAAAGATTGGTCGCCAATAATCCAAAATCCTGGAAGTTCGAGGAAGTCCGTCTTCAGGAAATACTGGAGCGTCATATCGACCACTCTTACCCCGAAAATCGGACCATCAGGGATCTTCAGGGACACGTCATTGCAGAAGCAAAAGAACCTATGACACGTCCGACGCTGACATTCAGGCAATCAATTCATGATTCAGGGATAGAGGTGGCGCGTATTGAGGTCGAACGGTCCATCGCGCCGTTGGCTGTCCGAACGGCTATCATCACCGCCGCTTCCATCCTGCTGGGAATCATCATCTTTCTTACCTTTCGATTCTTCCCGTTGCGAGCAGTCAGGGAAGCATATGAAAAATTGCAGGAAAGCGAGAGTAAGTACAAGCTTCTAACCGAAAAAATGTCCGATATCGTTTGGATCGCGGATTTGAACATGCGGACACTTTATATATCCCCTTCCGTCGGGGCAGTCCTTGGATTTAACCAGGGCGATCTCCCTATGACTGCCGAAGAGCAAATGACGCCTGCTTCATTGGCAAAAGCGGCGGAAACCCTGCTCAGAGAGCTTGCGATCGAAGAGCGAGGCAATGGAAATCCGGACCGAAAAATAAACCTTTTACTGGAATATTATCATAAGGACGGCTCGATTCGATGGCTGGATACGACGATCACCGGGCTGCGCAATGATCGGGGAGTATTAACCGGGCTTCATGGCGTATCTCGAGACATTACCGAGCGCAGGAAGGCTGAGGAAGCGCTTCAGCAAAGTGAACAGAAATATAGGCAGCTTGCGGAGACGGCACACGATCTTATTGTCACCGTGGACCTCGACTTCAAAATCACCTATGTCAACAAAGCCATCTTCCATTACGCCGACGAGATTGTTATCGGGAGGAGTCTTCTGGATTTCACGCCCCCGCATCTGCATGAGGCTCAAAAAGCCATGATGCAGAAAAGGCGGGAAGGCTTTGCCGACATGCTGGCTTTTGAATGGGAGATTATTCCCCCCAGCAGGCCGGCATTGACGTTTGATGTCAGGGCTTCTTTAATGGTCGAAGAAAGCAGGCCCGTCGGCGTATTGTTTATTGCTCGGGATATCACCGAGCGCAGGAGGGCCGAAGAAACGATACGGAAAAGCGAGGAGCGATTCCGGTCGATGCTCCAGAGCAGTTTGGACATCATTGTCATCCTGGACAAAGATGGATTGATTTTCTATGAGTCCCCCTCGGTGGAACAGGTCCTGAAATATCGCCCGGGGGAAATCATCGGCAAGAATCCGATCGAGTTTATGCACCCGGAAGATGTCGAAATGGTGGCGGGAGAGCTGGCCAATCTTCACAAGAGCATGAATTCCGGTATCCCAACGGAGTTCAGGTTCAGAAAGGCTGACGGCAGTTGGGCACTCTTTGAAGCCGTCGGGAAAAACCTTATCGATGATCCCGCCATCAATGGCATCGTCATCACGGCGCACGACATCACCGAGCGCAAGAAGGCTAATGATATGGAGATCCAGTTGATTCAGGCCCAGAAGATGGAATCCGTGGGACGTCTGGCCGGCGGTGTGGCCCATGACTTCAACAACATGCTCAGCGTGATCATGGGCAACGCGGAAATGGCCATGATGAAAGTGAAACCCTCTGAACCTCTCTATAAGGTATTACAGGAGATCCTGAATGCGGGAAAGAGATCTTCCGACCTGACCCGCCAGTTGCTGGCGTTTGCGCGGAAGCAAACCGTCAGTCCCAAGGTTCTCGATTTAAACGACACCATAACCGGCATGCTGAAGATGCTCAGGAGACTCATCGGCGAGGATATCGATCTGCGCTGGCATGCCGGCAGCCACCTGTGGAAAGTGAAAATCGATCCGTCCCAGGTGGACCAGCTTCTGGCCAATCTCATGGTGAATGCGCGAGACGCCATTGAAAAAGCGGGAAGGATCACGATCGAAACCTCCAACATGATATGTGATGAAACCTACTGCGAAGACCGGTCGGACTGCATTCCCGGCGAATATGTTGTGTTGGCGGTAAGCGACAACGGTTGTGGCATGGACAAGGAAACCATGTCCAACATTTTTGAACCATTTTTTACGACAAAGCGAGAAGGCCAGGGAACAGGCCTGGGCCTGGCTACGGTTTATGGTGTTGTCAAACAGAATAATGGATTTGTCGACGTATACAGTGAGCCGAACCAGGGAACAACATTTCGGATCTATCTGCCACGCCATGTGGACGAAGGTGTGAAAACGACGGATGATGAACCGGAGCCGGAAGTCCCGGGCGGCACGGAAACCATTTTTATCGTGGAAGATGATCCGACGGTATTGCAAATCAGTAAAAACATGCTTGAAATACTGGGTTATCAAGTGCTTACAGCGAATAATAAAGATCAGGCCCTGCAACTCGCCGGAGACTATGATGGAACCATCGACCTGCTGCTGACCGATGTGGTGATGCCGGGGATGAACGGGAAGGAACTTTCGGAACGGATTCTTGCCATCAGACCGAGTCTTAAGTGTCTGTATATGTCCGGGTATACGGCGGATATCATAGCGCGTCAGGGAGTGTTGGAACAGGGCGTAAAATTCATCTCTAAACCGTTTTTTATAAAAGATCTGGCGGCTAAAGTTAGAGAAGTGCTTGGATAGCTTGACCGGGAAAAGGTGGACGAGATGATCTACAACACGAAAAAACACCTTGTGACGCATCACAAAATAGGACACCAACCAGTCTTTATGCGTCAAGCCGGCCGTCATATTTATTGATTATGCCGGACTTTAATCGGCAATAAACCCTGTTGACTTCCGACCTGCCTTGCATCACTCCCTCTCAACCGCAATGCACCGGCATGGATTATTTCACGAGATCAGTTCGGCCGGTTCCTTGATCTCTATCTGATGGCGCTTCAGGAATTCTTTAAATCCATAGACCTGCTTGCCCATAAAATTCATCTTCATGGCCTGAACCGGACAATTGTTTATGCATCCCATACAGGCAAGGCAGCGTTTTGAATCGACAGTCCCGGTCTGCAAATGGATGGCCCCCGCAGGACATTTTCGGAGGCAGGTTCCGCATCGAATGCACTGCCCTGTTTCAATATGATGATTTGTGATCAGCAGTTTGGTGAATCCGAGCTGAGGCACAACGGCCATCATGGATCCCAGGCTAAAGTCCCGTTCAATCTTAACCGCCCCGCCGGTGGAAACGTTTTTCAGTATGTCCACGGCAAAAGCGCGCGCCTGCCGGTAGGTGTTTTCATTCGGGCGGTCTTTGAAACGCAAAATACGTTCTTCATTACCTACTGACCACGTCGGCGCGAATGTTGACATATTTCCAAACAGACCGAACCCGGCTGCCGCTCCGCCTGCCTGCGTCATCAGATCCAGAAGTTCGCAGGCCGTACTGTGCTGCCCGTTGCCGTCGCCGCCGAAAGTCATATAAGACACCACGCTGGTTCCGTCGATACGGGGCAACTTTTTTATCCAATCCTGCAGGTTGCGGGGCACATTCATATATTGCACCGGCGAACCGACTGCAATGAGATCATACTGTGCAAGCGAATTCGTATCAATGTCCCGGTAATCCGCTCCATCGACCATTAACCCCGCTCTGCTCCAGGTATGGCGGATAATGCCGCCGATACGGCCGGTATGACCGGTCTGGCTGTACCAGACAACCAGCGCCTGCTTTGGATTTGTTTTGACAATCGGGTTTTGCCCGCGACCCGCGCAGGCATACACGGGCAGGCCGGGCATTGCCATGACAACGCAGCCTGCCACGCATTTTTTCAGAAATTTCCGCCGGTTTTCCATTGTCCCTTCGCCGCCTTTGATCATTTGAATTTCATCTGAATCCATCCATGCGCTCATTTTCCCACTGCCGGCGCATCACTGCCGAATCGGATCAGATCCGTCCCAGCTTGAGCAGATGTCGGCTATGGCTTTGTAATAATCTCTTTTCAAACTGTTCATCTCCGCTACTTCCAGAACGGTCCCAGGAATCTTATCATTGATAAAATAAGCGAACCGGCCGCCTGGACCGATCGTTCCTTCCTGCCCGATAATAAAACCCTGATCAAGAAGCTCTTTGTAATTTTTTTCAAATCCTTCCGTATCCAGCCAGTGAGATATGTGCTGGATACCCTCCGTTCCAGCTGCCAGAAAATCACGGTACAGAGAGGGTGCGTCATTCAGTTGCAAAATGAGTTCAATTTGAATATTTCCCGAATTCGTCAGTGCCGCGGCCATCCGAATATCGGAGGGCTTGCCCATGTACCGGAAGTTTTCAACGGGTGCCTGGGCGAAATAAAACCAGGGGCCGACCCCCAGTTTAATCCATTCCTGCATGGCCTTTTCAATGTCTTTTACAACATATCCGATTTGCCGCACCGGTCCCAGTCTCAGAATGCTCATTTGGTCCCCCTTTTTTCAAGATTATACAGAAAATTGAAAGGGGTTGCAGTTAAAAAAACTGCAACCCCTGTTAGCCTCGCTAATTGCCCCCGACAAGCAATGCAGCGGGCGGATGCCAATGATAAATTCCGTTTCCGAATCAATGCTGAAACCGCGACGGCAAGGAGGCGGCGTCAGAGATGTGTTGGTCATCTCTTGATGACACCAACGCCGCGGGCAGCAAAGGTAGCGCTTGACCTGGAAACGGAATATAACGCTCTACCGTATGGCTTTAACCCTGTTGTTTTCGTCTACAAGAATGTTTATGGGTGTCCAACCCGCAAACTCATTTTCGTTCATCAGGGCAAAGGAAGCAATAATGATTGTATCTCCGCGCGCTACCTTTCGCGCGGCGGCGCCGTTTAAACAAATCACACCGCTCCCTTCCTTTCCGGTAATAGCGTAGGTAGAAAATCGCTCGCCATTGGTTACATTATAAATAGCGACTTCCTCATAAGGCACAATATCGGCCGCCTGCAGCAAAATCTGATCAATCGAAATGCTGCCTTCATAGTTCAAATCGGCGTCCGTTACGGTTGCCCGGTGAATTTTTGATTTTAACATCGTTCTTTGCATAGCGTCCGGTCTCCCCAGTCTCGAATCTACAACCCCTTTCAAAAGCGCTTTATCTAAAGAAGCACCGCTTCAGTTGTGCCTGTTTCTTGAAAACTCCTCATCAATCAGTTTGGTAAGATTGGTCAAGGTCGTTTTGCTTTCCGCCGCCGTTTCGCCCAGAAGGTGCGCGATTTCGTGGGCGACGCGCATCTGTTTGCGCACGACTTCTCTCGTTCTTTCCAGCATCTCCTCCCGGATGGCGACAGACTTTTCCCGCTCTTTCTCCCGATCGGTAATGTCGCGAAGAATGGCCACCATCAGGGGCTGACCTTCAACCCGCCCGATCGTCTGTTCGACGATAATATCGTCTTTGACCCGGCAGGCTTTGCCGACAACGTGCCGTCCGGTATCGCGGACATACAGAAAGTCATCCAGAACGGAAATAACCGTGGACAAATGTTTGCCGTGAACCTCCTGAAGGCCATGACTTAAGAGTCTTTCTGCGGAAGGAGACATGTCGTGAATCATCAGATTGTCATCGACGATGATAATGGCGTTCGGCGCGACATCCATCACAAACTGATGGATCGATTCGGAACAGTGCCGCATATAGGGGATGCACATGGTCGGTTCCGCCATGCCGCGCAGCGTGGCGACGGCTTTCTCACGGCAGGTGGCGTAACCGCAGGCGCCGCAATTGAGCTCGTCGACAGTGTTATATTTGTTCACCTTGCGCATCACCGTCTGAATCTGCTCTTCGGTAAATTCCGGCACCTTCACCTGCCGGTCCTTAAATGAGCGTTCCATCGGCGGCCACACGGTTCTGGGAATCGAAGCCGCCAGCTCCTTCTGGCTCACCTGTTTTTCTTCCGAATTGGACAGCCTCTGACGGTTCACGCAACCGCCCTGGCAGGCCATCAGTTCCACCAGTTTCTTTTTCATCCTGCCGGCGCGAATGCTCAGGAGAACATCCTGACAGTCATCCAGCCCCGACGCAACGGCCATATTCTGATCCAGTGTGAGAACATCGTCTTGCGATACGCCGATCAGGCCTCCCTGCAGGGGAAATACCCGCGCCCCTTCCGCCGGCTGAGCATCCATATCTTCCGGCGTCGACCGGTAAGGCATGCCCGCCGCCATAAACGATTCTTCAAGACCGCGGAAAGTCATGGCGGCATGAATCACGCCGGAAACCGCCTTGTCGTAGATTTCCATTTTTTTCGCCAGACACGGTCCGATAAAGACAATGTAGGCGTCCGGCCCGTATTTTTGAGCGAGCAGGCGCCCGTGAGCGATCATGGGAGACACCAGCGGAGCCAGGTGAGGAATAAGATCGGAATGGTACTGCTGAATTAAATTAATGATCACAGGGCAGGATGACGTGATCACAGGCAGGCGCTCCGGATGGCTCTCCACATACTCGTGGTGAGCAAGTCCCACGATCGCTCCAGCAGCAGAAGTTTCTTCAGCGGCGGAAAAGCCGAGATCCTTTAAAGCCTTTTCCATCTCCGCAAAGTTTTTCATATGAAAATAAGCAGCGGCCGACGGCGCAACCGAAGCGATCAACTGCCGGTTCTCCCGCTTCGCTTTAAGAACGTCCTCCATCGCACTGTGGATGCTTTTGGCTTTCTGAGGACACACGCGGATGCACATGCCGCAGATAATGCAAAGTCTCGGCACCACCTGCGCCTGGCCGTTTCGAAACCGGATGGCTTTGACATTGCAGTGACGCACACACCGGTAACAATCACGGCAATCGGCTTCGTTGGTTTCAATATAGGGTATGCTCATAAATTACACTCGTTTCAACCGGCGCCGCTCCCTTTTCATCGCCGGTCGTTTTTAATCCTGTACGCCAGGGCCCGAAGGCCCGTTGTTTTATTCCCGGAAGGTAATCTTCAAGTCCCAGAGGCCGTCGATATTCTTCTTCTCCAGGTCGAACCCTCCCTTTTCAAAGACATGCATCATCGGATAATTCTCAGGGAGAACCTCCGCCGTTACGCCTAAAAGCCCCTGTCGTTTGGCCAGATACGTCAAGTACTTCAGAAGTTCCGAACCCACCCCCTGGTTGTGACAGGAATCCCTGACGGCAAAGGAAACCTCAGCGGTGTGGTGGGATGAATCGATATAGTATCTGCCGACGCCGACAATTTCCTCTTTTTCGCCCCTGGGGATCACGGCCAGTATCGCCATCTCCGTCGTGTAATCGATAATCACCAACGGCTGCAGTACTTCGTGCGGCACGTCTTTTCGATGCGACATGAAACGTCGATACAGGCTTTGATCCGACAGGGAATATATAAACTCCTTCAGACGCGGTTCATCACTGATCTTGATCGGCCTGAAGAAGATATTAAGACCGGTTTTCGTCACTTTGTAATATTCCAGATGCTCGGGATATTCTCCCCGCGTGCCCGGTATAAAATGCTGATCGTAATAAATCATGTTCCTTTTTCTGGCTTCTTCAATAAGCCCTTCCCGGAACTTGGGATGGGCGATGGAAATCAGTTCCATGGCCCGCTCGCGGATATTCTTGCCGTGCAGATAGGCAATCCCGTATTCGGTCACGACATAATGAACGTCCCCGCGCGTCAGCGTAACGCCCGCGCCTTCGCGCAGACAGGGAACGATCCGGGAGACCACGCCGGAGGCCGCCGTGGATTGCAAAGCCAAAATGGCCTTACCGCCCTTGGACAGTACGGCGCCCCGCATAAAGTCCGCCTGCCCTCCCACACCGCTGTGGAGAATATAACCGATCGATTCCGCCGTGGCCTGCCCCGTCAGATCAATCTCCAGGGCGGTATTGATGGCCGTCATGCGGTCATGCTGGGCGATGATCATCGGATTGTTGGTGTAATCGATCGTCCGGATATCAATCGCCGGGTTGTCATTGAGGTATTCATACGTCGCCTGCTGCCCCATGCAGAAGGTGGTGACGGTTTTTCCGGGATTGACGTTCTTCAGCGTATTGTCGATGACGCCTTTCTGCATCAGATCGACAATGCCGTCGGTGATGAGCTCCGTATGCACACCCAGATGTTTCTTTTCGGACAGATGCTGCAAAACGGCGTTGGGAATCCGCCCGTAACCCACCTGGATGGTGTCGCCGTCTTCCACCAGACGGGAGACATATTTTCCGATACGGATAGCGATATCGTTTTCCGCCTCGGGGCTGTATTCCAGAAGCGATTCGTCCCGGGGAACGATATAGTCGATATTTTTGATGTTCAGAAAGGAATCCCCATGCACGCGCGGCATGAAGCGGTTCACCTGGGCCACCACTACCGTTGCCCTCTTCACGGCTGCTTTGATGATGTCCACGCTGATGCCCAGACTTACATACCCGAGATTGTCAGGCAAAGACGTCTGGATCAGCGCGATATCGACACGGGCCATGCCTTTGTCAAAGAGCTTCGGCGTCTGGGATAGAAAGATGGGCGTATAATCCGCCACGCCGTGATTAATGGCATCCCGTGTGCTGTCGCCGATGAAAAACGAATTGTGGCGAAAGTGCTGCTTGAATCGCTCCGTGGCGTACGGAGCGACTCCCAGCGACCGGATGTGGAGAACTTCGGCGTCGCAGAAAGCCTTCGGATTTGATTTTACATAATGAATCAGAGACTGCACCAGATGTTGTGGTTCTGCGCAGGCCGATCCGATGAAAATCGTATCCCCCCGATGAATGCGGCCGAATATCACATTCTCGGTAGCAAACTTTTCCGGATATGTATTTCTCCACTTTTCCAGTTCCATGATCTTTCCCTCGCCTCACGTTCAAGGGTGTAGAACATTGGGTGCTATATTAACAGGCGTCTCTTTTGTTGCCGTTGAGCCAGATTTTCATCTGCTGTGCCTGCTTGATCAAATCTTCCCGGAAATCGGGATGTGCGATGCCGATGAGCGCTTCCGCTCTTTGCCAGGTCGATTTGCCATTTAACTGAACCATGCCGTATTCCGTCGCCACATACTGCACGACCGAGCGGGGCACGGTCACGATGGTTCCCGGTTCGACAAAAGGAACGATCCGGGAATGCAACTTCCCTGCTTTATCCTTGAAGGTTGAGCTCAGGGAAATGATCCCCTTGCCGCCCTTCGATTCAAAAGCGCCTAAAATAAAGTCAAGCTGTCCGCCCGTGCCTGTTTTCTGGTCGAACCCGGAGGCTTCCGAGCAAACCTGACCGTACAAATCCACTTCGATGGCGTTGTTGATGGCCATCACCTTATTATTCACGGCGATGATTCTCGGATCATTGGTAATGCTGACCGGATAGGAAGAGCAGGTCGGATTGTGATCCAGGAAATCGTAGAGCTTTTTCGTCCCCATCGCAAACGTGTAAACGATTTTGCCCCGGTCCACCGTTTTATACTTACCGGTGATTTTGCCGGCGTAGTACAAATCGACGACGGAATCACACATCATTTCAGTATGGATGCCCAGGTCTTTCAGATCGCTTTCGGCAATCATCTGACCGATGAGATTCGGCAAGCCGCCGATTCCCAGTTGAATACACGCGCCATCTTCTATCTCCTTCAGGATCAGTTCGGCAATGCGCCGGTCCGCTTCTTTGGGTGCCATGGGCGGAACTTCCACCAGCGAAGGGTTGGCCCCTTCTATGACACAATCCACTCTGGAGATATGGACGGATTCCCGGTTTCCGCCGTAGCAGTAGGGAACATTTTTATTGACTTCAACGATCACCTTTTTGGCCTTGTCAATCACCGCGCCCGTCATGGAATTGCACAGGCCGTAATTGAAATACCCGTTTTTGTCCATTTCGGTTACCAGAATGAACGCGCAATCGAAATCGAGGTACTTCCGGATCGTCCGCGGCGCCTGATGATAAGAGAAAGGAATGTAGTTGCACAGATTCTGATCATGGAGACGACGGCCGGCGGTAGAAAGATGCCAGTCGTTCATGACGATATGCTCGCGCTTGGGATCAGCTTCCACAACCTTGGGAACCCGTGATGTGCACACGCATCTCAATTCGACATTTTTAAGCTGGGAAACCCTTTTGGCCAGGGCTGCATCCAGCGATTCCGGAATCATTTCGAATTCACTGTAAAAAATTCTGTCGCCGGACTTGACGTAACTTGCCGCTTCATCAGCCGAAACCAGTTTTTGTTTATACTCTTCATACACATTCTTCATACGTTTTCGTTACCTTCCTCAAATTTTTTTTATAAGTCGTTGAATAAGCGCTTATTCGAAAAAAACAATAAGGACCGTTCAACTATTTATAGTTGTAGACCCCGCGGTTGGACTTTCTGCCGAGGTTGCCGGCACGGACCAGTTTTCTTAAAAGCGGCGCGGGACGATACTTGTCGCCCAGTTCCCGATGCAGGCCTTCCATAACCCGAAGCAGCGTATCATTTCCGATCATGTCGGACAGAGCCAGCGGGCCGATGGGATGATTGCAGCCGAGTTGCATGCCTTTATCGATATCTTCCGCGGTGGCGACGCCTTCATCGAGGGTATAGAAGGCTTCGTTGATCATGGTGCAGAGGATGCGGTTGACGGCGAACGCCGGGGCTTCCTTCACAATAATGCATTCCTTGCCCAGCTTTTTGCCCCAGGCCAGAGCCGCTTCCAGGGTTTCATCCGAGGTCTGATAGGCCCGGATCACTTCCAACAGTTTCATAACCGGCACCGGATTGAAAAAATGCGTCCCGATCACTTTATCCGGACGGTTCGTAATGGCGGCCATCTCGGTGATGCTTAAACCCGATGTATTGGTAAAATAAAGACAATCGGCCGGCACGATGGTGTCGAGTTCCTGATAGACTTTCTTCTTGACGTCCATGACTTCGATCACTACTTCCACAATCGCGTCCGCTCCTGTGGCTGCTTCTTTCAGATCCAGGGTCGGTTTGATCCGCGCCAGAATGGCGTCCATTTCCGCCTGGGTTTTCTTCTTTTTTTCCACATCCTTGGCCAGATTTTTCTTGATGGTATTCATGCCGCCGTCGACGAAGCGCTGTTCGATATCCCGAAGCGTTACTTCCATTCCTGCTTGAGCGCACACCTGCGCGATCCCGTTACCCATAAGCCCTGCGCCTAATACACAAACTTTTTTTATCTCTTTCATGATTGTCTCCTTTTTTGTTGCTTTCGATCCCTGTTCACCGTTTGACTGTCCGTTTTCCTTCCGGCTACTGTTTTCCTGCCTGATGCGTTTCCCCGGAGTTCCCCGCATCTATCGTACGGCTGCAAAGTATCAAGAAACGCGATACGGGTAAATTCGGTGGAGACCTCATTTTACATCTGCGATTCCCGTATTCCTTTTTTCTGAGCACCCTATATTCGTAGGGTGACCGGCAGCGTCGATTTTACGGTTGATCCCGAAAGATCCGTGCCGTTCGGGTAAAAAAAAGGGCCGGTATAACCGGCCCTTTGACAAGCGCAAATAGTGAGAGGGGGATCTGAAAACTATTTTGCTTGCAGAACTTTGCCGATAGTCATGATTTCAGCTTCTTTGGTTCCTTCATAAAGCTCAAGAATCTTGGCGTCACGATACCATTTCTGAACATCATACTCTTCCATGTAGCCGTAGCCGCCGTGGATTTCCACGCCTGCATTGGCGCAGAAGACCGCCGTCTGGCCGCCCAGATACTTGCCCATAGCCGCCAGATGATAATCCGGTGTTCCGTTGTCCACCAGCCAGGCGGATTTGTAAACGAAGCCGCGCAGGGCTTCAATCTTGATGGCCATTTCCGTCAGCTTCTGCATGGTGATCTGGAAGGATCCCAGCGGAGCGCCGAACACGTTTCTTTCTTTCGCATATTTGACCGAAGCGGTCAGACAAGCTTCCGAGAGCCCCAGCGCCTGAGCGGCAATCATGATACGGGTCACATTGAAGAAATGCATCAACTGATAGAAACCTTTGCCGCGGGTGCCGACTAAATTTTCCACCGGCACGCGAACGTCTTCCAGCGCGATTTCAGCGGTGTCGCTGGCGCGAAGCCCCAGTTTACCGTGAAGTTTGGTGCGGGTCACGCCTTTGGTATCGCACGGAACCAGAATCTGGCTGAAGCTGTTATGTTTTTTGGCATCCGGTTCCGTAATGGCCTGAACGATCATATGGGTGCTGCACGTTCCGTTGGTGATGAACATCTTTGTTCCGTTGATCACCCAGTCCTTACCGTCGATGACGGCTCTGGTCTTATAGCCTGATACGTCGGTGCCGGCATTCGGTTCCGTATAAGCTCCGGCAAAAACGTACTCGCCGGTGCAGATGGGCGGAAGGTATTTTTTCTTCTGTTCTTCCGTTCCGTAGTGATAAATATTCTGAGATCCGAAGCAGGCGCCGTAAAGGTTAAGTCCGATGCCGATGCAGGCTTTGGAAAGTTCTTCCGTCACAATGCTATGTCCCAGGAAACCCACGCCCGGTCCACCGTACTCTTCCGGAATCCAGGCGCCCAGAAGGCCGCTTTCGGCCGCCTTCATTCTGATCTCCGGTGTATAAGCTTCTTTCTCGTCCGCCTCATGGGCATGAGGCGCCATTTCGGCCTGGCCGAATTTATAAGCCATGTCCTTCAACATCTGAAGTTCTTCGGGTAAATTAAAATCCATATTGTTCTCCTTTTCTAAAAACATTCATATTATGCTGTTCTTCTTCGGCAATCGACGACTGCTCTGAAGGCCGGTTAAACTATAAAAGCTCCAGGGCTGTTGCCATCGATACCCCGCCGCCGCCGCAAAGCGTTGCCAGGCCCAGTGTTTTTCCGCGTTTCTTCATTGCGTACATCAGAGTAACCATAATACGGCTGCCTGTGGAACCAATCGGATGACCCAGACCGATGCCCGAACCGTTGACGTTGGTGATATCCCGGTTCAGCCCCAATTCTCTTTCGCAGGACAGGTACTGAGCGGCGAAGGCTTCATTCACTTCAATTTGTTCAAAATCGGATATTTTCAGGCCGGTTCTCTTGAGCAACTGATTGACGGCCGGTATCGGGCTGGTGCCCATGACGGAAGGATGGCATCCGCCGTAGCCTACGCCTCGAATGCGGGCGATCGGTTTGATGCCCAGTTCTTTGGCTTTCGCAGCGGACATCAGGATCATGGCGCTGGCGCCGTCGTTTAAGCCCGAGGCATTACCTGCGGTGACTTTGCCGACTTCGGGGATAAAGGCCGGTTTGAGGGCAGCCAGTTTGTCCTTCGTCAGACCCGGCATAAAATGTTCGTCTTTATCGAACACGATGGGGGGCTTGCCTTTCGGTCCGGGAATTGAGATAGGAACAATTTCGTCGGCAAAGTCACCGTTTTTGGTGGCTCGCTCGGCGTTGTTGTGGCTCCGCAGAGCGACTTCATCCATATCTTCTCTGGAAATATTCAGCATCTGGGCAACGAATTCGGCCGTGAGTCCCATGATGTAAGGCTTACCCTTGTACAGATCGATGGGCATGCCGGATTTGACAGGTCCCTTCTCCGGTCCCGGAAGTAAACGGGAACCGCAGTGGAGTTTGCGCATGAGAGCGTCTTCGAGCACCTGGTCCTGCAGGCGGTAGCCCCAGCGGGCATTGGAGAGGGCGTAGGGCACGCCCGACATGTGTTCAACACCGCCGCCTAAGATCACATCGGCCAGTCCGGCCTGAATCATGGCCATGCCGGAAACAACGGCTTCCATACCGGAAATGCAAACCCGGTTGACGGTGGCGGCGTTACAATGGTCCGGAATATTCGCCATCAGAGACGTCACGCGGGCGATATTGAGGCAGTCGTGATGTTCGCAGCAGCAGCCGAAGCGGACATCGTCAATGATACCGGCGTCGATGCCGGCGCGTTCAATGGCCCCTTTCATGGCGACACTGCCAATCACAGGACCGTTTAAATCTTTCAACGTCCCGCCGAAGCGTCCAATCGCTGTCCGGCAGGCGGAAACAATGACAACATCATTCAATTTTTTATCCATATTAACTCTCCTTTATCGAGCTCTGTTTTCCTGGCTTTTGCGGAGATTCATTTCACTCTCCAACGTCATTCTTTATTTCTCTCAACGTAAGCAGGTTTGCCATCAGGACCCATGTTTTCCATTGCCTACCGAGGAGGAAGGAAGCCTCTTGGCAATAAGAAAACATGGATCGCATAATGGCCGGTTGATGATTGTGCATTTAACACCCCTCTTTTCATGCGCAGGATATGAAATGCCTCAGTTTTTGTAAATCCGGTGAACCACTTATTTCCGCAAATGAATGTTCGCATTTTCCGGGTTCCCCGCACCCTATATTTATAAACTTCCGCGCCGGATATCCTGAAACGCTTAACGGCCGCAGAAAGTCGGTTTCCTTTTTTCCAGGAAGGCGTTCATGCCTTCTTTCTGATCTTTGGTGCTGAAACACTGGGTTACGCACTCGGCTTCCAGGCGTGTGGCGTTGTCCAGTGACAAATCGTAACCGAAGTTAATGCTGTGTTTGGCCATTTTCAGAGCAAAACCGGGAAGCGATGCCAGCTTCGCGGCAAATTTTTTCACTTCCGGCATCAACTGATCCTGAGGCAATACACGGTTTACCAGACCGATTTCATAGGCGCGCTTGGCATCAATCTGTCCGCCGCCCAAAATGAGTTCCTTGGCCCGTCCCATCCCGATAATTCTGGGCAGGCGCTGCGTTCCGCCCCATCCGGGAATGATGCCCAGGAGAATTTCCGGCTGGCCGAAAGCCGCGTTTTCAGCGGCAAAACGTACATCGCAAGCCAGAGAAATTTCCGTGCCGCCTCCGAGGGCAAATCCGTTAATGGCGGCGATAACCGGTTTGGGCATGGTTTCAATCAGGCGGAGCGTTTCATGACCCAGTTCCATAAATGAAAGGGCGTCCACGGTCGTCTTATCCTGCATTTCCGCGATATCCGCGCCGGCGACAAACGCTTTGGAGCCGGAACCCGTCAGAATTACGACCTTGACTTCCGGATCATTTTTGCAGGCGATCGCAGCGTGCTGAAGCTCCGTCATCGTCTGCGCATTCATGGCATTGAGTGCTTTCGGCCGGTTAAACGTGATTGTGGCAATGCCATCTTCCACTGAATAAATAATGTTTTGATAGTCCATACTCATATTCCTTTCTTCAATCTGTTTGCCGCACGTCCGGATATGGCAAAACGCCATTGGCCTTGTAAACCATGCGGATAAGGTTAATAACACTGTTTGAAGTAATGGCATCCTTGGAAAGACAACAATCGATGCCGCCGTCTTGCGCTTTCTGGCTGTATTCCGGCTGGTCATAGCTTGTAATCCAGATAATGCGCACCCCCGGACGGGAAGCCTTAAAATTTTGCGTGAACGTCATAAAGTTTTTTTCCGTGGACTGGACATCCATAAAGAGAACATCGGGAGAGAACTTATTAAACTCATTCAGAATATCTTCTTGATTACCGTTCAGACACTTGACTACACATGCAAAATTCATCCTCAAAAAATCAGACAGTAAATACCTGAATGTCCGGTTGTTATCGATGATCAGTATTTTCAGCAGCCAGTTCATGGTTATCTCTCTTAATACTCCATAATTCGCCTGATTCGCAGGGTACGCAAAAGGGTTCGTGAAGTAAATCAGGTGAGAACCTTAGTTATGAATCAATTCGTACGGATTTTTTGTCCGATCCCCCTCAGAAAGCATGCGCTTTGGCCTTTACGAACACCGAATCTCATGCTAAGTTGGCCGCGCCTTAGGGAAAACGGAAGCGGTTGGAATACAAGAAATGATTGAAAAAACAAGGCGGTAACCGGTCGTCGCCTGACGTGGAAAAGAAGAAGTTTTTATGAATACGGTGCGGAAAAGAATTGCCATTGCCGAAGACCATACGATCCTTCGTGAAGGTCTCAAAGCCCTGCTCTCCTCAAACGCCGACCTGGAGGTGGTCGGTGAAGCCGAAGACGGACGCGAAGCGGTCCGGATTGCCCTGGAACTCAAACCCGATCTGATGCTCATGGACCTTTCCATGCCGAAACTCAACGGCATCGAAGCCATTAAAGAAATCAAAAGACAGTGCCCGGAAATCAAAGTGCTGATTCTCACCGTCTATAAAACGGAAGAATACGTTCTGGCCAGCCTTCAGGCCGGAGCGGACGGCTACATCCTGAAAGAAGCAAATCACGCGGAATTTCTGATGGCCATCAAAAATGTTCTGATGGGGAAAAATTACTTAAGCCCCGAAATTTCCGGCAAAGTCATTGAAGGCTACATTCGGGGCAAACAAAACGACGCAGCCACTCCTCATACCATATGGGACACCCTGACATCACGGGAACGCGAGATTTTGAAACTCGTGGGCGAAGGATACAAAAACCGGGAAATCGCCGACGATTTGTGCATCAGTATGAAAACCGTCGAAAAACACAGAGAAAACCTGATGAAAAAACTCGACCTGCACACGGCCTCCGCGCTCACGTCTTACGCCATTGAAAAAGGGCTGGTCAATAAGTAGCCAAACCTGTTGCCTCACATAAACATGTTCGCATAAATACAAGAAGGAGGGAAAATGATAGCTTACTGCGGTTTGAATTGTTCAACATGCGACGCGTATCTTGCAACACAAGAAAGCGATGAGATGAAGCGGGAAGAGACCGCAAAAAAATGGTCACAAATGTATCGTGCCGAAATTAAAGCCAACCAAATAAATTGCAATGGCTGTAAATCAAATGGAGCCAAATTCTTTCATTGTAATAACTGTGATATTCGTAAGTGCTGTTTGGAAAAAGGCGTAGAGAATTGCGCTGCATGTAAGGACTATATCTGCGAAACCTTATCGGGATTCATTAAATTGGCACCAGAAGCAGGGCACGCACTTGCACAGTTGCGAACATAAAAATGCGAAGGTCGCTCAAACCGACCGCTGCTGCGCAACTTTGGCTTAGATCTTCGTTATTTCTTAATAGGAGAAATATGTTCATAGTATCTTTGAATTATAAAAGCGATCTTGTGGAGGTAGACAAACACCTTGATGCTCACGTGGACTATTTGAAGCAGGAATATGCCAATGGGAATTTTATTGCATCAGGAAGAAAAATCCCGAGAACAGGAGGGGTTATTTTATCTTGTGTTAAAGACAAAGATGTATTGGAACAGATTCTAGCAAGAGATCCTTTCAATAAAGCAGGAATTGCGGAATACGAGATCACGGAATTTACTCCAACCATGGTGGCGGAAGGTTTTGAAATATTACAAAAATAGCAAGATATAACCAGGATATTCAGGGCGACGGCAAAAAGCCGCCACACCTTAGGCTCGTCGTTATGCCCCAAAAGACACGTTGACAGAGTCATCTTCATGAGCGAATACCCATCCAGACTGAAAAAGATATTCGGAAGCGGTCCCATTGGGATGCTTATTAGCGTCGCATTGCTCTTCATTGCGGACTGGCTTAATGAATGGATCGCCCCCGTCCCGCTGTTAGAAAATCAACTCATACTGGACTCCGTGTTCCTGGCTTCCATTCTGATGACGCTTGCCATGATCATTTGGAGCGTGAAGTCTTTGCCTGCCTCAGAAAGAGGCAACAAACTATCGACGCGAGGGGCCTTCAAGTATGTCCGTCATCCCCTTTACGCCGCGTTTCTATCAATCTTCAACTTCGGCCTCGCCGTCTATCTCAATAGCTACATCTTTATTCTGTGGGCAATCATTCTGCACCCGATATGGCATTGCGTTGTGCGGTCTGAGGAGAGGCTGATGGCCACCATTTTTGGCCAATCCTATGTCGAGTATCAACGGACGACAAGTCGGTTCTTCCCCAGATTCCGATACAGACATGGGAAACCGAGATGATGGATGACAGGAACTGGCATAATCGGGTAAGGGGGAGTTTTTCTCTCCCCCTCCCCACACCACCCTGGCATGCGGGTCCGCACCAGGCGGTTCACAGAGATTACCGGGCCGTAGCCGGGTAGTGAATGTTCACCCACAGGTCTTTTACAGACAACAGCCCCTGATCCTTTAACCATGCGTTGGTCATGCCGGTTTGCATCGCCAGCGTCTTCGCCAGCCACCATGGTCCTTTACGGCTCATGGCCACCGAGATGGCCATGTGAAGTGACGTCCCCAGTTTCCGAAGCTCCCTCACTTTGGTCTTTGCCTTGTGCCATTGTTTGAGATAGCACATGCGCAGCCGTCTCCTCAGCCAGTGATCGATTTCCGGAATCGGATGGTAGTATTCCGAAATACCGAAGTAGTTCATCCAGCCGCGAAGGTATTCGGCCAGCTTCTTGTACCGGTAATCCATAGCCACAAACCAGGACCGTCCGGTCAGTTCCTTGACCCTTCGCTTGAATTCGTGGAAGGCCTTTTCCGACCAGATAATTCTGGTTCCCCGGAAAATGAAACCGAGGAATCTGGCCTGCTTGGTCGGAACCACCCGGCTTTTCTCCGGGTTGATCCGAAGCTTAAGCCGGTTTTCCAGAAAGCGTTTCAGGCTTTCCATCACCCGCTCACCCGCCTGTTGACTTCTGACCAGAACGATGAAGTCATCGGCATAACGGGCAAACCGGTGTCCACGTTTCTCAAGCTCTTTGTCCAGATCATCCAGGATGATGTTGGCCAGTAATGGCGACAGGGGGCCACCCTGAGGAACTCCCAGGGGCGCTTCCTGCAAGCGGCCCTGCACCATGACCCCGGCCCGCAGGTATTTTCCGATGAGACGCAAGACCCGTTTGTCGCAGATCTTTTTCGACACACGATTCATCAGAACGTCATGTTGCACCGTGTCGAAGAACTTCGACAGGCCCACATCGACGGCGATGCGGCATCATTCCCGGATATACTTCCGGGCCTGATACACCGCATGATGGGCTGACCGGCCAGGCCGGAAACCGAAGCTTGATTCGGAAAACCCCGGATCAAATATCGGCGTCAGAACCTGGGCGATCGCCTGCTGGATCAGCCGGTCCAAAACCGTTGGAATACCCAGAGGACGGCTTCCCCCGGTTGCTTTGGGTATCTCTACCCGCTTAACCGGCAAAGGTTGTTAGCTGCCTGCTAAAAGCGATTGCCGGATTTGAGCCCATAGAGGTCTGGTCCGTTCGGGAAATTGTTGGATGGTGATTCCATCGACGCCGGGTGCGCCATGATTGGCTTTCACCCGTTCCACGCCTGGGCCATGTTCTCTTTGGATAAAATCCGCTCCAGCAGGTTCTCATTTGGGTCGAATGATTCCATCGTACGCCTCACAGACATTCCTCCGTGCGGATTCTTCATGCTATGAGAGTTCATGGTGTTTCTTCCCTTCTCTGTGTTTGGCCCTTCGGCGGGGTAAGTCTTTCCCGGCTTTTCCCGTTTTCACCAGGCTTGTTTCCTCGCGCCTACTATGGCCGCTTATGACTCCTGCCAGATCCCTCTGCCTGTTCACATGCAGAGGGGTTCCGTAGCGATACGGACCCCTGTCGGGCAGGTCTCCCCGGACTCTTTTCAGTACCCCCTTGAGGGGTATAAGTTCGTGAACTGTCCCGATGCAACTGCAGTATTTACCCTGTCTCCCGAATCCCGGGCTTTGTCATGTTGCACCATGAAGGCACGCGTGCTGACTTGCCCGGAGACTAGGCCTTGTATGCTGTTTCTGTTTCCCGGATCAGGTCCGGGATAGTCTCTGGCTCATCGGTTTGCGCTTGGGCTTCCTTAGGACGGTCTCTCGCGATTCCGCCCTTGCCTTCGGCTAATACTTTTGTTAATGTTTCCAAGCTTTGAAACATTAACAGGATTCACGTATAGGGGACTTTCACCCCATAAGTTCACGCTCGTGCCGGGCGTACACAATTCATTCAAGCCGACGCCGCATCGCGGCGCGGCTTAATTCAGGCGTTGGGGAGGAAGAATGACAATGCATCGATGGGTAGTGATTGTATCCGCAGTATTAATCTTGGGCTGTCAGGCTCTCGTACCAAAGGAGGAGCAAATGCAGATGCATGGAAATGTGCAATATCTCAATCCGGCGGGTTTGCACAAAAATCCCGCATATACTCAGGCTATTGTCGTCAGAGGCAATGCAACGACAATCTATGTCGGTGGTCAGAATGCTGTGGACGCTTCCGGCAACATCATCGGCAAGGGCGACCTCAGAGCGCAAACGGAAAAGGCGTTACTGAATATTGAAACGGCTTTAGCGGCAGGCGGGGCCGAACTTCAGCACGTTGTAAAGTGGAACGTCTACATCCTGCATGGGCAATCGGCCCAGGCCGGATTCGAGGCGTTTCAAAAAGTATGGGGTCAGCGTCCAAATCCGCCTGTTATCAGCGTTCTATTTGTGGCGGCACTGGCGCATCCTGATTATCTTGTAGAAATCGATGCTGTTGCGGTTGTTCCTCAGAAATGAGTAACCCAAAGCAATCCGGCAGATCGCTACGCTCCGGGTGTTTTCATCATTGAGCCTGTAGAATAGATCGGAAAGCGGCGTTCAGTGGTTGAAGCGTAAAAAACGACCATGGAGAATGCCCCACAAGCGACGATCGCACGATGATGAGGCGGTTAAAAGCCCCCTGAAAACAGCGAAAAAATATTTTTTGGAGTTTTTCTACAGGCTCGTTATGCACATCAAATGATGAGGAGGTACCAATGAAAAGACTAATAGGCGTTTTGGTGATCGGATTTTTCGCGGCAAGTTCCGCCATAGCGGATCAAAACGATTTTAGATGCTTTAAGTCCGTTGGCTTAAAGAACACCCTCAGAATTCAATTTGTATTCCAATCAGACAAAGATGACGTCGGCTACGTCATCTATAAGGGTGGCAGTGCACGCATCCCCGTAAAGAGGCTGAAGGAGAAAGAATTGAAGAGAGCACCCGGGGGAAGGCCATCGGAGTTTGAAACCCAGTGGCGAGAAATTACTTCCGACGAAACCGGTGGCACATATATATATGTCAGTCAAGGCGCACTCATAGATAACTTCAGATACATCCGTAAAGATGGGAAGATATTTAAGTTTGTAGAAGATCTCGATGCCTCTACCGACAATGGGTGCGCATGGGCCACAAAATAGACAGGTCAATTCCTGCATTTCGATCATCTGAACATCATGAAATTCAATTTCGCGGCTCCGTTTTTTCAAAGAGTTTGGACGTTCTTCCGGCCGTTCACCCATAAAAAATATTGTCACCAAATTGTTATGATGTTATAAAGCCGCATCGCTGGAAAGGCGATCTTACAGGAACGATAACAATGCAAGCCATTGTTTAAGGAAAAAATAAAAAGAGCCGCTAAACCGTTGAGGAACGATGCGCTAGAGGCTAAAAAGGATAGCCGAATATAAAATTTCACTAAAAGAATCTGCTGAAAAAGACTTTCGCTCAATCCCCCTCCCCATAATTCTGTTTCACATTGAGTTCCATTCCATCGATCCATCCCCGCTCATGAGCAACTTGCCGGTCAAGAGAAACATTATATTCGCCAGGACATATAGAGATGGAAATCGCCCGTATCGAAAAAAAGAGGAAGCAGCGCTTTGCCTTTTCGTGTATTGCCGTTGCTCTGGCCGCCAGTATTGGTTTTGCCGTCGTCGACTTTATTGAACAGGAACAGATGGAATTCATCGTCGATATCCTGGTCATTATCCTTCTTGCAGTCAGTTTGATTGTTCTCACGAAGAGCGACAGGCATTTGCTTTTATACCGGGTGGTATTGCCTCTTTTGAGCCTCTCTTTTCTTTATAACATCGCCATCGGCGCCGGCAACGGAACAGCCGTTTACTGGCTATTTCCGTTCCCCCTGGTCTTTTTCTTCTTTTTAGGGAAAAAAGAAGGAGGGATCGTTGCCGCCGTTATTTTTTTTATTATCAGTTTGCTGCTCATCAATCCATTCTCGTTCTATCTTTACGAATACGACATCACTGTGAGTTTACGCTTCCTCGCCTCGTTTCTGCTGGTAACGATGATAGCGTTTGGTCTGGAAGCCTCCCGTGAAAAATTCGTAAAGTTGTCCCTTGAAAATCAAACAAAGTTAATGGAAGAGAAGCAGAACCTGGAGCGGGCGCTGGGAGAGATAAAAACCCTTAACGGGCTGATCCCGATCTGTTGCCATTGCAAGAAAATCAGAAACGATGAAGGATACTGGCAGCAGGTGGAAGTCTACGTGCGCGATCACACGCATGCCGATTTCAGCCATGGGATATGCCCTGAATGCGCCAAAGCGTTGTATCAGGGCTACAAGGACTCGGAAAGCTCGGCAGGCAATTATAGGCGAGCGGGGACATAGGCGAATGCACTGTCACCAGGTTGCGATCACCGCTGTTCCCTGCCCCGGCTGGGTCTTGATCCGCAAAGTTCCTCCGCCCAGTTCCGCACGCTCCCGCATGCTGAGCAGTCCCAATCCTTCCATGACGGGAATATCATAATTTCTGGCAACCTGTTTCAAATCAAACCCCTTGCCGTTATCCTCAACGGACAGTTCAATCCGGCCGTCGACCGTTTTGAGGCAAACTGCTATATGACTCGCCCCGCTGTGCTTTGCGGCATTGTTGAGCGCTTCCTGCAAAATCCTGTAAATAATGATTTTCAGAGGTTCCGGAACATCCTCTTCGGTCACCTGAATGTCCTGTTCAACCTGCATGCTGCAGTAGACCGCCTGAAATTCCCGGCAAAACCAGGAAATGGTCGAGAGTATTCCCAGGTCATCGAGCATGGACGGCCGAAGGTCCATCATGATTCTTCGCACTTCCTCGATGGTTTGCTTCAGTAAATTTTTCCCGCCTTCCAGCAACTGGGCCGATTTTGCGATATCCTGCTTTTCGACAAGCTGTTGAAGGGTATTCTCCATGCTGAATTTGATGGCCGTCAGGTACTGTCCGATGCTGTCATGAAGTTCGCGGGAAATGTGCTTCTTCTGACGTTCTTCCACGCTGATGAGCTGCGCGGAAAGCGCACGCAGTTGCCTTTCCGATTTCATGAGTTTGAGTTCCGCCACTTTACGTTCCGTAATATCTTCCATATGACTGATGACGGAATCCGGCGGCATATACACAAAAGTGAAAACGATGATCTTTTCGGTTTGCTTTGTAAACATCCGGTAAGGCGTTTCGCGCTTGATAATGATGTGCTCATTGAAGCATTTGTGCAAATCATCCTGAATATCGGGACGGTCCTCGTAGATACTGCCGGCCGGCCTGTCCAGAAAATTCCCGATTAATCCGTCGGTAAAATTTTCCATCGTTATATTGTAATCGGCGACAATAAAATCATTGTCTCTTTTCTGCCAGGTGATGGTGGGAATATTCGTATACCGGTATTGAACCTTCAGGCGCTCTTTGCGCGCCTTGGCCATTTGTTCTATCTCCTTGAGCCGGATTTCATTCTGCTCTAATTCAGTGACTCTCCGGCGGAGGAGCGCAATCTCGTCTTTTATCGACGGCTTCGTATTTTTCGGACTCATTTTCAATATCTCCTGCCTGAACTAAATGCTTTCAACAGGCGATTTGTAATTTAACATCTCTGCGGCCAAAACAAAAGGAGGTTGTGGTCATACCTTTTTGCTTGACAGAATCATGCAGATTGTAGTCTGACACGGATAACTAAATAATATTTTGCAGCTTTATCCTGATCCGCCCTGATATTTTCCGGACGGGTCCCGAAATTTCCGGAAATCAGAACCTTCATCAATTGCGGGAGAACGCTATGAATGAAACCGTTAAAGACGCCATCTTCAAAAAATTTGCCGCAGAACCATTCGCTACCAAGTTCGGACTGAAACTCGCCGAGATGAATGATGGTTATGCTAAAGTGGAAATGGTTTTCACGACCGACATGGAAAATATGTTCGGCATGGCGCACGGAGGAGCCATTTTTTCACTGATGGACGCGGCTTTTGAAGTCGCTTCGAATTCGCATGGCACCATGGCCGTAGCGCTCAGC
Source organism: Smithellaceae bacterium (assembly GCA_963682105.1). GTDB lineage: Bacteria > Desulfobacterota > Syntrophia > Syntrophales > Smithellaceae > UBA8904. The sequence continues at coordinate 1,216,237 of OY821638.1, forward strand.
ATGAACATCAATTATCTGGCTTCACCGGCCGCAGGCGCCACATTGACGGCTAAGGCGAAAGAAATCAACAAAACCAAGCGAACCGCCGTTTATGATATTCGGGCAACCGATGACTCGGGAAAACTTCTGGCCTCCTGTCAGTCGCTGGTTTACCGGATGGATAAGCCGTTGCCTTTTCTGTCTTAAGACACATGCACAAACCGGCATAAGGCGGTTGCAATGTATTCCGGATTCGTTTAAGATAGCGTTAAATCCGTTTCAATCACAAATTTATTATGATTGAAAGTAACGGGTGAATTCGGACGTAATCCGCAGAACAAGAGGTTGCAACCCCTTGTTCTGAAGCACAGGCAAATTCAGATCAGGTTTCTTAAGAGGAGAAAACCTATGACCAGGCGCTTACGATATATCATCCGTTTTTCTGCCCTTTTCGCGTTTCTGGCGCTTCTTTGTTCATGTTCGTCGGTTGTAAATTTAAACGCCGATTTAAAAGAATATAACGTCAATCTCTATCTCAAGGAATATACGCCAACATTCAGCGTCGCCAATCAGGAATACAAAGGCAAAAAGATGTGCCTGGACAACATCCGCAACGACGCGCGCAATACAACGAATTTTTCATACTACAGCAAAGACAACCGGGTGCAATATCTGCTGTCCAATCGCGCCAACACGCATGTACAACTGGTTCCGAGCTTTTTCTGGTACGCCTATCAAAAGGCCTTTGAGCATGCAGGCATTGAAACGCTGGCCCGCTGCGAAGCCAATATCCCGGAGGTGTGGATTGTTTTTCTGTCCTTCAACGAAGATGAGTTAAAATTCAAGCTCACCCTTTATGAAAATAAGGAAAAGATTTTTGAAAAGGACTTGACGGTCAGCATGCCGCCTGCAACCGAACGCAACCCTCTGGTGCTCCGGAAGAGAGGCTATGACATGATCGATCTGACGGTTCAGACGATTTTAAACGACTCCGGTTTCCAGGCCGCGTTCTTCTAAAACAAACATAGGGAACGGTTTGAAACCGTTCCCTACACCTTAAACCTTGAACCTTGCGCCTCGAACCTTTAACCTTCTTTTATTTCGACAATCAGATACTTCTTCTTTCCCTTACGGATGCGCAATTCTTTGCCTCCGCCGAAGTCATTTATAGACAGTTTTTCATCAGTCGTTTTCACCTGGCGTTCGTTGATGTAGATACCGCCCTGTTCGATGAGGCGCTTGGTTTCCGACATGGATTGCGTAAGCCCCGATTTGGCGCACAGGGACGTGATCAATAAGCCGGCTTCCATGTCTTTTGACGTGATCGTATAACGCGGAATGGCGGAGGTGTCGGCCTGCGGCGCTTCGCGCGGGATGTCGCTCGACGGGAACAAATCGGGATCGACCGGCCGCGAATGAAAGGCTTCCATTGACGCCCGCCAGGCGGCTTTCGCGGCTTCGGCGCCGTGCGTCACCCTGGTGGCTTCATAAGCCAGAACGGCCTTGGCCATATTGAGCCGGGCGTCGGCCAGCGTCTTGACAACCGCGATGTCTTCCAGAGGCAGAAAGGTGAAAAGCTTCAGAAACCGCTCCACGTCGGCGTCGTCGCAGTTCACCCAGTACTGATAATATTCATAGGGTTTGGTGAGATTTTCGTCCAGCCAGACCGTGCCTTTTTCGGTCTTGCCCATCTTTTGTCCCAGCGATGTGGTGATAAGCGGAAACGTGACGGCCTGAGCGTCTTTGGCTTCGATTTTACGAATGAGTTCGGTGCCGGCCAGCATGTTGCCCCACTGGTCGTTGCCGCCCATCTGCAACCCGCAGCCGTAATTTTTGAACAAATACCAGAAATCGTACCCCTGCAGAAGCATATAATTAAACTCGATGAAGTTCAGGCCTTTTTCCAGGCGGATTTTGTAGCTTTCCGCCGCCAGCATGCGGTTGACACTGAAATGCCGCCCGATATCGCGCAGAAATTCAATGTAGTTGATTTTGGTCAGCCAATCGGCATTGTTTAAAAGCAACGCCTTGCCGTCGGTAAAATCGATGTATTTGGAAAGCTGCTTGCCCAGACACTGGGCGTTGTAGTCAATCTTTTCACGGGTCATAATCTGGCGCATTTCCGTCTTCCCGCTGGGGTCGCCGATCATCGCCGTGCCGCCGCCGACGAGCGCAATGGGCCTGTTGCCGTTCCTCTGCATGTGCGCGAGCGCCATAATGGGGACCAGGCTGCCGATATGAAGGCTGGTGGCGGTGGGGTCAAAACCGATATAACAGGTGACGGGTCCTCCGGCGAAAAGCTCGGTAATCAGCCCCTCATCCGTAATCTGTTCGACAAATCCCCTTTCCTTTAATATTTCATACGCGCTTTTCATATACTCTCCTTCATTCCCTGAGTTTGACGCTGATCCTCTCGATGGCGTTTGCTTTGCCGCTTTGCGCATCAATGTCCATGAGAACCCCCTGCAGGCGAATGTCGCCTTTGGCCACATCAAATTTACTGGGTAACTGGTTTAAGAATTTTTCTATGATGATTTCTTTTCTAATGCCGATCACAGAATCGAACGGCCCGGTCATACCGGCATCGCTGATGTAGGCTGTCCCGCCAGGCAGCACCTCATCATCCGCCGTCTGCACATGAGTGTGCGTGCCCAGCACGGCTGAAACCTCGCCGTCGAGATACCAGCCCAGCGCTTTTTTCTCCGAAGTCGCTTCCGCGTGAATATCGACAATGATGACATTGGTCCGGGTTTTCAGCCTGGCGATTTCATTTTTAGCCGTCACAAAAGGGCAGTCGATCGGTTGCATGAAAATACGGCCGGCCACATTCAGGACGCCGACATAATCGCCGGCGGGAGTGGGAATCAGCACCGAACCCGCGCCCGGCACAACGGGCGGATAATTGGCGGGCCGAATCAGCGTTTCATAATCGCCGATGAATTCCAGGACTTCTTTTTTGTCCCAGATGTGGTTGCCGGACGTCAGAACATCAATGTGATTCTCGAAGAGTTCTTCGACAATGTCTCTGGTGACGCCGAAACCGGCGGCGGCGTTTTCACAATTGGCGATGACCAGGTCGATTTCACGCGAACCGATCAGCGACGGCAGCAGTTCACGTACAGCCCTGCGGCCGGGTTTGCCGATGATATCACCGATAAAAAGTATCTTCATATTGTCACTCGCTTCCAGCCCGCTCTACTTGGCAAAATTGGATACACGGGTTTCGCGAATGACCGTTACCTTGATCTGCCCCGGATAGGTCAGCTCGTTTTCGATTTTCTTGCAGATATCATTGCACAGCATCACAGCATCATTGTCCGAAATCTTTTCATTCTCGACCATGATGCGGATTTCGCGTCCCGCCTGAATGGCGAAGCACTTATCCACGCCGCCAAACGAGTGGGCGATTTTCTCCAGCTCTTCCAGGCGCTGGACGTAAGTTTCCAGCATTTCACGGCGCGCGCCCGGGCGGGCCGCGGAAAGCGAATCCGCCGCCTGCACCAGCACGCCCAGAAGCGTGTTGTTGCGGCCGTCGTCATGGTGCGTGGCTATCGCCTGCACGATGCGGGGCGTCTCGCCGAAGCGTTTGGCAAAATCGGCGCCAATGGCTGCGTGCGTACCTTCAATCTTGTGATCAACCGCCTTGCCGATATCATGCAAAAGTCCGGCGCGTTTGGCTTCTTTAATGTTAAGTTTCAGTTCCGCCGCCATCAAACCTGTCAGATAGGCCACGTCAATGGAATGCTGCAAAACGTTCTGCGAGTAACTGGTCCGGTATTTGAGCGATCCCAGAAGCGTGATGATTTCCGGATGGACATCATGCACCCCGCAGTCAAAAGACGCCTTCTCGCCGGTTTCCCGGATGATCTGCTCGACTTCCTTTTCCACTTTTTTGACGATGTCTTCAATCCGGCCCGGATGGATGCGGCCGTCCTGAATCAGGCGCTCCAGCGACAGGCGGGCGACTTCCCGCCGGACGGGGTCAAAGCTCGAAAGCACAACGGCTTCGGGCGTGTCATCGACAATGAGGTCGATGCCTGTTGCCGCTTCAATGGCCCGGATGTTGCGGCCTTCGCGGCCGATGATCCGGCCTTTCATTTCCTCACTGGGCAGATTCACAACGGAAACGGTATTTTCCGCAACATAGTCGCCTGCATACCGTTGAATGGCGTAAGCGATAATTTCCTTGGCTTTACGGTCGGCGGTGAGCTTGGCCTCTTCTTCAATTTTGCGCACCATCGCCGCCGCATCACGCTTGGCTTCCGATTCCATCGAGGTAATCAGAATATTTTTGGCTTCTTCCGGCGTAATCCCGGCGATTTTTTCGAGTTTGTCTTTTTGTTCCAAAACCAGCGCGTCCATTCGCCGGTGCTTTTCATCCAGGGCATGTTCTTTCTGGTTTAATGTCTTTTCGCGACCTTCAATGTTCGATTCCTTCTGAGATAAAGTATCGATGCGCTTTTCCAGATTTTCTTCCTTGGTCCGGATGCGCCTTTCCAATCCTTCCAGATCGCTTTTAACTTCTTTGGTTTCCTGGTCAAAATCCGCCTTCATTTTCAGCAGATTTTCCTTGGCCTGCAAAATTGCTTCTTTTTTTAAGGTTTCCGCTTCTTTTTTCGACTCTTCCACGATCCGGGCGGCCAGGCTCTCGGAAGCCTTGATTTTCTTTGTCGTAAATATTTGTTTTAAAACATAGCCGACAATAGCGCCCACCAGAACCGCAACCACTATTAACAGGACTAACAAACCTCCACTAAACATTTTTCCAACCTCCTCGTTATCCGGTTGAAACTTTGACCAAAACGAAAACTCATTTGTTCATCCGCTTCAACAGGATTATATTTAAACCTTCCGGCATAACAAATCCCGGCCACACCGAAGGATTCATTGCGCTAACTTATAGGGCATTGATAATGGAAAGGAAGAAATGGGGAAAATGAACCCCCGCCTATGCCGTGTTAATCACCCTTTTGAACCTTGTTAAAAAGTGGGCGCCCGGTATTGTTTGTTTCAGGCTTTCCGCCAACCGGCCATCGGATAAGGCGGACATGCTCACCACAAACAAGAATAGGCCCCAGGTTCAAAGTGTTGGCTCAAAAACAAATGACAATCACGTACATCGCAGGGGTAAAATACTTTTCATTTAACTTGCGTTTTCAATCAATTGGATCAATTTTTCGGACCGGCTTTCCAACTGCTCGCACAGGTCCTGATTAACTCCCTTTAATTTTAAAAACTCTTCTGAAATGTTTAAAGCCGCCAGGATAGCAACGTCCAATGCCCGAAGTCCTTCCGTGGATTGCATGATTTCTTCCATTCTTTCATTGACAAACCGGACAATGGCCGCAACTTGTTTTTCTTCCGCATCGCTTACAACCGCAAGTTCCTGTCCAAGAATTTTAATTTCGTAACGTTTTTTCAAAACCTACGCCCTGGAAGCTTATTTTGCCACCTCTATATCTGCAAGTAAATCAAGCAGTGAATCCACCCTCGCGCGTACGCTGTTCCTTTCCTCGTCTAACACCCTGAGTTTGCTTTTGTATTCCTCTAACTCCGATTCTTTATTTTTTAACGCATCCTCCAATACTGAAATCTGTTTTTTCAAAAAAACCTGTTCATTTACTATATGTTTAATCTTTTCTTCGAGTTCTGTAAATTTGCTGATTTCCACTTTTTATGCCCTTCTGTTAAGAATGTAGTTCCGGTATATCCATCTTACAATTTTGTTTTTATTTATGCCAATTTACCCCTGACATGTCAAGTCATAATTTCGGGATGCAGCCCTTCAACCGATGCAAAATATTTATCAATTTCTACGAACATGGCCCGGCGGTCTTTCATTTTCCCGACCATTTCCCGGAAGCGACTGGAACCGGTCAGTCCTTTTGTGTACCAAAGCAGATGTTTCCGGAAAGTACGGTCAGCCAGACGCTCCCCGCAGTATTGCGCTTCCAATTCCCAGTGTTTTTTGATGATCAGGTGACGATCGGCGGGCGTCGGGGCAAACATTTTCCCTGCGCCGGCCAGCTTTTGCTTGATTCCACTGAAAATCCATGGATTTCCCAATGCCCCGCGGCCCACCATCACTGCATCGCAACCGGTTTGGGCCATCATATCCAGCGCGTCGGACGGCTTCCAGATATCCCCGTTGCCAACCACCGGAATCTTAACGGCTTGTTTGACTCCTGCAATAATCTCCCAGTCGGCGTGCCCGGAAAACCCCTGATCGGCGGTCCGGCCGTGCACAATAACGGCTGCAGCTCCTGATTTTTCAGCAATCCCTGCCATTTCCACGGCATTTTGCGAAGACCGGGTCCATCCGGCCCGGATTTTTACGGTGACGTGAACCCCGGACGCTTTGACGACTGCCTCGATGATCTTGCCGGCCAACACCGGTTCCCTCATCAGAGCCGCCCCCGAACCGCTTTTGACCACCTTGCGAACCGGGCACCCCATGTTGATATCAATGAGGTCGGGCTGATGTCCGGCGACAAAACGAGCCGCTTCGGCCATAATGGCCGGGTCCGCTCCGAAAATCTGAAACCCGAGGGGTTGGTCTTCCGGACAGGATTGCAGATATTCGATGGTTTTTGCTGAATCGCGTATGAGGCCTGCGGCGCTGATCATTTCGGTAAAACAAAGATCGCACCCGTATTGCCTGGCAATCAGTCGAAACGGCAGATTGGTAATGCCGGCCAGCGGCGCAAGCCATACTTTACCGGAAAGCAATGAAGGGAGATCGGACACGAAACTCAACCCCGGCCCGCTGAGGGCTTTTTCAAGTACCCTGCCGCCCGTTCGAGTTCATCGAGCGTATTGATCCCCATGACTTCCACATAATCCTCCGTAAGAAAGGCCTGCACTTTGCGGCCCTCGCGGCAGGCGATTTCCACGATGTCGGTCAGGTAGTATTCTTTCTGCTGATTGTTGTTTTTGACCTGGGAGAGCGCCGCAAATAAAAACGGCGTGTCCACGCAGTAAATGCCGGTGTTGATTTCCAGGATTTTGCGTTCCTCTTCCGTCGCGTCGCGATGCTCGACGATTTTCAGAACCTCGCCCTGCGCATTTTTGACAATGCGGCCGTATGCATGGGGCCCCGGCGGCTCGGTGGTTAAAACCGTCAAGGTCGCCTGCGCCTGAACATGGTGCTCAATCAGAGACGAAATCGTCTCAGGTTTCAGAAGCGGAACATCGCCGCAGAGAATCACCGTCAGCCCTTTGTAGTCTTTGAGCGCGTCGTTCGCCTGCATCACGGCATGACCCGTTCCCAATTGGGGATTCTGGACGGCGAAAGTTAAATCAGCGTCGGGAAAGGTTTCCCTGACCTGGTCCGCCTGATGGCCGACGATGACGACGATTTTTTCCGCACCTGCCGCCCGCGCCGCTTCCAGCGAGTAATATAAAAGCGGTTTGCCCTCCAGAACATGAAGCACTTTTGCCAGATCCGATTTCATGCGGGTGCCCTTCCCCGCCGCTAAAATGAGGGCGCAAAAATTCTGATCTTTCATGCTTTTTTTACCTTAAATTGGATTGCGACTGCGGCCCTCCGAACTGAGGCGGAAAAATCACCAGAACCTCCCGAACGGATTTCGCATCGGCGTCTTCAATCACAAACGTCACGCCGTCTATTTCCAGCCGTTCCCAGCGCCGGGGAATTCTTCCCGCCTGCTGCATCAGCAAGCCGCCAAGCGTCTCATAATTGCCCTCGGGCAATTTTGTCAACAGAATTTGATCCATATCGTCGATTTTCATCCGGCCGCTGACGAGATAACGGCCGGGCGCCATTTTTCGATAAAGTTTTTCACCCGTATTATAGGCATCGTCCATAGAGCCTACGATTTCCTCGCCGATGTCCTCCATCGTGACAATGCCGATGGCGCCGCCGTATTCATCTACAACAACCGCCATGTGTTCGCGTCTTCTTTGCATGTCCATCAAAAGCGGGCCGGCTTTTTTGGTTTCGGGAACATAAAAAACATCCGTCCGCATGCAATCGGCCACCTTCACATCGGAGTCGGCCGGGTCCCGCCGTTTGAACAGCCGGTCCAGTAAATCGAAATAGTGCAGGATGCCGACAATATTGTAAGCCGTATCGGCATATACAGGGATGCGCATGTACTTTTTTGTCGCGACAATAGAAGCCGCTTCCTCAACGGGCATTGTCTGCGGCAGCGCGGTCAACGCCGAAATCGGCACCATGATCTGTTCCGCCGTCAGTCCCGAAAAATCAAAAACGCGGTTGATCATTTCTTTTTCCGTCTTTTGAATATCGCTTCCCTTGGTTTTCTCATCCAGAATGTATTTCAATCCTTCCTTGGTGATGTAAGAGGGCTGTTTTGTTTTCTGATCCAGAGAAAAATTTACCGTCCGGCGGGAAACCAGTGCGACCAGATAAGCCAGCGGATAAAATACAAACGACGAGAGACGGATGAAATGCGCCACGCGGATCGCCATCGTTTCGGCGTAATGCTGGAAAATGCTGCGGATGATAATGATGCCAAACAATGCCGGCAGCATAATGAACAGGGCAATCTGCTCGCCCAGTTTGACGCCGAAATACTGAATAAAAAGCCCCGTGGCCAGTGTCGATGCGACAATAATCGCCAGATTCGTGCCGATGAGCGCCGTGGAGATAAACCACTCGGGATTTTCCTTGAGTTTGACCGCCTGCTTTGCGCCGGATGAGCCCTGGCTGGCGTGATACTTGATTTTATTGATGTCGGATGAAAACAAGGCAACTTCGCCCCCTGAATAAAGCGCTTCCAGGAACAGACATAAAACGATGACGGCGACGATCAGATAAAGGCTCATTGAAGTTCCTCCCTGCCTTCGCGCTTAACCTTCTCGATGCGGACTTTGATGATCCGGGTCCGGCCGACGCTTTCAACGCGGAATTTGAAATCCTCATAGGAGATAACCTCGCCGCGCTCCGGCATTTTGCCGAACAGGTGGATGACGAACCCGCCGATGGTGTCGAATTCATCGTGCGGCAGATCCGCGTGCATCACGTCGTTCACTTCTTCAATCGGCATCTTACCCGGCGCAATAATCGTTTGATCGTCCAGAACATCGCAACCACCGGCCGGCTCGTCATCGCCATATGCTTCTTCAAAGAGATTTTCAAGAATATCCTCAAGCGTCACCATGCCGGATACGCCGCCGTACTCATCCACCACAACGGCCATCTGAAGCGACTTTTCCTGAAAATCGCGCAAAAGGCCGCTGATGGTTTTACCCTCCGGCACAAAATACGGCCGGGCCAGCAGTTTCTCCATCGAAACGGGATTTTTCGACAGTATCGTATCGTTGAGCAGGTCGCGGGCGAAGAGAATGCCGACAATATCGTCGCGGTCTTCACGGTAAACCGGCACCCGTTCGTAACGGCCGCGAATCACTTCCCGCACGAGGTCTTCCACCGGCATGTCGATGGGCAGGCAAAACATATCCACGCGGGGAACCATGATTTCCGTGACCGGCCTGTCGCCGGAATCAAAGATGGTCTTAATCAGCTCTTTTTGCGACTCATCCACAACGCCCTCAAGGCTGCCCGCATCTATAAGATGCTTGAATTCATCCTCCATGAGCACATCCGCTTCCTCGGGCCTGCCCCGGCCCAGACTCTTTAAGATAAAGCGCGGCGTTCTTTCCAGTGCGACGACAATCGGAAATTCCAGACGCGATATGAAAAGCAGCAGCGGCGACACGGCGGACGACACCTGCATGGGATACGTCACGCCGAATGTCTTGGGAATGGCTTCTCCGGCCAGAAAAAGCACAACGGAAGTCACCAGAATCGAAATCCACTGCCCGCTGGCCCCAAACAGGCTGATAAACAATGACGCCGCCAGAATGGAAATACTGATGTTGACGGCTTCATTGCTGGTCACCACCGTAATCAGCAGGCGGCGAGGATTTTCCAGCAGTTTGATGACGGAATTCAGAAAAGGATAATTATCCGACTTCATCTTATGCAGATGCAAATCGGTGAGCGACAAAAGCGCCGCCTCCGACGACGAAAAAAAGCCGGAAAACAGAAAAAGGATCAGTAATACGATAATATCGGTTGTTGAAACCAAAGATTCCTTTGAACCTCTCGACGTTGTTGGTGTTTGTTAATTTAGCAGATTCCGGTAAAAAAAGAAACAGCGCTTTGCGTTCAGTTGCAATACCCCTGAAGGGGTTTGACATTTCATCATTATTCGATTGACATCAAAAAACATCCTTCTTATACTCCCGTTCCACTAGACAGGCATCAGGGAAAGGTTATCGGTCATACAACCTTTTGGCGTAAAATCAAGGTAAAAAAAGAAAGGCGACCCCATGAAAAACAAAATAATAATGAGCGTTTTTTTTGTACTGCTTTTCTGTTCATTAAGTCATGCGTCTTTGCTGGATGTTCTCAAAGACACGCTCGATACCGCAGGGTCCACCAGGTCCACTGATGGCAAAATCGACCTGGGACTCAAAGAAGCGCTCAACGTCGGCGTGAAAAATTCCATCAAGTATCTGGGGAAAAACAACGGATACTTTGCCAATTCGGCCGTCAAGATACTGTTGCCGGAAGAAGTCCGGCAGGTGGAATCCGTTTTGCGGGGCGTCGGCTTCGGGCCAGAACTGGACGAATTCATGCTCAGCATGAACCGGGCCGCAGAAAAAGCCGCGCCGCTGGCCGCCGATATTTTTGCCAACGCCATCACGGACATGTCATTCGACGATGCCGCTAAAATTCTGAAAGGCGGCAACACGGCCGCAACCGACTACCTGAAAAGCAAAACGTTCGATAAATTACTTACGCTTTTTGAGCCGTCAGTGCGCCAGACCATGAAAGAATACAAAGTCACTCAGCAGTACGATGCCATCGCCGGAAAAGTTCAGAAACTGCCCGTCATCGGCCGGGCCATCGATCCCGATGTGAACCGGTATGTTTCCGAAAAGGCGCTCGATGGATTGTTTTACGTCATCGCCCAGGAAGAAACAAACATCCGCACCAATCCCAAAGCCAGAGTCACTTCGCTTTTGAAAGAAGTTTTTAAATAACAAATACGCCCAGGAGATTTCATCATGCCCAGTATACTGCTAGTCGGAAACGGTGCGCGCGAACACGCGATGGCCGAAGCGATTGTCCGCTCTAAACAGAATCCGCGTTTGTTTTCATTTATGAAAGCCAACAATCCGGGGATTGCGTCGCTTTCGGAAATAATTCAGTTAGGCTCCTATGCCGATCTGGCCGCCATCACCGGCTTTGCAAAAGATAATAAAATCGATTTTGCCGTCATCGGCCCGGAAGACCCGCTCAATAACGGTGTTGTGGACGCGCTGGCGCAAATCGGCATTCCGGCCGTCGGCCCCGAAAAAAGCCTGGCGCGCCTGGAAACCTCCAAAGCATTCACCCGCAATCTGGTGAGCAAATACAACATCCCCGGCAATCCGCAGTTCAAAATCTTCACCAAACTGGAAGGCGTAAAAGCCTTTTTAAATGAGCTCGACGGCATTGTTTTAAAACCGGACGGACTGACCGGCGGCAAAGGTGTGCTGGTACAGGGCGATCACTTCACGACCAAAGAAGAAGCCCTGAAATTGTGCGAACAGATATTAAAGGACAGTTCATCCGTGATTGTCGAAGAAAAATTCGACGGCGAAGAATTTTCGCTGCAGTGCCTTTGCGACGGGAAGACCGTTGTCGGCACCCCGTTGGTGCAGGACCACAAACGTCGCTTTGATGGAGACAAAGGCCCGAATACCGGCGGCATGGGCTCTTATTCGCTTCCGAATCATTCCATGCCGTTTGTCAAACCGTCCGATATCGAAGAAGGCCTGGAAATCACACGCCAGGTGGCGGCGGCCCTTTGGAAAGAAACCGGCAGCCCTTACAAGGGCGTCATGTACGGCGGATTCATCGCCACGAAAAACGGCGCGAAGCTTCTGGAATACAACGCCCGCTTCGGCGATCCGGAAGCCATGAACATTCTGCCGCTTCTGAAAACGGATTTTGTGGATGTCTGCAAACACATCATTGAGGGCACGCTTGACCAGTTGAAAATTGAATTCGAGCCGAAAGCCACCGTCTGTAAATACGTCGTGCCCAAAGGCTACGGGCTCCCCGCCGATCACCCGGATGCGGCGTCCTCCAAAGCTAAAATTGAAGTGGGCGATGTCGGGAAAGCCCGCCTGTATTATTCATCTGTCGATAAGAAAGAAGACGGCCTGTATTTAAGTTCATCACGCGCCATCGGCATTGTGGGCATCGCCGAAACGCTCAATGAAGCCCGTGCCATCGCCGAAGAAGGCGTCAAAGCCGTGAAAGGCCCCGTCGCCTACCGCGAAGACATCGGCACGGACGCGCTGATTCAGAAACGGATCGATCATATGAAGAAGATTCGGAAAGAGTAAGAAAGGAAGAGGCGAAAACTTTTCGCCTCTTCCTTTTCTTCCATAGTTCGGGCGGGTCTTTTGGACTCGCCTTTTTTATTCCAATCGAGTTAAAATATTTTGGATCCCTTCCCTGAACATCCAGGCCGGTCATATAAACGAAGTGAAGTAATCTCAGAGAGTTGGATTGCCACGGCTCCTTAGCGTCGCCTCGCAATGACACCTTTTATTATCTTCTTAAACAATACCAGTTGCCCCCCCGCATCATACCCTTTGGTGTAAGAGTTCGTCATTGCGAGCCGACCCTCGGGAGGCGTGGCAATCGATCAGCCCCTTGAACTGTGTGGCAACCAGACGCAGTCGTTGCGAGCAGTCCCTTGGACTGCGTGGCAATCTTATATCTTTTCGAACAAATCATCCCATTCCTTATTCATACTTTCCATCAATTGGATCTTCTTTGCCCTGGAACCGCCCTTAATTTGCTTTTCTCTCGTGATTGCGTTTAGCGAATCAGCGTATGCCTCATAATATACCAGTGTATCGACATGATATTTTTTCGTGAAGCCTTCGATTAACTTATTTTTGTGTTCATACACCCTGCGAGGCAAATTGTTCGTAACACCCGTATACAGAACATTGTTGTTTCTGTTGGTCAGAATGTAAACGTAGAATTGCTTATCCATAAACATCCCGTAATGGTATTTAGATTGCCACGCCGCCTGAAAAGGCGGCTCGCAATGACAAACTGATTCCTCACAGCCTAAACAGCTACAGCCTATCCGCCTGTAGGGAACGGTTTGAATAACATGAAGGTCACGCGACCGTTCCCTACAGAAACAGCACCGGCTCCCTCAAGATCGCATCCCTCGCGCGATAGGCGCAGGCGGCCACTTCGGGGTGCGTGTCTTTGAGCGAAGCGAGCTGGCGCAGGTTGTCGGCTGTGCGCAAGACCAGTGAGGCCATGTCGCCTTCGGCAATGCCGGTGGTTAAAATCACCCAATCCCAGTCTCGTCCCTTCGCCCAGTAGTACATCGCCACCCCGGCCGACGGATAAAGTTTTGTGCAGGCAAACCCCGCTTTCTCCATCCGGTGCACAAGCGGTTTTACGGCCAGTAACATTTTGCGCAGCGCGGCCATCAGCTTGTGGGATATATCTCTGGTGGTCAGATGAATTTCGTCGTCGCGGTCATATGCAAAAACCGCCACCATAGCAGCCAGCAGCCGCTCGTCATTTTCGGAAAAAACATTTTCCCGAAGACACTGGGCCACCAGGAGCGGATCATCGAGCCTCAAGTGCGCCGCCCACAAGCCGTCTTCCGTGAGTTTTCCGTCCGCTTCCACAAATCCTTCCTGCTGCAGAAACTTCAAATGCAGAGAAAAATCCTTCCATAAAAGGTCCGCTGCGGAAGAAGAATCCTTTTGAACGCCGTGCTGCTGCCAGGCGGCAAACGACCGTTCGAATATTTTTTTTACATCGGCCGGAGTCTGCGACAAAAGCAGATTCAGCACCATGGCAAAGTCGTTTTTCAACTGGCTTTCGATATCTTCCGGCAGAGCCGAGAGCATTCTTTTAATATGCCCCAGATCCATAAAGCGGCCAGGGATTGCCAGCATAAAGCCGATGTTGTCCTGACCACGTCTGCCCGCGCGTCCGGTCATCTGTCGAAATTCCGTAGCCGACAGCGCCGCAAAATCATGACCGTTGAACTGATCGGAATTGAAAAGCACGATGGTGCGTGCAGGAAAATTTACACCGGCGGCGACAGTGGTTGTGGCAAAGATGGCCCGCAGATGCCCCTTATTCATCGTTTCTTCAACCAGAAGCTTCCAGGCCGGCAACTGGCCGCCGTGATGCGCAGCCAGGCCTGAAATCCGCAGCGCCTTCAACTGCCTGTGGTTGTCAAGCGACGGAAACCGGTCCAGCATATTGTACAAATCATCCTCAAATGCGTCTCTGTCTTTAAGCGGCGGAAGCCCCGGCCTGCAGGCCAGCGCCGCATCGCACTCCGAGCGCGACTTCAAAAAGAAGATGGCCGGCAGCATGTCAAAACGCTCCAGCACCCGTAGAATGCCCGCATAATCCGGCGGACGGCGGCTGCCCCTGCGGGGGAATTTGTCATTTTTCAGAAATTCGTAAACAACCGGCGAAGCCTTTTTGCCTTCCAGAAAAGGATGCAGGCAGCCGGACGGATGCAGAAAGACGGGATACAAAGGAACAGGACGCTTTTCCTCGCGGACGACCGTGCAGGGCTTCTGGCGGATAGAAGAAAGCCAGCCGGCGATTTCTTCGCCGTTGCCGACGGTCGCGGAAAGCAAAAGCAGGTTTACGCGAACCGGCAGGTAGATCATGATTTCTTCCCAGACCACACCGCGGTCGGCATCGCCCAGGAAATGGGCTTCATCCAGAATCACCAGGTCGCAGTTTAAATCTTCTCCCCGGTGCATGGCGTCGTAGAGCTGGTTGCGTAAAATCTCCGTCGTTCCGACGATAATCGGGGCCTCGGTGTTTTCCTTGGTATCACCGGTAATAATGCCGACGTTTTGCGGATCGAAATGCAGGCCGAATTCCACCCACTTGGAATTGGAAAGCGCCTTGAGCGGTGAGGCGTACCAGGCGCGGCCCCCTTTTTCCAGAACCGACACAATGGCTTCACGCGCAATCCAGGTTTTGCCGGAACCGGTTGGAGCAATGACCAAACAGTCATTTTGTTTGATTGCATCAAGCGCGTTAACCTGAAAAACATCCGGAACAAAAGGAGCAGGATGCGGTTTTCCAATTTTGGCCAGCACCCCTTTAAGCGGCGGGGCAACATCCGGCTTCATAAAATGACCTGCTTCGGCGCGCCGGGCTTTCCCGCCTGATTGTAAATGTCTGTTTTTAAATAATGTCTTCTTCTGAAATTTTTGATCTTTCATAGCCTTTTTTAGCACAGCATCAGGCATCGGTAAAGGATTTGAAAAAATAGATTTTTGCGCCATCCGGGATACCAATTCTAAACCGGCAGTTATCATTAGAATGACAGGGAGCGGTCGCATAGCCTCGCGCCACCTTCAGTGTGGTTAAACTATTGAAACCAATCCCCGCAAAGTGGAATTAAATATTTTTTTCGCTTTTTTGTTCGTATTTAACGTTTCTTTCAATGAAATCTTCTGTTCAGGACGCTTTTCAGGAGATGACCGAACCATAAATATATAAATTCGCATTATATAATCCACAGGTTACGATTTTTCCACAATCCCCGCACCCTTTTGGCATGCTTATTTCATAATCAATATTTCGAAAAGTTAATTAAATCTTTCAGAAGTTAGGAGGATTAAGAATATGAAAAAAGTTATGCAGACCATTCTTTTAGTCGGCTTTATGGTTTTGACGACCGCTACTTTCGGTTTCGCGCAGTTTTCAGCCACCGGAGAAACCACTTTTCCCTTCTTCCATCTTGGCTGCCTGATTATCGGCGGATTAATTATTGTTTCCCTGAAACGTAAGTACGAAAAACTTTACTTAAGTGAGGCGATTGGTTCATTTGCTCTTTTAACAATTCTGGTTGCTCTTTTCACCGCGCCGGTTGTTGATGCATTAAAAAGCTTAATCAGTTAATCCCTTCCCTCTTGATATAGTTCCATACGTAAAAGCCTCCGTCCCCCACCCTGACGGGGGTTTTTACGTTGGAAGAACAAAAAAGTACTTTACAGCATCACCGATTTCATTTATGAAACTCAACGCTTAAATAATTTACAGGAAATTCTTTCTAAAGGAGATAAAGAATATGGCTAAACGTGTTTACACTTTCGGGAAGGGGATCAATGAAGGCACTGCCAGCATGAAAAACCTTCTCGGCGGCAAAGGCGCAAACCTGGCCGAAATGTCGACTCTGGGAATCCCCGTCCCTGCGGGATTTACGATCACAACCGATGTTTGCGTTGATTTCTACAAGAATAACAAGCAGATGCCCGCCGGCCTGGACAAGGAAGTGGAAACGGCTTTAAAAAAAGTCGAAAAAACCATGGGCGCCAGTTTCGGCGATCCGGCAAATCCCATGCTTCTGTCCGTCCGCTCCGGCGCCCGCGTCTCCATGCCCGGCATGATGGACACCGTCTTGAACCTCGGCTTGAATGACGAAACCGTCGAAGGCATCATCCGCAAATCCGGCAACGACAGATTCGGCTGGGACTCTTACCGCCGTTTCGTCCAGATGTACGGCGATGTCGTCATGGGACTCAAACCCGAAGACAAAGACGCCCATGATCCGTTTGAAGAAGTCATGGACGAACTGAAGGCCGAAAGGGGCATCAGGGCCGATCTGGACATGACCGTTGAAGATTTAAAAGAACTGGTCGCCCGTTACAAAAAACTCATCGTGGAAAAACTGGGCAAAGAATTTCCGTCCGATCCCAAAGAACAGCTCTGGGGCGCCATCGGCGGAGTCTTCATGTCCTGGAACACCCCGCGCGCCATTCTGTATCGCAAGATGAACGGTTTTGACGACAACTGGGGCACCGCCGTCAATGTGCAGGCCATGGTCTTCGGCAACAGCGGCGAAAGCTGCGCCACCGGCGTCGCCTTCACACGTGATCCGGCCACCGGTGAAAACCTGTTCTACGGCGAATACCTGATCAACGCACAGGGCGAAGACGTCGTCGCCGGCATCCGTACTCCGCAACAGGTAACCCTTATCGGTTCACAGAGATGGGCCAAAGACAACAATGTTACGGAAGAGGAGCGCGCCGCCAAGTATCCGTCACTGGAAGAATACATGCCCGCCGCCTACACGGACCTGGTCAACACGTATACGAAACTCGAACATCACTACAAGGAAATGCAGGATATCGAATTTACCATCCAGGACCAGAAACTCTGGATGCTCCAGACACGCACCGGCAAGCGCACCGCCGCCGCCGCCGTCGGCATTGCGGTGGACATGGTCAATGAAAAACTCATCGACAAGAAAACGGCGCTCCTGCGCATCGATCCTTCTTCGCTCGATCAACTGCTCCATCCGACGTTTGACCCGGCCGCAGCCCGCAACGTCATCACCAAGGGCCTTCCGGCATCCCCCGGCGCAGGCACCGGACGTGTCGTGTTCAATGCAGATGACGCGGAAGACTGGAAGAAGCGCGGCGAAAAAGTTATTCTCGTCCGCATCGAAACCTCGCCTGAAGACCTCAAAGGCATGACGGCGGCCCAGGGCGTTTTGACCCAGCGCGGCGGCATGACCTCGCACGCGGCGGTTGTCGCCCGCGGCATGGGCAAATGCTGCGTCTCCGGCTGCGGCGACCTGGAAATCAGCTACTCGCAGAAAACCATCAAAGTTAAAGATATCGTCATTAAAGAAGGCGACTACATTTCTCTGGACGGCTCCACCGGTGAAGTCATGCTGGGCGAAGTCAAAACCATCCCGGCGGAACTTTCCGGCAACTTCGGCGTCATCATGCAGTGGGCCGACGAAGCCAAGAAACTCGGCATCCGCACCAACGCCGACACGCCGCACGACGCAGCCGTCGCCCGCAACTTCGGCGCGCAGGGCATCGGCCTTTGCCGCACCGAACACATGTTCTTTGAAGGCGACCGCATCAAGGCCATGCGCGAAATGATTCTGGCCGATAATCTGGAAGGCCGCAAGAAAGCATTGGCCAAACTATTGACGATGCAACGCGAAGACTTCTACGGCATTCTCAAAGCGATGGAAGGTTACGGCGTCACCATCCGCCTGCTCGATCCGCCGCTGCACGAATTCGTTCCGCATGAAGTCGAAAACCAGCGCGAAATGGCGCAGGAACTGGGCATCTCTGTCGAAGCCGTCAAAGCCAAGGTGGATTCGCTGCACGAATTCAACCCCATGCTGGGCCATCGCGGCTGCCGTCTGGGCATCACCTTCCCCGAAATCACCGAAATGCAGGCCCGCGCGATTTTTGAAGCCGCCTGCCAGTTGGTCAAAGAAGGCGTGGACGCCAAACCTGAAGTCATGGTTCCTCTGGTCGGCACTGTGAAAGAACTGGCTTCCCAGAAAGCCATTATCGTGGCTACGGCTGAAAAAGTCATGGAAGAGACCGGCGTGAAAGTCGATTACTCCGTAGGCACCATGATTGAGATTCCGCGCGCAGCCGTCACCGCCGATGAAATCGCAAAGGAAGCCGCCTTCTTCTCCTTCGGCACCAACGACCTCACCCAGATGACGTTCGGCTACAGCCGTGACGACGCCGGCAAGTTCCTGCCGGAATACATCGCCAAGAAGATCCTGCCGGTCGATCCGTTCCGCGTCCTGGATCGCGACGGCGTCGGCAAACTGGTTCAGATGGCCGTGGAAAAAGGCCGCGGCGTCAATGCCAAGCTGAAAGTCGGCATCTGCGGCGAACACGGCGGCGAACCCAGCTCCATCGAGTTCTGCCATCTGACCGGTTTGAACTACGTCAGTTGCTCGCCCTTCCGCGTACCCATCGCCCGTCTGGCTGCAGCCCAGGCCGCATTGAAAAACGCCGCGCCGGTTAAAAAAGCCGTCACCAAAGCAACCAGCAAGGTCATGGCCAAGGCTAAAGAGATTCTAAAAACTGCCAAAGCGGTGAAGAAGGCTGTCACCGTAGCCGTAAAGACGGCCAAGGCAAAACCCGCTGCCAAACCGGTAGCCAAACCCGCCGCAAAGAAAGCGGCGCCCAAAAAGGCCGCCGTGAAAAAACCGGTTGCCAAAAAAGCTCCGTTAAAGAAAGCCGCACCTAAGAAAGCCGTCGCCAAAAAAGCGGTGGTTAAAAAAGCAGCGCCCAAGAAAGTCGCAGTAAAGAAACCAGCAGTAAAAAAAGCCGTGAAGAAAAAATAAGATTCAGTAAAATATAATTAGTAAACGGCCGGATTAAAGTACATTAATCCGGCCGTTTTTTATGCTGTAAAAAATCTCCACTGATGCCACCTTGTCTGTTTAAGCCGAGGCAACCGGGCAGGCAACCTATGACTGATACAATGACATCAGGGAGAAATTGGCTGACGGCTCTATCACACTTTAATTTTGCCGTCTCTCATTGTTTGCGTAACCTTGAAAACATCCAGCGGGAACTTTTTGTGGATCTCTTCGAGCTTCGCCACCAGTATGGGATAGCCGATGCTCTGGGCCAGCGCAAACGGCCCGAAGGGCGAGCCGCCACCGTTGGCCATTGCCAGATCGATTTCTTTCGGATCATCCGCAACGCCTTCTTCCAGCAGCTTCGTTGCTTCATTGACCTGCAGGGCGATCATATGGTTGACATCATATTCCTTGGTCGCCTTGGACAAATCGATCGTCGGCCTTCCCTTGGACCAGTCATAAAATCCTTTGCCGGTCTTCTTGCCCAGGTTGCCGGATTTCAGATACGCCAGGATCGCATCGGAGGGTTTGAAGTCTTTGGAAAGAACCTGCGCGAAGTATTCCAGGCCGTGCAGCGCGACATCGATGCCGACATAGTCCGTCAACTCAAAAGGCGCCATGGGCATGATGGGTTTCAGCGCCGCGTCGAATTCTTCCGGCGTGGGATGTCCGGCTTCCACGATTTTGGAGAGCAAAAGCAGCGTCGGCTCATTCACACGGTTGTAAATAAAACCGGGGGAATCTTTCTTCACGATAACCGGAACCTTTTTGATTTTCTTGGCGATGTCGTATCCGATTGAAATCGATTCATCGGATGAGCCTTTTCCCTTGATGACTTCCACCAGCTTCATTAAAATCGCGGGATTGAAGAAATGGTAGCCGATAACCTTATCCGGTCTTTGCGTGGCGGAAGCAATTTCCGTAATACTGATATTGGAAGTATTGGAAGCCAGGACGGCATGTTTGGGCGCGAACTTGTCCAGATCGGCAAATACGCTTTTTTTGAGTTCGACTTTTTCCGGAACGGCTTCAATGATGAAATCGGCGTCCTTCACGGCCGTCTGGAGATCGACCATGGGAGTCAGACGTTTGAAAGCATCGTCATAGGCTTCCGGCGTCATTTTGCCTTTTTCCTTGAATTTGTCAAAGCTGCCTTTGATGCCCGCCATGCCCTTGTCCACGAATTTCTGGTCAATGTCCCGGAGAATGACTTTGTAGCCGCCCATCAGACAGCAGGCGGCGATTCCATGTCCCATGTCCCCCGCGCCGATCATGGCAACGGTTTTTACGTCTTCAGCTTTCATCTTTGATCTCCTTTCGTTTTAATATGCTAAAAAGCCGTCATCGCGAGGAGCACGGCGACGCGGCGATCTTTCAGGTACCAGATTGCCACGCCACCTGAGAGGTGGCTCGCAATGACATCGAGTAGAATGGTTTTATGACATTTTCTGCTCGATGTTTCATTTCTTCAACTTTGCCAGTTCCTCATCGCGCAACACCTTGCGTAAAATCTTGCCCACCGGCGATTTCGGTACGGTGTCGCGGAATTCGACAAGTTTGGGCACCTTATACGCAGTCATCTTTGTTTTGCAGAAATCAATGATTTCCTGTTCGGTGGCCGTAGCGCCCGGTTGCAAAACAACAAACGCTTTGACCGTCTCGCCGCGGTAATCATGGGGAATCCCGATCACAACCGCTTCGGAAACTTTCGGATACTCGTAGAGAACCTCTTCAATCTCCCGGGGATAGATATTGAAACCGCTGGCAATGATCATGTCTTTCTTGCGGTCCACGATAAAGATATAGCCGTCTTCATCCACCTGCGCAATGTCGCCGGTATGGAGCCAGCCATCGGTTAGCTGATTTTTGGTCTCTTCGGGATTATTCCAGTATCCCGACATCACCGTCGGCCCTTTCACCAGCAGTTCGCCGGCCTGGCCGGGCTTAACATCTTCAATACCGTTTTCGACATCCACGAGACGGAAATCATTATCCGGCATCGGAATCCCGATGGAACCGACTTTGTTCAATAAAAGCGGATTGGCGATCGTAATCGAACTTGTTTCGCTCAAACCATAACCTTCATTAAAAGCAATACCAAGATCGATCACGCGTTCAATCAGCTCTACGGGCATCGGCGCACCGCCGGAATTCAGAAGCCCCAGATATTTGCCCAGATCAAGACTGGAGGCTTTGGGGTGATTGACAATGGCGGTGATCATCGTGGGCACCGCCGGGAAATACGTGATGTGTCCCGACTTGACAATCGTATCCAGAATTTCATCGATATCAAACCGCGGCATCAGGACTTGTTTGGCGCATCCGAAAAACGCCCAGTTCATGGCCGTGATATTACCGTAGACATGGAAAAACGGAAGCGCGCACAGGGCGCTGCGTTCCTGCTGCGGCATGGAAATAGGCGAGTACGACCCGGGCGACGCCCACATGCCGCACTGAAACGTAGCGGCCACCAGATTGCCGTGTGTCAGAAGCGCCCCTTTGGGAAATCCCGTCGTCCCGCCGGTGAACTGAATCATCGCCGGATCGGACGGGTCGATCAGCACCCGCGGCGGCCGTGTGTCCTTACAGTTCTCAATCAGTTCGGAAAAGTGCAGCCAGCCTTCTTCCAGGTCGAGGCTTTTGGTTGTACTGACGCCCAGGCCATTGATATAATCGGTGACTTTTGTGACGATCACGCGCTTCAACCCGGTTTCCTTGACCAGGGGCCTGACGTTGGGCAGAACCATATCGAAGGTAATCAGCGTATCCATCGACGTGTTCTCGATGATGAACTTCAGCTCGGCCGGCGTATAAAGGGGATTGATGTTGACGACAATTCCCCCCAGGTGCATGACGGCCAGATAAGAGATAATAAACTGCGGAATATTGGGCAACTGAATGCCTACACGGTCGCCTTTCTTTATCCCTCTGGCAGCCAGTGCGTTGGCCAGCCTCAGCACCTGTTCCCGAATCTGCCAGAAGGTCAGCTCTGTTCCGTAGAAGCTTGTACAGATTTGATTCGGATGAGCGGAAGCGGTCATTTGGAAAATTTTCTGAGCTGGCCCCCGGGGGTAACGGATCGTCTGAGGAACATAGTAATCATAGAATTTCTGCCAGGGTCTTGTCGACATGCTTTGAAACCTCCTTCAAAAATTTGTTTAACCTTCCCCTTTTTTTCCAGCCGTTTTCTGAATGAAAAAATCTTCCCCTTCTCATTTTGGCGCCGTATAGACTTTTGAAAGGGCTTCCCGGTCGCCTTCGCTCATGCCGGCAATGTAGCGCACCAGCTTTTTGCGCGATTCGATATCGTACTGACTGGTGATGGCGATCTGCTCCTGATCGGCGATCCGCCGCCGTGATAGCCGCCTACTTTATTGATGCCGCCCGTCGCCGAACATAAATTATCCCCCGGAAATCTCCGGAACTGCGCCTGATCTTCCGCAGACATTTTCGGACTGCGTTTTGTATATTTCAAAAGCAGGTCTTTCGTCTCCGGATTCAGGAAATCTTTTTCGTGCGGAAACGTCGCGACAACCCCACCCGCCGGATCGCACAGGATTTCCGCCTCGTGCCAGACCGCCTTGTTGCACAACATGCGGGTCATGTCCTGTTTTTTGTGAAGATCGTCTGTGTTCTGATGAATGTGCGTGAACCGGCTGATGCGCTCACCGGTCAGATGAGATGTGGCTGTCATCGGGTTTTCGTTTTCAGGCTTTTGGGCCTGATCGTACGTCAACCCGATGGTATCGAGACAATGCTGCTGCAGTTCGTCGGTGCGGTCAATTAAACGGCCGTCAAAATAAATATTGCGCTTCATTCCGGACAGGCCGTCAATATAATCCCGCTTGCTCCTCATTGTCCCCCCTGTCAACAATTGAGTCGGCGATTGCTCCTTATGCGGGAGCAATCACCGACTCTGAGCAATGAATCTTAAACTGTCATACGTTCACCTTGCGCCTTGATCCTTGATCCTTGAACCTATTCTTTCAATGCTCCCGTGAAGTTGTCTGACTCTACCTTAAGCGCTGCGCCTTCATTGTTCATGATGCAAGCGAGGCGACCGTAGAATTTCGGGAATTCCGCGCCGATGTAGAACTGCGACGACAGCACGCGGCCGCTGTAGTAGGCGGCTTCCGGGTTTTCCGCGAGAATCTTAGCGCGATCCGCTCCCTTGGCATCGCCCAAGAGTGCTTTGGCTTTGGGCGTGGTGATGGTGAGGCTCCACAGATGCAGCCAGGCCAGAATCAGCGGATACATGGCCTGCTGGAAGGGGGTGGCGTTATTGAGCAGGAGGAGAATCTTCATTTCGCCCAACTGTTTCTTCATCATCTCGATCATCTCTTCGAATTTAGCCAGACCGTCGACGACCGGATTGACATACTTATCGTCGACGACGCCTTTGGCCTTCGCAATCGTACCATTCATCCATTCCCTGAGCTGAGAGTAGTTGTACATCTCGGGATTCATGAGAATCTTGCGCATGACCAGGTCGAGCGACTGGATGGCGTTAGTGCCTTCATAGATTGAAAATACTTTGGTGTCGCGGGCGTACTGTTCGACCGGGTATTCCTGGCAGAAGCCGTAACCGCCGTAAACCTGCATCGCCTCGGCGGTGACCAGCCAGGAGGCGTCGGAGATGCCGGCCTTCACGATCGGAGTCAGGATTTCGACGATGCCCGTCGCTCTTTTCACTTCTTCGGGATCCTTCGAAGCATGCATGATATCCTCGTGATAGGCAAGGAAGAGGCACAGCATGCTCATACCCTCGACGTTGCTCTTCATGTAAAGGAGCATCCGCTTCACGTCCGGATGATTGATGATGGCCACGGGGCCGCCTTTGGGATTCGTGATCAGGGCGCTCTGAACCCGGTTGCGGGCGTAAGTCACAGCGTGCAGGTAAGCGGCACTGGAGCAACCCAGGGCCTGGACGCCTGTGTGGATGCGGGCTGCGTTCATGAGATGGAACATGATCTGCATCCCCTGGCGTTCTTTACCCAGCAGGTAGCCTATGCACTTGCCGTTATCACCGAAATTCAGCGATGAGGTGGCGTTTCCTTTAAGGCCCATTTTGTGCTCGATGCCCGAACAGATCATGTCGTTACGTGCGCCGAGGGAACCGTCCTTGTTGATGAGGAATTTGGGAACGACGAAGATCGAGATCCCCTTGGTCCCTTCCGGATCGCCTTCGATGCGCGCAAGAACCGGGTGAATGATGTTCTCGTTCATGTCGTGTTCGCCGTTGGAGATGAAAATCTTTGAGCCGGTGATCAGATAGGTACCATCGGCCTGTTTGACTGCCTTGCTCTTGAGAGCCCCGACATCCGATCCGGCGCCCGGCTCCGTCAGACACATGGTGCCGCCCCATTTTCCTTCCAGCAGCTTGGGAACGACCATTTCATACAATTCCTTATTGGCGAAGGGAGCGATGATGGCGAGCGCCCCGGTGATCGAGCCGCAATACATCGTCAGGGCCGTGTTGCCGGCATTGAAAAACTCGGCGCAGGCCATGGAAATACTCTGAGGGAGACCCATTCCGCCCATTTCCTGGGACAGGGCCAGGGAATGGAAACCCGACTCGATATAGGCATTGAATCCCTTTTTGAACGATTCGGGAACCTTGACCTCGCCCGTTTTGGCATCGAACTTCAGACCCGTCTTGTCCCCTTCGGCATTGGTCGGATAAAACTGCTGGATGGCAATCTTCTCCGCCAGATCGAGCGTATCTTCATAGACGCTCCGGTCAAAATCTTTGAAATGATCAAAACGGTTAAGCTTCTCCACTTCCAGCATTTCAAACAGGGTAAAACGGACATCACGCGAATCGATTAACTGATTTAACGACATATTCTCCTCCTTAAACAAAGATATTTTTTTTACCCCTCAAGCCACGAGGGACAGGTACGCATTTTTTATAAAGCTCAGGGAGCATAAATGACTGAAAGAAGCCATTAACGAAAGGGATACCGGCAACAAGCCGGACGCGAACGCTTTTCAAGTGCTTCATACGGGCTTTTCCTTCGTCGGGAATGATGGTGTAAAGCGTTTCAATGATGCCGAGAAACTATTATATGCACGTTGATGAACGCTCCGTCATATATCGAACGTTCGTTATTTTCCTTATCAGAATAAAGCGGAAAATCAAGAAATATTTATAATTATCCTGATCATTTATGATTTCACCGGTCTTTTTGAATACTTGTAGAATTATCTACAATCGTATTGTGATGGGCCTGAAAATATTGTATAAAAAGCAGCCGATTTTAAAATCACGGAAAGATATCAATATGGTAAAGTTTCAAACCACTGAAAACGCGGTCGAAACACGGATAAAAAATCAGAAACTCGTCCGCAAAAAACATTTGCTGATTGCGTCAAAAGCCACCAAGCTTTTCATCAAAAAAGGTTTCTCCAACACCAGCATGAGAGACATCTCCCGCGTTACAAAAATCACGCTGGGAAATCTATACTCCTACATCAAGAGAAAAGAAGACATCCTTTGCCTGGTCTTCGATTTGTATCACAAGACCTGGGTCAAAACGCTGGAAAAAAACGGCGTGATGGAAATAGATGATCCCGAACAACAGATTCGAAGGGCTGTGCGCGCCATGATGGAATTCGGAGAACAATATCAGGACGAAATCAAGTTGATGCACATGGAATCACGATTCCTGCCTAAAGAATTTCTGGCCGTTGCCAAGGACAATGAAAAACAGCTTGTCAATGCCTTCGAGAATATGATCCGCCGGGGAGTTGAACGGGGCATCTTCCGCGTCGAAGACCCTTTTTTCTCGGCCAACATGCTTGTTTTTGAAATGTCTTTAAACTCCCTGCGCGGCTGGAATCTGCGTGACAAATACAGCTACGACGAAATTGTCCGCATGACGGAAAGCTACATTCTCGATACTCTGAAAAAACCGGTGTAGCGCATCTAACGCTTCTTTGTAAATATATTGGCCGAATTCAGCATAGGACAAGGGGTTTCAACCCCTTGCTCTGAAAAGTTGCACCACGACTGCCGTGATCATCTCCCCGTAAAATTTACGAGGCTCTTCGATATCATGTCTTTAAGAATCCCGCCGTTTTAACCGATATAGATCAGGCGGAGTTGCCTTATGAATCATTTTTCCAAAGACCGAAAAGAACCTTCAACCGGCCGAAAGTTATCCATCATCCGCCCCTTCGAGATATTGACATCCATCCGCATCTACATTGCTTTCATGATTATCACACTGACCCTGGGATTCCTGATGACCTACTGGCTTGGCAAAAGTAAAGATGCGGACATGCGTTCGGAGGCGCTGATTCAGGCCAAAATGGTTGCGGCCGGCATTGATCTGAATCTTATGAAAAATCTTCAGGGCCTGCCTTCAGATGAAAATTCACCGCAGTATCAAGTACTGAAAAATCAGTTAAAAACATTTTGCGCCGCAAATCCGATGTGCCGCTTCATATACATAACCGGCATTCATGACGACGGAAGCGTCTTCTTCTTTCTGGATTCCGAACCTGCCGGATCAACGGAGTCATCCCCGCCGGGACAGATCTATAAAGAAGTGAGCACCGAGTTTACGCAGGTGTTTCACACCGGCCGGCCCCATGTCGAAGGACCGATTCCCGACCGCTGGGGAAACTGGGTCAGCGCTTTGATCCCCATCCCGGATGCCAGACCGGGAAGAAAGTCCGCCGTTCTGGGGATGGACATCAATGCGAGCGATTGGACGAAAGATATCGTGATTCACTGCGCTCCGGCAGTCATGGCAACTGCTTTAATGATTGCGCTGATAACTTTCTTTTTCGTTTTGTTCAGGCGCTCGGAAAGAGTCCGCCGCCAGATCGCCGATTCCGAAGCACGCCTGGCGGAAAGTGAACGCGCCTATCGCAGCATTGTCACGAATATGGTGGATGTGTTTTTCCGCTCCAATACCGACAATGAATTCGTCATGTTGAGTCCCTCCGCCGCCCCGCTGCTGGGATATGGCAGCATCGACGAGCTGATCGGGGAAAAAACGGATATCGTCTGGACCAACCCGCAGTATCTTCAGGATATTTTTATCGAACTTCGAATATTCGGGGTCGTCAGAGACTTCGAGATGATGGCCAGACGCCGGGACGGTACTCAATTGCCGATGTCCGTTACGATCCGGACCATTTTCGATGACCTGGGAAACCCGGCCGGATATGAAGGAATCGCCCGCGATATCTCCGACCGGAAAGCGGCTCAATCCAAACAGCAGGAACTGGAAAAACAGATTTCTCGCGCACAGAAAATGGAAGCACTGGGCTCGCTGGCAGGCGGCGTCGCCCACGATCTCAATAATATTTTATCCGGCATTGTAAGCTATCCGGACCTCATTCTGATGGATCTCCCTAAAGACAGCGCCTTGCGCCGGCCGCTCGAAACCATTAAAGAGTCCGGATTGAAAGCCAGTGCGGTTGTCCAGGATCTGCTGACGCTTGCACGCCGCGGGGTCTCGGCATCGGAAATTGTCCAACTCAATGAACTGGTCATCGGATACCTGAAAAGCCCGGAATTCCTGAAGATGAAATCATTCCATCGCAGGGTTTCCGTTCAGACCGAGCTGGATGATGCCTTAATGAACATCATAGGCTCTCCCGTCCATTTATCAAAGACCATCATGAACCTGGTGTCCAATGCAGCGGAAGCCATGCCGCAAGGAGGTTCCATCATCATCAATACCCGCAACCGCTATGTGGATTATGCCATTAAAGGATACGATCAGGTGCAGGAAGGCGACTATGCGGTCCTGTCCGTTTCGGATACGGGAACGGGAATTTCTCCGGAAGATCAGGCCCGGATATTTGAGCCGTTCTTCACCAAAAAGAAACTGGGGCGCAGCGGCACCGGCCTGGGGCTGGCCGTCGTCTGGGGAACCGTGAAAGATCATCAGGGCTACATTGATGTTCAAAGCACGGAGGGAACCGGAACCACTTTCACGCTATACCTCCCCGCGACCAGAAAAGTTGATCCCCAAAAACCAATCACGGATCTTGAAGAAAACCTCAAAAGCAGGGGTGAAAAGATTCTTGTCGTCGACGACGTCGGACAGCAACGCGAAATTGCTTCCGCCATCCTGAAATATCTGGGATACGACGTTGCAACAGCCGCCTCCGGCGAAGAAGCTGTTCAGTATTTAAAGGAAAACCGGGCGGACCTTGTCATCCTGGATATGATTATGGACCCGGGGATCGACGGTCTGGAGACCTACAAACGGATTCGGGAACAAAACCCCGGACAGAAAGCCATCATCACCAGCGGCTATTCTGAAACGGACCGCGTTAAAAAGGCGCAGGAACTGGGCGCGGGACGCTACCTCAAAAAGCCCTACACGCTGGAAAACCTGGGCCGGGCGGTTAAGGAAGAAATCGAGAAAAAATAATAAAGGATCAAGGTGCAAGGATCAAGGTTCAAGGTGCAAGGATCAAGGTTCAAGGTGCAAGGATCAAGGTTCAAGGTTCAAGGTACAAGGTTTCATATAAACTTGTACTACGTTTTGATTAAGCCGTTAAGCATTGCTGATATTTCATAGACTTCTTGCATCCACACTTTTCTTTAATCTTTTAAATTCCTCAATTCCTTATAAATACGGGCACTGAGCTTCATTGCCCGATTCCACTTATTTTTTATCCTTGCACCTTGGACCTTGAACCTTGATCCTTGCACCTTGATCCTTGCACCTTGATCCTTGCTCCTGTCTTTTGCAGGTCATTGTTCCCCTTTCATTTTCAAATGGAGCAGCGGCAGCCCCAGATGGCGGCGGGCGGTTTCGCCTTTGAGCTGTGTTTGCTGCCGCACAGTGGGCGCGCCCCGGCGGCCCTTGCCGATTTTTTCAATCAGATGCGTTGAACCCAGATGCACCGTGTGCTTGCCGAATTTTTCGGCCAGCTCGTCGGCCACGGTGTAAACGTCCTTGATTTTTTCCGCCTGCACGGGATCGTCAAAAAGCGTGTACTGAATGCTGGCATCGGCCGCCAGATCGAGCAGGATCACGCCGGTCGCCCGGTACTGCTCGCGCGGCCGGTAGCAGGCATCGAACAAACTGCGCACCACGTCGGCAAATTCCAGCGGGCAGGCGCAGGGGCGCGAAAGCGCGGCCTCGCTTCCGGCCGAATCGAAATTCTGCTTTTTGAGAAACACGACAATTTTTTTCGGCGACAGGTTGTAGCGCCTCGCCTTGATGCAGGCCGATTCCATATTGCGCATGAGCTGTGCGAAAAGATAATTGGCATCGGATGTCGGCGGCGCAAACGTTTTGGTCTTGCTGATCGAGGCATACGTGCTTTTTTCTTCGGAGGTCACCGGATAAACCGATTCGCCGCGCAGCTCCCGCCAGGTCTCCACCCCCGGCTTGGTGAACTTGCGCCGCACGGTGTCTTCGGACATCTGCGCAAACGAAAGCGCCGTGCGGATGCCCATCTTGGCCAGATAATTGGTGGTGGCCGGCCCGATGCCCCAGACTTTCTCCACCGGCAAATCGCCCAAATACTGCGTAATCTCCCGCCCGCGGATCACCGTCATGCCCGAAGGTTTCTGATGTTTGGAGGCCGCCTTGGCCAGAACCTTGGTAATGCTCAATCCCACCGATACGGTAATGGCCAGTTCCCGTTCGATGTCCGTTTTCATCTTAAGCGCGATATCTTCATAAGAAGCCTTCAGCGCCCGGCGCATGCCGGTGATATCGGCAAACGCCTCGTCGATGGAATATTCCTCCACATCGGGCGTGAAGCGCCGCATCACGGCAAACAGCCGCCGGGAAAACAGGCTGTAGGTTTCGTAATCCGACGGCAACACGATGAGCCCCGGACACATTTTGCGCGCCTCATGCAAAGGCACGCCGCGCTTGACGCCCAGCTTTTTCGCCGCGTAGCTGGCGCACGCCACAATCCCGCGCTCGCCGCCGGTAATAAGGGGCTTGCCCCGCAGCTCCGGATGAATCGCCTCTTCGCACGACGTAAAAAACGCATCGCCGTCGATGTGAACGATGGCGCGGGGCCAGGAAGAAAGACTGAAAATTAGATCGGTCATAACAAAAGACAGGTTCAAGGTTCAAGGCGCAAGGTACAAGGTTTCATGTAAACTTGCGCCGCGTCTTGATTAAGCCGTTAAGCATTGCTGATATTTCATTGACTTCTTGCAGCCACTCTTTTCCTTTATCTTTATTAATATATTCTATGTTTACACCTACGTATATCTGTGTTCGTAACTCGCCGCATGAACCTTTGGCATAGGACAAAAAATTAACGGATTCCCTGTTTGATATTCTTTCAAATCCTTCAGCTATATTACTGGGGATAGATAGTCCGGAACGCGTTATTTGGTCTTTAAAACCGTAATCCTTCAAATTCCTCAATTCCTTATAAATACCGGCACTGAGCTTCATTGCCCGCTTCCACACATCAAGGTCTTCAAACCGCATCGATGTTTTCTCCTTAGATCCGGCATCCCATGTCTTTTATCCTTGAACCTTGCACCTTGTACCTTGAACCTTATCGGTGGTATTTCCTCACCAGCCCCGTCACCACCCCCGCTATGCGCAGTTCCGTCTGCGGAATGATCGGCGAATATTTGGGATTGGCCGCCTCCAGCGTGATCTTCGTTCCTTTCTTGCGGAAATATTTCATGGTCCAGTTGCCGTCCACTTCCGCCAGAATGATGTCGCCGTTTTTCGGCTGGCGGCCTCTTTCCACAATGACCAGATCCTTTTCCATAATCCCCGCGCCGGTCATGGAATCGCCCGTCACCGAAAGTAAAAATGAGGTTTCCGGATGCGCGACCAGGTACTCATCAAAAGAAATATTGTCACGTAATTCTTCCTCGGCCGGCGATGGAAATCCGGCGCACACCTCCCCGTTAATCGCCAATCCCACTACCCGGACAAGGGCTGGAACGGGAAACGGGTCTTTCGGTGCAACGTCAAAAGCACGCGCAACCAGGTTCTGCGCCGGCGTTTCCGCCATCGGATCAGGCGGCTTTCCTCCCCATCCGCTCAAAAATTCAACAACTTTTACGTCAGAGGGCAGATACCCCGCCCCGGCGTCAAAATACGGCAGAGGCAGCATCGCCGCCTCTATGTTCCTCGTCTTTTCCATGTTTTTATCATATAGAACGAACGTTCTATTGTCAAGATCAATTCGACCGCACAGGGGGTTCAGTTATTTTCAACAAAATCATAACCACTCAATATTAAATATCTTTTATCTTACTAACGATATCTTATATTAGCAGCAAATAGAAAAGTCCTATTTTGCAGCACATGATATGTCCGTCTTGACAATCGGCCCGGAAAGGATGAAAATATCATTAATGATAAGGTATTGTCCGTAAAAGAAAACGCTTAAGGGTCAACCGTTTCAATGTTTAATGTAAACGAACTATCCAACATTAAAACGTGAAAGGAGCATTTATTATGGACAGACTTCATCTCACCAACCAGGAAGAAGGCGAACTGCTGACGATTCTGGAAAGATATCTACCCGATCTTAAACATGAAATCGCCAACACGGATCGCAAGGAATTCCGCAGGGATCTCAAGGATCGAGAAGTTTTTATGGCAGAACTCATCAACCGTCTTAAGCACTGAGCGATGCCGGCCGCACGGATGCGCTCAGATTGACAAAGCGTACGGGAAAGCCGCTTTCATCCCGCTTTCCCGAAGATGCAGACGTTTGTGCTTATCCCCGCCTCCCGTTAATATTTTCTAAAACACCGTCCATAAAAAGCCCAATCCGGCTTAGACGAAGACATGATTGCCTAAAACAGAATTATTTCTCGCTTTCGCTCTGTTTTTCGTCATTCCGGTCTATCTCCATGTCTTTGACAGCGGCATCTCCCTGATCGTCAACGATTCCCGGGAATATCGGCTTATATAAATTGTCCCCTTGGCGTCACGAGAGTGTGTTTTAACATATACTTGAACAACCGGCGCACCTGGAAATCCTTCTTTTTTCGGATCTAGAAATTGTAAATCAAGACTGTAAGTTGGCATAAACCCCTCTTTGATGATTATTATTTTTTAGGTACAATGACGAAATCACCCGGAGCGGCTCCAGGCGCCGCGATCGGGTGGAGCGTTATGTAACTTTTAAATAATCACTGCGCCTTTATGTTTTCGGGCCTTATCCATTGTGGAAGAATAGCTTTATCAACCTTAGCCTTTTTCAATGCCGGGTATTCGGAAATGAACAATTTCATGTCTTCCTCAAATCTATCTTCGACGGCTACATCGTATGTTCCCGTGTAAGCACCGACGACCGGGTTTTGTTGCCACGGTGGCCCAACGCGGCCAGCTCTTATTTCACTATTATTTTTCATTTCGCGCATCACGATATCAAGATGCCCCAGGTAGGTTATCGAATTCGATTTAATCTCAAATTTATAATTCAACGGGACAGAACCACCCCCGCTTATTCCATTATGATCGTATGCCGCCCCGATGCTATGAAAATTGTATGAACCATTCTCTAATTCATAGCTCAAAAGGTATTCATTGAAGCTGTTCTCTGCACTTTTTATTCGATAAGCACTATTGGTTTTATAAAAGTATTTCACAGCCCCGTGTCCGCATCTTTCAGATTGTGGACATATGAGTGAACCCATAACCTCTAACTGATAGTTTGGCTTGAATTGATTTGAAATTTTGACGGAAAGCAAGGCAATTGATTTTTTTGTAACATCAACGTCGGTTTGCCCTTTAGTGAGAGCCATATTATAACCGCAACCCGTGATAACGAAGACTAAATATAGGATGAAAAATAACTTGAACCTAATCATAACTCCTCCTTTTATCAAGGTCATCTCTTAACATAACGAGTCTGTAGAAAAACTCCACAATAAAATAATTTCGTCATTTTCAGGGGTCTTTTTACCCAGCCTCATCACCCGATCGTTGCTTGTGCGGCATTCTCGGCGGTCGAAATTTTACACTTCAACCGCTGAATGCCGCGTTCCGACTTATTCTACAGGCTGAACATCAGAGCTCAGATGTGGCGCGGTTTGCTTTGACGCGAAGCGGCATTGCAAACCGTGACATCTGCTGTAGTGACTTGTTGGCCGTTTTTTTATTGACGTGCGACAAAAGCAAGAAACTCTTTTACTTTATTCTTTGCCTCTATAAATGCTTCAACTCTGTCTGCATTGGAGAATTCGACCCGAATCTCATATTTACGAAAGTCACCAGAACCTTCATATACTGAATGACCTTCTAGAAAACGCACGGCATCCTCAATCGAAGCAAATTCATTAACACGGCCATATAAAGGAATAACAACAACGCGCGTGACATACCGACCGAGTCTTTTGTTTAAAGCCTCAAAGAAAGTGTCTATTGCTTCTTGGTTACTTCTGACAAGATGATTACAAATTCTTGTCATGACAGCTTTTGAAGTTTGCTCAATTCTATCTGTTGTCACTCGAAATAAGTGATCAGGCGTCTGTTCATCAAATGCAATGTCAATTTTTTCTGATTCAAAGGCTGCAACAAGTGTTTCATATGGAAAATAGAGTACGTTAAAGCCCAAAGAGCGCAGTTGTTCTAAGGAACCTTCTGTAAAAACACCGGCAAGAACAGTTCCAAGGAAGGGATTATTCCATTTGTATTTCTCTGCAAGAGGAAGAATAGCCCCTTGAATTTCTTGGGCTTTATTTCTTGAATGCTTTGTATATCGACGCCATGCAGTTTCAATAAATGCCAACGGACTACCGATTCTCTCGTCAGTACCATTACGTTCAATCACGAAATCAAGGTCGTGGACATTTCCATATTGATCCTCCCACGTAACTTTCTTACCTTTTCTTGCTGGTCTATTCTTTTTCTGATGATCAAGGTAAAGACCTTGATTATTACAAAAGGTCTCAAGTTGTGGGCGCACAACTGTTTCAAGCAGCTCGCCAATAATCTGTCCAAACCTATGAGCCGGTGACTCTGCCATATTTTACCCCTCAATCCAAAGCAACCCTTCCTTGAGTGGGACGCGGTGCTTTCTGTTTTTCCATTTAATATTTCTATCGCGTAGCTTTTCGAACCTATAATCTTTGAAACCTGCCGCCATTGCTAGTTCAGCAATCCATCTCTCTATCGGACAATAAACACCGTAAGGGGCAGAATCACCAATAACCCAGCACATCCTAGTGCCCGGTTTACAAACTTTTCGTAATTGTTGAAGAACAAGGCTTATGTCTCGGCAATAAGCGGCAACCATGGTGTGATAATGTTTTTTACCACCGTGGCTCTCGCGTACATCTGCCAATTCATGGACAACTAGTCCCAGTTCGGGGCGAATCGCAGCAACAGAATCTGATGCAAGAAGGTCTTCGAGAACAAGACGCTCACGTGATGAATGTTGAGACGATGAAACAATAAGATGACGCCGCACGGCGTCATGGATGTCACCCCATCCGTTCACATCACCCCAAAACGTCATCTCAAAACGCAACGCGTCTGCATAGTCGTAATTATTGGCATAAGGTGGTGAAGTGATTACTGCATCTACATCACAAGCAGTGATTTCAGCAAACGTTCTGGCATCCCCCGCTATGACATCAGCACATGATCGTTTAGCTTGTTCTTGCATCCACCGTAAATCAGCCTTAATAATGCCAATCTGTTGCTGAAAAGCAAAGAAAGGTTCAATCACGCGTTTTTTCGTCTTATTAGGTAGTATGTATTGCCATTGAGCAGTTCCAGCAGTTGAAGTTGATCGAAGAATTGCAGTCAATGCCAACCAGACCAATTCTGATTCTGGAGACTTATCCTTCATTTGTACCCATGCATATTTCAAAGCATCAAGAGCTGCAAGGGTATCAGGTTCATAGCTCCGTTCAATCAGAAGTGGATGCGTTACATTATGGGACTTTTCCTTTTGTGCATTTGCTAAAACAGCGGCCGCATATTCAGCGACACGTTCGGGCGGGGTAGTCCAAAGTAGTTTTGCCTTTAATATCCTTGAAACTATAGGATGTGCTTCAACACTTAGGCTTGGGATACCCAATTTGTCACAAACAACAGATACAGTGCCGGAACCAGCGAACGGATCAAGGACAAGATGATCTTTATTTATACCCCATTCCGCCAAAATTTGTTCAACCCATTGGGCCGCAAAGCCAGCTGAATAGCGAAACCATCGATGAATAGGAAGTGCCATGTTGTCGAGAAAAGTGCCCGAGCGCGACACTTCTAAATTAGACCTAACCGCTACAATATCTTCAAATAATGACAAGTTTGTTTGTGTTTGCATGAGTTTCTCATATCATAATAAATCCATCTATTCATGAATTCTTTTCGGCAATTAATATACCGGCCAAGTGTTTTCTGATATTTTGGATATCACTACTCCAATTCAAACAATATTAAAAGCAAAAATACACTATAAAATCAGCGTTATTGAAATTTACCAAAGGGTATTTTGTGATAATTAAGCCCAAAAGCCCGGCAGGTAATTTATGGTAAATCGTCCACTGCAAAGAAAGTCGACATTAATGAATACTGATAGAAACAGAGCATACCCCAGAAAATTATCGGACGCTTAACTTCATGAAGAAAATCGTCTCTTCTGATCGTTCTTAATCCGGAGATCAACAAAACTTTATCCTGCCCCGTAACCGTCAGGCTTTTCCCGCGGGCGCGTATATCCGGCCTTCCTTGATGACCAGTTCGGGCATCCGGCAGGCTTCTATGCGATCCAGGGGATTGTCGTTCAGCACGGCCATGTCGGCAAACTTGCCTTTTTCGATCGTGCCGATTTTATCGGCCATCCGCAGAATGCGGGCGTTTTGGATGGTCGCGCACTGCAGGATTTCCTTGTTGGTGAAACCGATGCGCCCCAGCAGCTCCATTTCCCGCCACAGCGACCCGTGATACATGAACGGCACACCCGAGTCCGTACCGCAACCGATCAACACCCCCGCCTGTTTCATTCTTGAAAGATTGTCCGGCCCGCCAAGCAGGATATTGAAATAAAGATCGGGACGGGGCAGAAAGATGCCCTTCCGGTAGAGGTTCTCGCAGCCGAACTTTTGAAAATATTGAAGCGAGGCCATGTTGGCCCGATGGATACCAGGCTCCACATCCAGGGCTGTGCAGGATTCAAGATACTGCCGCCGCATCTGAATTTCACGGGCAATAAATTCCGTGCGGTATGCAGCCGGAAGCTCCGGATAGGCCTCCGGTGCCGCCATCATCTGAGCGACGATCATCGTGGGCACGATCGCAATTTTCTTATCCGCCATTTTCTGAATTTCCTGATCGGTTAACCTGGCATCGCTGATCATATGCTCTATGGAACCAAGTCCGAACTGCAACGACCGGTCAAAGCCGAATTTCGTATGGACATGCCCCGCCGTCGTCAGATTGCGGCTTTGGGCATAATCCATAATCACCCGGAGATGTTCGTCGGAGTAAACGGGAATGGCGCCCCGCCCGCACATCAAAGATTGCCGATCCATCGTCAGCTTGATAAAAGACGCGCCGCCGGCAGTGTTCAGCGGCAACTTTTCCTTCAGTTCCGCCATATCTTTGAAATACATATAAGGATTGCCGGTCAGCATCATCGTCAATCCGGAAAAAATCGACACGTCGTCCGGAGCAATATCGGGATGTCCGCCGTCGATATTGGTAAAGGCATTGCAAAACACAACCCGCGGTCCGATGACTTCATCGTTTGCGATCATTTCAAGCGTCATGGCCAGCAATTTGGGCATGGCCCCCATATCCCGGACGGTGGTGACGCCATGCATCAATTGCTGGATAAAATTTCTTTTATGCTGGGCGTAGCTTGCGAAAAGTCCAAAAAGATCAAGACCGGCTTCGCTGGTTAACGTCGTGTGGCAGTGGGCGTCAATCAGGCCGGGGATCACGTACCGGTTTTTGAGATCGTAAACCACCTGGCCTTCCTGCGGCGCCGGCATCCTGTCGCTAACGGACTCAATAAAACCGCGGCGGACAACAATGATCTTCGATCTGAGATGTTCACCGGAAACAACATCAACAATGTTGCAGTTGGTCAGAATAAGCGCCTTCCCTTCGTCGGTCCTGATCTGCGTATAAGACGGCAGCGAAGCGCCGCCTGCCAGTCCCGGAGATGAAAGCATCAGCCCGGCCGCAGCCGACGCCTGCAGGAACTGCCTGCGGGTTATTTCATGGTTTGCTTGAATCGTTTTCACAGGAATGATGTCTCCATAGGTCATTAATCTTTATATCTGTTTAAGATTTATACCGATATAACCGATACTATATCGATCATAATTATAATGAACAGCAAAAGGATTGCGAACCGAGAAAATGATCACATTATTCGTTCGAAGTTTCATTGCTTCTTCCGCCATTTCAATACTACCGGTACTCGGCAATATCAAAGTGCTTTCATTTCCACAAATCTGGCTTGTGTTTATTTTAACCTTTACCGCTTTTATTCTTCAACCGAATTTTAAGGTTGTCATCGATAGAAACAATCACTGGGATCATGGGACTGAAATCCAAATTATCTGGTCGGTTTGCCTGACGCAACTGCTTTCCGTATGCGAAGCAACCTACCTGAATTTTCCGAACAGCATGCAGTGGAATACCGTAACGAGCATGGCGTTCATTGCAATCATGGCAGGCCTGGCACTGCGAACATGGGCAGTATATACCATGGGCAGATTCTTTACCATGCATCTTTCCGTTCAAACCGATCATAAAGTGATCTGCGCCGGACCTTATAAATTCATTCGCCATCCAAGTTATGCGGGGGCTTTTTTTATCTACCTGGGCTTTCCCGTTTTTCTACACGCATGGATATCATTAGCGGCGGCGGCCGTTCTATTGCCCGCCGCCTGGCTCAGACGCATTCACTATGAAGAAAAGATGATGTTTCAGTCATTAGGAGACGACTATCTGACTTACTGTAAATCCGTGAAGAAGGTGATCCCCGGATTATGGTAGAGCCATGCAACCGGCGGAGGAATCATGATGGAACTGGGTTGTTTGAAAGCATGTGACACTGAAATCAAATACAGTTTTTTGAAAGACGGCAAAGGGAAATGGATACAATTTTTCTATACCATCCGTCCGGAAAAGATCGAACAGATCGCGCATCAGATGCACACCATAGAGAGCGCCGAAGCGGAACTGTTTAAAACTTTGAATCTCGCGAGGGATACCGTTGTTGTAAAGCGCTTTTTTTCGAGCGATCTTATCAATCATTATGACGTTTTTCTCGATCACAAGAAAAGGCAATCCACGGACTTTTTTCTTTCATTGATTGAACAGCCGCCGGTGTCGCGGGTCAAAGCTTTGCTTCTGGGAATGTGTCTGAACAATATTCTTCCCGACAGCAAAAACAGAACCAACAACGTTTTTACGGTGGATACCACGCCGGGCATAAAACACATTTTTATTGAAAACCTTTTAGACCCGGAGGCGGATCAGGATAGAAATGCCGAAGAGCAAACCAGGATCATCTTTAAGCTCCTGGAAAATATTCTTGCCGGTTTTGACACAACCATCAAAGACAGCGTTTTGAGAACATGGATCTATGCTCCCAACGTGGATGCAGACTATCCCGAAATAGTTAAAGCCAGAAAAGAAATATTCAATGCCATCAATCTTACGAAAGATACCCATTATATCGCCAGCACCGGCATTCAGGGGAAGAGTTCAAAACAGTTTGCCCGGGTGTTTATGGACGTATGGTCTTTGAAAGGCATTGACGGCAAAAATGTAAGGTACATTCAGGTTCCCGAGTACATGTGCCCGACGGATAATTACGGCGTCACTTTCGAAAGAGCAACCGCGGTAAGAATGGGCAGAATCGATCATTTGTTTATCTCCGGAACGGCCAGCATCGACAAGCACGGGGATATCCTTTATCCCGGAGATGTAGAGAAGCAGACCCGGCGGGCCCTTGAAAATATCTCCGCGGTTCTGATCGAGGGAGGTTTTTCCAAAAACGATCTGTCAAATTTTATGGTTTATTTGAGAGATCCGTCCGATTATGAAATCGTGAAGTCGGTCATCGACCAATACTGTGAAAATCTTCCGGCCATATACGCGGATGCCCCCGTTTGCAGACCCGGATGGCTTGTAGAAATTGAAGGAACCGCGGCAAAAGTCATCGAATGACACTTCGCAGCCAGAGGAGGCGCAAATGAGAAGCGTAAAAATCAGAGCTGACTTCAGTGAGTTTTCATTGCCCTCGCAGACAGGGCAGAGGTCCGGGGTGATTGTCCCCACCATTTCCGGCAGCCACTGGATGGTGTACGCCAACCATGCCTACTATTTTATGAATTTAAAAACGTCCAAAGGACTTAAAGTTACAATCAACCAGATCAATATTATTCTCCCCGGATTAAGAAAATTTCTAAAATCAAATGACAAACATTTTTCACTCCTGAAAGGTCTGTTCAAAAGCTATCATTATAATTTTAATCTTCTTGAACAAATGATGCTTCTGACCATTCCACACACCGTCACGGAAACCGGCGACGGGTGTTTTATCATCAGCTTATGGGGATACTTCGGATATCTGGAAGTCGACTGCAATCACAAAACCGTCACCTATCATATCTCGGATGATCCTGAAGACGACCATGTCTTCGGATCAAAACAATTTTACGATCAAGAAACAAAGAATAAATATTATATGACATATTCCCTGAGGGACTCTCTGCAAAGGGCCTCCAATCCTGCGCGGAAGGTAAACTGCAAAATCATCAAACAAAATGAAAACACCGGTTCGAAAGCGGTCGTCTGGGAGGGTCCATTGGCGGACTATTTGCACGACCTCCTGATCAACCGGACCCGACAATATCTGGTCGTCTGTGAATTGGGCATGCTGCTGGATCAAGAGAAAAACATTATTCCGTCCAAAGTTCTGGTGATTGATCTGACGAATAAAAGGGATTGGGTGATTGAGAAATTCATCGTCGCCGCCCATGCGCAGTTTGATCCCGTTGAACCGGACATCATATATTTTTCAAACCATAATTTTCAGTTTGAGCACAGCAGTCTTTTTAAATTATTAAAAAACGCCAACTACACGGTAAAATTTCGCGGCCCCGCAGCCGTCTATAAATACCGGTTGACCCCCGAAGGCCCGAAAGAACTGGGAGTATTTTCCAGGCCGGACCTGTTCCGGTTGACGAATATGCATGTCTTTCAATCCGGCGCCCGGAGGTTGCTGGCCGCCATGGGCGCGCCGAATTATATTTTTCTCGCCGATGCCAATACGATGGAATTCATCAGGAAGATAGAAGTGCGCGAAGAAAAGTCCGTCCAACATTTATACAGGAACATCCCCTGTCTGATCGGCACATTTGCGCCTTCACCGGATGGAGAGAAACTTTACGTTCACACGAGAAATTCTTTCCAGGTCATTGATGTGGAAAGCGGCAGGCCCGACCTGGTGCGCAGCACCTTTTTCAATCACTCATGCTCCAACCACATGATGGTGACATCAAATACCAACTGGTAAGCGCGGATTTAAGCGGCGGCGTCCGGCAAAATTGTTTGTTTGATGTGCCGCTCATCCAGCTCCAGGCGCTCCGGCGACATCGCTTTCCATTTGAATTGAACGTCGCGCCGGCCGGATAATACGAATGCCCGCCTGACGCTCTCCTCCCACGATGAATCCATTAAATGAAAACAGGGGGCGCTGAGCCGTTTCGACTCCCGCTTGCTTCGATATTCGACATTCACTTCCGATAAATACTGATCCACCAAATGAAAAAACTGATTTTTCAATGCGTCGACTGTTATCGATTGATCCAGGGCGAGATAGATTTCGTAACGAATATTGGCGTGATCCGGAACAACCCGGAATTGCCTTGTCGCAAGTCCCGTTTGCGATTTTATTCGCTTGAATATTTCAAGAAAATGATTCACATGCAGCTTTTCCCCCACAATGTTGAGCATATCGCTGCTTTTCCTGATGAATGTAATAACCGGCGTCTGATGGTAGAAATCTTCGACGCGAATAATATCGCCGATATCATATCTGTATAACCCGCTGTCCGTGGTGATGATGATTTTATACTTTTCTTTTTTCTCCAATTCATGGCTTTTCAAAACATTGGGAGACGGATTTTCAATTTCACTTTCATGAATAAACTCGTAATAATTATTTTTGATCGCGAGGATTCCCGACGGTGTATTATCGCGGAAAGGGATATTAAACTCTCCCTCGCTGGCAAGATAGCCGATATCCCTCCGAACGGCTTTCTCGCCGTAATACTCGGAAAGTCGTTCCGCATGAACGCCGACGCTCCCCCCCAGCCAGCATCCGATCAGCGTAAGATTCGGCCAGTAGTGGCAGGGAATCAGTTTTCCATGTTCCTTTAAGATATTCTCCAGGCCCGCCGCGCGTTGCGGGTTTGGCTTCAGCGACAAACCAAGTTTATCCATAATCCTTTTGTTTTCTTTTTCGTGGCTGAATGTTTCTTTCCCTATCAAATGTCCGTCACGGATAGCCCGGATGATATCGTCCTGATATCTTATCGCGACTTCCGCCGACCTGATGAGAGTTACCGGATTGGGTGTGATAACAAAAGAGACATCCTTTTCGAGCGCAAGACGAACCATGATGTAATATCGCAGATCGTAATCTTTGATCTCATTAACGATGGAAGGCACTGAAAATAAACCGGGACACATCCATTCCGTCGATTTGCGAATCATGCCCGAAGCGCTTCCATAAGGGATGCCTTTGGCCGTTGTGCCTTCGACCGCCGCACTGGTGATGCTGAAATTGAGATGATCCAGAAGATGCGGATGATCAACAAGCGCCTTCGACAGCCAGTAAGCGGCCACAGCGGCGACTTTTTTTTGCGCTTTTTTTGTAACCGGAATATATTTGGGTTTGTCCGTTGTCCCGCTGGTAATATTAAACATAAACGGCATATCGGCGGTCAGCACATTGGAACGGCGGTCTATGATTTTTTCTATATACGGTTCAATATCCTTATATTCACAAACCGGAACATACCTTTGATAATCGTCTTCGCTTCTTATTTTTGAAAAGCTGAACTTGCGCCCATACTCGGTATTGGCATTGGTTTTAACCAGGCGCAGCAGATAGTCCTGCTGAATTTTGAAAGGATTTTGCGCCGCCTTGTTCAACGAATGCCAGAGCATC
Source organism: Smithellaceae bacterium (assembly GCA_963682105.1). Lineage (GTDB taxonomy): Bacteria > Desulfobacterota > Syntrophia > Syntrophales > Smithellaceae > UBA8904. The sequence goes on from OY821638.1 coordinate 1,258,539, forward strand.
TTGCCTTTTATTCCAACGAATGTCTTCAACAAAAATCCCATGGTAAACCTGCCTATAAGGTCATTCCCTGCGTCGCATATTTCCGAACGAGATTTTCACGGATATCCACTCCCAGCCCTTTCCCCTTAAGTGCTTTTGCTTTGCCTCCCCATCCAAAACGGACATTTTTTCCTGAAATATCTTCCTTCAGCAATAAATTGCCGAAGGAGCCTTCAATAAACTTCCAATCACCGCGATGCATGGCCAGACACCTTCCGGCAGCCGACAATACGGCTGTTTCTCCCACCAGACATCCCAACTGCACGCCGATGCCCGCTCTTGCGGCCATATCCGCAAGCTTCAGGGTATTGTAGATGCCGCCGCATTTCGACACCCGTAAATTAAAATAGTGACATGCGTCCAGTTCAATTAATGTCCGGGCATCTTCTTCGGTGACGATAGACTCATCGGCCATGACGGGAACGGGCGACTCCGATTTCAGTTTCGCCAGATCGGACAGGCAACCGCGCGGGAGAGGTTGTTCAATGCTATCGATATTAAACTTTGCAATGGAAGAAAGGAAATCGAGCGCCGTTTGGAGATTAAAAGCGCCATTGGCATCCAGGCGGATAGACGCAGACGGTCCCAAAATTTTTCTGACAATGGCAACACGTTCATCATCATCCGGTGTTCCGACTTTAATTTTTACATGCTTAATGTTAAACAGTCTCAGAATAACGGCCATTTTTCTGATGTTCTTAACCGATCCGGAACTCAGAACCATCGAATATCTGACAACACGCGACTTTGCCGGCAGCAGTGTGTTCAAGGAAACGCCCTGCTCCCTGAGTGCGCAATCCAGCAGGGCAAGTTCGACCGCCGCTTTTGAACCGTTCCATGCGATCACTCCGGAAGATGCGTTTGAAGAAAGACTATCGGCAAAATGCGCCAGCGTATTTAAGGGTTGGTCCGGCGTAACAGCTTCATAAGACTTTCGCATCACGGAGGGGATAAGAACATCCCGAAGATACCGAATACTGGATTCAACGGTCTCTCCCGTTACATAAGGCCGTGCAATGCATTCGCCGTAGCCGGCAACGCCATTTTCCGTTATCAATTTGACAATGATGGAATCCGAAAATGCCCGGGAGTGCAGACTATGGCTGAAAGGCTGTCTGAAAGGAATATTCAGCGGATAAATTGCGGCGGATGTGATCATCATTTCTGCCAATCCCCTAAAGCACTCTTCGATTCCACATTCATCTGATGCGGCACTTCCTTTTCATACGCAACGGAACGGTTGGCAAGCTCAATGTATCGCATCCTTACCAGGTTTGTCAAACCCTGGAACGAACGCGAATATTCTCGTCAACGGCAGAACAGGAGAAACTAAAAAAAAGAGGGAAGCCCCATCTGTTGCTTCCCTCTTGGAATCACTCATCTCCGTAGTATTTCGTCAGAAGATCTGTTTACGGATTCATCTCGTATTCGCCTTTGAGCGGATAGACATATTTCGTCCAGACTCGGTTGTACTGGGCGTCGTCGCCTTCGGATTTGATCAGCATGATCTTCGTGCAGTACGCCCGCTGATCTTCTTTGGTGTTGTGCATGTCGTAGATCTGCAGCGCAAACCGCGCAAAGTCGCGCACCATGAAATCGAAAAGCTGATTGAGAATGTCCGGATCGACCTTGTCGAATTTGGCCTGCTCCAGAATCAACTGCCCGTAAACGACAACGGAAAACATTTCGCCAAGGGGCAGCGAGAAGGACGGGTCCATATCCTGAGCCTTATCGGGGCCCGCTTTTTCCAGCAATTCTTTAAACAATTCGATCTGCTTGATGAAAATAGCGACATTCGGCAGGTTTTTGTTGGCTTCAAAGACCGGCTTGTAATCATGGAACTGAACGCTGCCCAGGCCCTTGGTCGGCCCCTGATTGAACAGGAACAGGTCATCCTTCAGCCCGAAATCCGGAGCCACCGGAGCGTATTCTTTGGGTGCGAAGAAATAGTTTTTCATGAACTTGCGGATGAGCTGGACGTTGACGTGAACCGTCCCTTCCAGCTTCGAAGGTCCGCGGACGTCGGCTGCCGCGAGAGAAAAATAGGTATCCTTTTCAAAGCCCCTGGCGGCAATGACATCCCACAGCAGGTTGACGACTTCTTCGGACTGAAGCGTCACCTTCATTTTGCTGGTGGGGTTATACAGGAGATAGCGGCGGTCGGAGGCGGAGGCATTGCGGAAATAGTCGGTCGCCCGGCGCTGGTAGAGTTTCATACCGATAATTCGCAGCCAGGCTTCCATGAAATTCTTCCGCACATGCGGCATGTCGGTTACCGGCAAACCGTAAAGGATGCGGTTGGAGGCATGGGTGATCGCTTCATAAAAACAATGCTCGGTGATGCCCAGAGAACCGGGGCCGATATTGAATTTGCCGATATTGACGGTGTTGAGCGACGAATCCCAGGCATGCGATCCGCGGGAAAGAATGTCGTCTTCGGTAATCGGGTAGTCGTGCAGCGCAAAGTTGGAGACATACTGCTGATGGGAAACGACGTTCTTTTTCAGCTCATAGGCTTTGTGATGGAAATTGGTAACAAAGAAGGTGTAGTCGTCGGTTCCGTCTTTGATTTTGCCCAGCGTCGAAACCATCTCGGCTTCGTTGCCGTTGCCGATGTAGTATTTCTCGCCTTTAGCAACCCAGGTTCCGTCCCCTTTCGGCGTCAGCGTGGTTTCCGTGGAGTAAATGTCCGCGCCGTGGGTGCGTTCGGACAGGCCAAAGGCGAATATCGCGCCTTTCTTCAGCAGTTCGGCGGCTTTCTTTTTAGCCTTTTCATTCGGGCTCATCCAGATGGGTCCCAGTCCCAGAATGGTGACCTGAAAACAGTACCAGTACCCCAGCCCGTAAAAGGCCAGAAGTTCGGAATACTCACTGTTGCGCGCCGTGTCCCAGCGGCAGTCCGGATCACCGCCGCCGTACTGGCTGGGGGTGAGCAGTTTGGCGAAGATCTGTTCCTTGCCGATAAAATCGACAAATTCCTTGTACCATACCTTTTTGTTGAAGTCTTCCGTGAGTCGGGTTTTTCCCATTTTCTCAAAGAAGGCAATGGTTTTGTCCATGATGGCCTTCGAGCCTGCGTCGGACATCAAAGACTGATACTTCTTCGGCTGCAGTAAATAATTCATCGTCAACTCCTTTTTCAATAAAAAACAAATCTCCCTTTACCCCGGCATTGCCGGAAACATCCCGACCTTTGAGCAGGGAATTTACGCTTTTTTTGACAAAAGAGCTACCGAAAAAAAACGAACGACCGTTTTACTGGCGCGCCCGATATGACAAGGCAGAAAGTTCTTTAAGAATTTCCGGAACTCGGAATGGAAGAGCAAGGGGTTTCAGCCCCTTGTTTCAGTCATATTGCCGGACTATTCTCGACGGCTCTGGATAAATCGACGGAAATCAATCGGTGGACGGGAAATCAGACAATTTTAAGAGTAAAAGAACAGGCCGGGTCGTGTATCCATTTAACTTTCGCAAAGCAGGGCCGCTCCCCGGCGGAGGGAGCAAAAGCCCTGCCTTCCTTGGTTCATCAGTTTCCTTTTGACTTGATTGTCAAATAATCAATGGCCAGATTGGACATCGCGCGCACGCCGAGGACCAGGCCCTTGTCGTCTGTGTTAAATTTCGGGTTATGAAGCTGAGACGGTCTTTCTTTGGGGGCCGTCGCTCCGATGTAAAAGAAATATCCGGGAATTTTTTCCTGATAGTACGAAAAGTCTTCGCCGCCGGTGCTTGCCGGAGATTCAAAGATTTTCATGCTGCTCACCAGCTTTTTGAGCGTCGGCAGCATCTGGTTGTGAAGAGCCGGATTGTTGTAGCACACGGGAGTTAAATTCGTAACGGTCACTTCCGCTTTTGCGCCGGCGGCCTCAGCAATGGACTGGGCCGTTTTTTTCAATTTTTCCCCGACCTGCGCCCGGACGGCTTTATCCAGAGTGCGGATCGTCCCGGTCATCTCGACTTTTTCAGGAATAATATTCCAGCGCTCGCCGCCGTGGATCTGCCCGATGGAAACGACGGTCGGAGAGGTCACCGGGTTGATCTGCCGGCTGACGATGGTCTGCACCCCCATCACGATTTGCGACGCCACAACAACCGGGTCGATGCCGCTTTGCGGCTGCCCCCCATGCGTCTGCTTTCCGGTCACGACAATTTTAAAAGAATCAACCGCGGCCATCAGCGTGCCGGACTTGTAGGCAATCGTTCCGGCGGGCATCGGCACAACATGCAGACCGAAAATCGCATCCACTTTGGGATTTTCCAGCGCACCTTCCTTGATCATCAGCGGAGCGCCGCCTTCTTCCCCTTCGGGAGCGCCTTCCTCCGCCGGCTGGAAAATAAATTTTACCGTTCCCGGAATCTTATCTTTCATCTTTGAGAGGACTTCGGCCGTCCCCATCAGAACAGCCGTGTGGCTGTCATGACCGCAGGCATGCATCACCCCTTTGTTTTTGGACGCATACGGCACGCCGGTTTCTTCGGTTACGGGCAGAGCGTCCATATCCGCCCGCAGCGCCACCACGGGGCAGTCCGCTTTGCCGCGCAGAATGCCGATGACGCCGGTTCGCGCCACGTCGGTCTTCACTTCCATTCCGAGCTTCTTTAAATGTTTGGCAACAAGCTTTGAGGTCCGGAATTCCCGGTTGGAAAGTTCCGGATTCTGGTGAAGATCGTGCCGCCATTCGATTACTTTGGGCTCCACGTCGCGGGCCAGCCGGTCAATTTGTTGTTCAATGCTTTCGGTTTCAGCCGCCGTCACCGGGGGCGCTAAAAACAGCATTCCCATGATCACAAGCAGGACTCCGATCATATGTTTTAACTTCACTTTGTCCTCCTCTTGTCTCTCATCATCATACTTTTATGCTCTCGCCGAAAGCAGTCGAGTCGGATCAACAGCCGACGATGAACGAATCCCGGCTTCGAAACCCGACTTTCCCACAACGGAAGCCAGTTCGGCCACATGCGCTTTCATCTGCGAAGCCTGTGTGCTTAAAAGCTCGGCTGTGCCAGCCGATTCTTCCGCGGTTGCCGCCGACTCCTGAATCACCTTGTCCATATCCGTGACGGCTGCCCGAATCTGATCGATGCCCCTTGCCTGCTCCTGCGAAGCGGAAGCAATTTCATCCACCAGATGGCTGATCTTTCCGGCAATCAAAACATTTTCCTGGAATGATTCCCGTGTTTCGTTTGTCAGATCATTGCTTCTGCGCACCGTCTCAATCGTGTTTTCAATCAGGGCGGTCGTATCTTTGGCAGCTTGCGCCGAGCGCATAGCCAGGTTTCTGACTTCGTCGGCCACGACGGCAAAGCCGGCGCCCGCCTCACCGGCTCGGGCCGCTTCCACGGCGGCATTGAGAGCCAGAAGGTTGGTCTGGAAGGCAATCTCATCAATCGTTCTGATGATTTTACTGGTCTGTTCGCTGGACTTCGTCACCTCCAAAATGGCCTCGGCCATCATATTAACCTGACGATTCGCCCGCTCTACGATCTTTTTGTTTTCAACCATCAAGACTTTTGCATGACCGGCGTTGTCCGCATTTTGCCTGGTCATGGACGTCATCTCCTCCAGCGAAGCGGACGTCTCCTCCAGCGAAGCGGACTCTTCGGATGTGGCCGTAGCCAGTTGCTGGCTGGATGCGGTCATCTGAACCGCAGCGGACGACACCTGATCGGAGGCCTCGGCCAATCCTTCCGCCGCCCGATTGATGGGACCGGTTATTTTTTTAATCATCAGAAAAGCGATTGCAAAACCGGCCACCACGGCGACGATGCCCAGAAGGACAATCAGCGTTCCACCGACGGCGGAAATTCGCCGGGCCGTTTGAGCGTCTTCCTGACTTACCGCCTGCACAGCCGACGCGAGTTCATCCAGAGACCCCACGAGTTTCGCTTCCATGGGCAACACCTGTTTCATGAAAATATCGGCCGCGTCGGCGTTCTGATTGGCCCGGGCCAGTTGAACCGCCTTATCGTATTGAGGCCAGACACCCGCCACCGCCTCGTTAACGTTGCCCAGGGCTTTTCTTCCCTTGTCCGTCGTAAGCGTTTTTCCCAGACGATTCAGCGTGTCGATAACGGCAACCTTACTTTTTTTATACTGATCCTCAAACTTCACCTGCATGGTTTCGTCAAAGGTTAATGATATATTTGAAGCCGACCGGGTCATTACATCGTACTGTTTGATCACATCATACAGGATCTGGAGCTGCATGATTCTCTTGTCGGCCAGCGTGGAGACCTTGCTTCCCAGAATGCCGACCTGAAACAAACTGATCAGCGTGATAATGGTCATCAACGCCAGAACAGCGCCGAATCCCGCCAGTAATTTTCTTCCGAGTTTGAACTTCATCACATCCATCTTTTGAACCTCCTTTTGAAATGCAGAATAATCGTCATCGCTGGAAACAGCAGTAAAGAAGCGATGTTCTCGTCAGAATTGAACAGCATCATGCCCGGAAAATTGGTTCGGACTAAAGCATTAAACGGATTCCGGAAGAAATCAAACAGTGGTTTTTCCAGAAGCTCGAAAATTTCCTCACAGTGCGCCTTCAATTCAATTTCGGCGGTCTGTGCGTAAAACTTAAATGCGAAATTCGGCCATCCGGCGAGTGCAATTCCTGCGCCGGCATTGACGATGCAGGCCGGTGACAGCCTGCTGCCGGGGGAAGAAACATGGCGGCAAAATGGCGGGCCATAACTCTTCCGCCGATCCTGCAGGGTTGATTCGGAGAAAGAGACGATGAATCGATGGACGGCACATTGTGACAAGACGCACATTTTACTTTTTCAAAATAATCTCTTCCGGAGGATCGGAGAAAGAGATGATGAATCGACGGACGGCATCTTGTGACAACACGCACACTTTACTTTTTTAAAAAATCTCTTCCGGTGGAAATGTATTTTTGCATCTCCTCATCAGGCACCATGGCGCCGCCGGTGCACCAGGCAATGTGCGTGGCATTTTCGAGCGCGTCTGCGCCGTAAAGTCCGCTCGTATGAAGAATGCCTTTGACGCCGGCCAGAGCCGACGGTTCCAGACGAACGCCTTCCAGTTCGGCTGTCAGCGCCAGAAGACGGTACATTTCTTCATCGCTGACCGTAAAGATGCCTTCCAGCATCCCTTCCATGACTTTGCCCACCAGGCTTGACGGCCTGCCCACGGCCAGACCGTCGGCCGCCGTTTTGTTGTCGAGCCCGATGTCGAAGACGCTGATACCTTCGTGCTTTCCCGTGGACATCCCCAGCAGCATACAGGGGCTGTGCGTCGGTTCGGCGAAAAAACAATGCGCATGATCGCCGAAAAATGTTTTGATCCCGAACGTCACGCCGCCCGGGCCGCCGCCTACGCCGCAGGGTAGATACACAAAGAGCGGATGATTCCGGTCGACGGCAATGTCCATGGCCTGAAGCTGGCCGGCGAGCCGTTTGGCGGCCACGGAATAACCGAGAAACAAACTTCGGGAATTTTCATCGTCGACGAAATAGCAGGCCGGATCGTTTTGCGCTTCCTTTCTTCCCGCTGCCACTGCCGTCGAATAATCGCTTTCGTATTCGAAAACATTTACACCGTAACTTCGCAGCATCGCCTTTTTCCACGCCCGGGCGTCGCTGGACATATGCACGCTCGCCTTGAATCCCAGCCTGGCGCTCATGATGCCGATGCTCAGTCCCAGGTTTCCCGTCGAACCGACGGCAACCTGAAAACCGGACAGATATTTCCGGCAGGACTCATCAGCGATTTTTGAATAATCGTCGTCAAGCTTCAGCAGTCCGGCTTTCAAAAGCAGGTCCTCGGCATGCTGCAGCACTTCGTAAATTCCGCCTCTGGCCTTGATGGAACCGCTTACCGGCAGATGGCTGTCGAGTTTCAGCCAGAGTTTTCCGCCCAGCTTCGTTTCATATCTTTTTTCCAGTTCGCCCTGAAGAGCCGGCGCAGCCGTAAGCGGGCTTTCCAGAATGCCTCTTTGCTTCCGGCTCGCTTCAAAGAGCTTTTCCAGCAGCGGCGCAAAACGGTTCAGCCTCGCGCGGGCGTCCTCAATATCCGCCTCGCCAAACAGGTCGTTTTGGCGCTTGCCGTTAAAAGGATTGATCCAGAGGAACTCTTTTGCATCTTTCAGATTGGCGATCACATTGTCCATGTGTATTTACCGCCTCAACGCGCCAACTGGCCGCCGTCAACAAACAGCAGCGCGCCGGTTATGAACGCAGAGGCTTCGGAGGCCAGAAAAACGGCCACGCCTTTCATGTCGTCGACGTCGCCGCCCCGGCCCGCGGGGATAAAAGAAAGCACCAGATCTTTGGCGGCTTTGTATTCCGGCAGGTCGATATAAGCCATCATGTCCGTACGGAAATATCCCGGCACAATTGCATTGACGCGGATTTTATAAGGCGCCAGCTTGACCGCCAGATTCATGGTCAGCAGATTGACGGCCGCTTTCGACGAATTATACGCCACGGCGGGCTGCACCGATTCGAACGTTCCGCGAAACCCCGTGACGGACGAAATGTTGATAATATTGCCGCCGCCCTGGTCTTTCATCAGGTTGGCGACCTTCTGCGTCAGAATCCAGACGGCCCGTATATTGACATCGAAGGTCGTATCCCAGGCTTCCAGGGGGAATTTAAGCGTCGGCGCAGGCAGGACCAAACCTGCGTTGTTGACCAGAATATCGATGCGGCCGAATCGTTCCAACGCAGCTTTCACCATCGCGTCGATGGCTTCCGGTTTTTGAAGATCGCACGCCAGCGGCAGAGCCGAAATGCCGAATCCGGCTTCCAGCTCCGCGGCCGTATCCGCGAGCTTGCTCATGTTTCGGGAGGCCAGAATTACATTGGCGCCCGCTTCCGCAAGACCCGTCGCAATGAATTTACCGATGCCCCGTCCACCGCCGGTGACCAGAGCGACTTTACCCTTCAAACTGAATAACTCCTGCAGATTCATAAAAACATTTTCCTCTCCAATGAATTAATATCCATGACGGCTGTGGAAGCCTTGCCTGTTTTCCGCAGCGCCACGTTATCGGCTAATGCATCAAATACTTCGCCACGGCCATGTAAGCGGGCAGCGTCACGGGATCGTTGGCGACGCTCCCCGCGATCGGATGCGACGCAAAGCGGACAATGACCATCTGCGCTTTGGGATCGATATAAATATTCTGGCCGTGGATGCCGCGCACCATGTAAGCGCCGTGCTCATTGTTGGTGATCCACCACATATTGCGGTAAGACCAGCCCTTCAGCGATTTTGCATAACTTCCTTTGGCAAACTGTTCTTTGTTGCCGTTTCGGACAATATCCTCGACGACGGCGGCCGGAACAATCTGCCTGCCGTTATAATGACCGTTTTGCAACATCATGGCTCCGAAGCGCGCCTGATCGCGCAGCGCCGCATTGAACCCGCCGCCGGCATGCTCGGTGCCCACCATGTCCACCGCAAAATAGGCATCCTGCTCCGCGCCGATTTTCGACCAGATGGATTCGGAGAGCAGATCGGCAAGCGTCTTACCCGACACCTTCTTTAAAACCCAGGCCAGGATTTCGGTGTTGGCCGTCTTGTAAGAAAAAACCTCGCCGTGCGGGCTCTCCTTTTGCAAAGTCGAGAGGTATTCGTAAATATGTTTGGATTCTTTATAACCGGGACAGCCGGTCATCGGACTCATGGAGTCGCTGTATTTTGTGATTTCAGCGCCCATGGCGCCGTAAGCCTCGTTGAACTTGACGCCGGTCGTCATATCCAGCAATTGCCGCACCGTGGCGTCTCCGTAGCCGGAGTCTTTCAGTTCCGGAATATACAGGCTGACCGGGGCGGAGGGATCAAGTTTTCCTTGAGCGATAAACATGGCCGCTAATGTTCCGACATAAGACTTCGTAACTGAAAAGGCAATGTGGGGTTTTTCGGGACTTAATGCACCCAGGTATTTTTCATAAACGATCTTCCCCTTGTGCAGAACAAGAATTCCATCCGTGTACGTCAGGTCGAGAGACTTCCGCCATGTCAGATCGTTGCCCGCCGCATCTTTAAAGGCCAGGCCGTCCAGATCCTTCAGGTTGGCTTTCAACGGCGAGACGGAATCGGTCCCGCGGAAAACGTTTTTTGTGGGCAGCAATTCCCGCCAGTGGGAAAATGACCATCGTGTCCGGGGAAAGATGTAGTGGCTGGAATTGAATATCCGAACACTTTTTGCCGAAGCCGGCGGGAATCCCTGCATCCAGCCCATCTTGTTGGGATCGGTGGCTTCGGCATCGGCGAATTTATAAACCTTCTGCGCCTGAGCCCAGGCCGCAGTCTGCAAAAGACATACTGCCAGAAAAACAAAGAGTGTCGTTTTGAAATACTTCATGTATCAATCTCCTTTAGTCTTATTTCATTTTTTCTTTTTTCACATCTGGATCCAGGATCAGATCCTTGAGCGGAACCCGGCGCAATTTACCTTTGGTTTTGGCAAGTTCATCTGCGACATCCAGAACATAAGCCGTATCAAACTGATGATTGTAGAATAAATAGATGCGCAGGTTCTGCGGATCATAAAGCTCCGAGTAGATCGTCGAGGAACGCGAGCCCTCCAGTTGATGAGCGGCGTCCAGAACAGCAGCCGCGGTTTGCACGCTCAGATCCTTTTCGGATTTTATCCGGGCAAGCATTTTATCGGCCGTGTTATACCGGTCCCAGCCCACCCAGGTCATGCTTTTGGAAAAGTCGCCTTCCGGCATCAGCCGGACGTTGAAGTTGGAGGAAACCAGGTAACTGTTGTTTTTCGGTTTTCGGACATACGTCATTTCGCCGTTTTTATCCGGGAACAAAACAACCGCATCGCCCGTTTTATCCGCGAAGTGGATCTGAAAATCGATGATGCCGCCCCAGTGTCCTCCCCAGTTGTATCTCCGGAACTTCGCCAGGACGTCTTCCACGGTTGCACATTCCCGCATCAACTCCCAGGACGGATGATCTTTAGCCAGAATCTTCTCCGGATGGTTGTTAAGTTTTTCCGCCGGTATCCAGTTCTGGTCATAACATAACCCTTTTTCATTAATGCCCGCCTCCATCACAATGGGCCACTTTTCCCAGGGCGTCGCAAAAAACACAACGCCGAGCGAGCCTCTTTTATCCACAAAAAGCCAGGAGGCGCTGTTTTGCGGCCTCTGATCTTCATTGCCGGCAAAAAACACTTTTTGACCGAAACTGATTGAAAATACGGTGCAGGCCGGCGCTGACGAAGCAATGAACAAGGACACCAAAAATAATCCGATAAACGATAATACTGCAATGCGTTTCATTTTTCCCTCCGGTTTCAAGTTGTATTCATTCTTAGAATTTCAGCGCCACGCCTCCGCCCGCACCGGTGGCCTTGCCGTCCGTGACGGCGGCAACGCCGTTGATCAGCAGGTGTTTAACGCCCGCGGCATACTGATGCGGATCGAGGTAGGTTGCTGTATCTCTGAAATTGGCCAGATCGATGACGGCAACGTCGGCAAAAAATCCTTTTGCTATTTTCCCTCTGTTCTTGAGATTGAATTTTTCGGCGGGCAGAGAGGTCATGGAGCGGATGGCCTTCTCGACACTCATCCATTTGTTGTCGAAAGCGACCATCCGCAGTTTTCGGGGAAACGCGCCGTAAACCCGGGGGTGGGGTCTAAAGACGCCTTTCGTATACGTTTCCCCGTCCGATGCCGTAAGAACATAGTCCTGCTTCATGATTTCCCGGACGATATCCATATTCTGCGCAAAGAAAATGCCCATGGGACATAACGGTTCGCAGACCATCTCCACATAGCACTCCGCAGGGGATTTGCTCCGGATGCGGGCGATTTCGGCAACCGTCTTCCCCTCCAATTCAGCCTTCGCCGGGTAATTGGCAATGAGAATTTTTTCCGCGGGAAGATAGGAAAAAGTCTCTTCCAGCGCCTTGCGGATTTTCAGAAAACCTTTCTCCGTGCGGAATTCACTTTTGAGGCTCTGATCATTGGCTTTGAACTTGTTGGGAATCAGGTGCGTGATGTATGTGGAGCCGGCATCGTACGGATACTGATCGGCATGAATGTCGAGCCCTTCGCTTCCGGCCTTCTCGATGATGTCCAGAATTGCGGAGGCCGGAACGGCGTTGTTGGGAGCCATCACTTTCAGGTGGGAGACTTCGACGGTGATTCCGGCCTTTTTGCCGATCAGTACGGCCTCTTCCAGAGCGGAGACGACGCCCGGCTTCCCGTCGCGGCCCATGGCGCCCGTTTCATTGCGCACATGCGTCACATAGACTTTTCCGCTGCGGGCCGTCAGTCCGGCCAGTTCGATGAGTTCACCGGTCGTAGACAGAAGCCCCGGCGCGTATTCCAGTCCCGTCGAGAAACCGACCGCACCCTTCTCCAGTTCCTCGGTCATTCTTCGCAGGAAAGCTTTCAACTGCGCCGGCGTTAATTCTGCGGGCTGACGGACGCCGAAAAGTTCGGCGCGGATTTCCCCGTGGGGCGCCAGATGCGCTACGTTGGTCCCGAAAGACATTGCTTTCGCCATATCGAACCATTGATCCGTCCGGGGAATTCCCAGTCCGCAATTGCCCGTGATCACCGTTGTAACGCCCTGGTAAATATAGTTGTAGTTGCCTTTCATCATCGCTGAGGCCCCGGCAAGAGCGGTGGAATCCATGCCCTGAAAGCTCATGTCGCAATGCGTGTGCACATCGATGAAGCCGGGAGTGACCGCAAGGCCTTTCGCGTTAATCGTCCTGGCCGCCTGCGCTCCGGCCAGATCGCCTGAAGCGGCGATCCGGTCGCCTTTAATGCCGATATCGGCGAGTCCGGGCGCTTTCAGCGTTCCGTCATAAAGCGTTCCGCCCTTGATCAGAATATCGAAATCCCGGTCGGACCGGGCGGATGCGGTTGCCGGAGAAAAAACAGGCAGGGTTCCCGCCGCCGCCAGGGCTGCGGCCGCCTGTCTCGTCTGTTTCAAAAAGGTTCTTCTGGTAATGTCCTTTTTATCGCGCTGATTGACTGAATTCATTTTCACCTTTCTTCATGGAGAGACGATGACCTGAATGCATTTTACCGCCTTCTGTACGCTAAAATGTTTGCGGGCTTGCAAATCCTGTCATGTAATCAGGGCCACGATCCGGCGGACCTGCTCTTTCATGGCGTCCGATTGCGCCTTCATCTCTTCCGCCGCGGCGGCCGATTCTTCCGATGTCGCCGCATTTTGCTGAACGACGGTCTTCATCTGAGCAATGGCTTTGTTGATGTGATCGATTCCTTCCGACTGCTCACGGGATGCGTCGGCAATCTCTCCGACCAGCGTTGAAACCCGCGATGCTCCGTCGGCGACATTCCCGAAGGCCTTATTGGAGGTTTCCGCAATTTCCGCGCCGAATTTGACTTTGGCCGCCGTATCGCTGATGAGTGAGGATGTGCTGCGGGCGGCATCCGTCGCCCGCATGGCAAGATTACGCACCTCATCCGCCACCACGGCGAACCCGGCGCCCGCTTCTCCGGCGCGGGCGGCTTCCACGGCTGCGTTGAGCGCCAGAAGATTGGTCTGAAAAGCAATTTCATCGATGGATTTGATGATCCGGGAGGTTTCACTGCTGGCGGCGGAAATCTCCGTCATGGCGCCGATCAGTTGCTTCATGGAATGGCCGGCCTCCGACACAACCGCCTGCGTATCCTTCATCACCTGATTGGCATGGGCGGCGCTTTCAGCGTTATTTTTGGTCATAGACGCCATTTCATTGAGGGATTCGGACGTCTTTTCAATGGCCGCCTCCTGCTCCGATGATCCGCTCGCAAGCACCTGGCTGGCGTCTGCGACCTGGTCGGCGGCATCGTTGACCTGCCCGGCCGACTGTTCGAGTTGCGAGGCGATGGCGGAAATCGGCCGGACGATGCTGCGCGCAATCAGATAAGCGACGCCGATCGACGCGGCGATCATCAATAAGCCCAGGATGGCGATGATGATCATCATCCGGGTCACGGGCGCATAAACGTCGGACAGAGGCCCGTAACTCACCAGAATCCAGTCGCGGTCGCTGAAGCGGGCGGAAGCGAAATAGAGATCATAGCGTCCGGTCAGCGACATGGCTCTTTCGGATCTTAAAATCTTTTCTTTCTGTTCTTTAAGGGCCGGAACGTCGTCGAAAAGACTTTTCTTCAACACGGCTTCCGGGTCCTTGTGCGTCAGATACAGACCTTTACCGTTAATCAACACGGTGTGCGCGTTTTCCGAAAGCTTCTTACCCGATACGATTTCACCCAGGCGGGTAATGAATATTTCAAGTCCCATAATCCCCTTGAGTTTCCCGTCGCGGTCTTCCACTTTCCGGACCACACCCATCACCAGCTTCTTCGTGTTGAGATCTATATAAGGCTCCACGTAAGCGAGCTGCGACGACCCCACGGCAGTGATCCAGAAAGGCCTTTTATAAACGTCGTATCCCTGCGGGGGAACCCAGTTGTCCCCGGAAATAAATTTAACGGCGCCCTGAGCGTCCTTATCGGTGCAGAAGTAAAAATCCGTAATGTCATTGTTGGAGGTCTTTTTACTCCTGTAATAAGGGTGAAACGCCTCCGGTGGCTTGTCCGGAAACGACTGGACCAGAAGCCGGGCGTCTTCGACGGTCTGGGCGTAAGGGTTAATCCAGCTCAGAATTTCATACTTCAGTTGATCAATATGCCTCTGTCCGTTTTTTTCCAGTTCAGCCGTCATGTTTCGCCGGACAGTGATAAACGTGACAATGGATATAATTCCGATGACGACAATTGCCAGAAACGCAAAAGCCATCATAATCCGCCGTGTCATCGACATCCTGTTTCCGAAACTCCCGATACCGAATCCGCTTGAACTTCCCTCCAAATCCATCCGTTGTCTCCTTTACATGATTACCGAAAGTGCAGGCTTTTCGTATTTGAATTTTTCATGCAAGCTAACCGCCGGGCAACCGATCCCGCCGGCGCTCATTTGATGTGCTAAGGACATCGTTATTCCCGCCTCGTGAACGCGAGGCGGGAATAACGGAAAAACGTCGCATTACGACTTCAAACTCTTACCTCCGCCGTTTGCGGTGGCCTTGCCGTCGGCAATGGCGGTAATCCCGTTCACCAGCAGATATTTCACGCCCACGGCATACTGATGCGGATCGATATAGGTTGCCAGAGCCCTGAAGTTTGCCAGATCGATGACGGCGATATCGGCAAAGTATCCCTTTTCGATTTTTCCCCGTTCTTTGATCCGGAATTTTTCGGCGGGCAGAGAGGTCATCGTGCGGATCGCCGCCTGAATACTCATCCATTGATTGTCGAGAGCGACCATGCGGAGTTTGTGCGGGAACGTGGCGTAACTGCGCGGATGCGGTTTGAGCATGCCGATCTTGTACGTTCCGCCGTCGGATGCGGTAAGGACCGTCTCCTGTTTCATGATTTCCTCCACCACCGTCATATCCTGGGCAAAGAAAACCCCCAGCGGACAGGCCTGCTGACAGACCAGATCCACATAAGCGTCCGACGGGCTTTTACCCTCCATATCCGCTATTTCTTTTACCGTTTTGCCCTCATACTGTTTAAGCCCCCAGGCAAAGGCGATAAGCACTTTTTCCGGCGGAAGGTAGGTGTATGTCTTTTCGATGGCCTCCTTGATGGCGCGACGTCCCTCCGGCGTTTTGAATTCGGCTTTGACGCCGTAGTCGTTGCCCTGGAATTTTTTGGGAATCAGGAAGGTGATGTATGTGGAACCGGCGTTATAGGGGTACTGATCGCCGTTGATATCGAGGCCTTCACGGCGCGCCTTCTCGATGATGCTCAGGATGCGGGATGCCGGCGTTTTGTTGGTCGGGGCCGAAATCTTCAGATGCGAAATTTCGACGGGAATGCCCGCTTTTTTACCGATTTGTATGGCTTCTTCCAGGGCATGAACAATCGCCGGCATGCCGTCGGGGCCGATGGTCCCGCTTTCATCCCGCATATGGATCGTGAAGATTCTCCCGGAGCGGGCCGTGACTCCGGCCAGTTCGATCAGTTCACTTGTCGTAGAGAGCAGTCCCGGAGCGTATTCCAGACCCGTGGAAAGGCCGACCGCGCCTTTTTCCATTTCTTCGGCCACGCGCTTCTTCATTGCGTCGAGCTGCGTCTTTGTCAATTCAACCGGCTGGTTGGTTCCGAAAAGATCCGCGCGGATCACGCCGTGGGGCGCCAGATGCGCCACGTTCGTCCCGAAATTGAGCGTCTTGACCATGTCGAACCACGAATCGGTTTTGGAAATCCCCATGCCGCAATTGCCCGTCACAACCGTCGTAACGCCCTGGTAGATGTTATTGTAATTTCCTTTCAGCATGGGCGACGCCTTGGTAAGGAGTTTGGGATTCATGATCTGGAAAGCCATGTCGCAGTGCGTATGGACATCGATAAACCCGGGCGTAATTGCCAGCCCTCGGGCGTCGACGATCCTGGCAGCCTGAGCTTTGGCCAGATCGCCTATAGCCGCAATCCGGTCGCCTTTGATGGCGATGTCGGCCACGCGGGGCGCTTTGAGCGTTCCGTCATAAAGCGTTCCACCTTTGATCAGGACATCGAAATCCCGGTCTGAAGAGGCAGAAGCAGTTACCGAATTAAAAAAAGGCAGACTTCCCGCCACAGTCAATGCCGCGGCTGTTTTCGCCGTCTTCTTTAAAAAAGTTCGTCTGGTGACATCCGTTTGTTTGTCCAGGCCTTTGCAAGTCATTTTTTCTCAGTCCTCCCACATATTTTTTATTCAGCGACATTTATAAATATGCAATTCTTACGGCACTTTCCATGCCAGAAAAATACTTTACGGGCGATTCATTGATAAAATATGGGATATGGCCGTTTTCAATAATATATTTAGCTATTTTCAGTTCATAAATTGATCGATCACGTCCTGTTTAAAGGCGCCTTTCCATCCGGAATAGAAAATAAACTTCTCAAGTGTCCAACAATAGGACACATCATTCCGCCGGAATACACTCCCAATGTCTCAAAACAGAACATCGAAAGACACGGCTGCCGTTCGGTAAAAACGCCCCTCCATAAAACATCAAATATAATCAATGATGTGACATCATTTTATTTCAACCAATTCGCTGGCATGGAAAATGTAAACGGATGATCACGTCAAAATCATGAAGAGGCCACACCGTATATTCATGGCTTGAAAAGCAAAGGTTACCTCGGCAGGAAAATACGGCACAAGCGAATTATCGATTATGCACTACAGGAAAACAATCGGAATACTCGGTGGAATGGGACCTGCGGCCACCGTGAACCTTTTTGATAAAATCGTCAAAGCGGCTGACGTTGCCAACGACCAGGATCATCCCCGCATTATCATTGTCAACAATCCCAAAATTCCCGACCGGACCACGGCTATCCTGCGAAACGGCGAGGATCCTCTGCCGATGATGGTGGAGAGCGCGAGGCTTCTGGCGATGGCGCACGTTGACTTTATTGTCATTCCCTGCGTCACCGCCCATTTTTTTCATGCAAAACTCCAGGAGCAGATATCGACGCCCATCCTTCATGTCGTGAAGGAGACCATCAAGCATGCGGTCACACGGTATCCCGGCATCGGAAAAATCGGATTGCTGGCCACATCCGGCACGATTCAAGCCGGGCTCTTCAATGAGGCCTGCGCCGCCGCAAACGTGGAATTGATCACCCCTGACGAGAACATTCAAACCTCAAACGTCATGAAAGCAATATACAGCGTTAAAGCCGACGGACCTTCCCCGGCTTCGAAAGCCCTGATTTCCGGGGCGGCGGAAACATTGATCCGCCGCGGAGCGCAGGCGATCATTGCCGGCTGCACGGAAATACCGCTGGTGCTGACGGACGGCGAACTTTCCGTTCCGGTCATTGATCCGCTCGCCCTGCTGGCCTGGCGGGCAGTAGAGGAAGCCAGGTGATCCAAACCGGGATCATACGAATAGATGAAGCATTCACAATAAGAAAATACTTAGACGGAGTTGTTATGAATATTGTCAGAAAAGAACATGATTCCCTGGGCGAACGTGAAGTTCCATCCGAACGTTATTACGGCATACAAACATTACGGGCTCTGGAGAACTTTGATCTCACGGGAATTCCCATCAGCAGATACCGGCAGATGGTCATATCGCTGGCTCTGGTCAAAAAAGCCGCCGCCCTGACCAATCACGATCTGGAATTGCTGCCGGCGGATCTTGCCGATGCCATCGTCAAGGCCTGTGACGAGATTATTTCTGGCAGGCTGCATGAAGAATTTGTTGTGGATGTCATCCAGGGCGGGGCCGGAACGTCCACCAACATGAACGCCAACGAAGTCATCGCCAACCGCGCTCTGGAAATACTGGGTTACGAAAAAGGCCGCTACGACATCCTCCACCCCCTCAACCACGTCAATTTGTCGCAGTCCACCAATGATGTCTATCCCACATCCCTGCGCATCACGCTGAGCCGCATGATGGACGATCTGATGACGGACATGGAAATTCTGCGGACGGCTTTCAAGGATAAATCTCAGGAGTTCGCCGATGTCATCAAGATAGGACGCACTCAACTCCAGGACGCCGTTCCCATCACGCTGGGGCTGGAATTCGGCGCCTGGGCGACCATGGTGGGCGAAGACATATCCAGGGTCGGCGAAGCGCAGTCGCTCATTCGGGAAATCAATCTGGGGGCGACGGCCGTGGGCACGGGACTGAATACGCACCCGGATTACGCCGAAACCGTTACCGCTAAACTGCGCTCTCTGAGCGGCGTTCCCGTAGTCATGTCCGTCAATCTGCTGGAAGCGACGCAGGATACCGGCGCATACGTTCAACTCTCCGGCGTGCTCAAAAGGATTGCGGTGAAGTTATCCAAAATATGCAACGACCTGCGGCTGCTGTCATCGGGTCCGCGGGCGGGATTCAATGAAATCAATCTGCCGCCCATGGCGCCGGGATCGACCATCATGCCGGGCAAGGTCAATCCGATCATCCCCGAAGTCGTCAACCAGATAGCGTTTGAAGTGATGGGAGCCGACCTGACCGTCTCCGTGGCGGCGGAAGCCGGACAGCTTGAACTCAACGCCATGGAACCGATCATCGCTTACAAACTGTTTACGTCCATCGATCTGCTGGGGCGCGCCTGCCGCGTGCTGGCCGGGCGGTGCGTAAACGGCATCACCGCCAACCGGGACGTCTGCCGCCGCATGGTGGAAAACAGCGTCAGCCTGGTCACGGCTTTAAACCCTGTCCTGGGATACGAAAAATCGGCCGCGATAGCGCATGAGGCCATCGCCACCGGAAAGTCCGTTTATTCAATTGTCCTCCGGAACGGATATCTGAGCCAATCCGAACTGGACGAACTGCTATCCCCGGAAAACATGACCCGTCCCAGATCCGTGCCCAAAAAGGCCAAGCCGTAAGCGCGCGGGACATGAAAAAAATACCGTCCCCGGTTTCGTTACAGGAAAGCTCTTAAATAACCTGCTAACGACTCCCGGACATGACCGCCTCTGCCGACGGTTCTGTCCGCGGTGATCATGGAATTCAGCACCGCCTCTTCGGAGCATTCGGCAACCGCCGGGAAAACGATATCCATGCATTCTTCATCAAGCATTTGAATATCAATGACGCCTCTCTTCTCGTAATGCATGATTCTTTGAGCCGTTGAAAAGGCAAGCACAATCTCCCCGCTTCCGGTGGCGATATCATTGCCCGTTCTGGCCACCCCGACTTCAGCCCGTTTGGCCATCCGCTTCAACTGCCTGCTTGTCATGGGAATATCCGTTGCAATGATCATGATGAGCGACCCTTTATCGGCTGAAGGTTCGCCTTCTTTTTGTTTTGCGGCAATTGCAGCGCCTGCCTTTCTCCCTGCAATCGTTAAATCCTCCAGTTTGCCCATGTTGGTCAGAACCAATATCCCGATTGTGTAATTTTTTTCGTCAATCCTGATCAGCCGGGAAGCGGAACCGATGCCGCCTTTGAGCTTATAACAGGACATGCCGGTTCCGGCGCCGACGGCGCCTTCCGGAAAATCCGAAGACGCGTTTTCTATGGCCGCCTCTATATCTTTCCCGCTGACATGCATTCCCCGAATGTCGTTTAAATAGGAATCATTGCATTCGAATACCACGGGATTAACTGTCCCTGTTTGATCCCCGATATCCGCATTGCGATCCAGCATATACTGAACAAGACGGTTGATCGACGTCCCAACGCCGAATGTATTGGTCAGAAGAATGGGAGTCTCCAGCGTTCCCAGCTCATCGACCTGGATCAGGCCGGCGCTTTTCCCGAAGCCGTTGATCACATGAACCGCCGCGATCAGTTTTTCCCGAAAAGTATTTCCGTCATGAGGAATGACAGCCGTCACACCCGTATGAACATCCCCTTTTTTCAGGGTGGCATGCCCCACCCTGACCCCTTCGACATCGGTGATTGCATTTTTTTCCCCGGTCGGCAGCGCGCCGATCACGATCCCGAAATCCCTGATTCTTTTCTGCTCCAGCACAACAGCTCCTTTTAACATCTTTTAAAGATCGTTCAGATCCGGTTTTTCTTTTGTCGGTTTCCCATCAGGTCCGACATAAATTCTGCCCCATCCCGTGAGAATGGACACGAACATGACCAAAAACAGCATCCAGGCATAAAACACCCAGGGCGTGATGGAAAGAGGGCTGAGAAACGGGACGCCGGCAAAGTCCAGGCTGGCCTGTTTGGATAATCCGCTGGCAAACAAAACGCCTACGGACCATGGAACGGAGTAAACCAGGGTGCAGGCAAACGTATCCACGATCACGGCTCTTCTGTAAGGGTGAAGCTTGAATTTCTCTCCCAGAGGTTTGGAGAAAGACAATCCGACCGCCAGAATCGCCGGAGCATTAATGCTCATCAGCGCTGAAAATATCAATTCCAGAAACGCCGAGGCCAGCTCAAATCCGACAATGGATTTTTTGACCACTTTCCGGCCGAAAGCGACCAGGGCATCTCCGCCGCCGCCGTCGAGCATGACCTGTATGCCCGCGGAAAGGAGAATCACCAGGATCGAGAGATCCGCCATCCAGCCGGAAACCCCCTTTAATATAGCGCCATCCGTCACCGAAAAAATCCCCGGGAATGTATTCAGCCCCGTCACCAGAGCGAAAACGATACTGGAGGCAATGCCTAAAATCAGAGCAAAGATAATATTCGTCGTTTTAATCGCCGCATAAATGGTAATGCCGGCGGGAATAAACATGACCAGGCCCAGGGGGTTCATGTATTTGGCAAGCGCTTCATAGGGAACGGCCGCATTGGACCCTTTAAAGAAATATCCGAGGATGAGCATCATGACGATGGCCAGTCCCGCCGAGGTCAGTCCGAATCTGGCTCTCGTCTTTACAACACCTCCGACATCGGTATCCTGACTGGTTGCCGATGCAATGGTCGTATCGGATATGGCGGCCATGTTGTCCCCAAAAGCTCCGCCTCCGACAATCGCGCCCGCCAGAAGTAATGGATGAGCGCCCAGCAAAACACCGGCCGGATAAAGAACCGCCATGCCGGCGGCAATGGTCCCGAACCCGGTTCCGGCCGCGGTTCCAAACACGGCACAGGCGATGAATGTCACCACGGCAAACATCGTGCCGCTGGCGCCGGTCTTCATCGCCAGCCAGAGCAGACCGTCAACCATTCCCGATGTTCTCATGACCGACGCAAAGATGCCGGCAAAAATCCAGGCGGCCACCGGCATGAGCGCGACTTTTGCGGACATCCCCTTGATGATGGTCAGCCCATAGAGTTCTTTATCTTTTGCCAGGAAGAAAGTGATGATAATGCCCGTCAAAATACCGATCCACATGGCCTGGATCGTCACCTCTTTCATCGTGAAAGCAACAAAGACCGCCACAGTGACGAACGTGAGTATCGGGATAAAAGATGCAAAAGCTGATCCGTATAAAGTTAGTTTTTTTTCCTGCTCCATTAAAACCTCCTGTATTGTTATGAATCCCCCATTGTTTTCTCTTGAAAAAGAAAGAAAAAAATCCCGGATAGTTCAATAAAAACCGTCCGGGATTTCATCTGTCTCATTTCATCCTGTCCGCCGCCCTTTTCAAGTCTCGCGGGGGCGTCGACAAACCCGAACTAAAAGCCCTTGAAGTCGGGCGCCTTTTTGCTGAAGAAGGCCGTGACGCCTTCCACCACGTCCGGCGACGTCGAATTCAAACCGAAAGCCAGTTGTTCGAAGACCAGACCGACATTTCTCGGAACCTGCGTGCCGTAGTTCATGCATTTCTTGATGACGTAGTAAGACGTCGTCGGGCCCTTGCCGATCAACGATGCCACCTTGTGGACTTCTTCCTCAAATTTGTCCACGTCGACGACGCTTGCCACGTAACCCCATTCCATCATTTTTTCGGCGGAGAAATTGTCCGCCGTATAGATCATCAGCTTGGTCCGCGCCATGCCGATATGCTGCACCATGCGCTGCGTGCCGCCGTTAGCCGGGAAGATGCCGCGCTTGATTTCGGGGAATCCGAATTCGCTGCGTTTGGAGGCAATGACGAGATCGCACACAAGCGTCAATTCGCAGCCGCCGCCGAACGCATAGCCGTCCACCGCCGCGATCAGCGGTTTGGGGAAGGCTTCGATCAGATCATAGTATTTATGCTTGATCTGCATGAACAGGTCGTTGTGCACCGGCACCGTGTAGTTCAAGCCGCCGGGCATCGGCGCCGCCAGATCCGCACCCGCGGAGAAGGCCGGCTTCTTGGTGAAATTTTTGGTGCCGCGCAGAACGACGCAGCGGGCGGTGGAATCAACCGCCAGCATGTCCAGCGCTTCCGAGATTTCCCGAAGCGTATCGGTGGAAAGCGAGTTGAGCTTGTCGGGACGGTTGATGGAAACCACGGCGTAGTTTCCGTCGGCCACTTTTTCAATCACGATATCGTTAAATTTTTTTTCTTCTGCCATGGATATCTCCTTTTAAATTTTTCCTCATTCATTTGCGAAAATACCGTGGGAGCTTTCGCTCCGCCGGATACTTAGATCCTTTCGACCTTATGCCCCAGCAGCATGCCGCCGTCGACGACGATCGTATCGCCGGTGGTGTAGCTCGACGCGTCGGACGCCAGATACAGCATGGCCCCGGAGATTTCATCGGGATCGCCGATACGGTTCATGGGCGTAGACCCCGCCACATAGTCCTGCGCCATTTTCGTGTATTCCTCGGGCAGCCCCTTCCAGGCTTTGGACAAAAGTTGCGTCATGATGGGTCCCGGCGCAATCGCGTTCACACGAATATTGAACTCCGCAAGCTCCAGCGCCATGGACTTGGTCATCATAGTCACCGCCACTTTGGCCATGGAATACACGCCGTTTTTATACTCGGGCTTGAAGGCGCTGGTGGAAGCGACATTGATGATCTTGCCGCCGCCCTGTGCTTTCATGAGACGGGCCGCGGCCTGGCTTAAGAAATACACACCTTTGAGATTGAGATTCATGACGGTGTCCCACAGACGTTCTTCAACATCCAGGCATAAACCGGTTGCAGGCACGCCGCCGGCGTTATTCACCAGAATATCGATGCGGCCGTATTCGGCGGCAACCCGGTCCACCAGTTTGCGGATTTCCTCCGTTTTGCCGACGTGCGCGGCCACCGGCAACGCCTTGCCGCCCGCCGCCTGAATTTCTTCAGCGACCTTATCCAGGTCTTCCTGCTTGCGGCTGGTGAGCGCTACTGCGGCGCCGGCCTCGGCAAACGCCAGGGCTGCGGAACGTCCGATGCCCCGGCTGGCGCCGGTGATCAGCGCCACCTTGCCTTCAAGACTAAAACGTGAAATATTTTTCATTCCAGACTCCTGCATTCAAATCTTCTATTGCGCCAGCGAACCGCCGTCGACCGGCAAAATCGTTCCGGTGATAAAGGCCGACGCCTCGGAGGCCAGAAAGACGGTCACGGCTTTCATGTCGTCGATTCCTCCGCCGCGGTGGAGCGGGATGAAGTTCAGACTCAACTCCAGCATATCCTTCATTTCCGGTTTATCCATATGGGCCATCATGTCGGTTTTGAAATATCCCGGCGCAATCGCATTGACGCGGATCTTGTAAGGCGCAAGCTTCACGGCCAGATTCATCGTCAGCAGATTGATGGCCGCCTTGGAGGAGTTGTAAGCCACGGCGGGATGCGCCATTTCAATCGACCCGCGGAAAGACATGGTCGAAGACACATTGATGATGTTGCCGCCGCCCTGGTTTTTCATGATGTTGGCCACCTTTTGGGTCAGAATCCAGACGCCGCGCACGTTGATATTGAAAATCTGGTCCCAGCGCTCCAGCGGATAGGAAAGCGTCGGAGCGCCCCAGGTATAGCCGGCGTTGTTGACCAGAACGTCGATGCGGCCGAAGCGGTCCATGGCGGCTTTCACCGCGGCGTCGATTTCCTCCGGTTTTTCCATATTCGCTGCCACGGGCAGCACCTTCACGCCGTATAATCCTTCGAGCTCTTTGGCCGTATCTTCCAGATTATTCAACTTCCTTGAAACAATCACCAGGTTGGCGCCCGCTTCGGCAAGACCCGTGGAAATGAATTTTCCAATGCCGCGTCCGCCGCCCGTCACCAAGGCCACTTTCCCTTTCAAGCTAAACAATTCTTCCAGTTTCATATCCTTCTCCTTTTATGTATCCGTTTACATTTTCATTCCGCCGTCGCAGAAGATAATCTGTCCCGTGATGAACTGGCTTTCCTCGCAAGCCAGGAAAAGCGCCAGATTGGCGATGTCGCGTGGCGATCCCTTGCGGTTCAGCGGCACGACAAACGGCAGCGTAGCGTCAATCTGCTGCAGCACGTTGGGCGGCATTTTTTTCATCATATCCGTCCAGATCATGCCCGGAGCGATGGCGTTGACGTTGATGTTCTTGGGACCCAGCTCTTTGGCGGCCGTCTTGGTCATGCCGATCACACCCGCTTTCGATGCGGCGTAATTGAGCTGGCCGGGATTGCCCAGCGCGCTGGTCGATGAAATATTGATGATCTTGCCGTAACCTCGGTCACGCATGACGCGGCCCGCGCACTGGATGCCGTAAAAGACGCCGGTGAGGTTAACGGCGATGACCGAATCCCACTGTGCGTCTTCCATCTTGTGCAGCATCGAATCACGGGTAATGCCGGCATTATTGACAATGATGTCGAGCGTCCCGAACTCTTTGACCGCCGTATCCACCATATTCTGCACGACCGCCCGGTCGCCTACGCTGCCCAGAACCGCAATGGCCTGACCGCCCATGGCCTTGACTTTCGCTACGACGGCGTTGGCATTCTCTGCGACGACATCATTGACGATCACTTTCGCCCCTTCTTCCACGAAGCGCAGAACGATGCCTTCGCCGATGCCCTGGCCCGATCCGGTAATGATTGCCACTTTATCCTTTAATCTCATCCTCTAATCCTCCTATATTTTTCTAAGCTTTATTAAAATGAAGGGGGTCACAACCGGCCGTTATCAGGCCGGCTCCCTTTTTTTATTTTTTTGCATCGGTTGTAACGGTCGGTCCCGCTACGTTGAACCGCTTCTGGAAACTGGCTGTTGCAATTTCCCACATCAGGTTTTTCCCGACCGACTCCGTCGGGAAATTCTTACGGATGAAATCGATTTCTTCATCCTTCGGACGTTCCGTCTGCTTTAAATCCGGAGATACTTTCAGATCCCAGGGAATCTTCTTTTTCACCGCTTCCAGCTTCACCCCGGGATGAAGCCTGGACAGATACATTTCCTTGGTCACCGGATCGAATTCAAAAATTCCCTGCGTGCTGATGAGCTTCGTCGGTCCGCTGCCCGGCGTGAAATGACCGGATTTGTCGCGGCTGTCGCCGCCGTCCAGATACCCCGGAGAGGTCACATAGTGCAGTTTCTCCACAAACTCGCCGCCGCGCATGGTCAGGATGGTCCGCTTGGCATAGGAGATAAAATCCGCCGCGCCGCCGGACCCCGGCAGACGCACCTTCGGATGTTCATAGTCTCCGATGCACGTTGTATTCAGATTTCCGAATTTATCCACCTGCGCCACGCCCAGGAAGCAGACATCCACAAACCCGCGATACGTCATGGTGAAGGTGGAAAACAAATCCGTCGCGCAGGAAAATCCCCGGCAGGACATGCAATCCGCAACATTATTCATGGGCACCGTCGGCGTAAAATCGATAATCCCCGATTCCATGATCAGATTGGCATGCGGCGCGAAAATGTTCTTCGCCAGAGCGCCCGAGGTCATGGGAATGCCCACACCCAGCACCACGTTTTCGTAATCATGAATTTCACGGGCCACGGCAATGATCAGCAGTTCATTTAATGTATAGGGCTTACTCATACAGCACCCCCTTTTCTTTCATAATTTTCTCAAGCTCTTCGAGCGTCACCCCCATGGTCCGCTCCTGTTTGTTTTCATCCCAGACCGTGGTATACGCCGCGCCGTAATTGGCCGGAGCGGAGTAATAGGACTTTGCCTTGATGCCATTGATGACATCCATTCCGAACATGGAAATGTATTTCTTCATGTACGCTTTATGATCCGGACATTTGTAGATCCATTCATCGAGCCAGGCTTTGCCGCCGGCTTCCGAAAGCAGTCCCGCACCCATGACCGCCATGCACACCTTGTCGGTATTGTAGTGTCCGACCACTTCGCCGGGATGAGCCCCCCAGGGTATTTCCACGACGGCATCGACCCGGAAGGCCGGAATGATTGTAAGATTCGGACTCGAAGCGATGACATCATGTTCCACAATTTCTTCGCAGGAAACAATGATCCGCTTGCTCGCCAGGGCCGCCGCCTGAACGCTGCCCATCGCCCCCCAGTACTGGGCGTTGCCGAACTTGTCCGCGCGCTGCACATGGACAATGCAGACATCCGGATTCAGCGCCGGAACCAGCACCGTGTCCTTACCCGTGAAGGGGCAGGAAATGACCTTGAACTTGTCGTCTCCCATGAACCCCCGTTTTTTGAAAACGTCCGAATGCAGGATCCCTTCCAGAACCGGTATAAAGCTGTATCCGTGCATTCCGGCAACCAGCCGGGCGTTGTAATGAAAATTGGTGTAATCCTCGTACTGCAATTTTCCCTCTTTGATGGCGCGGCCCACCGGATAGTCTCCGTCCATCGTGCCGGCATTCATGACGTAAGCCGTGACAAGGCGGTCGACACAGCCGGCGGCCATCAGGATTTCATCGCACAAATGGCCTGACTGTGAACACAGGGTCAGACCTTTCTTTCTCTGCCTGGCCACTTCATACACAAGACCAAATGCGATGCTGATCGTATAATTCCCTATTATGAGCGTATCGCCGTCATGGACAAATTCAGCCACGGCGTCCTTCGCGCTCATCCGCTTGTCTCCGTTTGTAACCATAAACTGTTTCTCCTTCAAAATAATCAGCGGCCCGGACGGCCGATGTTCATCCTATGCTTCCAGATACCGGGCACGGATTTCAGAGTTCGTTCTCACTTCTTCGGCGCACGCCTGGCAGCCGATGCAGGCCTTCGACATCAGGTACACCCGGCTGGCCAGGGATAACGCCACCTTCAGGTTATGTTCCACCAGTAAAACCGAAACACCGGCTTTATTGATTTCTTCCAAAACGTTGCGCACTTCCTGAACCATGATCGGCGCCAATCCTTCGGAGGGCTCGTCCACCAGCAAGAGCCGCGGATTTCCCATCAGCGACCGCCCGATCGACAGCATCTGCTGCTCGCCGCCGGAAAGTCGTCCGCCCGGCTGATGCGTCCGCTCTTTGAGCTTCGGAAAATGATGAAAGATCCGCTCCACCGTCCAGGCATTGGGATCGTTCGAATCGTTCATTTTGCCGCCCTTGATCCCTAAAAGCAGATTGTCCAGAACGGAAAGCTCGGGGAAGATTCTTCTCTCTTCGGGAACGTAGCCGATGCCGGTTCTGGCCACTTTATACGGAGGAAGGCCCGCGATCTCCTTCCCTTCAAACTTCACGGACCCGGAGGTGGGTTTCACCATGCCCATGATGCTTTTAAGCGTGGTGCTCTTGCCCATCCCGTTTCGACCCAATAGCGCCACCAGTTCGCCTTCGGCGATCTCCAGATGAATGCCCTGCAAAACATGACTCGGCCCGTAGTGGGTATTGAGATTATTAACTTCCAGTAACATAAGTATTCACCTTCATTCTTTTTAAAAGGTTTACGGCTTCGCAAAAAGCGCCGGAGGCAAGGCGCGCGAATTCCGGGGAATGAGGCGTACCTTTACGGTACGCCGCAATGACTCGGAATGAAGCGCAACGCAGCATAGGGCCTTTTTTCCGGAGCCGTGTCATCTTAAACCTCCAGATCGCCCAGATAGGCGTCTTTGACGTCTTTGTTGTTGCGAATATCCTCGGGCTTTCCGGTCGCCAGGATCTTGCCGTAATGCAAGACGGTGATCCGGTCCGCCAGGTTGAACACCACGTCCATGTCATGCTCGATGAGCACGACGGTCTTGCCTTCCGTCAGCTTCCTAATCAGGTTCACCGCATCCTGGGTCTCTTCCTTCGACATGCCTGCGGCAAATTCATCGAGCAGCACCAGTTCCGGGTCCGTCGCCAGCGCCATGCTGATTTCCAAGGCTCTCGATTTCCCGTAGGAGAGGTTGCAGGCCATGACGTTGCGGTCTTCGTAGAGGTTGATCCGTTTGAGCATGGCGTTGGTTTCTTCCGTCAGCTTCTGCATTTTGTCCACTTTGCGGAAGAGATTAAACCGGATGCCGTCCTTCGACAGAAGCGCCAGCCGGATGTTCTGGAAGGCGGTTAGATAGGTAAAGGTGCTGGTGATCTGAAACGACCGCCCGATGCCGATTCTCGCCAGTTTATGCGGCGGAAAGCCGGTGATGTCTTTTCCTTTGAAAAGCACCTTGCCTTTGGTCGGGTTGTAGGTGCCCGTAATGGTGTTGAACAGGGTCGTCTTGCCCGCGCCGTTGGGGCCGATGACGGCATGGCGTTCGCCTTCGGCAATCTGCAGGTCCACGCCGAACAGGACTTTCAGCGGGCCGAAACTGTGCTGTAAGTTTTTGGTTTCCAGGATATTCATGACGCCTCCTCGATTTCAGCTTTTGATGCCTTCTGCGCTTCAGCTTTTGAGGCAAACCGGGCCTTTATTTTAAATTTCAACATATTGATCATTCCCATAAAGCCCATCGGCATGAACATCACCACTGCAATCAGGATGACACCCATGACCAGTTCCGTGCTCTCCGTGTAGCGAAGGATGAGTTCATCCACCAGTTGGAAGATGGCCACGCCCATGATGGGACCGAAGAAGCTTGAAACACCGCCGATCATGATGCAGACGATCGGGCTGAAAGACATGGCCGCCCCCAGAGAGCCGTCCGCAGAAACCATGTTATGAAAGAGTCCATAAAAGGAACCCGCTATGCCTGCAAACAGCGCCGACAGGGTATAGATAACCGCTTTGGATTGCGGCACTCTAAATCCGAGATAGTCGATTCTCTTGTCATTGTCCCGGATACCCACCTGAATCTGGCCAAACGGTGTCTTGGTCAAAAACCACATCAGCCAGACGCTAACCCCCAGAACGATAATGGCCAGGTAGTAAAAGTTTTCCGGAGACGCTTTCATGGTGAAACCGAACAGATCCGGAACGGGAAAGTTGGCAATGCCGTCTTCACCGCCGGTAATGGGGTAGAGTTTTAAGGCCAGAACATATAAAAGCTGTCCGAAGGCCAGATGCAGCATGGCAAACGCCGTGCCGCTGACCCGGACAACCAGAGGACTTAAGAGAAGTCCCAAAGCCACCGCCGCCAATATGCCCAGGCCGATGGCCGGCAGGATGCCGATGCCCGGAATGTGTTTGAGCGCCAAAGCGGTGCCGTATCCGCCGAAGCCGAAAAACATGGCATGGCCGAAGCTCAAAAGTCCCGTATAGCCCATCAGCATGTTGAGCGATAAGGCAAAGACGGAAAAGATCGCAAAGGTCACGAACATGTTGGTGTAGTAAACCCCGAACAGTTGGGGAAAAAAGGCAAGGATGGCCAGAAGAACCACCCAAAGGATTATGGTTTTTATTTTATTCATCATTTTCAACCCTTCACTCCGAATAACCCGTTAGGACGAAACGCCAGGACGATTGCCATGAAAACCACCATCAGCACCGGCGCAAACTGGGAGACAAACTGGACGCCGTAGGAACTGAGCAGTCCGAAGATGATCGACACGATGAAGGCGCCGGCCAGAGAGCCGAATCCTCCGGTGACGACCACGATGAAGGCGTCCATGCCCACCTGGTCCGCCAGGCCCGGAAACACGGTCAGAATCGGCGCAATCGCCACGCCGGCAATCCCCGCCATCCAGGTGCCCACGCCGAAGACGAACATGAAAACCAGGTTGATATTAATCCCCAGGGCGTTGACCATGTCACGGTCCGATACCGCCGCCCGAACGATCTTGCCCAGCCGGGTCCGGTACAAAAGCAGCATCATGAAGACCAGGATCAGCAAAGCCAGGCCGATGACGAACAGACGGTACACCGGATAGCTCATCCCGGCGATGTTCACCATCCCCGACAGGATCTCCGGCATCTGCAAAGGCAGGCTCTCGGTGCCCCAGATCTTTTTAATGGCCGCAACGATCACATTGGCAATACCCATGGTCAGGATCAGCTCCCCGAAATGGCCCACCTTCTGGGCCCGGCGCAAAAAGAGCCTCTCCATCAAAATACCCAGCACGGCCGTCAAAAGCGGCGCAATCAAAAGCCCCGCCCAGAAGCTGCCGGTCAACGCCACCACCTGGTAGCAGAAGTACCCCGCCAGCATGAAAAACACGGCGTGCGCCATGTTCAGGATCCCCATCATCCCGAAGATGATGTTCAACCCCGAGGCTATCAAAAACAAAATCATCCCGTACGCGATCCCGTGGATCCCCTGAGATACGTACATTGATACCGTTGGATTCATCTTAACTTCCTTTCCCTTTTTATTCAGAAGGCGTCTTGATGAAGACGACGCCCTCTGTTTTCGCATTTACCCTCCCCTGAAGCGTTTATTTAATCGCCCCAGGCATTCTTCCCTTTGCAGCGGTCCAGTTTCGGATCCATCCAGGGCAGAACCTTTTCCGCCGGAATCACATGGACAGGCCCGAGCGACGAATGATTATTGGACCAGTAGTAAGGCGGAATGTTCATCGATACCTTCTGTTTTTCAGGCCGAACATATTCGTACACGTGGAAGTCCTGAATGATTTTGTGATCACACGCCCGCATCTTGACCACTTTGCCTGTGCTGAACCGATAGACATCGCCTTCCCAGACTTTGATGACTTTCTCGGGATCGGTGCTGCCGGCGCGTTCAATAACGGTCAGGAGCCACCAGACCTGTTCCGCGTAATGACCGATGCTTCCACCCATCCATTCATACATCAGCGAGTTGTAAGGCGCTTTCCACTTCGTTTTCCATAACGTGTTCCACATTTTGGCAAAGCGGATTTCATCTTTATTTTTGAAAGACGGGTTGTCTCTTCCATACTGCGTGATATTGATCAGCCCTTCCGTTTTTTCGACGCCCAGTTCGCCCAGCGTAATCGGATCATCCACATAAACATTGGCAAACGGCAGATTAACGCCCATCTGACGGGCCTGTTTCAGAAGAATCCCCGCGTCGGGCAGCCAGTCTCCGGTAAAAATCACTTCCGCGCCGGACGCTTTAACCTTTGTCAGAAACGGCGCATAATCGGTCATGAACAGTTTATGATAATCTTCCCCGACCACCTGCGCCCCGGGAAAGTATTCTTTCAATCCGGCTTTGAAACTCTGCGCCATGCTGCGGCCGAACGAGTAATCCTGGCAGAGGATGTAAAACTTCGTTTCTTTCTTGCGGATCTGGCCATAGTAGTAGGCCATACCGCGCCCGATCTGAGATACGGACATCGTGGACATAAAGGAATTGCGGCCGAAGTTCGCCGCGTCCTGAAGTTCGTCGGAATTGGCCGCAAAAGCAACGGCCAGAACATTATACTTCTGGGCTGTCTGGTTGATGATCTTCATCAGATGGCTGCCGTGCGTGCCCATCAGGACGTGCACTTTTTCCTTCAGCACCATGCGTTCGCAAACTTTTTTGGTGGCGTCCGGATTGGACATGTTGTCGGCTTTAATAACTTCAATCAGCTTTTTCTTGCCTTCCACCATAATGCCGCCCTGTTTATTGATGGCGTGAGCGACCCATTGCATACTGATGAAATCGATCTGTCCGTTGATGGCGGCCGGTCCGGAAAACGCGGCGACAATGGCGATCTTAATTGTGTCCCCGTGAGGGATTACCGGATGATTCGGATCGAAATCCGACATATCGGGAAATTTGGCAAGATCCGCAAACGCTCTGGGCTTGCCCATATGATCTTTAGCAGCCGCATAGGAAATCCCCGTCTGCAGCCATAAAAGCAGCGCAACCGTCAGCAGTAAAATTCCTGCTGTTTTAAAAAAACGGTTCATTTTCAATCCTCCTTTTCTCTTCTATATCTTTGGATGCGACACGCATGAAGCCTATTGCATCCCTCACAGCCATTTATTCTCCCCAGTCGTTCTTGCCCTTGCAGCGATCCAGTTTCTGATCCATCCAGGGCAAAATCTTTTCCGCGGGAATAACGTATCCGGCGCCTCCCACGGAGTAAGTATTAAACCAGTAATAAGGCGGAATGTTCATGGAAGCCTTCTGCTTCTCCGGCCGCATATGTTCGATGGCATGCAGATCCTGGATTGTCTTGTGATCGCAGGCCCTCATCCGGACGATTTTACCGTTGGGATACTGATAGACATCGCCTTCCCAGACCTTGATGATCTTTTCAGGATCAGTGCTTTGCGCGCGGGAGATAACGGATAACAGCCAGAGCATCTGGCCTTTGTACATGCCGAAATCGTTGACGGGCCACTGGTACAGAATGGAATTGTACGGCGCCTTCCATTTTTTCCAGGCCTTTAAGTACATCGTGTAATATTTGATTTCCTCTTTCGACCGGAAGAACGGATTTTCCTTGGTAAACTGTGAAATATTGACCAATCCCTCCGTTCCTTCCACACCGGCTTCGGAAAGCGCCACCGGGTCTGTCATATAGACATTGGCAAACGGAACCATCACACCCATCTGCCGGGCCTGTTTGAAAAGATTCCCGGCATCCGGATACCAGTCGCCGGTGAAAATAACTTCCGCGCCGGACGCTTTAATTTTTGTCAAGAACGGCGCATAGTCGGTTAAAAACAGTTTATGATAATCTTCGCCGACTATCTGCGCTTCCGGATAGTATTCCTTGATGCCCTTCTTGAAAGACTCGCCCATGCTGCGTCCGAACGAATAGTCCTGGCAGAGGATATAAAACTTTTTTTCCTTCTTCCGAATCTGGCCGTAATAATAGGCGGCCGAACGTCCCATCTGCGAGACGCTCATGGGAAGCATAAAGGCGTTGCGATTGAAATTGGCGGCATCCTGAAGTTCGTCGGAATTGGCCGAGGAATTGACGGCGATGACATTATGCTGCCGGGCTACCTGGTTGACGATTTTCAGCAGGTGGCTGCCGTGACCGCTGATCAGAAACTGGGCTTTATCCTGAAGGATCACCCGCTCACAGACTTTCTTCGTGTTGGAAGGATTCATCTGATTGTCGGCTTTGATGATCTCCACCAGCTTTTTCTTGCCGTCTACAAGAATTCCTCCCTTTTTGTTGACCGCGTGAGCGATCCACTGGAAATATAGAAAGTCCATCTGTCCGTTCACGGCGGCAGGGCCGGAAAAAGGAGCGATGATGGCGATCCTGATGGTATCGCCGTGCGGAATAACGGGATTGTTGGGATCAAAATCCGACATATCCGGGAAGGATTTATAATCGAGGAATGCCGGGACGACTTTTGAAGACGGGTTTTTCGCCGCCTGCGACATACCGGGCAGCCCCAGGAATAAAGAAATAATGACGAGAACAAAGCAACACAAACGGAAACACTTAACACAGCTTTTCATGTAACATTCCTTTCCATCTCTGTTTCAACAAACTAACTTCCCGAATCTGATTCGACCGGCTTCCTTTTTCATTGAGCGACCTACCCTGTTCCATTCCGGTGCACGGCTTTACTCGAAAATCACCGCGCCCCGGCTATTTCAATTGGTTATTCCATCTCCTCCTTTGGCCGCTTTCATCAGGCATTAAAAAAAAAGGGTGAGATAAAAGACTTTATCGCACCCCGATGTTTATGGCTATTCACCCCAGTCGTTCTTGCCCTTGCAGCGATCCAACTTTTGATCCATCCAGGGCAAAACCTTCTCCGCCGGAATTTCGTAGACAGGCCCCGGCGCGGAGCGTTTCGTGGACCAGGTGTAAGGCGGAATATTCATGCTGATTTTCTGCTTGTCCGGCCGTACATATTCATAGACGTGAAAATTCTGGATGATCTTGTGATCGCAGGCTCTCATCTTCACGATCTTGCCGTTAAGAAAACGATAGGTATCGCCCTCCCAGGTCTTGATGACTTTTCCCGGCTTCACGGAGCCTGCGCGCTCCATGACGGACAACATCCACATCGTCTGTTCCGCATAATGGCCGATATTGCCCAGCGGCCATTCATACATGGTGGCCGCATAAGGCGACTTCCATTTCTTCTTCCACAAATCGTTCCACATTTTGGAGTAACGGATTTCGTCTTTGGTTTTGAACCCCGGATTAGACTGTCCGTACTGTGTGATGTAAATGGTTCCTTCGGTTCCTTCCACGCCGATTTCATCGAAGGAAACGACGTCATCCATGTACACCCCGGCAAACACAATCTTAATTCCCATCTGGCGGGCCTGTTTCATCAGGTTCCCCACATCGGGAGGCCAGTCGCCGGTATAAATGACTTCCGCACCGGAAGCTTTAATCTTTGTCAAAAAAGGCGCATAATCGGTTAAAAACAGTTTGTGATAATCTTCGCCGACAATCTGCGCTTCCGGATAGTATTCCTTGATGCCTTTTTTGAAGCTCTCGCCCAGGCCCCGTCCGAACGAATAATCCTGGCAGATGATGTAGAATTTCTTTTCCTTCTTGCGGATCTGTCCGTAATAATAGGCCAGGCCGCGCCCGATCTGGGAGACGGACATGCACGTCATAAACGAATTCGTGCTGAAGTTATTGGCGTCCTGCAGTTCGTCGGACAGCGCCGCGAAATCGACCGCCAGGACGTTATATTTCTTGGCTGTCAGGTTGATGATCTTCATCAGGTGGCTGCCCTGCGTGCCCATCAGGACATGCACCTTTTCGTGCAGCGCCATGCGCTCGCACACTTTTTTGGTCGCATCCGGATTGGACATGTTGTCGGCTTTGATGATCTCCACCAGTTTCTTTTTGCCGTCCACCATAATGCCGCCCTTCTTGTTAACGGCGTGAGCGGCCCACTGAATCGCGATAAAATCGATTTGCCCGTTGACGGCGGCAGGCCCCGAAAACGGCGCCACGATGGCGATTTTGACGGTATCGCCGTGCGGAATCACCGGATGGTTGGGATCGAAATCCGACATATCCGGCATTTTCGAGTATTCCGCGGATGCATCGATTTTTCCGAACTGATCTTTGGCGGCAAAGGATGCGTTTCCCGTCAGGGCGATACACAATAAGCCCAGGGCAAGGATAACGATGCCTTTACTCCATTTTTTTCCAATCATGCTACATCTCCTTTTTTATATGCTCTTTTAAAAAAGTTTCGGGGAATCGAAATTCCCCTCTACTCCTCATAATGATCGTTTTTCATATCCACCGTCAGGCTGCTGCCTTTGGTCAGGCTGATCGCCAGACTCTCGATCCTGGGAAACTCATAAATGAAAAAATACTGGCAGGTGCAGAGCTTGCCTTCATAAAAGTTAATGTCGTCGGGAACGCCTTCGCTCAACTGGAGGGAGTGTTTTGCCGCCAGCGCCTGGATCAGCCATTGCCAGCCCATGGTGATAATGCCGAAAAATTCCAGATAAAGCGTGGCGTCCGCCAGAAAAAGTTCCACATTGCCCTGCGTCGAAAGACCGCTCAGATATCCCGTAATCTGCTCAAGACGGGTCAGCCCTTTCTCCACATCATGCGCGTATATCCTCAATTCCGGATCAGCCATGGCCTCCCGGATGGTTTTACCGACTTCTTTGTAATAAAGTTTGGCCGCCTTTCCTTTTTCCATAAACATCTTGCGGCCCAGAAGATCCTGGCCCTGAATGCCCGTCGTTCCTTCATGAATGGCATGAATCCGTACGTCGCGATAAAACTGTTCCAAGGGAAATTCATCGGAGTAGCCGTAGCCGCCCAGGATCTGAAGCGCCTGGCTGCACGAATGAATCGCCATCTCCGCC
The DNA here is from genome assembly GCA_963682105.1 of Smithellaceae bacterium. Classification (GTDB taxonomy): domain Bacteria; phylum Desulfobacterota; class Syntrophia; order Syntrophales; family Smithellaceae; genus UBA8904. Next base: position 1,294,866 of record OY821638.1, read on the forward strand.
GGATAACTCTTGGCGACGGGAGTCAACAACTCGAACAACAGTTGAGCGTTTTCTTTTTCCTCTCCCGATGATGCGTGGGCCAGATCATAAAGCCGGCAGCAATACATTAAGAGACACTGTGAGCCTTCCACAACCGACCGCTGAAAAAGAAGCATTCGCCGGATATCGGGATGCTCAATAATTGGAATTTGAGAGGTGAGAGAGTTTTTCGATGAAAGTTTCCATCCCTGGCGTCTTTCTCTGGCATACTCCAGCGACGCATAATAGGCAGCCGACGCAATCGCCGACGCATGCATTCCCACATCGATCCGGGCGCCGTTCACCATCAGGAACATGCAGGCCAGACCTTCGTCGGCGGGGCCGACGAGCCAGCCGCGGCAATCGTCATTTTCGCCGAAGTTCAAACGGGCAACCGGGCATCCGTGATACCCCAGATTGCGATGTATGGCAACGCAGCGGACATCGTTCCCAACCAGATCGCCGCTTGTCTCTACGCGTTTTTTGGGCACGGCAAAAAGCGAAATGCCTTTGACGCCGGCAGGCGCTCCCGAAATCCGCCCCAGTAACATATGAACCACATTGTCCACACCGTCATGATCCCCCGCGGAGACGAATATCTTTTCCCCTTTGATGGTGTAATAGCCCTGATCCGAAGGCATGGCCGTCGTTGTGATATCCGACAGTGAACTGCCGGCGTGAGGCTCCGTGAGCGCCATTGTTCCCTGCCATTCACCGGTCATCAGTTTGGGCAGATACATTCTCTGCAGAGCTTTCGATCCGTAATGCATGATCAGCGCCGCCGCGCCGTTGGTCAGCCCCTGATAGACGCTGGCCGGATAGTTGGCCGCCGCAAACACAGTGCTGGGAATCATCATCCCCACCATGGAGGGCAGTTGCTGCCCGCCGAATGTATAATCCGTCGTGGGCGCGATCCAGCCGCAGGCCCCCAGTTCCCGCAACATGTCGCGGATGGCCGGATGGACTTTGACTTCTCCATCTACCAGTTGCGGCTGATGCCGGTCCATTTCCGAAAGCAGGGGCTTATAAACGGTTTTCCCCATCTGCAGGGCCATATCGAAAACCATGTCGAATACTTCCCGGCTGTGATCGGCAAAGCGCGGATACTGCAATAACGACTCCGCGTCAAAGACTTCGTAAAGCAGAAATTTCAGATTTCTTTCACTGATGAATTTTTCCGCCATTTTCTTTCCTTTGCCGATAGATCATTTATCGAATTCCTTTTCGATGCCCCGATTCCCGGACGTCTTGCTCTGATTCAGATATGCCTCTTCCTCCGTTCAAGGGAGTTGGAGCGGAGGAAGAGGACACTGGTAGGACGCCGGCGGGCGCAATTGCTTATGCCCGCCGGCGCTTTTAAGACAAACAGATTAAACCTGCAGGTTCTCGATCACTGTCGCTACGCCTAATCCGCCGCCGCAGCAGGAGCTGAAGCAACCGTATTTTCCGCCTCTGCGGATCAATTCCTTCATAGTGAACAGGCACAGACGTGCGCCTGATGCGCCGTTGGGATGACCGAAAGCGATGGCGCCGCCGTTGGGATTCCACTTGTCGCTGAAGCAATCCACTTTTTCGCCGAGCTGTTTTTCGAGTTCGGCGGCAACCGCCAGATTCTGCACGGCAAACGCTTCGTTGCATTCCCAAACATCGATTTCAGAAGCTTTTCTGCCGGCGCGCTTCATTGCCAGCGGCACTGCGTAAGCCGGACCGATACCCATAATTTTGGGATCAACGCCGTAATCGCCGCCCGAAATCCATCTGGCCATTGGTTTGTAACCGAGCTTTTCGGCCATTTCACGCGTCATCATCAAAACGAAGGCCGCGCCGTCGTTACGGCCGGAAGAGTTGCCCGCCGTGACGGTTCCGTCTTTCACGAAAGCCGGAGGCAGTTTGGCCAGGGCATCCAACGAGGTCATACGGGGATGTTCATCCACTTTGAACTCCAGCGGCGGAAGTTTCTTGCCCTGGGGAACCATGACCGGGATAATTTCTTCTACAAAGTAACCGGCATCCATAGCCTTTTTAGCCAGGACCTGGCTGCGCAGGCCGAATTCGTCCTGCTGCTGACGGGAAATGTTATACATCTTCTGCAGCGCTTCCGCCGTCAATCCCATGTTGGACGTAGCCGGGTCCAGGGTGGGTGAAAGAGACGGTGCAACAGGCAGCGGAGGAATCATTTTGAAAGGTTCGGTGGACATGGGGAACTTGGCGCAGGTCTGGCTGTAGGATTCAGCGCCGCCGGCGATCATGATATCCGCGTGACCGGCCAGAATTCTCCAGGCCGCATGGTTGATGGAATCGATGGCCGAACCGCACTGCATTTCCACGTAGGAAGCCGATGTGCTAAGCGGCAGACCGCCGGCCAGAGTAATCCAGCGGGCCGGGTTCATGGCGGAGGTGGCGCCGATGGCTGATCCTAAATAAACGGCGTCAACAACACCGCCCTTTTCCAGGATCTTTGTCTTTTCAACCAGGCCTTTAAGCGCAAAACCACCCAGTTGTTCCATGGTGAAGTTTCTCAACGTTTTACCGAACGTACCGAACGCCGTGCGCACTCCGTCAACAAATACGATATCTCTCTTACTCATGTTTCCTCCTTCTTTATATTGATCATCTTTTAGGACTTGTGTCCTTTTTCTGATCTATTTTTGTATTACATGCGCATATAGAGCATCATCCGTGCCAGTCGGTCAACCAAACAAAAATTTTCATAAGCGTTGAATTATATTGAGTTTACAAGTTTTTTCTTGTCTTTGGATTCGGCTTATGTTTCACTGCATGTACGATTATAAGACGGTGTGTGTCCGATATAGGCACATGACCCAGCCAAGTGTTCCATCCTGGGACACGGTTTCTTTGGGAAAAGGAGTTTCAAGCATGAAAGACCCAAATGCCGTTTATAAAGCCGGTTTTAACTCAAATATCGTCGATGAGAAACCCCTTTTATGGGATTATGAAGAACGGGCCAAGCAAACCCTGACCGAATGGTACAAAATTACCACGGACATCGACAGCGTTGACGCCTCTGTTGTCACCCCTGAAATTAAAGATTCATGGATTCGCAGCAAACGCTACGGTCTGGACCCCTTTCAAAAAGTCCAGCAACGGGTTCTGACCACCAAAGAACTACAGGATCTTTCAAAAGAAAATGAAACCCTGATTTCCAGCAGCGTCTCATTCATGGAAAATCTGAATCGCTTTGTCGACGAGAACTTCATTGTCTCTCTTTTTGACAATCAGGCCATCATACTGGTCATCACCGGCACCGACGAAGTCCTTAAGTTCATTCATGAAAGATATATCACGGAAGGCGCCTCCTGGAGTGAACGGGAAGCCGGCACCAACGGCGCGGGACTGGTTGTGGAAACGCACCGGCCCGTCCATATTCACGCAACCCAGCATTACTGCAAATTTTATCACTCCTACTCTTCGTACGGTGCGCCGATCTTTGACCCGAAAGGAAACTTCATCGGGGGCATCTGCCTGACGTCCAAATATTACAGAACCCGCAACTCCTTTCTGGGCATGACGGTATCGACGGCCAAGGCCATCGAAAACGAATTGCGCGTCCAGAGAGCTCTTGCGGAAAGCCATCTGGCGTCGAGTTTCCAGAAAACCGTGATTTCCTCGATTCCCGAAGCGATCATCGCCATCGATAATCAGGGTTTTATCACCCTGGTGAACGACAGCGCCCAGAGGATGTTTTCGTTCCAGTTCAAGCGGATCGAGGGCAAGCATATTCGAAGCGTCTTCGGCGTCCCCAACGAGCGGTTCCTGAATCTTCTCAACCGCAGCGAAGCGCTCACCGACGCGGAAGTGCGAATCACCACCAACAATCAGGCCAACGACTACACGCTGACGTGCAACCCGATTCTCAGCCTCGACGGTGAAATGATCGGGAAAATTCTTATTTTCAACGAGATCAAACGCGCGAAAACCCTGGTCAGCAAGATGATCGGGGCGCGGGCCAGTCTGCGCTTTGAAGACATCTGCGGCAGCAACCCCCGCTTCCTGGAAACGATCAATCAGGCAAAAATGGTTTCGCAGAGCAACTCCAGTATTTTACTTCTGGGAAAAAGCGGCACGGGAAAAGACATCATCTCCCAGGCGATTCACAACGCCAGTCCCCGCAAGAACGCTCCCTATGTCGCCATCAATTGCGCCGCCATCCCCCGGGATCTGATTGCCAGCGAACTTTTCGGACATATGGAAGGCTCTTTCACCGGTTCACGCAAGGGCGGCAGCCAGGGCAAATTTGAACTGGCCGACGGCGGCACGATCTTTCTCGATGAAATCGCCGAAATGTCGCTGGAGCTTCAGGCCGTTTTGCTGCGCGTAATCGAAGACAAATCCATCATCCGCATCGGCGGCGAGAAGGTCAAGCCGGTGGACGTCCGGATTATCGCGGCCACCAACAAAGATCTCCGGGAAGAAATTCTGAAAGGCACATTCCGGGAAGACCTTTTTTACCGGCTGAACGTTTTCACCATCCAGATGGTTCCGCTTAGCGAGAGGATGGACGATATTCCTCTGCTGATTGATTTATTCGTCAGGAAATCCGCGCTGACCATGGGAAAAACCATTAAAAAAATCGACGATGAAATTATCCAGAAATTCATGAATTATTCCTGGCCGGGCAATGTCCGCGAACTCCAGAATGTCATCGAAAGAATGATGAATTATGTCACAACGGATGAACTGACGGCGGATCTGATTCCCGCCGAAATTCTGCAAAATCAGCAGACGCCGGAAGTCAGCTACGATATGGAATCGATGAAGGACATAGAATTTCAGATCCTGAAAAAAATGGTCACCATGGGGCTTTCGAAAAAAGAAATGGCGCAGAAGATGAAAATCGCCCGAAGTTCCCTGTACCGGAAACTGAAAAATCACAATCTGTTCGCACCCTGACTATCACGGAAAAGGGATTTAGGCTGAAGGCTGAAGGCTGAAGGTTGAAGGCTGAAGGCTGAAGGTTAAGATGAGGCCCGGCGGGATATCCCGCCGGGTTTTATTTGGTCATTCCGAGCAAGGGGTTTTAACCTCTTGCTCAACACGGATTTACGGTCATCGTCATCAGGGAATAACCGGAAGAACGATTTTGGAGGGATATGCGGCCGTCCGGTGAACGGTGATGGTTGTTGCCGGTGCTTCGCCTGCTTTGTTGTTCGGCGCCAGCACGGGATTCAGCTCAAAATTTCCGATGTCCGCGCCGGCAATGGCCACGCGGATTTTATGCCCTTTGCGGAAAACCCACGAGGTCGGCATCAGATCAAATTCCAGCTTGATCACCTGATTGTTGGCCAGGGGGTTGATGACATACTGGCTTTTTGCATACCCGTGCCACGGCAGCTCCGGCAGAACTTTGAAGCCCCCGGCCACCTGATCGTCGGCGTTTTGCAGATTTTTCCAACCCGCCCGCAGCCTGCCTTCGGTCACATACATGGACTGGCCCTTTTCATCGACGTCCGTCAGATAAATATGAAAATCACCGTCTTTCTGATTGGACGAAACCCAGAGATGGATAATCGGATGACCGGTGACTTCCACATCCTTCTCCAGGAACGGCGTATCATAATTGAGCGTTTTGGCGTCCTGAGCCGTTCGAATCATCAGCCTGTCGGGCGTGCTGACTAAAAGCAACCGCGAGGAGTTGTTGCTTCCAAAAGCGGAGCGGTGGGTGAAATCGACCCGGTAATCATCCGATCCGGCGGCGGCGCGCGTTTCGGACAGCAGGCGATGATCATTGAAGAAGTAGTCCGTCATCCGCTGCTGTGGCAGCGGCCATTCTTTTGCCGCTTTCCAGCCTTTGTTCATGACATAGATGTAAACAGGATCCTGCCGGTCAATGCCGTTTTGGATATTTTTAAGATACCGGTCCAGAAAACGGAGTTTTTCAACAAACAACTGGTTGTAAAGATTTCCCGAATAAGAGAAATACTCTTTGTAAGCGCTGGGCATTCCGATATGATACCGGGGGGCCATAATCACTCTTGACGTTGAATGAGGCGCAAGCGTTGCATGGAGCTTGAATGTTCCGGTGGTGTAACCGTCAAACCAGCCGCCGATATTCAATACGGGGATGCCGGCATCGGCAATACTCCGGAGCAGGGCGCCGGGGCTTCCCTTCTGGGCGGTCTGATCCGGAAACGCCGGGTCCGCTGTATCCCAGCACAGGAAACTTTCGGCATACAGCTTGTAGGTCATGTTCTTTGTGTGATCCAGAGTGGCCAGATAATAAAAATTGCCTTTGCGCACATTGCCGTCTGCGTAGGTCGGAGGTCCGTCATCCAGAAAAGACGTCGGATCTCCCTTGGTCATCACCGGAATTTCGTCGGCCAGTTCTCCGTCTCCATCCTCGTCAATGACTGGAGCGGCAGGCAGGATCATGCCGTCGAAGGCATTTAAATTCCGCGTTCCCAGATACTGATTATAGCCGAGAACCCAGTTTTGCAGTAAAATGCCGCCCGGACGAATCGTTTCGGTGTATACCTCAAAATTAATCACTTCCGGAATAATGGCTTTCAAGGCCTTTGGTTTGTGGCTGGCCGCAGCCAGTTGGCTGTAACCCACAAAGGATTGGCCGATCATGCCCACATTGCCGTCGCTCCAGGACTGGCCTGCGATCCAGTCAATAATTTCCTTTGCGTCTTTTCCGATATACAAATCCGAGAATACAAACGTTCCAAACGACGCCCCGGCGCCGCGAAAATCCGCGATGACGACGGCATACCCGTAGGACAGAAACTTCTGTGTTTCGAAATGACCGGGCACGACTTTGCCCAGTTTCGGATTGATCAAAGCCCGTCCATACGGCGTGAAGACAAAGACCGTCGGAAAGGGACCTTTCTTCGGACCTTCGGCCGGCAGGTAAACATCCACCGCCAGTTTGACGCCGTCTTTCATCTCAAGATATCGCGACGATTTGGAAGAGCTCTGATACTGTTTTTCCGAATAGCCGGAATAGGTAAAATGGCCGCTTTGATGCGCGGTGGTTGACGTTGATAAATGACTGCATCCATACAGGCACAGCATTAAACTGAGACAGGCCGGGATAAAAGCCTTCCACGGGATTTGCTTCTTCATTTTTCCTCCTGACAATAAGATTTCTTGACAATATGACTAACAGGAGAACGTAAAAATACCAATCTCCGTAATGATGTAAAAATGAAGTAGTCAAAAACCGGAGGGGTTATGGCCAGCCTCCTGATTATTTCAGCGGCAGCAGTTGAAATTTTCTGGCCGCCTCAACCGCCCGCCGGCGATCATGGACATGCAGTTTGCCGAAGATGTTGGCGATATGTTTTCTGACCGTTTCGGGTGAGACAAACAAGCGCTGGGCGATTTCTTTACTGGAAAGGCGATCTTCGAGCAAAACCATGACATCCGTTTCACGGTTGCTCAAAGGAACCTGCGGCGCCGATAATGCGTCCGGGTCTTCACCGGAGGATGCGGGACGTTCGGCATCCCGGACGGCGTCATGCCCGGGTTTTACATTTTCGCGGTCAAAGGCCGCAAGGAGAGCGTTCAGATAAGGATCGGAAGGATTCTTTCGGAAAAGCGATTTCATTAAGTCCGCCATGTGTAAACCGCGATCGAGAAACGTCCGAACCATCCCGGAAGGCTGCGCCAGTCGCAGTGTTTTTTCAAGCAGGCAAAGGGCTTCGTCACGACGGCCGAAACGGGAAAGCGCCTGCGCCTGCAAAGCCATAAACTGGATCACCCGGTATTGGATATGATGCTTCTTTGCCTCCCGGAGTTCATCCTCGATGATCCTCAGCATGGTCGCGCAATCCGCCGGCGGCCCGGAATGGATCAGAAATTCGGCATGGTAAAGCGGGAGGTTTTCCAGCCAGATCATATTCCTTTCATAGACGGGAATCCGGAGCGGCAGAACCTGCAGCAATGAGCCGGAAAGAACTGATTTCCGGATTTCCAGGGCGTTTACGATCCTGAAGGCATTTGCATTCTGTGTTTCAACGGCGAAAGCCCGCGCTTCAGAAAGATAAAGTTCCACTTTGCTTTCATCGCCTCCGGCCCGGGCGACATGCGCCATCCCGATCAGACTTTCAAAATACAAGCGGGTATTCACACGGAAGCGCATCTGACGGATATGATCTAAATAATCGGCCGCAGCATCCGGATGATTGCGCTCGTAGGCCACAATGGCCAGGAAATAGTAGGCATAACCGTAGTAATAATTGAGGGACGGATGATTCTCCTCCTGCAGAGTCAACAATTGCTGAGCCGTTCGAAACACGGCGTCGAGTTCTCCGGCTCGCACCAGATTGGCCCCGCGGGCAACCAGAATATCCGCCGCGTTTTTGCCTCCTCTCAGGGCGTCTTCGGCATAGTATTGCTCCAGTTGTTCAAGGGCGCACTGCAGCTTGCCGCTTGATGCGCAGGCTCCGGCGGCATATGTTTTTACAAGCGTGTAGGCGTAATGGTGTGTGACCGGCACGCCCTGAAGCGCGCGAAGCGCATGCCGGAGGGCGCCTTGTGCATCGCCCTGCCAGGACAGACAAAAGCAGCGCAAAACATCGACGTCCGCATGCAGGCATCTCCGGCGTTCTTTTGAAAAGCTCTCAGAAGGCTTTAGCAGCAGAGCCTCGGCTCTGTCCGCAAGTGAGATGACAGCGGGGAAGTCCCAGTAGGCCACCCTCTGATAGGCCTTTGCCACCAGAAGCGCCGGACGCCTCTTAAGCTCCGTCTCCGGAAACATCGTAAGCCAGCATCCCAGAACTTTGCGGGAGCGATCTTCGTCAATACTGGCATGCAGGTTCTCTTCGATCAGCCGGGCGGCGGCATCCATTTCGCCTGCGGCGAGAAAATGCCGCAACGCCTCTTCAATCAGCCCCTCATTTGCAAACCACTTCCCGGCGCAAAGATGAAGCCGGGTCTGACTCTCCCCGGAAAGATTTTTTTTCAGATGATGATGGATAAGATTTTGGAAAAGATGATGGTATCTGTACCAGCATCTTTCAGGATCGAGAGGCACAAGGAAGAGGTTTTCTTTCTCCAGAAACGCAATCAGACGGCGGCTGTCCTGTCCGTCAGGCTCATCCGTCAAAAGTGCGTTGCACAGGGATGTGCAAAAGCGATCCAGCATGGCCGTAACAGCGAGAAAGTCCAGAATCCCCGGCGGCAGCGGTGAGATGACTTCATCCATCAAATAGTCCATAATCATCCGGTCGCTCACCGAAAATCGTTTGACGAACTGCCCGGGATCATCCGCTTCTCTAAGCGACAAGGCCACCAGTTGCAGGGCGGTGACCCACCCTTCCGTTCGCTTGTGAATGATCCGGACATTTTCCCCGGTCAGAGCGTACGGCCGAAGCAGGTCATGGGTTTCCTCCTCGGTAAAAGCAAGGGTGTCAACCTTCAAATCCCGCAGCCATTGCCGGCCCCGCCATCTTCCCAGCTTCCAGGGAGGATCTCTGCGTGTCAAAACGACAAGACTTAACGTATCGGGCAGGTATTCCACCATCCTTGAAAGAATTTGCTGCACGGCGGAAGACGTGATGACATGATAGTCGTCAAGGACCAGCACAAGCGGTTCCGGAAGCGACGCCAGCTCGGAAATCATGGCATCAGCCAGATAATCCGAAGGAGGCAAAATTGATAAAGAGATGAATGGTTCAATCCCGTCGCCAAATCCGGGAACAACGGTTCGGATGGCGGCAACGGCGTATCTGAGGAAACGCTCCGGATCGTTGTCGGAACTGTCGAGCGACAGCCAGGCCGACAATCGCCCGCTCCGATGAAGCCACTGCGCGGCCAGCGTTGTTTTGCCGAATCCGGCGGGCGCTGAAATCAGCGTGAGTCTTTTTCTCTCAGCGGCATCCAGATACGCCATCAGGCGGGGCCGAAGAATATTTTTGTCCTCCGGCGCAGGACGGTTGAATTTAGTTCCCAAAAGCAGGTTCGGGGATTTACCGGGAACGGGGAAAATGCCCTGGCGGTCATCGTCCGCCCGATCGTCAATCCTTTTTAGTCCTTGCATTATTTCCATTTCAGAACCTGTTCATTTGATCTGCCATTATTTGCACTCGTGTCATGAAACACCCGATTGAAACCTGAAAAGCATTTATGCAAAGCTGATGCCATCTATATTAAAAGCGAATCCGCCTCTTCGGCTTTTGTAAATAATGCTTCAGCCAGTCCGGTCAAGAGGTGATTGAATACAAGATAGAAACAACCTGACATCCGGATGGCACGTTATATGCTGAACACCTTTGTAATGATAGCCGGAAACAGGCATCATGACCGAAAATGATACAGATACATAAAAATCAATTCTACAGGATAGAAGAAATTGGAAACCGCCATTCACATCAAAATTGCCGATACTCAGGAAGGACCGGTTGCCGGTCATGTTTTTAACGGCATCGCCGTCTTCAAAGGCATCCCTTATGCGGCAGCGCCTGCAGGTCCCCTGCGGTTTCGCCCGCCCCAACCGCCCGACATCCGCAGGGAACCCTTCCTGGCATTTCAGTACGGTCCGGTCTGTCCGCAGGATGAAACGCTGGGACCCGTTTCAGGCTCTATGGGAGAGGATTGCCTTTCTCTTAATATCCGGGCGCCGGAGAATCCCTCCTCCGGTTTATGCCCTGTTATGGTCTGGATACACGGGGGTGGATTCGCAACCGGCTCGGGCTCCAATCCCATATTTGACGGAGATTATGTAGCCCGTAAAGGCGTCGTCCTCGTGACGATCAATTACCGGTTAAATGTTCTGGGCTTTCTTGCGCATCCCGAGCTCTCGCTCGAATCACCCCACCATTGCTCGGGCAATTACGGACTCATGGATCAGATCTTCGCCTTGCAATGGATTCAGAAAAATATCCTGCTGTTCGGCGGCGATCCGGACAATGTAACCCTTTTCGGTGAATCCGCCGGAGGCGCGAGCGTGGCGGCCCTGATGTCATCGCCTGTAGCCTGCGGACTTTTTCATAGGGCCATCGTGCAAAGCGGCGGCAATGCCCCACGGGCCTTAAGAAAACGAAGTGAATCAAACGGACCTCTCGCAAGCGCCGAATCTCTCGGAATTCAATTTGCCGGGGCGCTGGGATTAACCGGCGGAAGCGTCATTGAAAAAATGAGATCGCTGCCTGCGCAGGCTCTGTCTCAAAGCTGGTTCAAAATCATACAAAACGATATTCGCAGCGCAGGTCTTTCCGGCAGTTGGATGATGAATCACCTCATCATTGACGGCCATATCCTTCAGGATTCACCTTCGGAAATTTTCCGGCAGGGCCGGCAACTCAATGTCCCTTTCCTTTCCGGAACAACGCTGGACGAAGGAACTTTTTTCCAGTTTCTTGTTTTTTTGGACAAGCCGGACCTGTACAAGTATCAAAGATATGTGGAACGGCTGTTCGGCGCTGCCGCAGGGAAAGTTCTTGATCATTTCAACGCCGGGGATATCCGGGCCGCCGAGCGTGCCGTCTGCAACATCTGGGAGAGCGGATTCTTTTGCGGCGCCAGACGACTGACTCGCAGCATGTCGAGAATTCAGCCGAATACTTTCCGGTACCTGTTTGCCATGCCTCCCAGATTCTTTCTCTACCAGATTCCCGGCATTATGGACTGGAAGGAACGATTCGGGTGTTATCACGCGGCTGAACTGCCTTATGTCTTTCACTTCATGTCACTGCCCGGAATGCAGCATGAAGATATTGTACTCTCGGATCAAATGATCGATTACTGGGTTCGCTTTGCCCGAACCGGCGATCCCAACGGCGGCAAAGCGCCTGCCTGGCCCCGATATTCTTTGCCGGATGAAAAATATTTAATACTGAATCATCCGATCAGTATTGCTGAAGGTTTTAAAAACGAGCAATGCGATTTCATGGAGAGTCTGGAACAGATATCGTTGGGAAATGCATCTTAACAGTGTCCCAAAAAAGGACACCGAACAGCTATTGCGCAGGACAGGGGGAGTATCAAAATAGGACACTCATGGAATTTATAAAAAATTAAAAATCTCCCCGTATTTAAAATTTACTTGTATAATCAGAATTTTACAATCTTCTATCATAACAAAAAATCATCGGGCATAAAATGTGCTGTAGCACACTTTATTACTTTGGATGACGTCACGGAGATTTTCAAAGGGGAGTCGTTTTCCCGAATCATCGACTTTATATGGGATCGACTTAGGTGAAACATGAAAATCATCCACAACGGCAGAAGATAGTAAGGCGGGGTGTGGTCTTTTAAGAAAATGCCCATTTTAAAAGATCGTGTTTTTTCATCAAGTTATTAGGAGGAAGTAATGAAGAGATTTTGGTTAATTTTGTTGACGCTGGGGTTGATCGCAGCCTTCAGTACATCAGCTCTGGCGGTTGATGTCAAAGTCAGCGGCTCATTTTATGCAGCCGGAATGTATCAGGACAAAACAACCCTTATGAAGGGGGCCAGTGAAGGGCCCAGCACCGCTTTTTATTATCAGCGGCTGCGCGTTCAGGCCGAATTTATTGTTTCTCCGGGCCTGAAACTGGTCACACGTTTCGACGCTCTGGAGAGATCATGGGGCGCAACCCGGTCCGCTGCGACAACAGCCACATATAACTCTGCAACCGGTGTGACCACATACAGCGCTGCACTGGCGCCGGATTCCGCAGGAACACGCGCGGAAAATGAAAATATTGTATTTGACTGGGCCTACATCGACTACACCTCACCCATCGGCCAGTTCAAAGTCGGCTATCTTCAGACCGGCGGCTGGGGAACGGAGTTCGGCAACAACACGCATCCGGTCGGCCAGATTTACTGGGGTAAATACTTCCCTTCAGTCGCTCTGTATCCCTGGATTCAAATTGTCAAGAGAAACGAAAACAGCTTAAGCGCCGTGAACAGCAGCGCGACGGCCAGCGATCGCGACAACAACGGTTACATGATCGGCCTCAATTATTACGGCATTAAAAATGTTGAAATCGGTTTCCTGGGCGAATTAGACCGATATGCGTCAAGCCGCGGCTACACTTACTATGGTTATGATTTCAACTATGTATCCACCGGTTATTTGCTTGGAGCTTACACCAAAGCCAAGTTCGGTCCGGTCAGAGTTGAAGCGGAAGTGAATTATACTTTCGGCGATTTCTCTAAATACGATTCCGGTGTGCACGACTATTTTAGCGTTCCGGACATGAGATTGAATCAACTTACGGCATACCTCCGAGCCGAAGCCGCTCTCGGCCCGGCTTATGTGGGCGGCGTCTTCGCCTATGTTCAGGGTGATGATCCCGGAACCACCCATGTGTCCGAAGGCGGCTGGGTCAACGGAGGACGTGATTTTCAGCCCTGCCTGATTATGTTCAACTGGGAACGCACTTACTGGACCGGCACGACCCCCGGTTACAATGCGGGTGCATCGACTACAGGCATCAGTTATGGAAGTCTGGACAGCCCCATGCAGAACGCATGGTTTGGCCAGCTCTTCGGCGGCGTCAAACCGATCGACAAATTGGACATCAAGGCTTCAGTGTCTTATGCCACTGCGGACAAGAAACCTACTGCCGCCTGGCAATACAACGATTACGGCTATGAACTGGATCTGACCGCAACGTACAAGATCACCAACAACCTGTCCTATATGCTGGGCGGCGGTTACCTGTTCACCGGCAAGTACTTCAAAGGCACGAACGACAGCAACGAACTGCGCGATAACTTCCTGGTGCTCAACAAGTTGACGCTCACATTCTAAAAGGTTCAAGGTTCAAGGTTCAAGGACCAAGGACCAAGGTTCAAGGTAAGATGAGGCCCGGCGGGATTATCCTGCCGGGCTTTTTTACAGGATAAGTCACCGACGAAAGGAGCCTTATATGGAGTATAAGAATCTGACCTTTGAAACGAATGATGGAGTAGCCGTTGTCACCCTCAACCGGCCGGCCAGCAATAACACGCTGAGCGTCGATCTGATGCAGGAACTGGAGGCTCTCGCCGATGCGCTTCAGACTGACCTGGAAACGAGGGTGGTCGTATTTACGGGGGCCGGAAAGAATTTTTCAATGGGCGCCGATGTCGCAGACCCGAAACAGCATGAGCTCCAGAGCGGACCGGTTTTGAAAAAGCTTCGCGGTTTCTCGCTGGGGCCGAGAATGATCACCAAACTCAATTCGATTCCCCAGATCACCATCGCAGCCGTCAACGGCTTTTCCCTGGGCGGCGGAACCTGCATCGCTTCGGCGCTGGATTTTCGCATCGGCGCGGAAAACTGCAAATGCGGCCTGCCCGAAAACAATCTCGGCATGAATTTGAGCTGGCTGGCCCTGCCGCTCATGGTGAACCTGATCGGTCCGTCCAGAGCCAAGCAATTTGTCATTCTGGCCAGAAATGAACCCGCGCAAACGCTCCACAACTGGGGATGGCTCAATGAAGTTGTGCCGCCGGACCAGCTAATGGAAAGGGCCATGGAACTGGCCAGAGAGTATGCGGCAAAAGCACCGCTCACTACACAGATGATTAAACGCAGCATCAACACGCTGGCGCAGGCGCTCGATTCCGACATCATGCACATGGATTCGGAGCAGTATATCCTGGCCAGCATGACCGAGGATTATAAGGAAGACCTCATGAAAAATGCGGCAGGGAGTCTTAAATTATTAATCATCTCATATTTGTCATTCCGGCGCAGGCCGGAATCCAGACATTATTTGAACTGTTTCCCGGCTTTCGTAACATGAAGATCACAACACCTGAGGGTGGCACGGCAAGACCGGGAAGACGACTAAAGACGGCAATAGCTCCGTTGCAAATGTTTTTTGAAACCGTTAATAGTTGATGATTTTTCGTCACTGCGCTCCTCTCATGCTGGTTCAATCGTTCTCGATTGAACTAAAATATTCCGGAGCAATCAGCATGATTGCTCCGGCGGCAAAAACGCCCGGCAGCCTCGCGGCCCGGGCCTTCACCCGCCTAACAGTTTGATAGTCTACAGTCTAACAGCCTGTCCCTTAAGACCGGCCCTCCACAAGGCGCCATTTTTTCATTGGACATTTCTACGGCTATTCAGCTATATTTGTAAATATTTGTAATGCATTACAAAATCAACAACCACGGATTTGGTGCAATTTTTCTTTGCCGTCACCCCTGAGCGGCAAAAGGGGAAGCATAAATGCCCGATTCATCCGACACAAGTCAGGATTCAGTCAACAACAATTCCGCCGCCAATCAAAAAATTGTCGTACGCATGGACAACGTGCTGAATCGGGTCATCCTGATTCTCTCCATCCTCGCGGTCATTGGTCTGGCCTCCACTCCTTTTCTTTACCAGAGGAAGATGGCGAGCTTCATCATCATCCTGGTACTGCTGATGGCGATGCTTGTTGCCAAGGTCCTCATGAAACAGGGCCAGGTCCGTCTGTCGGGCATTCTTGTCATCTCCAGCGTCTGGATCATCTTCACCTTTATGATTCTTCTGGGCGGCGGACTGGAAAACATCAATGTCGTATTTTTCGTTTCCCTGACGGTCGTGGCCGGACTGCTTTTTGGAGAAAGGGCAACTCTCTGGGTTGCCGGCGCCGGCATTACGATGGGGTTGGCCCTGGCCCTGATGGCTATTTTTGACCGCCTGCCTGCGCAATACTTTATGAGATCCCCTTTCGGCAACTTGGCGGAGTTAGTGCTTGCTCTCGTTCTGACGGCAAGCACCCTGAACATTGCGCTTCGCGAACGCAGCAACGCTTTGGATATAGCCAATAAACAGTTTTCAGACCGGCTGGAGGCGGAAAAGGCTCTGCGGGAAATTGAAATCAGAAATCGCTCCTTCCTGGAGGCCATTCCCGATCTCATGTTTATCTTCAACCGCGACGGCATTTTCCTCGATTATCACGCCGCCGATAAAAATGTGCCGGCTTTGGACCCCGGACGATTTCTCGACAAATCCATCCGGGACATGCTGCCGGCGGACCTGGTGGAAAAACTTCTTTATAGTTTCGAGAAAGCGCAGGAAACAAAACAAACTCAGGTGATCGAGCATGTTCTGGAAATGCCGGGCGGACGAAGACATTTCGAGGCGCGCGTCACGGCCATGGATGATTTGCGTCAACTCACCATCGTACGCGACATCACCGAACGCAAAATAACGGAAGAAGCTTTGCAGAACGCCGAAATACGCTTCATTCAGGTTACGGAAAATATCGGGGAGTTGATATGGGAAGTGGATTCGGACGGCTTATATCAATACTGCAGCCCGGCAGTGGAAAGAATCCTCGGATATCCGCCGGAGGAAATGATCGGGAAAAAACATTTTTTCGACTTCTTTACCCCGGATGTAAAAGAAAAGCTGAAGGAAGAGGCCTGTGCGGTATTTCGGGAAAAGCGGTCATTTCAAAACTTTATCAATCCGAACCTGCACAAGAATGGAGATGTCGTCATTCTGGAAACAAGCGGCACGCCGATTGTTGATGACCGGGGAAATCTTCTCGGTTATCGCGGCTCCGATACGGACATCACGGAACGTAAACGGGCTGAGGATACGCTGAAAGAGAGCGAAGCCAATTACCGGCAGCTCTTTGAAAACTCGCCCGTAGCCATCTACCGGATTGATTTCAAAACCGGAAAGATATTAAAAGCCAATGACGTATTTTTCCGGTACCTGGGCTGCAACCGGGAAGACCTGTCCTCATTCAGCATATATGACAGGTTGTCTGAATCCAGCAAGAAACTGTTTTTAGAGCGTTTGGAAAAAATGTGGCGGGGGGAAAAAGTGCCGGAGGCGGTTGAATATGAAATATTCGATGCAACCGGCACGCCGAGATTCGTTCACCTGCAAAATAAAAATACATACGACGACCAAGGTTACATCGTTGCATCCGATGTTGTTGCGCACGACGTCACAGAGCGCAGGCGGGCGGAAAATGAGCTTCGTGAAAGCGAGGCAAAATTCCGATCTCTTATCGAACATGCCCTGAACTGCATTCTGATTCTTGATTTAAAAGGAACGATCCTGTTTGTAAACCATGCAACAGCTCAAACCATTGAAGCCGACGACGCCGAATCCCTGGTGGGCAGGAATGTGATGGAATTCATTGCGGAGGAATCCGTGGAGGATGTGGCCAAAGACTTTCTGGAATTACAGCAGGGTCACGACGGCTACCTCGCGCAATATCACTTAAGGTCCTTGCGCGGGCAAAGAGTCTACGTGGAAAGCGTCGGCAAGCTTATCACTTACGAGGGGAAACAAGCCGTGCTGGCATCCTTGCTGGATGTCACGAAACGCATACAGGCGGAAGAAGAACAAAAGATACTTCGGGATCAGTTGACCCAGGCGCAGAAGATGGAATCCGTTGGACGCCTCGCGGGGGGCGTCGCCCATGATTTCAACAACATGCTCAGCGTAATCATCGGCAATACGGAAATGGCCATGCACAAAGTCAGACGCACGGATCCTCTTTATCGCACTTTGCAGCAGATTATGAATGCAGGAAATCGTTCCGCGGATCTGACCCGGCAATTGCTGGCGTTTGCCCGCAAACAGACCGTCAGCCCCAAGGTTTTGGACCTCAACGACACGGTGGCCGGCATGCTCAAGATGCTCCAGAGACTGATCGGCGAGGACATTGCTCTGATCTGGCATCCCGGTCACACCCTGTGGAAAGTGCGAATCGATCCGTCTCAGATTGACCAGCTTCTGGCCAACCTGACGGTGAATGCCCGTGACGCCATCGAAAGTACAGGAAGGATTGTGATCGAAACATCCAATGAGTTGTGCGACGACGCCTTTTGCACCGGCCGGGTGGAATGCATTCCCGGCGAATACGTCATGCTGGCGGTCACCGATAACGGCCAGGGAATGGGTAAGGAAACACTGTCCAATATATTTGAACCGTTCTTTACCACCAAGAAAGAGGGCCAGGGAACGGGACTAGGCCTGGCGACCGTGTACGGTATCGTCAAGCAGAACGGAGGGTTTATTGAGGTGCACAGTGAACCGGAACAGGGCGCAACATTTAAAATATATCTGCCCCGCCATATGGACGAAAACGGGGAAACCGCAGACGACACCCTCCTGCAGGAAATACGGGGCGGCACGGAGACAATCCTGATTGCGGAGGATGAGGAGTCGGTTTTGAATCTCAGCCGGGAAATGCTGGAAAGCCTGGGTTACAAAGTGCTCATGGCCAGAAATGCGGATCTGGCGATCCTGCTGTTCAAGAAATATACCGGAAACATCGACCTGCTGCTCACCGATGTGGTCATGCCGGACATGAACGGCAAGGAATTAACGGAACGCATCCGCGCCATAAAACCGGGGCTTCGTTGTCTGTACATGTCAGGATATACAGCCGACGTCATCGCCCGTCAGGGCATTCTGGAGGAAGGCATCCAATTCATCCCCAAGCCTTTTTCACTAAGAGATCTGGCGTCCAAAGTCAGAGCCATGCTGGACCGGTAAAAAAAACTTCCTTCATCGGAAAGGAGACATAACAATGACAATAGACCGCATGGTGTTCAGAGTTGCAGGAATTATGGTGCTGGCAAGCCTCCTTCCGGCCGTGCTGCATAGCCTTTACTGGCTGTGGTTTACAGCCTTTGTCGGGGCAAATCTGCTTCAATCTTCGTTTACCGGATTCTGTCCCATGGTCAAAATCCTGAAGGCTCTGGGCATAAAGCCCGGCGCCGCTTTCGATTAAGGCAAAAAAAGCTTTTGTAGTCGGGAACGGTTGCGTAACCTTCAGGTTATTGAAACCGTTCCCGACATCCACTAACTCAAAATATTTCGGTGCAATCAACAGAATTGCACCAGCGAAAAAAGCCTTCCACCTTCAGTCTTCGGTCTTCAGCCTCCCACCTTCAGCCTCCCACCTTCAGCCTCCCACCTTCAGCCTTCCGCCTTCAGCCTTCAGCCTTCAGCCTAAAAGCCTACGCTTGTCGTTTCAGCCATTCGGCATACCAGCGCATGTTGGACAGCACGTTGACGACACGCTCCGGTGTGGTGAATGTAATGCACTTGTATTTGCCGCCGCCTGCGTCTCTCACCGTACGCGTGTCGCCGTCATCTTCAAGATAAACGCCCAGCACCGGCTTTTGATACTTGTCGATCAATTCAACGGTCTTTTCATATACCGTCTTTTCAACGCCTTCCATGACGCTTACACCTTTTTCCAGAGACTGGCGGTTGTAATTTTTATCCGCGACCACCGTGGATTCAATCATGGAAAGAATCGTCTTCTTTCTGCCGACAATTCCCATGTGGATAACGGCGTCGCATCCGTCCCATTTGACCAGTTCTTCCAAAACGGTCAGATGGGATTCGGATCTGCCTTCCGCGACCAGGTCGACCGGATTGGAGCGGCTCCAGAAAACCGGCAGCACTTTATCCAGGCGCGCAATCAGATCATCGGTTAATTTGGGGATCACCAGACCGTTTTCAATGCACAGATCGGAGGCCACAACGCCCCATCCGCCGCCCATCGTCATCATGGCCACGCGGTTGCCTTTGATCAACGGCAGAGAAGAAAAAGCGGCGGACAGATCGAGCAGATCCATGGGATGCTTGACCTGGATAATGCCGGCCTGACGGCAGGCCGCCTCAAAAACCTTGACGTTGGAAGCCATTGCGCCGGTATGGCTGGCCGCCGCTTTTGCTCCCGCTTCGGTTCTCCCGCCCTTCAAGATGATGATCGGTTTCTTTTTGCTGACGCGTTTGGCCGACTGGTAAAAACGCCGCCCGTCCTTTGCGCTTTCCACATAAAGAACGATGGATGTTGACAGTTCGTCATACTCCAGCCCGTCGATGCAATCTTCAATCGTCAGCATGGCTTCGTTGCCCGTTCCGGTAAAGGCCCGGATGCCGATGCCTTCCTTGTCGGCAAAGCCCAGAAGCTGCATCCCCATATTTCCGGACTGCGAAACCAGCGCGGTGCCTCCCGCCTGCGGCCGGATATGGCCGCCTGTGCAGTAAAACGAAATGTGCGGATTGCAGATTCCCATGGTGTTGGGACCGATCAGGATGATGCCGGCTTCCCGCGCCTGACGAACCAGTTCGGCTTCCAGCGCCTTGCCTTCGCCGCCTATCTCGCCGAATCCTGCGGAAATCAGCAAGACATGCTTGATGCCTTTCTGTTTGAGATCCGGAATCTGCGCAAGCACTTTAGAGGCCGGAATGGTAATGATGGCCATATCCACCGGCCCCGGAATTTCCGTCACGGATGTATACACGCGCCGGTCGGAAATCACGCCGCCTTTATCGTTCACCAGGTAAATCTCTCCTCCAAAGTTTCCTGCAACCACATTGGAAAACAGCATCTGCCCCCATTTTAAGAAGACGGCCGATGCGCCGATAAACGCAATGGATTTCGGATGGAAAAGACGATCGATGGTTTCCAGTGGAACCGGCTCGGAGACTTTGCGTTCAATAATCTTTTCGCCCATTACAACCAGGGCGTCAACCGCCGTCACTTTTCCATCGGCGCCGACCAGAAGCGGGTTAATGTCGATTTCTTTTATTTCATCGACTTCCATGCCGATGCGCGAAAGGCCGACCAGCGCCTTGACCAGCGCCTCGCGATCCGGCGCTTTCTCGCCCCGGAAATCACCAAGAAGTTTCCGGGCGTGCAGTTCGTCGATCATCACACCGGCTTCCTGTTCATCGATCGGCGCAATCCGAAACACGACGTCGCTTAACGCCTCTGTAAAAATACCGCCCAGACCGAACATCACAACAGGGCCGAACTGGCTGTCATGAAACAGGCCGGCAACAAATTCCCGCTTGCCTTCCATCATGGGTTGAATCAGATATCCTTCCAGATCTTTCCCGGCGGCTTTACGAATAAAGGATGCGGCTTTTTTTACATCGCTTTTGCCGCGCAGGTTTAATTTGACCAGACCTCTTTCCGTTTTATGAGTGAGCTTCGCCCCCAGACCTTTTACAACCACCGGATAACCGGTTTTCTCAGCGGCAAGCCCTGCTTCCGTTATGGTCTTTACGGTCATTTCCTCGACAACCGCAATGCCGTACTCTCTTAAGACCTCCTTGGACTCCGCTTCCGTCAATGTATTTCTGCCCTGTGTTTTGGCTTTTTTAATTACCTCTGCTGCTGTCATTCCCCAAACTCCTTTAATCTGAATCTTGTTGGTCTTTGCTATAAACAAACAAAGCCGCAGGGACGCTACAGCATCATCCATGCCAGTCCCGACGGACATCCGGTCATAAAAAATGTAAGCCATGAATTAAATTGCAGGAATAGAAAGGCTTCCAGTCGTATTCGAGCTGCCGGCCGGACGTCGGCAGGATTTAAAAACAAACCTGTGTCTCATAAAGAGACACAGGGCCGCCGTCTGTCTCCTTTAAGGACACGAAAAGTTCGTAAATCGGACATACCGAAAAGGCGATTGATCCGCGGGAACAGAACTTCATCTGATTCCTTCCATATTATCAAGCACCTGGAGCAGAAAGCGCCTGAAAAGCGCTTTGGCATGGAATATGCGATTCCTGAATTGCAGAGAAGGCATGATGCTTGGAAACAGATGAAGCATTGACAATAAGAATAAATGAGGAGGCAAGATGGGACAGAATTTCTACAAACGTGACGACCGGGATGTCCGGTTTGTACTTAATGAACAACTGGGCGTGGAAAAGCTCTTGAGCTTTGATGCATTCAAGGGATTCTCCATGGAAGATTTCGATATGATCATTAAACAGGCGCAGAAAATTGCGGCCACGGAAATCGCCCCCACCTTCCAGGACGGCGACCGCGAAGGCTGCCATTTCGACAAAGGCGTCGTGACCGTTCCCAAACCATTCCATCACCTGTGGGATGTCTTCAAGGAAGGCGGCTGGTTTGCACTGGCCAACTCTTCGCAATACGGCGGACAGGGTCTGCCCTTTATCATCGCCGAAGCCTGCTCTGAATTTTTCATGAGCGCCAATTTCGGTTTCTGCAATTTCTCCGGCATGGGTCCGGGTAACGGCCTGATGATTGAAACCTTCGGATCACAGAAACAAAAGGATCTCTTCTGCCCCAAGATGTACGACGGCACCTGGTGCGGCACAATGTGCCTGACCGAACCCAGCGTGGGTTCCGACGCCCACATGGTTTCCACCAAAGCAATTCCGGACGGAGACTACTACAAAATTCAGGGAACGAAAATCTTCATCACCTCCGGTGAACACGATCTGACGGAAAATATCATTCATCTGGTTATCGCCCGCATCGAAGGCGCGCCGGCCGGCGCCAAAGGTATTTCTCTTTTCGCCGTCCCGAAAATCTGGGTCAACGAAGACGGATCTCTGGGCGAAAGAAATGACATGGCCTGCATCGGCATCGAACATAAAATGGGGCTCAACGCCTCCGCCACGAGCGTATTGAATTTCGGCGAGAACGGCAAATGCCGCGGACACCTGATCGGTGAAGCGGGCATGGGTCTGGCTTACATGTTCCAGATGGTCAACGGAGCGAGAATGGCCGTCGGCGCGGAAGCCGTTGCCTTCGGCGCCAATATGTACGCCAACGCCCTGTCTTACGCCAAGGAACGCGTTCAGGGAACGCGCTTCGGCAGCGCCGACGGCGTGCGGGTTCCCATCGTGAATCACGCCGACATCCGCCGGATGCTCATGAATCTCAAATCGCTCACAGAAGGCATGCGGGCGCTTGTTTATCAGGCCTACTTCCTGGAAGATATCGCCGTTCACGGCTCCGACGAAGAGGAACGCAAGAAAGCGCATCAGCGCGTCGAACTGATCACGCCACTGGTCAAAGGCTATTGCGGCGACCGGATTTTCGAAATGGGCCGCGACGCCATTCAGATACTGGGCGGCTACGGCTTCACCAAGGAATACCCGATGGAACAGTATACGCGCGACTGCAAGATCCTTTCCATCTGGGACGGCACGGCTTTCATTCAGTCCGCCGATCTTGTCGGCCGCAAGCTCAACATGTCCAAGGGGAAGGTTTTCGGCGACTGGATCGCCGAAGTCATGGGCTTTATCCAGAAAAACAGCGCGGATCAAACCTTTGGCCCGGAGATCGCCATCCTGAAGGAAGCGCTGCAAACCATCATCGAACTGGCCGCCAACTACGGCCGCTATTTCAAGGAAGGCAAACTCAATCTGGTTCCCTTCACATCGACAAGGTTCCTCGACTCCATGGCGGAAGTGGCCATCGCCTATCTGCTTCTGGATCAGGGCATGATCGCGCAGGGAAGACTGGACAAGGGCGGGATCGACGAAGCGGATAAGATTTTCTACAGCGGCAAAATCGAGACGGTGCGTTACTACTGCCGGAACTTCCTGCCTCAGGTCTTCGGCCGGGCGCGCATCATCAAAATGGAAGACACTTCGGCCATCAACATGCCCGAAGAGCAGTTATAACCGCCTGGCTTTTCAGCCGGGTACAAACATCGGTTTCATTACGGCATCCGGAAAAAAAGGCGGCGCAATTTTTACATTTCAGGCGCCGGCTTGCGGATGGCCGTTGTTTTCACACCAACAGACCGGAGGAAAAGCGCCGGAGTGCCATTGATCCGGCTCCAAATAAAAGCGATATCCAACCACAAGAAAGGAGTTTTAAATGAAAGCAGAAGATGTAAAAAAGATAGCCATGATCGGCGCGGGCGACATGGGACATGGAATTGCGGCGTGCTGCCTGATGGGCGGCTATACGGTTGTTCTTCGTGACATCGAACAGAAATTCGTGGATCGCGGCATGGCCGGCATCAAAGGCAGCTTCGACAAATTCAAGGCCAAGGGCAAGATGAGCCCCGAAGCTTACGATTCCTGCCTGGCGCGCCTCATCCCGATGGTGGATCTGAAAGAAGCCGTCAAGGACGCGGACTTTATCATTGAAGCCGTTCCCGAAAAGCTGGAACTCAAGCAGAGTGTTTTCGCCGAAATCGACAAGTACGCTCCCAAGCATGCCATTCTGGCCTCCAATACCTCCAACATGAGCATTTCCGAAATTGCCAAAGTCACCAGCCGCCCGGAAAAAGTCATCGGCTACCACTTTTTCAATCCGGCTATTTTGATGAAGCTGGTGGAAGTGATCAAAGGCGACAAATCCGGCGACGAAGCGATCCAGATCGGTTACGACATCGCCAAGAAGATCAACAAGGTTCCGGTCATCGTCAAGAAAGACTCTCCGGGCTTCATTTACAACCGCGTCAACATCCCCGCCGGCGCTTTCCTGTCCAAGGTTCTGGAAGCCGGTCATCCGACGCCGGAAGAATTCGACGCCGCCTTCAAGCCCTTTATGCCCATGGCGCCGTTTGAGCTTATGGATTACGTCGGCATCGACGTCAACGTACACGGTCTGGAATACATGTCCAGGGTCCTTTCCCCCGATTACAAACCGCCCCAGGTTCTGGTGGATCTGATGAAATCCGGCAACCTGGGTAAAAAGACCGGCAAGGGTTTCTATGACTGGTCCGCCGGCCGCCCCAACATCGATCCGGCCAAAGCCACGAAAGAATTTGATCTCAATCACATGATCGCACTGCAGGTCAACGAAGCCACAAAGATTCTTGAAGAAGGCGTCTGCGATGACCCGAAAGAAGTTGATCTGGCCATGGCCAACGGCGGCGGTTCCCCCTTCGGGCCTTTCGCGATTGCCCAGAGCGTCGGCTACAACGTCCTGAATGCGAAACTTGATGAACTGTACGGCAAATTCAAGCTGGATGTTTTCAAACCCACCAAGACCATGAAGGAAGGTAAGATTAAAGTATGAGGCCGTCTCTTCCGGAGAGCAGCTCCCGCTTAAGGCGCTGGAATCCGAAAAAGGCATCAGAAAGTTTTAACGAATCTACTTACGCGTGAAAAGCATTTCTTTTCGGTTTTCACACTACTCGGAGGGGTCAAACTCCTGTGACCCCGCCTCCGAAACAAGGGCTTGCCTGTCTGATTCAGGCAAGCCCTTGTTTTATTTGAGCGCAGAAGATGAAACTTACAGATTAATTTTTTTTGAGGCGCTGTATCAGCGCTCCGGCGCCGGCTTATACAGTGTCCTTTGATGGAACATGGCGTTTCATTATGGACAGGGGTTTGAACACTCCGTGTCCCATTTAAGGACACGGCTCAGCGGCAATCAAAATCCCCGAAAATGATCAATCGTAAATATTTAGTATTTACAACCAGATACACAACTCTTTCAAAAAGTATCTTGCTGGCATGGAAAATGCCATTAAGGATTGCGGAATTTAAAAATTAAGGAGGTTATTGCGTATGATGAAATCAAAATGGTCGGTTCTGTTGGCTGCATTGTTGATGGTGGTTGCTTTTACAAGTTCTATCTATGCGGCTGAGTATAAAAATGCCGAGCTGGGATTCTCGGTGAATTATCCGGATGCCCTGGAGAAACAGGCTCCGATCAAGGGGACCATTTTCTATGCCATCGCAGCGACAAAGATGCCCTGGTTCTGCGTCAGCCTCGCTGACGGCGCCACACTCGAAGGCACTTTCAAAACCGCTTTTACCGGCAATGCCGATATCACCGCTATTGACGTCAAAGCCGCCAAAGACGGCGTGACGGCAAGCGGCGCCAAAGTCAAGATCGCTTCTTTCAAATACATGTATCAGGATACTTATGAATGCGAAGGCGTGGTTCTGGGTACGCAAAAGAACGGCAAGTGGATTCTGGTTTCTCTCGCGTCCGTGCCGATGTACGACACCACCTGTAATCCCGACGATTATGAAAAGATTCTCAAATCCTTCAAGTTAAATTAATAAGAGTTTTCTCCTCGCATATCGATAGATATGTATGATGGTGAGGCGCGAAATTAAAGCCGTCCGCCTCACCATCGCTTTCCTTTCAATCTTCCAACAGGCTTTGCCAGACATGACGCTCCAGAAAAGACCCGGACACGTTTTGTTCCATCTCTTCAAAAAGTTTGAAGGGCGCGGCAAACGTCATCAGATGGGGGTCGCCCAGTTGCTTGCGCACATACAGCCGGGCGGAAAGATCGGTCATGCCCACAACGGCGCGGGGCCTCGCTGAGAGCTCTTCGCGGCAAGGATAAATGCCGATCGTCTGACAGCCGGCGGCATAGGGTATCATGACATTTTCATTGTCGCCGCGCCCGAAATTGGCCAGCACGGTCAAAGCGGAAAGCTGGTCGGGGTTGACAAAAAAGATGACGGCCTGAGGCTTTTCAACATTCAAATCCACGGCGGACAGCGGTTTGAAGACAACATAGTCGGCCGGGATATCGGTCATCGGCAGCACGTCAATATACTTCCGGACTTTTTCGGGATTCTGAAAATACCGTTCACCGTGGACAAAATGATCGTAACTTTCTTTCGTCACGTAGGGTTTGATTTGTTCGGCGATCTCCATTCCGCCGGGACGTTCGGCATTGCCGATGGAAAGAAAATGGCAAAACCCCTCTTCTCCTCCCGGAAAATTCTTGTACTGGTTGCCGAATCCCAAACCCACGCCGCCGCCGATGCACCCGAACGTCTTTTTATCGGCTGCAGCAGGCTTGCCTTTGGCGGCGGACACGGCAAGCCACATGACACATCCCCACTTGCCTTCGGAAAACTGCATGGCGCCCTGCGGTTTTTCATTGGACCATAAAAGCGCTACGGGCTGATATTTTAGATGAAGAGCTTTGGCAATTTCACTTTCCATTGTGCACACTCCGAATGTTTTTTTCCTCCCCGAGGATGAGAGCCCCGCGCAATCGAGCGGAGAATCAGGGAGAGAAGTCAGAGAGAATTATACTTTCTACAACGGGAAAAATAAAGCGGCTTTTGGTCGGCATTTCATTTCGGAGAAATTCATCGGGAAAAAAGAACGGGAGGCTCCCCTTTTAAGGTCTGGCCTCCCGTTTATGTTGCGTTTACGTTTCCGGATTCAACCGGCGTTGTTCAATCATGTCAAATCACTCTGCCCCGTTTTTCCCCTTGCAGCGATCCAGATTCTGATCCATCCAGGGCAGAACTTTCTCCGCCGGAATTTCCCAGGAAGGACCGCAGCCCGAATTATTCTTCATCCAGTAATACGGGGGCATGTTGAAGGAAACTTTCTGTTGTTCCGGCGGGACATACTCGCATACCCGGAATCCCTGAATGGCTTTGTGATCGCAGGCGCGCATTTTGACGACGCGTCCGCTGACGTACTGATAGGTGTCGCCTTCAAAGACGGGGATAATTTTTTCCGCATCGGTGCTGCCGGCACGTTCCATGACGCTTAAAAACCAGTGCATCTGCTGCGTCCAGAAACCGTAAGTGCCCCAGGGATATTCAAAAGATGCGGTGTTGAAAGGCGCTGTCCTGGATTTCTTCCACTGGGTGTTCCAGGCGGTATAGTATTTCTTTAAGCCCGGATTATTGAATGCCGGACCGGCCGTATCATGATGTTTAATGTTCATCAATCCTTTCGTTCCTTCAATGCCGACTTCCAGAAGATTATTCGGCTCATCCATGAAGATATTGGCAAAAGGAATGGAAATCCCCATCTGCCGGGACTGCTTCAGGAGGTTTCCCGCATCGGGATGCCAGTCGGCGGTATAAACCACTTCAGCGCCGGACGCTTTGATTTTTGTCAGATACGGCGCAAAATCCGTGAGGAAAAGCTTGTGATAATCTTCACCGACGATTTCCGCTTCCGGATAGTATTCTTTCAATCCTTTCTTGAAGCCTTCAGCCATGCCACGGCCGAAAGAATAATCCTGACAGAGGATATAGAATTTCTTTTCCTTCTTGCGTATCTGGCCATAGTAATAAGCCATGCCGCGGCCCACCGCCTCGGTGGAATCAGACGTCATGAACGTATAGCGGGAAAAATTGGTCGCATCCTGCAGATCATCCGCAAGAGAACCGATGTTCAGGGCGATAACTTTATACTTACTGGCTACTTCATTTATGATCTTCATGATGTTGCTGCCGGATGTCCCGACCAGGACATGAACCTTTTCCTGGATAACCATCCGCTCGCAAATCTTCTTGGCGCTGTCCGGTCTGGACTGCGAATCAGCCTTGAAGAGAGCAATCTTTTTCTTTTTGCCGTCCACCAGAATGCCGCCGCGCTGATTGATATCATAAGCGACAAACGTAGCACAGATCCAGGCCATCTGGCCGTTGAGCGCTCCGGGACCCGAATGGGGCCAGACAATCGCCATCCGGATGGCATCGCCTTCCGGATTTACCCAGGCATCCGGATCCCATTTGCTCATGTTCCCCATTTTACCGGCGTCAAAATACGCTTTGCCGCCGGGATGACTTGAGCTTTAGCCGCTTTGTTTTTCGCCGACTTCTGCTCCTTCGCCGCGAGACAAACCGACAAAGAGCCGAATAATAGAACACCGATCAAAGACACGACTGCAATCTTGGTCAACCATCTCATTGCCCATACCTCCTTTTTTAGTTGTTCCTGTTCAGGTAAATTTGACGCCGATCACTTCTTGTTCAGTTAAATCAAATTGACAGTCATCAATCCCCAAGACCGTCCTCTCATCGAAGACACGGCTGGCGCAATCGGACAGAAAATAGATCAGTGATATGAATTATACTATTTGCATCAGTAAAATCAAATCGGTCTTTGCGCCGTTTTTATACCCGTGAAACATGATGCAAAAGAACGGGAAACCCATCCCGTAACAGGATGGGTTTCCACGCTTGTTTATCTGTTAAGTTTCCGTAAGGAACCGGAACTTGAAAAAGCTTTAACGAATTACTCTATTCCGCTTTTCCCCTTGCAGCGATCCAGGTTCTGATCCATCCAGGGAACGACTTTGTCCGCCGGGATATCCCAGGACGGCCCGCACAGGGAACTGCTTTTCACCCAGTAATAAGGCGGCATGTTCATCGCTGCTTTCTGCTTTTCCGGCTCCACGAATTCGCACATCCGGAATCCCTGAATGGCTTTGTGGTCGCAGGCGCGCATCTTGGACACACGTCCGCTTACAAACTGGTAGGAGTCTCCCTCAAAGACGGGAATGATCTTTTCTGCATCGGTGCTGCCCGCCCGTTCGATGACGCTATACAGCCAATACATCTGCTGAGTCCAGAAACCGTAGGTTCCCCAGGGGTACTCGAACGTGCCGCTGCTAAAAGGTGCCACTTTGAATTTCTTCCATTCATTTCTCCAGACTGTGTAATATTTCTTCATCCCCGGATTGTTGAATTGCGGGCCTGCCATTTCAAAATGTTTAATGTTCAACAATCCCTTGGTCCCTTGCACCCCGACTTCCGCCAGCATGTTCGGCTCATCCATGAAAAGATTGGCAAAGGGAATGTTGATCCCCATCTGCCGCGACTGTTTCAGCAGGTTCGCCACATCGGGCGACCAATCGCCGGTATAAATAACTTCTACACCGGAGTTCTTGATTTTGGTCAGATAAGGAGCAAAATCCGTGAGGAAAAGTTTATGATAATCTTCGCCAACGATTTCCGCTTCCGGATAGTATTCCTTCAAGCCTTTCTTGAAACCGGCGGCCAGTTCACGCCCGAAGGAATAATCCTGGCAAAGAATATAGAATTTCTTTTCTTTTTTACGGATCTGTCCGAAATAATAAGCAACACCCCGCCCTACCGCTTCGGTTGAATCGGATGTCATGAAGGCATAGCGTGAGAAATTGGTTGTATCCTGAAGATCATCCGACAAAGCTCCGATATTGAGGGCGATGACTTTATACTTGTTGGCTACTTCATTGATGATTTTCATGATGTTGCTGCCGGAAGTTCCTATCAGAACATGCACTTTTTCCTGTAAAACCATACGTTCGCAAATCTTTTTGGCGCTGTCCGGTCTGGATTGCGAATCGGCTTTGTACAGGGCGATCTTTTTCTTCTTACCGTCAATCTTGATCCCTCCGCGTTGATTGATGTCGTAAGCGACAAAAGTAGCGCACAACCAGGCCATCTGGCCGTTTAAAGCACCCGGGCCTGAATGAGGCCAGACGATTGCGACGCGGATTGTGTCGCCTTCGGGATTCACCCAGTTGGCCGGATCCCAGCCGCTCATGTTTCCCATTTTGGTGGCGTCAAAAGATGCTTTTGCCGCAGGAATAACTTGAGTTTTACTTGACTTGGCTTTCGTTGATTTCTGATCTGTCGCCGCGAGGCAAACCGACCAGAAACCGAGCAACAGAACACCGATTAAAAACACTCCTACAATTTTGCTCGACCGTTTCATTTACTGTACCTCCATTTCTTATTTTGTCGTTCCTGTTCAGTGAATCCGTTGCGGATCACTGCTTGCTCTGTTTCATTAAATTGGCGATCATTAATTCCATAGCCAGTTCCCGTCCGGCGGACATGGTCGGAGCAAAGTGACGGATGAAGTCTATCTCTTCATCCGTCGGGTGCGGGCTTTCCTTCAAATCATCCGCCACTTTCAAATCCCACGGAATATCTTTTTTGACCTGATCCAGAGTCACTTTCGGATGGATCTGCGACAGGTACATTTCTTTTGTTCCGGGATCGAAGCGGAACACTCCCTTGGTCGTAAGCAGCATGGTCGGTCCCGAGCCGATCGGGAAAAGTCCCGATTGATCCCGGCTGTCGCCGCCGTCGAGGTAGCCGGGCGAGGTGAAGTAATCGAGCTTCTCCACGAATTCACCTCCCAGCATGGTCAGAACGGTTCTTTTGGCGTAGGAGAGAAAATCGCACGCGCCTCCCGAACCCGGCAGGCGCACTTTCGGCTTGTAATAGTCGCCGATGCACGTCGTGTTGAGATTGCCGAATTTATCAACCTGTCCAACGCCCAGAAAACAGACGTCAACATAACCGCGGTAGGTCATCGTAAAGGCGGAAAATAAATCTGTGGAATATGAAAAGCCACGGCAGGAGTGGGCATCGGCGATGTGATTGAGCGGGAGAAGCGGCTCGAAATCAATAATGCCCGATTCCATCATCAACGTCGCATGCGGAGCGTACAGAGCCTTGGCCAGCGCTCCTGCCGTGGTGGGCAATCCAACGCCCAGAATGACATTTTCATGGTCGCGAATTTCCTTTGCGACCGCAATCACCAGCAGTTCCTGGAGCGTATATGGTTTACTCATAGAGTTTTCCCCTTTCCTTCAAGGTCTGTTCAAATTCCGCAAGCGTCAGCCCCATGGCTCGTTCCCGTCCCTCGTTGTCCCAGCGGGACGTAAAAGCCGATCCGTAATTGGCCGGCGCCGAATAGTAAGGTTTGCAGCGGATGCCTTCGAGATTTTTGCTGCCGAATTTCTGGATGTAATGATTAATATAGGCCATGCGGTTCTCGCAGCCGAATACCCATTCGTCCATCCAGGCTTTCAATCCATCGGCCGTGCTGTCCATCATCAGGAACAATCCGTACATCAACTGGTCAAGATTATAGTATCCGAGAACTTCCGTGGGATTCGCGCCCCAGGGCACTTCGCAAACCGCATCGACGCGATAGGCCGGAATGATCGTCAGGTGAGGACTCGATTGAATGACGTCGTGTTCCACAATTTCTTCACAGGAAACCACAATCCGTTTGCTGGCCAGAGCGGCCGCAGCAACGCTGCCCAGAGCGCCCCAGTACTGCGCATTGCCGTATTTATCCGCCCGCTGTACATGAACAATGCATACATCCGGATTGGCCGCCGGCACCGTCAACTGATCTTTTCCCGTATAGGGACACTTGATAATGCGAAACTTGTTTTCCCCCATGAAGCTTCGTTTCCGGAAGATATCGGTGGCGATGGCGCCTTCCAGAACCTGAATATAGGAGAAACCGTGCATCCCCGCCACCATCCGGGCATTGTATTGAAAATTGGTATAATCTTCGACTTGCAGGGTTCCGGCATTCAGCGCCCGTTCGACAGCCGATCCGCCTTTCTTGCCTCCCGCCCTCAACACATACGTGCTGACCAGCTTATCAACACAGCCTGCTCCGACCAGGACTTCCACATCGAAGATTCCGGACTGTGAATAAATCGTCAACCCTTTGCGCTCCTGTCGTGCGACCTCATAAACAAGTTCGGCGCAACTCCCAACGGTATAATTTCCTATCACCAGTTCAGCACCGTCATGGACAAATTGACCGATAGCTTCACGAACACTCATCACCTTCCCG
This sequence comes from Smithellaceae bacterium, assembly GCA_963682105.1. Lineage (GTDB taxonomy): Bacteria > Desulfobacterota > Syntrophia > Syntrophales > Smithellaceae > UBA8904. Next base: position 1,326,851 of record OY821638.1, read on the forward strand.
TTTTCAACCGTCACATCCGCCTCCTCATGATTTAGTTTTAGCCCTCGCACCTACGCTTCCAGATATTTAGCTCTGAGTTCGGAGTTGTCTTTCATTTCTTCGGAGCTGGCCTGACAGCCGATGCAGGCCTTGGACATCAGATACACCCGGCTGGCCAGAGACAGGGCCACCTTCAGGTTGTGCTCCACCAGGAGGACCGATACCCCGGCCTTGTTGATCTCGGCCAGCACATTGCGCACTTCCTGAACCATGATCGGAGCCAATCCTTCGGAGGGCTCGTCCACCAGAAGCAGACGCGGATTTCCCATCAGCGATCTCCCGATCGACAGCATCTGCTGCTCGCCGCCGGAAAGGAGGCCTCCCTGCTGATGCGTCCTTTCCTTGAGCTTTGGAAAATGATGAAAGATCCGCTCCACGGTCCAGGTATTCGGATCGTTCGGATTTGCGATCTTGCCGCCCTTGATCCCTAAAAGCAGATTGTCCAGAACGGAAAGCTCGGGGAAGATTCTTCTCTCTTCGGGAACGTAACCGATGCCCGCCCGGGCCACTTTATACGGAGGAAGGCCCGCGATCTCCTTCCCTTCAAACTTCACGGACCCGGAGGTCGGTTTCACCATGCCCATGATGCTTTTGAGCGTGGTGCTCTTGCCCATCCCGTTTCGACCCAGAAGCGCCACCAGCTCGCCTTCGGCGATCTCCAGATGAATGCCCTGCAAAACATGACTCGGCCCGTAGTGGGTATTTAAATTATTGACTTCCAGTAACATGCTTACACCTCCAGATCGCCCAAATAGGCATCCTTTACATCCTTATTGTTGCGGATATCCTCGGGTTTTCCGGTCGCCAGGATCTTGCCGTAATGCAAGACGGTGATCCGGTCCGCCAGGTTGAACACCACGTCCATGTCATGCTCGATGAGCACGACGGTCTTGCCTTCCGTCAGCTTCCTAATCAGGTTCACCGCATCCTGGGTCTCTTCCTTCGACATGCCCGCGGCAAATTCGTCCAGAAGCACCAGTTCCGGGTCCGTAGCTAAAGCCATGCTGATTTCCAAGGCTCTCGATTTCCCGTAGGAGAGGTTGCAGGCCATGACGTTGCGATCTTCGTAGAGGTTGATCCGTTTGAGCATGGCGTTGGTTTCTTCCGTCAGCCTCTGCATTTTGTCCACTTTGCGGAAGAGATTAAACCGGATGCCGTCCTTCGACAGAAGCGCCAGCCGGATATTCTGGAAGGCGGTTAAATAGGTAAAGGTGCTGGTGATCTGAAACGACCGCCCGATGCCGATTCTCGCCAGTTTATGCGGCGGAAAGCCGGTGATGTCTTTTCCTTTGAAAAGCACCTTGCCTTTGGTCGGGTTGTAGGTGCCCGTAATGGTGTTGAACAGGGTCGTCTTGCCCGCGCCGTTGGGGCCGATGACGGCATGGCGTTCGCCTTCGGCAATCTGCAGGTCCACGCCGAACAAGACTTTCAGCGGGCCGAAACTGTGCTGTAAGTTTTGAGTCTCCAATATGTTCATGAGGCTTTCTCCATTTCCGCCTTGGGGGCAAACCGGGCTTTGATCTTAAGCTTCACCAGATTGAGCAGTCCCATCACGCCCATCGGCATGAACATGACCACCGCAACCAGGATGACGCCCATGACCAGTTCGGTGCTCTCCGTGTAGCGCAAGATGAGTTCATCCACGAGCTGGAAGACGGCCACGCCCATGATGGGACCGAAGAAGCTGCCGACGCCGCCGATCATGATGGAGACGATCGGGGCAAAGGACATCCCGATGCCCAGGGAGCCGTCTGCGGATACCAGGTTGTGGAATATGCCGTAGAGGGACCCGGCCGCGCCGGCAAACAGCGCCGAGAGGGTATAGACCACGGCTTTGGAATGCGGCACTTTAAAGCCGAGGTAGTCGATTCTTTTGGCGTTGTCCCGGATCCCCACCTGAATCTGGCCGAAGGGGGTCTTGGTTAAAAACCACATCAGCCAGACGCACAGGCCCATGATGATGATAGCCAGGTAGTACATATGCGCCGGGGCGGTCTTTAAGCTTTCGGTGAAGAGTCCCGGAACCGGGAAGTTGGCCAGGCCGTCTTCGCCGCCTGTAATGGGATAAAGCTTCAAGGCCAGAACATATAAAAGCTGTCCGAAGGCCAGATGCAGCATGGCAAACGCGGTGCCGCTGACCCGGACGACCAGAGGACTTAAGAGAAGTCCCAAAGCCACCGCCGCCAATATGCCCAGGCCGATGGCCGGCAGGATGCCGATGCCCGGAATGTGTTTGAGCGCCAAAGCGGTGCCGTATCCGCCGAATCCGAAAAACATGGCATGGCCGAAGCTCAAAAGTCCCGTATAGCCCATCAGCATGTTGAGCGATAAGGCAAAGACGGAAAAGATCGCAAAGGTCACGAACATGTTGGTGTAGTAAACCCCGAACAGTTGGGGGAAAAAGGCCAGGATGGCTCCAAGGGCCACCCAAAGGATTATGCTGGTTATTTTTTTATTCATTGTCTTCAACCCTTCACTCCGAATAACCCGTTAGGACGAAACGCCAGAACGATCGCCATGAAAACCACCATCAGCACCGGCGCAAACTGGGAGACAAACTGGACGCCGTAGGAACTGAGCAGTCCGAAGATGATCGACACGATGAAGGCGCCGGCCAGAGAGCCGAATCCTCCGGTGACGACCACGATGAAGGCGTCCATGCCCACCTGGTCCGCCAGGCCCGGAAACACGGTCAGAATCGGCGCAATCGCCACGCCGGCAATCCCCGCCATCCAGGTGCCCACGCCGAAGACGAACATGAAAACCAGGTTGATATTAATCCCCAGGGCGTTGACCATGTCACGGTCCGATACCGCCGCCCGAACGATCTTGCCCAGCCGGGTCCGGTACAAAAGCAGCATCATGAAGACCAGGATCAGCAAAGCCAGGCCGATGACGAACAGACGGTACACCGGATAGCTCATCCCGGCGATGTTCACCATCCCCGACAGGATCTCCGGCATCTGCAAAGGCAGGCTCTCGGTTCCCCAGATCTTTTTAATGGCCGCAACGATCACATTGGCAATGCCCATGGTCAGGATCAGCTCTCCGAAATGGCCGACTTTCTGGGCCTTGCGCAAAAAGAGCCTCTCCATCAAAATACCCAGCACGGCCGTCAAAAGCGGCGCAATCAAAAGCCCCGCCCAGAAGCTGCCGGTCAACGCCACCACCTGGTAGCAGAAGTACCCCGCCAGCATGAAAAACACGGCGTGCGCCATGTTCAGGATCCCCATCATCCCGAAGATGATGTTCAACCCCGAGGCTATCAAAAACAAAATCATCCCGTACGCGATCCCGTGGATCCCCTGAGATACGTACATTGATACGGTTGGATTCATATCCCTTCCCCTCTCTTATTAATGTTAGACGACTTCTTCAGAGACTCTGAAGAAAATCGACATCTTAACCGCCGGTGAGATAAATCCTGAACAATCGGCAATTGAACAGAATGATAAAAGCAGGATACAGCGGAAAATAAAATGTTCGCATTGCTTCTTTATTGATTTGTTTTAAAGAAGTGCTCCTGAGAAGATTAAACGGCGGGTGAAGAATCCTTCCGTCACACATGGATAACCGTTTTTGTTTCATTCCTTTGAAAGCGAAAGATGAGGCGCGGCGCTTAACCGCAAATGTTCCCGCGGCAAGGATACCGACAGCGCCCATATCCTTCATTGCAACCTTTTTCAAAAGAACTTCAAAACCCTCCGTCTGCTGTTTGATATAAGTTATGACCTTTCATCGCATAAATAAGAGCGGTCGCTCGCTTTTTTATATTTGCAAAAGCCCTATCATGCATCGGTTTCCGAAGCAAGAGAAAATATTTCTTTATTTTATTTTTAATTATTGCTATGCAGAATCATCTTGATTGAAAAAGTATTTGTCCCTGCTGAAGATTGCATTTTGTAATGCGTCCGGCAGGAAAAGGATGTTATGAAAAATAATAAAATTTCCAAAGGAAGTGAAAAAACTTCCATAACAACATTCAGCAGAATTAAAAACACCGATCTTGTCAGGAGCAAACAACTGCTGATCGCCAAAAAAGCCGCCAGACTTTTCATAAAAAAAGGATACGGAAACACGACCATTCGGGAAATCTCCAAAGCGACCGGACTGGCCATGGGCAATTTATATGACTACATCGAGAAAAAAGAAGATATTCTCTGTCTTGTCTTCGATGTTTTTCACCGGGTCGTTGAAGATACCTCCTATGGTCCGGCCATCGACGCCATCGAAGATCCGGAAGAGCAAGTTAGGGCCAGCATCAGAATCGCTCAAAAAAACATCTATGACTTCCGTGATGAAGTCATGCTGATGTACCGGGAATCACACCTTCTTCCGCATAAATATCTCGAGCGCGCCAAGCAACAGGAGTTGAAACAGATTAAACAGACGGAAGGTTATATACGAAAGGGCGTTGAAAAAGGCGTTTTTAAAGTAAAAGACACATACTTTGCAGCTTGCATGCAATTTTGCCTGCTGGCCAGCGCCGCTGTTCGCGGATGGACTTTCGAGGGAAAGTATTCCAGAAAAAAAGCCGACAAGTTGATGGAAGATTATATTGTGAAGAATCTGCTATCTGAATAATTATTTTCATTTATTGCATATACCCGGAAATGATACCGAAACGTTTTGTTTGATGCTGCTCTGCAATTGATCAGGGATGAAGGAACATGACTGCCCCTTCATCCCTGAGTTCATTCCTATTGAGGCATCGAGTTATTCACAAGGCAACAAACCGAATATCTTTGGCATGATGCCCTCACATCACCGGCAAATAGCCCCGACGTTATGCAATTTGCAAGCGACGTTCTGTTTGTTCATTCGAAATACCGACAACATCAATGAGGTCATCGACATATTTTTTTGTCTGCTCTGACTGAATGCTTAACATGTCAGCCGTCCCGGCCGCTTCTTCCGACATGGTCGCCGACTCCTGAAGCATTTTATCCATATCCGTTACAGCGGCTCTGATTTGATCGATGCCTCTGGATTGCTCCTGTGAAGCCAAGGCAATTTCCTCGATTAGATTGCTGATCTGACCGGCTATCATGACATTTTCCTTGAAGGCCGCCTGTGTTTCATGCGTCAGATCGCGGCTCTTTCTGACTGTTGTCATTGTGTTCTCGATAAGGCTGGTTGTGTCTTTGGCGGCCAGCGCCGATCGCATTGCCAGATTCCTGACTTCATCCGCGACAACCGCAAAACCGGCGCCCGCTTCACCGGCCCGGGCCGCTTCAACCGCGGCATTCAGGGCTAAGAGATTCGTTTGAAAAGCAATCTCATCAATCGTCTTGATGATTTTTCCTGTTTCTTCGCTGGATTTAGAAACCGCTATAGTAGCATTTGCCATCATGTCAATTTGTTCACTTAGTTTCTCAACAATTTTTTTGTTCTTTTCCATCAAGGCCCTGGCATGATGGGTGCTGTCCGCATTTTGCTTCGTCATGGAGGTCATCTCTTCCAGGGAAGCTGAAGTTTCCTCAAGCGACGCGGACTGCTGGGATGCTGTTGAAGCCAGTTGTTGGCTGGATGACGCCATCTGAGCCGAGGCTGACGCTATTTGCTCGAAAGTTTCCGTCAAGCCGGTCACGGCGTGACTGACCGGCCCTATGATGCTTCTGATGATCAAAAAAGCGATAACGCCTCCGGCCAGTAAAGCGATGGCTCCCAGAAGAATGATTGCCGCCGTGCCGATAACGGCAACCCTTTGAGCGGTTTTTGCATCATCCCGGCTGATCTTTTGCACCGCCGCCGTCAGTTCATCCAGCGCTCCCAGGAATTTTATTTCCAATGGAAGGATATCATTCATCAGGATAGCGGATGCGTCGGCGTTCTGATTCTGCCTTGCAAGCTGCACGGCTTTGTCATATTGCGGCCAGACAACAGTCGCCGCCTGGCTGATTCTTCCATATATTTCCCTGTCTTTATCCGTTGACAACGTCTTTTTGAGGCTCGCAACGCTCTCCATGACCGCCGCCTTGCTTTTTCGATATGCATCCTCCTGGCGCACCTGCATTTGCTCATCGAATGTTAATGCAATATTGGCCGCTGATCGCGTCATAATGTCGTAGTTTTTAATCATATCGTACAGAATCTGGGTTTGCGTCATCCTCGTATCAGCAATCGCATTCACCTTGCCGCTCAGCACGCCGACCTGTGTCAGACTAATGATGATCATAACCGCCATTAAGATCAAAATCGTACAGAATCCCGCCAGTAATTTCCTGCCCAGTTTAAATCTGATCATGTTCATACGCCTTGCTGTTCCTTTCTGATTCTGAGATTGAATAATAAGATTGTTCGCTAGAGACATCCCTTCCATATCTTTCATCCCGGCTTTTCAAGGAAATTTTCAATGTCCTCAATCGATTTTACAAACAAATATTCCCTGTTTATCATGATATAAGAGCGATCGCTCGCTTTTTACTCTTGCGAAAAACTTACCACGCATCACTATCCGGCGCAAGAAATAATTAAGAGCGGCTCATATAACAGGAGTTGAGGCAGATTGAACAGACGGGGCCTGCATTCGCCGTAGCGTCGAAAAAGGCGTGCTTGAAGTGAAAGATCCATACTTTGCAGCCGGCAGGCAATTTTGCCTGCCGGCCGGCGCCGCTGTTCGTGGATGGACCTTCGAGGGAAAGTATTCCGAAAAATAGCCGATAAGCTACGGGAAGATTACATTTTGAAAAATCGCATAGCGGATTCTTCCGAGCTTTTTTGATTTGAGCGTCCTGCCGGCATCGTTACAGTAGAAATATCACGCAACCTGCATGGGGAATAATAAAGAGACCTTTGTGCCGTATCCAAGCCTGCTTTCAATCTCCATCCGGCCGCCGTGGGCGATCATCAGATGCTTGACGATGGAAAGGCCCAGGCCCGTGCCGCCCATCTCTCTCGAACGCGTTTTATCTACACGGTAAAAGCGTTCGCCCAGACGCGATATTTCATCACGGGGAATCCCGGCGCCGGTATCCGCAATGGTGACGGCAAGCATCCCTGCTTTTTCAACGGCGTCCATCGTTACGCGGCCGCCTGCCGGCGTGAACTTGATCGCGTTGTCCAGCACGTTTACAAACACCTGGGTCAGCCGGTCGCGGTCCGCCCGCACAAACGGCAAATCCCGTCGAATCCTGTTTTCAACCGTGATGGTTTTGGCTGCGGCTTTGGCTTCTAAAAGAGAAATAACATTTCCCGTGATTTCAGGAAGGGAGGCCTCTTCGAACTGAAGGACAACTTCGCCCAACTCGATTTTGGATATGGTCATCAGATCTTCCACCAGGCGGTTGAGTCTTTGCGCCTGATTGAGCATGATATCAATGAAGCGCCTGGCATCGTCCGGATGGTTAAGCGCGCCAGTCTGAAGCGTTTCCAGATAACCGATAATGGCCGTAAGCGGCGTGCGGATTTCGTGAGTGACGTTGGCGACAAAGTCCGTCCGGATGCGCTCCAGCTTTTTCAGACGCGTCACATCGTGAAAGACCACCATGACTTTTTCTTCGCCCGGCAAGCCCTGCACCCGGGAGAGGCTGACCCGCATAATCACCGGATCGGCGCCGCCCAGTGTTATTTCACGCGATGCGCCGATTTGAGTCTGTTTGAATATCTGAAACGCTTTTTGCAGTTCTACATTGCGAAAAGCTTCCATCAGCGTCTTGCCCATAAAATCTCCATACTGGCCGGATAAGGTGTTGGCCAGGGACGGGCTTAAAAATTCAATCCGCTCGTCGTTGTTTAAAATCAAAACGCCCTCATTGATGCTGGTGAGCGCCGTCATCAGTTTGCCTTTTTCTTCATTGGCCAGACGAATCTTGCTCTGAAGCTCGTCAACCAGAAAGTTGATGTTGTCGGCCAGTGTTTTCGTTTCGTCGGTGGTTTTAAGCATTAAAGAGCCAGGATGACGCCCCTGACGAAGCCGCTGTGTAAAATGCTCCATAGCACGGATCGGGGCGGTCAGCCGGTATGAAACGATCAGCGCGATGACCAGCGCCAGAAGCGCAATAATGATCATCGCCAGAAAGATGGATTGAACGATCTTTTCAACGGCGTTTTGCACATCATGCAGCGGGCGGGCCAGGCGCACGTAACCGGTAATCGCCCTGTCCGTTTTGATCGGCACGGCAACGTAGAGCATATCCACCAGCAGCGTCTGGCTGTATCGGATGGCCCTGCCAGATCCGCGAAGCCTTGCTTCCTGAATTTCCGGACGGTTGAGATGGTTTTCCAGCCCGGCAATTTCTTTTTCCGAATCGGCAAATACTTTTCCCCCTGCATCCACCAGCGTTACGCGGGCGCCGGAGATACGCGCAATCTGTTTCAGCCGGTTGCTCATTTCGAGAGGACTGCTCAGATCCACCAGCTCGGCGTCAGCCAGCATCTCCTTTTCGATTCTCTCAGTCATCTGATGCCGAATCTTGTCGCGGATAAGCTGATCCAGAACAAAAAAAGACAGGCTGATAATAACCAGATAAGAGAAAAATATTTTCAGAAAGAAATTGCGTTTCACTCGATCTCCTTAATCTTCCAGCATGGCGCAGGTCTGATGACGCACACACTCACCGGTAATCATGTAAGTGACCATATCTGCAATCCCCTTGGCATGGTCGGCGATCCGCTCCAGATTCTTGGATACCTGCATAATCAGCAGGGCGCGGTGAATGGATTTGGAATTCTCCATCATAAAGGTCAACAGTTCGCGGAATATCTGCTCGTTGAGATCATCGACCAACTGCTCCGTCTTGCGCACCTTTTCCGCCAGTTTTAAATCGCCCCGAATGAAACTGTCCAGTGAATCTCTGATCATGCTGCTGACCTGCCAAGCCATGCGGGGAAGATCAATATAAGGTTTGAGTTGAGACTCCGAACTGAGCGCAATGGCCTTTTCAGCGATGTTCACGGCCATATCGCCGATCCGCTCCAGATGGCCGGTCACCTTGATGGCGGTGGTGATGAAACGCAGATCGATCGCCGTCGGCTGCCGAAGCGCCAGAATCTTGATGCAGCGTTCTTCCAGGTCGGTATCCAGCCGGTCGATTTCATCATCGTCGGCAATGACTTTACGGGCGATATCGGCATTTCGTTCCTCAAGCGCTTTCATCGCTTCGGCAATCGCCTTTTCGGTCAAGGCGCCTAAAAATATCAGGCCATCCTTGATCGCCTGCAATTCCTTCTCATAGTGTGAACTGGTGTGTTTTTTTTCTTCCATTGCTCAACCTCTCATCCGAATCTTCCTGTGATATAATCCTCCGTCTGCTTCACATCCGGCTTGGTGAATATCTTTTCCGTTTTATTGTATTCAATCAAATTCCCTATATAAAAGAAAGCGGTTTCATCGGAGACGCGAGCCGCCTGCTGCATATTGTGCGTGACAATGATGATCGTATAGTTTTCCTTGAGTTCATCGATCAGTTCCTCGATCTTCGCGGTGGAAATGGGATCCAGTGCGGACGTCGGCTCGTCCATCAGCAGGATGTCCGGCTTCATCGCCAGCGCACGCGCAATGCATAGCCGCTGCTGCTGGCCCCCGGACAGATTCATGGCGGATTTATTCAATATATCTTTCACTTCATCCCACAACACCGCCTGTTTAAGGCTTTGCTCCACAAGCGCATCCATATCTCCCGCCGCCACACCGCTTAGCTTTGGCCCGTAGGCAATGTTGTTGTAAATGGTTTTGGGGAACGGATTGGGTTTTTGAAACACCATGCCGATCCTGCGCCGGATCTCGACGGGATCGACATGAGGGGCGTAAATATTCTGATCCTCGTAAAGGATCTCGCCTTCCACCCGTGTGCCGTCGATCAGATCGTTCATCCGGTTTAAAAGCCTTAAAAGCGTCGATTTGCCGCACCCCGACGGGCCGATCAGCGCCGTCACTTTCTTTTTACGGAAAGTCATGGAAATATCCGTAAGCGCCCTTGAAGCGCCATAGTAGAAATTTACAGAGCTCAGCTTGATAATAACGTCGGAATCCATTGCTACCACCTTTTATTTCTTCTCATACGACCGCGAATAATGATCGCAATCAGGTCAATCCCCAAAACCACCGCTACCAGCACAAGCACCGTTCCAAACTGGATGGGCCGCGTGGCTTCAATATTGGTGCCTGCCGTGGCCAAAACATAAATATGATATGGCAGGGCCATTACCTCGTCAAAAACGGAGCCGGGCAGCTTGGCCGTAAAATAGGCGGCGGCCGTAAACATGATGGGCGCCGTCTCCCCCGCCGCGCGGCCGATGCCCAAAATGGAACCGGTTAAAATGCCCGGCATGGCATTGGGCAAAACAATCCTCAAAGTGGTTTGCCACTTGGAAACCCCCAGCGACAAAGACGCTTCGCGGAACGTCTGCGGAACCGATTTAAGCGCTTCTTCCGAAGCGCCAATGATCGTCGGCAGAATTAAAAACCCCAGTGTCAGCGACCCGGATAAAATGCTCGATCCGAATTTGAGGAAAATGACAAAAAAGCCCAGTCCAAACAAACCGAAAACCACTGAAGGCACACCGGCCAGGCAGTTGATGCCGACTTTGATAAAACGCACAACCTTGCCCTGTTTGGCGTATTCCGTAAGATAAATTGCCGACGCAATCCCCAGCGGGAGGCCGACGGCAATGGCGCCGACGGTTAAATAAATCGTCCCTAAAATGGCGGGCATGATCCCGCCTTTGGTCATGGCGTCCGTCGGCGGCTTTGTGATGAATTCTATGCTAATGGCCGACCAGCCATGATAAATGATGTAAAAAACGATACAGCCCAGCGCCAGTGTAATGATCAGCGCGGAGGCGCGCACCAGCCCAAAAAAGACATTCTGCTTGAAATAACGCCAGCGCATGAAATTCTGATTTGCCTTCCCGTTCATAGCGTCGCCGACCCGGTTTGTTTAAATTTATGCGCCACATAATCGGCAATCAGATTGAAAGCCAGCGTCAGGAAAAAAAGGACGATCCCGATGGCGAAAAGCGCCGAATAATGAGCACTGCGATACGGCGTCTCCCCCATTTCCGCCGCAATGCTGGCAGGCATGGGACGCACGGAATCAAACAGGCTCTCCGGAACCGCCGCCGCTCCCCCCGCCACCATCAGCACAACCATCGTCTCACCGATCGCCCGGGCCATGCCCAGCATGACGGCTGTTGAAATTCCGGAAAGCGCGGCGGGTACAATGACCTCGGAAATCGTCTCGAATTTTGTCGCCCCCAGCGCGTAGGAGGCTTCCTTGAATTCTCTCGGCACACTGTAGAGGGCGTCTTCGGAGATGCTCGATATGGTCGGGATCGCCATCAGCGCCAGAATCATCGAGGCATTGATAATATTAAGCCCCGTGGGCAGATCAAACGTTTCCTGCAGCCAGGGCGCGACAATCACCATCCCGAAAAAACCCAGAACGACGGACGGAAGCCCGGCCAGCAGTTCAATAACCGACTTGAGAATTCCCTTGATCCGGGGCGGCGCAATCTCGGAAATGTAGATGGCGGCCATGACCCCCAGCGGAACGGCGATGAGCGTCGCCAGCGCCGTTACAATCAGCGACCCGACAATGAGCGGGAAAATACCGAATGACGGCGGATCGTAGGTCGGGTACCATTCCATGCCGAAGAGAAAATTCTTTACGGAAACTTTCCCGAACAGAGGCAGACCTTCCCGAAACAGGGAAAAGACGATTAGCCCCAGCACAATCACAGACACGAGCGCGAAAAGAAAAAAGATATACTTAATAATGATCTCTTTTGTCTGACGATTCATGCCACCCTCAACATTAAAAGACGAATTACACCGGTTTTTATGAAACGACATTTCGCCGCGGTCGTAAACTCGGAAAGTATCCCGCGGCGAAATGAATGACGCGACATCGGCTACTTCTTTTTACCCGTTTTTTTAGAAGTCTCCAGAGGCACAAACCCGTCCTGTGCAACGATCTTCTGACCGTCCGGCGATTTCACAAACGCAATGTACTTCGAAATGTCGCCTTGCGGCTCGCCGTTGGTATACATATAAAGTTCACGGGACATCGGATATTCCCTTGACAGGGCTGTCTGCGCACTGGCTTTAATTCCGTTAACCTGCACCGGCTTCACGGTCTTATTGACATACCCCATGCCCAGGTAGGCAATGGCGTATTTATTTTTCGAAACCGCGGTGACCAGGGCGCCGTTGGAGGCCAACATCTGCGCTTTAGGCGTCACCTTGGCCTTCTTCATGACAAAATGATCCCAGGATTCAAAGGTTCCCGAAGACGAATCACGCGAGATAACAACAATCTTTAAGTCATCTCCTCCCACCTCTTTCCAGTTGGTGATCTTGCCCTGATAAATCTGGCTGAGCTGATCAATCGTCAGATTGGATACTTTGTTTTTGGGATGCACGATGGGAATAATGGCGTCGTAAGCCACCACATGAGCCAACGGATTAACGCCCTTGGATTTGGCCAGTTCAATTTCATTATCCTTGATTTCGCGGCTTGATGTGGCGATATCCGCGGTTTTGTCAATTAACGCCTTGATGCCTTCGCCGGAGCCTCCGCCGGAAAGTGACATCTGCACACCGGGATTTTTCTTCATAAAGGCCTCCAGCGTCCCCTGTGCCACCGGCAATACGGTAGTCGATCCCTTAATGACGACGGACGATGCAGCCATTGCCGTGCCGCTCATCAACAGAAATAACGTTACGGCAAATGCCGTTTTTTTGAAAATACTGAACATGAATTTATATCCTCCTATTTTTTTATTGATTAACGGTTTACAGGAAAAATGTTACAGTTTGATGACGAACAAATGAAGATGATAAAAAAACTACGGTTCCATTCGGCGCGATCAGGATAACCGGTTATTGATTTTCAACAAACTTATAGCCGAATCCCCGAACGGTGAGAATAAAGCGGGGATTATCCATGTCTTTTTCGATCTGGCTGCGCAGACGGCGAATGTGCACATCGACGGCGCGGTCCGTAATAAAAGTGTCGTCGCCCCACACATGATCAATAATCTGATTTCGGGAATACACGCGGCCGGGATTGCGGGATAAAAAGAAAAGGAGTTTGAGTTCCGTTGGACTGAGAGTCGCGGCGTTTCCATCCACCCGTACATCGCAGGATACATAATTGATGAAAAGACCGTCGCGATCATAGATTTCTTTTGCCGACGCCCTGGCTCCTTCCTGAACGCGCCGAAGCAGGGAACGGACCCTGGCGATTAATTCTTTGACGCTGAAAGGTTTGGTGATGTAATCGTCGGCCCCGATTTCCAGCCCCAGGACTTTATCGAACTCGTCGCCCTTGGCCGTCAGCATGATGACCGGCAGCGCCGCGGTTTGAGGATTGGCGCGAAGCGCTTTGCAGACATCCAGACCGTTCATACCCGGCAGCATCAGATCCAGAATCACCAGATCCGGTTTCTCGATCTTCACTTTACGCAAAGCCGCATCGCCGTCGAAAGCCTTAACCGTTGCAAACCCTTCCCTGGCGAGGTTATAGGACACCAGCTCGGCGATATCTTCCTCGTCGTCAACGATCAGAATTTTACTCATCAATCCGCCACTACTTTAAAAACTTCATCGCCGGGACGGACGCGGTCCGCAACCTTAAGCCCGACCGAATCACCAACCACGGCTTTTTGTACAGGTTTGTTATCCACTTCCATGGATTGAACCTCATCGGAAAATTCCGTCGTATGTCCCGAAAACTTGATGCGATCCCCCACACTCAATTCACCATCGGTTATTTGAATGGCGGCAACCGAAGGCTTTGCAAAAAATTTGATTACCTCGCCGATCTTTTTCTCTGCCATAAACATTCCTCCATCTTCCTGGTTCGGGGTTCATCTGAGACTTCAGCGTAATGAAAACATATTTAAACACGCTTTAGTATAAGAAATTCAGTTTTCCCTGTCAATGAATTTAGACGCCAATGCATTGGAACAGGGTTGAGTTGTCTTTCTAATCCTTAACAATATCTTTCATTTACTGTCATCAAACTGCAACATTAAACCTTTATCCTCCGCAACAATTTCAGAGAGGAAATAAGCACGAAGGAGATCAAAGCGTGACAAAAACTTATATCGAATTTACAGGCAAGCCAACCAAAAACGCCTTAACCATCAACATGAGAGAATGCATGCATCTGATGGGTATCAAGTATGACGGTCTGGGCGTCAACGCCGGTTCTCTGCCGTTTGCGGCATGCGATGTGACCGCAGGCAGTGAATCCGAAATGCAAACCGTCGTGGCAGGTCATAAAACGGACGTTGACTTGCCCATGACTATTGAATGCTCCAATTACCTTTCCAATATTCGCAGACGTATTAAATCCGGCGATGCATCAGCCAGAATGTTTACGGAGCTGGAAAAACACATCGAATCCAATGTTCAGGGCATCTGGGAAAACAGTTGGGTCCGGTTTCCGCTGACAAAACTGGGAAAATCCGCTCAAGCGGTCCTTGAGCAGGATCTGCTGCAGGATAAACAACGACCTGAACTGGGAAAGCGCTCGGATGCAAAACACTTTTTTTACCGGCAAAATCAGGACGACTATCTGCGCATTCCCGTCAGTTACCTCTTAAAACTGACCCTGGCGGAAATCCTCGATTCGCCGCGTCTGACCGATCCCCTGATGCAACGGATCGGTAAAAAATGTATGGATAAGTTTCTCAACGACAACACATCTCCGGAAACGTCGTCCCTGCATATCATTGTCGCTGAGACGGCAAACAGCATCGGCCGCAATACTGCGGTGGAGATGTCCATCCGTTACCTGCTGGGACAGGCGCTTCTCGAGTACGCCAATCAAAAGTTCGCGCTTAGAAAAACCGGCCAGGATGTCCAGATGTTTTTCTCACCGCATCCGCCGGTGCGTCAGAAGATGTTAAGCCACTGCATATCGGACTCGTTTTACCGGGACCTTTTTATGAACCCCTGCCTCTCCGGCTGGAATCGCGGTGAAGAAAAATCCGCCTACATGCATCTGTGCCACCGCGTTTTGAGCCGCAGCCAGTTCAACGCGATGTTGAAACTGCGGGAAGCGGGCATCATTACCCATAACCTGGTTTCTCTTCCCGATCCGTCCAATATCAGTCTGGCCAATAATGGAACCCATGTGAGCCTGGGCAGCTCAAAACTCAGCGCCCTGCTTGCTGATCCGGCATCCGGTTATACGCGTCAACATGAAAAATATTTCGGCGATCTGGTCATCAAAATCGTGGAGCACTTTCTGCCGCTGTTTGTCGGCACCTATACGGCGGCGCCTTACCGTCTGGGCTTTACGGATTTTCATCCCGAAAAAGCGTTGGGGTTTCTGCCGCATGAGCTGGATTATACGCATCTGCGCATGATCTGGCGGCGCTGGAAAAAGAAAGCGAATCTCAATGTTCTGGGATACAGGGTGACGCCTTTTGGCCCGCTTCGCCTCGATCAAATCATCAGTAAAGTATTTTCTCTTCATGGAGATTATATTTTCGATTTTCGGCTGATCGATTATCTGGTCGCACTGCTCAGCACGGATCAGAGCCCGGCGCTCAGCGGCCGGATCAACAATCATCTGCACCTCAAGCAGGATTTGGCCGATCTCGGTGTTTTTGACGTTCAAATGTCTTTATACCTTTTTGACAAACTGCGTGAATTCGGCGTGATGGGCTTTTCCGGTTTTGAAGGACGCCACTACAGTCTGTTCGACGGGTTTGTGTCTGATATGGCTTGCGCCGTCAATCTGCAAAATCTTCTCTACCTTCTGGCTTTCAAGTACATCGCTTCCGGTAAAATCGATCATGCCGGCATTCCGGATGATCCGTTTGTGGAAAGTGAAAGGCGGCAGATCATCTTCGGCAGAGCCATCGGGCTTCCGACATTCTTCGTCCGCAGAGAGACACGGAATACTTTTCTGAAAGGCATCCTAGGAAAAACAGGGGCAGTGCGTTCCAGCAGACGTTACAGCGGCTATGTCCGGGTCTGTCATCAGGAATATTGTAAAGCACTGCTGGAAATCCTGAAGCATGACGCAGCGGACCTGATCGAGATGCTCGATTTAAAGGAAACAGTCATTGACCTCGAATCCCGCATCACCGATCCGGATCATTCTGCAGCCTCCGGTAAAATAACAAATGCCATCCTCGCGACCCTTGACAGCCGCTCCCCGATGAGCGTCGCGCCGGACCGTTTCAATCCGGCTGCTGAAGAATATTACCGCACAGGCCTTCGAAGCAGACATGTTGCAGAATCCTTCAGCCTTTTGAAACGGGCTCTTCAGCCGGCTGAACAAAATAACCTGACTGCATCGGCGGAGATTCGTCATGCTCTCGGAAGCGTGAATCCGGAAAACCATCCGGATTATTTTCTGGATTCCATTGAGCGCGAATTAGCGCAGGCGCAAGCAACTCCGGACAGACTTGAGCAACTGGTCGGCCTTATCTTCATCTACGTGGCGCAGGCCGAAAACCAATATGAAAACCACAGAACACTTTTTAATGGAGGGGACATTCCTTTACATGAATCATCAGTATATTGAACGCAAATCAAGGCAAGTTAACACGGAAAACCTGTACGGTCATCAGGCCGTCCGCTTTCTTTATTCAAGCATTCGAGAGCAGGCGCCGTGGCTGTTCCGGCAAATAACAAGCGCCAGGGCGTCAAGTCTGCTGAGCTATATCAACTATTACGGTCTGCTGACTCAAAAAATGAAAGACCATCTGAAACTGCAATCCGCTCTGCAAATAATCTCCGACGAATGTGTAGACCAGCCCGACAAACTGAACACACTACAAAAGGTCTTTGAAAGAAAAATCCGCTACTGGCAGTGCCGCCCGACGCCCAATGATCCGCAGGCCATTGTGTCGCCGGCGGATTCCCGGATGCTTTTCGGGTCATTTGCCGCCACATCAAATCTGTTCATCAAAGGCAAGTTTTTTGATTACGAGGAAATGCTCGGCCCGGCGAAAAAGACATGGCTTAATGCCTTCCACGACGGCGATTTCGCCGTTTTTCGCCTGACGCCGGATAAATACCATTACAACCATACGCCGGTCGCCGGAAAAGTAATCGACTTTTATCCCATCGCCGGCGCTTATCACGCCTGCAATCCCGGCGCAGTTGTCTCCGTCATCACCCCCTATTCCAAAAACAAGCGGATGGTCACTATCATCAATACGGATGTTCCCGGCGGAACACAGGCGGGGCTGGTCGCTATGATTGAAGTTGTGGCGCTGATGGTCGGAGATATCGTCCAATGTTACAGTGAAAAAGAATATGAAAAACCTCTCCCTGTCGGAACAGGCATGTTTTTGAAACGCGGGATGCCCAAAAGCCTCTTTCGCCCCGGAAGCTCCACGGTGGTGCTGATCTTTCAGAAAAACCGCGTCCGGTTTGCCGACGACATCGCCGCCAATATGCATCATCCCGACGCCCGGAGCATTTTCTCGCAGGGATTCGGCAAATCGCTCGTTGAAACGGAAGTCAGTGTTCGTTCCCACATCAGCACGGCATGTTTGTCAATGAACCGTCATCAGAATTATTTAAACCCAGCAGGAGGATACGATGAATAACGATAAAATCGCTTCATTTCGTTCATTTCTTATTCAGAAAAAAGAGAGCATACAAATGTCGGCGCACCATACCACTTCACGATTGAAGGTCAGCGATTCGGCCTGCGCGGACCCGTTTGACCATGCGGCGGTGGAAATCCATAAAGATGTTGAGCTCATTTGCCGCCATAAAGAATGGCGTCAGTTGCTGGATATCCAGGAAACCCTGATACGCATGGAACGTGGCTTTTTCGGCATCTGCGATCATTGCGGCCGTAAAATATCGGCCAAAAGACTGGAGGCGCTCCCCATGACCAGGTATTGTGTGACATGCCAGTCTGAGTTTGAGTCGCCTAAAAACAAATCCCATCATAAAGTACGCCCCTCGGGAAAGGCAACCGGCAATGATGCTCGATGAAATTTTTATCTTACTGCTCGGCCTTGCTATGGCCTGCACGTTTCGCTGGGCGTTTCGGACATTACCGCAAGAACAATGGCAAATGATCGGCAGTATTCCCGTTCGGCGGCTGCCGGACGGCGCCTGGCTGGGATGGAATTTAACATGGTACGGTTTTTTCAATGCCGCCTCCGTGCTTCTGGCAACCTCTCTGTTTTTAATTCTCATGGGGTCTCTCTCCGTGCCTACCGGTATCAGTGTGTTCTTGTTGTTCATTCTTCTTTCCGCCTGCCTTCCGGCGGCCCGGCTCATGGCGTATCTTATTGAGCGGAAACGCAACACCTTCACGGTCGGCGGCGCTTTTTTTGTCGGAGTTCTTCTTGCGCCGTGGATCGTCTGGTCAGCCAATAAGATCACCGCCTCACAGTTCGGTTTCGGGCTGCCCGTCATGCAGACGCTTGCGGCTCTTGCGATTGCCTATGCCCTGGGAGAAGGAGCGGGCAGACTGGCCTGCATCAGTTTTGGCTGCTGTTATGGAAAGCCGCTTGTTGATTGCTCCCCATGGATTCAGTGGCTCTTTTCGAAAAACTACTTTATTTTTACCGGAAAGACCAAAAAGATTGCTTATGCCCATCAACTCGACGGCATCAAAGTTATTCCGATTCAGGCCGTTACCGCCGTTATTTTCAGCCTGACGGGGCTTGCCGGCTGCTATCTTTTTTTAAAAGGCTTTTCTTTTTTGGCCTTTACCGGAACATTGTTCGGAACTCAGGTCTGGAGAATTCTATCGGAAACACTGCGCGCCGATTATCGCGGAAACGGCAGGATTTCCGCATATCAACTCATGGCTGCCGCAGCGATTCTTTACGCAGCGCCAATCGGTTATGCGTTTCAGGCATCGGCATCAAAGCCTCCGATTCTGATTTCAGGCCTGAAAAGCCTCTGGGATCCGGCATTGATCTTATTCTTCCTGGCTGTCTGGTTTGCAATATTGATCTATCTGGGGAAAAGCAAAATGACTGCCGCGATTATTCACTTCGGGACTGAAGGAGAATAAGTCTTCATTTCTTGCTACTGTTTTGCTCCTTGACGGCGTGCTCATTTAGTCATAAAATAGTGCAATAGAAACGAGCAGATGCGAAATGGCCTCCCGCTCCGTCATCCTGTCTTCTTAACTTCATCCACTTGTCATCAAACTGTAACATTTCTCTTGTAGGGCACTCGTGGCAAAATACAGGAAGGGGTTTTTATGAAAGAACCAGACGGCATTTTCCAGAGTGTATCCCCCCGCAGAAAAATTATTATCTCTATCGGAATGCTGACCATTCTGGTCATTGTGATCGGATTATATGGTCTTGCGGCCATTGTAGAATCAAACCAGCGTTTACACAGGAGTGTTCTGGAGGGACAGGCAATGGCCAAAGCCATTGATACCGCTCGCCTTGCACAGGTGCATTTAAAACAGCAAGTTCAGGAGTGGAAAAATATTCTTCTCAGAGGACAGGAAAAAGACCTTTTTGACAAACATCTCAAGGCTTTCAACGAAGAAGATCGAAAAACGAACGAATATCTTAAATCCCTGCTGCAGATAACAGATAAGACACAGATGACGGTTCCTCAAATTGTCAGCGCAATCCATAAGCATGAAAAATTAGGAAAGCAATATCGGGAAGTCCTGGCAAAGTATAAACCTCTGGACACAAATAACGCCGCCTTGATCGATAAAAGTATCCGCGGCATTGATCGGCAACTGACCGACGAGATAGACGCCATTGTGGATATTGTAAAAAATCTTACTGAACAGAAACTCAGGGAAACCGAATTAATCGCTAAGGTAAGGACGGAAGCTTATCGCGCATTAGCCGTTTTCATCATTTTTCTTATGATTGCGGCTGTAGCATTTGGCGTTTTTAACATTATATCCATCACCAGAGATCTTTCTTTGGTAAATAATAAAAATGGAACAGAGCCTGAAGATATTCAATAAAAGGAATTAACGGATCATGAAAACAACACTGCACAGAAACATCTGTCCGGAATTTGGGGAAAGGATGATTTAAAACATGCTTGATTCGATGGCATTTGTCATTGCTTTGATCGCTATTGCGCTGGTCTTTGACTTCTTAAACGGATTTCACGATTCGGCCAATTCGATTTCCACGGTGGTATCCACCCGTGTCCTGTCTCCGAGGCAGGCGGTTTTATGGGCGGCTTTTTTTAATTTTGTCGCCGTATTCTTTGTCGGCACGCAGGTGGCTCACACCGTCGGCAAAGGCATTGTCCATCTGGACATCGTCGATAACCTGGTCATTCTTTCCGCCTTAGGTGGAGCCATTATCTGGAATATCACCACCTGGTATTACGGTCTGCCCAGCAGTTCTTCCCACGCTTTGATCGGCGGTCTGATTGGTGCAGCCGTTTCCAAAGCGGGAATCAGCACGCTCGTCTGGAAGGGTATCATTAAAACCTCTCTTTTTATCTTTATCTCTCCGGCCATCGGCATGGCGCTGGGCTTTGTGTTTATGGTGGTAGCCATGAATCTCAGCAGGCATTCCAATCTTGCCAGATCCGACAAGATTTTCCGCAAGCTCCAGCTTCTTTCTGCAGCGGTTTATTCCATGGGGCACGGCATGAATGATGCGCAAAAGACAATGGGTATTATTGCCATGGCACTCTTCAGCCAGGGATTGCTTGGTAACACCTTTCACATTCCTGTATGGGTTATTATCGCCTGTTACACCATGATTTCCTTGGGGACGATGTTTGGCGGTTGGCGGATTGTTAAAACCATGGGGACCAAAATCACCAAGCTTCAACCAATAGGCGGTTTCAGCGCTGAGACGGCCGCCGCCTGCTCCATTATCGGTGCTTCCATTGCCGGCATTCCCGTCAGCACAACCCACACCATCACCGGAGCGATCGTCGGTGTCGGGTCCACTAAAAGGCTTTCCGCCGTGCGCTGGGGTGTCGCCGGCAATATCATCTGGGCATGGCTTTTAACCATCCCAATATCCGCCGTGATTTCCGCCGTCATTTACCATGCCGTCCAATACTTTGTCCATTAAACACACAGGCTCTTTTTTTAGAATCATTTACTTTCAGCAATGATGACAGCAAAAAAAAGGCAGGGTCTTCACCCTGCCTTTTTTACAATTTATAATGCTTTTGTTTATTCAGCCTTCTTTTCCTTTTTCGCTTTCGGCTTTGCTTTTTCCTTCTTTTTCTCATCAGGGAGGTATTCCAGAATGGATATGGGAGCATTGTCACCGAAGCGGTATCCGACTTTCACGATGCGCGTATAGCCACCGGCGCGATTGCGGAATCTTTCAGCCAGTTCACCAAACAGTTTGGCCACCGTGTCTTTATCCCGTAAAATGGCCAGAGCCTGGCGTCTTGCATGCAAATCGCCTCTTTTGCCCAGTGTAATCATATTATCCGCCAGTTTACGCATCTCTTTGGCGATGGTGTCCGTCGTGCGGATACTTTCATGCTTAATGATCGATGTCACCATATTACGGAACATGGCTTCCCGATGGCTGGACGTCCGTCCTAATTTTCTGCCCGCCTTACCATGATACATTGCTTACGTTTCCTTTCCTGACTGTTAAATCCTTACACTTTATCTCTTTATGCTGTCTCGTCTATGGAGTAAACGAGTTAACCATCGAGCTTCATGCCGAAAACAAGGCCATATTCATTGAGAATATCTTTAATTTCACTTAAAGACTTCCGGCCGAAATTCTTTGTTTTAAGCATTTCCGCTTCGGTCTTCTGAACCAACTCGCCAATCGTGTTGATGCCCGCATTCTTCAGGCAGTTGGCGGACCGGACGGAGAGCTCTAGGTCTTCCACGGAACGCATCAGAATTTCGTTGACGTTGCCCTTCTCATCTTCCTTTTCCACAACAACCTCTTCATCGACTTCTTCGAAATTGATGAAGACATCCAGTTGCTGCTTGATGATTTTAGCCGCATAGGCAATGGCATCGCCCGGATTGAGGCTTCCGTCTGTCCATACTTCCAGCACCAGTTTATCGTAGTCGGTAATCTGGCCGACGCGCGCATGGGAAACGACGTAATTGACCTTTTTTATCGGTGAGAAAATTGCGTCGATATTGATGGTGCCTTCTGGCTGATCCGGTTCCAGTTCTTTTTTCGCCGGCAGGTAACCTTTACCCATCTTCACAACCATCTCGACTTTAAATGATCCTTCTCCTGAGAGGGTTGCAATATAGTGATCGGGATTCAAAACTTCGATGGTTCCGTCCGTAACGATGTCAGCCGCAGTAACAGCACCCGGCTTCGTCGCATGAATTCGAACAACCTTTGTATCGGCGGCACCCAGTTTGAAACGCACGCCCTTTAAATTCAATATAATATCTGTAACGTCTTCCTTAATCCCCGGAACCGTTGAAAACTCGTGCAATACGCCATCAATCTTTACGGATACAATCGCCGCTCCCTGAATGGACGACAAAAGCACCCTTCTCAACGCGTTCCCCAGCGTTATACCGAATCCTCTTTCCAGCGGCTGAATTGTAAATTCCCCATAAAATCGCGTATGTGTCGCTTCATCAACATCAATGCGCTTGGGACGAATTAAACTCGACCAGTTTCTCTGCATAATCAAACCCACCTTTAAGCTGGTTTATTTAATATTTTGTCTGCTTACTTCGAATAAAGTTCGACAACAAGCTGTTCCTGTACCGGCATGGTCAAGTCTTCACGCACCGGCAGCATTTTGATGGTCGCTTTAAAGTTATCTTTATCCAATCCCAGCCAATTAGGAATGCCACGTCTGGCAACGGTTTCCATTGCTTCGAGGATACGATTAATCTTTCTAGAACTTTCTTTAATCGTGACCTCGTCCCCTGCTTTTAATAAGTATGAAGGTACATTGACCGCTTTACTATTTACTAAAAAATGACCGTGGCTGACCAATTGTCTTGCCTCAATTCTGGAGTTGGCGAATCCGAGGCGGAAAACCATATTGTCCAGCCTGCGCTCCAAAAGCACCAGTAAATTCGTACCGGTGATGCCTTTCTGGCGATCGGCCTTTTCAAAATATCCATGAAATTGCTTTTCCAAAAGCCCGTACATTCTCTTGAGCTTTTGTTTTTCACGCAACTGGGTGCCATAGTCAGAACTTTGTTTCTTGTGAGACTGACCATGATCTCCCGGTGCATAGCCTCTTCTCTCGAAGGAGCACTTTTCCGAATAGCATCTATCGCCTTTGAGGAAGAGCTTTAAGCCTTCCCGGCGACACAAACGACATGAGGAATCCGTATATCTTGCCAAAAAACGCCTCCCTTTACTTTCGAATCCAAATTAAAATTATTATACTCTGCGCCGCTTCGGCGGTCTGCAACCGTTATGCGGAACCGGCGTGACGTCTCGAATCATGGTAATGGTTAACCCAGCCAGTTGCAGTGATCTCAAAGCCGATTCCCGTCCTGCGCCAGGACCCTTTATGTAAACTTGAACACGGCGCATCCCCTGATCTTTGGCCTTGCGCACGGCGTCTTCTGCGGCCATCTGTGCTGCAAACGGCGTGCTTTTACGCGAACCTTTGAATCCCTGCAATCCCGCGGATGACCAGGAAATGACGTTGCCGGTCATATCCGTGATGGTGATAATTGTATTATTGAAAGTGGATTGAATATGAGCAACCCCTTCAGTAATATTTTTCTTTTCTTTTTTCTTTCCCGTTTTTCTGACTGATTTCGCCATTTTTCCTCCGGTCGAAAATTAATTCCTGACTACTTTTTCTTGCCTGCGATGGCTCTTCTCGGACCTTTTCTGGTTCTACCGTTCGTGTGCGTCCTCTGCCCTCTGACCGGAAGCCCTTTACGATGACGCAAACCACGATACGCTCCGATATCCATTAAACGTTTAATTGACATTGATATTTCACGGCGAAGATCACCTTCCACCTTGAGTTCCTTGTCAATGATATTTCTGATCGCCGAAATTTCGGAGTCGGCCAGTTCGTCGGTTTTGGTATCCGGACTCACACCGGATTCTTTCAGGATTTGCTTTGCTTTCGTAGGCCCAATGCCGTAAATATACGTTAAAGCAACTTCCATTCTCTTGTTTTTGGGTAAATCAACACCTGAAATTCGTGCCACTTAAAACCTCCTGAAATTTAGAACTAGCCCTGACGCTGCTTATGTTTCGGGTTTTCGCAAATCACACGCAAAACACCCTTGCGTTTTACTATCTTACACTTCTCACATATTTTTTTCACTGACGATCTGACTTTCACGTCCTGACTCCTTGTTCAACGGTTAATTAATTTTATTTCGTCCTGTATGTTATCCTGCCACGAGTTAAATCATAGGGAGAAAGTTCCACGGTCACTTTATCTCCCGGAAGTATTTTTATAAAATGCATTCGCATTTTACCGGAGATATGCGCCAGAACTTTATGCCCGTTTTCCAATTCTACCCGAAACATGGCATTGGGTAGCGGTTCGAGCACCCTTCCTTCAACTTCTATTGCTTCCTCTTTGGCCATTCTTTAACTACTTTTCGCCGTCAAAATTAAAGTTATCCTAATTCAACCTGCTTAATATTTCCGGTCCATCCTCCGTGATGGCCACCGAATGCTCGAAATGAGCCGACAGGCTTCCGTCTTCCGTCACTACCGTCCAGCCGTCCGCCAAAATCTTCACTTTATACTTACCGGCATTGACCATCGGCTCTATGGCCAGGATCATCCCCTTTTTCAGTTCGATCCCTCTGCCTTTTTTCCCAAAATTGGGGATCTGCGGATCTTCATGGAGGCTTTTACCTATTCCATGCCCTACAAAATCCCGAACAACCGAATATCCACCAGACTCTACAGTTTCCTGAACGGCCGCCGATATATCTCCCAGACGATTTCCGTCTGTTGCCTGCTCAATGGCCGCATACAAACTCTGCTCAGTCACCTGCATTAATTTTGCAGCCTTTTCGCTGATTCTGCCGACAGGCAGCGTTATGGCCGCATCGCCATACAGGCCCTGGTAATAAACTCCAAAATCGAGACCGACAATATCGCCTTCTACCAAAACACGGTTGGAAGGCATCCCATGAACAACTTCTTCATTCACCGATGTACACAGCGAAAACGGATACCCTCGATAACCTTTAAATGCCGGCTTCGCTCCTCTTTGTTCGACAATGCCTTCCGCTATCCGATCCAGTTCCCGGGTAGTCACCCCCGGCTTTATCTTACTACGAAGAACACTTAACGCTTCCGCAACGATCCGATTGCTTGCTCTGGCCTTAACAATTTCATCCGGCTGCTTCAGAATAACCATGAGCTTCAACCTTCCGGCCATTTATTTTTATCGTCTGCGCGCAATGTGTCCTTTTTTCATAAACCCTTCGTATTGACGGGTCAACAAATGCGATTCAATTTGCCCTGCTGTATCCATCGCCACACCGACAACGATCAGAAGCGAGGTGCCGCCGAAATAAAATGGTGTGTTCAATTGTGAAATCAGAACGCTTGGCAGCACACAAATAAACGAAACATAAATCGCGCCGCTAAAAGTCAGTCGCTCCAATATTTCTTCAATATATTCAGCGGTCTTTTTCCCTGGTCGGATTCCCGGAACATAGCCGCCGTATTTCTTCATATTCTCCGCCATATCGTCCGGTTTAATGGTAACCGCCGTATAGAAAAAACAGAAGAAGAAAATCAATGCAACGAATAAAATTTCGTATCCCACACGACCGGGCACCAGATATCCGGCAACTGTTTTCATCATTCCTGCCGGTGCAAAATTGGCAATCGTCGCCGGAAACATAATAACCGATGAGGCGAAAATCGGTGGAATAACGCCGGATGAATTAATTTTAAGCGGCAAATGCGTTGTCTGTCCACCGTACATTTTTCTTCCGACAACTCTTTTAGCGTATTGAACCGGAATACGGCGCTGCGCCGCCTCTACAAAAACAATTGCACCAATGACGGCAACCATGAAGATAAGTAACAAAAGCAAAACTACAAAATGCAGTTCATTGGATGTATACAGCTGCCATGTGCTCGCTATCGCTCCAGGCAGGTTGCACACAATACCGGCAAAAATAATCATTGAAATCCCGTTGCCGATACCCTTTTCCGTCATCGTCTCGCCCAGCCACATCAGAAAAGACGTACCGGACGTGAGCGTTATGATTGTCATCAAAACAAAACCCGGACCGGCATTAAAAACAATCGGGGCGCCGGTTGGTGACGCCATCTGCTGCAATCCAACGGCAATCCCAAACCCCTGAATAATACTTAAGCCGACGGTGCCGTAGCGGGTGTATTGTGTAATTTTTCTGCGTCCGTTTTCTCCCTCTTTGGATAATCTTTCCAGATGAGGAATGGCGACAGTCAACAGGTTAATAATAATGGATGATGTGATGTAGGGCATGATGCCGAGTGCAAAAATCGAAAACGATCGAAGCGCTCCGCCTGCAAAAAGATCCATCAATCCCAACATGGACCCTTTGGCATGTTCAAAAAAAGCCAGAAGTGCCACGTTATCGATTCCGGGAGTCGGAATGAAAACGCCTACACGATAAACTGCAAGAAGAAGTAACGTAAAGAGAATTCTTCTTTGCAGTTCAGGTATTTTTGAAACCCCACCGATTCCGTCCAGCAAGTTAGATTACCTCTTCAATGGTTCCGCCTGCGGCGGTAATTTTTGCTTTCGCGGCTGCACTGATTTTGGCCATCTTTACTGTTACCGGAAAATCGATATTTCCCTTGGCCAGAATCTTGATGCCGTCACCTTTTTTCTTTACGATGCCGCTGGCCAGAATGGCTGCTTCATCAATGATTGCGCCCTTCTCAAACTTTCGACATAAATCCGTCAGATTGACGGCTACGAAACTCTGCCGAAACGGATTACGGAATCCTCTTTTCGGCAATCTTCTGGCCATTGGCATCTGACCGCCTTCAAATCCATCACGAACATAGCCGCCTGAACGGGCTTTCTGTCCTTTATGACCTTTTCCAGATGTTCCTCCGTGGCCGGAAGCATCCCCTCGACCGACTCTTTTTCTTTTTTTGGTCGCACCGGCCGGCGCTCTGAGAGAACTCAAATCCATAAATATTACTCCTTCGACTCTTCCACAGAAACCAGGTGGATAACTTTATTGATCATGCCGCGCACTTCCGGTGTATCTACCAGGGTCACGGTGCTGTTCATTTTCTTGAGACCCATGCCACGAAGAATTTTTCTTTGCTTTTCCGGGCGGCCGATTTCACTTTTTACCATTTTTACTTTTAACATCTTACCCACTGTAAGCACCCTCGCCGTTTTTTTACTTGCCTCTCTGAGCCGCAATTTCCGCCGGTTCTTTCAACTGGCAGAGTCCATCAACTGTGGCTTTAACCAGGTTATGCGGATTGTGCGACCCCAGGCATTTTGTCAAAATGTTATGCACGCCGGCAACTTCCAGAACGGCTCTCACCGCACCGCCGGCAATCAATCCTGTACCTTCCGAGGCGGGTTTCAACAAAACTTTCCCTGCTCCAAATTTCCCCAGAACCTCATACGGAATTGTTTTATTGGCTACGGCCACTTTGACCATATTCTTCTTGGCCATTTCCATCCCCTTGCGAATCGCTTCCGGAACTTCATGCGCTTTTCCCAGTCCCGCGCCGATCATCCCGTTACCGTCTCCCACAACAACGATTGCACTGAAACGAAACCGCCTTCCCCCCTTGACGACCTTTGCCGTACGATTAATGGCAATCACTCGGTCGAGGAGCTCCACATCCTTCATTTCTCTTTTATCTATCGCTTCTTCTCTGATCATGAGTCCCGTACTCAAAAATTATGATTAAAATTTAAGACCACTTTCCCGCGCTGCATCTGCCAAAGCTTTCACGCGGCCATGATAGAGAAACCTGCCTCTATCAAAAACGACTTTATCGACACCCAGCGTCTGCAGACGAGCGGCAATCAACTTGCCGACTTCGCGGGCTATTTCCACTTTCTTTTTACCCGCCAGTTTCCCGGCCAGTTCTTTGCTGAGCGTTGATGCTGCTGCAATCGTGGTCCCCGTCGCGTCATTAATCACCTGAGCATAAATGTGTTTATCCGAACGGAATACGGACATACGCGGTCTTTCCGGCGTTCCCGTAATTTTACTCCGGACTCTTTTTTCTCTCTTATCGCGAATCTTTAATGTCTTTTTGGAAGCCAACGTTCCACCTCTTTAAAGCTTAAGTTATTGATCTATTATTTCGCGCCAGCTGCCTTACCGGCTTTGCGACGAATCTTTTCACCCGCGTACTTGATCCCCTTGCCTTTATAAGGTTCCGGTTTTTTCAACGCTCGAATTTCGGACGCCACCCGGCCTACCTGCTCTTTGTTGATTCCGGAAACCATCAGGTTAACCTGCTTGTCAACTTTAATTTCAATTCCTTTGGGAATTGCGTATTCGACCGGGCTGGAGTATCCCAAAACCATTTTCAAGGTGGATCCGGCAACTTCCGCACGATAGCCAACACCGGATATTTCCAATCCCTTCTCAAAGCCCGTGCTGACGCCCGTGACCATGTTATTGATCAGGGTTCTGGCTAATCCGTGATAAGAGCGGACAAGACGTTCCTCCGACTTTCTTTCAACAACGAGATTATTTTCGGAAACTGCGACAACAATGCCTTCCGGTATTTTTGACGACAACGTCCCTTTGGGCCCTTCAACTTTTACAATACCGTCACTTTGGCTGACTTTTACATTTTTGGGAAAAGCGATCGGTTTTTTACCTATTCTCGACATGGACAAGAACTCCCGTTTCTATTCTTTTTATTAACTACCAAACCTTGCAAAGAACTTCGCCACCGACGTTCAATTCTCTTGCTTCCTGATCCGTAATGACACCCCGGGACGTGGACAGAATCGAAATGCCGAAACCATTGAGTACCTTGGGAATTTTATCCGCCGGAACATATACCCTTCGGCCGGGTTTGCTGACTCTTTTAATGTCAGTAATCACCGTACGCTTCGTATCCGGATACTTAAGGGTGATCTTCAACATCGAATGTCCGCTTTCGTCTTTGACAACATCAAAATTGTTGACATATCCGGCCGCTTTCAAAACCTTGGCGATATTCACATTCATCTGCGACATGTTTACATTGACATTCTTGAAGCGAGCTTTATTCGCGTTTCGTATTCTCGTCAGCATATCGGCAATAGGATCCGTCATCCCCATGCTTTTTCTCCTTAAAAACTAAAATTACCAGCTTGATTTTATTACACCGGGAAGCTCTCCCTGAAGAGAAAGTTTCCGCAAACAAATTCTACACATTTCAAACTTTCTATAATATGCCCGGGGCCGCCCGCAAATCTGACAGCGGTTATATTCTCTAACCGAAAATTTCGGTTTCCTTTTTGCTTTTGCTATTAAAGACTTTTTTGCCACGCGAAATTCCTCCGGCTTACTTGTTTAATTCTTGAAGGGAACACCCATCAATTTCAGCAACACACGGGCCTCTTCGTCCGTTCTTGCGGAAGTCACAATGGTAATGTTCATTCCTTTAATTTTTTCAATCTTATCATACTCGATTTCCGGGAAAATAATTTGTTCATGCAAACCAAGCGAGTAATTTCCCCTGCCGTCAAAAGCGGTCGTCGATATTCCCCTGAAGTCTCTGACTTTCGGTAAGGCCACGTTCACCAGTCGATCAAAAAACTCAAACATGGTGTTCTGCCTCAGAGTGACCGAGCAGCCAATCGGCATTCCCTGACGGAGCTTAAATGTTGCAATGGATTTTTTTGCTTTTGTGACAACCGGCTTTTGTCCGGTGATCATCGCCATTTCCTGTACAGCGCCATCAATAATTTTGACGTTGGATATTGCTTCTCCCAGCCCCATATTGACAACAATCTTCTCGATTTTTGGCACCTGCATGGGATTGGTATATCCGAATTCCTTCACTAACGCCGGAACTACTGTTTTTAAATAATATTCCTTCAATCTAGCCATTTTTCTTAACCTACATCGATTACGTCGTTGCACTTGCCACAGATACGAATCTTTTTGCCGTCTTCCAGAATGCGATTCTTGATCCGGGTCGTTTCTTTGCACTTACCGCAAATAATGCTGACCTTGGAAACATCCATTGCCGCTTCTCTCTCTACGACACCACCCTTGCCTTTTTGATCGGGCCGCTTGTGCTTTTTGATCACATTGACCTTTTCGATGACCACTTTGCTTTTTTCAGGAATCGTTCTCAGGATCTTACCGGTCTTTCCTTTATCCTTACCGACAAGAACTTTTACCATATCCCCTTTTCTTAATCTGCCTACACTCATTTTTCCCCTCTTCAAAACAGGCTTACAAAACCTCTGGAGCCAGAGATATAATTTTCATAAACTGCTTCGCTCTCAGTTCACGGGCAACAGGTCCAAAAATTCTTGTCCCGATTGGTTCCATCTGATTGCTAATTAAAACAGCGGAGTTATCGTCAAATTTAAGATAAGAACCATCCGGCCGTTTCACTTCTTTCACCGTGCGAACGATGACCGCCTTCATTACGTCGCCTTTTTTAACCTTGGAATTCGGGATCGCTTCTTTCACGGCCACGACGATCACATCCCCCAGGCTCGCATAGCGACGTTTTGAACCACCGAGCACTTTAATGCAGGCGACCCGCTTGGCGCCGGAATTGTCGGCCACATTTAAAATTGTCTGCATCTGAATCATAAATTAACTCCACTCTAACAAGCTACTCGACCCGTCCGGCCAAGTTTCTATTTCGCCTTCTCCAGAATTTCCAGCATCCGCCAGCGTTTGTCTTTGCTTTGCGGCCGCGCTTCAATGATTAAAACCTTATCACCCATTTTGCACTGATTGAGCTCATCATGGGCTTTATATTTTACATGTCTGCGCACATATTTATGAAACACCGGGTGCTTGACCAATCTTTCTGCCTTCACCACGATGGTTTTATCCATTTTGTCACTGACGACAACACCTTTAATGGTTCGCTTGTTGCTCTTCTCAGCCATATTACCGTGCGGCCTCCTTTTCCTTCAACACCGTTGCGATACGGGCGATATCCTTACGCAGGCGGCCCAGACTGGCGGTTGACTCAAGCTGTCCTCCGGCGTGACGAATTTTCAGCCGAAACAACTCTTCCACTAATTCACTATTTTTTACCTGAAGCTCGTTAATACCGAGACCTCTGATTTCCTTAATTTTCATCAGATATCTCCCTTGATAAAAACTTTGTCGCAATAGCCAGCTTATGCGAAGCCAGGCGGAATGCCTCTTTGGCTACATCCTTGCTCACACCTTCCATCTCATAAAGGACCGATCCGGGTTTTACAACTGCCACCCATCCTTCCGGTGCTCCCTTGCCTTTCCCCATTCGGGTTTCAGCCGGCTTCTTCGTGATTGATTTGTGAGGGAATACGCGAATCCAGATTTTTCCGCCGCGCTTGACATAACGAGTCATGGCAACGCGCGCCGCTTCAATCTGTCTGGCAGAAACCCAACCGCATTCGGCTGCCTGAAGCCCATATTCCCCAAAAGCGATGGAACTGCCTCTGATAGCCTTGCCTCCCATGCGGCCTTTCTGCAACTTTCTGTATTTTACCCGTTTTGGCATTAACATAATCTACAACTCCCGTTTATCTTCACAACACGTGTCTCTTGAGAGAAAACTCGCGCTGGAATTATGACTGTTTCTCATTCTTTGTCGGTAAAACCTCACCGTGGAAAATCAGAACCTTTACCCCGATCAATCCATAAGCCGTACGCGCTTCAATAAATCCGTAATCAATATCTGCCCGGAGAGTGTGCAGAGGAACCCGTCCCTCACGATACCATTCCGACCGTGACATTTCAGCGCCACCGAGTCTTCCTGAACAGGTAATCTTGATTCCCTTGGCGCCGAATTTCAGGGCATAACCGACGCATTTTTTCATGGCCCGGCGGAACGCAACTCGCCTTTCCAACTGCATAGCCACGTTTTCGGCAACCAGTTGTGCGTCTGTTTCCGGCTTGCGGACTTCCAGAATATTGATAATAATTTCCGCCTGCGAAAATTTCTCGATTTCCGCTTTCAGTTTTTCGATTTCCGAACCTTTTTTCCCGATAATGACACCGGGACGTGCAGCGTAGATGTTGACTTTTGCCTTATTGGCTGCGCGCTCAATCTCAATCTGGGAAATACCGGCATGATAAAGCTTTTTCTTGAGGTACTTGCGAATCTTGAGATCCTCAAGCAGCATGCCGCTGTAATTCTTTTCGGCAAACCATACCGACTGCCACTTTTTAATGTAGCCTAACCGTAATCCTACCGGGTTAACCTTCTGACCCAATATCGTTCCTCCTCTTACCTTTCATCCACTACAACGGTGATATGCGACGTTCTTTTTCGGATTCCCGCCGCGCGACCCTGTGCTCTTGCCCGCCATCTTTTCAGTGACGGCCCCTGGTCCACGTAGATTTCTTTTACATACAGCGTGTTTTCGTCAATGTTGGGATTCTGCGAGGCATTGGCAACAGCGGACTTCAAAACCTTGGCGACAATCCCTGCCGAGTATTTTCGGGTGAACAGAAGAATATTTTTCGCCTCCTGCACTTTTTTGCCCCGAATCAGATCAACAACCAGTCGAACTTTCTGCGGCGACATCCGGATATATTTTGCAACAGCTTTTGCTTCCATATTTCATCAACTCCAAACCTGACCGTTTGCCCGTCAATTGTTACTTTTTAACTTTTGTTTTACGATCGCCGGAATGGGAATAAAATGTCCTCGTCGGCGCGAATTCACCCAGCTTGTGTCCCACCATATTTTCCGTTACATACACGGGAATAAACTTTTTTCCATTGTGAACGGCAAACGTGAAACCGATGAGTTCCGGTGTAATAGTTGAACGCCGCGACCAAGTCTTAATAACATTCTTGCTGCTTTCGGCTTCCATCTTTCTAACTTTGGCCAGCAAACTTTCTTCTATATAAGGACCTTTTTTGATCGAACGTGCCACGGTTTATTAACCCCTTCTCTTAACGATATATTTATCAGTTCTCTTGTTCTTTCTCGTCTTATGTCCCTTCGTTGGAACACCCCAAGGTGTACACGGATGACGGCCACCGGAAGACTTTCCTTCACCACCGCCCATCGGATGATCAACCGGGTTCATGACAACACCGCGATTGTGAGGACGTTTCCCCAGCCAGCGAGTGCGTCCCGCTTTACCAATGCTCACGTTTTCGTGATCATTGTTTCCAACCTGTCCGATTGTGGCCATACACTCGATAAAAATCTTACGAACCTCACCCGAGGGAAGTCTGACCTGTGCGTACCTGCCTTCCTTTGCCATCAACTGTCCATAGGCGCCCGCCGAACGAATCAACTGACCGCCACGTCCAACTTTTAACTCCACATTGTGAATGAGCGAACCCAAAGGAATATTTTTAAGCGGTATTGCGTTGCCCGGTTTGATGTCGGCTTTTTCGCCGCTCACAATCACGTCACCGACATTGATCTGTGCCGGCGCTACAATATATCTTTTTTCACCGTCCCGGTAATTCAGCAGAGCAATACGAGCCGATCTGTTAGGGTCATACTCAATGGTTGCAACTTTTGCGGGGATATCAGCTTTGTTGCGGCAAAAATCAATGATGCGATACTTTTTCTTATGTCCGCCACCGATAAAGCGCGCTGTGATCCGTCCATAACTGTTGCGGCCGCCGGTTCTTTTGATCGGCTTTAACAGGCTCTTGACCGGCTCGGTGGAAGTAATTTCAGCAAAATCGGAAACACTCTGAAATCTTCTTCCGGGTGATGTCGGTTTATACTTGATAATTCCCATTTTATTAATCCTTAAATCGTTCTATACGCCTTCGGCGACTTCAATTCGGCTGCCTTCAGCTAAAGTAACAATTGCTTTTTTCCAGGAACTTTTCTGCCCCATCACCCGTCCCATTCTTTTCTTTTTACCCAGAATATTCAGGACGCGAACTTCGGTCACCTTAACTTTAAACAGCTTCTCAACTGCCTGACCGATCTCCACCTTGTTGGCTTTGGGATCAACCTGAAAATAATACTTATTGGACGCTTCGCGCTCAATATTGCTCTTTTCCGTAATTAATATTTTTTTAATAATCTGATGCAATTCCATTATGACAGCAATGCCCCCTCAATCTTTTTTATAGAGGGTTCAAGAAGGACAAGATGTTCATAATTCATAATATCATAAACATTAATGCCTTCCGACCGAATCATTTTTACATTTTTTAAGTTTCTCGATGATTTCAACAGAACCGCGTTGTCCTGATCAATCACAAAAAGAGTTTTTTTGAGGCCGAATAAATTTACGACTTTCTGAAAATTCTTTGTGCTTATGGCGTCCATCGGAAAATCACGCAAAATGGTTACTTTTTCCGTTTTGGCCTTTAGGGAAAGGGCGGAGATCAACGCATTTTTACGAACCTTCTTCGGTACGCTGTAGGAATAATCTCTCGGTTGCGGACCGAAAACAACACCACCTTTTCTCCACAAAGGTGATCTCGACGACCCTGAGCGAGCCCGGCCGGTACCTTTCTGGCGCCATGGTTTCTTTCCACCGCCGCTGACATCGCTTCTGCCTTTTGTCGCGGATGTGCCCGAACGACGACATGCCAACTGCATTTTGACGACATCATAAATAGTCGCTTCGTTGACTTCCGCGCCAAAAACAGCATCACTTAATTCAACCTGGGCAACTTTCTTCTTTTCAATATCAAAAACATCTGCGAGGGACATGTTTATAACTCCACGAATTTATACACTCTTCTTCCGGGCCTGCCTAATAACGACATAACCGTTTTTACAGCCGGGAATGGAACCTTTAATCAACAATAAATTTCTGTCTGGACGCACCTGCCATATCTTCAGATTCTGGACAGTCTTCTGGACGGATCCCATGTGACCGCCCATTTTGGTGCCTTTGAAAACGCGGGCCGGATCCGCGCTGGCGCCGATAGATCCGGGAGCCCGGTGAAACATCGAACCATGCGTTGCGCGTCCGCCGCCAAAACCATGTCTCTTCACAACACCTTGGAAGCCTTTTCCTTTTGAAGTTCCAACGACATCCACATAACCACCAGCCTGAAAGATATCAGCGGAAATTTCCTGACCGATCTCATGCTGTCCGGCATCGGCTGGAAATTCCTTTAAAATACGGAAGAAACCTTTATTTGCTTTGTTCAAATGACCTTGCAGCGGTTTGGTGACATTCTTTTGTTTTATCCGGCCATAACCGATCTGAATGGCATCATAACCGTCTTTTTCTTTTGTCTTGACCTGCACGACAACCGACGGTTCCACTTCAATGGCCGTCACACCGATTGCAGCGCCGTCTTCGGCAAATACCTGCGTCATTCCTAATTTTTTTCCAATGATTCCCTTGTTCATCACTATCCAACTTTTTTATATAAATAAAGCCACGATACTTAACATCCCGGAAATGACATCTATCCGGCCATTTCCAACGCCATCACTCAAACGCCTACGCTTTGATTTCTACATCCACTCCCGCGGACAAATCCAGTTTCATCAGGGCATCCACGGTCGCTTGCGTCGGCTCAACGATATCAATCAATCTCTTATGTGTACGAATTTCGAACTGTTCACGAGACTTTTTGTCAACATGCGGTGAACGATTAACACAGTACTTATTGATTTCCGTAGGGAGAGGAATGGGACCGGCGACACGCGCGCCGGTCCGCTTGGCTGTCTCTACTATCTCTTCAACAGAGCGATCCAACAGTTTGTAATCGTAAGCTTTGAGACGAATTCTTATCTTTTGCTCTTTCATTGATCAGATAACCTATTTCCAGTTTCTATGCAATAACTTTGCTTACGACACCCGCACCTACTGTCCTGCCGCCTTCGCGAATGGCGAATCGGAGCTGTTCTTCCATCGCGATGGGGGTAATCAATTCAACCGTCATCTTCACGTTATCACCGGGCATGACCATTTCAACGCCTTCGGGCAGCGTAGCAACACCCGTCACGTCAGTTGTCCGGAAATAGAACTGCGGACGATAACCGGAGAAGAACGGGGTATGACGGCCACCTTCTTCCTTCGTCAGAACGTAGACGGCTGCTTCAAATCTTGTATGGGGGGTAATAGAAGCGGGCTTCGCAACAACCTGGCCTCTTTCCACTTCTTCACGTTTGATACCGCGGAGCAATAAACCGACGTCATCACCGGCCTGGCCTTCATCCAAGGTTTTGCGAAACATTTCAACACCCGTAACGACCGTCTTAATGGTATCACGAATACCGATAATTTCAACTTCTTCTCCAACTTTAACAATACCACGATCTATTCTTCCGGTCACGACGGTGCCGCGTCCGGAAATCGTGAAAACGTCGCCGACCGGCATCAGGAAAGGTTTATCGACATCCCGTTTCGGTTCGGGAATATACGCATCAACCGCATCCATCAGTTCCTGGATGCATTTCACATCGGGAGAATTGGTATCTTCGGCTTCAAGAGCCTTCAGTGCCGAACCAC
This sequence comes from Smithellaceae bacterium, assembly GCA_963682105.1. Lineage (GTDB taxonomy): Bacteria > Desulfobacterota > Syntrophia > Syntrophales > Smithellaceae > UBA8904. The sequence continues at coordinate 1,363,296 of OY821638.1, forward strand.
GAATAATGGGAAGATCATCACCTGGGAATTCATACTGTGTTAAAAGCTCTCGTAATTCGAGTTCGACAAGGTCTAAAAGTTCGGGATCATCAACGAGATCCACTTTATTGAGGAAAACGACAATATAGGGAACCTGCACCTGACGGGCCAGGAGGATGTGCTCACGAGTCTGCGGCATCGGACCGTCGGAGGCGGCGACAACCAGAATGGTTCCATCCATGTGAGCGGCGCCTGAAATCATGTTTTTAATATAGTCGGCATGGCCGGGGCAATCCACATGAGCGTAATGTCTTTTAACCGTCTCGTATTCGACGTGGCAAATGTTGATGGTAACGCCACGTTCCTTTTCTTCCGGCGCGTTATCAATCGAATCGAAAGCACGGAATTCCGCCAACCCCTTCTTCGCCAGATACTTGGTAATTGCGGCCGTTAATGTGGTCTTGCCATGATCCACGTGACCGATTGTTCCTATATTTAAATGCGGCTTAGTCCTTTCAAATTTTTTCTTTGCCATCTCACCTTTCCTCCTTAACTTTGAATGGTTGGTTTCCTAGTCGTTTTTTATTATTCTTTAAAATTTATAATGCGCAAAAGCCTTATTCGCTTCCGCCATTTTATGTACTGCCTCACGTTTCTTGATCGCTCCGCCGCGATTATTGGCCGCATCGATTAACTCCGCAGCCAGCTTCTCGCACATGGTTTTCTCCGTTCGGTCCTGGGCGTTGGAAATCAGCCAGCGGATGGCCAGCGCTGTGCGTCTGGCGGGAACGACTTCCGTCGGCACCTGGTAGGTGGAACCGCCGACACGGCGCGACTTCACTTCAATCAACGGTTTGACGTTATTGACAGCCTTTTCAAAAAATTCAACCGGTTGTTCCTTGGCTTTCTTTTCAATAATATCGAAAGCCCCGTACAAAATACCTTCTGCGACACTCTTTTTTCCTCGCTTAAGCAGAGAGTTTACAAATCTGGCAACCAGTTTATTATTGTATTTGGGATCCGGTAATATCTCCCTTTTTTCAATCTCACGTCTTCTAGGCATTTTCCTGTCCTTCGCTTAACTTGGCTTTTTAGCGCCGTATTTCGACCGGCTCTGTTTACGATCCGCAACACCAACTGCATCCAGCGTACCCCGGACGATATGATAGCGGACACCGGGTAAATCCTTCACTCTGCCACCACGAACCAATACAACCGAATGTTCCTGAAGGTTGTGACCGATGCCAGGAATATACGAAGAAACTTCGTAACCGCTGGTCAATCTTACTCTGGCGACTTTACGAAGGGCCGAGTTCGGTTTCTTAGGTGTTGTCGTATAAACTCTCACGCAAACCCCGCGACGCTGGGGCGACCCGGCCAGAGCCGGTGCGTTTGTTTTTCTCTTGATTTTGGTTCTACCCTGGCGAACCAATTGACTAATTGTCGGCATTTCTCCTCCCGATCATTTTGCTTCAATTTTGCAAGCAGCAGCAAATCTGCGGTAACTACCAATTCAATCTACTTCTGTCAAGCACTTTCTGGTTTTTTTTTCAATTATTCTGTAATCGCTTCGGTATCCTCATTTTCGACCTTGATTCCCAACTTACGATACATCACGAGACCGGTACCCGCGGGAATCAAACGTCCCATAATAACGTTTTCTTTGAGGCCTCTGAGCCAGTCTGTCTTGCCGGACAGCGACGCTTCCGTCAACACACGGGTCGTCTCCTGGAAGGAGGCTGCCGAAATAAAGCTCTGCGTTGAAAGCGACGCCTTGGTAATCCCTAGAAGCAATGGATCACCTGTCGCCGGGCGTCCACCCTGCGCGAGAACTTTTTCATTTTCTTCCTGGAAGCGGTAACGTTCAACCTGTTCATCGGCGATGAAAACGGTATCACCGGGATCGGTTATCCTGACGCGACGCAGCATCTGACGAACGATAACTTCCATATGCTTATCATTAATTTTAACACCCTGCAAACGATAAACTTCTTGGACTTCATCCACCAGATATCTGGCCAGTTCTTTTTCACCCTTAATGGCCAGAAGGTCATGAGGATTGTTCACACCATCCATCAGAGCATCTCCCGGTCGGACCCGGTCGCCTTCCTGAACGCTGATATGCTTCCCTTTGGCGATCAAATACTCTTTTTCATCGCCAATTTCAGGAGTTACAATAACTTTTCGCTTGCCCTTGGCGTCTTTACCAAAGGTAACCGTACCATCGATTTCACTGATGACGGCGAAATCTTTTGGTTTACGCGCTTCAAACAATTCGGCGACTCTGGGCAAACCACCTGTAATATCCTTTGTTTTTGTCGTCTCACGCGGAATCTTCGCCAGAATATCACCGGCCCGGACTTCATCACCTTCGGAAACAACAATATTAACCCCAACAGACAGAAGGTAGCGGGCTACTGCACTCGCTCCGGGAATCTTCGCGGTTTTACCTTTACTATCCTTTATGGACACACGCGGTCTTAAGTCACCACCTTTGAATTCCGTTATCACTTTACGGGACAGGCCGGTTACCTCGTCCACTTCTTCCTTCATCGTCTTGCCTTCGGTGATATCACCATATTTGATAATACCGTCGATTTCCGCAAGAATCGGAATGGAGAAGGGATCCCACTCGGCAATGAGCTGTCCGCGTTTCACGTTGCTCTGGTCGCTGACTTTCAGATGAGCACCGTAAGGCACCGTGTATTTACCACGGCTTCGGTTCTGTTCATCGAGCACATGCACTTCACCGTGACGGTTCATAACGACATAATCGTTTTCCCGGGTTTTTACCGTGTTCAGATTGACAAACTTCACGATACCGTCATGACGGGCTTCCAGAGTGGAATGTTCGTCAAATTTGGCCGTACCACCGATGTGGAAAGTTCTCATGGTCAACTGCGTTCCCGGTTCGCCGATAGACTGAGCGGCAACGATACCGACCGCTTCACCGATATTCACAATATGGCCATGGGCCAGATCGCGGCCGTAGCACATGGCACAAACGCCGTGTTTGGCGCGGCACGTCAAAACCGACCGGATATTAATCCGTTCAATGCCGGCCCGGTCGATCTTTTCCGCCAAGTTCTCGTCAATGGCTTCGTTGGTCTGGACAATCACTTCGTCGGTAAAGGGATCTTTAATTTCATGTAATGCAACACGTCCCAGAACACGTTCCCCGGCAGTTTCAATAATTTCACCGCCTTCCATTAAGGCGGACACAAAAATGCCATCAACGGTTTCACAATCCTGCTCAGTAATGATGCAGTCTTGAGCCACATCCACCAGACGGCGAGTCAGATAACCGGAGTTGGCGGTCTTCAGCGCCGTATCCGCCAGACCCTTGCGGGCACCGTGCGTGGAGATGAAGTACTGAAGCACCGTCAGTCCTTCACGGAAGTTGGCCGTGATCGGCGTTTCGATAATTTCACCGGAGGGTTTCGCCATCAAACCACGCATACCGGCCAACTGACGAAGCTGTTGCCCCGAACCACGAGCGCCGGAATCGGCCATCATGTAAATCGGGTTAAAACTTTCAATGCGGCGTTTCTTGCCTTCAGCCCCCGCCACTTCTTCGGTGCTGATACCGGTCAACATTTCCGAAGCGATCTTTTCGGTTGCCTGCGCCCAGATATCAATAACCTTGTTATAGCGTTCACCGTCGGTTATCAAACCGTCCATGTACTGTTTTTGAATTTTCAAAACGTCTTTGTCGGCCTGTGCCACGATGTTCTTCTTATTTTCGGGAATGATCATATTGCCCACGGCAAATGACAATCCGGAAATCGTCGCGTATTTAAATCCTAAATCTTTAAGCCGGTCGGCAAGCAATACCGTTGTCTTATCACCGCAGAGGCGGTAACAATGGTCGATCAGGTTTGCCAGCTCTTTTTTATTCATCAGCTTGTTGATAACGTCAAAGCTGAGTTCTTCCGGTGTGATTTCATAAAGGATAATACGGCCGGCCGTCGTTTCTTTTAATTCACCGTCAACACGGACTTTGATCCGGGCATGCAGATCAATGGCTCCTGCATCAACAGCCGAGCGCACTTCTTCCGGCCCGGAGAAAATCATGCCCTCGCCTTTCACGTCTTTCTTGGCACGGGTCAGGTAATAAATTCCCAGAACGATATCCTGGCTGGGGATGATGATGGGCTTGCCATTGGCAGGCGACAAAATATTGTTGGTCGACATCATCAGTACGCGAGCTTCTGTCTGTGCTTCGATGGACAGCGGCACATGCACGGCCATCTGGTCTCCGTCGAAGTCCGCGTTGAATGCGGTGCAGACCAGCGGATGCAGGCGGATGGCTTTGCCTTCAATCAGGACCGGTTCAAACGCCTGCATGCCCAGACGGTGCAGCGTCGGAGCGCGGTTGAGAATCACGGGATATTCGCGTACGACTTCATCCACGGCATCCCATACTTCGGAGGTCTCTCTTTCAACCATTTTCTTCGCGCTTTTGACGGTTGTCACATAGCCTTTTTCAAGCAGGCGGTTGTAAACGAAAGGTTTAAAGAGTTCGAGCGCCATTTTCTTGGGCAGACCGCACTGATGCAGCCTCAAATCCGGGCCGACGGTAATAACGGAACGGCCTGAATAATCGACGCGCTTACCCAGCAGGTTCTGGCGGAAACGCCCCTGCTTACCTTTGAGCATATCGGACAAAGAGCGCAACGGGCGCTTATTGGTTCCGGTAATAGCCCGTCCGCGACGACCGTTGTCAAAGAGAACATCCACAGCTTCCTGGAGCATGCGCTTTTCGTTACGGATGATGATTTCCGGCGCGTTGAGTTCCTGAAGTCTTTTCAGACGGTTATTTCGATTGATAACTCTTCTGTAGAGGTCGTTAAGATCGGAGGTCGCAAAACGTCCGCCGTCGAGCGGCACCAAGGGGCGCAGATCCGGAGGAATCACCGGCAAAACCGTCAGAATCATCCATTCGGGCTTGTTACCGGATTTACGCAATGCTTCAACGACTTTCAATCTTTTAACGATTTTTTTCTTCTTTGTATCGGAAAGTGAGGTAACCACTTCGGCACGCAGTTCTTCATAGAGCTTTTCCAGATCCATTTCTTCCAGGAGCTGGCGAACGGCTTCTGCGCCGATTCCGGCGATAAATCCATTTTCCCCATACTGTTCCTTCGCTTCAATATATTCTTCATCCGTGAGAAGCTCTTTTTTCTTCAGCGGCGTCTCTTTCGGATCCAGAACAATCCAGGATTCGAAATAGAGCACTTTTTCCAGTTCTTTGAGCGTTAGATCCATCACGTTGCCGATACGGCTGGGCAGGCTCTTTAAAAACCAGATATGGGCCACCGGGGTGGCCAGCGTAATGTGCCCCATCCTTTCACGGCGTACTTTGGATTGAATGACTTCGACGCCGCACTTTTCGCAGACAACGCCGCGATGCTTCATACGCTTATAGCGTCCGCAAAGGCACTCGTAATCCTTAACCGGCCCGAATATCTTGGCGCAGAACAGACCGTCTCGCTCCGGCTTGAAGGTCCGGTAATTGATCGTCTCCGGCTTTTTGACTTCACCGTTGGACCAGGAAAGAATCTTTTCCGGCGAGGCGATCGAAATCTTCATTGCGTTGAATCTGATCGGATTTTTTGGTTTTTCAAAATAACTGAAAACGTCTTCCACAGATTATTCTCCTACTTTTTAAAACTGTTGTGAAAGGGGGAAGATTATTCTTCCTCAACCAATTCCACGTCCAATCCGAGGCTCTGGAGTTCCTTCACCAGAACGTTAAAGGATTCTGGCAACCCCGGCTCAAATGTATGTTCACCTTTGACGATGGATTCGTAAATTCTCGTCCTTCCCGCCACGTCGTCGGATTTCACCGTTAAGAATTCCTGCAACGTGTAGGAGGCACCGTAGGCTTCCATAGCCCAGACTTCCATTTCGCCCAGTCTCTGACCGCCGAATTGCGCCTTGCCGCCCAGCGGCTGCTGAGTGACGAGCGAATAGGGACCGATCGAACGGGCATGAATTTTATTATCAACCAGGTGGTGCAGCTTCAGCATATAAATGATGCCGACTGTCACTTCCTGATCAAACGGTTCTCCGGTACGGCCGTCAAACAAGACGGACTGGCCATGTTCCGGCAGGCCCGCCGTATCCAGCAATTTACGGATCTGCGGTTCGGGGCAGCCGTCAAAGACGGGACTTGCCACCAGCATGCCTTTTTTCAGGCGGCCGACAAACCGCTTGATGTCTTCGGCCGAGGCATTTTCCAGAAATTCATCGAATTCCGGCGTTGAATAGGTTTTTTTCAATTCGCTTTTAATCACATTTAGATTGCTGTTCTTTTCCAGCAATTCATTGAGGCCCTCGCCAATGGATTTGGCGGCCCATCCCAGATGCGTTTCAAGAATCTGTCCGACGTTCATACGGGACGGAACGCCCAGCGGATTCAGGATAATATCGACGGTTGACCCATCGGCAAAATACGGCATGTCTTCTTCCGGAAGAATTCTGGACAGAACGCCCTTATTGCCGTGGCGACCGGCCATTTTATCGCCGACGGAGAGTTTTCTTTTAATGGCAATGTAAACTTTGACCATTTTGATGACGCCGGGCGGCAATTCGTCGCTGGCCCGAACTTTGTCGAGTTTCTCTTCAAAATGCGCCTTCACAAAATCAATCTTTCTTTCCATGGTGGAAATCAGATTGGCCAGCTTTTCTTCAGATCCGTCGTTTTCGGAAATGGTGATTTCTTTCCAATAGGTATAGGGAATTTCCAGCCAGATTTCTTTGGTGATCTTGTCGCCTTTTTTCAAAAGCGTTCTCTTTTTAACATCAACAATTTTGCCGGCCGATGTCTTGCCGATCACCAGTTTCGCGATATCCTTCTTGATGGATTCGGCCAGAATGTGGATTTCATCATCACGGTCTTTCGTCAATTTTTCAATTGCGTCTTCTTCGATGGACTGCGAACGCAAATCCTTGTCGGCGCCTTTGCGAGTAAAAATCTTAGCGTCGATCACGGTGCCTTCCACGCCAGGCGGCACGCGCAGAGATGTGTCGCGTACATCGCTGGCTTTCTCACCGAAAATGGCTCGTAAAAGTTTTTCTTCAGCGGAAAGCTGCGTTTCGCCTTTGGGCGTGATTTTACCGACCAGAATATCCCCCGGTTTGACGGACACGCCGATGCGGATGATTCCGCTTTCGTCAAGGTTGCGCAACGCTTCTTCGCCGACATTAGGAATGTCTCTTGTTATTTCTTCCTTGCCCAGCTTGGTGTCGCGGGCCATGGTTTCAAACTCTTCAATATGAATCGAGGTGTAGATGTCTTCTTTAACGATTCTCTCACTGACCAGAATCGAGTCTTCGTAGTTGTAACCGCCCCAGGACATGAAGGCGACCATCACGTTGCGTCCCAAAGCCAGTTCACCGTTGTCCGTCGCAGGACCATCGGCCAGAATATCTCTTTTATGAACACGGTCGCCGACATCAATAATCGGTTTCTGATTGAAGCAAGTGTCCTGGTTTGAACGCTGATATTTAGACAGAGTGTAAATGTCGACGCCAGTATCAATACCATCTTCTTCGGGTTTATCGGCGCGAATCACGATGCGTGATGCATCTATGCTTTCGACCACACCCGCCCGTTTGGCAACAACAACCGCACCCGAATCACGGGCAACAATCGCTTCCATGCCTGTACCGACCACCGGTACTTCCGGACACATCAGCGGTACTGCCTGACGCTGCATGTTGGACCCCATGAGCGCGCGGTTGGCGTCGTCATGCTCCAGAAACGGAATCAAAGCCGCCGCCACCGAAACGAGTTGGTTGGGGGCAACGTCCATCATTTTTATTTCTTCCGGCATAGCCGAGACGAAGTCACTTCCTTTTCGAACCGAAATCAGTTCCTCTTCAAATTTCCCCTTTTTATCGAGCGGCCGATCGGCGGGAGCTATCAACTGATTTTCTTCTTCGATCGCGGTCATGAATTTCACCTCATCCGAAACCTTGCCGTTTTCGACCATACGATAAGGTGTCTCAATGAAGCCAAATTCATTCACACGTGCAAAAGTGGAAAGCGATACGATCAAGCCGATATTCGGACCTTCCGGTGTTTCCACCGGACAGATGCGTCCATAATGCGTTGAATGAACGTCACGAACTTCAAACCCGGCCCGTTCACGCGTCAAACCGCCGGGACCTAAAGCCGATAGACGACGCTTGTGCGTGATTTCGGAAAGCGGATTGGTCTGATCCATAAACTGGGAGAGCTGACTCGATCCGAAAAATTCATTGACCACGGCCGAGACGGGCTTGGCGTTGATGAGATCGTGCGGCATCATGGTTTCGATGTCCTGCAGACTCATTTTCTCCTTGATGGCCCGCTCCATTCGCACCAGACCGATACGATACTGATTTTCAATGAGCTCCCCCACGGAACGAACGCGTCGGTTGCCCAGGTGGTCGATATCATCGACGCTGCATTCACCCACACCGTTTTTTAGATCAATCAGATATTTGACGGATGCCAGAATATCTTCGTTGCGCAACACGGTTAAATCCGTCGAAACGTTCAGGCGCAGCTTGTAATTCATTTTCGCCCGGCCGACATCGGACAGATCGTACGTTTCCGGCTCGAAGAAAAGACTGTTGAAAAATTTTGCAGCCGTTTCCGGTGTGGGCGGGTTGCTGGGACGCAAACGGCGATAGATTTCCATAATCGCGTCTTCCACCGTTTCAATGCGGTCCATTAACAGGGTATCGCGAATGGAGGCGTTGTCAATATCTTCATCGACATGGATGAATTTCAACTCTTTGACGCCCTTTTCCTGCGCAACTTCAAGGCCGTTTAACGGCAACTCTTCATTGCAGCGGAAAAGGATTTCACCGGTCTGGGGATCATGCACGTCCGACGAAAGCACCTTACCGGCCAGGTCCGCTTCCTTGATGGATACGCGTTTGACGCCGGCATCGATGACTCTTTTAAGAAGAGGCTTGGTAATCTTACGTCCTTTCTTAATGAGCACTTCGTCGCTTTTCGGATCCCGAATGTCTTCCGGCGCTTTCTGACCGGCCAGAGATTCGTCGACCGTGAAATAAATTTTTTCGCCTTCAAGCGTTATTTTTTCAATATTATAGAAATAGTTTAAAATAAATTCCGTCGAATTGCCCATGGCTTTAAGCAGAATCGTCACGGGCATCTTCCGGCGCCGGTCGATTCGGACATACAGGAGATCCTTGGAATCGAACTCCAGATCCAGCCAGGAACCGCGGATGGGAATCACGCGGGCTGAATAAATCAGTTTGCCGGAAGCAACGGTCTTCCCTTTGTCATGATCGAAAAAGATACCGGGTGACCGGTGCAACTGACTGACGATGACGCGTTCCGACCCGTTGACGATAAACGTCCCGTTTTCCGTCATCAGGGGAATTTCACCAAAGTAAATTTCCTGTTCTTTGATGTCGCGAATCGGTTTGGTCTCAGTCGCCTCACGATTGATCTTGCCGTCGGCCAGTCGATCGGTTTCAAACACGACCAGTCTGACCACGATTTTCAAAGGAGCGGCAAACGTCATTCCTTTCTGAATGCACTCCTTCACATCATACCGGACATCGCCAATCTTGTAGCTGACGAATTCCAGAGAACACTTTCCGCTGAAATCCGAAATCGGAAAGACGCTTTTGAAGGCGCCCTGCAAGCCGACATTGCGGCGTTTTGCCAGCGGCACATCGGCTTGCAGGAATTTTTCATAGGATCGTGTCTGGATTTCAATCAGATTGGGAATATCCAGTATTTGCTTTACACGGCCAAAATTTTTTCTAAAGTCACTCATAGTATCCTTAAAAAATTAAATATGAATGAAAGACGAGATTATTTAATCTCGACGGTTCCGCCCACTTCTTCAATCTTCTTTTTGATGTCGGCTGCTTCATCTTTGGAAACGGCTTCTTTAATGGGTTTCGGAACACCTTCCACCAGGTCCTTGGCTTCTTTCAGACCCAAGCCTGTGATGGCGCGAACCACTTTAATAACCTGAATCTTTTCAGCGCCGAAACCGGTCAGAATTGCGTTGAATTCGGTTTTTTCTTCAACGGCTGCGGCGGGTGCAGCGCCGGGTGCGGCCATGGCGGCCATCATCGGAGCGGCGGCGGATACGCCGAATTTTTCTTCAAGTTCTTTCACCAGAGTGGAGAGCTCTAAAACGGTCATATTTTCAATAAATTTTACGACATCTTCTTTTGTGATTTCAGCCATTTTTCTTTCCTCATTTAAGTATGTTTTTTAGTTTAGTTATTGTTCTTTTCAGCGTAAGCGTTGAGCACTCTTACAAATCCGGCAGGAACTCCATTGAGCACTCTGACGAACGACGTCGGCACCGCCGCCATAACGGAAACCAGCTTGCCCAGCAGAACTTCCCGGCTGGGTAATTCAGCCAGAGCATCGATATCCGCTTTCGAAAGCATTTTGCCGTCGAGAACACCGACTTTAATTTCCAGTTCCGGATTCTTCTTGGCAAACTCAACAAGAGCCTTTGTCGGCGCGACCGGGTCTTTATAGCTTAAGACCATGGCAACCGGATATTTGAAATGATCCGCCAGAACTTTGAAATCGGTCTCTTTGGATGCAATACCCAGCAGTGTGTTTTTAACCACTTTCAACTCTGCATCGTTTTTCCGCAGAGCATTTCTCAACGCTTCCATTTTTTCAACATTCATCGCGTTGAAATTGGTCAGAACACCCAGCTTGGCTTGTTTGAGTTTATCCTGAAGCTCGGATATAATTTGTCCCTTAGTTGTCCGATCCAATCTATCAGCCTCCTTTCAAAAAATTTTTGCTTGAGGCCGGAGAGTTAAGCCACATACTTAAGTTGAAAAACGGGTCATCCGCCCAAATGCCGATCCCCGTTTCCTGAAAAATGGTACCCTCGAAAAACACAGTAACATTTTTTAATTAACGAGTCTCGGCAGGCCCTGTTCCGTTTAAACTTCCGTACCTGCTGTCTGCGACCTAAACCAAATTGTTCTATTTTACGCTTGCCGGATTCCGGTTTTGAGGAACCCGCCGCGGTTTTCTATTTCTTACGATGCGCTCTTGATATCCAGCGGATCAATTTTTACACCTGCGCCCATCGTGCTGGAAAGCGCAATGCTTTTTATATATGTTCCCTTGCTGGATGCGGGTTTCAACTTAATAATAGTTTCCAGAAGAGCCATGATATTTTCATGTAATTTTTCAGCGCCGAAAGAAACTTTCCCCACCGGTGAATGGACGATTCCTGCTTTTTCCACCCGGAATTCCACTTTACCGGCTTTCAGTTCTTTGACTGCATTAGTTATATCAAACGTAACCGTTCCAACTTTCGGGTTGGGCATCAAGCCTCGCGGCCCAAGAATCTTCGCGATTTTACCAACAGAACCCATCATATCCGGGGTTGCGATAACACGATCAAATTCAAGCCAGCCGCCCTTGATCTTTTCGATAACTTCGTCGTTGCCCACCATGTCGGCGCCGGCATCGAGTGCTTCCTTTTCTTTATCGCCTTTGGCAAAAACCAGTACGCGCACTGTTTTGCCAAGACCATTGGGAAGAACAACACTGCCGCGGACCATTTGATCGGCATGCGCCGGGTTGACGCCTAAGCGGACGGCGGCATCCACTGTCTCGTCGAATTTGGCCCCAGCCATTGATACAACCATTTCCGTAGCCTCTTTGAGCGTATAACGCTTGGTCGGCTCAACCTTAGCTTTCGCTGCTAAAATGCGTTTGCCTCGTCTTAACATGATAAAACCTCGTCCTTATTAACCTGCTATTTCAATTCCCATTGACCTTGCCGTACCGGCGATAATTTTTATTGCGCCTTCGATATTCACAGCGTTTAAGTCATTGAATTTCAATTGAGCGATTTCCTGAACCTGCTTGGCGGTAACCGTCCCCACTTTTTCTCTTTTGGGATCAGCAGCTCCTTTGGCAATTTTTGCCGCCTGTTTGAGCAACACGGAAGCGGGTGGGGTCTTGGTAATGAACGTGAAAGACCGGTCGGCATAAACCGTGATGACAACAGGAACAATCATGCCTTCCTGGCTCTGCGTCATCGCGTTGTACGCCTTACAAAACTCCATAATATTTACACCGTGCTGACCAAGCGCCGGACCAATCGGGGGCGAAGGGGTCGCCTTTCCCGCTTTAATCTGCAATTTAATATTCGCAATAACTTTTTTTGCCATAAGAATCACCTGATCTAAAAAATTTTTTTAGGCTCTGAATTATTCGCCTAGAAACGACTTCCTCTTACTGTCCCTGCGTTACCTGGATAAAGTCCAGTTCCACCGGTGTCGGGCGGCCGAAAATACTGACGATAACCCGGAGTTTGCTTTTTTCGGAACGGACTTCATCAATGACACCGTCAAAATTCGTAAAGGGACCATCGATAATTTTTACATGATCGCCGACGTCAAATTTAAATTTCGGTTTCGGTTTAAGCGTCCCTTCATCAATTCTGACTTTTAAATTCTCAACATCTTTATCCGGAATCGGCGACGGTTTATCCTTGCTGCCAATAAAACCGGTTACTTTGGGCGTATTTTTAACGATATGCCAGGTTTCATCGCTCATTTCCATCCGCACGAGAATATATCCGGGGAAAAACTTGCGTTTGGACGTTTTCTTTTCCCCCGAAATTAATTCCACAACGTCCTCCTCCGGGATCAGAATATCCGAAAAAAAGGCCTGAGCACCGGCAAGCTCAATTCGTTCCTGCAGGCTTATTTTCACCTTATTTTCATATCCCGAATAGGTATGAACGACGTACCATTTAAATGCCATGACGTTAACCTAAAATGAGTTTGACTACTTTTGCCAACACAAAGTCAATGATTCCCAGATAAACAGCCATAATAACGACAATGACCATAACAACCGCCGTGGACGCGAGCGTCTGTTGCCTCGTCGGCCAGGTTACTTTTTTGAGTTCCGCTTTCGCCTCAGAAAGAAACTGCAACGCCTGATTCGCAAACAACTTGATCTTATCCATAATCATCAGCCCTTTTAGCGGGAAAACTGGCAGGCCAGGAGGGACTTGAACCCCCAGCATCCGGATTTGGAGTCCGGCGCTCTATCCATTAGAGCTACTGGCCTGTCTCAATTTTATTACTTCGTCTCCCTGTGAAGTTTATGTCCGCGACAAAACTTACAATATTTCTTCATTTCAAGACGATTCTGCATGGTCCGCTTGTTTTTTGTCGTCGTATAATTTCTCTGCTTACATTCCGTACAAGCTAAAATAATATTATTTCGCATAATTCTCCTTAACTGGAGCCCACGACCAGGATTGAACTGGTGACCTCATCCTTACCAAGGATGTGCTCTACCGACTGAGCTACGTGGGCGCGGTAATAATTCTTTCAATCGGTATTTCGGCCGGAAATACCTGGAGCGGGAAACGGGATTCGAACCCGCGACCCTCAGCTTGGAAGGCTGACGCTCTAGCCACTGAGCTACTCCCGCCCGTTTTAAACAAAAGATGGTGGAGGGGGAAGGATTCGAACCTTCGTAGGCTCCGCCGGCAGATTTACAGTCTGCTCCCTTTGGCCGCTCGGGAACCCCTCCAACATTTATCACCTAAACTGGAGCTGGCGATGGGACTTGAACCCGCAACCTGCTGATTACAAATCAGCTGCTCTGCCGATTGAGCTACGCCAGCAAGCCTCTTAATTTATTGGCTTTTCTCACAAAGCTTTTTTTTTGCGCAGAAATAAACTCCCACGCTGCTTCGTGCGAATTGCGGACTTTAATTTTTATACATGTTTTTGTCAAGATAATTTTTAATTATTTGTAAAAAAATCCAAGACAAAAAAGACTGGCACCTATTCCTTATCGTTGAAATAGTCCGCGGAGAAAATGTAGATCTCCGTTTCTTTATCTTTCCAGGCTTTAGGCGGCAAACCGGCTTTGTAACACGCTTCCTTCAAGAACGTTTCCCGATCCCAGCCGTATTCAATGGCCACCTGCGGTAGAAGCAATCCGGAATTATAACCGCGAACAATATATAATCCATGGGTTCCGACTTCAATTTCATCAACATTCTTAATCTTCTGCAGAGGGCTCAAAACGGATATTTCAAAACTTAAATCCCTGATCTCTTCACCTTTGACGGACGGAAAACGCGGATCATGAAACGCCGCAGCGACTGCCATTTCCTGAACAGTGTCCCCCAAGGGCTTGACGGCTTTGATATAGCCGATGCAGCCGCGCAGATGCCCCCGTTTCTTTAAAGTGACAAAGGCGCCTCTTTTTTCTTTCAGAATCGGCATATCCATCGTTAATTTCGGCATTTCCTTGTTGCCGGCTTTCGCGATAATAGCCCTCTTGGCTATCTCCAGAAGCGTCTTTTTTTCTTGATCTGTTAATCCCATTTGCCCCTCTGATTTTATCGATAATAAATAGCTGACGTGTAGCCAACAACCGACTTCTTATCTCCGGTAACATCTCCGGAATTTGCATATTTCAACAGTTGCGAATGATGCGCGCCCATTTTCTTCGACACCAGCATGGTCACGGCCATCGGTCCGCCCCCACATGCTTCAGTTTTATCCAGGTAAAGATTATTCAGCAAACCTTCCGGATCAAAATTCTTGATGTGATCCAGAACAATGCCATCCAGGTCCCTTGCTTTCTTGTCGTTATGGAAATGAGACAGATCAGTGCTGCCAACAATCAAAACGTTTCGATCCTTTACGGCTTGATAGATCGCTTCAGCCAGTTTTCCGCATACGGTTGGGCTTTGATCTCCCATCACCAGCGGAACAAATGAAAACTGCCCCAGCGCAATCTGTAAAAACGGAAGATGAATTTCCAGCGAATGCTCCTGGGCATGCGCATCAGGAAACTCGACAATGATCTTGTCCCCTTTTTTGATATCCGCAGCCAGATGCTCTTCGACAGGCACAACTCCTAACGGTGTTTCATATCCCCCTTTGCTATATATGGATACTCCGGAAAACGCAACCCTGTGACTAGGCCCTATCAGAATGACCGCATCATATTTTCGACCACACACCAGTTTATAGGCGTGGGCCGCAACCTGCCCTGAGTAAATATAGCCGGCATGAGGTGCAACCAGGCCGATAATATCGCCTTCAAATTGCACATCGGACACGTTGTTAAAATATCCGGTGATATCGCTCGTCAAAACGGAAGGCTCTCCCGGATACCAGGAACCGGCAATGATGGATCGTCTTACTTTTTCCATTCACTTTCCTCTTTGGGACGCCAGATCGTTCCCTGCCGGGTATCAAAGACTTCAATGCCCATACCGGCAAGTCTCTCCCTTATGAAATCCGCATCCTGCCACCGTCCGGCCTTTCTGGCCGCTTCTCTCTGCTTGACCAGGTTCATCAATTCATTTCCGGCCGTGTGTTTCCCAAAATCCATCACACCAAGAATTTCATTTATTTTTTCAAGTGACTTAATAATTTTCCGAGCATCCGCGCTTCCGATCATTCCCTGTGCCAGAGGAATATTGATTTTTCCAATGAAATCAAAAAGCGTTGCCAGTGAGCCTGAAATGTTGATGTCGTCATCAAAGGACTGCTCCATTCCATGATGCAGGTCATAAATCCATTGATCAATATCCGGAAAACTTTTAGAGCTTTCCCCGGCGGCGTAAAGACGCGAAATGAATGTATCCAGTTTTTTGACCGTATTTCTCGCCATTTGCAAAGCCTTTTCGGAATAACTGATCGGTTTGCGATAATTCATTCCCATCAGAAAAAACCGGATATCTCTGCCGCTGTACCCCATCTGTTTGAGATGATCGATTGTCACGGCATTGTTCAAAGAACGCGACATTTTCTTTCCGTCAACGAGAATTAATTCGGCGCCGATCCAGTAACTGGCTCCGCTATGACCGGAAAAGGCTTTGTTAATGGCCACAATATTTTCGCCATGAGGGAACGTTTCGTCGGCGCCGCTAACATGAATATCGTAGGCAGCTCCCAGATATTTTTCGGAAATCGCCGCACATTCCAGATGCCAGCCGGGCCGGATATTCCCCCATTTTGTTTTGTGGCAAATTCCTCTTTTCAATTCGCTGAGCGACGCGCGTTTCAAAAGGGCAAAGTCCGCAGGGCTGTCTTTTTCGTAATCATCCAGGTCAATCGATTTACCCAGTCGAGTTTTGGTCAAATCAATGTTGGAAAGATGTCCGTAATCGGTCAGTTTGGAAATATCGAAGTAAACAGAGTGCAGTTTCTCGTATGCATAACCTTTATCGACCAGTTTGTCGACAATCTTGAGCATGGACTCAACATTTTCAGAGGCTTTGACGTACATATTTTCCGGGTGGATATTCAAATACAGAACGTCATCGAGAAAAATCTGGATATATTTGTTCGAGTACTCGGACAAGTCCATGGCCGCTTTTTCTGAGCCTTTGATAGATTTATCAGAGATATCAACGATATCAATAACATGCTTAACTTTGTACCCTTTTGACATCAGATAGCGGCTCAGCAAATCAGAAACAATCAATCGCCGGTAATTTCCGAGGTGGGGCGCGTCATGAACGGTTGGGCCACAGGTGTGCATTAAAATTTCCCCGGCCTTCAGCGGACGGAAAAGAGTTTTTCTGCGTTTAATAATGTTATGGAAACGAAGTGTGGCCATTTCTTCTTTTACGGCAAACAGCTCCGTACTTAAATAGCGTTCACCGCCGTCAGGAAAAATGACTACAATGATGCCATCTTCCATCTCCGCGGCCTTTTGTAAGGCAACAAACATGGCGGCGCCACAGCTCATGCCTGCCAAAATCCCTTCTTCCCGGGCCAGACGGCGGGCCGTCTCAAAGGCATCTTCATCCTGAATATTAACTTTTTCGTCCAAACGCTTTTTGTCGTATATTCCCGGCCGATAGGACTCCCGCATATTCTTCAGCCCTTGAATCTTGTGTTTCAGGTAAGGTTCTACACCGATAATTTTGACCTGAGGATTGAATTCTTTAAGGCGCTTGGAGATGCCCATAGCCGTTCCGGTCGTACCGAGTGTTGCGACAACCGCAGTAACCTTCCCTTCAGTTTGTTCCCAGATTTCGCTTGCGGTCCCCTCGTAATGAGCGGCTATATTATCTTCATTGTTGAACTGATCTGTACCGAAATATTTATCAGGATTCTCACGCAGCATGCGATAGGCAACTTCAATGGCGCCGTCCGTACCCTGGGACGCTGGAGTAAAAATAAGTTCAGCTCCCAGCGCCCGTAGAATTTTTTTGCGCTCTTCGCTTGCCGACTCTGACATGGTCAGACAAAGCTTATAGCCTTTGGCGGCGGCAATCATGGCCAGACCGATGCCGGTATTACCACTGGTGGCTTCCAGAATCGTCTTGCCCGGATTCAAGTCTCCCCGTTTCTCGGCGTTTTCAATCATAAAAAGCGCGGTGCGGTCTTTGATAGATCCTCCAGGATTGGCCGACTCCAGTTTGGCATAAATTTTTACTTTTTTGTTTGGATTCAGTTTTGATATTTCGATCAGAGGCGTATTGCCGATGCGATCGATAATACTTTTATACAAGTTCATCATAAAACATGGCCTGTTTTGTATATAAAGAAATTTTTCTTTCTTTAATTAGGATTTTTAGGCGTAATAAATGTCGTCCTGAAAGATTTGCGGATCAACTGTCCATTTTCGGCAGAGGGATTTTTACGAACTGAACTCCTTCTTGCTTGAGGTCTGCCTCTTCCTGAGGCGTCGTTGTACCCCGAATATTCCTTTTCTCTTCGTCTCCGTAATGAATTTTCAACGCAACGTCAGCAAATTTTCCCCCGACATCCTCAAAATTATTATTAATAAATTGTTGCAGGGACTGCAGTATCTGCTGCACATCCTTTGTCTGGTCCGTATTATTTTTGTCCACAGCCCGCGAATCTTTCCCCACAATGGCAAGGGATGAGGGCGCTATTTCCACACTGGAACTGTTGCAGACGGGGCAGCAGACCAGTCTTTGGGCCTTCTGCTCACCCCAGGCATGACGATCTTTAAACCAGCCTTCAAATTTATGGCCGTTTTCACATTTTATATCGTAAATGATCACGTTTTAATTTCTCTCTTTACTGTGAATAATATTTAATGCCGCCTTTATCAAAAAAAAGTGGACATTTGGGAATAAATTATATAACGTCGCTGCCCGTGTCGGGATGTGGCCCAGCTTGGTAGGGCACTGCGTTCGGGACGCAGGAGTCGCGCGTTCAAATCGCGCCATCCCGACCATTTTTTTACTATCCAATATCCGGACTTTACCCTACAACGGAAGCCATCTTGAAGATCGGCAGGTACATTGCGATAATCATTCCGCCGACAATTCCGCCCAGAAAAACCATCATGACCGGTTCCAGAAGGGATGTCATGGCCTCTACGGCCGCATCCACCTCATCGTCATAGAAATCCGCAACTTTGTTAAGCATGGAATCCAGAGCACCCGTTGCTTCACCGACGGATATCATTTGCACAACCATAGGGGGGAAAATTTTCGTTTCCGACAGCGGCTCGGCGATGGAACGCCCCTCGCTGATGCTCTGACGCGTTTTCAGCAGCGCATCTTCAACAACAACGTTTCCGGACGTTTTGCTGACAATGCTTAATCCTTCCAGAATCGGAACGCCGGAACTCATCATCGTCGCCATGGTCCGGGAAAATTTTGCAACCGCTACTTTTTTAAGCAGCGGACCGAAGATCGGCGCTTTAAGTATGGCGGAATCTATGGCCCAGCGGCCCTTCTTGGTGGCATAGAAACGATTGAAAGCAAAGACGGCTCCGATGATCAAAGCGAGAAGAATCCACCAGTACGCTTGAGCAAATTCACTGGCTGTAATCAACATCTGCGTCGGCCCCGGCAACTGTCCCCCCATCCCTTCAAACATCGTTTTGAAGACGGGAATGACTTTGATTAAAAGCAGGGCCACAACGGCAAACGATATAACCAAAACAGCAATCGGATACGTCATGGCACTTTTAACCCTGGCTTTTAACTTCATGGCTTTTTCCAGATAACTGGACAGACGCTGCAAAATGACGTCCAAAATACCGCCGGCCTCACCGGCAGCAATCAGGTTAACAAACAGATCATCAAACACTTTGGGATATTTTTTCAAAGCGTCCGTTAAGCTTGTGCCCCCTTCGATATCTTCCTTGATTGACCGGATAATTTTCGCAAAAGCTTTGTTCTGCTCCTGCTGGGCAAGAAGATCCAGACACTGAATAAGAGGCAACCCCGCATTGATCATGGTTGAAAAAATACGGCAAAAAACAACGATGTCTTTTTCCTTTACGCGGCCAGCCAGAAAAGGGACGTACTCCGCCAGATCTTTCGGTTTTGTTCGAACTTCTATCGATTTGAAGCCCTGGCGACGCAAAAGCGCGCGCACAGCCGCTTCATCGGCGGCTTCCATTTCGCCCTTTTTCACTTCATCTTTTCTTGTCGTTCCTTCCCAGAGAAAAACCGGCATAGTTGAAAATCCTTTCTTTTGGGGAATAGATTTTAAACGTGTAACATCATAAACTATCTACTTTGTAGTTTCAACCGCTTAAATTGTTAATTTTGATTTAATTTTATCTCCTGTTTCCATTCCAGCCTTTTCATGACTTTTTATGATGCATGAAGATTTCATACTGAATAATCCCCGCAGCCACAGCAACGTTAAAGGAATCAAAATTCCCCGCCATCGGAATTGTGATCAAAAAGTCGCACTTTTTTTTAAGAAGCGGCCGGATACCTTTGGCCTCGCTGCCCAACACCAAAGCCACTGAGCAGTTAAAATCCTGATCTCTCAAATTCTTCCCATCGTGGGCGTCTGCGCCAAACACCCAAAACCCCTTCTCCTTTAATTCGTCAATTGTCTGAGATAAATTAGTGACGCGCGACACAGGAAGTTGTTCGGCACTGCCGGCAGATGCTTTGATCACTGCGGGGGTTACGGAAGCGGCGCGGTCGGTCGGAATCACAACGCCATTGGCTCCAAGACAATGCGCACTACGGATGATGGAACCCAGATTTTGCGGGTCGACAATGCTGTCGAGAATTAAAATCAGGTCGTACAAAAAATGAGGATTGCGGTTTTTCAGAACCGT
This sequence comes from Smithellaceae bacterium, assembly GCA_963682105.1. Taxonomy (GTDB): domain Bacteria; phylum Desulfobacterota; class Syntrophia; order Syntrophales; family Smithellaceae; genus UBA8904. Next base: position 1,383,367 of record OY821638.1, read on the forward strand.
GCCTAAGTCCGCATAAGTAAAGGCATTTCGGAAACCAACAATTCCCTGATGGTCCTGCCTTCCCGCCAGGTCATCCAGGAGTTGACGCGGTTGCCATTCAACGGGTATGTTTTTCTTTTTGGCTGTCTCGGCAATAGCCTGGACGGCCGATCCGCCGCGTCCGGAAGCAATAATAATTTTTTTCAGGGAAGGAGTCTGCTGGTCAAGAAGGACCTTGATGGGATTTATACCGTAAACTGCCTCCATTTTTTGCCTTCTGCCGGTAAAGGGAATTGCTGCGATTAATTTCTTGCAGCCAGACCGTCTGCAATTTCCTGCACGATCTGACGGCAGGCTGCCAGCGGATCTTTGGCCTGCCGGATCGGCCGGCCCACAACAATATAATCCGCTCCGGCCTTGACTGCCTCAAAAGCGCTGAGCGTTCTTTTCTGATCGTCTTTGACCGGCTCCGTAGAAGAGCGGATTCCCGGCGTCACAATGATAAAGTCACCGCCTATATCCCTTCTCAGCGCTTCAATGTCCTGAGGAGAGGCAACAACACCTGATACGCCGGCTTTTTGCGCCATGCCGGCGAGCCGAATCACCAGATCATTCGTGGTATGCGCAAAGCCGATCTCTTTGAGGTCATCGTTGTTGAGACTTGTCAGAACCGTAACAGCCAGAACAATCGGCTTCGGAACACCTTGCTTTTCGGCGCAGGCGGCAACAGCCCGGGCGGTTTCCGAAAGCATTTTACTTCCGCCCGCCGCGTGCACGTTGAACATGTCCACATTCATCTTGACGGCCGCCTCGGCTGCGCGCGCGACGGTATTGGGAATATCATGAAACTTCAGATCCAGAAAAACGCGACCGCCTTTCTGTTTGATGCGGTCAACAATCTTCGGACCAACGGACGTGAACAATTCCTTGCCCACTTTAAACATGCCGACATGACCGGACAAAAGCTCAATCCAGGATTGAGCTTCGTCATAGTCTGCGGCATCGAGCGCAAAAATCAACTGATCACCGGGACGGTTATTCGAGGTATTCTTCATCGCCGATGAACTCTGTGCTGTCCGGAATCGGTTTGAAATCTTCCTGAGACCCCTTCAGGTATTCAGGATGGGCATAGACGACTTTGCCGGCGGCGATTTCTCTGAGCGCCAGAACAATTTCTCTATTTTTACTATCCATTAGCGGCTGGGAACCTTTGAGCAACTGACGGGCCCGTTTGGATGCCAGCGATACCAGCCCGAAACGGGTCTCGGCTACTCTCAATGAATCTTCCACTGTAATTCTTGCCATATAATAAAAACCTCCTCTTACACCTCTAACAAGTTTGAAAAAAACGATCTATTTTACCGCTTAAACGGTTGATTTTACATTTTTCAGCTCTGTAAATGGCAATCATCTGTTTGATGGCTGTTTCCAGATCTTCATTAAAAATTACATAATCATACCATAAAACTTCTTTTAATTCACGTTCGGCCTGCGCAAAGCGCGTTTTTATCGCCTCCGGACTCTCATGTCCCCGTTTTTCCAGGCGATTCAGGAGCTCTTTCAGCGACGGCGGCAGAACAAATACAAAAACGGCATCCGGAAACTTTTTTTTGATCGCTCTGGCGCCCCGCGGCTCGATGTCGAGCAGCAAGTCTCTTCCCGAATTCAGAACATCATTCATCGACTTGATGGATGTTCCGTAGAAATTGCCGTAATTTTCAATCCACTCGACAAATTCCCCCTGATTGATCCGCCGTTGAAAATCTTCGCGGGATATAAAGTGGTAATCTTTCCCATCCACCTCACTGGGACGCGGCCTGCGCGAGGTATGGGATACCGAAAATTCCAGCAGGGGACAGGCCGCAAGCGTTTTGCGGCAAATGCTGCTCTTCCCCGCGCCGGAAGGCGCAGAAAGTACAATAATCAATCCTTTATCCATTATGACTTTACTCAATGTTCTGAGCCTGTTCCCTCAACTTGCCCAGTTCGCTTTTGGCTTCTATCACCTGGCGGGCTATGTCCACGTCATTGGATTTGGAACCGATGGTGTTGATTTCCCGGTTCATTTCCTGCAGGAGAAAATCGATTTTCCGGCCTTCCGCTTCATCGCTTTGCAGCAGTGCCTCAAACTGACCGATATGGCTTTGCATGCGCACAATCTCTTCCGTGATATCGCAACGGTCCGCCATAATGGCAATTTCCTGCGCCAGCCGGGACGGATCTATTTCGATCCCCGACATCAATTCTTTAACCCTTTCCGAAAGGCGTTTCGAATAATCTAAAACGACTTGCGGAGCACGCGCCTGGATGCTTTTGGTCAAATTCCCCAGCAGGTCGAGTCGCATCTTCATATCGGAATATAAAGCAATCCCTTCTTCCTGCCGCATACCGGCCAGAATCGCCAGCGCTTCCAGCAGAGTGCTTTCCAACTGAGCCAGAAATTCGTCGCTCAACTGGTTTTCCGCGGGAGGCGTAAAGATATCACGAAAGCCGATCAGGTTTTTAAGTCGAACGGGCTCCTCAATATGAAACTCCTCGCGCAGACGGTCAAACGCATCGAAATAACCGCGTGCGATGTCCAGATTCAAATGGACCTTGCCGCTGTCAGCCCCTTCTCCCTCCAGGCGGATCGAGACATCGATACGGCCGCGTTTGAATCTTTCCGAAATTTTCTTCTTGTACTCCATCTCCATCGGATACAGCGACGCAGGGGTCCGTAAGGCAATTTCCAGAAACCGGTGATTGACGGACTTTGCTTCCACAATAATATTGCGCCCTTCGCAAATGGCTTCCACCCTTCCATAACCGGTCATACTTTTAATCATGTCTAAACCCTTTTTGTTTTTAGTTATATCGGTTCATTCGTTTTTTAACTGCAACAAATACCTCGCCCGGATGGCGACAAGCATCGTTGTCTGCTTCTCGTCGGCGTAATCCGGATATGTCCACGGCAGGGTGCAGAATTTCTTACCCTGATAAACTAATGTCAAATCCGCATAGATACCATCGCGCAAATAAGGGCGATGCGTATAGCCTTTGCCGGTCGCCAGAATCAGATGCGCCTGCGAAAGATAACCGGGATCGATATTGACAAACCGGTGATCCTCCCGGGCCGATTCTTCTTCAATGGCATTCGTCGCCAGTTTGATATCCGGCAGCGCCTCGGGGCGAATCAGTTTTTCCATGGACAGAAACCGGCGAACCAGTTTTAATCCCATTTCCGGAGCGTAATAATCCGTATACTCAAAAGGCACCTGTCCGCTTATATAATCCGGCTCGCCGTATAAGACAGAAAGACGCTTGACGGCATCATGAATCATATCGCCCGATGACGAAAAAATACTGAAAATCAGTTTAACCGGCAGCGCCTGCGACGGATTGCTCATAAAACGCCAATCAGTTCATCCTGAGAAACGGTGGAGGTTCCCACCTTGCCCACAACAATTCCCGCCGCATGATTGGCCAGAGACGTCGCCTCTTTGAGGTTGGCCTTTGATGCCAGCGCCAGCGCCAGAACGCCGATCACGGTGTCGCCCGCCCCGGTCACGTCATAAACCTCTTTCGCCTGTGCCGGAAAAAACGCATGGCTGATTTTCTTACCCCGCTCAAACAGGCTCATCCCCTCTTCACCCCGTGTGACCAGGAGCGCCTGAAAATCGTACTTTGAAAGGAGCTTTTCGCCGAGGTGAAGCAGGTCATCGCCGTTGACAAGCTCCATACCGGCGGCTCGCTGCGCCTCATGATGATTGGGCGTGATGACATGCACGCCCGAATAAACGGAGAAATCGCTTTGCTTCGGATCCACGCACAGGAATATTTTCGTGTCTTTTATGATATTTTTGATCCCTTCGATCAATTCCCGGGAGACCACGCCTTTACTGTAATCGGAGATAACGATCGCCCCGATCCGCCCCTTCAGGGATTTCACGTAGGCGATAATTCTGTCACGACTGGATTTGGGTATCGGCTTTTTGCTTTCATGGTCAAAACGGACCACCTGCTGGCCGTGAGCAACAATTCGTGTTTTGAGCGTTGTCGGCCTGCCTTTTTCGACAATGATTCCGGATGTATCAATCCGGCGCTCTTTTAATTGTCCAACAAGTCCCTTGCCGATATTATCCGCCCCGATGACACCGGCAACGAAAACTTTACCGCCCATTGCGTAGATCGTGTTGAGCACATTGGCGCAACCGCCCAGCATCACAGAGTCTTTCTGGACATCTACCACCGGCACCGGCGCTTCGGGAGAGATGCGAGAAACTTTCCCCCAGATAAAATGATCGACCATGACGTCTCCCACCACCAGGACGCCCGATTTTTTAAAATTAGCAATAATTTCCAGTGCTTTCTTTCTTGAAATACTCATACAGCCCTGCCATTCACTCCCCGAAAGATATTATCCTAAAAAGAAAAAGCGCCTGACGCGCCATATTTCATTTAAAAAGTTGCCGGATGTTATTACCAAGAGGCGAATTTGTCAAATATTTTCATGCCGGCAGGAGTAATAATACAGTGCGAACTTTAAGTTTTGCCATGTTCTTTCCGATTGACAATTTTAGGTAGTTTAGTTAAGAATCGAAGGTGATTGAATTGGATTTTCTGTTTTTGTTGATTGCGCATTCGGAGGATGACAAGGGCCATAATGGAAGAAGCTATTAGTTCCGTCACCTCTATTGTATCAAACACGTCGCCTCACAGTTTCACGCCGTGGTTATTTCAGCATCCTGAAATTTTCTTATCCAAAGATGATTCGGACGATTCTCTGGACGTGGATAAGCTTATCCAGCGGTTAAACTACATCCACTTCAATGACGGACATGTTTTCTTCATTCTGGATCAACGCGCAACGAACACCCAGGTTCTGATCAAGGCCTACCCGCAGTTTTGCGATCAGCGCGAACTGACCTCCCGGCTGGAGCCGACGGATGCAGCCGTTAATCTGAAAAGCTACACACTGAACCATATGGTGATCGACGACGGTCTGGCCGTGATCCTGTCCCCGGTTCAACCGGTCAGTCTCGACGGTTATACCCTCAGGACCCTTCTTCCGGAAATCAGCCGCATCAAAACCCTGCGCAAAGTTAAGCGTTATTTTTGCAATGACATCCATTGCAAAGTCATTCAAGGCGATTTTGTCGCAGCCGGCAGAATGATCGATTTCAGCGCCGGAGGCCTGGGGGTCGGCGTCAGCGAAAACTTACACGCCGGAGAATTTGATCAGGATAAACCCGCGCTTTTGAATGTCACTTCCAAAGGGCTGTCTCTTTATTCAGGGATGTGCCGTTGCATCCACAACCGGTTTAATACCTATGACAACAAGCTGGTTTTTGTTCCGATTTCTCAGCAGTTTCCCCTGTACCCCAAGCGCGAGATGCGCACGCCGCGGAAGCGGATTTCGAATTTATTTACCGCCTGTTTTACCCACCCTTTTTTCAAGGGTCATGTTGAAAGAGACATCGTTGATATATCGTCTTCAGGCTTTGCTATTCAAGACTCCCTGGAAGACGATATTCTTCTTTCAGGTTTGCTCATTCCCGAGCTCCATATTGTTTATGCCGGCAATATTAAAATGAGATGCAGCGCCAGGGTCGTTTATCGTCAGGCGGATCCCAAGGCCGGTGTCGTGAAATACGGGCTGGCCATTGCGGACATGGCGTTTGAAGATTACACCCGCTTGAGCCAGATTCTGGGAATTGCCAATGACGCCCATACAGGCATTGCCTATGAAATCGATATGGACGCATTATGGGAATTCCTGTTTGAAACCGGATTCATCAATGGCCGGAATTACGATGCCATCCACGACCACAAGAGTGACTTCAAGGAAACGTTCCAAAAGCTGTACAGCGATCATCAGGACATCGCCCGGCATATTCTTTATAAAAGAAACGGCCGGATCTACGGCCATGTCGCCATGATCCGGGCCTACGAGCCGTCCTGGCTGATTCACCATTATGCGGCGCGCAACATCAACAGCCGTCTGCAGATTCTGACCTTTTTAAAACATGTCATTCAATACCTGGGCCCGTATCAGCGCATGCATGCGGCCGGAATGACCCATTACATGGCCTATTACCGCCCGAATACCGACATAGTAGAGCGTCTGTTCGATAATTTCACCAGGCACGTAGCCGACAACAAGAAGTGTTCAGTGGACATGTTCGCCGCTCTGACTTTCAAAAAGACGTCGGCAAAAAAGCTGCCCGAAGGCTGGATCATGCGTGAATGCACGCTACGCGATATGATGAATCTGAAGAACTTCTATGAACCGGCTTCAGGAGGCCTGCTTTTAAGCGCCCTGGGACTTGACGATCCCTCCGATTCCCTGAAGAAAGCATTTGCCAAAGCCGGGTTTACCCGCGAATACCGTCTCTATTGTCTTTGCTATCTGAATCGTCCGCTCGCTTTCTTCATCATGAATCAGTCGAATATCGGGTTTAATCTTGCGGAATTTTTAAACGGCGTCAAAATCATCATCGTGGAACCTGATATCCTGTCCTGGGCCATGCTGGCCGCGGCGGTTAATAATCTCGGCGTCTTCTACGAAGAAGAAACGATCCCCCTGCTGATCTATCCGTCCCATTTCCTGCCCTTGCAGAACATTCCGATGGAAAAGCAATACGCGCTATGGATTCTTCACGCCAATGCGGCGGATGAATGGCTGTCCTATACCAGCAGGCTGACCAATATACAGACCGGCCGGCGCTGATAACCGGCAAGGCGCGCAGACACATCCGGATACGGAAGCACCGACCTCAATACCGACGGGAACGGTTGCTTTTAACTGAAAAAACGCCATTCCTGCTTTTCTGCATTCTGTCACGAAATTGATTTCATACCCGAAGTGCTTCAGAATCTCATTTGAGTTTTCGATATATAAAGCAAGGAAAAAGGGCAAAGAATGGATAAATGAAATCATTTTTTGCGGTCATGATCTCATTGACATACAAACGTATTTCTCCTATACGTCCCTCCATTAAAATTTTTTGTTATCAAAAACGGCGCCGTTGGGCGATGCTCCCCGGCAAAAGGAAGAAACCCTATGAAGACAATGCCCCAGGTTTTATTTGACGTTCAAAAACGCTATCCGAATATCAATGCCCAGTATTTCCGTGAACACGGCACGGGACCTTTCCTGACCCGTACGTTCGCCAATTTTTACCAGGAAGCCCTGACATTCGGCGCCGGGCTGGTAAGCCTTGGCGTCCTTAGAACCGAACCGGTCGGGCTCTTATCCGATAACCGCCCCGAATGGACGGTCGCCGACATCGGCATCCAGGCCTGCGGCGCCTGCGACGTCCCGCGCGGCCGCGACGTAACCGACGCGGAAATCCGCATCATCTTTGGCGTGACGAAATGCCGTTTCGTCATCGTCGAACGTCAGCAGGAATTGTCTCGTCTTATTGCCGCCAAAGCCGAACTTCCGGAACTTGCCACACTCATCGTGATCGAATCGAAATTTACCGTTCCCGAGCAGGCGGGCATCGAAGTCCTGGGTTTTGACCAAGTCATCGAAAAAGGAAAAAAATACCGCAAAGAAAATCCGGACGCCATAGAGGCTCTTGTCGAAAAAGGCGAAAAAGACGACCTGGCCACCATCCTGTTTACCTCCGGCACGACCGGGCGGCCCAAGGGCGTCATGCTGACCCAGGAAAATTATCTGCTGCACGTCTCGGGCGGCCGCGAACGCATGATGACCGAACCCGGAGATGTGTGGCTTACCATGCTTCCCGTATGGCATTCGTTTGAGCGGGCTGTACAGTACATTGCCCTGGGCAACGGCGTCGGCCTGGCTTATTCGAAAGCTCTTTCGATGATGAAGGACTTTCCTGAAATCAACCCGCATTACACAACGGCGGTTCCGCGTATATGGGAAATGGTCTACAACTCGGTGCAGAAAAAAATCGAAACCGCAGGCGGGCTCAAAAAAAAGCTCTTCCACTTCTTCGTCGCCGTCGGCGATGCTTATGTCGTGCTGGACAACCTCTATAAGGGGCTGACGCCAAGTTTCAAAAAGCGTGTGCGCGCTCTCGATAAAATCGTTTCTTTCCTCCCGCGCCTCATCCTCATGCCGGTCAATGCCCTGGGGTCGAAGCTCGTCCTTCAGCCGATCAAAGCTCTCTTCGGCAACAGGCTCAAGGCGGGCGTCTCCGGCGGCGGGAGCCTCCAGCGGGAAATCGACCTTTTCTTTGCCGCCGCGGGTATTGTGCTCATGGAAGGCTACGGACTCACCGAAACCGGTCCGGTCGTCGCCGTCCGCAGCCTCAGGCACCTCGAAGCCGGCACCGTCGGCACGGTTTTTCCCGGCATGGAAGTTAAACTGCTTGATGACGATGGCCACCCCTGCCCGCCCGGCGTCATGGGGCTGATTTACGCCCGCGGCCCGCAGGTCATGAGAGGTTATTATGATGCCCCCGAAGAAACAGCCAAAGTTCTCTCTCCCGACGGCTGGCTCAACACGGGCGACCTGGGCATCATGACCCACGACGGAGCGCTGGCGATTGTCGGCCGGAAAAAAGATACCATTGTTCTACTGAGCGGCAAAAACATCGAACCGGTGCCCATCGAAAAGCATCTCGCCTACTCGCCGCTGATCGACATGGCCGTCGTGGTCGGGCAGGATCAAAGATATATCGGCGCGCTGATTATTCCGAATATCCAGTTGCTCAAGCAATTCGCAAAAGACAAGGGATTAAAAAGCGACAGTCTTGATGAACTCGTCAAACACCCCGAAGTGCAGAACCTGTATCGCAAGGCCATCGACGAGCAGATCAATTCGCATACCGGATTCAAAGCCAACGAGCGCATTCACAGCTTTACACTGCTCACCAGACCCTTTGAAGTGCCGCGCGAGCTTTCAGCCAAGCAGGAATTGAAGCGAAGCGAAGTGAACAAGCTTTATTCGGAGCAAATCGCCGGACTGTTCAGGTAAAACGGGGCTTTTGTCATGATTCAGAAAATCAATGACAGAATATCCATCTTTTTCACGGATGAGCCGTTCGGCCGATCCAACGCCGTGCTCATTGATGATGACACCCGGATCATGATCGACAGCGGCGCGGGGAAAATCCTTAAACAGGCCAAACCGGAACATATTGACATCCTGCTCAATTCCCATTGCCACATTGATCACGTATTGGACAACAGCCTGTTTACCAAAGCCAGGATACTGACCCATCCCTTTGAGCGTGAGAATTTCAAAGACTATACAAAGATCGGGTCCATCGAAAAATGGAAGAGCTGCATGAAAGAGGACCTGGATGAGCTTCTTCGGCTGATGGGGGCTGCCATACCGACATTTCTTGAGGAATGGCGCATCGACGGAACCATCACCGAAGGCGATGTCATCGATGCCGGAAGGACAAAAATTTCCGTACTGCACACGCCCGGCCACACATCGGGTCACCTGGTTTTCTTCTTCCCGGACGAAGGCCTCCTGTTTTGCGGAGATATATGCCTGACGAAAGTCGGGCCGTGGTATGGCGATGCTTCCACACCTGTGGATGAGCTTATTGCATCCATCAACCGGATCATCGACATGAAACCGGACAGGGTCGTGTCGGGGCACAACAAGGACGTTGTGGCCTCGTCGCTTGTCCGCGAAGTATTCGGGGAATACAGGGACCGGATTTACAAACGTGAAGACCGGATTCTTAAAACGCTGAAAGAAGCCCCCTGCACGCTCGATGACCTGGCTGCAAAAAAGCTGATCTACACCGAACATCCTTCTCTTCTGGTCGTTTACTGGGAAAAGGCCATGCTGATGAAACACCTGGACAGGCTGATGAAAAGCGGGACTGTTGAAATAAGTGAAGACGGAATGTATGTTGCGACTTAGAACAATTCCTGGAGACCGTTTTCGCATGAGCAACAACGACGGCAAAAGCGGCTATGATGATGAATATACATTTCCGATGTAAGGATTCCGATGAACAAACAACATTTTGCTTCCCATGCATGACTAAAATTCAAAAATAAATGGACAGGGTAAAAAGCGCGGGCTTCTTGACGAGATATTTGGTCCGCCGGAGCAGATAGGCCGCGGCAAACCGGTAAACAAAACAACAGAACGCTCAAGGTCCGGTGGAGATACCCCCCTATTCGAATAAATTAATTTCCTGTGATCTGCCTCACACAATTTGCCATTCAAAAATTCGATATTGGAACTGGACACATTCACTCATATAAATTCACACGGAGGCTCCACATGAACATTTATCAGTTGTGGTTCGGATTGTTCAGAAGCTTATACGCACGGAACACCCGTTACTTTAACGGCTGTTGCCGATTCGGGCAGCACTTTTCTGGGCTGGACCGGTGATTGCGCCGGCATATCAACCTGCATGGTGACGATGGATACCGTCAAAAATGTCAGTGCGATATTTGCCATGAATTACGCGGCTGTCCTTGCCGGTGATGTAAAAAGCGGTTTACCCTGATGCGGACCGCATAGCGCGATAGAAAAGATCTACTTAAAAATATCCCCTCTTGGGGAGGGGGGCACGGGAATCAAGCAGCACCAAAGCAACTCCATCCACCCGTGCCCTTTCCCAAGAGGGGTTCGTTATTCTTAAAAACCTCTCAGGTCAGAATTAATCCCGGTACGGGATATTTGACGCAGAATTTTTCCACTTCCTTTTTGATGGTTTTAAGCAGTTTTTCATCCTCTGCGCCAGCCAGCGCCCTGCAAATCCAGTTGGCAATCTTAATCATCTCCGGCTCCTTCATGCCGCGTGTGGTGGCGGCGGGCGTCCCCAGGCGGATGCCGCTGGGGCGGAGCGGCGGGTTGGGATCATCCGGAATGATCTGCTTGTTGGTCGTGATCGAGACGGCATCGAGAATTGCTTCCGCTTTTTTGCCGTCCAGACCGAAGCTTTTGACCGTGTCAATCACCATCATGTGATTGTCGGTGCCGTTGGTAATAAGCTTCGCGCCGTTATTCATCAGGGTTTCGGCCATCACTTTCGCGTTTTTCAAAATCTGCACCGCATAGGTTTTAAACTCCGGCCCAAGCGCCTTACCTAAAGTGACGGCGATGGCTGCAACCGTATGCATGTGCGGCCCGCCCTGAAGACCGGGGAAAACCGATTTATCGATCACACCGGCATATTGCGCCTTGCACAGAATCAGCGCGCCGCGCGGTCCCCGCAGGCTTTTGTGCGTGGTGGTCGTAACAATATCAAACCCGGCATCGAACGGATTGTTCATGACGCCTGCGGCCACCAAACCTCCGATGTGCGAAATATCCGCCATCGTGATGGCGCCGACTTCGTCCGCCACGCGTTTAAAATCCTCATAGCGGTAATCGCGGGGATAAGACGTATAGCCGCACAGAACAATCTTGGGCTTGGTCTGTTTGGCCACTTTCATCAGAGCCTCGAAATCGATTTTGCCGGCGTTTTCCGGATCGGTTTTATAACGGACAAAATTAAACAGGGTTCCCATGTGCGACACAGGCGCGCCGTGCGTCAGGTGCCCGCCATGCGACAGATCCATGCCCAAAACAGTATCGCCCGGTTTGAGAAATGCCAGGTAGACAGCCTGATTCATAGGCGAGCCCGAAAGCGCCTGCACATTGGCATGCTCGCAGCGGAACACTTTTTGGGCCCGCTCCCTTGCCAGCGTTTCGATACGATCGGTAAATTCCTGCCCGCCGTAATAACGCTTGCCCGGGTAGCCCTCGGAATACTTGTTGGTGAAGATCGATCCGTTGGCGGCCAGCACCTCCGGATACGTGTAATTTTCCGACGGGATCAGTTCGATCCCCTTGCGCTCCCGCTCTTCTTCACCCAGAACGGATGCAAACACGTCCGGATCATTTTTTCTGAGGCTTTTCCAGTTGCTGTCGATAATCAGTTTTGCCGGGGATGCTGATTTTTTCAGTGCTGTTTTTTTGAGGGTTGTTTTCTTAAGAGTTGCTTTTTTGACGACTGACTTTTTGGAAATGGTTTTTTTCGCGGCTGCTTTTTGCTTTTTGGCGACCATAGGACTCCTCCCCTAGTTTCAAGGTTTATCTTTTGCCCAGGCGCACAACAAAAGAAGGGAGCTTCCCGATGGTCATTTCCATCTAGAACGCCAGTTGCCAACTGAGTTGTCTTATAGAAGATGGAACGATTTTTTTCAAGACCGAATTTTTGTGACGTTTATTAGTGATATAAATCGGAAGGATCAAAGCTTGTATTCTTCGCTTGATGAATTTCGGGAAACATGTAAGATTACTGCCGAAGATGCCGAATTCGATTTCTCCCATATATAACCTTCAACCATATTTCTTCAGCAGGAGGCAAAATCATGAGGGACGACCAGCCCTTAGATCAAAATGTAATCGTTATCGTTGCGGATGATGTTATCAAAATTCTCTGCAACTCTGTCCAGTCCGTATTTTCAAGCGCCATAAAAAAAGAAATATCTATCGCCCCTATGGTAAAGGAGATCAAGGACACCTGTCTGAGGCCTGACATCGGTTGTTTCGTTCTTTTTCAAGGCGACTTTTCCGGGTTGATCATCATCAATTTTACCAAAGACGCAGCCATGGAGATTTACCGCAATTACATGATCGGAATGGGTATGCCTGAAGAAGACCTGGCCGGCAACCACACATCAGATGAAGTAGCCAACAGCCTGGGTGAATTGCTGAATCAATGTTTCGGAAAGTTCAGATTCGATCTCGAAAGCCAGACCGGTATTTTTGTGAATCAGAATCAGCCGAAAATGCTGGTCGTCAACGAGTCGGTGTTGATTGCCATCCAGAAAACGGGACTGGACAGACAGCAACTGCGGCAGATTTCATTCAAGACGGTCAGCGGCAATCGTTTTCATCTTGAAGTAGCTCTGGGGGAAATCAAGTTCTATTCAATGTTCAACGCCAGGAAAACAGAAGTTGCCAGTATCGAAGACATGATTGACCAGGAAAGAAACGGATCATAGTAAAGTGCAGCGATGGAAAAATGATCCATAACCGAAAGGAGGCGGTCCAATGCGCTGGCGAGGTGAACGGGAAAGTGACAATATTGAAGACCGCAGAGGCATGTCGCTGTCGCGAGGCGTAAAGGTCGGCGGTATCAGCGGCCTCGCATTGGTGGCGCTTGTGGTGGTGGGGATGTTTTTGGGAATTGATCCTTCCACGATACTGCAAATTGAACAAAATATCCCGTCCTCATCTGTTTCGACCGGACAAGCCGTTCGCCCCCCTGTCAAAGACGACATGAGCAGATTTGTTTCCGTGGTGCTGGCCGAAACCGAAGACGTCTGGAACGACGTGTTTCAAAAATCCGGAAGAAAATATCAGGAACCGAAGCTCGTTTTATTTTCCAACGCCGTGGAGTCTGCCTGCGGTATGGCCGGCTCAGCCGTCGGCCCTTTCTATTGCCCGGCCGACCAAAAGGTTTATCTTGATCTTGCTTTCTTTGATGAGCTTCATTCCCGTTTTGGCGCCTCAGGTGATTTTGCCCAGGCGTATGTAATTGCCCATGAAGTCGGCCACCATGTGCAGACGCTTCTGGGGGTGACGCAAAAAGTGTCTAATCTGCAATCGCGCTCAAGCCGGGCTGCCAGAAACAAACTGTCCGTGATGCTGGAGTTGCAGGCGGACTGCCTGGCCGGAATGTGGGCGCATCAAGCACAGAAAATGCGCAATGTTCTGGAGGAGGGGGACATCGAGGAGGGATTGAACGCCGCCAGTGCAGTGGGCGATGATCGGATTCAAAAAAGGACGCAGGGTTACGTTGTGCCCGACGGTTTTACTCACGGAAGTTCGGAGCAGAGGGTCAGGTGGTTTAAAAGGGGTTTCGAACAGGGCCGTATGCAGGCCTGCAATACCTTTCAGGCGGAACAGTTGTAAAGTTAAGCCCCAATAACATTTTTATTAAAGGAAAAGGAGTGTTTATGAAGAGAAATTTTATCAGCATTGCGGTGGTTGTTTTGTTTGCGATTGCGATGATTATGGCCTGCACGGATGCCAACAAGGCCCCGGCGGAACTGGCCGTAAAAGCGGCCGAAGAGGCGGTTAATGCCGTTAAAGGCGAAGCCACAAAACTTGTTCCGGAAGAGGTGACTGCTCTGGAGACCGCCCTGGCTGCCGCCAAAGACAAACTGGCCAAAGGCGAATACAAGGCGGCATTGGAGGAAGCGAAAGGTCTTGCCGTCAAAGCCAAAGAGGTTCTGGAAGCGGCAAAAGCGAAAAAAGATGAACTGACGAAAAAATGGACGGAACTCAGCCAGGGGCTGCCAAAAATGGTTGAAGATATTCAGGGTAAAGTCGATGCCCTGTCACAGCTTAAAAAACTTCCGGCGAATATGACGGCTGAAAAACTGGCGGAAGCAAAATCCGGTCTGGATGCGGTGAAAGCGGATTGGGCGAAGGCGCAGGAAAGTTTCAAAACGGGAAACATAACCGAGGCTATTTCCGTGGCAACGTCCGTCAAGGATAAAGCCGTCAAGGCGATGGAGACACTGGGCATTACGAGTGCCGATGTTCCCAAATCGTAAAAGCCTCACGGGCTGGAAGAGAAACGGGATGTATTCTTGTTGATGAGAATATGTCCCGTTTTTAATGGTGGTGATCTTCGTCAGGCTTTAAATTTTTGCAGATCGACTTTCCCGCTTTTCGCACACCCCACAACAGGAATAACGCAATCAGAATCAAGCCAACGACCGGGATGAAAATGGCGATAAGCGATGTCATGAGCGAACCAACCAGCTCCAGTGTGGAGAAAATCGGATTAGCTGTTCCGGCTGTAGCCAGAGAGCTTTTAGTTCGAAACGCAACCGTTGAGGCCTGAACAAGTCCGGCCACGCCACCGCCGGCAATGAGCGCCAGCATCCACTTCAAAAAGGGATTCATATCCGTTATTGTCGCAGCCGTGGTTAATGTTCCGGCGATGACCGCCGCCGGTGTTGCGATGGAGTCAAGCACATTGTCAACCCACGGGATATAATAACCCAGGATTTCGGCAATGGTTGCTGCGGCAAAAGCGATGGTTGCCTGCCAGCTTCCCATCCAGGCAAATCCGGCCGGTAAACTGATATAGCCTCCGAGCGCCGCCAGATTCAAAAGCAGCAGAGGAACAAAAACGCGAAAGCCGCAAGCTGCCGCGAGTCCGATACCGACTGCCAGGGAAAGTAACATTTCCATAGGTCTTTCCAATTCAGATTATCACCGCTTTCAAATCTTATTCTCCGTCTTTCCGTTCTGTCAATCTATTAATGTGAATTCCGGTTTTCCACCTCTTCCAGCGCCGCCTTTGTTGTCCGCAGGAGCGGTGATCTCAATATCTCTCACGGCTTTTCCTTTTTGCCAGTTGCCCTGAAGTGCTTGACATGCAAGACAAATCTATCTATACTTTTTCCGTCAATCGTCATTCATGTTCCACCTCACCTGCAACCGTTTCCACCCGGTCATTGATCTCGACGCTTTGATGTATCCAGGCCGGCAATGAAAGAACGCGGAAGATTAGAAGTCCATCCTGACACATAGCCAAATTGGAAAGATCGACGAAAAAACAGGGTCAGAAATGAAAAATGAAGACAAGCATAAAGCCGGCCTTCTTCAGGAGCTCCATGACGCGCGCCGGCGCGTCGCTGAACTGGAAGCCTCCCTATCCTTAAATTTAACGGATGACACGGCGCAACACCGGCGCATCGATCAGCCGGATGCAAAGCAGGATGCCTCCGACCCAAATGACATCGCCAACCCTGCGATGGAATTAGGCGACATTATCGACATCCCGGCCGTCCAGGCGCTCATGGATGATTTTTATACGCTTACCGGCATGACGCTGGCCATTCTGGATATCAAAGGGAAAGTGCTTGTCGCCATTGGCTGGCAAGACATTTGCACCCGCTACCACCGCATCCATCCGGAAACAGCCCGGAATTGTTCGGAAAGCGATCTTTTTTTGTCCCAAAATGTGAAACAGGGCGAATTCGTCGCTTACAGGTGCAAGAATCAAATGTGGGACGTGGTGACCCCCCTGTATGTCGGCGGGAAGCATATCGGCAATATCTTCACCGGCCAGTTCTTTTACGACGATGAAATCATCAATGAAAAGGTTTTTATCGCCCAGGCCGCCCGGTATGGATTTGACCGGGAATCCTATCTGCACGCCCTTTATTGCGTACCGCGTTTCAGTCGCGACAGAGTCAACACCATCATGAGCTATCTGGTCAATCTCTCCGTTCTGGTTTCCGAGTTGAGTTACCGCAACCTGGAGCTGGCCAGGTCCATTGCCCGACAGCAGCAGATGGCCAATGCCCTGCGCGAAAACGAAAACCTGCTTCGGGCCACATTCAATGCCACCGCGGACGGAATCCTTGTTGTAGACAAGGAAGGAAGAGTCATCCAGTTCAACGCTCAGTTTGCCGATATGTGGCGGATTCCCCGGGACCTCCTTTCCACCCGGGATGACGAAAAAATCATGGGCTTTGTCCTCGGCCAATTGGAAAATCCGGCAGTCTTTCAGGACCAGGTTCAAAAGCTCTATCAGACTTCCCGTGAAAGCCTCGATGAAATCAGATTCAAGGACGGACGAGTGTTTGAACGTTTTTCATGTCCGGTCATCAGTGAAGGATATGAGGTTGGCCGGATATGGGATTTTCGGGACATTACCGAACGCAAGCAGGCGGTAGAAACCATCCGGACGGAACAGTTATTCACCCAAGCGCTGCTGGACAGTCTGCCGGGAATTTTTTACCTCTACACCTATCCTGAACTTCGCCTGGTTCGCTGGAATAAAAACCATGAAACCTTGCTAGGCTTTGGACCGGGTGAAATCGACAACCGCTCCATCATGGACTGGCATGTTCCCCAAGCCAGGGAAGCTGTCCGGCTGGCTATTGAAACAGCCATGGAAAAAGGCCAGAATGTTATCGAATCACCGCTTCTGGCTAAAGACGGACATCTTGTCCCATTTCTTATGACCGGCGTCAAATTTGAATTACTGGGTAAATCTTATGTGATGGGAGTGGGAATTGACATTACCGAGCGCAAAAAGATGGAACGATCCCTGGTGGAAAGCGAGGAGAGATACCGTCTCATCACGGACAACATCACGGATATCATCCTCACCACCGACATCTCGGGCGCTTACACCTTCATCTCCCCTTCACACAAGCGAGTTCTGGCGCGGGGAGAAGAGGTGCTGGGCCGGAATATATTCGAGCACATCCATCCCGAAGACCTGCCGGGGACAATTGCCATCTTCGATAAAGCCATGCTCAGCGGGGACATCGCAAGGGCGGAATACCGCTACAGCCACCCTTCCCGTGGCTATATCTGGCTGGAATCGGAAGGCATGCTCGTCAATATCCAGGGAACCCTGTCGGCCATCATTGTATCACGGGACATTACATCCAGAAAGCAGGCTGAGGAGTCGCTCAGGGAATCCGAGGAACGGTTCCGGCAGCTCTTTGAATCCATGGTTTCCGGGTTCGCCCTCCATGAAATTATTTGTGACGAACAAGGCACGCCCAAAGACTTCCGGTTTCTCAAGGTCAATCCCGCCTTCGAAGAATTCACCGGCCTGAAAGGTGAAGCGCTGATTGGCCGAACCGTGCGCGAGATTATGCCGGATATCGAGTCCTCCTGGATAGACACTTACGGCCGGGTCGCCCTGACGGGGACCCCCATCCATTTCGAGAATTTTTCACGCACTTTGAACAAGTCCTTCGAAGTGTCGGCGTATTCACCAAGGCCGGGGCAATTTGCCGCGGTTTTTCTGGACATCACCGAGCGCAAGCGGACCGAAGAGGAAAGGCAGAAACTTCAAGTCCAACTGTCCCAGGCGCAAAAAATGGAATCCATCGGCACCCTGGCCGGAGGCATCGCCCATGACTTTAACAACATTCTTTCGTCTGTCCTGGGGTTCACCGAGCTTGCCAAACTCAAAGCCGAGAAGGGAAAAGACATCATCAATGAACTGGATGTCGTCATGAAGGCCGGCATACGGGCCAGGGATCTGGTCAAGCAGATATTAATGTTCAGCCGACAGGCGGAAATCAAGCGGATGCCCATGGATATCGCCCCTCTGATCAAGGAAACCCTTAAATTTCTCAGGGCCTCTTTGCCTGCAACCATTGAGTTCAGGCAGGACATTGCCGTCTCCGAAAGCCTGGTGATGGCCGATCCGGTGCAAATCCATCAGATTCTCATGAACCTGTGCACCAACGCCGCGCATGCTATGAAGGAGAAAGGCGGCCTGATTAACCTGAGCCTGCATGAGATGGAAATAACGGACCAGACGGAACTGGATTTAAAAGGTTTGAAACGAGGCCGTTACCTGCTATTGAGCGTGTCCGACACCGGCTGCGGAATTCCCGGTGAGATCATCAACCGTATTTTCGACCCGTTCTTCACCACCAAGGAGCGCGGCGAGGGCACCGGTATGGGCTTGTCGGTCGTCCACGGCATCGTCAAAGATATGGAGGGCGCCATTTCCGTGTACAGTGAGCCCGACCGGGGAACCACATTCAATATCCTCATCCCCCGGTGCGACGGCGCAAGAGTCGAGGCCGCAGATCTGAATTCCCCGATGAAACCAGGCTCGGCAAGAATCCTTTTCGTGGACGATGAAGAAGGCGTCATTGTCTCAGGCCGGGGAATCCTTGAACAACTCGGATATAAAATAACCGCGACGACGAGTCCGCGAGAAGCGCTGGCGTTGTTCACATCCGCCCCGGACCGGTTTGATCTTGTCCTGACCGACATGACCATGCCGGGCATGACGGGGCTTACGCTCTCGGAACATCTTCGTAAAATCAGACCCGATATCCCTATTTTGCTGTCCACCGGTTTCAGCCTGGGTATTTCGCAAGAAAGGATACGTGATGCAGGCATCCGGGAAATGGTGATGAAACCCATGGTGGCCAGCGAGCTCTCCGGAGCCGTGTACAGGGCGCTGATCCCTGCCGGCGTTAATTCCGGTGAAGACCCCGAAAAACCCTGAAAGGACAACGGCATAAAACGCCTTGATGACCCTGCATGAGACCGCCAATTCCTTCTTTTTCTCCCCACCGGTGGGAGACCGTGTCGCAATAAACAGATAATGATTCGTCTCTATTAATAAAGATAGCTCTGATTCAGGAATGGTAAAAATTAAAAAAAGGCCCGGAGGTTTGATGCTCCGGGCCTTTGGTTATTGGTTAAGACTAGTGATGTGACTATGCATGATGCCCGTGGGCATCGTTTTTCTTTTCTTCGCCGTAGACAATCAGTTTGCCCTGATGCTCCATTTCATGAAGCCAGCCGGGATGCTGTTTTTTGAGCCAGCCTCTTGTCACCCAGCCATGGATCATCGCCTGAACTGTGCCGGGGTTGCCGATCGTGCCCAGATACAGGTGGATGAAGAAGAACGCAAAGATCGCTACGAAACCTAACGCATGCAGCGGATACATCCAGCGCACCAGCTCTGTCGGCAGATGGGTCGGAAACCACATGATCAGACCCGTCACAATCATCATTGCGCCTGCGGCCGCCACCGTCAAAAAGAACAGTTTCTGGCCGGGATTGTATTTCCCCGTCTCGGGAACCTTGTCCACATGCCACAAGTAACCGCCTGCGACCTTGATCCATTCCAAATCTTCCGGGAACACAAACACACCCGCTTCTTTCCACCACATGCGCACAGCCAGAACCAAAGCCGCCGCAAACACCAGTCCGCAGAAGTTATGGACCAGTTTCAAACTCTTCAACCCGCCAAAAAAGGCGCCGATGAAGTTGAACGTCTGGAACATCATCCCCAGTCCCGTGATTAACAACAAAATACAGGAGAGAGCCATCAGCCAGTGGACGACTCTTTCATAGCCGTCCGTTACAAGTATCATTCCTCTTTTCATGGTTATTCCCCTCCCTTCTTTTCTTCCGTTCCGTTTGAATCATCCGGCACTTTAGGACCGTGCAGAATGTAATGCAGGAACGCACCGCCTAAAACGCCACCGGCAGCCAGCAGACTTAAGGGTTTTAACCAGCTCTTCCACAGCGTAACCGACAGAGGCACACTCGGGTCTTTGTGGATATCGGCGTAAACGGCCGGTTTTTCTTTCAACACGTACATGAAGTGCGTGCCGCCGACATATTTATCGCCGTAAGTGGTTGCATCGCCGCCCAGATCTTTGGCGCGCTTCTCGGCGACTTTCAGCATCTTTTCCTTCAAACCCCAGGACAATGCGCCGGTGGGGCAGGCTTTGACACAGGCAGGTTCCAGATTGTTGGTGATCCGGCTTTCGCACATGTCGCATTTGAAGACCTTGTCCGTTGCCGCATCGTAGCGCGGAATTTCAAACGGACAGGCTGCGACGCACTCTTTACAGCCGATGCACTTGTCGTGATCCAGGCCAACGGTTTTGGTTTCTTTGTTGTAATGCAGAGCGCCGCTGGGACAGACCGTGACGCAGGCTGCATCGGTGCAGTGCATGCAGGCTTCCTTGCGGAAAAGCCATTTGATGTTGCCCTTGCCATCCACATAATCCTGGAAGTGGATGAGCATGAAGGTGTTGGGGTTGAGCGAGGGCGGGTTCTGGTAGGTGCCCCGGTTTTCCGTCTGCGTTGCTTTCAGCGCGTTCCACTGTTTGCAGGCGAGCTGGCAGCCGCGGCAGGCGGTGCATTTCGAATCGTCGTATAATTTAATTTTCTCGGTCATCTTACTTCACCCCCTTCTTCACAACGTTCGCCATGAAGGCCTTGCTCTCCGGAATCATGGTGTTGGCGTCGCCGATGGTTGGAACCAGAAGGTTTGCCGCATCGCCATGGGTAAAGACCTCGGCTTTTTTATCGCCGGGATTATACGGCCGGTCTTTCGTCGTGATCCATCCAAAGTGCCAGGGAATGCCGATTTCGTGAATCGTGTTACCGTCAATGTTAAACGGTTTGAAACGCGGCGTGACAATGGCCGAGCATTCGACTTCACCGCGCGCCGAACTGACGATGCAGCGGTCGCCGTTTTTAATGCCCTTTTCCTTGGCCAGTTCTTCGCCCATTTCCACAAACATGCCGGGCTGCATTTCAGCCAGCCACGGACACCAGCGGGTGAGCACCCCCGTCTGCCAGTGTTCGCTGACGCGGTAGGTTGAGCAGATGAACGGGAAGCGGGGATCGCAACTGGTGACGCTCGCGTAAACATCCAGATCCGATCCCACACCCTTCTTGTCGAAGCGCTTGATGACCGGATTGTTTTTCTGCGGAGACATCAGGTTTTTCTCCACCGGGCACTCCAGCGGTTCGTAATGCTCGGGGAAAGGACCGTCGGCCAAGCCCGGACCATAAAGACTGGCCACGCCGTCCGGTTTCATGATGAAGGGAGGTCTTCCCTTGCCGGGATCGCCTGCTCCATCCGGAACATCACCCACCCATTTTTCGCCGTTCCATTTGATGACGGCGCGGGACGGATCCCACGGTTTGCCGTTTAAATCCACGGATGCGCCGTTGTAGATAATACGGCGGTTAACCGGCCACGACCAGGCCCATTCGGGGAAGAGGCCCAGGCCTGTGGCATCGGCCTGTCCACGGCGCATGGGTAAAATACCCTTGTCCTGCGTCACTGAACCGCAGTACACCCAGCATCCCGATGATGTGGAACCGTCATCCTGCAACCAGGCAAAGGTCGGAACCAGATCGCCTTTTTTGAATTCACGGAATTCGCCCTTCTTCGTCGGGTTTTCCACTTTCTTGTCTTCCAGGAAGAAGCCGTTGATTTCGGCCGCTACCATACGGGGTTCATAGTGGTAATGCTTGCCCTTCATTTTGCCGTAAGGCCAGGTGAGTTCTGTAATGGCTTCTTTGTGCGGGCCGCCCTTCTTTTCGTAGAGTTCCTGAATCTTGAAGAGGATCTCACTCATGATGTCGCCGTCGGGCAGGGCATCACCGACCGGATTAACCGCTTTGTAACGCCACTGCTGGAGTCGGCCGCTGTTGGCAATGCTGCCTTCCTTTTCAATGGAAGAAGCACAGGGCAGCATGAAGACTTCCGTCTTGATCGTTTTGGGATCCATGCCGGGACCACGCCAGAACGAACCGGTTTCGTTGTCAAACAGATTGACGTTGACCATCCAGTCGAGCTTGGTCATAGCCTGGCGGACTTTGTTGGAGTGAGCGCCGGAACAGGCCGGGTTCATACCCCAGGCAAAGAAGCCGGTGAACTTGCCTTTGTACATCTGATCAAAAATCGTCAGCCAGGAATAATTCGCTCCGTCATCAAGCTTGGGCATGACGGTATACGTCTCTTCCAGACTCATCTTGTTGCCATACATGGAACGCAGGAAACTGGCCACGTACTTGGGTTTGTTTTTCCACCAGTTGAGAGAGTCTTTTTCCTTGGTGGTGGGTGTATTCTTTTCATTGTAGGCCTTCACCGTCGGCAGCGATGCCGTCGGCGTTCCCAGGTAACCCGGCCAGATATGAAACAAAAGGCCGTGGTCGGTCGAACCCTGAACATTGCCTTCACCTCTCATCGCCGCAACGCCGCCGCCCGCAATTCCCATGTTACCCAGGAGAAGCTGAATCATACACATGGTACGTATGTTCTGCGTGCCGACGGTATGCTGCGTCCAGCCCATGGCGTAAAGTTCCACGCCTGCCTTGTCCGGCTTGCCGGTGGACGCATAAAGTTTATAAACTTCAAGCAGTTTGTCTGTGGGGGTTCCGGTAATCTTAGAGACGAGTACCGGCGTGTAGCGCGAATAGTGTTTTTTCAAAAGCTGGAATACGCAATCCGGATGTTTCATCGTCGGATCTTTTCTGATCACGCCTGAGGCATCCGTCTGATAAGACCAGGTGTCCTTCTCATACTTGCCGTTGGTCAAACCGGAGAAAACGCCCTTGTTTTCTCCCGGCATTTTGAAGGCCGGATTCACCAGGAAAGAAGCGTTGGTGTAATGTTTGACGTATTCTTCGAAATACAGCTTGTTGTCGAGAATGTATTTGATCATGCCGCCCAGGAAAGCGATATCCGTTCCCGAACGAAGGGGCGCGTAAAGATGCGCCTTGGAGGCCGACTGCGTGAAGCGTGGATCCACACAGATGACTTTCGCGCCACGGGTATTAACTGCTTCCTGTATCCATTTCCAGGAGACAGGGTGATTGGAAGCGGGATTGCTTCCCATGATTAAAATGATGTCACTGTTTTTAAAATCGACCCAGTGATTGGTCATTGCGCCGCGTCCGAACGACTCTGCCAGAGCCGGTACAGTTGGGCTGTGTCAGATACGGGCCTGATGTTCGATGTAGACCAGGCCCAACCCCCTCAAGAATTTTTGGTACGTGAAGCATTCTTCAAGGTCCATGGCCGCCGAACCGACTGAGGCAATGCCTTCCGTGCGGTTAACGACTTCACCCTTGGGGTTTGTTTTTTTGAAGCTGGCGTCGCGGCTTTTCTTGACATTTTCCGCGATTTTTTCGAACGCCCATTCCCATTCAACTTCCTTCCACTCGGTGGCAAAAGGCGCGCGGTAAAGCGGTTTGCCCAGACGATTTTCGTTTACGGCCATCTGGTAGATCGAACCACCCTTGCTGCACAGCGCTCCCCGGTTGATGGGGCTGTCCGGATCCCCCTCCGTGTTGATGACCTTGCCGTCGCGCACGGACACGATAATGCTGCATCCGACGGAACAATAAGGACAAACCGTTGTGGTTTCTTTGCCGTACTTGATCTTCAGCTCCTTGGCATGGGCGGCTGTCGGTTGCAGGCTTACGCCCAAACCGCTTACGGCCGCGACAGCGCCGGAGAGTTTCAAGAAACCTCTTCTGCTGACGTTCATGAACCCTTTCTCCTTTCCACAAGAAATTAGACCTGTTGTCCGTACGCTCTTAAACCTTTTGAATGTAAAGCTGCTTCCTTGGAATTGTCACTTGCAGGGAGAAGCTTTAAAGAAAAACAGTAGGCGAAAAAGCATGACGTTTTTCAGGAAAACACCCCTTTCACTACAGCGTCCCTATATATGCATTACGGATCATTGTCAATGTAAAATATCAATAAATTCAAGTACTTATGTCATTTTTGACATAAACAAAAACAGCAATAAGATTGGCCTCATGCATTGGCGAGCTTCAAGTATTGTCACCGGCTCTGACTTTTGGTCACTGACCGGCAGTTATAAAAAATTGACGGCTGTCGACAGAAGACTCAGAGAAAAACATGAGAAGTGAAAAACGTTTTATCGGGTATGGCTAAGATCGAATTGGGTGTAATTTGCAGCCCTCCAGATTCATTCGTATTACAGTATCACGATCACAAACATAGATACAGCCGCCGCTCAAGTATTTATCCGTCTGAATCGATAACTTAGAAGCACAATTGCTGGAGGCAACTGCCACTATCTTTCGGTACATGAGATTCTTGACTTATGGATAGTATTTCCTGTATGCTATTGAAATGTAAAATCTTTTATAAAGAATCGCCTATGGAGGGAAAGCAGACTCATGAAGTTTATGGATTACATCAACTGGTACATTCCGGAAAAGATCAAACTCGACGCCGACACCCATCGAAGAGCCAAACAACTCGTTATCTTCTCCCATTTTGGCTACCTCTTCTTCATTCCCAACATGATCAAATGGTACAATATCGGCAGTCCGACACTGGCCATCAGCATGTTTTTCGTCATGATGCTCGTCTGTCTGGCCTCGCCTTTTGCCTTGAAGTTGACGTCATCCATCAACGTTTCCGGAAACATTGTCATGGCCGCCTTATGCTGGCATTTTTCCATTCTAACGGTCATGACCGGAGGATTGCTCTCTTCCGCGCTTGCCTGGAACCTGATCATCCCCCTGTTTGCCGCAACTTTTTTCGGCCTCAGAATGATGATATTCTGGACGATCATCATGTCCGCGGAACTGGCCTTCCTCCTCTTTGCAGCAAAAACGGGGATGCCGCTGCCCACCATTCAGCTTACCGCTCAGCAGTTGATGGAAACACAGATTGCCAACGCCATCGGACCTTTCGCCGCCTGCGCCGTTAGTTGCTACTTTTTCCACAAAGGCCTGGAAAGCGCACTCAATGCCCAGCAGAATCTCCTTCAGGCCCAAAAGAAAGCAACAGCCGATCAGGAGAAAGGAAGGATTCAGATTGAAGAGATGTCCAGAGGATTGGAGCAGACCTTTCAGCACGTGGGGCAAAATACAGACCGTCTGGTGACGGTGACTCTCCGCGAAATTGACGCCAAAACCAGGCAGAACGTCGAAAGCGCAGGCCAGGCCAACAGCCTGATGAAGGAAGCCAGCAAGGTCATGACTCAGGCTGAAACCGCCATGAAAGATCTGACCGCATCCATGAGCGATATTACAAAGGCAAGCGAAGACACATCAAAGATCGTCAAGACCATTGATGAAATCGCGTTTCAGACGAATTTGCTGGCGCTCAACGCCGCAGTAGAAGCCGCTCGTGCAGGCGAGGCCGGCGCCGGATTTGCCGTTGTAGCCAACGAGGTGCGAAATCTGGCTATGCGGTCCGCTGATTCCGCCCGGAACACCGCCACTATGATCGAAGACACGGTCCATAAAGTAAAATATGGTTCTGATCTCGTTTCCAAAACAAATAAAGCCTTTGTCGATGTCGCAAGCAACGTAAATAAGGTGGCGGGCATCATGGACGAGATCGCCCTGGCCTCCACCGATCAGGTTCATGGCATCGAAGAAGTTAACAACGCCGTCGAAGAAATCGATCATTTGCTGCAGCAGCAGGCGGGAACAAAAGCCCTGGCAGAGGCGTGAATGAACAGGAACGATTGTACTTTCTTCAAATCCGGTTGAGTCTTTTCAACTCGACCGGATCACCCCTGATTCAATATCAGATTCACAAATCGTAAATAAGGACGCATCGCCGGTGTGCCGCCGCCTTCAGAGATGATCTGCAGAATGCGATCCGCATCGGCAACGACGACGCCCCCCAGTTGTGTGATGGGGGTATCTTGAAAAATTTCCGGCGCCAGCGGTGTGGAAGGCCCCATCAGCGCGGTAATGCGCGGCTTGCTCAAAAAATGAATGGTTTCTTCAAATGTGTTGTTGAGCAGTGTGGTTGCCGTTACGATGGCGACATCGCATTCTTTCAGGGCCTTTTGTTTTTCTTCCGGTGATAATACATTGATCCGATCCGGATTTCTTTCAATAACCGTCAGAACAGCCCCGGTTGCGCGGATGCGTTCCACCAGCGGTGAAAAAAGACCGACCATGGCCACTTGTTCGCCGGGTTGAAGATTGAAATAGGTTGTCGCCTCCCGGTCCTGAGTCGGCTCCGAGGAAGCATCGCCCAGCGCATTGGCTGTGGCCAGGCCGATGGCGCGATGTAAATTATTCTTGCCCTCAACAAGCCATTTCAGGCCATTCGTCGCTGACGCCCCCGCATACGTTCCCGCTTCTTTTAAAACTGTGCAGCCTCCCGGCATTGCATCCTGAAGAACCGCAGCAAGACCTGCCGCACCGTTATCCAGCTTCACGCACACGTAACTCAATCCGATGCGCAAATCGGCAATCCGCCGGTCTTTCGCCGACGTTTCAAGGCAATCATATAGACGAGTTAAAATGAGCCCCGGCTTCATCACGGCTTAAAACTTCACAGAGTTGACGGCCACAACATCTTTATAGGGTGTTTCTCCCTGGCAGCTCCGGCACTTATCGCCGTCGCGCGCGGGATAAGCTTCATTGCAAACGGGGCAGACGGCGACCGGCCCCAGTTTCTTGCGGCGGATTTTTTCGGGTTCAACCTGCACGTTCTGAATGCTCAACAGACCGTGCCCCGCTTCTTTGATTTGCGCCAGAAGCAGTTCCGGATTCTGTTCATGCTTTTTCTTTTTCTTGAGATACCAGTCGCGGATTTCCGGCCAGGCTTTTAATTTTTCCATATCGAGGTAAACCCGAATGCCCTTGCCGTTGTATTTTTCATAGAGGGTCACGGCAAATTTTCCGAAAGGTGCTACGGAAAGCCAACCGTTGCCGAACGTACAGGGCGTCAGTATCTGCAGGGCATCAGGCAGACACACCGGCGTTTCGCAGATGGCGTCGAAAAACTCTCCTTCCGGCCGATTTTTCATCGCCAGATCCACCATGAATCCGCCAATGATTAGCCCCGGCGCGAGATTGCCATGAAATGCTTTCACTTGGTTGAGATATTCCTCATAGGAATAGTTACAAATGTTCATAAAACTTTATGCTCCTCGCATTTTCTTTTTTTAACCGAAACAGGTACGGCATCATGCATTCAGCGATACCCGTATTTCTTTTTTACAGGATCCGTCTGACCGGACATCATATAGGCCATAAAAAGTTCGGCGCATATTTTATTTCTGGCGTTTTTCAAAATACAACCAGCCTGCACAACAGCCGGCGCTTCTTCAATTTCATAGAAACATCCCACCCTCCCCTGAGGGCTTGACGCAGCCGAAAGCGCACAGAAACCGGCGTCGACTGCCTTTGTGCTTGCATACTGAAAAGACCGGGAGACATCCCCGCCGTTGACCAGTTTTTCCTTCAATGCGCCCCATAATCCGGCTTTCTCAAGCACCGCTTTCGTTGAAATACCGTAAGGCGCAGTCAGAGGATCAGCCACGGCGACTTTCTTGATTTTGCCGGTTTTTAACGCATCCTGCCAGTTTGCAGCCTTGCAGAAATCTTTGTTGACCGACCAGAGAATCGTCTGCCCGCGTGCATAGATAAAAGCCCCTTCCGTTATTCCTTCCTTTTGCAGAAGGTCCGGCTGCCGTTCATCATCGGATAAAAATATATCATAAGGCGCGCCGTTTTTTATCTGGCCGAAGAGATTCGCCGCCGGAGAAAAAGTCGCCTCAACTTTCACACCCGTTTTTTTCTCAAAGTCCGCCGCAATTTCCCTGAAGGCGGAAATAAAACCGGCCTCAACGGCCACTGAAATCTTATCCTGCGCCGGCGAGGAAAAAGGCAGCAAAATAATCAGCAGAATCAGGGGCAGGTGTTTTTTTTTCATTCCGGTGTTGATTCCTTGTTGTTTGTGTTTGTGCTATTTATAGCATAAATATCCTTAAAAAACATCCCGCAAAATGCCTGCGGGATGTTTTTTCATATCTATTTGAGTTTTTCAATCCGCACAGCGCAGGCTTTGTATTCCGCCGTCTGCGTGACCGGATCGTAGACCGGATTGGTGAGCCAGTTGGCGCAGGCTTCCCGGAAATGAAAGGCCATCCAGACCAACCCCTCCGGAACCTCCCGGGTCACGCGGGCTTTCACCTTAACCTCACCCCGCCTTGATTTCACGGAAATCATTTCTCCATCGACAATCCCTTTGGCGGCGG
This sequence comes from Smithellaceae bacterium, assembly GCA_963682105.1. Taxonomy (GTDB): domain Bacteria; phylum Desulfobacterota; class Syntrophia; order Syntrophales; family Smithellaceae; genus UBA8904. The sequence goes on from OY821638.1 coordinate 1,411,591, forward strand.
CGTCGGCCGCGGAGATGTCCGCCGTCTCTTCGCCCAGCAGTTCATTTATCCCCTGACAACGTCCCGTCTGTGTCCGGGTATGGTAATGGTACAGACGGCGTCCCGTGGAAAGGACCAGTGGAAACTCTTTGTCGGGAACTTCCGCAGGCGGTATCCAGTCAATGGCTTTGAGTACGCCCAGACCGCAGGTAAACTTGCCGTCTCTGTGCAGCGTCGGCGTACCGGGATGATCTGCATTAGGAGCAGGCCACTGGATTCCATCATTTTCCAGCCGGGCATATTTGATGCCGGCCATGGACGGCGCCAACACGGATAATTCGTTGTCCCATATTTCCTGAGCGCTATTGGATTCCCAATTGTGCCCCATCCTTTTGGCTATTTCCTTGAAGATCCACCAGTTGGGCTTGGCCTCGCCCGGCGGCACACTGGCCGTGCGCACGCGGTTGACACGCCGCTCCGAGCTTGAAAATGTACCGTCATTTTCACTCCAGGCAGCCGCCGGCAGAATCACATGCGCAAAGCGCGTTGTTTCCGTCGGGAAAATATCCTGGCAAACCAGAAATTCCGCTGATTGCAGTTCATGCTCAACATGAGAAATATCCGGCTCGGTATTGGCCAGGTTCTCACCGAAAACATAAAAGGCTTTGACTTTCCCGGTGGTCAGATTTTTCATCATCGTGGGCATCATCATTCCCGGTTTATCGGGAAGGGATTTCACGTTCCAGGCTTTCTCAAACTTGGCTCTTGCGTCCGCGTTGTCCACGCGCTGATAGCCGGGAAAGACATTGGGCAGCGCACCCATATCGCAGGCGCCCTGAACGTTGTTCTGGCCGCGCAGGGGATTAACGCCGCCGAATTCAAAACCGACATTGCCCAGGAGCATCTGGAGATTGGCACAGGACATCACGTTGTTCACGCCGCAAATATGCTCTGTAATGCCCAACGTGTACATGAGCATCGCGGGTTTAACGGAAGCCAGACGACGCGCAACATCCCGAATCATATCAGCGGAAACGCCGCTGATTTCCGCGGCCCGCTCGGGTGGATATTCCATGACTTTCTTCTTGAGGTCTTCGATACCGACCGTGCAGGAATCCACGTATTTCTTATCATAAAGATTTTCGTTGATGAGCACATTCATCAGGCCGTTGATGAAGGCGACGTCCGAACCGACCTTGATGGGTACATGCAGAGAGGCAAAATCGACCATGGGGGTGCGCCGCGGATCAATCACGATCAACTGAGCGCCGCCCAGCACCGCATCTTTAACAAAAGTCGAGGCAACCGGATGCGCTTCGGACATGTTCGTGCCAACCATCAGAATCATTTTCGCTTTCATAAAATCAGCAAAGGAATTGGTCATCGCGCCCGAACCGAATGACGTCGCCAGACCGGCGACAGTTGGGGCGTGTCAGGTACGCGCGCAGTGATCGATGTTGTTGGTGCCGATCACCGCGCGGAAAAGTTTCTGCATCTGATAGGAATCTTCGTTGATGCTGCGGGCGCAACTGACACCGGCAATGGCGTCCGGCCCATTTTTTTTAATAATTTCCTTGAATTTTGATGCCACCAGGTCGAGTGCCTCATCCCAGGACGCTTCGCGGAACTCGCCGTTTTTCTCCCGGATCAGAGGCGTTTTGAGCCGTTCCTCCGAGTAAATGAAGTCATAGGCAAACCGGCCTTTCACGCAAAGCCTTCCCTGATTAGGCTGGGCGTCTTCCACCGCGGTGACTTTCACGATTTTGCCGTCTTTGACATGCAACCACTGCTGGCAGCCCACGCCGCAGTAAGGACAGGTGGTGCGGATTTTCTTTGTTTCCCAGGGCCGCCCCAGACCTTTGGCCTTCTTCTCCGTCAGTGCTCCGACAGGGCAGACTTCCACGCACTGGCCGCAAAAAACGCATTCACTGTCGGTGTACCCGCCATCGCCGCCGGTGACGATTTTGCTTTCCGCCCCCCGATACCCCTGGGTAATGGCGCGATTGACCATCACTTCATTGCAGGCCTGAACGCAGCGGCCGCAAAGGATGCAGCGGCTGAAATCACGGACAATGAAGGGGTTTTCATCCTCTGTCGGATAAATGTCTTTTTCGTCTTTTTCGGGAAATTTCAGTTTGGTAATTTTATAAAAATAAGCCAGATCCTGCAGGCGGCAGTTGCCGTTGGCTTCACACATCAGACAGTTGTGCCGGCCGGCGGACAAAAGCAACTCTACATTCATTTTTCTGGCGCGATGCACAAGATCGCTGTCGGTGGTCACTTCCATGCCCGGCGTCACCGGAGTGGAACAGGCGGCCATCAGAGACCGGGCTCCCTTGACTTCCACGCAGCAGATCCGGCAAGCGCCGGTAGGCGACGCGCCTTTCAGATAACAGAGAGTAGGAATTTCTATACCACCGTTTCGCGCCGCATCCAGAATCATCTGACCCGGCTTGAAAGGCGTCTCCTTGCCGTTTAAAATAAAAGTTCCATCACTCATAATGATCTCTCCCGTCTGTCAACTAAGACATTAATGACATATACCTAAAATGACATACCCGATAAACCACTCCATACAAAACTATTATTTTTATGTCAACCGCTATCCGCCCTGCGCGAGACGCGTTGATTCATTAAAGACAACAATACTATTGACAGATCTACCTCAGAACATTCCAGGCACAGACCGTCATCGGTGCGTAGCCTTTATCCTGCATGATCATATCCAGATGCACTAAAGCGATGGCGGACACATCCATGTCGCGGGCAAGCAGATGGCCGGCGCGATAAAGCGTCACCAGATATTTTTTGCATTTATCACAGATAAAAGCGGATTCCTGCGTTTTGTTCTCAATATAATAATAATCCATCTCCTGCGGGGTTTTATGCTCACAGTAAGGACAAATGACGCGCGTGTATCGCCAATCGCAGCCACACGAACTGCAATGTAAAAAACGTTTGCCGCCTTCTTCTTCGATCAGGGCAATCGAGGGAAAGTCTCCACAGACGGGACAATACCCTTTTTCCCAGTCAAATGAACCAAGCGCTTTCTCAATTTCTTCCGTTCGTTGTTCCAAAACGACGCGGCTGACCAGACTCATGACAAAAGAAGCATTGGATGGAGTCACTTCCAAATCTTTTCCCCATTGCTGGACGGTCTTGTTTTCACCGTCTCCGTGGGCATTGAAGTAGTCAGCCGGAACAATTTTATCGTTGCGGATCAGCTCACAAAACCGATCCAGTCCGTCTCCCAGTGTCGGCATACCTTCTTTTACAGCCGCGGCCATATCCAGCGTTATTTGTTTCAAGTCTTCATCGGCCCCCAGCAAATCAATCTGCCGGATCACGGGGACGCCGGCTTTGAGTTTTTCCTTATCAATCGTTGAGCAGTCAATTTTTCTCAGTTTCGCCAGTGCGGCAAGCTGACGCTGCCTGGTAATAACCGGTTTGAATGCCTTTAAGATTTCGCTTGCGTGAGGATTTTGGTCAATCGCCCGTTCGAATATCTGTTCAATGGCGGATGCATCTTTTGAGCTCAATGTCATGGAAATCAATCCCTTCCTGTTTATTAACGACTCATAACAATTGTAGGGAACGGTTTTAAACCGTTCCCTACTTTTAATGTAATGCCCGTTTACTTCAGAATATTTCTGTCCGTAAACTCAACGTTTATTACGCAGAATGTCCGTGGGCATCGTTTTTCTTTTCTTCGCCGTAGACAATCAGCTTGCCCTGATGCTCCATTTCATGAAGCCAGCCGGGATGCTGTTTTTTGAGCCAGCCTCTTGTCACCCAGCCATGGATCATCGCCTGAACTGTGCCGGGGTTGCCGATCGTGCCCAGATACAGGTGGATGAAGAAGAACGCAAAGATCGCTACGAAACCTAACGCATGCAGCGGATACATCCAGCGCACCAGCTCTGTCGGCAGATGGGTCGGAAACCACATGATCAGACCCGTCACAATCATCATTGCGCCTGCGGCCGCCACCGTCAAAAAGAACAGTTTCTGGCCGGGATTGTATTTCCCCGTCTCGGGAACCTTGTCCACATGCCACAAGTAACCGCCTGCGACTTTGATCCATTCCAAATCTTCCGGGAACACAAACACGCCCGCTTCTTTCCACCACATGCGCACAGCCAGAACCAAAGCCGCCGCAAACACCAGTCCGCAGAAGTTATGGACCAGTTTCAAACTCTTCAACCCGCCAAAAAAGGCGCCGATGAAGTTGAACGTCTGGAACATCATCCCCAGTCCCGTGATTAACAACAAAATACAGGAGAGAGCCATCAGCCAGTGGACGACTCTTTCATAGCCGTCCGTTACAAGTATCATTCCTTTTTTCATGGTTATTCCCCTCCCTTCTTTTCTTCCGTTCCGTTTGAATCATCCGGCACTTTAGGACCGTGCAGAATGTAATGCAGGAACGCACCGCCTAAAACGCCGCCGGCGGCCAGCAAACTCAGCGGTTTGAGCAGATCTTTCCAAACGATGACGGAAAGCGGCACTTTGGGATTCACCGGCAGTTCATCATAAACTTCCGGTTTGAACTGCAGAACATAAATGACATGTGTGCCGTCTACGAACTTGTCGCCGTAAACGTTGGCATCGCCGCCCAGTTGCTTGACGCGGGCGTAAGCTTTCTTGATCATCGCGTCTTTATCTCCGATGGTCAGGGCGCCGGTCGGACAGGATTTCACACAGGCCGGAGCATGGCTTTCCTTGATGCGGTTATAGCACAGGTCGCATTTGTAAACCTTGTCGCTCGTTGCATCATACTTGGGAATATGAAACGGACAGGCCGCCACGCATTCTTTGCAGCCGATGCACTTGTCGTGATGAATTCCGACGGTTTTCATCGGCGTATAGTACAGCGAACCGCTGGGGCAAACCTTCACGCAAGCGGCGTCGGTGCAGTGCATACAGCCGTCTTTACGGAAGATCCACTGGAAGTTTTTGTCTTTATCTTCATATTCCTGGAAGCGGATCAAGGTCCAGGTGTTCCACTGAAGATCCGGCGGATTCTGATAGGTTCCCAACTGTTTTGTTCGAAATCCCGGCAGTTCATTCCACTGCTTGCAGGCCACCTGGCAGCCGCGGCAGGCGGTGCACAGGGTGGTATCAATCAATTTTACGAGTTCAGGTTGTTTATTCATGGTCGCCTTCCTCCTACAACTTTTCCACGTTGACCATGAACGCCTTGTACTCGGGGCAGAAGGTGTTCGCGTCGCCAACGGTTGGGGTTAACATATTCGTGCTGTCAGAGCCGCTGTCCTTGGGGAAGAGCCAGCCGTAATTGAAGGGCATGCCGACCTGATGAATCTCTTTTCCTTCCACCATAAAAGGTTTAAAGCGCTTGGTCACCATGGCGATACAGGGAGCCTCGCCGCGGATGGAGGAAACCTTGATGCGCTCGCCGTTTTTAATACCTTTTGCCTTGGCCAGTTGATCGCCAATCTCCACATAGAGTTCCGGCTGCATTTCCAGAAGCCACGCCTGCCAGCGCGTTAATGCGCCGGTACACCAGTGTTCCGTGCAGGAATACGTCGTGCAGACATAAGGGAACTTCTCACTGGCATTGGCCACTTTATCCATATCGCTCTTGAAGATTTCAGCAGCAGGATTCATGAGCTGCCCCGACAGTGGATTCTTGGTCAGCGGTCCTTCCAGCGGTTCGTAATGCTCGGGGAAGGGACCATCAACCATGCCGGGTCCAAACAAAGCGCCGACGCCGTCCTGCTTCATGATGAAAGGATATTTTCCTTTCTCCTTGTCCGCCTGAGGCGGCCAGGGACCATCTGGCACATCGCCCACCCACTTGTCTCCCGTCCACTCCAGGAGTTTGCGTTTGGAATTGTAAGGTTTACCGTTCACGTCGCAGGATGCACGGTTGTAGAGGATACGGCGGTTAACCGGCCAGGCGAATGACCAGTTGGGGAAGAGGCCCAAACCCGTCGGATCTTCCTTGCCACGGGAGGCCATCTTGTTGATGCCGTCCGCGGTGTAGCTTCCGGAGATGCACCAGTTACCGCATGCCGTCTTGCCGTCGGCCTGAAGATTGCCAAATCCCGGCACCAGCTGGCCTTTTTTAAACTCGGTTTTTGTCTTCTTGGCCTTGTCTTCAATCACCGTGTCTTCCAGGAAGACGCCGTTGATCCGTTTGGCCACTTTCATCACGTCAAAGTGCCCTTTGCCGTCTAAATAATCCCACTTGAGGTTGACGATGGCTTCGGCGTTGGGACCGCCTTCTTTTTCGTACAATTTCTTAACTGCAGCCAGGATCTTGATTTCAATTTCACCCACAGGAAGCGCATCACCGGGGGCCTCAGCGGCCTTGTATTTCCACTGCACCCAGCGGCCGGAGTTGCTCTGGGAACCTTCCTTTTCCATGGTCGCGGCGGCGGGAAGAAGGAAACATTCCGTCTTGTTCTTGGTGGGATCAACGCCGGGGCCTCTCCAGAATTCGTAGGTTTCATTGTTGAAGATATTTTCGCCCACCAGCCAGTCCAGATTTTGGAGTGCCTTGCGGACTTTGTTGGAATTCGGGGTGCTGACAGCCGGATCCGCGCCAATGCAGAAGAACCCCTTCACCTTGCCCGCATACATCGCATCGAACATGTGCATGGTGGAATAGTGTTTCCCATCTTCCATCTTGGGCAGCCAGGAATAGCCGAATTCATTTTCTTTCGTTGCCTTGTCCTCCCACAGGGATTTCAGGAAGCTGACAAAAAACTTCGGATAATTCGAATAGTAGTTTGCCGACTGGGGATCTTTCGATTCCGGCGTGTATTTATGCAGATATTTTTCCATGGTATCCAGCGACGCGGAAAGCATCTTCAGGTAGCCGGGCAGGTTTCCGTATAAAATGCAATGGTCCGTCGATCCCTGAACGTTGGGTTCGCCGCGCAGCGCGTTGATGCCGCCGCCCGCGATCCCCATGTTACCCAGAAGCAACTGAATAATAGACATGGTGCGGATGTTCTGGCTTCCGGTTGTATGGTGCGTCCAACCCAGCGCGTAGCATTCCGTTCCCGCCTTGTCCGGCACACCGGTGGAGGCGTAGATTTCATAAACCTTGAGCAGGTTTTCCTTCGACACACCGGTGATGCTGGATACCTTATCCAGCGTGTAGCGGGAATAGTGTTTTCTCATCATCTGGAAAACTGAGCGGGGATTGGTCAGAGACATGTCTCTTTTGGGAATTCCCTTGCCGTCTTTTTCCAGCACCCAGGTTGCCTTATCGTATTTCCTTTTCTTGGCATCGTACCCGGAGAAAAGGCCGTCTTTAAAAAAGTAGTCCTCGCCTACGATAAACGATGCGTTGGTATAATTGAGAACATAATCTTTGAAGTATTTCTTGTTCTCGATGATGTAAGAAATCATGCCGCCTAAAAAAGCAATGTCCGTTCCGGAACGAAGCGGAACATGGAAATCACAGCGGGCGGATGTTCTTGTATAACGGGGATCCACGTGAATAATCGTGGCGCCTTTTTCTTTGGCTCTCAAAATCCACTTAAAGGCGATGGGGTGATGCTCGGCAGCATTGCTGCCCATAATCAGAATAACGTCGGCATTCTTTAAATCACAATAGTGATTCGTCATGGAACCGCGTCCGAACGACTCTCCCAGAGCCGCTACAGATGGACTGTGTCAGACCCGGGCCTGATGGTCTATATAGACCAGACCCAGCGCTCTGGACTTGACGCTTACCAGCCAGCATTCCTCATTATCGATATTGGAACTGCCGTAGTGGCCGATCGCTTCGCAGCGGTTCACCAGTTCGCCCTTGGCATTTCTCTTTACGAACCCCTTGTCACGTGTGTCTTTGACCAGACGGGCAATCCGGGAAAGCGCGAAGTCCCAGTCTTTCTCTTCCCACTCGGTTCCGTATGGTTTGCGATAGAGAACCTTGGTCAGACGATGTTTGTTGGCCTCGGTCAGATCGAAGAAACCGGCGCCCTTGGCGCAAAGCGATCCTTCGTTAATCGGATGATCGGCATCGCCTTCGATGTTGAAAATTTTTCCTGTAGCCTTATCCACGCTACAGACCAGCCCACAACCGACGGAGCAGTAACAACAGATTGTTGTCACTTGCTTAGCAATCTTAATGCGATCCATTTTGCTAAGTTCATCCGCATAAACCTTGGTCGGATTCAGGTTCAAACCCAAACTCGAAAGGGCAACCCCGCCTCCAACGGCGCCGGTCATGGTTAAAAAACCTCTTCTCGTGATTTGCATAAAGCCCCCTCCTAACAAATATGTCATTATTGACCTATGTCACTTCGGGCACACATTGACCGAAAGTCATTTATATGTCAATATGTTATTAATAACAGATGTATAAACTCTCATGATTATTCCTATAGAATAGGATTCAAGGGCATTTTCGTGTTGCGATACGAATAATCTTATTAAAATTACAAATTTCATTGACATTTCAAAGCTATCATCTCTATAAATAAAAACACTTTAAGAACACAAAAGGACATTTTGGATGGAAATAAAGCATAAGATATGGATTGAAAAAAACGGGAAAGTGATTTTCGGCAAAGGACGTGACGACATCCTGAAAGCGGTTGCAGAGCAGCACAGCCTCAATGCCGCGGCAAAAAAACTGGAAATGTCCTATCGGGCGGCATGGGGCCGGTTAAAAGCCTCTGAGGAGAGACTGGGAATAAAACTGGTCGATATCAACACAAAAGAAAAAACCATGCGGCTTACCGAACAAGCCAGGGCAATGATCAATCTTTTTGAAAAATTGGAAAAAGACGTTGAAGAACTTCTGCGCACGGCGGATCAGGACTTTCAAAAATTACTTCAAAAGAAATAATTAAGCCCTGATGCCTTTGAGATAGGTGTTTAAACTTTTATTCACCGTTGTCTGAATTCTTTCGGCGCGTTTATCCGGAGCTCCTGTGTAAATGTAGAGCGATACAATTCCGTTGAGTAATCCCCAGATGGCGTTTTGCGCCTGCCGGATATCGAGATCGGGGGCAAATTCACCGGTATCAATCCCTTTCTGAAGAATTTCAGAAATCACCCGGATATTTTCATTGGTGGTATGAATAAGCTGTGTATTCTGGTCCTCGGTCAGATTCATATTATCCGCATGGAGCATGAACGTCATGAGAATCCTGAACAGCTCTTTATTTTCAAAGAAGAACTCGATATAGTCACGGGCAAAAGACAAAAGAAGATCTGATGCGGCGCCCTCCTGCTTGGCAAAATTTTCGATTTCTTTATGGCGTTCGATATTGGCCGAAATCAATATCTGCGTATAGATTTCTTCCTTACTGTCGAAATACAGGTAAATCGATCCTTTGCTGACCTCCGCCTTTGCGGCAATCAAATCGACTGTAACCGACTTAAAGCCGCGCTCAAAGAAAAGCTTACGCGCCGCTTTTAAAATCGCGTTCTTACGATTTTCTTTTTCTTTTCTTCTTCTTTCTTCAGAGCTCAAAGTGATTACTCCTCTCAAATCAGATGAAGACCTTTTGCTGTTGAATTTTGCAAATCAACGTAAATACTAAAAAACAACCGTAAGTACTGTCTTTATGACTTACGGTCACTTTTCGTACCGCAATTGGATACCTGTGTCAAGGAAAAAGAACGGATTACAGCCCCCTAAACACTTTCTGCTTTATGAGCATAATAGAGTCTGACTTGTCTATCAAGAAATATTTCGCGATGATATCGATATTTATCGCAATTTGTTAAGCTGATGAATGATGCTCTCCAATGGCGGACGTTCATTAATGTCATGAACATCAATGTAACGAATGACTCCGGCCCGATCGATAATGAAAATCGCCCTTTCCGCCGTTCCGTCGGTGCGCAAAATGCCGTAGCGGGCGGCAACCGCCCCATGAGGCCAGAAATCCGAGAGCACCTCAAACCATAAATCCCCCATTTGACGAGTCCAGGAATAAAGCGTCGGAATGTTATCTACGGTTATCCCCAGCAGAATTGCGTTATTGTCTTCAAACAGATCCTGAACAATATTATACCCCGGCCACTGGTCGGAACACACCGGCGTCCAGGCGGCCGGTACAAAAGACAGGACCACATTCTTCCTGTCCTTAAAATCTTTCAGAGACACCGTTTTTCCGCTTACCGCTTTCAGAGAGAAATCAGGAGCCGTTTGACCGACTTTGACTTTCAGGACACTATCCACCGGTTTGAGTTTTCCGACGGGATAGATATTTTCTTTATAAGCTTCAGAAAGCGCCCGGGCATTGATCGAATAAACAATTGTCACTAAGAAGAATGCAACGACAATCCACTTTTTCATAAATCCCTCTACCGGACATCAGCCAATCGAATTACATCATTCAGAAAATTATTGATGCTCTCTTGCGCGCCGAGTTTAGAAAAAACGACTTCCGGCTTTTTCGGACCGCTCATTTTCAAGACAATGAAATAGGGAGTGCGAACTTCCCCGATTATTTTATGAATCTTGAAATCTCCGTCGGGAACCAGCGCAAATTCAATTTGATACTTCTTTTTAAAGGTGGCCACTTCAAAAGATGTATTTCCGGCGCCGATACCGATGATTTTGATCTTTCCCTTCAGGTTCGGGTTATTTTCAATCAGACTAAAAAGCCGGTTTACATTGGGGGCATCCTTCTGGCAGTAAGGACAGTACATGCTGAAGATCTGTATAATCACCGCCTGTACCCTGACGTCGTCAACGGAAAAGGTTCCCCCGCCGGATAATCCCAGATATTTCAAATCACCGGCGTCGGCCGGTTTGACAAGCTTCAGCGCCGGCAGCGTGCTGCCAACCTGCGGAGGCTGATCGGCCGCATTCGACGTCATCCCCCAAACAAAAGCAAGCGCCATTGCAAAAGCACAAACCAACCGTTTCTTCATCACATACCTCCTCCCTGATCAGTTTCGGGATGTTAAATAGTGCACCGCTTTCTCCAAGCCGTCCAGTGAAAGCTCGAACATGGGAAAAATGCCTGCAATCTGCTTGACTGTCCAGGTGTAAAACCAGGAATCCTGGTCTACCGGATTAAGCCAGACACTGTGACGAAAGGTTTTGGCCAGAAACTTGAGATAATTCACGGACGGCTGTGCCTCGTTCTGACCGACGTAAATAGCGCCGCGCGGGTCATTGAGCTCGTATGGCGCCATCGAGGCGTCCCCGACGAGGATCAGCCTGGTTTCGGGATCGGAGCGGGCAAATTCATCCACAGGCACCGGTTTTTTATAGCGGTGCGGATCAAGCCAGACTTTGGAATAAATCGTATTGTGGAAATAATAAATCTCCAGCTCCTTAAACTGAAACTGCGCGTAATGAAAAAGCGCCTGCACAATTTCCACATAAGGGTCCATCGACCAGCCGCCGTTGTCGATCAAAAGCTTTATTTTCAGACGGTCGGCCAGGCGCCTGTCGAAAACAATCTCAATTTCACCGGCGTTGCGCATGGTCTGATAAATGGTTTTATCGATATTGACGATATCCTGCGGCCCGGCGGGCTGAAGATGCTTAAGCCGTTTGAGCGCCTCCCCCATTTGCGAGGCAGTAATCGGCCCCGTCTGCGAATAGTCGCGATAACGGCGCTCCATCGCTACTTTTATTGCGGATTTATTACGCGATTCACCGCCGATGCGCATACCGCCCGGATGATAGCCGGAATGCCCGGTAGGCGATGTGCCGTGCGAACCGATCCAGTGGTTTCCGCCATGATGCGCTTCGGTCTGCTCTTTAAGACGTTTGAGAAAATGCTCGACCAGCTCTTCGGGCGTCATCTTCTTAAGCTGTTCTTCCGGTATTCCCAGCGCGTCAGCCATACCACCCGGATCTTTGAGCCATTCGGAAAGCATCGCCTTGATCGTGTCTGTCAGTTCCGCATCGGTCAGTTCCTGCTCCATCATACCGCGAAACGCCACCGAAAACGCCTGATCGTAAATATCGAAGTAGCGTTCGCTTTTGACGAGGAGGCTGCGCGTCACACTGTAGAAATCATCGAGCGATTCAATGAGCCCCATCCCCAGCGCCTTTTGCAGGCGCAGGAAAGATGTCGGCGTCACCGGGATACCTTTGTCGCGAAGTGTATAGAAAAAATTGACAAACATATAGATTCACTATTGATGCGAAGCCAGGTAAAGATCCGTGCTCTTTTTAAACAGCACGCCTAAAAAAGGAATGTTGGCCGACTTCAGTTGTTTCAACTGAAAATCCGGATCGGCCTGAAGGGCGCGCATCCAGTTAATCAGTTCACGCGTTGCCGGTTTTTTCTCCACGCCGCGCACCTCGCGCAACCGGTAAAACATCTCCAGACAGGCGGCAGTCAGATCGCGGTTGAGATCCGGGAAATGCACACTGATGATCTTGCGCATCATGTCGCGGTCGGGAAACGCAATGTGGTGGAAATTGCAGCGCCCCAGAAATGGATCGGAGAGATCTTTTTTAGCGTTGGATGTAATCACGATGACCGGCCGGTTCTTGGCCCGGACCGTCCGGTCGACTTCCATGATATCGAACTGCATCTGATCGAGAATGTCGAGCATGTCATCCTGGAAATCCGTGTCCGCCTTGTCGATTTCATCGATCAGCAACACGACCTTTTTATCGGCTACAAAAGCCTGGCCGATCTTGCCCATTTTAATATAGTCTTCGATGTTGCTGACGTCGCGCCCGGAATCGGCAAATCGGCTGTCGTTGAGGCGGGTAAGCGTATCGTACTGATACAGTGCGTCGATCAGTTTCATGCTGGATTTGACATTGAGAATAATGAGCGGCATGCGCAGACTCTCGGCAATCGCATGCGCGAGCATCGTTTTACCCGTGCCCGGCTCGCCCTTCAGCAGGAGCGGCATCTCCAGGGCCATTGAAATATTCACAATTTTAGCCAACTCGTCATCTAATACATAACGAGTGCCCCCGCTGAACTTGGCGGGACGATTTTCTGAGGTTGTCATTTACTTACTCCTTCAATATTTTTTAACTCCGTCAGGCGGCTGTAAGTGCACGCTTCGGAGTGCATTCTCGAATAACTACCAAAGTCCTTAACATGATTTGCCGGAAAAATTAAACTGATATATTCATTTAAAAAATATTGCTTGACGGGAACCATGAAATAACGTACCTTCCGCGCGACTTCGCGATTCACCAGAAAAGCGAAGGAATAAGTTGAAGGATGTCATTTTGAAGCAATCAGGTAAGCCGCCATGTATGTTCGATTTGGCGGCTTTTTTTTGTGTCATCATGATGTTCAACTTGTGAAATTTTTAGAAAGGAGGGTTAGGATTGTGCCGGAAGGTAAAGTAAAATGGTTTAACGAACGTAAAGGTTTCGGTTTCATCGAACAGGAAGGTGGAAACGATATTTTTGTTCATTTCAGCGCCATTAAGGCGGAAGGATTCAAAACGCTCAGCGAAGGACAGCGGGTTAGCTTCGACATCGCGCAGGGCAAAAAAGGCCTGGAAGCGGAAAACGTCGTCGCGCTCTAATTGTTGTTTTATATCTGGAAATCGACACCCCGGGATTTTTTATTCCGGGGTGTTTTTATTATCCTCTCCAAACGTCAACCCTTAATATTTCTTGACAGAAAAGGACGATTTAAGTTAGTCCTCGAACCTTGCCGGTTCTCCCTGAAACGGCATCCCCATGATAAATTTGAATTTACAGGGAACAGTCAGGATATTTCTCCGCGCATTTTTCAACTGTCGACGGGAAATAATCGGCTGCCCGTAAGGAGGATCGACATTGTATTTCTCTGATGAAACACAAAAGGCGTCCGGGCCACTTACCGAAAAATGGCGGACTGAAGTCGATAAAACTTTGAAAAATAATCCGGATCAAAAAGAACGGTTTTCAACTGTTTCCGATCTGGATATCAAGAGGCTCTATACCCCTGAAGACATCAAAGACATGGATTTTGGCCGCGATATCGGCACGCCCGGCGAATTTCCCTACCTGCGCGGCAATCAGGTCACAGGCTATCGGGGACGCAACTGGACTTTCCGTATGTTTTCCGGCATGGGCAGCGCCCGGGATACCAACGCCCGGTGGCACATGCTGCTTCGCGAAGGCCAGACGGGCTTAAGTACAGCCTTCGATTTTCCCACGCTCATGGGGTATGACAGCGATGCACCGCGCTCACTGGGTGAAGTCGGCAAATGCGGCGTCGCCATTGATACGCTGGAAGACTTCCTGGCGCTGATTGACGGCATTCCGCTGGATCAGGTCACGACCTCCATGACGATCAATCCGCCGGCCACCGTTTTGTGGGCGATGTACTGTGCAGCGGCCGACATTAAAGGTGTGCCGCTTTCCAAAATCGGAGGAACGATTCAAAACGACATGCTCAAGGAATTCATCGCCCAGAAGACCTTCATGTGTCCGCCGGAGCCTTCCGTCAAACTCATCAGCGACACGGTGGAGTTCGGCACGAAATACGTTCCCCGCTGGAACACGATCAGCATCAGCGGCTACCACATCCGCGAAGCCGGCGCGACGGCCGTCCAGGAACTGGCCTTCACCCTGCGCGACGGCATTGAATACGTCGAAGATGTCATCCGCCGCAAGAAACTGAATGTGGATGATTTCGCGCCGCGATTGTCTTTCTTTTTCAATGCACACATCGACTTTTTCGAGGAAATCTGCAAGCTGCGCGCAGCCCGGCGCATCTGGGCCCGCGTCATGCGCGACCGTTTCGGCGCAAAAAATCCACGCTCGATGTGGATGCGCTTCCATACGCAGACGGCAGGCTGTTCGCTCACCGCTCAGCAGCCTTACAACAATGTCGTGCGCACGGCCATCGAAGCCCTGGCCGGTGTTTTAGGCGGAACACAGTCCCTGCACACCAATTCGTTAGACGAAGTGTTCTGTCTGCCCTCCGATCAGGCCGTGGAAGTGGCGCTGCGCACCCAGCAGATTATCGCGGAGGAAACGGGCGTCATCAATACCATTGATCCGCTGGCCGGCTCTTATTTTATTGAATCACTCACCAACGAGATCGAGGAAAAGACCTGGGAATATATCGAAAAGATCGACGCGATGGGCGGCATGATTGCAGCCATTGAAAAAGGCTTCCCCCAGATGGAAATTGCGGATGCATCCTATAAATTCCAGCGGCAGATCGAAGCGAACGAAAAGATCATGGTTGGCGTCAACAAATACGTCACTGAAAAGCAGCAGGCCGTGCCGATGGTGGAAATTGACGAAAAAATGGGCGACGAACAAATTAAACGACTTCAAGACGTCCGGCGCAAACGCGACAGTCACGCCGTCTTGCAGTCGCTTACCGACATCCGCACCGCCTGCAAAAACGGCGATAATGTCATGCCTTATTGCATTGCCGCCGTGAAAAATCTGGCCACAAAACAGGAAATCTGCGATGTATATCGGGACGTTTACGGGGAATACAGAGACCCGGGTTTATATTAAGAAACCAAGCCGTCTTCATACGGCTGCCTTTGTTGGCCGCGTTGTCGGCGTCCTCAGTGTATTAACAATACGCCTCCGGCGCCTCCTCCTTGCCGCCGCGGCATCCTGATGCATACGACTTGGTATAGAAGGAGAAATTATGTCGGAAAGAAAAATTAGAGTGATGGTTGCCAAACCGGGCCTGGACGGCCACGACCGCGGCGCGCGCGTTCTGGCGCGTTGTTTTCGCGACGCCGGCTTTGAAGTCATTTACACCGGCTGCCATCAAACCCCGGAACAGGTTGCAGCGGCGGCGATTCAGGAAGATGTTGACCTGGTGGGGCTAAGCTGCCTGTCCGGCGCCCACCGTGTCTTGTTCCCCCGTGTTGTGGAACTGCTCCGGGAAAAAAACGCATCCGATATCATGGTCATCGGCGGCGGCATCATCCCGGAACAGGATTTTGACATGCTTTACAAAGCAGGCGTTCAGGCGATATTCACCCCTGGCGCAACGCTTGATTCCATTGTAGAATGGATTCGCGAGCATGTTAAAGTCCGCCAATTCTGATACAAAGATCGTTGACCTATGGAAACCACCCTTAAAATATGCGCAGGCGACGTCCGCACCGCTACGCGTCTCATCCGGGACCTGGAAGATAAGCTTCCGCACGCCCGTCCGAGACTCAAGCAGCTCTTCATTCATACCGGCAAATCCTTTATCATCGGCATCACCGGATCGCCCGGAGCAGGCAAAAGCACACTGACGGATGCGCTTATCGGCGAATTCCGCAAGCACAAAAAAACCGTCGGTGTTCTGGCCGTTGATCCGACCAGCCCGTTCACGGGCGGCGCCATTCTGGGCGACCGCGTCCGCATGCTACGCCATGCGGAAGACGAAGGAGTATTCGTCCGGTCGCTCGCCACACGGGGCGCATTAGGCGGTCTCTCCCAGGCGGCAGGCGAAGCCATTCACGTCATGGAAGCCATGGGTAAAGACGTTATCATTGTTGAAACCGTCGGCATCGGCCAGCAGGAACTGGATATCATCAACCACGCACACAGCGTTATCGTCGTTCTCGTACCTGGCATGGGCGACGAAATTCAAACAATGAAAGCCGGCATTATGGAAGTTGCCGATGTCTTTGCCATCAATAAGGCTGACCGGCCAGGGGCAAAGCAGTTGCAGACGGAACTGACGGCACTGCAAAACGCCACCCCGCACGGTCCCGACGACTGGAGGCCGCCCGTTGTTTCGATCGGGAACCTTTACGAACCGGCGGGCTTTGCCGAAAAGACCGCCGAGCTGGCTCAAAAGGTTCTGGATCATCACGATCACCTCATTGTCAGCGGGCAGTTATCCCAACGCATGGAACGCAAGGCCATGATGGAAATTACGGATGCGCTGAAAGCCTGTATTCTGGAACCCGTTCTCACGAAACTGATCGCCACCGGTGAATTAAAAGATATTGCACAAAGAGTAAAAAACCGTGAAGCTGACCCCTATTCGGAAGCGGAAGCCGTTGCGCGCCGTTTCCTGAAAGTCGGAGAAACGACATGAAAAAGATTCCGGACAAGAAGACACTATCGACAAAACCTTCACGGAAAGCGCCATCCGCCGCAAAGCACCTTGCCGGCGGTCCCCTTGCGGTCCGCGGCCTGGTTATCGTCATCACAGGCAACGGCAAGGGAAAAACGACTTCCGCTTTCGGACAGGCGCTTCGCGCCATCGGCCAGGGCTATAAGGTTTTCATGATGCAGTTTATGAAAGGCCGCGATTACGGCGAATATCTTGCCGCCGAGAAATATCTGCCCCGCTTCACCATCTGCCGTTCGGGCCTGGACAGCTTCGTCATGCGTGATAGTCCTGCGCCGGTGGATATTGAACTGGCCCGTCAGGGCTTCGAAACGGCTAAAAAGGCAGTGGCATCCGGAAAATACAACATGATCATTCTCGACGAAATAAACGTGGCGGTCGATTTCAAGCTCATCCCTCTTCAGGATGTCATCGATCTCATCAAAAACAGGCCACCGGACGTCGATTTGATTCTTACCGGACGTTATGCGCCTAAGGAAATTCAGAAGTTCGCCGACACGGTCAGTGAAATCAAGGAAATCAAACACCATTATGCCGCCGGCATCAAAGACCGCGCGGGTATCGAGTATTAATTCCGGAGAGAGTACATTACCTATCAAGTAATCTATTTGTCTATCTATCCGTGCAGGATGCTCCGTAGTAGATTTGGGATTGAGAGAGGACCGCTTTTTGTTTTTGACACATTGAATATTTATTTATATGTATTACTTTGTAAAATGGGATTGATTGAATATTCTATGGATCTTCATGTTGCAAGCCAAGCGTCAGGTGCTGAAGCGACAGTCATCATTCCGACTTTTGGCCATGCCGAATTTATCATATGGGCGATAAAAAGCGCCCGGCAACAGACAATAACCGATATAGAAATACTTGTCGTCGGCGATGGGGCGAGTCCTCCAACCAGGGATGTCGTTGAAAGAGAAGCGAAAAATGATGACCGTATACATTTTCTGGATTATCCCAAAGGTCCAAGAAACGGAGAATTGTATCGCCACCAGGCAATACTTCAGTCAAAAGGTCAAATCATTTGTTATCTCGGCCATGATGATTTGTGGTTTCCGGAACATATTGCAACGATGCTGCGGCTCCTGAAAAACGCCGACTTCGTCCATTCCATGCATACCTATATTGCCGAGGACGGAACCATCCGTGGTTTTTTACCGCTTGTTACCGATGCTTCAAGCCGTTTACGCATGTTGACAAATAACTGGAATCGTTTCGGACCCACTTGCGCCGCGCATACAAGAGACATCTATTTTGACTTGCCGTACGGCTGGCGCCCGGCGCCTTACACGACGTGGTCCGACTTATATATGTGGAGGCAATTTATATCGCTTCCCAAATGCCGATTTTCCGGTGTGCCTGAAACGACAGCCATTTCTTTTCCGCGTTCTCGAAGACAAGCATGTTCCGTCGAAAAACGAGAGTCCGAAATTGCAGCATGGTTTCCTCGTCTATCTATACAGGACGAGGCAAAGCGGCTCGGCGAAATGGCCATTCAAAACGCTGCGGTTGATCTTCAGAATGAAATAAATAATCTTGAGCGAACGGGGGCCGGGAATCCTGAAATAATGCCCGCAAGTAAGGGCGCCCGGCCTTCAACGTTCAGTTTTCTGCCAGGAAAAATTTATATTGCGCTGAATCAACTCATACCGGGGAAATCAGAAGCATTTAAACAATGGATCGTTGAGCAAATGATTGCGAGAAGCGGTCTTTTCGACCGTAATTTTTACCAGGAAAGATATTGCAAAAATATTTCAACGGGAAAATTCAATTCGATCAGGCATTATTTGGATGTCGGATGGAAAAGTGGCGCAAATCCTTCGCCTGATTTCGATGCCGCTTATTATTTAGCGACTAACGAAGATGTTTTAAAGGCGGGGATCAATCCTCTCGTTCACTACATTCTGTATGGTTCTCGGGAAAAACGAGTGTCTATAAAAGTTTCAGATTAACGGAGTGCATTTCAATACCATGAAAGAACAGTTATTTTTTTGTGAAAACGATATAACGCCGGATGTCCGCCAGTTACCGTTTGACGGACTCATCACATCTTCTTATAAAGTAGCCGTTGATCGTAATCGACTGGAGAATTATCTTGCCGGTAGAAATATTTTGCCCCTGTCAGTTGAACTCGATCTGACGGATATGTGCAATCGTTCATGCCCCGGCTGCCCGAGCGTGAGGGCGACCACGAAGCATTTTCTTTCGCTGAAGTTTATCGACCGGTTACTGGGAATTCTTGAAGATCAAGCTCACGGGTTGCTCCTGACCGGAGGCGAGCCAACGATCGCGCCTATGTTCTCCAAAGCTTTACAACTGGCCTGTAAACGCAAATTCCGGCAGATAGCCGTTGTATCAAACGGGATCTGCCTCAATGACGAAAAAGTAAACAGAACCATCCTCGACGAAGTCACAGCGCTCAGGATTTCTCTTTACGATTGGGAATTGGGGATTGACGGGCCGCTGTCTAAAATACTTGCCAATATTCTGTCTCTTCGAAATGCCATTGAGCGAACGGGCAGTAACCTTTCTCTTGGTGTCAGCGTTCTTACCGATCATTTCCGCGTTCCAGCGCTTGAAAAGACGGTAAAACTTATCTCCAACAGCGGCGCTCACTGGATATATTTCCACCCCTTTTGTAAAGATTGGGATTTGGGAAAACCGACTATCGCCGACCAGACAGGCGTCCTCGACGAGATCGAAAGACTGCAAACAAAATATTCCGGGATTTTCCCGGTATTTGCCGGTAAGGAACGCTACAGTGCTTACGACATCGGATTCAGTCATTATCATGCAGCTCATTTTCTTCTCGTGCTTGGAGCGGATGGGAAAAATTATCTCAGTCCCGAGACAAAATATAATTCGGATTATGTCCTGGCGGATTTAAGTGATTCGATGAATGAAGACTTTTTATGGAAGGAAGAAAGGCTGAAAAACATGGGCTACTCTTCCGGCAACTACGCATGCATCGGAAGCCGACATCGAACGATTCTGTATAACGACCGTATCGAAAAGATTCGGACCGGACGGGAAAGCCTCGATGATGTGTGTTCTTTTTCCGACAGATTAATTCATCCATACATTCTTTAATATGAGCAAGACTATTGGACTAATCGGATGCGGAAAATGGGGAAGAAACATTCTCCGGGATTTGATTTCGCTCAAATGCAGAGTGATCGTCACAGATCCACTGCCTCAAGCGCGCGAAACCGCTCTGCGGATGGGTGCAAAGCTTGCAGTGGAAAATGCCCTGGAGATGAAGAACGATTTATGTGACGGCTACGTCATAGCATCGCCCATATTGACTCTTGCCCGTGAAGCGGAACGGATCCTTCGCTTCGGGAAACCCGTCTTTTGCGAAAAACCTGTTTTCACAACCGAGGAAGAGAAAGAAAGATTGCTGGCGGCAGGTGCGTCGGAACGACTTTTTGCCATGTACAAGTTTTGTTATCATCCGGGAATTGAAGCTTTACGCTCCATCATTGCTTTAAGAGAAATCGGACAGGTGGAAATGATCATGCTTCAGCGTCTGAGTTGGGACGATGATTTTCAGGGCACAGACAGTCTGTGGCTCACAGGCGTCCATCAAATATCCATTGTTCAGCGCCTGATTGGATATATTCCCGAACCTCAGAGCGCCGCCGTTTCCCGGCACGATGGAATCATCACAAGTGCATCCATTACTCTGGGCAATGCCTGTCCCGTGATCATCACGATTTCGTCCAGACATCCTGTAAAAAATATGTCAGTGGCTGTTTCAGGCAGCGGAGGTGTAGCCCTGCTGCCTGATGCCTATGCGGAATCAATCGTTATTAAAAATGAAGGCCGCGATGGAGAATACCGCCGCATTGGCAAAGAAATGCCGCTTCTTCTCGAACTCAAGGAATTTACGGATTATCTTCAGGGCGGTTGCCGACCTCGTTGCGGATTTGACATGGCCGAGAGAATTTCATCTACGATTTTTAAAATCAGACGCATTGCCAATGCTCCCTGTGAAAATTCATTCCCATCATAAAAGAACAGGCTGGCTTTTAATTTGTCAGTGATAATGATATCTTTGAATTGAAAACAGGACAAAACTAAGCTATTGTTAACATCATTTATCGGCGCCGAAGCATATGGCTCCGGCAGGCAAGCCGCTTACAATCAAAAGGAGACACACTATGTTTGCGTGGTTAACCTCTCCCGAAGCATGGATCGCTCTGGGAACTTTAACAGCACTGGAAATCGTTCTTGGCATTGACAACATCATCTTTATTTCCATCCTGGTGGGCCGGCTGCCTGCTGCACAGAGGAATGTCGCCCGCCGGACAGGGCTGATCCTGGCGATGATGACGCGTCTGGCGCTTCTGTTTTCCATTGTCTGGGTGGCCAATCTGACGCAGCCCTGGTTTACCGTCTTCGGTCAGGAAATTTCCGGCCGAGATATCATTCTGATCGGCGGCGGACTGTTTCTGATGGCCAAAGCCACACACGAAATTCACGGCAGCCTGGAAGGCGTCGAAGAACACCGCCCCGAGATGAAAACCGTCTCCATGGCGGCGACACTGGTTCAGATTGCCCTACTGGATATCGTTTTCTCGCTGGATTCCGTAATTACGGCCGTGGGATTGGCGCAACACATTTCTATCATGGCCATTGCCATTGTGCTGGCCGTAGGCGTCATGATGTTTGCCGCCAAACCGATCGCCAGTTTTGTAGAGGCTCATCCGACGATCAAAATGCTGGCCTTATCGTTTCTGATTATGGTGGGCCTTACGCTAGTCATCGAAGGATTTGACGTGCATGTTCCGAAAGGCTACATCTACTTCGCAATGGCGTTTTCCGTTGCCGTGGAAATGCTCAACATCCGACTGCGTAAAAAACAGGCCAAACCGGTGCAACTGAGAAAAGAAATCAGCGAATAATCAGCGGTATCAGCACTCGTATTGTTCCAGAAATCCGTGCAGAGCCGTCTTTAACCAGCCAAAGGATTCCTCGCTCGTGATGATGAACAGAAAACCGGTCACATTTTGATCATTGAAAGAGAACACGGTCCGTAAAACAATGGCCAGATTGTTGGATGTAAAAAGGCTGTCCGCGATGGCGTTAAGCCGACTGCGGTCAACGATCACTCTGGGCGGGGAATAAGTAATGACATCTCCCAGAAGTTCGGCAATTTTACCGATACAGGCGCCGATCAGGATATTCCCCACTTCCCGGAAGGTTTCTTTTTCCAGTTCATTGATGGGATCGGACTCCAGATATTCCTCCGAGCCGTCAAACATGGACAGAATTTTCTTGCCGCTGTCGGCGGGAAACACCAGAAAGGCGCTGCCTTTGAATTTTCCCCAGAAATTCTGCTCCACGAGCGATACCTTATCGTATTCCTTAATTTCAGATTTAATATAAGGAGGAAGCTCCGATGAGGGCAAAAGCTTAATGAAAGGCACGCTGAGGATTACAAAGATATCGATATATTCGGCCAGATCGGATGCAGCGCGCCCAAAGGCGATGTTCATGATTTCCTGAAGAATATCGGTTTCTTCTTCCGTAATAATTGTCTTGGGAACAGAATCATTCATAATCTACCTGCGTCCTTCTAACTTAATTTCCGCTTCGGAAATGGCTGCCGCCACACTTTCTTTTGTCGGCGGTTTTTTGATTACGCTAAACGCTCCCAATTCCTGCGCGCGGGCGATAGCCTTCACCTGAACATCAGCGGTGGCAATAATGACAATCGCCTGAGAATCGTTTTTTATGATCTCTTGCAGGGCTTCAAACCCGTTCATCACCGGCATGGTCAGATCCATGAAAGTCAAATCCGGCCTGATTTGTTTGAACATCTCCAGGCCAAGCTGCCCGTTGGCCGCATCAAATAATTCGTAACCCCGATCCTTAGGAATGCAACTCTTCATAATTTTGATTGAAATAGGAGAATCGTCAACAACCAATATTTTTTTAATCATGATCGTCCTCATCTGTTGGCATAAATAAATTTATTGGTGATGTATGCCCGCTTAGGAGAACAACGAATGGGATACGAGGATATTGAGCGTCAGTCGGCGACTTCGATCCTGTTGCGGCCTCTGTTTTTTGCCATATACAACCCGTCATCGGCTTTTTTCAAAAGCAGATCGGGGGTCATCGTTCTAGGGGTCATCGCGGCGACGCCCAGGCTGATGGTAACGTTTATCCGTTCCGAACCGAATTCAAAAATCTGATTTGCAACTCTTGAGCGGAAGCGCTCGGCAATCATCCGGGCGGCTTCAATAGGGGTTTCCGGCAACACGCAGCAAAACTCCTCGCCGCCGTAGCGCGCCAGTATATCTTCGCCGCGAATCGAATTGCCGATCAGTTTGGTGACGTTTTGCAGGACAAAGTCTCCGCACTGATGGCCATACGTGTCGTTGATTGCTTTGAAATGATCGAGGTCAAACATAATCAGGCTCAAAGGATGGACATATCTTTTATGACGGTCCACTTCTTCCTTCAGATGACATTCGAGACTGCGCCGGTTGTGAATGCCGGTGAGAGCGTCCATCATGTTGAGCGCCATCAGTTTCTGCTCAAAAGCGACCGTTTCCGTCACATCGTGCACTGCAATGAACAAGTACTCGATGTCTCCTTTCTCGTTGCGAAGCGGGCCCATGGTGCAGCTTTGCTGCATGTACTGGAAGTCGGAATCAAAAGAACTGATAGGTTTGAAGGGGAATAAGTAGCGGTGCAGTCTTTGAGAAAAGAAACAAAAATTACCGAAAGTAAAAACGGCTTTACAGTTATTCAGGAACCGGGGGCGTTTCAGATTGGGAAAAACATCGCAGACGGGATTTCCGATAATCTGATCGGGAGGTATCGTGCAATGCAATTGCATCCACCGGTTCCATTGCCGAACTCGCAAATCCTTGTCCAGAATAACCAGTCCTATATCCACCATATCAATGACTTGATAAAAGACAATGGAATCGATACTTTGATTGGTCAGATCCGGAAACGGCTTCATAAAAAACAACTACTGTCTGTTTCTTGAACTTTACAACACTTATTTAAAGTAACATGAATGCCATGTGCTTTTCAAGTTCAAATAACCACTTCTATTTGGGCGGCATGCGCAGCGCGCCGTCCAGACGGATGCAGCAGCCGTTTAACATAGGATTTTCAATGATGTGCAGAGCCATGCGGCCAAATTCCGAGGGTTTGCCCAGCCTTTTGGGAAACGGAACGCCTTTGGCCATCCCTTCTTTCACATCCGGCGGCATTCCAGCCATAAGCGGCGTATCAAACAAGCCCGGTGCGATGGTGGCCACGCGGATGCCGTATTCTGCGCACTCCCTGGCGATGGGCAGTGTCATACTCACAATGCCACCCTTGGACGCGCAATAAGCCGCCTGACCGATCTGACCGTCAAAGGCGGCGATGGATGCCGTGTTCACGATGACCCCTTTTTCACCATCGCTGTTCGGGGTATTGTTCGTCATCTGATCCACCGCCAGGCGGATGACGTTGAGCGTGCCGACCAGATTGATCTGCAGCACTTTCGTAAACGACGCAAGCGGCAGAGGACCTTTCTTGCCTTTGATTTTCCCGGCGTCCGTAACACCGGCGCAGTTTACGGCAACATTGATTTTCCCAAAAGCATCGACCGCTTTTTTAATGGCACGAACAATATCTTGTTCGCTTGCGACATCGGCCTGAACAAAAATCAGCCTGCCCGAATGAGCCTGCGCCATTTTGTCACCGCTGACCGCATCAAGATCGGCAATCACGACTTTCGCTCCAGCGGCAACCAGTTGCTGCGCCGTGGCTTCACCCAACCCCGATGCTCCGCCAGTCACTAAAGCAACCACGTCCCTGAGATCCATAATCCCCTCCTTAAATAACGACAGATGATATAAAAGCCAGATGGATTGTTGTGCTTAACACAAGAGAAAACGCATGACAATAAAATATACGATTTTAACTCAGAACGGATATCACAGAAGAACAAAAGCGTATGCAACAAATTGTCCGTCATGGCTTAAACTGACATCGACCTTTGCCGTCATGCCGTTGAGATACGCCACGGGTGGCTGCAAAATCCCATTTTCTTTCACACGTCGAATTTCGACGGATCCGGCGCTGCCTGAAAAAAGGCTCTCCAGACGGCTGGCCAGACAAAAGCGCCCAAATGCTGAAGCATTATTTTCAGGGTTTTCCCGTCTGCGGGGCAAAGTGTTCACCGCCCGGATGGACTGCGCCAGCGCATCGGGGTTATCGGCGGCTATGCAATGAATGTAAGCAGGTGTTGAATAGATAAGACACGGGATTTCATGGACCTGAGGGATTTGAATCACACCCGGAAATTGACGGTTCTGCCGGCAATCATGACCATCACCGTTTTTGCCATCCGGTTGCAGAAAAACAAACCAGCGGCGCGGCATGAAGGCCGCGTCGCCGGCTCGTTTTTTCATCACTTTAAAGGCGGCTTCTTTACAGGCCCACAAAGACCATAACGCTCTATCCGGATCCGATGAATCCCGAACCTGTTCAATTTCGGCGTCAGTGAGGATTTTCCTCAGAAAGCGCAAATCCGTGCTTTTCTGAACATTGGCCGGATCCTTCAAATCGATGATATCGTTCCCGACGAATGGCAAAATACTTCTCCTCCATTTCCGCCAGCCGGTTGATAATCTGCGCCGCATACTCCCGCTGAGCGCGTAGCCCGGTCCGCTCAACACGGGTCGGTTCAAGGACTTCCACCGCGGCATAAAATTTATCGCCCCAGGCCGGAATCAGACTGTATCCCTTCTGCCTGTCGCCGCGCAGGTAGATGCACATGACTTTGCAATCTTCCACGTCCTGAATAAACCGGCCCACGCCGTATGAGAAATTTTCACGATCCACCTTTCCCGTTCGCGACCTTCCGCCTTCGGGAAAGATCATGATGGCATGTCCTTTGCGCAAAAGGTAAATGCATTTATCCAGCAGCAGTTTCGTTTTCTCACGGGACCCTCCGCGATCCACCGGAATACATTTGGACAGATAGCACAAAACGGCCAGAAAAATATTGCTCTGAAAGTTTCTTCGTTCGGGCAGATTCCAGGGCAGTCTCTTGTATTGCGTGAAGTGCTTCAGGAAACTGAAAGAGGCATACCCCAGAATAAAGGAATCAATCATCGTTAAATGATTGGCGCAAATAATCCAGGGCCCTTTGTGTTTTTCGAATTCAGCGAAGCACTGACGGCGTATCTCCCTCAGATTACGCACCCGGTAAAACAGCGCACGCGCGATGAAGAAGTAAAACGCCGCAATCAGGAAAATCGCCAACCGCCCCAAAACATCCTGCAAATGCAGGAAAAACCTGGATCGCTTGTTCATATCCTTACCCGAGTTTCTGTTTAATGATTTTCACCGCGTCGCCGATGGTGCGAATCTTATCCGCCTCATCGTCATCCACACTGATGCCGAAAACGTCTTCACATTTGATAATTACATCCACCAGACGCGCCGAGTTGACTTTCAGATCGTTCAGAATATGCGTATCGAGCGTCGCCTTTTCCAGAAGCGTGACGTCTTTGGTATAAGCCTTTAAAATGTTCACCATTTCCTCAAATATCTTCTTGTCATCCATAATGTGTAAACTCCTTTTTTAATATTTTTTATTCTTCCCACTTTTTAAATATCAGACAACTATTGACGTCGCCGAAACCGAAACCGGCCTTTGCCAGAATCCGTAACTGCGGAAAATCTATACACTGCTGAGGAATCTTATCTGCATACTCTGCAATATCCGGATGCACATCCTCGCTGTTAATCGACGGATGGATAAATCCCTTATAGACCTGCAGGACGGACGCCACGCTTTCAATAGCGCCGGCTGCGCCCAGACAATGACCGATCATCGATTTCGTCGCATTGATATACGGGAAATTGTCGGGTGTTCTCTCCAGCGCGGCCGCCCAGTTTTTGACTTCCATCGGGTCGGCGTAAGTCGCTGTCAAATGCCCGTTGATGGCATCAACCTCGGAAGGTTTAATGCCCGCATCCGCCACCGCGCCCTGAATGCACCTCCGGACCCCCGTGGGATTCGGCGCCGTCATCGAACCGCCCATTCTCTGTCCGCCGGAGTTGACATAACCTCCGATGACTTCCGCATAAATTCTCGCCCCGCGCGCCAATGCGGTTTCCATCTCTTCCAGAACCAGCATCGCTCCGCCGGATCCGGGAACAAAACCGCAGGCGGAAGCCGAAAGCGGTCTGGACCCTGCCGCGGGATTATCGTTGAATTTGCGGCAAATGACGCGCATGGCGTCAAAGCCTCCCCAGATATACGGCGTGGCGCCTTCCGATCCGCCCGCCACCATGCGCTTGGCCAACCCCATTCGGATTCGCCACATTGCATCAATGATCGCCTCGTTTCCGGTGCTGCACGCCGAGGAGTTGGAAGTCACCTGATTACCGGCGCCCATCAGTCCCCCAATGCGGGCGCTGGTGCCGCTGTTCATCACCTGCTCGACAATCCGGCTGCCCAAACGTCTCACCCGGCCTTCGTTCACCATGGGCACGACGCTCTGCGCAATCGTATCCATCCCGCCGATGCCGGAACCGGCGATAACGCCCGTATCCCAGTCCACCGTCTCATCATTGTTGTCAGGCATCTTAAAGCCCGCGTCTGTCCAGGCATCCACAGCCGATACGGAGGCATAACCGATATTATCATTGATCGACATCAGTTTTTCATGATCGAAATAACTTTTGCGAATCGCGTCGAAATTTTCCGGCACACCGGCAATCTGGCACCCGAATTTCAACTCTTCCAGTAGAGGCTGGAAACGAATACCGGAACGTCCTTCCCGCAGCGCCTGTTCAAACTCGGCCACTCCATGCGCATTCGGAGCGGCAACCCCCATCCCTGTGACCACGACTCTCTTTCTCATGTTTCGACTCCCATCCCGGCCAACTGCCCCACACACACGACTTCGCCGTTTTCTCTTTCCATCCTGACATCCACTTTTAAAGCCCCTTTTCGCATATATATTTTTTTCCCCGTCACAATGACTCTCTCTCCCGGTTTAACAATGCCTTTGAACTCAACGCCGTCCGCCAGCGAAAAAAGGCTCAATGGGCCTTTCATCTGAGACGGGCGAACGTTTTTCGAACAGGCCAGCAGATACATACCGTAGGCCACGACGCCGATCTGCGCCATGGACTCGATCAAAATGACGCCCGGCGTAATGGGCAGGCCGGGAAAATGTCCCGGATAAAAAAACTCATCTTCGCGAAACCGGTAAGCGCCGACGATTTCTTCCTCGCTTAACGAGAGAATCTCGTCGATAAAACGAAACGGTTTTTGTTGCGGCACCAGCGCAAGCACCTCCTGTTTGACGCCGTCATCAGCCTCCATAAAGCCCTCCGTTGACGTGAATGACCGAACCGTTGATATAGCCGCCTTTGGTCGAAAGAAAGGCGACAACCTCCGCAATCTCTTCCGGACGGCCGATGCGTCCCAGCGTAATGCCCGCCATGATGCGCTCTTTGACTTCGGCCGGCAGCTCCTGCGTCATGCCCGTATCGACAAAACCCGGTGCGACAGAATTAACAAGAATGTTCCGCCCGGCCATTTCCTGAGCCAGCGACTTGGTAAAGGCGTCCAGAGCCGCTTTTTCCATCGTATAGGCGATCTGTCCGGCGTTGCCGGTATGGCCCACCACGCTGGATATATTAATAACGCGGCCCGACTGGGCGCGCATCATGAATTGCCGTAAAATTCTTTTGGTCAGATACCAGACGCCGCGGGTCATCGTCCGCTGCTCGTCGAACTGTTCGACTTTCATCGAAATGATATCGGCATTGACGGACTGACCGGCATTGTTCACCAGAACATCCACGCGGCCGGCCGCTTCTTTAATCCTGGCGACCATGGCGTCAATCTGATCCACGTCTGCAAGATCGGCCGAAATCAAAAAACCGCCGGAAATTTCATTTTGAAGGGTCCGGGCTTTCTCAACGCTTTTACGGTAATGAATGCCCACGCAAAAGCCTTCTGCGGCCAAAGCCCGCACACACGCGGCGCCGATGCCGGTGGCGCCTCCCGTCACGATTGCAACCGGTTGATCCATTGACATCACTCCTCTACTTTCAACATCAGATGCGCCCAGGACAACCCTGCACCGACAATCGACATGGCCACGCGATCTCCGTTTTGAAGATCATCCCAGCGCATCGAAAGCACCGACGGTGCGCTGCCGCAGCCGGTGTTGCCAAACTGATCCACGCCGTACCAGTGATGCGCCGGTTCGATGCCTGTGCGCTCGCAAACTGTTTTGAGCATGCCGAGATTGGCCTGGTGCCCGATAAAGATAAATCGCTTCGCCTCCGGGGCAAACTGATCTTTCATTTGTTTCACGCCTTCCGTCGTTGTCCGGATGGCAAATCCCTGAACGGCGTTTCCATCCTGACCGAAGCGCCAGACATAATCGATGCCGACCTTTTCCCAGCCCGACGGACGGGAATCATAACTGCAGTTTACAAACATTTTACGCGACGGAACTTTTGTAGAAACAATGGCCGCGGCGCTGCCGTCGCCAAACAAAACGGCGGCGGAGCGATCCGAATAATCAACGGTTTTGGTGAGTGTTTCCGAATCCACAACCAGCACATACGGCGGCAGAGCATCCGGGTTCATTTTGGAGAGAAAATTAATTTGCATGCCGAAAGAACTGCATGCCGAATTCATATCAAAACTGGGGACGTCAATCCCCAGGCTGGCGGCCACGGCGGACGATTCCGCCGGCGCAATATTATCCGGCGAAGAACTTCCCGCAATGACCATGCCGATATCCTGAAGTTTCACCGAAGCGCGCTCAATCGCCATTCGGGCGGCTTTTGCCGCCATATCGGCATTCCGGTACTGACGGACTTCAAACGCGGCGCGAAAATCCGCGTTTTTCGTCCGGCGGATATAATCCAGAGGCAAAACCGTCCGGCGATTGACAATACCCACCCGATCGAGAATCCACTCGCCCGACGTCCCGATATCCAGATCCTCCAGAAACTGGTTGGAGATGACGTTTTCGGGATTAAAATGCCCCATACCGTGAAGATACAGCATCATCAAACAAGCTCCCGCCCGATGATCATATTCTGTACTTCGCGAACGCCTTCATAAATATCAATGATGTGAGCGTCGCGCGCCAGTTTGGAAATTTCATACTCCGTTGTGAAACCATAACCGCCATGCAGATGCAGACCCTCCGTTGTACAGAAAACGGCTGCTTCCGCGCAGGTGTTTTTGGCCAGCGAGGCGTACATGCCTGCGTCTTTGGCTTTCTCCTCAATTTTACAGGCGGCCTTGATCAGAGCAAGCTCCGCCAGTTCAACTTTTTTCCACATGGTGGTGATCATGTCGCGGGCCACCGGCAGGTCACAGATACGCTGACCGAACTGCTTGCGTTCCTTCGTGTATTCCATCGTCAGATCCAGCGCTCGCCTGGCCAGTCCCAGGCCGATGGCCGCCACCATCGGACGCGCATAATCCAGAACGTCGACGATGTACTTGAAGCCGAACCGGCGGTCCCCGATGATCTGGTCCGGTTGAATGACGACGTCTTCAAACGTGACACTGGCCGTATTCGACAATCGCTGCCCCAGTTTGTCTTCTGGCTTGCCGATAATGATTTTCCCGCCGCCGGGCACATCGATTTCGCGGGTGGACGTCCCGATATCGGGAAGTTCCGCAGAGGTCACAGGGGCCACCGGAATGACGACACAGGCCATGAAATTGGAGGACGGTTTGCCGACTTTGCAGACGACCGTAAACTGTGACGCGTAGGATGCGTTGGTAATGAAGCACTTCGATCCGTTTAAGACATAAGCCCCGTCGTCGCGCTTGGCTATAAAGCTGGTCATGAGCGAATTGTCGGACCCGGCGCCAGGTTCTGTCAGGCAAAACGACGCCAGAATCGGCTTTTCGACAAACGGTTTTAAAAATCTATCTTTCTGAGCGTCCGTCCCGTGATTGCTGATAACGACATTGGCCAGATCGTTGCACATGGCGGATGTGGAAATCCCCGTGTCGCCGTAAGAAATTTCCTTGATGATCAGCGCCGAAGAAAAGACATCTACATCAAATCCTTTGACCGATTCAGGAATGGAGAGATTGATAACGCCCATCTTCCAGGCGGTTTCGATAATCTTCCAGGGAAATTGATGCGCCTTTTCCAGTTCCAGAATATGGGGTGCAATTGAATTTTTCACCAGTTTGCGCACCGTCTCTATGTACATGAGTTGATTGTCACTGTAACTTAAATCCATGGGCAGCCTTTCCTGTTGCAAAAGTTTATTTGATCGGTTTTCTGGGAACAGCGGCTGTTGATTGTCGGGAATGTCCCTTTCAATCAACAGCCGCGAAGTCTGGGGCTTTACGCACCGGCTCCGGCCGGTGTTTCCATGCCGTATTTCGCCTTGAGGAATTTTTCCATGGTCGCAGGATAAAGAATGTAGGCGATGACATCTTCATCATTGCGGGCCAGATCGCCCAACTGTTTTTTGGCGTCTTCAATTTCCGGTTTCAGATGATCCGCCGGCCGGTCGGTAATCGGCTCCTGGCCGAGTTTATATTTTTTTAAAATTTTCTTGGCCAGCTCGGGGTCCACCGGGATCGGTGTTTTCCCATACAGTCCCAGCACCAGGTCCTTTAACTGATTGGACACCCGGACATAACGGCCGAACAGAACATTTAAAACAGCCTGCGCGCCGATGATCTGGGACACGGGCGTCACCAGCGGCGGATACCCCATATCCTTGCGGGTCTGCACCACTTCTTTGGTAATTTCTCCCATGCGATGCAACGCGTTCATGTCTTTGAGCTGGCTGGCCAGATTGGAAATCATGCCGCCCGGTATCTGATGGGCAAGCACTTCGCTGTCGATGATGGACAGTTTATGATCGGCCAGAAAGGACTTGTACTTGGGTGCGATTTTCTCCAGATGTTCTCCCAGCTTCAGAAGTTTCTGCAGATCAATGCCGCTGGCGCGGGGCGTTCCGGATAATGCGGCAACCAGCGGTTCAACGGCCGGCATCGAGGTGCGCAACGCAAAGGGCGCCAGGCAGGTATCGACAACATCCACGCCGGCTTCAATGGCTTTCAATAAGGTCATCGAAGCCATACCGCTGGTATAGTGCGTATGCAACTGGATCGGAACCGGCACGGCCTGCTTTAAAGCCGAAATCAGATCGAAAGCGTCATACGGAGAAAGCAGTCCCGCCATGTCTTTGATGCAGATCGAATCCGCTCCCATTTTGTGCAGCTCCTTGGCTTTGGAGACGAAAAAGTTCAGGTTATAGACGTCGCCGCCCAGACGGACTTCCGTCAACGAGTAGCACAGCGTTCCCTGGAAATGTTTGCCGTTTGCTTTAATCTGCTCGACACAGGTTTCGATGTTACGGTAATCATTCAGAGCGTCGAAACAGCGGAAGATATCGATGCCGATCTCGCAGGCCTTGTCAACGAACGCACGGACCACGTCGTCGGCGTAATGACGGTACCCCACCAGATTCTGTCCGCGCAGCAGCATGGTGAAAGGGGTTTTCTTGATATATTTTCGCAGTGTCCGCGGTCTCATCCAGGGGTCTTCCTGCAGATAACGGTGCATGGTATCAAAGGTTGCGCCGCCCCAGACTTCCATGGCATGGAAGCCGCACTGATCCATTTCTTCCGCAATGGGAATCATATCCTCGGTTTTCATTCGTGTTGCGTAGATGGATTGATGTCCGTCGCGCAGTGTATTATCCTGAATCTTGATAGGGTTGTTTTTATTAATACCCGAATTTTCCAAAATTGTACCTCCTAAAAATCATTGGCTGGTTTAAGCTTTCGTAAATATCTTTTCTGCTGCAGAAAGGCCGGTGATGGATTCACAGGTCACACCAACCGTTTTTAAAAAGTCCCGCAATGGCCGTCCCGGGCCGATTTCAAAAACACGCGTGGCCACGGAAGCCAGCGTCTGCATGTTATCGCGCCACAAGACGGAATGGGAAAGTTGGTTAACCAGATTGGAAATCACCGCATCCACGGAATCGGCATGAAATGTCCCCGAATAGTTGGACGTGACACAAGAAGCGTTTTGTCCGTTAAACGCCTGGCTAAACTTCGCAAGCGTCGCGGTAAAAGGTTCTTCTATCTTTTTCATGAAACGACTATGGAAAGGCGCGCTGACGTTGAGCTGAACAAAGCGGTGGACCCGGGGCGCCGCAAAGAATGTCTTACAGCGGTTTCCCGCCTCGGGCAGCGCGGCCGCCTCGCCGGAGATCACCACCTGATTGGCGGAATTGATATTCGCCATATCAACGGGCAAATCCGCCAGGATTTTCTTCAACCCTTCCATGTCGATGTCTTCGGAAATCACCGCGGCCATGGACCCGACGCCTACCGGTACGGCTTCCTGCATCAACCGCCCACGTTCACGGACAATCTGAACCGTAGCGGCAAAAGGCATCGCCCCGGCGGCGACAAGCGCCGTAAACTCTCCCAGCGAATGGCCGCCGAAATAATCGGCTTTAAATCCATATTTTTCAGCAAGCCCTCGTAGCATAGCCATTTCGGTCGTTACAATACAGGGCTGCGTGTATTCCGTCAGATTCAATCGCGGATCTTCATTAAAGCAGATCGCCGCGACATCCAGCCCGAGCGCATCGGATGCTTCTTCATAGGTCTGGCGGCTTACGGGGATGGAATCATAAAAATCTTTTCCCATGCCTTTTCTTTGCGATCCCTGCCCCGGGAAAACAGCCACAACTCCTTTTGTTTTGCTCATAAAACTCCTCAAAAAACGTATTAAAAAGTAAACATTTTGTTTCCATGCGCCGCCCGCGTAAGAGCACGATCCATGCCATAAACGCGGTTTCCTTCTCCTTCTTCCAAACAATTGATACTATGTGCTATTTAAGAAATCACGCCCCTTTCTTATATTGCTCTGCACGCTTCTTTACGTGTAATCGATTATGCACTGCGAAGCGCCGTTCGCACCCAAATAAAGTAATCATTATTAAAATTCAGACGAAAGTTGACAACACGCACATTCATGATAGAGGTTGTTTCTAAATTGAAGGCATGACGATGTCAAGTTGAAATTACACGGACATTTTCCGGACATATATGCAAATTCTTAAGCAAAAATTCTATGCCCGAAACACGCTGACTGTCGCGCGGGAGCTTCTGGGGAAAAAACTCATCCGGCGCATCGACGGCAGAGAGCTTTCCGGTATTATCACTGAAACGGAGGCCTACTGCGGGACAGCCGACAGCGCCTGTCACGCGCATAAGGGGAGAACAAAACGCAATGAGGTGATGTTCGGACCGCCGGGACATGCCTACGTTTATTTTACCTACGGCATGCATTATCTGATCAATGTAGTGACGGAAACACAAGGCGCCCCCTGCGCCGTGCTGCTTCGGGCCATTCAACCTGTAGCCGGAACTGCGGAAATGGAAGCCAGGCGAAAACGAACCGGCAAAGATCTCGCCAACGGTCCGGCCAAACTCTGTCAGGCCCTCGGCATCGACAAAACCTTTAATGGCTGGAACCTGATGAAAGGGTCGCAATTGTGGATCGAAAACGGCAGAAATTTACCTGAAAGCAAGATTCTGACCACCCCCAGAATCGGGATTGCCTATGCCCGCAGGGAAGACCGCGAAGCCCTGTGGCGCTTTGTTTATACAGATCCGCCCTCATCGGAGGCGGACGCATTCTCTTTCACGTAGACATCCAGAAACAAATCCCAACTGGCCAGAAAAAATGCAGCAATCACCGGACCAAGCACAAAACCCGAAAAACCGAACACCGCGATACCCCCCAGCGTCGACAGGAAAATCAGCAGTGCATGCATCTCAATATCCTGCCCCATCAGGATGGGGCGCAGCAGATTATCCGCCGAGCTGATCACAACCGATCCGAAAACCAGAATAGCAATTCCCTGCCAGATATGTCCCAGAAACAGCATGATGACACCGGCCGGCGCCCAGATGATCGCACTGCCGACAGCCGGTACGATGGAAAGCCCCATCATCAGGACCCCCCAGACCAGAGGTCTTTCAATGCCGGTGAAGTAAAACACCAGACCGCCCAGTACCCCCTGGATGCCGCCGATGACAAAGGTAAATTTCAAAGTCGCTTTGGCGGTTACCAGAAACTCGGAAATAAACATATCGATATGACGCCGGCCCACCGGCAGGTAATCGGAAACCGTATCAATAAAACGCCGGCCGTCGCGCAAAAAATAAAAAAGGCAGTAGAGCATGATGGCAAACTGAATCAGAAAAAGAACGGTATTTTCCGTCAGCGTGGATAAATTCTTCACCAGAAAATTAGCCACGGCTTTGATAATCTCAATGGATTTGTCTGTAATAAACTGTTCATCAATATGCAGGCGGGCCAAAAGCGGATGCTCCCCCAGAGATTTGAGCAGACTGGTAATCGACGCGATCCAGGAATTACTGTTGGACGTAACGGACGCATAGAGGTCCACCGATTCACCAATCAAAAGCGCCAGGATGAGCCCCACGGGCAAAACCATCGTCAGCACAACGGCGGCCAGCGTCAATCCCGCACAAAGGCCCGGCGATTTAAACCGGCGGTTTAACCTGGTGTTCAGCGGATCAAAAACCGCCGCAAGCAGCACCGCCCAGAAAAGCGCAAAGAAAAAAGGTTTGAGAATATATCCGAAAAACAGGGTGACTACTGCCAGGATGAGAAAAAACACAACGTCGGGAAAACCGGAAAACGGTTTTACTTTCATGAATAACCTCCCCTTGCGATCTCGGATACTCTGGTTAAAAAATCGGATGAAATTTACTTTTCCTGCTCCACAATGTCTGCTGCATTTGCCTGCGAAACAGGCCGGACTTCACATGAATCACGCGATAGCTGTACCGGATATTCTTGCCCAACCGGTCCGGATAAACCGCTGCGCTGACGGTAAGCTTGGGACCGCTGGCCGCCATTTTTCGAAGCAGATTGATTTCCTTACCGACGACATAGGTCCGGCCGTTCTTAATGGCATTGAGCATTGCCCGACCTTCCTGTTCACAGGCGGCGCAGGTCACCACTTTGCCCATATAATACAATGAATGGCCGTCGCTGCCGCCGGTCATTGATTTTTTCAGATCCAATCCCAAATGCGCTGAGCGCAGATTCCAGCGATGAATATTTTCGGCATTGATCACTTCGACGCCATCCACAGTTTCCAGCAGACGATCCAGACGCTGCTCGTCAAAATTCAGATTGCAAATCCCGGTATAGGCCACACAGTAGGGATGCGGGAAAATCGTGACGGACGGGAAGAGCTTCGCGCTGTGGAGAATTTCTTCCATGGGAAGCTTTGTCGAACTCATGACATCGCGTCCCAGAAACGGCCGAATGTATTTGGTGTAGAACTTTTTCAGATGCTGAACGGAATAAAAATAGATCAGAACATGCGATCCTTCCCGCGAGGTCACTTCCACACCTGGAATAAAGGGGATATCAGGAATTTTATCCATCTCCAGAGCGCCGCGAATGTCGTTGTGATCGGTGATGGCAACGCCGATATTCAGCGCCCGCGCCCGCGCGGCGATCATGGCCACTGTGTCGCGTCCGTCCGTATGTCGCGTGTGATAATGCATGTCAAAGACGGCATAGTCTTTGCGCAAAAGTTCCAGATCGGGTTTGTCAAAAAATATTCTGCTTTTAGCCGACATAACCGGTTATCATCCCATTCACTTTTTTTTCAGGTCAAGTATCTAACATAGAATACTTATAATCTCAAATAAGCCGCCTCTAATTGTTTGCGCGGCATGCCGAAGCTGTGGTATCGTAAAGTAAAAGGAGGCCCGATTGAAAAACGATCTGACCCTGTTTTTACAGGCGCTGAATTTTTCCGCAGGCAAGCACCGCCATCAGCGGAGAAAAGATGTAAAAGCCTCCCCCTACATTAATCATCCGATTGAAGTCGCCAATATTTTATGGACAGTCGGCAGGGTTTACGACATTCCCACCATCATTGCAGCCATCCTGCATGACACGCTGGAAGACACGGATACGACGCCGGAAGAGATCCGTGCCAACTTCGGTGATGATATCCTGGGACTGGTTCTGGAAGTAAGCGACGATAAGAATCTCCCCAAACAGGAGCGAAAGCAAAAACAGGTTTTACATTCTCCTCATTTGTCCGAACGCGCCAAGTTTTTGAAGCTGGCGGACAAAATCTGCAATGTGCACGATATCGCTTTTTCGCCTCCGGATGCCTGGCCCCGTGAACGAAGAATCGAATATCTGCAATGGGCCGAGGCGGTCATCGACGGCCTGCGCGGCGTTCATGAATCCCTGGAAAAATACTTTGACGACACGCTGGCCGCAGCCCGAAAAAAAATCGCTGAAGACTAAACTATTTCACCGTCATGCCTGCAACTTTATAATTGAATTCGTAGTTGAGCGCGCCGCTCCAGTCCTGCGCAAACACGCTTTTATAGCGCGTTCCGTATACGGGGCCGACCGGTTTGCCGTAAGTGTAAAACCAGTTCATGATCGGTGTGCCGGAAAATCCCAGCGCAATCCAGTAAGCGCCCGGCATCAGGACAGGCCGTTCCTTTTCCGCAAAGACAAAGTTTACCCAGCGGTAACCGGGCTTTGCGGAAATATCGTCAAGATTGACCATCTGCGTTGTGCATAGAGGCTCTCCCGGTTTGCCTGCATCATCTTTAAAGACATCAATCCAGAGCCAGCCCTCGCCGCCGAATTTATGCAGCGCAAGCCCCACCTGATGCAAGGTCACCGGCTTTCGCAGTTCCACGACCTGAGCATACTGGGTGGCGTTAGTGGTCACATATTCCGCTGTCTCCACCAGAAAGTTGCGCGACATCTCGAATCTGCCTTTTCCTTTAGCTTTGGTTGCCCGGGGAAATGCAAAATCGACATTCTCAGGAAACTGCAGATTACCATACACAAAGGGCACTGTGTAGCGAAGCTCTTTAACCTGTTCCGGTGGAATTTCGACCGGAGGGGGTGGTGGCGGCGGCATCTCAATTTTCGTAAACTGCGCCTGGACATTCGGTCCCAGAAGCAGATTCTTCGGTCCGTAATTCTGGCGCATGGCCGTCACCTTTGCGGAATCGGTCAGAAACCGTGCGCCGATAATTTCCTGGAGTTTCGGTTTGGCGCTCGCATCCACACTTTGCACCCAGCGGACCAGTCCGTCATTTTTAGTTTCATTATTATCTACGCCGACTTCGATACGCACAAAACGGCTGGAAATGAAAAATTGCATATTCTGCGGATCGTAGGGCACCCACCCCTGATCCGGGAACCATATTTCCACCCAGGAATGCCGGCCCTGTCCCATTTTAAACGTCAGCGTCCCCTTTTCCCAGGCAACATCAAACGGTTGATTCATGGTCACGCCGTTGACAATCCGCACCGGTACGCCGACGCTACGCAGAATCGCCGCCGTCAAATGAGAATAATTCTGACAGTTGCCCTTGCCGGTTTGCAGAGAATAAATCGCGTCATACTGTTCCGGAGGGTTGACGTAACGGACGTGATCGACCACCCAGCTCACCGCCTTCTGCACCGCGTCAAACTGCGTTTTGACATCTTTGGTCAGTCTCAGCGCAAGAGATCGTATGGCCGGATCGCGTGACTGCACCTGTTCAGTGGCGGTCAGATAAACTTTTAAGTGATCCGGAATCGGGGCCAGCGGAAAAGGCGCACTCGACGGGATCGTTTTCAAAGCGGTTTTGGTTTGAGCGTCAAATGAGATCAAGGCGTCCACCACCCGGGGCACATTCGTCCAGTTCGCTTCAATAATTTTGTTGCCGCGGTCGTCCGTGGTCGTGTTTTGTTCCTGAGCGCGCGGAGTAAACGATACTTTGAAATTGGAAATCTTCTGTCGGTAAGTCGGGGAATCGAAAGTCTCCGGCACGACAAAGCTGAGCGTCAGCTTTTTCATCGCATCGCCGGCTGAAATCTGATGCTGCAATTCATAGTGAATGGTGGCATCCATATCGCCCCTGACCGTAAAATTTTCGCTCACGGCAGACATCGGGACAAATAAAATCATTCCTGCAATGATTAATCCGGCCATTCTGATCATAGGGCATCCCCTTTTTCTGAAGTTTTGAGACATCAGATCATAATCGAGACCGCCTGATGATGTCAATACAAACAAATTATCCCTTTTTGAAACAAATCCGGCATGTTATCCTGTGACAGCAAAATTATAATTGACAACCCGCTGATTATGGATAAGTTACAAAAAATATTGATGTCACAGCGACATCGCTAATTGAAGGAGGAGTGTTAATGCTGACTGTTACAGAAAAAGCCTCGGAGGTCATTAAAGATTTTCTCAAGGACAAAAAAACGGATGCGGCCATTCGCATCACGATGTCAATGGGGTGATCGGGGCCCTCTTTGGGCATGGCTCTGGACGAGCCCCACAACGATGATGAAGTGATCGATGAAAAAGAAATAAAATTCGTTATTGAAAAAGATCTTTTGAATCAGGTAAAACCAATTAACATCGATTTTATAACAACCCCCCAGGGCGCAGGCTTCAAGCTGGATTCAAGCCTGCCCAAGGGCGACGGCTGCGGCTCCTGCAGTTGCTGAAACAATCGGGGGAGATTCTTCTCCCCCATTTTTTTGTATCATGACGCAAAACAATTCAATCACAGACAAACTTGATCAAGCGGACAAACTTTTAGCGCAGGGCCAATACTCCCAAGCCATCAACTTACTGGAAACTGTTCTTAAAAAAAATCCGGAGGAAGAGCCTGTTTTGCTGCGGCTCGCCTGGGCACACTGGGATACGGGGAACAAAGACCGCTCCATTGCCTGTTGGGAAAGCCTCCTGGACCGGGAACTCAGGCATAAAGTGTTCACAGGCTTTGCGTATGATGAACTGGTGCGTATTTACAAGCAGGAGGGTCTCATAGACCGGTTAATGTCTATTTGCGAAAAAGCCGTCGGGATTCAGCCGGAAGATGTCGGATTACTGACGGAGATGGGATCGACGTATCTGCTGGCAGGTGATTATGAAAAGGCATGCGATACTTTCAGAAAACTGATCCTGATGGAAGAAGACAACCCTGCTTTTGCCTGCCGTTTGGGAGAGGCGCTCTTGTACTCGGGCAATCCCGACGCGAGTGTTGAGGCCTTTGAAAAGGCCGCTCAAATCGATCCGGAAGAAGCGGATCGCTACTTCTTTCAAGCCGCCGATCTTTTTATTAAAAGAGATGACGCCGCCGGCGCCAGACGATTGCTTGAAAGGTGCCTGGACATCGCACCGTCCAACAGTCTTTACTATTGCTCGCTGGGAGATGTTCTGGTTGCCTTGGGACAAATCGACGATGCGTTTGCCGCCTACGAAAAAGCCGGCCGTAACAGCAGCCATTATGCTGCGGCTTATTTTAACCGCCTGGGAAACACACTGATGAAATCGGAACTATTTGCGCCCGCCATACGGGCTTTTGAGGCGGCGCTGTCTTTGGATGCTTCCATCCACTGCCGCCATAATCTGGACAGGGCTCAAAAAGCATCCGGCCAAACCATATCTTAATCGACCCAAAAAAAAGGCGCAACAGATCTCTGTGTCGCGCCCGTTAATTCTCAAAATTACTTTCGGAGTTTTTCCTTGAAAACCTGGTAGAACTCCTCGTTTTCCGTCATCCCCTGCCGCAGTAATTTTTCCACACTGATGATATCCCGTTTATTGATGATCATATTCACACTTTTGGCATAAGCTTCCAGATTGTCCATGGTCGCGATGGTCGTACTGACCAGCGCCACGAAGGTCTGCCTGCGGACCGACATGTTTAAATTTTCCAGGTAACGAAGGACGTTGTTGGTCTCCCAGACGCCGGTGTCAAAATCCTCGTCGATAAAAATCATGTTGAACACATGGAAACGCATATATTTGAGCGCTTCTTTAAATCCCGCCGGTTGAACCGTGGCAAAGCCCATTTTCTTCAACTCGCTGACAATTTTATCCCGGATCACAGGGTCCTGCTCACAAACCATGGCGGTTTCCGTATCCGGAGCGACATAGCCAAAAGGCCTGCCGGAGTAATCCATCTTCTCTCCCGCCCCTTGAGCGGCCGGTTTGGGGATTTCTTCAGTCATCGTATTCTCCTTATTTTGGCTCTTTGAGGTCTTTTATACTCAGCCCCAGAATTTGTCTTTTTCTCTGCCGTATCCTCGATCCACTTCCAGTTTGTCGATGTCCGTCGTTTTCTCTCCTCTTGCGTTTTTAATGGCGTCGACACCGCGTCCGACATTAGAGCGGTTGGAGGCATAAGCTTTGGCCGTCTCTTCCGTAATCAAACCTTTTTCAAAAAGGTCGATAATACAATTATCAAACGTCACCATTCCAAACGCCTTCCCCTGCTGGATAATGTCCTGAAACGTCTTGCCTTCTGATTCGCCATGCAAAATTACATCCTTGACTCTCAAAGACGTTCCCATGGCTTCAAAGGCGGCCACACGGCCTCCGCTTACTTTCGGAAGCAGTCTCTGGCAGATAATCCAGCGCAGGGAATCCGCCAGTCTGATCCGAATCTGATTTTCTTCTTCGGCGGAAAACAGACCCAAAATACGGTTTACAGTCTGACCGGCATCAGCGGTGTGCAGAGTGCTTAACACCAGATGACCCGTTTCAGCGGCATTTAAAGCTATTTCAACCGATTCGCGATCACGCATTTCACCGACCAGAATAACCTTGGGCGCCTGGCGCAGAGCGGCCCTCAGGCCGTTGGCAAATGAATCGAAGTCCTTGCCGAGTTCCCGCTGATTGACCGTCGCCTTTTTTTGCGTGTGCGTGTATTCGATAGGGTCTTCCAGGGTGATAATATGAATGGGCTGTTTCTCATTGATATCGTTGATAACAGCAGCCAGAGACGTCGTTTTACCGGAACCGGTGGCGCCGGTCACCAGAACAATGCCGTTTTTTTCC
Organism: Smithellaceae bacterium; assembly: GCA_963682105.1. GTDB lineage: Bacteria > Desulfobacterota > Syntrophia > Syntrophales > Smithellaceae > UBA8904. Next base: position 1,453,488 of record OY821638.1, read on the forward strand.
GTGGCCACACGGCGGTAGGCGTCCGGCAGGCCAAGTTCCTGATAGGAGGGAATCTGTGTTTCGAGTTTTCTCAAAACGATGGAATACTGCCCGCGCTGCGAAAAAATATTTACACGGAAACGGGCGATGCCGGGAATTTCATAGGACAAGTCACAAGAGCCTTCTTCGATGAGATTATCCGTCAGGCGGCGATCCTGATTGATCAGATTCAAAGCAAAGGTTTCCGTCTGAAATGGCGTCAGTTTTTCAAAGTGCGGTTCAAGATCAACCGGTGTGAGGACGCCCGCGGCTTCGACCTGAAACGGTTTGTCCACGGTCAATATACAGTCGGAAATATTGAAATTGGACTCCAGCATTTTGATCAGAATATGATCGATTTCCGGTTTTCTCATAAAGCAACCCCTTTAGGCTTCGGTAAAATCTGTCGGCGGATATTTTAAAAGCGGACGGAACCGCGATTTGTCATTCCCCTTCATATAGGCATCCTCGCTGCTGATCCAGCCGCGGTTGTAAAGATCCATAATGCCGTCATCCAGAAGCTGCATGCCGTATTTCTTGCCGGCCTGCATCATCGACGGGATCTGATAGGTTTTCTGTTCCCGAATCAGATTGCGCACGGCCGCTGTGGCAATGAGAATTTCCAGAGCCACGCAACGCGCCTTGATGTCCGCTCTTTTAAAGATCACCTGAGAAATGACGGCGCGCAAACCGTCGGCCAGTGTGGAACGGATTTGCAACTGCTCGGATTCCGGGAAGACCTCGATGATACGGTCCACGGTTTTCGGGGCGCTGGTTGTATGCAGTGTCGCAAAAACCAGATGACCGGTGGAGGCGGCTTCGATGGCCAGGGAAATCGTTTCCAGATCGCGCATTTCACCCACCATGATGATATCCGGATCTTCACGCAACGCGCCGCGTAGCGCGTTGGAAAAACTTTTCGTGTGGACGCCGACTTCGCGGTGATTGATAATGCAGTTTGTGCTTTTATGGACGAATTCAATCGGGTCTTCAATCGTGATGATATGGTCTTTGCGCAGCCGGTTGGCCTCATCGACAATGGCCGCCAGCGTCGTGGACTTGCCGCTTCCGGTCGGTCCGGTCACAAGCACCAGTCCGCGCGGCAGGAGCGCCAGTTTGGCGACAACCGATGGAAGGCCAAGATCAGAGCAGGTCTGGATCTTGTTGGGAATCTCGCGAAAAACGGCGGCAATGCCGTACTTCTGCTGAAAAAAGTTGGCGCGGTATCGGGCGAGATTGGGAATTTCGTATGCAAAATCCACGTCGCCCATTTCTTCAAATTGTTTGATTTTATGTTCCGGCGTTATTTCGTAAAGAAGCACTTTTAACGCATCATTGGTCAGAACATCATACTTAACGCGCTCGATTTCTCCGCGGATGCGGATAGCGGGCTGTTGCCCGGAGACAAGATGAAGGTCGGATGCCTTGTGCTCATGCATCAACTGGAAAAAAGCGTCGATTTTTGCCATGAATATCCCCCGTATATATTATGATACTTGAATAGATCGGCTAAAAGGTCAAAAACCTTAAGATGCTAATGATTTTTATATGTTTCGAGTATAGGGAAAACCTCTCTGTTTTGTCAACTAATTCTTGACACCGGCACAAAGTATATATATGCTCGCCACGTTTTTTCGGGCTGGGGATGTAGCTCAGCTGGGAGAGCGCGGCGTTCGCAACGCCGAGGCCAGGAGTTCGATCCTCCTCATCTCCACCAAGTCCCGATTTCAAGCGATTCACATAGATCTCCCAAACCCGCTTCTGCAGCGGGTTTTTTCTTTTTCCCTTCGCGCTTCTATTAAGGGAACAGCCAGCCTTTTGATCATCTCACATCTTCGGAAAATCCTTCATTAAGGCGCGATAACGATCACCTTTCAACAGGGCGATCAGTTTTTCTCTGTCCGAAAGAACGTAAGTCCCCGTGATGTTCCTGCTGTTTTGGGATTTTATCCACAATAGCCCGTTACTATCAAGGCCGATTCTGCTTCTATCGATGGAATTCAGGCGTTTTATTTCCGTGTCAACCAAAGCCAGATACTGCTCAATCAGGCTTTCGTAAGACGATCGAATGGCCCCGTAGGCTTCCACAAAAGGCCGGTAAGATTTCAACGCGTCATAATCTGCAGGGCGCTGTTCTTTCATATACAGAAGGTATTCCCTGATCAGATAATCCAGCTCATAAAAAGCGCTCATCGTGCTCTGCGAGGACCGCGCCCACTCGAAAAAGCCGTCGGTATCCGACGTCTCGATGGTTTTATAAGCGTCCAGCATATCAAAATAATATTTCGATCCGAAATAATAGCCGTGATACTCTTCCAGAAGTCCGATCACGCCGAAGCGTTGCGTAATCGTTCCACTCTTGATATAGGTGTCAAAGAAAAATGTTTTCCGGTCCTTGGGAATCAATTCCGTAAGCTGCGCGGACGGAAACAGGGATTTGATGGGAAAAGAAATGTAATAGGATTTGTCGGGGGGCAAATTTAACAGGACTTCGGCATTATCCCAATCCAACTGCATTTTTTTGTCCTTCGCATACTGAAAAAGATCATGACGCTGCAAGGCCAGATCAACCACGCGGACATTCAATGCCATCCGGTCAATCAGATCTACTTTTTTATTCTCGCCGCTTAACTGATCGAACGTCGACACGGGCTTCTTCATGGTAACGATCCACCAGCCTTTTCTCTGTCCTTCGATTTCGGCGGGCATTGTTTCATATTTCATCAATAAGTCCCACGAAGCCGGCGAATGCTTCTTTGTTGCATTTTTCACCCATTCAATGCTGTCGCCGGACGGTTGGCCTGACGGCTTCTGAACACCGTCGGTTTTAACCTGTTTATCCCGGGCGCCGGCGCCATCAACATTCACCTGGGCATGAGACAGGACCGGACAAATTCCAAAAATGATGAATCCAATGATAAAAAGCCTGAACTTATTTTTCATAATTCTCCTGTAATGCTAAACAACCGGACAATTCTTTTATTAGTTTTTTCATCGGCAACCAACCCGCAAAAAACGTGACTGACGTCACTATTTTCATGCCCCCGACACTTCAAATAAAAAAGCGGGTTTTAAAGCCCGCTTTTTTAACCGTCATTTTTTTGTTACTTTCTTTTTACCCTGCTTTTGAATATTGGAAAACACCCTGGAGAGTTCCCACTTTCTGCGGCTTTTCCAAGCTCCTTTGTGGTAGGCATAACTCGCCAGAAGAGGAAGCACGGTTGTGGCTTCGGCATAAACCATCTGTTCACAACTGGAATCCACCTTTCCCCAGGAATTGGCTTCTTTGAGCGTCGAACTGGAGCAGGCGCCGTCACGGACATCGGCCACCGTGATCTGGACGGCATACTTGTGCATGGGCACCTCATAGCCCATGATTTCGGCGCAGACAACGGTATCCTGGGCAAAGTTTTTCGGAACGCCGCCGCCGATCATCAAAAGCCCGGTCGTGCCGGCTTGAATCTTAAGTTCCGTCAGTTCGCGGAAATCCTTGACGGAGTCAATCGATAAATGGTTGTCGGGACGTTCGATTTGATGCAACACCAGGCCGAACCCCGCGGAGCTGTCCGAAAACGCGGGGCAGAAAATCGGCACATTGTTTTCATAGGCCGCCTGCACGAGAGAATCTTTCTTTTTGGCGTTTTTCGTCAGATACCTGCCCATTTCGGCGATGAATGCACGCGACGAATAGGGCCGCGGCGGAAGTGAATCGGCAATTTTCTTGATGGTTTTATCGCAGTGCTGCAAGTCGTCTTCGCTGATGTACGTATCATAAATGCGGTCGATGTACAGGCTCCGAAGCAACTTGTCATCCACAAACGGCGTGCCCTGATAATGCTTGAAACCCAGTGCTTCAAAAAAATCCATGTCCACAATCGACGCGCCGGTCGCCACAATGACATCCACCATGTTGTTTTTCACGAGATCGACATACACCTGCATGCAGCCCGCAGCGCTGGTGGAACCGGCCAGCGTCAGAATCACAGCGCATTTTTTCTCTTTGAGCATTCGATCGTAAATGTCGGCTGCATTGGCCAGATCGCGCGCGGAAAAAGACATTTTTTTCATGGCTTCAATCATTTCGACGGCGTTGACGGCCTTGATGTCGATATGCTCAACCACTTTTTTCAATAGATCTTTTTTCTTCATGAATTCTCCCATCCTCATTATATTATCGTTATTTTTTTGCGGTACTTAAATCAGAGCGTATAAAAAGTCAATTGCTAAGCCATTCCGGCGCCGAAACCGGCATCAGGAAAGATTTTTCTTAGCTTTTTGCATGATCTGCGCTATATAACCCACCGAAATTAAATTTCCGGATACAGACATGATGATGGATACATTCACGCTGGCCGCGACCAGCTTTATCATTGCCCTGTCCCTCTTTATCACAGGGAAAAAAGACAGGCTTAAGGTCTCTTTTTCCGCATTTTGTCTCTCTATCTTTGTAGCTCAGGCGGCCCTTTTTTTCCAGAGCCTTTTTGATCCCGTTTTCTGGAGTCATGTCGAACGGTTCGGCATTCTGGCGATCGCGCCTCTCGCCGTCTGGTTTTTTCTGCATCTGACCAACAGCAAATCCTACCTGACGCAGGGGTCGGTGGCGCTGACGGCCGTTATCAGCGCGGCGGGGGTTTTTTTACAGTTTTCACCATTGCATGTCTGGTCTTATTTCCGAGCAGCGCTCATTGGTTATACCTGCATTGTCCTGGCCATCTGTTATTTCGCCCTGCTTCGGCATGTCGCCAGACTGCACGCCAGCACGGAAAAACGCAGGCTCCGCTACCTGCTGATCGCCTGTCCGGTGGCCGTGCTGATTTGCGCGGCGGATATTCCGGGTTATCTGGGCTATGAGTTTCCGCCCATCACCGGCATGGTTTTAGCGGCGCTTCTCTATCTCATTCTGCTGATCGTCGCTTACCCGCAGCTTTCCGAACTGCATGATTTCCTGGCCCGCGCGCTGATCATATTCGTCAGCACACTAACCGGCGTACTCATCTTTTATATTGTCGCTTTCTTTTTCAGCCCGAACCTGCCTTCGGTCAACAGCGTCATCATGGCGTCTTTTCTGATCGTCATCGCCGTCACACCGGTCAAAATGATTCTCAAAATTCTTTTCGGCGCCCTTTATCCCGAAAGCAAGAACGTTTTCACATCTCTCTTCGAGTTTGATGAAAAGCTCGAACGGGAAAAAGCCATGATGCTTTCGGAAATGGCGCCCGTCCTTGCCCATGAAATACGCAATCCGCTGGGCTCCATCAAAGGCGCCGCCCAGGTGCTCCAGTCTGAAGCGGCAACAGAAGAGCACGGCAGGCTTCTGGGCGTTATCATTGAAGAAGTCAATCGCTTAAACGGCGTTGTCAGCCAGTTTCTCGATTACGCGCGACCGCATATCAGCAGAATTCAGCCGCAAAATATCAATGCGATTATTCTCAAGGCGATTTCCGTTATTTCCGCCAATCGGCTGACCGACAACATCAGCATCTCCCATGACCTGCATGATAACCTCCCTCCCGCAACGGTGGATGAACAGCAGATTCTTCAGGTTATCCTCAATATATCCCTCAATGCCATCGAAGCGATGCCGGCAGGCGGCGCGCTGATCCTGAGCACCTCCAGAATCAATACCGGCGTCGGTGATGCCGTCGGAATTTCCATCCGGGATACAGGCTGCGGCATGACGCCGGAGCAAATCAAAAACATCTTCAAACCTTTTTATACGACCAGGGAAAGAGGCGTCGGCCTGGGACTGGCGATTTGCCGGCGCATCATCAAGGAGCACGGCGGCGTCATCCGCGTCAAATCCATCCCCGGACAGGGCAGCGTTTTTTTTATCCGCCTCAACGCGGACAATAAAATTTAAAAACAAACCAACTTGATTTAATCGGCAAGTTCTAATAATTGGAAACCATGGATCGGATATTGATTGTGGACGACGAACTGAATATGCGGCTGGTGCTCGCCGCCATGCTGAAGCGTGAAGGCTACGAGGTGGCTTCCGCCGCGGACGGCGCGGAAGCGCTTTCGATCTTGAAATCCGGCCCCGTCGCCGCCGTTGTCACCGACCTGAAAATGCCGCATATTGACGGGATGGAACTGCTTAACCGCGTAAGTATGGAATATCCGGACATCCCGGTCATCATCATCACCGCGCACGGAACGGTGGCCACCGCTGTTGAAGCGCTCAAGAAAGGCGCGCTGGATTACATCACCAAGCCTTTTGAACTCGAAGAGATGAAAAGCGTCATCTCGAAAGCGATTAAAACACGCAACCTCAAAGTCAATGAATTGCTCGCACCGCCGGACGATATCGAACACACCGGAATCATCGGTTCGAGCAAATCCATTCGAGATATCTTCGACGCGATTAAACGCGTTGCCCCGACGACAACCACCATTCTGATCAACGGCGAAACCGGAACCGGCAAGGAACTGGTGGCGGAAGCCATTCACCGGAACTCCCCGCGCAAAAACAATCCGCTGATCAAGATCAACTGCGCGGCCATCGCCGAAACGTTGATGGAGAGCGAACTGTTCGGATATGAAAAAGGCGCTTTCACGGGCGCGGCCATTTCCAAGCCGGGCAAATTCGAGCTGGCCCACAAGGGAACGCTGTTTCTGGATGAGGTGGGGGAAATCCCCCGAGACATGCAGGTGAAGCTGCTGCGCGTTCTTCAGGAGCAGGAATTCGAGCGGGTCGGCGGCCTTAAAACCATTAAGGTCGATGTCCGCTTTATTGCAGCCACCAACCGCAACCTGCGCCAAAGCGTTCAGGACGGAAATTTCCGTGAAGATCTTTATTACCGGCTCAATGTTTTCCCCATCAACGTTCCCCCGCTGCGGGACAGAACCGACGACATCCCCCCGCTGGTGGACTTTTTTATCGGGAAATTCAACAAAAAACTGGATCTGTCCATTGTCGGCCTGGATGAAGCGGTTCGGGACATGCTCCTTCGTCACCGCTGGCCCGGCAATATCCGCGAGCTGGAAAACCTGATTGAACGCATGATGCTGATGGCCAAAACACCGACAATTACCGTCGACGAAATCCCGCCGGAATTCCAGGCCAATCCGGAGCAGGACACGGCAGGGAGTGCGGATGAAGACAAGACGCACTTCAAGGATTTCGTGCGCTCGCACATGGAAAATATTGAAAAGCAGATGATCGTCAAATGCCTTGAAGAATTTGAAGGCAATGTCACCAAAGCCGCCAAGCAATTGGGACTCAGTCGTAAAGGGTTGCAGTTGAAAATGATCAAATACAGCTTAAGAAAATAAGAATCGCTTAAGCGCTTGCTTTTTCCTGGGAGGGGAACAGATAATTTTCCGTTTCCAGGTATGGGAAAATCTGATTAAACGCCACGACAACCTGCGGATCAAAATGGGTGCCGGAATTGGACAGGATTTCCTGCTTGGCCTGAATCGAGCTGAAGGCCTTGCGGTAGGGCCGGTCGGTCGTCAGCGCATCATAAACATCGGCGACGGCGATGATTCTGGCGCCCAGTGGAATGTCATCCTGCGCCGCTTTGTAGTAACCGGTGCCGTCATATTTTTCATGATGGTGCAAAATAATAGGAAGAATATCCCCGACGGTTTCGCCCAGAGGTTCCAGCATATTGACGGCCAGCCATGCGTGCTGGCGCATTTTCATTTTCTCCTGAGTGGTCAGCGTCGTGACTTTTTGCAGCACGGCTTCACTGACGCCAACCTTTCCCAGATCGTGCAGAAGCGCCGCCACCCGGATATTTTCCACTTCAAACGGATTGAGCTTCATCTGGCGAGCGATCATTTCCGCGATCTTGGAAACCCTGTGCGAATGGCTTTGCGTATAATTATCCGCCGATTCGATCACCAGCGACAGCATTTCGATGATGCCGCTGTAAGTTCTCTGCAGTTCCTTGCGGGCCTCTTCTTTCTTATCATAGAGAATCCCCATACAGTAGCCCGTAAACAGCAGAAAGATTGCCCAGGTCATCAGATCAAGCCATTTAAAAACTTCCGCGTTATGGCCGGGATAGGAGGCAAAGCTGTGCGGGAAAAAATAGGCCAGAAACCCGATAATCAGGACCGAGACGGTTGCAGACACCACGGCATAGCGTTTGCCGAAAAAATAGGCACCTAGCAGAACGGGCAAATAGAAGATATTCAGAAAAGCCCTTTGATTGATGACGAAAAAATAAATAAAGCCGGCAATGGCCACCAGAAGCAGTATAATGACGAGCTCTTTATCCACATTGAAATTACTTTTGACGAGTGTTTTGTTCACATAAACTCCATTTCATATAAACAGTATCAATAACGATAATTCTCCCGATGCGTTTCTTATAAACGCGTTCATGGAAAACTGTCAATAGTTAGTTTGTTTCGGGCGCGCGTGCGATAATCTGGATACTCATGGGGAGCATCCAGATTATCGGAGCATCTCGGAAATCAAAACGGATAATCCGGATTAAGGATTCCAACCGGCCAGTCTGGACCAAAGCCACCAGACAGCGCGGCCCTTAAGAACGCAATTAAGTTTTTCACTATGGGCGCAGTCGCCGCAGCTTGCCGCCAGGGTTGTTAGTACATGCGTGGGATTGGCAGTAATCCACTCGGTTGCCCAGTTACCGCTGGAATACGTGCAGGCATCCGTGGCGTTTTGCAGCATGAAATTGGTCGCCCCGGCCGGATCATAACTTTCAATATCGGCAAAATCGAAAAGGATCTTGTTGTAGGTACTGCAGTAATTGCGGATCTGCTGGTTGCGCTGGTTAAGATTCCCCGCTGTCCCGCCTCCGTCCAGGTGACCGGTCATGTATACAAACTTAACATCCCAATAATCGTCTTCCAAACCATTCATCAAATTGAGATAGGTGTTGATGTCCGCCTCGGTTGCTCCGCTCACCTGGCCGCACCAGGACCAGATGATGACATTGATTTCGGGACGCGTGGTTCCCCGTCCCGTTGACGGATTGACCGGCCCCAGAAAGGCACGCGTCCGGCTTTCCCATGTTGTACGATCGGGGTTGCCCAGATCTCCATCCGGCGTATAATCCCGTATATCCAGCGCCCCGGCCAGCACCCCGTCATGCCAGTTGTATTTGGCGCCATAGGGCGCATAGTTTTTGAGGGCATCCATACCGGTAATGATCTGGCTACCATGCGACGTATGTCCGTAAGCAATATGGAGATTGGACTTGGCGGCAGTAATGTAGGCGTCCGGAATGGAATCAAAGCTTAACGCCGCCTGATGGTCGGCAACAATTGCGCCGGTTGACGCGGGCGCTTCACTGACCGTGACTGTGTAAGTTTTGGTTGAGGCATCCTGTGCCGTCACTGTGTAAACGACAGAGCCAGTAAAATTATTGGCCGTTGTACCGCTGATCTGAACCGCACCGACGATGCGAACTTCCTGTCCCGTTGTGGAAAAAGTCGCAACCAGAGCCGTCCGGCTGGTCCCGTTGGGAACGGTTACATAGATGTTTGTCCCCGAAATAACGCCGGTCACATTCTGCGCAAGAGCGCTGTTGGCCGCGTCTGTAAACGAGAAAGCCGTAATATCCTTGGCGGAGGCGGCGCTGGGCTGAGCGTCGCCTCCGCCCCCGCCGCAACTGAACAATATTATTGGTAAAATCAAGAAACAAAAGAGAAGAAAAAATTCAAGCCGTTTGCTGAAAGTTCCGGAGATGAAAATCCTTTCCATAATCTTTCTCCACCTTCCCCGATTGAGTTGATAACTTTATTTACAGCATCCTCCCCCCATTTTCATAGGACATAGATCACATTATTGATCGATTGTATGGATTGCACGACCGAATCAACCCCGTCCGTAAACCGCGATCCGCCTACAGGCGGCCCTCGGCCCGCAGTTTATCGACGATCCTGTGTATCTCGGGCATGGCCGCCGTGGCTGCTTTTTCACCTTCGAAGATCGCCTGGTTGAACTTTTCCATTTCAGTGGAGCCGATGTCCTTGACATTCGGCCGGATGACGACATCGGCGTTTTTCAACTGAGCATTGATGTTTCGCATGTACATGATGTCAACCGATTTTCCCATCGAGTCCATCATTCCATTCGGGGCATTTTTATCCAGACCGCCGGAGATATCCACGGCAATCACCACGTCTGCTCCATAGCGGCGCGCCACATCGACGGCCACCGCGCTGACCAATCCGCCGTCCACGTAGGTGTTGTTTCCGATCTTCACCGGCTGAAACACCCCCGGCACACTGCAACTGGCACGCACGGCAATGCCGGTGTTTCCCCGCCCAAAGACCATTTCCTCGCCGGTATTGGCATTGGTCGCCACTGCGTAGTAAGGAATCTTGAGCTTTTCAATCGGGGTATTGTGCAAAGTAGCATTGATGAAGTTTTCGAGCTTTTCGCCTTTGATAAGTCCACCCTTCCAAACCTTCCAGTCATAATCGACAACCTTGTCCCGCTCCATTTTCATGGCGATATCCTGCAGTTCAAAAGCGGTTTTGCCCGATGCATAGAGACTGCCCACCAGGCTGCCGGCGCTTGTTCCGACGACCATATGGATGGGAACCCTCTGGGCTTCCAGGACCTTCAGGACGCCGATATGCGCAAACCCTTTGGACGCTCCGGCGCCCAGGACAACGGCAACCTTCGCCGGTTTGGCCGGAGGCTGCGTCGGCGTCGTAGCGCAGGACGAAAACAGCATCACCCAGCATAGTATGATGAGATAAACCGCTTTGCGCACAGGAATGATTTTCATCGATATCACGATTCCTTTCTCGGTTTTCTGCTTCTTGGGCGCGGTCTTCTCTTCTCGCCGTCCGGCTTCCCGCTGTCCGGCTTGGGTGCTGCTTCATTTTTAACATCGGCCGCGGGCTGCTCGGGCGGCGCGTGCAGGGACTGCTGATAATAATCATCCAGCAGCATGACCATCAGAGAAAGTCCCTCTTCCGACTGCGCGAGATTCCGCGCCAGAGATGTAAACCTGCCCATTCTTTCCAATTGCAGATTGTCCCTGGCCCGCAGACGAGCTTCCAGAAGCGCTGTAATGCGTTCGGCGACTACTCTTTCGAGCTCCTCGTCATCGGGCAGAGGCTTTTCTTCCATATGAATATTGTAGTAGCGGGCAATGCTTTGCAGTTTGAATTTTTCCATTTCCGCCACCAGCGAGATCGCCACACCGCCCGATCCCATTCTTCCCGTACGACCCGCCCGATGAATGTAGGCTTCCGGATCTTCCGGCGGTTCATACTGAACGACATGCGAGAGATCGGGGATATCGATGCCGCGCGCCGCCACATCGGTGGCCACCAGAAAGCGGAGCGCCCCTTTTCGCACACGCGCCATGACCTTTTCTCTGGCGCTCTGGGACAGATCGGAACTCAATTCATCCGCGTCATAGCCAAACCGCTTTAAGACAACGGACAGATAATGCACGGCGTCCTTCGTGTTGCAGAAAATGATGGCCGAGGCGGGATTTTCAATTTCGATGATCCGCACCAGCGACCGTTCCTTGCGCATGCCCGGCACCACGTAATAGACATGCTCGATTTCGGCGATGTGCACCTGATTGCCGCTTAAGCTCAGCAGTTGCGGATGGCGCAGAAACTGCTCGGCCAGACGAACAACCTGCGGCGGAAACGTGGCGGAAAACATACTGCTGGCGATTTTACCCGAGGGGATATATTTGCGGATCTTCACCATGTCGGGATAAAATCCCATGGACAGCATCCGGTCGGCCTCGTCAAAAATCAGTATTCTTAATCGGTCCAGCGAAAGCGTATTTTTCAGCAGATGGTCCAGGATGCGTCCGGGGGTGCCGACCACCAGTTGCGCGCCTCCGCGGAACGCTTCGAGTTGCGCGGTGTATCCGACGCCGCCGTAAACGACGGCGGTTCTCAACTGGGTTCCCCGGGCCAGCATTTCTGCTTCCTGGGAGACCTGCAGGGCCAGTTCCCGCGTCGGCGCCAGCACCAGCGCCTGGGCAAAATTTTTCTGCAGATCGATTTTTTGCATAATCGGCAGCAGATACGCACCGGTTTTGCCGCTGCCGGTTCGCGACTGGATCATCACCTCACGGTCGGCCAGCAGATATGGAATGGATTTGGCCTGTACAGGCGCCAGACTGCTCCATCCCGCGCGGGCGCACGCCTCCTGAAGTTCGGGCGTTAGATCTTCCAGACGGATTTCGGGCAATTCCTCAGTCTGTCGGCCTTCCGTCCCTCCATTGGGATTTACATCACTCATATTAAACCTTTCTTTAAAAAAATTATTAAAATCATTTAGTTCAGTGCGGCTCAGGAATCAAGGAAAAATTTATCGATCTCCCTGATTTTTCACGCCGAACTTTTTTGCAATATGTCAAGAAAATTGTCTTGACAGTTTTAACTGATTCAGATAGCTTACTTGGCAATTCGTCAGAGGCTTTTACCAGCCCTGCCTTTTGGAGCGATTCAAGTATTCAAATAAACAAGCCGATAATAAATTCATAGCTGCTAAAAAATCGGAAGTATCTTTTAATTGTCCTAAAAACAATAATGCAGTGAATACAAAAACATATCCCATTTCAATAGCGTGCATATTATCAATAAAACAGTAAGGAACTATTTATGAACATCGAAGACATCAAACGGCTGCCCATCAGCGAATTAACCAGCATGGCCAAAGACCTGGAGGTGCCGGGCGCCAGCGGAATGCGCCGCCAGGATTTGATTTTCGCCATCCTGCAAACCCAGGCGGAGCAAAACGGCGTCATCTCCGGCTCCGGTGTTTTGGAAATCCTGCCTGACGGGTTCGGTTTCCTCCGAGCCGTCGATTACAATTATCTGCCGAGTCCGGACGACATTTACATTTCACCTTCGCAGATCCGCAGATTCAATCTCAGAACCGGCGACACCATTTCCGGCGAAGTCCGCCCCCCGAAAGAAGGCGAAAAATACTTCGCCCTGCTCAAAGTCGATACGGTGAACTTTGAAAGCCCCGAACAGGCCCGCGATAAGATCCTCTTTGACAACTTAACACCTTTGTATCCCGACGAAAAACTGAATATGGAATTTAACCCGGAAAATTACTCGACCCGGGTTCTGGATCTATTCGTCCCCATCGGCAAGGGGCAGCGCGGCCTGATCGTTTCTCCGCCGCGCGCCGGTAAAACCGTTTTACTCCAGGACATCGCCCACAGCATCACGGCCAATCACAAAGAAGTCGTTTTAATGGTGCTTTTGATTGACGAACGCCCGGAAGAAGTCACGGACATGCAGCGCAGCGTCAAAGGCGAGGTCATTTCGTCCACCTTTGACGAACCGGCGACAAGACACGTACAAGTTGCTGAAATGGTCATTGAAAAAGCAAAACGGCTCGTCGAACACAAAAAAGACGTCGTTATTTTATTAGATTCCATCACCCGTCTGGCCCGCGCCTACAACACGGTCGTCCCTCCATCGGGCAAAGTGCTCTCCGGCGGTGTCGATTCCAACGCACTGCACAAACCCAAGCGTTTCTTCGGCGCGGCCCGAAATATTGAAAATGGCGGCTCTTTAACTATTATTTCCACGGCGCTCATCGATACCGGCAGCCGCATGGACGAAGTTATTTTTGAAGAATTCAAGGGCACAGGCAACATGGAACTGCATCTGGACCGCCGGATTGCCGACCGCCGTATCTTCCCCGCATTCGACCTGATCCGTTCAGGCACACGTAAGGAAGAGCTGCTGATTCCCAAAGCCAACCTCAATCGCGTTTGGATTCTGCGCCGCCTGTTACAGGAAATGAATCCGGTCGATGCAATGGAATTCATTATCGGCAAGATCCGGAAAACCGAAACCAACAAGGAATTTCTGGAATCCATGAACTCCTAGGCGCGGGGAAACCACCCGCCCCGGCAAGGCAACAATTTGCTTGAATTTTTGGATTTTATAGTATAGAGAGCGCATCTACTTAAAATGACTTAAGACCTTTAGCAAGGTTTTTACGCATAAAGGATCAGGAGGAAGAAGGTAAAATGAAAGAAGGTATTCATCCCAATTACGCAGAAACAACCATCACATGTGTTTGCGGCAACGTGATTGAAACAAAATCAACCAAAAAAGACGTCAGGATCGAAATCTGCTCCAACTGCCATCCGTTCATCACCGGTAAGCAGAAGCTTATGGATACGGCGGGACGCGTGGAGAAATTCAGGAAGAGATACGAAAACAAACCCGTAGCGGCGGCTCCGGCCAAAAAGAAAGCCGCAAAGTAAGCATTCTCCTGATTTGCCCTGCGGGGCGCGCCAATTTGGACACCAGTCCTTATGACAAGCAAACATTCAAAGCATTTATAGCTGCATCCTCCAACATAGAGGAGCGCTGTAAATGCGTCTTTTTCCCCCAAGCCCCATTAAAAAATCAATCATTAAACTGAAAAACTATGGATACTATACTTCACAAACTGCGCGACATCGAACTGCGTTACCGGGAACTGGAAGGACTCTTGTCCGACCCGCAAATCGTTTCCAAGCAGGGTTTGTATCAGAAATACGCAAAAGAACACTCAGACTTGAGTCAACTGGTCGATACGATCCGCCGTTTTGAAAAAAATAAGGAACGCATCGCCGAAAACCAGGAACTGCTGGCGGAAAGCGACGAAGAATTAAGGGCGATGGCCAAAGAAGAACTGCAGCAGTTGGAGAAAGAACAGGACGAACTGGAAGGAAAAATCACCATTCTGCTTTTGCCCAAAGATCCCAACGACGATAAAAACGTCTTTCTGGAAATCCGCGCCGGAACGGGCGGCGATGAAGCGGGGCTTTTCGTCGGCGATTTGTTCCGCATGTACGCGCGCTACGCCGAATCCCTGGGCTGGAAAGTGGAAATCGTAAGCTCGTCGCCCGCAGGCGGCATGGGCGGGTTCAAGGAAATCATCGCCCAGATTGACGGTAAAGGCGCCTACAGCCGTTTAAAATTTGAAAGCGGCGTCCATCGCGTCCAGCGCGTTCCTATTACCGAAGCCCAGGGACGCATCCATACGTCCGCCGTAACGGTCGCCATCATGCCGGAGGCGGAGGATGTGGAATTGACCATCGACCCCAACGAACTGCGCGTTGACGTTTACCGCTCCACCGGACACGGCGGGCAGAGCGTCAACACGACGGACTCCGCCGTGCGCATCACGCATTTGCCGACGGGACTCGTCGTCACCTGTCAGGATGAAAAATCGCAGCTTAAGAATAAAAACAAGGCCATGAAGGTTCTGCGCGCCAGACTTCTGGACGCCATGGTGCAAAAGCAAAACGCTGAACAGGCGCAGGCCCGTAAAAGCCAGGTGGGCACAGGCGACCGCTCCGAACGTATCCGCACCTACAACTTCCCGCAGGGACGCATCACCGACCACCGCATCAATCTGACCCGTTACGATCTGGACAGCTTCATCAACGGCAACATCGGGGGCATGATCGACGCGCTGATTTCCCATCATCAGGCCGAACTGCTCAACAAGCAGGGATGAAAGAATCTGATCAATGTTGTAACGGGCAATTCATTTTGAAATCTTTTCCAAAGCCGGATATTGCGATGCCGGCCTATTGATCCCTTAAATGAGTCATCAGCCAAAAGATAAAAAAACAAAAAATCAAAGGAATACTTGCACCGGGACAGACCAAATACAGCCGGCGGACATACCGGATGGTATCTTTGTTCTGCTGAATGAACAGGGTGCTTATCAATTTATTTCTAGTTCTATCCAAGAAATACTGGGACAAAAAGCAAAGACCATTATCGGACGCAGAGCAGGCGACCTGGTCCATCCCGATGATCTCCCGGAATTCAACCGGTATGTAACAGGCACTGAAGAAAAGCCTTTGCCGCAGCCATCATTTCGTTTTCGGCACGCGGATGGTCATTACATCCGGCTGCATCTTGTGGAATGGTCCGTCCGGGAAAACGGCCTGACCAGGAAATTCGTTTTTCGACGGCAACCTGTCGCCGTCCGGCACAGCAGGAAAGAGTCCTTAAAGAAGCCGGAAAAACGCCTGATGGACATGATTGACTTTCTGCCTGATGCAACACTCGCCATCAATCTCAAAGGCGAAGTTATTGCCTGGAACCGGGCCATGGAAGAAATGACCGGAGTAAAAACGGAAGATATGCTGGGTCAGAAAGATTACGAATACGTTGTTCCTTTTTGCGGTTATCGCAGACCCATATTAATCGATTATGTCCTCCATCCAGATCCGATAGGAGAGGCCCGGCTTTCCGTCATCAGAGAAAAAAAGGATTTGCTGATCAATGAGCTTTTCATGCACTACATGAAGGACAATGGCGCTTACCTATGGTGCAAAGCAAGCCCCCTGTATGACAGCACGGGAAATATGATCGGGGCAATTGAATCTATTCGGGATATTACGGAACTCAAACAGCGCGAAGAGGATCTCCACATCAAGGCGATGGAGCTGAGCGATCTGAATACCACATTGAAAGTTCTGCTTAAACAGCGCGACAAGGATCGCAACGAACTGGAAGACAGAATATTGTCGAACATAAAATTACTGATTGAGCCTTACATAGAAAAACTAAAACACCATACCAACGCGACAGGCAAATCGTATCTTAAAATCATTCAGTCCAACCTGGACAGCATCGTCTCTCCTTTTGCCAGCAAACTCTCCGTCCACCACATGAATCTGACCAATAAGGAAATACAGGTTGCCAGCCTGATCAAGGAAGGCAAAACAACAAAAGAAATAACAGAAATTATCAACATCTCCGAAAGTGCGGTCAATGTTTACCGCCATCATATCCGGAAAAAACTCGGCCTGACCAAAAAACAAAATCTTAATGCCTATCTGTCTTCTCTTCCCGGTAATTAATAAAATCTTAATATTTCGTTAATATTTATTAGCATTGTATTTCACCTCCTTTCTTCATAAATACTCGCAAAGTTATCCCCTGTCGTCCATACGACCTCGGGATTTAATTTAATATTAGGAGGATTCTACAGTAATGGAAAAAGAAAAAAAATCCCTATCCCGCAGAGGATTTCTCAAAGGGGCGGCCGCAGGTGTCGGCGCTCTGGCTGTTGCCGATATCGGTTTACAAAATGCGCAGGCGGCGCCGGTTCCCAAAAAATGGGACATGGAAGCCGATGTTGTTATCGCCGGATACGGCGGAGCGGGCGCTTCAGCCGCCATCGAGGCGGCCAAAGCCGGCGCCTCCGTGTTGCTTATCAACAAAGCGCCAATGCCTGGGGGGGCAACGCGCCTGTCCGGCGGAATCATCTACGGCGCCAACACGAAAATCCAGCAAGAAGCAGGCGTTCAGGACAGCGCCGAAGGGATGGTTAAATTCGTCATGGCCGCGGGCCAGGGACGCGCAACCCAGGAACTGGTCAAAGCCGTAGCCGACATGTCGGCCGAAAACATCGACTGGTTGGAAAGCATGGGCGCTAAATTTTCAAAGCAACACCTTTACATGACGGGCCTGGAAGCATTGCCGGACTATGCGGCCATCACGCCGCCGGTCAAAAGAGGACATCGCGCCGACGGCGGAGGCGGAGGACTGTTTAAAGCGCTGGAAAACGGCGTGAAAGCGCAAAAGAACATCAAAGTCGTGCTCGGCGCCTCAGTGACCAGACCCATTACACGAACGACGGACAGCGCCGCCAGTTGCGAAGTCGTCGGCGTCAAGGTTTTAAGGAAGGGCAAAGAAATCAATGTAAAGGCCAAAAAAGCGGTCATTTTATGCAGCGGCGGCACATCACCCATCCCCGCCGAAATGCCCTGGCTCAAAGACTACTCACCCTTCTGCGCGCTGACGATCCCGGCCGGCGACACGAATGCAACAGGCGACGGTTACAAAATCGGCATGTATTGCGGCGGCGCGATGAAGGGCCTTAACTCCGGTTTATATCTTCCCTCCATTGTCATCCCCGGACAAAAAATGGCCGGCATGGTTTACGGCACTCTCTGGGGACTCCCGCTGATTTATGTATCGCCGGAAGGCAAGCGATTCGTTGACGAAGGATCGGGTTATGTCCTCACCAGCGAAGTCATGTTCAAGAAGGACATCACGGCCTGCTATTGCATCTTCGATGCGGAAGCCGTGAAAAAAGCATTTGCACTGGTGCCCTGGGGCGTATCCCTGGATACGACCATCGCCGTCGGTCTTAATCCGAAGAATCTCGATGAACATGTCCAGAGAGGCGACATCTGGAAAGCCGATGCGGTTGCCGAACTGGCCCGGCAAATAAAAATAGACCCGGCCATACTGGAAAAGACAATGGCGGATTACAATCAGAATGCCGAGGCTAAAAAAGATCCCGAATACAACCGAAAGAAAGGGCTGGCGCCGGTCAGGACGGCTCCCTATTACGCCTTTAACGTTAAAATCGGCATGGTCGCCCACCAGGGCGGACTGAGCATCAATCCCAAAGCTCAGGTGCTCAACACTTACAACGAGGTGATTCCCAGACTGTACGCCGCAGGACGCGACGCCATCGGCCTCTTCGGCGGCCGTTATCCCGCAAGCGGCAACGCCATTGCCGACTGCGTCGCCTTCGGACGCATCGCCGGCAAAATCGCCGCGGCGGAAAAAACCTGGAAATAGAAAAAATCAACTGAAAACAGGAAAGCAGGGGGCGGTCATCGCCCCCTTTTTTGATGATACGACATCCTACGCACAGAGACTGTCATAAAAAAGAAAGGCCGTTTATTTCGGATTGACGATGATGTCCGCCGGTAGATCTTTTACCTGATCAGGTGAATGGACCGGCGGACATCATCGGGTGGGGCTACTTGTTTTTTCCTGGCTATTTCTCCATCACGCAGAATCTTGCCGACCGCCGGCTTCGGGACCTCTTTGCGGAACTCGACAATCTTGGACACCCTGTACGCCGTAAGTTTCTGTTTGCAGAAGTCGATAATTTCCTTTTCTCTCTGCCTCCATCTTTTACGATTATAAATTATATTGATTATTTGTCAAGTTAATTAACACGTTAAACAAAAACGCTTGTTTTATTGGTACCCTATATAAACTCACCAATAAAACATACGTATGTTTTATTGGTGAAGGCGGGCGACAGCAATCTTTCTTTCGAACTCCGGCGGAAGAACGAATGTGAATCATTTAGCGATAACCCAAAGAAATACAAAATGACAGCCCGGTTTAACGGCATGATGTGTCTCATAAAGAGACAGCCGGTATCCGTCCTGTCTTTTTATAGGACACAAGTCCGATCCGGAATGCGCAAATATCAGTGCGCCTTTTGGAGATAAGACCGGCAGCCGTATGAAGCCGGTGTTTGCAGAAGCAGGCGGCCTGTTGAATCACCGGATTCACAGGCCGTTTATAAAGATCAATATTTTTAGTTTACTGCGTAACTTCCGGCGGAATGTTCCTCTTTATCCGGGGGACGTTTGCATGAAGAATATTTTCGAAATATCGTCAGGCTGCAACTATTGCGTCTCACAAGATGATGTTAATCGCGCAAATCCCTCCCGTGGCATGTTTCTTGTAAAATTCGTCAGATGATTTGAGACTTAATTTCAGGCGGCTGATGTTCAGGAGGAATGCAGCTCAACAAATCCGGGAAACGTGTCACGGATGATAATCAATCGTCCTCCCGGCGGATCAATGGAACACATGACCAGTCATCCATATCAAAACATAGACCATTCATATTCCAACAGGCGGCAACCCAAACCGCAAAGACATAAAGATGTGATTAGAAACAAACAACAATTCAGAAAGAGGTAAAAAAATGGCAGAAAAATTTATCAGCGACCGAAATTTGAAGTTCTTGCTTTACGAAATGTTTGATGTGGAACAGTTGCTCAAATATCCCCACTTTGCGGACCACAGCCGGGAAGTGTTCGACATGGTCATGGAAACGGCCATGAAAATGGGGAAAGATCTTTTCAAACCCATTTTTACGGAGATGGACCGCCAGCAGCCGGAGTATGTCAACGGCGAAGTCAAGGTGCATCCCCAGGTCCGTACGATCATGAAGGAATGCGGCGCGGGCGGCTGGATCGGCCCGTCCTTCCCCTATGACTGGGGTGGACAGCAGCTTCCGATGACCATCGGCATGCTGATCCCGACGGCCATCTGGGCGGCGGCCAATTATTCAGGCTGCGTTTATCCGGGGCTCACATCGGGCGCCGCGGGGCTGATCGGTTCTTACTGCGACGAAGAAACCCGCAACAAGTATCTGCCCAAGATGATGGCGGGCGAATGGCAGGGCACCATGGCGCTGACGGAGCCGCAGGCGGGCAGTTCTCTGTCGGACATCACGCTGACCGGCACCCCCACCGATCAGGGCTACTACAAAATGAAAGGCCAGAAGATTTTCATCTCCGCCGGCGAGCATGACGGCGTCGACAACGTCATCCACCTGGCCATCGGCCGCATTAAAGGCGCTCCGGCGGGCGTCAAGGGCATTTCTTTGTTCATCATTCCGAAAAAACGCATTAAAGATGACGGCACGCTGGAAGCCAACGACCTCAACTGCGCGGGCATTTATCACAAACTCGGTTACCGCGGAGCTCCCATCACCCAACTGGCCTTCGGCGAAAACGACGACTGCCGCGGCTGGCTGGTGGGCGAAGCGAACAAGGGCCTGGGCTACATGTTCCAGATGATGAACGGCGCGCGTATCGACGTCGGTTTGAGCGCGGCCTGTATCGCATCCGCCGCTTATTATGCATCGCTGGAATACGCCAAAGAGCGTCCGCAGGGCAGAAAGATCAACTCGAAAGATCCGCTGGCGCCCCAAGTTCCCATTATCGAACATGCCGATGTCAAAAGAATGCTGCTCTTCCAGAAAGCCGTTGTGGAAGGATCATTGTCTCTCCTGATGCAGTGCGGCATTTATGAAGATCTGGAACATGTCACCGAAGGCGAAGAGCACGAAAATTACAACCTGCTTCTGGAACTGCTGACGCCGATCGCGAAATCCTACCCTGCGGAGATGGGCATCCTGTCGTGCAGCACCGCCATCCAGATTCTTGGCGGTTACGGCTTCTGCGATGAATTCCCCGTCGAGCAGCTCTATCGCGACGTCCGGATTCACACGCTGCATGAAGGCACAACGGGCGTTCAGGGCATGGACCTGCTGGGCCGGAAGATGACCATGAAGAAAGGCAAAGCCGCCGGTCTGTATTTTGCCGAAGTCCGCAAAGCCATCCAGGCGGCATCCGCTGATGCGGAGCTGAAACCCTTTGCAGCCGATCTGGAAGCGGCGCTTGGCAAGCTGGAAAAAGTCACCGGTTATCTGATGGGCATTGCAATGAAAGGCGACGTGGAACTGTTCATGGCGGACGCCACACTTTATCTGGAATTCTTCAGCATCATCGCCATCGCCTGGCAGTGGCTCATCCAGGCCACCGCAGCGAAAAAGGCACTGGCCGCCAAACTGGAGGAAGGCGAGATCAACTTCTATCAGGGAAAAGTTTTCACCTGCACTTATTTCTTCGGCTACGAACTGCCCAAGATCGAAGGCCTGGCCGTGCGTCTCACCCACAGCGACGGCGTCACCATCAAAATGCAGGGGCAATATTTCGGCGAATAAATTCTCCACCTCCATCCGGCGGATTGTTTCATCAAGATAATGCCGGAGTTCAACACATCCGGATGGCCCGGTTACGGGTCATCCGGATGCCTCCCGTTCATTTTGTAACAACGAGCATCAGGAAATTTTCTCGCGGCTCATCAGATCAAACGCATCAAAGACGGTGGGCGGCGGCTGATACAAATGGTTTCCCGGTTTTTTCTCAAGCTTCACCGCATCAGCGGAACAGGTCGGCACGCACAGACCGCAGCCGATGCACCTGCCGGCATGAAAGACGACTTTCTCATCTTTCATTTTGAAAGCACCGACGGTGCAGCGTTTAACACAGACGCCGCAGTGCGTGCACAGCGATTCATCAAACCGGCAGACATAATTACTTTTGGATGCCAGCGCCGGCGCCGGAAAGAGTTTGAGCGAAATCAGCATGCCGCAGCAGCAGGAACAGCAGCAGCACATCGCCTCCACCTGTTGGGAATTGAGAATGTGGATAACCAGACCTTCCGCCTCGCTTTGTTTGAGAATGGCCAGCGCTTCGTCCGTCTTGATGTAGCGCGCCATTTTGTTTTCCACATAGTAATCGGCAAAGGCATCAAACTGCAAACACGTCTCCAGCGGGTGCGAGCAGGTCTTGCCGTAAAGTTGCACGGCCTTGCGGCAAAAGCATTCCGCGACGGCGATGCGTGATTTTCCTTGAATGATGGCGGCCGCGTCGTCATATGGGAACACCGGCCGGTCGGCGACAATATCCGTATTGATGGGAATGGACCGCAGGTGAGGTGTTTTCCGGCCGTGGAACGTAGCCCCCAGGCCGCTCATGTAATATTTGGAAATATCTTTCAGAAGCGGGAGATTCAAAGAATTGAGCTGATATTCATAAATACCGACAACGAACGGCACCGGTCGATAGAGGATGGCATCATCCCGGCGCTCCCGGAAGATAAGTCCCCGACGGGCCATCGATTCAAGCCTGGCTGCCATTTCCGCTTTATCGGCGCCCAGCCGCAATGCCACATCCTGAACCGCTTCGGGTTTTGCCTCCATTTTCAAAAACAGCGTCGCATCTTCTTCGCTGAATAACTGCCGAAGAATTTTAAGTTCGACCCCGCTTGCCGTGGCCGGATAACCGGTCGCCATTTCTTCAAGTCGGTCGCGCAATTGTTCGTAAAGATCAGTCATACTTTTTCCAACCCTTCAAATTTTCTTCTTCCACTCTGCGTCGCAGGGCAGGTTCTTAAATCGATTTTTCCCATTCCTGTCCAAAATCGACAAGTGACCGTATACCGGTTACGGTAAATGTCACCGCCGCATAAATCATTTTGCCGGCGCCTTCTCCCGCTTTTTCAGTGATCTGCTTTTTCATTTTTTCCAGATTCTCGCCCGACGTCTCAACGGCGGTCATCTTCAGATAAATCCGGAGACCTTTCCAGTCAAAAATGCTTTTACCGGGCTCCATGATCATGTAGCAGGCATTGGGATTTTCACGGAGATACTCCAGTGTCTTATTTCTGCCTAAAGCCACCACAATTGTCGATTCGTCAATCATATAAGGCGACCCAAAATAAGCTGCATTGACTTCCCCCGCCTTGTTGCTCGTGCTCAACACACCCAGACGGGGCTGCTTGTTGAAATATTCCATCAACTTTGAAGCCATGACCTTTCCCTCCTTTTGTTAATGATCTAAAAATCCGGCAGGATCTTTTTACCAACCGGAGTATATCGTATAAGACCTGCAAGTCAATCATATCCTGAAGCCGCCCCTGTTGTTTTTCTTGCGTTTGTAAAACATATTGACGGATGTCCGCCTCTCTCCGCCCTTTACAATCCAACAATATCTTGCTAAAGGTGACATGCATTTTGGAAAAGTACGGAGCATGAAGCACCGCCAATTCGATTAACTGCTGGTTCGAAGAATCGGAATATGAAAAGAACATTGGATAACGCCCGTACAATAGTCCAGGATATCCTTGAGGATATTGAAAAGAGATCACAGTCTGCCGGACTTGAGTCGGATGCAATAGATAAATTTGAAAGACAGTTGAAACAGATCGAGGACGACGTCTCTCTGGAATGTCAACGCGCCATTCCGCGCAAATATCTGAACATGATCCGCGACAAGATCGGCGCCGAAGTCATCGAGGTCCTGGAGCCCGGTAAACTGGGCGGCGTATTCAAAAACCGAGATCGGTACCAGCAGGCCTATAAACAAATCGCCATCCTTCTTGAAAAATACAACCATGCCGCCAGGATCGCCGAGCGCGGCCTGATCGAAATAAACCGTCTCCGGTTTGTTCAAAGGGAAATGACGGAATCCCAGATCGCCCACGTGCAGGACATTGAACTATTTGAAGAGAGCATCAGGCATATCCGGTGGCTGGTGGACATTCAGCTTGATCCCTTTGAGAAGGCCGTCAGCAAAATCATCACCTTCCTCGACGCCAGCAACATTGAGGTATTTCTCTTCGACGACGACAAACTGCTGACCACCAATCTCAATACCGACGGGAAAACATTCGTCTATAACAAACAGCCGGATGAGCATCCCGATTTACCGCAGGCCGTGGATACGCCGAGCCTTCAGGAGGTGCAGGAAACCATCTATGAGACGCCGCTTTCCGTGGAAGGCCGTCAGATCGGCCACTGCCGTATCCGCGCGGCAAGGCCGAAAGATTTCGACCGGGAGATCTGGATTAAAAAAGTCGACTTCATCACGCCGGTTGCCGCCCGGATTATCGAGACGCATCAAAACCGGCTTCTGGCCGGCAAGGTCTACACCGACGACCTCACGCAACTCTACAACAAGCGCAAGCTCAACGAGCAGATGGGGCGTCTGTTCAAACAGTTTAAAACCGGTCAGAAAAAACTTTTTGTCGCCATGCTCGACATCGATAAATTCAAGACGCTCAACGACACATATGGCCATCCGGTCGGTGATAAAGTTTTGAAAAAAATCGCGGCGCTGATCCGCGAAGGCGTGCCTTATGCCTACCGTTACGGCGGCGAGGAATTCTGCGCGGTGTTTTACGGTTATGAAAAACAGGACGTGCTCGATACGATGGAAGCTCTGCGCAGGAATATTGAAAAGACATCTTTTGCCGACGAGGGCATCGACCATCCGGTCACCGTTTCTTCGGGCATTGCCGAATTTGAAGTCACCATGAACGCCGTGATGGACGCCATCGACCGCGCCGACAAAGCCTTGTACGTCAGCAAAGAAGACGGCCGCAACCGCTGCACTTACTATGATGACATCAAAGACCGTTATCTGGCGGACGCCAACCGTCTGCGCCAGCGAAACCTCATGCTGGAAGAAGAGCTGGCCAACCTGCGCCGGGAACTCTCCGGAATCCAGAAAGGGAAGCCCCGATCACAAAAAGAAGCAACAGGCTGAGCCTGAACAGAAGCATCCCCCTTTGGCGTCAAATCCGGAAAGATCCGGATGGACATATAACCCACAGGAGTTGAGACCATGAACATCGGACGTCTGGCGGATGACAATATTCAAAGATTCGGGGAATATGAATTTCTGCATTTTGCCGATCGCTGGCACACCAATGCGGAGATGAACCGCGCAGCCGACAAACTCGGCAACGCCCTGAAGGCGCTGGGCGTCCAGAAAGGCGACCGGGTGGGCGTGCAGCTTTTAAACTGTCCGGAACTCATCGAATCCTTTTTCGGCGTTTTCAAAGCGGGCGCCATCCTCGTTCCCATCAATCCCTCTCTGCGTCCGATTGATCTGTCCTATATCTATCAGGACGCCGGGCTTTGCGCTTTGATCAGCAACGCTCAGTATGCGGAAAACATCCGGGAGAGCCGCCGCCACGCGCCGTCGCTTCGGCATCTCATCTTCACCGGAGAGGAGATTTCCCAGGATGCCCTGTCTTTTGACGCCATCATTCAGAACGCCCCGGACAAGATGATCCTCGAAGAAACGGACAATGACGACACGGCCGTGATGATCTACACCGCCGGCACCACCGGCAATCCCAAAGGCGTGATGCTTACCCACTACAACTGGTATTCCCATGTGACTGGCTATTACGATCAGGTTCTGCTGGATTCGTGGGGCGTTACCGCACGGGGAATCGTCCGCGAGCCCGACGGCGGCGGGAAGAAAAGCCCTGACCGGGAAGGTGAAGTGTACGGCGTCAGCCGGCAGCGTATTTCATTGATCACCCTTCCCCTCTTTCACGGCTACGGTGTCTTTGCCGTTGCGCTCGAATATCTGACAGGCGGAAAACTGGTCATGCTCGGCCGCTGGGACCCGGAGGAGGCCATGTCCGCAATTGACCGGCATCAGGTCACGGAATTCCGCGGCGTGCCGACCATGTATATTCAACTGCTCAACCATCCCGAATCTTCAAAATATTCTCTGCAATCGCTTAAAACCTGCATCTGCGGGTCAGCGCCGATGCCGCTTAACATGGCCCGGCAGTGGAAGGAAAAATACGGCATCGACATCTGGGAAGGATACGGTTTAAGCGAGGCAACCACCGTCAACACCGGAAATGTCGCAGGCCACCGCCCGCCCAAGTATGGGTCAATCGGCCTGTGCTACCAGAAATTCAACACCATGAAAATTTTCGACGAAAACGACCGGGAGCTGCCGCCGGGTCAAACGGGGGAAATCGTCATCAAAGGCCCCGGCGTCATGAAAGGATACTGGAACAAACCGGCCGAAACGGCGCAAGCCATCCGCAACGGCTGGCTGCACACCGGCGATATCGGCCACGTCGATGAAGACGGATATTTTTTCATCACCGACCGCAAAAAGGATCTGATCATCCGCGGCGGAGAAAACATTTCCCCCAAAGAGATCGAAAATATCCTTTACCAGTATCCCGCCGTGCTGGAGGCTTCGGTCATCGGCATTCCCGACCCGGTTTACGGCGAGACGGTGAAAGCATTTATCGTGCTCAAAGAAAAAGACGCGGCAACCGACGAAGACCTGATGGCTTATTGCCGCGACCAGTTGCCCGCCTACAAAAGGCCGACCATCATCCGGGTCATCGACGCCATGCCCAAAAGCGCCGTCGGAAAGATCCTGAAGAGAGAACTGCGGAAGCTAGCGTGAGGCCGGCAATCATTCTTCTCCACAGAGACCTTTACATAACTACGCAAAATCTACTATTTGGTCATTCCCACTGACAAACCATGCAGCAATCCGCTTTTGTCATTACGAGACGCCTATCAGGCGTCGTGGTAATCTTGCCGAATGTCTGTCATTGCGAGGCGACTCTCAGGAGCCGTGGCAATCTTTGACATGGATACCATTTACGTTATTTTTCTAGGAGGTGGCAGTTGCACCGGGGCATGCCGTCGCTCAATGTCCTCGACTGTGGCGCTAAGGCTCATTGCGCGACAGCCAAAAACTCGCCCTCCGGACTCAAACAGTTTGGCCGTCTCATACTCCATTTCGCCAAGCGCCACAACGTCTCGGCCATGATTCACGCAGTCACACCCCGCTGCAACTGCGGATTGTTTAGATGTGAAATCGAACACTGTGATGAAATGTCAAGAATAAAGTTTTGACCCCATATTTTGCCTGACAGGCGGTGTGCGACGCAAAAGCCGGATAAATCCGGAAACGAAGCCATTTAAAAAGACATATTGAATAAAAATCACAAATGATTTAACCAAAAACAACAAGCGAAGTGGCAAAATTTACACCAAGAAAAAAACCGGGCCTTCCGGAAACGCAAACTTAGCTAAAATGGGTTTTTCTACAGGCTCGTTATGTGGTAGGAGGCAAATATGAAGATCACATATAGACCATCAGAAAGAGAAGACTGTGCAAAACTGGCGGAACTGATAAACATCGCTTCAGGCGGTGTTGTACAATACCTCTTTCATGGTTTGGTCCCTGGAATGACACCGGTTCAGATTGTGGGTTACAATCTGGAAAAGGACTATTACCCCCACTCATACAAAAGCGCAATCGTTGCTTTAGATGGGAATACCGTAGTCGGGATGGCGCTTTCATACCCATCTTCGTATCATACAATAACTGATGAAATGCGAAGCTATTTTCCGGAGGATAGAATCAAACAGCTTCAAGATTACTATTCATCTCGTGTTAATAATTCTTGGTTCCTAGATGCGTTATGTGTAACCGAAAGTCATCGGAGGTATGGCATTGGTGAAAAACTGATTTCGCTAACCAAAGAATATGCCATTGGGAAAGGATACCATACTCTAAGTTTAATGGTCTTTGCAGATAACACCTTAGCAATACCACTTTATGAACATACTGGGTTTGAAATTGTACAGCACGTTGAGCTGCGAGAAAATGAATTTATCAAGCATGAAAACGGTTGCTTGCTGATGAAATGCAAGATCACCACATAACAACAGCATCCAGACGGACGCGGCGCAAGCGCCGTGCCAGTGATGTGTATGTTAATCAACATCAGAAAAGGAATATATGAGTACCTTGATTAAAGAAAAAATTCAGGAGATGGTTGATCTTGAAACCAGGGGTTGGGATACCAAGAATCCGGACCTTTTCTTGTCCATGATCCATCCGGATATGGCTTGGCCATTCCCGCCAACTGCCGATGCCCATGATCCGGTTGACTGGATTTTTGTCATGGGCCGATTTGACAGGGCGCGATGGCGAAAGGATTGGCAGGGTCTCTTTGATACGCATGACCTGATCCATAATCGCCGCAACACCGTGAAAATCGAGATCTCCAACGAACAAGATGCGGCATTCGCGGTGGTTGATATCGATACCCTTTGGCGGCATAAAGCCACCGGGGAGGCGTCTCATTGGAAAGGCCGTGTTTGCAAGATATATACAAAGCTGTCAACGGGCGAGTGGAAGTTCTATTACCAGACAGGCGCCCTCAATTTTCCGCCAAAGCGCGACTGACATTGGGGAAATAATCGGGGGCAACGGATATATTTTTGAAACATTCCTGATAATGCAAGGTAAGAAATTATTGGGGACGGTTGTATTTAATACAGTTCAGTTGGTATAAACGGAAATTATATTTTGGAGTTTTTCTACAGACTCGCTGAGTGAAGAAAATACAATGCGTCAAAACGACTGTTAACAGTTTTTGAATGAGGTAATTATTGTGCTTTATAAATCAAAACAATATTTTACTTTATCAATACTGGTGTTTCTTTTTATTTTTTATTCAGCGCCGGTATTTTCTAATGACGATGTATCCCTGATCAATGTAACACCACACATAAGAGATTATGCAATAAATACAGTGAAACCCGTCCTTGATTCACATCCGAAGAAAGACACATTTTCATTACTTCTTAAAGTTTCCGAAATTTTAATTGATCCCGTAATAGGTATTCACACCAATGAAATTGAACCCGGCAATTATATTATTTATGACAAATTGGATAAAATAAAACTGGGTTTTTTAATGACATATAAGCTCTCACCAGAACAGAAAAAGACATTAAAGTCCTGGCACTTAAAGTACATGCAGAAAAATCCTGCTGATGTATTTTTTGCTCCATCTGCTGATGAGATTATCAAAACGAAGGCCGCTTTTGGGTGCTCCCATTTTGCCAGGTCATTCATCGCAGTTGTAAAAGCGCTTGATTTGATCGATAAGCCAGAAGACCTTCGCTATGTAATTTCAAGTAAGGCAGATAACTATAATCAAGCTCTTGAACAATCGGATCGCAAAACTACGATTAACGGCCACCAATTTGTATTGGCTAAAATTGATTCAAAGTGGATGGCTATCAATACGTCAAAAGGTGAATGGACTGCAATGCCCGCAGGATTCTCCCCTGATTCTCTTAGCCCTCCTCATAATATTCCTGTTCGCTTTGCATCATACCCTGATGTCACTTTTCTTCTTAGAAAGATTGGGAACGACTACAATGACGATTGTAATGACAGGTCTTTGACGGGATTAATGAATATTTATCGATCTGGTGATGACAAAGAATCTGCCTTCAAATGGGAAAAGTATGCAGCTACCGATAATTAGATTACTCGACAAATGCATTAAGTCGAAATTATTAGAGACGGTTCTATTTATTTTTAAACACAAGGCGCTCAAGCCGAGCGCCGATTCGCTGCTCCGGGTGAGCTTCTTGTTAGCCTTTACAGAATTGTTCGTCAGCTAGGATAGGGGTTTGCCATCAGCGGTTAAACTCAGACTGCCATTCGCAGAAAATTGCAGGGCAATAGCGTCGGAGTGACGATTGCTGGAGAATAGGTAACCGTATTTTGCTGCAATTGCTTCGGCTTCCGCCTGGTTTGCAACAGCGGCGTATTGCTTCAGGAACGGAGCGACCTTTTTTATCCCGGCTACGTGAGAAGCAAGTGCGTTGACTGTGCGAAGTTCTCGATCCATCATTGGGCTGTTTTCCAGCGCCTGTTTGAGTTCCGAAGCGTAGGGGTAGTCTGTTGGTAGCTGCATCTTTCCTTCGTTGTCGTAGGTGATGCTGGCAGGCGCATCTGGAATGTTGTTTTCGGCCAGGAATTTCGGGAAGGTCGCCGAAATATGGCTTGCCAGAGCGTCAACATTCTTTTGGGTAGGAAGTAATAACGGTGGAAGTGTTTTGATCGAAGATGCAGCGCCGTTTGAAAAATAGGCGTCTATATCCAAATATTTGGTACCTTGATCGGTGTCGAAAATGGCTGTTGTGCTGTTTCCTGTCGGCGCAGATGCCTTGGCCTGGCCGGCGGTAAGGTCTTTCGCAGCCTGGGAGATGGTAGTCGTGTTAGAAATACTTGCCGATGAAGAGGAAAATATTGCCGAGCCATTGGCAGGGACTTGCTTCTGGCGCGAGGCGATATTCAGATACGAATAAGCAGTGCAGACACTGGCTGGTTGGATTTTCAAGAGCTACCTCCTTAGCGAAATTGGCTCATCAAATACACAAGTGCTGGATACTTTTGCAATCTGCATGCCATGATTAGGACTCAGCACCAGGATACAAAGACAAAAAATTATCTGGGACGGTTATATTAGTTAAGGCTGGGTTCATCCCTTCGGACAAATATCCCGTGAGCACCATAGTGAACTCCTTCAAGTAATTAAGTATCTCGAAAAATCCGCAGTTGCACCGGGGTGCGACTTTGGCGAATGATGCCCGAGACGTTGTGGCGCGAGGCGAAATGAAGCATCAGACGGCCAAACTGTTTCATCCGAAGGGCGAGTTTAAGGCCTGCGCTCCATGAGCCACATTCCATTTCAGGTCAAGATGATGCAGCGACTGCAAAGAGGAGCGCGCAGGGAACGGTCGCGACCGTTCCCTACAAATACGCTGAGGACGCGGCCAACAAAGGCAGGGCTTGGGCTGGAATGGAATCAGGGCCACAGTTGAGGGCATTCTGGCAAAGGCATGCCTCGGTGCAACGGCCACCTCTTAGAAAAATAAAACTGATGATAGCCTATTTAGGATTGCCACGGCTCCTGAGAGCCGCCTCGCAATGACAGGCATTCACAATGCCAAAACATCCGGCTGGATTCCCGCCTTCGCAACCTGACGGTCACAAGCGGGAATAACGGGAGGGGATAGAATAAAACCCCGTCTCTCTGTTTATCCGGCAGCGGCTTTCAGGTCTTCGCCCGGCTGAATGAAGATGGTGGACTGAATAAAAGAACCGGTTTTTGAATTGGACTCGATCAGAAAATCATCCGAAACTTTTTTGGTGTTGGCCAGTCCCATGCCCGCGCCGAATCCCATCGAGCGAATCCAGTCGCTGGCCGTCGAAAATCCCGGCTGGAGGGCCAGATTGATATCTTCAATTCCCGGACCTTTGTCGCGGGCGGTAATGACAATCTTTTTGTCGTCAATTTCAAACGTGATCATGCCGCCGTCGGAATGGATGGCAATATTGATTTCCAGTTCATAGGCTGCAACAGCGGCTTTCCGGATGATTTGCCGGGACGTGTTGATGCCCTGAAGGACTTTTTTCAATTCGAACGACGCCCGGCCGGCGTTTTCAAAATCGAATTTTTTGACGATAAATTCGCGCTTGATCCAGTTGGTCTGGTCGGCGGGCTCGGTGTTAATCATTTTTTCCAGTTCCAGAATTTCCTGATTGAGCTCGCGCAAAAGCGCCAGCAAAATATCACGGCTGGAGAGCATGCCGGAAAGGCGCTTGTTCTTATCGACCACCGGAAAGCGGTGATAGGAATATTTGTCAAAAAATGGAATCGCATAGGAAAGCGGCATATCATCTTCAAGAATGATCAGGGTTTTTGCCATATGCTTTTCCGCCGGATCATCGATGTAGGACTTATCGAGGGCGGTAATAATATCATTGAGACTGATCATGCCGACTAACTGGTCGTTTTCAAGGATGGGAACCGCAGAGATAGCGTTCAGCCGCATCATATGCTGAATGCAGCGAAGCGAATCGGTCTTTTTGGCCGTAAAAATCTGTTTTTTTGTAGCATCCTTCACCTTGAGGCGAAGAATAACTTCCTGAACGGTGCTGGGGGTTTCTTCCCCGTGGAACTTCAACATATCAAATTACTTCTTTTCTGTATTAAATAGCGGCGCAAGAGAAACGCACGTTTCAAAGACCGGGTAGTCGGTGCAGATGAGACATATATCCAGTTCTCTTGCCAGATCGAGCGTATCCTGCGGAACCGGTTTTCCGCAGGCGATCATAATGGCGCTGGCGCCGATCATATCCGCTGTGCGCACAACCTGGGCGGTATTGAGATTGCTCAAAAGGAGTATATCCTCTTCGTCTGTCGTCAGAATATCGCTCATCAAACTGGATGCGACAATCCACCTCACAAATTCTCCGCTTCCCTGATGCAGGAATGTTCCCTTCACTCTGGAAGCAACTTCACTGATACGAACTTCCGGACGCATATTATTTCACACCTTCCTTAATTGACCAGGAATGTCAGCTTTGATATTCGGAAAAAGAATGATTTGCTGCTTTGATTATCCTGCTCTAACTGGACTCTTACCTATCATATATTTTTTTTCAGGTCAAATGGGGGACTTTTAAAAATCAGGGGGCTTTTTGTGAGAAGGATCACACGGAAAGCATGCCCCTTTCCATCATGAGCGATGGAAAGGGGCATGAGACTCAGTCACTACCACTTTTCATAATGGACTTTGGCGGGATTGAAACGGTCCTGATAAGCGCGTTTATCGACGGGATACCCCAGGGGAATAATATTCAGCGGCATGATATGATCCGGCAGATTTAAAAGGTTGCGAATGCCTGCGGTCCTGTCTTCGTAGGGATAGAAGGTCGTCCAGACCGCCCCCAGCCCCAGTGAATGCGCCGCCAGGAGGATACTCATGCTGGCGTTGGACCCGTCGGGAATCCAGTGCCCCTTTGTCGCTTCCAGCTTGGTGTTGCCGCACACCACAATCGCCACCTGACAGTCGGGAATGTGCTTGCCGAACGGATGAAAGCTTGGAATCTGGGCAAGCGTTTTCTTATCGCGGATGACGATAAACTCCCAGGACTGGGCGTTTTTTGCAGAAGGCGCCGACATGCCGGCCTGAAGCAGCAGCTTTACCGTCGCGTCGGAAACAGGTTTATCGGAATACTTGCGCACGCTGCGACGGGTAAAGATGGTTGTCAGCGTGTCCAGATCCGCCGTCGCGGGAATTCCGGTCGTCACGATTCCCATTTTTTCCGCCGCTACGGATGCCGACTGATCGGTTACGGCGAACGCCGGCGTCGCTGCAAACAGCAAACCTGACGCTGCTAAACAGAACATGACCATGACGAGTCGTAAAACATTCCTTTCACTTCGTTTCATATCTGACCTCCTTTTTGTTTTTTGTCTGTCATGCCGGATAAACCTGAGCCGGAATCGGCTCCGGGTCCGTCCGGCCTCCAATGCACTCACGGATGTCCGTCCGCAGAAGGACGGCATCCATGTTTCCTCCTTTGCTTTTTCACCCGATGTAGCGTTCCTGGTCCTTGCGCATGGCATGCAACCATCGCTCATGGTGATTGGCTCTGGCCTTGAAGTATTCCAGGATTTCCGGATGGGGCAGGATGAAAAACTCCTCTTTTTCCAGAGCCGCAACGACATAGTCGGCGCACTGCTCGGGCGTGATGGCCGTTTTAAGAATCAGTTTTCCGACGCCCTGTGAATCTTCCGGCAGCATACCGGAGATGACACCGAAAGGACAAAGGCAACTGACCTTGATGCCCTGGCGCGCATGCGTGATGGAGAGCCATTCGGCAAAGGCGACGGCGGCGTGCTTGGAAACCGCGTATGGCGCCTGTCCCAGCGTGGTGAGCAACCCTCCGGCCGAACCTGTCTGAAGCAGGTATCCGCCGCCGCGCTCGATCATGGAGGGCAAAACGGCGCGGGCCGCGTACACATGAGCCATGACATGAATATCCCAACATCGCTGCCATAACTCGTTTTGGGCCTCTGCGCCGCCCGCAGCCGGTATTCCCGCGTTTGAGCAGAACAGATCAACCGGACCATACTGCTTTGCGGCCATTTCCACCAGTTTATTGATGTCCTCTTCTTTCCCGACATCCGCCTTGACGGCAAGGCCGCCAATATCCCTGGCCACCTCTTCCGCACCTTCGCCGTTATAGTCGGAAACGACAATCCCTTTCGGCCCTTCGGCGGCAAAACGATAACACAATCCGCGGCCGATTCCGGAAGCCGCACCCGTGACCACCACAACTTTGTCCTTAATCTTCATACATGCTCCTTCGATTGAGAATCATGTCCATATCCGCGTCCGTCTTTGAATAAACGGAACATACTCAAAATGCAAATTAAAAAAATCGGGGAAAGCTTAAATCAACTGTTTTTCAGGTGGAGACGAAAGTGGAACCGTAAAGTTTTTATGCCTTACGCTTCCTTCTGGGGCTGGCGGAAGCGGGCTTTTTCCCCGGAATGATTCTCTACCTCACCTACTGGTTTCCCCGTAAATATCTTGCGAGAAACGTGGCGCTGTTTATGACGGCGACCGCGCTGGCGGGCGTTGTCGGCGGGCCGGTTTCAGGAGTGTTGCTCGAAATGAACGGCCTGGGAGGACTTTCCGGCTGGCAATGGCTTTTTGTGCTGGAAGGATTGCCTGCGGTGTTTCTGGGAATCGCCGTTTTTATCTGCCGGAAAAGCCGCAGAATGCATCCTGGCTGCCGGAGGACGAAAAAAGCTGGCTCATTCAAAGGCTGGCCGATGAGCATCGAGAAAAAGCCCGCGAGCCGGAACAGAAACTCTGGCCGGCCATGAAAAGCGGCCGCGTCTGGGCGCTGTGCCTGATTTATTTCACCCTGGTTGTCGGCATGTACGGCATTGCCATGTGGCTGCCGATGATGCTCAAAAGCGCTACCGGGTTTGGCCATCTTCTTGTCGGCGTAATATCGATCATCCCCTATCTGGTTGCAGCGGTGTTTATGATCATCATCGGCCTTTTATCCGACCGGACGGGAGAGCGAAAACGTTTCATGTCGGGATCGCTTGTGCTGGCAGCGCTGGGGTTTCTTCTTTCTGTTTACGCGGCATCTCCTGCGGGAAGCATTGCCGGCCTTGTAATAGCAGCCGCAGGAATCTGGGGCGCACTGGGACCCTTCTGGGCGTTTGCCGGCTCTTTTTTGAGCGGTGTGGCGGCCGCAGGAGGATTTGCCCTGATCAATTCCATCGGCAACCTGGGCGGCTTCACGGGGCCTGCGCTGGTCGGGTTCTTCCGGAGTTCAACCGGTTCATACACGACAGGCATGATATTCCTGGGTTTGATCACTCTGGCCGGCGGCATCGGGGCCTGGTTCCTGAAAATCAGGCGGCAATAGGAGCATCCATAAGGCATGAATATGTTACGTTCAATCTTTTTCGGCACAAAAGTAACACCGGATGCACGCTGCTGCGGAAACTGCGATCACATCAACAACAACCCCGATGTCCTGGAAAAGCAGTTCAGGGGCATGAATATCCTCAGTTCCGCGCACGGCAGCACCCGCGGCGATGGTGGTATCTGCAGGCTGCACGATCAATATCTGCTGCCCGGGCACAGTTGTTCGGAATTCAAGCGAAGGGAGTAAAGAAGGGGTACGGGGGGGGGCGACATCCCCCGTACCCTCAAACTCGATAGAACCCTTTTTAATTTCAAACCGCCGGACTATTCTTTATACAGCGCCAGCAGCCGCTCACCATACTTCTTCATGATGTTGCGGCGAACCACTTTCAGCGTCTGGGTCAGCATGCCGTTCTCGACTGAAAAATCCTCTGCGATGATAAGAAACTTCTGGGGAATTTCATATCCGCCAAATGATTTTCGCAAATGCTCGCTGATTCTCTGCGAAAGAAAATCAACACACTCTTTTTTGGCGATGACTTCTTCCGGCTTCCCCTGCGCCCACGCAGAACTCTGGGGATCGACCTTCAGCACTTCAAAGTCCGGCACAATCAGGGCCACGTTGTACAGACGGCCTTCACCGTAAATAATGGTGTTGGCCACATACGGAATGATCTTGATTTCGCCTTCGATGGATTCGGGATGCACATATTTTCCGTTTTCCAGTTTGTATTCATCCTTGAAACGGCCGGTGATATGGAGGAACCCGTCTTCGTCCAGCCAGCCGCGGTCTCCTGTGCGGACGCCGGGAAAACCGTTCCAGGTATCGGGCATCATGGCTTCTTTGGTGATCGCCGGTTTGTTGTGGTAGCCCTGCATGACGTGCGGTCCGTACACGACGATCTCGCCGTCTTTGCTGTCTTTTTCCACGCGCGATTTATCGATGACGACGTGCATATCCCGGACCGGCTTGCCGACCGTGCCGAATTTGTTCCCCTGCCGGGGCGAATTCGACGTGATGACGGGCGAGGTTTCCGAAAGACCGTAACCGTCGTAAGTCGTGATGCCGACATCGCTGAAGAACATTGCGATCTCCGGTTTCATGGACGCGCCGCCGGTGACCACTTCTCTTAAGTTCCCGCCGAACAGGTTGCGGATCTGGGAAAAAACCAGCGCATCATAATCGTTAAATTCTTTTGTTTTTTCCGCAAGACCCCGGTTTTTGATTGCCTCGGCGCAGGCGGCGTCGAAGAACTGTTTTTTGACCGGGTCCGCCGCCACTCCCTGCTGGATTTTGTCGTAAATGATATTGAAGACGCGCGGCACGGCAGACATGCCGTTGGGTTTGATTTCGCTGAAATTGACAATGAGCTTGTCTGCGGACTCGGCAAATCCGAGGCTCCCGCCGCCCAGGAGATAGCAGTACAAATCGCAGGACAGGCCGAAGCTGTGCGCCCAGGGAAGAATGTTCATCCCTGTCCATTCTTCCGTTACATCAAAATCCTCCCGGGACGTAAAAGCGCAGTGGGATATATTGCCGTGATGGAGCAGCACGCCTTTGGGATCGCCGGTGGTGCCGGAGGTATAGATAATAAACGCGGTCTCCGGCCACTGCGGTTTATAGGAAGCAACAGGATTGTCCCGGCCCGTTTTTTCCAGCGCCGCAAGAGAATTTTCCCCGTCGCCGAACAGAATAAAGACGTCCTTTAAGGTTGGAATATCTTTTTGGAAACTTTTTATGGTATCAAAAATTTTCGAATTGCTGACAAAAAGATATTTGATGCCGGCATCCTCAATGATGTACTGCCAGACTTTTTGCAGTTCCTTTTCGTACATCGGGACAAAAACCGCACCCAGGCCATGGGTGGCGGCTGCGCATATAAACCATTCCGTTGAATTGCCGACAATGACGCCGACCTTCTCACCTTTGCTTAATCCGAGTGTATTCAGAGCGCCCCGGAGGTTGTTTACACGCTCGGCCACAGCGCCGTAAGTCGCCCATTCATATTGATTTGTCGCCTTGTTTTTCGTGCCAAACAAGTTTCTGTCCGCAAGGCGGGCGACGCTGTTTTCAAAGAGGTCCACGAGATTGTTCGGTTGACGATAAAAAGAATCCAGCCCCGGTGTCGCGTTCATGCTTTTGTTTTCTGCCATTGTGTAATCCCTCCTGTTTATTAAAATACATATTCTCTTTGACGAGGCTCTGCGGACAACGCAAAGCCCCGATGACACGCTGGTGCAGAATAGAACAATAAATATATGGGTGTGACAGTAGGTGGGGAAAAGGATGGCTTTTTATTTCCTGCTAAATCAATGAAACTGCAAAAAGTATGATTGATCTATAAAATAATTAAGTTCCGTGTGCCCAACTGATCATCAACAGCCTGAACATTATTTATTCTTCTCGGGATTTCTTACTTCTTCAACTGATCTTTAAACTCCGGCAGCGCCCTCCCAAAAATAAAGCTTGAGTGCTGAAAACATATTCCATACGGCGTATTTAAAATTTACTGCACAATAGTCGAAAACCGGAGGACATGTAAATACTCCCAAAGTAGTATTCTGGAATATTTTATTTTCAGA
Organism: Smithellaceae bacterium; assembly: GCA_963682105.1. GTDB lineage: Bacteria > Desulfobacterota > Syntrophia > Syntrophales > Smithellaceae > UBA8904. Next base: position 1,491,319 of record OY821638.1, read on the forward strand.
TGAACTGCACGATAGGGAGTGTCTAGCCGTTCTTCAGAATTCTGCGGACTTCATCAAATAATTCTATAAAGCACCCCACAATGGCCAGGAAAAACAAACCGAGCATGAATTTCGGAGAGGTGTCCAGCCATTGATCCAGAAGGTACCCGATCCAGAGGAAAAAGAAAGACGAAATCGCCAGCATAAATCCCCAGGCCGACAGCACAATGAGTTTGTAAAACGCCGAGGACTTTTCGATGTACGTTTTATGCATTTTCGTGATCATGGTCGGCCTTCTCCTTTCCTCCGTCCTCCGTCATGCGAAGAATGCTTATGCCGGAATGTTGCGGCATGCCGGCATCATCCTGATTTCTTGTCAATAAGATAATGACCGGCTGCCGGTTTTTCAAGAGAACATCGAATTTTGCTGTTGGAGGAATAGCTGTCCTTCCGGCGGCATTAAAAAATGCTGCCGGAAGGAAGGATTGGTTCTATTCTTTATACATTGCCTCAATGGCGTCTTTGTAATTGGCCAGAACGACCTTGCGCTTGACCTTAAGCGTGGGGGTCAGTTCGCCGGTTTCCTGGCTGAAAGCGCGGTCGATGAGGGTGAAGCGTTTGACCTGCTCTACGCGTCCCAGCGGCTTGTTTAATTCGTCCACCGCCTCGTTGAACTTTTTGACAACTTCCGGATGGGCGATGAGCTTCTTCGGATCGGTTTCGGCAATGTTTCTGGATTGCGTCCACTTCATCAGTTCGGAGAAGGCGGGCACGATGAGGGCCGTCATGTATTTTCTCTGATCGCCGATGATGGCGATCTGCTCGATGAGCGGGTGGAGCATGAAGGCTCCCTCAATGACCTGGGGCGCAACATTTTTGCCGCCCGCGGTGATCAGGATGTCTTTCTTGCGGTCCGTGATGGTCAGGTAACCGTCCTGGTCGATTGTCCCGATGTCGCCGGTATAAAACCATCCGTCTTCCGTGAGAACCGCCTTCGTATCCTCGGGCCTGTTGTAATACCCTTTCATAATCTGCGGTCCGCGCACCAGAATCTCGCCGTCGGCGGCGATTTTGCATTCCGTGCGCGGAAGCGCGGGTCCGCAGGTGCCGATCTTGATCGGCATGAGATTTTTTAAGGTATGCACATGCGTCATCGGCGAGGTTTCGGTAAGCCCGTAACCCACATGGATTTCAACGCCGATCGTCTGGAAAAACGCATTGATTTCGTTGGACAGGGGCGCGCCGCCGACGCCGAGCGAAATCATGCGGTCAAGCCCCAGGGCCTTGCGCAGTTTGGAGTAAATCAGCTTATCGAAAAGACGAAAACCCAGGTTCAACGGAAAGGGGATCGGCCGGTTGGCCAGAATGTAGGGCAGAGATTTTTTGCCGACAGTCATGGCTTTGTTGAACAATTTTTTCTTATTTTCCGGAGCACCGGCCAACTGGCTCATCACGCCGTCGTAAATTTTTTCCAGAACCCGCGGCACATAAACCGCCAGGGTGGGGCGAATGTCTTTGAGGTCTTCCAGCAGCGTTTCAGCTCCTTTGGTATACGAAATCGCCCCTCCTTCGTGCATCACTGCATTGAAGCCGACCGTGCGCTCCAGCGCGTGGGACAACGGGAGCAAAGACACGCAGGTTCCGCGCTCGGGAAACGGGTGGTGCTCGACAAATTGTTTGACGTTGGCCACCAGGTTGCCGTGGGTCAGCATGACGCCCTTGGGATTGCCCGTCGTGCCCGACGTGTAAATCAGCGTTGCCGTTTCGGAAACGTCAATCGCCCTCAGGCGCTTGTCGATTTCAGCGGCATTGAGGTTACTCCTTCCGATTTCCAGAGCTTTTGAAAATTTCACAACCGACGGGTCTTTATAGTCGAGATCGTCGAAGACGAGAATTTCCTGCAGCAGAGGCAGACGCCCTTTTTCCGCAAGCAGGTTGTCCACCTGGAACTTTCCGGCGCAGATGCATATTTTTGATCCGGAATCATTGAGGATATACTCGGCCTCCGGGCCGGAGTTGGTCGGATAGATCGTGACATCGGCCGCTCCGATGGCCAGGACGGCGAGATCCGACATGACCCACTCGGGCCGGTTGGGGGCATAAATGGCGATCTTGTCCCCCGGCTGGACTCCTTTTTTTAGAAAGTACGATGCCAACGCGTCAACCGAAGCGCTGACATCACGGTAAGAGTACTCTTTCCATTTTTTGTTTTCGTCGCGGATTTTCAGGAAAATGATGTCCCGGGATTTTTCAACCTGATTTTTGAAAATACCGGGAATGGTCGTATCGTCGTACGGTCTGAATGCACCCATTGTGTCCCTCCTCTTGGGTAAAGCCTGGTCACGGTTAACTGATGAACGTCCTCCTGCACAACTATGAATTTCAATGGAGGCGACTATAACGCGATCAATGCCAATCCGCAATCTTTTTAAACCCGATGTGAATGATGAATGGAAGAAGGGAAAAGGCTATGGGCGAGAGGCTATAGGCAAGAGGCAAAGTTCATGAATCGAAGAGGATAGTGCATCGTGGATGGTGGATAGTGTCCTCCGCCGGAGACTGTGTCAAGTCGTCATTCCTCGCTTGTGACCTTTAGGTTACGAAGGCGGGAATCCAGAGATTATTAATATTACTGGATTCCGAGTCGCGCTCCGCTTGTCCAAAATGACAATAAAAGCAATTGCGACTCAGTCTCCCAGAGGAAATGGCTGATCTTTCGGAAGCAAATGTCAAGAATAAAGATTTGACCCCAAAGCCCCAAAGTGCATCCCGAAGATCTACCGGACGAGATTGGAAAGCACCAGAACCGTCCAGTAGGGAGAGAGCATCAATAGCGCAATGGCAATGAGGTAGGACGGAACATAGTAGAAGCTGCCCCGAAAGACCGTAGCCAGCGGGATGTCTTTGGCCATACCGGCCACCACATAGCAGCAGATGCCGATGGGCGGCATGATGGAGCCCATCGTCGTCACAATGGTGATCACCTGGCCGAACCAGATCGGATCATACCCCATTTGTGTGACGAGGGGATAGAAGATGGGCAGGGAAACCAGCAGGAATGCCAGCGCATCCATGATGCAGCCGCCGATAATGTAGCAAAGCAGAATCAGGCACAACAGCATCCAGTTGGGTAGCCCCAGCGTGCTGATCCACCCCGCCGCTTCGAAGGGCAGACGGGTCAGTGTGAGGAACTTCCCGAAGATGACGGCGCCGGCGATGATCATGAAAACCATGCAGGAAATCCGCAGCGTGTCTTTGATCGACAAAACAAATCCACCCCATGTCAGTTTGCGCCGAACCAGGCAGATTCCCAGCCCCAGAACGCAGCTCACCGCGGCGGCTTCCGTGGCGGTGACCACGCCGGTGAAAAGGGCAAACATGATGATGCCGAACAGAATGAGAATATCGAGCGCCTCCGGCAGAGCCGCAAACCGCTCCTTCCAGGTGCTTTTTTCTCCCTTGGGCCCCCAGGACGGATTCCGGTAGCAGATGAAAAAAACCGTTGCCGCAATGAGCACGGTCAGAATAATGCTGGGAATGACATTGCCGAAGAAAAGCTTGCCGATGGACTGGCCGGTGTACAGGCCATAGACCACCAGCACAATGCTGGGAGGAATCAGCACGCCCAACGTCGCCCCGGCCGCAACGCTGCCCGCGCTGAGCATAGGATGATAGCCGTATTTTTTCATGGACGGAATGGCCACGGTGCTCATCGTCGCGGCGGTGGCCGTGTTGGAACCGCTGATGGCGGAAAAGGCCGCCGAGGCCATGATGGTTGTAATCGCCAGGCCGCCGCGGTAATGGCCGAACCACCGGTGCGTGGCATGGTAGAGGCTGTCGTTGTATCCCGCATAGTGGATGAATTCCCCCACCAGGATGAACATGGGGATCACCGTCAGGCCATAGCTGGAAAAGATATTCCACAACTCCGCCCCGATCATGCCGCAGGCCGACTGAACGGAGGTGACATAGGCGATGCCGCAAAATCCCACTATGGCCATGGTGAATCCCGCCGGAATCCGAAGCAGAAACAGGGCGGCAAACATGATTGCGATCCCGTAAACACCGATCATCGCCTCATTCATAAGACACCTTTTCCTCTCCGTTGTCCCCGTTGGCGAAGACCTTCAGAAAATCAACGATCCCGGACAGCGCCAGAAAGGCAAATCCCACAGCCACGCCGAAAACAAACGGATAAAAGACGATTTGCAGTGTTTCCGACAGCTCTCCCGCTTCGCGGATTTTGAGTCCCCACAAAAAAGTCTGCCGGGCGATCACGGCAAAGAACCCCGCGATGATCAGATAGGATACGGCATCGACCATTCTTTTGACTTTTACAGGAAACCTGTCCGACAGGATATCGACCACGATGTGATCGCGGTTTCTCTGCGTGTAACCGAGCGCCGACGCCGTCACAATGGCTCCCAGAAAGGAAATGACTTCATAAGATCCGCTGAAAGGGATGCTGAGAAGACGCATGAGAACATTCCCCGTCGCCAGAAGCATCAGCGCCAGAAGGGCCGCGCCGCCTGCGATCATAAGAGCCTTATTGAGGATGGCGTCAAGCCGATCTAAATATTTCATAAGCCTATTTGTATTTCTTTTCGTATTTCGCTTTCAGCGCCTTGACGTCTTTGAGAATCTGCTCGCCTTGCAGCCCCTGGGCCGTCACCCGCTTCACATAATCCTGAACCATGGGCTGGAGGAGTTTTTCAATCTGCGTCCGATCTTCCGGCGGCAATGTCAGCATCTGATGTTTGTATTTCTCTTTGGACCAGGCCAGCGCTTCCTTAACGTGGTTATCCACGTATTCGCCCGTCCAGAGAGCCTGTTCGATCCGCAGATCGTCCAGAACTTTTTTCGCGGCGGGCGACAGGGCGTTCCATTTATCCCTGTTCATCACCACCGCAAACGACACGACAAAGAGATTCGTCTCGGTGGCGTAAGGGCAGTAGGCGGCAAAGTTGAAGTCCTTGAGGATTTCCATGGAGGACACCATGCCTTTCACCACGCCTTTCTGAATGGCTTCCGGCGTTTCGGACTGGGGCATGGCCACGGGAATGGCGCCCAGGGTCTTGACGATCTGCGCGCCCGTGCCGGACGAACGCAATTCCATCCCTTTGAGGTCTTTGAGCGACTTCACGGGGCGGCTGGTCATCAGATCCGCCGGCGGGCAGGTAAAGAGCGTCAGGATTTTTACTTTTTCGAATTCTTTCGGTTTGTACTTTTCAATCAGATCATACAGAACCAGGCTGGCCACCCGGGCGCTTTTAAATCCCAGGGGAAGATCGACGGCTTCCGAAACCGGAAAGCGGCCGGGCTGATAGCTCATGGCAAAATTGCCGATGTCGGCCGTGCTGGAAATGACGCCGTCAAAAATGCTTTTGGCCGAAAGCAGCGTTCCGCCGGGGAACGTCTGGATTTTCACTTCGCCGTTGGTTCTCTTTTCAACTTCTTTGGCCCAGCGTTCCATCTGGACGCTGGGGAATGTGGACGCCGGAGGAAAATTGGCGTAGGTCAGCTTCACGGAAGCCGCCTGCACCGCTCCCGAAGTATAGACAACCGTTCCAACAACCGTGCAAATCATCATCAGAATGCTGCAAACGTTTTTTTTCATCATCTTATATCTCCTTATCGATCATTGGAACCGTCATGCCCCAGCCCCAGCCGGAAACCCTTCAGATTAAGCTCCAGTTGTTTGGGCGGAGAGATCCGTTTGATGACATTTTCCATCTGTTCGGCGGTGCAAAAGAAACTGCCCGTCCGGGCGGCATAGCCCAGCAGCACCAGATTGGCGACCACAACGGCGCCCGCATTTCTTGCCAAACCGGTCGCGTCGCAGTGTTCGTAAGCGCCGGATAATGCCGAGTTGACAAAAATCTTTCCGGCCTCTTTCATCATGTCGGAATGGACGCCGAGATTTTCTTTATTCAGAAACAGTCCGACATCAGCCTGACCGCGCCCGATCAGAGGGCTTTGAAACGGTCCCACTTTAATATGGGAAATGATCGTTCCGCCCCGCATGGCCATGCCGTGGTTTTCCGAAGTAAGCACACTGTAGCCGGTTTCCATGGCCGCTTCAGCCAAAAGCCGCGTGGCAAAGACAACCCCCTGCCCTCCCACACCACTGACAATAATCTGTTGTTTCATTTCGGTCATTTTACTTCTCCTGCGCTGTTATCGCCCCCATCGGGCAGACCTTGATGCAAACGCCGCAGCCGACGCAGATGGTGTCATCAATAACCACGCGGCCGGTTTCCTCATCAGCCATCAGTGCCGGACATTCAAATTCATCCAGGCATTCCCGGCATCCCGAGCAGTCATCGGAAACCGCCATGGCCAAGACCGGCTGCTTCCCTTTCGCGCCGTGATCCAGCAGGCACGCATGTTTTGTGATGATGGCCGCCACGCCGCCTCCTTCCGAGCGGCAATAATGATCCGCTTCTTTCAGATGAGCGCTTAAGGCATCCATGTCATAAGGATCGCACTCCCGGAGAAAAGAAACGCCGCAGGCCTTCAAAATATCGGGAATCAGCACAGCCTTGCCCGGCGTTCCGTCGGCGGTGATCCCCATATGCGGCACGGGCTGGTTGCCCGTCATGGCGGTTGTGGCGTTGTCCAAAATGACCAGGATGAAACGGGCCTTGTGAAAAACGGCGTTGATGAGTCCGGGAATTCCGGCATGGAAAAACGTCGAATCGCCGATGCTCACGACAATCGCCGGCGGATCTTTCTCGCCCGCGTAGGCGAAATAAAAACCTTCTCCCTGGCTGATGCAGGCCCCCATGCAATGGCAGGTATCGATGGCTCCGAAATTCATGGCCAGCGTATAACAGCCGATGTCGCTGGGGAAGATGCCTTTCGGAAACGTTGTCTTGATGGCATAGTAAGCGGCGCGATGCGGGCATCCGGCGCAAAGCGACGGCCTTTTTCCTTTTTCCCGGTCAGGCGGCGTCACACCGGCCGGCGTGATATTCAGAAATTTTTCCAGCGCGCTTTGGACCACATCCGGCGTCAGTTCCCCGCGGTTGGGAATATGCCCGGATCTTCGCCCGGTAATACGGCCGTCGACGAGTTGCGTTTCGATAACAGGATAGGTTTCCTCGACAACCAGAATATGATCATAACCGGAACGGATCTCTTCGATAAAGCCTTGATGCAGGGGATGGGGCAGTGTGACCTGATACAGGTCGATCTTTCCAAGAAGGCCCATGTCTTCCAGCAAATCGTGGACGTGGGCGAAAGCGACACCGGAAGCAATGATGCAGTAACCTTTTTTCGTTCCGTCTCCCTTAAAGCAGCGAGGCCGGAAAGCGTCTTCGCCGGCGATCTTTTCTATTTTTTCATTGAGACTCCGGTGAAGCTCCGGAATAAACTGGGGTGTGGCAATCCACCGGCCGGGGTCTTTTTCAAAATGCGGCGGGCGGTTCAGAATCTCAGGCTCGCCGCAGCTCACGTTCTGGCGGGCGTGGCATACGCGCGTTGTCGGCCGCAGCATGACGGGAATTTCATATCTTTCAGAAAGCTCAAAGGCCCGGCGCACCATGTCTTTGGCTTCGGAGGGACTGGCCGGATCGAAAACGGGAATTTTGGCAAACAGCGCAAAAAAGCGGCTGTCCTGTTCCGTTTGAGAACTGTGGGGACCGGGATCATCCGCCGCGATGAGAACAAATCCGCCTTTCGTTCCCAGATATGCGGAACGCATGAACGGATCGGCGGCAACATTCAACCCCACCTGCTTCATGGCCACGGCGGACCGTTTACCCGTGTAACTTGACGCCAGCGCCGCTTCATAGGCCACCTTTTCGTTAATGGACCATTCCAGGTGCGCTTTTACGCCCGTTTCCCTGACAAATTTCACAGTTGACGACAGGATTTCCGACGACGGCGTACCGGGATAGGCGGCCATAAACTCGCACCCGCACTCCACCAGACCTCTGGCAATCGCCTCGTTGCCCATCAGGATTCTTTCATTTTTCGACGACATGGAAAATTCTCCGCTCCCATAGTTTGATACATAAAAAAAGGCCGTGGATGTCGGCTCATCCACGGCCTTTTTTAAATTTATTTTTTTATACTGGTACCTTTAGAGGACAAGCCTTTCTCGTATATGTTACCTCCACCACCACCAGTAATTAAGTTTATTATTGATTATCATTTCTTATACCTCAACCGGACGCCTTCTATACCAGCAAATTAAAAAAAATCAAACAGAAAATATTTTACACGCGCCGGTCAAAAATCCGTTTGGCTTTGCGTTCCGTGCGGGGGAGAGACTGGTAATCGACAATCTCCACCTGCCCGCTGACGAGCGTTTCCTTGCGGATGGTTTTTTCAATGGTTTTCGCCAGGGCGGCATCGAGGCCGGCATCTCCGTCCTTCTCCCGTTCAACCTTGACGGTCATGTAATCCTTGCCGTCGTCCAGGCGGTCGAGATGAATCTGGAATTCAGTTCCAATCCCCTTCTGCTTGGACAGGATCTCGTCGATGTGGCTGGGATAGACATTAACCCCCCGCACGATAAACATATCGTCGGAACGGCCCACGATTTTGTCATGACGGGGAAAAGGCGATCCGCAGGGGCATTGGCCGGGAATCAGGCGTGTGAGGTCGCGGGAGCGGTAACGGATCATGGGCGATCCTTCCTTCTTCAGCGTCGTATACACCATTTCACCGACTTCGCCTTCGGCGACAGGCTCAAGCGTATCGGGATTGAGGATCTCCAGGATGTAGTAATCCGGCCAGTAATGAATGCCCGTGTGGTATGGGCAGTCGAGACCCGTGCCCGGCCCGTATATTTCCGTAAGCCCCGGAATATCAAAGATGTGCTCGGCGCCCAGCAGGGTTTTTACTTTTGCCCGCAGCGCATCACTGGAACGCTCCGCCCCGAAGATCACTTTCTTCACATTGATTTTGTCCTGCAAACCCCGATGATGAACCTCTTCGGCCAAAAGCAGCGCCATGGATGCCGTGCTGCAGATGACGGTGGTTTGAAAATCAATCAGAAACTGCAACTGCATGTCGATGTTGCCGGGCCCCGCGGGAATGGCAAAAGCGCCGAAGCGTTCACAGCCCGCCTGAAATCCCACGCCCGCCGTCCAGACGCCGTAGCCGACACAGATTTGAACTTTGTCGGTTTTGGAAAGCTCCGCAGTCTCATAACAGCGGGCGAACATGCTGGCCCAGTCGTCGACGTCTTTGGCCGTATAGACCATAACCTTTCTTTTCCCCGTCGTGCCCGACGATGCGTGCAGGCGCACCACATCTTCAAAAGGAACGGAAAGCAGCGGATAGGGATAATTTTCCTGAAGATCCTGAGAGGTTGTAAAAGGAAGTTTTTTCAGATCGCCGAGACTTCGGACATCCTCCGGTTTGACCCCCGCTTCGTCGAACTTCCGGCGATAGAAGGCGGAACCCTGGTAAGCGTGATGAACCGTCCATTTCAAACCATCCAGTTGAATGGCGGCGATCTGTTCTTCGGTCATGGAGGCCGGCGTAAATTTTTTCTGCATGATGGAATACCTCGAAAACAGCTTATGCAATCCAGCGGATATACAATAACTTATTATTTCGCCGAGAAAAGACCGGTCGGGCCTCCCCCGGCGCGGCGGGAGTATATGAAGAGTCTTCTCTTACGTCAAGGAAATATCGTGCACACCTCCCACACAAGGAAGGGATAGTAAACTTCTGCATTAAATGCTATTATTGACATCAACGGGTTGTCTTGCCGTCCTCGCACCGCAATCTTGCAACGCAAAAATTCCCAACCCTACCCTATTCCGGAAACTTTTATGAAAAGTGATCGCTTTAAAAAGAGCGTTTTGGGAGCGCCGGCCACTCCTTTCAAAAGGATAAGCCAGTTTTCCGTATACAAGCGCGTGAGAGAGGCTTTGCGGGGAAACGCAGATATCTTTCGGGGACTCGCTGAAAAAAACGTTGTCGGCGTCTATCTTGCTCAGGACGGATTATTCAGATACATCAATACAAAGGCAGCCGAAATACTGGGGTATACCGTCGATGAAGTGATTAATCGCCTGAAAGTCCGGGACATTGTTTTAACGGAAGACTGGCCTATTGTCGTAAAAAACATGAAAACAAGGTCCTCGGGGAAACAACAATCCCTCGATTACGAGGTCAGATTTCTCACAAAAAACGGGACCGTTAAACATGGTGAGATCTACAGCGCCCGCATGTCGTACCAGGGCAGACCAGCGGTGATCGGAACGATTCTGGACGTCACTGAACGCCGGCGGATCGCACAGACGCTCGAACAAAGCGAAAAACGTTTCCGTCAACTGGCCGAAGCCACCTTCGAAGGCATATTCATTCATGATCATTATATCATCCTGGATGTGAACCAGGCCGCCTTGCAAATATCCGGTTACAGCTATGAGGATTCCATCGGCCAGGACGTGACCGGCATCATCGCGCCGGAAGCCAAAGAAATGGTCCTGCAAAATTTAAAGTCCGCAAAGAGCAGGCCCATTGAAGTTCCGCTCGTCAGGAAAGACGGCAGTTGCCTGACTGTAGAGGTCATGGGCAAGCCGATTCTTTATAACGGCAAGCAGGTTCGGGTGGTGGCCCTGCGCGATGTCACCGAACGCCTGCGGATGGAAGAATCGCTGAGAGAATTCCAGAAACGATTCCAGTTGATCACAGACCATATGATCGACGCCATGTGGCTTCTGGACATGAACTTCAAGGTTCTCTGGATCAGCCCCTCTGTGGTTCGCCAGCAGGGATACACGCTCGATGAGATTAACGCCATGCCGCCGGAAAAACGGCTGTCCGGAGATTCACTCAAGATCATCAGGCAGACCGTTGACGAAGAACTGACACCGGAAAAATTAGATCAGAAAGACCGGGAGATCACGAAAATTGTAGAGCTGGAGGTTTTCAGGAAGGACGGATCATCATTCTGGAGCGAGATTAACTTTACATTGCTGCGGGATAAACGGGGGATTCCGATCGGCATCCTAGGCGTGGGACGCAATATTACCCGGCGCCGGCAGGCGGAACAGTCCCTGAAAATGTCCGAAGAACGTTTTTCCAAGTCTTTTCACATGAGCCCTGTTCCGACGATCGTCATGACGCTCGACGGCGGTTGGTTCGTTGATGCAAACAAAAGCTTTCTGGAGATGATGGGTTACGAGCGCCAGGAAGTGATCGGCCGCACGTCCACGGAACTCAGGATATGGGCCAATTTGTCGGACCGGGACAACTTATACCGGCATCTGGTGGAAAACGGTACGGTTCGGGGGGACTTTTCCCAGTTGAAGACCCGGACGGGAGAAATACGCGACACCCTCATTTCCGCCGGCATCATTGTCCTGAAGGAAAAGAAATTCATCCTGGCCATGTGCTACGACTTAACCGAACAGAGAAAGTTGGAAGAGCAGCTTCGCCGCTCTCAAAAAATGGAGGCCATCGGAACATTGACCGGCGGCATCGCCCATGACTTCAACAATATTCTCGGCGGCATTATGGGCTATACGGAACTGGTGATGGAACATCACATCCCGCCGGGACATCCCGCCCATCCGCTTCTGGAGGGAATGCTCCGCGGCATCAATCGGGCCAAAGATCTGGTGGCGCAGATGATGGCCTTCAGCCGCCAGCAGGAGCAGAAACGAATTCCGCTGAACCTGGTCCCTATTGTCAAGGAGGCGCTCAAACTCCTGCGCGCATCCCTGCCGGCGATTATTATCATTGATCTGCACATCGACATGTCGGAGTGTCTGGTTTTTGCGGACCCGACGCAGATTCACCAGGTCCTGATGAATCTGGTCACGAATGCGGCGCATGCCATGGAAGGCGGCCGGGGACTCATTGACGTGTTTTTGAAACCGGTCCGTTTCGGGGAGGAAGACGCTCTGCCCCATTCCGATTTGAAGCGGGACACCGACTATCAGGAACTGTCGGTCCGCGACACAGGCTGCGGAATCGACACGAAAAATCTGAGCCGGATATTCGATCCCTTCTTTACCACGAAAAAAACAGGGGAAGGCACGGGATTGGGCCTGTCGGTGGTTTACGGAATCGTCAAAAGCCATGACGGCATCATCACAGTGGCAAGCGAACCGGGAAAGGGCTCGACCTTCAAAATCTATATTCCCGCGATGACCGGCCCGGTGGCCGGGGAGGAACAAGACCGAGGGTTGATCCACGGAGGCAATGAGCGTATCCTTTTTGTGGACGATGAATATGCCTTGACGGAAATATTCAGTATTCGACTGACGGACCTGGGGTACGCCGTCACCACGCACAATAATCCGCTCAAGGCACTGGAAGAGTTTAAGAGACGTCCGGAGGATTTCGATCTGGTCATCACGGACCTGACAATGCCGGATATGACGGGCACCGACCTGGCCTGTGAATTGACCCGGATTCGCCCCGATATCCCCATTCTGTTATGCTCCGGAACTGTCGAGGAACTGCACCCCGCCCAGTTGACGCAGTTGGGCATCAGGCAGATCGCGGTAAAACCGGTTGCGATGAATTCCCTGGCGGCGTCTATCCGCCGGATTCTGGACAAGGTGTAATCGTATGGCCAAAGTACTGATCATTGACGACGACAAAGAACTCTGCACTGTTCTTTACACGCAAGTAACGTCCATGGGGCATGAAGCGGTCACATCGCAGACGCTTCAGGAAGGATACGCCCTGACCCTGCGGGAACCTTTTGATATCGTGTTTCTTGATGTCCGCCTGCCGGACGGCAACGGACTGGATATCCTGCCGGCGATCCGCAATAAAGACAATGCCCCGGAAGTGATTATCATGACCGGCACGGGGGAATCCGACGGGGCGGAGATGGCCATCAAAAACGGGGCATGGGATTACATTCAAAAGCCCTATTCGCTCAAGCAGATGATGCTGCCGCTGATGCGAGCCCTGGAGTATCGCAACGCATGTTTATCCTCCAGGGAAACGGCAACCCCGAATCTGGAAGGCATCGTCGGCGGCAGCCGGGCGATCCGAAACTGCATCGACATTCTATCTCAAACAGCCGCAAGCGACGCCAACGTCCTGATCACCGGCGAAACCGGCACGGGCAAAGAGGTCTTTGCCCTGGCCATGCACAAAAACAGCAAACGGGCAAAAGCCGAATTTGTGGTGGTGGATTGCGGCGCCATGACGGAAACCCTGGTGGAAAGCGCCCTCTTCGGTCATGAAAAAGGGGCCTTCACGGGAGCGGACAGACCCCGGACGGGGCTATTGAAGACGGCTCACGGCGGCACTCTTTTTCTCGACGAGGTGGGCGAACTCTCCCTGACCATTCAGCGTTCTTTGCTGCGCGCCCTTCAGGAGCACCGCTTCCGCCCCGTCGGGGGGGACAAAGAAATTGAAAGCAACTTCCGTCTGATCGCCGCAACCAACCGGGACCTCGATGAAATGGTGGAAAAAGGGCGGTTTCGCGAAGACCTTCTTCATCGCCTGCGCAGCATCAGCATTCATTTGCCGCCGCTTCGGGAACGCGACGGAGACCTGCAGGAATTATCGACCTATTTCGTCGACCGGATCTGCAGGCAAAACGACATCCCGAAAAAAGACCTTTCTCCCGACTTCCTCAATATCCTGAAATCATACGCCTGGCCGGGCAACGTCAGAGAACTTCAGCATGTCATCGAGCGGACCGTCATTTCTTCGCGGGAGATCCCCGTCCTCTATCCGGAACATCTGCCGCGCGAGATTCGGGCAAAAATCGCCAAAACGGCATTTGACCGGCAGGAGGCTCCGTCTGCGTCCCAAACAAAAGCCGCCGGCAAGGCGTACCCCACCCTGAAAGAGTGCGAGGACCAATGCCGGGAAAAATATCTGACGGACCTCATCCGCCATGCCGGAGGCGATTATGCCGTGGCCTGCCGCCTCGCCGGCATCTCCAAATCAAAGCTTTATCAGCTCCTAAAATTGCATCATAAAACTTTAAAGTCCTGAACCGTCCGGGCTGAAGTTTCCGCATGAAAATATTTTCCAGTTTTCCGGAAATATTCCGCGTTCGTGGAATGATTCCTGAAAAACGGAAAAAAATATCCGCGGTCTTCGTGACCTCATCTGGATTATTCCATATTGATATCGATGACATGTCTGAAGGGGTTCGCTCTGGCATATCTCTTGAAGTATGCATGGGCGAAAAGGATTTAAAAAGGAGATAAAAAATATGAAACATCGATCATTGCGTTTTAAAATGATTATGGGCGGCGTACTGGCCGTCATGGTCCCTTTACTGACGGTTGGAAGTCTGGCCATTTACCAGGCCAGAAATGCTTTAGAAAAGGTTACCATGGCGCAGTCAACGGAAATATCCAAGGGCCTTGCCAATATGGCGAATCTGGCTCTGGAGGAAGAAATGAAAATTGTCACCCAGGTGGCCGACCGTGAGGTCGTGATTCAGGGAGCGACGAAATATGCACAGGGAGACCGCACAGGACCGGAAATATCCAGAATGGCCGAGGCGATGAGAGAGCTGAGCAAAAAACTGGGCGGCTATTATGAATCATTCTTTGTCATCGGTCTTGATGGTAAAGTCATTACCACCTCCGGAACGGTCCTTGACTTTACGGATCGCGATTATTTTCAGGCAGCGAAAGCCGGCAAGGTCAACGTCGGGGCCGTCGTGAAATCGAAACGCAGCGGCAACAATATCCTGACATTCGGCGCGCCCGTCTATTCGAAGTCGAATCAAATTATCGGCGTGGTCGGGTTAACCATCAACATCAGCTTCTTGGCGGATAAGATCGTTACCACAAAACTGGGAAAAACAGGTTATGCTTATGTCATTGATAAAACCGGCCTGTGCATTGCGCATCCGAAAAAAGAAATCATCCTTAAAGTCAATGCGACTCAGGCGGAAGGCATGAAGGGATACGCCGAACATATGGTTGCGGGAGAAACCGGGGCACAAACCTATATGTTCAAAGGTGTAAAAAAAGTAGCGGGATTTGCCCCGGTGCCTCTGACCGGATGGAGTATCTGCGCCACTCAGGATTACAGCGAATTGATGGCCCCCGCTTCTCAACTCACGCTCATTATCGCCATCATCGGCGTCATTCTGCTGGCAGTTACGGTATTGGGAGTATTTTTCTTCTCCCGCGGCATCGCGGCGCCGATCGGACATATCGCGAACGATCTTGATGACATCTCCGAACAGGTGGCGGCGGCGTCTTCACAGGTGGCCTCGGCCAGCCAGAGCCTGGCGGAAGGATCATCCGAGCAGGCCTCCGCGCTGGAAGAAACTTCTTCATCTCTGGAAGAAATGGCCTCCATGACCAGACAGAATGCGGATAACGCCGCCCAGGCAAAAGGTCTCATGAGCGAAGCCCGGAAAATCGTGGAAAATGTTGATATCCAGATGCAAAAAATGGTGACGGCGATCCATGAAGTCACCCAGTCCAGTGAAGAAACGGGAAAGATCATCAAAACCATCGATGAGATTGCGTTTCAGACCAACTTGCTGGCGCTCAACGCCGCGGTCGAAGCGGCGCGGGCCGGAGAAGCGGGCGCCGGATTTGCGGTGGTGGCCGATGAAGTACGCAATCTGGCGATGCGGGCGGCGGAGGCGGCCAGGAACACTTCCAGCCTGATCGAGAATACGATTGTTACGGTCAAAAACAGCCGGGAGTTGACCCGGCAGACCCGGGATTCCTTTCAGGAAAACATGGAGATCACCGGCAAGGTGAGCCAACTGGTGGATGAGATCGCCGCTGCGTCTTCCGAACAGGCGCAGGGGATCGGGCAAATCGGCAAGGCCGTGTCGGAGATGGATAAAGTCGTTCAGCAGGAGTCTGCAAGCGCGGAAGAATCCGCCAGCGCCTCTGAAGAATTGAATGCGCAGGCCATGCAGATGAAGGGGCATGTAGAAAAACTGGTTGCCATTATTGACGGCGGCGGCATTGGCAGAGGCAGCCAGACGCCCCGGCAATACATCGGCAGCGAAGAAAAGCTTGTATT
The DNA here is from genome assembly GCA_963682105.1 of Smithellaceae bacterium. Lineage (GTDB taxonomy): Bacteria > Desulfobacterota > Syntrophia > Syntrophales > Smithellaceae > UBA8904. Next base: position 1,507,249 of record OY821638.1, read on the forward strand.
CGACGATGGCAGATCCGGCGTCAAAAAGTTGCTGACGGCCGAATCCAACGCCTGAAAGAAGGCATTATTAAAACATCACGAAGGTATTGTTCAGAGGAACAAAGATCATGACTATAACAATCTATTCGGCAAAAAAGGATGCGGACGAAATGCGGCTTCTGGAACGCATCGATTTCGCCCGCATCCATATCTGCAGACGAGTTGAGCAGATCCAGAAACGGTTGAACATTATCGGCGACGTCAGGAAAATTGTCATCGTCGTCATCCGAAATCATCACGAGGTTATGTGGCTTCTGCGATTGGTGGAGCTGAATTCCGACATACTGCTGATTGTCATCGCTACTCAAAGCCTTTTTGAAGCAGCCACAGATATTCACAAGCTGAGACCGAGGTACATCGCGTTCAAGGAGGGTGATTTTCAGGACGTCGCCACCGTTTTACGGAGAATAACGGATCAATTACTGCAGGGCCATGCATGATGTTGGGGACCGTTCGTCATGCGGTTTGATTCAAGAACAATTTACTGAAGGAGAACATAAAATGAAAAACAGGTCTTTACGTTTTAGAATGATCAGCGGCGGCGTGCTTGCCGTGCTGTTGCCCCTGCTGATCCTGGGCGCTTTTTCGCTTTACAATACGGTCGGCGCCATTAAAGAGATGTCGCATGCGCAGACCACCGAAGTCGCCAGGGGACTGGCTTACATGGCCAATCTGGCCGTCTCGGAAGAGATGAAGATGGCCGGCCAGTTCGCCCATAATGCAACGATCGTTCAGGCCGCCATGGAGTATGCCGACGGCGGGAAGGCCGGAACTCAGGTCGCCCGCGCGACACAGGAACTCACAGCGCTGCAGCAGAGAATCGGCAGCGATTATGAAGTGATTTATCTCATCGGCCTCGACGGAAAAGGCATTGCCGACAGCCTGGGCGGAAAATTGCTGAATAAAGGCATCAATCTTAAAGAAAGAGATTATTTCAAAGCGGCCAAAGAAGGCAAGGTCAATGTCGGCTCCGTTGTCAAATCAGCGGCCACCGGAAACATCGTGATGACTTTCGCGGCGCCCGTCTATTCACCCGCCAATCAGCTCGTCGGCGTCCTCGGTTCGACTATAAAAATCAGTTTTCTGGGCGATAAGATTTCCGCGGTGAAACTGGGGAAGACGGGTTATGGCTACATGATCGACCAGACAGGCCTCGCCATTACTCATCCGAAAGAGGGCGTGGCGCTGAAAGTCAATGCCCTGAAAGAAGAAGGCATGAAGGAGTTTGCCCCCAAAATGGTGGCGGGAGAAATCGGGGCCCAGGAATATCTCTTTCGAGGCGTGAAAAAAATCGCCGGCTTTGCGCCGGTTTCCGCTACCGGATGGAGCATCTGCGTGACACAGGATTACAAGGAAGCCATGGCGCCGGCCACCCGTCTCATGGGAATCATCATCGCGGTCGGTCTGATTCTGCTTGCGATTGCCGTCGTGGCGTTTTATTTCTTTGCCCGTGCAATTGCCGAGCCGATCAAACAGATGACCGGCAGCCTCAATGACGCCTCCGCGCAGGTCGCGGCGGCATCGTCACAGGTGGCTTCGGCAAGCCAGAGCCTGGCTCAGGGATCATCCGAACAGGCCTCCGCTCTGGAAGAAACCTCTTCATCACTGGAAGAGATGTCCTCGATGACCCGGCAAAACGCAGACAACGCCGCCCAGGCCAAAGGTCTGATGGGCGAAGCCGAAAGGAATTTCGTCAAGCTGGGCGATCTGATGCAGATCATGGTGACATCGATTCAGGAGGTGACAACATCCAGCGAAGAAACAGGCAAGATTATCAAAACAATCGATGAAATCGCCTTCCAGACGAATCTTCTGGCGCTCAACGCGGCCGTCGAAGCGGCGCGCGCGGGTGAGGCGGGAGCGGGTTTCGCCGTGGTGGCCGGTGAAGTTCGGAATCTGGCGATGCGGGCGGCCGATGCGGCCAAAAACACCGCCCAGTTGATTGAAAAAACCATTGCCACGGTGAAAAGCAGCCGCGATCTGACCCATCAGACCCAGGATGCATTCAAGGAGAACATGGATATCGCCGGCAAGGTGAAGCAGTTGATTGATGAAGTTGCCGTCGCGTCCGGCGAACAGGCCCAGGGGATCGGCCAGATCGGCATCGCCATGGCGGAAATGGACAAGGTGGTTCAGATGACGGCGGCCAATGCCGAAGAATCAGCCAGCGCTTCCGAAGAGATGAACGCTCAGGCCGATCAGATGAAAGATTATGTGGAGAAACTGGCGCAGATGATCCGGGGAGGCAACGCTTCCCGGGAAACCCGGTCGCAAACGGACGTTGAAAGAAAATCGGCCGTTCCAGAACTGACAGGACCGGCAGCGGCAGGCGAATGGATCACGGCAACCCGTTAACCAGGAACATCTCAGGCCAACAATGGAGGATATAAAAATGAAAACGAAAGCCAAAGAAATAAGCACCGGCATTGCCGGCACACAGGCCGGCCGTGAAGGGAAATATCTGACCTTTGCGCTCGCGGGCGAGGAATACGGCATTGGAATTCTCAAAGTAAAGGAGATTATCGGGATGATGGCCATTACGCCGGTTCCGAAGACGCCCGAGCATGTTCGGGGCGTGATCAACCTGCGGGGAAAAGTGATTCCCGTCATTGATCTGAGGATGAAATTCGGTCTACCCTCTGCGGAATCGACCCAACGCACATGCATTATTGTGGTGGAGATATTCATGGACAACGGCCAAACCGCTATGGGAATTATTGTGGATTCCGTATCGGAAGTGCTCAACATTAAGGCGGCGGAAATCGAGGATACACCGGCCTTCGGGGCAAAACTCGATACGGACTACATCCTCGGCCTGGCCAAATCCGGCCAGGGGATAAAGATCCTTCTGGACATCGACAAAGTCATGACGAACCAGGATGCGCAGTTTCTGAAAGCGGCATAACGGGACTGAACATTCAGGAGGAGAATAAGGCTTTATACCTCCAGGATCACTCGCATCCGGCAGGCATGGCAGTCGAATTCCAGACGGTAGGTGTGGTGGGCGTCCTTCAATCTGAGCGGTTCTTTGACCGGATGTTTCGGGCGCTGCTTCGGGCATAAATCCAGTTGGTAGCGGATGCAGTAGCGGCTGGTCATGACCGCTTTGCCGGTGAGATCGGAGAGGGTTTCAAAAGCCGGTTCCGTAACGGTTGCGCCGTGGCGCTCGTAGAATTTCCGGGCAAGGGCGTTTGCGACATTGGCGTGGAAGTCGAGCGTCTTTTGCGGATAAGGGGCATCGTTGCGGGTAATCGGCATTTCTCCGCGCCGAAATGACGCAAGCCTGAGGACAGTGAGTTTCTCCAGAATGTCGCGCCGCAAGCCGTTGAGCAGGCTTGCGGCCAGAAAGCCCGGCTCCTGCGGTTCGATGGACAGCTTCGTGATCAGGTAGGGTGTATTACCCGCGCCGGTCAGATGCTTTTCAATAAGCTCTTGAGCCTTGCCGGGATTCCGCGACGTTTCGAACAAAACCTCCCTGTCCCCTTCGACCGTGTTGCCGTCTTCGTCTTTTGCCTGAAGCCGGATGCCGTTTTCGTCCTGCGCAAAGTGCATTTCCACGGCAATACGCCGACCGCCATCTGATTTCTTCAAAATCTTCTCAAAAGCCGTATCATGGTTGCGATATAGTTCTGTCCCGGCTTCCAGCCCCTTCATGGCATTGGGATAGATTTGCCCCTTTTCGACCCGATCCACACGGAATCCGGCCAGTTCGTTTTGCCGGGTGAAAAAGCACAGGCCGTCGCCGTTTTGCAGGTCAGAACGGTTCATCTGGAAATAATCTTTCCCCACGGCCGTAATTTTCCCCAAGCGCTGTCCGATGGATTTTTGCGTGGCGACGGAGGCAATCTTGTCGGGCCTGCCTGCGAGAAAATATGGCGTATAACCCCGATTGAAAGTGCGGTCCACATCCGGGATAAAATTGAAGGTGTTTTTCCCGGAGCTTGCGCGCATATAACCGGAATGGCCGCTGATAAACCGGTCGATGGCCTGCCGGTAAGCGGCCGTGACATTCTTTACGTAATCGATCCCCTTGTAGCGTCCTTCGATTTTAAAAGAGGTGACGCCCGAGGAAACCAGATCCGGGATGGCATTGAGCCGGTTCATGTCTTTCAGAGAGAGAAGATACTTGTTTTGGAGAATCTTATTGCCGCCGCCGTCCGTGAGCGTGTAGTGCGACCGGCAGGGCTGGGCGCAGACACCACGGTTGCCGCTGCGGCCCGCCACGGCCTGGCTCATATAGCATTGCCCGCTGTAGGAAACGCACAAAGCTCCGTGTACGAAAGCTTCCAGTTCAATTTTGGACGTTTTACGCCGGATATCCGCGATTTCATCAAGGGACAGCTCCCGCGCCAGAATCACCCGGCCAAACCCCGCATCCTCCAGAAATTTAACTCTCTCGGGTGTTGAGTTGTGCATCTGCGTGCTGGCGATAAGCTGTATGGGCGGAAGGTCCATCTCCAGCAGCCCCATGTCCTGAATGATCAGGCCGTCAGCGCCCAATTCATAAATTTCGCGGATAATGTCCAGAGACTCAGGAATTTCCCGGTCCGTAAGAATGGTGTTAAGCGCCACATAGACTTTGGCCCGAAAGAAATGCGCATGCGAAATCAGACGGGAGATGTCGGCCGCACCGACGCCCGCCGCCGCTCTGGCGGAAAATTTTGGCGCGCCGATATACACGGCATCCGCCCCGTGATTTATGGCGGCAATGCCAATATCGGCGTCGCCCGCAGGCGAAAGCAATTCCAGTGGCGTGGTCATTTATCCGGCCTGAAATGTAGGGAACGGTTTCAAACCGTTCCCTACATGATTTCTGAGAAATTTTTCCATCATAGCTTTAGCTTCATCAAGGTTCGCATAAGCGGCCGTGAGTATGCCGGGGTTTCCGGCAATCATAGCGGATACAGACCGGCCCGGTAAGACACGGTACAGGCACAAAACCGGTTTTTTCAGGGCGGCAGCCCACCCCAGTTCATACCCGACGCCCAGAGACGGCGTTGTGATCTCCGCCACCACGCAATCGCATGATTTCAGCCAGGCCATATCGCGGTCGTGAATGAATGGATCATCAGGACCGTCGTCACCCCGCTCCGACAAAGACACATCGCCGACATGCTCGGTCAATACCTCGCCGAAGGATTTCAGCCATGTGATCATTGTTTCATAGATCGCCGCGTCCTCTCTTCCCGCACGGATCGATCCGGCAAAATAAATTTTCATGAATTCCCCATTCATGACCCGGATAACATTTTGCTATTGATAACACTGAAAGTCAGGCAGGTTCAACAAATATTCGGAAAAATCTTTTTGTTCTTTAAAGCGCTTTTTTTTGCCCGATCACTTCGCGGATTTTAGCAGACAGGTCTTCCAGGCTAAACGGCTTCTGGATAAAACCGCAACGGCCGCCGTCAATGAGCTTTTGAATTTCATCGTTGATGCCGTAGCCGCTGTAGAGGATAATTCCGATTTGAGGATTGACGCCCCGGAGAACGCCGAAGACCTCCAGACCGCTCATTCCCGGCATCATCATGTCCAGAATTACCAGATCGACTGCCGCCGCTTTTTCCGGAAAGAGCGCGATGGCTTCCTCGCCGCTTCCCGCAAGCATCACACGGTATCCCAGCATTTCCAGAATGTCTTTTGTTGTATTGGCGATGATGGCTTCGTCATCCACCAGCAGAATCGTTTCCGTGCCCTTGCAGAGTGTTTTCTCTTCCGGTTGTGTCTGTTCAAACGCTTTTTCAGTTGCGGGAAGATAGACATGAAAAGTCGATCCCGCCCCAACCTTGCTGTCGATCGTAATATAACCGCGATGATTCTTGATGATGCTGTATGTGGATGCCAGTCCCAACCCCGTCCCAAAGTCTCTTTCTTTGGCGGTGAAAAAAGGTTTAAAGGCGTTGTCGATCGTTTCTTTGTCCATGCCTGATCCGGTGTCTGTAACGGATATTTTCACATATCGTCCCGGTTTCATGCCAAATGGCCGATCGTCCTCTTCCCGGACGACAAGATTTTTTGTTTCCAGATACAGGCTTCCCTCATCATTCATGGCGCGGGCGGCGTTGATAAACAGGTTCAGAAGAATCTGATCGATCTGTCCGGCATTCGCTTCGACAAGCCAGGGGCTTTCCTCCATCCGCTTTGTGATTGCAATTCCCTTTTTAACTCGGGAGAAGACCCCTGAACTTTCCTGAACAACAGCATTAAGATCCGTCGGCTTCATCTCCTGGGCGCCGCCTCCGGACATATCCAGAAGCTGCTTGGTCAAATGTGCGCCGCTTCTGACCTGATTTTCGATGCCCTGCAGGTGTTGATAATAAAGATCACCCGGTTTCATGGAAATCTGAAGCAGGAAACAGTGCCCCTGAATCCCGGAGAGAACATTATTCACATCATGGGCGATGCCCGCGGCCAGGGCGCCTACCGCTTCCGCCTTCTGGGCGCGGTTCAACTGCGCCTGGAGCGCTTCTTTTTCAGCCTCGGCGGCCTTCCGGTCGGTAATATCATACTGCGTAATAATGCTGGCCGGTTTTCCGTGATATTCAATGACAGCCGCCCCGATTTCCACATACTTGACGCCGCCTGCTTTTGTACGAAGGGAAATTTCATAGCGATCGGGAACAGGTTTTCCCGCCAGGCGGTCTTTCGCCCGCTGACTGACTAGCTCCTGCGATTCCGGCATAATAAAATCGGCCAGTGGTCTGGAAAGATATTCTTCCTCGCTGAACCCCGTCATCTTTCGCGTGACAGGATTTGCATAAAGGAACCGATCTCCGTCGGTGATTGCAATCCCTACACTTGACGATTCGATCAGCGTCCGGAATTTTTCCTCGCTTTGCCGGATGGCTTCCTCGGCCTGTTTTCTCAGCGTGATATCCCGGATTGTGCCTTCAACGCCCCGGGGGGAACCGCCGACATCGTAATCGTAGCGGCTGCTCGTGGACGCGCAAATAATCGTTCCATCCTGTTTCCGGAGCGTAATCTCGTAATCATCCACATAACCATGATCATCCATGTCTTTCAGATATTTCTTCCTCTGTTCATCATCGGTAAAAAACTCGGCCAGCAGATTGCGGCCGATCAAGGCTTCGGTTGATTCAAAACCCAGAAGCTTGGCGCCCGAAGGGCTGATCATGTCGATGATACCTTCGCGATCAATCCGGAAAAAGACATCCCGAATGTTTTCGATAACACTCCGGTAAAGTTTCTCGCTTTCTTTCAGCGCAATTTCCGCTCTTTTCCTCTCCTCGATTGGCCGTGTGCTGATCATCATTCCTTCAACACGGTCCTGGTCGTCAACAATAACGCTTCCAGAACTTTCGACCCAGCAGTAACTTCCATCGCCTCTCCGATACCGGAACTCCAGAGTGCTGTGTTCCCGGCTGACAAGATGATGATTGAAAACGTTCTTCACAACCATCTGATCGTTCGGATGAATAAATGAAAAAGCGGACAGGCCAAGCCTTTTTTCCGGTTGAAAGCCGAAGATTTGTTCGTGGGAGGGGCTTAAGTAAACGAAAGTCCCTTTAGTGTCCAACTGCGCGACGGCATCGGACATATTGTTGGCAATCAGGGAGAATCTTTTTTCTTCTTCGCGATATTTTTTATCCAACCGCTGAAAACGTTCGCGGATGCCTTCCAGTTCTTGAAGTCGCCGGCGCAGATCTTCCAGTTCTTGAATTAAAGCCTCTTGCTCCATGGAAACACCCTGCTGGCCATAAGGCTTTTAAAAGGCTAATGTTACAGGGGGATTTCCCCCTGCTTTCATAAACAACAGACATTCACACCCATTATATCGGCCTTTTGTTCAACAAACTGCAATCCCGGAAAGTACAGAAATTAATTCATGGATTTTATTGAATATTGCGGAGCCTGACTATTTTTTTCCCGGTTCAAATTGGTTTTTGGCCGACCAGAAGGACGGCAGGTGGCGAATGAGGTACTGGAGGCTTTTGCGGTGCTGCCAGATGCGGCCGCGGAAGCGTTTGCGCCAGGCGGGATCGGAGTAAAAGCGTTTGACATGCTCATTGTAGAGATGATCGAGTCTTTCTTTGGAGGCGATGCCTTTGGGAACAAAAACAAAATTCAGGCAGTTCATCAACCGCCAGTCTTCCTCGAAGGTTCCTTCCTCACGGATCGCGGACCACAGCGGCGCGCCGGGAAACGGCGTGAACTTGGCCATATTCATGTCGTCGAGCCCCAGCGAAATGATGAAGTCGGAGGTCTGCCGAATCGATTGTTCCGTCTCGCCCGGCAGTCCCATCATGAACAGGCCCTTGGCGCGCAAGCCCGCTTTCTGAATGCGAAAGACGGTGTCGCGCACATCGTCGAGCGACACGCCGGATTTATGCCGTGCGAGCATCTCGGGATCGGCCGACTCAATCCCCAGAGACACCATCAGACATCCCGCGCTTTTGAGCATCGCCAGCAACTGATCATCCGTATAGCCCACGCGTACGGCGCAGTTGAAGTTCATCCCCAAGGGCAGGCTCGCCAGTTTTTCACAGAGTTCAACAATGCGTTTGCGGTTGGCGGTGAAAAGGTCGTCGTAAATATTGACGTGGCGAACGCCGAACCGGTCGCGCAGGTATTTCATATGATCGTAAATGTAGGCCGCCGAGTTGTAGCGGAATCCTTTTTGAAAGACGGAGCGGTCGCAGTACGAACACTGGTACATACAGCCGCGAGACGTGATCATCGTTGCGCCGGGCGTTTGCGTATAGCTGAACAGCGGCAGGTGATAGTCGCGCGGGAACCCGCGCAGTTTTTCATAAGCGGGAAACGGAAGATCATCGAGATGGGCAATATGTTTCCGGGGTTCGTTGGCTGTGGCGACGCCTGCCTGCCTGCGGACCAGGCCGGAAATGGCCGCCGGATCGACGTCCGCCGCAAGCTCGCCCATCGTCAATTCCCCTTCGCCCGCCGCCATAAAATCGAATGCCGGATAATCAGCCAGCAGTTTTTCCCGAAGCGCCGAAACATGGACGCCGCCGCAAACCGTGACGATGTCGGGCCGGCTCTCTTTGATCTTCAAAGCGATATCGGCGGCATTGGGAAACGACGACGTCGTGGTTGAAAATCCGACCAGTTGCGGATCAAAAGCCAGAACATCCTGAACCTGCCGGTTGATGTCCAAAGGCGCGCCGGGACCGAGGCAGTCGTAGGCCAGCACGTCATGCCCGTCGCGCAAAAGCCAGGCGGCAATGGAAAGCATCCCCTGTGGAACCATCCGGTTGGCGATATCCGTGATATCGCGCTTGCCCGGAAACCAGTTGAATCCACGCGGATGAACCAGTGCAATGCGTTTTTTCCGTCCGTTTGAAACCATAGGCGTTATTTTGTGGCCGCGACGATGATGGCCGGCTTTCCCGAAGCGGAGCAATGATAATGAATCAAAAGCGACGACGGATTATTGACTATCGCATGCGCCAGGCCGAAGGCGGCGGCGGTTGGATGAATGCCGCAGTACTTCAGATAATCATACGTTTGCAGCCCTGCGGGCGCTTCCGGATTTTTTAAACGGAAGCCGGGCAGCCATAAGCTTTTGCCCGTATCCCCCGCCATTGATTTTAAAGCGGAATATTTTTCACTTTGCAGAAATTGCTCCGGCGTCATCGTTTTTGATCCGACTTCAACGGCCAGAATGTCGCCCATCTTTTCTAGACTCTCCGACCCGATAAGAAGCCAGGAGCTGCCTTCGCCAACCGGCAGTTCGCGCGCATTGCCGGCAGATACGTTCATCCGCTCCCGATATTCTGCAACAGTCGGTGTATACACATCGCAGCCTCCCACCAGCGCCAGTTCGATTTCGCCTGCCTCCAGAGCGCTTTGCGCCAGCCACAGAGCCGATTCAAAGGAGAGTTCTTCATCGGACACCGTCAGGATCAAACCCTTGACGTCGCACAGACGCGCCAGAAAGAAAGCGGCGGCGTTACTGACCGAATTGGCAAACTGATTCGGACTGGGATATCCGCCGTCATGCTTGAACACCTGTGTGACAAAAGGCAGAATTTCATCGCTGTTGCCCAGCCCCGTCGCCAGAAAGATGCCCGTCTTCCGGCCTTTGAGTGTTTCGGGAGGAACCTGCTTCAAACAGGCCATCGCACCCGAACAGACCATTTTGATGAAACGCCCGGCGCGCCGCATGGGCTGGCCTAAAACCTTCAGGACAAGATCATCACAGTTAAACGGCATCGACGCTTCATCCCAGGGCCGATCTTCATTGGGTGAAAGAGACGGTCCCAGAAAACTGGCGGCAAGGACGGATACGGGAAAAGGATATTTTATACTTGGCATATGATCATTCATTTTGCTCTGTCATTCCCGCGTAGGCGGGAATCCAAGGTATTTCATTAGATAATGTCATTTAGTTATCTCGTTATATAAATCATTCCACTCCGGATTGTTTTTTTCAATCAGATTAATCTTCCATTGCCTGTTCCACTTTTTCATTTGCTTTTCCCTGAGAATCGCTTCGTGTACATCTTCATGTATCTCGAAGTACACAAGATTGTGGACATTGTATTGCTTGGTGAATCCTTCTACCATATTTTGTTTATGATCATAAACACGCTTTATCAGATTGTTTGTCACTCCGATGTACAAGGTTCCTTTTCTCTTACTTGCCAGAATATGAACAAAATATTGGCTCATTTATTTTTTAACTTTTTTTGATTCCCGCCTTCGCGGGAATGACATAAAAAGGAATATAATTACATTTTATTGATAACATACCCCGTGCACGTTGCGCCGAAACCGAAGAAGGTAAACAGATAGGCTCCATTTGCCGCCGGCCGGTTGACCTGCGACGGCGTAAATCCAATCTCCGGATCGACCTCGGTAAAACCGAAACTGACGGGCAACGTTCCTTCTTCCAAACATGAAAGCCATAGCGCCGTTTCCACCGCGCCCGCCGCACCCAGGCCGTGGCCGATGGCGCCTTTGAGCGAAATAACCGGCGGCAACTGATCGCCAAATGCCTTGGCCAGACCCCGTCCTTCGGAAAGATCATTATCCCGCGTACCCGTCCCATGGGCCTTGATCGCCACAATCTGCTCCGGCGCAGTGTTCGCCCTGCTCAAGGCCTCCTGCACCACCGTTTTGACCATTTCACCGTCCGTACCGGCGGACGTAAGCGAACTGTTGTCGTTGAACAGATAACCGCCCGGAAGTGTATAAGTACTTTGCGCCGAGGAGGCGGCCCCGCCCGCATCCAGAACAATGCAGGCTGCGCCTTCGCCGATCTGCATACCGGAACGCCGGTTGCAAAACGGACGGCAGCCTTCGGAATCATAAAGCAGAAGGCTTGCAAAACCGTGCAGCGTCATATTCAAAAGCGGCTCGAATCCGACAACAATCGCCCGCCGGAATTTCCCCTGTTTCAATAATCCGGCCGCCAGCACCAGCGCATGCGAGCTCGACACACAGGCCATACTGAGTGTAAAGGTCATGCCGCCGATGCCGAACTTTTCGGCGATGAGTTGCGTCACTTCACCCGGCCCCCGGTTGCGGCAGGAAATCGGCGGCGATTCCTTCCCCGGATTGAGACGCACGGATTCGGCAAATTCAGATTCATTGCGAATGAACAAACCGCCGGTCGTGCCGACCAGCAGGCAGCTTTCGGCTATTTCCTCTTTGGACAATCGGGCGCGCTCAAAGGCTTCGGAAATCGACGATTCCAGCATCGCCAGTGATTTTTGCAGCGGATTGCCGTCGAAGGCGATTTCAAAGGCTTTGAAGTCGCGGTTGGTCAGATTGGACGACGAACAAACGCCGGCCGGCCGCACATCGCCTGAAAGCAGACGGCGCGCGGACTGGGCGGCGCTCCATCCCAGCGTGGTGACGGCGCCCCATCCGCGGATATAAACAGCATCGGAATTCACTTTTTAACCTTTGGCGCTTTGATGACGTAATCGGCCAGCGTATCAAACGACTGCATCGCCTGGGCCGCCGTAGACGCGTTTTTGAGCTCGACGCCAAACGTGTAACGCAGCTCCATGGCAATTTCCATGGCATCAAGCGAATCCAGTTTCAGAGGCCCGGGGCCTCCGATAAACGGAACATCGGTCGGCACATCTTCGGGCTTCACGTCTTTGATGTCGCAGGCCCGGATCACCAGCTCCTTGAGTTTGAAAATCAAATCCTCACGGGAGGACACATTTAATTCCTGATAGGCCTTCTCTAAATCCATTGAACTCTCCTTCCGGCAATATAAAAGCAGATACCCGCAAAAACTGTCAATACAATTAATTTGGGCAAAATAACCATAAAAGACGCCTCGCGCAAAAGCACATCCAGATACGCCTGATGCGCCCAGTACATCGGCGATGCCATCGCCAGTTTTTTCATCGCGAGCGGCATGACCACATGCGGCACCATGATGCCGCCGAAAACCCCCATCAGCACCGACAAAGTGGAAGCGAGCGTTGCGCCCTGCTCCGGCGTTTTGGCGGTCGAGGCGATCAGGACGCCGAACCCCGTGGCTGCGGCCGCCGAAAGCAGCGTAATCGGAACCAACTGCCAGGGATGTTCCCCCAGACCAAAGTCAATGCCCACCACCTTCGGCATCACGTAAAACCCGACCAGCAGCATCAGGATAAACTGCACATTGTTGATGAGATAATAAGGGATCACTTTCCCCAGCGCGACCCAATTGGGGCTCACCGGATATGTAAAAATCCGCTGAAGGGTCCCGTCGCTTTTTTCCCGCAGAAACCCGACGGACATGGGAATAGCGATGAAAAACATCGCAAAGATCGTCCAGCCCGGAACGCTCTGCTGCAGAGGGCTGGGAAATTCGCGGTTCTTCCTTGTCTTTTCAACCACAAAATTGGAAACGATATTTTCCAGGTTGTCCGCATCCATGACCACTTCCAGGGTCAGCCCCGAAATCAGCGACTTGAGCGCAATCCGGTAGCCTGCATCCAGAATGGGATCGAATTGAATCTGCACCGGATGAGCGCCATCTTCAAAATCCTTGGGAATGAAAACGGCGGCCTGAGCGGCGCCGCGCTCAAAGAGCCGCTCATTGTCCAGACCGTTTGGCCTTGATACCCGCTCGATCATGGGCGAGGCGGCGATTCTTTTTTCCAGTTGCAGCGATTTGGGCGTGAGGCTTGCGTTTTCCACCACGACCCGGACTTTCTGCCCGGTCACTTTGTCCGTGTAAACGCCTTTGATCGCCAGCGACAAAAAGAAGATCAGCGCCACCGGCATTAAAAACAACAGCATGATCGTCTGCCGGTCGCGAAGCAGGATCAGGACTTCCTTGCGGATGAGTTCTTTTAATTGACGAAACATTAATTTACTGCCACCCTTCGTTGTAGGGAAAGGTTTCAAACCGTTCCCTACAAAATTTAGGAGTCGCGCAACCCTCTTCCCGTCTTCTCCAGGAAAAATTTTTCCAGATTCTCGATATCCGACATCGGGCCGTCGAAAATCGTCTCGCCTTTATCCAGCAGTGTGACGCTCCCGCACAGGCGCTGGGCCTCTTCCATGATATGCGTGCACAGCACAACCGTCATGCCCGATGCATTGAGCGCCGCCAGAGTTTCATAAATGTGATTGCGGCTTTGCGGATCGACGCCCACCGTCGGCTCGTCTAAAAGCAGCAGCTTCGGCTCATGCAGAAGCGCCACGGCCAGATTCAAACGCCGCTGCATGCCGCCGGAATACGTTTCCACCGGATCGAAGGCGTGTTCGGAAAGTCCCGTCTGCGCCAGCACCGCCTCGGAACGGGCGGCAATCCGGCTGTCAGAGAGGTTGGCCAGAGCGCCGAAAAGCCGCAAATTCTCGCGCGCCGTCAGCGTTCTGTACAGAGCAATGGGCTGAGGTGCATAACCGATCGACAGGAGCGCTTTCCGGTCGGGCATTTTGCTTTCGTAAATTGAAATCCCGCCCGACCAGCCCCGAAGCTGCCCGGTAATGATGCGCATCAGCGTGGACTTGCCTGCGCCGTTAGGCCCTAAAAGCGCATGCATCCGGCCTTCTAAAACGGCCAGCGAAAAATTCCGCAGAGCGCAAACCGGCGCTCCGTCATAGCTGAAGGTGACGGATGAGACGTCAAGCGCATTCATGCTTTCAGTTTCCTTGCAATCCTGTCCAGATTCCGAAACAATTGTTCTTCGCGCCCCGCGCAGATCATGATCAGGCCGCCGGCTTTGGCAAAGGTCTCGTCAGCCTGCCCCCGCTTTTTGACGATGCGCGCGGACACCACGGCAAATTCCCGCCAGATATCGCCGATGGCCGTCATCTCGCGGGAAAGCTCGGCCAGTTCCGAAGAACCGAACAGATCAGCCGCTTCCTGCAAAAAGGCGGCGTACATGAAACGGAATCCCGCGCCGCCTGTTCCGACTTCTTCCTGCATGCGGACAACGGTGGCCAGACGCCGACAGGCTTCCTGAAAGCCAAACGTGTCCGGACTTTTAATCGTGACTTTGGCCAGATAACGCATGCCGCGGATGCCGACAAAGGGGAATGGAATTCTTAACATCATGTTGCAGGAATCCTTCAAGGCCTCGATGCAGGCCGTCCGCAGATCAGGATTTTGCGGAACGGTTTCGGCGTAATACATAAAGCCCTTCGGTTCCAACGGCCCGCGCGCAAAGCGCGCCCGCTCCAGGTCTTCCGTCAGGCAGTCCACCGGATGCTCGAGCACCGGATCGCTGATACGAAAACCATTTTCGGTTTCACGAAGCACCACGATGTTGTGGCCGTTGAACTGGAAGCGAAAGCGATTGGGAAAATAAGAAAGCCAGTAGATATTGGTCGTCAGCCCGACGATGTGCCCTTCTTTCAGCACGCGACGCAAATCATCCATGCCCGTTTGAACATGCCGGTCCGACCATCCGATTTTGCGGTATTTTTTTGTAATAAACCGTCCGCCCAGACGTTTGGCAACTTTGGCAAAAAGCGATCCCGGTCGCGACCGGTACGTGGAAATCGGCATTCCCACCCACTTGATAAACGGAAAATGTCCGAAGAAAATGCCGCTGCCGATGCCGAACGCCAGAGATTCGGAAATCTCCACGCCCTTGTCGCGGAAAAGCGCGGAGGTCACGCCGCTTTCACAATGCGCGTAATGGCGGTGCACAAAGGGCTTGCCGCCGGTTGTCAGTTCAGTGGTCATGAAAAAATTGTTACCTTCCTTGAGATTGGGGCACCGTCAGCAGTTCTTCAACGGTCACAGCCAGCGCCTGCGCGTAGCGGTTCAGAACGGATGAATTGAGTTTGACGAAAATTTCGGGGCGGAAATGCCTTTTGACGCGAAACACTGCGATACCCGCCGTTTTGGCCAGGATATCCGGATTCATCTGCCGGCGCTCCATGTGATAACAAAGAGGACTTTTCAATCCGGCCCAAACGGCGTTGCGGGTCTCCTCCAGCATGACCGCCAGATCGTCCACCGCCAGGGAGTTTACAACATCCTCCGCATCCCATCCTGTGCTCGGCACTACGACATATTTTCCTTCTTCATTGAGGGCATAGCAGGCTCTTTTTACGCCTTCGTAAAAAGTAATGTCCTGCGGCACTTCATTGACTTTCATCCTTTGGCTCCCGCCTGTTATTATTAACAATCTTTATTCTTTATACTAAAATGTCTGTCTGGCAAAGCGAATTCTGTGCTTACGATACCTTGCCGTTTTTATTTATTTTTTCCCCGAGAAACGGTTCAAAATGATGCCATTCGAAAGGATGCCGGGCGGCAAATTGCGCCAGATCGCCCGCATAGGCCTGGGCGGAGTCCGCAACCGCTTTTTTGCGGTCCGCCCTTGTTTGGGCTTCCACCTTGCGACCCTTTGAGACCGTCACATGATATTTACCGAAAGCTTCCTGATAAACAAAAAACGTCATCAGCGGCGCGCCGCTCATCAACGCAAACAGATGCGGCGTATCCGGCAGGCGGGCTTCATACCCCAGAAAATCCACCGTCACAGACGTCTGATCGCCCCAGAGGCGGTCGCCCGTCATCGAGACAATTCCACCTTCGCGCAGAAAATTAATGCCTTCCAGAAGCGCAAAGGGCGATTTATCCTTTTCATCGGTGGTCACGATTTTAATACCGCTTTCGGCCAGCTTCTCCTTTTGAATTTTTTCCACCTGCTCTTTGTGCTTGGCCCCCAGGTAAAGCATGATGGGGAGTCCCTTGCTGTTGAGTTTCTGTGCGGCAAGTTCCCAGTTGCCAACGTGCGACATCACAACAATAGCGCCGGTTTTGCCGGCAACGGCCTCGTCCAGATATTGCCACCCCTCGCGGGTAAATTCAGCTTCCCCGGCCGCCCAGGGAATGAAGCGGTGAATATAAACATCCGTAAAATTATGATACTGCTTCCAGGCGCAATATAAATGGTAAGCAAAACCCTTCTCGGGAAAAAGTGCGCAGTAAAATTTCAGGCTCTCCGAAACGCGCCCCGGAAACAGAAAAAAATAGCCTGTGGCGATGCACCAGGAAAAAAGCCGGAAAAACCACAATCCCAGCCGGTGGGAAAGAAAAAGGCCGATTTTATAAATTAATTTCCTCACTTCCGTATCCTTATCCGTCGTTTTGGCGTATTCCTGTCGCCGCTGAAACCTTATTAAATATAATTTCGGCCGTTATTCAATCAATTATTTACGATTAGATCCATCCTGTTTTTTTACTTTGACATCCGGAAACACCACTTCTATAATTACAATGAAACGAAAGGCATGAATCATGACAAAAATGCCGTATATCAAATGGGAACCGCATAACAGCGTTCACGTGAATATTCTTGATGAACAGCACAGAAAACTTTTTGACATCATAAACGACCTCATCGACGAGATGGATTCCGGTTCCAAAAATCTTTTACCCGTTATCCGGGATCTGGTAAACTATTCTCGCGTTCACTTTCATCAGGAAAACATGGTCATGATGGATTCAAATTATCCAGGCTTTTTGAAGCACAGCCGGGAACACGATCGTTTCATTGAAAAAGTCGAAGAATTTCTAAATTCCTGCGGGGAAAAAGACGCAGGTCTGGAAAGGAATATGGTTATCTTTTTGAAAGATTGGATTTATACTCACACCACAAAACTGGATATGCAATATGCCGATCACCTGCTCAACAATGCCGATGAGTTGGGACGTATTGGAAAAGTGAAGTTGAATTTATAAGCTTAAAGGACACCGGTCAAGGCATGTTAATTACTGATCACTCCAGGGAGTTCAATTTGCAGGATAGGCCCGATTATCAGATCTCGACTTTGGTCGGCAGTGCGTCCTTGAAATCGTCATTCCAGGAAAAGGAACCATTCAAACCATCGATATCCTGCACACCGAAAATATCGACATCATCCGGGATAAGAAACAATGAAAGCGGGCCACACTGACCTCGGCGTATATGGCCCGCCGGATTGTAAAACAGGCATTGATTCCGGAGCGCCCAATATAACCTGCTATTCCCTTGCCATCATGAAGTCACTCGATCCATGAACACCCATGTCAATCACACCATTGAGCTTTCCTGATTCAAGTTTTCCTTTTAACGTTACTTCACCTTGCGGCAGGGTTCCCCCAACTTCAAAGTCATGTCCTTTAAGATGACCGGTAAGAACCACTTCTCCGAAGCAGCTTCCTTTGAAATTTCCGCTTAATTTGTCGCCATCCTGCTTCAGGACCAGCAAAGGATATCCGTCAACCCTGGTATTGAAAGGTAATAAAAATTGATTATCACCCGTCGTTGTAAGCCATACATACCAGTTGCCGGTTAAGTCCACTTTATCACCGCCGGCTGCATAAGCGGAAAATGCCCATGCCGATAAAACAAAAATAACTCCCCAGACTGTAATCCAACTGAATCTTCTTTTCATGTTACCTCCTTTTTCATGTTTGACTTGCTGAATGCAGTATAATGTTATATTTGCATGTCTGCTTGGCGGACCTTGCTTCTTGTGTGGCTGATCTTGCTTTATGATTTAAGAAAATCAGATTGGAGTCTGCAGCCGGCTTGTTTTTCAACACCGGCAGCGCCTGCCAACGATGGATTTCAGTATTTGGGATACTGAAGGATTGCCGAAAAAGGTTTCAGACTGTTCTTCTTCTGTCAGTCTCATTCATACAAAGATTTAATCGGCAGATAAAGATCCAGGACCCGATGTCCCGGGGATTTCGATTCAGAATGGTTGTGCCAGATCTGGCAAAAAGGGCGGTCAGCCAGTTGATAATCACCGGATAGCAGAAATTGCATGGCAAAACTCGCCCAGGTTTCCCGAATACGGGCAGGTTCCACTTCACAGCGATTAATGGCAAATTTCCCCCCCGGCACTGTTTGAATATTCACCCACTTGTCCGGTTTGACGGTTTGGGAAACCGTCATGCAGTCGTCCCGGATCAACTTACCGGTCGGTGTAATGCTGGGCAGATACCACATGACACTCAAAAACACGGTATTCTTGTTGATCAGCTCCCTGGATTCCGCCCATTGCCTCAACTGTTCAAAAGCCGAATCGGTGGAATCCTGAGTAAAAGGCCCTTGTCGTATATAAGCCACCCTTAAATCGGGAACTTTCGCTATCGTCACCTGCATGGCCTGCTTTTGATCCAAGATTTTGTCGAGCGATAAATTACGTTTGTCTTGATAGGTGCGGTACAGAAATGCTTCCGCGGGGTTCAGATCATTGACTTTTTTCAACCTTAAATTCATCATTTTTACTTTCATTTCATCCCAGTTGAATTCTTTACGGACATCCGTGGGGGTCACGCCGTAACGCGCCTTGAATGCCTTGGCATAATTTTGAGAACAGGAGAAGCCGCATTCAAGGGCAATTTCCGTTATTGACTTGGAGGGATAGCCGGTAAGTTTCGGCACGGATCTTTCCAGACGGATACGCTGGATAAAATCATTGAGCGTCTCACCAACCATTGCATGGAACAGGCGATGAAAATGAAATTTTGAAAAGCAGGCTATCCGGGCCAGTTGGGTAAGATTCAGGTTCTCGTGATAATGATTATGGATATAATCTATGGCCCGATTCAAGCGGGTTCGATATTCATTTTGCAGCAATTTGCCGGCAGGCAAGTTCATAAATATGCCCTGATCAACGGACCGATGAATGTGAATTTCATCGTTGAAACGATAAGAAGAATATTCCGATAAGTCAATTCATTTATGATCGCCGTTTGCACCTCTGGGGCAAATAATCCCCGGAAGGTTGCCCGCCCTTCCGGGGTGGAGAAACTGACAGTTGGTTAGCTTTGCTGTTTTCACTGACAGTTATTAAGACCCGTAAGCAAGCTGATCCTAGAAAGTCAGGGTCAGTTTGTTGAGAATCAGGTAGTCATCCTGAAGATCCGTATTTGTGTCCGATGTCCCCTTGAAGTACTTACCGGTGAACAGATAGCCGGCGCCAAGCATATATGAAAGGTTGTTGGTGATTTTATAAGTGGCGCTTGCATCAATTTCCCAACCGTAGTCATTGTACAGCCAGGCATTGGATGGTTTCACCGTAGCGTTGGCATAAGAAACGGAGAGATTGACGTCCAGCCTGTTAACCGGTCTGACACCGCCTTTAACCTGGAAGAAATAGGCATTGGTCATGCCGGCGGGACCGTTGACGCCGTCGGTATTGATGGCCGATCCGCCGTAGCCGGCGATTGAACCGCCCCAGTATGAACGCTCATAGTTAAAGAGAATCAGGCAGGGGTTCCAGTCCGTACCGCCGGTGAGAATAGCGGTTTGTCTGTCGGTATTGGGATCCTGCCCCGGCAGCCATGCAAAGGTGCCGCCAACGTAAGCTACGCCGAAATCCGCTACGGCGTTCAGATAAGCCGCCCAACTGTCGATCTTGGCATTGGGATAGGACATATAATCATAATCACCAAAGGCATAAGTCGCTTCGCCTTCAATCGCAACCGGCCCCAACTTCACTTTAAAGTAAGGAACGTTGCTGAATACCCTGGCGGCCATGTTGCCGTACGCAGGGGTCATTTTTAATGTGGCATTGCGGTTGTGGCGGAAGAGATAACCGATTTCACCGGTTTTGAACGTGTATTTAACAAAGGCAATGTAACCGTCGAAATCGATATCATTCGCGCCCGTCGCCGTCTGGACGGCAGAGGCGCTTTTATCAATTTCTTTAACAATCTGCAGGCCAACTATTGTGGAACCGAATAGGCCGGTCCACATGATCTTGGGATCCGGTTTGGATCTGTCTCCGAACACGGTGCCCCAGGCATAGTCGTTTACATAACCGACCGTAAAAATGCCGATCGGGGAGACATAGTTCAAATACAGCCAGTCAAAACTGATATTTTCATTTTCAGCGCGCGTGCCGGCTGAATCATACATCGTCGGCGCGCTGACCGTCGTTACAATACTGGTAGCGGTATTGTAGGTCGATGATGTTGCGGCTGATCTCGTTGCGCCCCATCCTCTCTCCATGATGTCTGCGCGGGTTGTCAGAGTGAGACCCGGAGAGACGGTAAACTCAACTTTCGCACGCAGCCTTTGATAGTAAAAAGCCGTGCTTGTCCCCTGATCTTTTTGCACGGTTGTTTTATCCTGATATAAACCTGCGGCAAAATACTCGCCGCTGACTTTGACATCAACGGCCATTGCTGATGCGCTGAAAGCTAAAGTCAATCCCAGCGTCAACAACACCAAATAAAAATTCTTCATTTCTTCCTCCTGAGAATTATTTAAAAATTAACAAGTTCCTCCTTTTCTCCCGACGGGCAATCCGAAAAAAGGCCACTTTAACCAAACTCATCAGGTGGCTGGACACCAGACGGACGACGTACATGCCGTTGATACAACCGTCCGCCCCCTATGAGTTTGCGTTAAAATATATGTGCCGAGAATGAATGTCGTGGCGCTTGTTGCTTTTGATGTGGTCGATATTGCTTTTGATGTGGTGAATATTGCTTGCGTCTCAATGCCGCTCTTTCAGTTGGTTGGCGATCCGCAGGGATCGCCAACCTCCTTTTCAATGGAAATCAAGCATCGTACATACCGTCGATCATGTTTTTATAGTTTTCGGCGATGACTTTTCTTTTAAGCTTCAGAGTCGGCGTCAATTCGCCGTTCTCCTGAGTAAACTCACGGGGCATCAGCTTGAAATTCACAATTTTTTCATAGTTGGCCAGTTCCACGGAAAGCTCCATGATCCGTTTGCGGTAGAACTCGACGATTTCCGGTTTTTTTACCAGTTCCTCACGTGAGGAAAAACGGATATTCTTTTCTCTGGCGTAAGGTTCAAGCGCACCAAACGACGGTACAATGAGCGCGGTGATATATTTTCTCTTATCTCCGACCGTCACGACTTGTTCGATGAAAAGATCTCTGGCGATGACGCCCTCGATATGCTGCGGCGCAACATTTTTCCCCTGGGCCGTGATGATGAGGTCCTTGATCCGGTCGGTGATGCGCAAAAATCCGTCTTCATCAATCACCCCGACATCGCCTGTTTTGAACCATCCGTCCACAAAGGCTTCTTCTGTCTCTTTGGGCTTTTTATAATAGCCCTTCATGACGTTTCCACCTTTCACCAGAATTTCACCGTGTTCACCAATCTTGATTTCACAGCCCAGGATGGGTTTGCCGACCGTTCCGAATTTGAAAGCTTTGGGTGAATTGGCGGCAGCCATGGGAGAAGTCTCGGTCAGACCATATCCCTGGCAGACGAATAGTCCGGCGGCAAAAAAGAACTCCTCAATTTCCCTGGCCAGCGGAGCCCCGCCGGCGGAGAAGAAGTTCTTCGGTCCGCCGACAACGGCGCGAACGGCGGAGAGAACCATTTTATCGGCAATGGCATGTTTGAGAGCCAGAACGGGGTAGACAGGTTTCTGACCTTTCTTTCTGTACTCATATTCCCTGCCCACTCTGATGGCCCAGTTAAACATTCTCTTTTTTTGGGGAGGCGCCTTTTCCAGTTTGTCGCAGACGGTGGCATAAATCTTTTCATAAAGCCTCGGAACGCTTGTCATGCAGGTTGGTTTTACTTCCGCCATGAACTCGACGACATCTTTCGGATTCGAAAGATAGTTGTTTTCCGCGCCGCATCGAAAAAGATAAAATGAACTCATTCTCTCATAGGCATGGCTGAGCGGAAGAAAGCACAGACTCCTGTCCCGGGTTCCGATCGAGAAGTCTCTGTCAATATAGTAGAACTGGTTGAAGAAATTTGCATGCGTCAAAATGGCGCCCTTAGGATCTCCGGTCGTTCCGGACGTATATATCAAAGTGGCGACATCATCCGCTTTCCCGGCGGAGATTTTCTTATCCACCTCTGCATCCCCGGATGATTTCTTCCCGAGCTTCATGAAATCATCCAGGCCTATGGATTCCGCCCCATGCAATTTGATGTTGGGGTCAAAAACGATGATTTTTTTAAGCTGCTTTTGCGAGGCGGCAAAGGACTGCACCTTATCATACTGTCCCTGATCGCCTACAAAAATGATTTTGATTTCGGCATCGTTTACAATGTATTCTGTCTGCTTGGCCGTGTTGGTCGCATAAACCGGAACCGAGACCGCATTGACGCTCAGAATGGCAAAATCGGCAATGGCCCATTCGGGCCGGTTCTGGGAAAAGATGCCGACCATATCTCCTTCCCCGATCCCCTCTTCCAGCAGAGCTTTGGCCGTTGCGCGGATTTTTTCGCCAAGCTCCGTGTACGAAATCGTTTTCCACCGCCCGCCCTCTTTGTAACGCATGGCCGTTTTATCCCCAAACTTCTGTACGCTTTCCTGAATCATGGCTGACAAATGTTCTTTACTCACGGGATTCTCCTTGCATCTTGTTAAATGACACGATTCTTTTTCACCAGGCATCACCCCAACTATTTAATGGGATTCATAACCGGAAGATCCAGTGCATACTTCAGCCCCGGCTGGGCCGCAACAACGCCGGGAATGATATGAATGGTCGGAGCAACGCTGGTTTCAAAACTTTGATCATAGGGAGGCATCAGGCCCTTGATTTCCATGTCGATAACGGACGGCGAGCCTTCCAGGCGTATTCTTTCGACAATCCTGGGAGCGTCAATCCGATCGTTGCAGACGTTGTGGACATAAACCAGGGTCACTTTTTCCACATCGCCGACCATGCCGTGCCACACGAACTTGTGGCCGCAAATGGTTCCCGCCGGGATGAGACCACGGACCGTTTTCAGCGGAATGGAGGTTGTAAATACTTCATCTGTGCAATAGACATTTGTCAGCTTATAACCGATCCTGTCGCCCACCTCCCAGACGCCGTCTCCGTAATACGTTGAAATTCCCCGCCTGATAGCGTCGACATCCACATCTTCCGGTTTTGAACCGTAGCCGAAAAACCTGACCCAGTCGGACGTGTTGCCCTGGTCATCTTCGCCGCATTCCATGATCACGCGGTCGACTCTTTCCATGGCGGCGGAAAGGACAATGGGAAAATAACTGGAATATAAGCCGGGCATTAAACCGATCTGCAAAAAAGTCACGCCGTTTGCTTTGGCAGCGTCGTCCAGCATTTTGGTAATCGCCGGGTCCGACTGCCTTGAATATGAAATCGGAATGGTCGTGATGACGTTTTTCCCGGCATTGATCGCTTTGATAATATTGTCCGCGCTGGGTTTGAGCGATCCTTTTTTCATCAGGCAGGGCAGGTAGCACATGATGACATCGGCATCCAGGGCAAAAGCCTTTTCACTGTCGTCGGTGACAATCACACCGGCTTTTCCGAAACCGAATATCTCACCCACGTCTCTGCCGACCTTGTCAGGCGCCACATCGACGGCGGCGACCAGTTCCAGGCTTTCTTTCTGCATGCACATTCTTGTGGCAACTCGGCCTACATTGCCCAGACCCCAGATAATGACTCGATACTTTTTCATGACACTCCTCCTTTATTTTTTATTGGCGGAACAACCTGCCGCCTTGTTTTTTTGTTGCCGCAGGGGCTCGATAATCGGTTTGTTAAGAAACTTAGAATGAAAAACATTATTTTTTAATAATATTATAATTAATATTATAATTATGATTATCATATAAATTCATATACATATTATTAAAAACAATGTTTTTATACATAAGCAAAAAGCAAATGTCAAGGCAAGGTTTTATTGACACGCCCCAAAGCAAATGAAATTGCGCCTGCAAGTGCAATCGCAGAAGAGGAAAGACGGCACCCGGCCAAAGCCGGATTTATATCCTAAGGCACTGAATGATTGAGGATTGATATGACTGGAACACCAGGTCGGCAAGGAATGAACTTTCCATTCCTCTGCCGGTAAACCTGATCGAGGGGTTATATTTTATTTTCCGGATTTTCGATGGCGCGCCATATCACACTGAAATACATATTGATATTGGACGTCATTTTATCATTCTTCTTCAAATACAACCAAATATAAACGATTCGGTGGATGACGCCGAATAAAACATCAAACATGAAATCGGCGGGAATATCCGGATTGAGTATGGCTTTATCCCGGCCTTCTTTTAATAGGGAGATAACCCGGGAGGCAAGATCTCTCTGCTTAAAGGTTTCATCGGTGATCCAGGTTTTAAACGGCACGGTCATCACCACAATCGTGCCGATGTCGGGATTCCTTTCATAAAAGTCAAGAATAACCCAGACGATTTTGCGGACCTTCTCTTTGACATCCTCCAATCCCTGCAGATGCTCCTCCAGGCGATTGTTCAGAGTCCGGATCCATTCATCGACAAATGAAAATAAAAGTTTCTCTTTACTTTCATAGTGCAGGTAGATCGTATTCAAACCGATGCCAGTCTTTTGCGCAATGCAGCGCATATTGACCTGGTGAAAATCTTTTTCGCTGAAAAGTTCTTTTACCGCCTTTTCCAGCTTTAATTTCACTTCAGGGTCCAGGACCTTTCTGGCTATGGTTTCTCCCATAATGACTGCCTATTCCTTAAGACACCACCCCATCAGCTCTTTCTCGAACACACTCAAGGCGTGATCAGCTTCCTCCCGCCGCATGTATTTTTTCGTATAGGCATAAGCCGGTCCGTCCAGTTTGAAAAGGTCCCGGGCCAAAGCCTTTGCCGCTGCCATCACATCGCTTCCCTCGGGAATCAGACGGTCGACAATGCCCCTTTCAAACGCTTCGCGCGGCGAATAGGCCCGCGAATGAAGCAGAGCTTCTTTCCACCACTGGGGCGGAATGGAAGACCGGCAGATCAGAGAAATCCAGGTGGGAATGACCATCTTGTTGGCGACTTCATTGATTTGAATTTTATAGGGTCCGTCGCCGGCCATAAAGCAGTCGCAGGCGTAAGAAAGAATGGCGCCGCCCGCAATGGAATGTCCCGCGTATGCCGCAATCGCCGGACGGGGAAACAGATAAATCCGCAGCATGGTCGTGGCAAATATTTTTTGAAACCGGACCTGTTCCTCCAGAGACAGCGTCGGCAGAAGCTTTAAATCCAGGCCGGCTGAAAAGATGCCCGCCCGTCCCGTGAAAATAAGCGCGGACGCCTGATCGGCCAGGGTGCGGTCCAGGGCTTCGTTGAGCTCTGTGAAAAAATCCCGGTTCATGACGTTCATTTTTCCGTCATCCAGGGTAATGACGGAAATCTGATCTTCAAAAGCATAGTGTATCTTGGTCATTCTGTTCTCCTCTTATTCCCGGCGGGCTTTCTTAGTCCTGTCGGCATTATCATTTTTACGCGTCCAGTCAAGCATATTATTTGTTGCATCATCCTGAAAACCTGCCTTCCTTTTTACATTTTTCAATTTCTTCTTTTTCCAGTGCATTGTAAGCGATTTTGCCAACGAGGGTTTTGGGAAGGTCGTCCCGAAATTCGATGGTCCGGGGGCAGCTCCATTTGATCAGATGATCGCGGCTGTAATTGATCAATTCCTTTTCCGTCTCCGCACACGCGTCGGCGGAATTTTTCAGGACCACAAAGGCTTTCACCGCCTGCACCTGCGCTTCATCCGGAACGCCGATGACACAAACATCGCGGACTTTCGGGTGTTTGTAAAGCAGCTCTTCGACCTGCGCGGGATAGACGTTCATCCCGGAAGATTTGATCATCCGCTTCTGGCGAAGCTTGAAATAAAAGAATCCGTCTTCATCCATCGTCCCGATATCACCGGTGTGCAGCCAGATGCGCCCGTCGGCATGCGTTTTGAGCGTCTGGGCGGTTTCTTCGGGCGAATCGAGATAGCCCAGCATCACAGCCGGACCGGACACGCAGATTTCGCCTTCCTCACCTGCCGGCGCCTCGTCGGTTGTTTCCAGGCGGACGATCTTGGCCAGCATGTCCGGAAACGGCACGCCGATGCTGCCTTCCCGGTAGCAGCCGAGTGGCGTGGCCATGATCGCCGTCACGGCCTCCGTCAGGCCGTAGCCTTCCAGCAGTTGAACGTTGCCGCCCTGCTTTCTGACCATTTCTTCAAAGCGCTCCTTGACGGGCCGGGGCAAGGCATCCGCGCCGGAGAAGGTCGCCCGGAGACAGCTTAAATCCGCCGTGTGCATCTTGGGATTGCGTGAAAGCGCATCAAAGAGCGTGGGAACGCCGATGACAAAAGAAGGTTTGCGTGACCGGATCAGATCGGCCACCGTCTCCGGCGTAAAAATCGGCACGAGAATACTTTTGCCGCCACCCATAAAACAGGCGTTGATACAGACGCCCAGACCAAAGCCGTGAAAAATAGGTAAAATAGCCAGCACGGATGTTGCGTTGTCCAGCCTTCCCCATTCCGACACCATTTTTCCTTCGCTGATGAAATTCATATTAGAGAGCATAATGCCCTTGGGGACACCGGTTGTGCCGCCGCTGTAGAGAATCACGGCCAGATCGTCCGTATCCATTTGCGCCGGCGGCGCCGGGCTGTAGTGGGCTTTCATCAGATCCGCCCACCATTGGACCATTGGGTCTGCGGGTACTTTGGGAATCTGACGGCCTTTCGTCAGATTAAATGCAACACGCTTGAAAAGGTTCAAGTAATCCGGAATCCGGGCGAGGATCAGGGTTTGAAGCGGCGTCTTGCCCTGAACTTCCTTGAATTTGGCATAGAAAGCGTCGAGCGTCAGGGCAAAGCGGCTTTTGGCCACGTTGAGATAAAATTCGATTTCTTTTGCTGTGGACAGCGGATGGATCATGCTTGCAACCGCGCCCAGCTTATTGGCTGCATAAAAGCAGATAATGCCCTGCGGCATGGTAGGCATCGAGATGGTGATGCTTTCGCCTTTTTTCAGTCCCAGAGCCGCAAGCGCGTCGGCGCACTGATTGATCTCGGCCAGAAACCGGCGGTAGGTTGAGGTGTAACCCAGGAAATCGTAGGCGATGTCGTCGGGTTTTTCTTTGGCCGTCTGCACGAGAGCCTCGTACATCGTAACGCGGGGATAATCGATGGAATGTGGAACTTGCTGATAAAACTTCAACCAGGGTTTTTGCTCGTACATGGCGCCGCCTCCGTAAAATTGTGTATGGTGACCGGTTGAGCACGGATGGTCATCGGCGGCATGGCATGCCGCCTTCCACCCCTGTCTATCGCTGTTAAAGAACAATGCTAAATTCAGACATCCACGGTTTAGCCTTCAGCCTGTAGGGAACGGTTTCAAACCGTTCCCTACAATCATTTTTTTCCCACAAACCACTTTTCTTCCACGCCCGCGGTGGGCGATGCGTGCACCTTTACATCAAAGCCTGCATCCGACATGAATCCGGCAATCTCCTCTTCCCGGCGGAAGCGTTCGGGAATGCCCATGAGCTTCAGCCGCGCCTTCTCCATCCATCGTTTCCAGGGAACCCTGCGCTCCGAAGGGACGGTCGCCCGGATCAGAAGCGTTCCTCCTGTTTCCAGTTTCTCATAGATACGATTTAGTACTAATCGCAATTCGTCGTCATCGATGTAGTGAAGCATATCGAGCATCGTCACATAATCGACCGCACCGTCTACCGACGGCAGGTCGGGAGCCAATCCCGCCTGCACATAGCCGCGCTCCCCGATCACCCGGCCGGCAATTCGCACTCTTTCTTCATCCGGCTCCAGGCCGAATACCCGGGCCTGCGGATAAATTTCCAGAAGCCACGCGGCCGGGACGCCGAAGCCGCAGCCGATGTCAATGATCCGGCGGGGATTTTGAACATACCGATCGATCTCACAAAACATCGGGTCCATTCTCATTTTAAAACGGGCGAAGACCCTCGGATAGCCGGGCAGATGCCGGTAGCGCAGAAGCGTCCGGCGCAGATGTTCTCTGGAGCCAATGATGACGTCACCCGCAGGAAATTGAACAGGGGCGAATATTTTTCCCATCAAAACCGGCAAAATAAAATAGGCCCCGATTAATGCATAGCCGATGCCTAAAAAAGAGACAATGCCGATGCTCTTCAAAAGCGGGTGGCTGGCAAAAATCAGAACGCCGAAACCGATTAATGTGGTGCATGCCGACAGAAACATCGAAAATTTGATGGTATGCATGGCCGGACGTTTTTCATCAAAGTTGCGCTGATAATGGCAGATATAATAAAGCGCGTAATCATCCCCCATGCCCATAATGATAATCCACAGCATGATGCCGGGGATATCCAGCGGATGACCGATGAGCTTCAATGTGCCCAGCGTGGCGCAAAGGGCAAAGACAACCGGCGCCAGCGCCGCAAGCGACAAACGCCAGTCCAGAAAATGTAGAAAGGTAATGAGAACAAGCCCGATGCTGATGATGAAAGCGATTTCCAGAAATAGATTTTTCAAAACATCGCCAAGCTTCTTGTTGAACAAATCGGCGTCGAAGAGTTTGACAAACCCCGCGGCGGATACTCTGTTAAATAAGTCATCCGCGTTATAATTTTTCCCGGCGGTAAGCAGGCTCAATTGTGTAAAACCTCCCGGACTTTTGGCAATGCCCAGCATTTCAAAATATTTTTCCGGCATTTCGAAGACACCGGGATCTCTCTGATTCACGATTTTCCAGAAGGGTTCAAAGGCATCGGGCGCAAAGCCGTTTTCCCGCGCCGCCGCATCCAGGTCACGCTTCAATGCAGCCACGCGTTCTTTATTCCAGAAACTGCGCCAGGCGGCAAAATTACCTTGAGCCGATTGTTGAGATGGGAATAGGACGGATGGCAGAAATACCGGGGCAAGTTTTTCTTTCTGTACATCAGTTGCCAGGAGCGTCATCAATTGCTCATTTTTTTTCTGCAATTCTCCCACGCCTGACGCTTCCAGAAGAACGTAACATTTGCCGGAAAGATTCCCCCAGGTCTCTTGTAATTTTTTCTCGGCGCTGATCGTCTCTTTGCTTATGGAATTCATGGCCTGCAAATCGACTTTGAAGACCGGTTTGGCAAAAATCAGCATGATCAGACCGAAGATAATCGCGGCGGCCAGCTTCCATTTTGCGGGAGCGGCCATTTTTATAACAGCCTTAAACAGGAAGCGATTGGTCCGGCGCCGGGAAGGCGGCATGGACGGAAATACTTTCGGAAAAACAAAATGAACAAAGATGAGCGCAAACGCAACACCGAGAGCGGAAAAGACACCTATTTCGGCCAGGATTTTAAAGTCACTGATCAAAAGCAGCAAAAATGCGCCAACGGTCGTCACCGTTGCCATTAACTCCGCCGACCAAACCTCACGCGCCACCTGTTTGCCATAGGTGGTGTAAGGCTGATCAAGAAAAAGCAGATACGCAATTCCCATGTCAACTGTAAAACCCATAATAGCGCCACCGAAACCAACAGACAGGATGGACATGGATTTGAACAAAAAGGAACAAACAAACAGTGCGGCAATCGCTCCTACGGATGAAGGCAGGAGAGCCAGAAGACCGATGAGCGGGCGGGGAAACGCGAAGATGATCAGAAGAATGATGCACACGGTCGTTAACATGATGGCCAACTGCACGTCGCGCTTGGCGATGGTTTCGTTATCGAGCGCGGCGCGGTAAGCGCCAACGGGTGTCAGGATGTACTGATCTTTTGAATCCGCATGGGCTGTAAGTGTCTGCCGGCAGTCCTCCAGAAGTTTTTCAATTTGGGCGGCTTTTGCAGAGTCAGTTCCCGATCCGGCAATGCGGGCAATGACGAGCGCGTGACGGCCATCCGCGGAAAGCAGTTGGCCTGAATAAAGCTGAGCATTACCCGCCGGAAGCAGCCCCGACATCTGCCCCAGAATGACACCGGAGAATCCCAGGGGGTCTTTGGCCATCATCTCGGCGCGCCCAATGCCTTCGAGCTCACCCAGACTCTGCCGGTTTTGCGCCATTACCTCCCTGATTCTGGCAGGCGCAAGAAGCGGTTGAATTTTTTGTTCAAGGTCAGATGCGCTCAAAAGTGAAGGCAGATTGCCGTTTACATGTCCGATCAGTTCAGGAAAATGACTGGCCTCATCACTGATGCCGACTTTGGCAAACAAACCACTATTGCTCAATTTGTCCGTGAGAAGCGACGCCGCCCGGACCAGTTTATCGCGGTCATTTGATGACTGTTCCAGATCGATAAAAACCTTGTCCTGGATGGGCAGATGGCTGATGACCTGACGCGCCGATGCCAGCACCGGATCGCTTTGCGGCAGTGATTCCAGAATATCGGTTTCAATTTTCAGGTGATAGCTTTCCCATAAAAACAGCAGACCGACAATGACCGCAACAACAATCACAATCGACCATTTAATGGGATATTTTCTAAGCGGCATGCAAACCTTTAAATTGACACAATATTTTTTTCATTCCTGCATTGATTTTTAAACCACATTTACCGAATGCTGGCAAGGGAAAAACCAAGACCGCAAGTCAGTTGATTATTATTGTAAAATCAGATAATTACGCGATAATCATTTTTGCAGAAAAATCTAAAGTTTTTTGACCCCTTTGTCGATAAAAAGATTGAACGAGTTTTCTGGGGTGTTTGTACATAACTCGGGATGGCGGAATCGAACAAAAGAAAAACTACAGCGGCCTGCTGAAAAAAAAAGTTTTCCGTTTGAGGCCGAAATAAATTTTAACGTGATTCCAGCCGGATCGATGAAAACGGCACAACCGGAACTCACAATACCCTCCGCGGCCCCCTCCCGGGGGGTATTTTTTTTCACAAATCCGCAATTATTTTAATTCATATAGGCGAAAAATTCGTGAAACAGGAAGACAAACCTGAAATCAATCTAAAACTGAAAAAAGTTCTCGTGGTCGACGACTTTTTTAATTTTCGCCTGACCCTTAAAAATATGCTGCGCTCTTTCGGCATCATGTATATTGACGATGCCGCCAATGGAGAAGAAGCTCTCAAGAAGATGGCTATCCGCCGTTTCGATATTATTCTGTGCGATTACAATTTAGGTCCGGGAAAAAACGGCCAGCAGATTCTGGAAGAGGGAAAATACCGCGGGCAGATCGGTTATTCGACCGTTTTTATTATGATCACGGCGGAAAACACCTCTGAAATGATCATGGGAGCTATGGAATATCAGCCGGACGCCTACCTCATGAAACCTTTCGCGAAGGAAGTGCTGGAAAAACGGCTCAAAAGCATTTCCATCAAAAAAAACAACATTCGCGACATCGAAAAAGCCATCACCGACAGCGACTACGATCACGCCATCCGCATCTGTGACGAACTGATTGCGGAAAAACCGGGAAACCTGTCCGAAGTTCTGAAGCTCAAAGGCGAAACGCTTCTTAAAAAAGGCGACTACACCCAGGCGGCGGAATTTTACGACGGAATTTTGCAAATGGGCAGCCTTGCCTGGGCGCAACTGGCGCGGGGACGCGTGGACTTTCTGACCGGAAACTATGAAAGCGCCAAAATAACTTTCGAGCGCATCATTGCGCAAAACAATAAAATCATGCCCGCTTACGATCTTCTGGCCAAGACCCTGATAAAAATACAGCGTCCGAAGGAGGCTCAGGAAATCCTGACGAAAGCCGTCGCGATTTCACCGCGCGCCATGCTGCGTCATAAAAATCTGGGCAGCATCGCTTATAAAAATGAAGATTTCAAAGCCGCCGAGTCATCGTTCAAGGCCGCCGTGGAGCAAGGTAAAAACTCCTGTTTCCGAAGCCCTTCAGACTTTACGCATCTGGCGAAAGCCCTGGCGCACGGAGATGATCCGCAGGAAGGAATCAAAGTGCTGGGACACGCCCTTCGTGAATTTCCCGACAATTCGGATACGCGCCTGCATTTAAGCGTTGCCGAAAGCTATGTCTACACCAAAATGAACAAAACCTCCGAAGCCAAACGCGCGCTTTACGACGCGCAGAAGTGCGCCGAAGATCTGGAAGGGGACATTCCCGGTGAACTGGCGCTGGATCTGGCTCAGGCTTATTTGATGACCGGAGAAAAGGAAAAAGGAACGGCCATCATCAAGAAAATTGTCGGCAGCAATCACGACAATGATGATGTGCTCGACGACGTCCGCGCCGTCTTCAAGGCAATGGGCATGGCCCAGCAGGGAGAGACGCTTATTGAAAACACACGGGACGAAATTATCCAGCTCAATAACGACGGCGTCAATCTGGCCCGGGACGGCAAGCTTTTAGAGGCTATCGCTTACTTCGAAAAAGCGGCCCAACACCTGCCGGACAACAAAATCATCAACGCCAACGCCGCGCATGTGCTGATGCTGCACATGAAACAGGCGGGCGCAAACGAAGAGGAGTTGGCCAAAGCCAAAACATATCTTGACAGGGTTCGGAAAATTGACGAGAATTACCCCGATCTCGCCACACTTCTGGCTATGCATAGATCGCTTGCAACCGGAGACGACCATGGAAAATAAAATGAACTTTTCCGACATCCTGGCTTCAACGCTGCACGACACGAAAAATTCACTGGGTCTGCTGTTTAATAATCTGGAAGATATCATTGCCAGTTGCCGCGAACAAAACTGCGGGCGGCATACCGATTTTTACGCATTACAGTATGAAATCCAGAGGCTCAATCAGAGCCTGATTCGGCTTCTGTCTCTGTACAAGGCTGAAAAGTCTCAGTTGGCCATCAATATCGACTACAACGCCGTCGGAGATTTTCTGGAAGAAGTCGCCTTCTCCCATGAAAAGCTTCTGGCCTCGCGGGGCATCCGGATTGAAACCGGATGCGACGACAATCTCTTCTGGGCGTTTGACCGCAATCTCATCGAAGGCGTTCTGGACAATATTATCAACAATGCTTTCCGATATGCGAAATCCACGGTTAAACTGAGCGCCCGCATTGAAAACGGCTATCTTGCGCTGTTCATTGAAGACGACGGCGCCGGGTATCCGCCGTCCATGCTGATCAATGAAAGCAGACAGCCGCGTTTCAAACAGGAAATAGATTTTAAAACAGGCAGCACCGGGTTGGGCCTGTATTTTTCAATGATGGTCGCCGCCATGCACGTCAATTCCGACAAAGAAGGATTTATTTCCATCGTCAACGGCGGAAGCTCCGGGGGCGGCGTCTTTTCCATTTACTTACCCTGATTGAAGGAACGATTCCATGGCCGCAAAAATCACGAACATCACAGAGCTTTTCCACCGCTTCCACAATTGCGAAACACAACTGCGACAGGGGAAAATCGCACCCTGTCTGATTTCTTTCCGCGAAGTCATCGAACGAGTGCCGGCCATTCCCAAAACGGAAAAAGAAAAAAACGAATTGTTTGCCAGCTTTGAAATATTCTTAAGAAACCTGTCACAACATAAAAAATTTCAGGAAATTTTCGGCGCCGTTCCGCTGGGCGACGCCGATATCGAAACCAACCTGGAATTTATCAAAAGCATGATCATCGCCCAGGAAGAAGAAATCCTCGAACGCATAAAAAAAGATGAAGAAGCCCTGGAAGCCCAGCGGCTGGAAATCGACCAGGAAAAGCAAAAGCAGCTTGAAGCCTTAAGAGAAAAGATCAGGCAGGCGATAGAACTTCTTGATGCGGACAACATACCGGCAGCCATGGAAATCATAGGCGAAAGCGATGAAATCCGGGAAGGTGTAGCCCTCCATTATAATGACACCGGCATGCAGTCACGCACCGAAAAAGCATTTGACGAAGCGATCAGGAAATATTCACGCGCCATTCTGGTTTCCCCGGAAGATGAGAACTTATACTACAACATGGGCCGCGCCCATTTCGAGGCGGGAAATCCCGATAAGGCGGAAGAATGCCTGGCCAAAGCCGTGCAGATCAACCCCGATTTCAAGGCGGGAGAAGTCTTTTACCAGCATCTGTTAAAACGTCACACCGCACAGCCCAAACCTGCGGCGGCCCAGGCGGCAAACGAAAAAAAATCAGGCGGATTCTTTAAGAAGATTCTAAAAAAATAGGATGAAGACCGAAGGCTGGAGGCTGAAGGCTGGAGGCTGAAGGCTGAAGGAACTTAGTAGGGAACGGTTTCAAACCGTTCCCTACAGGATGGGCGCGGAGCGCCCTTCAAAATAACCTTCGGCCTTCAGTCTTCAGCCTTTTTAATACGTCCAAAACTTCCTGTTGTGCACCTTCATATCCACGATGCGTTTGAAAATCTGAGTGGAATCCATGAGGCTTTGATCGATGAAATATTTGCCGATCAGCGGCTGGATGTTTTTTTGCTTTTCCAGAAGTTTGGATACCTGATAGCGCGAAAGACGTCCCAGACGCATGGCACACTCACCGAATTTTTCGCCGTATTGACGAAAACGCAGTATATCCAGAACATCGGCGCCCTGGAGCCAGCCCCAGCTCATAGCCATCGCGCCGAGCGAAGGGCGCTGCAGTCTCTGCCAGACAATGGCTTTGATCAGCGTGGAAAGAGAAACCTGACCGCTGTAATAGAGATATTGGCCGAAAAGAAGTCTGCGTTGCGGCAAGCGTCCAGCGTAAAACGGTTCGCAATGAGCATTGAAATGGGGTCTTGTCGTTTTCGGACGGGGTGAAGGTCGGACGACAGGACCTGTCGGACGAACCGGGCGCGCCTGCCGGGGCGGCTGCTTTTTAACATAGAGCGTCCCCCTTTCATCGAGCGAATAATTCCAGGGATGAGCCATAAAATCCAGGAGTAACTGGTATGCCAGATTGATTTCCTTGAATCGCTTTTCCAGAAAATTCGGATCAGCGGAAACAACCGCTGCACGGTCGGGATGCGTCTCCAGCGCCTTTTTGCGGTACGCCGCTTTCACGCCGGCCGGTTTAAGATATCTCAGAAACTCAACCGTGACGTCGATATCCGTTCCGAAAAGCGATTCACAGGCTTTGAACAAATCCTGTCTGGAAACTTCGGCAGCCTGCAAGGCATTCTCCTTTTTTGCCCGTCCGTTTAAAAAGGGGCAATCATTCTTATTTACTAAATTTACCATACGCATATCAATAAACACAAGCGGCAATATCCGATCCGAATTTCATAAATCCATTGACTGTATTGATCATTCTGTTATTATAGGCCTGTGATTTCGAAAGGGAAAATGAACCCATGAGGCTGACGAATCCTCCTGAGTCATCGGCACATTCGATCATCTCCATTTGCCTCATTTTCAGACTGATTAAAAAACCGCAAAAGACACTTCAACTTTTTTAACCTTGAATCTTTTTTAAGGTGAGCATTCATGAATTTCTCCGACGGAAAACGCGAAGGTCTGGATCTTTTCGGAAAGCCACTCATCACGATTGTCATTCTGGCTTGTCTGTCCATCGGCGCATTCTTTATTGTCTCGCAGCATTACATCAACGCCTTGTTTGAAAACGTCGAAAAAAAATACCGGCAGGATCTCGTCAATATTGTTTCCGTTGCCCGCCATGCTGTAGAACCTGTGCTGACCAGGACGCGCTTAGGGGAAATCAGCCGCGAAGAGGCCGTCCGGCAAATCCGGAAACTGACCCGCACCATGACGTATGAAGATCATTACGGCAGGAATTATATCTTTATGAGCTCCTACAGCGGCATCATGCTGGTCCAGCCTTTTGAACCGGCCAAAGAATTAACGAACCAGTGGGACCTGCAGGACGCTCACGGCCTTTACATTATCCGGGAACTCGTCAAAGCGGCAAAAGCGCATCCGCAAGGATCTTTTGTCCGATACTATTACCATCTGCCCGGCGTCCATGCCGTACAGGAAAAGCTGGCTTACGTCGTCGGCCTGCCCGATCTGGAATGCTACATCGGCACCGGCATGTATATGGAACGGTCCATTCAGGAACAGCGGGCCATCCTGGCCAAAGCCAGATATGCTTCCCTGTGGCTTTTCATTGCAATGCTCATCCCGATCTCTGTTTCAGTGATCGTCATTCGTCGGAGAAACAGGAGTCTGCTGGCTGAAATTCGAACCCGCAGGAAGGCCGAGGAAGACCTCAGAATCAGTGAAACGAAATATCGATCTATTTTTGAAAACGTCGGCAAAGGCATT
Source organism: Smithellaceae bacterium (assembly GCA_963682105.1). Taxonomy (GTDB): domain Bacteria; phylum Desulfobacterota; class Syntrophia; order Syntrophales; family Smithellaceae; genus UBA8904. The sequence goes on from OY821638.1 coordinate 1,543,553, forward strand.
TTTCAGACGAAGCCGGACGGACGCCTGATCAGTGCCAATCCGGCCTTTGCCCGCATCAGCGGTTACGAATCCCCCCGACGAATGATTGACGACGCCGTCAATATAGGTCAGCATTATAGCGATCCTGCCGAAAGGACGACCCTGCTTCGTCTTATTAATGAAAAAGGATATGTAGAGAATTATGAAGTGCGGATGAAGCGCAAAGACGGCTCTGTCATCTGGATTGCGATCAGTTCAAGAGTTGTCAAAGATGAACGGGGAGATGTTCTTTATTACGAGGGAACCATAGAAGATATTCACACCCGCAAGCAGGCTGAAGAGGAACTCCGATCAAACGCCCAACGCACACAGGTTCTGCTGCAACTAGGCTCGATGACGGAAGCAACGCTTCAGGAGATCACGGACTTCGCTCTCGAAGAAGCGGTTAAGTTGACCCAAAGCGAGATAGGTTATCTGGCTTTTCTCAATGAAGATGAGAGTGTCATGACGATCCATTCCTGGTCCAGGTCAGCCATGGCTCAGTGCGCCACGGCCGACAAGCCGATCCGGTATTCGGTAGCCCATGCCGGCCTCTGGGGCGAAGCCATCCGTCAACGCAAAGCCATGATCACCAATGACTACCTTGCGCCCAATCCGCTGAAAAAAGGAATTCCTGAAGGCCACGTCCGGATTTTGCGGCACATGAATGTTCCCGTCTTTCAAGGTCTGAAGATCGCAATTGTTGCGGGTGTCGGAAACAAGAAGGAAAAATATACGGAAGCGGACGCCGAGCAACTGATGCTCCTGATCCAGGGAACGCTGCGGTTAATCGAGCGCAGGCAGACACAGGAAAAGTTGCGCCTCTCGGAAGACAAATTTACAAAAGTGTTCATCATGGCGCCGGAAATGATCGGTCTTACGCGCATGGACGACGGACGGATTGCCGACGTCAATCTGGGGTTCGAAGAAATTACGGGCTGGAAACGCAGCGAGGTCGCCGGTCGAACCTCGACTGATCTGGGATTCTGGGCGAATCCGGAAGATCGCGCTCAAATGGTGGAAGATTTGAAAGCCGGCAAAGAAATCTACCAGCGTGAAGTTACTTTCCGCCGTAAGGACGGGTCATTGAGAACAGGCACATATTCCGCACGGCAGATTCAAATCGATGAAGAACTGTCGCTGATCTTCGTCATGCAGGATATCACCGAACGCAAGGAAACGGAAAGGGCTCTCCTGGAAAAAGAGGAGCGCTTAAGCGGCATTACCCGGAATATTCCGGGCTCCGTCTTCCAGCTTTACGCCAGAGATAAAGATCATTACGACCTGACTTACGTCAGTGAACGCATGAAGGATTCACTGAATCTGCCAACGGACATCACCGCCGCTTTTCCGGCGTTTCTTTCCGCCATCTGCGATGAAGACCGGGACAGATTGCTTTTATCCATCCGTGAGGCAGTCACAACCGGCGGTTCGTGGAACTTTGAGGGCCGTCTGAACAGGCCCTCCGGTGAGATCATGTGGTTCCAGGGATTTGCCACACCGACTCGTCACGAAAACGACCTGATCTTCAACGGCATTTTTCTGGATATTACCGAACGCAAGCAGGCGGAAGAAAAATCCCGCCAGTCTGAAGAAAAATTTCTGAAAATCTTCATGACCGCGCCGGATTGCATCGCCATTTCACGCATGACGGACGGCATGCTCATTGATGTCAACAGGGTTTTTGAAGAAATCACCGGATGGCAACGTGAGGAAATCGTCGGAAAAACTTCTCTCGATATCAACTTCTGGGCCGACATTCAGGATCGTGCGTTCATGGTTCATGAAATTCAGGCCGGCAGAGACGTCCTGTATCGCGAATTTCAGTTCCGCCGTAAGGATGGAACTGCGCGAACAGGTATTTACTCCGCCCGGCCGATTGAAATTGCCGGCGATCAGTGTCTGGTCTTTATTCTCAATGATGTAACAGACCGCAAGCGCCTGGAAGAAGAACGCCAAAAACTGGAGCAGCAACTGTCTCAATTCCAGAAACTCGACGCCATCGGGCAACTGGCGAGCGGCGTGGCGCATGACTTCAACAATATCCTGATGGGCATCCAGGGGAATGCGGCCCTGGTAATGATGGAATACCATCCCCAGCATCCCCATTATTCGAAACTGAGCCGCATCGAGGAACATGTCAAACGCGGCGCCAATCTCACGCGGCAGCTTTTGGGATTTGCCCGCGAAGGCAAATACGAAGTTCGGGCCTTACTCCTAAATGACCTGATTCGGAAAGTTAGCCAGTTTTTTCTCGAGACGCACAAAGAAATCGAAGCGGATTATCAGTTGCAGAAAGACCTTTACCTCGTGGAGGCGGATGCCGGTCAGATCGAACAGGTGCTGCTCAATCTGTTTATCAATGCCGGGCACGCCATGCCCAAAGGGGGCCAGCTCCATATCCGGACGGATAACGTCAGCTTGCAGGAAATGGATATGGCGGCTTTTCAGTTGAAATCAGGAAATTTTGTCAGAATCTCCATATCCGATACGGGAATCGGAATGGATGCCGAAACGCTCACGCGAATTTTTGAACCGTTCTTTACAACAAGATTAAAGGAAGGAGGCAGCGGACTCGGTTTGGCCTCCGCCTACGGGATTATCCGCAACCACGGAGGCGCCATCAAGGTGTACAGTGAAATCGGCGCAGGCTCCACCTTCAATATTTACCTGCCTTCATCTCAGAAAAAGGCGGAGACTGAAGAATCGGCCAGGCATGAACGGCTTGTCTCAGGCAGCGGAGGTATCCTGCTGGTGGATGATGAACCGATGATCCTCGGGTCCGCATCGGAGATGCTCAAGCTTTTAGGCTACACCGTTTACCAGGCGGCAAGCGGTCAGGAAGCCGTCGCCGTCTATGCGGCAAAGAGAGATAAGATCAACCTCGTGCTTCTGGATATGATTATGCCCGGCATGAGCGGTGCGGAGGTTTTGAGAATTCTCCAGGACCTCAATCCCGGCGTTCAAGTGATTCTCTCCAGCGGCTACAGCATGCAGGGAGAAGTGCAAAAAGTCATGGAAACAGGATGCTCCGGCTTTATTCAGAAACCTTACAGCTTTACGGAACTGTCCAACGTTGTTCATCAGGTTCTTAATCCCGCAAAAACGTGATGTGGCCGGAAAAAAATCAACCATGGTTGACATTGTTCTTTAAAAGGAGGCTGCAAATGCTTGGCAATCTTAAATTGCGAACCAGATTGATTGTAACCGGATGCCTTTTGACCGCTGTTCCCATGCTGATCATATCCATCGTGGTGTATCTGCAAAACAACGCGATGAGGGAAACAGCCAATTCCTTAAGCACCCAACTGGCCCTGGCCGACATCGACAACATTGCCAAAGGCATTTACGGCCTTGTTGCCTCCCATCAGGAAGTCAATGAGAAAAACGTCAGGAACACGCTCAACGTAGCGAATGATATCCTTGCCGGGATGGGCGGGGTTTCGTTTCAGTCCGCAACAGTCACCTGGAGCGCGGTCAATCAGTTCACTAAAAATGAAACCCGGGTGACCCTTCCCAAAATGATGGTCGGCAATACATGGCTCGGCCAGGTGAAAGATGCCGGAACGGTTGTGCCTGTGGTTGATCGCGTGAGAAATCTGATGGAGGTCACCTGCACGGTTTTCCAGCGCATGAACGAGGCGGGCGACATGCTCCGTGTGGCGACCAACGTCATTCAAAAGGACGGCTCCCGGGCCATCGGCACGTATATCCCGGCAATAGAAGCCGACGGCAAACCCAATACCGTCATCTCCGCCGTTCTGAAAGGCGAAACCTTCAACGGGCGCGCGTTTGTGGTGGACAAATGGTATATCGCCGCCTACAAACCCATCTATGACAAGGCTAAAAAAATCGTCGGGGTTCTTTATGTCGGCATTCCCCAGGAATCGGTTCAAAGCCTCAGGAAAGTCATTCTCGATATCAAAGTGGGAAAGACCGGATACGCCTATGTTTTGGACAGCAAGGGCAACTATGTCATTTCCATGGGAGGTAAGCGGGATGGAGAAAATATCCAAAACGCCAGAGACGAAAAGGGCGTCTATTTCATTCAGGAAATTATCCGGAAGGCACATGCTCTGGAACCCGGACAGATCGCGGAACATAAATATCCATGGAAAAATCCCGGTGAAGCGGCAGCCCGTGAAAAGCTGGTCAGGATCATGTTCTTCAAACCCTGGGACTGGATCATTGCTGTGGGGTCTTACACCGAAGAATACATGGCCTCCACCAACATCATCAAGACTCAGGGGGAGCGCAGCAGGTGGATCGTCACCATGATTTTCCTGGTTTCGATGCTGGCGGCCGCGCTGGTCTGGTTTCTGATGTCGAACAGCATCGCCAAGCCGATTGTCAAGACCATTGAAGACTTAAGGGAAGGAATCACAGAGGTGTCGAGCGCCTCGGCGGAAGTGGCCCGCTCCAGTCAAACCCTGACGGAAGGGGCGTCGGCGCAGGCGTCCGCCATCGAGGAAACCTCTTCGTCTCTGGAGGAGATCGCCTCAATGACGAAACGCAATGCCGACAATGCCCGTCAGGCGGACAACCTGATGAAACAAGCCAATGAAATCATTGGCAGGGCAAGCATCGCCATGAATGAAATGACCGTTTCCATGACCGAAATCAACAAGGCCAGCGAGGACACGTCCAGAATCATTAAAACCATCGACGGAATTGCCTTCCAGACAAACCTGCTGGCGCTCAACGCCGCCGTGGAGGCCGCCAGAGCCGGCGAGGCGGGGGCGGGCTTTGCCGTCGTCGCCGGTGAAGTACGTAACCTGTCCGTCCGTGCGGCGGAGGCCGCGAAAAATACGGCCGGCCTGATTGAAGAAACCGTGAAAAAGACGCAAGGCGGATCAGAACTTGTTGACAAAACCGGTAAGGCATTTTCCGAGGTCGCCGGAAGCGCCACCAGGGTTGGTGAAATTCTGGCGGAGATTGCCGCGGCGTCCGGTGATCAAGCTCAGGGCATTGACCAGGTCAACAAGGCAGTGGCGGATCTGGACCGGGTTGTTCAGCAGAATGTTGCCGGCGCAGAGGAAAATGCCAGTTCCTCGGAAGAGTTGAACGCGCAGGCCCAGGAAATGAAGCGTCTCCTGAGTCACCTGGAAAGGGTGGTCGGAGAACACAGTGAGTCTACGGCAGACGTATCCTCTCAGAAACCCGGGAAAGAAGAAGACAGCCCGGCATAGATTCCACTCATTAAAATCTATTGCCCGAAAAGAACGCCCTTTTGCCGGCAGCCGGATGGCCGTCAACTTTTAAAAGACTTGTCCTTGGCTGCATCCTGAGACTTCGGACCGTTTAGTGAATCGAAGATTTTACGATAATTTTTATCGGCGCAGGCCTTGAGGTGTTCATAATTTTTCTTGTAGCCTTCCAGCCACTGCATCGTCATTTTTCTGTTTTCCTCCGGTATCCAGACTGCGGAATTCAGAAAACGGAGAATATATTCTTCCGATTGGGTTTGATAAAGGAACATAGCCTTAAGATTGTTGTCGAATGCCGCCTTGTTGAATTCCAGCATTTCCCGGAAAAGTTGTTTCTGGTCCACAGAGTCCTCCTTCATTCCGCCGGGGCGTATCCTCGTTCCGGATGTCCCGGCGGTCCCTGAGATACGGAAATATTATAGATGCATCTGATCCCGAATCCGGGATCCTTTTTCAGCCGGCCAACCGGAACTCTTCCTGGTTCAATGCGGTCTGCGGGGCAGCCGCTTCATCCCTGCGCGCATATCTGTGGCGCACCAACTGGCTGGGGCAATCCCAGAGATAGGACGTGGCAATCAGCCTGGCGCCGTTCGTCTCGATGGCATCCAATACTTCCTCAATTTTTTTGATTTTCCGGCAGAAAACCCAGACCCGTTCAACCAGAACCATCTCATAATCGACAGGAGCATTGAGCAATCTTTTAACCCCGGGGCGGGCCATAAGATCCGGGCTATAGCTGTCATCCTCAAAAACAGCGACCAGTTCGACGCCTTCTTTTTCTGCATATTTCTTCAAACGGGCCAATTGATCCGCCTTGCTGATCACTATATCGGTTCCCGGTAAACAAACGTCGCAAACATAACCAACGGCTTTATTTATTTTCGTATTCATTTTAATGTCCTCCCGATCTATTTTAACTTATACCTATTCAATAGCCGTGCCAGTCAGGCATCATTAAAACATAACATTGATAACCATATGATTTATAAAGTGTTATTTAAGATATCCTTTTCCGTGAATGCCTGCGGGGATTATTTTCAGAAAGTTTTGTATCCTGGTTTTATACACATTTCCCAAAAGAACCGACATTGGCAAACTTCCAACACTTTGAATTCATGAAAATATTTTTTGTATCCGGCCATTATACACATTAAAGTGTCTCTGGAACCGTTTGTATAATGAGTTGATACAATTCCCATTGACACGATGCGGGACGTTGCCTTAGGATGAAAAACAAGAGGATGGTTTATGGCTAAATACAAACCAACCGAAGACGAGTTGCTTTCACGCCTGGAGTGGTTTGTCCATCTGCGTTGGCTGTTCCTGCTCGTTTTAGGCATTCTGGTTTTTTGCGCAACACATTATTTTCGACTGCGCCTGCACCTGACACCCATTATCCTGATTGCCGGTGCGGTTCTGGTTTACAATTGCGGATTCCTTTTTTTGCATCAGGTGGTCTGGGCCGCCCGCAAACCATCTCCCGGAAATATTCGCCTTGAAGCCAATCTGCAAATCGGCCTTGACCTTCTGGCCCTTGCTTTGCTGATTCATTTCAGCGGCGGCATTGAAAATCCTTTCTTCTTCTTTTTCGTTTTTCACATGATTGTCGGGAGCATCTTCCTGCTCGGACGCGACAGTTGGTATCAGGCGGCCGTTGCCATTGGCGTACCGGGCCTGCTGACGATCTTGTCGTGGAACGGCATTATCGGGTATCATCACATTCCGGGGTTTGCGTCTCCGGAACTTTGGAACAATTTACCTTACCTGCTGGCCGGTATGGTTTCCTTTGTTGCCACCATTTTGCTGACCGTTTACCTGACCAGTTCCATTTCGCATAACCTGTACAAACGCAGCCAGGAGCTTTATCTCCTGGCGGAACAACTGGAACGAAAAAACGAAGAACTGGAGGAAGCCAATAATGAACTGCGGCGGCAGCAGAGCCTTCTCATTCAGAGCGAAAAGCTCGCGTCTCTGGGCAAGCTCTCGGCGGGAATCGCCCATGAACTCAATACACCGCTCACGGGCATTCTCAGCTTCTCTCACTTCATCAAAGAGGCCACGCCCGACGAAAAGCAGATACAAAATGACATTGATATTGTGATCCGTGAAACCGAACGCTGCAAAAGGATCATCAAAGGACTGCTCGATTTCGCCCGCCAGAGCCGGCCGGAGAAAAAAAAGAGCAGCGTCGTCAACGTGCTGAACAAAACCATCAACCTGGTTGCGCATCATAAGGATTTTCAGAAAATAGAACTCGTCAGGCATTTTCCCGAAAACCCGCCCGACGTCATCTTCGACCAGGATCAGATTCAGCAGGTCTTCATGAACCTGATCGTCAACGCCATGGAAGCATTGCCTGAAGGCGGCAGGCTGGACATTCGCGTCGTTCACAATCGGGAGATCGGGGCCGTCGACATCGTTTTTGCCGATAACGGCCCCGGCATCAGCAAGGAAAATCAGGAAAAGATTTTCGATCCTTTCTTTACAACCAAAGATATGGGGAACGGTCTGGGCCTGAGCATCAGCCTGGGCATCATTGAAAATCACGGCGGTAAGCTGACTGTCCATTGCCCGGAAAAAGGCGGCACGGTCTTTACCGTCCGATTGCCGATGGGAGAGGAGCCGGAAAGTCATGGCCGCTAAAGAAGTTCATATTCTGGTTGTCGACGATGAAGAAGTGGTTCAGGAAGCCTGCCGGCGCGCGCTGTCTTCTCATGGTTACATAGCGCACAAAGCCATGAACGTGGATGAAGCGCTGGAAAAGATTGACCGGCAATTCTTTGACGTGGTCACAGTGGATCTGGTGATGCCCCGCCGTTCCGGTTCGGAGTTGATCAAAATCATCCATGAACAATACCCGGCAACGCAAATTATCGTCATCACCGGTTACGCGTCGATCAATACTGCCGTCGAAAGCATCAAAAGCGGCGCCTTCGACTATTTGAGCAAACCTTTCACACCGGCGGAACTCACCATGACAGTCAAAAAGGCTCTGGAAGAAAGCGGCCAGACACCCGCGCCCTACCGCTTCGATCATGCGCTGCCCAACGAGTTGATCTTCGAGAATATCATTGCCAACAGCGCCCCCATGATGGATATTTTCAAACTGGTGAGCAAGGTTGCCGCCACCGATACTACTGTGCTCATTATCGGCGAATCCGGAACCGGCAAAGAGCTTGTCGCCCGGTCCATCCATAGAAACAGCAACCGCAAGGACAATAAGTTTGTCACCGTGGACTGCCTGTCGCTGGCCTCGTCGCTTCTGGAGAGCGAACTGTTCGGCCATGTCAAGGGAAGCTTTACGGGCGCCACCGCATCCAAAGCCGGTTTCTTTGAAGTGGCTAATCAGGGAACGCTTTTCCTTGATGAAATAGGCGATTTGAATTTCGATCTGCAGGGCAAGCTCCTGCGCGTTATCCAGGAACGCAAATACATCCCGGTCGGCGGCACGGAAGCCAGGGAAACGGATATCCGGCTCATTACGGCCACCAACAAAAATCTGAAGAAAATGGTCGAAACCGGCACCTTCCGGGAAGACCTGTTCTACCGCCTTTATGTGGTTCCCATCTTCCTGCCGCCGCTTCGTGAGCGCAAGGAAGACCTGCCTCTCCTGGTCAATCACTTTCTGGCGAAACTTTCCGACCGCCATCACCGCCCCCGCTGCCGGATGTCCGAGACGGCTATGAAGTGCCTGCTGGCCTATAACTGGCCCGGCAATGTCCGGGAGCTGGAAAACACCATCGAGCGGGCTTTTATCAGCGCGGAGGATCCGGACATCCAGAAAACCGACCTGCCGGAAAACATCTCGCGGCTGCACACAGACATTCAGGAACCCAAAAGCATGGAAGACCTCAAGCGCATGAAAAAGCAAATGCGCGACAAGGCCATTGAAGACATGGAAAAAGAATTTATCATCAAAACACTGGCCGCCGGCAACTGGAATGTCGGCCGCGCGGCTTCATCCATTGGAATCCAGCGCACCAATTTTTATAAACTGATTAACAAGTACAATATCAAACTGCCGAAATCCGAAGAGGATGCAAACGGGGGTTAGCAAGGGGATCATATCAATCGTCTTTCCTTGAACCCAAATACCACGGAGCAATTATCATAATTGTTACTGCTTTGAAAACAGGAGCAAACGCCAAGAATAAGATTTGACATCTATTCCGCAGGAGTCCGGAACATCTTCGTCATACCGGCGAAGGCCGGTATCCGGGAGAGAAATCGGCGCGTCTGATTTTTTCATCATCGTTCGACTATTGAATTTCCCGTATAACTCTCCCGGAACTTAAAAAAGAAAGGCCCAAATTTCCAGATAGGTCTATCATGATCGATTCTATCAAGGGTTCGTTGACCGGTTTCTCTGCCAACCATTCAATGATAAAATTGGCGCCTGTCCCGCTCTGATCTTCTCGGGGAATAGTTATAATAACTGTTGCAAGAGGTTTAATGGATTGTTCTGTCGAGACAAAGCTCTTGACCATGTTACCGTCTGTATTGAAAAAGTCAGCTTTCGTTATCGTAATTTTATTATTCAAATCAGTATTGTGAATAGCGAGAATCGCGCTCAGGTTATGTAAGTGTTTATAATTAGAAGGAATGTTTGAATATATTGGCATGTAAAGCACCTGTCCCTTAAGTTTTCTACCCCCTTTATCCGGTATTTTAAGGGTATCCGGAGAGAAAGAAACAGTTGGCGAGTTATTTTCCGCTTTGAAAGACGCGGCGGTTGATCTGTTTTCCATTTTGGATTCCTGATTTCCGCAAGATACAACTGCAGTCGTCAGTAAAAGAACAAGGATTATTTTTACCCATTTCATTGAGAGATCCTCCTTTCTCATGCCGGTTATTTTTCAAAATAATGATGTATTAGTAGTGTGAATTGCACCGTGTGTCAATGGTACAGTCAAAAAAATGCAGGTTTTGAAGTATCTTATATTCCTGTGCTGGTTCAATCGTCTTTGATTGAAGTTTTTTAAGACTTCTTTTTCAAATTATATTAGAATCACTTCCAATGAATATCATGAAAAGCCTCACCAAAGTCTGCCTGATTTCTCTTTTAGTGTGCATTGTCGTGCCCGGCTGTTCCCTCATGAAAATTAAAACTGAAGCCAATGAGAGCCTGGCCTCGACCATTTTAGTCGGGCATGTTTCAACCGCAGGCCCCGGAAAAGCTCCTGTTATTGTCGCCGCTTACTCGAAAACTGAGGAAAAAAGAGAGATTGCCCATTATACGGTTTTGCACGAATCCGGCGAGTACGAACTGATCGTCCCGCCCGGAGATTACTGTATCTTTGCTTTTATAGACCAAAACAGCAATCTGATTTATGACGAAGGAGAGGCGGCCGGACAGTACGGCGAACCCAAAATGGTTTCCGTTCCGGCAGGCGGCGTCATTGTGCTGGTTGATTTCGGAATTCCCGAAGAAGGAAGCGAAATCGATTTTCCCTATGGCCGGAAAATTTCGACGGTGAAACCCCGGGAAATGCACAGCCGGCTGGCAGGCGCTATCGCCGATTTCGATCAAGAGCGTTTTTCTGCGAAAACAGGGGGAAAAGGTTTCCGGGAGCCAGTCGAATTTTTCAAAGAGCTGGGCGGCAATATCTATTTCCTCGATCCGTATGATCCCCGGAAAATACCCGTTCTTTTTGTGCATGGCGCCGGCGGCTCGATTGCCGAATGGAAACATCTGGTCGGTCATATCGACAGGACGCGTTTTCAACCCTGGTTTTTTTATTATCCGTCCGGCGCCCGAATCAAAAGCATGTCGTACCTGCTATACTGGAAATTGATCAATCTTCAAATCAAGTATAAATTCGACAAGCTCTATATTACGGCTCACAGCATGGGTGGGCTTGTCGTCAGATCTTTCATTGTGGATTACGGAAGGTTTTGCCCCTACATCAAACTGTTTATTTCACTGGCAACCCCGTGGGGCGGCGACCGGATGGCGGAGTACGGCGTAAAGCAATCTCCCGCCGTGATTCCAAGCTGGATCGACATGCAGCCCGAAAGTGAATTCATTCAATCATTGTACAGGGAGAAAATGCCGGAGACGATAAGCTTCTACATGTTCTCCGGCCACCGGGGAGGCCGCAATCCCTTTCAATCGAATAATGACGGAACCATTTCGTTAACCAGCATCCAGGACCTGAGGCCTCAAGCCGAGGCAAAAATGAATTATATCTTCAACGAGGACCATGTCAGCATTCTTACGAGCAGGGACGTGATAACCCAGTATAATACGATCATCAATTCATTCGACGAAAAAAATCTTGCTTCAAACCCCGAGGCCGGAGGCTACCTGCAGATACATTTTTCCTATAATGATGCCTCCGCGGATATAAAACCGTGGCCCAACCTTGTCCTCCGTCGTGCAGGCAAAAAGCATACGGAAACCATGATCTTGTTGAGCAGCGGCGACACCGGACGCCTGCTGGGGCCTTTTCCCCCCGGGGATTATCGGGCAAACATGATTGCGGATGCGTTCAAAGCCGGCGAAAAGAGCGCTTCCGTGCTTATTGAGAGTGGAAAAACAAAAGAATTGGATTTCGTCTTCACACCCGACGGAATCATTTCAGGATATGTGACGGCGGCTTTGCAACCGGAGGATCGGCCCGTCGGGATGCCGGCCGACAGATACCTGCCCGCGGATAAAACAATCGACATTCAATCCGTCGCGTTGAAAGGCAACGGCATTGATCGGATCATCCATCCCCTCGATGAAAAAGCCGATTATATGGACTATGTTCTGTCACGCACCGACTTCTGCTACCGGGGTTATTTCAATTTCTTCGGCCTGCCTGCCGGGATTTATGAAATCGAGATCAAGACCCGGGGCTATAAACCAGTCCGAAAAGCATATGCCGTCACCCCCGGCGCCCCGGCGGAAATGAGGGCAACGGAATTGACGCCCGAATAAAAATTTAACGGCAGGGCAATGTTAAACAGGAAACCGTGTTCCCATTTTTTTCCGTTCGTCATTTCTTGCGAATAAACTATGCCGCAATAAAAATAGCTGTCATGCCGGCCTGGTATAGGTCAGTTAATCATCCGGCGGAAATCCAGAATATCTTCGTCATACCGGCGAAGGCCGGTATCCAGGAAATCTGATGCAATAGTTGTCGTTGCGAGTGGCCCCTCGGGCCGCGTGGCAATCTTGTAGTCTGCAAGGTGGCAGTTGCACCGGGGCATGTCTTCGCTCAATGCCCTCGACTGTGGCGCTAGGCTTGCTACGCTACAGCCGAAAACTCGCCTGCGGCTCAGACAGTTCGGCTGTCTGACGCTCCGCCGCGCCAAGCGCCACAACGTCTCAGGCATAATTCGCTCAGTCACGCCCCGGTGCAACTGCGGATTGTTCAAATATTTTATAGAGGTTAACGGTGCAAATAAAAGAAAATTAAAAAGGAAATGGCAACCCTGTGTTTTGATCTAAAGCACTATCGCTTTCGCCCGGTTAACGTCACGCAGCTTTTGAAGCCGTGCGCGGCGCCGGTGCGCCTTGCAAAAGGCCCTGAGTATTCAGGTCTTCATCAATATCGGGCCAATAGATTCCATAACCCGCCCCGGCGATTTTCCAGTTTGATCTTTGTTCCGGGGTGGCATGCAGAAGACGCGGATACCATGTTAAAGGAACCGTTATTGTTCGACCGTCAAAAAGGTCGACGATGATTGTATCGTCTGTAAAATGGACGGCCTTTACTCTTTCACCTGCCTTAGGTTCCGAAATATTCATACCATGCCTCCATGAATATCTTTTGATTATCTGTGGTCAACGACTCCAACTTTCTAAGTTCCGCAGCAGGAAAGCCCAGATTATATGCCAGGGCCACAGGACTCAACCAGAATTTGGCTGACAAATCATCACGGTCGATATGAATGTGCGGTGGCTCATTCATATCATGGCTTACAAAATAGAATCTATATGGCCCTGATCTCAATACTGTTGGCGACATTATTAACTCCCTGCTATGCTTAATAAAATATCATAACTTTCTGTTTCCTAAAAGTTAAATATTTTCCACCAAATGACAAACAAGGCATATGAAAATGGCGGCAGACAAAAGAAGCAGGAGAACGCTGTTCTTTGCACATAACCAAATTCTTAAATTAATCGCAGTTGCACCGAGGCGTGGCTTTGGCGAATGATGGCCGAGGCGTTATGGAGCATAAGACGGCCAAACTGTCTGAGCCCGCAGGGCGAGTTTTTGGCCGTCGCGCAATGAGCCGCATTCCATTCCAGATCAAGATGATGCCGCGGCGGCAAGGCGGAGGTGCCGGAGGCGTATTGATGATACGCTGAGGACGCCGACAACGCGGCCAACAAAGGCAGCGCTTGATATGGAATGGAATTAGCGCCATCGTCGAGGACATTGAGCCAAGACATGCCCCGGTGCAACTGCCACCTTTTAGAATAAAAGATTGCCACGCGGCCCGAGGGTCCGCTCGCAATGACATAGACTGCATTGTTCGCAAAAACCACCCCCTGACTCCCGCCAGCGGGAAACAAGCAATGCGCACACTGAATAACGGCATATTGTGGGGCAAGGCGTTAAAGAATCAGTACAGCGCTATGATCTCTTTTCTTCGAAAGCAATCGACGGCGTGGTCGTTGACCATGCCGGTGGCCTGCATGTGTGCGTAGCAGATGGTTGAGCCCATGAACTTGAAGCCTCTTTTTTTGAGGTCTTTGCTCAACGCATCGGACTCGGCGCTGGTGGCCGGGTAATCGTTTAATTTGCGGATAACGTTGATTTTGGGTTTGTTGCCGACAAAGGACCAGATGTAATTGAAAAAGCCGCCGAAGGCATCCTGTACGTCCAGAAACCGGCGGGCGTTATGGACGGCCGCTTCAACTTTGAGCCGGTTGCGGATGATGCCGGGATTTTGCAGAAGCTTTTCAATCCTGGCGGGAGTGAATCTTGCAACCCGTTCCGGCTCGAAATTTTCAAAAGCGATGCGGTAATTGTCTCTCTTTTTCAAAACGGTATACCAGCTCAAGCCCGCCTGGGCGGCCTCCAACGTGAGAAATTCAAAGATTCGCCGGTCATCATAAACCGGAACGCCCCATTCCCTGTCGTGGTATTCCACGTAATCGGGTTTGGATAAATCAACCCAGGGGCAACGGCAGATTTCATTTTTTTGTCTTGCAGTGATCAATTCATAGCCTCGCATGAAATTTCCCCGCCCCTGGTTTGCGGGGATTGAGGGGAGGAGGCAGCTTTTGTTTTCACCCTCCCCCACCCCTCCCACTTGTGCCCTTTAGGGTATCAAGGGAGGGGGGAATGCAGTTTCTTCCAGTTACAACCTGGATGAGCAGCACATGGGCGTAGGCCCCGCAAACATTCCATTTCCTATTTGATAATTTTTCGTTGCAGGGTTTGGGCGGCGCTTTCCAGCGACCCCAGGTTGACGACATCTTTGTATCCCAGTTTTTCCAGGGTTTCTTTGGCAATTTGCGACCGTCTTCCGGTTCTGCAGTAGACATAAATCTTCTGCGACTTATCTTTAGTTACAGACTCGATTTTTTCACTGATTTGATTGTATGGAATCAGGATTGCGCCTTCCAGATGGCCGTTGTTCCATTCCCGAACGGTTCTGACGTCGATGATGATGGGCCGGGCCGGATCACTTCCCAGTAGTGTCGATGCAAATCCGGTCATCATCAGAAATATCGAAATCAAGCAAAGGATTCTTTTCATGTCTTTTTCCTTTCTTACACTTTTGAATCCGTGGAACGAATAACCATCCGGCCATTTTCAAGGGGACTATTATATCTGATCGGCCCGGAAGAAAAAAGGATATCAACGCGAACCGAAAATTCTGGAAAAAATCAGGCGCGTGAAGGTTTTGGAGTTGCGCAGAAAATCGACAAACGGGCGGAAGTGAGAAATGCGTTCGTCGCCGGTTTGATAGAAAACGCGCACAGGTGTCTCCAGAATCGGGATGCCTTTCCTTTTGGCCTTGACCAGGACCTCCACCTCAAACTGGAAACGCCGCGCCCGCGTGGGCAGGCTCAACGCCTCGGGAAGCGGATAGAGCCTCATGCCGCTTTGTGAATCGGAGAGCCACGGTCCTCCGGACATATAGACCCAGAAGTTGGAAAACTTACGGCCGAAACGGCTGGTCCAGGGAATATGCGCCCCCTGTTCAGCATTCATCCCTTCGCGTGCGCCGACGATGATGGGGCGCCGGCCCTGCGGGATCGCATCGATGAGTTTCAGGGCGTCTTCGGGATAGTGCTGTCCGTCGGCGTCAATCGTAATGGCAAAGTCCGCTTCATTGCTGGCCGCCATAAAGCCGGTTAAGATTGCGGCCCCTTTGCCCTGATTTTTATCATGTTGCAGCAGGGAAATACCTTTGATTTCCGCCAGACGTTTCGGTGTCTCGTCGGTTGAACCGTCGTCGACGACATAGACGGGGTGGCCCAGCGCCAGCGCCTGTCTTGCCACTTGGGCAACGGTTCCGGCGTGATTATAGACGGGGATGATAAAGGCAACACGACCGGGATGCTTCAGTGGTTGCCGGTCGTGACTACTATCGGGTCGATCTTTGATCTTATTTTGCATATTCCAGCCCATAGGTCGTATCTCGTATCTCGTATCTCGCAGGGAAGAGTCGCGATAACCTGGAGGTCACAAGCCGTTCCCTACAAAGAAATGAATGCAACGCCCCAGGTTCCCGGTCCCATATGGGCGCCGGAGGTCAGAGAGAGGGGTTGCAGAATAATATCCGCATGCGGGTAAAGTCTTTTCACTTCAGCGCCGAATTCCTGCACCTGCGAAAGGTTGTCCGAATATTCCAGCATGATGAGGGCGCGGGAATCAGAATTCAGCATCGCCGCCAGTTTCTCCAGCGCCATTTTAATCTGATCCTTGCGGTGACGCACAACACCCATTTTTTTAGCGCCTTCCGGTTGCGGCGAAATCACCGGCTTCATCTTCAGCATATCCCCGAAAAACGCGCTCGTCTTGGACAGTCTTCCGCCCGCAGCGAGATACTCGAGCTTTTCCAGGAACACATACTCCTCACAGTTTTCCACGGCCTGTCGGGCAAAGTCAATCGTTCTATCCATATCCCCGGTTTCGGCCAGATGACGCGCCGCCGCAAGCACAATGGTTCCCAGACGGCCGGAAGCCGCGCCTGAGTCGATGACGGTCAGGCGATTGTCCGGGTCGGAATCTTTTTTCCAGTCCATGGCCACCGAATAGTTGCCGGTAAAAACGGAGCCGACGCACAGGTAAAGCACTTTTTCAAACCGGGCCAGCGCGGCCTCGTAAAACTGATGCCGCTCGAAAACCGACGCCTGCGACGTGGAGACTTTCAATCCGGCGCTCATGGCACTGTAGAGTTCATCCGGATGAAAGCAGGTTTCCGGAAGCGACTTTTCACCGACATTCAGATAACTCGCCAGTAGCGTAAAACCATACTTTCTGGCGTCGTCACGGGTCAGCGAACCTGCGGCATCCGTCATAATATGCCATCGCTCATCGGCGCCTGTGCGCTGAAATTCCCGGATCTGCAGGGCCAGATTATCGTCTTTCCAGGTCATCACGGACCCCAGCGCCGCCATCTGCGATCTGATTTTATCTTTGTTGTCCGTGTGCAAATGAATTTTGTAGAGATCGCCTTCCTGAATAACGATTGCGCTTTCTTCGGAACCCGCAATTTTCGTCAAAACTTCCGGCGACAGCCCGTCAGCCTTCACAACGAAATCCACACAGTATCCGGCTTCTGAGACTTCTTGAAACGTCGACGCAATCTTCAAGTGATCTTTGAAAACCCCGGTGACCGGACGGTACCGGTTATTGACTCCGGCCAGCGTATAGAAAAACCCTTCAAAGAAAATATACATGCCCAGAGCGCCCGCATCCACAACGCCCGCCTGTTTCAACTTGGGCAGGGTATTGTTCGTTTCGCGCACGGCCTGTTCCAGATGTCGAATGATCCGGTCGGCGTTTTGGGGATCAGGCGCAAAATCGTTGCGATCCAGTATCCGGGCAAGCGCTTCAAAAACGGAAAGCATGGTCCCGCGCCGGGGGTCGGCCACGGCGCTCCAGGCTCTGGCGTTGGCCTCTTTTGCCGCCGCCTTCAATCCCGAAGGAGAATCGATCGCGTAAAACGCCGAAAAAAAACGCGAGGCGATATTGCCCGAATTGCCGCGCGCCGCCAGAAGCAGTTTGCGGATCAACGGGTCTTTTTCTTCTCCGGCAAAGCGTAGCGGGGAGAGGCTGACTGAGAGATTGCGCCCCGTATCGCCATCGGCAATGGGAAATACATTGATGGCGTCGAGCAGATCCGCCCACGCGGCAACGCGCTCCACGCCGGCCACAAAGGATTTTTTTAAACGTTCATCCACCATCAGTATCCCAGCATTTGACGGATGTCGGCGGGCAGGCTGAAGAGCGTTTCCATTTCCGGCGTTTTCACCGCCACCTGCTCGGTGCGTCCGCGGGCGCAGACGCTGCCGTCTGCGACTTTGCGCACTTCAAAATCCACCACCAGCTTGATATTGGCGTCTGCCAGCGTCGCTTTAACGATGATCTCATCGCGGTGCTTGAGCGGAAAGATATGCTTGGTCTGCGTCCGGATAATGGGAAAAATGATTTTTTCCCGGTCGTAATAGGAATAGAGATCAACGCCGTGGTGCTCGAAGAGCGCCGCGCGGGCGATCTCAAAATAGTTGAGGTAATTGCCGTGCCAGACGATCTGCATCGGATCGAGATCAAAAAACGGCACACTTAATTTTACTTCAAAACTTTTCTTTTCGGGGCTCATGGCGTCATCCTGAAAAAGTCGGTGTAACGAATAACCACACACATTCGTTCGATATCGCTGTCGAGCGGCCTGTCTTCGACGACCGCGTCGCTCACGGAGCGGATATTCCGCACGGCTTTGGCCAGAAGCGGCCGGACACGGATATTGTCCCGGATATCGCAGGCCTGCGCGGCCGCCAGCAAATGAATTGCCGCAACCCGTTCGGCAAGCGTGCAGACACGCTCGGCGTCCCGGGCCGCGATGGTTCCCATGCTGACCTTGTCCTGGTTGTGCGATTCGGTCGACCGCGAAAACGAAGCGGCGGGCATGGTGGCTTTGAGCGCTTCGGCGGCCAGCGCCGATGACGAAATCGACATGGCTTTGAAACCGTGATGCAGGCCGCTGTGGCCGCCATTCAACCGCACGAGATCGCCCGGAAGCCCCCGGTTGAGATTGGGGTTCACCAGCAGCATCATCTGACGGTCGCACATGTCGGCGGCTGAAGCCAGCGCCGCCTTGAGGCCGTCCATGGCAAAGGCGATATGGCCGCCGTAAAAGTTGCCGCCCATCAATACCTGGCCTGTGGACGGATCAAAAATGGGGTTGTCGTTGGAGGAATTCGCTTCCGTTTCCACCCATTTTTTAATCCACGAAAGCGCGTCGTAGAGAACACCCAGAACCTGCGGCGCGCAACGCAGCGAATACGGGTCCTGCAGCGTTTCGAGTGCGTCGTCTTCGAGTTGTTTTGCTGACACCTTAGACAAAAGCAGATGGGATATTTTCCTGGCCACGTGCGTCTGGCCCGGAAAAGGCTTGGCTTCGGAAATCACCGGATGATAGTGGTGGGCGTTGCCTTTCATCGCATGGACGGAAAGCGCCGTCGCAAAAATGGCGGCATCCAGAATACGAAATGCGCGTTCGACGGTCAGTAAGGCGATACCCGTCATGGTTGTCGTGCCGTTCACCATCGAAAGCGGCTCTTTGGGAAGATACGCATGGGGTTTGATCCCGGCTTTTTTCATGGCCTGAGCCGCGGGCAGAATGTCATCTTCATAAAACACATCGCCTTCGCCCATGAGCGCCGCGCCGATATAAGACATGGGCGTAAGATCGCCGGAAGCGCCCACGGACCCTTCCGCAGGCACGACGGGAGTAATCCCCGCGTTTAGAAAATCGGCCATCTGTTTAAGCAGGGCGATGGATACGCCTGAATAGCCGCGCGCCAGACACAGAATACGCGTGAGCATCGCCGCGCGCGTCTCTTCGATCCCGATGGGATCGCCGGTGCCGCAGCCGTGAAAGCGGAAAATATTGACGCCGTTTTTCAGGGCGATTTTCATATCGATGCGGTTGCCGCAGGATTTTCCGTAACCGGTATTCACGCCATAAACCGCAACGCCTTTCTGCATCGATTCCATCAGCATTTTGCGCGTGGTTTCCATACGTTTGACAAACGCGGGCGCTTTGCTTATGGAAACCTTCATGCCGTCTTTGGCCACGGCAATCATGTCCTCAAAACTGACATGGCCGCCGTCGATGACCAGGGCAGCCTTTCCGCCAATTTTTTTCATGGTTTTCCGATCTCCTTTCTCTGCGAACATCCGTCTAACCGCGCACGCGCGGCTTGAAGGTGCCGTCCGCCTTCTCCTTTTCCATGACGCGTTTGAGCATCTTGAACATTTTGTAGTTGGCCGGTTCTTCCTCGTAGAATTTGTCCCAGCAGTAATAATACATTTCCTGGAGTTTTTCCGGCGTCATCAGCTTGGGCTGAATAACCACCTTGCCGCAGGTGTAGTCGTTCCAGTCGCGGGAAATAATCCTGCCGGCGTCGTTGAAGTCGTCATATGTCTTGGTGTGCGGAAACGGCGTCAGCACCGTGAATTCCGCCATGTCGAGTTCGATTTCCAGAAGAAAATCCACCAGCCGTTTGATGTAGTCTTCGTTGTGATAATCCAGTCCCAGCAAAATGCTGCCTTCCACACCGATGCCGTAATCGTGATATCGTTTGATGCGGTCGCGGATATGATTCGAAGAATCGAAAATCGCCTGATAGACAAACCATGCGCCTGCCTGAGCCGCCAGATCCAGCACTTTGTCGTCGTCTTCAATGGGATGGCAGCACCATTTCTTTTTGAGCGGGATCATTTCTTTGAAAAGTCCCATTTCCCATTCCTTGTCCTGCGCCAGTGAATTGTCGACGATGAACAGGCGGTTGTTGTCGATGGACGCCATTTCTTCAACGACCTTATCGAACGGACGCGGACGGAACTGACGGCCGCCCAGGAATCTTACGGCGCAGGGATAGCAGTTAAACCGGCAGCCGCGCGAGGCATGCACCAGATCAACCATCTGCACACCGCGGTAATTATACATTTCGCGTTTGAGGATGCTGCGACGGGCCGTGCCGACGGACCCGATCGGGGGAAAATCCTGCATATAGTTATAAACCTTTTGCAGTTTACCCGCCTTGAAATCGGCAAAGACCTGCTCCATGCGGCCTTCGGCTTCGCCTAAGAAAACCGAATCGGCATGCAATTGAGATTCTTCGGCATGCAGCATGGTGGAAATACCGCCCATGATAACCTTGATTCCCCGGGCGCGGAAAGCGTCCGCGATTTCCCAGCCGCGTTTGGCCTGCGCCGTCAGCATCATGGAGACGCCGACCAGGTCCACCCCGGATTCAAAATCGATGGGCTCGACATTTTCATCGATGAACTCCACTTCGACGTCGGGGGGCAGAGCGGCGGCCATCACCACCGGGCCGTGCGGCGGCAGTGTAAAACGGGTTTGTCGATCAAGCTTTTCCCACTTCGGATAAATCAGTTTAAACTTCATAAATCCTCTTATTTTTTATTCTTCGTTTATGATTTAATCAGGGCTTTGGCGATAATCTGTTTCATGATCTCGTTGGAGCCGGCCAGAATTCGAGTGATCCGGATGTCGCGCCAGGCGCGCGCAATCGGATATTCCTCACAGTAGCCGTAGCCGCCGAACAGTTGCAGCGAGCGGTCGGCCACGCGCCAGGCCATCTCCGTCACCCAGAACTTCGCCATGGACACATCCACGACGACGGCATTTTTCCGCCAGTGTTCCACAATCAGTTGATCCACAAATGTCCGGCCGATTTTGACTTCGGCGGCCATTTCCGCCAGGACAAACTGCGTGTTTTGAAAATCCGCCAGCGGTTTGCCGAACACCTGTCTCTGTTTGCAATAGCGAAGCGTTTCTTCCAGCATGAATTCGGCCGCCGTCTGCGCGCCAATGGTGCAGATGAGCCGCTCCTGCTGAAGATTTTTCATCAGATTTTTAAATCCCGTGCCTCTGGCGCCCAGGCGGTTTTCTTTCGGAATCCGACAATCCGAGAAAAAGAGTTCCGCCGTATCCTGCGACCGCCAGCCGATTTTGTTGAGCCTTCTGCCTTTTTCAAAACCGGGCGTCCCCGCTTCCACCAGGTACAGGTCCACGGCGGCATGAGGATTTTTTTCCTGCGGGTTTTTGGCGGCCACAATCACCAGGTCGCAATTGATGCCGTTGGAGATAAAGGTTTTCTGGCCGTTGATCACAAATCCGTCCGGCTCTTCGGAAGCGGTGGTGATCATCCCCGCCAGATCGCTTCCGGCCTGGGGCTCGCTCATGGCTATCGCCGTCAGAATATCCCCGCGAATACATCCCGGCAGATACTTTTTCTTCTGATCTTCCGAGGCCAACTGCACGATATAAGGTACGACCACGTCCCCGTGCAGGCGCGCGGAGAGACCATAAAAGTTGGCCCGGGCCATCTCCTCGATCAAAATGGCGGAATACAGAAAATCGGCCCCCTGTCCGCCGTATTCGGTCGGCACGGATGTGCATAAAAATCCGTTGTCGCCCAGTTTTTTCCAGGCCCAGCGGGGTACAATGCCGTCTTCTTCCCACGACTCCACATGAGGAACAATTTCTTTTTCCAGAAACCGGCGAAACGACTCCCGGAAGATGCGATGCTCTTCGCTGTACGGAACAATATTCATCTTTATAGCTCTTCTGCGCGCTTCTTTAAAATTCTCTTTAAGACTTTGCCGCTGGAGTTACGCGGAAACTCGTCGACAACGACAACTTTTTTGGGGATTTTATAATGAGCGATCTTGCCGGAAAGCTCATTGATAATATCGGCCTCCGAAAGGGAGACATCCTTATCCGCAATGACAAAGGCCGCAACAACTTCGCCGCGGCGCGCGTCGGGCATGCCGACCACGGCGGCTTCCCGAATGCCCGGCTGCGCCTGCAGGGCGCGCTCCACTTCCACCGGATAAATATTCTCGCCCGATGAGATGATCATTTCCACCTTTCGCCCGACGATATAAACAAAGCCGTCGGCGTCGCGCCGTCCCATGTCGCCGGTGTAGAACCAGCCGCCGCGAAAAACTTTCTGCGTGGCTTCTTCCTTTCTCCAGTAACCGGCGAACACATTGGGCCCCTGGACGACAATTTCTCCCGGCTCCATCGGCGGCGCATCCACGCCGTTATCGTCAATTATGCGCAGATTGACATGAAAAACTTCTTTGCCGACCGATCCCGCCTTACGGATGGAATCCTCCAGATCCAAAGACGTGAGCCTGCCGGTTTCAGTGAGCGCGTAGCCCTGCACAAAGCCCACGCCTTTTTCATCCTGATATCTGCGGATGACCGGCAGCGGAATCGGCGCGCCGCCGGATATGAAGAAGTGGACGTGCGACAGATCCGCATCCTTCCATTCGGGCGTGTCCGTCATCATCTGGTACATGACCGGCACGGCAAACATGTAATTGATTTTTTCCCGGCAAATGGTTTTGAGCGTTTCCGCGGCGTTGTAAAAACTGCTGATGACGAGCGACCCGCCGGCATAGATGATCGGCGTCACGGACGCGGCGAGCGCCCCGATATGAAACAGCGGCGCAACCACCAGCGACTTATACGTGCGGTCGACGCCGTAGCCCAGAAGCGAATGGATCGCCCCGAATAAAATATTCTGATGCGTCAGCACCGCGCCTTTGGGATCGCCGGTTGTGCCGGAAGTATACATAATAAAGAGCGGATCGGCGAGACCGACGCCCATAATTTCCAACGGTTCGGAATAATCAAACCGCTGAACGAAATCGGCAAACAGGGGATCGGGAGCCTCATTCGTCCTTCCCTGACGGTAGGTCGTTTTAATGACCACGCCCGCCGCCCGGATTTCATCGACTTTGCCGGCGAATTCCGGCGAATAAATCAGAACGTCCGGTTCGCTGTCGCGCAGGATATAGCAAAGCTCCGGCACGGCCAGACGATGATTGAGCGGCACCATGATAATGCCGGTTTTGGCGCAGGCAAAAAAGATTTCCAGAAACTCACTGCAATTCGACATTAAAAGCGACACCCGCCTGCCCTTGAGAAGCCCCAGCTCCGTCAGCGCGTGCGCCGTTTGATTCACCCGCCGGTTGAACTGGCGGTTGTTGTATGTTTTATCTTTTTCCGTCAGAAACGGCTTGTCCGGCGCAACAATCGCCCGTTTACTGATCCATTCCCCAATATTCAAAACAGGTCCTCCTGAATTTAACGACTTCTAAATATAAGATACGCATAGGTTCCGCCGAAAGAAATACCGGCCAGGACTGCGACTCTTATTTTGATCTCTTTTGTTTCTCCCGTAACGACATTCATGGGCGCAAGCGGCTGAATCAACCCCACGGTCGGCGGAAGGCACCCTTTTTCCATAGATAACGCCAGAGCGCAAGCCCGAATCCCGCCGCCCGAAAAACTCTCGCCAATGGCGCCTTTGATCGATGTCATCCAGGGTTTGCATTCGCAGGAGGCAAAGACGTTTTCATACGCCGCAGCTTCGGTGGCATCGAGCAGTCTCGATCCGTTGGCCGCCGCCATCACCGCGGAGATATCGCAAGGCGTCACACCGGCATCGGCCATCGCCCGCCCCAGCGCCCGGATGGCGCCATCCGGCGTCTTCGGCCAGGCGGTCGGCATTTCCGGAGACGAACCAAGTCCTGAACCTGCAATTTCACAGTAAATCCCCGCGCCGCGTTTTCGGGCCGAAGCCAGAGTCTCCAGGCAAAGGATGCCGCAGCCTTCTCCGGCGATGTAGCCGTTTCGTTCAACATCAAATGGACGCGCTTCTTCTTTTTTCCCATTGTCCGGCGACAGTCCGCGGAATTTTGAAAGCGCTTCATAATAAAACTTCGACAGAATATCCACGCCGCCGGTCAGCATCACATCGGCCACGCCCCGTCGCAGTTCGGAGACGGCATAGGCGATCGCCGTTTCCGCAGAGACGGCAAAGTGCGTCACCGTCGTATTGACACCGCGAAACCCCAGTTCGATGGAAGTATGGCCCGCCGGCGCATTCATCACCGTGTTGGGCACGATAATCGGATTGACTGACGAAGGCCCTTCGCCGATTAACGCATTGGCAAATTGCAACGTGATATCCGTCGATCCGAAGGCCGTCCCCAGAAGAATGCCGATGCGGTCGCGGTTTTCGCTTGTGACGGCAAGGCCCGCATCTTCGAGCGCCATTCTGGCCGAAGCCGTGGTCATGAGAGATGTTTTGTCCATCCGCCGCAGATTCTTCACCGAAATGAAATCGCGCGGCGCAAAATGGCGCACCTCGGCTCCCCGGTGAGACGTCACGGCGCCCGTATCAAAGGCCTGCACGGCATCGATGCCGCAGGCGCCCGCAAAAAGCTTTTCGGCAAAAGTGTCTTTGCCAACCCCCAGAGGCGTCACCATGCCCAGGCCGGTTACGACAACGCGCCGGTCGGCAGGTAACTGGTTTTCAGGTTCCATACACGGCGCCCTTCCCTTCATATTTTCCGAAAATTACGGTGGTGTTGTTGCCGCCGAACGCAAAGGAGTTGGACAGCACCACGCGCAAATCGGCTGTTCTTGCGCCTTCGGTCACGTAGTCCAGATCACAGTCCGGGTCGCGTTCGTCCGAGTGAATGGTCGGCGGAATAAATCCCTGCGTCAGCGCCAGAAGGCTTACGATTCCTTCCAGGGCGCCCGCCGCTCCCAGCGTATGCGCGTGCATCGATTTGGTGGAACTCACCGGAATCCGATAGGCGCGGGCCCCGAAAACTTCTTTGATGGCCTTCGTTTCCGTGACATCGTTGACCGGCGTGGCCGTGCCGTGGGCGTTGATATAGTCGATATCATTAATGGTCAGGCCGCTGTCTTTCAGCGCCGCCTGCATGGACCGCACGGCTCCGGAGGCTTTTTCATCCGGCGCGGTCATATGAAATGAATCACAGGTGACGCCGTAGCCCAGAATTTCGCCGTAAATTTTCGCCCCCCGCGCCAGCGCCGCCTCAAGCGGCTCCATCACAACGATCGCGGCGGCCTCGCCCAGCGAAAGCCCCGTGCGGTTTCCGGCAAACGGGCGGCAGACGTCTTCATCCACGGATTTGAGCGCATTGAAGGCGGCATAGGTAATCCGGCACATGGGCTCCACGCCGCCGGCGAGCATTCTTTTCGCCTGTCCGTTTGCTATTAAATCCCTGGCGTAGCCCAGCGCCGTGGCGCCGGCAGAGCAAGCCGTCATAAAAGTGGCTTTCGGCCCGTAAAGTTTCAAGCCTGAGGCGATGCGGTCGGCGGATGACGCGCAGTAAATGGTGGAAAGACGGGAAAACCGGGACTTGTCGAAACCTTTTTTCAAAAGATCCGCATAAAAATTTTCCGCCTCGAAAAGCCCGCCGGACCCTCCGCCGATGGCGACTCCCATGTCTTCCCTCAGGTCTTCCGGCAACGGGTAAAGACCGGCATCGGTCAGAGCCTCCATCGTTGCCGCAAAAGCCAGTTGATCGGCGCGGGACATGCGCTTCAACGAAAATTCCGGCGGAATGCTGCGGCGGACATCAAAATGTTTGACCTGACCTCCTTTGTGGGTTCGAAATTCAGTCGTATCAAACAGATCGATCGGTTCGATGCCGCAGCGGCCGGCGCGCAAGCCGCAGGCAAACTGCGCCACATTGCCCGCGATGGCATTAATGGTTCCTAACCCAGTAATAACGATACGTTTTTTCCCTGCCGGCTTCATCACCCAATTTCTTCCTTCAGGAGTCTTTTTTAATCTTTTGAAACTTAGAATTAAGACAGGAAAATGTCAAATGAATATTCATCCGTTTGACGTCTCCCTTGTAAGCGGAAAAAGCTAATATTTCATTGACTTGATTGCATAATCCTGGCTATACTCAAAGCCTTGATGAGGCATCAATTTTCTGATGGCCTATTGAGCTGAAAGGATTTTTTATGTTTTCGTACAAAAAGCAGCTCGTCTTCCTGGTCATAGGCTTTATTATTTTTTCAGTATTTTTCTTCTATGTTTACAATGAAATCAAAAAAAAAGCTGTCGTAAATCTGAACAACAGGCAGATGGTGTACGCCCAACTGGCGGCGACCGGCATAGAGGAAGATTTCCGGGATCACCTCAAAATGCTTCAATACCTCGCCGAAAATGAAGACGTCATCCGCCTGACCGCACAAGGAAAGGATCTGCTGCAAACATTTCAGATGACATCTTCAGATGAGATTCAAGGCATTACGCGCGTCGACGCCCGTGGGAAAATTGTTTATTCCGTGCCGTATATCGCCAAAGTCATCGGCGCCGACATTTCCGGTCAAAATCATGTCCGGACAATTTTACAAACGAAAAAGCCCGTATTGAGCGATGTTTTCATCCCTGAACAAGGATTCAAGGCGGTAGCGCTTCATGTTCCGGTCTTCCGCGGCCGGACCTTTGACGGCTCGCTGGGAATTCTCATTTCGTTCGACGCCATCGCCAGAAAATATCTCCACGATATAAAAATTGAAAATTCCGGCTATGCCTGGATGATCAGCGAAAAAGGCATTGAAATCTATTGCCCCATCCCCGGTCATGTCGGGAACTCCGTTCTGGACAACTGCCGTGATTTTCCGGAAATTCTGGAGATGGCCCGCCGGATGATGAAGAGCGAGAAGGGAATCACAACATATACCTTCGAACAAAAGACGCCGGCCGGTGAGATGGGAACTTTGAAAAAGCACGCCGTGTTCATGCCGGTCAAGATTGTCAATACGTTCTGGTCGATCGTCGTAGCCACGCCGGAGGACGCGGTTTTATCCGCCATGGCCGGGCTCCGCAATCAATTTATCGCCGTGACACTGATCCTGTTTCTGATTTTTGCCGCCATCGCTTACTCCATTGCCCGGGTCCGGTCCGCCGCCGAAATCGAACATAAGAAGCAGCAAATGGAAGAAGGTATTCTCAAGTCGGCCAAGGAAATTCAGGATCTTTACAACAACGCCCCGTGCGGTTACCACTCACTGGACACCGACGGCCGTTTCGTCCGGGTCAACGACACGGAACTCTCCTGGCTGGGATATGCACGTGAAGAACTGATGGGAAAACCTTATACGGAAATTTTATCCGATGCCAGCCGTCCGCTCTTTGCGGCATCACTGGCGCGTCTTAAAGAAGAGAAAGTGTTGCTTGAACAGGAGTACGATATGCTACGCAAGGACGGGTCAGCCTTCACCGTTCTGGTAACCGCTTCCGCCGTCACCGACGCGCAGGGCAATTTTGTGATGACCCGTTCCATGGCGGTGGATATTTCCGAACGGCGCCTGCAGGAAAAACGTCTGCAGGAAAGTGAAAAGCTGTACCGGACCGCGCTCGAAGAAACGAGCGACGGCATCAGCATCATCGATCTTGAAACAGGTCAATATTTATATGCCAATCAAAGATTAATGGCGACGATCGGCCGCTCCGGCGAAAGCATCATCGGACGTCCCATGACGACTTATATGCACCCCGACGACCAGGATGTGGGCCAGCGATATATGAAAGCCAGAAAAGAAGGCCGTAAAGACGCCTTTTCCTACGAGGTTCGCGCGATCAAGCCGGACGGCTCGATTATCCTTTTGAATGTAACGGCGATCGATATTATCTATCAGGGGAAACCGGCGGCAATCAGTTTCATCACCGATATCACCCGCCGCAGACAGTCGGAAAACGCCCTGCGCGAAAGCGAAGAACTCTACCGCAAAGCCCTGGAAGCGACCAGCGACGGCGTCACCATCACGGATATCGAGACGGAACTCTACGTTTATGTCAATCAGCGATTGATGAAAACCCTGGGGAGGCCCGATGAAAACATCATCGGCGCCAGGGCGGATACTTATGTTCATCCGGATGACGTCGGTCTGGGAAAAAAGTTTTACAAGATCAGGAAAAAAGAAAAGAAAGAGTCCTCTTACTTCGAGTCGCGAATTCTCAAACCGGACGGTTCCATTGTCGTAATCGGCATCACGGCAACGGATATTATCTATCAGGGCAAGCGGGCGATCATTGCCTTCATCGCCGACATCACCGAACGTAAACGCGCGGAAAACGCTCTGCGCGAAAGCGAAGAACTCTACCGCAAAGCGCTGGAAACCACCAACGACGGCGTCACCATCACGCAGGACGGCATTTATGTCTATATCAATCAGCGGATGCTCAACACGCTCGGACGTCCGAATGAGAATATGATCGGAACAAGGCAGGGACATTTCGTTCATCCCGACGACTGGGCAAGGATAGAGGAAGCTTATCGCACAAGACGCAAGGGCGACCCTCTCTATACCAATTATGAAATACGGGTTATCCGGCCGGATCAGTCCGTGATTTTCCTCCACATCAACGCCGTCAAAATTACCTATCGCGGGAAACCGGCCATCCTCACCTTTGCCATCGACGTCACCAAACGCAAAGAAGACGAGGAAGCGTTGCGCGAAAGTGAAGAATTATACCGCACGGCCGTCGAATCCACCAACGACGGCATTTCCATTGTTCAGGACGGCAAATATGTTTACGCCAACCCCAAGCTGCTTCAAACCATCGGCCGCGAAAAAGACGGTCTCATCGGCCAGCCGCTGGGAATTTACACGCATCCGGAAGACCGCAATGTCATCCGGAAACGCTATGACGCCCGCATACACAAAACACCGGAACCTTACAGCTACGATATGCGCGTGATCAAACCGGATGGAACCGTCATTACGATTAATATCAATTCCGTCAGCATTCGATACAAAGGCCGGCCGGCCGTTATCTCGTTTATTCTGGACATTACGGAACGCAAAAAAGCGGAAGAGGCGCTCAGGCAAAGCGAAGAAAAGTACCGGACCATCATTGAAAGCATTGAAGACGACTACTTTGAAACGGATCTCAACGGCACCATTACGTTCGTCAACAAGCCCTGCGACTGGACGGGACGCAGACGCGAAGAGTTGATTGGCATGAATTACCGGCAATATACGTCTCCGGAAATGGCCGCAAAAGCAAACTTCGCCTTTAAGCAGATTTATCAGACAGGCAAGCCGGCGCGCATTACCGACTACCAGGTCTTTCACAAAAACGGCGGTCTCTGCCATCTGGAAATGTCGGTCTCTCTGATGCGCGACGCACACGGAAAGCCAGTCGGCTTCCGCGGCATTTCCCGGGACGTCACCGACCGCCTCAGAATGGACGAAGAGCGCAAGAAACTGACCGAGCAGCTTTACCAGGCTCAGAAAATGGAAGCCATCGGAACGCTGGCCGGCGGCATCGCCCACGACTTCAATAATCTGCTGATGGGCATTCAGGGCTATGCGTCGATCATGCTTCTGGAAATCGACGCCGCCCATCCTTATTACGATCAGCTCAAAGCAATACAGACCCTCGTGCAGAGCGGCGCAAGCCTGACCAAGCAGCTTTTGGGTTTTGCGCGCGCAGGCCGGTATGAAGTCGTCGTCACGGACATCAATGACCTGACCAGCAAATCCGTCAACCTCTTCGGCCGCACCAAAAAAGAAATCAGCATTTATGAAAAATATGCGGATAATCTCCGCAGCGTCGAAGTCGACCGCGGCCAGATCGAACAGGTGCTCCTCAATCTGTTTGTCAACGCGTGGCAGGCCATGCCCGGCGGCGGACATTTGTATCTGGAAACGGAAAATGTGATTTTCGACAAGACATCGTCCGATCTCTATGACCTGAAACCGGGAACTTACGTGAAAATTGCCATTACCGACACCGGCTTAGGCATGGACGAAAAAACCCGGCAACGCATATTCGATCCCTTCTTCACCACCAAAGAAATGGGACGCGGCACAGGACTGGGGCTGGCGTCCGCCTACGGCATCATTAAAGGCCATGGCGGCATGATCACGGTCTACAGTGAAAAAGGCCATGGAACAACCTTTCATATCTATCTGCCCGCGTCCGCAAAACAGGCGCATGCCGATGCCATACAGGAATCCGAACTCACCGGCGGCCGGGAAACGATCCTTTTGGTGGATGATGAAGAAATTATCACCGACGTAGCCAGCCGGCTTTTGACGGAACTGGGCTATACCATTCTCATCGCCAACAGCGGCGAAAAGGCAATAGAAATTTACACACAGAAAAAGGATGACATTGATCTGATCATCCTAGATATGATCATGCCCAATTTAAGCGGCGGTGAAACCTTCGACCGGCTTAAAAGTGTTAATCCAAACGTCCGGGCCATCCTGTCCAGCGGCTACAGCATTGACGGCAAGGCCCAGGCCATCATGAAAAAAGGCGTCCGGGTCTTCCTTCAGAAGCCTTACCGTCTCAACGACCTGGCGCAGAAGATTCGCGAAGCGCTGGCGGATTGAGCGCTTCGCGCCCAGGCTGAAGACTGAAGACTGGAGGCTGAAGACCGAAGACCGAAGACCGAAGGCTGAAGACTGAAGACTGAAGACTGGGGTTAGTAGGGAACGGTTTCAAACCGTTCCCTTTGAAAAGTACCTCTTTCCGTCATTCCCGCGCAGGCGGGAATCTAGAACTAATTAAAAATACTGGATTCCCGCCTGCGTACCCTCAAGGCCACAAGTGGGCATGAATATATAGGGGATTATGCATAGGGCTTCAAACCGTTCCCTACCCCAAAAAGGATGGACGCACCGGGATAATTTAAATAAGCCCGGATGACATTTTCAATAACGTTGATTACGGCCAGTATCGAATCAGGGCAAAATCGTAGTTGCTGCCATTATAAGTATACCCTGCAACCACAATCTTGCCGGACTGGAGCCTGACGGCGCCGACAACGTCTAAGCCGCTGCCAATCGATGTGGTAACGATTCCACCTGCGTAAAAGCCTGTATCGAGGCTGCCGTCTTCTTTATATCTCACGAGAGCAAAATCACTGTTGAAGGCGTCGTAGGAAATTCCCGCAACCATAATCTTTTTGTCGGACTGAACCACCAAAGCACTGGCCGCGGCAAAATTATCTCCGACAGGGGTGGTAACCTTGCCATTGTGGTTCGGGCCAAAGGTTGTATCAAGGCTTCCGGTTGTAGTATATTTCACAATCGCAAAATCATTGTTGCTGCCGTTGTTGGAAGTGCCGGCCACCAGAATCTTGCCGTCGGACTGAATGGCCAGGGCATAGGCAATATCATCCTCGCTGCCGATGGCCGTCGTGACAATGCCGCCCGTCCCGAAGCCGGTGTCCAGCGTTCCGTTTGATTCATATCTCACCACTGCAAAATCGTTATTGCTATCGTTAATGATGTCTTTGTAGGTTACGCCCGCAACCACAATCTTGCCGTCGGACTGGATCCCAAGCGTATAGGCAACATCGTAACTGGCGCCGATGGCAGTTGTGACAATACCATTTGTGCCGAAAGACTCGTCAGGACTTCCGTTTGATTCATATCTCACCACCGCAAAAACATTATTGCTGCCGCTGCGGGAATATCCGGCAACCACAATTTTACCGTCTGCTTGGATGCCCAGCGTGTTGGCAACGTCATCGGCGCTGCCGATGGCCGTCGTGACGACGCCGCCTGTGCCAAAGCTCGTGTCAGGAGTTCCGTTGGTGTTATATCTGGCAACGGTAAAATCATTGTTGCTGCCGTTGGAAGAGACACCCGCCACCACAATCTTGAGATCGGACTGGATGGCCAGCGCATAAGCGGCGGCGTCACTGCTGCCGATGGCTGTTGTGACCTTGCCGTCCGAGCCAAAGTCCTCGTCAACACTTCCGTCAACGTTATATCTTACAAGGGCAAAAACATATTTGCTGCCGTTGTGGGAATATCCCGCCACCACAATCTTGCCGTCGGACTGGATCTCCATGGCCGTGGCATAATCATTGCCGCTGCCAATGGACGTCTTAACGACGCCATTTGTGCCGAAGCTTGTATCGGGAAAGCCGGAATTGGAGGTACTGACGGTGACTGTCACCGTATAAGCCTGTGTTGTACCATCCGCTGCCGTCACGGTATAATCCACCGGATCGGTGAAGTCATTGGCCGTCGTGCCGCTGACTTGAAGCGCTGAACCTACTTTGACGCTTGAACCGGTTGTAGTAAATGTTGCCACCAGGGCGGTAACATCCGTGTCTTTCGGCATAAAGACCGAGATGGTCTTTCCTGTTTCATCGATCGTCCCGGAGACGCCGTCCAGGGAAAATGCCGTGATGGCTTTTGTCGATGACAACACCGACGTGATATCGCCCCCACCGCCGCACCCCATAGCGACCATCAGAAACATCAACGCCGGTAACAGATACTTTTTTCTCATTGCCGTCTCCCTCAGAAACTGATGTATTAAAAGGACAATCAATTACTTATGACGTACTGGTCCCCTTACCTAAAAAATTTGTGAGATTATAGGCTGTAAACAGAAGAGTGTCAACGATTCTTATCCGCCACGAAAAAAATCTATAATACTATGATATTATTTATTATTATATGAATTACCACAACGATTATGACATAAAGGCGGAATTTAACCGTACCGATATTAACCAGAAAATCAAACCGTTCCATAATAAGTAAGGAAGGGGCGCCAATCGCCCCGATTTGTAGGGAACGGTTTGAAACCGTTCCCTACTGCACATAATCCCATAGCCTATCGCCCATAGCCCATAGCCCATAGCCTATCGCCTGATAGTCTATCCAAACATCTTCTTCCCAAACGTATTTAACGACACCATATCGGCTACCGCTTTTCTGGACGGGCCTTCTTTGGGTTCCACTGCGGGACGGCCGACGGGAATGACGGCGGCCACTTCGTAGTCGTCCGGCAGACCGATCACTTTTTTACAGGCGTCCAGATCCATCAGCCCCACCACAACGGTGCCCAGTCCCATCTCGTGCGCGGTCAGGCAAAGCGTCTGCGTGGCAATCCCCAGATCAAACATAAACCAGTTGTCAAATTTCGTAGAGGGCTTGCCGTCGTAACATCCGGACAACCCCTTTTTGGCGCACACCGCAATCAGGGCGGATGCGGCCAGAGAGCATTTCGTCGCCGGATTTTTAGGCAGATAGGTTGCCGTGACGTTGGTGATCAAGTCTTTATCCCGCACCACGACAAATTCCCAGGCCTGTGTATTGGCCCATGAAGGCGACAGGCGCACGGATTCAAAAATTTTCTTCAATTCCTCGTCTGTTACGGCATCCTCCGTAAATTTGCGGATGCTTCTGCGTTTTGATATTGCTTGCTGTAATTCCATATTTCGACCTCCTAGAGTTTATTCATTTATTTTGATCAATCGACTCAGCCATTGCAGTTTCGAAAATCCGTCGGGCCTCGCGGGCGACGGCGTTGGTTGAAAAATTCTCCGATGCATAGTCGGGTTTAAGCGTTGCAATCAGTTTCAGGGAAATGACGTTTGGTTCCCTCGTATTAAAAGAAAACGTGCCGGGACGAAACAGTTTGTCCGTGTTGCTGATGAAAACCAGCTTCAGATCGGTGCGGCAGTACCGCGCGATGCTGAACACACCCCGGTTGAAAGGCGCCAGTTTTCCGTCGCGGCTGCGGGTGCCCTCGGGAAACACAAACAGATTGCCGCCCGCCGCCAGATGCGCCTTGATGGATTCAAGATTCCCGATCATGGCCGCGCCGGTCATTTCATCAGCGGAAGAAGGCACATACCCCGCCTTTCTCAGAAACCAGCCAAAGATCGGAACGCTGAAAAAAGTATGTTTCACGATCGTGATCTGTCTGGGGTAAAGCGAAACCAGCAAAATAGGATCAAGATAAGAAATGTGATTGCACACAATCACGGAGGACCGCAGATCGCGCACCTGCGGGTCCATTTCATACACTGTTTTCGGAATCAAATTCCGGGTGAGAGAAAAAAATGTTTTCAGATGCAGATGATTCAATCGCTGCAGGGCTACCGCGGCGCTATGCAGAACAAAATAATAGGGGAGAAAGAAAACCGGAAGCAACACCAGATACCCGAAAAGAAAGTAACCCCACAGAAACACCGTCAGACAAAAATTCGTAATACGGCGGGGAATTCGGGAAAACATATTCAACTCAGGTTATTTTTCGGATCAGCAGGCTGGTATTGACGCCGCCGAAGGCGAAATTCTGGATGGCCGCTGTTTTCACGGGACGCTCTGTCAGCTCCCGAACATGATTGACCATGGCGCAGCGTTCGTCCACGTCTTCCAGATTGAGCGTCGGCGCGATAAAACCGTCCTGCATCATGTAGAGCATCAAAACGGTCTCAATGCCGCCGCAGGCCGCCATCGTATGCCCCATGTAGCTTTTCAGCGCCACGACAAGGGGTTCAGCGCCGAAGACCGTCCCCATCGCCTGGGCTTCGATAATATCGCCCATCTTGGTGGCGGTGGCATGCGCGCTGATCAGATCTACCTCGGAGGCGTTGATCCGGGCATTTTCCAGTCCCAGTTGCAGGGTTTTGGTGATGCCGTCGAGATTGGGCAAAATGAGATCGCCGCCGTTGGAATTACAGGCAAAGCCGATGACTTCGCCTAAGATCGTCGCGCCCCGTTTTCTGGCAAATTCATATTCTTCCAGCATCACGGCGCCTGCGCCTTCGGCGACCACCAGACCGTCGCGCGCGCGATCAAAGGGTCGCGGGGTGCGCGTGGGCGTATCGTTGAAAGCGGTGGAGCAGGCCAGCAGGTTGTCAAACACCGCAACCGTAATGGTATCGTATTCATCCGCGCCGCCGCAGAGCATGGCGTCCTGCATGCCGAATTTGACCGATTCATACCCGAAGCCGATGGCCTGGCTTGCCGTCGTACAAGCCGTCCCGGACGAAATAATACGCCCGGTGATACCGAACATTTTGGAAATGTTGACGGCGGTCGTATGCACCATGGATTTGAGATAATCCACGGCGCCAATGCTGTTGTAGGCGGCCTTATCTTTGGCTTCAAAAAATATCTTGTAGATATCACGCTGAACGGTGGGCGATCCGTGAATCGACCCGAACGCGATTCCCAAACGGCCACCTGTTACGAAATCCTTCGGCAGCTCTGACTGTGCCAGAACTTCTTTGGCCACCTGGCAGGCGTAATAGGCCACCGGCCCCATCGTTTTGCGATGCGTCCGGGCAAAATCGTAGGCAATGGGATAACTGACCGTTCCGTAAACGCGGGAATGGATGAAGCGGCTGATCATTTCATCTTCGCGAAGCGCCGTAACGCCGGAGACGCCTTTGGTCAGGCTTTCCACAATCTGATCTTTGCCGTGCCCGATGGGCGAGATGGCCGAAGCGGCCGTTATGACAACTCTGCGTTCCATAGAATAACTTACACCGCCATCAGGCCGCGTTTGCGGGCCAGCATCTCTATATAATCAATAATCTGCGTCAACGTGCGAATATCCATCGCCAGTTTCTTTTCTTCCTGCTTGAGTTCGGCCCCCAGAAACTTTTCGATTTCCAGAAGCAGCTCAATGGCGTCAATGCTGTCAAAGCTGTAGGCATCCCGCAGGTTGACATCCGGCTCGGGATTTTCAACCTCGAACTCTCTGAGAAAAATATCGCGGACTTCTTTTTCAATATCCTGACGTGTCATTAAAATTACACGACTCCTTTTCGCTTGGTATGAACTAACAAAAAAACCGTCATTTTTCAATATTCCGCATTCGCCGGATAACAAGGACTGTATCCGGAAGAATGTGCCGCGAACGCTAACACAAATAAACGCAACCGTCCAGTTTCAGGGTACAGCGGAAAAAATCCGGTTAAAACGCTCCCGGCCGATGATCTGGCGCACGGCGTTAAACGACCCCAGAATGCTGCCCAATACACCGGGCGCAAGCGCATTTTGCCCGGCCAGACAAAGTCCGTCCACGGAAATATTGCTGAGCGTCGCCGCCTTCAACAACTGGCCCGACGAACGCAGCAGCCCGTAGCAGGAGCCTTCGGGGCAATTCACATAATCGCGCAGCGTGAGCGGTGTAAAGACGTCCAGAATACGCGCATTTTTAAGCGGTCCGAAAACACCTTCCGCCCGGGTCAGAAGATCATGCGCCAGGGCAAGTTTCTTTTCAACATAGGCTTCCCCGCGCTTTCCCGTTTGCGTATCCTCCCACAAATGCCAATCTTTATAATACGAACGCGTGATGATGGACAGGAGATTCTCATGGGGGCGGCTGCCACGGCGGATCTGATAGAAAACGCCGTCTTCGACATGCCCGCCGACGCCGGCATGCAACCGGTAAATATTATGATCGATTTCGGGATGCGCGGCCGCGTCGACGGCGGCATGAACGGCAAGAATTCCGTCTGTCTCCGTAAGCGTCCGGATGCGCTCCTGTAAAGCCGGACGCAAAGTTCCCGCATCCAGAAGCCCCAGGAGAACTTTCGGATGGATGGCGGCGACGACGCCGTCGGCATCCAAACGCTCGCCTGTATCCAGGTCCACACCCGTCACTTTTTTATTTTCAACCCGGATTTTGGAGACGGGTTTATTCAGTAAGAGCTTACCGCCCAACTTGCGAAACCGCGAAACAAAAACATCCGTCATGCGCGCGCCGCCGTCTTTGAGCCGCCACGATGAAAACAGATAACCGGCCACCACCATATGATGGAACATCACCGGGCATTCATGAAGTTCCACGCCGATGAGCTGGCAGGGAACGGCCAGCACGGCGCGCAATGCGGGAGAGGCGGATAGTTCATCAAGCAGTTCCCCCATCGGCCGGAAGTACTCCATGCCGGAAAAGGGATCACCCTGATTGAGAAGAAAAAGCGGGTCCAGCATTTTCGAGGCAATATCCCGAAGATTTTTCAGGATCACGTCCAGCGCTCCGGCATCCAACGGGAAGGCGGCGCGCAGTCGTTTTTCATATTCATCGATTCCCGGAGGAAGATCAAATGTAAAATCATCGAAGATATAGCGGTCGATAACGCCCTGCCTGCCCATACGATAAAACAACGTTTCCACATCAATGCCCAGAATGCGAAACATGGCGCCCAGCGGTTCATCAGGCCCCAGCGCGCCGACATAATGCACGCCGACGGGACAATCCATACCGCCGCGCCGGTAGGAATTCATCAAACCTCCCGGCAGGAGATTTTTTTCGACGACCGTGACGTTGAATTCCAGCGCGGATAAAAGAATGCCCGCGGAAAAACCGCCGATGCCTGCGCCGATCACGATAATATTTTTCCCGTCAACGGGAGTTCTCATGAAACCTATCCTCCGGTTGCCAAATTTTGGGGATCATTAATTTTTTATTTCTTCTGTTGCAGCCTCGGATTCGATCAGCGTCATGGTCAGAGAGTAAGAAATCAGGTCGGATGCTTGAAGCTCAATCGCTGAATAAGCGTTGTCGTGGCCGGCTGCAAGTGTCACGGAACGTTTCAGCCTGCCGTTTTCCGAATAGCGTTCAATCCGGTTTTGCCCCTGTG
The DNA here is from genome assembly GCA_963682105.1 of Smithellaceae bacterium. Lineage (GTDB taxonomy): Bacteria > Desulfobacterota > Syntrophia > Syntrophales > Smithellaceae > UBA8904. The sequence continues at coordinate 1,581,201 of OY821638.1, forward strand.
CGTCGCGGCTCACATCCACCCAGCCGCCTTTTTCCTGCCGCCAGCGGCAGACCGTCCGGCCGTCGGCCAGAATCCCGTGCTGAGCGAGAGTCCCCTGCGGCGATAGAAAAATCAATTCGACGTCGGCCATCAGATTACGGGCAAAATCCGGCGCATCAAAAGGCGGCAGCGCCCGGCTGACATGGACCTCACCCTTCCGGGACGACGCTTCGAAAAGAGAAAGGCCTTCGGTGCTGATAATGGCGCTCGAAACGGATCTTGTTTGGGGATGCAAAAGCGTCACACCGATCATGACCGCCTGCAGCTTTCCTGCCGCACGCGATTCAATCGTGTGAATAAAACGGGTGCTTTCCTCAACAAACACAGGCGGGCAAACCGCCTTTTGCGCAGGATCGGCTGCGGGCCGAATTCCCGGCATCGACGAACAGGCCGCAACCATCAGAGCGGCAATCAGGATACTGATCCCTTTCATTGAACATCCTGAAAGACGGAAGGAGCAATCGTCGAATTGATGACGACGCGCGAAAAATCGATGCGCGTTTCGGCGCTGGCGCTCTCCACAATCCGCACGGACTTGACCGACGCGTCTTTTTTGGACACGGCAATTTCGATTTTTTCAAAAAATCCCTTCATGCCTTTTTCCACCGGAACCAGCGTAATCACCACCGGGTTTCCGTCTTTCAAAGACGCTTTAAAGGAAGGATTGGCGTCGAACCGGCCGCCCATCCAGCCCGCCACTTCATCGAGAACGATTTTCATCGACTGCGCGCCGCCGGTTGAGTCTTCCACCATCTTACCGCCTGCGGCCATATAGCGCTTCGTCGCACCCTTGCCGGAAATCACCACGCTGCGGACGGGCTTTGCGTATTCCCAGCGGATGGAATCCGGCGCGGCATAGAAAAATTTCCCCTCTGACACCAGTGGTTTGGAGAGAATCTTCATCGTTTTTTTCTGGACAAAATCAGCGGAAATGGTTTTGATGCGCGCCGACTCTTTTCGCAACTCGGCAAACTCATCCGCCCGAACGCCCGCAGGCGCAAGCAGAATCAGAATCAGCAATAACAGTCCGATTTTTTTTATCATACAACAAAACCGATCAGAACATACCGCCGTTTGCGGAAATGACCTGCCCCGTAATATAGGAGGCGTCGTCGGAGCATAAAAAACGGATGACGCGGGCGATCTCTTCCGGCTTGCCGACACGCGCCATCGGAATGATGTTTTTGATCTGGTCGGCCGGGATCGGCATGGCGCTTAACATATCCGTTTCCACCGGCCCCGGCGCAACCGCATTGACACGGATGCCGAATCGAGCGACTTCCTTGGCAACCGAACTCGTCGCGGCATTTAAGCCGGCTTTGGCCGCCGCGTAATTGGCCTGGCCGCGGTTCGGGTTCATGGCCGAAACCGACGACACGGACACAATGGCACCCCGTTTCTTCCGGACCATTTCGCGCAAAACCGGCTTGGTTACATTATAGAAACCGTTGAGCGTCGTATTGATCACCTTGCTCCATTCATCCTCGCCCATCATCATAAACAGGCCGTCCGCCGTCACGCCGGCGTTGTTGACCAGCACATCGATCCGCTTGTGCGTTTCCACAATTTTGGCCAGCGCCTGTTTGACTTCTTCGCCGGCGCCGACATCGAATTTGCAGATTTCACCTGCGCCGCCCGCCGCCTGCACCAGGGAGAGCGTTTCCGCCGCCGCGGCTTCACTGGCGTTATAATTGATCACGACGTAATATCCGGTTTTAGCCAGCTCCACCGCCGTTGCCCGGCCGATGCCCCGGCTGGCGCCCGTTACAATTGCCACCTTTTTTTCATCCATATATATCTATCGCTCCTTTATTGATTTATGCATCGTGATTAAGCCGTATGGCCTGAAGCACAGCTTTCAAAAGGATTTCATCGCCGGATTTCACAACGCCTTCAATCACCCCGTAGTTGTCAAAAGAGTGAACACTGTCTACGTGAACGGTAATCGGCGTATTCACAGGTATGGAATCCGTGCTGAATTCGGCCGACTTGATTCCGACCAGCCAGCCTTTGACGCCGCTTTTACCTTCCTGCATTCGTTTATTGCCTTCGACAATGGCCGAGGTCTGAGCAATGGCTTCAATCAAAGCCAGCGCTCCCACGGCATGCCCGTCGTAAAGCGGCCAGCGTTCGTTGACTATGGCGGCGGCCGTTCCGGAATTCTCATGCAACTCGACCACCTCCGTGATGACTTTAATCGGTTCGCGGTGCGGAATTAACGCTTCGATGTCGATCATCGCTTATCGTCCTTTTTTCTTTTACAATTACTGAGAAAACGTCTGAGAAGTCAACAAAAAACAGCATCAGGTCCCCTCGTTTCCTGTAAGAACGGGTCCGCCGTTGATCCGGCCAAAACCTTCATTGATTTTTTTGTTCATTTCCGATAGATAAACAGCGTTTCAAATTCAAAGGATATGTCTGGTTGGATCATGGTTACCGAAGAAAAAGACCCTTTTATAAGTGCGTACAGAAAAATTTTTACGCTGTCTAAAACCATCAGCCAGCGGGAATATACCTATTCCGGCTTTACCTTAGGCGAGATTTATGCTCTGGCCGCCGGGCTTAAAAAAACGCTTTCCCGGCGCGGCGCGGAAAAAACCGTCTGCCTGTGTACGGAAAACAAAGCCGTCATCGCCGCCTCCATCCTGGCCTCGCTTTCCGGCGCCTGCAAACTGGTGTTGCCTCACTCATTTTCTTCTCATGCCTTGGTCGAGATGTATGAAGCCGTCGGCTTTGACGCCGCCATTGCCGATCATCCCGAAGAACTGCCCGGCGTCGAAATCATCACGCCGCTGGCCGGAAACCCGGATGACCTTGATTGCGACAGCATGCGCAATCCGGATGAGCCTTTTTTACGGCTCTTTACCGGCGGTTCGACCGGAAAACCCAAAGTCTGGTCCAAGTCGCCTCGCAATCTTCTGTCCGAAGCATTGTATCTGCGCGATAAGTTCGAAATAACGTCCAAAGACCTGCTGGTTTCCACCGTCCCGCCGTATCACATTTACGGGCTTTTGTTCACCATCCTGCTTCCGCTTCTGGCGCACGCCCGCGTGATGCCGGAAATTTTCACATTTCCTCAGGAAATCATCGCGACCTTCAACCGGCATAAAGCATCGGTGCTGGTCAGCGTTCCGATTCACTACCGGTCGATGAAAGTGGATAATCTGTCGCTGCCGTCCTTAAAAATCGCCTTTTCCTCATCGGGCGTTTTAAACCGTTCCGATGCTTCGCATTTTCTGAAAAAAACCGGCATCGGCATCACGGAAATTTACGGATCAACGGAAACCGGCGGCATCGCAGCGCGCAACATCACTGAAAACACCGAAAGCTGGCAGCCTGCCGACATTGTGGCCTGGCGGCTCTCCGGAAAGCGGCTTGCCGTGCGGTCGGATTTCGTGTCTAGGGAAATGGAACGGGACGCGGATGGATATTGCGTCACCGGCGATGAAGTCCAGCCTGACAAAACCGGCCGCTTTCTGCTTCTGGGCCGCGCGGACGGTATCGTCAAAGTCGCCGGAAAGCGCGTCGATCTGCTGGACGTGCAAAACAAGATTCAAACCCTGCCGACCGTTCGTGATGTTGTCGTTATCGCCCTGCCCGCCGAGAAAGGCCGCGAGAACGTCATCGCTGCGCTGGTCGCCTGCGACCTCACTGAAACACAACTCAAAAAAATGATGATCGAAAAGCTCGAGCCCTACGCCATGCCCCGCCGGATCAAGATTGTCCCCGCCATCACCCGTACCGCCACAGGCAAGACCGACTTTCGAAGGGTGGAGAGGATTTTTCTTTCAGAAAAGTAGGGGCAAGGCTAGAGGCTGAAGGCTGAAGGTTACTTTGTGGCCTGCGGCTTCTTCTGAGTTGCAGAGGGACAAAGCGAAGACCGGCGTATAACGGTACACAAAGGTACAGACGGATGCCCTGATTGTTATTCCTTCGTCATTCCAGCTTGTGCCCTTCAGGGTGCGTAGGCGGGAATCCAGAATTTTCATTTTTTATTGAAATCCAGACATCCGATCAATCATTGAAGACATCGAGGCGTTATGAAAATAAGAAAAAATATCACCTGCCCATTGGAATTGACCCATGACATCATTAAGGGAAAATGGAAGCCGATCATCATATGGAATCTCAGGGAAAAGCAATCCCTGTCTTCTCTGGAGAAAAGCATCAACGGCATTACTCAAAAAATGCTTCTGGAGCATCTGAAAGAATTGATTGAATTCAAGATCGTCGGCAAAAACAGCTTTCCGGGCTATCCTCTTAAAGTTGAATATTATCTGACTGAGCGCGGCAAAGAGCTGCGTGACGCCATTATGATCCTTCAAAAACTCGGGACAAACATCAAAACCGAACTGGAAGAAAAGCAGGGATCATACCAACAAAAAAGTGGGTAATTTACAAAAAGAGAAACACAGTTTATCATCCGGTTATTACATGCAGCGAGGTTGCAACATGGCCATGTCCAATGAAAGCATAGAAAAATTAATTGAAAACGCAAAAGTTTCCATCATCAGTTCCGTCGATGAAAGCGGATTCCCGAATACCAAGGCCATGCTGCCGCCCAGAAAAAGGATCGGATTAAAGGAGTTTTATTTCACAACCAATACTTCTTCCATGCGCGTGAAACACTACCGGCAGAACCCAAAGGCTTGCATTTATTTCTTTGACGATACCGCATTTCTCGGCGTCATGCTGATGGGAACGATGGACGTCCTGACCGATCAAAAATCAAAAGAAATGATATGGCGCGACGGTGATACCATGTACTATTCTCTCGGCGTTACGGACCCCGATTACTGTGTCCTGAAGTTCACGGCGGATAAAATGAGGACCTATTCGAATTTTCAATCGACAACGGTTGATATAGCCTGATTTGAATGATCACATGATGACTCTTCGCCCCATAACAGCAGACGATATTGCCGAGATAAAAACCTGGCCTCCTTACCCAAAAGGATTCGAACAGATGGATTACGCCTTACGGGATGGCGGTTGGCTCGATGAATTCGCAAACAAACCGAAGACCTGGATTTATGTTGTTTTATATGAAAATAAGATGACAGGTTTCAGCCTGTTGAGCTGCCTGGTTGAGAGGATAGCCGAATTTCGCATCGCGGTTCATCCCAACCTGACAGGCAAAGGCATCGGCCGCAGGATTGCGCATGCAACTTTAGAAACCGGTTTCCGTAAACTCCTTATGGATCGAATTTATCTGATTGTCAGAAAAAACAACCACCCGGCCATGAAACTTTACGAAAGTCTGGGGTTTAAAAAGATCCGTGAAAGCGTTCATACCATCCAGGGGCAGTCGATTGAATTTTTTGATATGGACATAACCTGCGAAGATTTTTTTCGTTTGAATATCAAGGAGGCGCCATGAAGACAGCATTAATACTGGTAGACATTCAGAAAGACTATTTTCCCGGCGGTAAAATGGAACTGGTCGGTTCGCTCGACGCAAGCCATCAGGCCGGTCAGATGCTGGCGTATTTCAGGAAAGAGAACTTGCCGATCATTCATGTACAACATCTCTCCATGCGAAAAGATGCGACATTCTTTTTGCCGGACACCGACGGGATTCTCTTTCATGAAAACGTCAGGCCCCTTGCCGGAGAAAAAGTCATCGAAAAGCATTTTCCCAACAGTTTTCGGGATACCGGCCTCAAAGCATACCTTGATTCCCTCGGCGTCCGGGAGCTTGTCATCTGCGGGATGATGTCGCACATGTGCGTCGACGCGACGGTCAGAGCGGCTTTCGATTACGGCTATACCTGCCTGGTTGCTCATGATGCCTGCGCAACCAGAGGCCTTGTCTTTAACGGTGTTGACATTTCCGCCCGGCATGTTCACGGCGCGTTTATGGCCGCTCTGGCGGCGGTTTATGCCGGAGCTCAAAGCACTGAGGAAATCATTTCCAAACTACATGTTAAAGATTGACACGGTGGTCAAAAAACATTATTTAACCGGTCAGGCATCTATGGAGTGCTGTCGAAACGTGATTGCCGACCTTGGTTTGCCTCCGATTTTTGTTATCCCTTTGGTCCACAAAGCATTCCTGTCCCATGTCGGCTAAAATATTTTTTTCACCCGGTTTCGGAGATAATACATGATTGAAATCCGTCAGGAAAAGCCAGGCGATGAAGCCTCGATCCGAAGGATCAACGAGGCGGCGTTCAGCGAGGTCATTGAAGCAAATATTGTTGACGCGCTCCGGCAGGCCTGCGACCATTTCGTTTCATTTGTTGCCGTTGAAGGGAAAAACATCGTCGGACACATCCTGTTTACACCGGCTACTCTTGACGGCACGAATGCCGTCGGGATGGGTCTCGGACCAATGGGCGTATCACCCGCTCACCAGAACCAGGGGATCGGGACTTTGCTTGTCCGTCACGGACTGGATTACTTGCAGCAGTCCGGCTGCCCGTTCGTGATTGTTCTGGGACACTCGGAATATTATCCTCGCTTCGGTTTCGAACGGGCGTCGCGTTATAAAATCCAAAGCCAGTGGGAAAATGTTCCCGACGAAGCTTTTCTGATTCTCGCTTTCGACAAAAATGCTTTGCCCAAAGCCGGCGGCATCGCCAGATATCGCGACGAGCTGAGTGAAGCCGTATAATATGGCATGCGGAGGAAACGATGACGGCGGAAGAGATTATTCGACTGTTGGAGTTGGAACCGCTTCCCGGGGAAGGCGGATTTTTCAAATCGTCCTATCGCTCATCGGATGTTCTGCCGACTTCGGCGCTCCCGGAACGATACTGCGGTCCCCGTCAGTTGGGAAGCGCCATATACTACCTGCTTAAGCCCGGTGTCTGCTCGCGTCTGCACCGCCTTTCCACAGATGAGCTGTTCCATTTTTACCTGGGCGACCCCGTAAGCCTTCTGCTGCTTTTCCCGGACGGCACCTCGGATGTCGTCACGCTGGGGCAAGATATCGCCAACGGCCAGTGTCTTCAAGCACTTGTACCGCGCGGTTGCTGGCAGGGCGGTTTTGTGCATAACGGCGGATCTTTCGCTCTCCTGGGTGCGACCATGTGCCCCGGATTCGACTACGCAGATTTTCAACTGGGAAATCGTAACACCCTGATTGAAAAATACCCCCGGCACAGGGACCTGATTGAAAAACTGACGACAGAATCCTGATTTATTTACAGTTACCTTCCAGCCCTCCAGCCGTCACCCATTCCACGTCCCAGCGCATTGAAAAATACATCCCGCTTATTCCTCAAGATATCCCGATTTAAACCGATTATTGACATGGGTTGAATTGATCTTCAGCATATACAAACCGGCGTAGCTTACAGGCATGAAATGTCGAATAGTTTGCCAATAATATTAAACAATTACACTCTAACCGCAAAAATCGGCGAAACGTCCAATTCAATCGTCTACAAAGGCGTCAGAAACGGTTCAAAAGGAACGGTGGTTGTCAAGGCGCTGAGCACACCCCAGATATCGGCGGCACAGGCGGCCAGGCTCAAACACGAATATGATATGATCCGCGGTATCCATATCGATGGAATCATCAAAACCATCGATTTTATTGATCAGGACGGAATGCTGGCGCTCGTTTTGGAAGATTTTGGCGGCATTTCACTCAAGCAACTCATCCCCGAAGGCTTTTCGCTTGACCGTTTCCTTAAACTTGCCATCCGTCTGGCGGAGATTCTGGGAAAACTTCATCAGGCAAATATCTCCCACCGCGACATCAAACCACACAACATCCTTTTGAATCCCGAAAATGATATCGTCAAAATCACGGACTTCGGAATTGCCGCCGAGACGCTGCCGATTGATCAGGAAATATCCAATCCAGACATCATGGAAGGAACACTGCCATACATTGCGCCGGAGCAGACCGGAAGGATGAACTGTGCCGTAGATTACCGGGCGGATCTTTATTCACTGGGCATTACCTTCTATGAAATGCTGACCGGCCAGGTTCCTTTCCGGTCAAAAAGCGCCGTCGAGATCATCCATGCCCATATAGCGAGGATGCCCGTTGCGCCGCACCATATCAACCCCGAAATTCCCGTTCCCGTATCGGATATTATCATGAAGCTTTTGTCTAAAGCGGCGGAAGACCGCTATCAAAACTGGTTCGGCCTGGTCGCGGATCTTCGGGAATGTCTTAAACAATTTCACATGACGGGACGGATCAAACCTTTTCAGTTGGGCGCGCAGGATGTTTCTCCGCGGTTTATCATCCCGCAAACCCTGGTTGGCCGGGAGAAGGAACGATACATTCTTCTGGAAGCTTTTGAACGCATCAGCCACGGCCGGATGGAAGTCCTCCTGATCACCGGCGAGGAGGGCATTGGAAAATCTTCGCTCGTTCATGAAATGTCAAAACCGCTCATCGGAAAACGCGGATATTTCATTGCCGGAAAATTCGATCAGTTTCGTAGAACCGTGCCCTACAGCGCCATCATACAGGCCTTTCAGGGATTCGTCCTTCAGTTGCTGACGCAAAACAATGAACAACTTCAGACCTTGAAAGAAAAGCTTCTTTCCGCCTTGGGCCCCAACGGCAAGATCATCACGGAAGCCATTGCGGAAATCGAGTTAATTATCGGAAAGCAACCGGATGTTCCGGATCTGGCCCCGGAAGAAACCCAGAACCGCTTCAATATGTGCTTCAGGAATTTCGTGCGTGTCTTCGCCGAAAAAAACAATCCGCTGGTCATGTTCATGGACGACCTGCAGTGGGCCGATCCGGCCAGTCTTCATCTTTTACAGATGCTCACCTCGGATCGGGATTTGCGCTATATTCTTTTTATCGGAGCGTTCCGTGATACGGAATTGCCCTCTGATTCCCCCCTCACCCATGCCCGGGATGCCGTTCGCGCCGCCGGCACTGAAATCAACACCATTCGCCTGACAGCTCTCAGGCCCGACGCCATCAATATATTGATTGAGTCTCTGCTGCAATGCCCGCCTGACGCCTCCTCGTCTCTGGCGCAAGTCATCTATGACAAAACCAAAGGCAATCCTTTTTTCGTCAATCAATTCCTTAAAATGCTCTATGAGCAACATCACATCAGCTTCGATCCGACATCGGGATGGACCTGGGACCTGCAAAAGATCCGGCTGTTACAGGTCACGGAAAATGTCGTTCAATTCATGTCCGACAAGCTCTACCATTTACCTTCCGATCAACTTGAAATCATAAAAATTTGCGCCTGCATCGGCAACCGCTTCGACATTGAAACCCTGACTTTTCTCAGCGGGCGTCCCTTAAACGACATTCTTTCCATCGTGGACGCCCTGATGAACGACGGCCTGATTACCTGCACGGGAGATATCTATCGCTTTCAACATAACCGCATTCAGGAAGCGGCTTATCTGCTCCTGAAATCCGAGGATCGCTCACAGATTCATTATGAAATCGGCAACCGGGAACTGCACGCCACCGGGGCCGAACAAATGTCTGGCCGCATTTTTTACATTTGCGATCATTTAAATCGGGCCCATCGCCTCCTGACCACACCGAGGGAAAGGAGCCGTCTTGCGGAACTCAACCTCAAAGCCGGAATCAAAGCCAAGGAATCTACGGCTTACGCGGCGGCCGCCAATTACTTTGAAATGGGCATCGATCTTGTCGGTCGGGATTGCTGGCAAAACGCTTACAATCTGGCTTATCCCCTCTACTGCGAACAAATGGAATGTCAGTATCTCACCCGAAATTTTGATGAAGCCGAACGGCTTTTCAAAATCATCATCGCCCATGCGGCCACGAAACTCGACAAAGCCAAAGCATTCAATACGATGATCAAACTCTATACTGCCATTCGTCCCCCGCAGGAAGCCGTTGAACTGGGGCTTACGGCTCTGAAGATATTCGGATTGGACCTCAATCTCAACATGGGCATGGGACCGGTATGGATCGAACTTATCAAGGCCAGGTATCATCTGAAAAAGATCGGCATCGAAAATGTGTCCAGCCTGCCCTGCATTCAGGACAAAGATATTCTTGCCGCCGGCGAATTAATGCTGAATGTCGGCTACCCCGCCTACTATATGAATAAAAACCTCGTCGCCTTCATCTCCATGCGGGCGGCCAATGACTGTCTGCGGCACGGCCTTGCGCCGTATACAAGCATCGCCTTTATCGTGATGGCCAACATCATTCAGATCAGTCTGGGAAATTATGAACTGGCTTACCGGTTGAGCGAAATGGCGCTGAAAATAAACGACATCCTGGACAACCGGAAGCTCAAAGGCGCCGTGCTGCACAACTTTGCCTATTTCATCCAGCACTGGAAAAAACACATCCGGCATGATCTTGAATTGTATCTTACCGTATACGAGCTTTCCATGAACACCGGCGATTTCATCTTCGTCGGACACAGCATTAACGCGTCGGCGGAAATCCGCCTGATGCTGGACCATCGGCTGGATGATATTCACGACGAACTTAAAAAGCACCAGGAATTCATTACGCTGTCCAAAAATCCCGTCATCTCCAGAGAATACCGGCAAATTCTCCAATTCATCCAGGCGCTCAAAGGACAAACGCCGGTTCGGCACGAGTTGTCGGGAAACGGTCTGGACCTTTCCGAATACATAAAGCAGACGAGAGCGGAAGGAAATGATTTCGGTTTATGTCTGGCGCTTTACCATAAAATGGTCTTACTGTTTTTATACAGGAAGCACGAGGAAGCGCTTCAGGCCGCGCAGGAACTGGATGAACACAGCGCCGTGTTTCTGGGAACCATCATGATAGCCAATCACTATTTCTACTATAGCCTGATCCTGATTGCATTGTTGAAAGAAGGAGGCGCTCACCGGCAAAGGAAATATAAATCCATTATCCTGCGCAATCTGCGAATGTTCAAAAAATGGGCCGATTTGTGCCCTGAAAATTTCAAGCATATGCACGACTTGATCGCCGCCGAACTTGCCGGCCTGGAAGGACGCTTCAGGCCGGCTGTTGAACTTTACCACGCCGCCATTAACAACGCTCACAACAATGATTTTCTTCCGATTGAAGCCATTGCCTGTGAACTTCTGGCGGCCTTTTACATTCTGTGGAATCATCCGGGGGAATCCGGCGTTTTCATCCGGCGGGCCCGAAACTGCTACACATTCTGGGGGGCCACGGCCAAAGAACAGGATTTGCAGGAGCGCTACCCCGATCTTTTGCGCCGGGACAAAACGGTGAAATCCACCAACACCGACACCCGGACCGCCACATCGGAATCGTCTTCACGGACGCTGGATCTTTCGATGGTTATGGAAGTTTCTCAGGTCCTCTCCAGCGAGATTCGACTGGAAAGCCTTCTGCAAAAGACCATGCATTTGTCCATCGCCAGCGCCGGCGCCCAGCGCGGATACCTCATTCTGGTATCAGCCGACGGCCGGTTGAAGGTGCAGGCCAGCGAAGATGTTCTGACGGGCGAAAGCCATGTCCTGCAGGCCATTGCTCTTGAAGAATGCGCAGGCGTCTCGCCCTCTGTTGTCCACTATGTCTATCGGAGCGTAAACCCTCTGGTTCTGGGCAACGCCAGCCAGGAGGAGAACTTTCGCAATGATCCTCATATCGTGGAGAATCGCTGCAAATCCATTTTGTGTCTGCCCGTCCTGAACAAAGGAGCGGTTGCGGCCGTTCTTTATATGGAAAACAATCTGGCGTCCGACGCCTTTACGGCCCAACATTTGAAAATTCTTCAGATCATTTCTTCCCAGGCGGCCATCTCGCTTCAAAATGCCAAACTCTACGAGGACGTCACGGCGGAGATGGCCGCGCGCAAAAAGACGGAGGAAGCCCTGCGTGTCAGCGAAGAAAAATACCGGACCATACTCGAAGAAATGCAGGACATCTATTCCGAGACGGATTTGCAGGGCGCCATCACCTTTGTTAATCCGGCGGTATGCAGTCTGACCGGATACACCAAAGACGAAATCATCGGTTCCAACATCAAAATCCTCACGCCTCCGGAGGAACACGGCCGTTTCGAACGCTACTACCGTCGCAGCACCTATGAGAACTCACAGGGAAGTCTCTTCACAACAAACATCATCGGCAAAAACGGGAAAATCACCTGCATGGAAAACATCGTCTCACCGATTCGCAATAAAGCCGGGGTCATCACGGGCTACCGCAATCTCGGCCGCGACATGACCGAACGCAGGCGCCTGGAACAAAACCTGGTGGATTCCTACCAGAAAATGCAAAACGTCCGGATCGCCACCATTCTCGGTTTAGCAAAGCTGGCCGAATACCGCGATGAAGCCACCGGCGCCCACCTGGAAAGGATTCGCGAATACGCACGGATCATCGCACAGGAACTCTCTTCCAAACCGGAATATAAGGGCTACATCACCGCTGAATACATCGAGGACATTTATAACTCGTCCATTCTCCATGATATCGGAAAAGTGGGCATCCCGGACGCCATTCTACTCAAACCCGGCAAGTTGACGCCCGCCGAATTTGAAGTGATCAAGATCCACACCACACTGGGCGGCGACGTCCTGAAAGCCGTAGAAGGAAAAATTGAAGGGCAGTCTTTCCTGACACTGGGCAGGGAAATCGCCTACTACCACCATGAAAAATGGAACGGCACAGGCTATCCCCACGGCCTGGCGGGTGAAAATATCCCGCTTTCCGCGCGCATCGTGGCCCTGGCGGACGTTTACGACGCGCTCACCTCCAAACGCGTTTATAAAGAAGCCTTCTCCCATCTTCAGGCCATGGATATCATCGTGAAAGACCGGGGAACACATTTCGCCCCGGATGTGGTGGATGCCTTCATGGTTCATGCGGAAGATTTCCGGAAAATACGCGAAGAGTTAATGAGGAATTAATTCCACCCATCCGATCCTGCCGCGGGACCGGCGATTGTGCGTCCCTGCTCAAAAACCGGCATCATTTCAGGAGACTATTTCACCGAACGGCCTTTCAAACCGCATCTTAGCAGTCTCTCAAACAGCTCTCAAATAGCAGTTGACAAGTCATAAAATTTCTCTATACTCAACCCAGTTAACGTTAAGTGGGTTATAAGAGACCCGAAACTGAAACGGACGTCAGCCGGGAACGGATTTCCTTTCCGACTCCGGTTGATGTCGAAGCTTAGAATAAAGGAGCATGCCACATGTCCGGTTTTGTGCACAAAACGATGGGGGCGGTCATAGGTGACACTCAAAACCGCTTTCCGGATCATCCAGCCCTGATTTGTCCGCAGTTTAACGTTCGTCTAACCTATCGCGAGCTCTACGACCACTGCCGTCAAACCGCCAAAGGCCTGATGGCCATGGGCGTCAAGCGCGGCGATCATGTGTCCGTCTGGACAACCAATGTGCCCGAGTGGATTTACCTGCAATTCGCCCTGGGCATGGTCGGCGCGGTTCTGGTCACGGTCAACACCAATTACCAGTCACACGAATTGGAGTACATTCTCCGGCAATCAGACTCCACAACGCTCTTTCTGATCGATGCCTACCGCGACACCAGTTTTTACGAAACCGCGCGCCGCATCCTTCCTGAACTGGACCATCACCGGCCCGGCGAACTCGTTTCCAAGAATCTGCCGCTGGTTAAAAATGTCGTCTATATCGGAAAAAGGGAGAGCACACCCGGCATGTTCAAATTTTCGGATCTGATCAAAATGGGAGAGAAAATTCTGGATCAGGATCTCGACGCCCGGATGCAATCGCTGACTGACGATGACGTCATCAACATGCAATACACTTCAGGAACAACCGGCTTTCCCAAGGGCGTGATGCTGACGCATCACAATGTCGTCAATAATGCCCGCATGGTCGGGGATGTCATGGGCATGACCGAAAAAGATTCCCTGTTGATTCAGGTGCCGGTCTTTCACTGTTTCGGCTGCGTGATGAGCACGCTCAACAGCGTTTACCACGGCTCGGCCATGGTGCTGGTGGAAGCCTTCGACCCGCTTCTGGCGCTTCAGTTTATTACGGAAGAAAGATGCACGGCAATCAACGGCGTGCCGACCATGTTTATCGCCATGCTGAATCATCCGGATTTCGACCGCTACAATCTGACATCTCTGCGCACCGGCATTATGGCCGGAGCCCCCTGCCCGGAAGAAGCGATGAATCAGGTGCGCGCAAGGATGCACTGCCCGGAAATCGTGATCGCCTTCGGCCAGACGGAAAGCTCGCCGGTCATGACCATGACGCGACGCGACGACCCGGTCAAAATGCGCGTTTCCACCGTGGGCCGGCTGCTGCCGGACATTGAAGGAAAGATTGTCGACCCCGACACGGGTAAAGACCTTCCGCCCGACACACAGGGCGAAATCGTCACGCGCAGCGAATGTATCATGAAAGGCTACTACAAGATGCCGGAGGCCACGGAACACACGGTTGACCGCGATGGTTGGCTCCACACAGGCGATCTGGGTGAAGTGGATTCAAACGGTTATTTCAAAGTGACGGGCCGGATTAAGGATATGATCATTCGCGGAGGCGAAAACATTTATCCGCGGGAGATTGAAGAATTCCTGTACACCAACCCCAAAGTCGAAAACGTTCAGGTCATCGGCATATCGGACAAGAAATACGGTGAACAGGTTCTGGCCGCCATCCAGTTGAAAAGCGGCGCCGCGGCGACCGCCGAGGAATTCATCGAATTCTGTAAGGGCAAAATCGCCCGGCACAAAATTCCGAAATACTGGGAGTTTGTCGAAAGCTATCCCATGACCGCCAGCGGCAAGATCCAGAAGTATAAAATGAAGGAGATGTTTGAGAAGAAGTATAAAGAAGGCTGAAGACTGAAGGCTGAAGGGACAAGGCGTAAAGAAATTGGTTTATATTGTCATTCCCGCGAAGGCGGGAATCCAGTTATGAAAAAAAGAGCCGCAGGCTTCCGCATAGCCTTCAGTCTTCGGACTTCGGCCTTTAACCTAATTAGTAGCGAAAGGAAAAACCATGAGCAACATCATCAACCGTGACACGATCGGCGACATGGCCCGGCGGGCCGCAACGAAATACGGCGAAAAGATCGCCATTATCTTCCGCGATCAGAGATTGTCATTTTACGATCTGGAAAGAGAGTCCAGGCGCTTTGCCAATCTCATGACGCGCTACGGCGTGAAAAAAGGAGACCGCGTCGCCATCTACTCCTACAACTCACATTACTACCCCATCAGCATGATCGGGTTGGCCAAAATCGGCGCCGTCCAGGTTCCTGTCAACTTCATGCTCAACGCCGAGGAAATCGCCTACATCATCAACCACTCGGGGTCGAAACTTTTCATTGTGGAAGACAGCCTCTATCCCATCATCGCCAAAGAACAGGATAAATTCTCCGGCGTTGAAAAGTGGGGGTTCCTCCCTCTCGGTGACGCACCTGTTCCGGAAGGCTTTTTCAACCTGATCGAAGAGATGAAAACCGTAAGCTACGACGAGCCGCAGGTGGATGTCGGCGCGGAAGATATCGTGCAGATTCCCTACACCAGCGGGACGGAATCCAAGCCCAAAGGCGCCATGCTTTCGCACCGCGCGCTGATGTCGCAGTATTACAGCTGCATCTTCGACGGCCAGTACGAAACCGACGACGTAAGCCTCCATGCCCTGCCACTGTTTCACTGCGCGCAACTGCACTGCTTCCTCATGCCGTATCTGTATGTCGGCGCCACCAATGTCATCATGCACAAGGCCGACGCGCTGGAGATGATCAAACTTCTCGAGCAATATCAAATTACGCACATGTTCGCGCCGCCGACGGTCTGGATCGGCATTTTGAATCATCCGGAATTTAAAAATCACAATCACGGCAGTTTGAAGAAAGCCGCATACGGCGCGAGCATCATGCCGGTGGAAGTCATCAAACAACTGTCGGTCACCTTCCACGGTTTGAAACTCTGGAACTACTACGGCCAGACGGAAATGGGACCGGTGGCCACCATTCTGAAACCGGAAGATCAGTTGCTCAAACCGGGATCGGCCGGCAAGCCGGTGCTGAATGTGGAAACAAGATTGATGGACGATGACGGAAAATTCGTTCCGATGGGAGAGGTCGGTGAAATCGTACACCGGTCGGGCCATGTCATGACCGGCTATCTCAACGACCCGGAAAAAACCGATGAAGCCTTCCAGTACGGCTGGTTCCACAGCGGCGATCTGGGCAAATTCGACGCCGACGGCTATCTGTACGTCGTCGACCGCAAAAAAGACATGATTAAAACCGGCGGTGAAAATGTGGCGTCGCGTGAAGTCGAGGAAGTGCTGTATCAGTACCCGGGCGTCGAAGAAGTGGCCGTCATCGGCCTGCCCGATCCCAAGTGGATCGAAATCGTCGCGGCGGTGGTTGTACCCAAACAAGGCAAAGTGATTGAGGAAAAACAGATTATCGCTTATTGCCGGGACCGGCTGGCCGGCTTTAAATGCCCCAAGAAAATCGTCATTGTCGATAAGCTGCCGAAAAATCCGTCGGGGAAAATTTTAAAAAGGGAACTGAAGGCGCAATTCAAATGAAAGACGAATATACATCCATCGGCGAGATGGCCAAAAAGCTCGACATGAGCCAGCGGACCATCCGCTATTACGAAGAAATCGGCCTGCTCAATTCCATCAAACGCGTGGAAGGCGGCCGCCGGATTTACACGGATGCGGATTTGCGCCGTCTCAAGTTGATCAAACGTCTGAAAATCATGGGTATGACGCTTTCCGAAATGCAGGAGCTGGAATCCATGTGGACGTTCGAAAAATCAAGCGACAAGGTGCTAAAACGGCTTCTGGAGCACCTCGGCAATCATCTGAAACGGCTGGACGACCGCATCGCCGACCTCGACATCCTGCGTCACGAAATCATCGAGTATCAGGAGAGAATTAAAACCAAAATCGGGCAGTGATCATCTTAACCAGTCGTCAAACTGATCAATCCTTTCATTCCTGACGCAGCCAATCCGGCAGCGTCAGGAATGACCTTTTACCTGAAAATAAAGTTTGCCTGTTGCATTACCCTTCAGTATAATCGCGAACCGTAGCGACATCAGATTGTTGCATCATCAAGCACGAATGCAGCAATGTATTCTGAAAGAAAAGCGATTATGGAAAAACAAAACGCGCACACTTACATTCAGGGCGTTCTGGACCAGAACCGGCGGATGCTGGCCAAGACCATCACCCTCATCGAAAGCGCCCTGACCTCAGATCAGGAACTCGCCAGGCAGATCCTCGACGCCCTGATTCCGTATACAGGCAAAGCCCTTCGTTTGGGCATCACCGGCCTTCCCGGCGCGGGTAAAAGTACATTCATTGAAAGTTTCGGAACGCTGCTTACGGAAAAGGGTTATCGCGTCGCCGTGCTGGCGGTCGATCCCAGCTCTCCCAAGACCGGCGGCAGCATCCTGGCGGATAAAACACGCATGGAAAAGCTGGCCGTCAACGATAAAGCCTTCATCCGCCCCTCGCCTTCGGGCAAAACGCTGGGCGGCGTCGCGCGCAAAACGCGTGAGACGATGCTTGTGTGCGAAGCGGCGGGATTTGACGCCGTTCTGATCGAAACCGTCGGAGTGGGCCAGTCGGAAGTCACCGTGGCGTCGATGGTGGATTTTTTTCTGGTTCTGATGATCGCCGGAGGCGGCGACGAATTGCAGGGCATCAAAAAAGGCGTGCTCGAACTGGCGGATGCCGTCGCCGTCAACAAAGCCGACGGCGACAACATCGAACGCGCCCGGATGGCCCGCCGCCAGTATGAAATGGCTTTTCATTTGCTTTCGCAACCTTATTCCAACTGGCTGCCCCCGGTCGTTACGTGCAGCTCCCTTAATCTGGACGGTCTGGAAGATATCTTAAAAATTATTCTCGACCATCGCAACAAACTGACCGAAAGCGGAGAACTGCCGAAAAAGAGAAAAGAGCAGGCCCGGGAGTGGTTGAGATTTATGGTGCGAGAGGGCGTTCAGGAATGGTTTTACGAAAGCCCCGCGGCGGCCATCCTCGCGCAGTCGCTCCGTGATGTTGAAGAAGGCCGCGTCACACCGACCACCGCCGCGGCAAAGGTGCTGGCGTGCCTGAATTTAAAAAAAGGCTGTTAGGCTGTAGACTGTTAGACTATTAGTAGGCAACGGTCGCGACCGTTCCCTACAATTGATTAACGTGGGAATCATGCGATTCATTGATAAAAATCGGAATCGTCATACCGGCTTGTGACCTTGCTGATCATGCCGCTTGCCGGGTCATGCGGAATTGATCGGTCATACGCCCCCTCCTTTCATAAAGAAGGGCCGGGGAGGATTTAAACATCCATTAGTCATATTAATAATCAAAGGAGATGTATATGAACGTTTTAAAATTAGACCACATCGGCATTGCGGTTAAAAATCTGGCGGAAAGCTCCAGGCTTTATGAGATGCTGGGCATTCAATCAACCGGCATCGAAGAAGTTGCCGAGCAAAAGGTCAAGGTCTGTTTCTTCCCCGTGGGCGATTCTGAAATCGAGCTTCTGGAATCCACGTCCCCGGACGGCCCCATTGCCAAATACATTGAAAAGAACGGCGAAGGCATTCAGCATATGGCGCTGCGCGTGGACAACATCGAAGCGGCGCTTGAAGAACTCAAAGCCAAGGGCGTTCGCCTGATCGACGAAAAACCCCGCTACGGCGCGGGCGGCGCTAGAATCGCGTTTGTCCATCCTAAAGCCACCGGCGGCATTCTGCTGGAGCTCAGCGAAAGGAAGTAAAGAGGTTTGCATGAAATTCATATTCCGGCGGGCGGCATTGTTTTCACTTTTGTTTTTGTTCCTTATATTCTCCGGCTGCAGCAGCAGTGATTCCGGCGCGCGCTACAGCGCCACAATCGCCGAAGGACGCGCCGCCGTACAGGAGGTCATGGCCGAAACCGGCGCCACGTCGGTTTCCGTTGCTTTGGTGGATGGCAACGGAGTGATCTGGTCGGAAGCTTTCGGCGCCGCTGACCGGGAGGCCGCTCTTAATGCAACCCCCGCCACCCTGTATGCCGCCTGTTCGGTCAGCAAAATGCTGGCGACCATGTCCGTCATGATTCTCGTGGATCGGGGCGACGTGTCACTGGAGGAACCGGTCACAACCTACATTCCCGCTTTTTCGATGCCGCTGGATGCGCGTTACCGTGACATCACCGTCCGAATGCTCCTGAACCATGCGTCCGGACTTCCCGGAAATGACTCGCGAGGCGCCGTCACGGTGGAGCCTTTCCCCGGTTATGCCGCACAAATGATGGACGGACTGCAATATCAGCGATTGAAGCACAATCCCGGATTATTCAGCGCCTACAACAATGATGGTTTCACGATGGTCGCCAATCTGGTCAAGGCGGTGACCGGACAGAATTATCAGGACTTTGTCCGCGAAAATATCCTCACCCCGCTGGGCATGAATTCCAGCCGGTATCATCTCGCTCCTCTGCCCGACGGCTCATACGCCAGAGCCTATTCCGGGAGCACCCGCCTTGCGCAATATTACCTCAACGTCTACAGCTCGGGTGGTTTGTTTACCACCCCCGCAGAATTATCCCGCCTGGCTACCCTGTTTATCAATAACAGCGCTTACGGTTCATCCCGGATTCTTTCCGCAAAATCCATTGCCGCCATGGCGCAGGATCAGCGGCTCGGATCTTTTAACCCTGTTTCGTTCGATGAAAACCGGTTCGGCCTGGGGTGGGATACGGTGGCCCAGCCGGGGCTTTCGGCGGCGGGCTTTACGGCATGGCAGAAAACGGGCGATATGAGCGGTTTTTACGGAGCCAATATCGCCGTATTGCCGAATGAAAAACTGGGCGTCGTGGTCATGGGCGCATCCAACCAGTTTGCCTCCAAACACGCTGTAAAAATTTCGGAGCGCATTCTGCTTCGCGCTCTGGTTGAAAGCGGCCGGCTTGCAGCAATGCCTGCGCAACTGGCCGCCACATCGCTTCCGGCGCAAACGGTGACGGCGGAAGAAAAAACCACTTACGCGGGATTTTACGCCGCCGGAAGCGGCGCATATCGATTGAATTTCGGAGCGGATGATACTCTCTCGGTTTACGAATATCACAGCGACTGGACGCCTAAATACGTCAATTTCAGACTGCGCAGCGACGGCTGGTATGCCGCAGATGATGACCCGTTTACGGGGCTGCGCCTGCTCACGCGGGGGGGCTATCAATATCTTGCCCTCCGTTTGAAGCGGGGAATGGAGCATTACACCGTTGCCCTCCTGTTTGCACAACGTTTTGACAACCGGGCGGCCATCTCGGCGGCCTGGCAGGCCCGCCTGGGTGAGGCATGGCTTCCGGTCAATGCCGACCCCTGGTATTATTTAATGATGAAGGGAAATTCAGTCTTCGGACTTCGGGAGATTACCGGTGTGACGGGCTATCTGTTCGGCAACAAGGTTTTGCGCGATATGACCCCGCCTTCCGACAACCGGCTTGACGGCATGTTCCTGACGCTGCCCGACAGCGCGACGGACCTGCTGGAGGCGGGAATTGAAAGCCACAACAGTGAAAACTGGCTTCGGGTGGGCAGCTATCTTTATCGTCCCCTGTCCGGTCTCCCGCTTCTTTCATCAGGTGTAAGCACCGTGACGATCGGCGCCGACGGATTCGCCGAATGGCGCAGTCTGCCCTCTTCAGGTTCGCTGTCTGTCAATCAGGCCGCTTACTGGTTTATCTACGATGACGAATTCAACGAGCTGGCCGCCGGCATCGGAAGCGGCACGGCTTCTTTTTCCGGCGCCGGCTCCAAGTACTTGCTGTTATGCGGCTCTGCGGGAACGGGAATAACGATCACTCTGGCGACGCCGTAAACCTGAACTCAACTGCGGCGAATCTGCCGTAAGCGGTTATGAACCTGGCAGCCGCCGTCTAATAAAACTTTGTCCGAGCAGATAACGCATCAGGCTGACTGATCTCCCGGTGAGGAACAAGCAGATAATATCAGTCGCCTCCGCCGACCGACGATCTCATACTTTCGTCATACAGTTCAGATCTCCTTAAATTCTCAAGGTCAGGATCCGAGCGAATCAACTCTTTATTGCTGTAACCTTTGTTGATCGACATCCTGAGCCACTTTGCCGATTCAGTCACGTTATTCAGTTTTGAATAAATACACGCGATATTATAAAGTACAGTGGCATTATCCGGCATCATCTCATTGAGCAAATGCAAATACTTCAAAGCCTCGTCATATTCGCCGTCCCGGACATGAATCATGGCCATCTCATGAATCATCCTGACCAGTTCGTTGGCATTAATGAACGATGAATTAAACGTCTGCTTTGCCTTCACAAGCTGTTTTACCGCAGCATATTGATATCCCTTGCTTTTTAAATAATCGGCAAATTGAACACCATCCAATTCCCTGAGCTTATCGGGAACCGTCACAACAAAAAAGCCGGCATATACGCTTACTGCCCAGCAGACCATGAGACTGACTAGCAAGGGTTTCAAAATAACCGGGGCTTTTTTTGTTATCAGATCATACCCGCTTGCCGCCAGGACGGCAAAGCAGGGCAAAATACCCAGCATATATTTTCCCTTTGCCATGCTGTAAATGGGCAAGGAAAGGTACTGATGAAATATTGCCAGGAGAAAGGTGAGAACACAGATGGATGAAAAAGTGATGCTCAGCTTTTCAGAATCTTTACGGTTTCCAAACATCACGAAGATACCGGCCAATATCGTCATGAAAGGGACTAAAGAAAGAATCAGTCCCCCTATCATGAATTCATAATTCCAGGGAGGAGCATACAAGAATGCTATATGACCGCTGAGTAATCCATCAGACCAAAAAGTTGTATACAGCGAATTCCATATCGAAGTCAGTCCTGAATAAATGGGGTAGAACATAGCATTGAGAGAGAACATCAGTTGACTGTATGTCCTGTAGCCGGGGTCCTGCCACCAGATGTTGCCCCCTATGATATCCCCTCCCCTGGAAACGAGGACAACGAAGTGCCCAAGATTGATATAATTCCTTACGAAGTACCATCCGGCAACAAGCGCTGCCAGACAAAAGACAAGCGCCAGACGCGTCGATAGTGCCTTGAATACCTGAATATCCGCTTTTTTTTCATAGAAATATTTAAGCGCCATAAATAGCGCCGCAATCGGCACAATGACGATGACCGATATTTTAGCCAGCAGGGAAAAACCGACCAATAAGCCCATACAGGCATAATACCGATATTTATGTTCATCAATACCGGCATTGAGCATCTTAAAAACAAAAAGGACAAAGGTGGATGTTAGGCAGGCAGCCAGCGGTTCCGTACCGACGAACTGGGAAAGGCAGATGCTTGCAGGAATGAAAGCGCCTGTCATGGTTCCGATGGCCTGAAGGTCTTGCCGCTGCGGATATACGATTTTCATGGTCCTGTAAATTATTTCAATCTGGAGAAGTCCGCAAACCAGAGGAATGAGCCTCATGGTTTTGAAGGCAAGCTCAACGGAAAACAGATAAGTCACCACATTATAAAGGAGCGCGGACAGGGTATAAAAGAGAGGGGGTTCGAACATAGACCACCCCTCCGTTGGCAGAGGCAGACGCCCGAACTGAGCTATATATATGATATAGTCGATGTGTCCATGAATATCCATACCGATAAAAATGGGCATTTTGATAAAATTATTAATCGCCAGGACGGCATATGCGATGAGGAGAAGAATTCTGAATGCACCGGCAGTGATAAGACCGCGGTCAAAATATCGGCCGTATCTTTCCGAACGAATAAGAAAGCACAACAGAATGACCGGGAGAAAAAAGAGGCTGTAAATCATAAATTTTGATTTGAATGCCGTCAACACATCCGGAAATTCCCGGCTGATGGGAGGCACTGCAATGTTCTCGCTCGAAACCGCAGGACTCCAGGAATTCCTGTCCAGAGATGCTTCCCATTTTTCATCTGTTTCAAAATCTTTTATGTCCGAAGAAATCATCAGCGCCGGAGGGCCGCCCGTATTTCTTACCGAGACGGTAATCGTGTGTTCAGCGGGGGGCATCTGCGGAACGGATATTATTCTGTCTTTGTTCCATTCTCCGGATGATCTGTCATCATCGTGAACAAGCTTACCATCGATCCAGACGGATGCGTTTCTGAAAGCGCGCATTTTAAGAGTCAGGTCAGATATCGCAGAAGAGACAAAAATTCGTTTTCGAAATGAAACTGTTTGTTCCGACTTTGATTTAGTACCAAGATTTATCGGCTCTGAATATTTGATCCAGGTAGCGGATGTATTCGCAAGGAAGTGTCCGTCCAAATCGGAAATCGAAAGATAAAGATCTGTCGCAAAGGCGAGAAGAAGAGAAATAATCAGGACAAGTTGCACGTATTTTAGTTTGATCATTATGATTTACATTTCTCCAAATATTCTAAATGAATTAGACTCAACATTTTTTGAAGTTTAATTAACATAATCATTCGCCACCGGCCAAACGTAAAAAAAAAGTAATTTAAATTATAGAAAATAATGGGAATAATCAACAGAAGTTATTTCTCAATTTGAAATATTTTTCCGGTAAGACATCAACTCGCATAAAAATGCGCCGGGATGGTTTACGAAATCCGGAATATGAAATCAGCGGGAAATCGCCGGAAAAAAAAGGGGGGAAACACTCAACGGAACAGTGTCTTAAAGAGGGGGGGAATGAAACGGTTGCCCAGTTCTCTGTTTCGGTATTCGTGGATGGTTTGCGGCTTTACGGTCATTTTATCAGGTCAGGTTTTTTTATCAGTTTGTATTTCTTCATATATATCCGGATACAGCTTTTTCAAGCAATCGGGACAAATTCCGTGACTGATTTTGGCTTCTGAGTGCTCGCTTATATATAATTCGATCTGCTTCCAGTAACCCTTATCATCACGGATTTTTCTACAGGAAGCGCATATCGGCAACAGGCCGCTTAACGTCCTGATCTTCGCCTAGGCTTGCTGAAGTTCCGAAATAAGTCCCTCTCTTTCTTTCTCAGCCTGTTTACGATCATCTATGTTGCGAACGATACCGCGAAATCCGACAGATTCCCCTTTTGCGTTGGGCATGAGAGCTCCACTGGCCTCGCTGTAATGCTTCTGCCCATTTTTATTGACATACACAGCCTCATACTTGGGAGACGGCTTCCCCGTCTTATAGACCTCATAGAAGACGTCACGCACTTTTTTTATGACCGTTTCATCGTTATCTCACTTAGTAGATCAGCAACTGTCGGCGCACCATATGTTTCCGCTACTTGCTTGTTGGCGGTAATCAGCTCACCTTTCAAACTATACACAATAATGGGATCAGGAGATGTTTCGATGAGAGTACGATATAATTCATCGCTTTCCTGAAAAGCATCTCCTCTCCGCTGGTGACGTGTTTCGGCTTTTGCCATCTCTTCGACACATTTGCGAAAAGAATGATGATCCTCCCCCGCACTTTGTTCGCCGGCATTGCTCATTTCCCGGGTCCATCCTGAACAAACTTTGCATATAGTGGGTCCCGCGCCCATGCGCGAATGGCATTCCAGTCGCGGAAATCCCCTTCCGGCGCGCCCTTAGACTTCATAATTATTTTCATCGGCAGCGAAAGGTTGCTGTAATGCAGCGCACCTGCAAAAGCAGCAGCCCCGACGGGTTTTACTTGTGGTGCTTCTTTATGGACAGGGTCTAAATAAGCCAGCACTTTGCGGCGATTTTCTTCGGTTGGCGCGCGCATGGTCATACACACCAGGAAGTAGGCGACAGGCATCTGACGGAGGATATCCCGGTTCTTCTTTACAAACTCCACCGCCTCGGGCATCCACTCGCCCATATAAACCGCACTTCCGACAACCACTCCCTGATAGGAGCTGATGTTACGGACATTCCTGATCAAAGCCACGTCGGCATTCACGCCTCCGGCGCACAGCGCCTTTCCGATGGCATCGGCGACTTCCCCGGAGGAGCCATATTTACTGGCATAGGCAATCAATACGCTCTTCTTCATTTTGCCGCCGCATCTTCCTTCGGGAAACCTGATATCCGCTGCATGGCTGATTCCCGTGCCGGACATCCCCCCGAACGACACTGCTGCGATAACGCTTGCGGACAGTGCCAGGATTTCGCGTCGGCTGACTCGCCAAAGATCCCTGTCGTCGTTTTCCATAAAAACACTCCCCTTTCTTTTTGACACTCTTAGAAATACAGATAAAGCAAGTAAAGCGACGGTTCAATTTATTACAATTCATCATCTCTTCCTGTATTTCCGCCCTACGGACCTGAAGAAAAATTCCCTACAATACTTTCCAAACACGGGCAGCTCGATTTAAAACCATCCGTCATCAGGCATACCTCAATAACAGAATCGTCCCCTATAACTCGAACCGCCACCATTACTTCAAACAGTGGCCCTCTGTCCTTCTCAGGCCGGGAGTCAGGACCCGCAATTGTCACCGGTTGATCGCCGCCATCTCTTCAGGCGGGTATCGATCCCCGAGCACATGATCCGCCAATTCATTCAGCGCAGCTCGATTCTCCTGTGTGAGGCGACAGTCAAGCGCCCCCAGGTTGGTCTGGAGATTGGCGAGCCTGGTCGTGCCTGGAATGGCCACGACATGATCTCCCTGATCCAACACCCAGGCCAATGCAACCTGCGCCGCTAAGCATCCCTTCCGGGCTGCAATCTCCTTGATCGCCTCCACCAGTTTGAGGTTAGCCTCGATATTTCCCGGCTGAAATCTGGGCTGCATCTGAGCCCGGAAATCAGTATCGCCGGTGGGCCGATTGCTGATTGAGGTGTAGCGGCCGGTCAGCATCCCCCTGCCTAAAGGCGAGTAAGCCACCAGGCTGATGCCAAGCTCCACACATGTGGGGAGTATGACCTTCTCAATATCACGGCTGAATATCGAATACTCGGTTTGAAGAGCGGCAATGGGATGAACAGCATGTGCCCGCTTAATCGTTTTTGCTGAAGCCTCTGACAGGCCAACAGCCCCGATCTTGCCCTCTTGAACCAACTTCGCCATTTCACCGACAGTATCCTCGATCTGCGTGGTTGGATCGACGCGGTGGAGATAATACAGATCAATCTTTTCGGCCCCCAGACGTTTAAGACTCTTCTCACAGGACTTCCGGACATTGGCCGGAGAGCCGTCCACTCCCAAGAAGGCGCCCGTGGCCGGGTCCCGCTTAGGACCAAACTTGGTTGCCAGAACAATCTGGTTCCAACGTCCGGCAAAAGCCTTACCCAGCAGCCGCTCATTGTGCCCCTGGCCATAGATTTCCGCCGTATCAAAATGAGTGATGCCCAGATCTACAGCCCGCTGGAGTAAATGGATGGCCTCCGACTCTTGCGTGGGTTCTCCGTAAAACTCGGAAAGTCCCATACATCCAAGTCCAATGGCCGATACTGAAATCCCTGATTGCCCAAGATTACGGAACAACATAACGCCTCCTTTTATTTCTGTGATCACGGTTCTTTCATCAATGACTCATCGACAACGCGCCGTATCACATCCTCCGCCCACTTTTTCTTCCATTTCTTTTCCGGCAGGCGCTCCAGCGCTGAAGAAATGCGCTTCCCGAATACAATGGCTTTCTGAAGATCCAGTGACAGCATGGCAAAATCTCTTTTACGGGAAACCGCACTCAAAAGCGCAGCGGGGATATCGCACAATTTGCCGACGATCTCTCCTTTGACCAGGCTCGTCAGCATGGAATTATCGTATCCGCCGAAAGGCGCCCGGAGATCGTTTTTGAAGAGGACAAGGGGTTTTCCCGCCGCATAAGCAAGGGCGGATTCGACAATCATGCCTTCGTCGGGAACCCGACCGTTCAGATTGCACACAACCGCATCGCATCTTTCAATCAGCTCATACACATCCAGAGCAAATATGGCGTAATCGATGCGCTTGCGGATCGGAAAAACGGTTGACAGGAAGGATGAATTTGAAAACCCGAGAACATAAGATTCCAGCCCGTCCCGGTGCGGCAGAAAGGTCTGAAACCCCGCCTCTTCGAGAACCTTTGCCAAGGCACTCATCCCGCCGATTTCTTCCGCGCAGAAAACCGGCCCCGAACAGTAAATCCGATGTTTTTCCATGGCAGATGTCCCTGAAGGTTTCATGGTGGTCATCCTCATTTATTCGCTATCTTTTCCTGGCAATCGACGGTTGAGTTGAACGCCGCAAGTTATTTAATTACTTTAGGATGTCCCTTTGCATACCCTATACGCTGTGCTCAGCCTCCCTCTAAATTCTCGCAGTGATTTACTTATTTACGGTCGTCCGATTCGTTCGCTCCCATCATGCAGTTTGCTCTGCTCTGATTTTTAGTGCTCGGTTCATTTCTTCAAAACCGCGTCGTGTGTCGATATCCAGCTTTCGTGCAAATATCGGGACAAGTAGGCCTGTGAAGATTTCACGCTGGGCAAAACGAATTCGATTTGTTTCAAATGGCTCGATGGTAAAGATGTGCTCACCGTCAAAAAGTCCGGATATGAAAAGATGGCCTATCCACCGTAACTCTCGGTTCGGATCAACTTTGAGAACAATTGGCCGGAAGGTCATTCCACTCGCACCAGAAGGCTGGATGTTGACTTCGAGGTATTTCCCCACCTGGATATTTCCACTCGCTCGACGGATAAACGGATTCCACTGAGGAAAACTGGCAAAGTCGGTGAGTAATTTCCACACCCTTTCCGCGGACGCTTGAATTTCAATTTCACTTCGAAGCTCCTTCATCGTTCCTTCCTTTGGGTAAGTGTTGTCGGGTAATGTCCTGTAGTGTTCCTGAAGAACCCTGGGTTTCGGAACTGGACTTTAAACTTGCAAACCACCGGGATCGTGACGTGAGGCCCACGAAAATCTCACCCGGAGCAGCCTAGCGGGCTGCGATAGGGTGCAGTGGCGTTAAGTGCTATTTTTATTTTTGTTTTCATGTATTTGTCTTATTTCTGTCCAATATTCTTCGCGAACATCTTCATCTATTTCAATTGGTATTCTCTCACCATAAAGTCGGTCTTCACCATTTTTCTTTGAGCCTGAAATCCAGTATTCATCTCCGGATGCAACTTCAGAATAATTTGCTTTGCAACCGTGACCCTTGAGACTACGGAATTCTTTTTCTTTGTAATAAATTGATTTACCGCTTTTTGAAAAAGTAACCCGACCGATTCTTGCTGGGCCGATTAACCCTTCTGATTTATTTTCTATATACATTATTCTTGGTTTCATATTTTCACACTTAACGTTCTAAAAGTTTTTACGCCGCGGAGCCGGCGTAAAAACTTAGTTGAACCAAACCGGTCACGCAGGTCTGGAACTTTAATCGTGTTGCTTACTGATTCGAGGAACAATATGGGGCAACTTTGGTCTTAAATCAAGTGACAAATCCGATTTTTTTGTTATTCGGATGTTGCCATGGATAGAGATTTTGATTGAAAGTGGCGTTCGGAACCCTTTGCTGGTTTAAGCTTACAGCTTGAACCGAAATATTTGGTTCAGTCAACATGACTGAACCAGCAGAGGTTAAAGAATACAGCCTGCATCACCGTATAATTCCAATTCTGCCGTCACACCATCATTCCGTAGGGAACGGTTTCAAACCGTTCCCTACACTGCAATTGAGCCGGAAACAGCACAATGCTGATGAGTGTCTCCGCCTGCTCGCCCCTTGTTCATGCCTTATCACCATCCACCAAGCGCTTCAAGCCACCAGCCATGAACTACCAGCTACGAGCTACTCTCTTTTCCACCTCCGGCGCTGCGCGCCACCGCCGCCCGGAGACTGTGTCGCAATTCCATTTTTGTCATTCCGGACAAGCGAAGCGCGATCCGGCTTGTGCCCTTCAGGGTGAATCCAGGAATATTAAAGAGTTCTGGATTCCCGCCTTCGCGGGAATGACGACTTTTCAACATTCTGACACAGTCTCCGGCGAAGGACACCATCCACCATCCACTATCCACCATTCACCACGAGCCACAAGCTACGAGCTACGAGCTACGAGCTACGAGCCATGAGCTATCTGCTCAACGACAAAAAGGAGGAACATCCCTGTTCCTCCTCCGTGTGTACAAAAATTTAAAATCCGTCTAGACGGCAAAAGCGTCTTCAGTGATGTTCATGGCGCTTTGCTCATCCTTCTTGATGCTGTCCAGTTTGGCCGGCACCAGGGCGGTGATGCGGTTGATGAAGAATTTCGCACCCTGGATTTTGCCGTTATAGAAGGCTTTATCCCGGTCGTTTGCGGCATTGGCCAGGCCCTTGGTTGCGGCGTTGGCCATCCAGATGTGCAGCCAGCCCGTCAGCGCGTCGGACAGGCAGTTGAGGAAATCGGCGGCGCCGATGAGCGGAACATAAGGCGTCGTCTTCATCATCTTGGCGAATTCCATGGCGGTTCCCGCGCAGGCGTTGAGCGCGCCTTCGACAACGGCCGCCTCGGCCTTAAACGCTTCGCCGGCCTTGGCTTCGGCAATGGCGGCCTGGGTGAGGCCCAGGAGATTCATGAAATACAGGCCTTTTTTCATGCCCAGTTTACGGCCCAGAAGATCCATAGCCTGAATGCCGTTGGTGCCTTCGTAAATCAGATTGATCTTCTGGTCGCGCATCATCTGCTCAACCGGATATTCCCGGCAGAAGCCGTAACCGCCGTAAGTCTGGACGGCATCCGCGCACACTTCCATACCTCTCTCGGTGCAGTAGGACTTGACCATCGGGGTGAGCATCTCGATCATGCCGTGCCAGTATTCTTTGTCCTGTTCGTTGTTTTCGGCGCCGGCATTCAATTCGCGGTCCATGGCGTAATAACAAAGCAGAGTCAGCGCACGGATGCCTTCCGTGACGGACTTCTGTCTCAGCAGCATGCGGCGCACGTCCGGATGCTGGATGATCTGGACCTGAGGCGCCTTTTCATCCTTCATGGCCACGGCGATGATGTTCTGGCCCTGGAGGCGCTGCTTGGCGTAATCCAGCGCGTGCAGGTAAGCCGACATGGCCAGCGAGACGCCCATCATGCCGACGCCCTGGCGTTCTTCGTTCATCATCTGGAACATAACTTTCATCCCGGCTCGCTCTTCGCCCATCAGATAGCCGATGCATTTGCCGTTCTCACCGAAGTTGAGCGTACAGGTGGCGTTGCCGTGAATGCCCATCTTGCTTTCGATGCCGCCGCAATTGACGTCGTTGGACTCGCCCAGTTCGCCCTTCTCGTTGATGCGGATCTTGGGAACGACAAAAATGGAAATGCCCTTGGTGCCGGCAGGATCGCCTTCAATGCGGGCCAGAACCGGATGAATGATGTTTTCCGTCAGATCATGATCGCCGGCGGAAATGAAGCACTTGGTGCCGGTGATGGAATAAGTGCCGTCCGCATTCCTTTTGGCGGTTGTCTTCAGCGCCCCCACGTCGGACCCGGCGCTGGGTTCGGTGAGACACATGGTGCCGCCCCACACGCCCGTATACATCTTTTCGAGGATGACTTCGCGCAGGGGATGCCGGAAGAAGTCTTCCACCAGGCGCGCTGCGCCGTGCGTAAGCCCCGCATACATTAAAAACGCCTGGTTGGTGGCCAGGAACATGTGGTAACAGGCCGCTCCGATGGTTTGCGGGAAGACCTGTCCCCCCACTTCGGCTGAATCGGCAACAGACATCCAGCCGCCTTCGCAATAAAGTTTCCACAGGCGATGATAGGCTTCCGGCGCAAAAACCTTGCCGTCCTTAAACACCGCCTCAATGGGTTTGCGATGAACTTCATCCGGATAGGTGGGAGCGATGTCGGTCTCAGCGAATTTCTGCGCCTGATCGAGCACCATGTTGCACATATCGGCATCGTGATCGGCATAGCGGCCCTTTCCCAGAACCGTTTCTCCTATATTGAAAACCTCATACAGTTGGAACTTTATATCTCTCTCATCAATCCACAAACTCGCCATACAAACCTCCTCATTCCAATTTTAAACAGAAGTTATGTTTTCATTTTGCAGAGAACGGTCTCGTTATTGAAACCGTTCCCTGCATAGTCGCAATGTCACTATTGATCTGGAAATGGAGCAAATTAGGCTTATAGACAACGCGCCATTATTCTATTGCCAGAAATCCGTTCGGATGGAACTCCTTACCCGCAACCTTTTTCGAAATGCCTTTCTGATCCAGGAAGGGGGTGATGCCGCCCATGAAGAGCGGCCAGCCGGCTCCCATGATAACGCCGGTATCCACATCTTTCGGGCTCGCCACAACGCCTTCTTTAAGGATGTGGTCGACCTCCACGGCAATCCGCGTCAAAACGCGTTCACGAATCTCGTCGTCGGTGAACTTCTTGTTCCCCTGCGGCCAACCGGCTAAAATCTCGGGATCGACGGCAACGCCCTTGTCGGTGAGAATCAGGATGGACTTCTTCCCTTTGGCCACCAGGTTTTTGAGGCCTTCATTGACCTTGAACCGGTCAGGCCACGCCTTGTTGAGGGTCTCCAGAACGTGCAGAGAAATGGCCGGACCCACCAGGGCGGTCAGGGTGAAAGGCGACATGGGGAAGCCCATTTCGTGAACGGCCTGATCCGTCTGCAGGAAATCGGCGCCTTCGTCGAGGCAGCGGAAGATGCCGTCCGACATGGCCGTCAAAACTCTGTTCACGAGGAAGCCGGAGGCATTTTTCACGAGAACCGGCGTCTTCTTGATCTTCTTGGCAATGTCGAAGGCCGTCGCCAGGACAACATCGTTGGTCTTGTCTGTTTTGATGATCTCGACGAGCGGCATCATGGCAATGGGGTTAAAGAAATGGAACCCGACCACGCGGGACGGATCCTTGAGGAATTTGCCCATTTCACCGACATCGAGCGATGAGGTGTTGGTCAGGAACATGCACTCGGGCTTGCAGGCGGCTTCCAGCTCGCCGAAAACCTTCTGTTTGATGCCCATCTCTTCGAAAACGGCTTCGATCACGAAGTCGCAATCCTTGAACGGTTCATAGGTAATCGTGCCGCTGATCAGGTCTTCGCCGATCCATTTGGCGTCGGCTGCGGACAGTTTGCCTTTCTTCGCCGTCTTGGCCAGTTGATCCTTGCAATAGGCCAGACCCTTGTCCACAAATTCCTGTTTGATGTCTTTCATGACGACGGGGCACTGATAGCGCTGTGCGAACAGCAGAGCCATCTGGGAGGCCATGAGGCCGGCGCCGATAACGCCGATTTTGGCGATCTTGTTGCCTTTGACTTCTTTGGGCGGCCTGCCCGGAAGCTTCTTGGCCCGGCGCTGGGTCAGGTCAAACGAGTAAATGCCGCATTTGAACTGATCGGATGTGATCATGTCGGCCAGCGCTTCGTTCTCTTTCTGGAATCCTTCATCAAGCGACCAGGTTCCCGCGCCTTTGATGAGTTCAAGCGCCCGGTAGGGTGATAATGCGCCGGAATGGACCCGGCCGACAATCATTGCTTTGGTCTTGTTGTAGAGCTCGTCGCTCATCTTCGGATCAACTTTCTTGCGCTCGATCTTTTCTTCGCCGGTGATGATGCGTTCCAGCAAAGCCAGGGATTCGTCCATAAACTCCGCCGGTGCGATCAGTTTGTCCGCCAGACCCATTTCAAAGGCCTTTTTGGAATTGATCATTTTGTTCATGTTGAGCGGATTGGAAATGACCAGTTCGATGGCGGCTTCAGGGCCGCACAGTTTGGTGACCAACTGGGTTCCGCCCCAGCCCGGCACGAGGCCCAGGAAGCATTCGGGCAGCGCATAATGATCACAGCCGCCCGGACTTTTGGAAATGGTCCGGTACTTATGATAAAGCCCGACTTCCACGCCGCCGCCCATGGATGCGCCGTTGTAGGCGGCCAGGGTCGGATACGGGAGATTCAGAATCCGCTTGAATGCAGCGTGCCCCATCGCACCGATCTGAAGGGCGTCTTCCTTCTTTGCATTCGGGTCGGCGCTCATGATATCCGCGCCCACATTGAAGATGAAAGGCTTTCC
Source organism: Smithellaceae bacterium (assembly GCA_963682105.1). Lineage (GTDB taxonomy): Bacteria > Desulfobacterota > Syntrophia > Syntrophales > Smithellaceae > UBA8904. Next base: position 1,614,089 of record OY821638.1, read on the forward strand.
GGTCAGAAACCAGCCTTTAACATCCTTGTCCTTTTCCACGATGTCGAGAACCTTGTTTAATGATTCCAGGGCCTCAACACCCCAGGTATTGGGGATGTTCGGAAACTGCCCGTTGTCCATCGTGACCATCGCTATCTTGCCTGCCTTCTTTGACTGAAAGAAGTTTAATTTGCATTCTGTTATATATTTAGCCATTATATGAGCCTCCTAGATTGTTTTTCCAACTACGTTTTCCCAAATGATCGAACCGCCCATGCCCAAGCCGACACACATGGTGGTGAGTCCGTACCTGGCTTTCGGATTCAACTCGAAGTCCTGTGCAAGCTGCATGCTCAGACGCACGCCGGAGCTGGCCAGCGGGTGGCCCATGGCAATCGTCCCGCCGTAAGGATTGAGTCTGGGATCTTCCGGAGTCTTCATACCGAAGTGCTTCATGAAGCCGACAGCCTGCACGGCGAAAGCCTCATTGAGCTCAATGATATCGAGATCCTCAAATTTCATACCGTAGTTTTTCAGAACCTTTTCCGTGGAGGGAACCGGCCCCCAACCCATGATGGACGGATCGACGCCAACGAAGGCGGCGCCGATAAACTTCATTTTGGGTTTGATTCCCAACTCTTTGCATTTCCGGCCGGACATGAGGAGCGATACACACGCGCCGTCGTTCAATCCCGAAGCGTTCGCCGCGGTGACATGGCCTTCCGCCTTAAACGGGAATTTTCTGAGGCCTTTGATGCTCTCCAGCGTGGTTCCACGTTTAGCCTGTTCGTCATAGTTGGCAACCCTCCACCCGGTGGGGGAAAATACCGTCATATCTATACAGTGCTTATCGTAGTAGCCGGCATCCAGCGCCTTGAAGTATCTTTCCAGAACACGGAAGGCATACTCATCCGCCTCATCCTTGGTAACCGGTTGTTCGCCATGCTCGGGAAGCCAGTCATGGAGCTTTTCCGCCGTGTTGCCCATGTTGAAATATTTCGGCTCTACCATCTTCTCGGTAACGATCCTTGGATTCGGATCTGCACCCGCCCCCATGGGGTGGTGGGCCATGTGTTCGACACCGCCGGCGATGATCATGTCGGCAACGCCTGCTCTGATATAGGACGAACCGATGCTCTGGCAGGTCATGCCGCCCGCGCACATCCGGTCCACGGAAAATCCCGGAACCGTTTCAGGAAGCCCCGAAGTTAAAACAACGGTTCTGCCCATCGTGGTTCCCTGATCACCGACCTGAGTTGTTGCGCCCATGATACAATCATCTACCTCTCCCCATGGAACAGTCGGATTTCTTCTCACGAGCTCTTTCATGACCTTGGTCACCATGTCATCCGCCCGTGTGTACCAGTAGAAACCATCCTGCCTGGCCTTTCCGAACCATGTCCGCACACCATCTACAAAATACGCATCTCTTAAATCCATACATCCTCCTTATTACGCTTGTTTATTAACCCTCTGTATAGAAGACCACCCTTTGGGGTGAGGATTACTGTACTCTCGGATTATGCAAAGCACAATCCGGAAAATCTCTTGACGATTTTATGTTTCAAATTCGGCCTTTCATCCGGGGGAGACCGGATCTGAGCGAGAAAAACTTCGGTGAAAGAACAACACTATCTACGAATACAACTGAAAAATTACACTAGTTGAAGTTACCCGGTGTGCCGGCATCCATGGTCGTTTTGCATCGGAACTGCCCGCAATACCGATACCAGAGCGCAATCTAAGCAGGAAAACCATTCATTCCCATGATTTAAGGATATTGCGGTCTTCACAGGAATTCCCTGATGTATCCCCGGACGGGCTCCCGCATCCAAACATTCTTGACTGAAAGTCATATTGAAGATCGCCGGATATGTAAATACATCCAAAGTGGTATTTTTGCTCTTTTGAGAGGGTTTTACGAAAATAATTTTGCCGGCTCCGCAGAGAGACTGTGTCGCAATTCCACTTTTGTCATTCCGGACAAGCGAAGCGCGATCCGGCTTGTGCCCTTCAGGGTGAATCCAGGAATATTAAGGAATTGCATGCTTATAGAAACTTCACGTCTCTATGTTCGACCCCGACGGGGTCGCAGAGGTTGAAATGGCTGGATGATCTATAAACGTTGAATCCCTTCGGGATTGAAAAAAGCATCAGCCCGATTCTCAGTAACTTCATCATGATCCCAGGATCAGCAAATTAGTCAGAAACAAAACTCCACACCCGTGAAGTTGAGCATCATCCACTACGAGCCATGAGCCAGGAACGATGCCCATGCCCATAGCCTCTCGCCCATTACCTATAGCCTTTATTCCATCAGCTACGAGCCATGAGCTACGAGCCATGAGCTACGAGCTATACTCTTCCGGCAACCTCATAGGCATCCCAGATGGCTTTCATAACGTTTTCCGGTTTACCGGCATCGCCGACCAGATGGACGTTTTCTCTTTTCAACTCAGTGTATAGTTTATTATCGCTTATGTAACCTACGGAAACGATGACATGGTCGGCGGCAAGCTTTGATTTTTTCTCAATGCCTGCCGGGCCGGCCGTGAACATCAATTTTGCGCGGTTAGCGTTATTGGGGAAATTTTTAACAACGGTCAGCAAATCCGCCACACCATTTTCATATTTGGTTACGGTGGTCGATGTCATCACATTCACAGAATAGAAATCCAGCATCTCCATGAGCATGTTGTAATTGGCCGCCGAAATGCCGAACGCATTGATGATGGTGTCGCAGGCTTCCGCAACGGTCACCTTTTTACCCTGGCGGGCCAGATCGCAGGCGATTTCAACGCCGGTCAGTCCTCCGCCCACCACTAAAATATTCTGCCCGGAAATCCTGTTTTTCAAAAGTGTGTCGACGGCATACGTGACGTTTGCGGCATCAAAGCCGGGTGTGTCAAGCTTGCGCTCTACAGCTCCCGTCGCGATGAAGATTTCGTCATAAGAATGCCCGTCCACCCATCCTTTGTCCACTTCCGTGCCGGTGCGGACATTAATTTTTAAATCCTTCATCTGTTTGATGTACCAGGCCAGCAGACGGCGGTCGTCTTCCTTGTAGTCCTGCGCGGAGGCGGCAATGAAAACCCCGCCCAGACGGTCTGTTTTTTCACAAAGTTGAACGCTGTGGCCGCGAAGCGAGCAGACTCTGGCCGCTTCCATCCCGGCCAGACCGCCGCCGATCACCAACACTTTTTTAGGCTTGTCCGCCTTTTCCACACTGTAGCTCAACTCCCTGGCGCAGGCGGGATTGACGGCGCAGCAGATATCCTTGAACTGGAAAATTCTTGAAAGGCAGCCCTGATGGCAGCCGATGCAGGGCCGGATATCCTCCAGGGCGCCGGCGGCGAATTTATTGACGATCTCCGGATCGGCCAGCAGCGGCCGCCCCATGCCCATCATATCGATTTCTCCCCGGGCGATGACCTCATCGGCAAGTTTCGGATCGTCAAATTTTCCGGCGCAGATCACCGGAATCGATACATGCTTTTTTAATGCCCGGACATCGTCCAGATTACAGGCTTTGGGCATATAAACAGGCGGATGCGGCCAGTACCACGAATCGTACGAACCGTTGTCGCAGTTGAGAAGATCATAGCCCGCTTCTTCAAACTTGCGGGCCACGACAATGCTTTCCTCCAAATTTCTGCCGAATTCCACAAATTCTTCGCCGGGCAGCGCGCCGCTGTTAAAACCCTTCATATAGCTGCGAACGCTGTAGCGGAGCGAAACGGGGAATTCTTTACCGCAGGCCGCCTTGATTGCCTGCGCGATTTCACAGGGAAACCGCAGACGGTTTTCCAGGCTTCCGCCGTACTCATCGCTGCGGGTGTTGGTTGCGGCAATGGTGAACTGATCGAGCAGATAACCTTCGTGAACGGCATGAACCTCCACACCGTCAATGCCGGCCAGTTGACAGGCCAGGGCGGCATTGGCAAATTTTTCGATGTATGCTTTAATTTCCTTGACGGTCATTTCACGATGTTTTTGTGTGGGGTCCCAGACGTTTTGAATGACGCAGGCCGCAGGTTCGCCGGGATGGGTGCCGACGCGGCCGGTCATGGCCGTAATCTGGACAAAAACCTTAGCGCCGTATTGATGTACGCCCCGGGCCAGATATTTCTGCTGATCGATATATTTCCGGAAGCCTTCGCCCCGGTCTCCGGGCCCGTGCCCCGGCGGGAAAATACCCACCGGCAAAAGCCCGGTAATAATCAGGCCGACGCCGCCTCCGGCTCTGGCAATATAGTAGTCGGCCCCGTCTTTTGTGTAAGCGCCGTTGGGTCCCATGAGTCTGGGGGAGAACACCCCCATCGGCATCATGGCGATACGGTTTTTAATCTCCACGCTACCGATTTTGATCGGGGAAAATAAAGCAGGATACGGATTGGCCATGACTGAGAACTCCTTTTCTTCATCCATTTATTTTGTTCAAAGGATAATGTGTTCCCTCCCGTTCACCACATAAAACCGGCCGTTGACCGCCCGGATGATGCACAAAATGTTGTACTGGCGTAAAAGCTTTACACTGAGGGTAGTCGGAGAGGCGCGCGTGACGAGAACCGGCGCGCGGGCATGGATAAATTTGAAAGCGATCTCACTGGAGATGCGCCCGGTTGAGCAGATGATTTTATCTTCCAGACTGATGTTATGGACGGCCGCGTAACCGATTACTTTGTCGATGGCATTGTGCCGGCCGATTTCATCAAAGAAGACCAGTCTCTCTCCCGCAAGCGAATACAGTGCGGCGCTGTGGACGCCATGCGTGGCCTCATGCTCGCGCGAATAGTTCAGAAATTCATTCATGCACCGGATCACCACCCCCGCCCCAATGGACGGCAGATTGATTCGGATCAGATCCCCGGACGGCAGATTTTTTTTGGTTCTTCCGCCGGCGGCGGAAATGACTTTAATGCGTTCGAGCTTTTCGGTGATCATTTTATCATTAACCAGCACGGCATTGACCGTCAATGACGCCTCATCAATCTCGATCCGCTCGATCTGCCCGGCGGCGCTGATGATTCCTTCCGTCATCAAATAGCCCGTGACATGTTCGCGCAGATAGTTTCCGGAGCTGGCCATCGTCATGTAGGGGCTGTCATTGATCTTTAGCGTAACGGCATATTCGGCTGAAAACGGCAGCGAAACCTCCTGAAAAGCGCCGTCGCGGTATTCATGCAGGATAATGTTGTCAAATGTCGGCAAACTCATATTTCTTCCCCGATTTTTTTTAACCTTTTTATCAGCAATAATAATGATTGACAAGGGTCAGGCAATTTAAATAAATTGAAGACAATTTTTCAACAGGAGAAAAAAATGCTCAGCCGAACCGCTGCCGTCTTAATCATGATCGACTTTCAGGGAAATCTGGCCCGGGCCATGCACAACAAGGAAAGTCTTTTTGCCAACAACGTCAAGCTCGTACAGGGATTTCAAGCTCTCAACCTGCCGATTCTGGTGACGGAACAGACTCCCGCCAAGCTGGGACCGACCATTCCGCAACTGGCCGATACGCTGGGGACTTTCACCCCCATCGCCAAAGAAAGTTTCAGTTGCTGGGATAATCAAAACTTTCGCGACCTTCTGGAATCGCTGACCCGCAGGCATGTCGTCCTGACCGGCATCGAAAGCCACATCTGCGTCTATCAGACCGCGCTGGATTTGATAAAACACGGTTACACCGTCCATCTGGTCACCGACGCCGTTTCATCGCGGACCCCGGAAAACAGCAAAGTCGGCATCGACGCCATCAAAAGCGCCGGCGGTCATCTGACCAGCACGGAAATGGTTTTGTTCGAGCTTTTGCGCACATCAACTGATCCGAAAGCCAGAGAAATCTTCAAAATTGTCAAATAAAGGAATCCGGCATGCTCAACATCGAACAGTTTCACTACGGCGATAATCTGGCTTACCTGGTTTACGGCCCATCGGAAGCGATGGCCGTCGACGGCGGCGCCTGGCAGGAAATTCTTTCTTTTCTGGATCAACACAAACTCACGCTCAGGTACGTCACCAATACGCACCGGCATTATGATCATACGCCGGGCGATGAACATCTTCTTAAGAAAACAAAAGCAGATTATCTGGATTGTACGAAGCTTGCTGACAACGAAGAAATATTCATTGATGGGGAAAAGGTTGTGGTTTACCGGACGCCGGGGCATTCCAGTGACTCAGTTTGCTTTCACACGGACAACAACCTGATTTCCGGCGATACGCTGTTTAACGCCACCATCGGCAATTGTTTTACCGGGGATCTGAAAGGATTTTACAATTCCATCAAGCGCCTCATGGCCCTGCCGGATGACACCCGGGTTTTCGCCGGACATGACTACGTCCGCGACTCGCTGGCTTTTGCCCGGCATCTGGAGCCTGCCAACCCGGATATCGAGCGTTTCCGGCAAAGCTGCGACCCGGATTTTCTTTATTCCACACTGGCTGAAGAGCGAAAAATCAACCCCTATTTACGCTTTAATGAGGCGCCGATCATCGACCTGATCAAAAAACACAATCTGCCGCACGCGACGGAATGGGAGCGCTGGCAGTCGCTGATGGCGATCGAATAGAAAAGCAGGGATAAGGTTCAAGGTTCAAGGTTCAAGCACGAAGGTATAAAACGGATGGGCCTTCGGCGCTTGACTTGAGGAAGACGGTTTTATTATAATATACAAAAATTATCTTTTTCGTTTTTCGTAATTTGCTCCTGTCGAAGTGTTTCAACAAACAGAACCTATTTCACAAAAGGAGTCTTTCATGGCAAATATCCTGTTCAAACCGATCAAGATTGGCCGGATGGAGCTTCTCAACCGCATTTTCATGTCACCTATGACGCGCAGCCGGGCGGACAACCCCGAAAACAAAGCAACACCTCTCATCGCCGGATATTACACTCAGCGGGCGTCCGCCGGATTGATCATTACCGAAGGCTCCCAGGTTTCCAAAGAAGCCGTGGGCTACATCAACACGCCGGGCATTTACAGCCCTGAACAGGTTGAGGGATGGAAACTCGTCACGAAAGCCGTTCATGAAAAAGACGGGCACATTTTCTGCCAGCTCTGGCATGTGGGACGGATCTCACATCCGGATTTTCACGGAGGCAATCCGCCGGTGGCCCCTTCAGCCGTCAATCCAAACGACCGGGTCTTTACGGCGGAAGGGTTCAAAGACACAGTCGTGCCGCGCGCTTTGACGGTAGAGGAAATCCACAACACCACCCAGAATTTCCGCAAGGCGGCTGAGAACGCCTATGCCGCCCGGTTTGACGGCGTCGAAATCCATGCCGCCAACGGATATCTGTTCCATCAATTCTTTGTCAACTGCGCCAACTACCGCAGAGATGAGTACGGAGGAACGCATGAAAACAGAGCGCGCTTCTTTTTTGAAACGCTCGATGAAGTGGGAAAATCCATCGGCTTTGAGCGTGTGGGCGTTCGCCTTAATCCGTCCGCTCACGGCTTTTTCGGCATCACCATCGACAAAGACACCATTCCGACGTTTGAACATATCGTCGAACGCCTCAACGATTACTCTAACCTGGCTTATGTTCACTTTGTCGAACCGATGAGGCCGGTGGATAATGTCCCCCATGCGGTGAAGGAAATCGCCAAACATTTCCGCCCGCGCTACAGGGGCAAAATGATCATCAACTGCGGCTTTAACGCCGAAAGCGCCCGACGCGTGATTGAAGAAGGCTATGCAGACGCTGTGGCATTCGGCAAAGCATTCCTCGCTAATCCCGATCTTGTTCGGCGCATTGCCGAGGGCGCAAAATGGAATGAATGGGACAACGCCACCTTTTACACAGCGGGACCAAAGGGGTATACGGATTATCCCTCGATTGAGGCTGAAGGCTGAAGACTGAAGACCGAAGGCTGAATATTCAGGTGCAAGGCTCAAGGCTCAAGGTCCAAGGATCAAGGATGAAGACAGAAGGCCAATGCTCTGCATAACGGATAAAGACCGCAAAGGGAAAACGTCATCCTTATTTAAATTTAACTAAAAAAGGGCAGGCGTCGTGCCTGCCCCTTTTAACAAAGGAAAAAACAAATCTGACGAATTATTTTTTCACGGAAACTTTCCGGACAACCGGCCATTTATCAAAGAACGTGTTGCAGTAAAGGACCACCATCAGAAATGCAAACTGACCGGCAAGAATACCCATGGTGGGCCAGCCAAGACCGTAATCCGTTCCGCCAAACGGGAGCATCTTGAAGGTCTTGATCCAGATGATGCCCATAATACAACCTAAGACCACCCAGATAGCGATGCGGCACAGGACACGTGCGGCCTGATTGGGAACCATCTGAGCCGACGGGAAGTCATCGAAGAGATGATGCCAGACCAGCATGGTTGTAACCACGGAAAGCCCCATGGACGCCGACAGCAGATCGACCGGAGCGCCGGGCATCAAATCCAGCGCTGTGAGAATGGGACGGGCGGCAATCACGAAAACATGCGCCATCACAAAAGCGATAATCAAACCGACAATTCCCATGTAAGGTTGCTTCTTGGCGAAAAGCTTCTGTGGGTAAGACTCTCCGCCTTCGGCGGGCATTAAAAACCAGAAGATAAACCATTCGCAGAAGGCAACCAGGGTCGGCCAAGAACCCATCGGGACGCTGACGACGGCATGCTCGCCGATGGAGAGTTTCATGAAACTGGTCACCACAAGGCCGAACCAGGTGATCAGGGCAAAGACCGTCCCCGCCAGCAGAACACCGTAACCATCCCACGGCGCCTTGATGTTCCCCGCAAAAGGCCACTTCTGGAAAAGAGAAATGAAAGGGATCTGGGCGATGATCACCATCAGGGCATAGAAGTTACTGGCTTCCCAGCCTTCGATGGCCAGATGAACATCTTCCGGAGTGGTTGGCATAAACAGGATGCAAAAGCTGAAAGGCTTCCACCATAATCCCAGAAATCCGACCAGCACAATAAAACCGACAATCCCTGCAACAGCGCCTACAATGGCATACCAGATGCCTGCCAGCGGCTGTTTGGCCGTTAAAGCCGTTTTACCGTAGTTTCCAAAGGCCAGGGTCAGCCAAACCCAGGCATTGATCACCATCCAGAAGAAAGTCCCTTCTGTAAAGACCGAAACATACTTCGACGCTGTTTTGGCATCTACTGTTTGAAGTCCCTGACCTGCCACAGACGTGATAATCGCCTTGGCTGCCATTCCCCACAATGGCCAATAGATCATGGTCACAACAAAACATAGCACGGTGGCAATAATGCCTGTTGCCAGCGTGCTGTTAAACGGGCGTTTAATCACAAATTCGCCCACATTTGGGGCCTGCTTACTCGTTTCCGCGCTTTGAATCTTCTCCGTCATTTTGGTACTACTCCTTTGTAATTAGTACCCCCCTCTCATCGCGCGACTTGTCTTCAAAGACATTTCCATCAATATCGTCCAGCATCGGAAACGCTTCGATACGGGAGTATGCACAATACGTGACCGGCAGTCAAGCAATAAATGACTATCAGTCACGGATAATACATAAATTATTAATATAGATGATTAATTATTAATCAAATCGTCATCTGAAAGGTCACAAAAACAGGTCTTAAAAGTAAATCGTTCCTTGACGTACGCTGATTCATCTCTAAATTAAAACGGTTATGACGTCAGACCCAGAGGAAGCTTTCCTGAGACTATTTATTAATTACGGATATATGGGATCAAAGCATAAATTCATGACACAAGGAGGATATGATGGCCAGAATTAAAGTAGGTGATGCAGTGAGTGATTTTTCATTGAAGAGTCATACGGAAACCATCGTGGACACGTCGACATTAGCGGGCAAAAAAATTCTGCTGTCCTTTCATCCGCTGGCCTGGACGGACATCTGCGCAAAGCAGATGCAGTCTCTGGAGAGCAATTTTGAAACCTTTCAAAAGCTGAATACTGTGCCGCTGGGGCTCTCGGTGGATTCCGTTCCCTGTAAAAAAGCATGGGCCCAAAGCCTGGGCATCGAAAAAGTCGACCTGCCGGCGGATTTCTGGCCGCACGGAGATATCGCGTCGAGGCTTGGCATCTTTATCGACAAATTCGGTTTCTCCGAACGCGCCAATATCATTCTTGATGAACAACGGAAGGTTATTTTCGTGAAAGTCTATCCGATTAAAGAATTGCCGGATATCAATGAGGTGATAGAATTTCTTAAAAAAGAAGTCATTGCTTAATGAGAAATTAGAATAAGTTCCTGTCATCATAGATTCCAGTCGGAAAGGAGAAAACATATCGGGGAATCCGCGCAAGCATTTATGTCATATAGCTGTGCAGACTGGGCAGGAAATTCACGCCCAGATACGTGATGAGCACGCAGACAAAACCGATAATCGCCATGACGGCCATGCGTTTGCCGCGCCAGCCCCGCACCAGGCGGACATGCAGCATCACGGCGTAGGCAAGCCAGGTGATGAGCGACCAGGTTTCCTTCGGGTCCCAGCTCCAGTAAGAGCCCCAGGCGTAGTGCGCCCAGACGGAACCCGTCGCAATACCCAGCGTCAGAAAGATAAATCCCAGCGTGGCGCTGTAATACATCAATTCATCCATGTGATACTCAGACGGCAGCAGGCGTATAAAAACGCTGGCCGTAGAATCATCGGGACCTGCCGCTCTTTTGACAAAAAACATGATGCCCAGCGCGAAAGCCACTGTAAACGATGCATACCCCATAAAACACGTCAGAACATGAGACGTCAGCCAGTTGCTCTGCAGCGCCGGAATGAGCGGCTCGATTTTGTTGTTGATGCCCGGCGCAATGGACGCGTAGGCCATAATCAAAAAAGCAATCGGCAGAACAAAGACGCCGATGCTGCGATTTTTCAGACGCCACTCTATGATCAGATACAAAAGAACAATCGTCCAGGCAAAAAAGATCAGCGACTCATAGAAATTCGAAAGCGGCGCATGCCCCATGCCCATATCATAGGAGGTCTTCCAGCGGATGATCAAAGCAATACTCTGGGCGGCGAGCCCAGCAAGCGCGGTCCAACTGGCCAGTTTCCCCCAGATCTCCCGTCCCAGAACCATCCGGAAAAGGTAGAAAACAAAGGCGGCAAAGTAAATAAAAGTCACCCAGCTTAAAATTGTGGTATTGATCATTTGGATTTCTCCAGATTGTCTTGAAGTTCCGCAATCAGATATTGAACTTCCTTTTGCAGTCCCGCCGAATTCTTGTAGCTTTTTCCGGCAACGGCCACGGATGCCCCGCCGTCTTTTTGAGCAATGCGGATAAAGACCGTCCGGGCGTATGAAAATAAAATCAGCATCAGGCCGCCGATTAACAGCACAGCCGCGAAAGCCACCATCGGCGCGCCGGGATCGCGGTTCACCTGCAAGCCGGTCAGATATTTATCCTCCATTCCCATCAGCACAAATGTATACGGACGGAATGATCCGGGATTCAGGATGGGCATTTGAGCGATCATATCGGGATTGGCGGCCCGGATTTTTTCAATCTGCTGGAAAACCCAGAAGGAGGTCTGAATGCCTTTGGAGTCCACGGCAACTTTGATGGCCGGCCCCATTTTCATCAGATCCGCTTCCACCCTTAAAACATGAAACGTGCCTTCCCCGCCAGGAAGGTCGAAATCGTATCCCTTGGCCACATTCATCACATCGCGGCGGCCGCCCTCGCGCACCAACGCAATTGTCGCCTTTCCTCCGGCCGCTTTGTCGTAACTGGACTGATAAAAATTGTACCCTTCAAATGTAATGGGGTGATTGACGCGAAGTTTTCCGGAATGAATCACCCGGTTGTCTTTGATAAACGAAAGATCCGATTGATAGGTTTTGGGCATGCCGCTTTCGTAAAATTCAACGGTGAATTTATCGCAGCGGACGGAAAAAGGCAGGGCCAGCGCCTGGTCATTGCCGCGCAGATGAACGGAAGAGACGGCCTCCCCTTCGGCAATGTTGACATAGGCTTCAATGCCGAAAAAGGCGCCGACCACGGCGCCGGCAATTAACAACAGAATACTCAGATGCACAATGTAGACGCCGAAAAGCGCAAAGCGGCCTTTTTGCGCGCACAGGAAAATGCCGTCGGCTTCATCCGTTCGTTCAACATTGCGGTATTTCTTTTGAAGCAGCGCGGAGGCGGCGGAAGCGGCTTTCTGAATATCCGCCGCGGTTTGAAACGCGTTTCCTTCCGGCAGATCTTTAAACGCTTCATCATTGCGGGGTTCATGCCGCATGCGGAAACGCCGCCAGGCCATCGGAAACCGATCCAGTGAGCAGATCAACAGATTAACGGCCAGAAGCGCTGCAAGCAGAATGAACCATACGGAATGATACAGATCGAAAACCTGCATCTTCTGCAGAAACGTCAAAAGCGTGGGCGACAGTTTTTCTCCAAATTCGACCGCCGCTTCCCGCTGGGGAACCAGTGTTCCGATCAGAGCGAAAAACGCAATCAATGAAAGAAGAACAACGGCCAGTTGAACCGATGCGAAAAAAGACCAGATCCCGGATTTATTCTTGCTCAAACGATTTTAGCTCCTGAAGATTATTGGGGATGTTTTACCATGACACAAAATACAAATCAACTCCCACTCGTCGGATGAAACAAAGAACCGAGAGTCTGAAAAGACGCATGCAATACCGGCCTATTTTTTATGACAGCGGGAACAATTGTTCACCGAAAAGGCTTTCGTGCCGTTATGACACATTCCGCAGGTCTTGCCTTTCATCATGTCCGCCATATTCATATCGGTCTTTCCTTTTTTCATGGCAAAAGGATTCGGATGGCATAGATTGCAAGCGAAGACCGCATGGCTTTCGTGATGGAAATAAACGTTTTGCATTTTGGTCTTGTACTTGAGCGTATCCGGATAAAACGTCGCCTTGATCGCGGGCTTATCCTTATGGCAGAGATTGCAACTGTAAAATGCCGTCCCGTCCTTCTTGGCGTGACAGGTAAAGCAGGATTTGCGGTTGGCATGATCGTCAAAATCGATTTTTGCCTCGCCCTTGCGATAAGCAAATAATTTGGGATGACAGGCTGTGCAGCCGGCCTTGACCTGGTGCTTTTCGTGTTTGAAGGAAACTGCTTTGACGCCCTTGCCATACAGGATGGCATCCGTCGGCGCCGGCATGGCTTTCGTATGGCAGCGGTTGCAGTCGTTTCTGGAGAACGTGCCCTTGCCCTTATCGTCGTGGCAGCCAAAACAGTATTTGTTCGAAGCGTGATCGGCCATTTTGATTTTGGCCGTTCCTTCTTTCGGTTCAAAAAGTGACGGATGGCAGCTTAAGCAGTTTGCCTTCTTCAGGTGTTTATCATGATGAAAAGTGATTCCCGCGTCGCCCTTGCCCAGCGTCACGGATGCTTTATAGGCAGGCGTGTCTTTTTGAGGCGCAGGATAGTTCGCGCCGACGTGGCAGCGCGCGCACTGCGTATCGGAGGCAAACGCCTTTTTGCCGTCGTGGCAGGCGCCGCAGTATTTGCCCTTGTAGAGCGAATCCATGGTGAAGTCTTTATTCTTCTGGGCCTTGAGCGCTTCCATCTCAAAAAGCCCGCTGTGGCAACTGGCACAGGTTGTGCCTTTCTGAAGATGATCCGAATGGCTGAAAATAACGGATTCCACCGGTTTGGTATAAAGAATGCCTTTGGCCGGCTCGGCCGCCTGGGCGACTAAAGCCGTGCCGAAGATCATAAGCGTGCTGATAATGACAACGAGTCTTTTTTGCATGGTCCCGAGCTATCCCTTCGTATAAAAGATGTTAGGTCTGGCGTCCGTTTCTTTTTTGAGAACCCAGACGGGCTTTTGCATCTGATGAATCAGTTTATACACGCGATCCTGGGGATTGGACAGATCACCGAACACTCGGACATCCGCCGGACAGGCCGTCTGGCAGGCGGTTGTTTTTTCGCCTTTGGACAGCCGCGACTCCAGACAGAAATCACATTTGTCGATGGCGCCTCTTTCTTCATTAAAATACCTGGCATTGTACGGACAGGCCACCATGCAGATTTTGCAGCCGATGCACTTCTTGACGTCCATCATGACGATGCCGTTTTGTTTGTTCTTGAACGTCGCCGTGACGGGACAGGCCCGAACACAGGGCGGGTTGTTGCACTGGTTGCACAGAATCGGAATAAACTCTCTTTTCTGACCGATGGCTTCGGGAACTTCCTTGTGCAGCACTTTGGTCCGCCAGCCGTAATCCGGAACGGAGTTCGTGCTGACACAGGCTTTTTCGCAACGGAGGCACCCGATGCATTGATCGACCCGGATCACCATGCTGTAATGCGGTTTGTAGGGGTATTTCTTCAGGAAAGAATCCTGCGGAAAGATTTTTTCGGCCGCCGATGCCACGGACACAAGCGATCCTCCTGCAAAAACACCGGTAATCGCCAGACCGATTTTCAAAAATTCTCTCCGCTCCATCTCAGTGACCGAGCCAGAGGTCTCCATCAATTTTTCTATATCAAACGGTTTAAAAATCATCGTTCGCTCACCATTTTTTCGTTATCCAGTGTTGCTTCACACGGGGCGGAACCGCCAAAACCGTTGAATACTTTCTCTCCCAGCAGAAACGCCGTCCCGCAGAACCCGACGCCGCTCATCGCCACCAGAATCTCTTTCCAGGTGGGGGAATACGTATGCAGCGACGAAAATTCCTTGACGCCTAAATCCCAGTACAGAGGAACGATCTGCGCCATGACCACCAGGTCCAGACGCATAAAGAAGATGCTGAAGATCATAAAGCAGGCGGCCAGGGTCATCAGGCCGAATCGCTTGCCTCCGGAAGCCCAAAGCAGGAAAAACGGAATGACCATGCCACAGGCCACTTCCAGAATCCAGAAGCTTACGGCATGCGAACCGCTGAGGGTTTCATGAAGGGTGATCAGGCGGGTTTCGCCGCCGCTGGTCATGGTAATCATTTTCCAGATGGTCATAAATATAATAGCCGCGATCATCAGCATGGCCAATTTTCCCACCATCGAGATCGTCTTTTGCTCGTCTTCATCCATGAAGCCGCGGATCTTTTTGGCGATCATACTGAACAGGATAATAAAGGCGCTTCCGGTCATCATGGCCGATACAATAAAGTAAACCGGCAGAAACGGCCCGTACCAGACATCCCGCCCGTGCAGCATGGCAAAGATGCCGCCCAGGTTGCTGTGCGCCGCGACGCCGGAGAGAACGCTTAATAATCCGAAGAAGGCGGCCACGGAGTGCGAATCCCGCATCAAAAGCACAAATTCAATGGCCATGAAGATCATGTAAAGCATATAGAGCGTGCCCATCCACCAGATGTTGGAGGACAGATTCGCGGAGGTAAACAGGTAGATCGCCATGCGGAAGGGATTTTCAATTTCCAGGGCGATGACCAGAAACCCGGACATGATCGTGATGAGCGCCAGAAGCACGGAGCGCTTGGCAATCGGCAGAAAGTCACGGTTGCCGAAGACATGTCCGATGGACGACACCAGGCAAAGCCCCGTGGACGCAACGACAAAGAAAATGTATGTCGAAATCAAAAGCGCCAGCGGAATTTCCCGGTAGGGACCGTAGGCATGCCGGCTGCCTTCAATAAAAACGGAATAAATGCCGCAGGCGACGCCCGCAACTAACAATACGACAAAGACGCCCAAAGTTAAGAGGTAGAGCGGACCGCCCGATATCACGCGGCCCGCGGCTCCTTTCAGGCAATCCGTGAACGTTGATTCACCATTACAACCCATGATTATTTTCCTCGATCGGCTCGGTTAATCTGCGATTTAAGGAACAACAAAATCGAACTTATGGCACTGGGCGCAAAGATTTTCTGATTTTGCATGCTGATGATGACAGAGATTACAATCGGCGTCGGTACCGTAATGCGGAGATTCGTGCGGATTATGCGGTTTCACTTTCGCGGTCTTTTCCGCGAGCTTTGCCGTCGCACCGTGGCAGGCTACGCATTTCGCCATTTCCACAGCCTCTTGTTTCTTGACCTTGCCGTGACACTGTTCGCATTTGATCCCACGAAGGGAGTGAAGGTGGCTTCCCGGAACTTTCGTTTTCAAGGAACTGGCGGCGCCGCCGGGAACGTGACAGACCACACATCCGTCATAGGGCATGTCTTTGACCGGCACATGGGTTTCGGGAAGCATCTTTTTGTCTTTATGGCAACCCGCACAGTCCCAGGCTTTCACTTCGGCAGCTTTGGCTTTTGCCGTTGCGGCTTTCTTCTCCTTGGGCGCGGCATTGACGTTCCCCGAAAGCAAAACAGCGCTCAACAAAACAACCAACATCGCGGAGAAAACAACTTTAACTTTTTTTGCATTCATATGATACCTCTTGACCGGATTCATCCGGAGTTATTTTAAATTATAACTTTGAAACCGGTAAAAAAGCAAGCATCAATGAGTGGTCAAAAAATAAAAACCACCCATTGATGCTTTGATCTTCAATTAACTCCAGGGTTTTTCCGCTGCCGCATTTTTTCCGGCAATGCGGCCGAAGACGACGCAGTCGATCGCCGCCACACCGCCCAGACGCACAGCCCCGTGGACGCCGCCGGTTACTTCGCCGGCTGCGTAAAGGCCTTTCACGGGTTTGAAATCAAATCCCATAACCTGGGAATTTTTATCAATCACCAGTCCGCCCATGGTGTGATGAACCTTGGGCCAGAGTCTCGCGGCGTAGAAAGGCGCCACCATCGTCGGCTTGGTGTCTTTAAAGATCATGCAGCCGAAATCATCGTCCTGGCGTTTCTCCACGAAGGAATTCCAGCGGGCAATCTGATCCTTGAATGCGCCCACGGGAATATCATAGGCTTTGGCCAGATCATCGAGCGTGTCAAACTTCTTGATCGCGTCGATTTCCATTCCGCCCTTGAGCGCATGGGGGACAACCTGTTTATTGACCGCATAGGAATCCCCCATGATGATCACGGGATTGCCGACCAGAATGATGGCGTCGGCTCGCTCCTTGCGGTTGCCGGTTTCCTTGAAGAATCGTTTTCCGGTCTTGGGATTGACCATGAGGCCATAGCCAACCAGCGGTTCACAAAACAGGGGGACATAGCCGAAACCTTTTTCTTCCGGGCTTGTCCAGGGGCCCAACTGAATCCAGTCCATCTGAACATCCATGGCGCCGCTTGCGCATGCCGCCATGAGTGCTTCGCCTGTGGCGCCGGGATGGTTGGTGGACCCGAACTTATCCGTAAGACGGGGATCCTGAATCTGGCGCAGTTTGACGTCCTGTGAAAAACCACCCGAGCTCAGCACAACGGCTCTTTTGGCTTTGATGAACGCTTTTTTCCCGGAATTGTCATCGGGGAATTTATAATCCTTGCGAACTTCCATGCCGACAATCCGGCCATCCTTGTTGGTGATGAATTTCACCATTTTGGTCTTGAGAAGAATCTTGACGCCGAGTTCTTTGGCCTTGTTGAATTCCTTGCTGACAAGTTCCGAACCGGTTTGCTTTAACATGCCGTGTGCTCTTTTGACGGAATGGCCGCCGTGAAAATTCATCTTCACATACTTGACGCCGAGGTAGGACTCCGTCCATTCCAGAGCTTCCCGGGCGTTGAAAGCAACGGTTTTGGCCAGTTCAGGATGGTTCAAATAAGCTCCGGCTCTGAGCATATCTTTGAGCATGAGTTCGGCGGAATCCTCAATGCCGTTTTCCTTTTGCAGCTTCGTCCCCGGCGCGCAGATATCGCCGCCGTTGATGATGGAGTTACCGCCCTGCATGGGCATTTTATCAAGCACCGCAACACTGGCGCCTGCGTTTTTCGCTTCGATGGCCGCCGCCAGTCCGGCGAAACCGCTGCCGATGACGACGACGTCATAGGTTTCGTCCCATTTTTTGGGTAGTGGTTCGCATGCCGCTTCCGCCGTGGAAGGCAGTAGATTCATGCCACCTGCGACGACCGCCGCCGTTGCGGCGACACCACCTGTTGTTTTAAGGAAACTTCGTCGGGTTAAAGTTTTTTCCGTCTGATCGTCTTTGTTCATAAATTTTCCTCCTGTTTGTTATGACTTTTCTTGATTGAAATTCAATAACGCCGGCAAAAATTAAGATAAGACCTGACTATTTCAGCTTAAACGGTTGAAAGTTACACCAAACACGACAAGGTTGAAGGATGATACCTGAATTTAACTGTTGTTTTTATACATCGTTATGGAGTTATCTGTCAAGAATATATACTCAAAGATGTATTTCCTTTTCTTCTTCGCTTCAGCCGTCTCTCTTCCGTTAATCTTAATAGAACACAAACCTTTGTCCTAACTCGCACGCCACAGATGTAACCAAATTTTATGCCAAATATTTTACGCAATAATATTAATAATTTGAAATTAATTTTACGCGAAATAACAAATATGACAGAATAAATTAGACATTTGTTAATTGATTTTATAAAATGACAAATATGACAGTTCCGGAAAACATAGAAAACGAATTTTTTCGCGAAGTAAGTATTCGGATTTGCGGGAGTCTGGAAATTCAAAAAGCGCTCTGGATGTGTTTCCAGTATGTCCGGTCGGTCATGCCGCTCGATGAACTGCACATGGCCTTCTACGATTACAGCCTGGGCACGATGAAAACCATTGCCATGGCCGACGAAGACAGCGGAAGAACCATTACAGACGACACGCCGTTATCCCTCCTGTCGCGCAAGGAACTCGACGAGCCGTTGCTGCATCCGCGAGTCAGAAATGTTGCTTCGTCGCTTACCGATCCGATTTGTGATCATGTGTGCAAGCAATGGGGATGGGAAGTTTCTTCCTTCCTGGTGAACCGCCTGATCGTCGACGGCATCCATATCGGATCATTCGTTGCCAGAGCAGCCGGCGAAAACCGTTACACCGACGAACACCTGAGGCTATGGGCTCTTATAAACGAACCGGCCGCCATCGCTCTATCCAACTACATGCAGTATCGAGAGTTGTTGCGCATCAAGGATTTGCTTGCAGACGATAAATCATACCTGCAGTCTGAACTGCGCAAAAACTTCGGTGACAAAGTTGTCGGGGCGGACTTCGGCTTAAGACAGGTGATGCAGAAAGTACGCATGGTCGCACCGCTTCCCAGTCCCGTCCTGATCAGCGGAGAAACCGGGACGGGCAAGGAAATTATTGCCAACGCCATCCACGACAACTCCAAATGCAGCGACGGGCCACTGATTAAAGTCAACTGCGGGGCTATCCCCGATACGCTGATTGACAGCGTTCTTTTCGGACACGAAAAAGGCGCGTTCACAGGCGCGCATGAACAAAGACGCGGGCTTTTCGAACGCGCCAACGGCGGAACCATTTTTCTGGATGAAGTATCCGAACTGCCGCCGGCCGTACAGGTCCGTCTTCTCCGAGTCTTGCAGGAAAAGGAATTTGAACGCGTAGGAGGCGTAAATCCCGTCAAGGTCGACGTGCGAATCGTGTCGGCCACCAACCGCGACCTGCTGTATCTGATCGAGCATAAAAAGTTCCGGGAAGACCTCTATTTCCGCCTGATCGTATTTCCCATTACCATGCCGCCGCTTCGCGAACGCAAAAGCGACATCCCGGCGCTGGTCGATCACTTCATTCAGAAGAAATGCCGGGAAATGGGTCTGCGTACAACCCCCAGCCTGGGCGCGGGCATGATTGATCAGCTCATGGCCTATGACTGGCCCGGCAACGTCCGCGAGCTGGAAAACGCAGTGGAAAGAGCCATCATCGTCGGCAACGGCAAGGAATTGATTTTCAGCGATATCGTCCGTTCCGCCTCACCTGCGCCACAGGAAACTTTAAGGACGGACCATACGGATGAATCGCTCAATCTTGCCGACATGGAAGCAAAACACATCCGGCACATCCTCTCCAAAACCAAAGGAAAAATCAACGGACCGGGAGGCGCGGCGGAACTTTTACAGATGAATACCGGCACCCTTCGCCACCGGATGAAAAAACTGGGCATCCCCTTCGGACGCAAGGTAAAAATCTAATCTGAAACGAGACACACCATGACCAACCCATTTGACATTTCCGGATTTATCGACAACCGCCCCTTAAGTGGCTATCAACTGAGAATCCTGATCACCTGCTTTATCGTTATGCTGCTGGACGGTTTTGACATGCAGGTCATCGGTCTGGCTCTGCCGGCGCTTGCGCGCGACTGGGGACTATCCCCCAAAGACTTTGGTCTGGCGCTGACAGCCGGACCGGCGGGAATGGTGATCGGCGCCGCGTTTCTCGGACCGCTGGCCGACCGTTACGGCCGCAAACGCCCGGTGATTGCCGCCGTCATCGTCTTCGGTCTTTTCACAATCCTGGCCGCCGTCACCCGCACCCCGGCCGCTCTGGCCGCCACACGCTTCGTTATGGGACTGGGGTTAGGCGGCGTCATTCCCAACATCGTCGCGCTTTCCGCCGAATATGTTCCCGAACGCCACCGGGGAACGCTGAGCACACTGACTTACACCGGCGTTCCTCTGGGCGCTTTAATGAGCGGACTTTTCGGCGCCTGGCTGATTCCGCTCTACGGCTGGCAATCCGTCTTTTTCATCGGAGGCTTGGTGCCGCTGGCGATAGCCGTTTATGCCATATTTACACTTCCCGAATCGATCCGCTTCATCGCGGCGAAGAGCGGCCGAAGCAGCGAAGCCTTGTCCATCATCCGCAAAATCGCGCCGGACGTCCAACTGCCGGATACCGTCTCCTTCACCCTTCACGAGACGCAGCAGCAAAAAATCGGCATCTCCGGTTTATTCGGCCCGGGCCGGACTATTCCCACAGTTCTTCTGACGCTGGTTTTTGTCGCCAACACCTTTGGCGTCTATTTTTTCATGAGCTGGCTGCCCGTCCTGATGAAACAGTCGGGACTGTCTTTGAAGTTTGCGCTCCTCTCCACCGTTTTGTTAAACGGCGGCGGCGCCCTGGGAACGGCGGTTCTGGGAAACCTGATCGACCGCTTCGGCGTCTTTCGGGTCATGGCGGCCAGTTATTTCATCGGAGCCCTGGCCATTATTGCCGTTGGCCTGGGCGGCGGACCGCTCCTGCTCATCCCGGCGATTTTCATCACCGGCACCTGCATGATGGGCGCTCAATGCGCCATGTATGCGGCTGTCGCCATCGTTTATCCCACGGCGATCCGGGCCACGGGCGTCGGCACCACCATGGGCTGGGGCCGACTGGGGTCGATCATCGGCCCGATCGTCGGAACGGTTTTTGTCGCCTTGCAACTGCCGATCGCCATGGATTTTCTTGTCGCCTCGCTTCCGATTTTTGCAGCATCGCTCTTCATTTATATTGTCGGCCGCGTGCCGAAAAGATTTTGAAAATAAATAAACCGGGGGTATGCCCTTTATTTCCATCCCTGATCTGTGTTAAAAGTCAGAAAACAGTTTCCCAATGGCATAAAACCTGCTTAGTTTTTGATTTAAATTTTAACTTAAAATCTATTTCAAGGAGGCATGGGGATGGTTAAAAAGAAATTGCTGGTCTGGTTTTTGTTGGTCGGCCTGACGCTGGCCGGTTATTCGCCGGTGATGGCCGAGACATTGTCAACGGATGTTGTGGTCGTGGGCGGGGGCGCCGCGGGACTTTCCGCCGCCGTTGCCGCCGCCGAAGGCGGAGCAAAAGTTATTCTACTGGAAAAAACGCCGGCCGTCGGCGGAACGACGAATTACTCCGAAGGCGTTTTTGCCGTGGAGAGCCGTTTGCAACGCGAGAAGAATCTCAATTACACAAGAGACTGGGCCTTTAAGTACATGATGGAATACACTCACTGGCGCGCCAACGCCAGACTGGCCAGGGCATTCATCGACAAATCCGCCGACACCATCGAATGGCTGGAAAAGCAGGGCGTCAAATTTAAAGAGCCGGCGGCCAACTATCCGGGCGGCTACATGACCTGGCATATCGTCGACGGGCGCGGCAAAGCGCTGGCCCAGGCCCTTTACGCCAAAGCGCAGGAAAAAGGCGTTACGGTTCTGCTCAAGACCGCCGGCAAAGAGTTGATCAAGGACGGCAAGGGCCGAATCAGCGGTATCAAGGCTGTAGCAGACGGCAAAGAAATAAAGATTAACGCGAAAGTCGTGGTCATTGCCACCGGCGGCTACATCAACAACAAGGAAATGCTGGCCAAATACACGGCCTTCGGGCCGGACATCATTCCGGTCGGCAGCAAGGATAAAACCGGCGAAGGCATTGCAATGGCCTGGGCGGCAGGCGCCGATTCATTCGGCACAGACGTTCTTCAGCTTTACCGTCCCGGCATTCCGGGCGAAGGCCCCGAATCGCATTTGAACGCGCCGGCGCGTCAGCCTTATCTGTGGGTCAACCAGTTGGGCGAACGCTTCTGCGATGAAAGCATTATTTTCTCCTGGCCTTACGCGGGCAATGCGCTGGCGAACCAGCCGGGCCGTGTGATGTATGTTATTTTCGATGAAAACACCAAGAAATACATGATGGAAAAAGGCATCGACGTAGGTGTGGGCGTCATGGTTCCGGTCGCCACCAAGCTAACCCGCCTCGACGGAGATATCCAGCGGGGCATCGACAAGGGGTTTGTCTTTGTCGCATCGTCCGTGAAAGAACTGGCGGGTAAGATCAAGGTGGACGCCAAACGCCTTCAGGCCACGATCGACGAATACAACAAGATGGCCGATCAGCGTCAGGACACGCTGTTTGTAAAGGACGCCAAGTATATTCAGCCGGTCCGGACGGCGAAATTCTACGCGATGAAAGCGGTGCCCTTCGCCCTGGGCACACTGGGCGGCATCAAGATTAATCATAAGACCGAAGTGCTGGCCAAAAATCAGGAAGCGATTCCGGGTCTCTACGCCGTCGGCAACGACGCAGGCGGCATGTACGGCGACAGCTACGACGTCGTTTTGGCCGGAAGCACCCTGGGCTTCGCCGTCAACTCCGGACGCATCGCCGGCGAAAACGCGATTAAGTATATTAAATAAAAACCATCATCAATCCTGCCGGAAAGATGTTGTGTTTTCATCTCTCCGGCAGACGCGATTTGCATCAAAGGTCAAATATCCGGGATTATTGTCCGGGCGGGTTAATATATCGCAGGCAGTAGCCGTATTCGCACTTCTCATACGGATAAATTTCCCGGATACGTTTATGAAGATTAATACTTCCCGTCACGTCTGTGCCAGTTAACAGATGTCGCGAGTATGTCCATGATGTCCTGATACTCTGCCTGCCAGCCCAGCGTCGTTTGGGCTTTCGAGGCATCCGCAACCAGACGGGCGGGATCTCCCTCGCGCCGCGGGGCAGGTTTGTCGTTGACATCGAGCCCCAGATCTTTGAGCGCGACGATGATTTCATTAACCGACGTGCCCTGTCCTGTTCCGAGATTGACAAAATCCGATGATCCGCCATTGAGAAGACGCTCCACCGCCAGCAAATGCGCGCGCGCCAGATCTTCGACGTGAATATAATCCCTGACGGCGGTTCCGTCCGGCGTGGAAAAATCCGTTCCGAAAACATTCAACGGCGTCTGATCCGTCGCGGAACGGATTGCCAGAGGGATAATGTGCGTTTCCGGATCATGTCTTTCGCCGATTTCGCCTGCGGGGTCGGCTCCTGCGGCGTTAAAATAGCGCAATGCCATAAAACGGATTTCGCCGCGCGCAGACAGATCGCTCAAAATCTGCTCGATCATCAGTTTGGTTCTCCCATACGGATTAATCGGCATCTGGGGGCAGGATTCCGTGATGTAATCCGTCTCCGGAATACCGTAAGTGGCACAGGAACTGGAGAAGACGATTCTGCTTTGTCCGCTCTCGCGCATGGCTTCCAGAAGAGATAACGTCCCCCCAACATTGTTTTTGTAATATTTGAAAGGCTCCGCCACAGACTCGCCGACGTAGGAATGGGCGGCAAAATGAATGACGGCAACAGGGTCGTAAGACGTCAGGACTGTTTTCACTTTTTCGCAGTCGAGAAGATCTCCACGTTCAAAAGGCCCCCACTTAACAAAATCAGCATGTCCTTTGGAAAGGTTATCGTAGCAGACAGGCTCATAACCACTCTTAGCCAAAAGCTTGCAGGTGTGAGAACCAATGTAACCGGCTCCTCCTGTTACCAATATTCTTTTCATAGATCACCTTCCGGACAGACCTGTTGCCGATATTCTGCCGAGTTCTTGATATTCAAAGCTTCGAAGGCAGACTCGTCAAAGCCCTCGAGGGCTGGCTGACAGGCGGATGTTAAACCGGCCGGTCCTGCGCCAACGATAGAAACTGTCTTCCCGGTCATAAGATATCCTGTGCTTCTGTCAGCTTTTATTAATCATAATAAAAAAGCGGCACTTTGATACATTTTTTTTTGACATATTTCCAGAAATAATAAGGAAGGATCACACCATCGGTCCTTTGCCTGCTTATTCTTCTCTTTTAAAATAAATTTATATGCTATGATGATCTTCACGTAGTCGGAAAAAACGAAGAGTCAACGATTGACTGTTAACCGGAAGGGGAACCAGTGAAGAACAATCAAAAGACAGTGACCGTTGACAAATCGAAGCCGAAAACAGAACTCCTCATCATTTTTATCTCAAGCATTTTTGTATTTCTTCTTGCCTATCGTTATAACATTCTGGAGGAGGTCGTAGATTATACGCGACGGCACGAAGACTGGCAGCTTGACGAACTAGTCATTGTAGCCGTCTATCTGATGCTTGCCTTCGCCATTTATTCATTCAGACGCTGGAGAGATGTTCAGGTGTCGCGTAAACGACTGGCGCAAAAGAACGCTGAGCTTCAGGCGGCTTTTTCTGAAATTAAAAGATTGAGAGGCATGATCCCCATTTGTTCATCGTGCAAGAATATCCGGGACGACAGCGGATACTGGCACGAGGTTGCAGCTTACATCAGCGATCATTCGGACGCCGAATTCACCCACAGTCTTTGTCCGAATTGCGCGCAGAAACTGTATCCTGATTTTATTCAGGACGAGATGATGCAAGATGAAATGACGCCAAAGGATCAAACCGGTTGATGACTTCGCACGCAAGTGAATACCAATCAGCCTTCAAACATCTTCCGCGGATTATCCGCCATGATCTTAAGCAGGACCTCTTCCGGCACACCTGCCGCTTTGAGATCGGGAATGATGTGCTTAAAAATATGCGTCGGATACCAGTTGCCGACCATTTCTTCGGGCAATTCCACAGGCCGGCCCAGCCAGTTTAACACGGTGTCATGTGAGAAGATCAACTGATCTGCATAGCCCATCGAGATCAGGCCGGCAATGGAGGCCTTTCGAAATTTGTCCGGTCCGGCCTTCCACAACTCGGCATCCAGCCCCAACCGATCAAAGGCCAGATTGACGCCCGTATCAAGAATACGGGCATGGTATTTCAGATCGGCCGATCCCCCGGCATGCCCGACGGCGATCTGCTTCGGGTTGGCGCCTTCGGAAAGCAGAATATCCACCTGCTCGGGTCCCATCGTGCCGGCCTCGGTGTGCGTAATGATCGGGACGCCCGTTTTCTTTTGCGCCCTCCCCGCCGCCCGGAGAACCATTTCTTCGTACTCACTGATTCCACCATGACCGGTCGCCACCTTGATGACGCCCGCTTTGATTCCGGTGTCTCCGATCCCCTCTTTTATCTCTGCTGTAAACAACTCCGTCAGCATCTCAACACCGTTGATAAGCGACGCATGGAATTTGAAATAGGGAGATCCTCCCTGAACTTCCGTATACAGCCCCGTCGAACACACGATGTTGACGCCCGATGCTTTGGATACTTCCTTATAAAATAAAGGATCACGGCCGCAATCGTTCGGCGTCGCATCGACAAACGTTTTCACGCCGCAGGCCTTGATATCCTCCATGGCCTTCATAGCAACATCGAAAAGCTTCTTTTTATCGTTTTTGATATTGGTATGGGCGTACCAGCCGACATACGCGTATTGGATGTGCTCATGCATGAGCGTCATTCCTATTTCTCCCGACGAAATCGGACCGCATACCGTGTTAATCATTCCGTTCATTCATCTACTCCTTTTTGTTCAATCCCTCTCGTCCGGAAAAGCGGGCATCATCGTTCGAGAGGTGAATATTCTATTGGCCCGCCTTTTGCGGGACGGTGGTTACCACGATTTCCCTTCGAAATCTACTCCGTGATTGCAGAGAACGTAAAGGGATAACATCTGCCATATTTTTTATAAATCATTCGGGGGAATAACATAAGCGCAATCAAAACCACTGACATAACAACCCTGTCATTCCGGCGCAGGCCGGAATCCAGAATTCTTGTTTAAATATATCACACATGAAACAGTCGTGAATCTTTAAATGTTGTGGAGAAACACTAAGAGGTCGCCGTCGCGCAATGAGCTTGGCGCCACAGTCGAGGGCATTGAGCGAAGGCATGCCCCGGTGCAACTGCCATCTCTTAGAATAGATGCATTGGATTACCACGACGCCTGAGAGGCGTCTCGTCATGACAAAATCGAAACACCAAATATTAAATATTCTGAATTCTGGATTCCGGCTTTCGCCGGAATGACACATAGAAGATCATTTCATTTTTCGATTTTCCTATGATGCCGGGGCGGCGCGTTGGAGACGCGAAGAGATAAGCAGGGTCCTCACCTTGCCAGTTTTCTTTCTTTCTTCTGGATGTACATCAGGTGGTCGGCCTGGGACATCAATTCATGGATCGAACAGGGAGACGAGGGATCATAACTGGAGACGCCCGTGCTCATGGATATCTGATAAGGAAGATTGGATGAAGCGTTTTCAGCGTCGATTCTGCTTTGCAGGCGCGTCAAAATGACTTCCGGCAGTTCCGGACTGTCAAACACCAGGGCGGCAAATTCATCACCGCCGAGGCGGCAGATGATATCGGAGGATCGAAATGTCGCCTTCATGACGGCGGATGTTTTCCTGAGGGCCCGGTCGCCTTCTTCATGCCCCCACGTATCATTAATAAATTTCAGACCGTCTAGATCGATGAAAAACAGAAGCAGTTTTTTTCGATCACGGGCTGCCGTTTTCATCTGCTGTTCGGCAAGGGTAATAAACCCTCCCCGGTTATACAATCCCGTCAGCGTGTCGAGAATGGCCATCAGGCGGATCTTTTCTTCCGCCTCCTTGCGCCTTGTCGCATCGCGGGCAATAAACAAAACGCCGGACGGTTTGCCCTGAGTCATCAGCATGGAGGCCTTGACGTCAAAGTAAATGGGGCGTTCATCCTGTGGCCGGATAATTTTCGATTCATAAGACCGGCTGGAAGAGAAACCTCTGCGGCGTGATTTCAGCATGTCCAGGAAAGGCTCAACAATATCGAACGGCAGGAAATCTTTCAGCGGTATGCCAATGACATCCATGTTTCCGGCAACTACCTTCGCCGCGGGGTTGGCGTATGTGATCATCCCGCGCATATCAATCGCTATAATCGCATCCTGAGCGTTTTCCGTGAGATTGCGGAACTTGATCTCACTCTCCCGAAGCGCCTCCTCCACTTTCTTCCTCTCGGTGATATCCCGGATGATTCCGCGAAATCCAACGGGTTCACCCTGGGCATTGCGAACGAGGGATATGGAGCTCTCGACGGGTATCTTGCCTTTTTCTCTGCTCGTGGCTTCCCAGTCGACACCCTTGATGGTTTCTCCCGTCATGAAAACCTTGTGAAACGCATCAAACACTTTCTTTTCATTCTCTTTGTCAACATACTGACGAAAGTTCATGCCCATCAGCACATTGCCGGTGTAACCGAGATTCTTGACGGCCGCCGTGCTGAAAAACGTCATATTTCCCTTTAAATCCACTTCGTAGTAAGCTTCTTCCATGTTGTCGAGGATATTGCGGTAACGCTCCTCCTGCTCCCGGTGGCGCGCTTCGCTTTCCCGCAAAGCCTCATCGGCCCTCTTTCTGTCGGTGATGTCCCGGATAACACCCCGAAACCCGACAGGCTTGCCCCGGGCATCGCACCGGAGAGAGATGGAACTCGCCACGGGAATCCTGCCGCTTTCTTTACCGATGAGTTCCCAGTCGACTCCCTTGATGGTTTCTCCCGTCAGAAAAACCCTGTGGAAAGCGTCGAAGACCCTTCCGGCATTCTCTTCATCCACAAACTGGCGGAAGTTCATGCCCATCACCATATTGTCGGTGTAGCCGAGATTCTTGACGACCGCCGGATTGAAAAACGTCAGGTTGCCCTTCAGATCCACCTCGTAATAAGCTTCCTCCATATGATCGAGGATATTGCGGTAACGTTCTTCACTTAAGCGAAGCGCCTCCTGGACCCGCTTGCGCTCGGTCATATCCCGGCCTTCGATTAATAGGGAGACCGGTCTCCCATATTCATTCCGGATAAAACTGAAGGTGTTTTCCGTCCACAGATTGCGGCCGTCTTTACAACGAAATTCCAATTCCAGGGTGCGGTTTAAGACATAATCCAAAGGGGAAGCCAGAGCCCCGGGCATTTCGACGGAAAAGAATTCCATCGCTTTTTGGTACGAGGTTCCGGCAAGCAGCTTGTCCAGCGGCCTCTCGCGGAGCTCATCGAACGCGTATCCCAGCAGCTTTTCAACGGACGGACTGATGTAGATCAGATTCAAATCCAGATCCATCAGCCATACCTGATCTTTCATGTGATCGGCCAGCAGGCGGTACTTCTCTTCGCTGCGACGCAGGGATTCTTCCGCCTGTTTTTTTTCCGTGACGTCGCGGGCGACGGCCCGGAATCCGATGGCGTCTCCCGCCGCATTGCGGATCAATCCCACGGACATCTGGTGGATGCGTATGGAACCGTCCCGACGGATAACTTCGTAATCATCCATCTTACTGTTGACGCCTGACTTGAAGACTTCGCTATATGTATCCCGAAACCTCTTTTTTGTTTCGGGAGTTGAAAACTGGCGATAGCTGATTCGACAAAACGCCTCCCGGTCGTAGCCCAGCATGGCGCATCCGGAATCATTGGCAAACACAATGTCTCCGTGAAGGTTACTTTCATAATACCCTTCCGATATATTTTCCAGAATCGACCGGTATTTCTCTTCACTGCGACGTAAATCTTCCTCCGCCCTCCGGCGTTCCGTCACATCGCGGAGATTAATCACAACCGCTTCCACAACATTATTCTGCGTCAGATTGCTGGCCACAACTTCGAAAATATGCCAGTTGCCGTGGATGTCGCGAATGAGGGCTTCATCTTCTTGAGTCGAAGCCTTTTCATCGGTGATCAATTTGTGAAATGTTTCGGTTAAGGACCGGGATTCATCGGGGTGAATATTGTCAAATGCTCTGTTGCCGATTCTGTCCCTGGCTTTAAAACCCAATATGCGTTCAACGGCATTGTTTTCATAAATCACAACGCCTTGGGGGTTCACCAGAAGAATGATGTCTGATGATTGCTCGGCAAGAGCACGGAACAGTTGATCTTCAGAATGTAATTTTTTTTCTGCTATTTTGCGCGTTCGGGGGGAGACGGATGATTTGGCTTTGCTCATCGTTTTCACTGGTTTCCACAATAGAGGGTCAAGTTCGATGAAACCGATTCCTGATCAAATCTTTGCAATCAAGTCTTTACAATGAACGATATTTATATTGGAAATTATATATGAGGAAAAATTTGATCTGTCAAGGGGCAAGACAGAAACGCAGATTCATTCCCCCTGTTTCCGGCCGATTGACATGATTCACTGGTTGGATAAACGTCTTAACGCTGCAAACATGTGATCGGCATCACCGCGAACGGCCGTATCCCGGTCAATGCCGGCCGCCGGTCCGGCAGAAAAAAATTTAATCCGGATAATTCCCGAAAAAATAAAGTTATTTGGCGGTAAAGCCGATCTGAAATTACAGCAAAATGATCATGATAGGCAGAGACCTTTTACGGATGCGCCTGCGGAATTTATGAAAGAGAAAAGAATGCAGAAGACGAATCAGAAAGAACATACCATGCAGATTCATTTTTGGGGCACGCGCGGGTCTTTACCGGCGCCGGCGACGGCCGAAGGGATCGAGTCGAAAATATTTCGCGCGATACGGGCATCGCAGGACCGCCGCCTGGAAACGGATGAGGCTATTCAAACGTTTATCCGCCGGGAATTGCCTTTCTGCGTGCGGGAAAGCTACGGAGGCAACACCTCCTGTGTCCAAATCTTAAACGAAGGAGAATATGTTCTGTGCGATGCCGGAACAGGGCTGAGAGATTTCGGCAATGCTTATATGAAAGCCCTGACGAGCGGAAAGGAAAACCTGCCGAAAATCTTTCACATTTTTATGTCGCATTTGCACTGGGACCACATCCAGGGCTTTCCGTTTTTCACGCCCGCATACCTGCCGGGCAATCAAGTCCACATTTACGGATATCATCAAGATATCCGGGAGTCCTTTGAAAATCAGCAGAAAGAACCGTTTTTCCCTGTGCCTTTATCGGCCATGCAAGCGGACATCTCTTTCCACTTTCTGGAAGAAGCGAAGAGTTACGACATTGCCGGTTTTCAAGTCACAGCCACCAAACAGCGCCATCCCGGAGACTCCTATGGTTACAGTTTTATCAAAAACGGGAAAAAAGTGGTTTATTCGACAGATTCGGAACATCAGGACGACGCAAAGGATGAACAATACCGGTTTATTGATTTTTTCCGAAACGCCGATCTTCTGATATTCGACGCCCAGTACAATTTTCTGGAGTCGGTCGACGCCAAAGCAAACTGGGGGCATTCCAGCAACCTCCTGGGCGTGGAACTGGGGTTGCGCGCCGGCGTCAGACGCCTGTGTCTTTTTCATCATGAGCATACCTTTGATGATGAAACCCTCGATCAGTTTTTAAGCGATACATACGCATACCAGACCATTCTCGACAAGACGTCTTCCATGGAAATTTCCCTGTCTTACGACGGCCTGATCATCAAAATATAATAACACGACGAGCCGGACCCTATCCGGCTTTCTAAAATCGGCCGTTGCGGGCATTTAACTGATAAAATCATCCTAAAGAAGTATTTACACCCACACTTTCTATTGGTAATCACACAGACGGGTTATCCTGATGATATAAAGACGGGAGGAGCTCAGGAAGAAACATGAAAATGATGCACCCCACGTTCAAACATACCGGGTTATTTGCGAGAACTTTGCAGCGCTACATAAAACCATCGGCATTTTCCAAAGGTCTCTTTGCCTTCATGGTGTTGCCGCTGGTTTTACTGCAACTGACCGGTTGCCAGATGACGCAGTTGACTTCTGCGGCCCGGGACGGTGATGTTGCCACCATCAACAGGCTTCTGGATGCAGGAACCAAAGTGGATGAACTCCCCGAAGGAAAATGGAAGGCAACGGCATTATACTGGTCGTTGTTCAACTGCAAATATGAAGCGGCGGAATTTTTATTGAAAAAAGGCGCCAATGCAAACATCCCTGATTCTTACGGCACTTCGCCACTGGATCTGGCGGTTTGCTGCAAGACCGTAAAACTTTCATTCATTGAGCAGCTTCTTCAAAAAGGAGCAGACGTCAAATACAGAAATGTGCACGACGGTTTGACCGGTCTGCATTACGCCATTTCCTGCGGATCTGCCGACGTGGCCAAATTGCTGATTAACAAAGGGGCGGAGATCAATACCGCTGACAAGAAAGGAACAACGCCTCTCATACTTGCCGTACAAAAAAATTCTCTGCCTGTGGCAAAGCTTCTGCTGGAAAAAGGGGCGGACGTCCATTTGCGCGACAAATCCAAAAAGACCGCCATGTCGTATACCAAAGGCTTTTTCACCACGAAGAAAGACATGATTCAACTTCTGCAAAGCGCCGACGGCAGTAAGCCTGCGGATAAAACCGCCGCATCTATCGACACCTCCCTGTATTATAAGGGGATCAAGGGCATTATCCTGAAAAACGGCAATGTCATCGAGGGGCAAATCACAAGCATCGATGATGATGTGTTAAAGATTCGCACAAAAGACGGGAAAATTTTATCCTATTCTTTTATGAATGACATTGAGAAATACGTCGCAAGATAGATGAAGATGTCTCGTCGCCTCGCGCCATCGAAATGACACACGGCCGGCATTACAAACCCCAAAGACCTCTATTGCGTCATCCCCGATCATCAGATCCGGCCGGAAAGCCAGCCCTGCGCCCTGTTCATATCTATTGACTTCCCTCCGCGATTTACCTAAAGTTTTCCAGAAGAGAGCTTTGAGTAACTACATGAAACCAACATTGTTGTCATTCCCGCGCAGGCGGGAATCCAGTTTTTCATTCAACTCATAGATTCCCGCCTGCGCGGGAATGACAGGGTTGAGGATTTTTCAAAGGTCTCCAGTAAACAAGCAGGGAAAGGGATCATCTTTTATATTTCATGGATGCGGTCGAGATAGAAAATCTTTCCAAATACTACGGAAAACTCCGGGCGTTGGAGAATATGTCTCTCCAGGTGCCCGAAGGAACCATCTACGGCCTGGTCGGCCCCAACGGTGCGGGAAAAACCACGCTGATCAAGGCCCTGGTAGGAGCGCTACGCCCGACGAAAGGTTCGGCCAGAGTTCTGGGGCTTGATCCCATCCGGGACAAGTGGAAGCTTCGCCGCCGCATCGGCTACATGCCTCAGGCGCCCGCCCTGTACGACGACCTTTCCGCCCGCGGCAACATTCTGTTTTTCGGCAAGGCGCAGTCCGTTTACGATCTGGAGAAAAAGACGGACGATATCCTTTCTTTTGCCGAACTGGCGGACAGAGCCGACGACCGTGTGGGAACTTTTTCCGGCGGTATGAAAAAAAGAGTGTCTCTGTGCTGTGCGCTGATTCACAATCCCCGTGTCATTTTTCTGGACGAACCCACCGCCGCCATCGATCCGCATCTGAAGATTCAATCCTGGATACTCTTTCGCAAACTGGCCGCCCGCGGCGTCACTCTTTTTATCAGCACCCATCTGATGGACGAGGCGCTGCTTTGCGATAAAGTCACCATTCTCCGCAACGGCGAAATTGTGGCCGTGGATTCGCCTCAGAAGATTCTGGAGCGGGGTACAACGCGGCTGAAAATCTCAACCGGCGGCGGAGAAACGGTATCGACCATTTCTTCGGCCCCCGGGCATCTCGCCGCGGAGCTGAAAAAATACGGCCTCCGGGAGGACATCACCGCCGTTGAACTGCACGCGGACAACATCGAGGATATTATTCTGGCCCTGGTGCGCGTAAAGGAAAAACGGGAATCGCCATGAAACATGCCTTCATCATTGCGCAGCGCGTACTCAGCCAGCTCAAAGGAGACCGCCGCTTCCTGGCGCTTTTTCTTATCGCGCCTCTGGTCATCATTTATTTTCTGAAGCTTTTCTTTGACACCTTTCCGGCCTATATCGACGTCAAAAGTTACGTCGTCCCCGTCTGCGCTTTCATTGTCCATTTTTTGAGTTTGATTCTGTGCGCCATTCTGCTGGTTCAGGAACGCGTGCGCGGCACGCTGGAGCGGATGATGATCGGCGGATTTTCCAAAACGTCGATCATCGGCGGCTATACGCTGGGCTACCTGGGCCTGGCGACACTGCAAGCGGCCGGCGCGCTGGCCGAAACGGTCTGGCTGTTCAATCTCAATTACCCCGCGCGGACGATCGGTCTGCTGTTTGCGGTTTTATGGCTTCTGGCCGTTGTGTCCGTGATGCTGGGAATATTCATTTCAACCTTTGCCCGGCACGAAGGGCATGTCTTCCCCTTCATTCCGCTGATCGTCCTGCCTTCGGTTTTTCTGACGGGCCTCATCATCGAACCGTCGGGGCTGCCGGCCTGGGCTTATATCATCGGCAAATGTCTGCCCATCCATTACGCCATCAACATCATCCGGGAAATTTCCAAACCGGAATATGCCGTTGCCGCCACGCTGGCCGATTTCGGCATCCTGGGCCTCTACGTCGTTTTGCTTTTGGGGCTGGCCTCGCTGACGCTTCGGGAAACCGAATAAAAGATGTCGATGCGCTCTCTGTCGCACCATTTGCTCCAGTTTTCAATCAGACGTTATGTCTTGATCCTGTAGGGAACGGTTTGAAACCGTTCCCTACAAAGTTTAAATGTCACTATTGATTGAGAAATGGTTTAAAGGGGTTGAAACCCCTTGCTCTGGTGCATTTTATCAGGCGGAGTACATTTTATCAATCAAGTCCCTATACTTTTCGGCGATCACCTTCCTCCTGATTTTCATGGTCGGAGTCAGCTCGCCTGCATCCTGCGTGAACTCGTGGGAGATCAGGGTAAAGCGGATGATTCTTTCATAATTGGGAAGCTCCGCCGAAACTTCCTTGATGCGGTTGCTGAAAAAATCGATGATCGCCGGATTGTTCACCAGGTCTTCGCGGGACGCAAACGCAATTTTATTCTCCCGGGCGTACTGTTCAAGCGAGGCGAAAACCGGCACGATCAGGGCGCTGATATATTTTCGCTTGTCCCCGATGGTGACAATCTGCTCAATGTAGTGGTCTTTGCCGACGATCATTTCAATATGCTGCGGGGCGACGTTTTTGCCCTGAGCGGTGATGATGAGATCTTTGATCCGGTCGGTAATCACCAGAAACCCGTCTTCATCGATAAAACCCACATCCCCGGTTTTAAACCAGCCGTCTACAAAGGTTTCCTGCGTTGCCTCCGGTTTCTTGTAATAACCCTTCATGATGTTCGGACCCCGGGCCTGGATTTCGCCCGCTTCACCGATCCGGACCTCGCACCCCAGAATGGGTTTGCCGACGGTGCCGAATTTGAAGGCTTTAGGGGAGTTGCAGGAAATCATGGGAGAGGTTTCCGTAAGCCCGTACCCCTGGCAGACCAGAAGCCCGGCGGAAAAGAAAAACTCTTCGATCTCTTTGGACAGCGGCGCGCCTCCGGCGGAAAAAAAGTTCTTCGGTCCGCCTACGACGTCGCGGATTTTGGACAAAATGAGTTTGTCCGCCAGGGCATGTTTGATCTTTAAAACAGGGCCGATCATTTTGTTGTCTTTCTTCTTAAACGCATATTCCCGGCCTGCCCCCAGGCCCCAGTTGAAGATCTTCTTCTGGGCGGGAGAAGCTTTTTGCAGTTTGTCGAAGACCGTACTGTAGATTTTTTCATAAAGCCGGGGAACGCTCACCATACAGGTCGGTTTGACCTCCGGCATAAACGTGACAATGTCTTTGGGGTTCAAGACATAGCTGTTTTCCGCGCCGCGCAGGAAGATATAATAGGACCATGCTCTTTCGTAGGCGTGACTCAGCGGCAGAAAGCACAGGCTCCGGTCGCTTACGCCGACGTCAAAGCGGACGTCGAGCGCGTGAAACTGGCTGAATAAATTGGCATGCGTCAGGATGGCGCCCTTGGGATCGCCGGTAGTTCCGGAGGTATAAATCAGGGTGGCGATGTCATCGCCCTCGCCCGCTGCCGTTTTCGCTTCCATCTCGGCATCCCGGGAGGATTTGCGCCCCGTCTCCATGAATTTCTCCATGGAGATCGAATCGTTTCCCGTAAGTTCAATCTTGCCGTCCAGCGTAATGATCTTCCTGAGTTGCTTTTGCGTCTCGATAAATGATTTAACCTTGAGATATTGAACCTGGTCGCCTGTGAAAATGATTTTGAGATCGGCGTCGCCTGCGATATATTCCGCCTGCTTGGCCGTATTGGTTGCATAGATGGGCACCGAAACCGCCTTGATGCTTAAAATGGCAAAATCCGCAATGGCCCACTCCGGCCGGTTCTGGGAGAAAATGCCGACCATGTCGCCTTCCCGGATACCTTCTTCCAGCAGGGCCTTGGCCGTGGCGCGGATTTTTTCGCCGAACTCCCGATAGGAGACCGATTTCCACTGGCGGCTCTCTTTATAGCGCATGGCCGTTTTATCCCCGAACTTTTTGATGCTTTCCTGAATCATCCTCGCCAGATGTTCCTTACTCACGTAAACCTCCTTGTATTTGCCTTTTAAAGCCAAAATATTTACTTCAACCGCTTCCCCGGCCGAAGAATTCCATCTTTTTTCCCCCGCAGCTTCCATGCACAGAACCAAAAATATTCCCGAGCGTTTCCCAAAATGAAAAAGCCCGCGCACTATACTGGTTATTATCTTCCGTTTCAATGACTATTGCAGGTAACGTAAATCGTGGATGGTATCCCCCGCTTGCGTGGCAATCTTAAATATTTATACATCGCGGATTATCTTTACGGATGGAGGCATTTGCACCGGGGCGGCGACTCATGCAATTTTTTCAAATCCCTCAGAAATTAACCACCCGTTGAAGCGGCACGGGCGGATAGATCTGGCCGTGGTTGGGAGGCATGGAATTGTAAACCCACTCCAGGTCGATGGCGCCCAGTTTGATTCCCCGGAAGCGGTCATAGCCTCTGAACGTTCCGCGCACCAGGACATCCTCCATCTGCATCGTCAAGGCAAACACGGCGACGGTTGTTCCGGGCTTCAGGGTCGCAAGCGCATCACCGAAGGCGCCGGGGTTAAAAGCCAGGCGGCAGGCATCCGCTGCCTGGCATTGAATCAGCGGGATAACCGACGGATAACCGTCATTGCCGATAAAGGACAGGAACTTCAGAGCATCAAGCGCATTGAAGAGCTTTTCACCAAAAGGCGTCAGAACTTTATCGGAACCGTTTCCGGCTGCGGCGCTTTTCGCCAGCTTCGTCTTCAGCGCCGAAAGCACCACCGGTCCCAGCGGCAGCGGCCCTCCGGGCGACGTTTCCACCAGGTCGAAGTAATGAACCGTATTGATGCCGAAATACGTATTGTAGCGAAACATGGGCTGTTTGTTGTAGATTTCGTATTCGGAGCCTTCTTTCAGCAGGTGCGTCCAGAGCGCCTTGCCCCGCCACAGTTTTTTATCCAGCGTCAGAACGGCAAACCCGATTTTCTTCGTCTGCTGCATATAGCTTTTGCTCAGGCCCTTGCAGAACTCACCCACCGTCAGTTGATCGGTCGCCGCCGCCATGACGGACGTCAGAAGCGACATGTGCGGGAGCTCGTCGGGTGTAACCGTGGCAATGATTCCCACTTTCTCCGAAGGCGCAAAGGCCTTCATATCCGATTCTGTAAAACGATTATTTACGGTCATGGCAAGATTCCTTTCCTTTTCTTCTAGGACTGAGTCGCCGGATTCATTGCGGGCCCTGCACCCATAAGCCGTGCATCCCACACATCCGTCATTGCGAGTGGACCCTCGGGACGCGTGGCAATCTGAGAACATGAGATTGCTTCGCTTCGCTCGCAATGACGAAATGAAATATCGACATCGTCTCTTAGCACGCGGGCTTCAGGGTGTTTTGTTTTCCCCCGTCCGGTGATTCCTTTTCGTCTTTTGTCAGCCGGGTTGATCCGCTCCAGGACACGATAGCCGGTGCAACCACACTACGGGCAACATCCGCAAGCGCGTCCATCTGCGCTCTTTCCGGAAGCGCCAGACCGGCAAGCGGCCAGACAAGCCCCAGGCGTTTATACTTGTCGCGGCACAGATTGTTGAACGCGCAAAGCTCCCATCGGGAAACCGCGCCCGTTAGATTGTCGCGGATAAATTCGCCCAGCCCCCGGATGTTTTCGGCCGTATCGGTCATGCAGGGAATGACGGGTGTGCGCACCCAGATCGTTTTGGGATAGATGTGGTCCTTCTTGAATTTTGCCGCAAACACGGCATTGGCGAGGATCTTTTCGTTTTCCGACCCGGTGAAGGCTTTATGCTTTACGCTGTCTATTTCCTTGAGGTCGAACAAAAGAATATCCGTATAAGGCAGAAGGCGGGCAAGCGACTCCCGAGGCGCCTGCCCGCAGGTGTCGAGCGCCGTCTGTATGCCTCTGGCGCGCAGCTCCTTAAGGAGCGCCAGGCAGAAGTCGTGCTGCAGGGCCGCCTCGCCGCCGGATAGCGTCACGCCTCCGCCGGACTGTTCGAAATACACGCGGTCGCGCACCAGTTCGTCCGCCAGATCCTGCACCTGCCATTTGCGCCCCAGAAGCTCCATGGCGGTGGAGGGGCATTCCTCCGCGCAGGCCCCGCAACCCGTGCAGAGCTCGCGGCTAATCAGGATGCCCGCATCCGTTTGCGCCAGCGCGTTGTCCCGGCAGGTCTGGACACATATGCCGCAACCGATGCAGCCCGCACCCAGCCACTGAACCTGCGGCTTGAAGCTGATGCTTTCGGGATTATGGCACCACGAGCAGGCAAGCGAACAGCCCTTGAAGAAGACCGTCGTCCTCAGGCCCGGTCCGTCTTCGGTGGACATGCGGGTGATTTCCAGGATGGTCCCGGATATTTCTTTCGCCGTCTGCTTCTTCATGCGGAAAATTCCTAAAACTTGTTGTGGCTGACCCGTTCGATCACTTCGTTTTGCAGCTCGCGGCCCACCGTTGTGAAATACGCATTGTAGCCGGTGACACGCACCAGCAGGTGCCGGTAGTTCTGCGGATGGTCCTGAGCGTCTTTCAGCATGGCAGGGTCCAGCATATTGATCTGCAGCGCCGTGCCGCCGTTATGCGCGTAGCCTTTCAGAAACGCCTTGAACTTTGCTTTGTGTTCGGGATCGCGCAGAATGGTCGGGTTGAACGTAATGGTGTGGCTTGCGCCGTTGGGCAGCAGGTTGAGATAATCCTCCCAGTCACCAACGCCTTCGACGGCTTTGCCGCCCAGCACCTTGCCCACGGAGTTGGCGTTGGCCGTGGGGCCTTTGATATCCGCGCCGTTGGACGGGCAGATGGCGTTGGAGAGAAACTGCCCTTTGGTGCGGCCGTCGGGGCTGGCAGCCAGAATAAAGCCGTCGCCCGCCCAGTAATTCCAGCTCAGCATGCCGGGGCGGAACCTGCGGCCCGTCGATTTCGTTCGGTGCTTCCAGGCTTCCTCGCACCACAGCTCCATCACCTTCAGGCCCAGGGCATCGGCCTCGTCGTCGTCGCGGCCGTATTTGGGCGCGCGGTTTTTGGCCATGGCCTGAAGCACTTCATATCCCTGCCAGTTGGCTTTAAGCGCGGTAATCAGTTCGGCCATCGTGCAGGCTTTTTTGTCGAACACCAGGTATTTGACGGCCAGGAGCGAATCCACCGTGGTGGCATAGGTCACGGCCTCCAGCGTGGTGAAGCTGATTTCCGCGCCGCCCTGCGTGACGTCCCTGCCCTGTTCGGCGCAGCCTTTCACCATGCAGGACAGATACGGCGTGGGGAAGAAGCGCGCGCGGATGGTTTCCGACGTTTCGTACAGATTTACGCATTTTTGGATGATGTAGAGCGTCTGCCGGACGTACGCTTCCCAGAATTCCTCCCAGGTTTGAAATTTCGTCGCGTCCCCCGTTTTCGGGCCGTCCTGCCCGGGCTTCTGCGTTTTGCCGGTCATGGGGTCGGTATAGGGGAGCAGATCCTTTCCGCCCGTGAGCGCCAGCTCCACCGCCTTGAGCAGGTTGAGGTTGTTGTCCACCGTGCCGGAGCGGTCGTTTCCGACCATCGTGTTTTCCAGGCATCCCACCGGCGCGTACTCATGAACATTGTCCGGCGTAATCAGATGCGCAAGCCCCGCCCTGCGGGCCTCCAGCATCATCCCGGCCATGGAGCGCTCGTCGAAATTGAGCAGAAACGGCGCGCCCTGGCTCGATTCGATCATGTCCACCACTTTGTCCAGAAGCGCCTCGGGGCTTTGGCGATGCAACCGCACGTTGGGTTTGGGCTCCAGAATGGGGGACATCTCGTCGATGACCTCCAGAATGACACAGGTCAGATCGTTGGTCATGTCTCTGCCTTTGGCGCCCAGGCCGGAAAGGGTGATGAGCTGGCCGAAGCCCGCCGTAATCCCCTGGTTGCCGTTGCGGATCATCGCGTCGTAGGCGGTATTGGCATGCACCCAGAAGCATTTGAGAATTTCTTTGGCAAACTCGCGATCCATGCCGTCACGGATGGATGCTTCGTAGTACGGATAGAGATACTGGTCCATACGTCCGAACGAAACGCCCGCGCCGGGATAGTTTTCGTCGGTCATTACCAGCATGTGGTTGATCCACAGCGCCTGCAAGGCTTCCCAGAAGGTGGCCGGCGGCTCCCACGGCACGCGGCTTAAATTCTGCGCCATCATGGTCAGTTCATTTTTACGGGCCGGGTCTTTTTCCTCTCCTGCCATTTCCAGGCAAAGCTCTTTGTATCTGAGCGCCAGGTCACGCGCCATCGTCGAGGCCGTGAGCATCGCGCGCAGTTGCGCGCCTTTCGGGCCTTTGCGCTCTGCCTCGGAAAGCGCATTGTAGTGGGACATCAGTTGGGCATGCACGCCTTTCCAGCCGATCTTCAATACCCGCTCATGCCCCGGAATCAGATGGCCGCTCGTTGCGCCGGCGTTGCCGTAGCCGTGGTCGTGAAACCACTTCATCTTTTCCCGCGCGCCGTTTTTACCTTTGACCAGTCTGAGCCACTCGCGGCTTTCGGGTTCGGTAAAGCACATGGAGGTCTGGATGTTGAACCGCGCGCCGGCGAGAAGATCGCCCGGCAGGATTTCCTGCGGCACATAGTTGACGATGACTTCGCGCACAAACTCCGCGCGCCGTTCGACCAGCGATAAGTTCCAGAAATCGTCCGGAAGCTTCACGGGCCTGGCCGCCTGCAGGTAAGATGCCCCCAGCGTGTTGAGCAGCATGTAGGTTTCCGGCACGATGTAGAAGGTCATTTCATTGTAGAGAATGTCCCAGGGCGTTCCCGTCGTCCAGGCTGTGAATTCGTTGTTCCAGGCGCGTTCGGTCCCTTTGAAGTAGTAGTCACGAAGCCACGAAATGCGTTCGGACAGGCCTCTGGGTTCCTTGATGGCGTGGTCGGCTGCTTGTGCGGCTTTCATTGGAGCCTCCTTTGAAACGGTGTTGCAGGATGCGGACTATCCCGCATCGATCATTTTGCGGAGATTCTTTTCTCCATGGGAAAGTATCGCCTTCATGGTGGATACGGCTTTTTTGTCGTTCTTTTGTTCGATGGCCCGCACCATGTCGCGGTGGTGCTTGTGCACCGTGATAATGACCTGCGCATCCCGAAAAAACTGTCCGGAGAGATTGGTGTAGACCGGGCGGAACGAATTGAGAAGCAGGGGATAAACGGTATTGCCGGACGCCACGGCAATGAGCAGGTGAAATTCAAAATCCAGATCGGTGATTTTCCGGATGCTGCGGTGCGGCGTTGCTTCCTCCTCCCGGAGGATCTTTTGAAATTCACCGACCTGATCATCGGTGCGGTTTTTTGCCGCATAGCGGGTAAATTCCGGTTCCATCATCATCCGCAACTGCAGGAGGCTCTCCATAAACTGCGGCTCCAGCCCGCCTTTTTGATACTGGATGAGCGAGGCCAGAAGTGTAAGCGACCCTTCCCGGCGGTAGTCGTTAACCACCGTGCCCACACGAGGCGTGAGCGTGACCAACCCGCGCGCGGAAAGCTCGACCA
This sequence comes from Smithellaceae bacterium, assembly GCA_963682105.1. GTDB lineage: Bacteria > Desulfobacterota > Syntrophia > Syntrophales > Smithellaceae > UBA8904. Next base: position 1,655,384 of record OY821638.1, read on the forward strand.
GCCCTTCATGCACGACCGGGCGGCTCACGCCCAGTTGCATGGCCAGCTCCCGCTCCGCAGGCAGCTTCTGCCCGATCTTGAAATTCCCCGAAAGGATAAGCTCTTCAAAACGAAGCACAAACACGTCTTTAAGACTGTCGGTTTTAATAGGTTCCAGCAATGCCTCCATCATGAATCCCTCGCTTCCTCCTTCCGGCTGGTGGTATGACCAGTTTTAGAGTACCCTCAAACGGTCTTTTTTTCAATGAGTAATATCTGTGCCCCAGCTCAAGCAGTCATCTTATATCTCTCTATAAGAATATGTCCCAAAATCCGGCCATTCAATCATATAATGTTCCTGTTTTCAAAAAATACCACTTATAGCGTATTGACTGTAAAACCAGCCATTTTATAGTGCCAGCGGATTAAAAGCCGGTATTGCGGAAAGCGTCCTTTTAGGGAAGAATCATCTTGTAAAAATAGACGTTGAAGTAAAAAGGAGACTTTGAAGTGTTCAGGTATCTTCATGTTGCTATCTTGTCGCTGCTTGTTTTTTCCGTCTCCCTCACCCGGGCACAGGGGCCGCATAGCAAAGCAGATCAATTACCGGAAGCGTCTTCAAAATTCACAAGAATGGACGAGACTTTTGAAAGCCGCGGAGACAAATTAAAGGCCTGGCTTTATCTGCCCTCCGGCGTGTCAAAGCCACCCGTCGTGATGATGGCGCATGGATTCGGCGGCGAACGATGGATGCGTCTGCCGGCTTATGCCGAACAATTCGCCCGAGCAGGCCTGGCCGTTTTTCTTTTCGATTATCGCGGATTCAACGACAGTGAAGGCAAGCCCCGCAACTATGTCAATCCCGAACGTCATCTACAGGATTGGGACGCCGCCATTGCTTATATGAAAAAGCTGGAAATGGTTGATGCCAAACGCATGGCCCTGTGGGGCACTTCACTCAGCGGAGGCCACGTCATTGTGGAAGCGGCAAAACATCCGGAAGTGCGGGCGGTTGTATCACAGGTTCCGTTTACGGATGGCCTGTCGGCACAGTGGCACTATTTAATCACCGAACCATTGTTTGCGCTTAAAGGGAGCTATCATGGCCTGGCCGATGCACTGGCCTCTCTCTTTACCGAAAAACGCCACAACGTTCGCATTGCGGGAAGACCGGGGGAGGCATTTGCCATGATGAGCAAACCGGATACTCTGCCGGGATTGCTCAAACTGTTGGAACTCGATGAAAAGGAATTTGAAAAAAATAATTTCTGTCCCGCAAATATCATCTTTACGCTGGGGCTTTACAGGCCGATCGGCTATGCAGAAAAAGTTGCCTGCCCGGCGCTGGTCATTGGAGCACAGAAGGACACGCTGTTCCCGCCGGCGGGGCCCGGGAAAATGGCGGACCGGATGAAGAATGCCACATACATCAGCCTGCCCATGAACCACTTCGATCCGTATGTCGGTGAGCCCTTTGAAAAATTGGTGAGGGTGATGAGCGATTTCTTAACGGCTCATTTAATGTGAATGATTCCGGAGGACAGCCATGAACTATGACCTGGAAAAGGAGAATCCATTTCATGAAAAACATTGAGAACAAGACCGTCGCCATAACGGGCGCGGCATCGGGCATCGGCAGGATGCTTGCGGTAAACATGGCCAGACAGAAGTGCAACATGGCCATTGCCGATGTCAATGCCACAGGGCTGCGGGAGACGGCCGGGCTGATTGACACAAGCGTAAGAGTTTCGACCCATGTCGTGGACGTATCGAAGCGGGAGCAGGTATTTGCCTTTGCCGCCGAGGCTGCAAAGTACCATGGAGGCGTCGATATCATCATTAACAATGCAGGCGTCGTTGTGACCGATTTCATTGAAACCGTTCCACTGGAAGACTTCGCCTGGCTCTTTGATATCAACTTCTGGGGCGTCGTATACGGCACCACGGCCTTTCTTCCCTACCTGAAAAGGCAGCCCGAAGGGCATATCGTGAATATTTCGAGCATCAACGGGATATTGCCGAACCCGGGCCACGCGCCGTACTGCGCCGCAAAGTTCGCGGTCAAGGGCTATACGGAGACGCTGGCGCAGGAGATGCACGGCACAAAAATCCATGTAAGCTGCGTGCACCCCGGCGGGATCAAGACGAATATCGCACGCAATGCCCGGATAAACCGCACATTGTCCTCCATCTCCAGGGAGGACGGCGTAAGGATCTATGAGGAAATACTCAATAAAACCACTGCCGACGAGGCTTCGCGGATTATCATCTCGGGAATCAGGGCCAACAGGAGGCGCATCATGGTTGGCGCGGACGCCAGGATTGCAGACCTGATCACGAGACTGTTTCCGGTATTCGCCGTAAATCTGAGCGGGGCGATTGCCAGGTCTCTGGCACGCAGGTATGTAAACAAATCATTACCGAATCGATAAATGAACAGGAAATTTTATGGGAAAAAGAAATGTTACGATTTACGCAGTGCTGATGTTTTTGATGGTGATCTCAACCGGCTATGCCGCAGATCCATATCAATGGAAACAGGTTGACGTTCAGGACGGTTGCCGGATCTTTACCAGCCCGGTGGCCGGCAAGGACTATATCGCGGCTAAAGCGACCTGCCTCATCCATGCAAGGATTGAAGTACTGGCCACCATTTTGAGAGATATCCCCAACTTTCCGGACTGGATGCATGATTGCAAAGAAACAAAAGTGCTGAAAACATTGGATGACGAAGAAGATGTTTTTATATTCTGGCTCCGTCAGCATGTCGACTTGCTGACAGACAGGGATATGGTTTTAAAAAGCAGGACGGTCATTGATATACAAAACGGAATCAATCTTATTTATACGGATTCCACCAGAGATCTGATCTACGATTCCCGAAAAGGATATGTGAGAATGCCTTCTTTTCATTCACTCTGGACGCTTCAGTGGGTCGATCGTGAAAACACGCAGGTGACGTTCATGATCGATCCGGATCTCGGTCCGGGGGTGCCGTCCGGAATGGCCAACGGCAAAATCAAAACCAATCCCTATATAACGATCAGGAACATGATGAAAATGGCCGGGCAACCTAAATATATCGAAGCCGCCAAAACATCCAAATACAATAAAATAGCCGAAAAGTTCGTCAAGTCCGGACATAAGAATTAACCATGTCATTCCGGATGCCCGGTTAAATAATTTTCATATCCCTGTAATCATTCAGCAGATTAATGACTGGTTTAAAAAACGGGAATGATATAGTCGATGATAAAAGATTATAGATTTGCCTCACACAATTTTCGAGAATCTTAGTATTTTAGGTTTGTTATATCACACTCGCCCCTGCTTCATTCTACCGGACAGGAACCCTAAAATATGACAAATTCTTAATTCATGATTGAACCTGTCTTTTGTGAAGCATCCGATTTTCAACAGGCTTACCATGACATGTCTCAACAATATTATTCTTGTTGTGCGGGAGTGGTAATTCATAATGCCTGAATATTTTGTATCTTCCATCAGAATTCCTTCCAGCTCCCCTTGATCAAATCTCCACTTGCGTAAGTATTTTTTCGACATTCTATGAGCAGGAATATGATGATGAATAATTGATAAAGGATAATATAATATTTTTTCACCGGCATTCTGCAATCTTCGTAAAAATTCAGCTTCTTCACCGCTGTAAAGTTTTTTTGGCGTTCTTCCGAGATTTGTATCAAACAGGCCATATCTTTTGAACATTTCAGATTTTACGGCAAAATTCGCTCCCCAAATATCCAACGCATCCATGTAAGCGACTGAATTCCCCTTATCTAACAATGCCAAATACCCGTACAAATCAGGTTTCAGCCAGTTCGGTTTGGGAATCTCCCAGATCGGCAATATCTTCCCGCCTACACAGGCAACATCATCATATTCTTTAAATGCCTTATCAATATTTTGGATCCAATGTTTGTCAACAATCACGTCATCATCTGTAAACGCGATAACTTCACCGCCAGCTTCTTTTACTCCTCGATTGCGGGCATGGGAAAGCCCCTTCTTATCTTCCAATACATATCTTATTCTTGATCCAAAATTCTTCCCGACTTCTTCGAAAACAAGTCGTGTATCATCATCCGAATTGTTATCTACGACAATAACCTCGCAGGATAAGTGATCGGGGATCACAATCTCCTGAAGACTTTTCAGCATTCTTCGCAGGCTTTCGGATCGATTGAATGTACAAACGACAACGCTGAATTTCATATTAATGTCCTAAAAAGAGAAATGCTGTAGACTGAGCTGAGCTGTTTGTAGCATATGTTAATCAAAAGGTTCAATGCCGGATTTTCTTACAGACGAAGGAATTCAGCAATTCTTTGAATGATCGTCCTCCGGCGCCGGAGCGTATCTGAGTTGAGAAATAAAAAATGGCGGACTCCTGACTTAACCTGTGGTACAAGCGTTTATGGCATCAAGCTGACAACCATGCTGATTTAAAAAAGACTGTATCGATATGGAATTATGCCGGCGAACAAAATATTAAACATAAGGCTTCATCATTTTGCATGGCTCCAAAGTCAATGAAATCCGGACTTCTCATATCTCCAATTCTTCCCTCTCCTCGGGGACTGGGTCCGGCTGCCCTGCCCCTGATAAGCGTCATTGTTCCGGTGTACAATACGGAAGCTTACCTTATCCGCTGTCTTGACTCCATTATAGCGCAAACCTACTGCAATCTTGAAATCATCATTATCAACGACGGTTCGTCCGACCGCTGCCCTGTCATTGCCGAAGAGTATGCTAAAAAAGATCGCCGCATTTGTCTGGTTCATCAGGCGAATGCGGGCGTATCGGAATCACGGAATATCGGGATTCGTCTTTCGCACGGCGGTTATTTAAGTTTCATCGATTCGGATGATTTTATTGAGCCTGATTATTACGAAACGCTTTACCGCATTTTGTACTCAAACCATGCGGACATTGCCATATGCAATAAGCGGCTTATTGATGCTGCAGTCGCGCGTCCGTTCCCGTATGCTATTCCCGAAGGTGTTACCCTTTTTCCGGGCAGTGAAGCTCTCACGGAACTTGTAAACGACAAATGGCTTCGCAATTATCTGTTTGATAAATTATTTCAAAAAGAGCTTTTTGGCGACATTGAATTTCCGAAAGACAGAACATTTGAAGATATGGCCGTCATGCATAAAATATTTTACCGCGCAAAAACGATCGTCATAACAGATGAAATAAAATACAATTATACATTACGAAAAGACGCGCTTTCGAGTTCTAAGACCATTCGCAATCAATATCATCGCTTTCTTGCACATGTGGAGCGAGTTTCGTTTTTTGAAAACGTAAACCGCAGAGATCTTGCACAAAGAGAAATTCTTAAGGCCCTGCATTCCGCAATGAATGCTGCTCCACTGACCGTTTTTCATTTTATCACACACCAGGAAAAGGAGCACCTTCGTGCCATAAAAGCGTGGACGGCTCAATACAAAGATAAATTAAACACACTGCCTTACGAGACTGCCTCAGAAGCAATAAAAATACAGCGCTTTTTAACTTCGCATACTCTCTTTATGCTAAGGTATGTCTCGAAAGATGTGTACATCAGAATGAAGAGTTTTATAAAACAACTTTTACCGGCCAGAATGATTGAGCTATTTATTACAGCGAAATCTTTTTTAAAAAACTGAGAGGCGCCTGATGGATACAATATCAGATGAGTTATTTCTGATTCAGACCCGCATTCCGATTGCCCTGGCCACAGATGAAAATTACGCCATGCCCACCGCTGTGGCTATGACGTCTATACTGGAAAACGCCGCAAAAAATACCTTTTATGACTTTTACATTCTGGCGCCTGCCGATTTTTCCACACAGACTGTCCAAAAAATAGCGCTTATAAAAGCTGCGTATCCGCATTGTGATATCCATTTTATTGATATGAAGGATAGTTTCGACGATACTTTGATGCGTGTCAGCCATATCACAAAACCGACCTGTTACCGTCTTTTGCTGGGCGAGCTCCTCCTTCAATACGATAAATGCATTTATCTTGACGGCGATATCATCGTTTGCACTGATCTCACGGAGTTTTATTCCACGGATCTGGAAGGTTACTATCTCGGCGGCATCAGAGACTTTGATTTCAACGATCCTTCTCAGAATCATGACGAACGGTATCAGGAAACAGGACTCTGTGCCGAGAACAGTTATATCAATGCAGGCGTATTGCTGATGAATCTGAAAAAGATTCGCCGGGACGGATTGACCGAAACCTTTCTTATGGAGATCAAAAAAGGATATCTGTTCCTGGACCAGGATGTTCTGAATATCACATGCCAGAATAAAATAAGATATCTTCCGGTCAAATATAATTTGATGAATTATCTTTTTCTATATCCCGATAGAAAGCCTTATCGAATTTATCCGAAAGGCGAATTCGATGAGGCAAAAAACAATCCCGCGATCATCCATTATGCCGCTCATTTAAAACCGTGGCTTTATTACGGCCTGAAATTTGACGCTGCATGGCACAGATATTTCAGCCTGTCGGTTTTTAAATCGCAACCGCTTAAAAGGAGAAGCGGTAAATTTAAACTTTTCCGTGATAATATTTTATGCAAAATGAATAACATCATTATGCCGATCAAGATATTCTTCAGATATTGGAAAACGCAAGGCATGCTCTTTACTTTGCGAAAATTAATAAATAAAAGTAAACGAGACGGTCTGATCTTCACCCGGAAAAACAAAAAAGGCGGTTGAAGAAAAAATCTCCAACCGCCCAGCTCCCTCTGTTTTCTTTGAGATACGGCTGTGGACGTCATTCTTTCGAGTTCCGGTCATGTCTCCCGATACACGCGCCGCAAAAAGAAGTCGCGATCCCTCATTACGACGACAATGGACAAAAACAGAAGAAGAACGGTCTGGATGACCTTGCTGTCCGGATGCGTTTGAAACATCTCGTTGAAGCAGCCGGCTGTAATGTGAAATACAATGGCGACAAGGATGCTTCGATGGGTCTTGTAATAAAGCCAGTTCATCAGTACGACATAAGGAACAAGGCTGACCATGAAATTGATACTGTAGAGCAGACCGGTTTCGGCCACGTTGCTGTGATAGTACCCCTGAATGAACGAAAGCGGCATGTGCCAGAGAGCCCAGAAAACGCCGAACAGAAGGGAAACAGCAAGCAAATTCATCCGCTGCCGCAGACAGTCCGTCCCATAGGAATGCCAGGCCAGTTCCTCTACCAGCGGCGCGAGAAAAAGAAGAAACCAGCCGGGAAAGATGCCGGCCGAAAACGACGCGGCGCCGGCAAGACGAAACTGGTCCGCGCTGTGACCGAAAAGCAAAGAGATGGTCTGCGCCAGCAGGATGCTGGCAAGCATAAGAAAGCAGGTCAGAAAAAGATAAACGGGCTTGATGCCGCGAAGGCCGATCAGGCGGTGTTTGAGGTCCTCCCGCATGTCCGGATACGGCCATATCATCAGAAAAGCCACCACGGTCGGCCCCAGGAGTCCTACCACCCCTAGAATGCCGACGATCGCGCCGAGAAAGTCGCTTGTCGGCGTGATGCGGCTGACATAAGCGGCCGCAAACCAGAAGGCCCATGGAATGGCCGTCGATAAACCATAGAAAAGAAAAGGATGGCGGTATCTGTTGATGTCCATATTCGTCCTTTGCTCAATCATTCCGGATAAAAAACATTTCGCGAATCCTACAGGTATATTTTGCTTTTGACCGCTTTCATCGCGTCCGCGGTGGTTTTTTCCATGGCCAGTTTAAACGACCAGCTTTCCGACATATCATTGATGCGCAATGCGTCTTCAGGGCAGTTGGCGACACAGGCCAGGCAGGCGATACACTTATCCTTGTCCACGCTGTCGGATTCGGCATGGATGGCCCCGGTCGGGCATGATTCCTCGCAAACCATGCACAGGCTGCATTCTTTGCCGTCTCTGGTCGGCAACTGCGTGAGCACCTTAAACCTGAACGATTCGATGGAATCCAGTTGTTCTTCCGTGTAACCGGTCTTTTCCAATTCACCGAGGATGGCGTTATCCTCTCCGGTAAAACGTTTGAGGGTGATCCCGGCAAATTCTTTGGCCGTTTCATAATCGGTTTCATCCGGCCGGCCTTCCATCGCCTTCCATCCGCCGATGTTGAACGTATGGGGGGCTAAAAATTCCGCCGAAGAGACCACGGAGAAATTCCGGTCATCCAATATCCGCTTTGTTGAATAATGCGTCGGATGAACGCCGAATCCGCCGTAGGTAAAGAACATGGCGCATTTTTTACCCTGGCCGTCGAGCGTTTGCATCCATTCCCGCACGACTTTTGGCGCGCGCCAGGAATGAATCGGTGCTCCAAACACCACGGCTTGATAAGGGGTTAAATCGAGTCTTTTTTGTCTGCTCCCGAAAGCGGTGATATCGGACATGGCAACATGACATCCCAAGCGGCTAAGCGTTTCTCCGATAACTTTTGCTATTTTACCCGTGTTTCCCGTCGCTGAAAAATAAGCGATTAAAATGTTCATTGTATAAGCTCCTTTCGATCTTCTTCAATGCATTATAGACGGATCTGTTTCAAACGAAAAGATTTTATATTCTTCGAATTAGGAGATCCAGGGAAATTATTGGGGAAATTATTGGGGTCAAATCTTTATACTTGACATTTATTACTGACGAAACCAGTGCCACGCTCTTTACTTTTAAACATTCTTCTCCCGGACACATATGACCCCCTTACCGGATCAGGCTCTCAGACGACAAGCAGAGCGAGACAAAACATACCGGGGCGTCTTCTCTCTAATCTCTGGTAAAACGAATAAAAAATTGTTAGATGTCCGGCATGGCAAACGTGGCGGACAAAATCATTACGGTTGAAAACGTCAGCAAGACTTTCCCTAAAGTTGTGGCGGTGAACAACCTCAGTTTTGAGGTTGAGGCGCAGACGTGCTTCGGATGCCTGGGGCCCAACGGGGCGGGCAAGTCTACCATGATGAAGATCATTTACGGTAAATGCACACGGGATGAAAAACCGGCCGGCAGAATGAGTATCTTCGGCTACGACCCCAAAGACCATGAGCTTGAGATCAAGTACCTCTCCGGCGTTGTGCCCCAGGACAACAACCTTGATGACGAGCTCAACGTCATCGAGAACCTGATGATCTATTCGAAGTTCTACAACATGCCGGCCGGGCTCGCCCGCGAGCGGATCGCTTATCTGCTGGACTTTCTGGAGCTTGCGGAAAAGATCAACTCGCGGATCGCGGAGCTCTCCGGCGGAATGAAGCGCAGACTGGTTATCGCCAGAGCGCTGTTGAATAATCCCCGCCTGCTGATTCTCGATGAGCCGACAACCGGGCTCGATCCCCAGGTGCGGCACCTGATCTGGGACAAGCTGCGGCTTTTGAAGAAAGAAGGCACGACCATCCTGCTCACGACGCATTACATGGAAGAGGCGTTCCAGATATGCGATACAGTCATGATCATGCACAACGGACAACGGATTATCGAAGGGCCGCCCAGGGATCTTCTGGCGCAGCATATCGAAAAATATGTACTGGAAGTGCCGGACGCCGGAGCGCTGCAGGATAAATTCAACGACAGAATGCCCGATTCCGTGCGGATTGAGCGGGCTCAGCAGGGAATACGGCTGTTTTCCAACCACTATGACTGTCTGAAGATGCTCGCCGGTTCGATGGAGATTGAAAATTATTATCTGCGCCAGACGAATCTGGAAGATGTCTTTTTGAAAGCAACCGGGAGGGGGCTCAATGAAACACAGTAACCCTGTGATGTGTCCGCCTCTCGGCCTGCGTCTGTTTGGCGTATGGCACCGGCATATGCGCGTCTATACGAAAAACATCTTCAGCAACGGATTGCCGCCGTTTCTGGAACCGCTTTTGTTTCTGGCGGGCGTAGGTCTCGGCCTGGGCGCCTATATCACGCAATCCATGGAGGGACTCAGTTATCTGGAATTTCTGGGCACCGGGCTTTTGGTGACCGCGGCGATGTTCACGGCGTCGTTCGAGTGCAGTTACGGCACCTTTATACGGCTGGAATTCGATAAAGTTTATGACGGAATGCTGGCCGCGCCCCTGACGGTCAACGACCTGATTGTCGGCGAGATTCTTTGGGCGGGAACGAAAGGACTGTTTTTCTCCTTTGCGGTTTTGTGCATCCTGACTGTTTTCGGCGTGATCCATATGCCATACAGCCTGATGGCTCCGCTGGTTGGATTTCTAACCGGTACGATGTTCGCGGTATTATCGCTTTTCATCACATCGTTTGTCCGGTCCATCAATCAACTCAATTTCTTTTTCACCGGTTTCATATCACCCATGTTCTTCTTTTCGGGCGTGGTGTTTCCGACCGGCAATCTGCCGTACTATATTCAACCGCTGGTCGAAATTGTGCCCCTGACGCATTGCGTGCGCCTGGTACGGGCGGTCTGCGCCAATCATTACGCGATGATTCACCTTTGGGATCTGTTTTATATTGTGGCGTTTATTCTGATTTTCGGATTCTTTGCATTGAAAAGACTGCGCAGAAGAATGGTGAACTGATGACGCGGGAAAGGGGGGTCAAATCTTTATTCTTGACATTTGATCAAAACACTACCACCACGTCACCCGCATGATACGCCGCACTGGATCACTTGAGACCCTTGAAAAATGCTTTTTCTTCGTCATTCCCGCTGCCGATAAACAGTCGGTTTATTGAAAATTAACCTGAGCATGAAATCCGCCCATTGATGCCAATGACGTTCCTGAAATAAATCTAATCCGTGAGTTGTAAAGACGGCGGCGGCATTCTTCAAACATTCCCATTGCGGCTCCGTAACTTTTTTATGTTGAATAAATGTGACGGAAACAATAAGCTGAAACCGAAAGGCGGCAGATGCAGCAGCAGGCTAAAGGACAAATCTCCGATCAGATCACCGCGGTTCCAAATTCCTGGTATCCCGTTTTTATTGTTCGCGGGGACAAAAAGTCCATGATGATCGATGCGGGTGTCAATCTTCTGGGGCCCCGGTATCTGGAGGCGCTGGGAGAGGTGATGGGAAATCCCGGCCTGCTTGATTATTTGTTTCTGACGCATTCCCATTACGACCATATCGGCGCCGCGGCTTATCTGAAGAGGCGGCTACCGCATCTGAAGATCGGCGCTCATGAAAAGGTGGGCGACCTGCTTCGAAAGCCGTCGGTGCTTACGATGATGAATCGTCTCAGTGATAATCATGTCCAGCTTTTAAAGTACAATAAAGCGGCTGAAGATCTGACACTGGCAGGATTCGAGATTGATGTGACACTGAAACAGGGCGATGCGTTTGATCTGGGCGGGCTGACCTGCGAAGTCTATGAAACGCCGGGACATACCAGAGACTCCCTGTCGTTTTATCTGCCGGAGATTAAGACGCTGTTTCCCGGAGAAGCCAGCGGTGTATTGCAGGGGAAAACGGGAAGTGCGGTGCAGGTTGAGTTTCTTTCTTCCTGCGACGACTATATCGGGTCGTTAAAGTCCCTGATGGAACTGAAACCGGAAAGAATCTGCCTGGGGCACGGCTGGGTGCTGACAGGTTCTGACGCGACGGATTATTTGAGGCGATCTCTTGCCGAAACATTCCGGTATCGCGCTCTCATTGAAGAATACCTTGACGCCGCAGGAGGCGATGTCGAAAAAGCCATCCGGAACATGGCGCATGACGAATATGATGTCAAAGGCGGTATTTATCAGGACCGGGCCGCCTATCTCACCAACCTCAGCGCGCAGATCAAACACATCGCCGGCCTGAAAGACTGTTGCTGAACCGGCTTTCCGACTTTGTAAACTGAATGGGCAAACCGGAGGAATGCTTTTAAATCCTGAGCTTTTCCACTTCAGAAGAATGAACGAACCGCAGAATTCGGGCGGGACGGAGTTCCTATATCCGTCTGCCGAGAGAACTCCTGATGCAGGTGGCCGCCGCCCTGATCGGCCAGGTGATTTTCCAACTCCTGGAGTTTGTGACAAGATCGAAGTCCGCTTTCAGCCGTGAGTTTTCCATTTCGAGCGCTTCTATTCGACGCCGGTATCCCGCCTCGAGCACTTCGAGCCGGTGCTTTTGTTCCCACTGCCTGTTGGCCTGGTTGATCGAATGCTGCCGGTATTCGAGAACGGCCCCGCCGGCCTTCTTCGCCTTCCACCCGGACCGCACCATTCTCAGAAACAGGCTGTAGTCATCCGGGTTGCTGTCGCTGACATATCCCCCTGCCTCCTCATAGGCAGTTCTGCGGTACATCGAGGAACCGTGGATGTAGTTGCCCTTCTCCAGCTCCTTACTGTCGAATTCCGGGAAATGGATCGGATAGAAACCGTTCTCCCGCTTCCCGCGCCAGACCTCCGGGAACATGGCGTAAACATGCGCGGCTTCCCGGCCGAAGAGGGCATAGTCGGTATAGGCTACGGCAACGGCCGGGTCGTTCTTCAGAACACCGCTCGTTTTTTCGAGGTAATCGCGCCGCATGCGGTTGTCTGCACCCAGCACACAGACAAACTCTCCGCCGGTCATGGAAACCGCGGTGCGGAAGTTCTCGACGATTCCCAGATTGCGCACGTTCCGGTGATACTTCACGAGTTCGGGATACCTGCGGGCGTAGTGCTTTCCGATTTCGAGCGTGTTGTCCCGGGAACAGTCGTCGATGATCAGTATTTCACCCGGCAACATCGTCTGGTCAAGCACCGATTCGACGGCATCGGTCAGGAAGCGGCCGTAATTATAACTTGCAATGATGACACTGAGGGTGGGATCATTGCCGGATAGATCGAGACTGCACCGTCCGGCATTCTGCGCAGTGAGAAGGCTCTTCCGGCAGTTGTCCCCGGAGAGGTACTCCGTGCTCTTCCATGCCCCGGGCAGCGTACGGTAATCGTACTCATGTGGTTCCGGTATCCTTGTCATGACGAGCCCGTCATAGTCATTCAGGTCATCGGAGTCGATCAGATGAAATCGGTACCCGGGATCAACGTTACTGTAAAGATCACGCCGCTTTTTCCTGTCCTCCGTGGATACCTTTTTCAGGCTATAGATGCTGTCGCTGAGCAAGACTTCACATCCGTCCAGTTCCAGCGGATAATTTGGCGCAGAATAACGCCGGTCGGATATGGCGGCCTTCTCCGGTACGGTGAACAGCACGCTCTTGATTTTCGCACCTCATACACCGTCGCTCCGGTATTGGTCGGCCCTGTCCCGGCACTCGCAGAGTTTGAGCATGTATACCATGGGTTCGAACGGCATGGCTGTGAGCACCCGCATCCTTTCCAGAAACCCGATCGACAGCCGCTCGTCCGGTTCGGCCGTGAATATCCAGTCATACCCATCGTTCTTCACGGCCTCGTACAGCCGCTCCAGGTCCGGCTGCTCACTCAAACCGACACCGGTGCGCAACGATTTTCTCATGAGGCGCTTCAGCTTGCCTTCCTTCTCGATGATCCGAACAGTCGCGTCCGTGGAGCCGTCATCAAGACAATAAAACGCGTCCACATAATCCCGGACGCTGTCCAGGAAACCGGGAAGAAAGAATTCCTCGTTTCTAACATACAGTACGCACGCAATCATATCTGCCGCACCCGGTGCCTGCAGGAGGCATCGATTTTCTTATTGAGATTTGAGGCACTCAGCAACCGGTCAATACCACCAGAATTTCTCAGTGTCAATAATGCGATACCGGGCATGCCTATACTGGCATATCGGGGGATATTATCTTTCCTCTTGACAATTTCCGGTAAAAACCGCAAACACCACCCAACTTCAGCCGCGCGGCTGGATGATTGATATCCCCTATTACGGGTCGCGTTTCCATATAACGAAACGGCGGATAACGGGGCTAAAGGGTGAATGTATTTTGAAAATTGCATCTATTGCGTCCGGCAGTAACGGCAACTGCTATTATCTTGAAAATGACGATGAGGCCATCCTGATCGACGCAGGCGTAAGCAGAAAGCAGATTGTGGAGAGGATGAACAGGCTCGGGCTTTCTTTATCCAAATTGCGGGGTGTATTCATATCCCACGAACATAGCGATCATCTTTACGGCATTGATGTGTTTTCCAGGAAATACGCTGTGCCGGTCTTCATGACGCAAAAGACATATGCGGCCTATGGACGGATTATTAAGGATGCATCCGTCAACTTCTTTTCGCCAGGTGAAAAAGTGCAGCTTGGCAACCTCTGTGTCCATCCTTTTCTGAAATCGCATGATGCCGTCGAGCCGTGCAGTTTTTCAGTCTCCGCCGCAAGCACGAACGTTGCGGTGATGACGGACATCGGGTTGCACTGCGAAAACATGATCGAGCATATCCGGCATGCCGACGCGCTGTTTTTAGAATCCAACTATGACGACCACATGCTGAAGACGGGTCCTTATCCCGTTTATCTGAAAAAAAGAATCGCCTCCGACGTTGGCCATCTGTCCAATACGCAGGCCGCCATGCTTACCCTGGAGCATGCATCCGCCCGACTGAAACACGTCTTTTTGTCTCATCTTTCGGCCAACAACAACACGCCGGAACTCGCGCTTCGGACATTTTTGCAGATTACCGGAAAAAGAAGTGACCTGAAACCGGATGTTCAAATTGCCTCCAGGGAAAAAGAAAGCAGTGTTGTTTGTTTGTAGATCCTGAATAACCGATGAAAGAAGGTAAAACCATGAAGAAACCCATGACCTATAAAGGCTATTATGCAAAGATTGAATACAGCGATGAACAGGAATGTCTTGTGGGTCGTGTTTCCGACATTCGCTGCGACATCACTTTTCAAAGCGATTCCGTGGAAAAAATCAAACAAGCCTTTGAAGAAGCCGTCGACTGTTATCTCGCCGGTTGCGCCGCAAGAAACGAGGAACCGGAAAAGCCTTCCACCGCTTCATCCGTTGTACGCATGAGTCCGGCGCTTTATCAAATGATCGCCTTAGCCGCCAGGCAGGAAAAAAAGAGCGTCAACGAATGGCTTGCCGAAGCCCGCAAAGACCCTGACGACAAAAAGGATTAAGCGACAGCAACCGGGAGCGAATGACCGGAACAAATGGCACAGGATATATAAATATCGGCATTTCGTTCAGGCGGGCGCCAAAATTTTCAATTTCTTTATATCCGATTTAACCGGAATTACCGGGTCGTCTTGAGACGGCCGTTTGAGTCGAGGCAGACTTTCTTCATATCCCGCCACAACCTGATGCCCATGTTTCTGTGCTCGCCCAGAATCTGCCGGAGCATCTTGCGTTCCGTGTTGGGGTTAATGGTAATGGCCCGGAGCACGACGATCTTTCTGGGGGCGTATCTTGTAGACTCCAGTTGGGTGCGGGATACGAACGACATATCATGATCGCGGATGGTTTTGTGCAGTTCAATGTTGAGGTCGTTGATCAGTTTGTTGACGGCGGTGATGCGCGCCGAGTTCTTTTTGGAATTCTTCATGAGTTTGTCGAGCAGGGATCTCAGCTCCTCGGGAATGAACCGGTAATTGATGATAAAGAGCTCCGGCTGATTCATCAATTCGAAAAGAGGGTCCCGTTCGATGAATCTCACGAAAGTGTTTTGCAGGTCGCGTGCATGGTTGAACAGGAGCTTATAGCCGGTTTTGCCGAAGATCTTGATGGCCGCCCAGGGTTTGAGACAGGCAAACGGCCGCGAACCTTCAATGGTAAATCGTCCCTGGTCCACAGAACCTTTGCGGATGATATAGTTTGACGTATGGTAGAGGAATCGGGAATCGTCCACATTCCTGAACACGCATATCCCCAGACTGTTGGGTACGTAAAGGAGCTTATGGCCATCCATGGTCACGGAGTCGGCCTTTTCGATGCCCGGCATGATTCCCCGCGCACCATCCATCAAAAGCGCACCGCCGCCCCACGCCGCATCGACATGGAAATGGGCCCCAAGCTCGTGCGCGATCCGGGCTAGAGCATCAAGATCGTCAATGTTGCCGGTCTCCGTTGTTCCGGCGATGCCGATGACGGCAACGAATTTTGACGGCTTTCCGGCAACCTTGTCTTCTTTTCGAATATTATCCACAATGCTGCGAAGTTTACGGATATCAATTTTATTGACGCAGGGCTGTACGGGAATACGTATGACCCCCTGATCGCCGATACCGAGGATGGTGCCTGCTTTGCCGATGGAGTAATGTCCTCGCTTGGAAACGAGAAAGAGCGCCTGTCTGTATCCGTAGTGATCAAGCGCCCGGACCAGCCCTTCGGAGCGGATTCCCTTGAAGCCTTTGTTGTCGGGCGGAAACGCCTTGGCCATGGCCAGCGTCAGGCCGGTCATGTTGGCGACTGTCCCGTCGGACGTGATGTTGCCCAGGGCAATTTTCGGATTCTGGATGTTCTTCTTATAAAAATCAGGCGTGTTGTTGAAGATCAGCCTGTGAATCCAGCACAAAAACTCCCTTTCCAGGAAGGAGGATGCCTTGGCGCTCTCAATCTTCACCTGGTTCTGGTTGAGGCTTACGGCAATCATTTCCAAAAGGATCATGAAATAGGGAACGGCGCTAGTCATGTGGCCGATATAATAAGGGTTGGCCACTTTGACCGAATGCTTGACGACATTTTGTTTGATTTCGTCGATGACGTCCTTGATCAGATGAGGCTGGTCGGGTATCTCGATGGTGTTGAAAATTTTGGCCAGGCCTTCCATGCTGATGGAGGAATGGATTCCGCCGCGTTCTTTAAAAAAATCGTGGATGAGGTCGAGCAGATGAACACCGAATTCCATGAACCGGTCCGACGAATCGGGCATAATGAAGAGCTTCCTCATGTATTCCGGAGTACTTTCAATCGTTTTTTCTATGGGCTTCCCGCCAAGCTTCAATGACTCCATTTCAGAGGCCTCTTCCTTTCCCCAACAGTAAAATGGAGATATACCACAAGACAGGTGCGGGTCAAAAGGAGAAAGTATTAAAAGTTGATCCCATTATCTTATTTATTGATGCCGCACGATCAGGTATACTGAGCCATCAAACAAAAAGAGGAGAATATATATGAGAAGCCATGAAGTCGATTACCGCTTGATCGGCGATGATATGCAGATTGTGGAAGTGGAACTGGACCCGGGGGAAACGGTGATTGCCGAAGCCGGGGCCATGAATTACATGGACGAAGGCATTCAGTTTGAAGCAAAGATGGGCGACGGCTCCAATCCTTCGGCAGGATTGATGGATAAGCTACTCAACGTCGGGAAACGCGTATTGACGTCGGAATCGATCTTTATGACCCACTTCACCAACATGGGCCGCGGCAAGCAGTCCGTGGCATTTGCGGCGCCCTACCCCGGCAAAATCATCCCCATGAATCTGGCGGCCATCGGCGGAGAGCTGATCTGCCAGAAGGATTCCTTTTTATGTGCGGCGCTCGGGACGGAGTTGTCGATTGCTTTTGCGCAGAGACTGGGCGTCGGATTTTTCGGAGGCGAAGGATTTATTCTTCAACGCCTGAGCGGGGACGGCCTGGCCTTTGTGCACGCAGGCGGAATGGTCATCGAAAAAAAATTAACCGGCCAGACACTTCGGGTGGACACAGGCTGCATTGTCGCTTTTACGCCCGGAATTAATTACGATATCCAGCGTTCAGGCAGTTTGAAATCGATGTTCTTCGGCGGAGAGGGCCTGTTTCTGGCGACACTGCGGGGCACGGGAACCGTATGGCTGCAAAGCCTCCCCTTCTCCCGTCTGGCCGACCGGATTATCCGCAGCGCGCCCGCAGCAGGCGGCGCCAACCGGGAACAGGGCTCCATCCTGGGCAATATCGCCAATATCCTGGGAGACCGCTGACCGGCAAATTACACAATGGCCTGTTCGATCACTGAAAAAATTCTGTAATGAAACGGAATAAATAAATTAAATCCAATGGATGCGTTTCCTCAAGAGTACGTCTTGAAAAATTATTCCGTTTGAGGCATATTGTACCCGCAATGCGTATTGAATTCTGAGTTTCATCCGGTTGTTTCTGTTTTTGAACATCTCTTCAGATTAACAAGATAAATCCATTATTAAAACCGAAAATGGATTTTTGGTTTTTTTGTTCTTGAAAAGGAGATGACCATGGATAAAAAAACCGCCGTCGAAAACAAACAACGCTTCAAAGAAGCGATCAGGGACAGGGCTGAAGCAGGAAAAAAAATTGAACAGACGCGAACCTTTGATGAATTATATAAAGGCGCGTGTTATGTCGTAAAGGAAGGTCCCGATTCCTATAAGCTGAAGCATATTCCCAAAGCATCCCCAAAAGAAAAAACCAACCATTTTCAAACCGGGGACAGGGTCAAGAATCAATATGGAAGACTGCTGACCGTTCTGGTGCAGCTTGAAAACCTGGTGATCGTTAAGGAAGAAAGCAATAACTACCATCCCCGGGATCTGACCATGATTGAACGCGCAGTTGACACCTATCAAGTGTAAGTCCGCGGCGCCTTCTTCATACGACCTTGCTGAAATATAACTCAACATGTGGTAGATATTTCGGCAAGGTCGGTGAAACGGAGGCAACCGTGAAAAAAAGTCTTACCCTTTTTTCCCAAATATTTATCGTTTGCACATTATTCTCAAATGCATGGGCATTGGACAATTATAAGCTGTGTGTGGAATACTTTGAAGATAAAGACTTCGCCAAAGCATACCGAGTCTGCAAAGAAGCGCAGGACAGCAATGCTCAGTTCCTCGTAGCCGAAATGTACTACAATGGTTTGGGGGTGAAAGAAAACATTGCCGAAGCGGCAGCATGGTTTCGCAAAGCCGCCGAGCAGGGCAATTGCGAAGCTCAGTTTCGCACCGGCCATATGTACTATCATGGTGTGGGAGTGAAAAAAGATCAGGCAGAAGCGTTAATATGGTTTAGCAAAGCTGCCAAAAATGGTCACCCGCGGGCCAGGGGGTATCGTGACCAAATCCTTAATAAAGATCAGAGCAAGGAAAAATAAAAATTGTAAAGTATTTCGACACTTTTTATGTGTTAACAGGGGCCGTCATTGCCAAATCATCCAGCAAATACAATGTATTACAATGATATTTACTTCCATGCACTTCGCAAACCAATCCATTATTTTTCGAAAATCAACTTATCATATTTATATCAAATAGTTACACGGATTACTTCCTCGAGCGCATGAAAATATTGTCAGGTTACTTTACACTTGATCTTTTTGACACAAAGGATGATATCATATAGTAATCAAATAAATACGATTACTTACACTGATTTAAAAAATCTGGTACTAGTTTTGCTTAATGGTATTCAGATAACGACTTCATAAGGAGATGAAGCATTGTTTAATGTAACGGACGACAAAAGGGCTTTTGAAGCAAAAAGGAAGAATTCTGCATGGCTGATCGAAGAAACGTGGACCGGGGAAAAGATAGGCGGAAAACGAAACGCGAGGAGGTGGAAAACGAACTCACTTTAACGGTTATTTCCGCCGGGAATAATCCTCCTCCTAAAAAAATCATGTATAATTTGAGTAAGGATATCTCGGATACCGGCGCCAGAATTCAATCCAATGTTTTCCTGCCCGTCGACTCACTCATCAATATCAAATATCATTCGAAGAATCAGAATCAATTCATGACGGCTATCGGAAAAGTAAAATGGATCAAAAGCCTCTTCGCCGATGAGCTTTTTGAGGCGGGCCTGGAATTCGTATATGAGCCCAGTGAAGCGTTTTAAACCGGCGTTGTAAAATTCGACTTATTTTGTTCAGCAAGACTCAAAATTTTTCCAACATTTTAAAAACCCGTCCCTTCTCCGCTTTAGAAAGCGGCACAGGGAAGGAGTAACATCAGCCCTGCGGCGGCAGCAAATCATCAAAGCTTCCCAGGTTTTCATCAGACACTTCTATAGTTGCCGAGGAAGAGCTTGTGTCTGTCAGCCCTAAAAACGCCTCCATATCCCCTGCATCGGAGGTTGACGATGAAGAACCGGTTGTGTCGGAAGGTGTGATCACATTGGAATAATCTCCCTGCAGGTATGCGCTGATATAGGATCCGCCGGTTTGAGTGTAAGAATACAGACTCGTATCATAACTGATCTGACCCTGAACAATATTCTGATAGACGAGGCTTCCGCTCGCGTCGTAAACCTGAGAAGTCACCGTTGCGTAGGCCGGGGCGTACATCTGATCCCACAGCAGTTCACTCATCGCAAAGCTTTGCTCCAGGTGAACGTTCTGGGTCACCATGTAGTTCACCGCCCAGCCGCCGTGATAGTTGAAATTGACAATTGTTTGAGGATCGATTTCACCCGCATCGGCCAGAGCCTGCTCTTGTTTGATGTATTGCAGCTCGTTGCTTAGCTTGCCGGCAAAATAATTCACATTGTTCTGGGATAGAGAAGAGTAAAACATACCGACGGCGTTTTCGCCCGATGTGCCAAAGTTATCGGTAAACTGACCGGGATTGACATCAACGATCAGGCTGGTGGGGTTATAGATAACAGGGATGGCGGGATCGCTGCTTCTCGATCCGTCGTCCGGCGGCGTCACAATGACGACATCGGAGGACGCGGTGCTTGCCTGCCGCAGGTAAGGATAACCGCTGTTGAGGCTGCCGTCTATATTCCAGATGGTGGTGAAGTCCCAGCCGGAGAAGTTGGATGCGTCTTTCATTTGCGCGGAGGTCCGTCCGGTTACATCAAAATAGATGGTGTGATCGGTTCTGCCCAGTCCCCCGGCCATTAGCGATGTCGTGGTATCCCAATAGCAACTGCTGACGACCACATTGGGAGAATCGACATAGCCGATCAAACCGCCTGTGGTGCCAACCGGCCCCGTCACCTGGCCTGTACTGTAGCAATTTTGAATAACGGCGGAATCAAAACTGGTTTCCGGAGGCGCGACTTTCCCTACCAGGCCGCCGACACTCTGCCCGGAAGATCCGGTGGCTGTCACGTTTCCCGTACTGTAACTATTGAGGATGGTAGTTGTTTTGTTGGTGCTCCACACGTTTGACAACTGACCGACCAGGCCGCCCGCCACGCCATCGGACGCCGTCACATCCCCCGTGCTGTAACAACCCGATATCGTCCCGGCGTTAAGACCGGCCAGGCCACCGACGTTTTGTTCGGCGCTCACATCGCCGGTGCTGTGGGAGGCAATGATCAACCCTTTCTCCATGTTGATGCCGACCAGACCGCCGGCGCCGCTTCCGGCCGTCGTTACATTCCCGGTGCTGTAACTGTTATTGATGGCGCCGGCGTTATACCCGGCCAGGCCGCCAAAATATTGGGGGTATCCGCTGCCGATACCGCTGACCGCCGCGGAACTGGACGAATCCGTGATCAGCGTACCGTAAGAGACTTGCCCCACAAGGCCTCCGGCGTTGGCGTTCGAGCATGAAATGGTTCCGGAAACAGCAACGTTCGAGATCAGAACGCTTTCCACGCTACCCAACAGGTATGCCGCCCCGGCCAGTCCGCCCACATTATACATGCCGGTGATGTTGACATCGGCAAGCCTGACGTTGCTGATCGACGCGCCGTTGCCGATGACGCCGAAGAGCCCCTGATACCACAGGGTCGGCCGGTTGATCGTGAGATTGCTGATGGTATGCCCGGCGCCGTTGAACTTGCCCCGGAATTGCGCACTGGTGGTTGTAGCGGTTCCGATCGGAGCAAAGCCCAGGTAAGTGGCGCCGTCATAATTCCAGGCAGCCGTAGCAGCGGCGTCGATGTCCCGCCCCAGAGCGTAGCTGCCGGTGAGGTTGGTGTTCATGGCCTGCAACTGATTTAAATTATTGACCAGCATGAAGGCGGTCACCGAACCGCCGGATACGTAGCCGCTGTAATCGGTGGGTGTCGTGTAGGAACTCGGGTTGTAGTAAAGGAGCGCAACGCCGCCGCCGCTCAGGTTTATGACTCCCGAGCCGGAAAACGAAACGATGCCCGTGCCGGTTCCTGTGCTGTCAGCCTTGAGCGATACGCTCCCGCCGCTGCCGGCGGTGACGGCTTCATTGACATTGATATTGCGGTAGGCATTCAGCATCAGGGTGTTGTCCGTCGTCCACGCAACCGGACTGGCGACGGTGATGTCGCCTGCGCCGTCACCGGCCGTGGTTTCGACATCGACATCAGAGCCGCCGTTTAGCGAGTTCTGTATGGTTGTAGCGAGCGCCGCATCTACCGTGATATCCACCGGGTCTAAAAGCCACTTGCCTGCTTTGCCGTAAGGCGCCGCGGCAGTGATGATGGTTCCTTCCGCAATTTTAACATTTGCGCCGGAGGTTTCGATAAAACCGCCGTCGCCGCCGTCCGGGGCGGAGGCATCCAGCGTTCCACTGACCTCTACCGTCCCTACCGAACCGCCATCGAGACGAATCTGTCCGTTATGTGTGGAGATCGTACGGGCCTCGATAATACCGCTTTGATTGACCACCGTACCCGCGAGTGCATCCGCGGACCGCGCGGTCATAAAAACGCAGCCGCCGTCCGCTTGAATCAGCCCTTTGTTTTGGGCCAGGACATTCATGGCCGCACTGTCCACCGCAAGGTTCAACAGCCCGTCTCCCTGCATATCCAGTGTGACGGCGCTTCCGGCGCCTAGAGCCACCGTGCCCTGACGGGCCACGATGACGCCTTCATTGATGGCCTGTGCACCGAGTAGCGCCACATAGCCGCCGTCGGCGGCGGTGATGGTTCCCCTGTTGATAACGGAACCGCCGCTTCCGCTGAAAATGTATTTTCCGGCAAGAAAGTCGCTGTCCGTGAGATTCAGTGTGGAGGCCACAAGACCGCCCACGTTAACCTGGGAGCCGGGCGCAAACAAAACGCCGTTGGGATTGAGAAGAAACACTCTGCCGTTGGCGGTCAGCGCTCCGAAAATTTCCGACGGGCTTGAGCCCAGCACACGGTTGAGGGCAATGGAAGAAGACCCGGGCTGGATGAAGTTGACCTTTTCTCCTGCGCCGATGCTGAAGCTCAGCCAGTTGACACCCAGTTTATCGCTGGTCTGTGTGATCGTTGTCGTATTGCCGATTGAGCTGATGCTCCCTGCGCCCGCGACCACCTGTCCGTCGGTCGGGCCGGCCAGGGCAGAGTTCAGCGTCAACAGCAGGAGGACGACCGCGCAATAAAACGGCGTCAGGATGCGCTTAATAGACGGGCCATTGTTTTTCAGCCAAACGCGACGGTATTTTTTCTGCATGTTGAATTCCTCCATCATACCTTTTGTTCTTAAATAGATAGTGATCCTTCAGAACCAGAGGACCGCCTGAATCCAGAAGCATCCGCCCCGATCCTCATCGGACGTTGCTTTTTCGGGACCGAGCGTCCAGGCATAACTGGTGCGAAGCGAAAAATGCCGGATGTTCCAGTCCAATCCCAGTCCCGCTCCGGCCAGACTGCGCCGGTTATCGCCGCTCGCTCCGACCCAGGGGCTCTTGTTGCTCCAGGATTCTCCTGCATCCAGAAAGCCGCTGAGTTGTATAGTTCCCGTATCAAAAGACGCTGTAAACTTCGGCAAGCCATAGCGCACTTCACCGGTCACGATGTAAGCGCTGTCCCCGAAGGCCTCATTAACCGGATAACTGCGGACGCCATTGGGACCGCCCAGAGTGAATTTCTCCGACGAATCGAGGTTATTGAAAGCCAACTGGCCGCGGGCTGCGGCATAAAAGGAAAAATGGGCGGGCAGTCTTTGCAGGCGCGACAGATTCAGAAGCGCCTTTCCATAATTGCCGTCGGTTTGAGCCGTCGTCGCGTCCGTCTGCCGGGCGTCGTCGCTGCGGATGTTGAGCTGACCGCACACCAGCGAAACAGTGATGTTGCTTGCCCCGCCGCCTAAGAGATCATCTCTGGCATCGAGGTCAAGTGCAAACGTACCGGTATGGAGTTCCTTATTGGTCACCTGACTTACGGACTCGATGCGGTCCTGCAGGTCCTTATGGTCATACTGGGCATGACCGTAGAGATTCAGATTCCGGGAACGGATGAATGGATGCAGGACATAGACGCTTGCGACATGCGCGGATCCTTTGGCGCCTAAGGCTTCGTAATCATCGCCCAGCTTGTATCCCATGTAGGAATAGGCAACGCCCGCCCGGGTTCCCAGCGGACCTATCGGAAGGGCGAAAGATCCCCGGCCGTAAAACAACCCGTTGCCTGCCGTTAACGCCCGGATGTTGATGGATTCTCCAACGCCTGCGAGGTTGTTGACGCTTACGGCGGCGCCGCCCCGATAATAACCGGTGTAGCGGTTTCCGTAATTATCAAAGTCGATGCTGACCGAAACAGGAAACCTTCTCTTCAATTCCATTACAAGGTCGGCGGTTCCCACCGTAGCTCCCGGTTTGAGCGTAGATTGCACTTCCACGCCGGGCAAATCATTTACCAGAAGCAGCCCTCTTTCGATGTTGTTTTTATGGATCAGATCCCCCGATGGCGCGGCCTGGTCCAGAATGCCCCGGATCGTGCCGTCCGGCAGGCGCGCGTCCTTTTCCACCCTGATCTCCACCTGTCCGATTTTTCCTTCGATGACGGTAATCGTAACGACACCGTCTTTGATGTCCTGCTCGGGCAGATACGCCTGCGCCACAAAATAGCCGTTCTTCCGGTAATACGCGGTAATCCGTCCGGCGGCGCTTCGCATATCCGACAGGTTCAGTTCCTTGTTCGTAAAATCGGCAAGCAGACTGAGAAGCCGAGCCTCCGTAAAGACCGTGTTGCCCGTCATGCGGAAAGTTTTGACCGGAATTTTTTTCCCGGAGGGCGCGTCGCCCTGTGATTTTGCCGGCGGCTCAACGGTCAATGCCGGAGCTTTTTGGTCGGGGAGCTTTTGAGGGCGATCTTTGATGGTTTCCAGGATCGTCCCCGCATCCGGAGGCCGTTCAGCCGCGATGGACAGCGACAAACAGGAAAACATAACCGTGATGATCACAACGGCCAGGATGCCGGTGAGCATTTGACGACGAGGGCAAGGGCCGGCGCCGAAACTCTTTGTGTGATTCATTTTCGATGGGACATTTGTCATGATGTGCGCTTCCTTACGGAGTATTCATTTGAAAAAAACGGCAACGGGGCATCACTTCCCGGTAATTTTTTTAATCACCTCTTCCGTAATGTCCACTCCGCCGTAGACCATGTATCTTTTCTCCACGACAGCAGTCAGTCCCCTGGCGTCGGCCACGCTCTTGACGACAGGCTGAATCTTTTTGACGACAGCCTCAAGCATTTCCAGTTTTTTGGAATTGATGCGCTGCCGGATTTGCCGGTCCAGCGCTCTCTTTTCCTTGTCGCCCAGACCTGCCGATTTTTTAATATACTCCTGCTTGCCTTTTTCCACTTCAGCCTTCAGAACCTCGTTGTCCTTGGGCGTGTCCGGATGTTGCATGATGACCCGCGAATAGTCGATATACCCGAGCGTGGATGCGGCAGTTGTCTCCTCTCCGGCCAATGCAAGGGGCAGCCATGTCATCATCAGCGCGCCCAAAAGGAGAAGGCCGACCGTTGTTGAAAAGATTTTCCTTTTGCTGAACATATCCATTTCTCACACCCTCTTTCCCGCCGTCAGGTGTTGATCTGCGGCGTTTATAACGTCTTTTCTTTTGCTTTCACTGGTAGAATAAAAAGATTTTCACATGAGTTACCTGGACCGTTTGATGTTCCATTGCCGCCCGGTTTCCCGGCGGCGCCCCTTCGCTCATCAACAGAACGGTTATCCCCTCTGAAATGTGCGAATCGCATAAAAGTTAAAGTCGAATAATCCTGATGACTTACTTCCATGTAAAAAGAGCTGGTATTTTTCTTAAATCGGGTATTTATCAAGCATATCCGGTGCCACATACATAAGTACCTGATATACGGGCAGATATTAAAACACATGTTTTTCGGACCGCAATAATTTGTAAAGGAAACCGACATTCGGATAATGATCAATATCAGTGAAAAATCATGATGATATCTACGAAAATATTCATTTTTTTGATGATTTGCCGCAAACGTCAAAAGCTGTAAAGAATACCGACACTTTCCCATCTTTGCACCGATTCACATGCACCGGGCGTTACATTGAATTGTAAAATTATGTAAATTTTTATCAGATCATCTTCTTTCGATGATGGGAAAAATCATTCTTCCAGTGGCGGCTCTTTATCTTTTTTCTCATCGCCGGGGCACGGCCGGTTTTTGAAAAACTCGTAATAGAGCAGCGGCACCACCACCAGCGTGAGGAGCGTCGAAGCCACGGCCCCGAACATCATAGCGATGGCCAGGCCCTGGAAGATGGGATCAAAAATCATCACGAACGATCCGACAACAACCGCCGCAGCAGTGAGCACGATGGGACGGAAACGGACGGCGCCCGCGCGGATCACCGCCTGGCGCAGCTCGCCTTTTTCGCGCCATTCCATCTGGATGAAATCGACCAGCAAAATGGAGTTGCGCACGACAATGCCCGCGAGCGCAATAAAGCCGATCATGGAGGTGGCGGTGAAAAATGCGCCGAAGATCCAGTGCCCCGGCAGAATGCCCACAAGCGTCAACGGAATGGGCGCCATGATGACCAGCGGCGTGACAAAGCTTCGAAACCAGGCCACAACCAGAATATAAATAATGACCAGCACCACCGCAAAGGCAAGCCCCAGGTCGCGGAAGACTTCGTAGGTGATATGCCATTCTCCGTCCCACTTCATGGCGTAGCGGCTGGTGAGCCACGGCTGCTCCGAAGAGTACTGTTTCAATTCATAGCCTTCGGCCAGTTTCAATCCGGCAATGGCGTCTTTCATCTTCAAAATGGCGTAAACGGGGCTTTCTTCGGTTCCGGCCACGTCGCCGATGACGTACGTCACTTTTTTCAGATTCTTATGGTAAATGGTTTTCTCTTCGATGCCTTCCTGCAGGGTCACAAGCTCGGCCAGCGATACGGACCTTCCGGCCGATGACGGAATTCTCAGCGTTTGCAGCGTATTGATGTCGGCCCGCTGCGACAGAGGCATCCGCAGAAAAATCTCCACCGGCTCTCTTTCCCGGTCCATATGCACCACGCCGGCCACGCTTCCGCCCAGGGCAATCCGGACGCTTTGAGCGATGGCTTCAGTCGTGACGCCGCTTTGCGCCGCCTTGGCGCGGTCGACGGTAAAGGAAATTTTCCGCTGGTCATCCTCCACAAACCAGTCCACATCCACCACGCCGTCCGTCTTTTCGAAGACATCGCGCACCTGTTTTGCGATTTCGATCTGACGAGAGGTTTCCGGCCCGTAAATTTCCGCCACCAGCGTGCTTAACACCGGGGGCCCGGGCGGCAGCTCGGCAATCTTGATCCTAGCACCGTAACGGTCGGCAATGCGCTTGAGCTCCGGCCGCAGGCGTTTGGCGATATCGTGGCTTTGCGCCTTGCGGTCCGACTTGTCGACAAAATTGACCTGAATGTCGGCCACGTTGCTTCCCGTGCGCAGAAAATAGTGCCGGACCAGGCCGTTGAAATTGTACGGTGCGGCCGTTCCCACATAGGCCTGATAATCGGTCACTTCCGGAACCGTCTTCAGATATTCGGAAAGCGCCCGGGTCACGGCGGCGGTTTCTTCAAGCGTCCGGCCCTCGGGCATGTCGATGATGACCTGCAATTCGCTTTTGTTGTCGAAGGGCAGCATCTTCATGGTGACCTGCTTGAGCGGCACCAGCAGCATGGCTAAAAGCAAAAGCCCGCCGACTGCGCCAAAAGCAATCAGCCGTTTTTTGGGCGCATCGATCAAGGGCCCCAGAATCTTTCCGTAAAGCCCGTTCGTTTGTCCCTCCTCGTGCTCCCCCGCCCCCTTGCGGCGGACATTTTTCAAAACAATGTAGGACAGCCAGGGACTGACGATAAAGGCCACCAGCAGGGAAAAAAGCATGGCCGCCGAGGCGCCGACCGGAATGGGCCGCATGTAAGGCCCCATCAAACCGGAAACGAACGCCATGGGCAGAAGAGCCGCGATCACGGTGAAGGTCGCCAGAATCGTGGGATTGCCGACTTCGTCCACGGCCCGCACGGCGGTGAGCGGCTCGATCTTGCGCATCCGGAAATGCCGGTTGATGTTTTCGACGACGACAATCGCGTCGTCCACCAGAATGCCGATGGAAAAGATCAGGGCAAACAGCGTCACGCGGTTGAGGGTGTAGCCGTAAAAATAATTGATAAGCAGCGTCAGCGCCAGCGTCACCGGCACGGCCACCGCCACCACAAGCGATTCGCGCCAGCCCAGAAATATGGCAATGAGGACGATCACGGAAATCGTGGCAATCAGCATGTGCTCCAGGAGTTCGTCGGATTTATCCTTCGCCGTCTCGCCGTAGTTGCGCGTGACGGTCACCTGCACATCCGAAGGAATCAGCGCCCCTTTCAGGGCCTCTATTTTTTTGAGCGCCTCGTCGGCCACCATGCTGGCGTTGGCGCCTTTTTGCTTGGCCAGGGCAATCGTGACGGCTTCCGCCTGCGAAGCGGCATTGCCTTTCAATCCTTTTTTAGCGGCGGCGGGACCCAGCCCCATGAACACGTAATTGGCCGCCTCTGCGGGGCCGTCGGCGATGGCCGCCACATCCCGCAGATACACGGGACGGCCGTTAAAGACATGGACCACCAGATCGCCCACTTCTTTGGCGTTCTTCAAAAAGCTGCCCGTCTCGACAATCGTCTCCCGGTTGCCGGAAGGGAAAGACCCGGACGGGATGATCACATTGGCCTGGGCCAGGCTTTGCAGAATTTGCAATGCCGACAGGTTGTAGGCGCGCAGGCGTTGCGGGTCCAGCGTGAGTCGCATCTGGCGCTTCTGGCCGCCGATGACGGAAAATTCCGAAACGTTGGCGTCCTTCTTCAATTCCCCGCAAAGCTCCAGGGCAATGCGGCGCAATTCGTAACCGGTGTACCGAGGCGAGTTGCTCCAGAGCGTCAACGCCAGCACGGGAACATCGTCAATGGATTTGGGCTTGACCAGAGGTTGGGACACGCCCGGCGGAATGAGATCGTAGTTGGACATCAGCTTGTTGTAGAGCTTGACCAGCGAGTCTTCCATGTTCTCGCCGACATAAAAGCGGACGATCGTCATATTGAAACCCGGTTTGACGATGGAATAGACATATTCCACGCCCTTGATCTCCCAGAGCAGCTTTTCCATCGGGATGGTGACCCGCTCTTCGACTTCCTTGGGCGTGGCGCCGGGATAGCTCACAAACACATCCACCATAGGCACGACGATCTGGGGCTCTTCTTCGCGCGGCGTGACAAAGACGGCGAAAATGCCCATGAGCAGCGCGGCGACCACCAGAAGCGGCGTGAGCTTCGAGCGGATAAAGGCTTTGGCGATTTTTCCGGAAATCCCGATGCCCGTCATTTGGTGTTCCCTCCCGTGATCATCCCGCCGTCTTGCGCCCGTTCGACGCCTTCGGTAATCACCCGGTCGCCTGCCACAAGGCCCGACAGGACCTCCGTATGACCGGCATAGCTTGGGCCCGTGCGGATCAGGCGGTACGTGACGGTCCCGCGATCATCGACGGCATAGACACCCGTCAACTGCCCCTTCTGAACGATCGCGCCGGAAGGAACCGCCAGCGCTTCCTTTTTGCCCACAGGAATCCTGACGCGGACGAAAAGACCGCTGCGGGCAGG
Source organism: Smithellaceae bacterium (assembly GCA_963682105.1). Classification (GTDB taxonomy): domain Bacteria; phylum Desulfobacterota; class Syntrophia; order Syntrophales; family Smithellaceae; genus UBA8904. The sequence goes on from OY821638.1 coordinate 1,684,954, forward strand.
AAGACTGCCGGGATTGATTTTCAAGACAAACGTGCGGGAGAGGGGATCGATGGATGTCAGAACCTGGCGCACGGTTGTGCGCTGTGAAAGGCCTGCGCTGTCGACAAGAAGTTCCGCCTCCATGCCGGCTTTTATTTTGTCCCGCAACCGCTCGTCAACGGCCGCCTCCACATAGAAACTGCCGCTTTCCTCGATGACCAGAAGCGGCATGCCCGGAGAGGCCATGCTGCCCGCCTCGATGCGCTTTTGCGTCACCCGTCCGGAAACGGGCGCCTTGACCCGGGTGAAGGACTGATGGGTCCGGGCCTCGTCGGCCATCGCTTTGGCGCGTTCATATTCGGCCTGGGCCACTTTTTTCTGCGTCTCGAACTGATCCATCTCCTGGCGGGAAAGCGCCTTTTCATCATAGAGGTTTTTATAGCGCTGCCAGGTGGTCTCCGAGAGCATTTTATTTTGCTTTGCGGATTCCAGAGCCATGCCGGCGGCCTGCGCCCGCTGGGAGGCGTCGCGGTCGTCGATGGTCAGAAGCAGTTGGCCCGCTTTCACCGCATCTCCCTCCTGCACAAGCACGGAGGTGACCACGCCCATCGCCCGGCTGGCCACCAGGCTTTCGCGGTCCGACCGGACGTTGCCCGTGGTTTCATAAACTTCATCCACAACCGACGGCGCAACGGCAATGATTTTGACGCCGTCAACCACCGGCCGCCTGACCGCTTCTTCCGGACTCTTTCCCTTGCAGGCGGCCAGAAGGCCGGCCATCAGGGCCAGGATAATGAACAGATAAAATGTTTTTAACCCGCGCTTGCTCAATATTTTCATCATTGCTTCTCCGTCAGCGGACTTGCCTGTCGATTTTCAAGTCCTGTAAAAGAGTTCCGCTTTCATAACTCAACGCGGCCAAAGCCGTTTTGTACGCGTTCTTTCTTTCGACAACACCGGCCCGCGCCTGCTCCAGGCTGGTGTGAGTACTCAACAGATCACTGAGCGACGACAAGCCGTTTTCATAGCGCAGCTTCAGGAGTCTTACACCCTCTTCCGCGGTTTGCAGCGCTTCTTCGGCGAGTTGGATATTCTGCCGGGCCTCTTCGACATTCAGATAAGCTTCGTAAATCTTGAAAGAGACGCCTTTCTTCATGGCGGCCAGATGTTCCCGGACATGAGCTTCCTGATGTCTGGCTTTTGCCCGTTCATACTCGCGTTTGGTTCCGTCAAACAGATCCCAGCGCAAGTACGCCATCACCTGCCAGCTTTTGCCCTCGGAACCGAGGGGCGCATTATGGTCGTTAAACTGATAGCTTCCGCCCACGCCGACATAGGGGAAATAACCGGCCTCGGCCAGGCGGATGTTGTTCCGGGCGTTCTCTCCGCGCAGCTCCAGTGCGCGCACGTCGGCCCGCGTATCCGCAATTTTGGTATAGTGTGATAATTCTTTCATCGACAGGTCGAAAACCGCATCCGCCACATCCGGCGAATCCGGCATGGCCAGCAAAAGCCCCAGGGCGCGCCGGGCCAAACTGACGCCTTTGCGGGCCACATTGAGTTTCTGTTTGGCCTCTGTCAGCGACGTTGATGCTCGCAGGGAATCGGCATACTGGCCTACGTCATTTTTGTACCGGAGATTGGCAATCCGCAGGCGCTCCCCGGCATCCTCCACGCCGAGCTGTGCCACCTGCACATATTCTCTGGCGGTCAGCACGTTGATGCAGGCCCGGACAACCGAAAACGCGATTTCTTCCTCCTTGCGCCGCACGTCCTCTTCCTTCGCCATCGATTCCGTCCGTGACATGTCCAGACCTACCAGCGCCTTTTTCACGAAGACGGGCTGCTCGACCGTAATGGAGGACTGAAAATCGTTGATTGCATCGGGGCTGTTCAAGGTATCCGGATTGAAATCCGGCGTTTCAATGCGGGCCTGGTTGAGCCTTGACATAAAGGCGTAGCCAGGATTGTTGGTCCGCAGGTATCGCTCCTCGATGGAAATCTTCGGCAGAAGATAACTGCGCGCAATGCCGATGTCCTGCTTACCTGCCGCCGATGAGCTCTTCGCGGCTTTGATCTCATGATTATTTTCCAGAGCCTTCGCCACGGCTTCCACCAGGGTCAACCGCATATCCGTCTTCTGTTCCGCGGCATGCACAGGAAAACCATACAAAACGAAAAAGACAGCTCCTGCAATCATCAAAAGGAATCGTCGAAATCTGCATGCAGGCAGGATCATATCCATCTATCCTCCTTTTTTCTTCTTTACCGGATCATGACGTCCTTCACTTCTTCCCGATGGTCGAAATTTTGAACGGGAGATATGCAGGGCAGAAGCCGATCAGGCTTGTTCCAACAAATATAACGGCAATGACGCCCAGCACAATGGCCAGAACGCCGGAAACGGCGCCGGTCAGGATAAGAATAGCGACAACGACGGCCAGTACAATTCGGATAACTCTGTCAATAGTCCCCATATTTTTTTGCATAAGGCGCTCCTTTCAGTCAAATGAACAATAAAATTGTTGATGTATTGGTCCGCGGCAGTGCTCCGCAGAAGCTTAAGTTTACTTCGGTGACCTCCGGTTATGGCAACTTAAAGTCAGCGATAACCGGAGGACTTCCGCTACTTCGTGTTAGAGTTTGACGATTCTTTGTCTTTCTTTCTATCCTCGACCGGACAGGCTGGTTTCATTCACGTGGAAATTCCCATCCGGGGCAAAAGCCATCTCTGAAGAAAGAACCACAAGGCGATTATAATGATAAAAATCAGAATGTCACTCATTTTCTGCCTCCCTCAACCCTGTTCATTCAGACTTCGTTCAATCACATCCGCCAGTTGCTGCTTCGAGACCAAGCCGATCACGGTATCCTTGACCTGCCCGTCCTTGATCATCAACAGCGTGGGAATGCTGCGGACGCCGTACTGAGCGGATGTCTTCGGGTTTTCATCCACATTCACCTTGACCACATTCACTTTCTGGTGAAATTCAGCCGCGACCTCCTCCAAAACCGGACCAAGCGCCCGGCAGGGCCCGCACCAGGGCGCCCAGAAATCCACCAGGGTCACTTTACCTCCTTTCAATACTTCTGCTTCAAAATCGGCGTCATTTGCGTGTTTGACGAATTCCTGCGTACTCATGATATTTTCCTCCTCATATTATTTTTAATTTATTCTCTTCTTTTCAGCTACCCTCACGGATTCCAGCTTTTGATTGTGAAACTACACCCGATTTTGCAAAGCGTCATTGATCTGGATCAACAAAAGGAAAGATTTTTTACAAAATTCATCTCAAAGCCTCATCCACCATCCACTAAAAGCATCCACCCCCTGCCCCCGCCTAACCTGAAGGTCACGCGAGCGGGGGACATTTTTTCGGCTACGAGCTATGAGCCATGAGCTACAAGCTTCGATCCCCCATCCACCAATTTACGCTTGCATCCTTTTCAGGACATTGTATGCTTTTCCCCGCTTAAATTATTTTACAGGGGAAAAATGCAACCATGAAGATCATGACTTTTTCACTGCTGGTGCTGCTGTTGACCGCAGCTACGGCCCGCGCCGATACAACGCTGAACGACTATCTCAACCGCATGCCCGCGGCGCCCAAACAATGCTGCGGAATTTCCGATTCGGAAAAATCGGCTTTTCAGGCGGCCATCAGCGATGTTGAAAGCGCCATGGGAAAAGACCTCCGCCAGAAAAACAAGGCATCCAAAAAGCATCTGGAAGCCAATAAGGACAAAATCGAAGAAAGCCTGACGCCCCAGACTCCCGAAAAATCCCGGAAAAGCGGGAAAATGACACGCGAAGAGAAAAAAGCGCTCCGGGAAGAAATGATGCGCCAGTACGGCGTATCGCCCGAAGATTCCAAAAAGCTCAAAACGATGACCAAGGAAGAGAAAACCGCCTGGGCGCAGCAGACCAGTTCCGCCGCGTTGGAGAAAATGCAAAACGATCCGCAATACGACCGCGCAACCCGGCAGATGAAATCGGTTGCCGACCAGCAGGCCGCACACCGGGATGCGCAGGCGCAGGTGGATTCGGAAAAAGCGCGCCTTGCCGCCGTGATGAAAAAGATCGAGGCGCACGATCAGGCGGCAGCAGCCGCCAGAGCCAGAGACGTAGGCCCCCTCGAACGGGAACTTGCCGCCATGGGGGAGATCATCACCACCCCCGCACAAAAGGACAAAGTCGCCGGACTTTCAGCGAAAATCAAAACGGCAAAAATGCGCCACTGCCGAACCCATGCCCCGAAATACCTGACGCTGGCGGCGGAATATCGGGCTGCCCTGAAGGCCTCACTGCCCGCCTTCGCAAAACTCGATGAAGCGGGCCGGATGCAGGTTACCGGCATGGACGCCCCCGTCGAATCAAACGACGGCACAGCGCAGGGCATCAAAGCAATCAAGGCTTACGGCAATTTGCTAAGCCACGTGTATAAGTACGATCGCTGATACCATCAGCGATTCTTTTGTTTGGCTTCCTCGCCGGAGCAGGCATGCTGCTTGCTCCAATCGCTTAAGGTCGGACTGTAAGTTAAAATCAGCGCAAAGAATTGATCCTGCTTCCTTCTGTTCACACTGACGCCGCATCATCGCCGAATGGGGGGCTCGATGATGCTGGCCGTTTTTCTATCGCGCCGCGCTTGTGTAAAACCTCGAAGGACCCTGCCGGATCTCCCAGTTGCTCTCCTGAAAAATCGAACGGCAGCCCTCAACGGTTTCGCCGCGGCCCTCTTCCGTTTTCGCTTCAATATCTCTGGGATTGGCGCCGACTTCCGCCCAGAAAAGATTGGCTCCGCCGATTGCACCCAGCGTGCAGGGCTCGTGCGTGCAATTGCCCGTCACCGTGCGAGGCATGCCCAACCGGGTCACCGCGACAATTTGCGCCATCCGGAGCTCGCTGATCATGCCCCGTTTGGCGATTTCGGTTCCGGGAATCGATATTCTTCGCGCCGCACCGCTGAAGGCCGGATTAAACGACGCCGTAAACCGGATCATCTCGGCAAGCTCCTCGCTGGAGTGTTCCGGCCCGACCGGTTCCACGCAGGTGCCGACTCCGAGGCCGGCCTCGATAAAGTGACGGATGCTTTGTTTGCGATTTTCCACGGAGAGATTTGTATCCGTCCCTTCGCGCAGCCGCACGGCGTGATAGACGCCGGCAAATCCCGCATCTTTGAGCCGTACCGCGTTTTTCAGCGTCTGGTCGCCCACGTTGGCAATGAGGACGGTGTCGGGCTTCAGGCTTTTTCTGACCTCGCGGGCGATTTCAAGATACCGTTCGAAGGAATAAGTCGCCGTGGACATCATGAAAACGGCATTGGCGCCGTCTTCTTCGAACCGGCGGGCGTAAGCCGCCGCCTGACCGGAAGAAAGCTCGGTCGATTCTTTAAAAACGCCGTTAATTTTGGCAAAAGAGCAAAAAAGGCACGCGCAGGGGCAGGTCGAAAGATTGACCGCAAACTGGGCATGAATTTCGGCTTTCCCGCCCGAGACCTCTTTGGAAAGACGATTGGCCTGGGCCATCACCCGGTAAGCCCCGACACTGTCCGGCGGCAGTTCCAGCAGATACACAAGCTCCTTTTGGGACAAATCCTCGCGGTCGTTCAGCTTTTTGAAAATATCATCCAGATTCATGGTTGTTCATCCTTTGCGGACCGTATTCGGATTCTGATGCTGAGGACCGGCGCGATGTTGGGAAGAGACACCCTTGCGCACCGGGCGCACGGTCCGGTTTTTCATCCTTTATGGGCGGCCATACTAGAAGATTTATAAAAGAAAGAAAAGCGGAGATTCTGCGGCCGGCCCCAGACGCATCGGGCAAAAAATCCCCCCCAAGTCCTTGAATGTCAATCATTTTGAACCTGATTTAAAGATAATCAATTGATGTTTTGAAGAACATCGATTTTACAAACTTAGAATCTATGGGGTGTCCCGTTTGGCCATTTGATCCTGTGATTCGTGATCATTCGGATATGCATGACAGAGATACGGTACGACAAAGTCCTTGCAATCATTGAGTATTACTAAATATTATAATAGAAACAGCATTATAACTTTAAGAAATTATAATATCTTGACTTGATCTTTCATCACACTTACAATGCGCTTCAGGCAAAGGATGAATTTCTTTAAACGGAGGAATGCATGGACAAGGACACCTTGAAAAAGCTCCTCGCGGGTCTTTGCATAACAACACTCATATCAGGCGCCGCCTTGATGAGTGGTTGTGCAAAGAAGGAAACAAGCAGTTGATCAGGCAAACCAGCGGGTGCAGGTAGCACCCAAGACCCCCAGAAAACACAACCGGCCAGTAGCTGAAGCGGAAAGAAATAGTGCAGGCTGCACTATCGACGAAGCCGAAGCGCGTAGCCGGTAAAACTGAAATATCATGGCTTAAGAATTGAAATCCCGGTCATACGCGGAAGCGTCAATATCAAAGCAACAAATAAATGAAACCGGATTCACCCTTTGCCTTTCAAGAATGGTTCCAGGGGACAGATCATGATCGATCTTGAAAACAGCTTTGCCGGTTGCCGGTCGCTGATCGATCCCGACGCATGGCGCGGGATCGTATCCGATGGTGATCGTTTTGAATCCCTTCAAGTATTTGTGGATCGCATTCAACAATACGTCTGGAAAACGCAAGGCCCCTTGTTTCTGGCAGAGCTTGCCCGCCTCGAATGGCACATTTGGAAAGTAGAAAGCCAGGACATCGAGATGCAGGTCTCTGCCCGGCAGATGGTGTTAAACCCTTCACTTATTGTTCTGGAGCTAGCCTGGGTCAATTTGACCACTTTTGCAAAAACCTTAAATGCGACTGTTCCGCATCCCGGCCAGGAGCTCGTTCTGATTTGGAAACATCCCCAGACGAGGAAGGCATGCGTGGAGACGGCCACATCAGAGGACCTGCTGGTTCTCAAAATGGCGTTTGAAAACATTGACGCCGGTGACGTCGCCAAAATCGGAGCCATCCCGCTTGTCGCCGTCCGGGCGGCGGTTGAGCGCGCGGCTGAAAAAGGCATCATCTTTCTTCCATCGTCCCGTCTCCGCCGAAATCGCAAAGTCGAAGAAGCATTCCCCTATTCGGATGAGTCGTTTCGGGTTTCACCGTCGTTTACCTTGCAGTTGCACATCACGCAGGCCTGCGATCTTCACTGCCGGCATTGCTATGACCGCAGCGATCGCAAGGCGCTGACGCTTCCGGAGGCCCTGAGAATTCTCGATGAGATGGACCATTTCTGCCGGGCGCGCAACGTCAGCGGGCAGGTCTCCTTTACCGGAGGCAATCCTCTTTTGCACCCGGATTTTCCGGCCATGTATCAGGCCGCCGCCGATCATGGTTTTACGCTGAATGTGCTGGGGAACCCTTGTGCAGAAGAGCAAATCAAACATTTACAGGCCATTCAGCCGCTTAATTTTTTCCAGGTCAGCCTGGAAGGCTTGCCGGAACATAATGACTACATCCGCGGAGAGGGTCATTTCGAAAGGACAATTCGGTTTCTCGCGCTGCTTTGCCAGATGAACATCTATTCGATGGTGATGCTGACTCTGGCCAAAGATAACCTGGATCAGGTGATTAAGCTGGGGGAATTCCTGCAGGGGAAAACCAATGCTTTTTTTTTCAATCGCCTGACACCGGTGGGCGAGGGTGCCGCGCTTGCGCTCCCACAAAAAGCATCATACATTTCATTTCTGAATCAATATCTGGAAGCAGCCAAACGCCTGACGGTTTTAGGTTATAAAGACAACCTTTTGAATATCGCGATGCAGCAGCAGGGGATGGCGCCATTCGGCGGCTGCACCGGTTTCGGATGCGGCGCCGCGTTTAATTTTCTGTCCGTCCTGCCTGACGGCGAAGTCCATGCCTGCCGGAAATTCCCTTCACTGATCGGAAACCTGAAGACTCAGACCATCACGGAAGTTTACGATTCGGAGGCCGCCGAACGATACCGCAACGGCAGTGAAGCGTGCCGCTCCTGCAAGATGAATCTGGTCTGTGGCGGCTGTCTGGCCAGCACTTACAGCCACGGGCTGAATATCTTTCAGCACAAAGATCCCTTTTGCTTTTACAGACCTTAAATCAAGGTATCACGGAAGTATTTGTCAAACAGAGGCAGGTTCATTCTTTGAGCATGAAAGGGTATCTTCTTCAAGCGATCAATCCACGTGTTGCCCCTGCCACCACGTCGTTCCGGCATAACGCTACTTTTTCTGAAACCGCCGCATGAAAGCGCGGTCGATGTAATCCTTAAGCCAAAAGACAAAACGCCCAGACAGAATCAGGGAGCGCCAGACAAGAATGCCGCGCCCGTCGCCCATGTTCAAAATCGACAGATAGCGCGATTGCGGAACAAATGCCGCCAGCGGCTTACAGCCAAGCGCGGCGGTCAGATTACGGTAAAGCGCCGGACCCTGACGCACGGCGTAAACCCCCACGCGGTCCAGCGGCCGGGGGTCGAAATGGATGCAATCGCCGCCGCCGAAAATGGCCGGATCGGAAACGCATTGCAGATATTGATTCACCCGCAGACCGCCGTCTGCGGAAACCGGCAGGCCGGAATGCCTGAAGACGCCTGATGGCCCGATGCCCGCGGCGTTTACGGCCAGATCAAAAGGCGCCGGTTCGCCGCCTTCCAGCACAATTTGCGATGCTTCCACCTGCCGTACCGTTTTTCTCTCCAAAACAGTTGCCCCCCTTTGCCGCAGGGAGGCCGAAGCAAGCGTCCTTGCCCGTGGCGGATAACGCATAAGCAGATCGTCGCGGCTCACCAGCGTGACAGCAAGCGGTTGCGCGGCGGCTTTTCCCATAGCAAGCAGGTTGCCCGCCAGTTCCATGCCGGCCGGGCCTCCGCCGATGACGGCGACGCGCAGGGGGCCTTCTTTCAAGCGGCTGCGAATGTCCGCTCCGGTGCGATGCAGGTTTTCGATGGGCTTGACGGGAATCAGATGAGGCGATCCCCCCGGAAGGCCGATCACGTCGCTTCCCAGATTGCACGACAACAGATCATATGCGAGCGCCCGCCCGTCTGAAAGGATCACGCGGCGGTTGGGCGCGTCGATGCGCTCGACGGTTCCCTGAAGAAACGCGCCGCCGCGCATTTCGGTCATTTTTCGGACGTTAAAGCGGGTTTCTTCGGGACGGTAGATGCCGGCAAGCAGTCCCGGCCCCATGCCGGAATAATAATGAAAATCTCCGGGGCTCACCACCGTCACGGAAACGCCCGCGCGGGTGAATGCCGGAAGGTTGCGGATCGTGATCAGATGCGCGTGCCCCGCGCCTGCCAGAATCAGTCTCTTCATAAAAATGCTCTCTATTGCCGGTCAAATCTCCTGCGGATTTCTTCCACGCGTTTGCGGTTCACGCCCATATCGGAGTAGCCCACGCGCGAGGCGGAGCGCACATGAATCACCTTCTGATCTTCCGGCAGATAAAACTCAACGTCATCCACAAAACGGAAGATGAGCGATCTGGCTTCGGCATGCAGATAATCGTCTTTCTCCGAGACGATTTTCGTCCGCTTCATCCCCTCTAATACTTTCTTCAGGCGCGCCAGGGCTTCGGCGCGGCTTTCGGTATAGGCAATCGGGGCGACGGCCTGTTTGGGGTCGGCCGCCTGCGATGAGACGCAGTTGGGGCTTGACGGGCAGGCTTTCAGCGCAAAGCTCCCGCCGGACGCAGCGCCGCCTTCCTGTGCAAACGACAGGCCGTGGATCAGGCATAACGCCGAAAGTGACAGAAATATTTTTTTCATAATGACCTCCATGATGTGTTTGTTAGACGGATACCGGCTTTCGCCGGTATGACGACTTTGAATATGTCAATTTTCAATGCAACATATTCTCTTGACTTGCTTCCTTCTTCAATATCTTTTTGGCGATCACCGGGCTTAACATCAGAAGCCCCAACAGTCCGAAGGCCAGAAGAAGCTGCCAGGAGAAAATATCGCCCGGCTTGTCGATGATGCCCAGTTGCCGTCCCGTGTAGATATAGACGAAGGAGCCGGGCAGAATGCCGACTATCGTTGTCCAGGCAAACGTGGAAAGCGGCACGCGCATCAATCCCGCAAAGATGTTGATGAGGAAAAAAGGAAACAGCGGAATGAAGCGCAGTGTCAACAGATAGCTGTAGCCGTTGTCGGCGATCTCCTTGTTAAACGACGCGAGCTTTTCGCCGTAGCGTTTTTGAATCCAGTCGCCCAGCAGGTAGCGCGCGGCCAGAAAGGCCAGGCAAGCGCCGGCCGTCGCGCCGATGTTGACGTAGATCACGCCGATAAAGCCGAAGAGAAATCCGGCGGTAAGCGTCAGAACGGTCGCGCCGGGGATGGAAAGCGCCACGGCTGCGATATAGATCAAAACGAAAGTGGCCACAGTGGGAGCATAGTGGCGGTCCGTGAACGCCAGCAGTTGATCGCGATACTGGCGAAACGTTTCCAGACTCAGCAGTTGATCCCATCCGAAAACCCGGATGGCCACAAGGGCCGTAGCGATGCAAAGTGCGATGAGGATTTTTTTATAAGCCGGTTTCATTTGGCCCTCCTGAACCACTTGACCAGACGCACCACCGGGTTGGACGCAATGCGGTCGATGTAGGCCGCGCGCGCCGCCTGGCGGGTGAGCTCCGAATAGGTGGGATACGTGTGGATCACATCGTTGAGTTGGTGCAGCGGAATGCCCAGCGTCCGCGCGGCGTGTGCTTCATGCAGGACTTCTCCCGCGCGTTCTCCCAGAATGTGTATACCCAAGAGTTTTCCGCGGGTGTCGCAGACGAATTTGGCCAGGCCCTCGGTGGCGAGCTCCGTGCGGGCACGGTCAAGCTTTGCGTATTCGGCGCGGTACACCCGGATTTGTGAACCATATTTTTCCCTGGCTTCGGCTTCCGTCAAGCCGCTTCGGGCCAGTTCCGGATCGGTGAAGGTGCACCAGGGGACTGCGTCGTAGTCGGCGCGCTTTTTAAACGGCAAAAACGCGTTGGAAACGCCGACAATGGCCTGATAGTTGGCAGTATGGCTGAACTGATAAGGCCCTACCACATCGCCTGCCGCGAAGATGTGGGACAGGCTGGTCTGGAGATAGCCGTTGACGGCAATGCCGCGCCGGTCGGCGGCAACGCCGATTTGATCGAGCGCCAGTCCCTCGACGTTGGGCTTACGGCCCGCCGCGACCAGAAGCGCGTCGGCTTCGGTCCTCCCTTGTGCCCCGTCTTTTTCATAGACCACCGCCGGGCGGCCGGGATTTTCCACACGGACCACTTTGGCGCCGGTCATCAGCCGCACGCCCTCTCGCGTTAAAATGGCGGAAAGCCTTGCGGAGAGTTCGGCCTCTTCACGGATCAAAATCGCCGGGGCCATCTCGATGACGGTGACAGCCACACCCAGACGGTTCATGGCCTGCGAAAGCTCTATGCCGATGGGGCCGCCGCCCAGGATGATCAGTGACGCCGGAAGCGCTTCCAGCGAAAAGATGTTTTCATTGGTGTAGTAAGGCGCGGCGTCAAGCCCCGGAATCGGCGGGACAAGCGGCGACGAACCGGTGGCGATCAGAAATTTCTTCGCGCTCATTTTCTTTCCGGAGGCTTCCACGGTGTGCGCGTCGATAAACCGGACGGAGGCGTTTTCCAGCGCGGTGATGCCCAGTTTTTCAAAGACCTCCGGCTTTTCGTCTTCATAAATATTCGAGACAATGTCGCGGACGGATTGCATGACGGCCGCACCCGATATGCTGAAATCCGTCCGGCCCGCGGCTGTGTAGAAGCCCGCGCGCCGGGCCGTCCAGACCGTATGCGCCGCGTGCAGAAGCGACTTGCTGGGAACGCAGCCCGACCAGGTGCATTCGCCGCCGAAGCGTCTCTTGTCGATCAGCGCAACTTTTTTTCCTAAGCCGTGCGCCAGCATCGCTCCCGTGATGCCGCCCCCGCCCCCGCCTAAAATGATCAGGTCATAATCGTAGCCCATAGGCCACCTCCTGTTGTTTTAAATACCGCATTGTGTGCAGAAAGTCCTCTTCAGCCGCGTGTCTCAGGTAAAACCGCTTTAAATCTTCCACCGTGTCGATATCCGGCCATACGTCAATAAGCTCCGCCTGCAGTCCGACGGCGCCGGCACGTGCAAGCGTTTCGGACAAAACGGACGTGCCGCCCCAGTGGATGCCCGAAAAGAGCTCGCGCGACAAGCTTTCTTTCCGGAAGCCGATCAGATAGTACCCACCGTCTGTGGCGGGCCCCAAAACCACCTGCGCGCCGGCTAGCTTTTCAAAAGCCTGTTGAATATGGTTAGCGGGCAGATCGGGCAGATCGCTTCCGATCAACACAGCCCGGTCGAACCCCATTGCAAAGACATCGGCAAGCGCGTTGGCCATTTTCTCACCGATGTCCGCGCCGCGTTGCTTGAGGCAGGACGCTCCGTCAAAGGCTTGAGGCGGTTTTTCTGAAACGCCGTCACAGGCGGCCACGGTTTTTGCCGATACCTCCCGGGCAAGGGCGGCCAGGTCCGCAAGAAAAGCCAGATAAAGCCCCAGCGTGACATCGTTCCCCAGAAGCGCCGCGATCCGGGTTTTCACGCATCCGAGTTCAGGAGCCTTAAAAAAAACAATGAGCGCGTCTTTTGTCAACGGGCGGATACCTCGATGTAATCGACAAAGCCTGTGGCTTTTTCGCCGGTGTTGTCCGCGTCGCTCATGATCGCCAGAGCGGCCGTGGCGGGCGGGTCGGAGCCGAAGGCTTTGCGGTAATCGTCGAGCGCGTTGACTTTTTCTTCCACCCACTGCCGGGCGCGGGTGGGGCCTTTTTGCAGAAGAATCATCTGGGCTTTGGCTGTATAGGGGTTGGGCAGAATCCGCTCCGGATAGGTTTTGTTGGCCCAGATGTAGTTGAGGCTCGAATGAGGAGGATATTCGCCATAGATCAGTTTGGCCGCGCCGTATTGCGCTTTCTCAAGCGCGCCGGCATGGTCGGGATCGTATTGAAACACGACATAGATGCGCAGCGGATAGTCGTCGCCGGATTTCTTTTTTTCATCGCCTTTGGCATAGATGTTGGAAACCTTCCAGCGCCAGCGGATAACGGGAGTTTGATAGACATTGAACGTGCGCACATGAACAATGCCAGAAGCCGAAGCGTCGGCTGTGGAGACAAGAAATCGCTCCGAGCCCTCGCCGGCGATAACATAGTTGCTGTGCTGCGGAATCTTAGGGAAAGTCAGCGGTTTCCAATCGGAGAGGGTTTCGAAGTCTTCGCGAAACCCCTGCGCGGCTGCGGGGGTGCAACCAGGCAGTATCATCAGACACAAAGCCAGACTTAACACGATGCGAATGTTCATCGGTCCTCCTGATAGTAAAAGCGCACCAGCTTTTCGGCCGGCACGCCTAATAAATACAGCGCCTGAAGCGTCCAGTTGCGCAGGATGGTAAAGAGAATGCCGTCTTTTTCCCATTTGCGCGCCGAGGTTGCCACGGTATCGGGGAAAATGATGATGCGCCCGCCAAGTCTTTTCAGGCGCTTCATAAGTTCAACATCCTCCATAAGCGGAATCTCCGGAAAGCCGCCCAGACGTTCAAACATTTCGCGGCGCAGGAAGATGGCCTGATCGCCGTACGGTACGCGCGTGAGGCGGTGCTTGCGCGACGCGCACCAGCCGGTTACGCGGAAGATCCAGTGGGGGTTGTCGATGCCCAGATCGAACGCGCCGCCCGCCAGGCGGATATCTTGCATCGCGGCGATGATCTTGGGAAGCGCCGCGGAAGGCAGACGCGTGTCAGCATGCAGGAAAAGCAAAAGGTCGCCTGAGGATCTTGCCACGCCCGCATTCATCTGGCGCGCGCGGCCTTTCGGCGCGGTCATGGTGACGGCGCGGTCCGCGGGAACGGCCGAAAGGGTTCCGCCCGCCGGATCACCGTCCACAACGATGACTTCATAAGGCGCGTCCTGAGCTGCGGCCTCAAGGGCGGTCAGCACGCCGCCGATGCGCTCGCTTTCATTCAGCACGGGGATAATAATGGAAACCTTCATGCGTTTTTCAGACTCCCGTTGATGCGTCTTTGTCTGCCAATAGCGATCGCCCCGCACGGAGCTTATCACGTCAAATCGCGTAAGTAGGGTTTCAGCACCCTGTGGATGACGCACAAGAGGATGATGCTGACCACCACAACAACCAGCACCTGTAGCGTGATGCCCGTAATCATTACCCCCAGCGCGGTGCCTGCGGCCGGCGGGTGTTCCGTATCCGTCACCACCATTACAAACATGGACGTTCCGACAGCCAGGGAATAAATCATCAGCTCATAAAGCATCGCGGGATGCCCGATCAGTGAAAACAAAAAACCGCAAAACAAACCCACAATATGCCCCCCGATGACGTTACGCGTCTGCGCCGTGATGTTGTCGGGCTGCGCAAAGACAATACAGGTGGTGGCGCCCAGCCACGCGATGATGACGGCATGCCGCATGCTCAGAAAATATAAGGACGATGAATATGGTAAGCGTCGCCAGCAGGCTCTGCAGAACGTAGTGCTTCCAGCAGAGGCTAACTTCACGATCCATTTTGATAAGCGCTTTTTTCACGCCGCCGCTCCCGATGATATCATTACCCCGATCATATAAGAATATTTCTGGACAGACAAGCCCCCATTCCTGCGTAAAGAACACATCGATGGCGATGATAAATTGAATTCAAAAAGATTCAGAGGATATTGTTTCTGCACGGCGATATGAACGGATTCGGGGAACTGCAGAGGGCATGTTGCCGCAAAGCCTCAATCACGCAGTCAATGACGTCGATAACCTTAGCGGCTTCGCTGCCGATAAACCGCTTTTTTAAGCAGGCTGCGCCATTCAGACCCGGAAACACCAGATGATGGTATTGCCTCCGGAGCATTTCGTTCAATACGACCACAAGAGGTTTTTCCGACGCAAAATAATGCGCAGAAGTTCCCGGGGGCACAACACCTTGCGCCAGCGCCTTCAGTTGCACGACGGCGTCCGAATTGGCGATGGCCGTCAGCTTCTATTTGCTTTCGGAAGGGGGGCGACAAACGGAACGCCCAAAGAATTACAAATTTCTCCGAGGTAACTCAACGAAACCCTTAATAATTAGTTCAAAACAAAATCCTTATCATTCCCAAACATTCCCATCATTCGCGTGCCAAGAGACTGATCAGTGAGATCATCAACGGCAAGCGTTCCATCACGGCCGACACGGCGCTGCGCTTGGGTAAATATTTCGGTGTCGCCCCTGAAACCTGGCTGAACCTGCAAACGGATTATGATTTACGCGTCGCAAAACGCACAACCTGGACGGATGTCGAATCGCATGTCAAAACGCGGGCTGCGTAGATATCTTTCCCAACCGGAAATAATCGAGCAAAACCGGGTTCAGAAGGTCCCCCTAATCTTCGTGAATGATCGGTAGATAGCAAAAGAAAAGCCCGGACGTAACGCTTCCGGGCTTTATGACATTCAAAACTTATTTTGTTTTTGTATTTCTGGCGGCTTTGTAGGATACATTAAACACGATGACATCCATGATGACCAGATAAGCGATAATCAGATTGATTTTCAAGAGACTGAGCAGGTACGCCGTAAATTGATCCCTCTCATAGATATACCCGACAAAGATCTGCACACCGAAGAAATAGATGAAGAACACCAGAATTTTCCACCAGCGCGCCTTTACGGCGAGAAAAGTTGCGACAAAAAGCCCGCCGATGGCCACACCCGGCAGCGCGGAAAACCAGATGGTTACCGGCAATGGGTATAAAAAGGCGTTGCATATTGTTCCGATAATCGAGACTGCGGCCATCAGCGCAATGGAGGTCACAATTGCCGCCGCCGCATTCACCCGGTAAAAAAAGGTCAGGGTGAAATAGAAGATGGTATCCAGGCCGAACCCGATCCAGCCGGAGATGATTCCGCCGATGATGGAAAAAGAAAAAAGAATAAAAATGGAAAGTGCGTTGAATTTGAAATCGACGCCGCCTTTGGCTCTTTGAAAAATAAGCCGGAGAAATACCAGAATCGTTATCAGATAGGTGAAGTAATCGAAGATCAATCTCAGCAGCCGCGCATCGCTCAAGGGAAAGAAGAAAATTGCCAGCACAATGCCGATGGTTCCGCCGCTCAGTGACACCATCAGCTCGTTTTTAAGAAAAAGGGTGTGGTCGACAATAAACCATTTCATGCTGCCCAGACTCATGCCGAAAGACTGGATCATCAGCGTGTACATCACCACCTGCGCCGGTTCGATATGGATGCGTGTCATGACCGGGAAATAGACAATGCCCGCCGCCGCGGGAGTAACATTGGCTACCGTTGCGGCAACAACGCCCAGAAAAGGCATGAAAAAATAACGATTGAGAAAATCCGCGTAAAAAATCGGCAGGCAGATAAGCCAGAAAACAACGACGGCGGCAAATATATAATAGGGCAGATAATGTTTTTTGGTCATGAAATTAACTTTAAAGAAAGTCCTGGTTTTATTCTTGCACCTTATCTTGAAAGAATCAGGTAAACCATTTGGGCGACCTGTTATCTGAAGGGATACGCGAATAAAACCAAAACAACAGAGGTCACCCGGATGGTAAAAAAAGATAGCAGCAAAAAGCTTGATGGTAAATACTTTAATAAGAGGGAGTAAGAAGCAAGGGCAAAGATGGACTTTGGTAAAAAAGCAAGTTTCTAAAGTACACGCAGTAAATAAAAGAGAAAACGGAGAACAGTTGCGGGCGTCGGTCAAATCGTTTAAATAGTCAGGCATCCGGCTCAAGAAAACAGTTGGCAGTTAAAGAACAGGGCTTGATCTATCTTTATTCTTCCGGTGTTTTAATGACCTTGTTTACCATGAAAAATCAAGACAATAAAATAGATCATACTCATCGACGCGATGATGACCGGCGCGGCCGGCAAATCCCAGCGGTATGACGCGTAAAGTCCGAAGATGCTCGACAGGCCGCCCAGCGTCCAGCCCCACGCCAGGGCGGGGAAGTTTCGCGCCGACATCATTCTTCCGGTCAGCGCCGGAACAATCAGAAAGGCGAATACCTGCAGGATGCCGGCCATCTGGATGGACTTGATCAACACGGCCGCAAAGCTTAAGAAAAAGAGAAGCTCCCATCCATAGGCGCCTTCCCCGCGGGCGGAAAGGCGCCAGAACTTTTTCCGGAAAACGACGTGGACAACACCGACCGCCGTGTAAAGGATTGCAGTGGAGAGAATCTCCCCGGGCCCCGTCCAGACAATGTTTCCGTTCAGAAGCGTTTTTAAGGCTTCCGTGCCGTGCGGCGAACGGTCCAGAATCAGAACGCCCGTCGCCAGGGAAAAGACATACAGCACGCCGATAAAGGCTTCGATATTCGTGTGCCGCGCTATGCGTCGGGAAAAGGACAGGATCAAGGCGCCCAGGGCGGCAAATCCCGCCAGATAAAGCTGCCTGACGGGATCTTCCGCGCCGAAGTAAATGGAGCAGGCAATGCCGATGCCGATAAACTGCGCCAGCGAGAGATCGACAAAGATCAATCCGCGCTCCAGAATATGCATGCCGAAATAAGCGTGAATCAGAATCAGCATCACACAGGCGGCAAAAGGGTATATCAGAAAACTGAGCGCCTCCATCCTGCACCTCCGTTATTTGAGAGTTTCAATGACCCGATCCATCAGCGACACCCAGTCGCGGGCCGCGGGATCGGCGCCGACATCATGGGGAACAACCAGGCTCCGGATGCCGGTCCTTCCGGATAACGACGACACGTTCCGCGAGTTCTGATAGCCGGTCGTGATGATTGCATCGGGCGGCGATTTTTTCATGACCTCCACCAGATGGCCGATATAGCCTGCCGACGGCGGAATACCCGGCTTCTCTTCAACATAGGCAACGATCTCAAATCCGCGCTCCGCGGCCAGATACTCGAAAAACCTGTGATACGCGACAAACCGCTTGCCGTTGAGTTTGACGGACGCCCACCGTTTCTGTCCTTCCTGAACGCGCGCCCGGAAACCGGCGAGATTTGACCGGTAGAATGCGGCCTGATCCGGGTCCAGACGGATTAACCGTTCGGTCATACCTGAAGCGATCGCCAGGATATTGCGGACGCTTAAATGGTAATGCGGATTGCCCTGCGGGTGCACATCGCCCAGGCTCCGGTCGGCCGAGGCGAGCTTTTCCAACACGTTCACAAACTGCGAACAATCCAGGTTTCCGGCTTTGCCCGGCGCAATTCGCGGATTGCGGGACGATTCGATGAGCACCGGAAGGTAGCCTGCTTCCAGGTCCAGCCCGTTATAGACGATCAAATCCGCGTTTCTGGCCGTAAGGATCATGCTGGGCCGGGCTTCGATCTGGTGCGGGTCCTGCTGAGGTTTCACCAGCGTGCGAACCGCCACGCGGTCCCTTCCCAGCTCTTCGGCAAGGCTGCCGATCCAGGGAAGCGTCGCCACAATCTGGATTTTTGCGTAAACCGGATGCGCCCAGATCAGCACAGCCAGTAAAATGATCAGTAATTTTTTCATGGTCGGCGCTCCTTTCTAAAACGCGTGCGCCCCGTGGGCGCCGATGCTGAATACCGCCTGCAGGAACAATTCGTCGTTGACCTTTCCTGAAATATCCGACTCATCGTGATTATACTGAAGGCGCATTAAAGCGAATTCGGAAAACTTGTAACCGGCCATGCCGGACGCTCGCCAGGGCTTTCGTCCCGCGTCCTGCCGGATACCGTCGATCAGGTAATCGTTTTTAAACAGCCCCAGCGTATCGTACCGGGCGCCGATTTCAAAACGGTTCCACAGCAAAACCCCCTGTGCGTAGAGCCCGTCCTGATAACGGTCCAGACGAACGGTTGTTGAGCCCACCGTATCTTCAAGCGCGCCGAACTGCGTCCGGTAAAGGTATTCGCCTTGAAACTTAAGCCCCAGATCCTTCGAGGGACGCCACTTCCAGGTGAGTTCCAGGCCTGCCAGCGTGCTGTCGCCGGATAAAACGGAATCCGCCGCGACGCTTTCGGTTTTTGTCTTGCCCGTGATGGCGGAGGCGCCGATCAGGAGCGTGCTGAAATCCCCCAGATCGAAAGAGGCTTTGGCAAAAGCCGAAAAGGCATGGGCGCCTGCGGCCGCATCCGATCCGAAGAGCAACTCATTTTCACCCTGAAGCGCTTCAACGCCCAGCATCAGATAAAAAGGAAGAGGCGTTAGATAAGTGTATTGCACGCCCTTTTCTATAATGCCTTCATCTCCCGTGAATGCGCGATAGGCAAGCGGCGCATCGACAAAATCCCACGCGTGGGGATGCAAAGCGTTCATCCGTCCAAAGCCGCTTTTAAACTTTCCGCCCTTAACCTGATGGCCTTTGGGCAGAAACGTTGTGACGAAATAAGCTTCTTCCAGCTCCGCGCCCTCTTCCGTAACCGGCACGGTCACGTAGAGATTGAAGAAAGGGTCCACGGGAGCATAAATAAACAATTCCGCGGCTTCCAGGTTAAATCCGTTTTTTCGTTCCAATCCCAGATGCGTGTACCCGGCAATTCCCCTTCCGGCCAGTTCCTCGTCGGACAACCGGGAGGTGTAGGCATAGGAATTGAGCACAACCGAGATATAGGGATTCGTCATCACGGAACCCATTGACGGAAGCGGCGACGCCTCTTTCGTTTGAACGGCTGCCGTCTCCATCTTTTTTTCAGGCTCGGCCGCTTTCTGTGCAGCCGGTTGATTGTTTTTCGTCATTTGACTTTTCAGTTCGTCAATCATGCGCTGCTGCGCCCTGATCGTTTCTTCCTGCTTTTTAATTGCGTCTTCCAGTTGCTGTAATTTGACGGCCACATCATCGCTCCAGGCCTGACTCGCGCATACGAGAAAGCCCAGCAGCATGAAGGCCCCTATGGCTTTTTTCATGCAATATCCCCTTTCATCTTAAGAAAGATTCAAACAAATTGACTGCTTCGATAATGAAAACTATGATTCTAAGCGGGAGGGGCTCTTTGCGGGCCGCTCAAGAATAATGATTTGGAAATGTAACAGACAGACTCGATACGGCAGGCGCAGCCGACGGATTCGTCATAACCGCCGGCCAGTATGACAACCGAAGCGCCAACGGCCGGTTGCCCCAGAAACACGCAGATCGGGCAATCGTGATGCCGGTCGGCGTCTTCATGATGGTGAACCGAAGACAAAAGCACGGCCCACAGACAGACCAGCGCGAGAAAGACTGAAATCTTTTTAGTTCTGATCCGCGAAGTCGTTGTGGTCTTATCCATTTTGTTTATCAGCCGGCGCGTTTCTGAAAATTTTCATACGCTGTATATGCAAGATTGCGTGGAATGTCAAACATGAGCGAATCCGGCCCGCTCCAAGAGAAACAGAGGAACGCCCTTCAAGTCATCAAAGAAATATAAAGGGATCGAAGCGCGGACTTTTTGTTTTTACTACGAGCTATGAGCCATGAGCTATCATCCACCGCTCCTTGCCCATAGCCCATTGCCTTGTATCTATCCACTAAAAGCATCCACCCCCTGCCCCCGCCCGCGGGGGACATTTTTTAGCTACGAGCCGCGAGCTATGAGCTATGAGCCACGATCTACTATCCATTTCCTTCCGCCAGATCGGCAAGCGCCCCGCGGTCGAGAATGCGGATGGTGCGGCCCGACGCCCGGAGAATGCCGTCGTCGGTCAGTTTGCGCAATGCGCGGGAAAGGGCCTCCGGCGTAGCCCCCAGAATCTTGGCCAGCTCGCGCTGCGTGATGGCCAGTTCCAGTTGATCGGCGCCGGCTTTCGATTGGGAAAGCGAATGCAGCAGAAACGAAGCCAGCCTGCCCGGAATTTCCTTCAAAGCCAGCGATTCGATGAGCGCCATGGAATCCTTGAGACGCCGCGATAATATTTGAATGATGTTGAGAAGCAGTTTGGGCTCCTGCATGGCCACAGTTTCCATGAGTGCGCCGGGAATCAAAACCACGGAGCTTTCATCAATGGTCATGGCGCTGGCCGGAAAAGTGTCGGTGGCAAAGGCGGTGCATAACCCGAAGGGATCGCCCGGTCCCAGAAGCTGGATGGTCTGTTCCTTGCCTTCCGGCGAGCTTTTATAAAGCTTCATTCGCCCGGTCAGGACCACGTAAAACGCCTTGATGGGGTCCGTCTCGCCGATGACAATTTCCTGGGCTGGGTATTGTTTGTAGATGGACTGCGCGGCCAGAATCTGCAATTTTTCCGACGAAACGCCCTGAAACAGGTCAATTTTCTTAAGTTGCTGTACAATATCCATAAAATAATACTCCGGCGTTGATTTAAGTCATCGAACGCCTGTTCCGGAAACTGAAAACCCGCTGAAAGTTTTTCTCCCGCGGTTATCTAGAGAATCTGCTTCCCTGCGTCGGGACCGCTTTTGACGATATACACGCCGGTGATCTTCGCCACAATGGCCGACTTCGGTTGAAGCGTCGGACGGATGCCGTGAACCCATTCAACGTCCTGCCGGAATATTTCACCTTCCGTATGAATGGTAATATCGGCCTTAATCTGGAAGCCGCCCTTCTCTGCCCACCAGGCCAGCGCGATTTTCGGGTTTTCCTGAAGGTTTTTCAATGTCTTGTAGAAATACTGATCGGAGATGAGCAGCGTTTCGTCATCGAGAAACTTAACCGCGCCGATCGGCACGACGTTGGGTGTTCCGTCTTTGGATGCGGTTGAAAGATATGCAACTTTTGCCGCCTTCAAACTTTCTTTGATTTCCTCTGTAACCTTGATCATACAATTTTTCCTCCAAAAACTATTCGGAATGATCCAAAACAGTGAGCGATTGCATGGTTGTCGCTTCCAGGATCAGCTCTCCCGTAATCCTGGCCGCTCTTTCGGCGGGAAGGCGGCATTTTTTTATGGCGTTCGCTTTCACGAATTCCATTCCCTCCTGAGGATCGGTCAGATTGAAGCTGCGCCCGAAAATGCCATGCTGCACGTCGCGGCAATTGCATCCCCCGAACTCCGCTTCAAATCGCCGGCACAGCTTGCGCGCGGCTTCCGTAGTCCGCCGGACCGCGGCCACATCGCCGGGTTTCTCTCTGCCGAAGGCCAGCCCCAGCGCCATGATGCCGGCAACGACGGCGCCGCAAGTGTCTCCGCGCAGCGCCATACCCGGCATCGCCGTGGCCGCTTTTAATACCTCGGCATTGCCGAGATGAAAATGCTCCTGCAACGCCAGCAATGTGCCCTGCGAGCAACTGGCGAACAACTCTTCATAATCGCCGGCCTTTTTTTCCAGCGCATCGAGCAGAGCGTCCCTGTTCCGATCATTCATGATTCATTCCTCCCTTTCCGCCCGCAAGCGGTATGTTGAATCGCCCTTCACCCGTAATGGATCGATCTTCATCCGGTTGTTTCCTTTTATATTCCCTCGCGTTTTTCATAGTATGACCGAACGGCCGCCATGGAGCGCGCGGCTCGCTCCGGGTCCTGATAAATGGGAATGCCGCGGTCCAGGAGTGATCGGACCATTTTTTCCTGAAGACTGCGGTAGGTGAACCCGACAATCGGCTTATCGGGATGCCGTTGAGTCAGGCTGAAGAATTTATCCGCATAGGTTCCGATCAGCTTGTCGGCTTCGCGGGCGATCGATTCCTCCGGAACGCCCATTTCTCCAAGCATACGTTCGAGAAAAAGACCCGGCGATATGAAATAAGCAAGGAGCATATCCACCTGATCCTCCTGAAGCAGAATGTCCGGGATGCTGAAATAATCCTCCGACGGATTTTTGCTGAAGGTCATATCGACCGGATTAGCCGTGCTGGCGGTTTTGGGAATCAGAGGTTTGAGCTTTTCCGCCGTTTCGCGCGACAGGCGCGGCAACGTAAGTCCCGACCGTCCGCAGGCGTCCGCCGCCGTGGCGCCGGGACCGCCGGAATGGGTTTGAATGACGACGCCTTTTCCTTTGGGCCGCGGCAAGGTTCCCAGGGCCAGTGCGTAATCGAAAAGCTCGGTGAGCGTTTGGGCGCGGATAATGCCGCATTGTTTAAAGATGCCGTCATAAATTTCATTGGGTCCCGAGAGAGATCCCGTGTGGGACAGCCCGGCCCTTTTCCCCGCTTCCGATCCGCCCACGTATAGAGCGACAATCGGTTTATGCGGCGTGATGGCCTTTGCCGTTTCAATAAACTTTTCCCCGCGGTTGATGCCTTCGATATACAGGGTGATGACTTTGGTGTTGGGGCAGGCACCCAGGTATTCCAGACAGTCCACAATATCGATATTGGCTTCATTGCCCACGCTCAGGGCTGCGCTGAAGCCCATGCCGTGGCGGTGGAGGTAATTGAACATCTGCGTGATAAAACTTCCGCTCTGCGAGGCCAGACCGACAAAGCCGGCCGGGCAATCCGCCTTGATCGGCGTGGGGTTGAGCCTGAGGTGAAGATTGGCGACGCCCAGGCAGTTGGGGCCAAGAAAACGGATGCCCCAGCGGCGGGCGATGGCTTCCAGTTCTTTTTGCAGCGCGGCGCCTTCCGGGCCCGCTTCGCGGAAGCCGCCGGAAACCACAATGGCGCTGCGGATGCCTTTCTTCCCGCAATCATCCAGCGTCCGGCAGACGATTTCCGTAGGCAGCACGATGATCGCCAGATCGGGAATTTCCGGAACGTCCAGAATGCCGGCGTACGCTTTCAGTCCGCGGACTTCCTTTTCCTTGGGATGAATCGGGAAAATTTTTCCTTCATAACCCAGCGCCTGCAAGGATGACAGCATGATCGATCCCATGCGCATAAACGTGTTGGAGGCGCCGAAGAAGGCGATGCTTTTCGGGTTGACAATCGGATAGAGGGGACTTTCAGAAATCGAACGAATCATTTTTACACCTGCCTTTAAAGTTGAATTTTCATGAAGATGAACTTCTTTGAGAGGTCCGGCTCCAACGCCGGATTCCGTATGGGAGAATCCGGCGTCGTATTTCAGTTTTTACACCACCGGCAGTTCCACCGGTTTTTCTTTTTTGGCCTGTTCGTCAAGAATAATGGAAAGCGCCATGCGCGCGGCTTTGCCCACCAGCGTGGAGCAGCCTTCGGGTACGCCCGCGGCCAGCGCCGCTTTCATGTCTTCCATGTCGTACAGGTTAAAGAAACGGCCGAACTGCTTGACCTGAATATCATGGCAGCGGCACGCCGAAAATTCCGCGACAAACTGCTCTTGAAATTTTTTGGCCAGGAGCAGCGCCTTGAGCTGTTTTCCCATTTTAGCCAGATCTTCTTTTTTGCGGCCGAAAAAGTAGCTGATGGCCATCGTGCCGCCGGAGAGCGCGCCGCAGTGGCCGTCGCCCGTCAGACCCACGCCGTCGGCGAACCCCGTGGCCGCGCGGACAACGTTTTCATCGTCCACGCCCAGCACTTCGAAAATGGCGGCAAGCGAACACTGCGAGCAATTGCCGCCTCTCAGTTCGTAAGCCTTTGCTTTTTTATAAACGTCTTCCAGCATTTCTTCTTTGGTCATTAGTGTTCCTTCCGTTTTAACTATTAACGAATTAATAGAAGTAATTATAGTAATTTGTCATTCCCGCGAAGGCGGGAATCCAGTATTTTCGAAAGCTTATGGATTCCCGCCTTCGCGGGAATGACAGAGAAGGGTATTTTTCAAAGGTCTCAACCTATGAGATTGCTTCGGTCGCTTCGTACCCTTCTAAGAAACTTCACTTCGCAAGCTTCCCCGCCCCTGGTGGGCGGGGACTGAGGGGAGGGGGTAAGCTTTTTTCACCCTCACCCTATCCCTCTCCCATCCGAGGGGGAGGGGATCAAAGTCATTTCCGGGCCTTCTCCAGAATTTCTCCTATGCCCATCACTTCCAACCGGTCTTCCAGGTTTTCCATTTTCACCGCATCGGAGAGCATCTTGGCGCAGTTGGGGCAGGCCACCGCCAGAATCGAAGCGCCCGTATCCAACGCTTCGCGCACGCGCACGCGGCTGGCACTGTCCTGGGCCGTTCCCAGAATGTCCGTAAAGAAGTTGCCGCCTCCTCCGCCGCAGCAAAAGGCGTTCGGGCCGTGGCGGTGCATTTCGACAAACTCCGTTTTGGGAATGGCCGCAAGAATTTCACGCGGGGCTTTGTAGATATTCTGATGCCGTCCCAGATAGCAGGGGTCATGATACGTGATGGTCACCGGCCAGGCTTTGAGTTTGATCTTTTTCTTTTTAATCAGTTCGGCCAGTGCTTCGGTGTAGTGCCGGACTTTGAAAAGCCCGCCTAAGGCGGGATAGTCTTTCTTAAAGGTATTGAGCGCGTGCGGATCGAGCGTAATGATTTCTTTCACGCCTTTGGCCTTGAAGGTTTCGATGTTGGCCTGGGCCAACTGGGCAAAAAGCCCCATTTCGCCCAAAGCGCGCACGTCGTTTCCGTCGCAGCCTTCTTCGCTTCCGAGAATGCCCACGGACAGGCCCGCATCCACCAGCATTTTCCCCACGCTTTGAGCCATGCGCTGTCCGACTTCGTCGTAAGAGCCGACACAGCCCGCGTAGAAAAGATATTTCTGGTTGGTAAAAGGTTTCAGTCCCGTTCCTTTGGCCCAGTCGCCGCGCTCGGACTGCGGCAGCTTGTAGGGGTTGCCGCTCACCGCGACAGCCTTGAAGTAGTCGCGCACGCCCGGCGGTATCAGTCCTTCGCCCACCAGTTCGGCGCGCGTCTCCTGAAAAATGTCAGGGAGGAAATCCTTGAACTTGGGAAAGACGCACTGATCCTTGCAGTTGTCGCAGGCCACGCAGGAAAACATAATTTCGGCAAAACGCACGGACGTTTCAATTTCGCCGGAAAGCCACGCGCGGGTGAGCCACATCCGGCCGCCCGGCGAGAAGGTGTCCCAGCCGAAGGCCTTGTAGGACGGACAATTGAAGTCGCTGTAGTCGGACGGATACTTGCAGTAGCCGCAGCGGAAACAGCGGTGGACGATATTTTCATGTTCGATGTGCCGGATGTAGGTCATGGCGTCACCTCCCAGTTGCCGGGGTTCATGATCCCCTGCGGATCGAGGTTTTTCTTGATCATCAAAAGAAGCTTGCGTGCGTTGGGTTCCATCCTTTCGAGCGTCATCTTCTGTTCCTTGAAATTGGGTTTCCAGGGAATGCCGCCCATGTCGAGGGCAAACGCCGTCGCTTCGGTGAGCGCCTGCTCCACGCGCTCCATCATCGCCTTGTCGTTGCGGTTGAAGGCGAAAGAGATGCTGTACATCATGCAGTGCCCGCCGGAAATGAGCCGGGCCGTACTGGCGTAAAGAACGTTATATTTGGCGGCGAGCTCCACCACCTTGGCGGCATATTGCGGGAAGTGTTCAATGGGTGCGATGGGGCCGGAGTATTCAAACCCGCCGCCCTTGGGCACGTCGGCGAAATCGGCAATGTTGCGGCCGGGCATTTCCAGAAGCGCGCCCTTCATGTATTGCATGGACATGAAACCGCCGTCCTTGGAATCCAGATATTCCTGAAGGCAGTCCCAGACCATCTTTCGTTTGAACTCGATTTCTTCTTCCGTATCGCCGGTAAAGAAAATCGTGATGTGGTAGTTGCCCAGAAACATCAGCGGCTTGGGCTGAAACCAGACGTTGATGTCTTCGAGCATTTCCAGATGGGTCAGCTTGTAGAGGATGTGCGGAATCAGATCGACGCGGTCTGTTACGAACAATTCGGCGTCGCGGATTTTCTTATTGGGATAAAGTTTCAAGCCGACTTTGGTGATGATGCCCGTGCAGCCCAGCCAGCCCAGGAACAACCCTGAAAGATCGGGCAGTGTCGGGCCTTTGGAAATCCAGTAGGGGCCGATCGACGGAGAGCCGATCCGGCAGATCTCGCCCGTGGGCAGCACCACTTCCAGTCCCGTGACCATGTCGGAGTTAAAGCCGTACTGGTTGGTCAGCCTCCCCTGGCCGTGCAGGGACACATTGGCGGCAATGGTCGTGGTGGCCGGCGCGTCGGGAATACTGTGCCGAAGCGTCGGATGATGTTTTTGCAGATAGGCTTTAAGCGCACCCTGGGACGTCCCGCCTTCCACAACCACGTAGCGGGCCATGGCGTTCACTTCCAGGATTCTGTTCATCCGCTTCATATCCAGAACGATGCCGCCTTTGAGCGGAATCACGAGCCCCGCAAGCGACATGCCGTTCCCCATCGGGACGACGGGAATATTCTCCCGCCCCGCCAGTTGGACGATCTTTTGCACTTCTTCGGTGGTTTTGGGCGCGACGACGTAATCGGGCTTGTGTGGCTCAAGCACGCCGGGATCGCGCGAATAAAACCAGAGTTCTTCGGGCGCGTTGGACACGCCTTTTTCGCCGACAATGTCAATCAGGGATTGCAGAATATCACTCATGAGGCAGCCTCCCTTTCTTTTTCGCCGATGGCCATTTTGCAAAGGTCGATGATATGCACCGGTTTCAAACCCCGCTTGGACACTTTTTCCGATAAAGACGACTGGCAGGCCGGACAGTTGAAAACACAGTATTCGGCGCCTGCGTCCAGCATGTCGTCGATGTTGCGTTTCTGTACGTCGTCGGCCAGCTTATAGCCGGAAACGGAGCGGAGAATTTCTGCGCAGCAAAGCGCGTTTTCGTCCTGATAGGTTCTTTTCGGCGCCTTGACGCCGATGAGCTTGAATATCTTTTTGACCAGCGTGTGCTTTTCCGGAATGAGCCGGTTGGAGCAGGAACGCTGATACGCGACGGTGATGCCGAGCGGTTGAATTTTATCTTTGAGCTCTTTCATGCGCTCGTAAAGATAATCCAGGTAATAAACCGGCTTAAAGGGCACCTCCATCCCGTAGGCGGAAGCAATGGATGTCAGCGTGCCGTAGCATTCATCATGCAGACAGATGACTTCTTTGACGCCCAGTTTCCGGTAATTTTCGATGACGATGGGAAGCCGCTCCTTGATGACCGACATGCGGGCAAAGTGCGTATGGACAGCCGGACACATGAATTCGGCGCCGAACACACCTGCGGAAGCGACGTCCTTGAAAATCTCCCCCGTACCCAGCGGCCCCAGGTCGGGAATAAAACAGCAGGACAGCGCCTTGTCTTTCACATCGCCAACCAGGGATTTACCCTGCATCGCGGTCATGTTGATCCACTGGTTGGTGATGGGCCGGGGCGCGGTGAACATGCCTTTTTCTTCGCGCTTCTCCGAGATGAGATAGAAGGGATGATTGCCCCGCGTGCAATACTCCTCACAGGCGTAGCAGGTGGCGCATTCGGAAAGGACGCGGGAATCCTTGCCTTTCATGACTTTCATCATTTCCCCGTGCGCTTCCTTGTGCCCGCTAAAGGTCATGTACTGGCACTTGAGCAGGCAGTCGGCAGACCGGCAGCTTGCACAGACTTTTTGATCGAATTTCAATTGATACATGAAGCACCTCCATGAAGTAAGCAGCTTTCCGACAATTGCCGACGCGGCAATATCCCGTCCACCCGGCAAACCCGGTTCTGACTGAACTACTATACAAAAAAACGGCTGTTCCCGTTACTGCGCGGAGGTCAAAGTTCCTTTGTTGTGCGGGTCATTCAGCGCCGAAGGATTCTGCCCGTAAACCTCTTTGAATGACGACGAAAAATGAGAGAGATTTTCAAAGCCGACTTCCAGATAAACATCCGAAGGCATCTTGTTTTTTTCCTTGATCAGATAATAGGCGTGTTCGAGGCGTTTTTTCTTGAGCCAGCGGCTGGGGGATTCATCAAAAACCTTTTTGAAATCCCTTTTGAAGGTGGAAAGGCTTCTGCCCGTCATTTTGGAAAAGGTTTCCAGGGAAACGTTAAATACAAAGTTTTTACTCATGAAATCTTCCAGATCGATTTTGCCCGATTCGGTGAAATGAAACAGGGATTCGTAGAGGGGCCGATCCAGTTGTTTGAGAATCAGGATGGCTTCACCGGTTTTGATCTCGCTTAGCTCCCGGTCCAGTTTCATGCCGGAATCGAAATACAACCGCAGCGAATCAAACAGGTTGTCCATGAGTGGAGAGGGCGGGAGCTTCTTTACGCGGCAAATCGCACCGGCATGATCCATAGCCGGACCGGTTTTGATATTCTCCCGGGACGAATAATCCTGAAGGAAGGTTTTTCTGATAAAAATGCTCAGGGTCTTGAAAGATTCGCCACTGTGCTCCGGATATTTGGTGAATTTGGCCAGCGTGTTTCTGCGGACAAAAATGGTGCTTCCCTTCTCGAACGTCTGGCTGGAGTTTGTTTCCACAACGGACAGCCGGCCGGAAAGCACATGGATCAGGACATGAGCCGGCACAAACTGCTCCTTTTCGGTCATCTGATTCGCTCTGACGGAACAAAAAATACTCTGGCGTTTAAAACTGAAATCTTTCTGGCTCAAGGTGATCACGGGCGTTCCTTATCTGCTGGGCCGTCCATTCCGGCTTCCACCGAAGCAACTATACCACAATCCGGGGATAAACAACCAGATACGAATATCAGTCATTTGGGGTGCGTTACCGGAACATTCTTATAAGGAAACCGCGTTACTGATAAAGAGGGCGTGCTCGCCTTCATCGATAGCATTTTCCAAAACAGTCCCCAAACTTCCCCCAAACTTCCCTTGACACACAATGCCATATTCCCTATATTTTAAGCATCCTTTTGAAGGTCCAGCCGATTTCATTCCTGTTCATCCGCTCCCCGGCAATTTTAAAATGTCATTAACCGTTACAAACCGACACATACAAAGAGCAGTCCATGATCAATTTTTTCAGAAATCTTCGTTTGGATATCAAGATTGCCCTGTTGGGAATCGGCATCGGACTGATCACGGCCGTCACCCTTGTTTCGCTGGCCGTGTGGCAAAGCGGCCAGTATAACCGGCTTGCGCAACACGAAGTTGATGAGTTGATCGACGCGGATCTGGATCACATCACCGAAGGCGTCTATCATCTGGTCAAGACGGAGAACGAGGCCGTTGGGGAGCAACTCAACTACAGCCTGAGAGTCGCCCGGCACATCCTGGCAGACGCCGGCAACATCGGTTTTTCAGAAGAAACCGTTTTCTGGACAGCGACGAATCAATTCACCAATAAAAAAACAAAGATTCAAATCCCCAGGATGACGATCAACGGCAGATGGCTGGGACAGAATACCGATCCCGCCATAAAAACCCCTCTGGTTGACGATATCACCGGACTGATCGGCGAAACGGCGACGCTCTTCCAGCGCATGAACGAAAAAGGCGACATGATCCGTGTGGCCACCACCGTGAAGGATGCGCAAGGCAGGCGGGCCATCGGCACGTTCATCCCCGCCGTCGGGCCGGATGGTAAACCCAATCCCGTGGTGGCAACCATCCTGCGAGGGAATACGTATCACGGACGCGCCTTTGTCGTAAATGCCTGGTATCTCACCGCCTATGAACCGATTCGGAATAAAGCCGGCCATCTGATCGGCATGCTTTATGTCGGCGTCAGGCAGAAAGCCGTGGAAATGCGCATCCGCCAGGCCATTGTGCAAACAAAAGTCGGAAAAACCGGATACGTTTACGTTCTGGCGGGTAAAGGCGAAGACCGGGGCCGCTATATCATCTCCCAGAGCGGAGAACGCGACGGCGAAGATATCTGGGAAAACCAGGACAGCGAGGGCGGCTATGTCATTCAAATGATCATCGGCAAAGCCACCGCTCTGAAACCCGGCGAGATGACCACCGTACGCTATAAATGGCAGAATCCGGGTGAGTCTTTCCCCCGCTGGAAAATCGCGCGGATTGCCTATTATGAACCCTGGGACTGGGTTATCGGGACAAGCGTTTATGAAGACGAACTTCAGAGCTATCGCGCCGTCTTAAGCAGTGGACGAATGAAAATGACCGCCGTTATGGGGCTTGCCGGGCTGATGCTCATGGTGATCATCGGCCTGTCCGGGATCTTTTTTGCGTGGACCATTATGCGTCCCGTCGGACAATTAACCCGGGCCGCGGAAGTCATCATGAAGGGGAATCTCAATCAGACTGTGCCGATCAATTCACAAGATGAGATCGGCATGCTGGCGCGCACCTTCAACACGATGACGGAAAGGCTGCGGCAGACAATGGCGGGCCTGCAAAAAAGCGAGACAAAATACCGCACCCTCGTCGAAACGACCAGGGATCTGATCTTTATTGTCGATACAGAGGGCCGGTTGACCTTTGCCAACCCCAGGCTGGAGGCACTGACGGGGTTGTCCTTTCATGAACTTCAGTGCAAACCTTTCACGGACATTCTGCATCCCGAATTTCGGGAAAGAGAAACAAGCCGGTTTGAAAAAGGAGTCGGCGGGAAAGTCATTGCGCCTTATGAAGTGCTCGTCATCGACAGGGCCGGGAAAGAAACCCCCGTCGAAATTCTATCGGCGACGTTGTTTGATCCGGACGGCAGACCGGTCGGGAGATTCGGGGTCGGCCGCGACGTGACCGAGCGCAGAAAAGCGGCGGACGCCCTTCATGCCTCCGAACAAAAATTAAAGGGTCAACTGCTGTTCATGGAAGCGCTCTTATCGGCCATGCCCATTCCCGTTTTTTACAAAGACGCCGATCTGCGTTATCTGGGATGCAATGAAGCCTATTCCGAATACATGGGGATCAGCGCCGAAGAGCTTCAGGGCAAAACCGCCCGCAGCCTTTGGCCGCACGAACTGGCCGAAATGTACGATCTCAAGGATCGGGAACTGATTGAACAGCGTGGCGCACAGACCTATGAATTTAAGGTTCAGAACAAAGACGGCGATATCCGGGATGTTATTTTCAGAAAAAGCGTCTTTCTGAATGAAGATGGAAGCGTCGGCGGAATCATCGGCGCGCACTTCGATATCAGCGAACGCAAGCAGGCCGAGGAAATGCTCCGGCAAAGCGAGTTAAATTACCGTAGCGTCATTGAAAATATCCAGGATGTCATTTACCGCAGCGATGCAAAGGGCCGTCTCGTCATGGCCAGTCCCAGCATCCTCAATCTTCTGGGATACGACTCGATTGATGAATGTCTCGGGAAACCGATTGCGGATGTCTTTTATTACGAGCCCGAAAAACGCGCTGAATTT
Organism: Smithellaceae bacterium; assembly: GCA_963682105.1. GTDB lineage: Bacteria > Desulfobacterota > Syntrophia > Syntrophales > Smithellaceae > UBA8904. Next base: position 1,716,921 of record OY821638.1, read on the forward strand.
CTCAGAGCAATTCAGGATCAGGGAAGCGTTGCCAACTATGAAGTGGTCTTAAAAAGAAAAGACGGCTCCCCCGTCATCGTCGAAACCAACAGCCACTTCTATTTTGATGAAAAAGGCGACAGGGCCGGCGTTGAAGGAACCTTCCGTGACATCACCTCCCGCAAACAGGATGAAGAAATTCGACGAAAACTGGAAAACCAGTTGATCCAGTCCCAGAAGATGGAGGCCATCGGAACGCTGGCGGGCGGCATCGCCCACGACTTCAACAATATTCTGGCCGGCATTATGGGGTATACGGAATTAAACAAAGCCATGGTCGTCGACCGGCCAAAAGTTTATGCCGGCATGGAACAGGTGCTAAAAGCCGCCGGCCGGGCCAAAGACCTGGTCCGCCAGATTCTGACGTTCAGCCGCAAGACGGAACATGAAAAGAAACCGGTCATGCTGGCGCCGATCGTCAGGGAGGTGGTGAAATTCATGCGGGCGTCTCTGCCCACAACCATCGAAATCAAGCAGACCATCGATGTGACTTCCGACGTCGTCTGGGCCGACCCCACACAGATGCACCAGGTGCTGATGAATCTCTGCACCAATGCCTGGCATGCCATGAAAGACGGCGGGGGCATTCTGGAAATCGTATTAAGAGATACCGGCATCGATGAAATCAATCACCTCGACCTCAAACTTTTGAAGTCCGGACGTTATCTGGAATTGTCCGTCCGCGACACCGGCCGGGGAATTTCACGGGAAAATATCGATAAAATCTTCGACCCCTATTTTACAACAAAAAAAATAGGAGACGGAACGGGTCTGGGGCTTGCCGTCGTTCATGGCATTGTCAAAGAATATGGCGGAGAGATTACGGTTTACAGCGAATCGGGCAGGGGCGCCCTTTTTACAATCTATCTGCCGCTGATGGACGTTCAAACAAGAGAAATTGAAAACACACAAGAAGCCATTCCGCAAGGAAAAGGTGAGACCATCCTGTTTATCGACGATGAACAGATGGTCGCCGATATGAACAAGGAACTGCTCGGATCACTGGGTTATAAGGTCGTTAAAGAAACCAATCCCGCTGCGGCGGTCGACATCTTTCGTAAAGACGTCAAAGCGTTCGATCTGATCATCACGGACAAGACCATGCCGCTTTTAACGGGCTACGATGTGGTTCGTGAGATTCGAAACCTCCGGCCCGATATTCCCGTCATACTCTGTTCGGGCTTTCAGGACAAGGAAGATACCGAAAAAATCAAAGCTCACGGCATCAACCGGCTGCTTCTCAAACCGGTCAGCGCCAGTCTCATGGCTCAAACCATTCGCCAGGTTCTGGACCATCCAGACAACTGATGTGCGCGGAGATATGCGAAAGGTCATTTACCGTCGATAAACGGTCCGGGTCATAACCAGATAATGAGAGGATATTCGAATCATAAAGTGGAGGATAATTATCATGCAAGGAAACACAAAAAGCGCGGAAAACGGGTATACATTGATGGCCATTCCGGGCATAATGTTCGTGCGCGCGCTGTTGCGGGACGGCCAGTGGTTGCTTCTTTATGTTAGCCAATCATCTCGTGATTTACTGGGGATAGAGCCGGATGACATCATAGCGAACAATCATGTGCTGCCCACCCTCATTCATCCCGAAGACAGAGATCGGCTAATCCGTTCTCTAAAAGAATCGGCTGAAACCAATTTTCCCTGGCGGGAAGAATTCCGTTATATGCGAAAGAACGCTGAGAGATGGTGCGAATGCATCTCCTATCCCACAAAGCAGCAGAACGGCGATATCATATGGGATAGCATTATCCTCGACATCACAGAGTGCCAGCGGACAAAGGAGTCTGCCTGGAAGGACAAGGAAATTTATTTGAGCATCCTTGAAACAATGGATGAAGCTTATGCGGAATATGATTTAAAAGGCGCCATCACTTTCTTCAATAATGCGGTCATAAAGTTACTCGGGTACGAACACGATGAGTTGATGGGAATGGATTACCGCAAATACCATACGAATGAAACAGCTAAATGCATGAAAGAAGTTTTCAGTCGTATCTACAGAACCGGCGAACCTGCTTTTCTGGTGGACTATGATATCATTCGCAAAGACGGAACATCCCGGACATGCCAGATGAACGCCGCTCTCATGAACAATTATGCCGGCAAGCCGATTGGTTTTCGCACCCTCGTTCGTGATATTACCGAGCGTAGAAAAGCTGAAGAGGAGAAAACCAAAATCAGAGAGCAGCTCCTTCAGGCACAGAAGATGGAGTCTGTTGGCAGGCTTGCCGGCGGTGTTGCGCACGATTTCAACAATATGCTCACCGTCATCCTGGGATATGCTGAAATGATGAAATCGCGCATGCTCCCAAACGATCCTTTTCTATCCGACATCATAGAGATTGAGAAAGCCGCCAGCCGTTCGCGTGACATCACCCGCCAACTTCTTGCATTTTCCAGAAAAGAAATCATTATGCCCAGGCCGCTTGACCTCAACAGTTTGATTGCCGGCACGCAGAAAACGCTTTTGAGACTGATTGGAGAAGATATTGATTTGCGTTTTAAACCGGGAGACAACCTTTGGAAAATCAAGGTTGATCCGTCTCAGATCGAACATCTTCTGATCAATCTGGCGGTCAATGCACGCGACGCCATGCCGAACGGCGGCATTCTGTCCGTAGAAACGGAAAACATCCGTCTACTCGAAAGTGAATGCCACCTGCCCCTTGAAGCTCTCCCCGGATATTACGTCTTATTGAAAGTGACGGACAACGGCATGGGCATGGATCAAGAAATCATGAGTCACCTTTTCGAGCCTTTTTTCACTACGAAAGAAAAAGGCAAAGGCACTGGCCTCGGGCTAGCCACGGTGTATGGAATCGTCTGTCAGAATGAAGGTTACATCGATGTCATCAGTAAACCGGAGGAAGGCACGGCTTTTCGGATATACATTCCCCGAAATGTGGAAGACTCGATAACAGAAGAGCAGAAAGAGGAAACAGCCCCGGAGCAGGAGACGGGAATGATCCTGCTGGTAGAAGATGACGAAATGGTGCGCGCCATGATAACGAGCATGCTGGAAACCATCGGCTATACCGTGATGGCATTCGGTAATCCCCAGGATGCCCTCTCGTTTTATAGCCGAAAAACAATCCGGGCGGACCTGGTGGTGACTGATGTGGTCCTGCCGCAGATGAACGGCAAAGAACTGGGCGACCGGATTGCAGCACTCAGTTCCGATACCAAGATTCTTTTCATGTCCGGATACTCTGCAAATGTGATAGCACACCGCGGCGTCCTTGATGAGGGTGTCCATTTTATCCAGAAGCCATTCAGCATGAATGACCTAGCGTACAAAGTAAGAGAGGCAATCAAGGGGAGGGGTTGATAACGTTGAAGAATCGCCGGCAACAAAATAATATTTATGAATGGCTCTGCTTATATTGAGTTCTTTGACATTCGAAACGCGGAGATAAAAGGAAAATTGAGATGGTTCCATTTTCTTTCTCTTCAATTGTTAAGTTACGCCGGTAAATACGGAATGCCGGTTCCATTGAACAATCAGGGGGGGGATAGAGGGACGCTGTTAACTTATTAACTTCCGTCTTGTAAATTGCCATCAAACCATTGCCAGTCCTGGCATTCCGGCGGTTGGAGATTATTCTTCAACCGCTTTTTGTTTTCGCTTGTTTCCAAGCGCCAGTTTGCGAACAAGCAACAAAGTTGCTATCAAAATTATTGATCTGGAAATGAGAAACCAGTGCTTTAGTCTCTAATCCTGAGCTTACCGTCTTGATAAACGCAGAAACTTGACTTCAATCTATCTGAATAATTGGAAAGAATATTTTTAATCACTTCGACTTTTGCATCACCATCAGCATCTTCAAAGCGCAAAATAAGAACTCCGGCATGCTGTTTGCTGGAATTGAAAACAAGTTCCCCAAAGTCCTTATCCATCGTAATAATCATTCGCTGATCATCAAAGGCCCATTTCAGTATTTGCAAATCTCTGGCACACGCATCGATTTCCCTGACAGAAAGGACATCGTATCCGTTAACTTTCAAAAAGTTTTCAACTTTCTTGCCAACCCCAACATCAACAAGGAATTTCATTCATCACCTGGACAATGATCAGTTTGCGTTAACAGCGTAAACTCTTTCTTCATCCACCAGCTGTGATGCATAAAGAAGAGCGGCACGGATATCATCTTTTTCCAATTCCGGGTAATCATCGAGTAATTGATCGGTTTTGACATCATTGGCCAAAGCTTTGAGTATCTGTTCGACCGTGATGCGCAACCCTCTGATTGTAGGTTTTCCGACCATAACATCCGGATGGATCGTAATCCGGTTTAGAATACCTGTCTGCTCCATTTTTATTGCCTCCTGCTTACGGTTAACTATAATTTCACTAATTTTATAACATTTTCACGAAAGTGGAGTCAATAAAAGAAAACCAGAGGAGAAACTCATAGACGTGGGACCAATGGGGACATCCTTAGAACAGAGGGACATCCTATAATGTTCCCGTCAAGAGAAAAATTATCTTTTTAAAAGAGCAACAAAATCGGTGAAATAAAATTTCCTCTTTCTTTTAAATGTACGTCTGCCCTGCATCTGACGAGCAGACGGCCGAGAACAGCGGGACGCTGTTAACTTATTAACTTATTCCTTGACGGGGGCAGTAAATCAGGTTATGGACGCCCATGCCTAGAGGATCACGCATAGATGCCGTCGGTGCCGTACACCATATTATGGTTCGCGGGATCGAGCGCAGGAAGATATTCGACAGGGATGCCGATCGGGATAACTTTCTTCACCGGATGGGTGAGATTCTTCTGAATACCGGTACCCCCTGCTTTGCCTGGTCCTTGATGCCCAATCACTTTCATCTGCTTCTGCGCACCGGGGATGTTCCTGTTTCGACTGTTATGAGACGCCTGTTGACGGGATATGCCATCTGGTTTATCCGCAGCCGACGCCGCCACGGCCATCTGTTTCAGAACCGTTTTAAATCCATTCTCTGCCAGGAAGATTCCTACCTTCTGGAACTTGTGCGCTATATTCATCTCAATCCGCTGCGGGCTGGATTGGTTAAGAGCATCCAAGAATTGGACACCTATCCCTATTCGGGTCACGGAACCGTGATGGGTGGATTTAGAAAATCCTGGCAGGAAACAGATGAAATCCTCAGGCTTTTTGGCAGCAAACCGGCTTTAGCCCGCCGGACGTATAATCAGTTTGTGGAACAGGGGATTGAGCAGGGGCGAAGAAATGATCTCACAGGCGGCGGTTTGATCCGGAGCGCGGGTGGATGGGAAGGTTTGAAGCAAAAGAGAGAGGAAGGGCAATACCAGCGAAGTGATGAACGGATACTGGGCAGCAGTGATTTTGTAATCGCAGTTTTGGACAAGACCAAAGAGAGCCTGACAAAGAGTCAAAAGCTGAAGTCCAAAGGGATGGACGTGGATAAAATCGCCACCCGTGTGTCCCGGTTAATGGGGCTTGCGGTTGAAGATGTTTGGGCGGCTGGCAAACAGCGGCACATCGTGAACGCCCGGAGTCTTTTATGCTATTGGGCGGTTCGGGAACTGGGTGTTTCCATGTCCAGTTTAAGCCGGAGGCTGGGAATATCCCTTCCGGCAATCAGTAAATCCGTTGTCCGCGGCAAGCAGATTGCCGAAGATAACGCGTTCAAACTGGCCTGAAGTTAATAAGTTAACAGCGTCCCCGTCTATCCGCTACTCCTTTACAAACAGCGTGAGCGAATCGAGCAACGGTCTGTCTTCGGTTTCCATGACATCGATAATGTGCTGATTCATCCTTCTTTTGAGTTCGCCGAATATATGTCTTCCCTTGTCAAACGTACCGGCGAAACGCAGCGCTTCTTCCATCAGATCCTGGCTGTCTTTGCATGCCTTTTCAATCACGCCGTGCTCGGCAAGCTCGGATGCGTTGACCTGCCTGCCGGTCAGCGCCATGTTGTTAAACAGCGGGTGCGGAATGGCTCTGCGAAGCCACAGCAGCATGGACGGAAGAAACGGAATGTTGATGTCGACCTCCGGAAAACCGAAGTAGCCCCTGTCTGACCGCATAAAGCGAAAATCACAGGCGCAACAGATGATGGAACCGTTGCCGAAGGCATGGCCATTGATGGCGGCGATCACCGGAATCGGCATCAGGAGTATTTTCTTAAAGACCTCCTGCATCCCGAAGAGAAATTTTTTCGCGGACGCCGTATCGTTTTCGCGGAGCCGCCCGTTCAGCCAGTCCACATGAACCCCCATGGAAAAATATTTAGCGTCACTGGACGTAAGAACCAGCGATTTCAAGGACGGATCCGCCAGAACCTCATCGAAGATCCTCAGCATTTCCTCGGCAAAGTTAAGATCCATCTTGTTTTGATGATTGGTCATTTTCACGAGCGCCGTCTTGCCGGCTTTTTCCAGTTCAATCAATGTCATTTGTAGCTCCCATATTTATTTTTTTTCTTATGGCTTTTGTACTGCCAATATTGTTTTGCAAGTCATGCCCCTGCGCCGCAGTTCATCTTTATAAACGCTCCAAAAGCGCAGCCGATCCGCTTAAAACCATGTACAGAATAAAGACAATCCCGATAACGATGCGATAGTAGCCGAAGGCCTTGAATCCGTGGTTTTCCACAAAGCGGATAAAAACCTTTACCGCCAGCCAGGCGGAAATGAAGGCGCCGGCAAAACCGATGGCCAGCAGCATAAATTCGTGCGAAGAAAAAGTAGCGTCGGTCTTGAGCAAATCGTAGCCCGTCGCCGCGCACATGGTGGGAACGGCCAGCAGAAAGGAAAACTCAGTGGCCTGTTTTTTGTTGAGCCCGTTTCCAACGCCGCCGATGATGGTTGCCGCGGCGCGCGACACGCCGGGAATCATCGAGACGCACTGCGCCAGTCCGATCAGGAAAGCGTTTTTGTAAGAGATGTCTTCGAGCTCGGCATAGCGGCTTTCGCGGGTCACCACCCACTTGTCGATCACAATCAAAATGACGCCGCCGATAATCAGCGCCAGCGAGACGCCCAGCGGGTTGAACAGATACGTCTTGATCGTTTTATACGCCAGAAACCCCACAATCGCCGTGGGAACAAAGGCGATAAACAGCTTGATGTAGATCGCAATCCCCTGAATGAAGCGTTTGTAGTAGAGCATGACAATCGCGAGAATCGCCCCGATTTGAATGGCGATTTCAAACGTTTTCACAAACGCCTGGTCGTGGATTTTCATGATGTAGGATGCCAGAATCATGTGGCCGGTTGAGGAAACCGGCAAAAATTCGGTGACGCCTTCGACAATAGAAATGACAATCGCTTGAAGAATATCCATAGGGTTCCCCTCGAATTATTGAGGGCTTTCGTCTATTATGGATTTCCAGGAGAAACAAGCATTTTTTGGATGCATCGGAAATAAGACATCTTGAAAGAGGAAAGGGTCCTTCTCAATCCGGAGCAATCTCTGGCCGTGAAGGCCGGCGATAAAGTCATTACTGTAGGCCCCGAACCGATTGCACTGGGATAATTTTGCAGCCCGGCGATGCGGTTCACCTCTGAAATTCATTTCCGCAAGATTAAAGATTGGCCCCTTATCTTTACTGACGGAGTCTCAAAACAGATCCCTGTCGCCCCTTCTATTTCACGCCCAACTGGTTCAAATAAGGTCCGTATTTTTTATCTTCCTTCCGGATGTGATTTTTCAACCAGTCTGAAAGAAAGTCACTGACGGTAATGGTCAGGCCCAATGTGCCGCTTTCCAGTTCACGCTTGAATTGAGAGGTCTTATCGATAAAAACCTTGTGCATCTTTTTCTGGGCGTCGGCATCCGGATAATCGTGTTTGTCCATCAGTTTTTCCTCTTCGGAAAAATGCGTTTTTGTGTATGTCAAAAGTCCCTCGACGATTTTTCCCACAACTTCCTTCCCCTTGCCTTTGGACATGGCATCATGCAACTCATTGATCATAGCAATGAGTTTCTGATGCTGTTTATCCATTTCCGACACATGAACACTCAAATCATTGCTCCATTGAACAAGCGCCATAATCGACCATCCTTTCTTCACTGGTTATTTGATCAGTTTATGGTTTGAACGGACGTTGCCGCTCCTTCCCTTCATCATGGCCCGCGCTTTTACGAATCAAGTGAACAGCAAAACAAACTTTTCAAACAAGTCCTTCTCGAAATGGTTGATCATTTCTTCCTTCATGACCCGTAGCGCCTCGAAAGGCGAAAGCCTGGGTTTATAAGACCGCACCGCCGTGAGAGCGTCATAGACATCCGCGATGCATCCGATACGGCCGTAAATGTGAATATCCTGTCCGCGGAGTCTCCGCGGATACCCGTTGCCGTCGTCCCGTTCATGATGCTGAAGCGTGATGATGCGGCACTCTTCGGACAACTGGCCGGCTTCACTCAGAATCAAATAGCTCTGATAGGGATGGATTCTCATTTTTTTCATTTCTTCATCGGTCAGCCTGCCAGGTTTATTGATGATGGCGGAGTCTACTCTCACCTTGCCCAGATCATGCAGAAAAAAGCCCGCGCCGAGTTCATGCATTTCATGTGCGTCATAAGAATTTTTAAAAAGCTCTTTGGAAAGCATGACGCCCAGGATTCCAACATTAACGGAATGTGTATAGGTATAAAAATCATGGGTTGTAATGGTCAGCATGTGCCGCGCCGTCCGATCATCGGAAATAATCAGATCGACCACCGCCGAAATTTCTTTTTTTACTTCGCGAATATTTTCCGCCTTGGGATCATCGATGAGCCGTTTCATCATCTCGACGGAAGACGTATAAACGATCCGTGATTTTTCTTCATAGGGCATCTTGCTGTTGGAAATAGCCCTTTTCAGATCGTCGGGAATGATGACTTCGGGAGTCCACCCGGCCTGAGGCTTGACCGGTCCATCACCCGGCGCTTCAGGCGTATGGCTGATCATATCGACATTCGGAAAAGATAATCCCCTGGCGGTATCAATGGCAACCTCTGAGATGCCGTGGTCCGTGATGCGTTTGATGTCCTGGCGGCTTTTGATCAGAAAACTCGACTTCAGAAAGGAATGGTCCAGCCACGATGCCGGCAGAATCACGTACATCCCGACTTCCAACGATGACGCTTTTATTTTCTTCAGCATAAATAACCGTCAACGATCTATAGTCACTCCGATGAAATAATGACATGACATCCATATTGATCCCGCCCGGTTCTTATCAAACAAAAATCATTTCAGATGGCGGTCGATTTCATTCATCAGCGTCTGTGTCTGGTCGGGAAGGAGCGCAAAACCCATGTCTTTTCTATAAATGATCTTCATTTTCGGGTCAATGATCAGATAAACACGCTTGGACAGAGGCAAAAGCCAGTGGTCGGCATCATAGAGTTTGGCGATTTTGCCTTTTTCGTCGACGAGCAGCGTCATGCTTTTCAGGCCGTGTTTGGCGATAAACTTGCGATGCGATTCGGCCGAATCTCGCGACAGGCCAAGGATCTTAACTTTTCTGGCTTCGTATTTTTCGATGTTTTGTTGAAACTCAACAAACTGGCGAATTCAGACGCCGGTGTCATCTTTGGGATAAAAGGCGAGAACAACGGCCTGATAATCTTTAAGCGTATCGCCGAGCGTCCAGAGTTTGCCGTCCTGGTCGGGCAGTGTAAAATCAGACGCGGTCTGGGCGGGCGAGGAAGGTGTGTTTTTTACATCCGCTCCGGCGCAGCCGCACAGAGCCAGAAGCACAAACGCAATAAGAACGAATTTTGCCTGTCGCATAAGATCCTCCTGATGCCGAAAGGTTTTACGGCGGGCGGCTCGATGATTGGCCGCCCGCCGGTTGTTTTCAAGGGAATTTAATCGTCAAACGCCATGTTGGTTTTCCAGACTTCCCAGACCTTGCCCACCAGATCGGGACCGGGTTTGAGCGTAAGCTTGCCGGGTTTCCAGCCGGAGGGCGTGGCCTCGGCGCCTTTGGTCTTGCGCACATGCTGGAAGGCCTGAATCTGCCGGATGCTTTCCATCACGTTTCGTCCCACCGGCGGAGTCAGCACTTCAAACCCCTGAATCACGCCGTCGGGATCGATGATAAACCGGCCGCGGGCTTCCACACCGGCGTCTTCGAGATAGACGCCGAAGGTGCTGCCCACCTTGCCGCCTCCGTCGGAAAGCATGGGAAACGGGACGCCGCCTTTAACCATTTTAGACAGTTCATGATCGTCCCACATTTTGTGGACAAATACGCTGTCCACGCTCATGGAAAGAACTTCGACGCCCAGTTTTTGAAATTCGGGATACTTCTCTGCGACCGCAGAGATTTCGGTGGCTCAGACAAACGTAAAATCTCCGGGATAGAAGCACAACACCACCCACTTTCCGAGATACTCGGAGAGTTGGACATTCATGAACTTGCCTTTTTGATACGCGGGCGCCGTGAAATCCGGCGCTTTCTTGCCGACCGTGACCATGTTTTTCCCCTCCTTGATGATGGGTTGTTGGGACGTATCTTTTTTCGCTTCCGGTTTTTCTCCGACCGGTCCGCCCGTGGGACGGGCGCATCCGGCCTTGATTTCCTCAGCCATACATTGCTACCTCCTTTCTGTTGATGGTTATTTTTCCCTCGGATACGGCCAGGCCATGATGCCCCCTTCCATGACCCTGACGTTTTTCCAGCCGTTGCCTTCCAGCGCCAGCGCCGCTTCGTAGCCGCGCAATGAAATCTTGCAGTAGCAGATAATTTCTTTGTTTTTGTCTTCGGGCAGTTCCTTGAGGCGCTTGCGGATCGCGCCCAGCGGAATCAGCGTCTCGCCGATGCCCAGGCGCATTTCTTCAAATTCCTCCGGCCCCCGTGTATCGATGATGAACGGTTTTTCGCCCGCTTTAAGCTTGTCGTATACGTCCTTACAACTGACGCCCTTGAGCCTCCCTTTCATCTTGTTTTGCATCAGGTGCGCCGTGGCGATGAAATGATCGATGGCCAGCGAAAATGGCGGAGCATAAGGCAGATCGGCATTGACGAGGTCTTCAATCGTCAGCTTGCCCTGGATCGCCATTGCCCACTGGGCGATCTGTTTGGCGACGTTGCCGGGTCCGATGCACTGCGCGCCCAATACGCGGCCGGTTTTGGCGTCGGCGGTGAGTTTGGTCACCAGGAGTTTACCTTCCATAAAGCCGGGCTTATCGGGGCTGGCGTTGATGACGGTGATGACGTCAGACATTCCCAGACGTTTGGCCGCGGTCTCCGAAAGACCCGTGGAGCCTGCCGAGTAATCGAACACTTTGCAGATGCCGGTCTGGATCGTTCCGGGAAACGTGACACGATTTTGCGAGGCGGCGTTTTCGCCCGCCACACGGCCCTGGAGGTTGGCGAGATCCCCGTAAGGCGCATGCACTTTTTTACCGGTGATGCGGTGAATGCTTTCCACGCAGTCGCCCACGGCGTAAATATCCGGCTCCGAGGTCTGCATAAATTCATTGACATCAATGCCGCCCAGCTCGCCAATCTTCAAACCGGCTTTTTGGGCCAGTTTGATATTGGGACGCACGCCGATGGCCACCACTGCCAGTTCGCAGGGAAGTTCGGTGCCGTTTTGCAGCTTGACACCCGCCAGTTTGCCGTTTTCACCCAGAAAGGCCGCGATGCCGTTGTCGGTGATGACATTGGCGCCTTTGCTGCGCACATGGTTTTCGACCAGTTTCGCCAGTTCCCAGTCCAGAAAAGTCAGAAGCTGCGGCAACAGTTCGATCACCGTAATTTCAATGCCCGCCAGTTGGAGCGCCTCGCAGGTTTCGATGCCGATGAGACCCCCGCCGATCACGACGGCTTTTTTTATTTTGCCTTCGTCGCGCACTTTACGCAGGAAATCCGCGTCTTTCATCGATTGCAGTGTGGTGATGCCTTCGAGATCGGCCCCCGGAACGGGCGGCATACGCGGGACCGAACCCGTGGCGATAATCAGCTTGTCGTAACTTAGATCGCCCTCTTCGCCGGACGCAAGGTTTTTAAACAATATCTTGTGATTTTTCGCGTCGATGTTGGTGACTTCGGTGTTGACGCGAGCGTCAATATCCTTGGCATTAAGGTAAAACATGGGACTTCGAACAACGCCGGTTGGCGTGCACAGAAGCTGGTTGCGGTCGTTGAAGTATCCGCCCACGTAATAGGGGTAGCCGCAGGAGGCCATCGAAAGATCCGGGTCTTTCTGGATAATGATGACTTCCGCGTCGTTGTCGATCCGCCGGGCTTTGGCCGCTGCCTTGGGACCGGCGGCCGACCCGCCGATGACGATGATTCTTTTCTTCTTAGTCATGATCTTCTCCTCAAGTTGGAAGGGGTTAGAATGGAGAGGAGGCCGCAAGAAAATGTAACATCCTTATTTCTTTCTTACCACAAATCCCTCCATTTGTCAGTGAGACGATAACATGCCGGAACAACTCCCGCATTGATGTGAATCAACACAGCGATGTTTTTCCTCATTTTTTACTTTTTCAGCAAGGCCTCCATCATGTGTTCCGGAACCATTACAGCCACCACTTCGCCTGTTGCGCAAACGTTTCCGCCGGCAATCAGACGGGATTCGACCACAACTTTGCGCCCTTTGATCTCCTTCACGCGTCCCCGCACTTCGATCGCATCGTTAAGCGGTGTGGGCAAAAGATAGTTCACATGCAGCGAGGCGGTCAGAAACCGGATAGGCGGCAGCGAATCCATCTCGCGGTTTTCCGCCCGGTATTTGGCCGCCGCAGCCGTCCCGGTGGAATGACAGTCGATCAGCGAAGCGATCAGTCCTCCGTAAGCGAACCCCGGTATGGCCGTGTAGTAGGATCTCGGGTAGTGAATACAGACGGACTCATCGCCGTCCCAGGTGCTTTTGATTTGCAGTCCCTTGTCGTTTAGCCTGCCGCATCCGTAGCAGTGGCTTAAATCGTCCGGATAATAATCCTGAAATGCTTTTTGTGTCATGGAATCTCCTTGTATTTCGTCGTTCGTATCTCGTATCTCGTAGTGGATGGCGATCAGCCTATAGCCCATTGCCTATCGCCTTTCTCCTTTCGCTTCACGAATCCCGCTTCACGCGAACGTAAGCTTCGTTCCCGACATGTTCAAAAGAAATTGATCCGGCATTTGTTTTTCCATCGCCATAATCGCTTTACGTCCCGTGCAGTGCATGGGGATGATGTAATCCGGTTTCAGTTTTTTGAGTTCTTCGGATGTGCGGTCTATGATGGCCTCAAAAAACGGTCCGGAAAGATGAAATCCACCCATCACTGCGTGAATCTTGTCGATGCCGGTCGCCTCGATGGCATATTGCACCGTGTTGACAATCCCCGCATGCGCGCAGCCCGAAACAATCACCAGCCCCTTGTCTTTGAGGTTCATGACGATGGATGTATCGTCTTCGATGGCGTCCCGCGTTTCCGCGCCGTCTTTTTGCCAGTAAGCGATGGGAAAGCCTTTTTCAAAATCCGTCTTGCGCGGAATTTCGCCCAAAAACAGAATCGTATCATCCAAAAGCGGATATGGCGTTGCAGATTCGATGGCGGCGAATCCCGCTTCCTTCACCATCTCGCGCGTCAGTTTGGGAAAGTTGACTTTGAAATTCTCGCCGTATTTTAAATAACGCGGGAATTTAAAAGCGGAGGGATGGACAAGCAAAGGAAGATTCTTCTTCCCGATCGCCGCGCCCAGCGCCGCAATGGCCCCTGTATGATCGCTGTGCCCGTGCGAAAGAACCGCTGCTTCCATCTCGCGCAGGTTAACGCCCAGCGTGGCCGCATTTTTTGCCGCTCCGTCTTCGGAAAAGCCGAAATCGAAAAGCAGCGAATGTGCTTTGCCTTCTCCAGCGGTTTTAACGAGCGCCGAAAAGCCGTGCTCCGCCAGAATGGAAGCCCGGATTTCTCCTTCTTTGAGCGGCGCGGCGCGTGAGATAACGGCGCTGTTGTCTATCGCCGTCATCTCGATATAATTATCCTGCAGATTCTGAATCTCGATTCTATCCACGGCTTTCAATATTGCCTTGGCCATCGCGAAAACCTCCTTTCGGGTTTAGTGATCGCAAACGTTTTGCCCAACCTGCAATGTCCCCGCGAAAAAGTCCGCAATCAGTTTTTCCGGCGACTCGGCGGGCGCTCCGACCACCACCTGGATGTTCTGCTGGGCGAAAAGCTGTTGGGCGCGCTGTCCCATGCCGCCCGCAATGATCATCCCGGCGCCCTGCTGGGCCAGCCACGGCGGCAAAAGACCCGGCTCATGCGGCGGCGCGGGAATATCTTTGCGGCCCAGGATCTTTTTGGTCTGGTCATCCACTTCGACCAGGGCAAAGCTTGAGCAATGCCCGAAATGCATGGTCAGTTTCCCTTCGGCTAACGGTATGGCGATTTTCATAACATATTCTCCTTATGCGTTTAATTTTTGATCTTTATTCGAATCGGTTATTTGATCGATGATTGCCTGCAAAATTTTCCCCGTCGGCGTCTCCGATAAATGATAAATAAATACTTTCCCGGAATCACCGGATTGCGCAATGCCCGGGTCCAGCGGAATTGCGCCCAGAAAAGGCACATTCATGTCGGCGGCGATTTTGCGCCCTCCGCCTTCGGGCAGGATCTGCGTGAGCTCACCGCATTTGGGGCAGACAAAGCCGCTCATGTTTTCCACCACGCCTAAAACCGGCACTTCCAACCGTTTACAGAAACTGATGGACTTGCGCACGTCAATGGCCGCCACGCGCTGCGGTGTTGTGACGATCACCGCACCGTCAAGCGGCTGGATCAACTGGCATAAAGACAGAGGCTCGTCGCCCGTGCCCGGAGGCGCATCGATGATCAGATAATCCAGGTCCCCCCAGTTGACGTCTGTCAGAAACTGTTTGATGACACCCATCTTCATCGGCCCGCGCCAGATAATCGCGTCGTCCGGATTTTGCAGCAGAAAGCCGATGGACATCACTTTCAGGCCGCCAAACTCCACCGGCTGAAGATCGCCTTCGGCGCCTTTGAGGGTTTCATGTTCCAGTCCCAGCATGGTGGGCACGCTCGGACCGTGAATATCGACGTCCAGGAGCCCCACGCGCAGGCCGTTTAAAGCCAGCGCCGTGGCCAGGTTTACCGCCACCGTGCTTTTGCCGACGCCACCCTTGCCGGACAGCACCACAATCTTATGTTGAATCCGGCAAAGCCGGACTTGCAGGCGCTGACGGTCGGCATAGTCCTGGTCGTTTTCGTCCTGCTTCTTGTTTTTCGCGGAGCAACTTGCATCTCCGCAAGAATCACACGTTTTCTTATTTTCCACTTCTGTATCCTCCCATCATTTTTATATTGCTTAAATACTCCATCGCTTCCTTAAATCCTCCTACCTGTTGAGATAATCCCATATATGTCTGATGTCCTGCGCGCAGGCGGCATCGGTTTCCACAACGGCTCTTTGCTCGATCTGCGCTTTGGTTACGGCCCGGTCGTAGCGAATCCGTCCGGCAATGCTTGCGCCCGCCTCGCGTGCTCTTTTTTCGATGCGCCCGGTCATCTCCGGGTTGATATCCCATTTGTTGACGCACACGGATGCGGGAATCTGAAAATGCCGGACCAGTCCCAGCACCCGTTCCAGATCGTGCTCGCCCGATACGGTGGGTTCCGTCACCACCAGAACCTGCGACGCGCCGGTGAGCGACGCGATCACCGGACATCCAATGCCGGGGGGACCATCCACCAGAATCAGAGAGCGGTCTTCTTTTTCGGCCAGCTCTCCGGCTTCGCGCCGCACCGTCGATACCAGCTTGCCGGAATTTTCGGCGGCGACGCCGAGCTTTGCGTGCACCATCGGCCCCAGGCGCGTGTTGGAAACAAACCATTGTCCACACAGAGACTCGGGGAAGTCAATCGCGCTTTGCGGGCAAAATCTCACGCACACGCCGCACCCTTCGCAGGCAATCGGGTCGACGGAAAAAAGATCCGCATTATTGGCAACCGCGCCGAAACGGCAAACGTCCCGGCAGATGCCGCAGCCGTTGCAGTCTTTAGAACGGATCACCGCCTCATGGCCGCTTCGAAAGTCATGACGGTTGCGAATTTGCGGGGCCAAAACCAGATGCAGGTCCGCCGCATCCACGTCACAGTCGCAGATCACGGGGCGCGAGGCCAGCGCCGCAAAAGACGCCGTCACGCTGGTTTTACCGGTTCCTCCCTTGCCGCTGATGATTACAAGTTCCTTCATTGCACGTCCTCTTTCAGGAAATGGCGCGCCGGGCCACCAGCACGTCCTGGTAGTCGTCGCGATATACGTCCACCTTCATGTCGTATTCTATCAAAACGGCCTTCGCTTCAGCCAGCGTTCCCGCACTTAATTCATGATATCGTCCTTCCAGGGCGTGAATTTTATCGACAAGAGCTAATCCCCGTTCATTGAAGTCGCTTAGAATGATTTTCCCGGTAGGCGACAGAATACGGATCAGTTCAACGCAAACCTTTCGGATAGAAGAAAGATGGTGCGCCATATTGACGGCAAAGATCACGTTGAAAAATCCGTCCTCGCAGGGCAGGCTCTCGACGTCAGCCACACCGAAAGACACCTGCTGTTCCAATCCGTGATACATGAGGTTGAGCAGTGCAAATTTCTGCTCTGCGGCGGAGATATCGAAAGAAAAGAAATGAAATCCTGCCTGAGCCAGAACAACCGTAAAATATCCCTTTCCCGTGCCGACCTCCAGAATATTGCCTGATATGGGGCAGGCTTTTTCGATAACATAATTCCTTTCCTTTTCAATATCGTATCCATGCTGTCGATAAAGCGCGACACGCTCCATATAACGCATGTGATTTTCGGTTACTTCGTTAGTCATCTTATTTTCATCGTTTCTGTTGTTGTTTCTTCCTGTCTCAATACGGCGATTATGTCTTTCGCCCCTTTTACACGGTCTCCTGCCTTCACTCGAATCTCTGAATTTTCGGGAAGAAAAATATCCACCCGCGAGCCAAAGCAAATTAAGCCGTAGCGATCGCCTTTTTCAACAATGTCGCCTGGGTTCGCGTAACAAATGATTCGCCGCGCAAGAATACCCGCTATTTGTTTGACGAGTATTTTCGTCTGCCCCTCTGCAATAACCATCGCCGTCTGTTCGTTTTCCAGAGACGCTTTTTCAACGGCGGCGACATGAAACCTGCCGGGATTGTATCGAACACTCTCCACGGTTCCATTGATCGGCGCGCAGTTGACATGCACGTTAAAGACTGAAAGAAAAATACTAATCCGTTTGACATCCTGATGAAGATACATATCTTCGCGAACGTCTTTCACGGCCACCACTTTGCCGTCGGCCGGCGAAACCACCAGATGATCGCCCCGGGACACGGGCCTTCGGGGATTACGGAAAAAAAACAGCATAAACATCGTCAAGACTAGCGCCAGCCCTCCCGCAATTCTCCATCCGCAAACGAAGAAAACCAGTGTCAGAAAGGCTAGCGGGACGATCAGCTTCAATCCTTCAATCGCGATCGGTGTTTCTAATTTCGATTTCATGGTTCACATTGCGCCTTTCAAATCATTTACCGGATCGTTTATAAAAAACCTTCCGTCTATTTCGCTGTGTTTCGACACGCTTATCAAGCGCCAGTCTTTCGATCCGCTTAACCGCGTCTTGCGGATGCAACCCCAGGCCCGCGCAGATGCCTTCGAGCGTACAGGGGCGTCTGGCCAGAAGATTTAAAATGTCGTGGTCGGTGACGTCCGGTTGAACCGCACCGGATGCAACAGATGCGGGCGTATTTTCCAGAATCTCCACATTTTTCGCAAAACAGCCGACAAGTGTTTCCATCTGCCCCGGATCCACGGCACAGGCAAAATCTTCGAGAGCCGGACGGTTCACCGTGCCCAGTTGGACTTTTTCCGGACGGATTTTATCAACCCAGGCGGCAATTTTTCGGGCCTCCGAAGGTAGGCCGGTCACACCGGAAACCAAAAGCACCTCCAGCCACAGCCGTCCTGAATACTGCCTGGCAAAGGCAATCAGCCCCTCCACCATCCGCTCAAAGGGGATGTCCGGGTGCGGACGGTTGACATATTCGAAAAGCGGCGCGTCGCCCGCGTCCAGCGACGGAATCACCAGATCCGCCCCGAGGAGCGCCTTGCGGACCTCCGGCAGATGCAAAAGCGATCCGTTGGTAATGACCGCGACGGGAATCTTCGTCATGTCCTTGATTTTGGCAATCAGCTCGCCTGCGCCCGCATGCAGCGTCGGCTCGCCGGATCCGGCCAGACTGATATAATTGCAGGACAGGCCCGCGGACAATTTTTCCCGAAGTTCGTCCAGAATATCCGCCGTCGGAAAATATTCACGCCTTTCCAGCGTTTTATTCGTGGTCTTGCCCAACTGGCAATAAACACAATCGTAGGTACAGGTTTTGTACGGCACGAGATCGAGCCCGAGCGAGCGGCCCAACCGCCGCGAGGGCACGGGGCCGTAAATATACTTGAAAACATCTGAGTTCATTTTAATCCCCGCAATGCGAATCGCCGCAGCGGCTGGTCGCCCCGCAGCAGGTTCTTCCCGTTGTTTCCAGAGAACAACCCCCGGAGGCTTTGCCGTGGCCGGAGGCGCCCTTCATCACAAAACCGGTTCCGCCGGAGACCAGCCTTTTGACACTTCCACTGCATTCGGGACAAGCCGAAACCGGCGCGTCGCTCATACTCTGTTGTTTCTCGAAACGCAGACCGCATTGGCTGCATTCATATTCGTATGTCGGCATAACGTTTTTCTCCTTCACTCAACCGTTGTCGGATGATTTTCCATAAGTTTTCAAACAGCGCCCGGTACTGGGGCAGCGCATCCACCATCAGCATCCCCCGCGAATAGGCTTCGGCAATCCGCCGGTCGTCGGGGATTTCCATCAAAATGGGGATGTTTTCTTTTTTGCAGTAATCCTGCACCCGGTCGTCGCCTGAGCCCATCCGGTTGACAATGACACCGAAGGGCAATTGCAGCTCGCGCACCATATCAACGGCCAGCGCCAGATCATTGAGGCCAAACGGCGTGGGTTCCGTCACCAGCAAAACCATATCCGTGTCCCGCACCGCGGCGATCACCGGACACGACGTTCCCGGCGGCGCATCCAGAATCGCGTCGCCTTTTAACGGCAGCTCGCCTCTGACTGCGCGGATCAGAGGAGGCGCAAGCGCGACGCCTACATCCAGCCTCCCCGTCAACAGGGTGACATGGTCCGCCCTTGATGTTTCCACCACGCCGATGCGCCGGTCTTTTTCGGTAATGGCTTTGGGCGGGCATACCAGCATGCAGCCGCCGCAGCCATGGCACATCTCCGGAAAAACCAGCGGCGTAGTCCCGAAGGTTACAATGGCCGAAAATCGGCAGATTTTTGAGCATTCGCCGCAGCCGTCACAGAGCGACTCGTCCACTGCCGGAACGGGAATGCCGACGATTTTTTCTGTCTGATGCGATGTTTTCAAAAATAGATGCGCGTTGGGTTCCTCCACGTCACAATCCGCCAGTGCAATTTCACCATCGAAGACACGTGCCAGATTGACGGAAACAGTGGTCTTACCGGTTCCGCCTTTGCCGGACGCAACGGAGATCTTCATGGCTTTTCATACCCGCGCTTTCCCCGCTTCTGAGCGGTATGCTCTTCTACTTCGTCCTGCCAGCCGTTCTTCTTGACAGGGTGAAGATCGAACTTCGCCGTGTAAGGCTTGATATCCAGAAGCGGCGTGCCGTCGAGAATATCCACGTTGTTCAGATGCAGGATATTGCCTTCGATTTTTATTAACTCGACAACGCTCAACCCTATGGAATTGGGGCGAAACGGTGCACGCGTCGAAAACACACCGCGATCAACATCCTGCAAAAAAGGTTTGACCGTCAGCTTCACCTCCCGGCAGCGGTGAAAGGAATAAATCAGATAGATGTGCGAAAAACCGTCCAGATCTTTCAATCCTTCGACAAACTCTTTCCGCACCTCGACATACCCTTTGCACCCTTTGGCGTAAACCGGCTGAATGGGTGTTTTTTCGGCAATCGTGTGCTCGCTGTGAATCGTACCGATCGACCTGTAGAGAATCTCGCACGCATTCATACCCAGTGCCCCTCAACGTCGGAGGACGCCGCTTCGGTCAATTTTCCGGCCCGGTATTGATCAATGGCCTCCGATACGGTCGCCGCAGTCGTGTTGTAAATTTTAATCTTCGCCGCCTGAAGCACGGCAAAGGCCTTCGGGCCGCAATGCCCGGTGATAAGCGCCTTTGCGCCCCGGCGGGCGACGTTTTGCGCGGACTGAATGCCCGCGCCCTGCGCCGCGTTCAGATTCTGCTCGTTATCGACGACCTCAAACGTTTTGGCGTCCAGGTCATAGATTAAAAACAAAGGCGCGCGCCCAAACCGGCTGTCGAGCGTCGCATTTAAGTCTTTGCCTGATGTGGTGATTGCTATTTTCATATTTCGCTCTCCTTCTTTGACATCAATTATAAGATGCCATCACGTCTTGGGATTCGGTCATGAGGCAACCCGCCAGCTTTTCCATGTCTGCTTGTTTCCAAAAAGGAAGTCTGCCGTGAGTCTCCATATATTTGAGTGGAATCGGGTGAGTCCCCACGACCACCGGTAGTTTAAACTGCTCTTCAATAAAAACTTTAAATTGCCGCAGCCTTGGACATGGCGGGTATCCCACCACAAGACCGGTGGCCAGATGGACGACATCGCATCCGTTTTTCAGAAATTCCGCGGGAACGTATTCTACGTTTCCACCCGGACAACCGCCGCAAGTCGAATATCCAACGATTTCCACCGCCTCATCTGAAGCGTACCGGGCAAAACCGCCGTGGCGTTCGCGCAAAGCCCTGAAGCATTTTCCGGCTCCGCAGTTGCTGTAGCGGCCACAGATGATAATCCCTATTTTTTTCAATTTCCGTTCCTCGTTTGAACTTCTGGGCTGAATGATTTAAAACCCATCCCCCCGCAATGATTCAAATCGGTGGCGGCGGCGCGAAGCGGTGTTTTACGCGCCGCCGCCATCCTGACGCGGATAGAATCCACGCCTATGTCCGATTCGTCGGTTATTTCCCTTGCCCCTTGGCGATCAATTCGTCCAGGCGTTTTTTGATCGCGTCCATTTCGGATTGCAGCAGATCCGCCTGACGCTGAAGCGCCTGCTTTTCCATTTCCGGATCGTTTTGTTGAAATGACGACGCAAAACCGCCAAATGGAGCTCTTCCCGGCACACCGGTGGCCAAAAAGCGGTTACGCCGTCTGAATCCGCCGCCACGCCCTCCTGCATGAGCTTCGCGTCCAAAACCCATACCCACACCGCGCCCGCCGGCCGTATTTGCATAACCGGGCTTGTTATTACCGGCGCAGTAACCCGCCTGGCGTCCTGTCATCGGTCCCATGCCCATGGGACCTGTTGAATTTCCTCTTGGCATGATACAATTCTCCTTTCATGCGATGTTGTCAGAAAACAAAAACCGCCGCCGCGACCACCGTCGTATAATCTCCGGTTTTCAAAACGCAGGATTGCGTGGTGTTGCGGGTGCCTACAATCTTACCGCTGATCTTGAAGAGTTCTTTCTTTTCATCCCAGCTTTCATCCACATTAAAATCGATGCCCAGCGTGGAGGCCAGCATGGCCGCCGCCAGATCTTCCGCGTAGTCGCCCGTCTGCCGTTCGGTATAGCCGAAGGCGTGATGCTCACTGATGTAACCGTAAGCTTTCTTGTCCACCGGGATTGCGCAACCGACGGACGCCGAAATCAGACGCTTTGGTTCGTTCGAGCAGCAGCGGCTCATCACGCAAAACGTGATCGCGCCGGCTTTGAGTTTTTTGAGTCCTTCGGCCTTTGAAATGATTTTGCAGCCCGGCGGCATAATGCTGGAGACCTGCACCAGATTGCACTTTTCGATGCCCGCGTCGCGCAGGGCCAATTCAAAAGAATGCAATTGCTCACGGTGCGTTCCGACGCCTTTGGTAAAAAATATTTCTTTGGGAATGGATTGATTCAATGTCGTTCTCCTTTTCTTGTGAAGTATCTGCACTGAGGTCATTGACTCAGTTCTGCCACCAGGGACATCCGCTGCCGCCGCGGCTGCGACCTCTGACGCGGCCCGCCCCCGGGCCTCGCCTGCGGCATCCCGGCAACGCAAAATCCGCCGATTGCAGTTGCCCGTTTTCATAAGCTTCCATCACAGCTTCGACCGCTCCGCGCACAAACGGATAAACGTCAATGCCTGCCGCGGAAATCGCCGCTTCCTGCGGCCGGGATATCGCGCCACAGATCAGCACACTGACGCCCAAATCCCGAAGCTGCAGGGCGCGCGCGGGTCCGTCCGCCGACGTGAGGCGAACCGTGGAACGCCGGGGCGCAACACCTTCGTTTTTTTCCACCACCAGAAGCTGATCCGCCGCGTCAAATACCGTGGAGATGCAATCCTTCCAGACCGACAGGGCAATTATCATAAATCCTCGTTTCCGATTAATTCCGCAGGCGGGCAAGCCCGTCCGGCTTTTCACCAACTAACGTTGCAGAAAGGATGCCAAATGTCTTTCATTTCAAATAACAGCGCGATTTTGAATAGATAGCAACAACACGGCGGTTGCGACGCTCATACTTGTCGCAAAATTGCAATGGGTGATTGCGACGGTGTCGCGTTATTGCGACCATGCTCGACGATCATTTCGGAACGGAAAGTCCCAGAGATTTGATCTTTCGATAAAGCGTGCTTTTATGCATGCCCAGTTGTTGTGCGGTCTTTGAACAATTCCAGTTATTTTGTTCCAGCGCGAACAAAAGGCAGGATGAGGCGGCGTCCTTAAGCGAGGCCGGAGGATATTTTTTTTCCGGGCGAGCGGACACCGCTTCCGGCAAATGTTTCTTTTCAATCAATCCGCCCTTGCACAAAATAAACGCGCGCTCAATGATATTGGCCAGTTCACGGATATTACCCGGCCAGGCATGCGCCATCAAAACCGCCATCGCCTCGTCGCTCAATCCGGTGATGGCTTTTTTTTGCATGGAGTTTTGGCGGGCGATGAAATGCTCCGCCAGCAGTGGGACATCCTCCATGCGTTCCCGAAGCGGCGGCAGACTGATCCTGAAGACGTTGATGCGATAAAAAAGATCTTCGCGGAAACGGCCCTGACGGACCAGGTCTTCCAGATTTTTATTGGTGGCTGCTATCAGGCGGACATTGTGCTCAATGCTTTTTGTCGCGCCCAACGGCTCGAAAGTTTTTTCCTGCACGACGCGCAAAAGCTTCACTTGCATGGCGGGGGTGATATCGCCGATTTCGTCCAGAAACAGCGTGCCGTTTTCCGCCAACTGAAAACGGCCGGACTTGTCTTTTTTCGCATCGGTAAACGCACCCGCCTTGTACCCGAAAAGTTCGGCTTCCAGAAGCGTGTCCGGCAGCGCGCTGCAGTTGACGGCCACAAACGGCTGGCGCTTCCTCAGGCTCAGGTTGTGAATGGCGCGGGCAACCAGTTCCTTGCCCGTGCCGCTTTCGCCTTCAATCAGAACGGTGCTTGCACTTTCGGCAATGTCGGGAAGAATATCAAAAAGCCCGAGCATCCGGTGATTTTTGGAAATGATGTCCTCGAAGAAATATTTTGACGAAATGGCTTTGCGCAAATCTTCTTCGACGCTGATATCGCGAAACGTTTCCACCGCGCCCAGAAGACGGCTTTTTTTATCGCGCAGAATCGCCGTGGAGATACTGATGGGAATCTTGCGCCCCCCGGCGTCGATGATATAAACTTTCTTATTGACGATCGGATCGCCGGTTTTCATCGTGGCGCGCAGGCAGCAGTTTCTCTCACAGGTATCCGCTTTCAAAACGTCTTTGCACAATTGGCCAATGGCCTCGCCGCGCGAAACACCGGTAATCTTTTCCGCCGCGCGGTTGAACGACGTAATCCGCCAGTCCCGGTCCACCGTGAACACGCCGTCCGCGATGGAATCCAAGATGATGTTTTGCCCGTCGGGAGAATGGATCAATTCCGACGGACTTGCTTTTCCGGCGGTCATCGTTTCAACCTTTTTTAATGTTCATGGCATCCGTGCTCATGGGCCGCGCAGGCCAGGCCCGAATCTTTCACGTTGCCGGAAAGCCAGTTTTCCGTGACAGCCTGCACGTCGCCCGAGCATCCGCGCAGCACCTGGATGCCGTTTTGGCCCAGAATGTTGACGGCGCCCTGCCCCATGTTGCCGGCCAGCATGACTTTCACGCCCATCTGGGCCAGCGTCTGGGCGATGTTGGATTTGCAGCCGCATCCCGGAGGCGGTGTGAGAATTTCTTTTTCCAGAATTTTGTTCTGATCGTCGACGGTGAATACCGTAAAATATTCACAGTGCCCGAAATGTTCATCGACCTGATTCTGATAGGATGGTAATGCGATTTTCATGATGTTCTCCTTTTATTATTGATTATCTTTTCCGGTCCTGTGGCCGTACCCGCGTCCGCAGGAACTGTTTTCTTTCAGATTTACTTCCCCACCCTCGATTTTCAGCGCTTTGCCCGAAATAAGCACATCGGCGATTTTCTTATGCGCGCTTTCAATGATCCGCCCGAAGGTCTGGCGCGAAATATTCATGCGGGTTGCCGCTTCTTCCTGATAAAGCTGCTCGTAGTCCGCCAGACGGATCGCTTCAAACTCGTCCAGATTCAAAACAACTTCGTCGAGGTCAACAGAGGGGATCCCCCTCGGTTTAAAGTAGTTTTTATCCGGAACTCCGCAAATATGGCGTTGACATTTGGGCCGGGGCATTCAATTCCTCCTCGTTTTTGAATTATAAGCATATGCCCATAACTTGTCAAGGCGAAATATCCATGCTAAAATACAATCAATTAATATCATTCTCTGTTTACTCGGTCTCTGTGGTCTATTGTCAACAAGTATATCATCACCAAGAAAGGGGGAATACCCGGCATGAAAGCGCATCGTATCACGGCAGTAGCGGTATGGTTGATCTGGGGTCTCCTGGCCTCGGTGGCATCGGCAAGCCATGTGGAGCTTGTCGGCAAGGAAACCTTTAAAACGGGTTCCGACGTCACCAGAAAATGCATCGAGTGCCACGAGAAGGAAGCCAAGGATTTCATGAAGACGGTTCACTGGACCTGGTCCAAACCGCAGGTGGCAAAAGACGGCCGAAAGCTGGACATCGGCAAAAACAACGCCCTGAACAATTTCTGCATCGGCCTGCCCGGCAACTGGCCCCGCTGCACAAGCTGTCATGCGGGTTTCGGCTACAAAGACGGCAAATTCGACTTTTCAAAGATAGAGAATGTGGATTGCCTGGTCTGTCATGATACAACCGGAACCTACAAAAAGTTCCCAACAGGAGCGGGTCACCCGGTCTATGAAGGAGAAAAAAAGGAATTCCCCAAAGGAAAAGTCTGGCCCGCCGCTGATCTGCTGAAAGTGGCCCATTCGGTCGGGAAAACGTCACGGACAAGCTGCGGTTCCTGCCATTTTTACGGTGGTGGCGGAGACCATGTTAAACACGGAGACCTGGACACCTCCATGGGCAATCCTTCGAAAGAGATTGATATCCACATGGGCGGTTCAAAAAAGATGACCTGCCAGGATTGTCATCAGGCGAAAGATCACTTTTTGAAGGGCGAAGCGGCGTCCGTTACGCTGACTCACGCCGAACCGGCCCATCTGGAATGCACCGATTGCCACAAAGGCAAAGTCCACAAAAACGCGCTGGTGAACACCCATACTGAAAAGGTGGCCTGCCAGAGCTGCCACATTCCGACGTTTGCCAAGGCGCTTCCCACAAAAGTCTGGTGGGACTGGTCCACGGCGGGCAAAGACGTGAAACTGTCGGACATTCCGAAAGACAAGAACGGCCAGCCGCTCTATGATAAAATGAAGGGCGATTTCAGATGGGAGAAGGATGTCGTTCCCACCTATCTGTGGTTTGACGGCAATATCGACCGCTACATCACAGGCGACAAGATTGATCCGTCAAAAGTCGTAAATCTGACCGCTGCAGTGGGGAATCGCAAAAACCCGAAAGCTAAAATTTATCCGTTCAAAGTCATGCGCGGCAAACAAGCCTATGACAGCGGCAACAAGACGATTGCTTATGTTCAGGTTTTCGGCCCTCCGGGCAGCGACGCCTACTGGCAGAAGTACGATTGGAATCTGGCGATTGCCGCAGGCATGAAGGCCGCCGGCCAGCCTTACAGCGGCAAGTACGGTTTTGTCGAAACGTATATGGTCTGGCCCGTGCACCACATGGTCGTCTCCAAAGACAAGTCGCTCAAATGCAACGACTGCCACGGCGACAAGGGACGTCTGGACTGGAAGGCGCTGGGCTACAAGGGCGATCCGCGAGATCCGAAAAACAAGTAGGCCTTTTCCGATCCATCGGAAAAAATGAGCCTGATGATCAATCCGTTATTTGGAAGAAGAGTTCTGGCCTCCGGGGAGGCCGGAGCTCTTCTTCACCGGCAACACTCAGATACCGAAAAGTTTTTTCGACTGTTGTTGTCGACTATTGTTATTGCATCACCATTTTAATTATGTTACTTTAAAAAAAAATGCAGTGCAGTATATGTTCAAAGCCGGTCCGATACAAAAACACTTCTTCCTCCAACGCATAATGCAGCGTCCTTTCGTTATCTTTCTTTTTTGTTTCATCGCCGCCCATGATTTTGCTGCCCTTATTGATCCCGAGTAACGCATGTTGTATTTGAGAATTTTTTATTTCCAAAATTTTTGATTCTCCGGAATCAGTGTTGAGTCATGAAGTCAGGTCAGAACTATTGAACATCTAACGGAAACAAAACAGGAGGTCATTTATGGTAGAAGAAAAGAAAAATGTAAAATCTCTCAGCAGACGAAGCTTTTTAAAGACGGCGGGCGGCGCGGCGGCAGTGGCCGGCATGGCAGCCAGCGGCGTCGCTTTAAATCCGTGGACGGCGGAAGCGGCAGCTCTTCCGAAAAAATGGGATGAAACCTTTGACGTCGTCGTGGTCGGCAGCGGTTTTGCGGCACTGGCCGCGGCGTATGAAGCCAAGAAAGCCGGCGCATCGGTCGTCGTTTTGGAAAAAATGCGCACGCCCGGCGGCAATTCCATCATCAATGGCGGCGTTGTTTCCGCAGCCGGATCTCCCAAAGAAAAAGAGCAGGGCGTCGAAGATTCGCCGGAACTGCTTTTGAAGGATATGCTCACCGCCGGCCTGCATCTGAATCACGTGGAACTGGCCAAAATAGTGGCCGACAATTCCTGGCCGACTGTTCAGTGGACCATCAACGAGCTGGGCGTCAAATATAAAGACAAGCTGTCGCAGGAAGGCGGACATTCCGTCCCCCGCATGTACAGCACTTATAATCAAAGCGGTTCGGCCATCGTCACGCAGCAGTTGCTGAAGTTAAAGGAACTCGGCGTTCAGCCGCGCTTGCAAAGCTACCTGACGCAGATTTACCGCGATGCGGACGGCCGGGTCAAAGGCGTTCAGATCCGGGACAAGTATGTTTTCCCGAACGCGGGAAGCGGCAAACTGAAAAACATCAAAGCCAGAAAAGCGGTTGTCATGGCCTCCGGCGGTTTCGGAAACGACGTCTCTTTCCGGACCATTCAGGACCCGCGGCTCACAGCCGAATTTCCCAGCACCAACCAGCCCGGCGCCACTGCGGAAGCCCTGCGTGAAGCGCTGCGCATCGGCTGCGTTCCCGTACAGCTTTCCTGGATTCAGTTAGGCCCGTGGGGCAGCCCGGATGAAAAAGGCATGGGGCTTTCGCCTTTCTTCGCGCAACTGTGCGCCGCCATGTACGGCCTGTGGGTCGACACGAAGACCGGCAAACGCTTCGTCAACGAGTTGGCAGACCGTAAAATCCGCGCCGACGCCATCATTCGTGTCGGCAACAAATGCATCGCCTTCACGGATGCCTACGGCTATTCATTAGGTCAGAAGCTGATTGCGGAATCTCTGCCGGTTTTGATCGAAAGAGGCGTTGTGAAAAAATACGAAACGCTCGAAGCAATGGCGGCGGCATATGAATGCCCGATTGAACCTCTGAAGGCAACCATCGAGAAGTTCAACAAAGGCGTTCTCGCCGGCAAAGACGAAGAATGGAACCGGTATCTGCAGAAAAACCAGAAACCGCTGGGCCCCGGCCCCTGGTATGCGTTAAAGCTCACGCCCAAGATTCACCACTGCATGGGCGGCGTGAACATCAACGCCAAGGCGCAGGCAACAGATATCATGACCGACAAACCCATTCCCGGCCTGTACGCGGCGGGCGAATTCACGGGCGGCGTGCATGGCGCGGTGCGCCTGGGCAGTTGCGCCACGCTGGATTGCCTGATTTTCGGCCGTATCGCCGGACAGAACGCGGCGGCGGAGAAAGCCTGGAGTTAATCGATATCCTCTAACTTAGACGAATAGGGCTTTTATTCACACGGGATAAAAGCCCTATTTTTTTATCCGTTTGTGTACTCATGAGAACAGTTTTATTGCATCCGCAATATAATTATGATATTTAAATTTCATGAAGTATGCGATTCACGTTCAAAACAGGTTTGGTATCATCACAATTCTTTTTCCCGCTCAGCACTTTTTCCCGATGAACACTCTATTACCGTTTAAACCCGTTAATGATTTTTAAAGCCATTGAAATCATGAGATACAGGTTTTATCTGTTGTATTTCGTATATCGTGATATTTTGATGTTTACGGATCAACAGCAAAACAAAATAACAAGAGTAGTAAAAATTTATTGAAATTAAAAAAACAGGAGGCAATGAATGAAAGAAGACAAAACGAATACTAAATCCATCAGCAGACGGAATTTCTTGAAGACGGCCGGCGGCGCCGCGGCAGTGGCCGGATTGGCAACCACCGGCGCAACCCTAACGCCCTGGACGGCAGAGGCGGCGACGGCAACCATGCCGAAAAAATGGGATGAGACATACGACGTCGTCATCATCGGCAGCGGATTCGCCGGATTGGCGGCCGCTTACGAAGCCAAGAAAGCCGGCGCATCAGTCGTTATCCTGGAAAAGATGAAGACGGCAGGCGGCAATTCAATCGTCAACGGCGGCGTCGTCTCAGCGGCGGGATCGCCCCTTCAGGAAAAGCAGGGAATCAAAGATTCACCGGAACTCCTTCTGAAGGATATGCTGACCGCCGGGTTGAACCTCAACCACGTCGAACTGGCCAAAATGGTAGCCGACAATTCCAACCCAACGGTTCAGTGGACCATCAATGAACTCGGCGTTAAATACAAGGATCGAGTCAGCCAGGAAGGCGGCCACTCCGTGCCCCGTATGTACAGCACCTACAATCAAAGCGGCTCGGCCATTGTCACCGCACAGCTTGCCAAGCTCAAAGAACTGGGCGTCCAGCCAAAATTGCAGAGCTATTTGACTCAGATCTACCGCGATGCGGACGGCCGGGTCAAAGGCGTTCAGATCCGCGATAAATATGTGTTCCCGAATGCCGACAGCGGCAAGTTAAAAAACATCAAGGCCAAAAAAGCGGTTGTCATGGCAAGCGGCGGATTCGGCGCCGACGTTGCGTTCCGCACGATTCAGGACCCGCGTCTTGTGGCGACGGTGGACACCACCAATCAGCCCGGCGCCACATCGGAAGCGCTTCGGGAATCCCTGCGCATCGGCTGCACGCCCATTCAGCTTTCCTGGATTCAGTTGGGCCCGTGGGGCAGCCCGGATGAAAAGGGATTTGGTCTGGCCGCCTTTTTCGGTCAGGGCTGCGCGGCCATTTACGGCCTCTGGATCGACACCAAAACCGGCAGACGTTTCGTCAATGAGCTGGCGGACCGCAAAGTCCGTGCCGACGCCATCCTGAAGGCAGGCAACAAGTGCCTTGCTTTCTGCGATGAAAACGGCACCAGACTTCAGAAAGACGCCATCCCCAAGTTTATGGAAAGAGGCATCGTCAAGAAGTACGACACACTCGAAGCCATGGCCAAAGCCTACGATGTACCCTTCGGCCCCATGATGGAAGAAATCAATAAGTACAATGAAGCGCTGGTCAAAGGCAAAGACGAAGCCTGGGGACGCTATCTCTGGAAAGACGCCAAACCGATTGGAACGGCGCCTTTCTATGCCATGAGACTCATGCCCAAAGTGCATCACTGCATGGGCGGCGTGAACATCAACGTCAAGGCGCAGGCCCTGGACGTCATGTCCGATAAGCCGATCGCCGGTCTCTATGCGGCAGGCGAAGCCACCGGCGGTGTGCACGGCGCCGTACGGCTGGGAAGCTGCGCCGTCGTCGACTGCCTCGTTTTCGGCCGCATCGCCGGTCAGAATGCAGCGGCGGAAAAAGCATGGAGTTAACGGAATACTTGTAGATAAGACACAACCTGCACAGTTGCTCATGGCACGCCGGAGGCATCTTCGGCGTGCCATGAGACCCATAAGAACATCTTGGTTTTTCAAAACTCCCTTCAGCAGAGACAGCAGCCGGGGTTCCTGAACTGCAAATGCAAAGAAACGCTCGATGCCCTACCGGCATCATTATGCCCATAATAACATATGCCTTAATAAACATAACATAAAGGATTACATTGACTTAGATAAGCCCCGGGGCTATACTTGCGTCGAATAAAGAAGAAGCTTTCGTTGCCTGCACCATCTCTTGTATCTTTCTTACTGCATCTTCAAATTCACATGAAAATAAAATTATTTTATAAAAATATCGAAGGAGGTAAATCAAATGAAAAAAGAAGAGCAAAAAAGTGCTCATAATCCTATTTTGTCCCGCCGAACCTTTTTAAAGGCTTCCGCGGCTGCGGCCGCCGTGACGGGCGCAGTTTCCGCAACCCCGTGGAGCGGCATGAAAGCCCTGGCGGCGACAGATAAGAATGCTCCCGCGGCAAGCAAAGAGACGCTGGTTGCCAGCGTCTGCCGTTCCAATTGTTTCCAGTGCTGCCGCCTGGACGCCCATGTGCGCGACGGTAAAGTCGTCAAAACAACACCGGCGCCCTACCCGGATGAAATCTATACCGGAGCCTGCCTGAAAGGCCTGGCGCTGGTCCAGAGAACCTACAGCCCCACGCGCATCAAATATCCCATGCGCCGCGTCGGAAAACGGGGTGAAGACAAGTGGGAAAGAATTTCGTGGGATACGGCGATCAATGAGATCGCGGAGAAGTTTACGGCCGTTCAAACCAAATACGGCCCCGAAGCGCTTGTTTTTGACATCGGATCGGGCGATTATGGATTCGTCAACGGGTGCCTGGGGATGTACAACAGGCTGGCGAACTCTCTTGGTGCCAGTAAGTTGAACGTCTGCTATGACCAGGCGACCGGGCATGGAACGGATCGCGTGATCGGCGGCGGCGTCTGGTTATGGGGCAGCGAACCCATGACGATTCTGGATGCCAAAAAAATTATTGTCTGGGGCTCCAACCCGGTGTACTCAACGCCTCAAAACTGGCGGCTTGTCAAAGAAGCGCAGAAAAAAGGCGCAAAGGTTATTGACATTGATGTCATCTATTCGGCAACGGCGAATAAATCCGATGAGTTCATCCCCATTGTCCCGGGTTCCGATTTAATGCTCGCCCTGGCGATGACGAATTACATTATCAGTCACAATCTGACAAATATCCCTTTCATGAAAACGAGAACCACCGCGCCTTTCCTCGTCCGTAAAGACAACGGGAAAATTTTGCGTAAAAGCGACTTCGTTAAAATCGATCCCAAGGATGATGATTTTTATGTCTGGGACAGCGTGGCCGGCGGCCCCGCCCTGCTCAAAGACAAACCGAAAGATGTGGCATTGGAGGGAACTTACAATGTTCAGGGCGTGGACGTCGAAACCGTCTTCACGCTACTCAAGAATCATGTGAAACAGTACACCGTCGAAAAAGCCAGCGAATTAACCAAAATTCCCGTCAAAAAAATCGAGTACCTGGCAAAGACATACGCGGACGGCCCCACCATGGTCTATACCAATTACGGCATCGATCATTATCAGAACGGTCATTTGTGGGCGTTTACCGCTCTCATCATGGCATCGATTACGGGAAACATCGGCGTGAAGGGCGCGGGTTTCGTCGGAAACTACGTGATGTATATGCCCTTGAATTACAAGGGCGCCTTTTTTACAAACGGTAAAATGGCAACGTCAAAAATTCCGCAAACTATTTTCCATCAAGTCGCCAAAGAACAATCTCTGGCCGGAAAGCCCTATCCCCTGAAGGCCATGCTGACTTTTTGTTCCAACTCCATGAGCAACATGTGCCAGCAGAATTTATGGTTCACGGATATTCTGCCCAACATCGATTTCAGTGTCGTAATTGACTTTGAACTGACGGATACGGCCCGGCATGCGGATATTGTCCTGCCGGCGGCTTTCTGGCTGGAAGTCGACGACCTGCGCGTTTCCTATAACAACCCGTATATGATGATGCAGGAAAAGGCCATCGAACCGCTGTTCGAAAGCAAGCCTCCCGTCGAGATCTTCGGCATGATCGCGCGTAAAATGGGTCTGGAGAAGTTTTTCCCCAAAGGCGTTGACGATATTTACTGGGTTAAAATGATGCTGGATACCGACGACCTGCGTAAAATGAATGTGACTTACGACCGGTTGAAAGCCGAAAAAGCGGTTCGCGTTCAGGGAACGTCCAAAGAACCGTATATTCGCGGCGAGAAATTCTTTTTAACAAAAAGCGCCGGCAGAGCTCAACTGTATGCGGAAGCCCCGTTGCCCCGCGTCAACTACGGTCAGAATTTGACCGAATTAACGAAAAAAGAAAGACTGCCTTACTTTAAAACGCCGGGGGAAGCGTGGAGTAAAAATCCTTTATTCAAAAAATATCCACTGGTCTTTATTCAGGAGCACTCCCGGTACCGCGTCCATTCACAATGGTTTAACACGCCCATGCTGCGCGAGCTCGATCCGGAACCACTGGCCCGGATCAGCCGTAAAGACGCCAAAGCCCGCAACATAAAAACCGGCGATATTGTGGAAGTCTTCAACGACCGCGGCAGAGCGGTCGTCAAGGCGGAAGTCAACGACTCCATAAGCGCCGGCGTCTTATCCATTCCGAAGGGATGGCAGAGAGAACAATTCATCAAGGGGTGTTATCAGGAATTGACCAACACGACCTCGGATCCGATGGCCGTCAATTTTGCTTTCTTCGACTGTCTGGTCGATGTGAAAAAGGTATAAGGAGGACTTCATCATGAAATACGCAATGGCGATAGATATAGATCGGTGCACGGGCTGTCAGGCCTGTGCCGTGGCCTGCAAGGTCGAAAACAATCTGCCCAATAAAATCTGGTGGAACCGGATTCTGACGGTGGGCGGGGAAAAACCGGATACGCCGAAAGGAACTTTTCCCAATCTGAAAATGGAATTTATGCCGGTAAACTGCCAGCATTGTGAAAAGCCGTCCTGCACCGCCGTTTGCCCGACCGGCGCAACCTATAAAAGAAAAGAAGACGGTATTGTCATTCAGGACTATGACAAATGCATCGGCTGCCGCCGCTGCATTTCCGCCTGCCCATACAGCGGCGTCCGCCAGCTTAACGCGAAGAAGCCGGAATACGCCATTGAAGTGGCCATGGGCGACGCCGGGGTGACGCCTCACAAGTTTAACGTCGTCGAAAAGTGCACCTTCTGCACCCATCGTCTGGCCCAGGGATCCATTCCCGCCTGCATTAACATCTGCCAGAACCGGGCGCGCTTTTTCGGCGATATCGATGATCCCGCAAGCGACGTGAGCAAAGCCATCAAGGGGCGCAAGTCCTTTAAGATGTTGGAAGCGAAAGGGACCAGGCCGTCCGTTATTTATTTAAGGTAAAAGGCGGCCATCGGGAAATCGATCAGGATTCTTCATTGCCTTACCGGCGGGTTTTTTAATCTGAACCATCCGGTAAGGCAATTTTGTAATGCAGGTGGTATAATACTTCACCGGAGGAAATGACGGAGAAAGGCAAAATGACCCATTTAAAGGAACAAACCGCCATTGACGGCGAAATCCGAAGATGCATTGCAGCATCCGACATGTACCAATTATTATGCATGTCTGTGCATCTCCCGACGGAAGAACTGGCGGCCGGTTTGTGCGACGGAAGCTACGCTGAAGATGTTGCGGCAATTCTCGAAGAGCTGCTTTTTCCGGCGGAAGAGGTAAAAAAAATAAAGTCTCTGCTTGCGGCCCTGCGCGCCGGCGGGCACGGGAAAGATGATTTGCTGACGTCGATGCGCCGGGAATATACACGTCTGTTCACCCATCCCCAAAATCCGGGAATTGCCATTTATGAAACGACGTTTCTTTATGATCCCGAAGACGAGTTGCAATCCCAGCCCACGCTGTTTATCAGCCCGGCGGCGCTTGACGCCGAACGCTGCTACAAAAAAGCCGGTTTGCAGATGTCCGAAAAGATCAAAGAACCGGCCGACCACATGGCGACCGAAATGGAATTTATGATGTATCTTTATCTGCAAAAAGCCAGAGGGTTGCAACAGGATCTTCCTGAAGAAGCGGCAAGAAGAGAGGAAGAAATCCGGGAATTTTCCGATGCTCATTTGAAAAAATGGGCCATCGCATTTTTTGACCGGTGCAAAACCTCAAGTCAAAACGATTGCTACAAAATCATCGGCGAAATAGGAAGCCTGTATCTGACGGGGATGCTGGCCGCTTCATAAAATATATTTTCAACAGGCAACGGCATGATATTCGATAAAGGTTATTCGATCAGGATAGACGGACTTCGATGTCTGAACCGGAGACACCATGGTGTGCAATGCGATCATTGCCGGCGCCATTGCCCCGCCAATGCCGTCATTATAGACCAGGACCGTGTCGATCTCGACAGCAACCTCTGCAACGGCTGCGGCCTGTGCCTGAGTGATTGCCCGACGCAGGTCTTCAGCTCCGGTCAATGGGATGAAACATCCGTTATCGGTCGTGTCAACGTTCAGGGTTGGAAGATCACGGAGTTTTTCTGCGCAAGACATTTGTTTCCCTATCAGGAAGACCATGCCCGGAACCGGGGCGCTGTGCAATTACCGGCCTGTCTGAGTATCATGAGCCGGGGCGGCTGGTATGAGCTGGGTTTGAAGACGGCCATAGAACTGCATCTGGATCAGTGTGAAGGATGCCCCATGTCGCAAACGATTCCGCGTCTGGAAGGGAGCATCGGTACGGCCGCCGAGTGGCTCGCGGCTTCGGGACATCATCCGGAATTCAGCTTTATCCATTCCGGCGGCAACGGCGGCGTCAAAAAAAGACAGAAAGCCGTAGAAACGGGACTTAAAGTCACGTCAAGACGGGATTTGTTTCTGTCTTTGATTTCCAGAGGTGAAAAGGCAGCCAAAGAAATGCTTACCGGTCAAACGTCTCATCCTGAAGTAAATGATCCGGGGAAATTCCATTCCGTTGTCCCGGACTGGCTGAAACGTCTGTCCGAGCTTTATCCCTCAAATATGAAGGAAAGTTCTTCTTCCGCTTTCTGGCCGACCATTAAAATCGACGATCATTGCGTCCATTGCGGCTTGTGCACCCTGTTTTGTCCCTCCGGCGCCCTGCAACGTGCGACGAGTGACGGCGCCTGCGCCTATACCTATAAAGCCGGACTTTGCCTGGACTGCCGGATTTGCCAACTGGTTTGCGACCATCAGGCGATTATGCGAGACAAAGAACCGCTTGCAAATCCTTTCGATACCGCAGTTATTTATCAATCGCCGGTTATCGAATGTCATCGTTGTGGTCGCATGAGCTCCGATGCTTCCACCGGATTATGTTACTGGTGTCAAAAAGAAGCGGTTATCGAACACGCTTTTAAGGATGCCTGCCAGGCCTTGCTGAGCCATTCTGAAAAATAACCATCAGAGAGAAATACGATTTGCCCTTTTTGCAGCGGGCGACCGGAGAATCATTTAGAAAAAAACGGGGGGGGGGTTGAAGTCGTTTAATAATTCCCCATGCTACTGATCATCCTGTTCTGAAAGCATGGGGGGGTTACAACAACATGAAACGCTCAATGCGAAACGGCCGTGTTAAATCGCTATTTTTTGGCCATCTCGATGATGGTAGGAACGATCACATTCACGATCAAACCCGTTTTCGCCTTGGTGGTATCGAACATCATACTGCACTCATAGGCTCCCATCGGAATGACCAGAGCGGCTGTATTTTCACCGATTGTCAGAAGATAGTACGGCCCCATGCCTTTGAACCCCGCCGCTTTCACGGCGGCCGAAAGCTGGACGGTCACTCTGGACAGAAGCGCAGCCCCCTTAAGGTTGGAATTGATTCCGCCCAGACTCTGTCCGTCATTTGCCGTATAAATAGAGGCGGACAGAATACCGTCCCCTACTTCTTCCTGCACATATGACATGATCTGCTGAATTGTCGCATTATTCATCTCTTCGTCTCCTTTACGAATTAATTTATATGTCTTTGTCAGTCGTTGTAATAATCCCATTCCTTACATCCCGTAATCTTGTCTTGCGACGGTTACGGGCTTTGCAGAAATTTCCAGGCAGCTTTTATTCCGCATCACAGTGACGGGAAGCGCCCTTTGCATCGCCTGTTTGTTTTGATAATCCGTTGATCTGAAGACCCCGAAAGAAGAATTCCGGAGGGGTGTCCGGAGACTATCCTGAAACGACAGTGTCTCTGAAGCTATTTCTTGGCAATTTCGAGAATACCGGGAATAACAAGGTTTAAAACCAAACCCATTTTGGCTTTACTGGTATCGACCATAATACCGCACTCATACGCTCCCATCGGAATGACCACGGCAGCCATGGTTTCCTCAATGGTTATAAGATAATAAGGTCCCAGGCCTTTAAACCCGGCGGCTTTAATGGCATTCTGAAGCTGAACCGTAACACGTGCCAGAAGCGCGGCGCCTTTGAGGTTCGAGTTGATGCCTCCTATGCTCTGCCCGTCACTGGCACTGTAAATGTCGGCTGATATGATTCCGCCACCCAACTCTTCCTGTAAATATGCCATGATTTGCTTTACCGTCGCATTGTTCATAAACGCTCTCCTTTCAAAAAGTTAATATATGTATAGATGATCGTCACGACCTGAAAAAAGTTTAGTAAAAATAATTAATTTTTATGATGATTCATCTAAATATCGCTGCTTCGGTGATGCAAGTCACCTATTTAAAAGAATAAAACCGAAGTAACACCACACGGGCGCTGCCGCCCATGAACTTTCCTTCCGGTATGCAAAAAAACTTACTCTTACATTCGCCCCGACACCTGTTTTACTGATCATCCGGACGCTTCATCTCCATTTCGGATATCGCCGGCATCAAGACTGCGTTTGCCCGCTCCCTCACTGACAAATAAACACGGAAATCAATGACATAATGATATTATTCATCATTGACTTCATGAAGTTTATCGAGTAAAAATCGAATTCTGAAACTAACCCGACCAAAGGAAAGAATCCGGATGGTTCGTTCGGCACTTTTAGTCACTTTAGGCGTAGCGGTTACCGCTTTTTTCTCTTTCTGGGCTGTTGTTTTCTCTTTTTTTGACAATGCGGAAAACAATGTTCATAAAGTCGCCAATCTCTGGAGCAGAGCGCTGCTTTTTTTAAGCGCAACTAAAGTGGAGGTCATCGGCGGGCAAAACATCCTGCGCAGCAAACCTCATGTTCTGATGGCCAATCATCAGAGTGATTTCGATATTTTAATCGCCCTGGCCTACGTACCCGGCCAGTTTCGCTGGATTGCCAAAAAAGAATTATTCGCCATCCCCGTCTTCGGTCAGGCGATGAGAAGCGCGGGATATATTGAAATCGACCGGCAGGATCATGAAAAGGCCCTGCAGAGCCTCGATCTGGCGGCCTTGCGCATCCGGCAGGGCAAATCCGTGATGACGTTTCCGGAAGGCACCCGCAGCCGCAACGGGGAAATCAAACCTTTCAAACAGGGAACTTTTTATCTGGCCATTCAATCCGGTGCGCCGATCGTTCCGATCAGCATTGTCGGCAGCGGCGAAATCATGCCGAAACGCTCGCTTCGCATCAAACCCGGCAGAATCAAGCTGGTGATCGACAAACCGATTGAAACGAAAAATTACGCGCTGGAAAACCGTCAGGAACTGATTAATAAAGTACGGGCCGTCATCATCCGGAATTATGACATCTACAAGAGTTCCGAGGCAGCCAGTCTGAAAGATATTCAACCGGAGTTCAAAGCGACGACGTAATGGAAGAAACCCCCAAGGATCAAAATAAAAGGGTGAGAGAAATCAAAGGCGTGCTGTGCCTGGCGCTGGCTGTCTTTATTTTGCTGTGTCTGTTTTCTTACTCGCCGCATGATCCGTCGTTTACGCGCTTTGTGGTCGACGGGAAATCCTCGCACAACCTGACGGGAAAAATCGGTTCCTATGTGGCGGATTCGATGATCCGCCTGCTGGGTTTCGCCGTTTTTCTGCTGCCGGCCGCGCTTCTGGCCTGCGCGTTTCAGTATTTTCTGCGCCCGGCTTTTGAAATTCTCGCGCCCCGCGTTTTCGGTTTTATCTTTTTCACGGTTTCCCTGGCGGGCCTTTCCGGCGCCCTGCTGAAAAACGGCATAACGCTTTACGGCGAAAAGCTCAAGGCGGGGGGCCTGATCGGCTCGGGCATCGACTGGTTTCTGCTTTCCTACTTCAACGCGGCGGGAACTTACATCATCCTGATTGTAATGCTCATCATCTCGCTTTACTTCATTGTCGACTACTCCATCGTATCGGTCACAGGGAAATTTTCGCAGAGAGTCGCCGGGGTTGCATCTTCTCTCAGACAACGCTGGGCGATGATCAGGGCGCACTTTTCCAAACCGCAGATCGAAATTAAAGAACCTCCTGTTGTTGAAGAATCCGAACCGCCCGTTAAGAAAACCAAACCCAAAAAGGTTGAACAGACGCATTTCGATTTCACCAAACTCAAATCCGACGGCAAGTTTCAGGTGCCGCCGTTCACACTGCTTGCCGAAGGGCCGCAGAAGGATACACGCATCAAACGCGACCTGCTGGTCGCCAATTCGCGCATCCTGGAAAAGAAGCTGGCGGATTTCGGCGTGGAAGCCAGGGTGGTGGAAGTGCTGCCCGGTCCCGTCATCACCATGTATGAACTGGAGCCGGCGGCCGGCGTGAAGATCAACCGCATCACCAATCTGGCCGACGATCTGGCGCTGGCGCTCATGGCCCCCAGCATCCGGATTCTGGCGCCGGTTCCCGGCAAATCCGTGATCGGTATTGAAATTCCCAATCAAAAGCGTGATTCGGTCTCCCTGAAAGATGTTCTGGATAACGACTCCTTTACGAAGTCCTCTTCCCGGCTGCCCATTGCCATGGGCGTGGACTTTGTCGGCACGCCGGTGATTGCGGACCTGGCCAAAATGCCGCACCTGCTGATTGCGGGAACGACCGGTTCGGGCAAAAGCGTGGCGCTCAACGCCATGATCTGCAGCATCCTTTTTAAAGCGCAGCCCGACGACATTAAATTTCTGATGGTTGACCCCAAGCGCCTGGAGCTGTCCTCCTACGAGGGCATTCCGCATTTGATGCACCCGGTGGTCGTCGATCCGAAAAAAGCATCCCAGGTATTGCGCTGGACCGTGGAGGAAATGGAACGCCGCTATAAAATCATCAGCCAGCTCAATGTCAAAAGCATTGACGCTTACAACGAAATGGTCCTTACCGGCATCAAAGGCAAGGCGGCGCCCATGCCGCGTCAGGCCAAACTTGAAGTCGGCGCAGACGATGACGCCCCGCAGACTGTCGATCAAAGTCAGCCGCCCATCCAGCATGTCAAGCTGCCGTATATCATCGTCGTCATCGACGAGCTGGCCGACCTGATGATGGTCGCCCCGCGCGATGTCGAAGAATCGCTCACCCGCCTGGCCCAGATGGCCCGTGCGGCGGGCATTCATCTGATTATCGCCACACAGCGGCCGTCCGTGGATGTCATCACGGGGCTTATCAAAGCAAACTTCCCCACGCGCATCTCGTTTAAAGTGTCTTCCAAAATCGACTCGCGCACCATCATCGATCAGACGGGCGCGGAACAACTGCTGGGCGCCGGCGACATGCTGTTTATTCCGCCGGGCACCTCTAAACTCACGCGCATTCACGGGGCCTATGTCTCTGATCCGGAAATATCCCGCGTCGTCGATTACATCAAGATGCAGGCGCAGCCGACCTACGACGCCTCCATTGAGAAATTCGAGATCGAATCGGCTCAGGCCCAGACAACCGAAGAAGGCTACGATGAGAAATACGACGAAGCCGTGGCGCTGGTGGGAGAGCTGGGACAGGCCTCCATTTCCCTGGTGCAGCGCTACATGAAGATCGGTTACAACCGCGCCGCGCGCATGATCGAACAGATGGAGCGCGAAGGCATCGTCGGTCCCTCCGACGGCGCGAAACCTCGCAAAGTTTTGATTCGGAAATTACCTGGTGAAAAATAAACTGACCGGAAAACTCAATATCATTTCTCTGGGCTGCTCCAAGAATCTCGTCGATTCGGAAGTCATGGGCGGAGAGATTTGCGCCCGCGGCATGACGATTGTGGAGAACCCCCGCGATGCGGATGTTGTTATCGTCAATACCTGCGGCTTTATTCAGCCCGCCAAGGAAGAAGCCATCGAAGTCATCCTGACGATGGCCGAAGAGAAGAAAAAACGCCCCCTCAAACTGATTGTGGCCGGCTGCCTGGCCCAGCGCTACGCCAAATCACTGCTCACCGAAATACCGGAAGTGGATTTATTTGTCGGCGTAGGGGAAGTCGGACGCATTACCGATCATCTGCAAGGTTTAACTGCCGCAAAACCCCGCCGCAAAGCCGTGATCTCGAAGCCGGATTTCCTGATGACATCGCAGCATGAGCGGATTTTATCTTCCAACTCCGTCACCGCGTATCTGAAGATTTCCGACGGCTGCTCCAACTGCTGCACTTACTGCGCCATCCCATCCATCCGCGGCAAGGCACGCAGCCGCAAACCGGACGATATTTTAATTGAAGCGCAGTCGCTCATCCGCAGAGGCGTCAAAGAAATCATTCTTATCGGCCAGGACACCACCGCTTATGGCCGTGATCTCAAAGCCCGGCCGAAACTATCCAACCTGCTTGGCGATCTGGCGGCGCTTCCCGGACTTTCCTGGCTGCGCCTGCTTTACGCGCACCCGGCGCATATTACAACCGATGTGCTGGAGGCCATGGCATCGCATCCCAATATCTGCCGCTATCTCGATCTGCCAATCCAGCATATCGACAATACGATTCTGACTGCCATGAACCGCAAAGTCACGGCGGCGAGAATTTCGGAGATTCTGACTGAGGCTCGCAGCATTCTGCCCGATGTCGCGTTGCGAACCTCCATCATTGTGGGATTTCCCGGCGAAACCGAAAAACGCTTTGAACGCCTGCTCGATTTTGTCCGCCGGGCGCGGTTCGATCACCTGGGGGTATTTACCTACTCCTGCGAAGAAGGCACGAAAGCCTTCGACCTCCCCTCGCGAATCCCGGAAAAAGAAAAGGAAAGACGGCGTGACGCCGTCATGAGCGAACAGGCCGACATTTCCCATTCCATCAACGCCACACTGATCGGCTCTACGCAGGACGTTTTAATTGAGGAGCCAAGCGAGCGCAAAGGCTACGCATTCGTCGGCCGCAGCCGCCGTCAGGCCCCGGAAATCGACGGTGTGACCTATATTAAGGACAAAAACGTAAAAATCGGAGACATCGTCACTTGTAAAATCACCTCAGCCGATCATTATGATCTTTACGGGAAACAGATCAAATAGGTTCACCGCAGGAAGTTTACTTAACAGTGTGCCGGAAACTACCAATTATCAAGCTTGCTTCCTGTAAGATAATGTTTAAGATTTTTCACGGATATTCTTTCTTTCATTGTGTCATAAACACCATTTGTGCCCGGCTGGGATAGACATTAAACTTTACATTATTTGTGGTCAAGATTTTCTTGACAGACGTCCGTGTTACCCTATACTTCTTTCCTGAGAAGATAAGTTCTTAATCTATCAATTAATAATCCGAAAAGGAGAGTCGTATGAACCGAAAACTTGGAAGATTTACCGCGAAGTGCGCCATCATCGCAGCGTCTCTGATTCTCATGGCAGTATTTGTCGGCCAGACGGAAGCCTGCACACGTGTTCTTTACACCGGGGACGGCGGCCTGGTAATCACCGGCCGATCGATGGACTGGGGTGAGGACATGTATTCGAACGTTTGGCTGTTCCCGCGCGGCATGTCGCGCGACGGCGCGTCCGGACCGAAAACCGTCAAATGGAAGTCGAAGTACGGAAGCCTGGTCATTTCATCCTATGAAGCAGGCACTGCCGACGGCATCAACGAAAAAGGGCTTGTCATGAACGGGCTCTACCTCACAGAGTCCGACTACGGCAAACCCGATGGCCGACCCACGATTTCCATCATGGCGGCCGGGCAATTTGCGTTGGATATGTTCGGAACTGTCGCCGAAGCGGTCGAGTACCTGCGTCGCGACCCCTTGCGGATCATTGCGCCGACGTTGCCCAACGGCAGGGGCGCGACGACGCACATGTCGCTTTCGGACCCGACCGGCGACTCCGCGATCTTCGAATGGCTTGATGGCAAGGTGACCATCCATCACGGAAGGCAATATAAAGTCATGACCAACTCCCCGACCTACGACGAGCAGCTCGCGATCGAAAAGTATTGGAGGGGCGTGGATCCGCTGACATTCCTGCCCGGCTCCATCAACGCCGCCGACCGCTTTGCCCGCGTCTCTTTCCTGATCAACGCCATCCCGACGAAGCTTAGCCCGAACACGATCAAGGCCGTCCCCGGCGGCACTTACGAAAACCAGGCGTCGGCGTCGGTTCTGGGCGTTATGCGTGCCATTAGCGTGCCGCTGGGGATCACCCATCCAACCAAGCCCAACCTCTCCTCGACGCTATGGCGGTCGGTCTACGACCAGAAAAACAGGATATTGGTTTTCGACTCGGCTACCAGCCCCAATGCCTTCTGGGTTCCGATGGCCGACCTGGACTTCAGAGAGGGCGCCCCGGTCAAGAAGCTCACAACGGCCGGCGGAAAAGTTTATGCCGGGAATGCCGCGAGCAAGTTCGAAGCGGCCAAGCCGTTCGCCTTCATGCCGGCAAAGGACAAGTAACCGGAGCGCCAACATACTCGGAGCGGGGTTGCGGATGCGCCCAAACAGGAAGCATCGTTCTTGAAATATCAGTTTTTCAGGAAAACACAGGAACATCCTATAATGTTCTCGTCGAGAGAAAATATGCTTTTTTAAAGAGCAACAAAATCGGCGATGCAGATTTTTCACTTTCTTTTAAACGCACGTCTGTTCTGCGTCTGACGGACAGACGTGCTGAGGTTTTGTTTCCCTGGCGCCACCTGTGATGGACTTTAAATTTCATCGTTATCAGTATCCGGCTTTTGCCGCTTGTTACGTCAACACCCATCATCTCTTATCCAGATTTTTAAAGTCAGTGAGCGGCTCTTTATTGTCCCTCCCGAGGTCGGATCTTGGGAGCAGGTCTTGAAATGTCGGTTTATTTAATAGAGCGGGGGTCGAATCCCATGCGTAACTTCGCCGGAGCATCCATCCTGATCTGCACGATCGACGTCGCGACGACATCATCGGACGGCATCGCCGGACAGCACGGACTTTACGTGTAGTGCTTAGTGATTAGCATTCTCATGGAAATGGTTGATTCTCAATTAATGGACCATGCGCAGTTTTGTAAGTAGTTGAAAAAGTTCGAAATAGACGGTTTTCTGCACTGTAGCTTCATGGACTGTTGTTTTTCCAATTCTATCCGTTCATTCACTCTTTCAAATCGTAATTGCTGATTCTATAAATGTAAAAGGCAGAGCCTATAGACTCTGCCTTTTACATTTCATGGTAAGAACCATGTTTTAAATCCTATAAAACTGGATTTATTTCTGAAATTTTCTTCTGGCTCCTACCAATCCCATTAGCCCAAGACCGAAAAGCAGCATTGTGGCTGGTTCGGGGACCGCTGTATTATCTGTGTATTCGGCGTTTAATGTTGAACTATAAAGACGGAAATCTCCATCTGTTACGACCAACTTTAGATTAAGAATTCCATCCGCGTTCAATGATGTAAAAGCAGTCCCTGTTAGAATGATCGTAGTGCCATTATCAACCTCAAAACTATTTACAATTGTGCTGCCATTCTCGAGCAACTTGAGGTCTTCTGTATAATCCCAGGACCAAAACAAAAAGCTTCCGACATCATCGCCATCCGACCCA
Source organism: Smithellaceae bacterium (assembly GCA_963682105.1). Classification (GTDB taxonomy): domain Bacteria; phylum Desulfobacterota; class Syntrophia; order Syntrophales; family Smithellaceae; genus UBA8904. The sequence continues at coordinate 1,761,164 of OY821638.1, forward strand.
TCCAAATCATTGATCCCGAAAGTAATACTTGCTGCAGTCAGAGTATCACCGACCGTGAAGCCGTTATCGAGGATATTGTGCTGATAATATACGGCGTCACCGTCATCAAGGTAAGGATTGGTTAAAGCCCCCGTGTAATTAGAATAGCCGTAAAATGTTGTTACAACATCCGGGGTAATCGAAGCGCCCCATACACTACCACAGGCAATAAAGATCGCCATTGCCACCAAAAGAAATGCTAATCTTTTTTTCATTCTTTCCTCCTTTTTTTTAGTTATTAGACCAGTTGGAACCCTTTTATTGCAAAGACAATGCCAATAATATAACATATTGATTTTATTGTATTATTATTTAGAGCAATTTCAGCAGACTAATATTGTAAACTATTCCGACACTTCTTAATCACAGATATTGCCATAATTTCTGCTAGTTAAATAAGTAAAATGTGTTGCAATGAATTTTGAAGAATTTAATGTGTAAAAAATACCGACAATGGTTCCAAATAGCAATAACTACGCATAATAACAGATTGATTCTAATGATTCGTAGGTACAATAAACATCCATATAAAAATACTTTATCAGAAAAAATGTCTCGACAAACAGGATTCCACGCGCCAGGATTCCGACTCTGAAATCGTATTGGTTAGGTATAAGAAGGACTTTTCAATCCGCTGGTGATGAAATTGAAAAACTCTTCGGAAATGTGCTCGATCCCCGGTTTTTTACGTTTTCCCTTCTGCACAATGAAGTAATAGTAAGCGATCCGCAAAATTGCGCCAACCAGAATATTGGCCATGATATCAATGTGCATGTCTTTTCGAAAAAAACCCATCCGTATCCCTTTTTGAAGCTCATCGGTGACGTACTTCAGCATCTTCTCTTCGAATCTCCGGATATATGGTTCAAAAATATCGTTGATACCGGGGCCGATGCGAAGATAAATATTGCACAGGTCTTCGTTCCGCTTGAAAAAATAAAGACTGCGCGAAATGAGTGACTGGAAATAGCCCTGCAGGTCTTTATAATCCGTTTCTGTTGTCGCTTTCAGAACAACCTCCTCCCATTCATCGAGGAATCGCTCCAGAATCGAGACAAAAAGTTCTTCCTTGTTTTTGAAATATTGGTAGAAGGTGCCCTTTCCGAGCTTCAGTTCACGGAGGATATCTTCCACATGAGTCTGATAATAGCCGTTGCGTGCGATCAACCTCTTGGCGCCGTCAAGAATCTGGATTTTCCTTAATTCCGCTTTCATACTTACTTCCAAAGATGTATTTTGCGCACCATATGACATATTTATCTTGACATCAAGTTATTTCTATTTCATGTAGTTACAATAATATCAGACCTGACGCGTCAGGTTTTTTCGGCATCCAAACTTCGGCGCCGGAGGCGGAAAAGCACATGCGGGAATCAACAAAAGCTCTGCTGGCAAAACACGGCTGGAGGCTCGATAAGGCGATACACAATTATATTTATTTCTCGTTTTATTATCCTTATGTATGGTTTGTGTATCACGTGTTTTCCTTTCTTGCCAGATTTCTGCACTGGTTTAAACCACTCACGCCGGTTATCAGAGCGTCCCTGGCCCGCTACCACTCCAAGGTCATTTCCGGCGAAAACGTCACGAAAATTCTCACCCTCGATGAAGACATCACGGCCGTCAGTGAAAAAAACAAAAGGGTCATTCCTTTTGATTATGCTTATAAGATCCTCTTTCAGGAACCGGACTTCATCGCCGTTATGGATTGCCCCTGTAAAAAAACCCTGAACGCGCCGGATTGGTCCGTCAATTCCTGTCTCAGTGTGGGAAGAAAGACAGCGCAGTTCTGGCTGGACAGGTGCGGAAAAAAGTACCATGCAAGAAAAATTTCCCAACAGGAAGCCCTGGAGCTGATCAGGAAATTTCGAGAAAAAGGATATCTCACGCAAGCTTTCTTCAAGGTGGCGACAGGGGGCAGCACCGGCATTATATGCAACTGCCACATCGAAACCTGTGTAAGCCTGCAGGCTTCACACTTTGCCCGGCGCTTCAGCTCCGAATTGACCATGAACGCCGATTCGGGCTATTCAATGCGTCATAACGATGCGGCATGCCGGCTGTGCGCCACCTGCGTCCGAATCTGCCAGTTCAATGCCATTACTCTCGATGGGAACAAGCGCACCTATGAAAAGAAAGACTGTCTGGGATGCGGCCTTTGCATGGAACATTGCCCCCACCAGGCCATCCATATGTACCGGGATCCGGACAAAACCGTTCCGCTGGATGTGGACATTGTTAAAAAAGAATTTGTTGTCAACTGATCTGATCACTATGCCGTCAGCGGGAAGGAGTTTATGAAGAAGGAATACGATATTATCATAGCGGGAACAGGCATCGGCGGTGCGACGGTCGCCAGGGAAATGACCAGGAAAGGGAAAAGCGTCCTGATGCTTGAGCGGGGTGGACGCTTCAATATGATGGGTCATACGGTCACCATGGCCATGATCTTGCAAAATTTTGGCCTGATCAGAAGCCGGGAGAAACACACGGTCACCTTCGCCAGTAATTACGGCGGCCTTTCCGTCATTTCCGCAGGATGCGCCGTGCCGCCCCCGAAATCGATATTTTCACCTTTCGGAATCGATCTTGGCTCTGAAGCGGAAGAAGCAGGCCGGGACATGAAAGTGCAGATAATGCCGGATAAACTGATCGGCAAGGCCAATTTAAGATTAATGGAAGCGGCAAACGCAGCCGGCTACAACTGGCGGAGGATGGAAAACTTCATTGACCCTTCCAAATGCATTGAGGACTGCGCCGATTGTATGCTGGGGTGTTCGCAAGGCGCCAAGTTCACAGCCAGGGATTATGGCGACGAAGCTGTCCAAAACGGCGCCGGTTTGGAGCTTCATTCCAGGGTGACGGATGTAATCCTGGAGAATGGCGGGGCTGTTGGAGTTGAAACCAGCAAGCGGGGACGTAAGGAGCGCCACTTCGGGAAGGCTGTTGTCCTTTCAGCCGGTGTCTCCAATGTCCACATTCTTCGACGGCTGGGCGTCGATGAGGCGGGAAAGGGATTTGCCTGCGACTGGCTTCAGTTTGTGGGGGGGATCGTGCCCGGAATCAATACGGTGAAAGCCAATCCGATGACGGTAGGGACTCTCGAACATTATGAATCGGATGGAATCGCCATATTGCCCGTATTTCCGAACTGGTCGCAGTTTCTCGTCATGCTTTATTTCCTGGGAGCAACCAGTCTCCCGAAGTTTACCGGATTCCGGCAGTATTCCGGAATCATGGTAAAAATTCGGGACACGATCTGCGGCGAAATCTTTGACGGCACCTCTTTTTCAAAACCCATCACAGAGACGGATCAGAAGAAATTGAATAAAGGTGTCGGCATCATCAAAGAAGTGCTGAAGAAGGCCGGCGCGAAAGATGACAGCATCATTGCCCTGCCGCCTTCCGGCGCCCATCCCTCGGCAAGTTGCCGAATCGGCGAGGTGGTGGACGCGAATCTCGAAACCCGGTTTCCAAATCTTTATTGCTGTGACGCCAGCGTGCTGCCCGCTGCAATGGGGCTTCCGGTAGTCTGGACGCTTGCCGCGCTTGGCAAAAGGCTGGCAAATCATTTAAATGAGAGGATCGGTTGATCGGTAACTTTATCATCCATCGACCATCCATACATCTTCCTTTGGACAATAGATTTTCTCTGTTTTTACGCCCACATGGGGAATACTGGGGAATACTGTTGTGTTATACATCAAGGTGTGAGACATTATATCAACCTCACGTTATGTAAATCATTCACACAGCATTAATGTTGAAATGAATTTTTCAGAAACGTTAACCCAAACCAATGGAGGCGACGACGATGAAGGAATTGATCAAGTATATCTCTCAATCTTTAGTTGATAATCCCGATGAAGTGGAAGTAACCGAAGTCGTCGGTGAACATACATCTGTCATCAAACTGCGTGTGGCAAAAGCGGATATAGGAAAAGTGATTGGAAAGCAGGGGAGGACGGCCCAGGCCATCCGTACCATTTTGAGCGCGACGTCCGCCAAATTGCATCGACGGGCAGTTATGGAAATTCTGGAATAAACAGGATTGATGAACATTAAATGACAGGAGGCAACTTAAAATGTCGTGGCAACAACTAAAAGATAGAGAAGGCTCAGAAATTTCCAGCGACAGACTAAAAGTACCGGGTGGATGGATTGTCCGGTCAGTTATAAGTGGTGCAATAGAACAAACTTTCGTGGCTGATCCATTGTATGTTTGGGAGAAAACGGAGGTACTGGAGGCTAATTATAACCCCTATAACCGGTCCACTAAAAAAGGTTAAAATCATAAAAATAATCGCCCCGTCTGATAGCAAAGGAGTTACTAGACGGGGATCCATGAAAGGATCTACGATAAGTCCGGGCATTACGGACTGGTTGGTTCTTCTTTAACCGGATTCATCCGGGTCCGGATGTGGCTCAAAAGCAAGTCCACCTGCTTTTTTTCATCCGCCGAAATGCTGTCCCACAGGCTTTCGCGGATGGACTGCAACTGTTTCCGGGCGGTCTGCAGAGCCTCGGGGGTATTTCGGTCTGCGTAGCAGCGGGATATGCTGCGCAGCATCCGGGAAAGATCATCGTAAGACTCCAGACGCCAGGATTCCGTGCTTTTCCAGATCCTGTTGGCAATCCAGTTTTCTTCATTGCCGGCAAAAGCGGCGAGACTCGTAATTCCCATAACGGTCATGCAACGCGCCGAGGCGTGCCCGTGCCCTCTGGCGGCTACCTCCAACGCCATCACAGGAGAACAGACAATAACACCCACGGCGACACCCGGCAAAATATAAATGGCCGTTTCCGTTACGGCCACAACGCCCGTCACAGCGCCGGAGGCCGTCGCACCGCCGATTTGCTTCGCTTTCTGCCAGGCCATTTCCTTCGTGGCATTTTTTTCAAAGACGGCGATGGCCTGCTCGCATCGGCCTTCACGGGCATCACGGATGACCTGATCCTTCACGCGGGCCGCGCAGGACGGCAGAAGCAGGATGATACACAACAGCAGCCATCGAACTTTCATATAGGCCTCAACAATTCCCCGGATTCTACGTTTGCCGGTATTATAAACAAGAGCCGGCCTTTTTGCATGATCTTTTTCAGATCATCAAACTTCACAAAGTGAACAATTCCCGTTTGACAAGGATGCAATCTCTCCATTATAGTTGCATCATCTTTGAAGTAAGGTAAAAAGTCTTATGCAGATTGCGGATGTTTTCTCGGCATACCGGGATGAAATGAAGCAGGTGGAGGTTCATCTGGACCGCTATATCACCTCCGAGGTCAAATTGATTCCCGAAGTGGCGCATCATTTGATTGACAGCGGCGGCAAAAGATTTCGTCCCTTGCTGCATCTTATTTGTGCGCCGCTTTGCGGCTATTCCGGAGAGGCCCGCTTTCCGCTGGCGGCTTCCATTGAATTTATTCACACGGCCAGCCTCCTGCATGATGACGTCATTGACGAGGCGGTCATCCGTCGCGGGAAAACCTCGGCCAACAATGTCTGGGGCAATGCGGCGTCCGTCCTGGTCGGCGATTTTCTTTATTCCAAAGCCTTCAGTCTTCTTGCGGACATCGGCGACATCACCCTCGTTCAGTTGATGTCGAAGATGACCAACATCATGTCGGAAGGAGAAGTCTTCCAACTGATGAAATGCGGCGACGTAAATCTTACGGAGGCGGAATATTTCAGCATCGTCGAAAAGAAAACCGCCGTGCTGATTTCCGCCGCCTGCGAAAGCGGCGCGGTCCTGGGCGGAGCCTCAAAGGCGCAGGCGCAGGCCCTCGAACAATACGGGTACAAAATCGGCATGGCTTTTCAGATCACGGACGACACACTCGATTATCTGGCCAAAGAAGAAGATTTCGGCAAGTCCATCGGCAAGGACCTGGAAGAAGGCAAAATGACGTTGCCGCTCATTTACACACTGGCGCAATGCAGCCGGGCCCAGCGCGAGATGATCCAAGCCACCATTGAGAAAAAAGTTTTTCCACCCGACGCGATCAGCAGTATTTTTGATCTGGTTCAAAAGTCCGGCGGAATTGATTATTCCCTTCAACACGCCCGGCAGTTTATCACGGAAGCCAAAGAAGGTCTTAGCGTCTTTCCGGCAAGCCCTGAAAAAGACCATCTGCTTGCGGTGGCGGACTATATTCTTTCCCGGAAAATATAATTTCTTTTGAAAATTCTTTCCAAATGTCCCGGAAGGGCCGCCGGGCCATCCGCTCCCCCGCGTCAATAATCATTATCGGGAACGCTACACCATCTCGGGATTGTAGCATTGTTCGCTGATGGCTCCGTCGCGGTCATCTTTCAGCGCCGCAGGCAGTTGTTCCAGAATATCCGTTGCGATGATTCCGTCCTGGCCTTTCACAGCTGCGGCCAAATCTCCGGCGTAGCCGTGCAGGAAAACGCCTTTGCGGGCGGCAAGTTCGGGCGGCAATCCCAGACCGCTCATCGCCGCGATGCAACCGGTCAGCACGTCGCCGCTTCCGGCCGTGGCCATTCCCGGATTTCCGCTTAAATTGACATAGATGCGGCCGTCCGTCATGCCGATCAGTGAATGCGCGCCTTTCAAGACAACCGTGGCGTTGAGGTCCTCGGTTGTTTTGCGCAAAATACCGATTTTATCGGCATTGACTTCCGCCACCGTTTTGCGCGCAAGCCGCGCCATCTCGCCTGCATGAGGCGTGAGAATAGTCGGCGCTTTCCGTTTGAGTAAAATCTCCGGCCGCTCGGCCACCGCCGTCAAACCGTCGCCGTCGATCAGCAATGGTTTGGAAATGGCGGCCGCCAGTTCACGCACCAGTTTTGTCGTTTCATCCTGAAGCGAGAGCCCCGGCCCGATCACGACCATGTCGGCTTTTTCGGAAAGAGCAAGCAGGTCGGGTTTGGCTTTGAGCGACAGGCTGAAGGCCGCCGTTTCCCGCTGAGGCAGATAAACAATCTCGCGGCCGGACTGCGCGATGAACGGAATGATTGACGCCGGCGCGGCCAGCCGGGCGTAGCCGCCTCCCGTCTTCAGAAACGACATGGCGGAAAAATACGGCGCGCCGAAATAGTTGGCGCCTCCGGCAATAAACAGAACATCTCCCATGGCCCCTTTGTACGCTTCGGCGGAACGAGGCGCCAGCACAACCGCTTCATTGGTTGAAATCAGCAAATCCTCGCGGTTGCAAAGCGAAGGCGGAAAGGAAATGTGCGTGACAAACAACCGGCCGCCATACTCGCAGCCCGGATAAAGCATGTTCCCCATTTTCGGAAGCCCGAACGTCACCGTGTAATCGGCTTTTACCGCCGTTCCCATCACCTGGCCGGTATTCCCGTTAACACCCGACGGGATATCCAGGCTGACAACCGGTCGATTGGCGGTATTGATCAGGGCAATGACATCGGCTGCCAGCCCCCTGACGTCCCGGTCCAATCCCGTGCCGAACATGGCATCGACGACCGCGTCACAGTGCAGCAGATCCATCCTGGCCTCCGCGGCTTTGGTTAAAAGCTGAACGTCCAGCGACAAATTACAGGCGATCTCATAATTCGCAGCCGCGGCGCCGCTGTATTTTTTGGGTGACGCAACCAGAAAAATTTTGGCCGTTCCGCCGGCCGACGCAATCAGACGGGCCACCGCCAGACCGTCGCCGCCGTTGTTGCCCGCCCCGCAGAAAATCACAAACTTCCTGCCCCGGATGCCTATTTTCTGCTTCAGCAGAGCGACGGACGCCAGCGCCGCATTTTCCATGAGAATCTCTTCTGCAATTCCTAAGGTTTCCATCGCGTAGTGATCCATTGTGCGCATTTGTTCCACAGTGGCCAGTTTCATAGTTTCTCCTTGCGTGCCCGATGAATTTGGCATGAATAATTCTGGAAGTTAGTATAAGATAGCCGCATCGTTTTGCCAATAACATTTTTCCGGAAAGGGTCTCTTTATGCCGCATGTATCCGAAACCATCCGAAAAAGATATTCCTGCCGGTCTTTTGCTCAAACCCCCGTGGAAGAATCTACTCTCCTGGTCCTTCGGGAAACCGTCGAGACGCCTCAGAAAGGCCCCTTCGGAAACACGCCCAGATTCGTCCTGATTTCAATGGAAAATCTTCCCGGTGCAGAGTGGAAAAAGCTGGGAACCTACGGCGTGATTAAAAACGCTGATCTGTTTCTGGCCGGCATGATCGTCCCTGCGCCGATGGCCACGCAGGATTACGGATTCTGCAAGGAAAAGCTTATTCTGAAGGCAACCGAACTGGGGCTTAACACCTGCTGGCTGGGCGGTACTTTTGCCATCAGCGCCTTCGGGCGCTCCGCGGGCATGCACCGCAACGAACTGTTGCCGACGGTCGCCGCAATCGGTTATGCCGCAAAACAGAAAAGCCTGACGGAACGCCTCATGCGTGGCATTGCCGGCTCGGATCATCGCCTGCCCTGGAAGGAGCTTTTCTTCTACGGCAATGCTGAAGCACCTCTGTCTCCCGAAGAAGCAGGCCTTTACCGCGAAGCGCTCGAAAACGTCCGGCTGGCCCCTTCGGCTTCCAACAAACAGCCCTGGCGGATTGTTTACGAAAAGGAACAAAAAGCCTTCCTGTTTTATTTATCACGCGCCGCCGGCTACCGGTATCTGCGCAACGTCTCCCTGCAGGAAATCGACATAGGCATCGCCATGAGTCATTTTGAACTGACCGCCAGGGAATCGGACCTTTCCGGACACTGGCGGATAGACGAATCCGCTCCGCAGATGAAGTCGTGGGAATACACGGCCAGTTGGCAGATTGAAAATTTATAGACAAGTTTTTAAACCTTCTATATAAACAGCCGTCGGAGAGCTGTGAAATGTTTAATCATAAAAAAGTGATCGTTGTGATGCCGGCATACAATGCGGCAAACACTTTAAAGATGACCTACGATGAAGTCATGGCCCAGGGCATTGTGGATCTGGTCATCCTTGTCGACGATGCGAGCAGCGATGAAACCTCTCTGATCGCCCGCCGGCTTCCCCACACAAAGGTGCGCATCCACGAAAAAAACCGCGGTTATGGCGCCAATCAAAAGACCTGTTACAAACTGGCCCTGGAAGAAGGCGCGGATATTGTCATCATGGTTCATCCGGATTATCAGTATACGCCGAAACTGATCCCCGCCATGGCGTCCATGATCGGCAACAGTCTTTACCATTGCGTGCTCGGATCAAGAATTCTGGGAGGACACGCTTTTCGAAGCGGAATGCCTCTTTGGAAATATATTGCCAATCGATTCCTCACCCTTGCTGAAAATGTACTCCTGGGCGCGAAACTCTCGGAGTATCATACGGGCTATCGGGCTTTCTCCCGTGAGCTTCTGGAGCAACTGCCGCTTGAAGCCAATTCCGACGATTTTGTATTCGACAACCAGATGCTGGCCCAGATTATCTGGCAGGGATATATCATTGCCGAAATCAGTTGCCCCACAAAATATTTTGCCGAAGCCTCGTCGATCAATTTCAAGCGCAGCGTTCAGTATGGTTTCGGCTGTCTGTGGACCGCGACAAAATACCGCCTGGCCCGGGCAGGCCTGATCCGAACGCCGCTGTTTCCCCAGAGGAAGGCATGACATCATCCGACGCCAATCGATTTCAGGATTTTTTCAAAGACGAAAAATATGTCGCGTTAAAAAATTATTTGTATAATTATCAGCTTCGGAAGCGTGCGGTTGAAAAAGTCATGCGCGCCGAAGAAAAAGATCTGGTGCTGGAAATCGGCAGCGGCCTTTCTCCCGTTTTAACGTCGTGGGACCGCATCGTCTATTCCGATCTGTCCGCAGAGGCGCTTGCAACCCTCCGGAAGATACACGGGAAAGGGCAATATGTTGTCGCGGATGCAACCCGTTTGCCTTTTCCGGATCACACCTTTTCGCACGTCATCGCGTCCGAGGTTTTGGAACATCTCCCGGACGATAACAAAGCGCTTGCGGAAATCGCCCGGGTCACAAAGCCGGGCGGTGCGCTGATTGTGACGTTTCCCCACCGCCGATTCTACTTTGCGCACGACGACCGGTTTGTCGGGCACTGCCGCCGCTACGAAATAGCCGACATGGTGCACCTGATCGACCGGGCCGGCTTTACTCCCGTATTCATCCGCAAAGTGCTGGGACCGCTGGAGAAGATTACCATGTGGGGTGTGACGCTGGGCGCATCCGCTCTGGAAAAAGCAAAGGGTAAAACAGGCGGCACAAAAAAACGGCCGGCGCCGTCCGCCGCCGTCGTCGGACTTTTCAAATGGCTTAATCGACTCTATGCCGGACTGGCATGGGTTGACGCCCGCATCATGCCCAGAGCCTTATCAACCGTTATCCTGATTAAAGCAAAAAAGAAGCGTTGATCCCCTGCCTGAATTTCTTCGAAATCACTAAAAAATGAGGACCTTCGCTCCGCGGATGACGCCCGCCTTCAATTCCGCAAGCGCACGGTTGGCGTCGGCAAACGGATATTCTTCCACCTCCGGAAGAATGGGAATGCGGGAAGCAATTTCCAGAAAGTCTTCGATATCGCGGCGGGCCACGTTGGCCACGCTTTTGATTTCTTTTTCCTCCCACAGATGCAGCGGATAGTCGAGGCGCAGCAGTTGATCTTTATCCGTCTCTTCCTTGCGGATGGCGTTAATGACCAGACGACCGCCGGGTGCGAGGTTTTTCAGCGCCTCCACAATCGGCGTCCAGACCGGCGTCGTGTCGATGATCGCCGCAAGCTTTTGAGGACTTCTCTCCGTCGTGTCGCCCGCCCAGGCGGCGCCGAGTTCAAGGGCAAAAGAACGCTCACGCCCGGAACGCGCAAAAACAAAGATTTCAGAATGAGGATAAAGATAACGCGCCAGCTTCAAAACCAGATGCGCCGAGGCGCCGAAACCTGTCAGCCCCAGCGGCTCGCCGTCCCGAAGATCGGCCAGGCGAAGCGAGCGCCAGCCGATGGCGCCTGCGCACAAAAGCGGCGCTGCCTGAGCGTCCGTAAAAATATCGGGAACGGGAAAGGCGAAACACTCTGAAACGCAGACATACTGCGCATAACCTCCCGGCAGGTCGCGGCCGGTGGCTTGAAATTCCGCGCAGAGATTTTCGCGGCCTTCCAGGCAATACCGGCACCGGCCGCACGCCGATCCGATCCAGCCGATGCCGACGCGCAGGCCTTCAGGATATTTTCTCGCGCGGGAGCCGAGCTTTTCAATCACGCCGACAATCTGATGGCCTAATATGAATGGGAAGGATGCCGGCGGCGTCCGGCCTTCGATTTCATCAAGCTCCGTATGGCAGACGCCGCAGGCCGATACGCGCACGAGAATCTGATCAGCAACCGGTTCGGGAACCGGGATTTCCACAAAAGAAAGCGGCTGCGGATTATCGCGAATCTTCGTGATTTTTTCCAGAACAGCCGCTTTCATGTTTTTTATTTGAGCGCAGCGGGCATCTTCAGGGGGACATCCACCAGTTTGATGTATTTATCCAGAACATCTCTTGTACCGTTGACTTTCAGCTTGTCGAACAGGAAAGCAAACTGACGCTCCAGTTCAGCGCAAATCGGATTGCGGATATCCGCCGGCAGATGCCACAATTCCAGCTTGAACGGCCCGAAACCTTTTTTGCGGGTTTTATAGATGAACTGTTCTTCCGTGTCTTTTTCCTTCCATTCATCTTTCATGCTGGCCTTCAGATGATCGTAGATTTTGGTCCGCAGTTCGGCCGGAAAGGTCTTGCTGTCGTAAATCATGTTTTGAAATCCGGTGGCCAGATGCACTTCGGCGGTGCCGGTGGCGGGGAAACGGTCAAACGCTTCGTCGGGCAGCGTGGATGCTCCGTGCTGCACGGCGCCGGAGAGGCCATAATCCACACGCGAGATTTCGGAAATTTTTTCCAGAACGTCAAAATCAATTTTCACTTTGGCCACCGTCCCGTCGGCCAGCGGCACGCCGCCGTGCGTCGTTCCGGTCTGGACGCTGATTTTGCTGATGCCCTTGAAGGTGTCGCCGCGTTTTTTGAGTTCTTCGAGATAGCCGTCCATGAAAGCTTTAAGCTCTTCCACCGTGCTGTTTTTGCCGCCCACTTCACCGATCTCGCCGCCCACGGAAATGGTGATGCCTTCGGGTTCAAGATCGCGGATCATGGTGGTCAGCTCCGCCGCCAGCGAAAAGTTCGTTCGCTGCTGATCTTTGACGGTGGGCTGCGACAAATCCACCAGCGTGGAGGTGTCGATATCGATATTGTAGAATCCGGCTTCGATGGCTTCCCAGATCAGATTCTTGACGGTCTGCGTTTCCTTATCCGGATCTGCGGCGAACTTCTTGGCGCTCATCTGGAAGTGGTCGCCCTGCACAAAAACCGGGCCGCGCCAGCCGGTTTTAACGGCGGCTGCGGTGATGGCGCAGGTGTATTCAAAGGGTCTCTGTTTGGTGTAGTCGATTTCGGACCGGGCGATTTCAAAAATCACGGGACCGACGTTGCCCTTGATGGCCGCGCGAAACACGGCCTGAGCCACATCGTAGGTGATGCCGCGGATGTTGATGGCCGGAACGGTGAAGCCGCCGATTTCCTTGCACCCCATCGCATCGTAAATGGATTGAATCGAAGCGGACATAATGCCCAGCGCCGCCGCGCCGCGCCGGATCAGCCAGCCTGCCGCTTCCTTCGTGGCCTGGTCGGGACTGAAAACAACCGTATAAATCAAATCGTCGATCAACTTGCTTTGAAATCCACCCGCATCCAGAATGCTGACATCATCGCCGTCACAGGCCATTATGCCTTCACACCCTTTTTTTAATTGATCTTTATTTTCGTAAATCATGACAACTCCTTCATTAATTTTTAATTATTGCGCCAGAAATTGCCCCGCCATCTGCACTTCCGTCGCAGAACCGATGTAGATCGGCGAACGTTGATTCACCGAGGTCACTTGCAGGGAAAGAATATCCTCCTTCCCGTCTGTGGCCTTGCCTCCCGTCTGTTCCACGATATACGCCATCGGCTGGAGTTCGAACAGCAGGCGAAGTTTTCCCTGGGGTGACTTTTTCAGCGCGGGGTAGGTAAACAAACCGCCCCGTTTAATGATAACCTGGTTGATGTCGGGGACAAACCCTCCGCTGTAGCGCAGCTTGTAGCCGTCCGCCTCCAGTTTGTCGATAAACTTCAGATGGGGTTCCGTCCAGTCTTTGCGCAGGCCGCCGGGCGAAAAGATCGATCCCTTTTCCTTGAGGCGGATATTTTCTTCGGACAGAACATATTCCCCTTCCCGGTCCAGCACAAATTCATGCGCTCCCTTGCCCGCGGAATAAATCATGGTGATCAGCGGACCGTAAGTGATATACATCGCCGCCACCATGGAATTGCGGCCGGTGTCGAAGATGGAATTCCGATGAATACCGATGATCGTACCGATGGCGAGATTGGTGTCGACCAGCGACGACCCGTCGAGCGGATCGGCTGTGACAATGTATTTTTCCTCCCCCTTGCCGATGGTGACAATATCTTCGAGTTCTTCGGAAGCGTATTCGCGAACAAATCCTGAAAATCGCAATTTGTTAATCAGGATATCGTCGGAAATTCTATCCAGCGCCAGTTGTTCCTCGCCGTATGCGTTTTTGAAACCGGCCAGTTTGCGGTTGGATTCATGAATTTTAGCGGAAATATATTTACCCACCGTCGCGATCTGCCAGATCAGCCGGCGCAGTTCTACTTCGATTCCCGCCATCCACATGTGGCGTCTTAAATCCACAACGTTTTTAGTGTAATCGCTGATATCTTCTGCCATAGACTCTCCTCATTCGATGATGTTCAGAGAAAATATTTCGTTGGAAAACCGTTTAACGCAACTGCTTAATTATTCCCGACGGTGAGAATCTTTTCAAGGTAGCTTTTCAGATCAAAAAGCGAGTAGGGTTTGACCATCGCTCCGACAAACCCGTATTTCCAGTATTCTTCGATCACGGGATCATTCACATAGCCGCTGGAAATCACCGCCTTGACTTCGGGATGGGTGTTCTTCCAGCGCCGGATGGCAATTTCGCCGCCTTCATCACCGCGCATGGTCAGATCCATGATAATCAGTGAATAAGGGCGGCCCTCATTCTTCGCATCGCCGTATGATTCCATTGCCTCATAGTGACTCTTCGCCGTGGTGACATCGTAGCCGAGATGCTTGAGCATGCTTCCGGTCACATCCAGAAGGATTTGCTCATCATCGATTAAAAGAACTTTTTTTCGCGCCCCGACCGCCGCTTCCGTCGCGACCGCCGGCTTTTGCATGGACTTCTCTCCGTTGGATGAAGGGATATAAACCGTAAAAGTGGTGCCGGCGCCGGGCGTGGATTCCACGGTAATGATACCTTCATGGCTTTTGACAATCGAATAGCAGATGGCCAGCCCCAGTCCCATGCCTTTCACACTGCCCATCTGCTTGGTCGTAAAGTAGGGGTCAAAGATTTTTTTCATATGCTCCCGGGATATCCCCACCCCGTGATCCCTGACATACCACCGGACATAATGCCCCGCTGCCAGAGAGGGAATCTCATTGGCGGCCAGGATGGCATTTTCGGCGCCGACTTCAATGACGCCGCCCTGCGGCATCGCTTCGCAGGCATTGGAAACCAGCGAATGGACCACCTGGTGCATCTGGCCTTCGTCAATCTGAGCCGACCAGAGGCCGTCGGGCAAATCAAACTTGCAACTGATGTTTTTCCCGCTTAAGGTAAAATTCACCGCTTCCTGAATCACATTGGCAATCGATGCGGTCTTGCGCTGCGGCGATCCCCCGCGCGAATAGGTCAAAAGCTTTCGCGTCAGAGCCTTGGCTTTCATGCAGTGCTCTTCGGCGGCAACCAGACGCGTATAAACGGGGCTGTCCGGCATGACATCCATTTTCGCCAGCGCCATAGACCCGAAAACGGCCGTCAGAATATTATTAAAATCGTGGGCAATTCCGCCGGCCAGAAGGCCGATGGATTCCAGTTTCTGTGCTTTGGCCAGTTCAGCTTCCATGAAGCGGCGGACGGTCACGTCACGTCCCAGGCACTCATAATACACCGTTGCGCCGTTGGCGTCGCGAACTGCAATGACCGTCATTTCCAGAATGACGGTCCGTCCGTCGCGAGCCAGGCACTCCACGACGACATTCTTTAAAACATCTTTTGAACCGCCGGTCTTGCCCAGAACACTGATCCAGTTTTTCAGATGATTTTTGTTGATCACTCTCTCTTGATTTCCGGCATCGGCCAGATAATCTTCCAGTGTATAACCCAGAATTTTTTCCGCGGAATCGTTGATATAAGCAATCCGACCGCTTTGAGCCTGTATGCGGAAAATTGCTTCATCGGCATATTGCGCCAGGCGTTCATAGACGCTTTTGATTTCGATATTTTCAGCCTTGACGCGGTTGAGCTCGGTTGAATCGTGAATAATGGCGGCAACCGCGACCATCTTTCCCTGCTGATCGTGATGGACCGTGGCATTAATGGTGAATATTTTCTGTTTGCCTTCTTTAGCTTCCATCAGACAAACCCGATCAACCACATCCTTTCCCGTATCGAAGACACTTCGAAAAACGGAGACCTTTTTCCCATGGGGCTCATCCCCACAATAAAAATTCCAGCGGGAATCGCCGTAATGGGATCCGATCATCTCGGTGCAACTGTAACCAACGATGTTTTCGAGTGCTTTGTTGACGTATATGATCCGGCCTTCCTTGTTGATGATCAGAAGACCTTCGGTGACCATGTAGAGCAGGTGTTCCAGATTCCCTTTGATTTCTTCCAATTCAGCGACAGCCGACTGCAGTTGCTGAATCTCAGGCCGTTCTTCCTTTATCGATGCTTGTCCATGCATGCTGTACCGCCTTTTTCATCATTATGCCACCAGGGTGCTAACAAAGTTTGACATCATAGCCGTTTAAAATTCCGAGTGAATTATTAACCAATATTTTCCGCCTTGACAAGCAAATATTTTCAAAAAATCCGGTTAATTTTTCATGCCCGGAGCAAAAAACAAGGCAATGGTGACAGGCGCCCCGCATTTAAAACTTGACTTAAATTGCGTATCCTTGAAATAATTCGTCCATCCGACCGGTATGCGCCGAACCTCACGGGCACAAACGGCGTAGAATAAATGACATCAGGAATGCGTATTCATGAGAGTTTTAGGTATTTGTGTGGGAGCCTCCACCGTCTCGACCGCCGAGCTGCATCATAGCAACGGACAGTCCCGCGTGCTGTCCCATCAGGCGCGCCCGCACGAAGGAAACCCTCAAAAGACGCTTACGGATGCTTTGTCATCCCTCGATTTGAAAACCTATGACCGGATTGCCGCCACCGGGCGCAAGTTTCGTTCTTTGCTGAATGTCACGTCTATTTCCGAACCGCAGGCCGTTGAATACGCCTTCCGGCGCCTTCAGCCATCGGGCATTTCCTGTCCGGCCGTGGTGTCGGCGGGGGGCGAAACTTTTATGGTTTACGTCATGAACCGGCACGGCCGGATCTCCAATGTTTTAACCGGCAACAAGTGCGCGTCCGGCACCGGTGAATTCTTTCTGCAGCAACTGAGGCGCATGAATGTCTCGCTTGAGCAAGCGGCGGGATTTGCGGCAATCTGCGAGCCCCATTCAGTTTCCGGACGTTGTTCCGTATTTTGCAAATCGGACTGTACGCACGCCACGAATAAGGGCATTCCGAAAGCTTCGGTTACAGCCGGTTTGTGCAGGATGATGGCGGGAAAGATCCTCGAACTGCTGAAAACAATCCCCAGGCGGCATATCATGATTACAGGCGGAGCAGCCCGCAATGCGATGATGATCGCCTGTTTGCGCCGGGACATCGAAGGTTTGATCGTTCCCGAAGAAGCGCCCTATTTTGAAGCGCTGGGCGCGGCGCTTTGGGCCTGCGAGCATGAAACCCTGCCGGTCGATCTGCAAAATCTCGTAAAAGGCAGGCAGGCAACGTTTGCCGTGCTGCCCGCGCTGGCCGATTTTCAACATCAGGTGGAATTCAAAACCGTCAGCCGCGCGTCCCTTGAACCGGGGAATGTCTGTGTCCTGGGGCTGGATGTCGGCTCCACAACAACCAAAGCGGTCCTGATGCGTAAAAAAGACAACGCGCTTCTGGCCGATGTTTATCTGAGAACCAACGGCGATCCGGTCGGCGCGGCCAGAAACTGTTACCGGGCAATCCTCGAACAGATCAGCGTGCATACTGACGCATCCGCCATTGTCATCGAAGGCCTGGGGGTCTGCGGCTCAGGACGCCAGATCGCCGGATTGCATGCGCAGACGTCCGGCGTCATGAACGAAATTATCGCGCATGCCACAGCCGCCGCCCACTTCGATCCGGATGTCGATACCATTTTTGAAATCGGCGGTCAGGACGCCAAATACACCTTCCTGGTCAACGGCGTCGCATCCGACTATGCCATGAATGAAGCCTGCTCGGCCGGAACCGGTTCGTTTCTGGAAGAATCCGCCCTGGAAACGCTTGGCGTTCCGATGGAGGACATCTCCCGCCTGGCTCTGCAGGGGCGGCAACCGCCCAACTTCAACGACCAGTGTGCCGCCTTTATCTCATCGGATCTGAAAAACGCCATTGCTGAAGGCGCCACGCGCGAGGACATCCTCGCCGGCCTGGTTTATTCCGTTTGCATGAATTACGCAAACCGAGTGAAAGGCAACCGTCCCTCGGGAAAGAAAATTTTCATGCAGGGCGGCGTCTGTTACAACCGAGCGGTTCCCCTGGCCATGGCGTCGCTGGCCGGCCAATCTATCATTGTCCCGCCCGAACCGGGACTGATGGGCGCCTACGGCGCGGCGCTCGCCGTCAAAAAGAAAGTCGGGCAGGGATTGCTGCCGGCTCAATCCTTTGATCTGGCCGCTTTGATCAACCGGGAGGTCCGCTACGGCCAATCATTTATCTGCAAAGGCCTGAAAGAAAAATGCGACCGGCGCTGTGAAATCGCCGTCATCGAAATCGAAGGGAAGAAGTACCCCTTTGGCGGCGCCTGCAACAAATACTACAACCTGCAGCACGGCATTGAGTGCGACACAAACGCGCTGGACGGCGTTGCGAAAAGACGCAGGCTGATCTTCGATGCTTACGCCGGCAGGCCGCCTCAGGACAAGCCCGCCAGAGGCCGTATTGGTTTCAATCGCAGCTTTTTGACCAATACCTATTATCCGCTGTATTCGACCTTTTTCGCCGGACTCGGCTACGAACCGGTTCTGGCGGATATTTGTTCACAATCGGGCATTGAGAAAAAAAACGCCGGCTTCTGTTATCCGGGAGAACTGGCCCACGGATTCTTTGCCACGCTGCTGGAACACAATCAGACATCGGATTATCTTTTTCTTCCGCATTTGAAAACGCTGCCCAACGACGGCAGCGCCAGAGATTCCCAGACCTGCCCGCTGGTTCAGGGCGAACCGTTTTACCTGCAAAGCGCCTTTCGTCCGAAAATCGATGCACTCCGGAAAAACGGTCTGAAAAAAATTCTGACGCCGCTGATCGACCTGACCGACGGCCTTGCGGCCATGGAAAAACCGCTTTGCGCCGCAGCCCGTGAGATGGGAATCGACCAATCCGAAGCACGGAAAGCCTTCCGTGTTGCCCTGCAAAAACAACAAGCCTGTTTTGAAGACATGCGCAAGGCGGGGCGAAAGGCGCTTGATGATTTGGAACAAAATCCGGATGAAATCGCTCTGGTGATTTTCGGCCGCCCCTATTCGGGACTGGCCGCTGAAGCCAACAAAGGCATTCCGAAGATGCTGGCGTCGCGCGGTTACAAAGTTCTCCCGCTGGACTTTCTCCCGGTTGACGGCGAACCCGGCAAAAAACATATGTACTGGGGCACAGGCCAGCTCATCATGAAGGCGGGCGCATTCGTTCAAAAGCATCCCCGGCTTTTCGGCGTCTACATCACCAACTTTTCCTGCGGCCCGGATTCCTTTCTGCTCACTTACTTCCGGGACATGATGGGCGATAAACCTTCACTGACGCTGGAGCTGGACAGCCACACGGCGGGCGCGGGACTGGAAACCCGCATCGAAGCCTTTCTGGATGTCATCACCTCCTACCGGCAGTTGCGGCAACGCCGCCTGCTTACGCCGAAAGCGGATCCCTTCCGTCCGGCCCTGACCGCCTTTGACGGAACCATCGCCACGATCACAACGTCCCGGGGCGAAACCCTGCCACTTGCCGACCCGCGCGTCACCGTCCTTTTTCCCTCCATGGGAGAAACCGCCGCGCAAATGCTGGCCGCCGTCTTTGCCAGCCAGGGATTCCGGACGTTTGTCCATCCGGAAGCGGATGACCGCATCCTGAAAATCGGACGGGCTCACACCTCGTGCAAGGAATGCTTGCCGCTGATTCTGACCACGGGAACACTCATCCATTATGTTCAAAACATCCGCAAACCGGGAGAACTGGTCGCCTATTTCATGCCGACGGGCGCGGGGCCCTGCCGCTTCGGCCAGTACGCCGTGTTCATGGAAGACCTGATCAAAAGACTGAAAATTCCCGACGTCGCCATTCTGTCCATCACCTCCGAGAACTCCTATGCCGGACTGGACGGCTTTTTCCGACTGCGCACCTGGTGGGCCGCCGTCATTTCCGATACGCTGGAAGATATCCGTTCCCTCCTGCTGGTCACAGCCGAAGATCCGAATCAGGCCATGCAGGTTTTTGATGAGGGGTCGCGACGCCTGGTTGAAACGCTTCGTCAGACGGATTTCAAAATCCTGCTGGCTGAGCTTACGTCAAGTCTGGAACGCATGAGAGCCATTCCCGGCGTTGACCGTCCCCGTCCGGATCTTCCGGTCATTGCCCTGGTGGGCGAAATCTTCGTCCGGCGCGACAATCTCTCTCGGCAGCGGCTGACCGAAAAGCTGGCTCAGAGAGGTTTTGCCGTCCTCTGCGCTCCGGTGGGCGAATGGATTTTATATACCAACTACCTGGTGAAAAAAAATATCATCCGGCATCACATGTCCGCGTTGGACCGGATAAAATTTCTGCTGGTCGAAAAATATGTGGCCCTCTATACCCGGAAGATTCAGACCGTCATGAACGCCTCGGGACTGGTGCTTGCTCATCCCGTGGATATTGATGACATCATCCGTCACGCTGCGCCTTTTATGTCACCGCATCTGACCGGTGAAGCTATTCTGACCATCGGCAGCGCCCTTCGGGAAATCGCCACAACAGTGTGCGGCGTCATTTCCATAGGGCCCTTCGGCTGCATGCCCAGCCGGCTTGCCGAATCTGTCTTGAGCGAGACCATGCACCGGGACACCAAAACCGCGCTCAACCCGCACAACACATCGCTTTCCGGAATGCTTGCCGATATTGATGAATTACCATTCCTGGCCATCGAAAGCGACGGATCCCCCTTCCCGCAAATCATCGACGCCAAACTCGAAGCATTCTGCCTGCGCGCAATGCGTCTGCACGAACGCATGACCGCCCGCTGAAAAATTCCGTCCCCCCAACGGAGATTTTTGTCCATCTGATTCTAATTTCAAATCGGAAAATCCCTGTTTCTGCCGCAGGGAACGGTTTGAAACCGTTCCCTGCAAAACGTAAAGTCATGCTGGATCTGGAAATCGTACGCTGGAAATCTTTGCGCTTGACATTCATCCTCATTTACCGGTTTATAGTTAAAATTGAAAAAGTTCTTTATTGAGGAGACAGGAAATGAACGAAGACCGAAAACTTTCGGCGGCCATGTTTATCGGCGTTAGAGGAGAAGGCATCATCTCCTTTGGCTCGGGCCAGCCCGATCTGCCGCCCCCTAAAGAGGTTTATGGCATCCTGCCGGATTACAACGGCTTCAAATACGGACTTGTCCAGGGACAGGAAAATCTGCGCGACGCCCTGGCCAAACAGTACCCCCGTTCCACGGCGGACAGCTTCGTCATCACCAACGGCGCCTCCGAGGCGCTCGATCTTTCGCTCAGGGCGATTGCCTGGATACAAAAAAAGAAAGGGATCGACCGGCCCAAATGCCTGTTGTGCCGTCCTTACTATTATTCCTATCTGCCTCTGGTGGAGTATGCCGGGTTTGAACCGGTCTTTACCGATCTGAAGGAGGGCCGCATTGTTTACGAAGACTTCGAACATAAAATCAAGGACTGCAAGGCCGTTTTAATCAACTCGCCGTCCAACCCCACCGGGCGCGTGGAAGCGATTGATACCCTGAAGAGAATCGAAAAGATCACGGAAGAACTGGGCGTTTATGTGCTCTCCGACGAAGTGTATAAAGATCTGATTTACGTCCGCGAAAACTATCTGATCAAAGGGCCGCATGTCGTCACAATCAATTCCTTTTCCAAAACCTTTGCTATGACCGGCCTCCGGGTCGGCTATCTGTGGTCGCTGGATCTGGAGCTGGTGAAATCGGTCATCGAAATGAAGTCGCACACGTCGATGAACACCAGCATCATCGCGCAGGAGATGGCCTACACCGCCACCACTGTGCCCAAACGTTACATCGACGAGCAGCTTAAAATATGGGAATCCCGCCGGGACATGATTTACAAAGGCATGGTCGACCTGGGGCTCGATTTATGGAAACCGGAAGGCGCGTTCTATGTGCTTCCGAAAATCGCCAATCCCCGCGACTTCGTCTGGGACATGTTCCACGACCACAAAGTCATCACGTATCTGGGCGAATGGTTCGGCGCCCCGGACCGCGTACGCTTCTCTTACGCGCTGGACGTGGATAAAATCGAAGAAGGCCTCGCCCGCGTGGGGAAATATCTTAAGACAAGAAAATGATGGCATGTCTGTCTTTTCGCCTGTGTTAGGCCGCTTTTCTTGCCGGATGACGCGAAGCGCCGGTTTTTACGGCTTTGGATTTCAGCGGGTATTTTTCCGGATTTTCCAGGTTGTCAATTTCCAGATCGACATCCAAATCCGGCCAATATAAATGGCAACCATGAAGCAGTTCGACATGCTGTATATCCTTTAGCGTCTGTTCCTTAAAATAAGGGAACTGATCATAACTGAGAAAATATTCACGTCCCAGGACAAACAGCCATATTCCAAAAGGTGTGATATTTTCAACGTTAACGGAAATGTTTTTGCCACGCTTTGATGATTTCATTCTCGTGTTCCTCTATGATTTTTTGAACCTCAGCCAACATCTTTGGTTTGAGACCATAGTATGTCGCCAGAGATACGATGGGCTCCAACCAGAATTTTGCTTCACCTTTCTCGCCGGTCACGTGAATATGGATTCTATTTTCTTCATTGGAAAGAAAATAAAATCGGTAACCTTTTTCCCTAAAAATTGTCGGACTCATAATATGCATATAAACCATTTGGTTTCTTTAAGCAACATGTACCCCCCCCTATTCTGCTGGATCAATCATGTTGATTGATCCAAACATTCAGGAACAATCAAAATCATTTCACTGCACAAATATTTTTATGCCGGTGGGATAACAGGTTTATAGAAATATTTGTCACAAAGGATCTACGACCCCGTCGGGGTCGAACATTTTTTCTATCCATAGCTATAAACGTAAAACCCCTTCGGGGTTGTTAACAGTCAAAAATATTTCCGCATTCGTTCCCTTTGTGCCTGTGTCCCTCTGTCTCTCTGTGCCTTTTTATTCCTCCCCCTCATACTTCTCCAGCTTCTTCCGGAGCGTCTTTCGCGTAATACCCAAACGTCGCGCGGCTTCGCTTTTGTTGCCGCCGCAGGCGCCGAGGGCTTCCAGAATGCTTCTCTTTTCCACTTCATCCAGAGGGAGATTTTCAACGCCTCCCGGCGTCCGAGCGGGCGCCAGTGCGTCAGCCTGATCCGCCATCGGAAAAGCTAAATCACCGGTATCGATTAATTCCACCCGTGATAAAACCACGGCGCGCTCGACCGTATTCATCAGTTCGCGGACATTCCCCGGCCAGGCATACTGCGCAAGCTTCTGCACGGCCTGAGGCGTAAAGCCCGAAATGGTCCGGGCGTTTCTTTCGGCAAACATTTTCAAAAAGGATTGCGCCAGCAGCGGAATATCGTCGGGACGCTCCCGAAGCGGCGGCACAGCCAGCGCCACAACGTTCAACCGGTAAAACAGATCCTCGCGAAAACGCCCTTCGCGAATTTCCTTTTTTAAATCCTTGTTGGAGGCGGCAATCACGCGGACATCGACCTTGACGACCTCCGAGCCGCCCACGCGGGTCAGCTCGCGTTCCTGCAAAACCCGCAGGAGTTTGACCTGCATCCCTTGCGACATTTCGCTGACCTCATCCAAGAAAATGCTTCCGCCGTCGGCCTGAACAAACTTCCCTTCTTTTCTTTTATCCGCGCCGGTGAAAGCCCCTTTTTCATGGCCGAACAGTTCCGACTCCAGAAGGGTTTCAGTCAGCGCCGCGCAGTTGATTTTCACAAACGGCGCATCTTTGCGATTGCTGTTGGCATGAAGAGCGTTGGCAATCACCTCTTTGCCGGCGCCGGATTCCCCGGCAATCAGAATAGTCGCTTGCGTGGGCGCCACCTGTTCGACCATTTCCAGGAGTCTAACCATCGCAGCGCTCTGGCCGATAATGCTCTGCCGGTCGAATTTTTCCCCCAGTTGTCGTTTCAGATCCTCATTTTCTTTTTTCAGGCGGACATGCTCGGTCGCCCGGGCCAGCACGATTTGCAGCTCATCAAAATCGAGCGGCTTGGTCAGATAATCGTACGCCCCCTTCTTGAGCGCGCTCACGGCGGTTTCCACCGACGCATAGGCTGTCATAATAATTACGGGAATGGCGGGATTGATCTGCCTGATCTGTTCGAGCGCCTCGATGCCGGAGACTTTCACCATCCGGATATCCATCAGGATCAAATCGAACGAACGTCTGCGGACTTCTTCAACAGCCACCGCGCCGTCATCCGCTTCGGAAACATGATAGCCCCACCCGCCAATAAGCTTTTTGAGCATCACGCGATGGGCCGGATCATCGTCTACGATTAAAATATCGAGTTTTTGTTTCATGTCGTTTTCCTTTCCGCCGCAGCCAGTAAAAACCGCAGCGTGACTGTCGTACCGGCTTTGACCTTGCTTTCAATCCGGACATTCCCGCCGTGCGCTTCCATAATCTTCTGCACGACCGCCAGCCCCAGGCCCGTTCCGGCCGGTTTTGATGTAAAATACGGATCGTATATCCGGGGCAGGTTCTCTTCTGCAATGCCTTCTCCCGTGTCGGAAACTATCATATCCAGAAAATCATATTCCGCCGCAAAGGATACGGTAAGTTTTCCTCCCTGCGGCATGGCCGCCAGGGCGTTTAAATAAATATTGAGCAGCACCTGTTTGATTTTATCGGGATCGACCAGAGCGGGCGGAAGATTGCGAGCCGCCTGCACCTCCAGTTCAACGGATTTGTTTTTGGCCTCGGCGGCAACCAGAAGCAGGGTTTGCCGGGCCAGTTCGCCCAAAGCAGCCGGCTCTTTTTTCAACTCCATCGGACGCGCAAATTCAATGAGCTGGCTGATGACCCGGTTGAGGCGTTCGGTTTCCGCAATCATGATATCGGCGGTTTCTTCATCCTCCGGATTGCCCGCCAGCCTGCCTTTAAAGTAAACGGCAAACCCCTTGATGGAACTGAGTGGATTGCGGATTTCGTGAGCCACACCGGCTGCCAGCGACCCGATGGCACCCAGATGCCGGCTTTTGGCCACTTCCTTTTCCATCCGGCGGATGTCTGTGACGTTTCGCGCCAGCAGGATTTTTCCCTCCGGCACATCTTCCTCCGAGAAAGTCGTCGCCACCGCCTCCCAAATGGTCTCGGTTTCTTTTCCGGACGACACGACAACATCACCGGCAATCACACCGGTTTGCCGGCCGGCTTGATTCAGCGTCTGGATGAATTCACCCGGCAGAATTCGGGAGGCATCCTGCCCGGCAGCTTCCCGGCAGGAACTCTTGATTAAGTCTTCCGCCTGCACATTGCAGGTGAGAATCTTCCCGGCTTTATCCACCGCCACAAGCGCAATGGGCAGATTTTTTACCAGAGCATCCGAAAAAACCTGAATTCGCGACAGGGAAGCGCGCGTCAGACGATAGGTCTGCACCAGGAAAAGCGACACGATCGCCAGAGATCCGAATAAAACCAGAAGAAAAGCAAAAACGACCAACCGGACATTATCCTGGCGTGAAGCTTTTTCTATTTTTTCCATATTAAAGCCGACGAAGACGATCCATGACGCCTTCTTTTGGGATAGATCCCGGTTGCTCTCCTGCGTGAACCCCCGGTAGACTTCGAAAGTTCCCGCTCCGCCCGGGTTGGCCGTCTGCCTCCAGGAAATATCCATACTGCCTGCTATCGCCTTTGTGTTTAAATCCAATCCGTATTGCCGACCCAGCATGGACGGATCGCTGTCGGCGATAATCAAGCCCCGGTTATCCGTGATCACCATATAGTCAATATCCGGTTGCTGGGCCGTTTCCATCAAAAGCTTCTGCAGATAAAAATAATCTTCCTGCCGGACACATTGTTCCGACCGGTTTCGGAGCCCCGCTTCAAAAGACTGAATCAGTGTGGCGCCCTTTTCGACGAAAATCGCCACGGCCTGATTTTTCTGAACCTGAAACTGCATAAAACCCATCAAAGCCAGCAAAACAGCCAGAACTGCGATCGCACTTACGGCCACCCACAGCGAAAGATCGAAATAGATTTTCTTTTTCTTCTGTTCTTTCATTGTTTATCCCGTTTAATCTGGATACAATCGGTCCATCTGGGTACAAGCAATTGGATACCTATTATCCACTTTATACTTTCAAAAGCAAACTCAATTTACGCCTTTTTATATATTATCTCACAATAACAGCAGCTTAATAATCATGGCACAGGCCTTGCTCAGTAGTACGGTAACTGATCAGCAATAAATGTACAAAAAGGAGATGTAACATGAAAAAAATTACACTGACATTAACAGCCGTTATGGTTGGTCTGCTTCTAGCGTCACAGGCATTCGCCTGGGGTCCGGGGCGAAGCCCGGGCAAGGGTGGCTGCTACTACTCGGGAGCAGGCCTGGAAAATCTTAACTTAACCGCCGAGCAAAAAACAAAAATTGATGATCTGCAAGTCGCCCATGAAAAGGCCACCCGACCGTTGCGCGATAAAATCTACGACAAATCCGTCGAACTGCGCAAGCTCTGGCTGGCGACAGAACCCGACAAAGGCAAAATTTTAGCGGCGCAAAAGGAATTAAACACTTTACGCGATGAAACGCAGACCAAAGCGACAGAACTGAGGCTGGATATCCGGAAAGTACTCACACCCGAGCAAAATGCAAAACTGGCCGATATGCGTTGGGATAGAGGCCCCGGCTTCGGTCCCCGAGGCGGCATGAGAGGTCATGGCGGTCGCGGCCCCGGATATGGCCCCGGCCCCGGTTTAGGAATGGGTATGTGTCCATAAGCCAAAGCCAAAACAACCCATCCCTCCTTGAGAAAGGGGAGCCCTCTGCGGTTCCCCTTTTTTATTTCGGGAAAAAACCTTTTGACAACGCTCAAGTTTTGAATTAAGGGAGCCGATACGTTTAGTGAGATTGTAGTTAGGAAAGAATAAATGTTCAGTTATACGGCAACGATGATTTCGGCAAGCGCTCTTCTGACCCTGATTCTGGGCCTCGCCTTGTTGCGCCTGTTACTTAAGGCCGCCTGCCCATCATCCTCAGGTCGTCACTGAACCAGCGACATAACTGATTACCTGAAAGGCCGTGGGCGGAAAATCCCACGGCCTTTTTTTGTGAAGCTCCAATTGTGCAAGCGCAGCGCAGCAGAATTGGCTGGCTGAACAACCCCGCGCATGCGGGGTGTGCAACAAAACGCCGTGATCAAATTATTTATATATTGGAAAGGAGTTTACCATGAAGAAAGACAAAAACCGCGTCTACATTTTTGACACGTCGCTTCGCGACGGAGAGCAATCGCCAGGCAACAGTATGAACACGGAAGAAAAGCTTCTCCTGGCACGGCAACTGGAAAAAATGGGCGTCGACATTATCGAAGCGGGGTTTCCCATTGCGTCGGACGGGGATTTTGACGCCGTGCGGCAAATCGCCAAAGTGATCACAAAATCCCAGGTCGCCGGACTCGCGCGCGCCAACAAAGAGGATATCGAACGGGCCTGGCAGGCCATCAAGCATGCGGCGCAACCCCGCATTCACACCTTTATTTCTTCGTCGGACATCCATCTGAAGTACCAGCTCAAAAAGAGCCGGGCGCAGGTGCTCAAGGAAGCCGTCACGGCCGTCAAGCTGGCGCGGTCCTATACGCCGAACGTCGAATTCTCGCCCATGGACGCCACGCGCTCGGATAAGGATTATCTGGTCGAGATGGTATCCGCCGTCATCGACGCCGGCGCCTGCACGGTCAATATTCCCGATACCGTCGGATACGCGATTCCGGAAGAATACGGAAAACTGATTGCCTACCTCTTCGCCAATATTAAAAACATGGGAGATACGATTATTTCCGTTCATTGCCACAACGATCTGGGGCTGGCGGTGGCTAATTCGCTGGCCGCTATCCGTAACGGCGCGCGTCAGGTGGAATGCACGATCAACGGCATCGGCGAGCGCGCAGGCAACACGGCCATGGAGGAAATCGTCATGGCGCTGGCCACGCGCAAGGACCTCTACGGTCTTTATACGAAAATCAAAACCGAACAGATTTATAAAACATCGCGCCTGCTCACACAGATTACAGGCATCCCCGTGCAGCCCAACAAGGCCATTGTGGGTGCCAACGCTTTCGCGCATGAATCCGGCATCCATCAGGACGGGCTGATTAAGGAAAAGATCACCTATGAAATCATGACGCCGAAATCCGTCGGCATTTCGGATACGCATATCGTTCTGGGCAAGCATTCCGGACGCGCCGCCATCGCCCATCATCTGAAAAAGATGGGGCATTCATTAAATGACGAGCAGCTCACCAGAATGGCGGCCAGGGTCAAATCGCTGGCGGATATCAAAAAGGATATTTACGATGAAGATCTGGAAGCCATACTCTACGAAGAAATCTATCGCGGAAAAGACAAATACAGTCTGATCTACTTAAACGTGGTCAGCGGCAATGTTGCGATCCCTACAGCCACCATGGAAATGCAGGTGGGAGACGAAGTCGTGCGCGACGCAGGTTTCGGCAACGGCCCGGTGGATGCGACGTTTGCGGCCATCCGTAACATCACCAAAACCAACTATCCGCTTATGAAGTACGTGGTCAACGCCATCACCGGCGGATCGGACGCGCAGGGCGAAACGATGGTGCAGCTTAAATTCAACGGCCATTCCGTTGTCGGACGCGGCGCGCATCCGGATGTTATTGTCGCTTCAGCCAAAGCCTACATCAACGCCCTCAACCGTCTGGAGTTTTTGAAGGACAATGTCAGAAAAGTGAAAGTTGAAGAATGTTGAAGTTGAATAAAGATAAAAAATAGGTTAATGACAACCATTCAATTTATTAGAAGTATTTTCGTTTAGTGAAGGAGTGAAAAAACGTGGGACATACGATTACGGAAAA
This sequence comes from Smithellaceae bacterium, assembly GCA_963682105.1. Taxonomy (GTDB): domain Bacteria; phylum Desulfobacterota; class Syntrophia; order Syntrophales; family Smithellaceae; genus UBA8904. The sequence continues at coordinate 1,789,700 of OY821638.1, forward strand.
AATACTGATGGCGCATACCGATCTGAAGGAGATCGCGCCGGGACAACTCATCAACGCCAGAGTGGATATCGCGCTGGGCAACGACATCACAGCGCCCATCGCCATCCGCGAATTTCGCGCCGCCGGCGGCAAAAAGGTTTTTGACAAAGACAAGGTTGCATTGGTGCTGGATCATTTCACCCCCAACAAAGACATCAGTTCCGCCCAGCAGTGCAAGGCCGTTCGGGAATTTGCCGTCGAACACGGCATCACGCATTTCTTTGAAGGCGGACAGGTGGGCGTGGAACACGCGCTCCTTCCCGAAAAAGGGATCGTCCTGCCCGGCGACCTGGTGGTGGGCGCCGACAGCCATACCTGCACCTACGGCGCACTGGGCGCTTTCGCCACCGGCGTGGGCAGCACGGATCTCGCTGCGGCCATGCTGACGGGCGAACTGTGGTTCAAAGTGCCCTCCAGCATTAAATTCATCGTTTATGGCAAGCTGCCCAAATGGGTCTGCGGCAAAGATCTGATCCTGAACATCATCGGACGCATCGGCGTCGACGGCGCTTTATACGAGGCGATGGAATTCACGGGAGAAACCATCAGCAATCTGCCGATGGCCGACCGCCTGTCCATGGCCAACATGGCCATTGAAGCCGGCGCTAAAAACGGCATCTTTGCGCTGGATTCCATCACCGTGGAATATGTCAAAGGCCGCGCCAAGCGTCCGTACAAGATTTACACCTCCGATGCGAATGCGACGTACTCGCAAACCATTGAAATAGACGCAAGCAAGCTCGAACCTCAGGTGGCCTTCCCTCACCTGCCCTCCAATGTTCGTGGAGTGAGCCAGGCGGGCAGCGTTAAAATCGACCAGTCGCTCATCGGGTCTTGCACCAACGGCCGGATTGAAGATTTGCGCATCGCCGCACAAATTTTGAAAAACCGCAAGGCCGCGCCGCATGTCCGCCTGATCGTCGTTCCCGCCACGCCATTCATTTACAAACAGGCGATGTCCGAGGGACTGCTCGACATCTTTATGGACGCCGAAGCGGTTATTTCACCGCCGTCCTGCGGCGCCTGCCTGGGCGGTCACATGGGCATCCTGGCCGAAGGCGAGCGCTCGGTGGCCACGACCAACCGCAATTTCGTAGGGCGCATGGGCCATCCCAAAAGCGAAGTGTATCTGGCCAGCCCCGCCGTGGCGGCGGCATCGGCCGTATTGGGCCGCATTGCGTCGCCTGAAGAATTATAAAACAATCGAAGAAAGGTTTTTGGAACATGATCTTTAAAGGAAAAGTCTGGAAATTTGGAGACAACATCGACACCGACGCGATCATTCCGGCGCGTTATCTCAATACATCCGATCCCAAAGAGCTGGCCCTGCATTGCATGGAAGATGCGGACCCGGATTTCGTCAAAAAAATGAAGGCCGGCGACATCATCCTGGGCGGTGAAAACTTCGGCTGCGGCTCTTCACGCGAACACGCCCCCATCGCCATCAAGGCGGCGGGCATCTCCTGCGTGGTCGCCAAAAGCTTTGCGCGCATCTTTTACCGCAACTCCTTTAATATGGGATTGCCGATTTTTGAATCAAAGGAACTGGCCGATGCCATTGCCGAAGGCAAGGAAATCGCCATCGACAGCGTCAAAGGCGTCATCACCGTTGCCGGCTCCAATCAGACCTTCACCATCAGCCCGATTCCGCCTTTCATGGAACAGTTGATCGCCGACGGCGGGCTCATGAAACATATCGCCAGGAAATGAGGACCCCATGAGTAAAAAATTTAAAATTGCCGTTTTCGCCGGAGACGGCGTTGGCCGTGAAATTATTCAGGAAGCATTAAAGGTTTTGAAAGTCATTTCCGATAAAAGGGGTATTGACCTCTTGCTGACGGAAGGGCTGATTGGCGGAAGCGCTTATGATGTACACGGCATTCCCCTGCCCGAATCGAGTCTGGATATGGCTCTGCAAAGCGACGCAGTGCTTTTGGGCGCCGTAGGGGGCCCCAAATGGGAAGGACTCGATTACAACGTCAGACCGGAACGGGCGCTTCTGGGATTGAGGGAAAAACTCGGGCTTTATGCCAATTTACGACCTGTTGTCGTGTTCGACGAGTTGATCGATGCCTCACCGCTTAAAAAAGAGCTGGTGCGGGGCATTGATATTTTGATTTTACGTGAACTGACCGGCGATGTGTATTTCGGCCGGCCGCGCGGCGTCACGAAAGACCAGGACGGAAAGCGTTCCGGCGTCAACACGATGGTGTATACGGAAGAGGAAATCCGCCGAATAGCGGTGCGGGCCTTTGAACTGGCGCGGGGACGCAAGAAGAGTCTGATGTCGGTGGACAAAGCCAATGTTCTGGAAACCACCGAACTGTGGCGGCAGGTGGTAACGGAAGTCGGGAAAGATTATCCGGACGTGACGCTGAAGCACATGTACGTCGACAACTGCGCCATGCAGTTGATCCGCTACCCGTCGCAGTTTGACGTGATTGTCACGACCAACCTGTTCGGCGACATCTTAAGCGACGAGGCGGCCATGCTCACCGGGTCCATCGGCATGCTGCCTTCGGCCTCTCTGGGTGAAGGCCGGGCGCTTTACGAACCGATTCACGGCTCGGCGCCGGACATTGCGGGACAAAACGTCGCCAATCCGCTGGCAACCATTCTTTCGGTGGCCATGATGCTTCGGCACTCGCTGCAAATGCCTGCAGAGGCGGCGCTCATCGAAAAAGCCGTGGCGGAGGTTTTGAAAGACGGTGTAAGAACGAAGGATATTTATTCGGACGGCAAAAAGCTCGTCGGCACAAAAGAAATGGGAGATGCGGTGGCGGTAAAACTTGCGCAGTTGTTGGATTGAATCATTCAGGAAGGAGTCGATTGAGGTTTGAAAGGAAAAATTCTGATTGTTGACGATGAAGCGTCCGTCCGTGAACTTTTTTCGGGCGTATTCACGGATGACGGCTATGAAGTCATCTCCGCCGAAGACGGCAATTCGGCTCTGAATATCCTCAAGCAGGATAATATTGATGTCATCTTTCTGGATCTGAAACTTTTCGGAATGAACGGCATTGACCTGTGCCGCCAGATTCGGGAAACCAAACCCGTATCTATGATATTCGCCATTACCGGCTGGGCGCCCCTGTTTGAAATCGAGGAATGCCGCGAAGCGGGCTTTGACGACTATTTTGAAAAACCGCTCGACATGGAAATGCTGCTGGGTGTGGTAGCGGATGCATTTAAGAAACTGGATCGGTGGAGAAGGCGCTACAACAACATCCAAAAATGAACCGTACGGACAGGGATGCCCATCGATGATCAACACAGTCATCATACTGGAAAAGATAGTTTTTGATCCCCCCCTGGATCAAATCTATAAACGTCTCGGGTACAGAAAGAAAACAACCTCGCTTTCTTCAACCCATCAACAAGAAACCAATCGCTGCATTGGCGAAGCCTCTCATCTGATTCAACTGCGTGGAGCCTACCTGCGTCTGCCTGTCGAAACCAACGACGGCCGGACCATCGATCTGGCCGGCCGCCTCTCTTTTGCCAGCACAAAACTTGCGGCATTTTTAAAGGACTCCCGCGAAGCCGTCCTGATGGGCGCAACCGCAGGCCCCGGCATTCTTGACGCCATCCAGGAAAAAACCCTAGCCGGCGATATGACGGCAGCCGTCGTTTACGATGCAACAGCCAGCGAAATGACGGATGCCGCGCTCGACTGGATGACGGATTATATCGATCGTCAACTGCGACGGGAAAGCAGAAAACTAATGCCCCGCCGCTTTTCGGCAGGTTACGCCGATTTCGCACTGGAAAATCAAAAAGACATTTATGATGCGCTGCAGTTGGAAAAAATCGGCGTCACCATAACATCCGGTTATCTTCTGAAACCGGAAAAATCGGTGACGGCGATTGCCGGAATTATGTAACAGGCACATTTAGGATTGATTTTCTCTTCAGAAACGTTTAGGGTAACCGAACATGAAGACCAACAACCTGGCGTTTACGGAAACGGACAAGGATCTGGAATTCTCGTTAAGACGGCTGCATGACATCGAATCCATTATCAACCGCAGCCCGGTCATCCACTGCATCTGGCGTTTCGCCGACGATGCGCCGCTGGAATACATCTCAGGCAATATCTCCCAGTTAGGTTATAAAGCGGAAGATTTTCTGTCCGGCAGAATTTCGTGGTATGATATCACCCACCCCGGCGACACCGATCGTCTTAAATTTGAAATATACAGGCATCTGCAGGACAGATCGCCGATGTTCACACAAACCTACCGGGTATTTGACAGCAAGGGGGTCATCCACTGGGTGGAAGATCAAACCGTTTTTATATACGACGTCAACGGAAAGATCTCGCACGCTCAGGGATCCATTCTGGATATCACGGTTCGTAAAAAGGCGGAAATGCGTTTACAGGAATCCGAAGACCGCCTGCACGAACTTTTCCGCAATTCTTCCGACATCGTAATCGTGTTCAACGAAAAAGGTCTTCTTAAATTTGTTTCGCCGGCCATTGAAAAAATACTAAACTTCAAGCCCATCGCAATTCTGGGGAAAAGCATTTTCGAATTTCTTCATCCCGAAGACATCGATGCGGCTATTCAGGCTATGGATACCGTGTTTCATTGCACAAACACCGGCGTTCCGACGGAATTGCGCATCCGCAAGGAAGACGAAACATGGACCTACATGGAAGTGCTGGCCAATAACTGCCTGGCCAACCCTGCCATCAGAGGCATTGTGGCCAACATGCGCGAGGTCTCAGAACGCAAACGCCTGGAAGCGCAACTGCAAAACGCGCAGAAGATGGAAGCCATCGGACGCCTTACCGGCGGGATCGCCCACGACTTCAACAACATTCTCATGGGTATTCAGGGGTATATTTCGCTGATGCTCCTGAAGATTGACACGCTGCATCCGGATTTTGAAAAGATGGTCAATATCCAGACGCTGGTGCAAAGCGGCGCGGATCTGACCGGAAAGCTTCTGGGATTTGCCCGCGGCGGACGCTACGAGCTCAAACCCATGGACATCAACACCGTTCTGGCCAAAACCGTCAATCTCTTCGGCCGCACCAAAAAAGAAATCACCGTGCATCAGGAATACGAGAAGAAACCCTGGACCGTCGAAGCGGACCGCGTGCAAATTGAACAGGTGATTCTCAATCTGCTCGTCAACGCCTGGCAGGCCATGCCGCAGGGCGGAGACATTTATGTAAAAACTCAGAATTGCTCTGCCGGTGATTTGTCTTTGCCGGGAGATATCCCGAATCGGAAGTATATCAAGATCACCGTCACCGATACCGGCATGGGCATGAACGAGGAAACCCGTAAGAAAATTTTTGAACCTTTCTTTACGACCAAGGAGAAAATCCGGGGCGTCGGTCTGGGGCTGGCTTCCTCGTTCGGCATTATCAAGGAGCATGGCGGTTTTATCGACGTCGCCAGCAAACCCGGGCAGGGCACAACCTTCACCATCTGCCTGCCGACATCCGACAAAAAAGTGCCCAAAGAAGTGTACACCGCCAAAACCATTCTTCCAGGCACGGAATCGATCCTGCTGGTGGACGATGAAATATCGATTGTTGAAGTGTGCCGGGATATCCTGGCCAACCTGGGATACAAAATTTACACGGCCGGCAGCGGCCATGAAGCCATTGACATTTACAACGCCAACAAAGATGAAGTCGATTTGGTCATCCTGGATATGATCATGCCCGGCATGAACGGCGGCGAAACCTATAAGCAGTTAAAAGCCATCAACCCGGACGTCAAGGTTATCCTTTCCACCGGCTACAGCGGAAGCGACCAGGCACAGCAGATTTTAGACAGCGGCTGCCAGGCACTCATTCAGAAGCCGTTCCGCGTGGATGACCTTTCGCAAAAGATCCGGGAAGTTCTCGGCCAGACTATTTGTCAGGCGCTGCGCGCCCCAGCGCATAAAATCGATTCCGTTTTTATGGCGAACTAATCCGGCGATATCGTCAATTCTCTTCCGGCGCGCTTTGATTTTCGCGACGCCGGTCGGCTTTATCGGATCTGCGCTGACTGATTCTTTTTTTGTATTCACTGACGAATTCCTTGGACGACAGATACTTGTCGGCAAAAGACACGACATAAGATTCCTTATACTTCGGTGGGACCAGCGTCAGCGGCCACATGTGCTTTTTGATGATATCCTCTTCAATTTCATTGATTGAAAAATGTTTTTTCGCGTTGGCCACGGCAATTTTGGGATGTTCTATGCCGTGAAACTTTTCACGGGGCAGATCCGGAACATCGTGATTGCGCCAGTCATACAGGAAAAAATCATGCAGCAGCGCGCCGCGCGCCGTCGACCGGTAATCGAGCTTGAGATATTTGCTGATCCGATAAGACAAATACGCCACATCATGCACATGATGATAGATAGATGAGTTGTGGTGAAAAAAATCTTTGAGTTTCAAAAATTCCTCGTTTTGGAGGATATCGCCGACGGTTTCGTAGTACTCCTGTTCAAAGGGTTTCCGGCCGGAAAGCTCCATAATCATCCTTTCCTGAACCGGCTTTAGAAACTTGCCGATCCGGACCTTAATTTTCCGGTTGATGTTCCGGTTGATGTATTTGTTTAAATCAGGGAAAGCTTCCCGCAGACGTTCAAACGATTTCAGAATGTCTTCGATTTCAAGATTGCTGAGATTGAAATATTCATCATACAGGTAGGCAATCCCTTTGCGGAAAGCGGCCAGCGACATCACGGAAAACGTGAAATCGATCCAGAAATAAACCATAAACACGATGGCGGCAATCTTGACGGCCGTCTCATGAAGAAGGGTAAGCTCCTTAAAAAGAAGCGGATGTACAAAGACGACGAAAACAAAGGCTAAAATCGTCCAGAACAGCGAGAAATGAAGGCATACGCGGCCGTGCAGATTGAAACGGTTTTCGGAATAATCCCATAATTGCAATTTAAAAATCTTTTCCGAAAAATAACCAACCAGATATTCCATGGCCGTAATCGCCAGACCGAAAACAACAAAATGCAGAAAAGGAGGCTGGTTTTTTAAAGTCTCCTGCAAAGCCAGCGTCAGAAAGGCGCCCAAACCGTAAATGGGGATAAAAGGTCCGAACAAAAATCCTGCGTTGACAAATTTACCCTGTGTGACGGACCGGTAAATGACCTCCAGAATCCAACCGATAAAACAATAAACCGCGAAAAGCGCTATATAATAAAAGATGTTCACGGAGCCATCCGCCATGATATCCCGCATAATACTCCTGTAGGGCTAAAAAAACCGGGTTAATGATATCAGTCAAACTGCATTGAAGATTAAACCTGTTTGCACAATCCATTTAGTCGGGAACGGCCCATGCAATGTGATTGCGGTTGACTATGACCACTTTACCTGATGTATCCGGCATGGACGCCTCGTAGACGATCAAAAAAGGCTCGGAATCTTTGGAATTGAGAAAATCAGACAAACGATTGTACTTGCCGATATTCAGCAATCCTTTGATGGTTGTTCCATCGGCAAGACGAACAGATATCCTGGCTTTATTCAATGTTTCCGTCATGGAATCCCCCTGGTCAAATCAAGTGAAATCATGCTACACTATCACAAAATTTTTGTGAAGCATTTTCGCAAATGGTTATTCCCATTCGGTTTATGGGCAGATCCATCCCCCCTCCCGGCGGAATAACCAACCCAAGGAGCGATCATGGAAAAAATAAAAATCGGCATCAGTTCCTGTCTTATGGGCAATTCCGTCCGTTATGACGCGGGCCATAAACTGGATCGTTTTTTGCGCGACACGCTGGGGCAATATGCGGACTATGTGCCTGTCTGCCCGGAATTTGAATGCGGTCTGGGTGTTCCGCGGGAGGCGATGCGCCTGGAAGGAAACCCTGCGGCGCCGCGCCTGGTCACCCGGCAGACCCGGCAAGACCTTACGGAAAGAATGGTCACCTGGGCCCAAAAACGTTTAATGGAACTGGAAGCGGAGAATTTGTGCGGATTCATCTTCAAAAGCGATTCGCCGTCATCCGGGATGGAACGCGTCAAGGTATACAACGATAAAGGCATGCCGTCCAAAACCGGCGCCGGGATTTTCGCCAGGCTGTTTATGGATCATTTTCCCCTGCTTCCGGTGGAAGATGAAGGACGTCTGCATGATCCCGAACTGCGCGAAAATTTCATCGAACGTATTTTTACGTTGCAACGCTGGCGGGAAACTGTTGCCCTGGAAAACAAACGCAAGGCGCTTGTTGATTTTCACACGCGACATAAACTGCTTTTCATGTCCCACAGCCTGAAGCATTATTCGCTTCTGGGAAAAATCGTCGCCGATCAGAAAAAGCTGCCGGTCCGCGAACTCTTTGTTGAATATGAAAAAAGGCTCATGGAGGCGTTGCAGCTCAAAACATCGCCCCGAAAAAACGTTAACGTTCTGCAGCACATGATGGGGTATTTCAAAAAGGACCTGTCAGCCGGCGAAAAGCAGGAACTCCTGGCCGTGATCGATCAATACAAACGGGGCTATATGCCTCTGATTGTTCCTGTTACGCTGCTGAATCACTATATCCTGAAATACGATCAACCCTACCTCAAAGATCAAATTTATCTCCATCCGCATCCGCTGGAACTGCAACTGAGGAATCATGTATAAAAAACAAAAGCATATTGAAAAGTGGGGCATAAAGATTTACAATTCAGTTAATGAACCCGTAAGGAGGATCCGTATGAAAAAAGCATCTTCTTACATTTTTATTTTGAGTTTTACGCTGGCCGGTCTCTTGGCTGTCTTTCCCCTGAAAACGGCTTCCGCCGAGGTTGGAGGATATTTCGGAATCTGGGGCGCCCATACAATAGCCTCCAGTGCAAGATCCGAGTATTATGATGATTACTATTATCACTATTATCATGACTATGATTTAGACATGAGCGAAACCTGGGCCGCCGGGGCGAAAGCAGGCTATACCATGCCTCAATTCAAATATATCTCATTTGAATTTGAATACAGTTATTTAAAACCGGACATCAAAAGGTCCATTGTAGAGCGGTACGGATCTGATTACATTGCTGTTGAAGGTGACGTAAAGTTAAACAATTTCATGATTAATGTCATTGGAAGATATCCCAGGGGAAGATTTCACCCTTATATTGGCGCAGGGTTCGGATTTTCATACTCAGATATGTCGGCGCAAGCCACACAGAGAATCAGCGGCGTGACCACTTCAGCGCCTGTGGGTAAAACTTACACCTCTTTTTCCTGGCAACTTTTAACGGGGGTTGAAATCGACATCATCAGCCATTTATCCGCCGATATCGGCTATCGTTATTTTGCCACACAGCTCGAATTTGAAAATTCTCCGGATATTTATTTCGAAAATTCGACAAAAGTGGATTTTACGGCACACATGATTGCAATAGGATTAAAATTCTTGTTCTAAGCATCAAACAAACAGTCAGGGGGCGGATGAACATTGATTGCCCCCTGACTGATTATTTTTTCCCGGAGCGGAATTTTATTGCGCTCCGGCTTTTTTTAGATGCAGGTCTTTTTACCCTCAAGCAGAGTCGTTGACTCTACATGAAACTTGCTTCGGGGATATCGATCGCGCTGCGATCGCCGCATTTCATCGACTTCAGATATCCGAAGATATCAGGAACATGATTCATAACATAGAACCTGGCGGTGGCGATTTTGCCCTTGTAGAAATCGGCATCGACATCGCCTTTCTCTTTGAGCTTCGCGGCCGCCATCAGCGCCTGATCGAGCAGCAGCATGCCGCAGTAAACTCTCGCGCCGGCATGCATGGTTCGGGTCGCAAAAAGCTGCTTCAACTGCTTATCGCCTTTCGTCCAGGCGGCATTCATGTCGACGATCTCTTTGAAAGCAGCCATGGCATCCGCCATCATTGCGAATTCCGCTTGAAATTCATCCGTCTTCTTACCGGCGACGAACGCGTCGATTTCCGCCACCCACTTTTTGAACGGCTCGCCGTTATTCATGGTGAACTTGCGGCCGGTGTAATCCTGCGCCTGGATGAAGTTGGTGCCTTCCCAGATTCCGTAGATCACAACGTCCCGGTACAGTTCCGCCGGCGCGTACTCTTCCGTAAAGCCGTAGCCGCCGTGGCACTGGATGGCGTCTCCGGTGGTCAGCCTCGCCATGTCGGACGTATAGGCCTTGCACAGGGGATTGTTGATCGCAAACATGTCGTCATAATAGGCTCTCTCTTCCGGCGTGGCGGCGTCTACGGCCAGATCGCGGTAGAGGTAGGATTTGTAAATCAAGGCCCGGCAGGCTTCCAGAATGGATTTCTGGGACAAAAGCATGCGGCGGACATCTTCGTGCTCGATGATCCGGACGCTGGGGCCTTTGGGATTGGTGGAATGTTTGCTCTGCACCCGGATCTTGGTATAGTCCAGAGCCGAGTAATAGGCGGAGCCGATGCAGCCCAGGGAGAACAATCCGGTGTTCAGACGTTCTTCGTTCATATACGCAAACATCTGTTTCATGCCGACGCCTCGGCCGTCTTTCACTTCTACATCGCCTACCATCCAGCCGTAGCAGTTATCGTTTTCACCCATGGACAGGGTGGCGGTCGTAGAACCGTGAATACCCAGCTTGTGTTCAATTCCCATGGTGGTGACGTCATTCCAGGCGCCCTGAGAGCCGTCTTCGTTGACCCAGAATTTGGGAACAATGAAAAGGGAAATGCCGGCGGTGCCTTCCTGGGCGCCCGGCGTTTTGGCCAGCATCAGGTGGATGATGTTTTCCGCCAGATCATGATCTCCGGAGGAGATGAAGCATTTCGTCCCGGTGAGCTTGTACTTGCCGGGAACATCGGTGGGTACAGCCCGGCTCTTGCATGCGCCAACCTCCGAGCCTGCGCCCGGTTCGGTAAGGCCCATGGTGCCGCCCCATTCGCCTGTCCGCAGTTTGGGGATGAACAGGTCCTGCTGTTTTTGGGTGGCAAATTCATGAAGCACGGTGATTGCGCCCTGAGTCAGGCACCAGAACATGACGATCGACGGCGACGCAGCAGTCTGCATCTCCAGAATCGGAGCATACCAGCAAAGCGGTATTTTGCCTTCGCCGCGATAGCCGAACTGGGGTCCCAGTTCCGCTTCCATCACGGTTTTATAAACATTCTTGAACGAATCGGGGGTAACCACCGCGTTTTCGTTACCACCCACAAATTTCGCGCCGGGTTCATCGGCGTCTTTGTTGGCCGGACATATCACGTCGCGGCAAACTTTAAAGTTAACATCGAGGAAGCTGTCGATATCGTCCATTCCATAGTAATCTTTGTAAGCGTCAAGGCTCAAAAGCTTATCCACACCGAGCCATTCTTTGATCTGGAACGTTATGTCCCGCATCTGATACAACCAAGTACTGTGTGCCATGTCCAATTTCTCCTGTCTTGAGTAAAGGTGTAAAATGAAACGAACCATCTTTTGGCAAGATTTCCAGCTTGCTTACCTGATTCGCATGCATCCTCCCTCCCAGGATACTGACTAACGTAAAGCCGTTGTTCATTTACTCCTGTTTATTCACAAATCGTCTGCCGTCTCTTCGTCGATAGTCGCGGGCAGTTATCTCCCCAGAAAACTGCTGCGTGCCGCTCAATAAAGGCCTGCAAACCTTCTTAACTGCCTTCGATTTTCATCACCCGGGTCACATCCGGAAAAAACGGCCAGATCGATCCGCTCATCAGCGATGCGCCTGTTTTGCATCATATCGCATCCCCAGCGGCGCGGTCGCAACCGCGCAACAAGCCGATCCCATGGCTTTTTCCGGTTGTTTTCCCGGCTCCGTCACACCCTGTACCAGTCCTTTGCGATGAGCATCTCCGGCGCCCCATTCATCACCGGTCAGCAGATACCGCTTCGCATTGAACCAGCCCATTTCTTTTATCAACCTCGACGTCGCGCCCCCGCACAGAAAAAAATTACGCCGAATTTTCAGCATGCCGGACCTTGTCAATGGGTCCCGGCAGCATAAAACATCTATTCATAGATATCAGCGTAAGCCAGTTTGTCATACATTTGCGTCATCCGTGAATAAACTGCATGCGTCAAGGCACTGTTCTTTTTTCAGCCGGTTGATTTCTATGAGTAAAACTTAATCTTCCTCCCGGATATCAATGGACACTTTACTTCAATTTCCCTAGACTTACAGAAAATTAATGACTGGTAGTATAGGAAAAATGTTGGCCTCTGTCAACGCAATAATCCAATGCTTTTGATTTTATTCATGATACCATTTTTCCAATGTCGGATTTTTTACAAATTAGCATTGTTTCATCTATCCTCTCGAAAATTATAACCGTCTGTGCGGCAAATGCCGGACGAAAATGACAACGGGAAATCGTTTACTCATTGTTTCGCCGGGTGTTTTCTGTTATGCCGACAGCGTTTTAGAAATTGAAACAGACTTAAGCCGCCCGCAGGAGGAGAAATCGTTTGGCGGAAGAATTTTACCGTATCCGGAATCTGACAAAGGTATACAAAATGGGGGATGCGGAAGAAGTGCGGGCTCTCAATGGCGTCGACATGGAGCGCGAGCATCGGAGCATGAAACATCATTAACCTGATCCATTTTTCCCGCCGACGCTTCGGAGGCGGTGACCCGCCCATTAAAGTGTGATGTTTCCTTCCAGATAAAGAACAGCCCGGCCGGCAATGACCACCCGATCACCTTGACAGCGGCAGAACAACTCTCCGCCGCGCGCCGAAACCTGAAATGCATGCAAATCCTTTTTTCCGAGCCGCCCGGCCCAGAAGGGAATGAGAACGCAATGCGATGATCCGGTCACCGGGTCTTCATCAACACCCACGCGCGGCGCGAAAAACCGTGAAACGAAATCGGCCCGGTCTCCCGGCGCGGTGACAATCACCCCGCGGCCGGGAATCTTTTCAAGGGACTTGAAATCGGGCGACATTAAACGCACAGTCTGTTCACTCTCGGCAAGAACCAGGAGATCCTCCTGCGAAGCATAAAAAGCAACAGGTTTGACGCCCAGAGCATCGGCCAGTCCCGAAGGTATTTCACCTCGTGCCGGAGGCCGCGCCGGAAAGTCCATTTCCATCATTCCCTGATTACGCATGACCGTCAATTCGCCGCTTTGACGGGTAAGAAACCGGATACTGCCGGTTGGCCGGGATTTTAAGGTAAAAAGAACAAAAGCCGCAGCCAGCGTTGCATGCCCGCACAAAGCCACTTCGGTCCGCGGCGTAAACCACCTCAACTCGACAGCATTCCCCTTATCTATCAGAAACGCCGTCTCTGACAGGTTATTTTCCGCTGCAATGGATTGAAGCTGTTCGTCATCCGGCCATGTTTCCAGAAGGCAGACCGCCGCCGGATTCCCGGAAAACAATCGGGAGGTAAATGCATCAACCTGATAGATGGGAATTTTCATCTTTTCTCCGTTTGCTCCTTCATTTTTGCATCTTTTCAACTTTATACCCGCGCCGGCGCAACAGATCGATCACACTGTCCGGCCCCACCAGATGCGCCACCCCCACAATGATCATTGTGTTGACCGGCCCCTGGATGTCTCGTTCAATATCTTTGATCCATCTTTTATTGCGCTCGACAATCAGTTTCGAATACAGTTGCGGATAGCCTTTCAACTCCCGTGAACTGAATGCCACAATGCCTGCTTCATCTCCTGAACGCCAGGCCCGGAGAATATCTGTAAAGCGGGCGTTCAGTTCCCTCAGCTCATCGATGGTTTCGCTAACCTGGGCATCGCCTGTGTCATCATCCAACAGAGTCATGTAGCCAATCTGCTCGTCGATCGTCTCCAAAGCTCCCAGGGGCTTCCCGTCATTTTTCGCCCTTTGATAAAAGGTCCGGTCAACACCATAATTTTGATCCACCCCGATTTTGGACATTTCCGACATCGTGAGATGGAGGGAAAACATCCAGGGACGAAACATTTGATATTTATCACAGTCATAATGTCGTTCCCGGCAGAATTTTTGTACTTTGTTCCAGACCGCAGGGTCCAGGTGATCTTTCAGCGCCGACCCGTCCGTATAAAGCGCGGATAAAAGAAGTTTCTGAAGATAAACGGGCTTTTCCATCTCACCCGGCGGCGCTTCAAAAACAATTCGGTTTGACGCAGCATAAGCCCGATCAAATTCGGACGGCAACGGATGATCGGATGCGCGCAAAACGTGACAGGACCCGGCCAGATAAACCGAAGCCCTCGGACCTTTCACCACCCAAACGGAACTTTCCGCCTGAGCCCCCGCCGCCGTAATCAATATCCAAAGAGATACCGCAAACAATACAACGAAATATCGTTTCATATTTTTTCCTTATCTGACGGAAGACCGCATTTTTAATGTTTTTCACCTTAACATTTTAATGTTGATTTTCAACCGATTAATGTAATCCCCCCCGCCCCTCGCCTATCGCCCATTGCCTTTTATCTATCCACCATCCCCTCGAGGCTCAACTCCGAAGGAGTTGCACGTTTATAGAAATTTTCAAGTCTCTATGTTCGACCCCGACGGGGTCGTAGATGTTTAAATGTCCGGATTAGCTATAAACGTTGAATCCCTTCGGGATTGAAAAACAGCAACTGTCTGATCACCAGCTACCAGCCATGAGCAACGAGCCACCAGCTATGCGCTCTGATCTCTGCGCTTTCCACCCCCGGCCCTTCACGCCACCTCCGCCTAACCTGAAGGTCACGCGAGCGGAGGACATCATCCATCAGCCATCAGCCCTAAGCTATGAGCTATGAGCTATGAGCTTTAGCCCATTGCCCATCGCCTATTGCCCCTAGCCTTTTATCCATCCACCATCCACTATTCACTACGAGCTACGAGCCACGAGCAAATTCCCCCTTGACAATTCCCGACATGGTTGTATATTACAACCATTATGAAAAAGAATGAAGCAGACATTGCTCAATTGATGAGCGTTTTTATCGGCCTTGCCCAGGCGACGCGCTGCTGCCGTCAGGACACGGCCTTCTGCGGGGGCGTTACTTTTCACCAGTATGTCATCCTCGATGCCGCCGTAAAAAATAAAGATCTGCGGATTTCCGATCTGCACGGACTTTTAGGCGTGGAAAAAAGTACGACAACCCGCCTGGTCAATCCTTTGATTGCCAACGGGTTTCTGACAAAAGAACAGGCTGCCTCGGATTCCCGGGTGGTGAGACTTATACTGACGAAACAGGGTTTGAAAAAGCACCGGGAAGTGGAGGCCTGTCTGGCGGATTTTTTCAAAAAAATCATGTGTAATATACCGTTAAAAGATCAGTCTATAATTTTGCAGTCCGTTCAAACGTTTATCGGAGCGATTAAAAACGCATCCGGTACGTGTAATTGCTGCAACTGATGATGAAAGGAAAACATGGAATCAAATAAAAACAAACCTGATCTGATTGGCAATCCGGCCCTTCCACCGGTCGAGAACCTGAATTCGCTTAGCCCCGTGGGAATCAGCGCCGGCCCGGTCACCGTTATTCCATCGCTGAAACAGTCCTTTGTGGAAGGCTCCGTTCAAACGCCTGCCGGAGCAATTCCCCGTGTATCATGCCGTTTAACAACCAGCGACCAATGGGGAAGCTTCAAGTGCCGTCTTGGCGCAGGCCGGATGCATTATACCGTCGATCCGGGCCTTTACGCGCTGGGCGCTCCGGACGAACAATCGCCCGTGCTGGTTTCGGCCAATTACAAAATGAGTTTCGATGTTTTACGTCAGGCGCTCCCCGGACGATCGGCCTGGATCCTGGTTTTGGACACCAAAGGGATTAATGTCTGGTGCGCGGCGGGCAAGGGAACTTTCGGCACATACGAACTGATTCATCGCCTGGAAGTAAGCGGTGTGAAAAAGGTCGTCAAGCATCGTAAAATCATTGTGCCTCAGCTTGGGGCGCCGGGTATCGCAGCCCATACCGTCAAGCAATTCTCCGGATTTAGGGTTCACTACGGTCCGGTGCAGGCCGCCGACCTGCCCGCTTATCTCGATGCAGGGCTTCAGGCCACGAAAGAAATGCGCGTTATGCCATTTCTCGTCAAAGACCGGGCCGTGCTGATTCCGGTGGAACTGGCGGAAGCGGTCAAACCTTTCATCATAATATCTTTTGTGGCTTTGTTGCTTGCGGCCATCCTGGGACCGGCCGATGCTTTGAACAATCTGCTTCATGACGGTGTGTTTGCCGTTTTGACGCTCGCCGTTGCCATCGTCGCGGGCGCCGTGCTCTCTCCGATTCTGCTGCCCTGGATTCCCGGTCGGGCCTTTTCCGTTAAAGGCTTACTGATCGGACTGATCGCAGCCGCCGGATTAATCTACTGGCGCGGAATCGACTGGACCTTATGGGCCGGACGGATGGAAGCCGCCGCCTGGCTGTTGATGGTTCCGGCGGTTTCTGCTTATCTGGCCATGAATTTTACGGGCTGTTCCACCTACACCTCTCTGTCCGGCGTTAAAAAAGAAATGCGCTTTGCGTTGCCGGCGCAAATTTCAGCCGCGGCTCTGGGAGTTGTTTTATGGATTACCTCTTTAATTTTAAGTTAGGGGACCTTTGAACCGATTAGAACAAAGGGTTTCAACCCCTTGCTCCAGATACAAAACGAATTTTTTCGAGGCTAAAAAATGAGCAATCTTCTTTATCTTAAAAATGTTACAACTCTTCAACTGGACGGGCAAAAATGTACGGGCTGTGGGATGTGCCTGGATGTCTGTCCACACAATGTCCTGAGAATGAACGGTAAAAACGCTCAGATTATCGAGCGCGACGCCTGCATGGAATGCGGAGCGTGCAGCCGCAATTGCCCGGCAGGGGCCATCAGCGTTCAAACCGGTGTCGGCTGCGCCGCGGCTGTCATCAACAGCCTTTTGGGGCGAAACGGCGGAGAGTGCTGTTGCGGCCCGCAGGAAAACACATCGGGATCAGCCCCGGGCCGAAGCTGCTGCGGCTAGCATCTTATTTCTCATTGATTATATTGATGATATATTTTCCGGCCTTGACTTTAGCCGGTGTTTTTTGTAATACGTTTCCGGTCTACCTCAGATGACCTCTATTATTTATGAATGACGGAAGTTGGCAAAAGATATCCTATCTGACGATTCCACAGCATCAGACGGTAGCTATGCACTTTTTTCACCCTGACAATCAGCAGACAACATCATACCTGCAAATACGCAGGTTAAGGAGGACATATGGCAAACAGTAATACGTCGGAAGGCAAGGGGCCGGTACTCGGCATCAACAGTTTGGGGCGAATCGGTAAATTGACGCTCTGGCATCATGTGGGCAGAAAATACTTCAAGGAAATCGTCGTGAACCAGGGCCGCGAAGTCGGCACCGGTCTTGACACCATCGCCCAGTTGATTGAAAAGGACGCCACTTACGGATTGCTCCACCGCTTCCTGTACGGCATCAAAGCGAAACCCTGTATTCAGATTACGGATGAGAAAGCCGGCAAGATGATCATTGACGGCATTCCCGTCACGATCCTGCGCACGGAGCGAAACCCCCTGAACATTCCCTGGCGTCAGTACGGCGCGGACGTCGTGGTCGACGCGAGCGGCAACTTCAAAGATCCGACCACGCCGGTGGACGACAAAAAGGGATCGATCCGCGGCCATTTGAACGGCGGCGCAAAAGTGGTCATCCACTCCGCGCCTTTCAAGATTAAAAACAAGGCGCTTTCCACGCCGGAAGACACGACCACATTGATTTACGGCATCAACCACACGGCGTTTGACCGCAAAAAACACGTTCTGGTATCGGCCGCCTCCTGCACCACGACGGGGCTTGCGCATATGGTGAAACCGCTTCTGGACAATGAAGAAACCAGCACAATTCTGACGGCGTCCATGTCGACAATCCATGCCGTCACCAACACCCAGAGCGTTCTGGATAAGCTGCCCAAGGCCGGCGAAAAAGACATCCGCAAAACGCGCAGCATCCTGAACAATATTATTCTGACCTCGACGGGCGCGGCAAAGGCCTTAATCGAAGTCATTCCGGAAGTCAAAAATATCGGGTTCATGGGCGATTCCATCCGCGTGCCGACCAACACCCTGTCGCTCATCGTGCTCAATGCCACCTTCCAGGCCAGATTCAACGGCAAGGGCAACGCGGCCAATATCGACACCAAGAAGCTCAATGAAATTTATCGCAAGGCCGCCGAAAGCAACCCGGAAAACCTGGTCCGGTTCACCATGCAGCAGAACGTGTCCACCGATCTGATCGGCGAAGACGCGGCGATCATTATTGAAGGCGACTTCAATCATACGCGAACCGCTTTCATCCCGGTCGATCTGTCACAGATCCCCAATTTACCGGCAGGCGTACTGGCCGCCGTCGGTGAAAAACCGCTGCAACTGCCGGTCGTCCATGCCAAGATCTTCGGCTGGTACGATAACGAATACGGAAGCTATACCAACCGGATGGGAGATTTGACCGTTTACATTCACAAAAACATTTCGTAAGCTGACTGCTTAAAAAACATATCCCCGCTTTTTGTCATCAGGAAAGCGGGGATATTCTATTTTTAATACCGGATTGCCGGAAACGCGCTTTCATATTCGGATAAAGTATTATAAAATAATCAAGAAAAGCTGACAGATTTTTTCCGGATGATAGTACCCCGAAAAAAACACAAGGACACAACCGTGACGTCAAAAACGGAGCAAAGCAGACAATCTGAGATAGACACCGGCGATCAAATCCAGCGGCTGACCGCTGAAAACAGCCGCCTGCGCATGCAGTTTGATTCCACCTCCAAGCAGGTGCAGGAGCTGAACGAATTTATCCAGATCATGCTGAATCTCTCGCCTTTCAGCATCTGCATCATCCAGGATGACCAATTGATTTATATCAACAAGGCTTTTTGCGATACGGTCGGATACACCCCCAGACAGTTCCGGGACATGCCGCCCTGGAATTTTGTTTTTGAAGCGGACCGCCAGCATGTCCGCAAAAGCGTCCAGGCCATGCTCGAAGGCCAGGCCGAATCTTTTTTCATGTTCCGCCTGATGACCGGCGAAGAAAAAATCAAATGGATTCTCGGATCGGTCGCCTATATCCACATGAACGGAAAACGAGCCGTGCTGGGCAATTTTGTAGACCTGACCGAGGGGCGGGTCATGCAACTGGCTTACAACGACACCCTCACGGGACTGCCCAACCGCAAACTCATGATGGATCGTCTCGAGCAGGCCCTTGTTGCAGCCAAAAGAAGAAACGGCCGGCTGGGTCTCCTGTTTATCGATCTCGACGGTTTCAAAGACGTCAATGACCGGTACGGACACGGAGAGGGAGACAAGCTGCTCATTGAAGTCGCCAACGGACTGAAAGACGTCGTCCGCCGTGAAAACGACACGATCTCCCGCATCGGCGGCGACGAATTTATCATTCTGCTGACGGACATTTCACAAAGAGACCATATCGAGCTGATTATCCGGCATCTGTTCGAACGATTTGCCGCTCCCGTGCCCATCCCCGGGAAGGATTTGAAAATCCCGGTCGCCTTTAGCGTCGGCATTGCCGTCTTTCCCGAACACGGCGAAGACTCCGACACGCTGATCCGCCATGCCGACGAAGCCATGTACCACATCAAGAAAACCCCCGGTAAAAACGGTTTTCATTTTTACCAGCCCTGATCGATATTCCATCTCCAGACCAAGATGACACAGCAATGCAAGGAGGATGCGCCAAAGGCGTATATTTCCATGCTGGTTCAGTCATGCTGACTGAACCAATATTTTGCCTTGCCGGTTCAAGCTTGCAGCTTGAACCGGCACAACGCCTCCGATTAACCTAACAGTCTACAGTCTAACAGCCTTCAGCCTTGCGCCTTGAACCTATAATGTAATCGAATAATGCTTGTCCGTCTCCCGGTCGTGTTTACCCAAATAGAGCGAGCCGGTCCAGCCGTCGATACAGATGAAATCTCCCGACTTGATGGTGTGATGGTCAATGGTTGCGTAGCCTTCGGTTTCGTACACTTTGAGTTTGCCCAGTCCCACCACGCCGACCTTGCTCAACTGCGGGATGGTGACGGCGGCATGGGAGGTCGCGCCGCCCTTGGCGGTCAAAAGTCCTTCCACCTGCAGGAGGACGCCCACGTCGTCGGGGACAGTGTCGGGACGCACCAGGATCAAAGGCGTTTTCGGTTCTTTTTCACGGAATTCGCGGATATTTGCTTCGGAATAAACGGCGCGGCCGCATAGCGCGCCGCCGCTCACGCCGATGCCGGTTCCCAAAAGCGAGGCATGCAGCGACGGACTGTCTTTAAAGCGGCGCAGCGTCTTGGTTTTGATCTGATCCATGTCGCGGGTCTGCAGGATGTAGAGCTGCTCTTTCAGCGGACCTTCGAAGGTAAATTCTATTTCCTGATGGTTGAAGCCTTTTTCGTAAATCATGATTTCGGCAATCTTCACCAGTTCGGCGTAAATGGCCGGAAACGTCGTCTGGAGGGATATGTCCGTATTGCGGTGCTCGGCGATGCGCTGCCGCTCCGAAATGGGAAATGTTTCCACCAGGCCGGAGACAATATCGTCTCCCTGAACGCCGAAAATAAAATCGCCGTAAAGCGTCACATCCGACGAGGCGCTTTTCGGATCGCGTGTAAAAATGACGCCTGATCCGGAATGCTCATTGAGATTGCCGAAGACCATGGCCTGCACGATAACGGCCGTTCCCCATTCATCGGACAGATGCATCTGATGGCGGTAGATTTTGGCCTGTTCGGAATACCAGGAATCGAACACCTGCAGGATGGCGTGGCGCAACTGCCGCATCGGCTCATCCGCCAGAGGAATGCCGGCATCCAGAATGCCTTTTTTATACGCCATCGTGATCTGCTTCATGAGATCGGGCGGGAAATTGATTTTTCGTTCCACACCGTGTTTCTGTTTAAAACCGTCGATGATCGCATCGAAGAAATCGCGGCTCATGCCATGAAACATGCCCCAGGTCTGCAGAAACCGGCGGTAGGAATCCCAGGCGGCCCAGGCGAAATCGGGCTTGCCGCTTAAGCTCTCCGCAATCGTCGCGTTGATGCCCACATTCAAAAAAGACCGCATCATGCCCGGCAGTGAAACCGTCGCGCCGCTGCGCACGGACAGCAACAGCGGATTGTTGCGGTCGCCGAACTTACGGCCGGTCTTGCGCTGCAAGTCGATAATCTGCTCATTGACGCGGGCGGCCAGATCGCTGAAGACATAACGGTAGCCGTAAACGGCGTCATAGCCGCGGAAGACTTCCGTCGTGATAATGAAGCCCGGAGGGACGGGAAAACCGAATCCCTTGAGCTTTTTGAGAAAGTAGCCTTTGTTGCCCAGCAGGATCTGGTTGTCCACCCGGGCGTTTTTCCCCGAGATGGAAGAAATGGACAGATCCGGATCATAGGCCATCAGCAAATTGAGCATGCGTTTGTTGTCCCGGAATTTTTCGAGTTCCGCATTAAGGGTTTTGATGACGGCATGGACAAAATTATCCAGCACCTGCAGACCGAAGGCCGATGAAATAAGCCCGCGCAGAAAATTTTCCGACTGCTGATAGACCAGTTCTTCGAACCGGGCGGTTTCATTTTTCGAATCGCTTTTCTCCAGCAGCGGATGGATCTGGCGGACGATAACCGGCAGATTGACGCTGTGCGCATCAATGTAAAAATCCCGGATAATATCCTGAATGCCCTTGGAGATGAACCGGAAAATATCGGCATACTGATCCACCGAAAACTGTTTGACCGGCAGCGCGCTGGTCACGTACTTGACTTTGGCCACCAGTCCTTCGGTGGAAATACCTTCCAGCTCCAGGGCGCTCACATAAGGCCAGAGATAGGCGTGAATTTTGGTAATCGTGCTTTTGGTGATGAACTTCAAATTAAGCGACCGCACCAGCTCTTCAAAAAGCATTTTCCCCAGCGCTTCCAGACGAAACGACAACCCCAGCGCGTCGAATTTCTCCTCGTGATAGGTTCCGTACATCGAGGGAATGCCCGCGGCGATGTGGCGTTTGTGATAGATGTTTTCATACGCAGGCGTTTGCCTGCCGGACAAAATCCGCGCTTTGAGCACACCCAGAAATTTGAGAATCACCGTCAGAGCGCGGTGATGATTTTTGACGCCAAGCGAACGTTTGAGCGACAGGATGTCCTCTTTGGCGAAGGCGCTTGAGGCTTCCAGGTCTTTGAGCAGATCGAAATACTGCGGAAAATACTTTTTATGAATGAGCTGATAGATGCGGATCATCAGCATTGCCCGTTCGCGGTCCATATCGGAAATGTGTTCGATTTTTTCCAGTTCCCGGACGGTTTTCGTCTTTTCCCATTCCAAAAACCGGCGCGGATCATTGTGCGCTTCTTTAAACAGGCGCGTAAAGGCCTGATGCATGCCGTCAAAGTAACGGCCGGTGTTGTGCACCTGATCGAAGACTTCGGAGGGAATGTGCTTGCGGATAAATTCCTTGTCGCCCGACTGCCAGTAGCGGAAAATATCTTCGGTAAATTCGACCAGGCGGCTGTTGCTTTCCACGTGGGACTGCTTGCGGAAAAAATCGATCAGCCGGTCGTTGCGAAACGACAGTTCATCGACATGCGTGGTGATTTCCCGAAGCTCTCCTTCCGCGCCGATTTCGCTGAAGTATACCGGAAAGAGGCGCAAAAGCTGTTTGATCAGATTGTACGCCGGAGCGATGTCGGAATTGAGCAGGCGGGAAATGTCCCGCTGGATGAGATCCGTATCCCGGATAAAAACGCCGCCGATCGTCAGATTGATGATCAGCGCGGAGACCAGCCGTTTGGTCCAGCGCGGCTTCATGGCAATAATTTCCAGCCAGGCGCGGATGGTCCGGATATGCTCGGGATTGACGCACACCTGCCACTGGGTCGTTGAACCCGAAATCTGCGGATACTCAAAACCGTAGGCAATCAGCTCATCAATGAAGGTGTCCACCAGAGGATGCGCGTTTTGCGCGAAAACTTCATGCGCCGTGGTGACGATACAGTCGATGCCCGCGCCGCGGAATTCGTTTTGCGACGTATTTTTTTTCAGGAAGGCGAATATCTTGCGCACCAGATTATCGAGATTTTCCTTCTTTTCCTCCTGAAAGACGAGCTTTAACAAGTGATTGATTTCCCGCATGGCGCCGGCATGAATATCCTTGAGCCCCGGAACGGACATAATCCCGAAAAGAAAATCCAGTTTGATCAGCCGGCGGCCTTCGTAGGCCTGAGACTTTCCCAGTTCATCGGCGACATGCAGGTAGCCGTCCAGAATCTGGAAGTAATCGGGCAGGGACAGAAAATCGCGCAGATGTACCGGTGTTTGGCGGTCATGGTCAGGACTGAACGCTTCCACATCCACCAGCAGTTTGCGATAATGCTGATGACTGAGCGGTTCAATCAATCCGGCGTAGGCATTTTCGTCAAACGGTTCTCCGCGGTTGGCGCCGACCAGCCAGAGGGCGGGATCCGGCTGATCCAGCCAGTACAGATAAGTCGTTTTGAACATGTTGTATAAAAGACGCTCGAATCCGGGCGCTTGGGGGAAAATGCCCTGATCGGACAGCGTGCGGACGATCCGCTTGAGATGCGAGGAGCATTTCTTATAAAGCGCCGAGCCATCCGAGCTAAGCTCCAGAAACGTGGCAATCAGCCCCGGAAAAAGGGAAAGATTTCTGTTCAGGTGCTCATTGCTGTGCGTGATGACGGCATCCATGTAGTCGAACAGATAGGCGCTTGCACTGTCCTTGATATCTTCGGAGGCGGATGATTTCAGAATATCGAAATACATCGTCGTCAAAATGGAAATGGCCTTCACGCCTTCGGCGTGATTATTGTAAATATAAAAATCGCCGATGGAAATGGTTTTGAGCTCTTTGAGAACATAGTCCCAGTTGACGTAGGGATGATTCAACTCCGTGAGCAACTCCCGCGTCTTTTTCTGCAGCCCGTAATGGTCTTTTACAATCTGTAAAAGCGGCGCATACTGCGGCGGAATCAGAACTTCCACCGCCGTCCTTTCCAGATTGACTTTTAATGCCGTAGACGCCCACTGCGAATTTGTTTCGGCGGGCTTTGATTTTGTCGTCATGGATCATTCACTTTCATTAAATCAGTAAGATCATCGGATGCAGGATCGAAATACTTTATTGCTTTTGATACCGCCGGAGCCCGGCCTGTTCTTTCGGCCGCTTACTTTTCTTTCGGGGAACGTTTCTCCAGCAGCACGACGATCAGATGAATCATACCGGCGCAGAAAAACGCAATGATAATCATCAAAACATACGTCACAAACGCCGCGGTCCATCCGCTCATGGGGATCCTCTCTAAGTCTATTTTGCAAACAGGCTGCAATAAATGCCTGCAATAATCGCCGTCGTAATCACGCCGCTGACATTCGCCCCCAGCGCTTCCGGCAGAATAATAACCTTCTTATCGGCCTGACTCACCAGTTTCTGAGCCACTTTGGCCGTCGTCGGCACACAGCTTACGCCGGCAATGCCGATGGCGGGATTATATTTTCCGCCCGAGATAAAATACAGAACATAGCCCGCCCCGATCCCGCCGATGCCCGAAATGAGCAGCGACAGAATCCCCAGAAGCAGCAGGGGCAGAATTTTCGGGTCCATAATCGTATTGGCGTCGCACAAAGCCCCCAGCACAATGCCTAAAAACATTGTGGACAAGTAAAGGACCGGTCCCTGCAACAGATTAATATATTCTTTAATGCCCGATTCCCGAATCACCACACCGAAGAACAGGCAGAAAAACAAAGGCGCGGCCACCGGCAGCAGAAAAGACAAAAAGACGCAGGCCGCCACGGCAAAAAGCATCTTCTCCCCGGATGTAATATTTCGCTTCCTCCTGGGGGGTGCGGGTTTGATGGCCATCAGCCTTTTGGGCACCAGCAGTTTGACCAGATACGGATAACCACCATAGGCGAAGCCCAGGTAAAGATAGGCAATTACGGCAATCGGCACGAACAGTTCCGGCGCCAGAAGCAAAGACGTAAAAAGCACCATCGGCCCGTCCGCCCCGCCAACAATGGCAATGGCGGCCGCCTGTTTGGCCGAATAGCCGAAATACTGGGCGATGGGCAGTGTGATGATGGTTCCCAGCTCCGCACAGACGGCAATAAACATGCTCTGAAACGGACGGGCCATCACATAGCCGACATCCAGAAGCGCGCCGATGCCCATGAACACGAGGCAGGCGATCAACCCGTTGCTGAACGTATACGTATAAATCGGCTGAAGCCAGTCGATCTGTAAAACAGTCATCAGCTCCGCGGCGTTTTTAACGGCGTCCGCAGTTGCGCCCGCCTGCGCTTCGACAAAAAGAGTTCCCATACCGCCGTGCAGATTCAGCGGATCAAAAAACATGATGGCCGCATTCACCGTCGCCATGCCCAGTCCCATGGGAATCATGAGCAACGCTTCCAGAATCCCTTTTTTCCCGAGATATATCAACAGAAGACCAAAGACGATGAGAACAATCCGGGCAACCGCAATTTTAGGATTTGTGGAAAATGATTCCGCCAGCGTTGTGATTCCCTGGAAAATGTTCATCACAGAATCCCACGACATCCGTTTTTTCTCCTGTTTTTATTGTGAAAAAATCTCAACTCCGGCCTTCACTTCTTCTTTATTTTTTAACATACCGCTTTTTATGAAGTCAAACGATCTTTTGGCGGTTTTCCCCCAACTCCGCGTCGAATGCGACCGGACTTGACCGCCCCCGGTGATTGATGTATGGATGTCCCCAGAAAGGGATTTGGTTTTTTCATGGATTATCAAGGCGTCAGCGACGTTCAACAAAGACTCGAACAGTCCGGCTACATTCCCTCCAAAGAAATCGCCACCGTCGTGTTTCTGGCCCAGGCAACCCGGAAACCCGTTTTAATCGAAGGTCCGGCGGGTGTGGGAAAAACGGAACTGGCCAAGGCGGTGGCCCGCAGCCTCAACCGGGAACTTATCCGTCTTCAATGCTACGAAGGGCTTGATGAAGCCAAAGCCCTTTATGAATGGGAATACGCCAAGCAACTGTTGTACACCCAGATGGTGAAGGACCGCATCAATGACATCATCGGCGCCACGGCGACGCTTACCGAGGCGGTCGATCAGATTGCCGCGCAGGAAGACGCTTTCTTTTCCGACCGTTTCATTCAGCCGCGGCCGCTCCTGCAGGCCATCAGTTCGGAGGAAGCCGTGGTGCTTCTGCTGGATGAGGTGGACAAATCCGATCCCGAATTCGAGGCGTTTCTGCTGGAACTGCTCTCCGACTTCCAGGTCTCCATTCCGGAACTGGGAACACGCCGCGCCATTCAAATTCCGTTTGTATTTCTGACGTCGAACAACTACCGCGACATGAGCGACGCGCTCAAAAGACGTTGTGTGCACCTGTACATCGACTATCCGGCGCGCGACACCGAAATCGCTATCATCCGGCTGAAGATTCCCGCCATTGAAGAAAAACTATGCGCGACGCTGGTGGATTCGATCCGCAAAATCCGCGCGCTTGATCTTAAGAAAAGTCCCAGCATTTCGGAAACGCTCGACTGGGCCCAATCGCTTCTGGCGCTGCAAATCTCCGAACTTTCGCCTGAGGTGATTTCCGAAACGCTCAACGTCATCTGCAAATATCAGGCGGATCTGGAGAAAGTTCGCAAAAACCTGGATCGGGTCATGCCCTGATCAGGACGCATGACCCGTTTTGCGGTGATCTATGGTTAAGCTGATTCAACAATTCGTTTCCTGCTGCCGCGCGGCGGGCCTGCGTGTCTCCACATCCGAAGTGCTCGACAGCCTTCGGCATCTCCAATTGATCGACCCGACCGACGAAGTCCAGTTTCAATCGCTCCTGCGAGCCAACTTCGCAAAAAGCCTCAAAGACATGCAGCACTTTGACCGCCTCTATCATCTTTTCTTTCATGAAATGCGCCTCAACGCCGGCGACATGCAAAAAGCCGCTTCGCAGGCCGACCTCATCCGCAAGGCCGTCCGCAACCTGAAAGAGCGGCCGCACGACAATCCCGTCTACGATGCGGTGATGGAGTTCCTCGGAGGCAATCCTCTGCCGCTTCTCGCCGAGATGCGCCGCATCCACCAGGAATCGGATGATTCCAGCGCCCCGACGCGCTTCAATTTCGGACCGCTGGCCAGCCGCTTCAATGTGCTGATTCAGATCACAACAGCGGCAGGCGCCGCCGCCGCCTTGATCGAAGAGAATGACTTCAAGCTGGAGACTCAGGCCAGTCGCAATCTGGCGGCGCATTTTGAGGAGCGCCTGCAAGCGGCCCGTTCCATTTTAATGTACGAGCCGCGGCCGGGCGACGCCGGCACGAAGAAAGTCAAAACCTACGAGCAGCACGCCCGCGACCTGGGCGAAAAAGCGTTTTCCTCCTTCACGCACGAAGAAATCGAAGAAATGCGCGAAGCCGTGGACAAACTGGTGCGCAAGCTCAAAAACATCATCAGCCGCCGTTGGGCCGTTCGTGACCGCGGCGCCCTGGACGTTAAAAAAACGCTGCGCTATGCGGCCAAATACGGCGGCGTCCCGCTGGACGTCCAGTACCGCCGCAAGTCCCTGCGCAAAAGCAAAATCGTCACGCTGTGCGATGTCTCCAGTTCCGTCTGGGCGGCCGCCCGCTTCATGCTCAATCTGCTGTACTCGCTTCAGGACTGTTTTGACAAAGTCAACAGCTTTGTGTTCATCAACCAGTTGACGGACGTCACGTCCGTCTTTGAAGAAAACGATATCTCCGAAGCGATCCGCATCGTCATGGAAGACTCCGGCGTCGGCTATTCCGCGCCGACGGATTACGGCGAAACCTTCCGCAATTTCAAAAAAGACTACATGGACCTTTTAACCAAAAAGACAACGCTCATCATCGTCGGCGACGGCAGGTCCAATTACATGAACCCCGAAGACGCCATTTTAGGGCAAATGCGCGAACGGTGCCGCCGCGTCATCTGGCTGAATCCCGAACCGGAAAATCTCTGGGGCACAGGCGACAGTGAGATTCGAGCCTACACACACCACTGTCACGAAATCCGTCCCTGCCGAAACATCAATCAACTGCTCACCTTTATCAAAGAGCTGGTTTTATAAATATCAAAGGAGGAAGACGCCCATGCAGACGCGTATCGCAGACTTCGCCGCAAGGCACGTGGCGCCCCGGCCGGATTTGCTGATGGTTGAGGACTTTCCCGTCGATGTCTGGCGGGAAATGGGGAAGGCCGGCTTATTTAAAATCGGCATCTCTGAAATGTATGGCGGCTCAGGCGGCGGGTATCCGGAACTGGTTGAGGCCGGAGAGACGTTTGTCAAATACGGTTTCAACCTGGGTCTGGCCTTCTCCTGGGCTTATCAGCAAATCGTCGTCCGTTACATCATCGACCTGTTTGGCTCGCCGGAATTCAAACGGCGACGGCTGCCCGAGCTTGCAGCGGGAGAAATCACCCTTTCTTTCGCCGTCTCCGAACCGGGACACGGCGCGCACCCCAAACTGCTTAAAACCCGTGCAGTCCGACACGACCATTCCTTCATTCTTGACGGTGAAAAAACCTACCTGACCAACGGCCCCATTGCCGACATCTTTATCGTGGTCGCCGTCACCGATGACACGGCCCCGCGAAGGCGTTTTACGGCTTTCCTCGTTGACCGCCACATTCAGGGCGTCACGCTCATGCCGCCCATGGCGATGAATTTTCTGAAAACGTCACCGCATGGCGGGATCGTGCTCAATTCCTGTATTTTGCCCCCTGAAGCTATTCTGGGAACGGAAGGAAACGCCTGGACGGAGATGGTTGTTCCCATGGGAGAGATAGAAGACATTGTGATGATGGGCCCCGTCCTGGGCGGCATGGAAGCGCAGTTGGACATGCTGATTTCATCGCTTGCAACGTCCGCCGCCACGGCTGAGCGCGAACTGCACAGCGACATCGGCAATCTTCACGCGCTCCTGCAAACGCTGCGGATGATCGCTATGGATGCGGCCGTCCGTCTGGAAAAAACGGGCGCAGCGTCCACGCCTGCAGGGATCACCTTTGCCCGGCTGACATCCGATTTCCAAAACGTCCTGGCGCAATGTCTTGCCCGCTGGCAGGTAAAATTGCCGGACGAGCACGGCATCCTGCAGCAGGATATGGAATTCTTGGGTAAGCTTCGAAAAAGGCTCATGCAGATCCGGCAGGAAAAAATCGGTGCAGCATTATTGAAATCCAAATAAGAAACGGTAAACGGTTCCGCCACCCGCAGGGGTGGTTTCAAACTGCGTAAGGAACGGTTTCAAACCGTTCCCTACTATGCGTTTTCCACCTCCGGCGCTTCGCGCCACCTCCGCCGGCGGAGGATATTTTTCGTCTCGATACTTGGACCTTGGACCTTGGACCTTGTTCCTTAATTCCATCCACTATCTACGAGCTATAAACCACGAGCCATCACCCTCCGGTGTACAAATTCATGATTTTCAGTTTTTCAATCATAAACTCGCGCACCATCTGCGCGGTTTCTTCCGGCGTCATGTTTGCAAACGCCGAATACGGGATCTCTTCAAATATTTTAATGAAGATTTTATGCACGCCGGTATAGTCCAGGCTGTATTTGGGCAATGCCTTATTGGTTCCGCTTATGACCACCGGCAGAATCGGCGCTTTTTTCTTGTGCGCCAACTGGAAGGCGCCCAGCTTGAAAGCTTTGATTTGACCATCCGGAGAACGGGTGCCTTCCGGAAACATAAAAATGGAACTGCCCTCGTCCAGATGCACTTCGCACTCGTCAAGCATTTGCTCGATGCTGGTCCGGTCGCCCCGCTTGAGTCTTACGTAACGGTTGAGCATCATGTTCCAGCCGATCAGCGGCAGATGGAATATTTCCGTTTTGGAAACCCACTTATAATGAAAAAAAAGGCGAAAGGCCACCAGGATATCGAGCTGCGACTGGTGATTGGATACCACCATGTAAGCTGCGTCTTTTCTGACATTTTCGCGCCCTTCAATCCGAATCCGCCAGGACGGCATCATCCATGTATAAAGGGAAGCCCAAAAGCATGTAAACAAATGCAGGAAACGCAGACGCCGGTCAAACGGATATGTAATCAGGCGAATGGTCAAGGCGATGACATACAAAGGAACAGACGTGACAGCGATGATGACTATAAAACCATAACCAACTAATCTGTTTAACATATTTATAATATTCCTTCATTTAAGACATTTTCAATCATATACAACTATAGAAAGAAGCCATGCCCATGTCAATACCATTCCTCTTCCATATACAGGTTCCGGACGCAGCCGGCGGGTTACGAATTTGTTTTGAAAATGATGAATGAGCTTGACAGGCAATAACTATCCTAATATAAAAGCGAAACATTATTTTGGATGAATGAATGGCAGAATCCTCGTGTGCGTTGCTGCAACTAATTGTCGTACGGAAGCGATAAGGTTATGGTCTCCCAATCGGAAAAATCTCGTATTCAGGCGATGATTTCATCGCTCTCAAAAATCCTGGCAGGCGAAAATTCAACGGCATTGGCAGTCTCTTCAAAAAACGATGAGCTGGACATACTTGCCCGGACCATCAACGCCCTTCTTCAAAAAAACGAAAGATCCGTTTCCGTCATCCCAAAAGACGCAACAAGAATTGTCGTATCCAATGAAAACGAGAAGCATTATCTGCAAATTCTGGACAGAATGCAGGAGTCATATTTTGAAACAGATCTCGCGGGGAATTTTATTTTCTTCAACGAACGCCTCTTAAAGGCGCTCAATTATACCGCCGCTGAATTCCGGGGCATGAATTTCCGGAAAATTCTCGCCCCGGAGCATATTCGAAAAACTTATAAAACCTTTCGCAATCTGTTTCTCACCGGAGAGCCTGTTCACGGTTTCGAATGGCGGATTGTCAAGAAGGACGGCGTAAAAATGGACATTGAAACGTCCGCCGCCCTTTTGTACGGTCCGGACGGAAAGCCAGCCGGTTTTTACGGCATTTCCCATAACATCACACAGCGCAAGCAAACGGATCGGCAACTGAAAGCCAGCGAAGAACGTTACCGTGATATTGTCTACAGTATCGAAGAGACTTATTTTGAGGCGGATTTGCGGGGCAATCTCCTGTTTGTCAACGACTCGTCCCCCCGTGATCTGCAGTATTCACTCGAAGAGCTCCAGTCAAAAAATTTCCGGATATTCACCGATGAAGAAAACGCAAAGAAAGTATACAACGCGTTCCATCAGGTCTATCTGACCGGCAAACCGTTGAAGGCCCTGGAATGGAAAATCTTCCGCAAAGACGGTCATGTGCTGGACGTCGAGTCTTCCGTCACGCTGATGCTGAATGACGAAGGCCGCCCGTGCGGCTTCCGGGGAATTACGCGTGACGTCAGCCAGAGAAAGGAAACGGAAAAACGTCTTCGCCTGATTACCGAAAATATTCGCGACGTCATCTGGACGCGCGACTTTGACTTGAACCTGACTTACATCAGTCCGTCTATTTACCGCATGACCGGATTCACAACGGAAGAGGTCCTGGCCGCCCAAACCGGGCATTTTTCAATTTCTGCGGACCTTAATTCCCTCAAGCAACAATTGGAAGAGAAACTCGCATATGGGAAAGCCCATCCTTTTGAAAAAAGCGGTCCCATGAGCCTGGAAACTCAGATTAAGTGCAAAGACGGCGTCATCATCTGGGTGGAAGTCAACGCAAGCTTCAACCGGGATGAAAGGGGGATGCCTTTTGAGATCATCGGCGTAACCCGCGAAATCACCGAACGCAAAAAGGCCGAAGAGATTTTCAAGGAAAGCGAAAAGCGTTACCGGATGATCGTGGAAAACATGCACGACTCCATCGCAACGCTGGATCTGAATTTCAAACCTACTTACGTGAGTCCGTCGGAAATTCACACATCCGGTTATACCGCGGAAGAAGCCCTGCAACTGGAACCGGAACAACTGCTCACGCCGCAATCGCGGGAATTCGTAAGAAAGGTCATCGCCGACGAGTTTGAAAAAGAGTTCAGCGGCCGGCCGGTTGATCCCCACCGCGTTGTGACGATGGAAATGGAGATTTACCACAAAAACGGCTCCACCGCCTGGAATGAGGTTCAGGCCTCCTTCAACCGGGATGAAAACGGCAAACCGGTAGGAATCATGCTGGTCAGCCGCGACATCACGGAACGTAAAAAGATGGAAGGAATTCTCCGTGAAAGTGAAAAACGTTACCGGATGATTGTCGAAAATATGCACGACACCATCTGGACCATGGACATGGATCTTCATTATACATATCAGAGTCCGTCGGAAATTCGCGTGACCGGCTACACGCCGGAAGAAATCATGCATATCCCCATTGATAAAATGCTCACACCGGAATCCTTCGCTCAGGTCTCGCAGATGTTTGCCCAAGAACTTGAAAAAGAATTCAGCGGTGAGCCGGTTGATCCCACCCGTTCCCGAACCATTGAACTGGAAATGCATCATAAAAAAGGGCACACCATCTGGCAGGAAATCTCCGCCTCCTTCAACCGGGATGAAAACGGCAAACCGGTTGAAATCATGCTGGTCGGCCGCGACATTACCGAACGCAAAAAGATGGAAGAAGCTCTGAAGGAAAGCGAAAAACGCTATCGGATGATTGTCGAAAACATGCAGGATACCATCTCCATCCTGGACATGAATTTGAATTATGTTTATCAGAGTCCGTCGGAAATCCGCATTACGGGATACACGCCGGAAGAAATCGTGAAAATCCCGATCGAACGGCAGGTGACGCCGGAATCCCTCGAAAAGGGACTGAATATCCTTTTTGAAGAACTGGGAAAGGAGTTCAGCGACACCCCCGTCGATCCCCACCGTTCGATTGTCTTTGAAGTCGAATCATACCACAAAGGCGGAGGGAGCGTCTGGCTGGAAGAGACCTGCACCTTCCAGCGGGATGAAAGCGGCAAACCTGTCGGCATATTACTGGCCGGACGAAATATCACCGAGCGCAAGAAAGCTGAGCAGGAAAGAGACAAACTGGCCGCGCAACTGCTCCATTCTCAGAAAATGGAAACCGTGGGTCGTCTGGCCGGCGGCGTCGCACACGATTTCAACAATATGCTCAATGTCATTTTAGGATACATCGATCTGGCCAAGATGCGTCTCACCATGGAGAATCCTGTCTATTCCGATCTGATTGAAATTGAAAAAGCCGCCACCCGTTCCCGGGACCTGACCGCTCAACTGCTGGCCTTTTCGCGCAAGCAGATCATCAGTCCCAAAGTGGTCAATCTCAACGAGCTGGTGGCCGAGACGCAGAAAACCATCACGCGTCTCATTGGCGAAGATATTGATTTGAAGTTTTATCCCGCAGAAAACCTGTGGCCGATCAAGTTCGATCCCATCCAGGTCGAACAGATTCTCATCAATCTGGCGGTGAACGCCCGCGACGCCATGTATAAAGGCGGCAAACTGATCATCGAAACAGCCAATATTTCCGCGGACCGTCATTTTTGCGATGCGCATATCGACGTCGCCCCCGGAGATTACATCCAGCTTTCAGTCAGCGATACCGGCGTCGGCATTGCCAAAGCCAGTCTTCCGCATGTTTTTGAACCTTTCTTCACAACCAAGGAATTCGGCAAAGGCACGGGACTGGGGCTGTCAACAGTTTACGGCATTGTCAAACAAAATAACGGCTTTATCAGTGTATACAGTGAGCCCGGTCAGGGAAGCACCTTTAAAATATATATCCCCCGCACCGGCGAAGCCTTGAATATTACGGCCCGTCTTCCTGAAAAACCCGCCAAATCAGGCTCCGGAACCATTCTGCTGGTTGAAGACGACGAAATGGTTCTCAAGATGGTCTCCGACATGCTGGAAGCGCTCGGATACATGGTCATCGCCTCGGAGAATCCTCTCGATGCGTTGTCGCTTTGCGAAAAAGGCGTCACACCGATCGACCTGGTCATCACCGACGTGGTCATGCCGCAAATGAGCGGCAAGGAATTGCGTGACAAACTGATCGCCCGGAGCACAGACATGAAGATACTTTTCATGTCCGGCTATACCTCCAATATCATCGCCCAGCACGGCGTGCTGGAAGAAGGCATGCAGTTCATTCAAAAGCCTTTCAGCATCAATATGCTGTCCGAAAAAGTCAAACAAATGATCGCGGTCAAATAAATTCCCCCCTGTCAACATCCTTGTCCTCATCCTCACGGAAACGCCGCTGTAGCTGACGATCCATCAAGATGAAGGCTCTAAGGAAACCGGCAAAGACATCCACCCGGAATCCATTGAAACGGACATCAAACTGGTGCATAATGCCGCCGGTGACTTTGCACTGAAAAACGCTTTGCTCAACCGGCCTGGTCAATGCCGGGTTAAAAGACTCGCAAAAAAAGCCGTGTTGTGTTTACTGTAACAAATGGCTGGAAAAGCAGCACAGGGGCATTCTCCCGCGCTGCGTCGCTTTCAGCATAACATGATTGAAGGAACTGGATCAGAGAAGCTATGGAATATAAGAATCTCCCTGCCGCCTATGAAACGATCTGCAGGAGGCATACCCATCGTATACTTTTTAAAAATCAAAACATCACTTTTGACCAAACCTGGACACAGGTTGCAAAAAGAGCGCTTTTTTTGCAGAAGCAAGGCTTGCAGAAAGGAGATGTTGTGGCTATTCTGGCCGTAAACTCTCCCGAGTGGTGCTTCACGTTTATGGCTGTCACGGCCATCGGAGCCGTGGCGCTTCCGCTGGATACGAATCTCTCCCCCAGGCAATACCGGGAAATGGCTGAAAGCGCGGGTGCGCGCGCCGTTTTTGTGTCCGCATCTTTCCGCAACGTCTTTGACAACCTGCCGGTTTATCCCATTGAAGATGAGCCGTCCGCGGACGGCGATGCTTCGTTTCAACCACCGCCCCTGAACCTGGAGGATACCGCCACCCTGCTGTTCACCTCCGGAACGACGGGACAGCCCAAAATCGTCGCGCTTAACCACGGCAATATCCTTCATGTCGCCATCGTCTGCACCGAACTGGAAGAATACACGCCGGACGATGTCACGCTGGCCATGCTGCCGCTTTATCACGTCTATGCGTTTGAATCGACTTTTATGGCCCCGCTTGTCACGGGCAGTTCCATTGTTTTTCAGAATTCACTCAAAGGCCCGGACATCATCAAAGCGCTGGGGGAAAATCCCATCACGATTTTCCCGGCGGCGCCGCAGATGTGGGAGCTTTTTTTAGACGCGCTCCTCACCAAGCTCAAGGCGCAATCGATGGCCAGATATCGCCTCTTTACGTTCTTCCTCAAAGCCGGGCCTGTTTTGAAAACCATTGGGCTGGGTTTTATTTTACGGAAAATTTTCCGTCCCGTGCATGATGTTTTCGGCCACCGGATGCGCTTTTTCATCAGTGGCGGCGCGCCGCTCAAAAAAGAATACTTCAACTACTACCAAACCATGGGTTTTAACATCATGGAAGGTTACGGACTCACGGAAACGACGGGTCCCATCGCCATTCCCTATTATAAAGACGCCACCGCCGGCTCCGTGGGCCCCCCCATCCGCGGCAACGAGGTCAAAATCAAAAACGTCAATGACGACGGCATCGGAGAAATCTGGCTTAGCGGCCCGGCCGTCATGCCGGGCTACTATCGCAACGAGGACGCCAACCGGCAAGCTTTTGACGATCAGAAATTTTACAACACGCAGGACCTGGGCTTTGTCGATAAACGGGGACACATCCATGTTACCGGCCGCATTAAAAATGTCATCGTTTTGGATTCCGGCAAAAACGTCTATCCGGAAGAACTGGAACTGTACTTCCGGAAGTCGCCGCTCGTAGGCGAGATTGCCGTTTTCGGCCGGAAAGTGGATGGCCGGGAAACCGTCTACGCCGTGATTGTTCCGGCGTTGAAAGGACCGGACGCTTATTCATACATCCGCAAAGAAATCGCCTCCCTCAATAAAGATCTTCCTGTCTACAAGATGATCAGCCGATTCGCTCTTTCGGCGGACCCGCTGCCCCGGAACTCCACGCGCAAGGTCCTGATCAATGACGTCATCCGGCTTCTGGAGGCGGGCGTCTACCAGACCGACGCCACCGGCAGCGCCATTGCCCGCAATGTGCTTACCGCAACCAGCATGCGGGAAGAGGAAATCATCCAGGTCTTAAGCGAAAAGCTGCGCATGGAAACCCTGCACGCCAATGAAACCCTCGCCGATTGCCGCATTGATTCACTGGGACTTGTCGAGTTGGTGGTCCACCTGGAAGAGACCCTCAACATTTCCATTGAGATTGACAAAGTCAATCCGCTGAACACACTGGAAGAGTTTGTCCGCTATCTCGCATCCTGCGAGGAACATTCAGGGGCAAACCTCGACGAACTGATTCTGAAAGGTCCCGTCGAGATTCAGGCCAAAACATTTTTCAATCCGGTCACCTTATTGATTCTCCTTTTGGTCCGGATGATCGCTTTTCTTTGCTGGCATCTGAAAGTTATCCATGCCGAACGAATGACGCCTGAAAACACCATTATCATCGCTAATCATCAATCCGTTCTGGACCCGCCGCTTTTGGTTAACCTGATTCCCCGCCGTTTAAGAAAACATGTCTTTCTGATCGGCAAAAAAGAACTTTCCTGGCTCGCGATTCCGTTTGCCGGCTCGCCGGCGCTCTTCGTGGACAGAACGGGCAATGTCGTGCCGTCCCTGAAAGCGGCCGCCGACGTGCTCCGGAGCGGACAATCGCTCATTATTTTCCCGGAAGGAACGAGAAGCCATACAGGCGAGCTGGGAAAATTCAAATCCGGATCAGCTTACCTGGCCATGCATCTGAATAAAAAAATCATTCCCGTGGTCATCCGGGGCGCTTTTGAAATCATGGCGACAGGAAAAATCCTTCCCCGGTTCTTCGGCGGACATCGGCTGGAACTGCATGTCGGAGAGGCCGTCAATCCGAAAGATTTTGATTCCGTCGAGGCGCTCACCGATCATCTGCGGGACGTTATTTTAAAACTGAAAGGATAGAACCACGATGGATATTCAAGAGGTCAAAATACTCGGGCAGGGATTGCTCCGGCCTGAAGGCGTCATGGCGACCGACGACGGCCGCATCTTCGCCGCCGACGCGCGCGGGCGCTGTTCATGCATTGAAGCCGACTGGCGCATCGTCACATTTTTCGGAAATCTGGGCGGTCTACCCAACGGCATCTGCATCGATACGAAAGGCCACTGCATCGTCGCCAATATCGGCAACGGTGAAGTCCAGTCCCTTGCGCCGGACGGCACGCATAAGGTTTTGATGACCGAAGCCGGCGGAAAAAAAATGCTCACCCCCAACTTTCCATTTCTGGATTTTGCAGGCCGCCTGTGGGTCTCCAATTCCACCGATAATCCGGATATCGATGCATCACTGCGCAATCCCGTGCCGGACGGATGTCTTGTGATGATCGCGACCGGCGAGCCGCCGCGGATTGTCGCAGACGGCATTTACTTTGCAAACGGCGTGGCGCTCGATGCCAAAGAAGAATATGTCTATGTCGCCGAGACCATGCAGCGCCGCGTGCTTCGCTTTCCGATCCGTTCGGACAACAGCGTCGGAGCGGCGGAGGTTTACGGCCCCGACTCTCTGGGGCAGCTTGGTTTTCCCGACGGCATCGCCTTTGACGAAGCCGGAAATCTCTGGGTGGCCTTTCCGGTCGCCAACGCCCTGGGCTACATCGACACGCAGGGGCGGTTGCAAATTTATGTTCAGGACTTACAGGGAACCCGCATCAATCGCCCCGCCAATATCTGCTTCGGCGGTCCGGGCCGCCGGACGGCTTACATCGGCAGCTTAAGCGGAAGCGGCGTTCCTTATTTTGAAGTGCCGCATCCGGGCATGCGGCTGGTGCATCAGAAATAGAAAACAGGTTCAAGGGACAAGGTGCAAGGATCAAGGTTAAGAACAGAAATCTAGAGCAAGGGGTTTTAACCCCTGGGAGGAGTTTCAATCCCTTGCTCACTAAACTGAAAGGAGAAAGGTGACATGGAGTACAAAAACATTATTGTGACAACGCAGGATTTTGTGACGACGATTGTTTTGAATCGTCCGCCGATGAATTCGGTAAACCTGGGCATCCGGGAAGAATTTTTCGATGCCGTCAACGCCCTGGAAAAAAGTAAGGAGACGCGGGCCGTCGTTATCACCGGCGCCGGCGACAAGGGCTTTTCCGCCGGCATGGACGTCTCCGACATCGCCAACATCGCCAAAGGCCCCAACGGCAACGAAATCATGAATGCCATTTCCCGCTCCACCAAACCCTACATCGCGGCCATCAACGGCCATGCTTTGGGCGGCGGGTGCGAAACGGCCATTGCCTGCCACTTCCGCATCATGACGGACAACCCCAAGGCGCTCATCGGTCTTCCGGAAGTCAACCTGGGCATCACCCCCGGCTGGGGTGGCATTCAGCGTCTGCCGCGGCTGCTGGGAAAATCCAAAGCCCTCGACATAATCCTTTTCAGCAAAAGGCTTGCCCCCGCTGAAGCGCTCGCCATCGGCATGGTGGATAAAGTTGTTCCCGCCGCCGATCTGATGAAAGAAGCCACAGCATTTGCCGCGGCGCTCGCCAAACGGCCGCCTCTGGCCATCGCCGCGGTGTTGGAAGGCATGAGCGTGGGTCTGGACAAGGGTTTTGACGAAGGTCTGCGCGTGGACATCGAATGGTCGAAAAAACTGGCCACCAGCAAAGACGCCACAGAAGGCATCACCGCCTTCCTGCAGAAACGCGAACCCAAATTTATCGGGGAATAAAAATTTTATTATTTCCGCACTGTAGGGAACGGTCGCGTAACCTTCAGGTTATTGAAACCGTTCCCTACACATTTCTGTATCCCTGATAAAAAAAGAATATTAAAAGAAAAAATACTGTTTTACGGATCAGAATGCGCCCTCCACCCCCGGCAACGGGGAACATCCTCCACGAGCCGCCATTCACTATGCGCTATGAGCTGCGAGCTTTCCTCCCCGCTGCTGGAGGATATTTTTCTTCTCGGTACTTGAGCCTTGAACCTTGATCCTTAATTCCGTTCACCAGCTACGAGCTTCGAACTACGAGCGGTTCTCTCCTCTAGGGGATATTTCTCGTCTGTATACTTGGACCTTGGACCTTGAACCTTGCGCCGTGATCCTTAATTCCATTCACCCTCCCCTCCGGGCTTAACTCCGAAGGAGTTACACGTTATAGAAAGTTTCAAGTCTCTACGTACGACCCCGACGGGGTCGCAGATTTTGAATTTGCCGGATCATCTATAAACGTTGAATCTCTTCGGGATAAAAAAAAGGCAGCAACCGTCTCCGGCGCCGCCTTTTTGTTTTCTTTACTGAATGCTCTTTATTTCCTCTTCTTTCTAAGCGGAACAATGCCCAGAAGGCCAAGGCCGAGAAGCAGCAACGTAGTCGGTTCGGGAACCTGATTAAGGTTGTGAACTTCGAAGGTATAATTTGCACCGTTATTTAAAGGAGATCCATGGGTGGACGCTCCCTGACTGCCTCCGTCGTAAGAAACTGTCGCCCAATCAACCAATACGTTGCCATTATAGGCGTAAAATTCAAAGCTGAACGGCGTATTTTCATAAACGGCTGTATCGATATCAAAAAACCATGCCAAAACACTTAATGCATTTCCTTGAGCGATGACGGATTTCCCGGAAGCGTCAAAGCTGACACCCCAAGTATTGAAAACATTTGCGTCATAAGGAATACCGAGAGCCGTAGAATGATTTTCAGTATAATCCGCTCTTAACTCAATTCCCGGCGCCGTAAAAATCGGATCTGCCGATGTCTGAACTATTTTATCAAAATTCCCAACACCCCATTCAGCCGTTAAAAGGCCATTCGCTAACGCAGAAGAAGAAATTCCCAAACAAAAAACAAACACTAAAGAAAAAACAAGTTTCATCTTTTTCATAATTACTTCCCTCCTAAGTTAAATCAACTACCTTAAATCATGGATATAAGAATAATTACCCAACATATCGCCATTACCTATGCAAAAACCATACTACATGCATAAGTCATCAATTTATAATGTAATTCAATGAATTCCCGGTTTTTTATTTAATACTCCTGTAAAGATTTCCGACATTGTAAAATTTTCTTTACATTTGCACGCTTAGAACATATTCAAGTCATCACGACAACTTAACTATGTAAATCCTTAAAACGACATGTAAAGATTCCCGACACAGGATCTCAGCACTTGTTTTTTAATAGGTGATTTAGAAAGACAATTAAAAGGTAATATTTTGAAACTCAGAATATGCTCCACCCCCGGCGCGGGGTATAGTGCGGCTATACCATTCACTACGAGCCGTGAGCTATGAGCTGTTCTCTCCTCTGGAGGATATTTTTCGTCTGGATACTTGGACATTGAACCTTGCGCCTTGTTCCTTAATTCTATCCGCCATCCACGATAAGCTATCGGCTATCAGCTATGAGCTACGAGCTTTCCTCTCCGCCTCTTGCCTTTATCCTTGTACCTTGTACCTTGTACCTTGAACCTTGAACCTTACTCCTGTCTCTTCTCCGCCCGGAATCTCCCCGCCCGGATTTCACGCAGAAAGTTTTCCTCGTTTAATACCGGCTTTTCAAAGACCGTCACATAGGAGCCGATGTTGAGGATTTTGTGCGCATCGCTGCCTCCGGTGCCGGGCACGTTCATCTGCTCCATCGCCTGCTTGACTTTATCCATCGCTTTTTCGGAGTGGTCCGGATGGCAAAGCTCGATGCCGTCCAGTTTTAATTTGTAAATCAGGTCGCCCGCACCGTAGTAATGTGACCGGCCGCCTCGCGACAATTTATAAGGATGCGCGGCAATGATGATGCCGCCCTCTTTATGGACGGTTTCCACCAGTTGGGCGGCGGTTTTTGTTCTGGTGAGGCTGCGTTTCAAGCCAAAGATCAGATATTCCCCTTCGGAGCGTCCGGAGTCGTCTCTGGCATGGATTTCCTGGCCGTTGATTAAAACGATGCCCCGTTTTGCGGCGGCATCCCGCAGCGGGTTGAATTCCGCATCCGGCCAGCGCATACCGTGTTCGGTAATGGCCACACCGTTGAGACCGGCCGAAACGGCCTGACCGATAAGATCCTCATACTGAATAAAGGAGCAGCCGGAATACCGGCGGGTGTGAACGTGAAGATCGAAAATACTCATAGATAAAAAGACAAAGCCATAGAGAGTTACTGCGGAATTATTTCTTATGGACCCACTTCACCTGGAATTCGATTTCCTCGTTTTTGCCCTCGCGCTCGTGCTCCACGTTGAAGACGGCTCCCGAGGGAACGGCGATTCTTTCACCGGCAATGGAGATGACAAAGCGTTTGCCGTTTTCCAGTGCATCGGCCAGCCGGCGAAGCTTGGCGACAAATTCCGGAGTGGAGTAAGATTTTTCGATATCGATTGATTTCTTTTTCATACGTAATTCCTGTTTTTATTTACCAATACGCTCAAAAGAAATTTTCTGTCAAGCCCGGGGGATTATTTTATGGCATTTACTCAAAAAAATTGGTAAGAGCTTTTCATAATTTTTAGTCGTAGTTCCAGACAGGTTGCACCATAAATACATGGATAAGGAGGGTTTGCAGCAGGCATAATTCATACATAAAGACAGCGGAATCAATAGTTTACTTCATTTCCATCGCGTTTAACCAAACTTTAGGAGGGAAGTTAATATGGCCGGAGAAGTTACTTATGCGTCGAAACCGTGGTTGAAGTCTTACGACAAAGGTGTACCCGAGAAGATTCAGTATGAGGATATTTGCATGCCGGATATTCTGGACAGATCGGCATCCAAATTCCCCGATCGCATGGCCCTGAATTTTCAGGGATACAAGCTGTCTTATAAAGCCTTAAAGGACATGGTGGATCGTTTCGCCACCTGGCTTTCCCAGATGGGCATCAAAAAAGGCGATGCCGTCGCCATTATTCTACCCAATATGATTCCCTGCGTGGTCGCTTATTACGCCATCCACAGAATAGGCGCCATCGTTGTTTTAAATAACCCGACTTATTCCGACCGCGAGCTGGAACATCAGCTCAACGATTCCGGCTCCAAGATTCTCGTTACCATTGACCTCCTGGCCAACCGGATGATCGATTTAAGACCCAAAACAAAAGTCAAACAGATTGTGATCTCGTCCATCGGGGACTACCTGCCCTTCCCCGTCAATCTTTTATTCCCGCTAGTCGGCAAAAAGAAAGGCCTGCTGCCCGCCAAACCGATGAAACAGGCCAATGACGTCTATCAATGGAAAGACTGCATCGCCGGCAGCCAGCCCAATCCGCCGAAAGCAAAACTCACGTTCGCAGACACCGCCATGTATCAGTACACCGGCGGCACAACGGGCGTCTCCAAAGGCGTGATCCTGACCCACGGCAACATCAGTAAACAGGTCCAGCAGATCAGCGCCTGGTTCCCGAGATTCGCCGGCACATCCAATGTCAATCTGGGCGCTCTGCCTTTCTTCCATGTTTTCGGCATGTCGTGCGCCATGAACTTTTCCGTTTACATGGGATGGGGGGACATTCTGATTCCCAAACCGCAGCCGGAACCGCTTCTGGAAGCCATTAAAAAATTCAAACCGAGTTTTGGCGCGCTGGTTCCGACCATGTACATCGGCATGCTGAATCATCCCGAGTTCAAAACAGTGGACATGACCTGCTTCAAAGGGTTCTTCTCCGGCAGCGCCCCGTTGCCCGTGGAAGTGATCCACGATTTTGAAAAAGCCACCGGCGCGGTCATCGTCGAGGGCTTCGGCATGACGGAAACCACACCCGTCACGCACACCAACCCCTTTGAAGGCGTCCGCAAAATCGGCTCGATCGGTTTGCCTCTTTCCGACACCGAATGCCGCATTGTCGATCTGGACAAGGGAGAAACGGATATGCCCATCGGCGAACCGGGTGAACTGATCATCCGCGGCCCGCAGGTCACAAAAGGCTATCTGAACAAACCGGAAGAAACAGCCGGCTTGCTTCGAAACGGCTGGTGCTACACAGGCGATATCGCCACCATGGATGAAGACGGCTATTTCTATATCGTCGACCGGAAAAAAGACATGATCATTTCCGGCGGCTTCAATATTTATCCCAGAGACGTCGATGAAGTCTACTACGAACATCCCAAGGTCATGGAAGCCTGCGCCATCGGCGTCCCCGATGCCAAACGCGGCGAAAACGTGAAATTGTTTATTGTGCTCAAAGAAGGCGAAACGGCCACAGCCGAAGAACTGCTGGAATACGGCAAGACAAAGCTTGCCACCTACAAGCTGCCGTCGGAAATTGAATTCCGCAAGGAGCTGCCGAAATCAACCGTCGGCAAGGTTTTGCGCAAGGAGTTAAGGGCTGAAGAACTGGCCAAACGCAAGAAATAACCGTGCACGCGTAAACGGAAAAAAGGCTTGCTCCCGTCGGAGCAAGCCTTTTTTATTGGAATGTTTTATTTGACGGAAACGACGGGACAGGGAGATTCGAGAATAATGTACTGAGCGTTGGATCCGAAAAAGAGCTTTCCGACTTTGGATTTTTTCTCAATCCCGAGAATAATTTCTTCAACTTTATTGTCTATGGCGAATTCCACAATGTCTTCGCCAGGGGTCACGCCGCGAACCAGAATATGCGTTTCGCTAGTGATCCCTTCAGCCGCCAGGGCGCTTTTAACGTCGGCCAGTTGTTTTTCAACCTTATCCAGGTCCATTTTTTCCCGTTCCGACACTTTCTCCATGGAAGTGGCAACGCAAAGCGTCGCGTTAAAAGCTCTGGCATGTTTTTTGGCTACATCCAATACCGACTTACTGACATCCAAATCTCCCATGAATGCGACTAAAATTTTCATTGTTCGCCCCCGATGTTTATCTATGTTACGGATCTTTAATCAATACTCTATACCGCTGTCACACTGATAATTATAAAGAAATCAATACTTAAAGTCAACCTGTAAATTGTCTTGACACACGGGTCGCCTATTCAATATAGTTTTCGGCATATCGGCTTGAATGCGTTTTTCCCGTCATCGGAATGGATTGCACGACCTTCGTTGTTCCCGGAGAAAACAACATGACAGACATAAAAAAACAAACCCGCGCAACGTCTTCCGCCGAAGCGCGGCGTGTTGTTAATGTCTGCCGGTCCCTTGTCGAGTCCGCTCACGATTCCATTTACGTTGTCGACAGCCACTGCCGTTATCTTCACGTCAATCCTTACCATTGCACGCGTCTGGGAGTCCCGCTTGATGCACTGACCGGGAAAACCTACGCGGATTTCCACTCTCCCGAAGAATCGGCCGAATTTTCACGCGACGTCGCCAGCGTCATCGAAAAAGGCGAATCCTTGCAGCGGGAACATCGCAGCAGCCGGGACGGCTGCGATTTTCTGCGCACTTTCAGCCCGGTTGCGAATTCTTCCGCCCGGGGGAGAAAAGCGATTGCCGTATCGGTCATTTCTCAAAACGTGACCCAGTGGAAACTGGCCGAACACCTGTACCAAACGCTTGCGGAAAAATCCCCCATCGGTATTTTTATCGTCCAGGACGGACTTTTTGTCTGGGTCAATCGCCGGTTTCAGGAAAACACGGGTTACGCAGCCGGCGAGATCCTGGGAAAAGATTCTCTCTTTATGGTGCATCCGGAAGACCGGGAATTTGTCCGGCAGAGCTCCCTGGCCATGATGCATACCGGCGCCATCATTCCTTATGAATACCGTGTCGTCACCAAAGAGGGGGAAATCTTATGGTATGTGGGAACCGTAACGGCCATCGAATACAAATGCCGGCGCGCAACCCTGGGATCGCAGATGGACATCTCTCTGCAGAAGAAGGCCGAAGACGCCCT
Source organism: Smithellaceae bacterium (assembly GCA_963682105.1). GTDB lineage: Bacteria > Desulfobacterota > Syntrophia > Syntrophales > Smithellaceae > UBA8904. The sequence goes on from OY821638.1 coordinate 1,834,542, forward strand.
CAAGCAAAGCGAAGACCGGTCCCGCTCCATCGTGGACAATATTCCGGATGCTTACTATGAAGTCGACTTAAGGGGAAATCTTCAGTTCTCCAATGAAGCTTATCTGAAATTATTCGGCTATCGGCGGGAAGAAATGCTGGGCCTCAATTTTCGGCGCTATGTGGATAAAAAAAACGCCGATATCGCGATTCGCACATTCGCCCAGGTTTATAAAACAAGGAAGCCGATCAAAAAGATGGATTGGAAAATCATCAACAAAAACGGCGGCACAAGACATGTGGAATTATCCGTCAGCCTTTTTTGCAACGCGCACGGCAAACCCTCGGGCTTTCGCGGAATCATTCAGGACATCACCGCCAGGCGTAAGGAAGAAGAAGTAATCCGCAACCAGGCCCTTCATGATCATTTGACCGGCCTTTCCAACCGCCTGCTCTTCTATGACCGTCTGAATATGGCCATCAAAAGAGCCAGACGAGCGCAGAAAATGGTCGGCGTCATCATGCTGGATCTGGATCATTTCAAAGATATCAACGACCGCTTTGGACACGCAGCCGGCGATGCGCTTTTGCAGGAGGTTTCCGAAAGGCTTTTATCCATTGTCCGGGACACGGATACCGTTTCACGCCCCGGCGGCGACGAATTCTGCATTGTTCTGCCGGCAGTCAACTCGCGTCACGACGTCATCCGGATTGCCGAGAAAATTGTTGACGCGTTTCACCGGCCGATTCATCTGGACACGGGGCCGGTCGTGGTCACCACCAGTGTGGGAGCGGCGTTATACCCCGAAAACGGGGACAATCTGGACACCCTGATTCAAAAAGCAGACAAGGCCATGTACCTCGCCAAAAATCAGGGACGCAACCGTTATTGTTTTTATGAAGAACCCCTTTAAGGAGAAAGAAAGCAGCTTATGAACATTATCGTCCTCAACGGCAGCCCCAAAGGCGATCTCAGCGTCACCCTTCAGTACGTCCGCTACGCGGCCCGAAAAATGCCGCAGCATTCGTTTACGATCTTTCCCGTGGCCCAGACCATAAGGAAGATCGAAAAAGATGAAAAAGCGTTTGGCGAAATTCTCGACGCCATCGAACGCGCCGACGCCGTCTGGTGGGCGTTTCCGCTTTATTACCTGGTCGTATGCTCCCAGTACAAACGGTTTATCGAATTGATCTTCGAAAGAAAGCGAGAAGCGGCTTTTGCGGGAAAGTATGCGCTTTCCCTGTCCACCTCCGTCCACTTCTTCGATCACACGGCGCATAATTACATTCACGCCGTCTGCGACGACCTGCAGATGAACTACCTGGGTGCTTATTCCGCGGCCATGTACGACCTCATGCAAAGCAGAGAACGCAAACGCTGGCTGGCCTTTGCCGAAAATTTTGCCGACGCCGCTTCCCGAAAAATCCCCACAGCCCGCGTCTACCCGCCCGTTGCGCCGTTGAATTTTAAATACATCCCGGGCGCTCCCGCAGCCCCGGTCGATACGGCGGGGAAAAAAATTCTGCTGATGAAAGACGGACAGTCGCCGTCCGGCAATGTCGATGCAATGGTTCAGACCCTGAGAGAGAACTTTCGGGGAGACATCGATGTCGTCAACCTGATGGACATCAACATCAAAGGCGGATGCCTGGGCTGCTGCAAATGCGGTCTGGACAACACCTGCGATTATGAAGGCAAGGACGGCTACATTGATTTCTACAATGAAAAAGTCAAAAAGGCGGACGTGATCGTCTTTGCCGGCGCAATTTTCGACCGCTATCTGTCGTCGCGCTGGAAGATGTATTTTGACCGCTCTTTCTTCAACACGCACATTCCCACCTTGCAGAACAAACAGATTGCCTATCTGATTTCCGGCCCCCTGGAGCAGATTCCCAACCTTCGCCAGATGCTGGAAGCCTATGGGCAAATTCAGGATGCCAACGTCGCGGGGATCATCACGGATGAATCGTCAGACTCTCAACGGATCGACGCGCTCATCGCGGAATTCGCCCGCACCCTCGTCCGGACGGCAAAGGATCGGGCCTCCGTTCCCCTGACCTTTCTGGGCGTCGGCGGCAGGAAAATATTCCGCGACGAGATTTACGGCATGCTGCGTTTTACGTTTCAGGCGGATTACCGCTTTTTCAAACAGCACGGGCTTCTGGACTTCCCGCAGAAAAATTACAAAGTCCGCCGTCTGAACCTGCTGATGATGCTTTTAACCAAAATCCCGGCCTTCCGCCGGAAATATTTAAAAATCCTTAAAGAGCAAATGGTCAAACCACTCAAACAAGCCGCGGAGAATAAAGAATGAAAAAGCCCATCAAAATGGTTTTTCTGGATGCTGCAACGGTCGGCCATGTCGACAACCTTTCGGAGATTTCGTCGCTGGGCGATTACACAAACTATGAGATCACCATTCCCGCCGAGCGGATCGGTCGCATTCGGGGGCACAACGTCGTCGTCACCAACAAGGTGATCATCGACCGCGATGTCATGGATGCCTGCCCGGAACTGGAGTTGATCGCCATCGTCGCCACCGGCATGAACAACGTCGATCTGGATTATGCCGCCCGAAAAGGAATTGCCGTCCGGAATGTCGCGGGCTACTCCACGGAATCCGTCACGCAATGCACCTTCGCCATGCTGTTTTATCTGCAAAACGCCTGCCGCTATTACGACGATTATGTCCGGTCGGGACAATACACATCCAGCCCCATCTTCACGCACCTGGGCCGGGAATTCCGGGAACTGTCCGGCATGACCTTTGGCATCATCGGCATGGGAACTATCGGCCGCCGTGTCGCGCAGGTTGCCTCCGCCTTCGGCGCAAAAGTTGTTTATTACTCGACCTCGGGAAAAAATCTCGATGCGGCGGGCTGCTCTCATCTTCCGCTTCCGGAATTATTGCAGAGCGCCGATGTCGTCTCCATTCACTGCCCGCTCAACGATCAGACCAGAAACCTGATTGCCAAAGAACAGTTGGATAGAATGAAGCCGACGGCCTATCTTTTGAACATGGGCCGGGGCGGCATTGTGGATGAGGCGGCGCTGGCGCAGGCCATTGACGAAAACCGGATTGCCGGAGCGGGTCTGGACGTTCTAACCAAAGAACCCATCGCGGCGGACAGCCCGCTTTTGAACATTCGCAATAAAGAAAAGCTCTACATCACCCCGCACATCGCCTGGGCCGGCATGGAGGCCAGACGTGTGCTGATCGCGCGGACGGCGCAAAACATCAGGAGCCATTTCGGATTGTAAGACTGAGCAGCAACGCACTGGCACATGGCGCCCTGGAGCTGGGCGAAACAGCCCCGTCATTGCGAGGCGACGCCAAGGCGCCGTGGCAATCTGATCTCCCAAAGAGAGCCTCGTAATGACTAATGTGGATTGCAACGCAGTCTCTATCAGGAAGGAACTATTGATGAAAAATTTTCACATCCATCGCCTTTCGCTCCTTTCCAATTCTCAACACCCTCACGGCTTTCTGATGACCTTCTTCCCAAAACCTTTTTATGAAAGCCTCTTGCCAACCCGCCCGAACCATAACCATTGATTTATGCCCAACTGCGTATATAATGCAGGCGCCGTTTTAAGGGGCACCCCTATTTTTTCGGCATGGAGGCAGCCTGTCGTCCAAAGTCAGGAATAAACAATTTCTGCGAAATGAAGAGAAAAAGAAATCGAACATATGAGAAAGGTTTACGCGTGAATCCATGAAGCTGTTCAAAGCAAAAGAAGAAAAAAATTTAATATCCTTATTAACCAGGACCAGCGATGAATCCGGCATTTACCTGGAAGAGCTGCACGGCCTGTTATTCGGACTGGCCATTACGCCGGAGGTCATTCCGGCGGAAGAATGGGTGCCGCTGATCTTCGGCGGAGAACCGGCGTTTGATAATGATCCGGAGGCCGAAACCTGTTTGGAAAGCCTGATCGCCGTTTACGAACGCATGCTCAATGACGGACGCAAAGGCAAGCTCACGTTTCCTTTCAATTATGATGCAATCACCAATGATGAACTGATGCTGATTGACGGCTGGACATACGGACTGTTTATGGCTTTATCCCTGCGGCCCGCTCTCTGGGGCATGGGCAGAGAATATTCCATAAAAGAAATAGAAGAATTACCCGGCGACGTGATTGAAGTCATGGACGCTTACAGTGTCATTATCTCCATTGCCGTCCCGGAAGAAATGGAAGAAGGATTCAAAGAGGTGATGGATACGGAATCCTTAAACCGCGATGAAATGATGGACATGTTTTACGAACAGTTGCCTTTTGCCGTGGAAATCCTGCAAGAGCACGGCCTGAAAATCCGGGAGGCAAACTCAACGGGCAAACGGCCATCCGCCCCGCGCAAGACTATCCGCAAAGAGAAAACCGGCCCCAACGATCCCTGCCCCTGCGGCAGCGGCAAGAAGTATAAAAAATGCTGCGGCGCAAACTGACATAAAAATGGTGGATAGAATTAAGGTTCAAGGCGCAAGGTTCAAGGTCCAAGGTCAAACGTGGATGGATAAAAGGCTATGGGCTAAAGCTCGTAGCTCATAGCTCATGGCTAGTGGATTGTGTCCTCCGCCGGAAACTGTGTCGCAATTCCATATACGTCATTCCGGACAAGCGAGCGCAATCCGGCTTGTGCCATTCAGGGTGAATCCAGCATTATTAATAGTTCCTGGATGCCGGCTTTCGCCGGCATGACAACTTCAGGCTTGTTTTCATAATTGCGACACAGTCTCTTGGCGGAAGTGGCGCGAAGCGCCGGAGGTGGAAAGCGCAGAGATCAGAGCACATAGCTGGTGGCTCGTAGTGAATAGTGGATGGTGAATAGACAGTTGCTGTTTTTTAATCCCGAAGGGATTCAACGTTTATTGATCATCCGGCCATTTCAACATCTGCGACCCCGTCGGGGTCGAACATAGAGACTTGAAAATTTCTATAAACGTGCAACTCCTTCGGAGTTGAGTTCTGAGCGGATGATCTCCCGGCCGGCGCGTCACCCCGGCGCAGGCCGGGGTCCAGACAAGCAAAACCTTATGCTTCGCCATACACAAGATCAGCGTCAACAACAGGAATACAATTATCAATTGCTAAAATAATAAATTGGAATATAATCCGCCTTACCTGATCCTCAGGTCGCCAACACATATTCGTTTTCTGGTTCCGGAGATGCGCAATGAGATTCATGGTTGAAAATCTTTTAAGCGGCAATCCATCAGTTATTTCTTCCGATAATCAAAGAAATATTACTACCCCTAAAACAAGCGATCAATCCCGATCAAAAGCGGATAGAAAAGTTTCGGATAAAGTACACAAAGGCGGAACTGCATGAAAATCAATAGCGGTGAGTTACAGGAAGATTCAGTTATTTCCATTTTGGAAATAACTGCCGACAACGGAAATAATTTTTTTCTGGTAGGACACCGGATGGGGGTGCAGGAGGAGTAGAATGGTGGATAGTGAATAGTGGATGGTGGAAAATGTCCTCCGCCGGCGGAGGTGGCGCGAAGCGCCGGAGGTGGAAAGCTTGTAGCGCGAAGTGAATCGTGGATGGAGAATGAAAATGAGTAACAAAAGCTGAATTAGGTAATAACCTAAGGACCGACCGAGCAAAATGCCCGAAACTGATGTCAGGGGAGAAATATACCAGAATGGAATGAGGCCACCGGTTCAGAAGAAACAATAATAATCAATATTCTTGTAGGACATCAAATGTCCGATCAGATTTGTTATGATGAATCAAAATGAGCAATTTGAGAAATAGCAATAAGCTTGTTTTCATTGACGTGGAAACAACCGGGCTCGATCCGGCCAAAGGACACAGGATTATTGAAATCGGGGCAATCGCCATGGAAAACAACCAAATAATCAGCGAATTCAAGAGTCTTGTTCAAGTCAGTTACCCCATCCCCCGGCATGTTTCTAAAATCCACGGCATCACCAATAATATGCTGGCCGGTCAGCCGACACCGGAAGAAATTTATCCTAAATTCAAAGATTTCATATCCGACAGCATACTGGTTGCGCATAATGCCGAGTTTGATGTAGGCTTTTTACGGTCGGAATTTAGCAGATTAAATCTCCACCTCCAAAACCCAAGTATTTGCACCCTGAAAATAAGCCGCAGGCGCTACCCGCGCCTGCCGAATTATAAATTGATCACGGTTTACAGGCATCTTGTCGGTCATCAACCCGCCGATGCAAAAAAACACCGCGCATTGGATGACGCCCGCATGGTCGCGGCCATCTGGCAGGCAATGGAGGGGAAAATAGATGAATGAACAACGTCTGAAAAAAGAACTGTCAAATCTCTGGGCGAAGACAAAAAAAAATGGTGAAGCAGGGTGGCATCCGCTGATTCTTCACATGCTGGACGTAGCCGCGAGTGCTGACGCAATTCTGGAGCGCGAACCTAAATCAACGCGTATGAGGATGGCTACAATCTTAGGTATGCAATGGGAAGATGCCCGGCCATGGATTTTAATCGTTTTGGCCTGTCACGATCTGGGAAAATCAAGTCCGGGTTTTCAGTACAAATGGCCGGAGGCACCCCAGACATGTCTGTCATTTCCACGAAGCCCGAATACAGAAATGAACCACGCTTTCGTCAGTCAAATTGCACTTTCAGAGTTATTACAGGAAAGGGGCTGGCCTCAAGAGTTAGCAGTGTTAACGGCTGATGCAGTTGGATGTCACCATGGGACTAGGGCGACTCCAACTACCATTAATCATCTGATGGGCGACAGACGTGCTATTGGAAATGATGATTGGACAAAAGTGCGTATAAGCTTTGCGGAAACGCTGCTGGATGTTTTTAAGCCTTCGCGAATGCCAACCAAAGAAACTCTTACCGGCCCCGACTTCATGCTGTTGGCGGGACTCACAAGCTTTGCTGACTGGATCGGATCCAATGAAGATTGGTTTCCTTTCGGTACGCCGGAAGATTGTGAGGATCTGCAGGCGTGGTTTCAAAAGCGTAAAGGCTGTGCAGTCCAGGCACTAAATTCAATCGGATGGGAATATAGAACCCCGCTGTCCAAAAAACAAAAAACTTTCGCGCAGGTATTCGGCTTTACTCCTCGTCCATTACAGCAGGCGGTCGCTGACGCTCTTTCTGGTATAAAAGAACCAGCCATTCTACTGGTTGAAGCCCCCATGGGCGAAGGCAAGACCGAGGCAGCATTCTTCACGCATCTTGAGTTGCAATGCCGATTTGGGCATCGTGGCCTGTATGTGGCCTTGCCGACCAAAGCGACCGGTAACGCAATGTTTAAACGCACGTTGGACTTCATTTGTAAACAAGGCACTGATCGAAAGCTGGATATGCAACTGTTGCATGGCGGAACTGTTCTCAACGACACCTTCCAGAATCTGCGGATTTCTGGAATCCACGATCCCGAAACAGGCGGTGAGATAAGAGTGGGGGAATGGTTCACCAACAAAAAAAGGGCGCTCCTTTCAGAATACGGCGTAGGAACGGTGGACCAGGCAATTCTCCCCATTCTGCCTGTGCGACATAACTTCGTGCGTCTGTGGGGCCTTGCAAACCGTGTCGTAGTATTCGATGAGATTCACGCGTATGACGCTTACACGGGTACGCTTCTGGTTCATCTATTGCGCTGGCTCCTGGCATTGGGATCGTCCGTGGTGTTGCTTTCGGCGACACTGCCACCTCATATTCGTCGCGAGTTGGCGAAAGTGGTAAGTGCCGACATACCGGAAATAGAAGCGGAATATCCGCGCCTCTCTATCTACCGCGCCGACGGAGTGGACCAGATCCATTTTGAGGCCGATCCGAACCGTCGATTGACGCTAAGTTTACAGGGGATTCCACACGACCTGCCAAGTATGTATTCAGCACTGAACGAACACCTTATAAACGGCGGTATGGGGCTAGCACTTGTCAATACAGTGCAACGGGCACAAGACCTGTACCGACTTTTCCCTGAGGGCGCGCCAATAGAGCGTGAAGGTCATCGGGTCGGCAAGCGGCTGCCCGATGGTACGGAAGTATTCCTCTTTCATGCGCGGTTTCCGGCTGATCGGCGACAAAAGCGTGAGGATCATGTTTTGGCGAACTTCGGTGTTGGCGGAAATCGATACGGGCGTAAAATTCTCATAGCAACGCAGGTTGCGGAACAGAGTCTTGATTTGGATTTTGACGTAATCGCCACTGATCTTGCGCCCATTGACCTCATCTTGCAGCGTGCAGGACGTCTGTGGCGTCATGAGCGGGAATCCCGGCCAGTTTCCGGCCCCCCGACACTCTTGGTGGCGGGTCTTGTTGGCGACGCGCCGCCATCATTCGGAAAACCCTTGTGGTGGGGAAAGGTATATCGTGAAGATGTCCTGTTGCGCACCTGGTGCCTTCTTCGGGAAGGGCAAAGGGCGAACTTGGTGTTGCCGGATGAGATCGACGTCCTAGTACAAGCGGTTTACGAAGAACAGGTTGAAATACCGGAATTACTCCAAGAGAGATTAAACAGCGCGTTGTTGAATGGGGAAGGAGAAGCCATAACCAAGCGTGGACAGGCAAATCAGGCGATTATTGGCTTTCCCGACGATGCATCATGGAACGATCCGGCAAGGTTTGTTCTTTTTGATGAAGATGAACCCGGCGTACATCGAACGCTCATGGCCCAGACCAGGCTTGGTGAAGACTCGGTCGTTGCTATTCCGTTATGGCGTGAAGACGGATTCAGCACTGAAACTACGCCTGACTTTGCCCAAGCCAAACGGTGGTTCCTGCGGGCAATCAGTCTTTCACGCAAAGGCGTGGTCAAGAAACTCAAAACGTCTGGGGTGCCGGAAGGCTGGAACAAATCGCTACTCTTGCGTAATTGCTTCCCACTGATGCTGAATGTCCAGGGATGCTGGACTGAAGATACAAAAGTGCGTTTGGATGACGCTCTGGGTTTACTTTACGAGTCAAAGGAGGAAGAATGAGACGATTTAACCTGATTGATGAAAAGTGGATACCAGTGCGATTTCCCAATGGGACGCTTGACGAACTGGGTATCCGCGACACCCTGCTGCGATCCAAGGAAATCGCGGCTATCGAAGATCCGTCGCCGCTGGTGGTAGCAGCCCTGCATCGCTTTTTACTGGCGGTATTGTACCGGGCATTAGAAGGGCCAACCGACATTGATCAAGCCAAGGCGTTTTTTAAAACAGGATTGCCGGATGATAAAATCGAGGCCTATCTTGAAAAGTGGCGAGATCGTTTCTGGTTGTTTGATGAGAACTACCCATTTGGGCAAAATCCGAATATCCCGAAGGATAAGATTGAACCTTGGACGAAGTTAACGGCTGAATTTAACGCAACATCCAACAAGGTTCTCTTTGATCACACTAATACCAAAAAGCCCGGAACTAGGACGCCGAAGGAATGTGCTCGTTGGTTGCTCTCTACCATGACCTTTTCGATTGCTGGCGGCAGAGGCTATTACCCGTCACCATCACCGAATGCGATGATGTGCATTCCATTGGGGCGGAATTTTCAAGAAACGCTTTGTTACAGCTTGGTGCCGTACCCAAATCGAAATATAATGCTCGGGGATTCGGCGTTGTGGGAGCGTGAACCTACTGCACTACCACTTAGCATTCCAAAGCAGATGGCCACTGGATATGCAGATCTCTACACATGGCAATCGCGAATGATCCGCCTTGAGGAACTGTCCACAGGTGAAGTGGAAGTAATGAGATTTGTTGCTGGACTTGGTTTTGAAAACCCATCGAGCAACCCTGATCCGATGCATCCCTATAAACTTGATAAAACCTACGGAAAACTGTCTGTCCAGTTCAGAAAGAATCGTGGAGCATGGAGAGACTATGACTCATTACTCCCTGATAATGGCGATCTAGCACCACTGACAATTCAGAATGCACTGCGATTGGGGGGAAACAAAGCGGGCAGTCTGCCAGAATCGATTCTGGTACTTGGTCTAAAATATGAACCCCCAAACGCTAACTTGGAGTTCTGGCGCATGGAATGTTTTTCTTTACCTAAGTCGCTGGCCGGTGTGCATTGTATCAGAACAGATATTAGGCAGTTTCTCAACGATGCCGAGAATGCCCAAAAAGTCCTCTGGACAGCATGTAGTTCATTTGCACGAGATTTAATTAGTCGAGGGGACAAAAGGACTGTTAGCAAGAAGGACATCAGCGGCTTTGTAGACCAGATGCCGGTGAACGCCTCGTATTGGTCCACACTTGAATCCCGCTTCCATGAAGTCCTGCGAGCGTACACGCTTGACTGTGACCCCGATGATATCCGCTGTCAATGGCTGAAGTCTGTTCGTGATATACTGCTGTCCGCTTGGAGTCAACACAGCACGTCGGTATCCACTGGTGACGCATGGGCTATCCGGGCACTTGTGAAAGCAGAAAGGCCGGTCCGACGTAAATTTAAAGAACTAAACGATGAAATTTTAAAACTCGAACCACATAAGGAGGTCGCATGAATGGATTCATTGAATGGCTGGAGGGTCTGAACGAGAAAGACACCAGGGTGCGGGCGGTACTAAGACGCAGCCTTGCTTTTGATCCGGGGCGATTTGCGCCTGCTTACCCATATGTCGAGCCATTTCTTAAAGATGAAGAAAACTTTTGGAAGCGGGATATGTTCTATCTTGTGGCTGGTCTCTGGGCCAGCCATTGGCGGTTCGGCAGGAGTGGTGTGCCGTTGACATTCGGAAAGGCATGTGCGGCGCATCAGGTAGCGAGTAGTTCCACAAACACAGAGAGACGCTTTATTACTCTTCTGGATGCTGACACCGATCAATTGCCGCATCGCTTGCGCCAGATGGTTGCTCTTCTCAAAGAGCAGACTATCGATTTCGGCGATCTGTTGAACGGCCTTTTATACTGGAATGACGACCGGAAGCGCACACAGAACGGCTGGGCGCGCGACTTTTATCGCAACCTGAACCTTGAAACAAAAACCAAACCCAATATTGATAAGGAGATCAGCGAATGAAAACAATTATCGAGATTCATGCCCTGCAGAATTTTGCCCCGTCAAACTTAAACCGCGACGACACAGGCGCGCCCAAAGATGCCCTGTTCGGTGGCACCCGTCGTGCACGTGTATCCAGCCAGTGCCTCAAACGTTCGATTCGGCAGTATTTTCTGGGATTAGTGGCACGAAACACAATAACAGCAAATGATGTTGCTCTCCGCACTAAACGCATTCTGGATGCTCTCGTCAAGTCTCTGGTCGAAAAGGGACGTGTTGAAGATGACGCAAAAGAAAAAGTGCGTTTGGCATTGGCAGCTATGGAACTTGCAATAAAGGACGACAGTAAGAGCGAGTGCCTCCTTTTTTTGGGAAAACGCGAAATTTCCAATATTGCCAATGTGATCCATGATAAGTGGGACACAATCAACGCACCTGATACCGCACCGACAGAAGGGAAAAAACCTGGCAAGGCCAAGAAGCAGGCAGCTCAGAGCGCTGATCCTGAATTAAGAAAATCCCTTGAAAAAGTTTTCAATGGCGGAAAGGCTCTTGATGTGGCGCTCTTTGGACGCATGCTTGCCGACATGCCCGAGAAGAATCAGAATGCCGCCTGCCAAGTTGCTCATGCTATTTCGACGCATTCCGTTGAGCGTGAGTTCGATTTTTATACCGCTGTGGATGATCTCAAACCCGAGGACAACGCGGGCGCCGATATGATGGGTACGGTGGAGTTCAATTCGGCCTGTTTCTACCGTTATGCCGTTGTGGATTGGGAAAAACTTGTGGAAAATCTCCAGAATGACCGGGAATTGGCAACCAAGGGACTACGGGCGTTTCTGGAGGGTTTTGTAGTAGCTGAACCCACCGGCAAGCAGAATACCTTTGCAGCTCACAATCCACCGGAATTTGTGGCTGTCTCGCTGCGTCACAATGCAGCACCACGCAATCTTGCTAATGCTTTTGAGTTAGCTGTGCGCACGAAAAAGGACGAGTCACTGACCAGAAAATCAGCGGAAGAGCTTGTCCAAAAAGCAAATTCGCTGCAGGTTGCATTTGGCGGGGCGGAACAAACATTTGTTCTCAATCTCATTGATGCCAAGTTGAATGGCTTGGGAACGCCTTTGCCGACATTGAAAGATCTTCTTGATAAAATTATCTTGGCCATACAGGAGTGACCTATGCCCACATTGTTGCTTCGTTTGGCGGGTCCCATGCAATCATGGGGCACCACCAGTCGTTTTGACCAACGTGATACCGGTAAAGAGCCTAGCAAGTCAGGTGTTGTTGGACTTCTGGCAGCAGCATTAGGAATTGATCGAGAAAACTGGATAGATCTGGCTCCCCTGACCCGTCTATCTATGGGCGTCCGTCACGACCGATCAGGCGTACCCAAGCGGGATTACCAGACAGCAGGATGCGCGGCAACTGACACCATCATCAAGGCAGATGGAACAAAGGCCAAGGATGGGGGTGTCGTTTCACAGCGTTTCTACATTGCGGACGCCTGCTTTTTAGTGGGACTTGAAAGCAGTGACAGCACCTTGCTAAAAAAGATTCACGCTGCTTTGCAAAACCCCGTCTGGCCACTTGCTTTAGGCCGGAAATCCTATGTGCCAACCGAGCCGGTCTGGATGAATGATGGGCTTCAGCATGCTCCGTTAATGGAAGCATTTACTCGTTGGCCTTGGATTGCAAAACAACGGAAATGGGAAGACTTGCCCGAGAAGCTTTTGGTCTCATATGAGTCTATGGATGGTTCTGGTGTGCTCAAGATGGACCAACCACTCTCGTCATTTGCTGAACGACGATTTGGATCACGATTCGTGCGTTCGGAATGGATTCCCTTCCCTCAGGAGGTGGCCCATGTTTCTGCATAGGATACATATTGATCCGCGTTGCCGGGAAGCTCGTCGCGATCTTTCCGATCCCTACCAGCTTCATTCCACACTGTGTAGGGCCTTCAGCGCGCCGGACAAGAAATGCCCTGAATCTGAATTCTTGTGGCGGCTTGAGACTGAAACGGATTCAGCCGGTTACCCGCGCATTCTTGTTCAAAGCAGAACAATGCCGGACTGGTCAAGCATTAGCGTGAAGGGATGGCTTGCACAGGCCGATCCGGCCATTAATCTGAAAGAGCGGCTCAAACTCGATTCGCTCAACGTTGGGCAAAGTTTTCGTTTCAGGCTGCAAGCTAACCCATGTATTACTAAAAACGGCAAACGTTTGGGATTGCTGCAATTGGCAGAGCAAGAAGCATGGATAAACCGGCAAGGGACACAGCATGGTTTTTCACTACCGCAATTGACCCACTTTGATCTTTCAGAACCTGCACAGCAACAGGTTGATGTGCAGGTTACTCAAGCACATATGCTTCGCGGCAGAAAACATTCCGGTAATGACGTAAGGATATTTTCGGTGCTCTATGATGGAATGCTAACAGTTAACGAACCGGAGAAATTCTGTCATGCTCTGCAAACGGGTATTGGTCATGGGAAAGTCATGGGGCTGGGCCTCTTGTCAGTTGCACCAATTCGTTGAACAAGTAACAAAGCAGAACCCACTATTATTTTTGTTCCATGTAAGGTACCGGCTATGGAAAAAAATGTTATTTTTAAAAGGAAAAATCAGCAAAGCAGAGCGTGACAATTTATCACAAGTTCACGCTTTCTGCCCCCGATAGAAAAAACGGGTAATCGATTGTGGCGCATTATAAAAGAAAGTACAAAACATGACCAATTCTTTGGCGTTTTTTGAAGGTTACAAAATTCGGCGGCATTACGATGAGCAGGCAGAAACCTGGCGCTTTTCTGTCATTGATATTATCCAGGTACAGGCAAAGATGGCTGAAATGCTGAGGACCATCGAGAGGTGATTACGAATAATCAGGAGGACTCGTAATGGAAAAAGATTTATTGGTTAGATTGCATGCACAATTTGAAAGCATCGTCAATGTCTGGCCGGATTCACCGCTGGAATTCTGGTATGCCCGTGAATTGCAAGGCGCTTTGGGATATGACCGATGGGAAAATTTTAAAAAAGTCATAGATAAAGCGGTTAACGCCTGCCAAACCATGGAGGTTAACGTTTCAGACCATTTTCGTGACGTCACGAAAATGGTCAAAATAGGTTCGGGCACAGAACGACCGATAGACGACATCCTGAAATGGAAGACGAAGCCATGAAGAGCAACGATGAGAGGGCAACTGCCAAATAATATTTGTCAATTCAATTATACGTCAGGGCGCTGTAAAGAAATTCTTTACAACTGAACAGGGGTGTGATGGGAACAAGAAAAGATTTAGAAAAGCCGGAAGAATCACGGATGGTTGTCTTTCAGAAAAAAAACATTCGGCGCACATTGCATAATGACGAGTGGTGGTTTGCTATTGTGGATGTGGTTGCAGTCTTGACCGATTCGAAAAACCCATCAGGTTACATCAAGGATATGCGTAGGCGTGACGCGGAGTTATCCAAAGGGTGGGGGCAAATTGCCACCTCCCTTTTGCTGCAAACCGAAGGTGGAAATCAAAAGGTTAATTGCGCCAACACGGAAGGCCTTTTCCGAATCATCCAGTCCATCCCCTCCCCCAAGGCCGAACCCTTCAAGCGCTGGCTCGCGAAAGTGGGTTATGAACGCGTGCAGGAAATTGAAGACCCGGAACTGGCAACCAAACGGACAAAAGCGCTTTATCGGTCCAAAGGCTATTCCGACGATTGGATTGAAAAACGCATGCGCGGGATTGCCATTCGTGCTGAACTTACCGACGAATGGAAAAATCGAAAAGTCGGACTTCAAACCGAATACGCTATTCTGACGGCTGAAATTTCCAAAGCCACGTTTGGCCTGACACCATCGGAGTATAAAGAAAATGGTCGTGTCTAAAGAAAACTATCTGGATGCGCCGGAAAAAAGAAAACGATTGGAGAAGAAATGACCGAACCCATATTACCTATGCTGAAACCGATTCCGATGAAGGACCGCGTGTCGGTCATATTTGTAGACAAAGGAAATCTCGATGTTCTGGATGGCGCTTTTGTTGTTGTGGATAAAAACGGCGTCCGCACGCATATCCCCGTGGGCGGGGTCGCCTGCCTGATGCTGGAGCCGGGATCAAGGGTATCCCATGCCGCAGTTGTGCTGGCGGCGCGTGTCGGCTGTCTGCTGGTTTGGGTGGGCGATGGCGGCGTCCGTCTTTATGCATCCGGTCAGCCCGGTGGCGCGCGGGCGGACAGGCTTTTGTATCAGGCCAAACTGGCGCTGGACGATACGGCCCGCTTGAAAGTTGTCCGGAAAATGTACGCCATTCGATTTAAAGAAGAACCGCCGGAAAGACGAAGCGTCGAGCAACTGCGGGGCATTGAAGGTGTGCGTGTCAGAAAGATGTATGAGCTTCTGGCACGGCAATACGGCGTAGAATGGAAGAACCGCAATTATGATTATACGACATGGGAAAGCGGCGACGTACCCAACCGGTGTTTGAGTTCTGCGACGGCTTGTCTTTACGGCATTTGCGAAGCGGCGATTCTGGCCGCAGGTTATGCGCCCGCCGTGGGTTTCATTCATACGGGAAAACCCCAATCCTTTGTTTATGATATTGCGGACGTCTTCAAGTTTGAAACAGTTGTGCCTGTGGCTTTTCGCATTGCGGCAAAGAAACCCCAGCACCCGGAACGGGAAGTGAGAATCGCATGCAGGGATGCGTTCCGGCAATCGAAAATTTTGGCGCGTATTATCCCGGCCATTGAAGAAATCCTGCATGCAGGAGGTCTGGAAAAGCCTAAACCGCATGAAGAGGCGGTTGAAATGGCAATTCCAAACAAGGAGGGTATCGGCGATGCTGGTCACCGTGGTTGAAAATGCGCCGCCGCGTTTACGCGGAAGATTGGCGATCTGGCTTCTGGAAGTTCGCGCCGGCGTTTATGTCGGCAAAGTATCACGACGCGTTCGGGAAATGATCTGGTCACAGATTGAAAAAGGAATAGAAGACGGCAATGCCGTCATGGCGTGGAGCACAAACACGGAATCGGGTTTTGACTTTATGACGCTGGGCGCAAACCGGCGTATTCCGGTGGAAATGGATGGAATCAAGCTTGTTTCTTTCCTTCCAGAGGAAGAGAAAAAAGAGGCCGTGGAAACGTGAAATTCGGTACCAATTTTTTGGTGGAATTTGGTTCTTTGAAAATTTAATAAAGAATCAATAAGTTAGAAGAAGTATGTTCCCCACACACGTGGGGATGAACCGATCGGCGGAACAACACAGACCGCCCGCGATATATGTTCCCCACACACGTGGGGATGAACCGCGCACAATCTCCATTGTGATTAAACCTTTTCTATGTTCCCCACACACGTGGGGATGAACCGCGGGTTGTGAGAGGAGCAGTATCATTGCTGGTATGTTCCCCACACACGTGGGGATGAACCGGCGATGTCTTCCACTTACCCGCAGCGCTCCAGATGTTCCCCACACACGTGGGGATGAACCGGCGAATCTCTCCAACATGGTGGAGACTACGTAATGTTCCCCACACACGTGGGGATGAACCGGCATTTGCCAACTGTAGCCGTTTTGATGCGCCATGTTCCCCACACACGTGGGGATGAACCGTCCTTGTAGTGGTCGAAATACCGCGAGAGAAGATGTTCCCCACACACGTGGGGATGAACCGACTTAACCAGATAGCGGGAGAGGACAGTATGCATGTTCCCCACACACGTGGGGATGAACCGGCATGGCGTCCATCACAATTGAAATCGAGTACATGTTCCCCACACACGTGGGGATGAACCTTTGCCCGGGAAGAGCACGTCCGGCCGGACCATCATGTTCCCCACACACGTGGGGATGAACCAAACCGGGTGTAAGCTGCCTTCAACTTGATGGATGTTCCCCACACACGTGGGGATGAACCGAGACAGTTACCTATTACGACCGCATTGAGGTTATGTTCCCCACACACGTGGGGATGAACCGGCGCAATCAAGCTGCTGTCCTGCACTGGCCGCATGTTCCCCACACACGTGGGGATGAACCGTACAGGCGGAAGAAATCAAGGAGATACGGAGGATGTTCCCCACACACGTGGGGATGAACCGAAATCAAGGAGATACGGAGGACGATCGACCGTATGTTCCCCACACACGTGGGGATGAACCGGCGCTCAACTTCAGCTTTGCTTTTTGATGTATATGTTCCCCACACACGTGGGGATGAACCGGCTTTGCTGGCCATAGAAGTCCAGGACTTCGTATGTTCCCCACACACGTGGGGATGAACCGCGCAGTACGCCGAAATGCTCAAGAAGGACATTATGTTCCCCACACACGTGGGGATGAACCGTGGAATGCCAGAGTCTGATGCAGAGCAGTGGGATGTTCCCCACACACGTGGGGATGAACCGCCGAACTTGCTGCCGTCCGTGAGTTACAGGTTATGTTCCCCACACACGTGGGGATGAACCGCCGAACTTGCTGCCGTCCGTGAGTTACAGGTTATGTTCCCCACACACGTGGGGATGAACCGAAATCTCTGAAGCGTGGATCAAAACGCAGCCGATGTTCCCCACACACGTGGGGATGAACCGATGTTGTTGGCGGCCGTACCATTCACCCTTGCATGTTCCCCACACACGTGGGGATGAACCGCTCTTGCCAGGGTATAGTACTCCTTTTAATCCATGTTCCCCACACACGTGGGGATGAACCGTTGAAATGACTTTATCGGAAACCAGAACTGATATGTTCCCCACACACGTGGGGATGAACCGGCTATTTATGAAGGGCAAATCAATATTGATCGATGTTCCCCACACACGTGGGGATGAACCGGCAGTGGAGAGCGACGGCTATGCCCTGCAATAATGTTCCCCACACACGTGGGGATGAACCGAAATTTTGGCGTCAGAGTTAACCGGAATTAAAATGTTCCCCACACACGTGGGGATGAACCGATGGCACGGACGTATTTGAGGCCGCCGTTTTTATGTTCCCCACACACGTGGGGATGAACCGTTGACGAACGATCAGTTTAGCCACGCCGGCCGATGTTCCCCACACACGTGGGGATGAACCGGCCATATTCAATAGATTATCGGCCATTCGCATATGTTCCCCACACACGTGGGGATGAACCGCTATATAATAAGAAAGAAGCGTTGCAGTTATTATGTTCCCCACACACGTGGGGATGAACCGGTATTGCATGACGATTTTGAGTATGTTATACAATGTTCCCCACACACGTGGGGATGAACCGGCACTTGTTTTTTACCGGAGAGAACCACGACAATGTTCCCCACACACGTGGGGATGAACCGCTCAGATAATCGGTTACGTCTTTGGCGCTTTTATGTTCCCCACACACGTGGGGATGAACCGACTTTGCGGACAGAGCGGCGGCCGAGGCCGAGATGTTCCCCACACACGTGGGGATGAACCGATTGCTTATTGAAACACACGAGCATGTATGAAATGTTCCCCACACACGTGGGGATGAACCGCCTATAAAATGCCGATGCGGATCAGGCTGATCATGTTCCCCACACACGTGGGGATGAACCGACCTGAACATCTACGGCGCAAACGGATCAGGGATGTTCCCCACACACGTGGGGATGAACCGCTTGCTAAGGTTCTGTTCAAGTATTTCCTTTGATGTTCCCCACACACGTGGGGATGAACCGGACATCTGCCAGCTTCTTCCCCTCTTCGGCATATGTTCCCCACACACGTGGGGATGAACCGGCTGGCAGATGGGCGCGCCTGGCCTATCCGATATGTTCCCCACACACGTGGGGATGAACCCGAGGGGAAGATTGACGAACTCGTCGTGCAGAAATGTTCCCCACACACGTGGGGATGAACCGGTAATCTGGATCGAACCCCCTGCCAATTAAATATGTTCCCCACACACGTGGGGATGAACCGAGAATAGACTTGCAGAAATCATTATCAAGTGCATGTTCCCCACACACGTGGGGATGAACCGGTTAGCCGCTGCCGTGGGCAGAGTAATTGCTAATGTTCCCCACACACGTGGGGATGAACCGCAAAATTCCTTCTGCCTCTGCGTCCGTGTTAAATGTTCCCCACACACGTGGGGATGAACCGCTTATGGCCCTATACAATGCGATTCCTGGCGAATGTTCCCCACACACGTGGGGATGAACCGGCAAATGGGCTATATTTTACATCCCCGTACGCATGTTCCCCACACACGTGGGGATGAACCGTCTGATCCGTGAAATTATAGGATGATACGGTCATGTTCCCCACACACGTGGGGATGAACCGCAAAACAGTGTATTCCGTACCGTTGACATTTAATGTTCCCCACACACGTGGGGATGAACCGTCCAGCCCTGCGTCATCATGCCCGGTACCCATATGTTCCCCACACACGTGGGGATGAACCGTTTGCTTCGCTGGATCCGAAGGCCGACCGGAAATGTTCCCCACACACGTGGGGATGAACCGCGACAACGATCAGTATTCAGGATTCGAGTTTAATGTTCCCCACACACGTGGGGATGAACCGAGGCATCAATATACGCCCGCCGTGCCGTTGCAATGTTCCCCACACACGTGGGGATGAACCGGTACTTATCTTTTATATATGGCGCGGATATTAATGTTCCCCACACACGTGGGGATGAACCGTAAAATTCCCTCGGCCTCTGCGTCCGTGTCAAATGTTCCCCACACACGTGGGGATGAACCGGTAGCGGCTCGGTGCGGGTTTATGCGGGAAATATGTTCCCCACACACGTGGGGATGAACCGTCCTTGTGGCTTCTCAGGCTGAGATATCTGAGATGTTCCCCACACACGTGGGGATGAACCGACTCAATTTCATTTTCAAAATCTACGATTAATATGTTCCCCACACACGTGGGGATGAACCGCCTGAATTCCTCTGCTGTGCGCTTACAACGGGATGTTCCCCACACACGTGGGGATGAACCGGCCTCTGTGTTCGTGATCTAAATCAAAAGCCATGTTCCCCACACACGTGGGGATGAACCGGCTTTTTCACTATTCCCCTAGGCGATCAGCGTATGTTCCCCACACACGTGGGGATGAACCGGATTTTATCATGGGCGCGGCGGGCCGGCCGGCATGTTCCCCACACACGTGGGGATGAACCGGCAAAACAAAACATATCACTTTTGGTGCAATATGTTCCCCACGCACGTGAGGACATCAGGGAAATGTACATACAGAAATTGGCTGAAATAATATGTTCCCCACGCACGTGAGGACATCAGGTCGCGCCCCTCGCGGGCGCGTGGATATTATCCAGTTGTATTAGCGGTCTCACAATTGAATGCACATTTGTCATGCCGGCGAAGGCAGGCATCCAGAAAATATTTGACCTGGTTTCCGCGTAACATGAAGGTCATAAGACCGGGAAGACGACTGAAAATGGATCGTTATCAAGAGAGAATACTATTTTAGACCGTTAATAAACCAGCAGCCCGATTGTCCGTCCGTTTGAATAGGCTGAGACCACGAATCTGAAGGTTCGGACTACATTGCCTCATAATCCTTTGAAAGCGAAATGGGATAAGAAAGAATACGCCGAGTCGGTGATAAATTGTCACCGGCTGAAGTAATCTCATGAGCAGCAGCATACATGAGATTACCGAGCCGCCTGAGAGGCGGCTCGTAATGACATAAGTTGATTGTGACACAGTCGCTAAAGGGAGTTGAAGTATTTCATGTTTGGACAGATGCTTTAAAATCTCCCCTGACCCCTCTTTAAAAAAGAGGGGAACCGACGCTATGCTCAATCTCCCCTGCATCCGCTTAAAAAAAGGGGAGCCGACGCAATACGCAATCTCCTCTGACCCCTCTTTTACCCTGAAGGGCACACGAAAAAAGAGGGGATTCATAAAGGTCTCTTGATGTTCATCCCTGGTGTTGCGCGGTACACTTATCCTTTTCGCTCCCCTTTTCCCGGCTCGATCCGTAGCGCCAGCAGGGTGATGTCATCGGCGGGAGGGGCGCCCGACGCAAAATTCTGCACGGCCGACAGGGTCTTTTCCACAATGCCCTGCGCGGTCATTTGATGGACTCCCTCCAGGATTCTTAACAGACGCGCATCGGTGAAAAATTCCTGTTGCCGGTTCACCGCTTCGGTCACGCCGTCCGTATAGAGAACTATCGTATCGCCCGGCTGAAGCTGAAGATGCGCCTCTTCGTAGACCATATCATCCAGAACGCCCAGCGGAACATTGGCCGAAATTTTCATAAATGAAACAGAGCCGTCGGACCGGACGATGGCCGGAGGATTGTGGCCGGCATTGATGTAGGTGACCTTCCCGGTCAGGATATCCAGAAAGCCGCAAAACGCGGTGACAAACATGGAGGCGTCGTTGCCTTCGCAAAGGGTTTTGTTGACGTTGGAGACAATCCGGCCCAGGCCCGCGTCGGCCGGCTGCATCCGGGCTTTCATCACAGTCCGGGTGACGGCCATGAAAAGCGCGGCGGGCACGCCTTTGCCGGAAACGTCGCCGATCATGAAAAACAGGCGGTTGTTCTCCACAAAATAAAAGTCATACAGGTCGCCTCCAACTTCCCGAGCCGGCTCCAGCGTGGCATAGAGCGAAAATTCCTCTCGCACGGGCGCAGGCGGAAATGTCTTGGGGACCAGGCTCATCTGAATGTCGCGGGCGACGCTCAGCTCGCCCTCCATCAGCAGTTTGGCTTTTTCCAGCGACCGTTCCTTGAGCAGGTTCATCATGATGAATCCGTAAAGGGCGATGCCGATGGCATTGGCGGCCACGATGGGAATAATCCCGCTTTTGGCGAGTTCTATGGCCCGCTCGCGCGGTTCGCTGATGGCAATGACAATGGCGATATGCAGCACTTCGATGCCGATCATGAGCAGGACGGCCCGGCCGATGCCCAGAAATTTATTGCGCCTCAAGAGAAAAACGATGCCGCCCACAAGACCGGCCAGGACCGGCGCAATTCCGCAGGCCAGCGCCGTAAAGCCCCCCTGTAGATAGCGGTGAATCCCGCCGATGAGACCCGCGCCCACCCCGACCAGCGGGCCGGCCAGAAGCCCGGCCACCGTCGGCCCCAGATCGCGGATGCTGGCGATGCCGCCGAGGATGCGAAAACCGCCCAGCGTTCCGTAGATGGAAAACATCCCGAAGATCAGCATCAGAAGAAGCCGGTCCTTCCAGGTGGTGTGCTTTTCCAGCACGCGGACAAACAGCCGGCTGCGGGTTAGAAAATAAGCGATGACGACAATCACGGCAACGCTGTTGATTAACGATAAAAGGGTCGCGATGACCAGTTGCATAAGCTGCCATTCTCTCTTTCTCAGGTCTCAATTTGCGGCGCATTCTAATGAATTCCGAAGCAATCCGCAATCGATGTTTTGGGAATCCGTCCCGCCATTTCAAAAAGAAATCTCAAAGTCATCAGAACGATGAAGATTTCTCATTGCTGCGCTCCTTCGATATGACGTGCGGCCGACAGTCAAAACCCGAAACGTCTTTATTGCGGAATATGGCTAAATATTTAAGCCGGACGGAAATCCGTCCGATATCCATTACAAGACATGATGTCTCCTGAAAGCGGTCGGCTGTATATCTTCCGAAGTTAACTCGTAATCATCACCGGCAATAAAGATAAAATATGAAATGGATTAAATCAAAATATCCATATTTTCTGACGTTTTTTTCGCTGGCCTTCCTTTGTCTTGCGCAGACAACACCGGCGGCCGCTCAGGATACGGTTAAAAAAGAAGATACTTTGCGGCCCTGGACGGTTACGCTTCAAACCAGGTATTTTTTCCGCAGTCACACCTCTTATGAATTCGGCAATCCGTATCCGCCGTATCAGGCGCCGCTCAGCCGCCTGGAATTTCCACTGAACACCTGGTGGGCGGGCGCATCATTACGCCGGGAATTTTCCCGTTTTTCGGTGGGCGCAGAGGCATTCCGCAACGTCACAAGCAGGTCGGACGGCGTTATGACGGATTCCGACTGGGACGACGACGCACATCCGGATGTGAAAACGATTTATTCCGAATCATCCTGCCGAATGGAACCCAGCTACATGGTTTACGGGGATGTCGATCTGAAAATATCGGACTGGCTCAGACTGCCCAAATGGCTTGATCTTCGTCCCGCCGCAGGCATCGCCTGGCAGCGCTTTTCAGTGGTCGCTTACAACGGGCTTCAAACCTATCCGGCGCCGGGAAGCACACAGCCGCCGGACCCCCTGCCCGGCGACCTCATCAACTTGGAGCAAACGTACTGGCGGTTGTTTACCGGTTTCAAAGTCGCCTTCGACCTGGGCAGGCCATTTTCTTTATCCAGCCTGAAACTGCTGACGCAACTGGACTGGGGCTACGTTTACGCAACGAACGAAGACTATCATCTGCTGCGAAGCGGCAGGCGCATTACCAACGACACGACGACAGGCGACGCCTGGCACGCTCAGGTAAATTTGAAAGCCGGGATCACACGCAACTTCAGCACAAACATCGGCCTGGAGTACCTGCGCATCACCACAACGGGCACGCATCGCCTGGTGAATGAACCGCTCGGCGTCGATTTCAGTTTCGACCACGGCGTAAAAGTCTGGTCTGAGCAGATGAATGTGATGATGAGTTTCGAATATTCTTTTTAAAGCTTTCCACCTCCGGCGCTTCGCGCCACCTCCGCCAGGAGACTGTGTCGCAATTCCATTTTTGTCATTCCGGACAAGCGAAGCGCGATCCGGCTTGTGCCCTTCAGGGTGAATCCATGAGTATTAAAGAGTTCTGGATTCCCGCCTGCGCGGGAATGAAGACTTTTCAACATTCTGACACCGTCTCCGGCGGAGGACACCATCCACGATGCACTATCCACCGGCCATGAGCTGCCATCTACGAGCTACGAGCTACGAGCTTTCTCTCCGCCGGCGGAGGATATTTTCGTCTGTATACTTGGACCTTGAACCTTGCGCCTTGAACCTGAATTCCATTCACCATCCACTATTCCCTACGAGCCACGAGCTATGAGCTATGAGCTATAACGGGACGGATGAAAAAGGACAGAAGACCGCAGACGAAAAGAAGTGCTGCGGCAATGCCGAAAGGCCAGGTGTAGCTTCCGGTAACGTCGAACAGATAGCCGGCAAAGACGGGACTGACGGCGCCGGCAACGGCCACGATCGGTGTTGTCCAGCCTATAACCTGAGCAAAATGTTTGCGACCGACGTATTCGGCCATCATGTGCGGCAAAATGACGATCATGCCACCAAAACCGACGCCGGTTAAAATGGCATAGAGGTAAACAAAAACCATGCTGCGGGCGTTCATCAGCGACACAATTCCCAATCCCATGCAGGTCATAAAGACCGCGGCGAGATATCGGCCTTCAAGGCGCATGCCCAGTACACCGCTGGCGAGCCTTCCCAGAATGCTTGCGCCCAGCATCAAGCCCAGCGCGGTCGCCGAGAGCATCGGTGAATATTGCAGATCGCGAAGATAAGCCACCTGATGAGTGGCAATCATATTGACGGCGAAAAGCAAAACGGTAAACAAAACGAGCTGCATCCACAGCGCCGGCATTTTCAGAGCATCGCGGATATTCCACTGCGGGTCCGTCAACTGATCAGAGCCGTTTGGGGCCGCTTCACCGGAATGACCGGCATCGCCCGCCCCGGCGCAGCCGTCGGGAACCTGCCCCTTCTCTTCGGGCGTATTGTGGATGAGCAACGAGGCCAAAACGATGCCCAGAAGCAATTGAAGACCGGCCAGAACCGCCCACGCCCAGCGCCATCCCACACTGCCCATAAGCGAGCTGATGACCGGCGGCATGAAAAAACCGCCTGCGGCGCCCGACGCCAAAAGCAGTCCCAGCGCCAGCGACCGGCGGCGGATAAACCAGTGGTTGACTACTGTGGTGGTCGGTAAAAACTCGGAAAAGGCCAGCGCAATGCCACACAAGAAACCGAAGCACAGATAGACATGCCAGAGCTCCCGGATCTGAGACATCCCCAGCAATCCCAGCACGGCGGCAACGTTTCCCAGCACAATATTTCTTCTGGCGCCGAACCGGGCAACACTCCATCCGGCCAGCGGCCCCAGAAGACCGCCCAGAACAAGATAAAACGTGTAAGGGCCGGACAACGCCTGACGGCTCCAGCCGAAAGATTCCGCCATCGACGGCAGAAAAACACCGAACGCGTAGGAGACGTTTCCGCAGATACCGCAATAGGCCGCCATGACGCCGGCCAGGGCGATCCATCCGGAGAAAGGTTTATTTTGAGATGAGGGTAATGTCATCTTGCACCCTTCCGGGTAAAGCCAGTAATAAGTGGAAAGCTTTGCATGACTATATCAAATCAATAATATGGTAGTTCCCGCCTTCCAGACTGTTTCGCAATTAACAGGCCATCATTAACTTTTGTCTTCAATGTCTCGCGCTGACGGGAGCTTTTGTCACAGTTGCATTTTTGTCATTACAGACAAGCGAAGCGCGATCCGGGATCCAGGAATTTTAAAGAGTTCTGGATTCCCGCCTTCGCGGGAATGACCACTTTTCAATATTCTGACACAGTCTCCGGAGGCGGTGTCAAGCTTTAAAGGAATTTTTCATATTATTCCGGATTACGCAATAGAAGAAAATACGGGCATCGCATCCAATCTACAACCCTGTCGGGGCCGAACAAATATCCGTTCTTCAAGGCTACAGATATGGAACACCTTCGGGCTGATGAACAATCCCGGAGGAGTTCATTGACAGGCTGTTCTGATTTTCATATAGAGGACACTGTCATTCCGATCCTGCATCGGCGCGGTAAACATCGGCCGGCATTCAGGCATCGTTCCCGTCCGGATGGGGAATAAGTTCCAATAAGCAGCAGAACAAGGGGTTTAAACCCCTTGTTCTCAATAAAGGAGATAAAAAATGCAGCCCGATTGGTGTCAAGAAGCCGGAGTCGGCATTACCGTCTGCGATGCGGAGGGGATTATTTTATCGATGAATGATATGGCGGCGGTGATCTTTGAAAAGTCCGGCGGCCGGAACCTGATCGGCAAAAGCATGATGGGATGCCATCCTCCCAAGGCGCAGGAAAAAATTCAAGAGCTTCTTCAAACCCGGAAACCTTATTGCTATACGGTTGAACAGCGCGGCGTCAAAACCCTGCTGTATCAGGCGCCCTGGAAAGATAACGGAAAATTTATGGGCTTTGTGGAATTCATCCTGGTGCTGCCCGACGTTGTTCCCCATCTCGATAAAATTTCCTGGGTCAGGACATAATTTTATTCCAAACCGTATTGCTTGATCTTGCGATACAGCGTGGCGCGGGACACATTGAGCCGCACGGCAATCTGGTTACGGCGGAATTTCTGCGCCAGCATTTTTTCAATCAGACGCCGCTGCATATCATCCGCGGGCATGCTGTCGTCTGCGACATCCAAGGCCATGCGGGGATTCAGAATGTGCGAGGGGAGCATCTCGGCGGTGAGTTCCGTTGTCTTAAGAAAATTGATCATCCGCTCGATGGCGTTTTGCAGTTCGCGGACATTGCCGGGCCATGAATAGCTCATGAAAACGTCGATGATTTTCTTGTCGACGCGGGTAATATTTTTTTTCATGGCGCTGGCGCATTGCTTGATGAAATGATCCGTCAGAAGCGGAATGTCGTCGAGCCTCTCGCAAAGCGGCACCATTTCGATGGCGAAAACATTGGCGCGGTAATAGAGGTCCTCGCGGAAATTCCCCTTTTGCACTTCATCTCGCAAATCCTTGTTGGTGGCGGCGATGACGCGGACGTCCACCGGCCGCACCCGCGTTCCGCCAATACGCAGAACCGATTTGTCTTCAATGACGCGCAACAGCGCCGTTTGCAGCTCCAGCGGGGTTTCGGCGATTTCATCGAGAAAAATGGTCCCGCCGTCGGCCAGTTCGAATTTGCCCTGATTGCCGCCCCGGCGCGAACCGGTGAACGCGCCTTCTTCATGGCCGAACAGTTCGCTGGCAATCAGATCCCGCGGAATGGCGCCGCAGTTGATGGCGACATAGGGACCGTTGCGGCGGTCGCTGGCGTTGTGAATGGACTGGGCGAAAATATCCTTGCCGGTGCCGCTTTTGCCCAGAAGCAAAACGTTGGACCGGCTCTGGGCGACCATCCGGGCCTGATCGACTGTCATGAGAAAGCGGGGATTGCGTCCCAGGAGATCCTCAAAACGCAGATTGGCCTTGGCGCCCATCATTTTCGTCACCATGGATCTCACGCGCTGTATTTCATTGAGGACGATGACGCGGCCGAGAGTTTCTCCTCCCGCCGCCAGAATGGGATTGCATGTCAGCGTAAAATCGCCGCCGCCCTGCTGCGACATGATGCGCACTTCCGTATCACTCAGCGTTTCGTTGTTTTCCAGCAGCGTAAAAAAAGTGCGGTTTTCGTGCCCGAGCACATCGCGCAGCTTGCGGCCTTCCACGGGAATCTTTTCCAGCGCCAGCATTCTCCGGGCATTGTTGTTGATCAGCGTAACACGGCAGTTCGAGTCGATGGCAATGAGCGCTCCCTGAATGGAAGAAATCACAGTCTTCTGATAACTGTAGGCCACCTGTGATTCGGCGAGAGCTTTGCGGATGCGCAGTTCGTTTTCAATGGCCTGCGCGGCGGCCACCGCCATGCCGAGAGTATGCGGATTGGCGCGATAGTAGCGCCCGGAAAGCACGATGCCTCCCAGCAGTTCTCCTTCGGGATCAAAAATCGGCGCGCCGGACCCCGTTGCGGCGTGATAGGTCCGTATATAATGCTGAGATCCTAAAAATTGCATGGGCTTGCGGGTAACAATCACCGTCCCGGCCGCATTGTTACCCGCATTAGCTTCATTCCAGCAGGCGCCCACATAGCCGTGGGCCGTCTGAACAATCTCGTTTTCCTGCAAATCGCCTACGACTTCCAGAATAAAAGCGTCGCAATCGAAAAGACTGACCAGAAATCCCGATCCTTCCAAAAAACTATAGAGGTTTTTCATAAACGGACGGCTGACTTGGATAAACTCTTTGTTTTTTGCCAAGAGCGCATTGAGCTCCCATCCGGACAGAGTCCGGTTTTCCGGCGGCCGTTTCGGGTCCACCGCAAGCATCCGGCAGCGCTTCCAGGCGTCCAGCAGGTCCGGTGAAATCACCGACGGATTCACATTGGCATCGCCCTCCATAAATTTTTTCCATTCCTGATAAGTTTGCTGATAGAATTTTTCATAATACTCGGCGCTCATCATCCGTTCGCTTTGTTTTCTCACATTATTATTGGTGCCTGCCATTTTATCCCCCCGATGACCTGATCAACGAATCATTTGCATCAATAATGATTCATTGATGATTCAATGAGACATCAGTGAAACACTTTTTGAAACATAAATCCAGCACGAAAATAAATACGTTAAATATTTCAAAAAGATACGGTGATATTAATTTGGCACGGTGAATGCTATGATCAAAAAGCAGAAAGCTGGTTTACAATTCAGCAGGGTGGTTTCAGCGAAATCACGGAAGTTGCAGTCATCACGTTCATTTAATTTTTTTGAGGGAGACACACATTTTGGAAGCGAGACCCTGGCAAAAAAATTACGATTATCCTGTTCCTACAACCATCCGCTTCCCTAAATTCCCGGTGCAGAATTTCCTGCACTTTGCGGCGTCGCAATATCCTTTCAAAGCCGCCACTGATTTTTACGGCTCGGAAATGACCTTCACGCAGTTGCGCACACAAGTGCTGCGCATGTCCAATGCCCTTGTGCAACTGGGCACGGTGAAAGGCGATCGCATCGGCCTTGCTCTTCCCAACTGCCCGCAATATATCATTGCCTATTATGCCATTTTGTCGGCAGGCGGCATCGTCGTCAATATGAATCCGCTTTATACGCATGACGAGCTTAAATTCATGCTGGATAATACAGGTACGAGGCTCCTGGTCACATTCGACAGCGCCCTGTCCACCATGCGTCCGCTGGCCAGAGAATTGAATATCCCTCTGATCGTGACACGGGTGACGGATTATATTACCGGATTGGGCGTCAGCACGGCTAAAAGCCTGGAGATGGAAGAAGGCTGGCATCATTTTTCAGAACTGATTGAAGGCTGCACGAATACTCAGCTTCCCCGCGTCGCTTTCAGCCCGGCGGACTCCGCGCTGATTCAGTTTACCGGCGGCACAACAGGACTGCCCAAAGGCGCTTTGCTGACTCACGCAAATATTGTAGCGGCAACCTTGCAATCTTCCCTGTGGGGCCAGCATATAACGCTTTGCACCCCCCCTGAAAAGCGCAACGTTTTGAGCATTATTCCCTATTTCCACATTTACGCCAACACCTGCTGTATGAACTGGGGCATGGCCAATGCCGCCACACAGGTGATCATGCCGCGATTCGAACTCGAGGAACTGATGGGCACGATCAAGCGCGTTGATCAGATCACCTATTTCCCGACAGTGCCTACCATGATTACGGCGCTCGTGAACCATCCCAAAGCGGCTGAGCTCAATATGGATCAGCGTATTCGCTTTTTCAACTCGGGCGGCGCTCCCATGCCGGCCGAACTGATCGCCAAAGTCAACGATATGGGCATTTACTACGGCGAAGGCTGGGGAATGAGCGAGACGTCCTCTCTGGGAATTTCAAATCCGCTTCTGGGTTGCCGGACCGGATCAATCGGCGTTCCGCTGATGGAGAATGATGTCCGTCTGGTGGATATTGAAGAAGGCTTGGAAGATGTGAAACCCGGTGAGCCGGGCGAAATTCTCATCAAAGGCCCGTCCGTCATGAAATGTTACTGGAACAATCCGGAAGAAACCAAAAATCAGCTCACCGACGGCTGGCTCTCCACCGGTGACATCGGACAGGCCGACGAGGACGGCTACATCTATATTGTGGATCGCAAAAAAGACATGATCATCGCGGGCGGTTTTAATATTTATCCTCGCGAAGTGGATGAAGTGCTCTATTCGCATCCCAAGATTGCCGAGGCGGTAACCGTCGGCATCCCCGACGAATACCGCGGTGAAACCGTAAAGGTGTTTGTCGTCCTTAAGCCCGGCGAACAAGTCACGGAAAAAGACATTACCGAATTCTGCCGGACGAAGCTTGCCGCTTACAAGGTGCCCAAGCTGGTGGAATTCCGCGAGAGCATCCCGAAATCCGCCGTGGGCAAGATTCTTCGCAAAATTTTGCGGGATGAGGAAATCGCGAAACAAAAGAAATAGCGCCGCTGAGATTGGAAGTATCAAAGAAGGCGCACGGACAAAAAACAAAATATTCGGCTTGCGCTGTCAGGCCGTCAGGTACCCCTCTTGTTCCCCTGTAGTGAGGGAGAGGGTGTCAGGATTATACGGTATGCCCCCAACATACTTTTCCGGCGCCCTCTCCCTTCCCTCCCCGCCATAAAAATGGAAGGGACAATGTCTGATAATATCCGGAAAAACGATTGCACAGACGACGTTAATTGATTATACTTCAGCCAAGATGATTGAAAACAACTCCGCCTTAAATACAAGCAGATCTGCACCGGGCTTGCACAGGATGCTCTTATGACGATGGTGGCGCTGATCATTGCCGGTGGAGTTATTATAATTGCCGCCACGCTGGTGTTACAGACATCTAAGAAAAATACTTTTCATCAAGCGAAACAAAAACCGAAACCGGCCGTCGTCGCCGAAGGCCCCAAGTCGTCTTCCAAAAACGAAGTTGCGAAAAGCGAACCGCCGGCTGCCGTTTCCATCGCCGGTTATGCTGAATCGACCGACATCTATAAAGACCTGCGGACGCACCTCACAAAAGGCATCGACAAAATATTCAGCGAGCCCGCGTCTGTCCCCCGGGAGCGCTCCACCCCCCTGACGCGTGAACAGGTGGACAATCAAACTCTCTCAGACGTTCTTGGGCAACTGGAAGGAATGGACCAGTTCCGCACCCGTCAGTTTGAATTGCAGAAACTGCTCAACGATCCCCGATCGCAATTGACGGAGCTGTCCAGGAACGTTACATCCGATCCGTTATTGACGGCCAAAGTGCTGAAAATGGCCAATTCGTCCTATTTCGGTTTTACGCAGAAAATAGACTCCATCGGCCATGCTCTGATGATCCTCGGGTTGCAAAACGTGAAGAACATCATGTACCGTGAAGGACTGCGCGGCCTTTTTGACGCCGGTCCCGCTCACAGCAAAGCCGCCGCGGCAGAGCTCTGGCGGCACTCCAACCTGGTGTGTATCTGCACGCAGCACTTTCACGATCTTTTTGAAGGACTCAACCGGGGAACGCTCTTCACGCTGGGAATCGTCCACGACATCGGAAAACTGATCCTGATGAATCTTTCCCGCAAGGCCGTCAAAAAGAACAGCGCCGGGGCGGAATATCCGATGGATATTATAATCGGAGAAGAAGATCAGATCTTCGGCATCAATCACGCCGTCATCGGAGGATATACCCTTGAACAGTGGAACTTTTCCGAATTGATGGGCCAGGCCGTTGCAATGCACCATGCGCCGTCCTTTATTGAAGCAGGCGATATCAAAGCTTCTCCAGAAATCCTGAAATACGTCCTGGCTCTTTTCCTGGCTGACCAGGTCGCCAGACTGTTTGCCGACTGGAACCAGCAGACGGCGCACATCTACCCCCTGCAAAAGTCTTATCACGACCTGATCGACAAAAAGAAACTGATCAATAAAATAATCGACGTCAATTTCCTCAACCAGTTACAGGCGGCCCAAATGCTGGCCACAAGCGAGTATCCTCTTTCCTTTCAAAAAAACCCGGTGTCATAGCTAAAAATGCGCAGGCAGGCAACCGGACGGCCAGCAGACCAGAGAATTCACAAAAAAAACATATGCTTACAGTTATGATACTTTTTTCTTTTTTACGTTTTCAAAGACCTGGAAAAGATATAGAATAGACATCTGCCCGGATGGCAGCCATATGCGTATCGCCTCAACGATGAAAACAATCAAACGGGGGGATGATTTATGACTGGATCGGATATTTTAGTTGTTGTACCACACGGTGGCGTTGTGATTCCGCCGGAGATCTCACTGGAAGATCTGACCGATGATTTCACATCGCTTCTGAAAAACGTGGACTGGTATACTCAGTGGCTCTACGATTTCCGCGATATTCTCTCCAACCGGCAACTGGTTTTTCCCTACTGCAGCATTCTGATGGACGTTAACCGCGATCCCGCCGACATTGACGAGTGCGTACCGGTCAAAGATGTCTTTGGCCGCCCGATTTACCGCAGCGCGTATGAACCGTCACCCTCCATGCGCGCCGCCTGGTCGGATAAGTATCTCAAGCCGTTCCACCGCAGCATCGAAGAAAATATTTATGCCGGCGCGGGGCTGATCTTTGACGGCCATTCAACGATTACCGCCCGCGGCGTTGTCGAAAACCAGATCGATCTGATGAATTTTCAGCAAACCGACCGCGACGAAAAACCGCTTTATTACTGCCCGGATGTGCTGGTGGAAACGTATGCCGAGGAATTGCGCAAGCATCTGCCCGATGCGCTGATCACGATCAACGCGTCGGAATACCTAAGCGTGCACGGACATGTTTGCGCTGCGCATTCGGTCAATGCCATGAAAAGAATCGGCGCCCGCGCCCCGGCCTTCATCCAGGAAACCAACGAACATCTCTTCAAGAATGACGATGGAACGCCTAATGTCGCAAAGATCAACCGGCTGCGCCGTGCGTTTGCCGAAGCGCTTGTCCAGACGCTTACCTCGCTTCAGGAATCTCAGAAAGTGACGATGATCGACCTGCACATCGGCAAACAAATCTACGACTACGACTGCGGTGTACAGGCGCTCCAGAACATGATGACCTATTACGGCGTTGAAGTGGACCGTGATGAGCTGATGCAGAAACTGGGCACCAACGAGGAAAGCGGCACGCCTCCCCAAGCCATGATCGCGGCGGCGCAAAGCTATGGCTTTGAAGTCAAATCCGGCACACAGTGGTCGCTCAATCAGGTTAAACAGTATGTCGATGCGGGAACGCCGGTGATCGTGCTTTTACAGGCATGGGCAGAGCAGTATATGACGCTGGACGACTGGCGTCGCGCATGGGACAATGGCCATTATGCGATTATCATCGGTCTCAACAAGGATGTTTTGTTGTTTGAAGATCCGGCATCCATCCGGCGAACCTGGCTGCGCGAACGCGAATTTCTGGCGCGCTGGCACGACATCGACAAGACCGGCGAAAAATTCGAACACTTCGGCATGGTGCTTTTAGGGAAGCAACCGGCGAAATTATCGCTGGAACATATGGATTGATGTTTACACGAAGTGCGGCTCCAGTTTGCTGAAATCAACCGAGCCCAGGTGACGCACGTTTTTATGAAATTGCATGATTCCCTGCGCAACGCCTTTTAAACGCTCGGAAGAGGTGAGCAGACAGGCTTTTACCAGAGAAAGCTTGCTGATATCTTCCGACAGAAAATCGAAATAACCGGTGATCATGGCTTCCAGGATGCCCGCCGTGGTCAACACAGAGCGCCCCTCTCCCGGCAGGTCGAAGGCAAAGTCCCAGATTTTCATTTTATCCACGGCGCCGATCATGTCGTAGGCCACATTGTAAATCCGGTCATAGGAGAGATCGGATACCGCCCCCATCCCGACAAGAAGCAGCAGTTCGCAACCGAGGCGATCCGGATAAGGAATGGCCACTCTCTCCTTAAACTGACCTGTGATGTGCCCCTGCTTGATCTCCCGCGATATCATTCCGTTGAGGCGCCAGTCCATCAAACCGCAGATACCGCGCGGCGGTTTTTCATCACTGAAACACCCCAGCACCAGGCATCTATATTTTTGCCGGTCGGGAGGACTTGTGGACAGGCTTAGCTGCATTGTTTTTATTCAGTTTCACATTGAGGGCATCGAGGATGCCGTTGATAAATGAACCGGAATTTTCCGACCCGAACATTTTCCCCAGATCGACTGCTTCGTTAATGGTAACTTTGGGCGGAATGTCCTCGCAGTACAAAAATTCAAAAACCGACATTCGCAAAATACTGATATCAACCTTCGACATACGGCTAAGCGACCAGTTGTCCGAACAATCACCGATCAGCCGGTCGAGTTCTTCACGGTGACTCCAGGTCCCCGTAACCAATGTAGCCGCAAATTCCTTAGCCGCTTTCGGAGCGACAAAATTTCCCCAAAAAAGCTCCAGGGCTTTTTCCACGTCAAGATTAACAAAATTCAGACCGTAAAGAACCTGCAAGGCGACTTCGCGCGCCTTTCTCCGTTCGTGCATCTTTTCCTCAAAACCACACAGCGCAGGTCAGAGCCTGCGCCGCATTCCTGCCTGAAAATCAGGCTTTCATCTGCCGGAACAAATCGACCATTTCGATGGCCGCGATTGCCGCGTCCGCGCCTTTATTGCCGGACTTCGTACCCGCCCGTTCAATGGCCTGCTCGATGGTATCGGTCGTCAGCACACCGAAAACCACCGGGATATCGGCATCCAGCCCCACGTTGGCAATGCCTTTGGAAACTTCCGCGCTCACATATTCAAAATGAGGCGTTGCGCCGCGAATGACCGCTCCCACGCAGATGACGGCATCAAACTTCGCACTCTTCACCAGCCTTTTGGCGGCATGCGGCAATTCGAATGCGCCGGGAACCTTGTAGACCGTGATGTCTTTTTCATCCGCTCCGGCCCGAACCAGCGTGTCGACCGCCCCGTCGATGAGACGCCCGCTGATGAAATCGTTAAAACGGCTTGCGGCAATGGCGAACTTCATTCCCCTGGCAACTATTTTTCCTTCAATTATCTTCGGCATGATTTAAGCACCATCCTTATTTAATAATATTGATCAGCGCCTTAAGGCACTTTTTTTAAAGCTCCAGAATATGACCCATCTTGCTTTTTTTGGTGGACATGTAGCGAATATTGTTTTCATTGGGCGGAATTTCAATATGCACGCGCCCCGTTACTTTCATGCCGTATCCTTCCAGACCGACAATCTTTTTGGGATTATTGGTCATCAGCCGCATCTTGTGCACGCCCAGGTCCGCCAGAATCTGCGCGCCGATGCCGTAATCTCTCAAATCCGGTTTGAATCCCAGCGCGATATTGGCTTCCACCGTATCGTGCCCCTGATCCTGAAGGGCGTAGGCCTTGATTTTGTTGACCAGCCCGATACCGCGCCCTTCCTGACGCATATAAACGATAACGCCTTTACCCTCTTCCTCGATCATTTCCATCGCGCGGTGGAGCTGATCGCCGCAATCGCAGCGCGCCGAGGCAAAGATATCGCCTGTGCAGCATTCCGAATGGACACGCACCAGCACTTCATCGTCCTTGGTGATATCGCCTTTCACCAGGGCGATGTGCTGCATGTCGTCCACGTCGTTTTCATAAACGAGAATCTTGAAATCGCCGCCGTAGAGCGTGGGCAGAGAGGCCTCGGCCACGCGGTGGATCAGCGATTCATGCTGCATCCGGTAATCGATCAAATCGGCGATGGTGCAAATCTTCAGGTCATGTTCCTTTGCAAAAATATCCAGATCCGGCATCCGCGCCATCTCGCCGTCGTCTTTCATGATTTCGCAAATCACGCCCGAGGGGGTCAGCCCCGCCAGACGACATAAATCTACCGAGCCTTCGGTCTGTCCCGTGCGCACCAGAACGCCGCCCTTGCGGGCCAGAATCGGGAATACATGTCCCGGGCTGACAATGTCTTCGGGCTTGGCCGCGGGATTGACGGCCGCCAGAATGGTCGTGGCGCGATCCGCCGCCGAGATACCCGTCGTCACACCGTGACGCGCTTCAATGGATACGGTAAACGCCGTGCCGAAACGCGCCTGATTGTCTTTCACCATCAGATTAAGCCTCAAGCGGTTGGCGATTTCTTCGTTCACGGTCAAACAAATCAACCCGCGCCCGTAACGCGCCATGAAATTAACCGCCTGCGGCGTTACAAACTGTGACGCCATGCACAAATCGCCTTCGTTTTCGCGATCTTCATCATCCACAAGAATAACCATTTTCCCGTTGCGGATGTCTTCTATTGCTTCTGAAATTTTACTGACTGCCATAATACTTCCTTTTTATTTGATGGACCCAAAAGCTATTTTGGACCATTTTTGTCATTCCCGCGCAGGCGGGAATCCAGTGTTTTAATCTCGTTATCGATTCCCGCCTGCGCGGGAATGACAGGTTCAAGGGCTTCTTACAGTTTCACCTTATTTAATAAAACCATGTTCAGCGAGGAAGTCCTTATCGATTCCCCGCGGGCTTTGCAATAACTTTTCGACATACTTTCCCAGTATATCCGTTTCGATGTTGACCCAGTCCGATTCCTTTTTGTCCGTAAGCGTCGTCTGGGCAGCCGTATGCGGTATGATATTAACATAAAACCGGCCTTTTTCAAGCTTGTTGACGGTGAGGCTGATGCCGTCGATGGCCACCGAACCTTTTTCGACGATATAGCGCGACAGAGCGTCGTTTGCTTCGACGGTGAAAATGATAGACCCGGATTTCTGCGTTTTGGAGAGAATGCGGCCGATGCCGTCCACATGCCCCAGCACAAAGTGGCCGCCTAAAAATCCGCCAATCCGCAACGACTTTTCCAGATTGACCCTGTGGCCGGCCTGCAGAAGTTTGAGGGTTGTTTTGCTCAAGGATTCGGCGGAAACATCCGCGGTAAACGTCTTGGATGTTTTAGACGTCACGGTCAGGCAGGCGCCGTTCACCGCGATGCTGTCCCCCAGCGAGACTTCGCTCAAATCAAATCCCGCCTCGATTTCCAAAAGGGCGTCTGCGCCTTTCATGGTTAACCTGACGACTTTCCCCGACGCTTCAATAATTCCGGTAAACATTCTTATTTCTTACCTTTACTCAAGAGTTCTTTGAGTTCGGTCATAAACTCTCCCACATCGCGAAACTGCCGGTAAACGGAGGCAAACCGCACATAGGCGACGCCATCGAGTGTTTTAAGTTCATTCATCACTTTTTCGCCGATGACTGACGAGGGAATTTCCTCGTTTTGATATTCCTGGCAGGCGGCTTCAACGCCTTCGACCAGCTTTTCAATATCTTCGGTGCTGATCGGCCGTTTTTCACAGGCCGTCCGCACGCCGTTGCGGATTTTGGTGCGGTCAAACGGCTCACGCCGGCCGTCTTTCTTGACAACCATCGGCAGAATATCTTCAACGTATTCATATGTTGTAAACCGACGGGTGCAGTCCAGACATTCCCGGCGGCGGCGGATAGCCTTGCCGTCCTTGCTGATCCGGGAATCAATCACTTTGTTTTCCGCATTGCCGCAAAAAGGACATTTCATGGTTTTCCCTGCCGCCCTTTCAGGGTTTTTTCAGCGTCTCGACGCTGATCCCTGCTTCCTTTAACATATCCGTGGCCAGTTTGTCACTGTATCCGTCGCGAATGACGATGCGTGCAATCCCGGCATTGATGATCATTTTGGCGCAAATCACACAGGGATGATTGGTGCAGTACAAGGTGGAATCTTTCGTATTGACGCCATGCAGAGCGGCCTGAATGATGGCGTTTTGCTCCGCGTGCAGGCCGCGGCATAATTCATGACGCTCGCCGGACGGCACTTTAAGCTGTTCGCGCAGGCAACCGATGTCGAGACAGTGCTGTAATTTGGAGGGAGCGCCGTTGTAGCCGGTGGCCAGAATTCGTTTGTCGCGAACCAGACCGGCCCCGACCGCCCGCCTGCGGCATGTGCTGCGGCGGGAGACCAGTTCGACGATATCCAGAAAATACTCATCCCAGTCGGGGCGGATATATTTTTGTTCTTTTTGATCCGGCGACGGCGCGTTTTTTCCCGTCATATCTCTTCACTTTCCTAGAGCAGCCGCCTGCACGCCCCGTCTTGAATGCCTTCTATCCTTTGATCCTTTGCGGATAGAGAGGAAACCGGTCGCAAAGCGTTTTGACTTTTTCAGCCACAGCTTTGATTTTCTGCTCATCTTTAATGTGATTGATCACGTCGGCAATCAATGTGGCGATCTGCCGCATTTCATTTTCCTTCATGCCTCGGGTGGTCAAGGCCGGCGTGCCGATGCGGATGCCGCTGGTGACCATCGGCCCTTGCGTATCGAAGGGAATGCCGTTTTTATTGACGGTGATGGCCGCACGATCCAATGCTTCCTGCGCGTCTTTACCGGTGACACCCTTGGAGGTCAAATCCACCAGCATCAGGTGATTATCCGTACCGCCGGAGACCAGACGGAAGCCTTCGTCCTTTAACTGCTGGGCCATGGCCTGGGCGTTTTTAACTATCTGTTCCTGATATGTCTTGAATTCCGGCATCAGGGCTTCTTTAAGCGCCACGGCTTTGGCGGCGATAACATGCATCAGCGGGCCGCCCTGCATGCCGGGGAAAACGCGGCTGTTGAGCGCCTTGATATAAGGTTCCTTGCACATGATCAAACCGCCGCGCGGTCCGCGCAGGGTTTTGTGTGTGGTGGTGGTGACGTATTCGCAAACGGGAACCGGCGAAGGATGAAGGCCTGTGGCCACCAATCCGGCAATGTGCGCGATGTCCGCCATAATCACCGCGCCGACTTCATCGGCTACGGCGCGGAATTTGTTGAAATCAATGATTCGGGGATAGGCGCTGGCACCGACCACGATCATCTTGGGTTTATTTTCACGGGCAATTTTG
This sequence comes from Smithellaceae bacterium, assembly GCA_963682105.1. Lineage (GTDB taxonomy): Bacteria > Desulfobacterota > Syntrophia > Syntrophales > Smithellaceae > UBA8904. Next base: position 1,873,140 of record OY821638.1, read on the forward strand.
GCCAGTTCGTCATAATCGATAGTTTCCGTGTCGCGGTTGACACCGTACGGAACGATTTTGTAAAACTTGCCGGAAAAGTTGGCGGGTGATCCGTGAGATAAATGACCGCCGTGCGACAGGTTCATGCCCAGAACCGTATCGCCGGGGGAACAGGCCGCAAAGTAAACGGCCATATTGGCCTGGGTGCCGGAATGCGGCTGGACATTGGCTTCTTCGGCGCCGAAGAGTTTTTTGCAGCGTTCAATCGCCAGACTCTCAGGAATGTCGACATATTCACAGCCGCCGTAATAACGCTTACCGGGATAGCCTTCGGCATATTTGTTGGTCATGACACAGCCCTGAGCTTCCAGGACGGCTTCACTGACAAAATTTTCCGAAGCGATGAGCTCCAATTTTCCCGCTTGCCGTTTGGTTTCCTGCTGGATGGCGTAAGCGACTTCCGGATCGACTTTTTCCAAAAAAGACATTGTTAAACAATTCCTCCAAAAACTTTAATCTCTATATTCTTTCAACACAAGAACGGCGTTGACGCCTCCGAATCCGAAACTGTTGGATATGGCGGTTGATATTTTTTGATGTCGGGCCACGTTCGGCACTAAATCCAGATCGCATTCTTCATCAGGCTCTTCCAGATTGATGGTGGGCGGAACAATGCCCTCCTGAAAAGCTTTGAGTGTGAAGATGGCTTCCACCGCGCCCGTTCCTCCCAGCATATGGCCGGTCATGGATTTGGTCGAACTGACCAGCATTTTTTTTGCATGGTCGCCGAAAAGACGTTTGATCGCCTGCATTTCATACAGATCATTGAGGAGTGTGGACGTACCGTGGGCGTTGATATAATCAACGTCCGTTGTCGGAATGGCGGCGTCTTTGAGAGCCACCCGCATGCTGCGTTCGGCGCCTTCATGTCCGGGAGGCGGAGCAGCCAGATGATAAGCGTCGGACGTGCAGCCGTAACCTATAATTTCCCCGTAAATTTTCGCACCGCGATTTTTCGCAAAGGACAACTCTTCCAGAATCAGAACACCGCAGCCTTCCGCGATCACAAAACCGTTGCGCCCCTTATCAAACGGACGGCTGGCCTTTTGCGGATCATCATTGCGCGTCGACAAGGCCCGCATGGCGCAGAAACCGGCGACCCCCAGCGGCGTTATGGCTGCTTCAACGCCGCCTGCGATCATGACGTCCGCATCGCCGTAAGCAATCGTCTTGTAGCTGTCGCCGATGGACGTATTTCCTGTGGCGCAGGCCGTCACGGAACAATTGATGGGCCCCTTGGCGCCAAAACGGATCGACACATGGCCGGACGCCAGATTGGCCAAAATGGCCGGAACGCCGAAAGGCGATATCTTCCGGGGACCGGATTGTATCAGCGTTCTGACTTCGGCCTCGAAGGTTTGCACGCCGCCGATGGCGGAACCGATAATCACGCCGACCCGTTCGGCAATTTCCGGAGTAATCGCAAGCGCCGCGTCGTCCATCGCCATCTGCGCCGCCGCGAGTGAATAAATGGCAAAAGGATCGTAGCGGCGGATTTCTTTTTTATCAACATACTGCGTCGGATCAAAATTCTTTACTTCACCCGCAACCCGGGAGGCAAAAGCCGAAGCATCAAAGCGGGTGATAGGACCGATGCCGGATTTTCCGGCAATGGCGCCGGCCCACGATTCCGCAACGGAGTTTCCCAGCGGAGTCAGGGCGCCGAGGCCTGTTACAACGACACGCCTTTTCATGATTGATGATCCTGATGGTCTAAAAAATTAATTAATGCCTTTGGCTTTGAGAAATTCAATGACGTCTTTGATGGTGCGGATCTTTTCCAACTCTTCATCGGCAATCTCTACACCGAACGCTTCTTCCATTTCCATGATCAGTTCAACGAGGTCCAGAGAATCGGCTCCCAGATCGTCAATAAAAGATGCTTCAATCTTGCATTGTTCCTGAGTTACGTCCAACTGTTCCATTACCAGTTTAATGACTCTCTCTTCTAATGTCATGAATTTTCTCCTCCAGTCCAAAATAGACTAATATATGTGTTACAAAGTGGTAACCTTATTACCTGTTTTTTTAAAAAAAATCCTTATTTTTTTGATATAGGCTTAGACCCGGATATTCAGGCTGTTCATGCTTTTTAATATTTTAATCCCGAGGCGTTCAGGCCAAAGCTCATCGGCCCTGAAAAAAATGCGGATGGAAGCATCATATCTCCATGCGCATCCCGACGAAGGCGCGAACGGAGAAACGCTCCTAAGCCACGATTAATCATCTTGTCTTTTACGAAAGTTTTTCCGCCGGAATCACTTCTCTGCCCTTGTACGTGCCACAGTTGGGGCATACACGATGAGGCAGCTTCGGTGCACTGCACTGCGGACAAACAGATACGGAATTGGGGGTCAGGAAATCATGAGCCCTTCTCATATTGCGTCTTGTTTTTGAATGTCGTTTTACTGGATTTGGCATGGTAATTTATCCTCTTCATTAATATTAATTTTTTACTCTAAAATTTTTCAATACCGCCAGACGATCATCCACAACATCCGAACGGCAATGACATGACCCCGTATTCAAATTTGTCCCGCAACGCGGGCATAATCCCTTACAATCCTCAGAGCAGAGAACCTTGATCGGAACCTGCAAAACAATCTGTTCGCAAACAAGCGGCGCCAGATCGATAAAATCACCGCGATAATAACCGGTTTCCAGCTCATCGGCCGAAAGTTCGGTCTCTTCTTCAAACTCTTCCTTCTCCGGCACCAGCGTATAAACAAAATCACCGCCAACTGCAATAGTGGCCGGCTCCAGGCAGCGGCTGCATTCCTGGCTGATGGTGACCTTCAGATTTCCCCGGACATAAACCGTTGGGCCCAATCGGGTAATCAAGCACTCAACATCGGCCTTCACCAGAGAAAATTCGGGCTGCTCATCACTGGCAAAATATTCTTTAAACCAGGCGGCATCTTCAGAAAATTTAAGCTTCAGCCCTTCCTCGGGAAGTATCGCCGGATTGATTTTCAAAGAATCAGACATTTAAAACAACTGCCTTTTTTAGTTAGCCTGCCGCGCTAAGCGGGTGAGTAAATTACAAATGAGAATTATTGTCAAGTACATTTTACGGTCCTGCCGGCAAAAGGCTCTTGACAAAAAGGCGCCCCCAACCCTATAAAACTGCAAAAATTCAAGGAACACCTTATGACAACTAAAATCCGAACCCGTTTTGCCCCCTCCCCCACCGGTTATCTGCATGTCGGAGGAGCGCGAACTGCTCTTTTTAACTGGCTTTATGCCCGCCATAACGGCGGAGAATTTATATTGAGAATCGAGGACACCGACCAGGAACGCTCCACGGATGAATCCACCCGCGCCATCCTCGACGCCATGGCCTGGATGGGCCTCAACTGCGACGAAGGCCCCTATTTTCAGGCAGAGCGAGTCGGTCTGCACCGCCAGATGGTCCAAAAACTCCTGGACGAAGGCAAAGCTTATGTCTGTACCTGCACATCCGAAGACCTTGAAAATAAAAGAAAAGCGGCAATGGCTGCCGGGAAAAAGCCCAAATACGACGGCACCTGCCGCGACAAGGGCCTGAAAAAATCTCCGGGTTCCGTCGTCCGGTTTCGCGGCGCGGAAACCGGCGTCACCATCGTGGAAGACCTGATCAAAGGAAATATCAGCTTTAATAATGAAGAGCTCGACGATTTGATCATTGAACGCGGCGACGGTTATCCCACTTACAACTTTGCCGTCGTCATTGACGATGCCATGATGAATCTCACGCATGTCATCCGCGGTGACGACCATGTCAACAACACCCCGCGCCAGATTCTGATTTACCAGGCATTGGGATTTGAAGTCCCTAAATTCGCTCATGTTCCGATGATTCTGGGCTCGGACAAGACAAGGCTCAGTAAACGCCACGGCGCGACCTCCGTCATGGCATACAAGGACATGGGATACCTGCCGGAGGCGCTGGTCAACTACCTGGTTCGCCTGGGCTGGTCGCACGGTGATCAGGAAATATTTTCCATGCAGGAGCTCATCGACTACTTCGGGCTGGACACGGTGGGAAAATCACCCGCCGTCTTCAATCCCGAGAAATTGCTCTGGCTCAACGCACATTATATAAAGGAGGCAAAACCCGAGCGCCTGGTCGAAGAAATGAAAACACTCTGGCCCGCCGGCACGAACACTGACGATACCGCTTTTACGAAAAAAGTGATTGCCGACCTGCAGCCCCGCGCCAAAACACTGGTCGAACTGGGCCAAGCGGCGGATTTCTATTTCGCCGATGATGTTCAATACGACGAGCAGGCGGCGCAGAAGTTTTTGACCGGAGACGTAGCCGGTCATATAAAGACCCTGGCGGAAGGGATTCCGTCAATCAGCTCTTATAATAAGGAAGGCATTGAAGAGTTCCTCAAAAACTTCATCGAAAAAACCGGAATCAAATTCAAGGTGCTGGCGCAGCCGTTGCGTGTGGCGCTCACCGGAAAAACCGTCAGTCCCGGCATTGATGAAGTCATGGCCACCCTGGGCAAAGACCGGGTCATAAAAAGAATTCAGGCCGCCGTGGCTTATATCGAAAAACGCTAGCGGATCCTTTTTGATCGATTTTCACAAGCATCATTTCAATCATAGGGAGAAATCCGTTATATTTTGAAGACCCAGATTTTTCACTGTGCTCTTCAGGATAAATTTCACAGATCCCCCTCGTTGACTTGCCGCGGAATGATCGTATGTGACAGTTTGAACTTGACAATTTCTTGCGCATTGACTAGGTATGGCGCTCGACGTTCCGGTTGCGTCACGGGAGGTTGAGCGGCAGGATTCAAAATTCAGAAGGCTGCCGCACCAGTTGAAATCATCATCACGGTCCCATCGTCTAGTGGTTAGGACACTGGCCTCTCACGCCGGTAACCGGGGTTCGAACCCCCGTGGGACTACCAGAATTATATCAAATACTTATAAAGATATTTTGGCATCAAAAAAGATCTTCATTAGGCGATCTCCAGCACTATCCCCAGCAGACAGGGTTAAAATTAAGATCAGTTACCCACCTGCTTTTCTGTTATGTAAAAAACCGGAAATATAGAACATATTATTGATTATCGCTATTCATGGCCATTTGATTAAATTCCTTCTCGAAGGTGCTTACAATGTCAAGTATTTCATCAAAGTCAGGCACGGCGCCAAAAAACATCATTCCGCGCATTGCATTGTAATCCTGTCGCTACTCCATAACTTGGTCTTCATGCGGCAGAAGACAAAGTGAACCTGGCCGAAGCGTATTGTAGTCCATCCAATTTTGATTAAAAAATACTGCGCGTTGCTCAGCGACACCGGCAAAGAGATCGGGATTCTGCATTGCCCGTTTGGCAACGCCTTTTTTGATGAGACACCACAGATCATAATAGTGCCTGGCAAGGCGTGCTTTTCTGGTTTTCCGAGCAGGCCGGAATGTTTCTTCATGCAGCAGCATAGCCTTTTCCCAAAAGGTTCTTTCCGGGGCAACTACCTGGACTGGAAATTTATTAATGGTAAAGATGTCGGGAAAAGCATCCGCAAGATAAGACTTCACAAAGGGCTTTTCCGTTGGCCACGTATCCGATCTGGCTCCAAGTTCAATCTTTACCCGAGGATTCAAATAAGCAGAGCTACCCGAAAATGTGCCTGGATATTCAAACAACAAAGTCGCTCATCCAGATCTTCTTCAGGTGAAGCAATGTTTAAAGACCATTGCATACCGGACGGCAGTGCATCCTTGAAGCATTGTTCAAGAGCGGGTTTGAGATCAGAATGGATACGCAACCGGCAAGTATCCTTCAGTTTCTCAAGGCTGTTTTTTCGTTTCTTTTTGCTTGGTTCTTTTTCAGGACTTTTCTCTCCACCGAAACCAAGGAAGTCACGATTGATCACGATATCTACATCTTCGGAAAATCGTTCAATCAAGCCCCAGCATTTGGAAAGCGACGTGCCACCTTTGAAAACCAGATGGCTGCCCCATTCCGGAAGAGAAAAGAGCTTCCACAGCGTCCAGGATACCCAAAAGTCCTTCTCGATGCTTGCCGACGGTAAATTCAAAAGAGGTTGCGCCTGTTCGAAATACAGCCGCATTTCATCTCTGGATTTTTTAATAAAAGTATCCACTATTTAACTACCATTCTGCCTGGCAATATTCCGCATAATATCGGCAATCCATGCCGGGGCATATTGCAAATCTTTCATCAGATATTTCCTCTCATCATCACCCAGCCGTTTTTTCAGGGCAACCAGAACAGAATCATCGACATACCGTTGGCCAAGATGCCTCAACGCCTGTATGATCAGACCGCTCATCCGGCCTGCCGTGGCCATGTTGCGGGGGGTTGTCCGCTGAAGAATGATTTCCTGTTTACCCAACGGAATATGCTTTGATGGGCCGTCCGTAAGGAAGACAATCTTCATCGGGACCTGATCAGACAAACCGAGAAGATTGGCGGCATAAGCGCCCGAAGGTTGCAACCGCGTCGCATCACGGCCCTTCAGAGCATTGGCCACGTCATCTATGGAAGGGGACAGAAGTCCCAATTGCTCATGCCTGCGGGGATAATCGTAAAGACCACGTGCCAGACGGCGTATTGTGCCTTTACGACAGAGCCGGGTTAGCGCCGTACCGATGACACGAGGATCGCCAAGTGATGAAAATACTTTTGGTGTGAATACAAAACCCCTGCCATGACCATATATCGATGAAACTATTTTATTATCAATGCTTTTCATATATTTAATAATAATAATTTGATGAAAATACTATATATTATTTTCATCAAAAAACAACTCATTTTTCACATACTACAGACAAACCCGGATTCTGAATATACCGACAGATTACCACTTTATATCCGGTAAGCGATTTCAAGGCTGACTTTCCTGGCGTCTGATCCAGTCCTTCACTTCCACAAACATTTTCTTCCGAAACTCCTCCGGCTCCAGAATCGTGATGTGCGGAATCCATGATTTCAGAACGTCACGAATAGCTTCGTAGTGTCCCACACGGAAAGTGATCACAAGTGATCCGTCCGGACGCTCTTCTTTGATTTCCTGAGTTGGAAACATCTTGCGTCGTTTAAAATAATGGGCTGCTACGGCGTCAATCAAGACCTTGATTTCCAGATTCAGTTTGCCGGAAAACCAAATGTTGGCGCTGTGTCGAAGGATAGAATCAAGATCGTCGGGGATGTTCTTGAAACCGGATTTTAAAAGGCGGAAGTCCTTGATTCTGTCGAGGGCGTAACGTTTAAGAATGCCCGTGGCCGGTTCGGTACCGATCAGGTACCAGAATCCGTCAAAATAGACAATCCGGTAAGGTTCCATCTGGACGGGATGTGAGCCCTTATTTCCTGCATACTGAAAGCTTGCCTGTTTTTTCCCACGGATGGCCTTTACCATACGGCTGATCAACGCAGCATCAAGTGGAATAGCTTCATCAATTTTAACAAACACAGGCATTGTAGAGACGCAGTCGTACAGACGATCAAGAACATCATCCGCGGCTTTCTGAAATGGTTTTCCCAATTGACCGACAATATTCTTGATGGCCACCATCAAGGCCAGTTCCTTATCATCAAAAACATCCAGGTATTTCACCAGATCCTTGTTTAACCGGTAAGTCCCTTTCTGAATCTCATGAAGCGGAAAGCCGGATTTTTTTAAAAGATGAAGGTCGCGCTGAATTGTTCGCGGTGTTGTCTAGAATTCTTTCAGAAATATCGTAAAAAAAGACAATGACTTTGAGTTCTTTTATGTATTGGAGAGTCGGCGTCAAAAGATGCAGCTGCTATCACCTTATGCCTTCTTTCCAGCGCAATTCATCAAATAACCATAGACTTTGCAAAACATGAAAAGTGGGTGCAAAATCTGCCTAAATTCACGCCCCGAAACAACACATAAGTACTTAATATTATTGCTGATTAAGACAAATAGGCCTCTCGCGCCGGTAACCGGGGTTCAAGTCCCCGTGGGACTACCAGAATAGTATAAAAGACCACCTCAGTCGCGCCAGTGTGCATGGCGTTCTTCGATGCTCAGGACTCCACCTGCAGTTGAAATATTTTCTCAATGCTGGCGGGTGCCATACCCCGACTGGCGGTAAACGTAAAGATGGGTGGACAAGACGGTTACATTGCTTCTTATGCCTGCACATTCTCAAAAAAGCAGGGGTTTAACCGAATGTACTTTTTATCAATCATATCGATTTCTTCAGCCTTGATCAGAGAGCCGATAATCCGGCTGGCCGTTTCCCGGGACATTGCGGCATAATTGGCTAAATCCTTGTGGGTAAGTTGAAGATTGATGATTTTTCCCCGTTCATCCACCAACCCGAACTTGACATAAAAAACATTCAGAGCGGCTCTAATGCGGCTAAATGCGTCAGAGTAACTGTGCATGATCAACGTAGTCCCGACAACGCGAAGGCGTGAACACAATAAATGCAACAACTGCTGCAGGCACTGCTCATTCTTCATAATATACCTGACAAAATTCTTTCTTGAAAGAAACCCGATCCTCGAATTTTCCATAGCCACAATGGTTGTCGCAGCGGATTTGCCGTCAATCATGGACATTTCGCCAAAATAATTACCTCTTTTTTGAACCGACAATAAAAGCTCTTTGCCGGATTCATTGATCTGCGTTACTTTCACTTTGCCGGTATAAATGATGTAAAAGAAGTCCGACGGCTCTTCCTCCCAGAGAATTGTCTGGCCTTTGTCAAAAGTTTTTAAAACAGTCGCCTGGTGAAGTTCTTTGAGTTCCTGGCTTGAGATACAGGACAGAAAAGGAATGTTCTGAGAAACTTTAGCAAATTCATCAAATGTATTCATATTAAGATCCTTTCAACGAGATTGTCAGCCGTTAAGCCTGACCAATGCGAACAGCAAAGGGCGTACCAGACAAGTCAACATTAAAATAACATCCTAATATATAAAGAGAAATAATATTTAATACTCTATTGCTCCACTCAAAAAGCTATTCATTTTGTATGAAAAAACATACAAAGGGGATATTGAAAAATATGGATTTATCTACAAGTGAAGGATCGGCGAATCGGAGTTACTTTTGATTATCGAGATCTTTGAAATCTTCAGGGTTGATATTATGCTTTTTTACAAGATTGTACATATCGGCCCGATATTTTTGAGCGAGTTCCGCTGCTTTGCCTACATTGCCTTTCGTGAATTCCAGAAGACGAACCAGGTAGCCCCTTTTAAAATCTTCCACCGCTTTTTTATAAGGCTTTAGCAATTCCGGCGGCAGATCTTTGGTGGGAAGAATAATTTCTTCACTGATGACATCATGCTGGGTGACGGCCACTGCCTGCTCGATAGTGTTTTTCAGTTCCCGCACATTTCCGGGCCAATCATAGAGCATGAGCTTTTGCATGGCCGCAGATGAAAGGCCTTTTATGTCTTTTTTCATTCGCAGACTCATCTCCTTCAGGAAATGTTCAGCCAGAAGGGGCACATCTTCTTTTCTTTCCCGTAATGTCGGAAGTTCGATAGGAATGACATGGATCCTGTAGAAAAGGTCTTCACGGAAGGTACCGGCGCTGACCATGGTCTCCAGGTCCTTGTTGGTGGCCGTTATCACCCGCACGTCCACCTCAATCGGTTTCCCGCTGCCCAATGGATTGAATTGTTTTTCCTGAAGGACCCTGAGCAGTTTTGCCTGAGTGGAGAGGGACATGTCCCCGATCTCATCCAGAAAGATGGTTCCCGTATTGGCCTGGGCAAACATCCCGGCATAGCTTTTTTTGGCATCCGTAAATGCCCCGCGTTCATGTCCGAAGAGTTCGCTTTCCAGAAGTGTCTCGGGAATCGCAGCACAGTTAAGCGTCACATAGGGGTTGTCCCGCCTGTCGCTGGCAAGATGGACGGCTTTGGCAATCAATTCCTTGCCGGTGCCGCTCTCACCAAAGATGTAAACAGTGGAATCACTCGGGGCAACGCGGGACACCAGATCCAGAACGCGGCGCATTTTTTCGCTTCTTGCAATAATATTTTTAAAATCATATTTCTCTTTCAACAGCCCTTCAAGCCTTTTCACCTCGGATAAAAGCCGCTGGTTTTCCATGGCCTTTTCTATTTGCATCAGCAGTTCATCAGGATCATAGGGTTTATTCAGAAAGGTATAAGCCCCTTTCCTCATGGCTTCCACGGCGCTTTCGATGCTTCCGTGGGCCGTAAGAATGATAATGGGCATATAGGGATTAATCGAGTGAATTTCCTCCATCAAGGAAATACCATCTTGATGGACGAGTCTGAGGTCAAGGACGGCAAGATCGAACGTTTCTTCTTTAATCCTGATGACCGCTTCATCTTCGTTCAAGGCGGTGACGACTTCATATCCCGACAACTCAAGCCTGATTCTGATTAACTTTAAGAAGTTTTCATCGTCATCCACCACTAATATTTTTTTTAAAGCGGGGGGGGTCATTTCGAAAGTTCCTTCTTTTTTACATCCAGCTCCATATCCACCTGTTTTGATTTTTTCAGCGTCACTTTTAACTCTTCATTTTCTCTGATCAATCGTTCATTTTCCGCACTAAGTTTTTCATACTTCTGCAAAACCCCTATCCAGACTTTTGCCTGGCCGGCATAGGGACTATGGGGAAAGAGTTTCAACAGTCTTTTAAAATGGTCAAGGGATTTCTCCGGATCCCTCTTGGGATATCCCTGATGGGCGTATATGAGCCCGATATTAAACAGGGATTCATCTGCCGGAGGCTCGCTGCCTTGGGCTTCCAAAACTTTCTGGTTCGCCCGCAGAGCTTTCTCGTAATCACCGTGTTCCAGAAACTTCTCCGCCGCAACAAGGGTCTCACGGGTATTCCACCTTGTTTTAACCTCCTTCGCCATCACACAGCCGGCAAGAGTGATTCCCATTATGCAGGCAATACAAATATGAAGATACTTCCTTGCCCTATCTCGCTTTCTACCCAAATTTTACCTCCGTGAGCAATAATAATGTGCTTGACAATGGCCAGCCCCAAGCCTGTCCCTTTTATTTTACTATAGCTTGTCATAGCACCTTGCCGGAATTTGTCAAAGATCACGTTTATGTCCTCTTGAGCGATGCCGGGACCTGTATCCGAGACGGAAATCTTTACACTCCCTTCCAGAGATTGTGCGCAAATTGTTACCTGACCACCCCTGGGTGTAAATTTTACGGCATTCCCGATCAGATTTCTAAGCGCCTGAAGAATTCTTTCTTTGTCTACTTTCAAAGCAGGTAAATCCAGTGGTATTATCACTGAAATATTTATTTTTTTCGTCATCGCCAGCGGTTGCATCCCGGATACGGATTGATGAATAAGGTAGCCGATATCGGTTTTTTCAAGAGACAGAGCCATCATCCCCGCCTCCATTTTGGACAGATCCAAAAGGGAATTGACCAGGTCGGTCAGGCGGTTGCTTTCCTCGGCAATGATGCGAAGAATTTCATTTTGTTTTTCTTCAATACCTCCCCCTTGATGATATAGTAAAATATTGGTTCCTTCCCTGATAGAAGCGAGCGGCGTTCGCAACTCATGAGCCATCAACGAGAAAAAATCGGATTTCATCTTGTCCATCGCCTTCAATCTGCTGCACATCAGATTGAAATCCTGCGCCAGTTCACCGATCTCCGGAGGCGATGAAAGATCGAGACCGCACTCAAAATCCCCCCCGGCAATCTGCTTTGTTTTCTTTCTCATGAAGGATAGAGGGATGGTGATACTTCGGGTTGTGAAAATGGTTGCAGCGATTCCCAAAAGGATAAAACCCACCGCCATGACGATGGCAATCTGATTGGCTCTGGAGACGGATTCTCCAAGGCGCTTAACTTTATCATACGTATCCCGTTCGATGTAAAGCTTCAGCGATTTCAGCTCCAGTAAAATCCCGTTTACTGTTTTTTCCTTTTCTTCTTTATAGCTGTCTTGAAAGTACGGTTGATTATTCTCTACAAATACAGCTTCTTCTTTGAAGATGGACTTGTAGTGAGCATACCAATCCCGTATCCGGATCAGCATCTCCTTTTGCCGGGTGTTACGGGCAATGGATATGGCCTGATCGATTTGGGCATGAACATCCGCTTCGACAACCGAAAACTGATGAATGAATTCCTGATCTTTTGTAATGATGTACTTCCTCTCAAAGCCCGTTTGCGTGAGAATGGAATCAGAAATCTTTTGCACAAGGTCTATCATGCGATTGTCAATCTGCAGGATATCGTCGGTAACCCCGCGAAAAAGGGCAAACTGTGAAAATGTATATGCGCTTACACCTACCATCGGAATAAATAACACAAGATAGCCAATCATAATGCGCTCAAAGATCGTCGGTTTCATCTGTATAAATCACCTTTTGCGTCGTAGAGGAGATTTCGTCTGATCAATATCGATAGTTCAGTTCATCCATCTCTATTTTTTTGCAGTTCCTGTGTTTTCTTTTCTTGAACTTAGACAACATATTTGGCACTTGATTTGATCCTCCGTACAACCTTCAAGTGTGATGCCTTAATCAACAAAGATACAGGTACGTCATGAGACACTTAGAATTATTTCAAAATATTCAAAAAGAAAGTAACGGCAATCATTTTCATTGATCAGTCTGCCTGAATATAATCAAATGCAGTGTGATCTTCGGAAATTAAAAAGTATCTTTAAATAAATGATATGGAAAAGTTATAAAATGAAATCACATGCCAAAGAAGGTTACTTTATTAAAGAACTGCAAATTCAGAAATTCCCTTTTTTCATGATCAAATCATAAATCACGGAACCATATATGTCAATGGAGCTAATACATCGAAAAATCAACTAATTTGAATTTTCAAAATTTTGCATCCAAATAAAGAGAAGACTACAAGCCATCAATGCTCGGTGACTTTCAACCGCATTTTACTGTAGACGGCCTTTGAGACGGCTTTTGTCTGTAACCCCCTCAGCATGAGCAAGGACGCAATTTGCACCTGGTAGATATATCGGGGTAAGGCCACTCCCGCCAACTGATTTGCGGTCAGACCGGAAAAACCATCCTATCCCGCGCAATTGGTGCCCACAATCAGTTTGGAAATGGCAACCGTTTCCCGTTGACAGGTCGGGGCGTGGGCGTGCATTTCCCGTAGAAGTTTCAGGGATTCTTCGAATTCATCCTTAACATGTTGATAGGCGATGAACTTGTTGCATGTCGCAACAGAAACACCGAGGCACGGTTTATTAGAGAAATGTCTATTATAATTCAGGGGCATCCGCTGGTATCAAACAGGCATAAATCAAAAGCTCTTTGCCTGCATTACGGATCTGATGTTCTTCATTCGGTGGGACAAACAGGACTGTTCCCGGCTTTACTGAATTCCATTTTCCGTTGCCATACATTTCACCCTCACCGGAATGAATGAATATTTCATGTTCCCAGGCGTGGGTATGCTTCGCCGAATACCCTCCGGGGGCAACCTCGAACATTCGCATACAGAAATGGTCTGCGCCGTCCGCCTTGCCGATTACGACTCTGCCTGAAACACCCTTGGCCTGGTCGTTTTCAAACTTTGTCGGTGTAACAGATGCGTAACTCATTATTTTCATCATGACCTCTTTTTTGTTTTCAGGATGCCGATTCATTAACCTCGCACTGAGATAAATGAAGGCCGCTCTCGGCGCATCGGCATTCATTGGCATACCGGGTGAAGTTGTCGAAATTAACCGCGGCCGGCATTTCCTTTTTCGCTATGGCTGGCTTTTTGCGATTCGTTTCATTGGGCTAAGTAATCCTCTCCGCAGACCAGCCCCCTAAAATCCGGATCACGGGGGGGCTGGTCAGTTCACCAATCATTCTCTATTCAGAGTAAGGCGGTTCCCCCTGAATGGATTTTGTCAGCTCCTGGGCTTTTTTGACCTGGTCACGGGTGCCTCTGAAAACCAGCCACACTCCGCCTTCGGCCCCGCTGATGCCGCCGGCGCTGGCCTGGAAGGCGGTCGCACCCGTCAAAATTTTAATGGCTTCCAGTTCCGTCACGATGTCGCCGGTGAGGATCCACATGGAAGGAATATTGTGTCCGGGAAACAGTGCCTTGGAACTGCCGGGAGGGGAAGACAGCGTCTCCATCGGATCGCGCATCTTCAGGGTCAAATCCACGATATCCGTTGCCACCAGCTTTTCCAACCCGACCGGAATGATCAAGTGTGCCTTACGGGCCACGATGATGGGCATCGTGATTCCCGTCGTTCCGCCTTCGGGATGGAGAATATTGACCGCGGCCAGCTTGTTTTTGTAATCCAGGGCATTGGCCCCCTTAATGACAACGTCGCCCGCTTTCAGTTTCTTTGCGGCATCCTCAAGAGAAATATCGACAATCTTGCCTTTCTCCAGAATCAGGTGGTTGACGGGTTTCGTCTTCGGAAGATTTTTGTTTCCCTTTTCTGGTTCAATTCTTCCCGTTACGAATGCCGCATGGTTGGTTTTTACTCCGGCAATCTCCTCCGCCACGTAGGCATTGGTCGTTCCTTTGATGACAATGACCATGCCGTTTGCAAGGGCATTCTTGACGATCGGCATCTGTACCACAGCCTTGGCGATCAGCCTCTTGGATTCGGCTACCGTCAGAATCGCTCCGCTCTGGACGATTTTACCCGATTCAGCGGCAAACGAAATTCCAGCAAACAACAATGGTGCGCCAATGGCAATCACCGATAAAAAGATAACCGCCCTCAATACTTTTTTCATGATTTATTTCTCCTTTCGCTTTTAGTTTTTTTGCTCTATTATTTCCACGTTTATCTCAAAGACCATCGGGTGTCAGTATATTTCCATATTTTTTTTAGTTTAACCGTACGAAACCATCACAACTAAGAACGACTGTAAATTTGAAATCCCGTCGCTCCGGAAGCACCTGTTGACACAGATACATTCAAACATTCAGAGGCCGTTCACGCTCGCTCTGACGGCGCTGACGGGCCTCCTTGATATGGGCATGGCTGCCCAGGTAATGCGCCTTCATCTCTTCGTTTGCCAGCAGATTGGCGGCCGTATCGGCCAGCATCACCCTTCCCGTCTCCAGCACAAACCCCCGGTTTGCGATTAAAAGTGCCATCCGGGCGTTCTGCTCCACCAGCAGGATGGTCGTCCCCGCCTTGTTGATCTCCTTGATGACCCTGAATACCTCCTGCACGACGACCGGCGCCAGCCCCAGAGAGGGCTCATCCAGAAGCAGGATCTTTGAGTTGGCCATCAGACCGCGTCCAATTGCCAGCATCTGAAGCTGGCCGCCGGATAACTGCCAGCCCAGACGCCCCTTGAATTCCTCAAGCTGCGGAAAGATGCCGAAGACGCGGTCTATGTCTTTTTGCCTCTTTTCCTTGGATACTCGCTTCCTGGACGCCGCGCCCAGCATCAGGTTGTCCATGACAGTAAGCCCTTGGAAGATACGCCGCCCCTCAGGCACACAGGCGATTCCCGCCTTCGCAATATCCTCCGCTTCCATCCCTGTGATGTCCTGACCGAAGAACTCGATCCTCCCCTTGGCCGGCTTCATCATGCCCGTAATGGTCATGATGGTGGTGCTCTTGCCTGCACCGTTGGCGCCGAGCAGGGCGACAATCTCCCCCTGCTTTACGTCCAGGGAGATCCCTTTCAAGGCCTGAATGGCCCCGTACCAGGTTTCGATTCCTTGAACTTTAAGCATTTCCCACCTCCGTTCCCAGATAGGCATCGATCACTTCCTGGTTCTTCTCGATCTCCTCGGCGGACCCCTCGGCGATCTTCCGGCCGAAGTTCAGAACAGTGATGTGATCGGAGACGTTCATGACCAGATTCATGTCATGCTCGACGAGCAGGATTGTAATGCCCCGGGTGCAGATCTGAAACAGGAGGTCCACCAGCACCTCAGTCTCGGCGGCATTCAACCCGGCTGCCGGCTCGTCCAAAAGCAGGAGTTGGGGTTCGGAGGCCAGAGCTCGCGCCAATTCAAGCAATCGCTGCTGGCCATACGGCAAGCTGTTGGCCTGGGCAAACTCCTTGCCTTTAAGGCCAACGAATTCCAGTATCGTGAGCGCCTTCGCCCGTATTCCGGCCTCCTCGGCCCTTTGGGAGGGCAGATGCAAAATGCTGGTAAAAAGTCCTGCCTGAGAGTGGCAATGCCGGCCGATGAGCACGTTTTCCAGCACTGTGAGCTCTCCGAAAAGGCGGATGTTCTGGAAGGTCCTGGCCATGCCCAGGGATGTGATGATATGCGACTTTTTCCCGGCAATGGCTGCACCGCCCAGGCTGATCTCCCCAGCCGTGGGAATATAGAGGCCGCTGAGCATGTTGAGGATCGTCGTCTTTCCGGAACCGTTCGGTCCGATGAGTGCCTGAATTTCGCCCCGCCGGACTTCCATGTCCACCCCGTCCACCGCTTTCAGACCGCCAAAGTGCTTGGCCAATCCCTTGACGGTGAGCAGCACCTCGCCCGATCCTGAACAGTCTGCAATTTTGAAAGAACGGAGGCCTGCCTCGGCATTTTTCAACGGAGGTGTGCTTGCTGCAACCTGCAGGGCCGCCGTTGAATCGGCATTCCACCAGGTCCGCGACCGCAGGCTGACAGGCAAGTTCTTCACCAGGCCGGCGATGCCGCTGGGCATGAAGATCATGATGGCCACAATGCCGGCTGCGTAGAACATCATATAGGAGTCCTTCAAAAACCGCAGGACCTCTGGCAACATCGTCAGTAGTGTAGCGCCCATGATGGCGCCGATGACCGAGCCACTCCCGCCCAGCACCGTCATCACCAGCATGATCACCGACTGTTCGAAGGAAAAGGTGTCCGGGCTGATATAGTGTGAGCAACTGTGGGCGAACAGCCAGCCCCCGAAGCCTGCGTAGCCGGCCGACAGCGCGAAGGCCATGATCTTATAGTAGGTCGTGTCCACCCCCGTGGTTCCAGCCGCCATTTCATTCTCCCGGATGGCCATGAAGGCGCGGCCCACGCGGGAGTCTTTGAGGTGAATGGCGCCCCAGGTCAGAAGAATCAGAGAAATCGCCGCCACGTAGAAGAACGTGCCCGGGTCTTTCAACTCAAAGGAACCGATCCAGGGTGAAGGAATCTTGGTGATCCCATCGGAGCCGTTGGTGAGCCAGATTTCGTTGACCAGGATGAGCTGGAGGATGATCCCGAACCCGATCGTCGCCATCGCCAGGTAATGACCCGACAGCTTTAGCGTGGGAATGCCCAGCAGTACTCCGCAGAGGGCCGCCACAAAGAACGCAGCAAACATCCCCAGCCACACGGGCAAACCCAAGTGGGTAGTGAGGATGGCGGAGGTGTAGGCCCCCACTCCCCAAAAGGCCGCCTGGGCCAGCGACAGTTGTCCGGTGTATCCAAGGACGATGTTCAGTCCCAGACAGGCAATCGAAAAACTGATGGACAGATTGATCAGGTTCAGCCAGTAGCTGCTCATTACGAACCTGGGAAGGAGCATAACAACGACAACCAGAAGGGCAGGAATGAGCAGGTTCTTTATACGTATGTTCACCGGCGCACCCCCTATGCCTTCTCGGCGATCTTCTCGCCGAAGAACCCCTGCGGACGCAGAAGGAGAACAACGATCAGAATGATAAAGGCGAAGGCGTCGCGATAGGCACTGGAGATGTAATACGAGGCAAATACCTCAATCACGCCCAGAAAGATTCCACCCAGGATCGCACCGGGGATGCTCCCGAATCCCCCCACAATGGCCGAGCAGAACGCCTTGAGTCCGATCATAGCTCCCATGTCCTTTGTGACGAAGAAAATGGGCCCGACCAGGATTCCGGCCGCCGCCCCCAGAATCGAACTGTAGGCAAAAGTAATGGCGATCATCGTCGTCACCTTGATGCCCAGGAGGCGCGCCATATCCTTATCCTGTGCAGTCGCCAGCATCTTTTTGCCAAGGATGGTCTTTTCGAAGAAGAAGTACTGGAAGCCAAGCAGAGCCAGAGTGCACAGTATGATGACGATGAACTGGGGGTCTACAAAGACTCCATGGATATTCAACGCAGTCGCGGTGGTCGGCCGCGGCATGGACAAGGGTTCGGCGCCGAAGATGAGCTGCGCCGCGTTCTTGAGAAAAATGCCCACGCCGATGGTGCTGATGATAACCGGCAGAAAGCTGCGGTTGCGCAGGGGGTAGTATGCAATGCGCTGGAAGATGATGCCGAAGACGCCCATAAAAAGGACGGTGATCACGCAAGTCAGGGCCAGGGGGATTTTCAGGCTGTTCATCAGCCACACAGCCACAAAGGCTGGAATCATAGCGAATTCCCCCTGTGCAAAATTAACAACGTTGACCGCATTAAAAATCAGGACAAACCCCAAGGCCACAAGAGCGTAAATTGAACCCATGGCCAGTCCTGCAGCCACCATTTGAAGGTTTGTATTCAAATCCATTCAGACTTCCTCCTCGTTGCGCCCGGTCCCGGTTTGCAGTCTGGTGGAACCGGACGCCCGCCTTGTTGATTCATTCGTCAGGAGACGCTATTTTGTACCCAGGTTAACGATCTTCAGGAGTTTCGGCTTGCTCTTCTCGATCTGGACAATGCTTACCTCGCTCAGACCGTCGCCGTTTGGCGTAAAGGAAAAAGTACCTTGGACTCCCTTATATCCTTTTGTAGCCAGGATGGCTTCCCGGATTTTGCCACGATCTTCCCCCGCGATCTTGATGGCATTGACCAGGATCTTCAGAGCGTCATAGGTCCACACATTGAGGGTGTCGTATTCTTCGTTGTATTCCTTCTTGTAGGCTTCGGCGTAGCGCCTGTTTTCCGCGCTCTGTCCCGGCACGAAATCGACTACGGCCCAGATCCCTTCGGCAGCCTCCTTGGCAAGGTTCAAGCTGTCTTTCGACGCGGCACTTGGCGAACCGAGAAATTTGAAGGGAGAGCCAAGCTGACGAACCTGGCGCTGCAGCAAAGCGGTGGCTTCCTGGTGGCCGTAAAAAACAAGAACCTGCGCTCCCGCATTCTTCATCGCCAGGAGCTCAGCAGTAAAGTCCTTTGCCGCAGTTGTTGTCTTCTCCCGTCTCACCACGACCAGGCCCGCCGCCTTGGCGCCTTTTTCCACCAGGTCGGCGCCGCCCGTGCCCATGGCGTCCGCATCATGCAAGAGTCCGATCTTTGTCAATCTGGTATTTTCTTTGATGTATTTTACCATGGCGCCGGCGGCGATTGAGTCATCAGGCCGCACGCGGAAAAGCCAGGGGTTTCCTTGCCGGGTAATGTTGACATTGGTGGCCCCGATAATAGTGGGAATACCGTAGTTCTTGATGGCATCCGACGTGGCAAGAACCTGAGTGCTGTAAAGGCAGCCAACCAGGGCCACCACCTTTTCCTGATCCACGGCCTTCTGCAGCGCCGCGAGTGCACCCGGGTTTGAGGACTGGCTATCGATTATCCGGAGATCGATCATCTTTCCGTTCACTCCGCCTGCGGCATTGATCTCTTTTAAGGCCAGCTTGATTGCCTTGATCTGCAGAGAACCACCTGCCGCGTGTACGCCGGTGATAGGAGGGGTAAACCCGATACGGATTTCTTCAGCCGCGGTGACAATGCTGCTGCCGAAAATTGCCACAACCATGACGGATAAAAAAGTAACCCAAAAGATTCGCTTCATGTTTATCATACCTTCTTCCTCCCTTGCTGTTGGATGTAGAGTTTGATTAAACCACCATCTGGATCGAACCGATTTCAATCTTCGCTATTGATTCCCGATTTTTTCCAGGAAAGAGATCATCGTCTCCGGTCATAGCCAGTTCGCACATTGTGACCACGGCATTCATGGAAGACCGGATAATCGGATCGTCCGCCACATTTTTAATCCGCTTGCCCCAAATATTTACTTCCCGTTTGAGTTCTCTTGAGCTTTCCTTTCAATTACCGGGCTGTGATTCACGGCAAAATATTTCTTTTCATCCTGCCTGCCCCGGGTCATACCGCCGCTTTCTGTGCCCGGCATCTTTCGGTCAAACGCAGCCAATCCTTGTCCACCTGTTCCTGAAAGTGCTGATGGTCGCCGGCTGACATCTTTTTGAACCGGCCCTGACAGTTTAAATAGTTGTCGACATTTGTCTTGTCCGGCATAGGACTCAACTGCCAGGCATCCCCGTCGAACACTTCATAAAGCGGAAAGACGCGACTCTTAACGGCCTCGCGAGCAACCTCAACGGACAGCTCGGGGGCATGTCGCCAGCCGGTCGGGCAGGAAGCAAACAAATGTATAAAGCGTGAGCCCTTAATATCTTTGGCTTTGGTAAGTTTGTCTTTGAGATCCTCCGGCATGCCGACGCATGCAGTGGCGGCGTACGGGATGCGGTGCGCCGCCATAATTTCTACAATGTTTTTTTTCTTCTGAACTTTTAAGGCTGAATCGGGCGTGGTGGTGGTCCACCCACCGGCAGGTGTGGCCGAGGAGCGTTGTATCCCCGTGTTCATATAAGCTTCGTTGTCATAGCAGATAAAGAGGATGCCATCGTTTCGTTCCACCGCACCGGAAAGGGCCTGCAAACCGATATCGAAGGTACCGCCGTCACCCGCCCAGGCGAGGACGGTTGTATGGTCATTACCCTGTATATCCAATCCGGTCTTGACACCGGCGGCGGTGGCTGCAGTGGTTGCAAAAGCAACTGAAATCACCGGCACGGTCAGACATGAGTAAGGGTAAATACCAATCAAAGTGGACCAGCATCCGGCCGGCATCACCACAATCGTGTCCCCACCGAGAACCGACAGGGTCTGCCGCATGGCCAGGGTGGCGCCGCATCCGGGGCAGCCGTAATGACCGGGGGTGAAAAGATCCCGAGTTTCCTTTCCGCATTCGTTCATGGCAGCACCTCCGTCCAGAATGTCGTTCCCGCTTTGGCTGCACTGCCTTCTCCACCAAGCGCCTGTCTCACCAGAGGGGTCATGGCCTCCGCGGAGAGATCGTTTCCGCCGACGCCCGCAACAAAGCCCGTCAACTTTATTTCCCTGGAGCAGTCGAACAGCGCCGCTTTCACCTCCTGGGCCACAATTCCCTCGGCGCCGAAAGAGACATCCCGGTCGATTACAATCAAATGTCCGGCGCCGGCTATTGCGTTTTTAACCGTTTCACGGGGAAACGGCCGGATCAGCGCAATCCGCAGACTGCCGGCTTTTAGCCCTTCTCCCCGTAACCGGTCGACCGTCATCCGCATGGCGCCGGCGGCACTGCCGATAGCAATGATACACACATCGGCATCTTCCGTCCGGTACGTCTCTATGGATGAATGTGAACGGTTAAAATGACCGCAGAATTCAATCGCGGTCTGGTTCCAGAGGCTTTCCATCGCAAGGGTGTCACGATGTCTTTTGTATTTAATCGACGTATAAAGGTCTGATCCGCACACATTACCGAAGGTTCTGGGATGATTCACATCCAGTTTGCTCAACGGCTGGTAAGGAGGAAGAAATCCATCCACCGTTTTTTGATCAGGGACCTCCAGAACTTCGGACGTATGAGTCAGATAGAATGCGTCCATATTGATCATGACCGGCAAAAGAGCCTTTTCGGCAACACGGTAGGCCATCAGGATGGCATCAAGCACGTCCTGGGCGTCGGCGCAATAATACTGAATCCAGCCCGTGTCGCGCTGGGCCAGCGAATCGGTGTGGTCGCAATATAAGTTCCAGGGTGGTGCCAGAGCACGGTTGCAGTTGACCATTACAATCGGAACCCGCGCTCCGGCGGCATAATGGAGCATCTCATGCATATAAACCAGGCCCTGCGAGGAACTGGCTATAAACGCCCTTGCACCAGTCATGGAAGCGCCGACGCAAGCAGCCATGGACGAGTGTTCCGACTCCATGGACATGAACCTGGCTTTCAGCTCTCCCCGACCGACCATATCGGACAGACTCTCAACAATAAAAGACTGAGGAGTAATCGGATACGCCGCGATCACCTGAA
This sequence comes from Smithellaceae bacterium, assembly GCA_963682105.1. Taxonomy (GTDB): domain Bacteria; phylum Desulfobacterota; class Syntrophia; order Syntrophales; family Smithellaceae; genus UBA8904. The sequence continues at coordinate 1,895,088 of OY821638.1, forward strand.
CCCGGGCCAGTCTTGCGGCCGCAGCAGCGGCTTCCGTGCCCATCATGACTTCTTTCATGAGCCCATTTCCTCCATTGTGATAATCCCGCGGGGACATTCATGGTCGCAGATGCCGCATCCCTTGCAGTAATCGTAGTTAATGTTTCTGGAACCGCTCACCCGGTCGCGGATGACAGAAAAGTCGGGACAGAGGGAATAACAATTATCGCATTGATCACATACTCCGCAGTTGAAACATCGCTTAGCCTCCTGCATCGCGAGATCATCCGGGACCGGCAGCTCGATTTCATTAAAATTCCGCATCCGTTCGTCGAGCGCAAGCCTAGGCTGTACCAACCGGTCGCTGTAATGGAAATAATTCGTATTGATCTCTTCATACCGGACTACGCGACGGCTTCGCTGTTTGCGGGGGCCGCCCATGTATGCTTCCATGGAAAATGATTCGCCGTCCCCGACTCTACAGGCTTCAAGTCTCGGAAGGACGGCTTCGGCCCCCTCCCGAAACAATATGTCCAGCGACAAAGCAGCCTGCTTCCCTGAAGCGATGGCATGGACGACGCTTTTTACATCGTTATATACGTCGCCGCCGTAGATCAGAGGCGGCGCCCCGTTTTTTTGAACAAGGGAACAGCTCCCGAGACTCAATAAGCCCGCGCCTGAGTGAGGAGGTTCGATCCATGGATCCGCGGCTTGGGCACCGACGGCCGTGAAGATTCGTTTGACTTCAACCTCGCAGGTGAGAGCATCGTGCGGTTCTACACGCGCACGCCCTCCTTCGCTACCCTTTACACGCATTCTTCGAAGGACAATTCGGCACCCCCCGGGTGCGGACTCTATGGACGCGGGGGTAACAAGTTCCATCAGATCGACACCTTCATCAAGCGCTGTCAGAACTTCGTCTCCGAACGCGGGCATGTCCTCACGGCGCCGCCGATACAGGATAAGGGCTTTCCCTCCAAGGCGAACAAGGCTCCGGGCAACGTCGACGGCTGTGTTTCCTCCCCCAATGACGGCGGAGAGCCCCGGGACAGCGGGTTGTTCGCCATTCCGGAGATTTGCCAGGAACGACAGACCGTCCAGGACGGCGGGATGCGTCTCTCCGGGAATGCGCAGTGACGTCGTTTTACTGTGACCACAGGCAATATAAACGGCCTGGTGAGATTTGAGAAGGTCGTTCAGTCCCTTTGCGTTGATCGCCCTTCTCGTGTGGAGGAGAGGTCCGAACGCCTCGATTTGAGCGACTTCGCGCTGCAGGACGGAAATCGGAAGCCGATAAAGCGGAATTCCCCAGCGAAGGATACCGCCCGCTTCCGCCGAGGATTCGAAAACATCACACGCGTATCCAAGCCGGGCCGCAAACCATGCGGCGGCAAGCCCTGAAGGCCCCGCTCCCACGATGGCAATTCTTTCCGGACGGGCGCAAAGCCTCTCCAGGTTTGGCTTCAGATGGCTGCGCCCGGCCGTATCGGCCACAAACCGTTCAAGTGTGTGGATAGCGATGGGGTGGTCGAATTCGCTGCGGTTGCATACTCTTTCACAGGGGTGGAAACAGACCCGGCCGCAGACGCCGGGAAAAGGGTTTTCCTGCAGGATCAATTCCCAGGCTTCCTTAAAAAGTCCCCGGGCATTGAGCATCTCGATACGCGCCGTATCTTCTCCGGCAGGGCAGGCGCTGCTGCAAGGCGCTTGTTTATTAGCGACCTGTGGCGTTAAATAACGCCACTCGCCGGTCTGGTTCCAGGCCATGGTGCCGATCGTCGACGGCATTGTTGGAAGTTCCGATAGACTTTCAAATGTTTTTTTAGGATGCATCGACATCTCCTGATATCCTGAATACGGCCCGATACGCCGCTTCGGCTGCAGCCATGTTCTGTTCAGGCTTGACCGGTACCCCTTTCTCAATGGCCGCCAGCAGATTGGAAAGCGCAAGGTCGCCGGACAGCCGGGCATAGGCGCCGAGAATAACGGTGTTGATGTTCGGGGCAATTTTTGAACCTAACCCGTATTGAAGCGCAATTTTCACGGCGTTGACACCAGACACCTGAAAGGATCCCCTGATGGGGTTCTGTTTCTCATTTTCCCTGCAATTAAGCAGGATCAGTGCATTCGGCCTTGCGCCTTGCGTGACATCCACTTTATTCAGCAGTGAAGAATCCAGCACGATCACGACATCAGGGTTCCTGATGTCTCCACGCTCCACAATGGGACCGCTATCCAGCCTGACAAACGCGGATACGGCCGCCCCTTTGCGTTCCATACCGAAGGACGGAAAAGCCTGAACGTAAAGCCCTTGTTTGAAATACGCATGAGCTAATATTTTTGAAGCTACGACGGCTCCCTGTCCCCCTCTTCCATGAAACCGAATACCCACCATATTCGTATTCCTCAGAGTTTAAATGGCGCCCCCAAAGTTTATGGCTCACTCAATGTGCTTGAGATTTTTGCCGCCGTTTCTGTAACGAGCTTTGCAAACGTATCTTTTGTCTTTGCGATCACCCGATTTTTCGGAGCTGAAATGCTGATGGCCGCCACACACTCTCCCTTTGAGTTCAATATGGGTGCAGCAACACAGTAAACCCCTACCAGGGCTTCTTCATCATCAATGGCCACCTTCCTGGCCCTGACTTTCTCGATTTCCCGAATCAATTCGTCTACAGTAGCAATCGTATTGTTCGTGTATTTTTTCAAAGATTTATTCAGGCTATAGATCTGCCGGATGTCTTCATTGCTGAAGTAGGAAAGCAGTATTTTGCCGGTCGCGGCGCAGTAGCCGGGAAACCGCGCGCCAGCCGGTGTTGAGATTCGGAGCATCTCTTCGGACTCCAGCCGGTAGATGTAGCGAATGCCATTATACTCCCAGACAGATGCGTTCACCGTTTCGCCGCAAGTCTCATGGAGCTTCATCAGAAAGGGGGCCATGGCCATGCGCAGGAATTTTTCTCTTTTCGAGTCCATTCCGATTTCCAGGGTCCGCACACCCAGACCGTACATTTTCGTTTTGCTGTTCTGTTGGATGAATTTTCTTGCAACGAGGGTGCTCAGGACCCGATGAACCGTCCCCTTCATCATACCGAGTTTCTGGCTGATCTCCGTAATGGAAAGGTCCCGGCCATGGTCAATCACCAGTTCCAGAATTAAAAGGGCCTTGTCAAGCGATGTCACCCGGTATTTATTTACGGGACTTAATGGAGTCTTCGATATTGATGGTGTCTGCTTCATGGTAAAAGAACCTCCATGAAAGATTGTTCCATATGTTGATAATTTCTTTTACCCTATAGAAAAGTAGGGTCAAGCAAAATGTTCTGCATTTTAATATTCAGTTCTAATATATGGAACAGGAAGATGTGACTATCGTTTGAAAAGAAAGATCCCAATCCGTCGATACAACGCACGAGCGTTGGCTCGAAGTATAGATATTCCATGAAGCGAAGAAGTGAAAGTGCCGGCAAAGCACATCTTGCTGGAGGAAAGCCTCTTCAAGGCAGAGGCGGCGCTGAAATGCAAACGTCACCTGCGTCGAGCACCCTACCATGGATTTTTCTCTTGTTGGAGAGCCGGAACACATGCCCGCGCTTCCCAATGCCCCAAAACTTCCGGATGATCTTTGACCGGCTTGCCGCCAGTGGTGATGCCGTCTTCCAGAACGATCTTCGTTTCCGTTTCCGTTTCCGTCAGAGAATTACCTTCCAGTGCATTGCTGGAATAGGTCATGCAATGCGGAAATATTCCCGAAGCTGTTGAGCAGATGCGCGTCAATCGGCCGGTAAGCATCAATCTTGGTTTTGGCCGGATATGGATAAAGCCCCGCTGAAAATCGGCATCAAACCACTTTAATTTGAACATTTCGCCGCGCCGCATGCCGGTAAAAATAGAGCAAGACGCATAATGGCTTTCGCCTCAACGTCCGTAGAATTGTCTATGGTTACAAGAAGCTGCTGCAACTGATCGGACGTTAAATCTTCCGTTTTCTGATTATCCACGTTAACGGCTTCGGTCGAGGCCACGGCCCGGATGGCGGGCAATCTTGATTTTGAAACCTTTGTGGTATCAGACGCCACCGCCACCGTTGATACTCAATCAGAATATTCCGGTTCATGCTGCAAGCTTTAATCAGCAAAAAAGCATTGCAGGGCGAATCACAAAACGGTAAAAATAATTTCAAGAAATCATCCGGGAGAAATGGATTATGGCCATCTCATTTGAAGTCATTGTAGATGCATTCATGTTTGTCAGCATGGAGCAGCAATACATTCACAATGCCTATCTGTGCAAAGAAACCGGGCAAACGTTCTACACGTCGGAAATTGGTGATTCCGATGAGCTTCCCGAAGACCTGGACGAACCGGATAAATATGTCGCCATCCCTCATAAAAACGAACTTGACCTGGGCAGGGATCTTGTCTTTCAATTCACAGCGGAGTATCTGCCGGAAGAATTGGATCGGGTCTTTTCAATGTTTCGCAAGAAAGGCGCCTATTCACGATACAAGGACCTTTTGGAGAGAAAAGGTTCTCTTCAGAAATGGTATCAATATGAAGAGGATCGGCAGAAAGCGGCCCTCCGGGAGTGGTGCGCGGAAAATGATATTGATATAAAGGATTAAAAGCGCCATATTTATGTCGTCTGACGATAATCGGCGGACAACCAGGACGGAGGTTGAGAGATATGCAATTACAGAAAAGCATGAAAAGAATTCTCATCAGTTGCTCATTGGCATTGCCGGCCGCAACCGGCATCGGCGGCACGGCCGCCGGAATGGCCAGGCCGGAGGCGCCGGCTATTTCCGGTTATGACACGGTTGCCTATTTCAGGGACGGCAAGGCGCTCAAAGGCAGTCCGTCTTTTACGTATCAATGGCGCAATATAACGTGGCATTTTTCATCTAAAGAAAACCGGGATCTCTTTGCGGCAGCACCGCAGAAGTACGCACCACAGTACGACGGCTATTGCGCCTGGGCTCTGACGGAGGCGCGCAAGGCCCGAACGGACCCCGAGGTCTGGAAAATTGTAGAAGAGAAGCTCTACCTCAATTGCAGTCCGGCGGCGTATGAGAAATGGAGCCGGGACATTCCCGGTAACATCAAAAAAGCGGATGAAAACTGGCGGAAACGCCAGGGCGGAAAGTAACCCCTGCGAAAAAAACCGCAGAATAAAGAAAGGATCTCCTCATGATAGTTAAAACACACAAAGTAGAAATCATCAGTCGTCCCGCCGGCAAAAGACTAATAAAAAATCTGACGGCCTTTGCCGTCGGCCTTCTGTTTCTGGCAATGGCCGCGGACGCACTCCAGGCGCAAACCGAGTGGCCCCGGTTCGCCCTGTCCAAGGACGGCACGCCGATTGCCTATGAGGTCTATGGCGAAGGAGAGCCGACGCTTGTTTTCGTGCACGGCTGGAGCTGCGACGCCCGCTACTGGCGGGCCCAGATACCGTATTTCTCCCAAAAGCACCGTGTGATCGTTTTGGATCTTGCCGGTCACGGTCACTCCGGAATAGCACGCAAACGCTACACCATGAATGCCTTCGGAGAAGACGTTAAAGCCGTCACCGAAGCCGCGGGCGGCAAACGCGTGATCCTGATCGGCCATTCCATGGGCGGCTCAGTAATTGCCAAGGCGGCCTGGCTTTTGCCGGATCGCGTCATCGGCCTTATCGGCGTCGATACGCTGGTAAATATCGAATACCCCATGACACGTCAGGCACTCAAAAAAATGGCCGCTCCGCTGAAGAAGGATTTCCGAACCGCAAGCCGAAAGTTTGTCAGCGATATGCTCAGGCCGGATTCCGATCCGAAGCTTCGAGACTGGATTCTCACCGACATGTCAGCGGCGCCGCCGGCTGTCGCCATGAGCGCCATGAACGAAATGATGACACAATACATCACGGGCGATGCGGCAAGAGCCTTTGAAAAAATCCGCGTTCCGGTCGTCTGCGTCAACGGCGATCTCTGGCCCGTCAACTACGAAGCCAACCGGCGGCATATGTTTTCGTTCGACGCCATTGTCATCGCCAAAGCGGATCATTTCCTGATGATGAATCAGCCGGAAAAATTCAATCCGGCGCTGGAGAAAGCGATTTCAATGATCATGGAATGACACATGGAACATCAGCAAACGATCGAATGCAGGCGCTGCGGACGCTGCTGTCTGGCGGATTTTGCGGCCTACGTGACGAATGAAGATTTAAAACGCTGGAAAAAAGAAAACCGGCAGGACATTTTGCGCATGCTCAGGTGTGAACACGGAACCTGGGAGGGCGATCATCTGGTGTCGGCGGACTCCGGCGCGACGCTGCACGGCTGCCCGTTTTTCTGTTTCGACGGAGAGCGGTTCGGCTGCGCCATTCATGAGACAAGACCTGCAACCTGCCGGCATTATGAACCCGGTTCGTCCGAATTGTGCCCGCAGTTCGGAAAGAACCGACAAAGTCATTGACAGCTCTGACTGATTTCTTTATACTCCAAAAGTATCTTACTTAACACACGCGACGTCTTCTCCGGTATACTCTTTTTTCAATAATAATGGTTTGAAGTAACTTTTTTGGTTATGCCATGACTGATCAGAACAAGTCTTCACCGCACTTGCCGGATGACATGGATGTCCTCAAAGCAAGAATCCTGGAACTGGAACGGAAAGTCTCCGATGCCGAATCGGTGCGGGAATCTCTTGCCGTCAGCGAAGCCAAATACAAAACCATCATCGACAATCTCAAAGACATCATTTTTACAAACGATCCCAACGGCATCGTCACGTATGTCACAACAAGCGTCGGTCAGTACGGCTACAACCCGCAGGATATCCTCGGCCGTAATATGCTGGATTTCGTTCATCCGGACGACTGGCAGTTGGCCATCGATATTCACAGCAAGCTGATGTCCGGCAGCAGTGAAGTGTCGTTCGAAATCCGGATGCTGACCAAAGACGGACAGGTGCGCGTCATAGAAGATTGCGCCAAAAACGTTATGAGCGAAAATGGAAAGGTGATCGGCACGGTCGGTGTTTTGCGTGATATCACGGAAAAAAAAGCGGCGGAAGAAGCGCTGGAAACCGTGAACAGAGAGCTGGAAAAATATGTCTGGCAGCGCACCATGGAATTGACCAGAGCCCATGAAGCCTTGCAAAAAGAAGGCCGGCAAAGAAAAGAAGCCGAAGTCGCCAAAGATCAATCTGAACATCTTCTCGCCGAGATGATCAATTTTCTTCCCGATCCAACCTTCGTCATCGACCGAAACTCGTGCGTGCTGGTGTGGAATCAGGCTATGGAACAACTCACGGGCATTCGGGCAAAAGATATTCTGGGGAAAGGCAATTATGAATACTCGCTGCCGTTTTACGGCAAGCGTCATCCCATCCTGATCGATTTTGCGCTCAATCCCGAAAGCCGTATAGATAAAGCCTATACGGGCATCAGACAGCAGGGAGACACGTTTATCGCTGAAGCCTATACGCCGCGTCTCAAAGACGGCCAGCCTGTCTATCTGTGGGGCATCGCCAAACCTTATTATGATGCACATGGTGAAGTTCTGGGCGCCATTGAAAGCATCCGCGATGTCACAACCATTCACCATATCGGCGCCAAACTCGGCAAAGAGGTGGATAAATTTCGAGCGCTCTATGATCTGGCCCTCAATATGTCTGCGGAAATAAGTCTGGATGACAATCTGAATTTTATCGTCGAAAAAAGCCGCGCCCTGATGGAAACCGATGCGGCCTATATCGCCTTGATCGACGAGACAAAGCAATGTCTCATCATGCATACGCTCTCGGGCATCCGCACGGAAGCCTTTAAAAAAATGCATATCCCCCTGGACCGGGGACTCGGCGGTGTAATTTTAAAGACCCGCGAGGGCCGCATTATCGACAATTACTTTAAAAACGACAAAATCTCACCGGCCGATAAAGACGCGGTCCGGGAAGAAGGACTGGCATCAACCATGGCCGTGCCCATTTGCGCGGCGGAAAAAAGCCTGGGCGTTCTTTATGTATCAAACCGGCGAAAAACGTCTTTCACCAGGGATGATCTGGAAACACTGCTTTTATTCGGCAATCTGGCCGCCGTTGAAATCGTGCGCAAACGCGCCGAGGACACGACGCGCAGGAATGCGGAACGCATCGGGCGTCAGAATGCCGCCATTATGAGATTGGCAACAGATGAAACGATCGCCACCGGCGATGTCTACCGGATTTTCGGCATGCTGACCGAAGCGGCATCCGAAGCCGTCGGCGCCGATCGGCTGAGCGTCTGGTTGTTGTCGGAAGACGGAGATGAACTTCGTTGTGCTGATCTGTACGAAGCATCTAAGAAAACACACGTCCAGGGAATGACCCTGCAGCAAAAAGATTATCCCGACTATTTCAATGCTATCAGCACCATCCGTAAAATCATCGCCGACGATGCCAGAGGAAATCCCCATACCCGCGAGTTCACCGACAGTTATCTGGTTCCTCTGGGCATCACATCGATGCTGGACACCGGAATCCATGTGGCCGGCAGGCTCGTGGGCGTCGTCTGCTTCGAGCATACCGGTCCGAAGCGGAAATGGCAGGGTGATGAAGAAGCCTTTGCCAATACGGTCTCTGCTCTTGCAGCTCAAGCCCTGGTTAATGCGGAACGTCATAAAGCTGAAAACGATCTGCGGGAAAGCGAAAAAAAATACAGACTGATAACCGAAAGGATGATCGATATCGTATGGGTTGCGGATATGAATCTGCGGACAATCTACATCACACCTTCTGTTAAGGCGGTCCTCGGATTCAGTCAGGAAGAGCTCCCCATGAACGCAGATGAACAAATGACACCGGAATCCCTGGCTGTCGCTGCTGAAATTCTGGCCCGAGAGCTTGCTTGTGAAGAAGAGGGGCATGCCGACCCCGACAGAAATGTGACGATTGTCCTGGAATATTATCACAGGGACGGCTCAACCCGCTGGCTTGAGACACTGATCGGCGGCCTGCGCAACGAGCAGGGGAAATTGGCAGGGTTTCATGGCGTATCCAGGGATATCACCAAGCGCAAACTTATGGAGGAAGAGCTTCATGAATCCCGGAAAAGACTCGAAAAAATCATCGAATTTCTTCCCGATGCCACGCTGGTTATCGATCAGGAAGGCAGGGTCATCGCCTGGAACCAGGCGATCGAAACCATGACCGGCGTAAAGAAAGAAGATATGATCTCCAGGGGTAATTATGAGTATGCCCTGCCTTTTTACGGGGCAAGAAGACCCATCCTCATTGATTATGCCCTGCATCCGAATCCCGACATGGAAAAGCGGTATTCGGAAATGAAGAGGATGGGTGACATTCTTTTTGGAGAAGCCTTAACGCCGAACCTGCATCCCGGTAATATCCATCTGGCGGGAACAGCTTCCGTTCTTCACGACTCCAGGGGAAATGTCATTGCCGCCATCGAGTGTATCCGCGATGTGACGCATATCAAAGAAACTGAACTCAAGCTCAACAACGAACTCAGCAAATTTCGGGCGCTGTACGACCTGGCGCTCAACATGTCCGCGGAAAAAAGTCTGGATGACAATCTGAATTTTATCGTCGAAAAAAGCCGCGCCCTGATGGAAACCGACGCGGCCTATATCGCGTTGATCGACGAGGGCACAAAATGTCTCGTCATGCATACCCTCTCGGGCATCCGGACGGAAGCGTTTAAAAAAATGCGCATCCCTCTGGACGGGGGGCCGGGCGGTCTGATTTTAAAAACACGCGAGGGCAGCATTATCGACGATTACTTCAACAACGACGAAATCTCACCGGCCGATAAAGATGCTGTCCGGGGAGAAGGACTGGCATCCACCATGGCCGTGCCGATTTGCGCGGCGGAAAAGAGCCTGGGCGTTCTTTTCGTGTCCAACCGCCGGAAAACATCCTTTTCCAAAGATGACCTGGAGACACTGCTTTTGTTCGGCAATCTGGCCGCCGTTGAAATCGTGCGCAAACGCGCCGAAAGCGAGCTTCTGGAAACGGCATCGAAATACCGGACCGTTTTTGAAACGACGGGATCCGCCATGGTGATCCTTGAAGAAAACGGGATGATTTCACTGGTTAATAAAGAATTTACAAAATTGACAGGGTTCCTTAAGGAAGACATTGAAGGGAAAAAATTCTGGAAAGAGTTTATCGTTCCGGAAGATATTCCACGCCTGAAAACTGAAATACGCAACCGTTTCCCTTCGTATGAAGAACCCGTCAGGCAATATGAATACCGTCTTCAGGATCGGGAAGGCCGGCAAAAAAACATTTTCCTGACAGCCGACCTCATCCCCGGCACCCGCAAAGGCGTTGCATCCCTGGTTGATATTACAAAACGCAAAAAGGCGGAAGAAGAACTGAAAAAGGCGCACGATGAGCTCGAAAGCCGCGTCGCGCATAGAACACAGCAACTGACCACCGCCAATGAAGGCTTGAAAGAACTGCTTCAAAAGCAGGACGTCAATATCGATCTTGCCAAAAATATTCTGGCCATGATCAATCCCCGCCCCAACCGCCACATGTTTATTGACGATCACACCGATCTTTTTTTCACCGCCTTCTATCTGCCCTGCTACGCCGAAGGCGGCGATCATTTCTTCATAAAAAATTTTTCGGACCGCTATCCCGGCATTCACAAAACCGCCATCAGCCTGAAGGATCAGTCCGGCCACGAGGTGAGCTGCATTCTGCGCAGCATTATTACGGATCTGATCCACAATGCTTTATTGGTCAATACACCGGATTTAACACTTGAAGAAAGAATCACGCATCTGAATAAAACCATATGCGACCTGCCGTTTTTCGGTGAGCAGAATTTCTTCACGGCCATCAATACCGAATTTGATCATGCGAATCTGAATATGCGCTACGTATCGGCCGGACACCCCCCGTTTCTTTTGATCCGGGGACAGGAAGTCGCCTGCCTTCCCGCCTTGGACCAAGAAGGCCGAAACGTCCCGGCAGGCATCCTGGGAACCATCCATTTCACAGCCGGAGAAATCCAGCTTCAAAAAGGCGACAAACTCATCTTTTATACCGACGGTTTTACGGATATTCCGCGGAGACTGGGGGAACCTGTTTTTAACGCCGATGATCTCAGAGAAATGACTTTGTCGATTATTCAAGAAAATCAAAATATTCCGGTATCATTGCTCATTGCCAGGCTGTTTAACCGGATCAACGGCCTGGAAAAAAATGACAAAATAATAAACTTTCAGGGTTTTGATGACGATATAACATTACTCGGTTTGGAGTTGGAGGATCATCTTCATGAGTTTGAGGACATCATTCAGCCCCGCGACATCGACGACTTCTCATCTTGCGTTACGCAACTCTACCGGAAAATCAAAGAGGAATGGCAGGAAAAAAAGTTTCCCGCCCCCGACACCCGATTGCAAATGGTCCTTGAAGAAGCCCTGACCAACGCCTGGAAACACGGCAATCAGGCCAGTCCGTCCAAAAGGATCATCATCCGCCGGCGCTATGCCAACGATGCGGTGCTGGAGGTGATTGACGAAGGCAACGGGTTTGACTTTGAGACATTTTACGATCCGACCAGCCGGGATCATATATTGCAGGAACATGGCCGGGGAAACTTTATTATGCGTGTTTTGGCGGAAGAAATTATATGGAAGGAGGGCGGCAGGCATTTACTGGCTTTCTTTTCACGCCAGGGCGCCGACATCCACCAGCGGACGGACGTTCCGGGATTCGACCTCTGGAAACGCCTGAAACGGAAGTAATTCTCAAAGAGAGGATAGAATTTTCGATCTTTAAGCGGCATTTATTAAATTAATTTGACTTTCCAAGGGAGGTTGACAATGGACATTAAAGTGAGCCAAACCGGCGATTCGGGAAGACTGGAAATTTTCGGAGACATTGATGAAAAGGGGGCTGAGGCTTTCAAAGCCAGGCTCCAGGAACTAAAAACAGCGAAAAAAGTCGAAATTGATTTCAGCCATGTCGGCTATATCGGAAGCTCCGGCATTGGCAAACTGCTTCTTTTTTACAAAAATGTGACCCTCGAGGGGGGCAAAGTGACCGTCTCCAACCTGAGTTCCGATTTATATAGTTTATTCCGCGAACTGAAACTAGACACCATATTCACCATTACCCAGAAATAGGCAGGGATATCCTGCATTCTTCAGTATTGATAAATAATAATAAGGAGGATGTCTTATGCTGATGCAACAACGTTCTTTCCGTAGCAAACTGCTGATGGCCGGCGTGATGCTTACGGCCATTCCGCTTTTGATTGTATCAGGACTGGTTTATTATCAAAACACCCAGATGATGAACATGGTTCTGGATGAAAGCGTAAAGTCCGCCAAAGCCGATTTGACCAGTACCGTGAAGAGTCTCTATGCCATGTGCCAGATGCTTCCGAAGGAGGGCAATACCGAACAGGAAAAAAAGCTTCGCGATTACATCATGGGGCTCAAGATTGGTTCGACAGGATATGTCTATGTCCTTGATTCAAAGGGTAAATATATCTTATCAAAAGACGGTAAACGAGACGGGGAAGTCGTCATCAATGCCAAAGACGCCGACGGCCGGTATTTTGTCCAGGATGTTATCAAGGCAGCCACAGGTGTTCCCGAAGGCAGCGTGGGCGAATCTCGCTATTCCTGGATCAATCCCGGTGAACAACAGGCGCGTTTCAAGATTGCTAAGCTCATTCATTATAAGCCCCTGGACTGGATCATTGGCGCAGGTTCCTACGAAGATGAGATATTCGCTACCGCCAACCTTCTGGATATTGAGGGAAAGAAAAGCTCTCTGCGCATTCTTCTGGTTCAACTGATTATTCTTATCGCCGCCGTCATTTTCAGTTTCCTGGCGGGGCGATCCGTTGCCAGAACGCTCTACCAGATGACCGGTCGATTAAGACGCGCGGCGGATCAACTCCTGTCCTCTTCGGAACAGGTCGCCGAAGCCAGTCAAAATCTGGCCAATATGGCGAGCCAGCAGGCAGCCAGCCTGGAAAATACCGCCGTGTCACTCAGTGAAATGTCCGAACAAAGCCTGCAAGTTGCCTCATCCACTCAAGGCGCGGATCAGCTCATGAAGCAGAATATCGAAAATTCCGCCCAGTCGCTGAAGTCTCTGGTGGAAATGACTCAGGGGATGACCAAGATAGACGCCGACAGCGCCGATATGCTCAAAATCATCAAAACAATCGACGATATCGCTTTTCAAACCAATCTACTGGCGCTCAACGCGGCCGTCGAAGCCGCCCGCGCAGGCGAATCGGGAGTCGGATTTGCCGTCGTCGCGGAGGAAGTGCGCAACCTGGCCATCCGCGCGACACAGGCCGCCAAGAACACCGGCGACCGGCTTGAAGAAAACATCAAACAGGTCAAAAGGACAAGCCAGGGCATTCGGGGTATTAATGATAATTTTGAAGATATTGTAGAATCGGCGACCCTCATGGGCGAAAAAATTGTCAGCATCACGAATGCCTGTAAAGAGTTAAGCAACAATATTCAGCAGGTGACTGAAACCAGCCACGAGCTGGAGAAAGTCGTCCAGGAAAATGCCGCCAATTCGGAAGAGACGGCTGCCGCCTCCGAAGAACTGGCTTCTCTGGCGGAGGAAGCCAATGCCATCGTGGAGGAACTGAAAGTGTTTGTTGAAGGCGGAACCCGGTCGATAACCGAAAGAAAACCCGGGATGCAAAAAATGGGAAAGCCGGCCGCCCTGCTTGCCCACTGACTCCGCCAACTGCTATATGGCTGCCGGAGAAGTTATGTAGCCGTTTCACCTTTCTTGCTGGTTGCATACTCGGGATAAAGTTTTTTTCTGCAATCCGGACAGATGCCGTGGGTCAATTTGGCGGCCGAGTGTTTGTGAATGTAAGCCTCGATGGAGTTCCAGTAGCCCTTGTCATCGCGGATTTTTTTGCAGGAAGAACAAATAGGAAGCATCCCGCTTAAGGTTTTTACCTCAGCCAGAGCCTGCTGGAGTTGTTCGATAAGCGCCTCACGCTCAAATTGCTGTTGCTTGCGTTCGGTAATATCGATAATGGAAGACAGTAGGCAGTGGGATTGATTAATGACCAGGACATCGGATGAAGCGAGGATGCAAAAAACGTCGCCGTTTTTCTTTCTCAGCAGCATTTCTTTATCGCGAACACCTCTGCCCCGCACCAAATGATCGACCATGGCGCTAGAGTCTTCTTCATTATACAGGATATTCAAATCAAAACCGGACTTTCCTATGATTTCTTCACGGGCGTAACCGGTCATTTTTAAAAAAATATCATTCACATCCAGAATCACACCGCCGGCCAGACGCATAATGATGATGCCGTAAGGCGCCGTATAAAACGCTCTGGAAAATTTATTTTCCTCGCTTTGAAGTTCAAAAATTAATTTTTTGTTGATCATCAGGGAAAGACTGTAAATCTGTAATATGAGCAGCATGATATATACGATGAGCGCCAGGGTTTGAAAAAAACCCATATCATAATATCCCGGTCCGGCATCGGGATATATCAGCACCTTCACCAGACGGACAAGACTAAGCAGCGCAAAACCGGCCATGACCAGGCCGACGCCGCGGGTTATTAAACGTAAGGAGGGATTGACGCGGAACAATAAAAGCCACGCCCCCTGACCCAGGATAATCAATAGAACCGCCGAAAAAACAATAATGCGAGCGGAAACAGATGGATAGACATAAGTAAAGAAAACGCAAACCACTGCATAAACAACCAGCAGGATATAGTTTTGAACTTGCGGGCCTTTTTTATCAAGGAAACGTTCCAGACCGATGTTCATCAGAACCGCCGCGCCGCCTATGAACAAATTGCTAGCGACAATTGAAATCCAGTCGTAAGTAATATCGCGAAGGAGAATCAACAGCGCCCCCAGGGTTTGAAAAGCAAACGCTGTGGCCCACAGGTGAATACCCGCAAAACGTTTCCGGTTCTGACGCCATAAAATCGTCAGAAGCAGCGTGCATAAACCGCATGTTATCAGCATGATAATCATCACGGTTCGCAGTTCAATCAGTTTCATAGTTTATTTCCCGGAGTTCATTGGAAAATAAATCGTCATCATTTGCGTTAAACTTAACTATTATCAGCGTTAGCAAAAAATAACGCACGAAAAATCATGCATTACCATGTAATACATTCGCCAACGTCCCTATTGGCCAGCGATAAGGAGCTTGACCTTATACAACAGGTATGGTAACGCCAAGGTGGATTTCGAAAAGCATCGTTTGAGCGGTGTAAACCACAATAATGTCAGCAAAAAACGATTCTATCGTAAAAAAACTAAAACATTGAGGAGGAGTTATGAGTAGAGAAGTAGTATTTGTAGACGGCATGAGAACGGCTTTTGGAACGCTGGGAAAGACCCTGCGCACCATTCTTGGTGAAGAAATGGCCGGCATGGCGATTAAAGGTCTTGTCGAAAGATCGAAAATCCTGGAAAAAGGCGGCGTGGTGGACTGCTGCTTCATGGGATCGGCCATTGGACCGAACACCGCCATCAACGGCGCCCGCTGGCCGGTTCTGGCCTCCGGTCTTCCCCAGAGCACGTCGGCTTCTTACATTGAAATGCAGTGCGGTTCCGCGATTGATTCCATCAATCACGCCGCCTGGAAAATTCTGGCCGGACAGGCCGACATCATCATCGCCGGCGGTTATGAATCTTACAGCAACGCTCCGTGCCGCTTCCCGATGACCACGGAACCTTACAAAATGATTCCGCCGCTGCCGATTGCTTATTCCCAGTCTCCAACCCGCGACGCGGCGACCATGAACATGGGCCTCACGGCCGAGAAACTCCAGAAGATGTACAACATTCCGCGCGAAGCGCAGGATGAATTTTCTTTCCGCAGCCAGCAGCGCACCAAAGCGGCCATGGAATCCGGCTTCTGCGCTCAGGACATTCTGCCGATCATGGTCCCGCAGGGAAAGAAACCGCCCATCGAATTCAAAGTGGATGAATTCCCCCGCGCTGAAACGACGATGGAAGGTTTGCAGAAGCTTCCGCCCGCATTCATTAAAGAAGGAACCGTCACCGCCGGTAACTCCTCCGGCCGTAACGACGGCGCGGCCTTCGTTCTGATGATGACCAAAGAAAAGGCTCTTCAGTTGGGTTACAAGCCCTGGGCAAAATGGCTCGGCGGCGGCGATCACGGCGTTGATCCCACCATCATGGGCATTGCCCCCGCTTACGCGGTTCCCAAGGCTCTCAAAATGGCCGGTATCCGCATGAGCCAGCTTGACGTTATCGAATGTAACGAAGCGTTCGCCGTTCAGAACCTCGCGGTCGCAGCGGAACTGGAAAAACAGACCGGCGATAAAGTCGATTGGGCAAAATGGAATCCCAATGGCGGCGCCATCTCCTACGGTCACCCCAACGGCGCATCCGGCGCCCGCATCGCCATCTTCACCATGCGCGAGCTGCAGAAGAAGGGCGGCAAATACGGTTGCTTCAGCTCCTGCTGCGGCGGCGGCTTAGGTGTCGGTGTGGTTATCGAAAACCTGATGGTCTAGTCGTTGGCTACAAACACGATTGCGCGAAGTATAAAATATCAATTCTGATTTCGGATGCCGCCAGGTTTATATAAACCTGGCGGCATTTTCGTGATTGGACAATATATTGCGGAGTTCCGCAATGATCAGAAATGAGGAATAATATGGCAGAAAAATTTATCAGTGATCGCAATTTGAAATTCTTGATGTATGAATTAAACGACACTCTGGCTTTGCTGAAATATCCCCGCTTTGCCGACCACAGCAAGGAAGTCTTCGACATGATTCTGGAGACGGCCATGCGCATGGGGAAGGATATCTTCAAACCCCTGTTCGAGGAAATGGACCGCAAAGCCCCGGAATATGTGGGCGGTGAAGTTAAAGTCCATCCCAAAGTCCGTGATATCATGCGCACGGCGGGCGAAGGCGGCTGGATCGCCTCCACCTTCCCCTATGATGTGGGCGGCCAGCAGTTACCTTTCTCCGTCGGTATTTTCCTTCCGACGGCGATTTTCGGTGCGGCCAACTACTCCGCCGCCGTTTACCACGGCCTGACCCACGGTGCGGCGGGCCTGATTGTTTCCTACGGCACGCAGGAAATGAAGGATATGTATCTGCCCAAAATGATCGCGGGCGAATGGCAGGGCACGATGGCGCTCACCGAACCGCAGGCCGGTTCGTCTTTGACCGACATCACCACAACCGGAACCCCGACCGACAAGGGCTACTATCTGATGAAAGGCCAGAAGCTCTTCATCTCCGCCGGCGACCACGACGGCTGCGACAACGTCATCCATCTGGCGCTGGGCCGCATTAAAGACGCTCCTCCCGGCATCAAGGGCATATCGCTCTTCATCATCCCGAAGAAACGCATCAAAGAAGACGGCTCGCTGGAATCCAACGATGTCAACTGCGCCGGTATTTATCACAAGCTCGGTTACAAGGGAGCGCCCATCACACAGCTCGCTTTCGGCGAAAACGAGGATTGCCGCGGCTGGCTGGTCGGCGAAGCGAACAAGGGCCTGGGTTACATGTTCCAGATGATGAACGGCGCCCGCATCGACGTGGGTCTGGGAGCGGCCGTTATTTCATCCGCCGCCTACTATGCATCGCTCGAATACGCCCAGCAGAGACCCCAGGGCCGCAAGCTCTCCGGAAAAGATCCGCTTGCGCCGCAGGTGCCCATCATTGAACATCCGGACATCCGCCGCATGCTCTTATTCCAGAAAGCCGTTGTAGAAGGGTCGCTTTCCCTTCTGTATCAATGCGGTCTTTACGAAGATATGGAACACGTCACTGAAGGCGAAGAAAAAGAAAACTGCAATCTGCTTTTGGAACTTTTGACGCCGGTCGCCAAAACCTATCCGGCGGAAATGGGCATCCTGTCCTGCTCGACCGGTTTGCAGATTCTCGGCGGCTACGGCTTCTGCGAAGAGTTCCCGCTTGAACAGCTCTACCGCGACGTGCGTATTCACACGATCCACGAGGGCACCACCGGCATCCAGGGCATGGACCTTCTGGGCCGCAAAATGATGATGAAGAAAGGCAAAGCCGCCCAGCTTTATCTGGCGGAAGTGCGCAAAGCCGTCAAAGAGGCGGAAGCAATCGCCGAATTGAAACCGTTTGCCGAAAAACTGACGCAGGCTGTGGCTCTTCTGGAGAAAGTGACGGCCAAACAGTTTGACACCGCCGCCAAGCAGGGGCCGGAAATGTTTTTGTCCGACGCCACGGTTTATCTGGAATTCTTCGGCATCATCGCGATTGCCTGGCAGTGGCTCAGACAGGCCACCTGCGCCGCTAAAGCGCTGGCTCAAAATCCCGGCGAAGCCGATACGAACTTCTACCAGGGCAAACTGATGACATTCCGCTACTTCTTCGGATACGAACTGCCGAAGATCGACGGCCTGTCCCAGCGCCTGCTCAACAACGACGGCCTCACCGTCACATTGAAAAACGAGTACTTCGCAGATTAATTAAACAACAAGGAGAGACGGCCCCATGGTCCGTCTCTCCTCGGTTTATCTCAGCCCTCGTAGGGAACGGTCGCGACCGTTCCCTACATCTAACAGCCTCTATTTAAAATTCCCCGTATCCACCCACTCATTCTTTAAAAGCGACCACCAATCGATGGCCAGGCCTTTGAGGACGTAGTCATAGGGCAGCCAGCCGTAACCGTCTTCACCCCAGTCTTTTCCCCAGGAATTGCGGATCAAAAGCGCCCCGGTCGTTTCCTTTGCGCCGGACACCGTATTTTTGATTTTCATTTGATCATCATACCCCGCCGCCACAACGGCATGTCCGCCCAGGTTCTTTTCTCCGATTGTCGGATAGGGAATCCGGCCCGTCGTATCGGCCTGATCGCAGGAGCTGAAGACTGTAAAGCCGAACATGGCCGGAAGTCCGGAAGCCAGATTAGCTTTGATTTTCCCTAGGAGCGCCGCACGGGAAGTGCCCGGCGGGTCCAGCCGGTAATAATCCATTGCCTGGTAGTTCTGGGCAAAAGCATAACAAAACGCCGTGGGCTCGCGATCAAAATCCGCAACGGAATAAGGCCAGTAATCTTCCGGCGGAACGCCAAAGAGCACCATCGCGCTCATCGTTGTGCGCAAAAAAGCGCCGGTATCACCTTTGGAATGCGCCATATTGCGCGACGTCTTGTAAAGAAACAGGCGGGAGGCATCAATGTATTTGCCGTGGGCTCTCTTTTCAAAATATTCCACAAGTCCCACGCCCGCATTCGCGGTGCAGGAGCCCAGCTCGCCCTGATGCTCCACCGGCGAAAACCACTGCCGTAAATCCATACGGCCGGGCGGGGCTTTTGCGGTTTTGGCCACCGAGGTTTTTTTGAGCATGGTTTTTACGGAATCTTTCTGTCCCAGTATTTTGAGCCTGGACGGCACCTCATCGGACTCCATGGTGTGGTCGCGGAAGTCCGGATAATCCGGCAGCCACCCCATAGAGTGCTTCAGCTTCGTTTCGCTCATGATTGCCTCCTTTTAATTTGGTCAGCCTGTTGAAAGTTAGTTGATTCTGTGTTGGTGTTCTGTGTTGTGTTGATAACATAACACTTTAATTTGTCAAGACAATCATTGACGTAGCTCCTGTACCGGCTCCGAAGAGAACACTCTGAGAAATTGCGCTTGACAGCCCGAAATAATTACGTTAAACACCCAAACCTTAATAATTGAAGTGCAGGAGGAAATTCGTTTGGCAAATCATAAATCAGCAGTAAAACGAGATCGTCAGAGCAAGGCGCGCCGTGAACGCAATATCGCCGCAAAGTCCATGGTAAAAACACAGGTTAAATCCGTACTGGCGGCCGTTGAAAAGAAAGATAAGGAAAATTCAGCCAAAGCGTTCAAGGAGACCGTTCCCGCAGTGGCCAAAGCCGCGGCCAAAGGACTGATCCACAAGAAAAACGCATCCCGCAAAATTTCGCGCCTTACCAAGAAAGTCAACGCTCTCCAGGCATAATGATATTGAAAAAACCACTCTTGACGGATGTCCGTTCCTGCGGATACCCCCTGAGTGGTTTATTATTTTGACATCACCTCTCAAATTTTATATCCTGCCAAAAAACAATTTCACGGACGACGGACATGGAGGAGTGTATGGACTCGGCAAAATACCATTCCGAAGTAAAAGAAATCTGGCAAAGCGGCGTTTTGCAGGATTTGTTTCCGGGTGATCTCATTGTCGAGCTGGGGCGTTGTTTTCTCAAAACCCCCTACCGCGCAGGCACGCTGGATACTCCGGGCCGGGAAAAACTGGTGATGAATCTCAACCAATTTGATTGCACGACGCTCGTGGAAACCGTGCTGGCGCTGGCTATTCATTCAGATGAAGGAGATCTCTCGCCGTCACAATTCAGCAAGCATCTTAAACTGATCCGTTACCGCAGGGGGAAAATCGAAGGTTACGCTTCGCGCCTGCATTATTTCACGGACTGGCTTTCGGACAACCAGAAAAAGAAAATCCTGACCGATGTCACCAGCCGCCTGGGCGGCAAGCCGGTTCGCAAAAAAATCAATTTCATGACGACACATCGTGAACTTTACCCTGCGTTAACGAACAAGACGGCGTATGAAAAAATGCACCAGGTGGAAAAGAGCCTCTCCCGAAAAACATTTGACATCATCGACCGGCGTCAAATCGGCGCTACGGAAAAGAAGATTCAAAATGGTGATATTATCGCTTTTGCAGCGGATGAAGAAGGCCTGGATGTTCTGCACGTCGGGTTCGCCGTCAGACACGGCAAAACCCTGAAACTGCTGCATGCCTCCAGCAAGGAAGGCGCCGTCGTTCTTTCCAGAAAATCACTGGCGGACTATGTTAAATCCAATCCCAAGATCAGCGGGATCATAGTGGCGAGGATGAGTTTAGCTCATAGCTCATAGCTCGTAGCTCATAGACGAAAAGTGATAGATTATTAAAGACACCCATATCTTTATACTTATGAGAGCTATCAGTCACTACCTAACGACTTTGAGCTATGAGCCATGAGCTACCAGCTAAGAGCTAATACCCTTGACATCCGTCTAACAATCCCGCTATAAATCTCCAATTATTGCTTTCTGGAATTGAGACATGATGGACATAGCGAATGTTGCCGCGTCGTTAATCAAAAGCATCCGGATTCAGGATATTCTGGATATGGCGATCATTGCCGCCATGATCTTCGCGCTTTTGATGTGGTTCAAAACCCGCGCCACGCGTTTTGTCCTGACCGGTGTTTTACTTCTGGGCGGCATTTATCTGGTTGCCCGTTTTTTTCAGCTCTATCTCACCATTATCGTTCTTCAGGGATTTTTTGCCATCCTGCTTTTCGTGCTGGTCGTGATTTTCCAGGAAGATCTGCGCGGCTTTTTTGAGCGCCTGGCCATGCTGGGCAATCTTCGCAAGGAAATCAGACCGCTTACGGAACTGGAACGGGTGGCGGGTATTCTTGCCGAGACGGCGGGAAATCTCGCCAAAAAACGCATCGGCGCTTTGATCGTTGTTCAGGGAGATGATCCCCTGGACCGTCACTTAAAAGGCGGCATCGAGCTTTGCGGCATGATCAGCGAACCGCTTCTGGCCAGCATTTTCGATCCGCATTCGGCCGGTCATGACGGCGCGGTCATTGTGAAAGACGACCGGATTGTCCTGTTCGGCTGTCACCTGCCCCTTTCGGTGAATATCAACCGGTATGAAAATCTCGGACTGCGCCACACGGCCGCTCTGGGTTTGACGGAACGCTCGGACGCCTTGTGCATCGTCGTCTCCGAAGAACGCGGCACGATCTCCGTGGCGGATGGCCGGGAGCTGACCATTGTTTCCAACGCATCCGCCTTAAACGAAATACTGGAAAAATTTTACATCCGGTTTCAGCCCGCACCCCAAAAAAGACCGGTCTGGTCATGGCTTCGGGAAAACACCAAAGAAAAAGTTATTGCCCTGGGACTGGCCTGCATCCTGTGGGTGGCCTTTGGCCATCAGCGCGACATTGTGCGGCGCGATCTGATCATCCCCGTCGAATATAAAAATATTCCTCAGTCCTGGCAGATGAACGACCCGCAAATCAATGAAGTCAAGGTCATCTTTCAGGGACCCGAGCAGGCCTTCCGGCTGCTGGATGAAAAGACGCTCCGTCTGTCGCTGGATTTGTCTTCGCTCACGGAGAAGAAGCGCGAATTTACGTTAACCCCGGAGATGATCAATGCGCCCTCCAATCTTTACGCAACCGATATCAACCCGAAAGCCATCCGCGTTTATGCATCGAAAATGATTCCGGCCAATGCGGCGATCAATGTCGTCACACGCAATGCGTTGCCCGATCATCTGGCCCTGCAGAAAATCACCCCCATTCCGTCCAGCCTGCGTGTTCTGATCGATCACCGCCTGAAAGCGGAGGACCTGCGTCTGCAGACGGAGCCGGTCGACTTGAGCAAAATTACGTATTCTCTGATCATGGAAACCAATCTGGCGCCGGCTACGGGAGTTTCTTTTCCGGAAGGAAAAGCGCCGGTTATCCGCCTCAACATTCGGGTAAAAAGGAAATAGGAGAAAGGGATATGCGATCCACGACCAAGAAAAGATCTAAAAAAGCGGGTCTGGGACCCGGCGCCCTGATTCACATCGGAAACACCTACGCAGACCAGTCCAGAATAACAATAGCGCGCTATGACGAAACATCGCTTACGGAAAAAGAAATCCGCTCCGTCTCCGAACTGCAAAAAGAAAAGGATTTGCCCGGCGTTCTCTGGGTCAACATTGACGGCCTGCAGGATGTCAAACTGCTCGAAGAAATCGGACTGCTTTTCGGCCTGCATCCGCTGAGTCTGGAGGACATTCTCAATACCGACCAGCGGCCCAAAGCGGAGGATTTCACCGACTACATGTTCATTGTTTTAAAAAACATTTACCAGCCCGCGGACCAGAATCTGCATGGCGAACAGGTCAGCGTTATTCTGGGTAAAAATTTTGTGCTTTCATTTCGGGAAAAGGAAAGTGATCTGTTCGATCCCATCCGCGAGCGCCTGCGCGCCGCCAAGGGAAGGATCCGCAAAGCGGGCGCGGATTACCTCGCCCACCATTTGATGGACGCCATTGTCGATCAGTACTTTATCGTGCTGGAAACCGTCGACGAAAAAATTGAGCTTCTGGGGGACGATCTGATCCGCCAGACTACGCCGGGAAAGCTCCAGGCAATCCATCATCTGAAGAGAGAATTGATTTTTTTGCGCAAGTCGCTGTGGCCGCTTCGCGAAGCCATCGGCCTTTTGCAGCGTTCGGATTCCTCCCTGATCGCCGGCGCCGATCTGATCTACTTTAAAGACATCTCCGACCATATCATCGCCGTCATCGATACGGTGGACACCTTCCGCGACATGCTGGGCGGGATGCTCGATATTTACCTGTCCGCCGCCAGCATGAAAATGAATCAGATCATGAAGGTTTTGACCATCATCGCCACCATCTTCATGCCGCTCACCTTTCTGGCCGGCATTTACGGAATGAACTTCGACTATATGCCGGGACTCCGCTGGCACTGGGGCTTTTATGTTTTCTGGGGTGTGATGTTGACGATTGCGCTGGCTATGCTTATGTTGTTCCGCAGAAAGAAATGGATTTAGGAGAGGGCAAAACGGTTGCAATCGTTTTCAAAATATGCTCAACCTAAATCCGGGACCATAAAAATTTAATAATTTGAGGAGGCATGAAAGTATGCAGGTATTCACAGCAAATGACATCGTGGAAGTTGCTGTCCGCATTGAAGAAAACGGAATCAATTTTTACAATTTCGCCCAGCAGATCGCCAAAACGGAAGACGCCAAAACCCTTTTCGGGCAGCTTGCCGCCGCCGAAGCCGCCCATAAGCGCACTTTTGAAAAGTTATTGTCACAGATTGAAACCTACACGCCGCCGGAGCGCTATGCCGGTGAATACTCGGCTTATCTGCGCAACTATGTAGACAACAATCTCATTTTCACGAAAGATGTCATGGACAAACAGTTGGCCAAAGTCACCGATACGCTGGGAGCTGTGGAATTTGCCATCCAGCGCGAACTCGACTCTATCCTTTATTATCATGAAATTAAAAATCTGGTGCCGCAGGGACAGCATGAAGCGATCGAGAAAATCATCAATGAAGAAAGAAAACATTACGCCATGCTGCTGGAGATGAAAAAGAAATATACCTGCTGATATCCGCCGTTTATCCGATCTTTACAAAGCCGCCTGCCAAAGGCGGCTTTTTTTGCCATACACCCCCGCATTTTTTTTAAATATTTGACTTAAATCAAGGTAAAAAATGATCTCCGCCTTATGATGTAACCGAATGATGAAAACCAGTTCAAGGAGGCATAAGATGAGTTTCAACGGCTGTCCGGGTTCGCGGGCGATTGATTTTGGGAGGACGGAAAGAAACCCTGTCGAAACAACGGGAAAGATCGAATCCGAATTGAGGCAGTGGCCGGTTCAACTGCATTTGATTTCACCTTCGGCTTCTTATTTTACGGGCGCGGACGTACTGCTGGCCGCCGACTGCGTCGCCTACAGTTACGGCGACTTTCACCGGGATCTGCTCAAAGGCAAGACCCTCGGCATCGCCTGCCCCAAACTTGACGAAGGACAGGACAGCTATATTGAGAAAATCCGGGCCTGGATCGACGAGGCAAAGATCAACACCCTGACGGTGGCAGTCATGCAGGTCCCCTGCTGCTCGGGACTGCTCCG
The DNA here is from genome assembly GCA_963682105.1 of Smithellaceae bacterium. Taxonomy (GTDB): domain Bacteria; phylum Desulfobacterota; class Syntrophia; order Syntrophales; family Smithellaceae; genus UBA8904. Next base: position 1,919,775 of record OY821638.1, read on the forward strand.
GATTGTCCAACAGGCTATGGAAAAAGCGACCAGAAAAGTTCCGGTGAAATACATTGTTCTGACTCTTAAAGGCGAGATCCTGCAGGAAGAATGGATATAACCCCCCGTCTGAGACTGTGTCGCAATAAAGAATGGTCATTGCGAGACGCCTCTCAGGCGTCGTGGCAATCCCGTGTATTCATCTACTTATGAGATTGCTTCAGTCGCTTCGCTCCTTCGCAATGACATTGCGACACAGTCCCTCTGCACGGGTTCAAAACTCAACACCTCAGAACAAGGGGTTTCAACCCCTTGCGCTATGCGGCCCTTCTTTGCCGGTTCAATCTTGAAGATTCAACCTGATTATTTTCCGGGTCTGTCTTAATTTCTATTTTCGGAAGCAATCAACATGATTGCTCAGGCAAGAAACTTCGTTTCCCGGTTAAGCCAGGACCTCACGAACTTTGGATGCCAGCTCTTTTAACAAAAATGGCTTTTGAATGAAATGCACCCCATCCTCCAGGACACACTGGTGAGCGATCACATCGGCCGTATAACCGGACATAAACAGGCATTTGATCTTCGGTCGAACGGCCAGAATCTGTTGAGCCAGATCCCTGCCGTTCATTTCCGGCATGACGATATCGGTAATAAACAGATGAATTTCGGCGCTGTTATCCCGGGCCAGACGGAGCGCTTCGCTCGGTTTATCCGCGGATAAAACCGAATAACCCAGCTTTTGCAGCATTAATTTACTCATCTGCAACATCGTCGGATCATCTTCTGCGACCAGAATCGTTTCGCCCCGGCTGCGCGGCAGGTCAAAGGCGGCTGTCTTTTTGACTTCCGGCGATGCGACATCATGCAGCGGAATATAAATTTTAAAAGTCGTTCCTTTCCCCAATTCGCTGTGCGCATTGATGAAACCGCTGTTCTGCCTGACAATGCCATAAACAGTCGCCAGCCCCATTCCGGTTCCCTTTCCCGGCCCTTTGGTTGTGAAAAACGGATCAAAGATATGTTTCTGCGTTTCTTTGTCCATGCCGCAGCCATTGTCACTGACAGAGAGCTGAACATATTTTCCCGCCATAACATCGGTATGAGACAGGCAATATGTCTCGTCGAACAAAACGGTCTCCGTCTGAATGGTCACCTTGCCGACGCCGCCGATCGCATCCCGGGCATTGACACAAAGATTGAGCAAAACCTGGTCCAGTTGAGAGGGATCCATCAGAACTTTACGCGGGCCGGTCCCGGGCAACCAGGCCAGTTCAATGTTCTCGCCAATCAGGCTGCGGATCATTTTCAGTGTGGCTTCGACGGATTCATTGAGATCCAGTAAAACCGGCGCAATCACCTGTTTGCGGGCAAAGGCCAGCAGTTGACGGACAATGTTGGTTGAGCGCATGGCGGCATCGAGAATTTTGCCGAGGTTCTGACGCAAGGGATCGTCCGGAGTCATTGCATCCATCGTGATCTCGGCATATCCGATGATGGCTCCCAGAATATTATTGAAATCGTGGGCCACGCCGCCGGCCAGAACACCGACCGCCTCCAGCTTCTGCGACTGGAGCAGTTGCTCCTGCAGTTTAATGCGTTCGGCTTCCGCCTGCTTGCGCTCCGAAATGTCACGGGAAATGTTGGCCAGATAAAGCGGCGACTTGCTGACGGGATCGGCAATGGTAAATGTCATGGCATATACGTCCACCAGATCGCCGGTTTTGATATTTTTGTACTGCAGCTCGCCTTCCCAGGTCCCGGACATCAGAAGCGTCGGCAGAAGTTCCGTCTTCAACATCGGTCCGAGCGGCTCCGGAATAACATCCCGGATATTGAATTCTTCGACTCTGTCCGGGTCAATGCCCAGCATCCGGCAGCCCGTTTCATTCAGAAAGATCATTTTCCCGTCGAGAGTCATCAGATTGATGACCTCGCTGGAGCGCCTGAGGATGGATGCAAACTTCTGAAGCTCCTCCTCGTCCCTTTTACGATCCGTGATGTCCTGGGCCGTTCCGAACAAACCTGAAATTCTGCCGGTGTTGTCCTTCCTGGCATAACCCACCTCGCGGATATGTTTCAATTGATTGTTCCTGGCCCGAATACGGTATTCAACTTCAAAGGGGTCCCCCGATTTAATCGCCTTCCGGTTCGTCTCCAGAACCTTTGCTTTGTCTTCCGGATGGACGCTATTGAGGAAAGACTCATACAAGCCGTCAAATTTCCCTTCTTCCACATCGAACACCCGGTATAGCTCCTCCGACCAGTTGACGGATTGCGTACGCACGTCATAGCTCCAACTGCCCAGCAGAGCGATGCGCTGCGCTTCGGCAAGGTCGGCTTCCCTCCGGCGAAGCAGTCTTTCCGCCTGCTTGTACTCGGTGATATCCAGCAAAACGCCATAGAAAAGCAGACGGTCTTGCACCTTTTGCCGGGTAGACGTCATCTGAAACCACAGCCTTGCGCCATCGGGTTTCATAAAACGTCCCTCGAATTTCCAGGGCGCCCCTGTGGACACAGCTTCCCGGATAGAGTCCAGAAAACGGTTGCGATCCTCCTCTATGACATGCGCGGTAAACGATTCAAAAAAGGTATCCAGGTCCGTGGACATCCCGAAAATATCCTTGACTCTGTCACTGACATAACTGACGCCGTAACCACCCGCGTCCGAAACATAAAACTGGCACATGGCGCCCGGAATGTTGGTCGCCGTGCTCTGCAGCAACAGTTCCCTTTCCTGAAGCGCCTTGTTGACCTTCATCAGCCGGTTCATTTGTCGATGGATGAGAATATAGAGAAGCGACGCGGTGATAATAATAAACACAAGCCCTTTGGATATGGCGATGTACTTCATCACGACCGGATCATGTGTTATCCAGGCAAGAACGGTATCGGACAGATATATCCACAGCATGCCGACAAATGCATAGATGGCAACGATCTTCATGACAGCGAAGCGATTATGGTGGCGCCATGATGTCTGCACAAAGCCTCCTTTGCCGCCGGTTTCCTTGAGGAGTCAAAGAATCACAACCATTATTATTAATAATATCGCATAATTCCTAAATTTCTTCAACTGAAGACCATGTAGATCATATTACCAATTCCTATGTCACCATAATCGGGACAGGGAAGGAGAACAGAGGGACTCTTGATTTTTAACATTCTCAATTTCGTGCAGCAATCGAATCAGCAAATAATTGAGGGTGAATGGATAGCAAATGTTTATAAGTTTACAGCGTTCCTGTGTCCCCTCTTTTCAATCTATTACACGCGGATTTTTAATCATAACGCGACCATTAACGATCTCCGTACCAATCGAGCCATTTTTAACGAGCTCTTCGGTAGCTGGAGGAACAACGTGGCCATTTGCTTTGGAAACCGCGATCAATTCCTGATCATCTGTGCACCAATTTTTGTATCTCCTTCGGTAGTCTTCCTGCAGCTTAAAAAGGAGGATACGAGCTTCATATAATTCATTTCCTGTCTTACCACGCTTCACTGAAGTCTGTTTTCCATCTTTCGGCTCGAGTGGGTTGTCCTGCTTCGCGTTGAGTACTTCGGAAGAATCGCTCTTCTCTCTATACTTCAAGATAAAATTTTTACCGTCCCGAACCAGCACAGTCTTTGAGGATGTCTTGTATTGAGCTGCATCACAAAAAGCGAGCTTTGGTGTAAAGGCCGCTATCATTAATGCGGACTTCTTATCCCTGATACAGAGGATAACCATCTTCTCACCAGCACACAGGTTATTCTTTATCTCCTGGAGGTCATAGCCGAAAAGCCTGCTTTCCCCCGGAACTGCCGCCTCCATCTTTTCGTTAAAACGCTTGACGCCGTCGCCAACGCTATTGCTGAAATTACTGATTTCTCTTTCCGACCAGCCACGCCGGGCAACCAGAATCGCAGTGTACTCTATAAAGTACTGGATGTTTTCGAGAGAGGTCTCGAACTCCTCTTTGGTATCCATCTTCAATGACTTCTCAAAAGCTGTTAACAACCTTTTGTGCTGGAACTTGTAAAACCCTTGAGTAATTAACCCCACGAAAAACAAAAAGAGCAAAACAGAGACTATTATCGTGATTACTTTGTGCCGGGATGCAAACTGCCTCAAGGTGGATTGAGATGCAGGCTTAATGGGCTTAATGATTTCGCCCATCGCAAAAAGTGAATCCAAATCTTTTATAAGAGATTCCAAATCCTTTCCGGTAGGCATGATCTTAGCAAAGATCACTCCACAATTGGCACATTCCTTCGCTGAATCTACCCCTTTTCCCGCTGGTTTAGGATATCCACACATGGGGCAGGACTCCTGGCCTTCCAGTGCAGATGGCGACTCAGCTTGCTTTTTCTTCGGAAAAGCTTGCAGCTTGCGGAATAATTTTCCTCTGGACCGCAATTCCGCAGCAATCGCATTTAAGGCCTGCTTAAGGGTGAATCCCTTACTGATGAATTGGTCGAGCAGGTATTTAATAATCCTGTCCGTATCATTCGAATCGAACCCCATTTGAACCAGAATTTTAACGAGTTCTTCTTTTTCCATGACAAGCCTCCTCAACAAATTGTATTTCGATCAAAGAAATTTACGGCACTTGGGGACGTACTTCAATATATCAATTCAGATTCATAGAACCCTGTATGAATTGTCCTCAACAATGGCCTTTCCCCGCCGGACCGCATAGGTAATCGCCGATTGAGTCCGGTTCAGCATCCGCGCTAACTGGCTTTGCGGCGTGCCAAGCTTTTCTGTCGCCCAGTAGCACAGAATGCTTCTTGCCTTTGTTCTTTTAGCATCCCTTAGTGAATCTAATATTTCATCCGGACTTACTTGAGTAATATCAGCCACGCGCTTCATTAATTTCTCCATATTAAGACCGCTGGCTCTAAGTCGATAGCCCTCCTTGAATTTTTCTTCAGCCTTCTCCAGAACGTCACTTACAAATGCGCCGTCTCCCAATATCCTTTCATCGCCTTTTTGATAATCGCCGGTGTCTCTTAATGCCTTGACCCCGGTCCACCCGCCATGACTTCGCAACAGACCGCCACCTATCAAGTCCGGACGATTTCCCTGTTCGATGCCACTGCGGACAAATCGGCTGTATTCACTCCGTGCCTTTGATGATTGATTTCCAAATAGCCTGAGGACATACTGCGTATCTTGCCATTCTATCTTCCGTCGCCCCATCACAGCGCCATGCCCGCAATAGGGGTATCCCGCGAGGCTTCCGTATTCTGAAATCAGGTCTGCGCGCAGCGGATTCAGGTGAATGTAGCGGACAAGTTCTAAAAGATAAGCGTCTTCCTGGCATAAGATAGATTTATATCGATTCTGGAAAAGATGCCCATGGCGGTTGTGACGCCGGTTAAAATTGACCGCATAACCGGTCAGCAGTCTTTTCATCAGAAGGGAAATGGGCACATTCCCTGTTCGCAGCAAAAGATGAAAATGGTTGGGGATTAACGCCCAGGCAAAGCAGGAAGTTTTGGTTTCAATCAATAAATCCCCGAGACGTTGCTGAAACAACAAGTAATCATTCTTACCTGTAAAGATTTTCTGTCGGTCAATACCCCTGCAGATCACATGATGCAGGGCGCCGCTTGTATCGATGCGTGATTGTCTTGGCATGAACAACTTATATCATTCTCTTTAAAATATATCTATTGATATTTTGAAGTACGTCCCATATTTCCCCCCTTATTTCTAGCATCAGTCATACCGCTATTATCCTATGTATATCGCTTTATTTCTCACATAACCAACGACGAAATCACGCGGAGCGTAGCGATCGGGTGCATTGCTTTTGTTCGCAGTTCATTTTAATTCTTTTACAACCACACTTTCAATTTTACTAAGAACGTTATTTTCCAATGCCTGCTGCAAGCTCTGGCGATAGCCTTTTGTGTACGCGGCATATTCTTTATAGATATTATAGGCGTCTATAGCTTTTTCAATGTCTTCTCGGGACATTGGTTTCAACGTAATGTCACCATTGAATTCACTTTCAAGTGGAACGTAATCCATTATGGCAAGTTCTAATTCTTTCTTTGCTTTTTTTATAATTTCGTCTTTGCTAAGAACCGCAATTCCTTCATTGCTTGTTGGGCCTAACAGAAAGAAATATGCGTTTTTGTGAGTAACTCCAAATCTAGCACTTATTAAGATACCTTCGACTGGCTGTCCATCAAGTGATGCTTGACAGGTTATATAATCTGGAATTTGTGTCATTCAATCCTCATGCGAACGCAGAGCTGAGCCGGAGCGGCCCAAGGGGCCGCGATCGGCTCTAGCGCCTTAGGCATTATTGCCCGACACCATCTTTCCAAGCATAGTAACTACCAAATGTAAGAAGCTTGTTTATCATTTATTTTTGCCTAACCGAGCAATAAGTGGAAAATTTTCCACCATATCAGACCATATAGATGGCCCGATTTTCCACTTATTACGATATTAAAGGGGTAAACATGGAAAATGCTGGTTGCAGGCCCCACTACCTCCGGCCCCGCATAACGGCAGGGTTCGTTACTTATATGATTAATATTATTTTTATTATTGTGATACGAGTCTGATAAGTTCATCGAAATTCCGCCCAAATCCCTGTTTCCAATCCATTGATCGGTTTCAAGAAGTCATTCGATATTGCAGACAGAGGCATCGCATAAAGCGTATCGGCTGTCAATATTCTACTTTTGCTGTTGCAGTCGTCTTTTGAATAATCTGAAATATTTCGGAGCAATCAGCATGATTGCTCCAGCATAAGAATTGCGCCTTCCTGACGGAAATGCGCACCCGGTCAACAGCCCATCAAAATGATAGATCAGGGCTGTTAAAAAACGCCCATCTGCGGCGTTGCGGAAAGCTCCGCTCGACGTATGTTCCAATACGCCTCGCGGCTCTTTCCGCAGCGCGCCTTGCATCTGGACATTTTTAAACAGCCCTGCACCTTTAACTAATTCTTCAGGTCGTATTTTTTCAGCTTGTATCTCAGCATCCTCTCCGACATGCCCAGCATGTCGGCGGCTTTGGTCTGGTTGTCGGCAGCTTTAGTCATGGCTTCACTGATGAGCCTTTTTTCAAGTTCTTCGAGCGATTCACGGAGAGAACCGGCGGTTTTCTGTTCAGACACTTCAATCGCGGCTTCACTTTTAAAAGGCAGGTCGCCGACGGTAATGTACTCGTCGCGGGCGATGACGACGGCGCGTTCGATGATGTTGACGAGTTCCCGCACGTTGCCCGGATAGTCGTACTTCAAAAGCATATCCCGCGCTTCCGCGGTCATGCCGTGGATGGTCCTGGCGTTTTCCCGGATGAATTTTTCCAGATAATGATCGATCAGCGCGGGCAGGTCTTCTTTTCTTTCCCGAAGCGGCGGCAGGACCATGGTCACAACTTTCAGACGGTAAAACAGATCTTCCCGGAAGGCCCCTTCTTTCACACGCGCATCCAGATCGCGATTGGTCGCACTGATGATGCGCACATCCACCGAAATGCTGGCGTTGCTGCCCAGGCGCGATATTTCACGCTCCTGCAAAAACCGCAAAAGCTTTACCTGCACGGCAGGGGTGAGTTCTCCGATTTCATCGAGGAAAAGCGTTCCGCCGTCCGCCTCTTCAAAGCGGCCGATGCGGCGCGACACGGCCCCGGTATAGGCGCCCTTCTCATGGCCGAACAGTTCGCTCTCCAGAAGATTTTCCGCAAGCGCCCCGCAATTGACGACAATGATGGGTTTGCCGGTTCGCGGGCTCAACTGATGAATGAGGCGAGCCAGCAGTTCCTTGCCCGTGCCGCTTTCGCCCTGAATTAAAACCGACGCGCGGCTGGCCGCCACACGGCTGGCCATATTGACCAGTTCCACCATCTGCGGGCTTTTGTAAATGATCTTTTCCGTCGTAACGCCTTTTTTCCCGAGTTCCTGCTTGAGCATTTCATTCTCGCGGATCAGGCCCCGCCGCTCCGCCACGCGGTCGACCAGAATCAAGAGTTCATCGAGTTCGATCGGTTTGGTAATATAATCAATGGCGCCGACTTTAATGGCTTCCACGGCGGTTTCAATGGTGCCGTAAGCGGTGATGATTACGACGTCGATTTCATGATTAATGCGCTTGACTTCCTTGAGCACCGTCAACCCGTCCATGCCGGGCATTTTGTAGTCCAGCAGAATCAGGTCGAAGTGGCTTGCCGTGACGGCTTTAATGGCCGATTCGCCGTTTTCCGCTTCCAGAACGTTGTGGCCTTCCGAAATCAGAAAGTCCCGCAGCATTTCCCGCTGGGACCGACCGTCTTCCACAATCAGAATGTTTAGTTTGCGCATGGGTGTGATCCTGTCTTCCTTTGTCAGGTCTTTTCGCTGATTCTCTCTATCGGCAGAATGATTTCAAACGTTGTTCCTTCTCCGCGGCGGCTGATCACGCGGACGTCCCCGCCGTGGCCGCGGATGATTTCCATCGCCAGCGGAATCCCGAGTCCCAGTCCTTTTTCCTTGGTCGTATATTCCGGGCTGAAGATTTTATCGACCTCTTCCGCCGTCATGCCGCATCCGGTATCGGTAATGCTCACCAGAACGTAATTTTTATTTTCCTTATCCACGGTAATCGTGATTTTGCCGCGATCGGTGATCGATTCCATGGCATTTTTGATGAAATTCAAAAACGCCTGCTGAAGCTTGTTGATGTCCATGGGAATGACGGCGGGATTCAGGCGCCAGCGCGTCTCAATCGTTATCCCTTTGGTCTGGGCCTCTTCCGTAATCAGGCTGACAATTTTCTGTAAAACCTCCGTCACGGAAAAATCGCTCAGCTCCAGCCGTCTGCTTTTGGAAAAAGAAAGAAACTCTTCGATGATGCCGTTGAGCCGGCGGATTTCATCGCGGATGACGGTGGAGAGATTTTGAAACTCCTTTGCCTTCGTATCATCGGAAGGGCTGAAATCGCGCTTCAGCCTTTGCGTCGCCATGCTGATGGCGTTTAATGGGTTGCGGATTTCGTGGGCGACGCCTGCGGCCAACTGCCCGAGCGAGGAAAGGCGCTCGGCTTTTTCCAGCCGGCGCTCCATTTCAATAATACCGGCCAGATGCCGGTTTTGATCGTGATACAAAAGCCACATGGATAAAAGCGCGATAATGGCCACCAGAAACATGAAAATGAAGATATTCTGGCGGTTTTCGTCAATGATTGTATCCATCGAACCGCGGTCCAGGCCGATGCGGACAATGCCGGCGACTTTTTTGTCCATCAGAAAAGGCGCCGCGATATCCAGAATCTTTTTGTTCTCCGCATCGATTTTCCGGCTGACAAGATTTACTCTTCCTTTCAGGATCGCATCGTAATTGAAATCTTTGCCCGTCAATCCGGCCGGCATTTTCCCCAAAATCGCCAGAGGCTTTTTCCGGTCGTCCAGGACCTGCATGTAGACAATGCCCTGGCCCTCGCCCATCTTGTTGATGCCGCGTTCAACGGCAACTCTCATGCTCCAGTATCTTAAGCCCTCTTTGTCCAGATTGATTACCACCGTGCTGCTTCCGTCTTTTCGCCTCAGACCCACAAAACCAATGCCCCGCTTGACACGGATTTTTTCCAGCAATTCAATGGTTGTCGCCCTGCGACCGTCGATCAGCAAATCGCCTGGGTCCAGGATATCGGTTTTGAGCCGGCGGCTCTGGTAGATGGCGTTGCCTTCACGGTTGAGCACGGCCACGTACCAGAAGTTGTTTTGCTCCGCTATTTTGGTCAGATCAGCGTTGGTGAGGGTTTTTTTCCGAAGTTGCTCGTCAATCTTTTGCCCCAGTGCGGTAATGGCTTCGACCACCAGCTTTTTGGAGTAGTCCGCCTCCTGCTGACTGGCCGACCTTGTTTCCGCCTGGGTCTTTCCGGGCGTCGCCACAATGCTTTTAAGGTTATCTTCCGTCAATCTCTGCAAAAGACCGATGGTGCTTTGCGCCTGATCTTCCAGAAAACCGACCAGGTTGATTTCATTACGGCGGATATCCAAAAAGCCCATGATCAATATGAGCCCGACAAGAACTGCCGAAACAATAGCGACCGCCAGCGGCTGTAAAAAACGTCCCTCGTAAGGATGGACGCTGCGGCGGATCACCGGTTCTTTCTTTTTAAAAAGCATAATCTCCTCAGGACCTTAAGCATAATACAGATGGCACATTCATTTGGCGGTAATCTTAAGCTATTCAAGGGAAAAGTCAACGGTAATTCCCTCCGGGGGTCGACATTTTTGTCGAAAAGAAACAAAAACCAACAATTTCGTATATCATTGTTTTTATTAGATTATTTCAAAACAGTTCGGGAAGGCTCCGACATTTTTTGCCAAAAATGCGATCGATGATCCGAAAGGAGCACAGGCGGATAATTGAATATTCTTTAGCGATATCATACCGTTAACAAATTTCAGCCGGAAATGGCACAGTTCATGCTAAAAACATCAGTAGTTGTTTAAGTGTCGACTAAAAAAATTACGGGCATGATTAGCCGGCAGCAAAACGAACCAGAAGGTAACAGACCTTCACTCTTCTCTCCTTAATGGGGGGTCCTGACCAGACCTCCCATTTTTTTATTTCTTTTTTTCGCCAGTCTTTTTAAGTTGCCGCCAGTGTTCCACCCGGCTTTTGATCGTCTTTTCATAACCGGCTTCCGAGGGATGGAAAATGACCTTCCCCCGCAATTTTTCGGGCAGATATTCCTGTGCGACATACGCATCTTTGTAGTCGTGGGCGTATTTGTAATCCTTGCCGTAATCCAGTTCCTTCATCAACTTGGTCGGCGCGTTGCGGATGTGCAGCGGAACAGGCAGATAACCGGTTTTATTTATTAATTCTCTGGTCTGGCTATAATCGAGATACAACGAATTGCTCTTGGCCGCCGTCGCCAGATAAACCGCCGCCTGCGCCAGCGCCAGTTCCCCTTCCGGCTGACCGATAAAATGATAAGCCTGCTGGGCGGCCATGGTTAAAATGAGCGCCTGCGGATCGGCCAGGCCCACGTCTTCGGAGGCAAAACGCACCATTCGCCGCAAAATATAAAGGGGGTCTTCGCCGGCAATGAGCATGCGTCCCAGCCAGTAAAGCGTGGCATCCGGGTCGCTGCCGCGCATGCTTTTGTGGAAGGCGGAAATCAGGTTGTAATGCTCTTCGCCGTCCTTGTCGTACAAAAGGGCTTTTTTCAGCAGGGCCTCTTCGGCGGATTTGGCCGTGAGAATCCTTTCTTCCTCGGGCAGCACCATGACCATGGAGGCCGCCGCTTCCAGATTGTTAAGTGCGGTACGGGCATCGCCGTCGGAAATCCCGGCGATATAGCGTAACGTGTCATCATCGGCCCGAATCGTGTATTTTCCCAGGCCTTTGGAAGCATCCGTAAGGGCCCGCCTCAGAATCGTCAGCATATCTTCGTCTGTAAACTGCCTGAGCGTCAGCACCCTCGTCCGGGACAGCAAAGGGGCGATGACTTCGAAGGACGGATTTTCCGTCGTGGCTCCGATCAGCGTGATCAGGCCGCTTTCGACATGAGGCAGGAAGGCGTCCTGCTGGGCCTTGTTAAACCGATGAATTTCATCGACAAACAAAATGGTTTTTTTCTTTTTAGCTTCCCAGATTTCTTTGGCGTCGTCAATGACCGAGCGGATTTCCTTTACGCCGGATAAAACAGCGGAGAAACTGACGAAATTGGTTTTGGTTTCCGTCGCCAGAATGCGCGCGAGCGTTGTTTTTCCGGAACCGGGCGGTCCCCAGAAAATCATGGAAAATATTTTATCCTCCGCAATCGCCCGGCGCAAAAGCGTTCCTTCGGACGTGAGATGGGGCTGGCCAATGTAATCCCCCAGCTTTTGCGGCCTCATGCGTTCGGCCAGCGGCGCCGTATCCAGCATGTCATCCGATGTTCCGACACTGAATAAATCCAGATTTTTCATTTCCGCCTCTTGGCCTGTTCAATGATTTCGAGCAGGCTGCTCATCTTATCTTTGGGTTTAGAACTTGTGAACCGCTGCCATTGTTCTTCGGAAAGGATCCCCTTCAGCACCGATGCCGCATCAAACGCCGCCTGCCAGCACATCATAATCCGGGCGCAGGGCAGATCGCCCGCTTCCCGGCGGCAGTAGGCAAAGGTCATTTCATCGCCCAGTTTCGGGCAGCGCGTAATTTTATGATCGTGTTCGGTTTTCATGATGGGGCAGCTTGTCTAAAAAAAGAAAAGCCGTCAAGATATTTATTATCCTGACGGCTTTTATCGAAAACGGTCGAAGGGAATGGTCGCGATAACCTGACCAACCGAAGGTGGCGCGAGGTCACGCGGCCGTTGCCTGCTCTTGCAATAACGGAAAACAGGGGATTGAAACCCCTTGTTCTTTGAAGCATCAGGCCGTCAACACGGGCAGGCTGAACGATTCCGCAAAGCGAGGACGCGCCTTACCTTACGGTTTCGGAAAATCCTTAATGGCGTTGAGCGCCCGTTCAACTTCCGAATCCGGCAGTTCATAAGCCTCAAGTTTGCCGGAGAGATAGGCATCGTAGGCGGCCAGATCGACCAGGCCGTGACCGCTCCAGTTGAAGAGGATGACTTTTTCCTTGCCTTCTTCTTTGGCGCGCATCGCTTCATCGACAACGGCCGCCAGCACGTGGTTGGTTTCCGGCGCGGGAATGAAACCTTCCGAACGGGCCCACTTGACGCCCGCATCAAAGGTTTTGAGCTGATCGTAGGCCCGGGGCTCGATGAAGTTTTCGCGCACCAGATGGCTGACGATGGGGGCCATGCCGTGGTAGCGCAGGCCGCCGGCGTGGATGGGCGCGGGCACATAGTCGTGGCCCAGCGTATACATCGGCAGCAAAGGCGTGGATTTGGCCAGATCGCCGAAGTCGTAGGCAAACGGGCCTTTGGTCATCGACGGGCAGGAGGTCGGCTCGGCGCCGACAATTTTCACTTTTTTGCCGGCGAATAAATCGTTGGCGTAAGGCAGGGCGAGCCCTGCGAAGTTGCTGCCGCCGCCGCAGCAGCCCATCACGACATCCGGATAGACGCCGATTTTCTTCATCTGCTTTTGCGCCTCCAGGCCGATGATGGACTGATAAAGCAGCACATGGTTGAGCACGCTGCCCAGGGCATATTTGGTGTTCGGCGTGGTCACGGCGTCTTCGATGGCTTCGCTGATGGCGATGCCCAGGCTGCCCGGAGAATCCGGATGCTCGGCCAGAACATTGCGGCCCGCCTGCGTCAGATTGCTGGGACTGGGAATACATTCGGCGCCCCAGGTGTTCATCATCATGCGGCGATAGGGTTTCTGCTCATAGCTGACCCGGACCATATACACACGGCAAATCAGGCCGAACATCTGGCAGGCCATTGCAAGCGCGCTGCCCCATTGGCCGGCGCCGGTTTCCGTGGCGATGCGCTTGGTTCCGGCCACCTTGTTGAAGTAAGCCATGGGAATGGCGGCGTTGGGTTTGTGCGAGCCGGCCGGGCTCACCCCTTCATTTTTATAATAAATCTGAACCGGGCAGCCCAGAAGCTTTTCAAAATTACGGGCGCGATACAAAGGAGAGGGACGCCACAGCAGGTATTTTTGCAGAACCTCATCAGGAATATCAATCCAACGCTCAGTGGAGGCATCCTGTTCGATAATATTCATGGGAAAAATGGCCGTCATATCTTCGGGTTTGATCGGCTGACCGGTGCCGGGATGCAGCGGCGGTTTCATCGGTGTGGGTAAATCCGCCATAACATTGTACCATTGTCGGGGTATTTCGTGATCTTCCAGGGGTACCTTGACCTGTTCCATCGTCTCTCTCCTTTTTTTAAATAATTTTAAGTTGCCGCATTTCCGTTAAAGCGTTTCCCCGGGTTGACGGATAAAAAAAATGCCATGGAACTTCTTCCCATGGCATTTGTATGATTCGCGAGTCATGGGAAGGAGCTTCCCTGCCCACGCTCGTATTTGTCGGAGCTTATGGGCAGACACTTTCAGTCTGCCACCACCAGGTTTTGTTGGAAATACTTGCCGTCATACGCGACGTCTCCACCTTTCAACTTGCTGGTTCAGTGCGTAGCACAGGCGGCAAAACATTGTCAAGACCAAACTGAAAATGCGGAAAAGATTGCTCAGACGGCGCCAATAAGGTTATAATGTGCTCAACAACAATGAAGAATAATTGGTGAAAAGTCATGACGGAATTTGATCCTTTCGGCTGGTTTGAAAAGTACTTTTCGGCAAAGACCCTGCACATCATCATCCGGGCGGGCATTGCGATCCTTCTGGTGGTTTTCCTCATTTCCCGGATTCTTTCCTATCCCCGGTACTGGTTCAAACCGCTCTGGGCCGTGGAAACACTGATTTTTTGCGTGTTTCTGACGATTTATCTCATCCGCAAAGATCCGGTCGACCGCTCCCGCGGCGTGCGCGAAATCGTCATTCCGCTCATCGGCGGCGTGTTGCCGTTTGCCCTGCTCCACTCGCCTCCGCATCCTTTGATTCTCAGCTCCGTCAAATATATTTACGCCGTCTTCATCTGGATGACGGCCGCCACCTGCCTGACCCTGTGGGCGCTCTGGACGCTGAAGCGCGCGTTCAGCGTAACGGTTGAAGCGCGCGAACTGGTAACGGGCGGCCCTTACCGGTTTGTCCGCCACCCCGTTTATCTGGGCGAAATGCTGACCGCCGGGGCGGTCGCAACATTGCGTTTTTCATGGATCAATATTGTCTTATTGATTTTATTTTTTACCATTCAGATTTACCGGTCCCGCATGGAAGAGAATAAATTGAGCCGCTTCTTCCCGGATTATGAAAAATTCGCCGCCGGATCTTTGTGGTTCTGGAAGCGACCGCAATAAATTCGTCCGGCCCGCGCCCCTTTCCCGACGCCCGTTGACATCCGGCAAGTCTCCCTTATATTGCCTTTATCCATGCCGGTTGATGGACCTTATTCAAAAGCTGTTTTTTCCGCTTCCCAAGCGGTTAAGTTTTCTGATCAAAAATTTTTTAACACGGAATTCTTCGGGAGATTGAAAATGGACTCTTTAATCAGCAAGCCCTGGCACCACTGTACCGCAGACGATGTCGCATCGGCGCTGGCAACCGATTTATCGCGCGGCCTTTCCCAAGAGGAGGTGCAGAGGCGATTGGAGCAATACGGCCTTAACACCGTCACGGCGAAAAAACAAAAAGGGCCGTTGATTCGCTTCCTTTTGCAGTTTCATCAGCCGCTCGTTTATATTCTGCTGCTTTCAGCGTTCGTGACCCTGATCCTTCAGGAATGGGTCGATTCCTCCGTTATTTTCGGCGTTGTCATCGTCAACGCGATTATCGGGTTTATCCAGGAATCGAAGGCCGAAAAAGCTATCGAATCGCTCAAGCAGATGATGACCACACAGGCCACGGTCCTGCGCGATGGCAAGTGGCTTCAAATCGACGCCATCCAACTCGCGCCGGGCGACATGATCCGCATCCAATCCGGCGACAAGGTGCCCGCCGATGTGCGTCTGATATCCTGTCGGGACTTGCAGGTGGATGAGTCGGCGTTAACCGGAGAATCGGTTCCGGTGATAAAAAAAACCGATCTTCTGGAGGAAGACACGGTGCTGGCCGACCGCCTGAACATGGCCTACGCCGGCACGCTGGTCACTTACGGACAGGCGCAGGCCGCGGTGGTGGCTACGGGAAACACCACGGAAACGGGCCGCATCTCCGAAATGATCGCCGGGGCGGCCGATCTTTCAACGCCGCTGACGGTCAAAATCGCCTCCTTCAGCAAAGTGCTGCTCATTGCCATCCTGCTTCTAGCCGCGCTCACCTTCGCCGTGGGGCTGTGGCGCGGCGAAGGCGTCGTGGAGATGTTCATGGCCGCCGTGGCGCTGTCCGTCGGCGCGATTCCGGAGGGACTGCCCGCCGCCGTGACGATCACGCTCGCCATCGGGGTGAGCCGCATGGCCAAACGCAAAGCCATCATCCGCAAGCTGCCTGCTGTGGAAACCCTGGGCAGCACCACGGTCATCTGCTCGGATAAAACCGGAACACTCACCGAAAACCAGATGACCGTCCGGCGCATCTTCGCGGGAGGCGAATGGTTTGAGGTGGAAGGCAACGGCTATGCGCCGGAAGGAAAAATTCTGGCCAACGGCGCAGCCTTGGAAGGAAAGCCGTCCGTGGCTTTATCCGAAACCCTGCTGGCCGGCCTTTTGTGCAACGATTCCCGTCTGGCCGAAACCGACAAACACTGGCGCGTCGAAGGGGACCCGACGGAAGGCGCGCTGATTGCCGTTGCCGCCAAAACCGGCCTGACGCCGGCCGGCGCTCATGCGCTGGCGCCGCGTATGGATGTCATTCCATTCGAATCGGAGCGCCAGTTCATGGCCACACTGCATCAGACCGCCGCCGGCAACATGCTTTATCTCAAAGGCGCCATTGAAAAAGTGCTGGAAGCCTGTTCGGAGATTCTAACCGCCGACGGCTCCCACGCCGCCTTGAACAAAGACGATATCCTGAAAAAATCGGATAAAATGGCGTCCGGCGGTTTGCGCGTGCTGGCGCTGGCGCGTAAAAACATCGACAAGGACAAACTTGATGTAGACGATTGCCTCGCCGATCTGACCTTTCTGGGCCTGCAGGGCATGATTGATCCGCCGCGCACCGAAGCCATTGCCGCCGTCGGCGTCTGCCGCGACGCCGGCATCATTGTCAAGATGATCACCGGTGACCACGCCGTCACCGCCACGGAAATCGCGCGCCAGTTGGGCATCGGCAGGCTCGCGGACCGTGAGCATGAAAAGCCCGCCACCCTCACCGGCAAACAGTTGGAGAGTCTCTCGGATGAAGAAATGATCGAAAAGGCCGAGTCCACCTCAGTCTTCGCCCGCGTGGCGCCGGAGCAGAAGCTTCGGTTGGTCAAGGCTCTCCAGGCGCGAAACCATATCGTGGCCATGACCGGCGACGGCGTCAACGACGCGCCCGCACTCAAGCAGGCCAACATCGGCATTGCGATGGGCATCACCGGCACGGACGTTTCCAAGGAGGCGGCCGACATGGTGCTCACCGACGACAACTTCGCCAGCATCACCGCCGCCGTCGAGGAAGGCCGGAGGATTTTCGATAACCTCGTCAAGTTCATCACCTGGACGCTGCCGACCAACGGCGGCGAAGGTTTAGTCATTCTGGCCGCGATCATGGCCGGCGTGGCTCTGCCTATTCTGCCAGTGCAGATTCTCTGGATCAACATGACCACGGCGGTCCTTTTGGGCTTGATGCTTTCCTTCGAACCGGGCGAGAAAGACGTCATGAGCTATCCGCCGCGAAAACCGGACAGCCCTATATTATCCGGCATTCTCCTCGGACGCATTGGCCTTGTTTCCGTGCTGTTGCTGGCGGCCGTTTTCTCGATTTTTGCCTGGCAGAAATCCATCGGCTACCCGGTGGAAGTCGCCCGCACCGTCGCCGTGAACCTTTTCGTGATGAGTGAACTGACGTACCTGTTCAACTGCCGTTCGCTGACGCGCTCCATGTTCAAAATCGGCTTGTTTACCAACCCCTGGGTGCTGGTGGGCAGCGGCCTGATGATTATTTTGCAGCTTCTGTTCACGTATGCGCCGGTGATGAATAAGATCTTTCACAGCGCGCCGATCGGCGCATATGACTGGCTCTTAATCGTCGGCATCGCCATTGGGGTTTACGCTGTCATAGGACTGGAAAAATGGATCAGGCTGCATGTGCTTAAAAAAGCGCGTTGACATCCAACCGCATTAACCGCTATGAAGAACGCAAAGAAGACTGAAAAAAAAGCGAGCATCCGAGTGACAGCAGACATTCGGGAAGACTTCCATGATTAATTTGGATTTTTAATCGTCGACACGGGCGTCAAGCCGAAAGGAGAACAAGATGAACCAGGACGAATACAAGAAAATTATCGCCAACGCCATCCATGCGGAAGCTGAAGCCTTTGACTTTTACAGCGCCGTATCCGAAAAAGCCCGGGATGCCGCCATTAAAAGACTGTTCAAAGATCTGGCCGAAGAAGAAGCCAAACACAAACGAACACTGGAAGGATTCATAAAAAGAGACCCGGGAAAAATGCACTTTTCCGAATCGGCGGATTACAAAATCGGCGACAGCCTGCCCACCCCTGCGCTGACACTTGATCTTAAACCCGTCGACGGCATTGTCATCGCCATCAAAAAAGAACTGGAAGCCATGCAGATGTATACGCAACTGGCCAACGCGAGCGCTGATGAAGAGCAAAAGAATGTTTTTCTGGAATTGGCCGCCATGGAACGCGGTCACAAAAGCAGGCTGGAAGACATTTATACCAATGTGGCGTTTCCTGAAGTCTGGTAGCGTGTCTCCAATGAAATAAAAAAGGCAGAGTTGTTACAACTCTGCCTTTTTTTTGTTTATTCAGGATGACATTTATTCATCCCGGTGGATTTTCATCTGGCGCTTTGTGGCGTCGAGTTCCATTTTTCGCAGGCGCACGCTTTGCGGAGTGACTTCCACGAGTTCGTCTTCGGCGATGAATTCAATAGCCTGATCCAGCGACAAAATGCGCGGCGGGCGCAGGATGACGGTGGCATCCGACGTTGAGGCCCGCATGTTGGTGAGTTTCTTCTCCTTGACGATGTTGACGTTGAGATCCTGCGGGCGGTTGCGCTCGCCGACGATCATGCCCCCGTAAACATCCGTGCCGACCTCAACGATCATCTCGCCCCGGTCTTCCATCGCGAAGCTGGCATAGCCGGTCACACGGCCCGCGCGGTCGGCCACCAGCACGCCCGTGTTGCGCTGGGGAATCGCGCCGAACCAGGGTGCGTAATCTTCCAGAAGCGAATTCATCACGCCGCCGCCCTTGGTGTCGGTCAGAAACTGACTGCGAAAGCCGATGAGGCCGCGCGACGGAATGAGAAATTCCATGCTCACCCGGCCGCTGCCTTTATTGACCAGGCTTTCGAGACGGCCCTTGCGGATGGAAAGTTTTTCCGTGATCCGGCCGACAAACTCTTCCGGAATATCCAGAAACAGGCGTTCCACCGGCTCCAGGGTCTTGCCGCCTTCTTTTTTGGTAATGACCTGCGGCTTGGAGACCGTCATTTCAAAATTCTCGCGACGCATGGTTTCAATCAGCACGGCCATCTGCAATTCGCCGCGACCGCAAACTTCAAAAGCGTCGGTCCGGTCCAGTTTCTTGATCCGGACGGCCACGTTGCGCAGCGCTTCTTTTTCCAGCCGCTCCAAAAGATGCCTTGATGTCAGATACTTGCCTTCCCTGCCGGCGAAGGGGCCGTCGTTGACGTAAAAGATCATCGAAACGGTCGGTTCATCCACAATGAGCCGCTTCAGAGCTACGGGATTGTCCAGAGATGATATGGTATCGCCGATGGTGACGTTATCCACACCGGCCAGTGCGATGATGTCGCCTGATTCCGCCTGTGTGACCGGTTTTTTCGTCAGTCCGTAGTAGGCATACAGGGCGGATAGCTTAACGCCGCTCACGTTCTTATCCTTGGCGCAAAGCGTATAGGGTGTATTCATTTCCAGCTTTCCGGACTGCAGACGGCCCACGGCGATCTGGCCGACGTAGGGATCGTAGTCGAGATTCGTCACCAGAAACTGCGTATTGGCCTCATCGTCGCCGGCCGGCGCCGGAATAGCATCGATAATCGCCTGCAACAGAGGCTGCAGATCGGCGCTGTCATCGCCCAGCTTTTTGTGGCTGACGCCGATTTTGGAATTGGTGTATAAAATCGGGAACTCAATCTGATGCTCCTGGGCGCCAAGGTCAATGAAGAGATCATAGGTTTCGTTGATAACTTCCTCAATGCGTGCGTCCGGGCGGTCAATTTTATTGATAACGAGAATGATCGGCAAATGCAACGCCAGCGCCTTTTTCAACACAAAGCGGGTTTGCGGCAAGGGGCCTTCGCTCGCGTCCACCAGCAGCATCGCGCCGTCCACCATATTGAGGCTCCGTTCGACTTCGCCGCCGAAATCAGCATGGCCGGGCGTGTCGACAATATTGATTTTAATGCCGTTGTATTCGACAGCAGTATTTTTGGCGGAAATGGTGATGCCACGCTCCTTTTCCAGCGCCATCGAATCCATGACGCGGTCTTCCACCGCCTGATTGGCGCGGAAAATACCGGTTTGTTTAAGCATGGCATTGAGTAATGTGGTCTTGCCGTGGTCGACATGCGCGATAATCGCGACGTTTCTTAAGTGTTCTTTCTTCATAGCTCTCTTTCTTTTTAACTCTTCAGGTTAACTCAGGCTTTCGATGAACTGACTCGCAACCGACAGGATGTCCCTGAAATGATTTATTTTCCGTAAAACGGGCCCTCCCATAACAAAATATGGCCGATTTAACCAGCTATTTTTTTAAAGCCTTTTTCCCCCTCTCAGCTACGAGCCACGAGCTACGAGCTTTTTCGCCCCTCGCCCCTCGCCCATAGCCTATCGCCCATAGCCTCTTATCTATCCACCATCCACTATTTCCCCCTCCGCCCTTTACAAATTCAAAGTCAATCACTATAATTTCGCTTGTGTACAAATTGAATTTCAAAGGTAACGGACATGACTTACATTAAGATTAAATTCGGAAGTAGTTTTGAAGACGAGTTCCAAAAAGCAGTGGACGAAGTTTTCCATCTGGTCCATCCGGCCTTCAAAAATTATGAATGCATCTGGAGGCCCAATATCGACATCTACGAGTCGGCTGATGAGGTGATTGTCATGGCCGACATGGCGGGACTCGACAAAGAAGAGCTGCATATCGAGGTCAACCGGAAGAAGGTTAAGGTCGCCGGCTTCCGCAAGTCCGTCGAACTATTGCATGACGCGCGCTACTGTCAGGCGGAAATCCCCCACGGCAGTTTTGAAAGAACGGTCGCGCTTCCCGCGCCCGTCGATCCGCAGTCCGCGGCTGCTTCATACGCGGACGGCATTTTAATGATCCGGATGAACAAGATGCCCGTAAATAAATCGCATCGCGTCTCAGTCACCGCCGGCAAATAACGATTACTCATTCCCGATAGAAACTGGAGGAAAATATGACGGAAGAAAACGTCTCTGAAAATAAAAATATACACAACATTCCGGAAGTAATTCCCATTCTGGCTCTGCACAACGTGATGGTGTTTCCCAAAACCATGATCCCGCTGGAAGTTTCGGGCATCGCCACTCTACTGGTGGATGAAGCCATGACCAAAGACCGCCTGGTGGGGCTCATCATGTCCAAAAACGAGCCGGAAATTCCCAATTCCTATAAAAAGGAAGACCTGCACGAGGTGGGCACCTGCGCCGTGATCCTGAAGATGGCCAAGACCTCGGAAAACCACACGCAAATGTTATTGCAGGGCGTCAGCCGTTTTACGGTTGAAGAAATGCTGGAGGGCAAGCCCTATCAGCAAGCGCGCATCAAACTGATTGAGGAGGCGGAAGTCAAAGACATCGAAACGGAAGCGCTCATGTCCAACCTGCTTTCGCTGTTCGACAAGATCCTGAAGCTTTCACCGTTTTTGCCGCCGGAGTTCGGACCGATGGCCAAATCCATTTCGGAAGCCGGGACGCTGGCCGACCTGATCGCATCGATCATCAATGCGCCGGTGGAAGAAAAGCAAAGGGTTCTGAATATTGCCGACGTCAAAGATCGCCTGCGCGAGCTGACCCGAATGGTTAATCATCAGATGGAAGTCCTCGAACTGGGCAATAAGATTCAGTCCAAGGTCAAAGACGACATCGACAAAAACCAGCGTGAATATTATCTGCGCCAGCAGTTGAAGGCCATCCGCCAGGAACTGGGCGAAACGGATGAGAACGCGGTGGAGACGGACGAGTACCGCAAAAAGATCGAAGAGAAGAATCTGCCCGAAGAAGCGAAAAAGGAAGCTCTGCGCGAACTGGAGCGCCTGTCCCGCATGAATCCGTCTTCGGCGGAATATACGGTGTCTTCAACGTATCTCGACTGGATTACATCGCTTCCCTGGCATGACGCCACCACGGACAATCTCGATATCACCGAAGCGCGCAAAATTCTGGATGAAGACCATTACGGGCTTTCCAAGCCGAAGAAGCGCGTCATCGAGTATCTGGCGGTGCGTAAGCTGAAACCCGATTCCAAAGGGCCGATCCTTTGCTTCGTCGGACCTCCGGGCACCGGCAAGACGTCGCTTGGGCATTCCATCGCCCGCGCGCTGGGGCGCAAGTTCTGGCGCATCGCTCTGGGCGGCGTGCGCGACGAGGCGGAAATCCGCGGACATCGCCGTACCTACATCGGCGCTTTGCCGGGCCGCATCATTCAGGGCTTGAGACGGGCGGAGTCCAACAACCCCGTCTTCATGCTTGACGAAATCGACAAGCTGGGCAGCGATTTCCGCGGCGATCCCTCTTCAGCCTTGCTGGAGGTGTTGGACCCGCAGCAGAACAACTCGTTTACGGATCACTACCTGGATGTGCCGTTTGATCTGTCGAAAGTGCTGTTCATCGCCACGGCCAACATGCTCGACACCATTCCGCCGGCGCTTCTGGACCGTCTGGAAGTGATCGAGTTGACTGGATACACGCAGGAAGAAAAAGTGAAGATCGCCGAGAAATATCTGATTCCGCGACAATTGAAGGAAAACGGGCTGACGCCTGAGCAGTTCAAGCTTTCGCCCAAGGCGCTTTCGACCATCATCACCGGGTACACGCGGGAAGCGGGCGTGCGGAATCTGGAACGTGAAATCGCCAACGCCTGCCGCGGCGTGGCGGCGCAGATCGCCGAAGGATCGATCACATCCAAGACCGTCACGGAGAAGGATGTTCACAAATATCTGGGCGCCGTGCGCGTTCCGACGGATGTCGACTCACGCATCACCAAACCCGGCATTGCCATCGGGCTCGCCTGGACGCCGGTGGGCGGCGACATGCTCTTCATCGAAGCGACCGCCATGAAAGGCAAGAAGGGCCTGACGTTGACCGGACAACTGGGCGACGTCATGAAAGAGTCGGTCGCGGCGGCTTTGAGCTTCATTCGCACTAACGCGAAAGAACTGGGCGTAAACCCCGACTTCTTCGACGATCTGGATATTCACATCCACGTTCCGGCTGGCGCAACCCCCAAGGACGGGCCGTCGGCGGGCGTCACCATGCTGACCGCGCTCACGTCGCTTCTAACCAACCGCAAGGTGAAAAAGCAGCTCGCCATGACCGGCGAAATCACACTGCGCGGGGCGGTGCTGCCCGTGGGCGGCATCAAAGAAAAGGTTCTTGCTGCTTATCGTGCAGGCATTCGAACCCTTATTTTGCCGGAATGGAATAAAAAGGATCTGGAAGATATTCCGGCCAACGTGCAGAAAGCCGTTACCTTCCATTTCGTCGGCGACATGATGGATGTGTTGAAGATCGCGCTGGAACCTGCCAAAGCAAAACCGGCCGCCAGACCGGCAAAAAAACCTGCTGCGAAAAAAGCGGCCAGGCCCAAAAGTGAAAAGCGTGCAGCAAATGCGAAAAAGAGCAAGCCGGCTTCAAAAAAGAAATAAAAATATGGAGAATGGTTCATCAGCCGTCAATAGCTGATGAACCATTCCCTTTCTCGTCATTCCCGCGCAGGCGGGAATCCAGACCTCTTCCCGGTGAAAGCAGTTACCCCGTTCAATATCATACTGGATAACGGCCTTCACCGGTATAACAAGTACATAGTCGTTAAAAACCATAATAACTTTCGTTCATGTCAATGATAAAAGGAGCCGTTTTGAAAACCGAAAACAAAAGGCCAAAAGTCGTCATCATCGGCGCAGGATTCGGGGGGTTGTGGGCCGCCCGGACGCTGGCCCATTCGCCGGTCGACGTCACCGTCATCGACCGCAACAACTACCACACCTTTCTGGCGCTTTTGTATCAGGTGGCGGCGGCGGAACTCGACGCGGAAGACATCGCTTATCCGGTGCGAAGCGTCTTCTGGAAAATTCCGAACATTTCTTTTTTGCTGGCTCACGCGCGACGCATCAACCTCAAAAACAAACGCATTGAAACGGATAACGGAAATGTCGATTACGACTATCTCATCATCGGCACCGGCAGTATCACGTCCACATTCGGCGTGCCGGGTGTTGAAGAAAATGCCTATTTTCTCAAAACACTGGAAGAGGCCGTGGCGCTTAAAAACCATATCATCTGCTGTTTTGAAGCGGCATCGAGGGAGACGGATGTCACCCGAAGAAAATGCCTGCTCACCTTCGTGATCGTGGGTGGCGGCGCCACCGGCGTGGAATATTCCGGAGCCCTGACTGAACTCATCCATGGGCCCTTGAGAAAAGATTATCCTTCGATCGATTTTTCGGAAGTCCGGATTATTCTGCTGGAAGCCGCGGAACATCTGGTTTCTCCCATGCCGGCAAATCTGCGCATTTACACGGCCGACCAGTTGCGGCGCATGGGTGTGGACGTGCGCCTGAAAACAGCGGTCGCCGATGTCTCACCGGATCAAGCGGTTTTAAAAAGCGGAGAGATCATACCGACGAACACTGTGGTCTGGACGGCCGGTGTTCGCGGCGAAGAACTGGCCGGAGTTTCGGAGATCCCGGTCGGCAGGGACGGCCGTGTGCCGGTGGAACCCACACTGCAGGTGGCGAATTCCCCCGAAATTTATGTCATCGGAGATCTGGCCTCTATCAGGGAAGAAAGTCGAATTCTCCCAATGGTCGCACAGGTGGCCATTCAATCCGGCGTGAAATCCGCCCAAAACATTTTGTGTCAGGTCAGAGGACAAACGCCGGAACTATTCCAATACCATGACCGCGGCTCGATGATTGCCATCGGCCGCAAGGCCGCGGGTGTTGCTATCGGCAATCACACCTTCAAAGGTTTTTTCGCCTGGGTGATGTGGCTTATCATTCATCTGTTCAACCTGATCGGTTTTCGAAACCGCCTGATGGTGTTCACCAACTGGGCGTGGGACTATCTGCTCTATGAGCGCGCCGTGCGCTATGTCTTTCCCTCCGGTATGCCTTCGGGATCAAAATCCTGCGCCTGCGCGCCATCGGCAAAAGATAAACAATCATAAGAATCAATTTAAGGAATGGTGTAGATAAAGGCATCCAGATTTTGCCAGACATCCGTCTGTCCCTGCTTTACCAGGGCTTTCCATACCATCGTCGCCTTCGATCCCTCCACTGTGACCAGCACATATCCATGATGATCGCCGTTATGATATTCCGGTTGCACTCTTTCGTCACGATAACGGCCCGGCCATTTTCGCAAAGCGCCCCCGCCGGCGCCCGCAATCATCTGGCGTATCGGATGGCCTGAACTGTCCGCAACGAGGGCGCGGTTGTAAAAGTGGTCATGCCCGCAGAGATATACTTTTCCGCCGGCACGGCCTATGGCATTCCAGAAGGCATCCCGCTCTTTCGGGTAAAAACCAAGATGATCCCTGTGACCGGTCTCAAACGCCGGTTCATGGCCGAAAATAAAAACATGGCGGCTTCGATGACCGGCCAACTGGCGGTCGAGCCAGTCCTGGTTCACCCTGTGCTGACCTCCGGCAAACTGATCCAGACCGATGAAGAAGGCATTCTTATGAACAAAACTGTAGGTAAGCCCCTCTTCTCCGGCAGGTCCGTTTTTCGGAATATGAGCCTGGGCCAAGTTTTTCAGGAAGGCCTCTTTCAGCCGGGCAACCGCATCGACAGGCGGTTCAAGGCGGGCGGGGAGAGGCGGAAGGGCCAGACGCTCCGGCCCGCTGTCATGATTTCCCCGAACGGGGTATATTTTTATCCCGGCGCGATAAACGGGCATCATGGCATTTTTCCAATTCGCGTATTGTGTATCGTAATCGACACCCCCGTTTCGAAACCAGCCGTTTACAAGATCCCCCGTAACGAGCACGAGATCGGGCTTCTCCCTGGCAATGTCATCGGCAATGGCGCGCACGACGGTATCGTTGATGCAGCTTTTACCCTCTTTGCTGCTGTTGTCGCCCTGAGTGTCGCTGATTACGGCGAACGTCCAGGCAGTTTGACTCTCCTGAGGCGACGCCGGCATGCGCAGACAGGAAGCTACCAGCAGCGCCAGCAATGCCAGCAGGAGCGCAGGAACATGGATGATTTGTTTGCGCGGGTTTGCCGTCATAGTTTTCCTTTCCGGTGAATCACAGCCATCGCACCCTGGTTATAGAGATTCCTGGCAAAGCATTCCACGGCAATGTCTGCGCCGGTGACCATGTGCATGAACATGCTCCTGTTGCCCACAGCAATGCTCTTTCCGCGAAAGACGCCGGCCAGCGTCCCTTCCGGTATGGATTTGAAGTATCCGGAAAACGGGTAGTCCTTCGTTTCGTGTATTTCTTCAAAGTACCGGTAGCCCGTGGGATAGTCGAAAAAACGATGCTCGCCCGAAGCAATCGTCAGATACTGGGCGCTGCCGGGCTCGTAGTAATACCATTCTTTGCTGTTCGCGCATGGTGTGTACGGCCAGGGAAAATCGTCCAGGCCCACACCTTCCATCACGATGAGAGCGACGCTTTTTCCGGAAAGATCCTCTTCAACGGCCCGCCGGATGCCGGTAATGGCTTCGATGGCGCGCCCCGGCGCGTAGAGAGGAACCTGGAAATTGACGGACGGAATCATCACAGGGGTTCTCTTCGTATCGGTGACCGTTTTGAAGGCATAGCCCCTGCGGGCCAGCATCAGGTATTCAGGCACTCTCCGGGCTTGTTTTGCCGTTCCGCCGAAAAGCCCGACAACGTCCTCCTTCGGAATAATTTTTTCGATGTGCGGATGTTCGCTCAGAAGCTTCATGTCTGCAACGCTGGGGTCATGCAGGCCGGCGTAACGGGTGGACCAGTGCGTACAGACGGCCAGGCCGTCGAGCCGGGTGACATCGATTGACTCGACGAGCGGCGTCATGTCGCCCGTTCCCACCACGATGGCCGAAAGACCCGAGGCATGGATAAAACGCTCCACCTCCCGGAAAGCATCGCCGATCATGTCCGCTCTCGCTTCTTTCGACATCGGCATGTAACGGCCGCAATAATAAGGGGTCGCGTAGGTCAGGAAAACGAAGCGGGGGGAATAGCCCTCCATGAGATCCAGCGCCGTATCACTGACCCAGCGGTTGCTGTTCGGGTCCATATCACCCGGGTAAGCGTGCCGCTGCAACACCCCTTTCACCAAATCGACGACAGGTCCTTCCGCTTCGACCTTTTCGCCTGTTTTCAGATCGAGCGTGTTTTGCCACTCTCTTGCATCCACAATCGCGATACTCATGGGTTCACCTTTCTTCACATGTCCCGGAGCTGTTTCTTTCGCTCACGACTTTGAGCTTTCGGCCGCAACCGGGACACCGGTCGTCCATACAGGATATCCGGCTCAACCGGTCGCCGCCGCATCCCAGGCTGATGCGTTCGATGACAACCGTTGCGCAATCGGGGCAGACGGTATTCACCCAGTCGGATCCGACAAAGTTATGGAAATAAATGTAGGGAAGTTTTTTGCGCACCGACTGCAGCGCCGCATCGATGGCCGAAATACTGGGATACTCGGCATTCATCATCTCATCTTCCGGAAGCAGGCGAAAGACATGCCAGGGGATCTCCGCATCCATTCCGGCCAGGACATCCGCCATGGCGTCCATCTCGCCGTCGTTGACGCCCTGGATGACAGGTGTCGTAATCTCCACATGCCGGATTTGAGCCAGCCGCCGGATATTGCGCAGCACCGGCTGCACGGATTCGATGCCGATATAGGTTTTGTTGAACCGGTCGGAAAGTCCCTTGAGGCTGATATTGAAAAAGGAAAAGATGGAAGCCAAAAGCTCCGTGGCTTCGGCCGTCGTATAGGCGTTCGTGAGACACCCCATGGGAATCCCGGCGGTTCGAGCCTCACCGGCCACTTCGAGCAGGGACGGGATGGAAACGGCGGGCTCGTTGATATTGAATATGATAGTGCGGCAGTTCAGCTTTCGCGCCATGCCGACCAGTTCGCGGGGTGTGAGGCTGTACAGCCGGTCCTGCTGAAGTTCCGGGTCCTCCTTGGCAAAGTAAGCGTTTGAACAGTAGCGGCACCTGAAATTGCAGCCGGTCGTGCCCGTGGCCAGGCAGCGGCTGCCCGGATAAAAATGGTAGAAAGGGATCGATTCTATGGCCAGCGAAGCGCAGGAACTCCAGCGGTGCGGAAACCGTTCCCGAATGGCATTTCCATCCCGGGTGTACATGCGGCAATACCCTGTCTTGCCTTCGGCTATTTCACACCGCCGTTCACAATAATTGCACAGCATATTTTCAGTTTTCGAAACCGGTGCGTTGTCTTCCATTTTACAGCCCCATCAGCATTTTCGCCTCTTCGGCGGAAATGTTTACCCCGAGGAAGAGCCTGAAAAAATGCCGGGCCTCCTTCACCATATCGACCCGGTAACGGTCCGGATAGAGGTGGCCGGCAACCCACTTGACACCCAGCAGCCGCATCACGGACGGCGGACGGTCAAACCAGTTGAACGGCTGATTCGGGATAAGATAAACCCGCTTATGCTTCACGGCCCGAAGCCTTTGCCAGCGGGGATCGTTAAAGACGGTCCGGTAAAATGCTTTCTCAAAGACCAGAATCACATCCGGATCATAAAGCAGCACCTGCTCCATGGATACTTTTTCCATGCCGAACATGTCGCGCACGGCGCAGGAATGAACGTTGCGCCCGCCGGCCAGATTGATCAGCTCCGTATGCATCGACGTGTCGCAGTCGGTATTGAGACCATCCACGCCTTCCGCGTAGTAAACGGATACTTTTTTCTTTTTATCGATTCCCGCCGTAAAGGCTTCCATGTCAGAGATCGTTTTCCTCGCATAGGCGTTGAGCGCTTTTGCGCGTTCTTCACGACCCAGCAGGCCGCCCAGATAGGTGATGGCCGCCGGATAGTCATAAACCGTGTTCAAATGAACCGCCACAACCGGCGCAGGCACAACCTTCATAATCGTTTCGTTGGTTTTTGAATTGAATGCGGCGTTGAACTTCTGAACAAAAATAATTTCGGGTTTTACCTTCAGGATCATTTCGATATTAGGCGTATTCGCCTGGCCGTACCACCCACCGAGCAGCGGAAGGGACAGCATTTCTTTGCGAAGATAACGCTTCTCGTATTCGCGGATCGGGACCGTCAGCCCCGCCAGCATGGCGGGATCAATCGCGTAGAGCAAATTGGTTGTCGGCGGGGAGGCGCTGTAAACCTTTTGCGGCTTGTCGGCCAGGAAAAACGTCCGTCCGAACATATCGGTGATTTCCCGGCCCTGTGACGGCCATGCTGATACAAAAATCGTAAAAATAAGAATGGTCAAAGCGCATAAAACTCTGCGTCGCACCGCGCGCGCCGCTGCTTTTCGCTCGCTCATGATTCGACCTCCGGTATTTTTTACAGAACTCACGCCAGTTTCCTTACGATATCGTCATAGTCTCTCACGATGGTCACAAAGCGAATGCCGCCCTTCTTTTTGATCTGCATGAAAGACGCTCCTTCGCTGACCGATTTCATCACGGCATCCTTTTTCGTGACCACACTCCCGGAGAGCACATCGATGCCGTATTCGAAAAGGGTTTCGGAAAGAGGCGTGGAAGGGCCAAGCAGAATCTTTACACTGTCTTTCCTGCACCGGTCGAGAATCCCCGGAAGGGTATGGTTGATGAGGGTCGTGCTGGAAATGACGACGATGTCCGACTGAGGCAGAAGCTCATCCCCCTGCTCTTCGGGATAATCTCCCGGCCTCGGCCGTCTTTCTATGACCCAGAAGTTCCGGGCCTGGCCGGACAACGACTCCATATTGGGGAAGTGACCAATCACGCAAATATTTTTTCCCTTCCCCATGTCTTTGGCAATTTGCAGTCCGTCACTGTCGGAATAACGTCCCGGGTCGATATCGAGCAGGGAATTAATAGCGGCGAGTCCCAGAGATGCCTTGGTCGTGTTGCTGTCCAGGCAGTAGTGGGCCAGCCTCAGAGCCGTTGTTTCCGTGAAAGACCCTTCCATGCTTTCTCCCTGACCATGGCTGCATCCGGTTCCTTCCGCCATGCTTGAGGCCAGACCGACCCGACGACTGACCACGGCCGTCCAATTGAGTCCTCTTCTGACGTCTTCCACAGGAGCGTCTTCTTGAATACTGTTGATAAGGCTGTTTAAAATTTCCATAAATCTCCTTTCTGTTGTCGGTCCGACATATCAATCCTTTTTTATGGTTGCCTGGCCTGATCGCCGGTCCCTTTCATGCAGCCGCAGATCGTTTGCGGGACGCACACTTTGAAAGAACCGCTGTCGAGCACGCTGACTCTGGCGTTATACAGGCGCAGAAGATTCTCGGCATTGATGATTTCGTCGCATGAGCCGTCCGCCACAATCGCGCCGTTTTTAATCATGACGGCGCGATTGGCGATCCAGAGGGCGTGTTCGGGAGAATGCGTCGCTTTGATGAACGTGTACCCTTCCCTCGAAAGACGAACAATCTGATCGAGGAGTTTTAACTGATTGCCATAATCGAGGCCGCCGGCCGGTTCATCCATGATGAAAATCCTTGCGCCCTGCGCGAGCGCCCGCGCAATCAGGGTGAGCTGCCTTTCTCCGCCGCTGACTTCCGTGTAGGCCCTGTCCGCCAGGTGCGCAATGGACAGCCTGTCCAGGGCCTCCTCGGTGATCTTCATATCCGAGTTTGAATATCGGAAAAAGAAAGTCTTGTGAGGTATCCTGCCCATCAGCACAACCTCTTTCACGGTGTACGGGAAAGCGCCTTTATGGATCTGCGGCACATAGGCGATTTCGCGGGCAAGGCATTTGGAACTTAAATGCCGGATATTCTCCCCGTTAAAAAATATGTCGCCCCGGGCCGGGCGGAGCAGGCCGAG
This sequence comes from Smithellaceae bacterium, assembly GCA_963682105.1. Lineage (GTDB taxonomy): Bacteria > Desulfobacterota > Syntrophia > Syntrophales > Smithellaceae > UBA8904. The sequence continues at coordinate 1,950,579 of OY821638.1, forward strand.
CATAATCTTGATCAGCGTGCTCTTGCCGCATCCGTTGGGTCCGAGCAGTGTAACGACCTCGCCCTCCCCGATGGACAGGCTGACGTCGGCCAGCACAACCTTCTCGGTATAGCCGAAAGAGATTCTCTCCACTCTGATCAGCGGTTTCAGCCCCATCCTTTTTTTGCCTTCCTTAAAATAACGACGAAGAACGGGATGCCGATCAGCGATGTCGTAATCCCGATGGGAATCTCCACGACGAAAAGCATTCTCGACAGATCATCGACAACAATCAGATAAATCGCCCCGATAAGGGCGCTGGCGGGGATGAGTATCTTGTTGTCCGGACCCACCAGCATCCGCGCGATATGCGGAATGATCAGACCGACCCAACCGATCATGCCCGCCATAACGACTGTCAGCGCGCTCATCAGCGTGGACAGAAAGATAAGAAACATCCGTATCCATTCCACGGATATCCCCAGCGACCGGGCCTCTTCATCTCCCATGCTGAGCGCGTTGAGATACCCGGAGAAAAGAATCATAAGTACAATGCTCACGATCTGGGCGATGCCCGCAGTCATCAGGGTTTTATAATCCACCAGCGACAGCCCGCCCATCAGCCACTGAACAATGGCGGGCAACTGATTGGCGGGATCGGCGATATATTTGATGATCGACAAAAGCGACGTGAACAGCGCGCTGCTGATCACGCCGCCCAGGACGAGCAGCAGGATCATATTGCCTTTGTGCATCCGGGCAATGCCGACGGAAATAATAACAGCCAGAAAGCCGAAGAGAAATGTGAGGCCCTGGACGGTTATCCAGCTTTGGGTAAAGACCATGCCCAGCGCCGCGCCAAAGGAAGCCCCGGCCAGCACGCCGAGTAGCGAAGGCGAAACAAGAGGGTTGACGAACATGGCCTGATAGGAGGCCCCGGCCACAGCCAGCGACGCCCCGATAAGAGCCGCCGCCAGGATGCGCGGCAGGCGTATGTCGAGGAACAAACTGGAAAGCAAAGCGTACCGTTCGGATTCCATCCCGCCGATGCCGAATATCTTTATCAGAAAGAAACCGGCAATTTCGCCCGGCCCGACCGGGTACTTGCCGAGAGTCAGGGATATCCCAACCGCCAGAACCAGGATGACCAGCAAAACCGGAAACAGGCCTTTTTTCATCTGCACCTTATTCTTTCTTCCACCAGATCACCGCCCACCGGATGTTATGGCTATAAGAGAGTCTCCATGAGCCGAATTGAAAAACCAGATGCTCGCCGAGGTAAGCGGCAAGTTTTTCTTTTTCAGAGGAGGTCATATCGTCGAACATCCACTGCATCGCCGTCCAGGCCTCTTCAGGGCTTTCGTACGTTCTGTTGCGAGCCTCTTCAATAAACGCCACATTCGCCGGTATGCCCATCTGATAGAGCAGGTTGTAATAATAAATATAGTCCGGTCCTGAATCAAAAGGCCGGCCGATGGCGTCGAAAAGTCGGCGATCGCCGGGGCCGTCGCCGGCAACGGTCACGATGTAGACGCGTTTTCTGGCCGCCGCATGGAGTTTGGCGATGGAAGCGCGGAGATCTTCGACCACCAGGGAGCGGGAAGCGACGGCCGCATCGTAAGTCCCGATGCCATACTTTTCCCAGTCATCTTCCCAGGCCGCGCGAATGATTTCGACATTAGCAATACTTTCGTTTTGGCAGCGACTGCGGACCACGGACAGCATTTCCCCGGAGAAGTCGACTGCCGTGACCGCGGAGACCCGCTTCGCCAGCGGAAGAGCCAGCGCGCCGCTGCCGCACCCCATGTCAAATACGGTCCAGCCCGGTTCGGGTTTCATGATGGACAGAAACCGGTTGGCATAATCCATTTCTGCGGCAGCTTTGGCAAAGGAGGGCGCCCTGCCGTCCCAAAAGGATGCATCCCGCCGGATGGCGCCGCGCAGGGCCAGCCGTTCCCGCCAGACACGGTTCCAGTCGAGAGCACAGACATCTATGATTCCGTCACGCACGAAGCTTTGCTCCGCGTATTTTTGTCCGGGCTCGTTTACGAATGATTCCTGCTTCACTTTTCCGTTTTCTCCAAACCGGAGTAATAGGTCTCTCCCGCCGCACAGGGCCGGCAGAGGATTTTGCCGTTTCTCTCTTCATACCGCAAATCCATTACTCGCTCGCCGCAGGCGTCACAGGTGACAATGCGCAGCGGCCTGCCCGGCAGATCTTCCGGTTTGAGTTCCACGCAGACTTCCCGCGTCTCGAAAAGCTCATCCAGAGGCAGCATGGTATATGCTTCCGTGTGCGGCGACTTCTCGATGTCTTCTTTCGTGGTCACCCTGTTGCCGTCCTTGTTTTTTGCGCAGACACGAACCGCCTTGCCCGTTTTCAGGTTGACGAACGTGGCCGCCATTTTGCCGTAATCCAGAATTTTCAGCGACCGCTTGCCGGGATGACAGCCGGTCACCGCCAGAATGGCGTCGCTTGCGCAGCGGTCCATTTCAACATAGACGATGAAATCTTTTTTGTTCACGCCTTTCGGATCGGCAATGCCGATCTCGCTGAGGCCGAGAATGGCCATCCGTGTGCCAAGGACAATCCCGGCGCAAGCGTCTCCATGAAACGCTCTGGCTTCCTGAATACAGGTTTCAAAATCCAGAATGCTATTTGTTTTCATACATGGGTCCTCCATTAAGAAGTTGCTTTATTTCTTCCGTCCCACGGCTAATCCAGTCGATAAATAATCGGAAAGACCAGTTGAGCCTCGCAGGGAGGACGGGGAAAGGGGGCTGCGTCACGGACGGTTTCAATGGCATTGTTGTCCAGCATCGAAAAACCGGAACTTTGAAGAACCTTCAAAGCCCTTACGGAGCCCTCCGCCGTAATGATGAAAGAAAGAAGAACCTTTCCCTGCCAGCCCATGCGCCTTGCCGCCTCGGGATAGTTGACCCTCCCGAGAATCTTGCCCCGGATATAGTCAAAATGTTCGTTTAAATATTTTGTGCGGGCCGCCTCCTTGCCGCCTTCCCCGTATCCCATCCCCGGGGTTTTTCCCGATCCTTCCTTTGTGCCGCCTGCGCTTCCCGGCGTCCCCTCCTTTGCCGACTTTGCCATGTCCTGCATTGATGATCGAGGCGGGCTGATCTCCGGATTCCGGACTTCCGGCATCTTCACAGCCGGCGGTTTTTCCAAAGCGGGGAAAGCATCCGAAACAGGCAGGGGCGGCTCTTTTTCTTTTTTGATTTTGCGGACGCCGGTTTGAACGGACGCCGCTTTTGCCGCAGGCGCGGCCATTTCAACTTTCTTCATTTCGGCCGACGGCTTCCACAAATCAAAATCCAGGATGATCACTTTTTTGCCTGGGCCCGCGAATGCGCCGCCTGCTAAGGCAGCGGCAACAATTATGATGTGCATCAGGACGGATATCCGGAAAGCTCTTGCCTGGTCATTCATAGGCCGTCCTCGGTCTGCAAACTGACGCGGTTAAAATCCAATGTCTTGACGACATCGAGGACACAGACAAAGTTTTGTAAATGGATGCTGCGATCCGCCCTGATCAACACCGGAACTTTTCTGTTCATCCCGGCCAGATCGGTTTTCAATTCCAGCAGAGAAACAGGCCGGGCATTCAGGTAAATTTGCCCGGCCCGGTCGATTTCAACCATCTGGGTTTTAAGGACATCGCCGGCGCTGCGCTGGGCTTTGGGCAGGTCCATCGGAATCATGCCGCCGGCGATAAATGACGAGGTGGTGAGCACAATCGTCAGCAGAACCAGCATAACATCGACCAGCGGGATGACATTGATATAGTCAAATTCCTTTTCTTCCATGTTCGATCTCCCAATTCATGAGCAGAACCTTCACTTTGCGCAGCAGAATATTGTATAAAGAGACGGAAGGAATAGCCACCAGAAGACCTATGGCCGTGGCCTTCAGGGCCAGGGCCAGGCCAACCATGATCTTGCCTGTGTCCATAAAACCTTCCCGCCCGATTATGTAAAACGTCAGCATGATCCCCAGAACCGTTCCCAAAAGACCGATATACGGGGCGTTGCTGCCGATGGTGGCGATAAAATGCAATTTATGGGTGAGCGCCAGTTCCAGACTTTTTCGGTCGGGATAAGCGTCCAGTTTGATGCTTTTGAAGAAATAAAACCGTTCGATGGCGATTCCTATGGCAATCGTGCTCAACAGGATCAATAATCCGATGATGCCGTAATCGACGACAATTCTAAGCCATTCCATGTTTCCCTCATGACAAAATCAGGAGTCAGACCCGAAAAACAGAGGTTTTATCGATTCCGACTCCTGTCAAAGGAATTTATTTAACCGCTAAAATTTTAACTGAATTCCGCTCCAGAAGCTTCGGCCCGGTGCAGGATACCCCACTTCCGGTTCGTAGTTTTTGTCAAAAATATTTTTGCACGCGACATAAACTTCAAAATATTTCCCGACAGGCTGCGTAATTTTGGCATCAAAGATCGTGTAGTCATCGGCAATGAGTTCGGCATTGGTCGGGCTTGACGGCGTCGGCAACTGCGAGTAGGCCGACGACACATATGTGATGTCGAAATTGAGCCTTGTCTTGACAACCGGGATAACATATCGAATATCAACGTCAACTTTATGCGCAGGAATATAGGTTACATTATCGGTTACCCTGCCCTCACTCTTGTTGCGGGCATTTTCATAAGTATAGTCGACACGAAGGGTCAAACCGTCCAGGGGATATATTTCGGCATTCACATCCACACCAAACAGTTCAACTTTACCGACGTTATAGTTGGTGCCAAGAAACTGTGGACCGTCTTTGGAAATCATGTCGGAAACATCATAATAGAATACGGACAATCCGGCTCTGGCGAAAGTGAAGATGGGACGCGACACTCCCAGAGTGTAATTCCAGCTTGTTTCCGCTTTCAAATCCGGATTGAATTGTTTGCCGTACAACTCATTGAGCGTCGGGAATCGACTCTTGTGGGCCACGGAACCAAATATTTTCGTAGCATCGGAGAAAGTGTAGGTCAGCCCGATCATCGGATTTATCACGTCGCTGTCATTGGTGGGATTTTCGGCTATGTAATTGAAATCACCGGATGAGGTCAGGTAACTTTTCTCCGCCTTGTCCACCCTGTACCAGTCATAACTGATCCCAGCCACAACCGATAAATTCTTGATCATATTGAATTCATTTTCCACACCCACGGAACCGGTGCTGGAGACCGATTCCTCAAAAGGCAGATATTCGTCGTCACGTTGTTGATGATTGTCTCTTTTGTAATGAACAGAGAATCTTAGAACATCCCAATCAACCGGTTTAAAATCTGCGAAGAGAGCCCCTCCGATGATGTAGTCTTTGTAAGTACTCGTTGCAAGCTTTGTTGTGTAGGACTGATCATATGAGACCAGATCATCGTTGTGATTGTGATAAAACAGCTTGGCCTTTAAAGTCAGTTTGTCGTTGATTTTTTGTCTGGCATCCAGATCAGCCCCCCAGTCAAGGTAATTGGGGATTTCTGCAAAATTGGTGAAATAGGGTCTGCTGTTGAATACCCGCATGAAATCCGTTGAAGGCGACCATCCTTTATCTCTGTTGAGGTAGTGGAGATTCAGGTAGTACTCGGAATTTTTATTCGGTTCTATGCCGAATTTAACCCAGACATTATGACTCTCGTAATCCGAATTGACGCGTTCTCCTTTATCCTGCAAAATGGCATAAGAGGTGCCGCCTGGTTGCCGGCGAATGGTCGTCAGCCTCGGCACAAAACCGTTGGACAAGTCATACCCCCCGGATTTGGCCCAGGTATAATTAAGCCAATAATTGAAAATCCCGGCTTTCATGCCATGCGTGGCAGAGGCCCGATAGGTATCGTTATTCGAAACCTCAAAAGAGCCGCTGGCATAGGGTTTGTCTGATGGTTTCTTGGTGATCACATTGATGACACCGCCCAGAGCATTGGGTCCGTAAATAACAGAGGCTGCGCCTTTGGTGATCTCTATTTTGGCAATATTCTCCGTGGGAATCTGATTCAAATCCAGTTTGCCGTATTTGGTTTCATAATAGGGCACTCCGTCAATCAAAACCAGAAGCTGGTTTTGGGAAAAACCGTGAATATAAACATTGGATTCGTTCTTTGATCCGTTGGTCACGCGAATACCGGGCGCATAGAACAGGGCTTCGGCCAGTGTTTTGCTGTTGCTGGCTTTGATATCCTCTGCGGTGATTTCGTTGACGATCGCCACTTCCTTGACTTTGGCGTTTTCCGCAGAAATGACGATTTCACCCAGGCTATAGACTTCGAATTCGCCGGCGGACTTTGCTTTCGAATCGGAATTCGACTGAACCGCTGACGGGTTAGCCGTCTGGGCAGTCCAGCCGATGTTAAAGGGAAACAGAACAAGAACAACCAGAACGAAATAGATTAACTTTTTTTTCTTCACGGAATTTCTCCTTCGATAAATTTATTGGACCTGGTCAAAATTTACAAATGGTACCCTCATGATCAGAAAAGAATAAAATTTCTCCCCGATCTTTTCCCTTGGATTATAGGCGGAAAAGCGGTGAATTCCCGGGCGGACAGAAGCCATTGCCGGGATCGGAAAATAAGTGCTGTTTAAAACTGACTCGGAAAACCGGACATCCTGAAACAGACACCGGCTCAATAGAAATAAGGTTTGTAAAAACAAACCCAGGAAAAATAATACAAAGGCGGCTTCAGACCTGCGACAAAACAATGTAATGCAGTCGAGAAGATAAAAATCGATGAAGACGGAAGAGAAGTGCTGGAGAAATAATAAAAACACTGGCGATTGCTTTACTGAATTTTAATGATGTGCAATTAAAATAGCAGTCTGAAGCCCCCCTTCCGGTATATATCATACTTGACTTATGTTACATATCGCATATGTTAATCAAAGCATATAACTAAGCTATTTACATGTGTCAAGATAAAATTTAGGGACAACGATCAAAAGTATCTTAAAAAGTGGTCCGTCTTTCCCCTTCCCATCCGGCATGGAAACTCTGCTGTAATGTCATTGCGAGGGAGCAAAGCGACGAAGCAATCTCATAAACTTATGTATTCATGAGATCACCACGTCGCCTGAGAGGCGGATCGGAATGACGAACAAGGATTTACGACACAGTCGCATGACCGCAGGGTTAAAATGCTGCGTCTGCGCGCCGCCTGCGGAACAGCGTGCTGAAACGAAACCTCGTCCATGACTGTTCATGTGATAGAGTTTCATAAACCAGGGGCAATGTCCGGTAATCGGACATCGCCCCTGACACACAATGCCCTTGTCAAAGCATTAAGAATTATGCCTCCCGGAATGCCCGTGATGCCGGTTGTGACACCAATGGATGAGGACTCGATTGATGCTTTGATTTCAACTCTTCAGCAGTGCTTCCGTATTATTACCTAAAATATTTTCCCGGATATGAATATCTTTGATCAGATGCTCGATTTGCTTGATGCTCAGCAACGGGTCGCCATACGGCAAATCGGAGCTGAAGACACATCGCTCGGGTAAGGCTTCAGCGATATATTTAACGGAAAAAACCGTAAACGATGCCGAGATATCGATGTAAACGTTTGTGAGGTCCTTAACCATCTCGATAAGCTCCAGCCAATGGCTGCCGCCCGCATGCCCGAGGATGAATTTAGTATTGTGATATTTTCGGGCGTATTGAACAATCTGTTTTAAATCCGTCAGCGTCATGGGATTAAACGTGTGAATCCAGACAGGCAGTCTTTTTTTATGGTCATGAATGTAGGAAAGAAGGGTTTCTATCGATGCCACCATACCCGGCGCAAGTGCTATTTCTCCGACACCTTTTAAATGGTTGCCGACAATATTATTTTCAATCCACTCTGCGGTTTCATCCATATTCAGGCCGAACGGACACGATCCGAAACCGATAAAGTAGTCCGGCGCCGTGTTAACGGCAGAGATCAGTTCATCGATGGCTTTAAGCCTTTCTTCTTTCGGATTCAGCTCACCGCGTAAAATTTTATTCAATTTATTCATTTCTTCAACGAATTCGGCTTTATTATTTGCGATTTCAGGATGAACAACCGTTGAAAAAAGGATCACTTTATCAATGCTGCAGCTCCTGTTGATTTCTATTTGTTCAGCAACATTTTTAAGAACATGCTGATGGCCGTCTATGATCATTTATTTGCTCCTGTTTATAATAAATTTAGTTCATGCCCTGATACCGGCATTCAACCGTGTATTGATTTAAATCCCCGAATCCAACACGATGATAAGGCGATTCGAGAAATATATTTATATTCATTGATCATGTTCGACATACTCCGCAATTATTCCGTCAGGATGCTTTACACGCATATTCTTTCCCGTTGGGACAACTTTCGGTTCCGATATTATTCCGGCGCCCGCTTGTTTTAAATATTTGAAATACTCCTCAATATCATCAACGAAGAGTGTTATTTGTGTTGATTTAAACGGTTCCAGTTTTTCATCGGAACCTGCGATGAGAAGAAACCGATCGACCTGCGCCAATTCAAGTCCGGCCTCAGAATATGTAAAACGCCGGTTGCACTTTTTCCCGCACAAATTTTCATAAAAAGCAATTGCGGATTCCATCCGATCGGGACTCAGAAATATTCGTGTCAGTATATTCAGAATTTGCATTCAATATCCTCTTTCATCGTGAAATAAATCGCAATGGTTGTTCATGATCAGATCCTGGATATTTCATCCGCTCCGAACCTGCGCGCAGGGAACGGTCTTGCCACCCTCAGGTGTGGTTTAAAACCGTTCCCTGCAATAATGTCGAGGTCACCGGTGAGACGGCCGGCAAAGGTAGCGCTCAATCCGGAAACGAAATCATTTTGCAAGCGCTGCCCCCGCCTGATAAGCCTTTTTCAGAATTGCCGGACTTTTTTCGGCCGCGTCTTCCGTGCGCATATCTCCGGCTGCAATCCGTTCCAGCAATTGAAATCCGACAAACCCCAGAACATTTTCATGCAAATCAAAAGACGGAGCAAAAAGGTTGGTATCAGGCTGACCCTGCGAATAAACCGTTACCACTTTTTTGTTTTTAATTTTGTTTCGAAACGCTCCGGGCTGGCCGTCCTGAAGATAAAGCAGGGCAAACAGCCGGTCGATAAAGAGTTTGGTCTGTCCGGTCACCTGAAACATGTAGACGGGCGTTCCCAAAACGATGGCATCGGCGCTGTAAAGATCATCATATAATGCCGCCATGTCGTCTTTCTGGACGCACCGGGCATCCGGACCGGCCTGACATTTGTAACAGCCCTGGCAGCCACGAATGTTCAGGGCATTCAGATGATAGGTTTTGGTTTCTGCACCCTCGTCGCTCGCGCCGCGTAGCACTTCGTTGACGATGGTCGTTGTATTGCCTTTTTTTCTGGGACTTCCCACAACTCCGATGATTTTCATACTAACCTCCTGACAATTTTATTTTAGTTCGTCACCGAACTTTATGCGCCAAAAAAACGGGAGCTGACCTCCCTCAATTTCCGTTGCCGTTTACCGGTTTCCGGCAAAGAGCAATATCAAAAATTCTTCCACATTTTCTCCAGCCCTTTGACCAGAAGCTCCTTTTCCTGTTCCGTAAAGCCTTTATAGGCCCGGTCGATAAGCTTTTTGGAAATGGCGTCAAAATCTCTTTTGACGGCATGCCCCTTGTCCGTGAGCGTTACATACGTGCAGCGTGCATCGACGCAACAGTTTGTCTTGGTGACGTAACCTGCGGCTTCCAGTTTGTTGACCAGTTCCGTGACATTGGACTTGGACTTGCCGATCCGTTTGGCTATATCCATTACCTTCATCTGCCCGCCTTGTTCATACAGACAGTTGAAGATCGCTCCGTGAGAACCGACCATGCCCTGCATCCCGCAGGTTTTGAGTTCTTTCTCCAGGAAACGGCTGTACTTTTCCCGCAGGCTGCCAATCAGCCCTATGACGCCATTCTTTACAACCATAATGCCCCCCATATAGTTCGTCGACGAACTATTGTCAAGACTTTTTTTCAAAAGCCATTTATCGGCATCGTCGGCATTTCGGAACCGCCCCATGCTGCCCGCGGCGGGAAGTCCCATATTGAAAAACGCGGACATTTAGTTTCAGGCGCCCTTTGCCATTGACATTCTGCTGTTCGGTTATAATGCCGGCACGGATGCGACAACGGCCGGCGCGAAATGAGCAAATGGAAACCTGTCTGCTAAACAAGTTTACAGGGCGTCCTGTGCGCCCATACCATTCTCAAATTTATCTGTTTAATTAACTGGAGGCGGTGACAGAGCATGGAGAAGTTTCCTATAGCCGCCGTCGCTAAAAGACCGGACCGTTTTCAAATGATTCCCCGCAATCCATCCCCCATCCGCTCATCAGCGATATTCGCTGTATCGGGCAACCACATTCTTCTTGACACTCCCCCTCCCCCCTCTTATACTCGCCGCCGCTAGAAGGAACAGTAGATCAGCAATTAAATGGCAGCAAGTAAAGCAAACGAATATAAATATGTGATTATGGCAGATGGCAATGGCACGCGCTGGAATAACTATCAGAATGTGCCCAAGCATCTTATAAAAATCGACGGTGAAACAATACTGGCCAGAACGGTCAGGCTATTGAACGAAAACGGCATCACCGATATTATCATTACATCCCATGATCCCCGTTACGACGTAGAAGGCGCTATAAGATATGAGCCACTTAATAACATCTATGAAATAGACAGATTCACAGATGAACTGATTGAAGGACAAACATGCTTCCTGTATGGCGATGTCTATTACACGGAAAAAGCTATAAAAAAAATCCTTAAAACAAAATCAAAAGATGTCGCTTTTATCGGCAAAAAAGCGAAAATCCATAAAGACTGGCCGGAAATAATCGCCGTTAAAGTCAAAAATTGTGAGATGTTCAAAAATCATATCCGCATTGTCAGGGAAGCTTACCTGAGCCGCAAAATCAACAGATGCATCGGGTGGGAGGTATATAAAAGCATCAATCATATTCCTTTGGAAAAATTTGACGTGAAAGGCGGTGTCGTCTGGATCGGTAAAGATGAAACAACAGATTTTGATTTTCCCGAGGAATTGGATGATTGGTTAATCAATCGGTATAAGTATCGAAAGACCCTTAAGTCGTTTGATCCAATTTTTAATTTTTTTCACAGGATCACAGGAATATCGGGGATAGCGCTTTTTATGGCGGCATTTCACTTCTGATTCTTTTAATAACGACGATTTGGTTGACTTTTCAATGAATGAACGATAATAATTACCGCACAGGGTAAACGGTTCTTCTCATGCACGGCTTCTCAGACCTTGTTAATTCTATATATGCATATGAATAAGACAACGCAAATAAGGGAAGTAGCAAAGAATAAAGAAAACCCCATCAATGATTTAAGCGGAATCAACTTGCAAGTCAGTTCGGATCGGCGTCTTTCCGACGAAATGTATCGGTGCGTTTTTGATAACGTCGGCATCGGTATCGCCCTCATCAGCCCCAGGATGGAAGTCATCGCCGTCAACAATCAGATGATTAAATGGTATCCCGGTCTGGATATTTCGCTGAAGCCTCTCTGCTATAAGACCTTTAATGACCCACCGCGGGATTTTGTCTGCGCATACTGCCCCTCCTACCTGACGCTCCGTGACGGCATGAATCATGAAGCGCTGACGCAAACGCCGTCAGGAGACCATATCAGAAATTTCCATATCATTGCTTCTCCCATCAAGAATCAGCAGGGAGAAATTATCGCCGTCATCGAAATGGTAGACGATGTAACCGAGCACATTCGGGCCAAAAGACAACTGGAAATCTCAGAAAATACTTACCGTACTCTTTTTGAAAATACGGGAACCATCTCCGTATTGATTGAAGAGGATACAACCATCGCTCTGGTCAATGCCCAGTTCGAAAAGCAATTGAACTACACAAAAGAAGAAGTGGAAGGCCGCATGAGCTTTGTCCAATTGCTTCCCGACGAGTATCGAGAGCTCGTGATGGTCAATCACCACTTGCGAAGGCAGAATGGCCTTTCGGCCCCCCGGCAATATGAAATCAAGATCATTAATCGGGGCGGAGAATTGCGTGACGTTCTCGTGGCCGCCGATATGATTCCGGGAACCAAACGGAGTGTTGCATCCCTGCTCGACATCACTGCGTTGCGTCAGTCTGAAGAAGCTGTCCGGAAACAGAAAGACGAGCTGGAAGACAAGGCGCGCCGCCTGGAAGAGGTCAACACGGCCCTGAGAGTTTTCCTTCGGCAAAGGGCTGAAGATCAAAACGAGATTGAGACCAGAATAGTGAGCAACGTCAAGGAGCTTATTATCCCTTGCCTGGAAGCTATCAAGAAGAAAAACCAGGACGACTCCTTCAAGAACAGCATCCAGACATTGGAGACAAACTTGAATAACATCATTTCTCCATTTCTGCATAAGCTGACCTTGCAGTATGCGAATCTCACGTCCCGGGAAATTCAAATTGCCAATCTGGTCAAAGACGGTAAATCCACAAAAGAAATTTCCGATATATTGAACTGCTCCATCCGCTCTGTCGAGTTTCACCGGAATAATATTCGCAAAGCGATGGGCTTGAATAAGAGTAAAGCCAACTTGCGATCCCACCTGCTGTCCCTCTCCTAGTATCAGTTTTTACCTGGTATTTTTCATGAACCCGCCGCATATTGTTTTGTTTTTGCCGATCAGTTAAAAAAATACAGTATATAATTCATACTTTTGCTGGTCAGCAGGGGCGATGCTTGATCATCATACTTAATATTTTATTCCGGCGTAAGGTTGAAGTGAATTTTCCAGAAGGTTAACCAAAATCAGTGGAGGTGCCGACAATGAAGGAATTGATTAAGTACATATCGCAAGCGTTAGTTGATGTCCCCGAAAAAGTGGAAGTGACCGAAGTTATCGGAGAGCAAACATCTGTTCTTGAGTTGCGCGTGGCCAAAGAAGATTTAGGAAAAATCATCGGAAAGCAGGGAAGAACCGCTAAGGCCATCCGGACCATTTTGAGTGCTACGTCCGCCAAAGTTCATAAACGGGCAGTCCTGGAAATCATCGAATAAAAAACGGATTTTTTATTACTGATTCTATCGTCAAAATGTCCGCTCTGCGCGGAGATGTTGTAGCTTTGGTTTTTGGCGTCATCGAATTTTCAGATGACCCTGAAGCCCCAAAGCGCGCATCTCCCCGCTGCCCGCGGCGGAGTCAGCGGAAGGTAAGGAGGAATACGGTAAATTTTGAATCATGCCGCCTCATACCCGTGCACGCCCTTCGGCACAGCCATTCACGCTTTCAATATCTTTTGCGATGAACAGAGCTTGCAGGTCAGTCTTTGCGTGCCTCGGTCTCTCTTTTAAAATTCAAACTCGGCTTCCCTTTTTCATCGAAGAAGTTTACAATTAACTAAGTTTGAGTATCCTCATTGCTAAAATCCTTGGCCGGCGGCACTAATCCAATCTGCCTTACCCAAGGATGCAGTCCGGATTATCTAATGGAGGCAATTGGATAGCGTAAACTTCCAAACTTAACCTGGGTGATAGGAGGTAAAAATGAATGTCGGTGAAAAGAAATTAAAGGAAAGACTGTCTCGGAGAGATTTTATCAAAACAACGGCTATAGCCGGGGCCGCTGCCGGCGCACTTTCACTCTATCCGGAACCGGCGGAGGCGATTCCCATTCCCAAAAATTGGGATAAAACGGCGGACGTCGTAATTGTCGGTACAGGCTATTCCGGACTGGCCGCAGCCATCGTGTCCCGACAACTGGGGATGAAGGTGTTGATCCTTGAGAAGATGCCGGTTGCCGGCGGCAATTCGGTCATTGCCCACGGCGGCGCCAATGCCGTGGATCCGGTGCGACAGAAACGGCAGGGCATCGAAGATTCTACGGACCTTCATTTCAAGCATACCATGGAAGGCGGCGACAATATCAATGATCCTGAAAAGGTCCGTTATTTCGTCGATCACGCCCTGGACGATGCGGTCAATTATCTGGAAAAACTCGGCGTCAAGTGGCCGGAGAAAGTGGTGCGCGGTTACGGCTCCCTGTGGGAGAGGACTCATTATCCGGGGACTTACCAGGATGTAAAGGGGCGGCCATGGAAGATGGGAGCGGCGAATGTTCGCGCTCAACTGGACGAAATGGACCGTATCAAACAACCCATTCTCCTGAATCACGAAGTGACGGGATTTGTCCGGGAAAAGCTTCTCGAGGGACGTGTCCTGGGCGTGGAAGTCAAGAACAAGGGCAAGAAGATGTATTTCAAGGCCAGACGGGGCGTGATCCTGGCAAGCGGCGGATTCGGCGCAAATATAGCCTGGGTGACCCAACTGGACCGGCGCCTTGCCGAAACAGGCACGACCAACCACCCCGGCGCGACCGGCGAGTGTATCAAGTTTGCCCAGGATGTCGGAGCGGATACCCTGCACATGGACTATATCCAGGCGATTCCTCTCAACGATGTAAAGCCACCCTATAAGGCAAGCTTCTTCCTCATTGCAAGCGAAGAGGTCCGCAAAGCCTCGGCGAGTATGCCCTATCGGATCTTTGTCAACAAGGAAGGGAAACGTTTTGTCAATGAAGGCGACCGGCGCGACGTAATCAAGCAGGCCGTTCTGGCGCAGCCACCCTTTGAGCCGCTGGAGGCAGTTAAGGCGGATACCCTTGAAGAACTGGAGTCGAAACTTGGCCTGCCCAAGGACAGCCTGGCGGCAACCGTCAAGGAATACAATGCCGCCTGCGATGCGAAAAAAGACCCGCTGTTTGATAAGCATGCATCCGTTCTCGTCCCCATCCGAACAGGCCCGTTCACCGCGAACAGCCGGGCCATGCAGCGACATCACACCATGGGTGGCCTGCGTGTGCAGGGGACGACCGGGCAGGTGCTGGACCGAAACGGCAAACCCATTGCCGGACTCTTTGCGGCAGGCGAGGTCACGGGAGGCACCCATGGGTCCAACCGTCTCGGCCATAACGCCACGGTCGATTGCCTCGTCTTCGGCCAGCTTTGTGCCCGGATGGTGGCAAAGGAAAAACCGGTTTAGATGAAGCTTAACTAACCTGAAGGATATTTAAATGATGTAGACGGCGGGGACGCCCTCTGTCACCTGGGGATCGGCAGCGTTATCGCTGTTGTAAGAAAGGATTCGAATAGTCCCTGGTGATGATCCGGCGCCAGAGGCGGTTTAGGCGATGGCGGAACCACGATGTCGCAGGCGACGAGTTCGACAGTGTCGTGCGGAACCGCATCTGCGGGGATATACATCGGTGAAGGCGGCAAAACGCCGGCTTTAAAAGCGGCCAGCTTCCGGAGCTGCCCCGTTCGATCCCGGAAAAAAACGGCTACCGTTTCCGAAGGTAGCGGGCCTTTCCTGTCGAAGACCAATCCCAGCCCCTCGATGCGGATTCGCCCCGGTTCTTTTCCGATGCGGACATGGGAGGCTTCAAAGTGGAGACGCGCCTGGCGGTTGTCGTATCCGAGTTTTGAGGGAATTGTCGCCTGATACTGGATTTCGCCTGCGGGGTCTATCCACCGGTTTACACCGGAACCCGCGATCCAGTTTCCGGTGATCGAAAACTTCGGATAGAGCGTATAGGGAAACATGTAGGGGCTGCGGTTAAACATGTTTGCCGCCCCCTTAATGTATGATCCGCCGAAACGCCCCGTGAAAAGCAGGAAATCATACTCCTGCCCGAATTTTATCTCGTTGAAGCGCGGCATCATCCTGACCTTCCCGAAGTCCCCTCCACTGTACCAGAATCCGCCGCCTCCATGCATGGCGTCATCGACACCGCTTCCGCAAGACACTTCACCGGGATCGGGAGAAAAGAACGAAGCGTGGGAACCGTTGGCCACATAAACGACGGGGTGTGTCGTGGGAATCCCGTCCGGCGCGTGTTTTCTCACATTCTCCCAGGGTTCGGCCGTCCCCTTGTAATGCTTGGAATATGCCGCGCACAGCGGTTCGAGCCCACTTGGTCCCGGGATCAGGACCAGGGCGATGTTTTCCACCTCGCCTTCATGATAATTGCCTGCACGCCATACCCAGCTTCGGCCCCGGAGGTCGGTTTTCAAGATGGACAGGTGGTTGACGTAATAGGGAAGCCAGTACTGCAGGACAACGGCATCACGATACAAGACGCCTTCCCAGCGAAACGGAGTCCTGACGAGGCGCCCATAAATGGCGTTGGGATAAAGGTTGACGATGTCACGCCAGGGGTGAGCAATGCCCTCAAACGGCTGCGGAAGGTCGATAAAGTAGTCGTCTTTGCGACCGTTGAAATCCCGCCGGTTTGCGGATGACGACACTTCCGCCAATATTTGATCTTCCCAGAGATCGCATTTGATCATCGCCTGCTCTGCGCCGTCCTTTGCCGGCGGACCGGAAAGGATGGCGGCGATATTCTTGGGAGGCAAATCGAAAAAGACGATGCCCGTGTTCGGATTGGTGATGATGTCTGTTTTCAGGACGGGAGCATACTTATCCAGAAGCGACTGGGCCGTGAGTCCGCGGGTATGGAGTCCCTTCAGGGCGGCATCGTTGACCAGCTCGGTATCCAGGAGAAAATAGGTATCCACTTCGTCGATCAGGAGCGCCTTGCCGCGGGCGTCTTTCTTCAGCAGAAGCAGGGAAACTTCGGCAAAGCCAGGCTTAGGGAATTCATAGGGGAGGGGACCGATCCGGAATGTCTCTTTCCGGCCCGCTGGAACATGCCCCAGGGAAGAATACAATCGAAGATCATCGAAGGGTTCGTGAAAATCCAGAGCTATTTCACAGTCGCCTTCTGCGGCCATCCTGACTTGCACCTCCAGAAAGACGCGCCCCTTGTGATCGAACTCCCAATTACTGCCTTCGATGATGCCTTGATGGACGGGATGGATGGCTTCCGCTGACTCGACCTCTTTGAGATCACCGCTTCGGTTGCAGATACGGTCCTTCGCATCCGTGGTCAGAGCGGGCCGAATCATCGAACAGCACGTTAGTCCGAAACAGGATACGACGATCAGAAAGGATTGGATCACGCGGATTGCAATCGTCACGGGTCCACCCTTCCTTCGTTTTTTTTGAACATCGGCAGCGACAGGAGGAAGGATGCAAACTCGGGCGTGTCCAGGGCCTCGCCCAGGGCCTCGGCGGAAAGATCGGCGGGAACCATCATGGCCTGCTCTCCTCGCGAATCATAGAGAGAGGGTTTCATCCCGGCGACTGCCTCGCCATGAACAATCATCCATTGGCCCAAAACACCATACGGCTCTGAACAGACCAGTATCGGATACTTATTAAAACCGCTGGTGAGGGAAAACCTGTGCCACTGAATTTCCCGCCCCACGCTCATATGTTCTCCGAATCCGGCATAGGCGTATTGAGCGGCGCCGATAACGGTCGAACCGTCGGGCGACAGGAAGGTGAAGCGTCCGGCTGCAATCCTGACCCTTCCTATATCCGAGCTGAATCGCTTCAGAAATGCCCGCCTGATATCGTTTGCGGCTGGCCCGTTTGCCGATGACGCCGCCTTTTGAAAGATCCCCCGCCGCTCCAGATGATCGATCTGTGAAGAGACGGACACCCACTCGCCTTCCCATTCGGCCGTCTTCGGCGTCTTGATGATCCGGTCACCCGGGCCGTTGGCAACAGATAGAGCGGCTGGGGGCATCTGCGCCCCAACTGTCACAGAGATACTGAGTATCATCACAATCAATATGGCTCGAATCATGTCTTTTTCCCATTGATGGATTTACGGAATCCGGCATGCTCTCATCTGCCACCCGGGAGATTTGTACCATATGTTCAGTCAGGATTCTACGGTAAAGGAAGCAGCGACCCTCTGGTTGCATTACGGGCGTCCCATCCGCACTTATTACAAGACCTGCCCCACACTTTTCACCCCCATACTTCGCCTGCTGTCGGCTAACATTTGCCTTGACAAATAATGTGCCCATGTTATTAAAAAGACACAATAAATTTAGGCAAGGCATCACATGGAAAAGCACATCGATTACTGGTTTACACAATCAGACCACGATCTACCCGTGGCGGAAAGCCTGCTGGAAAAGGGACATTACACGTGGTGTTTGTTCATCGGCCATCTTGTTCTGGAAAAATTATTAAAAGCATTTTACGTCAGAGAACATCAAAAAATTGCTCCCAGAATTCATGATCTCGTGAAGCTGGCCAAAGCAACAAGTCTCAAGTTCAGCGATGAACAATTGGTTTTTCTAAGTGAAGTTTCGGATTTCAACATGGAAGGCAGATATCCCGACGAGAAGAATCAGTTCGCCGGAAAGTGCAACAAGGAATTTGCGACGGAATATTTAGGACGGATAAAGGAGATGCGCCTGTGGCTCAAAAAGCAGATCGAGAAATAGAAAAAACAATTAAAACCTACATCCAGCAACTGGAAAATATCGGTATTCATGTTCAGCAGGCCATCTTATTTGGTTCTTACGCCAGCGGGAAAAACGATGAATGGAGCGATATTGATCTGGCGATTGTATCAAACGATTTTATCGGAAACAGATTTGAAGACAGAAACAAAATTCGTAAAATAACCCTGCAGGTAAACAGCGACATATCCCCGATGCCCTATCGACCGGAAGACTTCAACAACAGCGATTACTTTGTTAAAGAGATTCTGGAGACGGGTATTCGGATTGTATAAAGGCGGTGTAAAAAGAGCGCAGAAACGGTAGAAAGTTAAAAAGTTAACAGCGTTTCTATGTCTCTCCAAAATTTCCTTTTGAAAACCAATAAAGAGATGACGATGAACACTACTCAAAGAGGAGATAACTTTGAGGCAAAAATATACAAACTGTTAGACGAGCAAAAGTGTAATATAACAAATTACTATAACATAACAGACAATTTGAAAAGAAAATATAAAGTCTCTAGGAGTGTTGTGAAAATAAGGCTAAAGAAGCTAGGCTTATTAAACGAGGCTAATATGAAAGCCAAAGCAATCAGATCAATTTTGGGCTATTAATGCGGAGAAAAAGGGGACGATTAGCTCCTTAACTTAAGCATAGTAGGAAACGGGCATAGTTGGGGATGTACTTCAAAATATTAATTTAGCATTATTTCATCTTGCATATAATTAAGCCGCAGTTGAACTGGGGTGTGACTTCGGCGAATGATGGCCGAGACGTTGTGGCGCTTAGCGAAATGGAGCATAAGACTGCTAAACTGTTTGTGCCCGAAGGGCGAGTTTTTAGCAGTCGCGCAATGAGCTTAACGCCACAGTCGAGGACATTCCGGCGAAGGTGCGCCCCGGTGCAACTGCCACCTTTTATAAAAAATCACACTGGAAGAATATGCAAAAAAGATTGCCACGGCTCCTTAGCGTCGCCTCGCAATGACGAATAATCGGTTCTCTCTTTATGGATACGTCCGGATGTTTACCCGGTTCATGCAGGAGTGAATGACATGATGGAATAAAGGCCGGGAATGGCTGCATCTAAAAGAATTGTAACAGCGCTTTTATATCTTGTTTAAGATTCTGCCTTTCCATCGGTTGACGGGATTGACAAGCGGCGGCAGAGCGCTGGGGGCGGCTTCGGGGACGGAGAGTTGCTTGAGCGTGCTGAAAGAAATTTTGATGGACGGATCGCTGTTTTGTTTCAGAAAGAAGTAAGCAACATTGACAAACAGCTCTCTGGGAAAAACGCCGCTGATCTTTTTGTAACCCAGGTCGCGGAAACCGTCACGGATAAAGGTCGCGCAGTTTCGCGTAAAAATTCCGAAGTCCCGATAGTCCGCCGGTCTTTTCGGGTCGGGAGGCGTATCGTAAATAATTTCCAGTCGCCCGTGCAAAAAACGCGACAGCTTTTGCGTATCCAGGCCCGCAATCTTAAGCGTATGGATGTTACGCATGAAAAGCCGGCCGAATTTATCGTAGTATGGCTTTTCCGGATCATCGTGGTTGTCGCGACCGGTTACGGGATGCGGCGCAAATTCACCCAGAGCCGGACGGAAAAAATATTCTTCGTGCTTCATTGCTTCATTCTCGTTAATCTTGTGTGAAAAGTTGAAGATTTCACCGTTCACATTGACGGCCAGATGCCCCAGAACCGACGTGGGATATTTTACCAGCCGTTCATTGAAATAGAGCTCAACAAAAGGCGCAGGCGGGGCGGATTCTTCCGGCCACAGAATAACGATCGGCCGCCCCGTATCGTAATCTTTTTGCGTCAACCTGCGGGCGCAGACATGCATTCCGCTGAAATGCCGGAGATACCCGCTCCAGATTTTTTCATCCTCAAAATATCGGGCGCCGTCGTCCGCCAGAAGAAAGTCTCTTCCGTTCTGCGCTGTCAGGATTCCTTTGATCACATCGTCGCTCATAGTTTTAAATTATGATCGAAGCGCAAGAGTTGTCAACTCCTGATTTTGAGGCATCCCCGCAACAGCCTTGATTGTCCGAACTAAAAGGTACAGGCCGGGCTCAGCACAACCCGGCCTGCTTCAGGGAAGGAAGAGTTCCGAGCTTTGCGGCAGAGAACCTTTCCGGGTTATATGTATTAAAATCGACGGCCGATCCTTCCCGCCTAGATATGCGCCTTTGAATCTCTCAGCATCAGAACGCCGAACGCGCAGATCAGATAAAAGATGGAAATGAAGGCCATCACCACGGCCAGCCCGACCTTCTGGGCTGCGGCGCCCATCACGACCGGGACAAGGGTTGCAACCAGACGCCCGGTGGAGTATCCGGCGGAAACGCCCACGGCGCGGATGTGTGTGGGAAATTGTTCAACCAGGTAAGCGGCCAGAATGGCCCAGATAACAGACGGGATGCACCAGGCGATCACGCCCAGGATATAGAACATTCTTTCGTCTTCCCATTCGATCCCCATCCATAAGAACAGTGTGCAGGCCGAAAGAAATCCGCAGATCGCCATGACCGGACGCTTGCCGAACTTGTCGCCTGCCCACCCGGCAACCAGGTATCCCAGAACCGCCGAAAACTGGAGGATCATCAGGAAGGAAGAATAGGCCTTCGGGGACATGCCTCTTTCCCTGGCCAGAATGGTGGGCAGCCAGGTATTGACGGCCCAGTAAGTGAACATCAGCGAGGTGCAGATGATCGCGACAAAAAGAAACGACCGGATATTTTCCTTTTTGAACAGATCGCTAAAGCCGGCTGCCGCTGCCGCCGGTGCGCCGGCCGCAACACCGTTTATTTTGTCATGCTGCATTTTCACCCAGACGGGCGACTCCGGAATGGCTACCTGAATATAGAAAGCGAGCACAACGGCCGTTGCGCCGACAAAGTAAAGAATCGGCCAGCCAAAAATCGGACAAAGAAAGTGGTTGACTAAAACAATGACGCCGACGCCCAACGGCCAGCCCAGTTGCATGTAGGAGCTGTATTTCGCGCGTTTTTCCGGCGCCGTATATTCCTGTAAAAGCGTGCCGGCCAGTGCCCATTCCGCGCCCAGTCCCAGACCCGCGAGAAATCGCAGAGCGGCCAGTTGAATATAATTGGTGACAAAACCCGTGAGTCCGGTCGTAATGCCAAAGAAGGCGATGCACCAGACCAGCGTCCTTTTCCGGCCGTATTTGTCGGCCAGAGGACCAAACACGTAACCGCCGGCGCTCATCCCCAGCAACATGCATGTACCGACAAGACCGGCATGAACAATCAGAAAATCAGGCCAGGCAGTAAACAATAAAGGCAGGGCCAGAGCAAAAACCCAGATATCCATTCCATCAAAGGCAAAACCCAAAATCGATATGGCCAGCACTTTTCCCCGGTACCTAGCCGCATCAACAACCGCCCCCACAGTTCCGCTTGTTTCAACAAAAGTCGACATCCCCTACTCCTTTCATCATCAAAAATTACGCATAAAGAAATCGATCACTTTTAGTCAAAGTCATCTCCCTGCTCCGACTGAATTATTTCGCCGGCGCCCGAACCCCAAAAACATGATCATGTGCGCAAGCGATATCCTAATTCACGCGAGGCGTCTTGTCCGCTGTTGCTCTCCTTGTTTCAAATCTTGCTTTTTTCAGATGGACAGAATGGTTGTCGGATGGAAACGGGATTCTGACACATGCATGTGTTGCGTTAAGCTTTGCAGAGCATTGTGATGGGAAGACAGATATCCACAATGGATGTTCCGGATGGATGGATAGCAGGATTATTGTAATATATTTCGGCGTGTCATGAACTGCCGATATGCAACTCTGCCGGTCATGAGCAGGGCCATAACGGCGCAAACCCAGCCGATCCAGTCTCCCAGCAGAGCGTAGACCGTGCGTCCCTGCATCAGAGGGACAGAGCCTGTGAGCGTTTCTTTTGTCCACTGCCCGGTGCGCCGGTTGAAGCGGCCCACAGGGTCGACGATGGCGGAAATGCCGGTCGGAGTGGATCGCACCAGAGGCCGGCGATGCTCAATGGCCCGGAAACTGGCCAGCGCCAGATGTTCTGTGGGCTCGACGGTATTGCCGTACCAGGAATCGTCGGTCAGATTAAACATCGCTTCGGGGATGCGGCCTTCGCGCCCGCCTTTCATCAGCAGGCGAATCTGCGAAGGAAAGATGTCTTCGTAGCAGATATTTACGGAGACCGGATGTTTGTCGAACAGCACCGGCTCGATATTTTTTCCAAATTCAAATCGGCTGGAATAAGGCGACCAGGAATATACGATGGGGAAAGTGTCTCCCAGAGGAATATACTCACCGAAAGGCACCAGCACCATTTTATCATAAGTTCCGAGGATCTGCCCGGTCGCGCCGACCAGCAGCGCGCTGTTATAAAAGCGGGGGTCATCGGAACTTCCGATGCGCACAATGGCGCCGAACAGAACGGGCACACCGAGATTTCCCAAAACTTCCGGCGGGAGCAAACCGTCACGGTCGGTGAGATGGGCGGACAGAATGTTTTCCGGCCAGATCAGCAGATCGACTTTGTTTTCCAAAAGGAGCCGGCGTGACATTTCCTGATGTTCGCGAAGAAATCGTTCACGATCGGAATGCTTCTCTCCCCGGCCAAGATTGGTCTGAACCAGGCCGACCGTCAGCTTGTCGGCCGCTGCCGCGCTTTGGTCAACCTGATGCACCCGGATGGCGCCGTAAATCAAAACAAGCGTTATGACGGCTGCAAAAACCGCCGCCGGTCGCCACGTAAAAGGCCTGTTTTCAAGCCGGCGCTCAAAAAGCGAATAAAGAAATGAATTGATATAGACCACCAGAAAGGTCAGTCCCAATACCCCGGTAACATCCGCAATCTGCGTCAGAAGCGTCAGCTTATAGAGGCTGGCGCCCAGATAGTTGGGAAAAACCTCGGGCCAGAATTTTTCCAGGGCCGTCCAGAGGACCGGCGAAACCCAAACGACGCTCCAGCCGGTGGCGTGAGTAACAAATCGCGTGCCCCACGCCCAGACCGCAAAAATAACGCCGTTGGCGGCTGCCAGCAAGATCAGCCCCAGAAACGCGGGCGCCGGGGGCATTCCGGCAAATTCCTGAAGCATGTAAATGATCCAGTAGAAACCGCCGGCGTGGCCGACAATGCCCGCCACCCATCCGATAAAGAAGGCCTGACGCGGACTTTTATTCCGAATCGCCCAGAGGATGGGCACAAGGCAGATCCATTCCAGATAAAATTGATCAAATCCGGCATAGCCCAGAAACGCCAGAACACCGCCCGCCACGGCGGCAATCCAGGGCAACCCATTAGAGATTGTTATGCGGTTTGTCATGTCGGCCTTTTGTAACTCCCGAATTTACTGCGGCATCATACAAATTCCTGTCAACAATGCAACAAAAAAGGGGCGGCCGGATGAGATGACAAAAATGATGTTTTGCTTTTGGAAAAAAACAACGTGTGATATATTTTAAAAACTCATTGAAAAACGTATTTCGTTTTTTTATTGCGAATATTGAATAAAGGATCATTCAATTAACATGAAGAAAACTTTCACCGTCCTGTTGATCATGCTTCTTCTGCCCTGCCATGCGCTCGCTTTTCAATCCGCCGGGACGCAAAGTGAAAAGCAAGGCACGAATGACCGGATGCGGGAGGAAGTGCTGGCCGTCCATAACAAATACAGGGCGGAACTGGAAATTCCTCCCCTGGCCTGGTCGGAAACCCTGGCGGCCCATGCCACGCAATGGGCAAATTATCTGGCTCAGTCGGGAGGGCAACTCTGCCACAGTAAATTTCCGGGTGAAGGCGAGAATCTCTGGAAAGGAACCGCAAACTATTATTCACACACCCAGAAAGTGGAATACTGGGCCAGTAGAAGAAAATTTTTTAAAAGCGGCATATTCCCCCATGTCAGCACGACGGGAAACTGGTCGGACGTTGGCCACTACTCACAGATGATCTGGCGCCGGACAACGGAAGTGGGGTGCGCAAAGGTCAGCGCGGGAAACCAGGATATTTTCGTCTGCCGCTATGCCCCTCCGGGAAATATATTCACCCGGAAGTATGATGATTGATCGGGCGGCATTTTCTTCTTTCTTTACCGCTCGAAGAAATATCTGTAATCCCGGAAGCATTTGCCGTCCGTGTGCATCATGCAACCGGTCACTTTCGGTTCTACTTCGTATTTAATGCCGAGAGTGTCCAGCCAGGTGTTGATCCGCAACATCACACCGCATTCATAGCGGTCGGCGACGCCCAGCGCTTTCATTCCTTCGTAAGCAAAACAGGACTGCCATTCGCCGTGCATGAGGTTGTGTGCGGGCATCGTATATCTATATTTCATGAATTTACCGGTGGCAATGGCCATCGCCTGATCCATGAACTGATGAAACATTTCAAACGATTTTATCTCCTGCACGCCAAGCGTTTTCTGAATGCGTTTAATTTCTATGGCCGACATGTCGCGGATGGCCGCCTTGTTGAGCTGATTGGTTTTTTCGATGCCGAATTCCCGCAGACAGTGATAGAACCACATCGCGTCGTGAGTGATCCAGTTTTTACTGACCAGTTCCTTGATTTCGTCTTTATCCGGCATAATCATGTCTGCATTCATCTTTTGTCCTCCCTGTTCAGAATTTATTTTATGGACGCCCGGGGTTATTTCCAGAGTTCCCTCGTCATTTCCCCTGTTTCAACCGGTTCGAATGCATCAAACACAACGTCACGGACCCATGAGAAACGACTCCATAACAGTTCGTAACCCTTTGTACCTTTCAGAGGGGCGATTTTTTCAAGCCATTGAGCCGTCTCTTCCGGCGCCGGCTTGCGCAGATGACCCGCACGGCCGTATAACCTTACGCCCGGAGGAGAAAAGAATTTTCCCTTCATCAGCGCCTGCCCCCAGAACATTTTATCGGAGTTCACCGCCATAATACAGACACGAGGATTGGCTTTTAAGTTGCGGGGCAATCCGACGGGGTATTCTTCAAAGTAAAAACCGCCGGGATCATCCCGCAGGATCAGCGACCCGATGGGCGCTACATGAGGGGAACCGTCTTCAGTGACGGTCGCCACGGCAAAATGCATGTTACTCTTAAAGGCTTCATCGAATATCCCCCTGATTGTCTTCCAGTGGTTACCTATTTCCATAAAAATACCTCCTCCTTTATCAAGCGGTTCTCGGTCTCCAGAATTCTCTTGTTCACACAAACCTCCTGCGATTCATTCAAGGCCGGCATCCGCCGGCTTGAAGGCTTATATTAGAACTCTTATAATAGAATATATATTCTATTATATGGCGTGTCAAGAAAATTAATAATCCCAGACGATCGGCAATACTCATTTTTAACCGGCAGTCACCGTCAGCAGAGGCACTCGATTTACGATAGATCAGGCAGGGGACGTTAAGATCCCGGCGGGATTATTTTGCTTTTTCGATGACGGCGGCGTAGGTTTCACGAATCAGCCGGGCCGCGGAAGGCGGGGGCACTTTGTTTTCGAGCAGATAACGCCGGATGATGCCGATGGGGGCGTCATAGGTTGCAAAAATGACCCGGTCGGTGTTTTCTTTGGTCACTCGCCCGAATTGCTTTTTTATAAACGCGGCCACGGCGTCATGCAAGTCTTTGTTCAAACGCCGGGCGCGCTGGCGCATCTCCTCCGGCCATGCGCCCCACATCAAATCCTGCATCCGGTACAGCAGCATGATTCGCGCTTCATGAGGGTGCCTCCGCACCCATTCCAGGCAGGACAATGTGGCTTCCAGCCCGTCCTCCCTGATTTTTCCAATAAATTCATTCTGAAAAGATTCGATAATATTGATCCAGACTTCAGCCAGAAGGGCGTCGCGTGAAGGGAAGCGATGATAGACGGAACCGACGGGAGCGTTGATCCTTTTGGCGAGCGCTGCGACGGTCAAAGCGTTCAAGCCGTTTTCTGAAATGATCTCAATGGCGGCGTTGAGAAACTCTTCGTTTTTAAAATAAGCTTTGCGACCCATGAAAATTTAATGGAATATAAATTCCATTAAGTCAAGATGATTTACAGCCGGCTGCCTTTGCGCGTCGCATCCTCAGATCGCCCCGAGCGAAGTTCCGGATGACGATCTCTCACCGGATACTCTCTCGGTCAGTTATGACGACTGCCGGGCCGAGATGGATATTACTCTCCCGAAGCATCGTATAAGCGATGAGGAACCGGAAGACCTGATCCTCATCGCTTTTTTATGTTACGCGACCAGACTTTTGAAATCCTTTGCCGCCGTAAATTTCGGGGCTTTGCGGGCTTTGATTTTGATTTCTTTTCCGGTTTGCGGATTCCTGCCGGTTCTTGCTTTTCGTTTAATCACCGAGAAGGAACCGAATCCGGCAATTGCAACACGGTCGCCTTTCTTCACGGCGCCTTTGACGATTTTGGTCAGGCTTTCGAGTGCCTTTTTTGACGCCGCTTTCGACAGTTTTGATTCTTTGGAAATAGCAACGATCAACTCTTGTTTGTTCATTCACTAACCCTCCTTTTAAATAATTGATCTCCCGGGGGAGCATATGCTTTCAACTTCGGATCCCCCGAAATTCATTTAAACCGGTTTGTTATGCTGCCAACAAACATCCTTCATCATTGATTCGTGCAGTATGATACAATTTCCTGAAAACAATGCAAGAATAAAAGCAACAGAATAAAAGCAAGAGATGACAAAAATGTATTCCGGCATTTATTCCGACAGGGTGGAAACACTGTCAAGGGATTCTCTTACCTTGACAGCTAGATCCTTTTTGGAAAAAGGCTTTTGGATAAACTTGACACCATGATCGAGCATCCCCCTGTGGGCGATGACGTCAGCCGTGTAGCCGGAAACAAAAAGAATTTTCATGTCCGGATAGCGGGCCCGGAGCAGTTCGGATAATTCCCTGCCGTTCATTCCGGGCATGATGACATCGGTCATCAGCAGGCGAATTTCACCCGAATATTTTTCGGCCAGATGGATGGCGTCGTTCGGCGTCTCCGCCGCAAGGATCCTGTACCCGAGACGTTCCAGCATGAGGGTGGTCATACGCAGCATCGGTTTTTCATCTTCCACCAGCAAAATCGTTTCGTTGCCGCGGGCGTCGGGTGTGGTCACCTCCTTTTTCTTCGCTTCGACGGTGACATCTTCATGCCGGGGGAGATAAATTTTAAATATGCTGCCCTGACCGGGTTCACTGTATACGTAAATGAATCCGTTGTTCTGTTTGACAATGCCGTAAACCGTGGCCAAACCCAGGCCGGTCCCTTTGCCTATTTCTTTGGTGGTGAAAAAAGGTTCAAACAAATGCAACTGCGTTTCCCTGTCCATGCCGCAGCCGTCGTCGTTTACCGACAACACGACGTAGCTCCCCGGATGGCAGTCCGGATGCTCGGCGCAATAGCCTTCATCAAGAAACTTTGTATCCGTTTCAATGGTGATTTTTCCCACGGTCCCGATGGCATCCCGGGCGTTGACGCACAGATTCGCCAGAATCTGACCGAGCTGCGTGGGGTCCATCTCGAGCGGACATTTACGTCCCGATGGCAGCCAGGCCAGATCAATGTCTTCGCCGATCAGGCGCCGCAACATCTTGAGCATGCCTTCCACCGTCTCGTTCAAGTCTAACTGCCGGGGTGCAATGGCCTGCTGGCGGGAGAAAGCCAAAAGCTGGCGGGTAATATCTTTCGATCGCTCCGCAGCTTTCAGGATCTCTTCCATATCCGCATATAACGGATCGGCCGGATTCAGTTTTTCCATGGCCATTTCCGCATAGCCAATAATGACGCTGAGCATGTTGTTGTAGTCGTGCGCGACGCCTCCGGCCAGACGGCCAACAGATTCCATTTTCTGGGCCTGAAGAAACTGGGCATTGATCTTTTCTCTTTCTTCCTCCGCTTTTTTGAGACCGGTGATGTCCTGCACGATGCCGGCCATGCGTTTTATCCGGCCTTCATCATCGGGCATGTGGCTGCCGGCCGCCCAGATCCACCGGATCTCTCCGTCAACACGGCGAATGCGGCATTCGAAACTCCAGTCTGACTGCTTTTTAACGGCCTCCTGAAAACGCCTGTCCACCTCGGCGCGATCCTTGGGTAAAACATGCTCCAGAAACATTTCATAAGTCCAAACCGGCAGAAGCGTTTCATAGCCGAAAATAAGGTCATGCTCCAGCGTGCGAGTCGCACTATGACTCACCAGGTCAAGATCCCATCCGCCCGTGCGGCTCATATGCAGAGCGAAATTCAACCGTTCCTCACTCTTCCGCAAAGCTTCCTCGGCCATCACCTGATCGGTGATGATTTCCGTGTATATGACGATTCCCCCGACGGAGCCGTCCGCTTCATACCAGGGCCGGCATTCCCAGCGCGTCCAGTCCAGCGTTCCGTCCGCACGGGGATAGGCGTCTCTCTCGGCGCTGCAGACTTCACCGGCCAGGGCTTTCTGATGGACATCACGCCAAGTCTGCGGCAGATCGGGAAAAACGTCATAATGATGCTTTCCGATAACATCCTTCTGTTTGATTCCGTATTCATCCAGATAACGCTGACTGACATAAATGTAGCGCAACTCCCTGTCATGCACGGCGACCGCGCTGTTGACATTTTCAATGATATAGCGCATCAGGTCATGAGAGTGCGCAAGGGCCGCTTCGTCTTCCTTGCGCCTCGTGATATCCGAGATGATGCCGTGCCACAGGACGCTGCCGTCCTTCATGCGCTCCGGATGCGCCTGTGACCAGCGCCAGCGCAGGCCCTGACGCGGCAGAATGACGCGGAATTCACAATAAAAGGTCTGCAGCGTACGAGCCGATTCTTGAATCGCCGCCACAACCTGATCATAGTCGTCCGGATGAAGACGCGTGTAAACCGGCGTGGCATCCTGTTGAACCTCTTCCGGACTCACTTCGTAGATGTCATTCATGCCGGGGCTCGCGTAGGGGAAGAAGGAGCGTCCGTCAGGATACAGACGAAACTGGTAAATCACCCCCGGCACCAAACGGGCAAGATTGGAGAGCAGATCGTGGCTTTGAATCAACTTTTCTTCCGCCTGCTTGCGGTCCGTGATGTCCATGATGTTGCCGACGACTTTGACCGGCCGGTGATTGACGCGCACCGCTTCGGCCGTCGTGCGAATCCAGAGCAGCCGGCCTTTGGCTGTCGTAAATGGAAACTCCAGATCATAAGGTTCGCCCTGTTCCAGACAACGCTGAAAAGCCGCCTTAAGCGTTCTTGCGTCCTCCGGGGCGTAGCAGGCCTCGTTTTGGGCGATCTGCCCGGAACTGCTCGGATTAAATTCCGCCGGGTCCAGATCGTGTATGGCGTAAGTCTCATCCGTCCAGCTCATGGTCTTTGTGGACACATCCCATTCCCATCCGCCGATTTTCGCCAGACTCTGCGTAATTTTTAAAATACGCTCCCGTTCGCTCAACGCCTCCTGCGCCCGCTTGCGGTCGGTAATGTCATGAACAATGGAATGGAGCAGCTCTTTTCCTTCGACCTCAATTCTGCCACTGTAGACTTCGACCTCCCGGACGGAACCGTCCGCCAGACGATGTTTAAATTCGAAATGAATGCGCCGCAGGGTTCGGGCCTTTTCAATTTCAACGTTTATATCTTCCGGGGAAAGCGTGTTGATCTCCTGAATCCGCATCTTTTTGAGTTGCTCGATGGACCATCCGTAGAATTGCCCCGCTGCTTCGTTTGCGTTGATGATGTTTCCGGTTTCGGGATCAAGAATAAGCTGCACGGCACTGTGGCGCTGAAAAATGCTTCTGAATTTTTCCTCGCTTTCGCGGAGGGCTTCTTCCGAGAGTTTGCGTTTCTCCCGGATCACAATCAATTTCCCCAAAGCGGCCGTGGCCGCCGGATAAATCAACAAAACCGGTAACGTGATCCTGGACAACACGTCCGCGGCAATTCGCCACGGAAGCGTCAACATCCAGGACAGCATGGCCACATGGACAACAACACCCATCAGATAAAGCTCGCCCATAGTGAAGTCCCGCGTTTGGTTGCGCCGAAAATGCCGCCATATCAGACCGATGCCACCGGACGTGATGATCACGGCAATTCCGGCCCAGGCTCCGGCGCCACCGGAAAACAGACGGAAAAGACTGGTCATCAGCACCGCAAGCAAGGTGGGAACAACACCGAAGAATAACCCTGCAATACATAAAAGGACGGACCGGGTGTCAAACACAACCCCCTGACCAAAATCCCAGGGAGTCAGCATAATCGCAATACCTACCCCACCCAATACAACACCGGCGAGGATCTGTTGAAGTATTGGATTTTTTCCGCCCCGGAGCGGATAGGACAGCATGTCGTATAATATCCCTAAAGCAAGCAAAAGCGCAGCGTTGTTCACCAACCCGATCACACTTGCAGAAGACATTCCTTAAACCTCCATTCAATAAATAAGCTAATCTATCGAATTTTCAGCCTTTTAAATGGTAATGATCAGAATGAAACTGGCAGGATCCCCTTAATGTTATGCAGTGGCCGCATAATGAGATTCATGGACCGCCGTAAATAAATTCCGGCGATATCATAAGAAAAAACCTTCATCTTTGCAACGGTCATTTAGGACCTGTTGTCAAAGGCCCGCGCCGTCGAGGATCTGCACGGTGACTTTCTCGCCTTTTTTGATGGATGTGACTTTTTCATCCAGAACGATAAACGCGTTGGCATCCACCATGGATTTCAGGACGCCGGAGCTCTGATTGCCGGTAAGGCGCGCTACGTAACGGTTCTTTTCTCTTTTCACGACGGCGCGCAGGAAATTTTTCATGCCCGCGTCTTTTTTGATGTCCTGGTCGCTGACCGCTTTCAGGGTCTGCCGCAGGATGTTGGAGTGGCCCTGCATCTTCAGCAGATAGGGGCGGACAAATTGTTCAAAAGACATCATGCCGGAGACGGGGTTGCCCGGCAGGCCGAAAAGAGGCGTGCCGCCGATGGCGCCGAAGGCCAGCGGTTTTCCGGGCCGCATCGCCACCCGCCAGAAGTGCAGGGCGTTGCCGGTGTCGTTCATCACGTCCCTGACAAAATCGTAATCGCCCAGTGAAACGCCGCCGGACGATAAGATGACATCGGCGCGACGCGCCGCCTGAAAAGCCTCCGCCAGCTCCGATTTCGTATCACGAACGATGGAAGACAGCATGGGAACGGCCCCCAGACTTTTCACCAGCGCGGCCAGCGAATAGCTGTTGGAGTTGACGATTTTTCCGGGTGCGGGATCGGTTTCGATATCGATCAGTTCGTCGCCGGTGGAAAGAATCGCCACGCGCGGCCGCTGGTAAACTGAAACAAACGTCCTGCCCAGCGCGGCCAGCATGCCCACGGCCCCGGGCCGCAGTACATCGCCTTTGGCAATCACCCTCTCATCTTTTTTGACGTCCTCGCCTGCCAAACGGACATCCAACCCCGGTAAAGCCTGTATGTTTATCAAAACCGTTTTGCCTGACCCGATCGTTTCTTCCAGACACACAACAGCGTCCGCCCCTCCGGGAAGAATTGCGCCCGTCATGATGCGCGCAGCCTGGCCTGTTCCGATGGTTTTACGGGGGATGGCGCCCGCGGGGATGGTTTCTATCACCCGAAGTTCAACAGGTTTTGAAGCATGCGCGCCTTTTGTATCGGCCGCCCGCACGGCATATCCGTCTTTTGCGGAATTAGCGGCGGAAGGAATATTTCGCCGGGCATAGACATCTTCACCGATGACGCGCCCTGCCGCCTCCAGAAGATCAACTTTTTCCAGAGTCATGGGCTGACAGTGATTTAATACGATTTTCAACGCTTCTTCTACGGAAATCATAAAGGTTGCTCCGTTGTTAACAGTTGGGGCAGCTTATCAAAAAAATAATAAAAAAGGTAATGGATTATGGGCAATAGGCAATAGGCAATAGGCAATAGGCGAGAGGCGATGGGCGATGGAGTTAAGGAACAAGGCGCAAGGTTCAAGGTTCAAGTATCAAGACGCAAAATATCCTCCGCCGGCTGAGAGGAAAGCTCATAGCTCGTGGCTCGTGAATAGGAGATGGGGGGATAAAATATTCTTTACATAACGGCAAAAGTAGGTCATGCAAGCCAAATGAAGCAGCAGCAAGTTGACACAAAAGGCAAAGTAATCCCGGACGATGTTAATCTGAAAAGTCCTGAAATGCCCCACCCCGAATCCAGTGAAAAAAATCCCGTCAATTATCGCAGGCTCTACGAGAAATCGCGGGAGCGGGAAGCAGAACTTCAACAGTTTTTGACGATGTATGAGACCCTGCTGGACGAGGTGGAGGATCCGATTTCCGAGATTGATTTGCAGGGAAACATTACCTACTCCAACAATGCCGCATCCCGCATCTGGGGCACCCCCAGGGAACAAAGCATCGGACAGAATTACAAATCCTGGACGGACCCCGTAAACCGGAAAATCGCGCAGGATGCATACACCCGGATATATCAGACAGGGCTCCCCTACCGGTTCAGCTACGAAATCATCCGCAACGACGGCGTTCGCCGTGTGGTTGAAGACTGCGGGTCCGTCATTCGCAATGCGCAGGGCGACATTGTCGGGTTTCGGTCCGTCAGCCGCGACATCACGGAACGTAGAAAAGTGGAAAAGGAACTGGCCGCACACCGCTCCCGCCTGGAGGCCATCTTCGGCAGCGTCAAAGAGGCGATTATTACCGTCGACATGAATCTGGCCGTAATGGAAGCCAATTCGTCCACGGAATCCATTTGCGGTCTGAAATCCCTCGAAATGGTGGGAAAACCGCTCTCGGATTGCCACACCCTGTGCAACCGTTCCTGCGGCGACGTGATCCGGCAGACCCTGGAAAAAAAATCAACGATTCGGGAATACCGTATAGAGTGCGGCCATTCCGAGCGCGAACAGCAACTGGTCAGCGTCACCAGCGCGCCGCTTCGGGATGCAGGCGGCCAGTATCTGGGGGCCGTCCTGGTGATTCGTGACATTACACTTCTGCGGGATCTGGAAAGAGAGTTGCACGAACGCCATCAGTTTCACAATATTATCGGCCGCAGCAAGAAGATGCAGGCTGTCTACCGGCTGCTGGAGGATCTGGCCAATCTCGAAACAACGGTGCTCATCACAGGGGAAAGCGGAACGGGAAAAGAACTGGTCGCCAAGGCGCTTCATTACAGCGGCCAGCGCGCCTTTAAACCTTTTATTGCCGTGAATTGTTCCGCTCTGACGGAGAGTCTGCTGGAATCGGAGCTCTTCGGCCATGTCAAAGGGGCGTTCACCGGCGCGATCAAGGACAAGCAGGGCCGTTTTCAGGCGGCCGACGGCGGCACGCTCCTGCTGGATGAGATTGGCGATATTTCACCGATTATCCAGTTGAAACTGCTTCGGGTCCTGCAGGAAAAAACATTTGAACGGGTGGGGGATTCCCAACCGCAGAAAGTGGATGTCCGGGTGATTACCTGCACGAATAAAAATCTCAAGGAGAAGGTCCGGCTGGGCGAGTTTCGGGAGGATCTCTACTACCGGCTCAAGGTTGTGGAAGTGCCCCTGCCGCCGCTTCGGGACCGGATGGAGGATATCCCGCTGTTTATCGACCACTTGTGCCGCATCTTCAACGAACGGTTCAACCGGCGCATCGAGGGCGTATCCAAAGAGGCGCTCCATACCTTCATGAATTACCCCTGGCCCGGCAACGTGCGGGAACTGGAGCATGTGATTGAGCATGCTTTCATCATTTGCCACGCTCATGTCATTACACTGGAAGATCTGCCGATGGAGTTTCGCGAATTCCGCAAGCAAGCCATCTCCGGCGGTTCAGGCAGCCGGACAAACACGTCCGTCGAAGCCAGTGATATTATCGACGCCCTCAACAGGGTCCGCTGGAACAAGACCAAAGCCGCCCGCCTTCTGGGAATCGGCCGCCGGTCTCTATACCGCAGGATGGAGCAATTTCACATCGATCCGGATCTCTGATTCAGGTGTGCGGCGGCACACAGTGTGCGCACAGGTTGTGGCAGCGCACTATAATTCCACGGGCCAGTCTTTTCCACACTCCTCCAACTATCTCGATATCATTTATTAAATTTAATCATTCTCCCCGAATCATTGCCTGGCATATTATCCGCAATGGCCTTCCGGTAAACCGGTGTTCAGGCAGAGCTGTTTTACCCCTGCCCCTGTCACCAAAAAAAATCGAGGGGGTTCATGAATGAAAGATCAGAAAGTTCCGGATTTTCAGGTGGGAGGTCCCAAAGCGACCTATGTCATGGTGATTTGTTCTTTATTGTTTATGGTCAATTATATGGACCGGCAGATTATGGCTGCCGTGCTTCAACCCATGAAAATTGATCTGGGACTGACCGATTTTGAGGCGGGTCTGGCCAATACGATGTTTTATCTGGGCGTGTTGATCTTTGTTGTGCCGGTTGCCCACTGGATAGACAAATGGAGCCGCAAGAAAATGATCGGCCTGATGGCCTTCTGCTGGAGCGCGTTCACGATGTTTACCGGACTCAGCGGCAGTTTCCTGCAACTGTTGTTCGCCAGGTTCGGTGTGGGACTGGGAGAATCAGGCTTCGGCGCCGGCGGCACGGCTCTGATCGCGGCGTCTTATCCCGAGGAAAAAAGAGCCTCCAAAATCGGCATTTTCAACACATTCATTACCGTGGGCATCTTGTTCGGCATGGTGGCGGGCGGTTATGTCTCCGTCCATTTCGGCGGCTGGAGAACGGCTTTCTACGTATTTGCCCTGCCGGGCATCATTCTGGGAATTCTGGCTTTTTTCATGCAGGATTATAAACTTCCGAAAAACGCAAACGCCCCGGCAGGCGGCCATTCATTCGCCAAAAATGTCAAATCATTGTTCGGCAACCGGTCGTTGAGACTGATTTATATCGGATACGGCTTGTTCGCCGTCGTCATTTTTTCTTATCTGACCTGGCTTCCCGCCCTGCTGATGCGAGCCTACGGCATCAATGAAGCCAAGGCGGGCCTGGTGGCCGGCGCTCTTTCCCTTTTGACCCTGATCGGCCCCATTCTGGGCGGACTGTTCGCGGACAGATGGCAATCCAAAAGTTCGGGCGGACGCATGAAACTGGCGTCGGTCGGCATCCTGGCATCCTCCGTCGCCCTGTGGTTCGCCTTCACGACCGTTTTTAATATCAACCACAAGGGCATGATGATCTTTTCATTCATCATGCTGTGCATTTACGGCATCGTCAGCGGCATGCCCAACCCGGCCGTGATGGCTTCGACTCAGGATGTCGTGCCCCCCGAACAAAAAGGTCTGGCTTCCGGCGCAGCTTACTTTTGCATGATGCTTTTTGGCGGCGCTTTCGGTCCCGCAATGGTCGGCAAACTCTCCGATGTGTTCGGAGGAGGATATAAAGGTTTGACATACGGCCTTTATGTCGCCTCTCTTTTCGGCGTGGCGGCGGCCATCGTCTGGTGGAAGGCGGCCAAAAGAGTCGGAACGCATATGGAAGAGGAAAAAACCTCATCGTTAAAGGCAAAAAAACTGGACGGTCATGTGCATACAGATCCCCTGAAAGGTGAAGAATGCGGGGCCTAATTCCATGGGTCAGACCTGACAATTTTGCAGATGAAGTTCTTTCACTGACAAAGCCTGTGCTGCTTTTATGCATGCCTCGCGGCGATGACTTTCCCTCCCAGATGAGTCTTCTGGAAGACATCGCCGCCAGGCACGGGCTCGGACTCAAGGTCGGCCTGCTGGCGGAAGAATTTATTGAAACTTTTAAAAAGAAATTGGATATTTCCGGAACCCCGACTTTTCTGATTTTCTCCGAAGGCAAAGAGAAAAACCGAATGCTGGGCCTGGCCGACGCACAAACGCTGGAAAGTTTTGTTTTGGGAACGATCGGCTAAAAAAGGTGCAAGGTTCAAGGCGCAAGGCTCAAGGAAATTTTGTGAGCCGCACGCCCCATTCGGGGCGGCGGCTTTTATTAACGGCGCTTTAGCGCCTTTCGTTTAACCTTGCACCTTGAACCTTGAACCTTGTTCCTTGCGCCTTTCTTTTCTTGAACTCTCCCCTATTTTAAGCTAGTTGATACGCAGAATACATTTGAGGATGTGTCGCATGACTTCGCAACAGGAAAAAATCCGGCAAATGCTTTCCGAAAAGAAAGGCATTCTGCTGGCTCATTATTATGTTCGACCGGAAATTCAGGAAATTGCCGACGTGCTGGGCGATTCACTCGTGCTGGCGCAGGCGGCGGCACGCTCGGAAGCACGTGTCATCGTGTTTGCCGGTGTGCATTTCATGGCGCAAAGCGCCGCGATTCTCTGCCCGGATAAAATCATCTTACTGCCCAGGGAAGATGCAGGCTGCCCGCTGGCCGACATGGCAACGGCCGAAGCCGTCCGGAAGATGCGCATACATGAACCAAACGCCGTTTTCGTCACCTACATTAATTCCACGGCGGAAGTAAAAGCGGTAAGCGACATCTGCTGCACGTCGTCCAATGCGCTCAAAGTGATTGCATCCATTCCGACGAATAGAAAAGTTATTCTGCTGCCCGACGGCAATCTGGCGCGATACGCGGCGAAACTTACGGGACGCGACATTATTGCCTGGGACGGCTGCTGCCCCATCCATCAGGCGCTCACCGCGGAAAAGGTTCTTGAGCAAAAAAACAGACACCCGCAGGCGGTTTTCTGCGCGCACCCGGAATGCCGGGCCGATGTGCTGGCGCTGGCCGATTTTGTGGGCTCCACGTCGGCGATTATCCAGTTTGCCAAAACGACGGACGCCGGGGAAATTATTGTCGGCACGGAAGAAGGCATTTTCCCGAAGCTGAGGCAGCAGGTTCCGGATAAAACGTTCATCCTGGCATCGCCCGAACTGCATTGCCCCGATATGAAAAAAATAACGCTGGACGATATCGAGAAATCGCTCACGACGATGCAGCCGCATGTCACCGTTTCGGACGAGGTGCGAACCGCCGCCGGGGGAGCGCTGAATGCCATGCTGGCGATTTCATAATTTTTCCCTGTTAGGTTTTATCTCTTGAGAAAAATAATCGACAAGAAAATTCGTGAAGAAGCCGCGCCCGTGCGCAAACTTCTGGACCTGATCGGCCAAAAGTCGCCCGCCGTCGAAATCACCGCCGCCGCGGGCGCCGCAAGACCGTATCTGACGGCGCTTCTGTCCGACCGTCTGGCTCAGCCGATAACGGTGATTTGCCCGACGCCACGCGAAGCGTCCGCCTTTGCGCGTGATCTGTCTCTTTTTCTGGGGGAAGACGCCGTTTTACATTATCCGCCGCTCGATTTTCTCTCCATTGATATGTTCTCCCTGCAGCGCGAAGAAGAACTGGCGCGCCTCAATGTGCTGACGCGCCTTCAGGTGGATGCGCGCAAGATCGTTGTGACGTGCCTTGCGGCCTGCCGCCAGAAGATCATGCCTTTTGCCGAGTTTCAGAATTATCTAAAAATTCTCTCTCTGGGCGACACATGGATTGTCGAGGAAATTCCGGCCGTCCTGCAGGCCGGCGGTTACAAACGCGTTTCGCTGGTGGAAGAGCCGGGTGAATTCAGCCTGCGCGGCAATATCCTGGATATTTTCCCGCCGACGGAAAACAACCCCCTGCGTCTGGAAATGGCGGGCGATGAAATCGAATCGATCCGCCGGTTTGATCCCGCCTCCCAGCGGTCCGGAGAACATGTCGACGCGTTCGTCATGGGACCGGCGGGCGAAATTCTGGTCAGCGATGACCGGCTGGCCCGCGCCGTGCGCAACGTCAAGCGGCGCGCCGACGACCTGGACCTGGCGCGCGAACTGCGCAACCGCCTGGTCGAAACACTGCGGGAGCAGACCGCTGCATCCGTCAATCCGATTTTCCTGCCGCTCTTTTACGAAGATTATGACGAAGCGGGATTCGGCTCGCAAAAACTCTCCTGCTTTTTCGATTATCTGCCGCAAAACACGCTGCTGGCGCTCGATGATCCGACGGCCATCATTAAAGCCGGAGAGGATGCTGACGCCGGCATCGACAAACTGCTGTACAAGGCCAAAGCCGGCGGCAAGTTTTACCTGGAAAGTTCCGGTCTGTATCTGGACGGGGAAGCCCTGCTCTCCCGTATCGGGCGTCTGCAAAAAATCTCTTTCACAGGCCTGACGCTCGACGATCAAAACGCAGGCGCAGCTCCGTCGGTTGAAATTGCGGCGCGGCACGAAAACTTCATCGCCCGCCCCCAGGAAGGAGAGATTCGCGAAGAAGCGCTCCTGCGCCAGACGGCCCAGCAGATCCGCCTGTGGATGGATAAAAACCTGCGCGTGTTTTTCATCTCTCCCACGCCGGAAGACACCACCCGCATGAAGCATCTGCTTTCTTCCTATCATCTGCCCGTGCAGACGCTGCCTTCTCCAACCGCCCTGCTCGACATTATAAACGATGCGGGCGATGCGGCGGCTTTGTACCTGGCCCACGGAAAAATCTCGGGCGGCTTTATCAGTGAATCCCTGGGGCTCGCCTTTTTAAGCGAAGAAGAAATATTCGTCAGAAAAACGCAGCGCCGCCGCGTGCGCCCCACGCGCGAAGGCTATTTCCTGAAATCCTTCGGCGATCTGAAAGACGGCGATTTTGTCGTCCACACGGATTTCGGCATCGGGCGTTATCTGGGTCTGCAAAAAATCACCGTCGGAAAAATTGAAAACGATTTTCTGGTCATTGAATATGCCGACGGCGACAAGCTTTATCTGCCCGTCAACACCCTGGAAAAAATTCAGCGCTACCTGGGCCCCGAAGGCTACACGCCCAAAGTGGACAAGATGGGCGGAACCTCGTGGGACGCCGTCAAGGAACGGGTCAAAAAATCCGTGCGCGATGTGGCCGAAGAACTGGTGGCGATTTACGCCGCGCGCGAGGCGATGGAGCGCAAGTCGTTTGCGCCGCCGGACCGCGTTTACGAAGAATTCTGCGCAACCTTCGAATTTGAGGAAACCCCTGATCAGGCCAAAGCCATTGAAGACATTCACGCGGATATGGACGATTTAAAACCGATGGACCGTCTGATCTGCGGTGACGCGGGCTTCGGCAAAACGGAAGTCGCACTGCGCGCCGCGTTCCGGACCGTAATGGACGGCAGGCAGGCGGCGGTGCTGGTCCCAACCACCATTCTGGCCGAACAGCACTATGCCACATTTTCGCAGCGCCTGGCGGATTTTCCCATCCGCGTGGAAGTGCTCAACCGCTTCCGAAGCACGGCCGAGCAGAAGAAAATCGTCGACGATCTGCGCCTGGGCCGCGTGGATATTGTGGTCGGCACGCATCGGCTTTTGCAAAAGGATGTGGAATTCAAAAACCTGGGACTGGCGATTATCGATGAAGAGCAGCGCTTCGGCGTGACGCACAAGGAGAAGCTCAAAAAGATGCGCACGCTGGTCGATGTGCTGACGCTTTCGGCCACGCCGATTCCGCGCACACTGCATCTGTCGCTGGTGGGCATCCGCGATCTGTCCATCATCAACACGCCACCCGAGGAACGCCAGGCCGTCAAAACATACGTGCTGGAGTTTGACGAAGACGTCATCCGCTCCGCCGTGGAGGCGGAACTGGCTCGACACGGCCAGGTCTTTTTCGTTCACGACCGCGTGCGTTCGATTTATTCCATCGCCCATCTGGTGCAGCGGCTCGTGCCCAAAGCCCGCGTGGGCGTCGTGCACGGTCAGATGAAGCCCGCCGATATTGAAAAGGCCATGTCGGGGTTTATCCGCCGCGAATTCGACGTGCTGGTCTGCACCACCATCATCGGATCGGGGCTCGATATTCCGTCCGCCAATACGATCATCATCAACCGCGCCGACCGTTTCGGTCTGGCTCAGCTCTACCAGATCCGGGGCCGCGTGGGGCGCGGAAGCGTCGAGGCCTCAGCGTATCTGCTTTTGCCCGTTGGCGCAATGCTGTCAAGAGATGCAATGAAACGCCTGCAGGCCATCAAGGAATTTTCAGAACCGGGTTCGGGCTTCCGTATTGCCTACAACGATCTGGAAATCCGCGGCGGCGGAAATCTGCTGGGACTTTCGCAGGCGGGCCATATCAGCGCGGTGGGCTACGAACTTTACACGGAGCTGATGGAAAAAACAGTGCAGGAAATCAAGGGAAGCGCGCCGGCCGAGGAAGAGCCGATGCCCGAAATTTCGATGGGAATCTCCGCTTTCCTGCCCGAAGATTACGTCGAAGACGTCCAGCAGCGCCTCATCCTTTATAAAAGGATATCACTGGCCGCAACCGACGAGGAACTGGCCGACATCCAAAATGAACTGGCCGATTGCTACGGGCCGCCGCCGCCAAACGCGCAGAATCTTCTGCGCGTGATCGCGCTGCGCAACCGTCTCAAACCCCTCAAGGCCAAAAAAATGGGTTATGACGGCAAGTTTTTCTACATCTATTTCCGGGAAACCTCGCCCATCGATCCGGCCAGAATCGTTGCGCTTTCCCGCAAAAAGATCAAAGACCTGCGCTTGACGCCCGATTTTAAACTGTTTTTGCCCGTCAAAACCGAAACGCCCGCCGACATCCTCAACCAGGCCGACGACCTCTTAAAGATGCTTGCCCAATAATCAATATCACGCTATACGATGCCATGGCTCTGACAAGGATACAGATTCCCCGACACTCGCTGCTCCGGCGCCGGTTGCTTAATATTCCGGTATTGCTGGTTTATTTGTGTCTTTTGAGCGCATGCCAGAGCGGCGATCTGCTGGGCCGCGCGGCGGTCGCCACGGTCAACGGCGAGAAAGTCTATTC
Organism: Smithellaceae bacterium; assembly: GCA_963682105.1. Lineage (GTDB taxonomy): Bacteria > Desulfobacterota > Syntrophia > Syntrophales > Smithellaceae > UBA8904. The sequence goes on from OY821638.1 coordinate 1,991,685, forward strand.
AGACGAACTGGACCTTCGCATAAGCCTGCAAAAGGGCATTCTTTCGCCCAAAACGTTTTCCTCTTCGCTCAACAAGCGCGACGCGCTGGAGGAGGAAATTCTGGATTCGCTGATCACGGAAAAAATCATGCTGCAGCGCGCCCGCGAGTTGAACCTTTCTGTCAGCAATGCGGATCTGGAAGAAAAGATCAATGAAATCCGCAAGGATTACGGCGAAGAATTTTTTAATTTGCTTGCCGCCTCGAATGTGCGCTATGAAGACTGGCGCGAGCAGATCAAAAAGGAAATGCTGCTTGGCAAACTGGCACAGGCCGATGTCAGCGCCCGCATTCGGGTTTCCGACAACGAAGCGAAGGATTATTACGACGATAACCCGGCCTTCTGCAAAGCCGAAGCTCGCGTGCGCGCCTCCCAGATTGTGATTCGGGATAAGGAAAAAGCCGATGAAGTCAAAAAAAGGCTGGATCGGGGCGAGGATTTTGCCAAAGTGGCGCGCGAGGTGTCCATCGGGCCGGAGGCGGCGCGGGGGGGCGACCTGGGCTGGATTACACGCCAGACCATGCCCGATCCCCTGGACCAGACGCTTTTTAATTTGCCGGCAGGCAAGGTAAGTCCCGTGGTTAAAAGCGCTTATGGCTACCATATCATCAAAATCGCGGACACTTATCGAGCCAGAGTAAGAGATTTTGCCTCCTGCAGGCAGGACATCATCGCCATGCTCCGAAGCAGGAATGAAGAAGCGGCCTTTACGGACTGGCTCGAAAAATTGAAAGCCAAAGCCGTCATAAAAAAAGAGGCCCGTACAAAGAGAGAAAAAACAACGAAGTAAGTTGCAGACAGGGAGGAAATCCGTGAAGGTTTTAAGGCTATTTTTTACACCGGTTCTGATCATTATTTTAACGTGCGCGGCCGCAGAGGCTGAAGTTGTGGACCGCATTGCAGCCGTCGTCAACGACGACATCATCACTGTGGCGGAACTCGACAGCGCATTTTCAACCTATACCCGGACGATAGAAGCCGGTTACAAGGGGACGGACAAGGCAGCCTATCTTCGGCAGGCCAGAGAAGCTTTTTTGCAGCAGATGATCAATCAAATGCTGATTGAGCAGGAAGCGAAAAAAGCGGGCACGGGCATGGCCAGCATCAAAGACGAGGAAGTGACGGACGTGATCAGCGATATGGTCGCGAAAAACAAAATGACCCTGGAAGATTATACCCGGAAACTGGCCGCCGAGGGACATACGCTCGAATCGGCCAAAAAAGAAATCAAAAACCAGATGCTGCGCATGAGGCTTTTGCGCCGGGAAGTGCAATCCAAAATCATCGTGACCAACGAAGAAATCGGCGAATACTACGATAAGCACCGCCAGGATTATGAAGGCAAGGAGGCGGCGCGCCTCAAACAGATTTTCCTGCCCGCTCCCGCCGACAGGCCCGCGGCTGAAAAGGAAAAAGCCGGAGCGTTCGCCCGGCAGTTGCGCAACCGCATTCTTCAGGGCGAGTCGTTTGACGCCATTGCGGCCCAATATTCAAAAGGGCCGGCGGCGGCTCAGGGCGGCGACATCGGCTTTGTGGAAAAAGGCGTGATTATGCCCGCGGTGGAAAAAGCCGCCTTCAGCCTGAGTGTGGGCCAGTTAAGCGATGTCATCGAAACGGACATCGGTTATCACATCATTATTGTCACGGACAAACGCGGAGCGGGGCTCAAGCCGATTGCGGTCGTGCGCGATGAAATCAAGACAAAAATCGAAGATGAAAAAATTTCCAGGAAATACGAAGAATGGATCACGGATTTGCGCAGGAAATCGTTTATCGACGTCCGTCTTCAGTAGCAGCGGTTTTAAACGATGGATGCCATAAGAATCAAGGGCGCGTCCCAGCATAATCTGAAGCATGTTTCGCTGGATATTCCGCGCGACAAGCTGGTGGTCATCACCGGCGTGTCGGGCTCCGGCAAATCATCGCTGGCGTTTGACACCATCTACGCCGAAGGCCAGAGGCGCTATGCCGAATCGCTGTCCACTTACGCGCGCCAGTTCATCGGCCAGATGGACAAGCCGGATGTGGAATCCATCGAAGGCCTCTCACCCGCCATCGCCATCGAGCAGCGCGCGGCGAGTCACAATCCGCGTTCCACCGTCGGCACCGTGACGGAAATCTACGACTACTTCCGCCTCCTTTTCGCCGGCATCGGCCGCTGCCACTGCCATCAGTGCGGACGGGAAATTCATTCCCAGTCCATCGACAGCATTCTGGAGAGCGTACTCGCCCTGCCGGAGGGAACCCGTTTCAGCATTCTGGCGCCGCTGGTCCGCGGTAAAAAAGGAGAATTCCAGAAAGAACTCAAAAAGTTGCAAAAGGAAGGCTTTGCGCGCGTCCGCATCGACGGCGAAATCCGCGATCTGGCCGAAGACATCGTTCTGCCCAAAACCAAACGGCATCAAATCGATCTGATCGTCGACCGTCTGATCATGAAAGACGGCATCCGCAAGCGTCTGCGCGACTCTCTGGAAATCGCCGCCGTCAAAAGCGACGGACTGATCGCCATCGCCGACGCCTCCGGAGCGGAAACCCTTTATTCCGAAAAATACGCCTGCCCCGACTGCGGCATCAGCATGCCGACCCTGGCGCCGCGGGTTTTCTCATTCAACAACCCTTACGGCGCCTGTCCGGAATGCAACGGCCTGGGCACCCGCATGCACTTTGCCGAGGATCTGGTGGTGCCGGACGCGGGGCTGACGCTGCGCGAAGGGGCGATTGCGCCCTGGGCCAACCGCAGCTCGCTGTACTACTACAACCTGCTCGACGCGCTTGCCGCGCATTATTCGTTCGACCTCAACACACCGTTTAGCAAGCTGCCGGAAAAAATCCGCCACGCGCTGCTTTTCGGCTCGGGACGGGAAGCCATCCGCTTTCATCACGACCGCGACGACATGCGCTACTTTGCCGAACGCCCCTTTGAAGGCGTCATCCCGCAGTTGGAGCGCCGCTGGAAGGAAACCAACTCGCAGGCGATCCGCAACGATCTGGCGCGTTTTATCGACCTGAGCCCCTGCGAGACCTGCGGCGGCGCACGGCTCAAAAAAGAAAGTCTCGCCGTCACGGTGGGCGGGAAAAATATTTACGATCTGTGCCTCATTTCGATCCGGGAATGTTTCGAATTCTTCCAAAACCTCAAACTGACGCCGCAGGAAGTAAAGATTTCCGAGCGCATTCTCAGGGAAGTCAAAAACCGGCTGACGTTTCTGCTCAACGTCGGCATGGATTATCTCAACCTGGCCCGCGCGACGTCGACGCTTTCCGGCGGCGAGAGCCAGCGCATCCGCCTGGCCACGCAGATCGGGTCGGGACTGATGGGCGTTCTCTACGTGCTCGACGAGCCGACGGTCGGCCTGCATCAGAGAGACAACCTGCGGCTCATCGATACACTCAAGCAACTGCGCGACATGGGCAACACCGTGCTGGTCGTGGAGCACGACGCCGACATGATGCTGGCCTGCGACCACATTGTGGATATGGGACCGGGAGCGGGCGTCCACGGCGGCGAAGTCGTTTTCCAGGGCACGCCCGGCGAAGTCATGCAAAGCGACATATCGCTCACCGGAAAATATCTTTCGGGACGGGAAGCCATCGCGCTTCCGGCGAAGCGCCGCCCCGTCAAAGGACGGCATATTCTTCTGGAAGGCGCCACGCAAAATAACCTCAAAAACATCGACATTAAAATTCCCGTGGGGGTTTTGACGGCCGTCACCGGCGTCTCCGGCTCAGGCAAAAGCACCATGGTCATTGAAACGCTGTACAAAGTTCTGGCGCGCCGCCTCAGCCAGCAATCGGGCGGCATGGGAAAGATCAAACGCGTGAAAGATCTGGGTGACATCGAACGCGTCATCATGATCAACCAGCAGCCCATCGGCCGCACGCCCCGCTCTAACCCTGTCACTTATACGGGCATCTTTTCGTTTATCCGCGATCTGTTCACCGGCCTGCCGGAAGCCCGCATGCGCGGCTATAAGCCGGGACGTTTCAGCTTCAACGTGAAGGGCGGCCGCTGCGAAGCCTGCGAAGGCAACGGACTCATTAAAATAGAAATGCACTTTTTGCCGGACGTTTACGTCACCTGCGACGCCTGCCGGGGCAAACGTTTCAACGCCGACACGCTCGACATCCGATACAAAGACAAAAGCATCGCCGACGTTCTGGACCTGACGGTCAACGAGGCGCTGGACTTTTTCACCAACATCCCGTCCATCAAATCACACCTTCAGCTTCTGGTTGACGTGGGCCTGGGTTACATCCGGCTGGGACAATCAGCCACGACGCTTTCCGGCGGCGAGGCGCAGCGCATCAAGCTCGCCCGCGAACTGGGCAAGCGCGTCAACAGCAATACGCTCTACATTCTGGATGAGCCGACCATCGGCCTGCATTTTGCCGATATCCAAAAATTACTCGACGTGCTGATGCGCCTGGTGGATATGGGCAACACCATGGTGGTCATCGAACACAATCTGGACATCATCAAATCCGCCGATCATATCATCGATCTGGGTCCCGAAGGCGGCCCCGGCGGCGGCCGGATCATCGCCACGGGAACCGTGGAAGAGGTCGCCCGAAACGAAAATTCCTCCACGGGCTATTTTCTAAAAAAAATCATCGAAGAGCATTCAGGCCAGATCAAAGCTTAATGAACCCCTTATGCCGGAGCAATCATGCTGACTGTTCCCAAACGTTTCGGTTCAATCGTGGACGATTGAACCAGCAGGGGAACCACCGGTTTACAATCTCTTTACAAAACATGCCGGTTTTGTATTTTTATGCTTCAGTCTCAACAGACAAGCGCCGATATAAAGGTAACGGCTATAAACCTGATCAGCCGAATAATAGGTGCAAACCGATGAATTCATTACCATTATCGCCATTAAAATACCAGCATTCCATCCTCTTGATTGATGATGAAGAAGCCATCCTTGATATCATGTCGATGATGCTGGCGGACGAAGGTTATGACCTGCATACGGCCAACTCCGCGGAGCAGGGGATTAAAATACTTCAGGAAAATCCTAATTTCTCACTGATTATTTCCGATCAGCTCATGCCCGGCATGACCGGCGTGCAATTTTTCACCAAAGCCCGTGTGATAAGCCCCAACGCGCTTCGCGTGCTTCTAACCGGTTATACCGATACCGAGGCCATCATTGAAGCCATCAATTCAGGCGGAATTCATCTTTATTTGACCAAACCCTGGCGCAAAGACGATCTGCTTTATTCGATCAACCAGATGCTTTCCAAAGCCGAATTGCTCATTGAAAACCGGCGCCTTGACGAACTGGTCAAGAAACAGAATGTCGAACTGATCGAGCTCAACAAACATCTGGAAGAAAAAGTCCGGCTCAAGACGCTGCATCTGGATCAGCGCGCCGAAGAACTCAAGGCCAGTTACGAAAAAATCCGGATTATTCTCGAAGGCACGGTTCTGGCCATGTCCAAAATCGTCGAAAGCCGCGATCCTTACACCGCGGGCCATGAACAGCAGGTCGCTCGAATCGCCACCCTGATCGCGGCGAAAATGCCGCTGCCGGAAGACCAGATCGATGCCATCCGCATAGCCGGATCGCTGCATGATATCGGCAAAATCGCCGTGCCTTCCGAAATTCTGACCAAACCGGGGCGGTTGAGCCGCCTGGAAATGGAGATGGTCAAAACCCACAGCCAAAACGCCTACGATATCCTCAAGACGATTGAATTTCCCTATCCGATCGCCCAGATCATTTTGCAGCACCACGAGCGGATAGACGGTTCGGGGTATCCGCAGGGACTCCACGGCAAGGATATTCTGCTGGAAGCGCGTATTATCGGCGTGGCCGACGTGCTGGAAGCCATGTCGGCGCACCGGCCCTACAGGCCCGCGCTGGGCATTGAAACCGCCATTGAAGAAATCACGAAGCATCGCGGCATTCTTTACGACGCGGACGTGGTCGACGCCTGTTTGTACATCTACAATCAGGAAGGCCAAAAAGGCTTCATGCAGTTGCAGGCATGAAAAACAGGTTCAAGAATCAAGGTCTAGGGAAAAGGGTGAAGGCACGGAAAAAACTGATCCGGATCTGACATCTTTCCTGCTTATATTAATCGTCTCATACTTGTATTCATGTTTTGTCATTCCGGCAAAGGCCGGAATCCAGGAATTATCTAAAGAGGGTTGTATCTTTGAGTTTCACACCGGCCAGCCGGGGTTTGCTTTCTTCGTTCCGAACCACTTAAGCGTCGTATAGAGCATGTCCAGATGGCGTAGGCCGGTTTTGAGGCGCGTGAGTTTGCTTTTAGCCGTCACGCCGGAGAGCAGTTCATCGAATTGATCGAAAGACAGGGTCCGCATCTTGCGGATCGTCACCTGCTCCAGGGCTGTTCTTTCGCGCAAATATTTTTTCAGTTTCTGTTCATATGCCGCCATTCCTTTTGCGCCATTGCTGATTGCGTCGACCGCCAGAACGCCGCTGAGAGCCGCCAGATCGATGCCGCCGCCATGCAGCGCGGAAGTCAGCCCCGCCGCATCGCCGACCAGAAGAATATTGTCGTAAATCAATCGCGGCAGCATGACGGAGGTGGCAACCCCGCCGCCTTTTTCCAGAATCCGCGCATCCTTCAAGCCTTCACGAACCAATACATCCGCGAGCATCTTTTTTAAATCCGGATCACCCTTCCTCAGTGTGCCCTTCACCGTGCACACGACGCCGACATTGGCTGTCCGTTCATCTTTGGGAAACACCCAGTAATAGGCAGGCTGGAATGGCGCCGCAATATTGTCAAAGAAGGCAAACTTGATCCGCGGCATCAATGCCTGAAAATTGCCCTCTACAACAAACTGATATGCCAGAAGATACTCCCGGAAATAGTCGGATGTAAAAGAATGCAGGCGGGAGGTCACGGACGGCGCGCCGCTGGCGTCCAGAATCCAGTCGTATTCCTTCTGCATGCGTTTCAACCGGCCGGGGGTGACTCTGGAATGCTCGTAGATATCAACCCCGCGCGCCCGGGCCTGCGCCGCCAGATCCTGCTGCCAGGTCTTCCGGTCCAGCATCCACAGCGGCCGGTGCCTGCTGAGGGGAAACGTATAGGGCTTGTGGCCCTGCAAAACGACTTCGTCCACCGGACGAAGCAAACCCTTGCCGGGCCGGGGGATGATTTTGAGCGAGTCGAAAATGCACTCGCCGCAGACAATGCCCTCTCCGACTTTTCTTTTTTCGAACAGGTCCGCTTTAATATTTTTTTGCGCGGCGGTCAGCGCGGCGTAAAGGCCGCCGGGGCCAGCGCCCAGAATGGCTATTTTCATGATTTCAACGTCCGCGGTTTTTGAAATTTACGCGCCAGATGGCGAACGGCCAGAATCGGATGGGAGCGCATCATCCGGGGCCCTGCATAACGCATGACCTGCTGAATTTCTTTGCGCCGCTCGGGCTTGTAACAATGGACGGTGCAATGGGCGCAGGTGGGTTTATCTTCGGCGAAAGGACATTTGTCCAGCCGCGATTTAGCATACGCCAGAAGCTCACGGCAGGAAAAGCACAAATCCCCTTTCGTTGTCCGGTGGCATCCTTCACAGTATAAAGAAACCATGGCGGATATGGTTTTGTGCTCTTTTTCCATGGCGTCGCTCATGGGCTTATCCTTCGTTGATCAATGCATCGGCCCGGCGGACCTCTTCCACAAGCTTCCGGACTTTTTTCATATCCTTCTTAAAACGGATCGGATTGCCGTTCCGATCGAGCGCGTTGGTTTTCGTGCAACTGTCCACACCGGCCGGCTTCAGGCGGGTGATCGCTTCAAAGACATTCGAATCGGAAATCCCGCCGGCCAGAATCACCGGAATCGGGCTGGCGGCAATCACCGCCTGTGCGATATCCCAGTCGCAGGTTTCTCCCGTGATACCGACATAGCCCGCCACCGGCTGATGCGTGCCGTTGAGGAGCGTATCGATCAGAAAGAAATCAGAGACCGGCGCGAACAGCTCAACGAAATGCAGGATATGCTTTTGAACCTGATCCGCATCGGGCATGTCCGGCTGCGGGACCGACAAAGACCGCATGATGTCGATTTGCGGAAACCTGTCCCTGATATCGATCTGCAGGGTCAAAAGCGCGTCAAACTCACGCACCACCGTCTCCGAATCGCCCGGATACGGCGAAAGCGTGTCGCACAGATGGACAAAATCCGGCCGGTAATAATCGAGCGCCGAAAATATTTTAACCGGGTTTTTGGATATAGGGATAATCCCACTCTTCGCCTTGCATGCCTGAACCATTTGAACCGTCCTGCGAATGGACGGCTGCTTCCAGCGGTCTTCGGACACCAGCACGGAGCCTACATGATCCACGCCCAGTTGAGTCAGCGCTTCGGCTTCTTTCGGTTTTTGCACTTCATAAATCTGAATCAATGTCTTCGTCATGGTTGGAACATAGCATGTCAGCCGCCTTCGATCAAGAAAAGGAGGCATCTTTAAAAAAGCCGCTTGATTTTATCCCCGATAAACTCAATAATTCATCAAACAGTAACCAAATAGAAAAGAGAGAGGATTGCCCGCATGACAACAATGCAAAAGATAGAAAAAATTTATACCCGCAGAGGCGAATACGCCCGAAAGCTGCATGACGAAGGCAAGAAAGTCATCGGCTATTTCTGCTGCTTTGTACCCGACGAAATCATTACGGCGCTTGATATGGTTCCCTTCCGCATCCAGGGCAGCCAGACGGATCCCATCGACGAAGCGGATGCGCTTCTGGAACCGATGGCCTGCCCGTTTGCCCGCAGTTGCTTCAACATGGCGCTCAAAGGCCGGTATGATTTCCTCGACGGTTTCGTCGCCCCGCACAGTTGCGACACCATCGAGAAGATGTACGCCATCTGGCAAGCCAATAAACCTTCACCCTTCAATCATTTCCTCAACGTCCCGCACATGATGGGGCCGTCGTCGGATCAGTTTTATAAAAAGGAACTGCTGTATTTCGTCAGTCGACTGGAAGAATTTTCCGGCCGCAGGCTGGAGACGGCCAAACTGCGGGACGCCGTCAAACTCTATAACAAACGCCGCGCGCTGCTTCGGGAACTCTACGAACTGCGCAAGGAAAATCCGCCGCGCATTTCCGGCACGGAAATCACCAAACTGCTGGTGGCGGGCATGGGCATTCCGGCAACTGAACACATTGAACTGATTTCTGGGCTGATCAATGATGTCAAAAAACGTCCGGCGGCAAAAGCGGACGGCCTGCCTCGCATCTTTTTGTGGGGCAATGAAATCGACGACACCGCCTTCATTCAACTAGTGGAAGAATGCGGCGCGCATGTCGTCATGGATGACCTGTGCACCGGCACACGGTTTTTCTGGGAGGACGTCCCCGAAACGGCGGATCCCTTCGACGGCCTGGTGCAGCGGTATTTATGCACCCACTGCCCGCGCACCCTCAAACCCCAGGCCGGCAACCGGATGGAAGATCTCGCCAGCCGCTTCGGTTATATCAAACAATTCGTGAACGGCTGGACCGCAAACGGCGCCATTTTCTACATTGTCCGTTACTGCGACACCTGCGAACTGGAAGGCCCGGATTTGAAGGAATATTTAGGAAGTTTCAAACTGCCGGTGCTGATGATCGAGGACGATTATTCAACGTCAACGATCGGACAACTAAGAACCAGAATCCAGGCGTTCCTGGAAATGATCATGTAGGGAACGGCTTCAAACCACCCTGCGGGTGGCAAGACCGTTCCCTACGGGAAATGTTATGAGACAAAGAAAACAACAACGTTTAATTCATTTTGATTATACAACACCCGGCGCATATTTCGTGACCATCTGTGTCAGCGATATGCAGTGCAAGCTTGGTGATGTAGTTGAGGGGCAGAGGGTGTTAAATGAAGCGGGAGAACTTGTAAAAACGTGTTGGTTGGATTTACCCCATCATTATTCAAATTGTGATTTGGATGAATTCGTTGTCATGCCAAATCACTTTCACGGAATTGTCCGCATCGTAGGGAACGGTTTGAAACCGTTCCCTACACAACATGGTCTCCCGGAAATCGTTCGCGGTTTGAAAACATTTTCGTCGCGGCGGATTAACGCATCTAAATCCGGCAATCCGTTTCAGTGGCAAAAATCTTACTATGACAGGGTCATACGCAACGAAAGGGAACTGCATTTAACAAGAGAGTACATTGTTAATAACCCACTAAGTTGGGAATTGGATAAGAATAATCGGGATATTAACGGGAACGAACTGTTTATGTAGGGAACGGTTTCAAACCGTTCCCTACGGAAAAGGATGTAATTATGGAACCTGTTGCACAAGCCAAAACCACCGCCGTCAAGGGAACCGACACCGCGCGCGAAGTCCGCTCTCTGGTCAAAAGCATTTACAAAAGCGCTCATGAAGCGAAATCGCAGGGCAAGAAAGTGGCCTACACGATGGTCGCTTCGCACTACGATGAAATTCTCCGGGCAATGGATGTCGTGCCGCTGCCCACCGAAAACTACGCGGGCCTTTGCGCCGCCAAGCGCGACATGGACCGCTTTCTTCTGAAAGCCGAAGCTGACGGCTATTCGCAGGTGCTGTGCAGCTACGCCCGCATCGGCTTGGGCTTTGACAGCCTGCGCAAAGAGCTCGGGCGCATTCCCGACCAAAGCCCCGACGGCGGCATGCCGCTTCCCGACATGATGCTGGGAAGCTCCGCCATCTGCGATCCGCGCTTCAAATGGTATCAGGCCACCAGCCGTTATCTGGAAGCGCCCACGTTCGGCATCGATGTCGTCGTGCCCCCGGCTCAGGCGGATTTAAACGAGGTGCGCGACTACTACATCCAATACCAGCGCGACCAGCTTGCGGGCCTGATCGAATTTCTGGAAAAACAAACCGGAAAGAAAATGGACAAGGAACGCCTGTGGGAAACCATCCGTCTGGGAGACAAAGCCTGGCAGCTCTGGTACGATATCGACCGGCTGCGCGTGGCCGTCCCCTGCCCGATGCCGTCGCAGGACCATTTCAGCATCATGGTCGCCGGCCATTACTATACGGGCACACAGGTTGCCGTTGATTTCTACCAGAAACTCCATGACGAAGTGAAATACAAAGTCGAGCACAAGATCGGCGTCATCCCCGATGAGAAATACCGCATCCTTTACGGCGGAGGGCTTCCGCCCTGGCATACGCTGTGGATCTTCAACTACTTTGAAAGCTTCGGGGCGGTGTTTGTGATTGAAAACGTTTACCGCGGATTCGATCCCGTGGAAGTGCCGTCGCATGTCAAAGACCCGGTCGACTACCTGGCGTGGCGGGCGTTTTTACGCTTTACCCGCTACCACGAAAAAGCCCGCGCGCACAGCGGCAACCCCACGGTGGAAAAGCTCCTCGACATGATCAAAGATTATAAGATCGACGGCGTCGTCTTCCATGCCTGCCGGTCCTGCCGGGCCACCACCATCGGCCAGACACACATGAAGAGCGAAATGGGAAAGTATTCCGATCTCCCGATGATGCAACTTGTCTCCGACATGGTGGACCTGCGGGATTACTCGGAAGCCCAGTGGAAAGCGCAGATCGGGGCGTTTGTTGAAGCCCTCGCTTCGAGAGGGAAATAGGCTGTAGCTGTAGGGAACGGTTTCAAACCGTTCCCTACTCTGAGGAAGAATTTATGCCGTTTGGGGGGATTGATATCGGGTCTACGATGACGAAGGTGGTCATTGCGGATGAAGCAGAAAAGATAATGGCTTCGCATATCGGGCCGACGGGGGCGGAGCATCGGCATCTGGCGCTCAAGGTTATGGACGAGACGCTTAAAAAGACGGGGCTTTCTTTTGAGCAATTGGATTTTATTGTCGCCACCGGCTACGGGCGCATCAATGTTCCGTTCGCGGATAAGCAGATCACCGAAATCACCTGCCATGCGCGCGGCATCCGCGCATTGTTCCCATCGGCCAGAATCGTCATCGACATCGGCGGGCAGGATTCCAAAGGCATCAAGCTCGATGCCGAAGGCAAAGTGGCAAACTTTGTCATGAACGACAAATGCGCCGCGGGAACCGGCCGGTTTCTGGAAGTCATTTCGGAAACACTGGGCATCAATCTGACCGACATGGGCGCCCTGTCACTGACAGCCAACGGGTTTGTCCAGATTTCCAACATGTGCACGGTGTTTGCCGAACACGAAGTGACTTCGCGTCTGGCCGAAGGCGCAGGCGTGGCGGAAATCGTGGCGGGGCTTCACGAAGCCATCGCGGGGCGTGTCGTCAACATGACGCGTCATCTGGGAATCGAAAAAGATGTCGTCGTCACCGGCGGCGGGGCCAAAAACATCGGGCTCGTCAAAGCCATCGAAGGAAAGGTTGGTTTTCCGGTTCTCACACCGCCGGAGCCTTTCATTACCGGCGCACTGGGCGCGGCGCTGATCGGAAAAGATTTTTATGACCGGGGATTAAGGCCGGCGAAGGAAAGAAGAAAAGAGGATGTGACCTTCTTTTCGTAGGGAACGGTCGCGACCGTTCCCTACCGGGTCCCCCGCCCCCCGCCAGCGGGGACAAATCAGAGGTTTTATGAACAGCGATAAAAAATATTACGCCGGACTGGACATGGGGTCCGTCTCCATTAAAGCCGTCATCATTGAGGACAGTCAGATCGTTGCCTCAGGCCTGATCCCTTCCGGCGGGCATTACAAAAACGGGGCGGAAAAAGTCATGAACAACGCCTTGTCCGCCGCCGGCATTTCGTTGAATCAACTGGCGGGCCTGGTCGTTACGGGACTCGGCGCGGAAAGTTCGCCCTTTCCGGGAAAACAGGTTTCCGACATTTCCTGCCAGGCCAGGGGCTGCTCCTTCATTTTTCCGGCCGCGCGGACGATAATAGATATCGGAGGCCAGTTTACCAAGGCGGCAAAAATCACGCCCCAGGGACGGATTGCCGATTTTCTGATGAGCGAAAAATGCGCAACCGGTTCCGGACGGTTTTTGCAGGTGATATCCCGTATTCTCCAGGTTCCCCTCGATGAAATCGGCCCTCTCTCGCTTCAATCGGAAAAGCCCGTTGAGTTTTCAACCAACTGCGCCGTCTTTGCCGAATCGGAAACCATTTCCCGCATTGCCGAAGGTGCGAAGCCAGCGGATATTCTGGCCGGCGTTCACAAGGCCATGGCTTCCAAAGTCGGCATGCTGGTCAAACGCCTGAAGTTAGAGCCGGATGTCGTGCTGACCGGCGGCGGAGGGGAAGACGCCGGGCTCGTGCAGGCGGTAGGCGATGCGCTCAAACTGGACATCCGGGTTCCAGAAAAACCCCGGTTAACAGCCGCATACGGCGCCGCACTTCTGGCGGCGGAAACCCAACCTTAAGCCCCCCCAAAAAAGGAGGTCGGATGAAAGACACAACCAAAGACGAATCTCCTCAATTCATCTCCGGCGGCTGGCGCGCGCATTACATTCTCATTGTCTGCACCCTTCTCTACGTCGTCAACTACATGGACCGGCAGGTCTTCGCCGTCATTTTACAGCCGATGAAAATCGATCTGGGACTGACCGACGCGCAGTGCGGACTGGCCTCAACCGTGCTGATCATCGGCATGGCCTTTTTTTCATTTCCCGTCTCCTACCTGGTGGACCGCTGGAGCCGTCGCAAAGCCATCGGACTGATGGCGTTGCTTTGGAGCGCCGCAACTTTCATTACAGGACTGGCAAAAAATTTTCCGGGCGTGCTGATCCCGCGATTCTTCGTGGGCCTGGGCGAAGCCGGATTTGTTCCCGGCGGAACGGCGCTCATCGCCGCATCGTACCCGAAAGAAAAGCGCGGCCGTGCCATGGGTGCTTTCAACCTCGCCATTCCGCTGGGCGCAGCGGCAGGCGTCATCTTCGGTGGCATCATTTCCGTGAAATACGGCTGGCGCACTCCTTTTCTGTTTTTTGCGGTTCCCGGCGTCATTCTGGGCATTCTGGCCTTTTTCATGAAGGATTATAAAACCGTCGATGCGCCTGACACATCAGGCGGCTTTCGTCATTTTCTCGATGCGTTCACCAGCGTTTTAAAACTGCGCACCATGCGCTGGTATTATCTGGGTTTGGGCATTGCCGTTTTCATGACCGCTTCGGTGCTGGTCTGGCTGCCAAGTCTGCTCATGCGTATGATGAATATTCCCGAAGATAAAGCCGGCCTGATTACAGGGGGCATCGGGCTGATGGCCATTCTCGGGGCGCCCCTGGGCGGATTTCTGGCGGACTTCTGGCAGAAGAAAAATCCACGCGGCCGCATGTATGTTCCGATGGTGGCCTACATCACGGGCGGACTGATTCTGATTCTTGCGGTTTTAACGCGCTTCAGTCCGCTGGGCATTGCACTCGCCTGCGTTTACGGCATCTGTGCGGCCATGGCCATGCCGGCCATTGCCGCCATCTCTCAGGATGTCGTTCCGGTGGCCCACAAGGGACTGTCGATGGGGCTGGCGATTTTCGCGCAGTATATGCTGGGAGGCGCCTGGGGACCTTCCGTTGTGGGTTTCGTATCCGACTGGCTGGGCGGAGGCGCAGAAGGTCTGGGCACGGCTGTCATGCTGTGCGGCCTGTTCGGCGTGGCGGCGGGCATCCTCTTTTTCATCGCGTCTTTGACCTATGCCGAGGATTTGCAGAAAGTGAAGGATGAAGCAATATTGGAGGAATAAATGTAGGGAACGGTCTTGTGACCTTCAGGTTATTTGAAACCGTTCCCTACAACTGTTAGGCTGTAGACTGTTAGTTAAAAACAACGGGCAGGACAGAGAAATAATGGATAACCAGATAAATATTGATGATGCGGTGGCGACGCTTTGCCGGTATGTGCAGTTTGATACGACGAATCCGCCGGGCAACGAAATGGCGGCGGCATGCTGGCTTCGGGATCAGCTTCTCGATCGACAAATTACATCCGATGTCAAAATCTATGAACCGGTTGCGGGGCGGGGACTCGTTTGGGCGCGCATTGCCGGAACGGAGCCGCTCAAGCCGTTGATGATCAATCATCATATCGACGTCGTGACCGCCGATCCCGCACAATGGTCGCACCCGCCTTTCAGCGGAGACGTGGCGGACGGCTTCATCTGGGGACGCGGCACGCTCGACACCAAAGGCCTGGGCATCATGTTCCTCATGGCGCTGGAATCGCTTCTGAAAGAAGGCGTGCGCTTCCGGCGGCCGATTATTTTTACCGCCGTGCCGGATGAAGAACCGGGCGGCGACAACGGCATGCGCTGGCTGGTGGAGCATCATTTAAAAGAAATCGACCCGGAATGGGTCTGGGATGAAGGCGCAGGCGGTTTCAAAGGTGTCTTCGGAGAAAAGCTTCTTTTTGCTGTGGCCGTGGCGGAAAAACAGATCTTTCGCGTCAAGCTAACCGCCTCGGGCGAACCGGGGCATGGTTCGATGCCGCATGCAGGCAGCGCCAATCTGACGCTTTTGGCTGCGCTGAAACGTATTGTCGACAACCCCAGACCCTTGCGGGCGGGCCGGGCCGCCTCCCAAATGTTTAAAGCCATTGGGGCGGCGCAAAGCTTCCCCGCTTCCTTTTTACTCAAAAACTTATCGAATCCCTTCATCATGGCCCTGGCGGGGAAAAAGCTGTCTTCCGAGAAATTCACCAACGCGGTTTTGCGCGACACCGTCAGCGTCAACATCGTTAACGCCGGTTACCAGATCAATGTGATCCCGGAGCGGGCGGAAGCACAGCTCGACTGCCGCCTGCTTCCCGAAACGGATGCCGGGGAATTCCGGCTCTGGCTCACGGACCGGGTGGCCGACAAGCGAATTAAAATAGAAATGATCCAGTCTTCGCCGCCTTCCGGCATTGCCCCGCAGGACAGCCTTTTCTACCGCGTCGTCACACAGGCTATAGAAAAATCCGTTCCCGGCGCGGGTGTTTTGCCCCTGCTGATGGCCGGCGCGACCGACGGCCGCTACTGGCGAGAACGAGGTTATCCCGCCTACGGCTTCACACCGATGATTCTGGAAAAAAGCGACATGGCCCGCGTCCATGGCATCGATGAGCGCATTTCCATCGACAATCTGCGTCTGGGCATTCAAATGACGAAAGATGTGATACGGCATCTCTGCAGCAACAGATAAAGGATTGGAGTATCGTGAAGCATTTTGATGAACGCGACACCATGTTCTCCCGCCTCGGGCTGATCAAAGGAACGAAGAAATACTCCGACTATTATGAAAAGCATCCTCTTCTAAGGAAGATGTCAAGTATTTTCTCTTTGTCCATGTCGTTAAAGTTGAAAATGGTTGACCCCTGCCCATTGTTAAGACAAAAAATATGTTTGTTTAAGGTGCATTTGATACGTCTGCACGATTAAAAGTCTATCGTCCCATTAGATGTTGTCATCTTTGGGAACTGGCGTTATCCACAGCCATCTCGGAGCAGCCCTTCCGCGGAGCATGGCGGAGAGATGGCTGTGGGTAACGCCGCCACTGCCACTTATGGGTTATTCGTTGAAATACATTTCATTGTGCATTGATGAAGATAAACCTCCTCATATTTGACGGTGCGCCAAAGGTTGTGGTGGTACTTCGACCTTTTTTTCCTTTTCACCTAACCTCTTTTATTCTACGGGCCTTTGATGCCCAACTTACCTTATGCAGGACGAAAAGGGTGGCGGAAGTTGACCAAGCTGAATCCTGCAAGCCTTTTAGCCTTCGAAGCTACACGGTCCTTCCTTCCACCACAACCATGCTTTTATTTTATGTTTATGCTGCGGCAGCCGGCGCCAAATCTTCAAACTCCCGTTTATCCCGCAGTAAAGCAAAGATCACTTTGATCAGCTTGATTGCCACCGCACAAAGCATTTCTTTGCGCCTGGGCTGCTGACCAACCCGGTTCTTTGTTTCTAACTTTCGTTGATAGTATTCCTGGAAATAGTTGCTCAGGACCACCACTCTCATGCTCATAAAGAAAAGATATTTCCGTAAGAGCCATCGCCCCTTTTTGGAGATAAACTTTCGACCGATACGGGAACCTGAATCACTCTCCTGGGGATCATATCCGGCGTACTTCACGATCTGACGGGCGTTATGAAAATGGGCAGGGTCTCCCAGTTCTCCCAGAAACACAGCGGCAGAGAGGGGGCCGATGCCGGGTATGCTCATCAGATAGGTCGCTGCGGGTGTCTCCTTCAGTAAGCTCCTCAACTGTTTGTCCATGTTTTTAAGTGACACGACCGTCCGTTTCACTTCTTCCAGGCACATTTGAATACGGTATCGGTCAGCGCTGCCTATCTGTTTTAAGCCAATACTTTCTTGAGCAGTCTTGCTGAGGGCTTTTGCTTTTTGTAATGATTCTTTCTTCTTTCGCGAACTTCGTGCGATGAGATCCTGAAGAGTGGCTACCTCCATCAACATGACATCCTGAGGGAAAGGACACTGCTCAAGAATTGCCCATAGACTTCGTGATCCCATGGACCAGAATATCTCATGCAGTTCGGGGAAATAGTCGTCCAGGGCCGCATGTAAGGAGTTTTTCGCGCTCACGCTGTAACGGAGAAGTCTCTCACGTGCCTTTGATAATGTCCTCAGTTGCCTCAGCACGCCATCCTCGATGACGGTGTCAATATATTTGCCTTCCCGGGTGATGTTCGCTATGGTTAACGCATCCCTCTGGTCACTCTTGGCGGATGAACTCTCATCCAGTTCCCGGTGATGCTTCAGGGCCGTTGTCCTCACAAAACGAACCTCATAACCATGCTCTTTTGAAAAATAGGCCAGTTTCCTCCAGTAATGTCCCGTCGGTTCCATCCCGATGAGAACATCCCTTAGACGATGCTTCTTTTTTAGCCCTTCAATCATATCGAGAAACTTTTCAAATCCTTCTCGATTGTTATAGAGCTTTGCACACTTGAACAATACGTTGCCTTCCTTGTTCATGAATCCCAATGCATTGAAGGCATTGCCGATGTCAACCCCGACAATGAGGGTTGTGTTCCTGATTTTTTGACGACGAGCCGCCTGTCTGTTATAATCGCTCTTGGACATGGTTTTCTCCTTTCTGCTATGGTTGTTTTGGCTATTCAACTTTAACAGATCGAAAATACCATGTCCGCTCTTCTCTTCCTTATAGTAAGCTGAACTTCAAAAAGAGGATGACCGTGTCCGCGAAAGTGCGCATAAAACAATGGCCCGTATTTTCCGGATCGATCCGGCGCATTTCAAAAAGAAATCGGACCGCGTCTTTATGGTTCAGCGGATTATCAACGCCTTTTACGATTTCACCGGAAAGAAAATGGCGATGGACCCCGACCGCATGCTCAGCATCGGCGCGGAACCGAAAGAGGACGATGCCGCCTGGACGGCCATGGTCAGACCCGCCACACTTCTGACCAATCAAATTCAACAGGAATCAGACCGATGCAAAGTCGCCGCCCATCGCGTAAAAGTAGATCCCCTGGAAATGAGCGCGGCGCTCAAATCTCTGGCTCTGGCCTATGGCGGCGATCTGGCCGGAATTGCCCGTCTGAAAAGCCACCATCATTATTCTCATCGCGGCGACATGTTCGGCATGGGCGTCGGTTACGGCAGATCCCTTCATTTGTCTTACTCCTATGCAATTGTCATCGCGGCGGCGCTGGATCAAGCGATGGTCAACCGCGCGCCGCGCAAGGAAACTCAAATTGCCGCCATGCTGGGTTACGCCGGAAGCACCGCCGCCTCGGCGCAACTGGCCATGTACATCAAATCCCTGGGGTACGAAGCCCTGACGGACAACTTCATCGAATATTATTCACCTTTGACGCCTCTGGCCGCCGAGGCGGGATTGGGCCAGCTCGGCCGTTGCAATATGCTCGTCAACCCGCAGTACGGAAACCGCCTGAAGATGGCGGCCGTTCTGACTAATATGCCGCTTGAGGAAGACGGCCCGGTCGATTTCGGTCTGGTCGATTTCTGCCGCCTTTGCCTCAAATGCGCCCGCAAATGTCCGGCCAAAGCCATCAGCTTTGATGAACCGCAACTGATCAACGGCTTGTATCAGTGGAGCCACGACGGCGCCAAATGCATGGAAATGTGGATGACCGTGGGGACGGGCATTTGCATGGCGGCCTGCCCATTCTCACAAGGCATCGATCAGCGCCTGGTCGGCCAATTCAAGGATCATCCCGATCTGATCAAAAATATTCTCGCTGATTGCAAATAGTCAGCCGTCAAATAAAATCGTTTAACCGCTCAGCCCCGTCTTTTATGCCGACCGCAGGGCGTCTACAATTTTCAGGCGGGAGGCGCGGAATGCCGGCAGCACGCCGCCGATCAAGCCCATCAGCAGGGCGAAGATCATCGACTCTGCGAAAATGCCGGGCGTCAGCGTGAATTTAAAAGCCAGTTCGGAAAAGGTCTGAAAGTTGACTGTGGAGATGGTCATAAACTGCATGAAAGACGCAAAGAACAACCCGATGACGCCGCCTAAGAAACCCAGAAGCAGCGATTCGGTGAGAAAGGCCAGCAGGATGTTGCGGCGGCGGAACCCCAGGGCGCGCAGTGTGCCGATTTCCGCCGTGCGGTTGGCCACGGCGGAGTACATCGTAATCATCGCGCCGATGATCGCGCCGATGGAAAAGATAATCGTCAGCGACGTTCCCAGAATGCGCAGAAACTTGGCCATCATCTCCGACTGGTCCGCATAATATTTTGTTTCGCGCCGAGCCTCCAGCGTAAAGCGCGGATCATTTTCAATGGATTTTTTCGCGGCATCAAAAGCATCCGGCGTCTTCAATTTGAAAATCAGCGAGGAATAGACCGGCCGCCGGAAAGCCTGCATCACCTGATCCACATCCCCCCAGATCTCGGAGGCAAATCCCGTATTGCCCGCATCAAAGATGCCGACAACCGTCCAGGTGCGCATACCCCAGGTGAGCGTTTGCTGCAAACCGACGCCCTGAAATCGCTTGGCGATGCTGTTGCCGACCAGCACTTCCATTGAGCCGGAGCGGGGCAGGCGGCCGGCGACCAGCCTGATCTGCGGCCGGAGCGGAAGCGATGCGGCCTGGACACCGCGCACCACCACGTTGGAATGGCTGGAAGTTTTTTCCTCACCCTGCTTTTTGAGCGCAATTAAAACCACGACTTCTTTGGCCATCATCGGCTGTCCGGAAACACCGGCGGCGACCTGCGGCAGCATTTCCACCACCGCCGCCGCCCGACGCTCGATGACGCTCATGACCTCGGAGGTCGACGCCTTGCGAATGACCACAACGTTATCGGGCAAACCCGTTTCCACCAGCGTCTTTTGCAGACCGGCCGCCATCATCAGCACCGCGGCAAAAACAAAAACGACCAGCGCCATGCCCGCCACCGTCAGCGTGGTGGTCAGCCGCCTGCGCCAGAGATTGCGGATACTGTAAGATAAAGGCAGCGCCATCAGCCGATTCTCCTTAATCCGTCGGCGATGCGGATGCGGATCGCATGGCGCGTCGGAATGATCGCCGCGAGACACGCGATGAGCAACGCGGCGGCGATGTCCAGATAAATGGTCGAGTTGGAAACCAGGAAAACCGGAAAATACGTTGACAACTGGGCGGCAAAAATGCGCGCCACCGGAAACGTCAACACTACACCGATCAGACAGCCCGTCATCGTCAAAACCAGCGCTTCACCGAAGATCAGGATAGAAATGTCCCTCGCACCGAATCCCATGGTTTTCAGAATCGCGTAATCGCCCGTGCGCTCGCGCGTGGTCATGGCCATCGTGTTGGCCACCACGGCCATAATGATGAGAATGATGACAAACGACACCATCTGAATGGCCGTGACAATCGCTTCACTCATGGCGATAAAACCCAGGTTGAAGGCTTTTTCCGTTTCGGTTAAGGTCTCCGCCAGAGAATTTTTGAATATTTTATCGATCTGCACGGCCGTGTCGGCGGCAAAATCGGCATTCTTCACTCCGATCATGTAAAAACCGACTTTGTCGGCAAAACCGGGGGCGAATTTTTTGACCGCTTCATTCAAATACGCCCAGTTAAAGAAGAACTGCGTTTCGTCAACCGTCCGGTCCC
Organism: Smithellaceae bacterium; assembly: GCA_963682105.1. Taxonomy (GTDB): domain Bacteria; phylum Desulfobacterota; class Syntrophia; order Syntrophales; family Smithellaceae; genus UBA8904. The sequence continues at coordinate 2,012,715 of OY821638.1, forward strand.
GTCCCCGGTAAATCCCCCGCAGCACGAAATCCCAGTTGCCGGGGTAGATCGTGCCCCTGAGCGTGATGGTGTCACCGATTTTCCATCCGTATTTGGCTGCCAGTTTCCGGCCCGCCACCGCCCCTTTGCGGTCAAACAGGAAAGCTTTCTTTTGTTTTTCATCCAGGACAAATTCCGGATACAGGGCAAAATAGGTTACCGGATCGACGCAGAAATTCGGGAAGAAGTTCTTTTCATCAATATAAATGCCGCCAAACCAGTTTCCCCAGGAAACCATCCTGACGCCTTCCACCTGACGGATTTTTTCCGCATAGGAAATGGGCAGGGAAAAGATAATGGAAATGGCATTGCGCGTCACCAGGCGTGACGTGGAGGCGGCTTCCACGCCGGCGTAAAAGGAACTGATCACCGTGCGTAAAAGACCGAACGCCAGAATCGCGACGGCAATTCCCAGAATGGTCAGAGAACTGCGCAGCTTGTTGGAGAAGGCGTTTCTAAACAGGATTTTGAGAAGCATCATCGTTGAGATACCCTTTGTCCAGATGGCGCAGGATGTGTGCGCGCGCGGCCGCCCGCGGATCGTGCGTAACCATGATGATCGTTTTGCCCATGTCGCGGTTGAGCCTCTCCATCATGGACAGGATTTCCTCGGCGGAAACACGGTCGAGATCGCCGGTCGGCTCGTCGGCCACCAGGATGGTCGGGTCGGTCACAATAGCCCGCGCAATCGCCACGCGCTGCTGTTCGCCTCCGGACATTTCGCCGGGATAATGATCCATCCGGTGCCCCAGCCCCACCATGGAAAGCGCCATTTCCGCGTGTTCGCGCCGCTGTTTTTTCGAAAGCGTCGTCAGGTGCAGCGGCAGCTCGACATTTTCCACAGCCTTGAGCACGGGAATCAGATTGTAAAATTGAAAAATGAAGCCCACGGAGTTGGCCCGCCAGGCGGCGAGTTCCGTCTCGGACAGATCCGTGATATCGATATCGCCGATGCGGATGGTTCCGGAATCCACCTTGTCGATCCCCGCAATCAGGTTCAAGAGCGTGGTCTTGCCGGATCCCGACGGCCCCATGAGCGCAAGAAACTCCCCATCCTCAATATCAAAGGTAATATCATGCAGCACCGGCACAATCAGAGATGCCCGGTGATAGCACTTATTCAGATTCCTGATTTCAACGATCGTTTTTTTCTCTTCAGTCATTCCCCATCCACCATCCACGAGCTACGAGCTACGAGCTTTGAGCTTTCCACCTCCGGCGCTACGCGCCACCTCCGCCGGCGGCGGATATTTTTCGCCTTGAAACTTGGACCTTGAACCTTGCGCCTTGAACCTGAATTCCATCGCCCATAGCCTATTGCCCATACTTATTCCCCGCCGCATCCATTAACAAAGAGCCAATACCCCGATTCTCCTGTCCTTCATACTTCTTCCCTTGCAGATAAAGGGCTTCAACCTTGATGGTATTTAATTTCCCGACGGGCGTCTGAAGCGGATTTTGATCCAGAACAACAAAGTCGGCCCGCTTCCCGTTGGTCAGCGTGCCTCGCGAGTTTTCGTCAAAGGAAAGATAAGCGCCGGATGACGTATGCATGCGCAGGGCATCCAGAACTGATACGGACTCTCCTGCTTTAGGGTGATTGCAGGCGGCATACATGCCGGCGATGGGATCGGGCAGTGTACAGGGGGCGTCCGATCCTCCGGCAAGTTTGATGCCGGCATTCAGCATGCTTTTGAGCGGAAGAAGATTTTCCGCGCGATTGCCCAGAATGCACTGCAGATAGTCCACCGGCTCCTGCGGCCAATATAAAAACGGCGTTTGCAACGCGATGCAGAGATTGAGTCTGGCGGCCCGTTCAATGGCGGCTTGGTCCATCAGATCCGCGTGAATGATGATATGCCGATGGTCCTGCCGGGGGAAATCTTTCAGGGCGGTTTCGTAAGCGGCGAGCGCCTGATCAACGGCTGCATCGCCGATGGCGTGCATGGCAATCTGCAAGCCGGCGCGGTTGGCCGCTATCGCAAAATCGTTGACGTCTTTTTGGGAATAAAAAAGGTTGCCCCGGTTTTCGGGATTGTTCGAGTAAGGCTCCCGAAGCGCCGCATCCTCCGATCCGAAACATCCGTCGAGCGCCGTGGCAAAACACCCGCCGATGCGTGGCAATTTTCTGCGGCTTACTTTCTTCACCTGCATCGTCTGGAAGAAAATTTGATACGTCTGCGGAAGACCGCGATTGGCAAACCGCATGAAATCGACATCCAGATCCAGCGGAAACCCCACGCCTTCCGCCGTATGAACCAGCGCGATGCCTTTGCGGGCCAGGTAATCGCTGCCCGCAATCAAATTCCGGAAAAGCGCGGGAAGCGATACGGACGACGTGATGGAATTCACCGCCTTGTAAAAAGCGTTTAAATAAAACCATCCTGTGTTCGGATCGAATCCCGGATCGGCCGCAATGGCGGCGGGCATTTTGGAAATCAGTGCGGAATTGCCGACGGCGGCGTGGCCGTCGTATTTGACAATCATCAGAGGAGTCGAGGTGATCCGGTCCAGATCATGCCGGCCCGGCAGTCTTTTTTCGGCAACCGTATGCGCCGAACAGCCAAATCCCAGAATCACTTTTTCCTTTTTGACGCGGCCCTCATAACCCCGGATGAGTTCCCCCAGTTCCTCAAAATCACGCACATGCCGGCAATCCAGTCCCGCGTTGAAATAAGCAAACGAGCTGAAGTGCATATGCGTATCGCCAAACGCCGGCACAACGCACCGTCCCTTTAAATCAACCGATTCACATGGCGCAAATTCGTCCGGCAACTGATCGCCCGTGAAAAAGATTTTCCCGTCTTTCTCCACAAGGTATTTAAAAACACGGTTTCTCTCTTCACACGAAATAAACTCGGCATTCTTAAACACACGCATGTTGTTTGGCCTCACCCGGTTTAGCTAGTAGCTCATAGCTCATAGCTCGTGGCTCGTAGAAGGTATACCTTTGTGCCTTTGTGCCTGTATCCCCTTGTACCTTGCACCTTGATCCTTGATCCTTCTTTTATCTTTCCGCCACTTTTATCTTCGCGCCGTCTTTCAGTCCTTCGGGTTTGAGCACGACGCGGTCGCCGGGCTTCAAACCGGATGTAACTTCCACCATATCCCCCAGTTTGCCGGCCGTGGCAACAGCGGTTTTGCGCGCTTTGTTGTCTGAAATTCGATAGACGACGTTGTTGTTACTTTTGCTTTCCAGTGCGGACTGGTTGACGGCCAGACGCGGCTTCAACTCCTCTGAGGCAAGCTCGCGGGACAGAAACGAAACTTTCGCGCTCATATCGGGGAGCATCCGCGGGTCGCGATCCAGAATTTTCACTTTCACCAGCACCGTCGCCTTGGCGCGGTCGACGGTCGGCACAATCGCATGCACCGCTCCGCGGAAACGCCGGTCGGACAAAGCATCCAGTTGGATATCGCAGGGCTGACCGACTTTGATAAGCGTAATGCTGGTTTCGGAGACGTCCACTTCCACCTGCAGCGAATCCATATCCGCGAGTGTCACGACGGCGGCCTTTGATGTGGACGATGCGGAAAGCGGCGTGACGATGTCGCCGACGTCCGCGTTTTTGGTCAGCACCACGCCGTCAAACGGCGCGCGGATATAGGCGTAGTCGAAATTGACCTCCGCCCCGGAAAGCGCCGCTTCGGCCCCGCGCACGGCCGCCTCCGCCGCTTTCACGGCTTCCAGCGAACGCAGGTAGCGCGTGTTGACCGCGTCATAATCCGACTGTGAAATATAGCCGCCGGCAATCAGTCTTTTGTATCGGTCATAATCCTGCTTGAGATTGTCACGTTCCACCGCCACCTGTTTTAAAACCGCGCGGGCATTGGAAAGATTGGCCTGAGCCTGATCTTTGACTGCGCCCGTATCCGCGTTTTCCATGCGCGCCAGAACCTGCCCCTTTTTGACCACAGAGCCCTCTTCCACCAGAAGCGCCGTGAGCCGGCCGGTCAATTTCGACGCGACAGCCGCTTTCCGCTGAGCCACAATATAGCCGCTGGCATTTAAAACCGACAGGGATTGCGACGGATAAACCATGGAAACCGTTGTCACATCCACGGTGGCAACGGGGGCCAGGATGCCGGCCTGATACAGAACAACCACGGCAAGCACAAGAAAGATCAATCCGGCAATAATAAATGACTTCTTTTGACGCCCGGCGGTTACACTCTTTTTGGCGGCCTGATCAATTTTCAGTTTGCTTAAGTCTTCGGATGCCATATCATTTTCTCTCTTTTAAGTTTTTTCCCATTATGTCGATAATAACTATCAGAACTATGCGGATTTTACCATATAGATTGCACCCCGCGATTAAAGGCATTAACCCGGTTCAGGACTCAGCTTTACTCCACCTGCAGCACAGGCCATGATTGCCGTGCCATTTTTCTAATTAAATCATGAAGCGGACCCGGCATGACATCTGCCGGAAGAGTCTTTTTTTCCAGAATCCGCCCAGGGGGATTTTGAGCTATGCCGGATGAAACACAAAGTATTTCGCTTGGTTTTACTCTTCAAACATTTCCACAGGGTATTTCTGTCTGCCGGATTTTCACGTCAGATGATGAACGGGAGGATTCACTGCTGAAGTTCGTCCGAAGCGGTTTGGAGTCAAAAGAAAGAACGGCCTGTTTTTTACTAAATTGAAGTGATGGTCATGGATAAGCCCGCTCTCAATGTGCAGATACTCAGTCAACTGCTGCTCATGCAAAATGTCATGGCCTCACTGCCGGATGAAAAGGCCATCACAGATTTTGCCTGCCGCGGACTTGAGGACGTGCCGGGCTTATCTTCCGTCCGTTACAGCGATATCCGTGAATATCCGGATGATCAACATAACATGGCCATCCCCCTGTCCGCAAACGGCGCTTTCCGGGGACATCTGATTCTGACCGTTTCAGACCCGGCTGCGTTTGCGCTTTACCGGGACTACGTGTTCAATTTCTGTTCGATGCTGGCCCACATTCTGACTGAGCGCTCCATCCTGCGGCAAAATGAGGAATATCAGGCAAAGCTCGAAGAAATGGTCCAGGAGCGAACAGGCGAACTCCAAAAACAAATCGATGAAACCAAACGCGGCGAAGAAGCGCTTCGCCAGGCCAGCGAAAGATGGCGAAAAACTTTCGACTCCATGCTTGACCCCGTTGCCTTTCTGTCGCCGGAGGGCAACGTTGAGCAGTACAATCGGGCGTTTGCCGAATTTTGCGGATGGAATATCAAAACGTTGAAAGGCCATAAATGTTATGCGTTGATCCATCATGCAAACGATCATATTCCGGGATGTCCTTTTGTAAAAGCCCTGAAAAGCAGAAATCGGGAAACCATGGAACTGGAGTCAGGCGACAACGTCCTGTTTATTGTTGCGGAGCCCGTCGTGTCCGCCGACGGACAACTGACCGGGGTTGTCCATATCATACGCGATATCACCGACCAGAAGCATGACAAAGCCGCCCTGGAAGCGAGCATGGAACGCTACCGGATGGTCGCGGAAGCCGCCCATGATTATATCCTGACGACGAACCTGGACCACCGCGTTACGTTCGCCAACAAAGCGGTCAGCGACTTGATGGGGGGCATTGATCCGATCGGTTTGAAAGTCAGCGATTTTACACCACCTGAAAACCGCGCCAAACAGGAAGAGCTGATGAATAAAAGACGGGCGGGAGTGAGTGATATTTTTTCGTTTGAGTGGAAGATCATGGACGCTCGCGGCCGACTCCTCATCATGGACGTCCGTTCGCAGCTTCTAACCCAGGAAGACCGCCCGTCAGGCGTCTTGTTTGTGGCTCGTGACATTACCGAGCGCGTTCAAACCGCGGAACGTCTGCGCATCCTCAACGAACGCTATGAACTGGCCGCCATGGCGGCCGGCATCGGCGTCTGGGACCGTGACCTGAAGACGGGAGAAGTCATCTGGGATGACCGCATGTACGACCTTTACGGCGTTTCCCGAGATCAGTTTGACGTGACACCCGACACCTGGCGAGACATGATTCATTCGGACGACGTCCTGCAGGTTGACCACGATTTTCAAATCCTGATGCGCAACAATGAATACTCCGATACGGAATTCCGCATCCGCTGCCCCGATGGACAGATCCGGCATCTGAAATCTTACGGGATGGTCCAGCTCGACGACAAAGGCCATCCGGCGAGGATTATCGGCGTCAACTACGATATTACCTGGCGCAAACAGGCCGAAGAGGAACGCTTGAAGCTGGAAAAGCAACTCTTCGAAGCGCAGAAAATGGAAGCCGTTGGCACACTGGCCGGCGGCATCGCCCACGATTTCAACAATATTCTGGCCGCCATCATGGGCTATGCGGAACTGGTCCTGGAAACAAAAACCGAAAATTTGAGAGCCAGAAACATTCAACGGCTTCTCATGGCGGCCGGACGCGCCAAGGATCTGGTCAATCAGATCCTTGCCTTCAGCCGGCATACCGAGCACAACCAGAAGCCGCTTGATATGAGAAACATCATCAAAGAAGAAACAAAACTGCTTCGCGCCACCATGCCGACCAACATTGATATCCGTCAAAACATTCCCAACACGCCTTTTACCGTCCTGGCGGACGTCACGCAAATGCACCAGATCATCATGAACCTCTGCACCAACGCCGCCCACGCCATGGGCGCAAAAGGAGGCACGCTGGATATCAGCCTGTCCAAAGAAACGATTATGGAAGATACACCCGACGATCTGCTTCATTTGAATCCCGGACTGTATGTCCGGCTGTGCATATCCGACACGGGCCAGGGCATTCCTCCCGACATTCTTGATCGGATCTTTGAACCGTTTTTCACGACCAAAAAAATCGGAGAGGGAACGGGACTGGGGCTGTCCGTCGTTTACGGCATCGTAAAAAACCATCGCGGCGGAATCCGCGTTGCCAGCAAACCCCTGAACGGCGCTGCTTTTTATATCTACCTGCCCTGCGTTGAAGAAGCTACGGAAACGGAAGCATCCTCCGACAAAGACATCATCCCCCGAGGCCGGGAAAGAATTCTCTTTGTCGATGATGAAAAAGATCTGACGGATCTGGCCAAGGCCATCCTCACCCGGCTCGGATACCGGGTGACGACCTGCCAGGACAGCCGGCAGGCGCTCGATATTTTCAAGACGGATCCCGACGGCTTCGACCTGATCATCACCGATATGACCATGCCGCATCTGTCCGGCAGCGACCTGGCGCAGGAAGTCATCCGGCTGCGCCCTCAGCAGTCCATCATTTTGTGTACGGGATTCAGCTCTTTTATCGACGCCGAAAAAGCTTCGCAAATCGGCATTAAAACCTTCCTGGCCAAACCCATCACCAAACGCGATCTGGCCATAGCCGTCCGAAAAACTCTGGATGACAGCCTGAAAACAGGCGCCCTTCATTAACCGCCCCGAAACCGGTCTTTTTACGGAAGATGCCTGATTAGCCTTTCCCTCTCGCAGGCCATATCTCAAGTCCTATTTATCACTTGACATTACCGCATGTTAGGAATAGGATGAAATCAAAATCTGGTTTTGTCCGTTTCTTTTGTTCAAGTTGTCCTGATAATTTTCCGGAGAATAAAGCTGGTGAAACAGAGTCTTTCTGAGGGGAGGAAGAGCTGTGGATCAGATACCCAAAAAATCACCGCTGTCTTATGTTTCTGCAGACAAAGAAAACGCGGCGGCAAAGACGTCCGCAGTCGTCAACTGGCTCGTTTCAACCTATCCGCTGGTGATGATGATCGCGGCCCTGTTTGTGCTGATTTCCGCTGTTGCCGTCTTCCTTTGCTATCGCCAATACGAAACCGTCAAAGCCCAATCTCTCAGCGCCGACCAGACGACGTCGGAGTTTCTGGCTTTGTTCATTCGCGAGCGTGAAAAAGCAATCACCGGTTTGCTGCAGGACCTTGCGGCCAGATCATCATTCGCCGCGGCGCTGAAAAACCGGGATCAATCAGTTTTGCGCAGACACCTGGCTACGCTGAAAAAAAATCCGGAAGTGGATATAGCGGTTGTTCTAGACAGCGACGGCGTGATCCGGGCCCGAAGCCCTCTGCCTCAAAACGACGCCGGCAAAATCTGGTCTGCCCGGAGATGGTATAAAGAAGCCGTCGCAAAGCGCGAACCTTATACGTCCGACGTCATCAAGCTGCCCGCCGGCAATCAGCAACCGGCGGTTGTTCTGTGTGTGCCGGTCTGGAATGAAAACGAAGAACAAATCGGTCTTCTGGCCGCCGTGCAAAGGCTTGATTTTATCGCCGGCGGAATCGAAAAACTGCAACTGGACGCCAGAACACATGTTTCCGTCATCGACAACGCCGGGCGTCTCTACTTCAGCAACCGCCATCCCTCTCCCGGCGATATTGAAACGCTGCCCGCTTCCGCGGAGGTTCTGCAGGCTTTGAAAAACAACACCCGGCAAATCATCCTTCCATACCGGAACGGAATTGCCACGCAAAGATATCTGTCGCTGTCAAATGTCGGTGCAACAAGCTGGAAGGTCATCATTGAAAGAGAAAAAGGCGACATCCTGCGCGCAGCCCAAAACGGCATCATCGAAATCGCCATCATGGCCGTTCTGCTGTTTGCCTTCTGCGCCGTTTTTCTGATCTGCCTGCGCAAAGTATTTCTTTTGAGGCACACGCGGGATCTCCTGCAGACGGAAATCAAGTTGAGGCAAAGCGAACAGCGCCTCAAGGAACTCTTCGACCACATGAGCAGCGGCGCGGCCATTCTGGAAGCGGTTGCCGGCGGACAGGATTTTATCTTCAAGGAAATCAATTCCGCGGCGCTCAAGTCGGAAAAGCTCGACGCCCCGGATGTTCTCGGCCGGTCCGTCTGCGACATTTTCAACGGCGTGCGGGAGTTCGGCCTGTTTGATCTTTTGCACCGTGTCTGGGAAACGGGCGCGCCCGAATATCAGGCCGCGCGGTATTTCGGTGAAGACCGGCGTCGCGGCTGGAAACAAAATTCCGTTTTCCGTCTCCCCACCGGCGAGGTCGTGATGATCTTCCATGACATCAGTAAAACCAAACGCGCCGAGGAAACCCTCAAACGCTCCGAGGAAACCTTCGCCAAAGTTTTCAAGGCCAACCCGGCCGCCATGGCCATTTGCCGCCAGAGCGACGAATATATTCTGGACGTGAACGCCGCCTTCGAAAATCTGACGGGATACCGGCGTGAAGAACTCATCGGCCAGACCGCTGTTTCTCTGGGACTGTGGGCGGATGTCACGCAGAGAGATTCCATCATCAAGACCCTCTCCAGGCAGTCGTCGGTCACCGATCATGAAGTTTCTCTGGCGACAAAAGGCGGCAAAACACTCATCACCCGTTATTCGGCGGAAACCGTCAAGCTGGCGACCGAATCGTGTCTTTTATCCATTATTGTCGATGTGACGGCGACAAGGCAGGCCGAGGAAGAAGCGCGAAAACTTGAAAGGCAGCTTTACGAATCACAAAAGATGGAAGCCATAGGCACTCTGGCCGGCGGCATTGCGCACGACTTCAACAACATTCTGGGCGCGATCATCGGTTACTCGGAAATGGCCGCCACGCAGCCGGACCCCCTGAAACTACGGCGTTATACGGATCAGATTCTGGCGGCCGGCCTGCGCGCCAAAGATCTGGTCTCCCAGATTCTGACCTTCAGCCGTCATCATGATCACAACAAAAAACCGATGGATTTAAGAATCATCACCAAAGAAACCCTCAAACTGCTGCGCTCGACCATGCCGGCTAATATCGACATCTGCTTCAATATCGCCAATATCCCTTTCACCATCGACGGCGATCCGACGCAGATGCACCAGATTATCATGAACATCTGCACCAACGCCGCCCACGCCATGGGCGAAAAAGGCGGCGCCCTGGAGATCTGTCTGACGCAGGAAGAGCTGTCCCTGCCCGAAGCGTCCAATCTGCATTTGAAGCCGGGAAGCTATGTGCGGATTTCCATCACCGATACCGGATGCGGGATTGATCCCGCCATTATCGACCGCATCTTCGATCCGTTCTTCACCACCAAAAAACTCGGCGAAGGCACGGGGCTGGGTCTGTCCGTCGTGTACGGCATCGTCAAGAATCACGATGGCCATATTCAGGTGGACAGCATTCCCGGCCAGAGAACGACCTTCAACATTTACCTGCCGTACCTGAATATTCCTCAATCCTCGATTTCGGAAGTCTCCGGCGCGGAAGCTCTTCGCGGCGGGCAGGAACATATCCTGTTTGTCGATGACGAAAAGCAACTGGTTGATCTGGCTCATCGTAATCTCTCCGCCCTGGGGTATCAGGTCACCGTCTGTTCGGACAGCGAGGAAGCCTTGAAAATTTTCAAATCCAGTCCCGACCGTTTTGACCTGATTATCACCGACATGACGATGCCGCACCTGTCCGGCAGCGAACTGAGCCGTCAGATTGTCAGTATCCGTCCCGACCAGCCCATTATTCTCTGCACGGGTTACAGTGAGTTTATCAACCCGGAAAAAGCCGCGCAGATCGGCATCAAGGACTTTATTCTCAAACCCCTGTCCCGTAAAATCCTGGCCTCGGCCGTTCGAAAAGCCCTGGATGAAAATCACATCAGCATCCCCCGGCGGGCAAAACATCAGGCCTGACCGGGTTCTCTAACCTTCCGTTTTCAAACGGCTTGACAACAGATGACCGGATCGTTAAAGTAATGTTCAAATGATGTCGATAACATTAAGTGATCTCAATGAACCGTCAAACCAAGGAGAACCGTCATGAATATCCCCTCCGAAATGCTGCAGGCAGGTGAGTGGTCGGACTGGCAAAAGAATTTTACGGAGTATCTGGTCGATTCAGCCCAGCGGTCGATTATCTTCACGGACATTCTCCGCAAAAGAGGCAACAATTACATCAAACATATCCGCAGCGGCCAGCCGCCTGTTTTAACCTACAATTATGAAATGATTCTCAACGCAAAAAACTTCGACCGGCCGTCCAATTACGCGCTGGTTCGCATTTCCGACCGCCGCCGCCGGGAAGATGAGGCGCCCGATCATCAAAACCGCCGTCATTCGAGCAAAGAACATTTAACCAAACCCAAGCGGCCGATCATCATTGTTGATCCTCGCGCCGGCCACGGACCGGGCATCGGAGGCTCAAAGCGCGACTCGGAAATCGGCATGGCCCTGGAACACAGTCATCCGGTTTATTTCATTTTGTTTTACACGGAACCCATCCCCGGCCAGACGCTGCCGGATGTCATCTACGCCATGCAAAAGTTTGTCGAAAAAGTAACCGAACTGCATCCCAACGCGGACGCGCCGGTGATGATGGGAAACTGCCAGGCAGGATGGGCCATTGCCCTGGCCTGCGCCGACCGGCCGGATCTTGCCGGACCCCTGGTGCTAAACGGTGCGCCCATGTCGTACTGGAGCGGCGTTGCGGGCGTCAATCCCATGCGTTACAAGGGCGGACTTTGCGGTGGCGTATGGGTCAATTCATTTTTCAGCGATCTGGGCAACGGCGTTTTCGACGGCGCGAACCTTGTCATGAACATGGAACTTTTAAATCCGGCCAATACTTACTGGGCCAAGCAGTATAACGTCTATTCCGCGGTTGACACGGAAGAACAGCGTTATCTTGAATTTGAAAAGTGGTGGGGCGGATTCTTTATGATGAATGACGCTGAAATCCACTATATCGTCCGCAATCTTTTCGTCGGCAACAAACTGGAACGAGGCGAGCTGGAGCTTCGCGAAGGACAGAAGCTCAGCTTAAAAAACATTGAAAGCCCGATTCTGGTTTTTGCGTCGCAGGGAGACAACATCACGCCGACGCAGCAGGCTCTTAACTGGATTCCCCGTGTTTATGACTCGGTGGAAGACATCAAACGCCACGGCCAGGTCATTATTTACATCGTTCACAAGGACATCGGCCATCTGGGCATTTTCGTCGCGGGGTCTGTCGCTAAAAAAGAACACAAACAAATTATCAGCAATTTTGACATGATTGATTTTCTGCCGCCGGGCCTCTATGAAATGGTCATTGAAGGCGATGTCAAAAGTGGAGCGTTTAAGACAGAGTTTGCGCCCCGCACGTTTGCCGATATCGCCGCTTATGACGACGGCACGGAAGACGAAACGGACTTCAGCGTCGTCGCCAAAGTATCGGAAGCCAATGATAACATGTATCAGCTCTTCATGCGGCCCTGGATTAAATTATGGACGACGGAACTCTCCGCGGAAATGATCCGCTACATGCATCCGCTGAGAACACAAAGATATCTCTTTGCCGACATCAATCCCCTGATGCGACCCGTCAAGAATATCGCATCCATGGTTCGACAGAGCCGCAAACCTGCTTCCAAGGACAACCCTTTCTTAGCCATGGAAAAAGCCTTCTCCGATTACATAGACGGCGTACTCGATATTTATCGTGATAACCGCGACCTCAATCAGGAAGCTTTGTTTCAAATGATTTACAGCAGCGATATGCTGAGAGCCTTCTTCCCGCCCATGCCGGAAATCACGCATCCCGAAGCGAAAAAGCAGGAACGCGCCGATTATGACAAGCGTCTTCTGGCCTTAGAGGAGGGAGGACCCGCCGCCGGCCTGATCCGCATTTATATGGCCATTGCCAGAGTGGGACAGCAGGTCAAACGCAGCCACTATGAAATGGCCACTGAGATCAGCAGAACACACAAGGTTCTGAGCAAACTTCGGCCTTCTCAATATAAAAAAATCATGCATGACCAGACAGCCATCCTTCAGGCAGACGAGAAAAAAGCGCTCGACGCCTTGTCCGTTCTGATCAAGGACAAAGACGATCGCATGGAGGCGCTCAGCATCGCCCGCAGGCTTTGCCTGGTGGACGGTGTTTATAACGACGCCGAAAAAGAAATGCTCGAGAAGATTAAAAAAGGGCTGAAGCTGTAAGGTGTATACAAACGAAACAGTAAAAAGGGCGGTTTTTGAAACCGCCCTTTTTTATTCCACGGTTCAGCAGGAAACGGTTGCAAACCATTCCCTGCAAAAAATCAGTCGATAAAGGGCTGTCTGGCCAGATGTTTCGGTATTTCAAAAATTTGAGATGAAAGCCCCGCCCTCAGCAGGTGGCCGGGCAGAGGCGCGCCGGCCATCTTTTCAGCCAGGCGGACGCAATCGAGGAGTTTTTCCAGATCAATGCCTGTTTTCACCCCCATGGCTTCAAATAAATGCACCAGGTCTTCCGTCGGGACATTCCAGTAGCCGAAATTCAGATGCTCCACGCCATAGGGCGTCGCGCTCATGCCGCCCAGAGACGTATCGAAAATCCGGATCCCCGCCTCATGGGCGGCGATACAATTGGCAATCGCCGCGCCGCGCGTGTTGTGAAAATGTACAGCCAGATCCACATGCGGCGCCAAATCCAGAAGCTCCCGAACAGTCGCTTTCACTGTTTTGGGATTGGCCATGCCGGTGGAATCCACCAGCACAATTTCGGCAACCCCCATGTAACTCAACTGAAGCAGCAGCCGTCCAACTTCCCGGGGACTGACGGCGCCCGTGTAAGGACAGCCGAAGGCGGTCATGATGTAAGCCCGCACACTGCGGGAATTTTTCGCCGCCGCATCGAAGATGGCGGGCAGCACTTTATTGAGGCTTTCTTTCAGCGTTCTGCCCATATTGATTTTATTGAAGACATCGCTTGCGGACAGCAAAATCAGAATCTCATCGATTTGCGTGATCACGGCGCGGCGGCAGCCGATCTCATTGGGCGCCAGCCCGACATACTTCACATCCGGCTTCTTCACGATCCCCTCCACCAGTTTTTCGGCGTCGTACCCTTCGGGCATTAAACGGGGATGCGTAAAGGCCGCGCATTCAATTTTTTTAAGACCGGTTTCCGATAATTTATTGATGTATTTGATTTTGTCGGTTGTGGACAGTCCTTTGCAGGCTTCCGGCAGACCGTCTCGCGGCGACACTTCGACGATCTTCACCTGCGCCTCGTTTTTTCTTATTGCTCTGGCAGCCGTTTTTTCGCTGTTTGGCATAATTCTGATGTCTCCCTGTTCTTTTCCAACTACCTTGCATAAGTCATTCCAGCAAGCTGCCGGGTGAAAATTATTTCAGACCGTATTCCTTCAGCTTCAGATAAAACGTGCGGCGGCTGACGCCCAGCATTTTAATGGCTTCGGATTTATTGGGCGCGACGGACAACACCTCCGTCATGAGATTTTTCTCCAGTTCGCGAACCGCCTGCGCCAGGTTGTACGAGGCGGGCGCGGCCGTTGTTGGCGACCTGTCGGGATCGGCCGCAAAAGCGGCTGAAGAAAAAAGAAATTTCGGCAGCGACTCCGGCTCGATCACGGGCGATTGCGTCATGTTGACGGCAAAGCTGATCACGCCTTTGAGTTCCCGGACATTGCCGGGCCAGGAATAGGACTGAATAATCCGCAAGGCCGCCCCGGAGAGCCGCCACTTCTGCTTTTGGCGAACCGAGTTTTGCTTCAGGAAATACTCCGCCAGCAGGCCGATGTCCCCGCGGCGTTCGCGAAGCGGCGGCAGATAAATCGTAAAAGCATTGAGCCGGAAGAACAGATCCTCACGGAATTTTTTTTGCGCGATCAACCCCGCCGGGTCCTGATTCGTGGCCGAAATGATCCGCACGTCGACCTTGACGTTTTTCGTCCCGCCGACTCTTTTAAACGTGCCGGATTCCAGCACACGCAACAGCTTGGACTGAACGGACAGAGAGGAATCCCCGATTTCATCCAGCAGAATCGTCCCCTCGTGCGCTTCATCAAAGTAACCTTTGCGTCCTTCGGTGCGCGCGCCGGTAAACGCGCCTTTTTCATAGCCGAATAGTTCGCTTTCAATGAGGCTGTCGGGAATGGCGGCGCAATTCACGTCCACCAGCGGCTTGTCCCGCCGCCCGCTGGTCTGATGAATGGCCCGAGCCAGAATCTCTTTTCCCGTTCCGCTCTCGCCGATGATCAAAACGGCAATATCCGATTTTGCCGCGCGCTGAGCGGTCACCAGCGCCTTACGGAAAGCAGGATCGGCGCCGATCAATTCGTCAAAAGCCGCCCCGAGTTTTTCGGTCGAAAAAGCATCTTCGGGATACGGCGGATTCCGGGGCGCGCCCGCGGTCGTCTTTTGATGGTCCGTTTTATTCATGGTTCGCTACACGTTGCATTGTTTATAAAATATACTTTTTATGGCTTTTCATGTATACAAATAATACATACCTGTCAAATAGATTCCGGCGCGGCGCACAAAACCGGTTGTCGCTTTTCACTTTAATAATCTGATATCATTGAAACCGGGCAATACGTACCGCATACAATCCATATGTTGTGATAGCATAAATGCTTCCAGGATAAGTGGTATGGTATTTGCTGCACAGAAAGGGGAAAGTCATTTCATATATAAAGGAGACAATTCTATGGCAGACATCGTAACGTTTTCCAAAGAGGAGCGCATAGGAATTCTTACCGTAAACAATCCTCCGGTGAACGCCCTGTCGCAGGCGGTCCGCGCCGGCATTAAGACGGGGATTGAAAAAGGCATAGCCGACCCGGACGTGGCGGCCATGATTATTCTATGCGACGGCCGGACGTTTATTGCCGGAGCCGACATCCGGGAATTCGGCAAGCCGCCCATGGAACCTCATTTACCGGACGTCTGCCGGTTTATCGAAGACTCCCCCAAGCCGGTGGTGGCGGCCATCCACGGCACCGCCCTGGGCGGGGGATTGGAAATTCCGCTTAGTTGCCATTTCCGCATAGCCGTATCTTCCGCCAAAGTGGGATTACCCGAAGTGAAACTGGGATTACTGCCCGGCGCAGGCGGCACCCAGAGACTTCCACGCGTGGCCGGCGTGCAGGCGGCGCTGGAAATGATCACCTCCGGAGCGCCGGTTGCGGCGGCCAAGGCCAAAACCATGGGCATTCTCGATGAAATCGTCGAAGGCGATTTGAAAGCCGCGGCCCTGGCTTTTGCAAAAAAGGTGGTCGACGAGAAACGCCCCATCCGCAAAGTCAGCTCCCTTGTCGCCAAAGTGGATTCTCCTAATGTTTTTGAAGATTTTGCCAAAGCCAATGCCCGCAAGTTCCGCGGCTATATCGCTCCCTTCAAATGCATCGAAGCCGTAAAGATCGCCACGGAATTTCCCTTTGCCGAAGGCATCAAAAAAGAACGTGAAATCTTTCTGGAGTTGCAGAAATCAGACCAGTCCAAGGCCCAGCGCCATGTCTTTTTTGCCGAGCGGGAAGTCGTCCGTATTCCGGGCCTGCCCGATGACCAGCCCACCCGCGAGATCAAATCCGTCGGGATCCTGGGCGCGGGCACCATGGGCGGCGGCATCGCGATGTGCTTTGCCAATGCCGGCCTTCCCGTCAAACTTCTGGACGTCAAACAGGAATTTCTGGACAAGGGCCTGGCCGTCATCAAAAAGAACTACGCCAACAGCGTGGCCAAGGGATCTTTAAAGCAGGACGTCATGGACAAACGCGTGTCGCTTATACAACCTACACTGGCTTATGAAGACTTGAAGGATGTCGACCTGGTCATCGAAGCCGTCTTCGAAGACATGGCCATCAAGAAAGAAGTTTTCACCAAACTGGATGCCGTCTGCAAGCCCGGAGCCATTCTGGCCTCCAACACCTCTTATCTGAACGTCGACGACATCGCCGCCATCACCAAACGTCCGCAGGATGTGATGGGCATGCACTTCTTCAGCCCGGCCAACGTCATGAGGCTTTTGGAAAACGTCCGCGGAAAAAAGACAACGCCCGATGTTTACGCCACGGCTATGAAAGTCGGCAAGACCATCGGCAAAGTTCCCGTGCTGGTCGGCGTCTGCGACGGCTTTGTGGGGAACCGCATGCTTGCCAAAAGAACAAGGGAATGCGGCTTTCTGCTGGAAGAAGGCGCTCTGCCCTGGCAGATCGACAAAGTCATCTACAATTTCGGTTTCCCGATGGGGCCTTATGCCATGGGCGATATGGCGGGTCTCGATGTCGGATGGAGAAACCGCAAAGCCAAGTTTGACTCTTTGACCCAACGGGAAAAGAAAAACACGATACTCGACAAAATTTGCGAGATGGGGCGCTTCGGCCAGAAGACGGGGTCCGGCTTCTACAAATACGATGAAAAGCGCAACGCCACGCCCGATCCGATGATTGAAGAGCTCATTTACAACCATTCCAAAGAAGTCGGCATTCCCCGCAGAACCATCACGGATCAGGAAATCGTCGAGAGGGCGATTTACTCGATGATCAATGAAGGGGCGAAGATTCTGGAAGAAGGCATTGCCGCGCGGCCTCTGGACATCGATGTGGTCTGGCTTTACGGTTACGGCTTCCCGATTTATCTGGGCGGCCCGATGTTTTATGCCGACACGGTGGGACTCAAAAAAGTCTATGATGCAATCCTGAAATACAAAGACATCGTCGGCGCCGAATACTGGACGCCCGCGCCGCTTCTCACAAAACTTGCCAAAGAAGGAAAAGGATTTTACTCGAAATAAGTAAATACCGCCGGGCGCATCCCCTGCGCCCGGCGCTGCTTGTTGCCCGTCATGACGGTTCAGACCATGGTGACCGGGAAAAACAGGAGAAAGAAAAAATGAATCAGAAAGTTACAGTCGTGGGAGCGGGCAACGTCGGAGCGACCGTGGCGCAAAGACTTGCGGAAAAAGAACTCGCCGATATCGTCCTGATTGATATTATTGACGGCGTCCCTCAGGGCAAGTCTCTGGATCTGATCGAAGCGGCGCCGATTGAAAAACACGATGCCCATCTCACCGGGGCTAACGCCTATGAAGCCTCCGCCAATTCCGACATTGTGATTATTACGGCCGGCATCCCGCGCAAACCGGGCATGAGCCGCGATGATCTTCTGGCAACCAACCGCAGTATCATGAAAGCCGTCACCGAACAGGTGGCGAAATATTCTCCCGACGCCATCCTGATCATTGTCAGCAATCCTCTGGATGCCATGTGCCATGTCGCGCTGGAAACCAGCGGCTTCCCCCGAAACCGGGTCATCGGCATGGCCGGTGTTCTGGATTCCGCACGGTTGCGCGCCTTTATTTCGATGGAACTGGACGTCTCCGTCGAAAATATTCACGCCCTGGTTCTGGGAGGTCACGGCGATATGATGGTGCCCCTGCCCCGCTTTTCCACCGTGGCCGGCGTCCCGATCACAGAACTTCTTCCGCCTGAACGGATTGATGCGCTGGCGAAACGCACGCGCAACGGCGGCGCGGAAATCGTGGAGCTTTTGAAAACAGGCAGCGCATACTACGCGCCGGCGTCCGCCGTCGTCGAAATGGCGGAGTCCATTCTGAAAGACAAAAAGAAAATACTGCCCTGCGCCGCTTATCTGGAAGGCGAATACGGCATTTCCGGCCTGTTTGTCGGCGTGCCCGTGAAGCTGGGTAAAAACGGCATCGAGCAGATTATATCTCTGAGGCTGACGGCAGACGAGAAAAAAGCACTGGATAAGTCCGCCCGGGCTGTTTCGGAACTTGTGTCCGCCCGGAATTTTTCTCTCAATTACAAGCTGAAAGAATCGCCCATGACCAGGATGGAAAGAGGATGAACCGGCAGGACATGTACAAACAAAAACGGGCATCCCTGGATGAAGCGGCCAAAGCCATCGGGCGTGGGAAGAAATAAAAGAAGGCTGTCAGGCTGTAGACTATTAGACGGTTAGGATAGGAGATCATATGGAATTCAAATACGACGTACGTGATTTAAAGTTTATATTAAAGGAGTGGCTGCCGACGCAGGAGGTATTGGCCTGCGAGCGGTATAAGGACAACTTTTCGATAGACGACATCGACATGCTGCTCAATGAAGGCTACAAGGTGGCCAAAGAAGTCGTCAATCCCATCAATGCGCCGGGAGACAAGATCGGCGTCAAGTTTGAAAAAGGCGCAGTGACTCCTGTTCCGGGTTTTGCCGACGCTTACCGGTTTTTGCAGCAAAACGGATGGGGCTCGTCGAGCGAATGCATCAAGATAGAGACCGGCATGCCGCTGGTTCTGTACAAGGCCTGCGCCGAGATGAACACAGCCGCCTGCCCGGCGCTCACCTCCTGCATCAAACTGACCTCCGGGGCCGCCAATCTGATTTTGCGCTTCGGCACGGATGCAGACCGGGACCGGTTTATCCCCAAAATGCTCGAAGGTGCCTGGCAGGGCACGATGTGTCTGACCGAACCCAACTTCGGCTCGGACACCGGCGATATCATCACCCGCTCTTACCCGACCGACGACCCCCGCATCTGGAAAATCAAAGGCACCAAGATGTTCATCACCGCCGGCGACCAGGGCACCTGCGAAAACACCATCCATTTACTTTTAGCGCGCCCTGAAGGAGGAGCTCAAGGCTCCGCCGGCATCGGTTTGTATATCGTCCCCAAATACTGGGTCAACGATGACGGCTCGATGGGAGATGCAAACGACGTCACCACCGCCGGCGTCGAACACAAAATGGGACTGCATGCCCAGGCCACCGCCCTTCTGAACTTCGGCGACGACGACAACTGCCGCGGCATTCTGCTGGGCGCCGCTCCGGATGCGAAAGGTTTTTCTCAGGGACTGGCCATGATGTTCCACATGATGAACGAATCGCGCATCGGCACAGGCCATAATGCCAATACCCAGGGAGCGGCCGCTTACTACTTCGCCTCCCAGTATGCCGGCGAGCGGATTCAGGGACGGCCTTTCGGCATTAAAAACGCGGAAAGAGTTCCCATCATAAAACACGAAGACATAAGAAGAATGCTTCTGGACATGAAAGCCCATGTCGAAGGCATCCGGGCCATGATCTTCAAAGGATTTTACTATCTGGATATCGAAAGCAACTCTTCCGACAAGGACAAAGCAAAAAAATACGCTTCCTTTGCCGAAATCCTCACCCCCATCGTCAAATGCTACGGATCGGAAGCCTCCCTGGGCGTGATTGCTCAGGCGATTCAGGTGCTGGGAGGCGTCGGCTATACCCAGGAATATCCGGTGGAGCAGTATTTAAGAGATTCCAAAATCCTCACCATCTGGGAAGGCACTTCCTTCATCCATGCCAACGACCTCATCGGCCGGAAGATGCGGATGAAAGAGGGAGCCCCCTTTGCCGCCTGGCTCAAAGATATTCAAGAGTTCATCGAAGCCAACAAGAACAATCCAGCCTTTACCAAAGAAATGAAGAACCTGGAACAAGCGTTTGCCGCAGCCCGGGAGGTCAAAGCCACGTATGATGCCTGGTATGCCAATATGGAGACCAAGCGGCGGTTGATTCCTCTTTATGCCCAGAGAGCGCTGTTTGTCTTTGGACAGGTTTACGTCGCCATGTGCCTGATCGACCAGGCGATCATCGCGGCAAAAAAAGCAGACAATTTGAAACCGGGCGAAGGCGATTACACCTTCTATGCAGGCAAGATCGCTTCGGCCAGATATTACGCCAATAACATTCTACCGAACGTTTCCATGCTTGCGGGGCTGATTAAAAGCGAAGAAGACTCCGTGCTCACCTGCCCGGAAGAAGCGCTGGTGGTAAGCTGAAAAAAAGGCTGTAGGCTGTTAGGCTGTAGACTGTTAGGCTTGATCTGTGGGGCGGGATTATCCGCTCTTTAATGAACACTAAAAGAATAATTTCTGGAGAAAGAAAACATGAAAGATATTTACATCGTGGAAAGTGTCCGGACGGGGATTGCCAGGGCCGGAAAAAACTCGTGGTTTGCCAACCTGCGCGCCGACGACATGTCCGCGCTGGTCATGAATGAGGCCATTCAAAGAGCGGGGCTATCCGATAAAAAGGAAATGATTGACGACGTCATCTGGGGCGGCACGGCTTTGATGAAAGACATGGGCTCCAACATCGGGCGGTACGCCGGCATCATGGCCGGTCTGCCTTACAGTGTTCCCGGCTGCACCGTGGACCGCTTCTGTTCGTCAGGTCTTCAGACCATCGCCTTTGCCGTGGCCTCCATCAACATGGGCTGGGCGGATCTGATTCTGGCCGGCGGCGCGCAGCACATGACGCATATTCCCATGGGCACCATGTCGGAACCCAACCCGAGACTCAAAGAATTTACCGACCCGCAAATGGTCTCGATGGGCTATACGGCGGAAATGGTCGCCCGCAAATACGGCATCACAAGACAGGAGCAGGATGAAATGGCCGTGGAAAGCCACGCCAAAGCGAACGAAGCCACACAAAAAGGTCTCTTCCAGGACGAAATCCTGCCTATTGAAGCGGACATCCCGCAGGAAGACGGCTCCACCCGGAAGATGATGGTAGACCGTGACCAGGGTATTCGACCGACGACGACGATGGAGACCCTCGCTAAACTCGAACCCGTTTTCATAAAAGATGAAAAAGGCACGGTCACGGCGGGCAACTCCAGTCAAACCAACGATGCCGCCGCCTGCGTGATCGTCGCCGGCAAGAAGATGTGTAAGAAACTCGGACTCAAACCCAAAATGAGACTGGTGGAATTTGCCGTGGTCGGCGTCGATCCGGCTTATATGGGCATCGGCCCGGCCGTTGCGATTCCCAAAGCACTTAAGAAAGCAAAAATGAAGATAGAAGATATCGGCCTCTGGGAGGTCAACGAAGCCTTTGCTGCGCAGGCGGTTTACTGCACGAAGGAACTGGGCATCCGCCACCATAAGCTCCTCAATCCCAAAGGCAGCGGCATTTCGCTCGGGCATCCGCTGGGCTGCACCGGCGCAAGAATCGCCACGACCATCATGCATGAAATGCCTTTCTACGGTGTCAAGTATGCGGTGGAAAGCATGTGCATCGGCCACGGCCAGGGCGCGGCCGCCATCTGGGAGTGGGTGGGGGATTAGGAAGAAGGTTCAAGGTTCAAGGTTCAAGGTTCAAGGATAAAGGGAATGGTTTGAAACCGTTCCTTATATTACGTGGGGACGATCGCTGGCGCGGCCGTCCCTTTTTTTACTATCGGGGATGAGATTTTTCCGGCAGCAGATGAAGAAGATTATGGGTAATTAATTCCTTCCAAAAGCAGAGGTTCCGGTAATTCGGATAAGCATACCCTCTTTCAAACAGTAATTATTAATGTCGAGTTTCTTTACATCGGACAAATTATCCACAAAAAACCCCGCGTGGCTTTTAGTCCTTATTACCCTGAAAAGCCAAACGGGGTTTTCTCAATCAGGCTGTTTTAAAAGGATTATTTACTTTTCATAATAAATCAAAAAGCGTATAAGGATAACGATTAATCGGGAAAGGCCAAGCACCGTGTATTAAACGTTATGAATCTTATGGTAAATAAATATCCACGATTTGTTGAAATTCTAATTGCTGTTATCGGAGTCCTGCTTGGATTTGTAGTGGCTGTTTTATTATCGCTACCAATAGACCGTTTCTTCGTTGCCAATTTATTAGACTACTGGGGATCACAACTTTGCGTGTTAGTATTACTATTACCATTTAGACCACGTCTTACTATATTGGGTGGTGTTGCTGCCGCCCTTGCTTTTTATCTGTGGGCATTCAATCTATGGTTTTTTTCAATCAGACATTGTGACGCAATGGGATGGTTAGGCTATTTCTTTTCTCTTCCTGGCGCAGCAATAGGTGCGCTCTATTCTATTTTCCATCTACGTAAATACGCTGCAGCTTTTCCTTCGGCGTTTATTGATACAGTTTATAAATACGAAGGTAAGCTGTATTCTGCTTTACATATACAAAGAAACATGTCTCATGATGCCGTAACCTCAAGTTTTATTGCAGCTTGTTATACGCTTGCAGGAATATTTATCAATTTGACAGTTGAATGCATGACTATATTTTATTGTTTTTGTTGAAAATAAAATATCATAATCGGGTAGCCGGGGGTTTTTCTCCCCCAGCCCCCACACCACCTTATTATTACCCATAAGTCCAGCCGATTTTATCGTCGAGTATCTTCCTTGAAAACCTCAATATTTACCTCTACAAGTTTCTCGATCAATTTTCTTAATCGTACATAGTTTGCGATCATTTTTCGCATTCTGGGTAATTGGTCTTTCTTTACATAAACGCTACGTGTTTTCTGTTGGCTATCCTTATAGGTTAGCCGATATGCCATCAGTGATGACTTTTTTGAACATATGCATCGTGCTCTGTTGCATGTGGAACAAACGCTTGTAATTGACCCACGAACAAATTCAGGGAACTGAGCCAATTTATTTAAAAGATCATTTCGTTTTTTAACCGGATTCATCCTTGACACCTCTCTATCATAATAGTAGACGTATTTAATACGTCTACTATTAAAATGTCAAATTATAATAGGAGGAGTTCAATGCCCTCAAAAAACAGATCGGGTTGGGCCGCGGAAGAGTTTTCAAATGTCAATTTCGGAGATAAAAGACTCGATACGAGACTGATAAAATTATGTGATAGATTTTCGGATGCTCCAGAGAGCCCCATCAACCAGGCATGCCTGGATTGGGCAGAAACTAAAGCAGCATATCGTTTCTTTCAAAACAATAAAGTTCAAGTTGAAAAGATGATGGCGGCCCACCAAAATAAAACAGCTCAGCGCGCCAAAGAATACAAAACGATTCTTGCACTCCAAGATACCAGTTACTTTGTATATACGAACCACCCAAAGACTGAAGGACTCGGAAAGATGTCTTTAAAAAAGGGGAAGAACGTGGAAAAGATCTATTCCAAGGGCCTTATAATGCATACATGCTTGGCAGTAACAACTAAAGGTCTCCCAATCGGGTTGTTAGGCCAAAAAATCTTTTCACGGACACTCAGGAAAAAGAATAATAATAAGACCAAACCTCACAACTCTTTACCAATAGAGGATAAGGAAAGCTATAGATGACTTGAGGCATTAGAAAACACCAAGGAGGTAACAGGTTGTACCCAAATCGTCACAGTATGCGATCGCGAAGCTGATCTATATGAGTTCTTTGATCGTAGCCGCCAAATCGATGCCCCTGTTCTTGTCCGCGCAAACGCAGACAGGACTATAAACCGTAAATCCCGTTATGCAGAGAAGGATGTCGAAAAACTTTGGGAGCATATGCGAAATCAGCCTGAGGCAGGTTCCTTCATATTAGAAATCCAGTATAGATCTAAGACGAAGCACACTAAAGAAAGGGAATCACGCACTGCAGTTGTCTCCGTACATTTCGACTCTTTTACCCTCAATCCTCCCCGTAACAACATCAGGCACGGCACTGAAAAACTTCCTGACATTGAGATGCATGCAGTTTATGCTCTAGAAGAAAATCCGCCAACTGGAGAGGAAGCTATCGAGTGGATGCTCCTGACAAATCTTCCTATCATGTCTTATGAAGACGCCTATGAAAAAATCTTGTGGTACTGCTTACGCTGGCGAATTGAAATGTACTTCAAAGTCTTAAAGTCTGGTTTTATGGTCGAATCATGTCGGTTGGGGAATGCCGACCGGCTGGCTAAATATCTCACAGTTATGAGTATTGTGGCTTGGCGGTTTTCATGATTACCATGATCGCTCGAACCGATCCAACAACATCCTGTTCAACATTCCTCACAGATCAAGAGTGGAAGGTTCTTTTTCTGCATACGAATAAAAATAAGACGATTCCGAAAAAGCCCCCATCCATTGGTATCGTTGTTATCTGGATTGCAAAACTCGGAGGTTATCTGGCACGAAAAAGCGATGGGCCTCCTGGCACTATTACCCTGTGGAGAGGCTGGAAGCGTCTTACAGACCTGACTGAAGGCTTGAAACTGGCCCATCAACTATGATATTTATGGGTAATAATAAGCCCACACCACCCGGCGTGCGGGTCCGCACCGGGCGGTTCCCAAAGACAAGCGGACCGTAGTCGGCTTAAATATCCCTCGCAGCTCTCTAAACAAATGACGGCCACTGCAAGTTGATACCTGAGGATCGAATTCCTTACGCCGCGCCCGTTTATTCGCTCACCCGGTCGGGTTCATCGCGCAACGGAGCATGTATGGACGATTCCCATACTTTGAGTTTGGCCCTTCGGCAGGATGAGACCTCCCGGCTTTTGTTATTCACCAGGCTCGTTTCCATCCACCATACCGTCAAGAATGGCGGCTTCCATGCCTACTATGGCCTCTGCTGACTCCTGCCCGATCACATGCCATGTTGCCATGACATGCGCTGTCGTACAATACGACCCCACGTCGGGCAGGTCTCCCCGGATAAGAACGTGAACTGTCCCGATGCAACCGCAGCATTTACCCTGTCTCCCGAATCCCGGACTTTGTCATGTTGCACCCTGAAGGGCACGCGTGCTGACTTGCCCGGAGACTAAGCCTTGTATGCCGTTTCTGTTCGTCGGCTCATCGGTTTGCGCTTGGGCTTCCTTCGGACGGTCTCTCACGATTCCGCCCTTGCCTTCGGCTAATACTTTTGTTAATGTTTCCAAGCTTTGAAACACTAACAGGATTCACGTATAGGGGACTTGCACCCCATTAGTTCACGCCCGTGCCGGGCGTACACCAGTCAGTAGAGCCGATCGCAGCGCCAAGGGCGCTGCTCCGGCTCACTTCGTCGTTCGGCTTCCTAAAATATGTAGGTGTAACTTGACCAGCAACTCTTTTGAAAATGGCATAAAAGAAATAATCGATTATCAGTTGCCAATATTCGATGATATTTTGGCAGAAAGCCAAAAGCCTTTAGCCGAAAGACCCTTGGCAGCTGCTTTCTATTTTGTCGATTATTGCATAGTCGAAATCAAAGGTGACACGAAAGAAAAATTTTTAGAAAAAGAATGGTTTAAGTCAATCTATAAGCTTATTAAGCAGTGGTACCATGATCGGTATGGTAACGCACTAAAAGCGAACAACGACTACATCGCACTTGGCGTTGTGTTAATTCACAAGACACCATTTCAAATAAATGTCCCTTTAAGTATAGCGCAGGAAAAAGAAGGCAATGACAAAAGATGGTTTTGCCTCCCAATTTCAATTCAAGAAAATGAAAATGTATTTGATTGGATTGAGAACAAGCCAAACCTCGAACAAATTCCGGAAGCTGATGTAGCAGAGTTGAAAAAAAACATTAGTGAGGTTGCCACTAAACATCGTGAAATCCATGTTAATTTGATGAGTGCCTCCCTTGAGAGATCCCTTCACAAGACATCAAGTACTATTTCAGCGCATTTAGATAAGGCTGTACGTGATATATTAAGTTTGGATGTTGGCAGAATATCAACATCGTATTGGGAAATTCATTTGGCAATCGAGAAGGCTATTAAGTTGATTATTCTTCAGAATGGAAGAGATCATCAAAAGAAACATGATTTAGATAAATTGTGTAAAATTGCCAACAATATTCATGGCATATCATTAGAAGGCACTATTTTTTCAGCTTTCCCGTCTGACAATGAAGCAATCAAACAAAGATATTGTGAAGGAAGTTCATTTACCATTCAAGAGGCGGTAAATAATTATATTTCTGCCGGTAATGTTATTTCAAAATTAACAAAATTATTGAAACGACAATTTATTATGGATAATGCGCGTTTTTTAATCGCTATACCACCTTGGGAAAAATAGAGCCGAACCCGGCGCTGGAGCCGATCGCAGCCCATTGGGCTGCTCCGGCTCAGCTTGTCGTTCGATGAGATGAAATGAAGAAAATAAAGATCAGCAAACTTGATGCAGCACGGCGGCAGATTCTGACAGCCATACGACTCTATTTCAACCATGGGGATATAGTGTCAATGCACACGCTCGCATCTGCTGCCTTCAAAATCACGCAGAACATCTGTGATAAGAGTCCAGACTTTCCTGACTCTCTTACCGATTGGGTTGATGAACTTATCAAGCCGGAAGCAAAGAAAATGTTCTGGAACAAACTCCACGAAACGGCGAATTTTTTTAAACACGCTGACAATGACCCCGACGCAGTGCATGAATTCTATCCAGAACAGTCCGAGATTATGCTTTTCAATGCTGTTTATCAATATCGACAGCTCACCGGTGAATGGTCAGCAGAAATCCGTCTTTTTAGTACTTGGTTCATGTTGCACCATCCGGAGGTATTCAATACGCCACAGGAAACGATCGATTTAGGAACCGATCTTTTTGGTGCAGACAGAAACCGGTTCTGGCGAGAACTTTTGCCCCTATTGCAAGAGGCAATCGACAAAGGAATAATCAAGCCATGAGGTCCACTTGACGGCTATTCCGCTGGCGCTCCATAGCCGCAAGTGACCTCTACGTGCGTTCATGGATCATAATATTCATATTGTGGAGGTGAGTTAAATGGATTGCACTCAACAAGCAATAAAAATCTATGAAGTATGTGTCAAGAATGCAAAGCTTGGTAAAAAGCTAACGTATCGAGATGTGCTTGACTATATGGGGTATGGGAAACGTGTTCAAGGACATTCTATACGTTATGGCTTGGAGTTAGCCTGGATTGCTTGTGCTTATTCAAAATTGCCAATTCTAACTTCTATTGTTGTTAATCAAGGAACAGGGGAGCCCTCCGCAAGTGGCTATTCAGTTGCAGATTGGGAAAAAGACGCACAAAAAGTATTTAAACAAAAAGAATGGCCGCTAGTCGATAATATTGATTGGGATTATGTTTATAATCATCGTGCCGAATTATCAAACAAATACGGCACTAGAGGTTACTGGAATTAAAAGAATTAAAAAAGACCGAACCAGCCCATACACCCGATCGCTACGCTCCGGGTGATGTTGTCGTTCGAAATCTCAGGAGATATCTTTATGTCACGTCTTATTTATTTTATTGCTTCCATCTATCTTCTCAGTACGGGTTCGGCTGCCTTGGCGGCAAGCGATAATCACCTTCCGCAAAACCGATCTCAATCGGTAATCAATGCCTTTCAGGTCATGTGTACTCTTGAATTGCCAAATTTCGAACACATTAGCGCGAAGGCCACTGCCATGAAGATGGGACTCCAAGTTGATGAAAAACAAGCCTCGCTTGACGATGTTGTTACAAGACGAAAATCATGGGTAGGCAACCTAACAACTGGTCCGTTTGTTCTCTTCTTGGATGAAATGAGCGGATCAAAAGGAAAAAGCACGGCTTGTGCTGTCGCTGCTGTAGTTCCAGACACAGATATGTTTCGCTCTGAAGCCGTCACTATGATTAAACTACAAACAGACCCCAAGCCGGAAATAGATCGTGATGGTAGCCGTTCGTTCGTTTGGAATGGAGTATTTGGGCCAGAAAGTATTGTCATCCTGAGAGACTTCAAACCCATAGGAAAACCCGGAGTAATGCTAAAGCTGCTGAACCATGTGAGCACGCATTATGAAGAGGACCCGCTGATGGTTGAGGAGGGATATAGGATGAGCAAATCTACACCTGCTAAAGGACTTTCGCGCAAAAGCACAATTTTCAAGTACAAACAGGTATCTTTTAAGCTTACACCGCCGAACGGATACTTGCTCCAGGAGATGGAGCAATCTTTTGGCAAGGTATTTAGTTTCATTGACACACAGGATTCCGAAAAAAGAAGTTCTTCAATGACCATTACCGTAATGATGCGCGATCCCAATAAACCACCGGATCCTGCTTTAGGAATTATAGCCACTATTATGGCACCTTTTGAAAAACGTCTTGTCAACTACTCTCGGAGAGAGAAGGAATCATTTGATAGCAACGGGTTATTCTTTCAAGGTGCTTCCTTTTCTGGTCAGATGGGTGCTGCCCCTATTGCCGGTGCTGTTTTTGTCACCAGCGATCAGAACGTGATTTACATTTTTCTTGGTTTCTGTAAGCAAGGTAAAGCTGGTGAATTCGATGCTGAGCTCACTGATGTGGTAAAGAGCTTTCAGGTTATTCCATAACCTATCATAAACAAAATAACGAAGCATTTCGAACCAGCCCGTCCAGCCGATCGCAGCCCGCTGGGCCGCTCCGGCTCAGCTCGCCGTTCGACCAGAATCAATCATAATAAATTTCATGGATTAATCATAGCATATATGCTATAAGGCTTACATGATGAATTGGACAATCACGTACTATAGCGAATCGCTTCAGAATGAAATACTTGATTTACCTGCTGGCTTTCTTGCTCGTTTTCTTAGATACGCAGATCGTATGGAGTTGTACGGTCCTGATTTATGAATGCCCCACACGCGTGCGATGGGAGAAGGATTGTTTGAGTTACGATTAAAAGCAGCAGAGGGCATTGCACGGGTATTCTACTGCACGATGAGTGGTAAAAGGATAGTGATGTTACACCAGTTTATTAAAAAAACAGACAAGACACCGCCCAAAGAACTTGCCATAGCAAGGCGGCGTTTGAAGGAGATCAAAGATGCTCACTCACAAAGAGCTTAAGGCTCGCGCTCTTAAACGCGCGGATGTAAAATCTGAATACGATCAGCTTGACAAAGAATTTGCTTTTCTGGACGAATTTCTCAAGGCACGTTCCTCCGCTGGCATCACTCAGGCGGAAGTTGCCAAGCGTATCGGTACAACGCAATCAGCGATTGCCCGCTTGGAGTCCGGCAGCGGAAAGCACTCTCCATCACTGGCGACATTACAAAAATATGCACACGCGCTTGGTTGCCGTCTAGAGTTACGCTTAATTAGTGAAATGATACATATAAATGAAAAAGGTCGAACAATACGCACCACCGGACGCGCTAAAGCGCGCCGGTGAGCTTTGGCGTTGTACAAGAAATATTAGACACTAAAGCCATACATATACCCATACTATTATATTGCAATATTTAGATGATTCTGGCATAATAAGCTCATGAAAAAAGCGGCCTTCGAATGGGATGAAGAAAAGAATAGGGAAAACCAATCCAAGCACGGCGTTTCATTTTTGACGGCTCAACAGGCTTTTCTTGATCCCAACCGTGTTATCGCGGAAGACATTACCCATAGCACCGAAGAAAATCGGTATTACTGCATGGGGCTTGTTGACGAGGGTATTATGACGGTCAGATTTACGTATCGTGGTAACGTAATTCGCATCTATGGTGCAGGCTATTGGAGAAAAGGAAAGAAGCTATATGAAGACCAAAACAAAATATACTGAAGAGTCTATGGGGCATCTAAAAATTATTAAAGACTTCCTCCCGCCTCCGGATAAGTTAGTTCTGAAAGAAGATAATGTGAAAGTTACTATTTCTTTGAAAAAGTCCAGTATCATTTTTTTTAAAGAAGAAGCAAAGACACAAAAGACATCATATCAAAGAATGATTAGAGAGGTAGTAGATGGGTACGCCTCGCATTATAAAAAGACCGCCCAACAAAAGCAATCCAGCCGATCGCTGCGCTCCGGGTGATTTCTGCGTTGAAGGTGATATGATTTTATGAAATTGAGCAAGCTGGGTTTCGACCCATGGTTTGAGAAACACATAAGTGATTTGCATCAGGTGGGTTACGGCATTGCCCGCATATCGGCGGTTGACCGTGGCTCATACCTTATCAGAAATGAAAACGGAGAAGTTCCGGCCGAACTGGCCGGGAAGTTTTCTTACCATGTTGAAAGCCCTGTTGACCTTCCCTGTGTCGGAGATTGGGTGATGGTGCAATATTATAACAATGACACGGCGGCAATCATTCATGGCGTGTTTCCTCGAAAAACTTTTCTGCGCCGCAAGACCGCCGGTGAAAACATTGACTTCCAGATGATTGCAGCCAACATTGATGGCGCCTTCATTGTACAGTCATGCCATTTTGACTTCAACCCGCGCCGAATGGATCGGTACCTGGTCATGGCAGCCGACGGAAAAGTTGAGCCGATTGTTATCCTGACGAAGACAGACTTGATCAGCCCGGATGAACTGGACCTGAAGCTGGCGATCACTAAATCAACCGCTATGACAGCCAGAGTCGTTGCGCTGAGCAACGTAAGCGGCGCCGGGTTTGATGCGTTTAAAGAGATGCTCATACCGGGAAAGACCTACTGCCTGCTTGGTTCATCGGGCGTAGGGAAGACGACACTCATCAACCGCTTGATCGGTCAGGACGCTTTTGACACCAAAGCTGTAAGTGGAACGGGAGAAGGCACCCATACGACAACACGCAGACAGCTCATCGTACTTGGTCAGGGCGCCATGTTGATTGACACCCCCGGAATGCGAGAGATGGGCCTTCTTGGCACAGGCGACGGGTTCAGCCAGGGCTTTGAAGATATTGCCCTCCTTTCCGAAAGCTGTCGCTATGCGAATTGCAGCCATGAACACGAATCCGGCTGTGCCGTCCGGACGGCAATAAAAGACGGTGAATTGAATAAAGATCGTTATGCCAGCTACATGAAGCTCAAGAAGGAATCCGAATACTACGAGATGTCGTACCTGGACAAACGTAAGAAGGACAGAGCATTTGGACGCTTCATGAAATCGGCCAAGAAGCAAATGAAGGAATGAAAACTGATTACCGGACAAATTCAATCCACCAGATCGCTGCGCTCCGGCTCAATTCGTCGTTCGGCGGCAAGAAAGGTCACTTCATGAAAATAAGCAATGTTTCAGCATCATTCACAACGGACAATGTGGAAGGCACACGGGATTTTTACGTAA
Source organism: Smithellaceae bacterium (assembly GCA_963682105.1). Classification (GTDB taxonomy): domain Bacteria; phylum Desulfobacterota; class Syntrophia; order Syntrophales; family Smithellaceae; genus UBA8904. Next base: position 2,044,211 of record OY821638.1, read on the forward strand.
AACATCTCCATGCAAAGGTGACATTTGATTGTGGGTGGTATATCAATCTTGAATTCGGAAATCCTGATTCATCCTTGCAGTTCATGTCGCCACAGCAGGATCACCACAAACTCAGCAGCGGCGACGGCATTATATACAATTTCAAAGTAGAGAATGTGAATGAAATTTATACAAGGTTCGTAAATGAGGGTTTGAAGGTCGTGGCCCCTCTTGAAGACCATCCGTGGGGAGACAGAGGGTTTAGTATTAAAGATCCCAACGGAATAACCCTTTATCTTTATGAAGACAGAGAACCGTCATCTGAGTATCAGCAGTATTATAAAGGCTGAGGCGAACCTGGCGTTTAACTCAGACGGCTAATACAGGGGCATTTGAAAACTTAGCGCCGCTGAAATATTCAGTAACTGAGGAAGTTGCCTGTACGTTTTCGAAGAATTTCTTCTTGAACTGTTTCCAGATATCCAGCGACAGCGGCGCCGAACCGCACGGCCGGTATTTGACCGTGCTGATGTCGTATTTCTGATAATCCGGTTGCTCCTGAAACAAATGTATATAAATCATACAATCTTTTCAAAACCGCTTACATAAAATCCATTTTTTTAACTTCAATGCATAAGTTATTCCATCCTGATATCATGATCCAGGGAATCGCTCTTCCGTCACAAAACAAAGCGAGCTGCGGCTTTAAAACCGGATGCCTTCCGTTGTTACAGAAAGGGCCGGGCTCCCTGATCGTTTACTTAATATACGTTTTAAATCAGCGCTGTATATAATCAATACATTTCCGGCAACCTTCAAACGGGCGGCAGACCTATTTTACCCTGACCATTCCAACCGGCATTGGTAAACGTCATTTCGCAGACAACAATCGAGAGAGCCTTGCACAGCCATTTCAATCCTGTACTTCCGTTATTCCCGCGAAGGCGGGAATCCAGTATAATCAAGCTTATTCAGATTCCCGCCTTCACGGGAAGCTGAATAAGCGATCGTGCATCGGCCTCAACAAATCCCCGTTTTGAACTCCATTCAAAACTCTTTTAAAAATTTTACCATGTCACTGGTATGGTATTTGCTCTTTCTCTCACAGAGACGGAAGAAGCAAAAAAAGCCGTCGGCGGCCTTGCATATACCGATGAAGATTTGCTAGGATGGATACTATTCCCCGCAACCATGGGAGTATATCTGCAAAAAAAATATAAAGAAGGTGAATATGAACAAAAATCCATCCGAAACGAATAAATTGCCGCGCGGCGTCGACCTCCTGCACAACCCGGGCCTGAATAAGGGAACGGCCTTTACCGCAACCGAACGCAAAGAGCTGGGATTACAGGGACTTTTGCCGCCGCGCATTACAACACAGGAATTGCAGGTTTTGCGCGTCATGCATAACGTCCGGCGCAAACCCAACAATCTGGAAAAGTACCTTTATCTGACCGGTTTACAGGACCGCAACGAAAGGCTGTTTTATAAAGCACTCATCGACAACCTCGAAGAACTGAGCCCCATCATCTATACGCCGACCGTCGGCCTGGCCTGCCAGGAATACAGCCGGGTGTACCGGCGCCCCCGCGGCATGTTCATTTCCAAATACGATCGCAGCCATATCAAAGAGGTTCTGCTAAACTGGCCGACCCGGGACGTCCGGGTCATCGTCGTCACCGACGGAGAGCGCATCCTGGGACTGGGCGATTTAGGCGCAAACGGCATGGGCATTCCCGTCGGCAAGCTGTCTCTTTATACGGCATGCGCGGGCATCGATCCCTCCGCCTGCCTGCCGATCACGATCGATGTGGGAACCAACAATAAAGAACTTTTGAACGATCCGGGATATATCGGACTGGCCGAGACGCGCCTGCGCGGCGATGAATACGACGAGCTGATCGACGAATTCATGAAAGCCGCCATCGACGTCTTCCCTCATGCGCTGATTCAGTTCGAAGACTTCGGCAACTCGAATGCCTTCCGTCTGCTGGAGAAATACCGCGACCAATGCTGCACCTTCAACGACGATATTCAGGGAACGGCCAGCGTCACGCTGGCTGGACTGTATTCGGCGCTGCGCATGATCGGCGGCAAACTGAGCGAACAGAGACTGGTGTTTTTGGGCGCCGGCGAAGCGGCCATCGGCATCGGGGGTTTGGTCGTATCCGCCATGGTCGAGCAGGGAATCTCCGAAAAAGAAGCTCAAAGCCGCTGCTGGTTTGTCGATTCCAAGGGACTGGTCGTCGCCGGCCGCACCGATCTGGCGCATCACAAACAACGTTTTGCCCATGACTTTCCATTTCATAAGGATCTGCTCTCTGTTGTCGAGGCGATCAAACCCACGGCTCTCATCGGCGCATCGGGACAGCCCCGCACCTTCACCCCCGAAATTTTACAGGCCATGGCGCGACTCAACAAACGTCCGATTGTGTTTGCCCTTTCCAACCCGACATCCCAGGCGGAATGCACCGCGGAAGAAGCCTACCGTCACACGGACCAGCGCGCCGTCTTCGCCAGCGGCAGCCCCTTCGGCAAAGTGGAAATCGACGGCCGGACGTTTGTGCCGGGACAGGCCAACAATGTTTACATTTTCCCGGCGGTAGGTCTTGGCGCAGTGGCTTCGGAATCCACCCGCGTCACGGACGAAATGTTTTCCGCAGCGGCCAAAAGCCTGGTTGAGCAAGTCTCCCCGGATGATTTTGCCATAGGACGGATTTTCCCTCCTCTGGCGCGCATCCGCGAAGTCGCGGTTCATATCGCGGCGGCCGTAGCTAAAGTGGCATTTGACCGGAAACTCACCGCCATGAAGGAGCCGGAAGATCTGACCGGCTTCATCCGGTCGAAAATGTACGACCCGGCTTACAAACCTTTGCGGGAAGAGGATAAAATTTAAGCAAGAGGTGAACCTATGGAAAATGTCGTATTTATCAGTTGCGCCCGGACACCCATCGGCGCTTACGGCGGAGCGCTCAAAGATGTGCCCGTATACCGTCTGGCCAGCACGGTGCTGCAGGCGGCGGTGAAAAAGGCCGGCATTGATCCGGCGCAGGTGGACGACGTCATCATGGCATCCGCGTATCAAAACGGCGAGTGCGCCAACGGCGCGCGCATGGCCGTGCTGGATGCCAACTGGCCGGACACCATTCCCGGCGGCATGATCGACAGGCGCTGCTGCTCCGGACTGGAGAGCATCTATTACGGCGCGCTTCAGATTCAAACCGGCAACGCCGATATCGTCATCGCCGGCGGTATGGAATCGATGAGCCAGGGCGAGCTCTACATCCCCGGCGACATCAAATGGGGACTGGGCGGCAAGAATCATGAAAAATACGGCTTCATGCCGCGCGGCCACGGGGCGCTGGCCATGTGGGGCATTCCTTTTTACGATCGCATTCAGCGCGGACGCGTCATGAGCCAGCCCATCTGGCGTTACGGCGAACTCAGTTCCATGATGACCTGGGCGGAAGCAGCCGCCAAAAAAGAAGGCGTCACCCGCGAGGAGGCGGACCGCTGGGCGCTGAGATCCCATCAGCGCGCGGTTGCTGCGCAGGAGGCGGGCAAATTCACAGGCGAAATCGCTCCGGTTCTCACCGGCAAGGATAAAAGCGGTCAGGAGATTTTTTTCAGCACCGACGAAGGCCCCCGCAAAGACTCCAGCCTGGAGCGCCTGGCCAAACTCAAACCCGTTTACAAAGACGGCGTCTGCACGGCGGGAAATTCCTCGTCGGAAAACGACGGCTCGGCGGTGGTGATTCTCGCTTCCGAAAAGAAAGCCAAAGAGCTGGGCATCAAGCCCCTGGCTTACTACCGGTCCTGCGCCGTTGCCGCCACCGATCCGACGCTCACCTATCCGGCCGTTCCGGCAGCCGTTGAGAAAGCGTTGAAAAAAATCGGCAAGACCATCGGCGATATGGATTTGATCGAAGTGCAGGAGGCCTTTGCCGTGCAGTGCCTGGCCGACTCCCGCCTGGCGGGACTTTCCGACGAACAGATGGACGCCAAAGTCAACGTCAACGGGTCGGGCATATCGCTGGGGCACCCCATCGGCGCAACCGGCACGATGCGCCTCACCACGCTGCTTCATGAAATGGCGCGACGCGACGCCCGCTTTGCTCTGGAAACCATCTGCGGCGGCGGCGGACAGGGGATTTGCATGATCATTGAACGAAAATAATGCAGGGAACGGTTTAAAACCGTTCCCTGCATCGCGGCAGGAATGGCACACCCTGCAGTTCAGATTGCCACGACGCCGATGCGGCGTCTCGCAATGACAACCAAACAAACAGTCGGGGAGGACTTCAATATGGATTTCGCATTAACAGACGAACAAAAAATGATCCGGGAGACGGCGAAGAATTTTGCCGAAAAAGAAATGGCGCCCCATGTGGAGCATGACGAAAAAAACCATTTCTGGCGCAAAGAGATATTTCTGAAAATGGCTGAACTCGGATTTTTCGGTTTCTGCATCGACGAAAAATACGGCGGCAACGGCATGGGCTTTCTGGAAGGATCGCTGGCCATCGAGCAGATTGCCCGTGTGCATGTGGCCTGGCGCATGGCGTTCAACATGCAGTGCTGGGGTCCGGCGCTGACCATTCAGAAATTCGGCACCGACGAGCAAAAAGAACACTACATCCCCAGATTCGTCAGCGGCGAATACATCGGCAGCTTTGCCATGACCGAACCGGATATCGGCTCGGACGTCGCCTCGATGAAATGCCGCGCCGACGATAAAGGCGATTACTATCTGGTGAACGGCAATAAAATGTGGATCACCAACGGCACCGTCACCAACCACGGCCTGCTGTATGTGAAGACGGACAAAGACGCGGGCGCCAACGGCGTAAGCTGCTTCATTATGGATTATTCGCTGCCCGGCATCACGCGCAAACCCATTGCCGACAAGGTCGGCCTGTGGGCGTCCGATACGGCGGAAATTTCGTTTGAAGACGTCAAGGTTCCCAAAAAACTTCTGCTGGGTAAACTCAACAAAGGCTTCCAGATCTGCATGACACAGCTTAACTCCACCCGTCTGGGCTGCTCCGCCGGCGCACTGGGGCTCTCCGGCGCCATTCTGGAGGCTTCGGCCAAATACGCGACCGAACGCTGCCAGTTCGGAAAGCAAATCGGCAAATATCAGCTCATTCAGCAGCAGGTGGCCGAAATGAAGTGCAATCATGAAGCCCTGGCGGCGCTGGTTTGCAAAGCCGCCTGGCTCAAAGACAAGGGGCTGCCCAACGTCATGGAAACCTCCATGTCCAAACTCTACGGCGCAAAAGTCGTCGTACACGACGCCAACGAATGCATGAAGCTTTACGGTTCTTTCGGCTACTCGGACGAATATCCCTGCGGCCGCTTCCTGCGCGACTCCAAGCAGTTTGAAACGCTGGAAGGCACTTCCAACATGCATACGATGATCGTCGCCAACGCCACAATGGGATTTGCGCCGAACCGCGCATGATTTTCCGGCGGCCCTTCTCAGGCGGTGCGCTTCCGCCGCCTGAGAAGGGCTCATACGATATGACGCTTGCATTCCCGCTGCGAATCACTTAAACTTTCACCACTGTTCCACTGAAATCTCCTTCATTGCGGACTTTGAGCAGTCCGGAGGGATGAGGATTTTCCATTCCGGAACTTTCCAACTCCGGCGCCCGCCGGCAGACGGCGGGGGGCCTGAAGACTAATTGCAGGAGTCAGTCATGAAACAATATTTTGAAAAAATGGACCCGCTGGGAAAACCGCTTTCTTCCGAACAGATTGAAAGCATGCAGGATAATTGTGCCAAAATCGAAGAGATCATGCGCACCATCGATGCGGAAGTCGAACGGATTAAAAATGTCGGCGTGCCGCTGTCCAATCTCAATGAACGCGGCGAGATGAGCGTCTGGCAGCGCATCGAGTACCTGGTGGATCCGGGAACCTTCTGTCCGCTGCATTCCATTTTCGACCCGGGAAACGATGAATCGGGCCAGACCAACGTTGTGGACGGGCTGGCGCGCATCAACGGCAAGTGGTGCGTGCTGATCGGGTTCAACAACAAATGGATGGCCGGCGCCTGGATTGCCGGGCAGGCGGAGAACAATCTCCGCGTCACATCCCTGGCCCGGCTTCTTCATGTCCCTCTGGTCTGGCTGGTCAACTGCTCGGGCGTCAACTTGCCCGAACAGGAAAAAGTCTACGCCGGAAGAAGAGGACAGGGCGCCTGTTTTTATCGCCACGCCGAACTGGAAATTATGGGCAACCCCGTGATCGCCGGCATTTACGGCACCAATCCCGCGGGCGGCGGCTATCAGTCCATCAGTCCCACCATTCTGCTGGCGCACAAAAAAGCAAATATGGCCGTGGGAGGCGTGGGAATTATCAGCGGCATCACACCTTCCGGAGCTTTTAATGAAGCGAGGGCCGAAGAGATCATCGAAACCACGCGCCATTTCAAATCCGTTCCACCCGGCTCCGTAAAAATTCATTATGATGTGACGGGCTTTTTCCGCGCGGTCTTTGATGAAGAAAAACAGGTGCTCGACGCCATCAAGGATTACATGGATGATCTGCCCGCCTACAAGCCGCGTTTTTTCCGCGTGGCCGAGCCCGCCGCACCCAAATATGCCCCGTCGGAAATCGCTTCGATTGTTCCGGTCAATAAGAATGACGTCTACGATTTTGAGCAGGCGCTGGCCAGGCTGGTTGATTCTTCCGAGCATCTGGAATTTCGCCGGGAATTCGGGCCGGAAGTCTATTGCGGTCTGGTCAAAGTCGACGGTTATCTGATGGCGGTCATCGGCAACCGGCAGGAAACGCTTCTGGGCTACCCGGAGTACACGAGATCCTATTACGGCGTCGGCGGCAAACTCTACCGTCAGGGGCTGATCAAGATGAGTGAGTTTGTCACCCTCTGTTCCCGTGATAAGATTCCGGTGATCTGGTTTCAGGATACCAGCGGCCTTGACGTGGGCGACGATGCGGAAAAAGCCGAACTTCTGGGATTGGGGCAGTCCCTGGTTTATTCCATTGAAAATTCCCAACTGCCGATGATGCTGGTGGTTTTGCGCCGGGGCAGCGTGGCGGGATACTATGTCATGTGCGGACCGATCGCCAATAACAACAACGCCTTTACACTGGGTACGGCCGCCACGGAAATCAATGTCATGCACGGAGAAACGGCGGCGGCGGCAACATACGCCCGCAGACTGATTAAAGATAAGGTGGAGGGAATATCGCTTCATCCGACCATCAACAAAATGAACGAAATCGTCCGGCATTACGAAGCAACGTCCAATCCTCTGTACTGCGCCCAAAAGGGCTTTGTCGACGAAGTCGTCCGTTTCCACGAATTAAGAAATTATCTGGTGGGCTTTGCCAACTGCACCTATCAAAACCCCCGCTCCATCTGTCCGCAACACCATATGATTCTGCCGCGCATCATCCGTTCGCAGTTTGTAAAGGGAGTGGAAAGGCCGGTGTGAAATCGTGTTGAAGGCGGAAGGCGGAAGGCTGAAGGCTGGAGGCGGAAGACTGAAGGCTGAAGGCTGAAGGCTGAAGGCTGGAGGCGGAAGACTGAAGGCTGAAGGCTGAAGGCTGAAGGCGGAAGACTGAAGACTGAAGGCTGGAGGCTGAAGGCTGAAGGCGGAAGACTGAAGACTGAAGGCTGGAGGCTGAAGGCTGAAGGCTGAAGGCGGAAGACTGAAGACTGAAGGCTGGAGGCTGAAGGCTGAAGGCGGAAGACTGAAGACTGAAGGCTGGAGGCTGAAGGCTGAAGGCTGGAGGCTGGAGGTGGAAGTTTAAAACGCGAAACAACAAGGGCGGGATTTCCCCGCCCTTTTACATCATGAGCCGTATAGATTAGACCCGTCGCCGTCCGTTCCCCCTCCGGCGCTTCCTTTACTTTGACCGGCCTTTTTTTACGGTTTGTTTTCCGGAAACTTTTATTCGTTCCTTCGGAGGGTTTTTACGGCTGGTTCTGAACTTCCGGATATCGCTGATCACCTGATTTTTAAACCAGTCCAGGGTGTCCCGGAGTTCCTCGATATCCTTATCCATCACGACGAGGCATATGGCAATTCCGACGTCAAAAGAAATAATGCTCCTGCTGAGTTTTTGCGCCATGCCCGTCTCCACACCGTATTGAACCATGACAGCCGCCATGATCTCCTCCCATTGCCGGTAGACGGATTTAAGCTTGGCCTTGACCCTGGCATTGCTGCCGGCCAGGCTCCACAGTTCTATAAAAATGATCGAGATTTCACGGTTGAATAATATTTCTCTCCTCAGGAATTCACTGGCTTCTTCAAGTAAAGCGGACTCCGTCTGATTATTGATGGGCATCTGGCCGAGCCAGTCCACAAAGCGCTTTACATAACTGTCCAGAACATAATCAATATATTGAATCAGAATATCATCTTTATCTTTGAAAAAATAATAGAGAATCCCCTGGTTGACATTCGCCATGGTGGCTATGTCGCGTGTCGAAATATCTTTGTAGGGTTTGGTCAAAAGACAGTTGTGCAAAGCTTCTAATATTTGAACTTTTCTTTCTTTTTGCATGCTTTTGTTGGACATGGAGGGAACACTCCTCATCATCAGGTTGTCGCGAATTTTATCAAATGATGCACGGCAACATTGCAAATGTTTTTTTCAGAACCACTATAAACGGAAATAAGCAACATTTATTTAAAGTATTATTTTCTTGACATTTATGTAAAAAATTAGTCAAATGACTAACATTGATCGCCCTGGGGGCATCGCCCAAAAGCAATGATCAACCACCCTTTTGGTTTTATAAAAAGGCGATGCCCCTTCCCCTTAACCCTCTGCAGTTCTTTACAGGGTTCCGGATTATAGCCTTATCAATTCTTCATGAGGATTTACATAAAATATCCTTGCCATTCCATGTTGATCGAATGCTAAATGGCCGACACGGGGTATCAGACTGACAATAGCATAATGCAAATGAGGCGGTTTGCCCGCTGCATTGCCGGTGCTTCCAACGGCGCCGATTTCCTCTCCTGCCGATACCCATTGAATGGCCCGTATTTTCATCGTTTTCATATGCGCATAATAGTGTAATCGCCACTTCGGCCCCAACACTATAAAAACATTACCTCCCTGAGACAGATAGCCTGTGTAAAGAACGACACCCGGACAGGAGGAAATTACCGGAGTTCCCTCACCGGCAAAGATATCAATCCCTTTGTGAACGCGGGATTTCCCCCACGGCATCCAAAAGGTATGATGGTTCCAGTCGTTTCGCGTAGCATGCAAAACGGGAATGACCAATTTTGACGGCACCATAAAACCTGCTACCAGCAAAGATATGAAAACCATTATAATTATAAACAATTTAATGTGTAATCTGTCCATGCCCGTTTTCTCCCGAATTATGCCGGTCCGGATTCACACTTACAAAAGTATACCAGTCTGTTTTCCGGGTCACATACATCACCAACCCCAGCGCAATGAGCAGCCCTGAGCTTCCCATCAAAAGCGCATAGTCCTCCAGTTGCAGAGTGACATACAGAAAGGCATACAGAAATATAAGCAGACTTCCGACCAGAAAGGCCTGGCGCTTGCTTTTTAAAACACTTTTCGAATAAAGCGTTACCAGGGAGATGGAAGCGGCGGCGGATATTCCATAGGCAATCCAGAACTTCACATGCTCCGAAATTGAGATAAGCAGCGTGTAAAAAATACAGACAGCAAATCCGACCAACAGGTACTGAATCGGGTGAAGCTTGTTTTTATTGATGACTTCCGTCAGAAAGAAGGCAATAAACGTCAGGACAATAAACAGCACTGCATATTTAACAGATCTCATCGATTTCTGGTATTCATCAACGGGATAAAACAGCTTTGTCCCGAAGGCGGATTCAGATATCTTTGTATTTTTCCCAATCCATTGCTGGGGATAATTTCTGTTTAAATGCAGGATTTTCCATTTTGCCTCAAACCCTTTCTCATTAACGACGCGCTCATCAGGCAGGAAAGCTCCCATAAAACTTGGGCTTTTCCAAAGCGAAGACAGTTGAACTTCTGTAACTTTCCCCAGCGGATAAAATACCAATTGCCCGCTGCCATTGATATTCAAATTCATATTAAAAGAATATTTGTCCTGATTACCGGACACCGGTACACGTGTACTGACGCCTGAATCCATAAACGCGGGCGATTCTATGCCTGGATTCAGGGAATAATTATTCCGATTCCATGTCACCGTATTATTATTTTTTAACCCTTTTAAATCCGAAATCCCCACAGATACAGACGCCTGATCCCAGAGGACATCTCTGTCTTCAATACCCAATTCATGAAATCGAACTTTTTGGAAAGTAGCCTTCAACTGCAATTCACCGCTGTACAAAATGACTTCATAAAGCCCCCGGTATCGGACATCCGGTTGGATCAAGCCCCGGACGCTCAGCTCTTCCGGAAGAAAATGCGCATATTGAATATGACCAATCCGGATCCCTTTGTCGTTTAATGAATAGGTTCGGTAAGGAACAGACAGGAAAGGACCGGCTATCGATTGTTCACCGCCCCATTTACTGCTCACCTCCGCGATGGCGGTCTGTTTGATGAGAGTCCGTTCCGATATTATTCCCTTGATCATTTCAATCGGAATCAGAAGTACCGCAACCAGTATTCCAATAATGATTATTTTTGTAATGACGGAATTGCCAACTTTTTTGATGATGTTCGTATCTTGCATATTTCAGCCTCCTGTTTTATTGATTTAACCGAAGCTTTACAGAAGCTTTGTGAATGCAGAATGAAGCAATTGTGAAAAAAACAAGAAAAATAAATCAGGAAACGAAAGCAACCTGACAGATCGATAAATCAAATCAAGAGGAGTGTCTGCCATGATCACCATCACGCCGCATGCCCTGGATGCTATCGGGCTGTTTTTAGTTCAAAAAGGGATATCGGGAGGAATCCGCATCCAGCTTCAATCGACCGGCTGCTGCGATGCGTCTCTGGGATTGATGATCGACGATCCGAAGGATACCGATATGAAGGAAGACATCGAAGACGTCATCTTTATCATCAGTCCGGAGCTGTATGATCTGACGGGCGATATCATCATTTCCTACAGCACGGACGGTTATATGCCCGGCTTCGTCGTCATATCTGAAAACCCGGTCAGCGAGTGGGCCGGTTTCGGCGTGTGTCAGATTAAATGCTGATCATGATTATGTCGTTATGCAGAAAGCGGAAAACCGGTTTTATTTTTCCGGATTTCCGCTTCCACATGAATGATTCATTACGATGGATGCATCGAGAGGTCTACTTCGGGGAAATTTTCTTGCCGAATTTTTCGATTTCGTTTCCGGTTTCCTTCAGGTTCTTTCCGACATCTTCAGCCACCGCGCGGCCTTTTTCCTTCAGTTTCCCTGAAAGGTCTTTGGACTTCTGCATGACATTCCGGGTGCCTTGTTCAACTTTCTGGCCCGCCCAGGCAAAACTTCGCTCCAGATAACCGCTGGCTTTTTCCAGGCCTTCGCCGGCTTTCTGCCCCTGCTTTTCAGCCCAGGATTTGGCGGACTGGGTATGCGCGTCTTTTGCCAGAGCCAGGTAGGCGCGCGCAAAGGCATCTTCCATTTTTTTAACCGACTTCACGCTGCCCTTTTTGACGTCGCCGGCCAGCTCTTCCAGTTCCCTGGACGAGGCCGCAAGCGCCGCTTTTCCGGAATCGGAGGCTTTCTCCGACTGCTCTTTCATGTAGGCTGCACCTTTCTGAATCTGAGTGGATGCCGCCTCCATATTCTTGTCCAGATAATTCTGTTTGGCTTTCTGGAAAGTCTGTTCGATGGAGGATGACGACTCCGCAGCCACATTTCCAAGCCAGATTACAGCGACGACCGCCAGTATAAACAAGATGATAATCCGTTTTACATGTTTCATGATTTACCTCCCTTCCTTTTTTAACGATTCCTCAATATGCGCCTTTGCCTCTTTGACGGCAAGGTCCCGATCTTTTGTAATAAACCACCACGGGGGTTTTGTGGTGTGCGGGCCTTTTTCTTTTTCGCGCCCGCGTGAAAAATACCAGCGCCCGTAACGTTCGACAGTTGCAAACGGATGATCGCCGGTGCACAGGATGCTGCAGGGGCGAATCTCCTTGAAGTAAATCGTTTCGTCCGGTTGTTCGTCGCGCAGCTTTTCTTCGGGAATAATGATATGCGAGACGTCAATTCCCTGCGCCTGCTGAAAATCCAGCCAATCCGAAATCTTCATGATCTTTGCTCTCCTTGCCAGGCTATGGCGTCAGTCGTGATGGTCCTGTTCATTAACTTCCTTGCGATCAAACAGCGTGCAGTCCGCGCCGGAAGCTCCAAAAACATCCGCCGCAGGCATGCGCGCGGATTTAAATCCCATCGAACGGCAACCGTAAGGAAAACGGGGCTCATAGGTGATGTAGAAATGCTTGCAGAAAAAGCAGTTGATGAGTGTTCCTTGATGGTCTTTTTTGTTGGACATGCATTGCTCCGCAATAGTTTCCAGGCTGAAGACTGAAGGCCGAAGGCGAAAGGCCCAACAGACGGGCGCGAAGCGCCCTCCCTCATAACCTTCAGCCTTCAGTCTTCAGTCTAACAACCTGTAGGGAACGGTTTGAAACCGTTCCCTACAGGTCCGATAACTTCTCCAGATTCAACTTCTCCGCCAGTTGCTGATTGGCCTCTTCGAGCTTTTCCTGTGCGGAATACACGGCAACAGCCCGGTCGGATGCGGCCTTGGCAAAATATTTTGCCAGTGCGTCTTTCACTCTGGCCGGCGTTGCTTCAAAAATCCGATCGCGGAACGCCTGACGCAGGCTGTCGGTTGCCCCGGTAAAATGGCGCATCATCGCCACGAATCCCCGGCCGGCCGGATCCAGCGGTTTGTCCAGCGCGCTCAGTGTGCTGATGACGGCTTTTTCCATGTCGTCGGCCGGCAGCTCCTCCTTTGAATAAAAGGCCTGCGCCTCTTCAAAGACTTTCAGCGTCTCCACGATATGCGGATCGCGATAGGAAAGAAATGAAAAAATGCCCATACTCGTGTCGAATGACGACATGCCGCCATAAGCCCCGCCCTGAACACGAATGTGCTTGTAAAGATAACTGTTGGACAGCTCACGGGACGCCAGCAGCAAAAGAGCCGAGGAAGGATCACTGTAAGCGGGGGCTTTCATGGCGCGGGCCACATAAGAAACCTGCGTGGGGACGGCAATCCCCGCCAGGACCGCCTCCAGTGCGGGTGAGGCCGATTTTGCAGCGGGTTTGCCTGCCGGCAGCTTATCCAGAAGCGAGCCGATGCGGTCTTTGATCAGCTTCAAGCCGTCTGCGTCAGCCGTCAAATTCACGGTTAAATTGCTTTTGTTTAAAATCTGCGATTTCAGCTGTTCCAGTTTGTCGCGCAACACCTTTTTCGCGTCGCTGAACTGTCCGGACTGGCCCTGCACAAACTTCAGTTGCGTGCGGCCGTGCCATTGTTCATCCCGATACGCAGGCAACGTGAGCGCAGCAGCCGCGGCTCTTTTGGCAAATACATGGCCCGACGGCACGATGGAGGATTGCAGATTGTTTTTACGTTCGGCCAGCAGATCGCGCATCCGGGCTTCATCGTTCAAATCGCCCGCGCAGAGTATATCGCAGACCGTGTTCAATGCTTCGGGCAGATTACGGTAAAGGGCTTTGAAGGAGATGATCATTTTCTGCCAGGTGTCGTCGGCATGGACGGTAAAGCCGGCGGACAGATCGTAGCCGAAGCCGCCCATGCAAAGTGCAATGCGTTTGGCCATCTCGTCGTAACTCAACCCCGCCGAGCCCATGCCGCTCATCATTTTTCCCAGGAGGGGCAGGTAAAGCTGCATGTCTTCCGGCACATGTGCAATATCAAACGACAGATCGACATAAGCAATGCCGTTGGTGAACAGATCATGTTCCAGAGCGGCAACCGATCCCAGCGTCGTATGGCTTGTCGGAATCGTTTCGATATCGCGCGGAATTTCGGAAAGCTTCAGTTTGGGCAGACTGGCCGCGCTTTCCGGTGAATCGGCTTCGGTTTGAAAGGCTCTGAGGCGCGCCGCCTGCCGGTCGATGTCCAGCAGTTGTTCTTTTGTAAATCCGGCCTTCATGGCGGCCATTTTATCTTTCCACTTCCGATCGTTTTTATCGCTGAAATCCGGATCAGGTTCCATGACCGCCAGAATCCGGTGCGGGTTTTCCACCAGCCATTTTTGCGTCATCTTCTGGAAATAAGCAGGATCATCCGTCCAGCGCTTGCGGATGTCGGAAATAACGCGGTCAAAGTCCAGACCGACGAGCGGATCGCCGTCATACAGCCAGGTTTGAAACACGTTGCCCATGAGCGATATGCCGTAAGGATAAGAACCGCGATTGATTTCTTTTCCGTGAAATTCCACCTGATGGAGGATGCCTTCAATCAATTCGCGGTCAAAGCCTGTGACCACAATCTCCTGAAGCGTATCGAGGATGAGTTTTTCGATTTTCGCCACATCGGCGCTTTGCGTATTGCGCAGGCCCGCGCAAAACAAAAGCTGTTTGAGATCGGATTCGATGCCGGACACCGGCGACATATCTTCCCCGAGCCCTGAATCGATCAGCGCTTTGCGCAGAGGGCTGGCGGCGCTTCCCACCAGCAGGCCGGAGAGAATTTCCAGCCCCAGCGCCGTATCGAAATCTTTGTTTTCCGCCAGCATCCAGGCCAGGTTCACCATCGTTTTGCCTGCGAGCGGTTCGTCTTTGTCCACGGGATAGGTTCCGTCGATTCGCCGCGGCGCGGTAAACGGCGTCTGGCTTGCGATAGAAGAATCCACCTCCACGCGGTCAAATCCCGCCAGCATTTCTTCGAGAAATTCCAGATGCTCGGCGGTGGAAATATCGCCGTACATAAAGAAGCGGGCATTGGTGGGCGAATAATATTTACGATGGAAATCGCAAAACTGTTCATAGGTCAGAGACGGAATCACCTCCGGATCGCCGCCGGAATCCAGCGCGTAGACGGTGTCGGGATAGAGATTTTCCTGAATGTCCTTGTACATCAGGGAATCGGGCGACGAATACGCCCCTTTCATTTCGTTGAACACAATGCCGGAAACAGTCAGATCACTTTCGATGTCGCCGGGCCGAACAAATTCCAGATGGTGGCCTTCCTGCAGAAAGGTCTCTTTGAGCATTCTCGGATGCAGAACCAGATCCGTATAGACGCGGGCCAGATTGAAAAAATCAGCTTTGATCTGGCTGGCCACCGGATACACGGTTTTGTCCGGATAAGTGAAGGCGTTGATGAAGGTCTGCATGGTGGAACGGATCAATTCTTTGAACGCGTCTTTAAGCGGATATTTTTCCGAACCGGCCAGCACCGAATGTTCCAGAATGTGCGGCAGTCCCGTGGAATCCGCAGGCGGCGTTCGAAATCCGACGGCGTAGAGATTCTCGCGCTCAAAGGCATGCAGATGCAGCACCTTCGCGCCGGTTGGCAAATGTTCGATCTCATAAGCGGTGAGGCGCATGGCTTCAATGGGCTGCACGCGCAGCACTTTAAACCCGCGGACGACATCCCCCTGTTTGAAAACCGGACGAGGACATGTTTCTTGTTTTGTCATAATCATTCCTTAAATAATTAATGCGGACAATTCTGAATCGTCACCCGGCGGTTATGCGCCTGGCCTTCGGGCGTCGAGTTGTCGGCTATCGGCTGGGAAGACCCGACGCCTTTCACAATCAGGCGCTCGGCGTCGATCTTGTATTCATCAACCAGAAATTTCTTGACGCTTTCGGCGCGTCTTTTCGACAACTCGATATTATACGCGCGCGAACCGATGCTGTCCGAATGGCCGGTGATAACCAGAGGCTCTTTGGGATACTTCACCAGATACTCCATGATGGCCTGCATCTTGTTTTGCAGAACATCCGCCACCTGTGCGGAATTCATGTCGAATTCAATCGTCATATTCAGGCAGCCGGGTTTATTGAAATCAATACCGTTGACGGTCAACGGCGTGGATTTGGACGCAGACTTCGGCCTGGGAGCGGAAATCACGGGCGTTCGGGCGACAATTTTTTCTTTGGCGGCTTCCGTCGCCGCGATATCGACGGTTTCGCTGCTGAAGTAAATATCGCCGATCATGCTTTCGGCGGAGGTCCTTGTGTGCTGTGAATTGATGTGCAACTGCAAACCGGTGGTAACACCCAGCGGCTCGCCGCCGTTGATGTCGCTGAAAAGCTTTTTATAGTCTTCGTACAGGTTGCGGCGCTCCGTGTACCACTGGCCTGTTTTGTCCGTTTTGTTTCTCAAAACGATGTAGCGCATCTTGTCGCCGCCGATCTGAGAACTGCGGCCGCTCCAGCCTTTCGGCGCTTCATTGTCCCAGATATAGCCGACAATCGGCGTATTGAGCACGGCGGGAAACCCCGTCTCTTTAAAAGCCACGTAAACCTGCAGGGCCTGATCGTCCATCGACGACTTGCGCACGTCGCCGCCCGCGGGCATTTTGTCCACTTTCCACCGCCAGGTGAGAATCGGATAGTCCCTGACGTTGACGTGAGCCGCCGTGCGCACGCCGAATGACGACTCACCGCGCGAGATCATGCGCAGATAATAATTGGTCCCCTCTTTTTCAACGCGGAGCATCGGCTTTCCCGTCTTGGTCTCCAGCGCCCAGCCGGCCGGAGCGCCGCCCGGCAATTCGGCGGAACGGAATTTGGTGACGGGAATAACGGCGGCAACGCCGCACTGGCAAAAGACCAACATGCCAAACAGCACGGTAGCCAGTTTCCCCGACGCGGCTAAAATTCTCTTACCCATTATTCCCCGCCGCAAGTTCCGCCCGTAAGTTCATGATCTCGGTGCGGGTAAAAACGGACTGAACATTTTCAACATGCGCCAGAATGTTTTCCCTGCCGCCTTCTTCGCGGTCGATCAGCGTGATGACACGGTCAATCACCAGACCGGCCTTGCGGGCCTGCTCAATGGCGGTAATCGTCGAACCGCCGGTGGTGATCACATCGTCGATAATGACCACTCTTTCACCCGCCGTGACATTGCCTTCAACGGAGCTTTTGGTCCCGTGGTCTTTAACATCCTTGCGGACAATAAATGATTTGACCGGCTTGCCCTTCTGAAACGAAATGACGGCAAGCGAGTTGGCAATCGGATCGGCGCCCAGGGTCAGACCGCCGGCGGCCGTAATATTCGCATCCGAAATCATGTCAAAAAGAATCTCGCCGATCAGATTCATGCCCTCCGGGTCCAGCGTGGTCGGCTTGCAGTTGAAATAATAATTGCTCTTCCGGCCCGACGCCAGCGTAAACGGCGGGTTGTCGCTATACTTAAAGGAACGTTGCAGAATAATTTCTCCAAGGCGTTCTCTGGCAATACTTCTATCCATCGACATAACTGTTTCCTCCCCGTATCATTATTTATTAATAATCGTCCCAACCACTTTCACCGCCTCGACGCCGTCTTTGGCAAAATGAGCGCCGATGGACCGGGCATAATCGCCGGTTACCACCGCGCCGCCCACGAGAAAATCCGTCTTGATCCCCTGGGCGCGCGCCAGATTGATGATGTCCTTCATATTGACCATCGTGGTGGTCATGAGCGCTGAAAGCCCAATGACATCAGGCTTTTCTTTGCGTGCGGCATCGATAATCGCCTGGTCGGATACGTCTTTGCCGAGGTCAATAACACAATAGCCGTAATTTTTCAAAAGCAGCGCGACAATATTCTTGCCGATGTCATGAATGTCGCCCCGCACCGTCGCCAGAAGCACTTTGCCCTTATCTTCGGCCGCCGTCTTTTTCAGATGCGGATCCAGATGCGTCAGCCCTTTTTTCATCGTTTCCGCCGCCGCCATGAGCTGCGGCAGAAAATAAATTTTCTTTTCGTACAGATCGCCGACTTTCACAATGGCCGGTATCATGAACTCATCCACCAACTGCGAGGCGGACTTGCCGGCCTGCAGCGCTTCGTCGAGAAGCGCGATAATGCGATCGCGGTCGCCGTCGAGGATGGCCGCCGCTACTTTCTCTTCCGGCGTCGACGGAACTGCTTTCCCCAGACCGGACTGGCCCGGCGCGGCAGGCGTTGCCTGCGCAAAATGGTTAATGAAATGCGTCGATGCCTTCTCGCGCGCAGTCAGCGCATCGCCCGCCTTTTTCACATTCATGAACTCCAAGCTCGCCGGATTGGCAATCGCCATCGTGAGGCCGCAGTACTGCGCCATGGCCAGAAACGCGGCGTTGAGCCAGGGGCGTCCCGGCATGCCGAACGACACATTGGAGAGCCCCAGAATGGTTTTGGCCTTGAATGTCTTTTTGCACCAGGCGAGCGTCGAAAGCGTCTCCAGGCCGGCGCTGGCATCGGAGGCCACCGCCATGGTCAGGCCGTCGATGACAAAATCATCTTTGGTAAAGCCGAATTTCTGCGCTTTGCGGTAAATGGCTTCAATAACGGCCTGACGCTTTTTAGCCGTTGCCGGAATTTCGCCGTCCGTGAGCGGCAGCAAAATGAACATCGCGCCGTATTTGGCCGCAACGGGAAGCAGCCTGGCCATTTTTTCCTTTTCGCCGGAGATCGAATTGATCAGCATGCGTCCCGGATAAAGCCGCAGCGCCGCCTCAATCGTCTCCACGCGCGAGGAGTCGATCACCAGCGGCAGGCGGCTGGTCGTCGACAGAAGCCCGATCACGTTTTTGATCGTCTGTAATTCATCAATGCCGGGCTGGCCGATGTTGACATCCAGAAGCGAAGCGCCCTGGGCTTCCTGTTCCTGCGCCATCTGGCGGATAATGGAGAGCTTGCCTTCCGTCAGTTCCTGCTGGAGCGCCTTTTTGCCGGTGGGATTAATCCGCTCACCGACCAGATACAGAGGTTCGCTTTCCGTGAGCGCCAGAAAACTGCGCGCCGAACTCAGCGCACTGATGGATTTTTTGCGAGGCATCGCCGGTTTTCTTTTTCCAACCGCCTTTGCCAGAGCTTCTATATGCGCAGGCGTCGTCCCGCAGCAGCCGCCGAGAAATGCTGCGCCCGCCGCCGCCAGATTCCGGCCGGAGGCGGCAAACGATTTGGCGTCCATATCAAAAACGGTTGTAAGCCCTTCCAGCCGGGGCATGCCCGCGTTGGGTTTAGCCAGAAGCGGAACGGTGGCATAAGGTTTCATCGCCGCAATGAAGTCGACCATTTGCTCGGGACCGGCCGAACAGTTGCAGCCCACCGCGTCCGCGCCGAGACTCTGCAGCGTGATGAGCGCGCTGGCCGGGGGCGTCCCGCCGAGCGTATGGCCGTCCTTTTCGTAGGTCATGGAGACGACGGTAAAAATATCGGAGAGTTCTTTGACCGCCAGCAGCGCGGCCCGCGTCTCCTGAATATCGATCATGGTTTCGATGACGATCAGATCGCAGCCGCCATCAATAAGGCCTCTGGCCTGTTCTTGGAAAGCCTCCACGGCTTCGTCAAAAGCCAGCGGGCCGAACGGTTCGACAAACAGTCCGGTCGGGCCGATGTCGCCCGCCACCAGCGTCTTTTTACCACAGGCTTTTCGTGCGAGCTTCGCCAGTTCCACATTCACCGAATAGACATCTTTTTTTACGCCGTATTGCTTGAGCTTGAAGCGGTTGGCGCCGAAGGTGCAGGTATAGACGATGGAAGCGCCGGCTTCGGCATAGGAAGCATGCACCTCGCTTAAGACATCGGGATGGTCCAGGCACCAGATTTCCGGGCACACGCCGGCAGGCAGACCTCTTTTTTGCAGTTCGGTCCCCGTGGCTCCATCCAGAATGACGATCTGTTTTTGGAGAAGATTTTGAACTTTATTAACCTTTTTCATTTCACTCCCCTCAAATTGCATCTTAAGATGGGTACTTATACCATCTTTGGTTTCAGAAGTGGAATTTTTTTCCGGCGAAAATAGCAGGCAAACAGGCTGAAACACTGGCAGATTGGAAATGTTACAGGAAAAATTATCGATTTCAGCGGGGCTTGATCGACGAGGCATTCCGGGCGCGCGACCGCCGCGCTTTTACATTCTTTTTGCTTTGCCCCTGCATGCCGGATTCACCGCCGAAAACCGGGTGGCGGCCGGCGGCCATGCGGACAATCAGAGACCCCATCTGTCCGTAATTCACACCGGCGGCCTCCGCGGCGCAGGCCATGCTGGCGTCAATGCTGATATCCGCGTTGGGATTGACATCGAGAATATAAAAAGTATTATCCCGCAGCCGGACATCCATACGGGCATAATCCCGGCAGCCTAAAACCCTGTAAGCGTCGCAGCAGACTTTTTCCAGCGCCTTTTTTTCCTCATCGGAAAGCGGAGCGGGCAGCAGCGTTTCGATTTTTTGATAATGTTCAGACCCGGGAATGAACTTGGAATCAAACGTGCACAGACGGTCTTTGACATCCTGAAAGAACGAAAAATCCATTTCCGCGGCCGGCAGGACGGTCAGCGTTTCATTGCCCCAGACGGAAACATGAAATTCGCGGCCGTCTATGAAATCTTCCACAATCGCCGGCTGAGCATAGTTTTCCCATACAAACGGAACGCGCGCGGTCAGCTCTTCCAGACTGAGCGCCACCGAATCGCGGGTGATGCCGGCCGAGCAATGCTCGTTCATCGGTTTCACAATGGCGGGGAACTGTGTCCAGGCGATTGCTTCGCCTTCGGAATAGATATGCCAGGCAGGCGTCGGAATACCGGCCGAGTCGAGCAGCGCCTTGACGCGGAATTTATCCTGAGCCAGCGCCAGCGCTTCAGAATCCGCGCCGGTAAACGTAAAGCCTAACATCTCAAGGCGCTTGGCTACGAGCCACTCGCTGTGTTCAATGCCGGGCAGGGCTTCACACCAGTTGAAAATGATGTATTCGGAGGGATCAAAGGCATGCAGATGGCTGGCAATGTCATCGTCGGCGACAGGAACGAACACCGTGGGGTAACCTGCCTCGATCAAGGCATGGCCAAGTTGAGTGGAATAGGTGATGACTTCTTCTTTTTCCGCCGGTGTCCAGTCCGGATCGACATTGTACAATAAAACCACTGGAATTTTTTCTGGCGCTATTTCAACCGGCACTCTTTTTCTCCCCGCTATTCCATGACCTGTCAACTGTTCATCAACGTCCGGCGCCCACTCCGGCATTGCCTGTCAGCCCGCGGCAGGCATGCTTGTTGCTAACCTCAGGACTGATTATTACTATACACTTTTATCCAATAAATTCAAACGTTTTTTAAAAGTCAACCAAAATTTTTGCGGTTTTTTTCGGACCTGAGCAAATATTTTCTCCATTGGGAGGCAAACAGTGGTACGGAAAGCCCCGATCACAATTGCAGGATGTGTAACGGATGGGTTACTTGAGTAAAGAGCATATCGTCCTGATGCCGGGACTCGACGGCACGGGAAAATCCTTTGAGCCTTTGCTGCCGCTGATCGCAGCCGACGCCGGCGTTACGGTTGTCCGGTATCCTTCGGACCGGCCCCTGTCTTTTGAACAAACCGTTGCCTGCGCGGCAGGGCAGATCCCCCGGGAATCTTCTCCCGTCATCATCGCCGAATCCTTTTCCGGCCCGGTCGCCATCCGCATGATTGCCTCCGGCCGGGTCACTCCCAAAGCTCTGGTGCTTTGCGCCACATTTGTCCGCTCTCCCCATCCGGTCCTGTGGCGCATCGTCCGTTTTTTACGTCTGCCGCTTGCCATCCGTCCGAACATGCCCCGTTCTTTTTTCAAGTTTGTCATCGGTCCGGATTCTCTCATCGAAACCCTCAAGCCGCTGTGGAAGAAAGTTCACGCAGAGGTTCCCGCGCGCATTATGGATTCGCGCCTGGCGCTCATCAACACTATCGATGTCACGGGCGATCTTCAAAAACTGACACTCCCCTGCCTGTTTCTTCAGGCGGCAAATGACCGGATCATCCCCTCCTCCCGTCTTGAGGATATCACCTGCCGCATCCCGCATATGCAGGTCAAGACTATTGACGCCCCTCATTTCATCCTGCAGGCCGCACCCGACGACTGCCTGCAAGCCGTTGAAACTTTTATAAAACAGATTTACTAAAGATTTCAGGTCAAAATGACGATGTAGGCCTGACGGCTGAGAGAACTATGAAATGCGCATCGTACGTACTGAACTGTGCGGGCCCGGTTTTCGCATTGAACCCCAAAGCCTGCGGGAAGATGTTGGAAAAGTCATCAGAATGAATAGCAAGCAGTGTGTTTTTGAGACCGCCACGGAACCGATCTACACCTTAAAGCGCCAGGCCGAAAGCCTGAAGAACAGCGAAGCTTTCTTTCAGGCGATGATCCAGAATGCTTCCCATATCATCCTTGCCATCAATAAAAACGCCGAATTTACCTACATCAATCCTGCCGTGGAAAAGGTTTTAGGATATAAACCCGAAGAACTCATCGGCACAAGCGCCTTTAAGCACGTCAGTCCGCAAGAAGTCGATAAGGCCATGAAGGAATTTGAATACACATTGCTGACCAGCAATGTAAAGATTCCATTCTCGTTCGGCATTCTGCATAAAAACGGTTCGCTCAGGTTCCTGGAAGGCGACGGCGTCAATCTGCTTTCCGACCCGGCTGTCCGCGGGATCGTCATGAATCTCCGCGACGTCACGGACCGGCTCAAAACGGAAGAAGAACTGGCCGAATACCGCAAGCATCTGGAAGATTTTGTTGAAAAACGAACCGAAGAGATCTCCCGCGTCAACGCCCAGTTGATGAAGGAACTGGCTGAACGCAAAGGCATCGAACAGGCGCTGATGGAAAGCGAAGAAAAATACCGCAGTTTTATCGACAACGCCCCCATCGGCGTCGGCATCATCGATCTGTCCGGCAAAATTCAATACATCAACCGGCAAATTGAAACGTCCATGGGCTTGCGTCGGGAAGATATTCTCGGGCAATACGGTTTCGGCCTGGAAACCTTCGACGATGAAACCAGGCAAAAACTGCTGGAGCGATTTACGGCCAGACTCGAAGGCGACAGACCCAAACTCTTTGAAATACCCATCAAAACCAAAAGCGGACAAAATCAGCGGGTGGAAGTGATTACAACCATTTTAAAGAAAGACGGCGTCCCGGTAGGGGCTCAAATGGTCTTTGTAGACATCACCCAGCGTGAGAAGGCCGAGGAAGAACGAAAAGAACTGACGGAACGCCTTCACCGGGCGGAAAAGATGGAATCGCTGGGCGCACTGGCCGGCAGTGTCGCGCACGACCTGAACAATGTGCTGGGCGTCCTGGTCGGCTATACCGAACTGCTTTTAACCAAAGTGCCGGACGATGATCCCTACAAAAAGCATTTGCACAGCATCATGAAGTCCAGCGAAAAGGCGACGGCGATCATTCAGGATCTGCTGACGCTGGCCCGGCGCAATGTTCCGGTTGCCCAGGTCGTCAATCTCAACAATATCCTCAACGAGTTCTTTATAACGCCTGAGTTTGAGCGCCTGGTTTCCTATCATCCAAAGATATCGTTCAAAAGACAACCGGCGAGTGATCTGCTGAATCTCAAGGGATCGCCGGTGCACCTGACCAAAACGGTTATGAATCTCATCTCCAACGCCGCCGAAGCCATCGCCGACAGCGGAGAAGTCACCATCACCACCGAGAATGCCTACCTGCATCAACCGGTATCGGGATACACCGACGTCCGGGAAGGCGATTATGTTGTTTTGAGCGTCAAAGACAACGGCCAGGGCATCAGCACGCAGGACAAAGATAAAATATTCGAACCTTTCTATACAAAAAAAGTGATGGGCCGCAGCGGAACGGGGCTGGGGCTCGCCGTCGTCTGGGGCGCCGTCAAGGATCACCGCGGATATATCACGGTGGATAGCGAGCCGGGTAAAGGCAGCGTTTTCACCCTCTATCTGCCGGCCACGCGCGAACAGCCGGCCAGGCCCCAGAAAAAGGCGTGTCTGGAAACATTGATGGGAAAGGGTCAATCGGTGCTCGTCGTCGACGATCTGCCCGAACAGCGTGAAGTCGCCACAAGCCTGCTCGAAGCGCTCGGGTATCGGGTGGCCACGGCGGAAAGCGGCCTTGACGCCGTGAATTATCTGAAAAACAACAAAGCCGACATTCTGGTTCTGGACATGCTGATGGATCCGGGAATTGACGGGCTGGAAACATATCGGCGCATTCTCCGGATTTGTCCCGGCCAGAAAGCCGTCGTCGTCAGCGGCTACAGCGAAACGGACCGCGTTAAAGAAACGCTGGATCTGGGCGCAAACGAATACATCCGCAAACCCTACACGCTGGAAAAAATCGGCGACGCCCTGCAGAAAGCGCTGGCCGAATAATCCCCGTCCGAAATGATCCCCCCAATGATCCTCATTGACTTATGCTTCTGCAATTCTTATAATATAGTCAAATTAAAAAACCTTTTGGAAATACCTGCTCCTTTTTTCACTTCCCGCGCGCTTCCCCGGAAAATCAACGCGTAACGTAAAGAACCTCTCAACAATCGTTTAACTGACATTTAATGGGTGGCGGATATGGATGAATTGATCACCCGGATTGTCGAGATTGAAAGGCA
Organism: Smithellaceae bacterium; assembly: GCA_963682105.1. GTDB lineage: Bacteria > Desulfobacterota > Syntrophia > Syntrophales > Smithellaceae > UBA8904. Next base: position 2,068,725 of record OY821638.1, read on the forward strand.
ATGCGCTGCGGTCATTGAAAAGGCCGAAGCGGCCTCGGCCGGCCGCATTGCAGAGCACAAGCGCATCTGCGAAGCGAAAAAGGAAGAAGAGCGCAAACGAATTTTTTCTTCGGAAAACGCCAGACGAACCCAAACCTTAAACGACGCAAAGCAGCAGATCCAAAACGAAACTGCGGATTTTCTTCAAGGAAGCGAGCGGCTTTTTGCCGATCCGGGCTTGCAGACCCGGATTAAAGAAGAAATTCTCAACATTTTACTTGAGGCCTGAAGACCATGCGTAATTACGCCGATGAGCCGAATCTTCACGCCCGCATTTACGCCATGCGCAGCCGCCTGTTTGCGCGCCGGGATTATGCTCTCATGATCCGCGAGCAGGAGTCCATGCCCGGCAATGTCGCGGGCATCCGGGATCTGCGCCTCGCCAAAGAAACCCTTTTCTCTCTTCAGATCGCTCCGGTGATCACGGTGGCCAGGGCCTATGAAAAATATACGCCGTTTTTTATCGGTCAGCTCCGCCAGTACGAAACGGCCAACGCAAGGCTGCTTCTCGCCCGGGCGGCGGGACACGCGGTTGTCGAGCAGTGGTACAATATCGGCCCCTTCGCCCGTCTGAACAAAGGACTCCTGGAAAAAAAGATGAGCATGGAGGATGTCAAATCGCTGCTGGCGGAGATCTATTCGGATGACTGCTTCAAAACGCTTTCGAGCTACCGGCAACTGGTCATTCAACTCGATGTCTGCACCGCCCGTCATCTTTACCATTCGGCGGATTTACTGGCCGGTTCGGATGCCGGAGAATTCCGGGATATGATGCTCAAGCGCATCGCCGTGATGACGCTTCTGTGGTCCAACCGGCTTCGGGCGTATTACCGCTTCAAGGATGAAAGAATCCGGACTTTCATGTCCGAAATTCATGAGCTTTACGGCGGAAAGGCCTGGTATCGCGTCGGCCTTGAAGAAGAAGCGCTCGAACGGCATCTGGATCAACTGCGCAAAGACACGGGCGGGGAGCCTTCTGTTTACGAAATCGAGCATTATCTGGAAGGGCGTTTTTATGCCTGGATTGCTTCGATGTTCCACCGGGATTTTCACGCCATCTACTGTGTGGTGTGCTACCTGTGGCTGCTATTTTTCCAGATCCGGAATCTGTTTAAAATTCTCGACGGCAGGCGCTTCGGGCTTTCCGCCGATGCAGTTCTCAACCAACTGGTTTGTGAAGCGTGAGGCCGGATATGTTTAGAAAATCGGACATCCGCAAAATCACCATCGCTTTCGATAAAGCCTTCTACCATGAAGTCTATCTGGCGCTGGGCAAGGCGGGTCTCATCCATCTGACCCGGTTTTCGGAAAAAGACGCCGGAGCGGATACCGGACTGCAATCGGAAGAGTCGGTGACCAGAGAAATCATTGCCGCCACCTCCTATGCGCTCAGCGCTCTGCAGTTGGAGCCGGACACAGAAAGCCCGGACGTCCGGTTGAGAAATGCAGATGAAGATGAAAAAAAAGCTTCCGGTATTCGAAAAAAACTGGAGCATGCGGCGAGATTGATTGGCCGGATTCGGGAGAAAGAAGAGACGCTGGCCCGCGATATTCAGTATGCCGAAGCGCTGGAGCGTCTCGGCATTGACGCCTCGATCCTTCATAAATCCAGAATTATTCGAACCGTGTTCGGTACCGTGGAAAATGCCGACTGGATCGTGCCTTCCTACGAGCGGTTTCTGATCTCCAGAGCCGGCCATTTTGTTTTCGGCCTGTCGCTGCCTGCCTTTGCCGCCGATATGTTTCAGTTCCTCAAAGAAAAAGGTTTTACCGAAAAATCAAACGAGGTTCCCATACGTCCCGCGGCCTCACTTCAGAAACGGGCAGGCGAGCTGCAGCGCCGCAGAAATGCGGTCGATGCTTATACCAGCCGGTTAAAGGAAGAAAAAGGCCCGGCGCTCCGGCAATTGAATGCTGATTACCGGGCTTACGAAGATTTGCTCAAAGCCATGCGGATGTCTGTCCTCTCCGCGCGGGCGATGTTCATCACCGGGTGGATGGACACAAGTGAAAGGTCAAAATTGCTCGACATCATGCAGAACATTTGCGGCGGGAAATTTATTATCCATGAGCAAAAAGACCCTTATGCGCCCGTTCGCCTCAGAAATATTCGCCTTCTAAAGCCCTTTGAGCTGCTGGTCAAAACCATGGGCATGCCCTCCGGAAACGAGCTGGACCCCACCCCGCTTACCGCCGTCACCTATCTGATGATGTTCGGGCTCATGTTCGGCGATCTCGGCCAGGGGCTGGTTTTGATGCTGTGCGGCCTGATTTTGAGAAGGATCGGCCGAAAAAAGATCAATGAGGAACTGGCGCAGGCGGGCGGCATCCTGCTGGCCTGCGGCGGGTCGGCGGCGATCTGCGGCCTGCTTTACGGCAGCGTTTTTTCCAGCGAACACCTTCTGCCCGCTTTATGGTTCCACCCCACCGCTCAGATTATGAAATTATTTTTCGTCACCATTCTGATGGGCGCGGTGTTTATTATTCTCGGTCTTTGCCTCAACATCATCAACTGCCTCATCAATGCGGATTATTTCGAAGCGCTTCTGGAAAAAAGGGGGCTGGCCATCCTGATTCTTTATATCGCCCTTATCTATTTCGCCGTGAATTATCTCAGAAGCGGCCGTCTTCCGGAATCCTGGAGCATCGGCGTTTTTATCTTTCTTCCACTGGCCGTTTTTGCGCTTCGCTTGTTGCCGGGCGTTTTGTTTTTTTCAAAGGCAAAACCGCACGGCCTTCTCGAATATGTCATTGAGACCGTCATGGAAGTTGTGGAAATCGGCTTAAGCCTTTTTGCCAACACTCTTTCCTTTATCCGCGTGGGCGCGTTTGCGCTGTCCCATGCGGGCTTGAGCATTGTGACCTATACGCTGGCGGGCATGGCCGATCCGTCCCTGAAATCCGCTGGCGCGGTGATCATTATTATCTGCGGCAACATTTTCATCATCGGTTTTGAAGGTCTGATTTGCGGCATTCAGTCTCTGCGTCTGGAGTACTATGAGTTTTTCAGCAAATTTTTCAAAGGAGACGGGGTGGTCTTTGCCCCGTTTACCTTAAAGGCAAAAACATCGGAGGTGTGAAATGACGAAGGAGAAATTGTCGGCATTCCTGATAGCGGCCTTCATTTATTGCGCCCTGTGGTGTCTGACGCCGGCCACCGCTTTGGCGGCTGAAGCAGGACCGGGCAAAGGAATGACGGACGCAGTCGGGCTGGCTTATATCGGCGCGGGACTTGCCGTTGGCTTTGCGTGCCTGGCCAGCGGCTATGCCGTCGCTAAGATCGGCTCGGCCGCCATCGGCGCAGTCAGTGAAAAACCGGAGCTCATGGGCAGAACGCTGGTTTTCCTGGGCCTGGCGGAAGGAATTGCCATTTACGGCCTTATTATTGCGATTATGATCCTCAACAAGCTGTAATATGGAAAAGATTTACATTCTCGGGGACATGGAGACGGTAAGCGCATTTCGCCTGGCCGGCGTTGAAGGCATTGTTGCGGCTTGTGACCGGGCCGGGGCAAAGCTTGAAGAGATCGTCCGCAAGAAAGACGCGGGCATTGTGCTGATCACCAATGAGCTGGCGCGCAATCTGGAGGCTCAAATTATCGGGATCAACTTGAATTTGCCAAGCCCCGTCGTCATCGAAATCCCGGGCCTGGACGACACGGAAGGTTTCCGCCGCTCGGCCATGGGCTATGTCTCCGAAGCGTTGGGCATCTCATTGTAAAGAGTACAGTAGGGAACGGTCGCGTGACCTACAGATTATTGAAACCGTTCCTCTGAATACGGCTAACCTGAATGGGAACGGTTTGAAACCGTTCCCTACAAAAGGATAGAGCATGGACAAGACATCCCTGGAGAGTTCCATTCAGCGTGAATGCGATGAAGCCGTTGCAGCCATCGGAGAAAGTGAAACCGAGGAAATCCGCCGTCTCGATGTTCAGTGCCATGCCGCCGTTGACAGTTTCCGCAGGCAAACGACGGATGAAACTGATACACAAATCCGGCTGGAGATTGTCCGGCTGGAGAACAAAGCTCTCCTGGAGCGCCGGAAGAACCGGCTGCGAAGCCTGGAGGACTTTATACACCGCTTGGTGGATGAGGTCATGGCCGGACTGCGGGAGCATCCGCGATATCCCCAATTTATTCTGGATGCCGTCACAAATGCCGTAAAAGATATTCCGGGCCGCGCCGATGTGCGCCTGGCCGCAGGCGATCTGGCGCTGGAAGATGACATCCGATTGACTCTGAAAACAGATCGCCTCGTCCTCAAAGAGGACCCGTCGATCCGGTGGGGCGGATGCCTGATTCTGGATGAAGAAGGCGGACGCATCTTCAACGGCACGCTGGAGAGAATTTATTTCCGCCGGTCCGCCGCTATTCGAAGAAAAGTCGCAAGGATTCTGGCGGATAATTCGGAAGATGCGGACAAGGAGCGTACAACATAGAACAAGGGATTGCAACACGGGCCGATCCACGCGGCGCGTCGGACCGGACAGAGAAGAAGCACACAACATAGAACAAGGGGCTTAAGCCCCTTGCTCTATGATGCACCCCCTTTTTTAAAGGGGGGCGGGGGGATTTTACAAAAGAAGGGGAATATGCCCGACAGGGCAATTCCCCACCCCCTTAAAAAGGAATGACGAATGGAAAATCTGCTCACGGGAAAAGTGATTGCCGTCAACGGCCCGATTGTCAAGGCTGCGGGGCTTCGGGAAATCAAGATGTACGATATCGCCGAAGTCGGGCCCGACCGGCTGATCGGCGAAGTCATCCGGCTTGCAGGCGAGATCGCCATCATTCAGGTTTATGAGGACAACACCGGCCTAAAACCGGATGACGAAGTATTCTCTTACGGCCGGCCGCTTTCCGTGCTTTTAGGACCGGGGCTCATTGCCAGTATTTATGACGGCATTCAAAGGCCGCTGGTCGGCATTTCCGAGGCCTGCGGCAGCTACATTCAAAAAGGCATCAAACTCTCCGCTCTGGATACAAACAAAAAATGGCCGCTTCAACCTCAGGCCAAAGCGGGCATGACCGTTAAAGAGGGAGCAATCCTTGGAGAAATTCAGGAAAGCCCCCTGATCATGCACCGGGTGCTGCTTCCGCCAGGCATTTCCGGAAAACTCGCCTTCATGGCCGAAGCCGGAGATTACACGATTGAAGACAGGATTTATACCGTTGAGACCGGAAACGGAACATACGACGGGAAACTTGCCGCCTGGTGGCCGGTTCGCAAGCCGCGTCCGAATAAAAACCGCAAGAAACCCTTCCAGCCGCTCATCACCGGCCAGCGTGTCATCGACACGTTTTTCCCCATCGCCCGGGGAGGGACGGCCACTATCCCCGGCGGCTTCGGAACGGGAAAAACCATGACGCAGCATGCCCTGGCCAAGTGGTGCAACGCGGACATCATCGTTTACATCGGATGCGGCGAGCGCGGCAATGAAATGACGGATGTGCTCACCGACTTCCCCAAACTCATCGATGAACGAAACGGCCGGCCGCTGATCGAACGGACAGTGATGATCGCCAACACCTCCAACATGCCGGTTCCCGCGCGTGAAGTCAGCATTTACACCGGCGTGACTATCGCGGAGTATTACCGCGACATGGGCTACAGCGTGGCGGTCATGGCCGATTCCACCTCGCGCTGGGCGGAAGCGCTGCGCGAACTGGCCAGCCGGCTGGGAGACATGCCCGCCGAGGAGGGTTTTCCGCCTTACCTGGCCACACGGCTTGCCGAATTCTACGAACGCGCGGGCCTGGTGGAAACGCTCTCGGGCCGCGACGGCGACATCACGATTATCGGCGCGGTTTCTCCCCCGGGCGGAGATTTCTCGGAGCCCGTCACACAGCACACATCGCGTTTTGTACGCTGCTTCTGGGCGCTGGACAAAACACTGGCGGACGCGCGCCACTATCCGTCCATCAGTTGGATAGACAGCTACACTGAATATCTCCCCGACATCGAAAACTGGTGGAAGAATCTCGATCCCCGGTGGCTGTCCACGCGCAATGACGTGATGAATATACTGCTGGAGGATCACCGCCTGGAGCAGGTGGTGAAACTGGTGGGCAGCGATGCGCTGCCGCCGGCCCAGCAGTATATTCTTTTTTGCGCGGAAATGATCAAAAACGGATTTTTGCAGCAGAACTCTTTCGATCCCCAGGATAAATTCTGCAGCCCGGAAAAGCAGCTCAAGCTTCTGGGCGGCCTTCTGGTTCTGTACAAAAAAGGCATGGAGCAGGTGCAGGCCGGAAGAAGCGTCAAAGAGATTGCCGCGCTTGATGTGGTTTCCGAAATCGTCCGGCTCAAATCCGAAATTCCCAACCGGGAACTCGAAAAAATAGACGCCTATCTCGTAAGACTGGAACAGAAACTATCAACGCTTGCGGCCACGGCGGCGGGAGTGTGAATATGTCTTCTGAAATCGAATATACCAATATCTCCGGTATTTCCGGACCGCTCATTTTTGTCGACGGCGTCAAAGGCGTCGGCTTCGGCGACATTGTGGAGATTCGCGACAAATCGGGCGGGCTCCGCATCGGCCAGACGCTGGAAGTGGATGAAGCGCGCGCCGTCGTCCAGATCTTTGAAGGAACCAGCGGCCTTTCCGTCCAGGGCACCCGCGTGACATTTGTGGGCAGGGCGCTCGAAATCCCGGTGGACCGCGGCATGCTGGGCCGCGTGTTCGATGGTCTGGGCCGCCCCATCGACAGCGCTCCCCAGGTGATTACCGACCGGATGAGAAACGTCAACGGCCTGCCCATCAACCCCTGGAGCCGCGAGTATCCGCGCGACTTCATCCAGACCGGCATCTCCGCCATTGACGGCATGAACACGCTTATCCGCGGGCAAAAGCTCCCCATCTTCTCCGGCAGCGGCATGCCGCACAACCGCATTGCCGCGCAAATCGCCAGGCAGGCCCGGATTCTCACCGCCGAAGAAGAATTCACCGTCATCTTCGCCGCCATGGGCGTTAAGTTCGACGTGGCGCGGTTTTTCATCGATTCGCTGGAAGAATCCGGCGTGCTGACGCATTCGGCCATCTTTCTGAGTCTGGCCGACTCTCCGTCCATCGAGCGTCTGATTACGCCGCGCACGGCGCTGACGCTGGCCGAGTACCTCGCCTTTGAAGAAGACATGCACGTTTTAGTCATCCTCACGGACATGACCAATTACTGCGAGGCGCTCCGGGAGCTCTCCAGTTCGCGCGGAGAAATCCCATCGCGCAAAGGCTATCCGGGCTACCTGTACAGCGACCTCGCCTCCGTGTATGAACGCGCCGGACGGCTCAAAGGAGGCCGGGGCTCCATCACACAGGTGCCCATTCTCACCATGCCCAGCGACGACATTTCCCATCCGGTGCCGGATCTCACAGGCTACATCACCGAAGGGCAAATCGTTTTGGAGCGGGCGCTCTTCAACAAGGGCATCTACCCGCCCATTGCGGGACTGCCTTCCCTTTCCCGGCTGATGAAAGACGGCATAGGCGAAGGGCGCACGCGCAAGGACCACAGCCAGGTCGCCGCCCAGCTTTTTGCCTCTTACGCCAAAGTCAAACGCATCCGGGCGCTGGCCGCCATCGTAGGAGAAGAAGAACTTTCTGATCTGGATAAAATCTATTTGAAATTCGGAATCTCATTTGAAGAAATTTTCTTAAGCCAGGGCTACGAAGAAAACCGCTCCATCGAACAGACGCTGGAGATCGGCTGGCGGATGCTGTCGCTTTTGCCCAGAGACGAGCTCTACCGGATCAACCGCGAAGACATCTCGCGCTATTATATGCCGGAGACAGGAAGCACATGATGTCTGCAGGGAACCGTCGCGAAAGTTTCCTGCGATTTTCACAGGAGAACATAACATGCCCAAGATAGAACTTCCGCCGACCAAATCGTCGCTGCGCAAGCTGAAGGAAGACCTTTCCTTCGCATACGAAGGCTACGACCTGCTCAACCAGAAGCGCGAAATTCTGGCGCTGGAAATCGTCCGCAAGATCGGGGCCGTCAAAACCATCGAGGTGGAATTTCAACAGGCGCTTGCAGAGCTTTATGCCGCTTATCGCACCGCGGCCGTCGACATCGGATCCGATGCGGTGACCGTCCAGAGCTCACTTGAGCCCAGAAGTTATTACCTGCACATGGACGTCACGAAACTGATGGGGCTGAAGCTTTTAAATCTCCGGATCGATCTGAAGAGCCCCCGCGCGCCGGTCACGCTGACGCAGACGTCCGCCCCGTACGACGAAGCGCGGGAAAAATCACGCAAGGCGCTTTCCATCCTCGCCCAATACGCAACCATGACCAAATCGATCATCCTGCTGTCGAGGGAATTGAAAAAGGTGCAGCGTCGCGTCAACGCCCTGGAAAAGATTTTCATCCCCCAGCACGAGGAAGCCAAAAAATATATCACCGACCGGATTGAAGAAATGGAACGCGAAGAAGTTTTCGTCAAAAAACTGATCCGGCAGCGCATGGCAAAATGATTCACTTCCGATGGATGGCCCGGCCCATCCGACAAAATGCAACACGAAAATATGCTTCTTTCGGCGTATTGCGCAAGCCACGGAAATAATGCAAAGTAATTCACTATTTCAGAGTAAATTCAGGAGGCCTTATGACACCCGCAACCCAACAGGCATTAATCGGTTTACGTGATCTGACCACTTTGCAATGGTACGTGATTCCTCTGATGGCGGTCGTCTTTTATATCTACACCCGCGAAATCAAAGAAGCGCGGAAAACGAAAGACTGGAACGCCTTGCTGGCCGGTCTGACCGTCTTCGGAGCCGATTTTTTCAATGAAACCTGGAACGGGTGGGTGATGCACCTGACACAACGCTCGGCCGTCTGGACAACGCCCGGCCCCACGGCGCTTCGGACACTGGTGGGCTGGAACATCGAAATCATGTTCATGTTCCTGATCCTGGGCATCGTTTATTACCATACGCTGTCGGAGAGCAAAAAAGAGAAAATCCTCGGCCTCCCCGAAAAATGGTTCTGGGCCATCGGATACACCATCTTCTGCGTATTTATCGAATGCATCCTGAATATCGGCGGGCACCTGGTCTGGGAATATCAATACTGGCGTTTGTCGTTTGAGGGCGTCTGGCTGATCCTGATTTTCGGCTACTTCCAATTCTTCTTCTACGCCGCTTTAGTCATCGGTTTCAAAACCCTGAAGGCAAAACTGACGACCATCGGCATCATCTACGCCGTGCCGGCCGTCATGAATATCCTGGCCCTGGGCTTCTGGAACTGGCGGTATTAGCCGTCAGAGTTTGATACTGCCGTATTCATCGCACACTTTGTTGTACTTTTCGTGAATCATTTTGCGATCGAATTCCCAGAACTCGGCCAGCATCTTTTCCTGCTCTTCTTTGGTGAAATAATCCTGGCAGGGATAAAAGAAGTGCTTGTCTTCTTTTTCGATATGGCGGGGATAGAAACTTCCCACGTCGCGTGCGATGGTAACGATGTCCGCCAGTTTTGACGAATCGCCCGCAAGATATTTTTCTTTCGCGTCGACGAGCGATGCCGTCTTCTTTCTGGCCCAGGCATGATCGTCCAGCAATTCCTGCATGATCACTTTCAACTCCGGGGCAATGTTCTTCTTTTCCAGGTCGCGAAAGAAAATTTCTTCTTCCTTGCCGTGATGCGTGCGGTCGGCATAAGTGCGGATAAAATCCACGGCCATATCAATGACCAGCGGGTTCACTTTCCGTGTTTTTTCAATCTGATCCACATGCCGCATCATCGAAGCCAGCATCTTTTCAATCAGACGATGTTCCCACATCATCGGTCCTATCGGCTTCATCAATCATCCTCCTTATGTTTAATATTTACCGGGTTTCCCCAATTAAATACGAATACACCGGGCAATTATAGAAACACTCGAACTCTCTTATGTCACTTTAACTTATCGGCAATCATACCTCAAACTATTTTCATATGGAAATGCATCTGCGGGGTCGCCTGTGAAATCATGCTAAAGTAGTATTTACAAAGACGCCTGTCTCCTGTAATTTAGTACAAATTTTTCTCCACCGGTTTTTAGCCTCCTGTGACCACGATATTCGGGGGATTCAAATGGATTGACGAAAGGTAAACTTTACCGGACAGACAAAGCCGCAACCACGTCGATGATCTCCACTAAAACATTGACTTGGAAAAGGATTCGATGCGGATGGGGAAGTAGAATGCAGATCCCAAAACACCTCCTGATTTGTTCCCTCTTAAGCGCTGCCATACTTTGTTTTATTTTCATTACGCCGGCTTTCCCGGAATTCAAAAAAGTCAACAACTGCGAACTTTCCAGAGTGAAGGCTTCGGTGATTGGAGAACTTTACGCGAACCGGTGCTTTTCAGCCACGGGAGAGGAAATTCCATGCCCTGCGGACGCTCTCTTCGATTGCACCGAGACATTGGATGACGATCGCGTATGGCTGGACAAATTACACGCTTTTCTGGAAGCCAACCCGCCGGCTGCCGGCGGCAATGCCTCCGGCGCCGTCACTTCTCTGCCGGGCGTTACATCGGGGCTCTTCCTGAGAACCATCCTTGATCTGGCCAATGAAAACAATCTCCAGCCGCAGAACTTCACGATGCTTTCAATTTTACTTCCCGGATTGACGATTGAAAGCGGAACGTCCAGCGGTCAGTATGGCCCTGCCGGCGCAAACTATGTCCGGCTGGGGCTGGGTTCAGTGGCAGGGTCCCTGGACTCCCAGGATATTCTTGTAACGTCGACTCTTGAAAACGACCCGCAGCCCCAGATTCTCGGTTCCCTCTACGTCAGCTCCATGGACATGAAGTTTCATGAAAACAGCTTTGTGACCATGTACATTGTAAACAGCCAGGATGGCGTTGGCGTCAACGTCGATGTGACTCTGGACCGGATTGGCATCAATACCCTGTCATGGGGGGATGCGGACGGCATCGGCGGCACAACCACAGCCGGTTACGCCGGCTTAAGAGACACGGCTCTTACCGGTGTGACGGCATATGGTTCTCTCGGCATCAGGGCCGATACCGTCGGAACCGGTCAAAACATGGGTAACATGCCTGTCGGCACCCAATATAACCATATTGCAATGGCCGATCTGGCCGTCGGTGTGGGCACTCTGGATACCACCGTGGCCGTCGGCGATAAAAAGGATTTTTCCGGCAACACATCCGTTCTCGGCTCCCTCTACATGAAAAACCTGAACATGAATTTAGACGGTTATCTGAATCTTTACACCAAAGAAGGCCAGGACCTGACGGGGATTGATCTTGATGTGGCAATTCCCAGTTTGACGCTGGATACGCTCTCCTGGGGCGACGCCGACGGTTTTTCCGGCTCGCCCAATATGGGGGGTGTAGGCTTGAAAAACCTGGCCATCAGTAACTTGAATATTGCGGGCGGGGCAACGATTGAAATGAAGAAGGTCCAAGCCGGTGACACCGGCATCAATCCTCTCCCGGTTGGAACAGCCCTGGTCAACATCGGATTGACCGAGATGAATATCAGCATGGATTCCCTGGACGCCGATGTGGCGCTGGGCGACAGAAAGGACAATTTAAACCAGGTTCTCGGCTCCGTTTATCTGGGAGGATTCAAAACGATCATTAACGGCGGCGTAGCCATCCATACCCCCACGCCTTCAACCCAGGGCGCCGTCTTTGACCTGGATCTCAATTTTCCTTTATTCACGCTGGACGCCTTATCCTGGGGCAATACCGACGGAGCCGGCGGCGCAACCACAGCCGGCTATGTGGGTTTCAGGGATTTTGCGATTGACGGCTTGAAAATAACAGGTCCGGTCTCCATTAACGTGGCAACCGCGACAGTCGCCACTACTCCGGCGATGAGCTCCAGCTTTGTGCGAATCGCGCTGGGAACCGGAGACGCGAGCATTTCTCCCAGCGCCGCCAATGGACGGCTGTTTATCGGCATGAACTCATTGAAAACGGATATCGTTCTCGACAAGGTCAAAACTTTGAACAGCACGTCGAAGGGCACACTCGGCTCCTTTTATATGCAGAATTTCGCCATGGGGATCAACGGCTGGGTTGATATCGGGGCTCACTAAGGCATAAACTGGATATCAGGTTACACCGCATCGTTGTATGGTCATTCCCGCGCAGGCGGGAATCCAGTTTTTTCAATTGTTTCTAGATTCCCGCCTGCGCGGGAATGACAGAATAATGTATTTTTCAAAGGTCTCGATTTGTTTGCCGCAGGCGTTTCATTATTTTGCAAATCTTTTTATGATTTCTTCATGCTTCATTAAGTAGTCATAATGTTCGGCAACATCATCCAGTGTATATTGGCCTGCTTGAAGAGCCTCATTAGGATATTTTTCATTTGCCTTCAAAATGGATTTCCTTATATTTTTCCCTTTACGGAGCCATCGTAATACTTCATTGTCATATCTTATTTCATCTTGCGTACGATCTCCGATAATTTCTTTACTTCTTTTAAAATACTGCTCAACCAAATCCATCTTATCCTCTTATGGTTTTATTCATGGCGAACGTAGACGTCAGCGGGAGGCGGGCAGAGCCCACCGATCCGCTGGATGGACATGTTATGGAATTTTTAAAACAATGTTCTTTTCTCACTTACAAATTCAAACGTCATTTTTTCAGACACTTCTTTTCCGTCTATCAAGGTAGTGAGAAATATGCCGTTTGTGCCAAGGTCTAGCTTATTCCACTTCCAGCCGGAACGGACAAAATAACGATGTGCTACGGGGTATAATGTTCGCTCGATCGCGGTTCCAGGGAAAATCAAGGTCGCCGGATATTTAAAGTCTTTATCTTCATAATAGTGTTCAGTACCGAATGTAAATAAACCGTTGGTTCCACCTGAAGGATCGATGAATAGCGTTTTATTCCAATCTATTTCAATATTCTTACTTGATTTATTTTTAACAGTTAAATAGATGGCGCAATGATCGGACACTATCGTTGCGTCAAAGTGTGAATTATTTGCTATGGTTTTGTCCGGGACACATTTGTAAATAGAGCCACAGCCTGAGATCAACAATACAGCAATTAGTACAACGATAAATCGAGTTTTCATTTTACTCCTCCATAACGACTAATATACCTTGGTTGGTTTTTTCCGATTTTAAGGGTATGACTTTCTTATCTGCAAATCTTTTGGAGTTCCGCAAGCATATTCCCGGGCAGTCATATTGAAATTGGACGCGAAAGACCACAACTTTCCTTCGGGCCATGAGGCACAGGGGCTCATGGCCCGAAGGCACAGTCAACTATACAGAATATGTCTTCATGCGCGGCGGGGCGGCGGAATCCGGACGACTCTTTCTCCTTCGAGCATGGAGATGGCGTTGGCCGGACAGAAGTGCGCGCACAAACCGCACCCGATGCACAGGTCGGCCTTTCTTTGAGCCTTTTTATCGTCGTTGAGGTAAGCGGCGCCCGTATAGCATTTCTTGACGCACGTACCGCATCCGATGCACAGGTCGGTATTGACGACGGCCAGATAATTGGTTGAATTGGTAATCGGCGCGATCATCTTGGTAATCGAGTTGCCGCAGCAGCATTTGCAGCAGTTGCAGATGCTGGTCTCTTCCTTCGAAGTATCGAAATTGGGATGGTAGGCTTTATGGACCAGCCCGTCTTCTTCGGCTCTTTTCAGCACCCGCAGCGCTTCTTCCCGGGTGACCATTCGGGAAAAGCCCTGTTCGGAGGTAAACCGGGCCGATTTGCCGAAACTGAAGCAGTTTTCTCTTTCCTGGGTCTGCTTGCAGGGATCTCCCATCACATCCTTATGATGCCGGCAAAAACAATGGCCCAGCGCAATTTCATCGAATTTCCGGATCAGCTCCTCCACATACTGCGTGGGCAGGATGCGGTCGACCGGCGCTCCGACGGTTTCATTGATAAGAATTTTTACTTTCTCATTTTTGGGTTTATTGTCCAGGAGAGGCACAGTTCTGTCAATAGGCGGGGATTGCAGCAGGAGGGGAACCAGCGCGTCGTAATTGCCCTGAACCAGATCCCTCAGTTCAGCATACAGTTGATCGAACAGGGCGGCGATTTCCCGCGTCTCATCATTGATCTCCAGTTTGCCCATGAAGAAATATTCGAAAGTCCCGACATTGATGAGCGGCAGCAGCCGATAGATCATCATGCCCTTGGTATTGGGCTGATTGAAGATGACGCCCCTTTTGGCCAGGTTCTTTACTTTTTTCAGAATGTCTTCTTCCGGCAATTTGCTCGACTCTTTGAGCTGCTCTAAAGTCTGTGATTTTTTATCCGTAAAGGCGGCGATAAAATCAACCTCATCTTCCCTGATGAAAAATTTCAACAGTTTGATCAGCGTGTCCGTCACCGGCAGGGGCGATCCGCCGGCTTTGCTGATCGCATCAGCGGCGATTTTGTACTTGTCATCCAAATTCATTTTTCTGCATCCTTATTCTGCTGTAAAAACATCTTTTTCCTCCAGGCGGCTATCCGTTCTTCCTGAAGGCCTCTACTTCCTGAGTCAGCCAGTCGATCCAGTGTTCGATTCCTGCGCCTGTTTTGCAGGACACTTCCAGAATGACCATGCGGGAATTCAAAGCCGAAACCCGCTTGCGCAAAGCCTGCATATCAAAATCGCTCAAAGAAAGATAATCGATTTTATTGACGAGCAGCACGTCGCAGATTGAAAACATCAGGGGATACTTGAGCGGCTTGTCGTCGCCTTCGGGAACGCTCAGGATCATGACGTTTTTATGGGCGCCCGTGTCGAATTCCGCGGGGCAGACCAGATTGCCCACATTTTCGATAATGACCAGATCCAGATCGGCAATCGGCAAGGCGTCAATCCCCTGCGTCACCATCGTGGCGTCCAGATGGCAGAATCCCCCGGTTCGCAGTTGGATGGCGGGAACGCCCTTTGCGGCAACCTTCCGGGCGTCGACCGTGGATTCAATATCCGCCTCGATCACTCCGATCTGCATGCTTTTCTTCAGGTGGAAAATCGTCTGAAGAATCAGGCTGGTTTTACCGGATCCCGGCGACGACATCAGATTGAGCAGCATCGTTTTAGAATAACGGAGCCTTTCGCGAACACCGGCCGCCACCTTGATATTGTCCGCCAGGATTTCTTCTTTGACTTCAATCAGTCGAACGTCTTCCATTATTGCACCTCCATGTCCTTGATGCGGTACTCCCTGCCGGAAACAAGCTCGCCATCCTTTCCCCCGCATTGCGGGCAGACCAGATCGGCCAGTTTGGACGCTTCGGCTTCATATGACGTCGAGCAGGATTGGCAACGGATGACGATCGGCATGCGCTCGATTATGAGCTTTGCCCCCTCGGCCACCGTTCCCTTGCTTAGATAATCAAAATAACGCTGAATCCACTCATCTTCCAGATCGCTTAATTTCCCGACCTGGAGGTGAACGGTCATCACGCGGGAAACGGCATTCAATCCCGCGTGCTTCAGTACAATCTTCAAAATTTCCCCGGTTACAGGCAGCTCATGCATGGGCGTACATTACCCCAATTCCACATCGAGCGCCACTACATAAATTGATTTTGACGGGTAAGGAGGCGGGGGATTCTCAGCAAATGTTTTTGTGAAATCCGCCGGCAGAACAAAAAAATATCCCCTGCCGCCGGGGCGGCAGGGGATCTCGGCTCAGGCTGGGGAGGAATCTATGAAGAAGCCGTCAGACTCAGAGTTTCCGCATTCAGAGCTGTCAATTCCTCTTGATCTTCCGTGATCATCGCTTCAGTTTCAGAGAGAATAGTCATCTGTCCGCTTTTCATACCCAGCATGGTCACCAACTCATTGGCAATATCTTTCATGGAAGCCGATTGAGCATTGAGTTCTTCGGAGGCGCCGGCCGTTTCCTGAGCGCTGGCCGCTATCTCCGAAACGACCTGATCAATGGCTGCCATGGCGGAATTCATCTGTTCAATACTCGATGTTTGTTCATTGGATGCGGCGGCGATATCCGACACCAGTTTTGTGGCTCTGTTGGACAGATCCAGATTCTCGCCAAAAGCATCCTTCGTTTCTACGGCATATTCTTTTCCCTGATTGACGTTTTGAATAGTGTTATCAATCAACCGGGTGGTTTCTTTTGCAGCGTCGGCGGCCCGAATGGCCAGTGCGCGCACTTCATTGGCGACCACGGCGAACCCGGCCCCCGCTTCTCCGGCCCGCGCAGCCTCCACTGCGGCATTGAGAGCCAGCAGGTTCGTCTGAAAGGCAATTTCGTCAATCGTTTTGATAATGCGGCGGGTGGATTCACTGGCGTCCGAAATATCTTCAATGGATTTGGCCAGTCGGCCCATGGACTCATTGGCCCGGCGCAGAACCTCACCGGTGTTTTTAATCATCAGTTTGTCCGTCTCCCTGGCGCTCGCAGCATTTTGCCTGATCATGGCGGCCATCCCGCTGAGGGCGGCTGTCGTTTCTTCAATCGAGCCGGCCTGATGCGACGCTCCCTCAGAGAGAGACTGCCCGGCGTTGGCAACCTGCTGCGAGGCTTCCGCGACACCGACGGCGCCTTCGTTGATCGCAAAGGCCACCTGCTGAAGAGGACGGAAAATATAACGCTTGATGATAAACGCCATCAGAATCAGCGATAAGATCACAACCCCCAGGAAGATGGCCATATTCAATTCGCGGATACTTGCGCTGTCCTGACGAAAAGAACTTAATCGGACCTGCATGACATTGGTCAAATGCAGGTTCAACTGTTCCAGATCAGCTTTCAGAGCTTCCGCTTTGGGGGCAATCGCGTCCTCCCTGTCCTTCATGCCTTTGTCATCCTTACTCAAAGCTTCGTAAACTTTGTGCGCTTCATCGGTATAGGTCTTATGATCGGCTGACGCTTTTTTAATGGATGCGGCCACTCCCGGCTCACAATCAATATTGGGCAGCATGGACATATTGTCGAGCGTTTCCTGCACCTCGTCGGCCTTTTCCTGCGCCAGCTTTATTTTCGCCGGATCTTTCATCTCCACGGCGTTCAGGTAAAGCGCCACCTGATCCCGAAAGGCAATTTTTGTATTCAGACTGTATTTAGAAGAAGGCACTGAAAACTGGATAATCGTCGTGATGTCCTTGCCAAGCTTGACGCCGGCTAGATATCCCAAAACCATGGAGATCAGGCATCCGGCCACCAGGACGCCCACCGCCAGCCAGATCTTTTTAAAGATACTCAGTTTCTTCACGTTCTTCCGTCTCCTTCATCGATGTCGGTCTTCCGCATGGATGCAGAACTCATTTGAAAACAATTCCGTTGATCACAAATCAGCATCTATTCAACCATCATGACGACTGGCACGTGTGTTTTTCGGTGAAGCTGAATACTTAAAATTTTGAAGCGTATGTTCTTAATTCGGCCGGTCCGGCCGGAATCTTTAATAATTTTTTAATTTTTTTCGCGAGAGTCAAAGTTTTCATCATCAACAGTTTAAAAAAAAGAGAATATTTGCCGGCAGGAAACCACCCTTTTTGTTCAATGTTATGAATTTGACATCAAAGTGAAATCATTATAATTATGTCTCTACAAAAACTCATCAGAAGAAAGAATCGCGCCTCAGTTGGTCAAAAATATATAGTTGTTCTGAACGGCCACCTTGTTGATCGAATACTGGAAGGGGGATAGAACCGGAATGCGATCCGATGGGTTGACCATACGCTGCAACTCTTTGAGGATGGCGTCGGGAATGACGAAATGATTGACAATCACCTTGGCGGGCGCGGCGGAAAGGGTGTTGGCCTTGGCGGTCAACCGGGCGGCGGCATAGCCTTCCAGCCGGTTCCCTTTCACAAATTTATCCAGAATCTTCAGAATTTTAGGAGAGACGGCCGAGGCCGGAACATTGAAAAGGCATTCGGCGTAAGGCGGTGAAAACCGGATCGAGGCGCGATAGTTTTTTATTTGAAGCTGTTTTGCCCGGCTGGTGATGTACTCCTCAACTGACCTGGCCGAAATCAAAATGCTCACTCTGGTTTTGGCGGAAGAAAGGATTTTGAACTTTTTTGCTTTTTGCAACTGGTCTATATCAATAACCGGCTTTTCGTAGATCACGGTTACGTAATCCGCCGCCATTTTTCCCAGAGCGGTCCCTTCCATCTTGACGGCCAGAATTTTTATTTCACCGGGCTTATCCTTTGACATCCTCACCAGCACTTCCATTTTTTTGCACGCAATCGTCTTGCCCAGCGCTTTGCTGATCTCATCCTCCAGAGCTTTAGCGGCAAGCTCCGGCGCCTTTGCGGACAACGCACAGGGACAGACCAGGACCGCGGCGATCACAAGAAAACAAAGCAGCGCCCCCAGCGCCTTATTTTTGCACGATTTCACCATTTTCAAGGAAGAGCTCCGTCAGCCCGTAGCGGGATGGATCTGAAACGGCAATCCGATAACGCTCCTGCGTGTCGGACTCATAGACAAATCCTTTTTTCGCGCCCGGCTCGACCGGTATTTCACTGATAAAGTCCGGCTTCAATTGTTCAAGCCGATCCGGATACTGCAAATTTTTGGCGTAATAAGCTTCAACGGCCTGAGACAGGGCTTTCATATCGCCCAGCGCCTGCTCCAGGGGAGACTCCGCTTTTTTCTCCGGCGGTTTGTAATGTTCGGTCCCTCCCTGCTGATAGAGGTAAAAAGCATAGCCTGCGGCGGCTATGACAGCCAGCAATATCAGTCCCAGCACAAATTTTATTTTTCCGCGAAACATGTCAGGATATATCCCCTTTATTCAAGAATTCGGCGAACGCGCTTTTTTACTTTATCGCAACCTGCCGGAATTCGCAATCCCGTCAAACGGCAACCTGCTCCCGGTCTTTACGGATGAATTCGAGAAGCTCTCCGGCGAAATCGCTCCACAGGACGATGTTGTCGAAATCCGGCGGACACTCCAGTTTCTGCAGCATCAGGCCGTCGCCGTCAAACCAGCGCGGAAACGCGCCGCCGAAAAAATAGCCCCGGCCGCGCAAAATCTCCGCCGCCTGCCCGATCTCCGGCTCGGTGGCGTTAAGCCAGACCTGAAAGACCCTAACGTTTTTTGACCGCGCTTCGTCTTCCAGGCCGGCGATGCAGGCGGCCAGATTTCCTCCGGCCGCAGACACGGCAATGCGCGCCACGCGGGCAAAATCAAAAATCGTCATTTGGGCCTGCGTCGGCAGATCACCCGGAAGGACGCCGTCAGCCAAAGCCATCTCGCGCCGGTCATCCAGGCGCGCATAAATTTTTTTCAGCCATGTTTCATAGACCGGCGGAATGAAAATGCGGTGCGGCCTGGGAATATAGCAGCGGAAAACATCAAGCGTCGCGACGCGTCCCGCAGCGCTCTTCTCCGTCGTGTAGGCTTCCGCGGGCATCAGCGCGATTTCCATACCCGTTTCGATAAACCCGTAGCGCTCGACGGCTTTCTGCAATGTCACATGATTGCAGACCGGCTCGCCGAACAGTTCTTCGATGTGCGGGCGCCCGGGAGTGTACTCGTTGTAAAGATAGGCCTGGCTCCGGTTCATGGCGCCGCCGCCCCGGTATTCTTTGAGCGTCAGTCCGGCCGCATGTTCGTAGACGCCAGCATACGGCGCCGTGCGCACCAGATGATTGACGCCGACAACTTTACCGGACGGGTCGCGGACGACTATCGAGAGATAGCTGCCGTCTCTGTTGGCGGCGATGATGGCCTCGGCATCATAAAAAATCCGGATCGGATACCCTTCGCCGTAAACGGCGCGAAACAGGCTGACAATGCCTGCGGCGTCTTCCGGACGAAAGGCGTCCACAACAAAAGGTTTCTGCGATTCCGGCATCGTCATGCAATATCCTCCGTCACCGGGATTCCCCGCCGGTTTTCGCCAGTTTGAGAAGCAGCGTTTTGAAAAATTCCCAGAAGACGGGCATCCTCGCCGTATCCATCCGTTCGCCCGTACTGTCCGCATCCGCTCCGTTGACATAGCCGGGTTTTGTCGGCGCATGGGCATCCAGGATAGTGGGACCGAAGGAAATCATATCGATATGCGGATATTTCAATTTGATCAGGCCGCATTCCAGCATGCCGTGCAGCCCCTGAACTTTCGGAGATTCACCGTATACCTGCCGGTAAGCTTCTTTACAGAGGCCCAAAAGCGGCGAGGCCATATCCGGCTTCCAGCCGTAAGTCTTTCCCGTGTGACTTCCCTTCGCACCCGCCAGGCGGCCCACCGCCTCGCACCGGGTGATGACGGCATCCAGCGACGCATCCGACATGCTGCGCTGAGACACCCGCATCGTCAGCTCCGACGAAGTTGTCCGCACAACAGCCACATTGGAGGACGTCTCCACCAGCCCTTCCACATCCCGGCTCATGGTTTGAACACCATGCGGCATCGCCAGTAAAAATGAAAAGACCCCGGTTGTTAAATCGCGTCCCATGACGAACTCCGGAAAGGCGTCAGACCTGGCCGCTTTAATTTGCAAAGCCGTTTCAACGTTGCCGAATTCATTGCGAAGGATTTCTTGCCATCGGCTAAGCGCGTCGCTCACAGGATTGACGTCGCCGGGCGACATCAATACCACGGCGGAGGCTTCGGAAGGAATTGCGTTTTCCACATTCCCCCAGGTGATGTCGGATAAATACAGAGGACGCGCTTTGGATTCCTCATAGAGCATGCGGGCCAGTTGCTGGCCGGCATTGGCCCGGCCGGAATTGATTTCCAGCCCCGAATGTCCGCCTTTGCCTCCGGTCACGCTCACGCGAACCGCCGCAAGACTTTTATCGGCCGGGTCCATACGCAGGGGCAGTTGAAACAGCGAGCGATTGACGCCGGCGCAGCCGACGGTCAGAATATCTTCCTGCTGCGTGTCGACATTGATCAGATACCGCCCTTTCAGAATTTGATCGGAAAGCGCAATCACACCGGTCATGCCCGCTTCTTCATTGATCGTAAAGAGCAGCTCCAGCGGCCCGTGCGCAATACTGCGGCCGGTCATGAGCGTCAGGGCTATCGCCACGGCAATGCCGTTGTCCGCCCCCAGGGTGTTGCCCCGCGCCCGCAGCACCGTCCCGTCCAGAAACAATTCCAGCGGTTTGTCTTTGTTTTCTGCAGGCAGCGCCACCATATCCAGATGGCTCTGGAAAACCACAACCGGCGCTTTTTCTAATCCCGGCGTCGCCGGGCATTGGACCAGAACGTTGCCGAAGTCGCCCCCGGCCTGATCCATGGCGGCGTCAAGCCCCAGTTGCCGGGCCAGATCATACACATACCGGCAGACGGCCCGCTCATCCCCCGACGGATGGGGAATCTGTGACAGTTTGTAAAAGTGATCCCATATTTCAACCGGTTCAATTTTGGACAGGATATGACTCATTGTGTTTCCTTTCCTTTTAATTTAGTCAGGCCGCCGTGCACTCATGATCCTTTTGGATATACTCCAGCAGCTCTTTTGAAAAATCGCTGTAAAGCAGAATTTGATCGAAATCCGGCGGGCATTCCACCTTTTGCATCAGGAGGCCGTCGCCGTCGAACCAGCGCGGCAGCGCCCCGCCGAAAAAATAGCCCCGGTCGCGCAGGATTTCCGCAGCGTAGCCCGACCAGGGTTCGGTGAGATTGAGCCAGACCTGAAACACGACGACATTCTGCTTTCGCGCCCGGCTCTCCAGATGCGCCAGGCAATCGGCAAAATCGCCGCCGGATTTGGAAACGGCTATGCGCGACACGCGCGCAAAATCGAAAATGGTTTGTTCAGCAAACGTCATCTGATCCGGCGGAAAGATTTTATCGGCGACGACGATATCCCGGACATAGCCCAGCCGATCATAAATCTTCCGCAGCATGGGCGCGTAGACCGGCGGCAAATGAATCCGGTGCGGCCTGGGGATATACGAACGGAACATATCCAGCACAGCCACCCGGCCCGTGGCGCTCTTCTCCTGCGCATAGGCCTCCGCGGGCATCAGGGCCACCTGGATGCCCGTTTCTATAAAACCGAAACCGGTAACCGCCTTCTGCATGAAGACATGATTGCAAACCGCCTCGCCGAATATTTCTTCAATAGCGGCATTACGCGGAATATACTTTTCGTAAAGGTAGGCCAGTGTTTTTGAGTTGACGCCGGCGTTGCGATATTCTTTCAAAACCAGCCCTACACCGCTTTCATAAAGCTTGTGACAGGGAGTTGAAAGGTAGAGATGATTGACGCCGACAATCCTTCCCGAAGCGGTCCGGGCGACCACAGAGATATAGCTGCCGTCGCGGTTGGCGGCGATAATGGCCTCTGGATCGTAAAACAGTTTAATCGGGTACCCGTCGCCATAGACGGCGCGAAACAGGCTGACCATTCCTTCGGCGTCCTCCGGACGAAATTCGTCCACGCAAAACGGCTCCACCTCCGGCGGGTCTGTCTTTTCATCTTGCTGAGTCATCGGCTTATCTCCTTCATTTTTTTACCCCTCACACGGTTCCTCTCACCCGGCGCAATCATCCCAATCTTTCCGGATGAAGGCCAGCAGCTCTTTGGGGAAATCGTTCAGAAGGGTGATGTATTCGAAATCCGGCGGGCATTCGAGCTTTTGCATCAGGAGGCCGTCGCCATCGAACCAGCGCGGCAGCGCGCCGCCGAAAAAATAACCGCGGTCACGCAGAATCTCCACCGCCCGCCCGACGCAAGGTTCGGTCAGATTGAGCCAGACCTGAAACACGACGGCATTCTGCTTTCGCGCCCGGTTTTCCATCTGCGCCAGACAATCGGCAAAATCGCCGCCGGATTTGGAAACGGCCATGCGCCCTACTCGGGCAAAATCGAAAACGGACAATTCTGCATGCGTCATTTGATTTACCGGAAGAATCTTATCGGCAATAGCAATATCCCGGACACTGCCCAAGCGATCATAAATCCGCCGCAGCATGGCCGCATAGATCGGCGGCAGATAAATGCGGTGCGGTTTTGGAATATAGCAGCGGAAAGCATCCAGCGTCGCCACCCGGCCGGCGGCGCTTTGTTCATGCGCGTAAGCTTCCACGGGCATCAGGGCAACTTCGAGAGCCGTCTCGACAAACCGGAAAGGGAGCATCATTTTCTGAGAAATGAGGTGGTTGCAGACCGCCTCGCCCCAGGCTTCCTCGATATGGGGCTTTTGCGGGATATACTCGTTGAACATGTAAGACAAAAGTTCTTTAAAGATCTTCGAATTCCGATACTCCCTGGCAACCAGTGATACGCCGTTTTCATAGAGGCCGGCGTATGGCGCCGACCGGTAGAGATGACATGCGCCGACCACCCTGCCGCCCGGGGTGCGGGCGACCACGGAGTAATAGCTCCCGTCGCGATTGGCGCCCACAATGGCTTCCGGATCGTAGAAAAGGCGAATGGGGTAGCCGTCTCCGTAAACAGCGCGAAACAGACTGACCATCCCTTCGGCATCTTCCGGCCGAAATTCGTCCACACAAAAAGGCTCCTGTCCGTTTCTTTTCACATCCTCTTCACTCATCGTGATCCTCTTTTAAAAATTATTCTCATGGGCCTATCTCATAGCCGGGCCTTCGATACGCGCACGGTCCCGGATGCGGCAATCTTCATTTTTTCTGTCCATTCTTTCGGGAAAACACTGCCATAAAAAATACACACATCAACACAAAGCCCGCCGCCGTGTAGAACAGTATATCAAAACCTGCGCCCAGCGCAATGAGCAGGCCGCCCAGGTAAGGCGTGAGAAAATAACCGGCATCCATCGCAAACAGCGTCATGTTGGTGTTCAGGCCGCGAAGCCCCGGCGCAGAGGCGGAAAAAAGAAGCGCACTGAGAACCGGCAGCGCCACGCCCATTGAGCCGCCATAGAAGGCTGCAAGCATATAATAGCCCCGGAGCGTTTTGACGCCGGGCAGGGCCAGCAGGCAAATCGTCAGGATCATCAGCACCGCCAGAATCAGTTTTACTTTATTGAGACGATCAAAAACGACAGCGCCAAGGAAGCGCACGGCAATCATGGCGATCATGGAAATACTGAAAAAGACGCCCACGTTGCCGACGCCGGTTTGCAGGGAGAGGTTCTTCATAAAATAAAAAAAGGTGGCATGCGCCAGATACAGAAAAAGAATGGCCGCAAGCAGCATCAGAACGGCGTGCTGCCGGAAGTTATCCCGGATTTCGGCCGGCGTCGACCGTCGCATCAGGGCCGCATCCATCCGCCCCATGGCGGCGTTTATCCGCCCGTGCATGATGAGCATAAGCAAAATACCGACCAGAGAAAAAACCGACACGCCTGCATAGATATCCGCCGCCGTGCGCACCAGCGGAAGCAGCGCTTCGGTTGCCGGTGGAATAATCGCGTAGGGAATCATGGTGGCGATGGAAAGCGTACTGAACCCCTGTCCGCTTTTTTCCGGCGGAATAAAGTTCACCATCAGCGCAATGACGGCGGAGGTCAAAAGCACAAATACCGCGCCGTGAATAACACGCAAAACAATCAGCCCCGCCACCGTCGTTACAAAGAGATAGGAACAGGATACGGCGATCAAAAGGACCAGGGCGGTCATTGCAATCGTGTAGGCGTTGCGCAGATGCAGCCAGGGAAGGACCAACAACCGGAGCACAAAGGCCGCCATCGGTTCCAGACCCACCAGAAACCCGCGCCAGACCAGGGGAACTTCAATGACGCCCAGGTAGTAATAAAAACTGTAAAAGACGCTGACATTGCAAAACGCTGCGACGATAATCAGGCACAGCGCAAAAAACTCAAAGGTAAACAGACGCCTTGCAGGTGGATTGGGGTTCATGGTCAACCTTTTACGTATCCAGTGTTTTCTTCAGCGCCGCAATGAAAGCCTCCATCGCCTCCATTTTGGACAGCGTGATCCGGATGTGATTGGGATAGCGGAATCCCGTCATGGGGCGGATCATGATGCCTTCACGCATGAGCCGGCGATAGGCCAGAGTATCGCTGCCCGGCAGTTTGACGATCAGATAATTGCCTTCATGAGCGATCACCGGCAGTTTCATTCCGGTCAATTCTTCGCGAAGATAGGCGCGGCTTTCACGCATCAACGCCCGCGTCCGCGCAATGTGGCCGGTGTCGTCGCGCAGGCAGGCCAGAGCGGCTTCCTGGGCAACGCTGTTGACGGAATAAACCACGCACGTCCGGCGGACCATATCGGCCACGGCCGGATCGGCCGCCAGATAACCGATGCGCAGACCGGCAATACCGTACATCTTGGAAAAGGTCCGAAACACAACGAGGTTGGGATAGTCTCTGATCAGCGAAATACCGTTGGGGTAATCGTCGTTCTCCACAAACTCGAAGTAGGCTTCATCAACGACCACAATTTGTTTACCGTCGAGAGCATCGAGAAAGTTGATCAGCGTATCCCGGGTCCAGTACGTTCCCGTGGGGTTGTTGGGGTTGCAGACAAAAAGCACTTTGGTATTGTCGTCCACACGCGCGAGCATTCCCGAATCGTCGAAGCGTTCCTCCTTTAAGGGAACAATCCGGGCTTCGATGCCCGAAAACATCGCCACCCATTCGTAGACGGCAAAAGTTTTGTCCGCCGTAATGATATTGTCGCCGGGCTGGCAGAAGGCTTTGACCACAAAGGCAATGACTTCATTGGCGCCGTTGCCCACAACCACCTGATCGGGATCGATGCCGGAAAGACGTGCGATTTCCTGCCGCAGGTAATAGGAGTCGCCGCTGGGATAGACGGCGCCTTTCGGCGGCGGAAAACGGCGAATCACCTCCTGTGCGCCGGGCGGCGGCCCCAGCGGGTTTTCGTTGTTGTTGAGCCGGTAGAGGTTGGCGCAGCCATAGAGCTTTTTGAGCTCATCGTCGGGCTTGCTGGGGATATACGGCTCGAATTCCCGGACGTAGGGGGGAACCAGATGTTCAAGATTCAGATTCGTCATATTGGAAAATCACCAGGTCTGCCTGACCGGCAAAGGGAATAATAACACAAGGCTTAAGGGCCTGAGCCATCAATACGGGCGCCAGATTCGCATGCCAGGACACGCCCAGATCGACGGTAAAAAAAATGTTTTTCAAAGATTCCTTCTTACAGAGTGTAATGTGCCGTGCGAGATTTTCCGCCAGATCCTGCCCCGGCCACAGGGGACGCAGAAAGGCTTCCGATTTTTCGCGGCGCATCTCGGTTGAAAAAATCGAGGGACCGGTGCGTGTTTCACCCAGATCGGGCACTTCGCGAATGTCGCGGGCCAGAAAAAGCCGTGCATACTCCTTTTCCAGATAAGCTTTCAGGGAGGAATGCGTCCAGATCTGGCAGCCGGGATCTTCGTGAAGCAGGCGGCAGTATGCCTTGTGGATTATCGGTTCTGCGCCTTGCCGGTCATAGGTCATCTCACCCAGCGGCTCAAACTGCGGACGCAGCGTATCCGGCAGCCCCGTCAGGTTGACCAGCCCCACGGCTTTTGTCCGGGCTGTCTTTGAAATGCACGCTTCCAGCAGAGGGCCGGCAATTTCATCTGTGCGGGAGGGATCAAAAATGCAGGGGGAAAAGACTTCCACCATCTTATCGGTCAGCGCCCGGTACAAAAGACCTCCGGCAATTGTTCCGGCTTCGTCTTTCGCCACGAGAGCCTGGCAATGACCCGAAGCGATCATGTCGGCAACCTTGCCGGGGTATTTAAAAAATGCCGGGCGGAGCGGATCGTGCGCACAGACTCCCATCTGCATGGCGAAGCGCCGGACGCCTTCCGCATCCGGAGTTGCGACGGTCAGCGCCCCTTTGACGTCAACCGTTTTTAAATCCGCATCGGCCGCCGCAGGATATGCTTTATCCTGCTCCATCGCCAGAATGAGGGCATTTTGCATGCCGGTTGAAATAAACAGACGGTCGACCGTGCGGGAGGCAATCACCAGCCCCATCTGCGTCATATCGTCGTCGCCTTCCAGCGAAACCGCCGTGGTCATGTTAAGCGCGCCCATGTCGAGCGCGGAGACGGAAAACTGAAATTCAACCCGCGCGTAAAACAGGCCGCCCCGGCAAATCACGTCCACCATATTTCCCCGGCAGACGCGGTCGCACAGATAGGCAAAGATTTCTTCGGAAGCCAGACGGAGTTTAAGCGCCTCGTTTTTACCCAGGCCGAAAAATTCGGCCGCCGTCTCGACGCACTGCGTCACCGCCGGCAGAAATTCCATCACGGCGGCGACTTTGAGGGACAAGTGGCGATGCTTATCGTTCATGAAACAGCCTCATCTTTCATCAGAATACTTTATAATAAAGACCGGGCTTATGGCCTTTTGAGTCTATAGACGGCAGTGGCTTCCGTCCAGTCGGACAGTTCAACTGAATTCAGCCTGCGAACCAGATCGCTCACCATCCCGGTTGATTTTTCATCGTAAACCTGAAACATCCCTTCCTTAAAACCGAGAGGAAGCAAAGCCTCTTTTTTGCGTGTGGCCACCATCTTGATTCTTTCTTCGGCGGATGTCTCTCTGGAATTCGGCAGAAACATGGCTTTCAAATAAATGCTGCTTCCGGCCGGCGGAAATTGATGCGCCTTGCCCGCTCTGGTAAAATTATCCGGCATGGTCGCGTTGGGCAAAAGCAGTGTCACGGAACCATCCGCCGCCACGGAAAAGATATAAACATACGCATCTTCATTGACCGAATAAAAGATCTTAACATCTTCACCCTCGGTCAGACCGGCTTTGGAAAGAGTCAGTTTGGCCGCAAGGCCGCCGCCTTTTTCCGGATACACCGGCTCAATGAGGGCTTTAATCTTTACCCGGTAAATATGTCTTGAGTTCGCATCCCAGCCGGAGGACAGAATTTCTTCCTTTGAAATCTTCCCCCGGACGGCCGCATAGATCAGATCTTCAGCCACCTGGCTGTTGGAAACCAGCGTATGGGATTTGATGAATGTGCCGACCGCCATTTCCACGGCCCTGCTCTGGGCGTTTCTTCTGGCCCGCTCTTTCACTTCTTTTAAGGTGTCCAATTCTCCCTGATACGATTCGCCTTCGGCGGTGATCCAGACGGGCTTTTCCGCCGCCAGGGCGGCCAGGGGAATCATCATCAAAATCCATAAGACGCAGATGAATTTTTTCATCATTACTGTTTTTTCGCTCCCATCAACTGCGGTGACTGGTTGTTGTTGTACTGTTTCTTTGCAATGCGTTCAATGTGAGGCTTCATAAACGTATACAAATCGCCAAGGGCGATTGAACCGTCCGGTTTCAGCACACTGGCTTCCTTGATGCCTTTCAGCAGAAAGTAGGTGAATAGCCCGTGACTCTTTTCCTGATATGTCGAACTGATCTGGTTGCTTCCGGCAGCCGCCACAACGGTGACATTTTCCGGCAGGACGAAAGTGCTTTGCAGATTCATCACCAGCGGCCGCGCCCCTTTGGCCAGAACCGACCTTCCGCCTGCGCCGGAAAAACACGAATCCAGCGCTACGATAATCTCTCCGGCCGGAAGCTTTCCCAGTTGTTCGTAGAGCCTTTTGAGCGAATAGCCCGTGTCATCGATGAAAGACGGATCGCCGTCATAAGGCACAAGGTAGGCGTCGCCCGTGTTGGGATTCGGCGCGCCGTGGCCGGAATAGTAAACAAAGACGGAGCCGCCTTTCTCGACATTGTTTTGCAGCCACCGTCCCAGATACTTGTCGAAATCGCTGCGGGTTGCCTTGTCGTTGATCAGGACAACCACATTCTCCGCGGGATACCCCATAACCTTCATCAGGTATTCCGCCATGATCTGCGCGTCATGCGCCGCAAAATCAGCCGTCGGCAGTTTCTGACGGTATTGCTCAATGCCGATAATGACCGCATAGGCGTTTTTATTGGGCTTTGCTTTGACGGCGGGAAGCTCGTCCACGTCGGATACCGGCTGTTTTACGTCTGTAACCTGAGCATAAGAAGATGCGGCAACTTCAGGCAGCTTGCCGCCGGCGGCCAGGAAAATCCGCCTTAAAACCAGCGGACTGTCATCCTGATCAATCACAATGGACAGATCCTGGAATGCGTTGGCCAGCGTGCGTTTCGGGTCAACTCCGCTTGCAGTCCCGAGATAAGATTTTCTCCAGAGATAGGCGCCGGTGTTAACATTGACAATGGTCAGTTCCAGAAAGACATCCGCTTTGATAATTTGGGAATCCGGCGACGCCCCGACATTGGCCTTCTTGATCGCTCCCTTCAGAATGAAAGGAGACGACCCCTGATGGATTCCCTTGCGCAGGAAAGATTTCTTCGCCACATCCTCGAAGACTTCCGTAATGTCCCGGTCGGACGTAATCGTCGTCGTCCCCACAAATCCACCCTTCCCCAGGTGATCATACTGCCCCAGGATGCTGCGGTTGGACCGCTCATCGCGGAACCGGTCAACCACCACAGCATAGACCGGCTCTCTTGCCATGACGCCGCCGGAAACTGATGGAGCAAGATCGGAAACCGGAATCACGACAGGTGCGCTGACAGTTGGAAAGCAACTGTATAAAACAGCCAGAAGGATCAACAGAAATCCGAATTGCCACTTCATGGTTTACCTCCCGGCGCTTCCCGGAATGTCCAGTTTATAAAGGGTCGCGCCCCATTCGCCGGCCAGTTCACTAAGAATCAAAGACAGGGTTGAGCTGAGTCCGCTGCTCCAGCCCGGACCGGGATTGAACGCGTTCCATTTAAAGTTATGGGACGGAGATATCCCTTTTGTATTAAAAAACTCTTTGTTCCGGTTATCCAGCACGCTCATCGTCCAGGCCGCCGTAACATCACAGGTTTCTCCCGTAATAATCACATGCTCTTTGGCCAGGATTTGTCCAATGTTTATATTAACGACGGCATCGTACTGCCCGGGTTGGGGCAGATCGCGCAGAATCACCACCTGCTTGAACGCCTGGGAGAAAGTATCCTGGGTAATCCTGGACAAATCACGCTCGAGCAGCAGTCCCGAGGAACGAATATCCGCCGTCATGTCCCTGCGGTAAGTGCCTTCTCCCCGGTAAAACAGCGTGTACGGCATGGGGTCCGGAATAACGACACCCACATTGAGCGGGCGGACGCCGGACGGAGAGATGTTCAGGTTCGGTGTTACGGGTTTGATTTCAATGGGCGGCATCGATGCGCAGCCGACCGTTGACAGGATCACGATGAACAACAACAGATGCAAACTATTTTTCATCGCCGTTTTCCTCTTTGATTCGTTCTTCGTATCGATTTTCTGTTTCTCCCTCTCTTTGGATATACACTGCCGGTGCTGCTGATCAGTATAAGAAACAAAGGCCTTATTTGTCAATTCGCGAGTGGTTTCCCGACTTGTTTTCTGTTGACACAGATATCGGATTTTCTTATATTTCCTTCCTGAACAGCAAATTCATGTCATCCTTGAGGTAAGTCGGATGAAAAAAGCAATAACTTTAGCCGTTGGAGTCATAGTCGCCGCGCTGGCCGTAAGCTTTACGGGATGCACCATGCACATCTCCATGAATCCCTCGTCGGTCTCCGATATGGAATACGGGCGCATTCCGGGCAGGATCATTCTCTTTATGGACAGTGAGTTCAGGAATTATCACTGGCAGGGCTTTTCCGACGCGGAGTTGAAGGGACTGGACTATGACCTGGGAAGCGCATCAAGAAATCATTTTTATGATGCGTTTCGACGCTCATCGGATCAGGTAACGGTTGTCGAAAAACTCCCCGCCTTTCCTGTTGCAGCCCGGGACGGAATGGTTTTAGTTGTTCAGCCGCGCATCGGCGGTTTCAGCGAAAAGCATAATCTGTTCATACGCAACGCCGATTATGACGCCACGATCACATATCACGTTATCGTCTATGACAAAGCCGGAAGGATCATTCTGGAAAAAGACTACACGGCAACGGGCAGTGAAACGGGAGGCATGGATGTGTACCGCAACTATGCGGCGCCTGCGGAGATAGCCATGGCCCGGACCGTCAAAACGATTCTCGCCGACATCAGCAAACTGGCGTCAATGCAAAAGGCGCCGTGAACGTGAGTCGTGACCCGGCAGGCAGATTTGTCTCTTCATTTCCGGATCTGTCATCATACCAGAAGCCGGCAATTAATATGGATGATCGGAAAGTTTAGCTTTCATTCCGTCAGTCTGAAAATAGTTATCATGGTTTTTTCTTGACACGGGAGAGTGTCCTGGCCTAAATTCCCGTCAGAAAAAAATAATATATTATCAACATCAGAAGGTAAAAGAGCCATGAAAACATTGAAAGTGATAGCCATAAACGGAAGCCCGAACAAAGAAGGAAATACTTTTCATGCCCTGAGCATAGTCGGTAATGAACTCAAAGCCGTTGATATAGAGTTCGAGATACTCCACATCGGTCATAAAATGATACATGGATGTATTGCCTGCGGAAAATGTTCCATTAATGAAGATGAAAAATGCTCTATTAAATCTGATGAACTGAACGATTGGATACAAATCGTAAAACAAGCCGATGGCATTATCCTTGGTTCACCTGTCTATTATTCGGGTATACCGGGTACGATGAAAAGCTTCTTAGACCGCATGTTTTTTGTCGCCGGATCGAATGGGAATTTATTTCGTCACAAAGTTGCAGCAGCGGTTGTCGCAGTCAGAAGAACAGGTGGTTCTGTTACTTTCGATAGTCTGAACCATTATCTCACTTACTCCGAAATGATCATTGCAACCTCCAGGTATTGGAATGTGATTCATGGCAGAACTCCCGGTGAAGTGATACAGGATGCCGAAGGCGTGCAGATTATGAGTATTCTGGGTAAGAATATGGCATGGTTGTTAAAGATGAAAGAAGCCGCGGCAGGTAAACTTGAACCACCCAAAAAAGAAGAGAAGGTATTTACTCACTTTATCCGGTAATTGACACTCAAAGTTGGATTTGAGTTGCCATTGACTCTAAAGAATGGTTTAAGCGCTCCTTCCTGAAGTCAATCATTCGACAGTTATCCCGGATACGAATTGCCACCCGCAAAAAAAGCAGGGGCAGGAACAAATCGGATGGAGGTGTTTTATCCGTTGAATACCAGATGGATGAACCGATGTATTCCTGCCCGGCGATGGGATTTTATTTTCCCTGACGTCCGGCCTGCTTAAGCAGTCATGCTGCAGGCATGTTCATATGCCACTGGCGCAGACACGTGAAATCCGGAATGGCCGTCATCGGTGTTTGTCAACCGGTCCAGTTTTCCCACGAATACCGCAATATCCTCCGACATTTTGGTCAGTTCTGTGGACACTGCCGCTGTTTCTTCGGCGTTGGCGGCGTTGGCCTGAATGACGGTGTTGATGCTGTCTACGGCGCGTTCAATTTCCGCGATTCCCTGATTTTGCTCCAGAGAGGATTCCTCTATGACTTTCAGTTGTCCCGCAAGCTGCTGGGCGCTATTCATGAATACGGTAAAAGCTTCATCGGCGCTGGTGGCATATTCCGTGCTCTTCTTGATGTTTTCAACGCTGTGGTTGATAATGTCCTGGGTACTTTTTGAAGCTTCAGCGGATTTGTGGGCAAGATTGCGCACCTCGTCGGCGACAACAGCGAACCCCACCCCCGCTTCACCGGCGCGAGCTGCTTCCACAGCCGCGTTCAGAGCAAGCAGATTTGTCTGGAATGCAATGGCATCAATGGTCTGGACAATGCGGGCCGTCCTGACGCTGGCTTCACTCACCTCTTTCATGGCGCTTCTCAATCCTTTAAGAGATGTGTCGGTCGTTACGACAATCCTGGTAGTATCCTCCATGAGTTTCTGGGCGCTGGAGACGGTACGGGTGTTCTGCCGGGCTTTTTCCGAAATGTCTTTGAGCATGGCGGACGTTTCTTCCATGGAGGCCGCCTGCTCCGACGCGCCCTGTGCGATATTCCGACTGGACGCATCGATGGTTCCCGAGATCTCCGTCAGCCTGAGAGACGACTCGCGAACCTCGGAGACAGACTCCACAAGCTGTGTGTTTGCCCGTTGCATGGACGTTATGATCAGCATTGATAAGACGGAGCAGAGAATGAATCCGACGAGACCGTCGGCAAAGCTGCTTCTGACCAAGCTCAGAGCCTCGGCGTTGATTTGATCTTTGACGATGAAAAAATAAACGAAAAATACGGCGACATTCCAGGAAGCGGTGGCGATAATGGCTTTGCGCTCGCAAAACAGCGTGGCAAAAACAATGTGGATATACATAAAGTGGACATAACTTACAAAACCTTCATGAATGATCGGTGACTTGTATTTGACGACGAATCCCGCGGTCGTGCAAAGCGCCATAATGATCAGCAGCGCATAAGCGGCGCCGTTATACCGGGCGGCCCGAATCAGGAAGATGGAGATAATGGCAATCGTTTCGATGATCAGGATCAGAGGAATGGCCTTCATAAATTTTTCAATATCAATCACGAAAAGCAGGACGGCCAACAAGATAAACACCACAATCGAAACGGCGCTGAAAAGGTACAAATACCACGCTCTCTGCTGTGTAAGATGATCTTTTTCCTGATAGCGGCGCATGATAGATTCTCTCATGCGTCCCCAAGAATTATTCTCTTTCATCATTTATCTCCTTTCAACAATCGCTACAAAATTACCCATGCCTGATTGCACGCTTCCATCCCAATTGAACAGACGACACAACAAACATCCGGATGCCACACTTTATCCTATGCCTCTTTGCGCTAATCGATTCCTACTGCGCTAATAATTTTGATGATCAATGGAAAATGGAATGCTTCCGACATCCCGAATTTCACAGCGGGTTGATAACCGTCGGATTCCGATAACAGCCGGACCTGCTTCCGGACTGCTTTTTCTAACGCCTCCCTCAACTTTGCATCAGAGTTACAACATCATCTTTCATCCGCCGGACAACCTTCTCCGTTTCCGGCGGCAATACCGTCAGCCAAGACGACAGAAGATATTCAGGGAACTCCACCGTCTTGAAAACCCTATAAGTACTCGTAACGAGAATTGGACTGAGTGCGGCAAAATACCGCCGTCATTGAGTTTGAAGCTTAATGTCCGTTACTCAACGACCTCTCCCGCATACGAAGAATCATAGCCTGTAATAAAATGTAAATGTCGCCCTCTGGTGGGATGTTGTTGTCAGCGCTCGCAATGCAGAATCTGAAAGTTTTGCGTTAGTCTCAGTTTGAAGAAGAAAATTACAAGTCTCCCACGCCATGTTAATCGTCTTTTATGCGGTATTCTTTAGGAAAAAAGTAAAATTTTTTTTAACCGATGAAAAAATAGAAAAAGTTTTAACGAAAAACGGGGAGTGAGGGCTGGTATTTTTATGCCCGAGAACTGTCTTGCAGCAAGGCCTAATCGCCGGTTTTTGCCTTCGGAGACTTTTTGGAAACAGGCCGGTCGCGCAAAAGGACATAAGTGGCGCCGGCGCCTCCGTCATAGGATTGCGCGCTGGCAAACGCCAGCACACGCTTGCGCCAGTAGCTTGAACTCAGCCATTCGCGGACTTTATTTTTCAGAATCGCCTCGCCCGGCGACGACAGGCCGCGTCCGTGAATGACCAGCACCGCCCCTTTTCCGGCAAGGTAGGAGGCTTTCATGAAAGCCTCAAACTCGTCCCGGGCCGTCTCCACATTCATGCCGTGAAGATCGATATGCCCCGATATGGAAAAATCTCCCCGGTGCAGCCTGTGGGCAAATTCCTCGCGAGCATTATAGCCGATGCCTTCCATATACTCGGGCGTGTCGGATACGACAAACCCTTCGCCGCGATGAACCAGTTTGGCCAGCCGCGACAGAGCGTCGTTCTCCAGAAAGTATTCCTTCTTTTCGGAAACTTTAATGGCGACAGGCTCCCTGGGAGCGCGCTCTCCGGGAATGGGATGCACGCCCTTCATCGCCTCCCGGAAGAGTTGATCTTCGGACGGCTGCGGTGGCGCCGGCTCATACTTCTTTTGCACAGCCTGACCGGCGGATGAAGAAGGCAGCGACGCCTTGTTTTTCATCAAGCCCTTCAGCCCATCGAAAGGGTTATGACCGAGCGGCGATTGCTCGGAGATGATATTTGCGACCTTCTTCTTTTGCGCAGCCATCACCGGCCTCTCCATACAAATTTAGAAATTTATTCCTTGACCGCAATAATTACCTGGGTTTTGGGCAAGGACTGATCGAAGGATTCCATGAGCTTTTCCGATCCGGGAAGCTCCATCAACTGCGACCAGGTGTTGGCCCAGCTTTGTAAAACCGGAGGGTAAGGCGGATGAATCTGATCCAAAACGGGAGCATTGGATGGATCTGCGCCATATGCCAGCCAGAAAAGCGACATGAACATGGTCCAGTAAAACCCCCAGGTGTCATACCGTTCCACTTTCAGTCCCGCGCCTTCCACCAGAGCGACAAAACGCTCCTTATCAAAAATCTGAATATGGTTGGGCGTCTGAAAATAGACCGGATGCGCAACGGGTTTTTGCAGCCTCTCCGAACGGGCGTCGGGCACTGTGATCAGATATTTCGCGCCGCGCTTGCCGACCCGCACCAGCTCGGCCACAATGGCTTCCGGATCAACTGTGTGCTCCAGCATCTCCGTCGCGAGGATTTTTGTGACATAAGCATCGGGTAACGGAATCGGCAGACAGTTGCTGACAAAGCCTTCGGATTTTCCGGCGGGCGTCTCGCGGACTTTGTCGATCAGGACGGAAATTTTATGTTGATCCACGTCCGCAAAAACAACATGCGCGCCCTGCCTTGCGCAAAACAAAACGGCATTCCCCTCGCCGCATCCGGCGTCCAGAACGATATCGTCGCGGGTGACCTGAAACCCGGCAAACAGTTCTCCGGTTTCCAACTTGTACCAGCCGCGCCGGACCGCATCACGCAGGCCGGTATAGCGGGGGTCGGCGTCGGAAGCCGCTATTTGCCGTTTGTCTTTACTGCCCGAACGAGTACTCC
Source organism: Smithellaceae bacterium (assembly GCA_963682105.1). Taxonomy (GTDB): domain Bacteria; phylum Desulfobacterota; class Syntrophia; order Syntrophales; family Smithellaceae; genus UBA8904. Next base: position 2,104,582 of record OY821638.1, read on the forward strand.
CGGCCGGTTCAGACGTCTTCTTTTTGTCTTTCGTCTGCCGCATATTTCCTCCTCATACGGCATTGACGCTACCTGCACGGCTCTTTGATGTCAATGTTTAATCAAACTTGAGAGACTTAAAAAAAAGCCGGGGCGCCAGCCGCGAAAGGGCCGCGCCCCGGAAAATGGTAAAACGGAAATGGGGATTAACGGATTCCGGAGCGGATTGCGCCGATCATCCCGGCAGGATTCGACACAAACATGGAGTGAACCGCGTCAGCCGCCACCACCGGGCGATAGAGACTGTTGCGGGCATTGCTCTTCAACCCTGTCAGATAGGTATACAACCTGGCCTGGTCCACAATGGGCACCAGAACATCCTGGCTGAAACCTAAAACAGTAAGCGTTGTTCCTTTTTTCGGAGCAAACGCGCCGGTGCGAACATACGGCCGGCAAAGTCCCTGACAGGCCAGATCGTCCGGATTGACGGCGATCGTGCCAGTCAGTTCGGTCAAAGCCGCCATCGGTTCCGGCCCCATCCAGTTATTGGCGGCGCAGGTCTGGGGCGTCGGCGCCGCAGCGATGACGGCTCCGGTAAGCGTATTGAAGCCGCCGCTCAAACCGCAGTAGGCAACGGGCATCTTGAAAATAGTCCCTAAATTCGGATCCGCAACGATATAAACCGATACGTCGGCGCCGGGATAACGCGTCCAGGTCGTGCCGCGCGCGGGAACCGCCGCCATTAAGATCGCACTGGTGACCCCCAGTTTCGACAGGCTCGAATTCCTGGCCAGCAGGGTTTCCTGAGCCGCCTGCAGCGCCAGGCCGCCCATGCTGTGTCCGATGACGATCTGCGGACCTTTGCCGATAGAGCGAAGATAAGCAATCGACGAAATCAGAACGCCGACATTATCTTCAATCAGCAATTCACCGAACGTCAACGGACTGGGTAATGTGGGCACACTGCTCAGACCATGCGCCGGCATGTCGATGGCCACCACTCTTTTGACGACATTTTTCAACGTTGGGTCCGCAAAAACGGTTTTGGCCAGCGGTTCAAACATGGAGCCGACTTCCGTCAGGCCGTGCACGGCCAGCACCGTCACGTTGCCTTTTTTACAATTGGGATTATTATAGATTCCCGCATGAATCCTGACGCTTCCCGTCGAACGCAATGCAACATTAAAGAAAATGTTTTCGCCCGACGCGGCAAAAGCCGAAGCGACACCCATTACAGAAAACAGAAAGGCCGGGAATAAAATCTTGCACCATCTCAGATGTCTGATCATTAATCTTACCTCCTCTATAATTATGAAAAAATAAGGAAAAGTGAAAAAAATATAATTTCAATATTTATGCCATCCATGAGGAAAATTTTTAACTGCATGATTTTATGGATAATATAATATAAATGCCCCATGATTTATCCGATAACATGAAACAGATTTGTTTCTTTGCGGGACAAATCATGAGACAGGGTGAAACACAGATGAGATTATTTTAGATAATGAATCCGGAAGAATATAGCGTAAGAAGCCTCATCCTTCCGGATGACAATACTGCTCTTTGCCGGCTGTCTGCCGTCCATAGGCAATGGCATTTTCCGGACAATGGTGGAAGCACGCAAGACACATCGTGCAATGATGCAGCCAGACGGGGCGGTCATCCTTGATGTGGATATTGCCGACCGGGCAGGAGCGCTCGCACAGGGCGCACCCGCTGCATTTTTCGTTTGCGGAAAACGGCCGGTCGTCAATCAGAAAGCGCTGGAAGAGGGGCTGAATCAGGCGCGTCTTTAGCCGCGGCCATTTGCCTTCGTTGACATCGTACAGACCGCTTGCTCTTTTTGAAACCTGATCATTGATTTCCGACATCCGGCCGGGCGCATTTTGCAGTTTTTCCGCCCGGTGCGCCTGCCGGTCCACATGGAAACCGGGCAGGCAGATATAGGTGTTGGGCATGCGGATGGAAAACGCGCTATCCACGCGCCACCCGCGACTTTCGATGGATGCTGTAAAGACCTGCCGGGTCAGCCCTGCGTCATCGCCGCAGGTGCAGACCATAAACAGATACTGGCCGCGGTAATTCTCCAGCTTCAGACGCAGGATGAAGTCGATGACGATTTTCGGCGGCGCCCAGGAATAAACGGGAAACAGAAATCCGATCTTCTCATCGTTTTGCAGCGTGTAGACACAGTCACCGGCCATGGCCTCCGGAATAAAGACCAGTCTTTCTTTCTGGACCTCCGCCATCCGCCGCGCCGCCCAGCGCGTATTGCCGCAACCCGAAAAATAAAAAAGCATAATTTACAATATCTCTTCGGAGGAAGTTTAGCGCCTCTGCTTTACTGGGGGCAATAAATCCCCTGTCATAGATTTAGAGTGTTATGCGACTTAATTTCACAAAACTGATTCAATAAAACCTTTCAGTTTATTTGTCACTGATTTTCGTTCATTGTCAAAAAGCTCTGTGCCATGAGCATCCCCGGAATAAAAGAGCAATTCTTTCGGCTCACTAAATATTTCCAGCATCTTTCTATTATCTTCAGCGCCTCCATCTCTCTCTGAATTTAACAAAAGCTTGGGAACTTTAATTCCTCTCAATTCATCATCGCTGTAAAAAACAGTTCCTTCGTATTCAATTGGAGCTGAAATGGCTACAATTCCGACTATGCTATCGTTATTAACCTGACGAGACGCAACTTTTATTGAAGCAACTCCGCCTCTGCTTGCACCTATAAGAACGATCTTTTTAGCCCCCAAACCAAGAACAAATAAAATCACCTCTTCAAGAATTTCTGATTGGTCATCCATATACTCCGGATAGTCGTATGTTAACCCCATATATTTATCCGAAATTAATTCATTTATCATCGGTTTCCATTCATTTTGCTCATTTGTATCCATGTTGGAAAAGATAATCGCCATATCACCTGATCCGTAAAGTTTACCGTTAACAGACTTCTCTTTTGTATTTCCTTTTGTGAGCGATAAATTGAACGGTTTTTCAATAATCATTTTTGATTGATCCTTTTTTACCATGCGCCGACCGAAAAGCTAAGCCGGAGCTGCCCAGCGGGCAGCGATCGGCTTTAGCACCGGGTTAAGTGTTCTATAAATATTTCACAAGACCTGACTAACCAACAAAAGGAATATCAGAACATGATATTTCAATTTTAGTGTTTCGCAGCATAACACCTAGTGCCGTTGCGCGGGCTTCCTTTTCTTTGTGCGGGCCAACAATTATTCTTTCTATCGGGAGTTCAATATCGTTTGAGTTGAATAGTTCGATATAAGGGATGAACTGACCATTCTTATTTCGAAATTTTCTCTCTTTTTCAGGCTTCAATGCTTTGCCATCCGCTTTAGCCAAATCTAACAATTCCTGATCAATGACCGTGGGTAAAACAACTACTCTGACTTCATTCTCTTCACTAAAGCCATAGTGTTTGTACCGGCTAATACATCTAACAAAAGGCATATATCCCTTTGATGAATCAACCTCTTTCTGCGCTCTTATATTTGAGAGTGTGAAAAATTGTTTTACGATGTCAGCTAGTATTGATAAATCTTCGGAAAATTCTTCTTTTAACTTATTTTCATCATTGCTGTATATAAGATTAGAAATATGCATTGCACTATATACGAATCTTTTTGATTCTATATCACGTATTTCTTCCAATTTTTTAGTATCAAATACCAATGCAATACCACCACCGCTTCCATAAGCGCGCCATTGGCTCAACAACCCATTTTCATTAATGTTAGGGTTTGTATTCTGCCCACAGAAGGAAAGAATATAAATTTCATCTCCAAGAGCGCTGTATTGTGCATCAATAAGCACTTGCGCTTCATGCTGAATAACATGTTCTAACCCGCCTATTTTGTCGATATTTTGCTTGATTTGAGTTGATTGCTTAATTATTTCTTCGACACATTCACGGATATGCGGATACATTAAAGAAATTAATTTATCTCTGAATAAAATGATTTCTGAAAAATCATTTAAAAATTTATAATGAGTTGCCCACAAAGATTGGGTTTGAAGGATTCCTATTAATCCATCCATGGTAGTGTAGTGATATAGTTTGTTATAGACCTCTGATATTTTTTGCATCTGCTTTTCTCTTTAATTTCTTACTTAACGATTAATATTTTGCATTTGGCTTTTTCCGATTATTTGTTTGCAATCCTAATCCATTTGCGGCGGAAAGAAAAGTTAATAATCCTTTAATAACAGCCTGGTTGAAAAAACCACGTGTGGCTTTTCACGATCATAAGGACAAAGAGCCTCATGGGGATCTTTCATGGAAAATGTATCCAGAGGCAATAAATCCGGCCGGCCTATGATGCCGCACAACTTCTTTTTTCCATTTGACTGCAGTATTCCCTTTTATCCTTTTTGATTCCGCACGGCGATCAGTTCGGCGGCGATGCTGACGGCGATTTCGGCGGGGGTTTGAGCGCCGATATCGAGACCAACCGGGCTGTGGACGCGCGCGAAATCTTCTTTTGTAAACCTCTGTTCAACCAGTGATGTATAGATGATGTCTCGCTTGCGGCGGCTGGCGATCATGCCTATGTAACCGGCCTGCGTCATGAGCGCCGCGGCGAGAACGTCGCGGTCGGACAGATGGCTGTGCGTGGCGATCACGATGGCATCGGATGCGCGCACGATAAAACCCCGCAGGGCATGGGCGTAATGATCAATCCGTTTAATCTCAACGAAAGCGGGAAAGTGCCCGGCGTCGGCGTATTCCTGACGGCTGTCGATCACTACGGTCTGAAATCCTGTAATCGCGCAAACGGCGGCCAGCGCCTGCCCGACATGGCCTGCGCCCGCAATGAAGACTCGTCCGGGCGGGGTCACCGGCTGGATCAGACAGCGCGCCGTTCCTTCATGCAGAAGCGCAGGTTTCTCCGCCTGAACCCTCTGCTTTACTTGCGCCGCATCGCGAAAGGGCTCACTGAGGTCCGCGCAGTCAAAGTCATTCCCGATCAGGAGCCCGCGCCCGGCGTGGACCTCCTGTCCGGCCCCTTCCAGAATCGATGTGACAAGATAAACGCCTGTTCCCGAATGAAGCGCTTCGGCCAGTTTCTTAAAAATCCGGACGTGATCCGGATTCCCGCCGCTCAGAACATCAATCAGAATTTCCACCCGGCCGCCGCAGACCATTGCCGAATCGGATAAGTCCCGGGCGTTCAGATCAAAAGGAAGAAGCCGGGCCCTGCCGTTGCGCCAGGCCGATTTCGCCGCTTCCAGCGTTTGAGCTTCCAGCAGCCCTCCGCCCACCGTGCCGCACGTTCTGCCGTTTTCGGCTACAACCATCATGGTCCCCGGATCGCGCGGTCCCGATCCTGTCCGGGACACAACCGTCGCGACAACCAGTCGTTTTCCTGCGGCCAACTCTTCGGCAATGAATCTGAACATCCTCAAATACCCCTTTTGCGCAAATGAATGAATTGAAAGTTCGCAAGCCCCTGTGTTATACCTACAGGCGCCCGTATATCACACAACGGGCTAAAAAACATGCCGGACGGATCGGGCGCAAGCGGGGGAACATGAAGCAATCCTTTTACGCAGATGAATACAGACGGAAGCTCACGACCGCCGAACAGGCGGTCTCGTCGCTGCCGGACGGCGCAACCCTCGTTCACGGCCTGGCGGTGGCCGAGCCGCCCGCGCTCCTGGAAGCGATTGCCCGGCGCGCCAGGGAAGGCGACTTAAGAGGCCTCAAGGTCTATTCGTTCTTCCCGATGGTTCACGCGCTGAAAACGGTTCTCGCGCTGGAGTTGTGCGACGTCGTTCAGGCTTATACCTGGTTTGTCAATAATGCGGACCGCTCGATGGTGCGGGTGGGGCTCAATTACTTCGTCCCCAATTACTTCCATCAACTGCCCCGGTTCTGCCGCGAGTTTATGGACATCGATCTCACCGTCACCACCGTCTCGCCCATGGACCGGGCCGGATATTTCAGCTTCGGCACGTCCAATGATTTTATCTCGACAGCCGCGCGATGCAGCCGCAGGCTGGTGGTGGAAGTCAACGAAAACATGCCCCGGGTGTTTGGCGAATCGCTTCTCCACATTTCCGAAGTGGACGCCGTGGTGAAAATTCCGTTCCGCTTCTGGCGTTTCCCTTTCCCGCGCCGGAGCCGGAAGACGAAGCGATCGCCTCCTACATCGCCGGGATGATTCCGGACGGCGCAACCATTCAACTGGGGTTCGGCGGTCTGCCCAACGCCGTCGCAAGCAAGCTTCTCGATCACAAAGACCTGGGCATACACTCCGAACTTTACTGCCCCGGCATGAATGATCTGGTCGAAAAAAGAGTGGTGACGGGGAAAAAGAAAACGATTCATCCCTATAAAAATGTTTTTACGGTTGCCCTGGGGGATCAAAGAACTTACGATCTGCTAAACGACAACCCGAGCATGGAGAGTTACCCCGTTTCGTATGTCAACGAGCCTGCCGTGATCGCGCGCAATGAAAAGATGATCTCCGTCAATTCCGTTCTGGAAGTGGATTTGCTGGGACAATGCAATTCCGAATCGTTAAGCGGCTTTCAATACAGCGGCACGGGTGGACAACTGGACTTCGTCCGCGGCGCCTTCAATGCTCCGGAGGGCAAATCCATTCTGGCTTTTTATTCCACCGCCAAACAGGGCGAGGTCTCCCGTGTGGTGCCCCAGCTTCCGGCCGGAACAGTCGTCACCGTGCCGCGCATGGATACGCACTATCTGGTCAGCGAACACGGTACGGCCAATTTGAAGGGGAAGTCGACCCGTGAGCGGGCGCTGGCGATTATCGATCTGGCGCACCCGCGCTTCCGTGAAGACTTGCTCAAAGAGGCCGAAAAGATGTATCTGCTGTGATTCGATAGCACAGGGGGTTGCAACCCTTCGTGCTCACGTGGAGTTCAATAAAATGAATAAACAAATTCCCGAAATCGGCAAACCTTTTGCGCGGCCCGACGCGCAGGCCAAGGCGACCGGCGCGGAAAAATACGCGGCGGACATCTACGGCGAAAACCTGCTGTGGGCGGGCGTCAAACGCGCGGGCGTCGCGCACGGCCGCCTTCGCAACATTGACGCCGATGCGGCCTCCAGGCTGCCCGGCGTGGTGAAAATCCTTACCGGTGCGGATGTTCCGGGAACCAACCGTCAGGGAATCGTCCACAAGGATCAGCCGGTGCTGGCCGTCGATAAAGTCCGCTATACGGGTGATGCCGTGGCTCTGGTCATCGCCGAAGATAAAGCAATACTCAAAAAAGCCCTTTCTCTGATCAAGGTTGATATTGACCCTCTGCCCGCCGTCTTCAGCGTTGACGAGGCGCTCGCGCCCGATGCCCCCCTGGTTCACGAAGACCATCCCGGCGGCAATGTCCTGCTTCGCGCCACCATTCAGTCAGGCCTTGGCAAAGCCGCCCTTACCGGCTGCGATATTATCATCGAAGAAACCTTTGAGGTCCCCATGCAGGCTCATGCCTTTCTGGAAACGGAAAACGGCGTGGCTTGGCAGGAGCCTGACGGACGCATCACCATCATCGCGTCAACCCAGGCGCCTTTCCGTGACAAGTGGGAAGTCAGCTCCGCGCTGGGTTTGGGCATGGACAAGCTGCATGTGATCAGCCCTTACCTGGGAGGCGCATTCGGCGGCAAAGACGGCGCAACGGTGCAGTGCCTTCTGGCGCTTGCGGCGATGCAGGCGGGCGGCAGGCCGGTCAAGATGGTATGGGAGCGCGAAGAAAATTTCGTGGCAGGCTACAAGCGCCATGCCGCGCGCATGCACTACCGCCTCGGGGCAAAATCAGACGGAACGCTTGAGGCGCTGCACTGCCGCCTCTACTACAACACGGGCGCTTACGCGCATCTGGGCGGCGAAGTCATGGCGCTGGGCATGGAGCATGCCGGCGGACCGTATCGCATCCCCAATACACATATTGAAGGCTGGTGCGTCTACACCAACAATCCCATTGCCGGGGCGATGCGAGGCTTTGGCGTGGCGCAGGTCAGCTTTGCCTTTGAAGGCTTAATGGATAAACTGGCCGCAAGGCTGAACATGAATCCTCTGACGCTGCGCCGTAAAAATGCGCTGCGCCGGGGCGACCGCAATACCTCCGGCGTGACGATGACGCAGTCCACCGGCATGGCCGACTGCCTGGCCGCCGTGGAGGCGTCGCCTCTCTGGCAGAACCGCGAAACCTGGAAGAAAGAAGCGGGACCGTTCAAAAAAAGAGGCGTGGGCATATCCGCAGTTTACAACGGCATGGGCTACGGGCGGGGACTGCCCGATTCGGCCATCGCTAAAATTAAAATCACACCGGAAGGAAAGATTCGGGTTTACAACGGCGTCGTCGATATGGGTCAGGGCAACGCCACCGCTTTTGTCCAGATTGCCGGACAGATTCTCTGCCAGGAAGATACCGACATTGAACTGGTCCAGCCCGACACCGACCGAACCCTGCCTTCGGGCTCAGCCTCGGCGAGCCGCACCACGTACACCTACGGCAATGCGCTGATCAAGGCTGCCGAAGAGTTGAAACGCAAAGTGACCGGCCGGGCAGCCTTAATGCTGCTGGCCGATACGCTGGATAACCTGGAACTTCTGCCGGGACGCGTCCGTGACCTTCAATCAGGCCGGGAACTGCCCCTGTCGATGATTGCTTCGATGATGACGGCGGAAGACCGGATCTGCATCAACCAGTTTCTCATGCCCGTGGCCCGCGACAGGCTTGACACCGGCAAGGAATTTATCATTGGGTTTCCGCATCTGATTTTTTCGTATGCCGCCCACCTGGCCGCCATTGAAGTCGATGAACTCACCGGCGCGATCGAAGTCAAATCCTATACGGCCGCCACCGAAGCGGGGCATGTTCTGAATCCGCAAACCTTTACGCAGCAGGTGCAGGGCGCCATTGCGCAAGGCATCGGCTATGCGCTTTATGAAGAAGTTGTTACCGATCAGGGCCGGCTTCTCACGCCGGATTTCACCACTTACCACATCCCCGGGGCGCAAGATGTGCCGGACATCGATTCGCAAATTGTGGAGTCATGGGAACCGTCCGGGCCTTACGGCATGAAAGGAGCGGGCGAAGTCTGCACCAACGGACCGCTGCCCGCCATTGCCGGTGCGCTGGCGGATGCCTGCGGCATCCGGATAACCCGCTCGCCTCTGACGCCCGAACGCGTGCTTTCGGCGCTGGCCGGGAAGCCATCGCGACAGGAAGGAGGCCGGCCATGAAAATCCGTTTTATCCTCAACGGTAATCCCAAAACGATTGACGCACCGGCGGACCGCCGGGTGGTGGATTTGTTGCGCGAAGATCTGGGAATGACCGGAACCAAAGAAGGCTGCGGCGCCGGAGAATGCGGAGCCTGCTCCATTCTGGTGGACGGCGAGCATAAACTTTCCTGCCTGATGCTGGCCGCACAGCTCGAAGGCCGCGACATTCTCACCATTGAAGGCCTGGCAAGCAAAAAACGTCTGCATCCGCTTCAGGACGCTTTCATCCGGCACGGCGCCGTGCAGTGCGGATTTTGTACGCCCGGCATGGCGATCGCGTCGGAAGCGCTGTTGAGGCGCAATCCCCGGGCCTCCCGCGAAGAAATCCGAGAAGGCCTTTCCGGAAACCTCTGCCGCTGCACGGGCTATCAGAAAATTGTCGATGCGGTTGAAGCCGTCGCAAAAATAAAGGAGGATAAGCCATGAGACAGGTTTATCTTCCCTCTTCCATGAATGACCTCTGGTCCTGTCTGAAAGATCATCCGGACGCGGCTTTGTTTGCCGGCGGCACGGATTTATTTGTCAAAATGCGGGCTGAAAAAACCGACGCCCCGGCTCTGATCGGCCTGGAACGAATCGGCATGCTCAGAGATATCAGCGAAGATTCAAACAACATCCGCATCGGCGCCGCCGTTACACACGATGAACTCCTGCGGCATCCGATCATCACACATCATCTGCCCGTTCTTTGTCAGGCGCTGGGCACGCTGGGGTCCCCGCCCATTCGCGCCATGGGTACGATCGGCGGCAATATCTGCACCGCTTCTCCCGCAGGCGATACGCTGCCGCCCTTGTACGTCCTGCAAGCCTGGGTGGAAACGGTTTCAGCCTCCGACACCCGCCTGACGCCGATTTCGGATTTCATCTCCGGTCCGGGAAAAACCCGTTTGCAGTCCGGTGAAATTGTAGCGGCCGTCCACGTGCAAAAATCCCCTGGCGTCCATCTTCATCATTTTGAAAAAGTCGGGCAGCGCAAATCCATGGCCTGCGCCGTCGCGAGCCTGGCCGCTGTGCTCACGCTTTCATCTTCCAATACGATTACCCAAGCCCGTCTGGCCTGGGGCAGCGTGGGACCCACGGTTGTCACCAGCACGGAAATTGAAGAATTTCTGATCGGCAAAAAACTCTCCCCTGAGACGCTGGCCGCTGCAGCCGGGCAAGTATCGCGCTTTGTCAACCCGATCGACGACATCCGCGCATCGGCCGATTACCGCCGGCGCGTCTCGGGCAACTTGCTTTTGCGTCTTCTGCCGCCCACCTCATAATACCAGGCTGCATTCATAGGATAACGCGACGACGAAGCCAACAAAGTTAGCCGAAGAATGCAACTTGGTATAAAAAAAGGGCACGGCCTGAGCAATGACCGCGCCCTAAAAAAAAGAGGGACCCACTACAACAACTATCGACTACCGAATCCCGCACCGCAGGGCATGGAGCAGGCCCGTGGGATTCGAAACAAACATGGAGTGAACGGCATCGTCCGTGATAACCGCGCGATAGAGGCTCAACCGGTGATCGCCGGGAATGCCCGTCAGGTAGGTGTACAGGCCGGGCTGATCGACGATGGGCGCCAGAATGTCCTGACTGAAGCCGATGACGGTCAGGGCGGTGCCGTTTTTCAAAGCAAAAGCGTTCTGACGCGCAGCCGGACGGTTAATGCCGTAAGCGCTGAGCGCGCCGACAAGCTGATAGACCGTATACTGGGGCTCAATGCCCATCCAGCCGTTGGCCGTGCAGGTCGCACCGCTCGGCGTACCGGGAACTAACGTTCCGGCCAGCGTGGTAAAACCGCCGGTGACACCGCAGTAAGCGACCGGTGTATACAGGATGGACCCCAGGACCGGATGATCGGTAAATGTGGTGGTAGTTCCGGTAGGGTACTGCGTCCACTGAGCGCCGTAGGCCGGAACCGCGGCCATCAAAACCGCGCTGTAGACGCCCAGCTTCGCGAAGCTTGCACCCTGATTCAGCAGATATTCCTGAGCACCCTGAATCGCCAGACCACCCATGGAGTGGCCGATCACCACCTGCGGACCTTTGCCTTGTTCGCGCAACTGGACAATCACCTGAAGCAGAACGCCGATGTTGTCATTAATCAACAAGTCCCCGAATTTCAGCGGGCTGGGCAGGGTCGGAAAACCACTCAATCCGTGGCCGGGCATATCGATGGCGATGATTCTCTTGACGACATGTTTCATGACCGGGTCGGCAAAAATGGCCTGAGCCAGCGGTTCATACATGGAACCGACTTCCGTCAAACCATGGATGGCCAGTACGGTTAATACACCATGATAAGGATGGGGATTCTTGTAAACGCCGGCATGAATTTTCGCGCTGCCGGTTCCCCGCACGGTGACATCAAAATACAGATCTTCATCCGCCGCGGCAAACGCGGAAAACGCCCCCGCAATCAACAATAAAGCCGATACCAGAAATAACTTCAGACACTTGTAACGTTTAAACATAAATATGACCTCCTGTGAGAATGAGATTGATGAAGCTATGCCAGTATACACCGCAATATGTATGCCATGCCGCGAATGAGTTGTATCTGATTGATTATAAACGAGTTAATTATTATATAGAACACTGGTCGTATGACAATGCAGGGCACATTTGTTCCAAAGTCGGACAAATGAGACAAAGCAGGGGGCTGCTGATGTTTATGTTATTGTTATTATTAAATTTGCATGGCAACAGGCAGTCTCATTCAGATAAGACAGACAGGACAAGCGTTCCCGTAGAACAAGGGGTTTTAACCCCTTGCGCCGGGCTTTAACCCTCTTGTTCTACGATCACCTCATAAGGTTTCGCCTGCTATTTTTTCTTCAGGTTGCGGAAATCCGGTTTGCGCTTCTCGATAAAGGCCATCATGGCTTCCGTCTTTTCGGGGGTGTCGGCCAACCGGTCCATGGCCTCATGTTCAATCTTAATAGCCGCCTCGATGCCCGCCTTATGCGCCGCTTTGAGGCAGCGTTTGGTTTCCCGAAGCGATATCAAAGGCCATTGGGCAATTTCAGCGGCTTTCGTCATGGCGCTGGCAAGAAGTTCATCGTCCTTGCATTTGCGAGAAGCAATGCCCACCGCCACGGCCTTATCGGCGTCGGCCCATTCCGTCGTCATCAGAAACTCGGCCGCGCGTTGCGGTCCGATCAGCGCCTGGAGCAGGTAGCTGCTGGCAAATTCCGGCGCCATCGCGAGACTGTTGAAAGGCATGCGCAGGCGGAGGCTCTCGCCGACATAAACAATGTCACAATGAAACAGCATGGTCGCGCCGCCGCCGACCGCCACGCCTCTGGCCGCCGCGACCAGCGGTTTGTCAAAGTCGATCATTGCGCGCTCCAGAATCCGGTAGCTCATCAGTGCGCCGGGGACGCCGGCATCCTTGAGATCCTGCCCCGCCGAAAAATCAGTGCCCGCGCCGGTGATCACAACCACCGTCACGTCGTCATTCTCCCGGGCGGCGTCAAGCTCGGCGGCCAGCGACTTCCACTGTTCCGAATTAAACGAATTTTTTTTGTCGGGGCGGTTCATGGTCAAAAGCAGAATGCCGTCCTTCAATTCTTTCAAAACCGTATTGCTCATTGTTCACCTCTTTTTGTTCAACGAACTGTTTCTAAAATGACTTTCATCTCTTGGGGCGTAAGAACAGCCGGGCTGTTCTTGCTGTCCGCAAGAGCAATGACTGCACCCATATCAGCGGCGGTCATGCCGAAACCCGAAAGCTGCGGAAGCTTAATTAACTGCGTCCATTGAAAAAGGACGTCCAGAAATTGTTTGCAGCAATCCGCATCGTCGCGGCCCGTCTTCCCGCTTAATATTCTTCCGACATCTGCAAAGCGTTTTTGCACTGCCGTGTTTTTTTCATCCATTACTTTTTTAACCACAAACGTCATGGCCGGAAAGAGAAGTTTCCCGCAGGCCACGCCGTGCGGCACAGGGCGCAATCCCCCGAGAGGCCCGGCCAGACCATGCACGGCGCCAAGTCCATTGCGATTCAGGGCAATGCCTGAAACCAGCGCCGCATATGACATCTTCTCGCGCAAATCAATATTCTTGCCCTGGTCCTGCGCCAGCGGCAGCAGACTTTCTCCGGCAAAGGCAAGCGCCTTGAGGATCAGCGCATCAAGGCCCGGGTCCGCTTTGGTCGATGTATAGGATTCAATCAACTGAGAAATGGCATCCAGGCCGCAGGTCACCGTAATCTGCGGCGGCAAAGAAAGCGTCAGCTTCGGATCGACGATGGCAACATCCGGCATGTAAGCGTCATGGCGGAGCGATTTTTTATAGCCTTCCTTCCGGTCGCACACCACGGCGTTTTTCGTCGCTTCACTTCCAGTGCCGGCGGTGGTCGGTAAGGCAATAAATGGAATTTTTACGCCGGACGGTTTTTTGGTTCCGACCCCTTCGAGGTAGTCTTTCACAGACCCCTCCTGGGTCAGCATGGCAGAGACGGCTTTGCCGCAGTCGATAACGCTGCCGCCGCCAATGGCCGCCATCACATCGACAGGCATCTTGCGATATTCATTAACCATGGCGTCAATGGTTTCCGCCGTCGGTTCGCCCTGGACCGAAACGGCCTTGTACGTAAGGCCGGTTTGACTGAACGCCCGCGTCAGGGCCAACCACCGGCCGGTGATGGTGAGCGACCGGCCGCCGATCACAATGAGCGCGCGCTGGCCGTATGAGCGGATCAATTCGGGAAAGCCGTTAAGCGAACCTGACCCGAAAAATATTTTCGGTAGTCCCGGAAGATTAAAATCGTTTGCTATTTCCATGCAGCCGGATCCTGCGGTGCGCAAACGTCATGGGCGATACCCTCACGGGGTTTGGCCATCCAGGACTCCACCGTTTTGCGCCATTTCAGATAATGAGCGGTCGTCTTGTGCGCGGCCGCGGCTTCATCGGTTTCATAAGCCTCATAAAGCGTAAACGCGCAGGGATCTTCCCGGCGCCGCAAAACATCGAAACGCAGATTTCCTTTTTCCTGAATCGAATGCCGGGAATTCTCAAGCGTCGCTTCAATAAACGAATCGACATGTTGAGGTTTTACAAAAACGCTGACGACGGTAACAATCATAAAGGCCTCCTCTATCCGAAAGCTTCATAGCAAATTAGGGCTGAGCGGCAAAGGGAAAATGTAAACCTTCTTAGCCTTTTCATGATAAACATTGAATTTATCAATCAAGTCGAATAAAATAAAAACCCTGAGTTGAAAAGATTTGAATAACTTTCTGCTCAGAAAGTCCTCTCTTTCACGCAGAAACTCTCTCATTCTCTCGACTTCCAACTTCAGCACCTTTAAGAAATCGAATTATTTTCCGATATTATAGTGAACTTAAACGAACAAAACATCATTTTATGGAAAATTTTAGCAGGGAGGTTGTATGAAAAAGCGGTCTTTGCGTTCTAAAATGACAATGGTCGGGGTTCTAGCGGTTCTGGTGCCTTTGCTGGTGGTCGGATGCTTTGCCATTTACAGAGCGATGAATGCATTGGAGGACGTGTCTAAAGAAGATTCCGTGGACTTGGCCAAAAGTGTGGCCAATATGGCCAATATGGCCGTGCAGGAAGAATTGAAAATTGTAATCCAGACGGCGCACCGGGATGTTGTCATCCGGGCGGCTGAAAAATCCCAGGAAGGAACCGCAGGTTCGGCGGAAAGCGCCAGGGCAACGGCAGAGCTGACTGCCATGGTGCAAAAAAGCGACAATGATTACGAAACGGTCAATGTGGTCGCCCTCAATGGAAAAGTTTTTGCCGATGGCGTTAACGGCAAACATATCGGCATTGATTTGACAAACCGGGAATATTTCAAGATAGCCAAAGAAGGAAAGGCTAATGTGGGCGACGTGGTGAAATCAAAAGCAACAGGGAAGCCGGTCATGACTTTCGCGGCGCCTGTTTATTCGCCCTCCAATCAGGTGATCGGCGTCGCCGTGTCTATCGTCAACCTCGGTTTTCTTTCCAGTAAAGTATCCTCCACGAAGATTGGAAAAACAGGCTACGCTTATGTCATTAACAAGACCGGGCTTATTATCGATCATCCGCTCAAGGAAATGGTTCTGGAGAAAAATATCCTGCAGGACGAAAGCATGAAGGCTTTTGCCGCCCGCATGGTGGCCGGTGAAACAGGAACAGATCCTTACGTCTTCAAGGGTGTCAGGAAATTAGCCGGTTTTGCTCCGGTGCCCCTGACCGGTTGGAGCGTCGGTGTGACACAGGATTACAATGAATTTATGGCGCCGGCCTATCAGCTCGCCTGGTTTATCTCTCTCGTCGGACTGCTTTTCCTGGCGGTTACCATTGTGGGTGTTTATTTCTTCTCCCGGAGCATTGCCCTGCCGGTCGGTCAAATTGCCGATGACCTCAATGAAGCCTCCGAGCAGGTGGCGACGGCGTCATCTGAGGTTGCGCAGGCCAGCCAGAGCCTGGCGGAAGGAGCTTCGGAACAGGCCTCGGCGTTGGAAGAAACCTCCTCATCTCTGGAAGAGATGTCCTCCATGACCAAACAAAATGCGGATAACGCCTCGCAAGCGAAGGCGCTGACCCAGGAGGCCCGGCAGATCGTGGATAAAGTAAACGACCAGATGAGCCGGATGGTGACGGCTATCCAGGATGTTACCCGGTCAAGCGAAGAAACAGGGAAGATCATCAAAACCATCGATGAGATCGCTTTCCAGACGAATCTGCTGGCGCTGAATGCGGCCGTGGAAGCCGCCAGAGCCGGCGAAGCGGGCGCGGGATTTGCGGTGGTGGCCGGTGAAGTCCGGAATCTGGCGGTGCGGGCGGCGGAAGCGGCAAAGAACACATCCGATTTAATTGAAAAGACCATCGTGACGGTGAAGAACAGCAACGATCTGACCCAGCAGACGCAGGATGCCTTCAAGGAGAATATGGTCATCTCCACCAAGATCGGTCAACTGGTGAATGAAATTGCAGCCGCCTCTCATGAACAGGCGCAGGGCATCGGTCAAATCGGCAAAGCCGTTGCGGAGATGGATAAGGTCGTGCAGCAAACGGCCGCGAGCGCCGAGGAGTCGGCCAGCGCCTCGGAAGAAATGAACGCCCAGGCCGTTCAGATGAAAACGTACGTCAGCCGTTTATTGACCATCGTCGAAGGCAAAAGCGACAGGCTGAAGGATACTCAGGCAGATCTTGATGAAAACAAACCGGCTGCGCCGAAAACCGGCAGGCCGGGGCTCCGGAAACTATTGCCCGGCACAACTCATAACGCAACTCTTTAAAGGCGTTACTTCACAGGAATGAATCCGCAGGAGCCTCATAAGCTCACTAAATTGTAAAATAGTTTAAATCAATTTTGCGATGCAAAGGCAGGGTCCGTTGACCCTGCCTTTTTTGCAACCAATGTACTCATACCGTTAAATGGACTCCACCGGTGATATCGGAAAGGCTTTTTTCAACCTCGGCCAGTGCCTTGCGGGTTTGCTCCAGATCGGAATCCGCTCCGCGATCCCCCGCCCGGTTCAGACGCTGTTTCATTTGTTTGGCCAGGGCTTTCAGCAGCGCAGCCTGCGTGCGCACCTCCTGAGCAAATGCCCGGTCTGCCTCCGCCTCCGCCGTTTTACCCATGATCTTCGCCGCTTCTTTTTGTAAATCGTCTTTGAATTTCTGCCGGCTGGCATCCTGATACTGTCTTTCGCCTTCCGTGAGCGCCGCACCGGTTGTCACCGTTTTTGCATCTTCCGCATTTTGGGTTGAATCCTCTTGCTCAACCTTTACAGGGGGTGTCGATGCATCAGCAACCCCTGAAATCACAAAAGCATTTCCCGTTGCGGCCGCCTGATTATCCGCCGTGCCGCTTTCCACTGCATTTTCCCCGCTGTCATTATTACCGGTTGCATTTGCCGCGGTGTCTCCGGCCGCCCCGGATGTTGAGCCGGCGGAAGCATATTCACGGGCGGCTGCCTTAAGTTCTCTGGCCAGCCGGGCAATGTGCCTGGCAACAAGTTTGGGGTCCCCTCCCATCGTTTTCAGCATTTGTATCTCAGCCTTGATGCGCTTGACTTTCTCTGCGGCCGCCGCCTTTTTCGACTTCGCCGCATTGCTTTTGCTGTTGCTCAACTGCGCAATAACCTGCCGGCTGTCATTCAAGCGCTTTTCCAGTGCGTCTGCCCTTTCCGGATCGGCCCCGCGAATTTTATCCATCATAATCGCTTCTGAAGTCCGGGATTTTGCATCAGCTCCCGCATACTTTTTTCCGGCCGGGTCGATGAGCGATCTATAAAGACCGGTTTGAGAAATACCTGCCATGCGTGCAACCTCCTCTGCGCGGATGCCTTTTTTTCGGCTTTTCCACAATGTATCAATAACTAAATCGAACAGCGCCTGCGAAAACTTAAAAGATGAAAACGTCGGGCGCAAAAGCCTAAAGCGCCGGCCCTCACGAAATATCAATATTATTAATATGCTTTTTACTCTATTGACAGGCTGTTTTTTTGCTCTATAGTTGAAGCTGATTTAAAGATATTCGGACATCATTCGGGAGGGGGATCCTGAAATTGATATCAATCACGCCGGCTTGCCAATACCGGCCGGCAAATATGACATAACGAGGAGGAAACAACATGTCAGAATTAATCGAATACCTCAGCCCCTCATGGCGAGATGAAGCGCTAAAAAGGCTCCAGGCCGAACTCCCGCCGGAAAAGATGAACAACGTCACCACATCCATGTCCAACATTTACAAAAACTGCCCCGGCGGTGCGGAAAAATTTCTTTTTGTCGAATGCAAAGACGGAAAAGTCACCCGCGTGGAAACAGGCACGGGTGAGCCTCCCCAGGCGGAATTCCGCATCATCGGCGATTATGAAACATTTGCCAGAATTTCCCGCGCGGAACTGGGCGCGCAGAAAGCGCTCATGACCGGGAAGTTGAAACTCAAAGGCAATCTGGCCCGGGCGCTCAAACTCGCCTCCGTGTCGGACCGCCTCAACAAGGTTCTGGCCAAAATTCCGGCTCAATATTAAAAGGAGGCGCCCCATGACCAGAATCTTAGACCCGAAAGACAAGTATTACATCGACAACCCCGGCCGTGTCCGGGACATTCAAAAAGAAATGAACAAACGCGGCATCGACGTCTACTTAGGCTCGCGCATCCGGACCATGAGTTTTGTTCTGGACGCCTTCTGCCCGTGGAGAAGTTATCTGATTATACCGTCCGAAGGGCAGCCGACGTATTTTACGTTTGTCGTTGACGCCCTGCGCGTGGGCGACGAAACGTGGCTCGACTCCGATCACGTCCGCGCCTACGGCCCGATGGGCGGCATGGATCAGGTCTCCGCCATTACGGACTTCATCAAGGATGAACTCGGCATCAAAAAAGGCCGCCTCGGTTATGAAGACGGCATATCCACTTACACCGCCGAAGGAAATCTTACGCACTGGGAATACACGCATTTCAAGGATGCGCTGCCCGGTTTCGAATGGATCAACTCACATGACATCATCGATGCGCTTTCGATCATCAAAGACAAAGGCACGATTGAACGCTTCCGCACCGCCTCGCTTATCGTCGACGAAGGGCATAAGGCCGCCCGCGCGGCGCTGGAAAACGGCGGCTACAAAGGCATAACGGAAACCGTGATTGCCGGTATCGCCGCGCTGGCCATGCGTAAAGCCGGCAGCGTGTCGGAATGGAATTTCGCTGGCTTAAACGAAATCTCCAGCGGCTATCGCACGGGCCTGGGCGCCTGCACGCCTCCCACCACCAAGGAAATCAAAGCCGGCGAACCGCTGATGCTTGATTATCACGCGATGTTCAAGCTGGCTTTAGGCGATCATTCACACAACTACCTGATCGGCCCCGCCACCAAACGTCAGCGCTGGCATGCGGATAACTTTGTCGCCATCATCCAGAAGGTCATCGATAACTACAAGGCGGGGACAACGCCGGGGACGCTGGCCGCCATGATGATGGATTTTGCCGAATCGCGCGGATGCGGCGATTTTATCCAGCCCGCCTGCGAACATGGCATCGGCCTGTTCGGCGATGAATGGCGCATCGGCTCGGTTGTCAATCCCGATCTGCCCTACTGGACGGATCAGGATCATGTTTATTCGGAAAACGAAATGGTCGTCTGTGCCATGCAGTACGCCGCGCCGGAAGAAGGCATCGGCTTCCGCTATGAAAACGACATCGTGATTACCAAAAACGGCTGCGAGGTCCTGTCCAAGTATCCGCTGGGCATTGAAGAAATCGTCTGATTGATCCGGCAAAAGCACGCGATACCGCAGAGCAAGGGGCTTAAGCCCCTTGCTCTTTTCTGTCAAGTATTTCTCATTCAAGCCGATAAATGAAGATAAATCCATATTGACCGGGAAACATTCACGGGTGGCATATGAAATTAAAGCTGTTTTTGTTCGTCGCTATTGTGGTTCTTCTGGCAGCGGGCTGTTACGACGCCCGGCAGGACAACAATGGACGCATCATCAGAGTCAACAGATTGACCGGTGATGTGTGTGTGATTGAAGGCAACAAGATCATCAAGTTAAAAACCGAAAAGGAAATGAAGGAGGAACAGGAAGCCGCCCGGCAATTAAGCACACCGAAAGAATGGGCTGCCGTACCGATTTTGAACAACTACGCGAACGTCTCGCTCAAAACAAAATGGGAGAGCGGCCATATGTACTATCAGCTTGACGTGAACCGCAATCTCAAGGAGATCGCCAACTACGGCGCCCTGCTGACCGTTGAACTCTATGACAGCGAATCTTTCCCCGTACGAAAAATTCCCGTCTACGCCAACAGCATGGTCGTTGCAATGAATCCGGAAGGAAAGACGGTAGATGCGATGCAATTGACGGAAAAAATGCCGATGAGCGAAGAGATGTACAGAAAAATTCAGAAATGGGATGTCATCTGGTCGGGATTCTACCGGTGACAGCGGTCACGCGAACCGATGTCCCCGAAGACTCGCTGAAGAATTTTTTGATTTAACGGAACGCCGACTCTAGCGATTTCTATAGCGGCTGCCTGTATCATATCTTTTCTGGTTAAGTTTCGTAAGGTCGCTGTTTAATTCATTACATTTATAGGACCGGATATCCTGATTGATGAGCATTCTTTTCTGCTGCAGCAGGGACATTTCTCTGCTCAAGCCGCTCATTTTCTCACTTTCGGGGGCATATCTTCCCGAACGGCGCCGGGAACTCGAATAATAATCCTGCGGTTCGCTTTTCCGCTGGTCAAGCTGCTCCCTCTGCAATTCGGTGCGGCGCTTCTCCAGCGTGCTGATGTCATCATTGACGTCATCCAGTTCGCGGGTAAGATCGCTGCATATGTCGACTAAATTTGTTGAAGAAGACTTTCTTGATCGTTTTGCGGAATGATCATCGCCGCCCTCGCCTCTTTTGCATTTCATGCCTTCCTGCGGCGAAGTGGTGATCACGTCGTTGCCGTCTGCATCGGTACATCTGAAGAGTTCCTGCGCGTTTGCGGTGGCCGCCATCACAAAACAAGTGAATAATACGAAAAAAAGATGTCTCACGGGTTCCCTCTTTTGGTATTTGTATGTTTGTTTATTGATCAGTTTATCGGCAACAAATTTTTTTACTTTAATTTTTCAAGTTGGCCTTTATTCAACTTAATTGAGTTAATCCGCCCGTTTCTGTTTGACATGGCGGACAATTGAGGAGGCATCTTCGTAACAGCGTTTACCGAAGGGCATGATCAGGTAAAGGCCGGAAGAATCCGAGGCGATTTCGGCGGCGAGCTCTGCCGCCTGATCCAGGCCGTATCGCCGCTGGTCTTCGGGCGACACATAACGCGCAAAGCCTGCTACAATATCCTCCGGAACGACAATCCCCGGAATACGGCCGCCGGCTAAAAACGAAGCGTTACGGTGGCTCACAAGCGGCATGAGGCCGGGGAAGAGCCGGATCGGCAGTCCCGCAACTGCATCGCACAGTTTCCGGTAATCATCGATCGTAAAGACCGGCTGGGAGTATACGAATTCCGCGCCGGCATCGATTTTTTTCTCCAGCCAGCGCATCTGCGCAGGAACCGGCCGGCTGATGGCACAGCCCGCACAGAAATCGGGCGGATCGGCCAGCCCCTCGCCGTTGATGATATGCCCTTCCCTCAGGCTGCGGATCAGTCGCAACAATTCGACAGAACTGCGCATATCGACCATGCGGTGCGCCAGATTGCCCAGATGCCCCATGGACGGCGCATCGCCGGTAATTGCCAGAAGTCCCCGCAACCCCGAATCCCAGCATCCGAGAAGCGACGAATGCAGCCGCATCAGGTTGGACTGAGTCACGCTGAAATGACAGATGGAGGGAACCTGCAAAGCATTTTGCAGGCGGGCGGCCGTCACCATGGCATCACGCCCGACAGTTGCGCCGGCATTATCCGGCACATCGAACAGATCGGCGCCGGCCTCGGCCACCATGGCCGCGCCTTTGATGATAGTCGCCAGAGATGAATTCCGGTCGGCGCGGATTTCCACGCTGACAAGAAAGCGCGACGACTTCATCATCGTCCGGATAAAATTATCACCGGGCTCGGGCCGCTCGGAAACAACCTCGGCGCGCAGCGCCGGAACATGAGCGTGCGGACGGGCCACAACCGGTCTTTGTCCAACGGCAGCGGCGGCTTTGCGGATATGATCGGGTGTCGTGCCGCAGCATCCG
The DNA here is from genome assembly GCA_963682105.1 of Smithellaceae bacterium. Taxonomy (GTDB): domain Bacteria; phylum Desulfobacterota; class Syntrophia; order Syntrophales; family Smithellaceae; genus UBA8904. The sequence goes on from OY821638.1 coordinate 2,126,501, forward strand.
CCGATGACCGCAGCGCCTGCTTCAGCCAGCTTTCCGGCCAAAACGGCAAAGTCGTCCGGCGAATATTCATACTGAACAACACCTCGCTCGATGCGCGGATGGCCTGCATTCGGCGCAACCGTTACAGGCAGAGACGTATGAGAGATGAGATAGGATACAAGACGCAAAATATCGTCGGGGAAAGAGCAGTTGGCCCCCACGGCAACAACGCCTTCGCGGTGCGCCTCACCCAGAAGCTGATCCACACGTTCCCAGCGCCTGGCGCCGCCGCCGATGTTGCCGATCTGGAAAATAACAGGCAAACCGGTTTCACAAGCCGCCCCGAGGGCGGCTCTTGCTTCCCGCAGATCGACAAAGGTTTCCAGCAAAAGCGCGTCCGCTTCTTTGAGTTCGCGGCACTGGCTGCGATAGATATCGCCAAGCGCCGCATCCGAATAGTCATCCAGACGCAGCCCCAGCCCCAAGGGACCGACGGACGCCCAGATTCGACACTGCCCTTCTCCCGCTTCGCGGGCCAGCTCGACAGCCCGGCGGTTGGTTTCAGCGCACAGCTCTTCGACGCTGTTGTCTCCGAAGATAATCCGGTTGGCGGCAAAGGTGTTGGTGACAAGAATCTGTGACCCCGCTTCACGGTAAGCAACATACAGATTCCGGACGGCCTGGGGCTGACGGAGGTTTTGCAGCTCGACGGGTTCATCGCTTCGCGCGCCCGCCAGGCGCAGTGAGGTGCCGACGGCGCCGCTGCCGATCAGCACCGTGCGCCCCAGCATCTGCATTATGGAATCCGGCATTGACATCTTTCTCCTTTTTGTCGAGATACCCGGATATATATCATGAACAATCAAAAGTATAAAAGAATTAACGCCTCCCTGGCGCTCACGTCGGCGGCATTGCAATTACGTCCCTTCTTTGATAGGACGTTGCCCGGCGAAAGACAGGGAAAGGTTATATCAGGGAATATTCTTGATTCGGAGAGAAGCCCGACAGTGAAAAAACAATTTTTTCTTTCAGCGGTATGTCTGCTGGTTTTATCGATCGCGTTTCTTCCCGCGCATGCGCAGGATGTAACGCCGAAGACGGAAAACGCCGTTGACACCGCACAGAGAATAAAAGCCGCTGAGGAAGAAGAACCGGCCGGTACGAAGATTATCGCCCGCATCTATGCGAAGCGATTCAAAGGAAGGAAAACCAGTTCCGGCGAGATATACGACCCGCAAAAACTGACAGCGGCCCACCCCACCCTGCCTTTAGGCACGGAAGTCAACGTGGTGAACCCCGCCAATCAAAAGTCCGTCATCGTCACGATCAATGACCGCTGCCGCAAACGAAAAGAATTGTACATCGATCTCTCCCGGCAGGCGGCATATGAGTTGGGCATCCTGCGTCAGGGAAAAGCAACCGTCCGGATTATTATGCTGGATGATGAGGATGAAGACGAAGAAGACGATGATCCGTCGCCGGAAGAGTCGGACAAACATCTGGATTAGCACAGCGAAAAAAACTCCAGCCCCCAAAAAGAAGTACAGACAAAACGCGATTACGATCGAACTGGTTGCTGCCGTTGCATTACTTTAGCAGCGGGCAGACATCGGCAATTTCCACTTTATTACACAGGCTGTTTTCTATGGAGATGCGATGCTGCGCTTCAAAGCGCAGACAGATGCCGCAATCCGAACTGATTTGCTTGGGCACGGGGATCAGCTTGTGGGGCAGTTGTTCGGCCTTGAGAATCTTTTCGGCTTTCAGAGCGTAGCTGACCGCTTTGAAGAGCATCACATAATATGAGGGTTGCCCGATCATGTCGTCAGCAAGCGTCCGGCCCGGCTCATGGTTTCCACAATATCGTACATGTTGGAGACAACGCCCACGCCCAGTTTTTCTTTCACCTCAAAATAATTCAGGCAGGTGCCGCAAACCAGAATTTCCACGCCTGCCGCGGCCAGTTCCTTGAGGTCTTCAAGCGTTTCGGATCCCTGAAGGGTCAGTTTGACACCGGTGTTGTAAAAAATCATAACGTCCGGCTTTTCAGCCTGACCGGCAATCGTGTGCATGAACGCGCGAATCAAAACGGATCCGAGTTCGTCATTTCCCCGCCCCATTTTATCTTCGGCGCAGACAATGACAAAGGGGCCGGATGCAGTTGGTGGTGCGTCGCATGAAACGCTAATGTCCTGTGCAGGCACCGGCGCGCCCGCCTTACGTGTCAGTGTAATTTCAAAAATGCCGCCCGTTTTGGCTTCTTTTGAAACGTCACACCCCAGCTTGGTTCCCATGCGCGTAACATTTTCAACCGCCGTCTCGTTATCGACGATCACTTTGACTTTTTCGTTTTTTTCAATCGCGTCTTTCGCCAGAACCACCGGCTGCGGGCAGGCCAGGCCCGCGGCGTTGACAATTTTTATTTCACTCATTTTTCACCTCGCATCTCGTCGCTCGTATCTCGTAAAACATACCCCGGAAGGTTCTACCCTCCCCTCGCGGGAGGGGACTAAGGTAAGGGGGTACCTTTTTACCATGTTCATCCGCACCTGTGAAAGATTATTTCCGCACCATTTCCAGAAGAGCTTCCACGCGGGTGCGAATTTGCCCCACGTCACTTTGCGAATAATCCGTTTCGACTTTCAAAAACGGCATTTTGTGTTTGCCCGTCACATGCTCTTTGATCTTGTGGGATTCAACATTGTAGGAATGACAGGCATGAAGCACAACGTCAATCACAACATCGGGTTTGAACCTCTCGATCATCCGGTCCAGTTCGGCAAGCCGACGGCTGTTGGGTGTCATGCAGGAACAGGGCAGATCCAGATAGCGTCGTGACAGCGCAGCGTAAGGATCAGTCGAATTTTCAGCAATGAACCCGCTGTATGGTTTCATGCCGGTGCAGGAATCGAGCACCACAACTACGCCGCCGGCCTCTTCAATAATCTTGAACACTTTGGTTGCATCGCCTCCCACCGGGCAGCCGGTCACCAGCACGCGCGGGGAATTCTTTTCACCGTGATAGATACCTTCGGCCACACGCTTTTCCAGTCTCGCAACGCTCTCTTTCAGGACCGGCAGCATGTCTTCCGTTGTGGAGGCCTGCCCCAGATAGGTCAGATCGTATAATTCAAGCCAACTGACCGGCGTAGGGGTCAGCGCGGCGAAGTCGAATATCTTATTCATCAGACGGTTCTTTTCGTTGGTGGCCGCAATTTCCTTTTCGACGTCTTTGTCGTCAATTTTCTTATTGAAAGTCGTCTCCAGAAACCCTTTGAGCTTTTTGATCATCACGGTCCAGTTGGCCAGCGCTTCGGCCTGATCGGGCAGTTGCGGCAAATCCATGACATGCATGGGTTTAAGGTCGGCAATCAGTTCGAACATTTTCTTCTTGCCGTCGCAGGTGGTTTCGCCAATCACCGCTTCCGAAATGGCAAAAAACGGACAGGTGTCGGTTTTCAGAAATCCGTAGCTGGATTTGATCAGAGGACAAAGGTTGGCCGGCAGAACAGTTTCCGCCGCTTCGATGGTCTTATTGGCAAAAGCGCACAAAACCGCGGGCGCCGCGCCCATGGCCCGGATAACTTCCAGAGGCGCGTATCCGCAATAAATGCCAACAATGTTCTTTCCTTTTTCCCGCTGCGCCTGAAGATAACTTAAGGTGCGTTTGGTTGCTTCTCCGGCAAAGCCGTCATTCACTAAAGGTTCAACTCCCGGTTTCATTTTGATCACTCCTTCGTACAGGATATTTACCGCACATTGCGAATAACTTATTTGGCATTTCATATCCAATAGATAATGGTTATAACCTGCGCCGCTTTATTCCTTTAATTCATTTGCAGAATACTTTTATCCGGTGCTACTTATGCGCTGCCTGCATAAATGCGGCGAAATGCGCAACCAGCGGCTTCATGCGTGTATTTGCAGTAACCGGCTGTTGATGGAAGGCGGTCCGCAGATTTTGCGAAACCGGTCAATGTTGAATCCCCATTGCCTTGCCTGGTTGTCGGCCAGATGTTCGTTTTCCAGAGTGTTGCGCCAGCTTTTGAAGTGTTTGAGATGATCATGGGCCAGCTCATGGGCCAGAAGCGCCATCGCGACGGTCTCTTCGTATTGGCTCAAGCGAGCGGAGTCGATTCGAATGCAGTGGTCGCTTGTCACTTCCGCCACGCCACCCGCAATGGTATGGCCTTCAACAATCGATCCGAACAATAAATTCGACCGGAAACCGGAATGGACAATTTTCCAGATGGCCCTGATTAAAAGATCCCGGAGATAAAGCGATCCAATGTCAACATGTTCAAAATATCTCTCCATGTCCACATTGAAATGCAAAACGGCATTCGCATATTTCCCTCCGTACGGCAAATGGCCGGTCTGACGGGGGACAATCGGGATTTTTTTACTTTCCGTCATGGTTTAAAAAATCCGGGGGAGAAGATCTCCCCCGGAAACACATTTAATGGCAATTGCAGGAGCCGCAGCCTTCGCCTTCCGGCAGGCTGGATGTCAGCTTGAAGCCCGCACCCTGAGGCGTTGTAATGAAGTCGATGTTTATCGGTTTGACCTGGTTTAAGAGATCTTTCTCGATGACAAACGTTGTCGAACCTGCCACAATCACTTCATCCGCCTCAGTATTAGCTTCATCCAGCGCCATACCCAGCGAAGGGCCGGAACAGCCCATGTTCAGAAACACCCGAATGGACGCGCCCGCTTTTTTATCCTTCAGAAAATCATTGATGACTTCCGAAGCCTTGTCTGTAACCGTCAGCATGTAGAATCCTCCTTATGGCTCATGCCGCATTAGTATTTTGCATAAGCCCAACTGCCCAATATGTAATATTCAGGAATATGTCAAATTGCTAAAAGGAATAATGAAGAGGTGATCATTCCCCATGTTTATAACCGCATGTCATTTTCTGTTTGCCGTTCGTCATCGCCGCATTCACTCTCCCGGCAAGCGATGTTAATTTCCCCCAACTATCATTGACCTTCATCTCTAAATCAACAATAAAAAGGCAAATAATTATAAAGACAACAACAGTTTGTGAAATTGATATTGTGAAGATCCCCCCGGTCATCTCATTTCCTTTCCATCCTAAAGCGGCCGATCGATGACCGCCTATATTATCCCTTGACAACCTACCTACTAGTAGGTATATATCTTTTCAAAACAGCGACGGGGAAACCTTATGACGGACGAAAAAACAGATACCAAAAAGCAGATTCTGGACATTGCCGAGGATCTGCTTCTGGATCGCGGCTACAACGGCTTCAGCTATCGTGACATCTCCGATGCATTAAATATCAAAAACGCGTCCATCCATTACCACTTCCCCAAAAAAACCGATTTGGGGGTTGCAATTATTTCGCGCGCAACAAACCGGTTCGACCGCTGGAAAAACGCCATGGACGGCCGGGATATCGCCTTTTCCGGAAAACTGAGCGGATTTTGCGGGCTTTTTAAAAAATTTGTGGACGAAAAACAAGTCTGCCTCGGCGGCGCGCTGGAAACCGATTTTAAAACGTTGCCGGAAGAAATGCAGAAAGAAACGCGCAACTTCGTCATCAACACCTTCCGGTGGCTGGAGAAGCTTCTGGAGCAGGGCCGGAAAAAAGGAGAATTTCAGTTTCCGGGCACGGCATCGGATCAGGCGCTGTTGATCGTCGCAGGCCTGCAGGGGGTTATTCAAATCGTGCGGGTCGCAACGCCGGCAAAATTCGACGCGGCGGTCAAACAGATCATGCGCCAGGTTTGCGCGTAACGCGACAGACGCATGCGGAAAGCAAGAAAGGGATTGCAGCGCCACTCTTCAAAGGACGTCCGTCCGGAAGGCGAAGGCTGCAATAAAACCGGAACATAAAAAGAATGGAGAACGGCCAATGAGCGAAGCGATGAAAGAAAAAATAAAAACCTACGCAATGAGTCTGGGGGTCGATGATTTCGGCTTTGCCGCCGTGGCCGATTATCAGAGCCCGCAGAGCCCGAAAATTGAAACCATCTTTCCGGAAGCAAAGTCGATTCTGGTGGCTTGCGTCAAAGAGATGTCCCATGTAGACAGTCCCAATCCGCAGATTGCCATGAACGGACGGATGGACATCATGGAATACGCCCGCTCCACCACTTACAAAATTTCCCGCTTTCTGGAAAAAGAATGCAACGCCAGAGCGATGAGCGTGCCTCTCTCCTACCCTCTGGATTTAACCCCGCAAAATTCGCGAAGCGTTGCCGACGTATCGCTGCGGCACGCCGCCGTCGCCGCGGGACTGGGGGTTTTCGGCCGCCATAATCTGGTGATTCATCCGCGTCTGGGCCCGAGGATTCTCTTCATGGCGGTCCTCACCGATCTGCCGCTGCCTTCGGACCCGCCCTGCACGGAAAACCTCTGCACAGAATGTAACCTCTGCGTGGAAGCCTGCCCGGCAAAGGCTCTGGATGTTGAAGGACAGACGAATTTCGGAAAATGCATCCGCGTATCGCAGCCTTACGGCCTGGCAAAAATCATCGGATTCTGGATGAACTGGATCGGCAAATCGCCCGAAGAACAGCAGAAGATGCTTTTCACAAAAGATTTCTTCATGACCTATCAGGCCAGCTTTATCGGATTTCAGTACTTCTGCTTTAAGTGCTACAATTCCTGCCCCGTGCAGGGGAACGGCAAGTAGAGGGTGACAGACAAAGCGGGAAGCCGGTATTCATCGGAATGTCTTAATGTCATTGCGAACCGGTTCTCAACCGGTGTGGCAATCTGTTTATATTTTTAGAGGTAGCAGTTGCGCCGGGGCATCCCGTTCGCTCAGAATGCCCTGCAACTGCGGCGCTAATTCCAATTCCAAAGCGTAGCGCATAACCCGAATGCCATACATGTCAATGGAATCGAAAATTCCTTTGTCATGCCGGCGAAGGCCGGCATCCAGGATAAAACAACTATAAGGTTGCAGTTACACCGGGGCATGCCTTCGCTCAATGCCCTCGACTGTGGCGCTAAGCTTGCTCCGCGACAGCCGAAAACTCGCCATTGAAAAGGAAAAGAACAAAGAGAGATACTTATTGATTTGATATTTTGAAGTACGTCACCAAGTGGTCCCCAGATCATAAAAATTTATTTAGGGTTTCGACCAACAAATATACTGTTGTTGATGGATTGTCCCGCTCGGGATTGCATGGATAATAACTATTTCTTAATTTTTTAGCGTTATTTATAGCTTTTTGCTGTTTGTGCTTCAGAAAAGAATACATATCGCCATCATTTTTTTTGTATTTCTTCTTCATCCAATGTGAAAGTTTACCGCAATACTTATTGCGATCAATTGCGGTATCGATATAATGAAAGTGTAGGTAGTACCAAAGTTCAAAACATGGATTCGAATAAGCGACCCGGATTTGATTTTCCGTTGCTTTGCTAATTGCCTGATTGAAGTGGTCAGGTGGAAATTCATCTCTATCAAATACACACCAGACTTGATTATGTGGACGCCCGCCCTTCTCGGCATTATCTTTGCGAGCTACAGCGTCATTAACAAGAGCAATCGTGTTAACACCACCGTTGATATCGATTTCCACTAGCTCAATATCTATCGGAAATTTGAGGAAATAATTTGGCTCTGTTTTCTTTCCTTCGCAACAAACAAGTATACGTTCACGTATACTTCGTGTATCAAGACTTCGTTCGTAACCCCGGTTTCGTTGCCAAGGTTTTTTCATTTATTGACCTCGCAGAAGATCCAACTGGGATCGCCGATAAAAGGAATGGCTCCATACTTGCCTAGAATATAGTCTTTGCCGAAGGATGCTTCCTTCCTTATACCTTTGAGTTCAACCATTGAGTAAAGACTTGTTGCCCCGTAACGATCCTTCTCCGTAAACCATATCTGATCTCGGCGAAACAGTTCTTTATCCAGAAGACCTGTGTCGTGTGAAGCAAATATTATTTGTGCTTTAGAGCGATTGGCAGGTGAGTTAAAAAGAGATACTATTGATCGCGTTAAAAGTGGATGCAATCGTGCGTCTAATTCATCGATCACCAGAATCCTTCCATTATCAAGAGTATCCAATATTGCCCCTACCATACTAAGATATCTTCGCGTTCCAGCAGACTCATTCTCGTCAAGATCAAAGATGACATCTCCTACTGCCTCGTTTTTTAGGCCGTATTTTCGATGAACGGTTTTCATCTCTATTTCCATCACTCCTGTTGCAATAAGCTCTTTTTTCAACTCATCAGGCATATCCTTCGGCAATTTCTCCAGAGTGATTTTCTCTTTTCTTCCTCTGAGGTCGTCGATACCAAGATCTGCAATATTTGTCATTGCCATTATCCGTTTTTTTCGTTCCGGCTCTTTGAGCATATCCACTGTTAAACCAAGCGGTCCAGCTTCGTTTACACTATGGATAAATCTGAAATTGCGGAACCATGTCAATATATTTTTGGAAATATTTCCATTGAATTGCGCACAAACTGACAAAAACAAGGCATTGTCTCTTGTTTTTTCCTCCAAGTCTTTGCCCTCTTTGAAGCGCAATTTGTTAACTTTGAAACTATTCCCCTCGCGTATAAAAAGCTCCGCTTCGCGTGTTTTAGGAATATTGAAAAGCCATTCCGAATGCACATTATTACGGTCGACCTCAAAGCCATACCTGTATTTACCGCTACTGCAAATCAAGACTATCTCAAAGCTTGATGGTTTTCCTTCGCACACACTACTTAGCTTAAAAGAATCGATATCAATCTCTTCGTTAGCTTGTGTGTCTTTTGATGAATTTATAACCATATGTCTCATGAAGTGCATTGCAGCGAGCAAGTTGCTTTTCCCGCTTGCATTCGCGCCATATATAACAGCGCTCTTAAGTAATTTTAAATTGTCTTCAGAAAAGGTATTGTTATCTTCTAAAGCATCGTCGCTTGAAGCAACCATGCTTAGCCTTGCATTATCTTTAAACGACAATACATTCGCAGCATTAAATTCAATAAGCATATCGTCACCTTTATTAGTTAATCTGGTTTCTATCTTCCTCAATGTTTTTATTTAAAATAGCTTATTTGCAGAATATATGCAAATAGAAACATTTTAATTTATAATTAATTATTTATTGGGTGCTTTTTTCCGAGGGGCACCAAGTGCGACACTCCCAAGTATTTAAGTATCTCAAATAAACCTCAGTTGCACCGGGGCGTGGCTGAGTGAATCATGTCCGAGGCGTTGTGGCGCTTGGCGAAATGGAGCATCAGACGGCCAAACTGTTTGAGCCGCAGGCGAGTTTTTGGCCGTCGCGAAATGAGCCGTATTCCATTCCAGGTCAAGATGATGCCGCGACGGCAAGGAGTAAGTCGTAGGGAACGGTCGCGACCGTTCCCTGCAAATACGCTGAGGATGCCGACAACGCAGCCAACAAAGGCAGCGCTTGAGCTGGAATGGAATTAGCGCCACAGTCGAGGACATTGAGCACAGTCACGTCCCGGTGCAACTGCCACCCTTTAGAATATATTCCCATTTATTATTTAGATAAATTATTGAACTATAAATATTTTAATACTGGATTCCCGCCTTCGCGGGAATGACAACTTGATGCTATTACAACACCGTCCCTGCGCGGAAATGACAAATGGGATAGCGGGGGCGAGGAAGCAATCTGACGTTTTCCCCGCCTATTGCATTTTTTTGCGTCATTCTTTTCTTGCCAAACAGGCGATGGATATGCAGATTATATGAATGATACCAGTCGGGAAAGCCGGATCAATAAAGGGAAGCCATTTTTTAGGAAAAGCGAACAGGGAATTCATGAATCTGGAAGTAAAGCAAAAGCAGTTTAATGCGGCGATGGCATTGTATGAAAGCAGAAAGGTTTACCGATTATTCGGTATTTTCGTTTCGGTGGCCAATATCGCGCTGCAAATCTACACGCTGTTCAAAGTGCTTACCCTTTCCATCGGATTCGGGTGGCAAATCGCATCGATTCTCGCCGCATACCTGATAACGGACTTTGTCAACGGCCTGGTGCATTTATACATGGATCATAATGACCGGTATGAATCTTGGGCCGGTCCTCTCATTGCCAATTTTCATCTGCACCATAAAAGACCCAGATACGAGGACAACAACGTATTGGTTGTGTACTTTATTGAAACCGGATCAAAAGTGTGGATGGTTCTCTATCTGGCGGCAGTGGCGGCTTTATTTCATATTCCCGGAATCAATCCCGTACTTCTGTATACGCTGACCTACATCGGCATTTTGTCATCGGTCGCCGAAGTATCCCATTACCTGGCCCACAATTCCATGTCGCCTGTGGCCCTGTTTCTGGCGCGCATCAAATTGCTTCTGACGAAACGTCAGCATGCCCTGCATCACCTTCAGGACAACATGAGCTATACCTTTCTAAATGGGCTCACCGACCCCCTTGTGAACAGGATCGCCAGGCGCTATTTCATCGGGTATAAAAACAGTACGGATCTGCATTACGCGACATACACCGGCACCAACTTGCCGAGGCGCTGAGTTATTAATATTCAGGCCGCATAAAAACTTCCACCTCCTGCCCCCGCCAGCGGGGGACATCCAACGCAAATGGGAACGCTCGTCAAACTATCAATTCAACATCATTTCCTCCGCCATTTAATCAATCATGAGCAGTAGCGTTCATCCCGACAGTTGTCACGACTTCTCCGCTTTCACTATCAGAATTTCTCTCAGCATATTCGACAATGTAGATATTTTTTAGACTGGATTCCGGATCGCGCTTCGCTTGTCCGGAATGACGTAATGAAAAGCAAGACGGTCAAAAGTTAATTTTGATGGAGTAATCGCCATTGATTGTTACCTTATTTCCCGATTCCTCGCATGCGCTCGGAATGACATTTCATTCTGATACGGGGCTCTTTTTTTGCACTATTGCATTGGAATGTGCTAAAGCTTGGAGGGAAATAAAATCCACCCCTGCCCCTCCTTTTACCCTAAAGGGCACGCGAGAAAAGGAGGGAACTTGCGCTCACGTACAAAAACCACCCTAATCCTCCTTTGTGAAAGGAGGGGAATGCGTTAAAGGTTGTATGGCATTACTTCGGATCAATAACATTTCCGTCAGTTTCGGCGGCCCGCTGCTGCTGGATGACGCATCATTGCAAATCGAGGCGGGAGAGCGCATCGGTCTTCTGGGACGAAACGGCTCGGGCAAATCCACTCTGATGAAACTGATAGCCGGCCAGATTCGCCCGGATGCAGGCGATATCGGCCAGGATAAAAATGTGCGCGTTTCTCTCATGCCACAGGACATTGAAGATCTGCCGGGATCAATCTATGACGTTGTCGCATCAGGCGGGCAAATGCATCTGGATTTGCTGCACCTGTATCATGAACTGACGCTTCAACTGCAAACCGGCGGCGATAACCAGCTTCTGAAGAAAATCGAACAGGTCCAGCATCAACTGGAAGCGGCCGGCGCCTGGCAGTTTCACCAGCGCGTTGAAACCGTCATCACCCGGACGTCATTGGATGAAAATGCTGAATTCGGTCTTCTTTCAGCCGGATTGAAGCGCCGCGTTCTTCTGGCGCGGGCGCTAGCGGCCGATCCCGACATCCTGCTTCTGGATGAGCCCACTAACCATCTGGACATCGATTCGATCGTCTGGCTGGAAGATTTTTTACGAAACTTTGATAAGACATTGATATTTGTCACGCACGACCGCACGTTTCTCCGGAAGATCGCCACCCGCATTGTGGAAATCGACCGGGGCAAACTTCTCTCTTTTTCCTGCAGTTATTCGACCTATCTGGAAAGGCGTCAGGCCATACAGGAGGCTGAAGAAAGCCAGTGGCAGACCTTCGATAAAAAACTGGCCAAAGAGGAAGTCTGGGTCCGTCAGGGCATCAAAGCCCGGCGAACCCGTAATGAAGGACGTGTGCGGGCGCTTCTGAAAATGCGCGAAGAACGCGCGCAGAGACGGGAACGCGAAGGAAGCGTCAAGTTCTCCGTGTCGGAAGCCCGGACGAGCGGAAAGCTGGTGGTGGAGGCTGAAAATATCCGGTTTGCCTATGCGGACAAAAAAATCATAGACGGCTTCTCCACACGCATCCTGCGTGGCGACCGGGTGGGCATCATCGGCCCCAACGGCTCGGGCAAAACCACACTCCTTAAAGTGTTGCTGGGAGAGCTTCCCGCGAACTCCGGAAAGATACGTCTGGGCGCCAACATCGCCATCGCCTACTTTGACCAATTGCGTGCGCAGTTCGACGAGGCCAAATCGGTTCGCGATAATGTGGCCGACGGCAATGACGCGGTTTTCATAGGCGGAACGCCCCGGCATGTCGTCGGCTACCTGCAGGAATTTCTGTTTCCTCCGGCGCAAATTCAGGCGCCGGTGGCGTCTTTGTCCGGCGGAGAGCGCAATCGCTTGCTTCTGGCCAAACTTTTTTGCAAACCGTCCAACATCCTGGTGCTGGACGAACCGACCAACGATCTTGATGCCGAAACGCTGGAGCTGCTGGAAGACCGCCTGCTGGAATACAACGGAACGATATTGCTGGTCAGCCACGACCGGACGTTTCTCAACAACGTTGTGACGTCGACCATCGTTCTGGAAGGCGAAGGACAACTCCGGGAATATGTCGGGGGCTACGACGACTGGATTCAGCAGCGGGGGGATCATAAGGAGACGTCAACCGCGGCGGCAAAAGATGTAAAGATTAAAAAAGAAAAACAGCCGAAAGAAAAGACCAAGCTATCTTTCAAAGAAACACAAGAACTGACCGAATTGCCTCGAAAAATTGAAAAAATGGAAAAAGAAAAATCGGAGCTTGTCGATTTATTAAACTCTCCGGATTTATACAAAACGAATAATCCCTCGCGTGTGCTGGATGTGAACAATCAGCTTGCGTCACTGGAAGCAAATTTAACGGCAGCCTACGATCGATGGGACAAATTGGAAGAGATGAAGACGAAGTTTGGAGGGTAAATCCTCCCCACTCCTCCTTTTACCCTAAAGGGCACGCGAGAAAAGGAAGGGGAACAGTGTGTTCCATAAGAATTCTCCATTAGCCTTCTTGCCGAAAAGGAGGGCTGATGAAAACTTTTTTCCCCTTTTCTAAAGGGGGATGAAGGGGGATTTAAAAAAGATGAACCATAAAATGAAAAACCGAGGCTGGATTAATTTATGAACCTGTCCGATATGCACTTTCCCCGTCAGATGGAAGCGGACGGCAGCGTTGATAAGATTCGGACTGCCCTGGCCCGGCAACTGGTCAGGCTCCGGCCTGAAGGCGTCCTGAAAGTTCCGTTGCTGACGTTTAACAAATCGCTGGAAACCGCAATTCGAAAAGCAAGGCTGCAACGGCGCGTTCGCCTCGGATTGGACGATATTCTGGAAAAACTGGGCGCCGAAAAAAAAGGGCTCGACGAATTGCAGCAAAAAACAGCCGCGCCTCATCAGGATAGGATCTCCCGGCTGCTTCTGTTTTCCGACGACGGAGCCGAACGGCTCTACCATAACATCGAAACGACATTGATCGCGCACTCTCCCCGAATCCTCGGTTGCATGCTCAATATTAAAGGCGGCGAAATAGGACAAATCATCACCGGAAAAACCATCGCGGTAAAAGTCATTTTGATCGAGCATAAGGATGCGGTTTCCGATATCCTGCGCGCTTTGATTTGATTCGATTAAAACCGCAACCGCCCCGCCGCTTCGAACATTAATGTACATTGACAAGAAGAAAGGGATGATTTAGGTGTTATTCCTATATGCCTAATCCTGATCATCAGGAACGGAGGAACCAACATTTGGGGCGCATCGCAAAAGCGTAGGGCAACCTCTTCGGCCCGAGCCCGTCAGCTAACTTCGTCGGCTTCGATGAGGAGAACCATCCGGAAAAGTCCGGGAGGAGGATTCTCCCGCGATCCATTTCAGGAGGTTTTTTATGTCGTCTTCGAATGACGGGAACGGCGGCAGCGCTGAATCCCCGGAGTCATCACCCCAAAGCTGGTTCAATAAAAAAATATTGCTGCTTGCCGCCGGATCCATGGGCGTCGTTTTCGGCGACATCGGAACCAGCCCTCTTTACGCCATCAAGGAATGCTTTCACGGTAAGCATGCCATCATTCCCGACGCAGCAAACGTTCTGGGTGTTTTGTCGTTGATCCTCTGGTCGATGATCATTGTCGTCAGCATCAAGTATGTCATCTTCATCCTGAAGGCCGACAACCGCGGCGAAGGGGGTATTTTCGCCCTGCTGGGTCTTTTGAATAATGCCGACAAAGCCGTCTCCCGCCGCACTCAGGCCTTTGTCCTGTTTGCCGGGATTCTGGGGGCAGGGCTTCTTTACGGCGACGGGGTCATCACGCCGGCCATCTCAGTGCTGTCCGCCGTTGAAGGTCTGGAAGTCGCAACCAGTGCCGCCACGCCCTATGTCATGCCGCTGACCTGCATTGTGCTGGTTTTACTTTTTGCCATGCAGCATCGGGGGACAACCCATATAGGCAGACTCTTTGGGCCGATCATGATCGGCTGGTTTGTCTCGATCGGCATTCTCGGAATCCTGCAGATCATCAGTGAGCCTGCTGTTTTTCGAGCCATTAATCCGTTTTATGCCGTAAATTTTTTCCTCCAAAACGGCACGCACGGCATCATCGTTCTGGGCTCGGTCGTTCTCTGCATTACGGGATGCGAAGCGCTTTATGCCGATCTCGGGCATTTCGGCCGCGACGCCATTCATCTGTCCTGGTTTTCGTTCGTCCTTCCCGCCCTGCTTTGCAACTATTTCGGTCAGGGCGCATTGCTTCTGGCGCGGCCGGACATGGCCGTCAATCCCTTTTATAACATTGTACCGGCGCCCCTGTTGTACCCCATGATCGCCCTTTCCACGGCCGCCACGGTCATCGCGTCACAGGCGCTGATATCCGGCGCCTATTCCCTCACGCAGCAGGCCGTGCAACTGGGATACTGTCCCCGTTTGCGCGTCGTGCACACCTCCAGCGAAGTCCAGGGGCAGATTTATATTCCTTTTGTCAATTATGCCTTGATGGTCGCCTGTCTTGCCGTTGTCATTGCCTTTAAGGAATCCGGAGGGCTGGCGGGCGCTTACGGCATCGCAGTGACGGGAACCATGATCATTACATCGCTTCTGTATTTTCTGGTGATGACGCATAACAGAAAGTGGCCCTTGTGGAAGGTCCTTCCGCTGGTGGGTGTATTCCTGGCCGTCGACATTGCCTTCTTTGCAGGAAACACATTTAAAATTGCCGACGGAGGATGGTTTCCTATTTTTGTCGCGGCTCTCATCGCCGTGGCCATGACCACCTGGAAAAAAGGACGTGAAGAACTTTACCGTAAACTCATCGGAGCTCGATTTCCACTGGATTTGTTTCTGGACGAAATTGCGAAAAGCCATATGCCGCGTGTCGCCGGCACAGCCGTTTTTATGACCCTCTCTCCGATCGGGACCCCTCCGACGCTGCTGCATCATATCAAACATAACCATGTGCTGCATGAAAAAGTGGCGCTGCTTTCCATCATCTCCAAAGACGTACCGATGGTAAACGCAGGCGAGCGGATCAAACTGACGGATTTGGGCCAGGGCTTTTACCGGATCGAAGCCTTCTTCGGTTTCATGCAAAAACCCAACGTGCCGCAAATTCTGAAAATAGTCGCGCAGTACGGACTGGTAACCGATCCCATGACGACGACCTTTTACATGGGCCGGGAAACGCTCCTCATCACAGGACAGTCGAAGATGATGCGCTGGCGCAAGGCGCTCTTCGCCTTCATGTCAAGAAACGCGGGAAATCCCACCTCCTACTTCGGCATCCCGGCAAACCGGGTGGTGGAACTGGGCACGCAAATAGAACTGTAACTTGATCGCGGCTATTGCTGCCGCTCGACTTTCAAATTCATCCACATGGAGGCAACCATGGTTGTCATGTTGGCAATCGTCCCCAGCAGGCGGCGTTGCTCCGGGAAAAGATCTTTGGAGTTATATGCGATTCCGATCACACCGACAATGTCGTCCAGGGATTTCATCGGAATAAAATAAAACGGCGTCTCCGGGCTGGTGTACGTCCCGGCGCCGGACACTTCGCCGCTGGTTAACGACCAGACCGCCGCTTCAGTGTCCATTGGGGTTATCTCCAGATCGACGCTGCTTTTTTCCTGGAGTTTAAGGGTTCCACCCTCGTCACGAAAAAAAATAACGGCCGGAACTTCGAAAATCATTTTTGTATATTTCAGCGCCAGTTGTCCCAGAAGTCCCAGCGCCCTGTTACGTAATGAGTCGGTGGGATGAATCTCCAAAGAACCCTGTTCGACAGGCGCCAGCAATAAAAAATCCCGGCTCATATCTTCAACCAGCGAAACACGATCCAACCTGTCTTTCAGAAAAGTGTTCTGCCGGCGAACCAGATTAATCAGATAGGTAATCAAAGCGGCGACTATGAAATAGACAGTAATATTGTAGATATCCTGCGGGTTGGAAATATGCAGGGAATAGTAGGGTTCGACAAAACAAAAATCGAAAATGAGGAATCCGGCGGTAAACGATAAAACCGACGCCCAGGTGCCGTAATAAATTGCACCGGCTATGGCGGCAACAAGGTAAACGAAGACCAGAGACGACGGGTGAATAAAGTGTTCCAGGAAGATATTGAGAAGCGTTGTTAGCGCGAGCATCGCCAGAACAATTAAAAATTGCTTCAATTTCTTTATCTGCCTGTTCCGGGCTTCCTTGCCGGTTGGAAAAAAAGACTCGGCGCCTTGATTTTGATCTGATGTGAGCATGGTCATTGCCTCCTCATTTTAATGAACCTTAAATTCATTTTATTTGAAGATAATCATTCCTTCGGAAGAAAGCTAATGAACTGACAAACCCCGCCGGGAACACTTTCTACATATGAAAAAACATCAGGTACGTCAACAGGCTAAAAAATGACGGTTACCTGTCTCTTACAGGACTTTATTGCCGGTAATGGCCGAAAATGGATACTATTGACCCGGACGGATACTGAAACTGAGTATTTCCGGGCCATCGTCCTTGCGAAAACTCTTCGAAACATTATTGGCCGCATCATAATAAATCATCATGATATCAGCCCCATACCTTGCAAATCGTTAGATTGGCATATTTAGTGCTCTATCCAATGTCATCACAAGGCAAGTGAAAGGAGAACATGAACATGAAAAAAGTTTCCATGATATTGACAACGGTTTTAATGGTTACCGGTTTGGCGTCTTATGCTTTTGCCAATCCGGGGTGGAGCAATGGTCAGCGGGACGATCATCGATATCAGCACGAACGCATTTACGACAGACATGATGACCGCGATCACCGGGATTACCGGGACTATCGCGATGACCGGGACTATCGTCATTCCTGGCGGCCGTATCACCGCCCCGTCGTGGTCCATCCGGTTCCTGTAGCGCCGCCCCGGCCGGTTGTCCGGATTTATGAACCGCCGATGCCGGGCGTCAGCCTGTATTTCCCGAATTTCAGCATCCAATTTCGCTAAACGGGGCCGGCTGACACCTCTTTCAGACGACGCCTCGAAAAGGCCGGGCAGACTTTAAAAGCAGGCCTGCCCGGCCAATGATCTTTCCGGTTTCCATAATACTTTGTTATAAATAGGAATTATCAAACCGCCGCCGTGTTGCACCTCTGAAGGCGTTTATCACGCGACTTGATTTTGCTCGTTCAAGTGACTAAAATATAAAATAGGGTTGATTGAATCCCGCAAAAAGCGGGCAGAGGGGGTATCAATCAAAGGCAGGAAAGAGGGTTGGAGAGAGTTAACGAGTTAAAAAACGGTGTCCATACATGAAAGGGGGTATGATCATGTTTGCACCCAAAAAGATTCTCGTCCCGACGGACTTTTCTGATGATGCTGATGTCGCGTTGCAAGAAGCATTGGATCTCGCCAGGCAATATCATTCAAAAGTTTATCTGCTTCATGTTACAGAACCCGTCATGCAATGCTCAGTCGACTACTGTCTGGATCTGGCGACGCTAAAGCAGGCTGAGGCTGAAGAAGTCATCCGGTCGCGGGTTCTCATGCAGGAGGAGCTGAACAAACTTGGCGCAACCGAGGGGATCGAAGTTATCAGCGACATCCGGGAGGGCGACACGGTTTCCGAAATTTTGAAGGAGCAGGATGAAAAGGACATTGATTTAATTGTCATGCCGTCTCATCGCAAAAAAGGATTTTTTGAACGGATGATGGGTCCGATTTCCGAAAAAGTTATGGAGCAGGCAACACGCCCCGTGCTCATCGTGCGTCACTAGCCGGCTTAAAAAATCAATCACACAACCGGACTTGCAGGCGGCATGCACCCCGATGCCGCCTGTTCTTTTATTTTTTCGTCCTCACCGTCACGGTCCCTTCGGAAAACTCCGCCGGCTTATCGGACGCATCGCCGGAAGCGGCTTTGAGTTTAATACTGCGCGTCTTGATGCCGATGTCTTTGGTCTGAGTTTTTACGGAATAAACACTGCCTTCTTCTTTCAGATTCAGATCGCCCAGTTCCGAGACACTGGCATAAACAATGATGTTTTCCTCGCCGAAGGGCGGATTCACTTCGAGTTCGAATTTGTCTTTGCCGGACGGAATTTCGTACACCACGCCGCCCTGAAAATAATTATCCTGCCGGTAGGGATTGGGCAGCAGTTGCAGATTGTTTTTGGATGCATCCCGGTAAATCACCCGGGCAAAGAAAGGCTTGTTGCCCTTGAGATAAATTTTGATTTTCTCTCCTGCGCGATAGGCCTGCTTATCCGTCCAGACTTTTACGGCCAGCGGCAGCGCCGGATCATCGAGCGCCGTTTCCGTTCTGGCTTTTTTCATCGCCTTTTCATCGGGCGTGACTTCCGTTTTGATTTTGATTTTATAGCAGTCGCCCATGGCCGGATCCTTGTACCAGCTTTTTTCCAGTTCTTCGACAACCGTTACGGTTGCATTGGCGTAAGCGGATACGAGGTCTTTTTGAACTTCGTAATCTTTGACTTCCGTCGCGGACGACACATAAGTTTTTACGGACTCAACGGCGTTGCGCTTCGCGTCGGCCAGCGCTGCCGTCTCGGTTTGTTTTCGCGATTTGTCGTCGCCCATGCAGGCGGAGCCTTCGGCGATCTTGATGGTGGACTGCGCGGCATAAAGCGGCGCGGCAAAAACAAGAATCAAGACGGCAAAAAAAATGATCTTACGCATAGAAACCTCCCTTTTAATTTATCTGCCCATCACCAGTGGGAAATCCATTCCCCGCGAATCCACGACGGGATACTGAGCTTCCTGTTTATACTTTTTCGTTATTTCCGGCAACTGCTCTTCCACATACCCCATCAGCTTGCGGACGGTGACCGATTCGCCTTTGCCTGCGGCTTTCCCATTCAATCCTTCCAGCAGCGTATACGTGAAAACGCCGTGGCCCAGGTCTTTGACCTCGGCGGCAAACTGGTCTTTGGTGGAGGCGGCCACGATATGCACGCCGGTGGATCGTGAAAGCTGGGAGAGCGCCTTGCGGTCTTCAAATCCCCGAAACGCCACCAGAACCGCGCCCGACTTGCAGGCGTCCACCAGGAGCATAATTTTCTGTGCTTTGATATTTTTGATATATCCGGACAGATCATCAGACGACAGGCCTTTGGCTTTTACGTCCTCTTCCCTTTCCGGATAGGTAAGTTCATGCGGAATAAAATACCATTTGTCACCCAGGCTCTCGCCATGCCCCGCCAGATAGATTACGACCGCATCCTGTGGATGGGTCTGTTGCAGGCGGATCAATTGAGCGGCAATATTTTCGCGGGTGGCCTGTTCATTATAGATTTCCCTGATGTTCACTTTTTTGAACAATCCCCCGCCCTGCTTCCTGAAGAAGTCGGCGATGCCTTTTGCATCCGGTTCGGCGTAATTGAGATTCATAGCAGGATTTTTGTACCGGTTGATGCCGACGGCCAGGACATGTAGAGAAACGTCCTTGTAAGGGGCGGTAAGTCTGACAATCAGTTCGTAAGGATTGGATTCCGTCCTATCCGTGCTGAAGCCTATTGCCCGAAAGGTGTTGACGCCGTCAACAAGCGATACGTTATAGTGCCGAACCGCTTCATTGCCCTTCGATACAATCTTGACCGCCCGTGCATCGCCGCCTATGGCCTTGCCGTTGTGAAAAAGCCGGATCTCGTCAATCCCGCCGCCTGTGTCTCTGGCCGCAACGGTTACGGTAAGCGTATCTGAGCTTACCACACTGCCGGGTAAAGGCGCGGTAATCCGAACCTCCGGCGGCGAAAGAATACCCTGACGGATGTCGGCTGCGGCTTCTACCTTTTTGCCCTGAAGAACAGAGGCGACGTAGACGGGATTGAAAAACGTCTCATAAAAATTATCGATGGAATAAACCTGGTTGCCGACGGTGACGTTGAGATACCGGGCGGCCTTCGGCGAGGCATTGAAGTATCCTTCGGGCGTCGTCGCCATCCATTCGCCGTCGGTAAAGGCCAGATAGGTTGCCACCTGCCTGCCCGTCATTGCGTCCCAGAAGCGCGTGGTGCCGTCACTGGCAGAGGAAATGACCCCCCGGCCATCCGGGGTGATGATGGCCGAGTAAATATGACTGTCATGCCCGGTTAGGGTCATCTTTTCCGCTCCGGTTGAGACATCCCAGAGTTTGAGCAGCTTATCGGCGGCGCCGGAGATAATGGTTCCCCCGTCTTTTGAAAAATTCATCACGCTGATTAATTCGCGATGCCCCCGGAAGGTTTCCAAAAGCCTGCCG
Source organism: Smithellaceae bacterium (assembly GCA_963682105.1). Taxonomy (GTDB): domain Bacteria; phylum Desulfobacterota; class Syntrophia; order Syntrophales; family Smithellaceae; genus UBA8904. The sequence continues at coordinate 2,147,224 of OY821638.1, forward strand.
GTGGCGATATCGCAAAGCGCCATTTCGTGGGTTGCCCGCGCGCCTTCTTTTGAAAACAGGACAGACCGGCCGTCGGGGGAGAGCGCAAACCGGTTGGATGACGGATAGGTCTTGATTTCCCTTCCCGTCTTGCCATCCCAGATCGTCAATGTGAAATGAACGCCTTTGCCGGTGTTCAAGGCCAGGACGATGACGTAGCGCCCGTCGGCCGACGTATCGCATTGCCACAAAGAAGAGCCGTCAGGCACTTGCAGGGACAGGGATTCTTTGCCCGTGGCGATATCGACAAGCTTGATGACATTTCCCACCGCAACCAGAAGTTGCCGATTGTCCCCGGAAAGATAAATGCGGCTGATGTCGCCTGCGCGTTCCGTATAGCTTAAGATTTCCCTGTCGGCTGCGACATCCCAGACTTTTACGTCTCTTTTCGTGAGGATGGACGCGGCATACCGGCCGTCTTTCGATCGTCCCACCGCCAGGCCCGGATAGGTTTTGACCGGCCGATCCGTGTTCAAATCCCAAAGCACTCTCCGGTCGTCATTGCCGACCAGAAGAAGGCGCCTACCGTCGGTAAGAAACGATGACGCCGCTTTATAGCCGTTAAATATTTTAATCATTTTGCCTGTTGACGCATCGACAATGAACGGCGGCATGTTATCGCTGTTGGTCAGAATATAACGGCCGTCGGGGCTTGCCACCGAAGACGGACGCAGTGGAAGGGGGCGCTTCATGAAAGAGGTCACAACACGGCCGGATGCAACCTCCCAAAGCGCGGGGGCATAGGCGCCGGCGGAGAGAATGAATTTTCCATCCGGTGAAAAGATGGCCTGGCTGGTATGGCTGGTCGTATAGTTTTTCAACTCTTTGCCGCTTGCAAAATCCCACAACTTAAGGCCGGCCCTTCCCGCCGCAAGAACGTAACGGCCGTCGGGAGAAAGAGCAAAACGGTTGAATTTTGCATCGTCCAGTTCCCAGGAAGCCACCCGGCGGTCGGAACGGATATCGACCGTTTCGACGGTTTGACGCTTTGTCTGGTAATCGTTATTGGTAAACAGGCCATAGCGGCCGTCGGGAGAAAAGGATTTCTTCCCGAACATGAGAAATTTTTCTCCGGAGAAGGTTCCCATCTCTTTTCCCGATGACAACGCCAGCACGGAGGAGTGCCTTTGAGCGCCGGGCTGGACAACGATCATCGTATCACCCGAGGAGGGGAATGACCGCAGAGCGTCGAATCTCTTGACGGCAAGACCTGTCGATATCTCCCAAATGGTCATGTAACTGCCCAGATCAACGGAGGTAAAGAAACGGCCGTCCGAGGAAAAGGAAAGATGGGTGACGAAGCCTTTAACAGCCATACTCCTGACTTCCCGGCCCGTTGTGGCATCCCAGAGTTTGATGCCCCCCTTGTCATCCCCTGACAAAACCTGGCAACCGTCGGCGGAGACGGCGACAGCTTTAATGCTTGCCTGATGTCCCCGGAAGGTTCGCACTTCCATTCCCGATGCGACATCCCAGAGCTTGACGGTCAGGTCATCGCTTCCCGTCACCAGATACTTGACATCCGGGGAAAACTGGAAGGTATCGATGTCATGCGTATGCCCCAGTTGCACGAAGATGTCCGGCTCCTGCTTGCCACTTGCCGGGGCAGGCTTTTCCGCGGCAATCGCGCAATTCAATGATACAGCAAGCATTAATATCGTTGTGATTAACGTCAAGCCAATATTTCTCTTCAACATAAAAAACCTCCATAGACATGTGAGCTTTGCATAACTACATAAAAGCAACATTGTCATTCCCGCTTGTGCCCTTTAGGGTGCGAAAGCGCGAATCCAGCATTATTAAGGACTTCCTGGATTCACCCTGAAGGGCGCAAGCCGGGTCAAGCCCGGAACGCGTGACCTGAAAGGTTATGACGGAAAGAGGGCTGTGCAAAGGTCTCGACATTTTGTCTATTATACACTGTCTTGCCATATCCCTTAACGCACGTCAAACAACCGGCTGTCTTTGCCGAAGTTGATGATGACCGGCGTCTGGGGATGGCCAAGCGAAGAAGAGATATTCATGGTCATCTCCCGGGAGTAAAGGCCCAAACTTTTAACTGTCACCGAGCCGCTTTTGTCTTTGTCCACCAACGCACCGTTTTTCAATCCGAGAAGCAATGTATGCGTGTACAGGCCGTTTCCCTGATAGCCGTCCAGAGCCGTTTGCACCGAGCCCGCCGAGGCATAGATATGCAGGCCCATTTTTTTGGCCAGCACCGACATGCGGGCATCGTAGAGGCCGCTGACAATGTTATCCACGCCGCCCGCATGGCAGGTATCGAAAATAAACAGTTGCGACAGGGCTTTGATCCTTTTGGACATCTCGACAATCTCGTTGGAACTGATGAGACTTTTGCCAGTGTCGAGCGAGCCTACGAAGCTCCCGGTCACAATATAGTACTGGCTTTGCAAAAGCACGCCGTGGGAGGCGTCGAAAAAGACGAAGCTGTCGCCATGCTTGATCCGGGCCGCCAGTTTGTCGATTTCGGCCAGAATATTTTGTTTGCCGGCCTGTTCATTGACGAGCGTCGTCAAATGGATGTTGGACGGCGGGTAGATGGTCTTTGCTTTTTCCGCCAGGTGGGCGATGAAGTCCCGGGCGTCCTTGGCTGCATATTTCAAATTAATGGAAGCGTCACGATACCGGTCAATACCGACGGCCAGGATATACAGATGCGGCGCGGCAGGCGCACGGGTGGACGTGAAACGGGCCGTCCCCATCACGCTCTGCACCGTATTGGGCGCGTTGAAGGCGGTAAGGCCGATTTCATTTTCACCGGCTATCGTTTCCACCTCTACACATTCAGCAAACGAATCAGCCTTGGCGCGAAGCAGGCGTGCGCCCGGACTTGACTTCTCCTTGATGGTGAGAGACCGCATATCCGAGTACAAAGCCCGGCTGTTGACGGACGCAAGCTTCAAGGGCGTCTTTGAACTCTCTGCCGCAACATCGCGGTAAAAGCCGTCGGACTTGATCAGCTTGCCGTTTTGGAACAGGCGGACTTCGCCGATGCCGCCGCCTGTGCTCGCAATCTGATAACAGACCTTCACCCGGGCATCATTGGTCTCGCCGGGAACCGAGGAAAACTTCACCGCTGGAGGCGGATTCGAAATCGCCTCTTCTACGGTCAGTGTAACCAGTCCCGCAATGTCCTCGCCCTTGAGTTTGGCCCAAACGATGTCGGGGCGATAAAACACATCATAGAACTGGTCAATCCCGTAAATTTTGCCGCCCCTGCGGATGTTGAGAAATTCATGCCCGCGGGACGAGGAATTATAGTATCCCTCCTTCGTGATCACGATCCATTCGCCATTACCAAAGTTAACGAACTGTAAAACCTCCCGGCCGGTCGCCTGATCCCACAGCCTGACGGTTCCGTCCGAGCTGCCGCTTGCGAGCCACGGGACCATACTGCTTGCCGCCCCCGCATTGATCGGCGCCCGGTGACCGGCAAAACGAAGTCCTTTTCCATCGGTTGTGTTGCTCATCAGACGAAATGAATTATCACCGTTATCCGCAATCATCACACGATCATCAGGCCTGCCCACCACCACGCGGCCGTCGGAGCCGCGCTGTTTGTTTCCCTGCAGGTCGATCAGTCCTGCTTCTTTCCCCGACATCAAAACCGCCTTGCTGTCCGACGTAAATTGCAGAACCGCCGCCGTGCCTTTCATCGGCACAATCGTTTGGCGCGCCCAGTTTTCCGTGGAAAAGAGTTCCAGTTTATTGAGGGTGGAAAGCGCAAAATGAGCGCCGTCCGGCGAAAAAACAAACATCACCGACTGCGGACTGGTTTTCGGATCAACCGGAAGAGATTGGATAAGCCGGTTTTCCGGACTCCAGATGTTGACGCTGAATCGGCCGCTTGAGTCCGCGCCGAAACTTGCCACCGCCGTGCCGAGTGGTGAGACCGCCAGTTTTTCAATAAACTGCTCTGTCCGGATGGATTTGAGCTGTTGCCTGGCAATATCCACAAGCTCGACGGTAGTCCGCTGCGACCCGGTCAGGGCTGCATAAGCCCCGTTGGGCGATAAGCCGGAGACCGCCGCCCGATAGGTTTTCACCAGAGTCCCCTGACGGTAATTCCAGACAGCAATCGTCCCCGAGCCATCCCGGGCCGCCAGGAGCGGACTGTCCTGAATAAAAGCCACCTGCAATATCCAGTTCCCCTTGCCCAGCGAAGCAAAGACTTCAATCTCGTTTCCGTCGCTCTTCGTCTTGCCCAGCAGTTCATCGATGTGCTCCTGGCGTGACGGCCGCGAAACCTTGTCCACTTCCCGGCCGCCGTTAAACAGGATAACCGTCGGCAGAATTCCGGAGACACCGTAGCGACGAACAATGTCCGGGCTTTTATCGATATCAATGCCGATGATTTTAACTTCGGGATATTTCTCTTTCGCCTGCTGCATGACCGGGAGGTACATTTTGCAGGGCGCACACCAGTTCGCATAAAAATAGGCCAGCACCGGCTGGCCGGACTTCAACACCTCCTCATCAAAGCGCGAGCTTTCCACGGTCGGGAAGTCACCTAAGATATTGGCCCCCCGGGAGGGTTGGCCGGGACGGACCCTGCTTGTGGGCACAGGAGCACTCTTCAGGGTGTAGCTGATCGAAAGGCGCTCCTTCCCCCGCGCAATCTGCAACTGCACCTGATCGCCCGGCAGATATTGCCTTGCAACCTCTTGCAGATCCGCCGGCGCCTTGATGCTCCGGTCATCCACCTTCAAAATGACATCACCGGGCCGCAAGTCGCCTGCGGCGGACGCCGAAACAACGTAAGCGCCTTCGGGCATGTCGAGACCGAGAAATTGCGCATATTCAGCCGTTACGGCCTTGATCATCAAGCCAAATGACGCCCGCTCGGCGCCAAAAGCAAGCATCCCCCAAAGGGATATCAGTAAAAAACAAATAATGAAAAATAATTTCCTGTACATAACAAGCCTCTCTTTATAACGATGAGCCATGAGCTAAAAAGTTCGCCACCTCCGGCGGAGGATACTATTCATTATTCACTATGAGCTAGAAGCCATGAGCTACGAGCTATGAGCTACTTCACTTTCCCGATGGGAAAGGCCTGGCCGCTGATGGATATCGTCGGATACTGGGCGCGTTTGAACACTTTCTCCGCCAGATGCGGCACTTCGTTGTCCACGTAATCCGCAAGCTCCGTGGTTTTTACATAACCGGTTTTCCCTTTGTCCGCTTTGCCTTTCAAGCCTTCCGTCAAAACATAGGTAAACAGGCCGTGCCCCTGATAACCTTCCAGCGCTTCCTGCATGGATGTCGAAGCCGAAAGAATCGTCGAGCCCATTGCCCGGCTTAAAATCTTGAGTGCCGTGTCTTCACTCATCCCGCGCGCGAGCATCGCTACCTGGATGGCTTCGCCTAATGCGCCTGCGTTGCAGGTGTCGATGATGATCAGCTTCTTGGTCGCCGGAATGTTGGCAATCGCTTCTTTGAGCATGTGCTGAGAAATGGCGTCGGTCCTGAGCTTCTCCGTTCGCAGCGATCCCACGTTGGAAGTGATGAGGAAATACTCTCCTTCATCCACTGTGCCGTGGCTGGCGATATAAAAGACAAACAGATCGTCCGGCCTAAGCGTCTGGAACGATTTGATCTCACGCAGAATCGCTTCACTGGTCGTCTCTTGAGGCTTCGTCAGTTTTTTAATCGTGACTTTGTCAAACAGTCCGGTTGAACCTTCATGCAGCGTGGCGGCAAACAGGTCGGCGTCCGCCGACGAATACTGCAGTTTGAGTTTCGGATTCTTGAAGTCGTTGATGCCGATCACGAGAGCATAGAGGGACGGCTTCTCCGCCTGCTTATAGGTTGCATGGACAACGCATACCGCCTCATTGCTCTGCATACTGTTGTCGGCGTTGAACGCCACCGCTTTAATGACATTTTTTCCCGAGGTCAGTTTTAAAACATATTCCTTCAGCAGCGCTTTTTCATCCTTCGACGTAATCTTCACGGACCGGCTGTCCATCACCACGGCCGTTCCGTTAAGATACAACCGAATATCACCGATACCGCCGCCCTGATCGGTCAGGCTCAAGCGGACGGTCACTTCATCTGCATTCACGTTCGCAGGCGTGTCCGTAATCTGCACGGCCGGCGGCTGTTTGACATCTCCCAGTTTCCGGAAGTCTTTGAGCGATCCGCCGGAGAGCGCCATCTTCACCAGATCCGGACGGTAAAATGCCTCGCGGTAGTTCTCAATACCGTATACCCGGCCGTTGACGCGCACATTCAGATACTTGTCGCCACCCGGCGAAGCGTTGTAGTAACCTTCCGGAGTAATGACAATCCATTCACCGTCGGTAAAACCGATGAACTGCGCCAGTTCCCGATTCAGTTGGAAATCGTACCGGCTCGTGGACGCTCCGTGATCGACAAACAGCATGTTTTTGTCGAAGTCGAACAGCATGTCTCTTGCTTCCTGGTTCAAATCAACCCCGGCGATCTTTCTCCCGGTTGCAGGATTCCATAAGGTCACTCTGGAGTCTTGCCAGGCTTTTGCGATCACGGTTTTCTGATCCCGCGCAACCTGGAATGGACCGTTTTCCAGGAAGCTTACATATTTATTAACGAGTTTTCCCGTTTCCGGATTCCCAACATAAAAAGCACCTTCGTAGTCAATGGCATAAATCCATCTTCCGTCCGGGGAATAAAAAGCTTTCGACGACGGGAGGCTCATCATTTTCTTTGCGCGCTGCCCGGTCGACACATCCCAGATTGAACTGTTGGAGAGCAGATAATTGCCGTCGGGTGAGAAAGCCAGATAAGGGCCGGGTGCATTAAAGCCCTGAAATTCAATAACCAGCCTGCCGGTCGCGGCGTTCCAGATCTTTTTACCGCAGGCCAGCCAGCGGCTGTCGGGTGAAAAGGCCAGAGCGCCGTATCCATAGTCCACGTAAATCCCTTCTTTGCTTTCGTCGTAATTGATCAGGACATAATCCGTTTTGATTTCGGAAATTTTACTGCCGTCGCGCAGGCTCCAGACCTTGATGGCGCCAAAGCCGGTTGCACATGCGGCATACTGATTATCCGGAGAGAAGGCCACCGCAACAATCGGATCCCTTTCTTCCGCTTTGATGCTCCGTATCAGGACGCCTCTGTCCACATCCCAGAAATGCAGAGAACCGGTTCTGTCGCCGGCGACGGCATAACCGCCTCCGGATGAAAGCGCCATGGCGCTGATGTCGCCCGCTGTGCTGCCGGCAAATGTTTTCATCAGGCGGCCGGTGGCCGTATCGAAAACCTGCAGTGTTTTGCCCGCCGGCGCGACAATTTTTTTTCCGTCGGGCGACAGCAGCCCGAAGACGGCCGGAAAACGCCGGATTTCAGCGCCGGTCTTCACATTCCACAGACAGATATCCGGATCGTGGCGATGTTTGGTCAAAACCAGATCGCTGTCCGCCGCCGTCGTAGCCACGGAAACAAAGGCGCCGCTTTGCCCGAAGCGTCCCGATACTTTCCCGGTGACGATATCCACCAGCACTTTTTCATTGGCGGTATGCAGGTAGGATTTGCGTGCTTTTGTTTCGGGGTCGAACAGCTTTGCTTCCCGGCCGGACACTTCCTTGTATTCCCGGGCCATAAAATATCTTCCGTCCATGGAATAGTTTGTAAAACTGACGTCGGTGTACTTCCTGACTTCGCGGCCGTCCAGCGTCAACACCACAACGGCATGACCCGATTTTTTCTGATCGTGACCAATCAAAATAAAGCGGCTGTCCGCCGAAAATCCGATCGAATGCACCGAACCGGGAAATGAAAAGGTTTTGACTTCCGCCCCGCCGGCGATATTCCAGAGCCGGACATACGTCATGCTGTTCTGCCATCTGCTGCTCAGCATGTAGCGGCCGTCGGGAGAGACCACCGCTTTGCCTGCCTGACTTTCAGGAAAAGACTTGTAGAGTTTCCCGCTTTGCGTCTCCCACAATTTTATTTCGTTGTCGGAATAACTTGCGGAAAGGACATACCGGTCATCCGAGGTGAACATCACGCAGGAGAGCCAATCCTTATGGGCGGAAATCGATTTTTGCAGCTTTCCTGTCGCCGTATCCCAGAACCGGATATGCCCCGAATTAGAAGCCGTTAACAGGGAACTTCCATCGGAGGACAATGCCATTTTGCTGTTTTTGGCGGCCAGGCTTTTAAGTTCTTTCAATTCCGCGCCGGTTTTAAAATCCCAGAACCGGACAACGCCTTTGTCGTCCCCGGAAATGATCTGACGTCCATCGCTCGAAAAACGGACAAATTTCACCGGACAATCATGGGGAAACGTTCGAACCTCTTTTTCGTCGTCCACATTCCAGAGTCTCATTGTGTTGTCGCGGCTGCCGGAAAGAACATATTTTTTGTCGGGGGAAATCGCCACGGTTTCAATGGGCTTCTGATGGCCCCGAAATACAGCCAGAGCTTTCCCCCTTTTCAAATCCCACATCCGGACGGTTTTATCGCGGCCGCCGGTCAGGCCGTAACGGTCATCGGCGGACAGGGCGATGACATCGATCATGTCATCATGTCCGGAAAATGTCTCCAGGATGCGGCCGGTAGCGATGTCCCAGAGCATCAGCCTTTTATACTTGCTGGCCATAATTGATTCGGAAGCATTTTCCCGAACGGATGAAAGCATCCGCCGCCCGTCGGACGTGACGGCGTTGCGAAAGCCGAAGCCGAATCCCAGATAACCGCTGATGGCTGTGGGATGGGGCGGCACGACGGTTTTTAAAAATGCGCCCGTTCCCATATCGGCCAGATGCATCTTGATACCGACGATCGCGCGCAGAGTAACACCGTCGTAGGCGATGGGGTCATTAATCATGCCGCCGACATCGCTAAGCGAAAATTCCCTGATCCGGTCACCGCTGCGGATGTTCCATATGCAGATATTGCCTTTTTCGTTGACGGAAAAGATCAGTTCCCCGCCGGGCAGAAAGGCCAGAAACTTGATGTCTTCATTATCCTGAAAAGTTTGCATCAACCGCCCGGTTGCGACATCCCAGAGTCTGGCGCTGCTGTCTTCACTTCCGGTCAGAATGTATTTTCCATCGGGTGAAAATTCGACGGCGGTAATCCCCGACGAATGACCGATCTGAACGAAAATTTCCGGCTTATCCGCCCCAAAAGCAACGGTCGCCAAAAACACCGCCCACAAAAGACACAAAACAAAAACAAATTTTCTGATCATCCCCATCCTCTTTCTTCTACAAGCCATGAGCTATGAGCTATTTCACTTTCCCGATGGGAAACGCCTGGCCGCTGATGGAAATGGTCGGATACTGTGCGCGTTTAAAGGCTTTCTCCGCCAGCAGCGGCACTTCGTTATCCACATAATCCGCCAGCTCCGTCGTCTTGATGTAACCGGTCTTTCCCTTATCCGCTTTGCCGGAAAGCCCTTCGGCCAGCACATAGGTAAAAAGGCCGTGTCCCTGATAGCCTTCCAGTGCTTCCTGCAGCGACGTCGAGGCCGAAAGGATGGTCGAGCCCACCGCGCGGCTTAAAATCTTGAACGCCGTATCCTCGCTCATGCCGCGGGTCAGCATCGCCGTCTGAATGACGTCTCCTAACTTGCCGGCGTTGCAGGTGTCGATGATGATCAGTTTTTTCGTGGCCGGAATATTGGCAATCAGTTCCTTGAGCGTATTCTGGCTGATGGCGTCGTTTTTGAGCCTGGACGTAGAAACGGAGCCGACGTTGGACGTAATTAAAAAATACTCCCCGTCATCGACGGTGCCGTGGCTTGCCACATAAAAAACAAACAGATCGTCGGGGTTGAGCGACCTCATCGCCTGAAGCTCTTTCAAAATATTGTCCCGCGTCGTCTCTTCTTTCGTGGAAAGCGTTTTGATGGTCGTCTTCTCAAAAAGCGGCGCGGCGCTCCCGCGAAGCGTCCGGGCAAACAGTTGCGCGTCGGCAGCGGCGTAATTCAACTGCAGCTTCGGATTTTTATACTCGTTGATGCCGATAATCAAAGCATGAAGCGATGGCTTGTTTTCAGTTTTAAATGCTGCCGCGATTTGATGAACGGCTTCGGAACTCTGCATCGTGTTGTCCGCATTGAAGGCAACGGCTTTGACAATATTGACACCGCTTGAAAGTTTCAGGGCATAGCTCTTGCGGATTTCATTGGAACTTGCCGAAACGACCTTCACGCCGCGGGCGTTGTCGAGCAACACGGCGGAGCCGTTGAGATACAGACGAATATCGCCTACGCCGCCGCCGGCGTCGGTAATCTGCAGCGTCACCGTCACGTCGTTGCGATCCGTGCTTTTGGGTGTTTCAACCACAGCCACCTGGGGGGGCGGTTTGATATCCGCCACCTTCCGGAGGTCTTTGAGCGATCCGCCGGACAGCGCCAGCCTCACCAGATCGGGCCGGTAAAAACTCTCCCGCAACTGCTCCGTGTTGTATTCCCTGCCTGCAACTTTCACCTGAAGGTAGTGGTCCCCTTTAGGAGAAGAAGCGTAATAGCCGTTGGCGGTGGTAATGATCCATTCGCCGTCTTCAAAGGCGATCATGGAAGCAATTTCTTCGCCGGTGGTTGCATCCCAGATCCGGGTGGAGGCATCGCCTGCGGACACTACATATTTGCTGTCAGGTGTAAATTTGGCCGATGCGCCGGCCACCCAGTCGGCATGGCCGGAAAGAATCTTCCACTGCGCGTCGGCGGCCAGATCCCAGATGACGATTTTACCCTCGTTGCCGCCGGAGACGGCGTATCGTCCATTGGGAGAGAAAGCCGCGGACATCACGCCGCCGATCCGGTCGTGGCCCACAAATTTTTTCACCTGGATTAATGTTTTCGCGTTCCACACCCGGGTGCCGTTGTCCGAACTTCCGGTGATGACATAATCCCCGTCGGAAGATACAGCCACGACATTCACCCGCGGGTCCATCAATCCATCGGCGCCCCTGACGGATCGAACCACTGTACCCGTCGAGGCGTCCCACAAACGAACTTCACCGCTGCTGCCTGCGGTAACGACATACCGGGCATCCGGATAAAAAGCGCCGGACCAGACAAAATGTTGCTTTAGGTTGAAATTTTGCATTTCACGGCCGGAAGCGACGTCAAATATTTTCATGTTCGGCGGCTTGTTGATCATGATGCCGGCGGCGGGACCGCCGGTTAGAAGCTGTTTGCCGTCCGGTGAAAATGAAAGAAAAATCGTCCGGTCCTGGTTGAATTCAATTTTTTCCTGACGGGTGGCCAAATCCCAGAGCTTCGCCCCCGTGCCGCCGGAGGCAAAATATTTTCCGTCGGGTGAAAAGGCGACCGGGGTGGTGTCGCCCATAAAAGCTTTCGGGTGGCTGAACGTTTGAACTTTCTGCCCATGCAGGATATCCCACAGGATAAAGGCGTCAAAGCCGCCGGATAAAACGTAGCGTCCGTCCGGTGAGATATCGATCCGGTTGACCACCGGGGCCTTTTGTTTGATCGCCCGCGACAAACCGCTTTTGTCTTTCAACTCGGGCGTCGCCGCGCACGCCCATAAAGACATGGCTAAACAAACGATCAGCGCGAGTCTGCCGGTCATCGCCGCCGCTGTTTTCCTTAAATTCTGACGTTGCGTTACTGAAAACATGAAACCTCCTTGCTGTATAGCTTTTGACCGGTGACAAAGACCGTGAAAAATGAAATCGTTTTGGGGGCGTGCCGCTTGAAATACGGATCATGCTTTATGTTTACCCAGGCAAACAAAAGGAAAAGCAATAAAAGCAGAATAAATACCAGCAGAAGATTGGCCCGTAACTTCAATACTGCCGGAAACAGGCCGGACAGGCTCCGTCCGGGCCGGATATAATAAATGAGCCCCAGCACGATCAGAGGTCCGATTACCGGCAAAACAGCAGCAACGGCCGCCGCATACCATCGCCATCCGGTAAACGGGGCGGAACCTGCCGATTTGATCTCCGCATATGTCCCGGCGGCAAATACAAGACAGGAAAACGGATAAATGGTTTTGAAAAAGAAATCTCCGCCGGAAGCGGAAATCATTGCACCCGAAACAGCCGCAAAATGGCAGATCAGCCCCGCCACAAGGGCATTTCGACCGAAAACCGTACCGGCGATTTCCCGCATGGAACTATTTTCGCCTCCCGGATCTCCCGGTTTCTTCCAGAATCATCGGTCCGTCTTTTGTTCTTTCCAAAACCTTCATGGCGTATTGTCCACGGGCTTTAAACGGCCCGGAAAGTTCCAGGATCATTTGAACCAATTCGTAAGTAACAACCCACACATCGCCCCGCCGGACAGGATCGTCGATATGAATGGAGTAAAGCCAGTCCGCCTGATGGCCGAGGAAAACACACGCCACAACATGTTGATTAAAATCGACTTCCGGCGCAGGCTTTTCAAAGGCGCGCTTCCAGAGCCCGAACCACTCTTCTTGGTTTTCAACTACTTTTATGAATAGGTCTTTTTGTGCGGATTCGAATCCTTTCCAGAATTCGTCCTGATTTGCAGCCCAGGCGGCCCGTGGAGTGGCGCTTGCGGAGATCACAAATATTAACAACGCAATAAGGTGTACAAAATAAAGTTTTTTCACGCCTTTTTCTCCCCTATCTTCCTTATCGGAATATTTCAGATAAGCTGAAAAATTATTTTGGCCAAAATATCCCCTTCGGGCTGAAACTGTCACAGATGATGCGTTTCGCCAAATCCGGCTCCCGCATCCGGACTCCGTTGGTCAGAAAAACTGATGATCTTTTTGAAATCAATATCCTGCATAATATCCGGATTATTCATCTTCCGCTTCAAGAAAAACGGAAACCCGGCCGATATAATCTTTAATGTTGTTACTGCTATTCATATTCACCATTGTTTTGTACAAATTCGGGCAGTTCACTATGATGACAGACTCAGCCAACAAATAACTTTTTTTGTATTTTGTCCAATGAATTAAAGATGAACGATAAACCTGTCGCGGTATCGGTCCGTTAACAGAAAATTTGTGGCCGCTTTTTTTACTACCGGAAGCATGAACATCATAACACTCATTATTTCTCAGATACCCGATTTACCGCAAGGCATGTCATGGACGGCCATACCGGTCATCACGCTCCTGGCCGTATTAATCGCGGCGTTTATCATCTTTGAGACACGGGGAAATAACAACCGCCGGCGCGCCAGGAAAATCGCTGCGGAACAGTTTTCAATTTTAAATCATATCGCGACGCAGGTCTGGTATCTCCGGGACGAAAAAACGTATGGCGCCGTCAATGATGCTTTTGCCTCCTTTATCGGCCTGCCGCGCACGCAACTGGAAAACAAAGCCCTGACGGATGTTTATCTGCCGGACGACGCCCTGAAATTCATCGACGCCAACCGTCAGGTTTTCAAATTCGCAAAACCGCTTTACAGCGAAGAATGGCGCCTCCGGAGCGACGGAAAACAACGGCTTCTGGCCGTCAACAAGACCCCCGTCCTTAATGACGCCGGACGCGTGACATCCGCCATTTGTTCTGCGGAAGACATCACCGACCGGCGCAACACCGAATATGCCCTGCGGGTAAGCGAAGAGCGCTACCGCACCATCCTCGATGAAATTGAAGAAGGCTACTTCGAACTCGACCTTGACGGCACTTTCACGTTTGTCAACGGCGCCGAAGCGATGAACATGGGATACAGCCTCGAAGAACTCATCGGCATGAACTACCGCCGGTACACGGACGAAGAAGCGGCGAAAGCATCCTACGAACTTTTCCATCGGCTTTATACAACCGGCGAACCTTTCTTTGGATATGAATCCAGGATTATCGCCAAAGACGGAAGCATCCGCTACAATCAAATTTCCGGATCCACCCGCAAGGACATATCCGGCAATATTATCGGTTTCCGGGGCCTTTCCCATGACATCACCGGGCGTCGGGCCCAGGAAGAAGCCAGGCGATTAAGCGACGAACGCTACCGCACCATCCTCGATGAAATTGAGGAAGCCTATTTTGAGCAGGACCTGACCGGCAAAGTGACGTTCGCCAATAATCCCTACATGTTCAACAGAGGCTATTCCAGCGACGATCTTGTCGGCTTTGATTTCAGTAAATATGCAGATCCGGAAACCGTCCAAAAGCTCCATGAAATCTACACCCGGATTTATTCCACCGGTCAGCCCGCCAAGCATGTTGAAGTTCCGTTTGTCGACAAGGACGGCAACAGGGTTGTGACGGATATGTCCATCTTTCTTCGGCGGAATGCCGAAGGCAGGCCCGTCGGATTTCGGGGAATTGCCCACAATATCACCCCGTACAAAGAGATGCTCGACGCCCTTCAGGAGAGCGAACGGCGCTACCGAACTTTTCTGGAGGAAATCGATCAGGGATATTATGAACTTGATCTGGCGGGAAACTTCACTCTGGTTAACGAGGCGGAAGCCCGGATTTTAGGGTATTCCGTCAGTGAACTGCTCGGCATGAACTACCGGAAATACAGCACGCCGGAAAGTGTAAAGAAAATTTTTCAACTGTATCATAAACTTTATGAAACAGGCGAACCCTTCAAAGGTTTTGAAGAAGAGTTTATCCGCAAAGACGGCTCCATTTGTTACAACGAAGTCTCCGGGTCTCTGAAAAAAAATACCGCAGGAGAAATTGTCGGTTTCAAAGGCCTGTCACAGGATATTTCCGCCCGAAAAAAAATCGAAATGCAACTGCGCGCCAGCGAAGAGAAATATCGCGGCATCATCGACAGTCTTGTGGACGGCTATTTCGAAGTCGATCTCACAGGCCGGCACACCTTTGTCAACGACGAAATCTGCCATCGGCTGGGGTATTTCCGCGAGGAATTGCTGCAGATGACCAATCGCAGCCTGGAAACGCCGGATAGCGCCGCAAGGACGTATCGCATTTTCAACGATGTCTACCGGACGGGTCAAAAAGTCCATGCGCATGAATATATCTTTATTCGCAAAGACGGCTCCGTAGGTGCTGCGGAATTATCCATATCACTTATCCGGGATCAGCAAGGCAAACCCGTCGGATTCCGGGGCGTGTCGCGCAACATCGAAGCGCGAAAAAAGATGGAGCTGGATTTGCGCACCAGCGAAGAAAAATATCGCAGTATCATTGAAAGCATGGTCGACGGCTATTATGAAATCGACCTCGATAACCGTTTCACCTACGTCAACGACGTGATTTGCGGCCATTTACTGTATTCGCGCGAGGAAATCATGCGCATGTCCAACCGGGACTGGCAGACGCCTGAAAACGCGGATAAAATGATCCGGGCTTTTCAGGAGGTCCTCCGAACCGGAAAACAGATTCGGGCGCTCGAATACGAAGCCCTTCGCAAAGACGGAAGCGTCGGCGTTTATGAAGTGTCCGTCAATCTGATAAAAGACGCGGACGGAACCCCTCTTGGATACCGGGGCATTTCCCGCGACGTGACGGAACGGAAAAGGAAGGAAGAAGAACTGCGGCAAAACCGGCTGTCGCTGGAAAGAGTCAATCTGGAACTGGAGGCCGCCATCCGCCGCGCCGACAAGATGGCCAAGGAAGCCGAAAATGCCAACCAAGCCAAAAGCCAGTTTCTGGCTAATATGAGTCACGAAATCCGCACACCGATGAACGGCGTCATCGGCATGATCGGACTGCTTTTGGAAACGGAACTTTCCGATGAGCAAAAAAAATACGCCGAAATCGTCCGCAGCAGTGGAGAGAGCCTGTTGGGCCTGATCAACAATATTCTGGACTTTTCCAAAATCGAAGCGCGGAAAATGGAGCTGGAGACGCTCGATTTCGACCTGCTCGACACGCTGGAGAGCGCCATCGAAGTTTTCAGCCTTAAGGCCGAAGAAGACGGCATTGAATTGATTCATATGGTGGATCCCGCCGTTCCGGCGCTGCTGCGCGGCGACGCCGGCAGGCTGAGGCAAATTATCGTCAACCTCGTCGGCAACGGCGTTAAATACACGCACGCCGGCGCCGTATTCATCCGGGTCTCGCCGATGACTTCCGACGACCGCAACATTCGATTATTCTTCAGCGTCATGGATACAGGCATCGGCATTCCCCCGGAAAAAATCGCCTCTTTATTTTCTCCGTTCGTCCAGGCCGACGGGTCCGTCACCCGCAAGTATGGCGGAACCGGCCTGGGCCTGGCGATCTGCAAACAACTGGTGGAACTGATGGGCGGTGAAATCGGATGCGACAGCGATGTCGGAAAAGGCTCCACCTTCTGGTTTACGGCCTCATTTGAAAAACAGCAGGGAGAGGCCCGCCTGCAGTTGCCGCCCGCGCCCGTTCTGGTTGTCGATAACAATTATATGGGCCGGGCGATGTTAAGCTCGCTTCTGAAACGCTGGGGGTGCGAGAACCTGGAAGCAGTCAGCCTGGAAAACGCACTCGAAAATTTACGAAAGGCGGCGGCCTCGCAGAAACCGGTTTCAACTGTGCTGATCGACGGACGCATGGTGGCGGCAGCAGACCGTCAGGCGCTTCATACCCTCTGTAACGATCCCCTCTGTTCAAATTTAAAAATCGTTCTGCTATCCAGTCTCAAGCAAAGCCGGCAGACACAGCAACTGGCCGGAGAAATTTCAGGCGCCTATCTGACCAAACCGGTGCGTCAGTCGGAGCTGTTCGACATCCTGACGCAGGCTCTGGCAGCGGAGAGTCCGGTCGGCGCGTGGTATGAGCAGACATCATCACAACATGCCCGGAAAAAAGAAAAACCGGCGTCCCGGCAACTGCGGATTCTCGTGGCTGAAGACAACCCGACCAATCAGGCGGTCACAGCCGGCATCCTTAAAAAACTGGGTTACAAATCCGACATTGTGGCCAACGGCCACGAAGCGGTTGCAGCCATGACCGGCATTGCTTACGATCTGATTCTTATGGATTGCCAGATGCCGGAAATGGATGGTTATGCCGCCACCGCCGCCATTCGCCGCCAGCCCGGCATTCTCGCCCCGAACGTCCCGATTATTGCCATGACGGCCGACGTGCAGGAAGAAGCAAGAAGGCGTTGCCTGGAAGCCGGCATGAATGATTATATTTCCAAACCGGTGGGCCCCAAAGATCTGGCCGCCATACTTGAAAAGTGGCTGAATCGAGCAACATCTTCTTCAGTTTCCCCGGAAAATGCCGTTATAGAGGAAAAGCCTTCTTTCGACGAAGAAGAAATCCTCGAAAGACTGATGGGTGATCAGAACATGGCACGGGACGTGATTCTGTTATTTCTCAGACAGTTGCCCGGACAGATTTCTGAATTAAGAAAACACGTTGACCGCTCCGACGCTGCTGCCGCCGCCGGCCTCGCCCATCTGATTCGGGGCGCCGCCGCCAATGTTGCCGCCACAGGCATCCGGAAAACGGCGCAGGATATTGAGTCGACCGCCAAGGCCGGCAAATGGGAAGCCCTGGCCGGTGGTGTGCAAAAACTCGAGGGGCATGCCGATCAATTTCAAAAAGCATTACAAAATGTTTCATGGATAAAAGACAGCCTATAGCAGGAGGTAAATGATGAAAACATTGATTGTAGAAGACGATCAGACCAGCCGGTTCCTTCTGGAACAGATCCTGTCGCCTTACGGCCCCTGCGCTGTCGCCGTAAACGGCAAGGAAGCCGTGGATGCCTATGTGAAGGCGATGAAGGCCGGTTCCCAGTACGATTTGATTTGCCTGGACATCATGATGCCCGAAATGGACGGGCAGGCTGTGGTCAAGGCCATCCGCGAGATGGAAGAAACACAGGGTATTCAAGCGCCCAACGGCGTAAAAATCATTATGACCACCGCTCTGGAAGACCCCAAAAATGTCGTGCAGGCATTCAAATCCCTTTGTGATTTTTATCTGATCAAACCCATCAATAAGGGAAAACTGCTCAGTTGCATTCGCAGTTTGGGGCTGATAACGTAAAAACAGGTTCAAGGTTCAAGGCTCAAGGCGAAAAATATCCTCCGCCGGAGGAGGTGGCACGAAGCGACGGAGGTGGAAAGAGCATAGCGCATAGCGCATAGCGCATGGCTCGAAGAGGATGGTGGATAAAAAAATGGGGCGGCCTTGGAGTCCGCCCCTGTGAATTAATCAGCTTAACCTTCGTCATTCCCGCTTGTGCCCTTTAGGGTGCAAAGGCGGGAATCCAGAAATATCAGATACCGGATGGATGAATCATCGTAAAAATCCGGTTACACAATAAAGTTACTTACACACCCAAAGGCGATGCGCCTTTTACTTCTTGGCGTCGGCCTTGGGAGCCGGAGCCGGAGCCGGTTTCTGCGGAACGGCAGGCGCGGGCGCGGAAGGTGTCGCATTCGACTTTATTTCCAGCAATTCCACTTCAAAAACCAGCGCTGAACCGCCGGGAATGATTGGCGGGCGGCCACGGTCACCGTAAGCAAGTTCCGGCGGGCAGACCAGTTTGGCTTTACCGCCGACTTTCATCATGCTGACGCCTTCCGACCAGCACGGAATAATCTGACCCAGCGGAAATTCCACCGGTTGGCCGCGTTTCACGGAACTGTCAAATTCTTTGCCGTCGGTCAGCGTTCCGACATAATGAACCTTCACAACGTCCGTCGGCTTCGCCTGAGCGCCTTCGCCCACCTTGATTTCCTTATAAATCAGGCCGGATGCAGTCTTTTTCACGCCCTGCTCTGTGGCGGCTTTTTCTAAAAACGTCTTGGCTTTGGCTTTATTTTTCTCGGTGGCTTTCGTCATACGCTCCTGCGCGATCGTCTGGATCTTCTGGGCGTAAGTTTCCGGTTCCGCCACCAGTTTTTTGCCCGCGGCTCCGTCAGTCAAACCCTGCTGCACATATTTCATTTCTTCGGGAGTCAACTCGAGAACGGACAACTGCTTACTGAGATGGACACCTATCGAATAGAAGGCTTTCTGTTCATCCGTCTTAGGCGGTTCCGGGCTGCATCCCCATATGGCAATCAGAGCAACAGCAAAAACGATCAACATTAATTTACGCATAACAATCCTTTCTTAACTCTTTATTTTAAAGTGCTCCTTACTCAGTTCGAGAGCTTTAGCAAATTGCAGAAAATCCTTCCACAATAATATCAGGATCCCAAAAAAAGTCTGCTCTGGCAGATATTACTTCTTTTTTGCCCCGGACTTTGCCTTGGGGGCAGCCTTGGGGGCGGCTTTGGCGGCAGGTTCCGGCTCCTTTGCCGCTACAGGCGGTTTTACCTCCAGCAACTCCACCTCAAAAATCAGCGCTGCGCCGCCGGGAATGACAGGCGAAACCCCGCGGTCACCGTAGGCAAGCTCCGAAGGACAGACAAGCCGGGCTTTACCACCAACCTTCATCAATGCCACACCTTCCGTCCAACAAGGGATGACCTGTCCCAGGGGAAACTCCGCCGGCTCGCCGCGTTTGACGGAACTGTCGAATTCCTTGCCGCTGATGAGCGTGCCGGTATAGTGCACTTTGACCGTATCTTCCGCTTTGGGCTGCGCGCCCGCACCGGCTTTGACTTCCTGATAGATCAGGCCCGATGCAGTCTTCTTTGCGCCCGGCTCGGACGCGGCTTTTTCCAGATAGGGTTTGGACAGATCTTTTTGTTTTTGGACGGCGGCCTGTATGCGTGTTTGCGCCAGTTGATTGATTTGCTGAGAATAGGCCTCCGGCTCAATGGCCAGTTTCTGCCCCGTTGCCGCATCGGCCATGCCCTGTTTCACAAATTCATATTCTTCTGCGGACAGGTTCAAGACCTCCAACTGCTTTCCCACACCCGCCCCCAGTGCATAAAGGGTTTTCTGTGCATCGGTTTGAGGAACGGCCGCCCAGACGGGAAACGCCAAAAGCAATGCAACAACACAAAGCAAAAGTTTACGCATAATATTCCTTTCCTGAAAGTTTTTTTTAAGCAAAAGCTCCATAACATCAAACGATGATTGTGGCAACGGGGAAGGCGAATAACCCCTCCGCATAATGACGAAGAAAAGGCATTTTTCAAAGGTCCCGGATAAACCACCGGGCACTGCTCACACTCCCTGTGCATCCGCACCGTTGATTCGTCATGCACCGATTAATTTTGACTCTGCCAGGCGCATGATGACCGTCGGGACTCCTGCCGGATTTAATCCACCATCTTCAAGATCCTTAAATCCGAAATCGAGATACAACTTTCTTGCAGCCTTCCCTTCTGAAACCGATTCAGCAAATGTTTGTACCATTATGCTTTTTTGTTGGTCCAGTTGACGGATGGCGAATTCAAGCAATTGTCTACCGTATCCCATCTGCCGATGCTGTTTTGAAACGGCAAGCCATGCTATTTCATTTGTATCTTTTGAAATAACAACGCCTCCTTTTAATGTATTCTCCCTTTCATCCGGAGCAGAGCAAATGCAGAAAGCCGTGGAGCCGGAAATTGCCTGTCTTAAAGCTTCCTGAAAAGCCGTTTCATCCGCCATGGGGCCGAACAATGGTTCGACTTCCCGCGCAAGCGCGATCCAGGCGTCAAAATCCGTCAATTTTGAATAAGTAACATCCATTATTTTTATATACACTTTTTTTTCGTGCAAGTCCCGGATAAAGCGGCGAACGTTCCGAGATTTCAATCTTGTATTCACTTACGACATCTGATACGCAATCGGCAGCAGAAGATTCGATTTATTACACGGTAAAATTCGGCATGACTTGTTTAATCAGCGTCATCGTTCCGGTTTATAAAACGGAACCTTATCTTGCAAAGTGCCTCGACAGCATTGTAAACCAGACGTATGCGAATTTGGAAATCATTCTTATTGACGACGGGTCTCCCGACCGGTGCGGAAACATATGTGACCAGTACGCGGCCCGCGACACGCGGATCAAAGTCATTCATCAGCAAAACGAAGGGCTTTCGGCCGCCCGCAATGCGGGACTGAAAACGTCGTCCGGCCAATACATCGGTTTTGTGGACAGTGACGACTGGATCGACGCCGATATGTTCGAAACCCTCTACGGAGGCATTTTACAATATGAAGCCCAGATTGCCACATGCGGGTATTTTTATACGGAACGTCATAAGGAAACCGAGATAAAAGAACAAGTATCGGCCGTTTACAACCGCGACGACGCCCTGCATCTTCTTTTGATGGATCAAACGGTTACCAACCATGTATGGAATAAATTGTTTAAAAAGGAGCTGTTCGAAGGGGTTTTGTTTCCATACGGCAGAACGTTTGAAGATATTGCAACCACTTACAAATTATTTGAAAAAGCCTCAAAGATTGCCGTTCTGAATTCCGGCAAATATCACCAGATACAAAGAGACGACAGCATTTCATGCTCCCGGAATATTCACAAAGAAGTAGATATCTGTCTGTCGACCTATGAACGCTGTGTCGATCTGATCGGCAGATATCCCGAGGAAAGAGAGCTGCTTCTTGCCGGATTTTATCTGGCTTTTGCCAATCTGGGATACGCCGCTGCCAGACAAAGAAAAGATTATTTCATCACTTATAAAAATCGACTTCAGGCAATTAGCGATTTCGCCGCAAAAAACAGGAGGGAACTCTGGAAATGCCGTCTGGTCGGCAGGGCCTGCAAACTGAGTTACACGCTTTTTTTACGGGAAACCCGTCTTGCATCTGCCGGTATAAGATTTTTCTTTTTTATCTCCCGGATCCGGGAGACTTGGTTTCCGCCCAGCAAGCTCCAGTCAATCAAGTAAGTTCTCGATTATCTCCAGCAAAATGATATGTCCACAAGAAGGTATATATCAAGGTCAATCTCTGATAAAGACGAAACCACCCGGAGCGCGGCGATCGGGTGGATTGATTTTGTTATATGTCTATTATTTTCAAACCTAAATATTTGACCATAGGATCAAAATCACGGTCGCAATGTAAGAGTGTCAGGTGGTTGTGTATGCAGAAAGTTCCGATAATAACATCTATAGTTTTCCTTACGGTAACACCTTTCCTCCTTAGAAGCCTATAATTCATAGCACTCTCCAGCGCTAATGTCTGTTCCCCCATCGACATGAACGGAATTCTCAAAAGAAGATCCTTGGCTATCTTAAAATCCTTGTCATTCTGGAATCCCTGGAGAACTTCCGTTAGGATAAGATTACCTGTTACGATTGGTGTATTTCCAAGCGAAGAATCGAGCCAGTCCGTTTGAAATGTTTGATTACCGTTGAAATAGTCTATCCAGACGGACGAATCAACGAGAATCATTTATCCGCCCTCATCTCATTAAGATTGCCGGACCATTTCAGCTTTCCGCGAAACTTTTTAATTTCTTTATGACTATTCATTTGGACCAACAGTTTCAATCCCTCTTCTATGGCGTCCTTTTTCGTTCTGAAGCCGGAAACCTTTAGGGCGGATGCCATCAGATTATCATTTATGACTACATTTGTTCTCATTTTTTGCCTCCTATGTGTATGATTAGCTGTATTATACACATCAGTATCTATAATTGAAAGATATTATTTCAGTGCATATGATAACAAGCTGAGTCTGAGCGCCAACGGCACGCGATCGGCTCTAGCAACGTTATGCGTTTTTTTTGCATAGAAGATTGCAAACATTAACGCACCTGTCATAATTGCCATATCTGCGACGTTAAAAATTCCCGTACGGAACGGGCCGATACCGATATTCATGAAATCGATAACCGCACCATTATTTGTTATTCGATCAATCATGTTGCCCAATCCACCACCTATTATTAGCGCACTTGATGATACTGCTAAGGAATTGAGCTTTTTGCTGCGAATTATAATAATCAAAAATCCAATTAGAAGTATAGATGCCATAATAACCAACAATACAAAACGTAGTTTTTCTGGCATGCCTGCACCCAAACCTAAAAAAGCTCCTGTATTCTCAATGTAACTCAGCCTAAAAATATCTCCCCTATAGCTCAGCGTCTGCCTACCTTCCAAGAAATGTTTGGCTATGTATTTTGTGCTCTGATCACAACCAACACAAACGAATAAAAGCAAAAATAGCATTGATAATTTTTTCATAAATATCTCTATATTTTTATCCACCGCATAAACAAAAAAATCAGCCGGAGCGTGGCGATCGGGTGTATTGCCCTTGATGAAATCGAGGCTTCGCTCGAATTCATCGCTTTATACGTTGGGCTTTGAAATAATTTTTAAGGTATCCCTACTATAATTCTAAGACTTGCCTTGCCAAGTTCTACTCGTTTGCTTGCATCCGATGCTTTTTGAACATCAATATTTAATGCAAAAGCATAAATGTGACCATCTTTTTTTTGCAGCCAGCCGACCCACCAGCCGATTCCTTGATCAGGCGCATTTTGCCAACCAGTTTTCCCATATAGCTTCCAATTTTTACCCTGATCTAATAAAATAATTTCACGAACGCTTTTTTGACAAGCTTGAGGAAACGGCAATGTACCCTGCGCAAGCTTTGCAAGAAATTGGGTTTGCTCGACGGCGCTGATCTTTAGTGGGCCATTCAACCAAAATGTGTCTACAGAACTACCTACTTCTTTGTTCCCGTAATCCATTCTCGAAACATTCTCTTGCATACGCTCAAGACCAATGCGTCGGGCAAGCTCTTGATAGATCGGGATGTTTGATAAAGCGATAGCTTCTCGTAGCCCCATATTCTTTCCCCAGGCCTTAATGAAGGGTTGTGAATCACCCATGTAAGGTAAAACTTCATCAACACTCTTTACAGCACCTACTGAAAGCCCAATCAGTGTATTTGGAATTTTGAAGGTTGACGCTGGAACGTATCGCCTCTCTGCGCGCACCTTATCATGACCTATATATGTATTGGCTGTGACATCATAGAGAACAAAAGTGCCGTTAACTCCTGCTCTTTTGAAAAGTTCATCAAATTTAGCGTTCTCTTCCCAATTAGCGGCAGATATAGATGATAACGGGATGGTCACAAAAATAGCGCAAAAAATACACCAAATCCACCATCTCTGTCGCATCATATTATCCTCTTATATTTGATCATGGTGATGCCCAACGGCGAAATCACCCAGAGCGCAGCGATCGGCTGTATGTATTTTGGGCTTTTGTTAAAAAAATTGTAGCTCTCCAAAAGGTTTTTCTAAGATAATCGCTTGTAACCCTTGCCTGTAAAACTTAACCTTTACGGGCATACTAAATAGATCCCCTCTGCTAGAATATATGTTATCATTGACGAAATACTTAACTGAGAAAATTACTTTTGTATCACCAGGCCCGGATGGCCACTTGAAAATCCCCCACCTGTGGCCGGGTCAAAATCCCCCACCCTGAGGCTGGCAGAACGAGGGGTAATTTAGTTATTTTTCTTTTCTAACGCAAGTCTTTTAGACGCCTCCTTGAGCCGGTAACTCTTTCCTTCAAATTTCAGCAGATGACCGCGATGCAACAGACGATCGAGGATAGCAGAAGCCGCCGCATTGTCACCCAGCAGTTTTCCCCAGTCCTCAATCAGCCGGTTTGACGTGATCATGGTACTTTTCCGGTGGCGATAACGCTCCAGAATCACATCGAGCAGATCATCGGCAGCGGTTTGCGGCAGACGTTTTTTCAGAAACAGATCATCGATGATCAGCAGATCGGCGCCGCAGAACAGTTTGAAGAGCTTTTTCCGCTTTCCGGTTTGCGTGGCTTCAAAGATGTCATCAAAGAACCCCTGCGCTTCCCGGTAGGCCACCGAATAACCGGACTGGATTGCAGCATGCGCCACCGCCTTGGCAATGTGGCTTTTGCCGTTATGTAAAGCTTTGCATAACGGTAATTATGCAAAGCAGTTGGTTATGTAAAGTCGTTATTAAGAATGCTTGAAATGACTACATCTATCATGGAAAGACTTTCCATAATTCTTCATGATGCAAAGGATGCTTTTGCATCCATAATCATCATGAAGGAGGACTGTCATGAAAGCAGAAAGATCAATCAGAGACCTCGTATCAGAAGTATTGGGAGAGCTTGAGCGATTAAACTATTCAAAAGAGACGCGCAACGGTTATCGAAGATTTTATCGACGATTGATTGAATTTGCAGATGATACGGGAGAAAGTGTTTATTCAGAAGGTTTAGGTAATCGATTCTTACGGTCATCCTATAAATTTGATCTGGACAGCTACACGGGTTTATCACACCGCACATTCAGAGGCCAAGCCCGGTGCACCCGAGTTCTTGGAGATTATCAACTTCATGGCGCCATTCTACGACGTAGAACTACCAAAACCCCTTATGAAAAGACACCCCAGTTTGCAGAGGCGCTCAAGGCTTACTACAAAGAGTGCGAACAGCGAAATTATTCGGCACAAGGAATGCGGGGCCGGATCTACAGAATAGAGCTATTCATCGACTACCTGGATGATCACCGCATAACGTCCCTGTCCTTAATAAACAGCCTCCATCTGTCGGATTACATAAGGACAGTTGCCGGTTATCACAAAAAATCCATTTCAGCTATCCTGACAACGTTAAGGTCGTTCTTAAAATTTTTGTATCTTCGAGGTTACCATGAGAAAGACCTTTCTGCCGATGCGCCCACACTGAAACAACCGCACTGCCCCAAGATTCCGAGCAGCTTTACGCCAGAAGACGTGAAACTTCTTTTGGCGTCGGTGGATAGAGGCAATCCAAATGGCAAAAGAGATTATGCCATTCTATTGATGGCGGCACGGTTGGGCATGAGAGTCCAAGACATTAAAGAAATCAGGCTGAACAATCTGAAATGGGCAACCGGGAACATTGAGATCGTTCAACACAAGACAAAGCGGAGGATGTACTATCCCCTGCTTGACGATCTCGGCTGGGCCATCATCGATTACCTCAAGAATGGCAGGCCTCAAACGGAATCGCCTCATCTCTTTGTCCGTCACAATGCACCGTTTGATGCCTTTGCAACGTACGCCAACCTGCACAACATCATTGCAAAATACACGCGATTGGCCGGCATATGCTTAAGGACAGGCGCTTCAAGGGGAATGCATTCTTTGCGGCATACCTTGGCCGGTGCGCTTCTTGAACGGGGAACACCACTGCCAGTGATATCGGAAATACTGGGTCATATGAGCCCAATATCCACGAGCGTCTATTTAAAGATCAATCTCGCTGGACTGTCAAAATGCGCTCTCGATCCTGATGAGGTGTTCTGCCATGACTAATAACTACGCCAGCGTCCTTGCCGACGCAATACAGGGATTTATTTTGGAAAGACAAGCATTGGGGTACACATTCCAAAAACAAGCGGCCTCCCTGAGGCGGTTCGACAGGTTCTGTGTAGAGATAGTCCACGACCATGTATGTCTATCTAAGGAGCTTGCCATGAAGTGGGCGGAAAAGAAGCCGTGGGAATCTGCCGATGCACAAAGCCGCCGGATCCGGCTCGTCCGTATGTTGGCCAGATACATGATCAGGTTGGGATACGATGCATATATCTATCCAGATCATCTCGGCGTAGGCCGATCGGATAAGTACGATCCATATCTATTCACTGAAAAAGAAATTGCCGGGTTTTTGAACCGGGTGGATCAATGTTCGCCCGTAAAGAGCAGTCCTCATCGTCATCTCGTCCTTCCCCTACTTTATAGAATGCTCTATGGATGCGGGCTTCGTGTATCTGAAGCACTCAAGTTGACTGCGCGTGATGTAAACATGGAGGAAGGGACGCTAACCATCAGAAATGGTAAATTCCACAAAGACAGGATTGTTCCCATGAGCGCGTCGCTTGTTGCAAGGTGCCGCATTTACAGTGAGGCAATGCCCCCAGTGAAGCACCCTGAACAACCTTTCTTTCCTGCCGCCCACGGCGGTCGATACTCCGAATCAAGAATCTATGATTACTTCCGAAGATTTATCTGGGAAGCCGGCATTTCTCACGGCGGCAGGGGTAAAGGACCACGTGTTCATGACTTTCGTCATACGTTTGCCGTTCATTGTTTGAAACGCTGGACACGAAGCCCCGTCGATCTTACCGTTGCCCTTCCGTACTTATCGACTTACCTCGGCCACGAAGGCCTCAAAGGCACCCAGCGGTATCTGCGTCTCACCGCAGAGCTCTATCCGGACATCGTTAAGGCCATGGATGAAAGATTCGGACACGTGCTCGGAGGTGCCGACCGATGAAAACCACAGACTTTGCGCGGCACCTGACGGATTACCTGAGCATTTACCTGCCGGGCCAGAGAAACTTGAGTTCACACACAATCGCATCATATCGGGACACTTTCAAACTGTTGCTGATCTTCTGCGACCATGAAAAAGGCATCCCGCCTGAAAGTTTAACCTTGGCACATGTGAATGACGACCTGATCCTTGCATTTATTACGTGGATCGAAACCGCCCGGAACTGTAGTATTAGCACCCGAAATCAGCGACTGGCCGCCATCCACGCCTTCTTTCGGTATATACAGGCAGAAACGCCCGAAAGACTCTTGATAAACCAGCGGATATTGGCTATCCCGTTTAAAAAAACCGGGAAGCCGGCAGTATCGTATCTCTCCACAGAGGCACTTGAGTCTGTATTGAAGCAACCAAACACAAAAACCAGTTCTGGTCGTCGAGACCTTCTGCTTCTCACGATACTCTACGACTCTGGCGCACGGGTGAGCGAACTGACCGATCTCTTAGTACGCGACGTCCGCTTAACACAGCCTGCAACCGTCACCCTCAAAGGAAAGGGTCGGAAGGTAAGGCATGTGCCGATCATGAGCAAAACAGCTTCCTTGCTGAGTGATTATCTCGAAGAAAGACGATTGAATACAGACCACAGATTGGATCATCCCTTGTTTTTTGGCAGCAGGAATCAGAAGTTGACCCGTGCGGGCGTGTCATACATTATCGACAAATATGTGAAGGTCACCAAGGCACAAGAATCTGTTATTTTGCCGGATACGGTGTCTCCGCATATGTTCCGCCATACCAAAGCAATGCATCTTCTTCAGGCAAACATCAACCTGGTCTACATCAGGGACTTTCTGGGACACACAAGCGTTACCACCACCGAAATTTATGCAAGGGCGGATAATCAGATCAAACGCTTGGCACTGGAGCAAATCTACTCACCTTCAGCGGTTGATGATTTACCAGCTTGGCACGATGATATGAACCTTATGAATTGGCTGCAACGACTCTGCCAATAATTATGTAAAGTCGATACGGTACGAACTGGCCTTTATAGCCTGTTTGTACCTGTTACTTTACATAACCAACTGCTTTGCATAATTACCGGTGCCGGGATGGCCGATTAAAAGCGCATCATCGGCATGCTGCACAAACTTGACGCTGATCAGTTCCAGAATCTCCCGTTTGGGCAGTTTGGGATTGTACGCCCAGTCAAAATCCTGCATAATCGTTCGTTCATCGAGACCGGAACCGGAAAGACGCCGCTCAATCAGTCGCGATTGCCGAAAGTCCAGCTCATCCCCAACAAGCTGTGTCAGGACATCCAAAACACTCAGGTGTCCGCTTTGCTGCGCCTGCAGGCACCGGGCCTGAAGCGTCTGGGCCATGCCATGCAATCGCATGTTCCTAAGGGATTTTTCTACTTCTTCAATCGTTTGCATACTTTCTCCTTTCAGTGAAGGTTATGGTTATGATCATGATCATTATCAAGGGAGTGGCGACCACTGCCGGCCGCGTGGGTTTCAAAAAACAGCGCATAATCCTGCGGGGAACGAATGAGGCTGTGCTCCTGGGTTAATGCCTCCAACGATGATGAAGATCCCGTGGGGGTGGCCGCTTTCGCCAAATGCAAAACCAGATTCCGAATGATTCTGGAGGATGAAATCCCCCGTTCAAGAGCCATCCGGGCAGCCTGCTCAATATGGGCGGCACAATGCTTGCGGGCCAGAGCCACAATGCCCTGCATGCGGCGGTGCCCCTGCCTTCCTTCGCCCTCAAACAGTTGCTTGCACAGTTTTTCCGTCATGGGACCGATTGCCGCCGCCTGAGCCAGTAAATAGCATGTCTGACGCGACGGGTTGAAGATCCGGTCTTTTTCCTCCATTCGAACCATACCCTTGCGGGTGCCTTTGGGGTGCCGCCGCAAAACGGTCAGGGTTTGAGGATCGATGATTTCAATGTCGTAGTCATAAATGCGCACAATGACTTTCGTATGCAGCCTTGCGGGCAATGCAGCGTAATAGCAGTCATGGACCTGGATCGTGCCGTCATCCTGGACCTTGCGGGTCTCCTGAACAAAGTAAGCGAAACTTTTGAGGGGAAGAGGCAAAAGAAACGGTTTTTCTTCTTTGAACATCTCCTGGACCTGACGCTTCATTCTGCCGTGTATACGGGGGGCGGCCCAGCGCTCTTCCCAATGCATCAGATGCTGATTTTGTTCTTCGATGCTTTCAAACCGGCGGCCCTTTAAAGCGGTGTTCTGGGTGTGCTGGATTGCGTTTTCCACGCTGCCCTTGCGGTCAGGGTCGGCTACGCGGGCGGGATCGGCTACAGAGCCGCAATGAGCCAGCACGGCGGCATAAAGGGGGTTTAACGTCGGTTCATAGATGTCGGGGGTGATGACGCCTTCCTTTAAATTGTCCAAAACCACATATCGGGTGACTCCGCCAAAATAGCGAAAGGCCTCTTCATGGAGTTTGGCCCAGATCTCTTTACTGGATTTCCAGACCACTTTGCGGAAACAGCGGCGGGAGTACCGAAGCGTCATGACAAACAATCGGGGGCGGCGGTAGGTGGTTTTTCCCGGAATACGCGTAGGCGCGCCGAGACCGTAGTCCACCTGGGCTTCTTCTCCGGGCCCAAACTCCAGCCGGTCGTACTGTGCAGGATTCTTTTTGCGCAGCGCACGGCAAAACCGTTTCACGCTGTTGTATTTGGACTCAAAGGCAAAACGCTCAACCAGGTCCTGATAAATGGCGACGGCATTGCGCCCCAGGCGCACCTGCTCTTCGATCCAAAGACGATGATGCTCACAGGCTGAGCGGGCATGGGCCGGGATATGCTCTTCTTCAGATGCTGACTCCTCAGGAGCCGGTGGCCGGGGTGGGGGATTTTGGCCCATGATCTCCTCGGAGCCGGTGGCCACCCCGGGGGATTTTGACAGCTCAACAGCCGCCGCCTCTGTTTCTTTATTATTATCCGCCATCCGGGCATACTTGCGGATAGTCTTGCGATCCACACGCACTTTCCGCGAAATCTCGCGATGGCTTATGCCGTTGGTAAGTAATGTAATAATCGTTGTTTTCTTGCTCGGTTGCAAAACGTTCATCCTTTCTCGACCTCCCATATGCTGTGCAAAAAATGGGAGCTTGTAACGTTCTGCCTGCCGTTTGTGAAGAAACTTTTGAAAACCTGTTTTTCAGGTCTTAAAAGCTTCCACTGGGTGGGGGATTTTGGGTGGCCGCCCGGGACCAGGAAAGATTTGACCCCCTTTGTTTTCAGAAACCAATCTGAAGAAAGCACTTATACGCGAACTTCTATCGTTGACATACGCGGGGTTATCTTCAGGCCGATTGATAACACGCGCAGGCATTTCGACTTCAACATAATACGAGTTAATTGGTTCTTCGCCACGATTTGCAAGTTTTATCTGCAATTTATAATCATGATGTTCGGATTGCATATGTTCTTTCAAATAAGATATTTCTATTTCAGATGATAAATCGAGTATTTTATCTTGCGAATTTCCTTCAATCTCATCAAGCGCAGTTTTTTCTGCCTGCGTTTTCCATTATTTTAATACTTCAATTGTAAATCTTGATGAATCGTTATCAATTAACTTTGCACAATTTTGACATAGCCAGATACCATTCTCTGGAGATTGTCGTTGTTCAGATGCCAAGCATGGCTCAAATCGGGGACCACCAGCAGATGCCGCCGTGATATGAGCACCGACCCCAATATTGATTATGTGATGTGATTCAGCACGAGGACCAGTAGTGAGTTTTCTACATGAAGGATTTGAACAGCGAACCCCTACGCGTTTTGCTAACACATCCAAAGTTTGTTTTGAAAAATCATCGCGCATAAATTCAATCTCTATTCAGCCCAACAGAAAGATCACCGGGCGCGTTAGCGATCCGGTGAATTGACTCGTTCGGTGCTGTTTCTTATTGTAGACCACAGCTTCAATTGATTGTTCCGACTTACAACTGTTTTACAACCATGTGTCTGACTAATTCGTCCGAATCCTCATTCCATATTCCGTCCCATGCTATTTCTAACTTCAATTCATTTGATTCGCCTTCATCTGACAGCGCAATGAGGTCAACGATAACTTTCTGTCTTTGTTGTACAGTGGGGTCGAAAGAGTTGTGATGAAATAACGTACTTAACATAAACGATGCCTCTTGCCTAAGGTAACCAAGGTCACAAGTCGACTCCGCACCTATAGTCTGGTACTGAGGTGTTGAACCCTGATACTGCCATGCAAGCTGAAGCGGACCGGAAAGAGGTATCTGACTCATAGTCCCATCAGCATTAGGTCTATAAATGGTCTTGATAACTACACGGACATTATTTGCAGGGGAAGCTCGTCGATCATTCCAGACCCGGAGATGGTAATATCGCGATGGTATCCCATCGCTGAACATAACGGCTTCTCCCTTTGAATCCTTCAGGGTTAAATGAAGCTTTGGCCCAAACCAACGAGCACGGATTATATGACCCCAAAGTGCAACAATTGCCACAACCACTGATCCAATAGCAATGGCCCACTGAGAAACCATATACCAACAGAACTGATTCTCATTCATTTAACTATCATCTCCTCCACCGAACGCTCCGCATAACCCGCTTGTCGGGTTTATGCGGTTGTTATGCATCTTTTACTTATTAGTTTTTTGTTCCCTTTTTTCTATATACGGATCATTGGAAAGAAAATAATATGTTTCATTAATGGAATAATGTTTATTGTTTTTACAGTCAAACCGTTCAATACGAAATACCATGTCGTTAATGCCGTCTCCATTGAGATCCTTAACATCATATCCTTTCAACTCAGAAAATGAATTATCTATTTTTTTCTGTGAATCACTTATATAAGCGCATGGGTTAGCTTCACCATAATCTTCTTCAATATAAGGGGAATCTATCGAAGCCAAGTCAAATAATTGATATGGCTTCTTACTAGAATTATTATTCTTTATCATAACAGCTTTGTAGCCATTGCTACTGAAGCCATGATTTAAATCTGTATAATATACTATTAACCAAGTAATACCCTTGCCTTGGATAACCCCCTCAATTGAAGGATACCAACTTATAATCTTATTCATTTTGTTAGTTTTTGAATCAGCATAATATAAACCAAGTTGTTGACGACCGCCTTGTTCATCAATTGGAAAAAGATATTCATAATCACTTAGCCGATAGTAGTATTCTGGTAATGCGAAAAATTCTTTGGATTCAAGAATTGTTTGTTCCAAATCTTTGGTCGGTTTACGGTCAAATCTTGATAAACCGGGAATTTTTAATTCAAGTTCTTTTGTTCTTTCCTCGTACATTTTTTTTAAACATATTTTTTTCATGCAGTCTTTATTTGTTATATTTATGTTTGATTTAGCATCCTGCGATTGCTTACGAACTTTAGTTGGTTCACAAACTTTTAGCAATTTATCCATTTCATCTATGTATGATTTAGTATCTTGAGCTTGTTGACAATATTTATCTCTTCTTTTCAACCATGAGATTTGCTCTGTCTTAAGAAATTTCTTCTCTTCTTCCGAAAGGAACATCAGACGCTTAAGATATGTTGATGTTAACAAACGATCATCAGAAGATAGTCTCCAGTTATCACATATTAATTTTTCTGTAGGGGTGCTTGCCTTTTTACAATCGAAACTAGCTCTATTTTCTCCATAAGAAATCGAAGAAGATAAAAATATAATAATGCTGAATAGAAAGAGAATTTGCTTTTTCATTTAAACCTCTTCATGCATAACGACGAAGTGAGCCGGAGCGCAGCGATCGGCTCTACTGATTTGTTGGCCCTTTTTTATTTGTAACTATTGTCAGCATTATTTCCCAATCATAATTCCGTAAGTAATAATAGTGACTGTAAAATTAATGTCCTGTCTCTAATAATTTCGGTTTTGTCTTGGATACGCATACCTACATACATAGAACCATCAAATTTCTCATAATATGTTTCTAAAAATTTAAAATGACTATCTCTATATTTTAACCATTCTCTTTGGGCATTTTTTAAAGCTAGCCTACCTTGTTTATCTAGCTTCTTCATTAATTTGCCATAAACGTCATTTAAGGCTTTATCCCACGCTTCAAATGTTTGACCTGCACAATTATTCATACCAGCCTGTGTTTGGTTTTTTCCCATGCACTCGTTTTCCATAGCTTCAATCTTGATTTCTATTTTGCTTTTATGATTTTCTGGAATTGCGTTTAAGACAACTTCCTTTTGAGTTTTTATGGGTGCATCATTTGCCGAATAACTTACAATTGGAATAAGCAAAGATATTATTGTCATTATATAAATTAAAAATTTATGCATTAGCCATCTCCAAAACGACAGTTATTCTATAGGGCCAACGATTAATCTACGTGCCACGTTTTTTCCGAAATTTGTCGCAATGCTACTCTTTTTGAGGCAAAATGAAAAGTGAAAATACACCATAAATTCAAGCATAATGAATTTCATGGGCCAGGCAATTGGTCCTTATTACCAGCAGATGCCGGGTGGGTATATTATGGAAAATTTGTCCACTGTGAAGAAAAGCGACACTCTGCCGAAGGTCCAGACCTTTCTTCCGGATAAGAAACTTGTACTGGAAAAGAATGTCTCCTTTTGTGCTTTCCGGGCCGGCGAATATTTCACCATCAAAAAAAATATCTTCCGATCAATATCAGGAAAATACAGTTCTGGAATTTAACGAAAACCCGAAATCAGATACGAAGTTTTCTGATTGGCAAATATGACAGGCACAGGACGCCATCTGATCCAATCCGATTGTAAGAGTTTTCTCAGTCATCTTGCTCTGGAGGAAGGTACAGGAGCTTCTGGGACACAAGAATGTGGAGACGACGATGATTTACATGCATGTGCTGCGCGACATGTCGCACGCGCCGAAAAGCCCGCTGGATACGATTTTGGCCGGGAAGACGGCATGAAGAAGCTTTAAGTCAGAACACGTCGCCTGCAAATCCCCAAAGCCGTCATTGCATTCCGGAAGCGGTTTCCGTCAGTATCTTTTTGCGGGATTTTTCTTTCGCTTGTTAAAGAAAAAGGATTCCCGGGTTTTTGCGCCGCCTGCGTAGCGCATGCCCTCGCGGCTGCCCCGGCCGCCACGTTCGGCGTAATCGATGCGCACGCGGCGCTTGTCGAATTTTTCTCTCCCGAACCGGGCGATGAGCACTTCGGCCAGCGCGGCCTCCACTTCAAAGTAGGAATTGCACAACTGCACGTCCACATCGTCAATGCGCAAATGCGCGATATTGGCGGTCTCCAGCAGATAAGCCGTAAGCTTTTTGGCGTTGAAACGTTCCATTTTCCCCAGATTCACCATCAGGCGCATCCGCCCGCCTCGTCCGGATGCGGGATGTGCGCCGGAAGACTTGGCTTCCTTTTTCGGAGATACGTTGATATCCGTCGTGTCGCGGTAGTAGCTCAAAAACCGGTTAAATTCCTGCGAGATAAAACGAGCGACAATGTCTTCTTTGCTGAGCGTTTTGAGCCTCTCCAGCGCCGCGGGCAAAAACGGGTCGATATCGGCGTGCTGGATTTCCGTGTTCTTGAGCTTCTCCACCAGATGCAAAAGCTGTTTTTCACACACTTCAGCGCCGGTGGGAATCTTCGCCTGCACAAATTTCTTGCCGATCTGCTTTTCGATCTGGCCGATGCGGAACGTTTCCTTGATATTAACAATGACAATCGAAATGCCGGATTTCCCCGCGCGTCCGGTGCGGCCGCTGCGGTGGGTATAGTTTTCCACATCGTCGGGCAGGTTATAATTAATGATGTGGGTCAGATCGTTTACGTCGATGCCCCGGGCGGCAACATCGGTCGCCACCAGCATCTGCAAGTTGCGCGAACGGAACCGGTTCATAACGGAATCGCGCTGGGCCTGAGACAGATCGCCATGCAGCGCATCGGCGTTGTAGCCGTCTTTCATCAGCATGTCGGCCACTTCCTGCGTTTCGGTGCGTGTGCGGCAGAAAATAATCGAATAAATGTCGGGATAAAAATCGGCAATCCTTTTCAGCGCCAGATAACGGTCTTTGGCGTGCACAACATAATATTGATGATGGACGTTTTCCGCGCCGACGTTGCGGGCGCCGACGGTGATTTCCGCGGGCTTCTTCATGTAGCTGTGCGCGATGGCTTCAATGCCCCGCGGCATGGTGGCGGAAAAAAGCAGCACGCGTTTTTCCGCGGGTGTTGTGGCCAAAACGGCGTTGAGTTCTTCCTTAAAGCCCATATTGAGCATTTCATCGGCTTCGTCGAGCACCAGCCAGCGGATCGCGGAAACATTCACTTTTTTCCGGTTGAGCATGTCGAGCATCCGGCCCGGCGTGGCGACCACAATCTGGGCGCCGGCGGCCACCTGATGAATCTGGGTGACAATGTTGGCCCCGCCGTAAATCGGCACGATATTTAAATTATCCATATATTTAGCCATGTTGCTCAAATCGTCCGTAATCTGAAGGCAAAGCTCGCGGGTGGGGGCCAAAATGAGCGCCTGCGTCAGTCGACTGGCCGTGTCAATCTGTTCAATGATCGGAATGCCGAAGGCGGCGGTTTTGCCGGTGCCCGTGTGTGCCAGAGCAACCAGATCTCGGGTATTATTGAGTAAAAACGGAATCACCTGCTGCTGAACCGGCATCGGGGCTTCAAATCCCATTTCAGTGATGGCTTTAAGGATTTTCGGATCGATCCCCGAATCTTCGAATGTTGTCATTTTTGCTGTCATTTCTTTATCCAGTCTATTTTTCTTTCAAGTACCCTGAATTGTCTAATTTCACAAGGAAGATTTCCCGATCGGCCGGCCCGTACATGAAAACCGAATTTGCTTGACTCCCCTGACCGTTAGTCATATACTCATTGTGGAAAGGGTAGTTGCTCAATAAATTCGGTAAACCCCCAAAAAAAACAAGCAGGAGGAATAGTATTATGTCATTAAACCCGTTAGTCGATTCACGTGATGTCAGATTTGTTTTATTCGAGATGCTCGGATTTGACAAAATCAACCGTTTTGAACACTTTGCCGGCCTTGATAAGGACGTTTTTGAAGACACCTTGAATCTGGCCGAAAAAATTGCTGTAGCCCAGTTTTACGCCAGCAATGCCGAAGGCGACAAAGTCGGCCTTAAGTATGATCCTAAAACTTACGAAGTAAAGGTCCCGGAAGTTTACCACGCCGGCTACAAGGCCTTTGTTGAAGCCGGCTTCCATTCACTGGCGCTTCCGGCCGAAGACGGCGGTATGGGCATGCCCATGACGTTGTCCTTCACATGCCTCGAATATTTCAACGCCGGCAATACCTCGCTGTGTATGTATGGCTCGTCGCTGAGCGGCACGGCCCGCCTGCTGATGAACTTCGGCACGGAGGAAATCAAGAAGAAATACCTGCCCAAGATGCTCGAAGGCGAATGGGGAGGCACGATGTGCCTGACCGAACCCTCCGCCGGCTCCGACGTCGGCGCTCTGAAGAGCAAAGCCATCAGACAGGCCGATGGATCTTATCTCATCACCGGCCAGAAAATTTTCATCTCCAACGGCGATCATGACATGGTTTCCAACGTCATTCACCCGGTGCTCGCCCGCATCGAAGGCGATCCGGAAGGAACCAAAGGCATCTCCATTTTCGTTGTGCCGAAATACCTCGTTAATGATGACGGATCTTTAGGCGAAAGAAACGACATGTTCTGCGCGGGCGTCGAGCACAAAATGGGTCTGCACGGCAACGCCACCTCCACGCTGAACTTCGGCGAAAACGGCAAGTGCAAAGGCTGGCTTTTAGGCAAGGAACGCGAGGGCATGAAGATCATGTTCCAGTTGATGAACGAAGCCCGCACCTTCACCGGCCTCCAGGCGCTGGCCGTCTCTTCAGCATCTTACATGCACGCCTGTAACTACGCCCGCCTGCGTATTCAGGGCGAAACCGTTCCGGGCAAGAAAGTTCCCATCATCGAACATATCGATGTAAAGCGCATGCTGCTTTACATGAAATCCATGGTGGAAGGCATGAGAATGCTGACTTATTATCTGTGCTATAATCAGGACGTGATGGAAGTCTCCCAGGACCCGGCGGAAAAAGAAGAAGCCACCGCGTTTGTCGAGCTGCTCACCCCGATCGTCAAAGCCGGAAACTCGGATGCCGGCTGGCTGGTCACCGCGGAAGCCATTCAGGTTTACGGCGGTTACGGCTACTGCCAGGAATATCCGGTTGAGCAGTACGCCCGCGACGTCAAGGTCTTCTCGGTCTACGAAGGCACCAATGCCATTCAGTCGCTCGATCTGCTCATGAGAAAGATCATGATGAACAAAGACATGCGCAATTTAAACGCCTTCAAAAACCGCGTGGCCAAAACCATTGAAAAGGCCAAAGGCATTGTGGACGACAAATACATTGCTGTGATGGAAAAAGGCATGGCCAAAGTCGATGAGCTGATCAACATGATCGCGACCCAGCTCATGAGCAAGAAAATCGGCCAGGTTCTGGTCAACGCCACGGTCTTCCAGCAGGCAATGCACATGGTGGTTATGGCCTGGCTGCACCTGGAAAGCCTGACCATTACCATTCCGAAATCCAAAGAGCTGGTTGGCGACCTCAAAGGCGCAGACCGCGCGAAACTGCTCGACGGGAACGACGAAGCCGCTTTCTACGCCGGCCGCGTCCTGTCTTCACAGTTCTACATTGCTTCGGAATTCCCGAAATTCTTCGGCAAAGCCGAATGCATGATGATGAACGATCCGGCGCCGCTGTCCGCTTTGTCGGCAATCTTCACCGGTTCGCTGAAAGAATAACCTCAACCGCAGGGAACGGGTTCAAACCGTTCCCTGCGGCATTACACAACGCCCGGACGGGATTTTTTCCCTCCGGGATTTTTTTATCGGCTTAAAAAAACCACCTGCAATCGCCGGTTGACGTATCCGGAAATCTATGCCAATTCCAACTCTCGCAGTTGAGCCACGCGTGGCTTCAATAGAATTTCAATACAGCAGGAGTTGACCTATGAAAGCATCCAGACGTGTGGCCATCATCACCGGTTCTTCCCGCGGCGTGGGAGCCGCAACGGCAAAACTGTTGGCCCAAAAAGGTTACAACGTGGTGATTAATTACTCCAGGAGCGAACAGGAAGCGCTGGATGTTGGGGCCGCCTGCGAAGCCCTGGGCGCGGAAACACATCTGTGTAAAGCCAACGTCGCCGATGACGCGGACTGCCGGCGCATGGCCCGCGAGACCATGGAGAAGTGGGGCCGTATCGACGCCCTGGTCAACAATGCCGGAACGACAAAATTCTGCGCCCATCACCATCTGGAAGGTTTGACGCAGGATGACTTCCAGAGTATTTACGCCACGAATCTTATCGGACCTTATCAGATGATCCGGGCCGTGGCCCCGCACATGCAGGCGGCGGGCTCCGGCGCCATCGTCAATATCGCGTCCACCGCGGGTGTCGACGGCATCGGCAGTTGCGTCGCTTACGCCGCGTCCAAAGGCGCGCTCATCACGATGACCAAATCACTGGCCCGCGCGCTGGGACCCGACATTCGAATCAATGCCATCTGTCCGGGATTTATTCAGGGGGAATGGCTCCGGGGCGGCATAGGGAACGAAACGTATGAGTTCCTCAAGGCATATCTTGAATCAACCAATCCGCTGCGGAGAACGGCCACACCCGAGACCATCGCGCCGACCATTCTTTATTTTCTGGAAGACGCCACGCTCGTAACGGGTCAAATACTGATCCTGGACGGCGGAAACCACCTGGGCCCTTCGGGAAATCCCAAAAGCCCCGTCAAATGACAACCGGTTGCGGACAGGAAACATATACATAAAAAAAATTTTAAACTTGTCCCAATGTGACATAGCCGAGTATTCTAATTCCCATAATGGCACATCCTATTTCCCA
Organism: Smithellaceae bacterium; assembly: GCA_963682105.1. Classification (GTDB taxonomy): domain Bacteria; phylum Desulfobacterota; class Syntrophia; order Syntrophales; family Smithellaceae; genus UBA8904. Next base: position 2,186,211 of record OY821638.1, read on the forward strand.
CAATGGGATTTTTTGTGAAAAGCAAATCCACACCGACCCGGTGTTTCCCATAATCATCAATAACTTCAAATAATTATAATTTTACTTCGACAGGCCGGGTTTCTGGCACATTCCATGCGATATTCGTTCATAAATTAACAACACGGGGGCGTCGTTCCAAATAATTCCTCTGCTTTGCTTTTTCTTTTCCCTCCCGCGCCGTTCGGGATCGGAGGAATTGATGATCCAGCCGAATAGTGAATTCCGACGAAGTCTATGCGGACTTGTCCGGCCCCATGAGGGGCATCACAAATACGGATATCGCGAAGTGACACAGAACTCCGGTCGGGCGGATTGGCATCTGCCGCAACGCGCGGCGAATTATTCTGAAAAGGAGGTTTGATGGAGGTAGTACCGCAGTAGGTCGTTTCGGTTTCTTATTTTAATTTTAAATTGCAACAAAGAAACTAAGCGAAAGGAATGTAATAAGCAGCAAATTTAAGGAGGGGCTTTATGCAAAATGCGGATACGGCAATAGTAGCCGACGGAATCAAAATTGTTAACCCGGCAGAGCATACAGGAAAAGTCGCTGCGGTGGCGTTCGCAGGATATACTTTCGACGCCGTTGATATGGTGATCACGGCCCTGGCCTTACCCTTGATCATGAAGGAATGGGGCTTGAATATGATGCAGGCCGGCACCGTTGTCACAGCCCTGCTGATCGGCGCCTGTTTTGGAGGTTTTATTTTCGGGCCGATCGCTGATAAATTCGGCAGAAAAAAAGCATTGATGTGGTGCATTGCCTTTTTTTCCATCACCACAGCGCTTGCAGGATTGGCGCAAAATCACATCCAGTTGGCTGTCCTGAGATTTGTTGCCGGACTCGGGCTTGGCGCGGAATGGGCGCTGGGAACAACGATGATCGCGGAATTTTTTCCTGCGGATAAAAGAGGAAAAGCCAGCGCATGGATGATGATCGGCTGGCCTGCCGGTTACTTTATTGCACTGAGCTTGCAAGCGGCGCTGGTACCGCTTTTCGGATGGAGATCTCTTTTCTTTGCCGGAACGGCCGGAATGCTCCTGGCGGCCTACATCTGGTTGTTTATCCCCGAATCCCCCGTCTGGCTCCGTGCCCAGGCAAAAAAGAAGCTGGGAGCTTCGACAGCAACAAACCCGGTTGCCGCCGCGAAACTGACTGACCTTTTTAAACCCGCCAACATCAAAATTACATCGCTTACAACCACGATCTGTTTATGCGCGCTGATGACTTACTGGGCCGTCAATACCTGGCTGCCGACGCTGCTTTTGCAGGAAAGAGGCCTGAAACTGAAAGGCGTGATTCTTTATCTCGTCATGTTCAACATCGGTAATGTCATCGGATTTATCGTCGGCGGTCGAATCGGCGATAAGCTCGGCAAACGCAACGTCATGGCTGTCAGCGGAATCCTCTCCGCCATTATGTTTTATGTCTGGTTGGGAATGACCACCGATATGACGCTGTTTTTGTGGCTGGGAGTGCTTTATCATGCCGTCGGCGCCACTTTCTGGGCCACGCTGCCCGCTTTTGTCGCAGAGCAGTTCCCGACCAACATTCGCGCCTTCGGCACATCGACCTCTTATTCCGCAGGACGTTTCGCATCAACGCTCATCCCGATGGCCCTGGGCGCAGCGGCAATGAAGTACGGACTTTCAGGCGCCATTGCCTTTATGGCCGTATTTTATCTGATCGCTTCCGGCGCCACTCTCATTTTGCGGGATCGAGCAAATATTGAAGCATGACGCAGCGCATCACGGGTCCTGTAACATAGTTTAAGAATGCTATACACCGGAGCAAGGGGTTTCAACCCCTTGCTCAAAGCAGATTGCAGAAATGACGGGCCGGTTTGAACGAAAGCGCGACAGCTTTCCGATCAAACCGGCTTTTTTTGTTTTTAAAAATACAAACTCTGTTGAATGCGGTTGCGGTCATTCGGCCCGAGGGTCTTCCTCACCCTTTTATCATCGCCGGGAGGTGATGACGTGAGGGTGAGGAAGCTTTGGGGGGTGGGGTGGGTGGATTAGTGTCTGTTGTTGCATCTCCAGATACCCTGTTCTTCCGCCGCTTTAATCAAATCAGCACGGGTATCGGGATGGGAAATGCTGATCAGAAGCTCGGCGCGTTCACAGGTGCTCTTGCCCTTGAGATCTACCGCGCCGTATTCCGTGATCACATAATGAGTCATGGTCCGGGGAACCGTCACAATGCCGCCGGGGGTTAAGGTGGGAACGATACGTGATTTTTTTTCGCCGGTTTTGCTTTCCTTGAGAGAGGACAGGCAGACAATCCCCTTGCCGCCTTTGGATTTAAAGGCAGCGTTGATGAAGTCAAGCTGTCCGCCTGTGCCGGTGATATGGCGGGTGCCGGAAGATTCGGAACAGACCTGCCCGTACAAATCGATTTCAATGGCGTTGTTGACGGATACCAGTTTATCATGGGCTGACGCAACATTTAAATCGTTGGTATAATCGACCGAGTAACTGGCCGCCGTCCGATTCAGATGCAGGAAGTCATAGAGTTTCTGGGAACCGAGAGCAAAGGTATAAACCATTTTACCGCGATCAAAGGCTTTGCGTCTTCCGGTCATCACACCCGCTTCAAACATGTCGACATAGGAATCTACCAGCACTTCCGTGTGACATCCCAGGTCTTTGAGATCGGACTGTGCAATCATCGCCCCCACGGCATTGGGCATGCCGCCGATCCCCAGTTGAATGACCGAACCATCCTCGATCAGCTCCAGCACATGAGCGGCAATCTTCATGTCCACCGCGCTCGGTGTAATGGAGGGGATCTGGATCAGCGGTTTGTTGTCCGTTTCGACGATAACATCCACATCCGAGATATGCACCGCTTCGTTGTTGCCGCCCAGACAGTACGGCGCTTTATCGCAGACTTCCACGATCATTGTTGTCGCTTTTTTTATAAAACAATGGGTATCGGAATTGGAAACACTGAAGTTGAAATAGCCGCGGTCGTCCATCGGGGCGACCTTGATCATGACCACTCCCGGTTCGACATAGCGGTTGATGAGCTCCGGACCTTCCTGGTAAAGCATTGGAATGTAATTGCAAAGCCCCTTGTCATGCAGCATGCGGTCGCCGCCGCTGAAATGCCAGGAATGATACATAAAATGATCGCGGGTCGGATCGCATGCTCCAACCTGCGCCAGGCCCGGATAGGTGACGCCATACACTTTCACATCTTTTAGTTCCTCTTTGCGCTGCGCCAGATACGGATCCAGAAATGTCGGTGACATGGCAAAATGACCGTAATGCACTTTATCACCGGACTTCACAACTTTGACGGCTTCTTCCGGAGTCTTCAACTTTTCCCGATACTCATTCATGACATTCACTGCAATTCCCTCCTGTTTTTTATTGAGTGGTGGATCTATTCACTGATTTTAGCCAGAACCTTTGCCATTTGAATTTTTTGCGGCAGTTGTCCCAGCCGCTGGTACATGACGCGCTGGCTCTGGGGCGGTCCGGCACCATGCATGCTTTCCACCATGCACGTCCCGCCGGTCATGTTTTCGATCAGGCGCAGAATCTTCATTCTGTTTTCCGTGGGAATGCCCGCCACACCGGCCAGGTACTTCCGGACTAATTTGCCGATGTCGGGACTTTTCGTATCCTGATCAAAGGGGAGCGTTGCCATCATCCCGCCGGCGATATCATGGGCCAGGCGCGAAATTTCATAAACATTCCTTGTGATGTTGTGTTTGGTGCAATTGGCCAGCAGGGGATTGGGATAAAAGGCGCCGCTTGCCGTTTTGGATCCCATGGCGGAGCAGGCGACGGAACCGGCATAAACCGTTTCGGTCAGGTGCATCATCTCGACGAGCTTATCCTTGATATGCGAAGCGCCCGCCGTCCCCTGATACTCGGCGGCCAGCGCAGTGGCGCCGATGATGATGTCGGACAGGCCGCCTTTGCATCCGCCGTAATTCTGGCGGTGAAGCGTGGCGAAACGCTCCACCAGGATGCCGCTGAAATCAATCTCTCCGCACATGAACACCCGCTCATGGGGAATGAAGACATCCTCGAAGATCACTAAAGCCTCGCCGCCGACCACACCGAATTCCGTATTACCGGCGTCAATGCCCGTTTCCATCTTTCGTTCTTCATTGGATTGACGCCCGAAAATTAAAGTGACCCCCGGCGCATTGAGCGGAATGGCCGCCGCGACGGCGTATGCTTCGTCTCCCTTGCCCATGTTTTGCGTCGGCATGATGAGAATCTGATGGCTGTTGATCGCGCCGGTCATATGGGCTTTGGCGCCCCGGATGACGATGCCGTCCTCCCTTTTTTCAACGATGTGCGTAAACAGGTCGGGATCGGACTGTTCGCCGGGGCGCTTGGACCGGTCCCCTTTCGGGTCCGTCATGCCGCCGACCACCATGAGATTTTCAGACTGGACCATCTTGAGATACTCGACAAATCGGGAAAAGTAGTTTGTCCCGTGCTTTTCATCGATTTCATAGGTCGTCATATACAGGGCGTTCATGGCGTCAAAGCCGACGCAGCGTTGGTAGCAGCTTCCCGTTTCATGCGCGATAAGCCGCAGCATCAGGACTTTTTTAATCAAATCATTTGCCGACTGGTGAATGTGCGTAAAGCGGTTGATCCGTTTCCCGGTCAGGTGGCTGGTCGCCGTCAGCAGGTCTTCATTTTCCGCCCGCAGGGCCAATTCATACGTCTTTGCCGCCGCGTTGATATGCGGAATCAGCGCCGGGTGCGCCGTGACATCCTCCACCCGCTCCCCCTTGTAATAGATATTCAGTTTCTGATTCTTTAAACTGTCAAGATAATCTTTCTTTGTTTTAATCATGATCTTCTCCCTTTGTTTTTAAAACTGCGCAAACATTTCTTCCGTTATATGCAAAAGCGACCGGTCCTTTTTCTGGATGGCTGCAATCTTTCCGTAGATGGCCGGCAGAAGCGAACCGGCATAAAATTTTGCCGTCAGAATTTTTGATAAATAGTAGAAATCATCGGCGCCGCCGTCGCTTCCGGACTTCTCCGCGGCAATGGCCGCCTGCCAGATCAACAGCCATCCCAGAACAACGTCTCCGAATATTTCCAGATAAAGCGACGCCCAGGAATAAGCCAGATAAGAATCATCCGATGACGTCGCGGCCATCAGCTCGTGGGTGAGTTCTTCCAAAGCGGCAACGGCTTTGCCGATTTCGACGGCATAAGACGATAAATGATTCACCTCCCGCGCTTTTTTAACCGTCGCTCTCATATGGTTTAACAGGGTTTCGAAAGCCGCGCCCTGTTTCATTCGAATCTTGCGGCCAAAAAGATCCAGGGCCTGAATGGCGTTCGTCCCTTCATAAATGGATGTGATTTTGCTGTCCCTGGCGCACTGTTCAACCTTGTATTCGGAGCAGTAACCGTAACCTCCGTGAACCTGAATAGCCTTTACGCACGTTTCAAAACCCTTGTCTGAACAGTAGGCCTTGCAGACCGGCGTCAGGATCTCCACCAGGTCGTGCCATTTGAGTTTTTCATCTTTACTGAGCGTGACCGTTTCCCAGTCCATGCAGTACATGGTGTAGAGAATGAGCGCCCGCATGCCTTCCGTGTGAGCCTTCATCTCCAGGAGATTTCTCCGGACATCGGGATGGCTGATAATGGCGGCCGGCTCACCGTCCGCCGCGCCAAAAACCGCTCCCTGTTTCCTCTGGGTTGCAAAGTTCAGGGCGTGGAGATACGCCGTGCCGGCCTGCGCCATGCCCTGCATGCCGACGAGAATGCGCTGCTCATTCATCATATGAAACATGACCTGGATGCCTTTTCGTTCGGGGCCCAGAAGTTCGGCGATGCAGTTGCCGTTGTCTCCGAAATTTAAAACCGTTGTAGCGGAACCTTTCATGCCCATTTTGTGTTCGATTCCCGAACAGTAAATATCGTTCACATTTCCCGGCGAACCGTCCGCATTCACTCGAATCTTGGGAAGCACAAAACAGGAAAGGCCTTTGGTCCCTTCGGGATCGCCCTCGATGCGGGCCAGCAGAATATGAATGATGTTTTCCGTCAGGTTTTGTTCGCCGCCGGTAATAAAAATTTTAGATCCCGATATTGAAAAAGATCCGTCCGCGTTTCGGACGGCTTTGGTTCTGATCGCGCCGACATCGGACCCGGCCTGGGCTTCCGTCAGATCCATCACGCCTGCATACCGTCCCTCGTAAAGGGGTTTCATGTACTTTTTCTTTTGTTCGCCGGAGCCGAAAATCTCGATCACCTTTGCCGCACTGTGGGTCAGCCCCATATAACCCGCCAGGGAATGATTGGCGGCGAAGAAAAGGGCGTTGCAGGCATAGTGGAGACAAAACGGAACATTCTGCCCGCCGACACTGTAATTCTCCTGCATATTCATCCATCCGCCTTCACAGAATTTCTTAAAAGGTTCCCGATAGGGTTCCGGAACAGTAACGTTACCGTCCTGCCAGTGGCAGCCTATTTTGTCGCCGGCGCTGTTGGCCGGTTCAAAGGCATTGACGGCCAGTTTTTCCGCCGCCGTCATAATCATCTCAAAGGTATCCTGCGAATGATCGCGAAAGCGATCCGCCTGGCACAGCTCTTCAATATTCAATTGCTCATAAAGGACAAATCGAGTGTCCCTGAGATCGGTTAATTTATTTCCCATGTGTTCATCCTTCTTTTTTTCAGCAAACCATTTCTTGCACCGGGCGGCTCAATCCACCCGAATCACCGCCGCATCGCCCTGCGCCAGCCCGCCGCAAATCCCGCACGCACCGATACCGCCGCCCCGCCTTTTCAACTCGTACATCATGGTCAGAAGAATTCGCGCTCCGCTGGCGCCTACGGGATGTCCCATGGCAATGGCGCCGCCGTTGGGGTTGGTCTTATCCATGATTTTGGTCCATTGATTTTTGTCGTCGCCGGCCAGAATCTTTGTCGACACCAGCGGCATGGCGGCGAAGGCTTCATTGATTTCAAAAACATCAACCTGATCCACCGCAAGATCAGCCCTGGACAGGGCGCGCTGGATGGCGTAACCCGGCACTTCAGCCATTTTGCGCGGTTCCTTGGCCATGCTGGCCATCGACAGGATGGTGGCCAGGGGTTTAATACCCAGGGCTTCCGCCCGGGCCCTCTTCATGACGATCACCGCGGAGGCCCCGGCGTCGAGCCCGGGAGAGTTTCCCGCCGTGACGGACGGGCTTCCGTAAACGGGTTTGAGCTTTGCCAGTCCCTCAATAGTGGAATCCGCCTTGGGAAAATCATCCTCGGCAAACATTTTTGCCGGTCCTTTTTTCTGGGGCACTTCCACCGGCACAACTTCATCTGCAAATTTTCCGGCGCTTTTTGCGTCCTGATATTTCCGCTGGGATGCCAGCGCCCACTGATCCTGCATCTGCCTTGGAATGCCATGCTCCAGCGCCACTTCTCCTGCATCTGCGGCAAGAATGCCGAAGCCATGATATTGAATCGGATTGAGATGGTCGACCATCGTCACGGGCGCCAATCCCCGGCCCCAGCGGTGGCCGTTTAACACAACCGGCGTGTTGCTCATGTTTTCAGCGCCGACCGCCATACAGGTTACGGCTTCGCCCAGGCGGATCGACTTGACGCCCAACTGGACGCACACCAGCGAAGAACAGCAGGCTCTGTCCACCGTCAGAGACGGAAGATTCTCCGGCAAACCGGCCTTCAGCAGCGCCTGGCGTCCGATGACATTATAATTCAGCGCGGCCTCGGACTGAATGCACATGCCGTAATACAATTCGTCCAGATCGCCGCCTTTCAGTCCGCAACGCTCCAGACAGGCCTTGATGGCAATAACACCGAGATCCATGCTGTGCATATCGCGCAGCACCGAACCAAATTTCGAAAAGGGCGTTCTGACGCCACTTACAATCACGACATCTTCTTTGTTATTCATTCTTCAGCAGACTCCTTGTTTATAATGTTTAAAATCCCCGGGGATTTTATATTCGTTTATCAGGACGCCTTCTCACCAGACGGTATATCCTCCGTCAACGTAAAGCACGGCGCCGGTTACATAATCGGAGGCTTCCGAAGCCAGAAACAATGCGGCGCCGACAATCTCTTCCGGTTTGCCGAAACGTTTAAAAGGAATCTTAAATTTCAAAAATTTCATATGAGACTCGTCTTCGCGCGCCTCTCTGGTCATTTCCGTCTCAAAATATCCCGGAGCGATGCAGTTGACATTGATTCCCGCGGACGCCCATTCCAGAGCCAGAGCCCTGGTCATGTGAGCAATGCCGGCTTTGGAAACGCAGTAAGGCATGGCCAATGCGGAAGCCATATTCCCCAGAACGGAACCGATATTGATTATTTTCCCCCTGCGTTGTTTGAGCATGCCCCGAACCACCGCTTTGGACGTTAAAAAGGCCGACTTCAGGTTGCTGTTGAGCACATCGTTCCAATCTTCAATGTCGGTATCCAGCGTTTTTTTCATCGGGGCGATCCCCGCATTGTTGATGAGAATGTCCACTCTGCCGTAATGATTCATCACGTGAGTAACCAGCAGATCAATGCTCTGAGGATTTTTCACATCCACCGGCACGGCGATCGCCTGGCCGCCTTCTCTAACGATTTCATCCGCCGTTTCTTCAATCAGTGAATTACTCCGGCTGGAGACGACGACTTTGGCGCCGGCTTGCGCCAGGCCCAGCGCCATGGTCCGGCCAAGCCCTTTGCTTCCGCCCGTCACAATGGCTACTTTGTCCTCGATTCTGAATTTTTCCAGATAATCCATAAACGTCAGATGACTTCCTTTCTATGATGCGGAAAACCGCGGCTCTCCGTTTTATTTGACAGAATCTGCATTCCCTGTGCCATTTATGCTTCACACCGGGACAAATCGTATGTCACTGTATTTATTATATATATAAATATTCTTGTTTGTTTGTTCGTTTTATGGTTTATAATCTATTCCATTATGAGACAAGAATATGTGTCATTATGGTATAAAAGATAATCATATGTGTCATTATGGAACAGGAATATTCGGGTCAGGAGAGGAACCATGGAAATAGCAAAAAAGACGGCAACAAAGCACAATGCGTCTGTCGCCTATGACGGGCTCGTCAACTATCGCGAAGAACATCAGCGCACACTCAGAGAGTGGGAGAAATTTACCACGAGCGGCGGTCAACCCAATAAAGACGTAATCCCGGATGAGATTCTGGAGTCCTGGCTCCGCTGTAAAAATTATGGCGTCAATCCGAAAAAAGCCGCCATCAACAATGTCCTGACCGGAAACCGCTTAAAGGATCTGCAAAACTCGAATAAAGAACTCATTAAAATCAGCCGGCCTTTCATGCGGCATCTTTACAAATTTGTCGAGGGGTCGGGCATTATCGTGGTTCTGTTCAATCATGAAGGCTACCTCCTGGAAATCATCGGCGACGAATATGTGATCAAGCATGCTCAAACAGGCAATTTCGTTGAAGGGGCCTCCTGGGGAGAGGAGTCGGCCGGAACAAACGGCGTCGGAACCTTATTGAAATTACAAAAGCCCATTCAAATTTTTGGGTGCCAGCATTACTGCCGGAATTTCCACGAGGAGACGGGTTCCAGTGCGCCTATTTTCAATCCGGAAGGCGAATTCATCGGAGGACTGGTCATGACCGGCCGCTATTATAAAGTCAACCCTCACACACTCGGGATGACGGTTGCGGCGGCTATGGCCATTGAAAACGAACTTCGCATCAATAAGGCTCTGATCGAGGCTCACGTCGCCAACACCTACCAGAAGACAGTCATCTCTTCCATTCCGGAAGCGCTCATCGCGATAGACAATGACGGTCATATCTCTCTGCTGAATGACAACGCCAAAAATTTGTTTTTTTCGCAAAACAAGTGGGTCGAGCAAAAAAACATCCGGGAGGTATTTGGAGATAAAAACAGCGACTTCTTCCGCCTGATTGAAAAAAATCAACCGTTGATCGATGTTGAAGTGCGTATTTTCTCCGACAACGAGGCCAAAGACTACACGCTGACCTCCAATCCCATTTTATCCAACAATGGAGAACTGATGGGCAAAGTGATCATCCTCAATGAAATCAAACGGGCCAAGATGCTGGTCACCAAGATGATTGGCGCCAAGGCCAGTTTGCGATTTGAAGATATCTGCGGGATGAATCCCAGATTCCTGGAAACGATCCGACAGGCCCGAATGGTCTCGCAAAGCAATTCCAATGTTCTCCTTTTAGGTGAAAGCGGAACAGGCAAAGATATCTTTGCCCAGGCGATTCATAACGCCAGCAAACGAAGAAACGGACCTTACGTGGCCATCAACTGCGGGGCCATCCCCAGAGATCTGATCTCCAGTGAATTGTTCGGCTATACGGAGGGTTCGTTTACCGGGTCGAAGCGCGGCGGCAATCAGGGTAAGTTTGAACTGGCGGACGGCGGAACAATATTTCTCGACGAAATTGCGGAAATGCCTCTGGAACTGCAATCCGCGCTTTTAAGGGTCATTGAGGATAAATCCATTATCCGGATCGGCGGCGCCAGTGTAAGGCCCGTTGACGTGCGCATCATTGTTGCGACCAACAGAAATCTCAAAGAAGAGGTCAGGAAGGGAAACTTCCGGGAAGATTTGTATTATCGCGCCAACGTCTTTTCCATCAAGATGGTCCCTCTGCGGGACAGGCTGGACGATATTCCTCTGCTCATTGATTATTTCATCCATAAACACAGTGAAATCATGGAAAAGGATATTGAACGTTTCGATGAAAAGGTCACGAATATTTTCATGACTTATCCCTGGCCCGGTAATGTCAGGGAGCTTCAAAATGTCATCGAACGGATGATGAACTATTCTCAAACCAGCGAACTGACGGCCGATCTCATTCCGGAAGAACTCCTTCATTTCCAGAAACAGACGGTATCGACAGGTGAAGAGTTTGAGGCGGCAAAAGATATTGAACGCCAGATGCTCGCCAAAATGCTGCATTTGAATCTGTCCAAAAGCGAGATTATGAAGAAATTGAAAATCTCCCGCAGCACCCTGTACCGCAAAATGGAGCGCTATAACTTTAAATAAACGTCCACGCGATAGACCGTCAACAGCTTCAGGCAATTAAAAATACTTCCCGGCAAAAGCCGCGGCTTCGCCGCCATGCAACGCATTGGCCACCTGAATACATGTCCAGAGTTATTCATGCATCATCAATAAAATCATAGAATCGTCATTCCCGCGCAGGCGGGAATCCAGTTTTTCTTTTCCTAAAAGGTGCGTCAGTCGCCGGGGCATCCAAACGCACAGCAGGCCCTCAACTAATTTCACCTCAAACTCAAGCGCTGCCTTTGTTGTCTGCGTCGTCGGCTTCCTCAGCGTATTTATAATATACCTCGTCACCTCCTCCTTGCCGCCGCGGTCTCATCTTGAGTATGAGATGAAATACGGCTCATTACGCAACAGCCGAAAACTCGCCTTCGGCTGGTCAAACAGTTCGGCTATCCGATGCTCCATTCGTGAAACTCTCATTCCAAAAGCGGCGCTTTGGGAATGAGTAAGTTGAACAATCCCGCCAAGCGGAGGGCATGTATTCATGCCCGTGGTTCGCCAAGAGCCACAACATTTCGTTCCTGATCTTCGCTTATTGTATGCCCCGGATCAACTGCCGCCTTTAAGATTATTTATCCTGGATTCCCGCCTGTGCGAGGAATGACGGAAGGATGACTGGATGCAGGCCTTCGCCAGACCTTATAATAAAAAAGATAAAGGCAGGTATGACGAAATAGTTTATCTTACCATGTTATCTCAAAAGTATTTCCCTGCAATTCCCCGCGCGGCGAGAAGGCCGGAGATGGCGGCGCCGACAATGCCGCGGCTTTTGCCGGTGCCGTCTCCCGCCACGTAAAGGCCGGAGACATTTGTTTCCAATTGTTCATCCGTAATGAAGTGCGTGTCGAAAAATTTGATTTCCGGGGCGTAAAGCAGTGTGGACGGGTGCAGAATGCCCGGCACGATTTTATCGATTTTTTTGAGCGACTCCCACAGGTTGTCGATGATGCGCGCCGGGAGGCCCAGCGTGATGTCGCCGGGCGTCGCCTTTAAGGTCGCCTGGCATTGTTCGAAATGCCGCGTCCGGCTCATGAATGTCTTGGCCGCGCTTCTTCGCCCTTCGCGGAAATCCCCCACCCGCTGCACAATGGGTTTGCCGCCGCCCAGCAGGAAAAACTGTTTGGCGATCATCTGTCCGAATTCGGTGGTGTCGGAAAAAGGTTCGGTCAGCGCGACCGTGTTGATCAGGGCAAAATTCGTATTCTCCGTCTTGCGCCGGGACAGGGCGTCGCCGTTGACCAGTTTGAAGCTGTTGTAATCTTCGGTGCGCACACGGCCGCCCGGATTGGTGCAAAAGGTGCGAACCCGGTCGTTGTGACGTGACGTATGGAAAATAAATTTCGGATCGTAGACGATATCGGTGACATCGTTATAGTATTTCCGGTTCAATTCAACGCGTATACCCACATCGATGGGGCCGAAATTATGAGCGACACCCAGGCTCGTGGCCACATCGCGAAACCAGTAAGCGCCGCTGCGGCCCGGCGCCGCCAGAACAACTTCTGCGGTATAAGTGATTTTTTTACGCCCGGAATTGCACACAATGTGAAAGGCATCGCCGGAATGCTTTCTGATGGCAACGACCTCCGTTCCCAGAAGCATTTCCGTTTTTTTCAGACGGCTTCGAAGATAATCGACCACCGCCCGGCCGTTGTCCGTCCCCCAGTGCCATTGCTCGGGTGCAATAAACTGTGCGCCGTGCTCGCAGGCAATGCCGGCCAGCGCATCGATTTTTTCGCGCTGATCTGAAAAAGTGACCTGCCGGCATTTGGGAAAGCGGACGAATATTTCCCGAACTTCCGCCATCAATCGCGCCGCCGCATCGCGGTCGAGCTGAAGTTCGGCGAGATCAATCCCCACGCGATAATCAAAATTGAGTTTACCGTCGTTGAGCAGGCCGCCGGCTGGATAAGGATGCAAATCAATCACGGCAATGCGGTCTGTCCCCAGCCGTTCCAGCTCCATGGCGGCAAAAAGTCCCGCGGGGCCGGACCCTATAATCAATACGGAATAAGCGTCCATACGCCACCTCACTGATGATGTCATTTTAACATATTTTACGGTTTTGCCGACTTAAATCCATGATGTCATTTTTTACATACCTCAAAACGGCAAAACTTTTAAACTTTCAGTGGATATTATCCGATAGATAACACGTAAAACTATTTTTTCTCTGCCGCCTGCATGTGCATGATGCAGGTATCGCGACTCTTGCACCAATTCCGGTTTTACATCTTCTCATGCAACAACCGAATATCTTAGGAAGATTGATAACTATGCGCGCCGTTTGCATGATCAGGGAAGCACAATGAAAGAATCATCTAAAACAAAAAACTGGCTGCTTGATGAAATAGCCGCCTTAAAACAAAGAATTCATATACTTGAACAAACCCAGGAAACACGAAGACTGCCACAGGAGGGTCGGTGGGCAAGCGATCGGCGCTTCCGTTCCCTGGCCGAAACGGCCGGCGACTGGATCTGGGAGATCGACAGCAACGGCTTCTTCACCTATACAAGTTCGAGAGTGAAAGATCTGCTCGGATACGAACCGGAAGAAATTATCGGGAAAACCCCTTTTGATTTAATGAGGAATGACGAAAAAAAGCGCGTCTCGGCATTATTTAAAGATATTGCGGATTCACGCCGGTCTTTTTCGGGACTGGAAAATATTAATCTGCATAAAGACGGACATGAAATCATCATCGAAACAAGCGGGGCGCCCTTTTTTGACCCAAACGGCAACTATATGGGATATTGCGGCTTTGACCGTGACATTACCGCACGCAAACAAATGGAAGAAGCGCTTCGGGCCAGTGAAGAACTTTACCGAACTGCCCTGGAAACATCCAATGACGGCGTTGTCATCATTCGGGACAGCCGGTATATGTATGCCAACCAGAAATTCCTGGACACGATCGGACGAAGCAGCGATGAGATCATCGGGAAGACGATGGGCGCCTACATCCATCCCGATGACCTGGCGAATGTTATGGATCATACAAGAAAATACAAGCAAGGCGCGCCTGTGCCGAAAAACATTGAAATAAGATCAGTGAAGCCGGATGGCTCCATTATCCATATGGATGTTTCCCTGGCTGCTGTTACCTATCAGGGGAAAAAATCCGTTCTGGCCTACTTGCGGGACATTACCGGGCGCAAGCAGGTCGAAGAGGCGTTGCGAGCCAGCGAGGAACATTATTCACGGCTGGTCGACACCATCCCCGACATCATCATCCGCACCGACACAGAGGGTAATATTCTGTTCATCAATGACGTAGCTCTTCAGATAAGCGCATACGGCCGCGATGAAATTCTGGGACACAACATGCTGACGTTCGTCGCCCCGGAAGACCATGAACGGCTGATGCAAAATGCATTCCTCATGATGCAAAACAGGCTGGGACCGCAGGAATACCAGCTCATTATAAAAGACGGAACCAAAATTCCCTTCGAAGCGAATGGCGACGTCCTGCGCAACCGGGACGGTGTCCCCTTCGGCCTCGTTTTTGTCTGCCGGGATATCCGTGAGCGCAAGCGGGCCGCTGAAGAAAGGTACCGTTATGAAAAACTTCACGGCGTCCTGGAAATGGCGGGAACCGTCTGTCATGAACTCAATCAACCGATGCAAATCATTTCCGGATATTCCGAAATGATCCTGAAGAATACTTCGGAAAATGATCCCCTCCATCGCAAACTGGACAAGATTTACAGGCAAATTCACAGGATGGGCGCCATCACGAACAAACTGATGTCGATTAACGATTATGAAACAAAGGATTATGCGGGTTTCAGCCGAATCATCGATATCAACCGCAAACCTGATAAGGACGCTCCATAAACAGAAAGGATGATCGCCATGGAGAAAAAAATTTTAGTCGTCGATGACGAAGTCTCCATTCTGGAAATGACCAAAGAAGCTTTTGATTCGGAAGGCTTTGTTGTATTCACCGCTGAAAACGCAGAAGAAGCTCTGGAGATCATTAAAAATGAAACGGTCTGGGTTCTGTTTCTGGACATTCGGCTTCCCGGCATGAGCGGCCTGGACCTGTGTAAAAAAATTCGCAAAGAAGATCAGATCAGCATTATCCATGCATTTACCGGCTACAGCAATCTCTACGGCCTTCTGGAATGTCGGGCCGCCGGATTTGACGATTTCTTTCTCAAGCCGGTTAAACTCGATGTGCTGTTGAAAGCGGCTCATGATTCGTTTGAAAAACTGGAAAGGTGGAAAATCGGCGAATTCAATCTGTCCTGAAGGCGTCACATGCGGCCATACGATCATGCGCGCATGTTACAGACCGAGGCTTGCCAGCAGATCATCCACATCGCTTTGCTGACTGCGCGCTCCGGCTTCCGCTCCTCCATATCCGACTTTGGTCAGACCGGTTTCTTTCGTTTCTATATTTTCCCAGTCCAGGTTCAGTCTGCCGGCGATTTTCATCAATTGATCGTGGAATGCCTGAATGGAAGGAATGATCTTCAACATCTGCTGGCCGATGCGATCCTGGAACTGCTGGGAAGAGTTGAGTTCGATATTCAGGGAAAACAGACGATCCAGTTTTTCAGACACGGCCTTCAGCGTCTCCGCCGCCACCTGATTGGACGGATCCATCTGACGCTTTATTTCTTCCGCACAGATTTGAATCTCATTTTTAAGGGTAAAAATCTGATCGACGATCCCCAGAACGAAATCGGACTGTTTTTCGGTTTCACCGACGATGTTTTCCAGGCGCTGAAGCGTATCATGGATATTCTCTGTCTTTGATTTTTTCAGATCGTCTTCCAGTTCCGCGGTCGAGGTCGTAAAATGCTGAAACACGCCTTTGAGGTGATCGATGACATCCGCTACGGTTTCGCTTTCATCGTCTTTCTGAAGCCTGGCATAAACCTCATGAATATTAAACAGCCTCTTCTGCGCGATGACGGCCATGTCCCTCTGCTCCCGGCTGATCACTCCCTGTTCCAGAAGGAAGGCGCCGAAGATCACGTTTTTGGGCTGAATCCGGATCATCTCTTCGACGCTTTCCCGATCCAGATATCCGAGTCTGGAAAGCGTTTCGCCGAAATATTCAACGGGAGGCATCCTCAGATACATCTGAACGGCTTTTACGCCGAACTTCAGGGAATCTTCCGAACCGACATTTTTTGTCAAAGCCTCGGCAACCGTATTAATCAGGGGCGCCAGTCTTTTCGTATGCTCGCATTGATCCTGGTAAACACAATACTCCAGAAAGAGTTGCGCGGCCGTCTCCGCCTGTTGATTCAAATCCAGACTGTTCAGTAATTCTTGGCATTGTGCGGTGATGTTTTTGTCTTTTGTTGGCATGCTCAGGAAATCCTCTCAAGTATGATGATCTAACGGACGTCCGTGTGCCATTGATGCTTTATAACATGAACGATTAAGAAATAGAAAATCTTTATTTCAATCTGCAACAGTAATCCGCCAGACTGGACAGAGCGCTCACGGCGCGGGTCAGCCCCTCATAAACGGGAATCCCCGCCGAAAGCAGGATCTCCTCCATGCGGCCCCTCATCCTGCGAAAGTCCTCGTCATCCTGATACTGCCGCCAGGCTACCATCATCGGCAGGCCGGAAAGCTTTATCCTCCCTTCGCCTGCCAGATAGCCCGCAATCACCTCGACGAAATTGCCCTGCGCTTCTTCGCGGTAAAGCCAGTCCAGCGGCAGCGAAACGATGATGTTGTCCACCTCGCCGCTTTGCGCCAGAATATCGAAGATCCTGCCGATATAGGCCGTCCGCATAAATGCCAGGTAGGAGTCAATCGGATTACTGATGATATTGCCCGCCGGCGGAATGAATTCTGCGATTTTTCCCATGGTGGCAGGCGTTAACACCGGCAGCATCATCCCCGCAAGCGTCAAAGTGTCGGCCACCGCCACCGCGGAGCCGCCGCCGACGCTGATGACCGCCACGCGCCGGCCGTGAGTCTTTTTCAGATAATGAAATGCGGCGACAATATCCGCCATGTCTTCGATGGATTCCGCGCGCACAGCGCCGCTTTGCCGGAAATACGCCTCCCAGATGCGGCCGGCTCCGGCCAGGGCGCCGGTATGTGACGAGGCCGCCCTCGCACCGGATTCAGTCATGCCGCCTTTCATAACAATGACGGGCTTGCGCCGCGCAGCTTCCTGCGTCACTGCCAGCAGGCGGCGTCCGTCTTTGACGCCTTCCACATACATCGTGATAATCGACGTCGAATCGTCATGCGCCAGATAATCCAGAAAATCGGTGCTGTCGAGCGTCAGGCCGTTTCCGTAACTGATGACTTTATTAAAATACAGATGATGGACTTTAGCGGCGTGATGCGTAAACTCCTGGGCGTTACCGCCGCTCTGACTGATCATGGATAAGGAGCCACTGAGTGCGGGCGCGGCATTCCAGGTCAGCATTTTTTTAGACGGCACATACCAGCCCATGCAATTGGGTCCCACCACATGCAAACCGCCCTGCCGGGCAATCGCTTCAATTTCCTCCTGGCGCTTTGCGCTGCCTTCTTCTTCGGCCTCCTTGAAGCCTGCCGTAAATATATGGACATGATGGTTTCCGGAGGCGATGCAGTCTTTCAACGCATCCGGAACAGCTTTCGCCGCAACGGCGATGATCACCAGATCGACTTTTTCCGGAAGGGAGGTCAGATTGGGATAGGCTTTGATTCCGTCAATTTCATCCACTTTGGGATTGATAGGATAAAGACGCCCGGCGTAACCAAAATGGCGCATGCAGCCGAAGATGCCCAGATACCCGCCGCGGATAGACGAGGTCGCGCCCACCACCGCTACTGATTGCGCATTCGCCATGGCATCCAGCGCCTTGCGGATTTTGAGAACGTCGGCGGCAGATGTTTCGGGGAGCTCCGGCATCTCATTTAAAACGACCAGAGCGTCGACTGCACGGATGCCGCCGTCGGGTTTGACAATGAGCGGGTTAATATCGACTTCCGCAATATCCGGACGATCAAGCGCTAGACTCGACAATGCTGTCAGAACACCAATCAGTTGCTCGATATCAACGGGTGTTTCTCCCCGGAAAGCCCCCAAAAGTTTTGCCGCGCGGATTTCCCCGATCAGAGCCTGCGCCTGGCATGGATCAAGCGGCGCAATGCGCAGAGCCGTGTCGTTTAAAGCTTCCGTCAGAATTCCGCCCAATCCGAACATGATACAGGGGCCGAACTGCGGATCCCGAAACATCCCGGCCAGAAACTCCCGCCGGCCTTCAACTTGCGGTTGGATAAGGCAGGCTTCCCAGTCGGCGCCCGCCGCACGGCGAATGTCCCGAAACGCCTGGCGGACGTCGTCTTCAGAGCGCAGGTTGATTCGCACCAGCCCGCGTTCGCTCTTATGGGCCAGTTTCGCGCCCATCCCTTTGACGACCACGGGAAACCCGGTTTCCCGGGCAGCCGCCGCAGCCTCTTCTTCCGTCGCCGCAACGGCTTCTGCAACGACGGGAATCCCATAGCGGCTTAATATTTTTTTGGATTCGAATTCAGACAATGTTGTCCGGCCTGATTTGCGGACCTGATCAACCGTTTCTTCTGCAACGCCTGTTGAGTTCATGTTGACTGAAATACTTCCTCGTGATTTGATTTCTGAGATTAATCTTTCGCCCTTCGACCTACCAGATGACCGGGGAAGACTGCAAGAAAAAACAACGATCGACCAACACATCCAATGCCATGGCACGCCTGGCCAGGGGGGCGGATCTTCTCCAAAACGAAGCTGAATCCGCCCCATGCAGACCAGAACGTCACCGAAAGGAACTCTGAATAAATCCCGCAAGCGTCAGCAGATCGAAATCGCCTGCACACGGGATCGACATCCGGCATCATCTGATTGCAAGCCGCCTAAAGTTTAAGCAATTCTTTTTTCAAGATCTTACCAACCAGATTCTTGGGCAGCACAGGCAAAAATACAATTTCTTTGGGCAGGAAGAAATTGGTCAGTTTTGTTTTGCAATGCTCAAGAATATCCCGGGCTGTGGCTTCCTGGCCAGGCTTGAGCGCGACAAATGCCTTGATATTTTCACCGTAAACATCGTCTTTCATGGCAACCACCGACGCTTCGGCGACTTTCGGATAAGCGTAAAGCGCCTCTTCAACCGTCCGCGGTGAAATATTCTCGCCGCCCTTGATGATCAGGTCTTTCTTCCGGTCGGTAATCCAGTAGTAACCTTCTTCATCGACATGGCCGACGTCGCCGGTGTGCAGCCAGCCGTCGATAATCACCTTTGCCGTCTCTTCCGGTTTGTTCCAGTAGCCCTTCATGAGAGACGGCCCTTTCAAAACGATTTCGCCGGACTGATTGGCGCCCAGGAATTGCCCGTTGTCGTCCATGATGCCCATCTGCATGCCTTTATACGGGATGCCGATGGAACCGACCTTGATCGGACGGCCGTCGCAGGGATTGCCGCTGCCTGAAGCGCCGCTTTCGGACAGCCCCCAGCCCTCGATAATTTTCCCGCCGAAGCGTTCATGGAACGAATTCCAGGTCGCCTGCGACAGGGGCGCCGAGCCGCACATCCAGTACTTGACGCGGCTTAAATCATGTTTATTGGGATTGGGATACATCAGCATGAAGACATACATCGTGGGCACCAAGGCCACCAGTCTGGCGTCGTATTTATCGATGGAGGCAAAAATGGTTTCCAGGTCGAAGGTGTTGAGAATGACGCTTTTGGTTCTCTCGTAAAACAGACCACTGTTGGATACCGCAATGCCGTACGCGTGGCACAGGGGTAGAACCGTGATGTTCGTCATGCCGTGCGGCATCCGGGTCGATTCGTAAGACATTTTAGAGTTAGCATAAAGCGACCCGTGCGTCAGCATGACGCCTTTGGAAGCCCCCGTGGTGCCGGCGGTGTAAATCAGCGCCGCCACGTCTTCATCGTCCATCTCCACGATGTCTTTTGTCTCCGGTGCTTTATCCACCAGGGCATGGAAAGAATGCGTCCCTTCCGGCGCATCGTCATTGACCAGAATGACGGTTTGCATCTGCGGCGCTTTCGCCTGACCGACTTTAATCTTGGGAAGGAAATCCTTGACGCTGATGACGACTTTCGCACCCGAGTCCTCGTAAATGGCGGCGATTTCATCATCCTTCATCATGTAATTAACGGGCGCCACAATCGCCCCCAGCCGCCAGATGGCACCAAACGACTGGAGCACTTCAACACAGTTAGGCATCTGCACAATCACGCGGTCGCCGCGCCTGACACCCAGTTCCTTTAATGCCGTAACCAGTTTCCGGGCCTCACTTAAAAACTGGTAGTTGGTCAGTTCCCGCCCGCCGGAGACAAAACTCACCTGTTCGGCTTCTTCCAGAACTTTTAACTCGCGCAGCTTTGCAATATTCATAGTGGCCTCCCGTGGCTGTTTTCCCGTTGTTATTTTTCCGGCGGCACCCGGCCGCTGGTCTTTTTTGTAAATTCCTGCATCCAGCCGGGATATTCCGGCGGCAGGGCGCTGATACTGTTCAGTTCATTCATCTCATCGGCGGAAAGCGCAAGCTTTACCGCCGGGAGATTGTCTTCGAGCTGATCCATCTTTTTGGCGCCGATAATGACACTGGTCACGGCAGGCTGGTGTAAAAGCCAGGCCAGCGCCACCTGGGAGACGGAGACGCCGCGGGCGCCCGCGATCTTCGTCATGACCTCGATAATGTTGTAAGCCCGTTCCTTATCAATGACCGGAAAATCAAAAATTGTCCGGCGCGCGCCCTGCTCTCCTGCGCTTTGCCGGGTGTATTTTCCGGAAAGAAATCCTCCCGCCAGCGGCGACCAGACCAGAAGACCAAGCCTTTGATCTTGCAGAAGCGGAATGATCTCCCGCTCCGGATCGCGGTTGGCGACGGTATAAAGAGCCTGAAGCGAAACGAACGCTTCCAGATTTTTCCGGTGCGAAATGCCCAAATATTTCATCAACTGCCAGGCCATCAAATTGGAGCAGCCGACGTAGCGCACTTTTCCGGAACGGACCAGATCGTCAAGCGTGCGAAGAACAATTTCCATATCTGTCATGGGATCCATCCCGTGAATCTGATACAAATCGATATAATCCGTGTTGAGGCGTTTGAGACTGGCATGAACTTCGTTGAGAATATGCACACGGGACAGACCGATGGAATTGGCCCCCGGTCCCATGCGGCCGCAGACTTTGGTGGCGACAATGACCTCCTTGCGCTTCGCACCCAGCGCGCGGCCCAGAAGCTCTTCCGACTGACCTTCGGAATAGACGTTGGCCGTATCAAAAAAGTTGATGCCGGCATCCAGGCAACGGTTGACCATCGCATTGACGTCATTCTGCTGCATCTTGCCTACGGCGCCCCAGAACCCGCTGCCGCCGAACGTCATCGTCCCGCAGCACAGTTCCGATACGTAAAGGCCTGTCGAGGCCAGTAGTTTATATTTCATAATTCCTGTCTCCTATGGTGTCACAAAAAACTGGTGCGGCTGAAAAATGCAGATATTCGCCTGGCCGCTGATATTGGCGTCCGTGATTTCCACGAAATACCCGTAACTGGTTTTTGATTGAAGTTCTTTTCCGACCACCACTTCGCCGCGGTTTTGCCCTGACTGGTCCCCTTTGCCCATCAGCCTCTGCAGATAGATATTGTCAAACCAGGTCAGATTATTACCGTCGAATTCCATCGGTGTGGAAGCCTGGCAAAGGCGGTAAACATAATAGGCGTCGAGATGGGCGACGTCCTTGAGCGTTTCCCATTTGCACGTAACGCCTTTCAGCGCGGAACCGGCCGGCAGCGGTTTGGTTTTCGACGGCGAAAATGAATTGATAATCCGGTCATAATTCTTCAAGTAAGCGTTGACGGCCGAATCCGACGGCGCATCTTTCTGGATGCGGGATTTTCTGTCGACCTGCCCATCCTTTGTTATGACTTCGATGGTGTATTCGCCTTCCTTCATGAAACCGGTTGGCAGATTGACCATGTACCAGTAGTTGGTGATTTGCCGATCATAGAACCAGCCGTTTTTTCCGATATTTTCATACTTTGAATTATTGAACTTAACTTCACAGCCGCCGGGACCATAGGCGGTGATGCTCTCGATGACGTCCGGCGTGACCACGCCGGGTGTCGGCAGCAAAGCCACCAGAAACTTGTGCGTTTCCTTGGGCATAATGGAACTTTCAAAATCCCAGTAAACATTGCAGGCCATGATGTCAAAAATCTTAACGTAGGTATTCCCCATGATTTCCTCTCCTTTTTTATTGATAGTCGATAAAACAACATTCTGAACAACCGGCTGGAGATCCCCTCTGAAACCGTCAGAAGCCAGCCAAAATTCTGTGCTCTTCTGTGCTTGATGCTCAGACAGATTACAAAATGCATGCCGCAGATGAAGCGGTCAAAAAAGTTGTATATGATTGATATAATGAAATTATTGCGGGATGATTTCTTACAGATTCCGGCGTCTATGTGCCATGACACAGAATTGCACGGCACAAAAGTATGCCACGATACACTTGAAGACGGACGGCTTCAGCTACTCGTCGCGCAGTTGGTAACCATCGATTTTGCGGTAAATGGTGCGGCGGCCGATGCCTAAAAGGCGTGCGGCCTTGGATTTATTCCATCCGGTTTTGATCAGGGCATTGCGAATTTCTTCCATTTCTCTTTCCGCCGATCCGGCTTTGCCCTTCCGGCGCCCGACGCCTTCATTAAGCTCATAGTTGCGGATATCGGCGGGGAGATAGTTGAGAGTGATGGTTTCGCCGTGGCACAAGACAAACGCGTGCTCCATCACATGCTCCAGTTCTCTTACGTTCCCCGGCCACGAATAATCCATGAACCGGCTTAAGACTTCACTGGAAATCCCTTCTATCCGCTTGTGGAAACGGTCATTGAAGGTCTGACGGAAGTGATCCACCAGAAGCGGCAGGTCTTCGAGTCGGTCTCGTAATGGCGGCAGCGCCACTTCCACCACCTTGAGTCGGTAGTAAAGGTCCTGGCGGAATTCGCCTTTTTTGACTTTCTCTTTCAGGTCTTTGTTGGTGCAGGCAATGACCCGGACATCCACTTTCTGAGGCGTCGATTCGCCCACCCGTTCAAATTCCTTCTCCTGGAGAACTCTCAGGAGTTTGAGCTGGATCATCGGGGATATGTCGCCGATTTCATCCAGCAGAAGGGTCCCGCCGTCGGCTGCGGCAAAACGTCCCTGCTTGTCTTTGATCGCCCCGGTAAACGCGCCTTTCACATGGCCGAAGAGTTCACTCTCCAGCAGGCTTTCCGCCAGAGCCGAGCAGTTGACGGTGGTAAAGGGTTTAAACGCCCGGTTGCCGCTGTAGTGCAACGCTCTTGCGACCAGCTCCTTGCCGGTCCCACTCTCTCCCGTGACTAAGACCGTTGTATCCAGATTGGCCAGGTCTTCCAGCAGGCTGTATATATTCTGCATGGTCTTGTTGCGCCCGATGAGGTTCTGGAACTGGTGCCTTTCGCGCAGTTCTCTTTCGACGTCTCTCAGCAGAGTGATATCCCGGATGACCATGACAACGCCCAGAAAGTTTTCCTGCGGATCAATCAGCGGAGAGCTGGAAACGCTTACGACCTGCTGGGGGCGTTTCTGATGGTCGCATTCAATCCGGTATTCCCGCACCGCCGTCTTCTTCTCCAGGGTTTGTCTCAATACTTCCCGGCACGCCTGGCTGCAATGCACGCGGCAGGCGGAAAACTCCTTCCCCTCGATCTCCGAAACCCCGATGCCGCAGATCTGCTCCGTCGATTTGTTCGCATCCGTCACACGGAAGTTCGCATCCACCGTGATGATCGCGTCCTTCACACTCCCGAAAATCGCTTCCAGGCGGGATCGCTCTTCCGCCAGCTTCTTTGCAGCCGCCCGTTGCTCCGTCACATCGCGGGACACCATGCGAAACCCGTAAATTTCACCGGAGGCGTCGCGCGCCAGCGAAACGGATTTTTCAATCGTGCGCATCACGCCTTCACGGTCGGTCACTTCGAGAATGATATTTTTTATGGGAATGCCGGTAAAGTAGACCTTCTTGTAAAGTTTATCATACTGCCGGACATCCTGATCCTTCATGTAATGCCGGTAATTCATACCCATCAATTCATGACGGGGCAGCTTCCACATCCGGCAACCGGCATCGTTGATGAAGGTAATATTCCCTTCTAAATCGATTTCGCTTAACTGCACATCAACGTCGTCGAGGATGGTTTCGTAGCGTTTTAATGAATCCTTCAGAAGCTCAACTGCGCGCTCGTGCGATGTATTATCCGTATCAGGGGAAACATCTGCGTTGCTCCACGACAGGTCTTTGGATATTCCGGACATACTGGTCCTCCCGCCACCGGCTCCGAATACACACGTATAATTTTGCTTACTACGAAACATCCTTCAAGTCAAAGCAGTTCCCCGTCCGGACAACCCGTTTAAAGGATATCTTTTCTTTTAAAAATGATTCTGCTATTAAATCCTCGTATGGCAGACAGGCAATCTAAAATTATCAACACGGCCTTTATCCTGGGTGCGGGATTGGGCACACGACTTCGGCCCCTGACGGAAAACATCCCCAAGCCTCTTTTACCTCTTGCCGGCCGGCCGATAATCACCTACGCCATGGAACATCTGAAAAACGCGGGCGTCCGGCGCTTTATCATCAACACACATCACTGTGCGCATCGATATGCCGAGGTATTTCCGGACGGCCACTGGCAGGGCATTCCGATTATTTTCCGCCATGAACCGGTCCTTCTGGATACGGCGGGAGGAATTAAAAATATCGAAGATTTAATTGCCAAAGAGGATCGCATTATCGTATACAACGGCGATATCATCTCTAATTTGCCGCTGGCGCCTCTGATGGACCGGCATTCCAGGCTTCAGACGGAAGCAACTCTGGCGCTTCGATCGGAAGGACCTCTGCTCAACGTCCGTATTGACTCCGAGGGCTTTATCTGCGATATAAGAAACCTGTTGCAAAAGCCCGGAATTCAAAGTTGCCTTTTTGCCGGGATTTACATTATCGAAACCACGTTTCTTCAGCGGTTGACCGCAGGGAAAATCGAATCCATTGTGTTGCCGTTGGTGGAATCGATCCGACGAAATCCGGAGTCAATAGGCGGCGTGGTCATCGACGAAGGTTACTGGCATGATCTGGGTACGATTGAAGAATACGGAAAACTGAACGGGAAGGGCTTATAAAGCACTTTCGTAAAGCGTACAAAAAATCACCGGAAGATATGAACAAAGACGTACGTCAATTTTTAAACGATCACTTGGGCGCGCTTGAATTCCAGTACGATTCAATCAACAAAGGCGGCTCCGACCGTAACTTTTACCGCGTCCGCCTGCCGGACGGGCAGACGTTCATCTTCATGCAGTACGGAACCGAAGTGGACGAAAACGCCTACTGGGCCGGCATTAACCGTTTTCTGGCCGATCTTTCCATCCCCGCACCGCGCATCATCGCCTATGATTACAGGCAGCATCTTCTGCTGATTGAAGATCTTGGGGATACGGACTTATACTCTTTAAGAACTCTGCCCTGGCACAGACGGCGGACCTATTACCTGAAAGCGCTTTCCGAAATTCACCGGCTGCACCGATATCCTTTAAGCGATTTGCCTCCGGCCATGAAACTGGCGAGCGGCTATGACCGTTCCCTGTACACATGGGAACACCAGTATTTCCGGGAAAATTTTGTTGAAGCGGTTTGCCGTCTGCAATTATCCGACGCGCAGGTTTGCGAATGGACCTCCGAGCTGTCCGCACTGATCGATCGCCTGCAAAGCGTGCCGGCAAGTCTGATTCACCGGGATTTCCAGTCTCAGAACATCATGATTAAAAACGACCGGCCGGTGTTCATCGATTTTCAGGGCATGCGCCAGGGCAATTTCTTTTACGATCTGGGTTCGCTCATTTGCGATCCGTACGTCGCGTTCACACAGACGGAAAGAAATGAACTGATTGCCTTTTATTACCGCATTCTGCAACCGGATTACAGTTTGGATCAATTCACCGGACATTTCTGGGAAGCCTCCGCCCAGAGGCTGATGCAGGCCCTCGGCGCTTACGGGTTTCTGGGGCTCAAAAAAAATAAGACCGATTTTCTCGCTCACACGGAAAGCGGCGTCCGGAACCTGATTACCGCCACATCCCTGTCGGACCAGCTTCCGGCATTAAATGAAATGGCCAGAACTTGTCTGGATATGCTGCTGCATCAGAAGAATCACGCTTGAGGCAAATATTCATCATCCGGATTCCCCTTCCCCATGAGCTAAGAGCTATCAGCCATGCGTTTTCCACCTCCGTCACATCGTGCCACCACCTCCGGCGGAGGATATTTTCCGCCTTGAACCTTGAACCTTGGACCTTGCGCCTTGTTCCTTAAGTCTATCCACCATCCCCCCTTGCGCTAACCGAACCAATATGTTAGACAACTCGCCGATAATTTAACTCTTTTGGGAGTACACCATATTATGAAATACGATCCGATTACCATTGAAGAAAAATGGCAGAAAAAGTGGGAAGAAGAAAAGACCTTTGCGGTCACCGAAGACCCGAATAAAAAGAAATACTACCTCCTGGAAATGTTTCCCTATCCGTCGGGCAAAATCCATATCGGACACGTCCGCAATTACACCATCGGCGACGTCGTGGCCCGCTACAAACGCATGAAAGGATTCAATGTTCTGCACCCGATTGGCTGGGACGCCTTCGGTATGCCGGCGGAAAACGCCGCCATCGAACACAAAATCCATCCATCGAAGTGGACGCATGAAAATATCGACCACATGAAAAAGCAGCTCAAACGCATGGGCTTCAGTTATGACTGGGACCGCGAAGTGGCCACCTGCGAGCCGGAATACTACCGCTGGGAGCAGCTTTTTTTCATCCGGATGGTTGAAAAAGGCCTGGCTTACAAAAAACGCTCCAGCGTCAACTTCTGCACCAAGTGCGATACCGTTTTGGCCAATGAACAGGTCGAAGGCGGTCTGTGCTGGCGCTGCGGTACGGAAGTAACGGAAAAAGTTCTCGATCAGTGGTTTTTCAAAATCACCGCTTATATCGAGGAGCTTCTGGAATACTGCGACAAGCTGCCCGGCTGGCCCGAACGCGTCATGACCATGCAGAAAAACTGGATCGGCAAAAGCTACGGCTGCCTGGTCGATTTTCCGATGGCTGAAGGCGACGGCGTCATCCAGGTCTTTACCACCCGCCAGGATACGCTCTTCGGCGCGACCTTTATGCTGGTGGCCGCCGAGCATCCGCTGGTGACACAACTGGCCAAGGACAAGCCCTGCGAGAAGGAAGTGCAGGCGTTTGTGGAAAAAGTCAAAAAACAGGACAAGCTCATGCGGACCTCCGAATATTATGAGAAGGAAGGCCTCTTCCTGGATTCCTACTGCCTCAATCCGCTCACCGGCGGGAAAATGCCCATCTTCGCGGCCAACTTCGTTTTGGCCGATTACGGCACTGGCTGCGTCATGGCCGTTCCCACGCATGATCAGCGCGACTTTGAATTTGCCAAAAAATTCAACCTGCCGCTGATCGTCGTCATTCAACCCAAAGATAAAGAATTGGATGCGGCCGCGATGACGGAAGCTTACGTCGACGAAGGCTATCTGGTCAACTCCGGCCAGTTCAACGGCATGCTCAACACCAAGGTGCTCGAAGCCATCGCCGATTTTCTGGAAGCCCAGGGCAAAGGCAAACGCACCATTCAATACCGCCTGCGCGACTGGGGCATCTCCCGCCAGCGTTACTGGGGAGCGCCCATCCCGATGATCAACTGCGGTAAGTGCGGGATTGTCCCTGTGCCGGAGAAAGATCTTCCTGTCGTTCTGCCGGAAAACGTCGTCTTCAGCCCGGAAGGCGGCTCACCGCTGGCGGCCCTATCCGAATTCGTCAACACCACCTGCCCCAACTGCGGCGGACCCGCAACGCGGGAAACCGACACGATGGACACGTTTGTGGAATCGTCCTGGTATTTTGAACGTTACTGCTGCCCCAAACACGACGTTAAACCGGGGCTCGACCGCAAAGCTGTCGACTACTGGATGCCGGTGGATCAGTACATCGGCGGCATCGAACATGCCATTTTGCATCTGCTCTATGCGCGCTTCTACACCAAAGTGCTGCGGGATCTCGGCGTGGTCGGCGTGAACGAACCTTTCACCAATCTGCTGACGCAGGGCATGGTTTGTAAAGAGACCATGAAATGCCCCGAGCACGGCTATCTCTTCCCGGAGCAGGCGGAAGGCGGCAAGTGCTCTCTATGCGGCAAGGACGTCATCATCGGTAAGACCGAAAAAATGTCCAAGTCGCTGAAAAACGTCATCGACCCCGATTTTCTGGTTAAAACCTACGGCGCGGACACGGCGCGCATCTTCTGCCTGTTTGCGGCGCCGCCGGAAAAAGATCTGGAATGGAGCGAACAGGGCGTGGAAGGCTCTTTCCGCTTCTTAAGCCGTCTGTGGCGCATCTTTGACGAATATTTCGAAGACATCAAAACGATCGCGCCGGCCTCGGGAGCGCTGGAACTCGAAGGCGACCTCAAAGCCCTGAGGCGTAAAACCCATCAGACCATTGCCAAAGTCACCTTCGACATCGAAGACCGCTTTCACTTCAACACGGCCATCAGCGCCGTGATGGAACTGGTCAATGTGCTCTACAGCGTCAAACGCCCGGAGAAAGACGATAAAATCGCCCTGTCCGTGATCCGTGAGACGCTGGAAGCCGCCATCCTTTTGCTGGGGCCCATCGTCCCGCATGTCACCGAAGAGCTCTGGCAGATACTGGGGAATGAAAAACCCGTCGCCGATATGCCCTGGCCGTCCTTTGATCCGGCCGTGGCCAGCGAAGAAGAAATGACCATTGTCATTCAGATCAACGGTAAACTGCGCAGCAAACTGACCGTTCCGGTCGGTGAAAACGAAGACAAAATCAAAGCCGATGCGCTGGCCGATGAAAAGATTGTCTCCTTCCTGGGAAGCTCTAATGTCATGAAGGTGATTTACGTGCCCAAAAAGCTCGTCAACATCGTGGCCAAATAAGGAGATTAAATGATGCCGGTCCGTCTGCCAAAAGTCCTCTTTGCCTGTGCGTCGCTTTTTTTACTGATGACGGTGATGAGCTGCGGCTATGCGTTTGCCCCTCAGGGTGAGAATATCGACCCGGCCATCCGCACTATTTATGTTGAGCCGTTCGGCAACAAAACCGCTCAGGCCGAACTGGAAAACTACATGCGCACGGCTTTCATCGATCAGATTTTGCAAAACACCCGCTTTAAAACCGTGTCGGGCGTCGAGCAGGCGGACGCCGTCATCAGCGGCAGTGTCCTGAATTTCAACACGTCGACACTGTCTTACCGCAAGACCATCCTGGCCGCGGAAGAGAGGGCCACCGTGACGCTGGAAGTGACGTTTCGCGAAACCAAAGGCGGAAAAACGCTCTGGTCCTCGCGCGGGGTCACCGGTTCCATAGATTATAAACTTGAAGACGACATCAATCTGATGCCCGCCGCCCGCAAAAATTCTTTTGCCAAACTGGCGAGGGATACGGCGGAACGGGCCCTGAATCTGATGATGTCGAATTTTTAACCGTCATTTCAAATCGCTCATGAAATCTGAAACGTATAAACTGGACAAGTTTCTCATCCGCCACCTGACCGACGACGATCAGGCGGCGGACGTTTCCAGCGACCGGAAAGCGGCCGACCGGACGATCAATCGTCCCACCGCATTCTTTAAAAAATTTTCATCCGGTTATCTGCTGATTGCAGATGAAGCATTTGATACTTTTTGCGATGAACTGTCTTTGCGCCGAATGCTTAAGACCGCCCGCGACACCGGCGCAGGACTGATTTATTCCGACTTTTTTGAAACGGGCGGCAAAAATCTCCGGCCCCATCCCCTCAATGATTATCAGGCCGGCTCTATCCGCGACGATTTCAACTTCGGCCCTTTTTTTATTCTTTCGGCTCAGGCCGTTTCGACGGCCATCCGGAAATACGGGCCTCCGCCCAATGACGCCTCCACCGTTCTTTACGATCTGCGGCTGAAGATTTCCATCGATTCTCCGATCCTGCACATCCCCGAATTCGTCTATACGGCAGCCATCCGGAAAATTAAACCGGCAAAATCGTCCGGCATAAAACCGGAGGCGCACTTTGCCTATGTGGCCCGAGAAAACGCCCTGCGCCAGAAAAAACTGGAAAAGACCGTCACCCGCCATCTGGAACTCATCGGCGCGCATCTGCCGCCGCGCACGCGAACAACCGATCGGCCGGCGGAAGATTTCCAATGGAAGGCCAGCATTGTCATCCCCGTGTTCAACCGTCGTAAAACCATTGCCGACGCCCTTAAAAGCGCCCTGGGGCAAGAGACCAATTTTGCTTTCAATATTCTGGTCGTGGATAATCATTCCACCGACGGCACGACCGACATTTTGAAAAAATTTGCCGCAAAGCATCCGCACATTCAGCACCTTCTTCCGTCGCGGCTCGATCTGGGCATCGGCGGATGCTGGAACGAAGCAATCCAGTCGCCTGCCTGCGGCCGCTATGCCGTTCAACTCGATTCCGATGATCTCTACAGCTCGCCGCACACGCTGCAGAAGATCGTCGATATGCTGCGCAAGGGTCCTTACGCCATGGTGGTGGGATCTTACACGCTGGTCAACGAAAAGCTCCAGCCCATCCCGCCGGGTCTGATCGATCACCGGGAATGGACGCAGCAAAACGGGCACAACAACCTGCTGCGCATTAACGGCATGGGCGCCCCGCGTGCTTTTGACACGGCCATTCTTCGCCGGATCGGTTTTCCCAATGTCAGTTTCGGCGAGGATTACGCCGTTGCCCTGCGGCTCACGCGCGAATACAAAATCGGCCGCATTTTCGAGAGCCTTTACTTGTGCCGCCGCTGGAAAGATAACACCGATGCGGCCCTGTCCATCGAACGGCAAAATCGCAACGACTTTTATAAAGACCGGCTGCGGACAATAGAGATCAAAGCCAGACAATTATTTCATTCAGAGCAAGGGGTTTCAACCCCTTACTCTGCGGGCGCCACTCTCACAGCCCGACGGGGTGGCAATCGCCCTGCGCCCCGCATATATGCCAACTTTCCGGGTAAAAGCAAAACATCGCTTCCCGCCCTGTGCTCTGAATTTTTTGAATCGCAAAAGCAGAGCTGGCGGATGCTGGGTGACGCCTGCCGCGATCTTACAAAAATACAACTCAGGGAATTTTCCTGCGGCAATTATTCCATCGCGCTGCAGTTCAACCCGGCGCGCATCGTCAGCGGCAGCGCACCTGTCGATCCCGAATCCATCCGCAGGCGTCCCTGCTTTCTGTGCACACAAAACCGGCCGGCCGAACAGCATGCCATCTTCTACCGCACCGAATATCTGATTCTCTGCAATCCCGCGCCGATCTTCGATCATCATTTTACAGTTGTGAGCACGATGCATACGCCGCAGGACATTGCGTCATCCGTCAATGCGCTTCTGGAAATTGCCCGCGACGCCTCGCCTGCTTACACGGTATTTTACAACGGCCCGGCCTGCGGCGCCTCTGCGCCCGATCATCTGCATTTTCAGATGATTCCGACACGGACACTTCCTTTTCTCGATCATATAAAGACGTTACAGGCCGTCCATAACTGTTCTGACGTTCAGATACCTTTGATAAATACCTTTCCTTCGTCATTCCCGCCTGTGCCCTTTAGGGTGCGAAGGCGGGAATCCAGGAAGAAATCGAAAATACTGGATTCCCGCCTTCGCGGGAATGACAATCTTATTAGTTTTGTGAAGTTGAGCAAAGGTTCTGAAACAGGCGCTGAGGTCCGGATTTCCGCTCCCGGAGGTTATGACCGCTCCATCGTTTATCTGGAATCCAAAAAGGCGGACGCCTTGAAGGAGCAGTTCATCGCTCTCCTCACAATTGCGCAAACCGCACTGGATATTTCCGACGAACCACCGGTTAATGTTTTTTGTGTTTATGACAAAAACCGCTGGCGGCTCATTATTTTTATGCGCGGCAAGCACCGCCCCGACGCCTATTACGCCGCAGGAGACGATAGAATTCTTGTCTCCCCCGGTGCGATTGATATGGCCGGCGTCGTCATCATTCCGCTTTTGAAAGATTTCGAGCGTCTGGACGGCAATACGCTGCGCGGCATTTACCGGGAAGTGTCGATGGACAAAGAAACGCTGAACAAAATAATCGCATCCTGGAGTTTTTGAAATGTCTGAAAAAATTATTATCGACAGCAACATGTCCTTTGCCGAAGCGGTGGAGGGCAGTGAAGCGCCCATCGAAGTGATCGATTCGTTATCGCTGGTGGACGTTCTGTACTATTCTTTCGACGGCAAGCGTCATTCCGGACAGATCATTGTCGATTCGCGCCTGGAAGACGACGTTTACGAAATCTTTGAAATGATCGAAAAGTTAAAATTCCCCATCGGTAAAGTCATCCCCATCGTCGCCTATGACTGGGACGACGAAGCCTCCATGGCCGACAACAATTCGTCTTCCTTCAACTTCCGCGTGATCGTCAACACCAACAAACTATCCCTGCATTCCTTCGGACGCGCCGTGGATATCAATCCCGTCCAGAACCCGGTAATCTATCCCACCGGCATCATCGCGCCTGACGGCGCCGTCTATCGACCGCAAAACAAAGGCGCCTTTTCCGCCTCGCACCCCGTCGTTCAGGAATTTATCAACCGCGGCTGGCACTGGGGAGGAAATTTCGAGCAGCCGAAGGATTATCATCATTTTGAGAAGACGTGAAAACAGGGATGCAGGCGGAGGACTGAAGACCGAAGGCTGGAGGCTGCTTTTAACCCTGACAGGGTTCAACGTTTATAGCAATCACCGCATTATTTATGTGCGACCCCGACGGGGTCGAACGCTTTTGCATTATCTTGTTCTATAAACGTTTCATCCCTTCAGGATGAAAGGCGTAAAGAATCAGGCGCAAAACCCATTACATCTTGACTAAACGAGCCGTCTCCAGCGTCTTTTGAATGATTAATCTTACCCCGGTTCGTTATTCTTAATCTTTTCAGGCTTTCCCGAACCTTCAAAGATTCAAGAACGTCATATTCCCTTGACTATTCCTTGACTATTATGCACGGTTGTTTTACTTTACTATCTAACATTATGAAATATTGTGATAAAAAAGCATTCGCTTTAAAGATTGGCTATTCGTTATGACGACAAAAACACAAACGCTGAAATTACTCAAAAGAAGTTATCCGTATCTTGCCGATGAATTTGGCGTGGCGAAAATCGGCATTTTCGGCTCTGTAGCAAAGGAAACCAACAAAGAGACCAGCGATGTTGATATCGTCGTCGAGTTTCAAAAACCGATTGGCCTGAAATTTATCGATCTGGTCGATTATCTTGAAAACCTTCTTCAGACGAGAGTTGATGTGTTGACCCGAGACGGCATAGACAATATACGCATTAAAAATATCGCTGACGATATCAGGAAACATATCATTTATGTCTAAACGGAGTGAACAAGATTTACTTCAAGACCCTCCCGGAACTTCAACTTTCAGGCCATTTTTTTATTGACAGAAAAAGCCCGAATTCATAAGAAACGGGCATGGAAAATTTTACCGACATACCCGATGGCATCACGTTTACCTCGAATGAGTGGAAGCAGCGCTTGATGAAACCCCACGTCGGGTCATCACGCTGGAGTTATTATGGCAGAAAAGAATCTGGACTACTTGTTTAATCCCCGATCGATCGCCGTTGCAGGCGCAGCCATCGGCAACAAATATCTTCAGGGACTTCTTGAATGCAACTTTCAGGGAAAGCTCTATCCGATCAATCCCGCAGGCGGCGAGCTCTTCGGTCTGAAGGTATACAAAAGCATCTCTGAAGTTCCGGACAGCATCGATTACGTCATTTTATGCGTGCGCGCCGGTTTCACACCCCGGTTCATGACGGAGGCCGCCGCGAAGGGCGTGAAGGCCATCCATTTCTTTTCCTCCGGATTCGGCGAAGTCGAGGACGCGCAGGGAAAAGAGCTCGAAAATGAGATTCTTGCGCTGGCGCGCAGTCTCGGTATCCGCATTCTCGGCCCGAATTGCATGGGGATCTACTGTCCGCAGTCGGGACTGACGTTCTCCGTATCGCTGCCGGATCAGGACGCCTTTCCCCGGCAAAGCGGGCCGCTCGCTTTCATCTCGCAAAGCGGAGGAAACAGCATTTTCTTCGTCAACGACGCCGTGACGCGAGGCATAAACTTCAGCAAGGTGGTGAGTTACGGAAACGGCGTTGATATCGCCGAAAGCGAATTGCTCGAATATCTCGCCTCCGATCCGGAAACCGAAATCATTACCGCTTACCTGGAAGGCGTGCGCGACGGCGGACGCTTCGCCCGGACCTTGAAAAAAGTTGCGGAAGTCAAACCCGTCATCGTCTGCAAGGTGGGCCAGACGGAGTCCGGCATGCGGGCGGCCGCCTCCCACACCGGCTCGCTGGCCGGATCGCAGCAGATATGGGAAGGCGTTTTGAAACAGGCCAATGCCGTAAAGGTTGACAGCATCGAAGAGCTGACGGATACCGCGATGCTTTTTCTGCGCTGTCCCGTGCCGGCCGGAAACAGGGTTGCCGTGGTCGGCAGCGGCGGCGGAGCAAGCGTACAGGCTGCGGACGACTTTGCCAACGCCGGACAGACTCTGCCGCCCCTGACCGCCGAGGCAAAGCAAAAGCTGTGCGAGACGTTCGGCAGCGAGACAGGGTGCAGCTTTCGCAATCCCGTCGATATCATGAGGATGGACCCGGAAATCATCAAAGCGATTCATGACTCGCCTGACGTGGACACGCTTGTCCTGCACATCGTCATAGACCTCTGGTCGATGATCGATAAGCAGAGCGTTGCGACCGCCGCTGTCGAGTCATTCATCAAGGTGAAGCCGGAACTGACGAAACCGGCGGTGGTCGTGATACACTGCCAGTCCACCGGCAGAGCGCGGTCACTGGCCGATCAGGCACAAAAGAAACTGGTGGAGGCCGGTTTCCCCGTCTACCCCACCATGAAACGCGCCGCTTTGGCCCTTCAGAGATACAGGCAGTGGGGGCAGGCCGCGAAAAATTTACTTCTTCAGCAACCGCGCCAGCTCCAGCGCTCGCCTCATGATGAGTCTTGCCGACTGCAAACCGGGCTCGTCGCTTTCGATGCCGAGAGTAACATTCGGATCAAAGTCGCCTGAACCGTTTTGGCTTGAGCAGGCGGAGGCCCCCAGGAGGCTGACGCCTTTGTGAACGCTGGCCGGAATCATCTCGAGCCCCAGAAATGCGGTGATATGTGACAGATGGGTAAATTCAATGCCGCCCTGGCGCAGCCAGGAGACGGCCATACTCACGCCGATTTTGTTTTTCATTCTTCCCGCCGTGAGATTGCCGAAGACAAAAACGCGAAACCGGTCGAGCATCGAAGCCATCCGGCCGGACATTCGCATGAAATAAACGGGACTGGCCAGCACAAGAATATCCGCCGCTTCGGCTTTTTCATAGACGGCCTGCGCGTTGTCCTTGATGGAACAGTAACGGCCGGGCGTCTGTCTGGTCAGGCAGAAGTTGCAGTGGATGCAGTCCGCTATTTTCAGTCGGGACAGGTAAACGATCTCGCGTTCTATGTTTTTTGCCGGCAATCCTTCAACGGCCCTGCTTAAAAAAGTTTCCACATTCCCTTTTTTGACGGGCGAGCCGGATATGCCCAGAATTTTGTATGTCATCATTTATCCTTTAAATCATGCTTTACATAAATCAGCCTGGCCATATCAAAACCCAGCGCCGCCGCCTTTTCAACCAGGCGCTTTTTGATATTCTCGTCCAGTTTGGGGCTGCGGGCCAGAATCCATAGATAAGATTTATCCGGACCGCACACCAGCGCATAGGCATAGTTTTCCCGATTCAGATCGATCACAACATACGAACCGTAAAAAGGACCGAAGAAAGAAACTTTCAAAAATCCCTGATCCGGACGGTTAACAAAATAGGCTTTCCCTTCGGCCTGCCGCCAGCGTTTCTCCGTTTCCGAATACCCACGGTTGATAACCCGGACACCGCCGTCGGCCCGCAGGCTGTATTCGGCCGAAACGGAGGAAAGTCCCCGCTCGAATGAATGATCGAATCTTGCAATTTCGTACCATTTGCCCAGATAACGCTCCAGTTGAAAATTTTCAGCAGGCGCAACACCATCGGGAATGCTCACGCATCCCGCAAGCAGTAACAGGATTAAAAACAGGTATGTTTTTTTCATCATATCCCCTTTACAATCAACGTGACGAAGCATAATTTACTGCAAATACAGTAAAAATCAAAGGAGGATTCATGAAGCTCGAAGATTATTTTGAAAACAGCAAGGGTGTCGGCGTGCTTTCCACTGCCGATGCAGGCGGCAAAGTCAACGCAGCCATTTACGGCCGTCCGCATGTCATGGATGATCAAACCGTGGCGTTTATCGCGGGCGACCGGCTCACACACGCTAATTTGCAGGCCAATCCGTCCGCCGTCTATCTTTTTAAAGAAGAAGGCTCCTATGAAGGCAAAAGACTTTATCTGACCAAAATCCGGGAAGAAAAAGACTCACCGCTGATTGACGAAATCCGCAGAAGGAAGTATAAAGAAAGCAACGGAAAATCGGAATCAAAGTATCTTATCTTTTTCAATGTGGACCGGGTGCTCCCGCTGATCGGCGACGGTCAATAATTATTCCCCAATAAAGACTCTCTCCATAAAAGGAGGATCGGTTTATGAAGGTCTTCATGACAGGCGGAACGGGTTTTGTCGGCGCGGCCCTGACCCGGCAACTGATTGCAGCCGGGCATACGGTCACCATTCTCACGCAGACGCTTTCCGGTTCGGAGGAAGCAATCCCCGGACGGTCTTATCTGGTCGGCAATCCGAATCTTCCGGGGAGCTGGCAGGAATCCGTCGCGGGCCATGACGTCATCATCAACCTTGCGGGGGCTTCCATTTTCAGCCGCTGGACGGATGAGCAGAAAAAGATTCTCCGCTCCAGCCGCCTCGATACCACACGCCATCTGTTTGACGCCCTTCCTCAGGATGCGGGACGCATCACATTTTTCAGCACCTCCGCCGTCGGCTACTACGGTTTTCATGAAGATGAGGAACTCACCGAATCGTCGCCGACAGGCACGGACTTCCTGGCGCAACTGGCCTATGACTGGGAGCACGAAGCTCTGCGGGCCCAGGCAAAAGGCGCGCGGGTGGTTATTACCCGGTTCGGCATCGTGCTGGGGCCAAACGGCGGCGCTTTAGGCCAGATGATTCCTCTGTTTAAGAATTTTCTGGGCGGTCCGCTGGGTTCGGGTCGCCAGTGGTTTTCCTGGGTGCACATGCAGGATCTGACGGAGGCGTTTATTTTTCTTCTGTCCCATCCGGAGCTGTCCGGCCCGTTCAACCTGTGCTCGCCCCGGCCGGTGCGCAACGGCGAACTGGTGGATGCCATCGGACGGGTTTTACATCGCCCGGCTTTTATGCCGGCGCCCGGATTTCTGATTGAACTGATTCTGGGTGAATTCGGGTCGGTGCTGCTCAAGGGCCAGCGGGTGATTCCCCGACGTCTGCTTGAAGCCGGCTTCCAATTTCAGCATCCGGAGATCGAAGCAGCGCTCCGCAGCATCCTTCTTTGATATGCAAGCAACATTTCCGTTGACTTGCAAAACGTTTCCATTTAGAATCCGCGTCGCGTCATGAAACTCGAAGCATTCGACAACTTCCAGCGAAACTAATTTCATGCAGACATTATGATTATTGAACGGACCAATAAATTATCGGATCGTAAATTTCTGAATGCCGGCTTTGTTATCGGCGTTCTGGCCGGCGGAATTCTCATCGCCGCAGCCGTTTTGGCCTACCACGAATCCGGCGACGCCCGTTTTTGCGGATCATGCCACAGCATGAATACCGTCCACGCCAGATGGCAGGCTTCCAATCATCACCAATTCAAATGCACCGAATGTCATCTCCCCGATACACATATCGCAGCCAAAGTCGCTTATAAAACCCGCGCCGGCATCCATGATTTAATCCATGAAACGGGACGCGGTTATTCTGCGGGGATCGGACTTTCCAATGAGGCCCGCCGGATCATCAATGAAAACTGCGTTCGCTGCCATGCGTCAACCATCGCCAAAACCCTGATGGCGCGGGACGGAGGTGACTGTTTGAACTGTCATCGCTTCCTGGTTCACGGCCGGGGACAAGACGAAGGAGGAATTAAACTTGAAAAGTAGCAGCGTTATTTTGAAGATTCTTTTTGGCATCGTTTTGATCCTTCTGATCTTTGTTTTAGTCCGTGTCTTTATCTTTACGCCGCACGCCACTCTGAAGCTTGCAGACATTACGGATATTGAATACGATCCGGCCGTCTGGGGAAAACATTATCCTCTGGAATATCAAAGCTATCTCAAAAACAAAGACATGGCCCCCTCGCCCACCGGATTCGGCGGCAGTGAAAAGAATCAGAAATCCGATAAAGAGCCGGAAATGCTCGTCAACTTCAAAGGCATGCCTTTCAGCAAGGATTATTCGGAAGACCGCGGCCATCCTTACGCACTGGACGATCTTCGGGAAACCAAGCGGATCGGTCCCGCAACACCCGGTTCATGTATGACCTGTAAAACCGTTCACTTGAGAGACATTTACAAAGACATGGGCTGGAATTACGCCAAAACCCCGCTTGGCGAACTGCTGCCCAAGCTCAAACATCCCATCGTCTGCGCCAGTTGCCATCACCCCCAGACCATGAAGCTGCGTGTGCTCAACCCGGCATTTCTTGAAGCCATGGAAAAAAGAGGCATCGACATCTCCAGAGCATCCCGCGCGGACATGCGCAGTTATGTGTGCGCGCAGTGCCATGCCGAATATTACTTCGAGCCGGAAACCAAACGCGTGGTCTTTCCCTGGGCGAAGGGCCTCAAGCCTCAGGACATGTATGCTTACTATAAAGAAACGCCGGCCAAATTCGAAGCGGACTGGGTCCATCCCGACTCACAGGCTAAAATGCTCAAAGCCCAGCACCCGGACTACGAACTTTTCAGCACCGGCGTCCATGCGAAGTCCGGCGTTGCCTGCGCGGACTGCCACATGCCTTACATGCGCGAATCCGGACGTAAATATTCGTCGCACTGGGTGACCTCGCCCATGAAGAATGTAAAGGCCTCCTGCCGGAGCTGTCATACGCAGGACGAAGAGTGGCTTCTCGACCGCGTTAAAACCGTGCAAAACAATGTCTTCCAGTTGCAGCGCATTGCCGGTCAGACCATCGCCCGCGCGCACGAGATTATCGGCAGAGCCGGCGCGGCGGCCAAAGTGAATAAGGATGAACTGGAGCGGGCGCGCGAACTGGTTCGCAACGCCCAGTGGTACTGGGATTATATTTCCGCGGAAAATTCCATGGGCTTCCACAATCCCGATCTCGCACTTGCGACTCTGGGACAGGCGATCGACCTGGCTTATCAGGCCATTGCCTCGGCCGGCAAAGCGGCGGGTACGTCATTCTGATTGAGTGTGGCAATTCGAAAGGATTGAATGAAGAAACCGGAAGCAGCAAAACGCTTCCGGTTTTTTTTATTTAAAACATCTGTGCATCCGGTTGTGCGATCTCGGAGTGGCTCAAGACCTTATCAATATCCAGTAGGATCTTCACCCCCTGACCGGATTTGGCCATGCCCAGAATATAGGCGGTGTCCAGCTTTGATCCGAAGCTGGGTGTATCCTCAATCTCCGCCGCCCGAATATTGAGCACTTCCGATACGGAATCCACCACGCTGCCGATGGAGATCTTGCCGCTGTGGGATGCAATCTCCACCACGACAATACAGGTGCGATCCGTCGATTCTCCGCGTTCCATCCCGAATTTCAACCGCAAATCCACGACCGGAATCACTTTGCCCCGTAAATTAATCACGCCCCGCATGTGCGCCGGCGTCCTCGGCACCGGTGTGATCGCCATCAATCCAATGATTTCCTTTACCTTTAGAATCCCGATGCCGTATTCCTCTCCTCCCAGCGCAAAGGTCAGGTACTTACCTTCGCGGCTGCCCTGTTGATCGGAAACAACTGTATCAATTGTATTGGCTTTCGCCTGCATGTCTGTTTGACCTCCCGTAATAAATGGATTGTTAACGGATGCAGCGGAGGTCTATTCATCTTTACCCCCGCTGCGGTTCAAGAATTTAAAATTCGTTGTTGCCGCTTTTCTCCGCGGCAATGAAAGCTTGAGGACTTTCCATCCGCTTTAAAGAATTCGTCCGGGCGGCAAGGAATTTCTTAAGCGTCGGTTTCCCGGTGTTCAAAACCATTGACTCTCCGCCATGACCGGCCAACTGGTTACCCTCTCCCTCAACAATCCCGGTCAGGTTTTCCACATATTGCTTCATCTGCACGGCCTGGGCATTCATTTCCTCCGCCGCGCTGGCGGATTCCTCCGCGTTGGCCGCCGTCTGCTGAACAACTTTATCCATCTCCGCCACGGCTTTGCCGATCTGACCGATCCCCTGCGCCTGTTCGCTCGATGCAGCCGCAATCTCATCCACCAGATGGCCGACCTTTGTCGATATCTCCATATTTTCTTTAAAAGCTTCCTGCGTCTGCTGCGTCAGGTCGCGACTGTTCTTCACGGTCGTGATGGTATTTTCAATCAGGCTGGACGTATTCTTCGCCGCATCCGCCGCCCGCATGGCCAGATTCCGGACTTCATCCGCCACCACGGCAAAGCCGGCGCCGGCTTCTCCCGCGCGCGCCGCTTCCACCGCCGCATTGAGCGCCAGAAGGTTCGTCTGGAAGGCAATCTCGTCGATGGTTTTAATGATCTTACCTGTCTCCTCGCTGGACTTTGTGACATCCTGGATGGCTGTCACCATATGTTTCATCTGGACATCCACTTTTTCCACAATCCGCTTTGCTTCTCCCATCAGCGCCTTGGCCTGCGCGGCGTTATCAGCGTTTTGCTTGGTCATAGACGACATCTCCTCCAGGGAAGACGACGTCTCTTCCAGGGCGGATGCCTGTTCGGACGCCCCTTCAGCCAGTTGCTGGCTGGCGGAGGCCACCTGTGAGGACGCCGCCGCAACCTGTTCGGACGCGTCGTTGAGATCGCCCGCGATATGGCCGATCGGCAGCGCGATGCTGCGGGTCATGAAGAAGACCGCCGTTGCGGTGAGCACCAGCAAGATGACACCGATCAACGCAATGACGATGCCGATCTTTCTGGCGGACCCCATGAATTCGCTATAATCCTGCGTCAGACAGACGCCCCATCCCGATGCGGCAACCGGCGCAAAGCCGGACATTTTTTTCACACCTTTATAAATATAAGGTTCCGATCCCGTTTCGCCGGCAAGCACACGGGCGGAAAAAGATTTCATGCCTTCCGTTTTTGTTGCATCGACCTTAAGAATCAGATCCTTATTGGGGTGAACAATGAGAATGCCTTTTTTGTCAAGCACATAGCCATATCCCGTCTTTCCCAATTTGGTCGCTGCAATTTTATCGCCCAGAAATGCGATGCCCATGGTTACTCCTACAACACCGATAACCTGATTGGATTTCGAAAAGATGGGAGCCCCCAGCGTCATTACGATGTTTCCGGTCGCTTTCGATGTAGTGACGGAGCCGATATTGGCTTTGCCCGACTTGGCCTCCTTGATGTAATCTCTATCGGAGACATCGATGCCCTTGTTGAGATATTTTCCGCCGTGACCGTCGGCGATAATCTTGCCATCCAGGCCGGCGATAAAAACAGATTCATAGTCGTTGCCGCTTCTTTGCGTCATGGCCGTCAGCTCAGACGTTGCTTTCGTCAGACGCGCGCTGTCTTTCGCGCCGCTCTGATAATCGGCGGCCGCGTCAATCACGACGTCGCGCTGCGCCGTCTGGGCAACGATCTTGAGTTCTTCCTGCAAAGTGAGATTAGTCATGTGCGCCAGTCCCCTCGCGACTTCCAGCGATTGCGACTGAGCCAGTTCTTCCAGAGCATTGCTTGCTTCAAAGATGGAAAACCCTCCAACGGCCAGAATCGGCAGAAGCACGGCTATAATCCCCACAATCAACATCTTAAACTTCAGCGACAAACTCTTCATACAACCTCCTTGTTTCTCATTTGATATGTCTTTGGAATTTTCCAATTGCACTCAACGTATACCGATGTACAGATCCATCATCTTTTTCAAAACCACACCCAGATGCTTAAAATCACTCTCCGCTGCCGCAATAAAACGCGGGCACAGGATATAGGCTCTCTCCAGCATTTCCGGATCGCCGTCCGGCAGAACCAGCACAACCTTGAGCTCGGTTAAAAGATAAGCCAGATAGATAATTTCCATAAGTTCAGTGCGGCTTGCGGCATAAAGAACCGCCACTCTGACATCCGGCATCGGCTGATGGAGCCTCTCCGACAATTTATCGATGGACGAATAGATTTCGACAGTATAATTGGGAATGGCTGTCCGAATGATTTGCAGCAACTGTTCTTCGGCTTTCACCTTTTTCGGCAAATACAAAATCAAAGACATCCGCCCATCTCACATCCTGATTCTTTTCAATTGTCATCTCAGTAGCAGCAAGTGTGCCATAAATCACACTTTTAAATTCAGTTATAATTACAGATACATAGCAAAAAGAAGCATTTTGGACAGCATGGAGATTCGTCTGAAAAAATCAGACGCTCTCTGATTTTTTCAGACGCATTATCTATAAGGCGGGAATGGTTTCAGCTTGCTAATTTCAAACGATGATTTGTCAAAAGCTCATATAAACGGGCGCGCCCCAGACCGGA
Source organism: Smithellaceae bacterium (assembly GCA_963682105.1). Lineage (GTDB taxonomy): Bacteria > Desulfobacterota > Syntrophia > Syntrophales > Smithellaceae > UBA8904. Next base: position 2,229,123 of record OY821638.1, read on the forward strand.
AATCCGGCAGGCTTCCTCGATATTGCCGCGACTGGCCTCAATCAACTGCTGCAAATATTTATTTTCCGCTTTTTCATACATATCCTTGCGAAAATCCTTTAGCGTGGAAAGTTTCGCAGGCAGAACCGGCCCGGAATCCTCTTCCAGCGGCAACTCTCCAAACGCTTTGAACTGCGCCAGTTTAACCCGAATGGCACTGGGCAGATACCTGGCAAAAAGCGTCGGCGCGGACAGTGCGGCGGCTATCGCATGCTCCAGTGCATTGACCAGTTCCCTGACGTTGCCCGGCCAGGCATAAGCGAGCAGCGCCTCCGTGAAATCCGGAGACATTTGTTTGGGCTCAATCTGGCTGCGCTTGCAGATTCTGGCCGTGTGGTATGAAGCGATGTCGATCAGATCGTCCAGATGCTCCCGAAGTGGCGGAATTTCCAGGACAATAGAACGAATACGGAAAAGGAGATCATTGCGAAACAGGTCTTCGGTAACCATCCGGTCCAGATCACGATTCGTGGCGGCAATCAAGCGAAAATCACTTTCTAATTCCTTCGCCCCGCCCAGAGGCCGGAAACGGCGCTCCTGCAAAACCCGCAGAAAACTCTTCTGAATCGGCCCGGGCAGTTCGCCGATTTCGTCCAGAAACAGCGTTCCGCCGTTGGCCTGCTTGATCAGGCCGTCGCGGCTGGTATCGGCCCCGGTATACGCTCCCTTCTCATATCCGAAGAGCATGCTCTCCGTAAGGGACGGCGTCAGGGAGGCGCAGTCGACAATCACAAAACTGCGTGAGGCCCGGCGGCTGTTTTCATGGATTGCCTTCGCGAACAACTCCTTGCCCGTTCCCGTTTCACCGGTGATCAAAACATTGGCATCGCAAGACGCTGCTTCCAAAACCAGATCATGGCAGGCTTTCATCGCCAGGCTGCCGCCGATAATCCCTTCCATCCTCAGCGCGACAGTCTGTTTTTTCTTTATTTTTTCTTCATGATACTGCAAAGCCCGCATCAGACTAAGCTTTATCGGACTCACGGAAGACGGTTTGGCAATATAGTCCCAGGCGCCGCTTTTAATGGCTAATTCCGCGCCATTCATTGTGCCGGAACCCGTCAGGATAATCACTTCCGGCTTTGAGGCCGCATCGCGAACCTCCGCCAGCTTATCCAGGCCATTGCCGTCCGGCATCATGACGTCCAGAAAAACAACGTCAAAGGGACGTTTAAAAACAAGCTGCAAACCGGTTTCCAGACTGTAGGCGCATTCCACGTGATGTCCTTCTTCTTCAAAAGCGCTGGATAAGAATTCACAGAACAATTCATCATCGTCAACAATCAATATCTTTGCCATGACACCACCAACAATAGGATTAACTGTCCAGCACCCGTCGCACCAATCGCCCCAGATCATTCAACGCAACGGGCTTAAGAACAAACTCACGGATATTCAATTTGCGAACCTCCGCAACACTGATAGAATCGCTGTATCCCGTGCATAAAATAATCGGAATATCCGCACGGATTTTCAGGAACGCCCGGGCAAGCTCGGCGCCGGTTATTTCGGGCATCGTCATATCGGTAATCACCAGATCGAATCCGTCAGGATTTTTCTGAAACAATCTGAACGCATCCAGGCTATTGACCGTGGCCGTAATGCGATATCCCCTGGATTCAAAAAAGGCCCGCGCCAGCGTGACCAGCGATTCTTCATCATCAATAAAGAGAATCCTTTCATTCCCCTGCGGTTCGGTTTCTTCCTGTCCCGGTTCGCCGGCACTGTCTTCCGAACTGATGCGCGGCAGGTAAATGGTAAATACGGCCCCCCGCCCCATCGTACTCTGAACGTCTATGGCGCCGCCGCATTGCCTGACGATGCCGTAAACAACGGACAAACCCAGGCCGGTCCCTTCCCGGGAGCTCTTCGTCGTAAAAAACGGATCGAATATTTTGTCTTTAATGGCGTGATCGATGCCGTGTCCCGTATCGCTGACGGATAACACAACGTAAAATCCAAGCGGTAAATCCGGATGGGGGGCGAGCTCCGGGTTGAAAATTTCGATACAGGACAGACGAATATCCAGAATGCCGCCTTTCTCCCGCATGGCATGCGCGGCATTGGTGCACAGATTGATCATAATCTGATGAATCTGCGTGGGATCGGCCAGAACTTTTGTTTCTTCCTTCGTTATGTTGTGTCGAATTTCTATGGTGGAGGGCAGCGTGGCCCGCATCAGACTTAAGGCTTCTTTTAAAATCAGTTTTACGTCAAACGGCTTTAGCTCCTGCTCCTGTGTGCGGCTGAAAGAAAGAATCTGATTGATCAGATTCTTCGCCCGCCCGCAGGCCTGCAGCACCCGGTCAAGATATTTCCGCCGGACATCCTGGCGCGACTCTCTGGCGGCCATTTCCGTAAAACCGATCAGGGAGGCCAGAATATTATTGAAATCATGAGCGATACCGCCGGCCAGCGTACCAATGGCCTCCATCTTTTGCGCCTGCCGGAGCTGATGTTCCAGATGTCTTTGCTCCGTAATATCTCGTATTATTTCTATGGCGCCGACGATGTTCCCTTTGGAATCTTTTAAGGCGCTTGCTCTGCCGGACAGATAGACCTCTTCATCTTTACGAGCCAACAGAAAGGTTTCTCCGTCTAAAACAGACCCCTGCCTTTCCGTACGGACATACTTTGCTTCAAACTTTTTGTGAGGTTCTAAAACAAGATCGATCAGCATGGGCCGCCGTTCACCATAAAAAGGCAAAGAATACTCATAGTTTCCCTTGCCCAGCATTTCCGTCGCGTCGATCCCGGTCATCAGTTCCATGGCTTTGTTCCAGGCGATGACCTTTCCTTCGGCATTAATAACAAAAGTTGCATCCGGAAGGTTCTCGATGATTTCATCCAGACGTCTGTGCGCCTCCCGGAGTTCTTCCTCGGCGCGTCTGTAGTCGGTGACATCCCGAATCATTTCGATAACGCCGAAGCGATTTCCCTGGTTATCGAAAAGCGGCGCTGCTGCTGCAAAGATATTCGCCCCTTTGCCGCCGTACATTGCGGGCGCAAATGCTTCTGCATAAAGCGCGTTTCCATTTCTCTTGACATAGCGATACAGAGACTCCCCTTCCTGATTGTTTGAATCGATGAGATCCAGCAGATACTTCCTGCTCTCACCATAGAAGTAAGCCGAATTGGCGCAGTTTTGCTGTCCGAGGGCGTCTTTTTTGCTGATGCCTGTCATCTTTTCCATAGCCAGGTTCCAGGCAATAATCTTTCCGTCCCGATCGATAACCACTGTGGCATCCGGCAGAAATTCGATAATGCTGGAAAGAGTGCTTTGCGACTTTTTCAACTGCTCTTCCGCTTCTTTACGATCGGTGATGTCTCTGGAAACACCGACAAAGGAAAGAAAGGAACCATCCGGCCCGTACACAGGAGTCCCGCTCGTCTCATGCCAGCGCCAGGTATGATCGGCGTGCTTCACCCGATATACGATACCGCCCATTTCTTTTCTCATTCCGATGGATTCGAGAAGCGTTTGAGTGCACGTATCCACATCATCGGGATGAACAAACGAACGGAAAGCCTTGCCGACGACGAAGGACGCTTCCCGGCCAACGGTTCTCTTCCATGAAGGCGAAGCATAGGTAAACTCACCGCGGACGTTTAATGTCCAGATCAGGTCATAGGTATTGTCCACCAGCAGCCGATATTGTGCTTCACTCTCTCTGAGTGCTGTTTCCGTCTGCTTACGCTCGGTAATATCCGTATAAAGATTGAGAGTTGCAGACTGACCGTTCCATTGAATCCGTTTGGCGGAAAGATAGACCCAGGTTATTTTCCCGTTTATGCCGACAAGTCTGAATTCATAAGAATCCGGAATTTCTTCGCCGGCCAGTCTCCGCCTGTACCGGCTGACGACCAGATCCCGGTCTTCCGGATGAATAAAGTCATGGAAAGGTTGGCCAATCAGTTTTTCGGCCGGAATGCCGAGGATATCATCGGCCATCTTCGGATTCACATAAACCAGGCTCTCCCCCTGGGCGATGACAATGCCTTCCGTTGATTTTTCGACAACCGTGCGATACTTCTCTTCGCTTTCGCGCAGACTCTCTTCCACGCGCCTGCGTTCGGTGACATCTTCCAGTATCCAGAGCGATCCTTCGTCGGCTGAAGAAGGATCGAAAGCTTTCCCGATTACGCGGATCGAAAGACTCTTTCCATCGGGCCGCTTCACGTCCAGCTCGCGTTCAAACCATTGCCCCGTGCGCAAAGTCGGATAGATTTGACGGCCATAGCTTTCATAATCTCCGTCCGATGCATAGATAAGCCGGGCGCTGGCCCCCTGAATTTTATCCAGAGGCAAGCCCAGTATAGCGGCAAGTCTTGGATTGACTTTCTCGAAAGTGCGGCGTCGTACGACGGCAATTCCCATGATGCTGTTGTTCAGAATCATCGATTGAACGCCGGCAAGACGCCGCCATTCCTCGTCCGCACCCGCAACTTCGTCTTGCTTCTTTTCCAATTCGCAAACGCGCCGGCGCAATTCCGATACTTCTTCGATAAGCTGCTCTTTTGTCTTGCCTCTATCTTGTGTCATGCGCAGAACTCTTTGTCCCGATCAGGAGGAATATGATTTGAATATGATTTGTATTTAAAAGATTAGCAGGAGGGGGGAGGGGATTACGGTAAGTCTTCAAGGATATATCCGGATACAAACAACGGACATCATTGCAAGTAAACAGCGAACAGCCTGTTCGCCTTTGGGCTTTGAACCAGGGTTCCAGAGACTGACCATGATCCGTCACAGCGTGGAAATTGTGTTTTCTTCGGTCGGAGTGCATCTTCAAATCGTCTGCAGTGATCCTCGGTTGGAGGAATTTTCGGGCAGACTATAGGGGCAGCAAACACACCTGTCAAGCGAATTCGTCGCCGGGCGGAGGATATCCCCGTCAGGTCCGCTTGCGCAGGTTGAAATTATTTTTGATGCTTCACCGGGTAAGTTATTATTAATGGTAATTGGAAGGCTGTAGCGGGCAGATAGATCGCTCCAGAGCGATCAGGACATCCGCAGAAATGCGGGGCTGGAAAATGTTTTCTTCCGGCCCCGCATCGACTTTTGACCGCTTAGAAATCCTGGAAATCTTCCTTGCCCAGAGGGATCACATCCTTGGGACGAACCGTCTTGCCCTTATCCGCGGCGGCTTCATGTTTCGCGGGCAGAAACTTATTGACCGCCGCTTTGGTGCGTTTTCCGATGACCGGGGCGCTTTCCCTTTCCATCTGAGGCGGCAGGGCTTGCCCGGCCCGGCCTTGCTGTTCGCCTTCGACAATCCCCGTCAGCCTTTCGACATAATGCTTCATCTGAACAGCCTGGGCATTGAGTTCTTCGGAGGCGCTCGCCGATTCTTCAGCGCTGGCTGCAACCTGCTGAACCACTTTATCCATCTCGGAGACCGCCTTGCCGATCTGTCCGATCCCCTGCGCCTGCTCGGAAGACGCGGCCGCTATCTCATCCACCAGTTGTCCGACCTTGTTGGTAATGCCGATATTCTCCTTGAAGGCCTCCTGGGTCCGCTCGGTGAGATCGCGGCTGTTTTGCACGGTCACAATCGTATTTTCGATCAGGGTCGACGTATTTTTCGCCGCGTCCGCCGCCCGCATCGCCAGATTGCGCACTTCATCCGCGACCACGGCAAATCCCGCCCCTGCTTCTCCCGCCCGCGCCGCTTCCACCGCGGCATTGAGCGCCAGAAGGTTTGTCTGGAAAGCAATTTCGTCGATGGTTTTGATGATCTTGCCCGTCTCTTCGCTGGACTTGGTCACATCCTGAATCGCCTGCACCATATTGTGCATCTGCCCGTCGACTTTGTCGACAATCTTGAGGGCTTCCGCCATCAGCGCCTTGGCCTGTGCGGCATTATCGGCGTTTTGCTTCGTCATGGACGACATCTCTTCCAGCGATGAGGACGTCTCTTCCAGTGCGGATGCCTGTTCGGATGCGCCTTCGGCCAGATTCTGGCTCGAGGAGGACACCTCTGTTGACGCTGCCGCAACCTGCTCGGAGGCGTCGTTGAGATCATTGGCGATCTGACTGATGGGTGCGGCAACGCCGCGGGTGATGAAAAAGACCGCTAATACGGTCACCACTAAAAAGACAATGCCGATCAGAACGATGAAAAGGGTGAGGGCTCTGACATCCTGCATAATTTCATCATAATCCTGCGTAAAACAGACGCTCCAGCCCGACGCCGGAACGGGCGCAAATCCGGCCATTTTTTTCACACCTTTAAAAACATATAATTCCGTCCCCGTTTCTCCGGCAACCATACGCGCGGCAAACGACTTCATCCCTTCGGTCTGCGTGATATCCAATTTGAGAATCAGGTCTTTACTGGGATGGGCGATGACGATTCCCTTTTTATCGACAACAAAGCCGTAACCTGTTTTCCCCACCTTTGTCTGATCGACCTTTTCCGCTAAAAAGCCTATGTTAATGACGGACCCTACGGCCCCCACAATCTGACCGCTTTTGGAATAGACCGGAGCACCATATGTCATAACGATATTGCCGCTGCTTTTGGACTGCACCACGGCGCCGTTTGTGGCCTTCCCGGACAGTGCGGCCTGAATGTAATCCCGCTTGGACAAGTCGATATTTCTGGCTTTCCCGCCCTCGCCGTCAGCCAACACTTTCCCGTCCAGGCCGGCGGCAAAAAAAGCTTCATAAGCGGCGCCGCTTCGTTTGGTGACGGCGGTCAGTTCAGCCGTGGATCTGGCGATTGCGGCTTCATCTGTCGCCCCTTGCGCATGCTTAGAGAGGGCTTCGATGATTGTTTCGCGCTGCGCCGTCTGTTCAACGATCTTTATTTCCGACAGGACAACCATGTTAATCATGTTTGATATGCCCTTGGCTATTTCAGTCGACTCCGACTTAGACGACTCATTCAGGGCATTGCGTGACTTGTAGATGGAAAAACCGCCTACAACCAGCAGAGGCAAAAGAACCGCCATAATACCAACCGCCATGATTTTAAACCGCAAAGACCGACCTCTCATACAACCTCCTTATCAAGATAAAACTATAGTGCGTGAACGATATTAATGAATAATCATTAATACTCATTATGATTTATATGTTGAAACCCACAGGAATATTTCGCAAATCGATGCCACAAGAATGATTCAGACGAAGATCAGGATGCTCATGTGTCACATGTTCAAAGAGTTTATCGGAGAAAGAATCAGAATTCTTTAAAAGTATCTTTCTCTTCCAGCGGGATCACATCACTGGGTCTGGCCGCTTTGATTATTTTCAAGGCGGCCGTTTTGCCGGCCCAAAGCTTGCCGGGTTGGAACGACGCTGGTTTTCTTTCATCGTCCATGTGCCGAGAAGAGACAGGGCCGGCGCCTCCGGCGCTTTCCCCGTCAATGATCGTCACCATCTGTGCGACATTTCGCTTCATCTGCAGCGACTGCGCATTCATTTCCTCGGCGGCGCTGGCCGACTCTTCGGCATTGGCCGCTGTCTGCTGAACAACCTTGTCCATTTCGGCAACCGCCTTGCCGATCTGGCCGATTCCCTGTGCCTGCTCGGAAGACGCCGCGGCAATTTCATCAATCAACTGACCGATCTTGTTCGATATCTCCACATTTTCCTTGAAAGCATTTTGCGTCTGCTCGGTCAGATCCCGGCTGTTCTTCACGGTAACGATCGTATTCTCAATGAGGTTGGACGTGTTCTTGGCCGCTTCCGCCGCCCGCACCGCCAGGTTGCGCACTTCACCGGCCACGACCGCAAATCCGGCTCCGGCCTCCCCGGCTCTCGCGGCTTCCACCGCTGCGTTCAACGCCAGCAGGTTCGTCTGAAATGCAATTTCGTCGATGGTTTTGATGATCTTGCCGGTCTCTTCGCTGGAGCGGGTCACATCCTGGATTGCCGCCACCATCCGGCGCATCTGTTCATCCACCTGATCGACAATCTTTTTGGCCTGGGTGGTCAGCGCTTTGGCCTGCGCGGCATTATCGGCGTTCTGCTTAGTCATGGACGACATTTCTTCCAGAGACGATGATGTTTCCTCCAGGGCCGAAGCCTGCTCGGAGGCGCCTTCCGCCAGGCTCTGGCTGGCCTGCGCCACCTCTGACGACGCGGCGGCGACCTGCTCGGAGCCTTCATTGAGATCATTGGAAATATTCCCGACATGCAACGCAACGCCCCGCGCAAACATAGTGAACCCCGCCACGGCAACTGCCAGGAGAATCAGACCGATGATAAGGATGACCCATCCGATTTGATAGGCCGGCGCCATGAACTCGCCGTATTCCTGCGTTACACAGACACTCCAGCCGGCCGTCTGCACAGGCGCAAACCCGGCAATTTTCTTCACCCCCTTGAAGACATAAGGATCGACGCCCGTTTCTCCCCGGACCATCCGGGAGGAGACCCCCTTCATGCCTTCCTCCTGCGTGGCATTGGTGACCAGAATCAAATCTTTATTCGGATGCGCAATCACCAGACCGGTTTTATCGATGACATAAGCGTATCCCGTTTTTCCCAGTTTGGTCGCCGATACTTTATCCGTGAGGATACTGAGATTTGCCGTTAACGCGACAACGCCCTTAACCTGATTCGACTTGGAATAAATAGGAGCGGCAAAGATCAGAACAACATCTCCGGTCGCTTTTGATTTTATCACCGATCCGACATTGATCTTGCCTTCCATTCCCAGCTTGAAATAATCCCGATCGGACAAATCAAGTCCTTTGCGTGTTCCGCCCACACCGTCGGCAAAGACCTTTCCGTCCGGACCCAAAACATTGATAGTGAGGTAATCATTGTTGCTTTTTTTCGCCATCGCCGTCAGTTCCGACGTAGCTCTCGACACGGCGGCCGGATCTGCCGGATTGGTAACGGCATCGATCAAAACATCTCTTTGCGCAGTTTGCCCTGCAATTTTCAATTCTTCCTGCACGGCCAGATTGATCATATGCGCAAGCCCTTTGGCAACTTCCAACGACTGGGATTTCGATATCTCTTCCAGCGCACCCGTTGCCTTGTAAATGGCAAATCCTCCCACCACCAGTAAAGGTACGAGCACCGCGAGAATACCGCCGCTTGTCATTCTAAAGCGCAGGGACCGCTGTTTCATATCGCCTCCTTCATGATTGATATTGATGTCTTGACCAACGACTGGTCGTTGATGTTCCTTGTAATCCGAACATTCAGATTGAGAAAATTAGGAAGGGCGATGACGCAAGAGCCATGAAAAGCGGCGCAAAAGGATAATGAATTCCAGATATCACATATTTTATCGGCCGGAAAAAGAACGATCTTGAGAGAAATGTAGCACAATGAATAAAAATAGAAAAATCCTTGTCATATCAAACGTTATGGCAGCAGGATCTTTACGGTTCAAACGGCGGTTCGCCGGCCACCGATTGCAGAAGCGCCATGGCCTGTTCTTCCCGCCCGGCGTCTCCATCTATCGCCAGCCAAACGCTGCCTTCGGCGCCGCCTACGCCGCCTGCGGCAATAAGCCGGGCTCTGGCGCCGGTGAGAAGAGCAATGGCATCGAGTTCCGTCACGATTTCGCCGGGCACGGGTAAAAGCCTGGGCCCCTGCACGCCCGGTTCGTTGATCCGGGCTGCCAGTTCGTCGAGATTTCCCGAAACGCGTTTTTCCAGGCCGACCGGAATCATCAGACGTACGCGACGCCCATAGTATGCCGGAAGCGATGCGCCGACGGTTCCCGCCTGCGGATGACCGATTAAAATCGCGGCGCGCCTGTCTTCCAGATTCACGGCATTGGCGCCTTTCATAATGACGTCATTTTCCTTCAGATCATTGACAACATCGAAAATCGTTTTCCCTTTTTGCCAGACACCGTTGGAAATGACGACATCGCCGGGAAAACCGCTTTCATCGGGCAGTCTGCCGTCTTCTTTTTTCGGTCGAGCCGGCGGCAGGATGATCCCGCGGAAGAACCGGTTCTTTTTGAAGTTCTGCGCCTCTCCGATTAAAGCAAGCACTTCTTCGGCGACATAGCCGTTGGTGGTCCCGGCGATAATGGCTACGGTTCCGTTTTTCAAGGCGGCCAGCACGTGAGTATGAGCCGCAATCGCTTTGGCAATCAGTCTTTTTCCGGCCGCAGGCGTCAGTGAAAATTGTTTCATGAATCGCACCTCCTTTGGAATCCGTTCGGGTATCAGACTTTAAGTCTCCGGCAAATAATCTTTGCGCACCGGAGAAAACACTTCGACGGCGACGGAATCTTCGAGAACTTCCGCACCGTGTTCAACATCCGCGGCGATACACCAACTGTCGCCGGGATAGGTGTCATACCGCTTCCCTTCCACAATAAAGATCATATGCCCGCTGATCAGATAGCCTGTCTGCTCGTTCGGGTGCGAATGCAGGGGAATCAGCGCCCCTTTCCGGAGATGAAATTCAGCCAGCAGCGTCTTTGCTCCATGCACCAGTGTTTTCTGATCAATTCCCGCAATCCGGGAATAATAACCTTCGCTTTTTTTCTTACAAAACATCATCATCTCCCTCCTTGAACCTTGAACCTTTTTCAAAGTACCTCATTCAACCAATCTTATCAAGTCGCTCTTGCGCCGGTCGGCTTATGGAAAATCACTATACAAAAAAAATGTTCCCGGGTGCAAATGATACTTGATTTGAACGGCATAGTGTCATAAAGACGAACCGTCGCATGAGGCGTTGGGCTTGGTATGCGACTGTTCAACAACCCTGGCGGAAGAAGCCGCAGGCCTGAGGCAAGAGGATATCACCGGCAAAAGAAAAGACGCAATCTTACAACACCAGACGCTGCGACACGCGCTTTCTGAACTTCCCTCTCCAAACACCGTCGCAGCATATCGCCAATCTGAGAGAGGAACTCAAAATGAACGGTAATTCCCTATTAAACACGACACAAAATTATGTTCGGCTCGCGATCCCGTTGATGACAAAACACAGCATCCCCATTACGCCCGAAAATTACGCCGTTTGGTATCAGTATGTCTCCGGCGTCAACAGCCAACTGAATCAGACCATCGACGCCATTTGCACTGAAGGAAAACTCTTTACCGAAGAGACCAACGAAATTCTTCATCGCCAATTCTGTCAGGATGGCGATGAAAACGAGCTTAAAAAGCTTCGTGACGACTTACGGCAAATTCTGATTACTATCTTAAGTCAGGTGGCGGATTTGACCGGACAGACCCAGCGCTATGAGCAATTCATCGCCAGTTCGATCGACATGCTGACGGAAGACGCCTCGGTCGAAGATGTCAAAAAAGTCATTACGGACCTCATCCGGGAAACCAAAAACATCGGGAAATGCGGCAAATCCATCCAGCATGAATTAAAAGAAACAACCAGAGCACTGGAAGTCCTCCGGGAAGAATTCGAACAGGTTAAAATGGAATCGCTGGTTGATTTCCTGACAGGCGTGCCGAATCGCAAAGACTTCAGCCAGAAGCTCAATGCCAGCATGGCGGAATCTCTTCCCGTCAATGGCGCGCTGAGTCTTCTTTTGATCGACATCGACCACTTCAAGCAATTCAACGATAAATTCGGCCACCTGATCGGAGACGAAGTCCTGCGCTTCGTGGCCAAAAAGATCAAAGATATGATCAGAGGAAACGATTATCTGGCGCGTTTCGGAGGAGAAGAATTTGTCGTGATTCTTCCCCAAACGCCTCTTGCCGGCGCCAAAGTTGTTGCGGAAACCGTCGTTAAATTTTTCGCCCAGACCAAAATGAAAACCGTATCCACGTCAAAAAACATCGGCGTGATCACCATGTCAATCGGAGCCGCCTGCTATTTGCGCGGCGAATCGCCGGAACAGTTCATCGGCCGCGCCGATCAGGCCCTTTATGTCGCCAAATCAACCGGAAGAAATCGCGTGGCCACCGAGGCCGACCTTGCTTCCAACAAAGACGGCATCCGGCATGTCGCAGGCGGCAACGCCGCTGCATACGGCAGCATGTAAAAATCCAAAAAGGGGGAATGCTGACTCATGAAAACGGCAATCATGAAAAACGGCGTAGTCCTGGCAACCATGGGTTTATGTGCGCTGATATTAACGGGATGCAGCTCCTATCGCACTCTGATCGAAAAAAAGGAAATCGCAAGCATACCGGAGGGCCGGTATGAACGAATCATCAAACTGTACAATCCGGATGGCGCCCCGTTCAAAACGCTGGGTGGAGTTGTGTTCGTCAAAGAAGGCGCAAGAGTCTGCACGGATTATCCGCGCGAAGAAACCATTAAGAGCCTTGACGATCTGGAGATGATGGAAAAGCATGCCTACAGGTCTTTCAGCCTGTATGCCATCGAAGCCGATGGAACCATCTTCGGCTATTTCGCGATTCCCCTGGAAAATCGAGCCCTGATTTACAAGAACAGTAAAGATGAAGGCTGCATTTATAAGGTGGTCATTATCGAACCCGAACCTCCAAGCGGAATCGACAATATTCTGAGGCACGATCACGGCGTGAGATGAAATTCCAGGCAATTTTTGTACACGGATCATGCAAAAAGGAAACGTTCCCATGAAAGAAACCGGTCAGTTTAACTTTCTGGTCGTCGATGATGAAGTGAACATCCGCAAAATGCTCTCCATCTGCCTGGAAACGGAAGGATACTCGGTGACGGCAGTCAGCAACTTCGATGACGCTCTTGCCGAAGCCTCAAGAAAATCTTTCGACGTCGCTTTCGTGGATATCCGCTTGGGAACAACCAGCGGACTCGATCTGATTCCCGCCTTGCTTTCCGCCACCCCCTCGCTCAAGATTATCGTCATTACGGCCTATGCCTCGATAGAAACCGCCGTGGATGCGATCAAGCGGGGAGCCACCGACTATCTTCCCAAACCTTTTACTCCGGCCCAGGTGAAGCTGGCCATCCACAAGGTATTCGATATCCGCAATCTGGAGCAAAAAATCACCTCCCTGCGCGAAGACCTGGGGCGCGCGCATTCCGAGGTCGATTTTGCAAGCGTAAGCCCGGCCATGACGCGGGCCGTTAATCTGGCGCGTCAGACGGCGCCGTCTGACGCCAACCTTCTCATCCGCGGCGAAAGCGGAACCGGCAAGACGGTGCTCGCCAAAGCGATTCATGCCTGGAGCGGGCGGGCGGCCATGCCGTTTAGCGTGATTTCCTGCCCTTCCCTGTCACCGGATCTTCTGGAGAGTGAATTGTTCGGACATGTCAAGGGAGCTTTCACCGGCGCCGTTCGCGACAATCCCGGACGGATCAGTATGTGCAACAGGGGAACGCTGCTGCTCGACGAAATCGGCGATTTGCCCCTCTCCCTCCAGCCGAAGCTCCTGCGTTTTGTCCAGGAGAAGGAATATGAGCGCATCGGGGATTATACCACCCGCCACGCGGACGTAAGAATTCTCGCCGCCACCCATGTCGACTTGCAGCAATCGGTTCGTGATGGCCGTTTCCGGGAAGACCTTTATTACCGGCTCAATGTCATTTCAATTGACATCCCGCCCCTTCGGGAACGGCCCGATGATATCGTCGCTCTGGCCAATGGCCTGCTTTCATTTTTCGGAAAAAGCTGTCACAAGCCCCTCTCGGGCTTCACCGATGAAGCGCTGCATCTGTTGAAAACTTACCCGTGGCCGGGAAACGTCCGGGAGCTGAGAAATGTTATCGAGCGGGCGGTCATTTTATGCCGGGGAAATCAGATCAGCATCGAACACCTCCCGGAGAACATGCACACCACGGACAAGGCAATCCGGATTGGCGATCCGGTCACTCTTGAAAAAATCGAGGAAGAGCATATTCGCCGGGTTCTGGCTTCCACACGCTCTTTGCAGGAGGCCGCCGACCTTCTCGGAATCGACCAGGCCACGCTGTGGCGACGCCGCAAGCAATACGGTATTTAGCAATCGTTCGCCGCCTTGCAATTTTCAATCTCCCCTGAATGCGTCTTTTGCAAAATGCAAAGGACACCGCAGCCTGTTTCAAAATAACTTCACAAATTCAGAACCTTAACGGAATCGCTCCCTGGCATGCTCGTTGCTGTATCTTCAGACTGAAAAGATATTTTTAGACGAACTCGTAAAAAGTCCCACAACTGTCATTCCCGCGAAGGCGGGAATCCAGAACATGCCTGAATCACTGGATTCCCGCCTTCGCGGGAATGACAAGAATTGGTCAATTTGACTTTTACGAGACAATCATTTTTGTGGCAAAACCTTTGGGAGGTTAACATCATGTTGGAAAATATTGTCGGGCTGATCGGCGTTCTCTTGATTATCTACCTTCTGGCGAGCGTCATTCGACCGGAATTATTTTAGTAAGTTAGAAATTATTTTTATGTTTTTCCCGCAAAAATAATTTCGTTAACGCACTTATCCCGTTTATCGGGGCTAGTGGAGGCATTCCAAAATGGATAAGTATGGATGGCTGCAACTTGCAGTATTTGTCGGCTTGCTCCTTGCTCTTACCAAGCCTGCGGGGCTTTATCTGGCGCGCGTTCTTGACGGCGAAGGACGAACGTTTCTCGATCCCGCCTTAAAGCCCGTGGAGCTATTGCTTTACCGGCTTTTCCGGGTGAATCGGAAACAGGAACAAAACTGGAAGCAGTATGCCTCATCTCTGCTTTTGTTCAGTCTCATCGGCTTCACCTTCACGTTTATTCTTTTACGGGTTCAGCACCTGCTGCCTTTGAATCCGCAGGGCCTGGGACCGCTTAGCCCCGATCTGGCCTTCAACACGGCAGCCAGTTTCACCACGAATACGAACTGGCAAAGCTACGGCGGGGAATCCACGATGTCTTACTTCTCCCAGATGGTGGGGCTGACATTGCATAACTTTCTTTCCGCCGCCGTCGGCATTTCCGTGGCCGCCGCCCTGGTGCGAGGGATTGCGCGCTCCAACACCAAAACGATCGGCAACTTCTGGGTGGACGTGGTCCGGGTGAATCTTTATCTGCTCTTGCCGGCCTGTCTGATCTTTGCCCTCTTTCTGGTTTCGCAGGGAATGATTCAGAATTTCAAACCCTATGATACGGTCAAATTGATTGAACCCTACACGCTGCAAGTTGAAAAAAAAGATGCTCAAGGCAAGCCGGTCAGGGAAGATAAAATAGTGGACACCCAGACCATCGCCCAGGGGCCCATGGCCTCGCAGGTGGCCATTAAGATGCTGGGGACCAACGGCGGCGGCTTCACCAATGCCAACGCCGCTCATCCCTTCGAAAATCCGACGCCGCTTGCGAATTTTCTCCAGATGCTTTCCATCTTTCTGATTCCCGCCGGACTCACGTATTTTCTGGGGTTGACGGTTAAAAACCGCCGGCACGGCTGGGCGATCTGGGGAGCAATGGCCGTGCTTTTTGTTGCGGGCGTGCTTCTGTGCTGGTCGGCCGAATCAGCCGGTAATCCTCATCTGACGGCCTTGGGTATTGAACAGGCCGGAGGCAATATGGAAGGCAAGGAAGTGCGTTTCGGCATTTTCAATTCCGCGCTTTTTGCAACCATCACCACCGATGCCTCCTGCGGCGCGGTAAACGCCATGCACGACTCCTTCACCCCTCTGGGCGGACTGGTTCCTCTCATCAACATGCAGTTGGGCGAGGTGATCTTTGGCGGGGCGGGCGCGGGTCTCTACGGCATGCTGGTTTTTGTAATCCTGACGGTTTTTCTGGCAGGCCTCATGGTCGGGCGCACGCCGGAATATCTGGGAAAGAAAATCGAAGCCTACGATGTCAAGGTCAGCGTGCTGGCGGTGCTGGTTCTTTGTGCCAGCATCCTGGGCTTTGCGGCCTGGGCGGCTGTAAGTTCCTGCGGTGTCGCCGCGCTCAACAACACAGGGCCGCACGGATTGTCCGAACTGCTTTATGCCTATTCATCGGCTGTCGGCAATAACGGCAGTGCCTTTGCGGGATTGAGCGCCAATGCGCCATGGCTGAATATCACGCTCGGAGTGGCCATGCTTATTGGCCGGTTTCTCGTTATCGTGCCGGTCCTGGCGCTGGCCGGAAATCTGGCCGGAAAGAAGTTGGTTCCGGAAAGCGCAGGCAGTTTCCCCGTGTCCGGCCTCACGTTCGTCGTCCTCCTGGCCGGAACCGTGCTGATTGTGGGCGCATTAACCTTCTTTCCGGTTCTGGCCATGAGCCCCCTTGTGGAGCATTTCATTCTGACGGGTTCGGAAAAACTATTTTAGAAAGTTAGAATTGATGATCTCACAAAGAGTCGCCTAAGCTGTCATTCCCGCGCAGGCGGGAATCTAGAAAATTTTGAAACCACTGGATTCCCGCCTGCGCGGGAATGACAAAAAAGAACAAAAATGAGGACTCCATCTTATGGCTGCTAAACAACTTTCACTTTTCGATCCGCATATTATGGCGGGGGCGCTTATCGCATCGGTCAAGAAGCTTTCCCCTCGAACCATGATGAGAAACCCGGTCATGTTTGTCACCGAAGCCGGGGCTTTGATCACCACCGTCAGCCTTTTTTTTCGCGCGCCGGATGAGTCCCTGGGATTCGGACTCCAGGTGGTGATCTGGCTTTGGTTTACCGTTTTATTTGCCAATTTCGCCGAAGCCATGGCCGAAGGGCGCGGCAAAGCCCAGGCCGATGCCTTGCGCAGGACAAGAACCCGCACGCTCGCTCATCGCACGCTGGCGTCCGGCGGCGAAGAACAGGTTCCGGCGGAGATGCTGCGCAAAGGAGATGTCGTCATCGTTTCGGCAGGAGAGGTGATTCCCGCCGACGGCGAAGTGATTGAAGGCGCGGCCTCCGTGGATGAGTCCGCCATCACCGGCGAATCGGCTCCGGTGATCCGCGAGTCCGGCGGCGACCGCAGCGCCGTCACCGGCGGCACACGGGTTTTGTCCGATCAGATTCAGGTCATGGTCACCGCCAATCCCGGAGAAAGCTTTATGGACCGGATGATCGGCCTGGTCGAGGGAGCGCGCCGCCAGAAAACGCCCAACGAAATTGCCCTGATCATCCTCCTTTCGGCACTCACGATCATTTTCCTGGTCGTTGTTCTGACGCTGAAAAGCTTCGGACTTTATTCCGGCATTTCCTTCAGCATCACCGTTTTAGTGGCTCTGCTGGTCTGCCTGATTCCCACAACCATCGGCGGACTTCTAAGCGCCATCGGCATTGCAGGCATTGACCGGCTGGTGCAAAAAAATGTCCTGGCCATGAGCGGGCGGGCGGTCGAAGCGGCAGGCGACATTGACGTCCTTCTGCTGGATAAAACAGGAACCATAACCCTTGGCAACCGGCAGGCCACGGAATTTATCCCGGCGCCCGGGGTGCCTGCCGAAAAATTGGCGGATGCCGCTCAACTGGCGTCGCTTGCCGATGAAACACCGGAAGGCCGTAGCATCGTTGTGCTGGCCAAGCAGTATGGCCTGCGGGGCCGCGCCATCGCCGAGATGCCCCATGCCGCTTTCATCAACTTCACGGCCCACACCCGCATGAGCGGCGTGGATGTTGACGGCCGGAAAATCCGCAAGGGCGCGCCGGATGCGATCCGGGATTTCATCGGCGCTGAATTTTCCGGGGACGTCCGGGAAGCCTGCGAGAAGATCTCACGCTCGGGAGGGACATCCCTTGTAGTTGCCGAAAATGAACGCGTCCTCGGGATCATTCACCTCAAAGACATTGTCAAGGGCGGACTCAAAGACCGCTTCACCCGTTTCCGGGCCATGGGCATCAAGACCGTGATGATCACAGGCGATAACAAGCTCACGGCGGAAGCTATCGCGAAAGAGGCCGGCATGGACGATTATCTGGCCGAAGCCAGGCCGGAAGATAAACTGGCTCTGATCCGCAGGGAGCAGGCCGCAGGCCATCTGGTCGCCATGACGGGCGACGGCACCAATGACGCGCCCGCCCTGGCCCAGGCTGATGTGGGCGTGGCCATGAACACGGGCACCCAGGCGGCCAAGGAAGCAGGCAATATGGTGGATCTGGATTCCAATCCGACAAAGCTCATCGAAATTGTGGAAATCGGCAAGCAGATGCTCATTACGCGGGGGGCGCTCACCACCTTCAGCATCGCCAACGATGTGGCCAAATATTTTGCGATTATTCCGGCAATGTTGATGACGCTCTTCCCCGAAATTGCCCCTTTAAACATCATGGGGTTAAGATCGCCGCAAAGCGCCATTTTGTCCGCCGTCATTTTTAATGCGCTGATCATTGTGGCGCTGATTCCGCTGGCCCTGCGGGGGGTCAAATTCCGGCCGCTTTCCGCCTCTTCGCTATTGAGGCGAAACCTGCTGATTTACGGGCTGGGCGGGCTCATGGCGCCCTTTGTGGGCATCAAACTGATCGATATGCTCGCGGGCGTCTTGCCCTGGATGTGATGTACGGAGGAAATTTATGTTAAAAAATATTCTGAACGAATTACGTATTTCCCTGATTGCCACGGGTTGTCTGGCCGTTTTGCTGTGCGGCATTTATCCGTCCGCCGTCTGGCTTTGCGCGCAGGTCCTGTTTCCCGATCAGGCCGCGGGTTCGCTGGTCTCGGTAAAAGGCCGGGCGGTTGGATCAAGCCTTTTGGCGCAGCCCTTTACCGGTCCCGGTTACTTCCATCCCCGGCCATCGGCTGCCGGCAGCGGGTATGACGCCGCCAATTCCGGCGGCAGCAATCTGGGACCGACATCGCGGAAACTGATCGATACGGTCAACCAACGCGCTTTCGCCTACCGCGCAGAAAATAATCTGACGCCCGGGGCCGTCATTCCGGCAGACGCCGTCACGGCATCCGCGAGCGGTCTGGACCCCCACATCAGCGTAAAAAATGCTCTGCTGCAGGCAGGCCGGGTTGCCAAAGCCAGAGGCATCGGGGAAGAACCGTTGCACAAGATGATCCTGTCTCGCACTGAGGGCCGCGATCTGGGAATTTTAGGCGATCCGCGGGTGAATGTTTTCTTGCTGAATCTGGATATAGACGGTAAATATTGAGTCTATGGATAATATGAAGACAAATATGAGACGATTAATAAAATGCTTCATTGAAGTGATCGCCGGAAAAATCAGGACAAAGTCCAGACCGTCCGGGAGAAACACATGCTAAGTCTTCGCCAAAAGATGCTGTTGGGGTTCGGGGGATTGTTGCTGATCATGGTGATCGGGGGCATTCAAAGTATCATCCAATTCCGACACCTCGGCCATTCCATTGACGTGATCCTGAAAGAAAATTATCGCAGCGTTATCGCCTGTCAGGACATGAAAGAAGCCCTGGAGCGCATGGACAGCGGCGTCCTGTTTATCTTCCTGGGTTATCCTGAACAGGGACACGAACAAATTAAAATCAATGAAGCCGCCTTTGAAAAAGCGCTCGACATTGAACTGCACAACATCACGCTTCCCGGCGAAGGAGAGAAAGCCGCGGCCTTGCAGGCGCTCTATACCCGTTATCAGGCCTTAATCCGTCATCTGCAAGCGCAGTCCTCGAAAGAAGCCGCCCGCCGGATTTATTTCAAGGAGATCCTGCCGCTGTTTCAGCAACTGAAAAGCACGGCAGACGACATTCTGCGGATGAATCAGAAGAATATGAATGAGGCCAATGACCGCGCCAGAAAAGACGCGGCGGCGGCTCAAAAGCGAATGTCCCTCTTCGTCCTGTGCGGCATTCTCGTTGCCTGCGCCTTTATCATCCTTGTCGGCAAGTGGATTCTCCACCCGATTTCCCGCCTGATCCGCTCCGCCGAGGCCATTCGCGACGGAAATCTTGATCTGGTCGTGAAAGTCGACTCCCAAGATGAAATAGGCCGTCTTTCGGAGGCCTTCAACGATATGGCGGCAAGCCTTCGCGCTTTTCGACGCAGCGATCAGGCCAAGCTTGCGCGCACCCGGGACGCAGCCATCGAAACCTTCCGCAGGTTGCCGGACGCCGCGGCCATTGCCGATCTTGACGGAAGAGTAGAGATAGCGACCCCATCGGCAAAAAATATATTCGGCCTTGCGGCGGGCACATTGATTCAGGATGTCTCTATTGCGCCTCTGATCCGTCTCTTTGATCGGTTTATCGGTCAAGCCGCTACAGAGAATATTGAAGATGAAGATGCTTTCCAGCTTTTTGTAAACGGAGAGGACCGCTATTTTCGCGCCACCGCCGCGCCGCTTAACGATCGGAGCGGGCAACCGACCGGCATTCTTTTCATCATGAAAGACGTCACCCAGCAGCGTTACGCAGACGAGATGAAACGGGGCGTGATTGCCACGGTCTCTCACGAGTTAAAAACCCCTCTGACGTCCATCCGCATGGCCGTTCATCTGCTCCTGGAAGAAAAAGTGGGCGCTCTTACGGAAAAGCAGACGGAACTCCTTTTAGCGGCAAGAGAAGACAGCGACCGCCTCCATCAAATTCTGCAAAGCCTGCTGGATATCAGCCGCATTGAATCGGGCCGGCTCCGGATGGAATGCCGGGAGATGAATGCCCAATCCCTGGTTCAAGATGCCGCAGAGCCGTTCCTGCGGACCGCGCAGGATGGGGGAATTGAATTAAAGATTCAACTTGCCGACGATCTGCCGAAGGTTTGCGCCGATGCCGCTCAGATCAGCCATGTCTTTTCCAATCTGCTCACCAATGCGCTGCGCTTTACGGCGCCTGGCGGAAGCATCACCCTATCGGCAATTCCGGAGGCGCAGTGGGTCCGATTTTCCGTAAGCGATACCGGAAGCGGCATTCCCCGTCAGTTCATGCCAAGGATCTTTGAACAATTTTTCCGCGCGCCCGATCAGAAATCGGAAAGCGGCGCGGGACTGGGCCTGGCTATTTCCAGGCAAATCGTGGAGGCCCACGGGGGAAACATCACGGTCGAAAGCGAGGAAGGCAAAGGAACCACCTTTTCTTTCACCCTGAGAAGAACAGAGCCCGTGCAACCTTAGTTGTCTTCCCGGTCTGGTGACCTCGTGTGACCTTTAGGTCATCAGGTTACGTAAGCCGGGAACCAGTTTAAATAATGTCTGGATTCCGGCCTCCGCCGGAATGACCAAATGTGAGACGATGAATAAGTGTGTTGCTGATAGGATAAGAAGGTTTAACGGAGATGAATTTAATTCGCACGGGAAATCGTTATGACCACTGATAGAGCGGATACCTTCCTGCGCATGATTCGCCGTTCCCAGCGGGGACGGCTGAAGGTTTACTTAGGCTATGCCGCGGGCGTCGGAAAGACGTATCAAATGCTTCTGGAGGCCAAAAAGCTCAAGCAGGAGGGCGTCGACGTGGTCGTGGGCATTGTGGAAACCCATGGCCGCACTGAGACGGCCAAACTCGTTTTAGGCCTGGAGGTGATCCCCAGATTTCTGCAACAGCATCGGGGCATTATTCTGGAAGAGATGGACGTGCATGCCGTTTTGCAGCGCAAGCCGCAGGTTGTCCTGGTTGACGAGCTGGCCCATTCCAATGTGCCCGGCAGCAGAAATGCGAAGCGTTATGAAGATGTGCAGGATCTCCTGGCCGCCGGCATCCACGTCATTACAACGCTCAATGTCCAGCATTTGGAGAGCCTCTTCAACACCGTGGAAAATACCGTGGGCGTGAGAGTCCGGGAGCGTCTTCCCGACAGTGTGCTGGTCGAAGCGGATCAAATTGTGAATGTGGATGTGACGCCGGAAGATTTGCAGGAAAGGTTACGGGAGGGGAAAATTTATCCGGAAGAGCGAATCGGCACGGCCATGGAAAATTTTTTCAAGGCCCCCAATCTGGAAAACCTCCGCGAGCTGACGCTTCGGGAAATGGCCGCCCAGATCGATTTGAGACGGCACGACACACTGCCGGAAGACGTCGTCATTGTGCCGGATCAGGTGATGGTTTGTCTGAGCTCCCGGGGCCCCAACAGCGAATTGCTGCTGCGGTACGCCTCGCGGCTGGCGGGAAAACTGAACCGGAACTGGTATGCCGTTTACGTGCAGACCCCTTCAGAGGAAGCGACCGTGATCGACAGCGGGACGCAGCGCATGCTCTCGGGCGTCCTGACACTGGCGAAGGAACTGGGCGCAATGGTCTTTACCTACAAGGGGGAAGACATTGCCGGCACAATACTGCGCTTTGCCCGGGAATACCAGGTGGGCCACATCGTAACCGGGTCTCCCGCGCGCCTCTCTGTCTGGGACAAGCTCAGGGGCAAAAAGACGATCCCCGAATTCCTTATGGAACATGCCGGGGGCGTTACCGTTGTCGTGCTGGATACAAGGCCCCGCGAAACAGCCATTGCCGCACCAGCGCCTCTGATGGACAATGAATCGGCAGAGGCTGCAAAGATTCCGGCTCCGGCTCCGGTGCCGCCGTCAACGATAACGCTCAGTTCCCTGCTCACTGAAGCGGGAATTATGATCTGGGACAAACCCGTGGATACGGCGGGGGTCCTTGAAAAACTCATCCCGGCCGCCTGCGATCAGGACAAGGCTTCCGATGTTGCGGCAGGATTAGCGGCCGTTCTGGAAAGAGAAGCGCGGGGCTCCACCTTCTATAATGAAGGCGTCGCCTTTCCCCATGCGCGCGTGGCAGGATTAAGCAAACCTCTTGCAGCGCTCGGTTTGACGAGAATGGGGATCAGCGATGTCGTTTCGGAAAAACCGATCAAGTATGTTTTCCTGAGCCTTTCCCCTCTTTCGACGCCGGAAGTTCAGTTGCAGATTCTGGCGGTCGCCGCCCGCACCTTCCAAAACAGATATTTCTTAAAAAGTTTGGAAATGGCCGAAAACCCGCAGCAGGTTTATGCGGCCATTAAAGAGTGGGAGCGATCATAACCATTACGGCGCCGGTACGGAAACCCTGTTTCAGGCACAATCGCCGGGTTAAAAATCTAACACATCGTGCTGCCACGCCTATACCGGATACATCGAAAATCAGTCGGACAACCGACAAGCAGCCAGGCTGATTTTGTAATCCGGATAGATAGTATTCATCTGGATACGGTTGAGTGGGTACTTTATGCCCGTTTTCAAATCGACAACCCCTTGCCCGAACTATCAGGGAAATCAATAACCATAATGATATCTTTGCATTGCAATTATCCTTGCTTTCTGGTACGGCCTTTGCTTTCATACAACTGTTTAAAATGCTTGTTTGAAGGTGCCTATGGAAACGGAAAACAGCGACGTTAAAATATCGATCATCAAAGCGGCGGGGCGCCTATTTATTGACAAGGGATATCGCGCGACGACCATCCGCCAGATTTGCGCCGAAGCGGGCGTGAACATTGCGGCGGTCAATTATCATTTCGGCGATAAAAAAAATCTCTACGCCGCCGTGATCCATTATTACAAAGACTCCGCCTTTAATAAATTCCCCCTTGATCACGGAATTCGGACGGGCGATTCGCCCCGGTCAAAAATCACGTCCTTTATTCATGCCATGGCCATGCGGATCTTTGGAGAGGACAGCGAACCGCAATTCGGAAAGCTTCTGGTTCGGGAATTGATTGAACCGACGGGAGAACTGGACAACCTCATCAACGACATCTTCCGGCCGTCATTTTTAAAGCTTTCATCTCTCGTGAAAGAAATACTGGGCAAAAACGCAAC
The DNA here is from genome assembly GCA_963682105.1 of Smithellaceae bacterium. GTDB lineage: Bacteria > Desulfobacterota > Syntrophia > Syntrophales > Smithellaceae > UBA8904. The sequence goes on from OY821638.1 coordinate 2,252,631, forward strand.
AGACCGGACCATTTTTTTCTGTTCGATGAGCATCGTCGGGCAGTGCCTCTATTTCCGCAATTCGCCTCGTCTTGCCGGCCGGATGATGAAAAAAGAAAATTTCAGCCGGCAGGAAATCCAGACGCTGGCAGACCATATCAGCCGTTTTTCTCTGGCGGCTCTGGAAAACTATTTAACCGGCAAATCGACAAATCCGAAAGGTTGAAATATTATGAAGAACATTTCTTATTTAATCAAAAACCATAAAGTATTGTTTATCCTGATCATTGTCTTTATCGTGATCGCGGCCATCGTCTATACGGCGCCCATCCTGGCCAAACGCAAAGCGGATAAACAAATGAAGGCCATGAAAACACCGACGCAACCGGTCTCCGCGGTGTCTGTGCGGACGGCCGACCTGCCCGTCTACATCAAGGCGCTGGGCACCGTGACGCCTGCCAACACCGTGACCGTCCGGTCTCAGGTCGGCGGTCAGTTGATCCGTCTGCATTTCAGAGAAGGGCAAATGGTGGAGAAAGGCGACCTGCTGGCGGAAATCGACCCCCGTCCGTTTCAGGTTTCACTGATGCAGGCCGAAGGCCAACTGGCCCGCGATGAAGAACTGCTCAAAAACGCCGAAGCCGATCTGGCCCGATACAAAGTGCTTTTGGGCCAGGATTCCATCGCCGTCCAGCAGGTGACGACTCAGGAATCGCTGGTAAAACAATATAAGAGCGTTCTCCAGACGGACAAGGCGCAAATCGCCAGCGCCAAACTCCAGCTTGCCTATTCGCGCATTACCGCGCCGCTTTCCGGGCGTGTCGGCTTGAAAGTTGTCGATCCGGGCAATATGATTTCCACCAGCGACACCACCGGTGTTGCCGTCATCACGCAGTTGCAGCCGATCACCGTTGTTTTTTCCGTTCCGCAGGATAACCTGCCCGCCATTTTAAAACGGTCTCAAAGCGCCGATCTGGTGCCGGTGCTGGCTTTGGATCAGGAGGGAAAGACGCTTCTGGCCAAAGGAAAACTGCTGGCCGTCGACAATCAAATCGATACGACCACGGGAACCGTCAAGCTGAAAGGGATATTTCGGAACGAAGACAACCGGCTTTTCCCGAACCAGTTTGTCAATATCCGCCTGAAAGTGGACACGCTGCAGGACGCAACGGTCATTTCCACCGCCGCCATCCAGCGAGGCAGCATCGGAACCTTCGCCTATGTGGTCAAGGACGATAAAACCGTAACCGTGCGCCCGATCAAACTGGGCCCGGCGGACGGAGAGCTGGTGGCGGTGACGGAAGGACTGGCTCCCGGCGAAAACGTTGTGACGGTGGGTGGAGACAAACTGCGGGAAGGAAGTAAAGTGGAAATCGTCAAACCGAGGGCGAAGGATGCCGCCGCCCAGAGGGAGAATAAAATCGGCGGTTCGCTTCCGAAAAAATAAAATGAAACGACTAGACGGCGTGCTCATCGCCTCCCGTTAACTTTTTTTACAGGCAAATTTATGAACCCATCACGTCCTTTTATATTACGCCCGGTGGCCACATCCTTATTCATGGTGGCGATCCTCTTCGCCGGCATCATCGCCTATAAAGTTCTGCCGATTTCGGCGCTGCCCCAGGTGGATTACCCGACCATTCAGGTGGTCACGCTTTATCCCGGCGCCAGCCCGGATGTCGTCACCTCATCCATCACCGCTCCTCTGGAGCGCCAGTTCGGCCAGATGCCGGGACTCAATCAAATGTCGTCCGTCAGCTCAGGCGGCGCGTCGGTGATCACGTTGCAGTTCAGCCTCACGCTCGATCTCGATGTCGCCGAGCAGGAGGTGCAGGCCGCCATCAACGCCGCAAGCAATTTGCTGCCGACCGACCTGCCGATGCCGCCGATTTACAGCAAGGTCAACCCGGCGGACGCGCCGATAATAACGCTCGCCATCACCTCCAAAACGCTGCCTCTGCCGAAAGTGCAGGATTTTGTCGACACGCGCGTAGCGCAAAAAATCTCCCAGTTGCCGGGCGTGGGCCTGGTCACCATCAGCGGCGGGCAGCGTCCGGCCGTCCGGATTCAGGCCAATCCGCAGGCGCTGGCCTCCTATAAAATGACACTCGAAGATCTGCGCACGGCTATCACCACGGCCAACGTCAATCAGGCCAAGGGAAGTTTTGACGGACCGGAACGCGCCTCGACCATCGACGCCAACGACCAGATTAAAATGGCCGCGGAATATGAAAAAGTCATTGTAGCCTATCGCAACGGCGCACCCGTGCGCCTGACGGATGTCGCCGACGTTCGCGACGACGCCGAAAATATCCGCCTGGCCGCCTGGCACAACGAAACGCCGGCCGTCATCGTCAATGTGCAGCGCCAGCCGGGCGCCAATGTGATCGAGGTTGTGGACCGCATCAAAAAAACCATTCCACAGTTGAAAACCTCACTGCCGGGGTCCGTGGACGTTCTGCTTCTGGCGGACCGGACAACGACCATCCGCGCCTCCGTCAATGACGTTCAGTTCGAATTGATTCTGGCCATTGCGCTCGTCGTCATGGTTATCTTTTTGTTTCTGCGCAATTTTTCGGCAACGATTATTCCCAGCGTGGCCGTTCCGCTGTCTCTGGTCGGAACCTTCGGCGCGATGTATTTTTTCGGCTTCAGCATCAACAACCTGACCCTCATGGCTTTGACCATTTCCACCGGGTTTGTCGTTGACGACGCCATCGTCGTCATCGAAAACATCAGCCGCTATATCGAGCAGGGCCTCTCGCCGCTGGAAGCGGCGCTGAAAGGCTCGGCGCAAATCGGTTTCACGATTATATCGCTGACCTTTTCCCTGATTGCGGTTTTGATCCCGCTTTTATTCATGGGCGATGTCGTCGGCCGCCTCTTCCGGGAGTTTGCCATTACGCTGGCGGTCGCCATCCTGATTTCCGCGGTCGTTTCCCTGACGCTTACGCCGATGATGTGCTCCAAACTTCTCAAACACATTCCGGAAGAAAAGCAGAACCGTTTCTATCATTCAAGCGGCCTGTTTTATGAACGCGTGATCGCCCGCTACGGCGAAATGCTCACCTGGGTGCTCAATCACCAGAAGGGAACGCTGGCCGTGGCTATCGGCACGCTGGTTTTAACCGTTGTCCTTTATATTGTCATCCCCAAAGGTTTTTTCCCCGTGCAGGATACGGGCATGATTTTAGGCATCTCGGAGGCGCCGCAGTCCATTTCGTTTGACACCATGGCCGTTCGCCAGCAGGCCCTGGCCAAAGTGATTCTGCAGGACCCGGCGGTGGAGAGCCTCTCGTCTTTCATCGGTGTGGACGGCACCAACGCCACGCTCAACAGCGGGCGCATCCAGATCAATCTGGTTCCCAAAAACAAACGGGATCTCGACGCCGCGGGCGTCATCCGCCGACTGCAATCGAAGCTGGCGAATGTTGAAGGCATCTCTTTATACATGCAGCCGCTTCAGGATTTGACGATCGAAGACCGGGTCAGCCGCACCCAGTTTCAGTTCACGCTGGAGTCCGCCGATCCGGAAGAACTCGGCGTCTGGTCGCGCCGCCTGATCGAGCGCATTCGTCAGTCGCCTCATCTGGCCGATGTGGCGAGCGACCTGCAGGATTCGGGGCTTCAGGCGTATGTGGAAATCGACCGGGATGCCGCGGGCCGTCTGGGCATCACCACCGCCGCCATCGACAGTATCCTGTACAGCGCCTACGGCCAGCGCCTGGTCTCCACTATCTTTACACAATCCAACCAGTACCGCGTCGTTCTGGAAGTCAAACCCGATTACAAGAAAGGGCCGGCGGCGCTTAATGATCTGTATATCGCTTCTTCATCCGGCACGCAGGTCCCGCTGGGATCGATTGCCCGAATTTCCGAGAAACCTGCGTCGCTTGCCGTCAATCACCAGGGGCAATTCCCCTGCACCACCGTTTCCTTTAATCTGACGCCCGGGTCGTCTCTGGGCGACGCCGTCGACGATATCGAAAAAGCCGAACGCGACATCGGCCTGCCTCTCAGTGTGAAAACCGGTTTTCAGGGAACAGCGCTGGCTTTCCGTGCGTCCTTGACCGGAACGCTGCTTTTGATTCTGGCCGCCATCATTACGGTTTATATCGTGCTGGGCGTGCTCTATGAAAGCTACATCCATCCGGTCACCATTCTTTCAACACTGCCGTCCGCGGGCGTAGGCGCCCTTCTGGCGCTGATGCTTTCGCGCAACGACCTGGGCATCATCGGCATTATCGGCATTATCCTGCTCATCGGCATCGTCAAGAAAAACGCGATTATGATGATCGACTTTGCGCTCGATGCCGAGCGCCGGGAAGGCAAACCGCCACGGGAAGCCATCTTTCAGGCGTCGCTTTTGCGCTTCCGGCCGATCATGATGACCACTCTGGCGGCGCTTCTGGGCGCGCTCCCGCTGATGCTCGGCACCGGCGTCGGTTCCGAACTGCGGCATCCGCTGGGGATTACCATGGTGGGCGGGTTGATTCTAAGCCAGATCCTGACGCTTTTTACAACGCCGGTGATTTATCTGGCCTTTGACGGACTGAGCCGGAAGGTCAAAGCCCGGGTGGGCCGCCGCTCACAGTTGGACGAAAAAGACGCTGAAGGGACCACACCATGAACATTTCCGCTCCCTTCATCAAAAGACCGGTCGCCACCACGCTGATTACGCTGGGAATCGCGCTGGCGGGCCTGGTCGCCTTCAAGCTGCTTCCGGTGGCGTCGCTGCCGCAGGTGGATTTTCCCACCATCGCCGTTTTCGCCGGCCTCCCGGGGGCGTCCCCGGAGACGATGGCGGCGACAGTCGCGACACCGCTGGAACGTTCTCTGGGACGGATCGCGGGCGTGACCGAAATGACGTCCGTCAGTTCGCTCGGGTCCACGCGGATCATTCTGCAATTTGATTTGAAGCGCGATATTGACGGAGCGGCGCGCGACGTTCAGGCGGCCATCAACGGCGCCAGAAGCCTTCTGCCCTCAGGCCTGCCCAGCAATCCCACCTACCGCAAGGTCAACCCGTCCGAAGCGCCGATTCTGATTCTGGCCATGACCTCCGACACGCTGACGCGCGGCCAGATCTACGACGCCGCCTCCACCATTCTGGCCCAGAAACTCTCGCAGGTCAAAGGCGTGGGGCAGGTCGGCGCAAGCGGAAGCGCCCTGCCGGCCGTGCGGGCGGAGCTCAACCCCACGCTGCTCAACCGTTACGGCATCAGTACCGAGCAGGTTCGGCTGGCCATCGCCTACTCCAATGCCAACCGCCCCAAAGGGTCCGTGGAAGCCGGAGACAAACACTGGCAGATTACCGCCAACGATCAGGCTAAAAAAGCGGCGGACTACCGTCCTGTGATTGTATCTTACAAAAACGGGGCGGCCGTGCGCCTGTCCGATCTGGGCGAAGTGGTCGATTCCGTCCAGGATGTGCGCAACGCAGGCTTTTTCAACGGCAAGCCCGCCGTCCTGCTGATTATCTTCAAACAGCCGGGCGCCAATGTCATTGAAACCGTGGATCGGATTAAAGACCTGATGCCGCAACTTCGGGCGTCCATTCCGGCCGCCATTGATTTGCAGATCAGTTCCGACCGGACACCGACCATCCGCGCCTCGCTCAAAGAAGTGGAACGAACGCTCATCATTTCCATCTTTCTGGTTATTATGGTCGTATTTTTATTTCTGCGAAACGGCCGCTCCACGCTGATTCCCGGTATTGCCGTTCCCGTCTCGCTCATCGGAACCTTCGGCGTCATGTATCTGGCCGGCTACACGCTGGATAATCTGTCGCTCATGGCGCTGACGGTCGCCACCGGTTTTGTCGTCGATGACGCCATCGTCGTTCTGGAAAATATCTCCCGCCACATCGAAACAGGCATGAAACCTCTTCAGGCGGCGCTCACAGGCGCCAGGGAAGTCGGCTTTACCGTTCTGTCCATGAGTACGTCGCTCATTGCCGTCTTCATTCCCATCCTGCTGATGGGCGGCATTGTGGGCAGGTATTTTCGTGAATTTGCCGTAACGCTTTCCGCGGCGGTTGTCGTCTCGATGATGGTTTCGCTGTCCACAACCCCCATGATGTGCGCGCGCATGCTGAAAGCGAAAGAAGAACAAAAGACGGGATGGTTCCAGCAAAAAAGCCGGCGCCTGTTCGATGCCGTGCTGAACTTTTACCGGCGCACGCTGGGCTTTGCGCTGGAACACAGCCGGCTGACCCTGTTTATTCTGCTGGCCGTTGTTGCCCTCAATGTTTACCTTTACGTCATCATTCCCAAGGGATTTTTTCCTCAGCAGGACACAGGCTCCGTAAGCGGCATGATCCAGGCCGATCAGAATATTTCCTTCCAGGCCATGCAGCGCAAGCTGATTGTCATGCTGCAGATTGTGAAAAACGATCCGGCCGTCGAAAGAGTGACCGGATATACCGGCGGCGGACAACGCAATACAGGGTCCATGTATATCACACTCAAGCCGCTTGCCGAACGCAAGCTTTCGTCGGAGCAGGTGATCGCGCGGCTGCGCCCCAAACTGGCCCGCGTGCCGGGAGCGCGATTGTACCTGCAATCCGTTCAGGATATCCGCATGGGCGGACGGTCTTCCGGCGCGATGTATCAATATACCCTGCAGGCCGATGATTTGAATGAACTGCGCTTGTGGGAAAAACGTCTCCGGGACGCGTTCAGCGATCTTCCCCAACTGGCGGATGTCAACACGGACGAGCAGGACCGGGGAATGCAGACCACCGTGAGCTTCAACCGCGATACGGCGTCGCGCATGGGCATTACGCCCTCCATGGTCGATACGACGCTCAACAATTACTTCGGACAGCGCCAGGTGTCCACCATTTACAATCCGCTCAACCAGTACCGCGTGATTATGGAAGCAGCGCCTCAGCATTTACAGAGCCCCCAATCGCTTAAAGATGTTTACGTCATCATTCCGGCCGGTGCGCAGTATCCCAGGGGCATGCAAATCCCGCTGCTTTCATTTGCCGGATATGAGTTCACGAACACGCCGCTGGCGGTCAATCACCAGGGCTCGTTTGCCGCCTCCACCATTTCCTTTAATTTGCAGCCGGGCGTCTCCCTTTCGCAGGCGACTGACGCCATCAAAACCGCCATGAACGGCCTGCATGTTCCGGCCTCCGTTCGCGGAAGCTTTCAGGGAACAGCCAAGTCCTATCAGGATTCGCTCAGCACTCAGCCGTGGCTCATTCTGGCGGCGCTGGTCGTGGTCTACATCGTGCTGGGGATTCTTTACGAAAGCTATGTCCATCCGGTCACGATTCTCTCCACATTGCCTTCCGCGGGTGTCGGCGCGCTTCTGGCCCTGCTCATTTTCGGCGTGGAATTCGGCATCATGGCGCTCATCGGCGTGATTCTGCTCATCGGCATCGTCAAGAAAAACGCCATCCTGATGATCGATTTCGCCCTGGAGCGGGAACGCAAAGACGGCAAGAGTCCGAGGGAAGCAATCTTCGAGGCCTGCCTGATGCGTTTCCGACCGATTATGATGACGACAATGGCGGCTCTGTTCGGCGCCATTCCGCTGATTGTGCTCACAGGCGACGGCTCGGAAATGCGCCAGCCGCTGGGCATCTCCATCGTGGGCGGGCTTTTGGTGAGTCAGATTCTCACGCTGTATACCACGCCGGTTGTGTATTTATACCTGGATCGATTCCGGCTGTATTGCCTGAGAACTTTCCACCGCGAAAAATCATTGCAGGCGGCTCAACCCAAAACTATTTAAGAGGCAGACTATGAGAAAAATTTTATTCCTGATGATAACTCTGATCGCCATCGCCGGCTGCTCCGTCGGACCCGATTATACAAAACCCGATACCGCCGTTCCCGCGCAATACAAGGAACTGCAAGGGTGGCGAGAAGCCCTGCCGCGCGATGCGGAAATCAAAACCAACTGGTGGGAAGATTTTGCCGATCCCGTTCTTTCCGAGCTCGTCGGTCAGGTGAATGTGTCCAACCAGAACATTGCTCTGGCGGAATCTCAATACCGTCAGGCCGCAGCGCAGGTGCAACAGGCCAGAGCCGGCTATTTCCCGACCGTCGGCGTCCAGGGATCTTACACGCGCTCACGATCGTCATCAACGGGATACGAGATAAATAATTCGTATTCGCCGGCGCTTACCGCCTCATGGGAAGTGGATATCTGGGGCAAAGTGCGCAGGCAGGTCGAAGCAGGCAAAGCTTCGGCGGAAGCCTCCTTTGCCGATCTGGCCGCCATGCGCCTTTCCATGCAGACAGAGGTCGTTTTAAACTATTACGCCTTGCGGATGATCGACGAACAGAAAAAAAACCTCGATCAAGCCGCCCTGGCATACGGCAAAGCGCTGGAGCTCACCCAAAACCGTTACAACGTGGGTGTTGCGGCCAAAGCGGATGTCATTGCAGCCCGGACACAACTGAAATCCACCGAGGCCCAGGCTCTTGACCTGGGTGTGCAGCGCGCGCAACTGGAGCACGCCATCGCCATTTTGACCGGTAAGCCGCCGGCGGCCTTTACCCTGCCGGTCACCCCGTTTTCGTGGCCGAAAATTGCCATCCCGGTCAGTCTGCCGTCTGATCTTTTGGAGCGGAGGCCGGATATCGCGGCGGCGGAAAGAACCATGGCCGCCGCCAACGCGCAGATCGGCGTTGCCAAAGCAGCCTACTATCCGACACTGACGCTTTCCGGATCGCTGGGTTATTCGGGCGTGGAGCTGGGCAATCTTTTCACCTCTCCGCATTTTTTCTGGGCAATGGGCCCGATGGCGGCGGCAGCCACCCTGTTTGACGGCGGAGCGCGCGCGGCTGCAACCGATCAGGCCCGGGCCGCCTATGACGGCGCCATCGCCTCCTACCGGCAAACGGTGCTTTCCGCCTTTCAGGCGGTGGAAGACAACCTCGCCGCGCTGCGGATTCTTGATGAAGAAGCGCAGGTGCAAAGCCAGGCCGTTGAAGCGGCCCGCGAAACCGTCAACCTGACGACTAATCAATACAAAGCCGGCGTCGTCAGTTACTTAAACGTGGTAACGGCCCAGACCATCGCCCTCTCCAATGAACGAACGGCCATCAGCATCGAAGGCCAGAGACTTCAGGCCGCCGCGCTTCTGATCAAGGCACTGGGCGGAGGGTGGAAAGACCCGGCAATCGAGGCTGCACGGCAGCCGGCCAATACGCCGGTAAAAAATTAAGCAGTCAGGATTAGCGATGCCTTATCCCCTACATTCCCATCCCCTCATAACGAGGAAGGCGGAACCACACCGAGAATGTTGTAAAGTTCCCGCTGTTTCTTTGTGATTTCGCCCAGCCACAAGTCTTTTCCGGGCCTGCCAAAGCATTCGATCACATCAAATTGATCCAGCAAACCTTGAAGCGTGTACTTGCCAAAAAGGTTATTCATCTGCATCGCTTTTTTGATACAGGATAAATATATCAGCGCTACGAATTGCACGAACAATTTTCCATCCAGTGATTGCTCTGAAGAAACCAGCAACCTTCGCATGCTCAGGCGCTCCTTCAGATTGCCAAATGCCTTTTCGACCAGATCCTTGTTGCGGTAGACATCAAGTGCCTGGATGGGATCTTTTATTTCATTGCTGACAAGCGCAAAGTAACCATAATTTCTTCTGGCCTCATCTATTGCCTCTTGTCTGGCTATGACCGTGACGCCTCTTGCGGGTGTCTCATGGGTCTCAAAATATTTATCATAGAGCTTTGAGTTCTCGGGCTTCCTTTCGCCGGTCTGCAGTTCCTTCTGCATTGCCAGCAAGCGCCGCATTTGTCTTTGCTCATCTTCGGCGGCCCGCTCGCTGTTGAAGTAAAGGTGAAGGTACATCCTTCGCTCACCCCGGATGGTATCCCCTTTATCGGGGCGCTCCTGGAGGTAATCCCATTTTATGGGAACGCATGTGGCAAATACCTCATGGTTCTCGGAGTAATTTGTCCATTCTCGCAAAGAATGACGGACGCTATCCAGCTGTTCTTTGACATATTTTAAGGAAAGCTTGGCTCCAATGATAAATTTGTGGTGCTCTTTGTACAATTCATTGATGTTTTCGGCGCTGTAAAATCCCCGATCCATGACCAGATGAACCTTTTTCAGGTTAAGAAAGTCCATGTCTGCCAACATGTTTCTGACGGTTTTGACATCGGTAACGTTTCCCGGCAGCTTGCGGTAATAAAACGGCAGGCTTGATTCCTGGCCAAATACAAGGGCCAGATTGAGCTGCGCCAGATGATCGTGTTCCTTGTTCATTCCGTGCCTGATCTGTTTGAGACACTCCGAGTAACTTGATACTGCGGTGATGTCGTAAGCCCAGTATTCCTTCTCACAGCGGCGCGCTGCCTGGAGTTGGAAGAATCGATAGCGATCCTCCTCTGTGATAGAAGCAAAAAGCTCACTGCTTCTCTGGGAGGGAATATCTTGCACGTATGGATGTTGATGCAACGAAGACCATTTCGAAAAGCGACTCAGAGGGCTGTCTGCCTCAAGAATCAGATAGTAGGCAAGTGAGATGATTTGCTGATAGCTGTGGGGAAAGCACTGCTTCAAATCCGAAACAAGTCCAAGCCTATTGCCAAGAACATCAAGAAGGTAGGTGGCGCCATAAAATTTGCGGGAGGTATCCGTGCTAGGCACAGGGCCTCTCTTGGCAGCCCTCGGGGCGTTAATCCCAGTTGGATGTCGTCTGTTTGTTGCTTTGGTCGGAATAATCTCTCCAGTGCTGTCATCTACTCGACCAATAAGGGTGCGTTTTGCCCGGGATTGTTTCTTCTCCTTATCCCAATGAGAAATCGATTCATAGGCATAGGTAATGCCGGACCGCTTGTCATGCTGACGCACAATAACCATAAAGCCTCCCTTAATCATCGTTATGTTATAATTACACATAACGATGATTAAGGCAAGGGGAAAATACAATTAATCCTAAATAATTGGCTTGTTACGATGGGGAAATGATGATTTATCGTTATGATGATCGGGAACTCAGGTGACAAAGATGTCCCTTTTTCCCCCCTTGATGCATTTCGCATTTGGTGATAAAAAAACGCTACCTGTCTGGAATGACATTAACGGAAGAAAGTAAGTAATGAGGTGCTAAGGTGCTCAAATTGAAGAAGTTTACAGTGGCTGTTATTAATGTTGTGATCCTTGCCGTGTTTACTGTTTTTTCCAACGCATATACAGTACAGCACGCAACGCTTGTTGAGCCTTTTGCGGGGGAACCACGAAAGGATACATTCATGAAAATCACAGGTGTCGGTCGTGTTGCCTAAAGAGGCGGCACAACCGTTTGATCTCTTCTTCCGGAATCGCTGCAGGCAATCAATATTTGCACCAACAGTACACAGACCGGTTGCATTCTCACGCACAACACTCAGGAGACACCCGGAGACTGGTCGCAGGTTTCAGGAATTTCCCGCGGAAAGCATGGAGGTCACAAGGAAAAACGCATGGAGCGTGAACCTGAAACATGACAAAAAGTCCCCGCCCGATGAAAAAAGCCAACCATAAAGAAATCCGGCAATTGCTTGATAATTGTCTGCGGCTGTATGCCTCCCGCGATGAACGCTTCATGGATCTTTTCAGTGAAGACTTTTGTGGTATTACCGGCAGTGGCGATGAACTGATCAAGGATCGGGCCGGATGGAATGCCATTAACCGTCAAGATTTTGAGCAACTCAAGGATCCGTTCCGCATAGAACTCAAGGATATTTTTACACAGTCATTAGCCGACACGATAGTTGTTGCTACCAGTTCTTTTATCATCCATCTGCCGATCAAAGACCATATCATTTCACGCAAGATAACCCGCATGGCACTGATTTTTCGTAAAGAATCTGCGGGGTGGAAAATCTGTCACTGCAGCATTTCCCTCCCGTTTGCCACGGTTCAGGAGGGAGAAGTCTACCCTCTGCAGGAGCTGGAGGAACGTAACAGGCTTCTGGAAGAGCTGGTCGCAGAACGAACCCTGGAACTTTCCGCAGCAAAAAAAGCAGCGGAGGCCGCCAATATCGCCAAAAGCCAATTCCTGGCGGTCATGAGCCATGAAATCCGCACCCCGATCAATGCCCTAGTCGGATTCAGCTCCCTGGCCCGCACGACAACCGATCCGGTCAAGCTTGGCCAATACCACGCCATTCTCGAACAATCGTCACGCTCCCTGATGGAACTGGTCAACGACATCCTCGACATGAGCAAGATTGAGGCGGGCCGGCTGGAATGTGAAACCGTGCCGTTTAATCTGCGGCAACTGATCAACAACCTGGAAGAGCAGTATCAGCATTTGGCCGCCCGCAAAACATTAGTGCTTCATGATGTTGTTCAGGACACGGTGCCTGCCTGGGTCCTGGGTGATCCGGTCCGCCTGCGCCAGATTCTGGCCAACCTGCTGACCAATGCCATCAAATTTACTGACAGTGGCGAAGTTTCCTTGACCATAGCTTCGGACGCCGACGATCCGGGCAAAGGGCAGCCAATGCTCCGCTTTGAGGTGAAGGATACCGGCATCGGCATCCCCGAATCCTTTTTTCATCTGCTGTTCCAGCCGTTCAGACAGCTTGATTTGACCACCAGCCGTAAATTTGGAGGCTCTGGTCTCGGTCTGGCAATTGTCCACAGCCTGGTAACGTTGATGCGGGGGACTATCACCGTTGACAGCCGCGAGGGTGAGGGAAGCTGTTTCGTGGTTGAACTGCCCCTGGTGGCAGCAACCGAACAGCTGCCGGCAGCATTCAGCGCACCGCTTGCAATCCAGACTCAGGGGCTGGTGCTCGTTGTTGAGGACAATGAATTCAACCGACGATTATTGAAAGATACCCTGACTTCCTGGGGGCAAGAGGTGCTGCTGGCGGAAGATGGCTGGCAGGCGTTGCAACTGTTGGAGCAGCAGCACTTTGACCTTATCCTGCTGGATATCCGCATGCCGGGGATTGACGGCATCGAAGTTGCCACCCGGATCAGACAGCAAGAGCGGGAGCGAGCAGAGAAGCCTGTGCCGATCATCGCCATCACCGCCGATGCCGACGCCGCTACCCGCGAAGACTGCCTGAATGCCGGCATCAACGCCGTAATGGCAAAGCCGGTGCTCCCCGAACAGCTTGCCAGAGCAATTGCCGCCCACTGCGCAGGCGACATGGCCACATCAGTGAAGCATGAACTGCTGAATCCTCAGGCCAGCAGTGATTTGGGCGGCGACTCCGAACGCGCCAGACAGTATCGGAAACTGCTGCTGCAGGATATTGAAGAAGAGCTTGAGAGCCTGCAGACAGCCCTTGCGGTTGATGACCGCAACAGGCTTAGACGGGCCGCTCATTCCTTGAAAGGTCTGTGTGGACATCTGGCAAGCCCGGAACCGGCCGAACTGGCGGCCTGGCTGCAGCAGCATGCCCTATCCGCCGGGACTGGACAGTTGCGACTGGTGGCAGATCAGTTGCGATCAGCCTGTCAGCGATTGCTGACGCAGGAGAATACCCCATGAGCTTTAACGCACAGATACTGGTGGTGGACGACAAACAGAGTTTCTGCTTCCTGATCAAGGGCTATCTGGAGGATGCCGGGTACCGGGTTACCTGTGCTGCAAGCGGGGCTGAAGCCCTGGTCGAACTGAATCAGGTGCGCTTTGACCTGATCCTGTCCGACATGGTCATGCCGGGTATGGACGGGCTTTCCTTGCTGCGCCAGGTGCGCAATCGCCAATCGCAGATTCTCTTTGTGCTGGTCACTGCCCACGGGAGCGTTGACAGCGCCGTGGCTGCCATGAAAGAGGGAGCTGACGACTATCTGCTGAAACCGTTACACCGGGACGAGCTGCTGATAGTGGTGGGGCGGTTGCTGGAACAGGCCAGACTCAAGATGAGTTACAACCTGATGCTCGATACCGAACGGGAAAAGTTCAGCTTCCAGCAGATAACCAGCATTTCTCCAGCCATGGGGAAAGCCCTTGTTGCGGCCAGGCAGGTAGCCGCTTCATTACGGACAACCGTTTCCCTTCAGGGTGAAAGCGGGGTGGGGAAGGAGGTGTTAGCCCGGGCCATTCATATCGCCTCCGGGGAAAACATGACCAATTTTGTTGTGGTCAACTGTGCTGCCATTCCTGAAACCCTGCTGGAAAGTGAACTGTTCGGCCATGTTAAAGGCGCTTTTACCGGTGCTGACCATGACCGCGAAGGAAAATGCCGACGGGCAAACGGCGGCACCCTGTTTCTGGACGAGATCGGCGATATGCCGTTATCACTCCAGCCCAAGCTGCTGCGGCTGCTGGAAGAAAGGGTCTATGAAAAGGTCGGCGCCGATCGCCCGATTCCTGCCGACTTCAGGATCATCGTCGCCACCCATCGCAACCTGGATGCATGCTGCGAACAGGGGACCTTCCGCCGCGACCTGTACTATCGTCTGAACATCTTCCCCATTGTCATCCCACCGCTACGCGACCGCAAAGAGGATATCCCCCAACTTGCCGAACAGTTCCTGGACAGTCACCGGAAACATCAGGGCAAGCCATTGCCCGGCCTCTCGCAGGCAGCCCTTGATCGGCTGCTGGCCTACGACTGGCCCGGGAATGTCCGCGAACTGCGCAACCTGCTTGAATACGCCACCATTATCACCAGTGGCGACCTGATCCAACCTGAGCACCTGCGCCTGCAGCACCAAGCGCCCCCTTTCCATGAAGCGCAGGCAAACGGTCAAATCTCCCTCAGTTTCAACTTCTCCCCCGAAGAGTTCTCACTCGATGCCATAAACCGTCAGGTCATGGCGTGGGCCCTGACTCAATGCAACAACAATAAATCATCTGCTGCTCGCCTGTTGAAGGCATCACGCAAGCTGTTTTACTAACCCCCTCAACCAGCTGCCCCCTGCGGGACACATTGTCCTGATCCGGACATACCCCCAAAACTCTCTCTCAGCAACCTGCTGAAATAACTCAATCCTCTGCGGTGGCACGAATTTCGCTAAAACTCATCCTAACGTACGTGCATAAAGGCACTACTGTCCGGTTTGGAACAGTTGCGTGCGGGCCAGGAGGTAACCATGTCACAAGAGGCTGTAGAGCGGGTGCTGGGACGATTGATTACGGACGAGCAATTCCGTCATGCGGCGGCCGCCTCATTCGGTGCGGCCTGCCTTCAGGAAGGGTATGGCTTGACTGCGACAGAGTTGCGCCTGCTCTCCAACGTTGAACTCATCCGTTTTGCTGAGCTGGGGGCCCGACTCAATGCAGGACTGTGCAGAGCTGGTATCGCTGGAGGCAAAATGACTGCCTCCTCCCGGTAGTATTTGAACCAACATACGCAACCTCGTTGATAGAAGTAACACTTATGCTTACTGAAAGGAGAACTACCATGAAAAGAATGTCGCAGTTCAGTCGCTTGATCTTTGTGCTGTTGAGCTTTGCGGTACTGTTGCTGGCGGGCTGTGGAGGAGGAAGTGACAGCACGCCGACAGGAACCTTTACCGCCGGACAGGTATCCGGCAAGACGTTTGCCTATTCCAGCGCCGGCTCCACGGGAACCCTCGTATTCAATGCCAACGGCACCTGGAGCACAACCATTGCTTCATCCACCTTCAGCGGGACCTGGGGTATCAGCAACGGCAAGCTTGTCTGCGTGACCACTGCCGGCGGCAATCACACGATTACCTATACCCTGCTCGAAACAACGTCAAACAGCATGACTACCAGCTTCGTCGAAGTAAACCCCGCTGCCCCCGATAACCCGGTGACCGGCACTGCTGTTTTCACAGCAACCTTTACCCCCGGGCAGGTGTCCGGCAAAACGTTTGCGTATGCAAGCTCTACGGGCTCCACAGGAACACTCGTATGCAATGCCGACGGCACCTGGAGCACAACGATTGGTGCGTCAACCTTCAGCGGCACCTGGAGTGTCAGCGACGGCAAGCTGGTCTGTGTCACCACCTCCGGCGGCAATCATACCCTTACCTACACGGCGCTTGTTAGTGACGATGCAAAAGCCATCCATACCAGTGTGGTTGAAGTAAACCCCTCTGACCCTGCCAATCCGGCTACCTACACCGCCACGCTAACGGCGCTCTACACCATTTCCGGCAAGGTTTCTCAGTCGAATACCGGCATGGCCGGTGTCACCGTTGCCCTGGAGGGCGACCAGACCCTGACTGCCACCACGGATGCCGGAGGCAACTACCGTTTCACGGTCCCCGCCGGAGAATACCGGGTAACCCCCTCGCAAGTGAACACCACCTTTGCCCCTCTGGACAACAGTTTTGAGGTCATCGGCGCCGATGTTGGAGCAGTTGATTTTGCGTTGGCGGCACCGAATTCAGGACCCTACGAAAATAAATGGATCTTGAGTTCTTCTTTGATTTACAAGCGCAGTAAACACACGGCAACGTCGCTGCCATACGGGACGGGAGTGCTCGTTGTAGGGGGAGAGTATGGCTCCGTTTTCAGTTCCGTAATACGCGGCAGCGCAGAGCTCAAAGATCTTAATACCGGTATATGGACCCAAACCGGTTCTTTGAATTACGAGCGCAGTGAACACACAGCAACGTTACTGCAAAACGGGAAAGTGCTCGTTACAGGTGGTGTGTATCAGTCCTGGTTGATTGTGGGCACACGTGCCAGTGCAGAGCTCTGGGATCCTGAAACCGGCAAATGGACGGAAACCGGTTCTTTGAAGTACGATCGCTGTGATCACACGGCAACATTACTGCAAGACGGGAGGGTGCTTGTTGCCGGAGGAAGGGATCAAATAAGCACGAATGCCAGCGCCGAGATCTACGATCCTGTTACCGGCAGATGGACCCAAACCGGCTCTTTGAACCACAAACGCTATAATCACACGGCAACGTTGCTGCAAGACGGGAAGGTGATCGTTGCAGGGGGGCTGCTTAGCAATTCTCCTCTTGGCAGCGCCGAGATTTATGACCCAGCTACCGGCAAATGGACCGAGACCGGTTCATTGACTTACGAGCGCAATTTTCACACGGCAACGTTGCTGCAAGACGGGAGGGTGCTCGTTGCAGGAGGAGAAACAGGAGGAATTGGAGGCATTGGTGTACTAGCCAATACTACATCCAGCGCAGAAATCTATGATCCTGCTACCGGCAAATGGACTCAGACCGGCTCTTTGGTTTCATCACGCGGAATGCACACGGCAACGTTGATGCCAGACGGGAGAGTGATCGTTGCAGGGGGACATCATGGTTCTGCAATCTATCTTGACAGCGCAGAGTTATACAATCCTGCTACCGGTAAATGGACTCAAACCGGTCATATGAGCTACTCCCGAGTCAATCATACAGCGACATTGCAGTACAACGAACTGGTGCTCGTTGTAGGAGGATCTTCAGATTCTGGTGATCGCACCAGTACGGAGATATTTTTTCCAGCGCCTTGACCTCCGTACAGTGACAACGAGCCTGTTCGCGCCACGAAAAGAGACACACTCATACAAACATTGAATCAGAGGCAGGCTATGATGCGGATTTCCAGTCAGGTGGAACAAAGGGACGCTGTTAACTTATAAACTTATTCCTTGACTCTACCTGGGAAAGAGGTTAGGGAAGCACATGCCTAGAGGATCACGTATAGATGCCGTCGGCGCCGTACACCATATTATGGTTCGCGGGATCGAGCGCAGGAAGATATTCGACAGGGATGCCGATCGGGATAACTTTCTTCACCGGATGGGTGAAATTCTTCTGAATACCGGGACCCCCTGCTTTGCCTGGTCCTTGATGCCCAATCACTTTCATCTGCTTCTGCGCACCGGGGATGTTCCTGTTTCGACTGTTATGAGACGCCTGCTGACGGGATATGCCATCTGGTTTAACCGCAGCCGACGCCGCCACGGCCATCTGTTTCAGAACCGTTTTAAATCCATTCTCTGCCAGGAAGATTCCTACCTTCTGGAACTCGTCCGCTACATTCATCTCAATCCGCTGCGGGCCGGATTGGTAAAGAGCATTCAGGAATTGGAAACCTATCCCTATTCGGGTCACGGCGTGCTGATGGGCGGATGTAGAAAATCCTGGCAGGAAACAGACGAAATCCTCAAGCTATTTGGCAGTAAACCGGCTATTGCCCGACGTATGTACAGGCAGTTTGTGGAACAGGGAATCGAGCAGGGGCGAAGAAAAGATCTCACGGGCGGCGGCTTGATCCGGAGCGCAGGCGGATGGGAAGGTTTGAAGCAGAAGAGGGAGACAGGGCAATACCAGCGAAGTGATGAACGGATACTGGGTGACAGTGATTTTGTAAGCGAGGTTTTGGACAAGACCAAGGAGAGCCTGACAAAGATTCAAAAGCTGAAGTCTAAAGGGATGGACGTGGATAAAATCGCTTCACACGTTTCTCGGTTAATGGGGCTTGCGGTTGATGATGTCTGGGCGGTCGGCAAACAGCAGCACATCGTGAACGCCCGGAGCCTTTTATGTTATTGGGCAGTTCGGGAGCTGGGCGTTCCCATGTCCAGTTTAAGCCGGAGACTGGGGATATCCCTTCCGGCAATCAGTAAATCCGTTGTCCGCGGCAAGCAGATTGCCGAAGACAACTTGTTCAAATTGCCATAAAGTTAATAAGTTAACAGCGTCCCCTAGTTGCTCCATCCTGAGAGAATCCAGTGAAAATGAAGCATTGCAGGCTGTTGTGGCCATGCAAAAAGGGGAAATAATAGATTTTAATGCGTCATTGGCGCTATCCGCAGCAAGGCTGAGCCTCGAGTATCAGCTTCCAATGGCAGACAGCATTATTCTGGCAACTGCTCAAGCATTTAAAGCCACTATATGGACTCAGGATGTGGATTTTAAAGATATAAGTAAGGTCAAATATTTTCCAAAGAAATAAAAGCACAACCAAGAACAAAAAAGCCCTCAGACATCACGAAGAATGCCTGAGAGCTTTAAATATTCAGCCTCTTTCACTTTACTTCTTTAAAATCATCTCATCCAGCATTTTCAAAACCGCATCGATATCCGCTTTGGTCCAGGGATTGTTTTTGTCGGTATAGCGGATGTATTTAAGCTTTTTGTCTTTGCCGATCACCACGTACACGGACTTGCCTTTACAATTGCCGAGTCCCCAGGCTTTGGCCAGCGTGAGATCAGCATCCGTCAGAATGGTGCTCTTATATTTTTCGATTTTTCCTTTGACGATTTTCCGAATAACAAAATTGGGAGCCGTGGAGTCCTTCATATTGGCAATGCCCAATCCTCGATATACATCCTTGCTGTATTTTTTGGCTTTAACGGCATCATTGATCGGGTCCCCTAAATCCGAAACACTTGAATCGGCATAGGTTAACGTAATCACGTGTGTACCGAAATCGGGGATCGTTGCAGGATTATCATCAGCGTCTCTGATCTGCGGATTGGACAATTCCTGACCGACGGAAGCGGCATTGACGGATCCCGCCATCACCGTAAAAGCAATAATAGCGCATCCAAAAACGATTCCAAAACTTTTCCATGACAATAACCGGTTCATCCATTACCTCCTTAAAATTGTAAAAAAGCATCGTTTCGAACCCATCGGAGAACGGATATCAATTGTTCTCCCCCTCCAGATAGCCTACCGTCTCTTTACCTGCTTATACTTTTTTTATTTTACCCTTGTCCAGTAATGACTTTCGCAAATGAGAGACAGGATGCAGGCTGTAATTTTCAACTTATCCTGCGAGACGACTGTTGCCGTGCATCTGTAATCTTTGCCCTCATCAACGTCGTAAACCGCGCCCTCAACATACCGCCCCGCCTCTTTTTTCAAATCCCACAAAACCAGCATGCCCATGAGCGGTTTATCTTTTCTGTCTTTCTTGCATTTTGTGCAGAGCGCGTCGGCGGGAACCCCCGGAGCAAGTTTGACGATTTTACCATAATAAGCGCCGCTTTTTTCAAAGATCTCCACCTGCAATCTTTCTTTGCCTTTGTCCTTGCCCTTGAGAATCGGCATCGACCAGACGCCAGTAATCGACGCATCGGCCGCCCACCCCGTCACCGCAAAAGACAGACAGAAGAAGACCGCCGTAAACAGAATCAGTCCTTTTTTCATACCCCCTTACCTCCTAAAAGAATTCCCGGTTCCCGTTTCATTTTTGCGGGCAAGTATATGAGTAATGACACCCGAGCGCAAGGGGAAAAAGGTTCAAGGTTCAAGGTCCAAGGTTAAAGGATCAAGGTTATTTTGACGGCCGCCTTGCAGCCGCCGTTCAGTTCTATACACTTTGGTTTTCGTCCCTCAATTTTCACCTTGGACCTTACACCTTGATCCTTGCACCTTCTTACTTCAGGCTTCGGTCTCCTGAACTATCTCTCTGAACTTTATCGGGTCCGTCGCATAAAGCACCGCCCGCTCCAGCCCTTCTTCGCGGAACCGATGGATTTTCAGATATTCGGGATTGTTGGCCATGGTTAAAAAAGCCTTCCTGGAAGGATACTGCACCAGCATGACCATGTCCCAGCGCTCCGACCCGTTGAGCAGTTCGCCGGCCTTGCCCAGATACAGGACCTTGCCGCCGACGCCTTCCACAAATTTCCCCGCTTCTTGTGTATAGCGCGCATAAGAGGCCTGACCGCCGGCGCCTTTAAACTTCAGCAGATTGAGCATCACCACCGGCCCATCGTTGATATTTTTGGCAAGTTTTTTGAATTCCTCGGGATTGGACTGAATTTCGCTCATGGTTCCTCCTTCTAAAACTAATCGTATCGTTTGAGTTCCAGCAGTTTTTTGTTCTGCGTGGAGACAATGTGATAGAAACGGTCCTGCGGGACGTAAATGTAAGGAACGTCCTCTTTCCGGCGATACAGGAAATGCGACAGGATCATCCGGTTGACCGCCTGGTGGCCGACGATCAGAATATTGTCCGAGCTGCGGTTGAGAAAAAACGATTTTTTGATGCCGTCTTCTATACGGGCTCTCATTTTTGCATAACTTTCGCCTTCCGGATAGGCATAGTCGTATTTATTCGCCTCTCTCAGGCGGAAGACTTCCGGCATTTGCCGCTCGATTTCCGCATAGGTCATGCCTTCGCAGACGCCCGCGTTGATCTCGTCAAATTCTTTGAGGGCGATGATACGGCAATTTTTCTGTAACTCGGCAATGGCTTCCGCCGTCTTCCGGGTCCGCAGTTTCATACTGGTGAAGATATAAGAAATTTTGCGCCCCGCAAAAAAGTGGCCCAGAGCTTTGGCCTGTCCGGCGCCTTTGGGCGTAAGATCCGGATCTCCGCCGATGCGGTCTTCCAGATTATAGTCCGTCTGCGCATGGCGGACCAGAAACAGATTCTTGACTTCATCCGTCACCAGATAATCGCGAATCCGCGCATAAAGAGGAATGGCATCGGTATGCTTTTCTCCGATAATTCTGTTTTGAAGGGATTCCAGCCGGATGTAATTGCGCTCGGCCATCAGCGGCGTGTATATCACTTTGTAGTAATCGATGCGTTTCAAGAACTCGGCCTCCGCCGTCTCGGGACTCATTTTTTGAAATTCCGAAAGCCGGATCTTATCCAGAATGCTCCAGGCGAGAATATCCTCGTCGTCATTGACGCACTCGATATAAAGCAGCGGATGATCGTCGAGATGCTCTTCGATCATTTCCCGGCGGTCCCTTCTCACATTCGCCGCATCCAGAATGGCGACCTGTCCTGAATTGCGCAGATAGGCTTTGGCCCGCTCCATGTTCATGCGGGCAAACTTGTTCCGAAGTTCCAACGCGGCCGGATTGGCAGGCGAATAAAACTCGGCGGACGACGTCTCTTCGGCGGGGCGGTATCGCCTTCTCAGGTTGCCGTTGTTAAACAGGCGCGTGGCGATGTTATCCTTGCGGAAAGATTCGCGCAGCCGCACGGCCAGCGTTGATTTGCCGCGGGCGGGCAGTCCCATTAAAACAATGTAAAGCTTCTCATCACTCATTGGAAATCCTTTAGTCTTTCAGGCTGAAGACTGAAGGTTTAATGGGCGGTGCGAAGCACTTCCATCAATGTCCTTCGGCCTTCAGCCTTAAGCCTTCGGTCTTTTTCTAGCAAATTCGTCCTTTAACTTCAAGCTATTCAATTCATTGATAAACCGTCTCCTCACCGGAGAGCGGCGGGGGAAAAGGGTTGACATCCCCCTGTCTTTTGTTTAATCTTTGCACGTCAGTTATTCATACCATGTTGCTTTTGTTGAGGATAACGACACATCAATAGTTTAATTTCCGCAAAAGCAAAACAGTGAAAGGAGAAAATTATGTCCGTCAAAGCAGCCATTAACGGCTTCGGTCGCATAGGCCGCCTCGTTTTACGAGCCGGGTTGAATAAAAAGGACGTTGAATTTATAGCGATCAATGATTTGACCGATCCTAAAACACTCGCGCATCTGCTGAAGTATGACTCCGTCCACGGAACACTTCAAGCGGATGTAAAATCCACGCCGCATTCCATTATCGTGGACGGCAGGGAAATCAAGACCTTTTCCAGCCGGGATCCGGAGACCCTTCCCTGGCATGATCTGGGCGTGGACGTCGTTCTGGAAAGCACCGGCAAGTTTACCGACCGCGACGGGGCTCAAAAGCATCTCAAAGCCGGCGCCAAAAAAGTCGTCATCTCCGCGCCCGCCAAAAGTCCGGATGTGACCGTCGTTTTCGGCGTGAACGCTCAGGACTATGACCGTTCCAAGCATTCCATCATCTCCATGGGCTCCTGCACCACCAATTGTCTGGCGCCGATTGTCAAAATCCTCCACGAGGAATTCGGCGTGGAATACGGATTAATGACGACGATCCATGCTTTCACCAACGACCAGGTGGTGCTCGACGAACCGCACAAGGATTTGCGCCGGGCCCGGGCGTCCGCGCTTTCGATGATCCCGACAACCACCGGCGCGGCCCGCGCCATTGCGGAAGTTATGCCGGAAATGAAAGGCAAACTCGACGGTCTGGCGATTCGCGTGCCGACACCCAACGTTTCACTGGTCGATTTTGTCGCCACGCTTTCGCGCGAAACCAATAAGCAGGAAGTCAACGCCAAGCTCAAGGAATATGCCGCGCAGGCGATGAAGGGCATTTTGATGTGCTCGGAAGAAGAACTTGTCTCCAAGGATTTCAGCGGCAATCCGCATTCGTCGATTGTGGATCTGCCCAATACAACCGTCATCGGCGGTCATATGGTTAAAATACTTTCATGGTACGATAACGAATGGGGCTTTTCCAACCGGATGCTCGAGCTGTTGTCATTCATCATGAAATAATCGAAATAAGGAGCCGTGTATATGAAGTATTTAGACCAGATTGATGTGAGTGGAAAGAGAGTATTTGTGCGCGTCGATTTCAATGTGCCGATGGATAAATCGGGCAAAGTGACCGACGATACACGCGTTCGGGCGAGTCTGGCCACCGTGAATTACATTCGCGAAAAGGGCGCCAGAGTCATCGTGGCCTCCCATCTCGGACGTCCCAAGGGAAAAAGAGTTGAAGAATATTCGCTTAAACCCGTCGCGCCGATCTTTTCAGCGCTTTTGAAAACGGATGTCCCCTTCATCGACGACTGCATCGGTGAAGAAGTTCTTGAGGCCGTGGCCGCCATGAAAGCGGGCGACGTGATTCTGCTGGAAAACCTGCGCTTCCACGCCGGCGAAGACAAAAACGATGACGCGTTTGCGCAGGAACTGGCCAAACTCTGCGACGTCTATGTAAACGATGCGTTTGCCGTATCACACCGCGCGGCGGCTTCCAACACCGCAATCACCAAATTTGTTCCCGTCTGCGCGGCGGGATTTCTGCTGAAAAACGAAATTGAATATTTCAACAAAGCCATGGGCAATCCCGTGCGGCCGCTGGTCGCCATCTCCGGCGGCGCCAAAGTCTCCGACAAGATCGCCGTTCTGGAAAACCTGATCGACAAAGTGGACAAGATCATCGTCGGCGGCGGCATGGCCTTTACCTTCCTCAAAGCCCAGGGCGGCAACATCGGCAAATCGCTTTGTGAAACGGACATGCTGGATCTGGCCAAGAAGATTCTGGATAAAGCCAAAGCCAAAAACGTGCAGTTCCTCCTGCCCGTGGACGCCGTGATCGCGCAGACTGCAGCGGCCGACGCCGAAACCAAAGTGGTGGACGCCAAAAATATTCCCGATGAATGGATGGGTCTCGACATCGGACCCGCGACCATCGCCGCATTTTCCGAAGCCGTCAAATCCGCCAAGACTATCGTCTGGAACGGACCGCTGGGCATGTTTGAACTGGCGCCCTTCTCCAGGGGCACTTTCACGCTGGTGGATGCCGCGGTAAACTCCGGCGCTTTGACCATCGTGGGCGGCGGTGACACCGACACGGCCATTCATAAAACAGGCAAGAGCGACAAGATTTCCTACATCTCCACCGGCGGCGGCGCGTTTCTGGAACTGCTGGAAGGCAAAACCCTGCCCGCCGTTGCGGCGCTCGGTTAATATGGGAGGAACTTCATGAAAAAATGGATCGTCGCCGGCAACTGGAAGATGCACAACACGCTTAGCGAATCCGTCGCGCTGGCCCGGGCGATTAAAGAAGGGGCAACAAATCCCGCAAACGGCGAAGTCGTGGTGGCTCCGCCGTTTACGGCGCTGGCCGCTGTTGCAGAAGCCCTTCAAGGATCGCAAGTGGCGCTTGCCGCCCAAAACATGTATTGCGAAGACAAAGGCGCCTTCACCGGGGAAATCTCTCCCTTGATGCTCAAAGACGTTGGCTGCGCCTATGTCATTGTCGGCCATTCGGAGCGCCGCAAGTATTTCGGCGAAACCGATGGAGGTGTGAATTTGAAAGTCAGAAAAGCGCTGGCTTCGGGATTGAAACCGATTGTCTGCGTGGGTGAAACGGACGAAGAAAGAGTTCAGGGCGTCACACAGTCCGTCGTTAACCGTCAGGTGCGCGGCGCGCTGGCCGGCATTGATAAAATCGATGACGTGGTCATCGCCTATGAACCGGTCTGGGCCATCGGCACCGGCAAAGTCGCCACCTCCGAGCAGGCGCAGGAAGTCCACGCTTTTATCCGTGGGATTCTTTCGGAATTGTACGCCGCGGTCGCGCAGAGCATCCGGATTCTCTACGGTGGAAGCGTCACGAAAGACAACATCGCGGAACTGATCGCTATGGCCGACATCGACGGCGCGCTCGTCGGCGGCGCAGCGCTCAAACCGGACGGATTTTTAGGCATCATCAACAAAATGCCTTAGAAGAGGCTATAGGCAAGGGGCTAGAGCCGTAGGGAACGGTTTAAAACCGTTCCCTACATTAAATATATGACCAAAATACTCATCGTCTATCATTCACAAACCGGACACACCAAACAAATGGCGAATGCCGTCTGCGAAGGCGCAAAATCAATCGACGATGTCGAAGTTGTTTTAAAAGAAGCCGCCGATGCTACGCTTGAAGATCTGCTGACCTGCAACGGCCTCGGCGTGGGCACGCCGGAAAACTTCGGCTACATGTCCGGCATGATCAAGGACTTCTTCGACCGGACTTACGGAGAGGCTCAGGAGAAAGTTTTCCGCAAACCCTTCGTCGTTTTCATCAGCGCCGGCAACGACGGGACCGGAGCGCTGCGGGCCATTGAACGCATCGCGCTGGGCTACAAATTCAAAACCGTTTTTCATCCCGTCATCGCCAAGGGAAACGTCACCGAAGATATTCTGGAACAATGCCGCGAACTGGGCGCAACGCTTGCCGGCGGCTGCGCCATGGGCATCTACTGAAAAGCGGAATTGCATTGACTATTCGAAACTAAATTTGTATCCTTTCCCGCCGTTTATGAAAGAATTCTCCCGCAGGGAGATGACTGATTTCTAGGAGGTTCCCATGCGAAAATCTTTATTCTTGACAGTGACAGTGTTGATGCTGATCCTGAACGCGTCGGCGGTTTTTGCCGAATCATACGACACTCAGATAAGTTCCATTTCAAAAAACATTACCGAAAAGATCAACGCTTCCGGCAAGAAATCCGCCGCGGTTGTTGATTTTACAAATCTGCAGGGCAATGTTAGTGAACTGGGCAGATTTATCGCCGAAGAGCTTTCGGCGGATCTTCAAAATAAGGCAACCAAATTTCAGGTGGTCGACCGAACCCTCTTTAAAGGCGCTTTAAAAGCGCGTCAGTTTTCTCTGCCCGCCGTCCTGGACCCCGCCTCAATTAAACAGATTGGCCGGGCTGCGGAGGTTGATCTGCTGATTACAGGCGTCATTACACCGCTGGGAGATATTCTCCGAATCTCCTGCAAGATCATCGCAACGGACACAGCCAGGGTCATCGGGTCGGCCAGAGGCGATATTACCAGAACAAAAGCCATCGATACGCTTTTAACAAACAAAATGGAGCCGGGCGTGAAAGTAGCTGAAGGATCCACTGAAAAACAGGCTGCAGGCGTTGTTCCGAAGGTCGCACCTGTTCCTCCAGTCCCGTCCGTTCAGCCTGCCCAGCCCGCTCAAGCCGCTCAGGCCGTTAAACCCATTCCCGCTATTACGCAGACGGTGAGCAAAACGCAGGTCGAACATTTTACTTTTGAGGTTAAAGAATGCAGACAATCGGGGCGGCAAGTCGTCTGTACCATAACCGCAGCCAATTCATTGCAAAAACAAAAACGCCTGGCAAGATGCACCTCCATCCTGACCGATAACAAGGGCCGGCAATATAACTCAACAGGCTATGCAACTTTCGGAGAGGAACGTTCATCGCTGTGGGCCGATATTCACCCCGGCGAATCCCGGCAGATGGCTCACACTTTTGAGAATGTCGATCCGGAAGCAAAGTATGCGGATATCCTCCTGGAATGCGCCTACATTGACGGTAAGGCAGCGTTTACCAAAATCAATTTGACTAAATGACAGGACGGGCAAATGATGAAGGGGTGAGCTCCGGCCGGTACCTGGCGCTTGACGTGTTGCGGGGCATGACCATTGCGCTCATGATTCTGGTCAACACGCCGGGTAGTTGGAAATATGTCTATGCCCCCCTGAAGCATGCCGAGTGGCATGGCTGCACACTGACGGATCTTGTCTTTCCTTTTTTTCTTTTCGTTGCGGGCGTCTCCACTTTTTTTTCATTTGCCAAATATTCCAATAAACGTCGCGGGGAATCGTTCTGGTGGGTTGGACACAGAACGCTTCTCATTTTCGCCCTGGGACTTTTTATCAACTCCTACCCGCAGTGGATAACCGATTATTCGCACCTGCGCATTCCAGGCGTGCTGCAAAGAATCGCCCTGTCCTACGGACTGGCCGCCTTCATTATCCTGAGCACAAGGCGCAAGTGGCTGCCCGGCATCGCCGCAATTATTTTACTGTCCTACTGGGCCATCCTTTATTTCTGTGGAGGCGCGGAGCCGTACAGTCTTTCGGGAAATGCCGTCGGCGTCCTGGACCGCGCCGTTTTTGGCGAAAATCATCTGTATCATGGTTTTGGAATCCCTTTTGATCCGGAGGGCATTTTGAGTTCTCTGCCCGCGGCGGTGACGGTCATCATCGGTTATCTTATGGCAATGATGATTCAGAAGTCGCAGATGAATCGAATCGTGCTCAAACTGGCCGGGTTTGGCGCAGCCTTCACAGCAGCCGGATATCTCTGGGGGATGGTCTTTCCTTTAAACAAGCCTTTGTGGACAAGTTCCTACGTTTTATACACGGCGGGGCTTGCCACCCTGCTTTTTGCTGTGCTGATTTACATCATTGATATAAAAGGATACAAGAAATGGACTCCGATTTTTTCAATCTTCGGAGTCAATCCCCTCTTTCTTTTTATTCTCTCGGTGCTCTGGGGCAAAACACTGCGCCTGCTGATCCACATTCCGGACGGAACCGGCGGCGCTATAAACGGAAGCGCCTGGCTGTATCAGAATATTTTTGTTCCGATCGCCGGCAACATGAACGGCTCGCTTCTATTCGCCGTCGCGCATATCGCTCTCTTCTGGATCATCGGTTATATTCTTTATCGGTGCAGGATATTCATTAGGATTTAAAAAACAGGCTGAAGACTGAAGGCTGAGGACTGAAGGCTGAGGGCTGAAGACCGAAGATCAAGATGAAACGGGCGCAATGCGCCCCTCAAAATAACCTTCAGCCTTCAGCCTTCAGCGTTCAGCCTTTAATCCTTTTTTTCTTTTCCCGGATTTGGTAGAATGATTTCAACAAAACTTGCCAAGGAGGTGCACACGAAACAAAAACATCCATCCCACAACTTCAAACACGTAAACCGAGGAGCGAACTCATGACAAGTGGCAAAAAGGGGAAGGCGGAAGCGGTCGTAAGTGAAACGGGTAAATCGTCGGGAAAGGGTCCGGAGAAATATTTTGTGGTGGACACCAGCGCTCTGGAATATGGCATGGATGTATTTGAAAAACTGCGTCAGGGAGGAAGGAATTGCGTCCTGATTCCCTACGCAACATGGGAGGAACTCGATTCTCACAAAACAGGCAACGATTTTAAAGCGGATATCGCCCGCAGTGTTATCCGCAATGTCCGCAATCTTTTCCGGACGAAAGATCATTCCGTCCGCTTCTTTCATTATGATTTTACTCTGGCCAAAGAGGCCGACCTGACACCTGACAAAAACGATCATTGCATCATCGCTACGGCGCTCAACGCCAAACGCAAACTGCGCCACGAAAAAGTCATCCTCGTTACACAGGATGCGGCGCTGGAAACGCTCGCCCTGAATTTCGGGCTGGACGTCCAGTCCGTCAAGATGGACCAACCTCAGACCAAGCAGCAGCATACGCCGCGCGAAACCGTCAATCTTCAACGCGCCTGGATTGCCGATAAAACCTTTCCCCTGAAGCCGCCCGAACCCAAACTGGCCGCGCAACTCGGCAAAATCCGGATCAATGAAGGCATTGTCTGCTATTGCGATCTCGACGGCGTCTGGGGGCCGGCGTTTGCCGCCGTCCGCAAGGGGGATTACTTTCGCATTATCGAAAAAGACATCCATCTTCTGGGTGTGCGGCCGCGCTCCAATAACGGAGAGACCAACTGGGGACAGTTCATCGCCATGGATCTCCTGCGCGACGCATCGGTGCCGCTGGTGGCGCTCACCGGCAAGGCGGGAACGGCTAAAACCTTTCTGGCGCTTCTGGCGGCTTTCGAGCAGGCCTCTCACTACCGGCAGATTCTGGTCAGCCGCGCAACGATTCAACTGGGCAACAAGGACCGTCTGGGCTATTCGCCCGGCGATATCGACGCCAAGATGAAACCCTGGATGCACCCGATCTACGACAACATCAACGCGATCAAGGAACTGGTTGATGAAAAGATGAAAGAGAAAATCAACGAATGGCTGGCCAACGGGAAAATTGAAATGATGGACCTCGATAAAATCCGGGGCCGCTCTATTCAGAAATGTTTCGTGATCGTCGACGAAATTCAGAACCTCCCGCCTTCGCATGTCAAAGCCATTGCGACGCGCGGCGGCGAGGGCACAAAGATGGTCTTTACCGGCGATTTTTCCTATGACCAGATTGATGTTCCGTGGCTGGACGAACGCTCCAACGGGCTTTCCGTCCTCAACGCCAAGATGGCCGGAAGCCGCCTTTTCGGAAGCGTCTATCTGGACCAGGCCATCCGCTCGGAACTGACGAAGGAAATTCTGGAACGCTGGTAAACAATTTGGTTAATTTCCGTTTTTTCGGGAAGGACGGATCGTTTTATTCACCAGAGCAGAAAGGTCTGCAAAACTGTAGGGCTTCTGTATAAATCCGGCGCATCCCATATCCATGACGTTGCGTGCATCGCCCTGCATGCTGTAGCCGCTGGAGAGAATAACGCGGACCCCGGGATTGATGTCTTTGAGCATCTTCAGGATCTGTGCGCCGTTCATGCCGGGAAGAATCATGTCCAGAATAACCAGATCAATCAGATTTTGCTTTTCCATATAAATGGACAGAGCTTCCTGTCCGGTCGGGGCCGGATACACGGTATAGCCCAGCATTTTCAGCATTTCCGAGGCGGAATCGAGAATCAGAGGTTCATCATCCACAAGTAAAATCACACCGCTGCCGGAAACAAGGTTACCGAAGCTATTGTGGCTCTCTCCATCAACCTCTTTACCTGACACAGGAAGATAGATGATGAATGTCGCGCCGCATCCCGGTTCGCTTTGCACGGTGATAGCGCCGCCGTGATTGCGAATGATGCCGTAGGCCGAAGCCAGCCCCAGCCCCGTTCCGCCCTGTTTGGCTTTTGTGGTAAAGAAAGGTTCAAATATCCGCTTGAGCGTCGCCTGATCCATGCCCGTTCCCGTATCCGATATGGAAATCCGCACATAGTCTCCGGGCGGTACTTCAAAGGCCTGCGCGTCTTTTTCCGGCAGTGTCACATTCGCCGTCCGGATATTGAGATTTCCTCCGCCGGGCATGGCATGACCGGCGTTGATATAAATATTGAGCAGCACCTGATCGATCTGCCCGGCATCCGCTTCCACCGGGCGGACATTGTCCTGCAGTTCAAAGTCCGCTTCTATTTCTTTCTTGGTTTCCGTAAAGAGCTGGGCATTTTTGCGGACCAGGTCGTTTACGTCCAGCGTCCGAATTTCGTACTTTCCGCCACGGGCAAAACCCAGCAACTGCTTGGTCAGCTTGGCGCCGCGTTTCACATTTTCTTCAATCCGGCTTAACCGCTGATAATGAAGGTGATCCGCGTTGTAATCCATCATGATCAGCGACGCATTGCCCTGAATGCCGGTGAGGATGTTGTTGAAATCATGCGCCACGCCGCTGGCCAGTTGCCCGATGGCGTCCATCTTCTGCGACTGAAACAGTTGCTCTTCGAGTTTCTGACGTTCCTCCTCCAGACGCCTTTGTTCGGTAATGTCGTGCAAAACGAAGATAATGCTCAATTCTCCGTCGATTTGGATTGCGCGGGCTGAATAAATCACATTGATGAGCGAACCATCCTTACGCCGGAACATTGCTTCGCGATGCAGCACATCCCGTCCGGCTTTCACTTCCGCAATCATCCGGCTGCGCTCCACAAGATCGAGCCATAGAGGAATGTCCGAAGACGTCCGGCCCAGGACCTCTTCGCGCGTCCAGCCTGTAACTTCCTCAAAACCGAGGTTGACTTCCATGATTTTTTCGTCGTTCACCCTCGTTATGGCGATGCAATCCGGCGTTGTGGTGAAGACTTTATAAAATTTTTCTTCCGACTGGCGGGACATCTCCTCCATTCTCTTGCGCTCGGTAACGTCAAGCGTTATCCCGTTAAAAAGCAGTTTTTCTCCAGAACGGGTCGGCGTCGCGAGATTATGAAACCAGATGATTTCTCCCGACGGCTTGATGAACCGGCCCTCAACGTCCCATTGCGTTTCCGAATGGACGGATGCCCGAATCCTTTGAACAAACCGTTCCTGATCGTCCGGATGAACGCACGCAAGAAAGTCCGTAAAAAAAGTGTCCTGGTTTAAGGGTATCCCGAAGAATGCCGAGAAGCGTTCGCTGACATATACAAGTTGGTACTGGTCATTTTCCGTGACATAAAACTGAAAAACGAGGCCCGGAATATTCCTGGCGATGCCACGCAGCCGCTCTTCATTATCTTTCAGTGTCTTCTCTGTTTTTTTGCGTTCGGTGATGTCCTGCATGACAAAGATGACATGTAATTCATCCGCAATCAGGATGGTTCTTGCGGAAAACATGCCTTCCCGCAAGGACCCGTCTTTACGACGGAATTGAAATTCGCGGTCCCGGACGTCCTGGCCGTTTTTCAGGTCACTCACTACTCGATTTCGCTCGGCCGGATCGACCCAGAAGTTGATATCCCTTGTCATCCGGCCGATCACTTCGTCCCTGAGCCATCCCGTGATTCCCTCGAATCCCATGTTGACATCGCCGATCATTCCATCCGCCAGGCGCGTTATGGCGATGCAATCCGGCGTCGTGGCAAAAACTTTATAAAATTTTTCTTCGGTTTGCCGGGACGTTTCCTCCGCTTTCTTCTGATCCGTAATCTCCAGCAAAATCCCGTTAAAAATTAATCGATCCTCATGCCGCGTGGGCGTCGACATCCCTTTAAACCACATCAACTCACCGGAAGGTTTTATAAAACGGCCTTCGAAATTCCACACCGAAACCGTTTTTACAGCCTGGCGGATGGAGTCCAGAAATCTGTCGCGATCCGCATCGTGTATGTGCTCCAGAAACAGCGGAAAATAGCCGACGGCCGTTTTGGGCAGACCGAATATATTCATCATGCGGAAGCTGGCATAACTGATGCCGTATTCACCGCTGTCGGTGACATAAAACTGGTAAACGACGCCCGGCATGTTTCCGGTAATCGCCTGCAACCGTTCTTCATTTTCCCGGAGCACTCTTTCCGTCTCTTTGCGTTCCGTAATATCCTGGGAGACGAATATGATGCAATCTTCCCCGGCAATCTGCAACAGGCGGGCGGAATACAGGCCGTCATGCGAAGTTCCGTCTTTATGCCGGAACTTAAATTCTCTTTGCCGGACATCACGGCCTTCTTTAAGTTCTCCAACTAAAAAATCCCGGTCCGCCGGATTGACCCAGAAGTTGATTTCCAGCGATGTCCGCCCGATAACCTCTTCCCGCTTCCATCCGGAAATACTTTCAAATCCAAGGTTCGCATCAAGAATGCATCCGTCATTCAGGCGTGTGATGGAGATCCCGTCCGGCGCCATCATGAAAATATTTAAAAACTTTTCTTCGGCCTGCTTGCGTTGTGTGATGTCCGTAAACAGACCCTCAACACCCAGAATATTGCCTTCCGGGTCATAGAAATAATGGCTGCTCGTCGATATGGTTACCGCCGATCCGTTTGTATGTTTCAGCATCACTTCGTAATCCGTGACTCTGCCCCGGACATTCAGACGCTTTAAAAACTCATCTCTCCGGGCCGGACTGTGGAAAAAATCGCTGACGATATTTTTCCCGATGATCTGATCCGGCCGGTCGTATCCGACCAGACGGGCGGCGGAAGGATTGCAAAAGACGAGATTGCCCTGCAAGTCGCAGCGGTATAATCCATCCTGAATGTTGTCGACCAGCGAGCGGTATCTGGCTTCGCTGTCACGAATGGCCTCATCGGCTCTGCGTTCCTGAGTCATATCCAGAAATGAAACCAGGCGATAAGTGGTTTGCGGAACGATGGTGACACGAACGATGACGTCAAGAATATCTCCGTTTTGACGTCTGAGTTTCGTATTGTAAGCCGCAGGCGCCAAAGCCGGATCCATTCCGCGCAGGCGGTTATAATCTTTCATCCGCATTAAATCATCTGCAAAGGCAACCATCACAGGCCACTGCATTTTGCCTTCCACGTCGGCCTTGGAATAACCCATTAATTTTTCAAATTCTTTATTGACCAGGATAATGTTTGTATCCCCATCAATATACATCATGCCGATGCCCGCATTTTCAAAAAACAGCCGATAGCGCTCCGACGTCAATTCGAAGTCCACACAGTCGATCCTGACGCCTTCCATTTCCGATCCGCAAAGAACAACCTGCTTTGGCGATTGTTCCTGCTCATCATCAACAACCAGAACATTCCATCGGATTCTCTTGATGGACTGGTCTGCGCACTTCACAGGGAGATCAAAAGAGGCGGGTTCGGACCCGGACAAAGCTGCGCGAAGGATATCGGTGATTTTTTTCTGACCTGTCGTTGAAAAAAAGGGAGGAAATGGCTTGCCGGAAAAATCATGAAAGCGGTATCCGGTGCACCGCTGGCCGGCGCGATTCATCCAGATGATTGCTCCATCGGCATTGAAGATCAGCACAATCGCAGATGTCGCATTGAAAATCTTTTCCCGATACTTTATCATGGCGTTATTCAAGCCGGTTCAACCTGCTTTCGATGGTCAATTTGCGCACACATTATTCTATCGGACAGATAATGACAATTCTGTAGAATCTCGTTAAAATGTAAAACATACTTGACATATTATCAAATATACATTACATCTAGCCCATGATTGAGAATAAGCTGAAAATCGCCCGAGTGACCCACGGCAATTTAACACAGGCGGAAGTAGCCGAAAAGGTTGGCTGCTCGCGCCAGACCATTAATTCTATTGAAAATAACAGATTTATCCCTTCGGTGGAACTGGCGTTGCGTATCGCTCAACTATTGCAGGTTCGCGTTGAAGAAATTTTTTTTCTTGTTGACGGCAAATAACATTATGAAAGCGCATTTACGCGGAAATGAATCAGGGGTTTTCTATGGATGAGATATTAATCATGCGTGTAATCGTGATCATCACGGCATTGATCTATGTTATTTTCTACGTCATCGACCGGCGAACCATCGTTGACGAACGGGAGAAGCTCATTCAGCTTAAAGCCGCCAACTTGCAGCAACTGGTGGCCTTATGCGGCCTGATGGTCATTGCGGCCATTTACATTTATTCCCCGACCATCAACGCCATGTATCCTATCCTCGTTTTTGCGCTGACGTCGATTTATACGTATATGTTTGCGATTTTTTATTACCGCAGGAAAATGTAACAAAGGAATAGACCGGAGATCTCTATGATATTTTTTTACGCGCTTTTGATTATCGGCCTGACGATTTTAATTCATGAAGCGGGGCACCTTGCAACGGCCAGGATGATGTCCATTCCGGTGAAAACTTTTTCAGTCGGTTTCGGCCCCAGACTGATCGGGTTTACACATAGCGGGACGGATTACCGCCTGTCTTTGATTCCTCTGGGCGGGTATATAGAACCCCTTTTAACAAGCGAGGAAGAATTCTATGCCATACCGGCATATCGCCGTATCTTTTTCGCGCTGGGCGGTGTCTTATTCAACGTCATTTTTGCCATCTTAATGCTGTCCGCTTACCAGATGCTCGGCCGCGACCTTCCGGTATTATCAGCTCTCCTTATGGGAATCCGGAAGACTCTTTCGCTTGCGGCTCTTATCGCCGCGTCGATTCCAACGCTTTTCACATCCGGCAGTGAATTGACGGGGATCATCGGCATTGTCCGGGAAAGCGGCGCCTTTATCGGCGTTAACTATTTACAGATGTTCAATTTTGCCGGCATTCTGAGCTTGAATCTGGCGGTTTTTAACTTACTGCCCTTGCCGGTGCTTGACGGCGGCAAGGTGTTATTGTATGCGGTGGAACGAATTTTGCCGCCCATCAGGAAAATTTCCATGGGCTTGTCCATTGCCGGATGGATCGTCATCCTGGGCCTGACCGTTCTGGCAACAGCCAACGACATTGTGAGATGGGTCGCCTGAGCAAATAAAGAATTCACTCCTTATGAAGAGGTTATTATGAAAAAAAGCAAATCCGCCCCTGTACAAGAAAAATCCAAATTTCGTGAATTTATTGAATCCATCGTCCTGGCGGTGGTCATCGCCGCCTTGATCATCTCTTTCGTGGTCCAGGCGTTTAAAATTCCGTCGGGCTCCATGATTCCGACCATGCTCGTCGGCGATCACCTGTTCGTCAACAAATTCATCTACGGCGTGAAACTGCCCTTCTTCCGGAAAACAATCATTCCGATCACCGAACCGAAAAAAGGCGACGTCATTGTTTTCATTTATCCGCACGACCGGTCGCTGGATTATATCAAGCGCGTTATCGGAACGGCCGGCGATACCGTCGAGATGAAAAATAAACAACTCCTGGTCAACGGCAAACCCATGCCCAATGACCCCGGCGTCTATACCGACCCGGTTATTTTCCCGGCGAACGTTCAGCCGCGGGATAATTTCGGCCCGATCACCGTTCCGAAGGGATCTCTCTTTGTCATGGGTGATAACCGCGACCACAGCATGGACGGCCGTTTCTGGGGTTTTGTCGACCTCAAAGACGTTCTAGGAAAGGCTTTCATCATTTACTGGTCGTGGGATTCCGAAGACAAGAGCGTCCGCTGGAACCGCATCGCCAACCTGATCAAATAAAAAGAAACATCAACCAAACTCAAAGGCCGGCTGGACTTTCCAGCCGGCCTTTCATCTTAACCTTCTGCCTTCAGCCTTCAGTCTGAAAGCCTTCTTTTCACTTCTTCCCGTACCCGATCTCCTTTGCCGACTCGGCAATGGCGGCAAGCACCGCCGGATCATCGATCGTCGATGGAACGACATAGTCTTTGCCGTCGACAATCTTGCGCATGGTACTGCGGAGAATCTTTCCCGATCGCGTCTTGGGCAGAGCCTTGACCACAGCCGCTTCCTTGAAACAGGCCAGCGCGCCCAGTTCATTGCGCACCATCCGCACCAGGTCGGCGACGATATCTTCGGGCTTGCGGTCAACGCCGGCCTTCAGCACGACAAACCCGACCGGCACCTGTCCCTTGAGCTGGTCGTCGGCCCCCAGAACGGCGCATTCGGCAACATCCGGATGCCTGGAAACAATCTCTTCCATAGCGCCCGTGGAAAGCCGATGCCCCGCCACATTGATGACGTCGTCGATACGGCCCATGATGTAGAGGTAGCCGTCTTTGTCAAAACGGCCGCCGTCCCCGGTCACATAGTAACCGGGCCGTTCCGTCACATATTCGAGGTAACGTTTATCATCCTGCCACAGTGTGGGAAGACATCCCGGAGGCAGGGGCAGCCCAATGACGACAGCGCCTTCCTCGCCGTTGGGCAGGGTTTTGCCGTCCATATCCTGAATCTGAACATTATAGCCGGGGACCGGTTTGGTGGGAGAGCCGGCTTTAATCGGGAACTTTTCAATGCCCATGCAGTTGGCGGCAATGGGCCAGCCGGTTTCCGTCTGCCACCAGTGGTCGACGACGGGAATTTTCAGCATGTCGCAGGCCCAGTGGTAGGTGTCGGGATCGAGGCGCTCGCCGGCTAAAAACAAATATCTCAGACAGGCGATATCGTATTTTTTCAGATAATCTCCGCGGGGGTCTTCCTTCTTGA
The DNA here is from genome assembly GCA_963682105.1 of Smithellaceae bacterium. Taxonomy (GTDB): domain Bacteria; phylum Desulfobacterota; class Syntrophia; order Syntrophales; family Smithellaceae; genus UBA8904. Next base: position 2,289,426 of record OY821638.1, read on the forward strand.
TGGCGCGAAACGCCGTAGGCGCGGTAAACAAAACGGAGACTTTATGCTGGGAAATGACCCGCCAGAAGGCGCCGGGATCGGGGGTTCCTACGGGCTTGCCTTCGTACATGATGGTCGTGCAGCCGTTAAGCAGCGGTGCGTAAACGATGTAGGAATGGCCCACAACCCAGCCGACGTCGGAGGCGGCCCAGAAGACTTCGCCCGGCTTCACGTCGTAGATGTGTTTCATCGACCATTTGAGCGCGACGGCGTGTCCGCCGTTGTCCCGCATCACGCCTTTGGGTTTGCCGGTGGTCCCCGACGTATAAAGGATATAAAGCGGATCGGTTGCGGCAACCGGCACGCAGGCTGCCGGTTTGGCGTCTTTGACAAAAGCTTCCCAGTCCAGATCACGCCCGGAGACGAGATCGGCTTTGATCTGCGGGCGCTGATAGATGACGCATTTTTGAGGTTTGTGGGCGGCCAGTCTGATGGCTTCATCCAGAAGGGGTTTATAGGGAATCGTTTTTTTTCCTTCAATGCCGCAGGATGCCGAAACGATCACTTTAGGTTTTGCATCGTCGATGCGGATAGCCAGTTCGTTGGGGGCAAATCCGCCGAAAACGACGGAATGCACGGCGCCGATGCGCGCGCAGGAAAGCATGGCCACCAGCGCTTCGGGAATCATCGGCATATAGATGATCACCGTGTCGCCTTTGACAACACCGATGGCCGAAAGGGCACCTGCAAAAACGGCGACCTTCTCCAGAAGTTCGCCGTAGGTTATTTTCTTCACCGTATCCGTGACGGGGCTGTCGTAAATGACGGCGGGCTGATCTTTTCTGCCGGATTCAACCTGCCAGTCCAGGGCGTTGTAGCAGGTATTGAGCTCGCCGCCTGCAAACCACCGGTAAAAAGGTTTGTTACTGTCATCGAGCACTTTATCCCAGGCCTTTGTCCACCGAATGGCTTCGGCGGCTTTGCCCCAGAAAAGGTCAGGCTGAGAAATCGACTGCTGATACACTTCCCGGAATTTCAACGAAGCAGACATAACACCTCCTTATGCGAATGATATTCGCCGTTAGCGTAAGCAAAAGCCGCCGCCCTGTCAAGAACTTCGGTTTGCAAATGGAGGATGAGTTTGCGGGAAAAATAGAAGGACAGGCATCAGGCGGCTGAACAACGTTATTTCAACCGCCTGATGGAGTAAAAACACCTCTATTTAGCGAAAGATTTCTGAAATAATTCCCGGATGGCTTTTCTGCCGTTTTCCTCCAGAAATCTTGTACCTCCACCGGCAAAATGATTTTGCGTAATGACCGGTTCGTCGCCGCTTTTTCGTTCGACCCAGTCGACTTTATTCCATGTTGACCAGGTATTTTTCTTCTGATCGAAGACATGCAGCGGCTTGTTGCAAAGCTTGCTGAATTCCGCGCCCCAGCCGGTGCCGCCCTTGACGGTTTTGTCCGGCAGGACTTCCCCGACGATAAAAATTTCCCGCGCGCTGTTGATCTGATACCAGATGGTTTGCAGAATTTTGCGGAACATCGCGTTGTCCGTATAGCGCCGGTTCATCAGACGTGAAACATATTCCAGCGAAACATCGCCGTTTTTCAGTTCTTCATGGTTGAGCACCCGAAGACCGCGATGACGGACAACATTGTGTCCTTCAAAGGTAAAGTTTACTTCCTCGATCCCCAGTCGCTCGGCGCTTTCGCCGAATTCCGCTTCCGCTCCCTGTGCACCGCCACTGAATAAAATACAATCCTCTTTCTTCATTTTTTTACTTGCTCCTCTTTGATTTTGTTATTGATGAGTTAATCAGAAAACTAAAGCGATGTAGGCAACAACGATTAGAATGTCCGAGTGTGCTCTCAGCGTGTCCTATAAATGCATATCTGTCAAGTTGAAAAATCAGCATGGAACAGCAGGTCCTATGGAGCTATTGTCATTATGAAGTCTCTGGGATATACAACCGGGCATGATTCAGAATACAGACAAAATTAAGACTATCCTGCGCCGCAAACTTCCGGCCTGGTATCGGATCAACCGGAGAGTTCTTCCCTGGCGGGAGACGACCGATCCCTACCGTATCTGGATTTCGGAAATCATGCTTCAGCAAACGCAGGTGGATACCGTCATTCCCTATTATCACCGGTTTCTTAAGGATTTCCCGGACGTTCAGGCGCTCGCCCGTGCGCCGCAGGAGGAGGTTTTGAAAGCCTGGGAAAATCTGGGTTATTACAGCCGCGCCCGCAACCTGCATGCGGCGGCGAAGATGATTGTGACCGAGTTTAACGGCCGAATCCCCGATACGCCTGAGAACATTCGAAAACTTCCGGGAATCGGCCCCTATTCGGCCGGAGCCGTCTTAAGCATTGCTTATGGAAAGCCGCTTCCCGCGGTAGACGGCAATGTCCGCCGGATTTTAAGCCGGCTGTTTGCCGTTCAAAAGCCTGTGGACGATGCGCGGGAGCAAAAGAAACTGTTTGAACTTGCCGCATCGCTAGTCCCCGCCGGATGTCCCGGCGACTTCAATCAGGCGCTGATGGATCTGGGAGCCACGATCTGCAAACCCCAAAATCCATCCTGCGCGGCCTGTCCCGTTACGGACCTTTGTCTTGCGCACAAGACCGGTATGCAGGACCTTCTGCCCGTCACCCGCAAAGCGCCGCGCATTCCGCACAGGCAGTCCGTCTGCGCCGTCATCTATAACACCGAAGGAAAGCTGCTGGTTGTCCGGCGGCCCGCCGCTGGCCTTCTCGCCTCTCTGTGGAAACTGCCCGGCGGTTTTGCTGACAATGCCGAAAACATCGAAACCGCATTGATAAAACTCGTCAAAGAAGAACTGGGCATTTCAATTCGCGTTGGAAAAAGACTGGCGTCGGTCGATCACGCCTACACGCATTTTAAAGCGACGCTTTCGGCCTGGGGATGCGTTTCGCTGAAAGGAAATCCTGAAACACCGGCCGGCCAGGACTGGCGCTGGGCAAGTAAAGCGGATTTAAAAAAGCTGCCGATGTCCAAAATTGACCGGATGATTCTGGCGGCGGTTTCATCTCCCGCGATGATATCGGCGAAATTTCATCGCCCCGGAACAGGGTGATGATGATTGCGTTCCCGCGCGATAGATTTTTTTTCAATTTCGCTGACAATAAAATAGACGCCGGCCAGCAGGCAACTGCTGACGGTCAGCATCGTTCTCTGCGCGGAGGTGGCCAGATGCCAGTTCAAATCGCTGGGCGTCGACAGATAGATCAAGACGATACTCCAATAATAAACGAATGCCGTCACCAGGGCAGGAATCCAAGAAACGGTGCATCGCTTTAAAACCGCCAGCGCAATAAGACCGGCGATGAATGCAACCAGGGACAGGCAGACGGCGCTTTCATCATGGAAAAAAGTTGATTTGAGAATCAACGGGAACGATTCCCCGTCGGAAAAACGGCCGGCGATACGAAACCATGACTGAGGGGTTCCGATCTGTAAATCATTTGCAAGGCGCCATTGATGCTTGTAAAAAACAGACCAGATCAGGCAGGGGGTGACTATCACGGCCAGCCAGATGATCCGGTACGGATTAAAAAATTGTTTCAGTTCCCTGTATTTGAATTTATCCGATAAAAGCGTCGTGATGAAAAATGATGTTATTCCCACCAGGCCGATCACAATCCCTTCATTCTTGATATTGCAAAGCAGGGCAAGGCAGATCAGCGCCGACATTAAATCCACCGGGCGGCGTTTCTGAAAATAACGTCCAAGAAGAAGGACGGCAATAGCCGCATAAAAAGCGATATAGCCGTCCATAAATCCATTCCAGAGATGGCTCTTCAAACCAAAGGGGAAAACCAGCGCCAGAAATAAAAAGCTGAACCGGCGCTTATAGAAACTGAATATCCAGAATATGGCGGGAATCAAAAGCAAGAAGAGAGAGAACTTTGGCGCGTATTCATTCCAGTACCCCAGGACATATGACAACTGAGCGGCCAGGGCGGGAATCAGCTTGGGATAATCTACATGAGACCATTGCAGCGACGGGTGATCCCAGCCGGCGCTCATGTTCAATGATCCCGCCGACCAGATCATTTTAGCATGGAAAAACCAGATTGAGCGCGCATCCCAGGCCTCCAGCGGATCATAAAGAATGGCACAATAGTATAGAACCAGAATCACGGCCATCAGCACGACGGCAAGCCGGTCTCTGCGAAAACCCGACAGGGTTTCTTTTTTCCACCTCAGAAGAAGCCGGACCAGCCCGCAGGCACAAATCACGCCGCCCCAGACCAAACTTAATTTTAATGACTGGCTGAGTAGTAATATCAGATGATTGACCAGAATGCCGGTTGTAAAAATTAAAGAGAATTTTTCAGCAAAAGGCGAAGAATCATTCTTCAGGCAGAAAAAATCCGCCACGAAATATCCCAGCCCCAAAAGAAAAAGAATGTATGCGCCGCTAACGACAAAAAACAAGCACCACCTCTTTTCTTCGCTCAATTTCCCGGCAGTTCGGCGAACGATCCGGATCGGAAATGAAGATAAACTTATAGTGACTGTCAGGAGACATCCTTCGCGGCCAGGCGGATTCGACAATTCTTTGATGAAGAAGCGCGTCCTCCTTGATTTTCCTGGAAATACGATACGAACTCAGGTTATGTTCCCGAAGCAATGCCAACATCTCCTGAACGGATGACGGCAATATCTGTTCGCCGGAATGCGGCGTTGTTAAATTTTCCTTAAACGATTGAAGATGGGTCACGCCCCGGAAGACATACCGGAATGTCTGTCCGATCGAATCCGGCACAGGAGGTCTGAAAAAAAATAAAAACATACCCAGCAGAATGACCGCCCATAACTTTCTGCTTTTCCAGATCCGTTTATTGGCTATGCCGCTTAATTTCATATTGCCCGGTTGCCTGTTTAAATAAAAGCCAAAGGCCGAAACGCGCCGGCCTTTGTTCGTGGAAATTCCAAAGAGATAAATTTACGCGCCGCCTCCGCCCGCGCCGGTTACAAATCCCTTGGAGGGGGCGCCGGTATCCGCCGGAGTCCCGGCAATCTGCGCCAGATAAGCCGCACCGAGTTTTACGATATGATCGCTGACGTTGTCAAAATAATTAAAATGAATCTGCTCCTCGTCGGTAATCGTTTCAAACAGCTTCATACTGATACTGTCGCCGTTTTCACGGCACACCAGCAGAAACTGATTGTAGGCGTCAATCGTATCGTCTTCCAGTTTCGCGTCGAACGGAAAGACTGCATCAAATTTCTGGGCTTTCTGAACTTTGGCGTCCAGATCGGACGTCGGCTCGCCGCCGAGTTCCTTGATCCTTTCGGCAAACATTTCGGCATGACGCATTTCGTCAATGGCGATGAGCTTCACTTTGGCGGCCAGATCGCCGTAATCCATGTCGTCGAGATTGTAATGCTGATTCATGTACTGATGGATGGCGTAAAGCTCCATCGACCTGGCTTTATTCAACACTTCAATCACTTTCTTTTTTCTTGCATCGCGGGAATCCTGAGCCATGGTAAACCTCCTTCTTGATTTTATGACACTGATTCAAAATAAGCGTCCGTCACCCCGTCAAGCAGTTGCACGGCCGCAACCTTGATGACCATGACCCGCGCGCCGGGGTTATTAAAAAAATCCTTCAAATCGGGATGCCTGGCCATGAGGGCGTCCCGGATTTGCGCCTGTCTTTTTTCGCTTCCGGCATCCTGAAAAACGCCTGTAATCGTCAGCGCCCGGGTCCTGCCTTTTGCATCCGAATCTCTGGTATCGATCAGCAGACTCACCTGCGGATTGGCAACGAGATTGCGGTACTTCCTGGTATCCTGAAGCGTTGCCATATAGAGTTCGCGGCACTCTTCGCCTGCCGCATAAGACATCAGTGAACAGTGCGGCGCGCCGCCCGAAACCGTGGCCAGGGCGCAGACCTTGTTTTCCGTAATTATTTTCATGATATCGTTGCGCATAAGCAATCATCCTTGTTTAAAAGTTAAATTTTGAATGGCATTTTAACACAAAACTGATTAAAAGAAGAACATGGAAAAGTTTTTCGATCCCCGTTCCGTTGTTATTGTCGGCGCATCCAACGCCCCTTTCAATCTCGGAGCCACCATCTGCAACATGCTCAAGGATTACCTTGTGTATTCCGGCGCCGCATATGCCGTTAATTCCAAAGGTGAATCTGTCAACGGCTATCCGGGCTATCCGTCGGTGCTTGATTTACCTGAAACCCCCGATCTGGCCGTGATCATCGTTGCGGCGCGCCACGTTCCGGGCATTATCCGCGATTGTGCGCAAAAAGGCATCAAACGCATCATTATCGAAAGCGCGGGTTTTTCTGAAGAAGGCGAGGCCGGCAAGGCCATGCAGCGGGAAATTGACGATATCGCCCGGGCGAATGGCATCCGTCTGTTGGGTCCCAACTGCCTGGGATCGCTCAGCACCCGCAACCGTTTCTGCTGTTTTTACGGCGTGAATCCCAGCCTGGTCGAACTCAACCAGATTTTCGAAGCGCCGGGAGGCGTCTCTTATATCATCCAGAGTGGCGGTGTGGCCGTGCTGGTGATGGAATCGCTTTACTACGATCTGGTCGGCATCAACAAAGTCGTCAGCATCGGCAACAAATGTGATGTAGACGAAGCCGATTTGATTGAATATTTTCAAAACGACGCAACGGAAGTCATCGGCATTTACATGGAGAACATCTCCGACGGGCGAAAACTGATGGACACCGCCCGTAGATCGCGAAAACCGGTTCTGATTTACAAAGCGGGCCGTACGAAAGAAGGCGCGCAGGCAGCCATGTCGCATACCGCGGGAATGGCCGGAAACGACTTGATTTTCGACAGCGCCTGCCGTCAGTCGGGGATTATCCGCCTTGCTTCCATTGATGAGCTTCATACGCTCCCCAAAATGTTTTCGGAAATGCCGCCACTTAAGGGAAAACGCATTGCCGCCTTTACCAACACCGGCGCTTTCGGCACGATCGCCGCGGACTTGCTGGTCGATGCCGGCTTGCAGATGGTCCGCCTGGCGCCGCAAACCCAGGAACGACTTAAAAAGGCGGGGCAGGTTTTTAATGTTAAAAATCCAGTGGATATCGGGCCCGCGCCGCCGCAGACCTATCTCGACATCTTTGAGGTGCTGCTTTCCGCCGATGAAGTGGACGGTCTGTTGCCGCTTTTAAGCGTCTGGCAGCCCTTTGTCATCGATTGCCTGCTCGAACTTCTGAAGATGTGCAGGCATTACGAAAAACCCGCGGCGATTTACACACCCAATGCCGTCGCCAAGTCCATCAGCATCCGCGCCAAACATTGCATTCCCATCTTCGAAACACCCGAACAGGCGGTGCGGGCGCTGGCCGTCTCCCAGACCTATTATCAATCGCTGATTAAAAGGAATTTATCATGAACGGAAACATCCGCGCCGACATCAAACCCGGCGCTCAGGTTAAAGTCGTGCAAAAAGCCGACCAGCGGACGGGCCGGCTTACCTGCGGGGTTGTGCGCGATATTCTTACCAAATCCCCCACGCATCCGCACGGCATCAAGGTGCGTCTGGAAAACGGAATTGTCGGCCGTGTCAAAGAAATCCTCTGAATTTCAACCTTCAATCTAAATTAACAATGTAGTCCGGGTCCCGCGTAATCTTCAGGTTATTAGACCCGTTTAAAGACGCGCACCTGAAGGTGCGCACTACCACATTATTTTTGTTGGTCTTTTGTTTCAGGTCTGCTTTGGGATTAGGTTCCTTGACAGGCGCATGGGCCTGCACTAACTTATACTTGCGAGACGCTGCGATGCGCGTATTGAGTCTATTCATCTGGATGTTAACAAAACGGAAACCAAGGGGTCTTCGTGGTGACAGCCACCCTTAAGTAGACCGAGTATTTTAAAAATAGACTCCAGAAAAGGACAAGACGGCATACGCGGCTCTCGCTTTTTGCCTTCCAATCGCCCTTTTTCGACCGCTTGATCCTTTCCTGAGCATTCCTTGCGCCCGGCATCCAAATGAGTAAAATACGCCCGAAGGCTTACAAAGCCATAACCCCGCCCTCTCCGAGTGCTGAAGAATTATTTACAGAAGAATGAAGGAGGAGCTTATGCAATCCAGATATTTCTTCGTTGCCGGTTTGTTGGTCATGATGGTTGTCCTTTTCGGATGCACCCGCACGTATATCTTCAGAAATAATTTTTCTTTAAGCCGGGCGCCAGAATCGACATTTTGATCTTTTGTTTGACATCCTATTCATTCAGGTTGTATCCTCTTGGCCAGATTATTTACATACGAAACTCCATATCGGAACGGTATTGAGTTGTCTGCACAAGTGGAGGACCTGACCGGCCATGAAGACGTTGCTTCTGACGCAAAAAGACATTGCCTCGGTGCTTACTCCTGCCCTGGCCAACAATACGGTGGAAAAAGCCTTCCGGGCGCACGGCCTGGGGCTTGTGGACATGCCCGCCAAAAGCTATCTTTATTTTCCCGAAGGCGACCTTCGATCCATGCCGGCTTATATTTCCGGTGAAGGTTTTGACATCGCAGGCGTCAAATCCGTGAATGTCCATCCGCAGAATCCGGCCTTGAAACTGCCTTCCGTCATGGCGGTCATTATTCTCAATGATCCGCAAACCGGTTTTCCGCTCGCTGTCCTCGACGGCACGTATATCACCGGCATCCGCACAGGCGCAGCCGGAGCCGTGGCGGCAAAATACTTAAGCCGGGTGAATTCCGAAGTGGCCGGATTTGTCGGCTGCGGGGCGCAGGGACGCACGCAATTGGCGTGCCTGCTTGAAGTCCGCAAAATTCGAAAAATCAAAATCTGGCAGTTTGAAGGCGACAGGGCCTGCGCGATAAGCTTCAAACGTTGGGCTAAAGCAACTTACGGCATGGAAGCCGCCGTTTTCCCCCATATCGATGAAGTAACGCTCGATTCCGATATTGTCGTTACGACAACGCCGTCGCGTTCGCCCCTGGTGAAGCATGTTTCTCCCGGAACGCACATCAACGCCATCGGCGCGGATGCGCCGGGCAAACAGGAAATCCATCCGGACATTATCAAAAAGGCGAAAGTCATCATTGACGACTGGGTACAGGCCGCCCACAGCGGTGAAATCAACGTCCCCCTTCTCCGCAAACAAATCAGCAAGCGCAATGTGTATAGCCAGTTGGGAACCATTGTCGCCGGTGAAAAAAAAGGCCGGACATCCGCCGCTGAAACCACCCTGTTCGATTCAACGGGCCTGGCCGTTCAGGACATCACCTGCGCTTTTGTCGCTTATCAGACCCTCAAAAAGAAGCGGGGCATTCAAAGCATCAAGCTCTTTTAATTTACTTGAACAGCAGGAGGTCTTTTCATGTCGAATCAACAGGTCATCACACTCAACGAATTTGAAGGCGCAGCGCTGTTAAAGCAGTGGGGCATTCCCGTCGTCGACAGCATCCCGGCCCATGATGAAGCCGAGGCCGTAAAGGCGGCAAGGCAGTTGGGCTTTCCGGTGGCGCTCAAGATTTGTTCCGAAGCCGTTCCCCACAAGACCGAACGCGGCGGCGTTGTGCTCAATATTCAGGATGACGCAACCTTAAGCCGGGCTGCCCGGGACATGAAAAATAGTTTTGCCGATGTTCCCCATACACTACTGATCCAGAAGATGGCCGCTCCCGGCACGGAACTGATCCTGGGCGGCAGGCGCGATCCTGTTTTCGGCCCCGTGGTCCTCGTCGGCCTGGGGGGCATCTTTACCGAAATCTTTCGCGACACGGCAATCGATCTTGCCCCCGTCGATGAAAAGGCCGCCCTGGCTATGATCCGAAGGCTTAAAGGCCATGCTCTGCTTGCGGGGTATCGCATGCAAAAACCTCTGGATACCGCAGCCGTGGCCAGAGCCCTTGCCGCGCTTTCCCGGCTCCTTTCCGGCAGGCCGGACATTCTGGAAATCGACGTCAACCCCTTCCTCGTTTATCCCGAAGGAGCCGTGGCCGCAGACGCCTTGGTCAGGCTTAATCCCGGCCAGACAGCGCCTTCCGGAAAACGATCGGAACCCACCGCCATCGCCCGGTTTTTCAAGCCGTCATCCATTGCCGTCATCGGCGCGTCACGCAGCCCCGGCAAGGGCGGCAACATCATCTTGCGCAATCTGCAGAAGGCGGGTTTCAAGGGCGCCATTTATCCCATCAATCCCACGGTCAAAGAAATTCTCGGACTTCCCTCCTACGCGAAGGTTTCCGACGTGCCCAAACCCGTAGAGCTGGCTATGATCGTCATCCCCAAAAGCGCCGTCCCGGACGCCCTTTCAGACTGCGCCGAAAAATGCGTCACCAACATCATCCTCAGCACCGGCGGCTACTCCGATGTGGGAGAAGAAGGCGAAAAAGAGCAAAAAGCCATTATCAGCCAGGCCAGGAAGGCGGGCATCCGGGTCATGGGCCCCAACAGCATCGGCACCCTCAACCCGGCCGCAGGCATGTCCACATCCATCGTCGGCCTTGATCCGATCAAAGCGGGCGGCGTCTCGATTATCGGTCAGTCCGGTGTCTTTTCGTCCGGCTGGGCGCGCTGGATTTCCGACGCCAGGCCCTTCGGCCTGGCCAAGGTGGCCTGCATCGGCAACAAAGGCGACATTCATGAAAGCGATCTTCTGGAATATTTGTTTGACGACGGACAGACGACGACCATCGGGATGTACCTCGAAGGCGTGGTGGAAGGAAAACGTTTTATCAAAGCGGCTGCCGCCGCCAGTAAGCAAAAACCCGTTGTTGTGATGAAGGCGGGACGCAGCGAAGCCGGCGCCGCCGCCGTGGCGTCGCATACGGGCTCGCTTGCCGGCTCCGACGCCGTCTTTGACGCGGTCTGCCGCAAAACCGGCCTGGTGCGCGTGCACAACTCCGAGGCGTTTTTTGATACGCTGGCGGCGTTTGAAAAACTGCCTGTTCCCCGGGGGAACCGCATGGGCGTCTTATCCATCACCGGCATGGGCTGCGTGGCCGCCACGGACGCCGCCGAGGATTACGGCCTCGTTCTGCCCGCGCTTCAACCCGCTACGCTGAAACAACTTCGAGAAGTCATGCCGCCCTGGGCGCCGGTGCGCAATCCCATTGACACCTGGTCCGCCATTGAACAGCACGGTTCGAAAAAAGCAACCAGCCATATCGCGCAATGTCTGATGGAGCAAAAAGACGTGGATGCGCTGCTCATCACCTTTGTGCTGATGCCGGAGAGCATGTTCGACATTCCCGAAGCCTTCGGAGAAATTATCAGACGGCATCCGGACAAGCCGGTTTTTGCCAGCTATTACGGCGGCACGGCCCGGGAGGTTGCGCATATCCATGACGGTTTCGCGGCGCTTCGCGTCCCCTGCTACCCCACGCCGGAGCGCGCCATGTTCGCCTTCGCCCGCATGGTGGAGTATGCCAGGTCCCGGGGAATAATCCGCAAGTAATTGAACCGGAAAGAAATAGTCCCGGGCCCGGGTCCTTGCCATGACGAACGGAAAATCTGCAACGCCGGATGGCATTTAACGGCGACACCCGCTTTATTTGTTGTTTTTCTGTTTAAGAAAGTCTATAAATCACCAAAATAATGTTTGTTAAATATTCCGGCTGAACCTGCGCTGCGGTGAGTTAATGTTCCGGATCAGAAAAGGGAAATGAACGTTATGGCCGAAAAAAGAAGAGTCAGCAGACTCAAGGAGAAAAACGAAGTCACTATCACGACGGTTGCCAACGGTAAAACGAATTCCAAAGAAAAGATTATCTGCAGCCACAGCAATGATATCTCCGTGCTGGGCGCCAAAATCCAGGTTAATTATTTTTTGCCCGTCAATTCCCTCCTTAAAATAGATTTCAACCTGAAAAATTGGGTTTCCAAAATCAGCGCTCTCGGAGAAGTAAGATGGATTAAAAACATCTTCAAAGATGAATCTTATGAAGCGGGTGTGGAATTTGTCGGATCAACACCCGAAGAGATCGAAAAACGGAAGAAATACATTTCAGGCAGAAGCAGGCAGGTTAAAGATTAGAACCGGTCAATGATGACAGGACAAACCATCGAACTGTGGTCGGCGGCGCTAAATACAGGCTTCGACATCCAAAACTTTACCTTAAAATAGTAGTCTTGTAAGCCGTTGACAGAATGAAACGGGTATTCGGCGACAAAAGGACGTGCAGATGAGAAAGTTATGGATAACAACCGCAATTATATCGATTCTTCTGGCCGGCTGCTCCACCGGCTTTGTGACGATGGAATCGACTTTGAAAGAAAAACCTTTTGCAACCGAGACACTACGCGGAAACGTTGAGGAGGCCACCCGATGCGTTGGCCTGTACTGGAAAAAATCGGCTCTGCCGGCGGGGGCGTGGTGGAAGGCCAATCCTGAAGCTCTTCCCGTCATCGCCTCCGGGATCGGCCTTGGCCGCTGGGAGCCGCCTGTAAGCCTGGTGATTGCTTTCGATGAAACGGATGGAAAAACGATCGCCCGCGCACGCATACATCGCAGCGCCTCATCGAAAGACGAGCGGCGGAACATCGCCCTTGCATCGCTTGCCGCCTGTCGTGACAGCAGCCGGAATTATTATGACAGCGTGAAAGCAATCGTCTTATCGACCGGAGATGTCATCGAGGGACAAGTTATAAGCATAGAAGACGATGAACTGAAGATCCGTACAAAAGACGGCCGGATTCTCTTTTTTTCTTTCATGAACGACGTCAGAAAATATATCATGAAATAAGCAGCGCCGAGGAATAGAACGTCAGGAAGAAGGCCGGATATAACGGTCCGGTGAAAAATGATGAAAACAAAATATATTCTGAGCATTATCTGTTTGGGAAGTCTTCTCTTATACGCTCATCAGGCGTGGGCGCAGAACTGGTCCTATTATGATACGGCCAATGTCGGCGATATGTATTATGATAAAAGCAGAATTAAACAAATCGATAAAAACGTCATTTCCGTATGGACAAAAAATATATTAAGCGAAAAAGCCAAATCAAAATATTTTTCGATTCTTCAAAGTGTCAATCACGCACCTGAGCGTCCCTCCCTATTAAGCTATTACGAAGAATTACTGGAAATCGACTACGTAAAAAGAAAAATTAAAAATGTTTCCGTGATATTTTATGACCAAAAAGGTCACGTTCTCTATGCTTCACCAAAAAGCGAGACCGGTGAGTGGCGACCCATCGAACCCAATTCCGTTGGAGAAAAATTAAGCAACCTGGTTTCCTGGGAATCCACGTCTCCCGGAGAGGCTGCAGCGCCGAGGATTGATGAAGCGGCGGCACCCAGGAAGACCGTTATTGCAGCAGCCCCTGTCCCCGATAAAAAACCCGCTCCGGATAAAAAAAGTCCGGGGGAAGCAAAGGTCCCTGTTCAAACAGAACGCCGAAGCTCGGGATATCAAGGATCAGACGGTTTAAAATCAGGAAAGCATGAAACTGCTAAAAAGTCTGAACAACAGGATATCCATAATAAAAAGATCTGGCCGGCGATGGAAGCCCTCGCGTCAAGCGCCGCGACATTAAGAGTCATTGGCGGCGACGAACGTTTCGTTGCTTTTGATAATCAAACGGTTTTAGACACCAAGACGAATCTGATGTGGGCGGCGAAAGACAACGGACAGGCGATTAACTGGTACGGCGCAAAAAAATACTGTGAAAAATATCGCGGCGGCGGTTATAAGGACTGGCGCATGCCCACGCAGGACGAACTTGCGGGTTTGTATCAGGAGAATAAAACGCGGCAAAAAGAGGCTGATCAAAATCCCCTGCATCTTACACAATCGATTAACCTGACTGCCTGTTGTCCATGGGCGTCGGAAACGCGGGGCTCTGAAGCCGCTTACTTTGATTTCAGCGACGGCTCAAGATGGTGGTTTCTGACCCCGGGCACGCGTATCAACCGGGTTCTCCCGGTGCGCTCCGTAAAATAAGTTAAGTTATTTTTTCAAGATTGCCGGCGCGGACGCCGACCAGCCTCACCTGTTTGCCTTTGAGATCAACCCGTTTCAGGCAGGAAAACGCCAGACGCCGGATTTCATCCTCCTGGCGGATAGCGGCGGGAACCGAGCAGGCGCGGGTCAGGGTTTTGAAATCGCTGTAACGGATTTTCAAAGTGACCGTCCGGGTGGCGTAATCGTGATCGGCAAGATCCTCCACAACATCGCGAGTCAGTTGTGCGATGGTTTTAGCAATGGTTTGCCACTGGCCGACATCCACCTGATAGGTCGTCTCCCGGCTGAAAGACTTCGGCTCCCAGTGCGTCATGACGGGGCTGTCATCCATTCCCCTAGCCGCATCATGAAGGTAATGGCCGTAAGATGGCCCGAAATGACCGACAAGAAAGTCAATGGACTGCCCAGCCAGTTGGCCGATGGTTTCAATGTTCACCGATTTCAGATGCGCTTCCGTTTTGGGACCGATTCCGTAAAGCTTCCGGATGGGCATGGGCCATATCCGGCTTTCGATGTCATCTTCCGTAAGAATGGTCAGGCCGTCGGGCTTTTGCATATCGGAGGCGATCTTGGCCAGAAGCTTGTTGGGGGCAATGCCGATGGAACAGGTCAAGCCTGTTTTCTCCCGAATACCGGTTTTGATCCATTCGGCGACGGCTTCGTTGTCTTGCGGCACATCCGTGATATCCAGGTAGGATTCATCAATCCCCGCATTTTCCTCGAGAATCGTAATTTCCCGCAAAACGCTTTTGAACAGGAGCGACGCCGCCTCATACGCTTCAAAATCCACCGGCAGGAAAACCGCCCCCGGACAGAGCTTATAGGCGGTTCGAAGAGGCATGGCGGAATGAATGCCGAATTTTCGGGCTACATAATTGGCCGTTGAGACGACGCCTCTTCTTTGCGGATCTCCCGCGCCGCCGATGATGACCGGCTTCCCTCTAAGAGCCGGATTCTTCTTTTCTTCCACAGCGGCGAAAAAAGCATCCATATCAATATGAAGAATTCTTCTTTTATGCTGACTCAACGGATCCATTCATAACTCTCCAAATGCATTTTATTCCAGCATTTACCTTATTATATAGAACAAACGTTCTATCGGCAAGCGGGATTTTTACATTTTCAAGCCTGGCATTAAATATTTCGTCCATTTGGCAATTCCTCATAAAAAAAGTTTAAAAAAAAGTTGATAATCAGCGCGAAAAAGCATTACCATGCGCGACGATTTTAACGTGATGTGGGATCTTTAATCCGCCCGATTTCCCGGAAACGGGCATCGGAATAACTCCGGAGGTAACAGACGGGATCTTCTTCTGACGGGACCGGCAAGATCAGTATCGCTATGAAGTTTATCAGGACATTGTTAGACCACAGCTCAAGAATCATCCATTTGGGATCACAGAATTATCCAAGGCGTCTGCCCAAGGATTTCACACCCGTCCGCTTTGAAGATTCCTTTCCGGAGTCTTTTGACAATTCTTTCAACCAATCCTCCGAGCCGCCTCAGTATCAAGCGGCGTGGGCCCCAAAGCCCAAACGGTTCGAAGATTCCGCTGAACCGTCTTATGATGAAGACCAGATGCCGGAAGACTGTCCGCAGACGCAGGCTCCGGAATACACGGCGCCGGTTTCCATCTTGCCTCACGGCATTGGAAAGGTGCTGGTTGCCAAAGGCATCATCAGACCGTCCGATTTGATGGAAGCCATGGAACGCAAAAAGCTGGAACCCGGCAAGTACCTGGGACAAATCCTGGCTGAAATGGGCATACCCCAATCCAGGGTTATGAACCGGATTTACTACGGCAACAAAAGAAAAAAACTCGGCGAGATTCTGGTTGAGCTTAAATTTATCACCAATCAGCAACTGTACGATACCCTCATCGAACAGCGGCACCTGAAAGAAAAGGGAAAGCACGTCTATCTGGCCAAGTTGATGGTCAATAACCGGATGATCAATGAGGAGCATTATATCACGGCTCTTTCCGCCCATTTCAGCATGCCTGTCGTATCGCTCAGAAATTACACGGTGATGCCGACTCTGCAAAAAGCCGTGGGTGAACGCTACGCGTTGAGAAATCGCATTATTGTCTTGAGCGACGGTGAGGACGATGTGACTGTAGCCATTTCAGAACCGCATTTATCGGTATTTGATCATTTGGAAAAAGCCATGCCCCGTGGTAAATATATTTTATTTCATATTGCCCGGGCTTCGGAAATAGACTCCTGTCTTCAGATGGCTTACGGCTACGACGGCCTCTAACCGCAGAGGACTATCCCACTGAAACAAAAGATCGCCGGCTGCTTGAAATGCGAAAAAGACTGATCACAACAACCGTCCCTCAGCTTCAAACACCGCTGCCGCTTGACGTCTATTTGACGGACCGTTTCACATACTTCAACACAGAACAATGGCATCAGGAAATATCCGCAGGGAAAATTTCCTTAAACGGCGAGGTGGAAACCAATCCTGCCGTCATTCTCTGCGGCGGAGCAATACTGAGCTATGACGGAAGCGCGATTGTCGAACCGGAAGTGGACGACAACATCGCCATTCTTTATCAGGACGATTTTTTTATCGCCGTCAACAAAACGGGAAACCTGCCGGTGCATCCTTCGGGGCGGTATTTCAATCACACTCTAACCGCAATTTTGGAGGATCGCTGCGGATGCAAGGTTTATCCGGCGCATCGCATCGACCGGGAAACCTCCGGCGTCATCCTGCTGGCGTTTGCCGGCGCACAGGTTAACGCGCTGGCCTCGGCCCTGGCAAAAGGTTCAAAAGAATATCTGGCTTTGGTGCACGGCATCTTTCCGGGGGGCGAAACCAGGATTGATTTGCCGCTGGGACCGGACAGGGACTCGCCCGTCGCCAAAAAGCGCAGGGCCTGGCCCGGCGGCACGGAGACGGCCGTCACACGATTTTACAACGTTCTGACCAACGGCGAGATTTCTCTGATCCGCTGTTTTCCCGAAACGGGACGCCTCCATCAGATTCGCGCCCATCTGGAAGCGGCGGGATTTCCCATCGTCGGCGACAAGCTCTACGGCCGGGCTCCGGATGCTTTTCTTGACTTTATCCGTCACGGCTTCACCGACGAACTGCGAGCGCGCCTTGTGCTGCCGCGCTCGGCGCTGCACGCCGCAAGCCTGGTTTTCAGGCACCCGAAAACGGGAAAAGAAATAAAAATCAACGCCCCGCTGCCCAAAATGTTTAGCGATTTTATAAAAGATAGTTTCTATAAACCTGTTATCCCCTGGGGATAAGAAGACAGCATGCAACCGTCTGGCTGCTCACTCTCTCCTTGCTCCTTGAGCCTTGAACCTTGGACCTTTTTCTACGCCAGCATCGTCTTGCGGCAATTACGCGAACCGCACAGGCAGGTGTGATCTTTCTTGTCTTTGGCGGTCTTGCGGCCTTCAATAATCAGCGCGTAGTCGTAAAAGAGTTCTTCACCAGGCTTAAGGTCCCGAAGCGCATGAAGGAAAACGCGGTAACCTTCCTGTCTGGCTTCCAGATTGGGATTGCAGGAATGATTGATCCATTTTGCGGGAGCGGCACTGCCGCGGGCGTCGATCACATGACCGTCGTCGAGATGAAAGTAGAAGGTATGGTTAGGTTGATCAGGGTCATGCGGGTGGCGTTTGAGCGCCTGACGCCAGGTAATGATTTCACCTTTATATTCCAAAACGGCTTCACCCTCCCGAATCGACCGGACGGCGTAAACACCTTTGCCGTGCACACCGGAAGGGCGCACCTCCGTGCGCCGTGCGCGGGATGTCGCAGGATTTTTTCGTGCATTTTGTTTGCTGTCTTTATTTTTCTTCATGGCTTCGGAGATCCTTTTGTTCAAAATCGGATGGCGTATATATAAGGAAGGGACTCACAGGTCAAGACGAAATTTGCTCAGGACTGTTTGTTCAGCAGGCGCCGATGTCAAATCCATCCGCGCCTGCTGATGATTCATCATCGGTGATTAGTTTTCTTCACTGCCGATCAGGCGATAGATAAGCGCTCCCAGGATACCGCCGATGATCGGCGCCACCCAGAAGAGCCACAACTGCGCAAGCGCCCAGTCGCCGGCAAACACAGCAACACCCGTGCTGCGCGCGGGATTTACCGATGTGTTGGTCACCGGGATGCTGATCAGGTGGATGAGCGTAAGACACAGTCCGATGGCAACCGGGGCAAACCCCTGCGGCGCGCGTTTGTCCGTGGCGCCCATGATCACCAGGAGAAACATCATGGTCATGACCACTTCGGTAATAAGCGCGGCCAGCAGGCTATATCCCCCGGGAGAATGACTGCCATAGCCGTTTGAAGCGAAACCGGCAGCCAGATCGAAACCGGCCTTGCCGCTGGCAATCAGATACAAAATCCCCCCGGCGACAATGGCCCCCAGGACCTGCGCAATGATGTAAGGAATCAGATCTTTTGCCGGAAAACGGCCGCCGGCCCAAAGTCCTACGGAAACAGCAGGATTCAAATGACAGCCGGAGATATGGCCGATCGCAAAGGCCATCGTCAGAACCGTCAACCCGAAAGCCAGGGAAACCCCCAAAAGCCCGATCCCGACATTGGGAAATGCCGCAGCCAGCACCGCGCTGCCGCAGCCGCCTAAAACCAGCCAAAAGGTTCCAAAAAATTCCGCACCGTATTTTTTCATACTTTCCTCCTTTGTTGATCTTAATTTGCCCAACACAAGAGTCTTTTACGTCAAAAAGCGGACGTAAACCTGAATTGAATCGCCCCTCAGGGAGCACAACGAAGCATCGCCGAATCCTTTTAACAGCCGAATATGACCTTAATATGCTTGATATCTTTAGGAAAATCAACAGTTTTATGATGACCAAGATTAACTTGACATGCCCAAGCGCGTTCCCTATACTGCCGCCGCACACCTCGGAAAGGTAGTAAAAAAAATAAAGGAGAAGAGTAGTATGAGAACAAAGCAGGAATATTTTGAGGGGTTGAAGAAACTCAAACCAAACCTCTATCTCAATGGAGAAAAGATTAACCGTGATCACCCGGTGCTGGATCAGCCCAAAGGCGTTATCGGTGCGACGTTCGATCTGGCCGCCGATCCCGAAACCAGAGACCTGGTCACCGCCAAAAGCCATCTTACCGGCGAAACCATCAACCGTTACACCCATGTGCATCAAACGGTTGAAGATTTGCACAAAAAGCAGGATATGACCCGCATGCTGGTCCAGAGGGTCAGCCAGTGCATCGGCCGCTGCATGGGCGTCGATGCGCTAAACGCCATCAATTCCGTATCGTATGAAGCCGACAAGCAAAACGGCGGCAAGACCCAATATTACAAGAACTTCTTAAAGTGGCTCGAATATTTCCAGAAAAACGACCTGGTCGGCTGCTGCGCCCAGACGGACGTCAAAGGCCTGCGCATGCTTCGCCCCGCCGAACAGCCGGATCCCGATCAGTACCTGCATGTTGTCGAAACACGCCCGGACGGCGTCGTCGTTCGCGGCGCCAAAGTGCACATCACGTTTGCCTCCATCGCGGATGAAATCCTGGTGGTTCCCACCCGCGCGCTGACCAAAGATGAGGGCGCCTATGCCATCTCTTTTGCCATTCCGGCGGACACCGAAGGCGTTAAACAGGTCCTGTCTCCGCACAACATGAAAGACCGTAAACATTACAAACGCGGATTCGACTGGGGCTTCATTGATTCCTATGTGATCTTTGACGATGTCTTTGTACCCAACGACCGCATCTTCCTAAACGGCGAATATCAGCAGGGCGGCATCTGCGCGTTGTTGTTCGCGCTCTTCCATCGCCACAGCTATTCCGGTTGCAAACCGGCCGTAGGCGACATGCTGATCGGTTTTGCCTCGATGGCCGCGGAAATGAACGGCGTCGACAAAGCCCCGCACGTGCGTGAAAAAATCGCCGAGCTCATCACAATTACGGAGTTGGGCTATGCCGCGGGTTTCACCGCTTCGGCCAAAGGAAAAGCGGAAGTTTATATGCCCGGCGTGGGTTTCGTACCTTACGGCCCCGGCGCCTGCATCCCGCATTCCATTTACGCCAACGTCGGCCGCTGCCTGACCGGCGAAGCGGTCTTCCATGAGCAGCAGATCCTCTGCGAGATCGCAGGCGGTATGCCCGCGACCTTCCCGCACGAAGGCGACCTGCTCAATCCGGAAATCAAGGGCCTCCTGGAAAAATACGTTAAACGCAACCAGGAAATCCCCATAGAAGATCAGATCAAATTCTGGCTGCTCTTCGCCGATTACACCAACTCCGCCAGCTCCGGCGCCATTGCTTACGGCGCGATGCACGGCGGCGGATCGCCCATCATGGAACAGATCGCCATCTATGGTCAGTATGATATTGATGCCTGCAAAAACGTCGTTCGCAAGATTGCCGGCATGCCGCTGATCGAGAAAAAGAAGAAAAAGAAATAGAGAAAATTCTTCACTGCAAAAAGGGCGTCCCGGAGGACGCCCTTTTTTTATGCATGGTATTATAATTGTCATACCTGCGGAGGCCGGTATCCAGAATTATTGAACTCCCTGGCTGGTTCAATCTTGTAGATTAACCCAAACTGTTTTGCGGCGTTGTATCGGGATGAAAACTGCTTCAAGCAGGATGATTGAAACAGCAGGAAGGCGTCCTTCGGGACGCCTTTTCTTTGATCCGCAGTTACGGCTATTTGATAAAGTCTTCAATCAGCGCATTCACCTTCTCCGCTTCTTCGTGCTGTATCCAGTGGCTGACACCTGGCATTTTGATCAGCTTCCCTTGTTTGCAGTAAGGCATGCTTTCATCGGCCATCTCGGCCAGCATGGCAACGTCTTCGGTCCCCCACATGAACAGCATCGGCACGGTGACGTCGAAACTTGCGGGCTGCTCCTGCTTGGTTTGAACCGATGCGCGGTACCAGTTGACCATCGCCGAAAAAGCGCCGGGCTGGGCAAAGGCCGTGCGATACTTTTCCAGATCATCCGGTGTAAACGCGCCGGGATGCGCATTAAACGTAATCAGGTCCAGCACCCAGTCATAGTTGGTTGATGCGGCCAGTTTTTCCACCGCGCCGGGCAGTTGAAAATAAAAGATATACCAGCTTCTCTGCATCTGCAGCCTGTTGCTGAACATCTCCCGGGCCATGACTTTGGGATGCGGCACATTGAGAATGACCATCTTGGAAATGCGATCAGGATACTTGATCGCCGTCCACCAGGAAACGGACGCGCCCCAGTCATGGCCGACCAGAAAAATCTTCTCGCGGCCGTAGGCATCGATCAGGCCGACGATGTCTTTGGCCAGCTCGTCAATTTTGTAGGCGGCGATCCCCTGCGGCTTGTCGCTTAAGTTGTAGCCGCGCTGATCGGGGGCTACAACAAGATAGCCTTTCTCGGCAAAATATCCGATCTGTTTACGCCAGGCGTACCAGAACTCGGGAAAGCCGTGCAGAAAAAGAATCATCGGACCGTCTTGCGGACCGGCTTCCATCACATGCAACTTGATGCCGTTGGTTTCAATGTAGCGTTCACGTAAATCCATGGGAATCTCCTATCGGAAAGGTATTCAGACTGAAGGCCGAAGGCCGAAGGCTGAAGGCTGAAGGTCTATTTAGTTGGGCGCTCTTGCCACCCTCAGGGTGGTTGCGCCCTTTCATTATGTCCTTCGGACTTCGGTCTTCAGCCTTCAGTCTATTCTTAAAAACTCATTCATCAGAGCGGCGACTTCCTGCGGTTTTTCTTCCTGCACGAAGTGTCCGGCCTGGACATGTTCGACCCGGATGGAATCGAAACAATCTTCGATGTGTTTCAAATTTTCCGGAATGATGACCGGATCTTCGCTGCCGTGAATGTAGAGAGACGGCATGGGAAACCTGACGCCTCCCAACGTCGACCAGCGTTTCTGGTCGCTGCGCATGGTCCGGTAATAGGACGCGGCGGTGGCGGGTGTATGCTCAATTGCGTAGCAGCGCACATATTCAGCAATCGCTTCCGGTGGCATAACACCTTTTTTACGCTCCCGGCCGAAGAAATGGTTCACCCAGACAGCCTCATTTCCCCGGATCATGGTTTCCGGAAGGTTCGGCTGCTGCTGGAAATACTGATACCAGAAGGCCACAGACCCGCGGCTCTTTATCACATCCATCGCTTCCGCCGATCCCCGGACATTGGCGATGACAGGAATATTCAGAATGACGAATTTCCTGACGCGCTCCGGAATCAAGAGCGCCACTTCCTGGGCCACAATGCCGCCCCAGTCATGACCGGCCAGATAGAAAGACGACACATGAAGCGCATCAAGAAGTTCGACCATGTCTTTGGCCAGTTCTGTTTTCGTATACGCGGTGACATCCAACGTGCGTTCGCTGTCACCGAGCCCCCGCAAATCAGGAGCAATCACGCGCAGGGATGGATTCAAAAAAGCTGAAACAGGTTCCCAGCAGTAAGAACTCTCCGGCCACCCGTGTAACATCACCAAAGGAAATCCATCCTGATTGCCCCGGTCCCGGATATTAAACGTCCCTCTCGGTACAGTGATTTTATAAGCGTTCATAGACATCAACCTCGTAACTCGTAAAGTCAGGTATTTAGACTGAAGACCGAAGACTGAAGGTTGTTTTGTACCTTCAGCCTTCAGCCTTTGGACTTCATCCTGTTTTCAAATCTCCCAGGCCGCTTTCGCCCCTTCCGTCGTCGCTTCAATAATTCTGCGCGGAGCAACTGCGTCGCCGACGACAAAATGGCGGATACCTTTTTTAGCCAGCATGTCTTTGAGGGCGGTTCTGGGCGTTACGCCGATGGCGACAATCACCTGCGCCACGGGTTCGATCCGCTTTTCCTCGCCCTTCACTTCCACGACCACCGCCGATTCTTCGATCTTCTTGACCTTCGTCCCAAACTGCAGTTTGATGCCTTCGGCCATCAGACGCCGGTAGAGCATCTGCCCGTGGGCCGCCTGCGGCAACACGGGCGGCTTGGTCAGCATTTCCACCACCGTGATGTTTTTCACACCTTTCTCCCGCAGGAAATCCGCCGTCTCCAGACCGACGAGTCCGCCGCCGATGACCACGACAGAGTCTTTCGGTTTGACGGTCCCGTCCAGAATCTGCCAGGCGTCGCAAACCACCGACGCATTCGCGCCTTCCGCCGGACAGGCTGTTTTATCCGCGCCGATCGCCAGAATCACGGCTTCGGGTTTGCCCTGCTCGATCATGGTTTCGGTCACTTCCACACCGGTTTGAATGTCGACCCCCTGTTTTTGACACTTGAGAGTGAGCGTCCGGATAAACAGATCATAAACATCTTTGTGCGGCGCCATCGCTGCATAACGCACGTTGCCGCCGGTGCGGCTGTCGCGTTCGTAGAGCGTCACGCGATGGCCCAGGCGCGCCGCCTCCAGAGCCGCAGTCAACCCGGCAGGTCCGCCGCCGATCACCCAGACATTGCGTTTTACTTTTGCCGGACCGGAAGGACAAAGCAGTTCCTGCCCCGTCTGGCAATTGATGGCGCAGCGAATCGGCTGGATTTCCAAAGACAACCGCTCGATGCACCCCTGGTTGCAGGCCAGACAGGTCAGCGTTTCTTCAGGATGCCCGGCAATGGCGTTTTTCAGAAAATCAGGATCAGCCAGGTGCTGACGCCCCACGGCGACCATGTCCGTATCGCCGCGTTCGATGAGCTCATCCATAAAGAACGGGTCTGTGTAACGGCCCACCGAAATAACCGGAACGGTCGCAACCTCTTTGACTTTGCGTGCCAGGTACGATTTGAAACCCGGCGCATATTCGACTGGCGCGCTGGCGTTGGGCGCGTCGATGTTCATCTCCGGCGAGCCGTGCGTTCCGAAGGAAACATGAATGACGTCCGCGCCGGCCTTTTCCAGATCGGGAATAATCGTCTGGATGTCGCCGACTGTATAGCCGTTTTTAATGCATTCCTCACCGGAGATGCGAACGGATATCGGAAAATCGGGACCGACCTGCCTGCGCGCTTCCTGAAGACATTCGATCATGAAGCGGGCGCGGCCTTTAAAATCGCCGCCGTACTGATCGGTGCGCGAATTGGAGTGGGCAGACAAGAACTGCATCAGCAGATAGCCGTGCGCGCCGTGCAGTTCGACCATATCGAATCCTGCCTCCTTTGCTCGTCTGGCTCCGGCGCCGAAGGCGGCAATGGTTGCCTTGATTTCCGCCAGCGTCATTTCACGGGGCGTCCCCATAAAACCGAAAACAAAACTGGGTATTGCCGACGGAGCGACAGCCTTTTTTTCCTTGAGCAGCGTATAACTTTCCCGGCCGCAGTGGTGGAGCTGAAGAGCCGCTTTGGCGCCTCCGGCATGAATGGCATCGGCCATTCTGGCAAGACCCGGAAGAAATTTGTCATCCCAGATGCCCAGAGCATGCACCGAAACACGGCCGGTTTGCTCGACGGCCGTAATCTCCGTAATTAAAAGTCCCAGGCCGCTTTGGACCCGGCGCCGTATATAGGCCAGATTGTTTTCGCTCACCGTACCGTCTTCATTACTAAGCGATGTTCCCATCGGAGGCATCACCAGACGGTTGGGAATTTCGAGGGATCGGATTTTTATGGGAGACAGCAAATGCTGAAGCGTTTTCATGAAATTCTCCTTTGGAATGACCTGAAAAAAAATGCCGCCGCCTTTGGAACAGACGGCGGCATAAGAAATTTAAACCGGGTGAAAAATTTTACAGGTGCGTCCCCAGAAGCAGCGCGCCGTCTACAATAATTTCGGTGCCCGACGTGTAGCTCGATGCGTCGGAGGCCAGATAAATAGCGGCTCCGGCGATTTCATCCGGCTGACCGACCCGGCAGGTGGGCAGATGTGCGCACAATTCTTCTTTCTGTTTTTTCTGCTCTTCCGGAGAGAGATGGAACCAGTGGGAGTTCATCATTTTCGTTTCGATCGGGCCGGGTAAAATCGTGTTCACCTGGATGTTGTCGCGCGCCAGTTCCATAGCAAAAGCTTTCGTAATATGGCGAACACCGGCCTTGGAAATCGAATAGACGCTGACGCCGGGTTCCGGATTAACGCCGTCGATGGAAGCGACGTTGATGATTTTGCCGCCGCCCTGTTTTTTCATGACTTTGGCAACGGCCTGGCTCATGAAATACACGCCTTTCAGGTTGAGACTCATGATCGTGTCCCAGAGACGTTCATCGGTATCCAGAACAGACGCCATGGCGGGACTGGCGCCGGCGTTGTTAACCAGAATGTCGACGCGGCCGAACTTCTGAACAACCGTGTCAACCACGCGCTGATACTCTTCGAATTTTCCCAGATGCGCGGGAACCACCAGCACTTCGCAGCCGACACCGGTCATTTCGCATGCGGTGGCTTCCAGATCCTGCGCCTTGCGGCTGGTGATTGCGACTTTCGCGCCCGCCTTGGCGAATCCATAAGCGATCCCCTGGCCGATGCCGCGGCTTCCGCCGGTTACAATGGCCACTTTTCCTTTCAGTGAAAACTGTGAAAGATCAAACATATTCATTTCTCCTCCTATTTATTATTCAGGAATCAATCCTTTTGCCGTCAACAATATCCCTCCCGCAGGGGCCCAGAGCATAGCACTTTTCGTGGCCGCTGTCATTTCCTGGATTGATCCATAGCAAAAGAGGCCTGAACAGGTCAGGCCTCTTTTCTTTTTAACTATTTGTTGCCTTTTTTAGCCAGAACTTCGCGATCTCCGCCGCTCATGCCGGCAATGTACCGGATGAGTTTCTTACGGGATTCAATGTCGTATTGCGTGGTGATGGCAATCTGCTCCATGATGGGGGAGCCGCCGCCGTGGTAATTGCCGACGTTGGTGATGCCGGCCATGGAAGAGCACAGCATATCGCCCAAAAAGCGCCAGAACTGCGCCTGGTCCTCGGCGGACATCTTCGGATTGCGCTTGGTGTATTTCATCAGCAATTCACCGGTATCGGGGTTGGCGAAATCTTTTTCATGCGGGAAGGTCGCCACAACGCCGCCGGCGATATCGCACAGAATTTCCGCTTCTCTCCAGACCGCTTCGCCCGACAGGCAGCGTCCGACGTTGCAGTAAATGGAATTCGGGATATAAGACCCCGGCCCGAAGGGGATGAAGCCGACGCCGGGCATGTAAACTTCAGGCTTGCCCAGATCGGAAGCCGTGTAACCAGCGGCATAGCCCAGTTCAATGGTCATGATGATTTCGGCCAGTTTTTCGCGGACATGTTCGGCCTTGTGGACGTTGTTGCATTCCGCGGCCAGCGCTGCGGCGCCCAGGATAACGTCGCCGATGGCGGGTTTGCAGCCGGAGTAGGAATGACGGTGGAACAAAGCAAACAGAAGCGCCAGGGCGCCGCCGTGCATATGTTCGCCGGCCAAAAAGACGCGTTCCCAGGGAACGAAGCAGTTGTCAAAAATCAGATACGAATCGGTCGCGCCGTGCGTAAATCCGCGCTTGTAATGCTCTCTTTTACGGATGTTGTGGATGGTGACCACCTGCTTCAATCCGTCGTAGTCGGCCGGAACGGCAAAGGCTACAGCGTAGTCTTTGTCGTCGGCGCGCAGTGCGCGGGTGGGGAAGACCAGGATTTCATCGGATACGGAGGCTTCCGAGATGTGCAGCTTGCAGCCTTCCACAATGATGCCGTCTTTGGTTCTTTCTTTAATGCGCACATAGGCGCTGGGGTTGGTCTGTTCGGCGGGACGCAGCAGGCGGTCGCCTTTTACGTCGGTCTGGGCGCCGGCGGCAACCATGTCTTCATTCTGGAAGCGGATGAGCCACTTCTTGAAGTTTTCATGATAGTTGGTTTCTCCGGGTTTTACTTTGTCCGCTTCAAAAGATACGTTGTAAACGGCGTTGGTGGAGTCAATGCCCATGCAGCGCTGAATACAGCCGCCGACTTTCTGGCAGAGCAACCGGGTCATATCCTGCTTTTTGTGCAGGTCTGTTGTGTTCTGATGAATGTGGTTGAAACGGTTGATCTTGTTTCCCGTCAGGTGGGATGTCGCCGTGCACAGCCCTTCGTTCTCGGGTTTGAGCGCTTCTTCATACGTGGTGCCGATGGTATTGATGCAATCCATCTGAATTTCGTCCGTCCGGTTGATGCGTTCCCCGTTGAAATAAACGTTGCGTTTCATTTTGCCTAAGGCATTGATGAAATCCTGCTTTGTTCTCATGTTCGTTCTCCCTTTGTTTAATTTGTTTTTATGTTTTTTGACTTTTTCGCCGTTTTCATACTCTTATCGATATCCCCGTCCCGTAGAAGCCGTCCTAACGCCTGGGCGTCTTCCAGTTTGAAATGCAGCGTAATGCCTGCATCTTCCTTTTTGGGCCGGATGCCGGAAAAAACCATCTCCAGAAACGGATCGAGCATATCCAGCAGACTTTTTTCCCCTTGAGGCATGCCCTGCATGTGCCAGTGAATGAAAAGATGCTCAACTGTCCCCATCAGCATCGAACGGACGAGATAAGGGTCCGCATCCTTGCGAAACGTGCCGTCGGCGATGCCTTCACGGATGCAATCCAGAACGCGGTGGGCGGAGCGCCGGATGGCGGCGTGCGCGGCCGTCTGGCGGAAACGCTTGTTGGCCATCAACTGCAAAAGCACCAGCGCCGAATAATGGGGATTGTTCTGATAGAGGCGCATATAGCTGAACATCTGGGCGCGGATACGACCCTCCGCCCCTTTGATAAAGTGCAAAGCCGCCTCGGAGTCTTCATATGTTTCGTTGGAAATTTTCTCGGGGATGGCAAAGAGAAGATCTTCTTTCGTCCCGAAATACTCGTAAATGGTGGCTTCCGATACCCCCGCCTCCTTGCTGATTTCGGAGATGGTCGCTTCCTGAAAGCTTTTTTCAGCAAAAATGCGCAGGGCCGCTTCCATGATGCGGTCCTTGCGGGTTTTTGTCCGGGTATGGTCTGCCATAGCAAAACCTTCTCTTTCTTTGAAAATAACTTACATCACCATAGTGCCACTGTCAAGAATTATTTATTTTTATAGTTGGACTTTGTTTTTTGGCTAAAAAACGTAGTATGTGGTCGGTAAATGCTAATAACTGGCCGTTTAGACAGAGAAATAGGCCATAGACTGTTAGGCGATCAGGACAATATACAGATAAAATTAAATCAATGGCATATATTTAAGGCACGAACGATGATAAAATTCCTCTCACTTATGACGATGTATCTTCAGATCACCAGTCACCAATAAACTGGTGTCACGAAGATTGATATACAAAATATTCTTAATAAGATGGCATGGGAGGGAGCTATGAACGTTCGGGACATGAAAGGCGATCCGGGAATCTGGGAAAAATTGTCATGGGCAGATCTGAGCGGCAAAGAAAAAGAACTCTGGACTATTCTCGGCTGGAAGCAAGATAAATGGGACAAAAACGAGCCGCCGGCAAGCACCAATAAAGTCTGGAAGGACCTGAACCTTCAGGAACAAATCGCCGCGATGCACCTCGGATTTACCGAGAATGTCTGGAATAGTTTTGAGGACGAATAAACATTGACCGCGGATTTACTGACCTGGGCATTAAACCAGCCGGTCACATTCTGAGCTTCTGGATCAAATTTCCCGCAAACAGGCAACTGGGTCGGCCGGCCGATGGCCGCCTCTTTTCAGCACATTACAGCCGATCCATAACGCCGGCCTTTGAGATTTAAGGTAAAAAGACGGAATATTACTTGACTATCAACCAACAATATGACCAAGTGAAAGACAAGCGAAATAGATTGTGCTTATAATGACGAATGTTGAACCCTTTCCGTTGAACTTTTCCTGACAGATAAGCCACAAACATCACACTCTTGGGAGTGTTTTTTTCGTTTTGATCGGTGGTGAGCTTATTTTTAGCTTACGAGGTGAGGCGACAGGCCCGTCATTTTTTCTTTCTCCTTTAAACGGAAGAAGTTTGATGAGAGTTTTAATGCCTTGTGGAGCCCCGCGGGGGCGGAAAGAGAAAAGAACTAACAAACGAGAAAGGAATTAAAATGAACAAAAAATTGTATGTCGGCAACCTGTCTTACAGCATCACGGATGATGATCTTCAGACCAACTTTTCCGAAGCGGGAGAAGTTGCATCATCTTCCATCATCAAAGACAAATTTACAGGCCAATCCAAAGGTTTCGGTTTTGTCGAAATGAAGACAGAAGAAGGCGCCGCCGAGGCCATTAAGAGATTCCACGGTGGCATGCTGGATGGCAGAGCCATCACCGTTAATGAAGCCAGACCGAGAGAGGCATTCGGCGGAGGCGGCGGCGGTAATCGCGGCGGCGGTAATCGTAACAACGGCGGGGGTGGCGGCGGTTTCAACAGAGGCAGACGCGAAGGCGGAAGATACTAAGGCTTCCTGAACCATAACTGACTTAAACAAAAAGAGCAGAAGTCCGGCGACAGCCGGGTTCTGCTCTTTTTTTATGATAAATTCACGCCTGGTCTTAATGAGACCAGTTGCGGCTGCCTGCCGGCGGCAGAGACTTCGTCCTGGATTTTCCGGAGCGTTGAGAACCGGAAGAAACCGGTCTTCTCCTTCCGTCGTTGTCTTGCCGGCTGCGACTTCCCGCTCCCGGATAACGACTCAATGATGCCGTATTTTCATCCGGCATTGCCGTCGTCAGACCGTCGATGTTGAAGTAGGCCAGTTTATTCCCCAGGGTTCTCTTGAGCGAATGCGCAAGTCCCGCATCCTGACCGGTCACAAAGGTAAAGGCTTCACCCGTTTTTGCGGCCCGGCCCGTGCGTCCGATGCGATGGGTGTAAGCGTCCGTCGTCGCCGGCATATCGTAATTGATGACGTGTGAAACGCTCGCCACATCGATACCCCGGGCGGCGATATCGGTGGCTACCATGATATCGTAGCGGCCGTCGCGGAAACCGTCGAGGGCTTTCTGTCTTTTTTGCTGGGTCAGGTTCCCGTGCAGGGAGACGACTTTATAGCCCGACTTGTCAAGCTGCCCCGCAACGTTTTTGGCCCGCGATTTTGTCCGGGTAAAAACCAGAACGGAATCTCTCTGGGTATGATCGAGGATCTCTTTGAGAAGCGCCGTCTTTGAATCCATGGGCACCGGATAAAAGCGGTGCGAAACGCTATCCACGGGCGCCGTGCGGCCGATTTGAATATGCAGCGGGTTTCGCAGAAGATCATTGGCCAGATTTTGAATGTCTTCGGGCATGGTGGCGGAGAAAAGCAGCGTCTGGCGGTTGACCGGAAGGCGCTTCACGATTCTGCGGATATCCGGCAGAAAGCCCATATCAAACATGTGGTCGGCTTCATCAAGGATAAGAACCTCAATTTGGGACAAATCCAGTGTGCCTCGGTCGATGTGATCCAGAAGACGCCCCGGGCAACCGGAGACAACATCCACCTGCTGCCCAAGTTGCCGGATCTGGCCTGAAATGCTGACACCGCCATAAATGGAGATGCTCTTTATTTTGGTCTTGCAGGCCAGGCGGCCGATGACTTCATGGGTCTGTTCGCTTAATTCCCGGGTCGGGGCGATAATCAGGGCGCGGACCGGGCCTCGCGGTTTCTTCAACAGCCTCTGTAAAACAGGCAGAACAAAGGCGGCCGTCTTTCCCGTGCCGGTCTGGGCCAGGCCCACAACATCGCGTCCCTCCATAATCGGCGGAATGCTTTTCAATTGAATGGGTGTCGGTGTTGTATAGCCTGCGGACTTTACGCCGGCCAGTAATTTTTCATCTAAATTAAATTTCTCAAAACTCATTTCTTCTTTTTTTCCTTCTTTTTTCAAGTATTCGTGATGGTTGAACCCACGACATATCGTTGCGGCTTTTCTGGTTAAACCGCTACTGGCGCAAAACCGCAACGGAAAACCGTTAGCCGGCCATGCGCTGGCAATGGATTCTATAACGATAAGCTGGATTTTCCTGCCGAAGTTTCTGAAGAAAGATAAGTGGGAAGATAACAAACTATCGCAATCACGGAGGCTGTGTACAGGTTTATCCCGGAAATAGCAAGGATTATCTTTGAAGGGTTATTTTAACTGTTCGACCCGGCCCCAAATCAATTGTCTTGACTTTTGCCGTATTGGGCATACGATGAAGTATACTGTGCAATCAGCACAGGACAAGGAGATTGTATTATGAATATTCATATCGTCGAGGCCAAGAATAACTTTGTGATGCTACCCAATAATGAATGGGAAAGCGGGTGGTGGCAGCTCGATGAAAGCCAGGCGCAAAAACTTGTCGGAGGCGATATATTTTTTCATAAGACCCGCCAGCAGCCGTCTTACTACGGCGGACGGATTCTTGGCTATCGCGTAGAAGAGGAAGACGCCCACAGGGGGTTGATTGTATTTAAACTGAAACACGATAAGGCCTGCCGGGACGTTAAGACGGAAAAAACCGGCTGGTTTAAAGCCATGAAGATTACCGGTCTGGACCCCGACAGCGCCGCATCATAAGAAGACATCCGGCCGAATTGCTGAAGCAGCCATACAAAGACAGCCGCCTGTGCATGTTGTTCAACATGCACAGGCGGCTGTTATAAACTCACGCCATCTTCATGACAATCCCTTCCACGATATTGGAAACGTCTTCGCAAACATCGAGGGCCTCTTCGATCCGTTCAAATATCTCTTTCCATTTGATCAGTTCAATGGGGTCTTGTTCTTTCAGGAAGAGATCGCGAATAATGTTTCGCAAGACGATGTCGCCTGCATTTTCCAGCGTGTTGATTTCCACGCAGCCATCCAGAATCATCTTGGCATTTTTCATATCGCGGAGACCGTGCACGATGATTTTAATTTTTTTGATCGCCCTGAGAAGGATTTCCGCCTGCTTGATAATCTCATCATCAGGCTTTTTCACTTTATACATGTGAATGCGGATGGCCGTCGCTTCAATGATATCCAGAACACTGTCCATCTTATTGACCAGAGCATAAATATCTTCTCGATCCATGGGCGTAAGAAACGTTTTGTGCATCCGTTCGTACGTCTTATGGGTAATGCCGTCCGCTTCGTGCTCAAGTTCTTTGAGTCTGGCCACTTTGGGTGCGGAATAATCGCGGTTCTGGGTCATTTCGAGGAAGAAAATTCCCCCTTCTTCAATCTTGTCGGCCAGCTCTTCAAAGTAATTAAAAAAATTCTCTTCCTTTGGGAATAAACGCATGTTGGTACCTCTTTTTTTATATGGGATTTTTGAGTGCCATCCGGGAAAAGATGAGTGGCCTGATACAAAAGATGCCATATTGAACTTTCCAAACAACTATACCATAGGTCCGATCAAAACAGGCCTTTTTTTATTTATCAACAACAACAGACACTTGATACTGAGGAGACACAATCCGGTGCCCGGCCGATTTCAAAGACAATCGGGTATAGATAAAGATCATCTCGATCGGTTTATCGAAAGGCGAAATGAAAAGCTCTGTGAATAGAAAAGCAGAAAGCGCTTTGTTCCTCGCCTTCTGCTCTTTTGTTTTCATCCGGACCGTTGAAAAACAATCGTATGTGCCATCCATGAGATAAAACTCAAATGGCCATCTCGAACGTTGATCAACATCTTCCGGACAATTTTACTTATAATACGCGCAATTCAGAAACAAATTCATACCCGGAACGGCTTCAAAATAAGCCACTTTCAACTCGACTTTTTTGGTATTTTGATTTGTCCAGCGATATTCTATTGTTCCGCTGCCTTTGGCCTTGACCTGTGCAATTCTCTCCTGCACAAAAAACTTGCCGTCGGCATCTTTCAAATTATACATATTTTTGCCGATTAGAGCTGGCGTGTAAGGATGGGACAGGTTGGTGCCATCCATCCCCGTCGCCCAAACGTAAAGATCTTTTTGAATAAATTTTCCTTTCGGATTGTTGAATTCGGCCAGCGCTTTTTCCTTTCCGACCTCTTTCATATAAGCCACGGCTTTCTTGACAAGCGCCTTGGCTTCTTCGGGCGTCCCTTTATCCCCGGCCGCAACAACCCCGACACAAAACGCAAACAGGAAAATTATTGCCAACGACAATGTTCTTTTCATGATCCATTACCTCCTTTTTAAGGTTAAATGCTGTTTCATCACACCGCTTAATGAAACGAATCTACCGACAGTATTTTTTTTATTCACCGGGATCAATTGCGAGACCAGTGTGTTATCAGAATCATGCATCAGGAATGCAGGTACAATCTTTCCTCCACCTCAATGGCATCTCCCGTTTTAAAGACAGACATAATTTGCGATAGGCTCTCCGCATTACCGGCGTTCTGCTGCGTTGTCATGCTCATCTCGGCGATGGCTTTGTTAACCTGCCCGATTCCCTGCGATTGTTCCTGAGATGCAACCGCAATATCCTTGGTAAGGTCAACAACCTTGTTCGAACTAACCGTTACCTCGTCAAACGCCTCGCTTGTCGTGTGAACGAGGCCTTCGCCCGCCTTTACCTTCCGGACAATATCTTCAATAAAGACGGAAGAATCGTGAGCCGAATCTTTGGCCCGCATCGCCAAATTCCTGACTTCTCCCGCCACAACGGCAAATCCGGCTCCGGCCTCACCGGCACGGGCCGCCTCCACCGAGGCATTCAACGCCAGCAGATTAGTCTGAAAAGCAATCTCATCGATGCTTTTTACGATTCTTTGAGTTTGCTCGCTGGCTTTCGCAATGTCGCCCATGGATGTGATCAGTTCCGCCATAGAATGATTGGCTTTCTGAATCGAATCTTTGGCCGATTGCATCAGTTGATTTGCCGCGGTTGTGTTTTCGGCGTTTTGCCGGGTCATGGAAGCTATTTCATCCAGTGAAGCAGATGTTTGCTGGATCGCCGCCGCCTCTTTGGTCGCCGCATCTTTCAAAACATCGGACACATTCATCGCATGCCCGACTGCATCATTCATCTTCCGCCGCATCGTGTTGACGGATTGGACCAGTTCGCCGATTTCATCATTGGTCTGCTGATGGATTTCTATTGTCAGATCGCCGTCAGCCAGCTTACCGAGAACTTCAATCGTCTGCCTGATTGGAACCAGAATCAGTCTTTTAACAAAAAAACTGACCAGAAGTGAAACAACGACAGCAACCAGCATAACAGACAGAAACACCGTCAAAGCACTGTTTGCTATTTTAACGGAATACTCATACCTTTGTTTGCCGAGGTTATCTTCGAGCGCATTGAGTTCGCGCAGGCTTTTGTCCAGGGCCGCAAACGCATCTTCAGCCATACCAAAAGCCATGACGGCCGTACTGGCGTCCTGAGCGGCAATTTCCAAAGCGCCTTTTGTCTGCTTTTGAAATTCAATTAAATTATTGTATGCACTCTGATAGTACTTTTTCTCCTCCGGCAGGAGATCCTGTGAACCAAGAATTTTCCTGCAAAGTTCCACTTTGGCCGCAATCTCTGCATCGATCTGTTTGGAAAGATCATCTATTCTTTTCTTGTCATAGTTGGATGCTATCCAGTTCATGATCTTGTACAATTTGGCCTGTACACCGGATAAGTCGACAATGATCTGCGAACTTTGCTGATACCCCTTGAACCGGTTATTATAAATATCATTGATTGAATGGCTCTGGAGAGAAAAACCCTGGTACGTTCCTATGGCCATCAGAATAAGAAATATGAATATGACAGCCGGCGCCAGAAGTATTTTCTTCCCCAGACTTAAATTAGAGAAAAAGCTTTTCATAAAAGATTCCTCCCTGTGACAGTATTATAAATGTTCGCAGAATAATTTCCGGACAACGCCTAACGGTCAAATGATTTTGATGAGCGTGAGAATTCGCTTCTTTATATCATGTCGGCATAATTTATTTAAATCTTAAATCGCTGCAATCGCAGTCGGGAAACGTCATCAACACTCCCCTAAAATGGAGCGGGAATAATATTTAACTTCCGATCATGACAGGATTTTTTTAGGAGCAGGTAATGGTTTCATATTCATATCCGGCGCCTCTCTTGCCAATGATGCATTGTCAACCCCTTCGATCAAACCTTTCAACTCACGCACACTGGCCATCGATGATTGCGCCTGGGCGTTCATCTCTTCCGCCGCGCTGGCCGATTCTTCGGCTGTAGCCGCAATTTGCTGAACAATATTATTCATATCGTTAACTGCCCGGTTGATTTGATCAATACCCTGAGCCTGCTCCTGAGAAGCCAGCGCCACTTCATTGACCAATTGCATGATTTTACCGGTCACCTCCGCACTTTCGCTGAATGCTTCGCTGGTTTTGTGGGTAAGCTCGTTGCCCTCCTGAACCGCTTTGATCGTATTTTCAATCAGGCTGCTGGTATTCTTCGCCGCTTCAGCCGAACGCATTGCCAGATTCCTGACTTCATCCGCCACAACCGCGAATCCCGCTCCCGCCTCTCCGGCGCGCGCGGCTTCCACGGCGGCATTCAGTGCCAGTAAATTGGTTTGAAACGCAATTTCATCAATCGTTCTTACAATCTTGCCGGTTTCTTCGCTGGAGCGTGAGATCTCTCCAATGGATTGAACCATCTTGGCCATCTGGTCGTTTGACCTGGCAATAATAGCCTGAGCCCTGCCGGCCATTGCTTTGGCTTCCTGGGCATTGTTGGCATTCTGTTTAGTCATGGACGATAATTCTTCCAGGGAGGAGGAGGCTTCCTCAAGAGAAGATGCCTGCCGTGATGCGCTTTCGGCAAGACTCTGACTGGATGTCGCCACTTCGTCAGAAGCCGAAGCGACTTGTTCCGCCCCTTCAGCCAGATTGACAGCCACTCTGTTTATCGGCCGATTAATTGAATTGGTCAGGACAATCGCCCAGACAATGGTCAGAATCGCACCGATCAGCGTCGCCACAGCCGTAAACCACATGGAGTATCGAGCCGACTCTACATTACTTTTCACTTTTTTTTGCGCTTCAGTCAGATTGAGCTTGAGCATGGCCGCAATAGCGTCATTAATCTGATAACCGGACTCCGCCAAAGACTTCATGACGGGAACGGTTTCTTCCCTGTTCCCACTTCTGATCATGCTTATCAGCTTGTCTCTTGCCGGATAATAACTGTTTAAAGCTGAATGCAATCTATCCAGATCCTTTTTCAGACTTTCCGACTTGATGGATGCGGCAAAACTGTTTAAAGTCTCCGTGTTGCCTTTGTCTCCGGCGGTGACTTTTCCCAGGACGGTGTTGGGATCTTTTTCGTAGACCCATTTCGTGACGATGGCGCTGCGCAGATCGGCCCGGCCGTTCTGTATGCCATGGTCGAACTGTGACATATAGACATAGGGCATGATATTGTTTTCAAAAGTCTGAAGATTGGTTTGATTGATCCGGGAAAGATTGTATAACCCGACTGCTCCAATAAGGATGTTCAATAGTGATATAATCGCCACGCCGCCGATTAACTTGGTTCTTAACTTCATCTTACTCATTTTCCCTCCTTATCGTCTTGATTCTTACAGTCAGGTTATTAGACGCTATTCCGTCAACACTTTATCTGCGGATAAAAACCGTTACGAAAAAGACAAGGTGTGGATGTTAGAAGAACCGGATGTTGAAATGGCGGTTTCAAATGTTTTTAGAGCTTTATTGAATTCATTATAATGAATTTAATGATAATCGGCAATTTCTTTCTTTTTATGGACATATACGGCAGAGATGCGAAAATTTTATTTGTTGAATGCTCAATAAGCTACAATCAATAGCCCAGAACCTGCGCCGCCACCTTTTGAAAGAAAACCCTTTCCGCATCCGGCAGGCCGGCGGCGTAAGCGTTACCGGACGGACTTTTTTCAAAGATGACGCCGTAGAACACACAGGCTGCCAGATACGTTCCATGCAAGGTAGGATGGCCGTCAAGAGAATATAGTTTCAGTTCGGGGCGTTCCTGCATGGCCTTGAAAAAAGCCACGCCAACCGGCGCAATTTTTACACCCAGTTGCCGCCCGACTTCCGTGAAAACTCCGGACAGGTTGGCTGCCGTCACGCCGTATTGAACACTGTCCGGCCGTTCCCAGGTCATAAATAAAAACGTCTGTGCTCCGGCTTTTTTTATCTCTTCACTTAATTTTCCGGCATACTCGGAGAAATTCTTCGTATGGATAACCGGAGCCTGGCTCTGCTCCTGCAATATCACAACATCCCATTTACCCGTTCGGATCAGATGCAGTGTATCGCTGTTGCGCCAGTGCGCTTCCAGCGTCGCTCTGCCCGGAGCAATGCGTCCCGCAACGATCTGCGGCGCCAACCCCGTCAGATGTTTGTCAATCCCGTCATTGAAGCCGGTATAGCTGTCACCGATAAACAATATCCTTCTCACCGGAACCGCAGAGGGCTTGTCCGGCTGGCTGCCGCAACCGGCAATAACGGCGGATAGCAGACATACAGCCACCCAGATATTAATGAGCTTTCCTGAAAAGACGTTCATAAAACCATATTTCCCGTTCTCCCTTATGAACAATTTTCCCTTCTGAAAAGCCGCCGGTTTCTCCATGCCGCGGAATTTTTTAATGGCCATTTCCCAAAGCAGTAAAGATCAGCAGACGATGCAACGCATGACCCGTTGATTTTTCGGCTACGTATACCATATGCCCGGACAAAACATATCTCTTTTTTCGCTATCGCATCCGGCTCATAACGCCGGAGCCAAACGCTCTGACGGCCGGTGAGCCCCTGTGAATAAAACCTCTCCGGCGCAGTTCAAAGTTTCAGAACTATTTGAAATTATGACTTACGGCAAGCCGGATAAAAAACATTCCTTTTTGCATCGGGGCGTTGTATAATCACACGGAAATGCGCATATTTTATGCCAACCGGTTTCTCGTAAAGTTCCTGAGTTTGCTTCTGTTTCATCCATGTTACTCTCCCGGATGTTTCTTCCTTCCTTTCAAAGTGATGCTCTATTGAACGATGAGCCGTATTGAGAATTTATACTAAATTTAAAAAGCGAGGCAATCGGCGCAGACAAATCGTTTATTAATTGTTTGATAAAAGGAGAAAGGAGTATCGGTATGACTACATCGCTTATCAACGTCAGATACACGAGAGAAAATTACGGCATTGCGCCGCGGCAATTTCTGGGAGAGTTAATTGCCTCTCAGAAGATCATGCAATTCTACCGCGAATCACAGAAGAGCTGGGTGACGCCCGGCGTCGACCCTGTCAGAAACATGGACCGCCCGCATGATGGACCGGAAAAAAGATCACGCTGACCGGGGAACGGCAGCGGCCGTTCCCCGGTTGTCATGGACTTCCGTTTCATCCGGCAGAGACCGGCTTCCGCCGGATACCAGCGGAACCTCACCTTCAGTCTTCAGCCTTTGACCTTTGTTCTATTGCCTTTTACCTTGAACCTTGAACCTTGATCCTTGAGCCTTGTACCTTGGACCTTATTTTTTCCTAGCCGCCGCGAGTTTGGCCTGAAGGGCGTCGATACGCTGATGGTTGTCATCCGAGCCAATGTAGGTTCTGAAGAGCCATTCCTGAATTCTGAGCGCTCCGTTTAAGTCTTCGTTGAGCAGCTTATGGGTCAGTTGCTTGGTTTCCTTGAGACAGCCGTGATCGTAGGAAGCCATCTCCCGAGCGATGACACCGACCGATTCCAGCAGTTTGCCTTCGGGAAAAACACGGCTGACATAGCCCATCTTCTCCGCTTCATAGGCATCGTAAATACGGCCGGTGAGCGCAACCTCCATAGCCCGTCCCATGCCGATGATGCGCCACAGCGGGTCCATAATCGGAGTCAGTGACAAAACAATTTCGCGCTGGCCGAATTTGGCCCGCTCCGAGGCATAACGGATATCACACATCATGGTCAGGTCAAAACCGCCGGCGATGGCCGCGCCTCCCACCGCGCAGATGACCGGCTGAGGGCAGAATATGATTGCGCGATAGGCACGGTGAAACAAATCGATATAGGCTTCATTGGAGACTTTTTCGAGCTGACGGATTTCGTTTAAATCGAAACCGGCTGAAAAATATTTCTCGCCGCCGGTAAAGACGACCACGTTGATGTCTTTGCGATCGGCAATCGATGTAAACAGCGCCGCAATTTCATCGAGCACGAACGGGGCCAGCGCGTTGCCCTTATCCGGACGATTAATGGTAACGGTCGCCACTTTCTCTTCCACATTCAGCAGTAAATACTTTAAATCCATCCCCACCTCCTCTATTCCCTGTTTTTTATTTCCTGAATGGTCTGCAAAATTCCTTCCGCAAGTTTATCTTCCGGCGCGTCACGATGATCGACGGACTTACCGGCCACCAGAATCCATCGCCTTGCCAGATCGGACAGTTCCGGTTTGTCGGCGCATGCCGACTGGCACCCGCAAAGCAGAATGCCGGCCTCCGCGGGCGCCGTTTCAACCTCCGAGATCAGGCGATATCCCGAAGGCAGGAATTTTTTAATGTCCCCAATAAGTTTTGATCTGTCGATCTGACAATTACAACCGCCGCAGTACTTCACTATAATATCCAACTGAACATCCACTCCAATCCTCCTGGAATAAGCGGTTGCCACCACCCATCCGGTGGCAAATCCCCTTGTTCCGGTGTATCACGTCCAGAACCACGGCAAAGGAATTTACAACACACCGCACTAGAACAGCGGACACGATGAGATAAAATCGGTTATCTGTTTTTCGTTGAGGCCCAGGCCGGGTTTGGCATCGAGGCGCTTGACGATCTGATTTTTTTCAAACAGGATCAGCGTCGGGAAAACATCAATGCCGTACAGATCGGCAATATGTTCTTCGTCGTCGGCCACCAGAAGCAGGTTGCGGTCACTATCAAGCGCCTGCTTTTCAAAGACCGGCAGAACTCTCCGGCAAAAAGGACACCACGAGGCATACACCAGGGCAATCACCCGGTCCTTTTGCTGTAATGCTTCCTCCAGGTCACGAAGGTTGTCCACTACTGCGCATGACTTTCCTGTGCCCATAGATTGCTCCCTTCCTGAAATACCTGTAAGGAACGGTTTAAAATAACCTGACCACACTGAAGGTGGCGCGAGGTCACAAGACCGTTCCCTACGGATTGTTCCCTGCGGTAATTACTTTTTCAGAGGTCCTCCCGACACAAATCTCTCCTGCAGTTTGCGCATCCCCTGAAGCCAGCGCGTATAATCAGTCGTCTTTCTCTGCAT
Source organism: Smithellaceae bacterium (assembly GCA_963682105.1). Taxonomy (GTDB): domain Bacteria; phylum Desulfobacterota; class Syntrophia; order Syntrophales; family Smithellaceae; genus UBA8904. The sequence goes on from OY821638.1 coordinate 2,329,417, forward strand.
ATAAGTCTTGACTTCCTTGTGCGGCAAAATCAAAAACTCATCGGCGGCAAAAGATTCCATCACCGCATTGGCCAGCTCTTCGGGCTTCATCATGCCGTCGACAGCCGCCACGCCGCCGCCCTGGCGCGTCATTTCGGTATCCACCGCCTGCGGGCAGAGAGCAAAGACCTGAATTCCCTGATCGCCGTAAGTAATGGAAAGGCTTTCGGCCAGTCCCACCGCCGCATGTTTGGTCACGGAGTAAGGCAGAGAGCCGATCTGGCTTAAAAGACCCGCCGCCGACGCCGTAATCAGGAACGCGCCGCCGCCGCGGGCAATCATGCCGGGAAGAACGGCGCGCGCCGCAAAGACATGCGCCAGCACATTAATTTCCCAGATGCGCTGCCAGGCGGCATTGTCCACTTCATAACCACCCATAACGGCGATCCCCGCATTCGAGCAAAAAAGATCGATGCGTCCGAATTTCTCTTCGGCAAATTTGGCCAGGCGGATGATATCTTCTTCCTTGCGCACATCGCATACGACGGCTTCGCCTCTCACTTCTTCGGCAACGGCTTTAGCGCCGGCCTCATTAACATCAGCCGCAACGATGGCTTTTGCGCCCTCTCTGGCAAATCGCTGACACAATCCGCGTCCGATCCCTGAGGCCGCGCCGGTTACAATGATCACTTTTCCTTTTACTTCCATTTGTTAAAATCTCCTCTTTATCGATATTACTTAAAGGGAATCTCCCGGCCGGTTCCGCAGGCAGGATAAAATTCTCCTTTTATTGACGCGCCTTGAAAGGCGAATTATCCCAGAAAGGTTGAATTTCCTTTTGCCTGGGTTCTGCTTTGAGCGCCGCTTCAATCATATCGTTCGTCAGTTCGGTGTAGCCCATGGTGATTTTGGCTTTTTCCCGGTCGGCATCCAGTGCGAGTGTCTTGGGCGCCCCCGCGGCATTCGACCACGGCAGCCACCGGGGCAGCGCGGACCCTTCTTTATTGGGATTGCCGCTTCGGGCAAACTGCGACCAATAATCCATCATGGCGTTGGACAGCGCTACGCGTCCGGCGCGGTTCTTTTCATTGAAGACCAGCGCCCCCAGAGACGCCTTTTCCGTTCCAAACACAAAATCGATTTCCATCGCATGGCTGGCGCCCAGAATGATGTTCAAAGGGAAATCAATCACGTTGTTTTTCGCGCCGCCGGCGCCCCAGAGAAACTGATAGGCAAAGACGGAAGGCTGATCTTTATGGGCGTTCAGAATTCCCGCGAGGTTATCGACAGCCATCACTTTCCATCCGTCGCTTTGATACTGGGCGGCCAGATTAAATAACTCCGTTTTGTTGGCATCCGCAACCAGCGATCCGTCCTGACGCCACTCGGCAAAAGGCGGCATGCCTCTTAAAAAGATTTTCATTTCTTCTTTGTTGGTGCCCAGAATCATGGGCACTTTATTGTAATCTCCGGCTTTCATCGCCTTGTAAAAATTCGCCGGAAGAACTTTGCCGTCACCATAGGCGGTGGGAAAAACGATCATGCCCTGCTTTTTCCCCTCCGGATACATCTCCAGAAAATCAGCCGCGCTCTTGGAGCGCAGATAGGCTTCCATCTCTTTATCGGACATCGCCGCGAGCAGAGCGGTTGCGGCGGCGACATCGGCGGCCTTGCCGTCTTTGACCATCAGCCTGGCGACCACATTATAAACATGAGCCTCACCCTGAGCGGGCGTGGAGGGCCGGATCACGCCGCTTTCCGAAACGGCGCGATGAAACAACCCTTGGGCTGCAGGCGACGACACCAGGCAGATCACATTCTGTCCGCCGGCCGATTCGCCGGCAATGGTCACGTTGCCGGGATCGCCGCCGAAGTTTTTAATGTTGGCCTGCACCCACTTCAACGCGGCAATAATGTCCAGGGTGGTAAAGTTTCCCGAATCGCCCGCCGGATCAGCGGTCTGCAACGCCGGGTGGCTGAAGAAGCCCATCGGTCCCAGGCGGTAGTTGAAAGTGATGACGATCATGTTGCCGCGGTTGGCCAGCGGGCCGCCGTCCTGAAGCGACAGCAGCGGCCATTGAATGCTGTTGCCTCCGCCGTGAATCCAGAAGAATACGGGCAGATTTCCGGTTGCGTTTTTGGGCGCCCAGATATTCAGATAAAGACAGTCCTCTTTGCCGGCAACGATTTGCGGCGTAGCCGGGTTGCGGTCATGATCCATGTACTGCGGACAAACTTCGCAGAACTTGTCGGCCTTCAGAGGCTCGATCCTCTTGTCCGGCGCCTGTGGCGCTCTCCAGCGGAGCGCTCCCACGGGTGCTTTGGCATAAGGAATGGCCTTCCATGAAATCGTGTTGGTTACTGCATTTTCAACACCGACGACAACGCCTTCAGCCGTCGGCCGTTCGACAAAGACAGACGCTTTTCCCGAATCCTTTGTTTCCACGCCGGTAAGACAGCACCCGGCCGACAAAAGCAGAAACACCGCACAAATCGATAATGCGCTTCTTTTTAACCACGAATGATCCGACATCAACCTTCCCCCAGTCATCACAAAGCATCCTCCTTTATGTCATTATTGAATCCTTATTGATGTCTTCCTGGACGCTCTATGCGGAAGCCAGTTCTTTGGCTCTTTTTGCCGCCGCTTCAACGGCCGCCATCAGCGTTGCGCGAATTTTCCCCTCTTCCAGAACCTTCAAACCGGCGGCGGTCGTGCCGCCCGGCGAGGTCACCATGTTTTTGAGCTGCGCGGGATGCTGATGGCCCGTCAAACACAGTTTCGCGGAGCCCAGCATGGTCTGAACCGCCAGTTTTTCGGCCAGCTCGCGTGGAATGCCCAATTGCACGCCGGCATCCGTCAGGGCTTCAATCATCAGAAAACAGTAGGCCGGGCCGCTGCCGCTCAATCCCGTTACGGCATCCATCAGTTTTTCATCCACTTCCACGGCGAGCCCCACGGCCCCTACGATGGCCAGCGCATACTTGACATCGTCTTTTTTGGCAAAATGGCCTCGTGACACGGCAGACGCTCCTTCGCCCGCCACGGCGTTGACGTTGGGCATGACCCTTAAAACACGCGGCTTTTTGGTTAGCGCCTTCTCGATGAAATCGGTGGTCACACCGGCTGCAATCGAAATGAACAGTTTGGAAGGCGTGGCAACCGGTCGGATTTCCCGAAGCGTTTCGGCAAAATTCTGAGGTTTGACGGCCAGAACAATAATATCCGCGCCTTTGACGGCTTTTTTGTTGTCGGCAGTTACCTGCAAATTCAATGTGCGGCGCAGGTCATCAAGTCTCGCGGGGTCGATATCCGTCACGGTGATATCCTTTGCAGACAGAATATTGCGTTCAATCATTCCCTGGGCCAGAATACCGCCCATTTTCCCGCCGCCGATAACCGCCACTTTTTTGCCTGTAAACATTGCTTTACGGACCTCCTGGATGATTGAAGGATACATGCACTTTTTTAGCGCATCCTGTCAATACAAATCCTGAAGGTTTTTCCAATCTACCCGTTGCATAATATTTTGCTTTTATGGTAGGCATGCGGGCAAAGGACAATCAATCATGCTGAAAACATTTCCGGTTAAAGAAAAACAAATAGTCTGCTGGGTCAACCCGCACGACGTCGGCGCGCACGCGCAGCATCTGGTCTTCATTCACGGATCAGGAAGCAATTCCAGCGTCTGGTCTTATCAGTATGCCAAACTTCACCGGCAGTTTAATATCGCCGCCGTCAATCTTCCCGGCCACGGGGAATCCGAAGGCGAAGGAGAGCAGGATATTGAAAAATACACAAGCCACGTCAAAGATATCCTGGATGCCGTCGGATTGGTGCGCCCGGTGCTGATCGGTCATTCCATGGGCGCCGCTATTACCCTTTCTTTTGCCGCAACTTATCCGCGGGCTGTTTCCGGAATCGTCCTGGCGGGCGGAAGCGCCACGCTGCCGGTCAATTCCGATATTCTGGACGGTTTGACGAAAAATCCGGATGCCGCACTGGATATGATCTGCAAGTTCTCCCTGGCCAAAGAAAATCGCTCGAAATTATACGATGCGCTCAGAGCCAGCATGTCCGCCAGCGGCATCGGCATTCTGGCCGGCGACATGCAGGCGTGCAGCAAAGTGGATCTGACAAACCGGTTGGCGAAGATTGCCTCTCCCGCCCTGGTCATCTGCGGCGCGCAGGACAAAATGACGCCGCCTGATGCGTCAAAGGCGCTTGCCGCAGAGATTCCGAACGCCCGGCTGATGCTGATTGAAGGCGCGGGGCATATGGTCATGATGGAAAAGCCCGATGAGTTTAATGACGCACTGACCCATTTCTGCCAGGAAATTAACTAGAGGTGTTTATGTTTGTATTGAGCAATTTTATCGTTGCCGTCGCCCGTCTGATCGAAATTGTTTTAACCGTCTATATGTGGATCATCGTCATCCGCGCGTTGATTTCCTGGGTCAATCCCGATCCCTACAACAAACTCGTCATCTTTTTATATCGGGTCACCGAGCCGGTGTTAAGACCCATCCGCCGGATCATTCCGCGGCATAACCTGCCCGTCGATTTTGCGCCACTGATTGTCCTTCTGGTCATCCTGTTTTTGCAGTATTTTCTGGTGCAAACCATTATTGATCTGGCGCGCAGAATGTAGCGGCGGGAAAGGCGCTTCCTTTGACAGAGACGATTCTTCTTCGCGAAACGAAAAACGGCGTCACCTTCGATATCCACGTCAATCCGCATGCCTCGCGTGCCGAGATTGCCGGCATTGCCGGAGGGATGTTAAAAGTGAAGGTGACGGCGCCGCCGGTCGAAGGTGCAGCCAACGAAGCCTGTATTTTGCTTTTGTCCAAAAAGCTGGGGCTTAAAAAAAGTCAACTGGATATCGCGGCCGGTTCTAAAGGCCGGAAGAAAACCATTCTGGTGCGGGATATCGGCAAAGATCAACTGGAACAGAAGATTCAGGCGCTGGAATTTTAGCGGCCGGCGTACATATTCAAATGAACCGCAGATGAGCATAGCCGGAGAACAAGGGGTTTCAACCCCTTGTATTTCAGAGAAAAGAAATTCACGACATGGAATCTCAACCGCATAAATCAGAAAACGCAAAAGTCGCCAGAGCGGCGGGCATTGTCGGCGCGGCCACGATGGTCAGCCGCGTGTTCGGCTTTGTGCGCGACCTGCTGATTGCCGCTTTTTTCGGCGCCAGTTGGATGACGGATGCTTTCTGGGTGGCGTTTCGCATTCCCAACATGCTGCGGCGTCTGCTGGGCGAAGGCTCGCTGACTGTTGCCTTTGTCCCCGTCTTCACCGAGTACCTGCAGAAAAAAACAAGGGAGGAAGCCCTGGAACTCGCCTCCAATGCCTTTACCATCCTCTCCATCCTTCTGGCTCTGATATCGGTCATCGGGATTCTGATTTCGCCTGTGATTGTCGGACTCATTGCCCCCGGCTTTATTTCCGACCCGGCCAAGTTCGAGCTGACGGTTTTCTTAAACCGTCTGATGTTTCCCTACATCTTCTTTATAGCGCTCGTAGCCCTGTGCATGGGCATTTTGAATTCCTTCAACTCCTTCACCGCGCCGGCTCTGTCTCCGGTGATGCTCAATATCGCCATGATCGCATCCATGCTGCTGATGAAAGACCTGTTTGTCCAGCCGATTATTGCGCTGGCGGTCGGCGTGCTGGCGGGCGGCGTCTTGCAACTGGCCATGCAGTGGCCGGCCCTGCGCAAATTCGGCGTCAAGTTCAAATTCCGGTTTAATCTGCATCATCCGGGAATTCAGCAAATCGGCCTTCTGATGCTGCCGGCGATTCTGGGCGCAGGCGTGGGCACGATTAATACTTTTATCGGCACGATTCTGGCGTCATTGCTTCCCAGCGGGTCCGTCACTTACCTTTTTTATGCCGACCGGATGATTGAACTCCCCCTGGGGATTTTCGCCTTTGCCATCGGTACGGCCGCGCTGCCTTCCTTTGCCAAACATGTCGCCGCAGGTGATATGGATCAACTGAAATCCGGCATTTCTTTTTCTCTGCGCCTGATGCTTTTTCTGACCATTCCATCCATGGTGGCCCTGATGGCGCTCAACCTTCCGATTATTTCCGTCCTGTTTCAACGCGGCGCTTTTGACGCGCAGACCTCCGTTCACACCGGCACCGCCATGCTTTGCTACGCCCTGGGACTCTGGGCTTATGCAACGTTGCGCGTGTTTGTGTCCGCCTTTTACGCGCTGCAGGATTCCAAATGGCCCATGAAGGCCGCCTTCGTTACGCTGGCAGTCAACCTGGGAATCAGCCTCGCCCTGATGTATCCCCTGAAGCATAACGGCATCGCCTTGGCGGGGTCCGCCTCCGCCATGGCCAACGTTCTGGTTCTGGCTTTCGTTTTGCGCAGAAAGATCGGGGCCTATCTGGACCGCGCTTTTTACGTCTCCCTTTTTAAAATGGTCATCTCCTCCATCGCCATGCTGGGGGTTATCGGAATTATTGAATACCTTATGCCCTGGCAGACGTCCGCGGGGTTTAAAACAAGGCTCCTCTATCTTTGCGTCACCCTGACGGCGGGGGGACTCACTTTTTTCATCTGCGCCTATCTGCTGAAAAGCCCTGAAATTCACGCAATCTTGGGCCGCTTTAAAAGCAGGCTGGGCCGCGCCTAGCTTCGGTTTTACCGATAAAATCATTGACTTCAAAAGTTCAAAGTGATAGGAGTTTTTGTCTTTGAAAGCAGGATATGCCGAAGACGGAAAAGGTTATTTATGTTAGATCTCAAGTATTTAAGACAAAATATCGAACTGGTGCGCCAAAAGATGAACGAGCGGGGTCAAAAGATCGATTTTGACCGCTTTGTCGATCTGGAAGCGAAAAGAAGGGACATTTTACAGGCCGTTGAAACACTGCGCAATGAAAGAAACAGCGTTTCCAAACAGGTCGGCGAACTCAAGAAGAAAAAAGAGGACGCCTCGGCGCTCATCGAAAAGATGGGAGATGTCGCGTCAAAAATTAAAGAATATGACGAAAGTTTGCGCGTCACGGAGGAAGAGCTCAATGCCTTCGTGATGATCGTACCCAATATTCAGCACGTATCCGTCCCGCAGGGCACAGGCTCTGAAGATAACACAGTCGTTCGCACGTGGGGCGACATACCCGTTTTCAATTTTGAGCCCAAACAGCATTTTGATTTAGGCGAAAGCCTCAATATTCTGGATTTTGCCCGCGGCGCAAAAATTACCGGCGCCCGCTTTACCCTTTATCGAGGAGCGGCAGCCCAGTTGGAACGGGCGATCATGAACTTCATGCTGGATCTGCACACGACTCAGCACGGTTATACGGAAGTTTTAACGCCGTTTATGGTCAACGCCGACAGCATGACCGGCACCGGCCAGTTGCCGAAGTTCAAAGAAGATCTTTTTAAAATTGAAGGAATGGAATACTACATGATTCCTACGGCGGAAGTCCCGGTCACCAACATTTACCGCGACGAAATCCTGGAGGAAGAAAAGCTGCCGATTTATTTCGTGGCTTATTCCCCCTGTTTCCGCGCCGAAGCCGGCTCTTACGGTAAGGACACCCGCGGCCTGATCCGCCAGCATCAGTTCAACAAAGTGGAAATGGTGAAATTCAGCAAGCCTGAAACCTCTTACGATGAGCTGGAAAAACTGACGGCCAACGCGGAAGAAGTCCTCAAACGCCTGAACATCCCGTTTAGGACGGTTTGCCTGTGCACGGCCGATCTGGGGTTTTCTTCGGCCAAGACCTACGACGTTGAAGCCTGGCTTCCCGGACAGAATACGTACCGTGAAATTTCTTCGTGCAGCAATTTCGAAGATTTCCAGGCGCGACGGGCGGCTATCCGTTACCGCCGCAAAGACAACGGCAAAGTGGAATTTGTTCATACGTTAAACGGTTCAGGTCTGGCCATCGGCCGGACGGTTGTGGCCGTCATGGAAAATTATCAGCAGGAAGACGGCAGCATCATCATCCCCGAAGCCCTGCGTCCTTATATGAGAGGTCTTGAAAGAATTACGCCTTAGTATCCTGAATATTAAGAAGCGAATCATCAAAGGCAGAAATAAGCATGTGGAGGGATGGCCGAGTGGTCGATGGCGGCGGTCTTGAAAACCGTTGGACGAAAGTCTCGCGGGTTCGAATCCTGCTCCCTCCGCCAGAAAATAAAAAACAGGTTTCGTCAAAAACAGCTTGACGAATTGTTTTTAAATTCATACAGGCCTGAAACAAATTTCAGCGGAGAGATGGCTGAGTGGCCGAAAGCGATCGCCTGCTAAGCGATTGTACGCCCTTTAAAGGTGTACCGCGGGTTCAAATCCCGCTCTCTCCGCCATTTTTTATCCTGTTCATCCTCTTGCCCGTGTCTCATCCGGTCAATTTCAGCAAAGATCACAACGGCTCTCATTGACGTTCTGAATAAGGGAAAAAAGGTTCCTGGAAACTGAATGGAAAGGTTGATATTTTTATTTTGCATCCCGCCGATAATGTGCTATAGGGCTGCCTCGTTCTTTGGAAGACCAAAACGCGCCTGTAGCTCAGCTGGATAGAGCATCAGACTACGAATCTGAGGGCCGTAGGTTCGAATCCTACCAGGCGCACCATTAATACAAAGGGGTTAGTTATTTTGGTAACTAACCCCTTTTCTATTTGGGTAACTTATGGAAACGTTGAGGTCATCTTCTACAGATTCGAGATAAAACGAAAATTGACAGCATGTATGAAAAAAAGCGCCAGCGACTCATCAAAGCGAAAATGCCGGGTTGCGCCCGGCGTAGCGGATATTTTTATTTTTTTACTGACTTTGGGTGCATGAATTCTCCTGAAATACGTCAATGTGCTTTACCTTCTGTCGTCTGATTGCCGATAAATTGCCGATAAACTATAGGCCCGTCCGCGGTTCGACGGATCGGCAATGATCAGCCAGCCGTCCTGTGTCCATTTTTGCAAAAGAATTCTGACCATTCGCGGCGATAACCCCAGAACAGAAGCAATATCCCGTGAAGTCAACAGCTCACGATTTGCAAAAAGAGACAAAACAACTCTGGCCCGGCGATCCAGCATACGCAACTGTTCCGGTTCGCCGTGAATAGCCGTTTTTGATAATTGCTGTACTTCCTTTTTCGCCTGATCGAAAACATGCGCCAGCAGCGTGACAAAATACAAAACCCAAGCAGTCAGATCGGCGTTGGCCCGTCCCTCGTAATAATTATGATGCCGATGCACGGAAAGAGACGCATAATATTTTTCCAGATCGCGCGCGTGATGTTCCTCCATCGAAAAGAAACCGTTCAGGTCATAGCCGTCTCTTTGCAGAATAAAAGTAGAAATCAGGCGCGCCGTTCTGCCGTTGCCGTCATAATAATGAAAGTCCTGTCCAGCTTGCTTCATTCAGAGAGTTTCTCCTGGGAATTACTATTTGATTCCCGAAGGTCTCTCGGCGCTCTTTTTCCGGTTCGTCGATTTCACTGCCTCCGCCCGCTTCAAGGCCTGTTTAATCTGCCGTATGGCGATGTCCAGATACGTCTTATCGGTCGCGCGGATCATCTGGGAGGCGCCCTGAAGCGCCGCTAAAACAAAGATCGCCTGTTCCTTCGGTTTTCCGGAAAAAGAAAAGATTCCCGACGCTCTTCCTTCCTTCAGAAGTTTTTCCAGCCAGACGAGAAAACCGGCAATCAGCGCTTTGGTTTCTTCCTGCATTTGCCCGGGAAGAGTATTGAAGTCATGTACGAGGGCGCTTCCCAGAGACGCATGCCCGTCAAATTTCAGGCAATTGCGGAAGAGATCAAAGAAGGCATTCAGCTTCTTTGCGGCATTCATTCCGATCAGCCGGGGATTTTGCGTCCACGTTTCAAACTGCCCCCTGGCTCTCCGGACAATGGCGATGCCAAGTTCCGTCTTTGTCTGGAAATGGTAATGGACGGCCGCGTTCTTGACGTGGAGCTCCGATGAGATGTGATTGTAGCTGAAACCGTTGTAACCGCGCTGCAGCAGAAAACTTTCAGCCAGATCCATAATCTGCTTTTTGGTGTCGCCGGCAGGTGTCATTCCAACCTCTTCTTTGCGTTTTGGGAATATCATACTTACTAGTAAGTAAGTTATCAAGAACTCTTTTATTGACATTCACGTTTATTTCTCTTACAGTTCGCTCCAATTGCAACAAGTTTCGGAACGATTAAACGGAGGTTCATGCATGAGTCGATCAATTTTGTGGAAGAGTCTGGTTATGGTTTTTGGATGTGCTATCATTGCTTTTGTCGCAGGACCTGCAAACGCCGCTTCAGTCGGCCAGGACTTATCCAATCCCCAAATTCGGGATGCGAACGATAAACCCGCAAGCATTCCGGATTTCGGCACTCACGTTATCTCACTGTTCTATGCCGATACGAGCGTATCGGACATTGCCGATCCGATGAGCGACGCCATTAAGGCAAAAAAATACGACAAGACTGTTTACAGGGGCGTGGGCGTCGCCAATATGAAAGACTCCGCCGTGCCCAACTTCGTGATCCGGAAAATCATCCAGGGAAAGATTGAAAAATACAAGAGCACCATCCTGACCGATGTTGATCTGACGCTTCCCGGGGCCTGGGGGCTGGGCGCCTGCAAAGGCAAGTCTGTATTCATTTTGATCGGGAAAGACAAAAAGATTAAATATTTAAAGTATGCCGATAAAAACAATCCCTGGAGGAAGGCGGAGGTCGATGCCGTTATCAAAATGATGGATGATTTGACCAAAAAATAATCGCGCCATCATGACCTGTGCAGACGGATGCACCAGAGGAACGGCTCATGAAAAATAAGGAAATCAAGATTCGGGGATTCCACCTGGATCAGTTCGGGCATGTCAACAATATGCGGTATCCCGAAATTCTTGAAGAAGCCCGCTATGACTTTTTTGATCAGTTTCCCGGTTTCTTCTTGCGGGTGCAGAAAATCGGATATTATCTCCCGCTCACCGAGATTCATCTCTATTATAAAAAAGCAGCCTTTCTCGACGACGTTCTGGACATCCGCACCCGGATCTCCGGCCTGGACGAGACAAGCGGCACGATCCGCCAGATGGCCACACTGAAGGGGACGGACCGGATTATCCTGGAAGCGGATGTTATTTTCGTCGCCGTGAATCTGAAGACGGGCAAGCGCGCGCCGATCGAAGGAGCGCTCAGAGACGAAATCACGTCGGTCATGAACGGGTGCGACGGGTAACCGCACGCCGCCGTATGGACAATGAGGCTGCTCATGAATCTGTTTGATCGGGACATTCGGCTCGACCGCCTGGACGATTCCCGTTTTGCCGGAGTTATTTCCAATAACTGGTCGGTCAACGACAACCCCAACGGGGGGTATCTCATGGCGATGATCGTAAATGCGATGCTCCGGAAAAGCGATAAGAAAGCGACGCCCACGATGACCGCCAATTATCTTTCCAAATGTATTCCCGGAGAGGCGGAAATCCGTATTTCTGAAATCGCGCGTTCACGGCAGTTCACCCGCTTTGAGGCGCGTCTCTTCCAAAAAGGCATGGAGAAAGTCAGAGCCCTGGGCACGTTCGCCGCAGACAACAACGACTGTACCGTTCACCGATATGAAACAATGGCCCCGGCGCTCGCCCCCGCGCCGGAATGTATACAGATGCCCCCCCTGCCCCGGCACACCCTTTTCTCCAACCTCGATCTCAGACTCGATCCGGCCTGCGCCGGATGGATGGCGGGAAAGCTGACAGATGTTTCCCTGAACAAAGGGTACTTCAGATTTTGTGACAACCGCCCTATGGATATCCTCTCGTTGTTTCTGATCATAGATGCCATGCCCCCCGCAGCAGTGGCCACACAAGGCGTAACGGCATGGGTTCCGACGATAGAGCTTTCCGTAAATATCAGACAACTGCCGCAAACAAATCGGCTCAAATGCAGCCTCAGGACCCGATTCATCACCTCCGGGCTCCTGGAGGCCGATGGTGAAGTATGGGATGAAGAAGGCAACCTTGCAGCGATCTCACGCCAGATAGCTCAATTCAAGAAAGTGTGAAGCTTGGACACCTCACGGACTTCAATCTCTTCGAACGATCACAGGAAGAAAGTCAACACTTGTTGGCGTTTTCATGAATGGCCTTTCGCACAATATATGGATTGCAAAAACGAAATGTTGTGCGGCCGCCAGGACATCTTCTCCAGGGAGGACAACATAAGATGATGAAATAACGAGACATTCCATTTGTCATTGCTTGGCATTCATTATGCATTCCTTGTTCATTAACTCTCGGGAACCCTTCACGGACGTTGATGGGACTGAAGCTTTATCGAGCCGAAGCCGGTTGCACCGTGCACATCTAGGGAAAGGGAGGATAGGTCTGGGGTAGAGATAAGGGGTGCCACTCTCAAGAAATGCCCGTTTTGAGAAAAGGCGGAAATTCTTTGAATCTTTATTAATTGGGAGAATAGTGATGAAGAGATTTTTAGTAATTTTGCTTTCCTTGGGGCTTTTTGTAGCATTCGGTGCGCCTGCGATGGCCGTTGATGTAAAACTCAGCGGTTCGTATTATGTGGCCGGTTTATACCTTGATAAAACCAGCTTTGTTAAAAACAGCGGCGCCGGCACCGCTTTTTATTTCCAGCGGCTGCGCCTGAAAACAGACTTTGTCGTCAGCCCGGGCCTTTCTCTGACCGCACAGGCGGACATTATGGAAAGATCATGGGGCGCAACGAGATCGGCCGCAACATCGTCGACCTACAATACCTCAACGAGTGTTGTAACGACGCTCAGCGCACCGCTGGATACACTGTCGGCAGGCACCCGGGCCGAAAACGAAAACATTGCGTTCGATCTGCTCTATTTGACGTATGTATCCCCGGTCGGCGCATTCATGGTCGGTTACATATATGATGGTTTATGGGGCAATGATTTTGCCAGCAGCGCAACCGTCCAGCCTAAGATTGTGTATATGGTCCAGACAGGAGGCCTGAGAGCCGCCTTGATGATCGGCAAGTACGATGAGCAAAGCCGTACGGCTATCAATACGTCGGTGACCGCTTCCGACCGGGACAGCAGCATGTATTCCGCATGGGCCATGTACTCCTGGAAGGACGGCAGGGCCGGCCTTATTTGGAAACACGTCCGCAATGCAGCTTACCGCAACTATGTTCCCGGTGTCGCCGGTTTCTTGCAGTCTGTGCACATTGTGTCTCCGACCACCAGAGTCAAGTTTGGTCCCGTAACCCTGGAGGCCGAAGCGATGTATATCTTTGGAAAAGCTCAAAAGTGGGAAGGAAACACCAATTTACTGCCGGGCGGCGCCTCTTACTATCCGGATGTGGATGTCAGCCAGTTTTTCTGGGATGTTGAAGCAAAGGCCGATTTCAACCAGTTCTACGTCGGCGGCATCCTTGCTTACGTGGGCGGCGACGACCCCGCCACAAAGGATAAATGGGAAGGCGGCGTGCTCGACGGCGGTTACGAATGGAATCCCTGTCTGCTCATGTTCAACAGCGATTTGACTTACTGGGCCGGCACCCAGAGCGGTTGGAACGCCTCCAGCGCCACTTCTTATAAATTCGGCATAAACGCCGGTCCCATGACCAATGCTTATTTTGCCCAGTTGCATGCCGGCGTGAGACCCGTCGATAAGCTCGATGTCAGAGCTTCCGTTTCTTATGCAACCGCCGATAAGATTCCCGAAGTCTGGGCCGGCAGAACATACGGTTATGAAGTGGACCTGACTGCGACCTACAAACTCACCAATAACCTGTCCTACATGCTGGGCGCCGCCTATCTGTTCACCGGTGATTACTTTAAAGGCGCAAGTTCAGCCAACGAAATCAACAACAACTATCTGCTCATCAACAAGCTGACGCTGACATTCTAGGGTATCAGGCTGTAGACTGTTAGCCATTCAGGTAAAGCGGAGCCCGGCAGGAAAACCTGCCGGGCTTTTTTTCTTTCAAAATCCCTCCGGACCGGAATGATGTGCTTGCCGCCGTTCCTGAAATGCTTCAGCGGCCATGACGTTCAGCAGGTAATCTCCCACTCGCAATAGATTCCGCTCCCGAACGTTTCCGGCGGGAGTCTTACAGGAACCGCCTTCATCTTCGGATTAAAGTAAGCGGTCTGAAAATCCATCATACGCTGTTCGATGATCCGGCAAAAATGCTTTTCGCGGCCGCAGCCTTCTTTCACCAGGGCATCAATCGTCGGGCAATGCGTCGCCCGCATGATCCCGTGGTCCTTTGTGATGAGCCGGAGTTCCATTTTGAGATTGCCGGCCACAGCCATTAACTGGGACGCTTTGAAAAAGGCCTCGACGTCATGACCGGTAATCCTGAACATCTCCGTCAGATGCTTCATTTCATAGCGCATGTGCTTTTCCCATACCCAGAGGTCCATTTCCATGGCCACATCATTACCGAAGCGTTCCTTGGCGGCAAGGTACCAGAATCCGTCGACGGCCAGAAACATCTTCCGGTACAGATCAAGCCCCTTCAACTTCATTTCTTCGCTGAAAGAATCCCAGTTTAAATCCGGCCGGAACTCAGATGCGTAGTCATTCATATTTCCCATTTCATCCTCCGATGTTTTTTCATTTGGCGCGCTGCGGAAAAAACTCGCCTTCTCCTTAGTTTCTAAAACCTCTCCCGGAAAGGCGCCAGAGGCGCAAATCGAAAGAATCCGGGTTTGGCCGCGCATACGTCCGGAATGGATCTGATGACAGTGGCCGCCGTCGCGTCGGCCCCGGCCCGGGACGGCGGCGCCGCCGGATCGGGATCCTCCAGGCTGAAGGACAGGTGAACATGGGGACGACCTTGAATTTCAATGCGCCAGTGGGCCGGGTCATCATCGCCGTGAAGCGCGGGCGATGCAGTCCACAGCAGGGAGTGGGTCATCCTCCGGCCATCTGCAAATTCAGCATTCCACCGCCACTCCGTGGCGGCGACCGTTCCCCGGCGTATGGTTCCCGCGGCAATTTTCATATCCTCCGGCGCAAACGTCAGGCGATGGTCCGGCGTAATCGACGCAATACGCGTACCCATGGCCCCGGCAACATAAGCAAAGGTTTCAAGATAAAGATCGAAATAGAGCTGTGCCAGAGGCCCCCCGGTAATGTCGGAAACGGACGGATCGGCGCCGAAGCCCATGGCGCCGAAAACGAATTCCGGCGCCGGCATATAGGAGGCGTCCACTCTTTCAAAAGAACCGATGGAGTCCACCCGGGCACAAAGCCCCGACATGACCAGGGCCAGACGTTCGGCGATGAATCCGGGATTGATTCCCGCGCCGGCCAGGGTGCTGCTTCCCTGCTCGCAGGCCGCCCTCAGCGGTTGGGCATAGGCTTCTCCATGGACTTCCGGATAAAAGAACCCGTTGACGGAGATAACGTTTTTTCCCGACGAAAGAAGCCGTTCAACTTCGGCATTCTGTTTTGCATAGGGAATGGTGATTCGCGACGTGTGAATAACGGCGTCGGCGGAAAGCGAGAGGATCTCATCCAGATTGTCGGTCGCGATCACACCGGTTGCAGGACGCCTGGCAATCTCTCCCGCATCGCGGCCTGTCTTGTCTTTTCCGTAAACATAAAGTCCCACCAGCTTGAGGTCGGGATGATCAATGATCCGGCGCAAAGTGGAACGTCCGATGGATCCTGTTGCCCATTGAATGATGCGATACATAGCGTTTCCTCCAATCCCCTTTTCAAAATAAATCAGAGCATTCTTAACCCGATTATTCTGCAAAAGATGTGCCTCCGATCTGACCGGACAAGCAATCGAACGCGCGCCCGAAAGAAAATCAAAACCACAGCGCAAACCCCGTCGGATATTGGTTTCCTAATCGATATTCAACTTGACTTATGGTCCTACTTACATCTATAAATTAAGCGCTGGAATTGACATGGTGCATCACCTTTACAGAAGGATTTCTCGAAGGGATGTTGAGTTTGAAGAAGGATTAAACGGAAGTTCAGTTGAGGAAGGCATGTCTACTGTTAAATGTGATTCCACGTTAGATGATGGCCAGCATTTACTTGCAATTGCCGCTTTGTTCAACGGAGAGTTCTCTATCGACTGTCTTGTTGAACTTCTTTCGGAAAAGAAACCCTCTCAGATTATTTTCCAGCTTGAAAAAAGCGTCGGCGAAGGGATTCTGGAGAAGAAGACACCCGGCTCTTATGCATTTAAAGATTATAAAAAACAGACGAAATACCTGAACCTTCTTCCCGATCAGGACAAGAAGATTCTTCATGGATACATTGCAGACATTCTGATACGCCAGTTGCCCGACGATGAGCAGAAAGCCTATGCCGTCGCCCATCAGCTCATCCATATTGCCAATGATGTGGAAAGATGCCGTTTTCTGATTGAAGCGGGTGATCTCCACCGCAGGAATTTCCAGACCGAAGACGCCCTGCAGTGTTACAGCAAGGTTCTTGACGACCTTTCGGGCCTTGACGGTTCGGAAGAAGACCGCCTGTTCAGTGAAACAGCCATCAAATACTCCAAGATATCGACCGCGAGACATGACACGACCAAAGTGCTTTCCATTCTGGAATCGGCGCTGGAGCGCGCAGAAAAGAGAGACATGAAGTTCCATCAGGCGCTGCTGAAAATGCACATGGCCAAAAATGAGTGGCTCCGGTCGAGATATAACAGCGCCATGAAATTTTTTGAAGAAGGCTGGTCCCTGGCCCATGAAGTGCAGGACCCCCGATTGATGTACATGGCGACCACGTTCAGCACCTTTTTTCTCTTCTGGCAGGGACGCTTCGGAGAGGCGATTCGAATCTATGAAAAATCCGTACCCGATATCGAGAGATACCCCCAGGGCGGCTTCCCCCTCCTGTCCGTGATTACGATGGGTTACTGTTACGCCCAAATCGGCCAGGTCACACAGGGACTGGGAATGCTCGACGCCCTGCGCACCCACGGACTGGATAAAGGGGATGTTTACCTGACCGCTTATGCGGAAGGCAATGTCGGTGTGATTCTTCTCAACATCGGACACGTTGACGAGGCGATCCAATTTCTGGAAGGGGCCGTCAAGGAAGCGCAGGAAGTACATAATGACTGGGTCTGGATATCGGCGCAGATATCCCTTGCCTATGCCTATTACGTAAAAGGCAACAAAGAACAGGCCATGAAGTGCCTGCAATGTTTCCTTCAGCACAGCCGCAAGGTTCAGACAACCGTGTACCTGCATGCCTATCTTCTGGAACTCTGCCTGGCGATAAAAATGAAAGAACTTCCGCCCGTCGAAGGACTCTCCCTCGAAAAGGAAATTCAGGGCATGATCGCCGGAAAGAACCTTCTGCTGAAAGGCGTGGCCCACCGGTATGAAGCCATTCTCCGGCGCCTGGAGGGCGAGACGCCGGAAAGGATCATCCAATCCCTGGAAAACTCCATCCGGTGGCTTGAAGAGTCGGGCAGCGAGATTGAACTGGCCAAATCGCGGCTGGAGCTGGCCAGACAGCACCTCTCCCTTGGTCACTGGGAAGAAGCCAAGGAACTGACTCTCCTGGCCACTAAAGTTCTCAACGTCATCAATGAATCATTGGTTCCGGACGATCTTAGGGCCATCGTCAAAGACCGGCTCCAGAGCGACAACCTCCTCAAAGAGATATTAACACTGGGACAGGAGGTCGTCGCCATTCAGGATCACAAAGACCTCGTACAGCAGATCTTATCGACGTTAAACAGAATCACCGGTGCGGAAAGAGGCGCTATTTTTCTCCTTGAAGACGGGGAGCATCATCCCGGTCCATTGTTAAGAGCGTCTAAAAACCTCACCCAGGAACAGATCGATCATCAGGATTTTTCCTCGTCGATGAAACTGATCGCTGAAGTGGCTGAAACGGGAAAGGGCCGTATTCTCAACTACGACACGGAGGAAAAAGAAGCGGCCGACGCCTCTTCGGCCATCCGTTCCCGCATTTGCGTCCCCATGATACTCCGCGGCAAGACGGTGGGGGTGCTCTATCATGACAACCGTCTGCTCAGCAGCGCCTTTCGGAAATCCGACCTGGAGCTTATCTCATATTTCGCGGCGCTGGCGGCATTTGCGCTGGATAACGTCAAGGCGTACGAAGAGATTCGGAGATTGAATCAAAATCTTAGTGAAGAGACGCTCTATTATAAAGAAGAACATCTGCAGACGCTTCACTTTGAAGATATTGTCGGGGAAAGTCCGAAAATCAAGCACGTTCTTTCTCAGATTGATCAGGTCACGGAAACCGACGCCACCGTAATGATCATCGGTGAAACCGGCGTCGGAAAGGAACTGGTGGCCAGGGCCATTCATCGCCACAGCCGCCGGAAAGATAAAGCGTTTATCAAGGTCAATTGCAGCGCCCTGCCGGAAAGCCTGATCCCCAGCGAGTTGTTCGGCCATGAAAAGGGCTCCTTCACCGGCGCCACCCACAGGCGTTTAGGTCGATTTGAACTGGCCAACGGCGGCACCCTCTTTCTCGACGAGATTGGCGAGATCAGTCAGGACCTCCAGGTTCGTCTGCTGCGGGTCATTCAGAGCGGCGAGTTTGAACGGGTCGGGGGAAGCGAGACCCTGCGTTCCGATTTCCGGCTTGTGGTGGCCACCAACAGAAATCTGGAAAAAGACGTCAAGATGCAGAAATTCCGGGCGGACCTCTATTACCGTCTCGCCGTCTTCCCCATTTACGTGCCCCCCTTAAGAGAAAGAACGGAAGACATCCCTCTGCTGGCTTACTTTTTTCTCAAGATCTATTCCCAGAAAAGAGGAAAAACTTTTTCCAAGATTCCCCATGCCGAAATGGAAAAACTCCTCTATTACAACTGGCCGGGAAACGTCCGTGAGCTGGAAAACATTATCGAGCGGGGAACGATCCTCAACCCCGGTCCCATTTTCCGGGTGCCCGAACTTGGATCAACGCAGAAGAATTCTTCCGTCGACAGAGACGGAACGACGCTGATGGAAAATGAACGCCGGCACATCCTGTGGGCGCTTCAGCAGACCAACTGGAAAGTAAGGGGCAAAGGCGGAGCGGCGGAGCTTCTCAATATTCCCCCTTCCACACTGGCCTTCCGCATGCAGAAGAACGGCATCAGCAGACCCAGCCGTGTTGATTCATCGGATACGTAACCGACGAGAAACTCTCCGCTAACCTGACGGCCTTTCGAAAACCCGGCGCGCTGTCAAAAGCGCACCGATGTCGCGATGCCGTTTCCCCGCCCGCAGATTATGCGTTCACCAGCTTATCAAGGTTCGTCACGAATTCCCCCACATTACCGGCGATCGTCGTCAACTCCGCGGACACGGAGGCCGCTTCCTGGGACCTGGCCGCATTCCCCTGTATAATGGCATTCACTTCATCGACGGCTTTTTCAATTTCGGCAATGCCGTCGGCCTGCTCTTGAGAAGATAAATGAATTTCCTTCAGGTAGTCATCCAGTTGGCGCGAGACCTCGGAAAACATGGAAAAAGCTTCATAGGACCCGACAACCAGGCTGGTGCTTTTCTCGATATTCTCAATGCTGTTGGAAATGATTTCCTGCGTATTTTTTGATGCATCCGCCGATTGACCGGCCAGCGACCGCACTTCGTCGGCCACAACCGCGAATCCCGCTCCCGCTTCTCCCGCCCTCGCCGCTTCCACGGCGGCGTTCAGGGCAAGCAGATTGGTTTGAAAAGCGATGGAGTCAATCGATTTGACAATCCGTGCTGTTTTTTCACTGGCCTCGTTCACTTCATCCATGGACGCCCGCAGATCGGTCAGAGACTGATGGGTCCGCCGGATGACCGTTGCGGCATCGGCCATCAGATGGATGGCCTTGTTCACGACATTCCGATTCGCCTTCGTCTTTTCTGAAATGGTCCTCAGCATGGATGTCGTTTCTTCCATGGCTGCGGCCTGGGTTGACGAACCGTTGGCCAGACTGCGGCTGGACACATCCATCACACCGGAAATTTCATCCAGATGTTGAGAAGCCGCTCTCACGTCGGCAACGGAATCGACCAGACGGGCGTTAGCCTGTCTCATGGACGTAATGATCAGAATGGACAGGATGCCGGCGCCAACCATTCCGACGGCATCGTTGGCAAAAGCACGAAGAATGATATCAAGAAGGTCCGGTTTGATGAACGGTTGAATCATCCAGAAATATGCCGTTTCCACAATCAAAGCCCAGACCATCGTCGCAATAATCATTCTTCTTTCACAGAAAAGGGTTGCGTAAGCGACCGTGATGAAAAAAAAGTATGTGGTCGATGTTAATCCCTCCACGACCGTAGGCGACTTGGTTTTGGCGTAAAAACTTCCCGCGATGGCCAGCCATTGAAAAATCAGAATAAAATTTGCGGCTATACTGTACTTTCCGGTCTTGACCAGATACAGGGCGATAAGCCCCACAAGCGACGCCGTCATGAGAATCGGCGATGAATACTTCGCCTTTTCCGGATCCATCGCAATCAACGCGACGGCCAGGCCGATAAAAAGAACAAAAGCTATGGCCAGAAAAATATACATATACCAGGCGCGCTGCTGGGTAAGGTAATCGGCCTGTTCGTATCGCCTGATAATGGATGCCCGAATGCGTTGCCCGATATTCCTGCCGTACGTCATATTACCTCCTGTTGAAATGGATAGCATTTACAATTGAAAGAATTATATGGTGGGATTGCATAAGCGCGTCAGTCTACCAGCATCAGGCAGTAATCGTTGTGAGTCTCCGCTTTGTTTCGCAGTGTCTCGATCACGAAACCGTTATTGCGCGCCGTCCGGAAGACGTCGATGCCGCAGGCTTCCATGGCCGGCCGGACATTGCCCATATGAACACAGGGAGCGCCCGTCAGTTTACCGCATTTTTTACACTTGATGCAGGGACCGGCCAGAAACACGAACGCCTTGTAGTATCCGTCCTTGAACAGAGTTCCTTCCAGATTCACAAGCATGTCCATATACGCAGCGTATCGCTTGCCGCGGTCCTCCGTTTTTGGCGCCTCAATATGAAAAAGGATCGCCCTTGTATATGAATCCAGAACAGCCCTTGTCTGATCGGAAGTCGGTGTGTCCGGGGGACAACAATAGCCTCTCCCGTATGCAGGGCAACCGAACCGGCACTTCATTTGGACCCAGGGCGCGGTGACGACCCCGGACGGGGCGATCACCACTGCGTGGCTCGCCCCGCCGTCAACTGCCATCGTGCAATACTTTACCAGATCCTGTCGCTTCATCAACACACCGCTTAAGTTTAAACGCTGTACATCTGATCAATCACATTTTTATATTTTTCCACGATGACACGCCGCTTCAACTTCAGGGTCGGGGTCAGCTCGCCGGTCTGCTGCGACCAGTCATGGTCAAGAAGCGTAAATTTCTTGACCTGCTCGACCTGTCCGTATTCTCCGGTCAGCTCTTTAATCTGCCGGGCATAGAACTCCCTGATCTCTTCACGCTGCACCAGTTCCGACCGGCTGGAAAACGAGATGCCGTTATCTTTGGCCCAGGGTTCCAGGGCATCAAATGCCGGTGCGATCAGCGCGGTCAGATAGTTCTTTCCATCCCCGATGAGAGCAACGTAGTTGATGTACGGGGAGTACATCAGGCTGCCTTCGATATTCTGCGGAGAGATGTTTTTGCCGCCTGACGTGATGATGAGGTCTTTGATCCGTCCCGTGATCTTGAAATTGCCTTCGCCGTCGATTTCCGCGATGTCACCGGTGCGGAGAAAACCGTCGCTCGTGAATGCGCTTTTGGTCGCCTCTTCATTTTTGTAGTATCCCAGCATCACCTGCGGCCCTTTGATCAGCAGTTCGCCTCCCTCGCCGATCCTGCACTCGGTTTCGGCCAGCGGCTTGCCGACCGTCCCGGGCCGGATATGTCCGGGAACATTGGCCAGAGCCAGAGGCGAGGTTTCGGTCATGCCGAACCCTTCCAGCACCATCATCCCCATACCGATGAAGAACTCCGCATCCGCCGCAGAAAGCGGACCGCCGCCCGAACCGCCGATCACCACCCGATCCAGACCGATGGCGGCCAGCAGTTTGGAGATGATCAGCTTATGCGCCAGCGCATACTCGACCGCGAAAAGACCTGTGCGATGATGGCCGTTGCAGGCGTAAGGCAGATTTCGTTTTGCCACGCCCATAGCCCAGTAAAAGAGCTTCTGTTTGACCGGCGAAGCCTGACTGACTTTGGCGATGATGCCGCCGCGCATCTTTTCGAAAACTCTCGGCACGCTGGCAAAAATGGTCGGCCGCACCTCGATCATATCCTGCAGCACCGTCGTCATATCTTTGGCGAAATAAACCTTGTGGCCGGCCGAGATACAGGCGCCGTAATATGTGATCGTTCGTTCAAAAACATGCGACAGGGGAAGGAAGGAAAGCGCCGCATGCGGCATACTGTCGATGATCTCCGGGGTAAGCGCTTTCCATTGTTCGGCGTTTGTCGTCATGTTGTTGTGACTGAGCATGACCCCCTTGGGGTTGCCTGTCGTGCCGGACGTGTAAATGAAGGTCGCCACGGCATTGGGATCAAGATTCTTCACCCGCCGGTCCAGTTCGCCTTGATCGTCGATCACCTTGCCTTTCTCCAGAGCCTGTTTAAACGTAATAACCTTCGGATGATCAACGGCAACCTCATCGAACACAATGATCTCTTCCAGCATGGGCAGCTTATTGATGATCTCCAGCGTCTTTTGCATATGGTCCCGGGTGCCGGCAAAGCAAATCCGCGCATCCGAATCGGCAAGAATGTATTGCGTTTCTTTGGCCGTATTGGTCGGATAGACAGGCACATTGACGGCGCCGGTCGAAAGAATCCCCAGATCCGCAGCCCACCACTCATAGCGGTTGGCCGAGAAAATGGCGACCTTATCACCGCTTTGAATTCCTCTGGAAAGAAGATATTTCCCCAGACAGCGCGACATGTAATCCATTTCCAGCCAGGAAATGTCTGTAAACTTGTTCCCACCGTCTCTATACGCGCACATGGCCGCATCACGTTTGGCGGCTGCCTGTTCGCGGAACATAACCGGAATGGATTTATTGCCTAATTTCAGTTTTACCATGATTTATCCCCTCAAAATGATTAGTCAGAATTAGATGCGCTCCTTGAATTCCTTTCCAAAGAGGCCTTCGTGCTTGAATAACAAAACAAGAATGATGATGAGAAAAGGCACCGTATTCTTGAATTCCAGAGAAACATATCCGCCGCAGAGATTTTCGATGATCCCGATCAAAAGCCCTCCGACAATGGCGCCGGGAAGGCTGTTCATTCCGCCCAGAATCGCGCCGGCAAATCCCTTCAGGAACGGTTCCAGCATGAAAAAGGGATCAAGAATCAGGGCCGGGGCCAGAAAGAGCCCGGCCAGCACGCCCAGCATGGCGGCCAGCCCCCAGGAGGTGGCCAGAATGGTCCGCGTCGGTATCCCCAGGGTCTGTGCTGCGGGCAGATTTTCCGAAGTGGCCTTCATGGCCAGTCCCAGACGGGTTTTTTGAACCAGCAGATACAAAAGGACACTGCCCAGAACGCCGACGGCCAGCGTCCCCAGGCTCAATTCATTTACGTAAACGGCCCCCAGATTCCAGGTCTTTGTATCCGAAAGGGGAAAACTCAACACCTTGGAATCCGTGCCCCACAGATAAACGACGGCTCCCTGGAAGATCATGCTTAACCCCACCGTGAGGGTGATCTGGCCGAGCATCGTCGCATCGCGTCGTTGGGCCGGCACAATGATGAAAAAATAAAAAATCACGGCCAGAAGCGCGCCGCAAAGCAAGCTGACCGGCAATGCAATGTAAAAGGGGAAACGCCAGGACAGAAGCGTGAAAGCGAAAAAGGTCCCCATCGTGGCCATATCGCCGTGTGCAAAGTTTAAAATTCTCGTGGACCGGTAGATCAGCACAATCCCCAATGCCACCAGGGCATAGAGACTGCCCGCCGACAATCCGGAAATCAAATACTGGATAAAGTTGACCACTTGTGTATCCTCCTCCGACGGGTTAACGGAACGGCCAGTTACGGTAGTAAAGGCGGAACTTGAACCATCTCCCTGCAAGGCCAAGCGGTTCGTAGATCATGATGAAAACAACCGTCACGCCAAAGATGACGGGCACCAGTTCTTTATATCCGCTGAAAATCTGCGGGATCAGAACGACGAAAGCGGCGCCGAAGATGGCGCCCTCCACGGAAGCCAGCCCGCCGATGACCACCGCGATGAAGAGAAGCAGGGATTCGGAAAAGTTGAACATCTGCGGGTCGATAAATCCCATGAACATCGCGAACAGGGCGCCTTGAACACCGGTGTAAAAGGAGCTGACGGCGAAGGACAGCAGTTTGTAACGGGGAAGATTAACCCCCAGCACTTCCGCGGCAATGTCATTGTCCCGGATCGCAACAAAAGCGCGGCCGACGTATGACGAGATGAGATTGTACGTGCCCAGCGTAAAAACAATTCCCAGGATCAAAGAAAAATAATACACTGACACTTCCCGGGAAAGACCCAACAGAGCGGGAAATTTTGGAATGACCAGCCCCATCCGGCCGCCGGAGAGAACTTCAAAGCTGGTAAACGTCTGATAGACGGCAATGCCGAATCCCAGGGTGACAATCGCCAGATAAGGCCCCTTCAGGCGCAGGGAGGGAAAACCGACGAGAACGCCGAACAGGGCGGCCACACAACCGCCCGCCGGAAGCGCCAGGCAAAGCGGCACGCCCGCCTGCATCATATGGCCGAAGCTGAAGGCGCCAAGCGCGAGAAAACCCGCCTGCCCCAGCGAAATCTGACCCGTGTACCCGATCAGAATATTCTGCCCCATCACGCCGATGGAAACGATGAATATCAGCGTGCCCATATAAATCAGATGCTCGCTGCCGAATCGGGGCAGCAAAAACAAAGCCATGACGGCCATGCCGATCCAGCACCCCGTCCAGGGTTTTTCAATCAACTTGAGATCGTCTTTATAACTTTCCACCAGGTTCATAGAAATTCACTCTCACTTTACATGATCAATCGATCCGGTTCCCACAGGACGATGGGAAATGGATGCCGGTTATTCGCCGCCCCTGTACATGGAATCAATCAGGTCCTTGTACTGCTTCTCCAGATTCCGCCGTTTCACTTTCTGCGTCGGCGTAACGTCTCCATCCTCCGCATAGAACCGCCGCGGGATCAGACAAAACTTCTTAATCGTTTCCACCCGGGCCAGGGTTTTGTTCACTTCGACAACCTCTCCTTCAATGAGCTTGTTGATCTCCTTGTTCTGCGTTAAATCCTCATAGGTCGTAAAGGGAATCCGGTTGTCCTGGGCGTACTTCATCACATTGTCCTCGTCGATGAGGATCAGAGCCGTCAGATAATGCCGCCCATCGCCGAGAATGACGGCATCCTGGATATACGTGCTGAATTTCAGTTTGTTCTCGATAAACTCCGGCGTCACGTTCTTACCGCCGGAAGTGATAATAATATCCTTCATACGCCCTACGATTTTCAGCCAGCCGTTATCGATGGCGCCGAGGTCTCCCGTATGCAGCCATCCGTTGCGCACGGTTTCCGCCGTCAGTTCAGGATTTTTGAAATAGCCCTTAAAAACGCCGGGTCCCCGGGCGACGATCTCGCCTTCTTCCGAGATCTTCATCTCCAGCCCCGGCAGGGCCTCGCCCACATATCCGTAGCGCGGCGGCTTATCCAGGCGCTGGATGGCAATAATTCCCGTCGACTCCGTCTGACCGTAGCCGTCGCGGAGCGGAATCCCCAGAATATTGAAAAACTGGAACAGCTCCTTTGACGCCGCCGCCGCCGAGCACAGCGCCCACCGGATGCGCTCAAACCCCAGTTGCCGCTTGAGGTGGTATAAAACCCCCCAGTAAACCGTGAAATACAATCCCCGCCACAGTGCCAGCGACGCATCTTGCGACACCCGGGCCGCGAGATAACGCCTGCCTACCTGGAAGCTGAGTTTGTACAAGAGACGTTTCAGCAACGTAGAGTCGTCCATTTTGATGTTGATAGTCGAAGCAAATTTTTCCCAGATCCGGGGCACGCTGCCGAAAATCGTCGGTGACGTCTCCCGCAGGTTGGCCGCCAGGGTATCCATGCTCTCCACGAAATTAACCGTCGCCCCCGTGAAAACCGGCGTGAAAACCGACACGGCGTTTTCGAAGATGTGAGCCAGCGGCAGATAGGAGACGACTTCGTCTTTTTCGTTGATGGGAACAATTTGCAGAAAGGCCTGAATCACCGTGGATATATTTTTATGGGATAACAAAGCTCCCTTGGGACGCCCCGTCGTCCCCGACGTGTAAATGACCATCGCCGTATCATCGTCCGCGATGGCGGCCAGCGATTGGTCCACGGCCTCCGGATTTGCTTTGGCATACGCCTCGGCGTTCTTGATGAAGCCGTCGAAAAAAACAACCTGCGGATGATTGTATCCCCACAATCCCTTCGTATCCCACACAACGATCTGCTGAAGGCTGAGATCCGGCAGGATGTCCATGATCTTGTCGAGCTGTTCTTCATTTTCCACAAACAGCAGCTTTGCTTCCGAATGGTTGAGGATGTAACGGATCTCGTCGGACGAAGAGGTTGGATAGATTCCACACGTCGCCATGCCCGCAGTCATAACCGCCATGTGACAGATCAGCCACTCGGGGCGGTTATTTCCCAGAATGCAGACCGTCTGTCCCGTGGGAAGCCCCAGGGACATAATCGCAGAGGCCACCTTGCGAACCTGGTCGCCGTATTCACCCCACGTTACTTTATGCCAGATGCCGTACTGCTTGTGCCGCAACGCCACCCGGTCGCTGTAGCGAACCGTCTGTTCAAAAAAAGACCGGGGAATGATTTTCGCCTGCAATTCCATTTACCATCTCCTGCGTTTTGTATAAAACCGATACCCCTTGTCGGAGGCCCCTTCCTGCTCCATGCCCAGGTACAGCTCTTTTACATCCGCATTCTCTTTGAGTTCCGAAGACGTCCCTTTCAAAACGATCCGGCCGGTTTCCATGATGTATCCGTAGTTGGCGATGTCGAGCGCCATTCTGGCATTCTGTTCAACGATGAGGATCGTCATGTCCCGTTTGCTGACGGTACGCAGCGTTTCATAAACGGTGCGCGCCATGATGGGGGATAATCCCAGAGAGGGTTCATCCAGCATCAGGAGCTTCGGGCGGCGCAGGATGGCCCTCGCTATCGCCAGCATCTGCTGCTCACCGCCGGAAAGGGTTTCCGCCTGCTGCCCGCTTCGATCTTTGAGAATCGGGAACAAGTCGTGAATAAAATCGACATCCTTCCTGACATCTTTGTCCCGGCGTCCCCACAAGCCCAGGTCGAGATTCTCCCGAACCGTCAGTTCGCGGAACAGTCCGCGATCCTCCGGTACGTAAACGATGCCCAGAGACGCAATTTTTTCAGGAGACAGACCGCTGATCGTCACGCCGCAAAATTCGATGATTCCTTTTTTGGGCTGGTCCTTGAGGAGCCCCGCAATCGTTTTCAAAAGAGTCGTCTTGCCCGCCCCGTTGGGCCCGAGAACGGTGAAGATGTCTTTCTCCTTCACTTCAAGGCTGATTCCCCGAAGGGCATAGATGCGGTCAAAGTACAGAGTTTCAATACCGGCTATTTTTAAGAGGCTCATGATTCTTCACCGACATAGGCGCGAATCACCTCGGGGTTTCGCTGCACCTCCGCGGGATTGCCCTCCGCTAATTTTTGTCCGAAATTTAAAACCACCATGCGATCGGCCAGACGGGAAACAATGCGCAGATCGTGCTCAATGAGCAGAATGGCAAAACCAAACCGGTCCCGCATTTCCGTCACAATATAGGCAACGCGGTTCTTTTCCTCGACGGTTAATCCCGCCACCGGTTCATCCAGAAGCAGAAGTTTGGGTTCCATAACCATGGCACGCCCCAGCTCCACCCGTTTCTGCACGCCGTAGGGACAATCGATGACCCGGGCCTGCCGGTAAGCGGCCAGATCAAGGAAATCAATGATCTCTTCCACTTTCTCCCGATGGGCCAGTTCCTCCCTGCGGATTCGTAAAAAAGCATGAAGAATGTTTTGCTTAAACTTCATGTGCCGGCCCAGCATGAGATTGTCGAGCACCGACATGTTGTTAAAAAGGCGGATATTCTGAAATGTCCTGCCCACCCCGCGCCGGGCGATTCGATCGGGGGAGAGCCCCAGCAGGCTCTCCCCGGTAAGCAGGATATCTCCACCCGTCGGAGCATAAACACCGGACACGCAGTTGAAGAGAGTGGTCTTACCGGCTCCGTTGGGGCCGATGACGGCGAGGATTTCCTTGTCCTCCATTTCAAAATCGACGGACGTCAGGGCCTTGATGCCCCCGAATTGAACGGTCAGTTGATCGACTTTCAATAAGCTCATGTTCTTCAAATCGCCTTAAAAGAGGGGTTTAAAGACCATGTACTCGCTGACGGGCACATGCTTGCCGTGTTTCGCCTCACAGATGCGGATGGAATTCAGGCCGTAATGCTGAGTGGCCGAAAAGGTAATGGGGGCGCCCATCCCCTCGCATTTGAAATTCTTGATGCTCTCCATCCCTTTGATAAAACTTTCGCGTGTCAGATTTTTGCCCGCACGCCTCAGGCCTTCGGCAATCAGCATCATGGTCGTGGCGCCGGTTACGCCCAGAAACTCCCGGCCTTTCAACCCCGGTTCGTACTTCAGAAGAATTTCAACAACTTTATCCGCCTGTGGTTCCACACCGGGCATGGATACATTGCCCGAGGCGGCGGGGTATGCGCCTTCCCACAGCTCGCCCGCAATCTTGTACATCAGAGGATCGCCCAGAGGATTGGCGGTGAAGATTTTCGGTTTATAACCGAGTTTCGCCATTTCTTTGATGATGAGCGCCGCTTGCGTCGGCGGCCCGTAAATGACGACCGCCTCTGCGCCCAACTCTTTGAGCTTCAGCGCATGCCCGCCCACCGAGCGGTCCGTCACTTCAAACGTAATAAAACCGGCGAATTTTCCTTTGCCGCCCAGTTTCTTCATGGCGTTCTGGATGCCGGTTTCAGCGGATTTTCCCCAGTCGTCGTTCTGGCCGAACAAAGCGAGCGTTTTTACGCCCAGCCTGGTCACGGCATAGTTGGCAACCGCCTCGGCTTCATCGATGTAGTCCGGATAAGCAATAAAAATATGACGCCTCTGCTCGGCCGGCACATTAAGCCAGATGCGGGGATTGGCGTGGACATGCACCACCGGCACCTTGCTGGATAAAAGAAAATCCTTGCCGGCGTTGGCCGTCGCCGATCCGATCACGCAGCCGAAGGCCAGGACATCGTTTTTCATCTCCATGAGATTGGCCAGCGCGCGGCTCGGGTTGTATCCGTCATCCTTGGCCACAAACTTGATCTTACGGCCGTGAATGCCGCCCTGATCATTGATGTACTTGGCCCAGGCGGAGTTGCCAAGCGCCATGCCGCTCCAAAGCGCCGCCGGACCGGACAGGGGACAGGTCATTCCAATGGCGACTTCATCCCTGGTCACACCCGGAGTGTCGCCGGCCGTCACAAACGCCGGCAGCAACAGCACTGCAATCAATAAAAGTATCCCGAACAAACCCTTTTTCATGCGTTACCTCCTCAAGAGCTAAGTATTAAAATACCTCCGAGAAAAGCCCTGACTTTCCTCTCCCCACCGACAGGAAAAACATCTCTTTTGGCTATTTTCCGCGTACTGCAACCTGTTGTGTTCCGGAGGCAAAACCTCCCCCCGGAGAACCAAAACGCCGCTGTTTGTGGTTCCCAATTGCCTTCAAGTTGTTATGAAATACTGTAATCTCTTAAGTGATGCCCGAGATCTCACCCCGAATCGGAGAGGTGTTTCAAATGAAATAGATTTGCTTTAACCATTTGCGCCCCCGTCTTTAGTAGTCCCACAGACCCGCCAGCGTGTTGCTTAATACTTGCCTTGTCCCTCCGCCGCTGAGCAAAACCATGGAATCACGAAGATAACGCTGGGCATCGTATTCCATGGCATATCCGTAGCCGCCAAAAATCTGCACGCCATGCAGAGCCGCCGAGCGAGCCGCCTCCGTGGCCGCGATTCGCGCCTGAATGGTTTCCTCCAGGCAATCCCTTCCCGAGTCAACTCCGGATGCCGCCTGATATGTCAACAGCGTGGCCGCGCGTGTCTGTTGAACCATATCCACGAGCATTTCGGTGACGGCGCCGAACTTGATAATCGGCTGCCCGAACTGCACGCGCTCCCTGGCGTAATTGAGCGCATAATCATAAGCGCCCCGCGCCAGTCCTATCCCGCAGGCGGCCACGGCCAGATGTTCCGCGCTCATGACCTTTTCCCATTTCTTTCGATCCGTCACCGCACCGGCTGAACCTCCCAATCGTTCACTGGCCCCGACGGCGGCGGATTCCAGCGACACTTCACAGAGGTTCATTCCGGAAAATCCAACCGACGGCAGCAATCGGACGACGACGCCGGGACTGCGCAGATCCACCACGACAAAATCCCCTGCGCCGCCGTCACTGCCCGTCCCGACGTATGCGATCATAAAGCCGGCATGATCGGCCAACCGGACAAAGGCCTTTGTTCCGTTCAGTATCAAGCGGTCGCCGTCCGGCGCGGCCGTCGTCTTGTGATCCGCTTCCGTGTAGCCCTGGCCCGGCTCCATCAGGGCCAGTGTCATCAGCAACGATCCGTCCATAATGCCGGGAAGATACTTTTTCTTCTGCTCGGGGGTTCCCAGATCGGCGATTAACTGTCCTGCGCAGAGGCTTTGCGTGGCGAACAGTCCGGCCAGAGCGGGATAGATCGCCGCCAGTTCGGCCGTGACAATCACCGCACCCAGCGCATTGGGCCCGCCGCCGCCGTCGGCTTCGGGAACGGTCAGAGCGCAAAGGCCGATCCCGGACAATTTGCCAAAGAGGTCTGCGGGGAAGGCTCCTTCCTCGTCCATTATTTTAACGGCTTCCCGTTCACACTCCTTCGCCACAAACTTCTTGATGGTATCTCGAATAAACCCCTGCTCTTCAGTCAGTGCGAAATCCATTTTATCTTTCCTTTTTATTTTTCCGTACTCAAGTTCGGGACGGGCGACGTCAGCGTCCCCCGTCCCCATATCCCCGAAGGAGAATTCACTACACTTTACGATCCTTACCCTTCCAGAAGGGTTCCCGGATTTTCTTCTTGTCGAGCTTACCCAGATTCGTGAGCGGAATCTCTTTCCAGAATTCCACGCTCTTGGGAGCGACCAGGCTCCCCTTCTTCTGTTTTACGAAAGCAATCAGCTCTTCTTCCGTGGCTGTTTTTCCCTCGTGCAGAACAACGATGGCTTTCACAAGTTCGCCCCATTTGTCATCCGGCACGCCGATCACAGCCGTTATTTTTACAGCCGGATGTTCAGAAAGCGCATCTTCAATTTCCCGGGGGAAGATGTTGAAGCCGCCGCTGACGATCATGTCTTTGGAACGGTCCACAATATAGAGATACCCTTCTTCATCAAACTTGCCCACATCTCCGGTCCACAGCCAGCCGTCCCGGATCGTCTCCGCCGTCTGCTCGGGATTCTTGAGATAACCCGTCATCATGTTGATTGTCCGAACCACGATATCTCCGGAGGCGCCCGGGGGAACATCTTTGCCGTCGTCGCCGACCAGGCGCACATCGGCCGTCATCACGGGCCTTCCGCAGGAGGTGTAAATCTTCATGCGTTTTTCCGGATCGGCAATGACATGCTCCTGACGGGACAGGCAACTGATCATCATCGGCGTCTCGGTCTGGCCGAACAGTTGGGTGAAGATCGGCCCGAGGGTATCCACCGCCTGCTTCAGGCGCGCAGGCGCAATGGCCGACGCACCGTAGATAATATTGCGCAGGCTCTTGAGGTTGTATTTCTTCAGGTCCGGGTTGTCCAAAAGCGCATAGAGCATCGTGGGCACGATAAAGGTCGAGGTGATCCCGACCTTCTCCACCCGTTCCAGAAAGACTTTCGGGTCGAAATGGTCATGAATCTCACAGGCGCCGCGTTTGAGCAATATCGGCAGAATCAAACAGCCTCCCGCATGGGTGAGCGGCGTGGCAAAGGCGAAGACTTCATCCCAGTCCAGGCCCAGATGCAGCATCTCGCTGATAAAGGTTCCCACCCAGGTGTTCTGCGACAGCATCACGCCTTTGGGAAGGCCGGTCGTACCGCCTGTATAAAAGATGCCGACCAGGTCTTCGCAACTGAGTTCGACTTTCGGCGCCACCGGTTCATTTTTCGCAATGAGACTCTGTAAATGCACGTGGCCCGCCGGCACGTTCGTCACGTCCCCGGCCGCGCAAATGAAGTGCTTGACCGTTTCGAGCGAGGGAATCATCTCCTTGACGCGCCCGGCCATCTTCTCGTGGTAGATAATCGCCTTGCACTCGGATTGGTTCATCATGTAGATGTGATCCTTGGAATTGAGCAGAACCGCCAGAGGCACGCGAACCATGCCCAGCTTGCCCAGCGCGTATTCGCAGTAAATGTATTCGGGGCAGTTCGCCATCAGAAAGGCCACACGGTCGCCTTTTTTCAAACCCAGTTTGTCGAGCGCGTTGGCCAGCGAATAGGCGTTCTTCTGCAGATCATCGTAAGTGTATTTCTCATCGTTGAAAATAATGGCCGTGTTTTGCCGGAAAGCCGCAACCGAACGGTCATAAAGATCGGCACAAGTGATGCCGTGAAACATGGTGGTCATAATATCCCTCTCCTTCTGCTATTTGTAAAATTTCTTTCCATAGAGTTTATCGCTCAGGCCGGTCAGATCGGCCCATTTCATCGGGCCGCCTTTGTCGGCGGGAAAACCGATGCCCCAGAGAGCGCCAATGTCGATTGAACGGGGGTCGCTGACCACCTTCTTCTGCAGCAGTTCATGCCCGGTTTGGACAAAGGGCGTAAAAAGCATTTCCTGCAGTTCGGCAACGGAGTACTCTTTTTGTTTATGGTCCGGATTGATCAGGGGCAGCGCCTCCGGATCGGGAGCCCCTTCTTTGGTATAGAATCCCTTGCCGTTTTTGTTGCGTCCGTAGCGGCCGGCTTTGTAAATATTTTCCAAAGCCGCAGGCGGAACCATTCCCAATGATTTTGTCAGCACAAGATAAGAGACATCGATTCCGACCTCGTCGAGCAGGCGGATCGGACCGACGGGCAGACCGAACTTCATCATAGCGGTATCAATCTTATCCATCCCCACCCCTTCCGCCAGGAGCTCCAGGGATTTGATAAAGTAGGGAAAGAGCGTGGCATTAACCACGAATCCGGGATTGTCGTTGCAGACCACGGGACGCTTGCCCAGCAGAGCGCAAACCGCCATCATATTATTCACCGTGGCATCGCTGGTCGCCTTGCCGCGTATAACTTCCAGAAGATCCATCATCCAGACCGGCGAGAAGAAATGCGCGCCGAGAAAACGCTCCGGATTCAAAACGCCGGCCGAAAGTTTATCGACCGGCAGGCTGGAGGTATTGGTTGCCAGAATGCAGTCTGCGGGCACAACCCGGCACAGCTCCTTGTAAACCTGATCTTTGACGGCCGGATCTTCGAAGACGGCCTCGATGACCACATCGACATCCTTGAAATCATCCGTCCATTCCGACACCGGTTTCACCAGCGCCATCAGGCTGTCGACGGGGTCCTTCAGACGTTTCTTGGCCGCCATTCCTTCCAGAATACCGCGAACGAATGTCATCCCCGGCTCCAGGGCGGAGGCGACGTCTTTCACGATCACCGGTAATTTGGTCCGGGTCAGAATATTGATGAGAATCCCCCGGCCCATGGTCCCGAAGCCCAGAATAGCGATCTTTCGTATCGGCCGGGTTTCAAAGCCTTTGGGAATCATCGCCTTCGGCTTGTCGGACATCGTTTTCAGAAAGAACGTGTTGATCGTTCCCTTGGATTCCGGCGCTTTCAACGCTTCAATAAAGCAATCGGTTTCGATTTTCAGGCCCTGTTCGATCGGCACCTTCAACCCTTCGCTCATGGCCTTGAGCGCGAGCATCGGCGCCGGAATCGCCCGGCCGCGCGTCGCTTTCAGCACATTTTTCTTCGCCGTCTCCAGGGCCGCATCCAGCGCGGAGAGGTCCGGTTTGGCACGTTTCAAACCGGCCTTGCCGTCGATAATCTCTTTGAGAAATTCTTTCGCTTTCGCCAGCAGATCGTCACCATCCGGGATCACCCGGTCGATCATGCCGGCTTCCAGCGCCTTGGCCGCGGGCAACACCGCGCCGCGGGGAATCAAGTCCAGCGCCGGATAACCGATCAGACGGGGAAGCCGCTGCGTACCGCCGCCGCCGGGAATCACCCCCACGTTGCACTCGGGAAGACCGATGGTCGTCCGCTTGCCGTCGGTGGCGATCCGGGCCGTCATGGTCAGCGCAAATTCAAAGCCGCCGCCCATGCAGGGGCCGGAAATTGCCGCCACGGTCGGAATGCCGAGGTTTTCCAGCCGCACGAACATGCCGTTGAAATCGTCGCAACCTTTGCGGAAGTCGTCGAGATCCTTTTCCGCGCCCAGCATGTTCAGATTGGCGCCGGCGTGAAAATTCGATTCCTTGCCGGATATAAAGATCACACCGCTGAAATTGCTTTTCTCTTTTTCCAGAAATGCCAGCGTCACGGCAAAATCCGCAATGGCTGCATCCGTCCATGTATTCATCTGTTCGCCGGGCACATCAAACTTTACCACAGCTACGCCGCTCTGATTCTCGCAGGCAAATACCTGTCCCATTTTTCGATAACCTCCCTTTCCCATTCTGTTTCAGCCGGACACCCGTCGCCGGTGTTTAGAGTCCGTAAGTCTTGCAGATAATATTTTTCTGAATCTGCGAGGTGCCGCCGCCGATGGAAAATATTAAAATTTCCCTCAAATTTCTCTGCATTTCGTAATGCATCAGGGCGGCGTTCTCTCCCAGAACGTTCATTCCTTTCATAATGATGCGCTTGGCCGTTTCGGCGCAGAAGTACTTGGTCATGGCGGTCTCCCGAACCGGATTCATGCCCTGCGCCTCTTTCCAGGCCGTGCTGTAGGCCAGAACCTTCATCGCTTCCAGTTCGGCCGCCATCTCGGCGATGTCGTGCTGAATGGACTGCACCTCGATCGACGGATGGGTCCTCTTCATTTTTTCGCGGGCAAACGCGAGAGCTTCATCGAAAGACGCCTGCGCCATGCCCAGCGTCATTGCCGAAAGATTGAGGCGCTCCTGGTTTAAAAGCTTCATCTCCTGCTTCCAGCCGTTGTGAAGTCCCTTCGCTTCTCCGCCGAGAATACACTCCGGTTTCACCCGGACATTGTCATAAACCACCTCGCAGGTATTCGACCCGTGGAAAGCGAGCTTCTTGATGTTCTTCGCGCTGTAGCCCGGAAGCGATGTGTCCACAATGAAAGACGTGATGCCGCCGTATTTTGATTCGGCCGTCCGGGCAAAGGTCACCGTGTACGTTGTCACCCCCGCGCCGGTGATAAACATCTTGCCGCCGTTGATGACGTAGTGCCCGTCTTCCGGAACCGCCCTCAATGCTTTCGTCTTGATGCCGGCGGCGTCGGAGCCGGCATTGGGTTCCGTGATGCCGAAGCTGAACATGATCTCTCCTTTGGCCAGTTTCGGGAAGTATTCCGCTTTCTGTTGGGGAGAGCCGTTGACACCGATAATCTCGTTGCCGTACAGAAGGATGTTTCCCAGGTTCCAGCACAGCACCGGCAGTTTCCTGGCGACCTCCTCAAAGATGATCATCAGATCAACAATGTCGCCGCCCAGTCCGCCGTAGGCTTCGGGAATATTGACCCGGGCCAGGCCCGCGTCGCAAAATTTCTTCACGAGATCGTGAGGGAACTCATCTTTTTCTTCAATTTCCCGGATCACGTCGGGGGTGATATTGTCTTCCACATACCCCCGCACCTTGTCCCGCAAGGCATTCTGTTTCTCTGTAAAATTAAAATCCACTTTCGGTCTCCTTCCAATGCATTGTCCGTCGCCCCTGGAAATCAGCGGCACCCGGCCCATTCGACATCATGCGGCCTTGCGCTGCATGAGGAATTTCATATCGAACGTCATGACGGGCTCGCCGCGCTGGTTTTTCACCGTATAGCGCCAGGTCTGCAATCCCTGCGACGGTTTGCTGGTCTCTTTACGCTCCACCACTTCCACAAAGAGCGTAATCGTGTCGCCGAACTTTACCGGCGCCAGCATCCGCATTTTATCCACGCCCATCCAGGCGAGAATCGATCCGCCCTCCACTTTCGCCAGGCCCGCCATGCCGACGGCCATGCCGAAGATCAGCGGGCCGTGGGCGATCCGTTCCTTGAAGACCGTTTTCGCGCAATACTCGGCGTCCATATGCAGCGGATAAAAATCCATCGTGAGCCCCGCCCAGTTCACCACATGCGTTTCCGTAACCGTGATGGACAGCGTTTTGAAGTTGAATCCAATATCGAAATCTTCGTAATACTTTTCCGGCATGACATGTCTCCTTTCGTGTAGATGCGCCCGTCCGGCGCGGCCGTTACCCCTCGGCCGGCCGGAATTTCGGCAGGTTGAATTCGTCATTCAATTTCTCGAAAACAACCGTCACGGGCATTTCACAGCAGACCTTGTACGGATCGCAACCGACGATGTTGCTGAGCATCTGGACGCCTTCTTCAAGACGGACCACGGCGACGACAAACGGCAGATCGGGAATAAACGCCGACGGAGGATAGCTTTCCACAACGGTATAGGTATAAACTTTTCCCCGGCCCGACGCCGGCACCCAGGCCACGTTATCCGAAAAGCAGTTCGTGCAGGCGATTCGGGGATAGAAAATATAAGTTCCGCAATCCCGGCATTTCTGTATGACCAGCTTGCCGTCCTTTGCCGCCTCCCAGAAGGGTTTGGCCCAGGGATTGACAACCGGAACCGGTTTGGGTTTTACGGGTGTGTCCATGACTGTCCTCTCTTTCTACGGTATTTCCGTTCCTAAAATCGTGACCTGCGCATCCATGTATGTTCCGCCGACGGCCGTTTCCACGGCGAAGCGCGCGTTCTTGACCTGGCGCTCGCCGGCCTTGCCCATCAACTGACGGGCCGTCTCGACCATCAGGGCGACGGCCCCGCCGGCGCCCGTATGTCCCTGGGACAGCATTCCGCCGTTCGTCGTCGTCGGGATTTTTCCGCCCGGCCACGTATCGCCCTTGAGGAACATATCGCCGGCGCGACCGCGTTCGGCAAATCCGAGTTCCTCAAACCCGATGATCTGGTAGATCGGATACGAATCATAGATCTCCGCCACATCAATATCCTTCGGTGTCAGACCGGCCTCCTCGAAGGCCATCCGGCCCGCCCGAGCCCAGCCGAAACGGCTCACATCCGGTTCCTGAGAAAAGACAAAATGCGTTACGGCGCCCCCCTCGCCCAGGAGGTACGCAGGGCGCTCGCAGATATCCCGCGCCCGTTCGGCCGACGTCACGATAAAGGCCGCGCCTCCGTCCGCCAGAACATTGGAGTGCTTGACCCTCAGCGGCGTGGAAAGGGACTTGGACGCAACGATTTCTTCGACGGTCAGATCCTTTTTGAACATGGCATTGGGATTGAGCTTGGCCCATTTGCGGTTGGAAACGCAAACCGCTGAAATCTGTTCGTCCGTGCAGCCCGTCTCGAACTTGTATCGCATCGTTGTCATCGCGGCGATGGCCGAATAATGCTGACCGAACGGCACCTCCCATTCGGCGGAAATCCCGGCCGTGGAGAAAAGATCGATGCCGCCCTGAGCGGAAACGCCCGTTCCGAGGCGGTCGGCATGAACAAACAGGATCATTTTCGCCGCGCCGCTCTGGATGAGGCTTGCGGCGATCTCGAGGGCGCACGTGCTGCTCGAACCGCCGGCAAAAATCTGGCAGTTCTTTTTCACGTTCTTGAGTCCCAGTTCCTCGGCCACCCGGCAAGTCACGAGTTCCGTATTGAACTGGGGGCTGAACAGCGCCGCCGTCGGCATGACGTAATCGATTTCGTCTTTTTTGATTCCGGCATCTTTGATGGCCATTTGCGCCGACGCAATGGCGTGATATATAGCCGCCGTCTCGGGAAACCTTCCCGTGGGAACCTCGCCGATCCCGACGATCGCCACCTTCCCTTTGAGCTTACTCATGTATGACCTCCTTACGGAATTACAATCAGTGTCTTCCCACCGTGCCCGGCAGACGCCGGCACGTTTCACAATACTCCTCCGCCATCTCGGCGATAATATCAGCCGCCGGTTTGATCTCCCGCACCTGGGCCACGCTCTGTCCGGCGCTCCAGAAATCCAGCCATTTTTTCGACGTAAGCGGCGGCCTCTCTTCCATGTCCGCGATGCTTGACGCAATCCAGTAAGCCGGATTCCCCGTGACCCTGTCCGTACACACAATCCCTTCGGGACCCGTATCGATCAGGGCTTGTTTGTAGGCCACCGACGCGCGGGATTCGATTGAGGCGACAAGCCGCGTTCCCACAATCACTGCGCAGGCGCCACAGGCAACAGCCGCAGCCATTTGCCTGCCGGTGCTGATGCCACCCGCCGCAATAACGGGGAGGCCGACTTTTTCGGCAAGATAGGGCACGAGAACCATCGTTGCCACCTGTCCTCCATGACCTCCCGCTCCCGCCCCCACGGCCACCAGACCATCCACGCCGCCTTCACGGGCTTTGATCCCCTGCGCCAGGGAAACCACATCGGCAAAGACCCATCCTCCGCGGGCATGAACGGCATCCAGAATCAGCCGGGGATCGCCCAGGGATGTGATGAAAAATTTTACGCCGGAATCAAGACAAATGGACAGTTGTTCCTGCCAGGGGAATTTTCCGGAAAGATGAATATTGACGCCCACCGGCGCATCCGTTTGGGAACGGATCGTTTTCATGGCCAGGCGCAACTGCTCCGGCGTGCGGTAATTGGGCAGCGGAAGCATCCCCATTCCTCCGGCGTTACAGACGGCGACCACCAGTTCTTCATAGGACACTAAAAACATCGGCGCCCCGATAATGGGATAACGAATCCCCATGACATCCGTGAAAGGTGTTGAAATTCTCAGCGCCATACCCAGTCCTTTCTTCCGGCGGCTTTACCAACCGCGGGAAGACTTTGAACGCCCCCATCCTTTTTTGTTGCTTTTCAATGTACCGGACGCAGCGGATATGATCCGCCTTCCTGATGCGGCCCGGCGGACCGCATCAGGAACTCGTTCTATTTCTTAATGCCCGCCATCTCCTGGGCCAGCACTTTGCACCGGGCGATGGTTTTCTTCGCTTCCATCAGAATGGTCATTCTTTCCGCAAAAGGAGATCCTTCGCCGTGGAGGCAAATCGTTTCCTTGTCTCCCGAGGTCAACCGGCGAATCAGATCGAACATCCGCAGCCGATGCTCCGTCGGAACTTTGGCGCTGCCCTGAAGGTACTTTTTGATGTCGTCGTGTGTCTCGGGATTCTGCCAGTCGCGGTACGTCGGCGCGGTCACCAGGAGTCCGCCGGCGAGATCCTGACAGATCTCAACAATGTGATGATAGTTGTGGGCAAAATGGTATTTGGCGATGTTGGTTGTAATGGGATTGGGAACGGGAATGCCGGCATGGTCCACGAAATCCAGGCAGGCCGACCGCGCCAGCGCCGTGAGCGTCTCAAGATAAATCACGATTTCCGTGATCTTTTCCTTGACGTGCGGAGCATCGGCAACGCCGTTGTATTCGGCAATGGCCTGGGCAATACCCAGCAACTGTTCGCTCATGGGGATGCGATAGGCGCACCCCGTCCGGCGATGCATGAGGGCGAAATTGTAAACCATCGTCGCTGCAAATTTCCATTCGCCGCAGAGAAACACTCTTTCCCAGGGAACAAAAACGTCGTCAAAGATGATGAGGGAGTCCGTGTGCATTTTCAGTTCCATATTATCCAGGGGGAACTCATCCTGGCTGATTAAACCGGTGAACGGACGCACGATCTGCCGGACACCCTTGGTGTTGGCCGGAATGGCAAAAGCAACCGCGTAAGCGGCATCTTCAGGACCGGCCATGGCCTTGCAGGGGATCACGAAAAATTCATTACAGTAGGCGGCTCCCGTGATATGAACCTTGGCGCCCCGAACGATAATGCCTTTGTCATCTTTACTGATCACGCGAACCTGGAAATCGGGACAGGCCTGTCCCGGATCGGACGGACGCAGATGCCTGTCGCCTTTGGCGTCGGTGACGCCCGCGACAACGCACTTGTCCGTCTGCTTCAGATATTTTCGATAGTTTTCGATGCGCGTCAGATACTCTTTGCCCGCATCGCCCATAGTCCTTGCCGTAATGGCAATGGCGTTCATGGCATCGGCGCCGATATCATGCGCCAGAGGAATGTAGCCTTCACCCAGTTCCGTCGCCTTGATGATCAGCTCCAACTGCTTCAGCAAATCCTGACCGTTTTGGGGGATATGGTTGTACCGGCTGATATACTCTTTGAGTTCTTCATCATAAACAAGCGCCAGATCCTTATATTTCGGATCGTGGGCCATTTCATAATCCACGGCCACCGTATCGACGCAAGCCTTGAGGTGGGGATGATCGCACACATTGTCGATCTTCTTTCCTTTATAATAGACGACCCGGCCGTCATTCAAACTTGCCCGATATTGATCTGCTGTCATTAATCCCATTACAATTTACCTCCTGATTGATTAATCTTTTCTGAAATATTGACTCATTCCTGTTCCTGCGAAAATGCCCGTCGGGCGGAGCATCAGATCGATCCGCCGCCGTCGGCAACCAGAATCTGTCCCGTCATGTAAGCCGAAGCATCCGATGCAAGGAACAGAGCGATACGGCCCATTTCAACCGGTTCCGCAACGCGCTTGATCGGCATATGAGCCATTTCCACTTTCATCATTTCTTCGTTGCTCCAGAGAGCCTGGCTGAATTTCGTCCGGGTTACGCCCGGGGCTACACAGTTCACACGAATCCCGAACGGACCCATCTCTTTGGCCATGGCCCGGGTCAGCATGCCGATGCCGGCCTTGCTGATGCAGTAGAGCGCCAGACCGTTGTCCGGGGTCACGCCGCCGACGGAAGAAACATTGACAATAGCGCCGCTCTTCTGATCACGCATGACTTTGCCGACCAACTGGCTCATCACCGTGTACCCTTTGAGATTCGTGAGCATGATCTGATCGTACATCTTCTCTTCCATATCGACCAGCAAGCCCATGCCGGGATTGGTGGCGGCGTTGTTGACGAGGACATCAATCCGTCCGAATTCCTTCATAATCGTATCAACCGCGATTTTAATGCTGTCCACTTCCCGGTTGTGCATGACCACGCAAAGAGCCTTGCGCCCCATGGCTTTGATTTCTTCAGCGACCTTTTCCAAATCCGCCAGCTTGCGACTGCAAATAGCAATGTCCGCTCCCGCATCCGCCAGCGTCAATGCAACAGCCTTGCCGATTCCCCGGCTCCCTCCGGTAACGACAGCCACTTTTCCCGCCAATGATAAATAGGATGTATCCACGGTTTTTCTCCTTTACTGGAATTTATTTCTTAACAAGCTCTCGACTGATCGATTTAGCAAGATGGATGCCAAGCCGTTGATCGCTCTAAGTGGCTATTATTGCGAACATTCACATGGCTGACTTCCTGAGGATGTCTTCGTGCGCACAACATACGGTTTTTTATCCGCCAACATGCTGTGCGGGTGAGAACGCAGGAAGGATAGTGGATAGGCGATGGACGATGGGCTATAGGCGATAGGCAAAAGTCTTACTGATTTTCAATCCCGAAAGGATTCAACGTTTATAGATCATCAGGCAACTTCAATATCTGCGACCCCGTCGGGGTCGAACACGATTACTCTGGTTCAGAACGCAAGACCTCAGAACAAGGGGTTTCAACCCCTTGCTCTATGCGGATTTATGAAAATGGTGAATAGTATAATGCTCGTGGCTCATAGCTCGTAGCTGGTACTGAATAGTGTATGGTTTCCTCCGCCGGAGACTGTGTCGCAATACTCAAAAAAAATACGAAAGTCGTCATTCCCGCTTGTGACCTTTAGGTTACACAGGCCGGAATCCAGGAATTCAAAAAGGTGGCAGTTGCACAGGGGCACG
This sequence comes from Smithellaceae bacterium, assembly GCA_963682105.1. Lineage (GTDB taxonomy): Bacteria > Desulfobacterota > Syntrophia > Syntrophales > Smithellaceae > UBA8904. The sequence goes on from OY821638.1 coordinate 2,371,457, forward strand.
TCTTCGCTCAATGCCCTCGCCTGTGGCGCTAATTCCATTCCAGTTCAAGCACTGCCTTAGTTAGCCGCGTCGTTGGCATCCCCAGCGTATCATCAATACGCTTCCGGTACCTCCGCCTTGCCGTCGCGGCATCGTCTTAATCTGGAATGGAATGCGGCTTGATCCGAGACAGCCGAAAACTCGCCCTTCGAGCTCAAACAGTTCGGCTGTCAAATGCTCCGTTGCGCTGAGCGCCACAACGTCTCGGCCATGATTCGCTGAAGCCATACCCCGTTGCAACTGCTGATATTCAAATAGTAGATAGAGTAAGTTTAAAAGTTAACAGCGTGACCTCCCCTGCCCTTTCAGGCCCGATTATTGCTAATAATCTCCTCTGACATCAACCCGAAAGGAGGGTCATATGGCGATTAATACAAATTACACGATGAGTGGTTTCCTGACAAACAATCAGACATTGAACGTTAAAAACAGCACTACAAACGAATGCTTTGCTTCGTATTTAGAAAATCAGATGGCCAGTGGCGGGAATTCCGCCGTCGGCCGGGAGGCGCAGCAAGATGATCCATTTGCCGCGGATATGGACATTATCAAGAAAAAGGGGCTGGTTGCATACATCATGGAGCTCCATGCCAAGAAACTCCGGGAAGAGGTCCTGGAATCCATGGGATTAACAGAAGAAGATCTGGGAAAGATGCCCCCCGAACAGCGAGAGGCCGTTGAAAAAGCCATCGCAGAGGAAATTCAAAAACGCATGGCGGCTGAGTCTTTCCTGCGAAAGGGTGAAGATCAGATGGTCGGTAAGTACAAATTGCAGGAGATAGCGGCGGGGATGGATTCCGCTTCCTTTTCGAAGACGAAAGAAACGGAAAACGCCGCTCTTACAGCGATTGTTTAAAAGGATAAAGCGGAATAAAATTTACGCAGGATGGGAAAATTTTGCCTGGTTTACGCTGCCGGAAGGTTTAAATATCCACCGGATGTCTTCTCTTTGGTGAATTTAAAGTGTTGTCACCAATAATTTTTAAAAATGCCGTTTTCTCTTGACGGGATCATTATAGGATGCACCTCTGTTTCCTCCGGCTGTCTCACTAAAGGATGTTTAAAAGTTGACAGCGTTCCCGTATCACAGCCAGAGTGCCGGAGGTGGAAAGTTTGGGGGTGGTGGAGAGTATAAAGCTCGTGGCACGCGGCTGGTGCCGGATTGTGTATGGTTTCCTACACCGGAGACTGTGTAGCAATACTCAAGAAGAACACGAAATTCGTCATTCCCGCTTGTGACCTTTAGGTTACGCAGGCGGGAATCCAGTATTTATGCGCATTTTAATCAAGATAGTTTAAAGCTTCCAGCGTCCGTATGCTTTTTCCAAGATATGAACCCAATCTCCCAACTTGCATGCAATAAAATCGCTTGAATATTTGACCCTGAAACCATAATATCTCCAAAACGTGAGAAATCAGAAAGGGTGCCAATGGACTTTCATACCAAGATTAAATACTGGTTGGACATCGCTCATTACGATCTTATTAGCGCCAAAGCAATGCTGGAAGCAAAACGGTATTTGTATGTTGGGTTTCTCTGTCATCAAACGGTAGAAAAATGTTTGAAAGCTTATTTTTGGCATCAACACCATAGCGAACCGCCATATACCCATAATCTGCTTATTCTGTCGGAGAAGAGTGGCTTTGATGCAAATCTCTCGGAAGAGGATATTTCCTTTTTCAACGAATTAATGCCGCTTAATATCCAGGCACGTTATCCTGAAGATAAAGACCTTCTCATAAAAGCGCTGAATGCAAAAAAATGTCAGACTCTATACTTAAAAACAAAGGATTTCTTTTTATGGACAAAGAAATTATCAAAATAGCAAAACGTTTTGCCGACAAAGTTAAGGTAAAGTATCCCGTCGAAATGGTGATTATTTACGGTTCGCACGCCAAGGGGACGGCGCATGAGTTAAGTGATATAGATATTGCTGTGGTTCTTGATAAGGTTACCGGCAATTATTTGCAGATCAGCGCTGATTTGTTTAATATGGTTCGCGACATCAACAAAAGAATTGAACCTGTTTTACTCAGCCGCGCTAATGATAAAAGCGGTTTTTTAGAAAGCGTTCTAAAACAGGGGAAAGTAATTTATAAAGCGGTTCAGTGACAACGCCGCCAGACCCGCGCAGGTTTATGTGAATGGCGGATAGTATAAAGCTCGTAGCTCGCAGTGGATAGTGTGCACCGCCGGAGCCTGTGTCTCTCGCAAAACTTAAGAAGAACACGAAATTTGTCATTCCGGCGCAGGCCGGAATCCAGGAATTTAAAAAGGTGGCAGTTGCGCCGGGGCACGTCTTCGCTCAATACCCTCGCCTGTGGCGCTAAGCTTGCTCCGCGACAGCCTTTTCCTTTATGTCGAGAAACTGGTTATTTTACGGGTGACACTCACGTTGCGTTCATTTTAGAAACTTAGAATTCTTGGGGTGTCCCCTACGTCCCTCTATTCAGGAGGCAGCGGACGGGACGCCCACATAAAGTAAGTTTCTTCATTCAAGCCGCAAAGAACTGCGAGTCGCGAATTGAGTGAGGGGCTGGGGTCAAGCCCCCAATAATTTCTTAAGAGTGACACTCACGTTGTCGTTTATTTTAAAAACTTAGAATTCTTGGTGTTCCCTAGGGGGCGCTAGCTGATACTGGATAGCGGGTGGTGTCCTCCGCTCGCGTGACCTTCAGGTTAGGCGGAGGTGGCACGAAGTGACGGGGGTGGAAAGCTTTTAGCTCACGGCTCGTAGCTCGTAGTGGATGGTGCTGTTGGGCGCGTTCACCGAACGCACCGAATCGGCTGCATCAATAATACTTGCCCAGGTCTTCCTTTTTCTCCCTTCAGCCATCTCGTCATTCCGGCGAAGGCCGGAATCCAGGAATTCTGCAAGGTGGCAGTTGCACCGGGGCATGCCTTCGCTCAATGTCCTCGCCTGTGGCGCTAAGCTTGCTCCGCGACAGCCGAAAACTCGCCCTTCAGGCTCAGACAGTTCGGCTGTCTGAGGCTCCTCTGTGCTAAGCGCCACAACGTCTCGGCCATGATTCGCTGAAGCCATGCCCCGGTGCAACTGCTGAGTATTTGAGATACTTAAAAACTTTAGGATGTCCCACTTGCTTCCCTGATTTTCGCTGCCTGAGGGTTTAAATATCCACCGGATGTATTCTCTTTGGTGAATTCAAACCGTCCCCGATGATTTATTAAAATAATACTTTGACATTATCACTCCAGTTAAACGTATTTAAGGTCCAACCCTTTTCAGTTTTATAAAAAAAGAACATCCATGGAAGAGCTGTCTTATCGGTCTTTTCGATATATTGGATGCGGATCAGCGCGGCGCCAATCTTTTCGGATGATATATATTCATAGCTTTGAGATTTACCATACCTGTCTCCGACTTGATCCCTTTGAGTTTTTGTTTGTAGAAAAGCTGAATCTACCTCTGTTGAAGGCAATGTTGTATAAGGTTTCATTCTTTCAAAAGCAGCCTTTAAATCATTGGACGCCACGGCAGTCATTACGCCATCCGTGAATTTTCTTATTTCATTCTCATCTTTTAGAACATCAGCAAAAACAGTTGTGCATGTTATAATGATAAAAACTACGCTTAATAAGATTCTGAGCATAAACCCTCCATTGTTTTAAAAGATAATGAAAAGCTAAACCTGAGCAGCGAAGCGGCGCTCGGCTGGAGCGCCTTGTGTTTAGAATTAATAGAACCGTCGCCGATAATTTCTACGCTAATATGAAAGATGATTCACGGTTAGTACGCCATTCCATATTCGCAGTTCATCTATCATTCCTGGAAATTCCTCTATGTAGTCTTCAGGATATATCCAATGGGCTCCAATTCGGATATTTAATATATACTGAATGGGCAGCGTGATGTTGGTTCTGGCATCCTCAATGCCATTTATATAGGTAACAATGTCTTTGCCATCGGAAGTAACGGCAATATGTGTCCATACATTTATCGGAATTGATGCAGTACCGTAATGATAGCTTTTTCCATCATAAAGAATCTCAAGTCTGCCATCCCGAATTTGAAAATAAAAACAGTAGTAATTATAATCGCCAATTATGCGATATACTTTCCCCGCTTCCATCGCATTGGGCTTGATCCATGCTTCAATAGAGATCAAACCATTATTAAAATACAAACCATCTTTAATCGTAACATACGAGTCATCCAAACCGAATAGCAAAGCATTTCCAATTTTGCCTTCTACACGGCTCGCCGCTGTTATAATGCCATCATGATTATTGCCCGACGTATCAAAGGCGGTAATCCCTGATAATTCATTAAAGTTATAAGATGCTGTTAGATATGGATCTGCAATGGTAAGTATTGGCGGAGTAAGCAATTGCTTTTCAAGATTAGAACTAATTTGACTCTGCGAACGAGCAACATTCCATATTCTCAGCTCATCTATTATTCCAGGGAACTCCTCTATGTAATCCTCAAGGGAACTTCCACCTGTATAGATCCTGTGGGCTCCAATTCGGATATTTAATATATACTGAATGGGTAGCGTGATGTTGGTTCTGGCATCCTCAATGCCATTTATGTAAGTAATAATGTCTTTGCCATCGGAAGTAACGGCAACATGTGTCCATACATTTATCGGAATTGATGCAGTACCGTAATGATAGCTTTTTCCATCATAAAGGATCTCAAGTCTGCCATCCCGAATTTGAAAATAAAAACAGGAATAATTATAATCACCAATTATGCGATATACTTTCCCCGCTTCCATCGCATTGGGCTTGATCCATGCTTCAATGGTGATTAAACCATCATTAAAATATAAACCATCGTTAACCGATACATACGAATCATCCAAACCGAATAGCAATCCATTCCCAATTTTACCTTCTACACGGCTAGCAGCTGTTATGATGCCATGCGCTTTTGTGTTAGTTCCATCAAACGCTAAATTTCCATAACCATCATCAAAAGAATAAGATGCTATTAATCCAGTCGGCGGAGCGATCACAATGTCATTGCTTCCACCACCACACGCAATAAACAAACTTATTACACCTACCATCAAGTAAAATTGTAAATTTCTCAATAAGACCTCCAGCATGTGATTCAATCAGATTCAAATACAAACAACGTCCATAATGAAAAGCTAAGCCTGAACCGCGAAGCGGCGCTCGGCTTGAGCGCCCTGTGTTTAGAATTAATAGAACCGTCCCCAATAATTCATACTCAAGAAAAACACGAAATTCGTCATTCCCGCGAAGGCGGGAATCCAGTATTTATAAGCATTTTAATCAAGAATGTTTATAAGTTAACAGCGTCCCTGTGTCCTAAGTTAACAGCGTCCCTGTGTCCTCCTGTGTCCTCGTCCGCGCTTAGTCCCGAAACCGTACAGTCCTGCAAATCCCGATCGGCGACGGACAGAAGATCTGTAATTTCCTGCGGGCTTGTCTCATGATTGGCGAGCCAGCCGTTAAGCTGCCAGTTTTTTAAGCTCATGCTCGTCTCCAATCAGATATATTTTCTCTCCGGCCATGATGGATTTAATGAAATGATTTTTTTTCGCGATCTTTTCCCGGAATTCGGAAGCGGGGTAAACAGTCGGGTTGATTTCCCTGCCCAACGTATCCTGCGCGGGGCTGAGCGCGGCAACCACATCTGTAAAAGCAACCCTGCCTATAATAAACACATCGACATCGCTCGCCGCTTTTTCATTCCCGCGCGCGATGGAACCATAAATAAAAGCGCAATCGATTTCCTGGTCCATCGTCGCCAGGGCAATTTTTAAAATATCCCCGACTCCTGAGGTTTTAATGATGATGCTTTTCAATTCCCCGAATACAGGAGAACTGGCATTGGCCTGATAATAAATCTGTTTGCCTTTGTGCATTCTTGTAACCAAGCCTGCATCCACCAGCGTATTGATCTGCCGCTGCACGGCTCCCATTCCGCCACCGGCCACACGGACAATTTGACGAAGATAGAAAGATTCATCGGCATGCCCGTAAAGCAGAGACAAAACGGCCTGCCTTGTCTTACCAAACAGGATTTCGGAAAGTTTGTTGGTATTCAATATTTCGCTCATAAACTAATGTACCTTATTTGGGTGCAATCGTACCCGTTATGAGTGCACATGTCAATCGGTTTTTTCTTACCGGTTCAGTTGTTGCAAATTCAGCAACAACTGAACCGGGTGCCGCGTTTGGAGTTTACACGGTAGCCGACGGAGATGATGATATCAAGATTGTAAAAAGTAACGGGTTTGTTGGAATTTGGAATGTGCATTTTTTGCACATTGCTTTTTTCGTCCAGCTCTTGGGAATTAAAAACATTTTTAAGATGCTTTGTAATAACGCTTCTTTCTGTTTCAAACAGTTCAGACATCTGTTTTTGCGTCAGCCAGACCGTGTCTTGCAGCAGTTTAACTTCGAGATTGTTTTGATAAAAATACACTTTGCCCGCCGTATCTTCGATGTGTTTTCCTTTTTGCGGCATGGCCCACAACTCCGCTTTATTCAATGGATTGGAAATGAAGAGGACACCATCCACTTCATAAATCCGCATAGCGCAAGGGGTTGAAGCCCCTTGTTCTGGCGTCTTGCGTTCTGAACCAGAGTAATCGTGTTCGACCCCGACGGGGTCGCAGATATTGAAGTTGCCTGATGATCTATAAACGTTGAATCACTTCGGGATGGAAAAAAGCAGCAACCCACGAGCTTCTTCGAGCTACGAGCCAAAAGCTTTCCACCTCCGCCAGGAGACTGTGTCGTAATTGAATTTTTGTCCTTCCGGGCAAGCGCAGCGCTATCCGGCTTGTACCCTCGCGTGACCTTCAGGTTATTAGGGTGAATTCTGGAATATTAATAATCTCTGGATTCCCGCCTGCGCGGGAATGACGAATTTGGTGTTCTTCCTGAGTATTGCTACACAGTCTCGGGCGGAGGACACTATCCACCATCCACTATTCACTATCCACGAGCTACGAGCTTCCCCCCTGCGGCACCATATACTGTTTCCCATAATCCATATGTTGCGCATTCCGCTTATTGCCCGTTCATCCGCCATGCCGCTTCATTCCCGTATGTCCCGATTTTCAGTTTTTTGTTCAAATCCCTTGTTGTTCGAATTGTTTAAAGTTTTGAAGGACAGAAACAGCACACCGGGAATCCCGGCTTTGCATGATCAGCATCAACCCATGCTCACGGAAACTCATTTGATTAAAAAAATACATCCGGCACGGGAATTGCGAAAGATCGTTCAAGTAACAAAATACAGGACCGGAAAGAATGATGTTCCCATGGTTTATATCAAAGAGACAAATCAGAAGAATAACATCACAACCATTGAAGTGGACGGGATACTCGACCAGGAGGCGATTCCGGTCTTGAAAAAAATTTGTGAGCATCATCTGGCCGGCGGGAAAAACATCGAAATAGACTTAAGCGGGATTACGCTCATTACGAGAGAGGGAAGAAAGTATCTCCAAAAAATCCAGGATAAAGTAACCATCACTCATCTTCCCGATTTTGTAAAAGTCGACCCTGTGAAAAACAAGGGACATTAGCATGGACCGCATTATTTTAAGTATAAAAGAAGCGCAAAAGATCAATGGAATTTATCAGACTCTTTGAACCCCTGATCATTAACGGCCTTACGATTCCCAACCGCATTGCCATGCCGGCCATGGGACTCCATTTCTCCAAAGGCTTCGTCTTCACCAAACGGTATCAGGACTTTTATCGCGAACGCGCCGCAGGCGGCGTCGGTCTGTTGTTTATCGGACCCGTCGCCATCGATGAGATTGGAAACGTTCCCTTTATGCCGGCCATTTTCGAGGACCGGCATATCGAGGAATTTCGCCCTTTCCTCGAAGAGCTGAAGCGGACAACACAGACAAAAATCGGCATTCAACTTTTTCATATGGGACGAAACGCCCCCGCGGCCTTCACTTTGGGAAAACCGGCCATCGCCCCTTCCCCCGTCCGAAGCTGGCTTAACGGACAGGTTCCGCGGGAGATGACCCCGGAGGATATCGAAACCGTTCAGAATGCATTTGCCGCCGGGGCCAAACGGGCCAAAGCGGCCGGTTTTGATTACGTGGAAATCGTCGGCAATACGGGGTATCTGCTCAATCAGTTTCTCGCGCCCGTATCCAATCACCGGCAGGATCGATACGGCGGCTCTCCGGAAAACCGGATGCGCTTCGGCCTGGAAGTGATTCAGAAAGTCCGCAACGCCCTGGGACCTGATTTTCCCATGGGCATCCGTGTATCGGGAAACGACTTCGTCAAGGGAGGCCTGACCGGCGACGAGGTTGCTCAGTTTTGCGTCGCCGCGGAGCAAACCGGCGTTGATGCCGTCAATGTGACCGGCGGCTGGCATGAAACAAACATCCCTCAGCTTACCACCTGCGTGCCGCCCGGCGCGTATGTTTACCTCGCCAGAGGCATCAAGGAAAAGGTTCGTGTCCCTGTTTTCGCCTCGAACCGCCTTGGTGATCCAGCCGTTGCCGAAAGCGTCCTGCGTTCCGGATCGGCCGACATGATCTGCATGGGAAGACCTCTGATCGCCGATCCGGCACTTCCCAGAAAGGTGCGCGAAGGAAGAACGGATGAAATTGTCCGGTGCATCTCCTGCAATCAGGCCTGCTTTGACGCTCTTTTCGACAATGTCAGCGTCGCATGCGTCCTGAATCCGCGTGTCGGCCGTGAAGCCGAAACCGTGCTGCACCAGGCCGTTCAAAAAAAGAAAATATATGTTGCCGGCGGTGGCCCCGCGGGAATGTCTTTTGCGCTGACCGCGGCCGAGCGCGGCCATGATGTAACTCTTTTCGAGAAGGCACCCTGCCTGGGCGGTCAAATTGAAATTGCGGCGGCAGCGCCCGGAAAAAAAGAATTTGCAGGCATCACCCGCAGCATGGAAATCCGCATGCGCAGGGCGGGTGTCCGCATCCGTTTGAAAAGCCGGCTCACAACGGCAAAAGTTAAAAAAAGTAAACCCGATCTCCTGGTCGTGGCGACGGGAGCCATGCCGGCCGGATTGCCTGTCCCCGGCGCCGCCAAACCTCACGTCGTCCATGCCTGGGATGTCCTGCGGGGAGATGTGGCCCATATCGGCCATCGGGTTGTTGTTGTCGGCGGCAATTCCGTGGGCTGCGAAGCGGCGGAATACATTGCCCGGGAAGCCATGACCCCTCCCGATGTCTTTTCTTTCCTTTCTTATCAGAGCGCGGAAAAACCGGAGAAACTGCAAGAGATTCTCTCTTCCCGGCACAGACAGGTCACCTTAATCGATATGACCGACAAGATGGCGCTCAGCACGGGCCGATCCGCCCGCTGGGTGTTGATTAAGAATCTCTCGCTTTGCGGCGTTGAATTCCGCCCTCAAGTAAAGGTTGTCGAAATCACCGACGAGGCGGTGATCGTCGAAGGCAATGACGGCAGGATGTCCATTCCGGCGGATACCGTGGTGATCGCCGTCGGTTCCAGGCCGGTCAATGATCTGGAGGAAAGTCTCAAGGGAAGCGGCATCCGCGCCATTGTGCTGGGCGACGCCAGGGAAGTCCGCAAGCTTCGGGAAGCGATTGGTGAAGGTTTTGATGCAGCACTGAAAGTCTGAAGGAGGTAAAAATGAGAGACGTTTATATTATCGGAAGCTATTCCACGGAATTCAAAAAGTATCCGGACAGAACCTTTCGGGATCTGGTCCGGGAGTCTTATCTCGGCGCGATTAACGACGCCGGAATGACCAACGGCGATGAGATTCAGTTTGCCTATTTCGGCAACTGCGCCATGCATCTGTTCGGACAGGTGTACGGCCAGGGAAGCATTCGCGGACAGATCTGTTTTGTTCCGCTCGTCCGGGAAGGGCTGTTTCCGGAGCGGGTGCCGATCATCAATGTCGAGGGCGCCTGCGCCACCGGCTCGATGGCCGTGCACTGCGGATGGAAAGATATTCTGAGCGGTCAGAGTGATGTCGTTCTGGCGCTGGGCGTGGAGAAGCTTGTCATTCCGGAAGACCCGGCCAAGAGTCTGGCGATTTTTGAGGCGGGCGCCGACAACTTCACCCGGGAAGAAACCGTCGACAACTACAAGGAGCTGGGAAAACTGGTCGGCCAGGAATTTCAGACGGGCGGCAATCGCAGCTTTTTCATGGATACCTACGGCATGCAGGCCCGGTATCATATGTGGAAATACGGTACCACGCACCGCCAGCTCGCCCAGGCGGCATCCATCACCCACCACCACGGGGCGTTAAATCCGAAAGCCCAGTTGAAAATTGAAATGACACCGGAACAGGTCCTGGAAGACCGGATGGTTTCCTTTCCGCTGACACGCGCCATGTGTTCTCCCATCGGGGATGGCGCGGCCGCAGCCGTTCTGTGTTCCGGCGATTATCTGAAAACCCTGCCGTCAAACGTTCAGAGCAGAGCGGTCAAGATCGCCGCCAGCGCGTTTTCCGGCGGTAAGTACAAAAAGTTCGACGAACCCAGTTTGTGCTATATCGCCGCAAAAAAAGCCTATGCCATGGCCGGCCTCAAACCGGAAGATATTGACGTGGCGGAAGTTCACGACGCCACATCGTTCGGCGTCATCTATCAGTCGGAGATGATGGGCTTTTGCGATATCGGACAGGGCGGCCCCTTTATCGAATCCGGCGCCACCGCTCTTGGCGGGAAAATACCGGTCAACACCAGCGGCGGACTTGTCTCCAAGGGACACCCGGTCGGCGCCACCGGCGTTTCCATGATTTATGAACTGGTGACGCAGTTACGCGGCGAGGCAGGTCCGAGACAGGTAAAAAATGCCGAAATCGCCATGCAGGAAAACGGCGGCGGCGTAATCGGTACGGAAGAGGCGGCCTGTTCAGTGATGATTCTCCGGAAAGACGGTTAAATTTCGGATAACCATCGCTGAAGAGGACCTTAAGCCCCGGGAGAACGGGCATCCCCGGGGCTGTTTTTTACCTGCGCCGTATCTTTAGCCGAAGTCTTTTTAACCGGTGTAATCTGTAGCGCAGAACCATAAATAAACGGAAAGGATTATGAAACACATGACAAGCAACGTTTATGAAATAAAAGAATCGGCCATCGCCGATCCGGGGCCGCTGGGCCTGGCCTGTTTTGCATTAACAACTTTTTGCCTGAGCATGATCAACGCCGGACTGGTCGACAAAACCACAGCCATTATTGTGATCGCTCTGGCGCTGGTCTACGGCGGCGCAGTGCAGATTCTGGCCGGCATGTGGGAGTTCAAAAAAAATAATGTTTTTGGCGCGACGGCTTTTTCATCGTACGGCGCTTTCTGGATTTCGCTGGGTATCTTCGATCTTCTGAGCAGTCTGCATTTAGTCACCGTCCCCGCCCAGGGCGTCTGGTTGTTCCTGATTGGATGGACGATTTTTACCTTCTATATGTGGATCGGCAGCTTCGGGACCAATAAAGCGCTGGCCGTCACCTTCAGTTTGTTGCTGATTGCCTTTATTCTGCTCACCGTCGGAGCGGCCGGAAGTGAGACAGCCCATAAGCTGGGCGGTTATGTCGGGATTCTTACGGCGTTTGCCGCCTGGTACACGTCGGCGGCGGGCATTTGCAATACCGTCTTCGGGCGGGTGGTTCTGCCGGTGGGCCCGATGAAGAAGTAATCCGCATGTCATCGAGCCAACAGGGGCAGTTCATTACTTTGCGCAATTCGATAATCAAAATTGAGGAGGTTGAACATTGAGCAACATGAAATATACGGACGTTTATCAACAATCCATTGACGAGCCGGAAATCTTCTGGGGTAAGGCGGCCGAAGAAATCCAGTGGACAAAGAAATGGGACAGGGTTCTCGACGACGGCAACAAACCTTTTTACCGGTGGTTTGCCGGGGGCGAATTAAACACCTGCTACAATGCACTCGACTATCACGTGGAAAACGGCCGGAAAGATCAGACCGCCATTATTTACGACAGTCCGGTGACCGATACGGTCAGAAAGATTACTTACGGCGAGCTATTGGAACAAGTTTCGGTCTTTGCCGGAGCGCTTTCAGGAATCGGCGTCAAAAAAGGCGATACGGTCATTATTTATATGCCGATGATTCCCGAAGCACTAACCGCCGTGCTGGCCTGCGCCCGTATCGGCGCGGTGCACTCCGTTGTGTTCGGCGGTTTCGCTCCCAATGAACTGGCCATCCGCATTGATCACGCCAGACCCAAAGTTATTATTTCGGCCTCCTGCGGAATTGAAGGGAAGAAAACCATCCCCTATAAGCCGCTTTTGGATGAAGCAATCAAACTGGCGGCGCACAAACCGGAAAAATGCGTTATCTTTCAGCGGCCGCAGATCAACGCTCTTCTTTTGGCCGGCAGGGATATCGAATGGAATCAGTTTGTAAAAGACGGCAAACCGGCCCCCTGTGTGCCGGTCGCCGCAACGGACCCGCTCTATATTCTTTATACCTCCGGCACGACCGGCAAGCCCAAGGGCGTTATGCGTGACAACGGCGGTCATGCCGTTGCGCTGAAATGGTCGATGAAAAATATTTACGATGTCAAACCCGGCGAAGTTTTCTGGGCGGCCTCCGATGTCGGTTGGGTTGTCGGCCACTCCTACATTATTTATGCGCCCCTTCTCTACGGCTGCACAACCATCGTCTACGAAGGGAAACCGGTGGGAACACCCGATCCCGGCGCATTCTGGCGTGTGATTGCTCAGCATGGCGTATCCGTTTTGTTCACCGCGCCCACGGCGTTTCGGGCCATCAAAAAAGAAGACCCCAGCGGTGCTCACTTGAAAAAATACAATATCTCCTGCCTGCGCTATCTGTTCCTGGCCGGAGAGCGTCTCGATCCCGACACCTATCACTGGGCCGGCGACATGTTGAAAATCCCGGTGATCGATCACTGGTGGCAGACGGAAACCGGCTGGCCGATTGCAGCCAACTGCATGGGAATTGAAGCGCTGCCGATCAAGGCCGGCTCACCCACAAAACCTGTTCCCGGATATGATGTTCAGATTCAGGACATGGAAGGTAACCGGCTGCCCAACGGGCAGGAGGGTTCCGTTGTGATTCAGCTTCCCCTGCCTCCCGGCTGTCTGCCGACGCTGTGGAAGGACGATAAACGATATCTGGAATATGTCACGGAAAGACCCGGCTATTACGTAACAGGCGACGGCGGCCGCTTTGATGAAGACGGTTACCTGTTCATCATGGGGCGCATTGACGACGTGATCAACGTGGCCGGGCATCGCCTCTCCACAGGAGCGATGGAAGAAATCGTTTCCCGGCACAAAGACGTTGCCGAATGCGCGGTCCTGGGTGCGGACGATCAGCTTAAAGGTCAGGTGCCGGTGGGCTTTGTCGTGCTCAAAGCAGGCGTCAACCGCAAGTCTGAAGAAATCACAGCCGAACTGGTGCAGATGGTGCGAAACGAGCTGGGCGCGCTGGCCTGTTTCAAAGAAGCGGCCATTGTGAAAGCATTGCCCAAAACGCGCTCCGGAAAAATTCTGCGCTCCACCATGCGCAAGATTGTGGACGGTAAGGTCTATGTGATTCCTTCCACCATTGATGATCCGGCGGTTTTGTCGGCCATTGCCGAATCGGCAAAATTAATCGGCTACGGGGGAAAATAAAACAGACGCTCAGTCTGCAGGCAGATCACGGATTACAGCCGCAACAGCACGACGACCCTGTTGTCGGCTGTAATCCCACGGCAGGAAAGGAATTCATCACCTGTACTTTAAGACAGTTGCCAGGCAATTTTGCAAGGATTACACTTTGGCTGAACTGTTGTGTCTGAAGTGTTGATGGCAAAGCGTCCTTGCCTGCAATGAGCGAGACGCGGAAAATAAAGGGGGACTGCAGATGATTAGATTGGCCATTATCAGCCGTGACGCAAATTATCTGATAAATCTGTTGAACATTCTGAGAATACAAAAGGACATTGAAGTCATTGACGCCATTGTTCTTAAAAAAATCAGGGCCAATCAGGACAGGGCTTTTATCCTCGGAGAGCAATTGCTTAAGCTGAGTCCGGATATCGTCCTGCTGGACATGCTCATTGTCCGCGAACTGGTCTCCATGTATCCGCAGATCCTTCAAAGATACGCGGAAAAAAGCGCCGTCATAAAACCCGTCATCATCTGCAAGCATTTCCAGCCCGGCAATGTAATGAATATGATTAAACTGGGGGCGCGTGGATTCTTACTGCAGGAAGACTCCCATCATGACATTGTCAACTGCATCAAGACTGTAACCAAAAACAATTTTGAGTTGAACGAGCCTTTGAAAAGCCTGGTGTTTAATGAATTTATCCGTGACTGCAGAAAAAATACCGGCAAAATTTCAGTTACCCAGGAAAAGCCGATCGATCATATTCCGCTGCTCTCTAAGCGGGAAGCGGAGGTGCTCAAACTGATCGGTGAAAATATGACCAATACGGAAATCGCGGAGCAACTTCTCATCAGCGCCAAAACCGTTAAGAAACACATTTATCACATTTTCAAAAAGACCGGCGTTCGAAACAGAATTAAGGCGGCGCAGTTTTATGTAAGCTGCAGACAGCGGCAGACGGCTTTGCAACAATCATCAGCATCTGAATATGCGACTTGAGTCGGCAAGAACTTTGATCTTCCGGATGGCGGTTTCATCAACATGTGGAACACATCAAAAAGCAACCTGTCCATTGCGACAGTTTTCAAACTTGAAAATAGCGTGTATAAATTATCCCACAAAGCTCGAAGCAGACAAAATGAGCGCAGAAGTTATTCACTTGAGTGGGCGCAGGCGATTAGTATTTCAAAAACCTAATGCGAAAAACGTGCAAGTGAAAATAGATCAAACAGAATGTTTGATGCGGAACATTCTGGAGGTCTTGTATTGTCCGTGTGCATCCGACCATGAGGAAGCGTTGATGATATTTACAGATCATCGCAGAAAAATATTCCTGATGGTCACCGGGCGGACGATGAACTTGCCATAGCCGATGTTAACTTAATCAAGGGAACACGAGGGGAGTTGAGGATGCGCAGAATGTCATCGTGTAAGATGGTTGTCACTGTTTCCTGTTGCTTTGTCCTTCTAAGCCTGGCGCTTTTGTTGCCGCCGCTTTCCGCCGCACGCACGCGCGCTCTTTCCGACTCGGAGCTGGCCTCCATATATGCATACGGCTTTTCAACCTTCACCTTCGACGGCGGCCTGGCCACGATCAATTTCAACAATCTCACGATCAGGACCTTTACGGAAATCGAATCGATGAAAACAGGCTACTACAACAACGGGACAACAACCGGCTGGGACAACGACTGGACAAACGTTTCCCTCGGGAGTTCAAGCAGCGACCTGATTGCCAAAGGAATTTACATCCAGGCAAAATTTTCCAACGCAACGGACGGAACAACGCGTCAGTTGGATTACTTCCGCATCGGAACAACAAGTCTGACAGGAACAATCACTGCGGATTTTAACAGCTTCAGCGGCACGATCGGCGGGGCCGGCATATCCTCAAGCCGGACGGCGCTGGGAACGGCAACGATGACATCCAATGGGGCCGGTTTTTACCTGGAGGTGAACCGGACCGGAAGTTCGATGGGCTACACATTCCAGTGGGTCAACGCCACAAAAACACCTTGAAGATAAACACATTCCCGGCAGCGCCGCAAACACTGTCGGGAATGTGTTTTCGATTACAATGCCCGCCACCGCAAGGCGTGCAGGAAGGAGGTGAAGACTCAATCCGTTTTCATTATATTAGAGGCGTCCAAGCGCTCTTGTTCGTTCTTATCGGCGGGATGGGCGTATTACTTTAACCATTTTACAAAGAAAGTAGGGGATTCATATGAAAAAATTATTTTCGGCAATTGCAATTATTGCAAGTTTGATTTTCTCATTGTCCGCCATGGCCATGCAGAGCATCGGCGACAATGAACTCTCCAAAGTGACCGGCCAGTCCGGTGTGTCCCTCGGCCTTGACGCAACGGTCGACATGTCGTTCGGCATCATTGCCTGGGGCGACAAAGACGGTATCGCGGGAACCGCGTATACCAATGCAGGCTGGGTGGGTCTGGCCAACGGAAGCATTGATGACCTGCGCATCAGACCGCGTATCGATGCGGCGCTGGCAACATCTTTTGCAGCCGAATATTCTGCTGCCGCACTGGACACATTTGCAGTCGCTTTAGGTTATACAGATTGGGCTAACCTTGTAACAAACGATCCCACTTACCTCCGTCGCATCGCTATGGCCAATCAGACCATGACGATCGATGTCGGCACAAACAGTACCGGCAATACGATGGTCCGCATTGGCCTGCCCACGGGACTGGTCACCATGACAAGCATGACAGCCGATGTGGGTCTTTGGGCTGATGCAACATCCGCAACCGCTCTTACGAACATCCAGAAAATAGGAAGTCTTTATGTCGGCGGCTTGACGGCCTTGATTGGCAGGAACAGCTATGTGGATATTTCCGCCCATGCCGGCGCCGGACTCACGATGGATATCAATGTAACCATTGATTCAGTAAATATTGACACCGTGTCTTACGGCGACACGGACGGACTGGTGCCTCTTTCCGGAGCTTTTGCCGGTGTTAACACTTACGCCGCGGGCGCCGGTTATGTTGGTCTGCTCTATACGTCAGTAGCCGGTATCGAGACGGATATGACTGTGGCGATCGATGTAGCAACAGCAAATCAGACAAAAGCAACCGCCTGGTTAACCGCTCTCACGACCGCCGCTGCCGACAATACCTCTAAGTTCTATGCCTACAAAGCTGCTGCCGTCGCCATGGCGACAGCAAAGGCGGCATTGGTGGCTGATCCTGCTAATGCCACTTTGCTGGCAGCCTATAGTACGGCGGCAACGTCCGTTGCGACTGCGTATGCAGCCCTCGCCGCGGATGCTACCGAAGCCGCTTATATTACGCCTGAATACCAGCGGAATTTTACCATGGCCTCGAAGTCGGGAGCCGGTATGCTGGGCGCAACCTGGGTTAATCTCGGCCTCAATGGATCGGTCCATGTTGATACCTTATCCGCCTATGCGGCACTCGGCACCAACCAGAACCTGATGGCGTCACCTCAGATTCTTGGAACGCTTTATGCTTCCAATCTCGATGTAAAGATCGGCTCAGCGGCTAATGCGACTGCCAACAGTTGGCTGTCCATCAACGCCCACTGAGATTGAGTGTTTAATCTGAAGTAATGCAACAACCGGGATTCGCCGGGCGGTGGTGGATGCCGCCGTCCGGCGGATTTCCTCTTTTCCCGAAAGACGGCGGACAAATTCCTGATGCCGCAATGGAAGGAATACGAAATGAAGAAAAACTATGGCCTGACGATTTTTTGCGCGGCGCTCCTCTCCGGCGCGATCTTCATTTTACCCGTCTCTGCGGAGATGAAGAAGATTGACGAAGCGGAGCTCGCCCGGACGAATGCCTCGATGACAGGGCCGTCCGTGAAAGACCGAACTTTCGGCGCTCATCGGAGTGCGAACCGACCGGCAACCGAACTGGCTATCGTGACCTCCGATAAAGCCACCACTCTCTCGCCCATCTCCGTAAATAAGGCCATGGAAGGAGTCAGCATCAACCTGAACATTTCGGGACAGGAAACATGGCAGTTCAATTTCGGCAGTTATAATTCAAATTATTATGGAGGCATCACAGGGGTCAGAACAAGATAAACGGGACCGCCTGGATTTTTAATCAGCATACAGAACACACAGCCCAATGCCATGGGGACTTTATGATAAGAACCAACTTCAGTATTTTAATGTTGTCATTCCCGCGCAGGCGGGAATCCAGTATTATCAATTTTTTTCCAGCTTCCCGCCTGCGCACTCTGAAGGGCACAAACGGGAATGACGAAGAAAAGGCTTTTTTCAAAGGCCTCGCGTTGATTACCCTTCTGCTGCTTATCATTTCCTCTCTTCCGGCCGCCCTGCCGTCCCGCGCGGCGGAACCAAAGAGTCTCTCGGACGCACAACTGGCCGGTGTCACCGGGCAGTCGGGAATCACGATCTATACGGACGGCACAGCCCGCATTACCGCCTCGGTTCTGAAAATATCCGATACGGACAGCTCTCCCGTGAAGTGGCTGGAGTTGAAAAATGTTGTTGTGGACGACGGCATCGGCGGCTATTTCAGCTTCGCTACGCCCCTTGATTATCTCAGTACACCCGTTGTGGACGAGCCCGTCACCCTTGATGTGGGCGCCCATGCAACCACCGGACAGACGCTGGTTGCATTAAGGGATTCCACGCATGTGTCCCCGCGCTGGTATTCGGTCGGGGAAGTGGTCTTCTGCGATCAGTCGCTGGGAAGTCTGAATCTGGATGCGTTGAGCCTGGGACCTACCGTCTATCGCATGGGCGCCCATATCGACGGCACATCCGGCGTCGATTTTGATTATACGCTGAGCGCTTATGCCAAGGCCTTCCGGTATACCTACAATGCCTCGTCGGAAGCCCTGCGCCTGTCGGGCATCCGTCTGGCCGGATCGGCAAGCGGCGCAGCCGAAGATCCCTCGACATGGTCCTTTTCGGGCGTCTTCCGTATCGGCGACATAGACGGCGGCAATCCCGCCAAAATAGATGTCGGCACCGATACAAACACAGGCGAAACAAGCCTGGTGCTCAGTCTGCCCATGCAGGGCAGCCTGCGAGTGGAAAATGTAACGTTTGGCGACAAGAATTTTGGGCCGATTGCAATCGACGGCATCACCGTGCACCGGATGTCCGTCTCCATTCGATAAGGGCGCCGGATATATTCGAATGAGCGATATCAGGAATATTCAGTTTCTGTTTTTATAATTTAGCATTTCATAAGGCAGGTAAACTTTGGTTATTTTCATTGGCTTTCTAATCGTTATTGCGCTTTTAAATCCATTTTATCCCGTTCAGGATGTCCCGCAGAGTGAATTGCGCGTCGCGGCCGGAACGAAGTCGGCCCCTGTGACGCTTCATCAAAACCTTAAACCCCGCGCCGAATTCACCGACGCCCACCTTATCAAACAGCAGTACGATTATTCCTGCGGCTCCGCCGCTCTGGCCACGCTGCTCAATTATTATCTCGGGGAGAATCTCACGGAGAGGCAGGTCATCGAAGGCCTCGTAGAGTATGGCGACCGCAAGCAGATCGAACGGCTGAGGGCTTTTTCTCTTCTGGATATGAAACGCTTTGTGGAAAAACTCGGTTACAAAGGCAACGGCTACGAGGCGGACATGGAAGACCTCAGAACCCTGGGCAAACCCTGCATCGTGCCGGTGGAAATCTTCGGCTACAGTCATTTTTGTATTTTCCGCGGGATTGCGCAGGATCATGTTTTTCTGGCCGACCCCTACCTCGGGAATGTCAGTTTTCCTCTAACGGAGTTTCAGGCGATGTGGGTGCGCAAGATCGCCTTTCTTGTCACCGACGGCGATATTGTCCACAGCAAGCTGATGCTCAGGGATGAAGATCTGCGGTTTATCGATATGGACGCAACGCGCCGCGCCCTGGACAACTTCCGGCCGCCTTCTTCCTTCGTCATGGACAATATGCGTTATGACCGCGCCACGGGGGTTCGGCCGACGGTGAGATGAGCATAGCCGCAAGTTGAATTATAATCCTTTTTGTCCGCCATGGAGAAGGACATTTTCCGCCGAAAGCGGTGGCAGGCACAGACATTGCAGATCATCAAGCAAAGGAGACGCTCATGAAAAGAAATTTTGTATGGATGATCCTGATCATTACTGTTTCGCTGTTTATCTCACAGGCTCAGGCGCAAGACCAAAAGCAGAATCCGTCAAGTGGAGAACAAAAATCGGCGGATGATCAGAAGGACGTCCACCAGAAAATTCAGGAACTCCAGAAGCAGGTGGACACCCTCAAGGAACAGGGGCGCACCCGCGAGAAATTATCCCAGACAGCCGAGGAGAAAGCGGCGCAGGAAAAGGCCATTTTATCGGCGGTGGGACGGGAATACACGCTGATGCCGAAAGGAAAACTGGAACTGGAGTATTCGCTGCGCTATGAATACATTTCATCGAGCGCCATTCTTTCCGCTACAACCGTCGAGGCCCGGGCCAACCACACCATCCGCAATGGCATCGGCGTTCAGTATGGCCTGCTGAACAATCTGACCGTCAACGTCAATCTGCCTTTTGTTTATACGTACGATAAGACGGGAAGCTCCGAGGGCAAAGACGCATCCGATATGGGCGATATGACGCTGGGACTGGATTTCCAGCCGTTCAAAACAAGCGGCGCCTGGCCCACAACCACATTTACACTGGGGGCGGTTCTCCCCACAGGCCGAAGTCCCTATAAAATCGACCGCGACACGGATCTGCCGACGGGCAGCGGTTTTTATGCCGTCAGTCTGGGGATGAACATGAGCAAGGCCATTGACCCGGCCATGCTCTTCGGCGCGCTCAGCGCCACCTACCGTTTTGTGCGCAACGACCTTGACCAGAACATGGACGACGCGATCCTGGAAAGAGTCGATCCGGGCATGAGTTTCAACGCCGCCATAGGTCTGGCTTATTCCATTTCCTATGCGCTGTCGATGAACACGCAGTTCCAGTACGGATACAACATGAGCACAAAATACAGTTTTACAGGCGGGATCGAACATAACACGCCGGCTTACAGCACCGCATCCATCGGCATCGGCGCGGGCTGGCGTATTTCTCCGAAAACAACCCTGTCGTTCTCCGTCGGCGTCGGATTGACGAAGGACGATCCGGATTTCTACTTCCTGTTCCGTCTGCCGTTCAGTTTCTAAATGATGCGGCAAAGTGATGGGTCCAGCGCATGAAACTCAAGAGAGCTTTGCATAAATACAGAAAACCAACAACATTGTCATTCCCGCTTGTGCCCTTCAGGGTACGCAGGCGGGAATCCGGTATTATCAATTGCTTCCTAGATTCCCGCCTGCGCGGGAATGACGAACAAAAGGCATTTTTCAAAGGTCACCTCAAACAATGCGGGTTTATTCTTCTGTTATGGATTCTGATGTGCCTTCCCCATGACGGCACGGCTGCTCTGTTTGAGCAACTGGCCGTCGAAACACGGGCCAACACGCTGGGCAATGCCGTGACCGCAGATCCGAAGGGAGTCCTTTCCGCTCATTATAATCCGGCGGGGCTGGATCGCGTCCGGGGAACGGAAGTAACCTTTGGCATCGCCTACATTCCCGTCCTCAATATCAAAGGAAAATTTACCCAGGGAATCAATCCCGAGACAGGCCAGCCCTGGGCGCCTTTCGGCGGCTGGTTTAATAACGGCGTTGATCCCGAAGCCGGTCATGAAAGTTCAACGAGCGGCTGGGTGGGACTTCCTTTCATCGGCTCTCTTCCCACGCTGACGGCTCCGAATCTCGGGATTGCCTATCATGCCGAGAATTCGCCCTTCGCCTTCGGCTTTGCCGTCTATGCGCCTTTCGGGGCCGGCATGCAACACCGGGATGGCGACGACCCCTATCGCTTCCTCGGCAAAAAAATGTCCATTCTGCGTCTGGTGCTTGGCCCCACCATCTCTTACCGGGTCTCCAAAAGCCTTTCCGTCGGCGCGTCCTTCGGCCTGGGTCTGGCGTCCATGGGATTTGAAACGAAGATGCGCGCCCCGAATGACCTGGTGGCCTTGACGGGAGCCCTCGGAGATGCCACCGCCGGTCTGGAAATCCCGATTATTTCAGAGCTGACATTGCCCCCACCCTGGTTTGGCGGCGGTATTAACCCCTATGAGGATATCGGCGGCGTGAAATTCTTTGCTGACGACAATCTGACGACGTCCTTCAATGCCGGTTTGCTCTGGGAGCCGTTTGAGTGGTTATCCTTCGGGGCCGTCTATCAGAGTCGATCGGATGCCGACATGAAGGGGAAGTACACGATGACGTATGGCGCCCGCATGCAAAACACAGTCAACTGGCTGGGATCTTCACCGACAACGATCATCATGGCTTCCATCCTTGATTTGCCGACGTACTGTCCGCCTGAGGTGACCGGCAACATGTCTCTGAAGGTTGTTTTTCCCGCCCGCGCCCAATTCGGCATCAAGCTCCAGCCGCACAGGCGCATAAAATTCCTTGTGGATGCACACTGGGCTCAATGGTCGTCCTGGGAATCCATAGAAGTCAAATTTGACCGTGACAATGAGCTCCTGCGCTTTGCCAAACTGATGGGCTATACCGGCGGATCAAGGACGCTGAGGATGAACAACCATTTCAAGGACACCTGGCATTTCAGCTATGGTTTGGAACTGGAGCCTTTCGATTTTCTGACAATGCGCTTCGGATACGAGGATCGGACAACGTCCATTTCGGAAGACTATTTCGGCCCGGTTCCCCTGGGAGATATGAAACTCTATTCCGCCGGACTGGGAATTAACCTGAAGCCGCCCAATC
Organism: Smithellaceae bacterium; assembly: GCA_963682105.1. GTDB lineage: Bacteria > Desulfobacterota > Syntrophia > Syntrophales > Smithellaceae > UBA8904. The sequence goes on from OY821638.1 coordinate 2,393,841, forward strand.
GCACATACAAAGGGCTTTTCGGCCTGGCCATGCAGTTGCTTCATCCCGACAAAGTTGATCTCGGATTTACCTATATGACCTCCGAGTACAAGGTTCGCTTCAATCAAAGCAAGCTGTTCAATTCCACAGACTTCACGGATGTCATCTACAATCCTTTTGCAGGTCTGGAATATGAGGAGAAGACGACGGCTTACATCCTATTCCTGAATATGATGTATCACTGGTGAAGAAGGTGAGAAGAGAATTGAATCTGGAGAAAATGCAAATGATAAAAAAAATGATCAGCCCGATAATCGTTATTGTAACCTCCCTCGCATTTTTGTCAGCATCCGCCTTTGCGGATGCAAGCAATTTCAAGGAGACCCTTGCTCCATTTCCACCGGCCTTGCAGGGATGGTCGGCTTACGGCTCATCCATTAAATTCAGCGCGGATCTGACGCACATGGCCTATGTCGCCGGCCGTAACAAGAAGTTTGCCATCGTTAAGGACGGCAAGCCCGGACCTCTTTTCGACGCAATCGGACAAGACACCCCGGTTTTCAGCCCGGACGGCAAACACCTCGCCTATAAAGCGCAAAAGGGCGGCGCGTGGCGCATGGTTGTGGACGGAAAGGAGCAGGCTTCCTATGAAGCCGTATCTTTGCCTTTGTTCAGCCCGGATTCCAGCCGTATCCTCTATGCCGGCAAAAACAGAGAAGGAAAACAATGTCTGGTTGCAGACGGCCGGGAGGCGGGGTGCTTCGACGCCGTCTTACAGAACACAATGAGATTCAGCGAGAATTCGGCCCGCTGGTCCGTCATCGTGATGAAGAAGAATCAGCAGGTGGCGATCGTGGACGGAAAAGAAGGCAAAGCATTTGAAAAAATATCGCCGGTGTTGTTCAGCCCCGACGGCAGCCGGTTGGCCTGTGCGGCAAGCCGCGCCGGTAAATGGATGATAGTCGTCGACGGAAAAGAGAGCGCCGCTTATGATGCGACCGGAGTATATGTTTTCAGCCCCGATTCCCGGCATATCCATTACACCGTCAGTCGGGGAGAAAAGTGGCACATGGTCACGGACGGCCAGGAAAGCGCCGCTTATGACGGTGTCGGGATTCCCGCTTTCAGTCCCGACGGCAAACGCATGAGCCGGCTTGTCGTGCGCGACAAGAAATGGCTGATGATTGTCGATGGCCGGGAACAGCCTGCATGGGACGAAATTCAGGTTTTCAGTTACAGCCCGGATTCCAGGCGCATTGCCTATAATGCCCGCAAGGGCAAGCAATGGTTCATCGTTTCCGACGGCCACTCCAGTGAGCCTTATGATGCCGCATCCATGCCCGTGTTCAGTTCCGATTCGAAGCATTTGGGATTTTCAGCCAAAAGGGGAGAAAAGTCATTTGTCGTTGTGGATGGCCGGGAAGGGATTGCGTATAATGCTGTTTCGACGCCCCTCTTCAGTCCCGACGGCAAGCGCTTCTGCCATCTTGCCCAGAAAGAAGGCATCTGGCTTGTGGTGGCGGACGGAAAAGAAGGGCCGGCCTATGCGTCGGTCGGAAATCCCGCCTGGAGTCCGAATTCAAAGGATCTGGCGTATATGGCCGAACGGTCCGGACAGTGGCTTGTTTGTGTCAATGGAAAACAGGCCCGGAATGTTTTTTCGGGGTTTCTCAAGGGGACGAGTCTTCAATTTATTGCTTCAGACCGCATTCGGACGCTGGCTTTAAAGACAGGGCCGGAGTTTATTCGATATGAGATCGAAATCGGTCAGTAATTCATCTGAACGGATTATTTTACAGTCTCTCCGGAGCTGAATTCGACGGTTCCCGAAGGATTATTCTGCCGGGGATCTATAATATTTTCACATATGGCAATAGCCACCGCATGCGTTCTATTCACCGCATTTAGTTTTTTCATGACATTTTTTATATGAAATCTGATCGTTCGCTCGCTGATTCCGAGAATAACGGATACATCCCAGTTACTCTTTCCTTCCGCAAGCCAAAAAAGGATTTCTTTTTCTCTCTTACTCAGGCAGAAATTTAATGATTGCAACTTTTGATAAGCGTCATTGAGCGCTCTTTTCATATGGGTCATATTGACCTCTTCCATAGTCTTCTCGATCTATAGATTACAGCAATTATCACGCCATAATTGATCTACGCACTGTTCCCTGTTTCAGAACAGTTAGGCCATTATTTATTTCTTCATTGCACAATATGCTGAGCCTGATCACAACATATGGTGCGGGATTGTCATGATCAAATGATCTTTCTTTTGAGCACGGGCTTGATAACAAGGATGCTATTTGAAAGGTGACGCATGTGATTGTGGTCACAGCGGAATATTTTAAATCCATTTCCCGCTTGACATTTCCTGACGCTTACCACAGATAGTAGGCCCATGAAGACATGATCTTCAGTATTTTGCAGCTTGCAATCAGAATTCAAGAAAATCCGGTTTAAACGATGGCGGCATACGGTATACGCAAGCAGTTGGATTTAGATTTTACACTATATTTGTTGAAAAGAAGATCTGGTTATTACCCGGCTCTTCTTTTTTTATTTCATGCCAATGCGCATGATTTGACTCACTTGATTGTCGACGTTTTGGACTTACCGGAGCACCTCTTCAAGGCAATGCATCGCGCCATCCCTGCAGCCTTGTTATCTTTAGAAAAAAAATCATCAAAAGCGCAAAGTGAACAGCCCACCCATGCGGTCCCCGGCGGATGCGTGGGTTTTTCTACGAATAAGGAGGAAAGAGATGAAAAAAACGTATATGCTGTTGGCCGTCATGTTCCTTTTGGCGGTGCTGGGTTGCAGTTCGTCTGATTCACCATCGTCGTCGTCACTATCATCAAAAAAAGCGATGACCGCTTACTCTCTGGCCGGTTCTACCGGAACGGTCAACGAAGCGGCAAAAACAATCGCGGTGAGCATGCCGTATGGAACAGATGTCACCGCGCTGATCGCAACATTCACAACGACGGGCAACAGCGTCAGCGTGGGGGCAATTCCGCAGGTAAGCCAAACAACGGCCAATGACTTCTCCTCCTGGGTGGAATATACGGTCACCGCGGCGGACGGATCAACGGCGATCTACACGGTGATTGTGACAGTGGCATCGTCATCGGACAAAGCTCTGACTGCCTATTATTTGGCCGGTAGGACCGCCACGATCGATGAATCGGCAAAAACAATAGCCGTTGACCTGCCGTATGGCACAAAGTTCACTGCGCTGACGGCGGTATTCACCACGACGGGCCAAAGCGTCAAGGTCGGCGCAACCGTGCAGGTAAGCGGCTTGACGCCAAATGACTTTACCTCTGCGATTTCCTATATTGTAACGGCGTCGGACGGAACAACGGCAACCTACGCGGTTACGGCGACTACGGCGAAAAGCGCAATTCCCCGAACCGGCCAGACCGCCTCTTATACGACAGGGGACGACGGCGCGTTGCAAAAGGTGTTGCCTGGCCCGGCCAGCGGTTTACCGGCAACGGCGACGGAACGGTAACGGATAATCTTACAGGGCTTGTTTGGCTTCAAAACGCCAACTGCTTCGATAAAGCGACGTGGGCAGATGCACTCAGTCGCGCCAATAGCCTGCAAAGCGGCAGTTGCGGACTGACGGACGGCTCGGTCGCCGGTGAATGGCGTTTGCCCAACAGGAACGAGCTTCGCAGTCTGGTTAACCTCAGCCAGACCGATACATCCGCCTGGCTGAATCATTCAGCCCAGGGTTTCGGCAATGTGCAGAGCGACTCCTACTGGTCGTCCACGACGTATACTCATTATGCGGTCACCGCGTGGATGGTCCGGATGCAAAACGGTTTGGATGAGGTCGGTGACAAGACCGATGTAAGCAACGGACACTATGTTTGGCCGTTGCGGACCGGTAAGGCCGGCATGGTTAATTTGCCCCGAACCGGCCAGGCCACATCCTATGATTCCGGGGGGATTGACGACGGCGGATTGCGGGAAGGCGCGTCCTGGCCGTCTCCGCGGTTTACCGATAACGGCAACGGAACCATGAAAGACAATCTGACGGGGCTTATATGGCTTCAAAATGCCAACTGTTTTGGTTCACAGACCTGGGCAGCTGCGGTGAATGATGCCAATAATCTGCAAAGCGGCAGTTGCGGGTTAACGGATGGTTCGGTCGCCGGAGACTGGCGCCTGCCCAACAGCAATGAATTGGCAAGTCTTGCCCATGCAGGTCAAGACGAGACCTACGTCTGGTTGGCTGCGCAGGGATTTGTCATCCCCGTCGGTTACTGGTGGACGTCCACCACGTATGCAGTTAATACGAGCGGCGCGTGGATCATCGGGATGCAGTACGGCAACCTGTTGAATTATGCCAAGACCGAAAGCAGCGGCATTTATGTCTGGGCGGTGCGCGGCGGACAGTAGATCAGAAGAAGCCATCAGGGACATCCTGCGATGTCCCTGATGGACTGCTCGTCCCCTTCTATTTTCATCAAGCGCCATCCGTTATCATGCCCGCTGGTCAGAAATAAATAACAGACACAAACATCACCCGGCGCCTTGCATCATCAGTCGAATGCATTCCAATCCATCAAGTCCCATATGAATGAGTAAGCCGAGGGCCGCAAATCGTGCCTGGGGCAAGGCGAGCATCAGCAGATAAGCGGCAATGGCCGGATAAGAATGGAGGGGATGGAAACCAATACTGCATCGCAGGGGATCGTAAACAGGATTGGCCAGCAAATGATCCAGATCAACCGCCATCGTCAATACCATGATCAGGGCAAGCCTCTTCCATCGATCAGGAAAAGCAAGCCGGGCCAGTAAGACAGGCGTCACGAAATGGAGCATCAGATGAACGGTCAGCAAGGGCATATTGAAACTTCACATTTCATGATGACGGCGACGACAAAGCCTTTGAGAACTTATCAAGTTCGCTTTATGACGCACAGTAATCACCATCAGTCCCATCTCATATGGCGCAACGCTGAACCAGAGCGCATTGATCGGTTGCAATCAAGCAATGATTTTAAACTCGGGAACAACTTCAACATTGTTTTTAATCATCTGCCAAACCGGACAGACCGATTGTTCAGAGAGCTGGATGGCCCTTCGGATGTCAGCATCCTTTGCGTCTTTGGAGCTAATAATGAATTTTAGAAATATCTTCTCGAATTTAATGGGCGGCTGATCACGTTTTATGCCTTTCGCATCAACCGTCAATCCGGATATGTCTTTCCCCATCTTCCTCAATAAAAATGTAATCGCCGTTCCACTGCATCCGGCCAGGCTCATCAGCAGTAATTCAAGCCCATTGTAACCGTTTCCATCACCGATTGGAGGTTTATAATCGAAGACGATCGGACAGTCGGGATTGGCGGGTGAGATCCCGGTAAATTGAACTTTATTATTCGTTAAATTGACTGTCACTTGCTCGAACTGGTCACTCATGAGAAATCTCCTTTAATCGACTAAACTGTTACCTTTTATTCACTTATACGACAAGCTCACCCGGAGCGAAGCGATCGGGTGGATTGCTTTTGTTATATCTCTATTATTTTCAAACCTAAATATTTGACCATAGGATCAAAATCACGGTCGCAATGTAAGAGTGTCAGTTTGTTGTGTATGCAGAAAGTTCCAATAATAATGTCTATTGTTTTCCTTACGGTAACACCTTTCTTCCTCAGAACCCTATAATTCACAGCACTCTCCAGCGCTAATGTCTGTTCCCCCATTGACATGGACGGAATTCTCAAAAGAAGATCCCTGGCTATCTTAAAATGCTTGTCATTCTGAAACCCCTGGAGAACTTCCGTCAGGATAAGATTGCCAATTACGATTGGTGTAATTCCAAGTGAAGAATCGAGCCAGTCCGTTTGAGATGTTTGATTACCGTTGAAGTAGTCGATCCAGACGGAGGAATCAACAAGAATCATTTATCCATCCTCATCTCATTAAGATTGCCGGACCATTTCAGTTTTCCTCGAAACTGCTTGATTTCTTTGTGGCTATTCATTTGGACCAGCAGTCTCAATCCCTCTTCTATGGCATCCTTTTTCGTTTTAAAGCCGGAAACCTTCAGCGCTGATGCCATAAGATTATCATTTATGACTACGTTTGTTCTCATTTCTTGCCTCCTAATGTGTATGTATGTCGGTATTATACACATCGGAATTTATAATTGTAAAGATATTATTTTGCTGCATACCGACGATCAGCATCAGCCGCGCCGGCCACTGCCGCTCAAAAAAAATAACAGTGCTGTCTGGTGACGGATGTATGCGTTTGTTTGCAAAAAAGAATTGCCATATTTGAGCTATCATACAAGATGTTAAATCAACTGATTTTCCCTGCCAAAGTATCAAAACTATTCTTTGCATCTGGTGAGAATTCATGAAATTTAATCAGTTTTTCACAAGGCTGTTCATCGCAAACTGAACAATTATCAACAGATTTTGCCAGAGCACACTTTCTGATTTCACAAGATTGACAATACCCTATAAGTTTGCCCCCTGCTGAGAGACATCCATCACAGTTGATTTCGTTTGGTTTAAAGTTTAATCCAAATTTATCTGAATAAAGCGCAGCGGTCTTTTCTCGCGCGATATCATCATCGTTCTGGGTGGCCAAGAATGTCGGGCAGCTTGAACATACAAGACCGCAATAGGCAATCATCTGTTTCATGATAAAATTTCTCCTTCCTGTGTAGATTGCGAGCGCCAAAGCTCACCGGCGCGCTTTAGTGCGTCCGGTGGAACGTATTGTTCGACCCTTTTCGTTTATATGTATCATTTCATTAATTAAGCGCAACTCCAGGCGGCAACCAAGCGCGTGTGCATATTTTTGTAATGTCGCCAACGATGGAGAGTGCTTTCCGCTACCGGACTCCAAACGAGCAATCGCTGATTGAGTTGTGCCGATACGCTTGGCAACTTCCGCCTGAGTGATGCCGGCGGAAGAACGTGCTTTGAGAAATTCGTCCAGAAAAGTAAATTCTTCGTCAAGCTGATCGTATTCAGATTTTACATTCGCGCGTTTAAGGGCGCGAGCCTTAAGTTCTTTGTGAGTGATCATCTTTGATCTCCTTCAAACGCCGCCTTGCTGTGGCAAGTTCTTTGGGCGGTGTTTTGTCTGTTTTTTAATAAACTGGTGTAACATCACAATCTTTTTACCAATCATCGTGCTTTTGTTAGATTTTATTTCTTCTCAAATGATTTATTATATAAGGTCCAGTTAAATACATAATACTTATACATGCCAAAACATAAAGGATGTGTACAGTAATCAAAATAGTGATTCCAATAATGCTATTAAACAAATCAGTTTTTACATCCATTCCTTGGTAGCAATATACGATCGTCTTTTGCATGTGCATTCCCCAACCCAAAATGAGAGTAGCAGCGGGCAAAATCCAAACTTTATTCAAAGGCAAAATTGCATATAGCAAAAGGAATAAAGCGGGAACAATTGTATACCAAAATATAGGAACGCCAATTCTAAGCGCGTCCCATTGACTCAGAATAATGCTATTTTTATTTATATATACCCAAAGGATCGCAAGACACAAATATACAAACCGAGGCAATAGAAGATACCTTCTTGATAATTCCTTTATCTTTGCGGGACTGTTAAAATGCCGCCTAAAAGGGAAGAGAAGAATTGCTAATGCCATTATTATAAGAGCAAATATTTTCATAATCTTAATCATCGAGGTAGAACTGCCGGTTACCCGACAGCCCCCTCACAGTTCCTTATTATTACCCATAAATATCATAGTTGATGGGCCAGTTTCAAGCCTTCAGTCAGGTCTGTAAGACGCTTCCATCCTCTCCACAGGGTAATAGTGCCAGGAGGCCCATCGCTTTTTCGTGCCAGATAACCTCCGAGTTTTGCAATCCAGATAACAACGATACCAATGGATGGGGGCTTTTTCGGAATCGTCTTATTTTTATTCGTATGCAGAAAAAGAACCTTCCACTCTTGATCTGTGAGGAATGTTGAACAGGATGTTGTTGGATCGGTTCGAGCGATCATGGTAATCATGAAAAGCCGCCAAGCCACAATACTCATAACTGTGAGATATTTAGCCAGCCGGTCGGCATTCCCCAACCGACATGATTCGACCATAAAACCAGACTTTAAGACTTTGAAGTACATTTCAATTCGCCAGCGTAAGCAGTACCACAAGATTTTTTCATAGGCGTCTTCATAAGACATGATAGGAAGATTTGTCAGGAGCATCCACTCGATAGCTTCCTCTCCAGTTGGCGGATTTTCTTCTAGAGCATAAACTGCATGCATCTCAATGTCAGGAAGTTTTTCAGTGCCGTGCCTGATGTTGTTACGGGGAGGATTGAGGGTAAAAGAGTCGAAATGTACGGAGACAACTGCAGTGCGTGATTCCCTTTCTTTAGTGTGCTTCGTCTTAGATCTATACTGGATTTCTAATATGAAGGAACCTGCCTCAGGCTGATTTCGCATATGCTCCCAAAGTTTTTCGACATCCTTCTCTGCATAACGGGATTTACGGTTTATAGTCCTGTCTGCGTTTGCGCGGACAAGAACAGGGGCATCGATTTGGCGGCTACGATCAAAGAACTCATATAGATCAGCTTCGCGATCGCATACTGTGACGATTTGGGTACAACCTGTTACCTCCTTGGTGTTTTCTAATGCCTCAAGCCATCTATAGCTTTCCTTATCCTCTATTGGTAAAGAGTTGTGAGGTTTGGTCTTATTATTATTCTTTTTCCTGAGTGTCCGTGAAAAGATTTTTTGGCCTAACAACCCGATTGGGAGACCTTTAGTTGTTACTGCCAAGCATGTATGCATTATAAGGCCCTTGGAATAGATCTTTTCCACGTTCTTCCCCTTTTTTAAAGACATCTTTCCGAGTCCTTCAGTCTTTGGGTGGTTCGTATATACAAAGTAACTGGTATCTTGGAGTGCAAGAATCGTTTTGTATTCTTTGGCGCGCTGAGCTGTTTTATTTTGGTGGGCCGCCATCATCTTTTCAACTTGAACTTTATTGTTTTGAAAGAAACGATATGCTGCTTTAGTTTCTGCCCAATCCAGGCATGCCTGGTTGATGGGGCTCTCTGGAGCATCCGAAAATCTATCACATAATTTTATCAGTCTCGTATCGAGTCTTTTATCTCCGAAATTGACATTTGAAAACTCTTCCGCGGCCCAACCCGATCTGTTTTTTGAGGGCATTGAACTCCTCCTATTATAATTTGACATTTTAATAGTAGACGTATTAAATACGTCTACTATTATGATAGAGAGGTGTCAAGGATGAATCCGGTTAAAAAACGAAATGATCTTTTAAATAAATTGGCTCAGTTCCCTGAATTTGTTCGTGGGTCAATTACAAGCGTTTGTTCCACATGCAACAGAGCACGATGCATATGTTCAAAAAAGTCATCACTGATGGCATATCGGCTAACCTATAAGGATAGCCAACAGAAAACACGTAGCGTTTATGTAAAGAAAGACCAATTACCCAGAATGCGAAAAATGATCGCAAACTATGTACGATTAAGAAAATTGATCGAGAAACTTGTAGAGGTAAATATTGAGGTTTTCAAGGAAGATACTCGACGATAAAATCGGCTGGACTTATGGGTAATAATAAGCTCACAGTTCCCGGCGTGCGGTATTCCCGCACCGGGCTCTTCAGTATTGCTCGCTTCGTACAAAAGCACAATTATGCTTTCTTTGCTATTCCCCTCAGTGAGGTTGGCTTATGTGTGTCCAGCCCTGCAATGTCCGGCATAAGTTTCCTTTGTGGGTTACGCAATACTGTCATCCCCTTCCCCTTGTGATCGGCTCTCCCGTCTCTGAGTACTATGAGATGATCTGACTCCCTCCGCTTATGGCCCGTCGGACACTCTCCTTTTGGTTGAGCTATCCTACCCCGCTACTGCGTGGAGGCGGAAGGGTCTCCCAAGTTCCTGACACTTCTCTCAATGCATGCCATGCTCTCGGACCCCGGCAGTCCCTCCGGAATCTCACCGTCGCTCAGTGCTCAGGGCAAGCCCTGCAAGGAGTCTGCGATTCCTTCGTGCTGGCTTCCGCGTTCGTTAAAACCGTCGCCAACTGCTTTGATTTTTGTAACGGGGCTGAATTGCTTTGGGGATGTACGCATCCCCTACGGCCTGCATTGTTCTCTGTGTACGCTTCACAACTATTGTCCGCCTCCTGTTCCTGTCCTTGTTATCAGTTTGACTCCTTTAGCTGTGCAACACTCGATACGGGCTGATGGTTAGGCTTTGCCCGGCAGGGACTTACACCCTGCAAGAAGCGCCAAGCTGCGCTTGGCGCACTAACGACGAAATCACCCGGAGCATAGCGATCGGGTGGATTGCCCTTGTTGTGCTATGGTTTATTGGATAGAAGCATTTTAAGACTATTAATAAACTCTTCTCCCTCAGAAATAAGCCTTTTGTCCTTGTTCGCGGGAGGACATCTATAGGAGTATAAGATATCAACTAAAACTTTTGGATTTTCAGGATGCAAACAAATTAAACCATGATTAACGACTATTAAGAAAGAACGCCTGGATAAATTATTTGCTCCCCAATCTTCGAATTGTTCTTGGTACCTGACGCAAAATGGCGCTATCCTGGGCTCCAACGAATAACTCGTCTTGGTATTTGCATAGCGAGGTGGAGTGGTATTTGGTTTTCGCTTGTTAGTAATATATTGTTTCAGTGCATCAGGGGTAGGGAAAGTCTGCTGCGTTTGTAGTTCAGTTACAGTGCCGAATAGAGTACCGTCGATAGGCTCCATTTTCTTAATATATTTAATTGAGTGTTCGCCGAACTCTTCCACCCAGTTGGTTCCCGGAGGTGGGATAAAGGAAAAACCTAAGGTGCTGATCCTCGGTTTGCGATCAACAAGAGGTACGCGATCATTATTACACGCTGCGGAAGAATTTATGGAGAGTATAAGCACTATCAACAGTAGCAAGGTGATCAGAAGATAACGTTTCATATCTATACTCCTTCGCACAACATTTAATATGCCGACCCGGTAAAACCCGGATTCGGACGCAAAACAACTTTCGATCCGGTTTTTTGTTACTTAAAAACGGCGTGAAAAGCAATGCAATATAAATTGCCGTAGCGGTAAAAGATTCTTATTCTGAGAAAATACCGGGTCGGTTTTTGTTGCTTTTTGTGAAACGCAGTCAGAAGGTCTGCTGATCTATTCCATATGGAGGTTCTTTTTCGACATGGCAACAAAGGGACCGTCTTCGCGCCAGGGGTGGCATGTATTGACAACCCACTGAAGCATCTGCTTGGCGCGATCCGGATCGGAAACGGCCGGTGTTTGTGTTTGCTTTGCGGCATATCCCTGAAAGACAGCCGGGGCCATGGCCTGGAGAAGCTCCAGCAGGTGGGTGCAGCCTTTGCTGCCTCCGGCGATATTTTTAATTTTTAAAAAAAATCCTCCGGTGAGAGGCAGGCCCTTGATCGGAGCGAGGCAGTCAAGAGTTTCCCGGCACACGTCCCGGGGCATGGATATCAGATCAACATCAACATCTTCAATCAAAAGATGATTGCAATTAACCAGCAGCCGTATCGCCATGTGGTGAATGATACCCTTCGGAAATGTTTCACCGGTGATCGCATGGGATTCCTGGAAAATTTCATCTTGAAGGAGGCCTTCTACCATGATTCTTTGTTCGTCATTATCATATGTCGTTACTTCTATCTTTCGTGTATGTAACTTTTTCCATTCAGGGGTCCCGTTTGATTTCATTGATTTCGATCCTCCCAAATATTTTACGGCTTCCTGTCTTTCCGACTTAAAGAAACTTTATTCCGGGGCGGGCAATAAAAATGCAGAAACGGTCTTGCGACCCTTGTGTGATCGCAGCGATCACTCCGGATGACAAGACCGTTTCGCGAGGAGTCAAACATTTAAAAACCGCTCAAATTACATCGCTTCAATGATGACCGAACGGGCCGGGCCGTTTCCGCCGCACAGAGAAGCCAGCCCCAGATTAACGCCGCGTCTTCTCATTTCATAAATCAGCGTGATGACCAGTCTGGCGCCGGTGGGACCGCCGGGATGCCCTAAAGCGATGCCGGAACCGTTGACATTGGTGATGTTTCTGTTTAATCCGAGAAGTCTTTCGACCACCAGATACTGGGCGGCAAAGGCCTCATTGACTTCAATCAATCCGATATCAGAAAGTTTGATGCCGGTCCGGGCCAGCAGTTTTTGCGTTGCCGGAACCGGGCCGTACCCCATCAACTCCGGCTCCACCGCGGCCAGAGCACCGCCGATAATTTTGGCCAGCGGCTTCATGCCCAGTTCTTTGGCTTTATCCAGCGACATCAGCAGCACGGCCGATGCGCCGTCGTTCAAACCGGAAGCGTTGCCGGCGGTCACTGTCCCGCCCTTTTTGAAAGCGGGCGGCAGCTTGGCCAGCTCTTCCATCGTTATGTTAAACCGGATATGTTCGTCCACCTTGAAATCCTCGAATTTCCCTCTTCCTTTGGGAACCGTTACGGGAACGATTTCTTCGGCAAACAGACCTTTTTCCGTAGCCTTCTGGGCGCACTGATGACTGCGCAGAGCATATTCATCCTGTTCCTGGCGGGAAATATTGTATTTCTCCGCCAGATTTTCCGCAGTCACTCCCATGATGGTATTGCCGCCGCCGCTCATGCCTTCCCAAAGAGAATCGACCAGCACGTCATTTTGCATTCTGCACCCCGTGCGGTGATTCTTCAAAACATAGGGCGCCTGGGTCATGCTGTCGGTCCCGCCGGCTATCGCCACGTCATAGTTTCCGAGTCGAATTTGCGAGGCGGCTATCTCCAGGCACTCCATGGATGACGGGCAAACGCGGTTGATCGTCATGCCCGGAACCGTATAAGGAAATCCTGCTTTCAGCGCAGCCCCCCGGCCTACGTTATTCTGAGCGGAATCATAGCCTGTGCACCCCAGTATGACGTCATCAATCAGCGCGGGGTCCAGGCCGGCACGGTTGACCACTTCTTTCAGACAAACCGCCGCCATGTCCGTCATGGATACGGCCTTCAGAGATCCTAAAAAATCCCCGACAGCGGTTCTGCAAGCTGAAACAATTACGACCTCCTTTAAATTTGCCATTTCTTTGCCAACCTCCTTAGCATTAAATTATCATTCTTTTTTAAAAGCAGCGTTACGGCAGGGCCGTCATCTCATTTGATGATGAGCTGGCCCTGCATTTTTTACATCATCTCAAAAATGGCCGCTGCGCCCATTCCGCCGCCGATACACATGGAGACGATGCCGCGCTTCGACTGGCGGCGCTTCATTTCATGCAGAAGCTGCGCCGTCAGTTTGGCGCCCGACGCGCCCAGCGGATGCCCCAGCGCGATGGCGCCGCCGTTGGGGTTGATGTCGCCAGCTTTAAGCCGGTCTTCAATGCCGATTTCACGAATTGAGTAAAGCGCCTGGGAGGCAAAGGCTTCGTTGATCTCGAACAGGTCGATATCCTTGCTCTGAAGTCCCGCCTGCTTTAAAACTTTGGGAATGGCGTAGCGCGGACCGACGCCCATTTCTTCGGGCTTGCAGCCGGCAACGGCAAAATGCGTCAGTTTGGCCAGAGGCTTAAGACCCGCGGCTTTAGCTTTTTGCGCTTCCATCACCAGCGCAAAGGCTGCGCCGTCCGTCGTCTGGGACGAGTTGGCGGCCGTGACATTACCTCCGATTTTGAAGGGAGATTTCAGCTTGGCCATGTCCTCCATGGTCACAGGCCATCTCACGCCGTCGTCCGTATCGAAGACGAATGTCTCGCGGACATCGTTGCCTCGTTTGTCCTTTTTGTATTTATAAGCCTGGATGGGAATGATTTCGTCCTTAAATTTCCCGGCCTTGATGGCCTCGTAAGCCCGGCGGTTGCTTTCCATGCCCATGGCGTCCATGTCTTCACGGGAAATTTTGTAGTTCATGGCGATATTTTCCGCCGTCAGCCCCATGGAGATGTAAACCCAGGGCAGATTGCCGGGCCAATCGGAATTGGGACGCACGACATTGCCGCCCATCGGAATGCGCGACATGGATTCCACGCCGCCGGCGATGATGACGTCCGACCAGCCCATCGTGATTTTGGCCGTCGCATCGGCGATGGCCTGCACACCCGATGAGCACAAACGGTTGATGGTCATGCCGGAAACCGGCTCGGGGAGCCCTGCGCCGACCGCCAGAACTTTTCCGATCTGCATGCCCTGGTCCCCTTCCGGAAAGGCGCAACCGGCGATGACGTCGTCGATGTCTTTAGGCTCCAGTTGAGGATGTCGTGCAATTAAACCTTTGAGCACCTGAATGCCGAATTCATCGGGCCGGGTAGAGGCGAGTCCTCCTTTTTTCGAACGTCCGCCGGCGCTTCTGACGGCATCGATAATGACAGCTTCTCTCATGATGTTCCTCCTTGATATGAAACAGGCGCCGGCTCCATAAAACCGGCGTCCCGTCAATGATGAATGGTTAATTGCGCAGGGGCTTTCCCGTAGACAGCATATGCATAATGCGATCCTGCGTTTTAGATTCGCCGCTCAGGCTCAGGAAGCACTCGCGCTCCAGATCCAGAAGACGCTGCTCGGTAACGTACGTTCCTTCCGCGCATTCGCCGCCCGACAGAATGTAGGCAACCTTTGAAGAGACGTGGACATCGTAGTCGGAGACGTAATTGCCGTGGCGCATATTGTACAGCACCGCATTGATGATGCCGCGGAAACTCTCGCCCATCACGGGGATCAGCGCAGGCCTTTTGGGTTTGTAGTTTGCCGACAGGGCCAGGACCAATTGCTTGGCGTCCCATATCTGCTGATCGCGGTTGAGACTGATATTTTCCGTTTTCCGGATGTAGCCCAGATCCATGCCTTCGGACGCGCTTGTGGATACCTTTGCCGTCGCAATGTTTTCGAAGGCCTTGACGTAATACTGCTGGAGGTTCAGCCCGGCTTCCACAACGCCTGCCGGAATGCCTTCGGTCAGACGCAGCGCCAGCTCTTTGCAGCCGCCGCCGGCGGGAATGAGCCCCACGCCGACTTCGACGAGACCCATATAAGTTTCCCCGCAAGGCTGGCATCGCGCACCGTGCATGGCAATTTCACAACCGCCGCCCAGGGCCATGCCCGCAGGCGCCGTGACCGTCGGTTTGGAGAGGTATTTCATCCTCATCAGGGTTTGCTGGCCTTTAGCGAGGGTGTCCTCCACAAAATCCCATTCGGCTTTCTGAATGGCCATCAGCACCTTGAAGACATTGGCGCCGGCGGAGAAAGCGCGTGGATCATGATTGGCAACCACCAGCCCCTTGAAGTCTTTTTCGACAATATCGCAACTCAAGTCGATCATGTCGATAATGCCGTCGTCGAGCGCGTTCATTTTGGTATGGAATTCGAGGCAGGCCACGCCGTCGCCCATATCGATCAGGCTGGCGCTGGCGTTTTCCTTAACGACTTTTTGCCGATCCTTCAAAGACGGCAGCAGGATGATTTTCGGATTGTCCTTGACCGGCACATATCCTTTGGACGCAAAATCATAATAGTAGATGCCGTCGGGTTTCCGGACATAGAAAGATTCGCAGCCGGCTTTGAGCATCTCTTCGATCTTTTTGGGAACTTTCTTCTTGAGCTTTTTCATCACATCGACGGCGGCGCGCACACCCACGGCGTCCCAGGCTTCGAACGGTCCAAGCTTTTGATTGTAACCCCACTTCATGGTGTTGTCGATATCGAGAACCCGGTCGGCGATTTCGGGAATCCGGTTTGCCGCATAAATAAAGTTGTTGCACAGATAATCGCGGACAAATTCGGCGGCCGCATCATCGCCGTTGAAAAGAACTTTCATCTTTCCGCCGACGCCGCCTTCGGCCTTATTGGCTTCGGAAACGGAGGCAAACTGCACTTTGGGCGCCGGTTTGTATTCCAGGGTTTTGTAATCGAGGACCAGTTTTATTTTTTTTCCTTTTGCATCTTTGGTCTTCTGATAGAAACCCTGCTTCGTCTTGTTGCCCAGCCACTTCTTTTCCATCATGCCGGTGAGGAAATCGGTTGGCAGGAACCAGTCTCTTTTTTCATCGTCCGGAAGCGCATCATAGAGATTTTTCATGACGTGATGGCCGGTATCGATGCCCACCAGGTCCATGGTCCCGAAAACGGCTGTGCCGGGACGCCCCATGGCCTTGCCGAAGATGGCGTCGATTTCCTCAACCTTCATGCCTTTTTCAACCATCAGGTGAACGACATTGGCGACATCGAAGATGCCGATGCGGTTTCCGATGAAGTTGGGTGTATCCTTGCAGACCACAACGCCTTTGCCCAGGACATCCTCGCAGAAGGTTATCATGTCATCGACGATTTCTTTCTTCGTCTCCGCGCCGGGAATGATTTCCAGAAGTTTCATATACCGGGGCGGATTGAAGAAGTGGGTGCCCAGGAACCGGGCTTTCAAACCGGCGTTGAATTTCGCGGAAATGTCCTTGATGGGAATGCCGGACGTATTTGTGGAAAGAATGCAATCCGGCTTCAGGTATTTTTCAATTTTGGCAAAAAGTTCCTGTTTGATCTTCAGATTTTCGACAACCACTTCGCACACCCAGTCAACGTCTCTGAGCAGATCCAGATGGTCTTCGAGGTTGCCGATTTTGATCATCGAGGCATTGGCCTTTGTGAAAAAGGCGGACGGTTTTGCTTTCATCAAACCCGCCAGACCATTGGCGGCAAAGCGGTTACGCCAGGCCGGACTCTTTTCGGTCAATCCTTTCGCCCGGTCGGCATCCGTCAGTTCAAAAGGGATGATGTCCAGAAGGACGCACTCCATCCCCGCGTTGGTCAGATGAGCCGCAATGGTGGCGCCCATGACGCCCGCACCCAAAACAGCGGCTTTTTTGATTTTTAACGACATACTTTCCTCCTCAAGAGTGTGTACCCGTGCGCGGCGCCGAGAGATGCCATGACAGGCCGCAGCGGCGTCCGGCACGGGGGAATCAACATGATGCAAACGTTAGATGGTGAAAGATTCGTCGGCAATCTCCACGGCGATCTTGTCTCCGGCCTTGATGGCGTCGCAGCGCCCTTTGATGCCCGGAAGAATTTCCGTCGTGAAGAACTTGGCGGAGGCGATCTTTCCCGCATAGAAGGCGGCCTCGGCGTTTGTACGGACGAGACCCCGCTTTTTGCCCTTGGAATCTTCGGCGCCGACTTCCTTATAAATGGCATCCAGCTTCTCTTCGGCAATGACGGCAGCCTGTAAGAGGAAATGCCCCATGAGGAGGTCGCCGAAAATATCCAGAAACGGCGAAGCATACAAAATGGGAATCAAAAACCCGCCGCTCGTCCCCAGCATGGCCAGGGTCATGGTCAGATCCAGCACGGCATTGTTGGCATTTTCCAGAAGCCCGGCGTATCTTTTGAGATCTTCAATGGCTTTGGCTCTGGCGATCGTCTGCCCGATTTCACCCACCATGGCCATCATGTTGGCGCCCTTGCGCTGGCCCAGTTTTCGGCCCACCAGATCCAGAGACTGGATGCCGTTGGTGCCCTCGTAAATGCCGGCGATCTTGCAGTCCCTCAGATACTGTTCGACGGGGTATTCCTGGCAGTAGCCGTACCCGCCATAGACATCGACAGCTTTATTGCAGACGTCGAAACCGCGGTCGGAGGAGAACGCCTTGCACACCGGCGTGAGGAGATCCACAAAACCGTTCCATTTCTCCAGTTCATCCTTCGTGGAGGCGGTGGCGGCCATATCCATGCAGTAAGCCGCAAAATAATTCATGGCGCGGATACCTTCCACATAGGACTTCATCCACATCAGGTCCCTGCGGACATCGGGATGCTGAATAATGGCGACGGCTTTGGCCTCCGGATTTTTCATTTCCCATACCGGCGTGCTCTGGATGCGTCCCTTGGCATACTCGACGGCATGCTCAAAGGCGGCCGAGGCGTGTCCGAGTCCCTGCATGCCGACTTCCAGACGGGCCGCGTTCATCATCTGGAACATGACCTTCATGCCTTCGCGTTCCTTGCCGAGCAGCTCGCCTACGCACTGGCCGTCGTCACCGAAGTTCAGGGTGCAGGTGGCGTTACCTTTCAGCCCCATCTTGTGTTCCACATTGCCGGTATGGAGATCGTTGAGTTCGCCGGCGCTACCGTCTCCGTTGACTCTGTATTTCGGCACGATAAAAATGGAGATGCCGGCCGTTCCGGCGGGATCGCCTTCAATTCTGGCGAGCACCGGATGGACGATGTTGGGCGCCAGATCATGGTCGCCGGCGGAGATGAAGCACTTGGTGCCCGTAATACCGTATTTGCCGTCCGGAAGCCTTCTGGCCGTCGTTTTCAACGACCCGACGTCGCTGCCTGCGCCCGGCTCGGTCAGGCACATCGTACCGCACCATTCACCGGCAAACATTTTGAACATATATTTATTCTTCTGTTCTTCCGTCCCGAACTTCTCGATCAGTCCGGCGGCGCCCAGCGTGAGGCCGCTGTACATGAGAAAAGCGATATTGGCGGCGCAGAACATTTCGGTGTAGGCGGTGCTGACGGAAATCGGCATGCCCTGTCCGCCGACCTCCGGAGACTCCATGGGGCACATCCATCCGCCGTCTTTGAATTTCTGAAAAGCGTCCTTGAAAATTTTCGGCGTTGAAACTTTACCGTCCTTCAGGTGACAGCCTTCCTTATCCCCTTCGGTATAGGTCGGAAGGATGACGTTGACGGCCATTTTTTCGGCTTCGTTCTGCATCATCAGCACGTCATCTTTTGAAAAATCCTTGAATTTCTCAGTTGCAAATAACTTCTCTACGCCTAACTGTTCAAAAAGGACAAACTGCTGATCCCTTGTATTCACTAACCCGTTGCTCATAAATGCCTCTCCTGTCGATTTGTTGTTTGAGATTACCGTCCCTGTGAACCGTGATTCGGAAAGAGGTTGCAGAAACAGACCTGCAACCTCTTTCCGTTGATTTTTTCCCGGATACCGTCCGGCGAAAGCGCATGCCCTACCAGACTTTCTTCGGCGCGGGCAGCGCGCGGTGATAGAACGGGAATACCTTTTCTTCGGTATTGGCGCCCATCATGGCGTCCACGCACAAAGTGGCGCTGAGCGCGGCGGCATCCACTCCGCAACCCCACAGGCGCTTGCCGTACTGGTCGCCGGTGAAATACAGGCCTTCGATATCCGGGGACTGGACATCGATTCTGTCCTGGCCGATCGGCTGAATCCAGGCAAAGGCGTGGTCCGTGCACATCCACATCAGGAACTCCATTTCACTGGCCCATTTCTTGGCGCCGAAAGTCCGCTTCCACCAGTTTTCATTCCATTCCACGACTCTTTGCACTTTCTGACGGGTTCTCATTTCCTCATGCGTCATGGCCGTGGAGAAAATCCATCCGTGCTTGCCTTTCGGCGCCGCGCCGGTTTCACTCGTCAGCGACGGATTGGAGTTGCTGCCTTCCGCGCAGTTGGCCAGATTCCACAAAACCATATCGATGCAGCCGCTGTAGCCTTCTTCCGTGCCGATGACGTCCGGCATGTAGATGAAGCTTCTCTCTTCAATGCCCTTGTCCGCCCAGATATTGGATTTCATGTTGCCGTAACCGGTGATCATGCCCGCGCCCCAGAATTTATTCTGAACGCTGTCCACCAGTTCCTGCGGGAAGTAGCGCGGATGAATGACATTGAGCATCTGTTTGCTGGGAACGTTGCAGATAACCCGGTCTGCGGTGACCGTCTCCAGACCTTTGGCGGTCTGGTAGGTCGCGCCTTTGACGACGCCGTTTTCAATGATGACCTCCGTAACGGGCGCGTTGCGCAGGACTTCGCCGCCGTTGTCCTTGATGACCTGTTCCATCAGTAAGGCAAAAGCGATCGTGCCGGGATTGGCGACGGTCGAGCAGGAACCTTCCACCAGATTCATTTTGATGGGCGCGGCGGCGGCCATGTGTCCGATAACATCCGGCGCCGGCGTCAGATTGAGATCCGCCTGTCCCGTCTGCGAAGCCGCCAGAACTTTGATATAGTCGTAAGCCTCCGGATGAACATTTCTGGCCCGGATCCACTGCTCAAACGACATATGCGCGGTTTGCGCAATATCTCCCAGCGTCATCATGGCCATGTCGCGAAGCGCCGCCATGGTGGAGGCAAAGCCTTCCTTGCTCATCCATTCATAGGGTTGATTTTTGGCGACCTGATACGCCTTGTTGCCTTTTTTGTAGTCGATAAAAGCGAAGCCGACATTGCAGGGCATGTCCACGGGTTTTTCCAGATAGTTCATCAGGCAGCGGATTTTCCCTTTGTTGCCCCAGAATAAACCGTGTCCGGTGTCGATGGTGCATCCGTCGAATATGCCGTCTTTAAAGCAGGCTTCCAGGTCCGGCGTGCATTTGGGTATCCAGGAACCGGTCAGAGCAAGAGCGCGTTTGAAACCTACGGCATCGAGCTCCATCCCGTCGATGTACATCTTGTCTCCCTTGCCGACAAAGGACGCAAGTCGTCCGCCGATGAAGGGGTTTTTCTCCAGCACCAGCACCTTCTGCTTAAAATCCCTGGCCAACATGGCTGCCGCTCCCAAACCGGCAACGCCCGATCCGACTACCACCACATCGTACTTTTTCGTCATGATTGATCTCCTTAAATTTTTATTCACCTTAAACATTCATGTGTTCGTACTGGCCGGCATGCCCCCGTCACCCTCCATAGATGAATCCGGAAATGCCATGCAAACCCGAAATGCAAAATGAATGCCATGGAATTATTAACGAAATACCAAATGAATACAGATATATAACACATTACGCCCAACACAGATCCGGCCATACGCACAACATGTCGTTTCCCGATAATCCAAATACTGTGCACGCAAATACCGCCGAATTCATACTCGCGGAAAAGAGCGCAGCCCCTTTAAATCAAACCATTGACCTGCGGAGGCCGGTCCTCTTCTCCCTCGAATTTCCTTGACTAGAACATTCCGATCATTTATCTTGCATGCTAAATAATTCAGGGAATCGTTGCGTGATTAATTTTCAGGACGTCATCTTATTTATCCTCAGCAAAGCCAACCAGAAAGTTTACGGAACTTTTAAAGGACGCCTTCAGCCTTACGGCCTGACGCCCATGCAGGCGCTGGTGCTGCATGCCCTGTACGAAGAAGAAGGCCTCTCCGCCGGAGAACTGGGAAAGCGCCTGGCGCTGGACAGCGCCACCCTGTCCGGTGTTCTGGATCGCATGGCGGAAAGCGGATGGGTCATCAAAAACGTCAAGGAAGACCGGCGCGTCCTGAATATTCAACTATCCGACAAGTCCCGCCAATACCGGGATAAATTTCTGAAAGACACCGAAGAAGTCAACAACGAGGTTCTTTCACGGTTCAGCATGGAAGAGAGGCTGCTTTTGCTCCGGATGCTGAAGGACCTTAGAAAATGACAATTCGGTTTATTGTTTAGCATGCAAGATAAAATTCCCGGGAGGTAAGCGATGTCAGACAGTGCAAAAGCAACGGCAAACCGTAAAAACAGCCGTTATCAACCCACGGATTATGAAAGAATTTTTCATCCCAGGACGATCGCAATCATCGGTGTTTCCTCGGATGTCAACGGACTCGGTTTCGGCGCCGGTATGTTCAGGGGAATCACGGCAATGGGATTTGAAGGAAAAATATTCCCCGTCAATCCCAAAGGCGGAACCATTGCCGGTCTGGAGATCTACAAACGGGTGGAGGATATTCCGGAACCGGTTGACTTTGCCGTCATTGCAGTCAATGCACAGTATGTCCCGGAGGCCCTGGAAGCCTGCCTCCGGATCGGCGTCGCCGGGGCGGAAATTCTTTCTTCCGGTTTCAGCGAACTGGGCACCGAGGAAGGAAAAGAACTGGAGCGGAAAATAAAAGATATTGCAGCAAAAGGAATTCGCGTGATCGGTCCCAACTGTTTCGGCGTTTACTGCCCGAAAAGCGGTCTTACGCTGCTTCCCGGCCCCGATCTGTCCCGCGAAAGCGGTCCGGTGGCCTTCATTTCCCAAAGCGGCGGCATGGCTATCGACTTCGCACATACCGGAAAATGGATGGGTGTTTCGTTCAGCAAGATGGTCAGTTTCGGCAACGGCTCGGACCTGCGCGAAGTGGAACTTTTAAAATATCTGGCCGACGATGAAGAAACACGCGTCATCACCATGTATATTGAAGGCGTTGAGAACGGGGATTCTTTTTCCCGGGAAATCAAAGCCGCGGCACGCAAAAAGCCGGTCATCGTCTTAAAAGGCGGTTTGTCGGCGGCCGGACGGAGAACCGTTGCCAGCCACACGGCGTCCATGGGCGGCAGCCGCACCATCTGGCAGTCCGTTTTGAATCAGGTTAACGCCATCCAGGTTCATCATGCGGAAGAAATGGCGCAAGCGAGTCTGGCTTTCTCCTTTCTGCCGCAAAAATCGTTTAACGCCATTTCGGTCGTCGGCGGCGGCGGAGCGCTGGGCGTGGCCGCCTGCGATACGGCGGAAAATTACGGCATCCAGATTCCACCGCTTCCGGACGCCCTTCAGCGGCAGATAGAGGAGTTTCTGCCCCGGCCCGGTTCCAGCGCGATCAATCCCATCGATGTGGCCAACCCGCACGTTCCCCCGCAGGCCCTCAAGGAAATTCTGCTCGCCGCGGCCCGGGATGAACGGATTGAACTGCAAATCTTCGTTTCGCTTCTTTATCATTACAAACCGTTTGCCCAGGCACTGAACCTGCCGGTCATCGAAGTGGCGCCCTACCGCCAACTGGCGGAGGCTTTCCGGGAAGTCGTCGATACAACGGGAAAACCCATCGTCATTGTGCTGCACAACCCGAAGAAGGGCCTGGCGGATCTGGACGTTCTCGAATTGATCACCCGGGCGCGACAGGAATTTATCGCTCGCGGCATTCCGGTCTATGACGAACTTAATGACGCCATCCGGGCCATTGCGCATGTCAACGGTTACTATGGAAAGAAGAAGTAAAACTTGCTAAGAGCATCCATGCATTCAGCCGGTGACTTGAAAGGAAATAACTAATCAGGAGGGTAGAGAAAATATGAAAAACGACAAAGCCGTGAAGATCATTGAAAAGGCGATGAAGCAGGGCCGCAAGACGCTTTCGGAATACGAGGCGAAACAGATTCTTGCCGCCTACGACATCCCCGTCACGAAGGAAGTTCTGGTTAAGGATAAGGATCATCTCGAAAAAGGCGTTAAAAAAATCGGCTTCCCCATGGTCATGAAAGGCTGCTCGGCCGAAATCGCCCATAAGACGGAGAAGGGATTGATCCATGTGGATATCCGCA
This sequence comes from Smithellaceae bacterium, assembly GCA_963682105.1. Classification (GTDB taxonomy): domain Bacteria; phylum Desulfobacterota; class Syntrophia; order Syntrophales; family Smithellaceae; genus UBA8904. Next base: position 2,417,125 of record OY821638.1, read on the forward strand.
CGGCCACCGAAGCCAAAAAAGCGTTTCGTGAAATTCTGGCCGGTATGGAAGGATTTGAAGGCGGTGTTTTGATGCAGGAGATGATCTCCGGCCGGCGCGAGCTGGTGATGGGCATGACGCGTGATCCGCAGTTCGGCCCTTGCGTGATGTTCGGTCTGGGCGGCATTTTCACGGAAATCCTGCGCGACGTCTCTTTCCGCCGCGCACCGCTGGAAATCCGCGACGCAAAAGAAATGATGCGCGACATCAAAGGTCATAAAATCCTCGACGCCGTCCGGGGCATGCCGGCGGCCGATACCGGTCTTCTGGAGCAAATGCTGATCAACGTCGGTCAGATCGGCCTGGACTTCGACGACATCATGGAGATCGACTTAAACCCGGTCATCCTCGCAGGCTCCAAACCGGTCGTCGTCGATGCACTGATGATTCTGAAATAAAAAAAGGCCCAAGGTCGAAGGCTGAAGGCGATAGGCGATAGGAGACCTTTGCATAACTACGCAAGATCCACAATATGGTCATTCCCGCGAAGGCGGGAATCCAGTATTTATAATTGTTTCTAGATTCCCGCCTTCGCGGGAATGACAAAAAAGATATTTTTCAAAGGTCTCGGAAGGCTGAAGGATCAAGGTTGGGGAAAGGGCGGCTGCCTTTTCCCTTTGTCCTTTTTTGTTTAACCTTGTTCCTTGATCCTTGAACCATGAACCTTGAACTTTGATCCTTGAACCTTTTTCTTAAGAAGTAAAGATGACGATTCGATTCCGGCCATCCTGTTTGGCTTTGTAAAGCGCCTGATCGGCGCATGAAATCATGGAGTCGGCCCGGGCATTGAAGTCGGGCGCGCCGCTTCTGATGCCGGCGCTGATAGTGGATCTGATCTGCTTTCTCTCATGCTCGACAGACATGGATTCGATGCCCTGTCGAACTTTTTCCGCGAGCGGAAAAGCATCTTCGGCCGCAATACCGGGGAGCAGGACAATAAACTCCTCTCCTCCAAACCGGGCCACAACGTCCGTCTCTCTTTTAAAAACCGAAGAAAGGGTTTCCGCCGTTTTTTTCAGGTATTCATCACCGATTTGATGTCCGCAGGTATCATTGATAACCTTAAAATGATCCAGATCGAAAATAATAACGGACAGCAGGCTGCCATTACGTCCCGAACGTTTCCATTCCGCATCCATCATCTCATCAAAATACCGCCGGTTAAATAAGCCGGTCAGAACATCCGTGTTGCTCAAACGCGCCAGTTCCTGGGATCTTATTTCCAGCAGATGTTCATTTTCCAGGGCGTCCCAGTACTCGTCGGTTCCCCGTCCGGCCATCAGGGATAAATAGATCGAAAATAAAAGGATCATCGTGGCAAGCGGAATATTTCCGACCGTCAAAAGAACAATGGCCGGCGGCAGCAGCATCGCAATATTAAAGAAAACGGAAAGCCGCCGGTGCGGAATAAAGGCAACCACGCCTCCGGCGCAAAGACCGCAAAGGCAAACTGTCATCAGCAGTTGCGTAGCCGGTTCGTCTTTTAAATGCGAAACCACCGCCACCATCACGCCCCAGATCAGGGCGGTGATAATTACGCTGACAAAAAAGATCCCTTTGTTGATCTCCGCATAACGTTTCCCCATTTTTGTTGTGATTTTCAGGTGAATCAGCCGAAAGAGGCAAATAGCGGCATTCGATAAAAGGAAGACCACCGACATCGTCAGATGACGCTGATAAAATTCACCCGCCAAGACACCGATGATGGACAAAGAAAGGTAAAAGAAAAGGCCGATCGTAGAGCGCTTTTTCAGGTCCTGTAATACTCTCTCATTCGTCTTCCCGCGTTCAAAACTCATGACAACCCCTTCCCTTGCACACCGACCGCGCTTCTTAATCATGGATTCCCGACACTATTTCGCCGCCCAAATTGACAGTTCGCTGAAAGATCAGTATCATTGAATGGAAATAACTTCATAAAGCCATGCAATGAAGTTGCCTCTTTTCATAATGACTTAAATAAAGTAAGATTTCAAAGTTTTTTTGAATGCATTTATTATTTACAACATTATTTAGGGTCATCATGGACTGTAAAAAGGAAAACAATCTTAAAACGTGCAGTTGTTCATACGATCCCTGCACCCGGAAAGGTATTTGTTGTGACTGCGTCGCCTATCACCTGAAAAAAAGGCAGTTGCCGGGGTGTTTTTTCCCGAAAGACGCAGAAAAAACCTACAATCGATCTTTCGAACATTTTGCAGAACTGGTCGCTAAAAAACGGGTATAGAATAAGCTGCGCCGCCGTCATAGCTTTCAACCGCCATCCGAGTCTCCGTCAAGTTGCTCAATTGACAAAATTTAATAATCATGTACATGGGGTAATGCGATAAAAAAGATTTGATGTATGGAGGATTGTATAAATTATATGGAAAGTTTGAAGGACTTGCAGATCCGTTATGAAGCCCTCAAAAGTCTTGGTTTGAAACTCAATATCGAACGCGGACAGCCGGGAGATGATAATTTTAACCTGTCGAATGCTCTGTTTTCCATTGTCACGGAAAAGGACATTATGACCCAGAGCGGTTTCGACATCCGCAATTACCCCGGAGGCGTTTTGGGCCTGCCGGAAGCCCGCAGCCTTTTTTGCACCGTTTTAGGTGCGAAACCTGAAGAAACGCTGGTCGGCAACAATGCCAGCCTCTCCATCCTCTCCCATGTTCTGATGTGGGCGCAACTGCGCGGCCTGGTCGGAAGTCCCGCGCCCTGGAATACTCTCAATAAGCCGAAAATGATCGTCACCATCCCCGGTTACGACCGGCATTTTCTGCTTTTATCGGAAATGGGATTCGATCTGATTGACGTCAAGATGACCCCGGACGGCCCCGACATGGATGCGGTGGAAAAAGCGACAGCCGATCCGTCCGTGAAAGGCCTCCTTTTTGTTCCCACTTACTCCAACCCCACCGGAGATACGGTTTCCGATGAGACGGTTGTAAGACTCGCCAAAATGAAGACCGCTGCACCGGATTTCACCATCTTCGCCGATGATGCTTATGTGGTTCATTCCCTGGTGGAAAACCCGAAGAAACCCAAAAACCTTCTGCGCGCCTGCGAAGAAGCCGGCAATCCCAACAGGGTTTATCTTTTCGGATCAACCTCCAAAATCACCTTTTCCGGCGCAGGCCTTGGTTTTATGGCAACCAGCGCGGCCAATCTGGCTTACATTTCCAAACTTTTCGGCGCCACGTTTATCGGTCCCAACAAAGTGGAACAACTGCGCCATGTCAAATTCTTAAACGCCTTCCCGGGTGGAATCCCCGGCCTGATGAAAGAACATGCCAGACTGCTCAAACCCAAATTCGACATCACCGACAAAGTGCTGGCCCATGAACTGGGAGCGACGGGGCTCGCGACCTGGAGCAAACCGGAAGGCGGATATTTTATCAGCCTCGATACGGCCAAGCCGGTTGCTAAACGGGCGGTCGCTCTGTGCAAAGACGCAGGTGTCGCCATCACACCGGCCGGCGCGACCTTCCCCTTCGGAAAAGATCCCAACGATGCCAATATCCGGATATCACCGACACGGCCGCCGATTGCGGAGCTGGAAAAAGCCATTGAAGTTCTGGCGGTTTGCATCAAATTGGCCTCCGCCGAATTTGACGCCGCCCAAAAATAATTAACCACAGATAAAAAAACGCCCCCTCAAGCGGAACATCACTTGAGGGGGCGCACCTTCAACAGATCATGTTTTGTAACGGATCAGCTCACCATGTTCTTTACGGCATCAATCACAGGGTTGGTAAACAGCGCCATAAGAAGGGTGTAAAGGGCAAAGGCGCCGACAACTTCAGCCGTGTACATCTTGTTATATTTTCTCTTTAAACTAACCAGGATCAATCCGCCCACGATTAAGCATCCCAGTTGAAAGTACGGGAAATTAGCCGCTCCCGCCGCTGCGTATTCCGCAAATCCAAAGGTTGCCGTTAAAAGAATCACTGCTGCTGCCGCTACGATGGTTCCTAATGTCTTTTTCATGATCTGTTACCTCCTTAAGGTATTTGCTTTATTTGTTTTCAGGGCCTCTCGCCCGCATTATTTGCCTTTATACTAATGAAAAGAGCGTGCCAGAAATGAAAACTTCAGGAATATATTTACAACTACTTGAATTATCAGACGAATAAAAAATATCCGCAGGGATGGACGATGGCCTCAAAGCCCCTTTTGCTCTTTTCTTTCAACAAAACGTTTAAGACGTTGAACGAAACGTTGCCAGGACAGACATGGCCTGCAAAGGAATTCCCGTTGACAAGCTTCATCCGTCAGGATTAAATCATTGCAGAATTTTTAGATAATTACTTTAATGTTGATCCCTGATCCGCCGAATAAAACAGTGATGATGACGCCAGACCAGACAGAGTGTTCGGAAAACTATCAAATTTCTTACCAAAAGGAAGATCAAGGCCTTGTTATCTTTCTTTCCGGAGAATTCGGCCTCAAAAACTTCACCGCCTTTTCAGAAAAGATTCGAAAGGAAATCGGTCTGCAAAGACCGCCGTCCGTCAACATCGATCTTTCCGGGGTATGTTATATGGACAGCGCAGCGGCCCTTGCTCTGGTTCAAATTGAAAAGGAGGCTGCATCTCAAAACATTTCCTGCAGTTTGATCAACCTGAACGAGGAGACAAGGGGGATCTTCAGTGTCATCCACGATGAGGCACTCAGCCAACCGCCGCATAAACCGGAAATCCTCCATGATAACTTTGTCCGGCAGGTGGGCCAGGCTTCCGTTATCATTGCCCGGGACTTTATCAATTTTATCACCTTTATCGGGGCGCTGGTGGTGGGACTTCTTTATACTTTCCGGCATCCGAAGACTCTGCGCCGGCAGGATGTTCTTTACTACGTCCAGCGGGCGGGCGTGGATGGTATGCCGATTGTCGCTCTGATCGGCCTGCTCATCGGCCTGATCATCGCCTTTATGTCGTTTCTGCAACTGCGGCAAATCGGCGCGAATATTTACGTGCCGGCCCTGGTGAGCTTTGGCATGGTCAAGGAACTCGGGCCGATCATGACGGCCATACTGGTGGCCGGACGCTCCGGTTCCGCTTATGCCGCGGAAATCGGAACGATGGTGGTCAATGAAGAAGTGGATGCGTTGCAGACCATGGGCTTTGAACCGGTCCGTTTTCTGGCCGTGCCGAAAGTGCTGGCCATGATTATTGTCGTACCGATTCTAACGGTTTATGCCGACTTCTTCGGCATTATCGGCGGCATGATCATCGGCGTCACCAGCCTGGATCTGACGGTCACCACCTATGTCACCCAGTCCATTAAAACCATCAAGATGTTTGATGTGGTCACCAGCCTGATCAAATCGGCCGTATTTGCTCTTCTGATTGCCGCCGTAGGCTGCCAGCGAGGCTTCCAGGTGCGCGCGGGCGCTCAGGACGTGGGCAAGTACACAACCTCCGCCGTGGTCACGGCCATTTTCCTGATTGTGCTGGTTGATTCGATATTCGCCATCATGCTTTACTATATCAAACGTTATTAAGGAGCAAGCGTGGGTCGGGAACCGATCATCATTGTTAAAAATCTTACCGCCCGTTTCGGAAGCAATCTCGTTTTCGAAAACGTCAGTTTTGAAGTATACAGGGGAGAAATTCTGGTCATTGTCGGCGAAAGCGGCTGCGGCAAATCAACGCTGCTTAAAATAATGATCGGCCTGCAAAAACCCTCCTCCGGGCAGGTTCTTTATCAGGGAACGGACATCATCAGCGCGGGTGAAGACCGGCTCAACGAATATCGCCGCAACATCGGCGTGCTCTTCCAATCAGCCGCGCTGTTCAGTTCCATGACCATTCGCGAAAACATCGCCCTGCCGCTTACGGAATACACCGGTCTGGATGCCGACGCCGTCAATGCCGTCATTCGAATGAAGCTGGGGATGGTCAATCTGGCCGGTTATGAAAATCATTATCCGGCGGAGCTCTCCGGCGGCATGAAAAAAAGAGCCGGTATCGCCCGGGCTATGGCGCTGGACCCGCGTGTTTTGTTTTTCGACGAGTTGTCCGCGGGCCTGGACCCGGTAACCGCCGTGGAACTCGACGACCTGATCATCAAAACCAACGAGGCGCTGGGCACCACCATGTTGATAGTAACCCACGAATTGGAATCTATTTACAAAATCGCCCATCGGGTGTTAATGTTGGACAAAGATGCCAAAGGCATCATCGCCGAAGGAAAACCGCGGGAACTGAAAGAACAGGCAACCGACCCGCGGGTGAAAAGTTTTTTCCTGCGTCAGTTGCCTGCCCGCAGCGAAGAACAGAGGGGTTATGTCCATTAAAAGTTCAAAATTTCTGATCGGCCTTTTCGTCATCGCGGCCTTTTTGATTGTCGCGGGCGTAATCATCTGGGTCGGCGCGGCCCGCATTTTAATGAAAGGATCGCTCTACACCGTCTATTTCGACGAATCCGTTCAGGGATTGCAGGTGGATTCGGCCATCAAGTACCGCGGCGTGGAAATCGGCAAAGTCCAACGCATTGACGTTGCGCCCGACTTTCGCCTGATTGAAGTCATCATGAAAATCGAGCTGGAAGGCGATCTGGAAAACAGAATCATCGCCTCGCTTAAGACGGCCGGCATTACCGGTATTGTCTTTATCGAGCTGGATCAGATTCAGCCCGGTGAACTGAATAAATCGCCAAAGCTTAGCTTCAAATCCGACTATCCGGTCATTCCGTCGCGGAGATCGGACATCAGCCGGATTTTGTCCGATACGGGAACCATCATACAAAGCGTCAAGAGCATTGACTTTCAGGGTATTTCGGATCAGCTTAAAAACACGTCGCAGGCCATCGAAAAATTCTTGGAGAGCAAAAAGCTGGGCAACATCATGGCGAATCTGGAATCCACCTCCGCCAATCTGGATGAAACCATCGCCAAAATCAATAAGACCGTGTCCGAAGGCAAAGTGGACAAGGCCATGAATGAAACCATTAAAAGCCTGTCGGAAGCGCGCCAGTTGATCAACCTGGCCAGAAACGAAATGGAATCCCTGAAACTCAAAGACAAAGCGGACCGGACGGACGCGCTGATCGCCGATATCGACAAAAAAACCCGGACGATTACGGTCCAGCTTCAGGATACCTCCGAAAACCTGCGCGTCACATCGGAGAATCTGCAAAAACTTTCCGACAGCCTCAACCGGGACCCGTCGGAATTGATTTTCTCAAAACCGGCGCCGCCTCGAAAACCGATGGAATAAAAAGAGGATATAACCATGAAACATTTCTTTCTCAGTTTGCATAAGCATCATTACTGTTTTATTCTGCTTCTGATCGCCTTGTTCCTGCTTTTTACAGGGTGCGCAGGCGCCGGCAAACCGCAATACAGCGTGGAAACATATCTCATGAACTATCCGGCGCCTTCCTTGCAAACCCGGACACCGCTTGCAGCCTCGATCAAATTCAACCGGTTTTCCATTGCCGCCGTCTACAACACGGCCAATATGATCTTCCGCAACGACGCGTACAGCATCGACTCGTTCAATTACTCGCGCTGGGCGGTTAATCCGGCGGACATGATCGCCGACGATCTTCTGCGCGACCTGCGGACCGGCGGACTCTTCCAGGCGGTATTCTCCCGGCATGACGCGGAGGAGGGTCGCTTTGTTCTCTCCGGCGGCGTCGAAGAATTTTATTTGAAAACGGACGACAAAACCAAAACGGCCGTTATCGGCGTGGTGATTTCGATTCACGACGCGCGCGAAATCCGGACGTCAAAGAAAATGCTCTTTCAGAAAAAATACAAAAAGGAAGAGGCCATTGGCGAATCGTCGCCGCGAGGGTATGCCCGGGCCGCAAGCCTCGCCATGCAGGCCCTCTCGGAACAAGTGAGCGCCGATGTCTACCAGGCTATTAAAACCAATATGCCCTGAAGCAGGTTCCCCATGAAAGAAATAACCGTTCAGACCAGAGCCCGCACTGAAATGATCGACATCACCGCGGCCGTGCAGAAGATGATTAATGAGGAAAAAATCGAATCCGGCATCTGCCTGGTTTATACGCCGCACACCACCGCCGCCATCACCATCAATGAAAATGCCGATCCGGATGTGCCGCGCGATATGCTCGCTGCGTTGGACCGGGCGGTTCCGCTTTCCGCCAATTACCGCCACGCGGAAGGCAACTCGGCGGCGCACGTCAAATCCTCGCTGGTCGGCGCCTCCGAACTGGTCATCATCGAAAACAACCGCCTGGTTTTAGGCACCTGGCAGTCGATTTTCTTTTGTGAATTCGACGGCCCGCGGACGCGCAAGGCGTACGTTAAAGTGATGACGCCTTAAAAAAGGTTCAAGGTTCAAGGATCAAGGCGCAAGGTTTAAGGATAATCGTAGAATCATGCGCTGTCCTCGCCGGAAATAAAGAAGGAAGGATGTGGTCCCCTGCTTTCATCGCATCAAAGATGGATGATTTTGACGCCGTTCCATTGATCGCGAAAATATTCGGCGACCAGCCTCCGGTGGCACTGGGCGGGCTTTTCCTCACTGCACAGCAGGCAGGCTTCATGCAGCAATTCAGGGCGAATTTCCTTTTCGGCCTCTCTTGCGGACAGCAACGCCAGAAAGTTTTTCTCGTAGCTTTCCCAACGGCCTTTATTCTTTTTGAAATCGTCAAGGATTTGCTGCGTGGGCGCCAGATCGGGCCGATGAACGTAATCCATTTGACCGATCGTCCGGAGGAAGTAGCGCAGGTCATCGCGTTTGGCAAAGCCGGCCAGTTGGGAAACATTGTTGAGTCGGATGTCGATGATCCGCTTCATGCCCGCCCGAAGCAATCGCGTAAAAAATTCTTCGGCCGTCTTCTTCGTAAACCCGATGGTAAATAGTTTTATTTCGCTCATGCTGTTTGCTGTCCTTCCTCCAGGATATAAGCGACTTTATCCGCCTGAAGATCATAGGCGCGCCGGATTTGTTCCTCTTCGGATGAAAAAAGATCCGCAGGAGCGATTTTCAACAGTCTCATCAGGCGCTGTTCCGTATCGCAATTGTCTTCGAGCGATCCGTCTTCCAGAATATGCCGGATTTGAATGTCCTCTCCTCGCAGATTGCGGCAGATCAAGAGCATCCGGTGACAGGTCAGGGGGTCTTTTTCCGCGCACATAAGCGCGATACGATGGGTCTCCATGCCCTTGCGCAGACGGTTCAGACCTTGCTGAAAAATCTCTTTTTCGGCAAGGCGCTGATATTGGACCTTGCCGTTTACATAGCAGGACAGATCGGAGCTTCGAGGCCCCAACTCAGCGCCCAGATAAATGTATGCGATGCCGTGCTTCAGAACTTCTTCTTTTAAAGACTCACGGTTGAATTGCGACGAATAGCGGCTGTAAGGGCTGGACCGGACATCGCACAAGGCGTTGATGGAATGGCGCTTAAGAAGCTCTAAAAACCCTTCCACGGTATGCACCGAATGTCCGATGGTGAACAACACTTTCATTTTCAATCCTTGTTTTGCATCATTCCGGGCGCGACCAGTTACTTTTTCATATATTTCATCATTCGTCCTTCTCCTGAAGACAAAATGATTCCTTTTTCGAGCAATTGTTTCAAATCCCTGCTTGCGGTTGCCGTAGAAATACCCTTGTTGATTTTCATGTATTCCTTTCTGTCAAACCAGTCATTGAGCTCAGATAAAGCATATTCTGTTCTTTTCTGAAAATTTACATTGAGCGCCCGTGATTCATCGATGGTCTGTCGCAAAGACTGATTGATGACCTCCAGCAGAAACTCGACGAACATTGTAGACTTGCCCGCACGGTCGGATTTTGCCAGCGCATCATAGTATGCCGCCTGATGATTCTTGATGGCTTCTTCAACGGGAACATGCTCAAAGAGCGGATTAACCTTCATAAGAAGCCTGGTTTGCCAGTATCTTCCCATGCGTCCGTTGCCATCTTCAAACGGGTGAATAAATTCCACTTCATAATGAAAAACACAGCTCTTGATAATATCCAGATCGCCGTCATTTTGAAGATAATCAAACAGACTTTTCATCAAATCCGGAACTTTATCATAACCAGGCGCTACATGACGAACTTCATCTCCGTTGATGATGCCGACCTGTTTCGCGCGAAAATGACCTGCCTGTTCAACCAGACCGCGCATCAGAATCTGATGGGCTTTCAGAAAATCAGAAATGGAGAAAGGATGAAATCGCATCAATTGCTCGTAGGCTTTCACGGCGTTTTGCACTTCCATAATATCTTTCCGTGGACCGATGACGTGCTTGTGATCCATAATTGCCGTGACATGATCAAGATTGAGTGTGTTGCCTTCAATCGCCAGGGAAGAATGAATCGTTTTAATCCGGTTCTGTCTGCGCAATTTTGCGTCCGGTTTTACCAGCAGAAGGCTCTTGCACATCCCAAGGGCTTCCGTAATCTGACCATACAGATAAACGATTTTATGGGTTATTTCGTAAGGGGGTTCCATGTTCAAATGATAGCATCATTTGATACTATCATCAAGAGATTTGCTTTGAACAAACATGACATCCACCCGCTTACACAGAGATACGCCATGCCCCATGCTCCTTGTCCCTTATCCTTTGAACCTTCAGTCTTCAGCCTTCAGCCTTCGGTCTGCAGCCTGCTTTATCACCTCCAGCATCTGCTCATGGATCAAACCGTTGCTTCCAAGCAGGCCGGGTGAAAAGATGTTCCAGGGCCGGCCTTCCAAATCCGTAATCACGCCTCCGGCCTCTTCCACCAGCAGGCAGCCGGCCGCCGTATCCCAGGGCTTGAGTTTCAGCTCCCAGAAGCCGTCAAGACGCCCCGAAGCCAGATACGCCAGATCGAGCGCAGCCGCTCCCGGCCGTCGCACCGCCTGCGCCCGGAGAGCCATCGCATTGAAAAAATTCAAATTATTATCTTTGCTTACCCGAATATCATACGGGAAACCGGTCGCCAGCAAACTGCGGGACAAATCGCCGACCGAGGAAACACCCAACTTACGGCCGTTGCAGAATGCGCCTCCCTGTCGTTCGGCGGTGAAAAGCTCATCGCGGATCGGATCGTAGATGACGCCCAGGATCATCTTCCCGTCCTGTTCCAGGGCAATGGAAACACAGAAAAAAGGAAAACCATGCGCATAGTTGGTCGTCCCGTCCAGGGGATCGATGATCCAGCGCACGGAAGCCCGTTCATTTTTTTCGGCCGACTCTTCAGACAAAATCCCGTGCTCCGGGTGCCGGCGGCTGATGGCGGTTATGATCAGGTCCTCCGACATCTTATCCGCCTCGGTCACCAGATCGATGGTTCCCTTGTATTGAACCTGATGCTGGGAATTCAATTTTTCATAAAGAAGCCCCCCCGCCTCACGGGCCAGGTTTTGGGCAAAATCGCTCAATTCCTTCATTGTCTGTGCTCCTCTTGTTGGTTTGCAGGCATGACTTTAACCATAAAGCCCGCTAAAAAGTAAGCGCTATCTTAACCGTTGCGCTGCTTAAGAAATAGTGATAGACAGCATAAAAAATGTTTTAGTTGTGGTAGGTTATGGCATCGGAACAAAATACAGAACAGAATTTTACCGAGTTAAAAACGGCGCGTGAGAACTTAGGACTCACCCTGAAGGATATGTACGAACGCACCCGGATCAGCGTCGCCAACCTCGAAGCGATAGAAAAAGGTGATTTCCACCTGTTGCCGGTTCCCATTTATGGCCGTAATTTCATTAAAACATATGCGGATGTCCTGGGCGTAGACAGCAGACCCGTTTTGCAGCGTTATGAAAATTATCTTCAGGCGGTGCAGATGAAGGAAAATGCGCAAATCAAAGAGCCATCCCCGGGTGAGACCGTGGGTTCGGTCGTGGTCCGGTACAGAGCATATATATGGATTTTCTGCATCATTGTCGTCTTTGCGGCGGTATCACTGTTTATCAGTTTTTACAAAAAGCCCCCGGCGGAAGTTCCCCTTAAAACGGAAGTCAAAAAAGAAGCTCCGGCGCAGGAAATCCAGTTGCCGATGACTGTGCAGCCTGAAAACAAACCCGTCATCGATTTACCCCCGCAACCCGAAAATACTGTTCCGGCCCAACCTGCGGGCGCAGAAAAAAATCTGCCTGGAAAGCAAGGCCAGGAAAACAAACAGGAAACAAAACCCGAGGCAAAACCGGCAAGCGCACAGATCAAACAACCCGCAGCCCCGGTTGAAAAACCTAAAAGCGATGCCCAGAAGGTGCAGGCGCTCGTAGACAGCGAAGAGTCTTCCGTGATCGTCATCAGGGCGACCGAAGAAACCTGGATACGCATCAAAGCCGACGATAAAGAACCTTTTCAGGTTTTACTGAAAGAAGGCGAGAAGATTTCATACAAAGGCGCGCGTTTTCAAATGGACATAGGCAATGCAGCCGGCGTCAAAATTCAATTTAACGGGAAATACTTTGAGAATTTGGGCAAGACGGGTCAGGTGATCCACTTGCGTTTACCATAAAACTACAACAAAAGAGGGAGCATTATTATGTTTGGCATAGGTATACCGGAGTTGTTGATTATCCTGGTGATCGTTTTAATTATTTTCGGAGCGGGCAAGCTGCCGCAAATCGGACAGGCTCTCGGACAGGGGATTAAAAACTTCAAGAAATCCGTATCCAACGAAGACAACAGCAATCCGCCGGCCAAAAAAGACGGAGACAACAAGTAAGCCCTTTCGCACCGGCAGAAAATCTTTTTTTCGTGCCGGTGCGTTTTTTGAAGCTACTCCTTAAAAAGGCACATCATCTGCGGCCATACCACCCGGCGCTGAAGCGGTATCGGGCGCCGCGCTCTCAGCGGGACGACTCTGCCCCTTGGAATCCAGCATTTGCATATCGTTGGCTATGATTTCCGTGGCATAGCGTTTTACACCTTCCTTGTCTTCCCAGGAACGCGTTTGAATTTTACCTTCAATGTAAACCAGTTTGCCCTTGACGAGATAATTCCCGCAAATTTCAGCCAATTTTCTGTAGGTGACGACTTTGTGCCACTCGGTTTTCTGAACCTTCTCGCCGTTTTTATCCTTATAACTTTCGTCCGTGGCCATATTGAAGGTTGTCACCATCGTACCGTCCGGCGTGTATCGGACTTCCGGGTCCTTCCCCAGTCTGCCCACCAGTATCACTTTATTAACCATTTTCTCCCCCTGAATAATAATGAAGTGCGGGGATCATACATAACAACGCCATCGGTGGCAAACGGTATTTTTAAGCGCCTTAATGATACTTGACTAATATTCAAAAAAAATATAGTCAGATTGACTTTTAAAACGTGGAGAAATTATGGAAGACAATGATCTTTTAAAGGTTCGCCTTGAAAAAATAGCAGCTCTGAAAGCCGCCGGCGTCAACTTATATCCCAACGACACAAAACCGCAGAACACAACGGCCGAAATCCTGGCTCAGTTCGGCGAGACCGACGCGGAAACCCTGTCTAATGTAACGGATAGATTTTCCATTGCCGGCCGGCTGATGGCCGTGCGCAATTTCGGCAAAGCCGCTTTCGTCAAAATTCAGGACCGTAAAGGCCAGATTCAAAGCTACATCGCCAAAAACATCTTAAGCGAGCAGGATTTCGCCCTGTTTAAAAAATTGGACATTGGCGATATCATTTACATTAGCGGGAAACTGTTTCGCACCAAAACCAATGAATTGACCCTTGAGGCCGAGACACTGAAGCTTATGGCCAAATCAATTCACCCCCTGCCGGAAAAGTGGCATGGCCTGACCGACATTGAAACCCGCTACCGCCAGCGCCATCTGGATTTGATTTCCAATCCCGACGTGAAAGCCATTTTCGAGCGGCGCAGTTTGATCATCAAGCTGATCCGGCAGTTCATGGACATGCATGATTTCCTGGAAGTGGAAACGCCCATGATGCAGCCGCGCGCAGGCGGCGCCGCCGCCCGTCCGTTCAAAACGCACCACAACGCGCTCGATCAGGACTTTTACCTGAGAATCGCGCCGGAACTTTATTTGAAACGGCTGGTCACCGGCGGACTGGAACGCGTCTACGAAATCAACCGCAGTTTCCGCAACGAAGGCATTGACACCTTCCACAATCCTGAATTCACCATGATGGAGTTTTACTGGAGCTATGCCACTTACGAAGATTTAATGTCTTTCACCGAAGAGCTCTTCGCCTTTGTCGCCCAGAGGTTGTTCGGCGGCCTTCGCTTTACCTACCAGGGAGCGGAAATTGACTTGACGCCGCCGTGGCGCAGACTGACCGTCAAAGACGCCCTTTTGCAAATAGCCGGTCTGGACCAGGCGGACATCGAGAATCCGGCGCGCGCGCTGGAATGCGCCCGCAGACTCGGCTGCGACGTTAAGGATGCCGACCCCCTCGGAAAAATTCTCATGGCTATCTTCGATGAAACCGTCGAAAAGAAGCTCATCCAACCGACTTTCATCACCCAGTACCCGGTCGCGGTCTCGCCGCTTTCGCGCCGCTCCAACACCGACCCGGATCTGGTGGACCGGTTTGAACTCTATATCGCCGGCCGCGAATTCGCCAACGCCTTTTCCGAGCTCAACGACCCCGCCGATCAGCGAGATCGTTTCGTTCAGCAAATCAAAGAAAGGGAAGCGGGTGACGAAGAGGCGCACGAAATGGATGAGGATTATGTCCGCGCGCTGGAATACGGCATGCCGCCGACGGCCGGCGAAGGCATCGGCATCGACCGGCTGGTCATGCTGTTGACTGATTCTGCATCGATCCGGGATGTTATTTTATTCCCGCTTTTGCGAAACAGACAGGACTGAACTGCGCACCGCCATGAGATAAACATAAGTTCACTGTATTGAAACAGGATCGGGGTTTAATGTCCTACGAATTTTTTATAAGCAGACGGTATATGAGAGCGAAACGCAAGCAGGTCTTCGTTTCCATCATCACCTTCATTTCCATTCTGGGCATTTTCCTGGGGGTTGCGGCGCTGATCATCGTGCTGGCCGTTATGAACGGCTTTGAAGAAGATCTGCGCACCAAGATCCTGGGCATACGCTCCCATATCGAAGTCACCACCAGCATGGCAGGCCCCATGCGCCAGTACTCGGCGCTGAGACAGGAAATCGACCGGGTGCCGGGCGTGGTCGCTTCGACGCCTTTTATTTATACGGAAGCCATGATCAGAAGCCAAAACGGCGTCACAGGCGTCATCATTCGCGGCCTCGATACGCAATCAGCGCCCAAAGTGATCAACCTGGGGAAATTCCGTGAGGGCCGCCTGGAAGATCTCAACAAGGTTCCGGAAGCCGTCCTCGCCAAACTGCCCCCCGAAGACCGGGAATTGACGGGTATCCTGATCGGCAAGGAAATGGCGCGGAATATGGGGCTTTTCCTGTACGATACCCTCGCCATCATATCCCCCACCGGCGGCATCGCCACACCGATGGGCATAGTTCCCAAAATGAAGAAATTCATTGTTGTCGGCATTTATGAATCCGGATTCTATGAGTATGATTCCAAGCTGGCTTTCCTTTCGCTTGCCGGTTGCCAGCAGTTTCTCGACATGGGCGATGCGGTTTCGGGCATTGATGTGGTCGTCAATGACATTTACAAGGCGGACGCCATCGCCCGCCACATTCAGGGCAAGCTGGGCTTTCCCTTCTTCACGCAAAACTGGATGCAGATGAACCGGAATCTTTTTTCCGCTCTCAAACTGGAAAAGCGCGTTATGTTCATTATTTTAAGTTTAATCGTGCTGGTGGCCGCCTTTAACATCATCAGCGCGCTGATCATGATCGTCATGGAAAAAAACAAGGATATCGCCATTATGAAATCCATGGGGGCCACTTCCGGGATGATCATGAAAATATTCATCTATCAGGGTCTGATCGCAGGCTTCATCGGTACATTTTTCGGTTCCATCGCCGGGCTTCTTATTGCAATAAATCTGCAAAAAATCTCCCTGTTCGTGGAAAGAGTGTTTAATTTCAAATTCCTGCCGGGCGATGTGTATTATTTGAGCGAACTGCCTTCGAAAGTGAATTACGGCGACGTTGTCATTATTATAATCGGCACATTGCTGATTTGTTTCCTCTCAACCATTTATCCGTCATGGAGAGCCTCCAGACTCGATCCGGCGGAAGCCTTGAGATATGAGTAGAGGGCGGGGACGGATCAAAATACGATGATTAAACTGGAAAATTTATCCAAAACGTTCGTGAAAGACGGCAACCGGATCGAGGTCCTCAAAGATCTGAACCTGGAAATTCCCAGAGGGACATCCCTGGCCGTCGTCGGCGTCTCCGGCGCCGGCAAGAGCACGCTCATTCACATTCTGGGAACACTCGACCATCCGACATCCGGAACACTGTTGATCGGCGGCCATAACGTCTTTGATTGGAACAAAAAGAAAATTGCCGCCTTCCGCAATAAAACCATCGGTTTCGTTTTTCAATTCAACAATCTGCTGCCGGAATTTTCCGCCCTGGAAAACACGATGCTGCCGGCTTTGATTTCCGGCATGCCGAAAAAACAGGCCGCCGAAAAAGCCGGACTGCTGCTTTCGGAAGTCGGGCTGGATCACCGATTGAAACACAAGCCGGGAGAACTCTCCGGCGGAGAGCAGCAGCGCGTGGCCATCGCCCGGGCGCTGGTGATGGATCCGGAAATCCTGCTGGCGGACGAGCCGACAGGAAACCTTGACACGGAAACAGGAAAAAAGATAGAAGACGTCCTTGTTAATTTAAATGAAGCGAAAAAGATTACATTGATTGTTGTAACGCACAATAAACTTCTGGCGGACCGCATGTCCGGCGGAATTGGTCTACGCGACGGGAAAATTTATGACTTCTAATAAAAAGGTATTTCTCCTGCTGGCAACCCTGATGGTTTTTGTCTCCTGCATGATTACAAAGGCTGCCGCCGACGATGTCAAAAAAATAAGCATCCTGCCGTTTGATGTTCACTCAAGCGTTGAAGGCAACGTGCTTCAGACCTCCGTCTATAACCAACTGGCCGCGGAACTGCGCAAGGAAAAGAAGCTGGAAGTTGTCGAAGCGGGCCGGCTTTTCCGCAGCGGCGAGGCCGTGACAAAAGAAAAGGTGCTGGATATCGGGAAAAAACTGGGCGCAAGTTACATCGTCACAGGCAGCATTATCCAGTTCGGCGATACGATCAACATCGACGCCCGGATTTATGACATCGCCGCGGCCGCCATGCTGTCTTCCGTATCCGTCCAGGGCAAACGCTCGGCCGGTATTGCGCCGCTGGCGAACGTTCTTACGGGTGAAATTCTTTCCTACACCGGACTGGTGGATAAAATCCTCCGGGTTGACATCGCCGGAAACCGTAAAATCGGCGCAGCCGCCATCACGCAAAATCTTCGCAGCAAAGCCGGCAAACCGCTTTCTGAAGCGGATATCACCGCGGACATCAAAACCATTTTCAAGATGGGATACTTCCTGGATGTGAGCGCTTCGGTCACCGCGGAGGCAAAGGGCAAAGTCATCACCTTCACCGTCACCGAAAAAGGCCTGATTTCCGAAATTCGCATTACCGGCAACAAGGCGCTGGACCGCGACGACATTCTGGGCGCCATGTCCGTCAAGGCCAGGCAAAACCTCAACCGCGAAAAAATAAAAGAAGATATCCAGAAGATCAAGGCGCTCTACGATACCAAAGGCTATTACAACGCGGAAATCACCGACCGTATCGAAAGCGACAAGCAGAAGGACTTCGTGGTGATTCTGGAGATCAAAGAGAACGACCGGGTCTATATCCGTTCCATCAAGTTTGAAGGCAATGAAGCATTTACCCAGAAAGAACTGGTCAACATGATGACCACAAACGAACGCACGATTCTGGGCTTCATCACCGACACGGGCATTCTCAACCGGGAGCATCTCAAGCAGGACGTTCAAAAATTAAGCGGATTTTATTTCAACAACGGTTTCGTCAACTCCCAGATCGGCGAACCGGTCATTACCTACGACGCCAAAGGCATCTACATTAAAATCGCCGTCCGGGAAGGCAAGCGGTTTAAAATAGGAACTGTCAACATATCGGGAGATGAACTCGCCAAAACGCGGAAGGATTTGTTTGCCGCCTTGAAAACCAAAGCGGGCAAACACTACGATCGGGAAGCGATCATGAAAGACATGGAAATGATCACACTCGCCGCAAACGATGAAGGTTACGCGCATGCCGATGTAAATCCCCAGATCAAGATCCATGAAAAGGAACAACTGGTGGATGTGGACTTCCTTCTGAACAAAGGCTCGCTCGTGTACATCGCACGCATCGGCATTTCGGGAAACACCACAACCCGCGACAAGGTCATCCGCCGCCAGCTCAGCATCTCCGAAGGTGAGTTGTATTCGTCCAGCAAACTCAAGAATAGTTATACCGGCTTAAACCAACTGCGTTATTTTGAAGAAGTGGACATCCAGACGGAAAAAGCACCGGACAGCAAAATGGACATCAACATCCGCGTCAAGGAAAAAAACACCGGCATGTTCATGATCGGCGCCGGCTACAGCGCCGTAGATCAGGCCGTCATCATGGCTCAGGTCGTCCAGCAGAACTTCCTCGGTTACGGACAGGTTTTAAGTCTTAAAGCGTCGCTGGGATCCAAAACAAACAACTACGAGCTGTCCTTCACCGAACCCTGGCTTTTCGATCTGCCCCTGTGGTGCAAGGCGGATATCTGGAAGTATAAGAAGGAATACGACTCCTATACGCTGGATACGAAGGGCGCCGGATTAACTCTGGGGTACCCGATCTGGGACAGAATCACAGGCTATGTCGGCTACAAACTCAGCATTGATAATATCCAGGATGTCAATCAGGATACGGCTACGCAGTATATCAAGTCTCAGGAAGGAGAAAGGACGACCAGCGCGGTCACCTTCTCTCTGGGATACGATTCCACCAACGACAGCATGTTCCCGAGCAAAGGGTTCAAAGCAGGCGCCTTTGTGCAGCATGCCGGTATGCCGCTGGGCGGCAACTCCAAGTTTACAAAATACGGCGGCAATGTCTCCGGTTATTACTCCATTTATCGGGACATCGTCTTCGGGGCGAAAGCCAGAATCGGCTACCTGCAAAACAATGATGAAAGCGACGACAAGATTCCGATTTTTGAACGCTACGTCCTGGGCGGCATTAACTCCATCCGCGGCCTGCGCTATGTCGGCCCGGTCAACAACAGCACCAGCGACGTCATCGGCGGCACCACCATGCTGGTATTCAGCCTGGAACTCGTCTTCCCGCTCATCAAAGACGCGGGGATGAAAGGCGTTGTGTTTTATGACGCGGGCAATACCTGGAACGGCGGCTACTATCTGACCGATCTTCGCCAGACCTGCGGCGCGGGCGTCCGCTGGTACTCGCCGATCGGACCGCTCCGTCTGGAATACGGCTATGTTCTGGACCGGCGGGGATTGAACGACGACGCGATAGGCCGGTGGGAATTCACCATCGGCATGTTTATGTAAAACAAGTATGATATTCTTCATGTTGAAGAACGGATAAATAACACAAAAGGAGATTGATAATGAAAAAAAATATCTGTCTGATGGTCAGCGTAACACTGCTTCTTTTTGTCTGGACAACCACGGTTGTTGCAGCCGATAAGATCGGCTTCATGAATCTTCAGGAAATTATCCAGAATTCGGTCGTCGGCAAAAAGTCTGCGGAAGAATTCAAAAAGTATTATGAAAAAAAGCAGGAATCCATCAAAGCGATGGAGAACGAAGTCAAAAAGATTAAAGATGAACTCGATAAACAGGGATCGGTTATGACGGCCAGCGCTCGCAGCGACAAGGAAACGTCCTATCAGAGAAAACTGCGCGACTACCAGTTGCTGGTGGAAGACTCCAACAAGGAACTTCAGAAACGCGACCAGGAATATTCTCAGAAAATGATCCCCGAGATTCTGAAAGTCGTGCGCGCCATCGGTGAACGGGAAAAATACACGCTGATTATTGACATGAGCACAACCCCGATGCCCTATCACGACAAATCGGCCGAGGTCACCAAGAAAATCATTGACGAATACAACAGGGCGTCCAGCGCCAAAAAATAATTCCGCCGGGTGAGCTATGGAAAAAACCCTTTCTGAAATAGCCGCCTTCATCGGCGGCGAGATTCAAGGCGACGGAGCCGTCGTGATCAAAAACCTCCGGCCGATTGACGAAGCCGCGGACCACGACCTCTCTTTCCTCGCCAATGTGAAATATTTTAAATTGCTTTCGACAACGCGCGCGGCGGGTGTTCTGGCCCCTCCGGGAACGACGGCCGAAGGGAAAAACCTGATTATCGTCTCCGATCCCTACGCGGCGTTTGCCAAACTGCTGGGCGTTTTTTATCCGCTGGATCACGGCAGGACCGGCGTCAGTCCGGACGCCTTCATTGAAGAAGGGGCGGAGGTTTCTCCCGAAGCCACTGTTTTCCCCCGCTGCTATATCGGCGCAGGGGCGAAAGTCGCCAGGGGCGCCGTGATTTATCCCGGCGTCTTTATCGGCCGCAACGCTTCCGTCGGCGAAGATTCAATTCTTTATGCCAACGTCAGCGTTTACGCCGGCTGCCTTATCGGCCGCCGGGTTATTTTGCACTCCGGCGTCGTCATCGGCGCGGACGGCTTCGGATTTGCCACTCCCGGGACGGACAACGCCAAGGTGCCCCAGGTCGGCATCGTTCAAATCGACGATGACGTGGAACTGGGCGCCAACACCACTGTCGACCGGGCAACCATGGGAAAGACCCGGATATGCCGCAACGTAAAAATCGACAACCTCGTTCAGGTCGCGCATAACGTCGTCATCGGTGAAAACTCCGCCATCGCCGCCCAGGTCGGCATCTCCGGCTCCACCAAAATCGGTCAGAGCGTCATGATCGGCGGGCAGGTTGGCATCGTCGGCCATATTACCATCGGAGACCGGGTGATGATCGGCGCCTCATCCGGCATCCATAAAGACATTCCTTCGGGACAAATCGGAGGCGGAACCCCGTTTCTTCCCCGCAAGGAATGGCTGAAAGTGGAATCCTCCAAACTGAAGCTCCCGGAAATGCGCGCAAAACTGGAACGCCTGATAAAGCAGGTGATGGAGCTTGAGGCAAAAATAAACAAAACAGGTGAAAACTGAAATGAAAATTCATTCTACTGCCATTATATCGCCGGACGCAAAACTGGCCGAAGGTGTGGAAGTCGGCCCCTATGCCGTCATCAACGGCGATGTCACGATCGGTAAAGATACCGTCATCGGCCCGCATGCGGTGATTGACGAACATACGGATATCGGTGAAAATTGTCATATCTTCCAGTTCTGCTCCATCGGGGCGCCGCCGCAGGATTTGAAGTACAAGGGCGAGCCCACCCGCGTGATCATCGGCAATCATAACACGATCCGCGAATTCGTCACCATCCACCGTTCCACCACGTCCGATATCGGCGTAACGATTCTCGGCGACCACAACCTCATCATGGCTTACTGCCACGTCGCGCACAACTGCAAACTGGGCAACCATATTATTATGTCCAACGCGGCGACGCTGGCCGGGCATATCGAAGTTGAAGATTATGCCATTATCAGCGGCCTGTCCGGCGTCCACCAGTTCACCGTCGTCGGCGCCCATTCTTTCATCGGCGGCGCATCGGCCGTCGTCAAGGACGTTCCGCCTTACACGATTGCTCAGGGAAATCATGCCAAATTATTCGGCCTGAATCTGGTCGGCCTGCAAAGGCGCAATTTCCCGGAAAATACTCTCAAAGCGATTAAAAACGCATACCGGATCATTTTCCGTTCCGACATGCTCCTGGAAGCCGCGCTGGAAAAAGCCAGTCAGGAAGTGGAAGATTTACCGGAAGTCCGTCATTTTATCAATTTTATCAAAAATTCGAAAAGAGGCGTTTGCCGCTGAAAGAAACCACTATGACCGAAGGAAATAAAATCCGCATCGGCGTTGTCGGCATCGGGCATCTGGGCGGGTACCATCTCCAGAAGTATGCCAACTTGGAATTCTGCCGGATCAGCGCCATAAGCGATACGCAGATCGAACGGGCGCAAAAGGCAGCCGGGCTTTATGGCTGCGAGGCCATGTCGGATCACCGGCAAATGATCGGCAAAGTTGATGCCGTCAGCATCGCCGTTCCCACGGGCTTTCATCACGCCGTCGCCCGCGACTTTCTGGCGGCGGGCATCGACGTCCTGATGGAAAAGCCTCTGTGTTCCACGCTGGAAGAAGCCGACGAGCTGCTGGCGCTGGCCCGCCAAAACAACCTGATATTGCAGGTCGGGTTTGTCGAGCGATTCAATCCGGCCGTCATGGCTCTGGAAAAAGTGATAACCCGGCCCGTGTTCATCGAAGTTCACCGGCTGCATCCTTTCTTCGAGCGGGGCACCGACGTGGACGTCATCCTGGACCTGATGATCCACGATCTGGATCTGATCCTGAAATTCGTCAATGCGTCGCCGGTGAGCGTCGAAGCGGTCGGGGTTCCCGTCCTGTCGGATAAAATCGACATCTCCAACGTGCGCATGTCCTTTCCCTCCGGCTGCATCGCCAACGTCACGGCCAGCCGCATCAGCATCAAAACCATGCAGAAGCTGCGTTTCTTCGGGCCGGAAGGCTACCATGCCGTAGACACCCGCAAACGCGAAATTCTCTCGATTTCAAAAGTCACGGACGCCGACGGCAAGCAGCAAATCGTCCCCAACAATGTCGACATCGGAAGCCACGATCCTCTCGAAGAGGAAATCCGCGCTTTTGTCCGCTCAGTCCAGACGCGCACCTCCCCGGCCGTCTCCGGCGAAGAAGGACGCAAGTCCCTGGCGCTGGCCCTTGACATCCTGCAAAAAATGAAAACACACGAGGATCTCCCGCTATGATTCCCATGGTAGACTTAAAAAAGCAGTATACGCGGCTCAAAGCCGACATCGACCAAGCGGTAAGCCGGGTGCTGGCCGATACGCAATTTATTCTGGGGCCGAATGTCGGCAAACTGGAGGAAGAAGTCGCCGCTTATCACGGTCTGGCGTATGCCATCGGCTGCGCCAACGGCACGGACGCGCTTCTTCTGGCGCTGCGCGCCTGCGGAATCGCCGCCGGTGACGAGATTATCACCACGCCGTTCACCTTCATCGCCACAGCCGAAGTCGCGGCGCAAATCGGCGTCAAACCGGTCTTTGTCGATATCTGTCAGGATACCTTCAATATCGATCCGGAAAAGATCGAAGCCGCCGTCACGCCGCGGACCAAAGCGATTATTCCCGTCCATCTGTTCGGACATCCGGCCGACATGACGCCGATTATGGCCATCGCCAAAAAACACGGCCTGAAAGTGATTGAAGATTGCGCCCAGGCTTTCGGCGCGCGATACAAAGGACAGGTCGTCGGCACATTCGGCGATATGGGGTGCTTCAGCTTCTTTCCCAGCAAAAATCTCGGCTGCTACGGAGACGGCGGCATCGTCGTCACTGCCAGCGAAGACCTCGCGGCTAAAGTTAAAATGCTGCGCAATCACGGCAGCGCCGTGCGCTACTATCATTCCGAAGTCGGTTACAACAGCCGCCTGGACGAAATCCAGGCCGCCATCCTGAGAGTCAAACTGCCCGAAATCGACAACTTTAACGAAGGCCGCCGCCAAAACGCCGCGACGTACTGCACGGCCATCACGTCCCCGGACATCATTTTACCCGTCGAGCGTCCGGAGTGCAAACATGTTTACCATCAGTTTACGCTTCGATGCAAAAACCGTCAGGCACTGGCTGAGGCTCTCACCAAGGCGGGCATCGCCTCCGCCGTCTATTATCCTGTTGCCCTGCATCAGCAGGACGTTTTCTTAAGATTGTTCGGCCAGCAGAAAAGTCTGCCGGTCGCCGAAGCCTGCGCGGCGGAAGTCCTTTCGCTGCCGATGTTTCCGGAACTGACGTCTGATGAAATCCGGCTGATAGCCGACGTGATTAATCATGCCTCTTGAAGGAACCAGGACAAATCAGGACATGAAGGCCCCGGCCGGACATGCGCACAAAATTATGATTGTCGCCGGTGAAGCTTCCGGCGATCTGCACGGTTCATTCCTGGTCCGCGAAATGCTCGCCATCAATCCTTCCCTGCACTTCTTCGGCATCGGCGGCAACAAGATGAAAGAAGCGGGCGTAAAACTTCTGGCTCACGCCGCCGATATCGGCGTGGTCGGCGCCACGGAAGTTATTGCCAAGATCGGCACGTTTATTCAAGTGATCCGTAAGGTTTCCAAATCCATGGATCAGTTCAAACCGGATCTGGTCATTTTAATCGACTTTCCGGATTTCAATCTCAACATTGTCGCCCGCGCCGCCAAGAAAAGAAACATTAAGGTTTTTTATTACATCAGCCCCCAGGTCTGGGCCTGGCGCCAGGGGCGCATCGAGCAGATCAAAAAGTTGGTCGACAAAATGGCCGTTATCCTGCCGTTTGAAGTCGATGTTTACGCCCGGCGCGGTTATGCCGTCGATTACGTCGGCCACCCCCTGATGGATACGGTGAAATCGGCGCTGCCGAAAAACGAAGCCCGAAAAATGTTCGGTCTTGACGAAGATAAAACCACCGTCGGACTGCTGCCCGGCAGCCGCGAAAGTGAAATTTCCAGGATGCTTCCCGAAATTCTGCGCGCTGCAAAAATGATTTTGCAGAAAAAGCCGGATGTTCAATATGTTCTGCCTCTGGCGGATACGCTCAAGGAATCAACGGTCCGAAGCCTCATCGACGCTTTCGGCGTGCCGGTCAAAATCGTCTCCGGCCGCACCTATGACGTCATCGCCTGCTGCGATCTGGCCATTGTCACCTCCGGAACCGCTACGCTGGAAACCGGGCTTCTGGGCGTGCCCATGATCATCATTTACAAACTATCGCTCTTGTCGGCGATCATCGGCCGTCTGTTCATCCGGGTCAGCCACATCGGCCTGGTGAATATCATTGCCGGAAAAACCGTTGTTCCGGAGCTGATACAACTGGACGCCAACGCCGCGCGAATTTCCAACGAAGCTTTAACGATATTAACGGACCCGAAAAGAAGAAAGGAAATCATCATGAATCTTGCCGCGCTGCGCTCCCGAATGGGGGAACCGGGCGCCGCAAGAAGGGCTGCTCAAATTGCCTGCGATATGATATAGGAAACACATTATGGAAATGTTCAAACGATTAGTATTTCTGGCCAAGCCTTATTATGTGCGCTTTATCGTCGCGGCTCTGTGCATGGTTATTGTCGGCGCCACAACCGCCGCGCAGGCCAAGCTCGTCCAGCCCATTCTGGACGATATTTTCATGGGCAAGAATTATGACGCGCTCAAGTGGCTTCCGCTGGCCATCATGGGCGTTTTTTTCGCCAAGGGCGCGGCCAATTACTTCCAAACGATTTTAATGAACTATATCGGATTGCGCATCGTCGCGAATCTGCGCAACCGGCTTTACGACCAGATCCAGCGCCAATCGCTTTCTTTCTTTACGCAGCATCCCACGGGACTGCTCATGTCGCGCGTCACCAACGACGTCAATTCGATGCAGTCGGCGGCCTCCGAGGCCATCACGAGCCTGATCCGCGATTCCTTTTCCATTGTCTTCCTGGTGGCCTTGATTTTTTATACAGACTGGAAACTGGCCTTTCTGGCCATGATCGTTTTTCCGGCCACCATCTACCCGATCTCCCGCTTCGGAAGAATGATGCGCAAGGTGACGACGTCGTCACAGGAAACCATGGGAACCCTCAGTTCTCTTTTACAGGAAACCATCGCCGGCACGCGTATCGTCAAGGCCTTTTGCATGGAAAAATACGAAAGCGAGCGCTTTGCCGAGGAAAACGAACGGTTATTCAAACTGAACATGAAATCCGTCTCGGTCTCCGCCCTGTCGCATCCGGTGATGGAGTTTCTGGGATCAATCGGCATTGCCGCCGTCATCTATTACGGCGGATATAATGTCATGCAGGGACATTCGACGGTCGGAACGTTTACATCCTTTCTGGCGGCGGCGCTCCTGCTTTACGAGCCCGTCAAACGCCTCACGAACATCAACAACACCATCAATCAGGGTATTGCCGGCGCCGAACGCGTATTTGCCATCATCGACCGTGTTCCCGAAATTCAGGAAAAGCCAGGCGCGCTGGAATTGCCGTCGATTCGGGGCGACATCCGGCTCGAGCACGTCGATTTCGCCTATGAAACAACGCCGGTTTTAAAAGATATCAACCTGTCCATCCAAAGCGGCGAAGTGATCGCTTTTGTCGGCATGAGCGGCGGCGGGAAAACGTCGCTGGTCAATCTGATTCCGCGCTTCTACGATGTGAATGCCGGCCGCATTGCCATCGACGGCCGCGATATCCGGGACGTCACGCTGAAATCGCTGCGCAGCCAGATCGCCATTGTCACCCAGCAGACCATCCTGTTTAACGACAGCGTCCGAAACAATATCGCCTACGGCGACATCGAACGGACGGAAGAAGATATTATCAACGCCGCAAAAGCGGCCAACGCGCATGACTTCATCGTCAAGCTGCCGCAGGGTTACGACAGCAACATCGGCGAACTGGGCACCAAGCTCTCCGGCGGCGAAAAGCAGCGAATTTCCATCGCCCGCGCGCTTCTGAAAAACGCGCCGATCCTCATTCTGGACGAAGCGACGTCGTCGCTGGATACGGAAGCGGAAATCGAAGTGCAGGAAGCGCTCGACAATCTCATGAAGGGGCGCACCACGCTGGTCATTGCGCATCGCCTCTCCACCATCCGCAACGCCGACCGCATCATCGCCCTGGTCAACGGCAAAATTGTGGAAGAAGGCAATCACGACACGCTGATGGCGAAAAAAGGCGAATATTACCGGCTTTATAATTTACAGTTTAAAGAAGAGGGAAACGGCAATGATCGATTGGCAAAGGATCTGGAATGAGGAAGATTCCGTTCGCCGTTTCAGTCCGCTGCGGGCAATCCTCCGGATTTTCTCCCTGCTCTACGGGCTGATTGTCTTCGTACGCAATCGCCTCTACGACCGGCGGATATTCAAATCCGTCAAATTGTCCCGTCCGGTCATCAGCGTGGGCAACATTACAGTCGGCGGCACGGGTAAAACCCCCTGTGTCATTTTGCTGGCCCAAATGCTGAAACGGCAGGGTTTTCATCCGGCCGTCATCAGCCGCGGCTACGGCGGCGCGAGTAAAGAGCCCGTCAATGTTGTCTGTGACGGAAAAACCATTTTACTTTCTTCCAAAACCGCAGGAGATGAACCGCTTTTGATCGCACGGTCGCTTACGAACATTCCGGTTATCACCGGTCCGAAGCGCGAACTGACCGGCCAGGCCGCCATCGACCGGTTCGGCGCCGACGTTCTGATTTGCGACGACGCCTTTCAGCATCGCCGTCTGCATCGCGATATCGACATTGTTTTACTCGACGGCCGCAGGCCTCTGGGGAACGGCCGGCTGCTGCCGCGAGGCGAACTTCGCGAATCCCCCGCGGGATTGAACCGCGCCTCCTGTTTCATCCTGACGCGCGCCGACGAAACGCTCCCGCCCGACGAGCGCATCGCCCGGACGGCGCGGCAAGCCGGAATTCCCGTTTTTTCCGCCGCGCACCGTTTTTCCGAAATATTTTCGCCGGCGACCGGCGCCCGTTTGCAGCCCCGGGAGATCCTTGATAAAAAAATATGCGCTTTCTGCGGAATCGCCAAGCCGGATTCTTTCAAGTCGCTTCTGGTTGAGGCGGGCGCTCAAATACTCTCTTTCAACCCTTTTCCCGATCATTACGTTTTCAGCCGGACGGATATCGACGAGTTGAAGCGTCAATTCATTGCCCTGAAAGCCGATTACCTCGTCACGACCGAAAAAGACGCCATGCGCCTTGCGGATTATCCCGACTTTTACAATCTGATTGTCGTGGCGCGCATGGAAATGGAAATTCGGAACGTCGAATCGTTTGAGAATTTTATCACCGCGCGCGCAACCGTGCCGGCCTTGCGGGGGACGCCATGAAGCCCGAGCCTTCTTGGAAAGTAAAGACCGCTATCCTCATCGCACGCATTCTGCCTCTGGGTCTCCGGCGGTGGATCGCAACCAGTCTGGCCGGACTGGCTTATCGCGCGTCGCTCAAACACAGGCTCATCGCCTTTCACAATCTGATGAGGGCGTTTCCGGAAAAGCCGCCGGAAGAAATCGTCGCCATCGCCAAAGCATCCTATAAAAGCTTTTCGCTGATTTTTGCCGAATTTCCTGAAATTTTATATCTGAACAAAAACAATCTGGAGAGCTGGGTTTCCGTAACCGGCCTGGAACACTACGAGGCGGCCCTGCGCGAAGGCAAAGGCGTGTTGCTCATTACGGCCCATTTCGGCAACTGGGAATTCGGCTGCGCCGCACTGGCCATTTTATCGCGGCCCCCGATTTTCATGGCCCGTGTCCTGGACAGCGCCTTTCTCGAAGAGGGCACCACGTATGTCCGCTCGCTGCACGGCGTCGGCATCATCCACAAAGAAAACGCCATGCGGCCGATGCTCCGCCTGTTAAAAAACGGCGAAGCCGTAAAACTGCTCATCGACCAGAATGTCGCCGCCTACGAAGGCGTATTCATCGATTTCTTCGGGCGTCCGGCCTGCGCCACGAACGGCATCGCCCTCATGGCGATGCATTCCGGAGCGGCGGTCCTGCCGATTTTTACAACCCGCATGCCCGACGGCAGATATCTGACGGAAATCGGCCCGAAAGTGGAAACCGTCAACACCGGCGACCGGGACCGGGATATGGTGACCAATACGCAAAACTACGCCAAAACCATTGAAGATCACGTCCGCAAATATCCGCATCAGTGGCTCTGGCTGCATCAGCGATGGAAAACCAAACGCTGCCAGATTTCCCCCAACAGGATAAAAAGTTAATGCTTACCGCACAACGAAAACTGCCGCAAACCGGCATGAACAGAATCCTGATCCGCGGCACCAACTGGATCGGCGACGCCATCATGACGCTTCCCGCCTGCGCCTCCGTGCGCGCGGCCTACCGCGACGCGCATCTGGCCATTCTCGCCAAACCGCCGGTATCCGACATCTACAGGATGTTTACGCAAGCTGATGAAATCATTCCGTATGAAAGTCAGGACGACACGCCGATGGGGGTTTTCCGGCTGGCGTGGAAACTACGCACAAAAAAATTCGACGCGGCCGTTTTACTGCAAAACGCCATCGAAGCCGCCATCATCGCGCGCGCAGCCGGCGTCAAGGTGCGCGCAGGTTTCAACACCGACGGCCGCGGCTTTTTGCTTACCCATCCGGTCCGCCGGAGCGGCGAAATTCTGAAAGTTCATCAGATCGATTATTATCTGGAAATGGTCAAGGCTCTGGGGTGCGCGGATGTCGACCGGACCATGCATCTGGAAACGTTTATTTCCCCGGTCACCGCCCGGGACATTCGCCGGCAGTATTTACCGCAGCATGACCGGCCGCTCATCGGCATCGCACCCGGCGCAACCTACGGCCCCGCCAAAAGGTGGCTGCCCGACCGGTTCGCCGCCGCGGGAGACGAACTGGCTTTCGACCTCAACGCGCAGGTCGTTCTCTTCGGAGGAAAGGACGACCGGGAAACGGCCGAGGAGGTCCGCGCTTCCAGCCGCACGGACATGCTCAACCTCGCCGGACAAAGCACGCTTACGGAAACGGTTTATCTTTTATCCCAGTGCCGCCTGGTCATCAGCAACGATTCGGGATTGATGCATGTGGCCGCCGCGCTCAACGTCCCGACGGTCGCCGTCTTTGGCTCCACCAATCCGCAAACCACGTCGCCTTCAGGATCGCGCACAGCCATCGTTCGCCAAGAAACGTCCTGCAGCCCCTGTTTGAAAAAAGTCTGTCCGACGGATTTTCGCTGCATGACGGCCGTCACGGTGAACGATGTTGTGGATGCGGCAAAAAGTTTAATCAATAAAGGGTGAATCATGGAAAAGAAATTTCGCGCCGTTTTTCTGGATCGGGACGGAACCCTCAACGAGGAAGTGGGCTATCTCGACAGCGCCGGCAAGCTCCAGATGATCCCCGAGGCCTTTGAAGCCGTCCGGCGAATCAATGAAAGCGGCATGAAAGCCGTGGTTGTCACCAATCAGGCCGGCGTCGCCAAGGGGTTGTTTTCCGAAAAATTTGTTCGCGACGTCAATGACCGGATTCAGGGCCTGTTCATAGAATACGGCGCGCAGATCGACAGGTTTTACTATTGTCCCCATCACCCCTCCGAAGGCGCCGACCCTTACCGCAAAATATGCGACTGCCGCAAGCCCGAACCGGGGCTCCTTCAGCAGGCGGCGCAGGATCTGGACATCGACCTGGCGCGCTCCTACATGATCGGCGATCACCTGCGCGATGTCGAAACGGCCCGTCGGGTCGGCGCAAAAGGCATTCTGGTGACAACCGGGCACGGAGCGGATCAGCTTAAGACATCCGAGATCACCGCCGCCAATCAACCCGACTACGTCGCAAAAAATATTCTGGAAGCGGTAGACTGGATTTTAAAGGACCGGACGTGAATATCCTGATCGTCAAACTGAGCGCCATCGGCGACGTCATCCATACCCTGCCCTCGCTTGCCGCGCTGCGCCGCCTTTACCCCGCCGCGCATATCACCTGGGTGGTGGAAGAGGCGGCCGCCGATCTCGTCTCGGGCCATCCCTATCTGGACCGCGCTTTGATTTTCCGGCGCAAACGCTGGATTGCCGATATTAAAAAAGGGCAATTTAAGTCAGCCTGGCGCGGTTTTAAAGCCTTTCAAGCGGACCTGCAAAGCCGGCCATACGATCTGGTCATTGACTTTCACGGCCTTTTTAAAAGTTCGATCGTGGTTGCTTTAAGCAAAGGCAAAAGAAAGCTCGGGTACGATTCCTGGCAGGAGGCAAGCGGCCTGTTTCTCACCGAGAAAATTCCTGAGGATATGAACAAACACGCGGTGGACCGCTATCTGGATTTTGCCCGTTATCTGGGCGCAAAAGTTGATCAGGCCGAGTTTGTATTGCCTGTAACGCCCGAGACCACAGCCCGCGTCAGTGCTCTTTTGCAGCGGCTTGGACTAGAGAAAAAGAAATTCATCGCCGTGAGTCCCGTCGCTCTCTGGGATACAAAATTATGGAACGACCGGAAATTTGCAACGCTTGCGCATGATATTCAGCAAAAGTTGAAAATCCCCGTCGTCTTCACCGGACACAGCAAAGAACCGCTTGACAAAATTACCTCGCAAATGGCTACAGAAGCCATCAATTTAGGCGGGCAAACTTCATTGACGGAACTGGCCTGCCTTTATTCCAGCGCCCTTTTGGTCATTACGACGGATTCCGGCCCCATGCATCTGGCGGCGGCAACAGGCACACAGGTTGTCGCTCTCTTCGGCCCCACCGATCCGAATCGCACGGGACCTTACGGCGCCGGCCACACGGTTTTGCGCACCGGCATCCCGTGCAGCCCGTGTTTTAAAAAGAAATGTGAAACCCGCCAGTGCATGGAAGACATATCGCCGGAGCAGGTTTTGGCGGCTGTGAGGGGAATGGCTCGTAGCTCATAGCTCGTAGCTGATTGATAAGAAGCATTTCAGGAATGAAATAATGGAGCAAACAAATCACCGACTGCACATGGCTGAAATCAGGTCTAATCTGAAAAGAACAAGGGGTTTCAACCCCTTGCTCTACGATTGTGGATTGTGAATGGTGATAAGATGTCACGCCGCATACACGGAGTGAAAGAGGTGGACTAAGAGCCCCGATGTGTAACTTATGAAAAATATGACGACAATAAAAACATCCACCCCCTGCCCCCGCCGGCGGGGGACATTCAAAAGGTACATTCATGACTTCCTATCCGCTACGCACTATCCACCATCCACTATTATTCCCTACGAGCCACGGGCTATGAGCCACGAGCTACGAGCTACGAGCTACGCACTATCCACCATCCACCATTTATCCATAGCCCTGCTTCTGCTGGTAATAACGGCCGCGCCCGTCTACGCAGTGTCATCCGTGAATGTTTCACTGGAGCGCGACATTTATGCCGATATGCAACTCTGGGCGGCTGAGGGGCTTATTCCCAGCGAGCTTGGATCGATCAGACCTTTTGCGGCAAGCGAAGTCGGAAACCAGCTTGCATCCGCCCTTGATCGCTGCAAAGCGATGAAAGTTCCATCCGCCTCATGCAGACGGATTGCGGATTATTACGCCAAACTATTCAGCGCGGAAATCGCCGAAGCGAAATCATCCGATCAACCCGGTTACACATACATAAAACCACTGGAAGTGCTTTCCTTCCACTACAATTATCTGACCAATCCATACTCTGTTTATAATAATGAAGGCATGGACTATGGAGAAGGGCATAACGCGGTCCTGCAACTTCAGTCGCACGCCCGACTGGGAAAATATTTTTCAATGTTTGTTCAGCCCGCTTTTATCTATAATCAACGTTTCGGACAGGCCGAAAGCGACGACAGCCGGGCGACTTTCCGGCTGCACAAAGGTTATGCCAAGCTGACCGTCAGCAATGTCGAGCTGCTGGTGGGGCGGGATTCGCTGTGGTGGGGGCCCGGCTATCACGGCGCGCTTCTGATGTCCAACAACGCGCATCCGTTCGACATGATCAAGTTATCCAATCCGGAGCCGGTTTTGCTGCCCTGGATTTTTTCTTACCTGGGACCGGTGCAGTTCAACCTGATCTTTTCACAACTCAACGACGAACGCCGCGGCCAGGAACTGGCCAATCCTTTTCTCTACGGCTTGCGCCTGGGCCTCAAACCGCATCCTTCCGTGGAACTCGGCGCAACCCATCTGGTTAT
Organism: Smithellaceae bacterium; assembly: GCA_963682105.1. Lineage (GTDB taxonomy): Bacteria > Desulfobacterota > Syntrophia > Syntrophales > Smithellaceae > UBA8904. Next base: position 2,449,907 of record OY821638.1, read on the forward strand.
GTTCGGCGGACCCGGCCGGCGCGACATGAGCATCGGCGAAATTTTCTCCACTTTATACAGCAATCTGAACAAGGATAATCAGAAAACAGACAGCAACCAGGAATTCGCAGCGGACATCGCCGTCACTCTTCCAAACCTTAAGAAATATCTCTATGTAATCGACGGACTAAGACTTTACGCCGAAGTCGGCGGAGAAGACATCGGCAATCCGCCCGACCGGAGAGCCTATCTGGCCGGTTTTGCGCTTTTCAAACCTTTTTCGCTGGAACAAGCCGTCTTTCGGGCGGAGTATGCCATTCTCTCCCCTTACAGCGTTCCCACAGCCTGGTACAGCCACTCCTGGTATCCCATGCGTTACGAAGGCCGCGTTTTCGGGCATCACGCCGGAACGGATTCCGAAGACATTTTTTTCGAATGGTCGCACAACATTGAAAAATTCTCCTACAAAATCGGTTTCGACCGCGAAAGAAGCGGCATTCAAACCCGGCCCGCTCCGCAATTTAAAAATCAGTATATTGCCGAAGCCGGCTGGCAGATCCACCGGCAGTCCAAAATCACCCTTCGTTATACTTACGAAGACATCACAAACGCAGGCTACATCCGGGATGAACGCCTGCACAATCATTATGTCGGCGTGGAAACGGCGATATCTTTTTAGTCCGGATTTCGCAACAGAGGCATTTTGGATTTTGACTGTTGACTACGAAAATGGGATCGAGAGCTTTGCATAACTACATAAAACCAACAATATTGTCATTCCCGCGCAGGCGGGAATCCAGTATTACTTATATTTTTCTAGATTCCCGCCTGCGCGGGAATGACCTGGAAAGGAGTTATGCAAAGCTGTGCAAATGTAACAACGAAGCCGATTTCCGGTTGATTCATTCAGGGCATCATGTTATGCAATACGAACGAAAACAAACGGTTGAGTAATCAATGATAATCTGAAATTTAACGAACTTCATCAGCATTGATGGCGGCAACCAGACTCAGGAAGGGGATTCATGACCGATAAAATAGTAAATCCGGAACCCGTTGATCCTAACCGTTTCCAAAACGAGGAAGATGAGATCGATTTAATAGAGCTGGCCCGGACCATCTGGAAGGGGAAAAAGCTCATCGTCGGAATCGTTGTTTTTTTCACCCTGGCAACCGCCGCCGCCTCTCTTTTCATGACCAATATCTACACATCCAAAGCCGTTCTCAAACCCGTTTCGCAAAAAGACGGCGCGGGCCGATTATCTTCCCTGGCGTCGCAATTCGGCGGACTGGCAGGACTGGCCGGCATCGCCATGCCCGGCACGGCATCCTCGACGGAGGTGGTCAATCTTCTGAAGTCCAATGTCCTGAAGAGAAAAATCATTGAACAGTATCATCTGCTGCCCGTTTTGTTTCCCGAACAATGGGATGAAGACAAAAAACAATGGAAAAAAGACAACGGCGGTTTCAGTCTGAATCCATTGGCCTTCGTTGGTAAATTGACCGCCGCCAGGCAGGGCGCACCGCGTAAAGATCCCGGCGTTCCCGACATCTGGGACGGCATTCGTGAACTCGATGCAATCGTAACGGTCAACTATAATCTCAAGGAAGACATCATCACCATCGCCGTCAATTTCCGCGATCCGGACATGGCCGCGCAAATTGCCAACTACTTTATTATTGCTTTAAACGATCACATGAGCGAGGAGGCCAAGCGCATCGCGGGTGTCAACAAAGCGTATCTTGAAAAACAACTTCAGGAAACCCAGGATAGCCTGGTCCGGCAGAAAATTTATAACCTCATTGCCGAAAAAATCGAAACCATGATGATGGCGGAAGTCAAAGAAAACTTCGCCTTCAAAATTCTCGACCCGCCGATGGCGCCGGACAAAAAAAGCAAACCAAAAAGAGCTGTAATGGTGATCGTCGCGTTTATGGTGTCGGCCTTCTTTGCCGTCTTTGTCATTTTATTTCGAGAATATTTAAAAAATATTAAAAACCGACCCACCGGAGGACAAAATGCGGTTTAGACGTTTATTGATAGCTTTTACTTCTCTGCTTTTTTTACTGGCGGCGCAACCGCTCATCCTGAATTTCTCCGATTCCGGCGTCTGCCTGGCTCAAACTAAAAGCCTCACCTCCATGAAGCTGAAAGATCCAAACGCCATCGGGCAGGAATTGCAGAAAGCCGGCATTTCGCTTTCACCGGAAGAGATTCAAAAGGGCAAGGAGTTACTGGATAAGTCTGAAAAAACCGAAAAAGCGGAGAAAACCGATTCACCCAAAATCATTGATGTCAGCGATAACGCCAAACAAAAAACCGAATATTCAACCGTTGTCGAACCGGCTAAAGAAATTTCTCTGTTTAACCGCACACGCCAGATCGGAAAATTTCAAGACATCTCAGCCGATCTGAAACCCTTTGGTTATGACTTTTTCCACGGGGCGTCCGTTAAAGTATTGACGGACCGCAAAGACATTCCCGTCCCCCTCGACTATGTCATCGGGCCGGGGGATCAGATCAACATTCTTCTGTGGGGGCGCATCAGCAGCCAGCTTTCATTGACCGTCGACCGCGACGGAAAAATCACCCTTCCGGAACTGGGCCCCGTCCCGGTTGCAGGCCTGACATTCGATCAGATGTCTAAGCGACTGATTACCAAAGCCGAGCAGATTGTGGGAACCAACATCGATATCTCTATGGGCTCGACAAAAGCCATCCCCGTTTTTGTGCTGGGCGATGTTGAGCGGCCCGGCGCTTACACCATCGGCTCTCTTTCGACTATCACGGACGCGCTGATGCTGGCGCGGGGGCCTTCGGCTATCGGTTCGATGCGGCGGGTGGAACTCCGGCGCAAGGACAGAGTTGTTGCGCGCTTTGACCTCTACGACCTCTTTCTCAAAGGCGACAAATCCCAGGACGCCGTTTTGCAGGCCGGCGACGTGGTATTTGTGCCTGTTACAGGTCCTCTGGTCGGCGTTGCGGGAAACGTAAAACGCCCGGCGATTTACGAACTCAAAGACAAATTCGATCTTTATTCTGTGCTTCATCTGGCGGGTGGCATTATTCCCAGCGCCTACACCCACCACATGCAGGTAGAGCGCATCGTTAAGAACGAAAAGCAAATCGTCATCGATATTAACGATAAAAAACTGGAGCTGGCCAAAAGTTTTGTCATCCAGGACGCCGATCTGATTAAAGTGTTTTCCATCGTGGACACCGACGATAATGCCGTTTACTTAAACGGCAATGTCAAGAGACCCGGCAAATACGCCTATAAGACGGGCATGAGAATCAAAGACATTCTCAGCACCACCGACGATCTGCAGCCGGAAGCTTTTTTTGATTACGCCCTCATCAAAAGAGAAAGCGCACCGAATCGGGAAATTGTCCTGCTTCCCTTTTCTCTGGGAAAACTCCTTCTGCAAAATGATACGTCATTCAACTACGAGCTTGCCCCCAAAGATCAGATTTTCATCTTTCACCGGGATATTTTCGAAGACCGGGCGTATGTAACCGTGGGAGGAGAAATTCGCGGCACTGTAATCAAGATGGTGGACAGAGAAATTAGCAGCGTTGAAATCAAGACGGTGGACAAAGAAATTCGCGACACTGAAATCAAGACGGCGGGCAGAGAAATTCGCAGACCTGAAATCGGGACGATGCCGGGCGGAATTCGAAGCACGGAAATTAAAACATATGAAGAGAGCAAAGGGACCGACCGCCAGGATTCCGGGCGTGATCGACCGATTCTTGCCGAATTGAAGGATATCAAAGAGGCATTGGGCAAGGATGAGCGCTTATATATCTACACCTCGAAAATTGAAGAAATCGAAGACGAAATTTCATCTTCCCAGAGACCGACCCCCGGAGCGCTCAGTTATCTGCAAATCGAGCTGGAAAAAATCGGCCGGCCCGACATCAGCGAACGGCTTAAAAGACTCGAAAAGCGCATGCAGGTGGTTCGCAAACTTCAGTTAACCGGCAACATGAAAGTCCGGGACGCCGTCATGGAGGCAGGCGGCCTGACGCCCAATGCCAGCATGGAACAGGGCGAAATTATCCGCCAGCATGCTAAAAACGAATTCCGGACAACCTATTTCAATGTTGCCCGGGCCATGAAGGACGACCCCCGGGACAATCTGCTTTTGCAGGACGGCGATGCGATTGTCATTCATTCCATCTGGGAGAAAAATCCCAGGAGAAGCGTATTCATCGCGGGAGACGTCACCAATCCCGGCACCTATCAATACACCGAAAACATGACCGTGCGCGATCTGGTCTTTAAATCCGGCAACGTGCTGGACTCCGCCTATCTGGACGAGGCCGAAATCACCTCCGTAAAAATTGCAGACGGCAGACTTGGGCAACTGACTCACAGGAGTATCAATCTGCGCAAGGCGCTGGAAGGCGATCAAGAAAACAATGTGTCCCTTGCGCCCAACGACCGCCTGCTGGTCAAGCAAATTGCCGATTACCAGAAAGTAAGAATCGTCACCTTAACCGGGCAGGTGAGCTTTCCCGGCAAATATCCGATCCGCAGAGGCGAAAAGCTTTCCCACATCATCGAGCGTGTCGGCGGGTTCACTCCGTATGCCTACATGCGCGGCGCTTATTTTACAAGAATGCGGGTCAGAGACGTCCAGCAAAAAGGCCTTACCGAACTGGCGGACCGGATGGAAAGAGAACTGTTTTCCGCCGGCGCCGCCCAATTATCATCCGCCGTATCGCAGGAGGCCATTGCAGCCCTGAAACTGGAAGTCGAGCAAAAACAAAAATTAATTCAAACACTGAGGCAGACCAAAGCCACAGGCCGCATGACCATTTATCTTGCCGACGCCGAGACCTTAAGGAACTCGGAAGTAGATTTTGAACTCGAAGACGGCGACACGCTCGACGTCCCCGAAAAAAACAGCGTGGTCAATGTTCTGGGCTCTGTCATGTCGCAGGGAAGCCTTCTGTATTCCGACAGAATGAGTTATCAGGATTACATCGACGCCACAGGCGGCTATTCGGATTATGCCAACGCCGGCAACGTTTTCGTTTTGAAAGTAGACGGCAGCGCCCGGAAAGTTTCCAAAAATTTCATCGGCTGGAATTCGTCCCGCGCCCGATGGGAAATGACAGGCTACGGCGGAGAAACAAGACTCATTGAACCGGGAGACACCATTGTCGTTCCGGAAAAAACCGACCGCATCGCCTGGCTTCGGGAAATTAAAGACATGACACAAATCCTGATGAACGTAGCCGTTGCCGCCGGCGTGGTGATTGCACTGTTTTAACCCCTAAAAAGCAGAACAAGGGGCTTCAGCCCCTTGTTCTGCGTATCATTTTCCAATACAAAACAGACCAGATCGGTTATTTTATTTCCAAATCATAAATTCCAAATCACCCCAAATTATATTCACAGATGCTGTCCCCCGCTGGAGACTGTGTCGCAATGTCATTGCGAAGGAACGAAGTGACTGAAGCAATCTCATAAGTAGATGAATACCTGAGATTACCACGCCGCCTGAGAGGCGGCTCGTAATGACAGAAGTGGATTGCGACACAGTCTCCTGGCGGAGGTGGCGCGCAGTGCCGGGGGTGGAGTGTCTATTCTGAATTGCTCAATCCGGGTTGAAATATAATTCCATTTTTCACAATAGAGGCATCTAAGATTATAATCAAACCACTCTGTCATTTCGATGGAGCACAGCGACGAGATATCTAAACATCCCTCACTAAATTTCGGGACATGGATTTCTCCCTTCGGCCTTGCCCCAGCCATGAAAGTTGAAATGACAGATGAAATATCTTTTCTGTCGATTGCGTAATCTGGGATAATGCTGATCAAAATTGGACTCAGAGTTTCCACCCGCATTCAACTCATACGATATTAACCCAATAAATCAATTACATATAATAATGATCAAAAAATTGTATTTTTTGATCATTGGGTGTATCATATAACCATGTAGTGACCCGTAAGGTATTCCACCAGTAGATCTTCCATCCGTATCAGTAAGTTTTCAAGTTAAGCGTTTCGAGTTAACCGGTAAAAAATTATAAACAGTCTCACAAGGCCCTATCGTCACGATGATCGTGGCGACAGGCGAAACATTCTGTTGTCCCGGAGGATGTATAATGAACAGTCTCCTAACTAAATGCGCATTTGTCATGCCGGCGAAGGCCGGCATCCAGTAATTGCTTGAACTGGTTCCCGGCCTTCGCCGGGAAGACGACTGAAAACAGATCGTTTCCAGACGCTAATATTATTATGAGACTGTTAATAGTTACTCCGGATTCAAGATCAAGACTTTTGATGGAGTTTTTTAACTGATTCTTTAATATGAAAGGAACGGACCCATGACAAAACAAATCAATTTGCAGACATTACGGTTTGCCATCCTGTTAATCATATTGTTATTTGTGATTGTTGTGCCACTGAAGGCAACCGCGGCAGACATCGCCTGGATCGAGGGCAATGGAAACTGGGCAACAGCGGCTAAGTGGCAGGGTGGCGTGGTCCCCGGCAGCGGGGATAAAGCAGTGCTAAACACCTCCGGTGAGGTTGGCTTCACCTCGGGCGCCTATTCCGTTATGCAATTGAGCATTATTCCTACAACAACTCTGATGAGCCTATCCCATGCAGCCGGCTCCCTGTCGCTTACAGGAACCGACAGTTTGATCATCAACGGACAGACTTACGAAAAATGCACTGACGGTGATTGTCAGACCCGCAGCGCCGCGCTTTACCTCCTCGATGACACAGGAAGTCTGAATACGACAGGCAACAGTATCATAGGCGCCAATTTGTCCGGTGAGTTTTTCCATTACAGCGGGACAAAAACAGTCGGCCAGAATCTTATTCTGGGACGCGACAGCGGCGGCTATGGTTATTATGAGCTGGATGGAGGCAACTTGAATGTCACGGGCAACAGCATTATCGGACAAACCGGCTGGGGACATTTCTATCAGGAAGCAGGAACGCACACTGTCGGCAAAGATCTGATTCTGGCCAACTTCGCGAACCTGGCCAATGAGGAAAGCGTCGGTTACTATGAACTCTGGGGCGGTAACCTGAATGTCGCAGGCAACAGCATTATCGGAGCCGCAGGTTACTCAGGCTGGTTTGATCACTACGACGGAACGCACACGGTTAACACCAATCTTATTCTTGGGCGGGATGTGGGAAGCTGGGGACGTTATGATTTGATGGGAGGTATGCTGAATGTCAATGGAAACAGTATTGTCGGTGCAAGAGGTGAAGCTTTTATTATACATGGCGCGGGAACAAACACAGTAACAAATGCGCTCTACCTTGGCCAATATTCCACCGGGAATGGAACTTATGAATTGAGCGGGACAGGAAGCTTATCGGCTAAAGCCGAAATGATCGGAATATACGGCACAGGCATCCTGCGTCAAACCGGAGGAACAAATGCCGCAGGCACCGTTCTTTTCCTCGGATATTATTCTGGTGGAACCGGAACTTATGAGCTAAGTGGCGCGGGAAGTCTATCGTCCGGCAATAACTATATTGGATTATTAGGCACTGGCATCTTCAAACAAGTCGGAGGGACAAACACATCAAACTATCTCTATCTAGGTTATAATGCTTTTAGTAATGGATCTTATGAATTAAGTGCAACAGGAAGTCTCTCTGCCGGTAACGAGTACATTGGCTACAGCGGCACTGGAACTTTCAATCACTCCGCAGGAATAAACAATATTACCGATATTCTCTATCTCGGCCAAAACACCACCGGGAATGGAACTTATGAATTGAGCGGAACAGGAAACTTATTGGCTAAATCAGAAATACTCGGGGTATATGGCACGGGTATTCTGCACCAAACTGGCGGAGCTAATACTGCTGCTAACACTCTTTTTCTCGGATACTATTCCGGTAGCACTGGAACCTATGAACTTTACAACACGGGATCCCTGTCCACCATTAATGAATACATTGGATTTTCTGGAAAAGGAATCGTTAAACAGACCGGAGGCACAAACACATCAACTTATCTTTATTTCGGTTATAATTCCACCGGCAACGGCACCTATGAACTCAAAGATACAGGAAATTTGGCATCAACCGCCGAATATATCGGTTATAACGGCACAGGATCATTTCTCCAATCCGGAGGATCAAATATGCTTTCTAATATTCTTTACCTTGGTCAGTATTCCACCGGAAGCGGATCTTATCAATTAAGTGGAACAGGAAGTTTATCGGCGACACACGAAATTCTTGGAGTGTATGGCATAGGAACTTTCCAGCACTCAGCTAGTTCAAATATCATAACAAATGCCCTTTACCTCGGCCAATATTCCACCGGGAATGGAACTTATGAATTGAGCGGGACAGGAAGCTTATCGGCTAAAGCCGAAATGATCGGAATATACGGCACAGGCATCCTGCGTCAAACCGGAGGAACAAATGCCGCAGGCACCGTTCTTTTCCTCGGATATTATTCTGGTGGAACCGGAACTTATGAGCTAAGTGGCGCGGGAAGTCTATCGTCCGGCAATAACTATATTGGATTATTAGGCACTGGCATCTTCAAACAAGTCGGAGGGACAAACACATCAAACTATCTCTATCTAGGTTATAATGCTTTTAGTAATGGATCTTATGAATTAAGTGCAACAGGAAGTCTCTCTGCCGGTAACGAATACATTGGTTACAGCGGCACTGGCATCTTTAAACAGACCGGAGGTTCAAACATCGTAAGTAGGACGCTCATGATATCAAATAATCCCAGTGCAAGCCATGGAACTTATAATCTCAGCGGTGGTACGCTGACAGCAACCAGCGTCAACAACAATGACCAATTCAACTACGCCGGAGGCAATCTGAATGCAAACATAACGAATAATGCCACGGCCTCATTTAACCTCAGTGGCACTGGCACCCGGGTTGTAAACGGCAATGTTACCAACCACGGCACATTCAAAGCGACAGACACTATTGCTTCTTACACCGGAACTTTCAACAACTACGGCGCCTACATCAGCGATCCGTCATCAAACTATTTCAATAATTTATTCATCCAGACCAGCGGTTATCTGATTGGCGGCGATGGCGATCTATTCTCCATTTCCGGAGACTTTCTGAATTACAGCACAAACAGCCTGTGGGACACCGCCGGAGCGGATCTTGCATTTACAAGCGCCGTCGCCCACAACTTCTATCTCGGTGAAGCAGGGCAAAGTTTCACCTGGGACGATCTGACTCTGTACGGAATTCTTCATTTAACCGGAGACGCCTATCTCTATACCGACGAGCTTCTGGGCCTTGACCTCACCAACTTCTCAATCATCGGAAACGGAAGAATATACTTTGATGCCGCAGACGCCAATAACGCCTATCTTCTTGCCTATACACAAGGCTATAACTATCTGGCCGCAAGTTACAGCGGCGTCCCCGAACCGGTTACGATCATATTACTGATGCTGGGTTTGATCGCATTGACCTGTAACCGTTGGAAAACCGCGCGTAATAAATCGGTTTGTTGAACGAACAAAAGAAATGGGTCGATTATTTTTCTTTACACCAATCAAAACAAAACCCCCGGTTTTGCCGGGGGTAACAAAAGGTATATTCACTCATGAGTGTTTTTGGTTTTACTCATTCGGTGCCAGGGTTATAGTTTCACCTTTTCGTCTTGCAATTTCAATAATTGCACTGGAGTCATCTTCAAGCCACTGCTTTTCACCACAGGGAATTGGTTCAATGCGGCTATCCGTTCTGGCTGCAAGACGCCACAACAAATTGATGTCTTCACGGCTGCGCGCACCATCGTATTGAGATGACACAACGAGCAAATCAATATCGCTCCATGCATTTGCATTTCCGGTAACCTGAGAGCCGAAAATAACACCATACTTAACGGCTACGCCGTGGGCACGTAAGACTTGTAGATACTTCTGTACGCCATTCAGAATTGATTGATCAACCATTCAAAAACTCCCTTTGCCTGAACCATGTACGCCAGAGCCTCGTCCTTGGTAGGCGGTTTTACCAGAGATTCGGGATAACGGCCTTCAATATTGAATGAATTCATATCAGCTAGAATATCCATCTGTTCCGTATTCAGAGGCAGTGCCGCAAGTTCATAGAGACGCACTAAATTATGAATCCGGGGCGCCATATCCTGTGTCTGCTTGCATACAACGGCTTTAAGACTTTTTTCGAGCGCAAGGTGAGCAAAGAAAAGGCCATGTCTTACCCGCCCATTATTTACAAGTTGCTGGGCAACGGCAAAATCATCCGTCGCACTCTCCTTCCAGAAGGCTATTTGTTTTTTTATGTCAAGCATTCCATTCGTTACCACAAATAAATGGGGTGAATCTGAATTAAACTATAGCCTTTTTCCTAAAGAATATCAATAATTACTCTCTTCCTCAATGTTGTATTTTGTTGGCTTAACTTCTTCAATTTCGGGATACTGCAAGTTATCAAACCTGTTGCGCATTTTTACGCCACGAACCTCTGATCTTTTTTCTCCCCTATACCCCATAGCCCATTGCCTATCGCCCATAGCCTCTTCTGCTATTCACAATCCACCATTCACTTTCCCCCATCGCCTATAGCCTATTTACAATCCCTCCAATCTTCTGATCCTATGTTTCCTGCATTTTAAGAATATCTACTTGCAACAGACCTATTAATGAACTATATATTGGTCAAGGAGGATGTTTATATGAGACCGTCAGAAGATATAAAACCAATAAGTTACTTTAAATCACATGCGTCAGAGATCATCGCGGATGTCTCGGATAATCAAAAGACCTTGATCATAACACAAAATGGCGAAGCCAAGGTCGTCGTTCAGGATATTCGAGCCTTTGAACAATCACAGGAAAGCCTTGCTTTGTTAAAAATACTTGCCATCAGCGCCAATCATTTAAAAGAGGGACGCGTTAAACCGACAAAAAAAGCTTTTGGCGATTTGCGAAAACGTATCAGGGAAATAAAATGAAATACGCTGTTTATCTGATTTCTGATGCCGAAGAAGACATCTTCGAAATTTATAATTACATTTTACATCATGATTCATCCCAAACGGCTGATGACATCTTCAGCAAATTACAAGCAACATGCGACAGCCTTGAAACAATGGCGGTGCGCGGCCATATACTCCCTGAGTTAGATAGAATAGGCGTTCATGAATATCGAGAGATTCATTTTAAACCATATCGGATTATTTATCGAATCATTGAAAATAAGGTTTATATATATTGTATTCTGGACGGCCGCAGAGATCTGCAAGATTTGCTTCAGCGCCGATTGCTTCGTTCTTCATAAAAACCGGGAATCCCTGACCGCAGGCGATGTTCATCAATCCGTGATTCAATTACCGCATCATGTAACTACAGTATTTGCCATCACCCATTGCCCCTCGCCCATAGCCACTTTTCCATCCACTATTCACAATCCACCATTCACTATTCACTATTCCCCTATAGCCCATCGCCCATTGCCCATAGCCTCTTCTTCCATCCACTATCCACCATTCACTATCTCCCGTTTAACGGGATGCTTCCGTCATAACCTTTTCAACAGCTTTAACCATGTCGAACATATCCTCTTCGGACAACGTCGGATGCACCAGAAACATCATCGCCGTCTGCCCGAGTTCTTCGGCCACCGGAAGACGTTTTTTCGGGCGCAGGTTATCTGCATCAAAGGCCTTTTCCATGTACATTTCACTGCAACTGCCTGTGTAACAGGGAATGCCTTCCTCGTTGATGGCGACAATGACGCGTTCGCGATCCCATCCTTTTTTCAATATTTCCGGTTTAATAAAAACATAATATTTGTAACAGGCATGAGAAAAGTCATCCGACGGAACGGTCACTCGCAATGCCGGAATGTTTTGAAATGCTTCGGTCAAAATTGCAGCGTTCTTTCTGCGTTTTTCAACCCAGGAAGAAAGCTTGCGCAGTTGAATCCGGCCAATTGCCGCCTGCATTTCCGTCATTCGCCAGTTTGTTCCAAATGATTCATGCAACCATTTGAAACAAGGTCCGGGTTTCAGATCGCTGTTGCTGTATACGGCATCGTAGCTTTTGCCGTGATCCTTATGCGACCACACCTTCGACCAGATATACTTGCTGTTTGTCACAACCATACCGCCTTCGCCGCCGGTGGTCATAATCTTGTCCTGGCAAAACGAAAAAGCCGCGGCATCGCCGAAGGAGCCGACCGGACGCCCTTTATACAAGGCGCCGGAGGCCTGAGCGCAATCTTCAATCACTGACAGACCATGCTTTTGGGCCAGACTCAGAATTTCATCCATCTCACAGGGCCAGCCGGCCAGATGAACCGCTATGATCGCGCGCGTGCGATTTGTAATCGCTTTTTCGATAGCAGACGCAGTAATATTCTGACTGTCCCGATCCACATCGGCAAAGACCGGCTTCGCCCCGCGCATGATGGCACAGCTTGCCGATGCGATATAACTGCGCGGCGTAACGATAACCTCGTCGCCATGGCCAATGTTGAGCGCCATTAACGCCGCCTCCAGGGCCACAGTGCCGTTCATCACAGCGACTGCATAAGACACACCGGTGCTTGCAGCAAACTCCTTTTCAAACATGCGGCATTCCTCGCCCGTCCAGTAATTAACTTTGCCTGATAGCAGAACGCGTGCTGTGGCGGCTATCTCATCTTCTGCAAAAGAAGGCCATTTCGGAAAAGGTTCGGTGCGGATCGGCTTGACGTCGGCATTGATTAAGTTTGACATTATTTGTCCTCTTTTCTTATGCTCTGACCGGTCTGGCCGGAACCCCCACCCAGATTTCGCCGGGCGGGACATCCTGTGTTACAAAGCTGAAGGCCCCAACAACGGCATTTTCACCCACAGTCACGCCCGGCATCACAACGCTGTGCGATCCGATACGGCAATTCTTCTTCAAAACAACCGGTCCCTGCTTTTCATCAATGGTCGAAATTGAATAAATGGAACAATGCGAACCTATCTGAACAAGTTCTTCAATCGTGACATTAAATTTCGCATTAATGTAAGTGAATGCGCCTATATCCGTTTTATATCCAAGCTTCAGTCCGGGAACATTTTGCACCACCCAGTTGTATTTGGTCGGCTTCCCTTCTTCTATCTCCGGATATTGCCAGTTATCAAACCTGTCTTGCATTTTTTACTCCACAAACCTCTGATCTTTTTTCTCCCCTTGTACCCCATCCCTCATTGCCTAACGCCCATCGCTTCTTTTCCATCCACCATTCACTATTCCCCTATAGCCCATAGCCTATTGCCCATAGCCCATCGTCTTTTATCTGTTCACCATCCACCATCCACTATTCCCTATAGCCTCTCGCCCATCGCCTATTGCCGGTCTCCCTTGAACTCTTCCATCGTCGACTGCCCCTGATGACTAATGCCTTCGCGCTTGATTATTATCCAAATTGTCAGAAAGATAATCTTCATATCCAGCCATAATGACCGGTTGTCAACATACCAGACATCCAGCTTGAATTTCTCTTCCCATGTTATGGCATTACGGCCATTTATCTGCGCCCATCCAGTAAGCCCCGGCTTTACTTCATGCCTGCGCGCCTGCTCGGGCGTATACCTGTCCAGATACTGCATTAGCAAAGGTCGTGGACCAACCAGACTCATATCGCCTTTCAGCACGTTGAAGAGTTCGGGTAATTCATCCAGACTGGTCGAGCGCAAAAAACGACCGAAGCCCGTCAGACGATGCTCGTCTGAAAGCAACGCGCCGTTTCGCCCGCGCGCATCCGTCATCGTACGAAATTTATAAAGCAGAAAAGGTCTACCGCCCAGGCCGGGCCGTTGCTGGAAGAATAAAACTGGCTTTCCCAGTTTCAGGCAAACCAAAAATGAAACCATAAGCAAAATGGGACTCAGCAAAATAACGCCGGGAATGGTTATTAACAAATCCAGCAATCGCTTCACGTCATCCATACCACCATTCTTTGTTCATAATACAATAAAGAAACTTTTAACTGCCGTGCATTCTTTCGAGAAACCGTATAAAATCACTGGCCAGTTTGCCCCTGTTGAATTCCCGTTCGGCCAATGTACGGGCATTAGTGCCCATTCCTCTGAGTTCCTCCTTATGTTCAGCCGTATAAATCAATGCATCGGCAAATACCTCCGGATTGTCCGGTGTAACGGCCATTCCACAATTGTTTTCTTTGATCAGATCGGCGAGCCATCCCGGATAATTATTTAAAACCGGCAAACCCGTTGCAATATAATCGAAAAATTTATTCGGGGACGTTCCGTAATAGAATGCCGGTACATTGGCCAGAATCATCAATCCGACATCAGCGCCTTTTTGTATCGATGCAAGCCTTTTTTTGGGGACAGGTGCCATGAAATGGCAATTCGCCAGCCCCTCTTTTTGGACCCGCTTTTCAAGATGAGGCTTGAGCATTCCGTCGCCGATAAAAAGAAATTTAATATCATTTCTTTTGCGCTCTTGCAAAACAACAGCAGCATCCAACACAGCATCCAGACCGTTGGCCAGGCCATGTGCGCCCGTAAATGTTGCCAGCAAATCGGTGTCCGCCGCAAAAGACGGCCTCTTCTTTTCAATACTTTCATCGCCGAATATTTCAAAATCACAGCCGTTAGGTATCATGGCGACCCGCGCCGGCGGAACACCCCTTCGTACAATCCCTTTGACAATGCCCGGTGAAAGGCCGATGCAACCTGACGCGGTGCGATAAGATAACCATTCCAGCCAATCCATCAGACGGAGAATCAGGCGATTTTTAATCACCCCCATCTCACGGGGTAATTCGGGCCATAAATCGCGCACTTCAAATACGAAGCATTTTCCTCTGACCAGACGGGCCAGTATGCCCGGTATTCCAGCGGTAAGAGGCGTCGAAGTGGCAAACACCAGATCATATTCAGCAGTCAGTGCAATGATGCTGCTTCTGACGGCATACTTCAAAAACTGCCACGACCGTGTGACAAACGATTGCCTATTCGCATAAGGCAAGTTGAATTCTATAACCTCAATACCGTCAACTTTTCCCTTCCGCACACCATTGGTAAAAGGACCCGTAAGTCCAGTGGCGCAATTCGCCATAGAACCACAAACCATCACCACGCTGTGGCCTTTTGCTACAAGCCGTCTGGCAAATTCATAAGACCGCGAGCCGCTGCTGCCCGCCGGCGTGCCGAAATGTTGGTGAAAATAGAGAATCCTCATTGAACCTTACGATCTTCCCTGAGGCATATCTTTGTTATCACTACCGCGCTAGAAGGCGGCAGCTCAATCTCCAGCACCGGTATTTTGGACATTTCGAGATAACGGCAAGATTCGAAACCTTCAACCATCTCAAATCTCCTAATGGGGACATTTGCATCTACGGTGATCAAAGCAATACCACTGATACAGCAGTTGCCTTGAACACGCCATTCATTGCTGTTAAGGCGCCACCTCATTACCGCCGAGTTTTTATAGCCGCTGACCTCATCATTGATTTCCCAAACATCATCTTTGCAGGAAACCTTTCTTCGATGAAAACAGCTATCGCCGTCTCTATATGAACCAGACCATGTTTTCACTCCATCGGTTTCAGTCAGATTGCCTATGGAAGTTGACTTAATCCACTTCCCGAATAAGAAACGTCCAAGCCGGGGCATCTGGTTGTGGCCATCGAATTGAATTGTGTTGTGCGATTCTGTGCCTGTAAAATAAAGAGTTTCCGATGCCGCATAGCTGTATGAACCGCCGTCACGAAGAACATTTTCACCCATATGCCAGAGATCAAAATGGAAGACGTCATTGTGTGCGGGACGGAAACGGAACACAGGAAACCGAAGCAGCCCCCACGAAGTTTTCCCACGTATAATGACATACCCACCCGGAAGGACTTCAGACGCCATTATGTCGTTGTCTTCGCAAGACTGTGTTGCCCTTAACCCCAGCCAGCGAGCCGGTTCGTCCCACAGACCATAACCGTAGTAAGTCCTGTCGTGAAACAACATGCCGGCGGTTTGAAGACTCGGCCGGAAATCGCGATACTCACAGGGATGAATATTCAGCAGCATTGTACCGTCGTTTGCGCCAAGATTGGGTGAGTTGCCGGATACATGATCCGTCATTTTATAAAGCCATTGAATGGCATCCTGCGCCCGCCGGTAAAAAGCAATAGAAAAAGGATCGAGCCCCAGCTTTCTTCGAAAAAACTCCGTAAAAA
This sequence comes from Smithellaceae bacterium, assembly GCA_963682105.1. GTDB lineage: Bacteria > Desulfobacterota > Syntrophia > Syntrophales > Smithellaceae > UBA8904. The sequence continues at coordinate 2,466,082 of OY821638.1, forward strand.
CCAGTGTGTCGATTAAAACGCGGTGATAAGTAGTGGAGTGCTGCGAAAAACTTCCGTCCGGATCTATCAGTTTTCCAACACGATTTTCGAGCCATCGACGACCTTTTCTACAAAACCGAAGGCATTTCTTCTTTCGATCTCTGTCGCCAGTGCCGTCTCTCGCACCCATATCTTCCAACTGATTTAGACGATCATAACCTATTGCACACCAATATCCGCCAATGAACAATGCCGCCGCTTCGCTTGTGCCATGATTGTTATCCTGCGCAATAGCGTATCGGATATTCGCATCAATTCTTTCCAGATGGTGATAAATAAAATTAAGCAGTGGCCGTCCGACATTTTCGACTTGATCGAGAATCAATGCCACATATATCAAATTGAAAACGCGAATTGCCGCTTCCTGTCCGCATTTCCAATTCGGCCCGATATTGAGTGGATTCTTATCCGCCCAGTCTTTAAGCCAGTCGTTGAGCGTATCGAGATAAACAGATCTCCCGCTGACGGCGAGCGCTCGCGCCAGTGTCACTGCCCATTCAAAGCGGGACGCTTCCCAGAAAATTTTAATATCGCCGGCGTCGGAATCGAAATCTTCAATCTCTGTCCAGTGCCTGAAATGGTTTGGAAATATTTTGCCATTGAAAGGATTCAAAAACCAGTTGGGTGGGTTGCCGAGATGTTTCCATTGGCAAGCATAATAGCGTATCTGACCGCTTACTATTTTATCCGCTTCCTCAAGGAGAACCGCCTCGCTTATTCCGGAATATTCGGAACGGCTACCGCCGACTTTGAAAAAAGACTCGCATACAACGAAAGAGCGGTACGGAAACAACCTTTTTCTGATTTGTGTTTTCAGCGTGAATCGATACCAGGCAACGCAGGCGGAGTTCAAGACACCCAGACGCCGGATAACATCACCGTATAAAATTAGCTTCCTCAGCATTATATGTTTGCCACAATGGCAGCGATTCTTTCGCCTGCTTTTCCATCCCACAGGGGCGGAATCCCGCTTTTTTTAGCTTTGTTGGAAAGAATTCTATCAACTTCCAGTTTTAAGCGCTCCATGTCCCGCCCGATCAGAATATTCGTACCCATTGCCACGGTAATAGGCCGCTCGGTATTCTCACGCACCGTAAGACAAGGAACACCCAGAATCGTCGTTTCTTCCTGAATACCGCCGGAATCGGTTATGACAAGTCCGGCATGCTGCTGCAGGCATAAAAAGTCAAGATAACCTACTGGCTGCGTCAATATCAGCCGTGCATTAAACCCCTGCATCCCACCCTCTGCCTTAAGACGCGCATGTGTCCGCGGATGGATGGGAAAAATCAAAGTCAGGCTTTGGCTGATTTCGTCGAGTGTTCTTATAATTGAAAGTAAATTATCGGAATGGTCGACATTAGAAGGCCTGTGCAACGTCACGAGACCATACTCTTTTTCCGAAATGGCCAGTCGCTGCGAAAGTTCAGACCAGAGGGGTTTAGTCGCAGGCAGCATGCGCAAAAGCGTGTCAATCATGACATTTCCAACAAAATGGATTTTTTCTTTCGCGATCCCTTCTTTTATGAGATTTTCACCACCATCCTGTGAAGGTGTAAAAAGCAGATCCGCAATTTGATCCGTCAGTAGACGGTTGATTTCCTCAGGCATAGTTCGGTCGAAAGACCGCAGACCGGCCTCGACATGAGCAACGGAAATAAGCAACTTTGCGCAAACCAGGGCCGTGGCGACGGTTGAATTGACATCGCCATATACAATTACCAGATCCGGCTTTTGTCCCAGTAAGACGGTTTCCATGCGCGTCATAATTTGAGCCGTCTGTGCCGCATGAGTACCTGAACCAACTTCCAGATTAACATCGGGTATTGGAATACCCAACTGCTGAAAAAAGATATCGGACATATTGACGTCATAGTGCTGCCCTGTGTGAACGACGATTTGCAAAACGCCGTCGTGATGACCTAAAGCCTGTTGGACTGGGGCAACTTTCATAAAATTCGGTCTGGCACCGACAACGTGCATAACTTTGAAATATGAACTTACCATTGCAAAATATTCCTCTTATCAAATCGGAGGGGGTGAATCAGCACCGGATCACTTTCAAACTCATTGACCAATGAAAAACGCTTTTCTTTCATCTTTTTATACAAGTCACAATCATGTCCAATGGATAAGACTGCCAATCCTGAACATTTACCTTTTTCTTTATAAGAAAGCACGGATGCTTCATAGTATTCAAATGCTCTTAAAATCAAATTGGCTCGTTTTTTCTGATCGACTGATGCTGCTTTTGACACAACCATTTGCAATAAATCGCGGCTTCTTGTAATTTCTTCATCGACAAGATCAACATATCCAGCATCATGAAACCACAGATATTGTCCACCTTCGGAAAACCATTTTGACTGTGGCGCTTTTTTTGTCCAGAAGCTTTCCCAAAGATCATAGTACGCTTTAAGATATGGTGCCGCTTCTCCCCCTACACATTTCTCATACCAGTCACTCAACAGTTTATCGACATTGTGATCAGTATCCCACTGTAACTTCATCGCAACGTGAAGTTTAGGGCCTTCCCCCCCATTAGGATAAGCTTCTGCATACATGGCGCGAACGCCATGCTCATAACCATACCTGTAATAGTCGGCCATTTTATGAAAATACACACGGGGGACAAGATATGGCGTCCCATAGATATAGTCATACCAACCCATCACAGAGGCTTTACGCAACCATTGCTCCGTTAGCTTCTTCCCCTCATTCTCATAAGCTGGCATAATCCATCTCATGCGCTCATATGTCATAAAAGGTATAATTCGCGGATGAACTTTTATCTTCAACGGAGGTGCCGCCACTTCGCTATATGCCAGACAGCCAAACCATTTATCCGGATATTGTTTCAAGACCCCTTCAGTAACAGCGTTTGCCCACTCGAAATACAAGTCGGACATATTCCGCAAACCTAAGAAGTTTTTCACATCGCCGCTCTTGGCGCGACATATATCGCATTCGCAATGACCTCCACTGTCATTCACACCAAGAGAATAAGATGATTCCTCCGGGTGTTTTGCGAAGTAATGGCAAATATTTTTTACGGCCTCTTCAACAATTCCCGGGGCCGAAAAGCACGGTTGCCATGCGTGTTCAGTGCCATCTTTGGGCAGGTAACGCTTCCCCTCGATCATCGGAAAAAACTCAGGATGAGTCTTCGTATAGATTGCGGGAGGGAACAGATTAAAAAGGTTGTGGTGGAACTTGATCTGTCCATGCATCCGGTTATGCCGTGCCCACAAATATTGTTCTAGTCCTTTCAAGCCACTCAAAAGGCGAGACATGAAGGCAGGTTTTCCTCTTACATCGAGAATCGGCACGGACAGTTTGTTTGTAGACGGAACAAAAGCACCGTCAGGCCCCGGCATGAGCCATCTCACCCCAACATATCGCTCAAGAAATTCGTAGATTCCGAACTCAGTCCCCCAATCCGTAGCTCCGTTAATGGTAATAGTTCTTTTATCCGGGAAAGATATTGAAAACTCATCAGTGTTTACAAAGGGATTTACTAATTCATCATTTCGTAATTTACCTGTCTTAATAATAATTCTCACATCGCCCTGATCGATTTTCATTTCAGAAATTTTCTTTATTTTAACATCGGCGTTTGTAGAAAGCCTTATATACTTAGACAGTTCATCTGCTGCTGCCTTTACCTGATCTGTCGCGTCATCAGTTACCACGATCACTGCTTTTGCCACACTCTGATCTACGATAACTATTTTGCTATCAGCTTCATAGACCGGCGCGGCAGCGCGTGAGGTACTCGACCAATCTGCCGGGATAATAAGGCCCAAAAGAATAATGCCCCAAACTGATGTAAAATGTTTTTTGTGGCGCAAATTAAGAAAAATTCGAGAAATGTAATTCATCGCCGTCCAGCTAAAATTTGGTGGGAGACGGGAAATAACCAGGATCGGCAACCAAGCCAACCATCCACCCTGCTTAATAATGCATATGGCAGACAACACCACAGCGGTGGCGGAAAGATAACGCCGCCATAATGATCAATAATGGTATATCCATATTGTCTGAAATCATTTTCCAATTCTGTTGGTGACATGGTATTTCTTCGCCGCCAGGAGAAAAAACGTGATGCCCAAAATGATCGATTCCCGTCTAAAATCGCTATGCTACTTTCTTTGGACATATGTGGTGCAATAAGGGAAATCAGTTTCTTGCTTGGTTGCATCATATTAAACGCAAACAACGAATATACGCCGTCAATGGGTGCTATGCTTGCATAATTGAAAGTAAATACATCAGCATTCTTTATTTGAATATCCAAAGTACGGCCCGTTTTCCGCTCATAGAAATCTTTTCTCCGCCGCAGAATATTAAGTGCCAGATCATCCATATCAAGAGAAATAACTTTAGCGCCAAATAATGCGAACGCCAGACTCTGCGTGCCTGACCCACAGCCAAGATCCAGAATTACCGGTTGTTTTTTGGGAACAGAAAGCAGGAAAGTCAGGGCCGCAGCAAAGGTCTTTGCGTAATGATGCCGAAAAAAAAAGCTTCGCCACCTGCGCAAGAGGCCTGCTTCGTCATAATATGACGTCATATAAAGACGTTGTTCTTTGTCTAAGAATCCATCGGCAACTTCAAAAGAAATATTAGAATACCATTGCCAGGCAAGAAGCTCAGTCAGTTTATCGCCTGGTTTGGGAAGATAAAGATCCATCAAATTTATCCTTTTAATCCCAATCTATTTTTGTAACATCTATACATTGAATTGTCTGATCGTATTCAGTTGCCCAAGGTGTAAACCAGAGTTTTCTCGTCTGATTATCGCCGGCAGGAAATATAATTTGGCCATACTGAAACAATTTCATCGGCCAAATGTCTTTACGATATTTAGTGAGACATTTCCATTTATAACCGTCCGGTGATCCCCACAAACACGCATACCTGCTTTTATTGACAACGCTTGGTTCAACAGCCGTAGAAAAGAACAAATTATCATTGACCTTGCAGCCATAAAAAACAGAACCTGACACAGATTGTAATATTTCAATTTTGTTGGTCTGGCGATCTAATCTGCAAATCTGATTTATTTCAAGCGGCGAATCAGTACCAAAATACACATATCGTTTTGTAAATAATAATTGTATGGCGCGTTGCTGTTGGGTACCGCCGACAACAAGATCCAGATTCGCAAAATTATCGCGTGTAATCCAGAGACCACATTCTTCATTATCATCGCCGGTTGTAACCCAGATCGACTCCGTATATGAATCATAAAATACCCCATGAATATGCCTAACATTATCGAAAGTCCAAACTGGCTTCCATGTTTTGCCACCATCCACACTGCACCACACTGATACCGGTGAACGTTCCGCATTGTCACGATACTCGCCATAGACAAGACAACTCACAGGCGTTTTCATTAGAAACAAAGGTCTTCGGCCGACTATAGAAGAGCAATACGTCCATTCATTATCAGCGTCGTATCGATAAATATTATCATGCGCCATAACCACTTTACTTGTTGAAGATAGTACTTGTATATTGCTTACATCACGGCGAAGTAGTCTCCGAACGAGACGAAATGAATTTAAGAATTTTGAAGATACAGAAGTGGGGAGGATTGGTAATTTTCGTATAGAATTTCCGCAATCATCGCTAATCCAAATATGGGAACCGCGAGTAAATACAACTTCACAGTCAGATACATATCGAACGATACCCTTCATTTTAAGATGATATTCGATTGAGTTCGTCATATAGTGAAATTAAGCGCTGCTCCATGATTTCCCACGTATAATGATTCAGATAGAGACTGCGACAACGTATCGCATAATCCGGTAATTCGGTGCGTTTTCCTTTAATGAACAGTAAAAGATCACGTAATGCTTCCGGATCTTTATAGGAACACGACCATCCGGTTTTATTTCGTTCGATCCATTCGGACGTCCAGTTTTCGCTGGCCACAATTACAGGACGACCGGTAGACAAAGCATCAAATACTTTCTGTGGAAAAACGAGAGAGCGATAGTATGAATTGTCCGCATCAACGCGCACATTGTACACCACATCACAAAATGCAATAAGTTTGTAATATTCTGCCTGCGTTTCAATCCAGGTATATTTAACTGCCGGATGCTTCGTGAAAACATTTTTTGCATAATCATCGACTAGCCATCCAGAGCATAAAACTTCAACTGAGGCGGACGGCATGCTATCAATAGCAGATAATAGTAAAGCCAACGCCATAGATTTACTGTCAATTGCACCCGTCGCAGCAATCCGAAGCGGCGATTCAGGTGAAGGCCAGATTCCATCGATATATACATATGGATCAGGTGGCGAATTGAAGAGAACAATAGTTTTACTTCGAAACCGTCCCAATGTGTCTCTCAGTTCGTTGCTTGTTTCAATAATTCTGTCTGCAACGGCATTTGATAAAAAACGAACTGCTCTAAATACTAATTTCGCTAAATAATTATTTGTTTTGCGTTTGATAATACTATCGTATACATCCATGATTAAAAAACGAAATAAAATATTCTTAAAACAAAATATCATTACAACAGGATACTCATCTACGCAGTGGACAATATCAAATTTACCTTTTATGAGCGTCCTAATAATATGCCAGTACCAACGCAGCCACTTCGTAAAGACAAACTTTCGCTGAGCTGCTGCTAATCTTAAAAGCTCCACATTAATGTCGGGATGCATTTCATGTTTTATGTCAACATCAGGTTGGATGTCCCATCCAATGAAAGTCACTTGATGTCCCGCCTGCACCAGGGAATTACATTCTTTTGTGCTTCGTGGATAAGCAGGATGATGTCGGAATATATATGCAATTCTCATGGAATAATTAAAGTCTTGCAGTATGGTAATTTGCCTTGAACCAATCCACAGTTTCTTTGATCGCGAAATCAATCGGCGTAAATATGAAGTCCGGGTTCCGGCTCATAAGTTTTTTATTGCTTACTGTGCGTTTGTATTGTCCGTCGGAGTACGACGTATCAAATACCAACTGTTTTTTATAACCAAATGCATCAGCAATATATTGTGCAACCTGACCAATGCTGATTTCATACTCTTCACCCGGTGCCAGAATCAGTGGTTCTGCTTCATCATAATGAAAGAAAGCCCATAGAAAAAGTTGTGCAAGATCCAGAGAATAAATGAATTGACGCAGTGGTTTACCCGTGCCTAAAATTACAAAATCGCTATCTTCCTTCATAGCTGCTCGACATTTACGAATTAAAGAAGGAATAACATGGCTACTTTCCAGAGAAAAGTTATCGTTTGGTCCAAAGATATTAGTTGGTGCCAGTGATATAAAATTACAATTATATTGTCTCCGATAATATTGCGACTGCACATCAATCATTCGCTTCGCATATGCGTACCCTTGATTTGATGGATGCGGCGGTCCATTATGTATCATTGTTTCATCCAAGGGCAATTTTATGTGTGATGACAAAGATGGTTCAGGGAAAATGCAGGTGGAAAGACAGGAAACAAGTTTTTGAACACCATACTCTTTGCAACTTTGCATTATGTGCATGTTCATTAACAGATTATTTTCATGCATCTCAACGCCATGCGCCATGTTCTTGAATAACCCCCCAACATCCGCCGCTAAATGAATAACACCGTCAGGTTTGTATTTATCGAATAAATCAAAGGATTGAGCCTTATCACATAAATCAGCATCTTCCATGTCTACATATACAAAGTTATATTTACTGTATGGGTGTTGCTTTGTTACTTGTTTGACTGCATAAGCAAGCATACCTTTCCCGCCTGTTACTAAAATATTTTTCATCTCATCATCCTCCGCTTTTTCACAATAATTTGAGACATCTCTCGCCTTTTTACTTGAATCTATTTATTTTACTAGTTTTACAAACGGGTATTTTATTCTTAATAAATGCACTCTGATTAAACATATTCGCCGCAAACGCATAAATATTTTGAAATCGTTGGGATTTAATATTTTTAATCAACCACATTCTCAGTGTCGGCATAGTGAGGTGCCACAGCACACCAAGATACAGCCGTTCATATTTAGTATAATATTTTTTTCTTATTCTTTTCAGCTCATCCAAAACCAAAACGGCATTTGATTCCCTCATTGAAAAGCCTTCACCTTTATAAATAACACCTGTACAGGGAGAAAGCGCTGTGCGTGCGTTGTTTGTCAATAATCGTAAAAGAAGCTCGTTGTCAGCTAAAATTCGATACATTAAATCGAAATTGCCATATTTTGCGTAGCAATCTCTTCGAATATAGGTGCCCTGATGACATAATGAACGACGATAAAGAAAAGCACGGCTTAGAATTGATGGATAAGCTTGCATGGTTCCATGACGCATATTTTTAATGTGAGTATAAACAACTTCAGGCATATCACTGCAAACTATTGTATTCGCAACAAGTGATAAAACATCTGAACTTGCAAATACATCACCTGCGTTGAGAAAAAGAATATATTTACCAGTACAATACTCTAATGCTTGATTCATTGCTTCATAAATTCCAGAATCCGGTTTAATGATTATGCGTTGATTATTGTCCTTCTTCAATAAAGCGAGTGAATTGTCAAAAGAACCGCCATCTTTTATTATGTGTTCATAACCGATCATGCTTTGATCTGCCACACTCTTCGCTGTTGCCGTTAAATCAACACCTGCATTCAACGTAACAGTTACTATTGAAAAAAGCGGTCTAGCCATATACTTATAGGTTAATAGATCAAGAAATGAATTATTGTTTTATAATTAATTCTTTATTGAATATTCTAAATTAACAAATAATATAGATTTAAAGAATTACATCAAAAGTACTTCATATTATCTGATATTAAACTAACTGTGCCGAGGAAAAAGCAGCTCGCCGCAAACAGTAAAGTAGATGCTTCCAAAACTGGTTCCACTGCAAAAGAAATTAAAAAAGAAGTGGCAACGCATACAACAACTGCCTTAACAAATAGAGAAAGCCTTGATTTAAGAATTGATAAAAAGTCTTTAACATGAAGCGCGTGAAATAGAATTAGAAATATCATCGGAATTAATCCTGCCTTAAATGCAACATCAAGCCATAAGTTGTGTACGTAATTAAGGTCTCCAATGTAAGTAACCTTGCCACCCATAGGATTATCAAACATATTGACTAGCATATAATACCAGGCCGTATATCTTTCACTTTCTAAACCTTTATAATCAAAACGCGATCCAATCATATCCCAGATAAGTCCACCTTCGCCATATAACAAAATAGAAGAAATAATCAGTAATGTGATCAACAGAAAAACAGCAATTACATGTTTTTTAACAATATCAAATAAACATTTTCTTCCTATTATCAAGGACAGTACAAAAGCCGTTACCAAAGATACATAAGGTGACCGATTCTGCATTAGAAGTCCAACATACATAGACACTGTGACTAGCAAGATAATCGATGCTGCAAAAAGAATTTGATAAAAGTGCTTCGTTTTTATAGTGCCAACATATATTAATGCAGGGAAGATCGATAAACCCAAGGAGTAGAAAATACCGATATTTGTTGCTGAAAGAGGCGAAGCATCCCAAAAGCTTTGAACTTCACGCGCATAAAGAATATCTTGAGGTGAAGCAAACAGAGTAGCCCGAACGGTGAGATAAGAAAATGCAACCAAGCCTGCAATCATCGCTAATATGACTGCAGTTAAATTATAAATACCCCCCGGTAGTAATTTAATATCCATGGATCGGCCTGCAATATATGCTCCAATTATTAGACATGTGTTGGTAAAAAACGACCTAGCTGCTATATAGTCATATCCAAAACTAATGGTATAAAATAATATAACAAAATAGCTCAGCAATATAAGCTTCAAGATGTAATTAATGCTCAGAACATTAAATGGCCATCCTTGTATTGTTAATAAAAATAGCGCTACAATCAGCGCCGTTAATGAGTATGTCGGCATGTTTAAACCGAAAATAAATGCAACACCAAATCCAAAAAACGAAATAATCAGGCATTTAATAAAGTTGGTATTAATAGAGGACGAACCTGCTTGATAATTGCCATGCATAGAAATATCTACAATTTATTTAATAAATTTTGAACCCTAAACTTTAGTTAAAGACTATAGCCAATCATTATTGTTTTTTACAGAATGTCGCATCAATCTGAAGTAGTCTGCCACTGTGCTCATCTGTTAGTACAGGTGAAATAGCCCAAAGATCAAAACCAAGCGCATTTATATTTGCAATCATCTCGTCACAGAGACACTGCCCTTCGTATAGTGGCACGAGTGAAAGCTCTAGCTGTAGCATTGCCGTTTGTCGAAGCAATTCACTGGCACCTTCAATCACTCTATCTTCATACCCTTGGGTATCAATTTTAATAAAAAGAATTGAGTCGTCGCTCACATAAATCTTCGCAAGACTATCTAGTCGCCTTAATGGTACTATTTCCTTGCCAATATAAACTGAATCTGGCGCTGCAACAGCATGTACAGCTAACATATTTAGGATAGAACTACTCACAGAATTACCAGATATATAAATGGTCGTTTCACCGTTTGTGCTGCCGATTGCGGCTTGCGGTGCAATATCCCAAAGAGGATCCCTCTTGCTGTTAAGAATTAAATTATCACGCGCGGATGTCAATGGTTCAAAGGAAACAATTTGGCCACGATAACCCATATCGCGTAGATAGCAAGCAAATTGTCCGGTATTAGCGCCAATGTCTAGAACTAAATTGATATGATGTTCAGACATAATTCTATTCAATTGTGCGGCATTGGAACGAGCTGCATTGTAGCGTATTATATCAAAACCAAATGCATGCAGAAATTGTTTGATTATTTTTTTCATTATGTTTTATCTTTCAAAAAGAATTTACTTATAACATCAACTATATATTCTATATTCGCAGTGGTCAATTCATAATAAAATGGCAAGCGTACCAAGCAATCAGAAAATTTCTCAGCATTTAACAGAAAACGTCCATCATGTCTGTCGCAGTAGAATGGCGATTTGTGTAATGGAAGATAGTGAAACGGTGCCATGATGTCTGACCGTTTCAGATGCTCAATCAGTGCCGTCCTTTCAGCTAAATTACTGCAAACAATATAAAACATATGATAATTATTTGTTGCGTACGATGGAATCATTGGCAATTCAATAAAGCCCTCCACTGTCAGAGGTTGAAGGAGTTTATAATACAAATCCCATATTTGTTTGCGGCGCCCTTGAATCATTTGGATATTTTCAAGTTGTGCGTAAAGAAAAGCAGCGATAATATCAGACGGCAAAAATGAAGAACCAATATCCACCCATCCATATTTATCGATTTCGCCGCGAAAGAAAGCAGAGCGATTGGTACCCTTCTCTCGTATAATTTCCGCACGCCTCATTAAACGTTCATCATTAATGGCGAGTAGACCACCTTCTCCGGCAATGACATTTTTTGTTTCATGAAAAGAAAACGTCCCCAAATTACCAATCGAGCCAAGCGGCCGGTCCATATAAAAAGAATCTATGGCTTGTGCTGCATCTTCAACGACAAAACAATGATGTTTATTAGCTATTTGCAGTATTGCATCCATATCACAGGCTATACCGGCATAGTGCACAGGAATAATAGCTTTTGTTTGCGGAGTAATTAATTGAGATATTGAGTCTGTGTCAATATTAGGCATAGATTTTCCACTGTCTGCAAAAATGATAGTAGCTCCACGCAATACAAAAGCATTGACCGTAGAAACAAATGTAAAACTGGGTGCTATAACTTCATCGCCAGGTTTAATGTCACACAGTATAGCCGCCATCTCGAGAGCATCTGTACATGAAGTAGTCAACAGTACTTTTTTAAAGCCATACACATTTTCAAAATAATCATGGCATTTTTTTGTAAAAACACCATCTCCGGATATTTTCCCTGATGTCACGGCATCCCGAATATATTCAGTTTCTTTACCGGTTAAAAACGGTTTATTAAATGGTATTGCCATTATTATAGCCAGAAATGAAAAAATACATTTCGTTTTTCAATAACGAAATCACAGGATTCATACAATGTGCATGCCGCAATGTTTAAGCTTTGTGTATTAACTTTAACTGCGGAACATCCCTTTTGAACAAAATAATGATTAGCCTTTTCTACTAAAAGCTTACCAATCCCCTTCCTCCTATATTCCTTTGCAACTGCTAGCAAACCAATATTTCCCATCTGATTATCTGTCCCAAGAGTAATCATGCCCAAAATATCTCCCTTATCTTTTACTACCAATGTATCTTTGGCTATTTCCTTATGGATAGATCGAACAATCCAGTATTTGTATAGCTTTTCAAATAAATGTTTCGGGAAAAGAGGATCTCGCTTATAACGTGAATATTCACCACTCGCCAAAGCAAGATCTATTAATGTAGGCGCAGGCTCCAAGTATTGGTATAATGATGCATCATAATACATGTTCACTTTTTTTACGATCCCTGACTCTAATTTTTTAGCGTATGTAATTCTTTCATCGGCCAGAAATCCACCATACTTGTTCGCCAGACACATATCATTATAATCATCATAAGGAATCTGCCAGTATATCAACCGATAATTATTTCCTTTTAGTTCTTTTAAAATTATTGACAAGCTGGAATCGTCGATACCACTCTCAAGGATCTGCGCAACTTTAAAACCGAAAAGCTCAGAATCCCATTCTAGTTCCGTATAATAATCTTTCATGATAGCTAGCGCTTTATAAAAAAGCGACAGTCCCTATCGACCGGAGCAAGATATACTTGGATTTGCTTAAACTTAAAAAAATTATCAACAGCCACCCTACATCCGTCATATGTTCCATAATCATCGATTACGACAATGCCACCACTCACAACCTTATCATAAAGATACTCAAGGCAAATCTTTGTTGAGGCATACCAATCGCTATCGAGGTGTAGAATTGCAATCTTATCGATCCCTTGATGCACTTCGGGAAGTGTGTGTTGAAACCACCCAACGTGATAGTGTATATAATTACCAGGATATCTAATAATCTGTTCCAGAAGTTTGCGATTATCTTCCAAATTCCCTGGTCCACCAAAACGATCATAGATTCCTCTTAACGCTTGCAAATTTCCTTGATTATGTCCGTCCTGACGCATAAATTCACGAACTTCACTGAGCGCTCGCTTTCCATCGACTTCTTTATCCGGTTCACATATTTCTTGAAACGCATCAAACAAATGCAGTTGCCGCCGCGTAGCACCTCGTCGAAGATTAGCCATTGCCATAAGTCCTATTGCCCCACCTTTCCATACACCACATTCAACAAAACAACCTTCTATATTAGCTGTTTCACAATAGGCAACCTGTTGATAGAGAGTGACAAGTCTTCGCTTTGAAAGCATAGTGCTATTTTTAACTACGCAGATACATTCCGTCGCCTCCAGTTCCATCTCGTAACCAAGGTTTTCATCAATGTTCAAGTTTAACTCTAGTGGTGAAAGATATCTGACAACATTATAGCCAAAAGCCTGAAACATTCTTTTTAAAATATTTTTCATGATCAACCACTTGTCAGTGAAAGTTTTTATCGAACAACCGAACACATATCAAGAAATGCCTGAACCTGCACTTTAGGATGACACAATTTCAGCCCACGTATTCGGCACTCATCCTTCATCTCTTTCATACGATTGCCGTCCATCATCAGCAAACTATAAAGACCTTTAGCCATATCATCTGCATCGCGGAGACGTGCTCGATATCCGGTCCAACCAGTATGAACTAAATCTGATGCAACTCCCATATCAAATGAAACAACCGGCGTCCCACAAAGGATGGACTCATTGATCATCATCGGTCCAGAATCTTCTGTTGATGAACAAACAAAGACATCCGCTGCCTGATAAGCAGCAGCTAATTTTTCATTTCCCTGTAATAATCCGATGTGCAAATGTTCAAAGGGAAAAATAAACTCATCAATATTTGGTTCAGAACCAGCAGTTACAATCAAGATTTTGTTACCTAAATCCCGCTGGCCTTTCAACGCTATTTTCAGATAATTCAGCGCATCAAGCAAATAGATAATGCCTTTGCGTTTCTCACTTAGTTTGTGTGCTCCGAAAAATATAATTATTTTCTCAGTTGGTATATCTAAAAGCTTCCTTGCCACTATTGGCGATATTGGTTTGAAAGTTTCGGAATCTATCCCCAGCAAAATTTTTTTTATAGGGCGTGATGAAAATATCGAACTCTCTATTGTTTGTCTTTCAAGCCATGAACTGCCTGGAACCATTGTAATATTTATACCTTGAAAATTATGAGACTTATGTTTCCATTGTCGATGCGAAATATCGCATGCTGAACTTCCATACCGAAGCTGTGGACAATTACCACATTTAAACTTATAGCCGTTACAGTCAAACGCATAGTGACAACCGCCAGTCAAGGGCGCCATATCCGCCATATACCAGTACAGAGGTGCACCCGTCGCGAGGCTTAAACTGCGCATTAGGCTTGTCGTAATAAAGGTTGAAACCCAGTGTACAATAATGGCATCCGGCCTAAAGGGAAGAATAGCTAACAACCTGCATACCGGAAAAAAGTCACCCATTTCTAGGATAAAGTAGGGTGATTTATGTATTCGTCCGTAAACACGAAGGCAGCAATTTTTCAGAAACCAACGCACCTTATCCGCTGTAGTTAAATAATCCAACACACTTAAAATATTCGAATCTTCGGATTGCTTGGTGAAAACAATCATTGCAGACTCAACCCCCGCAGAACGCATGTTGCAATGCAACCGATAGGCTGAATCAAAACCGCCACCGCCCCCGCCTTTGTCCTGTTTTGCTAAATGTAGTATTTTCATATCCGGATTAATTCATTTAAAAATGACTGTGCGCGACTAATAAATCGTTGCAAGGAACTGGTTTGCATTGAACGAAAAAACGTTTCCAATGCTTTTCTTCCTTCAATGGACTCTTCTATAATCGTAGGAAATGAAGCTGGCATAATTGGTGAGATGTATCCATCATATACCTTGCTGACTTCGCAGTGAGTACCCGTTCCGTCATGTCCTATATTGGCGACCAAAGACAATGATGGATGAAGACACAGACCACCAGATAAAAAAACACTCGCAAACCAGCGTATGGCCCAAGAGTCTATCTCTCCTTTTGACTGTCTGACCAGCATATGAAAGTAATTTCCTCCGCTATCGAATTGCCGGCATAACTTCTTTTTTTTTATCTCTTGAACAAGTTTTTGAGCATTTGGCTCAAATTTACACCAAGCTCTGTCCCACGTTGCCCATCCCCAAGACGTTGTAATTCTGCAAAAAAAGGCATCCAACATATTTATTTTATTCAAAATCGGAAACATGTTTCCTGATATTTGCATAACTTTCTGCTCACAATGATATTTATTCAGTGCAAAATTCATATACTCTAGAAAAACACTTGAAACAACCAAGTCATCTTCAAGAACAACTACTCGACCAAATTCAGCACATAATCGAGAAACACCATCAATAATTGAATTCGCGAGACCATAATTGTTTTCCCTCTCAAAGACATTGATTGATCTGAAACCATTTATCATCTTTAAATATTTTCGAACTTCAAAGACTTTTTGCAAATCCGCTTCCATTCTTGGCGCATCGGAAAATATAAATAAATCGCTTTTATTGGCAAGTTCATTTCGTTGAAGTGCCTCAACGGTTCGTCTAGTATGTTCAGGACGATTATAAACAAATAAGGCAACTGGTGATGTGGATATAAATCTGTCCTTCATTTCTTAGAATAAATACCTTCTTTTTGTGTCAGTCATGAAATGTAGATATAAAAAAAATAGTCAGTGGATTTTCTGAGCTTCTATATAAAGCGATTCCCAGCGACGATTTGAATCGTCTTTTACAATCATTGGTTCTGTGCCCATCATATATGCAACTTCATGAATGTTGGAAAATCCGACGAATTGTAAAAATTTAGTAAGTAATGTGACATCCCAAACTGATTGATGTAAATAATTCTGAGTCAAACAGCGAATTGCTTCACACCCTGTCATCCATCTCGAAAATTTCACATCAACTTGTCGGCCAGAATAATAATCTATATACTTAGCAAGATCCGGTACGCTAATTCTCAACCAAGCACCCTTTTTCATTATGCGATGAATTTCATTCAGAAGACGCAACACCTGATTAGGATATAAGTGTTCAAGTGTATGCTCTGAAAAAACACCGTCCCAGACGTTATCATTGCAATTCAAGGGATAGCGTAAATCGACCATCCAATCAGGACACAGTGCATTCTTCTTCCAGAATTTTATTCCACAATAAAAATCTGCGTTCACCCATCCCTCAAGTTTATTTAATCCGCACGCTATATTTAGCAAATTGATAGACCGCGTGAGTGGTGGTTTTTTATTCATGAAGTTCCTTCCAATAAAGCTAGTCAATTCAAATTTAAATTGGCTAATCAGGTTTTGCTGATACCCTGTATTAAGAATGTCATATTCTGCCGTCATAATTTATACGTATTTAAATACTTTTTTTTGTAAAACTACTGATATTCTCAAAGGCAAATCTGCATAAGAGGAGTGGATTTAATGCTCTTATCTTCATTTTTAGTGACGGGTATGTTTCTTTGTCAAAAATATCATATAGAAAATCTGCAGAAGCCTGCGCCATCAGTGCTGAAACAGCCGCACCATATATGCCATAACGCGGTATGAGCGTAAAATTCGCCACAATATTTACTATCATACCCAAAATCGCACGATACAGATTCTTGTTCATATAATTTTCCGCAAGTAACCACTTTCCACTCGCGACGCCCATAAAAACAAAAACACCCGTCCAGATGTGGATGCTTAAAACACTTGCTGCTGGTAAAAACTCATCGCCATATAATATACTGATAATCCACGGTGAAAAGAATGTTACGGGTAGAGCAATCACCAGCGCGATTATAACCATTAAGTAATATAAGCGTTGTAGTCTTTGATAATATAGATCTTTGCTCTTTAGTTTTGCATTTATAATTGCAGGAAAGACTGACGCGGCGACTGCAACTGGAATGAAATACCACGCCTCACTTAATCTGGCAGCAGCCGCATAAAGACCAACTTGTTTAGCATCCAGCATTTCTTTAATCATGACTTGGCCAATTTTCAAGTAAACGGAAACTGCAATACCGGATAAGATGAGTGGCCAGCTATCTATCAGCATCTTTTTTGCAACTGTATAATCCCATTTCCAGTCTTGTATATTTCCCTTTAAACCGCGATAGAGAGTAAGTAATCCAAATGCAAGAATGACACTATCGAGCAAATAAACACCTGCAAACCATAAAAGCGGCGCCGATACTAAGACAAATACTATTTTAACTACAGAAGAAATAACTAATTGAGAAATTTGTATTAAAACAACATACTTCGATTTCACTTGAGCCTGAAAGTAAAAATCAATTACATTTAAAGCCTGAAAAATTACAGCACATCCTATAAACGCGATTAGTATATTCGTTTGAAAATCATTTCGCATAAAGGGAAGACTAACGAAAATACAAAACAACATTACAAAAGCACCTATTATTTTAAGACAGAAAGCAGTGCCAAGTAAAACAGCCTTTTTCTCCGGTGTTTTTAACAAATTGCGTATCAATATACTGTCTATACCCAAAGTTGCTATTGCTGTGAATAAGCCGACAAAACTCACAGCATAACTTAGCAATCCAAACTGTTCAGGCCCGAGATATCTGGCTACATATACTCCAACAAATAAAGCTGCCAGCATACTCAAAACGCGGTACCCCATTAGCCATGATGTATTTGCAAAATATCGTTTGAAACCTGAAGAATGGATATTAAGATCGGACATGAATTTGATATCTTTATTATGACTTATACAACAGAGTAAATTGGGCAAGGTTTCCAAAACTCGCCAAGAATGCGATGAATGCCTTGTTCCGGCAGTTGGCGTTTAATCTTTTCAGAGCGTCAAGAAGATTGAAGACTGCATAATCAATAAAGGTGTATACCCCATGTAAGAAAAACTGGGGTATCCGGATGAAATCGGGCCGCAGATGGTGGTAAAATGGACTCTTCATAGTTATAAATAGTCGCGGGCGACGGCAATTCTGATCTTCTCTCCGTGTATTATTTCTGAAAAAATTATCCAATTTTGATTCACAATAGAATTATTGAGTTCTTCAAAGGTCTCTTCTCTCCAGGAATCCGGCTATGAATATTCAGTACTTTGATTTCAACATTGTACGGATGATCTGACATCGTAAGACGAGACCTTTGAAAAATGCATTTTCTTCGTCATTCCCGCGCAGGCGGGAATCTAGGAAGCAATTGATAATACTGGATTCCCGCCTGCGCGGGAATGACAATATTGTTGGTTTTATGTAGTTATGCAAAGCTCTCAAGACAAGGGGTTGAAACCCCTTGTTCTGAAGACGTGCCCGTAACCGGATGAAATGGCAAAACGGGAGATGGTCTCAAAGCAACAATCTTTCTTTTTTTACAGCTCCGCCCTCTGGATTACAGAATCATGAATCCACAGGGCTGAAAAATACGCTTTGCTTTCGTACAAACGTCAAAAAATCTTCGGCATGTTCTCGGTGATAACTTCTTGCTTCAACTGACGGATTTCTTCTTCGAGTTTTTCGTAGTCCGCCATTTTGATCTTCAGAAACCGGTAAGTGATCTTTGCTTTTTCCTCGATGCCGCGCGGGGTCAGGCAGTATAAATAGGCTATTTTATTGCGGGAATTTTTAAAATTCTTTGCCTTGATCAGGCCCTTTTTCACAAGGGCATTGATCAGGAAATTTATTTTGCCAAGGCTAAGTCCCATACGCGCCGAGAGTTCCCGCTGTGTAATCCGGGGATTTGCTCCAATTTCCCGAAGCAGCATTAAAACTTCTTCATTTTCTGTTTTTGACTTCTTTTGGGCTGTTGTATTCATATGTGTTCACACCATGAACATATTCGTTAATATTGAAATTGTAAACTTATGTCAAGGAAAACATTTGAAAAATCTCTTGTCTCTGTCGGTCCCGCTTGCGCCATTCAGGGTACGCGGGCAGGAATATGGGAATTGATTGAAAATACTGGATTCCCGCCTGCGCGGGAATGACAATATAGTTGGTTTTATGTAGTTAGACAAAGGTCTCATGAGTGACACATTGACGCCTCTTAGTCCACCTCCGTCACTTCGTGACACCTCCGCCAGGAGACTGTGTCGCAATAGCCTAAAATCGTCATTCCCGCTTGTGCCCTTCAGGGTACGCAGGCGGGAATCCAGAGATTATTAATATTCCTGGATTCCGGGTCGCGCTCCGCTTGCCCGGAATGACAATAAAAGTAATTGCGACACAGTCTCCAGCGGAGGACATAAAGATCATTTACGACTCAGTCCCAGAGGGGGGAAAATCGGGGTTTTTAGTTATTTTTTGGGGTAAATCCTGTGACGTCAGTTGGAATTTCCTGGGAGTAAAATTCAGATCCCGCTCTGCGTCGGAGTGATCAAACACCAGGTCGGTGTTCATCCGGGCAACCATCGCCGTGTTCCATCGCTGATACCGTGGAAATAAACGAAGAAAGGTTTGCAACACATAGAGCAGTTTCAGTGGAACGACAAGCAGCCTGGGGCGCAGGCCAAGCGATGTAAAAATTGTTGATATCATTTCCCGATAGGGCAGCGTTTCTCCGCCGGAAAGATTGTAGGCACGGTTGGCGACATCCGCTTTCTCCAGAGCCGCAAGACAGGCTGCCGCAACATCATCGGCATGCACGGGCTGGCGCAGTCCTTTTGACTCCCCTGCCAGGGGAAAGAAGCGGAAGCGGCGAATAAGCGGCACAAGTTCGGAAATGTTTTTATCCTGACCGAATCCGTAAATCAGAGTCGGGCGTAGAACGATCCAGTTGATCCCCCGCTGTTCGGCCCATTGTTCCAGACGGGTTTCAGCATCGCTCAATTTAAAGGCGGTCACCTTCTCTTCATCGGACGCTGAAGCGATTTTCGTAAAACGGCTGGTGGAAGACAACGCCACAACACGCTTAGCACCGTGTTCTTCAAGCATGGGGAAATAATCCGGCAATACCCAGATGGGAGCGGCGCAAATCCAGTCAGGGATGTTGTCGGTCGCCGGACGCAGACCGCCTTGATCGCATGCACCCGCCTGCGGAAGGGTCCTCCATTGCACATTCAGCAGGCTCGATGACGGATGGGCTTTGCGGGAATATGCGACTACATCCCGGTTTGCACCGGCGAGCACGGGCAGCAGAGCGCGTCCCACAAGACTGGTCGCTCCGAGAACTCCCACACACAAAGACTTTTCGCTCAAAAGGACAGACCTTTCTTGACACGGCGGAGCCCATGCAGGGCGCTCAAAACGCCGAAACGAAACCAGACCCCCGCTTTCACCATCCACATCAAAAGACCGGGATACTGATGGCGGAAAAACTTTTTATAAAAGACATTCATGCTTCTGTGTTTATGCCATTCGACCAACAAATAGGATGAGGCGCTGCACGTCCCCTGATAGTGAACAATGGAGGTGTCGGGTACAAAAACAATCTTCCATCCTTTCTGCCGGAAGCGCATGCACATGTCCAGATCCTCGCAGTGGAGAAAATATTTTTCATCCCAGCATCCGACATCGTCTATGGCCTCTCTTTTCATCAGCATGAGCGCGCCGGAAATGGCTTCCACTTCAATAGGCGCATCCGGAAGTTGCTGTCCGTTCTGATTGAAATCGGCAAACAACCGCGGCCATCGTTCCGCAAAACGATTCAGACCGAAGGCATAAACAAAACTGCGCCAGGGTGTCGGAATGGCGCGGCGCGAACCCCTTTGTTCCGTCCCGTCGGGATTGATCATTTTTGCGCCCACCATCCCGTTTTTTTCATTCAGCGTAAGCACCGTCAGCATGTAGCGAAGCGATCCGGCGTCAAGCAGACAGTCCGGATTCAGAAAGAGCACATACGGCTGGGTCGCCTCAGCCAGACCGATGTTGCATCCCGCAGCATAACCGAGATTTCGATGAAGGCGGATGATTTGCAAATGATCCACCAGAGCATTTTTTTCTGACAGCATTTCCAGACTGGCGTCGGATGACGCGTTATCCACGACAATAACCTGCCGGACATGATTGAGCACACACCCCACACAATCCGACAGTAATTCGCCCGCATTGTAGTTGACGATGATAACGGAAACAGGCAGAAGATCAGAGGATACAGATTGATTCATTTGGTTTTCATCCAGTGTTTTGCAGAATAGATTTTGTGGCGTAAAACATGATTCATGGATCGGAGAGGTGCTGTCAGTCTCCAGGATTTGCTGGCTTTCATTTCATCGATCAGCGCGAGCGCGTGATCCCGCTCCGCCATTTTATTTTTAAAATCCGCCAGCAGGTTATTTCGAAAATATTCCAGCGGCGCCCGCAGGGCTTCACATTGCCGGTCGAAGGCACGTGACGCATACTCCATCTGCCAGTCTCTTTCCCGGCGCATGAAATCCTGATGAACTTTTTCGGACAGATATATGACGCCCAGGCCGTATGAGTGATGAAACTCAATGGTGCGATATTTTATTTTCAGCTCTTCCCAGTATTGATAAATCCGGCTGTCATTATTTTTTGTGAAGACGTCGTGGATCAGAATCATCCCGTCCGGTTTTACTTTGGGCAGCCATAAACCAATGTGACGCCTGATGTCCTCGAACGTGTAAAATCCATCCGCATTCAAGAGGTCAATGGAGCCGTCCTGAAAATGCAGAACTGCTTCCTCCGAGGTCTTTTCCAGGATATCGATGTTTAAACCCCGGTAATATTGATCCCTGGCGGCCTTAATATTTTCAAGCGCTGTGACATCCACCGAGTCATATCCCGTCCCGGCATCGATGCAATAAAGACGGGCATCAAAGCGGCCATCTTTTACCGCCTGGCAAAATGAAAGAAAGGATGATCCGTTATCGGTTTTTAAATCAACGACAATTTGAGGTTTGATCTTCCGGACCAGGTCATAGGCAAAATATTTATGCCCCGCCCAGGGAGAGTGCAGGTCATCGAAAATGGTTTCATATTCGAAGAGGCGATAATGATGTATCCATCTGTTCTGATGATTTGCCTTCCCGAGGATGATTTCATCAAAATCCTTCTCTTCAATGAACCCCTCCGTAAGGAAGTCCGCTATGTTTTCACGGTGCAGAAGAAGTTTGCGGTATTCATCATCAAGACGGCCGTCTTTATATGCGGCATACCAGCGCCGTTTATGAAAACCGTCATCCTGCAGATGGATTTTCGAGTTTTCATAAGCGGCGCCGCCAAAAACCGTCTTTTCAAAAAAGCGTGCCCTGTTGCGGACCGGGTAGTGGTAGATGACCGTATTGTAAGAAACGCCTTCTTTAACGGCATCATCCTTATTCGCCACCTCGTGATTGCCCTGAATCACCAGAAACAGTTTTTTATCCGCCTTGAACATGACCTTTTGCGGATATTTGAAATAATAAATATTTTGATGTTTCGTTTCTTCCCGATAGTCTGAAGCCGCCACGGGGTTGACTACGGCATAACGCGTGTCCGCCGGAAAAGACTCGGCGCCGCCCTGATCCGTGAGAAGTATATTGATCATCTCCACTTTCAAGATGTCTTCCGGTCTTTCGAATATCTCGTCTTTGAGATTGCCGGACCTGGGATGCCAGAATTCATCGGCATCGCAGTGAAAGATGGCCTCCGCGCCGTACTTGTCCCTGGCGACTTGCGTCATACAGTTGTTCCACGCGGCCTGATGATGATCGCGAGAGGGCTCCTCAATCAAATGAAGCAGCCCTTTTTGTTCATACTCTCTCAAAACAGCAACCGTGCCGTCCGTCGATCCGTTGTCCGTGGCAATGATAAAATCCACTCCGTGTTTCAGGTGAAAATCGATATTATACCGGACGATGTCTTCTTCGTTGCGCACCAGAAGCGTCATGATCAGTTTGCGCAAGCGAGGATCGGCAAAACGAGGCGTCATCTTATAACGTCCATTCCTTGATGTCTTTGCGGGACCGCCGCCACGGAT
The DNA here is from genome assembly GCA_963682105.1 of Smithellaceae bacterium. Lineage (GTDB taxonomy): Bacteria > Desulfobacterota > Syntrophia > Syntrophales > Smithellaceae > UBA8904. The sequence continues at coordinate 2,489,170 of OY821638.1, forward strand.
GGCCGAATGTTCTTTTCTCAACCAGACAAAACCTGCAGAAGGGAATCGGTTGACACAAAAACTCGAAAATCTCCCGGGCGCTTTTTGCTTTGTGGATATCGATCGAATCCTGATCGGTCGCCGGCAGATTCAGGTGAAAGAACTCGTTGAAGTGTCGGATATTGGGAACGGCTGTGCAGGTATACAGCCTGCCCTCTTTCAGGCTAATGGTCACATTGGCGTGAAAACATTTTTGAAAATTTTTGCTCTCGTTTTGCCTGCCTTGCAGATCCAGAGGAATATGATACGATTTCTTCTCCACGGCCCCCGTATTTTCCCGAAACTCGAAAGTGACGCCCTGCGTGGCGCAGACTTCCTTCATTTTATTATAATTCAGACGGATGGGATATTTCGTGACTTCCACGATAATGTTATTGTCCGCGCAAGCCTTCCAGAAGTCGTCCTTTTGTTTCAGAAGCAGAACGCCGTTCGAGACCATGCGAATGCGCGTTTTCGGAAAATATTTTCTGGCAATGGGGAAAAAACAGGCCGCCTGCGGATGCAGCAGCGGTTCCCCGCCCATCAGACCGATTCTCTCGACATCGTCATCGAGCAGTTCGGAAAGCCTGGCAAAATCTCTTTCAAAAATATTCAGATCGGCAAAGACCGGCTTCGCCAGAGGGGCAAAATGATCGCAGCCCCGGCATTTCAGATTGCAGTGCTCCACCAGTGGCGCGTTGAAGTTTCGAATCTTTCTGGGCGTCAGTTTGCTTTCCGCAACGGATGCCGGATGTGCCCCTCGGACGGCAGAATACAAACGGGCGCCCGTGTGAACGCATATATTCCGAATATCGCTGAGGCGTTTCCAGGTCATGGTTCAGAAGCCTTTTTTAACTGATCGATGTCGATGAGCCGCCCAAGTATTTCATTATATTCAGGCGGCATCCAGGCGCATGTGCCTGACGCGCTCGTGAAGGTCATCTCGCCGAATTTCAATGTCCCGTCATCCAGGCGAAAAAAATCCACGCGGACATGCGCTAAATCTTTCGACAGAACTTCCGCAATATGAAGCATCTCGCCAAGATTATCCGGTCTGGCCACCGGCTTGTCATAACGGGTTGGAAGATACACAACGGGAAGCAGGTTCCACAGCCGGTCATAAAATGCCATTTTCAACTGAGTCTGCCGCTCGGCCAGGAACATAATATATTCGGCGCGGCCGGAAAAACACCAGATTTTATAATCGTAGAGGTCGCGGCCGGAATTCTCCAGATAAGCTTCGGCAATGATTCTGGGGTGAATGTCTTTGTATTGAAGTTCGAAGCCGAACACAAACGCATAATTCGTATCGAGCCATTGATCGAATTTTCGCTTTGCATCCGCCCTGTCAAAATTTCGCTTGTCGTCAACGATAATATTCCATCCGCAGCCATGACTGGCCTTTAAAACAAACTTCTCCGGGAGCCGGTCAAAGTCAATATCGTCAAACCTGTCCCACACGCCCAAAAGTTCCGTAAGATATTGGGAACCGACTTTTTCTTTCACCCAGTTCCGTACCTGATATTTATCCGCCAGCCGGGTCTTATGCGGCGTGTTGTCGTATAATTTCAGCCACTGGATTTTTTCGTTGAACGTACGGGGCGAGTCGAGATTCAATGTTTTGCCGGTGGTCTGTCTGTACCATTTTTTCAGCGCAGCAGGGTAGCCGGCGGGATTCAGCATTTTATGGCGCCGGTAAAGACGCTCATCATAGACGGGCCCCATATGAGCGCTGCGACTGAGCTCCCTATGAATCGCCGTCTTAAGATCATACCGCTTAAAATCTTTCAGAAAGCTGAATGTCCGTTTGACGGACGGCATCGTTCCGGAAAGGTCTTTTATTTTCTTTTTGAGGAGGGTAACCATTCAGATTTGCAATCTATGCCGGATATCTCCCGCAGACGCCTCTGAGCCCGTCAAAGATGCCTTTGCCGATCATTTTCAGATATTGCAATCGGGGCGGAGTGATGGTCGTGAAAAAAATAAACATTAATCCCAGACGGACCAGATCGTTTATGATCCATTTTTTAGAGGCATACGGCCTTGCATATAAAAGCAAACTGTTCCGGTAAATATAGTAGAATCGCAGCGGATGATGAACCGGCAGCGCTCTTTGTTTGCGGAAGCCGAAAGTAAACAATGAATCTCCGAGGCAATGATTCATGCTTGCGCCGGTTACGCCGACAAATAAGTATTTCTTTGCTTTCGCCCGAAGAAACCAATCGGTATCGACATGGTCAATAAAAAGGGTTTCATCCATCAGGCCGATATCCTTCAACGCGGAAAGCGGAATCAGGCAGCCCGATGATATCAGAAAATCAGCCGGAATATACTGTCCTGCCGCGCAGTCCCGGCTGTAAATTTTTTTGAATCTCAACATTCCGAATCTTACAAAATAGGAAGAACAATTTGTATTTGGAATCCGGTAACTGGGTCCTGCCGCGGCAATCTTTTTCCCGGCAAGCGTCAACTCCCGGCAAGCCAGGAGCAACTTCTCCACCATATCCGGCGCCGGAACGCTGTCATGATCCAGCAGCAAAACGTATTCGGCGTTTCTGCGGGCGGCTTCGGCAATCCCCACATTTTGGGCGGCAGCAATCCCTTTATTTTCAGCCAGGCGGATCAGCGTTATAGGAGGACCGGCCGGTTGTACAAAATTCAAAAAGGCGAAATCAATTTTTGAGCCGTTGTCGACAATTACCACAGCCCCGACCTGCGGGGCGACGGCACGCAGAAGAGCCATCAGGACATCCGGATCGGGTTTATAGGTTACGACAACGGCAATGATCTGATGATTCATGCTCTTAAGAGTCTCGCAGCAGATGCGCCGCATGCGGATTAGAGGCTGCCGATGGGAGCTTCCGAGATACTTCCGTGATCCATCATCAGCAGCCGGTTACAGATTTTTTTAACCTGCTCCGCGGAGTGCGAAGCCAAAACCAGAATGGATGATTTTTTAATAAACTCGATCAGCCGATCTTCCGCTTTCTTGCTGAAGTTCTTGTCGCCTACGGCAAGCCACTCATCCATGAGAACGATGTCCGCCGGAAAAGCCGTGCAAACGGAGAAGGCCAGGCGCAGATGCATGCCGGATGAATAGGTCCGCATGGGCATTTTAATATAATCTCCGAGTTCCGAAAATTCTATAATATCGTCTATTTTCTTTTTTACCGCCAGTTTGGGAATTCCCATCAGGATGCAGCGGATCAGGATGTTATCATATCCCGAAAATTCAGCGTCCATCCCTAGCGATAAATCCAAAAGCGATACAATGGAGCCCCTGGTTTGCAGAGTGCCGGAAGTGGGAGCGTATACGCCTGCAATCGCGCGAAGCAGCGTCGATTTGCCGGCCCCGTTGTGCCCCATCAACCCGACTTTGTCCCCATGATCAATTGAAAAAGAAACGCCGTCGATGGCGCGAATTGTGATGCCATGCGAATCTTTTGCAATGCGGCCGCCGGTAGCCGCTCTGACCAGGGTCTTTTTAAGCGACCGGCTGGAGGAATCGAATATGGGGTAATCGATTACCAATTTGTCTGCAGTGATTCTTGCCATGTTTAACACCTATAGCCAGTAGGCGACCCGATGCCGGAAGAGTTTCAGAAAGTACATCACCGCGAGCCCCGTTATGATCAGATAAATCAGCAGGTGAATCCAATGAATTCCAGCCTGAGATTGTCCCAAAAGCGGTGCCCGGACAATTTCAATCATATGATAAAAAGGATTCAGGTCGGACACCCAGGAATATTTTCCCGGCAGCGCTTTTTTCATCCAGAAAATCGGCGTAAAGAAATAACTCAACTGTATGAAAACGCCCACAACCTGGGTGATATCGCGGAATCTCGTGCAGACAATGGCCAAAAGAAGCGAGACCATGAGCAGGACCAGGATGACCAGGCAGAAGGCGGGAATTGCCAGCAGCATCATCCACGATATTTTAACGCGAAAAAGAATAAGCACGAAAACCACAATCAGAAAATTATGCGCAAACAAAATTAAATTATCCCATAATTTGCGCATCACATGAACCAGGAGCGGCAGGGACATCTGCTTGATGATGGATTGGTAGGTGACGAATGTCGTGCAGGCATCGTTCAACTGGGTGGACACAAACAGCCACAACACCTGTCCGACGGCAAAATACGGCAAAAACTCATTGATTGACGACTTGAAAATGACGGAGAACATCAGCCCGACGCTGCCGACCATCACGCCGGTGCTCAAGGTAATCCACAGAGGACCAATGAGCGAGCGCCGGTAACGCTGTTTGATATCATACAGGCCGAGCGTAAACCATATATTGAAGTGTTCGAGAAGCGAGAGAAATTCTCTTTGAAACAGGGACTGTCGCATCAGCATGCGGATCTTCCTTCCTGCAGCTCGGCCCTCTGGATTACAGGATCATGAATCCCCAGGGCCGACATAGTATTCAAATATTTTGCAAACGCTAAAAAATCTTCGGAATGAGAGCTTTGCATAACTACATAAAACCAACAATATTGTCTTTCCCGCTTGTGCCCTTCAGGGTACGCAGGCGGGAATCCAGTATTATCAATTGCTTCCTAGATTCCCGCCTGCGCGGGAATGACGAAGAAAAGGCATTTTTCAAAGGTCTCGGAATATTCTCCGTTATCACTTCGTGTTTCAACCGGCGGATTTCTTCTTCCAGTTTTTCGTATTCCGCCATTTTCTTAATTTCAAAAATTTGAGATGCCGCATTCGTATGTGTTCACATAATGAACGCACTGATTAATATTGAAGTTAAAAACTTAAGTCAAGAGAAAAGAAGAAGGGTGTTGCATGACCGTAATGACCGTAAATCAATATAGAGCAAGGGGCCTGGAGCAAGGGGTTTCAACCCTTTGCTCTAACATATCACATCCTCAACCTGCTCAAAGAAGTGACGGCGCACTCCACTAATGGCTGACGCCTTCCCGCCGGATGACCTTTAAAACCGTCAGGCACAGAATTTTCAAATCGAAAAGGAAAGATTGGTTTTTAAGATAGTATTCATCGAAACTGACTTTCAGAGGAATCGGCAGTTCATCACGGCCGTTGATCTGCGCCCAGCCGGTGATGCCCGGAAGGATGCGGGAAATTCCTTTTTGTGTTCTCAACTGAATAAGATCATCCTGGTTATATAAGGCGGGACGAGGCCCCACAAAGCTCATATCTCCCTTGATCACACTCCACAACTGAGGCAATTCATCAAGACTCAATGTCCTGAGTACTTTCCCGACCGGAGTTAAATAACAATCCGGATCAGCCATCAGATGTGTGGCCACTTCAGGTGTATTGGTTTGCATGGTGCGAAACTTCGGCATTTTAAAAAGTCTGTTGTCCGCACCCACGCGTTCCGACCAGTATAAAGCGGGCCCCCGGGATGTCAGTTTAACCAGTATTGCAATAAACAAGATGGGAATGGAGGCAATCACAGCCAGGCAAAATGACAGCAATAGATCAAAAAGTCTTTTCATTGAACATCCGATTTCTTAAAACCGTTTTTGAATATCGGCCGGTGGTTATACAAGATTGTTTCGCCTTGCATCGAGGCGTAAGACGTTTCGGCTGGGTATCAATCGCTTATTCAGCAACCGCCAGATATGGTTTACGGCGACTTTGCGGTTCTGTTGAATGGCGCGCCGTTTCTTCCACATGCGGGGAACACCGCAAAGGGCGTCCCATTTGGCCCGCAAAATGATTCTGCCCTGCCCTTTCAGCCCGAAGTAAATGAGAGTGATGAAATTAAGAGCCAGGTGGAACGGCAGGAGCAACCACAATAAAATGCCGGGCATATTTTTTACATAGGTCCAGACCAGATTCCGGTGGCCGTAGTAGACGGAAAAATCACTGTGCGAATTTCCAGTCGTAGCATACCCCATATGAAGAACAACCGATTCAGGTACATAGAAACAGCGGTATCCGTGTAACCTCAGCCGGAATCCCAGATCGATATCCTCCATGTAACAGAAATAATCTTCATCAAAGCCGCCAACAGAAAGAAACGCGCTTTTTCGATACATCGCCGCCGCCGCACAGGGAGAAAATATTTCTTTGATTTCATTGTTCAAATCTGAAGCCGTGTGGCCATGCCTCTCCCGCCAGGCCAATCCGCTGATGTGATAAACGTCTCCTTCGCCGTCGATGACCTTCGGGTCAATGGCAGCCACCAGCCTGCTGCCGAACATGGCGCAATCAGGATGATCGAAAGCCGCCAATAACAATTTTTCCAGCCATTGTTTCGTGGGAAAAGCATCGGGATTTAACAAAACAATCCATTCCGAATCCGGCAAAGCCGCGGAAACGGCCAGATTGTTCCCCCCCGCAAATCCGATATTTTCTTTTTGCGCCAGCAGGCGCACCGACGGAAAGTCCCGTACGATTTCCTGAGACTGATCGGAACTCGCGTTGTCCAGCACAATAATGTCATGGGGCGTTACGGTTTGTTCAGAGAGCGCAGACAGACAGCGCCGAATAAACTTTCCGCCGTTCCAGTTGATGATCACCACCGCCACCCTGGGCCAGACTATCTGCTGCATGCCGTTCATTTGTAAATCCGAGACCTTTGAAAAATAACTATTTCCGTCATTCCCGCACAGGCGGGAATCCAGAAACAATTGAAAAGCCTGGATTCCCGCCTGCGCGGGAATGACCATATTGTGGACATTTCGTAGTTATGCAAATGTCTCAAAATCATGATTCACCGAAAATAAATTTTATGAAGGATTATGACTTTTTGATTTGCCGCCGCCAGTACGCGATCATTTGATTCAGCGAATCGTCGAGGGAATATTGCGGCATCCAGTTGACGGCGTGTCTTATTTTTTCATTGGAGCCGATAATAGCTCTGTTATCGTCCGGACGAAACAGAGCGTTGTCGGGAATAACCTGGACCTCTATCTCCAGTTTTGCACTGATTTTGTCGATCGTCTCTTTCAGCGACCATCCTCTTCCGCTGCAAACATTGTAGACCTGGCCTTTTTCTCCCGATGTCAGCAATTGATAGTAAGCGGCGGCAACATCCCGGACATCGATAAAATCCCGGATAATCGTGATGTCTCCCGTCATTAACTGATGGGGACCGCATCCGTTATTCTTCATTTCAACCATCTGCCTGACAAACGACGGCAGGACAAAAACATCTTTCTGGAACGGACCGATGTGATTGAACGACCGCGTCATGATAATGTCCAGGCCGTAGCCTTTCGCATATATTTTGGACAGCATCTCCTGAGACACCCGGGCTACGGCATAGGGACTCACCGGCGCCAGCGGATGATCCTCCGTCAAGGGTAAATCTGTTTGCTTTACGTTCCCGTATTCATCGGACGAACCGACGGAAAGGATGCGTGTCACAAGATTCAATTTTCTTACGGCTTCCAGCAAATTCAAAAATATATTTGTGTTGTTCTGGAAGCTGACGTTCGGCTCTTTCCAACTGAACGCAACGCTGCTGAAAGAGGCCAGATGCAAAATGTAATGCGGCTGAAATTCTGAAAGAACCTTCTCAACATCGCTTTTTTCAAGGAGATCGATCTTATTAAAATCAAATTGCACATGTTTGAAATCCTTCTGCTGAAGATCCGGCTGAAAAATGTCAACCCCCCGAACAACGGCCTCGATTTCATTGCTTTCGAGGTATTCGACAAAATGGCGGCTGACAAATCCCGAAAAACCCGTAATCAGAAATTTCTTCATGATCACCGTTCTCCTGATGTTTTCATCAACTTTGATAACCACGCTTTGGCCGAACTGAGCGGCACAGCCGACCTCCGGCTTTTTGACGCGACCCTGATCCGAGTTTCCGTTTCGGAAAGCAGAAGCCGTTCATCCGCCGGGCGGCAGGTTTCGTCTTCTTTCTGCCGATCGATTTCCATTCCATACTTCAGATCCGGATTCTGCGACAAACAGGAAGCATTAAAGAAATTGAACAGGCGGGCGAATTCGGCGGCCGTTTTATCAATGGCGCGGATGGCGGACGGTGTCCCGCCTGCGTCGGTGGACAAATCCGCCAGATGCCGGTGCAATGTCAATACGAAAGCCGGTATCCGAAAATCTTCGGTTCCCGCTTGCACCCGGTGATGCCTCAGGGCCGGTTCAAGAAACTCGCGAATCTCAGGAAGTTCCGCCCGGCCGCTCCCGGCGTGATCGAGGCCGAATTCTTCGGCAAGAACCTGAATAAAACGCTCCGGCCGTTCCAGAAACTTATCGTAGGATACGACAATTCTTTGATGCGCCCGCGTGTGGCGTTCCGCCTCAAGGTTATATACCGTCCAGAGCAGCGCGCCTTTTTCCACAGTGAAATTATTTCTTTTAACCAGCGACAGGGCGACTTCCAGCGGATGTCGAACCGGAAGAATAAAGCGATAATCCATCTGAAGGTCGTCCAGAACCTCCTGCCATAATGGAAATAGCCGGCTCAAGCGGGGATCTTTGACGGCGAAAACGTCGCCTGCGTCGAATTCCCGCAGGATAATCTCCCGGATGTGCTGTTTATAGACGGCAAGCTCGCCTGACCGCCACCACTCGGGCGGCAGCGTTAATACGCTGTCCCACGAAGACCCCAGCGAAGACAGAATGGTTTCGTTGACATTGTAAACGTCCAGATTTTCAAAATAGCCTTTTTCATTGTCAAACGCGGCCGGCATCAGATGCCGTCCGAAATCGATCCCTAACAGCGACAGGGCGCCGGCAACGGCGGACGTGCCGCTGCGATGCATGCCTGAAATAATGATCATCTTTTTTCCCATAAAAACCGGCTCAGTAACTTTCGTTATATTCAGGAAACAACCTGAGAATAAAGCGCTCTTTGAATTGAACGAAATCGAAGAGCTCTTTGCTGTAATAGTCTTTCCATTTCTTTGCTTTGCGTTCTTTGGTCACGTTTTTTCGCTCGGCGTTCAGAATGAAAGTGATGTCTTTCTCTCTGTAATGCAGTGACCGAAGAAAGTCGCACAGTTCACCATTGAGATTTTCCGAGTGCAGGAAGGTGACGCAGGCCATATCATCTTTGTACGCATCGGACCGGAGGTAGTCTTCACTCAGATTTTCAATGACGCGACCGGGGTCCTTAAAAAAGAACTGAATGAACATGTAGGTGACAAGCCCGATATCCAGCTTCAAAAGCGAGCTGTAGGTTCTGTTGCTGATATCAAACACATTCGCGAATTTCACATACTGTTCAAAGGTCAGGTCGGGAAAGGCGGGGTATGCCCGCAGAATATTTTCCATCTCCGCAGGGTTGCGCTTTGTCCAAACACGAAATTCATATGTGGACACATAACGGTCAAAGGGATTACGAATACTGCTGACGATGACTTTGCGGCGATGTTCTTCGGGGATCTGGTCATAGGTGCCATGGGGCCTGTAGACGTTGGCGCCGTATATCTTTTTGACATTGGGATGCAGAAGATTCTGATACAAGGGCGACCCGGTAAAAAAATGCCTCAGCGATTTCTTTTGATGAACCTTCTCCAACATGTCCGTGGCAAACAGACCGCCGGTTTTCGGGAAATGGATAAAAACGAACTTGTCTGTGATGATCATGATAATCTTTTCTCCCGCAGGATGAGTGAAACCAATTTCTTTCCTTTTTCCAGCCAGTCGGATGAAGATCCAAAAGCATATCCGTGCACGGTGACGTCGTAGGGTGATACCGGAGAACGGATTACGTCGAGTTCTTTCAATTTTTTCAACCCGCTCAGCCTGACAGGCAAAGATGTCAAACGAATCAACTGCCGGAGAATTTCGGCGAACAAAGCGTTGGTCGGATGATTATGCGTGTGGAATAATTTTTCATGCCGGTAGTTGTTTCTGATAAAGTCCGCAAGTAGAATATCCGCGCGGCTCCGCGCCTCCCTTTCTTCCATCTGCAAGGCGCATTCGTCGAACCTTGCATGCAGCTTAAAATCGATGACGCCGTTTTTATAATCTTCAAGAATGGCGTCTCCCGTCTTTTCCCGTGCCAGTTCAAGAACGCATTCCTCGCCGAAGATCCTTCCGTAGCCATGATCCGTGCGGAACGGGGCGTGGCAAAGTGAATATACGCCGGAATTAAAGGCGTATTCCATGACAATGCACCGGCATGTCGACTTCACGCCCTGTTGGATATTTTTCTGGCTCAACTCTCCGTGGTCGCGCCCCAGCGGCTGATAAATCAGAAAGTCCGCCTCCCTTATGGCCTTGAGGATGAGACGGATTTCCTGCAAGTTACCTGACCTGGCGTTATTGGAGAAGTAGGAGGTTTCGTATTCGTTGCGTGAAAGAAGATTTGACAGGAGGTAATGGAGCTGACCGAACTGGCAATTTCCAAGACAAACAATTTTCTTCATTGGATTAATGACTGTGAAATTTAACTGGGATTCCCCTGCCCGTTGCCGCCGCTTCTCCAGATCCCCAGATCCCTGTTGATCAGGGATTGAAGAGAACGCAGATCGTCCCGATACTTGCCCAGAATCATGTTTTGATATTTTATCTTCAGAGGGGGATAATCGTATCCCGCTCTCCGGAAAGATGGCATCGCAACATACGGCCAGTTGAGGATCACGGCTTTAAGATATTGCGGAAGTGTCAGCCGGCTCGAATTGATTTTATCCGTTACGGCCGAATCAGGGAGACGATCCGGATCGCAGCCCAGAAATTCGATGATATCCCGGATCGTGCCCGGCAGATCGCGAACGAGTTCTTCAAAGAAAATGAATTTCATATTTCCCAGAGGGAAATATTTCAAATACCGTTTGATCTGCTGAGCATAAAATCCACGGCTGATATAACTGAACCTGCTTTTATCCCAATACCCTCGTCCAATCCTTGCCTGTTCCAACGTCAGAGCTTTCATGAACGACTTCGTTTCGAGCCCTCTTTTAAACTGCATCCAGTAATGGGAGCAAGCTCTGTCGACGGGATGGCGCAGCGACACAAGAATTTTTAGATCCGGACCCAGCGCCCTGAAAATTCTCTCCGGCGCGTTTTCAAAGAAAATATAAGATGGAGTGACTTCGCCGACGCAGCGGTGATTATCGGATCCCCGGAAGTAGGTGTCCTGATACCAGGCCAAGCCTTTGGCGCATTCTTCGTCCCGATCGAAAAAATGCAATTCCTTTGAATCGGGCAGATAGATATCCGGATGCCGTCTCAAAATATCAAAAAGGAGGGTTGTTCCCGCCTTCTGAGCGCCAATGCATAAAAAATTCGGTGTCCCCATTTTCCTGTTCCTACGAGACCTTTGCTGAACTGCGCAAAATCTACTATGTGGTCATTCCCGCTTGTGCTCTTCAGGGTAAGCAGGCGGGAATCCCGTATTTTCGATTGTTTTCCAGATTCCCGCCTGCGCGGGAATGACAGAAAAAAGGTGTTTTTGAATGGTCTCAAGCTGTTTTGTCATTCAGTTACAATTTCAAAACCCAGCTTTTTGACGTCGTCTAAATAATGCGCCGGAAAACAAGACAGGTCTGATTTCTGATACCGGGTCGGTGACTCCGGTGGGCTTACGCGATCGCACAACTGGTGGATACGCAGGCCATCGTGGACATCACACGCCAGAAAGGTCAAAAGCTTTGCCACTTCTTCCACGGGACATTTTTGCAATTGATCGAAATTGGCGACATAAAACCGGTCCCGGAGCAATTCTTTCCCTATTGCAATCGCCCGCTGATTGGCTTTAATCCAGTATTCCAGTGACAGAGCCGGAATTGTTTGCGCCGATGCCGGTTGTTGCACGCCGAAGAGGCTTCCCCAGTTGTAAAGCTGAGCCTGATTCTTACTAAACGCCATGTCCAGACCGTGCCTGATCACGAAAATATATTTCATATCGGTAAAATACCGGGCCAGATATTCCAAAAAAATATGGGTATTCGGTTCTTTCCAGCCCCAGCCGATATAAGGTGCGTCTGCCTGACGCCCCGGCATCAGCATGGCCTTAATACGTCTCAGCGGCCACATCCCCCGGCCGGACCCCAGATGATCATGACCATACCGCATGATCTCCCACAGAGCCGAAGCCAGAAATCGATAGTCTCCGAAGGTAATTCTTCCTTTCTGCTTCATGATCTTTTCCAGGAGGGACAGTCCTTTATTCACCTCCTCCTGAAGATTGCTCTGCCTGTGAAACCACCGCGGACGTTTAAAAAACAGGGTAAACCACTGATTATCCAAAGCCTTATTCAGATCGGAGCCCATATAGTACCCGATGTCGCCCAGAATCGCAGCAATGACGCGCGTGCCGCTGCCGCCAACGCCTCCGACAATCAACGGTCCGGTGTTCATCCAGTGCTGCATAAGAAAAAATGATCTCCGATGCTTACTCTACTGTGACCGATTAAAAACGGAAGGATGATAGCCCTCATAAAGCCGATGCGGCGGAATGTCTTTTTTAGGCGTGAACATCCTGAGCGTTTTGGACCGGTCGTAATACTCGTCCACAATTCTCAAAGCCTGATTTTCATTGCCGCACCAGCAAACGCTTTCCGGACAAAGAGTGTCTTCCCTCTGAAAGACGATTTTATCCGTTAATATATTGCCCATGGTTTTCCTGATTTGTTTGCAGGGAAAGACATTCCCCTGATGATCAATATAAATGTAGTTGCGGCCGGACGAACAAACCATCCCCTTCGTTTCACAGGCCGCAAGCAGAAGCTGATAGCTGTGGGGCGTATCCCAGAGTTCTTTGAGCCGGGCCAGTTCCTCCTTCGTGTAGTCCCGGGGGTAGACAAGAGAAGCGTCGCCTGTTTCCACACCCTGAAGATTCCCCACCAGCCCGTTCATTATGAGCGGAATTCCCAGTCCCTCGCATCTTTTTTTATATTCGGCGATGAATTGAAACCGGCCCGGAATAGCAACCAGACCGATGTAAATATCGGCGCCTGTCTGCTTGATTTTTTCAGCCTTGTCAAAGAAAGCATCGACATCCGGAATCACGGTGTCATGAAGCGTACAGCCGATCCCCAGTTTCCCCGTATCCAGAGACGCGAGAAAAGGTTTAATGGTCTTATCCCAGCCGGCGACCAAGTTTGTGGAAAAGCTGACATTGAAAATATTGGACCCGGCGTTGCAGATGGATGCAACACCCGCCATCAGTTCCGGCGATGTGAATATTTCTCCGCCGACGCCGATTCTCAGGCTGACACGGTACGGTAGTTTTTTTATCGCCCGGATAATGCGGTCAAAATTTATTGCGTCAAACCGGCTTTTCTGCTTCTTCCAGGACGCGATACAGTAAGGACAGTTCAGATTGCATTGATGATAGGCGATTTGATAACGAATTCCCAGATACGGCATGGCGGATAGCGATAAAGTGTTTATTGGCGGCGAATCTGTTTTGCCGGGATCGGGTTGAAAGGATACGCGGGATTCATAAAGCTTGAGGCGCGGCGGAATTTCCGGAATTTCAAACCCCGCCTCCCCGAGGATTTGAGACAGGTTTTTCCAGGCAGCCCTTCCCCCCCAGGCTTTGTCCGCAAAAGCCACGCTATTTTGGCTGATGCGATTCCACAACGACTCATCCTCATACAGTTTCACAATGGCATCTGTAAACTGCTTGGCGCCGTCGGCAATCAGAATGTTTTCGCCGTCGGAAAGCGACATCCCTTCCGCCGCCAGCGTCGTTGCCACAACCGGCAGACCGGCGCACATGGCCGTGCCGACTTTCCCCTTGATTCCCGCGCCGAAACGAATCGGGGCGACGGAAACCCGCATCCTGTCCAGAAGCGGCGCAAGATTTTCTACAAAGCCGGTTACAATCACATCTTCACACGCCAGTGTTTGAATATCAGCCGGCGGTTTGCTGCCGACGGCATGGAAGCGGACGCCGGGCAGCCGCTTTCGCAATAAAGGCATGATGTCGGAAACATAATATCTAACCGCGTCGATATTGGGATGATGCTGATAGCCGCCGACAAAGATAATGTCTTTACGTTCTCCGTGAGGGACGATCGTTCCCTCCGCATTCAGGATGAGAGGAAACACGCGGACGCGGACGTCCGGCGCTTCACGGCTTAATAAATCTTTTTCGGCGTGGCTGACGACAATCGTCGAGTCGGCCGCCCGCATGGCGGCCAGTTCACGCGCTTTCATCTCCAGCGCTTCTTTTTGTTTGGTCGAATCCGACTGAAGCCCGGCTTCACGCTCCATTCTCAGAAAATGCAGGTCAATCGTGTGAAAAAGAATTTTGACGCCGGGGCTGAATTTACGAATATCGGCGGCATACCGTTCGACCACCGCCGGACGAATGAGAAGCGCCAGATCGTAACGGTTGCCTGATTCCTTCAGGTGTTGCCTGACCGTTGTGAAATAGGGGGCATACAGGGTTTCTATCCCCGCGCGTTGCAGCGCCTGAGTGTAGGGGGGCATATTCAGAAAATTATCTTCGGGAATAAATGTGACCTGAAAGTTCATCTCCCGTAAAAGAAGCATCATATTGTAGACAATGATTGAGGCCGCATCCTGATCGGGCGTGGGCGTGCACAGATCAATCACCAGCGCCCGGCGCGTCGCGCGGCGATCTTTGGCGTCGTCGACATTCTCTCCCGCGGGCTGGTGCGCGGCGAGACGGCTTTTCCATTTTTCGCGGAGCTTTTTCAGATTGTCGATCTGATGAGCTTTGACGCCGGAAACCTTACGGGTCCCCGATGTTCCGCCTTCATAATGGATGATCGTCGACAGAGGCTGGTAAATCACCCGATAACCTTTGTCGCGGATCTTCAACGCCAGATCGGCATCTTCGGCATAGGCGGGCAGGTAGTATTCGTCAAAGCCTCCCGCCTCGACGAAAAGCGACTTGGAAACCATAATGGATGCGCCCGAACAGTAATCGACTTCCCGGGCGTAATTGAATACGGGCAAAAGCGGGTCTTGCATCCGCCCGAAATTGCCGGCCGTGCCGTCCCGCCAGATGATGCCGCCCGCTTCCTGCAACCGCCCGTCGGGATAAATCAGGCGGGAGCCGGCAAGCCCCGTCCCCGGAAACTCGGAGAAGGTTCGCAGAAGTTCATCCAGCCAGCCCGGTGTGACCTCCGTATCGTTATTTAAAAAATACAGATAGTCGCCGCGCGCCTCGGCCGCTCCCCGGTTGCATGATTTGATGAAGCCGAGATTATCCGGTTGAGAAATAATGCGGATGCCTTTCCCGTTTTTCAAAACCGCAGCCGTCTCGTCTTTTGAACCGTCATCCACGACAATCACTTCGAAGGCTGCAGCGGGCGGATTGGCGGTAATCGACGCCAGACAGTGAAGCGTATAGGCCGGCCGGCCGTACACGGGGATGATGACGGAAACCTGCGGATTTGGAGATGCGGGAATGTCGATTCGGCCTTTACTTACCCGCTCATCGTTCACGGGCTTGCGCGGACGCACGGCAAAGGGTGGCGCAGAGGCAGCCGGCTCCGGAGAGGCTGATGCGGCGCTGCCGCTGACCAATAAAACCCGGGGAAAGACTTTGGCGATCAGATTTCTGTGTCTGGCTTTTGTCCGGTAGCTCAACGGAAGGCTCTGATAGCCGCTTTTTATCAGCTTCAGCAAGACGGCAATCCCGCGCCTCGCCTGTTCTTTCAGGCCGGAAACAAGGCGTCGCCTTTCCCGCCGGGGCGGTTGCGCCGATGATGAAGCAGAGTTTTTGTTCAACTCGTCAGTTCCTTTCGCCAACCGGTCAGCATCATTGAATGGGAATAATATGGTTTGCCCGGAGCATGGCCAAAATCTTTGCCACGCAGTCTTCCACGGTTTGCAAATCGGTGTGCAGATCAATTTCCGGATTGTCCGGCGCTTCATACGGAGAGTTCAACCCCGTAAAGTTTTTGATCTCTCCCTGCAGCGCCTTCCGGTACAGGCCGTTGGGGTCCCGTCGTTTGCAGACCTCCAGATCGCAGGAGACATGGATTTCAAAAAAATGGCCTTCGGGGATGAGTGATCGAGCCACGGCCCTGTCGCGGGCGAAAGGCGAGATGAAGGTGCAAAGAGCCAGATGGCCGGATTCGAAGAACAACTGCGCCACATGGGCGACACGTCGGATATTTTCCTGCCGGTCCTTCTCGGAAAATTCCAGATCCGCGCACAGCCCGTGCCGAAGCTGATCGCCGTCCAGCAGCATGGTCCGGCAGCCTGCCGCGAAAAGTTTCTTTTCCAACGCCGTGGCGACGGTGGATTTCCCCGAGCCGGACAATCCGGTAAACCACAGTACGGCCGCCTTGTGCATTTGATTCGCCTCGCGCTCTAACCGGGAAATGTTCCAGTCCTTCCACACCGTATGCGGCGACTTGCTCCGGGCATCTGCGGCATCCTCGCCGCGGGATACGATGTCATCGACGGACCTTGAGAGTCCCCGGATCATCCCCGCCGCCGCCGTGGCATGCGTCTGGGGATCAATCAGAATAAAGCAGCCCGTGCCGCGGTTAATTTTATAGGGATCGCAGAAAATGGGGAGCATCGCCTGAAGCTCAATACGGCCGATATCGTTGAGGCTCAAGCTGTCCGCCTGATGGCGATGAAGATTGTTGACATCGACTTTATAAATAATTCTGGAAACGAAGGCTTTCACCGTTCTTGTGGTATGCTGCAAAAGGTACGGTTTGGCAAGCGACAGAGGCGTCTCGTCCATCCAGCAGATCATTCCCTCGACATTCGTCCCGACCTGCGGAAGGTTGTTTTTTCGAACGATCATATCGCCCCGGCTGACGTCGATTTCATCTTCCAGCGTAAGAACCACGGACTGGGGAGCGAAGGCCTCGGCCAGTTCTCCGTCGAACGTGACAATGGAGCGCACTTTCGTACTCTTGCCCGAAGGAAGGATGACCATCTCCTCTCCCGGACTGAGCGTGCCGGAAACAATCTTACCGGCAAATCCCCGGAAATCCTGATGAGGACGGATGACGTACTGGACGGGAAAGCGAAAATCCACCAGATTGCGGTCGGCGGAAACATGCACCGTCTCCAGGTAACGCAGCAGCGTCACGCCTTCGTACCAGGGCATGCTGGCGCTTTTCTCCACGACATTGTCGCCTTTGAGAGCGGAAACCGGAATGAAGACGAGATCGGAAATGTTCAGTTTTTCGGAAAATTCAGTATAGCTTGCCACAATTTCATTAAAAACGTCTTCAGAATAATTGACCAGGTCCATCTTGTTGACGGCAACCACCAGGTGGGGAATCCGCAAAAGCGAGATGAGGAAGCCGTGACGTTTGGACTGCGTCAGCACGCCGTTTCGGGCGTCAATGAGAATAATGGCGCAGTCGGCGGTGGACGCCCCGGTGATCATGTTGCGCGTATACTGCTCATGGCCGGGGCTGTCCGTGATGATGAATTTTCGATGGGCCGTCTCAAAATAGCGATGAGCGACGTCGATCGTGATGCCCTGCTCGCGTTCAGCGGACAGGCCGTCGAGCAAAAGCGCAAGATCGACCTCCGACAGGCCTTTCTTGCGCGAGGTTTTCTCTATGGCGGCGTACTGGTCTTCATAAATGGTTTTCGTTTCATAAAGCAGCCGGCCGATCAGCGTAGACTTGCCGTCGTCCACACTGCCTGTTGTCGAAAATCGAAGCAGCGTCTGTTCTTTCCCGGTTGTCAAAAGTAGCCTTCTTTCTTTTTCTGTTCCATGGACGCATCGCCGGTCAGATCAATGACCCGGTTTTCCCGTTCCGATTTTTTTGCAGAAACCACTTCCGCGATGATTTCATCAATGCTCGTCGCCCCGGAGCGAATCGCACCGGTGCAGGGAATGCATCCCAGACTCCGGAAGCGGCAGCGCACGGTTTCCACCGGTTCTTCGTGCGCGCAGCCGACGGCCGGGCTGTACGCAACCGATGCCGACGACACGGGGATCAGAATGCCGCCGCGCCGGGTCACCTGCCGTTCCATGGCGAAATAAATCGGCACCACGGGAATGTTCTCCAGCTTGATGTACTGCCAGATATCCTTTTCCGTCCAGTTGCTGAGCGGAAAGACGCGCACCGTTTCACCTTCATTGATGCAGGTGTTGTATAACTCCCAGACTTCCGGCCTCTGATTCTTCGGGTCCCACTGACCGAAGGAATCCCGAAGCGAAAAGACACGCTCCTTGGCCCGCGACTTCTCTTCTTCCCGTCTGGCGCCGCCAATGGCCGCATCAAAGCCGTGTTTTCGAATGGCCGTAAGCAGCGCCCCGGTTTTGAGATGACTGCAGCATTTATCAACACCTGTTTTGAGGGGATGACATCCTCTGGCGATCTCCTCTTCGTTTCTTTCCACAATCAACCGGACGCCCAGCTCTTTGCAGAACGCGTCCCGGAAGGCATACATCTCCGGAAATTTAAAGCCGGTATCGACATGCATCAGCGGAAAAGGAATCCGTCCGGGATAAAAAGCCTTGAGGGCCAGACGGACCATGACGCTGGAGTCCTTGCCGACGGAATAAAGCAAAACGGGATTTTTAAACCCGGCCGCCACTTCACGCAGAATGGAAATGGATTCCGACTCAAGCTGTTTCAGGTATGGCATGCTGTAGGAAGTCATCAACTGATTTCTCCGGATATATAAGCCCTCGTCCGCTCGTCTTTCGGAGAGTTAAACAGTTCTTCGGCGGGGCCGAATTCAACCACTTCACCCATAAACATAAACACCACATAATCGGCCAGACGCCGTGCCTGGCGGAGGATGTGCGTAACAACAACGAGGGTGTAATTCTCTTTCAAAATCCGAAACCGCGATTCCACGATTTTAGCGGAAACGGGGTCCAGTGCGGAGGTGGGCTCATCGGCCAGAATCACTTCCGGTTCAACGGCCAGCGTTCTGGCCAGGGCCAGGCGCTGCAACTGTCCGATGGACAGTTGCACGGCAGGGCTTTGCAGGCGGTCTTTCACTTCATCCCAGAGGCCGGCCAGCCTCAGATAATGCTCGACATAATCGTCGAGTGTGGAATGGCCTGCAGGGGTTTTCACGGAATGGGGGATTCCATTCCCGTTGAGGCTGTGAATCTTCGGACCGAAGGCGACATTGTTGTAGATCGACATGGGCAGCGGATAGGGACGCTGTGAGAGAAACCCGACTCTTTTGCGCAGGGCAAGGATGTCGGCCTGAGGATGATAAATATTCACACCGTCGATGATAACCGCGCCAGTCAATGCAACGTCGTCGTAAAGATCGAGAAGGCGGTTCACACTCTTGAGCAGGGTTGTTTTGCCGCATCCGGACGGGCCGATAATCGCAACGATCTGGCGGTCGGGAATATCGAGCGTCACCTTCTTCAGCGCTTCGAAGCGACCATAGTTGACGGACAGATTTTGTAATTGGATGTGCGGCATATAGAATGTCTATCGGATCACGTTTCTGGAAAAGCGATCACTGAGCATCCGCGCCGCCACATTGACGACCAGCACAATGATCAAAAGCACAAGGGCGGCGGCGTAGGCCCTGTCCTGAACCTCCGAAAGCGGCGTCCCGATCTGGAAGAAAATAGCCAGGGGCAGCGATGCAACCGGGTCCGTCAGCGATCGCGGCATGGCGTCCGTGTATCCGGCCGTAAAAAGAATAGAAGCTGCGTCTCCGATGGCCCGGCCGAATGCCAGAATTCCCGCCGTTACGATGCCGGGCAAAACCTGCCGAAAAACAATCCAGGCCGTCTCCAGCCTTGTTGCCCCCAGAGAAATGGCAATCTCCTTTAATTCCACCGGAACCATACGCAGGATCTCATCCATTGAACGGATCATGATGGGCATTGTCAGAAGAGTCAGCACAAGAATGCCGCCCAGGAGAGACGCACGCACGCCGAAATAAACCATGACGATAAAACCGACGGCACCATAAACAATGGAAGGCGTTCCCCACAGCACCTCCAGGATGATCCGGCTTAAATGGGTGAGACGGGAGCCGGCGTATTCCTTTTGCAGGGCAAAGGAGATCGGAAGGCTCAAAAGCAGCGCCAATAAAGACGCGCCGAAGGCAAGATATAAAGAGCCGGCAATGGCATTGGCAATGCCTCCTTCGCCACCCAGATAATATCCGCCTTTGGGCGTATCGAGAAGCATGGAGACGCTCAGCGCAGAAGTCCCGCGGATCAGAACCACAACAATCACGCCGATCAGCATCCCCACCACCAGAAGCAGGGACAACTGCATAAGCCTTTTAAAAAAAATCTCCCGCCGTCTGCGCTTCAGCATTTAGAGACCTCTGAAAAATACCTTTTCTTCGTCATTCCCGCGCAGGCGGGAATCAAGGATACAATTGAAAATACTGGATTCCCGCCTGCGCGGGAATGACAATATTGCTGGTTTTATGTAGTTCTGCAAAGCTCTCATTTAAGCGGAATACCTCCTTTGCATGCGGGATAAAACCAGATGAGCGGTAATGCTGAATGTCCCGACCAGCAGCATCAGGATCAGGGCGGCAAAAAGCAGCGCCGAGTCATATTTTGGAATCGACATCATTTCTCCGTAATTGTTGGCAATCAACGCCGGCAGGGGATAGACGGGATCCAGAAGGTTTCCGGGAAGCCGGACCACATTGCCCGCAACCATCATCACGGCCATCGTTTCCCCCACGGCTCTGGCCAGCCCCAGAACAACAGCGGCCAGAATGCCCGGCCAGGATGTTTTCAGAAGAACATGCCGGATGACTTCCCATTTCGTTGCCCCCAGGCAAATGGCGCTTTCCCGAACTTCCCGCGGAACATTAAGAAGCACTTCAACGGATAAGGAAATAATAAAAGGACTGATCATTAACGCCAGGATGATCCCCGCAGCCAGCAGGCTGTAACCGGTGGTGGGGTGTCCGACGGCATGGCCCGCCAGCCGGACGGCCGGCACAATCGTCAAAACACCAAAGAGACCGAAGATGACCGAGGGAATGCCGGCCAGGATATCGATCAGCATGCGAAACCATTTGCGCATCCGCCGGCCCATATATTCGGTAATGTACACCGAACTCATCAGGCAGACCGGCAGTGATAAGATGACCGCCAGGATGGTCACGGCGAGCGATCCGGCAATGAAGGGCAAAAATCCGAACTTCCCCTGCTGCGGATGCCAGACGGATGTAAACAGGAGTTCCCCGGGGGAAATCGAAGAGAAAATCGGCGCGGCTTTGACGATGATAATACCTGCGATCAGAAAGGCAATCCCGTAGAGCAGAACATGGGAAAAGCGAATCAGCAATGAAGCGACAGCGCTCCTGGCTTTTCTGGTATTCATGGTTTCCGTTTGTTTACGATTTTCAGGGCTTCCGATATTTGCGCATCCGAAAGCCTGATGTAGCCTACTTCATCGACAAATTTCTGCCCGTCGCCAAGTATCCAGATCACAAACTCCCGGACGGCTCCGGAAAAATTTCCTTTTACGACAATATTCAGATCGCGGGCGGGCGGTGCGGGATAAAGTCCCGAACGAACGGCGGAAATCGCTTTTGCTTTGGTGCTCAAATCTTCTTCAGGATCAAGGCGTCCATTTTCATTCACATCGACGGGGATAATCAGGATTCCCTGCTGGGGGCGTCCTGTTTTCATATCATAGGCGTAATTCAGATTATTATACCCGACGCCCAGGGTATTTTTTTTTACCGCTTCCGTAATACCGGGATCGCCATAGACGCCGACGCCCTTCAAATCTTCCTGATGTTTTCCCAGATAAGCTGCCCAGGTTTCCGCAGCGCCGCAGGAATCCGAACGCGTGAAGAGATGAACGGCATCGGAGCTTTTCGACCCGGCCAGACTTCTCCAGGTCAGCGCCTTCCCTTCAATCCAAAGGGCAATAAACTGTTGCCTTTTAATCCCTGTGACATTGATATCCCGCACGGCAGGATTACCGGCGTTCATCACCGGAAAGACTGCATCTTTCACAACCGGAACGTACGTAGCACCCCGCTGTAATTCTTCCGGCTTGATATCCCGCGACACCATTCCGATATCCACCAGGCCGGCAAGGGCTTCGGCAATTCCTTTGCCGGCGCCTCCGGCAGCCACATCGATTTGACAGCCGGGATGCGTTTTCTTGTATTCGTCAGTCCAGCGGACCATCATCGGATAAAGCGCCCAGGCCCCCGATATCCGGATCGTACCCTGTGATATGTTATTTTTATTCTCTTTATCGTTCGAAGGGCTGCACGCACAGAGAACAAAAACAACTGAGAGAGCAATCGCGAAGAGACCTTTGAAAAATGCTTTTTCTTCGTCATTCCCGCGAAGGCGGGAATCTAGGAAAAGATTGAAAATACTGGATTCCCGCCTTCGCGGGAATGACCATATTGCCGATTTTATGTAGTGCTGCAAAGCTCTCTCCGTCTGCACGGGAATGACCATATTGTGGATTTTGCGTAGTTATGCAAACCAGGTCTCTTTTTTCAAAGGTCTCAAAGACAGCTCCGCCCTCTGAATTACATCAGGAGCAGGCATGCAAGACGTAAGCTGCCGCTAATATGTAGAACCAGCATTCTTTTCTGTTTTGCGACGTGTCCATCTGTTCCGTGAGAGAGTGATCCGCATATTCTTTCGCCTAATTCATAAGCCGGATTTCCGCTTCCGGCACTTTATGTGGAGTGAGTCTTTGTTTCAGAATCGGATATGCAACTTCAAGTTTGTTCTTCAGCGGCGTGAGGTATCGGACAACAAAACAAAAAATTTTATTCCGAGTGTTAAAATTTTTTTGATACGAATGAAACCTTTCCCAGGAAGCCCTGATTAGACAATCAAATTGTCGAACCTTTGCTCAATTGTCGTCAGTTTGCGTGTTCAAGTTATGAACATATTAATGAATCTATCAGTATCTTGTCAAGAGAGAAAAAACAGAGCGATAATGATTATTCTCTTTCCGTGTCCGTCGTCACAGAAATATGCGTCAATCATTCAAAGCATTCAGCCTGTCTGAAAGCCACGCCCTGCGCGTCCTTGGCGGAAAGGAGCGGCTGTCCATCAAGCGGCCAGGCGATCGCCAGATCGGGGTCATTCCAGAGAAGGGTGCGTTCGTACTGAGGCGCCCAGTAATCGGTGGTTTTATAGAGAAATTCGGCAGCGTCGGAAAGGACATAAAAGCCGTGGGCAAAACCTTCGGGAATCCACATCTGACGATGATTTTCGGCGGACAGTTCCGCACCCACCCAGCGGCCGAATGTCGGAGATGATCGGCGGATGTCCACGGCGACATCGAACACTTTTCCCATTACGACACGGACCAGTTTTCCCTGAGGCTGCCGGATCTGATAGTGCAGGCCGCGCAAAACATTTTTTTCGGATCGGGAATGATTATCCTGCACAAACGGTTTTGCAATGCCTGCTTTTTCCTGCCAGTCTCTCTGGTTGAAACTTTCAAAGAAAAATCCGCGCGCATCACCGAAGATCTTCGGCTCGATAATCAGGACATCCGGAATTTCAGTCTTAATGATATTCATAGATAATAATCAGTGGATGGGTCACGGTATATAAAATGTCAATTTTTCTTTCAGGATTCTTTCGAGATAGTCGCGGTAGCTCGATTTGGGAGTATCTTCGATCACCTGTTGCATTTTCTTCTGATCCACAAAACCCATCCTGAAAGCAAGTTCTTCCAGGCAGGCGATCTTCAGCCCCTGCCGGGCTTCCAGCGTTCCGATGAAATGGCTGGCCTCCAGCAGGCTGGTGTGCGTACCGGTATCCAGCCAGGCAATGCCCCGTCCCAGTGGTACGACGTGCAGTTTCCCGCGCTTCAGATATTCGACGTTGACGTCCGTAATTTCCAGTTCACCGCGAGCCGAAGGTTTCATGGATTTGGTAATTTGCGTGATGTTTTGATCGTAAAGATACAGGCCGGGAACCGCGTAATTGGATTTGGGCTTTGACGGCTTTTCCTCAATGCTGATTGCTTTGCCTTCCGGATCGAATTCGACAACGCCGTAGCGTTCCGGATCGTTTACATAATAGCCGAAAATCATGGCGCCCTCTGTGAACTCGCGCATCAGCTTATGCAGATCCATTCTACCGTAAAAGATGTTGTCTCCCAGAATCAAGCAGACAGGATCGCCTGCGATAAATTCCTCGCCGACCAAAAAGGCCTGGGCAATGCCTTTGGGTTCCGGCTGAACTTTATAGGAAAGCTTGATCCCCCAGCGGCTGCCGTCTCCCAGCAGGGCTTCAAAACGCGGCGTGTCCTGCGGGGTGGAAATAATCAGGATGTCCTGAATACCCGCCCCCATCAGTGTCGCCAGCGGGTAGTAAATCATGGGTTTGTCGTAAACCGGTTGCAGTTGCTTACTGGCCACCAGGGTCAGGGGATAAAGACGACTCCCCGCCCCCCCGGCCAGAATGATACCTTTTTTTATTCCAAACATTATTTCCTCCGGAAATTAGCTCGTAGCTCGTAGCTCATAGCTTGAAGCTGAAAGCTTATAGCTCATAATTTATAGTCCATTTTGGACAGATTTAATAGAGTTTATTAGACTGTTTATCATTTTGGCAATTTCCGTAGCATCCGACTTCAGCTTACTGAATAATGATGCCTCCATCCACTTACATCTTTGAAAGATTTCTAAAAGCGTAAGCGTTTCATACAGTGATCCGCGAGCGATAAAAAGATACTGTACAAACTCTTTCTTTGAATATCTGCCTTTGCCTTCGGCTATGTTCATTGCCACTGATGTGCTCGCCGACTCAAGTTGCTCAATTAATCTGTAGTGTTTTCTTCCTGTCTTTAATTCTTCCGAGACATGAATAATTGCACATGCCCAATCGATAGCCTTCTGCCAGACTATGAGTTTTTCATACCCCAAATTAATTTCATTTTCCATCAGCTACCACCTGTCTGCTATGAGCTATGAGCCATGAGCTATCTCCCCCCGTACATCTTCTCATAATACTCCCGGTAGCTGCCGTCCGTTACGGCGGCGATCCAGGGTTTGTTGGCCAGATACCATTCGACGGTCTTTCTCATGCCGTCGGCAAAGGTTACTTTGGGGCTCCATCCGAGGTCCGTGCGGATCTTGGTGGCATCGATGGCATAGCGGCGGTCATGGCCGGCCCGGTCTTTAACGTAGGTGATGAGCGAACGTCGTTTTTTATTTCCGGGCAGCAGGCCGGTTTTTTCATCGAGAATGTCGCAGATGGTATGGACGACTTCGATGTTCTGCTTTTCGCTGTTGCCGCCGATGTTGTAGGTTTCACCGATCGCGCCTTTCCGGAGGACGGTGAGAATCGCTTCGCAGTGATCGATCACATAAAGCCAGTCGCGGACATTCTTTCCGTCGCCGTAAACCGGCAGGGCTTTTCCCTGAAGGGCGTTGTTGATAATGAGCGGAATGAGTTTTTCCGGAAACTGATAGGAGCCGTAGTTGTTGGAACAGTTGGTGATCAGCGTCGGCAGGCCGTAGGTATGGAAATAGGCGCTGACCAGATGATCGGACGAAGCTTTGCTGGCGGAGTAGGGCGACCGGGGGTCGTACGGCGTGGTTTCCTGAAAGTATCCCGTTTCTCCCAGCGATCCGTAGACTTCGTCGGTGCTGACGTGCAGAAAGCGGCATCCCCGGCCTGCGGCGTCCGGTTCTTTCAGCCAGGCTTCGCGGGCTGCTTCCAGCAGATTAAAAGTGCCGAAGATATTGGTGCGGACGAATTCCGCAGGGCCGGTGATGCTGCGGTCCACGTGGGATTCGGCGGCGAAATGCACAACCAGGTCGATTTTTTCTTCGGCAAAAATCTTTCGGATAAGATCGTTGTCGCAGATATCTCCTTTGACAAAGCGATAGTTGGAATTATTTTCTACATCGGTCAGGTTAGCGGGGTTGCCGGCGTAAGTCAGTTTATCCAGGTTGACAATCCGGTCATCCGGATAAAGTTCTAAAATATGGCGGACAAAGTTGGATCCGATAAACCCGCATCCGCCGGTAACAAGTATTTTTTTCATGATTACTTAAACCCTTTTTATGAAACGTCTGGATTCCGGCCTTCGCCGGAATGACAGCCTGTGAAGACAAATACTAAACGGATAATAATTTCACTACCCACCATCACGCCCATCGCCTATTTTCTGTTACTCAATTTTTAATACGAGCCACGAGCTCTCCACCCCCGCCCGGAGACTGTATCGCAATTATTTTTATTGTCATTCCGGCCAAGCGGAGTGCGACCCGGAATCCAGTAATATTAATAATCTCTGGATTCCCGCCTCCGCGGGAATGACGATTTTAGGCTATTACGACACATTCTCCCGCGGGGGACAAAGAGGTACGCAGTCCCTGGTGAAAGATTCCCATCGCCTATAGCCTATAGTCCATAGCCTTTCCCCATCCACTATTTTCTTTGTTCTTCAACCTATAGCCTCTTGCCTCTCGCCCATCGCCTTTTATCTATCCACCATTCACTATTTTACAGGACGCTGTCATTTTCCTGTGAGGTATATTCAGGGACGATTTCCTGGAGTTTTTTCTTGATGCTTCTGGCGTCGTGACAAGCCGCAATTTTTACCAGTTCATCAATCTCGCAGTAGAGCTGCCGGCGGGCGTCCGCAATGTTTTTCTTGCCGTTAAATAAGTGATTGGATCGCAATACCATCACTTTATCATGACCGGTGGGCAGAATATCTTCTCCGACCGTAATCAGTTCTTCGTAGAGTTTTTCTCCCTCCCGCAAACCGGTGTAGACAATCTGGATATCCACATCCGGCTCTTTACCGGAAAGACGAATCAGATCGCGCGCCATATCGTCAATTCTAACGGGTGTGCCCATTCGCAAAATAAAGATCTCTCCCCCCTCGCCCATGGCGCCTGCTTGAAGAATCATTTGCGCGGCTTCCGGAATGGTCATAAAGAAGCGGTTCACTTCCGGATGCGTAACAGTCACCGGCCCACCCCGTTCAATCTGTCGTCGAAACAAGGGAATGACGGAACCGGATGATCCGACCACATTGCCGAAGCGCACGGCCATCAGTCTGGTGCCGTTGTCCTGCTGGCACTGCATGATAAGTTCCGTCACGCGCTTGCTGGTCCCCATCACGCTGGTCGGACGAACGGCCTTATCGGTTGAAACCAGAACAAAGCGTTCCGCGTGATGTTTAACCGCCATTGCCATAGCCACGCGACTGCCCACAATGTTATTGAAAACCGCCTGCCAGGGATTCTTCTCCAGCATCGGCACATGCTTGTAAGCCGCCGCATGAAACACGACTTCCGGCTTGAATTTTTCAAAAACATTATTCATCAGTACTTCATCCTGAACATGCCCAAGAACCACCTCGCAATTGCGGCAATAATTCTCGTTTTGCATCTCCATTTGAATGTTGAACACGTTGGATTCACTGGCGTCAAACAGAATCAGTTTGCGGGGCTGATACTTGACCACCTGGCGGCAAAGCTCGGAACCGATGGAACCGCCACAGCCGGTAATCAAGATGGATTTGCCGTCCAGATAATTACGGATGCCTTTGACGTCGAGATGAACGGGCTTGCGTCCCAGCAAATCTTCATAGCTGATGTCCCGGATTAATTTCACACTGACGCGTCCGTCAATCAGTTCGCCGATACCCGGAAGGATTTTGTAGGACACGCCGGTTTTCTGGCATATCTCCGCAATGCGCCGGACTTGCTCGCCGCTGGCGGAAGGCACCGCAATCAGAATCAGTTGAATTTTTTCCCGTTCGACAAATCCCGGCAGATGATCGACGCCGCCCAGCACTTTTATGCCGTGAATCGAACGCCCGATTTTCCCTGGATCATCATCGATAAAACCCACCACGTCATAGCGCAGCGCGTTATTGTCCATGATTTCCCGCAGTATTTTTTCACCCGCCTGGCCGGCGCCGACAATCAGAACCCGCGTCAGACGGAGTCCAACCGGCGGATACATCCCGGCGCGGGGAGCGCTCCAGGCCGCAAAAAAAGAACGAATGGATATACGCAGACCGCCCGTCAGAAAAAAAGTGATCACGCAATCGGCGACGAATATGCCGCGCGAATAGCCTTGAAAACGACTGGTGGCAAGAATAATCATCATGATCAGCGCCGTGGATAAAAAGCAGGCTCTGGCCAGCACCCAGAAATCCCGAACGCTGGTATAGCGCCACATCCCGCGGTAAAGTCCCAGGGACAGAAAAAGAATCAATTTCAGCGGGACCATCCACAGCAGAAGGTCTGATATCTGTTCGATATTGATGTGAGACAGGATGAATTCAAACCGAACCAGATAGGCCAGAGACAAAGAAACAATGAAAAGACAGCCGTCCGTGAGGATCATCAGATAGAATTTGGGATTTTTGAGTTGAGGATTGAAGAACATAGCGCGCTCGGACTCCCGTTACTTAAGGCTGCAAAAATATTAGTGTAATGTTCATTCCAAAATAATGGCTGCAGAAATAATGTTTATCATACAAAACTTTTCTCGAAATTGAAATATAATCTCGATATCTTAGTCGACAAAGCGAAAACGGATAACCTGCAGGATAGCCGAGACGGCATCCTTCCAGCCGATTTTCTTTCCTTCTTCATACGTCCGTCCGGCGTAGGAAATGCCGGTTTCGTAAACGCGCAGTCTCTTTCCGTTTAAACGCATCCGGGCGATCTTGGCGGTAATTTCCGGCTCGACGCCGAAACGCGGGCTGCGAATCCGGATTCGGTCAACCACCTCGCGCCGGAAAACCTTGTAGCAGACTTCCATGTCCGTCAGGTTAAGATTCGTCAGCATATTGGAAATGGTCGTGAGGATGTTGTTGGCCACCTGATGCCAGAAATACATGACCCGGTGCGGCTCGCCGATAAAGCGGCTGCCGTAAACCACATCGGCCTTGCCGTCGAGAATGGGTTGCAGCAGTTTCGGGTAGTCGGCGGGATCATACTCAAAATCGGCATCCTGAATGATGACGATATCGCCTTGAACTTTCACAAAACCGTCCCGCAGCGCCGCGCCTTTCCCTTCGTTTCGTTTTTTGTTGATAAGTTGAAATCCGGTTTCCGGAAAATTTTCCGGAAGGGACTCCATGACGCTCCAGGTTCCGTCGTCGGAGGCGTCATTGACCATAATCAACTCCCGTTTTAATCCGCCGGGCAATGGCTGAAAGATGACCTTTCGCACCACCTCTTCGAGATAGCGTTCTTCATTATAAACGGGAATAACAATGGATAATAATTTATACCCGGATAATTGCGCCATCGGCGATCCTTTATAATCAGATATCCTTAATGCTGTACCAGAACTGGCCCACATATTCCCGAAAAATGAGGGCATTTTTTAACAGCGGTTCCGACTGCGGAATATAACGGACAGCCGCCGTTCCCGCAGGCGACTGATACAGGTAACTGGCGGGCAGAGGCCGGACTTTCGCAAAAAACTTTTTAAATTCTTTTTCACTTCTCTGCATGTGATAGGCCGACGTCACCAGGCCGACTTTCAGATTTTTATCCACAAACATCCTGTTGAGTTCGATGGCATGTTCATAGGTGGTTCTCGACCGGGCGTCGATGCGGATTCTTTCTTTCGGCACGCCGAAATCCTGGGCCATCTGCGCCATCAGCTCGGCGTTGGACATTTTACCAAGCCCTTTGCCCATGCAGACCAGATATTTCGCATTGTGGTCTTTATACATTCTTACGGCATGGGCCAGTCTGGCCATGGTCGATTCTGCGGGAAATGTCGTGTTGACCGCTTTGATATCGTGCGCTCCGCCGCTTAAAGCCGCAATGACGTCCAGATGCTCCTTATCTTCAACGGGAGCGGCGGAAATATATTTTTTTTCAAGCTTGTAGCTCAAAAAGTTGGAGACGGCCGGAATACTCAAACCGTAGAGCAGAATCAGAATGAAAAATAAAAAAAGGGCATTGCCTTTGCCTTTTTTCTTGCCGGAAACCAGGCTGGCGATAAAGGCAATAAACAGCAGGATGAAAATAATAAAAATTGGATCGACGAAAGACTTAAAGACATCGTAAACCTGTTCCATAATCGGTGATCTCCCCTGATATTGTATTAAAACCAACCCGCTTTTTTAGCAACCGTATTTTCCGCCGCCGTTGATTTCCACGAGCATCACCTCAACAACATGGCGAACGTTACTTTCCGGCAATTCCTCCAAACATTCGCTGCGATGAGAGTTTTCGCATCCCGTTTGATGACAGGGCACGCAATCCCGATCCGGAAAAACAAATTTGTGTTTCGGACCGGCTTGCGCCCATCCGTCCGCAAAGGACGGGCCGTATATTGTCACGGTCGGCAACCCCAGGGCGGCTGCCATGTGCGGGCCTCCCGTATCGATGCCGACATGAAGAATACTTCTGGAAATGACACCGGCCCATTCGGCAAGTGTTGTTTCTCCCGCCAGATTGAAAACAAAATCGCCGCACAGCCCTTTCAGTTCCTCCGCATTTTTCCGGTCTTCAGGCCCGCCGACGATGACCGAAGAAATTTGATGGCAACGCCATAGCCAGGTTATCATGGCGCTCCATTTCTTCTGGTCCCACTCTTTGTATTTCCAACGGGAGTAAGGACTGATTGTTATAAAACGACCGGCGGGGTCTATGTGGACTTTCTTGAAAATATCCTCCGCACGTTTAAGAATCATATCGGGGATGGGAAAAACAGGCAGTTCCCCGTCAATATCGATGCCAATCGGCCGGAGAACCCCGAGACACTGTTCCGCAGGCCCCCTCGACGGAAGATTACGGGGAATACAGGCCGCAGCAATATGCGTGTACATAAAATTTCGCCAGAGCGGGGAACTTTGATAAAACACGCCATACCGCACACGGGCGCCGGAAATTTTTGCTAAAAACGCGCCCCGTTCATCCCCCCGCAGATCAATCGCCCAGTCAAAGTGCTTTTCTCTCAGTTTTGAGAAAAAGCCAACTTGCGCCGCCAGCGATTTCAATATATTTTCCTGCGATTGTACGACTTCCATTATGTCGTCCAAAAACGGGTTCCCCTCCAGAAGACCGCTTCTTCCGCGCCTGGCCAGAAGGGTGATTTTCGCTGCCGGAAATTTTGTTTTAAGTGCATAGATTGAGGGCCAGGTCCAGACAACATCTCCGATATCACCCAGTTGAAGGATTAAAATACGCTCCGGCAGGCCGGGCAGATCATGTTTATTTTGAATTTTCATTCATTTCACTTGCGCAATATTTTACATTTGAAAAATCGCCCGTTTCTAGCAGGAGGCACTGGTTCTTGGTCAGATCAAGGTATGCTAAATACATAATATTTATAATATTGTCAACGGATTACTGGAAGCGGACCAAAGCCGGCAGCCCTTTTATCCGCGGAAGAAATGCCACAATATGATGTCCAGGTAAACGCCGGTTTTCTGCCGGATATTTTTAACCAGCCCCAGGGTTGCCACAACCCCCAGCGCGTTGAGTAAAAAGGTTAAAACCAGCCGTACAAAAATAATCATCGATGCCAGGCCGCAATAAGTCTTTGTTTTCCACTTACGCAGAAACTGGTATCTCGACCGGTAAAATTCAATCCGCGAACGTGAATTGTGGCCGATGCTTTGCCCCTGCAAGTGATAAGTCAGGGCGTCCGGCACCTGATATATCCGCCATCCGGCTTTCTTCATTGCATACGCCATGTCCGTCTCTTCGAAAAAGAAGAAATACCGCTCATCAAAAAAAGACACCTCGTCGAGCGCCTTCTTGCGGATCATCATGCACGCTCCGACGGCGGAGTCGACCTCCAGTGGTTCTTTATGTTCGTATCGTTTGCTGGGATAGCGGCCCGGAAACAGATATTCCAGAAGCGACGTGTTGGTGGCAAGGCTGAGCAGTGTTGGAAATGAAGCGATGGAATTCTGTTTGCTGCCGTCGGCGTTGAGCAACTGCCCGCAAACAATGGCCGCCTCGGGATGGGCTTCGGCAAAGGCCCAGAGTTTTTGCACAG
The DNA here is from genome assembly GCA_963682105.1 of Smithellaceae bacterium. Lineage (GTDB taxonomy): Bacteria > Desulfobacterota > Syntrophia > Syntrophales > Smithellaceae > UBA8904. The sequence continues at coordinate 2,520,956 of OY821638.1, forward strand.
CCCCGGCTGTAAGCACCGCATCGGTGTTGATTAAAAGCGCATATTTGCCTTTCATGGCGGCAAACCCCTGATTATTGGCCGCGCCGAAACCGCGGTTTTCAGAATTGGCGATGGCTTTCACCTGCGGGTATTGTTCAGACAGCATTTCCACCGATCCGTCTTTGGAGGCATTGTCGACCACGATGACCTCATAGGCGAGCACATCCACGGTCTTGATGATGGATTCCAGACAATCGCGCAGAAGATCTTTGGTATTCCAGTTGACGATGATAAACGAGATATCCATGAATGACTTCGCCGGTTAAGACCGCTTTACAGTCGCTTCAACGCCTGTTGTCTCGGCCGGTCCTTTCCAGTTCGCTCAGTTTTGCGTATTTGAAAAACTTGTTGACCGAGTCGGTGACGGCCAGAGTCAACCCCTGTCTGCCGTCGAGGATTCCCAGCCTCAGGAAATAATCCTGAAAAAACGTCAATGCGGCGCGAAAGAAGGCGGCATAAGAGGATGATCTTTTACCGGCGGTATAGGCTTCTTTGGCGCCCAGCGTGGAATATTTATCAATTTTTTGCAGAATCTGCTCCAGCCGGTTTTCCGTAAAATGCTCGATGGGCGCATCTAAGGATTCGACTTCACCGTCCACTTCCACCGCTTCGTGCACGGCCGCCTGGGTCATGCGACCCGCTTCTTTGCGGAACAATCTCAGCACCCGGTCCGGCCACCAGCCGGCATGCTTGATCCACCGCTCCTGAAAAAAGTTTTTTCGTGGAAAAGAAAAACCCGCCGCTTTCACGTCACCCGAAGTAACGATTTTTGAAATGAGCTGAGCCGTCTCAGGGGGAATCCGCTCATCGGCGTCCAGGACCAGCACCCAGGGCCGGCTGCAACGGTCGATAGCCATTTGCTTTTGCGGACCAAAGCCATGCCAGCCTTCGCGGTAAACATCACAGCCGAATTCATCGGCAATCTTAAGCGTCTTGTCTGTGCTTCCGGAATCAACCACGACAACCTGCTCGGCAAACGCCACACTCTCCAGGCAGGCGAGGAGGTTAAGCTCTTCATTTTTCGTGATAATGGCGACGGAGAGAGGAACTTTTGTCATATCGATACTATGCCTTACCGGATTTAGTATTTACACATGAAATATTCGGGTTTCTATGCTAGTAACTCTCAACTTAAAAAATAAAGAATGACTTTATGCCCGATATTGCAGTCGTTATCCCCAAATATGGTTTAGTCGGCGGCGCCGAGCAATTTGCAGCCGAGCTAACCGGTCAACTCTGTAACAGAACAGCCTATACATTTCAAGTCTTTGCTAACCGCTGGGAATCGAATTCCAGCGTCATTTCGTTTCATAAAATTCCTATTTATTCCTTTCCGAAATTTATGACAACGCTGAGCTTTGCCTGGTTTGTAGAGCGGCGGATACGGCGTGGCCATTTCGATCTGGTCCACAGCCATGAAAGAATCTTTGCCGCGGATATTTACACGCTTCACGGCATTCCGCATCGCTGGTGGATTTCTCATATCCGTCAAAAAAAGGCCATGAGCCTCTACGATGCAGCGACCGCCTGGGTGGAAAAAAAGCTGGTGATGGAAAGCGGATGCAAAAAATTCATCGCCGTCTCCGAACTGACCCGGCAGATCTTTTTAAGCGAATATGCCGTCAACCCCGACCGCGTCGCCGTCATCCATCCCGGTGTTCATCTGCCGGATGATCCACTCATCGGCCAAAGCGACATCCGCGCTTCCATTCGCCGGGAATTGGGCATAGATCCCGATGATCCGGTGATGGTGTTTGCCTCCATGAATTTTGAAATCAAGGGTCTCGACGATATCTTGTTGTCCCTGGCGCAGGTGCGCCGGCAATACGATCATTTCAAATTGATTGTCGCCGGCAAAGGCAACGTTAAAAAATATCAAAAACTGGCTGCCGAAGCGGGGGTCGCCGATCATGTCTTATTCACCGGCGTTGTGGGAAGAGAGCGAATGAACGACCTGTATCGGGCGGGCGATCTGTACGTGATGCTTTCCAGGTTCGATACTTTCGGGATGGTCGTTCTGGAAGCGATGTCCGCGGGGCTGCCGGTCATCGTCAGCAGTCATGTCGGAGCAAAAGATCTGGTTGAGGAAGGAAAAAACGGATTTGTGGTGGCGGACACGTCCGATCATGCTCTTATTGCATCTAAAATTTCGCATCTCTTTGACGAAAAAAAGCGCCGCGCGATGTCTGAAGCCGCTTACCGGACCGCCGTACAAAACACCTGGAAAAGAGTCACAGAGCAATATTCCGCCGTTTACGATGAAATTCTTGAAAAAAAGCTGCTATGAGTCATGTTAACAAAATTCGTCTAGCCGTCGCAAAATCCTTTGCGCCCTGGGTGCGCGAATTCGGGGGGGACGGTGTCATTGGAGCATCGCGTCCAAGCGAACGTTTTTTTCTTCTACTCAACTTGTTGCTTCCCGGTTTTGCGGGACTTTACGTTTTTCTGACCCCGATGCCTTTTTCCTCGCTTACCGACGCTTTTTTTTACCTTTCGGTGACCGCTTTACTTATTTTGCTTTTCGCCCGCAAAACGTCCTTTACGCTGAGATGGCCTGTCACATGGCCCTTTACGCTGTTTTTCATCTGGGCGGTCATCGGCCTTTTCTGGGCGCTGGATTTAAAAAACTCCATCCATGACCTTCGGGCGCATTTTCTCGAATATCTTATTATTTTCTATTTGCTTGTGAATTATTTCAATACGCCCAAGAAACTGGAAGGGCTTTCGAGTCTGCTGATTACAAGCGTTGCCGTTCTGTCTCTGGGATCGATTATCCACTATTATTTCATCGAGGGACTTCCTTTTACCGATCGTCTCGGGTATTCCTTCAAGCACACCCATACGAATCTTATCGGGTTTATGAATGTTGTCGTGCTGCCGCTTGCACTGTATAGATTGTCGGCCTCACGAACCTGGAAATCCCGGCTGATTTTCTCCATCTGTATCGCCCTTCTGTGCCTGACGGCCTTACTCACGCAATCCCGGGCCGCGCTGATCGGCTTGTTCGCGGGAATCGTCGTCATGTGTTTTGAAAATAAAAAATTTCTTTTGTTTATCCTGCCCGTTGTCCTGGTTATTCTGATTCTGCCCGGCATTCATAACCGGCTTGCGCAACACAAATTTACGGAGGATATTCGAAGCAAGATCAATCGCCTGACGGTTGAAATCATTAAAGACCATCCCGTGACAGGCATCGGTTTCGGCATGCAGACTTACGGAAAAGAATCCGCTATTTCTCTAGATCAGTACAATGAGCGCCTGCCGCATGCATATCAACAGGAACACAGGATCTACAACTCACCGCATAACTCGATGCTCGATATTGCCATGAGAACAGGATTGGTGGGGCTTGCTTTGCATTTTGCGATTATTCTGACTTTTTTATCCATGCTTTGGAAAACCTATCGCCGGGGCAAAGATGAAACGATTAAATCATGGGTGATTGCTCTTTTGGCCTGCCTGACATCATCATTGATCGGCTCTTTATTCGAAGACGTGACTTTCGGCGCGCCGGCTGTCATCCAGTACGCCATTCTGGCGATGATCACAATAGCATGGAACATTGCCGCAAGCGACGCTCGCGCCTTGTAAATTTTATTAAACTGACATTACAAATCTTTACGCCCGCAAATTCCAAACAGCGCACATTACGCTTTTCTTTTTTATTCAGGAAGTGTAGGATAACCACAAATACATGCAGCGCTTGATGTGCACGGCCGATTAATTTGAAAAACTGTTTTTTTTCGGAAAACTTCATTCACGGGCCGACTTCTCCAGTTCAGTTCTCCTAATCCAAGATGTAGCGTTTTTCGTCTAAAAAATGAGTTAACAAGATTTAATAAAACAAATATTTCTTATGAATGTTTCCATTATTATTGTGTCCTTTAATACTGCAGACCTGACGCTTGCGTGTCTGAGATCCATTGCGGTTGCCGACGGTGAAAAAGAAATATTTGTTATAGACAATGCTTCGACAGACCTCAGTGTAAAGTCAATAAAAGAGTCATACCCCAATGTTTGCTTAATAAAAAACTCAGAGAACCGCGGATTTGCGGCCGCCAATAACCAGGCTTTAAAATTATGCACAGGGCGTTATGTAATATTTCTCAACCCGGATACAACCATCAAACGAAATACTCTCACCAATGCCGTGGCCTACATGGATCGAAACCCCCGGGTGGGTCTGGCTGGCGCCAAAATTCTGAATCCGGACGGATCTCTGCAGGAATCGATCTCTTATCGCTATCCGGGCGAAAAATATGCGTCCGGCGAAACAAAAAATCTTGAAGGCGATATTGCGTGTGTTCTGGGCGCCTTTATGATTGCACCCAGATCCCTGATCGAAGAAATGGAAGGTTTCGACGAAGACTTTTTTCTCTACGGAGAGGATCAGGATTTAGCCTGGAGAATCCGGGAAAAGGGGCTGTCCATCGGATTTATCGAAGATGCCGACGTATTTCACTGTGGCGGACAAAGCGAAAAAAGCACGCCGCCCTCCGCACTTTTCAAAAAGAAATTACAGGCGGAGTTTCTTTTTTATTCGAAGCATTATCGGCCAGAGACCATCGAACGGATTCGTAAAGCTCATGTAAGAAAGGCTTTGTACAGAATGCTCACGTTAAGACTTCAAAAATTGTTTGCGCCCCATTCGGAAATTCTAAATGACAAAAGCCGAAACTATCGTCTTATTTTGGAAATCTGCCGGCATGGCTGATATTTTTTTCAGCTCCGTGAAGTGGTTGTCCCTGTTGCAAAAGGATGATGTTTGCCGATTATTTAAAGTGAGGTCCAAAGTTCGTGAAAAAGACACGCTGCCTGGAAGATTTAATATATAGTAAACAGTTTCGTTTTGATCGCCTGATAATTGAAAACATCGACAATAACGAAGTGGCAAAGATATTTTCACCCGAAATCCTTCGGGAGGAATACTGTCTTTTTTCCAATACCGTCCATTCAGGAGATGAGTATATCCGACTCCTTCATAGCCGGGTTGTTCGGTCGATCGAAAACAGAACGCCCCTGCCGGTTGTCCGCTTTGCCGACGGCGAATATGCGTTTTACCGTTACACACTGGGATGCAATGGCCTCTATCAGCAGGCCGAATCGGTTGAAGCCATTGGCCATGCCATGCCCCGGCATGTTGCGGCTTTAACGTATCTTGCCCGTCTGGGCATTCTGGCGCCGCTGATTTTTCCGGGCAATTCACAAATTCCGGAGCGTCCATTTCTGACCTTAAAGAAGGATAAACGGGATGCCACGGGAGCGGAGTTTCTGGACTTCCTGCAACAAAATCACGTTTCACTGACGCCCGCCAACTACATTCCCTTTTATGTCATTTATGCCTATTTAAGTTCTCCCGCATTTGCCCAAGCCGTGGATAACAGAAATATCTGCATTTTAAATTCGGACAATAACAAAGAGTCGTGCGGCAGGTGGTTTAATCAGATGAACAGTTTTCCGAAACTTTCCTTTGTCGACATCCCGAAAGAATATGTGGCCACGCAATGGAACACCCTCAAAACCCCTATTTTGGAGCAAATACCGGTTCAAACGGATTTGTGCATTGTCGGAGCGGGCGTAGGGGCGCTTCTGGTCTGCAACGATATCGCCGAAAAGCTTTCCATTCCCGCTATTGACGCAGGTCACGTTTTAAATATGATGAACGGCCGCGTGGACAAATCCAACGGGGCGCGGCTTTATACATTGCGCAAGCCTCTTTGATCCATGCCCATGGACACGAGCGTAAAGTCAAGAAGGATACGCGTTCATATGACTTCATATAGAATCATTTTTCCCGTATCCGGATGTTCCCAGACATGCAAAATCTTCAAAGACCTGGAATATTTCGCAACATCGATCTCTTTTGCAGACCAGGTTTTTTCGGTCCAGAGGAAGTATTTGATATCTCTTTGCTTGAGCTTCCCGATCAAATTATCCTGATGAGCAAACATTTCCCAGCAGTTTCCGTCGGTGGCTTCGGGACAGACCGCGCCTTTATAATTCAGGTTCGCGTAAAGCGACACCCAGCGCTGATTTCGAATGGCGCCGGACACTTTAATTTCCCGTTGGTTGCTCCCTTCATGCTGAACGATAAATTCGCCTATTTCCTTGAATACCACCTTGTCGGCATCTCTCGGTTTCAGATTTTTGGGCAGCATGGAAAATACCAGGATAACGGCCAGAATGATGATCGTTAACGTTTCTTTTACGGAATATCTGGTTTTAAACCGGTAGACCATGGCCTCCAAACCTACCCCCGCAAAAACGAGGGCTGACAATGTAAAAAAAGCCACATAGCGATATTCCAGCACCCATTCTTTCAGAACAAACAGATACAAAGTCAGAAGAGAAAACATGGCCAGCAGAAAAAAGTAAATCAGACGAGGGTCGTTTTTGATCCTTTTGATTTGGGCAAAACCCAAGAGGAATGGAAGCGCAAAAACATAAAGGAACGATTCAAAAACTTTGTTCATCAGAATACCCAGCGCAACAAGCCACATGGCCTGACGCGCTTCCGGTATAAAAAGCTTCAACGCCTGATGCGCCTGTCCGTCAATGCCGGCTTCCATATTTTTTAATTCGGTTTCAAGCGCAACATATTTGGATTGCAGATTACGCAATTCGCCAAGAACCTCGTCCACTCGACTCAGATCGGCCCCAGACGAATTCAAAAACCCGGTCATTGCCAAAATAAGCACAAGTGCAAGAGCAACAAAGAACGGCAATGTAAAAATGAGGGTTTTCCAGACACTGCGACTTTTCCAGATCAGATACCCCAGGGAAACCAGCACCAGAACAACGATTTCCACCCGCGCCCAGATACCCAGCAAAAAGCAAATGCCGCTAAACAGTATCAAAGGTTTACGGTCATCCTCGATGCCCGACAGAAAAAAGTACAAGGCCAGGCTCGCAAAAAACCAGGCTCCGGGGTCTTTCAACACATCAACGCCGGCGCCGACGAAATGCGGACTGACCGCAACAAAAAGAACCGTCACGGCGCAGATTCGATAATCAAAAAAGCGCATCAACAGCAGATAAAGGGGAATGATGGCGGCAACGCCGAAAGTGAAATTAATAGCCCTGGCCGCGATAATCCAATCCGGACAAAAATTGTAAACGGCGGCAATCAAAAACGGATACGGCGAAAGAGCTTGAGAACCGGCGCAACCGGCGAGCGCAGCCCACTGGTCATAAAAAATCGCCTTGGCCTGGAAAATATAAAGGGCGCCGTCGGGCGTAACCAGAGGCGTATGAATCCAGGCAACGATCCGCAAAGTGACGGCAAGGATAAGAACGCAACCCAACCAGATTATTACCGGAGTTAAACGGCGGCTTTCATCGGATATTATTTTCATCATTTCAGTCCGCTCCAGCCCGTATATGTATGAAGTATAAGGAAAAATCCGGACGCGGGCAAGGAAATTATTCACGGCAACATTAGACTCGCGACTACGGAATCGCTGATCTTTTTTGCACGGCAGTAATCCCCGATTAGAGTGATAAAAATTACTGAACTCGCACTTCACTTGTGATAAAAAACAGCGCAGAGTTCAGTGAAGATCAACGGCAAAGTCCGGTTCAATTAAGCAAATGGAGTTGAATATTGATGCGCGTACATCCTTTGGTAAGTATTATCACCGCGGTCTTTAATGCCCGGGACATGCTTGAAGAATGTCGCAGGTCCGTTATTGCCCAGAAGTTCAGAAATTATGAATGGCTGATTATCGATGATCAATCAAATGACAACTCTTTTGAGATCCTATCTCATTGGCGCGATTCCAAAATTCGTGTATCACGGACAAGCGCCAATACCGGCGGGCCTGCCGCGCCACGAAATCTTGCTTTGGGCTTGGCTAAAGGCGACTATATCGCAATCCTGGATCAGGATGATTTATGGGATGCAGATAAGCTCGAGCGGCAAGTCGAATTTATGGAAAAGCATCGGGAGGTCGGTCTTCTCTCCGGCAACCTCAGAGTCGCAAGCCATGGTGAAGGAAATTACCGGCGGCCGTACCTCCGAAAAGGCGGTCTGATCTACCCGTCGGCAGATGACGTTTATCGTGAAAATCCGTTTCTTTCGTCCGCGATCATTATGCGTCGCAGCGTCGTTGACGACATGGGTGGTTTCGACGAACATCCTGAAGTCCGCGGCATGGATGAATGGGAACTGGCCATTCGGATTTCACTGAAATATAAGACCGCTTTTGACGGCAGTCACATTGCGGGAATCCACCGATTTCACCGCAACAATCTCTCCCTGTCCATTTCATCTTCTGCAGGAATGGAATTCATCAGAGACAAACATGACCATCATTTTTCAAACAGCCTGGTGCGGGACGTCAGAGCCCGCGATTGTTACAACAAAGCCCGCAACGCATTGATTGCCGGCATGATGCCTGATTATCGGGAACAGATATCAAAGGCCGCCGGTTATCGCTCTTTTTACAGATGGAAGGGGCTTTACTTAAAAAATAAATTATTGATTCTGAAAACAATCATCAAAAAGGATTGCGGGGCTTTTTCAGAATCCCCCCGGTAGCATTGAAACTGTCTGTGAGTTTGAACGGCTTTTCAATCGCGTTGAATTGAAGAAAAGGAATGCCGAAATGGATGACCCCAAAATCAGCGTCTGCCTTCCCACATACCATTACGCGCAATACCTCCCGCAAGCTATTGACTCCGTTCTTTGCCAGACCTTTACGGACTTCGAGCTTCTGATCACCGACGACTGTTCGACCGATTCATCCGATGAAATCTTACAGGCCTATGCGAGACGGGATTCCCGGATTAGATATATCCGACATCAAAAGAACCTGGGAATGGTCGAAAACTGGAATTATTGCTTGCGTCAGGCAAAGGGACAATATATCAAGTTCCTGTTCGGCGATGATTATTTCGTCTCCGATCAGACTCTGAAAAAGATGTTGTCCGTCATGGAAGCGGATGCGTCGATTTCATTGGTCAGTTCGGCGCGAACGATCGTGGATGAGCAGTCCGTAAAAACGGCCGTGTGGGGATATGACAATAAAGACCTTGTTGTTGGTGGTTTCAGCGCGATTCAACACTGCCTGCTGAGGCATGATAATCTTATCGGCGAGCCAACCGCCGTCATGTTTAGAGCGGCCCAATCACGCCGAGGTTTTAATCGGCACTACCGACAAATCGTTGACCTGGAAATGTGGTTTCATCTTCTCGAACAGGGGCGGTATGCTTTCCTTGCGGAACCTCTGTGCGCATTCCGTCTGCACCATCGACAGCAAACGGCAAACATCTCAAAAGACATTCTTCTTCATGAAAGAGTGCAGATCGGCAAAGACTTTCTGCATCATAAAGAACTGAAATTCAGATTGATTGACAGGATATTTCTGCCTTATGATGCCGTCTATCAAATATGGAAGCAATGCTGCGGCCGGAAGGCAATGAAGAAGGAAATCGCACAAACCTGCATCATGGATTACGGCGTCTTGAAATTTTATCTGCTTTTACCTTTATACAAGACATACAAACCGCTGAGAAAATTACATCAGTATCTCACGCTCGAAAGATGAGGACCGGCGGAAAGATGCTTATAAAGGCAGGCAATCACGTTTGACGTTGTCATCGGCCTGGGAAGCGGTGCAGAAAGATTTGCCCGTCGTGCTGCTGTCGGAACTTTCCGCATTTTATCCCGGGATATTCAAGTCGCGGAATTACTTGACCTGATATTCTTTAATGACATTAATAACCTTGTTCACTTCCGCAGGGGGCAGTTTTCCGTTGAAAACATAGCGGCAGATTCTCTCTTTATCCAGGATGACGACACTGGCCGAATGATTCTTTAATCCCCAGAGATTGAGAATCGTGTAATGATAGTCCAGCAGAATAACGGCTCCTGTTTTTTCCTGTTTGTTTTTAATGACGCTCTTGATGATAAAATTCGGCAATTTACTGGCTCTGAGATTGCTGATTCCCAGACTTTTATAGCGGGTATTTCGCTCCAGGCCGGGGGCTTTGAGCAACGCGTTCTCAACGTGAGCATTTAAATCTTTTTCATCGGGATCAACATAAAAAACGGACAGCACCTTTCCCTGAAATTCGGCGGACGTCAAACTATAAACTTTCCCAGATGAATCTTTCAGGCTGAAATCGGAAGCTTTGTCGCCAACTTTCAATTCCGCGGCAAAAACGCTGCAAACACCGCACAACACAAAAATCAGTACAGATGCTAGAATCTTCTTCATTCTCCCCTCCTTTGGATCCGGCGGCATCCCTCATCGAGTATTACTGAAGTTCGTCCATGCCCTTCAGATAAAGGCGGATTATAGGGCAAAAAGAATACACTGGCAAGGGAAAACCACCGGAATAATAAGCCGTTTAACCTGTCCTATTGAAAAATTTATTATTTTTTGTTAAAGGGTTTCATCCAATTACAGGAGGACAGGTGATCATAAATACCATTAATCTTGCGCTGTTGCTGAAGGACTCCGCTGAAACTCATGCTGACCGGCCCGTTCTTATTTCCGACGGCAGACGTATTACCTATCAGGAGCTTTATGCGGCAGTCCAATCCGTCGCCCGGTCCTTGAAAAAATTAAAGATGCAAAAAGGCGATAAGATCGCTTTGATGCTGCCGAACATTCCGGAGTTTGTTTATTGTTATTTTGCCATAGTCCAATCCGGAGCCGTCTCCGTCTTACTCAATACCTCGTCCACACCGGCCGAGCTCACTTATCTGCTCAATAATTGCGACGCTAAAATTTTGATAACGCTGACATCGAGCGAAAAGAAATACCGTGAAATTGAAAATCAGCTCACTACCTGCCAGTCCATCTTGCTTGTGGATTCAGACGCTGCACGACAGCAGATTAATCTGCAAGCATCGGCCAGTCAAACAGATGCTGAGGAAACGATCATCAGTCCCAACGACCCTGCGGAAATTATTTACACGGCGGGCCTGACCGGAAAACCGCTGGGAGCGGTTCTGACCCATGGCAACCTGTGCGCCCAGCTCAATATGATTCAGCCCATTTTCCGCCGTGAGCCCGACGATGTAGGTCTTTGCCTGATTCCGTTGTTTCATTCCTTTGGCGCAACCGTGAATATGCTCAACGTCATTCAAGCAGGTTGCTCCACTGTCATGATGGACCGGTTGACCATGGACAGCCTTTTTGCGACGATTGAAAGGGAAAAAGTATCCTACATCTGCGCCGTGCCGCGCCTTTATGTCGGCATGGTCTTCTACGATAAAGCGTCTAAATATGATATTCGTTCTTTAAAACTCTGCGTCACCGGTGGCTCGGCCATGCCTTCCGAATTCATCCCCGCTTTTGAGCAGAAATACGGCGCTCGACTTCTGGAAGGCTATGGATTGACGGAAGCCGCGCCTGCCTGTTCATTCAACAGAATGGAACAGGCCGCCAAACACGGCTCCATCGGAACGGCGCTCACCGGTATCGACATCAAAATGGTTGATGACTCCGGCAATGAAGTGCCCCGCAACCAAATCGGCGAACTCATCTTGCGGGGAGGCAATGTGATGCAGGGTTACTACAAGGATGCGACCGCCACAGCCGCGGTCATCAAAGACGGCTGGCTCCATACCGGCGATCTGGGCCGGATGGACGAAGACGGCTATATTTTTCTGACCGGTCGCAAAAAAAGAATGATCATTACCAGCGGATTTAACGTCTATCCAACGGAAGTGGAAGCCGTCATCAACATGCATCCGGCCGTGGCTCAGGTTGACGTTTCAGGCAAGGAAGACCTGATGCGCGGTGAAGTGGTCAAGGCCAGTGTCGTCCTTAAGCCGGGGCAGATGCTGGACGAAAAGGAACTCATCCGGTACTGCAAAATCTACCTTTCACCCTATAAGGTTCCGCGCGAAGTGGAATTTGTCGAGGCAGTCCGAGGCTGATATTATCCGCGGACTTAGTCTCGATTTTTCATCTTCAACATGGATTGACAAAACATGGCGCCAAGAAATGCCCCCAGCGTATTCAGGACCAAATCAATCATCTGGGAACTGCGGCTGGGCATCCAGACCTGAGCGGTCTCAATGCTCAAGCTGATCAAAAAACAGAATCCGGAGGATAAAAGCACTGCATTTTTACGGATCACGCCCCCTGTTTCATTAAACAGCGCACACAGAATCATCCCCAGGGGAATAAAGCCCAGCAGGTTCAGGACAACGTCCATAAAAAAATTTGAATTCGCCTTAAAATCCCGCGAGGGAAACGACAGAAAGCGCTTTTCCAGAATCGGGAAAACTGAAGGAAGGCTCAGCTTCTGAGTCTCCGTCAGATGATCAATCGCCTTTGTTCCCGTCTTTTCATTCAATGGAAAAAATAAGAAGGGATTTCCCCTGTCCGGAACAGGGAACCGCCGGGTATTGGACCATGCGGAAAAACGGTTTTCGACTATTTTGGTTTCAAGCCTGTCTGCATAAAATGCCAAGCCATACACTTCGCCTTTCCATGGAGCATTTCCATAGACGGAATTGCCCAATGTCATTCTGGGCGTTCTTCCAGGAGGAAGTTTAAGGAATAAATCCGGTTTGGCCAGGAACAGCTTGCCGTCAACATAGAGTTTTGTTCCATCGGTTCCGGTCGTGATGGTCAGGAACAGTCTTTCTGACGGCTGAGGAAAAATATTGGATGCAATTCTCCTTATTTTTCTTTTGTTGTCATAGTCGTCCCCGTTCATGACAACAAGGTAGGATTGATATTGTCCGACGATAAACTGACGACCGTCGTCTCCGTTATGGAGGGTCAGGATCAGTTTAAAACCATCCGGTTTGGAATCTTCTTTGGACTGAAGAGCAATTTCAATGGAGAAGGCCTCCAATGCGGAAATCTTGCTATTAATCGGCTCCTGATCCAGTAAAGCACAGGCGATTCCAAAATTTCCGAAGCGAAGACCGGGTTCATCCTTCAACCAGGTGACATCGTTTGAAAAATGAAAGCCCTTGCCGCGCAGGCCAAAAACCAGAATCATCAAAAATATGATGAGCGACAGTACAGCCAGAAGTTTTAATCTTTTGTTTGTCTGTCGCATCATATCCACATCTGCACAGTCCCCGGAAATTTGAAACCATCTGCCTGATCCGGTCTGAAATTTTACGATTTGCCGGCAGAAATGATTTCGATCAGGGACGGATCATAATCCTTCGGTTTTTCATATCCCAGAAGATTCAGGAGCGTCGCCGCAATATTGGAAAGTCCTTTTTCCGAAATATCCGCCATCCGGTACTCACCCCGGTACTGAGGATCATAAATGATAAACGGGACCGGGTTCAGGCTGTGCGCCGTCTTAACTGATTTTTTGCCCTTCTTGTCAACGGTGAACATTTCGTCCGCGTTGCCGTGGTCCGCCGTAATGACGGCGATGCCGTCAGTTTCTTTGATGACAGCCAGCAGCTCGCCGACGCATTGGTCGACGGTCTCAACGGCGGTAATAGCCGCGTCGGTCATGCCCGTATGTCCGACCATATCACCGTTGGGATAGTTCAGCCTTCCGAACCGGTAATCTCCTTTTTTCAGCAACCCGACCACCGCATCCGTAATCTCTCTGGCCTTCATTTGCGGAGCTTTGTCAAATTCAATACGGTCGGAAGGGATCTCCACATATTTTTCACACGACTCGTCGATATAGCCGGAGCGGTTGCCGTTCCAGAAATACGTCACATGCCCGAATTTCTGGGTTTCCGATACGGCAAAGGTTTTTACTTTTTCGGCGCAGAGATACTCGCTGATGACACGGTCGATGGCCGGAGGCTGCACCAGAAAATTCGGCGGAATATGGGCATCCCCGTCATACTCCATCATGCCCGCGTAATAGACATCCGGAAGCGGCCCCCGAGCGAACTCGGTGAAATCCTTTTCGGAAAATGCTCTGGAGATTTCGATGGCGCGGTCTCCCCGAAAGTTGAAAAAGATCACGGCGTCGCCATCCTGGATTTTGCCTTTGGGTATCCCCGATGCGTCGGTGATCACAAACGGAGGCAGGTACTGATCGGTTGCCTTCGGATCTTCCGCGTAAAAGGTTTTTACCGCCTCCGATGCGGAAAGAAACGCTCTGCCGGTTCCCAGCACATGGGCTTCCCATCCGCGCTTGACGATATTCCAGTCGGAGTTGTACCGGTCCATGGTTACATTCATGCGCCCGCCTCCGGAGGCAATGGCATAATCGAAACCTTTCTCATCCGATATCTTTTTCAGTTTTTCCTCCGTCGGAACAACATAATCCAGCGCCGTTCGCTCCCCGACATCCCGTCCGTCCAGAAGGGGATGGATGCGAACTTTCTTGAAATTCAATTCGGCGCACTTATCGATCAGAATGAACAGTTGTTCGATATGCGAATGGACATTCCCGTCCGACAAAAGCCCGATGAAGTGGACCGTTCCGCCCTTCTGTGAGCGCTCGACGATGTTGTCCCAGGCGTCGGATTGAAAAATGGCGCCGGTCTTGAGCGCTTTGTTGACCAGGCGGGCGCCCTGATCAAAAACTCTCCCTGCGCCCATGGCATTGTGCCCCACTTCGCTGTTTCCCATATCGTCATCCGAAGGCAGCCCCACGGCCATGCCGTGAGCCCTCAGTTGCGTGTACAAATCGGATTTCAACAACTGATCAAGATTAGGGGTATTGGCTCTGTAAACGGCATTTGTTTCATCCGTTTTTCCCAACCCGATGCCGTCCATAATAATTAAAAGCAGCGGACCTTTTCTCCCGGAAAAGGATTTTAATTTTTCAAGATGCAATGACATAGATAAACTCCTTCTATGAAAAAAAGCCCCTTGTCCGGCTCGGACAAGGGGCTTCACTAAATTACCTTCAGCCTAATGGCCTTCAGCCTTCAGCCTGTTTTTCTTACACCGCGCAGGCATCAACGGGCGGCTTGACTTCCTCTTTGCCCATGGCCTTGACGACCAGTTCGGCCAGATCCCAGGCTTGCATGGTTTCGGTTTTCTGATGATCCTTGATGCCGTCGGACATCATGGTCAGGCAGAACGGGCAGCCCACGGCGATCGTATCGGCGTTGGCTTCAATCGCCTGACGCGTGCGGGCGAAGTTGATACGTTCTCCGATATCTTCTTCCATCCACATTCTCGCGCCGCCGGCTCCGCAGCAGAAGCTCTTGTCGAGATTGCGTTCCATTTCCACCACATTGATGCCGGGAATGGCTTTGAGAATCTGACGGGGCTGATCGTAAATCTTGTTGTAGCGGCCCAGGAAGCAGGAATCGTGATAGACAATGTTGCCGGAGAGCGGCTGACTGAGACGAATCTTGCCTTCCGCAATCAGTTTCGCGATGATTTCGGTGTGGTGATACACTTCGTAATTGCCGCCGAAGTTCGGATAATCTTTCTTCAGCGCATTGTAACCATGCGGACAGATGGCAATGATTTTCTTCACACCGTACCCGTTCATGAGTTCGATATTGGCCTGAGCCAGCGCCTGGAAGAGGTACTCATTGCCGCAACGCATGGCGGAATCGCCGCAGCAGCCTTCTTCATTCCCCAGGATGCCGAAGCTGACGCCGGCTTCCTGCAGAATCTTCGCAAAAGCAATGGAGATTTTCTTGCCGCGGTCATCAAACGAACCGGAGCACCCCACGTAGAAGAGGTATTCTACATCGGGATTTTCGGCCAGCGTCTGAACGCCCATATCTTTGGCCCATTCACCGCGCAGATGCGCGCCCACGCCCCAGGGGTTGGAGTTGTTTTCCATGTTACGGCAGGTCAACTGCAGTTCGGGAGCGAAGTCCGCTTCCGTCAGAACTTTGTAACGGCGCATATCGATAATCTTTGGCACATGTTCAATCGACGCCGAGCAGTGTTCCATACAGTACATACAGTTGGTACAGGACCACAGTTCATGCAGATCAATCACTTCACCGACCAGGGCTTTGCCGGTGGCTTCTTCCGCAGCAGCTTCCGCCGGGGCTTCACCTTCAGCCGGAGCGCCGGCCAGTTTGGCGGCCTTCATAGCCTTTACGGCGTCGGGAGCTTTTTCCAGCCAGTGCGTTTTAATATCCTGAACGATTTTCTTGGGTGACAGCGGTTTGCCGGTCAGATAAGCCGGACAACCGTCCTGACAGCGACCGCAACGGGTGCAGGCATCCGAATCGAAAATCTGTTTCCAGGTGAATTCTTCGAGCTTGCCGACGCCGAAAGCTTCCGCGTTTTCAAAATCACGGATCGGCTCAATGTAGCCGGTCGGTTTATCCGTTTTGAAGAAATGGTTCGCCGGGGTGGTGATAATATGGAGCATCCGGGAATAAGGAATGTAGGCAATAAATCCCAGAGCAAAAACGGTATGGACCCACCACATGACTTTATGCAGGATCTTGGCGGTATCCGGTGCGACGCCCGTCCAGATGGCGGACAGGATCCAACCGGCAAAAGACCAGTACTCCCAGGGTGGATTGGTCACATAAATACGAAGCGACTCAATGAGGAAACCGGTAATAATAATGGCGCCGATCAGTAAAAGGACAATCACGTCATCGGGTGTAGTGTCTATTTCACCTTTGTAGCCCAGCCGGTCCGGTTTCATGACAAAGCGACGATCCAGCGCCAGAACGACTCCGACCAAAACAAACAAACCGAACAGGTCCATCAGAAATGAGAAACCAAGATAAAAATTGCCGCGCAAAAATGACCAGTTGAACAGCGGCTCGGTGACATGGAATTCACCGGCGTCAAATGCGGCTCCGAATATCAAAACAAAAAAACCAAAAAAGATTAAAGCGTGCATAATCCCGGGGAAGGGATCTTTCAAGACTTTTCTCTGCAGGAAGATTTCCGCCAGCACTGTCTTGACTCTTTCTCCCACGTTATCCATGCGCATTTCCGGCTTGCCCATGGACTTCCACATCAGCCAGCGGCGATAAATACCATAGGCCATAATGGCCACAGCAATGGCAGTCAATAAAAAGAGTATCGGCTCAAAATGTTGCGCATTCCAAAAAACTTCGCGACCTTCGTTTCCTATTCCTATCGGGCTTGCGTGTTCCATTGGTCCTCCGAAAATATTGAGGGTAATTGCTATTTATTAGTACGATAATGTGAAGGTCTTTGCCCCCCGCTTCCGGAAGGCAAAGACCTGATAATAAAAATTAGGCAACCAGTTTCTTGCAAACGGCTGTCAATTCGGGAACGACCTTGAACAGATCGTCAACCACACCGTAGTCCGCTTTCGTGAAGATCGGGGCTTCCGGATCTTTGTTGATCGCGACGATGCACTTCGATGAGCTCATACCGGCCAGATGCTGAATCGCGCCGGAAATACCGCAGGCGATGTACAGGTTCGGGGAAACGACCTTACCGGTCTGACCGACCTGATCTTTCTGGGGACGCCAGCCGGCATCAACTGCCGCGCGGGACGCGCCGACCGTACCTTTGAGTACGTCAGCCAATTCTTCAAGAATCGGGAATCCTTCGGGGCCTTTCATGCCACGGCCGCCGGAGACGATCACGTTGGCTTCCGTCAAATCGACTTTGCCGCTCGTGTCTTTCTGAACTTCCAGAACCTTACTCTTCTGCGCTTCAACCGCGGCATCCACTTTCACTACGGCCGCGGCTTTGGCAACTTCAGCTGCCGGAAACACATTGGGACGCAGAGAGGCAATCGCCGGCGTCGCATTGCTGACGATTTCGCCGAAGCATTTGCCGGCATACATCGGGCGGATGGCAACCAGCTTGCCGCCGTCCAGCTTCACATCCGTACAGTCCGTCGCCAGACCCGTGGCCAGTTTGGCAGCCACGCGGGCGGATAGATCCTTACCCTGAACCGACGCTCCCAAAAACAGAATCGCCGGATCATTTTCTTTAACAATCTTAGCAACCACGGCGGCGTGCGCTTCGGTCACATAGGGTTCCAAAGCGGCGTTGTCGCCGACGAATACTTTATCGACACCATATTTGCCCAGCTCGGCGGCCAGACCTTCCACACCTGCGCCCAGCAGAATGGCGCTGACTTCATCGCCTGTCTGATCGGCCAGTTTGCGGGCTGTCGAAGCCAGCTCAAAGCTGATTTTACGCAGAGCGCCATCGCGCTGTTCTGCTACTATCATGACACCTTTTGCCATTTTTCAATCCTCCGCTTTCAATTAAATAACTTTTGCTTCTTCTCGAAGTAACCGGCCAAGTTCAGCCGCCTTTTGCGCGGGCTCATCTCCACAGATGATCTTTCCGGGAGGTCTGGCCGGAGGCGGAACGGTTTTGGCTACTTTGCCTTTTGCATCGGTGGCGACACCAAGTGCAGCGGCGTTTTTCACATCAACCGGTTTCTTCTTCGCTTTCATAATGCCGGGCAAAGAAGCATAACGGGGTTCATTGAGGCCTTTCTGAGCCGTCACGACACAGGGCAGTGCCGTTTCAATCGACAGCTGAGCGCCTTCGATCGGACGGATAACCTTTACCGAGGAACCGGCGTATTCCAGTTTGGTCACGAGCGTCAATTGCGGAATTCCAAGAGCTTCCGCCAGCATGGGGCCAACCTGTCCTGCGTCGTCATCAATGGCGCGCTGTCCGCAGAGGATAATGTCGTGCGGCAGGGTTTTAATCACGGCGGCCAGAGCATTGGCCACCACAAACGCGTCGGCGCTGTCAAAAGCCGGATCGCAGATGTGCACGCCCTTGTCGGCGCCCATTGCCAGAGCGGTGCGAATGGTTTCCATCGCTCTCGCGGGACCTACGGAGATAACCGTCACGTCGCCGCCATTCTTTTCCTTCAGCTTCAATGCTTCTTCCACGCCAAATTCATCGTAGGGATTCATAACCCATTTGATCTGGCCTTCTTCGATACCTGATCCGTCCGCCTTGACTTTGATCTGCGCTTCGGTGTCCGGTACTTGCTTTACGCATGCAATAATATTCACTGTCAAAAACCTCCTTCTCCTGCACGTCGTTTAAATTTTGACGATGCGTGCATTAAAATTTTCTTCTTTCCAACTACCCTATAAAAATGCCCGATTCTCTCGGAAGAGAACCGGGCACTGATACTACAGTCTGTTTTTGACGATGTCGTCAACCACGGACGGATCGGCCAGCGTGCTGGTATCACCCAGATTGCCGATGTCATTCGCGGCGACTTTCTTCAAAATTCTTCTCATGATCTTGCCTGAGCGGGTCTTGGGAAGACCATCGGCCCACTGAATCTTGTCGGGCGTTGCGATGGGTCCGATAACCGTGCGGACATGAGCGATCAATTCTTTCTTCAGCGCGTCGGTCTTTTCGACGCCGGTCTTCAGGGTCACGTAAGCGTAAATGCCCTGACCTTTGATGTCGTGCGGCATGCCGACAACAGCGGCTTCCGCGACGGTCTTGTGAGCAACCAGAGCGCTTTCCACTTCGGCGGTGCCCATGCGGTGACCGGACACGTTGATAACGTCATCGATACGGCCGGTGATCTGATAGTAACCGTCTTTATCACGGCGGCAGCCGTCACCGGTCACATAGTAGCCGGGGAACTGTTCGAAATAGGTTTCCTGGAAGCGTTTGGGATCGCCATAGACGCCTCTCATGATGCCGGGCCACGGAACTTTGATGCACAACGCGCCGCTGGCTTCGGTCTCTTTGAATTCTTTTCCTTCATCATCAACCAGGACGGGCTGCACGCCGAAGAAGGGCAGTGTGGCCATGCCGGGTTTGATTTCAATAGCGCCGGGCAGCGGGGTAATCAGGATGCCGCCGGTTTCAGTCTGCCACCAGGTGTCCACGATCGGGCATTCGCCGCGGCCGATGACATTATAGTACCAGTTCCAGGCTTCGGGGTTGATCGGTTCGCCGACGGTGCCGAGGGTCTGCAGAGAGGAGATATTGCACTTCTTCACGAAATCGTCGCCTTCTTTGGCGATGGCGCGGATAGCGGTCGGAGCGGTGTAGAAAATATTAACTTTATATTTTTCAACCACCTGCCAGAAACGGCTGTAGGTCGGATAGTTGGGAACACCTTCGAACATAACGGATGTTGCGCCGTTGCACAGAGGCCCGTACAGAATGTAGGTATGGCCCGTGACCCAGCCCAGGTCGGCGGTGCACCAGTACACGTCGCCGTCATGATAATCAAAAATGATTTTTTGCGTATAGGAACCGTACACCAGGTAGCCGCCCGTGGTGTGCATAACGCCTTTGGGCTGTCCGGTGGATCCTGAAGTATAGAGGATAAACAGGGGATCTTCGGCATCCATCCATTCGGGTTCGCATACGGCGGAGGCTTTGGCCATTTCTTCATGATACCATTTATCGCGGCCGGGGGTCATCTCGCACTTGATTTTGTCACCGACTCTGTTGACGACGATAACGGACTTAATCGAGGGGCAGGAGGGCATGGCTTCATCGGCGGTGGCTTTCTGGGGAACAGCCTTGTTACCGCGGAAGGTACCATCGCAAACAACCAGAACTTTCGCTTCGCCGTTGACAATTCTGTCACGCAGAGCGTCGGCGCTGAATCCGCCGAAAACGATACAATGAACGGCGCCGATGCGTGAGCAGGCCAGAGCGGCAATGCCCAGTTCGGGAACCATCGGCATATACAGACAGACGCGGTCGCCCTTCTTGACGCCCTGGGCTTTCAGAACGTTGGCGAACTTGCAAACTTCTTCGTGAAGCTGCTTATAGGTAATGCCTCTTTCTTCACCGGGTTCATTACCTTCCCACTGAATGGCAACCTGATTGCCGCGTTTTTCAAGATGACGGTCCAGGCAATTGTAAGAAACGTTGAGCTTTCCGCCTTCGAAGAATTTAACATAGATGGGACCTTTCTTAATGTCAAAGTTGTAATCCATGACTTTGTCCCACTTTTTGAACCAGGTCACCTGCTGTTCGGCGACTTCCGCCCAGAACGCTTCCGGTTCTTCTACCGAACGCTTCCACATCTTGTCGTAAGCTTCTCTTCCGCTGACCCAGGCTTTCTTTTTTGCCACTTCGGGAATCGGATATATTGCCTTCAATTGTACCTTTGCATCCGCCATGTTAACTATTCCTCCTAGTCTAAAGTTTTTTTATTAATAACAACGCCTACCTAACGTTTTGCCTTAATAATAAACGAGTTTCTTTTCATATCGGGATAAACCAGCAACGCGAGAGTTTCCGGCATGCTTAAGGTGCACAATGAGTCAATAACCTCACTGAAGCATTAAGGTGTGCTCAATGGTCTGTGAACACAAAAAAATATCTTTTACCTTAAACCGCAAAGCGTCATGGAAAACCCGCTTGCGTCGCTATTTTATTAAAGAATTAACAACTTGCCCCTGCTGCTCGATTTTTGACGGGGCGCCACTTTAGCGGAGTGCCCAAAGTGCTGAATCTTACTGATTTATGAGCCCGAGGTCATTGTTTGACCGCAAGTCAAATTAGTCTGGGGATTCCCCTACCCTAATACGACCCTCCTGTCAAGAAATATTTAGAAAGGAAGTGCCCGTCAAAAGCACTTTGACGGGCACTTCCTCGAATTTAAATTTAATATAATAAAATCAAATTATTAACATCACAAAATCCATCCTGACCAAAAGTCGAGAAACACGATTCAGACGTCTGCGGCGTGATCACCGGCCGGGCCGTCTCAGCCTGTCGATAACTTCCCGAACGCAGGGCGGATACACGGTATTAAGAACCATTTTAACGGCGGCTGTTTCGTCAAACCGTCGACTACCAGCCTTTCGTCCACATATCGTCATCGTTGTATATCTTTTCTTCGTCGAAGGCATCGGGGCAGTCCATTTCACAGTCGCGGGTTTTTTGCTTCGCTTTTTCCCGATGATATTCCCGATACCATTCGTGCGCCGTAATCATCGACATGACTTCACTGGTGCCTGTCCAGATGGACGCCAGACGAACGTCGCGATAAATACGTTCGATGGGAAAAACGTTGGTGTAACCGATGCCGCCCATCACCTGCATCGAATTGTGAACAACCTTCTGGCAGGCCTCCGTGATAAATTTCTTGCTCTCCGAGACCATCCGGCGAATGAGATTCATCTCCGCGCCCGTATCCACAGCTCGCGCCGTCGTATAAGCGATGGAGCGAGCGGCATCGAGCATCATGACCGCTTCGGCCACCTGAAAGCTCACCCCTTCGAACGTATTGATCACCTGCCCAAAGGCTTTTCGCCTGGAGGTGTAACTGGTCGCAACTTCCAGGGCAGGTCTGGCCGCCCCGATCGTCATGGACGCCGTCCCCAGGCGTTCCGGGATCATCATGGTATTGAAAACGGCATGAGCCCCCTGCACTTTGCCCACGACATTGGATTTGGGAACTTTCACATCCTTAAATATTATACGTCCCGTTCCGCCGCCCCGGCAGCCCATCAGTCCATAGAGGTATTTGACCTCCACGCCTTCGGTCCGGTCCACGATAAAGCAGGTGATGGCTTCCTGCGGTTTGGCTTCGGGATTCGTCCGGGCATAGACCAGGAAGAAATCCGCGCCTTCCGCACCGACGATGAAGCGTTTCTGGCCATTCAACAGGTAATAATCTCCGCAGTCTTCAGCTTTGGTGGTCGCACCGAAGAAATCCGAGCCGCCTCGCGGCTCCGTCAGGCACTCCGCCGCAAACAAGTCGCCTCGCAAAAGCGGTTTGACATATTTTTCTTTCTGTTCATCCGTCCCGTGCAAAATGATGGCGTCGCAGACCAGTTCGGCGCCGACGCCGAAGACGCAGGCGAACTCATAGCCGATGACGCCGACTTCTTCCATGATCATGCAGGTGGTCACCCAGTCCATATCACGGCCGCCCCATTTTTTCGGATAGCGGCACCCCATCAGATTCCTCTGCGCCGCTTCGCGCAAAAACTCGCGGGGAAATTTGATGGTATCCGTATCCATATCCAGAATCATCTGCCGGGGGATCCCTTTAACAAACTCACGAACCTCATCCCGGATTTTCAACTGGTCTTTCGTCAACAGGTGTTCAAACATTTTTTCCTCCTCGGGGACTGCGGCAATTTATGTCAGCGCAAGTCGCAAATTTTGGCGGATTATAACAGAAATGAGGAAATACCGCTTGACTATTATCCGGGAATATGGCCAAGTTATTAATAAATAAAGCGTGTCTTCCGATAGCACACGGATAATCTTTGCACCGCGAGACATCAACCACCTGAGACGCTTTTGCGCGGGTGGTTTTTTATTTTCCACTGAAGCGGCTGTCAATCCGTCGCGAGGTGAAGTCGATAAGCAGGCTGCAGAAATGTCGGCCGGCCGAGTGAGGCAATCATGCCCCTCCCCTCAACCTTCTTTCTCAATCCGGAGTAAGATGGGAGTGATGATGATGCTTTGTAAAACCCCGCCGGGGGAACGAAGGTTTGATGCAAGCCCAGGGGGGCGTTGCAGAAAGGGGAGCAAAAATGAACAAGAATTTATATGTCGGCAACCTGTCTTCAAAAATTACTGAAGAAGATTTAAAATCTAATTTTTCGGAAGCGGGAGAAGTGGCATCCGCGTCGGTTATCAAAGACAAATTCACAGGCCTGTCCAAAGGATTTGGCTTTGTGGAAATGAAAACGGAAGAAGGTGCAACGGCGGCTATTCAGAAATTCAACGGCGGCATGCTTGACGGCAAGGCCATTACCGTCAACGAAGCGCGGCCGAAGAAGGAATTCGGTCATGGCGGCGGCGGCGGTCATCGGGGAGGAGGCTCCCGCGACGGCAATCGCGGCGGTGGCGGCGGAAACCGGGGCGGCGGGTTTGGTAATCGCGGCGGCGGTGGCGGCGGACGCGGAAGATATTAAAATTATTCGAAAATCCAAATTAAAATTACGAGCAGGGCGTCGGGTCATCCGGCCCCTGCTTTTTTATACAGATCTGCAGTTGCATTGATAGAAAGTTCCCTGTGAATTACAAACCAAGGCATTTGACAGTCAGATTTTTCAATGTTAATTTTCAAACCCTGTAAGTCATTAAAACAAAACGAGAACGGATGGATCCAATGAACCATGTCCACCATGTACATCTATTTGCCTCGGATATTGAAGAAAGTCTTGCTTTTTATAAAGACGCTTTCGGGGGCAAAGTCATCCTTGATGAGAATATGGCAGGCGCCAGAAACGTATTCATGAGAGTCGGCACAGGCCGCATTCACTTCTACGATCAGGCACCCTCTTTTTCAGGAAGAGGAAGCATCCATCACTTCGGGATACAGACCGATGATATAGACGGTACCGTGGAAAGACTCAAAACCATGGGGTTGTCTTTCAAAAAAAGCATCACCGATATCGGAGTATGGAAATACATCATGATTCCGGCGCCGGACAACGTACTCATCGAACTTTTTCAGGTTAATAAGGACGCCATCCCGAAGAAATATCTCGACTATTTTGATTAAAAAGCGAAAGGAAACAAAAATGCGATCGCCCTGGGAATCAAGAGGGAAGAAAATCCACAAGCGGGGAATAGATGTCACGACTTACGAATTCGATGCGCAAAGAATTATTGTTGAAGGATGCCTTCGGGACGATCGTTTTCAGGATTCCCATATGATCACCGGAGAAGAATTTCCGCGCGGCGTCATTCATTCCATGTCGATAAAGCTCCTGGTTAATTGTTTCACTCTGATGATTGAGAATGTTGACGTCGATTTGCCGTCCGTACCCCGCGAATCTTGCCGTGACACAGCAGACTGTCTTACCCCTATTAAAGGGTTGACAATCACCAGAGGTTTTACGGCCAAAGTGAAAAAAATCGCCGGCGGAAGCAAAGGCTGCACTCACCTGCTGGAACTTCTGCAGGCCATGGCGCCTGCCGCCTTCCAGGGCGTTGCCGCCTGCCAGGCACAGACGCTATCAGGCTTTGATCCCGCCCGCGCGGAGGCAGCCCTGAAATTGCTGGCCAATACTTGCCACGCCTGGCGTGACGACGGCCCCCTTGTGGAAAGGCTCAACAGGATGCTCAATAAAAATCAGCAAGAAAAAAATCCTGAAAATCGCTGAAGAATTATTTACATTGAACATAACCGGTGTTTTATTGCAGTCATAACTTTCCAGTGATGTCATTTCGAGTCTATAACCCTATTGTCGCGTAAGAGAGAATGATGAATGAATGGCGGCGAGTACTGAAATTGGCCTCAATAGTTGCTTCTCCCCTTCATGCAGAACACAGAGGATCCTAATTTTTATCAATCGGAATTCAATGCGTGGACGGCCTGCCGAATCAGGCGTAATCGAGGTCGATGCTGAACTTTTCGGGCGAGTGCGGTGTGATGGTTTTATAAAAAGCCATGATTTCCCGGAGATCTTTCTTCATATCGCCGCTGGGGTAAACGACTTTGGACACGCCGGCTTCTTTCTTTTTGTAATCCAGATAACCTAAAGCAACCGGTACATTAGCTAAAACGGCGATATGATAAAAACCCGTTTTCCATTTTGTCTGCAAGGAACGTGTGCCTTCGGGGGTGACCAGCATAACCAGATCGTCATGCTTTTTAAACAGATCGGCCAGCACCTGCACCATGCTGGGGCGTTCTTCACCTTCTTTTCTCACGCTGCGGTCAATGCCGATGCAGCCTAAGCTCCGGGCAAAAGGGCCGACCGGGAAGCGCATATAACTGTTTTTGGTGGTGATCCGAACACGAATGCCCATTAAAAGAAAGGCCAGCCTGGTGTAAAGGAAATCCCAATTGCTGGTGTGGGGAGCGGCAATCATGACACATTGCTTAAGGTCCGGCGGCATAGAATTTTTATAAGTCCAACCGGTCACGAAAAATATGCTGCGGGCAAAAATTTTAGTGAGCATAAAAGAACATTAACTTAAGTGTTAAACTTGAAACAGGATAACCCTGTTTCTATCCGGCAAATATAAAATATGCATAAAGAGAGAGGCGCTCCATGATCGTTTATCTTCATGGAGCGCCTCTTTGATCTTCACTAAAAGTTAATTTAGAATTTTTACGTTTTCCGCTGCCGGGCCTTTTTTGCCCGAGACAACGTCAAAACTGACAGCCTGACCCTCGGTGAGTGTTTTGAAACCGGGGGTTTGAATGGCGCTGAAATGAACGAAAATATCACCACCATCGTTCTTCTCAATAAAGCCAAAACCTTTGCTCTCGTTGAACCATTTTACTTTACCTTCTGACATAGCTCTAATCCTCCCTTCATAAAATTTTCAAAAGTCGAATCAGCACAATGACAGAAATAAAAAAGCCACCAAGACTTTAAAGAACCTGGCGGCTAACCTATGTGCTTCAAAATGTCTAAATCCAACTCTTTCCTTCGCATCTTTATTTCTAAACACCCGAAGTTGATCGAACGCTATGTCAATTGTCTATATTAGTCAAGCTTTATATTTTCGGCAGCGATAATAATAATTGACAGAATTCTTTTCCTCTATTATGCTCGCATACAAGTAAATTGCATACAAGGTTGGTTTAGATTTTATATGCAGGAAAAAGATTGTATATTTTTTCAGTTTGCCAAGGCCTATCAGCTCTCCAGCCGCTTTCTCACCCAGAAAGTTTCGGAATTGAACCTCACGTCCGTTCAGGCCATGGTTCTGGGTTTTCTGACGGAGGAAGACCAGATCACCTCCAGTGAACTGGGCAAACGGACGGAACTCGACAGCGCCACACTCACGGGCATTCTGGATCGTCTGGAGGCGGCGGGATACCTCGAACGCAAGAGTAATCCCGACGACCGGCGCTCTATCCATATCCATCTGACCCCGAAGGGAAAGGCGCTGGGTAAAGATGCGACCCGGGTGCTTATGGAAGCCAATGTCGAGTTTCTGCAGGTGTTAACCGAAGAACAAAAGTGTGAACTTCGAAGCCTCATTCAAACCCTGCGTCTTTCCGCCACGCGCCCGTAAGACGCACACCCCGGCCAATCCGCCGGAGAAAAGGAGTGATCATGGGAACGATTCACAAAACCGGCTGCGTTCTGTGCGCACAAAACTGCGGTCTGGAAATCGAGGTGGAAAATAATCGCATTGTCAAAGTCAAACCGGACAAATCCAATGCCAAAAGCGAAGGCTACTTCTGCCGCAAAGGCATGAATGTCGCTTATCACCAGCATAACGCCGACCGTTTGAAATATCCGTTAAAAAAAGTCGGTAATAAATTCGAGAGGATTTCCTGGGATCAGGCCATCGATGAAATCGCCGCGAAACTCAAAGACATCATCGGGCAGTATGGCCCCCGCTCTTTTGCCTACATGGGCGGCGGCGGCCAGGGATGCCATTTCGAGGTGCCTTTCGGAGTTCGCCTGATGCGGGGCCTGGGATCCCATTATCAGTACAGCGCACTGGCGCAAGAATTCTCCGGCGCTTTCTGGGTAGTGGGACGCACACATGGCAAGCAGTACCTTCATGATCAGCCCGATGTAAACAATACCGATCTCCTTCTGGTGATCGGCTGGAACGGCATGCAGAGCCATCAGATTCCGCAGGCTCCACGCCGGCTCCAACGCCTTTCCAAGGATAAAGATAAAATGCTGATCGTTGTCGATCCGCGTCTGACGGAGACCGCAAAACTCGCCGACATTCACCTGCGCATCCGTCCGGGCACGGATTCCCTGCTGCTCAAAGCCATGATTTCCATTATTCTGAAAGAAGGATGGGAAAATAAAGACTATCTGACCACCTGTACATCGGGCTTCGATTCGATCAAATCCTGTTTTGAAAATTTCGACGCCCGCGCCGCCCTCAAAGTCTGTGAACTCGATTTTGATCAGGTTCGCGACGTCGCGAAGCTTTATGCGACACGCAAATCGTCCCTGCGCTATGACCTGGGCATTTACATGGGACGCCACAGCGGCCTTAACTCTTATCTGATCGTGATTCTTCAGTCCATCTGCGGCAGGCTTTGCGTTCCCGGCGGCAACGTCATCAACGGCCACATGATGCCCATCGGCCCCAGCACCGATGAAAGAGACCCGAAAGTGTGGCGCACGGTGGCAGCCAATGCTTTCCCGGTTTGCGGTGTTTTTCCGCCCAATGTCATGCCGGAAGAAATTCTTTCCGATCATCCCGAACGGCTGCGCGCGGTTTTCGTAACCGGCCTGAACCCTTTACGCTCCTATGCGGACACCACGGCTTATGAAAAAGCATTCCAAAAACTGGACCTGCTGGTCACGGCGGAAATCGCCATGACGGAAACAGCCGCCCTGTCCCATTACGTACTGCCGTCACGCACCGGCTATGAATCCTGGGACGGCACTTTTTTTCCCATGACCTATCCCGGCATTTACTTCCAGATGCGCCGTCCGATTGTCGAACCGGAAGGAGAGCCGCTTGAACAGGGCGAAATCGACCTGCTGCTCGCCGATAAACTCGGGTTGATTCCGCCGATTCCGGAAAACCTGTATAAAGCCGCCTTCGAAAGCCGTGCCGCCTTTGCCAAAACCTTGATGGAATACGCCGCCACGGAACCGAAGGCGCTCAAAGCCATGCCGTTTATTCTGGGAAAAACGCTGGGGAAGGCCCTGGGCTCTGTCCATCTGGCGGCGCTGTGGGGCATGCTCCAGGTCGCCCCCAAATCATTGTATAAGAATGCCATCCGGGCGGGCTTCCAGTCCGGGCCGAACTTGGGCGAAGAACTGTTCCAGCAGATTCTGGATCATCCCGAAGGCATCTGGGTGGGCAAAATCGATCCGGAAAACAATTTTGCTGAAGTGAAAACTCAAAATGGCAAAATCAATCTGCTGATACCGGAATTACTCGACGAACTGCAAACGATTGAAGCTGCAAAGGAGGAGGTGGCGTTGAAATTGCCTGTGGAATTTCCATTGATTCTGATGGCGGGGCGTCACACCGACAAAAACGCGAACACCTTAATGCGCGATCCCGCCTGGAACGAAGGCAAACGCGCCTGCACACTGGCCATGCATCCGGACGATGCCATCGACTTGAATTTAAAAGACGGCCAGCAGGTACGCGTGACAACAGAGGCCGGCGCGGAAGAGATTGAGCTGGAAATCACCGACACGGCGCGCAGGGGCCATGTGGTCATTCCGCACGGCTTCGGCCTGGTTTACAACGGTGTCAAATACAGCGCCAATGTCAACCGTTTAACCAAAAACACGAACCGCGATCAGTTCGGCACGCCGATCCATCGATATGTGCCGTGCCGGGTTGAGGCACTATAAAAAGGAGAAAATCATGAGTGAACTGGTAAAAATTACGATCGCAGACCACATTGCGGATGTCCGTTTCAACCGGCCCGATAAATTCAACGCCCTGAGCTTTGATCTGATTGACGCCATGGCGGGCGCCATCGACCGTCTGGCCTGCGAGCCCGGCGTTCGGGTTGTCGTCATCTCAGGCGAAGGCAAAAGCTTTTGCGCCGGGCTGGATATTGAAAACTTCGCGGCCATGCAATCCGGAGAGAAGAGGTTTCCCGATCTCACGGAGCGGTATCAGAACAAGACATCCAACATCTATCAGTATATCGGATACGGATGGAAGGAACTGCCTGTTCCTGTGATTGCAGCCATTTCCGGCGTCGCGTTTGGCGGCGGCTTTCAGATTGCCATGGGGGCCGATATCCGCTTCTGCACGCCGGACACCAAATTTTCCATCATGGAAATGCGCTGGGGACTGATTCCGGATATGAGCGTGACCCAGACCATCCGCGATATCGTCTCCATCGACGTGGCCAAAGAGCTGATTTTTACAAACAAAGTCATTCTGGGCGAAGAAGCGCTCCGCTTGAAGCTGGTGACGCATGTTTGCGAAAAGCCCTATGACGACGCCATGGCCCTGGCGCAAAACGTCGCCTCCAAAAATCCCGACGCCATTCGCGCGGCGAAAAAGCTTCTTAACGAAGTGTGGCACGGCGATTCCGCCCGTGGACTTCTGATGGAGTCTGAACTGATGATGACGCTCATGGGAAGCCCCAATCAGTTGGAGGCGGTCACCGCACAGTTTACAAAGCGTCCGCCTAATTTCAAGGACCCGGTTTGAGATTCGCGAACCGTCATTGCGAGGCGACGCTAAGGAACCGCGGCAATCTGAGCCTTTGAAATCATATCGATATTCGCTCTCGTAACACCGCGTTAGATTACCACGCCGCCTGAGAGGCGGCTCGTAATGACAGCAATGGATGAGGAAAATATGAAAATATTAATTCTGAACGGAAACCCTGACGCAGACAAGGGAACGATGGACCTTTACGTTTCCAGCCTGCTTAAGCATCTCCAAGCGGCCGGGCACGATGCCATGTCCATTACTCTGCGAGATAAAAAGATCGGATACTGCGTGGGTTGCTTCAACTGCTGGCTCAAAACGCCCGGCATATGCTGCATCCAGGACGATGCCGTCGATATCACGAGGCAGTACATTGCCTCCGATCATGTCATTTTGGCTTCACCGCTCATTGCCGGATTTATGAGTTCCCTCTTGAAGAGCGCCATGGACCGTAACATCTGCCTGGTTCATCCCCATCTGGAGGAAGTCGACGGAGAAGTTCATCACAAGAAGCGCTATGACAAATATCCGCTTCTTTCATTTCTGCTGGAAAAAGAGTCCACCACTGACGATGAAGACATTGCCATTGCCACGGACATCTTCCGCCGGCAGGCCGTCAACGTGTGGACCAGCTTGGGCTTTGTTCATTTTACCGAAACCCCTGTAGAGGAAATCATCCATGCAATTAACATTCATTAATGCATCCCCGCGGGGGACAAAAAGCAACACCGGCATCCTGACGGAGCATTTTCTCCGGGGTTTTCTGGAGACGCCGGGCAACACCTGCGATATCGAATACCTGATCAAATACAGGAAAGACCTCAAAACCCTGACGGAAAAATTTTGCGCGGCCCGGAACGTTCTTCTCGGCTTTCCCCTCTATATTGATGCCATGCCGGCGGGCGTCAAGGCGTTCATGGAGGCCTTAGCGCCGCTTGCGGGTCAAAAGAACCTCCCCGCCCTGGGTTTTATGATTCAGTGCGGTTTTCCCGAAACGGCCCACCTCCGTTTTGTCGCCCGATACTGTGAAAAGTTTTCCCGCAGGCTCGGCTGCCGGTCGCTGGGTTTCATCCTGAAAGGAGGCTGTGAGGGCCTGGCCATTCAGCCATCTTTTCTCACGGAGAAATACTTTTCATTGTTCGCCCTGCTGGGGCGGAATTTCGCGAAGACAGGCACGCTCGATGAAACACTGCTGGCGAAGCTGGCCCGGCCAGAACACCTGACGGCCGAAAATCTGGCCCAAGTCATTCCTTTTATCAATCGGGTCCTGTGGGATGCCCGGCTGAAAGAAAACGGCGTTCTGGATCAGAGCTTTGCCAGACCGCTTATGCCTTAACTTTTATCGCCGAAAGGAGAATAACGATGAACAAAGGTAATAGAATATCGCCAAGAGACCGCACGATGGCGAAGTTCTGTGTCAAATGCACGGTCTGCAGCCATGCCCGGAAAAAGCAGCAGGGAGCGGCCTACTGGTTTGTCCGGAAGATTGAAGGCGATCTTTGCCCTTTTTGCAAAGCTTATGAACGAGTCTATGGCCGCAAAGCCCATGAGCCGTTCCGGTAAAAGAATCATGGCGGCTAATGCATCTTGACCATCCCTCAAAACGGGGAAGATTAAATTCGTGAAGGATACAACGATCATGAATCTTTTTGACAAAGACATCTCACTGACCGAGCTTGGCAATTCCCGTTTTGGCGGTGTGGTTTCAGACAACTGGTCGGTCAACGGCAACCCCAACGGGGGGTATCTTATGGCGATGATGACCAACGCGGTGCTTCGGTTGAGCGATAAGAAGAACACACCCCTTGTAACCGCAAATTATCTTTCCCGCTGCGTTCCCGGAGACGTGGAAATTTCTATTTCGGAAATAGCCCGTTCCAGGCAGTTCACGCGCTTTGAAGCACGTCTCATTCAGAACGGTGAGGAAAAGATCCGGGCGCTGGCCACCTTCGCCGCCGAAAATATCGATTGCAGCGTTCACCGGTATGAAGCCGACGCCCCGGAGATTGCTCCGACGGAGATCTGTGCGCCCGTGCCGCACATGCCTAAATACACGCTTTTTCAAAATCTCGAACTTCGGCTCGACCCGGTTTGCACCGGCTGGATGACAGGGGGAAAACTGGCGGATAAATCGCTCACCAAGGGCTATTTTCGATTTGCCGACGGCCGACCGGTAGATGCGCTTGCTCTTTTTCTGATCATCGACGCCATGCCGCCCGCGGTCATGGCCTCGCAGGGCGCAACCGCCTGGGTTCCAACCATCGAACTTTCCGTCAATATCCGCAACCTGCCGCAAACGGAGCGTCTCAAGTGCAGTCTGCGAACCCGCTTCATTACCTGCGGACTTCTGGAGGCCGACGGCGAAGTATGGGATGAAGAAGGCAACCTTGCGGCCATTTCACGCCAGATTGCCCAGTTCAAAAAACAGTGAGGGTGTTACGCATTCAAAATGCTTTTCACCAGCCGCGCCATGTCATTCAGTAAAATCGGTTTTTGACAGAACTCGCGGACATTCAATCGCCGGATATCCGACATATTGAGGGAGTCGCTGTATCCGGTGCATAAAACAACCGGCAGATCCGGACGGATTTTTAAAAGGGCGTCCGTCAGCGCCACACCGGTCATTTCCGGCATGGTCATGTCCGTGATCACCAGATCGAATTTCTGCGGATTGCTCCGAAACAGCGCCAGCGCTTCAGCGCTGCTGGTGGTTGCCGTAATCGTATAGCCCAGAGTCTCAAAAAAAGTCCGAACCACGTTAACCAGCATTTCTTCGTCGTCGACAAAAAGAATGTGCTCCTGTCCATGCAGGTCGATGTCCGTTGAATCTTTCCGCTCGGCTGTTTTGTGCATGGCAATGCAGGGCAGATAGATTGTAAAGGTTGTCCCCTGTCCCACAGAGCTTTGAACGTCAATGGATCCGCTGTAACTTTTAACGATGCCGTAAACGACGGACAGGCCCAGACCGGTTCCTTCTTTGGCTTTTTTAGTGGTAAAGAAAGGATCAAAGATCTTGTCTTTGATGGCCGGATCGATTCCGTGCCCGGTGTCTCCGACGGACAGCATCACATAATAACCGGGCTGGAGGTCGGGAGGCAAAAAAGGGCTGCTCGTTTCAATCTCGATGTTGGACAGGCGAATATCCAGCATACCGCCTTTTTCGCGCATGGCATGCGCGGCATTCGTACACAGATTCATGATGATTTGATGAATTTGCGTGGGATCAGCCAGGACGGTCGATTCCTGCGCAGCAACATGCTGCTTCATATGTATTGTGGTCGGCAACGTGGCTCGAAGAAGGCTTAAAGCTTCTTTTAAAACCAATCGGATATCCAGCGGTTTGCGTTCCTGTTCCTGCTGGCGGCTGAATGAAAGGATCTGGTTGACCAGATTTTTCGCCCGCTCACAGGCCTGTAAAACCTGATGCAGGTAATTCCGGCGTTTATCCAGGCCGTCTTCCCGAAGCCCCATTTCCGTGTAGCCCATGATGGACGCCAGGATATTGTTGAAGTCATGGGCAATGCCGCCGGCCAGCGTTCCGATGGCTTCCATTTTCTGGGCCTGACGAAGCTGTGATTCCAGGCGCTTGCGCTCCGTGATGTCCTGCATGGTTCCTTCGTAATATAGCAATTTTCCGGCACCGTCGCGGACCGCCCGGCCGGTAATTAAGACCAGAACAATGCTTTTGTCTTTCTTATAAAATCGCACTTCCTGCTCCTGAAGGGTTCCCTTGGTGTCCATCAAATGCAAAAACTCAGAGCGGCGCCGGGGATCGACATAAATCTGAAGCGCCATATCGGTGATCGTGTGGATGACTTCTTCCGGAGAGTCGTAGCCCAGAATGCGCGCAAACGCCGGATTGGCGCTTATAATCCGTCCTTCGAGTGTGGAATGAAATATTCCCATCACGGCATTTTCAAAGATGCTGCGATATTTTTCTTCAGCCTTTCTGCGGGCGGTGATATCATGGATGGATTCAATCGCTCCGACAACGTTTCCTTTCGAATCCTTCAGAATGCTGGCCCGCCCGTATAAATAGACCTCTCCACCCCGAAGGGCGGGCATATAGGCTTCGCCGTCCATGACCGTATCGGTTCTTTCAATGTTGACATATTTTTTTTCGATCTCCACACGAGGCCTGAGAACAAGATCAATCAGGATGGGTCGCCGCTCGCCGTAAAAGGGCAGAGCATACTCATAATTTCCCCTGCCGATCATCTCCGCCGCCCGAACGCCTGTCATGTCTTCAATGGCTTTATTCCAGGCAATGACTTTTCCCTGTGCGTCAATCACCAAAGTGGCATCAGGAAGATATTCGATGATTTCGTCCAAACGCGTGTGCGCCTCTCTCAGTTCCTCTTCAGCCTGCCGATAATCTGTGATATCCCGAATCGATTCGATCGACCCGATGCGCTTGCCATGATTATCGAAAAGCGGCGCCGCCGTTGCAAAGAGATAGGCGCCTTTACCGTCATATAATGCCGGCGCAAATACTCTCGCATAGAGCGTATGATCTCTTTTTTGCACATAGTCATACCGGGCTTCGAGGTCCGGATCGCCTGCATCGATCAGATCCATCAGGTGCCGGCGTCGCTCGCCATAGAAAGGAATCATGTAAGCATGATCTTTCTGACCGAGCATGGCCTCCTTATTGACCCCGGTCATTTGTTCGATGGCGCGGTTCCAGGCGATGACCTTCCCTTCCAGATCGATAACAAACGTCGCATCAGGAAGAAATTCGATAATACTGGAAAGCTGGCTTTCCGATCGTTTTAATGCCTCCTCCGTCCTCTTGAGGTCAGTAATATCGGTAGAGATGCCGCACAGACCATAAACGTTTCCCTGGCCGTCTTTAAGCGGAAGCTTCACAACCCAGTAAGTGCGCGGCACTTTGTCCGACGAAGTCAGATCCGTCTCTTCACGGGTGACAGTTTCCCCGTGTTCGATGACGCGGCAGTCGCTTCTTTTAATTTCCTCAAGGGAGTTCACTGAGAAAAAACAGGAATCGTCTTTACCGACAATTTCATCCCGGCCACGGCCGAAAAGACGGCAGACTTTTTCATTGACATACGTATAACGATATTGAGTATCTTTGATATAAATATAGGCGCCGACATTACTTAAGATGGTATTCTGAAGTTCCTCGTTTTTCTGCAGGGCTTCCTCGGCCTTTCTGCGGCCGGTAATATCGCGGATGACTCCGGCCACCCCGATAATGTTGCCGTCAGTCATAACGGGGAATTTATGCGTTTCATAGGAACAGTCGCCTACCCGCTCGGCAGTGACAACAATTTTTCTGTCATGCATGGCCAACCGGTCGCTTTCCTGGCAGGCTAATGCGGCATCCATAACAGGCATAAGTTCGATATCGGTTTTACCCAGAATGTCGGCCTCGGGGCGGCCAAAGAACCGGGCAAGCGCTGAATTTACCAGTTGATAGCAAAGATCGACGTCTTTCAGAAAGAAAAAATCCGGACCGGCGTCGATCAGCAGGCGAAGCTGATGACGGGAGAATTCCAGTTGGTTCTCCGTCTGCCGACGCGTTACGTCCGATTGTTCCAGTGCGGAAAGTATCAGGCGGGTTTTAACCAGTTCATCAATGAGCTGTTCTTTCGTCTTGTCTTCATCTTTCATATCCGTCCATTCCAAATATTTAACCGGGGAAATAAAAGCGTTTACACTCTTTCAAGACTCAGACTCTATTTTCGGTACATCGCTCAATTGCAACTAAATATACGCCTTCGTTGCTTTTTTTTCAATTCCATTTTCAGAAACCTTCCGGCTTTTTAATTGACAGGCAACAGAAGCTTGTCTTATAATCATCCTGAGAAAACATTGCATTCCGAGATTTCGTCAGGCCCTCATCCACATCAGATTTCAACGGGCATGTTCGCATTGTTCCATAAGGAGTTAAACTCTCCATGAGCATGAAAAACCTTTCATTACGTTCTAAGATGGTGCTGGGGGGCACAGTGATTGTTCTGGTTCCATTGCTTATTGTGGGGACGGTTACCTTCATCAAATCATCGCGCGATCTGGAAAATATTTCTAAAATGCAGACGGTGCAGATTGCTAAAAGCCTGTCCAGCATGATCGAACTTGCCATTGAAAAAGAAATGAAATTTCTCACATCGGCGGCGAAAGACCCTTTGATTATCAACGCGGTATCCCGGGGAAATTATGAAAGCCTTCGTGATAAGCTTACTGATCTCTATCAAAAAGTAGGAACGGATTACGAAGATATTGCCGTTTTCGATCCTGACGGCATCATCCGCGTTGATGCCGTTGATAAAAAGCGGGTCGGCATATCCGTAGCCGAAAGAGAATATGCCCGGGCAGCCAGGCGGGGTGAAACGGGACTCGGGCCGGTCAATGCCTCCAAAGCAACCGGCAGACCGATTTTCGGGATTGCCGCCCCGATCCTGTCGCCTGACGGCCGTTATCTGGGTAGCGTTGTGGGTGTTGTTAAAGCCGAATTTTTGACAAAATATATCTTGTCCTTAAAACTGGGGCAAACCGGATATGCCACGCTGATTGACAAACAGGGGGTCATTATTGCCCATCCCAATCCGGAATTTATCCTGAAGCTGGATGCACTGAAAGAAAAAGAGCTTCAGGAAAACACAAAAAGGATGATTCGCGGTGAAACAGGCACGGGAGAATATACTTTCGGAGGAATTCAAAAAATTATGGGCTTTACTCCGGTTCAGTTAACGGGCTGGAGTGTCGGCGTCATTCAAAACAAGGATGAAGTCATGACCCTGGCTTATACCAACCGGAATCTGATTCTGCTGGTCAGCGGCGCTTTTCTTCTGCTGACCATTTCAGCTTTATTTTTTCTGTCCGGAACCATCAGCACTCCGGTGCAAAAAACTCTGGCCACTCTGAATCAGGCCATTGAACAGGCTACTGAGGCCATTTTCATTATCGGTCTGGATAAAAAAATCCAGTTCGCCAATCCTGCGGCGGCTGCGATTATAGACCGTCCTGTCAGCGAGTTGATCGGTAAAGTACCCGATTTTCAAAATACAGACGCAGGCCAGCCGGATGAAATCTGGAAAAGCATGGATGAAGGAAAGTTGTGGAGCGGGCGAATCAGCGGTTTCAAAAAGAACAGCACATCTTTTTCCATGAATCTGACCATTACACCCGTAAGGGACAGCACCGACAGGATCAGTTGCTTTCTGGCGATCGGAAAAGACATTACTTACGAGCTGATGATGGAATCCCAGTTACGGCAAAGCCAGAAAATGGAAGCCATCGGAACACTGGCCGGCGGCATTGCCCATGATTTCAATAATATTTTAAGCGCCGTTTTCGGTTATGCAGAAATGATGCTTCTTCATCTTCCGGACAAGGAAAAATCCACTCACGATGTTTACGAACTTCTGAAAGCGGCAAGGCGCGCCAGGGAACTTGTCGCGCAAATAATGACCTTCAGCCGTCAGGCGGAACACCACCGGCGCTCTATCCAGCCCAGGCATATTGTGAAAGAAGCATTGAAACTGCTTCGTGCTTCACTGCCTGCAACCATAGAAATCCGGGATGACATAAAAAGCGACGCCTCGATCATGGCGGACCCTACGCAGATCCATCAAATCGTCATGAATCTCTGCACGAACGCCGGATATGCCATGAAGGACCGGGGGGGAATTCTTGAGGTTCGTCTTGAGGATGAGGACATAGATCAGGAATTTGCCCTTCGTCACAGGGGAATAACACCCGGCCGCC
The DNA here is from genome assembly GCA_963682105.1 of Smithellaceae bacterium. Lineage (GTDB taxonomy): Bacteria > Desulfobacterota > Syntrophia > Syntrophales > Smithellaceae > UBA8904. The sequence continues at coordinate 2,558,599 of OY821638.1, forward strand.
ATCTGGTGCTTGCGGTTTCCGATACCGGCGCAGGCATTCCCCCCGCCATTGTCGACCGGATCTTTGATCCTTTTTTTACAACCAAACCAAAGGGAGAAGGCACAGGTCTGGGGCTCTCCGTCGTCCATGGCATTGTCAAATCCATGGACGGCATGATTACAGTTTCAAGCCGGGAAGGCAATGGAACAACTTTCAGTCTTTACATACCAGTCAGCCGCGATGAAATACCCGATGCCGAACCATCGGATTCTGAAAAAATTATAGGCGGAACGGAGAGGATTCTGTTTGTAGACGACGAAGAAATGCTTATTCAAACCGGGAAAGAAGTGCTTGAAGTTCTTGGTTATAAGGTCACCGGCTTTACGAATAGCCGGGAGGCCTTAGAAACATTCCGCCAAAATCCCGCATCATTCGACGCCGTCATCACGGATTACACCATGCCCCAGATGACGGGATATGAACTGGCCCGGAAGATCAGGGAAGTCCGACACGATATCCCGATTATCATGTCTTCGGGATATATTGACGAGGAAGTGGAGCTGAAAATTAAGGATGCCGGCATCAACGCCTTTGTAAAAAAACCGGCGACAAGACATGACCTGTCGGCTGCCCTGCGGCGAGTCATTGCGTCTTCCTCTCCCGGATCATAAAAGACATATCAGGCCGGAACAAAATCATCCGGGCGCCCTTTTTTGAGCTTCAGGAACTCCGTCGGACAGACAACGGTGCAGACGCCGCAGCTCGGACACTTCGCAGAATCGACGGCGGCCAAATCATCCTTCATGGACGGATGTTTCGAAGAATATTCCTTCCTTGTCAAGCCATAAAGATCAGCAGGGCTTCAGCACAACCAGCGCATCAACCGCTACCGGCTGATCGCCGGCAATAATCACCGGATTGATGTCTATTTCAGCGATATTCTCGCAACGGTAACCAAGATCGCCTATAGATACCAGCGCCCGCACCAGCGCCTTGCGGTCCACGGCGGGATTACCGCGAAAAGCCGATAGCAGTTTCGCCAGGCGGATCTCATCGATCATTTCTTCCGCGTCCAGTTCGGTAATCGGCGCAACGCGAAACGTCACGTCCTTGATGGCTTCCGTAAAAATGCCGCCAATGCCGAACATCACGCAGGGACCGAACTGCGGATCGCGCATCAACCCCAAAACTAATTCGCGGTCGCCTTTGACCATCTCGCCCACCAGCACTCCGTCGAGTTCTAAACCTTTGGCGATAATTTCATCGTAAGCTTTGGCAACCTCGTCGGCATTTCCAAGCTTGAGTTTGACGAGCCCCATTTCCGTTTTGTGCGCCGCTTTATCCGAGCAACCCTTCAGCACAACCGGATAACCGATGCTGTCGGCAAAGCCCACGGCTTCTTCGCGTGTGCGGGCCAGCTTTTCACGGTTCACGGGAATGCCCGCGGATGAAATCACACGCTTGGAGTCATATTCGGAAAGGACTTTCTGTCCGCGTTCGAGGGCCTTTTTAATTATTTCTTCCACAGGAATTCCTCCTTTTTTTGCAGATACTGATAATGCTGGTGAGATACGACCAGCGCCCGCACCGCGTCTTCGGCCATGCCGAAAAGCGGCAGCCCCTTTTCCAGTTGCGCAACCCGCAGTCTTTCCAGAGCGCTGAACGTATAGAGGGCGGCAGGCTTTTTTTGTATCCGGCAAAGCTTCAGAAGCGCCTCCATCACGTCGACGACAAAATCGCGCCAGATATTCACCATGTTCAAAATCCCGTCGACCTCCTCCGCTTCCAGAAGAATTTTGTAAATCTCCAGATAAATTTGCGGCGGGGCGGGGCCGATGTCCACAGGATTTCCGGCATTGAAAACACCCGGCAGTTTTTTGAGCTTTGCTTTCGTCGCCTCGGAAAACGGCGCCATCACCAGATTCGTATCCTCCAGCATGTCGGCTCCGATGGTCCCGACACCCCCGGAATTGGTGAAGACGGCGATGCGGTTTCCCGAAAGCAGCGGCATTTCCGTAAACATTTTCGGCAGCACACACAACTCTTCCGGTGTTTTCAGACGGATCATCCCGGCCTGGCGGCAGGCGCCGTCGAAAACCGCGTCGTTTTGGGCCATGCCCGCCGTGTGCGACACAATAGCCGCGCTTCCGGCTTCACTTTTGCCCGACTTGTAAACCAGCACCGGTTTTTGCGTCCGCCGGACGGACTGCATCAGTTTGCGGCCGTCTTCCACACTTTCAAGATACAGTGCGATCACCTCCGTCCGGTCCGTATCGAAGTAGTCGATAAAATCGGCTTCATCCAGATCCGACTTGTTTCCCAGCGAAACCATCTTATTAATGCCCGACACATCTTCCAGCAGACGCTCCACGATCAGCGCGGCGAGACCGCCACTTTGAACGACATACGAAACAAGCCCGGGATGCCGCACCGCCAGCGGCGCAAGATGGCTGGCGCCGTACATGCAGCAGAACTGCTTGTAACTGTCCAGAACACCAAGGCAGTTGGGGCCGATCATGCGGATTCCGTAAGATCGCGCAGCATCGTTAATTTCTTCCTGAAGCCGCCGGCCTTCTTCACCCTGCTCCGAAAATCCCGAGCTTTCGATAATCACGTTTTGGATTCCCTTTTCGCCGCATTTCCGGATCAGTCCCGGAACTACAAAGGCGGGCGTGATGATCACAGCCAGATCAAGAGGCTCGCCGATATCATCAAGACTCGAATATCCCTTCGCCCCGCAAACGTCTTCGCCGGCGCGGTTGACGGCATAAACACGGCCCGCATAACTGATATCGTGGGTTAAAATCGTGCAGATGGTTGCGCCCAGATTGAAAGCCGCATTGGACGCCCCGATCACTACGACCGAAGACGGGTTGAAAAATTTATCCATACCGCCGGCATCAAATAACTTTGCTGCAACAGCCTGTGACATTCCCATAAACTGATGGCCTCCCGTTCGCTTTGTCTGTGCGATAACTTGTTTATTCTCTCCAACTCCGACAGTAACAAACAGTGTTTATATAATAGAACGGTGTTTATATTGCAAGACAATTTTAAACATGACGAGAACAAGGGGCTTCAACCCCTTGTTCTGAAATAATTTATTTCAATGTTTTTTAAAGAGTTCCACCAGATGGCGGGCGATTCTGTGTCTGTGCTGCAGCACCTGCTCGGTGTTTTTTGTCGGATGGTTTCGAAATGTGGCGACAATCCCGGTCAGCGCGGCAAAAAACGTGTGCGAATGTTTGCGAATATCGCCTTCTATATTCATTTTCCGGAACATGATATCCAGATGATCGAGAATTTCTCTTTCAATCACGGTGAGCTTTTCAAACAATCCGGGGTCTACGGCGGCGCTTAAGAAGAAATTCATCATCATTTTAAAATACTGATCGTGATGCGTGAAGTAATCGACGAACAAGGAAACGATTTCTTCCATCGCGCCGTCGGGGGATTCATTGATCGTCACGTACATTTTTTTAAAAACCTCATTTGTTCCTTTCCTGAACGTTTCCACAAACAGCGTCTGCTGATCCGGAAAGTGCAGATAGATGACAGCGGGAGAAACGCCGGCGCGCTTGGCGATGGTTCGCATTGAAACTTTGTTAAAGGGCTTTTCGGTAAATTCTTTTTCCGCCGCGTCGATAATGATGTCGCGCCGGGCTTTTCTTTCATTTTCTTTCAGTTTTGACAAAACGCTCTCAGGCTTCATGAAAACCCCTCACTGCCTTTTTTATGGAAATGTTCTTCAGCATTCCGAAATTAACATTGAAAGACCGGGCTGTCAAATATGTTGCAAAAGGTTTTTATATCCGGCTATTGACCTATGCTTTGGGTCATGTTATCGGAAACATTCGAATTGCTGCTGCGGGGGTGGAGGATAATGACAGAAAAGCGTATTGCGGTGTATGCAGGGACCTTTGATCCGGTGACTCTGGGACATTTGTGGATGATTAAGTCGGGGGCCAGCCTCTTTGACAAGCTCGTCGTTGCCGTCGGAACCAATCCGGGCAAAAAGTGTTATTTCTCTTTGAAAGAAAGAATCACGATGTTGCTGGAATCCATCAAGGGATACGACAACGTCATTATCGACAAATACCCGAACAAGTTTCTCATCAAATATGCCGAAAGCATCGGCGCGAAATTTATTTTAAGAGGCATCCGGAGCACAACGGACTACGAGTATGAGAAATCTCTCAGCTACGTGAACCGCCATCTGAATCATGAGATAGAGACCGTGTTTCTGTTGCCCCCCAGGGAAATGATTGAAATCAGTTCCAGCATCGTTCGGGGACTTGTCGGGCCCGACGGATGGGAAAAAGTTGTCAGCAAGTATACCTCACCGTCCGTTCTGAAGTGCTTAATTGCGAAAAGCAAATCCTCGTAGATTATGATTTTTGCCGGGAAGCGCCGATGCTCCTGGCCTGTGGAAATACGATTTTGAAAGGATCGATATAGACAGCTATAAGCGGTCTGACGCCTTCGAGGTTGGGAAAATATTCTTGCTCGGCCTGGATTGACCGGATTGAAGCGAGGCGTCCCCAGCCGCTGCCGCTGAAGCTTGTTTGCAGATAGGAACCGGCATGCCCCTGCATCAGCGGAAAAGGCAAAAGTTTTGTGCTGACCGGAAAGCGCGGCCCATAAACTTTGATGTCCGTTTGAAAAAAAGTCCCTCCGCCGTTTGCAACTTTAATTGATTCCAGATTATCCTTTTTCGAAAAATGAAATGTCGCCGGTTCTTTGGGAATCGCCCAGTTTTTCCTCCCGTTCAAAACGCTTTCCATCGTGGAGACGTAAATTTTTGTGATCCGGTGCCAGCGTCCGCCGCTTACATGAACTTTTCCCGGAATAAAAAGTAGCTCCGAATAAGGTCCGGCATCAGAGCTTGCGTAATCAACGATCATCAAAGCGCCCAAACCCCCGGCCGGCGCCATTTCTCCATCCGGAGGAAGAAACGCCTTTTCTTTCAGAAATTCCCGGTTGAATTTGTACAGGACCATAAAGCCCCTTCCCGAAAGATTCCAGGGAGCGGGGACTGCCGGCACCCGGACGAAATCATTTTCGGGATCAACCAGATCATTTCCTTTCATTCTATATTCAATCTTCATAAGGAAAGAGATTGTTTTTCGGGCCGCACGGTTTCTGTTCGGCCGGCCAAAACATCAAGGCTTCATTCCGCCGGCTTGGCATGAACTTCTTTGATATAAAACTGGAGTTTCAGATTGCCGATATCCACAATGTCGCCGTCTTTCAGGTCATAACGGTGATCAATCACGTTGCCGTTGACTTTGATGGTTTTGCTTCCGGTGGGGGAAATGAAATACCCTTCTTTCCGGCGGTTGACGAGCGCCGCCCGGCCGGGAGCGAATAAACCTTTAAGGCGGATGGCGGATCCTTTTTCTTTTCCGATGGTGGAAACTTTTTCCCTGAATACATAGTCTTTATGATCGGTGGATCCTTCGATAACCAGAAAGCCTCCCAGCACATCGGGCGTTGCCTTATTGACGGCCATCAGAATTTTCTTTTGCTCATCGGGTGTAATGAAAACGGTTTCATACATGGACCGTCCGCGCCCGACCACATCCTTTGATTCGGGAAACCGGTCTTTATCAAAAACAATTTCCACGGTATGGACGCCGATGAGAACGACGTCCTTGTTAAACACTTCCGCCCGGTTAATTCTGCGGCCGTTGAGATAAGTTCCGTTGAGGCTTTTTAAATCTTCGACGAATAATTGATCCCCTTCCGCTTCAATGATGGCATGATGCCCCGATACGGCCTGGTTGTCGATAACGATGGTGTTGTCCGGTTTTCTGCCAATCGCCACAATGCCTTTGTCCAAGGCGTTTTCCTGAACAACCTCGCCTTTATATTTTAATATGAGCTTTGCCATACATCACCTCCGAAAAGCTTTAATAAACGTTGACCAGGATGAGTACCATTTTTTTTCCTCATGGATGTAACCGACAATCGCCGAAATGTTATCCATGCCGCCGTTTTCGTTGGCTGTGTCGATCAAGATCTCACTCGCGGCGCGCACATTGCCGGCGCGCAGTACAATCTCCAGTATTTCCTCATCCGAAACCATATTATAGAGGCCGTCGGTGCACAAAAGCAGAAGATCGCCTTCAAACACGGTCAGTTCGCCCAGATCCACATCGACGTCCGCTTCAATCCCCACGGCCCGGGTCAGAATATTTTTCATATCCGAGGGCAACGCCGCTCCCGTACCGGCTCCGTTGCGCCCGACCTGTTCCGGTGCATAGGAATGATCATCCGTCAATTGTTCGATACTGCCGGATCTCACCAGATAGATGCGGCTGTCGCCGACATGCGCATAACTCAGCCGGTTTTCGTGGAGCGCGGCAACTGCAACAGTCGTTCCCATACCGCTTAATTCCGTTGAGCTCCGCGCGGTCTCATAGACGGTTTTATTGGCCAGCAGGACCGCGGCTTTGAGTCGGTTAGTTGTGTCGGAGTATGAGGAATCATAAGAACCGGTCGCCTGACGGCCTTTCTGAAAGTAATCCCTGATGATCCCTGCCGCCAGTTTGCTTGCGGTTTCTCCGGATGCATGTCCGCCCATGCCGTCAGCCACGGCGACCAGGCGGAGTTTCTCATTGACATAAATAGAATCTTCATTGCCGGGGCGCACCAGCCCCCGATCCGTTTTCCCTCCGGCAGTTAAAATCAATGGTTCCTCCTGATGTCGGTGTGAAACGAGGCCGTTTGGCCCTGCAACTGCTCTTGATTTATCATCTTTGTACCATACATCATACCTTTACCGCAATCGAAGTCAGAAGGCGACCGTGAGATTGTCATTCTCCTGAACAATCACCGTCCGGTTGATTCCTTCGACTTCAATGCTGTAACGGCCGATCACAAGCTTTTTCGACAGAGGCGTCTGGCCGCTGGCCACGCCGTCGATTTTGACCGTTTTCCCCGGCGGAGCGGATGTAATGATAACATTACCGCCGCTGGGGATTACCTCGTTGAGTGTCAGCAGTTTCCCTTTTTCGATGACGATTTCCTTCTCGCCGGACCGGTAAAAGCCCGGTTGTTCGATCACAATCTTATGACGGCCCGATGGGATATTCTGAAAAACGAAAGGCGCCGTCCCGATCTTAACGCCGTCGAGGTAGACGTCGGCCGCTTCATTGGTGAAAAGGTCGAGTTTGCCGACGCCGCCGGACAATTGGATGATCAGCGCAACAATAACACCTGCAATAACAAGCGCCAACCCGCCGAGCATCAGAAATTCCTTCCTTTTGATTTTTTTCAGGTCGTCGCGGGCTTCGCTGAGGATCTGCGCCGCTTCCGGTAAATCCTGATTCTCCGCAAGCGCCATCTGGGAAAGTTTGATGGAACTGAGCAACAGGCGCTTCCTTTCCCCGGTCCCTTCCTGCCGGGATCTGGCCCACTCCGCCTTCGCCTCCTGCAAATAGGCCTTGTCCTTGCGCGGGTAGAGAAGCCGGTCCAGAGCCTCTTTGAAAGCCAGCGCCGTGGGAAAGCGATCCTCCGGTGACTTGGCAATGGCTTTGAGAATGATGCGGTTTAATTCCGATGAGATCAGGGGAGCAATTTCCTGCGGAGGCACAGGGGGTTCTTTGAGGTGCATCACGGCAATCTGAACGACGTCATCGGCGACAAAAGGAGCCCTTCCGGTCGCCAGCAGATAAAGGGTGATCCCCGTCGAATAAATATCCGACCAGGGCCCCATGGCGTCTCCTGTAATCTGCTCCGGTGAAATAAAGGAAGGCGTCCCGACCCAGTTTCCCTTTTCCAGCCTGGCAGACAATTCATCTCCGCCGACGATGCCGGCAATTCCGAAGTCGGCTATCTTGACCCGGCCGTCATCGGTCAGAAAAATATTCCCCGGCTTGATATCACGATGGATGATATGATGCTGGTGCGCGTAATGCAGTCCGGCCAGAACCTCCGACATAATCCGCAGGGATTCTTCGATGGATATGTTTTTTTTCTCCAGCAGAAGTTCATCGAGAGCCTTCCCCTCGATCATTTCCATGAAAAGCGTCAAATCTTCGTTGCTGTAATCAATCACTTGAACGATGTTGGCATGGTTGAGCTGCCCGAGAAGTTTCGCTTCTCTTTCAAATCTGCTTTTAACATTCTCATCATGAATGAAGCGGGATTTGAGCTTTTTGGCGGCAACGCGCCGGCCGACGGACAACTGATAAGCCTCATAGACATCCGCCATCCCGCCTTGATTTGAAATCAGCCCTATGATCTCAAATCCATGGATTTGCACGATACCTTCAATCGTTTTTTCATTATCGGACATATATTGATCCAGAGGGCCTAATATCTTGATACATTTGGAGAAAATTAATCATAACACAAGAAATTATTCAATCTTATTTTTAATGACCACACTTTTTATCGGCTGTTTCTTGCTTTTTTAAAGTGAGAAAGTTATTCTTCTGCCATGCAAATTACAAAAACCATAAAAAAATGTCTGATTCTCTGTCTGCCGCTGGCGACTCTGGGCCTGATTTCCTGCATGCCACCCAGTCTGACCACCGAGGGAATCGATTCTATTCAAATGGCCGCCCACCGGGGAGATTCCAAATCGCAGGTCATCATTGGAGAAATTTACGAGTTTGGAACGGGTGTTCCTGCCAATTCCCTTATCGCCGCACAATGGTATCAGCTTGCAGCAAAGCGGGAAGACCCCCAGGCGCAGTTTTATCTGGGGATCATGTATGAAACGGGCGTCGCGCTCAAACAGAGCCCTTTCGAATCCCTGAAATGGCTTTTTAAATCCGGTGAGCAGGGTCATGAAAGAGCCCAGATTCTCCTGGCTGTCCTGTATCTGAAAGATAAAGACCTCCGGCAGGAGTTCGCCAGACGGATCAAAGCATACAGGCAGCAGGCGGAAAAAGGTGACACCGGCGCGCAGTATACCCTCGGATGGATCTATATGGAAGGCGCGGGGCTTCCCGTCAATCCGCGGGAAGCGCTGAAATGGTATTCAAAAGCAGCCGAAAAAGGCCATGCGAAAGCCCAGTTGGCCCTGGGGGATATTTATCTTAGCGGTAAAGCGGCGCAAGCCAATCCCAGCGAAGCGCTGAAATGGTATCAAAAAAGCGCTCAGGCGGATATTAAAGCCCGGACAAAGCTATGCGAATTATATAAAGGTGCCGGCGGCATTCCGGAAGATGCGAACGCAGCCAAACAATGTTTGGAAGCAGTCAGCCGGAGCACCGACGCCTCCCTTCGTTCCTATATTGACACGCAATACGCCATTTTGAATTCCGAAAAAGAAAAGCATCCGGTCATGGCCCTGCGGGCCTGTCAGCGTATATCTGAACTGGATCCCGCTTACGGTAAAGTTTCGGAAACCTGCAACGCATTGAACAAACAAGTCAGCGGAAGGATCAACCCTCAACTTCAGGAAGCCCAGGCTGCCCTGGAGCAAAAAGACATGGAAAGGTTCAGCAATCTTTTTGACCGGCTGTTGACTCCCGATTTTAACGGACAGCAATTCCGGCCGTTAATCACCGGGGCCTGGCAGGTGACCGAAGAAGAAAATCTGGCAACGGAAAAAATGGCGCAGGACCAACTGCGCCTGCTGGAAGCTGCGGCGCGCACCGTGTCCCACCGCCCGGGAAATGTGTCTCAGATTAACAAAATCATCGCCGCCTTCAGAGGAACCATCGCCCAGGGGCTTCGGGACAATCCCGAAGACGTGACGCTTACGGCGCTGTTGCGGAAAGGAAATAGAATCATCGCCGGCATCCAGCAAAAGATGAAAATACCGGTGCCACCCCCTGTGCAGGATAAAATCATTACCGAACCTTCCGAAGAGCCTTCGGAAGAGGCCGACCCCGGCGAAGATAGCTACACCAAAGCCCAGGAACTCTTCAGCAGCGGACGTTTCAGCGAAGCGGAAGCCCTGTTTGAAAAGACGACAAGGACGCGGGGCTCCCGGTATATCGCATCTTCATACATCTACCTGGGCATCAGCCATCTGGCACGGATCAATCCGTCCAATGTCAATGAGGCCAGAAAGCGTCAGTTAAAAGGACTGGCCTGTTTCCAGAACGCTCTGCGCTTTGACCGCAGCATTGCCCTGCCCGTGGGCTATGACAAATATCAGCCGGTCTTCAATAAGGCAAAAGAACAGCTCCGTTAGATGTAATAGGGCGGCTGTGACATTCCGCCCGATCGTTTCTTTTCTTTTACTTCCTTTAAGTATTGCTGAAGCTCCGGGCGATGACCCGGGCGATATTGAGCATATGCTGGCGAACCGCCTTGCCTGTACGGCCGGGGTAGTTCCGAAACGTGATGAGCACGCCGTTTAAAGCCGCAAAGAAGGCATGAGACAACTCTCTTACGGGCTCCGGTTTCTTCATCTTCTGAAACATTTTGTCAAACTGATCGAACACCCTGCGTTCCGCGGCGTTGAGCTTTTCTATTTTTTCGGCCGAAAGCGACCCGTCGAGCATGAAATGCGTCATCATGCGGAAGTACTGATCGTTGTCCATCAGATAGGCGACATACGCGTCAGTGATTTTCAGAATGTCCGGCATCTTTGCATTGTCAATCAGCTTCTCCAGAGTGACGCTGATTTCGCCTGCGCCCTGCAGAAAAGCCTCGATGAACAGAGACTGCTGATCGGGGAAATACCTGTAGATGGAGGCGTGAGAAATCCCCGCTTCCCGGGCGATGTCCCGGATGCTGACTTCGGTAAACGGCTTGACGGCAAACACGCGCTCGGCAGCCTCGATAATCAAGGCCTGCCGCGCCAGCTTGGCCTCGCTTTTGACATGGGCGAATGTTTTGTTTTGTTTCATGTTCTGCTTCATAGGGCGCTTTCTATAGCACAGATTTTCCCGGAACTGAAAAAAAACTTGACTGAGTAACCAGTGGTAAGTATAGTAACCACTGGTTACGAAACTACCAACACTTTTATGGGAGGTCAGGTTTATGGAAATCAATGTCGGCAAAATGTTAGCCAACCGCGCTTATCTTAACCCTGCCCTGGAGGCTTTCTCCGGGGCCTATTACCGGTTCAACTTCCGCGAAGCCAACGAACGGGCCAACCGCTTTGGCGCTTTCCTGAAGAAAAGCGGCCTGGCCCCAGGTGAGAGAATTGCCGTCCTGTGCAAGAACAACGAGCACGCGACGACGGCCCTGTTCGGCGCGGCCAAAAACGGCATCATCACGCTCATGCTCAACTGGCGGCTCCAGGTTCCGGAGCTTTCCTACATTCTCCAGGACAGCGGCGCGGCGCTCCTGCTTTACGACCGGGAATTTACGCCGGTGGCCGAAGCCCTCAAGGGGCAGACGGCCGTAAAATATTTTTTGAGTGCCGAACCCGGAAGTAAGGACAATGATTTTGAAAAGGCCCTGGCCGGCGCATCGCCCGCCGAACCGGCTTATGCGGGATTCGGGTCCGATCCGGCAGTCCTCATGTACACATCCGGTACCACAGGCAGGCCCAAAGGCGTCATGCTGACCCACGACAACCTCTTCTGGGCGTCGATCGGTCTCACGCATACCATTGACTGGTCATACAAATACCGTTTTCTTTCCGTCGCACCGCTTTTTCATATCGGCGGGCTCGCGCCGATTTTCGGCAATGTTCACAGCGGATGCACAACTTTTTTTGTCCCCGCGTTCGACCCGGTTAAAATCTGGGATGTGATTGTCGACGAAAAAATCAACTTCATGATGTCCGTTCCGGCCATGCTCCAGTTCATGCTTTTTGCACCGGACATCGCCAAGAAAGACCTCTCCGCGCTCAAGCACGTGGTGTGCGGCGGCTCCGCCGTCCCCCGGAGCCTGATTGCCACCTATGACCAGATGGGCATCAAGGTCGAGCAGGTTTACGGCATCACCGAATACTCGGGCGCCGTGACGTTCTGGATTCCCGATATGGGTATGGACAAGTCGAACTCGGCCGGCAAGAGCGTCTTCCACGGTTATGTTAAAATCCTTCGACCGGGCAGCGATGAGGAAATGCCGACAAACGAAGTCGGTGAAATCTGCTGCTTCGGCCCGCAGGTGTTTAAAGGTTACTGGAACAACCCTGAAGCAACCGCGGCGGTTACCGGTAAGGGTTATTACCGCTCCGGCGACATGGGGAAAATCGACGCTGACGGGTTCCTCTGCGTGGTGGACCGCCTGAAGGACATGATTATCAGCGGCAGCGAAAACATTTACCCCGCCGAGTTGGAGCAGGTCCTCATGAATTGCCCGGGGGTGGCCGAGGTGGCCGTGGTGGGCAAACCGGATGCCAAATGGGGAGAAATCCCGGTCGCCTTTGTGGTGAAGAAACCGGATGCAACCGTGACGGCGGAAGAGATCATCGCCCACTGTAAAAAGAATCTGGCTTCCTTCAAATGTGTCAAGGAAGTGAAGTTTATCGGAGCGATTCCCAAAAATTCTCTGGGAAAAGTCCTGAAAAAAGAATTACGTTCACAGTTCAATTAAGGAGGTCCTTATGTCGTTCGCGGATAGAAACAACCCTTATTCTTTCAATGAATTCCTGGCCTGGCGTCAGAGTGTCGATTACTATGCCGATGATCCGTTCATTCAAAAAGCGGTGCGCCATTTTACCGGCGATCTCTGGCAGAAGGTGGATGCCGAAGCGCGCACCGTTTCCGCCAAAGCCTCTTACCGCTGGCGGGACATGGCCGAGCGGATTGCCCGCCCGGAGGAGCGCCCCTACATGCTGCACTATGACGGCCACCGCAACCGCATCGACCGGATCGTAAGACCCCGGGATACGGAAATCATGGAAAAAGAGATATTCTCTGAAGCGTTCTTTGCGGACAAAACCTCTCCCTGGGTCAAGCTGATTAAAATGTACATCATCTACCAGAACGGCGAAGCCTGCATCGGCTGCCCCGTCACCTGCACGGAAGGCCTAGTTGAGTTGCTCGCCAAATACGCCGATTCGCCGGAAACTCGAGAAATCCTCCGGCACTGCAAAGAAGGCATCGACGGCGACTTCGCCATCGGCGCGCAGTACCTCTCCGAAATCCAGGGCGGATCGGATGTGCCGTCCAATGTCCTGGAAGCCGTCAATGATAACGGCACGTGGAAACTCTACGGAACCAAATTTTTCTGCTCCGCCACGCACGCGGATTACGCCGTAGTGACAGCCAAGCCCACCGGCTCGGAAAAGGTCGGCCTGTTTGTTGTACCGTCGTGGCTGCCGGGCAACAAGGAAAAGGAAATCCGCAACGGCTACACCATCGACCGGATCAAGTGGAAGATGGGCACCAGCGAACTGACCACGGCCGAACTGACCTTCGACGGCGCGGTGGCCTATCCGGTGGGGCCGCTGGACAAGGGCGTGGCCAACGTGGTCGGCATCGTGCTGACTTTTTCACGCCTGACCGTGGGGCTTTCCGCCGCTGCCTACATGGCGCGCGTTGTTCGGGAAGCGGAAAAATATATATCCTTCCGCGATGCCTTCGGCCTCAAGCTCAACTCGTTCCCCCTCGTAACCGTGCAACTGACCAGAATTAAACAGACGGCAGAGCGGACAACCGCCGGCGCCTTCAAACTGTACCGCGACTTTATGAAACTGGAAGGCGGCCTGAAAGGTAGTCAGGGAAACGACGAACCGCTGCCAGCGCGCCGCAACCGCTTCAATGTCCGGGAGCTCATCATGCTGCAGAAGATCGCTGCCTCCTGGGACTGCACCGATGTGATCCGCGAAGCGATGTCGCTTTTCGGCGGCCACGGTGTGATGGAGGATTTCTCTTCCCTGCCGCGCCTGTACCGGGATTCAGCCATTAACGAATTGTGGGAAGGCCCGCGCAACGTGCTGCTCACACAGATCCACCGCGACATGCAGCAGGCGGCCGCCTGGTACAAGCCGGAGGAATTCGTAACCGAAATCCTTCATGGGCTGGATCAGAAGCAGGTAAGCGAAATGGCGGAAGAAATAAAAGCGCTGATCGCGCATCCGCATCTGTTCGGCATGGATGAGGCCACCATCGACGTCTGCCGCCGCTGGGACGCCTTCTGCCACAAGTTCTTCCATGCGTATCAGGATCTGGCAGTGAAGGAAATGGAAGCAGCCGGTTGATGACCGGTTGATCTAAAAAACAACGTCTGCAAATCAATGGATGGCTTGCAGGCGTTTCCCATTCCCCCGTCTGTCATTGCGAGCGGTCCCGCGGGCCGCGTGGCAATCCTTTTCACCATACCGTCATTCCGGCGGAGGCCGGAATCCAGAATATATTTAGATTGCCTGATTTGCCTGATGAAATGATAATGCGTCTTTGGAATTGAACGAGAACGAAAAGGAAAATATTTTCCTTGTATTCCTCAAATTACGTGTTATGTCCCCTGTGATTCCAAAAGAAGACTTGACTGAGTGTTGCTAACGACTATACCCGGAGTTTGGAATACAACATGCGCGTGCTGATCACGAATACCCTTTTCGTCCGTCAATCGGGCTCCGAACTCTACGTGCGCGACGTAGCCCTCGAACTTCAGAGACGGGGCTACGAACCGGTCATATACAGCCCTCAACTGGGGCCTCTGGCCGAAACCCTGAGGCTGGCCGGCATTGATGTGGTCAGCGACCTGAACCTGGTCGGGCAGGCTCCCGACCTGATCCACGGGCAGCATCACATGGAAACCATGGCGGCTCTGGCCAGGTTCCCGGGCGTTCCCGCCGTCTATTTCTGTCACGGATGGATGCCCTGGGAGGAATTGCCGCCGCAGCATCCGCGAATCCTCAGGTACGTCTGCGTCAGCGCAAAGCTCCGCGACCTTCTTATCCGCGTGCATGAAGTGCCGGAATCGCGTGTCCACATGATTTTAAACTTTGTCGATTTTCACCGCTTCCGGCCCCGCCCGCCCCTTCCGGATGCGCCGCGCAAAGCGCTGGCGCTGAGCAATCAGGTATCCGATAATAATGTGGGATGGATTTTACGCACGGCCTGTGCCTATCACGGCATCCGGCTGGATGTAGTGGGACTTGCCCAGGGCGCCTCTTCTGCGCAACCGGAGCTGCTTCTGCCCCGATACGATCTTGTTTTGGCCCGTGGCCGCGCCGCCCTTGAAGGCCTGGCGACCGGCGCCGCGGTCATCTGCTGCGATGTGGAAGGGTTGGGGCCGATGGTGACTTCGGCCAATTATCCAGCTCTGCGGGAGGCCAATTTCGGCATACAAATTCTGTATCAGCCTCTCAATAAAGACAGGTTGCGTTGCGAGATTGCCAAATACAATCCCGCCGATGCGGCCCGGGTGTCCCGCATCGTCCGGCGTACGGCCAGCCTGGAGACCGCCGTCGATCGTATCCTGGAGGTTTACAGGCTGGTGATCGACGAGTGGCACACCTTGCCGTCCGTCGAACTGTCTGCGGAAAACCGGGCCTCGGCAACCTACCTGAAATTACTTTCTGAAACCTATCGGAACCATGACCCCCGCGTTAATCCCGGAAAAACCGGGCCGATTCTCCAGAGGCAGCCGCAAATCGATGTCCGGCTGCGGCTTATTAAGGCAAGAGTCAGGGGGCTTTTGGTCTTTCATGACTTGAAAAGGTGTTTCGAACGGCGCCCGTGCGGCGTTAATGCATCCGTAACGCCGGAGCGCTGGACGCCTCCGCCATCGGAGACGCCGTTTATGGCCTGTGTGGTCATGAGTGTGGGCGATCAACCCACGCTGGTTCTGGCGGTGCAGTCGCTTTTAGCTCAAAAAACGGCGACGGAGATCATTGTGGTCAATTCCGGAGGAGGAGACCCGGCCCGAACCCTGGATGCAGCGGGAATTCGGGTAAAGGTGATCAATCGCCCGAGGCTCCTGTTTCCGGGAGCTGCGCGAAACGAGGGGCTTCTGGCGACCCGCGCGCCCTTCGTGGCCTTCTTGGCCGCCGATTGCCTGGCCGAGGCGGGCTGGGTGGAAGAAAGACTCAACCGGCATCTTGGCTATGGCGCTGTGGCGGTTTCATCGGCTGTTGTCAGCGCTGCGCCGGACAATCTCTGGTCGCGCGTTTCCCAAGTCCTGCTTTTTGCGCGACGGATGCCCGGCACTCCTTTCGACCGCGTACTGAATTTCGGCGTCAGTTATGACCGCCGCCTTTTCGACCGTTTCGGACTGTTCCGGGAAGATTTGAGAACTGGCGAGGATTCGGAGTTCATCGACCGCTTTACGGACGTCCTGTCCATTGTCTGGGCGCCGGAAGTGCGCTCCGCGCATTTTCACCCCGTTACCTTTGCAGGCCTGCTCAAGGATCAGTTCATGCGCGGCGGCCGGATGGCGGGAATCCTCACGCAATTGACCAGCCGGAAACATCGGGTCGCCGTGGCTTTCAATGCCCTGTCGCGAACCTTTTCATCTCTGCAGACGGCGTGGATTGCCTGCCGGGGCAAGGAACGCCTGCAACTGCTCGGGGCCGCAGCCTTTCTGCCGCCGGCCACCGCAGCTTACGCCCTGGGGGCGCTTGCCTCCCGGAAGACTGCGAATTTGAGGCGGCGAACGGATCAACCTCCGCGCGTTCTGGCGCTTCTGAACTTTTACAATGAGATGCGCTATCTGCCGGACTACTTCCGGAATGTGGCTCCCCAGGTAGACGGCATTATAGCCCTGGATGACGGTTCCACGGACGGTTCCGGAGAATTTGCGGCCGGGCAGCCTTCCGTGCTTGAGCTCATCACAGTGCCCCCCGGGGACCCGCACCGCTGGGACGAACCCCGCAACCGCAGGCTCCTGGTTCAGGCCGCCTGGCGGCATAGAGCCGACTGGGTGATGGTTGTGGATGCGGATGAACGCCTGGAAAGGAATTTTCGACAACGCGCGCTGGCCGAGATTGAACGCGGCGAACAGGAGGGGCTCTGGGCCTTCCGGGTGAAATGCCGCGAACTGTGGGACCGCCCGGACGCCTACCGGTCCGACGGAATCTGGGGCGGCAAAACACCGGTGCGTTTGTTCAAAGTCCGCCGGGATCATGTCTTCGACGACCGCCCCCTGCACGGTTACTGGGCTCCCTTGAACAGCCAGATTGCCGGAGACTACCCCTGTGCCGATCTCATTTTCTACCATCTGCCCATGCTCCGCCCGGAAGACCGGCAGGCGCGCCAGGCCAAATATCTGCGTCTGGACCCCGAGGGGCAACATCAGGCCATCGGCTATGACTACATGACGGACGTGACGGGCCTGCAACTGACCGGGCTGCCCGCGGGGCGGGAATTTTATCCGCCCGTCACGGCAAGCGCAACGGCCGTACCCGTGCGGATCTACGCCCTGCTGGTTTTTCACAACGAGATGGCCTGCCTTCCGGATTATTTCCGGAATGTGCCCGCCCAGGTGGATGGAATCATCGCCGTGGACGACGGCTCGACAGACGGTTCCGGAGACTTTGTGGCCCGGCAGCCTTCGGTGATCGAACTGGTTCGCCGTCCGCCGCAGTCTCCGCATGTCTGGGACGAACCCGCCAATCATCGTCTGGCGATCGATACAGCCCTCAAACACAACGCCGACTGGCTCATTGCCGTGGATGCCGATGAGCGGCTGGAGAGGCGTTTCCGTAGGCGGGCCGTGGATGCCATTGCCCGGGGCGACCTTGCAGGCATCCGGGCGTTCGGCGTTAAATTTCGAGAGTTGTGGAATTCCCCGCTCCATTACCGGTCCGACGGCCTGTGGGGCGAGAAGTCGCAGGCCCGCTTCTTCAAAGCCCGAGCCGATCATGAGGTGGACACCCGTCCAATGCACGGCCACTGGGCTCCCCTGAACAGCAAGACCGACGGGGGCTTTCCGCCGGCCGATCTGATCATCTACCACCTACGGATGATTCGTCGCGAAGATCGTGAAAAGCGCCGTGACCGGTATATGGCGATTGATCCCGAGCAGCGCTGGCAGCCCATAGGCTATGAGTATCTGGCCGATGAAACAGGGCTCCGTCTGACGTCGTTGCCGGAAGGCCGGGATTTTGAACCGCTGCCAACAACAACCGACGAAACTTGAAATTAAAATTTGGGATCTTGAGTTATCAGTTTTCTCCCACGTTCTGACCTTCCTCACCGTTGCGAAATTTATCAACAAAATAAAGATTGTCCTGATACGCCATGACGTATTGCACCGCATCGGCCTCACCGCTTCTCCGTCATCAATTTCATTGCCAAGACGATACTATTTTGCCATAGTAACGCCCGCATTGAGATACGGCAATAAGACACTTCGGGAGGAACGGAAAAAAAGTGATGCGCAGGTGTAAGGAAAAGTGCAGAGGGGGCATTGCTCTTTTTGCTCTTTTGTTATTTTTAATGTTCCCAGGATGTTCCGATAACCCTGAAAATAACCGCATTCTGTATAACCCCGCTCAAATGAATGCCTCCGAGTACCGCATCGGCGTGCCGCAAGGCGCAGCCGCAATGACGGCGGTGGAAGAAAAATTCCCGAAAAGCAAAATTGAATATTACGCGTCGCTTTCCGACGGATATCTGGGCGTCAAGTACGGGAAAATCGACGCCTTTGCGTTTGACCGGCATGCACTGCGATATGTGGCCGTTCAAAATCCCGACCTGACGGTGATGGACGAAAAGATCGGGGATGAATTCATTGTTGTCGGTTCTGCGCCGGGACGGGAGGAGCTGATTAAAAAGGTCAATGCCTTTATCAAACAGTACCGAGCGGACGGAACTTATCAGGATATGTATGATCGATGGCTGCTCGGCAAAAATCTGAAAATGCCCGATCTGCCGGAACCGAAAAATCCGGCCATGACGCTGAAAATCGGGACAGATGGCCGTAACGAACCCTTTAACTTTTACGCCGACGGCCAACTGACGGGCTTTGACATTGAATTTGCCAAACGGCTCGCCCTTTTTCTGAATGCAAAATTCACTTACCAGACGATCGAATTTCCCGCCATCGTCACCGCCGCGGCAGGCGGCAAGATCGACCTGTTGATCGCCAACCTGAATGCAACGCCGGAACGCCGGAAGGTGATGCGCTTCTCCGATACCTATATCGATTCGGACGTTTCCTTCCTTGTCCGTAAAAACAGACTTTCCCTGAAGAATGCGGCCGCGATTACGGATTTTTCCCAACTTGACGGAAAAAAGGTCGGTGTTCAAACGGGTGCCACTTACGAGATGGAGCTCAAAACCAGGATTCCAAAGGCTGTTCCCGTGTACTTCACAACCTTTGCGGATCAGGTCGAGGCGGTCAAGGCGGGAAAAATCACGGGATTTTTGGCGGACGAAGTTGGAGTGCGCGAAATGATGCGTCACACGTCGGGAATAACCTACCTCAGGAAATGGCTGTGTGCGAATGAATATGCATTTGCGTTTTCTCCAAACCAGGTCCGGTTGCAGGGACAGGTCAATGCCACTCTGCAGGAGATGAAGAAAGACGGGACGCTCGGCAGGCTGGAAGCCAAATGGTTCGGCGCGGATGATACGGTGAAAGTCCTCCCGGATTACAAGCTCGAAGGCAAAAACGAGGTGATCCGTTTTGCCACCAACAGCGACAGCGTTCCGTTTGTTTATGTAAAAAACGGAAAACTGGTCGGTTATGATATCGAAGTGGCGACGATCATCGCAGGAAAGCTCGGGCGCAAACTGGAAATTATGGATATGGACTTTGCTGCGATTATCCCGTCGCTGGTTTCCGGTAAAACCGATATGGCCGGGGCGTTTATCTCCGTCACCAAAGAGCGCGCCCAGTCGGTTCTTTTCAGTGTTCCCAATTATTCAGGCGGCACGGTCGTTGTGGTTGCATCGACCGCCGGCGCTCGTGAAGCCGATACGATTCATGATATTTCACAGCTTGCCGGAAAAAAGGTC
Source organism: Smithellaceae bacterium (assembly GCA_963682105.1). GTDB lineage: Bacteria > Desulfobacterota > Syntrophia > Syntrophales > Smithellaceae > UBA8904. Next base: position 2,578,353 of record OY821638.1, read on the forward strand.
GGCGTTAATACAGGTTCGGTTTACGACAGCGTGCTCAAAAGCCAAATTTCCGGAGCCCTTCCCGAGTATTTCAATACTATTGCGGATCAGGTGGAGGCTGTCAAATCCGGCAAGATCGCGGGCTTTCTGGTGGATGAACCGCTGGCGCGGGATATTCTTAACAATACCACCGGAGTGATCACCCTAAAGAAAACATTGACGTCGGACGGCTATGCGTTTGCATTTGCGAAAGATCGGACTGAACTGCACAGGCAGTTTGACGCCGCATTGAAGGAAATGCGGGACGACGGGACGCTCAAAAAGATCGATGCCCGGTGGTTCGGTAAGGATGATTCGGTCAAAGTTTTGCCGGATCTGCTGCCGGCCGGTAAAAACGGGGTCATCCGGCTGGCCACAAACAGCAATATGGCGCCCTTTGCCTATATCAAGCACGGAAAGATGGTGGGGTATGATATCGAAATTGCCATGAGGATCGCCGCGAAACTCGGCCACACGCTGGAGATAGTCGATATGGATTTCGCCGCGATTATTCCGTCTTTGATATCGGGGAAAAGCGATATGGCCGCAGGAGGGATTACGGTAACCGGGGAGCGCGCCCGGTCGGTCCTTTTCAGCATACCCAATTACAAAGGCGGCGTTGTCGTCATGGTTGCGTCGAGCGCCGACGTCCCGGGAAGCCCGGGCGACACAAGCTTCCGGTCCGCCCTGATGAACAGTTTCCAGCGAACCTTTATCACCGAGGACCGCTATAAACTGGTCCTGCAGGGCCTGCGGGTGACCATCGTGATTTCCGTTCTATCGGCGATCATAGGCGCCGGCCTGGGATTTGGCGTCTGTATGATGCGCCGGGCCAGGACACGATGGGCCAATGTTCCGGCCAAAGTCTTTATCCGGGCGATTCAGGGCACACCCATTGTCGTCCTGCTGATGATTTTATACTATATTGTTTTCGGCAGTGTGGATATTAACGCGATCCTGGTGGCCGTCGTCGGTTTCTCCGTCAACTTTGCCGCCTATGTGTCGGAGATGATGCGCACCGGCATCGAAGCGGTGGACAAAGGACAGCATGAAGCGGCCTATGCCATCGGCTTTAATAAAATCCAGGTGTTCAGGCGGATTACTTTTCCCCAGGCGGCCAGGCATGTCCTGCCCGTGCTCAAAGGGGAGTTTATTTCCATGATCAAGATGACATCGGTTGTCGGTTATATCGCCATTCAGGATTTGACCAAAATGAGCGATATCATTCGCAGCCGCACGTATGAGGCTTTCTTCCCGCTTATCGCGACCGCCCTGATTTATTTTGTCATCGCTTATGCGATGACCTATCTCTTATCGATGGTGGAGATGAGGGTCGATCCGAAGCAAAGGAAAAGAGCGGTGAAAGGCGTGGTGAGCCCTTGATCAGCATAAAGCATTTATCCAAACACTTCGGCGATTTGATCGTCCTGAAAGACGTTTCGACGGAAATAAAAAAAGGCGAAGTGATTTCCATCATCGGCCCGTCCGGCACGGGCAAGAGCACTTTACTGCGCTGCCTCAATCTTCTGGAAACGCCGACCGGCGGTGAGATTGTCATTGACGGCGTCAATCTGCTCGACAAGAAGACCGATATCTTCCAGCTCCGTCAGAAGATGGGCATGGTATTTCAGTCTTTTAATCTTTTCTCGCACCTGATGGTGATTGAAAACATCATGCTCGGACCGGTGAACCTTTTGAAAATAAACCGTCAGAAAGCCTTTGACGAAGGCATGAACCTGCTGAGCCTGGTGGGCCTGGCGGAAAAAGCGTATGCCTATCCCGATGAGTTGTCGGGCGGGCAGAAACAACGCGTGGCTATCGCCAGAACGCTGGCCATGAACCCGGAGATCGTTCTGTTTGACGAACCGACGTCTGCGCTGGACCCCACCATGATCAGTGAAGTGCTGGCGGTCATCCGCAAGCTGGCGCTGGCCGGGATGACGATGATGATTGTGACTCACGAAATGAAATTTGCAAAGGATGTTTCCACGCGGGTTTTGTACATGGACGAGGGCATTATCTATGAAGAGGGAACGCCTCAACAGATATTCGACGAACCGCGGAAGGACAAAACGCGCACATTCATCCACCGGATCAAAACCTTTACGTTTGAAATCCGGTCCAGAGCCTTTGATTTATACAGCTTCCAGGCCGGTGTTGAAAAGTTTGCCCGCAATCAGTTCCTTTCCGGGAAGCAGATCAACCATATCCAGCTTGTACTCGAGGAGCTGGTCATGAACAAGCTTCTTGCCGGACGGGGGACGTCCGTCGATATAACGGTTACCGTCGGTTTCTCTGAAAAAAACAATGAAATCGAACTGACGATTGCTTACGCCGGGAAATCTTACAATCCATTTGAAGATGCCGACGACGGCGATGATCTGCCCATGATCATTGTCCGCAACCTCGTGGCCGGAAGCAACTGGACATTTGCAGACGGAAAAAACAAATTGAGAATGACACTGTAAAAGCGGGACATGCGAAAAAATCAGTTTCTCGGTTCGTAGTAAGCACAGAGACCTGATTCGTCTGACACAACGCATAATTCTCTTGATCAGCGCCTCAAAAAGATTTACAAATTTTGTGTACAGGAATATCCGGAATCGTTGTCGCAGATGTTCCGCATCACATAACTCATATGGTAATCGGCTTATCGCGGGAGGTGTTTATGTGCGATACCTGCGCTATGGGGCCGGAATTCACCGGCTCCGGCATCAGCATCTTCGGGAAGAACTCGGACCGGGAGGCTGACGAACCTCAACTGGTTGTGTCCGTACCGTCCAGATCCTGTTCCTCAAAAGAAGAACTGCAATGCACTTATGTTGCCATCCCCCAGGCCGGCAGAACTTTTGCCGCGGTCCTGTCCAAACCTTTCTGGCTCTGGGGCGCGGAGATGGGCGTCAACGAAAAAGGCGTGGCCATTGGAAACGAAGCGCTGTTCACCCGGATCAAACCGGAGAAAACGCCGGGGCTCATCGGTATGGATCTCTTGCGATTAGCTCTGGAGCGCAGCGCCGGTGCCAACGAAGCGGCGCAGACGATCATTGATCTTTTAAAGAGGTATGGACAGGCAGGGCCGTGCGGATACCGCGACAAGAAGTTGAGCTACATGAACTCGTTCATCATCATGGACAGGCAGGGCATTCTCAAGCTGGAAACGGCGGGACGCGATTGGGCGCTTCAGCGCCCCGGCGGTTATGCCGCGATTTCCAACGGGATCACCATCACCTGCGACTGGGACGCATCGTCGCTTCCGGCAGGCACGGATTTCAGTAAATTCAGCGATCCCCTGATGACTTATTTTGCGGGAAGCGCTTTCCGCAAGGACTGCAACCAGTCTGCCATTGTTCGGGCAAAAGGCAAGATGGGCGTTCCCGATGTCTTTGCCATGCTGAGAAGCCACCATGCTCGCCTGCCGGCCAGAGGATTCAACCGCGATGTCTGTATGCATGCCTCCGATCCGTTGATCCGGAAGTCTCAGACAACAGGCTCCCTGGTGGTGGAATTGCACCCGGAAAACAAATTCAGGATTTTTGTCACCGGAGGGTCCGCCCCGTGCCTGACGGCTTTCAAGCCGTTGATTCCCGCCGCGCCTTTCCCGGATCTGAGCGCCGGGGCCGGCCGCTACGATAACCGGTCATTCTGGTGGCGGCATGAGGCCTATCACATCAATGCGATTCTGCGTTATGAAAGCGTCCTGACCATGGTGCGAAAATTCATATCAGACAGGGAAGCTCAGTGGACGGACGGCCTTCCGCCTCATGAGTGGGCAAGCGCCGATCCGCTATTGACTGGAATTTCTCATGACGCATTTCGCGAGTCGGACTGTCAGGAAAAGGTCATGATTGACCGGATGAGAGACATCAAAAAGACCGCCTTCGGTCTGTCCGGCCGGTTCTGGAAGCAAATGGCCCGCCGGTCCGGCGTGCCTCTGGTATAATCCGCTGATGTGATGGTCGATCTTACAAAGATTCTCTGATTTTTTCGGACAGCTCATTGATCAGAAAAGGCTTCTGCAGAAAACCGTTGCATCCCCGGTCGAGAATCCTGCGAGCTTCGCCGTCCAGATTGTAGCCGCTGGACAAAATAACTTTCACTTCGGGATTAAGATCGCGCAGGGCGTCAAACGTAGCCCCGCCTCCCATACCGGGCATGATCATGTCCAGAATGACCAGATCGATAATCTTTTGTTTGAGCATATAAATGGACAGGGCTTCCTGGCCGCTGCCCGCGCACAAAACCCGATACCCCAGGCTTTCGAGGATTTCCTTCATGACCGTGGTATTCATCGGCTCATCATCCACAACCAAAATGGTTTCTTTCCCTCTTTGCGGTTCCTTTTCCTCTACAGGCGCCGGCTCAGGCTGAACCTCTTCGACAGCCTGGAGATAAACATGAAACGTCGAACCTTTTCCGGGCTCGCTTTCCACATCGATAAAACCGCCGTGGTGGGAGACAATGCCGTAAGCGGACGCAAGTCCCAGGCCGGTTCCCCGCCCCACTTCCTTGGTCGTAAAAAAGGGCTCAAACACCCGTCTGCGCGTTGTTTCGTCCATGCCGACGCCCGTATCCGTCACGGAAATTTTAACGTAGGCACCCGCCTTGATGCCGCGGGCGTCCATTTCCTCGTCGCAAAGAAAGACATTCCGGGTCGTCAGATACAAATCGCCGCCGTTCGGCATCGCCTGCCAACTGTTGATGTACATGTTCAAAAGGACCTGCTCGATCTGCCCCGCGTCCGCCATCACCGGCCAGATATCCTCCTGGTAACGCGCAGAGATGGCCACCTGTTTTTTCGTCCGTCCGAAAACCTCGGAACTGTTTTTGACAAGCGCATTGACATCGACCGGTTTAACCTCGTATTTACCGCCCCTCGCAAATCCCAGCAGTTGTCGCGTGAGGCCCGCCGCGCTTTGAACCTGGTTTTCAATTTTCTGAAGTTTGAGGAACCGGGAATCATTTTTGCCGTATTCCATCATGAGCAGGGAAACATACCCTTGAATGCCCATTAAAATATTATTGAAGTCATGCGCGACACCGCCGGCCAGTGTTCCAATCGCCTCCATTTTCTGCGCCTGCATGAGCTCCGCTTCCAGGCGCTGCTTTTCGCGGGCCGCCTTTCGCTGTTCGGATACATCCTGCGCCACAACAACATAACCGGGTTCCGGATTACAACCGGCCCGCCGCGGGATGATTTTAACGGTGAAATGCCGGTCGGATGCGGCATCGACGATTTCATCCTGCAGCGGCTTTTCCGCTTCCTCATCACTACTGTGCGCAGCAGAGTCCGGAGACAGTTCTCTGATCTTCGCGAAGATGCTTGCGGACAAAATATCCCGGATGGTGTTGTCGGCCCGGAGAAGGTCTGCCGCCTGATTGCTTTTGAGGATCTCTCCCCGCTGGTCCGTCACCCAGATCGCCTCGTCAATGGTATTAAATGAGTCCGTCCAGAGGTTGCCGGCGTCGGCCAGCATCCGGGCAGACGCTTCCATCCGGACAACGTAGGCCAGAACAAAGACGAAAAAAAGTAAAACCAGTGGCGGAACCGGGTTCAGCCAGATATCTGCGCAGGAAAAAAACAAAAACGAAACAAGAAAAGCAAAAGCAACAGCCGAAAGCCATAACGGGATGACGCGCCGGCCGCCGGTCCGCAGCATCAGAATGAAAATCAAAAAGCAAAAAACCAGCGAGACAACCCAGACCCCAACTGTCGGCACGGCTGATATTCCCCGTCCGCCGATCAGATTGCCGAGAATATGGGCATGCGTTTCAACACCGGTCATATGATTTCTCTGCTGGCTGAAAGGCGTGATCACACCGGCTTCCAGCCCCCCGGCGGTCACGCCGACCAGTACGATTTTATCCCTGAAAAAATCCGGGCTGTACCGGCCGCCCAGAACATCAACCAGAGAAAACACCGGAAACGATCCGGGCGGACCGTAGTAATTAATTCTTGTGGCATCCTTCTGCACGATAGGCGCCTGTCCGCCTGCTGCGGCGGATGTCAGCCCCGCAGCCTCGCGCCCGAAGGGCCGCCGGGCGGCGGATTCGTAAATCAGCGAGGCAAAAGACGGGAGCATACGACCGTCTTTGTAAAGCGTATGATAAACTTCACGGACAACGCCGTCGATGTCCTGCTCCAGATGAATATGCCCCGTGCCGCGCGCCGGCAGAAGCGATGAGCTTTGGATCATCCGGGCATCTTTTGTAATATAAGCGGGTAAAATCACCCGTCCATGCCGTTCAACGGCGGCCGCCACCAAGGCGTCATCTTTGGAAGGTTCCTGCATCAGAATGTCGAATCCCACGACCCTGGCCTGATTTAACTGATTCAGAAGCCGGACCCAGTGACGTCTGGAAATCGGCCACTGCCCCAGGTGATGAAGCGTGTTTTCATCCACCGAGACAATCACAATGCCCGCCTCCACCGGTTGCGGGCCGCGCAGGCGAAAGAATACATCATAGCAGAAATTCCGCATGCCCACAAAAAGGCCCAGATACTCCATGACCAGAACAACAGCCAGCCCGACTCCGATCAAAGCGATATGCTTTTTGGCATCATTCAGGATTGATTCAATATTCATAAATTTTTTTTGCCGAAAACCTGTCCGAAGAAGTACTTTACGGAATAAGCAGGATGATGAACAGCAGAATCCCGTAAGTGCCCAGCACCACCCATTTCTCTTTATTGTTTTTGATCTCAAATGTTTGCGGATCGGAAAAGCTGCCTTCGTAACCGTCCGGATCGATCGTGCTGGTCCGGACATAATATATTCCGGGCTCCTTTGGTCTTTCAATGATCATCCGGGGCTCCTTCACCTTTTGTTCGGTCAGGATATCCGTAAAATTGTCATTCCGCGCGATCTGGCAGCGATAAGACATTTTATCGCCCTGGCTTTTCCAGCGGATATGCAGCATTTTTTCGTCCGCAGCGGGTTTTTCCACCGGCGGTGCAGGCGGAGGAGGGATCAGACTGAAGCGCAGAGGATCGGACCAGATTCCTTCATAGCCGTCATTCGCCACCGAGCGGATGCGGAAAAAATACGTTCCGAAATCCGAAAAATCCACACGCTGCTCAGTCGCGGAGGTTTTGATTCTCCGGACATTCAAATCCGAAAAGTCCCGGTTTTGAGCGACTTCGATTTGATAAGACCCTGCGTCGCGGACGGAAAGCCAATTGAAAGAAACCGTCTTTGCCTTATATGTCGCAGTGTCGGACGGCGCTTGAATAAACGGGGGCAAGGGATTGATACGCACGTGAATTTTTTTAAATGCGAGAGAAAAACCTTCGATCCCCGCGTTATCGATGCTGCGGCAGGACAGATAGTATTCGCCGTCATCAAGGCCCGCAATCTCCAGCGGCTGCCCGGCCGGAAGCACTTTTTCCCGAACCATGTCCTTCCCCTCCGCATCCCGAAATAAAAGCACTCTGTGGGAAACCGCGCCGGAGACGGATTTCAAGGCAAGAGAAAAAGGCATCGTGCGATAGGGATCCTGCAAATCGACGGGTTCGGGGGGAGCCAGGAGCTTCCTGGGTTCCAGCGGAGCCTCGCCTTTGATCACCCGGGTTCCGTAACCCCCATCAAGCGCCACCGTTCGATTTCCTCCCCGGACATCTACGCTTCCCTCCAGAACTTCCGACGTCATGCTCTCCTGAGCGGATGCGGACACGCGAAAATCCGTGCCCCTCGCCACCGCCGCTCCTGCCGGCGTGTGGATTTCCATCCGCTGCTCCTGTCCCAGAGCGCGGCGCACCCGCAGTATCAGACGCCCGCTCTGCAGCATAAACCGCTGCCACAGCGAGCTGTCCGCCTTCAGGCTGGTTTGCTGAATATCGAGCAGTGAATTCTGCGTCTGTGTAAAGGTTGTTCCGTTTTCGAACTGAATTTCAACCATACCATCCATGCCGGTCCGGATGAGCGCGCCCTGAAAAATCCGGTCGTCTTTTTTCAACGGCCGCCATTCCGGATTCGAACCGGTGCGGAACATCACATCCCCTTTGAGAAAAGCCACCCGGCCGGGCGCCGGAAGCCCCTTGAGATACTGTATCGGTATTAAAAGTTTTTGTCCGGGATAAATAAGATCCTGGCTGTGCAGGCGGTTGAATCGAACAATTTTGGGCCACTCTGACGGATTTTCGAGATACTTATCGCATAACTGAATGACCGTATCATTACTCACAACAGTTATTTCAATCGTCTTCTCTTCGGCCGCTCTCACTGCAACAACCTGAAGGCAAATCAACACTATAGCAAATATAACCTTCGTAATTCTTTTGTTCATCATAACCAACACACACGGAAGACACTCGAACCAGTGTTAACCTTGAGTTAATACTGAATGTTTCTCAAGACATCCTGTCGGAATTCAGGATCAGAAACCATTCGCACAACCAACCTCTAATAGATTCGGCAAAACGGGATCAATCTTTAATGGAGTGCGACTACGGATTATCCTTATGCGGAAGAAATGTTTTATATTATTATAAATACTAAGGATTATGCAAACACATCTCGATCAATCATTATTATCGCATCAAATTACTCCGGTTCAACCGGAGACGACGGAAGCGGTAAGAGTCTTGCCTGCCGTTCGGATGGCGTCCAGCATGTAGTGTCGATTCTTCTGAGTGACACCGATGAAATCGCACAGGGCGGAACTCAGGTCGAAATACTGTAAGTTGTTCAGGTGAAGAAATATTCTCTCCATGGAGGCAAGGCAATGGATTGTACCGACGCCCGTGCCGCCCGCGGCGGCTATGCATATAAACGGCTTTCCTTGAATCTTATTATGATCTTTCATTGCCTCGCATCTTCGCAAACGATCGAAAAGCGCTTTGGCCGATTCGCTCATATCCCACCAGTATACCGGTGTAACCACAACGAAGCCGTCGGCCTCGCCAAAAAGTTTATGAACTTTCTGAAAATCATCCGCCACCCGGCAAATTCCTTTTTCCTGGCAGATACCCCACCCATTTTCACAGGCTTTACATCTGGCCAGTGTCAGATCATTTAAGCGAACGACAACAGCGTCTCCCCTACCGTCGGAAATGCCTTGTTTTGCGGCTTCGCCGCAAACCTCGGTCAAGCCGTCTTTATTGGGACTGCATGTGATGATCAATACTTTCATAAAAGCAACATCCACTTTCTCTACTTGCTCGAATTTATGTACTCCGTAATCTTCGCGGCGAGCGTCTTGACGACGAATTCGAACTCGTCGACGTCCTTGTCCAGAAGCGTCATGCGGAAGCCCAAAAGAGGCGAGAAGAACGACGTGAGCGGCACCACGCAGATGCCGGTTGCGGCCAAAAGATAATAAACAAACTGCTTGTCGAATTCGACGCCTTTGGTCAGCTTCTCAATGTAGCTTTTGATTTCCGGATTTTCGATGGGCAGATGCTGGCGCTCGTTGAGGACGGATTCATTGAAGAGCACTGTCATATAAAATGCGCCGTTGGTTCGGTTGGCGATGACAAAGGGCACGTCCTTTAAAACGCCAAAGGCAATGGCGGAGAGTTTTTCGTAATGCTGCGTGCGCTGGCGCAGATAATTTTTGTATTCAGGATGCGTCATGATGCGCGGAATCGCCATTTGCGGAAGCGTAGTCGAACAAACCTCGGACATCTTCTGATGCAGAATCGTGTTGATGAAGCGGGCGAAGATCGGGTCTTTATCCGCGTTATAGACTTCCATCCAGCCGCAGCGCGAACCCGGCCAGGGCAGTTCCTTGGAAATCCCCTTCATGGCAATGGCCGGAACATCTCCGATGACATCACTCAGCGGCACAGTGGATTTTTGATTGTAGACAATGTTGATGTACGTTTCGTCGGCAATGACGAACAGGTCGTTTTCCCGGGCAATACGCACAACCTGCTCCAGGGCTTCGACGGGATAGACGAATCCGGTGGGATTATCCGGGTTGATAACCAGGATGCCGACAATGGCCCGGTGGCTGCGGACTTTCTGCTCCAGTTCGCGCAAATCCGGATGCCAGTTGTTGTAAGGATTCATCCGGTAGGTGTTGGGCGGAAACGACGCGTGCAGCACTTCGGCCATCAGGTGCGTGGAGTATGTGGGCTCGGGCATGATCATGCGGGCGTCCACCTGAATGGAACTGTAGGCGCGGGCAATGGCGTCGCCCAGGCCGTTGAAGAAAATGACGTCTTCCGCGGTAATCTGCGCTTTCCCGCGCGCGTTGGTGCGCTCGGCGATAAACTGGCGGGTGGCATCCATTCCCTTGGTGGGAGAATAGGCATAAGACGCGTCATCCCGAAGAATATCCGTGAGGACGTCCTTCATCCAGTCCGGGATTTTTTCGCCTTTCTGCACGGGATCGCCGATATTTTCCCAGATAATCTTCATGCCGTATTCCTGCATTTTTTTAGCGATCATCACGATATTGCGGATTTCGTAGGTCAGCCCGCTGCCGCCGCGGGATATTTCAAAACGCATAAGTCGTCAAACTCCTTGAGTATTTAATCGATAGTGCATAATACATATTTTTTAAATTATCCAGATTATTTTAACTTTTCGCCAATCAACGCTTGAAAAAGGTAAATTTCTGAGGGACAAAAACCACTTTTCATGGTAGACATGTAGTGTGACTTGTTGGCATTTTGCTTACTGCTCCACATCAGTTTCATCACGAAGCAACCAATTCGCCGTCATCACAGATAAAACACTATAAGGATATAGACCATGGAAGAAACAAAGAGTTTTGCCGAATTACTAGATGAATCAAGCCTTAAACCCAAACGCCATGCCCCCGGTGAGAAAATCGAAGCCGTTATCGTGAAGATATCACCGGAATGGATTTTCATCGATCTGGGCGCAAAAAGCGAAGGGTATCTCGACCGCAAGGAGTTTATCGATGACGAAGGCAACCTGACCGTAAAAGAAGGCGATACGATCACCGCGTATTTCCTCTCCTCGCGCCACAGCGAAAAACTCTTCACCACCAAATTACAGGCCAAAAAGAGCGTCGACGATTATCTGTTCAACGCCTATAAAAACCAGATTCCGATAAACGCCCTGGTGGAAAAGGAAATCAAAGGCGGCTTCTCCGTCAAAATCGGCGCCAGTTCATCGGCCTTTTGCCCCTTCTCACAGATGGACCGCCGGAAAATCGACAGCGCCGCGGATTATGTGGGCAAGAAATTTGACTTTATCGTGATCGAATACGACGACAACGGTCGCAAAGTCATCCTGTCGCGCCGGCCGATCCTGGAAAAAATTGAGATGGAAAAAGTTGAAATGCTTAAATCCTCCCTGCAAAAAGGCATGACCATCCAGGGCGTGATCACTTCGGTTCGCGATTTCGGCGCATTCGTCGATATCGGCGGCGTTCAGGCGCTCCTGCCGATATCTGAAATGGCCTGGGGGCGGGTCGAAGACGCCAAGGCCCTGTTTAAACCGGGCGAAACGATTGAAGCCGTCATTATCAATCTGGATTGGGAAAAAGACCGTATCACCGTCTCTTATAAAGATACGCTGCCCGATCCGTGGAACGACGTCGTCCGCAAATATCTGGAAGGCAGCACGCACAAAGCCAAAGTATCGAGACTGGCCGAGTTCGGCGCATTTGTCACGCTGGAGGCGGGCGTGGACGGACTGTTGCACATCTCCAAGCTTGGCAAAGGCAAAAAAATCAAGCATCCGAGCGACGTGCTTTCCGTTGGCCGTGAAATCGAGATAAAAATTGATAAGATCGACCGTGAAAACAAAAAGATTTCACTCGATCTGGCGGCAAATGGCGACGAGAGAAAAGCATCCTCCGCCGGTGAAAGCGGCGAAGACTACCGCGACTACATGCCCAAAGCCCCCAAAACCATGGGGACCTTCGGCGATCTGCTCTCCAAAGCGAAAAAGAAGAAATGATTCCCCATGCGTAGGGAACGGTTAAATAACCTGAAGGTTACGCGACCGTTCCCTACAGTTGCAACCTGTTCACCGGATATCATCACCTCTTTGCAACGAACGGTCACACCTGCCCGGACAAGATTAGATGAACATAATATAATGGTGTCTTTTGGAAGCTTTCATTAACAAGTCTTTTTTTGACGGGTATATTTTGCCTTCTCCGGAAAAAGTCGTCAATTAATTGACAAACCTGCGAACAAAGCAATTATTGCCAAAAATCGTCTTCTTAAATAAAATTATGTATTATCAACATCATAGCGCATAATTATCTTAAAAAACCTTTCTGGCACCAATATTGCTCACACTGAATTAACGGATCGCTTGTTTTACGTAAAGCGGGCAAGAAAGAGATTAATTTCAGAGAGATGATAACAAGTTAATCAGAAAAACACAGGCAGGGAATCTTAATTATCTGTATGGATTTAAGAAAAAGCATATTAGACATGGTCGGCCGGTATTTTGCTGAACAATCAACAGATCATTCTTTCATTGCAGGAAAGACGCCGGTTCGCTATGCAGGACGGTATTTTGACGAAAAGGAAATGCAGGCGGCAGTGGAAGCGGCGCTGGATTTCTGGCTCACGGAAGGCCGTTTTGCCGCGCAGTTCGAGGCCAATCTGGCCGGAAAAATCGGCAGCCGGTACGCTATCCTGGTTAATTCAGGCTCTTCGGCCAATCTTCTGGCCGTCACGGCTTTGACATCGCCTCTGCTGGGCAGCCGGCGTCTGAGCCCCGGAGACGAGGTCATCACGGTCGCTGCGGGATTTCCCACAACCGTCAATCCTATTCTTCAAAACGGCCTTGTGCCGGTTTTTGTCGATGTCGATCTTCCCGGCTACAATATCCGTACAGACGATCTGGAAAAAGCCGTAAGCCCGAAAACGCGCGCCATATTCGTCGCGCACACGCTGGGCAATCCCTGTCACCTCCAAAGCATCCTGTCGTTTGCCCGGAAGTATGATCTCTTTGTCATTGAAGACAATTGCGATGCGCTGGGTTCCACTTACAACAACCGGTTTACGGGCTCCTTCGGACATCTGGCCACCTGCTCGTTTTACCCGGCGCACCACATTACCCTCGGCGAAGGCGGAGCGGTGCTCACCTCCGACGAAACGCTGGCGCATATCGTTCGCTCGCTGAAAGACTGGGGACGAGACTGCTTTTGCGGCCCGGGCCAGAACAATCGCTGTGGCAAACGGTTTTCCGGCAGACACGGAGACTTGCCCGAAGGATACGATCACAAATATGTGTACTCCCATATCGGCTACAATCTGAAGGCCACGGAGTTTCAGGCCGCCATCGGCGTGGAACAGCTCAAAAAGCTCGATGCGTTCTGTGATATGCGGCGTAAAAACTTTCAGCGCTGGCTGGCCGGTTTTAAAAAATACGAAGATTTTTTTATCCTGCCCGAACCCTCTGAAAATTCAGATCCGGCATGGTTTGCTTTTCCCTTGACGGTCCGGCATAAGCAAGCGGGCTTTTCCAGAAACAGCCTGACCGCTTGCCTGAACGATCATCTCGTTGAAACGCGGAATTTATTTGGCGGCAACCTGCTGCGCCAGCCAGCCTACCGGGATATTACGTATCGCCGGATTGGCGAGCTGCCCAACACGGACCGTATTATGAATGATACGTTCTTTCTGGGGACCTATCCGGGCATCGGAGAGGAACAAATAACCTACACTCTGAGCATTAGTGAGACGTTCATTAAAGCCGTTACGAAAACGGGAAAACAGGAAGCGGTAATATAACAGGGGCCGCCTGACGGTAAAGGCGGGAAACGGGCCGGATGCCCGGATTTCATATTGGATCGGGCCTGCTCATTTTGTAAACGAGGAGGCGGAGCTGTATCAGCCCACTAGCAATTGATATGTTTCAAGACATCTTTAAAAACCAGCGGATTCTCGTCACCGGCCACACCGGATTCAAAGGCTCCTGGCTTGCGCTGTGGCTTAATGAATTAGGCGCAAACGTGACCGGATTTGCCCTGCCACCCAACACCCGGCCGAATCATTTCGAACTCATCGGGCTTGCAGATCTCGCCTGTCACATCGAAGGCGACATTCGCGATTTCCAGGCGGTGAGGCAGGCATTCGAAACGGTTCGGCCCGACATCGTCTTTCATCTTGCCGCGCAGCCGATCGTCAGCGAATCCTACCATGATCCCAAAACAACATTTGACACCAACGTCAGCGGGACGGTCAATATTCTGGAAGCCCTCCGCCAGTCCCCGACCGTCAAAGCCGCCGTCGTGATTACATCCGATAAATGTTACGAGAACAGGGAGTGGATCTGGGGCTATCGTGAAAACGACCCGCTGGGCGGCCATGATCCTTACAGCGCCAGCAAGGGTGCGGCGGAAATTGTTTCCTCCGCCTATCTTCGTTCTTATTTCAATTCCGGCGGACAGGGCCCCCATCCGGGATTTGCCACGGCGCGCGCCGGCAACGTCATCGGCGGCGGCGACTGGGCCAAAGACAGAATCATCCCCGACTGCGTCCGCAGCCTAACGGCCGGCAAGCCCATTGTCGTTCGCAATCCTCAGGCCACCCGCCCCTGGCAGCATGTTCTTGATCCGTTGTGCGGTTATCTGCGACTGGCCGCAAAGCTTCTGGAAAATCCGGAAATATTCAGCGGCGCCTGGAACTTCGGACCGCAAACCTCCGACCAGATCACCGTGTGCGAATTGGCCAAACGCTTTGTTCATAAATGGGGAGAGGGCCGCATTGAAACACCGTTTACGATGAAAGCGCCGCATGAAGCGCATTTTCTGCATTTGAACATCGACAAGGCCGTCTTTGACTTGCAGTGGCGGCCGGTTCTGGACAGTTCGTCCGCCATCGACTGGACGGTCGACTGGTATCAGTCCTGGCGCCAGTCCGGAAATGCCTGCCGGGATTTATCGATCCGGCAAATTCGGGCATTCACCGGTCTTGCCGCAAAAATTCGGCTGTTTGCTTCTTAGAACGTTATGATTTTGGAGGACAGGCTATGAAAGTCGTCATTTTAGCAGGAGGGATGGGGACCCGCATCAGCGAGGAATCCCATCTGAAACCCAAGCCGATGATTGAAATCGGCGAACGTCCGATTTTGTGGCACATCATGAAAATCTATTCTCACTACGGATTTGACGAATTCATTATCTGCCTGGGATACAAAGCGAACGTCGTCAAAGATTACTTCGCCAATTACTTTATTTATGAATCTGATGTGACCTTCAATTTCAAAAGCGGCAAGGAAGTCTTCACGCACCAGCATTTTGCGGAAAAATGGACGGTGACGCTGGTCAATACCGGCTTGAACACCATGACCGGCGGAAGAGTCAAGCGGATTCAAGAATACATTGGCAATCAACCGTTTATGCTAACGTATGGAGATGGGGTTTCCGACATCAATATTCCAAAGCTGCTTGACTTTCATAAATCGCACGGTAAATATGTAACCGTCACAGCGGCGCAACCGTTGGGCAGATTCGGATCCTTGAGCATTGAAAAAAACGGTGAGGTCGCCGGATTCGTGGAAAAACCCAGGGGGGACAACAGTTGGATTAACGGCGGTTACTTCGTCATGCAGCCGGAAGTTTTTAATTACCTGAAACCAAACGACGTCAATCTCGAATTGGGCATCCTGCAGCAGTTGGCTAAAGAACAGCAGCTTGTTGCCTACCGTCACGAAGGTTTCTGGCAACCCATGGATACCTTGCGGGATAAATTCCTGCTGGAAGATCACTGGATGTCCGGCCATGCGCCATGGAAAGTATGGACATCAAGGGATCAATGATAGGAGTTCAGCATGAAAAACTATTTTGAACACCCGTTGTTTGTTTTTGAAATGGCCAATAACCATATGGGCAGTGTGCAACATGGCCTGAATATGATCAAGGCCTTTGCAGCAGTGGCCAAGATATATCCATTTCAGTTTGGCTTTAAATTTCAGTTTCGAAATCTGGATACGTTCATTCATCCTGATTTTAAATCGCGCATAGATCTGAAAAATGTCAAACGCTTCAGCGAAACAAAATTATCTCAGGATCAATTTCAGCAACTCAAAGACGCGCTGGGCGCTAACGGTTTTATATCTATCTGCACCCCCTTTGATGAGCCATCCGTTGACCGCATTGAAAAAATGAATTTTGACATTATCAAAATCGCCAGTTGCTCATTTACCGACTGGCCGCTGCTGGAGCGAATCATACAAACGGAAAAGCCGATCATTGCATCAACAGCTGGAGCTACTCTGGATGAAATAGACAAGGTTATGAGCTTTTTTCAAAACAGGAAAAAGATGTTCGCCATTTTGCATTGCGTCGGTGAATATCCCACTAAAATCGACGCGCTGAATCTAAATCAGATTGATCTGTTTAAACGGCGATATCCCGGCATCACCGTGGGTTATTCAACGCACGAGGAACCGGAAAATGTGGAATCCATCCAGATCGCCATCGCAAAAGGCGCAAGCATTTTCGAAAAGCATGTTGCTGTTGAAACCGAAACATTTAAGAAAAATGAATATTCCGCAACACCCGAGCAGATCGACCGCTGGCTTGCGGCCGCCGAGCGGGCATTCAGTATGTGCGGTGTTGCCGGACTAAGGTCGAAATCCTCCGGCAAGGAGATGGCTGATCTCAGACAATTCAAGCGCGGTGTTTTCGCAACGCACAAAATTGCAAAGGGAGAAAAAATTGATGCGAAAAATACATTTTTTGCATTCCCCAATGTTGACGGGCAACTGCTTGCCAACGACCTTTCCAAATATACGGACTATGTAGCCCAAAGCGACATTGAAAAGCATGCACCCGTAAAAACCGCGGACATTCAGGCGGCCGATCAGCGGGAAAAAATCTATTCTATCGTCCAGAACGTCAAAAAGATTTTGTCGGCGGGCAATGTTGTTGTGCCGGGAAAGGCCACTCTGGAAATATCTCATCATTACGGCCTTGATCGCTTTGAGGATACGGGCTGCACCATTATCAATGTCGTTAACCGGGAATATTGCAAAAAGCTGATCGTCTTACTCCCCGGACAAAAACATCCGGAACAATATCATAATGTAAAAGAAGAAACGTTTGTTGTCTTGCATGGCGACGTTGTCCTCACCCTGGATGGCGTTGAAAAGAGTTGCCACAGCGGTGACGTGGCAACCGTAACCCGTGGCACAAAACATATTTTCACAAGTGTGAACGGAGCCGTCGTCGAAGAGATATCCTCAACTCATTATCAAGACGATTCTTATTATACCGACAAATCCATTTTGCAGAATAAAGACCGAAAAACCGTTATTTCTTACTGGATGGGATAGATCGTCGCACCTACCGGATGGATCAAAGCTTCAGATGAAGACAATAGTCTGGGATATTGACGATGTTTTGAATGACCTCACGCGCATGTGGCTGGAAAAAGGCTGGCGGCCCGGGCATCCCGGCTGTCTTCTGCTGTACAAAAGTCTGACGGAAAATCCGCCTTACCGGCTGCTGGGCGTGGAAAAGGCGGAATATCTCCGCTCCCTTGACCGGTTTCGGTTATCCGCCGATGCGGATGGTATGACGCCGGACAGTGAAGTGATCAGGTGGTTTCAAAGTTACGGTGTCCGGTTCCGGCACGTTGCGCTGACGGCAAGACCCCGGCAAACCGTATCGCCGGCGATTGCATGGATGCTGCGGCACTTCGGCGAATGGTTTCAAACCTTTTCATTTGTACCGGCGGAAAGGCTGGGCGAACCGCCGGGGCATCCGGATGTCAGGAAGGCTGATTTTTTATCCTGGCTGGGTAAGGCCGATTTTTTCATCGATGACAGCACAGGCAACATCAGTGAAGCGAAAAAACTGGGGATTCAAACATTTCTGGTGGCCCAACCTTGGAATAAAAGCGATATGACACTGCTGGATATCCTGCAAACGCTTGTCAAATAACTCAGAGCAAACAGAAATAAGGTTATATGAAATTATCGGATTACATTTTTGAATTTATCGCAAAGTTAGGTGTAAGGCATGTCTTCATGTTATCCGGCGGCGGCGCCATGCACCTGGTGGATTCAGTTGGTAACAATAAACAGCTCACCTATGTCTGCAATCTGCATGAACAGGCCTGCGCCATCGCTGCCGATGCATACAGTCAATACACGAATTCATTAGGTGTCGCGCTGGTCACAACCGGTCCCGGTGGCACCAACACGCTTACCGGTGTTGCCGGTGCATGGCTTGATTCGACACCAATCCTGATTATCTCCGGACAGGTAAAGCGGCCGGACCTGGTTGGAAATTCCGGTATCCGCCAAATGGGTTTTCAGGAAATTAACATCGTGAAGCTGGTTGCTCCCATCACCAAATATGCAGTAACCGTCATGGAACCGAAAAGGATACGACACGAGTTGGAAAAGGCCGTCTATCTGGCAAAGCACGGACGGCCCGGCCCTGTATGGATTGATATACCTCTCGATGTTCAAGCTGCTCAAATCAATGAGAACGTTCTTCCCGGATTTACGCCCGAAACGACCAATACACTGTCCGATCAAAACGAGCAGGCGCTGCCCGAACACGTCAGCCAGGCCATTGCCTTACTGAATCAAGCCAAACGTCCGGTCATTCTTGCGGGTAACGGAATAAGGCTGTCCAACGCTCTGGATGATTTTCTGGCGTTGATTGAAAAGTTGAACATTCCGGTTCTGACCACCTGGAAGTCTCTCGATTTCATCCCCGAGAAGCACCGGCTGTTTGCGGGCCGTCCCGGTGCGGTTGGCCAGCGCGGTGCAAACTTCGCGCAGCAAAATGCGGACTGGCTGATGATTCTTGGAGCACGTATGGATTTTGGCCAGACGGCTTATTCGCATGAAAATTTCGCGCGCGCTGCATATAAAGTCATGGTTGATATCGATCCTGCAGAAATCAACAAGCTAAAAATGGAAATAGCCGTTAAGATCGTTGCCGACGCAGGGAACTTTATCCGCGAATTTCAAAAACAATCTCATAACATCATCAACAAAGAATATCCGGAATGGCTAAAGACCTGCAAGGCATGGCAAAAAAAATATCCTGTTATTTTGCCTGATTATTGGCGGCAGAAAAAATTCGTCAACGATTATGTGCTCATTGATGTACTTTCCGATGAGCTAAAGAAGAACGACCTGCTCGTTCCCGGCAGTTCCGGCGCGTGCAGCGAGCGCACCATGCAGGCGATACGGGTCAAAGCCGGACTGCGCATTTTCAACAGCGAGGGCCTTGGCTCCATGGGATTCGGCGTTCCCGCGGCCATCGGCGGCTGCCTGGCAAGCGGCAGGAAACGCACGATCTGTATCGAGGGCGACGGTGGTTTTATTATGAATATTCAGGAACTGGAAACCGTTAAAAGACTTCATCTACCCATCAAGTTTTTCGTTCTGAATAACGGAGGATACGTTTCCATCCAGACAACACAAAGGAATTATTTTAACGGCCATTATGTCGGAAGCTCGGCTACCAGCGGCCTGACGCTGCCCGATATTAAAGCCGTGGCTAAATCCTTTCGCATAGCAACGGCTAAGCTGACCAATCACAATGGTATCCGTGAAAAGATAAGGCAAATCCTCCAGATAAAGGGACCCGTGGTTTGTGAAGTAATGGTTTCTCCGGATCAGGTTACAGCGCCAAGAATCGCCTCGAAACAGCAAGAAGACGGCTCCATGGCATCACTGCCCATGGAAGATT
Organism: Smithellaceae bacterium; assembly: GCA_963682105.1. Taxonomy (GTDB): domain Bacteria; phylum Desulfobacterota; class Syntrophia; order Syntrophales; family Smithellaceae; genus UBA8904. The sequence continues at coordinate 2,597,967 of OY821638.1, forward strand.
TATGGCCATTTCTGGATCGGACGGAATTCCAATCAAATATGCTGATTGAACATGACTAAAAATTCGTAAGGAAAATATCAGTGGCCATCACCAAATGCAGAATATGCGGTAACAGATTCTTCAACGACCCCTTACTTCGTTACCATCATATGCCAAAGGCTGCCCAATTCCTGCCGGATGCCAAAGACCTCGGAAGCGACAAGGGCGTTGATTTGGAAGTATGCCAGTGTTCCGGTTGCGGCCTGGTTCAGCTTAGCAATGATCCAGTTCCTTATTTCAAAGAAGTTATACGCGCCGCCGCTTTTTCCCCTGAAATGAGAATATTCAGAATTGAACAGTTTAAAAATTTTGTCGGGCGATTTTCACTGGAAGGTAAAAAAATTTTAGAAATCGGCTGCGGCAAGGGTGAATATCTTTCCCTGATGCGTGAATCGGGAACAGATGCCTATGGCGTTGAATATGGGGAAGAATCGGTCATGGATTGTGTCGGGGCAGGACTCAAGGTTACGCGAAAATTTGTAGATGCGAACAGCAGCGCGTTACCTGACGCTCCCTTTGATGCTTTTTTCGTACTCAATTTTCTTGAACACATCCCCGACTTGAATTCGACTCTGCGGGGGATCTATCAGAATTTGAGCGATCAGGCCGTCGGCCTCGTCGAAGTGCCAAACTTTGATATGATCCTGAAGCGCAAAATGTTCTCGGAATTTATTGGCGATCACCTCTATTACTTCACCCGAGAGACGCTGACATCCACGTTGAGCCGAAACGGCTTTGAAGTCATGGAATGCAGGCCGGCCTGGCACGACTACATCCTTTCTGCCGTTATCCGAAAGAGAACACCACTTGATTTATACGAGTTTACGCAGATTCAATTGAAACTTTCCCGGGAATTGAGAAAATTTATCGATAAATATGGTGAAAAAAAAGTTGCGGTCTGGGGTGCAGGACATCAGGCCCTGACCATTTTATCGCTGGCCGATCTCGGCGGAAAGATAAAGTACGTCATTGATTCCGCCCCTTTCAAACAGGGGAAATTCACCCCTGCCACCCACATTCCCATCGTTCCCCCGGAAACGCTGAAAACGGAACCGGTGCAGGCTGTGATTGTCATGGCGGCAAGCTATTCCGATGAAGTGGCAAAGATAATACGTGAAAAGCTCGGGGATGTGATACAAATTGCAATTTTGAGGGATTACGGTCTTGAATATCTAAAATAGTCTTTTTTCACCTCATCGTAAGGCATGATTCATCACTTTAATACATGGATTTCTCTGAGATAACAGCAGTCATTCTTGCCGGCGGTCTAGGAACACGTTTAAGTTCAGTGGTATCGGATCGCCCAAAAATTCTTGCCCCAATAGGCGAGAGGCCCTTTTTGAGTTATGTATTAGATCAACTAATCGGCATAGGCATTCAACATGCGGTTTTATGTACCGGCTATCTGGGTGACATGGTTCAGGCATCCTTCGGTGATAATTACGGAACGATGCATCTGGCTTATTCAAAAGAACCGGCACCATTAGGCACAGCAGGCGCAATAAGATTTGCAAATCATCTGTTCAAATCTGATCTTATACTTGTCATGAATGGAGATTCTTATTGCCAAGCCGATTTCAATAAATTCCTTCAATATCATAAAAAAAACGATTCCAAAGCTACTCTGCTCTTAACTCATGTTCCCGATACAGGGCGTTATGGACAAGTAAAAACAACCCCGAATGGCGCTTTGGATTGTTTTGTTGAAAAAGGCGTGGGAGGCGGCCCGGGATGGATTAATGCCGGAATATATTTGCTGGATAGAGCATTGATCACCCCCATCCCGTTAGACCATGTAGTTTCGATAGAAAAAGAGGTATTCCCGAATTGGATCGGTCGCGGTATTTATGGCTACCACAGTGCAGGTTATTTTATTGATATTGGGATTCCTGAAGATTACATGAAAGCTGAAGAATTCTTTAAAGGCACCATTTCGCCACGACTTTAATACCAGGAGTGATTATGGCAACAAAGGCACTTATTACAGGAATTACCGGTATGGTTGGCTCCCATTTGGCCGATTTTTTATTGGCCAATACTGATTGGGATATATTCGGCATGTGCCGCTGGCGCAGCCCTCTGGATAATGTGGCGCATTTGCTGGATCGCGCAAATAAAAAGGACAGACTTTTTTTTATAGATGGCGACCTTTGCGACCTTATATCTCTTCAAAATGCTGTCAATGAAGCTAAACCGGACTATGTTTTCCACCTGGCCGCCCAGAGCTATCCCAAAACAAGTTTCAGTTCGCCAATTCATACCCTGGATACAAATATTCTTGGCACCTTGCGATTGCTTGAGGCCATAAGAGGATGTAAATGCATTGATCCTGTAATCCATGTCTGCTCGTCATCAGAGGTTTATGGCAGAGTCCCCAGAGAAAAATTGCCGATCAACGAAGATTGTTCATTCCACCCTGCCTCGCCGTACGCCATTTCCAAAATAGGGACCGATCTGGTTGGGAGATTCCATGCCGAAGCTTACGGGCAGAGGGTTGTTATCACGCGCATGTTCACCCACACTGGCCCCCGCAGGGGCGACGTTTTTGCCGAATCAACTTTTGCCAAACAAATTGCCCTGATCGAAGCAGGGTTGATTCCGCCGCTGGTCAAGACCGGCAATCTAGAATCGCTCAGGACATGGTCCGATGTTAGAGACGCAGTGCGGGCTTATTACATGCTTGTGACGATGAACCCAATTCCGGGTGAATCCTATAATATTGGGGGAACATATTCCTGCACCGTTGGTGAGATGCTCGATTTCCTGATCTCATTATCAACTCACAAAGACTCCATTAAAGCCGAGCAGGATGAGGCAAGAGTGCGGCCATTAGATGCAGATTTGCAGGTTCCGGATGCCGCAAAGTTCAAAACCCATACGGGATGGGAACCGGAGATACCGTTTGAGAAGACGATGCAGGACTTGCTGGATTATTGGCGGGAACGGATTAGATCAGGCAAGATGTTCTTGACACGATAACAATGATTCCAACAATTAATGACCACAGATTAACTAAACCGGCTTGCAACACCCTAGTGCCGGTTGAGACGCTTCATCATAATGAATGGTTTTCCGTTCTTAACCGAGGCGGCTATTATACAATTGAGGACCATCAGCCCGCAGTCTTGATTCTCCCTGTCGTTGACAACAAAGCCATCCTGATGGTCCGTGTTTATAGACCCATTATTAATGACATTACCTTAGAGATTCCTGCAGGCGGCAAACAAGAAAACGAAGCTCCAATAGAAGCAGCAAGGCGGGAATTTAGAGAAGAGACTGGGATCACGATCAATAACAATAATCGTTTCCAAATGCTTCCACCACTTGTTCACATTATGCGAAGTCCGCTTCTCCCATATTTTTTTCAAGTCGATCTTTCCCAAGATGAATTTAAGAACCGTGCAGCGCATGACACCGAAATAGATTCTGTTGAAATATTTGAATTTGAGGAAGTATTAAAAAAAATTATTGAAGGTGAAATCTATATTGGTCTGCAAATTGCGGTGATTACAAGATATCTATTACAAAACGATATTGAATCATTTCACAGGCTGAAAAAAACGCTATACAAAAGGTGAATGATGAATTTTGACAACCGTTATGAAGAACTATTTTATAAGGCGTTGCGCATTCGATTAGTTGAAGGGAAAATCATCGAACTTTATCCCACGGATAAAATTCAAAGCCCGGTGCATCTCGCTATTGGCCAGGAAGCTGTGGCAGTCGGCGTGTGCCAGGAACTAAAAAAAGCAGACTTAATTTTCTCGAATAATCGAGGTCATGGGTACTATCTTGCCAAAGGCGGTGATCTTAAGGAATTCTTTGCCGAACTCTATGGTAAAAGCACGGGTTGTTGCCGAGGTAAGGGAGGTTCCATGCATCTTGCCGCACCCGAAGTTGGTTTAATGGGTGCGTCGGCGTTAGTGGCCAGTACGATTCCTCATGCAGTCGGCGCGGCAATGGCAGCAAAGAAATTGGGGAAAGATCAAATCACTGTTGCTGTTTTTGGCGATGGCGCAACTGATGAAGGTGTTTATCATGAATCACTGAATTTTGCCGCATTGCATAAACTGCCTATCATCTTTGTGTGCGAAAATAATGATCTGGCCGTCCATACACGTGCATCAGCACGTCAGGCCTATAAGATTCTTGATCATGCGGCGACTTATGGACTTCCAACGCATTATTGCGCTGAAGGCTATGATATGACAAAAGTTCACGAAGCATTTTCTCCACTTGTCAACGAATTACGCGCGACAAAACTACCTCAATATATTGAAATCAAGACCTGCCGTTATTTCGAGCATGTTGGAGTCAGTGAAGATTATGATGCCGGGTACAGGTCTATTAATGAAATTAATGAATGGAAACAAAAAGACCCTTTAATTTTTGAAAAGAAGCTTATTGATAAGTATAAGAAATCCATAGCTGAAGAAATTGAAGAAGCGGTAATGTTTGCTGAAAATAGTCCCTGGCCGCAACTGGAAGACCTTTTAACCGATGTAATCTAAATTAAACAGGGATATATTCATGAACAGTTCAACCAACGAAAACAGTTTAATGAAAAAATTTTCTAGATGTACTTTATCTTACCGAGAATCCCTTTTTTATGCAATGGATGACGCCCTTTCGAGTAATTCCCGTGTTTATATCATGGGTCAGGGAGTTGCCGATCATAAAGCGCTCTTTGGCACAACATTAAACCTTTCCAGCAAATATGGAGAAGACCGCGTTTTTGAAACACCATTAGCCGAAGAAGCAATGGCGGGAATTGCTTTAGGCTCGGCCCTTAATGGACTTTATCCTATCAATACCCATATGAGGGTTGATTTTGCTCTTTGTTGTATGAATCAAATATTTAATCTGATTGCTAAATATAAATACATGTTTGGCGGTCGTTTTGAATGCCCGATGCTGATCCGAATGGTGATTGGGAGAAGTTGGGGGCAAGGTGCCCAACATTCTCAAAGCTTGCAATCCTTTTTCGCGCATGTGCCTGGCTTGACCGTCATCATGCCCAGTTGCGCTGAGTCAATATTGACTGATTATCCCTTTATCGTAAATTCATATCGGGGCCCCGTTGTCACGATAGAACATCGGCTGCTTTACGATATAAAATTCGATATTGAAGGTCACGCAGAGCATTCAAGCCATAAACCTCTGTCGTCGCATCTCGTTCGGAAGGGAAATGACGTAACGATTGTTGCAACATCGATCATGGTATTAGAAGCACTGAGAGCATCAAAATATCTTTCTCAAAACGCAGGAATAGAATGCGAGATTATAGACCTAAATTGCATCTCACACCCTGATAAAGGAATGATCATTGACAGCGTCAATAAAACGGGCAAACTGATCATTGCAGACACAAGCTGGCAGGCATATGGCGTATGTGCGGAAATATGCAGAATTGTTTGCGAGAATGCACCGGATGCTCTTAAGGCCCCCGTAACAACATTGGGAATGCAGCCCGCCACTTGCCCCACGGCCAAAACACTGGAAGACCACTTTTATCCCAATTTACAGACCTTAACAGACTCCATAGCAAGAACGGTAACCGGCAAAGTGAATCATGGGATTCCATTGCCTGATGAACATTCAATGTCAGATGTATATAAAAAATTTAAGGGACCTTTTTAGCATGACTTACCCGAAGCTCAACATAGGTGAATCTATGAGTATCAGCAACCTCATTTGTAAGTCTTCGGAAGTCAGGTTGAAAGTACTTGAAACTGCCCTTCTTGCGGGAAAAGGTCATGTGCCACCAGCTTTTTCCTGGGTTGAAATAGGTGTTACACTGTTTTATGGCGGTGTGCTTAAAATCAAACCTACGGAACCAGGCTGGCCGGATCGTGACCGTTTTATTCTCAGTAAAGGGCATGGATGTCTGACCTTATACACAATTTTGGCCGACCTTGGTTTTTTTCCAAAAGATGAACTGGAAAACTTCTGCAAACCTGGCTGTATGCTGGCCGGTCATCCGGACACCACTATTCCCGGAGTCGAAGTTGTATCCGGATCTCTCGGGCATGGTCTTGGAATTGGCGCCGGCATGGCATTGGGGCTGAAGATTGATGGTAAAGAGTCACATGTATATATCCTGCTGGGCGATGGCGAATGCCAGGAAGGATCCGTTTGGGAAGCAGCCATGTTTGCCAGCCATCACGAGCTTAGCAATCTGATTGCAATTGTTGATCGAAACAAATTGGGCGCTACAGATTATACTGAAAATTCTCTTTCTCTTGAACCGTTTGCCAGTCGCTGGCAAGCATTCGGCTGGGAAGTCCGGACTGTGAACGGCCATTCCTTTGAACAGTTACAAGATGTACTCATCAAAACGAAGCAGAGAACCTCTACACAGCCTCTTGTGATTATAGCCGACACGATTAAAGGCAAGGGGGTCAGTTTTATGGAGGGCTCTCCTTTGTGGCACCATAGGATGCCGAAAGGTGAAGAGATCGTTTCTGCTATGGAAGAACTGAAAAGATAGAAGGGTAACACAAAAGGAAGCGGAGAATTTAGGACAATGAACTTAGATTTCAGAGATGCGATCTTCGATGCTTTAGAAGAAATCATGTTGAATGATCAAGATGTCCTCGTCCTCTATAACGACATGGGCGCGATGGGATTAGACAGAATCAGGGAAAGTCTTCCAGGGCGTGTTATCAACGCGGGAATCGCGGAACAAAACATGGCCAGTGTTGCCGCAGGATTGGCGATGACGGGCAAGCGCGTCTTTATCTACGGCATTATTGCCCATATCTTTTCTCGTGGCTTCGAACAGATACGCAACGATATTTGCTGTACAAACCTGCCCGTTGTGATTCTGGGAGTAGGCAGCGGCTTATCTTACGGCAGCGACGGACCAACCCACCACGGCGTCCAAGACATTGCCGTTTTGCGCACCCTTCCCAACATAGCCATATACAATCCCAGTGACGGCATTGCGGCCCAGTCGCTGGTCAAGCTGGCATATCATCGTAAAGGGCCTGGTTATCTCCGCATGGACAAAGAACAATTACCCGCTATCTATAATTCCGAAACTGATTTTCAGGCAGGTTTGGCTATTCTCCATGAAGGCAATGATATAGCCCTCTTTTCCACAGGTGTTTTGGTTCACCGCGCCCTCCATGCCGCACGACAATTAGCAGAAGAGGGAATCGGTGTCCGCGTCATTGACGTTTTCCGTATGAAACCAATCGACAGTTATGCGCTCAATAAAGCATTTACGGGGGTGAGATCCATCGTTACCCTGGAAGAGAATTCACCCATTGGCGGTTTGGGTAGCATTGTCGCCGAATGGGCAACAAGGAATGCTTACCATTTAACCTTTGCCAGCATTGGTCTGGATGACGATGCATTAATGTGCGCAGCCAGCAGAAATTGGGCCGAGACAAAATATGGATTGACGCTGAACAGCATCCTGACGAAACTGCGCCAAATGGCAAAAGCAACTCGTAAAACGTGAGATCGCAAACTTATGCGTTACAAAACTATTGGATCAGATAATACGGTTACTCCTGCCATCGGGATCGGCTGTATGGGGTTGGGCGGTTACTTCACACCTGACACATCAGCAGATCAGGATATCTTAAAGATGCTGCATCTTGCTTTCGATCAGGGCATGACATTTGTGGATACGGCAGAAGTTTACGGCGGGGGACACTGCGAGGAATTGGTAGGGCAGGCAATTAAAGATCGTCGTCATGAAATCTATGTTGCAACAAAGGTATCTCCTGAAAACCTCTCCTCAACCGACCTGCTTGCTGCAGCTGAAGCAAGCCTGAAACGCCTTCAAACCGATTACATCGATTTGTATCAGGTTCATTGGCCCAACCCTAAGATTCCTATCGAAGAGTCGGTCGACACCCTCGTATCATTGGTGAAAACAGGAAAAATAAGACACATCGGACTAAGCAATTCTTCACTCAAAGAACTGCAAAAAGCACAGAATTGCATAGCTAAGGAAACAATAGCGGCAGTTCAAGTCGAATATAACCTGTTCGACCGCTCAATTGAAGCCGATCTCTTACCCTATTGCCAAGATAAAAATATTACGCTCATTGCCTATAGTCCCTTGGATCAAGGCCATATCTGTGGTGGTTCGCATTGTTATGAATTGTTAGAACCCATCGCGAAACGCTATAATTGTTCGGTTGCCCAACTTGCTCTTGCCTGGCTGATCCGTCAGACTGGGGTTATGGTTATCCCAAAGGCTGTCAAGCCCGCTCATGTTATTGCCAATGCCGGGGCGAGTGACATAACGCTTTCAAATGAGGATGCCGAGGAGATTGGACAAATTACGGCTAGAAACCTTGTTGAAATACCCGTTGATCGTATCCGTGTTGTAGACGATACAAGCGCACAACGACAGGTTTATCGTACCATTAAAGAGGCGCGAGCAAATGTCTATGGTTTTTCTCCCAGTCCTGTGGAATTGGCCGAGGATATGCGCGCGGGCAAGCTATTGAAGACAGTGCGTGTCCAGCGGATGAACGATCCGACCTGTGGTTATGACTATGACCTCATAGAGGGGCGGATCCGTTATTGGGCTTGGGTGATAGCCCACGGCGGGACAAAAAAGATACCTGTGCTAATACGAGAATCATAAGGAAACTATAGGATTGAGTATGAATCGCATTCACACACTACTTGTAAATTTACCCATATCATCTTATATTCCCAACAAAGAATATAAGGTTCCACCTTCTGTGCTTTATCTTGCGTCTTATCTCAAGCAAGCAGGGGAAGAGGTTACTGTCCTTGATTTAAATATTTTTAAGCCTTGGGAGAAGGACTATCGCCATCCAGAAGATGAGTGCTACGAAATACTCCTTAATACAATAGCAGAAACAAAGCCGCAACTTATCGGGTTTGGCTGTATCTTCTCCGGATTTTTCCCAATCGTTTGGAAATTTTCGAAATTTGTGAAAGAAAAATTTCCTGAAATTAAGATTGTTACAGGCGGCATGCATCCAACAATTTTTGCAAGAGAAATTCTGCAAAATTGCCCTACTGTTGATTATGTCGTTATCGGTGAAGGTGAAAAGCAACTACTTGAACTGGTAAGATGCTTAAAAAACGAAATTTCAAACGTGAGTCGTATTGAGAATGGATTTGCTTACAGGGACGGAAATCAAGTAGTAGTAAGGAAACAGGTCACGTTTATTGAAAATCTTGATGATATACCTTTCCCTGCTTACGACCTCGTTGATTTCAGTAAATATGAATTTGACACCTCACGCTGGCTGAATCCTAAAAAGCTGAATTTTAATGTTTCAGTGCCTATTATTTCGAGTAGAAGCTGTCCCAACCAGTGCAACTTCTGTTCTATGTTTCTCGTAATGGGAAAAAAATTTCGTTATAGATCAGCCACAAATGTTGTCGATGAGATAGAACTTTTGTACCGAGAGCATGGCATTAATCATTTCAATTTTATGGATGACAATTTTACATTCATGAAACAGCGGACCTTGGATATATGCAATGAAATCGTGCGCCGAAATTTAGATATTCAGTTTGAAACGCTCGGTGGATTAATGGGCAGTAAAATTGACAAGGATATTGTTGATGCGCTTGCGGCGGCCGGATGGGTTCGCGGAGCCATAGCAATTGAAAGTGGCTCAGATTATATCAGAAATATTGTCATGGGAAAAAAACTTTCCCGGGAAAAAATATTTGAAATAATTGAATTAGTCAGAAAGTACCCATACGTTTACTTGAGGGCTGCATTTATTATTGGCATGCCGGAAGACACACATGAGACATTAATGGATACATATAATATGCTGGAGAAATTGGACATTGATCAGGTATTTGCGAACAACGTGGTACCATTTCCGGGGACAAAGTTGTATGAACAATGTGTGAGAGATGATCTGTTGATTAATGTTAATGTCAGTGAATTGTGGAACGAAAGTACCCTTTATTCTCATCAAGGCAACAAGCGATTCTTTGTAAAACCATACAAACTTTCACTTGAGGATTTGCAACATTACCGACGTATGTTTGACGGGGTCGAGGATCGTATCAATAGCAGGAATAGAGTGTAGGATTATGCATCAGAAACCGGGATCTTTATACTGGATTACCGGCCTGTCGGGGGCAGGCAAGACGACTATCGGTAAGGCATTGTATGATCAATTGAAGAGTCAAAAACCGAATGTTGTCTTTCTGGACGGAGATGTCCTCCGTTCTGTATTTGATGCACTGCACGGGCATTCGGTTGAGGACAGAAACCAACTGGCCCGTAGTTATTCTAATCTATGCAAAATACTGACAGATCGAGGAATTGACGTTGTCTGTTCCACCATATCCCTCTTCAGGGAGGTTCATGAATTCAACCGGTCAGCCATAGAAAACTACTTCGAGGTGTTTGTTGAGTGCGATATGCAGGAATTGATCAGGCGTGACCAGAAGGCCATTTATTCTAATGCCATGAAAGGTAAGTTGAGTGACGTTGTTGGCGTCAATATGCCGTATGATCGACCGGAATATTGTGATTTAGTGATTGATAATACGGGCAAAAATAATATTCAGGGGAAAATTAAAGCTATACTGAACATAAAGCTCGTGCAATTAGGTGATTTTTCAAATTTGGCGAAACAATATATTAACAGAGCTGCATATAATGACCATCTTCTGAAAACACTGCTGTTGTATACTGGATATTTGCATAAACCGAATTTCAGAGTAGCAGAAATTGGGCCGAGACAAAATATGGATTGACGCTGAACAGCATCCTGACGAAACTGCGCCAAATGGCAAAAGCAACTCGTAAAACGTGAGATCGCAAACTTATGCGTTACAAAACTATTGGATCAGATAATACGGTTACTCCTGCCATCGGGATCGGCTGTATGGGGTTGGGCGGTTACTTCACACCTGACACATCAGCAGATCTAGACATAGCAATAATATTGCGGGAATTGCGTCGCGTTTCTTCCGCGACTTTCAGGAGATAAGATGCGCACCTTGTTAGTCCACCCTAATTTTACAGATCGATACGGAAGCGAATATCATCGTTTTTTCCCCTTGGGCTTGCCATATATTTCAAGTGCACTCAAGAAATTGGGATTTGAAGTGGACTGTCTGAATTTGAACTATTTTGAAAATCCTGATGAGTATCTCTTGTCACGAATTTCCGAAGGCAAATATTCAATTTTGGCGACAACCGGTTTGTCGGCGGAATTTGTTTCCGTCAGGCAAATGATTCAAAGGGTAAAGCAGGCAAACCCGAATATCGTAATAGTTCTGGGTGGCGGCATGATCACAAGTCAACCCGAGCTGATTATGAATCTACTGCCCGTTGACTATGGGATTTTAGGTGAAGGGGAGATCACGGCCGGAGAGCTTTGGAAGGCATTGCATGCTGACCAGGATGTACGGAATGTAGCAGGATTGGTATATAGAGACCATCACGGTAATCTTCGCTTTACCGGCAGTAGAGAAGAAATTCTTGATATCGGAACAATTGCATGGCCTGATTACGATGGGTTTAATTTTCCACAATACCTTGAGGAACAAAAGTATAAACGATTATCTATTTTCAATTATCACGGCGATAATGTTCGCACTGTTTACATGATAGCAAGCCGGTCATGTCCGTTCAAATGCACCTTTTGTTTTCGACCCTTGGGTTCAAAATACAGACAGAGACCGCTTAACGATTTTTTTGATGAACTGGCAATGCTGGTGGAGAAGTACGGTATCAATACCGTCCATTTGCTCGATGACCTCCTGACATATGACAAAGAGAGGCTTATGGAATTCTGCGAAAGGATCAGGACCTTTAAAATCAACTGGCTTTCCCAGGCGCGTGGTGATGGAGGATTGGACCAGCATACAACGAGAATGATGAAAGAATCGGGTTGCGTCCATTTTGCTTTTGGCGTTGAAAGCGCGTCGGAAAAGATTTTGCAGAGTCTAAACAAACGGGAACATTTTACAAACATCGAACGGTCGCTTAAGGTCGTGAGAGATGCGGGCATACCCACGGGCGGGAATTTCATATTCGGTGACGTTGAAGAGGATTGGCAAACGGCAACGTTTACGATGGATTGGTGGAAGGCACATCAGGACTATTTTATCGAATTGATGTTCATTACCTGTTATCCAGGCAGTCACTTATACAAGACGGCTTTGGAAAAGGGCAAGATTACCGATGAGGTTGCATTCTTGGAACAGGGATGTCCTTTGATTAATATTTCAAAAATGAGTGATGACGAATATCATAAGTGGAATGATTGTTTGCGGGTTTATAAAGCAAAACATAGAGTCTTTGCGCGTGATATTGAGGTTAGGAAAGGGTGCGATGAAGGTAGAGATTTGTTCTATGAGATGGAAGTGCGGTGCCCCGGGTGCAACCAATCTGTAGTTTACGGCAATGTTTTTATTCCGCCTGCATATAATGATGAGTTTGTGTCGGTTTGCAGGTATTGCGGCCAGTATTTCGTGGTAGACAATCCCTATGCGATAACGCAAATGCCCCAGTTGGCCCGGCAATTATATTCGTTAGACAAAATGCTGAAGATGAGAAAAGTAGGTCTCTTTGGGGCGGGTAAGTTGGCAGCTGCAATCCTGCGAAGCAGGGAAAACCGATTGAGGCCTGTTTGTATTTTTGATAATGACACGATGAAGCATGGGGAGAGTCTTGAAGGCGTGATGATTACACCATTTGCAAACGACTCCTTATATCTGCGGGATATGGATACGATTATTATTACGGCACCCACCTTTAAATCTGATATTATTACGCAGATAACGTATGACAAGATTAATACCTTAAATATTGTTGTTATCGATTATGACGTCAGAGCAGGTTACAGCGTGTTTTTAATGATTCAGTGAGGTGAAGGAGGACTAATGTTTCCTAAACTTAATGGGAATCCGAGGTTTACCAAGGCAATCGTCAGATCGGAATTTCTGGCAAGTAAGCCAATGACGGTTTTTGATGTTGGGGCTGCGGGCGGATTTGCTTCATATTGGTCGACCTTCAAAAATCGGGTAAGGCTTGTCGGGTTTGAACCGAATATCGATGAATATAAAAAATGTGCCCAAACGGAAAATGAAAAGGTATATCCCGTTGCCCTCGGAAGGCGAAAAGAACAGAAGTGTATAAGTATTACCCGCTGGCCGTTGAGCTCGTCAGCCATCCCTTACGATATGAGCTTCTTGAATCGCTTTCCGAATTCCTACATGTTTGACACGTTGCGTACGGTGACGTTGGAAACGGTTGACTGTGATTCCTTCTGTCGTGAACATAGTATTGCGAGCGTAGATTTCATGAAGGTTGATACAGAGGGGACGGAACTGGAAATCATGGAGGGAGCTGAAAACCTTCTGAAGGAAGATATACTCGGTGTTCTGGCTGAGGTGGCCTTTTGCCCATATCAGTTCAATAGACCACTTTTCGGGGATATAGATCTGTTTTTGAGAAAGCAGGGTTTTGTGCTTTTTGATTTGCAGACAACGCGCCTTGCTCGATCCGCATTGCCCCCTATCGAAACGTATATAGCTAATCCATCAAAATATGGACAGGTACTTGCAGGAGACGTTCTGTATTTGCGTGATATCGTTGCCGCAAAAAATCATCCGGTGCAAAACAACCCCGTCAAGATTATTAAGGCGGTTTGTCTGTTTGAGATGTTTTGCTTTCATGACTGTGCGGTTGAACTAATGGAATATGCCCTTGCAAACGGGCTCATTCCACAAGATCTGGGCCGTCTGCTCGACCTATTGGTGCCGCCGGTACTGGAGCGATCCCTATCTCTCAAAGAATATAGAAGTTTATATGACAGCCTTCCACAATTGGTTTGAAAACGATCCAATTGATTATTATAAAGCTTTGCCTCACGTCTTTGACGTGCAGAGGGACCGATGGTACTTTTGCCGCTTAAGTTTGATGCATTCGCAAATTCTCAAATAAATTTTCTGGCCCCTTGCGGGGGAAGACTAATGTTGGTGGAGAAATGACTTTGTGCAAACGCATCAAGGTTGGAGATGAGAAGTTGCCGGCAATCGGCCAGGGTTGCATGGGTATTGGTGGGCGCTTCATCGCCAACCTGAGTCGTGACGCAGAGCAAATTGCTGCCCTCCAGCTCGGAATCGATCTTGGAATGAACTTCATAGATACCGCCGAGGGTTACGGAGCAGGTCACTCGGAGGAACTGGCGGGGGAGGCCGTGGAGGAAATGAGGAACATGGTTTTTTTGGCATCTAAAGTCTCTCCCAGCCATTTGACGGCCAAAGCCCTTGTTACCGCCTGCGAGGGGAGTCTCCGTCGCCTGAGGACCGACCGGATCGATCTTTATCAGATCCACTGGCCCAATCCAGCGATTCGGTTGGAGGAAACCTTGGAGGGCCTCGCAAGGTTGCGGGAGCAAGGGAAAATCCGTCATATCGGGGTCAGCAACTTCTCTCTTCCCGAGCTACGACGCGTCCGTTCGATCCTTGATTCCGTTCCTCTTTTTTCAGTACAGTCGGAATACAACCTCTTCGAGCGGGGACCGGAGGAGGAGCTGATTCCCTGGTGCTCACGGGAAGGATCGCTGTTTATTGCCTACAGTCCACTGGATCAAGGGCGCTTAGTCGGGAACGCGAAAGTGCGGCAGCGGCTTTTCCAATTGGCCGACGAAGCGGGATGTACGCCCGGGCAACTCGCGCTGGCATTTCTTGCATCCCGGGGACCGGTCCTCTCAATTCCGAAGGCTACGGCCGAGCCACATATCCGAGAAAATGCCGGAGCCATGGGGATTAAAATCCCTACCACTATTTTTGCACGTATGGCTGCCGAGTGCATGGTTGAGGTCGAACTGGTTTCCTGGCGGGATATTCGACCGGTCCCTGACAAAACAGGCGGTCATGCGGTATACACCACAATCGAGGAAGCCCGGGCGAACCTGGCGGGCCATACCCCATCGCCCCGGGATCTGGCGGACGAAATATTGCGCAATGATCGAATAAAGCCGATTCGAGTCACCCCTCTCATCGGAAGCGATGACGGGTTTCGCTATGATCTTGCCGAGGGTAGACTCCGTTTTTGGGCGTGGGTGATTGCTTTCAACGGGGAACGGGATGTGCCGGTCTTGATCCGGAATTAATTTCTACAGATGGAGAAAGAAACGATATGGAAACTGAAGAAACCGGAATAAAGACATATGACAGTTTAGAAGAACGAGCGGTACGTAAGAAGATGTTACAGCTCATGAAGGAGACCCCGATACCGGATGACCAGATTCTTCCGAATCTGGGCCTCTTTCTGAACTCCAAGAATCTATCCAGAATTCTTTTTATGGATCACCTCTATCGACTGGCGGTGGAGACGCCCGGCGTCATCATGGAATTCGGGGTGCGATGGGGACAAAACTGTGCCCTTTTTGCGGCATTGCGGGGAATTTACGAACCATTCAATCGACATAGAATGATCGTCGGCTTTGATACCTTTCAGGGATTCCCTTCCGTCTGCCCCAAAGATGGTGCATCCGATATGATCTATACCGGCAACTTGGCCGTAACGACCGGGTATAAAGAGTATCTTGAAGATATACTCCACTGCCAGGAACAGGACAATCCTCTGGGTCATATAACAAAATTCGCACTGCGCAAGGGCGACGCTTCCATGGAAATCGAACGATATCTTGAGGAGAATCCCCAAACAATCGTGGCGCTGGCATACTTCGATTTCGATCTTTACGATCCCACGAAAAGGTGCCTTGAGATGATAGGCCCCCGCTTGGTCAAGGGAAGCGTCATAGGTTTTGATGAACTCAATGATCCCGATTCGCCGGGAGAAACTCTTGCTTTGATGGAGATGCTCGGACTACGCAACATCCGGTTGAAAAAATACCGCTATGCATCGCGGGTATCCTATCTCATCATCGAATAGGAAACATCGAACAGGTCATATTGACAAGGGAACCGAAAATGATACAAAATAAAATTCTAACTACTTTTGCGGGAGCCGGCATTCTCATCACCGGCGGCACCGGACTCATAGGGCGCCAAATAGCCAGAATACTCTGCGACGCAGGCGCTCAAGTTAGGATCGTCTCTCTGGACAGGGTCAATGTGGATGAGCGCGCGGAACATATCCCGGGAGATCTCACCGATTTCAATCTCTGCAAAGAACTGACGAAGGATATGGATTTTGTCTTCCACATCGCAGGCATCAAGGGGTCGATTGATGTGACGGTCAAAAAACCGGCCAGTTTTTTTGTCCCACTGCTCATGATGAACACCAACATGCTGGAGGCCTGCCGGGTGAACAAAGTACAGAAGGTGGTTTATACCAGCTCTATTGGGGCATACGGAAGTGCCGAGGTTTTCAAGGAATCTGATTCATTGGAAACCGAGCCGCCGATGGACATGTTCCCGGGATGGGCCAAGCGGATGGCGGAAATGCAGATCCAAGCATATCGAATTCAGTACGGACTGGAAAACTTCGCCATTGTCAGGCCTTGTAATGTCTATGGCCCGGGTGATAATTTCGACCCTCAAAACGCCATGGTGATTCCTTCTCTGATGCACCGTATTCATCATGGTGAAGATCCCCTTGTAGTATGGGGGGATGGCTCGGCTATACGGGATTTTGCATATAGTAAAGATGTGGCGGAAGGAGTGATTCTTGCGTTGCATTATGGAACACAAGGCCGTTACATTAATCTCGGAAGCGGCCAAGGATACACAATCCGCGAGCTTGTAGAAACGCTTAACAATTTCATACCGTTTAATTATAGATTTGACAAAACTAAATCACCAGGCTTTCCCAAGCGGGTGATGGATATCTCCCTTGCCCGTGATATGCTGGGCTACAATCCCACGACATCTTTACTGGAAGGCTTGAAACAAACTTGGGAATGGTTTCTGAAAAATCAGGAAGAACATTTATCGAAAAAGAACTATTTTAAATAAACCAGGAATAAAAAAAATGATTACGGTAGAAAAAACCAAGTTGGAGGGTGTACGGCTCATTAAACTTGATCGGTTTGAAGACCACCGGGGACATTATGTTGAAACATATAATGAAGAAATTTACAAAAAAAGTGGCATTGAAATCAAATTTATCCAGGATGATATTTCCACTTCTTCTCAACATGTACTCCGGGGCATTCACGGTGATGCTGAAACGTGGAAGCTGATCTCCTGCCTTTACGGGAGTTTTTATCTTGTTGTCATCAATTACGATGAAAAATCACCGGATTTTGGTAAATGGGAAGCTTTCACTTTATCAGACAGAAATTTTCTCCAGGTTCTTGTCCCCCCCCAATACGGCAATGGGCATCTTGTCCTGAGCGAGAAGGCAATCTTTCACTACAAGCAAAATACTCATTACAATCCTCAAGGGCAGTTCACTGTTTTGTGGAATGATCCCAGGTTTAATATCTGGTGGCCGGTAAAAAATCCCATCCTTTCTCGCCGAGACGAATCCGGACACTTTGTTGATTAATATTCCATCATCATTCAAAGAGGCTTTATCATGTTTTCAGGAAGAAATGTACTGGTCACCGGTGGGGCGGGATTTGTCGGCGCCAATTTAGTTCGCCGATTAGTTGAATTGGGCGCAACTGTCCGGGCAACACTGCATAAAAAGAAAGCCGTTATTAAAGATAATCGTGTTGAATACGTCCAGTGCGACCTGCAAAGGGCTGAGGATTGTGCAAAAGCTTGTCAAAATATGGATTACGTTTTTCTGTGCGCAGCAAATACTTCCGGTGCGGCAGTCATGGAGAAGACTCCTCTTGTTCATCTGACGCCAAATCTCATCATGAATGCCCTGATGCTGGAGGCGGCTTTCGCGGCTGGTGTTAAAAAGGTACTGTTTATAAGCACAAATACGGTTTATCCCGTGACGGATTACCCGGTAAAAGAAGAAGATGTTACAAATGAATTCTTTGAAAAGTATTTCATCGTAGCCTGGATGAAGCGTTTCAGCGAATTGATGTGTGAAATGTATGCAACCAAAATTAAAACACCCATGCAGACTGTCATTATCAGACCTGCAAATATCTATGGACCTCTCGATGATTTCGAGTGGGAAACATCCCATGTTCTTCCGGCCCTTATCCGCCGCGTTGTCGAAAGACATGATCCCATTTCCGTATGGGGAGACGGTAAAGACGTAAAAGATTTTATTTTCATCGACGATCTCGTTGAAGGCCTGTTACTTGCCATGGAAAAGATCAGCGGATTTGATGTTGTCAATATAGCCAGCGGCAATGAATATGTTCTCTGTGATCTTCTCGAAAAAATGATTCGAATAGATCGTTATGACAATGCCAAAGTAATATACGATGCGTCTAAACCTACAATGATCCCGAAGAGATTAATTGATCCATCGAAAGCAACCAAATTGTTTGGCTTTAAAGCAAAAACACCCATTGAAGAAGGTTTAAAAAAAACCATTGATTGGTATCGGAGCACCCTATGATTATAACCAGAACCCCTTTTCGTATTTCATTCTTCGGCGGCGGCACCGATTTCCCGGTATGGTACCGGGAACATGGCGGGGCTGTTCTTTCCACGACTATCGACAAGTATTGTTATGTCCATTGCAGGAAACTGCCGCCTTTTTTTGACTATAAGCACAAAATAGTTTTCTTTTCAAAACAGGAAGCAATTAACGAAATAAGCGAAATCGAACATCCCGCGGTACGAGAAGTATATCGTTTCATGAACATTACAGAAGGATTAGTGATGCAGCATGACGGAGACCTACCGTCCCATTCCGGCCTGGGTTCCAGCTCGGCGTTTACCGTCGGGCTCCTCAATGCCCTTTATGCTTTGCAAGGGAAAATGATCAGCAAGAAACAATTGGCTTTTGAAGCCATCCACGTGGAACAGGATATGATCAAAGAAGCTGTTGGTTCTCAGGATCAGATTGCCTCGGCATTTGGCGGATTTAATAAGATAGTCTTTTCTTCAAATGACGTCGCGGTGAATCCCATAACGATTTCCAACGAAAACTTAGCTCACCTTCATGGCCATTTGATGCTCTTCTTTACTGGCTTTTCACGTTATGCCGTAGATATTGAGGAGGAAAAACTCCAGACGCTCGACAAAAAGAAGCACGAACTCAGAGCCATGCACCGGCTGGTCGATTCCGCTATTGATATTCTTAATGACGGCGTTGCCGGGTATGATGACTTTGGACGATTGCTTCATGAAAATTGGATATTAAAAAAGAGCCTTTCCGACAAAGTTTCCACACAACACATAGATGAAATCTATGATAAAGGAATGGCTGCAGGCGCTCTCGGAGGAAAGATACTTGGGGCTGGCGGCGGTGGTTTTATACTTTTCTACATCGCACCTGAAAAGAAGGAACAACTTAAAAACGCCCTCGCACCATTATTACATGTCCCTTTCCGATTTGACACTCTGGGAAGCCAGGTCATCTATTATGCAGTGCCTTGAAACTCAAATGGCAGGATCTTTCATGAAACTTTTGTTTGGCAGAAACCGACAATCATCTTACGATGAATTGCAATTCTTGTATTATTAAAATAAGGTGACTGAATGACTCCTATAGCAGAAGAATCTTTGCTTCCTCTTAAGAACGACCCCATGGTTTCCATCTTAATTAACTGTAAAAATGGTGTACGAACCATCAAGCCGTGTCTTGATGCGATTCTGGCTCAAACCTATCGTCCCATTGAAATGGTATTTCAGGATGGGGGGTCAACTGATGGCACGCTGGATATCGTGAAGGAATACATGAACCTCCACCCCGGGCTGATCCGCTTGAAAGCTGAACCGGATTCTTGTGCAGAGGAGGGCTTCTTCCGTGGCCTCAAAGCCTGCGTTGGTGATATTATCTATCCTGCCTGCGCGGACGAAGAAATGTTGCCTGATTCGGTATCATGGGGCGTCGCGCAGCTCCAGCATTACTCGCAAGCCGGTGCCGTTTATGGCGATGTTTACGTTCATAACGCTAAGGGGGAAATTATATCAACATGGCACGGTCGTCCTTTTTCATTGAAAAACTATCTTTGTCGTGAGGTTGATCCTCCTTTTGCCGCAAGTTTTTTCCGCAGGGAAGCTATCTGGGGCACCGGCCTTTTGACAAGGAACTGGACCTGGGGAATTGGTGAATTTGAGTTTTGGTTGAGAATAGGCATGAAATATCCCGTCCAATATGTTCCCGGTTTGGTAGCCCGCTATGCCTTCCATCCCGGTACCGGCAGTTTTGGCCAATTTTTGGACCACGAGCATTTTGTCTCAGTTCGTGAAGCTTTTTTCGATCGGTTTTTTGCTGAATCTGACCTTCCTGAATCAATTAGGGGAATGAAGAACGAGGCTATAATAGGTCTCCACCTCTTTATGGGGGAAGTTCTTCGCAGTATCAAGGAGTATTCAAATGCGCGCCTGTACCTTGAGAAGGCCCTGGAGCGAATTCCAAACGGTTCACGCTTAGTGGCCCTGTCACATAAATTGTCTATGGCCGGACAGGACATCGAGACACTTCGAACGCACATTACGGCTCATCTTGCTCATATCCCCCGCCGGAGAATTGCCTGTTATGGTGCGGGTAATGATTTCCTGGAATTGCTTTCTTCGGGTGTCTTTGCCAGTCACAATGTTGTTGCCATAGTGGACAACTTCCGTCCGAAAGGAGAGCTTGTGGGCGGGGTGCCAATAATACGTGAAAGCGACTTGGGGCAAATCAGCCCTGATATTATCATCGTAACATCCTCGGCGTGGATTTATGAGCTTCGAGAAGCTGCTACTCGTTGGTCGCTAAATAACTCACCTTATATTCCGGTGATATGATTAGTTCTCATTTATTTTTCTGAAGCAGGCCACAATAAGTTGTCGTTGTCGTCTCAATATTACTTGGCCACTAAAGGTTCGACGACCGGATGCAAACATTCATTGAAAGATTAGAATCATCAATAGACGACCCTTCAAAAGGACTGCCTGAAGAGATATTCCTTTTCATCAGCCGGGTCACCCCCCTTGTCAATGTTGATTTAATGATTAAAAATGAACTAAACCAGACGCTGCTGACCTGGAGAGACGACGGTTACTACCCCGCAAGCTGGCATATACCGGGTGGCATTATCCGTTACAGGGAAACCATGGCGGAGAGAATTCACGCGGTTGCAGTTCAGGAACTAGGGGCTACGGTTGATTACAATCATACCCCTCTGACCGTGCAGGAGGTTATTCTGCCGAATTTCAAAAACAGAGGTCACTTTATATCGTTTCTGTTCCAATGTAAGCTCACCAGCACGCCTGATGAAAGCACCCGCTATGAGACGGGAGACCCGCATGCAGGCGAATGGGCGTGGCATGATACGTGTCCGGACAACCTGATCCCGGTCCATGAAATGTATCGCTCGTACATATCAGCGATATCTAAAACCTTGCCATGACCGCAACCGATTTAAGAAGGGTAACAATCTATGACCTGCGGACTTAGTGATCGCCATGCGTGGGTAGCACAATCTGAAATACGCAACATGTCCATTGAATGTGACCGTATCGGGGGAATTAATTTGTCGCAAGGTGTTTGCGATACGGAGATTCCATTACCTGTCCGTCGCGAAGCTCAGGAAGCGATTGAGTCCGGTATAAATACCTATACCCATTATGCCGGTTTTTTAGAGCTGCGGAAAGCTATTGCCGCCAAGCAAAAACGTTTTACCGGAATGGACATCAATCCGGAAACGGAAATAATAGTAAGTGCCGGAGCTACGGGTGCTCTTTACTGTGCTTGCCTGGCGCTATTGAATCCCGGTGATGAGGTAATTTTATTCGAGCCATATTACGGCTACCACATCAGTACCCTTATTGCATCGGGTGCAGTACCCGTATACGTAAGGATGTTACCGCCCGACTGGTCATTTTCCATGACTGATCTGGAAAACGTATTAACACCAAAGACAAAGGGCATCTTGATCAACACACCTGCAAATCCATCCGGTAAAGTATTTACACAGACGGAGTTGCAACAACTTGCCGATTTTGCCGTAAAGCATGATCTATTTGTATTTACCGATGAAATCTATGAACATTTCCTTTACGATGGAAGGTTACATATCCCGCCTGCCACATTACCGGGAATGTGGAACAGGACTATCACCATTTCCGGTCTTTCGAAAACGTTCAGCATTACAGGATGGCGGGTCGGCTATGGTATCTGTGATGAACGATGGTCGCAAGCAATCGGTTACTTCAGCGATTTGATCTATGTATGCGCCCCTGCCCCTTTACAGACCGGAGTTGCCAAAGGCTTATTAACGCTTGAAACTTCGTATTATAGAAACCTTTCTATAGAATACGCGAGGAAGCGTGATTTAATTTGTAACGGCCTTGCCGCAGTTGGACTGACACCCAATGTTCCTCAAGGCGCTTATTATGTTCTGGCTGATATCTCTTCAATTCCCGGGATAAACAGCAAAGAAAAAGCAATGTATCTTCTGAAGAAAACAGGCGTTGCCTGCGTACCGGGTGAAGCATTTTATCATGATGACAAAGGTGAAAATCTGGCTAGGTTCTGCTATGCCAAGGAATACAGCGTTCTCGAAGAAGCCTGCACCAGGCTGTCCAGTCTCAAAAAGTGATAACAGTGATCCGTACTATCAATGTCTGAAAGGACTGCAATGAAAGCCGATCGAATAAATTCCGACACCATCATGGCCCTGAAAGAAAATCCCTTCCATTCCGTATCTCTCGCGAACAAGTATAATGATCAGGATTTTTATCTGAATCTCATCACGAGGGACTGCATAGAGCATGATGACATCGTGAGCCTGTTGAGCAGATGGAGAAAGGAAAATGAGTTCTGGTTTCAGGCGATATTCCCGGTGAGCGATGCAGGGACGAAAATCTGGTTGAAGAACAAAGTTATCGATGAGCAGGACAGACTCCTTTTCCTCATTACAATCAACAACAGGTATATCGGACATGTCGGATTATGGAAGTTTGATTTTGCCAACCAGTCCTGCGAGATTGATAACATCGTAAGGGGTGAAAGTGAATATGCAGGCATAATGTATCCTTCGATCGTCCTGTTGCAGAACTGGGCGCGAACAACATTGGCGATCAAGGATTTCTATCTCCACACACTTGTGGAAAACCGTCAAGCCGTGAAGTTGTATGAAAAACTGGGTTATGAAGTCATCAAAACAGACCCGCTGATCAGGACCGTGAACGGGGACAGAATCGAGTGGATTTCACCCCCTGCTGATTACGCCGGTGATATTGAGAGACACGAAGTCCAAATGCGTCTGATGAAAAAATAAAGTGTAAAAACCGTAGTACACAGGACTCGACATGACAGACAACTTTCATCTGACAGACGACAAACCGGCTATAATTTTTGCCACGACACAAAGGTGCAACAAAAGGTGCATGATGTGACCCTGGAGGGATCCTGAAAAAAGAAAAGAGCTGAACAGGACCGACCCGACGATGTCGATTGACAGAACTTCAGAAGGCGGGTTTTACCATATCTATCCGAAAAGGGAGAAATTATGAGAAAAAAAATCAGTTTTGCAGGACCATCCATTACGCAAAAAGAAATCGACTATGTCATCGATGGTGTCAAAAATGGCTTTTATGAAACATTCGATCAGCACATAAGAAAGTTGGAGAAAGCCGTCGCCACTTATCTGGGCCGCAAATATGCACTTGCCACGCATACCGGCACCCTGGCATTACATCTGTCCAATGCCGCGCTGGGATTGAAAAAGGGCGACGAGGTAATATGCACTGATTTCAGTTGGGTCGCCACGGCCTATTCAATAGTGTATACAGGCGCCCGTCCTGTATTTGTCGATATTGATCCGGACACCTGGTGCATTGACCCGAAAAAGATCAGAAAGGCCATAACAAAACGCACCAAGGCCATCATGCTGGTTCACTCCTTTGGAATCCCTGCTGAGATGGATGAGATCATGTCCATGGCCAAAGAATTCAATCTGAAAGTCGTTGAAGATGCCTGCCCTGCACTGGGATCGGAGTACAAGGGAAAGAAGGTCGGTTCGTTTGGTGATTCCGGATGTTTCAGCTTCCATGGCGCCAAGATAGCGGCAACCGGCGAAGGTGGAATGCTCACCACGGACGATGAGGAGCTCTATAAAAAAGCCAGCCTGCTTGCAGAGATGGGGAGAACCGACAGTAAAGCGGTTTTCTGGTCGGATTATATAGGGTATCAATATACCATGGGGAATCTGACGGCTTCCCTCGGGCTGGCACAGGTTGAGAGGATTGAAGAGCTGGTTGCCATCAAGAGAAGGATATTCAACTGGTATCATGAAGGTCTGAAAGATGTCGGCGGGATAAAACTGATACGAGAGAAAGAAGGGACGAGGGCCAATTATTGCTACCCTTCCATTCTTCTGGAGAACACCATCGAGACGGAGCGGGATGAAATCATCAAAGCCATGAAGGAACAAAACATTCACGCCCGCCCCGCCTTCCCGAGAATGAGCACAATGCCGACATTAAAGCAGAGGTATGCCAATCCCGTTGCGGCAAAAGTCGAAAAACGCGGGATATCGCTTCCATCGGCAGCGAACCTGGACAGCAATGACATCGAATTCGTATGCGATACCTTGAAGAACGTCATCCGGTACAAAAAGCGATAACAGGACAGGATAAGGGTGGATGCCGATATGAAAAATAAAATTCAGAAAAAAAACAATGAAGGGTCATCTCCCGCTGAGATCAAATTTGGTCAAACCAAGTTCGAGGAAAATAAACGGAGGGAATGGCTGAAAAAGACAAAACCCCTGGTCTACGAGAAGGTACTCCGCTTCAATGACAAGATTGCAAGGGGAGAAGGCATACCCATCATCCAATTTCAATACAATTACTCATGCAACTTCAAGTGCGAACATTGCTCGATTGAGAAATTCCAGATGTCCCGGAAGGAGGAAACGGGAAGCGGGCGCAGGTACTTCAAGATTGACGACGTCAAGGAGCTGTCCAGGCAGGCTGATGAGATGGGTCTCACCACCTTTGTAATCACAGGCGGAGAACCTCTCATCTTTAAAGACTTTGATGATCTGGTTAAAGCCATCGATCCGGACAAGTTCTGGATCGTTTCAGACACAAATGGCTGGCACCTGGATGAAGAAAAAGCACGGCATCTGAAAGACATCGGCGTAGACAAGATTCAGTTGAGCCTCGACGGGGTCGACGCGGAAACCCACGACAGCTTCAGACGCCGGTCAGGATCATGGGAGCGCTGTCTGAAGGCAGTTGAAGCCTGCAGGAAAGTTGGTCTGCATGTTATCCTTTCAACGGTCGTTTGGAGAAGCCGGGTCAGATCCAAGGAATTTACAGATTACCTGGAGATAGCAAAACAGCTTGGCGTGGGAACCTACGTATCATACGCAAAACCTGTCGGGGCATACGAAGGCAGATACGATCAGATGCTGACTACCGACGAGGAAGCCTATCTGAGAGAGCTTGAAAAAAAGTATGATGTGTTCACTCATATGACCCCGTCTTACGGCATGGACATAGGATGCATAGCAGTCAAGAGGATCCTCCCGGTTACAAGATATGGTGATGTCCTCCCTTGCCCTTACATCCCCGTTTCCCTTGGCAACTTCTTTGAAGAACCGCTGAAGGATATCGTCAACCGGGGATTGAACCTCCACTGGTTCAATCCGAGAGTAAAGATGCCCTGCCTGTGCGGCATTGACAGAACATTCATCAATAAGGTCATCGTTCCCACGTACGGCAATGTTCACGTTCCGGTTCACTATACAAATATATTCAGCGATGAAGATTATATTGATCCGGGTAAAGAAAAGACATCACCGAACTACCGTGGAAGCGGGACCTGCGCCACCAGACAGGACCACGATGAGGCCAGAACACAAGAGGTGGAAACCATCCAGACAAAAGACGGGATTATCCCGATCACCTGGGCGCCTCCACCTGATACTCATTATCATCACAAGATGGAGGGAGACCCTGATTACATGAAAGACAGGAATAAAGAAGTGGAGCTCTGGGACGCCCCGTCGAATATTCAGGACAGGCAAGGAAAACTCCGATATCGGAAAAGAAGAAGTCTCGAACCAGGCAAAACTGCTGGTAAGACAAAATCGTCCCAAAATCTGAGAAGTAGACTTAGGTGAATACGCCATGAATGGGAAAAAACCGCTTGTAAGCATCATGATCCCCAACAGGAACCATTCAATGTTTCTGGACCAGTGTATTCAGAGTGCACTGAATCAGACATATGATAATATTGAGATCATCCTTCTCGACAACTGTTCCACCGATACTTCTATCGAAGTGGCCGCAAAATATGTCGACAAAGGTCTGAGACTCTGTAAAAATCCAATAAATATCGCAAATAAGAGTATTGACCTGCTAGCATTTCTGGCAAAGGGAAAGTATATGATGACTCTTTGCGCGGATGATCTCATAAAGCCCTCACTGATAGAGAAATGCGTTCACATCATGGAAGCACATCCTGAGATAGGCTATGTTCACTGTGATAGGGATTTCATTGATGATAACGGCAACATAACCGAGCTCGATCCCTTCTATAACTGCAGCTTCATTACTTCGGGCAAGTCAGCACTGCCCATATACCTGCTTGCCGATGTCGCCCAGGCTGCCCAATGCCTCATTCGGAGAGCTGCATTCGATAATGCCATGGGCTATGCCAGCGAATTTGACCATGTCAATACCGACAAGGACCTGTGGTTCAGGTTATCGCTTGTGTCCGATTATGCCTATATAAGAGAAAAACTCGCCCTCATTCGGGTTCATGCATCCAGAGAGACATTCAAGGCGTTTAGAAATTTTTATCATCCGCTTGCGCTTTTCATGACGATCAATAACCATGTAAGGTTAGGCTCAGAACAGGAATCTCATGAAAATGTCCTAAAAAGAAAAGCATTTGCCTATCATAAACTCGCGCTCGAATTTTTAAATATCGCATCATTCGCATTGGAAGAAGACAACAGAAAACTCGCAAAACAATACATGCTCTTTGCCCAAGTACTGAGTGACGATATTATAAAAGAAGACCTATACAGATATTGTCTTGAATCCTATAACGGCACCAAGAAAGATAGTGATGAAAATATGTCCGGCACAGGACAGGACATGTATAAAAAACGCAAACGCAGCTACGAACCACCTGAAGACTATCAAGTAATCAATTTGGATGACTATGCAGAATAAATATTATGATATTATCGTATTGCTCCTTACTGACAACAGTTCACAAATAATTGACAGGAGCATCCAGAGCATACTGAATCAAACTTTTCGTAGAGAGCGAGTCAAAATTGTGGTTGTTGATAATCATTCAACAGATGGAACCTATGAAAAGCTGATCGAATATGTAAAGAGTAATAACATATCAATCTATCGGTTAGATAAAAAATATTTAAAAACGCGTTTAATGCTTCAGGCAAACCAGCTATTGAGATTTACTCAGCATAAATATCTGACTATCCTCAGTCCCGGTGACATGCTGTATCCAAACTTTCTGGAAAAATGCGCGAGTTTATTGGACGATGATTCTCATACCGACACCAGGGTTATTCTCTGTCATGTAGATTTAATGGATAACGATGGCAGAATATTCAATCAGCCGCCAATATTTGAAAAAGATCGCATTTTAGAGAAAAAGAAACATTTCGTAGAGGTTCTGAATTGCGGACTGGGGCATAAGGTTCAATGTTTTTATCGTTGCGGTATGATGCCCGTGGATTTGTTCGAACTCCCACACTTCGTCGATTTCACTGACTGTTTCATGAAAGCATGGTATCTGATGTCATATCAATGCATGCACCTTAAAGAGAATTTAGCCTGTGTCTCCAACAGAAAATATTCTGATAAGATAGATGACCTGGCCCTTCGTTTATATTTCATCACCAGGTTAAAAGTATTCAGGGAAACTGTTAACAATGAAGGTACGGCGTTCCTGGATGGTTTATATTCAGAAGAGATTTCAATCAATCTTTCCAAATACGCGCTCCGGTATGCATCGGAAGCATTAGCTGATGGTGATACGGGAACCGCAAACAAAATCTTACTGTTCGCAGAAATGATTTTTGAAGACATCATCCATACAGAATATTATTCTGAGCTTAAAAAAAATATCGAATCTCGAAGGGCAGATAAAACTCCTGACCAACATCAAAGAATCTGAAAGAAGACCCTATAATGCCCTGTTAATGCCTTTGATCCGGTAGCAGCAATTCAATGCTGCTGGAAGCTACTACGGAAAATGAATCACAGCGCGTTCAAAATATAGAATATGAGGATAGTATACTGTTATTATGAGTGATAAGGACTTCGCATTATCAACCTTGAAATCTATGGAAAAACTGATTGCTGATGCTGGGCAGTTAATTCTTCTGCATCAGCAGGGTGATTATATCAGGTTCGGACAGCATGCAAAGAACATGCTTTTGGAGCTTAACTATTTCAGATATATGCAGAAGGAAGGAATCGACAGCATCATAGACTCCCTGAAACGGATTATGGTGCATGCAAGAGCAAGATCGTCTAAAACGCTTGATAAAATCGAATTTGAATTACGGCCGCTCATGAGAGTACGCTACAATATCTATTTTTTTTCTTACT
Source organism: Smithellaceae bacterium (assembly GCA_963682105.1). GTDB lineage: Bacteria > Desulfobacterota > Syntrophia > Syntrophales > Smithellaceae > UBA8904. The sequence continues at coordinate 2,626,578 of OY821638.1, forward strand.
GTGTGTATCCTGATAAGGCATTGATGGAAAAGTACTATCAGGAGGAGATGCATGTGTTGGGATCCAACAAGTACATCAATACTGCAGTAAAGACAGGTGAATATAAATACAAACTGTCAATCGCAGTTCTGGCGTACAATAAACTCGAATACACGAAACAGTGCGTGGAAAGTATCCTAAAGCATGTCCCTCAAGGTCTGAACTATGAACTGATCCTCATCAACCATGGGTCAACGGATGGAACAAAGGAATACTTTGAGGGCATTTCTCCAACGAAGCAGATAGACATATTGAAAAATGGCGGAGGTGTTGCTGCGTACACGAGCATTTGCGAGGGGAAATATTTCATGCTCGTGTCCAATGATGTCATCATAACCGAGAATGCAATTGCAAACATGATAAAATGCATGGAGTCGGATGAGCGGATTGCCTGGGTTGTGCCGGCCACGTCGAACGTGAGCAACTATCAGACAATTTCGACTGAATACAAAACCCTTGATGAAATGCATGCCTTTGCCGGCAAAAACAATCAATGCAGCGATCCCTATCGATGGGAACAACGCACAAGGCTGATTGATCCGATATCACTGCGACGCTCATCAGTATCATTTTCTTCCTCTGGTGTGAACTGGGCATATTACTTCTATTCAGAATTGCCTGGCGGCTTTTCTGATGACAAGGAGGCTCTGCTCTATCGCCGTAACGGATACAAGATGATGCTTGCGAAGGACAGCTACTGCCATCATTTTGGAAGTGTAACACTCAAAGATGAAGTGATAAAGGTGGAATCCTTCTATGACGAAGGACGCAAGGCGTTTCATAATGCTTTTGGCATTGACCCGTGGGGGACGGGTTTTTGCTGGTCTCAGGAATTGATGGCGCGTCTGCCATGCCGCAATGACGGTCATGTCAACATTCTGGGCCTGAATTGCGGGTTGGGAAGCAATCCATTGAAAATCAAGGAAACCATCAAGGAAAACGCGCACAACTTTGATGTCACGTTATATAATGTCACGGATGACACACGCTACCTTCAGGACCTGCAAGGCATCTCCGATGTCGCCGTGCACGAACCGCGTCACCATCATTTCCATAAATTGTTTTCAGGGGTGCAGTTCAACTATATCGTACTGGAAGGCGGCCTCGCCAAATACTCCGGCCTTCCTGAAATGATCCGGAATCTTCACGGGCGCCTTTCAGCCGGCGGATCGCTTATTTTGCAGACGGACAATCAAGACATTAAAAACAAGATCCATGAAATCTATCCCTTTGTGACGCTTACTTCAGGCTGGTGCATTATCCCGAAGATTGAAAAATTTTACAGTCAATATGGGGAAGATCTTGTACTGGATGCTCTCTTCGGGCGCAAGTGCGACGGTTTCTATGTGGATGTCGGCGCCAATGATCCTGAAGTATTCAACAATACGCGATTGTTTTACGGCAAAGGGTGGCACGGCATCAATATCGAGCCCGACCCCGGCTGCTATAAAAAACTCAGCGCTCAACGAAAACGGGATATTAATGTCAAGGCCGGCGTCGGCCCCCAACCGGGCTGTCCGACCTTTTACCGGACGTCGGCGGATACGCTTTCATCCTTCGACAAAGAAGCTGCGCTTCAAGCCGGCAAACAGTATGGTGCAACACTGATTGCTGAAGAGCCGACAAACGTTTTGACGCTAAAGGATATCCTTCAGACCCATCTTCAGGGCAGACGTATTGATTTTTTGTCGGTTGATACGGAGGGCTATGATCTGGCTGTCCTTCAAAGCAACGACTGGACGCTCTATCGGCCAGCCGTCATCATTGTGGAAATCAATGTGGGGGGCAAAGATATTATCGATTATCTGCAAAAGAAGGGTTACATTTTAGTCTTTGATAATTCTACCAATGGGATTTTTATTGCGAATGAATTCCGTACCACCCTTGATGAAAATATTCGAGAAGATCTGAGAAAACTGGAAATAAATTATAACCTGCCGACTATTTTGCCACTGACAGCAGATCCGGACACGCTAAACATCAATATCGTTTATGGACACAAGACGCCCGATGAAATCAGCACGATTAAACGGGGTAAAATCAATATCATCTGGTCTTGTGTTCCCATAAGAGGGTGCGATCACTATGTCTATCGTAACGCCTTGAACTATCACGGCAAACTGCCGGGCCTGAATATGTTGTTAATGCTGGAGCCGGCGGTGGTTCTCCCCGGAGAGTTCGATGAAACGGTCTGGAGCCATTTCGACTACATTCTCGGACTGTTTGATGCGTTTACCGGACAGTATTCTCATTATCGCAAACTCTCTTTTCCTCATTTCGACATATCCGCCAAAGTCACCACGGAAGATCAAAAACGTCGGGAATCCCTCTATCCGCTCCTCGGGCGCAAAAACGCCGTCTGTATGATCAGCGGCAATAAAAGCTCGCATGTTCCCGGCGAACTCTACACAAAACGCATTGAAATTGCCCGATGGTTCTTCCAACACTCTAAAATCCCCTTCGAGATATTCGGCAGGCCGTCTTTCGATCTGCCGAATTATCGCGGCGTCATTCCGGACGGCGCAAAGATGGATGTGCTCAAGCAGTATCGCTTCAGTCTTTGTTTTGAAAACATCCACGACCCCGTATTTTCGGCAGGTTATATTACTGAAAAAATCCTGGATTGCCTGGTGGCGCGAACCGTCCCGATTTATCTGGGAGCATCGAACATTGAAAACTATATCCCCGTGGATTGCTTTATCGACTACCGGAAATTTTCCGGCCCCGCCGATCTGGATCACTATCTGCAATCGATGAGCGAAGAGGAATATCAGCGCATCATCACCGCAATCGACCACTGGGTGGCCGAAGGGAATTTGAAAACTTATTCCAATGCATGCTTTTATAATTTACTGGCGCAGCTTTGCGCCGAAGCTTCCGGAAAATCGCTTGCAAACCTTTTTGACGGTGAGGAAGAATGGACTGCCTGCCCCCCCGCCCCGCCGAAATCGCAAAGCTGGCAATTTATCAATGCGCCTCCCCGCTGGACGTGGAATCAATTATCCACAGCCTTGCCTCCCGTCATGGAAAACGGAAAACTTAAAAACCCTCAGGCGGAAAGAAGAAAGCTTGCTGCAAGCAGAGCCATTGACCGGGCGAATGGCCTTTATCATCAAGGAGAATTTGACTCGGCTGTTGAAGCGCTGGTGGACGGCATCAAAATAGCCTTTGAAGAACCTCAACTTTATTACGAACTGGCCCGCATGTTTATTGAAACCAAAAAATTTCCCGAAGCCTGGGAAGTGGTGGGAACCATGCCTGAGGCTGCAAAAAATGATTTGCAAGGGCTGGAATACGCCGGATATGCCAAAGAAGGCCTGGGACTGGATGATGACGCGGCCGCCTATGCGGACAAAATGCTGGCCTTGAAAAGCCAATACTCGCAGGCGTTGAATCTCAAAGGCGTGTTAGCATACAAAAAAGGTCATCACGAGGAGGCGCGGGAATACTTCCAGAAAGCCATTGCCGTCGCCCCGGATTATGGCGAAGCATACACCAATCTTGGTGTGCTGTACTGGGGCCTGGATCAAAAAGACGAAGCATGGGCCTCCTTACGTAAGGGATTTATAGTGTCCCCGACGGTTCCGGATGTAAGCTCACTTTATTATTCCGTCATCCTTTCTTCGGGTAAACATGGTGAAGCGGAATCCGACTTTTGCGAGGCCGTAAAACTTTACCCCGACAATAAAAATCTTGTTTTTTTATACATCGACCTTCTGATGCAGCAGGATAAATTCAAACAAGCCATGCGCATAATTGAAGATGCACTTGCCACGTTCAAGCTCGACTACGGGATGCTGCAGGCGGCGCTTGTTGTCCGGGAAAAAATCGGTCCCCTCGAGATTGATAAAACGAATCCAAAAAGCACGCTCAGTGTCTGCATGATTGTAAAGAACGAAGAAACGTATCTTGCCCGATCTCTGAGAAGCATTCGGGATGTCGCAGACGAAATTATTGTCGTCGATACCGGTTCGACGGATAAAACAAAGGACATCGCCACAGCCTTCGGGGCCAAACTGTACGATCTGCCCTGGACAGGTGATTTTTCCGTCGCCCGCAACTATTCTATCCGGCAGGCGTCCGCAGACTGGATTCTCATCCTCGACGCGGATGAAGTGATCTCCGGAAAGGATGGCACCACGCTGCAAAAGCTGATCTCTAAAAAAGCGGGCACTCTATCCGCCTATACGATTATGACAAGAAATTATGTGAACAACGTCAGTCTGATCGGCTGGACACGCAACGGGGGAGACTATCCGGAGGAACAGGGTTCCGGTTGGGTGCAAAGCACCAAAGTCCGGCTCTTTCCCAATCGGAAAAATGTAAGCTTTACCGATCCCATTCATGAAAGTCTGGAAGCGTCACTGCAAAAGGCCAGGATTCCCGTTTTACCGTGTCCGGTTGTCATTCATCATTACGGAAAACTGGATCAGGCCAAGGAACTGCAAAAAGGCGAAGATTATTATCAGTTGGGAAAGATCAAATATCAAAGCGATCCGGCCAGCATGATTTATATTTATGAACTGGCCAAACAGGCCCAGGTGCTGGACAAGTGCGAAGAAGCGGCCGATCTCTGGCTAAAACTCATCACCCTGCTGGATCAAAATCGCGGCACAAAAGCCTATTCGGAATTGGCGAAAACCATGAACACCTCGCAGCCGGAAGCCGAGATCTATACGCAACTGGCGGCCGCCTGCCTTTCGCTGAATCTTTTTGATCAAGCCCTGAATGCTTCCCGCCAGGCCATGTCTTTCAATATTCATCTGAAAGAGTACATCATGATTTATGTTCAGTGCGAAATCATCGCCGGCTCGTTGCAAGAAGCATTTTCCACCCTGAACACTTTGTATCAAAAAACCCCGGACTATCCACCGGCGCTGTTTTTTATGTTTGTGATTTTCTGCCTGGAAGAAAAAAAAGAGGAAGCAAAAAGGATACTGCAATCCCTGACGGATATGGGAGTCAAAATTGCACCCATCGCCGGCAAAATAGCCCGGAAACTCCAGACCTACGGCAAAAGAAACGAAGCGCTGCTGGTTTTAAACACGCTTGTGGAAAATGAATTGCATGACGAAGAAACAAAAGCCCTGTTTTTGGAATATCAGAAAGCTTAAGGGCGGCGCAAAAGCGGATTTCGTCTCATATTAATTCTCCCACAACAGTCTTTACACTGCTCATTCCGGTCTTACCATACCACCCTTCGGTGTGGTGACCTGTATTACGGAGGCCGGCAGCGTGTCCTTTAGAGTAAAACCGGAATCATTAAACCTGGCCCCCGGCCTCCGCCGGGGTGACGACGGCGATGGAAACCTGCCAAATGTAGTTACTATTGTCTGACTGCTAACAAGCTAAAGATCAGTGGCACTTTTGCAACCCGCTTGATGGATTAACATGCGAGTTTAAAAAGGCCCGACGGGATATCCCCGTCGGGCCTTTTTATTTTTTACTGAAAGCACAAAAGACCAGGGCACTTGGAAATATGATGGATTCTTGAAGATAAATACGTTTCTTAATCCGCCGGGCTGCCGCGCAGTCCTGCGGCCAGATTCAAATTGATATCGATGATGATTTTGAGCTTTTCCGGCTCAGGACTCGCCATGATCTGAATAATGCGATTATCGATAAAAACGCTCAGCGTAAGAATGTTCTGGCGAATCTCAATGGGCAGGGGGTTGTCATCTCTCACGAGTTCCGATTGCAAAATACTCCAGACGATCTGGTTGATTCTAAGCGCCTCGGCCAGATTTGCCTCCCGATCGGGAGCGTCCCAGTTGTTCCGGCAGTCGGACAGAAGATGCGCACAACGCGTCAACGCGGCGGCTTCAATTTCTCTACCCGACATCGTATCAACATTCCGAGCTTTTCTATAGGCTTCAAGTTCCTTTGGGTACACCGCTTATCCCCTGATCTCTGTTTTCATTTTACCTATAAGTTTATCGGTATTTGCCTGAGAAACATTAATTGACCGGAACGGTCATGCCGTCAGTCAACGGGCGAGAACTTTGCATAACACCGTTGTGTAATTGCAAGCTAAGTAAAGTAATCTCATAAGAGATCGCCGCTTTCTTCAACCCTTCTCGGGAAATTAATCGGCTATTTTTACCGGTATAAAAAAAGGCGAGCAACGCTCGCCTCTGTTTTATCCTTTTACCTTGAACCTTGCGCCTTGAACCTTATTCCGTTCCGCATCCCCGTAGTCCCGCGGCAAGGTTGAGGTTGATGTCGATTAATATCTTGAGTTTTTCCGGCGCCGGATACGCCATGACGTCAATAATGCGTTTATCAATGAAGATGCTGAGTGTAAGAAGATTGTTGCGAACATCTATCGGCAGGGGGTTGTCTTCTTTCACCAGCTCAGATTGCAGAATGCTCCATACCATCTGGTTGCGTCTCAATGCTTCGGACAGATTTACCTCGCGATCGATATCATCCCAGTTCCTCTGACAGTCGGACAACATGAGCGCGCAACGCGTCAGCGCGGCGGCTTCGATGTCTCTGCCTGATCTGCTGTTGGTATTTTGTGCTGTTCTATAAGCTTCGAGCTGTTGAGCGGCGTACACTGTTCACAACCTCCTCTTCATATACAATAAGTTTTTTCGTCAGTTTCAGCGCCTGATAATACCGTTCATTTAGAATGTGGTTGCTGATCTCCTGCAACAACGGTTTTGTGCTCGGCGCCGCTTCGGCAACATCCTTGACCAGTTCCCAGTAGGTCTTGTGATGCTCCGGCATGTTTCTACCTTCGACATACATTAATTGTATGGCAAAATAAATTCGCTTGCAGGGAGTGTTCGCTGAAGCCAGTGTGAGAATGTCTTTTTCCCGCAGGATCGGCACGTCGTTTTCGACCACGAAAGTGCTTTTAGAATCGCCGTTTGTGATGACGGCGCCACCGATAATGAATTTTTCATGCACCTTCAGCGTTATCTTGAGCGACATACACCCTTACCTGTTTTTCACCTTTCAAAATCAAACTTTCAGATCAAGAACACTCCCCGGATCAGAGGCCTGTTTTGCCTTCGGGGGATTGTTTTCAACTGACACATCTTTCTCATTGGCAACTTGTTGCTGTATAGCGTTCGCGTTAGTTTTCTCTGTTTTATCGTCCGCTTTCTGCGGTTGCACAGCTTCAGATGATGAAGGATTCGGTTCTGCCTCCATCATAGCCGTATAGATCCCCTGGGTGCTTCCCATCGGGAAAAAAGGCGGATAGATAATTGCAAACGTATTGCCCTGCGTTTTAGATGAGTTTGAGTTTTCAGGCAATATTTTATTTTCTTTTGCCGCGGGCAAATTGATCTCTTGAACGGGAATACCACTTTCTGCCGAAGCATTCCCTTTCGCCGGATTGATCTTTCCTTCAACGGCGCGAGATAATAAGCCCTGAGCAATTTGAATACTTTGGATATTCATTCGTTCCACCTGAGTCAGGTCATAAGGTGGGGGAATTCTTCCCCCACCTCAATTCCTGAACTACTGTTGGTTATCCAAACAACTGCAGGACCGACTGTGCCGCCTGCGCCGAGAGACTCAGAGCCGTGGTGCTCAGAGACTGACGGGTCTGCAGCATCAGCATGTTCGCGCCTTCTTCATTGGCGTCAGCCAGGGTCAGCTTGTCCGAACCTTCTGTTAACGTGTTAATCATGTTCGTCGAGAATTCCTGACGAGTGGTGATAATACTGAGGTTGCCGGACATTTTAGACGCTTCCGTACGCAGAGTTGTCGCTGCCGAATCCAGAGCAGTAATGAACTCATCAATATTGGCTTTATTGACGGTCCAGTTAGCGGCTGCATCAATTTCCAGGCCCGTCGCTGTCGCGTCAAAACCTGTCACATTCAGCGTGGTGCCTTCAAACCTGACACTCAGAGTGTCGTCAGTCAGGAGGTTTTTGCCCTTATACCCGGAGTCGTTCGCCAATGCGCTAATCTGACTGCGTAATTCGTTATATTGTTTCTGAAGACTGGCCAGTTCCGTTTCCTCCGGGCCGGCTTCCAATGCGGCTGTCATACCTGTGCCGGCAGTCACGTCACCTACCGCCATGTCCACATGCATATCAATAGAATAATCCAGTGCTTCAATGACCACGCTACCGCCGCTGACGGTTGCCGTATACTTATAAGTTGCTGCATTGCCTTCCCAGTCAAAAGAGTTGATCGCTGAAGCCAGATTGCCTGCCGTTGCGTTGTTGTTGGTGCCAACAGAGAAGCTTGCACCTGTTGCAGCGTCAGCGGGCGCAGCAGTGGTTGCCGTGAAGGTAATGCCATCGAGTTGAAGCGTCGCGCCATTATCAACACCATTCAAAGTAACTTTTACTCCATCCTGTGTATCTAAGGCGGTCTGGGCTTGCTGCGCAATACCTTTGGCCTGTTCAATCATCCCGGTGATGGCCGAGATGCCTTTATCGGCTGCGGTAATCGTCTGAACGGCCTGACCCATGGCATCCTTCAAGCTGTCAATCGTGGACGCGCGAGACGTCAATGCCTGAGATGCAAAATAAGACACCGGATTATCGATAGCTGTGTTAACTTTTTTGCCTGAAGAAAGGCGGGTTTGTGTGCGGTCTAAAAGAGTAACTGTTTTCTGAAGAGATAAAAGGTTGCTCCTCATTCCCGAAGTTAATGATACGTCGTTGATAGCCATAATATTTTCTCCTTTTCTAGGTTTTTTTTCTGACCATTCTGGCCAGGTTTTTTTGCCGATGGCTGTCGGCTATTAAATTATTTTCTTCTTTTTTGTCTGGCCCTGTTTTACCCACCTCCTTTTCGACCAGATTGTCGTTCGCTTTGAAACTATTATCGGAAGTGTCATACAAAACTTTAGCCCTTCCGAAAAAAATCTACGTATACACTATAATATCAAATAGATAGACAGATACGAAAATCGGGGTGCATGATCAAGAAATAGGGTTCATGAACCGTAATGGAAAAGGCCACTGCCTGTGTTTCCCGTCTTAACACTTCCTTAAATCAAGTTCCCGGGGCGACCCGCCGATAACACCTGCAGACGAATTTTAACAGGAGTCATTTATGGACTTGACCATAGCCGCGAATACTGTCGATTATCTGTTTTCCTCAACGTTCGCGAACGCACAAAGTAAGATGGATTCCCTGTCGGGTACTATTTTGGGAAAGGGAATCGATTCCTTCCAGGATGGAGACTACGAAAAGGCGATCATATCCTTTAGAGAGGCGGCCGCCCTTTCGCCGGCTTCTGATAATTCTTTTAATGCTTATAGCTATCTGGGTCAATCTTACGTAAAACTGGGAGACACAGATAAGGCCATTAAAACCTATCAGGACGCCATACGCGCTTTTTCAACAACAACCGACGATACCTTCCATTTGGCTTTGGGGGACCTTTATATGCAGGAAGGGAATCTGGATGAAGCCATTGAAACGTACAAAAAGGCAATTAATATTGATCCCAATAATGACAAAAGCCACTATTCTTTGGCGGAAAGCTATCTTAAAGCGGGCAATTCAGAAAAAGCTTATAAGCATTTTTCTGAAGTTGTGCGGATCAGCCCCACCGACCCGGCGGGTTATTATGGATTGGGCGAAGTAGCCCGGGCAGAAGGCGATCTCAATCAGGCCGTCACCCTGTTCAATAAATCCATCCGTCTCAACAAGGATTTTGAGCTTGCTTATCGCGATCTGGGATATACCTACGCCGACATGGGTGAGTTTGACAAAGCCAACGAACAGTTGTCCATTTTGGAAAAAAACGATTCCGATTACGCAGCCGTTCTTGAAAGTTATATTACTTTGGCAACTCCGGCCCAAATATCATCAGCATACAGCACAAATGGATTCAATACCGCCATGGGGCCGAAAACAGAAGTTTCCGATCTGAACTCCAGATTAACCGGGGCCAATACATCGAAACTTTTTTCGATGACTGTCTCGTTTTCCAAAGAGATGGACGCTTCTTCCGTTATCAGCGCTAAAAACTGGTCCATATCCCGGGCAACGCTGCTTAAAAACGGGGGCGTTTACAACTACGGACTGCCGCTATCGACAAAAGAATCCACCATTGCTTCAAAACCCGCCTATGTCACATACGATGAAGACAGCCATACCGCGACTGTCTATTTCCGGATTGCTCAAAATGAAGACGCGAACGCAACGATCGATCCGAAACATATTGTTTTTAAATTTTCCGGCGTCGATGTCTACGGCAAGGCCATGGATACATCCGCCGATGAATACAGCGGTTTCTCCGGCATTGCCTGAAACCAATTTTAATCTTTACAAAATCACCCGTTCCTGATTAAAATCCCGCATTAAACTTTCTGGAGATCAGTCTTATGACCAAGGCGTCTTTGCCGTCGTATGATTACGATATCATCATCATCGGAGGAGGTCCGGCAGGCTACACCGCCGGGATTTACGCTGCGCGCGCCGCGCTGAAAACACTTTTGATCGAGGGGGCCGGCACGGTCAGCCAGATCACCATTACGGATATGATCGAAAATTATCCGGGCATTCCCGACGGCATCGGCGGGTATGAACTGATGCAGCTTTTCAAAAAGCAGGCCTTGAAATTCGGACTGGACATTGAACCCCGAGATGTCACCGCTATTAAGATGGCCTCCGATAAGCCGGTTATCTGGGAAGTAACGGCCGGAAACCAGTCATGGAAAGCGTTGAGCGTCATTGTCGCCACCGGCGCCATGTGGCGAAGCCTGGGCATCCCCGGTGAGGCGGAATTTTCCGGACGCGGCGTCTCCTATTGCGCCACCTGCGACGGCCCCTTTTACCGCAACCGTCAGGTCGTGGTGGTGGGCGGAGGCGACACGGCCATTCAGGAAGCCCTCTTTCTGACGCATTTTGCAAGCAAAGTCACAGTCATTCACCGGCGCGACCGTCTGCGCGCGGCCGGCATGCTGCAAAAACGGGCTTTTGCCGAGCCCAAAATCGAATTTGTCTGGGATAGTGTCCCGCAGGAAATATCAGGCAGTGAATTCGTCACGGGCGTCAAAGTCAAAAACGTCAAAACAGGCGAAATCCGTGAGCTCGCCGCCGACGGCGCTTTCATTTTTGTCGGACGTCTGCCTTATACGGATCTCTTTAAAGGTCTGGTCGACATGGATTCAACCGGATTTATTATCACCAACGAAAATCTGCAAACGAAGGCGCCCGGTATTTTTGCCGCGGGCGACTGCCGCGCGAAGCTCTTCCGTCAGGTCGTCACTGCCGCCTCAGACGGCGCCAACGCCGTCCACAGCGCGGAACTGTATATTGAAGACCTCAAAGGGCAAGCCTATTAAACCGCACAAAACAAACTTCCGTAGTGAACGCTCGCGAGCGTTCCCTATCGCTTAAAGGATCGTTCATCTCATGGAATCGTTCATTACATTCTGGCAACATCTGCCTTCTTCTATCAGCCCGACGCTTTTCAGCATCGGGTCGTTTCAACTGCGTTATTACAGCCTGATGTATCTGGTGGCCTTTGCGGTCGTGTATTTCCTTTTCCTGTACCGGATCAAACGCAAAGAAATACACGTCACCGCCGAATTTTTTCAGGATTATCTGGTTTGGGCCATGGTGGGTTTAATCGTGGGCGCCCGGTTCGGCTATGCGCTGTTTTACAACTTCAGTTATTACTTGCAGCATCCCCTGGAAATTGTGTTGCCGTTTGATATGCAAAACGGCTTTCGGTTTGTGGGTTTAAGCGGCATGTCGTATCACGGCGGCCTTCTCGGCGTTGTGCTTGTGACGTTCTACTACTGCCATAAAAACAAGATCAATGTCTGGCAGTTCGGCGACTGGTTGTGCGCGGCCGCTCCGTTGGGATATATGTTCGGACGGATCGGGAATTTTTTGAACGGCGAACTCTGGGGCCGGGCAACAAACGTTCCCTGGGGCATGTATTTCCCGATGGACGCCGCGCAGGCGCTGCGCCATCCATCACAGCTTTACGAAGCTTTGTTTGAAGGGCTTTTTCTGTTTTGCGTTCTGTGGCCGATCCGGAAAAAAAATCCTTTCCCAGGCTTTACAGTGGGCCTCTACATCATCGGCTACGGTCTGGTCCGGTTTATCATCGAGTTTTTCCGGGAGCCGGACGCACACCTGGGTTTTGTGCTGGGATTTAACACCATGGGACAGGTGCTGTGCATCGCCATGATGCTGACAGGCGTTGCCATTATTTTATGGCGTAAAATGGCATCCTCTTCTCCGAAATAATGAAGGAGGCGCTATGAGCAAAAAACTGGTTATTATCGGCGGCGGCGCCGGTGGCGGCGCAACAGCGGCGGAAGCGAAGCGCAATGATCCTTCCCTGGAGGTCACGATGGTCGAACAGGGAAAATTTGTTGCGTTTGCCGCCTGACCGATGCCCTATTACATCGGCGATGTAATTAAAGATCAAAAAAAACTGATTGCCCGCACACCCGAAAAGTTCAGGGAGAGCGGCATCGGTGTCGAACTCTCCGCGCGCGTAACGGGCGTCGACACCGGCAAAAATATGGTCGAGCTTCATGACGGCCGGACGCTTTCTTACGATTATCTGGTGATGGCCACGGGCATCGCCGCTTTTGTCCCGGACATGCCGGGACGCGATCTGCCCGGTGTTTTTTTCCTGCGCAATCTTGAAGACGCCATTGTCATTAAAAAATGGCTGGCGGAGAAAAACGCAAAACGCGTTATCATCATTGGCGGCGGATTTATCGGCCTGGAAATGAGCGAAGCCCTCCATACGGCGGGCATTAAAACAACGATCATCCATAAAGACCCGCTGCCTGCCAATCGCTGGGATGCGGCTCTTTCGGCCGTAATGCTGGAAGAACTTCAGACACATGGCGTTGAATTTATCGCCGGCGCCTCCGCAAAGGAAATTGAAAAGGGAACCGGCGCCCTGCTTCGCGTGACGACGGACAAGGGAGACTATGAAGGCGATCTGGTGCTTCTGGCTATCGGGGTGCGGCCCGATGCAACGCTGGCCGGATCCATCGGTTTGAAGATCGGCGCAACCGGCGCGATTGCGGTTAATTTCGCGCAGCAGACGTCGATTGAAAATATTTACGCGGCGGGAGATTGTTGCGAGGTATTTCATAAAGTCAGCCGCCGCTGGGTTAATCTGCCGCTGGGCGACATCGCCAACAAGCAGGGACGCGTCGCGGGCCGCAATATCGGCGGCAGACCGCTGACTTTTGACGGCGTCGTAGGCTCCCAGTCGTTTCGGCTGTTTAATCTGGAATGTGCGGCTACCGGCCTTTCTGAACAAGAGGCGCGGGCCGCCGGTTTTTCACCGGTGTCCAACATCACCTGGGGCAGCGCCATGGCTCCGTCACTGGGAATACGCAAGCTCGGATTGAAACTGACGGCTGACCGGTCAACAGGAAAACTGCTGGGCGCGCAAGCGGTGGGTGTTTCAGGCGCGGTGGGAAGAATCAATGCTCTGTCCGTCGCACTTTGGGCGGGACTTGACCTGGATCAGGTCGGTTATCTCGACCTGGCGTATGCGCCGCCTTTCAGTCCGGCCTGGGATGTCATTCACAACGCCGCCCAGGCGCTGGCGCGAACACTTTAAAAGGAATTTTCAAACATGATTCTCTGGTGGATTATTTTCGGTGCGATCGTTCTGGCCTTACTGGCGCTGGATCTGGGCGTCATTAATCGCAAGGCGCATGTCATTTCAATGAAGGAAGCCCTGCTGTGGACATCTTTCTGGATTTCGCTGGCCGTTGCTTTCGGCATCGGCGTCTATTACTTCTACGGCCACGGCAAGGCGATGGAGTTCTTTGCCGCTTACCTCATCGAATATTCGCTGAGCATCGACAATTTATTTGTTTTCATGCTGATCTTCCGGTATTTCGGCGTTCCGCACGCCTATGAACACAAAGCCCTGTTCTGGGGAATTTTTCTGGCCCTGGTCACACGCGGCATTTTTATTTTCGCGGGTGTCGCGCTCATCAACGCTTTCCACTGGGTGATGTATATCTTCGGCGCGTTCCTGATATACACCGGCGTAAAAATGGCGTTCAACAAGCAGACGGAAGTGCATCCGGACCAAAACATCGCTCTGAAACTGCTGAAAGTATTTTTCCCGGTTTCCAAGACATTCGCTGGCTCCAAATTTCTCATCGTTAAAAAGGGCATCCTTCACGCCACACCGATGCTGGCCGTCCTGCTGGCGCTGGAAACAACCGACATTTTATTTGCCGTCGATTCAATTCCGGCGGTGCTGGCCATTTCCAAGGACCCGTTTATCGTTTACACTTCCAATGTATTTGCCATCTTAGGATTGAGATCGCTGTTTTTTGCCATTTCGGGTCTTATGAAGCTGTTTCACATGCTGCATTATGGCCTGGCGGCTATTTTGTCTTTTGTCGGCGTGAAGATGCTCATCGAAGATTTTTTCGAAATACCGGTCTGGGCTTCTCTCATTGTCATTGTCGCCATTCTGCTCGCTGCGATTGCATCGTCCGTCATCTGGCCGGAAAAGGATGAAGAAGAGGTTCCCCCGGTCGCCCTGAAGGAGTGACGACACCATGGAAACTTCCTTCCCCGCCGCATCACACAATCAGTTGAAGAAATGGACAAAACTCCTGCAGAGTAAATTCCGCGCGGAAGACGGATTGTTGCTGGCGGAAGGCGTGAAAGTTGTTCAAGAACTGCTCAAAAGTGACTGGCTGATCGAAGCGATCCTCGTTTTGCCGGAGAAGATTTCATATTGGGAAAAATTGCTTTTGATGCAGAACGATAAAGAATCTTCAACCGGCGCCGCAAACCTGCCTTCTCCGTCATTCCCGCGAAGGCGGGAATCCAGTCAGAACCTTAGATTTATGGATACCACCCGCCTCCAAGATGGTGTCGTAATGTCATTGCGAAGGAACAAAGTGATTGAAGCAATCTCTTATCAAACCGAAAACAAAAAGATTGCCGCTCCCCCTGCGGGGGCTCGCAATGACAAAAAGGCAATTGCACCCCAGTTTCTCCACGGGAATGACGCCAGTATACCCATCTATCAGATTTCTCTAGCCGAGTTCAAAAAGCTGAGCCAGGATAAAGAACCGGAAGGTATCATGGCGGTTGTCCAGGCCAAAGCTCGGCCTGACGAGGCCGCCCTTTTAAAATCGGACGCCGGACGCCTTCTCATCGCCCATGAAATTTCCAATCCGCAAAATTTGGGCGCGCTTTTGCGCACCGCCCGCTGGTTCGGTTTTGCCGGCATTCTTCTCGGAACACATAGTGTGGACTGGATGCACCCGAAAGTTCTTCGCGCGTCGATGGGCGCAGTCTTTCATTTAAACATATATCCGGATGTCCATTTGCCGGAGTTCCTTTCCAGTTTAAGAAAGACGCACCGCATCATCGGCAGCGATGTCCGCGAGGGTGTCGCCCCCCGGCCTGTTGCAGAAAATGCGGCGCTTTTGCTGGGCAGTGAAAGCCACGGCCTGCCGGAAAATCTGATCAAACTTGCCGATGAACGCTGGCGGATTCCCGGCGATGATTCAACCGAGTCACTGAGCCTCCCCCAGGCGGCGGCGATTATGATGTATGAGATGAGTAAAAAAGGCTGAAGACCGAAGACTGAAGGCCAGGAGGAGGGATGATATGGCATTTATTCAGGTGATGACGACGACGGGGACGAAGGAACAGGCCAGGGAGATCGCCAGGCGTCTGGTGGAGGAAAAACTGGCCGCCTGTGTGCAGATTCTGGACGGCATTGAAAGCACCTACCTGTGGAAAGGAAAAGTCGAAACATCCGGAGAGTTTATGTGCTTTATTAAAACCCGGGAAGATTTATACCCGCAGGTGGAAGAAGCCATCAAAAAAATCCATTCCTATGAAACACCGGAAATTATCGCCTTGCCGATCACCGGGGGAAGCAAAGACTATCTTAAGTGGCTTACCGAATCGACCGCGAAATAGAATCCGCCTTGACTAATTAAAAATAATAACTTTAAATAACACCCCATAAATATTAGAGGTTATTATGAAACAGAATAAGGAAGAGAATTTCATTCCGGCAAAAAAACGAGCGACTCTTACGACCGGTGAAGTTGTAAAAATGCTCCGCGAACTCAAGGGATGGACTCAGGAAGACCTGGCGCGAGAATGCGGAATCAACGCAAAAAACATTAGTCTATTAGAAAACAACCGTCTGGATATCGGTAAAAAAAGAGCGCTGCAACTGGCCGCCGCATTCGGAGGCCATCCGGCAATAATTATGTTTCCTGAATTTGAATCGGACGCTATCGGAAAAGCCGCCTGAGCAATCCATTATAAAAATTTCGTGCAATAATTGACTCTTTGGTCTAAAGACCAGTTCTAATTTGTTTGAAGGAGACCTTATGTCCGACAAGAATGAGTTGGAAAAACAGTGTATTGATACCATTCGCTTTCTCGCCGCGGATGCGATTGAAAAAGCCAAGTCCGGCCATCCGGGCATGCCGCTGGGCGCTGCTGCCGCAGCTTTTACCTTATGGACCCATCATTTAAAACACAATCCCAGAAATCCCCGTTGGGCTGATCGCGACCGGTTTGTTTTGTCCTCCGGCCACGCCTCCATGCTTTTGTATGCCCTTTTGCACCTCACGGGCTATGATCTTTCGATGGAAGACATCAAGAATTTCCGCCAGTGGGGCAGCCTGACGCCGGGGCATCCCGAATATCGTCACACCCCCGGCGTGGAAGTCACCACCGGCCCCCTGGGGCAGGGACTGGCCAATGCCGTGGGCATGGCCATGGCCGAAGCGCACCTGGCCGCCCGTTTCAACCGGGAAGGCAATAATATTATTGATCATTATACGTATGTTATGGCCGGTGACGGCGACATGATGGAAGGCGTTGTGGCCGAGGCCTGCGCGCTGGCAGGTCACCTGCGCCTGGGCAAGCTGATTGTTCTGTATGACGACAACAAAGTTTCGCTGGCCGGTTCCACTGGGCTTGCCTTCACCGAAGATATCGAGATGCGTTTCAAGTCGTACGGCTGGCAGGTTCAGAAAGTACAGGAGGGCAATGACGCAGCCGCAATCGACCGGGCTATCAAGAAGGCGAAAAAGGAAACCTCGAAGCCTTCTTTAATATGCGTTCAAACCACCATCGGCTACGGCGCCCCCTGTAAACAGGGATGCTGCGACGCCCACGGATCGCCGCTGGGAGAAAAAGAACTTCAAGGCGCAAAGGAAGCGCTGTGCTGGCTGGCTGAGGAACCGTTTTATGTCTCCGAAGATGTTTATAAATATTTTCACAAAGCCGTCTCCCGCGGAAAGAAAATGGAAAAAACCTGGTTGGAGGCTTTTGCGGCCTATCGCCAGAGCAATCCGGCTTTAGCCTCTGAACTCGAAAGAACGCTTTCCGGCGAACTCCCCCCGGACTGGGAAACGGCGCTTGCCGAGTTTCCCAACGGTTCCAAAGATGTGGCCACCCGTAAAGCCTCCGAAATGCTCATGCAGTCCCTCGGGACCAAACTCCCGGAACTCGCCGGCGGCTCAGCCGATCTAAACCCCTCCTGCTTTACATGGCTCAAGGGCATGGGCGATTTCCAGACCCCGGCCCTGTCCTCCGAAGGGCTGCACGGCATGGTCGGCGGCGTCTGGGATTATTCAGGACGCAACATTCACTACGGGGTGCGCGAACATGCCATGGGCGCCATCAGCGTAGGGCTCGCTCTCCACGGCGGCATGATTCCCTTTACCGGAACTTTTCTGACATTTGCCGATTATATGCGCCCGCCCATGCGTCTGGCCGCATTAATGGGCCTGCGTGTCATTTTTGTTTTCACTCATGACAGCATCGGCGTGGGCGAAGACGGCCCGACGCATCAGCCCGTCGAACAGGTCATGAATCTGCGGCAGGTCCCCAACATGACCGTGCTGCGTCCGGCGGACGCCAATGAAACGCTGGAAGCCTGGCGTCTGGCCCTGACCAATACGGCCGGTCCCACGACACTCGTGTTCAGCCGCCAGAATCTGCCGGTGCTGGACCGTTCGGCCTGCATGCCCGCCGCGGGCGTCCGGCAGGGAGGATACATCCTGTGGGAATCGTCGATTCTGGAACCGAACATCATCCTGATTGCCACCGGATCGGAAGTGGCGATGACGCTGGAAGCCGGTCGAAAGCTGGCGGCCGACAGCATCCGGGTTCGCGTCGTATCGCTTCCCAGTTGGGAGGTCTTCGACCGTCAGCCGCAGGAATATCGCGATAAAGTTCTTCCGCCGCACATCAAGGCCAAACTGGCTGTCGAAGCGGGCATCAAACTCGGCTGGGAACATTATATCGGTCTGGAGGGAAAAGTTCTCGGCATGGAAACCTTCGGCGCCTCCGCGCCCGGTCCGGTGCTGTATGAGAAGTTCGGCTTCACGCCGGCCAATATCGTAGCTGTGGCCAGAGACATGGTTAAAAAAGGATAGAGCAAAATGGATACCGGTATTTCCTTTTTACTCGGTTCTTATCAAAACACGATCAACAACGCGCTGGAAAAAATGCGCCGCAGCAACATCGCTGCGCGCATCTGGGCCGGCGACTTCAATGTCTGGAAACCGACCGGCCGGGAAATTTCCAACCGCCTGGCCTGGCTGCACGCCCCCATCGAAACGCTGGCCAACATCAAAGGCATCCGATCGTCGCTGGCGCACTTGATCGACATAGGCATTCAGGATGTCGTTTTGCTGGGTATGGGCGGGTCAAGCCTGGCCCCGGACGTTTTCAACAAAATGCTCGGCTCCTCGCCCGGCTCTCCCCGTCTGCACATTCTGGATACCACGGACCCCGCCGCCATTCGCGCCGTAGAACAATCTGTGGATTTGAAAAAAACGCTTTTTATCGTGGCGTCGAAATCCGGAAAAACGCTGGAGATAACCTCTCTTTTCCATTATTTCTATCAGTTGGCCGATCAAAGGACGGACATCCATGCCAACGAGCATTTTATCTTCATCACCGACGAAGGCAGCCCCATGCTGGAGCAGGCCTGGAATCTGAATATTTCGTACGTCTTTTCCAATAATCCCAACATCGGCGGACGCTATTCGGCGCTTTCACTGGCCGGGATGATTCCCGCCGTCATGATCGGCGTGGACGCCGAAAGACTACTCAACAATGCCGCCAAGACCGCCAACCAGGAAAAGACCGATTTCTTTTCCGGAAAAAAGGATTCCCCGGGATGCCTTCTGGGAGCGGCTTTAGGTGTTCTGGCGCAATACAACCGCGACAAATTGACGCTGATTCTGCCGCCCGAGTGGCGTCCGTTCGGCGACTGGCTGGAGCAGCTCATTGCAGAAAGCACCGGCAAGGAAGGCAAAGGCATCGTGCCCGTCCTGAACGAACGGCCGATGGATATCAACGCCTACGCCAGAGACCGTGTCTTTGTTTTTTTTGAACAGGAAAATTCGGAAGAGCATTTTCAAATTGCCGATCTGGTCACCGTCGGGCACCCGGTTTTAAAGATCCGCATTCGGGATCAATACGATCTGGGAAGCCAGATGTTTCTGTGGGAAATGGCCACGGCGGTTGCCGCTCACATCATGAGCATTAATCCCTTCGATCAACCTGATGTGGAAGCGACAAAAAAACACACGCTGCGGATGATTGATGCATTTCGGGAAACGAAAATCTGGCCGAAGGACCAACCGGCCATCAGTACGGAGGACTTTGATGTTTACGGCCCAACGACGGCAGCCTCCGCCGCGGATGCGCTTCTGGACCTGCTGGGGCAGGCGCCGCCCAACGCTTATGCGGCATTGCAGGTTTATTTAAGCCAATCCGATCAAATCGACGAAGCCTTAAGCCGGTTAAGAACAGCGATGACACGCCGTTTCAAAATTGCGGCAACCGTCGGTTACGGCCCCCGTTACCTTCATTCTACAGGTCAGTTGCACAAAGGCGACGCCGGACGCGGGATCTTTATTCAACTGACAGGCGTTGATGAAACAGACATGGACATTCCCGATGCTCCGGAAACCCCCGGCTCATCGCTTACCTTCAGCGAACTCAAAGCGGCTCAGGCCGCCGCGGACCGGCAGGCGCTTGCCGAACTGGGACGCAAGACGCTGCGCATTCATTTTAAAAAAGACGCCGCCGCCGGACTGGCCGCACTGAGCGAAAATATTTAATCTGAACTTACTTCGCTTCCGTAATCACGCGCAGAACATCCGGTTTGTGCCGTTCGGAGGCGGCGGGAATCGCCCTGGGATATCCCAGGATAATCGGCGCGACAATCCGGCAACCGTCGGGTATTCCCAGTTCAGCTCTCAGTTTCGGATCGCGGATATTCGCACCCAGGGCCACCCAGCAGGTGCCCAGACCCCGGTCCGCCGCCGAGAACATGATATAGCTTGCCGCCAGTGCCGCATCGACATCCAGCGACCCCACGACGGACGGCCCCACCACGTAAATGACGCACGGCGCGTTATAAAACACATTAAACTGGTCATTCTTCAGAAATGCGATGTAGTCGGGATTGAGTTTGATTTTGCCGTCGGCGTTGTCTTTGAGCAGATTGGCCTTGCTGTCGTCGGAGAGCGCCTTGAGAGTCTTGCGGCACGAAACCACAACAAACCGGCAGGGCTGGTTGTTGCTGGCGGACGGCGCCAACGTTGAATCCTGTAAAATGGCGTTGATCAAATCCATCGGGACCTCTTTGTCCTCAAAGTCCCGGATAGCTCTGCGGTTTTTCAAAAGCTCGACAAACGTCGACATGATAGACCTCCTTTTTTAAGCGCCTTACGGCAAGAGCAAAGAAATAAACGTTAGAATAATTCGCTGCAAAAAATTGATAACCGGATTGAGCACACCCACCAGAAGCAGGCCCAGCACAATAAAGAATCCAAACGGCTCAATCTGCATCATTATACGGTTGAAAGACTCCGGTGTAAATCCCATCAGGATCTTCGAACCGTCCAGGGGCGGAATCGGGATCAAATTGAAGGCGGCCAGCATGATGTTGATCCAGGCCAGGTTGTAAAGGACGTTGTAAATAATCCCGCCGGGTTCAGGCGTGGTCAGTCTCCAGATAAACAGCGCGCAGAAAGCGATCAAAATATTGGCTGTCACACCGGCGGCAGACACCAGGATCAACCCTTTGCGCTGTTTCGCAGCGGGAATATTTTCCAGATTGACCGGTACGGGTTTGGCCCAGCCGAAGCCGATAATCAAAAGCATCAGCGAACCGATGGGATCGATATGTTTGATCGGATTGAGCGTCAGCCTGCCCAGCCATTTGGCCGTCGGGTCCCCCATCCGCCAGGCCACCCAGCCGTGGGCCACTTCATGCAAAATGACGGAATACAAGAGCAAAACCGCCAGGAGAACAAATGCGACCGGATCGTTCAGTAACAACTTGATTAAACCCATAAAATTTTTCCTTCACCCCTTATTTATACCGGATCATGGATATGCGGGAAGCATAGATCATGACTCCGGGATATTCAACAGGAAGTTTTCACCCTTTCCGGTAAAAGATCGTCCATTGAAAACCTTGACAGACGGAAGACGTCTTCATATACTGCCTGAGCCGAATTTCTGATGTACAATGATATGGCCCGCGGGTTGCTGCATGGCTTCGAATTTTTCTATTAACACCGACAACGTTTTCGAACAATCACGGAAAAACTCTCTTTTCGAGGGCTTAAGTGAGGAGCAGATAAAAACGCTTTTTTCCATCAGCCGGGAAATCTCCCTTGAACCGGGCTCTTTTCTGATGCGCGAAGGAGACCCGGCGCAGGAAATCTTCTTAATCATTGAAGGCAATCTCGAAATCAGCCGCTTCAACATCAAGCATCGTCAAAATCACGTTATCGCCACCCTGAAAGCCGGCGACACCGTCGGAGAAGTCGCCCTGCTCGACCAGGGCTCGCGCTCGGCATCCGTTTGCGCCAAAACGTCCTGCCGTCTGCGCAGCATCTCCTATCACGACCTGCAGGATATCGCAGGCAGGGACAAATCCATCTACAGCATTTTTTTCCACCTGTCGAAAAACATCGGTCAGCGCCTGCGCCACTCCAACGATGTGGCCTTGCAGGCTCTGGAAAAACAGCTTGATGAATTCAAAACCCGCGTTTTGTTGGGGAACTTCTTTGTCTATATCGTCATCATGCTGTCTTTGTTCACCTTCAGCCTCGACGGCCTGAAGTACATCATGAATGTCGGCAAAAACAGCAGTTACATTACCTTACCGCTGACGCTGGCTTTCTTTTTCTTTTCCATTTTTTTCATCAAGACGTCGCACTTTCCGCTTTCCACCTTCGGCCTCACATTCCGAAACTGGAAAAGGGCTGTGTTTGAGGGGATGGTCTTTACTCTTCCGTTTATCGCCGTCATTGTGGCCGTTAAATGGGCTTTAATTTCCACGCTGCCGCACTATATGGGGAGGCCGCTGATTGAAGGGCTGACCGCCATGAGGGCTGATCCGAAGACCTGGTGGACCTTTCTGGTGATTTATATTCTGCTGGTGGCGCCGCTCCAGGAATTTCTGTCCCGCGGCGGCTTACAGGGGCCGCTGGAAGAATTTCTTTCCTCCAAACACAAAGTGCCGCTGGCCATTCTGGTTTCCAATCTGCTTTTCAGCGCGCTGCACCTGTTTATGTCACTGGAAATCGGTCTTCTGGTTTTTGTCCCCGGCGTTTATTTCGGATGGCTCTATTCACGAACACACAACCTGCTGGGCGTATGGATCGCGCACGCCCTGGTCGGCACAGTGGCCCTTTCCATCGTCGGATTTTAAAGAGAGAACGAAATTTCGACGCGGCGGTTTTTAAACCGTCCCTCGTCGCCGGTATTCGGGGCCACGGGATGAAATTCGCCTAAACCCTTGGTGGCGATCTTCACCGGATCTGCGCCCATTTGCACCAGCACTTTGGCAACCTGGACCGCGCGGTCGGCGGAAAGTTCCCAGTTGGACGGGTAGCGGCTGCTTTTGATGGGCCGGTCGTCCGTATGCCCCTGAACTTCCAGCGACAATTCAGGATGACCGACAATGAATGCGGCCACCGCGGTCAATGTCGGCTGAGCAGCCGGCTTGAGATTCGCCTGTCCCGAATCAAAAAGAATCTGCTCCGGAAATGTAATAATGACGGCATGCGGACGCCGCTCGATCGTAATGCCCTTCGCGTCTTCGCTTTTTGCCAGCGCGCCTTGCAGATCCTGCTCCAACTGAGCCACGGCCTGATCATCGGATGTTTCGACTGCTTTCTTGTCAAGTGGTTGGACGGCGGGCCTGGGCTGCTGCGTTTCAGAGGCAACCGCTTCCGACGGCCGGGGTTTACTGGAGTTGGCATACGGAACAGCCAGCATAAACACAAAAAAGATCATCAGCAGCATCAGCAGGTCGCTTAAGGTAAGCAGCCAGATTTCATTGCTGCTGACCGGTTCCGCCCCGCTTTTTAAATGGCGCAGGGGCTTGGACGACTTGCGCAGCGGCAGTTGTTTTTGTGTATCTTCAGGCCATTTTTGCATGGAGTGCTTCCGCCTTGTGCGCCTCTTTATTCAGGGGGATTTCCAGAACACCGGCATTGGGGTTGTAAAGCTCCGACGATATTCCCGACAGCGTCTCCAGTTTATATTGAATCGCCTGAGGCGCTTCCTCGTCGTAAATATCCAGAATGCCTTCCTGCACCATCTCCATCCGCAGCAGATCCTGGTCCATGAATTCGCGAAGTTTGTTGGACAGGGGAACAAAGCAGATATTGGCCAGCACAACGCCGTAAAAAGTGCTCAGAAGCGCGATGCCCATATAGCCGATCAGGTTCTGCGGCACGCTGATATGCCCGAAGGTGCGGATCAGGTTGACAACCGTCCCGGCAAGCCCCATCGCGGGCGCCAGTTTTGCCATGCTGCACAGGATTTTATACGCCGTTTCATACTGGCTGTAAGTAAACAGAGCTTCCTTATGTAAAATCTGCTCGACATTCGGACGCGAGAAGTTAAACGCGATGAGACCGACACCGGTATTGATGAGTCCCGCTGGTAATTTCTCGCCTTCGCGTTCCAGAGCCAGAATGCCGCCTTTTTTATTGACCCGCGCCAACTTCACCAGGGTGGAAATTGTCCGGCGGATTTCCTTGTCTCCTTCGAAAGACTGTTTCAGAAATTTCGCCGTCATCCATAATTTCCGGAGAGGATAAGCCAGAAGCGTGGCAAAAAAAGTCCCGCCGAATACAATCAACATGGCATTGAGATTGGACGCCATGCCCAGTTCCTGCACCTCCAGATTAAAAGAGAGCAGAAAGATCCCCACCAAAATAAGAAAGGAACAAACGACCTGGATTATCATATAGCCTCCGTCAAAACGTTTTTCATAGGCTGAATGTAATGCGGAAAGCGTGCCAGTCCGGGTATAAAATTGTTAACTTAATAAGTATATGAAAGGATAAGGATTTATATATGGATCAAGTGCCGTTTCGATGCAGGTGCGACTTTTTTTCCGGTTGGAATCAGGAAGTTTTTTCCGGCTGCTAAAAAGAACAAGGGGTTTAAACGCCTTGTTCTCCATTCTTCACTCTTCATCATCCGCCCAGGAATAACTGGGCGGACGGTTTTCGTAAACCGTTCCGTCGGGCATCACTTCAACATCCCGGCCGTCAATGCGCTGAATCTTCGTGAGCGTGGCGGGCACATAGCGACGCCTCGCGTATGTAATGGCCTGTGCCGCCTCCTTGAAATGAGATATTTCTTCAAGCGTCATGATCTGGGGCAAAACCATATCCAGCCGCCCCTGCTGATACAGGTTCAGCGCCTCCGCAGGACGAAGCCAGACATGGCCGGTCAGTTCGACGCCGTCGTGACTTACCGCCTGACGCGCGGGAGCGTCGGTAATAAAAAACCGTACATCGTAACGCAGCGGGAAGCCTTCCGGCGTAATCCAGTGCGAAAAATAATGCAGGTGGTGGAGAGGCAAAACGAGCTCTTCCTTTTCCAGCATCTCGGCAAACGTCAGTTTGCCTTCATTGAGACGCCGGCGGTAATCGCTGAAGCGCCTGCATTCGTCTTCGGTGAATATTGACACGTCGGCGCCGTCCTTTGTTTGCGCAAGCAGAATGCCCACTTCCTCAAACGTCTCGCGGATTCCCGCCACCCAGGCTCCCAGCGCGCGGTCGGCGGACGACATGTCGGGAAGAATCTGCCGGGCTTCCCGGCGGCCGATGCCTCGGACAAACCGCTCGATCTCCGCGCAAAAATCACCCGGGTCAACCACGCCGCCCGGAAAAACATAATAGCCCGGAACGAAACTGCTTTTGCGGTTTCTGCGCACCAGTAGGATTTCGATATCCTTGCCCCCGGCCTCCTCACAGGGACGCAAAAGCATTACGGTTGCGGCATCGGTGGGAAATGTGTTCATAAGCTGTTCCTCATTGTTCCTCATTCATATAGGCTATTTGGAAAAAAACAGCCATAAAAAATGACAATGGGCCAGACAGGGTTTTGTCATAGAGTATTCTTGGTTATTTTTCCACGGAAAAACTGCCTGTTGACCTGGAACAGGAGTCCTGTATAACTAACATCAACATCTCATTTTGCAACCGCAGGAGGCTGAAATGACATCTTTAATTGAAATACTGGGAAGCCGGCACCCGATCATCCAGGGCCCCATCGGTTCCATGAACAGTCCGGCTATGATTGCCGCCGTCTGCGAGGCCGGAGCGTTCGGCATGCTGGCCCTGGGATTCGTTTCGGACATGGATGAAATCAAACGTTTTATTGAAGCGGTTAAAAAATTAACGGACAAGCCTTTCGGGGCTAATGTGGTTTTAATGAATCCCCGAACGCCCCAGATTCTGAAAATCCTCTCGGAATCCGGCGTAAAAACCGTGACGACATCGGTTGGACAACCGGCGGCGATCTACCCGATCATCCACGATCTGGGCATGAAGGGGCTGCACGTTGTCCTGTCGCTGGCCCACGCCGTAAAAGCCGGGCAGTCCGGCGTCGACGGACTGGTGGTTGTGGGCGCTGAAGCGGGCGGCCTGCGTTCCCGAAATCCGGAGTCCTCCACAATGGTTCTGGTTCCGCTGGTTGCGGATTCCGTAGAGATTCCGATTGCCGCCGCAGGCGGCATTGCCGATTCCCGCGGCTATCGGGCCGCTTTGGCCCTGGGAGCGCAGGGCGTGCAAATCGGCACCCGCTTTATGGTGTCGAACGAGAGCACCATCTCCGAAAAATGGAAAGAAGCCGTTATTGAATGCCCGGACGGCGGAACCGCTCTGCTTCCCGTCCAGAGAGTCCTGATGACGAGAGCCGTCATCACGCCGGCGCTGAAAAAACTGATGGATGATCCCGGTGTCAATCTGGAGGAAGCCCTCCGGTATTCTGACCGCATTGGCGCATGGGAAAAAGGCGATTACGAAAACGCCATTGCGGGCGCGGGCCAGGTCAGCGCTCTGATTCGGGATGTCAAATCCATCAGCGATATTATCACCGAGATGGTGTCCTGAGCGGTTGTCTAATGACCACCGTGGACCCCCAGAATGGAAAGGAAGGCTTTCAAAAGTTTGGTGGAATAGCCGCTCTCCCGGGTCAGAACCGTCAGGCTCCTTTTCAAATCAAGAGTCGTTTTCACCTCCACAAGCCACTTCTGTGCAAGCTCACGGGACACGGCCATCCTCGAAAGGCAACTGACGCCCAGACCCGCTTCAACGGCTTTCTTGATGGCCTCCGTATGCCCGAGCTCCATGTAGATGGACCCACTGACGCCCTTCTTCTTCATGGCCGATTCAAAGACCTCCCGGGTGCCCGATCCTTTTTCACGCATGATCCAGGGCGCTTTCTCCAGCATGGCGTCGGATATTTTTTTCTGCCTCGCCCACGGGTGCTCTTTTCCGGCAATCACAACGAGCGCATCGTCGCGCCAGAAGGTGGAGCAAAGCGATCCGGCATGCGAAGGTCCTTCGATCACACCCAGATCCAGATCACCGGTTTCCACGGCCTGCTCGATCTGGCCTGTATTTCCGATTTGCAAGAGAGCCCTGGCCTGGGGATATTTCCGTGTAAAGTCTCCCACGAGCGTGGGAAGGATATAGTTGCCGACCGTCGTACTGGCCCCCACCCGCAACAGGCCGATCGGTTCATCCACGGATTCGATCAGCAGTTGTTCGATCGTACCGACCTGTTGGAGCACCTCCCGGACCCTGGATAAAATCAGGCCGCCCCGATCGTTTAACAGCAGCCGTCTGCCGTGGCGTTCAAAAAGCGGCGCCCCTGCAAATTTTTCCAGTTCCGCAATGGCCATGCTGACCGCCGATTGCGTGATGAACAGATCGGCGCCGGCCTTTGTAACATGCCCGCCGCTTGCGACTTTTTCAAAAATTTCCAGTTGTCTGAGGGTAAGCGTCATCTCCGGCCTTTCATCATGAAAACTGATGATTATTGTCAATATTATGAATTTTTATTTATCATTAAAAAGGGGTATCAGGCAAGACAAAAGTCGGTGGGGCCTTCTGCCGCCAGGATTCCTGCCTGAAATAAATTATTGATAGCGCAAGGAGTAAAAATCATGAGTTTGGCGACAACCGGATCGAGCGAAATCCTCAGAGGCGCAGCCGCCGTCTGGAAGGGGCTTTTTTTAGCCGCAGGCGTTGCCGTAGCCGCCCGCCTGCTGCACGGGCTCATCCCGGGTCCGCTGTGGAACAAAGCGATCAGCGACGTTATTTGCGCGATTCTTCTGGGGCTCGCCATCCGCAACGGCATCGGCATCTCCGCCAGTTGTGAACCCGGCGTAAAATTCGCGCTGGTGCGCGTGCTGCGTTTCGGCATTATTCTGCTCGGTTTGCGCCTCAGCCTGCAGGATGTCGCCGCCACCGGCGGCGCGGCCGTGCTGCTGGTTTTTGCGTGCATTGCGGCGGCGCTGTCCGCCGCATATCTCATCGGCCGCCTGTTTAAAATACCGCCGCGCCTCACGGCGCTGATCGGTGTCGGCACCTCGATCTGCGGCAATACCGCCATCATAGCGACCGCGCCGGCCATCGGGGCAAAGGAAGAGGAAGTCGGCTTCGCCGTCGCCGTGATCACGCTGTTCGGCCTGATCGCCGTGCTCCTCTACCCGATCATCGGACAGGCGATGGGATTGAGTGACACCGCCTTCGGCCTGTGGGCGGGCACCGCCGTCAACGACACATCCCAGGTCGTGGCCGTGGGCGCCGCGCACAGTCAAACGGCGCTCAATGTCGCCACGATCGTCAAGCTGATGCGCAATACCATCATGGCGCCTCTGATTATTCTCATCGGACTGCTTCTGAACCGCAGGGCCGCTAAAGAGGGCTCTTTGCCGTCAAACGTCCCGCGCGGCGGCATTTTGATTCCCTGGTTCGTCATCGGCTTTTTGACCCTGTCACTTTTGCGCACTCTCGGCATCAGCGCCGGGATTCTGCCGCACGATGTCCGGCATCCGGGTCATTTGCAGACCGCCGCCTTTGCGCTTTCAGTCCTCGATGAAACAGCAAAGTTTGCCATTCTCACCGCCCTGGCGGGCGTCGGTCTGGGCACGCGGCTTTCGGTCATCCTTAAAATCGGCCTCAAGCCTTTCATGCTGGGCCTGTGCGTTTCCATTGCGCTGTCCATCGTCAGTCTGACTCTGATTACGATCTTTGCAATAGGATGAAAACAGGCTTCCGGATTATTGAACAGGAAAGGAAGCGCCCCATAGAGCAAGGGGTTGAAACCCCTTGCTCTAAGCACGATCTTGGCCATGTATGGTTTTATTTTCTTGAGGCGCCTTCTTCGTCCGCAACTTTGATGGCTGCGACAACCGATTCGGGCGTTACGGGAATGAGTTCGTTATGAATGGTTTCCTTCTCGGCGCAGGCAATCGATGCGATTTTTCCGAGATCCTTATCCGAAAGCCCGGCAAGCCCCAGATCGGAAAGCGTCGTCGGCAGGCCGACTGACTCGCAGAAAGAGTAAACCTCATCAATCATCTCCGAGGACTTGTCCGTCAAAAACAAAGAGGCCAGCGTTCCGAAAGCCACTTTCTCGCCGTGATAGGACTGATGGTTTTTATCCAGGGCGGCAAGTCCGTCCTGAATGGCATGAGCCGCCGCCAGACCCGCGCTTTCAAAACCGACGCCGCTTAAAAGCGTATTGGCCTCCACCACATGCTCCAGCGCCGGTGTCACGACATGCCGGCGGCAGGCTGTTTTGGCTGAGACGCCATACTCCAGAAGCGTTTCGTAGCACAGGCGGGCGAGCGTCTGCGCCGTCATTGAACTGTAAGCCCGGACCATATTTTTGGCGTGCTTGAGACGGCAGGATTCCGCCTCAAACCAGGTCGCCAGTGCGTCTCCCATGCCGGCCACTAAAAAACGTTCCGGCGAATCCGCAATGACTCTGGTATCCACCAGCACGACATCGGGATTCTGGCGCATCATCAGCACGCGCTTGATCCTTCCTGTGTCCGGCCGGTAAATGACGGACAGGGAACTGCACGGGGCGTCCGTGGACGCAATGGTCGGCGCGATGATGACGGGAACGTTCATTTCAGTCGCTACGGCTTTCGCCGTGTCGAGCGTCTTGCCGCCTCCCACGCCCACAATAACATCGCAACCGCCCTGCGAAGCGATGCCTTTCAAGCGGGTGATTTCTTCATCCGAGCATTCCCGTTCAAATTTTTCGGCCATCACCGGAAGAGATTCCTGCATCGCGGCCAGAACGGCGGGAATGTTTTTATCAAAAGACGACGGGCTGCCGATGATAAATGCTTTTTTCCCATAGCGCCCGGCCCATGAGGAAAGTTCGTCCATCGCGCCGGATCCCTGGATATATTTTCCGGGAAAGAGTGTTGCGGTAATCATGAATTTAATGTTTTCCTTTCTTTTACAGTATCTATTCAACCGAGCTTTCCGATGAATTCCAGCTCGTCGGCCACACAGGCCAGGTCCAATTCCTCCAGAGTCGATCTGGTCGGAAAACTGTTCTGCTTGTTCCATCCATGCAGTTCGTAATACTCATCGAGCATTTCATTGTACTTTTCCTCATCGAGCTTCCAGCCCGCGAGGTTTCCCGACGGAATCGGCTCTTGCAAATCCCGCGGCGTGGGCATATCGTGGCGGCGGTCGAAATTCGTGAACCGCAGATTCAGAGCCTTCTCCAGATTCAACTGCCGCATGGCGATGCGCTTGAGATCATCAACCGACGTATCCCAGCCCGTGGCGTCCGAATACAGACGCGCCATTTGCGGCAGATCAATCTGCTCCAGGTCCCAGCAGGTGGTGCTGTAAAGACAGACGCCCAGCGAATTGGCAATCCGCGACAGCGCCTCCATGTACTGAACCATGCGGGCCTTGCCGGAATATTCGAGCGGCCGGTCCACATTGTCCGATCCGTAAACGCGCGCCGCCTTCTCGCCATCCAGTTCTCCGACGGTTTCGATGACAATGGCGCCGGTGGTATGCCCGCCTCCCCGCGTCGAGGTGGCGGTGCCTAAAAGCCAGCCGTTGGAACCGCGGCACTGCTCGTAGAGATCCTGTCCCTTGATGTGCATAGCGTAATAGCCGCTGCCGCGTCCCACGATATCGGACGCCCGCGCGCACCCTTCCGCCAGAACATTACCAAATCCTTGCCGATAGGCGATTTTCTCAATCCAGGTCAGCACGGCCTGTGCATCTCCCCAGACCAGAGGCTGGCCGTCCGTATCTTTTTCAGTCAGGATGCCCCGCTGGTAACATTCCATCGCCCATCCAATGGCGCCGCCTGCGGCGTCCACATCGAGCCCCAGTTGATCGCACAGGGCGTTGGCCTTGAAAAGAAAAGTGGGTTCCATAATCGCCAGCCTCGTCTGGAGCGTTCCCATGGCCTCGTGCTGGCAGGATTCCGTTTTAAGCCCCGCATAGGGACCTTCCGTAATATGAAGGTGACGGCCGCAGCCGAGCACGCATCCCGGAAAGCTCTGGCGGGAGACTTCATACTTCTCGATGGTTTTGCGCGGATCGATCGCCTGCAGCATGTCTTCGGGAATGGCGCATTCCTGGAAATTGCGATACGACAGGCCGCAGACTTCCTGCTTCCTGTACAGGCAGGACAGTGTGCCGTACTTGCGGAAATTGTCCCTGCTTTTGGCCTTATCGAACATGGCCCGGACGTCTCCCACCGCCTCCATGAATGCTTCCGGCCTGGCGAC
This sequence comes from Smithellaceae bacterium, assembly GCA_963682105.1. Taxonomy (GTDB): domain Bacteria; phylum Desulfobacterota; class Syntrophia; order Syntrophales; family Smithellaceae; genus UBA8904. The sequence goes on from OY821638.1 coordinate 2,657,665, forward strand.
TTTGATCGAACCGGTTCCCCGCACGACAAGGGCTTTGAGGTTTTTCGACCCCATGACGGCGCCCAGGCCGCATCGACCGAAAGCCCTTCCTTTATCCTGGATGATGCAGGCGCCGCGCACCAGATTCTCTCCGGCGGGGCCGATGGACACGCAGTGCAGATTTCTGTCGCCCAGTTCTTCGCGGATGCCGTCGAGCGTCTCCCAGGTGGTCTTGCCCCAGAGCCGCGAGGCGTCGCGAAATTCAATTTTATCATTATCGATCCAGAGATAAACGGGCCGCGACGCCCAGCCTTCGATCACCACACTGTCGTAACCGGCATACTTGAGCTGACCGCCCACGTAACTGTCGCTGCAGCCGCTGGCCCATCCGCCGGTGAGCGGTCCCAGGCTGCTGGCATTCATTTTACAGGCGCCCGGCGCCGGTGTGCCCTGCAGCGCGCCCGCTCCGAAAATCAGCAGATTCGCCGGATCATAGGGAGTTACTCTGGGCCGCAATTCGTCATAGAGAATCTTGACGGCGATACCCGATGCGCCAATCCATTCCCGGGCGTAACGTAAGGTCGGTTCGGTGCGAGCTTCGCGATGAGTCAGGTTAATCCGGAGGATTTTTCCGGCATATGAGAAAGGGGGACTCTCGTTCATACGCCGGGTCCTCCGGATTTTTGTTCTTTCGGGTTTTGCGACTCGAATACTTTCAGGATGGCCGCCAGATCTTTTTCCTCACGGCAAACTTTGACGCATAACGGCCGGACAAGCCCCCGGCACTGATCGCAGGCGAACCCTTCCGGGCTCTTATCTTCAAGCAGCACAACGAAGTACCCCGCTCCGCTTTCTTTCTCCAGAATGCGAATGCTGGAAACGGAGGGGTTGTACTCTCCGGTATGATGATAGGAGCAAACCATCTCGCAGGTCCGGCATCCGCCGCAGGTCGGCATGTCTTGTTTCATGCGGTTTTCTCGCCTCCGGTCAGTCAGGCCATCGGCAGTCTTTCGCTGAGATATGCGATTTTAGCCGTCTCCTCAACAAGCTCGGCAAGATTTTGAGCTTCAGTCAGATCCACGCCGGCCGCCAGGATGCCGTGTTCGGCAAGCAAAGCGACTTTGATACGGGGATTGGCAAACGTCTTTTGAACCTCAAGGCCCAGCGCCTCGCTTCCTTCCTCACACGGAGGGATGACAGGGATGGTTCCCAGAATTCTTTCGGCATGGACGGTCAAAAGCGGGATCGACTTTGCCTGCACCGCATAAGCCGTTGCATAAGGCGGATGATAATGGACAACGCCTCCGATATCCGGACGCACCCGGTAAATGCTCAGATGCGTGGCAATCTCCTTGGTGGCTTTGCCGCTTCCTTCCACCGTCTTTCCCGAAAGATCGGTAATCAGCAGATCCGATTCCTGAAGATCGTAAAGAGAAATGCCGCTGGGTTTAACCAGAAAAATGTCGCTGCCCAGGATCATGCTTAAATTTCCGCCCGTGGAAACCTGCAAACCCGTTTCAAAAGCCCTGCGGCAAATCCGGAGAAATAGCTTTCTTTCGTCCAACCAGGATAACATGTCGCAACCTCTATGGATAAACCGGTTTGAGGGACACGCCCATGCCATGTCCGGTTAAAATATGATCCGCACGCGCACAGATTTTCTCCATGCTGTCAAACATCTCGAAGACGTTGACGTAGCGCCCCATGGGAGTAAACGGGATATTGCGATGCTTGTCCGGCTTTAGATTTTCATCGGCAAAAACGGCGTCCCCCGCAATGACATAAGTTCCCTGCCCCGTTTTGATCTCCACCGACTGGTGGCCCGGACAATGCCCCGGCGTGGGAAACAGCGTGATAAAATCGTTATACTTAAACTCTCCCTTCACGGTTTGAAAGGTTACACCGTCAAAGGGCGGGACAACGCCCAGTTTGGGAGATTCATACGATTTATGGTACAGCAAATGAGGATTCTGCGCAAAAGCGAGCTCCCCGGCATGCACGAAAAATTTTGCTCTGGAAAAGAGCTTCATATTGGAGCAGTGGTCCCAGTGCAGATGTGTGAAAAAAACCGTCTGAATCTCTTCGGGCTTCACGCCCAACGCTCCGAGCCGCTCATCAATGCGAAACCCCTCCGGCTGATAAGATCCTTTATGATGCCAGTCGGCCGTCTTCGTTTCACTCATGCCGGTATCCACAAGATATTTTTCTTTCCCGTCCGTTACGTAAAACGCCCACGTGGGAATCTCGACTTCCGTGCCGTAGCCGTCGCCCGGCGTAATATAGGCGCCCTTGTCCAGCCGAATAAATCCCGTATTCAAAGGATAAATGCATACACCCATCATGCGTTCCTCACTGTATTCGATTATATTTGTCCAGCATTTCCAGCATTTGATTGACTGCTTCCAGAACAAAGGCATCGTCGTTAATGTGAGCGTCCATTTCCAGTATTTCAACACCCTGCCTGACATTTTGCTTTAAAGCCCGAATAAATTCCCGGTCGGCCTCAGGATCGTAAAAAGGCTTGCCGACGGCGTTGGGCTCCGAAAATCCCCTAAGCGGAATCATCATCCGCACCGGACCGATCGCCCGATTGATTTTTTGTGCCAGAAAACCCGCTGCGCGGACCATTTCATCGGCCGTTGCCCGAACCAGCGTAATGTTCCGGTTATGAATGATGTGCTTGCGTTTCTGCCATCGCGGCGGGAGATGCTCATAACCGCCCTGGCAGATGTAATCGATAGCGCCCGGCGCCAGAATCCAGGGAATGTTTCGTCTGGCCAGAATATCCAGCCGCCCCTTACCCGACGCAAACACGCCTCCGCCCACTTCGTCGATCACTTCATGCGTGGTCCAGTCCATCACGCCGTCAAAGTATCCGGACCCGGCCATCTCCTCCATCACCGTGCCGCCTGGCCCCGTGGCATGAAAAAGAATCATCTCGAATCCCTTCTCTCCCCAAATGCGCTTCATTTTCATCAGCCCCGGCGTGACCACTCCGAAAGCGGTGGCTCCGATAACCCTTTTGTCTCCCTTGGAGATCGGGGAAAAGGCTTTGACCATGCCCAGAAGGGCATGAACCGCATTTTCCAGAATCCGGTTAAACACATAGTTGAGGCCGAAGACGTCCGTTACGGATGGAAACACGGCAATATCCGTCGTGCGCAGGAAGGGACGCATATCTCCCGACGCGATCGTACTCACCATGACTTTGGGAAACCCCAGCGGAAGAGGCTGCATGGCCGCAGTCCCCATCGCGGTTCCCTGGCCGCCGCCGACGGCAATAGCGCCATGGATTCTGCCTTCCCGGTAAAGCTCGGCCACCCACGCCGTCAGGCCGTCCGTCATGGCCTGGATGATTCTTCCCTTATCCCGGGTTTCCACCAGAGCCGCCAGATCATATCCCGCCCTGGCGGCCACGTCCTCGCGGGAAATGTCTCCGCGGGCGAGCGGCCGGCCCAGCGGACCGGGATCGATCAGAATGGCGTTGCATCCGTTTTGCAAAATAAGATCCCGGATGAAAAGGCATTCCTCTCCCTTGGTGTCGAGCGTTCCGATGACCAGTATTGTTTTCAGACTTTCGCTCCCAGACATCGAACAACCTCATCCATCCGGCAGGTTAATTCATCCAGCGTGCCGCACATGCGGATCTGGCCTTTTTCCATGATGTAGGCCCGCTGATTGTCGCTTAAACGCATGGCAATTTCCATGTGCTGCTCCACCAGCAAAATAGTTCGTCCGTCCTTCTGGAGCTGTTTGATGATTTCCATGATCTCATGCACGATTTTAGGCGCCAGGCCTTCGCTGGGCTCGTCGATCAGCATCAGTTTGGGCCGGCCCATAAGCGCCCGGGCGATGGTCAGCATCTGCTGCTCGCCGCCGGAGAGGTTTCCCCCCATATGCTTTACACGTTCCTTGAGACGGGGAAAATAGTTGAAACACATCTCCACGAGTCCGTCGCGTTCATCGGGTTTGGTGTGCATGAGCGACCCCAGGCGCAGGTTTTCCAGAACCGTCAGGTTCGGAATGACCCGGCGGTCTTCCGGAATGAGCGAAATGCCCTTGCGGGAAATCTTATGGGGAGGCAGCCCCGCGATATTGTTCTCCATGAAAAACACTTTGCCCGACTTCGGAGGCTGCACCCCCATAATGGTTTTCATGGTAGTCGTTTTCCCGACGCCGTTTCTCCCCAGGAGGACTACAATTTCGCCTTCTTTGATGTCCAGAGACACGCCCTGCAGAATGTGGCTGTATCCATAATATGTATTTACGTCTTCCAGTCTTAGCATGTTTGCACCTTTACCCGAGATAGACTCGTTGTACTTCTTCGTTGTCACTGACTTCGCGGGGCGTTCCCTCCGCGAGGGTTCTGCCCTCGTTCATCACCAGAATTTCCTCCGAGATGCTCATCACCACGCTCATGTCGTGTTCCACCAGGACGACGCTCAACCCGAGTTCCGAATTGAGTTTCTGGATCATCTCGGCGCACTGATTGGTTTCGGCGCAGCTCATGCCCGCCGTGGGCTCGTCTAAAAGAAGCACCTCCGGTTCGGTGGCCAGCGCGATGCCGATTTCCAGATAGCGTCTTTCGCCGTGCGAAAGCGTCGAGGCGGGCCAGTTTCTTTTTTCGGCCAATTCCACCTGGGTCAGGATTTGCTCGGCCGATTCGTTGATATCCCTGTAGGAGGCGGCCTGCTTCCAGAAGTTGAAGGAGGTCTTTCGAACCTGAGCGGCAATACGGATGTTTTCAAAAACCGTCAGGCTGGGAAAGATGTGGTTGATCTGATAGGTTTTCACCACGCCCAGACGGGAGACCTTATTCAGCGCAAAGCGGGAGATGTCTTTGTCTTTAAAGAACACCTTCCCTTTTGTCGGGAGGTATGCGCCGGCAATCAGATTGAAGAGCGTCGTTTTACCGGCGCCGTTGGGTCCGATGATGGACTTGAGCTGGCCTTTCTTTAATACAAAATCCACTTCATCGACGGCTTTCAGTCCGCCGAAGTATTTGCAGATTTTTTCCGTCCGCAGCATCATAATTTTACTCCTTTACCAGTTTCGCTTCCCGCCTTAACCGAAAAGCCGCAATTTTTTCTTCCAGCGTCCCCATGATCCCGGCCGGGAACAGCAGAATAATGGCGACAAAGATCGCTCCGACGAAAAGCTCCCAGCGGGGAGTAAACAGACTGATCGTGTTCTGGAGAAACAAAAAGACGCCAACGCCCACCAGCGGGCCGAGGAAGGTGCCTTTACCGCCCAGAATCGTCATCATGACCATCGTGCCGGATGTAAGCCAGAAAAGGGTCGTTAGCGGAACATACCCCAGATAAACGGTATTGAGCGCGCCGGCCAGCCCCGCGTAAAACGCCGAGAGCACCAGCGAGAAGAACTTCACCAGCGTGGTGCTGTATCCGCAGGCTTTGGCCCTTTCTTCGTTTTCGCGGAAAGCCTGCAAAAGCTTCCCGAACGGAGACTGCAGGATGCGCCATGTCACCAGGAGCATAATGCTCATGATCACTAAAACAAAATAATAAAGCGGCAGAGGTTTGCCCAGAGAAAGGGAGAAGATAGCCATCGTCGGAATCTGCGTCAGGCCGTCTTCGCCCTGGGTAATGTGCTTGAGCGGCGAAAGAGCCAGAAAATAAAGCATCTGGGCGAAGGCCAGGGAAATCATGGCGAAGTAAACGCCTCGCTTGCGGATGGCCAGAGCGCCGATAAAGCAGGCCAGAAGCATGGGCGCCAGAACACCCAGGGCAATGCCCACGGGAAGACTGGCGTCGAAATAACGAAAAGCCAGGCCGGCGCTGTACGCCCCCAGGCCGAAGTACGCGGCATGTCCGAAAGAGAGGACGCCCGTATACCCTAATAGAAGATTGAATCCCATGCCGAAAATCGCCCAGATCAGAATTTCCGTGGCCAGTGGGGTGGAGATCGCCAGCGGAAGAAACAGCAAAACAAAAATCGTCCCATAGACAACGATCGGTTTGGGAGGTGCATGCATTTCCTGCAATTTAGCGGGGGTTACGCTGTCGTTAGCCATGTTCAATATTTCCTCTCTATACAATTCAAATATCTATTCTCTGCCCTGCTCGCCGAAGAGCCCTCTGGGCCTGACCAGCAGAATCAACGCCATGCAGAAATACATCGACACGGAAGAATATTCGCCGGCGAAGAATGCGGTGAAAGCCACCACCAGACCGATGAGGAGCCCGCCGACAATCGCTCCGCCCAGACTTCCGAGTCCGCCGACAACGGTGACCACAAACGCCGTCATGGTCATGTCGACGCCCATATCGGGCGTGGCCGACATCATGGGGGCCGCAATCGCGCCCGCCAGGGCCGCCAGGCCCACACCCAGGCCGAAACCGAAGGTCCAGATCCGGGAAACATTGATTCCCAGGGTTTGCACCATCAGGCTGTCCCGGGTCGATGCCCGGATGATCATGCCCAGATCGCTTCTTTTAAGAAAAAGCCACAAAGATATGATGGCTACCAGCGTGAAAAGGATGATGAATAAACGGTAGCCGGGAAGAATCAAAGGCCCCAGTGTAATCGCCTGACTTAACGCTTCGGGATAGTTGACCGGTTTTCCGATGAGACCGAAGATGATTTTGATCAGATCCGGTATCGCCACGGAGAGGCCGAAAGTTAAAAGCAGCGGCAACAGAGGGTCTTTCCCGTACAGGGGCTTGAGCAGGAGAAATTCCAGGATCATTCCGATGACACCGACGATCACAAAGGCGCTGATCAAGCCTATTAAAAAGCTGCCCGAAAGCGATACAATGACGAAGACGGCATAGGCGCCCAGCATGGCGAAGGTTCCGTGCGCGAAGTTGACCACATCCAGAAGACCGAAGATGATGGACATCCCGCTCGACAAAAGGACGAAGATGCACCCCAGGGCAATCCCGAAAAAAACCTGCATTGCAATAATGTTCCAAGGAATCTCAGCCATAAAATCTCTTTTGCACCTCTATCAATTGCGGGGAAGGGAAGGCCCTTCCCCGCGCTGTTGTCTCCAAAATTATTTGGGAAGTTTTATGTTAATAAACGGCATTTTCGCGGCATTGTCCTGACAGGACATGATGATGGAATCTCCGGGGATCTCCGCCACGATATCCGCAATATCCCAGCCTTTGGCCTTGGCGCCCTTGCCGCGGACGAGCACGTAACTCGTAACGCGTTGACGATCACAACCCCGGACATATTCCGGTCCCTTGGTCAACTGGTACTTCATGCCCTCCAGGGTATCCATAATCTTTTTCTTGTCTTTCACCGTGCCGGCTTTTTCAATAGCCATGAAAAGCAGGTTGGTGGCAACATACCCGGCTTCGCCGTCCTGCTCGGGAGGAGCGCCGTACTTTTTCATGAATTTGTCGACGAACTTCTTGGCGCCGGGATATTTGTCGCGCAGTTTGTAATAGAAGGTCATCCCGCCGATGACGTTTTCATTATAAGCGGGTCCCAGTTCCTTGATGGTGCTCTGGGCGGTTTTGGTACAGAAGATTTTTATGTTTTTGGTCAGACCCAGTTCGCTGGCCTGCTTGATAGCCGCGGTCTGATCCGCGCCCAGGTTATTCATGACGATGAAATCGGGTTTCGCGGCCAAAACTTTGGCAAAGTAGGTGGAAAAATCGGTGGTTCCCAACGGTACGTAAACGTTACCCAGGTGCTGCCCGCCCATCTGCTGGCTCTGCCACATCCACCCTTCCAGGAGGCTGTGACCCCAGCGGTAATCGGCGGTAATGGAATACCATTTTTTCCCGACATTTTTGAAGGCATACTGGGAAACGGCGAGAGCCGCCGAATAAGGAATCACCATGAAGGCCGCGCCGTATTCGCACTGATCTTTCCCCAGCACCATGTCGGACATGCAGTAGGACATATAAGGCGTTTTGGTCTTGCAGGCCATTTCATTCATGGCCAGAGAAATGGATCCCGAAAGCGTGCCGCCGATGAAATCGCATTTTTCCTCTTCCACAAGTTCCTTGGCCCGGCGGATGGCGACGTTGCCTTTGAGTTCGTCGTCGCGGTGAATCCAGACGATCTTATGGCCCAGAACACCGCCCTTGGCGTTCCATTCCTCTATCGCCATCTCGGTGGCGCGCTGCTGATCCAGACCCAGAACGGAATAGGCGCCCGTCAGCGGGTGCATGGTTCCGTACTTGATGATCTTTTGCTGGGCGAACGCCGATGACGGCGCCAAAGCCAGCAGGGATACGCTGATCAATCCCGCCAAAAGGGCTGTCAGGCCGGTCCTGCGAAAAATATTTACTTGTTGCATCTTCTACCTCCTTTAGTGAACTTATTCAAAGTTGAATAGCTTTCGACTCCTGAGTTTTCTTCAGCCTACTGAATCGTCCATCCGCCGTCGACGGCCAGAACATGTCCGGTGATCATGTTGGCCAGATCGGACGCCAGAAACAATGCCGCGTTGGCTACCTCTTCCGCCGTGACCATCCTTCCCAGAGGGATGCTCGCCAGCACATACTTTTTAAACTCCTCGTCTTCAAACATTTTCGCCGTGAAAGGCGTTTCGACAAAGGTCGGCGCCACGGCGTTGACCACGATGCGGTGCTTGGCCCACTCCAGCGCCAGCGTCCGGGTCAGTTGATTGACCGCCCCTTTGCTGGAACAGTAAGCGGCGCGAAGCGGGATGGCCACGGAACCGGCCTGTGAAGAAAGGTTGATGATTTTGCCGACGCCGCCCCGCGCAATCATATGCTTGCCGGCTGCCTGAGAAACGAAGAACATCGCCCGCAGGTTGATGTTCATGACATCGTCCCAGTTCTTTTCCGCCACATCCTCGGATTTTTCGGGCCGGTTGATCCCTGCGGAATTGACCAGGATATCGACTCGTCCCATTGCCTTAACCGCGGCGTCTACCAGTACTTGCGGTGCGCCCGATGCGGTGATGTCCAGAGCCTTGTAGCCCGCTTCGATGCCTTCAGCTTTCATGGCCCCGGTGATCTCTTTGAGTTTATCTTCGAAAAGGTCATGCAGGAACACTCTCGCACCTGCCGCGCCCAGCGCCCAGGCAATCGCTCCGCCCAGGCCCCCGGCCGCGCCTGTGATCAGGGCGACCTTGTCCTTTAATGTGATTTCCATACACTTCATTATTTTTTACTCCTCCAGAATAGCCACCGCACGCAGCGGCGATCCCGTCCCCTTACGGATTTTTAAAGGCAGGGCAATAAACGTGAAACGCTTGCCTACCACCTTGTCGAGGTTGCAAAGGTTTTCGATGTGCGTAATGCCTCTTTCCGCGCAGACGCTGTGACAGGGATAGGTCTTGTCGTACCACATGTCGGGACTGGCGGAATCCACACCGAAATTGACGCAACCTGAGTCAATGATGAATTCGGTCGCCTCGCGGTTCAGCCCCGGATAATCGGTCATGTATTCGGGCTTGCCGTAGTAGCGGTCATACTGGGCCGTATAGAAGAGCACCGTGTCGCCCTTGCGGATGTCCAGTTTCCATTTTTTCAGTTCATCTTCGATTTTCTTTCTTCCAAATTGCGTCTTCTGGGGAATGTCGCTCACGTCCAGGCAGATCCCCGACGTAATGCATTTATCTAAAGACAATTCATCGATGGATTCGGCTTTGGGATCACGGGAAAGATGGCTGACTGCGTCGATGTGCGTCGGACCGTGATCGCAAAACATGATGCCTCTTGTCTCGTAGGAAAATCCGGTCCCAAGCTGCCTTTGGCACTCTTCATGGGACAGATGGGTCCACACCACCGTCTTGAGATGTCCGGGATAAACAGGCATCCCCTGGTAAATCTCCTGTGCCAGATCGATGATTTTACCTTTGAACATGCTCGGCCTCCTTTTGTTTTTTATAATCTATTTTCATGGTATCCTTTATTTATGTACCGGCTATTTCAAAAGCTCGCGCGAGATAATCAGTTTCATGATCTGATTCGTTCCTTCATAGATCTGCGTGATCTTGGCGTCGCGCATCATCCGCTCGAAGGGATACTCCCGCATGTAGCCGTAGCCGCCGGCGATCTGGAGCGCGTCCGTCGTCACTTTCATTGCGGTGTTGGAAGCCACCAGCTTTGACGCGGCTGACAGGTAGCTCGAATGGGGATCTTTGTTATCCACAAGCTCGGCCGCCTGATAAATGAGGGATCTTGCCGCATCCACCTCGGCGGCCATATCCGCCAGCATCCAGCCGATTCCCTGAAACTGACCGATCGGCTGCCCGAACTGCACTCTTTCTTTGGAATACTTGATGGCCAGCTCCAGAGCGCCGCGGGCAACGCCGCAGGCCTGTGCGCCAATGACGGGCCGTGACGTATCGAGGGTTTTCATCGCATAGACGAAGCCTTTCCCCTCCTGGCCGATAAGATTTTCCGCCGGCACTTCCACATCTTCAAAAACCAGTTGACCGGTGGGCGATCCCTTGATGCCCATTTTCTTTTCCCATTTCGCTACGGAAAACCCCGGCGCGTCGGTCGGCACGACGAAGGCGCTGATGCCCTTGACCCCCTTCGAAGAATCGGTCATGGCAAACAGCGTGATCAGATTGGCAACCGGACCGTTGGTGATGAAACACTTGGATCCGTTAATGATATACTTGTCGGCTTTTTTGACGGCTTTGGTCAGCATCGCCCCGGAATCGGAGCCGGCGCCGGGTTCGGTGAGCGCATAGGAAATAATGACATCTCCGGAAGCGATCATTGGTCCGTATTTTTTCTTCTGTTCTTCGGTGCCGCCGATGAGAATCGGCTCCCAACCCAAAGCCTGCCCCTGAACAATCAGCGATGAGCTGACGCACGCCACGGCAATTTCTTCCACAGCCAGACAGGTGTAAAGATGCCCCTGCCGGGTCCCGCCGTACTCTTCGGGAACAGCGATGCCGAGCAGCCCCATTTTCTGGAACGTTTCTTTCAAATCCCAGGGAAATTCTTCCTTTTCGTCAATCTCGGCCGCCCTCGGTCTTACTTTAAGGTCAACCATCTTCCTCAACTGATCGACAAACATTTTTACATCGTCGTTGTGCAGTAAATACATGTTTTATTCCTTCTATATCCTTTTAATCATAATGGCTTTGCAACCGGACTGAACCACAACATCGTTTTGATTGACGACCTCCAGGTAAAGGGTCACTACACCGCGGTCCGCCTTGCTTTTGCTTTCCTTTTTATCGCTGACTTTGAACTTCACCCGGATTGTATCGCCGAAGAAAACCGGCGCTTGAAATTTCCAGTTGTCGACGCTCAAAAAGGCTATTGCCGTCTGATCCAGAAATCCCGTTCGAAAAAGGAGGCCGTGGGAAATGCTCAAAACCAGCAGACCATGAGCGATTCTTTGTCCGAACTGATTTTGCCGGGTCGCTTCCGCGCTGGTGTGAAGCTCGTTGTAATCGCCGCTCATGGCGGCAAACATCACTACGTCCGTTTCTGTAATAGTTCTGGTGGGTGTGGAATATTCTTCGTTGATCGTCCAGTCATCAAAGTACTTGCCGCTCATAATGCTTTGCTTCCTTCTTCATTGATCCATACGGCCCGGTAGAAGTCCGGTCTTTTCGTTCCAACAAGCCTGACTAAAAGCAACATGCATGCCATGAACGGGAAAGGGCAAGTGGCGTCAAAAGTGCACAGCGGCAAGAAGGCGGAACAGCCCGGGAAAAAGCGGGCTCGACAAAGGCAAAAATTAAATTGTCATGAATAAATGCTGTATGTTCAAACGGATATGGTTGGCGGCGAAAAGACGGGGAAACCGGAAAATAAGAAAGGGGAGCGATTGGTCTGGAAGTGTTCCTTAAAGGGAGATACAGCGGCTTTTATGAAACCATCATCAAAAGATCTCCTTTATTTCTTAAGAAAGCAACACTCAAATCCTCTTCAGGTCAAGTCCGGTGCTCATGTGCAACAACCCCAAGATCGCCACGAATGGAAAAGAGTAATTTGTTTTCAATAGCTTAACAATTAGCATCCATTTCGACTGCTATGCGGTGCATTTTATCAACATCATCGCTTTTTTCGACAAAGTTGATATTACTCATGAAAAAATTTCAATGGACAAAAACGCTGTTGCATCAATGCAACCCTCAGGCGCATCAGAAACGTATTCCGGCCGGAAAACAGGCCACTGGTCCCCGTCTGACGCTTCAGTCATGCACGGCGGATATCAATCAAAACACAACAGGAAGAAAGAGGAGCGATGGAAAACGATACAATGCACAGAGGCCGCATAATAGAAGGATAAAGGAATGTCCTCTCTTTGGCGATTATTTTGCATCCGACACCGATGCGGCATCGCTGCGGCTCGTGAGCCAAACCGGTTGCAGATCAACTGAATTATCTCTGGCACTAAATATGCTTCAGGCAAAACCGCGAGGGGCGTCGTTTTCATAAACCCCGACGAAAAGAATGTGAAGAGAACCCGAAGGCGGAGGAACCGATGAAGTGGGAAAAAATTTATTCGCAAAAGCTCGTCAGCGCTGAAGAGGCGGTCGCACAGATTAAATCCGGAGATCGCGTCGTTTGCGGCCATGCGGCCGGGACCCCGGAACATTTATTAAAAACCATGGTCGAGCAGCGCGAGCGGTATCGCAACGTCGAAATCGCCCATCAGATCGCCATGGGACATTCTCTTTATTGTCTTCCGGAGAACCAGCCTTATTTCCTGCATAACTCTCTGTTTGCAGGAGCGGGCTCCCGGCAGGCGATCAATGAAGGGCGCGCCGTTTTCACCGCCGTGCACAACAGCGATCTGCCGCGATTGTTTGTCGACAAAATTCTTCCGGTGGATGTGACACTCTGCATGCTCTCCGTTCCGGACCGGCAGGGATACTGTTCCTTCGGCGTTTCGGTCGATTATACCAAACCGGCCGCGGAAAGCGCCAGGATGGTCATTGCCGAAGTCACGCCGAATATGCCGCGAACGCTGGGAGACACTTTCATCCATGTCTCGGAAATCGACTATATTGTCGAATGCGATACGGCCCCGTTGATTCTCAAACCGCCGGTTATTACGGCCATCGACGAAGCGATCGGCGGGTACTGTGCCGAACTGATCAAAGACGGCGATTGCCTGCAACTGGGCATCGGCGCCGTCCCGGACGCTGTCCTGGGTTTTTTGAAAGATAAAAAAAATCTGGGCATTCACACGGAAATGTTTTCCGACGGAGTCGTTGACCTGGTGGAAAAAGGCATCGTCAACTGTACAAAAAAAAATTATCACCGGCGGAAAATGGTCGCCTCGTTTTTTATGGGAACGGAGAAGCTCTATCAATTTATCGACGACAACGCTTTTGTCGAAGCATACTCCTTCGATTATACGAACAGCCCGGAAGTCATTTCCCGAAACGACAACATGGTTTCCATCAACTCCGCGCTCCAGGTGGACTTCACCGGCCAGGTGGCATCGGACACGATCGGATACAAACAATACAGCGGCACCGGCGGACAGGCGGACTTTGTGCGCGGCGCCACGCATTCAAAAGGCGGGAGATCCATTCTGGCCTTCCCGTCCACGGCGCAGGGCGGCAAAACCTCACGAATCGTCCCTCACCTGGATGAAGGCGCCGTTGTCACCACCACCCGGGCGGACATCCATATGGTCGTCACCGAGTATGGCATTGCCGACTTGCGGGGCAAGTCTTTTCCGGATCGGGCCAAAGCGCTCATCTCGATTGCCCATCCGAACTTTCGAGAGGATTTGTGGCGGGAATATCATAAGTATCACCGGTAATTCGCGAATTTGCCGGACGGAGAGGGGCGGTTATGATTTTGCCGGCGCCTTCTCGTATCTTTGCAGTTTTCGAGTGATGGTGGAGTGATCGATCTTTAAAGCGGCGGCGGCCTTGCGGGCGCTGCCGAACTTCTTGATCGCGCTGAGAATGAACGCGATCTCTTTTTCCTCCAGATACTGTTTCAGCGGGATATCCCTGTCGATGTCCAGACTTCCGTTATCGCCGCGAATCTCATGGGGCAAATCTTCCGGATCAATCTGCATCTTGTCGGTGACCACCGACAGTCTTTCGATCACATTGGCCAGCTCACGGACGTTGCCGGGCCAGGCGTAAGACATCAGCAGATCCAGCGTCTTCTGAGTGATATACTTCTTTTTCTTATATTTCTGATTAAAATGGTTAATGAAAAAATTCACCAGATGCGGAATATCGTCTCTTCTCTCCCTCAGCGGAGGAACGACCACCGACACCACGTTGAGGCGATAATAGAGGTCGGCCCGAAACAGGTTTTTCGCCACCATCTCCTTTAAATCCATATTGGTGGCGCAAACCACTCTGACGTCCACCTTCTTGGGCATGGTGCCGCCGACCCGGACAATCTTAAAATCCTGAAGGGCCCGAAGCAGTTTGGGCTGCAAAGAAAGCGGCAGACATTCCACCTCGTCTAAAAAAATGGTTCCTTCATCCGCCAGTTCAAACAGCCCGATCTTTCCTTCCTTCTTCGCTCCCGTGAAGGCGCCGGATTCATAACCGAACAGCTCGCTCTCCAGAAGGGACTCCGGGATGGCGCCACAGTTGATTTTGACCAGAACGCCTTTATGATGCCTCGGTGAAATTTTATGCACTTCTTCGACCAGCCGGTCTTTGCCGACGCCCGTCTCGCCGTAGAAAAGAATGGTGGCGTCGGTCTTGCCGACCCGCTCCACCAGACTGCAGACATCGTACATCGCCCGGGAGGCGACCACGAAGTCGCTGCCGAAAGAGCTGGATTCCAGCATCGTCTGCAGCTTTTCCCTGTATGCCATGGCAATCTGCATGGAATGCTCCACCTGTTCATGGAGCTGGATCAGTTCGGACATGTCCCGGTCATTGGTGACGACCATGATGATACTACCGGCATCATCAAAGATGGGATTTCCCGTTACCAGAATTTCCTTGCCCGACCGGAGCTTTTGCCTGAGCGTGGCGCGCTTTCCCGTTTCGAGAACTTTGAGCGTGACGCTCTGATCAATGAAGCCTTCCTGAACCAGATCGCGCATGTTGCGGCCGATCACTTCATCCCTGTTAATGCCGGTCATATGCTCATAGGCCGAATTGACCATGATGGTATTGGCCTGTCCGTCGGTGACGTAAATGCCGTCGTAGGATGATTCAATGATCGCCTCAATCTGTTTGGTCAGCAGGGGAGTATTTTTCAGCATCGCCTAAACGCCTCTTCGACAGGTAAAAAATTTCTTGTGGATGAAAAGATGCAACCGATGAACAAAATGAGCAAAAAGATACGGAATCGCCGCGTCCACATACTTAATGAGTATAAGAAGCGCACCTTTATCTGTCAAGAACTTCCTGGACCGGCGCAAATGGCTCCGGCCCGCATCCGGCGTGACAGAGGTTATACCTTTAAAACCATCAGCGCATCCGCCACCACCGGTTCATCGCCGCGAAGAATGATCGGATTAAGATCGATCTCGGCGATTTCCGGATGCAGAAGCGCGATGTTTCCCACGGTCTTAAGAATCCGCGTCATGACCTCCATCTTCACCGGCGGCAGCCCCCGGTATGGTCCCAGCATTTTTGAAGATCGGATGTCTGACAGCATTTCTTCGGCGTCCATATTCGCAAGCGGCGCCTGGCGGAGAGTTGTGTCGCGGTGAACTTCCGTCCAGACCCCGCCCAGTCCAAACACCACGCAGGGATTAAATCCGGCAAAGCGTGTCATCCCTGCCAGAAATTCCCGGTTTCCTTCCACCATCTCCTGCACGAGAACCGGCACATGTCTGCCTGCCGCCTTCCGGATATTGTCGAAGGCTTCTTCGGCCTGCGCCGCGTGTTCAACATGAAGGACAATCAATCCCTTTCCGCTTTTATGGAGAATGTCCCAACTGCAGGCTTTGATCGCAACGGGATACCCCATGCTTTCGGCAGCCGCCACTGCCTCGCTTTTCGTCCGGACCAGTGCTTCACGGGTCACAGGCACGTCGTAAGCCGCAAGCAACTGTTTGGCTTCATATTCGTCAAGAGCCGTGCGCCCCGCAGCCAGAGCCTGGCGGATCAGGGATGCGGCCGGTTCCTGAATCCGCGGCAAAACGGGATTGTCGGCCCTTTGGCGTTCGCGGATCAGCTTGTAGCGGTACAGCGACCCCATGGCCCTTGCGGCATCTTCCGGCGAATTAAAAACAGGGACATTCGCCGCCTGGTACCTCTGTGTATAATCATC
Organism: Smithellaceae bacterium; assembly: GCA_963682105.1. Lineage (GTDB taxonomy): Bacteria > Desulfobacterota > Syntrophia > Syntrophales > Smithellaceae > UBA8904. Next base: position 2,673,783 of record OY821638.1, read on the forward strand.
GTCATCGTTGAAAAAAGATGTTACCAGAAACGGCGCTGCAAAACGGCGGGGGAAATGAAAAACGCTGTCATCAAGAGCGATCGACCCTTTCATAAAATCTTCAAAGGTCATGTCCCCCAGCATGAAGCTGAGATTGTTGTAAACTTCCCGCATAAAACCGGTGCGTGTGAGACCGTAGAGAATCAGCGCATCAACCTCGCCGCTTTTCATGATCATATCCGGAAGAGTGACGGCCAGTTTCTCCATGTTCAAGTCGAAAGTCAAATCAACCGGATTGGCGGCGGAGGCGTGCGCCTCAATGAGCGGCCGGATTTCCGCTTGCAGACGGTCCGAAAAACGGGGAACGTCCAGGCCTGCCTGATTGGAGGCATAAGCCATCGACGAACCCGGACCGCCTGAGTTGGTGAGGATACCGACACGCTTCCCCTTCATAAGAGGCTGCGTCGCAAGAGCCCAGCCATGCGCATACAGGTCGGCAATCGTCTTCACCCGGATGATTCCGGCCTGCTTGAAAATCCCGTCGTAGAGAAAATCGGGGCCGGACATTGCGCCGGTGTGGCTCAAGCCGGCGCGAGCGCCCGCGTCGGAACCGCCGACATAATGGGCCAGCACCGGTTTATGCGCAGTAATTCTGCGGGCCGTCTCGACAAAACGTTTCCCGTCGCGGATGCCCTCAATATACAGGATAACGGCTTTTGTCTGTTCGTCATTTCCCAGGTACTCCAGAGCATCGACCAGATCGATACTGGCTTCATTGCCCAGGCTGATCGCCTTGCTGAAGCGGATCCCCCGCCTTCTCAAATACGGTAAAACATGCGTCACATAGGTTCCGCTCTGCGAGGCCATCCCCAAAAGCCCCGGTCCGTCCACCAGCGGAACCACCGTCGTATTGAGCGAAATTTCCGAATTGATGATTCCCATGCAATTGGGGCCGACAAACCGGATACCGTATTTTTCCGCAACCGCATTGATCTTTTTTTCCATATTGCGGCCTTCCGTCCCGGTTTCCCTAAAACCGGCCGTGATGACGATGGCCCTTTTGGTTCCGATTTTGCCGAAATCTTCAAGGAGCGTCGCAATCTTCGAACTGGGTACAATTAAAACGGCCAGATCGGGAACCTCCGGCAAATCCGCCGCTGCGGGATAGGCAGAATGCTGCATGACCATCTTTTCTTTACGGTGAATGGGGTAAAACTTGCCCTTATAACCATTCGTTATAATATTCAGCGCCTGAATGGTCCCCATTTTGGAAGAATCATTACTGGCGCCGACAACGGCAATCGATTTTGGACTCATTAACAAATTCAATGGATTTTCTGACACGGCTTTTTTCCTTACCAACCCGACATGACAGGTTTTTTTCTTTTATTATTTTACCCGGTCGCCCGGGAGATTGACATTTCATAAAAAATGCCCCGCAAAACAAACGTAAGCTTTTACAAAAGATCATCTGCAATTGTCCAGCAGATTAAAACATATTGGAAAGTGACCCCATTTTTTTCAGACCTGACTTTTCAGCCGGACCATGATTGATGGCACAACAGCCGGCAGCCATAATTCCCTTGACACAAAAGGGTGCGGTTATTATACAGGCGGTTAATAAAAGACGTTCTTTTCAACATTCACGGACGCGCCTCACCAACGCAGCCATCGTGTCCCGGCACATGCCGCTTAAATTGGTCTGGTTTAGTTCCCTCGGAATTCAAAATGAATTATCTCAAAGCGATCGGAACCCCGCTGAAAAAGGGGCTCCCCCTGCGTGCGGGCTTAATGAACATGATTGTATCCGCCACGCTGATTTATTTCTTCATTCGTTTATCTGTCACGGGCGGCATTCTGCCGTTTGAGCTGTCCTGGCGGTGCGTTTGGGGAATCCTGTTTAGCTTGATCACCATCAATCTCCTGGTTCAGATTATCAATCTGGCAACCGAACGATCACGCCTGGCAAGGATCGTTGCGCACGAATTGCTCATACTCATTTTGTGGCTTTCTTACGGTTACTACGTTCGCACCCAGGTGCCGCCAGATTTTTCCATGATCACCGACAACATCAGATATGCCTTAAGCCTGAACTCCTTTTACATCATCTGGTCGTCTTTTCGCCCGGTGCATCTGGCGGCTATGCTGGTCATCATGGCCGGCGTCATTTTTGCCGAGATGAAATTCCATATGATTTCCCGAATCCGGCAGGAAAACCCCCGCGGCATCAAAATGGTTTTTTCGATGATCCTTTATGCAGCGGCCGTTATGGCGCCCTTTCCATCCTGCGATCAGGCCACCGCTCTGATGCAGGGCGCCTATCAAAAGGCCTTTCCCGGCACGCGCCAAACATGGGCTTCAACCGGCCATCCCTACTTGCGGGAAACGGTGGACATATCCGGCCGGTTTTCATCTCAGCCAGAAGGCAGACCGGACATTATTCTGGTGATGATGGAATCCTTCAACGCCAATTTCGTGGAAGCCAAAACACCCGACGGCCGGGAGATTACACCGGTCTTCAATCGCCTCCTTAAGACGGGCCTTTATTTCGACCGGTTTTACGGCAATTCCATCCAGACGTGCAGGGGGCAGGCCGCCACGCTTCTTTCGGTTTGGCCGAGTTTCAGAAACAAAATATTTACTTCCTATCCGAATCTCCGATTCAAAGCTCTGCCGTCCTATCTGGCCGACGCCGGATATGACACCCTCTTTATGCAGGCCGAACCCCAACTAACGTTCGACAACACAGCCGAGTTCATGAAGCGCGCGGGCTTCGCCGATATTCGCAGCGCCGGTGAATTTATCAGCAGGGAAGATGCGGACAAAACGTGGGGACGGGGACCGGAAGACGGTCTTCTCTATGAAACGTTCTTCGAGTATCTTGACCGCCGCCGGGAGAAGACGGGCGGGAAGCCCGTTTTTGCCCTGCTGGCGACGATTGCCAATCATATGCGGTTCGACCAACTGCCGGAAAGCAGGAAAATGCTCTATCCCGGATCGGCGACAATCGAACAAAACTATGCCAATTCCCTTCACCTGTCCGACCGTCAACTGGGAGACCTGATGCGATTGATCGGCCAAAGGACCCATCTGGCCAATGCGATCATTATCATTACCAGCGATCACAGTTATCCGATCAACGAACACGGGATTTCTTTCAACGAAAACGGTTTTTATGACGAGTCGTTTCGGATTCCTTTTTTGATATTATGGAAGGGAAAAATAGCCCCGCAGCGGATCAGCGATTGCGCTCACTCTCAGGTTGACATCGCCCCCACCATCCTTGATCTTGCGGCAATTCACGGCGGCGCAAACAGCTTTGTCGGCAAATCGCTGTTTCTGAAAAACGGTCCATGCAACCCCGTCTACCTGATACAGCCTTATAACGGCACATACCTGCAGAGCATCCGCTATCCCCATAAGTATATCTATTCCGGGAAAACAGGCGAAGAGTATGTCTTCAATCTGATTTTAGATCCTGCCGAAAAGAATAACCTGATCCGGCAGATCCCGGCGGACCTTCTGACCCGGATGCGCAAAGACCTGGAAACCATCTACTTCAATCAGCACATCCTTGATATGAATGCGTTATATAATGCGCATCCCGCCGGTCGTTAACATCCTGGCGAATCTTATGCACCAGTGGCGGCAACAGCTTTTCATAGTTTGAATCTCGAAGCGCTTCAGCCGCCAGGGACCAGCGATATTCGGAAGGGAGAACTTCGTGAAGGGACCTGGGAAAGTTCGGATGAATGAGTATATAATCTAAAATCCTGTTTTATTATCTAATTGAAAATTTATAATTATTTGTATTTATTTACATTATTATAATCACCATCTAAAAATATATATAAAATATATCTAATGACCCGCTTATTATTTAGTTAACAACCATTGGCCTGTCCTGCGGTCACCTTTAAAATAAATTCTGCCCGCCTTTCTTAATTCTTGAAGGATATTAGAAATATCCTGGGGGTTGCATTCGGAAAACCCAGTAATTAAGTCGATTCTGTGCGCCGGTTTGCCTTCGGAGATGTGGTTTATAATCAATTCCTTGATTTGGTTACGATTGAGGCCCTTAATTCTTGTGTGCTTACCGCTTTGTCCTATCGTTTCATAATATCGTTTTGAAAGGATGTATTTCGTACCTCGGCCTTTCCCTATCGACTCAATAATGCCGAGCTTCATGAACTTATCTCTAAACTCCGGCCTTTCTGTTTTCTTAAATTCCCTGATCTTCTCAAGTTCGTAAATTTCCTCGAACGATAGCAACTCTTGGCGTTCATTGATAATCCGCTCCAAGTATAAAATAAAATCCTTGTCTTTAACCTGCGCGGGAATTGCTAAAAGAACCATGTCTTTTGTGGTTTTGCTCAAGTCAGGCAAGCCTTTCCCATCTTTAATCGATCTCTCAAAGATATCATCCAGCCCCTGACCAGATCTTTCTGCGAATCCAATTTTCTCAAAAGCCTCTGCTAACGTGCGATTGCGCCATGCACGTTCATATAGGATATTTTCCAAGGTAATTCCTGGTGGAAGACCACCGGGGCTCTCAATGATGAATGCCTCAGGAGAGGCTTTAATAAATATGGATCTGCTTTTGCAGGTATAGTCGCGATGCATGACTGCATTATGGACGGCTTCGCGAATTGATTTCTCGTCAAATCCCCAGACTTCGCGTTGAAAAAACCCTTCCTGAAAAGGAATGCGTATATTGTGGTCATTGATTATTTTCCACACTTCGTCATCGATCTCAACAAAAGAATCACGCCAGCTTTTTCGGAAATCGTGATGCGTCTGCTTCGGATTGTTACGCCATTCAAAGATTATTTCGGCATCGGGTAGATGTTTATTTATCACAGCGGGTTTTCCAACGAGCAATAAACCTGAATAATGAGCTGGTTTGGCAAAACTGGACAGTGACATAAGTGAAAAAACTGCTCTATAATGCAATAAGAAAGAGAAGGAGGTGTTATATGAGCAAAAGACCAAGAAGGAATCATGCCCCGACATTCAAAGCGAAAGTAGCCTTGGAAGCTTTAAAAGGAGACCAGACCATAGCTGAGCTTTCCCAGCGGTTCCAAGTGCACCCCAATCAGATTACAGAGTGGAAAAAGCAGCTATTGGAAAACGCGGCAGAGGTCTTCAACAAGGATAAGAAAGCGGAATCGGGTCCGAACGTGAAAGAACTTCACGCCAAAATCGGCCAGTTATCGATGGAAAACGATTTTTTATCAACCGCGCTCGGTCGCATAGACGGTGCGAGCGCCAAGCGATGATCGATAGAGAGAATAAACTTTCTATAAAGCGGCAATGTGAGATTCTGGATATAAACCGATCCGGCGTTTACTATAAACCTGTTCCTTTAAGCGAAGCGGATCGAGAACTGATGCGCCAGATTGACGAGATCCATTTGATCTGTCCGTTTTATGGAAGCCGGAAGATTCGCAATGAGCTTTGGTCGAAAGGTTACAAGGTGAGCCGTGACAAAATACGTCGTCTGATGCGGCGGATGGGAATTGAAGCTCTGTATGTAAAGCCGAAGCTGTCATGGCGAAATCCAAAACATGCAAAATATCCATATCTTTTACGAGATATCCAGATCACACAGGCCAATCACGTTTGGTGTTCGGACATAACCTACATTCCCATGGCCAGGGGATTTTGTTATCTGGTCGCCATCATGGATTGGTCCAGCCGTATGGTTCTGGCCTGGAAGCTCTCTAATACCCTGGACAGTTCATTTTGCGTGGAAGCCTTGGAAGAAGCCATTGCCAACTATGGTTGTCCTGAGATCTTTAACACGGATCAAGGCAGTCAGTTCACAGCGGAAGTCTTTACCGATACTCTCTACTCGAATAACATTTCTATCAGCATGGACGGCAAAGGCCGCTGGATGGACAATGTTTTTATTGAACGGCTATGGAAAAGTGTGAAGTACGAGGATGTCTATCTCAAAGCCTATAGCTCGATGACAGAGGCGCGAAAAGGTCTTTCTCTGTACTTTAAATTTTACAATGAAAAAAGGTGGCATCAAAACTTTGACAGAAAGACACCGAGTATGGTTTACTTCGATTCACTGGCGCAGAAACAGGCTGCGGCATGAACATCAACCCAGAGCAGCTTTACACTTATAAAGCCCTGTTCTCTGTCCGAAGAGCCCAGACCACCTCATAAGTAATGCCTTTATCAGTTCTTAATCCCAGATTTCGTAAAATTTTTTCTGCATCAAAATCCAGATAATCGGTTCTTTGCGATTTCTTGGCCCATTTTTCTTTTAAAAGCTGAAGCGCTACCGGGCTTAAATCGTCCAGCGACAAGCCCGGTACAATTTCCGCTGAAAAATCCGGTTGTGTTTCATTCAGTATCCGTTTGAGCGTTCCCGTATCCATTTCCACCAGCGACTCACCGGCACGCATGGGGTAAGTGTACCGACCGGATGATTTTATAACGTTTCCGGTTGGTCGAGAAGGGACATGAAAAATAAGCACACGCCCTTGCGGATGATACAACTCTTCAACATCAACACGAATCCCAAGCTTATCCAGAAGCTCATTAGATAAACGATTGTGCTTTCCGGCAAAAGCCTTTGTCCCGACAACAACGTGCGCGTCGGTGACACCGAGAATAAGTTTACCACCACCTTCATTAGCCAGGGCTGCGCAGTAATCCGGGAGGTCTTTATCCTTGTCAAATTGAATTGCGGCTGTCTTAAATTCCAAATGCGCGTCTTCTTGGCGTGTCAGCCATTTATTAAATTCTTCCAGGGAACTACTTTTAAACAACATTCACCTCTACGTTTTTGGTCTTGCTATAAACCCGTCGAATTCGTCGGGTTTATGCTTCAGAATTAAAGCCCTTAGTTTTCAACATTTCGACAAATACAAATAAAATATTCATAACAATTCAATATCATAGTACTTTATTTTTATTTACACGACTCCGTACAAATAAAACGGTCAATCGGCATATACGGCCACATCCATAATTTTCAACATATCGTTGCCGATAATATCCATCGTTTTCATGCCGATTTTGTAGGCAGATCTACAGCATCGGACTAAAGCTGAATCGTAACTGACTTATCTCTGACGGCACTTTCGCACCGATGTTCGCTGATCTTTCAGCCCGCGGCTCATCAATCTGCAAGATGACCTGAAAAGGTAAAACGATGTTGGTTACTTCATTGGTCTTCCCGTTCCAGACCAATTCCACTTCTCGCGTATCATCAAACAAAAGGAATCGATACTTATCCGGCAGGGGCTTCTCTGCTTCAATCAGCTTCGAAATCTCGTGCTTTTCATTATCGGTAAGTTTCATTCTGCATTATCCTTGCGCAGTCCCTTGCTTAATATTTGAAATATAAGTTCGTCGTTTGAGTCTTTTGCTAAACCGTCCAAATTTCCATACAAGATACTGTGGTTAATTCCCATACCTTTGAGCATAGTATAGATATCAAGTATTAAGGATCGGTCTATTATAATTTTGTGGACTATATCAGGCGGAAGCACAGGCAGTAAATCTAGAATTCTTTTTTGTATATTGCAGCTTAGCAGGAATGTTCCTTTCTGGCGTTCCATTCGGAGATTTGATATTTTAGGTTCTGTAATCCATATAATATCATGAGAACCTGAATCTAGGATTTTGGCATATGCATCATCTGGATTCATCTGCGCAGAACTGTAGTCGTATTTAAATGTCGTGTTATCTTTGAGGTATGAAATGGATAGTTTCATGATATAGCGATAATTCACAGCCCAGATAGAACATTGTCCATCCGTATCGCCAATTTCACCCATTGCAAAGAATAGCGCGATAAATGGTGACTCAGTGAAATCTAGAAGTCTGGTGGGGATGCCATGATGTTGCATCAGAGAAAGCCATCCCAATTTTGTATCCGGGAGAATATTCCGATTAATATAATGGTGTGCCTTGGAGCTAAAGTTGTGCAAAGAAAATTCTTCATACCTTTCTGCTAGCTCTGGTAGCCAACCTACTGACTCTAGAGTTCTTTCAAGTGAAGGTTGAAGTTTCCACTCCGCACGTGCATGTCCTCTAAACACCCATCCCGAGCCATAGTCTGTCAGAATTTTGATCAATGCTTCTTTGCTTTTTATTTCAATCTCTTTCATTGTCATTCGTGATCTCTAACGTTTGCATAAGTTTCGCGTGCTTCAACCAAGGCAGACTCCCGTGTAAATTCCTCTTCTGGTATTTGGAAACAAGCGGGATTGCCTTTAAGTCGTTTCGTGGAATAGCGTGCGCTTTCACTAACTTTCAATGAGGCTTTTGCATCATTGCCTGTAGCAGCAATTGATCTTGTAACATTAATAAGGGTCTCGGAATCTAGCGAAGGACCAAAGATGGCAGTTTTACCTTTCTCACCTCTTGCGGCGTCAAGATACTTTTCCATTGGCTTTTGAAAAAACTCATCAGCATCAAATGGATTTGATTTGGTGAAGGTTACTTCGAAAAATTTAATGGAATAAGCGGTTTGAACGGCATTAATAAAGTCGTAAGGATCAGATATTGGGTCCAGAGAAACGTCAATATGGTTGCTGTTAATAAAATCCGAAATACTGAATAGCTTACTAAGCTTGGCTGCAATTCCTGCAACGGTAGGCGCAAGCTTGGTTTTCTTTGCAATAGCGACAAAGCCAATTGAGCGTTCAAATATTACATGTGTGTATGGGCTTGTTTCTAATTGTTCCTCAATAAAGTTGCCGGTCTGCTTGTCATATTTTTCTAAAATAGATTTCGTTGTCCGACCCACAGCAAAATAACCGCCTGTTTCATCAACATGATAGACATTGCCTATGTGCCAATTGTGGCCTTCTCGCAGTTCCATCGACGGTTTCTCTTTCAGGATATGTCGTAGAATTTCTTCCCTTTTTAAATTGTTATCTGAAAAAAGATTGGTCTGTGTTGGCAGGAAGAACTTCATTCTATATAAATAGAAATCGATCATTAGTCGCGTTCCTTTCTTGGATGCGTTTAATGTTCCTTTGGTTCAATAAAGTTTTTTTGTATACAAACATCTGTTACAGCAATCGTAAATACTGTTTGACATTTTTCCGGATATACCTAAACTACGGACATGCCTCATCTGCCATGTGTAGAAAGAGCTCTTCGCCGTCCGAATTGGGCGGCGATTGCATTTTAGTATCCCCTGCATAATTTTCTCTCCAATGATTTTCTCATTAATGGTTTATCAATGTGGTAGGTAAATGATTCATCACAGCAGATGTTGAAGGTCCGGCTCATTAGAATAATTCCTCAACGCATGGCGTAGACGATAAAACACTTATTTAATTAAAGGTTTACGAAGCAACTATACGCAATGAATTTTTAATGTCAATGAAATATTTGACTTTGGGGCATGAAGAAAGCCCGCATTGAGCGGGCTGGAAATGATTGATCCATTTCCAATTATAGAGAGGTCTGACTCTAATTGATTCTGAACCTTACAAGGTTTGGCGCCGGATGCTCCAAAGCCTGTATGGTTGTCCATGAAAATGACGGGAATGTTAGCCGTGACGCAGCGAGTTTTCAGCCGTATTAATGAAAGAATATTCCCGTGGCGATAAGGCAGCATCCGCATAATAAATAGATGAGTAACCCCAAGTAGATAACCATATCCGGCTGCGCACCCCTAAAAATAAAGACTGTAATTCCAATTACAATCGCAACCCATACAAATCCAGCTCTCAGTGGATGCGCAATGGCATAGAAAGAAAGAAAAAAGAATACCGTGCCCGCGACGACCATCAAAAAACTAAAGAAAGCGCCTGCGGCGGCTCCGATCGCGCCAATACCATGAGCCCCTGTTGTTTTTACCATGCACTTGATAGCCGCGTATGCACCTGCGATCATCAGCGGCGTTGAAAGCACAAAAGACGTGATGATAGCAAGGGTATTGAATATTTTCATGGGCAATCCCCCTACTCATCCGGTCCGGTACAATTTATATTTTCTCTCATGCAAAAATAGCATTAATAAATGGCGCCCCCTTTCACTATCCGCTAGCCACAATTCACCAGCCACTACTTCCCCAAGCCTTGCTTTTTTTCCTTCGTCAGCTTTTCCAAGTCTTTTGCGACGATATAGTCGTGGAAGGTGGCAAACTTATCCGCGTCATTCCCCATGATTGATTCCTGGGCTTCCTTGGTAAGTTCCCAGCGATAGAGACCTTTTCTTCCATCGGCCACGAAACCCGTCGGATTGGTCGTCCAGGCGCAGCCTTTAGGGTTGAAACGCTCTTTTACCATCAATATCGGCGTGCCGAGGTAGTTGGGGTATCTCTCGGATACGGGCATCATATAGGTTCTATCCTCACGAAGGCTAATCCATTGCTTGAAAGTTACCCATTTGCCATCAGGGGAAAAGGAAAAGTGATCTGTCCCCCCCTCCAGAAGGGGCTTGGGGGTTTTGTCCCTACCTTCTCCCCAATTGATAATCGTATCGGGTGTGTCACCACCGCCATAGACAATGGCAAAGGGCAGTGTTGGATGAATAACTATCCGGGTAAAGTAAATCTTGTCCTTGTGCTTTATGACAATCTCCGAAACCGGATGCTGTGCCTGTTCCAGATTCATGTCGTAAACATCCATGATCTTTTTATTGAAGTGCCAGACAAACACTTTGTTGTTAGACACAGCCCAGATCGATCCCTGTCCAATATTTACTTTCTTGAGTGTTTTTGCCTCATCTCCACTTAAGTCCATAAGATAGAGAAAGTAATTGCAATCATTATGATCTTCCGAATGTCTATCCATCTCTTCCGTCTCGAAAATAAACTTTTTTCCCCTTGCATCCGTGATGGCGACATTTTCAATCTTCTCGTCAATGGAAGGAAAAACCCTGATCTTTTTGTGAATGCCCTTCTTAAAGTTAAACATCAAAAAGCGCCGCGTCTGTCCGAAACCTATGGAATCAGGCTCTATGACCGGCAGAAACGTTCCGCCGCCCTGAATGCTATCGCCAAACAGGCTACGGAAGTGGTTTTCCATCTCCAGCCTCCCCTTGGGAAAAGAAATGACTGTAATGGCGTTTCTTAAATCATTAGTCCCCACAGCGTTGTCAAAAGGAACCGGAAACAGCGAAACGCTGAAGCGGACTTCAATGTTATAAATTTGTGGCGGCAGTGTTAAAGGTATTGAGTTTCCGAAATTATCGTACAAATATTCCATTTTATTTTTTCCTCCTCCATAGACGGTTGTGGTTAACAGCGTGCCGATCATGATCAACGCGCAAAGTGCGATCCATTGCTTCCTTGACAGAATGCTCATGCATTTGATTTCTTTCATGGCGTCTCCCTATAGTTGCTATAATACTGATTGGCAATCCTAATGTAGGCAGCCTCATCCAGAATGACGTCGATTTCCTTTTGTATTAGCGGTGGTAACTTTTTTTGCACCTTCTGATTTTTTATTTTGGTTGTAATGACGATTTCCTGTTTCCTCTTCTCCACAATATTTTTTGCAATCCGTTCGATTTGTTCATCCAGGCGGTAGAAGTCATAAGGGTTGACCTGCGTCATTTGAAACCAGAGGTCGTTGTCGAAGGAATCCAGAAAGGTCTTGGTGTTGTTGAAATACTCCGGATAGTCCACGCCGTCGAGCAGAGTCATGTACCAGTCCGTTCCAAACAAGATCCTTTCCCGGACTGTACTTTCAGGGGTTTTCATTTCTTTTTCATAACAGTCTTTAAAATGCGCTTTGAATCTTTCTTTATGCTTCGGATCGGCCATCGACGAGGAGATGTCCGCATAGACATAGGGATAGTTTTTTATTAATCTGACGATCTCGTCAAACCATTGAAGCCCTAAATCCGTCCCCGCGCCAAAATGCGCAAGGCAAATGCGCAGGGTGGGATGATTCTCCAGAACTTTCTCCCAGGCTTTGGGAGAAACAAAGTTGTCGTTGAAGTATTTCAGCGCATTCCCACCCGCATCAAGCTTCTTCATCCTGAATTCCGATGAATCCATCGGATGCGTAAAGTGAATGTATTGATCCCGGTCAAAGGTCGGCGCTCCATTGGGCGTACAGTGGTTCATGACGGGTATCCGCTCGGTTGAGCACCGGGCGTAAAATTCGCTCATAATCGGCAGCCGGTCAACATCGTAAGGTTGATAGCCCTGGGCGGTGTACATTTTGAATCCCAGATAAAGACCGCTTTCTCCCACCTGCTCGAACGGATGTGTATTGCCCGGCGGGTTTGACGCCACCTGCCAGCGCCGGGGATCGTAGTGGAACAGCGGCAGCAGCTTCAGGGGATTGGCCAGCATGGCAAACTCCGTTTCCGCCAGTTGTGTTTTCCACTGTTCATAGCGGTCGCTTTCGGCATCATTCAGCAAAAAGGGCACCGCCTGGACGCTCATCCGGACCGGCGCCTTCTTTTCGTTGTAATAAATTCCCGGAAGTCCGGCGCTCTTTATCGCCTCTTTGTTTTTTTCGAACATACCGGAAGGTTGTTCATCCATGCCAAGCTGAGGCAGAGGATGATCGCCGCGTTCATAATAGGTGATGTACCCCCGCGATTTTTTGATCCATCGGCCGTGCAGCGGCGTCCAGTAACGGGTCGGCTTTTTCTCGGGGTCGTCGTCCTTGTAGATTACGTTATAGACTTTGAAACCATAGTAGCCGTCGATGTGGGCGAACTCCATGTCCATGGTCATAGCAATGCAGAAGAAGACCGGGTTTATCCCCTGATAAAGATCGGCGGGAAGAAGGATGTCCTGATAAACATCCTCCATTCTCTTTGTCACAAATCCATCCGCTATATCATAGGTCGATTTCCTGCTTTCCGGGACAGCTTGCAGCATACTGTTTTTGCGATATTCCGGCTTGTCGTTGCCCGGTGTTTGCATTTTTTCGCCCAAAAGCGGGTTTCGCGTGACAAAGTTAACCACAGAGCCCCCTGCTATCCCGAGTGTTTCCATAGTTTCACGCTTCAGGTGCAGGGCTTCCACAAGTCCTATTGATTTATCCGCAATCTGCTTCCACAAAAAAGGCAGCGGCGCGCAGTTTCCGCTTTCAATGTGCATGTGGCAATCAACAACCACAGAGGGCCGCCACTCACTGAGCACATAAAAAACGCCTGAAACAATATCATCTTTTATTTGTTTAACAATGCCGCCGTTGGGATCGAATTGTTCGACTTTTTTCTTTTTCTCTGAGTCAGTCGCGGAGGTTGTTCCGCCTGTCTGATTTGAATTGATCATCTTCATAACCTTCTTTAATTTACAGGCTTCTTTTCAAAGGGGTTATTCCCCTGGCTGAGATGAAATGCCTGCTGTTGAGTTTGGCGCTATCCGGTTGAAAAATGAGTTCAAACCTGCCGTGCGGGTCCTGGCCGGTCAGTTCAATGATTCCTTTATCATCCGAAGTTTTCTCAACGATACTGCCGTCAGGCATCTTGATTTTGAATTTTCTTCCTGCAACGGACTTGTTGTCTTCATGCCCTAACTTGAACCGCCTTTCTTTTTTGTCATAGTTGTCCCATGAAATATGTTCCACGATCTTGATACGCACGGTGTCTTTCGGCGGCGGCGGGATTTTGGGCACAGGCGGGTCGGCGGATGCGTCGTTATTGACGCCGATGGTGTTGCCGTTATTGAGCATCATGGAATCCGCATTCCGGCAAACGCCTTTGCCTTCGCATTTAACGTTATAGGAGTAATTGGTAAATTCCGCCTTGCCTTTGTGCGTACCGGACATAACACCCTTGCGGTTGCCCGCTTCGTCGCCTGCGCTTTTGCTGTAACAGCAGCCGTCAATGGCGGCCGAATGTCCATTCACTTGCACGGTCTTACTGCCGCCTTTGAGATCGGACGATTTGGCTGTGTTGGGATAAGGAATCGGCACAATGGAGTTTCCAACCTGCGTCAGGCAGACATCCGGTGCGGTGTTCGTGGCCGTCGCATTGCTTCCCTTATGCGACCAGCCTTGTTTGTTGACGTATGTTGAGTTTCCCAAAATGAGTTACCTCCATTCTCGCCATGGCCCCCATACTGAGAGGTTGGGAAAAATAGTCACTCGGGCAGATGTAACCTTGCCCGGCTAATATTTTATAGAAACCGATTTTCTTAAATGTGCAGCTAAGTGTTGATGATGGAGATTCTTTTACAGAAAATTTTCAAGTAATGCAATATTCAATTGATGGTATTGTTATTTTTTATAAGGACTTTATTTAACTGGTGCCCCTGGCGTGAGTCGAACACGCGGCCCACGGATTAGGAATCCGTCGCTCTATCCTACTGAGCTACAGGGGCAACCGTAAAAGCGTTGCGAAGGGTTAGCGTTTAACATGCTTTGACGGCAGTGTCAACCGCGCCCGGATTCGTGCGCGGCACGGGCATGGGCAAAACGGTTGAAATGTGTCTCCAGTAATCGGTTGTCGTCAAAATCCGGCAGTTTGAGTTTTGCGGGCGTCGTGTCGAAAAATGCATATTTGGGCGCCAGGCCGATGAGTTCGGATTCCAGAATATCGACGCCGTGTTCGGCGGCCAGTCTCCCGACTTCATCGTAAACGATTTTCAAAGGTGTTTCTCTTGTATTGGTCAGGTTCATCGACACCTGCGCCACATTGCGGCTCTTGAGCATCAGGCCGATGGCACGGACGTATTTGAGGCCGCCGTTTTTTTCACGGATTTGCGCTGCGATGGCTTGCGCCAGTTTCAAATCGGAGCTTTTCAGATTGATGTTGTAGGCCACCAGCGGCTCGCGCGCGCCGGTGGCCGTGGCCCCGGAACGGGGATCAAACGCCGGATTGCCCACATCGGGCTTTCCTTCCGGATGCGTCATTTTACGCGTCAGGCCTTCATAGCCGCCGCGCCGGATATCGGCCAACTCTCTGCGACCGTGGGAAAGCGCGGCCTGACCGTAAAAGTAAACCGGAACGCCGAATTGTTCAAAAAGTCTGCGACCGAAGAGATGCGCCGCTTCGACGGCATCGGGCATATGCGCCTGGCCCAGCGGAATAAACGGCACAACATCCACGGCCCCCAGTCTCGGATGAACGCCGCTTTGCTCGCGCATGTCGATGAGCTCGAGGGCTTTACCGGCGGCGGCCAGCGCCGCATCCAGCACGTCTTTTGGTTTTCCCAAGAAGGTAAAGACGCTGCGGTTGTGGTCGGCATCGCCGCTGTAGTTGATCAGATCGACATCGGGGAATTTTTCAAACACGGAAGCAATGGCATCCAGTTTTTTCTGATCGCACCCTTCGCTGAAGTTCGGAACGCATTCGAGAATTTTCATGAAGTCTTACACCGAATAGAATTTGAGGGCGGGCAGCTCCAGGCACGACAATTTACCGCCGTAAACCGCACCCGTATCGATACCAATCTTGTAAGGCGTAATCAGGGGTTCTTTTTTGGGCGTGTGGCCGAAAATCACGCGCTTACCGAAATCGTGGTCGGAATCCACAAACTCCTGGCGGAGCCACAAAAGATCCTGGGTGCTTTGGGCGACGAGCGGCACGCCGGGCCGAAGCCCCGCATGAACAAAGATATAATCTTCCGTTTCATAATAAGGCAGCAGAGACTCAAAAAATCGCAGGTGTTCTGCCGGTATTTTGGCTTTGCGCTTCCTTAAACTCTCCGACGCCTTTAAGCCATACGCTTTCAGCGTCGCCAGACCGCCGTTTTGCACATAAAGTTCTTCGTCAAGACCTTCCAGATAGTGCAGCAGCATGCTTTCGTGATTGCCGCAAAGACAGATGACCCTGGAAAACTTTTCTTTCAGATCCAGCACGTAATCCACGACGGCGGGACCGTCGCTGCCGCGGTCAATGTAGTCGCCGATGAAAAGCAGCGTATCGTCCGCGGGCTTGATTGGAAGCTTGCCCATCAGAGACAGAAGTTTATCGAGGCAACCGTGAATATCGCCAATGGCAAAAATTTTATTCATGCTTTTTCGCCGTAAGATGTTTTAATCCAAAAGGGCGCTTGTGAAATCTTTGCTGTCGAACTCCCGCAAATCATCCAGGCCCTCGCCGACGCCGATAAAGCGCACCGGGAGCCCCAGCTCGCCGGCAATGCGCACGACCACACCGCCTTTGGACGTCCCATCGAGCTTGGTGAGCACAATGCCCGTCGCGCCGATGTCTTCCTTGAACAACTTGGCCTGCATCACGGCATTCTGGCCGGTGGTGGCGTCGAGCACCAGAAGCACCTCGTGCGGAGCGCCCGGAAATTCCTTGTTGATGACGCGTTTAACTTTTTTAAGTTCTTCCATCAGGTTGGTTCGCGTGTGCAGACGGCCCGCCGTATCGATAATGACCACGCCGCTGAAACCGGCTTTGACTTTGCCCATCGCATCGAAAACGACGGCCGCGGGGTCGGCGTTCATCTTCTGCCGAATCACGGGAGCGTTGACGCGCGTTCCCCAGACTTCCAGTTGTTCAATGGCGGCCGCACGGAACGTGTCGCCGGCCACGAGCAGAATGTCATGGCCCTGCCCGCGCAGCATATTGGCCATTTTACCGATGGTCGTGGTTTTGCCGCTGCCGTTGACGCCGATGGCCATAATCACAAACGGCTGCCCCTTGGGAATGGCCAGAGGCTTTTCCATCGTCTGCAGGATGCCGATCATCCGTTCCTGCAAAACCTTTTTAATTTGTGATGCATCGTCGAGCTCCTTACGCTTGACCCGCTGTTTGACATCTTCAATCAGGTCATACGTAAACTGCGGCCCCATGTCGGCCGAAATCATTAATTCTTCCAATTCGTCGAAGAGGGTCTGATCCAGGACTCTCTTGCCGAAAATCAGGCTATCCAGATTTTTGGTCAGGGCGTTGCGTGTTTTGGTCAGCCCCGCTTTCAGCTTGTCAAATAAACCCACTGTTTATGGCTTCCTTTCTCAATTCTTGATTATACATAGCGATTTTCCTGAATAAAGTAAAGAGTGGATGAGGTTCTCTAACCGAAAAACGCCGGGAAAGATCACAACCTTTCCCGGCGTTTTTTGAAATGGCTTAGTTCAGATTGACGGACACCAGCGACGAAATGCCCTGTTTCTGCATGGTCACGCCAAAGAGCGTATCGGCGACTTCCATCGTGCTCTTGTTGTGCGTGATCATGATAACCTGGGATTTCTCGGCGACATCCCGAACCAGGCGGTTGATCAGGTTGGTGTTGGCGTCGTCCAGCGCCGCATCCACTTCGTCCAGAATCAGGAAGGGCGAAGGCCGGTAAGTCAGAATGGCAAAAATGAGCGCGATGGCCGCCAGCGACTTTTCACCGCCGGACAGGAGGCTGACGCTTTGCGCTTTCTTGCCGGGAATCTGAATGTCGATATCGACGCCCGTTTCGAGAAGATCATTCTCGTCGGTCAAAAGCAGCTTGCCGCGGCCGCCCGGGAAGATGTTGGCGAAAACATCCTTGAAACAGGTGTTGATGGCTTCAAACGTTTCGGCAAACCGTTCGCGGGATATTTTGTTAATCCGCGTGATCGTCCGCTGCAGCGAAGAGAGAGACTCATTGAGGTCAGCCAACTGCGTGGTGAGAAACTCGTTTCTTTTGCTGAGTTCTTCATACTCATTGAGCGCCAGCAGATTCACTTCGCCGAAATTCTCGATGATTTTTTTGTCTTTTTCCAGAAGCGCCGAAAGCTCGGCGATCTTTTCTTCCTCCGCCATCGTGAACTCCGCCATCATGGCCGTCAGATCGACCTGGTGCTTTTCGAAGATGGCCTTCTGCAGATTTTCGCTTTGCAGCGTCACTTCCCGGCATTGCATTTCCAGCTCATTGATTTCGCGGCGCGCTTCATCGAGCTGCTTTTTGATATCCCGGATTTCGTTTTCCTCGCCTTTGAGCAATTCATCTTCGCCGGAGCGCTTTTCCTTCATTTCGGAAAGCGCCGCTTCACAGGCAGCCAGACTGACATAAAGTTCCTGCACCGCCGCCTGCTCTGCGTCTACGGTTGCGGTTAATTCCGCCATCCTTTTTTCACAGGCGAAGATTTCTTCGCGTTTGCGGTTCACTTCAAAGTCGTGGGCGCCAAGATCGTTCTGCAAGCGGGTGACGGTGCGCAGGTCCGCTTCCTTCTTTTCCACCAGAGACGCCAGCATGACCTTTCTTTCCGTCAGGAGACGTTCCTTCGCATCAATAGCGGCGCGCGACTGCTGCCTGCGGCCGTTTAAGGCGGAGATAACTTCATTGAGTTCTTTTTCCGCCGCTTCTTTTTGCAGCACGTCGGCTTTCACTTCCTGCAGCTTTGCGGCAGCCTGAGCTTCTTCCGTTTTAATATTCTGGCGGTTGAATTCGAGAACGGAAATTCTCTGTTGAATTCTGCCGGTTTCGTCTTCAAAGCGTTCCACATCTTTACGGCGGGTGGAAATGTCGATTTCCAGGCGATGGAGGCGGTTTTTCACTCCGGTCAGCTCTTCATCCCAGCGGGCGATGGAAGATGCCAGCTTTTTCTTTTCCTGAGTTTTGTCTTCCAGTTCGGAAGTTAAAGCAGCCACTTCCGTCTCCAGCCCCGCGATTTCGCGCTTGGTGGCGAGCAGACTTTTTTCCACGGCCGATCCGCTGCCGCCGGTCAGCACACCGTGCGGGCTGATCGTATCGCCTTCCGGCGTGACGAAGGTGCCTTTAAAGCCGTTTTTCTTCCACAACGTAATGCCGGATTCAATCGAAGGCGTAATCAATACATCACCCAGCAGACAGTCGGCAATCTGCTGAAATTCCTCTTTCACCGACACTTTACGAAGCAGGGGCTCCGCTTCCCGAAGATGTTCATCTGTATAAGTTTCATCGTGATGTCCGCGCAGTTCCACCGGTACGAAACTGCCCCTGCCCAGTTGATAGCTTTTCAAATAATCGATGGCGCGAACGCCTTCTTCCTGGCTTTTGACGACGACATACTGCAACTTGTCGCCCAGAACGGCTTCTACGGCGGATTCATATTCGCGCGGCACATCAATGTGGTCCGCCACCACACCGTAAAATCTATCGGAGCTGTTGTGCTCCTCGATTACTTTTTTCACGCCGTCGCTTGACCATTTATACGCCTCTTCAAATTCAATAAGCGATTGCAGACGAGACGCCTTGCCTCCGATTTCTTCCTTGATCTGAACGATGCGCTCTTCGACCAGTTGCAGATCGGTTTTGGCCCGGTCCAGTTCGTCGGCGATATTTTCTTTCTGATCAGCCAGGCGCTCCATCTCTTCTTGTTCGGAGGTGAGCCCGGCGCTTAAAGCCTGCAACTTATCGGACACTTCATTGAGGCGCGCTTTGTCCTGTTCGATTTCCCGGATTTCCCGCTCTTCGCGCTTTTTGAAATCCTCCATGCTGCGGGTAAGGCCGGTGATAACATTGTTGAACTTGGCCAGATCCTGCATGACATCAATGTAGCGGATCTTGTGTTCTTCCAACTGGCTGTTGATCTCCCGGTCGGTCTCTAAAAGCCCATGGACCTCGCGCTGGCCTTCATCCAGATCATCCTGCAACTGGGTCATCCGGTCAAACGCCTCGGAAGCCCTCTTCTGCAGATTTTCAATCTCGACGATCAGCCCGGATTTCTTTTTCTCCATCGTCTCGATTTCGACCTGGTTGAGCTGTTTGCGCTCGGAGGCTTCCGTCATCGACGTGCGGGAAAACTCGATATTTTTTTCCTTGATGGTGATGGAATTCTTGACTTCAAAAAGCTCGGACTGCTTGGCGCCGATCCGTTCATCGCTTTCCAGAACCTTCGCCTTCTTTTCATCGAGCGATGACTCTTTGGCTTCCACCTGCGTTTTGACAGTTTCGGCCTGCTCACGCAGCGTTGCCCGGGACTCCTGCAACGACGCATTTTTAATGCCCAGTTCGGCAAAGCTCTGACCGGCCAGAACCAATTCCGTCTCTTTCAGGCGCTGTTTGACTTCCTTATACTGTTCCGCTTTTTTGGCCTGGCGAGCAATGGCGTTTAACTGGGATTTGACTTCTTTGTGAATGTCGTTTAAGCGCAGAATGTTTTGCTTGGTCTGCTCCATCTTGCGCACGGCGGCTTCCTTGCGGCTTTTATACTTGGATACGCCGGCCGCGTCTTCAATAAACAGACGGCGGTCTTCCGGTTTGGCTTCCACCTGCGTCGCCACAGAGCCCTGTTCGACCAGCGAATACGTGCGCGCGCCAACGCCCGTGCCCATGAAAAACTCTTTGATGTCCAGAAGACGGCAGGGCACACGATTGATACAATATTCGTTTTCACCGTCGAGGACGGCCCGGCGTGAAATGGAAACTTCGGGCAGATCGCCATAAACACCGGGAAAACTCGACCCGAAGTTCTCGAGCGTCATCACCACTTCCGCCACGCTGACGGCGGCCGCGTCTTCACTGCCATTGAAGATCACGTCGTCCATCTTTTTGCCGCGCAGAGCTTTCACGCGCTGTTCGCCCATCACCCAGCGGATCGCATCGACGACGTTTGATTTTCCGCAACCGTTCGGACCGACGATGGCGTTGACGCCCCGGGAAAAATCGATCACTACTTTGTCGCGGAATGATTTGAAACCTGATATTTCCAACCGTTTAAGTTTCATAATTTACTCTAAACCGGATTGTTTTAATTTTGGGCAAGACTAACAAAAGTACAATCCTTTGTAAAGGGAAAATACAACAAAATGTATTCATGAAAAATTCATACCACAATATATAGTGCTTTAGTCTAAAATGGAGGACTGAATGGAATGGATGATCTATACCACAAAATGACGCTGATAAAACAATTATTTATGGATATCCCGGCCGCGGTCGGGCAAACTTAAAAAACGCCGTCGAGGGGCTGCCCGCAAGAGGAGCACTGACCGCCCGAGAGAGCGTTATCGATAATTCTGTAACCATATCGCTTGATTAAAAGTTTAGAGCAGTTTGCACAGTACGTATTTTCGCCTTCGTCGCCTGGCACATTCCCGCAATAAACATATTTCAGCCCCGCCTCTTTGCCGATTTGGCAGGCCCGATGCAGAGAGTCCACCGGCGTCACCGGCCGGGTGAGCATCTTGTACTGAGGATGAAACCGGCTGATATGCCAGGGAGTTTCACTTCCCAACTCGACGATGAATCCGGCAATATCCTTGAGCTCTTCCGGAGAATCGTTCAATCCCGGAATGAGCAGGGTGGTAATCTCCACCCAGATCCCCATCTCTTTCATTTTTTTCAGGCTGTCCAGAACCGGCTTAAGACGCGCACTGCATTCCTTTTTATAGAAATCATCACGGAAAGATTTTAAATCGACATTGGCGGCTGCAAGATAAGGTTTCATCACATCAAGCGTTTGCTCCGACATATAGCCATTGGTCACAAATACATTTTTCAGCCCTTTCCGTACGGCGATCTTCGACGTTTCCAGCGCCGTTTCCAGATAAACGGTGGGCTCCGTGTAAGTGTAAGCAATCGTCTGACAGTCGTTTTTTTGAGCGCGCCGGACAACCGTTTCGGGCGCAGTGTCTTCCCCCGTGATCATGATCGTCGTGCGGGGCATCTGCGAGATGTCGGCATTCTGGCAAAACGTGCAGCCGAAATTACAGCCAACCGTTGCAATCGAAAAGGAGCGCGATCCGGGGTAAACATGAAAGAATGGTTTTTTCTCGATGGGATCGACATTCTCGGCTATAAGCGTCCCGAAAACCATCGTATATAGAATGCCGCCTTTGTTTTCACGAACGCCGCACAAACCGCGGCGGCCGGGATTGATCTTGCAGTGATGCGCGCAGACCGAACATTGAACGCGCGAATCTTCAAGCTTTTCATAAAGAATCGCTTCCCGAATCATCGGTTCGCCCCCTGCGCCATTCCCCGAATTGCTTCCGGTGCAGTCGGACGTGATTTAGCCTTGAAATCGAATTGTTCAAGAACGGGGCTTTGAACGGTTCTTAAGATATATTTCACCGGAAAGACCATCCCGGCAAAAGCTCCGAATGGATTATTCTTCCGGGGAACTGATTCCTCCATTTCCGAAAACCAGTCATAGAGCCTTCCGGGAAAATAGACAACACTTCCCCATTGCAGAGAAGGCGTGTCGATCAGGCTTTCCACCCTCGACTTCATGTCCCAGACACTGAAGTAGCGCAGCGGACTTGCAGGCGGTAACCCAAACAGCTCTTTGACGGAATGTTGCGTGCCGGCAAGGGAAAGATAATTAATGAAACCGACAAAAACGCGGCGATGACTGACTCGAATGGCTTCGGCAAGAAGTCTCTCCGGATCGGATGCGACGCCCAGTTCATAAATGAGCGTCACAATATCGAATTCACTGTCCGAAAAAGGAAGATCTTCCGATGCGCCTTTAATAAGCTCGGCTGAATCTCCCAGGCGTCTGCGGGCTTGACGTAAATTTTCCTCGGAGGAGTCGATACCGGTGACGGTGCATTTCTGCTCCTGAAAAATTTTCAGAAAATGGCCGGCTCCGCAACCAATCTCCAATACACTTTCGCCCTTAACCGGAGCAACAAGATCCAGGATCAGCTTTCGTTGCCGGCAAAAAATATACTGGCCGCGCTCCGTCGTCAGCCAGGAATCGAATATTGTTTGTTGATGATCGACGGTTCCCATGAAGAGCGTCCTTTATGATAATTCCACCCGAGAATTGATCCGCCAGACACAAAGCAGAGCTTCTTTTTTTCTTTCTAAAATATGCGCGTCATTATACTCTAAATAATCAAAATTGCACGAAATGAGTTTTTCTCATCCGCCGATATCGGACATGTCGCGGTGGCATTTTTTAATGTGCCTGTCCGTGCAGTCCAGGTCGTGTTTTTGAGGCTTCAGCAAAATGGCCTGACGAATCAGACCGGCCAATTCTTCGTCGCTACAGGATCGGGAGAGTGCAGATTTTAAATCGACTTCCGTCTCGCTCAGCAGGCAGGACCTCAGTTTTCCATCAGCAGTCAGGCGGAGGCGATTGCAGGTCTTGCAGAAATGATCGCTCACCGGATTGATAAAACCGATTTCACCGGCGCCGCCTTTCAGCTTAAAAATACGCGCAGGCCCGTCCAGCTTATTTTTTTTCTGCCCTAATGCCTCCAGTTTGAAGCGCCGGCTGATTACTTCATAGAGGTGCGATGTCGGCAGAAATTGCGTTGGTTGATCGGCATTCACGTCACTGACCGGCATAATCTCGATAAAGCGCACCTGAAACGGCTTATCCATAGCGAGCTTAGCAAAATCCAGAATTTCGCCGTCGTTAAAACCCCGGATCACCACCGTATTGATTTTAATCGGTGAAAAGCCCACTTTTTCAGCGGTATCAATGCCGCGCAGCACGTCCTCCAGATTTCCGCCGCCGGTGATCTGAAAATATTTATGTTTGTCCAGAGAATCCAGACTGATATTGATTCTCTGAACGCCGGCCCGGAAGATATCCTGTGCATAGCGATCCAGAAGAATGCCATTCGTGGTCAAACTGATATCCTGCAGTCCTTCGATTTTTCTAAGAGCGCTTAAAAAATCCGTGCAGCCACGCCGCACCAGCGGCTCGCCACCGGTGACCCGGACTTTGATGAGCCCCAATCTCACGGCCTGTATAACGATCCGGAGAATGTCCTCATAGCGAAGAATATCATCATGACCTTTCAGCGAAAATCCTTCCTTGGGACGGCAGTATGTGCAACGTAAATTGCAGCGGTCGGTAATCGAAACTCTTAAATAATTTATATCCCGTTCATATTTATCCAGCATTACAGTTATTCAATGCCTCTCCACATTTATGACTAACGTTCAATAACACAAACTCCGCAACAAAACAACGTCCGCAATTATTTGGCGCTATTCCGAAACAGTCCATATTATCAGGACTTATATAGACAAAATAAAAATCAAATGGTTCTTGACAGGACCCTATTTCTCGTTTAAAAAATAATATAAGGAAACCTGCCTGTTGATGAACATCAAATCACGTCAGAGCAAGGCAAAAAACCAGGAGCATTTATGGAGAAGATACCTATTACCAAAGAGGGATTTGAAAAATTAAAAAAGGACCTGGAAACACTGAAAAATGTTTCCATCCCGGAAAATATACGCGATATCGAAATAGCGCGCGCCCATGGTGATCTCTCCGAGAATGCTGAATACTCGGCGGCAAAAGAACGTCAATCTTATTTACACGGCAAAGTCCAGGAGATTGAAAACAATCTCGCCTCCTGCAACATTATTCCTGTCAATGGCAAGGTCGGCAATAAAGTCATTTTTGGTTGTTATGTCACGATTGCCGATATCGACAGTGATAGCGGAGAAGAGATCAAATACCAGTTGGTCGGCCCGTTTGAGTCGGACATCAATAAGAATCAAATTTCCGTTACGTCACCTATCGGAAGAGCATTGATCGGCAAAAGTATCGACAGCGAAATTGTCGTAAAGACACCCGGTGGAACCCGGAACTTTCAGATCGTCGATATTTCTGCTGAATAATTTCAGAAAGATAAAAAACGAAAAAGGCGGCTCGTTTGCGACGAGCCGCCTTTTTATTGATTTAAATAACCTGATTAATTTAACGAACCTTTCTCCGCAACGTTGATTCGAGTGACCGCACGCAGGAGCGCCAAGCGCATCTTTTCATAATCATCATGCTCTTTGGCCAATTGATTAAGCGTCGCTTCGGCCTTATCCTTTGCTTTCTGGGCTCTGTCTTTATCGATTGCATCCGCCCGTTCAGCGGTCTCAATTAAGATTGTGACTTTGCTTCCTGTGACTTCAGCATAACCCGTGTTGATGGCATAATACGTTTTCTTCCCGCCAACCAGAAAATAAAGCTCTCCGATATCAACGGAAGTCAGAAAAGGCTCATGACCTTTCAAAACGCCAAATTCACCTTCGGAGCCGGGAACAGTCACTTCATCCACTTCTCCGGAGAAAACCAGTTTTTCCGGTGTTACCACTTCTAGAATTAATTCATCCGCCATGGATATCCTCGCTTACTAGGAAAGCTTCTGGGCTTTCTCGATTGCTTCTTCAATTCCGCCGACCATGTAGAAGGCCTGTTCGGGTAATTCGTCATGTTTGCCTTCCAGGATTTCCTTGAAGCCTCGAACGGTATCAGCCACAGATACGAATTTACCTTCGGTGCCGGTGAACTGCGCGGCGACGAAGAAGGGCTGAGACAGGAATCTCTGAATCTTACGGGCGCGGCTAACGGTCAATTTGTCAGCTTCGGAAAGTTCATCCATACCCAGAATGGCAATGATGTCCTGCAAATCTTTATATTTCTGCAACGTCACCTGTACCTGTCGGGCGACCATGTAGTGCTCCTGACCCAGAATGTTCGGATCGAGAATTCTGGAAGTTGAATCCAGCGGATCCACCGCGGGATAAATACCGAGTTCGGCGATCGGACGGGACAAAACGACGGTTCCGTCAAGATGCGCAAACGTGGTTGCGGGAGCCGGGTCGGTCAAGTCGTCGGCGGGCACGTACACGCACTGAACGGCTGTAATCGAACCTTTGGTTGTTGAGGTAATGCGTTCCTGGAGACCGCCAAGGTCTGTCGCCAACGTCGGCTGATAACCGACGGCGGAGGGCATGCGGCCCAGAAGAGCGGACACTTCGGAACCGGCCTGGGTGAAACGGAAAATGTTATCGACAAAGAAGAGCACGTCCTGACCTTCAATATCACGGAAGTATTCGGCAGCCGCCAGTCCGGTCAAAGCAACTCGGGAACGGGCTCCGGGCGGTTCTGTCATCTGGCCGTAAATCAAAGCGGCCTGTTTGATAACGCCGGATTCCAGCATTTCACGGTACAGGTCGTTTCCTTCGCGGGTTCTTTCACCCACGCCGCAGAAAACGGAAATTCCACCGTGATGCATGGCGATGTTATTGATCATTTCCATCATGACAACGGTTTTGCCGACGCCTGCGCCGCCGAACATGCCCATCTTACCGCCACGGGGAAACGGAACGAGCAGGTCGATAACTTTAACGCCTGTTTCCAGAACATGAACGGATGTATCCTGTTCAAGAAAGGCAGGAGATTCACGATGAATCGGCATCATCGTTTGCGCGTTAACGGGGCCCAAACCATCCACGGGACGGCCGACCACATTCAAGATTCTGCCCAGGCCCTCTTTGCCGACCGGCACCATAATCGGTGCTCCGGTATCTTTGGTTTTCATGCCGCGAACCAGACCGTCGGTGATATCCATGGCGATGCAACGAACAACATTGTCACCCAGATGCTGTGCGACTTCAACAACCAAGTTATCTTCCTCGTCATTGATCGCAGGGTTGGTAATCAAAAGTGCATTCAAAATACTGGGAAGCTTCCCTTCTTCAAAAGCCACGTCAATAACTGGACCAATAACCTGAACAATCTTTCCGATATTCATAACTATCTCCTTGCAAATAGTCGTAATTTATATTTTTTACGCGCAGACTCGCCGCCGTAAAATCAACCCTTGGCCAGTGCCTCCGTGCCGCCTACGATATCCATCAATTCCGCTGTAATCGCCGCCTGTCGAGCCTTGTTCATTTTTAATGTCAGAGAGCGAATCAAATCCTCGCAGTTGCTGGTGGCGTTATCCATAGCCGCCATCCGCGCGCCGTTTTCACCGGCTGATGTTTCCAGAAGTGCGCGATAAACCAGAACATGGACATACATCGGCAGCAATTTGTGCAGGAGCACTTCATCTGACGGTTCGTACGTATAATCTACATATTTGTCCGTATCCGTATCCGCTTCCTGTCCGATGGACGGCAGAGGAAATAAACGGACAACCGTCGGCCTCTGAACGGAAACGTTCATAAACTGATTATAAATCAAGTATAACTCATCGTATTCTTCTTTGATGAAAGGATTGATGACTTCATCGGCTATGGAAACGGCCAGCGTCATATCAAATTTGCTCAGGCAATCAACGATCTGAGCCAGAATATTAGATTTTTTGCGGAAATAGTCCCTTCCTTTACGGCCGACACTGATCATGCCAATTTCTTTTCCTTCTTTCGTTTTTTCCTTAAGAAATCGTTCAGTTGCCTTAATCAGGTTGGAATTGAAACCGCCGCACAGACCGCGATCCGACGTCATACAAATCACGCGAATTCTTTTGGGATCGCGAACCGCCAGAAGAGGGTGAGAAATATCGGAAACGCGAAGGGCAACACTGTTGAGCACATCCATGAATTTTCCGGCATAAGGCCGGAAATTTTCCATCTTCGTTTGCGCCGATTTAAATTTTGAAGCGGCCACCATGTTCATGGCGCGCGTAATCTGCTTCGTCTTTTGAACGGCACCTACTTTTCTTTTGATATCTTTGAGCGAGGGCACTTAAAACTCCTCTCAACCTTTATTTTAGATGACCGCCACCTCTATAAACGAAGCGACGGCGCGATAATTCCAATTATTCAGCCACAAAAACAGATTCGAAAGACGTCAGCATGTCTTTCAGCTTCTTCTCCAGATCGGGAGAAATAATCTGCTTTTCATCTATTTCCTTTAAGATATCCGGACTTTTGCTTTTTACATAACTCAAAAGCTGCTGTTCATAAACGAGAACCTTGTCGACATCAACTTTATCAATGAAGCCGCGGCTACCGGCAAACAGAACAACAACTTCTTCACCCAGAGACATCGGTTTGAACTGCGGTTGTTTGAGCAATTCGACCAGACGAACACCGCGGTCGAGCTGAGCCTGTGTCGATTTGTCAAGATCGGATCCGAACTGGGCGAAAGCCGCCAGTTCACGGTACTGGGCCAGATCGAGTTTCAAGGTACCGGCAACCTGTTTCATCGCCTTTACCTGGGCCGCGCCACCGACGCGGGACACGGACAGACCGACGTTGATGGCCGGACGGATACCGGAGAAGAACAAGCTGGGTTCCAGATAAACCTGACCGTCGGTAATCGAAATAACGTTGGTCGGAATGTAGGCCGACACGTCACCGGCCTGGGTTTCGATGATCGGCAAAGCCGTCAGCGATCCGCCGCCCAGCTCCTTGCTCACGCGGGCAGCACGTTCCAGCAGACGGGAATGGTTGTAGAAAATGTCGCCGGGATAAGCTTCACGTCCGGGCGGACGGCGAAGCAGAAGTGAAATCTGGCGATAGGCCACGGCCTGTTTGGACAAGTCATCATAAATGATCAGAGCATCCTGGCCGCGATCACGGAAGTATTCACCGATACTGCATCCAGCGTATGCCGCAATGTACTGAAGCGTTGCGGGGTCGGAGGCGCAACCGGCGACCACGCAGGTGTATGACATGGCGTCATGCTGGCGAAGTCTTTCGACGACCTGCGCCACGGTTGATTTTTTCTGGCCGATGGCGACATAGATACATTTGATGCCGGTATCTTTCTGGCGAATAATGGCATCCACGCAGATGGCGGTTTTGCCAATCTGGCGGTCACCGATAACCAGTTCGCGCTGACCACGTCCAATCGGGGTCATGGCGTCAATGGCTTTCAGACCCGTGTACATCGGCTGGTTAACCGGCTGGCGCTGAATCACGCCGGGGGCGACCATTTCGATACGGCGGAACTCTTTGGTTTCAATCGGGCCTTTGCCGTCCAGCGGCGCGCCGGTCGCGTCAATAACACGTCCCAGCAGGGCTTCGCCGACGGGAACCTGAGCGATCTTGCCGGTTCTTTTGACAATGTCGCCTTCTTTAATATGGGTAACCTCTCCGAGAACGGCAACACCGACGTTGTCCGCTTCGAGGTTGAGAACCATGCCGAGAATGCCGCCGGGGAACTCGAGAAGCTCCATAGCCATCGCGTTCTGGACACCGTAAACACGAGCGATACCGTCGCCGACGGAAAGAACCGTTCCCGTTTCGCTTATATCCAGCTTTTTCTCGTAGCTTTTGATCTGCTCAGAAATAATTTGACTAATTTCTTCCGCTTTGATTGTTTCCATGCCTTATCTAGCCTCCCCTAAGAGATTCCTCATATTGTTTAACTGGCTTTTGATGCTGCCGTCGTACAGCGTATCACCAACGCCAATTACTATGCCGCCTAAAAGATTCTGATCGCTTTCGACCGTCACCTCGATCTGCTTGCCCGTCATCTTTTCCAGACCGGACGTGATGTACTGAAGCATGTCTGTGGAAAGAGGAAACGCCGTTTTCACATTCACACGCAATTTTTTCAGCGTTTCATCCATCATCTGCCGATAGCAGCTTTCAATATCCGCCAGAACATCGATTCTTTTCTTGTCAATCAGCAATTTCAGGAAATTGATTGTCATCGGAGAAAGGGAGAGTTTGCCGATGATCTGCTCCAACACCTTTTTCTTGCTTTCCTGCTCAAAGATCGGATTGGCTAAAAACCCGCCAAGATCTTTATTCCCGTCAATGATTGAAGAAAACTGCCTGAGCTCGTGGTAATACTGTTCCAGTTTCTTGTCTGCCTCGGCAATTTCAAAAAATGCGCGAGCGTATCGTTTTGAAATATTGCTGATCAATGTTTGTTCACCACCTTATCCATGTATTCCTTTACCATAGCATCGTGATCCTGAGCGTTGATGTTTCGCTTCAGGATCTCCTCGGCCATTTGTATCGAAAGAGCAACAGCTTCGCCGCGCAACTGAGCGGAGGCCTTGGAAAGCTCCTGCTCGATACGCGCCTGTGCATCTTCTTTCATTTTCACGGCAACTTTTTGAGCGTCTTCGATGATTCTCTGCTTTTCAGCAACACCCTGGGCTTTAATCATTTCGAAAATTCCATCGATCTCGGCAGACGCCTTGTCGATTTTTTCAGCATATTCACGATACTGCTTCTCTGCTTCAGCTTTTTGATTCGCGGCATTATCCAGCGACTCTTTAATTTCCTGACGTCGACCGGCAAAAAAACTTTTGATTTTGGGGGCCAGCATCCAGAACAGAAAGCCGATGATGATGGCCGTATTTAATGCCTTGAGGCCAAAACCTTTCAACATTTCGGCCGACACACCATGACCTTCTTCGCCGCCGCCTGAGGCGCAAGCCAGACAGGCAAACATCACAATGATAAGTACGGAAAAAATGATAGAGATGCGGGTTGATTGACGTGGTGATTTCATTAGACTCTCCTTCCCAGAACCTTTTCAGCGATTTCCATCGAGAGCTGGCGGGACTGGCCTTCAAGAATCTGCCGGGCGGCCTGCATTTCCTTATCCATCTTCTTTTGAAACTCCTGGGTCATCAAGGGGATTTCGTTACGGACGGCATCGACAATGCTTTTTGCCTGCTTGGAACCTTCGCCGATAATATCTTTTTTCAAATCGGAGGCGCTTGTCTTGGCCTTGGTGAGTTTTTCATCGTATTCAGCCGCTTTTTTATCCACGGACTCCTTGAAGAGCTTGATCTCGTTATCAAGTTCATCCAGTTGTTTTTTGCGGCGTTCCAGAATGGATAAAATGGGTCGATAAAGAAGAAAATTGAGGATAAAAATCAAGGCTACGAATGTAGCCATCTGAACTAAAAGCGTATAATCCGGAATTACGGTAACCACAACTTACCTCTTACCTTGTAGATTTTTAGGACCCCTGATTTTCCATGAGGGAAGAAATGAGATCCTCAGATTTATGACTACTTTTCAAACAGCGTGAATGTTCTGGCAGCGATTTGTTACTGGAACTTGAATCTCAAATGCCGGTAAGCCAATCGGCAGGCTCCATGATGAAACCAGCCACACCGCGAGGACGGGCGTTACTAATCATACCCGAGATAGCTTGTCAAGCTTTTTTATGACCGGCGGTCTAAATTTGATGATGCCGAAGATATGACTGTTGAAATAAGTGCTTGAAAGAACTTAATCCACTTCCTTTTCAATATTTTTTTGTTCTTTCGCATCCAGCATGTGTGAACGCCCGTCGAAAACGGCGCCTTCTTCCATGATGAATACCGGCGTCCGGACATCACCCAGCAGCTTACCGGTGGAATGAATGTTAATCTTTTCCTTCACTTCGATGCTGCCCTGCACTTCACCGCCAATATAAATGCTGTTGACGACAATGTTAGCTTTCACCAGTCCGCCCTGGCCTACATCAACCGAGCCCTGGCCATAAATTTCTCCCTGGAAATCGCCGTCAATTCTGACATTACCGTTAAAAATCATCTTGCCGATAAACTCGGCGCCCTTGCCTAAAAAAGCCTTCATATCTTCATTTTGTTTCTTTTTTTCCCACATACTCTCCTCCAAAGCAAGCCATCATGAGATGCTCATCAGCGCTGAAGAATGAATCTGCGCACACTGACGTTCATTAACAACCCGATCCCCGCCAGCAATGAAACAACAGCCGAACCGCCGTAACTCAAGAACGGCAGCGGAATGCCCACAACCGGCAACAAGCCTAAAACCATGCCCATGTTGATGATCACTTCCCAGCCTATAAAGGCTGTAATGCCGAGGGCCAGTATCGTGCCCAATAAATCTTTTGAATGCAAGGCAATTTTTAATCCCCAGATGATGAGCGATACAAACATCAGCATTAAAACAACACCGCCGACAAATCCCCATTCTTCGGCAAAGACGGAAAAAACAAAATCCGTTTGTTGTTCCGGCAAAAACTTCAGTTGCGTTTGCGATCCTTTCAAGAATCCCTTTCCGAAGATCCCGCCGGAACCAACGGCAATCATGGATTGAATGATATGATAACCTGTGCCCAGAGGATCATTTTCCGGTGACAGAAACGTCAGCAGCCGGTCTTTCTGATAGTCTTTAAGAAAGTGCCAGGCCACGGGCATCATGACCAGTACACTGACGACCGCAATAGCAACCGACTTCCAGTTCATGCCGATAAACAGTACAATAGAAGAGGAAATAATGATGATCATGAGCGCCGTTCCAAGATCCGGTTGTTTCAGAATCAGCAAACAGGGAACCATCACCATCAGAAACGGAATGAACAGCTCCCTCAAAAGATAAGGTTCGTTGGATTTGTGATCGTCAAAATATCTCGCCAGAACAATGACGATAGTGAGTTTCATCAATTCGGACGGCTGAAACAAAAAAAAGCCGAAGGAGATCCATCGCTGCGCGCCGTTGGCCGTATGACCGAACAGGGCGACTGCGATCAGAGACAAAATGGAAAGACCGTAAATCACGTAGGCCGCCTGGTTGATGAAGCGGTAATCCACCAGAAAGGTGATAAACATGACAAACATGCCGAAGATGATCCACTGCAACTGTTTTATATACAGCGGCGACGAATGATCGCCAAGGCTGAAACCCGTCGAGTAAATATTGATCACACCCAGCGCGCAAATCATCATGACCAGGG
Source organism: Smithellaceae bacterium (assembly GCA_963682105.1). Lineage (GTDB taxonomy): Bacteria > Desulfobacterota > Syntrophia > Syntrophales > Smithellaceae > UBA8904. The sequence continues at coordinate 2,705,930 of OY821638.1, forward strand.
CAAAAAGCGTCCAGTCGAAATGCTGAAAGATGCGGCGGTCAAATTTAAAAAAAATCATCTCCTACCTTCGCTGTGTATTTTATGCTTATTTTTCGTTTTATCAATCCGACTCTACCTCTTCATCTTTTTCCGTCGCCTGCCGATCAGGCGGGGCAGGCAGTGGCGCCTTCCCCTTTTTTTTGCCGTCAAAATAAGCGTTGAGAATTTTCTGGGCGATGGGCGCGGCAATGGCTCCACCGCCGCCCCCTGCGTTTTCCGCAACAACGGCAATGGCGATTTCGGGATTTTTCATGGGCGCAAAACAGACAAACAGCGCGTGATCCCTGTGAATAACCGCCAGTTTTTTCATGCGGCGCGCATCACCCTGAGGCAGAGCCACAACCTGCGATGTTCCCGTCTTACCGCAGACATCCGCACCCGGTCTTTTAGCCCTGGCACCGGTTCCGCCTGGTTCGTTGACAACCCCCCACAGAGCTCTATGGAGAAAGGCAATTGTTTGGGGTTTTAATTTCAGTTCGCCTTTCTTTTGCGGCGAGAATTGTTTGACGATGGTTCGATCGGACAATTCAATGCGTTCCACCAGGCGAGGCTTCCAGAGCGTTCCGCCGTTGGCCAGGGCGCTGTAAGCTTCAACCAGTTGCATCGGTGTAGTCAGGTTGAATCCCTGGCCGATGGAAATGGAAATCGTCTCACCCAACTGCCAGGGCTCTTTCATGCGCGCCAGCTTCCATTCGCGGGTCGGCACGAGTCCCTTGCGCTCATGAGACAATTCAATACCCGTCGCATTGCCCAAGCCGAACATTTTGGCATATTGAGCAATTTTATCCACGCCCAGCATTTTGCCGACAGTATAAAAATAGACATCACAGGATTCGACCAGCGCGCGGTGCAGATTCACCGTTCCATGACCGTGTTTTTTCCAGCAGCGAAACGTGTGATTGCCCAGTTCAAAAGAGCCGTTGCAATGGATGTTGGTTTCAGGTGTAATGATTCCTTCTTCCAAAGCGGCTGCCGCCACGATCATTTTGTAAGTCGATCCCGGCGGATATTGCCCGGATATGGCCCGGTTGGACAAGGGGTTCAACGGATTTTTCTGGAGCTTTTCCCACTCATCGCGGGCAATGCCGCTGTTGAATAAATTAGGATCAAAAGAAGGCAGACTGACCATCGCCAAAACAGATCCGTCACGCGGGTCCATGGCGACGGCCGCGCCGGCTTGTCCTTCAAAGGCTTCCCATGCCACTTTCTGCAAACGGGCATCGACGGTCATCACCACGTTGGATCCGGATACGGGATCAATGCGTCCCAAATTTTTGATGACCTTGCCATAGACATTCACTTCCACCAGTTCGTTGCCCCGCCGGCCCCGGATGTAAGGGTCCAGAACTTTTTCAATGCCGTATTTTCCAATGATATCGCCGGGAGAATATTCTTCTTCCGATTTTTCAAGTTCATCCCGGCTGATTTCCCCCGTGTAGCCGATAATCGGGGCAATGATTTCACCATCGACATATAAACGAACAGGCGTCACATCAACGTAGACACCCGGTAAATCCAGGGCATTCGTCTCCACCAGTGCGACTTTATCCATGCTGACATTCTTTTCCAGCCGTACCGGCAGATAGGATTTCAACGTTTTGGGAAAGGGTTGATCCGCCGCAAACTCAAATGACTTGGATTCATAAATGTCCCTCATCTTTTGGATCAGCAGATCATGATCAACGCCTTTGGTCGGCATGTAAAGGACATCAAAAGACGGCCTGTTGTCGACCATAACGGTTCTGTTGCGGTCCAGGATCAATCCCCGAAGCGGTTGAATTTTGCGAAAACGGACGGCATTGTTTTCCGACCGTTGCCGCAGTTCATCCCCTTTGATGACCTGCAGATACCAAAGCCGGATCAGGATAATAGACAAAGCCCCGATCACCACAATGATGACGATTCTAAGCTTCTGCCGAAATTCCGCCGGTTCCGGTCCGTTGTGGAGGTTGTATTGCTTTTCCATATATCGAGCTTTCTATCTTGCGCATCGCATAAAAAAATCCCACGGAGAGGATGCCGATCAGCAAAGTCTGAAACACAAAAATCACCGGTGCATCAGCCGGAGCCTCATAATTTAAAACCAGCCGATAGATCATGCTGACAATCAGCGACTCCAGCGCGCAACAAAATAAACTGAAAAGACCAATCAAGTAGTACTTTTCCACCGCCATCCGAAGCGAAACGAAAAACGACAATGTAAAGGTAAGCAGGTAAATTAACGTGAACAGTCCCTCAACCGCCCCCGAAACGCAATCGAGAACAAAACCCATGACACCGGCCAGAATCATCCCTTTGACCAGCTCCATGCGGAACCCGGCGTAAATCACGACGATCAGCGACAGCTCCAGCGTGAGCCATCCCGAAAAAAGAAGATCGGCCAGCATGGTTTGAAAAACAACCAGCCCGATGGTGATAAACGGTATGAAGAAATAAAAAATCATTTTGCTGCTTTCTTCCCGGAAGACTCGGCCTGTTCGTCCGGCAGCAAAACCAGGACTTCCTCAATTTTGGTAAAATCGACGAAAGGCACAACTTGAATTTGCAAAAAAAGTCCGACATCCATACGATCGACATAGCTGACTTTGCCGATGAGCAGCCCCTTGGGAAAAAGATTGCTCATACCGGACGTCACGACCGTATCGCCCTCTTTCACATCCTGAATTTTGGAAATGTATTTCACAATGCAGCCGCGCGACCCCGCTCCGCGGACGATACCCTGCACCCTTGTTCTCTGAATCAAAACATCCACATTGGAATTTTCATCAAGAAGAAGCATGACCTTGGAACTGTGCCAGGTCACGTCGGTCAGACGGCCAATGAGTCCGGGAGGGGCGATCACAGGCAGGCCGGATTTTAATCCCTCCGAACTTCCCTTATTGATCCAGATGGTTTTGGACAGAGCCGCCTGCTCCCGACCGATAACGCGTGCGGCGACAAAATGATGGGGCTGTTCCTGGGACAGCGACAGGATGCTTTGCAGACGCTGGGCTTCCTGCTGAGCTTCTTTGTAAAGGAGAAGCTCAGACTGAAGAGCGGCGATTTTATCTTTGAGCTGGCGGTTGTCTTCTTCCAATCCCACCAGGTGAATATAACGCATCCAGGCATCTTCAACGCCTTCAATGCACGAACTGAAAAATTTTTGAACCGGCGTCGCCGCTTCCAGCACCGCTTTTTTAACCCACCCGGCGCCGGAATCGTATTTTAAATTATAGGAAAGCAGCAGGAGAGCCGCTAAAAAAACGGCTCCCACAAAAATGACGGTTCGGTAATTTTTGAAAAACATTTAGAGTGCCCCAAGCGCGCACAATCAGACCTGAATGGTAACCTCTTTGAGCACATCCAACTGATCTAACGCCATACCGGCGCCGCGAGCCACGGCGGACAGGGGATCATCGGCAATCGTAATCGGCAGACCGGTTTCTTCCCTCACCAGCACGTCGATGTTTTTAAGAAGCGCACCGCCACCGGTCAGAACAATGCCGCGGTCCACAATATCACCGGCCAGTTCCGGCGGGGCATTTTCCAGAGCATCCTTGACGGCATCCACAATCAGCGTCACCGGTTCGATAATGGCTTCCCGGATTTCTTCAGAGGTGATTTCAATGGTCTTGGGAATACCGGAAATCAGATCGCGGCCTTTGACGTCGATCATTTTGATTTCATTCATGGGATAGGCGCAGCCGATTTCCGTTTTGATGATTTCAGCCGTTCTTTCACCGATGAGCAGGCTGTATTTTCTTTTCATGTACTGAACGATTTCCTCGTCGATTTTGTCGCCGGCCACCCGAACCGATTTGGAATACACAATGCCGGCCAGAGAGATAACGGCTACTTCCGTCGTGCCGCCGCCGATGTCCACCACCATGGAGCTTGTCGGCTCGGCAATCGGGAGTCCCGCTCCAATGGCTGCCGCCATCGGCTCTTCAATCAGATAAATTTCCCGGGCGCCCGCCGATTCGACGGTTTCGCGGACGGCGCGGCGTTCGACCTGTGTAATCCCCGACGGCACGGATACGATAATGCGCGGTCGCACCAGGGATTTGCGGTTGTGCACACAGAGAATAAAATGTTTGAGCATGGCTTCCGTGATGTCGAAGTCGGCAATGACGCCGTCGCGCATGGGACGAATGGCGACAATATTGCCGGGGGTACGTCCCAGCATGCTTTTGGCTTCATTACCGACAGCCAGAACCTTTTTCATGCCGCGGTTATCCTTGTGTACGGCGACCACGGACGGTTCATTCAAGACGATCCCCTTCCCTTTGACGTAAACGAGTGTATTGGCAGTTCCAAGATCGATGGCCAGATCGTTGGAAAACTTCCCCAGAATATAATCGAACAGCATGTGACCTCCTGTTATCTCTTCAATTTGTGGTAATTACAAATTTTTTCGGTGTATAGCCTATTTCCCCCACCTAAGCAACGCATTTTTAAAATGTGTTTGCAATTTATACATGACTGTAATACTAAAGCAAAAATATTACTGGGTGGGTTCATTCCACAATTACGGTCGAGGTGATTTTATGCTGAAATTTTTCCGCAAAAACGCGCGGGGCGGATTCATGCTTGTTTTCATGTTCATGATTATTGTCGTCTTCATTTTTTATTTTGGCACCGACAGAGGTGCGCGAATGTCCAACGCCCTTGCCGTTGTCGATGGAACCACCATCACCGAGGCAGAATTCTACAATGAATACGGAAAAACGACGGACATGGTCAAAGCACGCTACGGTGGAGCGCTCACGGCGGAAATGCTCAAAAAGATGGACCTGAAAAAAATGACTTTTGACAATCTGATCAATCGTCAGATCATCATCGCCAAAGCCAACGATTTGAAAATTCAGGTTTCCGACGATGAGCTCAAGCAAATGATCACATCGATGCCGGCCCTGCAGACAGACGGTCGATTCGACGCCTACAAGTACAAACAGATGCTGCGCTTCAACAAAATGATGGCCGAAGAATTCGAAGCTTCACAGAAAATCAACATGTCGGCGGCGAAAATTGAAACCATCATCCGCGAAGGTGTCAAAGTGTCCGACCAGGAAGTTCTGGATCTATACGGCATGCAGAATCAAAAAATGAACTTGAGTTTTATTGAGTTCTCCGGCGCAGACATGAAAACTGCCGAACCCGCTCCAAGCGAACTGGAAAGTTACCTCAAGAAAAACTCAAACGAGTTCCGAATCCCCGAACAGGTGAAAGTTAAATATCTTTATTTTTCGGCAGACAGTTATGCTCCGGCTGAAGTCAGCCAGGCCGATATCAGCGATTTATACAGTCGACGCAAAGATGATTACAAAAACAAAGATGGAAAGCCTTTGGGACTCGATGAAGTAAAAAGCCAGATCATCAAAGAATTCAAACAAAACGAGGGAATGAAAAAAGCATACGAACTGGCAAAAAAAGCCCATGACACCATTTATCAGGAACAGAATTTCGACAAATACGCGGCGCAAAACAACCTGAAAGTTTATGAAGTCGGTTTTTTACCGCTTGATAAACTCCCGCAGCCTCTGGCCTCCTTGAAGGATATCTCGCAACAATTGGCCGGACTGGAAAAAAATGATGTCAGCAAAGTATTGGGCACGGAGACCGCTTACTATGTCATCCGCATTGAAGACAAGAAATCCGCTTATACTCCGCAGCTTAAAGACATTGAAAAAGACGTGCGCCTCGGTTACCTGAAGAGCGAACGGGAGAGACTGGCCGAACAGGAAGCCAACGCGTTGATCGAAAAACTCCAGAAAGGCGAGCCTCTGGAAAAACTGGCGGCGGCGAAAGGTTTTAAAATACAGGAGACCGGTTTGTTCCAGCCCGGTGATACCATTCCGAAAGTCGGAACTCATCCCGATGCCATGGAAACGGTCCTGTCTTTGTCACCAAACCGCCCTTATGCAACCAAGGCATTAAAGATCAACAATAAACAGTATATTTTCAAACTTAAGGATCTGAGTCCGCTGGATGCCCAGGACTTCGAAAACAAGAAGGAAGTCTATCGTAAAGTCGCCATGAATTTGAAACGGGAAGAAGCCATGAAATTATGGCTGGAAGGCAATAAACAGGCCATGATCAAGGATAAGCGTCTAAAAATAAATAAAGATCCCAAGGATCTGTAAAGATCGGCCGTCTGCAATCAACGTTAGATGAAAAAAGGGAAGAGGTTTAGACCTCTTCCCTTTTTTATGTCTTGGTGGAGCTGAGGAGGATCGAACTCCTGACCTCTTGAATGCCATTCAAGCGCTCTCCCAGCTGAGCTACAACCCCAATGTCTCTCCGACAATTTGTCCCGCCCCCTTAGCACGCGCCTTTAGGACTGTCAACAGTTTTTAAGCTTGACTTTTTGCCCTCCGTCTATATAATCGCGCGCGTGCCGGAGTGGTGAAACTGGTAGACGCAGGGGACTCAAAATCCCCCTACCCTTGCGGTAGTGACGGTTCGATTCCGTCCTCCGGCACCAATTGAATGCCCTCACCCCATCCAAACGACTCTCATAGAACCTTTGCGCCCATGACGGATGATTATTTCGATATGGTGATAGCCTTGTAATTCTTCAAATAGTCCACAAACGTTCTGTGGTGCGGGCGGAATTCGAACTGTTTGAGATAGATCAGGTGGAATTTGCGCTCGATACGGCATGAAAGGATAGGGATGTCAAACAACATTTTTGAGGCGAGCTCACGTCCCACGGCGTGAATGGAGAGAACGGATACTCCCAGACCCGCCAGAACGGCTTCTTTTATTGCCGCGGAACTGCCCAGCTCGGCACAGACATTGAACTGAGAAAGACTGATTCCTTTGTTTTCTTTCAGATAGGTTTCAAACACATCCCGCGTGGCCGATCCCTTTTCGCGCAGAACAAAAGGCTCGTTAACCAGTTCGGTCAGATCCACGGCTCTTTGTTTGATCCAGCGGTGTCCTTTCGGCGCCACCAGGATCAGACGGTCCGGCCAGACCGGTTCGGCAATCAACTTCGCGTTCTGCGGCTTTTTCCCGATACAACCGATTTCCACCTCGCGGTCGAGCACCATGTTCATGACTTCCTCGCTGTCTTCCGTTTTCATGAAGACGCGAATATCGGCATGTTCCTTTTTAAAATCACTGAGGGCGCGCGGCAGAATGTACGTAGCGGGAATTGTACTGGCGGAAATATAAATATCCCCTCCCTTATTTTCATGAAGCTGCCGGATTTTTTCCGCCGCTTCCCTGCGCAGACGGACAATCCGCTGTGCGTAATCGTAAAATATTTTGCCTTCCGGCGTTAAGGACACACCCGCATTGCTGCGGTGGACAACCTTAACCCCGAGACAATCCTCAATATTGTGGATATTCTTGGTGAGCGCCGGCTGCGTCAGAAGCATGCGTTTTGCCGCGCGGCTGAAGCTGCGCTCCTCGACCAGAAAAATCAATGCTTCCATTTGCTGAAGCGTAATATTTTTTAGCTGCTTATCCATTATGTTTATACTCTTAACACAAATATCGGACATCGGCAAAGTTTATGTCCCCGCCGCCGTCCGCTGTGCAGGCCGCCACATTTTAGTAACGGCTCCGTAAAGACGTGTGATACTATATATTCAAACTTACGGACACCTCCGGGCAAATATCCGGTCGAAAAAAATTGATAAGGAGGACAATATGAAGCTGACAGATATGTTTTCTCTGAAAGGAAAAGTTGCGCTGGTTACAGGCGGGGGACGGGGTATCGGCAAGTTTATCGCCACCGGACTTGCTGAAGCGGGCGCGAATATCATCCTGACATCCCGAAAATTGAAGAATCTTGAAGCAACCGCTAAAGAGCTGGAAACCCATCAGAATGTCAAAGCTATTGCTATTGCCTGCGATATGGCCAAAGAAGACACCGTGGAAGCCATGCTTCAGGAAGCCGTCCAAAAATTCGGCCACATTGACATCCTGGTCAACAATGCCGGCGCCACCTGGGGTGCGCCCACGCTGGATTTCCCGCTGGAGAAATGGGACCAGATCTTTAATGTCAACGTCCGCGGCGTCTGGGTGCTGACCCAGAAAGTCGCCCGCATTATGAAGGAAAAGGGCGGCGGCAACATCATCAACATCTCCTCCGTCATGGCCTTCCGCGGCTCAACGGAAGCAGGCCACCCGGCCGTACCTTACAATTCCTCCAAAGCGGCGATCAACCTTTTGACCATGAATCTCGCCGTGAAACTGGCGCCTTACAACATCCGCGTCAATGCCATCGCGCCGGGTTTTTTCCACACCGATATGATGGCCTATATCGACAACGAAGAATTCAAGACTGTCCGCGAAGCGCTGCTTCATGAAATTCCCATGCATCGGATCGGCGACATGGATGACATAAAGGGTGTGGCCGTGTTTCTGGCCTCCCCCGCCTCGGCATTCATGACCGGCCATGTTCTGGTGGTCGACGGCGGACAAATCGCGAAGTAGAAAAGTGACGTTGGTAAATTCATCGATGGACATCACAAAACCCAGAGATTCGGCAACCGTTATTCTGGTTCGTCAGTCAGAAAAGACAGACTGGGAAGTCTTGCTGGCCCGCCGCCATCAACGCCAGTCGTTTATGGCGGGGGCTTATGTTTTCCCCGGCGGCCAGGTGGACGAGGCCGACGGCGACTTTTTGGATTGCATTCGGATGCCTGACCCATTCAATCCGGCGGCTTTGTTGCGGGACAGCGCACTGACGCGTGAGCAGACCGTCCGGCTTTATGTCTGCGCTTTCCGCGAGACCTTCGAAGAAACAGGCATCCTGCTGGCCGTTACCGCCGACGGCCGATATCCTGAAAACTCCCGCTTCGGTTTCTGCCGCGAAGAAATACGTAACGGCATTTCAACATTTCATGACATGGTCCGGCGGGAGCGCTTCTTCTTGCCCTTTGACCGGCTGCTTCCCTACGCATACTGGATTACTCCGGAAATTGTTCCCAAACGGTTTTCCACATGGTTTTTCCTGGCAAGCCTGCCCGAAGGCCAGAGTGCGTCGACGGACGCCGTGGAGATGACGGATTATGTGTGGATCACACCCCGGGAGGCCCTTCGCCGCAATGCCGGCAAAGAAATCCAGTTGATGCCGCCCACTCTCAAAACGCTGGAAGAGTTGTCGGCTTATGCGACGCTGGATGCACTCTGGAACGCCACCCGTAAAAAAGTGATTTATCCCGTTTTACCCCAGCCGGAGGGCAACATGCTCAAGCTTCCCCACGATCCCGAATACAGCCTTGAAAAATACAAACAGCCGCCACGGCCCGGCGAACCTTCCCGCATTATTCTCACGGACGGGATCTGGCACACCTGCTTTTACTCCGGATAGCATTAAATCCGGAGGCATTCGCGATGCGGTCGGTCTAACCCGCAAAGCAGCCCCGAACCGGCATAGAAAAGCCCTGAAGCTGCCACGGCAGATTCAGGGCTTTTGATGACATTGTTTGAATTTACGCTCAGAATTTGACTTGAGGAGCCGCCTTGGCTTCTTTTGGCGCTTCGAAGAAGGCCGCTTCCTTGAAATTGAACATGCTGGCAATCAGATTTCCGGGGAAGGTCCGGATCGCTTGATTGAAAATTTTCACCGCGTCATTGTATCTCATTCTTTCCACAGCGATGCGGTTTTCCGTCCCGGCCAGTTCATCCTGCAGCTTCATGAAGTTCTGATTGGACTTCAAATCAGGATACCGCTCCACAACGACCATCAACCGGCTTAGAGCTCCTGATAATTCATTATTAGCTGCAATCTTGTCGGGAACTGTTCCTGCGCCGCCCACTTTGGAACGAGCATTGGTTACTTCCACCAGCACATCCTTTTCCTGCTTGGCGTAGCCTTTGACGGTTTCCACAAGATTGGGGATCAGGTCGTAACGGCGCTGCAACTGGTTTTCAACCTGCGACCATGCGGCTTTGATGCCGACATCCATCTTGACAAATTTATTGTAGTTCCCCGCAAACAGCGAATACAGGGCAATCAAAATAATGGCGATAACCGCGACCACAATAATAATTTTCTTTCCTCCCGACATATTTCCTCCTAAAGTAATGTTTATTTTAATTACAGGCCATCGACCAGATGACTGACTTTTTCCGCTTCGGCTAAGTACTTCTTAAATAAAGCCGGCACCTCCGACTTGGACAGCTTGTCTGTTCCCTCTCGAATTTTGAAACACTCGGTAAAAACATCGGCGTTGACGCCGAATACTTTGCTCATCTCGCTGATCGTGGCGCGTTTATCGCGTGGCGCGCTCCCGGTTTTCAGATAAAGCAATGCATTGAAGATGGAGACAAAAGCCGTAAGCGATCTGCCGATCAGATTGCGCAGCTCACGCGCGGAACCTTCCGATCCGAGATAACCTTCCCGCAGCAGGAGAACTTTCGATTTCAACTCCCGCTCGATTTGCAGCCGCAGATCCTCCGGTTTGAAAGTCAGGCCTTCCAGAACATTTTCACCGTAAATCACGATGGAATTGTTCTTCATGTTGAGAAATTCAATCGGATAGGAATCCAGCGACGAGACAATGAAGTCTTTGGTCATCACCAGCGGCACGGCCACACTGCGCTTCCGCCAGTTTTTCACTATCTCGATTGCGCTCTCCAGACGATTCATCCCTTCCGGCGTCAGCACTGCCAGAATATTGATATCCGATTTTCCTTTTACATAAGCGCCCGATGCGGCGCTGCCGTAAAGCATCAGCGACACCAGAGTATTTCCGAACACGTCCAGATAATCCTGGGTGAGCGGAACAAAAACGTCCTGAGGTTGATCGGGTATTTTTGCCATACTTTCCCTCTAAACTGAATTAAAAGTCGCGGCCAGCGCCACCGCCGCCGCTTGCCCCGCCGCCGAAACCGTCGAACCCGCCGCCGAAACCGTCGTCCCGACCGCCGCCCCGGCCGCCGCTCATCAGCAGAAGCAGAATCCACGGCAGCATCTCGCGGCCTGTGCGGGTGCCCAGTAAAACAGCCGCGCAGATAAGAAAAACAATCACCGCGCCGATACTGATTCCTTTATTTTGCGGTTTGGCTTTGGTGCGATACGGTGTGGCCACGCCGGTCAATTCTACGCCTTTATCTTTGGCGATATACGTGCCACAGGCAAACATCGCGTTGTACATGGCCTTGCCGGTTTCGCCGGCCCGCAGATGCGGCACAACGTACTTATCGAGTATTTCACCCACCAGACCGTCAGGTAAAACGCCTTCCACGCCGTAGCCGGTTTCAATGCGGATTTTTCTTTCTTTTACCGCCAGAAAAATCAGCACACCGCGATCTTCGCCTTTTTTGCCGATGCCCCAGGCCTTGTAAAGGCCGTTGACATACATGCTGACCTCTTCGTTTTCACCCATTGTGGCAACGGTTGCCACAACCACCGACGCGCCGGTTTTCTGAAGAATTTCACGCGCCAGTGATTCCATTTTGGCCGTGTTTTCCGGATCGATGACACGGGCAAAATCATTGACGGCCATGCCCGTGGGCTGGGGGTAAGTCTCCGCCGCCCGGGCGCCGGTTACTGCGATCAGAAGCAGAAGAACCGCCCAGAGCGCCGGCAGAATTCGGTTGCGATTTTCGAGAAAATTTAATTGTTTATCGTTCACAAACTGCTCAAGTTTTGTTTTTTAATCCGTTGCCGGACTATCGCGTAAAGCACCCGCCCTGTCAAGACGGAAATATAAGCAGCAGATTGTGCTTGCGCAAGGGGCCGTAGGATAATATTGATGAAACCGTTATGAAAATGCTTTTCATCCATCCGCCGATTGTCAAACCGTCCGAACCGCCGGCAGGCATTGGCCGGCTGTCGGCCTGCCTGCAAGCTCACAGCATTAATTACGGTATTATCGATGCCAATCTGGAAGGACTTCATTATCTGCTCGTTCAAAGCGCTCAAACAGAACAAACGGGGCGCTGGAGCAGGCGCGCCTGCAAAAATCTGGAGACCAACCTCGCCGCCTTGCAAAGCATTCGTACTTACGCCAATCTGAGCCGTTATTCGCGGGCCGTCTCGGATATCAATCACGTTTTGCAACTGGCCGGGCAATCCTTCGGCGTGAATTTGTCCCTGGCCGATTATACGCACAACCGTCTGTCACCCATCAAATCCGGCGATTTGATGTATGCCGCCGAACATCCCGAGGAAAATCCTTTCTATTCCTATTTCCGGCCGCGCCTGAGCGGGGCGCTGGCCGAATCGCCGGATATCATCGGATTTTCGATGAATTATTTAAGCCAGGCGCTTTGCACGATGGCCATGATCGGCTTTATTAAGAAAGAGGCCCCCCGGCAAAAAATTCTGCTGGGCGGATCGCTCGCCACTTCCTGGGTTAAAATATCCGGCCGCACCGATTTATTCGCCGGCCTGGTTGACGAAGTCGTATCCGGCGCCGGAGAAGAAAGACTGCTGGAATTATTGGGTGTTAAAGAACGAAACGCCTGCGCCTGCGCGGATTACGATCTTCTGAAAAAAAACCGGTATCTCTCGCCGGGATTTGTTTTGCCTTACAGCGCCGCGCTCGGCTGCTGGTGGCGGCGCTGCGCGTTCTGTCCGGAAAAAGCCGAAGAAAATCCGTATCGGCCAACACCCGCAGCGCGCGTCACGCAAGAGCTTTGCGAACTGGCGCAAGTTTCACAACCGTCGCTGATTCACCTGCTGGACAGTTCCATCGCCCCGGCCCTGCTTTCGGCTCTCATCCACCGGCCGCCCGGCGCACCCTGGTATGGCTTTGCCCGTGTCACCGGGCACCTGGCCGATGAGCATTTCTGCCGGTCTCTGAAAGCCAGCGGCTGTATCATGCTGAAGCTGGGTATTGAATCCGGCGACCAGGGGGTGCTTGATGCGCTCAATAAAGGCATTGATCTGGCCTGCGCCTCTGCGGCCCTTCGCAATTTGAAGGCTGCCGGTATTGCCGTCTACGGCTATTTTCTGTTCGGAACGCCGCCGGAAGACGAAGCCGCTGCCTTAAAAACACTTGATTTTGTGGCGGAACACGCCGATTGTCTGAACTATCTTAATCTGGCGATTTTCAATTTGCCGGCCCTCAGCATCGAGGCGCAAAGCCTTACCACCAGCGATTTTTATGAAGGCGATTTATCGCTTTACAAAGACTTTCTGCATCCCAAAGGCTGGCAACGGAATAACATACGAATATTTCTGAATAAAACATTCAAGAAGCATCCGGCCGTCGCTGAAATCGTCCGGAGGACGCCCGAGTTCTTCACCTCCAACCATGCGCCTTTTTTCCACTTTTAAAATAATTTTTCCTAACTATTGACAAGGTCTAGATGTTGTGGTTAATGGAGAAAATCATACAACATGTAGTATTTATTACTAACCTTTGGCCGTTATTCATTTGAAGGAGTTCATCGTTAATGGAAAAAAAACCACACACCCCCATCGTTCCGGAATTAACCAAGAATGCGATTACGGTACTGGAAAGACGCTATCTGAAGCGCGACAAGGAAGGAAAAGTGCTGGAGACGCCCAGCCAGATGTTTCGGCGTGTGGCGGAAACCATTGCCGAGGCTGATAAAAAATTCAGTAAAAGAAATGGCATCGCCCATCTGGCCGACGAATTTTATCAGATGATGACGCTGCTGGAATTTCTGCCCAACTCGCCTACGCTCATGAACGCGGGCCGCGAACTGGGGCAGCTTTCCGCCTGTTTTGTACTGCCGGTGGGCGATTCGATGGAAGAAATTTTCGACGCAGTCAAATATACCGCTCTGATTCATAAATCCGGAGGCGGCACGGGATTTTCCTTTTCCCGCCTGCGTCCCGCCAACGATGTGGTTTTAACCACCACCGGCATTTCCAGCGGCCCGATCTCCTTTATGCGCGTTTTCGACGTCGCCACGGAAACGATCAAACAGGGCGGCACACGCCGGGGCGCCAACATGGGCATTTTGCGCATCGATCATCCGGATATCATGGACTTTATCATGTGCAAGGCCGATAAAAAGCAGCTTAATAATTTTAATATATCCGTCGGTCTCACCGAAGCTTTCATGAAGGCCGTCGAAAAGGATGAAAACTACGAACTGGTCAATCCCCGCGACGGCCAGATCACCGGAACGCTCAATGCCCGCAAGGTTTTCAACCGCATCGTCACGCAGGCGTGGGAAAACGGCGAGCCGGGCATGGTTTTTCTGGACCGCCTCAACCGCGACAACCCCACGCCCCATGTCGGCAAAATCGAATCGACGAATCCCTGCGGCGAGCAGCCGCTTCTGCCTTACGAATCCTGCAACCTCGGCTCCATCAACCTGGCCAAGATGGTCATAGACGGCAAGATCAACTGGGAGCGGCTGCAGAAAGTCGTTCAACTGGCCGTGCATTTTCTCGATAACGTGGTTGAAGTCAATAAATACCCCCTGCCGCAAATCGAGGAGATGACGCTGTCCAACCGCAAAATCGGCCTGGGCGTCATGGGCTGGGCGGATATGCTGATTCTTTTGGGTATCCCCTACAACAGCGAAGAAGCCGTCGAGCTGGCTCAGAAAGTCATGCGCTTCATCAACGAACGGGGGCACGCCGCCTCGCAGATGCTGGCCAAAAGCCGCGGCACTTTCCCGAATTTCAGGGGGTCGATTTACGATAAAAAGGGTGAAACGCCCATGCGCAATGCCACGGTGACCACCATCGCGCCGACGGGCACGATTTCCATTATCGCCAACGCCTCGTCGGGCGTCGAACCACTCTTCGCCGTTTCCTATGTGCGGCAGGTCATGGATAACGACATTCTCGTGGAAGTCCACCCTTATTTCGAAGCCATCGCCAGGGAAAGGGGGTTTTATTCACCCGAACTGATGCAGCAGATTGCCGAACACGGCAGCCTGCACGACATTAATGAAATACCTGAAGATATCCGCCATCTCTTTGTCACGGCGCATGATATCACGCCGGAAGTTCATATCCGCATGCAGGCGGCTTTCCAGAAACACACGGACAACGCTGTCAGCAAAACCGTTAACTTCGCCAACAGCGCGACGGTTCAGGACGTCACCCGCGTGTATGAACTGGCCTATCAGCTCGACTGCAAGGGTGTCACCATCTACCGTGACGGTTCCCGCGACCAGCAGGTGTTAAGCACAGGCAAGAAAGACGAAAAAGCGGAACCTGCCACGACTCCGGATAAGGCGACAACCAAGCGCGAGCGTCCCAAAGTCCTTAAAGGGTGGACCTATCAGATGCAGACCGGATGCGGTCCGCTTTATGTCACCGTCAACGAAGACAGCACCGGTCTTTTCGAACTCTTCACCACCATGGGCAAAGCCGGCGGCTGCGCGGCCTCCCAGAGCGAAGCCATCGGCCGCATGGTGTCTTTAGCTTGGCGCAGCGGCCTTCAGGCGCGACAGGTCATCAAACAGCTTCAGGGTATTTCCTGCCATTCACCGTCCGGTTTCGGCGAAAACAAGGTTCTTTCCTGCGCGGATGCCGTGGCCAAAGCCATTCAGTCTCATTTAATGGCCAATGGCGGCAAAGTGCAGCATGAGAAACGCGCTTTCCAGCGGGGCGCCTGTCCGGACTGCGGCGGCATCGTGGAACACGAAGGCGGCTGCGCCGTCTGCCGTATTTGCGGGTATAGTGAATGCGCCTAAAAGTATTCAGCGGGACACAAATTGAAAGCTTGAAAATTTTAATGTTTTTGAGTTAAATAAGGGCATGGGAACAAAACAAATTATGCCCCACGGTTTTATTCGCCTTTTTAAAGATTTTAATCTGCGCCAGGCGCCGGACGATGTTAAGAATCCGTACACGGTCAACCACTGGAAAGAAATCGAACAATCCGACTCATCACCCCCGGTTATTTAAAATCCCTTCCCTGCCGTTCCATGAAAAATTCCGGAATGGCCGTTACAAAAGAACTGTTCCAATAATAAATCTCAACTAAAGGAGGCTTTATGAAAGAGAGTTTTTTTAAATTTTGCAACATCAGCCCCTTGCGCTTTGCCATCCTGGCGATAGCCGTGTCCGTATGCATATGGGCCTGTGCGAGTACCCCGCCGCCCGCGGAAACAACACCCGCGGAAGTCAAACAGAAATCGGCTGAGCCCAAGTCTACGAGCACGCCATCGTCATCCTCGTCCAGAGTCCAGCAACCCGCAACGTCAACACCTTCGGCTGTATCTCAAACCAAACCGGAGGAGTCCGCCATTGTTTATGTCGTGATCACCGCCAAAACAAATCTCCGGGCCGAACCCAAAAGCAAAAGCAAGATCATCGCCAAGCTGAAAAAGGGAGAAAAAGCGGTCAAGCTGAGTACATCCGGGAGCTGGATCAACGTGGAATTGACCGATCAGACCACGGGATGGGTGTTAAAGAAGTATACGCGGGAAGAAAAGTAGCTCACGCCATGTAGAGCGCGCAGGATGCCGAAAGCCCGGAACCTGCAGCCACATACAAAATGCGGGACTTATTTTTCAAGTCACAGGCTGAAAACAGATGATGACATCCTGACGGCAGTGCGGAGATATGCGCATTGCCGTCAGGGCCGTTCGGCTCAACAATTCGGACGCGCCCCGGAAGATTGGCCGCCCCGGCGATGCGGGATCCGAAATCGCCCGGGTTCTGAGAGGATGACATTTATGAGAATCGATTTTTTTTGCTGGAGCGGCTGAAGCACCTGCCGTCAGGCAAAAGAGTTTCTTTTGCAAAAAAGTGCACAGATAAATGACCGGGATTTTTTTAAAAATTCTTTCACCCGGTCGGAAATCGAAAATTTGTTGCAGGGAAAGCCCGCCGCCGACATGTTCAATTTCCGGAGCCCGAGTTTCAAAAAGCTCCATCTGGACCGCGAAAAACTTTTCGACAATGATTTAATCGAATTGATGCTCAAGGAACCCCGCCTGATTCGCAGACCTGTCGTCCGCATCGGCAGAAAGGTTTACTTCGGTGCGACCAGCGCCTTTCTGGCGGATCTCTTGACCTGAAGGTTGGAGAGCAAGGCTTGCGCCCGGAAGGTTTCAGCCTGACGAAATTGTACGGCTACGTTATTTGAGCTTCAATTTTCTTCATCACCGTGCGATTACGGCCCTTGTTTTTGGCCAGATACAAAGCGGTGTCGGCCACACGAAACATCAGCGCGGGCGTCATGTCTTCCGGTTGCGGCGGATCCACTCCCGCCACACCGAGACTTAAAGTTACACAAGCGGCAATATCCGAATCTTCATGCGGAATGTTGTATTGTATCACCTCCATACGTATTTTTTCGGCAATATGCAACGCGCCTTCCGCCGGCGTGTTCGGCAGCACAATGGCAAACTCTTCACCGCCATACCGCGCGACAAAATCCCCCGGCCGTAAAACCAGTTTGCGAATAATCTGCGCAACCGTATGCAGGCAGGTATCCCCGCCCTTATGGCCGTAACAGTCATTGTATTTCTTAAAGAAGTCGATATCACAAATGATAAGGGATAATGGGGTATTGTTTCGCAGCATTTTCCTCCATTCGACTTCCACACACTCATCATAGGCGCGGCGATTCGCGATACCCGTCAACGCATCGGTCGTCGAAAGGAAATAAAGTTCCTCATTGGCTTTTCTCAGCATTTCTTCCGTGCGAACCAGTTTTTCGTATTTACGCGCATTTTCAACCGGCAGTTCGCAGATATCGACGATGGACAGAGCCAGATTTAAATATTGATGGATGTATTGCGAAAAAGCAATGTTCTCCACGGCAATAACGCCTCGAATCTCGCCCCTCCGAACAATGCGGAGAACAAATCCCCCGTTGGATAACGCGTAACCGCTTTCTTCGGAAAAAGCGGCCAGTGTTTTTTTTATTTCTTCCTTTTCCGGATTCTGCGCCGTCAGTTCCGGCCTTGTCCACAGTTTGCCCGGCGCCCCTTCTTCAAAACTCAGGTAAGAAAGCCTTTGCGGCGCAAAAAGAATCTCGTAGACGTCCAGCATGGTTTCTACGGCTTCCGATTCATTTCCGATGCGTGCCAGCTTGGATATCAGATCAATGGACATGGCGTGCATGGCCGCTTTTTTCCGAAGCTCCTGAATCTGCTCGGTGAATGTTATTTTTTGCTTTTCCGTCCGCCACAAAAGATACGCCCTCGCCAGATGCAGGCGCATGGAGGCAAGGCCCGTATACAGCACTTCGAAAGGTCTGTTCACGTAGTCGGCAAATTCGTGCAGCTTTGCGGCGCTTGACCCGTCTACGCCTGTTTCCAGAAGCACGATGACGGACGTCGTTTCGGCAAACAGTTGCCGGACCTGATCCCTGTCAAATCCCATCTTCTCCATGTGAACCGGCCATTGGATCAGCCAGCCGGGCGTCGTCAGGTAGGCCCCTTTCTTCAGACAGACGCGAACGAGGGTTGGATCGGCCGCCAGATCAAAACACTGCTCCATTCGATGGATGTTCATCTTACGGCCGCTTTTACCGATCTCGGGAAAACCCTTCAGACAGGCGCATCCGAACAGTTCGACCTGCTCGATATCGCCCTGGGCATCGGTCAGCGCCGCCAATTCTTCCCCCGTCAGAGGCGGCCTGCCGCATCGGGCGGGAAATGTCACGACAAGCGCATCGGTAATTTTTTCTTCAGCGAGTGCAGCGCAGGCTTCCCGCATATAATGCTCGCAAAACGCAAAGGCAAGTCTACCGGCCATGCGCCTGTGCTCCGGAAACAGGATACGTCCCGTAACGGCGGGTGGCCTCGCCAATCGCCGTCAGCGTCTCTTCGGAAACCGGCCAGGGAATCTCGCCGTGATTGTCCGACAGAATGAAGCCACCGCCCGGCGCCGCCTGGATAATGGCCTCCCGCACTTTCGCTTCGGCCTCTTTTACGCTCCAGCGGCGCATCTCGATGCCGTTTAGATTTCCCAGGACACTGATTTTCCCTCGGCAGGCGGCTTTAATTTCCGACAGGTTTTCCAGGCAGCTCACTCCCACCGCAGCCGCGCCGGTCCGGATAATGTCGTCAATGATGGGCAGTACGCGGCCGGAGGCCAGATGTGTGGCGGGCGGCCCTTTGATCCGGCTGAGCGTCCGCCGGGCCACTTCAAAACCGGTGCGCATAAAACTGTCCCGCGGAACAATCGTCGGCGACGACACGGGATCGAAATAGCAGATGGCCGTCGCGCCGGCCGCAAGCTGCGCATTGGCCCAGTTCACGCAGAAATCTTCGTTGATCCTCATGAGCTTTTCAAAAAGGTCCGGCCTTTCGATCATTAAATCCAGATAAGGCTCAAATCCCATCTGCATGACCGGCGCCGAAAACGGCGACATGACAACGCCGATGATCGGGCAATCATCGCCCGTGCGCGCTTTCATTATTTCGATGGCCTTCAAAACCTTCGCCAGACAGGGGGTCTTTTCGATATCGGGCGGGGAAAGCCGGTTAATTGCTTCGGCGCTCGTGATGAAAGGTCGTCCGGAATTGGGCGGCCCGTCCGGGGCATAGATCACCTCGCCACCCCAGGCTTCAACTTCCACCGGGGCGTAAAAAAAAGCATACAGGCAGTCATGGCCGTATTTGGTGCGCAGACGAATCTGGCCTTCCACGACGTGTTCGGATTTTGCAAAATAGTCCTGAATGGACAGCCCCAGTTCTTTTGCGCCGTGCATCGTGACCAGAAGAAACAGAGGAACGCGGTCCGGCTCCCGGTGGCCAAGCGTGGTCAGCACGCGCTGCATGGATGTCATCGATTCCTTTTTCATGGCAGGCCACCCGTGATCGTCTGAACAATACCCGGCACCTCGGATGCGGAACGGCCCATCGCATCCGCGCCAACCTCGCGCCACAACCGGCTGTCAAAGAGAAAGGGGGCGCCCCCAACTACGACCCTGACGTCCGCGCTTTCGGTTTTCAGTTTTTCCACGACATCCCGGACATGCAGGGCGGAATGCAGCATCAATGTCGAAATCAGAAGGATACGGACGCTGTCGTCTATCGTCTTTCTGACGATCTCATCAACCGTGACGCGGCCATAATCTTTCAGATCAAATCCGCCGGCACGGAGGATGGCGTAGACGATGCGTTTGCCCAGCATATGGTAATCCTCCAAAACGGCGATGGCCATGGGCGGCTGATCTTTGCGCTTAGGATCGCCCGGGGGCAGCATGCTGTCCACCAGTTCCTCGCAGATCCGCCCGCTCATGTAAACCTGCGACAGAGCCGCGTCCCCGCGTTCCCAGCGTTCCCCGATCCTCATCAGAGCGGTCGCCACAACCTGATCCACAAGTTCCATCGGCGTCAGTTCTCCCGCCGCCATCAACACCAGCCGTCTGGCCTCGAGCCGGTCGAGGGACAAAAGCGCCTCTTCAAACTGCCGGGCAATGTCCTCCATGAAGAATCCTCCTGCATCACCAATCAGGCACTACACTAACGAGTTGCTGGAAAAAACATTACGGCACGAAAAGTTTCTAAACTACAGGAACGGGAAGAGACATCCAAATGCGGGAATAAACGGATATTTGAAAATGATTTGCAATACAAATGAAGTATAAGAAGAAGCCTTCCGCAAGTCAAGGAATTTAAACATGGTTTTATAATTGCACCCTCGGGCGGATATGTTTGAATGCAGCCGGTATGCCGCAATGCCCGATAACGACTTTCGCCGCCGGGAGCGAACATCGACAATCAAATGACAAAAAAGTATACATCGACTGGAAGGTTTACTTCGGCATGACGAGCCGCGACCTGGCATAGCTACCGGGTTAAAAAGCGCTTCAGCATTTCAGGAAAATCCGGCTGAGAATGCCCGTTTCATAGAGTTCTTCCTCCTGCGGAAAAGGAAACCCGTGTAGGGTACCCGCAGATGCATCGCCATCATCCATGTAGAACCGGGTGTCGAGATGAGCAAAGGAAATCATCGGAGATTCCATGGTTTTCTCGCTTCGATGTTGAGTATCGGACATTTGATTATCCATTGTTCTTCTCCGTATTATGCGGACGGAAAATCTCTTCTCCCCCCGCGGTTGCCGATTGACAATCCGGCGGCAAATACATATACATCGGCCGTTCACATGAAGAGTATATCACAACGGACATCAATACCGTTGGGTAAAAATGTGAGCTTTACGGAGGGTGTTTTGATCGACCCGTCTTTCCGGCAATAAATTTAACAAAGGAGTAAAGTCCATCTATGGCGGAAGAAGTAAAAGAAAAATGGCTCAACTTTGTCGCGCTGACTACAGTCATGCTTGCGGTTTGCGCGACGCTCGCCACCTTCAACGGTGCGAAGTATTCAACGCGGTCGGTCCTGTCTCAGACGCAGGCCGCCAATCAGTGGGCGTATTATCAGTCCAAAAGCATCAAGGGGTACCTCTACGAAAACCAACTGGAAACCATCGAACTGGACATGAAGAAAAACAAAGGGACACTTGCTCCCGCCGTCGCGGCGGAGTATAAAAAAAAGCTTGATTACTACCATCAGAAGATTAACAAATATGACGAAGAAAAAGCGGAAATATCAAAGGAAGCCAAGCGGCTGGAGTCCGTACGCGACGACGCCCAGAAGCATACGGCCATTTTCGGCATTGCCGTCATCTTCCTGCAAATTGCCATTCTGCTTTGTTCCATTTCCGCATTGATGAAGCGGAAATACCTCTGGATTCTGGGAAGCTGCACGGGAACTGCCGGCGTCGTTTATTTCATCAACGGGTTTTTACTTTTTATCTAAGTTCGGGAGGTCGTTATGTCCATCCGTGTGGTGCGATTGGGACCCCCGAGACAGACCGACAAGAAGGAGGAAATCATGAAAAAAACAATTATCATTTTTATCGTGCTGGCATTGGCCATGATGACGGCCTGCACCGCCACCCAAAGCTCGCGTTACCGCGAAGGCTCCAACGTCGGACAAGAAACCAACCTGACCGTTGCCGACGAAGAGCGCCTGACCAAAGAAGCGCTGCCGAAAATGCAAAAGGATTATCCGCCCGCCCAGAACAGGGAGATTCAGAAATATGTCTCCGACCTGGGAGCCAAAATTGTCCGCGCCAACAAACTGGAGGGCAATCCCTACCATTACACCTTTACCGTCGTCGACGTAGTGGACGTCAACGCCTTTGCCATGCCCGCCGGAACCGTTTTTATCACCGCGCCGCTGATCGTTATGGCGGACACCGAGGCCGAGCTGGCCGGTGTCATCTCCCATGAAGTCGGCCATGTGGTCGCCCGCCATTCGGCGGAAAGAATGTATGCCATGGAAAAGGCGCAAAACAAAACCTGGCTGTACGCCGCAGGCGGCGCGGCGGTCGGCGCAGTCGCCGGCCTGGGCGTGGGCCTGCTGCTTTGCGACAAAGGAGACGCGGCCTGCCTGGCCAAAGCGGCGGCCATCGGGGGGGTCGTCGGTGCCGGTGGTGGATTGCTAGCCCAGCGATACACTTTTTTGGTCAATTCCCGCGAAGACGAAATGGAAGCGGACCGGCTGGGATTTCGATATTCCGTTGCTGCCGGTTACGACAGAAACGAAGTCGGACGGTTTTACGAAAAACTTCTTGAAGTCGAAAAGAAGTCAGGTAAAAGCGGCGGAGGCGTTGTGAAAAGCCTTTCCGACGCGATGAGCACGCACCCGCCAAGCGAAGAACGCGTGCAGCAGATGAAGGAACTGGCGGCCGCAAGCCCCGATCGGAAAGCCGTCAAAAATACGCCGGAGTTTGGCCGGGCCAGACAGATCGCAGCGGGAATGGTCAAAAAATAAAATCATGCTTTCCACGCTTGCCACCATTTTCGCATCCTCTTTCCTGATTGCGCTCTCCGGAGCGCTCATGCCTGGGCCGCTTTTAACCGCCACCATCAGCGAAAGCTCAAGGCGCGGCTTCCGGGCGGGACCGCTTCTGATCGGCGGCCACGCCATATTGGAACTGGCGCTGGTCGCCGCGCTCCTTCTGGGGCTGGCGCCGATATTGCGGCTGCCGGTCGTGTTTGTGTTTTGCGCCCTGGGCGGCTCCGTCATTTTACTGTGGATGGCCCTGGGCATGTTCCGGTCGCTTTCGACGCTTACACTCACCTGGGAGGCAGGCCCCGAGCGCGGCAATCATCCCGTCCTCAGCGGCATTTTGATGAGCGTCGCCAATCCCTACTGGATCATCTGGTGGGCCACCATCGGGCTGGGCTATATTCTCTATTCGCAGCAGTTCGGTTTCTGGGGCGTCGCGTTTTTCTTTGCCGGCCATATTTTGGCCGATCTGGCCTGGTATTCCTTCATCTCGGCAGCCGTTGCGGGAGGCCGTCACTTCCTGACGGACCGCCTCTACCGCGGCCTGATCGGAACTCTGGCCGTCTTTTTGGTCGCCTTTGCCGTTTACTTTGCCTACGCGGGCGTCGGCAAACTCCGTACGCTGATCTGAGTTTGATCTCCCGGAATTCAGGCTTTGCCCTCTTATCCGGCTATGCACTCACTTCGAATACACCGGCTTTACAGGCAGCGATAAATGGTCGAACCCTGCAAGAAATACCGGCGCTACACAGACCTATTTTCAAGTATATGGCATTTCAACCGATAAGAATTATGTTGTGGTCAGTCTGTGCACCCGACATCCTGTTGATCAGCGGTTCCAATTCACTGACTATCCTTTAAAATCATACAGTATTATTAAATGTTTCTTTGATGATTGAAATCAGGGAGGTCGTCTGATGAAGCTCGGAACCAAGATAACTCTGGGGTTTTTATCGGTATTATTGATGACCATCGTCGTCGCTATTGTCGGCTGGCGGGGAATGTCGTCTCTTTCCGAAAAGGCGGAATCCGCCGATTCAACGCAACTCATCCTGCGATTTCTACTGGAAGCCAGGCGGCATGAAAAAAATTATATCATCCGCGGCGAGCAGGAATATGCGGACAGAACACAGAAGGCCATTTCATCCCTGAAGGATTCCGCAACAAAATTAAAGCAAAAAAGCGATGATCCCGGCACCATCAAAAACCTGGAGGATATCCTCACGGCTACAGCCGCCTATGAAAATAAAGTTCTTCAACTTTTTGCCCTCCAAAAAAATGAGGCCGTCGGAAAAGAAGAAAAAGCGGCGCAGTTGAAAGCGATCGATAAGGATCTCATGACGTCGGGACGGGCGGTGGAAAAACATTGTCTGGACATACGCAATACACTGTTCGAACAGATGAGTACTCAGAGCCGACGCTCGCACATCCTGCTGTTAACCGGCGCTCTGCTGTCCATCTGTCTGGGAATAGGCATGGCTTTTTTGATCACCCGGCTGATCACCCGGCCCGTCAATCAGGTCATTGAAGGCCTGACGGAAGGGTCCGGCCAGGTGAATGCCGCCGCAGGCGAGGTGGCTAAAACCAGCCAGAATCTAGCGCAGGGAGCCGCTGAGCAGGCATCGGCCATTCAGCAGACCACCGCATCGCTTTCCCGGCTTTCGACAATGACCGGCAAGAACGTTGAAAATACGGACAGCACGCGAATCATCATTGGTCAAGCCAAGGAAATCATCAAGAAGGCGGACGAAGAACTGGATTTGTTGATCGATGCAGTAGCGGGGATCAGTGAAACCAGCATCGGCATCAGTAAAATCATCAAGGCGATAGAAGACATCTCATTTCAAACCAACCTGTTGGCGCTTAATGCCGCTGTGGAAGCGGCCCGTGCCGGTGAAGCGGGTGCCGGATTTTCCGTTGTCGCCCAGGAAGTGCGCAATCTGGCCGTGCGGGCCGCAGAGGCGGCAAAAAACACCAGCGCGATGATCGAAGAATCCATCAACGCCGTCAAACGAGGAACCTCTCTGACCAACTCCACGAAAGAAGCTTTCATCACGCACCGCGATTTGTTTCTGCGGATTGCCGCGTTGATTGACGACATTGAGGCCGCATCCAAAGAGCAGGCCGACGGGATTGGTCAGATCAACAAAGCGCTGACGGACATTGAAAGCGTGATTCAGCGCAATGCCGCCAGCACAGAGGAGGTGGCCGCATCTTCGCAACAATTAAGCGGCCAGGCCGCCAGCATGAAAGACCACATCACACGGCTGACCGCATTCATCAGTGGGTAAGAAGGACTTTTGTTTCGGACCTTGCGGTCGTTATTCCATTTTCGGATCAATGGTAACATAACAACCTCGTAGGGAACGGTCGCGTGACCTACAGGTTATTGAAACCGTTCCCTACGCATTTTCCAGTCATCACCTTTGATTTCCAAACATGATTGTTTTCTTGAGTTCTTGTTTCAGCAATCTTCCCTTCAGACATTTTCCGCTGGTTTAATCATTCTGGTTGAACCAGCGGTTTGATCTTGCTATAAACCTGATACGTAAAGGTTCAATCTGCAAGATTGAACCAGCTAAAATTTCCTTTAGTTTACACCGAGGACTTGGAATGGTCTGTCAGGAAACCGGCCGATCTACCTCGATTGAGCAGGCAAAAAAATGGAATATGTAATAGACATCTTGAAACCGGAGGACTGGCCGCGGGTCCGTGCCATTTATCTCGAAGGTATTGGCTCGGGCCATTCTACCTTTGAAGCAGATGCTCCCGATTGGGATAAGTGGGATGCCGCTCACTTACGGGAACATCGATTGGTGCTCAAGCAAGATGATGATATTCTGGCATGGGCTGCACTCAGCCCCGTTTCATCCCGCTGCGTATACGCAGGCGTCGCGGAACTCAGCCTTTACGTGACGTCCGCACATAGAGGCAAGGGCATCGGGGCGGCCCTGCTGAAAGCAATGATAGACTCAACGGAAAAAGCGGGGCTGTGGACGCTGCAGGGAGGCATCTTCCCGGAAAATATACCGAGTCTCCACCTCGTGAAAAAGTATGGTTTCAAAGAAGTCGGACGACGTGAGAAGATCGGCAAAATGACATATGGTCATCTTGCCGGAACCTGGCGGGATGTTATTCTGGTGGAACGGCGCAGCACCGTAACAGGCATAGCTTGAAAAACGTCACAGCAAAATCAATCCACCCGATTGCTATGCTCCGAGTGTTGTCATTCTTATGCAAGGAGGATGCAGCATGAACATCGATAAAATCAACCTTTCGGAAAAGTTCGGAAAGTTACCGGCCGGTGACTATGCTGTTCGCATAGTCGCCAGGATGAACAACTACGATTTCAAAATCGTAAAATTCAAAGGCGACTTCATCTGGCACAGCCATCCGGAAACAGACGAAACCTTCATCATCATGGAAGGCACGCTGGTCATGAGCTTTCGTGATCGGACAGTGGAAGTGCGCGCCGGTGAAATGATAGTTATTCCCAGAGGGGTCGAGCATAAGCCCTCTTCTGAAAATGGCTATAGAGCTATTCTTATTGAACCGGAGGGTGTGTCCAACACGGGTGATGTTAAAAGTGATATTTCCATTGAAACGTTTGAATGGATATAGATCAATAAACGCATAATATGATCCTGCCAATTCAATCATTGTGATTGAACCATTCATTTGATCTTGCTATAAACACTGAAACGTAAAGGTTCAATCTGCAAGATTGAACCAGCAAAATATTTTCAGCCATTCCATGAGTTTTAAAAGGAGTCCGGCCATGAAGAAAAAAGTCGTCAGAATATTCGTTTTTACCATCGTCATCCTGATCTTATCCGTCGGCGGTTTCCTGGGATGGTTCTATTATCAGGTGCGCGAGATGCATCCTGCTGAAACGGCAAAATTATCGGATTCTCTGTTCGTGGTCAGAGGCAGCATCTGCAACATCTATCTTGTCAAAACAGGCAGCGGATTCGTCGCGTTCGATGCCGGGGATGATCCGGACAAAATTGTCAGAGGATGCAAATCTCTGGCGATTGATCCTCTCTTGGTCAAGGCTGTATTTCTGACGCATTCCGACGCGGATCATGTGGACGGCTTGCCGGCTTTTCCGTCCGCCCGGGTTTATCTCTCTCGCGATGAAGTTCCGCTCACAAAAGACAAATCGCACCGCCATTTTCTGGGAATGGGCCATCAAAACAAGCTTCCCGTTTCGAATTACAGCGTCTTGTCCGGCGGCGATTCCATCGAGGTCGGCGGCCTCACCGTTTACGCCATTGCCACACCAGGGCACACACAAGGCTCCATGAGTTTCCGGGCGGGCGACTCTTTATTCACGGGGGATTTGTGCATCATCGTCAAAGGCCGGGTGCAGCCGATGGTCAAAATATTTACGGAGGATATGGCGATGGATGCGGCATCGATCCGGAAAATAGCCGGGCTTGCCAATCTCAGCCGGATTTGCACCGCGCATTCGGGATGCACGGATCATCTTGAGCAAGCGCTGGAAGCATGGCGGTAAAAAGTGACGAGTAAAATCCTTTGAGAGACTTGCACCCCATATTGTGCAGGAGGGAACCATGGACGAATCGACAGCTCGCATGACGGAATCCGGAAATCCGCCCGGCGATGCCGCGATTGCCGTCTGGATCGGCGGAGAGGCTTATGCATACTGGAAACGCATGACCCGGTTGATCGAAGAGCACTATCCAAACGTCTTTACGCCTCAGTGGCTTTTCAGCGGCAAAAAACACGGCTGGTCGCTGAGGTATAAAAAAAGTAAATCATTTTGCACCTTCATCCCCGAGAAAAATCGTTTTGCCCTGCTGATCGTTTTTGGCGCAGAAGAACGGACCGGAGTGGAAGCCATCAAAAACCAACTGTCTGCAATTACCCGGAAGCAATACGACGCGGCGACAACCTATCATGACGGAAAATGGCTGCTTCTGGCCGTCGATACCGACAGAGTTGTAAACGATGTCATGCAGCTTCTGGCAGTGAAGCGAAAGCCCAAGAGCGGCAAAGGATGATCAGGAAAAGGATTGCCGGCGATTTGAATAAGGTCAATGAAGTGACCGAACTTAAAAAATCAGGTATTGAGATTAATGAAAAAATTCATGATTACGGTTCTGGGAGAAGACCGGCCCGGCATTATTGCCGCGGTCACGAAAGTGCTTTATGAGCAGGAGTACAACATTGAAGAAGTCAGTCAGACCATCTTGCAAAATCAGTTTTCCTGCTTCTTCATTGTCAACGGTCCGGAAGGGTTATCGCCCGATCAACTGAGTCAAGCTCTTGAAGCCGGTACGTCCTTTGATCTCTTCTTCCATGTCCGCGAAATTGCAAAGACGACACCCGCAGGTGAAATACCCGAGTCCGAACCTTATGTGATCGTCACGCGCGGACCGGACCGCAAGGGGCTTGTCGCCGGCATTACCGCTATCTTTGCAGCCTTTGGGGTCAATGTCGGGCAGTTGCGCGCGGTGTTCCGGGGTGGGGATGAACCGGGCAACAATACGATGATTTACGAAGTGGATATTCCGCTTTCCACCGATCAGAAAAAACTGCGCAAAGCTCTGTCGGACAGGGCGCAGGAGCTGAATCTGGAAATTACCATCCAGCACAGAAACATTTTTGAAGCCATGAACAGGATCCTGTAGGAGGCACACAATGTTCAGCCATGGAGAAATTCTTTCGGTTCTGGAAATGCTCAAAAGCGAGCATCTGGATTTGCGCACCGTTACGCTGGGGATTAATCTGCTCGACTGCGCCAGCGACGATCTAAAACGATTTCAGGATAAAATTTACGACCGCATCACGACCACGGCCGAAAACCTGGTGGCAGTCTGTGATTCGGTGGGAGAAAAGTACGGTATTCCGGTGGTCAACAAGCGCATTTCGGTCAGTCCCATAGCCGTGGCGGCTGCCCCTTTCGGCCCGGATGAAATGGTTTCGATTGCCCGAACGCTGGATCGGGCCGCCCGGGCCATCAATGTGGATTTCCTGGGCGGTTTTTCCGCGCTGGTGGAAAAAGGCATGGCCCGCGGAGACCGGGCGCTGATCGAAGCGCTGCCGCGGGCCCTTTCCACAACCGAACGGGTCTGCGCCTCGATCAACGTGGCCACCACCCGCGCCGGGATCAATATGGATGCGGTGCTACTGATGGGCCAAAAGATCAAAGAGGCCTCGGAACTCACCGCCGACCGCGACGGCATTGCCTGCGCGAAGCTTTGCGTTTTTGCCAACATCCCGGAGGATGTGCCTTTTATGGCGGGCGCTTATCTGGGCGTGGGGGAGCGCGATCGCGTCATCAACGTGGGTGTGAGCGGCCCCGGTGTGGTCAAAAAGGCCATCGACCGGCTGTTGGCGGATGAGCCGGATGCGGATCTGGGCCGCATTACGGAATTAATCAAGTACACAGCCTACAAGGTGACGCGGGCGGGCGAACTCATCGGACGAGAGGTGGCCCGGATTTTAGGCATTCCTTTCGGCGTGGTGGATTTGTCTCTGGCTCCCACGCCCAACGTGGGCGACAGCGTCGGCGAAATCTTTCAGAGCCTGGGACTTTTCAGCATCGGCGTTCCCGGATCGACTGTCGCGCTGGCCATGCTCAACGATGCGGTCAAAAAAGGCGGGGCCTTTGCCAGCTCGAACGTGGGAGGCTTAAGCGGAGCTTTCATTCCGGTGAGCGAAGACCTGAATATCGCGCAGGCGGCCGAAAAAGGTTATCTGTCTCTGGAAAAGCTGGAGGCCATGACCAGCGTCTGCTCGGTGGGACTGGACATGGTGGCCGTGCCCGGCGACGTGAGCGCCGAAACGCTTGCCGCCATCATCGCCGATGAAATGGCGATCGGGGTTATCAATAAGAAAACCACGGCGGCCCGCATCATTCCGGTGCCGGGGAAAAAAGCGGGTGAACAGGCGAGCTTCGGCGGCCTTTTGGGAAAATCCGTCATTATGCCCGTCAACAACGCGCAGGCGGGCAATCCTTTCATCCGCCGCGGCGGGCTGATTCCGGCGCCCATCCACAGCCTGATGAATTAAATCACAATCACGTATGCAGCCCCGGCAGCATGATTTCCTGAAGCCTGGCCCGCTGGACTTCGAAGTCCTCTTCACTGGTTCCGGAGGTCAGATCCAGCATCTTGCCATAGCTCAAGGTCACACGGGCAAAGGGTTTGGGCAGCATGAAACGGTCCCAGCTTTTAAAATACCAAGCCCTGTCCGCGGACACAAAAATGGGAACGACCAAGGCCCCGGTGGCCCTGGCAAGACGAATCACGCCGGCTTTAACGACGCCGGCCGGTCCTCGCGGCCCGTCCAGGATGTGACCGGCAAATCCGTATTGTGTCAGGTGATCGATCATGCCTTTCAACGCAGGGCCTCCGTCTTTTGACGAGGAGCCGCGCACGGTATGCCAGCCGGTCTTCTCGGCGATGCGGGCGATGACGTCGCCGTCTTTGCTCTGACTGATCATCAAACCCGGATGATAGGGGCCGTATTTCTTGAAATAGCGAACGGCTGAAAAAAACTGCTGATGCCAGACGCACAGAAGAATTTTTCCGCCGCCTTGCAGGTAATCAAGCCAGGGCTTTTCATTCTCGACGCGCAGCCGGAAGGTCCAACTGTAGGCGCGGATCAGGTAATAAAAAATGTTTTGAAATTTTTCCGCAAAGAAATATCGATTGTTTTTAAACATCAAGCGCCCTTTCCACACATCAATCCAACAGATTCCGCTTGATTTAATGGCCGATGCAACCTATCGGCGCAGTTCAACCGCCGGATATCGGATGCAGCATATGTGTATTACAAAATAAAGTAAAGGCGGATTATTACACATGATAAATGCCCAATGATACACAGGTCTTCGCGCCGGTTCAGCAAGCGACGATTTCCTTGATCATAAATTCTTTGCCGCCCAGAAGCTCCCAATCTTTATTACCGCAGGTCGGGCACAGACTTTGATGGGCGAGAATGTTGAAAACTTTCTTGCAGTTTTTGCACATCGCATTGCCCGGCAGGATTTCGATTTTCAGCTTTGCCTCCGAAAGCAGCGTGCCGTCGACAGCCGCCGGGTAACAGTCTTCAATGTATTTGGGAATAATCGAAGAAAGCTCGCCGATCTGGAGAACCAGCATATCGATTTTGGTCAGAGCATTGTTTTTTGCGAACTCTTCCACAGTCTTTACGATATCAATGACGATGCCTAATTCATGCAAGGGGATGCGCCTTTCGTGATGACGTTAAAGACCGGGAGACGACGTACCTCCCGGTCTGCTCTTCTGTATCGAGCGCTTTTCATCATTACAAAAGTCTCCTGTCATCTGTTCATTTTTTAATCGCCTCATGACTGAATATGTATTAGTCGCACCGGCTTTCGCCGGGAAGACGACTGAAGACTATTATGAGACCATTAAGAACTTTTTCCTCCGGAAAAGAGAGATTGCACCAGTTTTAAAGGTTTTTTGGCGACAATCTTCAGCTTCCGTTTCAATGCGCTCCGGATAATCACGGGTTTCAGTTTGCTGAACTCAATATTTTCAGCGTCATATTTCCGGACGAGCGTGATTGCTTCAAACTTGCATTTGGTGGTACACATGCCGCAGCCCACGCACAGGTCCTCGTCGACAATCGTCGCGCCGCAACTCAGGCAGCGCTCCGTTTCCCTGCGGACCTGCTCTTCCGTCAACGTGCCGCGCAGATCCTTGAACGTCTCTTTGCAGGCATGCGCGTCTTCGGAACAGGCCTGCTGCCGCGGCAGGCGGTCGTACCCTTCCAGATCGACATTGGCTTTATCAAACGCCTTGTAGGCTCTCTTGGTCCGGCCCATCACCAGGCTCTGGCCGGGCTGCACAAAACGGTGGATGGAAATGGCGCCTTCCTTACCCATCGCGATAGCGTCGATGGCGAATTTCGGTCCGGTTAAGGCGTCGCCTCCGGCAAAGACGTCCGGCTCCCCGGTCTGGTAGGTTTCCGGGTCGGCCTTGAGAGTCCGGTTGGGATTGAGCTCTATTTTGCTGCCGGCAATCAGGTTGCCCCAGTCCATTGCCTGGCCGACGGACGTCAGAACGTAATCCGCCTTGACGGTCATCGTTTCGATTTCATCATACTTCGGGTTGAACCGTTTGCTTTCATCAAAGACGGAGACGCACCGCTTGAATTCCACACCTGTGACGCGTCCGTTTTCCGTCAGAAACCGCCTGGGGCCCCAGGAGTTTTTAATGGCAATGCCTTCCCCGGTCGCTTCTTCGATTTCTTCGGGAAGGGCCGGCATCTCCCGGCGATTTTCCAGACAGTACATATCGACTTTAGCCGCGCCGACCCTCGTCGCGGCCCGGGCGACGTCAATGGCCACATTGCCGCCGCCGATGACCAGAACAGTTCCGTTGAGGCGTACGCTTTCGCCCAGATTGACATTGCGCAGAAAATCCACGCCGGTGATGACGCCTTCGGCCTCTTCGCCTTCGATGCCGAGTTTCCTTCCCGCCTGAGCGCCGATGGCCAGATAGAAAGCTTTAAATCCCTGATTTCTTAACTCCTGAAGGCGGACATCCTTGCCGACTTCGACGCCCGTTTGGAAATCAACGCCCAGTTCTTTGAGGATGTCGATTTCCGCATTGACGACGTCTTTTTCGAGACGGAAGGAGGGAATGCCCAGCGTCAGCATGCCGCCCAGCGCCTTTTGTTTTTCGAACACCGTGACCTTGTAACCGTCAACCGCCAGGTAGTAGGCACAGGAAAGACCGGCGGGACCGGCGCCGATGACAGCTATCTTTTTGCAGTACGAATGCCGCAGCCCGGGAACAAAACGGTGCTCGGCCTTCAGATCCTGCTCTGCGATAAATTTTTTAATGTCATCAATAGCAATGGGATCATCAATGTCGGCCCGGGTGCAGGCGGACTCGCAATACCTCGGGCAGACGCGCCCGCAGACCGCCGGAAACGGGTTTTCGTTTTTAATGAGTTCCAGAGCGTCCCGATATTTTCCCTGCGACGCCAGCTTGATATACCCCTGAATGCCGATGTGTGCCGGACATTCCGATTTGCAGGGGCTCGTGCCGGTGTCAACCACCACCTGCCGGTTGATGCGGTAATCGGGATTCCATTTCTCCGGCCCCCACTCCGTATCCTGAGGTAGCTCCCTTTTCTTTGGCACAGGCAGAGGCTCTTTGGTGCAGATCTTCTGCCCCAGACGCAGGGCGTTGACGGGGCAGTTTTCCACGCATTCGCCGCAGGCGACGCATTTGTCTTTATCCACCTGCGCGATGTAATTGGAGCGCACCATATCGGTGTTATAGAACATCTCGGCGGTTCGAAGCGACAGGCAGCCGCAGCCGCAGCAGTTGCAGATGGCATGCGTTTTTCCCGGACCGTCAGTGTTGGGAATCTGATGCATCAGGCCGTTTTCTTCAGCCCGTTTGATGATTTCAAACGCTTCCTCCCGGGTGATCTGGCGGCCCCGGCGGGTGCGGATGTAGTATTCCGCGGCATGCCCCATCTGGATGCACATGTCTTCCTTCAGGTGGCCGCAGCCTTCTCCCATGACTTCCCGCGTGGTGCGGCAGGAACAGTTGGAGACCGTGAAGAGCGTATTTTCGTTTAAATATCTGGAGACCTCTTCATAAGAGGCTCTGCGGGTTTCGCCGGAGATGGCTTTTTCAATGGGAATCACCCGCATCAGGCCCATACCGACAGGGAAAATTCCCGCCGTGAGCGGCCCCCGCACCCGCCCGTAGGCTTCCATAGCCTCGGCAATCTGCGGATACTTGCGGACGTTTTCTATTTTGTTGACCATCATTTCCATGATGCCCGGAATCCAGGTGTCATACCAGTACTTGTCGACGCCATCTATTTTATTGACGAAACAAACGCCGAGATCCGCCAGCTCTTCCAGAATCATTGCCGTTTTCTCGACCGGTTTGCCGACTTTTGCGGCAACCTCCGAAGCGCTTAGCGGAATGCGAAACTCCATGCCCAGCGCCACTTCCGCCATTTCATCGCTGACCACCGGCTCCAGAATCCGGTACTCCGGATCTTCCGGCTTGATGGCGTCTTTCGCGCCGCGTTTTTTCTTGCTGACCTTGTTGGCAAAATCCAACACTTTTTCTTTTACTGCCATGTGCTTTCCTTTTATCAGACTGTTTTAAAATTACTTACCATTCCATTTCCGAACTTCAGCGCGAATCCAATCGGCCCACTCGCTTATTCCTTCGCCTGTCTTCGCGGACACGGGAATCACCCGGATCTTCGGGTTTATTCTTTTTGCGCGCTCGGCCACCTTCTCCAGATCAAAATTGAAAAGGCCGAAACCCAGCGCGTCTATTTTATTAATCAGCAAAACGTCGACGATAGAAAACATCAGAGGGTATTTGAGGGGTTTATCGTCTCCCTCCGGAACGCTCAAAATCATCGCGTTTTTCGACGCGCCGGTGTCGAACTCCGCCGGGCATACCAGATTTCCGACATTTTCCAGAATGATCATGTCCAGGCCTTCGACACCCAGACCCGACAGGCCCTGCCGGGTCATGTCCGCATCGAGGTGGCACATGCCGCCCGTATGCAGTTGAATGACTTTCGTCCCTGTCTGTGACACCGCCTGCGCATCGACATCCGAGTCGATATCCGCCTCCATGACGCCGATGTATAGTTCATCTTTCAGCGCTTCGAGCGTGCGCAAAATGATCGATGTTTTGCCAGAGCCGGGCGAAGACATCAGATTGAGCAAAAAGGTCCGGCCTTTTTTCAGCTCCAGACGAAGCAAATCCGCCTGGCGGTTGTTGTCTTCAAAGACGCTTTGCTTGATTTCGATAATTTTATAGGCATCCATCCGCGCTTACTCCGCCATCGCTTTAATTTTCTTGTACTGACCCAGATCGGTGAAGAGTTCGGCTGTATAGGGATTGCGTTTGGTCTTGACGACTTTGTAAATCATGTAGATGAACACGGCGATGTTGGAGAGCAACGCAAGGAGGCTAACCACAAACAAAGCGGTCGTATCGGGGGCGGCATTGGCCACCGGGTAAATACCTTCTTTGGTAAGCGCCATGCCTTTGGAGGCCGCCACAATAGCCGCACTGGCGGTGGACTGCACGGCAAACGGCCCCTCGTCAATGAAGGAAGGAAACGTCTGGGCGAACATGCACCACAACGCCAGCGTCTGCGCGCGGTGCTGCAGCCAGGCGCCTTTGCCCACGGTAAAGGCGCATAGCGTCGGCGCCGCCAGAAGCGCAAATCCGCTGTACCACGAATGGCCGGGCAGGCAGTTATAAGTGTAAGCGAAATTCCACAGGTCGTAGGCGATAATCCAGAACCAGAGCATATCCGGCCAGAGCATATCCTTGCTGCCGTCTTTCTCAGTCACCTTGCGTATGCAGATGCCAAACCAGCCGGTAATGGTGATGGTGTTTAAAATGCCGGCGATTCCGTTCATGTAATTCCAGGACCCGCCGATGTAGTATTGGATCTGATTGTGCATGAATTCGATGGAAGGAACCGTGTAAGTCATACCTACCTGAAAGTCTCGCAGAACGGCTTCAATGATGTTGATGGCGAGGATCAAAGGCGGAAAGCAAAGCGCCCACTTCTTGTCGCTCAACTTCCACTCCGTGCCGTCTTTTCTTTTGCCGCGAAGATGCCGGATCAACCAGAAACCGATACAGCCGGCGGTCGACGAATAAACCTTGGCCACATGGAACCAGTCCATGTAAGCCGTGTCTTTCAAGGCGGTAAGCCACAAAACGGTCAGGAAACTCGGCAAAATGACAAAGAGGGCAAAACCCGCCCATTTCATTCTGCGGCCGACCTCATTCAATCCGAACAGGGCACAAAACGCCGCAATCCAGACCAGCCACACCAAAATAGAACTCACATCCGTGCTGAATGTAAACATACATACCTCCGGTCACGCTAAATCGTTGTTCAATTGTTAAATACTTCAGTTAAAACTTTCCCCTTGGTTGACGCACAGGAGAGTGGAAATTACAGAGGTGGAACGTGCTGTCACAAAATATTCAGGCGGCTTATAGGGGTTATGGCATTGCGTGTCAAGCGGAATCTCCATGGAGAATTGCCTGAGCCACAACATAGCCTCAGAAAGAATATCGGCAATTTTATCGATAACTTTTGACGAATACTTAAAATTCTTCAGCGGGTCTTCAAAATTTAAGGGGTTCGATCCGGCCCCGTAAGCCAGTTCATGGCCTCTTCGAAGGTATAAAAAATCCCCACTTCCAGATCCGTCAATTCCTGCACAAAAACCTGAAACATCCGGCCCAGTCCGAATTCCACAGACCGGTTGTTAACACAGGCCACGCGGGTACGACCCATGGCTTTGCGCAAGGGAGCGAGCGCCTCGGCATAGGTGGGAGCATCCGCCCCCATTTCTTTTTTCAAATCCAGATACGTATAATCAATCAATACTCTCATGCCCGGGTTCCATCCCGGCAACTTCATAATATCGCGCGCCACCGCCACATAACCCTCGGGGCTGATGGGACCGGATAAGACAGCCAGAACAATGCCGTCTTCCACAGACACTTCATGTTTCATTCTTTCATGAACTCCATGTCAATCAAATTCAAAATTTCCTTATTAGCCGGTATATCCGCCAAACGGGTCTTAACGTATTCCGGGTTATCGCGTCGATCCCAGAGCACGGCGCGGTTTCGCCCCGAAGACTTGGCTGTATATAGAGCCGTATCCGCGCATTTGATCAGTTGCTCCGGCCCGCCTGTTTCGGACGGAACAGCCGTGGCGACTCCCAGACTCAGCGTCACATATGGCGCAGCCTGTGATTTCGCGTGCGCAATCGCCAGCCTTTCCACGGCCTGGCGTATGTTTTCCGCAACGTACAAAGCGCCATCTGCCGGCGTTGAAGGCAAAATAACGGCAAACTCCTCTCCGCCATACCGCGCGATACAATCGCCGCCGCGGTTGGCCGTCGCACTCAAGGCCCCGGCCACCGCTTTGAGGCAATCATCGCCTCCCTGATGGCCGTACGTGTCATTGAAAAGCTTAAAGAAGTCGACATCGCACATAATCAACGACAGAGGTTCCTGCATGCGTCGCAGCCGGTTCCATTCCCTTGTCAGTGTCTGGTCAAAGCAACGGCGGTTGGCGACCTGGGTCAGACCGTCGCTTGCCGACAGGCGCTCCAGACGCTGGTTGGCTTCTTTAAGCATATTTTCTGCATATTTTCGTTCGGTGATGTCTTTGAAGTGCGCCACCATGCCGATGACGGACCCGTCGATTCCGCGGAAAGGCGTTGCGGAAAAAATAAAGGGAACATCGGCGTCGTCCCTGCGCCTGCGTTTGATGTCCATTTCGAAAGCATCATGACCGGCCAGCAACCTGGTCAAAGGACAATTTGGCGTGCTGCACCAGGAGGATGTCATCACGTCATGGCATTTTTTGCCGACGGCCTCCGTTTCATCAATGTTCAGGAAGCGCAAAAGAGAGGCGTTGATTCTTTTGATTGTGAAGTCTTCATAGACCAGGAGCATGCCTTCGATGGATGTGTTGATAATCTGATTGAGTTCGATATTGGCGATTTCGGCTTTCATCGCCATGGCGTTGGCCCGCTCGATGGCATGTTCCAGATCGGTCTGGATTTTTTCCTGATCGATCCCGGCCTGCCGGAGTTCTTCCTGAACCCGTTGATAACTTACCGAGAGATCGTTAGCCTGGTCGTCAAATGGAACACGTGTTTGTACCGCAATCTTCTGCATCATACCGCCTCATCCTCCGCCGGAGTTCATTCCATTCAAATGAGAGCTGCTGCTACATCAATGCAATAACAAGTATGTACCGTGTTCTTCTAGCATAAATATTCTGAAAATCAAACTGCTTTACCGGTCAGAACCACGAAACTCCCGCTTCCTGATCGGGCGGCAGCAGTTCAAATGTGTTTTTGATGTCTTTGGGAATAGAACGCAAAGTGCCTTTCTGCGCGTCGACAAAGACCCAGTCCGTCTGGCCCGAGGCCAGCAGGGCGCGATCGGCGGGACGGACAATGCGAAACTTGCGCAGCGACTGGACGCGGCGAAAATCAGAGACCCAGGTCACTACGACCACATGGTCTCCGGCGAAGGCGGGCTTGAAATATTCAATCTGATGTGTGCGGACGACCCACGTCGCCCCGCAGGCGGCAGTCGCGGCGGTGCACCCGACGGATTCCGAATGCTTTACCGCCGCATCCTGCATCCAGCGCAGGTATTCGACATTGTTGACATGACCGTTTTGGTCTTCCGCTTCTTCGGGCACAATCAATTCATGGCGATAAATCTGCATAAGCGTTTTGACATCTCCGGAGGCGCAGGGGGCTTACCGATCCTGAAGCCTTTTAATTTCCGGTAAGGAAGCTCAGGTAATATGAAGACGCTTCTTCCGGTCTTTCCGTCATCGGCACATGGCCGCAGTCTTTCATGATCACTACTTTGGAGCCGGGAATTCCCTGTTCGATGGCGCGGGCGCTGGAGACCGGGAATACGCGATCCGTATCGCCCCAAATCACTAGAGTTCTGGCTTTGATGCCGGCCATTTTTTCTTCCAGAAGCTTTTCACCATTGGCTTCATTGAATACTTTCTTATTGAATTCCGCACTTTCCTGACTCCTGGCAGCCAGATACTTTTTAATCGGTCCCGGAATGGACGGCGGCTTGGCAAACACAAAGTTCAGCAGCCGGTCGTAATCTTCCGGCTTTTCGACAATCAGCGGATTGACGCCTTTTTCGAGCACTTTGACGAGTTCGCTTTTTTCCCGGTTGGCAATGCCGTAAGCATCCAGAAGCGCCAGGCTTAATACACGATCGGGATATGAAGCTGCCAGAAGACCGGCTAAAAGGCCTCCCATGGAATTGCCAACCACATGATACTTGCCGACACCGGCTTTATCGATAAAGGCGGCCACGCGGGTAAGTTGTGTATTCATGTCGTAACTCTGCGCCGGAATTTTTGAGCTTTCTCCGAAACCGGGTAAATCGGGAATGATGACATGATAGTTTTTGGTAAGCGGTCGGGCGAACTTCACCCAACTGTCTTTCTGATCTCCAAATCCGTGCAGCAGGATGATCGTTTCACCTTTTCCGCCCTCCAGGTAAGAGATCTTGTGATCACCCGCCTGAACGGATTTTTCCGTCACACCGGTTTTGTTTCTCTCCAGCCAGCGAAATATATCGACAATCGAGGATGTGCATCCCTGCAAAAACAATAAACAAACAAATATGGATAAGGCAGTTCCTACTACTCGTTTCGACTTCATGTCATTCTCCTCTGATAAAAATGTGTGCCAATGTCTAACATCAAAGACGATGACCGGTCAATGGATTTCCTCCTTTGAAATGTTTGAATTTCCGAACAATGAAATAATATTTTGAACTTTTTAAAACATCAGTTGCGAAATTCGTGTCATTTACTTATATTAATAATGCACATTTGATTGTCTGACTTGCCGTTCCTTTTCTTCAAGCTGCTTTTCTCTAAAGGGTCCTTCTGTTGCTTTAAAGTAAACCGGTTTTCTTGAAAAGCATAAGGGATATACCATGGAAGAGTTAAAGCAAAATCCGCTGTTTCCTGGTTTAAACGGTTTTTCCCAGTTCTGGGCTCATCGTATCTCGACCGTCGGAGGGATCGTTAAAAAAATACATCTTGCACTCCGAAACCACAGGCGATTGATCCTGGTGATCATTCTCATCCTGAGCGGAATAGCAGCGGTGGAAATCAAGACATCCTTTTTCGAGGCAAGATTTTTTGCATGGCTTGCCGGACAGTTATCCTTCACGGTGCAACCGGGACCGAATGATTCTCTTCGGTTTCCGGCGGACGGCCCCTACGATCAACGTCTGGGTTACACAAAACTGTCCGGCTTCATTAAAAACCTGGGCATCCAGGGATACAATATTGAATCGCAAGCCCGTCCCTCTGCGGGCCTTAACGCGATAACCGGCCTGGGGCTCAACCCGGCTTACCGCGAAAAAAATCAGGCGGGACTTTCCATTTTTGACTGTGATGGCGGGGAGCTTTTCAAGGCCCGCTATCCGCAGCGGGTCTGCGGCCGGTTTGAATCTCTCTCCCCTCTGATCGTCGACACGCTGCTTTTTATTGAAAACAGAGAATTGCTCGATTCCGGCTACGCGAACCGCAATCCGGCGGTCGAGTGGGACCGGCTGGCCAAAGCTCTCTTCGATCGGGGCATCCATATTTTCAATCCGGATCATTCCTTTGCGGGCGGAAGCACCCTGCCTACGCAGATCGAAAAATTCCGTCATTCCCCCGAAGGCCGGACC
The DNA here is from genome assembly GCA_963682105.1 of Smithellaceae bacterium. Lineage (GTDB taxonomy): Bacteria > Desulfobacterota > Syntrophia > Syntrophales > Smithellaceae > UBA8904. The sequence continues at coordinate 2,745,893 of OY821638.1, forward strand.
ACCGGCGCTGTCGAAAAACTAAAGCAAATTGTATCCGCTTCACTGAGGTCCTACCGCCAGGGCCGCGATACCCATGCGGTGCGCCGCCACCTGGTCGTCGACTATCTCAATTCCGTACCGTTTGCCGCTTTTCCGGGATACGGCGAGGTCCACGGAATCGGCGACGCTTTATGGGTTGTCTATGGGGTCGATTTCAATAACGTCAACGCGCTTCTGGGAAATAAAGATACACTTCCGGATGAAGTAAAAGCCGAAGCCTACAAACAGATATTAAGCCTTTTTATCGCCCAGCGCCGTCCTTCTTATTATCTCGTCAGCAATCGGAACGCCCTGGAACCGGATACAAATGCCCACCTGCGCGCTCTGTGCAACGCCGGCGTTATTCCGCCCGCCCTGCGGGACAAAGCGCTCAGCGTCAAGCTCCGGTTTCTCGATCAACCGCCGGGGTTGCCTTCCGTTTCATTTGTGGATCGCAAAGCCGCCAATACGATCCGCCGTCAACTGTCGTCGATTTTAGACGTGCCCCTGCTCTACAATCTGGACCGTCTGGATTTGTCCGTGAAAACCACATTGAGCGGAGAAACCCAGAACAAGGTCAATCATTTTCTGCTTCGATTGCGTGAACCGCAATATACGGCCGCGGCCGGCCTGCACGGCCATCACCTGCTGGGCAACGGCGACCCGGCGCGCGTCATTTACAGTTTCACGCTTTACGAGCGCGTCGGCAATGCCAACCTGCTTAGAATTCAAACCGATAACTTCGACCAGCCGTTTGACGTCAACGAAGGCATAAAAATGGAACTGGGTTCGACGGCAAAACTGCGAACGCTTGTGACCTATCTGGAACTTGTTGCCGGCCTGCATGAGCGTTATTCGGAAATGACTCCCGACAAACGGCGCAGGGTTTTTGTCGACCCGCATGACCGGCTGACCCGGTGGGCGCTGGATTATCTTGCGGCCGTAAACAATCCGTCTGTCTTAGCCATGTTGCAGGCGGCCATGGAGCGTCGCTATCCGGCGGACCCGGAAGAAATTTTTTTTACGGGCGGCGGCCAGCACCAATTTCATAACTTCGACTCGGAAGACAATGAAAAGATTTTGACTGTCGGGGAAGCTTTCCGCAAATCGGTCAATCTCGTCTTCATACGACTGATGCGTGATATCGTTTATCACACGATTTGTCTTAAGACCGGTTCCATGTCCGGAATTCTGGAAAATGAAAATTCCCCGTCCCGGCCGGAATATCTGAAACGGTTTGCCGATCAGGAAGGTCGGATTTTTCTCAATCGCTTTTATAACAAATACCGGGGAAAGACATCCGAGGAACAACTGACGCTTCTGCTCGGAGATGCGCATCCGTCGCCTGTTCGTCTGGCGGCCGTTTATCGATTTATTGACCCTGCGGCCTCCGTGGATGATTTATCCGCCTTTTTAAGATGGAATCTGCCTGCACATTCACTTTCCAAACAGGAGATTGAAAAATTATATTCGGATTACGGACCCGAAAAATGGGATCTTCGGGACCGGGGCTACATCAGCCGGCTGCATCCACTGGAGCTCTGGCTGGTTGGCTATCTTAAAGCCCGACCTGACGCAAAACGCGCCGAGGTCATCGCGGCAAGCGTCAGCCAGCGCCAGGACATCTATCAATGGCTTTTCAAAACCGGTAAAAAAAGCGGCCAGAATACCCGCATCCGGACGCTTCTGGAAGTGGATGCTTTTGCGGACATTTCCGCCTCCTGGAAAAAAACGGGATATCCCTTCGAGACGCTGGTCCCCTCCTATGCCACCGCCATCGGTAGCTCGGCTGATCGCCCGGCGGCTCTGGCCGAACTGGTCGGAATTGTTTTGAATCAGGGAATCCGATACCCGGTTGCCAAAATCGAAGCGCTGCATTTTGCCTCGCAAACGCCTTATGAAACACTGATCCGCCGGAAAGAAGTGGAGGGGCAGAGGGTGATGTCGCCTGAAATTGCTTTCGTTGTGCGCAACGCCTTGATCGACACGGCGGAAAGAGGAACCGCACAGGCGATCCGCAAAGCATTCGTTGCAGAAAACGGCGTCCCCCTGAAGATCGGCGGGAAAACCGGAACAGGGGATAACCGGCATGAAACCTACGACCGCAACGGGCAGGTTATTGAATCGCGCGTGATCAACCGCGCCGCCGTATTTGCTTTCTTTATCGGAGATCGATTCTTCGGCACGATCACGGCCCTGGTGCCGGGGCCGGAAGCCGCCGATTACGATTATACAAGTTCTCTGCCGGTCAGGATTCTCAAACTAATGGCGCCCAAACTGCTTCCGATGATCGAGCAGGCTGAAAACCGGACGACCTCCGCCTACAAAATGCCGCCCGCCGCACCACCGCCCATCTAATGCAGAACGTCGGCAATTTCTTTACACGGGTTCAGAACTCAGACGGAGCCTTCCCCAGATGATGAAGCAGTCTGGCGGAAAACAGCTCGGGTTGTTCAATGGCGGGCAAATGCAGGGATTCCGGCATGGGCATAAACGTCAAATTCCTGAAATATTTGTGAGCCGTTTCCCTAAATGCGCTGATGGGCGGGATACTCCGCCCACCCTCCACATAGATCGTTGGAATATCCATCGTGTATTGCTCACGGCACATGCTGTCCTGGAAACGTTTAACGGCCTTCAGAAAATCTGTGGCCACCCTGGCATCCGTTCGGAGGAACGCTTGCCGAATGTATCGCACCGCTTCCGAGTGTCTGACCATTTTAAAGGTAAAAAGGCGATGGAGGATATCCAGGCCCGCCACATTTTTAAAAAGTAACTTATAGAGAAAGATATTGAGTCCGGGAACAAGCAGAGGATACATGTACCAGGGCATATAATCATACATCTCGATGAGAACAAGTTGCTTCACCAGTGCCGGATAAAGCCGGATCAGTTCAACGGCGGCAATACCCCCCAGGCAAATGCCAATGATTGTAACAGGGGCATTACCCGTTGCGTCAATGAGATGCCTGCCGGTCTCGGCAAGATCTCCGATGGAGAAATCCGGAATCGGAGAACTTTTACCGTACCCCGGCCAGGCCAGTCTGTATACGGTGTAATAGGGAGCGAAGGCTGCGTGACAGGAAGAGAAGGTGTCTTCATTGCCGATCCAGCCATGAAAAACAATAAGGGGCGGGCCGGAGCCGCTCTTTTTAAACGATATGGTCCGATTGTTAATGACAATGGATGATAGGGCCTCCACCGGGTTATTCGCGGGCGATGATTCACTCTTTAAAAAGTCGGTTTTCATCAATTCAGTCTTTCAGCATTTCAAAAATAACGTAATTGGCGGCCATAAGGCCGATAATTCCCGGCAGAGTGGAGATGCTGGGCAGGGCCCGCCGCTTGCGGCCGCGAACATACGGGCCTGTGGATTCGCTGTTTTCCGGACCATCATCCGCTTCGCAAGCGGAAACAGGCAACTCCGTCGAATAGACAACAGGAGGATCCGCCGCAATCTTCCGGCCGCGGAAGTGGCGGCGCAGAGCCCGCGCCAGCGGGCAGACTTCTGTTTTATTCAGCGTATCGATACGAATTTTGGATGGGTCCGTCCGGCAGCTTGCGCCCAGCGCCGAAATGATTTTTATGTTGCGCTCCGTGCAGTGCTGAATCAGGGCCGCCTTCGGATTGAGGCTGTCAATCGCGTCCACGACATAATTCAGATCCTTTGTGATCAGTTCGTCGGCCGTATCAAAATGGAAAAAAGCATGGCGGATATCCAGGCGAAGGCCGGGATTGATCGAGAGCAGACGCGCGCGGCCGGCCTCGACTTTCGGCGTCTCAATATTGGTGGATAACGCAAGCAACTGGCGGTTGACGTCCGTGGCCTTGATGACATCGCAGTCGATGATGCGCAGTCCTCCGACGCCGGCGCGGACCAGTGCTTCCGCCGCATAAGACCCGACGCCGCCCATCCCCACAACGGCGACATTCGCCTTCTTCAGCCGCTCAAACCCCGCTTTGCCGTATAACATGATGCTTCTTAAAAAAATGTTGTTACTCATACTTCTCCAAAAACTTCCCCGCCCCTGGCAGGCGAGAACTGAGAGGAGGGGGATCATTGGTGTTCACCCTCCCCCAACCCCTCCCATCGAGGGAGGGGAGCTGGTAGTGCTTCGATTATTATTCCAGCGTCCGTGGCAAGCGATTAAAAAGCCTCAACGCATTTTCCGTGCTGAGCCGGCAAATCTCCTCCAGAGGTAAATTACGAAGTTCAGCAATCTTTTGCGCAACCTCCAGCACATGACGGGGCTCCACCGCCGAGGCCACCGTCGTTTCGGTGGCAATGGAGGGCGCATCCGTCTCCAGCAGTATGCGGCCCGGGGGAACAATCTCAGCCGTCCGGTGATATTTGCGGGCATTGCGGCGCGTGACCGATCCCGAAAAACCGATATAAAAACCCAGCTCGATAAACCGGGCCACGGTGTCTTTCCCCCCGGAGTAGGAATGAAGCACGCCTTTGACTTTACCTTTATACGTCTTCAGAATGCCGTATAACTGATCGTAGGCTTTGCGGCAATGGATCAACACCGGCAGACCGAATTCTGCGGCTATATCCAGTTGGCGGATAAACGCCGGAATCTGGATTTCCGCAGGGGGACATTCAGGGGAAAAGTCCAGCCCGATTTCTCCTGCGGCCACCGCATCCTTGCGGCCGATGTAAGATCGAATGAGATTGAAATCAACCGGTTCACTGATAAACCAGGGATGAAGGCCGTAAGCGGGATAGATGCTATCGGGATAGAGCGCCGCGAGCTTTGCCGTCCGTTCCAGCGAGTCCATATCATAAGCCGGAACGACCAACGCGCCGACCCCGGCGGCTTTCGCCCTTTCAATAACATCAGGCAGCGTATCCCCGAAGGCCGGGTCGTTCAAATGGCAATGGGTGTCGATCAAATTCATCAATCGTTTTCCTTTAGACCGCCATACTTTGAGCCGTTTGCCGCAAACTCGAAATATCCCGTGACGGCGGCGCGCCGAATAGGCGGCTGTACTCCCGGCTGAACTGCGAGGGACTCTCGTAGCCGACTTCAAAGGCGGCGGTGGCCGCATCGGAATTTTCAGTCAGCATGAGCCGCCGCGCCTCATTCAGACGCAGCCATTTCTGGTACTGCAGGGGGCTCATGGCTGTTAATGAACGAAAATGATGATGGAAGGTCGACGTGCTCATGTTGACCTGCATGGCGAGATCATCGATGCGCAGCGGCTGCGAAAAATTGTTCTTGAGCCAGTCGATGGCCCGCGCGATTTGTTGACTCTGACTGCCCGCCTGCGCCATCTGACGCAGCCTTGTTCCCTGATCACCCGTAAGCAGGCGATAAAATATTTCCCGCTGAATGATCGGCGCCAGAATCGGAATGCTTTCCGGTTCATCCAGGAGGTCAATCAACCGTTGAAAAGCGGCAATAAGCGGTAATGTGACGTCGCCTGTCGCCATGGCGCGATCGGACTGCTGCGGTCGCGGAAGAGGAAGGTTGCTGTCGACCATCAACTGTGCGATCTCTCGCTGATCCAGTCTCAAAACCAGCCCCAGATAGGGTTTTTCCCGACTCGCCGAAATGATCTGTACAAACGTCGGCAGATCGGCAGACGTCATTAAAAAATTCCGCTCGTCATAAACAAATGTATCGTCTCCCAGGTGCACACGCTTGGCCCCCTGCGCCACCAGGCAGATGCGCGGTTCATACATAATACTCACCGGCGGAGTCGTTTCATTGCGCTGATGCAGCGACAGACCCGGAATCGGGGTCTCCATCAGGTCTCCCCGGTCGGTCCATCGGGCAATACACCGTCCCAATTTTATACGGGCATCTTCCAGGCGGCTGTCCTCAAATACCTTTTTATTGGATTGTTTTGACATATGCACCTCCTGTTTCAAATATTACCAGACTTCACAGGCGTGTACAATATTTATCGGAGTCTTTGGAGGATCGGGCAAGAAATCGACAGGATCGGACTAACACCTTTTTTCTTTCAGGATTATAATATTTCCCAAAATGAAGGCAAACAGTTGGAAGTAAAAAAAATAAAGGAGAGACGACATGCAAAAACGTAAATTGGGAAAAAGCGGCCCGGAGGTTTCGGCGCTCGGGCTTGGTTGTATGGGGATGAGTTTTTCCTACGGCCCACCCAAAGACAAAAAGGAAATGAAGGCTTTGCTTCGGGAAGCCGTTGAGCGCGGGGTCACCTTTTTCGATACCGCCGAAGTCTATGGCCCGTTCACCAATGAAGAGCTCTTAGGCGAAGCACTTGCACCTTTTCGCGGCCAGGTGGTCATTGCCACCAAGTTCGGTTTCGATCTGGATCCCGGACTCGACCCGAGAGGTATGAAAGGGCTGCCCGGCCTGAACAGTCGGGCGGAGCACATCCGACAGGCCGTCGAAGGCTCGCTCAAAAGGCTTAAGGTCGAAACCATCGATTTGCTCTATCAACACCGTGTTGATCCAAACATTCCGATCGAAGATGTGGCGGGAACGGTGAAAGATCTGATTTCTGAGGGCAAGGTGAAGCACTTCGGTCTGTCCGAAGCCGGTGTCCAAACGATCCGCCGCGCCCACGCCGAGCAGCCGCTGACGGTCCTCCAGAGCGAATATTCACTCTGGACCAGAACCGCAGAAAAGGAAGTGCTGCCCACCCTGGAAGAACTCGGCATCGGCCTGGTTCCTTACAGTCCGCTGGGCAGAGGCTTTCTCACAGGAAAGATCGACGAAAAAACAACCTTCGACCCTTCGGATTTCCGCACCACGCTCCCGCGATTCACGCCGGAGGCGCTTGCGGCCAATCAGGCTTTGGTTGATCTGCTGGCCGAAATCGCCCGGCAAAAAAACGCGACACCTGCACAGATTGCGCTTTCCTGGCTTCTGGCCCAAAAGCCGTGGATTGTTCCCATACCCGGCACCACGAAGCTTTCCCGTCTGGATGAAAACATCGGAGCAGCAGCGGTTCAATTAACAAAAGAAGATCTGAATGAGATCGAAAACGCCGCCTCCAAAATCACCATTCAAGGGGCTCGCTATCCGGAAAAAATGGAACAAATGACCGGGCGATAAACACAGAAAATGTATTCTCCGGTCAGGAAAGGAAAACAGAACATGGACAAGCAATTTTCACGTCGTGACTTTCTGCAGGTGAGCGCCGCAACGCTCAGCGCCTTGGCTCTGACGGATTGCACAGGCCTCACGAGTATCTTTACCCCAGGGCCGGACAAATCTCAGGTATACTTTACAAAAGATATCAGCGCCAACGGATTGCTCAATATCTATTCTCGAATCCACGAGGTGATCGCAGGCAAAGTCGGCATCAAGTTACACACCGGCGAACCGGGCGGCCCCAATATTCTGCCGCGGGAGATGGTGAAAGCCCTGCAGCAAGCCATACCCAAAAGCGCCCTGGTGGAAACCAATACCCTGTACAAGGGCAAGCGGTATACGACGGCGGATCATCGCGAAACCCTGAAAATCAACCGCTGGGATTTCTGCCCGGTGGACATTCTGGACGAAGACGGCGCAGTCATGATCCCCGTGAAAGGCGGAAAGCACTTTACGGAAATGTCCGTCGGCAAACATATGATGGATTACGACTCGCTGGTGGTGCTGACCCATTTCAAAGGGCACGCCATGGGCGGCTTTGGCGGGTCGATGAAGAATATCGCCATCGGCTGCGCGGACGGTCCCATCGGCAAGAAAATGGTCCATGCCGCCCCGGATAATGATGATTACGAGACCTGGTTGAAAGGCGAACCCTTCCAGGAAAACATGGTGGAGTCGGCCAAAGCCACGATCGACCATTTCGGCAAAAAGATCGTCTATATCAATGTGCTGCGCAACATGTCCGTGGACTGCGACTGCGCCGGCGTCAGCGCCGCTCCGGTCAAGGCGCGCAACCTGGGCATCCTGGCGTCCACCGATATCCTGGCCATCGAACAGGCGTCCATTGATATGGTGTATCAACTGCCCGAAGCGGAACTTTCCGACCTCAGGGAACGCATCGAATCCCGTAAGGGCCTGCGCCAGCTTTCTTACATGAGAGAGATGAAAATGGGCAATAATCGGTATGAGCTTATCACGCTGTAAAAAAATTAATATAGGAGTATCAAACAGATGAGTAAAAAAGTCTTAATACTGTCCGCCAGTCCGCGAAAAGGCGGAAATTCCGATCTGCTTTGCGATCAATTCATGACGGGAGCGAAAGAGGCCGGACATTCGGCGGAAAAAATATTTTTCAAGGATCAGAAAATAAATTACTGCACGGGATGCGGAACTTGCCTGGATAAAGGGAAGCCCTGTCCCCAGAAAGATGATATGGCGGACGTATTGAATAAAATGATTGCCGCCGATGTCATTGTTCTGGCGACGCCGGTCTACTTTTACACGATGAACGGACAGATGAAAACCCTCATCGACCGGACCTGCTCCCGCTATACCGAAATCAAGGATAAAGAGTTCTATTTCATTATGACGGCCGCTGAAAACAGTAAGCAGGCCATGAAGGGAACGCTGGAAGGTTTCCGGTGGTTCACATCTCTGCTGGGCGGCGCCAAAGAAAAGGGTGTGATTTATGGAACCGGCGCCTGGCATGTGGGAGACATTCAAGGCAAGCCGGCCATGAAGGAAGCCCATGCCATGGGAAAAGCGATTTAGTCCGATGAAGTTTACGAGAAATGTAGGGAACGGCGCGTGACCTTTAGGTTATCGCGACCGTTCCCTACAGATTTGTTAAATTTTTTAAAAAAAGGAGAGAACATCATGTTTAATTTTAATTTTTATAATCCCACCCGCATTATTTTCGGCAAGGATCGCCTGGATACCCTGGATGCGAATATTCCCGCGGATACGTCCGTCCTGATTACTTACGGCGGTGGAAGCGCGAAGAAAAGCGGCCTCATTGACCGGGTGAAAGCGGCGTTGGGCAAAAGGAAAATTTTTGAATTCGGCGGCATCGAGCCGAATCCGCGCTACGAAACCCTGATTAAAGCCGTCGACATTGTGCGCAGGGAAAAAATCGATTTCATCCTCGCCGTCGGCGGAGGTTCGGTGATTGACGGAACAAAATTCATCTCACTTGCCTCTTTTTACTCAGGCGATTTAACTGATCTGCTGAAGTTCGGCTTTATGCCGGTTCCCTGCGACGTGGTCGACAAAGTGGTCCCGTTTGGAACGGTTTTGACCTTGCCGGCCACAGGCTCCGAAATGAACAACGGCGCAGTTATCAGCCATGAACACGGTAAATTTCCGGTGATGTGCGAAATGGCCTTTCCGAAATTTTCCATCCTGGACCCGACCTACACTTTCTCGCTTCCGAAGATTCAGGTGGCCAACGGTATCGTGGACACCTTTGTCCATACCACAGAGCAGTATATCACCTATCCGGTCGACGCCAGAATTCAGGATCGCATCGCCGAAGGCATTTTGCAGACATTGATCGAAGTGGGGGCAACCACGGTGGCCGAACCGGAAAATTACGACGCGCGGGCCAACCTGGTCTGGAGCGCAACCATGGCGCTAAACGGCGTCATCGGAGTGGGAGTTCCCCAGGACTGGGCAACGCATATGATCGGGCATGAGCTGACCGCAGCATTCGGCATCGACCACGGCCAGACCCTGGCCATCGTCTACCCGGCCGTGATGGAGGTTCGCCGTGAGCAAAAGCGCGCAAAGCTGATTCAATATGCCGAGCGCGTCTGGCATATCGAAGGCAAAAGCGATGACGAAAAGATTGATCTGGCCATCGCCAAGACTCGGAAATTCTTCGAGAGCCTGGGCATCAAAACCCGCCTTTCCCAGTATGGCGTCACCGCCGACAAAATCCCCGCCGTTATCGAACAACTGACGGCGCATGGATGGACAACGCTTTCGGAAACGCAGGATCTGACGCCGGAGATCAGCCGGAAGATTCTCGAAAAGGCATTGTAATTTTTATACGCAGCCGGGCACCTCTCCGCTACAGAGCCCGGCTGCGACAAAAGCCCGCCTGACATTTAATCATTAATCTGAGAGGTGGCAGTTGAAGGGGCATGACTTTTTCCTGCTAGTCAAGCATGCCGCAACTTTGACACACATACTCCCTTTCAAGCGGATAATGCAGCTATCTGGCAAGTGAAGTGCAAAAGGTATACTTCCAATAATAATTACATGAGCGGTCTGCCACCGTTTAGTGATTCGTAGATTTTTATGTACTCTGCAATCATATTTCTCAGATCATATTTTTTTCTTGCTTCCTTCATGATCCGCTTTATTTGTTGCTCTCTTATTTTCGGCGATCTCCTATGAAAAGTAATGCTTTTATTCAAACCGTACCACAAACCGCCTGTGTCATAATCCCGGAACAGGAATCCATTACCTACATCCTGGGGGGAACCTTCTATTTTGAGGGATAGTTCTTTGATCTTATCATGATAACCACCCGTATCGCGGTTAGTGGCTGTCGCTCCGAAAATGTTTCCTATCTGGTCTATTTGACCGCACGGTTCATAAAGAGAAGCGCCGAATACGTCATTCGCAGCTGCATACCCCAGCATAGAAAGGCTTTCGCTAAACGGCTGATAAGTAATTCTGCCCTTTGATGCACAGGCGATTCTCCCTAAAATATCACTGTGCTTATGATCACTGCCAACACCATCACCGACTACGGCAATCTGTACATCGCTGTGTACAGTTACGATATTCTGGGCAATATGTTCAAACAGTTCAACACCTTTTTGAATCGGATCAAGTCGTGATGGCCAGAAAAAAAGTATGGCATTGGGGTCAACCCGGAGTCCTGTCCTTTTCTGGAATTCAAGAAGATTATCTTTTTTCGCCTCAAGAACCGAATCGTCAGGGCCATATTTTCTGACGCAGTGCTCGCAATTTTCAGGGTACATTATTTGTGCCGGGGCATTGATGATGGCCCGTGCAGAGTCTTGATAATATTTTGCCTTGACTTCATTACGGACACTTGGAGGAACAATTGGCCTATCTAAGAAGTAGTCATCGACAATCTCTTCTAAGAACCTTCTCCCGACAAAATTGATAATCGTTGCACTTTTTATAGCAGTCGCTTGACAGTCTATTGCCTGAATCCCTTCATATTCTGACAAGAAGAGATATTCACCAATATTTTTAAGATTGATTCCCTTCAGGAGGTCAATGGGCAAATGTTCCGTAAATACGTTATGGACCGTATGCAATACGGGTATTCCTGTTGCTTTGGCATACGCTGTTATTGCTCCTCCCGCCATCCAGTCATGCGAATGTAAGATAATTCTCCCTTCATGTTTCGCCCTGACATCCTTGATGATATTATTGACGATGTCTTTCTGAAATTCCGCGGCAGTCATGAGAGGATCACCCGAATAGGCGCTAAGGTTGTCCGCAAAAACGGCGGAACTCACAAGGTGAATTTTTTCAGGATCGATTTTATATCGGATCTCCCTCCATTGCGATTCATTCAGATGCAGTTCCCGCCGGAATCGTTTTTTCAAGTTTAACGTTACGAGGTGAATGTCAATTCCTCTTTCGGAAAGACCTTCACACAGGGCAGAAATAACTTCTCCCTGACCGCCGCTTTTCCCGGAAATATACTTTCCCAGGGCTCCCATATCGTGAGGCAGCCTTCCTGTTTCCGGTGTGATCATTAAAACGGCTGTTTTGCCTCTATGATTGAGGATTTCGAACGGTTTTATTAGTAACTGTATATCATCGATCTTCCGGGTCAATATCTGAGTTGCCCGGGATGTGGAACCTCCGTATGGGTTAAAATAGAAATGCACGGCATGATCTTCGCCAACCTTTTCATGGAGAAAATAAACATGATCCGATGTTGTTAATTGTCGCCATTTCGTCAGTAATTCACCCCCTGTCCTCTTCACATCCTTCTCCATATTTTCGATGTCTTTAAAGAGATCGTATTGTGTGGGGTTTCCCAACCATCCGAATGTATCTTTCCCTTTATCTGCCCAGGATGATGTCGAAAGATCATGAATGTCTATTACAGGACAATCTGCATCTTTGAACCGTTCCACAATATCGAAAGGATTGGCCAGAACGATATTTGGATGTTTTAACAGGGCTTCCGGCAATCCTTTCCAAAACTCAAATATCCCCTTATCCTCCCAGATATGTTCACCGATGTGCTCAAAATCATAACCGAGTAAAACAGCTTCTCCGTCAATTTTCGCGATATTAGACGCATACGTATCGGGAGATACAGGATCATGGGAAAACCTGAAGGCGATATCATCACTTAATTCTCTGTTTCTTGGGATAACAATAAGATTGCTCTCTTTGGCACGAAAGACGGCGTTCGGAGAAATGGGGTGGTTTCTCGTCGTAAACATATCATCTCTTTTTTCACAGAGTATTGATTGATAACCCATATCGGCAACAACATCTGCGATCTGATTATTATACATGAGTTCTGTGTTTCGAAATGACGTTGGCAGGATCGCAAACAACTGATGTATCTTTTCTCTGTGCAGTGTCACCTGGTCTCTAAATTCCTGCTTCTGAGGATCAGCATAGAGACTGGTCAGAGAATGATAATAGGTTTCATCAAGAAACTCGACCTGATGGTTCACTTTTCCCGCATCTATCAGTTCCTGTATTGCCTTGATCACATCCGGCACGTCTCGCTCGGCCTGCTCAAGAAATGTACCGGACATACTGAGGGTAATTTTAAATGATGAGTGTTTTGAAAGAAGCTCAGCAAACAGGTGTAACGCGGGCAGGTAGGATTTTTCTGAAACTTTTAAAAATATTGCCCTGTTATTTTCATCCCAGAGAAATAATTTTCTTTCCGGATGAAGCCTGAATGGCTGATGAAGCTGGAAATAAAATGTAACCAATGGCATGTCATTGAGACCTTTCTAAATTTCTACATGTAAAATCTTCAGAAAAATTCCGTCCGTGATATTTACGGCACAATAATATTGGATATGTTTGTTGAATACAATGGCCTTAATGCCTGGTCGGACAAAACAAAGCCCGGGTTATACGTGCCTGCCTGAAGCGCTGCCCGTCCGAAAGCGGGACTACTAAACCATTTTAATGATGGACTCCAGAAGGTTGATGCTGTGGAGGATAAGTTTACAGAGATAGCAGGAGAAATAATGTTGATATAAAATTACTCTTATGAGAATTGAAAATCAAGGTGGAAATTGCTGACGTTTAAATCTGATTTCACATTTGCGATGTCCCTTAGCAATGGTCTCTCCCTGCTGCAACACGCAACGGAAATGGCCAAAGCGCTTGTCTCGAATGCGTTTGATAATATGAAAGTTCAGAAAATTGTTGCCCGCACAACTCCTCACAATATTGCGTCGGTCAAGGTGCTTGCGGAATCCGGATTCCGGTGGGTTTGTCGCGATAACGAGTCGTGCATTGATCTCTTTGAAATACTGAGGAGCTGATGACAAGGTTACTCAAGCTGATCGTAGCGCCTGGGGCTGCTCCGGCTAAGCTTTTTATTAATTGTTTCAAATTGAAAGATACATGGAATAATCCAATGTTTTCCTGTCTTCATTACCTGCGTATAGCTTCCTCTTCTAAGGAAGATGTCAAGTATTTTCTCTTTGTCCATGTCGTTAAAGCTGAAAATGGTTGAACCCCTGCCCATTGTTAAGACAAAAAATATGTTTGTTTAAGGTGCATTTGATACGTCTGCACGATTAAGAGTTTATCGTCCCATTAGATGTTGTCATCTTCCCGCTGGAGCAATCATCATGATTGCTCCACAATGTTTCAGTTCAATCGAAGACGATTGAACCAGCAAGAGCTGATTCAGTACGCCGAGCGGGTATGGCGCATAGAGTGCAAAGACGATGACGAAAAGATTGATCTGGCCATCGCCAAGACTCGGAAATTCTTCGAGAGCCTGGGCATCAAAACCCGCCTTTCCCAGTACGGCGTCACCGCCGACAAAATCCCCGCCGTCATCGAACAACTGACGGCGCATGGATGGACAACGCTTTCGGAAACGCAGGATCTGACGCCGGAGATCAGCCGGAAGATTCTCGAAAAGGCGATGTAGTTTTCTTTTATAGCATATACCGGCAGGCCTCGTTGATGCGGCAAGCAAACGAGGCCTGCCGCTTACCGAATGGAAGATGCGGTTTATAACCAGGAGACAGCGACCTCAATCAGGGCAATCCACAAAGCCGCCGTCCCCGGATCGATTTTCTGCCGGAATTACGGCGTGGCAATTTTCCAGGCCGTCAGCACATTGCCTGCCGGGACAATCAGATATCCGTCCCCCGCGCCAAGTCCGGTTAAAGGCTTCGAAACATTCCACTCATCCGGACCGGCAATCGATGCGCCGGCATTGCCAGTCCATATCTGTGAACCGGACACAGCATCGAGGGCGTAAACATTCCCCGAAGATGAGGCGACGATAACGGTCTGATTGACGACAATCGGAGCCGAAACAAGCATCCCGTCACCGACAAAGTTCCAGAGAATGCCGTTTGTACCAAGATTGATACCTTTCAAGCTTCCGGAGTTCAGAAAAAATCCAGCCTGAGTGGTAAACGCCGGGATTCTAGCTGCCGTGAAATTTCCGGTGATCGATCCGGTGGCCGCATTGAAAATGATTCCAGGCTTACTGTTGTCGTAATTCCTCGCATACAACATTCCGTTGGAATAGGCTGCCGTATAGCCCAATCCTCCGTTGCAGCCATCCGAATAATGCCATAGAGATGCTCCTGAATAAAGTGAATATTTATTGGTCTGACAAGGACAGGTGACCAAAACCCCGTCACCGGATACAGCGGGTGAGCCGCTGGCCACGACGCCGATTTCGGCGGTCCATAATACATTCCCGGTAATTTCATCAACAGCATACAAAGTTCCTCCAGTACCGCCCCCTGTAACATAAATAACGCCGTTGACAGCAGTCGGTGGCGCGTGGAAGGAATATTGTCCCGGTAATTGTTTGCTCCAAAAGGCCTGGCCGGTTACCGCATCAAAGGATCTCAGCAACCCGTCAAAGTTGACGACGAATATCTTGCCGTGATCGTAGGCAAGTCCGGACCAGAAGTAGGTACCTGGAATAGACTTCGGACCCCAGACAATATTTCCGGTTTGTCCATCAAGCGCATATAAGAATGTGCCATAGCCATAACTTTCTCCAGGGCTTGTCGTAACAAACACCATGCCATCCACAATCAGCGGATACGAAATTGCGCCGTTGAGCGTGACCGACCAGGTAGGCGTGCCCGGAAATGAAAGCGAACCGGCAAACACCGCCCGGCCCGAGTGGGCGTAATCAATCTGGTAGGCAACCGATTGACTCAGCGGCGGCAGAGGCGAGGGGTCCGGAACGAAGAGGGCTGTAATTTTCACGGTGGCCGGGCTGCTGGATGACATCCCGTTGTTTACCACAAGCCTGGCAAGATAAACTCCCGCAACATCCGCCGTAAACGTGGGTTTTGACGCCGTCGAACTTGAAAGAGCAGCGCTGCTGCCGTCCGGTTTGGACGTCAGTGTCCAGGCGTACGTCAGGGCATTGCCGTTTAAATCCACACTCGCGGTTCCATCCAGCGTGACAAGCGTTTTCATGTTGACGGTCTGGTCGGAACCCGCATTGGCGATGGGGGCGATGGCTACCGGAGATCCCGTTAAATTGCCCCAGGAATAGACATGCCTGGTTTCGTAGCTGCCGTTTCCATCGGCATCGACATACATTACAATATAACTTGACGAATACGGAGAAACCACAACTCTGGAGTTAGACGCCCCGTAAAGAATAAGCGGACCGCCGCTGTCCGGATTCTGCTGTGAGTTGGTTGAATAGATCAGCACCGATGTCTGACTGACATCCACGTATCCGTACTTCTCCATGTATACCCGGCCGATGCATGTTTCGGCAATCGATGCCGGATACAAAATGTTGTCAAAAATATCCGTCACAACGAAGTTTTCGAAGCGGAAAGTTTCATGAGCAATATTGTCCCGTCCATCGGCGTTGTATGTGCTTATCTCCGTGTTACTCTGGACGTTTACCTGCTTTCTCAGGGTTCCGTTGAGCGACAGATTACTCCTGGCCGTGACGATATTCATCGACGCATAGCGTTGCGTTCCATCAGAGATCACATCGTTTACCAGATCGTAGCTGTCGACCGTCAATGTGGATTTGCCGTTGTATGTGACTCCGTCTCCATTATTATAATTGACATAATTCATGTTCAAGCTGCCGGTCATCGTTTCTGAATCCATGCTTCCCGATATCGTCAAGGTGCCGCTGACACTTCCGTTTCTTGTCTGGTTGACCGGCGCGGCGGAATTATTGAGATTCGCTGCTTTCGTTGTTGCAGCAACAACCTTATATTCGGCTAATGAGCGGCTACCGGATCGGGCGAAAAGAGCCAGCAAGCCGCTTTTTTTTGAATAATCCGATGAGGTTGAACCGGAAACCGACGTTTGAGCGCTGGACGATCCGGATGAACTTCCGTTGCCCCAGATCGTAGCAAAGATCTTTTGCGCATTGTCACTGGTCAGCGACGCCTGCGTTGTCGGACCGCTATAGGAGACATCCGTATTTTGCGACGCCGAGTCGTTGCCGCCTCCGCCGCAGGCACAGATCATCAGAACAAAAATAAAAAACAATGAAAACGTAACTGAACGACGTGGGAAAAATTTGACTCCATTCATAAGTTCACCAACTTTCTTCGCAATTCGAGACGAAAACTTGATACCAAAAGATAAAGAAGCTTAATATTTCTTTACATATATCCGCCGGCCCTGAAAATCAACGCCAAATTTTACAAGATTTATACAAATACTTACGCGCGCATCCGGTACGTTAATTAATGATAATTTACTGAATTATTAATGATTTATTGAGATCCAGACGTTATAAACACCCCGGCAACCCAACCCGGCTTAAGCAAGATCAGCCATGCCCCGTATTGCCCGGAATGCCGAATGTATGGGCGGGCTGCGCCTTGAAATGCTGCTGAAATTGAAAAAAATTCCGTGCCCATTGTTTGCCTCCGGTCGGATCAGGGATCAAGTTTTTTCAGGAGAGGATCGTCGGCCGGAAAGATGCCTGTGGTTTCAGTCTCGTCGTCAAAAAGAAGAATGGCGGATCTGATTAATTTCGTTTCCAGGGAAGCCTCGCTGGCGCCGTAATCGGTTTCGTCCCGCGAGATAAATTCCTCGATGACGCCCTTTGAAGCTTCTGCGCTTAATTGATGAACCGGAATTTTATGGACAGCCATTAAGCACTCTCCTCTTCCGTCTCCTTAGCGTCTTTCAACAGCTCGAAGATAACGTAGTTGGCAGCCATAAGCCCGATGATACCCGGCATGGCGGTATCCTGCCAAACAATCTTCGGGCGTTATCCGTACTGCACCGGCAGATCTCCGCGAGCGGCACAGCCCGAATCTCGGCGATCTTTTGCGCTATCTCCAGCACATGGCGGGGTTCCACTTCGGAAGCCACAGTCGTTTCCGTAGCAATGGACGGCGCGTCCGTCTCCAGGAGCATGCAGTCCAGGGAACGTCCTGCGCTGCCCGGTGATATTTCCGGGCATTGCGGCGCGTGACCGATCCGGAAAAGGCAATATAAAAATCCAGTTCAATAAACCGGGGCATGGCGTCTTTTCCGCCGGAGTAGGAATGAAGAACGCCCTTTAGTCGCCCCTTATACTGTTTCAGGATTTCATACAATCGATCATAGGCCTTCCGGCAATGGATCAGCACCGGCAGACCCAGCCCCTCCACCATGTCCAGCTGGCTTACAAACACTGGTATCTGGAGATCCGCCGGAGGACATTCCGGAGAAAAATCGAGCCCGATTTCACCCACGGCCAACGCATCTTTCCGGCTGACATATGAGCGAATCGTCCCGATGTCGGCAGGATCACGCGCAGACCAGGGATGAAGACCGTAAGCCGGAAAGACCGCATCGGGAGAGCGTCCGGCCAGTCGGGCGGTGCATTCCTGCGATTCCAGGCCATAGGAGGGAACAATAAAGGCGCCGACGCCGGCGGCCCTGGCCCTTCCGATGACGTCGGGCAGCGTGTCGGCAAAAGACGGGTCATTCAGATGGCAGTGCGTGTCAACAAAGTTCATCGACTCTGTTTCCTTTGTGTGCTTCGAGATATTGCAAGATGACCTCAACGCTTCCGTCATATCCGATTTTGCCTGTGTCCAGAGTCATGTCGTATCGCGTGGCGTCCGTCCAGTGCCCGCCCGTAAAGGTCCGGTGGTAAAGAGCCCGTTCCTTATCATTGCGAACAATCATTTTTTCGGCGGCCTCCTCTGATATCGAATAAAATTCCGCAATGCGTATTTTTCGAAACATTCTGTCGGCGTGCAGAAATATGCTGACGTGATTGGGGTGTTCCCGAAGAATGTGAGATCCGCAACGACCGATGATGATCGCCGAAGATTCCCGCGCAATGCGTTTGATGATTTGAGTTTCAGCTTCAAATAGTTCGCGGCTTGTCGGAATGTTTTCTTTCGGCGGCACATACGCATCGGCCATTCCGGCGGTGTAAGGGTGCAGAAAAGACTTCCAGAACGAACCGATTTTTTCTTCACGCGATTCCAACGCTTCTTCCAGAACGGAGAGCTTTTTGGCCGCTTCGCGGATGATCTCGCGGTCCGCGTAAATGAAATCCAGTTTTTTGGCCAGTTGCTGACCGACATAAACCCCTCCAGCTCCCAACTGGCGACTGATCGTAACGGCAACACACGGTGTCTTGTTCATCGGATGATTCCCCTCTGAATTCGCTTTCGCCATTTGCGCCGTCCGGAGAGGCGTAAATGGCAATGGTTGAAAAACTATCCTGCCTTCGCCTTTTTCCCCTGGAAAAAGTAATATATGGGAATGGTCGCAAGCCCCAGCGCTGCCATTAAAAGATACAATCCGCGGTACCCTGTCAGCGGAACAAGCGTCCCGAGCAGATAAGGCCCGATGCCGATTCCGAAATCCAGAAAAACATAAAACGTGGCTGTTGCCAGTCCGAACCGGTGGGGGGGAACCCCTTTCAGGGATACGGCCTGGGCGCAGGACATGAAGTTTCCATAGCCCACCCCAATAATCGCCCCGGCGATCAGCAAAATCGATCCGCTTCCGGCCTGACTGAACAAAAGCATACCGGCCGCGAAAAGAAAGAGGCAGGGATAGATGACGAAATCGGCGCCCCGGAGATCAAACAGGCGTCCGGAAACGGGCCTGGAGATCAGGCTGGCTGCGGCATTGATTACAAAATACAGGCCGGCGGCTTGTTCCAACTGAATCTCTTTGGCGTAAAGCGAGATAAAGGCTATCACCACGGACGCGCTGAAGCCGATGATGGCGGCGATCATCGAAATCGGGACGGCTTTCATTTCAAAGAAATTGGAAAGCTGAAATGTCTTTACCGGCTGGATCTCATCCGGTTCAGGCGACGTCCGAGCCGGTTCATGAACCGCGAAGGCGATGAAAAAGACGGCAACCGCAACGGCGGACGTCACGACGAAAATTACCTTGAAATCGACATGCGAAATCAGCACGATGCCTGCAAAAGGCCCCAGAGCCGACGCCAGGACGATGCTCAGGCCGTAGTAGCCGATCCCTTCACCGCGCCTTTTATCGGGAATAATTTTGGCGACGATGGTTCCCGTGGCCGTACTGGTGATGCCGTGGGCAACCCCGTGTAAAAACCGGATCAGAATCAACGCGGACAGCGAGATAGAGACAAAGTACAAAGCCACGACGACAATAAAAAAGACCGTCCCGGCCATTAAAACTTTTTTGCTTCCGATATCCTCGATAACGCGCCCGGTCCCGAACCGGCCGATCAACGCGCCGAGAATAAAAATACTGGCCACAAGGCCCGCCATACTCGTCGTGACGTGAAACCTGTCCAGAGCATACGTGGCGATGATCACCATCAGCAGCAGGTGGACCAGAAAGACCAGAAAATTGATCATGGACAGAGTAATAAAGTCTTTCGTCCACAACTTTTCCGAATTCATTAATTTCTCCGGCAACAAAGAAAACCATTTTCCGGCCTGAACGCCGGACGGACTCTGTTTACTATGATAATAATCGACATGCAAATCGATTCGGCCGCGAATCGGCCTCATTTTTCATTTTTTATACAAATCGGGATAAAGCCTTGTCAGGCATTCAGGACAGAGGCCGTGGGAAAAATCCGCCTCTGAATGGTCTCGTATGTATACTTCCAGCATCTCCCAGTTTCCCTGCTCGTTGCGAATTTTCTTACAGGAAGAACAAATCGGAAGCAGTCCGCTCAACATTTTAACCTGCGAAAGAGCTTCCCGCAGTTCAACAATGAGCTTTTCCCATTCCTCCTCCGCCAGTTTCTGCTCCGTGATGTCCTGCGTTGCGCCGTACAATCTGATCAGGTTTCCGGAAGAATCTTTAATCACCCTGATCCGCACCAGAACGTGGCGCATTTCGCCGTCGCGGCGAAGAATGCGGTGTTTTGCATCAATAAAAAAGTCGGGGTCTTTCCGATGAATGTTTTGCTCCGCCATCCCATAATAAATGGACAGATCGTCGGGATGGATAAACCGTTTCGCATACTCGTCCATGGACATCCGGTATCCGCCTTCCCGGGTAACGGCTGTGCCGTATAAAGCATAGAAAGGATCGTTGAAAAGAAAGGTCTGGATGACGGGATCAAACTCCCAGTATACGATATGCGCCAGTTCCATGGCATCGGACAGACGAAGCTGACTGGTTCGCAGCGCATCTTCCGTTTGCGCTCTGGCGGCTTCGCATTGTTCAAGTTCCTGAATTCTTCTCTCTAAGCAGTCTATCTCATCGAGCATTTGCTTCGGCGCCGGTGTATCTGACATAAAGGTCTCCTTAAGGAAAAATCGAAGTAAGCCAAGGGGAGACAAGGAGGATTCAACCGCCGGAGGTGAACAAAAGCCAAACCGGTTATTTGAACTGAACGAGCCGCAGAAATACTTCATTTTGTTCAGCAATGCTAAACGGCCGGGCGCGGATTTTATTCATCGTTATTTTTCGATGACACCCCGGCATTTCAGACTGCCGGGAAAATAATTATCGGATACGACGACAATATGCAATAGAAAGTTAAGGCTTGACTTGAAGGGACAGGCTTTTATTCATGAGCCGTATCATCATGGAATAATCCGGACGCCACGATGTTCATATAAACAGCCGGCGCAAGAATCAGAAGCCATACCATAAAATCCGACACGTCCATATACGGGGCTTTGGTCAATATGAAGATTTGCAAAAAAAGCGAGATGGCAAAGATAAGAATCCAGGGCTTGAAAAATACTTTTCTTGAATATAAAACAACGCCGCAAATCAATATCAAATCAATGGCAACCTCTATCACAAATATTAAAAGCGATTGGTTGAACCAGGCAAGAAAAATGCTGAATAATGCAAGAGCGCACAGAAATGTAAAATAAATAAACAGAACAATTTTTTTAACCATGACATCTCTTTATTTCCGATTTTTGCCCGCAATCCTAATGTATTTGCCCTGGAATGGAAAGCAATAAATCCTTTAAGAGAAATACAGGTAAGGCAGGCCATGGTCTTTCCTGAATAAAAACCCTGCAACAAAGCATCGAACAAACCCAAACCGTTTGCCTTGTTGCAGGTAAAAGGGGAGGCGCGCTGATGTAAATTTTACGGCGGCCGGTTCAGCCGCCTAGTCCTTGTACATCGACTCGATTAAATCCTTAAACTGCGCGTTGATCGATTTTCTCTTTACCTTCATGGTGGGCGTGACTTCGCCGTCTTCCGTGTAGAGCTTTTTGTCGATGATTCGGAATTTGCGGATGTTCTCGACACGGGACACCTGGTTGTTGACCTTGTTGATTTCTTCCTGAATGAGCGCGACGACTTCCGCCGCGCGGGTCATGGAGGCAAACGTCGTAAACTGGACTTTGTTGTCCTGCGCATATTTGGTGACGTTTTCCTCGTCGATGACGATGAGGGCGGCGAGGTATTTTCTCCGGTCGCCGATGACCACGGAGTCGTTGATGTAGGGCGAGAACTTCAGCATGTTTTCCAGATATTGCGGCGCTACGTTTTTGCCGCCCGCCGTGATGATCAGGTCTTTCTTGCGATCGGTCAGTTTGAGGTAGCCTTCGTCATCAATCATGCCGACGTCGCCGGTATGCATCCAACCGTCCACCAGAGCTTCTTTGGTGTTCTCTTCATCCTTGTAGTATCCCTTGAAAATGCCCGGATGTTTGACGAGAATCTCTCCGTCTTCGGCGATTTTGACCTCGGTTCCCGGAATCGCCTTGCCGACGGTTCCCACCTTGAAATCAACTTCACTCGACATATGCGTGATGCCCGTGGTTTCAGTCATGCCGTAACCTTCGCGGATGGGGATGCCGATGCTCTGGAAGAATTTCAAAATCTCATGGGAAATGGGAGCGGCGCCGGAAACGCCCACGCGCACCCGGTCGAAACCCAGCCGTTCTTTGAGTTTCCGGAAGACGACAAAATAGGCGATATGATACGCAAGCGCCAGCATGGGCGGCACTTTCTTTCTGGCCAGGGCGATGTTGTTGTACCTTGTTCCGATTTTGACGGCAATGCCGTACAGCGTGCGCTTCAGCCAGGTTGCATCAGCCATTTTCAAAACAATGCCCGAATGGTACTTTTCCCAGATCCGGGGGACGGCATGAAACATGGTGGGAGAGATTTCCGTCATGTCCGCCATGACGGTATCCGTGTTTTCGGTGAAGTTGACGATCTGCCCCACCGTCAGATGATACATGACATCGAAGATCTGTTCATAAACGTGGTTGAGCGGCAGAAACGATATCGTTTCGTCTTCGCAGGTCAGCGGAGTAACCTGATTGGCGGACTGGGCGATCCACAGATAGCCTTCATGCGCGAGCAGCGCGCCTTTGGGCGGTCCTGTGGTTCCCGAGGTATAGATAATCCCGGCGATGTCGTCCGGATGGGCCAGTTCGGTCAGTTCTTTGAAGAGCCCCGGGTTTTTGCGGTCTTCTTCCTTGCCCAGTTCCAGAAGCTGTTCAAAGCTCATGAGCATGGGATCTTCATAATGTTTAAGACCTTCCATTTCCCAGACGATGAGTTTGCGCAACATCGGAGTTTTGGAGCGAAACTCCAGCGCCTTGTCCAGTTGTTCTTCATCCTCACAGATGTAAACGACGGCGTCCGCATGCCCCACAACGTATTGGCACTCCGCCACGGGATTGGTCGTGTAAACCCCGACCCAGGCGCCGCCCGCGCAGACGATGCCCAGCGCCGAATAGAGCCATTCCGGCCGGTTTTCTCCGATGATCGCCACATGATCTTTGTGTTTGACGCCTAAAGCATGAAGGCCAAGGGTCACTTGCTTGACGTTTTCGTAATACTCGGTCCAGGTGATATCATGCCAGATGCCGTAATCCTTTCTGCGCATGGCAATACGGTTGGGTTGTTTCTGCACCATATGGAGAAACGCTTTGGGCAACGTCTTTATTTCCAATGACTGGGACATACTCTCTCCTTGATTGTTCAAAACCATGTTCGGATGCTTCTTTCAGTTTCCGGATGCGCCGGACTAACGGAAGCGCACTTTTCTTCGATAGCGTTTGAATCCCTTGACGGATACTTCTTTGGCGATTCCCAGGTAAAACTCTTTCACATCCTCGTCTTCCCGCAAAACCTCCGGCTTGTCGGCGCGCACAATCCGGCCGTTCTCCATCAGATAGGCGAAATGGGAATACTTCAGCGCCATGTTGACGTTTTGTTCGACCAGCAGAATGGTGACGCCGTCCTTTTCATTAATTTCCTTGATGATGTGAAAGATATCATTGGTCAGCAAGGGGGACAGGCCCAGCGAAGGTTCGTCGAGCATCAGGAGTTTGGGCCGGCTCATGAGCGCCCGGCCTATGGCCAGCATCTGCTGCTCCCCGCCGCTTAAATACCCCGCCTGCTGGCTGCGCCGTTCATTCAGAATCGGGAAACGTTTCAGAATACGGTCTACGTCTTCCTTGATCCCGGCCCGGCCTTTGCGTGTATAGGCGCCCATCTGAATGTTTTCCAGGACGGTGAGTTCGGGGAAAACCTCGCGGCCTTCCGGAACGTAGCTGATCCCCATCCGAACGATTTCTTCCGTGTCCTTTCGGTCGATGCGCTCTCCCATAAACTCGATGGTGCCTTTTTCCGGCTGTTCTTCCTTGAGATCATAGAGGAGGCGCAGGATAGTCTTCAGGGTCGTTGTCTTGCCCGCCCCGTTGGAGCCGAGAAGAGCGACAATCTTGCCTTGCTCTACCTGAAAGGAAATGCCGTGGAGAGCGCGGATAAGATCGTACCAGGTTTCGATGTTGTTTACTTTAAGCATGGAATATGTCCTCCTCCCCAAGGTACGCCTTGATGACTTCCGGATGGGTCTGAACCTCGCGGGGAAGGCCCTCCGTGATCTTCTCACCGTGATTGATGGCAAAGATGCGGTCGGAAATCCCCATGATCATGTTCATATCGTGTTCGATGAGCAGGATGGTGACTTTATAATCCTCACGAATGTCCTTGATCCAGATGTTCAGATCTTCTTTTTCTTCGGTGTTCATTCCGGCGGAGGGTTCATCCAGAAGCAGAACCTTCGGTTGCAGAGCCAGTGCGCGGCCCAGCTCGACCAGTTTCCGCTTACCGTAGGGCAGGCTGCCTACAAATTGATCGCGAATCGATTGCAAATCCAGAAAGTCGATAATATTTTCCACGATCTCGCGATGTTTTATTTCTTCCTTCGCCGCAAAGGATTTCCGTCCCCACATGGCGGCGCCGGTGAATATTCCCGTTTTCATGTGAATGTGCCGGCCCAGCATCAGATTATCCATGACCGTGGCCTTGGCAAATAACTCGATGTTCTGGAACGTGCGGGCAATACCCTTTTTGGCGATCCGGTCGGGCGTCTTTCCGACGATATCCTCTCCGTCCAGGAGGATTCGGCCTTCATTGGGATGATAGATGCCCGATATCAGGTTAAAGATGGTGGTCTTTCCCGACCCGTTCGGACCGATGATGGAAAAGATGGTGTTCGGCGCCACGTCAAAACTCACATTGTTGACGGCTTTCAAACCGCCAAAACTGATGCTCAGATTTTCAATTCTGAAATGATCCATGTGTCTTCTGGTTCCTTCTCTGGGATTATTGAATCGCTTCAAAGCCCTGCCGCCTGCGGGCCTGTCTCTTGTGAAAATATAGACCCGCAGGCTGAAAGGGGGACAAAATCATAAACAGAGTTACATTAAGACGGAATCCGCCTTATTTCTTTTTCCAGGTTGCCAGTTCATTTACGGTCCAGTCCTGCAGCAGAATAGTGCCGGCGTTGGGACCGCATTTCCAGATCTGAATCGAATCGGTTCCCTGATGCTGGTTAGCCGTCCAGGTGACTTTAGGACCAATGCCCTGGAAATTCTTTGTCGAGTTCAGAGTCTTGAGCACGGCTTCGGTGCTCAGATTCTTTCCCGTTCGTTTCAGGGCGTCAACCAGAGGTTCCGTAAACATGCTGCCGGCCATGTAGAAAAGGCTGACCCTTTCTTCAGGCGTGTACTTTGCGCTGGCTTTGCGGTATTTCACCATCAGGGGATTATTGGATTCGACCGGCAGAACAAACGCTCCGGTGATGACCCCTTCCCACAAGCCTCCGGAAATCTTGTGCATCAGACCATAATCGCCCAGAGTTTCCGAGGCCACCCACTGCGGTTTGTAATTAACCGTGGCCGCTGTTTTCAGCGCAACAACCGCCGCGGACGGCGTCAGCCACATCATGACGGCCTTCGCTCCGGAATTTTTCAGTTTCAGAATATAGGACGACAAATCTTTATCCGTCGCTTCGATGGGAATTTCCGCCACGGCTTTCATCCCGTTTTTCTCGAGACGCTGACGGATGCCGATGAGCGCGCCCTTGCCGTAAGAGTCGTTCTGGTAAAGCACGCCGATTTCCTTGATTTTCAGTTTTTCGATGACGTATTTCGTCAGGATGCTGGCTTCGTCTTCATACAGGGGCATCAGCGCGAAAATATACGGCTGAACGGGGCTGATCAGTTCCTTCAGCGAAATAGCCGGCGCCATCCAGATGATTTTATTTTCGGCCAGATAATCCTTAACGGCCAAGCCGCAAGCGGAACCGGTGCCCGCCACGAAAGCAAAGACGCCCTGTTTTTCCACAAGCTCTTTGACAACGACTTTTGTCTGAGCCGGATTGTACTGGTCATCCCGCGCAAAGTGTTTCAGTTTACGGCCGTGAATGCCTCCTTCTTCATTGACGATGGCGCAAATGACGGCCGGGCCGCGGTTAACAGTTCCCCAGGGCGCCGCAGGTCCCGTCATCGGCCCCCAGGAAGCAATCCGGATTTCCTTGTCATCAAAACCGGGGGCTGCCCCATAGCCCGTTGTGACAGAAGCGAAAACTAAAACAACAAACAGAAGAGAAAACAGCAGACATCTTTTTTGAACCATGAAAACAACCTCCCGTTATGAATGATGGGTTCGTTACTTCTTTTTCCAGGTGGCCAGTTCGTTGACTGTCCAGTCCTGCATGACGATGGTGCTGCCGCCCGGTCCGCACTTCCAGATCTGAATGGAATCGGTGCCCTGGTGCTGGTCGGCGGTCCAGTTGACTTTGGGACCAATCCCCTGGAAGTTTTTGGTCGAATTCAGCGCTTTCAGGGCCGCCTCGGTGCTCAGATTCTTTCCGGCTCTCTTCAAGGCGTCGATCAGAGGTTCCGCAAAGAGAATGCCTGCGATATAGAACAAACCAGGGCGTTCTTCCGGTGTGTATTTTTTAATCGCGTTGCGATACCGAACGATCCGGGGATCAGTGGAATCAGGCGGCAACATGAAGGCTCCCGTGATGACCCCTTCCCAGAGCCCGCCCGAAATTTTATTCATCAGAGCAAAGTCGGATAAGGTATTCGAAGCAATCCACTGGGGTTTGTAACCGATGGTTGCCGCCGTTTTCACGAGCACAACGCCGGTGGTCGGATTGACCCACATCAGGACGGCTTTGGCGCCGGAGTTTTTCAGTTTCAAAACATGGGACGACAGGTCTTTTTCAGTCGATTCCACGGGGATTTCCACCACCGCCTTCATCCCGAGCTTGCCCAGACGCTGCCGCACGCCGTCGAGTCCGTTTTTACCGTAGGGATCATTCTGATAAATGACGCCTATTTCCTTAATGTTAAGCTTTTCCACCGTAAATTTGGTCAGAATGCTGCCTTCATCTTCATAGAGCGGATAAATACTGAAGAGATAGGGCTGGACGGGGAAAACGTATTCCTTAATAGATGTCGCGGGTCCCACCCAGATGACCTTGTGTTCCGCCAGATAATCTTTCACGGCCAGGCCGCCCGCGGAGCCGGTTCCGCAGACAAAGGCAAAGATGCCCTGCCGTTCTACCAGCTCTTTGACGACGACTTTGGTTTGCGCGGGATTGTACATGTCATCCCGAACAAAGTGCTTCAGCTTACGGCCGTGAATGCCCCCCTCATCATTGATCAGACTTGCCAGTACGGCAGGACCGCGGGCCACACTTCCCCATGGCGCTGCAGGTCCTGTCTGCGGTCCCCAGGCGGCAATCCGGATTTCCTTGTCGTCGAAACCGGGCGCCGCGAAGACTGACGTGGATAAAACGAAAAACGACATGACGATGATGAAAAAAACTGCACATAACCTTTGCTCCCTCATAGCCTTATCCTCCTTTTTCTTTTTTTACCGAATATCAGCCTTTATACCACTTGCCCCTTTCCTTGATAAACGTGAACCCAAAATTGACATCGGCTTTTTCATTTTTGTCTTTGTAATGAACAACGACATCGACTTCAACATAGGCAAACTTTTCCACAAGGGGAAACCCTTTGAGGTCTTCATTATTTCTGATGTGGGCAATCCGGACAATTTTATATTCCACAATTCTAACCGGAGAGGTGTTGGCCTCGGCCAGAAAAGCCTCGTAGTCATGCGTGGCGCAATAAGCCGAAGACGGCGCCAGGCAGCGGTACACCGTGGGCAGATCCCTGGCAACTTCCGCATCGAAATATTTCCTGGCCGCTTCCAAAACAGCCGTTTCTTCCGAAGAGATTGAGATCCCTGCCGAAGGTTCGGCGCAAATTCCGGATGCCGGAAAGCCGGAGACACCAAGAATAATGGCCGCCGCCATGACACCCAGCGCAAATTGAAGCCGGTATTTCGATGTCTTCATCGTCAAGAACCGCATGCTTACACTTTCTTCACGTAGTGTTTTGCAAAAAGGCCACTGGGCCGGATGCACAGGACGATCACAATAACCAGAAAGGCGACAATGGGTTTCCACTCCGGCCAGAAATAGCCGAAACCGTTTTCCAGCAACCCGAGAATGGCTCCGCCGATCACAACGCCGGGTATGCTCATCAAACCGCCCAGAACGGCCGCCGCGAAAGCCCGGAGGAACGGTTCCATCATGAAGGCGGGGTCAACCGTCGACCGCGCGGCAAAGAACATCGCCGCCAGGGCGCCGATCATGGAACTGAAGCCCCAGGCAAAGGAAAACACCCGTTCCACACGGATTCCCATGATTCGGGCGGCATGCTGATTCTGCTGAGTGGCCCGCATGGCCACACCCAACTTGGTAAACTTGAAGAACAAATACAGAAAAACCATGAGGAAGGCTACTGTAGTGAAGACGGCGATGGTCCAGTCATTGATGATGATGCCGCCAGGCAATTCATGCGTATTTGTAAAAGAAAACGGCAGGGAAAACTCTTTTTGTTCTGCGCCCCACTTCCAGCCGGCGACGCCCATGAGAAGCATTTCGGCGCCGAGGGTGATGACGATCAGGCCCAGAAGGCTCGGGTCTTTAGCCGGTCGAAGGAAGGCAAATTCGATAAACGCACCCAGCAGAATGGCAAAAACCATTGTTCCGAGAAAAGCCAGCCAGAAAGGCCATTGATAAACGGTCAGGATATGAAACGCCACAAATGTCGAAAGCATGGCCATTTCTCCCTGCGCGAAATTGACAACTTCGGAAGTTTTGTAAATAATGACGACGGCAATTCCGAAAAGAGCGTAGCAAGCGCCAATGGCAAGCCCTTCCATGATCAGTTGACCAAACATGCACCCTCCCTATGATTTAAAAAACAGTTAAAACGGCCACGTCCGCCAGTATTTCTTCATCCGCAGCCAGACGCCGTACATTCCCAGAGGTTCAAAGATGACTATTCCGATCATGATCAGGCCCAGGACGATGCTGCCGAAGTTTTCCAGTCCCACGACAGTCAGCCAGCGGGTTGAAATACCGACCAGAAAGTCGCCGATGTAAGGCATCTCCTTGATGTTTTTCAGAAGGCTGAACTGAAGCACCGTAATCAGAGTAGCGCCAAGGATGGCTCCCAGAATGGAGCCCAGACCGCCGACGACGACCATGACGAGAAATATAATGGATAAAATAAGGTTGAACGGTTCGGGGTTGAAATAGCCGAGAACAAATCCAAAAAGGCCGCCGGCAATTCCTGCGTAAAAAGCGCTGACGGCAAAAGAGAGAGTTTTGTAAACCGTCAGATTGACCCCGATGACTTCCGCTGCGATGTCACTGTCCCGGATGGCGACGAAAGCCCGTCCGACACGGGTTTTCATGAGATTACGCGCGCCGATGATCATCAGAACGGTGATAACCAGAATCAGATAATATTTACTGATATCCGTTTTCAGAATATGACCGAAACCGATATCGAGAGGCGGGACCTGAAGGCCGGCTCGTCCGCCAAAGAAGTCCCAGTGGCCGATGATCTGCATAATGGTCAGCCCGAAACCCAGCGTTGCAATGGATAAGTAAGGGCCTTCCAGACGCAACGCCGGTAAACCGAGAATGAAACCAAAAAAGGCGGCGATAAATCCGGCAAGCGGCAGGGCCAGCAAAAACGGCATATTCAATTTCATGATCAACAGGGTCGTGCCATAGGCTCCGATGGCAAAGAAACCGGCATGCCCCAGTGATATCTGTCCTGTATATCCGACGAGGATATTAAGCCCGACGGCCAGAATGACGTGAACGAGAATGAGGTTCAGCAGGTAAAAATGGTATTGGGGAACGTAAAGGGGTAAGGTAAAAATAAATAGCAGAAATAAAACAGACCAGAATAAAACAACGTTGCTCTCGAATAACTGAATGTCCTCATAATACTCACGTTTCATGTCCATAGGATTACATCACCTAAGCTTTTACTGGCTGAAAGTTAAGTATATCTGTTACAACAACTACCCGCGAATCATCATGCGCTTTCTTCATCACCTCGGAATTTAGTTTTGCGTTTTGTATTACAACAAAGATTGAGTGTCAATATGAAATAATCAATACAATATCCATACAATATCAGTATGGAAATATTCAGGGCAGGCTTAATAAATAAGAACGAAGATTAACTTTCTGGTTGTTCAAACCGAGCTTTTTGCGAATACGGTACCGGTAAACATCGACAGCGCTGCTCGAAACGCTCATAATCGTGGCAATTTCCTTACTGTTTTTTCCGTCTTTGATCAGATGCGCCACCTGAACCTCCGTTGTGGTCAGGCTTCTAAATTTGGCGGACAATTTCCGGGAGAAAGGTGAAAACATTTCCTCCAGGTTAGATGTGATCAGATCGTGGTAGATCTGGCGGTTCTCGTCCAAATTTGCTTTACACAACTTTTCCAGATTGGGCATAACCAGTTCTTTGATGTTGGCCAGGAGCGTCTGCTCCAGTTCCTCGCGGTCTTCGGCCCTTTGTTTGAGCATCACCCGCAGGGCCGTGTTCAGTTCCTCCAGCTTCCGGGTTTGGATGAGCAATTCTCTCCCTTTTTCCTCCAGTTCCGTAATATCGATGACCGAACAGACGTGCTTTCTCGTTCCGGGAATGAGGCAGTTGGTGCTCAACATATTTTTGACGTTTCCCCGGCTGTCCACCAGACGGAATTCATAGGTTCTGGGCGCCAACTGAGGATCGATGCGCCTCAGATGGTGATATTCTTCCAGCCGGCCGCGGTCCCTTTCATCGATCAGATCAACCCATGACTTTTTTCCTTCCCAGTCTTCTTTCTTATAACCGGTGACTTTTTCAAATTCCGAGTTGACCAGGGAAAGGGTTTTGTCATCTTCAATAATCACGCTCCCCGTCCCGGTTGTATCGAAAATGGTCCGGTAGAGATTTTCCGATTCCATTAACTTTTTTTCCGCCGTCTTCTGATTCGTGATGTCCATGGCGCTTCCGAGAACGGCTGGTTTTCCATCATAGGTAATGTCTGCAACCACTTCCAGAACCCAGCGGATTTTGTTTTGCCTGGTCCGGATTCGAAATTCATAAGGCCGCAATAGCTTCCCGCTTCGCATGGCGAGGGAATTTTTTCTCACGGCGGTTTTGTCGTCCGGATGAATCATGAAATCAGCCCGGTTTCCGACGATTGCTTCCTGGGAATAGCCCGTATAAGTACTGATGACAGGGTTGATGATTCGGAACCTGCCGTCCGACAGGATATAATAACCGACCAGCGATTTTTCCAGGATGATGTCGTGGATGCTCCGGCTTTCAACAAGAAACTGATTTTCCTTGCGCAGCCTTTCATTTTCGGTCTCCAGCAAGGAAATTCTGTTTTCCAAATAGGGGATTTGATTTTCAGGTTTCATGGCGCATCAACCAGGTTTTACATTCCGCAGAACAACAGATGTCTCCACCTGGCGCTCAGGAATATTCCAGTATTTTTTAAGCAGACGGTTTTTTTCTTCGGGAGTCACCAGACTATAGCCGTGTTTTTCATAAAATGCGACCGCCCAGGAAGCGGCCGCCCAGGTTCCGATGAGAATGGTCTTTTCCGACAGAGGCTCCAGATGGGCCAGCAGCCGGGAACCGATGCCCAGGTTGCGTTTAGCGGTACGAACGTAAGCATGGCGGATCAGGGTGACGTCCCTGCGGTCCTGAATGCCCATCACACCCATCAGGATGCCCTGCTCCTCAAGCCCCCAGAAGTTGACGCCGTCATCAATTTCTCCGCGAAGATGATCTTTCGACATATAGGGTTCTTGCCAGCGGTCGGCGGGAATCACGCCTTTGTAAGCGATGGCCGCGTCATTGATGATTTGATATATTTCTTCAAAGTCTTTCTCTGAACATTTCCGTATCATCCGCTCAATCGTCCTCCACCGGCGCCTTGGCCATTATGTATCTTATTCCCATAAAAATCATCAGCGTAATAAACACCAAGCGCAGAGGCGTATCCGGAATGCGGTTGGCTGCATGGCTTCCCAGAAACGCCCCCAGAAGAATTCCCGGAATCAGGCCGGGAAGAATCTTTACGGCCACGTTGCCCAGCCGGTAGTGCGTCCAGGCGCCGGTCATTCCCACGGGAACCATAACCAGAAGCGATGTGCCCTGCGCCGCATGCTGGCCGAAGCCAACCAGAAGCACCATCGCCGGAATCATAATCACACCGCCGCCCACCCCCATCATGCCGGACAGAAATCCGGTCACCACGCCGGCGGCCAGCAAAATGATCATCTTGATGTAAAACGGATTCTGGCTTCCGATGGCCGGCAGCCAGGGCTTGATGATCAGCAGAACGGCGGAAACCAGCAGAAAAGCCCCAAACCATTTTCTCAGTTTCCAGCCGGCAATGGCGTTGGCAAAGTGCGCGCCTGCCCGGGATGTCGCCATGGCCGTCAGAGCCAGCGCCGCCACCGCCCAGTAGTCGATATTCCCTTGCCGCGCATACGTCAGCGCGCCGCTTACGCCGGTAAAAACAAGGGCCACCAGCGACGTGCCGTGCGCCTGGTGCTGGGTGAGCTTCAATAAGATGATCATCAATGGAATCATGATCAGGCCGCCGCCGATCCCCAGCATTCCGCCGAAACATCCGGCGGCAAGCCCGATGGCCAGACTGATCCAGTTGTTTTTCATTGAAAACCCCTTAGCCCTTATGCATGCGCCCCCGGGCGAGCGATGCTCCAACCCCTAAAGCGCATGTTGCAGCCAGAATGCCGAAGATCCATTTTGCACTGATGATCAGAAGACCGCTGGTCTCTTCCGTAATGCTCCGGTCGCCAATCAGCAGGGCAAAAACCAGCATGGCAATTCCCATGCTCAGCATCTGTCCGACCATCCGCATGGTTGCCAGCGTCGCGGAGGCCACACCGTAAAATCGGCTTTCCACCGAGCTCATAATGGCGTTGACATTCGGCGATGAAAACAGGGCAAACCCCACCCCCAGCACTCCCAGGCAAGCCACAATCGAAGGGATGGACGTATCCCTCTCGAGAAAAATCAGCCCCGCAAGTCCGATGACGATCAGCATCATGCCGGCGGAGGAAATGATCCGGGGTTCATACCGGTCGGAAAGTCGCCCGGCCAACGGCGAAAACAGCGCCTGCAGCAGAGGTTCGATGACCAGAACGATGCCCGTCTGCGACGGCGTCATCATTTTCACATGTTGCAGGTAAAGACTCAATAGAAAAGTGACGGCAAACGTGGCACAGTAATTGATCAACGCGGCCAGATTGGAAAAGGCAAAAGCGCGGTTGTCGGCAAAGAGATGGAGATTCAGCAGAGGGGAAGGTTTCTTCCATTGCGTCCGGACAAAGACGGCGAAGCAGATCAAACCGACGCCGATCAGGACAACCGCTATGCGGGAAGGAAGCCTCGAAAACCCGTACATCAGGGCGAAAAGCGAGACGGCGTAAAGAATCGAACCGCCGAAATCAAAGCTTTCTTTCCACGCCTCGGGCCGCTCTTCCGCGGTAATTTTCAGTGAACAGACGGCAACACCCGCGGCAAGAAGAGCCGAAAAAACAAAAATCGTTTTCCAGCCCAGATGCTCGGTCAGCATTCCGCCGATAAAAGGCCCGACGGTCAGGCCGATATAGACGGAGGCGATGTTGATTCCCAGAATTCTGCCGCGGTGTTCCGGCGGATAGGCGGAAACCAGCATGGCCGTCCCCGTGCTGAAAATCATCGCGCCGCCGATGCCCTGCACGACCCTCAGAAAAATAAAGACGGTTTCAT
The DNA here is from genome assembly GCA_963682105.1 of Smithellaceae bacterium. GTDB lineage: Bacteria > Desulfobacterota > Syntrophia > Syntrophales > Smithellaceae > UBA8904. The sequence continues at coordinate 2,779,857 of OY821638.1, forward strand.
GGGGAGACCAGATGCAGGCCAGCGATGCAAGAGCCAGGAGTATGGCGCCGGATGTAAAAATTCTCTTCCGGCCGGAAATGTCGGCCAGCCTCCCCAGCGGCACCAGCGCAGTGGCGGAAGCCAGCAGAAATGCCGTCGCCACCCAGCCCAGCGACATGGCGGTCATGGCATATTCTTTTCCGATCATGGGCAGCGCCACATTGACGGACGAACCCATAAACGGCGTTAAAAAAGAAGCAAGCGTTGTCGCCAGAAGAATAAAACGGGTTGATGTTCGGTCGGTCATGTCCTTCCAAAAACGTTTGATGACTCAGGCAGAGGTTTTAAAGGTTTTCCCGAAAAGCGCGGCAAAGCCGTCCTTGCCGCAGGCCATCATGAGCGTCAGCGGCATGACTTGGCGGGCCTGTTTCAACATTTTATCCGATAACAGGCGAATGTCCCACTGGGCATGGGCATCGGAGCGCAGGCGAGCCAGATGATACATTTCCCGGGCGTTGAGTTTCATAAGCACGCGCTTGCGGTGCGCATTGGTCAGCACATACGCGGCGGCGGCGGGATTCTTCCGGCGGATTCGGTCATAAACATCATTTGTTTTGGCCATGACCTGTAAAAATTCTTTTTGCCGGCCGATGGCGCGCACGGACGGCGGAACCGTCACGCCCAGCGCCGGATTGTAATCCTGCGTAATCACCGTCGCCATGCGGTGGCGCTTGAGTTGCGCAAAGCAACTGGCGCTGATGGACATCTCAAAGTGCAAATCGACATTTTCGAATTCCCGGACAACGGCATCGTAAGATTGAGCGTTTTCCAAAACCGTTTTGAACAGTCCCTTCAGATCGCGGGGGGATAATTTGGCGGCCTGCTTCAAACACTGAGTGTAGGAAAGCCCGGACGATGAGAAAAGAAGCGCCGCGGCCGTCTGCAAATCCGCCTTCGGCGGAGCCGCAATCAGCGTGAGATCGGCTGCATCCGCCTTGCTCTTTGAAGCGGATTTGGCCGAAAGCAGTTTTTCGGCGCGTTTTTTCAGATTCTGCCGGGTCAGGCGGTCGTACTGGGTCGCTTCGGTATAACGGATGAGCGACGGCGCGATCTCCCGGGTGGCCGCATAAAGATTTTCGGCGTAAAGGCGCGCCTCGGCAAACGGCAGCGCTGAAAGTCTTCTAAGCATCAGCTCCAGATTGCGCGCGTTGATGGTCATGCCCAACTGCGTTTCGGTGGCAAGCGCGATGGCATAGCGAGCGTCTTCCTTGGCCCATCCTTCCAGCAGAGATTTGTTGGCGGGGTCTGCCGCCAGGTCCCTGTTTTTTTCAAAGACGTAAGGCCGGAGCTCCTGATAGAGGCGAGAATAAAAATCGTTTTGCATGCCGACGGCTTCAACAAACGCATCAACCATCCCCGCCTCGCGGATTTCATCCGGAATGACGAAATCCTTATCAAACAAAACGTAACGCTGGGATTTTTCCGTATAGGAACACAGCCGGAATTTCTCGATTTCTTCCACCAGAAAGCGTGAAACGCCGATGACGTCGATATTGAAAACGGCATGCTCGGCCACGGAGGAATGCCCCATCTCAAAGACGATATTGCGGTTGGATTTGCGGGCTTTTTCCACTTCCGTGCGCGCGTCGCGGCGCAGCTCGTCGACTGTTTTAGGGCTGCGGCTGATGCGGGCGTAGGCAGCCGAGATCGTCTCCGGCGTCAAATCCGAATGGAGAGCGCATTTATCTTTGAGTTCACGGATCAAATCATAATCAATGTTGTAACCGGCCAGAAGAATTTTCATGTTTCATTCCTGAAAATAAATTATTACGTATGATGGATGCTTTTCTTCGGAACAAGGGGCTGAAGCCCCTTGTTCTATCATTGTTTCAGAGTCTTACCATTTCCACGCGCGGAAGCGTCCGGCCCAGAAAACGCTCGCCGATGGTCTGGAAGCGGTAGGGCACGTCGCTGACGCAAAACAGATAGTCCGGCAGATCGCTGCCGGCGTTGCCCAGGTTTTGACGATTGATCAGTTCGGCGGCCTGTTCGGCCATAGCCTCCGCCGAATCAATCAGGCGGACGGACGGACCGACGATTTCCGACAACAGCGGCTTGAGCAGAGGATAATGCGTACAGCCCAGAACCAGCGTATCGATGCCTTCGGCTAAAACCGGTTTCAAATATTCCTGGGCGACAAGCCGTGTGGCCTCGTGATCAAGCCAGCCTTCCTCCACCAACGACACAAAAAGCGGACAGGCCTGAGAAAAAACCCGGATGTTATGGTTCAGAAGGTGGATGGCCCGCGCATAAGCATTGGAATTGATGGTGGCGGGCGTTCCGATGACGCCGACGATTTTGTTCTGCGTCTGCTCGACGGCATTGGCCGCGCCGGCGCCGATCACTTCCAGAACGGGAACGGGCGAGAGGTCGGAGATGGCCTGGTAGGCCACCGCCGCCATCGTATTGCAGGCGACAATCAGGAGCTTAACGTCTTTTTTCAGTAAAAATTCAGTAATTTGAAGCGCGTAGCGGTTAATGGTCTCCACGGACTTGATGCCGTAAGGCACCCGCGCCGTATCACCAAAATAAACGATATTTTCAAAAGGCAAACGCTCCATGAGGGCGCGCACCACCGTCAGTCCGCCGATTCCCGAATCAAATACGCCTATGGCCCGATTGGTTTTCATGGCTTTATCTTGCATATCCGGACGATAAAGTCATCGATTTTTTCGTCGATTCCGATTGAAAATTTGCTCTGTTAAAGATACGAATAACCGGAACTTCTCAAAGCAAAACCCCGTTTCATCGCGGGAAAGGTTTCCGTAAAGGAGCGGTCATGCGCAGAAACGACAAAGAAATTAAAGATTCAAATGAAATAGAGCGGCTTTTGCACCAGCCGTCCGTCTGCCGGATCGCCATGGTGGACAGGGAGGTCCCTTACATCATCCCCGTTAATTTCGCTGTTGAAAGCGGCGTGCTGTACATTCATTCCGCAAAAACAGGCAAAAAAGTTGAAATATTAAGAAGAAACCCGTCGGTCTGCTTTGAGATGGATATCCCCGGCGACCTTGTGGAGGGGGAAAGGGCCTGCCAGTGGGGCATGAAATATATGAGTTTGATCGGATTCGGCAAGGCGATGTTTCTGGAATCCGGGGAGGAAAAAAAGAAGGCTCTGGATATCCTGATGAAAAAATACGCCGGGCGGGACGGTTTTTCTTATGCCGATGAAGCACTGGACAAAGTCCTGATAATTGGTATACAAATAGAAAGCGTCTCGGGTAAGAAATCCGGTTAAGTTTTAGAATCATTTCCTTAAAAGATGTTTTGTTGTCATGAAAGCAACCCGGGAAGTTAAGTTTATTTAGTCGGTAAGGAGTACTTTTATGGCCCAGAACAAGATCGTCGCCCGCTATAACGACGGCCGTGTGCAAAAGGGAATCACCATGGACTTTATTCCCGGCAAAGAAACATTCCACATCATGCCCTCCGTATCGGTCCAGGGTGAGAAATTGATGGAGGTTCGCTGCAACGAACTGAAGGCGGTTTTTTTTGTGCGCGATTACGCAGGCAACCCGGATTATAATGATAAAAAGAACTTTGACCCAAGCCAGCCGGTCATAGGACGCAAAATTAAAGTCCAGTTCAAAGACGGCGAACTTCTGGTCGGCGCAACCAGCGCCTACCAGCCGGGTCGGGCGGGATTTTTTCTGGCGCCTGCCGATCCTCAATCCAACATCGAACGCTGTTACATCGTCACACGGGCAACCAAAGACGTGCAGTTAATTTAAACGAATAGAAAATAAGGACGATTACCTCTCATGCCGCTGTACCTCCAGATTCTCCTTTTGATTGTTGGATTTATTGTCTTTGTTGTTTTGCTGATGCTGATGACGGGCTGGGGAATTCGTCGTGTCTGCTTTAAGATCATCGCGGAAATGGAAGACGCCAGGGCTTTCAGTGCGGGAAAAGCGATGGCGCTTCAGGACGAGCGGAAAAATTTCTTTCGCGTAGGCACAGGCAACCTCCGCCCCAAAGCGCTCAATCTCCTGATCAGTGACGGCCTCGTGATCAAAACCGGCAACGGCAAATACTATCTGGATAAAGAAAAGCTGGCCGCCGTGAAAAACACCATAAGCAAGTGACGCTTAACGAATCGTCAACTCCGAAACGACATCCAGAATGCCGTCGGCCGTAAAGAAGTACAGTTCATGCGCCGCGACGCGCCGCGATTTATCGTCGGCTTCCTTGAGCACCGGTACAATTTCAATAGCGGTGATATCCATCCACTTATCCCCCATATAAATGCGGACCACCGTTCCCTGGCCGTTGATTTCGTGAAGAATTTTGTAGGATGTCAGCACCCGGACGACAAAATCATTCTTCTGTTTGGCGACATACGCCGCCCGCTCACGCAGTGCACGAAGTTTGCCGAACTCCTGGGCCTGCCCAACCGGCAAAAAAGAAAATAAAAATACCGCCGACAGTAAAACAACAATCATTTTTTTCATGCTGGCTTCCTCCCTTGTAACCTATAATATGATTGACAATACCGCTTCTTTTTTCTATATGCCAGATGAAATTTACGGGCGTTTAATTCCTGTCAGTGATCACAAAACATCGCTTTGATGGTTCGCGCCTGCAATTCCAGGAGATGAAATTGCAATTCAATCCGTGTATGAAACACAAACTGATCCGCAACTCGGTTCGGCATTTTGCCGAAACGGAGCTGGCGCCGATTGCCGCGGACATCGATCAGCATCGACGGTTTCCATACGACGTGATCGCCAAAATGCGGGCGCTCAACTACTTCGGCCTGCAGGCGCCCGCCGAGTACGGCGGCGCGGCTCTGGATTCCATCAGCTCCGCTATTGTCATAGAAGAAATCTCCCGGGTCTGCGCGGCCGTGGGCCTGTGCGTCACCGTCCATAACGGCGTGGCCGTTTATCCTTTTTTGAAGTTTGCCACAAGCAAGCAGAAAGACAAATTTTTACCGGCGCTCGCTTCAGGCGAGACCATCGGCGCTTTCAGCCTCACCGAAGCCAACGCGGGCTCAGACGCCGGCAGTGTGGAAACCACAGCCGTCCGGAACGGATCGGATTATATTTTAAACGGCACAAAGATTTTCGTCACCAACGGCGGGGTGTGCGACATCGCTTTAATTTTTGCGATTTCCCTGTCGCCCCAGGACAAGCCCTCCAGCAGCGTCTTTATTGTCGAAAGTAAATTCCCCGGATTTCTGCGCGGTGAACTCGAAGACCTCTGCGGCATGCGCGCCAACCCTGTCTCTTCTTTATTTCTGCAAGACTGCCGGGTGCCTGAGGATAACCTGCTGGGAAGTCCGGGCGACGGCATGAAAATCGGCCTGGCCACGCTCGACAACGGCCGTGTAGGCGTTGCCGCGCAGGCGCTGGGCATCGCTCAGGGCGCCATGGATGCAGCGGTGAAGTACGCCAGGGAAAGGCAGCAGTTCAAAAAACCCATTGCCTCACAGCAGACGATTCAAAACTATCTGGCGGATATGGCCACGGAAATTCTGGCGGGCCGTCTGCTTTTGTACCGCGCCTGCGAGCTGAAAGACGCCGGCGCTCCGTTTGGCTGCGAAGCGTCGATGGCCAAACTTTACTGCAGTTCCGTCGCCTCCAAAGTGACGTCGCTTGCCGTCCAGATTCACGGCGGATACGGCTACAGCAAGGAATACGACGTGGAGCGGTATTTCCGCGACGCCAAAGTCACGGAAATATACGAAGGCACCAGCGAAATTCAGCGCATGGTGATTGCCCGGACGATTCTGAGCCAAATGACATTGTGAGATATGATGCTGAATATCGTGGTCTGCATAAAACAGGTGCCAATGGTCACCGAACTGCCCTGGGATGAAAAATCCGGAACGCTCCGGCGCGATCTGGCCGCCGGGATGATGAATCCGGCCTGCAAGCACGCTGTGGAAGCGGCGCTGCAAATCAAGGAGACGCACATCGCCTTCGTGACCGTTGTGACCATGGGGCCTCCTGCCGCCGAAGAAGTGCTGCGCGAAGCCCTGGCGATGGGCGCCGACCGGGGCATTCTGATTTGCGACCGGATGCTGGCCGGTTCCGACACATACGCCACATCATTTATTCTGGCGTCGGCCATCCGCAAAGAAATCCCCAACGTCGATCTGATCCTTTGCGGCGCCTATACCTCGGACAGCGAAACCGCCCAGGTCGGACCACAACTGACGGAGGAGCTTAACCTGCCGGCCGTGGCGTACGCCGAACGCCTCGAAGTTACAAACCGGACAATTCGTGTGCGGCGGCTGGTCGATAAATTCCGCGAAACTCTGGAAATGGAATTTCCGGCGCTCATCACCGTCTCGATGGAACAGTACAAACCACGCTACGCGTCTCTGGGCGGCCTGAACCGGGCCTTTACCGAACGATTTATCGTCACCCTTTCTGCCGAAGAACTGGGGATTACTCAAGCCGATCTTGCCGAACACGGATCCAGAACCAGGGTCCGTAAAGTATTTATCCGCAAAACACAGAAAGAAAATGTAGTGATCACAGGCGCGGCGGCCAATGCCGTCAGCGAATTCCTCGACCGGTATGAGAGCAGCCTCAGCGCCGTCGTCGGCAAATCCATCGAAGCCAGAAAGCGGGCGGATCATGGAAAATAAAAAAAAGAGCCTCTGGGTATTCGGCGACTACCGCAACTACTATCAAAACCGTGTGACGCTGCAACTTCTTTCCAAGGCGGTGGATATTGCGCGCACCATTGATGCGGAAGTCTGCGCCGTCGTCGTCGGCCATGACATTGAAGAATGGATCATGGAATACACCGCCCACGGCGCGGACCGTATTCTGGCCATCGACCATCCGTCGTTGAAAAGCTACAGTACGGAGAACTTTCTGGCGCTGGTCGAACATCTGGTCCGAGAAAGAGACCCCGATATTCTTCTGATCGGCGCAACGGATTTCGGCCGCGAGTTTGCACCGCGTCTGGCCAAACGCCTGAAAACCGGTCTTTCCGCCGACTGCGTTGGTCTGGATATCGCGTCCGACGGGCTGCTCGTGCAAATTGCGCCGTCGTTCGGCGGCAATATGCTGGCGGAAATCGTTACGGAAAAGCACCGGCCGCAGATGGCCACTGTGCGACCGGGAACGTTTACGGAAATTCCTCATAATTACGAACGAACCGCCATCGTGGAGCGGCTGCCTCTGCCGGCCCATCTGCCTGCAACCCGCGTCCGTCTGGTGGAATACGAACGAGCCGCGCAAAGAGAGCACACCATTGAGAACGCAACCGTGCTCGTTTGCGGCGGACGCGGCATGGGCAATAAAAATAATTTTAAAAAACTCGATGAACTGGCCAGACTTCTGGGAGGCGATGTCGGCGCGACCCGGCCCGTGGTTTACGCAGGCTGGGCCGGACATGAAGCCCTCGTCGGCCAGGCGGGAAAACACATCAAACCGGAACTCCTGATCTCCTTCGGCATCAGCGGTGCGATTCAGCACACGGCGGGCCTGGGCGAAGCCCGGTTCATCGTCGCCGTCAACAAAAATCCGCAGGCGGCCATGATGAAAATGGCGGATGTCGCCATCGTGGCCGACGCAGGCGATTTGCTCCATACGCTCATCAAAGAACTCAAAAAACGCATCCGCGAGTAGGGAACGGTTGGGAACCGTTGCCTGAAGGCTGAAGGTCTGTTTTGAGGACCTGCGGCCTATATAATCATGTCGCTGAAAAGTTCCTTTCACGATACCCTTCAGCCTTCGGTCTTCAGCTTCTCCCTCCTTTATTAAATTCTCCATTGACTTACGTCATTCGTTTTCTTATACTTTCAGAGACTTGTCATTCAATGACTGCGCTTTCTTTGCCTTTTTGAATACCTGCTATTCTTTTGAAAACAGACAATTAAACATGGAATAAACCGAGGGCTGAATGCAGACAAAAGACCTGGTTTTAGGTATTGATATCGGCGGCACGAACACTGCCTTTGGCTTTGTGGATCGTCAAGGCGTAGTGGTGTTAAGCGGAGCGCTGCCCACACAGCCCCGGGATTCGGCGGATGCCTTTATCGCCCGCCTGTACGATCACATCGAGGCCTCAAAAAGAGGTCTCGTGTTTCCCTATCGCCTGTGCGGCATCGGCATAGGTGCACCCAACGCGCATCACAGCCGCGGAACGGTTGAGAATCCCCCCAATTTAAACTGGGGACAAAAAGTTGATTTTGCAGCCCTGATCCGCCACCGCTGCCCGCCGCCGGTTTCCATCACCAACGACGCCAATGCGGCCGCTCTGGGCGAAATGCTCTTCGGCGGCGCCAGAGGGATGCAGCATTTCATGGTTCTCACCATCGGAACGGGCCTGGGAAGCGGCATTGTCGTGGACGGCCGGCTCGTTTACGGCGCCAGCGGATTTGCCGGAGAACTGGGGCATACCGTCGTCGACCCGGACGGACGCCCGTGTTCCTGCGGAAAACGGGGATGTCTCGAAACTTACGTCTCGGCGCCGGGCCTGGTCAAAACAGCGCTGGAGTTGCTGGAGAGTCAACACAAGGCAAGCGGCCTTCGGGATATGTCGCATAAAGAAATTACATCGCAGAAAATCTTCGAGCTGGCCGGCGGCGGAGACGTTCTTGCACTTGCCGCCTTCGACAAGACGGCGCGGATTCTGGGCATGAAACTCGCCGACGCGGTCGCGCATACGAGTCCGGAAGTCATCTTTCTGACCGGCGGCGTCTCCCGGGCCGGAGATTTGCTGTTGAAACCCGCGCAGACTTACATGAACACCTTTTTGTTCGGCGTTTACCGGGGCACCGTAAAACTTTTACCGTCCGCATTGCCGCCGGGCGAAAGCGCCATCCTGGGCGCTGCGGCGCTGATCTGGAGTGAATTGACGTTATAATCAACCAAACCATTCCCGGAGGGAGGTCGCGTCATGAAGAATTCTCTGGAACTCGGTTTGATCGGCAACTGCCACATCGGCGCTCTGATTGACGAGCGCGGTGAAATCGTCTGGTGCTGCCTGCCCCGCTTTGACGGCGACCCGGTGTTCTGTTCGCTGCTTCGCGAGCATGAAGACGGCGAAGGGACAGGCTACTGCAGTGTTGAACTGCTGGACCAGGCCGAAGCCAGACAGTCCTACCTGCACAACACGGCCGTTTTGGTGACGCGCCTGACGGACAGCCACGGCGCGGTGATTGAAATCACGGATTTCGCCCCCCGCTTTCATCAATATGGACGGATGTTTATGCCGACGATGCTTATTCGGCAGATCCGCCGCCTGCATGGAACACCGCGCATCTGTGTGCGCGTTCGACCTGTGTGCGAACACGGCAAACAAAACTGCACAGTCACACACGGCAGCCATCACATCCGTTATGTCGCCCCGTCCTGGATTCTTCGACTGACCACCGATATCTCCGTGACGGCGGTGCTTCAAGAGCTGCCTTTTTTCCTGGAAACGTCCGCCACGCTGATTTTAGGACCGGATGAAACCGTTCCGGACGCGGTGGATGAACTGACGCGCCGCTTTCTGGATGAAACCATCCACGGCTGGCGCGACTGGGTTCGGGACCTGTCCATTCCTTTTGAATGGCAAGACGAGGTCATCCGCGCGGCCATTACGCTGAAGCTCAACACCTTTCAGGATACCGGCGCCATCATCGCGGCCATGACGACCTCGATTCCCGAAGCCCCCCATTCCGGCCGCAACTGGGATTACCGCTATTGCTGGCTTCGCGATTCCTACTTCGTCGTCAATGCATTGAATCGCCTCAGCACGACCAACACAATGGAGCGGTATTTGAACTACCTGATCAACGTGGTAGCCGGAACGCCGGCCGGACGGCTCCAGCCGGTTTACGGCATTGACGGCCGGGCGCATCTGGAAGAAATTGAAATCGACTCGCTGCCCGGTTTCCGGGGGATGGGCCCGGTTCGCATCGGCAATCAGGCCTGCGAGCAGGTCCAGCACGATGTTTACGGCTCGGCAATTTTAGCCGTCGCGCATGTGTTTTTCGACCGGCGGCTGGCGCACCGGGGCGGGCTTCCGCTTTTCACACGGCTGGAACCGTTGGGCGAATTAGCCATCGCCTTGTTCGATCAGCCGGATTCCGGCCCCTGGGAAACGCGCAACACCATGCGCATCCATACCTTTTCCAGCATGATGTGCTGGGCGGCTTGCGACCGTCTGGCCCGAATCGCCGTTTATATCGGGCTTCCGGACCGCGCGGCCTACTGGAGAAGCCGGGCGGATCGGATTCACCAAACCATCTGCCGGCGGGCATGGCATAACGGGAAAAAAACGTTTGCCGCTTCTTTTGACGGAGACTCCCTCGACGCCAGCCTGCTTTTGCTGCACGACATCGGATTTCTGCCCGCGGACGACCCGCGCTTTGCGTTGACCGTCGCCGCCGCCGAGCGTGAACTCAAACATGGAAACTACATTTACCGCTACGTTGAAAAGGATGATTTCGGGGTGCCGGAAAACGCTTTTGTCGTCTGTACCTTCTGGTACATCTATGCGCTGGCCGCCCTCGGACGCCAGGAAGAGGCGCGCAGCCTGTTTGCCAACCTTCTGGACCGGCGCAACCGGCACGGGCTTCTGGCCGAACATGTCGATCCCCGCAGCGGCGACCCGTGGGGCAACTTTGTTCAGACTTACAGTATGGTGGGCCTGATCAATTCGGCCATCCGCTTAAGCAAGCGCTGGGATACGGCCTTCTAGAAAGGACTGTCCATGACTTTGCCGTCCAAACAAATTGCTTCTTCCCGATCCCTGAGGCTGACGCTGCGCTTCGTGCTTCCGCTCATTGCGGCTTTGACGCTTTTGGCTTATCTGGTCGTTCCGCTGGTGGATAAGCTGAATCTGCGCTGGTCCGTACGCGACCTGGATATCCGTTCGCAACTGATCGCCAGTACGCTTCAGGATCCCCTGGGGGAGTTGCTGGAACAGGGTCACAAAACGAAGATCAATGCTCTGCTTGCCAGCGCCACGCAGGATGAACGGCTTTTCGCCCTGGGGTACTGCGACAATCAGGGTAAACTGCGCTACTCTTCACCGATCTTTCCCGCCAGTTTGGGGTGCTCGCTGCCGACATCGGTTCATCAGGAATCTCCCTCGCTGATTTCTCTTCCCCGCGGACTCGTCCACGTGTCCATCAAACCTCTGATTATCAACGAAGCCCCTTCGGGCTCCCTGATTCTGGTTCACGACATGAGTTTTGTCGAACGCCGCAGTTCGGATACTCGAAAATATATTGTCATGTTTTTCGCGGTTCTGGGCCTGGTCATTTCCCTGATTACGGTGCTGGTGGCTCACTTGAGCTGGCGCGGCTGGATGAACGGCGTGCGCGCCCTGCTGCGCGGGGATAGTCTGGTCAAGCCTTTTGCCAAAACACCCGTGGATTCCGAATTGCAGCCGCTGGTAGGCGATTTGCGGTTTCTTTTGCGGTCCATCGACGCGGAGAGGCGCATGGCCGACGACCTCACCATTTCCTGGAATCCGGACGCGCTACGCAATCTGCTGTACAAACAACTCGCCGGTGAACAGATTCTGGTGGTGTCCAACCGCGAACCCTACATCCATAACAAAGGGCCGGCGGGTATTGAAATTCAACGGCCGGCCAGCGGACTGGTCACGGCGGTCGAGCCGGTGATGCGGGCCTGTTCGGGAATCTGGATTGCGCACGGCGGCGGCTCCGCCGACCGTGACGTCGTGGATAAGAAGGACCATGTCCGCGTGCCGCCGGAGCATCCGGAGTACACGCTCCGGCGCATCTGGCTTTCCCCGCAGGAAGAGCAGGGCTACTACTACGGATTCGCCAACGAAGGATTATGGCCCCTTTGTCACATCGCCCATGTCCGGCCGATTTTCCGGACCGGTGACTGGGTGCACTATCAGGCGGTCAATCAGCGCTTTGCCGACGCGGTCATCGAAGAGGCGCATCGGGACGACCCGGTTGTTCTGGTTCAGGATTATCATTTTGCCCTGTTGCCGGAGATGCTGCGGGCGGCGCTCCCGAAAGCCACCATCATCACATTCTGGCATATCCCCTGGCCCAACCCGGAATCATTCGGCATTTGCCCGTGGCGCGATGAACTGTTGCGCGGCATGCTGGGAAGCACGATTCTCGGTTTTCATACACCGTTTCATTGTAAGAATTTTCTGGAAACCGTGGACCGCTATCTGGAAACCCGGGTCAATCACGCCTCCGCCACCATTTCTCACAGCGGGAATCTGACGCTGGTGGAGGCCTATCCCATTTCGATTCAGTGGCCGCCGCCCTGGCAGGACACGCAGCTTACGGTTGGGGAATGCCGGGCTCAAATTCAACGGGCTTTGAACATCAGCCCCGATTGCCTGATCGGGCTGGGCGTGGACCGTCTGGATTACACCAAAGGCATCCTCGAACGCCTGCGGGCCGTCGAACAGTTGCTGATCAGCCATCCGGAAATGGTCGGAAAGTTTTGCTTTATCCAGATTGCCGCCCCGTCCCGATCCTCTCTGGAAGAGTATCAGACATTCAACACACGGGTTCGGGCAATGGCCTCCCAGATTAACGAAAAGTTTTCCCGTGATTCTTACCGGCCAATCCATCTGATCATCGAGCATCATCAACCCGAAGACGTCAACCGCTATTACCGGGCAGCCGATGTCTGCATGGTGACAAGCCTTCACGACGGCATGAATCTGGTCGCCAAGGAATTTATCGCCGCGCGCGACGATGAGCGGGGCGTGCTGGTCTTAAGCCGTTTTACCGGAGCGGCGCATGAGTTGTATGAAGCCCTCATCGTCAACCCCTATCACATTGAACAGACGGCCGACGCCCTGTATTCGGCTCTCACCATGCCTCCCTTCGAACAGCAGGAACGTATGCGCTCCATGCGTTCCATGGTTAAAAATTTCAATGTGTATCGCTGGGCGGCGCGGATGCTTCTGGATGCCGCGCAGATCCGTCAGCGTGAAAAAATGGAAGCGAGAATCGGGGTCGGGCCATGATTCGAAATAAGATACCGGTTTACTTTTTTGAAGAGACAGCCCTGGCCGAACTGGCCGGGTTTGTCGACCGCACAACCCTGTACGCCTTCGATCTCGACGGCACACTGGCGCCGATTGTTTCCGAGCCTCAGGCCATCGGCATTCCGGATACCGTCCGGACCGCCTTTGCCGAGTTGACCCGGCGCGCTCCCGTTGCAGTCATTACCGGACGATCGCGGACCGACGCGATGCTTCACCTGGGCGTGGAACCGCGTTACCTGATCGGCAACCACGGTGTGGAAGGTCTGCCGGGATGGGCGTTGCGGGAGCGGGATTTTATCCGTATTGCGCAGGGGTGGCAGGCTCAACTCGCCGGGTTGATTGAACCGGACGAATATCCCGGCATTGAAATCGAAAATAAGGGCGCAACGCTCTCCCTTCACTATCGGCGCGCCGCAAGTATTTCGACGGCGCTGGGTGCCATCCGGCGCGCCACCGGTCAACTGGTTCCCGCGCCGGTGCGAATTCGCGGTAAATTTGTGGAAAACCTGCTGCCGGAGGGCGCTCCGGACAAAGGCGCGGCGCTAAACGTGTTGATGCGCCACGAAGGCTTTGAAAAGGCATTTTTTGCCGGTGATGACGAAACGGACGAACAGGTGTTCCGTCTGAATTCAGGCAATATTTTTTCAGTCCGTGTGGGGAAGATGAAAAGCAGCCGGGCCGGTTTTTATTTGAAAGGCCAGTATGAAGTGGACCGGCTTCTGGGCATCCTCAATGCAATGCAGAATTCATAAAGTCGGCGCACAATCCTTTAATACCGTCCGTCAGCACCCTTCAGACGCCTGCTTCCCGGGATAACCCCGCAGAACAAGGGGTTGCAACATCTTGGTCTAAAAAGATTGACACACCACTCCGATTCGCTATAATCGCGCTCCAATCAGCGGAGGCTTTTATGCAGGATTATAAAAACATTTTATACGCCATGGATTTGGACGACGAGCGCGTCACTGCAATCATATATGCGCTCGAATTCGCACAAAAATTTCAAAGCCGCATCCATATGGTTTACGTCAATGATTCCCAGGCCGGTTACCGCCATCCAACGGAGCGCGAGGATGCCATTGCCCTGAAAGTTAAAGAATCGGTTCCTGCTTCTTTGCTGGAGGAGGCGGACATCGTTTACGCCGCAGCCAAAGGCGACACAGCGGAGGAAATCATCCGTTACGCCGGGCGACATGCCATTGACCTCCTTATCGTCGGGCACAGGCACCGCAGCAAATTTATCTCATCGTTGTCCGACAGCACCGATGTCGATATTATCGACGAGGCGCGCATTCCCGTTCTGGTCGTACCGGAGGATTAAGGATTTTAATCGACTGGCGACGACGATCGTTTGCCAGCGGATGGTACAGGTGAAGCACCTATGGAATTTCTGGAAATAGTTTACTGGGGCAACCCCGTCTTGCACTGGCTGATCGCTTTGGCCATTACCGTCGTCGTATTTTGCCTTCTGAAGGTGATTCAGCACATCGCCATCAAACGGCTGGCCAAACTGGCCGAATCCACGCAAACTCAGGTCGACGACGTGCTCGTCAACATCCTCAAAAAAACAAAATTCTTTATCCTGCTGGTCGCGTCCGCTTATGTCGCTTCCTATTCCATTACACTTAAACCCTCCGTCGCCTCATTGTGTGAAAAAGCGGTCATTCTGGCGCTGATCGTGCAGGGCGGCCTCTGGGCCAGCGCCGGCGTCAATTTCTGGCTGCGCCTGGTCCTGCAAAAGAGAATGGATCAGGATGCCTCCAGCACCGCGACCATTTCTTTGCTGGGGTTCATCATACGCGTTGTGCTCTGGGTTATCATTTTCCTTCTGATTCTGGCAAATCTGGGGGTCAACATCACCGGGCTCATCGCGGGTCTGGGGGTCGGCGGGATCGCCGTGGCGCTGGCCGTGCAGAACATTCTGGGCGATCTTCTGGCTTCGTTATCCATTGTTTTGGACAAGCCTTTTATCGTGGGCGACACCATCGATATTGACGGTCTGATCGGCACGGTCGAGTATATCGGCCTGAAAACGACGCGTCTGCGCAGTATCAACGGAGAGCAGTTGATCTTATCCAACAACGATCTGCTCAAAAGCCGGATCCGCAATTACAAACGGATGCGGGAGCGGCGCGTCATGTTCAATGTCGGCGTGACTTATCAGACCCCGCTCGAAAAGCTAAGCCGGGTCAATGACATCGTGCGCCAATCCATTGAATCGCAAAGTCAGGTCCGCTTTGATCGTGTTCATTTCAAGGATTACGGAGATTCATCGTTAAACTTTGAAACGGTTTACTGGATTACAAACCCGGATTATCAGATCTATATGGACATTCGGCAGGCCATCAATCTAGAAATCTTCCGGCGTTTTCAGGAAGAAGGCATTGAGTTTGCGTATCCGACGCGCACGCTGTTTATTGAAAAACAATAGAAGGAGCATCCGTGGTCATACCGAAAAGAGCTGGTGTGGGAATTTCCTGCGCTGCTGCGGTAGCGGTGTTAACGCCATCTCCGGCTTTCGGCGCCGCAGGCGCGAATCTTGGGGCGGCTCTGCCGCTCTGGACGTCTCTGCCTTTTTTGGGTATTTTACTGTCCATCGCCTTAATTCCGCTTCTGATACCGCACTTCTGGCACCGCCACTTCCCTAAAGTTTCAGCTTTCTGGGCGCTGGTTTTTGCCGTACCCTTTCTGTACGTTTTCCGCGAAAGGGCTGTTTATGAAATTCTTCATATCCTGCTGATCGACTACATTCCTTTCATTATTCTCCTGTGGTCTTTGTTTACGGTCTCCGGCGGCATTTATGTGAAGGGCTTCCTCAAAGGTACGCCGGCCGTCAATACCGTTATCCTGCTGATCGGCACGCTGCTGGCCTCGGTGATCGGCACGACCGGCGCATCCATGTTGATGATCCGGCCGATTCTGCGATCGAATGCCTGGCGCGTCCATAAAGTTCACACAGTTGTTTTCTTCATCTTTCTGGTCGGCAACATCGGCGGCTCGCTCACACCGCTGGGCGATCCGCCGCTTTTTCTCGGGTTTCTGCATGGCGTTCCCTTTTTCTGGACGTTTCATATCCTGCCGGAAATGGCCTTTGCCAGCGCAATCCTGCTGGTGTTGTATTTTATTCTGGACCGCTATTATTATCGGAGGGAAAGCCAGACTGCCGCACCGCAGACCGATCCCGAGCCGCTGAGCATTGAGGGGAAATGGAATTTTCTTTTTCTGGCCGGTATTATCGGCGCCGTTTTGTTCAGCGGAACCGTTAAACTGGGAGAAGTGAGCATCGCAGGCGTTTTTCAGAACATGGAAAACTTTATGAAAGACGCTGCTCTGCTGGTCATGGGCATCCTGTCACTCATTTTTACAAAACGCCGGGTCCGTCGCGATAATGAATTTTCCTGGGCGCCGATTCTGGAAGTCGCCTATCTTTTTGCCGGTATTTTCATCACGATTATTCCGGCGCTCGCAATTTTGAAAGCCGGAGAGCAAGGTGCAATGGCCGGATTGATTCGTGCCGTCGATACGCCCGCCCATTATTTCTGGGCCACCGGCATTTTATCGAGCTTCCTGGATAATGCCCCCACGTATCTGACTTTTTTCAACGGCGCTTTAGGCAGGTTTTACCCCGGGCTTCCCGAAGCTCAGGCCGTGGCCGGGTTGATCACCGAGAAAGTTCCCTATCTGGCGGCTATATCCTGCGGTGCTGTTTTCATGGGCGCCAATTCCTACATCGGCAACGCTCCGAATTTCATGGTAAAAGCTATCGCTGAAGAGTCGGGTGTTCAAATGCCCAGTTTTTTCGGATATATGTTTAAATTCTCCATTCCGATTCTGGTGGTGCTGTTTGTGGTTATGACCTTCGTTTTCTTTTGAGCGACGGGAAAAAACGGTTTAAAAGATTGAAGTTTTATCGCCGGGCAACCGAAATAAATACTACTTGATCATGCTCGGGAAAGCGGTTATAGGTGTACAGTACTTTGCATTAACGCGCTGCTGTTTATCTTGACCAAACTGCCGCCTTAAGTGAAAAAGTCAGTAAAAGTCAAATACGGAGGCCTCATCAATGGCTGCAAAACTGCCAGAATCGCTTAAAACAATCGAGGACTATAAATCCGCCAATCCTCATTATACTGATCTTCTTGATATATTAGCGGAAATTCTTATTTTGCGAGAACAGTACCGCAAGACGATGGTCAAACCTATTTTTTCCGTGGAAGACAAGTTAATCCCCGGCAAAATGCTAGGCGGCCTTCCCCTGATCGATCTGACGGGGCACCAATATGATTTCACCCGTCCCAGGGAATATTTTTACGCCCTGGTTGCCATTGCCGAACGGCTTTTGCCGCATGAAGCGCAAAAGGTTCTCAATCTTATTCAGGATGAAAAATTCGACTGGGAAACAATGATTCGCTTATCTTTCAGTCCCGATCTGGAAGAACCGCCGGAAATCGATACGAAAGAGTCCGAAACGGATAACGAGCACCTGGATTTGATCGACCTGTTTGTGGAAGAAAGCCTTCGTCCGGAAATGGAATACATCGCTGAAAAGTACTCGGCAGCCGTTGCAAAAGCCGGCTGGAGTGAAGGTTACTGCCCGATTTGCGGCAAGGAACCGAAAATCGGCGAAATCCGCGAAGGTGAAGACGGAAAGCGTTATCTGTTCTGCCACCAGTGCGGCCACAAATGGCATTTCCGCCGCATCAAGTGCCCCTTCTGCGGAAACGAAGAACAGCATTCACTGGCTTATTTCGCCGTCGAAGGCGAGGAACGCTATCGCGTGGATGTCTGCAACAAATGCCGCCGTTATATCAAAATCGTTGATGTTCCGAAATCCTCAACGGATATCAATCTGGATGTTGAAGACATCGCCACACTGCATCTGGACATGCTCGCGTACGAGGAAGGATACAATTAAGTAGGGAACGGTTTCAAACCGTTCCCTACAGGCTGTAGTCTGTTAGACTGTAGACTGTTAGCAAAAAAATTGAGCCCCTTGGCGTCGATTGGCGCCAAGGGGCTTTTTATTTTAGAAAATGGCATCGAGAACGCGGACGGGATTCATATGGTTTTGCGCCGCAATGTCCTGGATGGTTTGATCCGTACGATCCACGGATATTCCTCGCGCCCTCAGCGCATTCACAGCTTCATCCGGTTGGCGGTTGGAGATCTGAGCCACCTCCGTTAAAGGCGATTTGACCACGGAATCGGTAACTTTGGCAACAGGACTTTTTCGTTGACCGCCGCCCAACGGCAACAAGGACGCGCAAATCAAGACCAGAAAAACGATCATAATGCCCCTTGCTATCGGTGTGGAGAAATATTTCATAAAAACCTGACGATTAAGAATGACGTGAAAAATTGCGCCGAGAACAAAAATCCAGCTCAGCCATTCATGCGCAACTTTTACCATGCCGATCTGGACATGGAAAAAAAGGAGAATGCCGGTAACGGCCGACAAAGCAAAAGCACCGGTTGTCACGGGAGTTGCCCATTTACGTAAACTTTCATTTTTCATAATTCGTACCTCTCTTCTGTTTCTTACTGTATTTTTTCGAATTCTCTATTACAGAAATCCGTTTATATCTGACTGCCGGTTTAGCAAAAGGCTTGCCAGATTTTCAAATGATTGGTAAGTTACTGAAAATAGTAATATATAAATATGATATTCTGTTATAGAAGAATAACCGCCGGTCAATAAGTATCCGGCCCCATGGTAAACAGGTGGGGAAAAAATATCCGGTGGGTACTATGGAAGAAAAGCAGAAGATGGGATTGAGACCATAAAAACATTACAGAAAGAAAGGATATTGATCATGAAATTGAACGTGACAAAGAAATACGGCATCATGATGATCGTGATTTGTTATCTATTATTCGGGTCAACTCTGGCTCAGGCTATGTCCTTAAAAATTGATTTTACGGCAGATTATTCAACAGGGCCTTACTCGGCGATCACTGGGAAAATAATATATGAAGCGGATTCAGCAACTTCTGCCATTCGTTCGCTCGATTCCATAGACATAATAATCGGAGATCACCAGTATTGTCTAACCGACGTTGGATTTTACTCTCCGCTCGGAACAAATAGTTCTCTGATTGGCGGAACAATTAACGGTGTCCTTTCTATATCTTCGGGTACAAATGACTTTTGGCTTGTATTCAATCATATGGGTGCGTCAACATCTCCGGAAAATTTTTATTACACCACAAAGTTGCTTAATAACATCTATTCGACCACATCCTTCTCAACATTTCGTATTTCAGCGGTTCCGGAACCGGCAGCCATTTATTTGTTCGGACTAGGCTTGGTTGTGCTGGCCGGTGTTGGAAAAAAAATCAGAAATTAAGCTATTTCAGACCACAGAAAAAAGGCAGAGCCGATCAGTCCTGCCTTTTTTATTTCTATATACCCCTAACAGCCTACAGTCTATCAGACTACAGCCTTTTTCTAGTCCTGCTGCTTGCCCGGCTCCGGCGTGACGGTGCCTTTGATAATCGACTGGCCGTATTCCCGGCCCATGTTGAAAGCCTTCAGGTTGTTGTCTTTGGTGGCCGGGGGTACGGAATCCAGCACAGCTTTTTTCAGCGCGTCGGCATGAACGACCGGCTCCACGGCGGAAACAAATCCCAGCATGACGATATTGGCCATCATCTTGGTGCCCAGCCCTTCGGCGTACCGCGTCGAGGGAACATGGAAGGTTTTGAACTGCATATCGCTTTTGCGTGTATGCACCAGATCGGTGTCCCAGATCAGCGTGCCTTCCGGGCGCAGGGATTTCACATTCTTTGAGTAAGCTTCCTGGCTCATGCACACCAGAACTTCCGGTTCTTCAACGCAGGGAAAGAGAATTTCCTCGCTGCTGATAATCACCTGGCTGGAGCAGGCGCCGCCGCGGGCTTCCGGCCCGTAATTCTGCGTCATCGTGGCGTGCTTGTGATCGTAAAGTGTCGCCGCTTTGCCCAGAATATCGCCGGCCATCACGATGCCCTGACCGCCAAACCCCGTAATGAGAATATGTCTTTCTTTTTTATCCGGCATGACCGCTTACCGCCCTTTCTGTGAATCTGGATGCATCGAGCGCCACTGCGGCATGTTCATGCGGTTGACTCTTTCATAATGATCCAGGAATGTGGGTCTTTCAATATCGACAAATTTGCCCACGACGATTTCGCGGTCAATATCCATCGAGGCTTCTTTGGGATCAATATCGCCGCGGATCACCGAACGGCCCTGATAAAATTTCAGCATTTCCAGCGCGGTGCCCATACGGTTGCGCCGTCCGAAAGAGGACGGACAGGGCGTAATGACTTCGACAAAACTGAAGCCCCGTTTCTCGAGCGCTTCACTGATCGAGCTGCGAAGCGACCGGACCTGCATGGCCGTCCAGCGGGCTACGTACGTCGCGCCGCAGGCCGAAGCCAGATAACAGAAATTAAACGGTTCTTCGGGTGAACCATTGACGGTAGTCGTTGTCTTGGCGCCGAGCGGTGTGCTGGGAGCCTGCTGGCCGCCCGTCATGCCATAATTGAGATTGTTGACGCAAATGACGGTCATATCCATATTACGGCGCGCGGCGTGAATGAAGTGGTTGCCGCCAATGGCAAATAAATCGCCGTCGCCGGATACAACAACAATTTTAGTTTCCGGCTTGGCAAGCTTCAGGCCCGTGGCGAAAGGCAACGCCCGGCCATGGGTCGTGTGAAAGGAATCCAGGCGGATATAACCCGCCATGCGTCCCGTGCAGCCGATGCCTGAAACCATGGCGATATTATCGGGATCCCATCCGGAATTTTTAATCGCGTGAAGGACGGCTGAAAATACAGTGCCAATGCCGCAGCCGGGGCACCAGATATGCGGAATTCTTTCCGTCCGCAAAAGAGAATCCATCGGATGCGGAGGAACGTTTTTTACTGCTTTTGCTGTTGTCATAATTTACCCTTTGATTGCTTTGGAAACGGCGCTCTGTATCAGAGACGGATGCAGGATGGTGCCGCCGAAATTTCCAACCAGACTCACCGGACAGGCGCCGCAAGCTGCGCGCTCCAGTTCCCGCACCATCTGGCCGCCGTTGATTTCCGCCATGATCATTGCCTTGGCCTGTGAGGCCACCTCGCGGATGAGCTCCTCCGGAAACGGCCAGACGGTATTGAGTTTAATCAGCCCCGCTTTGACGCCCTCGTTGCGGGCGTTGCGGACCGCCTGCATGGCGGACCGGGCGCTGATGCCGTAAGACACCACCACCACTTCCGCATCGTCCAGATAAAGATTGGTGGTGCTGATGATGTTGTCACGATTATTGCGGATTTTATCCACCAGACGTTTCACCATCTTTTCCTGAGCTTTGGCGTCCATCGCCGGATAGCCGCGGTCGTCGTGGGTAAGCCCCGTGATGTGAATCCGGTAGCCGTCGCCGCAGTTGGCCATCGGCGCGATGCCGTCGGCATCCGCTTCATATGGCAGATAGTTTTCACGCGAAACACTGGGTTTGCGGCGATTGACGATTTCGATGTCTTCTTCGTGCGGAATCACCACCCGCTCATTCATGTGGCCTACCGTTTCATCGGCCAGAATGATGACGGGAAGCCGGTAATATTCACTGAGGTTAAAGGCGCGGATCGTAAAATCGAACATTTCCTGCGGGCTCGACGGCGCTATGGCGATGATTTCGTAATGGCCGTGCGCCCCCCAGCGCGCCTGCATCATGTCGCCCTGGGCCACGAGCGTGGGGAGCCCCGTGCTGGGTCCGCCGCGCTGCACATTGCAGACCACGCAGGGCGTTTCCGTGCAGATGCCCAGACCGATATTTTCCATCATGAGTGAAAAACCCGGCCCCGACGTGCTGGTCATGGATTTCACCCCGCCCCAACTGGCGCCTAAGATCGCCGCCATGGAGGCGATTTCGTCTTCCATCTGGATATAAATACCGCCCAGTTCCGGAAGGCGGCGGGACATGGACTCGGCCACTTCGGTTGCGGGCGTAATCGGATAACCGGCAAAAAAACGGCACCCGGCAGCCAGCGCGCCTTCGCAGCAGGCCTCGTCGCCGTTCATAAAATGAGTTCCTGTTTTTACTTCTTTGGCCAACAAAATAACGCTCCTTTATTAAGCCTCACTCTTCGAGGTCGTCATATTCCATGCTGTATATTGCAAATTCGGGACAGAGAATTTCACAGAAGTGGCAGTTCACACACCTCGTGGTATCAATTACTTCAGGAGGGTGGTATCCCTTTTTGTTAAAAAAGGAGGAAACCGTTAATACCTGCCGGGGGCAATTGGCGATGCAGAACCCGCATCCCTTGCAACGGTCTTCGATTACGACCACCTGCCCCATTTTCTTTTTGCGGCGGCCTATTTCATCTTGCTGATTTATTGGATATTTCTTTGATTTTTGCATGAATTCATCTCCCCTGCACAGCCTGAAGCGATGCGAGGCGACCTGCCGGATGGATTTTATTTGCTTGTTGATCGGGGATTGCGAGACCTGTCCGTTTCCCTGACGTGCCAAACTCCATCAAACGCGCGCAAAGGTGCAACGTCGGCATTATAAGAATAACAGGGCGCTGTCAAGGAAAAACACGGCGGATAAATGGGTCCTTTTTCAATTATTTTAGCGCGATAGTAATTCTGTGCAGCCGGAGGATATAAACCGACAAAGGCTTGCTTTTCATTCGTTTGCGTACTATGGAAGCCATCACTGAAATTCAAAGGCGGTTAGCATGCTCGACAGCGACATGAATGCCATCGTTATAATTCTTAAAAAAGAACTGGATCTGGGAGAGATGCCCATCGTCACGCATCTGGCGGAAAGTCAGCATGATCCTTTTGTTATCCTGATGTCTACACTGCTGAGCCTGCGCACCAAGGACGAAGTCACGGCCGAAGCCACCGACCGCCTTTTTGCGCTGGCCTCCACACCCGAAGAAATGCTGAAAGTTCCTGAGGCAAAAATCGCCAAAACCATTTATCCCGTGGGTTTTTACCGCAACAAAGCGCAAAGCATCCATTTCGTCTGCCGCGAACTTATCCAGCGCTTTGACTCCCGAGTGCCCGATAATCTCGACGATCTGCTGAGCCTCAAGGGCGTAGGGCGAAAGACAGCCAATCTGGTCGTCACGCTGGCTTACGGCAAAGACGGCATTTGCGTGGACACGCATGTTCATCGTATTTCCAATCGTCTGGGATATGTTGTTACCAAAGCGCCCGACGAGACGGAATTTGCTCTGCGCGACAAGCTGCCGCGCCGCCACTGGATCATTTATAATACGCTCATGGTTTCATTTGGCCGCAAGACCTGTAAACCGATCTCACCGCTTTGCAGCGCTTGCCCGATTCGAAAGTATTGCGACCGGGTAGGGGTGGGGGTGAGTCGGTGAGATTGAAGGTTCAAGGTACAAGGTTCAAGGTACAAGGAAAAGGAGCAAGGCTGACATTTGAAAAAAGCCGATGGCGAATGATTTCATGGCGTCATTTTGACTTTTCTTTTTATTTGCAGTAGGCTTTGCGAAAACGCAGGAAGTACCTGGAATGTTTACAATCGTGCATGGAGGCAACTGAAGTGCGTCATCACCAAAAAAGATGATCAATATTTCCGGACGTCGAGGGATAACATTCAACTGATTCCGGTTTCTTACGGATCTTTCATTACTTTTCCGGCCGTTGACGGCACTGGCTACGTTCGCATCGTGAGCCTTGAAATAACTCAGGATAATCCGGAAGGCCAGGCCAAGGAACCGGAAGAAAAATATCATTATTCCTAACATCAACTGATGGGCCTGAAATCGGTCACGTATTATGGCAAAGCAAAGTAAAATCCTATTGCCTCATAAATAAATGTTACCGAAAGAAGAGCGAGAGAGAGAAACGTTGACTCATAAAAGATGTTACCGAAGCCGGGTAATCCTTTTGAGCTTCATTTCTATGATATTTCTTAACTCAAAAGGGTTGAGTCGTTCAAGTTGTTTTATGAGAGCGTTCTTCGTGGTTTGTGGAATGTGTTCAGAGTCCATGATTCTCTGGTAAGGGGTTTTAGGATTGTCATGCTTTTTAATCGTTTTAGAGCCGATGCGTTCTTTTTCAATAAGTTTCACAGAAGGGAGAAAGAAGTTGTGAAAGAGCCGCCATTCGTTGCGATAGAGATTGTTCATAAGCGCAACGATTTTGGGGTTGTCTAATCTTTGATACCCGAACCATTGGCGGACATGCGTCCAGTTTTTCTGTTCGATGTGGGCGTTGTCGTCTTTGTGATAAGCTCTGCTGCGGGTAAAGCGAATGGGCTGTTTACGATTCGTGAAATGACGCAGGAGATGGTAATTGAGGAACTCACCGCCGTTGTCGGAATCAAAGCCCAGCAAAGGAAAGGGAAGCATTTTTTCGACATCTTTAATTTGATCCAAAACACCTTTTTCACCTTTGCCCCAGACCGCCCTTTGTTCCGTCCATCCCGTGGCAATATCGGTAAAATCAACGGTGTAGGCAAACATACCCAAAAGAGTATCACCACAATGCGCGACGGTATCCGCTTCCAGAAAGCCCGGTCGGGATTCATCCCACTGGTTGGTGTTGATGGGGATTTGTTTGCGTAGCAGCGTGCCCGGTTTCGTTGTGGATTTCCCTCGTTTTTGATACCGGACACGGACCGGTTTGAGCATCCTGTCGATGGTTGCCGGAGATATGGACAAAAGAGCTTTGATGACATCTTCCGTCCGTTGTCCGAAATGTTCGATATATTTGGGCAGCCACAGGGGTAAAATAGCCTTGAGTCTTTTGGAGCAGGGAAGATTGGCGGCCAGCCAGATCTGTTTGAGTACCTGAATAATCGTCTCTTTATTATAAACTGAAGGCCGGCCTCTTTTCTTTCTCCTCGGTTTGGTAAACCGCTTGTACCCTCTTAAGCGCCGGATGGCATGTTTCCTGTGGTACCCACAGACGGCGCAACATTCATCGATGATGTTCGTCTTTTCCTTACGGCTGGCCTCTTTATAGCGCTTAAATAAAACTTCAAAATACTCCTCCTTGGCCTGGGGACTCATATAAAAACCTCCGTTTCCGATTCTCTTCTCGGTAACATCGGTTTATGAGGCAACGTACTTCTTTTATCTCCTCCTTCGGTAACATTTTATTTGAGGCAATTCGAAATGAAGAAAACAGTTGACGATTATTAATCATTTGGCTATGATGCCGCGGTTTTTGGGTATGCTGGAAGATTTTATTGAATGATTCAGCGCCTCAATGCCTGTTGCAAACAGGCGTTGAATAAAATATCGGCCGGTGGTATGGTGCCGGCAAATTACTTGAACGGGTAAAAAAGGGAAATAAAAATGATGACATTCTTGACCATCCTTCATGTTTTAGCCTGCGTTACGCTGATACTGATTGTTTTGCTCCAGGCAGGCAAAGGAGCAAACATGGGCGCCGCGTTCGGCGGGTCCAGTCAAACTGTCTTCGGTTCCGGCGGAGCGGGAACTTTTCTGGGAAAAATGACGGCCGCTGTCGCGATCATTTTCATGCTGACGTCTTTCGCGTTGACTTACATGGCAAGTCGGCAGTCCTCTTCTTTAATATCGGGCTCGTCGTCTCCTGTTACCAAACAGTCGATTCCGGCAAAACCACTGCCTGCTCAGCCCCCTGCTGCTCCGTCACCCGCACCCGCATTACCTGCGGCGCCGGCGACGAAATAAATTCGTTCTTTGCCATGTCTGCAAACCGGCTTCATAAAGAATTTTTCAATCTTTCGCCGGGAAGCAGGATTAACATCTGATGTCAACATGCTGCCGAAGTGGTGGAATTGGTAGACACGCTATCTTGAGGGGGTAGTGGGCACAACCCGTCCGGGTTCAAATCCCGGCTTCGGCACCATTAAAATATAACGTCGTCCTTTTTCAGCATCCCGGATGCCAAGAATGAAATCTGTCACAAAAACTGCGCGTTTATCCTCGAACAGGCCATCGTTAACTCTTCAAGATATTTTAAAACAATCCGCGGTTAAATTTCCCGAAGCCGGGAAATCAAAAGAAGATCATGCGGAGTACCTTGTGATTGCGGCCAATGATATTCCAGCCGCCTCCCGCGCAAAACTTATGGTCAGAGGCATCCCCGTCAACATCAGCGACAATCTCCTGGAGCGCCTCACGAAGCTCACAAAAGAAAACCGCCATCTGAAATCACTCAATATCACCGACGAGCTGACCGGCCTTTACAACAAACGTTTTTTCAACAGCCAACTGAATATCGAAATTGCGCGAACCCGAAGAACCGGTGAACCTTTCTGTCTGGTTTTCATCGACCTGGATAACTTCAAAATGGTGAATGACACGCTGGGACATGACCGGGGCGACGACTTTCTGGTCAATGTCTGCCGGAAAATCACCGGCAGCGTCCGTCCGACGGATTTTGCCTGCCGTTTCGGCGGAGACGAATTTGCGGTCATTCTCCCGGCTACAACGCTGCGCGACGGCATTACCATTGCCCGGCGTTGGCACAAGCTGATCCTCCAGGCAGCGGCCGCAACAAAGCTGCCGGTATCCTCCTCGATCGGCATCGATGAATTCGAGGCCTCGAGCAAACTCAGCGCAGAAGATTTTCTGCATCGGGTGGATCAGTATTTATATGAGGCTAAACGAACCGGCAAGGGCAAGATCGCCCATCCGACCATCGAAATCCGAGAATCGAAAGCGGTCACCTGGGCGGAAAAGGAAATTTTATTTCACATTTTCCAGCCTTCCGCGCAAAAGAAAAGCATTCCTAAAAAGACCGGAGAGAAAAAGTGAAAAAGAAATCCAAACCGTTGATCCTGTCTCTGACCAGCGGCAAAGGCGGCGTCGGGAAAACCTTTGTGGCCATTAATCTGGCGGCGTCTCTTGTCAAAACCGGTAAAAAAGTTCTGATCGTCGACTGCGACCTGGGGCTGGCCAACATCGACATCATGCTGGGTGTGAATCCGGACCGGACGCTGAAAGACGTTGTTTTTAACGGGATGCATTTGCGCGACGTCATCATCCCCACCAAAGGAGGGTTCGACCTGGTTTGCGCCAGCTCCGGCATCCGGGAAATGGCTCAGCTTTTGTTTGAAAAGATTCAAACCATCAAAGACATGATCCTGGAAATTGACGGCTACGATATCATTCTGCTCGACACGGGCGCAGGCATTTCGGAAGTTGTGCTGCAATTCAACTTGCTGGCCGCATTGAATATAATCGTCATCAATCGCGAGCTCACCAGCCTGACAGACGCCTATGCAATGGTCAAGGTCATGTATCAGGTTTTCGGCAGACAGTCCTTCGGCATCATCACCAACAACGTCGCAGACGCCAAAGAAGGTGAATCCATCTTCAAAAACATCGACACGATCAGTCACCGGTTTCTGGGATTTTCTCTATCCTGGCTGGGCTGCATTCGCCAGGACGATCTCGTGCCGAAATCCATCTTAAGGCAGGAAATCCCGGTGCTCAAACACCCCCGCTCAAAGATCGTCGCGGATTTTAACACCATGTGCAAAGTGTTCAGTTAAAATACCGCTTGAATTGCCTCCTGTAATTGCATATGAAACACACACTGCCCTTCAGGTTCTGGTTGCATCTTCGCTTCTTTCCTGCTTTATTAAAGCCAACATGACCGACTATGTCGGTTGCTTTACGGGCCAGATTTCCGGCCTCATTCGCGAGATCAAGCCGGCCGCTCAGGTGTTGCACGAGATGGTTGCCGAAACTGTGGACATTCTAACGCGTAAAATGCCCGAACGAGTAGCCGTCAAATAAAACTTCATAACCCGGAGGAACGCTTATGACCGGTGCGGAAATGATCTTTCAAACCGCCGCCCAGGCGGGAGTGGACATTTGCTTTGCCAATCCCGGCACCACGGAACTGGGGCTGGTGGCGGCGCTCGATACCGTTAAGAGCATCCGGCCGGTGCTGGGCCTTTTTGAAGGCGTCTGCACAGGAGCCGCCGACGGATATGGCCGCATCCGCCAGAAACCGGCCATAACCGTTCTGCATCTGGGGCCGGGCTTTGCCAACGGCATTGCCAATCTGCACAACGCCCGGCGAGCCAGGACGCCGGTTCTCAACATCGTGGGCGATCATCCGGCCTGGATCAAACCTTACGATCCGCCGCTGAATATGGACATCGCGTCTCTGGCAGGCACGGTGTCGGGCTGGCAAAAAGAAAATGAATCTGCCGACCAGTTGTCGAGCGATACGGCCCAGGCCGTTTCCGCGTCTCTGTACGGGCAGATTGCCACCCTGATCGTTCCGGCGGACTTCCAGGCCGCCGCCATTCAGCAGGATGAGATCGCTTCAGCGCCTTTTGCATTCAATCCCGTTGACGAAGAGATGCTTCCTTATGCTGTTTCGCTAATCCAGGAGGCCAGAAAGCCCGCTCTGATTCTCGGAGACAGGGCGCTTCGCGAAAAGGGACTTGCGGCTGCCGCCCAGATCAAAGCCAAAACAGGGTGCGAGCTTTTCATGGTCACCTTTCCCGCTTATTTCGAGGCAGGTGCAGGATTGCCGCTCCTGAAGCGTATTCCGTACTTTCCGGAAGAAGCAAAAAAAATGCTGAAAAACTATGACGCTTTTATTCTGGTGGGCACCAACGAGCCGGCCGCTTTCTTCGGTTATACCCAAGGCGACACCGCCTTCCTTCCACCGAAGGCATCCCGCGTCCGCCTGGATACCGCAAAGCAAGACGCCGCAGAAGTGCTGGAATACCTGTCATTCGTTCTGGGGCCCGATGTCAGCCCGGCCGAGCTTCGTCAGGTTCTGGGACAGGCAACCATTCCCGCATTGCCCCAAGGACCGCTCAACGCGCCAGGCCTCTGCGCAGCCATAGCCGCCCTGCAACCGGAAGGTTGCATTGTCGTTGAAGAAGGTATTTCCACGGGCGCCTTTTATTACACCTATTCGCCTTTTTTAAGACCATACAGCCATTTGACGCTTACCGGCGGAGCTATCGGGATGGGCATGCCGGTGGCTCTGGGAGCGGCGCTTGCCGCCCCGGACCGGCCGGTGATTAATATTCAGGCCGACGGCAGCGCCATGTATACGCTTCAGGCGCTGTGGTCCCAGGCGCGTGAAAAAGCAAAGGTCATCACTGTCGTGTGCTCCAACCGCCGATACTTCACGATCGAGCTGGAGTATCTGCGGGCCGGTTATGCACCCCCCGGCGAGACAGCCAGATCGCTGATGATGTTGGATTCGCCCCATCTCGACTGGGTCAGCTTAAGCCGCGGGATGGGTGTCCCTGCCGCATCCGTCAATACATCGGAAGGATTTATTCGGGCTTTTCAGGCGGCGCTTCAGGAATCCGGACCTTATCTGATCGAAGCGGTTCTGGAGTAAAGAATATGAATGAAACCATGCATTATATTGACCACGGTCGGGGAGGCCCCGCCTCCTGCCTGAAACTGGCGAGTGCGCCTCTTCCTCAATTGAAAGACGGCGAAGTCCTTATTAAAGTCGCCTACGCCGGCGTTAACCGTCCCGACATTTTCCAGCGGATGGGCGTCTATCCGCCGCCGCCCGGCGCATCGCCCACCCTGGGACTGGAAGTCGCCGGAACCATCGTTGAGAAAGCCAGCGATGTCATGTTGTGGAAAACCGGTGACTGCGTCTGCGCTCTCACACCCGGCGGGGGCTACGCCCAATACTGTACCGCACCCGCCGAACACTGCCTGCCCGTTCCGGATGGTCTTTCCCTTGCTGAAGCGGCGGCGCTTCCCGAAAACTATTTTACCGTCTGGTCAAATGTATTTGAACGTGGCAGCCTCAAGTCCGGGGAAATTTTTCTGGCCCACGGCGGCGCGGGTGGCATCGGCTATACCGCCATCCAACTGGCCAAAGCCTTCGGCGCCACAGTCTTTACCACCGTCGCTGGAGCCAAGCAGATTGAGACGGTTAAAAAACTGGGGGCGGATGTGATTCTTGACTACGCCACACAGGACTGGGCAAAGGAAATAGGCGATCAAGTCGGCTTGCGCGGCATCGATTGTATCCTGGATTTTGTCGGCGGCTCTTACATTTCCAAAAATCTGAAGCTTCTGGCCAGAAACGGCCGGCTGGTGCAGATTGCCTTTATGCAGGGGGCAAAAGTGGAGCTTGACTGCCTGCCGATTCTGACGAAAAACCTCACCGTCACCGGTTCAATGCTGCGCCCCAGATCTGTTGAGGAAAAAGCGGCCATCGCCCGGGCTCTGCGGCAAAATGTCTGGCCGCTTTTTGCCAAAAAAAAGTTAACCGTTATGATTTCGAATATATTTCCGCTATCCGAAGCCGCCAACGCCCACGCGCTGATGGAATCGTCGGGGCATATCGGTAAAATTGTTCTGAAGGTTTCCTGACGCCATTCAGATGATCCGCCGTCTCCTCGTGTTGACTGATCGTTAAATATCATCCACGACTAAATCCTGCTGCAATCCGGTATGACTTATGATACTGATGTCGAATTACCAGACAGACCATCAATCATTTTCTGAGAAAGGAGAAGAACCATGAGCGTGTACAAAGTCATCGAAATTATAGGAAGCAGTAAAAAGTCGTGGGAAGATGCAGCCGCCAATGCCGTCGAATCAACGGCAAAAAGTCTGGAAGATATCCGGATTGCCGAAGTCAGAGAACTCGACCTGAGGGTAGAAAAAGGAAAAGTTGTGGAATATCGAGCGAAATTAAAAATATCTTTTAAGTTTGACAGGCAGCGCATGCTCGATGAACGTGCTACACTCCTGAAAGGGAGACGATCTGTTTTATAAATGGAGTCTTTTTTGTTTTTCTGTCTTGCTGTATTTTTGCCGGAAACTGTCTGGCGGCGGAAAATGATTCCAGCAGCAAAATCATAACCAAAAACCTGAGCGGCGGAACGCAGTCCGCCGCTTTTTTTAGCTTGTTACCGGACAATGAGAGAAAACCTTTGGCCTGATGTATACAGCATCACCTCTTTAATACCGGAAGCTTTCTGCCCAGAACAAACAGAATCGGAATGGATGCCAGAATGCAAACGACGACCAGCGGCCCCACCCACGCAAATTTCTCAATATGAACATATCCTTCCCGGAAGGCCTGATCCAGCAGCAGGGCTGTGACCGGCAAATTGAGCAGCAGCGCCGTTGCCGTCCCCGGCGCATAGCGGCGCAAAACAACAGTGGCAACTACGTGAGGAAAGAAAACATTGAGAAGCATGGCCAGGGCGTAACCCGCTATCAGATAGGCGCCCGCGCTTTCCTTTCCTGCGGCCGTTGCCAGCCCGGCTGCCGCATAGGCCAGAACCGTCAGCACAAAGACGGCAAACCGAAACTCTCCGGCATCTACTGGACGGTGCCATCGGCCGGCGGTTTTTGACCACCCCGGAAGCCAGATGGCTTCCTCAAAATTGTGCACCGTAATCACCAGCGCAAACAGCCAGACCAAAAGAATAAAGTTCATGATAGTCATCCCGGCTCAGCAGCGCTAAGCTTTATGCACACCAGGGTTGTCCAGATTGTAAAGCCTTCTGCGCATGCAGCATATTTTCGGAGGAACTTTATCTCCGACAAACGTTCGTGGAAAGACTTTCAAAAGGGCGATAAGCCCTTTGACGCGCTGCAATAAACCGTTCCCGTATAAGAAATAAGCAACCCCCTTGGTCCCTTCGTATACTTCCCTGCTGAAAGGATGCCACCAGAAATTTTTCCGGACAAGCGGCATGGTATCTTTTACAATGACCTGCGGTTGCGTCATTTCCGCAAAGCCTAAAGCGCCATGCGTCCGGCCGATGCCGGATTCCTTGAATCCGCCCCAGGGCGTTTCGGCCAGTCCCTGGCTGAAAAGATGATCGTTAATCGTAATGGCCCCCGCCATAATTTTACGGCCGATGGCAATGGCTTTTCGGGAATCTTTCGACCAGACGGAGGCTGTCAGGCCCAAATGGGAATCATTGGCCAGTGCGATGGCTTCGTCGATGGAATCATAAGGCATCACACCCAGCACCGGGCCGAATGTTTCGTCCCTCATCACCAGCATGTCGTGATGGACATCCGTCAGGACCATGCACGGCATGAACTGACCCTTGTAACGGTAGGGCGGATCAGACCGGGCAAAAATGGTCGCCCCTTTTGCCAGAGCGTCTTCAATATGCAAACGGACGGTTTCCATCTGGCGCTCGGTGGTCATCGCGCCGATGTCCACGTTAAAATCTTCGTCCGGACCAATCCGCAATGCCTCGACTTCCTTTTTCAGCAAAGCCAGAAATTCCGCATAGACACTTCGATGCACGTAAATACGCTCCACGCCGCCGCAGGACTGTCCCGCATTCTGCAGACCCGCCCAGACGGCGCCTTTGACCGACCGGTACAAATCAGCATCCTCACAAACGATCATCGGATCATTGCCGCCCAGCTCCAGACTGACCGGCACAAGCCTCTCCGATGCCTTTTTCATCAGATATTTGCCGATGGATACCGAACCCGTGAAGAAGAGTTTGTCGATGCCGGCATTAAGAAATGCATCGCCGGCAAAGCGTCCCGGCAGATTGATATAATTGAAGACATGCTCGGGCAGTCCGGCCGCTTCCAGACAGGACTTGAGAAAATGACCGACCACCTGCGTTTCCGACGCGCCTTTGAAAATCACCGTGTTTCCGGCCAACAGAGCCATGATAATTTCAGAGAAGGGAATCGAAGCCGGATAGTTCCAGGGTGAAATAATGCCGACAACACCGAAAGGCTTTTGCACAATAAAGCTTTTCCGATTGCTGTACAGAATATTGGCGGGTGATATTCTTTTATCTTTCAGAAAGGCGGGCGCCATTTTGCAGTAATACGTTACCGCCATGGCCATCGGCAATCCTTCCGCCATCAGCGCATCCATCCGGGTCTTGCCGTTGTCCCGGCTGATCGTTTCCGCCAGTTCATCGAGGTGATCGACTATATATCTCCGTGTTTTGAGAATGATCCGGATTCGTTCTTTAAGCGGCATGGCGGCCCATAAAGGTTGGGCGCGCCTGGCGCCAGATGCCGCTTCATTTAATTCTTCGACCGTGTCGACGCGATATTCCCCTATGTTTTCACCCGTGGCCGGGTTGATGCAAATGGTTACTTCATTGCTTATCATTCTAATAAACTCCTTCTGAAAAACAAAAAGACTGCCACCGCTTCCGAGGCCGGCAATCTGATTAAACCTCCACGCCAAGCTTTTGGAGATCTTTCACAGAGGGCCCGGCGGTTCGGGGATTATATTTGCGTCTACGGTAATACTGACGAACCATCCTGTCAATCGGCACCACGGACTTCACCGGAAACTTGGTGACCTCTTCTTTTGTGAAACGGTCCGGAAGGGTATCTTCCACCGGCTTTTGTCCCATTCGCACATTCATGTACCGCTCCAGTTTGTTGATCCGTTCGCCCGCTTTCCGAAACTGCCATTTACTCATGGGAATGCCGGTGATGGATGAAAAGAAATCGGAATAGACACTCCAGTCCATCAGAGCCTGAGAAAGATCCGGAAACAGGATGGTGGACATTTGCATCAGCGGCAGAGGCACGTATTTGGGAATCACGGGTTCCGACATGATTCCGTAAGCCGTAAACATACAGCTTTGCAGTGAATTGATGGCGCAAAAGACATCCTCGCAGAAAACCACCCAGGACGCTTTGCCCAGAGACGTCAGAGGCGGGATGTAACCCGCAATGATTTCGAAACTGACCAGATAAGACCCCAGATGGCAACCGCCTTTGTTGTGCACAGCATAGGAGAGGCCATGGCCCCAGCAGCCTCTGGGATCATAGGCGGCTAATTCCAGTCCTTTTGTGTGAATAGCGAATTCCTTTCCACCATATTTTTCACTCAACCATTTGGCTCCCAGCGCCAGCTCAGCGCCTTCTCCCCGCCGGTAGGCGATGTCTTCCAGGATGCGCGCGATGTTGTCATGATTCTCAAAAGAGAGTTCCGTTTTGCGTAAGCCCTTTTCACCCGCTTCCATCGCCCAGGCAATGGTTCCGCCCGCGGAAATCGTGTCGATGCCCACGTCGTTCATAATATCGTTCCAGACGGCGAGCTTGTCTGTGTCGTAATTTTCGATGTTGCTGGAGAACATGCCCGCGGTTTCATATTCGGGAATCTGATGCATTTTCCCGTCGGGATACATCCCCTTATGTCCGCACAGCACCGAACAGTAACGGCAGGTGGAATGACGGACTTTATACTTTTTCGCCATGACCTCGCCGGTCACTTCCTCGGTTCTCGGATTGAAGCGATCTTTGAAATTGCGCACCGGTGAAAATCCGGTGTCAATGCCTTTGCGGGTGTTCATATTCGTGCCGTAGGCTTTGAGATGTTTTGTAAATTCGCTTCGTATAATATGAGCTTTGGCCTTTGTTACCGTCTTTTCGAATTTTTCCCGATCAACCGGAACACAGCGGTATTCCTTGCCTCTGGCTACAATCGCCTTGAGATTTTTTGAACCCATGACCGCGCCAACGCCGCCGCGTCCCGCATAACGGTGACCGGAGCAGATGTTGGCATAAGGAACCTCGTTCTCCCCGGCCTGGCCGATCACGGCCGCGCCTTCCTTCGGCGTCAATTTGAGCATTTCATTTGTTTTATGGATGCCCAGCCCCCAGAGTTCGCCCGCCTCCTCAAAAACAACTTCGTTGTCGCTGAAGCGGACCACCATCGGATACGGGGCTTTGCCGGAGATAATCACACCGTCCCAGCCGGCGGTTTTACAGGCTTCGCCGAAAGGTCCGCCGCATGACGACCCCACCATGTATCCTGTGAGCGGTGACTTCGTAATCACTTCAAAGCGTGCCGAGCAGGGCGCCCCGGTGGTGAGCAGCACACCATTGGCAAAGATTAACAGGTTGTCGGGACCCAGGGGGTCCACCTTTTCCAGTTTGTCTTTCAGACGGTCATAGTAAATCTTGATGCCCATGCCTTTGCCGCCCAGGAAATTCTTCAGATCATCCTGCGATGCCTCATAAACCCGCCAGGTTTGATCGGTCATATTAATATCCAGATACCTATTGCTTGTGCCCAGAATATCTTTCATGCGGCGCCTCCCATCGTAATCGCGTCAAAGAGGCAGTTCGTTTTACACCAGCCGCAGGCAACACATTTATTCGGTTGCGCCAGCACCGCATGATTTTCCGTAAGCGGAAGCGCCTCGTCCAGCATTGCCAGCGCTGAAGTCGGGCAGACCGCTACGCAGTTTTCACAGGCGGCGCAAAGCTCGATATTGATGATCGGCCTGGGCCATTCCGATTTCTTCATCCTGGTAACGGTATTACCCTTGTCATCCAGAACGGCAGATGTCGCGCAGATTCTCCCGCAGGCGCCGCATTCGATGCACAATGCCGCGCTGATCACATGTCTCTGCTTCTTTTCACCGGATATGGCGGCCACCGGGCATATTTTCGTGCAGGCGCCACAACCGTTGCATAATTCAGATATTGAATAACTCATATACCCCTCCGGTTTGTCTCCACGGATTGATTTTGTTTGTCATGTTCATAACCTCACATTTTTCTTTGTGAATTTTTTCCACAATCATGACTGTAAATCGTCACTTACGGGTATAAATATAAATCAAGATGATTCGGGATGCAAGCAAAATATATCTCAGAAAAAAATATATATTATAAAATAATATACCATTCAACAATAAAAATGTTGAAAAAATATATCAATAACCATAGAAGGACAAATAACTTATTTGTCTTTTTGTGACATTCAGGACAGGCAACTGCCTGATCATGTCGTATAAGACTGAAATTAACCAGGAGTGTCCATGATATCAAAACGAGCGTCTGAATTTACCTCTTTCATTGTCATGGACGTTATGGCGAAAGCGGAAGAATTGGAGCGGAAGGGCGAGCATATCATCCACATGGAGGTGGGCGAGCCGGATTTCCCCACACCCAAAGTAATTTCCAATGCGGCCATTGAGGCGCTGCAAAACAATAAAACCCGCTATACGCACGCGTTGGGTCTTCTGGAATTGCGCCAGGCCATATGCGATTACTACAAAAAGGAATATTCGGTTACGATTACGCCCGATCAGGTGCTGATCTCCACCGGCACGTCGCCGGTCCTGCTTTTTGCCATGCTGGCCATTCTGGATTCAGGCGACGAAGTGATTATCTCCAATCCCCGCTATCCCTGTTATCAGAATTTTATCCTGGCGGCTGGCGGAAAAATCAATGAAATCAGGACATACCCCGAGGAAGGCTTTCAGTATCGTCATCAGGACATTGCCAGGGGCTTAACAGACCGGACCAAAGCCATTCTGATCAATTCTCCGTGCAACCCGACCGGCATTGTCATGACCCGCGAGCAGTTGCAGGACATCGCGCAGTTCGATTCGCGATACATTATTTCGGACGAAATCTACCACGGGCTGGTGTATAAAGGAAAGGCTCACTCCATCCTGGAATTTACCGACAAAGCCTTTGTCATTAACGGTTTTTCCAAGCTCTACGCGATGACCGGCTGGCGTCTGGGATATCTGATTTTTCCGAAAGAATTCAGTACGGTCATGCAGCGTATTCACCAGAACTTCATGATTTCGGCCAACGGCTTCATCCAGTGGGCGGGCATTGCTGCGCTGACCCAGGCAAAGGCTGATGTCGACGTCATGATTTCGACCTACGACGAACGCCGCCGTTATATGCTTTCACGTCTGACCGATATGGGCTTTACGCTTCATGTGGAACCCACGGGCGCGTTTTACGTTTTCGCCGACGGCCGCAAATTTTTCAAAGATTCCTACAAAGAAGCTTTCAAGATCACCGAAGAAGCCAAAGTCGGCGTAACCCCCGGCATTGATTTCGGAAGCGGCGGAGAAGGATTTCTGCGCTTCTCTTACGCCACCTCCCTGGAGAATATAAAGGAAGGTCTGGACCGGCTCGAGAGGTATCTGACCCGACGCAGGTAATGCCCCGTGGACAAATTGATATAATTAGCGTATTTTAGCGCGAACTGAAATTGATAACGATTAAAGGAGGACCTCAAATGGCATATAAGTACATCAATCTGAAAATTGAAAATTATGTGGCCACGGTGGCCATGGCCCGCGTGGATGCTCTCAACGCTCTGAGTCTGGAATTCGCGAAGGAAATTGCCGACGTGTTTCGCGAGTTGGGCGCCAACGACGATGTCCGCGCCATTATCTTCTGCAGCAAGGCGCGCATTTTCTGCGCCGGACTGGATTTGAAGGAAGCGGCCGGCGGAGCCAACGGCACGGTTAAAGGTGTCATCGACATGATCCGCAATTCCCAGCCTTTGTTTGACTGCTGCAACTTCATCGAAGAATGCCCCAAACCTGTCATCGCCGCGGTTCATGGTAAATGCATCGGCGGCGGCCTTGATTTGATTTCCGCCTGCGATATCCGCCTGTGTACGGAAGATTCGATCTTCTCTCTGAAAGAAGCCGCCATCGGCCTGGTGGCCGACATGGGCGTGCTCCAGCGTCTGCCAATGATCGTCGGCCAGGGCTTTGCCCGAGAAATGGCCTATACGGCGGCCAATTACTCCGCGCGTGATGCTGAAAAGATGGGGCTCATCAACCATGTCTATGCCGATCAGGCCAGTGTCATGGCGGCAGCTCAGAAACTGGCCGCACAGATCGCCGCCAACGCGCCGCTGGGCATTAAATACTCCAAGGAAGTGCTTAATTTCAGCCGTTACGTCAACGTGTACGAAGGCATGGCGGTGGCCATCCAGAAAAACGCTACGCTCCTGATGTCGGAAGATTTGAAGGAAGCCGTTATGTCGTTTCTGGAAAAACGGCCCGCCAATTTCAAGGGGAGATAAATGAAAAAATATCCTGCCGTTGTTTTGAGCCTTGTCGTGGTGAGCATTCTTGCATCCGGCGCTTTCGGTCAGGAGATCATCCCCAGAGTCGGAGACAATTGTCCGACCAAATATGCCGCTTCAGGCGACTCCTGCATACCGCTCACGGGCGCGAAGTATACGGTTCCGAAACTGGGAAGCCGATGCCCGATTGGTTTCTCTGTCAGCGGCGATTATTGTTACCGGCCTCACAAAGCGACAACCAAGGTCATTCCTAAAGTCGCCAGGCAATGCCCCAACGGTTACTGGGCCGACGGCAAATACTGCCAGTCGTTCAAATAATTCTTACAAATCAGAGAAGGGCTGCACCGAAAGGAAACGGTGCGGCCCTTTTAAACCATATTATCAGCCGGAGGAAATGATTGTGAAACGGTTGATCCATGCATGCGTTGTCTGTTTAGTTCTTGTGGCATCAGTTATTCTTGCCTTTGCCGAAATTCGATCTTTCGTCAAAGAATACACCTATTCGGCCAGTGAACTCGACAGCAAGACATCCTGCCGCACGATCGCGCTCGAACAGGTCAAACGCGAGCTGCTCGAAGAACTGGGCACTTACGTGGAATCCACCACCGTCGTCGCGGATTACGCGATTGAAAAAGATGAAATCCGCACCATCTCCGCAGGCGTCGTCCAGACCAAACTGCTCGAAGAAAAATGGGACGGGAGGGATTACTGGCTCAAAGCCGAAGTCAGCGCGGACCCGGAAGAAGTAGCCGCCTCCATCGCCAAGGTCCGAAACGATTCCAAACTGGCCGAAGAACTGGCGGAATCTCAGTCTGAAAAAGAAGAAGCCCTTCAGGAAGTGGAACGCCTGAAAGCGGAGCTGGCTGACGCCAAAACCGATCCGGCACAAAACAAGGCCAAGCTCAACCGGTACAATTCGGCCGTCAATCAGTTGCAGGCTTCCGATTCCTTTGAAGAGGGCACCGCCCTGGCTGTATCCGGTGACTACGACGGCGCGGCCAAAGCCTATGACCGGGCTATTGTTTTGCGGCCCGACAATGCCAAGGCCTATTTCAACCGCAGTATCGTTTATATCTATCTGGGCGACTACACCCGGGCGACCAGCGATCTTGATCACGCCATGGCCATTCTGCCGGCCAACACCAATGCCTATTTTCAACGTGCGACCGCCTATAAGGAAAACAGGGAAAGGAGAATCGCGGCCCCCGGCCCCCGGCCTTCGCCTTTGATGCGCAGGCCTTCTCCACGGCCGGTTCCCGCAGACGACCCGCTGAAAAAATATCTGGACCAAAAGCAGACCGAACACAGCATTGTGCGCGTCAATCCTTTCCAGCCCAAACCGCGTTTGAAAAAAGCGGACCGGCCGGACAGGCCTTCCGCAGACCGCCCGATGTTCGACCGTCACCGCAAACCGGAGGTGACCGATCCCGCACATATTAACCGCAATAGAACCGTCCAGCAGCCGGACAGGCTCTTCCTGCGGAGAAAGGCTCAGACGCCAGATCAACCCCGCGTCGACGAACCGCAGAAGCCGGACGTTCGGCGGCCGGCCAGAGTGGCGCCACAGCAGACGGAAGGCGGCAGGCCGGTTGCCCGGCCGCATGTGGAGTCCGTAAAAAAGAAACCCATAAAAGAGATCGAAGAAGACCGGAAACATAAGAAAGCTCCTGAAGATAATGAGCAGGCAAGGCCGATGCGCCGTTAATTCAATGCAGGATGATTTGAAAGAATATGGAACCAACAACTGAACGAAAAATATATGTCATCGGACATAAGAATCCGGATACCGATTCTGTGGTATCCGCCGCGGCTTACGCCGCGCTCAAACAGGCCCAGGGGCTGACCAACTGCTTTGCCGCCCGTGCGGGAAAACCGACCCCCCAGACGGAATATATCTTTAAACGTTTCCGGGTGCCGCTGCCGGAATTTCTTCCGGACCTTATCCCGAAGGTTGCCTATCAGTACAAGCAAAACATTCGCACCATCGGCGAGGATACTTCCCTGTGGGAAGCCATGGACATTCTGGGAAAAATCGAAATCCGAGGGCTTCCGGTCGTGGACGGGGACGGCCGCTACCATTCGCTGCTTCATTACAGTTCTTTCGCGCAAAAAATTCTCAAGATGATCAACCCTCAGCAGAAAACGGTTATCCAGACGAGCATTGAGCTTTTATCATCTGTTCTTCATACCCAGGCCCTGGTGGTTGTTGAGGAGAAAGAACTCCGCAAAAGTCCGATTATCATCGCGGCCGCGGAATTTGACACGTTTAAAGAACATCTGAGCGAGCATATTCCGGAAAACACCATCGTGATTACGTCCAACCGTCTGGACATTCAGCGTCATTCGATTGAAAACGGCGTCCGCGCGCTCATTATTACCAACGGATACATGCTGAACAAGGATCTGAGGGAGCTGGCCGAACGCAAAGGCGTATCGGTGCTCATCAGCCCGTACGACACAGCTTCCACCTCTCTGCTCATCATCTACTCGATGCCGGTGACCTGCATGTCCAACAACACTGTGCGCCCGGTGAATCTGAAAGATTCGATCCGCAAGGTGGCGCCGCTTCTGTCCAAAGCGCCGGGGAAAGGCCTTCCCGTGGTCGACGATGACGGCAAGGTCGTCGGGGTGATCTCCGAAAACGATATCTACCGTGAACCGAACATCGATGTCATCATGGTGGACCACAACGAACAAACTCAAGCCATCGAGGGGATCGAACATTACCGGATTCTGGAAATTATCGATCATCACCGGATCGGTACGCTCTCAACGCGCCAACCCATTACGTTCATCAACAAACCGGTGGGCGCAACCAGCACGATCATCGCCACACTGTATCAGGAAAACCACCTGCCGCTCAGGGTGGACATCGCGTCGATCCTGCTTTGCGGAATCCTGGCGGATACCCTGGTCCTTCAGTCAGCCACCACTACGCCGCAGGACCGGGCGGCGGCGGAATACCTGTCGAACATCACCAATCTCGATATAGACGAACTCGGGAAGGAACTCTTGACCGCGACAAGCAACATTTCCGGACGGACCGCCGAGGAGCTGATCAAGCAGGATATGAAAGTTTACACCGAGGGGAACTTCTCATTTACGGTCAGCCAGATCGAAGTGGAGGATTCGCACGAAATCCTTGCCCGAAAAAGCGAGTTCGTCTCCATGCTGGAAACCCTGAGGCTTTCAGCCGGCAGGCTTTTTAGCGCGCTTCTCGTGACCGACATTACTGAGCTTTCGAGTCTGCTTTTCATCGCGGCGGAGCCCAACTTTGAGTCGGCCATTGGGCTTCCCAAACAGGAGGATTCCGTCTACATGATGCGCGATGTCGTTTCACGCAAGAAGCAGTTGATGCCGATCCTGTCGGAAATTGTAGACCGCTATCAGGAACAAAAATAATTTGATCTTTCCCCGCAAAAACACGGGAGTTACCGGTGTCATCAGCCGGCGACTCCCGTTAAACGGCCTGTCCTTCCGGCGCATAAGGGCGGTTTTGACCCCCTCAGCGAAAGGCGAATGGTTCATCCTGATATCATCTTAAAACCCGAACAGAATGCTTTGCATCATGCGCGTGGCCTGACAAACCTGCTCCACCGTCATGTAAATTCCGCGCAGCCTGTGTGTGCTTTTCCGATACGCTCTTGCATGTTCTTCTGACCAGAAGAAGACACTCTGCCGTCAGAAAGCCCCGATGATGCTGTCATCTGCCAGTCCAACCAGATCGACATCCGGGACGAAAATAACCGGCTCACATCCTTCGTTTGCTGCGAAGGAAAGATCACTGCCGATCGTCAATGTCATTGGCTGCCCGCAGTGAGCGCATTCCGTATTGACGGTTACCGAAAGCGGCGAATTCCGAAGTCGCCCTTGCACGAAGGGCGTCGCAAACGCGTCAACCGCTCAGGCTGCATACACCTGCTCACCTGTGTCGAAAGTGACGGAGTGCGGTGTTTTTTCAACCGTCACCGGATAGGCCCACACGACTTCGCCCCGGTTATTCCTGAAGAGAAATGTCATATGCTCTTCCAGGTCATCCAGAATCTCTTTCACCCGATCCGGCTTTATGTCCAAAGCTTCGGCAATGGCTTTCGCCGCCAGCGGCTCCCCTGAGAAGGGAAGCTGCCGGACGGCATAATGATGAACTTTACGATGTTCCGGCGTCATGAAGGCCAGGTTGGCCAGTATTTTCTCTTTGCCTTTGGCTCGCTGTTTTTCCAGCAGAAACGGCGGAACATGGAGGATGTATCGCCACATCCCCAGCATCAGACTGTTTTTCATAGATACCTCCCGATTTATTTTACGAAACCGATCCTGCACTGTGAAGCTGTAGTCGGGTCAAGATTTATTTTGAGAGGGCGGATCGAGTCCAAATGGACCTCAAGATTTCGGGAGGGCAAACCGATCTTTTCTTAAGTCACTTTTTTCAGGAAGGAGATATGACTTTGTCTCAGAATATTTATTTTAATTTTAACGAGTACAAAGAAGGGCTGCTGTTTAGAATCGCCGTATTTGCTTTTATGGGGATTGGCTGGGACATCCTCATGACCATTTTACAGCAGATCATTTCCGGGAAAATAACATTGAGTATTTTGTGTCCGGCGTCGGGTTGGATGTATCTGGCCTACGGCAGTGTGCCTCTGTTTTTCTATCCGATCGACCGGGTCGGACGGTTTTTTAGATCTCCCTTCGGTCTGAGGGTACTGATATTCATGCTGATTTTTTACATTTTTGAATACTGCTTTGGCGCGACGCTCCGGCATTTTGGAGCGACCCCCTGGGATTACAACTGGTATCTGGATCCGAAATGGACACTCCACGGGCTGATCACATGGCATCCGGCTTTTCTGGCGGCCTGGGCCGTTTTTGTGATTCTCGGCGGCTCTCTCGATTCAACCTTGCGAACTTCTTATCCCGAAATACGACGGCAATGGATTCAATACTGGGAAAAAATTTAATTCCAAGACGGCAAAAAAAGCCGGATCAAATTAAATCGTCCTTCAGGAAATCTTGTACTCTTTAAACTTGCGGTACAGCGTCGGCCGGGAGATGCCCATCTTTCGGGCGATCTCGGCTTTTTTGAGCTTGCCGTGCACCATTTTCTGA
Organism: Smithellaceae bacterium; assembly: GCA_963682105.1. Lineage (GTDB taxonomy): Bacteria > Desulfobacterota > Syntrophia > Syntrophales > Smithellaceae > UBA8904. The sequence goes on from OY821638.1 coordinate 2,822,725, forward strand.
ATCGCCTGGCGTTCGAAATCCCTGGATGTCATGACGGGTTCCAGATAATGGGCGCCGGCTGATGTTTGCCGAATTTCCTCAGGAATCAGATCAGCGGTCAACTCATCGGACGGTGCAAAATTCAGCATCCTCTCCACCACGTTTTGCAGTTCACGGATATTGCCCGGCCAGTTGTAACGCTGAAAAGCATCGATAACCTGGGAGCTCACCCGGCAGGTCTTCCTTTTGGAATTCTGCGCGTGCTTGCGGACAAAGTTTTCGACCAGCAGGGTGATATCGTCCGGACGTTCGCTCAGTGGCAGCATATGAATGGAAAAGACACTCAGGCGATAATACAGATCCTTCCGGAACGTGCCTTTGCGGATCTCGCTCATGATATCCCGGTTGGTTGCCGCAATGATGCGCACATCCACCGGCCGGACCCGGCGTCCTCCAATCCGGATAATCGATTTATCTTCGATCACCCGAAGCAGCACGGCCTGCAGATCCAGCGGTGTTTCGGCGATTTCATCCAGAAAGATCGTGCCCCCGTCGGCCAGTTCGAATTTTCCCTGGCTCCCGCCGCGCCGCGATCCGGTGTAAGCGCCTTCTTCGTGGCCGAACAGCTCACTGGTGATCAGATCGCGCGGAATGGCGGCGCAGTTGATGGCCACATACGGGCCGTTTCGCCGGTCGCCCGCATTGTGAATAGCCTGCGCAAAAACATCCTTGCCCGTCCCGCTTTCTCCCAGAAGCAACACATTGGAACTGTTTTGCGAAACGACACGCGCCTGTTCGAGCGTTGTTAAGAAACGGGGATTCCTGCCGCATATATCGTCGAAAGATAACTTCGCCTTGGCGCCGATCATTTTGGTTACCAGCGTTTTGGCCCGTTTGATTTCATTGAGGATGAGAATTTTCCCGATTGACTTTCCATCCGCGTCCGTAATCGTGTTGCAGGTCAGCGTGTAGTCAAAGCCCGCGTTCTGCGTAAATATCCTCACTTCAGCATCCGTAAGGGTTTCATGATCTCTGAGGATGGAGAGAAAACGGGCATTTTCCTTTCCGAAAACATTGGAAATCGGTTGTCCCACAATATTGTTCAGATGGGGAAAAAGCAGTGTTTTTGCGTTGTCGTTGATCAGGGAAACAAGCCCTTTGTTGTCGACGGTGATCAGTGCTTCGGGAATGGACGTGATGACGGTTTTCTGAAAGCTGTAGGCAATTTGCAGTTCCCTGGCCGCCTTGCGGGTTTGCATTTCATTTTCGATGGCCTGGGCGGCGGCAATAACCATCCCCAGCGTGTCGCGGGTCGCCCGGAAGTAGTGGCCGGTCAGGCAGATCCCGCCGATGAGTTCGCCTTCCGGATTATAGATCGGCGCGCTGGAGTCCGTTTCGTTGTGGAAGAAACGATGATAATGCTGGGCGGCAAAAATCTGAATGGGCTTTTTCAGACGCAGAACCGTGCCGATGTTATTATTTCCGGCGCTTTCCTCCGTCCACAAAGCACCCACTACAAAATCGCCCCGGCGTGCGTGATTGAAGGCGTTTTCGTCACCGATAATTTCCAGCACGTATCCATCCCTGTCGTATAGGGCAACAAGAAATCCGGAGCCTGCCAGAAATTTATGAAGGTTCTGCATGAAGGGGCAGCTGATGTCGATGAAAGACGCGTTCTGTCTGAGGAGATTTTCCAGCTCCGGTCCGGCAAGGATTTCATGCTGCGGAATCCGGATCGGATCAACGCCCATCTTTTTGCATATGGTCCAGGACTCAAAAACTTCATCCGAAACAACCTCCCGGTTGACATGATCGTCACCCGCGATGAATTTTTCCCACTCCTGTTTGATCGCCTGAAACTTATCGTAATAGTTGGGGCCCTGCTGTTCCCTGCGGCTGACAAAAGGTTTTCTCTCCAATCGGCCTTTTTCATCGCCGTGCAATGCATCCCGGGTTGAACTGTGCTTTTTCATGATAAAAATCCGGTATCCTTTACACCTGTCTCAGAATATTACATAAAATGTATCAAATATTTACATATTCAATTCCGGCGGATTCGTCAATCAATAAAATGTCTTAACATATCAATGTCTTTAAACATGACGCCTCGTGGCATACATTCTGCTGTATCTTCCGCAGAACAAATTTTATTCAGGAGGACATGTCGTGGATTTCAGATTATCAGAAGATCAGTTGATGTTGAGGGATACGGTGCGGCGTATCGCGACGGAACAGTTTGCCCCGCGTGCCGCTGATATCGACGCAAAAGAAGAGTTTCCCTGGGAAAATTTCAAGACTCTGTCGCAAAACGGCCTGCTCGGCGTGCAGATTCCGGAAGCATACGGCGGAACGGAAGCGGGAATGCTTTCCATGATTCTGACCGTGGAAGAAGTGGCCCGCTGCTGTGCGGCGACATCCGTCATGCTGACCACACAGGCCCTCACCAGCGATCCGATTCTGATCGGGGGAACGGAAGAGCAGAAAAAAACCTACCTCTACCGGCTGGCCGCAGGCGAGTGCCTGGGCGCCACAGGCATCACCGAACCGGGGGCAGGCTCCGATGTGTCGGGGATGAAAACAACGGCCACACGGGTGGAAGGCGGCTATCTGCTCAACGGATCAAAAATATTCATCACCAACGGCGGCGTTTCCGAAATTATCGTTGTGGTCTGTTACACCGACAAATCCAAAGGCAACAAAGGCATCAGCATGCTGATCGTCGAAAAGGGCGACAAGGGATTTTCGGTCGGTAAAGAAGAGCATAAGATGGGCATTCACGGCTCAGAAACACGGGAACTGGTGTTTGATAACGTGTTCCTGCCTGAAAGCCGGCTGCTCGGCGGCGTGGAGGGAAACGGATTTAGAGTCCTGATGAAAACCTTCAACTATACCCGGCCGGCCGTGGGCGCTCAGGCGCTGGGCATTGCACAGGGCGCGCTGGATGCCGCTATCCACTACACAAAAGAAAGATCCCAGTTCGGCCAGTCCCTGGCGTCCTTCCAGGGGATGCGCTGGATGATCGCCGAGATGGCCCTGGCGGTGGAAACGGCGCGAACCATGGTTTACCGGGCAGCCTCTCTGATCGACGCGGATCCCGCTTCGCCGGATATCCCGAAGCTTTCCTCCATGGCCAAGTGGTACGCTTCGGATGTGGCGATGAAAGTCACCACCGACGCCGTGCAGTGCCTGGGCGGCTACGGCTATACAAGAGAATATCCCGTCGAACGTATGATGCGGGATGCGAAAATCACGCAGATCTATGAGGGCACCAATCAGGTGCAGCGGATGATCATTGCCAATCAATTGCTGGCGTAACGATTAGGACGAATGGTGGACACCGAAAAAGCTGATATTCAGCAGGAATCAGACAAAAGGAGATGATCAAATGGAAGGAAGACAAGTGGTATTTGTGGACGGCATGCGCACCGCTTTTGGCAGGCTGGGCGGCAGCCTGAAAGATTATACGGCAGAAGAACTCGCCGGCATCGGCCTGAAAGGGCTTGTGGAAAAAACAAAGATCTGTCAGCGCGCCCGTGTGGATAATGTTTACATGGGCATGGCGTTCCATCCGGCGCAGGCCATTAACCCCTCGCGCTGGGCGCTTCTCTACGCAGGCATCCCGGAAACGACATCGGCGTCCGCCGTGGAACTGCAGTGCGGTTCCGCCATCGATTCGATCAACCACGCGGCCTGGAAAATTCTGGCCGGCATGGCGGACATCATCATTGCCGGAGGCATGGAATCCTTCAGCCAACTGCCCCGGAAATACGCCACCAGCGTAGACCCATACCGGCTCAATCCCATCAAACTGCTGGACTTCCAGCTTCAGCCTCCTTCCAAAGATAAGGCGACGTACCTTCCTTTCGAAATGGGGTTGACGGCGGAAAATCTGGCGAACCTCTACAAAATCTCACGGCAGGAGCAGGATGAATTCGCCTTTCGCAGCCAGGCACTGGCCAAGAAAGCGATTGAAGCAGGCTATTTCGTCGATGAAATTGTCCCCGTTCCCGTGCCGCAGGGCAAGAAAAAGCCTCCGCTGGATTTCAAGGTGGACGAGTTTCCGCGCCCGACCCCGATGGACGGGCTGGCGGCTTTGCCCCCCGCCTTCAAAAAAGGCGGCAGCGTAACCGCCGGAAATTCCTCCGGCCTGAATGACGGCAGCGGCTTTGTTCTGATGATGACGATGGACAAGGCCAGAGAACTGGGCTACGAACCTCTGGCCCGCTGGATCTGCAGCGCAGAGTGGGGCGTCGATCCGGGCATTATGGGCGTCGCGCCGGCCTATGCGCTGCCCGTTGCCATGAAGAGAGCCGGCATTGAAAAACTGGCCGATTTTGACGTTGTCGAATGTAACGAGGCTTTTGCCGCCCAGAACCTGGCCGTAATCCGCGAGCTGGAAAAGCAGACCGGACAAAAAGTCGTCATGGACAATTGGAATCCCAACGGCGGCGCCATCGCCTACGGCCACGCCAACGGCGCATCGGGCGCGCGCATCGCTCTGCTTTGCATCAAGGAGCTGATCCGCCGGGGCGGCCGATACGGAACCTTCGGCGCCTGCTGCGGCGGCGGTCAGGGTGTTGTCACCATTATCGAAAATCTCAAAAAGTAAACCGATATTTGATAGCAGCAGTATATGAAAAGGACCGCCCTCTTCAGGAGGGCGCCCTTATATCGACACACAAAAATCAAAGTTGACTTCCTATAAAATAATGTCATCATGAGACACAGGCAATGGCATCAGACTTTAATTACAGGAGGCATTGACATGGCGATTAAAGAATGTGCAATTTGCGGATTTAAGTCCGATACGGATTTTGCAGACGACATGTGTCCGGCCTGCGGGCAGACATTCTGGAAATGCAGAGAATGCGGTTATATCCTTAAAGCGGCAATCATCCCGGAGCAATGTCCATCCTGTTTTCGAAAGTGCGAATTTAAAAACGTCACCTGCTACACACCCGAATGCGGCGGACCGGGGAATATCGATAAAACTTTGTAATTTCGATAGGGGCATAAAATCACTTTTTTCGGTCGTCGCAGGAGGAGGCCTCCGAGCATCAGGAGGACACAACCGTGCCGGAACAGGTAGATATTGATAAAAAAAGAAAACGCACCCTCTTCATTCTTTGCGCGTCGATCATTTTTGCAGCCTTTCTTGTTCTAACCATCGTCAACTATTATGAGAACGATCGTCCGGAAATCATCCTCGATCTGCTGGTGATGTCGTCCATGGCGGGCTGCCTGATTGCCATCGTGAAGTGGAATAAAGATATGATCGTTTACCGGGTGACGCACTTTCTGGTCTCTTTGCTTCTGTTCTATGGCGTTGCATTCGGGACAGGCAGGGAAACCGTGTTATACTGGGTTGTGATGATGCCCCTCATCTGCTTTTACTTTCTGGGAAAACGGGAAGGGTTGTTGTGGGCGGCGATCTTTTCTGTCTGCATTATTGGAATTATGCTGGCAACGACATTAACCGGCATACACATCTACAGCCCGGACCTGCTTCCCCGATATCCGCTTATCCTGTTTATAGCGATCATGATCGGCTATGCACTGGAAGCGTCCAGAGATACGTACAGCCGATTGCTGAGGGAGAAGAACAAAGCCCTGCAGCACGAAAAAGAGCTGCTGGAAAAGGCCGCAAGTGAAATCAAAACGCTGAGCGGTTTAATCCCTATCTGCTGCCACTGCAAAAAAATCCGCAATGATGAAGGCTACTGGCAGCAGGTTGAAATTTATGTGCATGAAAGAACCCATGCGGATTTCAGCCACGGCATTTGTCCGGAATGCTTTGAAAAACTGTATCCCCAGTTTCGGCAGTCATCTACCGGACAAAAACGCAATTCCGGCGATCCCGCCTTCGATATTTCCCCTCTGCAGGAGCCGAAAATCTGAAATTTGAACGGCACCATGAGCGACAACATGAGGGGGGAACATGATCTTTGATTTCATATCCGGATTGTTTTATACTTCATTCATGAAAAAGTACATGTTGTTTGACCATACCGCCGATCTCGGGATGGAAATATGCGGGCGAACGAAAAAAGAGCTTTTTATCAACGCCGCATGGGCTTTAACGGATGTCATGATTGATCGCCGGGAAGGAAAAGACGTTAAGGGTCTGACCCAGAAAATAACCGTAGAAGGAGCGGATACCGCCGACCTGCTGGTTAATTATCTGCGGGAACTTTTGTATTTGTTCAATGGCGAAAAAGGCGTTATTCAAAACTGCGAAATCGTGGCATTCGGCCGCCGGAAACTGACAGTGGCATTGCGGATGGAGCCATACCATAAAACAAAGCACACGATCAAAATGGAACTTAAAGCCGTTACATACCATGGTTTAAGCGTGGTGAAGGAAAAATCGGAGTGGAAGGCGAGGGTAATTTTCGATGTCTGAAATTGTGTTGGAAAAACTCGACGACAACCGCTGGCTGGTGCCGCAGATTGGCGCCATGCGTGTGCCGGGCATCATCTTTGCCAATGATAAAATCCACGACTTGCTCAAATCTGATGAAAGCGCCAAACAGGTGGCCAATGTGGCGCACCTGCCGGGCATCGTCAACTTTTCGCTGGCTATGCCGGATGTCCACTGGGGATACGGTTTTCCCATCGGCGGCGTAGCGGCCTTTGATCTGGACGAAGGCATCATCTCGCCCGGCGGTGTGGGGTACGACATCAACTGCGGATGCAGGCTGATGGCGACGCAACTTTCGCTTGCCGACATAAAAGACCGGATCAAAGATTTGACGGCCGGCCTCTACCGGAATATTCCTTCCGGCGTCGGCTCCACAGGCCATGTCAAACTCAAAGGCAAAGAACAGAAAAAAGTACTGGAGGAAGGATCTGCCTGGGCGGTAAAAAACGGCTTCGGATCGGCTTCGGATCTGGAGACCACCGAAGACGGCGGCTGCATCAGCGGGGCAGACCCGGAGCAGGTCTCGGCGCGGGCGCTGGAACGGGGCAAGGAACAGTTGGGAACGCTGGGTTCCGGCAATCACTTTCTGGAAATTGAAGTCGTTCAGGAGATCTTCGATGACCCGGCGGCACAGGCGTTCGGCTTGCGCAAAGGCCAGATTGTGGTCATGATTCACACCGGGTCCCGGGGACTGGGCTACCAGATTTGCGACGACTATCTGGCGCTGATGGTCAAGCATCAATCGGAAACAGGCATCACGCTACCCGACCGGCAACTGGCCTGTACGTATCTGTCATCGCAACGGGGGAAAAATTATCTGGCCGCCATGGCCTGCGGGGCGAACTACGCCTGGGCCAACCGTCAGATCCTGATGCATCTGACGCAAGAGGTTTTTGAAAAGACACTTCACATCGCTCCGCGCGAACTGGGCATGCGGCTGGTCTATGACGTCTGCCACAATATCGCCAAAATCGAAACGTTTACGATTGACGGTGAAGCGAAGAAACTCTGCGTCCACCGCAAAGGCGCAACACGAGCCTATCCGGCAGGACATGAAGCAATTCCGGTCCGCTACCGGAGCGTCGGCCAGCCGGTGCTGATTCCGGGCGACATGGGAACCGGATCTTATGTGCTGGCAGGCCAGGAAAAAGCCATGACGCAAACCTTCGGCAGCGCCTGCCACGGCGCGGGGCGGGTGATGAGCCGTACACAGGCCATCAAATCCAGCCGCGGCCGTTCCATCAGCCGGGAACTGGCCGACCAGGGGGTCCTGGTCATGGCCGGAAGCAAGGGAACGCTCAGCGAAGAAATGCCGGAAGCCTACAAAAACTTAAATGATGTGGTGCAGGTCGTGCACGAGGCGGGCATTGCCCAAAAGGTGGCCAGGCTCAAATCCGTCGCCTGCATCAAAGGATAAGGCCGCCATACATCCCGGTTCAGACAAAACAAGGAGTTGCATCCCCTTGTCCGGAATGTTTCGGTTCGGATTGACTTTTTTGCCAAGCCGTCATAAGAAGCCTCATCAATAAATTAACGGAGAACGGCATGACCGAAATTCTATTTGACGAAAATGAAGACTGGGATAAAAGAATCCTCTGCAGCGATGAATCCTGTATCGGCGTCATCGGGCCGGACGGCAAATGCAAAGAATGCGGAAAGCCCTATGAAGGCACTCTTCCGGAAGGGCATGGAACCCAAACCGTGGCGCCCGCAACCGTGGAGGAATCCAAGACCCCCCTTGCAGAAGAAACCGTTTACGACGATGACTGGGATAAGAGAGTGTTGTGCAGCGACGGCGCCTGCATCGGCGTCATCGGCCCGGACGGCAAGTGCAAGGAATGCGGAAAGCCACTTTAGTCTCGCTGCCCATGCGCAAAACAAGGGGTTGCAACCCCTTGTTCCATCATCTGAACTTCTTCTTTTTCACCGGTTCCTTCTTTGGCAGGCAGGCTTTTCGATATAATGTTTCCCCGCCGGTTTTCGCAAAAATACGGTTCCATTCAGACGGATGGCCTCGATAACGGTCGAGGACCTTTCCGTCTTTGTCAAAATCAATAAACTCTTCCGTCCGGATCAGCTTCGCATTGCAGTCAATTTCCCACAGGACCGTTTCGTGGTGGTAGTATTTGTATTTAATGGACTTCTCCGGATCCGTTTTTCTGACGTCTTCAATCGTCTTTTCCCGAATATCCTCCGGTATCGTCTTGTAGGTCCAGACCAGCAAAAGACCGGGTGATTTGGTGATTACTTTCTTATTGTAGTAGAAATAATTATTCAGGGGCTCCCATATTTTGGGATTCGGCTGATCCGCGCACCAGGCGGAGGGAAACAAACAGAAAACGGCTAACAGAGCCGTGAAAAAAATTTTGCCTTTCATTACTTTTGACCTTAAGATTGGACCTATAAAAAAACTTGCAAACTGTTGTTCCAATCAGGAATCTATTCATCTATTTAGTTCGCGATATTGTTCGCCGTTTGGCAGGAATAATGGCTATCAGCGAGCGAAGCACTTTGTTAACTGATTCTGAATCCGAAAAATACTTTTTTACATCTGGCTCTAACATGATTGCACCGTCTTCCAATTTAAAATATTGGACAACCGCAGTGCCGTCTTCTTGATGAATGACGACCTGATGACCTTTACGATAAGCTTTATAGTATTTTCCCCGAACAGCGCCTTTCATCTTGGAAAAATCGTATTCCACTTGCATGTCTTTTTTAATTGACGTTGATTTAGCAACTGCCTTCTTCATAAAATTTCCTTTCCAGCGCAGTGGCTTTTCTGCAACTGATGATACGTATTCTATCCTCTCGTTCCGTATGTGTCAAAACCAAAATGTGCATACCAGCCGATAGACCGATGTTAATAAACCGTTCCTCAATCAAAGAATGAGCATGGTCCGGGAAAGTGAAGAGAAAAGGATCATTGAAAACAGTTTTGCCTTCCTCAAAACTTACCTTGTGCTTTTTAAAATTAGCTTTTGCCTTGACTTCATCCCATTCAAATATAAGTTTCATAAAGAACAACTTTTAGTTTCAGGAAATGCCACGTTTAGCCTAAAATTCGTACAACCTTGCGCCCGGCACGACGGTGAACTTATGCTTCAAAAGCACCTCGATAGCCTTTTCCGGGTCATCGAATCGGAAAATGATGACGGCGTTCTGGCCGCTTTTTTCGACAAAAGCATACATATATTCCACATTGATGCCTTCTTTGGTCAGAACTTCCATGATGCTGTGCAGGCCGCCCGGCTGATCGGGAACTTCCACGGCGACAACGACGGTCTTGGTGACGCGGAAGCCCGCGTCTTTGAGAACCTTGTTTGTTTTTTCCACGTCGTTGACGATCAAACGCAGAATGCCGAAATCGACCGTCTCCGCAATCGACAGAGTGCGAATGTTTATTTTATTTTCTTTGAGCACGCGGGTGGCGTGTTCCAGCGATCCGGGTTTGTTTTCCAGAAATACGGATATTTGTTCAACCTTCATAGACAGTTCCTCCACATTGTTTATAGGGAACGGTTTGAAACCGTTCCCTACGCAGTTTCAGGGTATCAAATAGTGCGTTTATCGATAACTTTTTTGCCTTTTTCTTTCAGGGTCCGCGGGGTAACCAGTTTCACGCGCGGCGAGATGCTTAAGTAATCCTTCATGTCCTTTACAATACGTTTCTCGATGCTCTGCAATTCTTTCACGCCGCCGGCTTCGCTGAAGAATTTTTCACCCACCTCCACCTGCAGTTCAACAGCGTCGAGCGCCCCGACTTTATCGATAACCAGTTGATAATCCGGTTCAACACCATCAATATCTTTGAGGATGGCCTCCACCTGAGCCGGAAAGATATTGATGCCGCGGATGGTAAGCATGTCATCGCTGCGTTTCAGGACGCGTTCCATCCGGACATGTGTCCGGCCGCAGCGGCAGGGCTCGGTAATCAGACGGGAAATGTCGCCGGAGCGGTAACGGATCAGCGGAAACGCCTCCCGCGTCAGGCTGGTAAAAACCATTTCGCCTTCCTCGCCTTCGGGCAGAATCTGGCCGGTTTCGGGATTGATGGTTTCCACAATAAAATGATCTTCAAAAACATGCATGCCTAAGCGGCCTTCCAGGCATTCGGCGGCTATCCCCGGCCCCAGCATTTCGGAGAGGCCGAACATGCCCAGAGCCTTAATGCCAAAGGCGGCTTCGATGGCGTCGCGTGTAGCATTGCTCCAGAGTTCCGCCCCGAAGATGCCGACGCGCAGTTTCAGATTTCTCATATCCACGCCCAACGCCTCGCCCTCTTCCGCCAGGTGCAGCGCATAAGACGGTGTCGAGCACAAGATGGTCGGTCCGAAATCCTGTAAAAGCAGAATCTGCCGTTTGGTGTTGACATCCGACATGGGAACGACGCTGGCGCCGATTTTTTCCGCACCGTAATGCAGACCCAGTCCCCCGGGCAAAAGGCCGTAGGCAAACGCGTTGTGGACGATGTCGTTTTTGGTGATGCCGGCAGCCACAAGAGAGCGGGCGGTCAATTCAGTCCAGATTTCAATATCGCGCCGGGTATAACTGAAAACGGATGAGCGGCCCGTCGTCCCGGAAGAGGCGTGCAGACGGACGATGTTGCTCATCGGCACGGCGAAAAGGCCAAAAGGGTAATTGCTGCGCAGGTCCTGACGGGTCACAAAAGGAAGCTTCTTCAGATCATCAAGGGAACTGATGCTCTCCGGAGCGATCCTGGCCGCCGACAGCGATTTTTTATAAAAACCGACGGTATGATAAACGCGCTGCAAGACATTTTGAAGGCGTTTGAATTGCAGGGCCTTGAGGGCTTCACGCGGCAGCGTTTCAAATTCTTCGTTGTAGATCATGTTCGCTTTACCTTTCTTCAGATTAATGAACAACCGGGCGGACGTCGCGGGCGACGCCTGTTTCAACGGATTTCAAAAAGTGTGAAAAGTGCAGCCTGCTTTTGTCCGTCAGTCTAACAAAACTTTCCATCTGAGGCAAGAAGCTTTCATTCCATGAAAAAATTAAGGAAAAATTAAAATAGTCTTTACGGAAAGCGTGCGGTTGTGTTACGTCAAGGGACAAAAATGTTGTAAGCCGTTTCTTGCCTAAATTGTAATTGGCCCGGCAAGGTAAAAAAATGACACTCACTATCAGCCGCAAATTGTTGTTCGGATATCTTTTCATGGCGCTTCTGACCGTTGTCGGGGGGGTTTATGCATTATTCAACCTGCAGCGGCTGGCTTCCGGAGCCTACAAGATCACGAATCATCATTATATTCTGATGGAAAGTTCCAAAAAGATGATCGACATTCTCTTGAGCCAGGAAGCGGCGGAGAAGAAATACCTGATTTTGAAGGACCCGCCGTTGCAGGAGATGTTCTTACAACGCTCGGAAGAGTTTCAAAGCGAACTGGCCCGTGTGCGGGGTTTGAAGATGGATTCAAAAACAAAGAAGGCAGTCGCCAATCTTGATTTCTTGCACCGCCGCACACAGGATTTGTTCGTGCAGGAGGCTCAACTGGTCCAACAGGGGCTCCTGACCGATGCGCAGAGAATCTCCGATACGGACGGCCGGGCCGCTATCGATGAAATGGCCATGACGTTACGCGATATTCAAAAGAACATGAATTCGGCCATCAACACGGAAATGAATTTGATTGTCGATCAGGCGTCCAACGCAGTCAATATCACACTGGGATTGTGCCTGTTGAGCCTTATTCTGGGCATATCGCTTGCGCTGATTATTACGCGCAATATTTCCAAACCGCTTAAGCAATTGGAGAAAGCCACCCGGTTGATTGCCGAGGGTCATCTGGATCACACCATTGAAGCCAGGCGCGATGACGAAATCGGCGCGCTGGCCACGTCGTTTGCCCATATGACAGAGCGGCTTCGGGAACTCGAAGCGCTTCATCTGGATGCCAGCCCTCTGACGGGGCTTCCGGGAAATCTGGCGATTGAAAACAAAATTCAGGAACTCCTGGCAATGGGCCGATTGTTCTCATTGTGTCATATCGATCTTGATAATTTCAAACCATTTGCCGATAAATATGGATATGCATGGGGCAGCGAGGTGATCAAGGAAGTCGCCAACCTGTTGCAGAGTTATATCCGGGAAGCCCTGCAGACGGATATCTTCGTGGGCCATATCGGCGGTGATGATTATGTTATTCTCGGTGATCCGGAATGCATTGAGGTCATCTGTAAAAAACTGGTGGCGGATTTCGAACGGCATATCCATGGTTTCTATGGCGAGGAAGACGCGCAAAACGGATATTTTGTCGGCAAAAACCGGCAGGGAATTGTTCAAAAGTTCCCTTTAATCACGGTTACGGCGGCCATCGTAGCGGATGATGGCTCCCGCTTTAAAAACCCGCTGGAGATGGCCCGCGTGGCAGCCGAACTCAAGGAATACGCAAAAATGCTGCCGGGAAGCAACTATGTAACGGAAAGTGAAATGGCAAAAAAAACAAAGCCGGGTGAGTCCGGCTGACAGGAAACGCCATTACGATGATGTATTACAAAAAAATATTATATTTCATTATACTAGGCATTTTTATATGGGGCTGTTCGAGTCCGGCTCTCAAGGAGACAACCGGCATTCAAAACAAAGCACCGGATGCAGCGAGAAATTCCGCCCCCAAAGCACTTTCCGATCATGAACTGTTTGAGGAGGCGCTTTCCTACTTAAGCAATAATGAAAAAGAACCGAATTATAATGAGGCAAAAATTCGGTTGGAAAAACTTGTCGAACAATATCCGAATAGTAAGTGGACGGCTGGCGCTCAGGCCCTGATAGACGGTATAGATAAAATTTCCACTCTTCAGGCGAAACTGAAGCTGGAAAGACAAAAAGCGCAAGTCGATCATGCCAAATTGACCAGGGAAATTGAAGGATTGAAAGACACAAACCGGCAGATCGATGAGAAGCATGTAGTCGAGATGACCAGGCTTCAGCAGGAAAATGAACAACTGAAAAACGACATTCAGCAGTTGAAAAAATTAGAGGTACAACTGGAAAAAAGAGAAAAAATGTTGCGCTGATTTCACATAATAGCCTTAGATTAAACGATTTAGATTATCTCATCATCTAATATTGGCAATCACATCTTCTGGGCATTGTATGATTAAAAAAAAGATTAAGACGACCGATGTTCAGCCGGGTATGTATGTCATCCTGCCGGACAAGTGGTTTTCCCATCCCTTTTTAAAAAATGAGTTTCTGATTGAATCACAGTCGCAAATCAATAAGATGATCAGGGCCGGTATTAAAGAGGTAACAGTCAAAATTATGAAAAACCCGGTTCAAAAAGAAACAGGGCTGGCCGAAGTCATCGCATTAAATCCCACAAAACAAGACAACAGCAAGCCCCTTGCGGTTTTACCGCCTGAACTTCAGGAAGTCATCGCCAGCAAGAAACTTTCTCCCGATAAAAAAGCCCAACTGGTGCACCATCATTCCATCATCATGATGAAGCGCCTGATGGATAGCCCGACCGTGGAAAATATTATCCAGGCTAAAAAGGGCATCGCTGACATCGTCGACCTGATTCTGACCAACGATGAAACCAACAAGTATCTTTTAAATATCACGACGCATGATTACAGCACCTATGTTCACTCCGTCAATGTCGGCGTCCTGGGCATCTCCATCTCGAAGAGAATATTTGCCCGTTCAACGGGACATAACATGCACGAACTGGGATCCGCTTTCTTTCTGCACGATCTGGGCAAGGTGAATATCGACCAGGCCATTATTAACAAACCCGCCGTTTTAACGGATGCGGAAATGGCGCAGATGCGCAAGCATCCGGAATTCGGTTATGACATATTAACCAAAACCAATCAATTAACCGAGGAGTGCCGGACGATCGTGCTTCACCACCATGAACGGTATGAGGGCAACGGCTATCCGCTGGGCCTTAAAGGAGACGATATTCATTTATATGGCCGGATTTGTTCGCTTGCGGATGTCTATGACGCGCTGAATTCGGACCGTCCCTATCGGAACGGAATGGGACCCTTTGCCGCGTTGAAAGTAATGAAAGAAGAAATGATTAATCATTTTCAAAAAGATTTATTTGAAAAGTTCGTAATGATGTTCATGTGACAGGAAATCACAAAAAGTTTCATGGCCAAAAAAATTAAAATCAACGACCTGAGGCCCGGTATGTACGTCATGCTGCCGCGCGCCTGGAAGGAACACCCTTTTTTACGCAACAGTTTCACAATCACATCCGAAAAACAGATCCAAAAACTCAAAGATTTCGGCATTCAGGATATTGATATCGACGAAACAAAGGGAGCATCCGCCGATGAGGCCCCTTCGGAATCTGAAAAAACGGATAAAGATGACGGAAACGAACTTCACAATATCTCGGAAAGCTTAAGAGAAATCATTGCCGATAAAAAACTTCCGCCGGAAATGAAGGCCCGGGTGATTCATGAACATTCCGTTGATATGATAAAATATCTCTGGAAAAATCCGTCCGGAGAACGAATTGCCGATTTTAAAAAGAGTGTGGTCTGCGTCGTGGATAATATTTTGACGGATGACGCCACCAACAAGCATCTCTTAAAACTGACCGATTACGATTACAATACTTACGTGCATTCCGTCAATGTCGGCGTCCTGGCCCTGTCTCTGGCGAAAGAACTTTTTAAAAAACAAACCAGGCATGACATGCATGCTCTCGGGGCCGGTTTTTTTCTGCACGATCTGGGCAAGGTCGCCATCGATGAAAACATTATCAACAAACCGGGAAAACTCTCGGATGAAGAAATGGCGATCATAAAGCGCCATCCGGCCATGGGATTCAAACTGCTGCACGACACAAAGCAAATCACGGAAGAGAGCCGCCTGATCGTCCTGCAACATCATGAAAGGTTCAATGGATCAGGTTATCCCAGAACTTTGCGGGGTCCGGAGATCCATATGTACGGCCGGATCTGCTCCGTCGCAGACGTCTTTGACGCCCTGGTTTCCAAGCGTCCCTACAAAGCACAGAAAAAGCCTTTTGAGGCCTTAAAAATCATGAAAGAAGAAATGATCGAGCATTTTCAAAAAGAAGTCTTTCAGACATTTGTTCTTTTATTCATATAATCGGACGCGAGCAACAGACCCAGCGCCGTTTTGGCATCGATGATTTCACCGCTTTTCAGAAGCTCGAAGGCCCGGGCGAAGCTCGTCGGAATCACGTCGATAAATTCATCTTCATCAGGCATCAGAGGTTCAAAAACCAGTCCCTCCGCCAGGAAGAAATGCATGTACTCATTGCAGTAGCCGGGAAGCAGGTAACCCGAGAAAAGTTCCGTGAGTTTTTCCGCCCGAAATCCTGTTTCTTCGGCCAGTTCTCTCCCGGCGCAATCCAAGGCGGATTCCGGACCGTTGTCCATGGTGCCGGCCGGAATTTCCCAGAGGGTTTGCTTCGTGGCGTTGCGGAACTGGCGGATCAGCAAAATTTCATTTTTATCGTTAACCGCAATGACGGCCACGGTGGGTTTGTGATCGACCCAGCTTTGTGTGATCCTTTTGCCGTTGGGCAGGGCAACCTCTTCTTCCCAGACAGTAAAAATTCTGCAAGCGTATGCCTGCTTTTTGGTTTGCTCCATGGGGGGTAACACATTCTCTTTTCAATTGGTTTTAATGATCGCCAGCAGATGCTTTTCGATTTCCTGTTTCGGCAGAGCGCCGACCAGACGCTCGACAAGCCGGCCTTCGCGGAAAAACAGCATGGTGGGAATGCTCCGGATGCCATACTGCGAAGCGGTCATCGGATTTTCATCCACATTGAGTTTGACCACTTTCACACCGTTGGCATAATCCGTTGCCAGTTCATCGATGATGGGCGCCAGTGATTTGCAGGGACCGCACCAGGGCGCCCAGCAGTCCACCATGACGGACGTATCCGCCGTCAGCACTTCGCGGGCAAAGGAATCGTCGGTGATGTCCACGGGCTTGACATCCTGCCGGGCGATGATCAATGGCTCTTTGCATTTGCCGCAAAGCGGCCGCGCATTGAGCCGTTCTTCCGGCATCCGGTTTTTGGTGCCGCATTTCAAACAGCGGATAATCAGGTCATCCAGGGGCGCGTGGCAGTTGCCGCAGGTGGGACGACCCTGAAATTTTTGTTTCGGTATGCGATTTTTTGTTCCGCAATTAAGACAGCGGATAATTACATTGTCCGGCATACAACCTTTCCTCAAAACTTTAGGGGCATTATCTCTTTTTTTCCGCCAAAAGGCAAATTATATCGCTACGCTGACTTCCAGGGGATGAAGAATCCGGACCACCTCCGAAGAGGGCATTTTCGCCAACAGGCCGCGGGAACCGGCGTTGATCAGAATTTCCGGAAGATCGGCAATCGTTTTTTCCATATAAACGGAAAGCAGCTTTTTCGTTCCGAAAGGCGATGTTCCTCCCACCAGATAACCGGTATGTTTGTGCGCAACTTCCGGTTTGCAGGGGGTAATGGATTTTACCCCGAGCGTCCGGGCCATTGCTTTGGTCGATACTTCCTTGTCCCCGTGCATCAGGATAATAATCGGCCTGGCGGTTTCGTCCTCCATAACCAGGGTTTTGATGACGCAATGCTCATCAACACCCATCTTTTGAGAAGATACACGTGTTCCCCCTCTGTCCTCATACGCATATGTATGCAATGTAAAAATCGCAGAAGCAGCCTTGAGTGCCAGTATGGCGGGGGTTGAAGGTATCTTCTCCCTGGACATGGCGTCAATATAGTGTTGAAAACAGGAAAAGGCAAGGTTTAAAGGCTGAAGGCTGAAGGCTGAAGGCTGAAGGCTGAAGGCTGAAGGCTGAAGGCTATTTTGTAAGGCGCATTCGCGCCGATAATAAAAAGGCCGCGCACCCGGAACGGGTGAGCGGCCTTTAAAACAGACCTTCAGTCTTCGGCCTTCAGCCTTTAAACCTTTTTAATTCTTTAAAATCCAGCGTTCTCAGATAGTCTTCTACCGTTTCGGCGCGGCGAATCCGGACGACGGACCCGTCTTCGCGAAGCAGGAGTTCGGCGCTCTTCAGCTTGCCGTTGTAATTGAAACCCATCGCATATCCGTGCGCGCCTGTATCGTGAATGACAACCGCATCACCGGGCGCCAGCCGGGGCAGCATGCGGTCAATGGCGAACTTATCGTTGTTTTCACAAAGCGAACCGGTAACATCGTACAGAACATCATGGGGCCTCTTTTCCTTTCCGACAACAGTAATATGATGGTACGCGCCGTAAAGGGCCGGCCGCATCAGATTGGCCATACAGGCGTCCAGACCGGCGAATTTCTTGTATGTGTCCTTGATGTGCAGAACTTTGGAAACCAGATAGCCATAAGGGCCCGTGATGTAACGACCGCTTTCCGTATAAATTTTAAGAGGTGCAAAGCCGTTGGCCGCGATGATCCGTTCGTATTTTTCCCGAATGCCGCGCGCCATGATCTGCAAATCGATGCGCTCCTGCTCGGGCCGGTAGGGAATGCCGACGCCACCACTCAAATTGGCGAATTCAAAACGGATGTTGAGGGCATGGGAGATTTCCACAATCAGATGGAAAAGAATCTCCGCCGTTTCGACAAAATAATCCGGATCGAGTTCGTTGGACGCCACCATCGTATGAATGCCGAAACGCTTGACGCCCTTATCCCGGCAGATGCGGTATCCTTCAAAAAGTTGCTCCCGTGTGAATCCATACTTGGCTTCTTCCGGATGACCGATAATCACGTTGCCTTTTTTCAAAGGGCCGGGATTGTAGCGGCAGCAAATCAACTCCGGCAGCCCCGCGTGCTTTTCCAGGTAGTCAATGTGGGTGATGTCATCCAGATTGATGATGGCTTTGAGCTTCCGGGCTTTTATAAATTCTTCCGCCGGGGTATCGTTGGAGGAAAACATGATGTCCTCTCCGGTAAGACCGGTTTTCTGGGAAAGAATCAATTCGGCAATCGAACTGCAATCGGCGCCAAACCCCTCTTGCTGAAGCATTTTCATGATGTAGGGATTCGGGCAGGCTTTCACGGCAAAAAATTCTTTGAAACCCCTGTTCCAGGAAAAAGCTTTTTTAAATTCCCGTGCATTTTTACGGATGGCTTTTTCGTCGTAGATGTGGAACGGCGTCGGATACTTATCCATGATCACTTCCAGTTGCTTTTTGGTAAAAGGAAGTCGTTTTTCAGGCATTAGAGATTCTCCTGCGGTAAATATTTTAATATTCTAAGGTAAGGGATTTACGAAAAAAAAGAAAAATTATCAATAAATAAAATATTTCAGAGACAAATACAGAATTGAGGAGATAACAGCGGAAATCGGAATGGTCAATATCCAGGCCCAGACAATATTGCCGGCAACGCCCCAGCGCACGGCCGAAAGCCTTTTGGTGGAACCGACGCCGACAATGGCGCCCGCGATCGTATGCGTTGTACTGACCGGAATCCCTGCCAGAGAGGAGCCGATAATGGCGCAGGCAGCCGCGGCTTCCGCACTGAAACCGCCGATCGGCTGAAGCTTGGTGATTTTGGTTCCCATGGTTTTGACAATGCGCCAGCCGCCGAACATCGTTCCCAGAGCGATGACCGAATAACACATGATAATGATCCACCACGGGATGTTAAAACTCGATCCGATCAGCCCCTTACTGTACAAAACAACGGCGATAATGCCGATCGTTTTTTGCGCGTCGTTCATCCCGTGTCCGGTGGAGTAAACCGCCGACGATATAAGCTGCAGCTTTCGATAGATTTTGTCTGTTCTGGCAATAGTGGAATGTCGGTTGAGAAACATGGAAATCATCATGAAAATAAAACCCAGAATCAAACCAATCGTCGGCGATAAGAAAATGAAAGCGGTCGTTTTAATGATGCCCGACCAGACCAGTGTACCGATTCCGCCTTTGGCAATGCCGGCTCCGATGAGACCGCCGATCAGGGCGTGGGAAGAACTGCTGGGCAGTCCGAAATACCACGTGGTGATGTTCCAGATAATGGCGCCGCCCAGAGCGGACAAGATGATCAGATTATCGATAATGTCGAGGTGGACGATGCCCCTGCCGACGGTATGAGCCACCTCGGTGCCGATGAAAAAAGCGGCGACAAAATTAAAAAAGGCAGCCCATATGACTGCCTGTCTCGGTGAAAGCACACGAGTGGAGACAATCGTCGAGATGGAGTTGGACGAGTCATGAAAGCCATTTAAAAAGTCAAACACCAGAGCGATGATGACCAGAAAAATGACAAAAGCCATTGAATCAAGCATGTTTCAGGACAATCCCTTCAACGATGTTGGAGACATCTTCGCAAACATCAATTGCTTCTTCAATCCGCTCAAAGATTTCTTTCCATTTGATCAGCTCAATCGCGTCTTGTTCTTTCATGAAAAGATCGGTGATGATGGTTCTTAAAACGACATCGCCCGCATTTTCCAGCGTGTTGATTTCAACGCAACCGTCCAGAATCATCTTGGAATTTTTCATATCGCGCAGACCGTGCACGATCACTTTAATCTTTTTGATGGCTTCCTGAAGAATTTGCGCCTGTTTAATGATTTCATCATCCGCTTTCTTGACCTTGTACATATGGATGCGGATGGCGGTGGCTTCAATCACGTCCATGATACTGTCCATTTTATTAACCAGCGCGTAAATATCCTCCCGGTCAATGGGCGTCAGGAACGTCTTGTGCATTTTTTCATAGGTGTTATGCGTAATCATATCCGCTTCGTGTTCAAGCTCTTTGAGCCTGGCCACCCGGGCGGCGGAGTAATCACGATTTTGGGTCATTTCCAGAAAGAATTGCCCGCCTTCTTCGATTTTGTCGGCCAATTCTTCGAAGTATACGAAAAAATTTTCTTCTTTAGGAAACAGGCGCATGAAGAATTCCTCCTTCTTCCCTTAAGATTTACCGCGGGTACTGCGTAAAGTCGGCATTGCTCTAGCGAATTATCGGCAAAATTGCAAGGCCTGAAACGGAAACGCGGGGTAAATTCGGTTTAAACAATCGTTATTTCAATATTTTAGAATAGATAATTTTACTGTCGCCTATGGCATAGAAGTCGTTTAACGTCGCTTCCGGCGCATAGTTGCACTGTTCGTAAAAACGCTGTGTCGGAATATACTGAGCACGCGATGATGTTTCGACATAAACCGCTCTGCCGCCTTGTTCCATAATCCGTTCTTCCGTTTTTTGCATCAGGATTTTGCCCAGCCCACAGCCGCGTTGGTTTTGGGCGACGGCAATCCAGTAAAGGTCATAACTTCCGGCCGTGGCGGGGATCAGGCCATAGCAGGTATACCCCACAACCTTGCCATGGTCTTCGAGAAACAAAAATTGATAAGAACTTTGCTCGCCTTGATCCAGACGGTCCTGGGCCAATTCACAGGCAATCTCAATTTCCTGCGCGGAAAAAAAACCGCTGGAGCGGATAATTTCTTCAATGGCTTTCAGATCGGAAGAAACAATGTGTTCCCGAAATATATATGGATGCATTTCAATTATCCCTGCTGCGGAATCCCGCTGCGAAACATGAAATAAACCGCGCCGACCATGCAAAGCGCCGCCCAGAGAAAGTCCAGTTTCAGGGGTTGCTTCATATAAAGGATAGCAAAACCGGCAAAAACGATCATCGTAATCACTTCCTGAATGATTTTGAGCTGTCCCAGAGAATAATGCTCAAAGCCGATGCGATTGGCCGGCACCTGGAGAACATACTCGAAAAAAGCAATACCCCAACTGATCACAATCACCAGAAAAAGCGGCTTGGAGTTGAGATTTTTTAAGTGGCCATACCAGGCAAAGGTCATGAAAAGATTGGAAAAGAAAAGCAAAACAACCGGTTTTAACACAAAAACAAATTCCTCCTTTATTTAAGGGTTCAAAGCGTCCCGGAGTATATCGTCGATCGCCTCGGAATACTTGATTCCCGCATAATCCAGAGCGGCGGCAAAGCCGGCATCCGGCGACAGGCAGGGATTGGCGTTTATTTCCAGCACCCAAGGGACGCCCTGGCCGTCGATGCGGAAATCCACGCGGGCATAGCCGCGCAACCCGAAGAGATTCCAGCAGCGCCCGCCGATTTCCATGAGCCGGTCGACCAGACCTGCATCCGCAGGCGCCATCTCCAGAGAGCGCCTCGTCTTATCATATTCGAAGGAATCTGTAACCCACTTGGCGCGGTAATCGAGCACTTTGAGTTTGTCCGGCGGATAGTCCTCAAAGAGGATTTCTGCGGGCGGCAAAATGCGGATCCCTCCTTCCGACGCCAGAAGCGCGATGTTAAATTCCCGGCCATCAATGTAAGCTTCCGCAAAACAGTCCAAGCCGAGTTTGTTCTGACGGACCTGTAAAGCGTCATTTAACGTCTTTGGATCCTGTGTTTGAATAATGGATTCATCATCCATGCCAACGGAGGCTTCTTCCCAGGACGCCTTGAGAATATAAGTACCGCCGCCGTGGGCCTTGCCATAAACGGCGCCGTCCGCCGTAATCCAGGGCGGCGTGTTAATCCCGTTAGCGCTGAGAATTTTTTTGGCCAGCGGCTTATTGGATGTCAGATACATGGCGTCGGTGCGGCAGCCCGTGTAGGGCAAACGCAAATAATCCAGCAGCGCCGTGGCGAAATAAATCATGCTGCCCCTGCCGGCAAGCGTCTCCACCAGATTAAAGACGATATCCGGCTTCAGCGAAGAAAGTCTGGAGATGTTGGCGTTCAAATCCATCACAAATGGAAGGTTGATTGGCAGGTGGCCCAGCACAGAGACGGCCTCGCCAATCACTTCGGCCTGCTTTAAGCAGTCGAGTTCATCCTCGCCGGCACTTTCCTTCACATCCGAATGCAGAATGACAATATTCTTCATGCAAAATTATTCCCGTAATTAAGAAGGTAGAATCTTATTTCGTTCTCGAAATTCCCGTGCGCGCTAGGGCGGAATTCAGAATGTCTGTAATCAACTGATCGTAGGGCATACCCACCAGCCGGCATAGAATCGGCAGATCGGAGCGGACAGGATTTAACCCCGCCAGTGAATTCACTTCAATAAACTGCGGATTGCCGGAAGCATCCGAGCGCAAGTCGATGCGTCCGGCGTCTTTCAGGTCCAGTCCGCGCCACGCGGCCACAGACACGTCCATGGCTTTTTTTGCTTCGTCATCGTTTGCGGCGGCGTAGCGAACCAGATTTTCGTAGTGTTCCTTGTTGTCGTATGTATAGGCGTGCTGTTCGGCTTCAGGGTTCAAAATCACTTCCATGGCCCCGACGGCGCGGGCAGCGCGGCCCGTTCCGACGATACCGACGGTGAATTCCCGGCCAGGCAGATAGGTTTCCACCAGCACCGGCTGACGAAACGTCGCCAGCAGTTTCAGGCAAACCGTTTGCAGATCGGAAGCATTGTCGATTTTCGAGCAGGCGCTGATGCCTTTGCCTGTCCCCTCCGCGACGGGTTTGGCAAACAGAGGGTAGGGCAGATTGACGGAAGCAATCTCTTCCGCCTCTGCCACCACGGCAAAGTCCGGCGTGGGAATTCCCAGATCACGGACAATGTGTTTGGTCATGCCTTTGTGCAGGGTGAGGGCCTGACCCAGCGCATCGGAAAATGTGTAGGGAATGGAATAGGCATCCAGCAGTGCGGGGACCTGCGCTTCGCGGCCGAAACCATACAGCCCTTCGGCAATGTTGAACACCAGATCCCAGCGGTCGCCCGCCGTCAACCGTTTGGCCAGCGCCTTGACATGGCCGATGCGGTCGGCCGCAAAGCCGTTTTTCAAAATGACGGCTTCAATGGCTTCAATCGTATCGGGTTTATCGAACTCGGCGGTTTCCTCCAGGCTGTAGCCTTCGCGGAGATAATCCTCCCGCAGATCATACGTCAGGCCAACTGTAAGTTTGAAAGATTTTGAAGTTGCTGGACGGAGGCTCGAACCGGGCATAGGATTTTCCGATCCTAATGGATGTCTTTTGATTCGGCGTGATTGTCCGGATAGCGGAAAACCCGGCCTTCGTAATTACGCATCAGAAGATCGCCGTTGTCCCAGCCGATGGCGTATTCGGGCAAAAGCGGAATTTTTCCGCCACCGCCGGGCGCATCAACCACGTAGGTTGGTACGGCATAGCCTGTGGTATGGCCGCGCAGGCCCTGGATGATTTCCAGTCCCTTGCTGATCGGCGTGCGGAAATGCGACGAACCGGGGATCGGATCGCACTGATACAGGTAATAAGGACGTACGCGGATCTGCAAAAGCCCGTGCACCAGACGCGTCATGATCGAAACGGAGTCGTTGATGCCGGCAAGCAGAACCGTCTGACTGCCCAGCGGAATACCGGCGTCTGCCAGGCGGATGCAAGCTGCGCTCATCTCCGGGGTGAGCTCGTCGGGATGCGTGATGTGGATGCTCATCCAGAGCGGATGATACTTTTTCAGCATCGAAACCAGCGCGGGTGTGATGCGCTGCGGCAGGACCGCCGGAACTTTCGTGCCAATGCGGATCATTTCGACGTGCGGAATCTCCTTGAGACGGGACAAGAGCCACTCCAGGCGGTCGTCCGACAGGGTCAGGGGGTCGCCGCCGGAAAGCAGCACGTCGCGGATGTTGGGATTGGATTCGATATACGCCAGCGCCCTTTCCCATTTGGCCGTATCGATAAAGCACTGATGCTGGCGGCCGAAAATGCGGGAACGGGTGCAGTAACGGCAATAGGTTGAGCAAATGTCGGTGACAAGGAACAGGACACGGTCAGGATAACGATGCACAATACCGGGAACCGGGGAGTCTGCATCTTCACAAAGCGGATCTTCCTCTTCGCCTTTGGTGTGGAGGCATTCGTCGACGACCGGAATAACCGAGCGGCGAAGCGGCGAGGTGGCATCCTTCGGATCGAGAAGGCTTGCATAGTACGGCGTGATCGCTACCGGCAGGTCGCCCGACGGCTGCATCATGGCCTGACGTTCGCTTTCGGACAAGTGAACGATGGCATCGAGAGTCGAAACGTCGCGGATGGCGTTTTGCAACTGCCAGCGCCAGTCGAACCACTCCATGCGGCTGATCTCGGGATAATGTTTTTTGCGGAATGCTTTTGCTCGGGGTGAATCTTTGAATGGAAAATACAGGCGCTCCGGCTTTGCCTTTGCCAGACTGGGTTGGGGATTATTCAAAGGCAACGGAAAAAAATCCACTGCTTCATTTTGCGCCACTACAAGACCGGTCGAATGACCAGGAGGTTCAGCCTCCTCATTAAACAGGGTCTCGTTTTCCATTCATCCTCCTTCCGGAAGCGCTCTTCCGTTTTAGAAAATCACCGAAGAAAAATTTCGGCATAACTAATTTTCGTTTTACGCAAGCAAAAAAAATTGTCAACATTTATTTTGCATTTTCGTCCAAAAAATGAAAAAAAGTTGAAAGAAAATTTTTAAAAAACTTTTCAGGCGACCGTTGGCGAGTCCTTCGCAATGCTTAAAAGCCTTACTCCAAGCGGCTTACAACCGCATAACACCTGGTGAGGGAATCGGAAGGAAGAAGAAAAAACTTAAATGAAATTTTTAAACAGGAGAAGGACGAAAGAATGTTTCCCAATCAAGAAAACCATTATGAAGCGCATGATCTTCTGAAATGCAGGCTGGCAAAGGATTTCGTGAAAATTACCGACGGGCGGGCTTGCGGTTTTCAAACGATCGGGGAGGGTTGAGAGATGCCTGAGCTCCCTGAAGTTGAAACGTTATGCCGGCAACTGCGTGATTCGATAAAAGGGAAACGGATCGCCAAAACGGAAATCTTGGATTCCAAACTCGCAGGACGCGAAGAAATCCGCGGCCGGATTATCCGCGATGTTCAGCGTTCGGGGAAAACCATCGAGCTGATGCTGGAAGACGGACGAATCGTGGCCATTCATCTGCGAATGACAGGCCGGCTGTTCTGGAATCCTCGTCCGGAAAGGCTTCCCCATACCCGCTGGCGGATGACCGTTGCCGGCGGTCATGTCGATCTGGTCGACCCACGGCGTTTCGGCACTATCCAAATTAAAAAGGTTCCACGAAGCGAAGCGGCAAATGATCTGATGCATAAATTTGACGAGAGAGCTTTTCTGGAAAATCAGGCCGGTCGAAAAGTTCCTGTCAAAGTCCTGCTGATGGACCCCAAAGCCATTGCCGGTATCGGCAATATCTACGCCTGTGAAATTTTACACCGGGCGGGAATATCACCAACATGCCCAGCCTCGGATATCGATAAGGCCCGGTGGAAAGACATCTTCCGCCACGGTAAGCGTATATTGAAGAAGGGCATCGAGAAGAGAGGCACATCCATATCGGACTGGCGCGATCTGTACGGCCGTCCCGGCGAAAACCAGCACGAACTTAAAGCCTATGGACGAGAAGGTAAGACCTGTTCCATCTGTGGCGGCGTCATCAAACGGATAAAGCAGGCAGGCAGAAGCACCTTTTATTGTCCGGATTGCCAGAAGTAGGAAAGACCGGATGCGCAGGGAACAGTTTAAAACTGTTCCCTGCAGGGTTAGACGTTATTCATGAACTGGTGAGAAATTATTTTTCGCTGATGGTTTCTTTGATTTTGACGCCGACATGCCGGCTGCCTTCTTCGGCGTATCCCGGAACTTTGTCGTCTTTACTCCGTTGCACCATCAAGACCGGCGCTCCGGAGGGTCTGGTCAAACGGATGGTTTCCGAGTTTTGCCGGATCAGAGAGACGTCCCTGCCGCCGGGCATCAGAATATACGCATGAACGGCGCCTGCGTCGGCCCGGAACGGCCGCGGCTCGACATAGGTGCTTTCGACGGTTTCCGAATGAAGCAGAAAAAGGCGTTGCTGAAATTGCCGATCAGCATGCCTTCCCCCTGTTTCATGTCCATGATGGTGTCGATGCAGACCCGGTCGCCCATGGACACTTTCTGCACATCCTTGATGGTGATTTCCGGAAAATCACGGCCTTTGACTTTTCGATATCAGCACGATCGACCAGCACGGCATCCACACCGCTTTCAATCGCCGTCATGAAGTGCCTTTTTCCATTTCCGGTAATCCAGCCAAACCGTTTTTGTTTTTTAGCCTTCCCTTACAATATGGTCGTGACGGCTTCCACACTGGCATCTTCATGAATAATGGCTTTGATGGCTTGAATCATTCGGGTGGGATCTTTATGCTGGAAGACGTTGCGCCCGATGGACACAACACAGCCTTCAACGACGGATTGGAACGCTTCAGCGCAGCCGGAATGGTTGACCTTCACATGGTCTGCCCCCGGTTCCGCAACCACGCGAACGGAGTGTTTCACAACCGCTACGCTGCTTTCCGATTTGAATGCTTTGCCGCGCGTGTACAGCATCGCAGGGACCGGCATGCCTCAGGCCGGGCAGTGTTCGGAAATTTCGCCAAAGTCTTTGAGCATCTCATTTTCATCATTCGCACCCAGTTTGATGGCTTCTTCGACGGTGCAAACCAGCACTTTGGGGTTGGGATCAAGGCTGAGCGACACGCTCGCAGAGAGAAGAACGATCAAACCGACATCGGTTCCGTGATCGCAATGGCCTGTCCGGACGACGCCTTTATGAATCACGATGGCATTGGCGCCACCGTTCAGCACTTTGCCGATTGTGGTTTTCATGACCTCCTGGCCCGGTGATGGGACCCGCCAATACGCCAGGATCCATCAGAACTATTAATGTCCGCCCATCATCGCAATTCACAATATACTACATCCTGATCTTCTTGCCGATCATCGTGCGCCGCTTCAATATTGTAATGTTTTGAGAAAAAGTGAAATGAGGTTCGTAATTTTGCAGAAACACAGTGATATATTACTGTTATTATTAAGGATTTTCGGAAATCTGCTCCAGAGTCACCAGGAAGGCATTTTATCCCAGCCGATTTTTTAAATGTTCGGTATCCCTTCATTGCGGAATCACTCTGCTTCTTCCCGGTTGATGGATTGCAACTGCTCAAGTTCGTTGGGAATATTTTCACTATGCTCCTCAATATTGATTTTCTGGTTTACAAACCTGCGGCCATACTTGAACAGGGTTTGCGCGGATAATGTTCCCAGTAAAAATGCGATGATTAGGCCGATTTTATCTTTGAACATAGTGGAAAAGATGAAACCCAGGGGAATGGCAGCCAGGAATCGGTAACTGCATTTGCATGCATCGTGAGATGTAAAATCCTGCATTATGAATTGTTGAAGTTGATCATAGGCAACCCAGATGTATGCGCCGAGGAAGGAATTGATGGCAGTGGGGTGAACGGGATGAAGCGTCGTATTAATTTTAACCATAATATAAGCTTGTTCATGACCAGTGAAACACCGATCAAGGAAACAAACCCTAAACGGAAGAAGAGGAAGGATGTGGTAGTAAAAATTAGAACAGACGGGTTATTGACCATTAATAAAAATGGGATTGGAAAAAATCCAGGGGCGGTATTTCCAGGCGGACTTTAAGAAAACTTCCACCCGATAGACACCCGGTTCTTCAATGGATGACGTCAGGCTATTTGTGACAACTGTTTTCCATTCCGATCCGTTGCGGATAATATGAATCCGTGCGGATGAGGGAAGGGTAACAGACAGTTGAGCCGCACCAGTGAACTTTAACACATCCCCCATATAAAAGGTTTGTCCGTTCTGATCGATACGGAATGCAAAGCCCGCTGCCGGGCGAAAATATTCCATGGCAAAATAGCATCGTCCATAAAGCAGCGCACGGAAAACCAGGTCAGTATCCTGCGATGTCTTACCACTGAAGGGCGAGTCGGTTAAGATATGGGTTCGGACAAAACGAAATGCTTTTTTAAATGGAAATGCTACAAACGGGATACCGAGCAGTTTTTTGATACTGGCATGATTGTCCAGTTCTCCAATGCCGACGGTTTTTTGGACGGCATTGAGTTGATCCCAGCGGTCCAGTGTCACCTGTCGGGGACCTTTCAAGAAATAGGCGGGGAAAAGAAAACTCAGCAGGCTGGCCAGGTAGCCGTTGAGGCTTTTTTGCCAGTCCGTCATGAAATCCCAAACGCTTATCCCCGCATAACCGCTTACATTCCAGTCATTCCACGAGTAATGTTTCACGTGAAACATTGGAGCCCCTTCATGATCTGGATGAGCAATAATTCCGAAACCTCCCTTTTTACGGACTTCATCCATATATTTTTGAGGGTAAATCCCTTCCGGATCTTCTGAAAAGGAAATAGGGGAGGGGACGTTGAAAGCAAGATAATGGTTGAAGCGCGGCGATACTTCCTGTCCCACAATTAATAATGTCTTTCCCTGCCATCCTTCCCAGCCTTCTTCCCGCGCTTTCAAGTGGTCATGATCGGAAAGCATCAGGAAATCTATGCCACAATTTTCTGCATCCTTTATTATGGATGCAACCGAGGCATACCCGTCGTAGGAGTATTTGGAGTGCAAATGGATGACTCCTGCATAATCGTATAGATTCATGGACGTCTTTTAAAACTAATATTTGAATTTGTCTATTTTAAAAAGTATGAGAGATTTTGACTTTTTCACAATTTTGTTCGATTTTACCTATGTGGTAATTTGGAACAGCGTAGGGAACGGTTTAAAACCGTTCCCTACAACGATGCATTCTTCCATGAAACTTCATTATTGCGTTTCGACAAATAAAAAAGGCAGGTTTCAGGCCTGCCTTTTTTATTTTATGATCTTTATTCTAATCCGCTTTCAACGCCACAAAGAAGCTTGATCGCCCTCGTTTAATCAGGAGCGTAACGCTTTTCTTTTCTGCCGCTCTGGAAATCTCACGATTGTAATCTTTCATGGATGTAATTTTAACACGATTGACCTGCACTATGATATCCTGCGGCTGAATGCCGACTTCATCCGCCGGTGATCCGGCCTGTACGTCAGCCACAATGACGCCTTCCCGGGATATACCTAACTGCTTTGCCATATCCGGTGAAATGTCCTGCGCCGCTATTCCAAACTGACTCTTTCCGGATTTTTCGGCGCCTGCGCGGACAACATCATCTTTTCTTTCTCCGACTTTCACCTGGAACCGCATTTCTTTACCATCTCTGATGGCTTTTACATTCATCGTTTGTCCGACATGCACTCCGGCGATCATAATCAGCAGCTCGTGCGTATCTTTAACCGGTTTTCCATTGATTTCCGTGATGATGTCGCCTACTTTAATGCCTGCCTTATCCGCCGGATCATCTTTGAAAACATCCGAAACCAAAGCGCCTCCTTTGGTTTTATGATTTAAATTCCTAGCCATCTCTTCAGAGACATCCTGGACGGAAATACCCAGCCAGCCACGCGTTACCTTCCCTTTTGTTTTCAGATCGGCAAGGATGGATTTTGCCATGTTAATGGGAATGGCAAAACCAATGCCCTGGCCCTGGGCAACAATGGCCGTATTAATGCCGATGACCCTCCCTTCCATATTAAAAAGCGGGCCTCCGCTGTTACCGGGGTTAATGGATGCATCGGTTTGTATGAAATTATCGTAAGGACCGGCGCCGATAACACGCCCTTTGGCGCTGACGATTCCGGCGGTCACGGTGGCATCGAGACCGAAAGGATTTCCGATAGCGATGACCCATTCTCCAACCTTCACTTTTTCAGAATCCCCGATCTCCGCCACGGGCAGGCTGTTGTCTGCCTTAATTTTTATCAAAGCAATATCCGTATTGGGATCGGTTCCGATAATCTTCGCTTCGTATTCTTTACCGTCAGAAATTTTCACCAGAATTTTATCAGCCTGTTCTACAACGTGATTGTTGGTAAAAATGTATCCATCATTGCTGATAATGAATCCGGATCCCAGGCTGCGCTGTTTGAATTCTCTGCGTGGTGTGTCTCCAAAAAAACGGTCAAAAAATTCATCTCCGAAGGGCGAGTTTCCAAAAGGAGCGTTATAACGACCTTTTCCTTTATATGTCTTCGTTGTGCTTATGTTGACAACCGCCGGTTTTACCCTTTCGGAAAGATCGGAGAATGACAACGGTGTTTTTGATATGTTATCTGAAATCGCCGGACCGGCCTGAGCCGCCGGAATTTCCGGTGCGCCTGTCGTCGTAAATGAAGACCTCAACACTCCGACGAGCGACACAATAAAGAACGCCACCAGAAATGCCATCAGAAACATAAAAAATGTTTTACGGTTTGATTCTTTCATTTTTTCCTCCCAGTCTGTTAACGCGTGATATCCTGTCTTTTCAATTGATCATTCATCTTTTGAGCTGTGGCAAATATAATAAAATGTCGTTGTTTGTCAAATATTAAAAGGTTGTTTGAACTCTTCCTAATCCTGTGTTAATATTACATTCATCTTGCGGAGCCGGCATATGATTGCTTTCTGGGACAATCTGGGACATCGTGTCATTTTGACCCTCTCGACTTTTGTCGATTCCGGCGCTTTTGCCTTAAAAGTCTTCGGTCGAATTCTTCGTCGTAAGACTTACAGTTCCGCCATGCGCGAAGTTCTGGTAAACCAGATTTATTTTACATCCGTTCAGATACTACCCTCTTTTCTTCTTGTTTCCATTGTCTTCGGTTCTTTGCTTATCGGCATTGTCTTCACGCTTCTTAAGGATTTCGGCCTGACGGAACTCATCGGCCATGTTTTGATGGGGCTTGTCGTGACTGAATTATGCCCTTTCTTGACGGTTCTTTTGATAACCCTTCGTTCCTCTGCCGCCATCAACACGGAAATGGCGGTCATGAAAGTGAACCGGGAGGTCCGCACCTTGGAAGCTTTTCGTATTGATGTTATAGATTATCTTTTAGCGCCGCGCGTCATTAACGGAATAATCTCTATTGTTTTGCTGAGCAGTCTCTTTTCTATCGTTTTGCTTGTGAGCGGTATCTTGTTTGCGAGTTTGATTTTCGCAATGAGTATTGATGTTTACACGGACATCATTTTAAATTCGACCAGCTTTTTTGACATTTTTATTGCACTTTTCAAATGTGCGGTTTACGGATTTTTTATTACATTGATTCCGATTCGGCAAGGCCTACAGGCTTCTTATGATCTGACCAGTATACCGATTTCCGTCTCCGGCGGTATGGTGAAAGTATTTGCTGCCATATTAATAATAGAGGTGCTGTCATTACTGACAAAATTATTATAAAATTATTCGACAGTGAAGAGGCACTCACGTCTTCACTCGCCGGGTTTTTACGGGATCATCCTCTGCAAACTGCTCTGGTTTCCGATGATCTCCCATTGATTTCCAATCAGGATGTCTACATGAATATTGCATTAATCAAGCAATACCATGAAAATATGCACAAAGAGACGGCCCGGCAACTGGCACTGGACGTTTTAAAACGCGTCAATCTGGAGCACATTGCCTTAAAACGCAATCCGGCTCTTGTACCGGATGATCGCTTTTGCGTTATGCTGCTTCGAGCTGCAATGATGAAAGATTCCGCAATCGTAATCGACAGGCCCTTTCAGATCGTCCCTCACTGGAAAACGGCGCAATACATTGCAAATGTTTTAAAAAAAATTGACGATTTATATTCAAGCTGTCATATTTATGATTATTCATGGATGGAAGAGAAATATGGTGACTTATGTCGCTGAGCCGCGAATTTAAAGTCGGACTTTTTGTCAGTTGCACCGGCCTGGTTATTTTGATTGCCTTGCTTTACCTGGCCATCGGCAAGGGTGTATTTGAAACAATGCATGTCTTCACGCTGTCATCCCGCTCCGGCGAAGGCTTTACGGAAGGCATGCCGGTTGTCTTCTCCGGTTTTAATATCGGTAAAGTTCATGATCTGGAACTCAACGATACAGGGATCGTTCTAATCAAAATCAAAATCCCTGATCGCCATATCAGATGGATACGTTCTGACAGTACCTTTGTTTTATATCGGCCGTTAATCGGTTCAGCGCGGATCGTTATCAATACGACGAATCTGAACAGCCAGCCGCTGGAAAAAAATAAAATATCTGAAGTTTCAACCATTAACGACATCAATGACGCCATAACCAAGGTGGAACCTGTGCTGGAAAAGTTATCAAAAATAACGGATAATATTGAGCTTCTGACCAGAAACCTTTCCAATCCTAAAGGTGATTTGAACCAGACTCTGGAGAACGCCCGCACCATTTCTTCCAATTTTGCATCGAAAAAATCTCTTGTCGAAATGGCCGTGGGCGATGAAGAGAGTGTAAAGTCGATTCAGGATGCTCTGAAAAGACTTAAGGACATTGCCACAAATATTGATCGCATTGTACAAAAAGTCGATAAAATGGCGGATAAAACTGACGTCCAAATTTTTGGCCGTGAGGGGACTTTATCGCAGGTCAATACTATGCTAAAGGATGTCTCATCCAAGCTGCATAAATTAGATAAAAGTGTTGATAATATTAACAATATCACCACAGAAGCTTCCGAAGGCGTTAAAGACATCCGTTATCTGCGCTCCGACATCGATGATGCGGTAAAATCGATTGATGATGCGGCCCAAAAGATTGAAACGCTTATCGGTCCGAAGAAGAATCCGGAGATCAAAATGCCATGAAAAAGCTTTTTATTTTTCTCATCGCTACTTTTCTTTCGGCCTGCGGTTCAACCCTTCAGACTCCCGCCTGGCAAAATAATGCCAGTTCCTATCTTGAGGATTACAAGGTTAATTTCCTTACCGGCAAAGAAGACATAAGCGAACCGCATTTTGTTAAAGCCCGCCGTGAACTTGCCTCCGGTAATGATCTGAACCTTCTTGCCACGGCTTATCTGACCAAATACGCTCTTCATGCCGCCAGTCTTGAAAGCTTTGATACAGCCGATTTCGCCCGTCTTTACCGCTTGGAGCCTAATCCGGCCAACATGGCCTATTGCCACTTTCTGAAAGGAAATTTTTCCGCCGTTGATTCTAAGGTTTTTCCTTCACACTATGCGGGCATTCTGAAGGCCGCTCTGGCCAGGGATGGAAAATCCGCCGTCTCCGAATTTTCCGCGATTGACGATCCCCTTTCCCGGCTGGTTGCCTGCGGGGTCTGGGTTCGCTACCTCCCCTATGATGAAAATATTTTGCAAATCGCGATCCAAACAGCAGCAGCCAATGGATGGCGAAGGCCTCTTTGGGCTTATCTGGAAAAGCTGCAAACCTATTACACAACAAAAGGCGAGGCAGGCAGAGCCGAAGCAATCAAACTAAGACTTGAATTGATTAAGAAATAATTGTTTTGATATTAAATTTATTGATTATTGGAGGTTTCTGATGAAAATTAAGACAGCGATTTCCCTCGTCTTATTATTCCTGTTCACTGCATTTCTCCTTTGCGGTTGCGCCAGCCAGTCCAAAGAGATCCTCAAAGAAGATTATAAAGCCATGTCCAATGATAAGCTTCTTGAATATTTCTATCGCCTCAACGATGAAATTGAAAAACAGGAAAAACAGACAGGTCCTTCTTTCGGTATCGGTATTGGCGGCTTCGGACGGCATGCCGGCGGAGGCGTCGGTGTTGAAACCGGAGGAACCGCTTATACGGCGGAGGATTTAAGACAACGGCGGATTGAAGTCCGCATGGAAATGAAAAAAAGAAACATTAATCCGTAATGTTTAATGTTTCAGGGTCTATTCACCCATAAAGAAAGGCGGAAATTCAACTGTTCCGCCTTTCTTTTCATTTTCTTATTAAAACTTGTATTTACCGTTTTCTATATTACCGTATATCTCTTCGGTCATCGGAACATAGTTCTCGCTTCCGGGCAACAGCACATACAGTCCTTCCCTGACTTCGGACGGATTGTATCCCTGATTTTTTAGATTGACTTTCTTTACCTTATGCGTTGCGGTCCACTCAAAATCCTTCACGAGACGGACAAAAATCGGTACGGCGTATTTGGGCAGACTCGTCTTGAGATGAGTTGCCAATTTGGATATGTCTAT
Source organism: Smithellaceae bacterium (assembly GCA_963682105.1). Classification (GTDB taxonomy): domain Bacteria; phylum Desulfobacterota; class Syntrophia; order Syntrophales; family Smithellaceae; genus UBA8904. Next base: position 2,856,983 of record OY821638.1, read on the forward strand.
CGTACTTTCTGTATCCTGAATAATGGCAGCCATGCCGGCTTTTCCGTCGGCGCCAGGCAGAGTAATTCCGTAGACGGCCGCCTGTTCAACACCCTGGAAGGCATCGATGGCTTTTTCCACTTCCATGGTTGCCACATTTTCGCCTTTCCAGCGGAATGTGTCGCCCAGACGGTCGGCAAACTGGGCATGCCGGAATCCCATGTTTCTCAGCATGTCGCCTGTGTTAAACCACATGTCGCCTTTTCTAAAAACATCTCTGAATATTTTCTCTTCTGTCTTTTTCTTGTCTGAATATCCGGCAAATGGCGTTTTTTCAGATATTTCCATGATCAAAAGCCCCGTTTCGCCTTTGCCGACTTTCTTCATAAATCCCTGTTCGTTCCTGACGGGTGCATCATTTTCAGTGTCGTAGGCCACCAGTGCAAAGGGCGTTACGCTCGTGCCGACACTGTAATCAATATTCAAAAAGTTGGTAAACACCCCCACGCCTTCGGCTGCGCCGTAGAATTCGTAGATTTTTTTGATGCCGAAACGTTTTTTAAACGGCATCCAGATATCGGGCCTCAGGCCGTTCCCGCAGACATACTTCAATGTCGTTTCAGCATCATCTGGTTTAGCCGGCAGAGCCATCAAATAACGGCAGACTTCTCCGACATAGATGAAATGTGTCGCCTGAAATTGCCGCACATCATCAAGAAATTTACTGGCGCTGAATTTTCTTCTCAGTGCCACGGCGGCGCCGTTATGCAAAGCCGGAGGCCAGCCGACGGTAATGGCGTTGGTATGAAAAAAAGGTAGTGGGATATAGATGGTATCCGTCGGTTTTACGGGCAGAACAAATTTTCCAAACCAGAACATGGCGGATATGGTGCGCTTATTGATGATAACCGCCGCTTTGGGCAATCCGCCGGTCGTTCCGGAAGTATAAACATAGGCCATTGTGTCTTTCAATTTGACGCTCGGTGTGCTGGACGGGTTTTCGATGCTTTTCGTTTCCAGTTCGGCGGTTATATCGTCGATGTCTTTGGGTTTGATCGTTCCTGTGTCGCGCACCATCGCCAGCATTGACTTGGAAAGATCGATCCCTGCTCTCGTTTCGCTGAAAAAATCGTAGCATTCTTCGCCAATGATGACGACTTTTCCTTTGTTCAGATTAAAACTGTGTATGAGGGATTCTCCCCGCTGATTGGTATTGATGAGTGACGCAATGGCTCCAACTTTTGCGCAACCGCAGTACGCCGCAAGCAGTTCCGGCCGGTTTTCAAAGCACAGCGCGACGATATCGCCCCTGACCACGCCCTTCGAAAGAAGATAATGGGCAAAACGATTTGCCCTTTCGTTCAGTTGCCGATAGGTCAGCGTGCCATCCGGCGATTTTACAGCCGCATTATTCGGATACAGTCTGGCGATTCTCTCCAGTTCGAGCCCCCAGGAATTGTTGTTATCGCCGCTGATGCTTTTCATACCTTTGATCAGGTTGAAAATCATGGACGGCAACCGCCAGAGAATTTGAAATACTTTGAGTGTGAATTCTGCCGCGCTGATGGTCTTGGGGATTTTTACCGGCTGTGTACTCATGGATCATGCTCCTTTTGTTAATATAATATTCGGCCCTGCCTTAAACGGCCCTTATTTGTTGAAGCGTCTCGTCCATTCCCCGCTTATCCATAAGCTGGTAAGAGAAAATCGTCAATTAAAAAAATAGCCGAGGTGTCATTCATAAAAAAGCCGCGCTTGTAAAATCCGGCGCGGCGTCTTTATTTTCTTATATCTTCCTTTAAGATGAATTATCGGCTTTCATATTTCAGAAAGCCTGGGCGTAAATGGCGATCATGTCTTCCTTGGTCATCTTGCGGGGATTATTCTCCAGCGGCCGGGCCACGGTCATCGCCACATCGGCCAGTGCCGGAAAATCTTCCTCCTTCACGCCGAAATCTTTCACGGTCGCCGTAATGCCGCAATCGTCGATCAGAGCTTCCACGGCGTCCACCGCCAGATAAGCGGCTTCGCGCGCGGGCAACCCTTCAATGCATTCACCCATGGCGTCCGCGACATCGGCGAATTTCTCCAGTGCACCCGGCAAATTGAACGCCATAACCGGCGGTAGCATCATCGTGTTGGCCAGGCCATGGCCCACTCCGTACTTGCCGCCCAGCGGATAAGAAAGGGAATGCACGGCGGTCACACCGGCGTTGGCCAGACCGATTCCTGCATAGAGGCTGCCCAGGAGCATCCTCTCTCGTGCGGCAATGTTTTTGCCGTCGTGCACACAGGTGCGCAGATTTTCAGCGATGAGCGCAATCGCCTCCAGCGAAAACATTTCACTCATCGGCGACGAGTTAATGGATGTATAGGATTCAATAGCATGGCACAGCGCATCCAGTCCGGTTTCCGCGGTGGGCACAGGCGGAAGCGATAGCGTCAGTTCCGGATCCAGAAGCGCCAGTTCCGGGTAAAGATACGGGCTGTTCATGCCTTCCTTCTTTTTGAGATTCTTACGGACAAACACGGCGGTAAACGTTACTTCGCTGCCGGTGCCGGCGGTCGTGGGAATCATAATCTTGGGGAGACCGGGTTTGGGCACTTTGCCGAGACCCAGATAATCAGCCGCCGCGCCTTTATTGGTCGCGATGACGGCAATCGCTTTGGCAACATCCATGGCGGACCCGCCGCCAATGCCGATGATGCAGTCGCATTTGTTTTTGATGGCCAGTTGAGCGCCTTCATCGGCCAGTTCGATCTGAGGTTCCGGCTCCACCTTGTCGTATACGGTGAATTTGATGCCATCGGACACCAGAATGCTGGCGATTTTTTCCTGCAGGCCTGTTTTTGCCAGATTTTTATCAATCACCACCAGCGGATTTTGCGCATGGTGCTCTTTGACGTGAGCGGCCAGCGTCAAAAGCGATCCGTTGCCGAACACGATTTTTTTAGCGCCGGTAAAAGAAAATGTCTTTCTCATAATAAACGACCTCCATCGTTTGGGGTTTTAGGTTTAATGACTCTGTAAATCTCAAGGTTTTCTTTTCACTGCAAATAAGCCCTAAAGTCAAGTATTTTTGTGGCCGGCATACCAGGCAAGCTGCCTGACGATGCCTCGTACGATTTTGACTTCGCGCGATGTCAGATTTGATTTTGAAAAAAAGCGGCGCACATCCAGCATCCAGTATTCAGGATTTTCCGGATTCAGAAAACCGACTTCGGAAAGCAGCTCCCTGATTTGCCCGTACATGCCTTCGAGCTCCGAAGACAAAGCCAGTTTCGGCGTTGCTGTGCCCGCCTCTGAGGCGGCCGTTTCCGCCACAAAGATTTCATAGCAGAGAATCATCACGGCCTGAGAAAGATTGAGCGAAGAGAATTCACGCGAGGTCGGAATCGTCACCACACTGTGACACAGGCGCAACTGCTCGTTGGCCAGCCCCGTATCCTCGGGACCGAAGAGCAACGCAATCGAGTTTTTCTGAGAAAGACCGGCAATCGTTTGCGCTGCCGCACGCGGCGACACAAACGGCCCGCGCGCCTTCCCCAGACGGGCTGTCGTACCTGCAATATAATTGAAGCTCCCCAGCGCTTCTTCAAGAGTATCAAAATATGTTATGGAATCGAGAACATCCGCAGCCAGGTGCGTCGAGCGCTGCTGCATCGCTTCGCGGTCCAGATCTTTCGTGCCCACAATGACGATGCGGGTGATTCCCATATTTTTCGCCGCCCGCGCCACGGAGCCGACATTGCCCGCGTACTTGGGTTTATATAAAACGACGCTGATATTTCTGGTTTTGGCCTTCGATGACATATTCCTAACTCCCGCCTGTCTTAGTGGAGAACATATAGAACCGACTTTCTTGAATTGCACGAAGAATTTCTGCGAACCTCCGATCCGGAATTCCACTTTAAGATTGTAAATAGAAATTTCACATAGTAGAATCATCCTTGAAATCAGCAGTTATTATTCGTTGCAGCAAAAGAGGTCAAATATAAAAAACGATTTAACATTTTGGACTTCTTAACCCGGGGATAACTCCATTGATTGATATCTTAATAGAAATTCCAGGCCCGCAGTTTCTTTTTCTGTTCATCTTTTATTCTGCACTGTGCATTTTCATTGGATGGTATGCCAATAAAAGCGATGGATCAGAAAGATTTTCCCTGCCGCCGGCCACCGCCTTTGACGGCTATACCGTTGCCGTATTGCGCGGCGGCTGGAATACCGCTTTGGAATCCGCTTTATATGGATTATGGAAAAGGGACCTGATGGATCTGAAGCCGTCTTCCCACATCCTCAAGGGCAGCACCATCCAAGCCGTCCGTAAAATTAACCGGAATGCGCTTCTCAACGCTATTGAAAAGATCGTCTATGATTTTTTTCACCACAAAAGAAACCTTCAGGAAATCTTTCAGGACAAAAACGTCAAAGAAAAGATTAACAGTAAAATTGAGCCGATCGTTCAGCAATTAAGGGCCAATCATCTGCTGAAAGAACCGGCCGCCGCCAAACGCAGTTACATCATTATGATTGCGACGCTTTTTGCCATCTATCTTGTCGGCGTCACCAAACTGTATTACGGCATCATCAGATATAAACCGGTCGGATTCATGGCCGTTGTTCTTTTATTGATGCCGGTCATTGTGTTTTTTTTATTAAAACCCGGGCGGCCTCAAACCGCGCTGGGCCTTTCCTACCTCGATTCCCTGAAGGAAAAATTTGGCTGGATCAAACAAAAAGCCCTCAGCAATGACTTAAGCAGCATCGATCCGGTTTTTGCCGCCTCCATTTTTGGTGTGGCCGCTCTCTCCACCGATCCAACCTTTGCCGGCGCGATGAATCGCTACACAGGCCATAACACAGGCGGTTGTGCTTCCTCCGGCTGCGGCGGGGGCGGTTGCGGAGGAGGAGGCTGCGGCGGCGGATGCGGCGGTTGCGGGGGATGTGGATGAAAATAACTTTTCGTCAGGAAAGAGCCTTTGCGGCTGCCTGCCATCAACAGACAAAACTTGCGGCCCGCGCCCTGCGCAGGAACACTTTTACCCTGCAATGGCATATCACGGATCACTGCAACTTGAATTGCCGGCATTGTTATCAGGAAAACGCCGCCAAACACGATGCCTCCTTTTCTGATATGCTTCTGATTCTCGAACAATTCGACAGCCTGCTCGCAAAAATGTGCAACACGTCCGGTGGACCCATGCGCGGCCATATCAATTTGACCGGCGGGGAGCCTTTTTTAAACAACGAGTTTTGGGACCTCCTCTCGCTTCTGTCTTCAAAAAACCGGGCCAGTTACGCCATCCTGTCCAACGGAACACTGATCGATTCGTCCACCGCGCTACAGTTGAAAAAGCTCAAACCCGCTTACGTGCAGGTCAGCCTCGAAGGATCACCAAAGACCCATGATCATATCCGGGGAGAGGGCAGTTTCGACCGGGCTGCTTCCGGCATATCCTGTCTTGTTACGGCAGGCATTCCCGTTTCCATTTCCTTTACCGCTCACAGAGGCAACTACACCGAATTTCCGCAAGTCGTCCGCTACGGAAGAAAGCTGGGCGCATCCCGAATCTGGGCCGACCGCCTGATTCCCTGCGGACATGCCGCCTCCTTGACCGATGATCTGTTGACGCCTGACGAGACGTTATCTTTCTTTGAAATCATGAAGACCGGCCGCAAAAAGAAATGGCCGTTTACGGGTCAGTCCCGGGACGTTGCCATGCACAGAGCATTGCAATTTCTTGTCGGCAATGAAACCCCCTACCATTGCCATGCCGGAAACAGTCTTCTGACAATTCTGGCCAACGGTGATGTCGTGCCGTGCCGGCGCCTTCCGGTCGTTTCAGGAAATGTATTGGATAGAGAATTATCGTCGATTTATTTCGAAAACCCGTTTCTGAAATCCCTTCGCGACCCGGACAGGATTTCGAAAGGCTGTGAGGAATGCTTTTATCAGCCGTTTTGCCGGGGCGGACTGCGCTGTCTATCTTATGCCGTCAAAGGCGATGCGTTCTCGGCTGATCCGGGATGCTGGATCGCCAACCACCGGACAACCAATAATTCCAGCTTGATTAAACTCAGGAGTTGCGGATGAATATCAAAATTGATCTGTCAAAAACCATTCTTCGGGACGAACAAAAGCAGTCGATTTCATCGTTCTGCGATTCGCTGGCCGGGGTGCCTGATCTGTCGATCCAATCCATTCTTCTCTACGGCAGCGCCGCACGAACCGACTACCGGCCGGGACGCTCGGACATCAATTTGCTGATTATTCCGGACCGGGCGGACACCGTCACGCTTCAAAACTGCCTGGAGGTTGTCACAGAAGGCCGGGCGGCAGGTATTTCGCCGTTATTTCTGACGGCATCGGATCTGGTCAAACTTTCAGAGGCTTTTCCCCTGAAGTATCTGTCCATTCAGGAATCGCACCTCCTGCTTTACGGCGATGATCCTCTTTTGCAAATTCAGATCGGCTCTGAAGCCCTGCGTCTGCGCTGCCGCCAGGAAATGCTCAACCTCCTGATGCGGCTGAGGAGAAATTATTTATATTCCATGGGCCATCATCTTTCGGGGTTTCTGATCACCTCTTTGAAAAGCTTTCTGGAAGTTTTGAGAATTGTCCTTTGTCTGAAGATTCATCAAATGCCCACCAGAGAGCAAACGCTGAACCTGGCGGAGAAAATTTATGGCGCGGACATCAGCGTAATCCGGGAGATGCTGGACATCAAGGATTCCCGGACATCGCCCGATGAAGACACCGTTCTGGTGATCTACACCCGTTATTTCAAGCTGGTCGAAAAAATTTTGGATGAACTCTGAAAAGATATGAAAAAGGTTGTTTTATCAGGCAAACGTATCAATAACGCCGCCTGCGGCCGTGTGCGACATGGCCGCGATCTGCTGAGCGTTCTGCAGAAGCATGTTCGCCATTTCCTGTTCAGCCTGGAGGCTCATTTTCATCATGCTGGCGCTGATTTGAGTCTGCGTCTGCGACTGCTGCATGCCCATAATGGCGGTGGCGATGGATGAAATATCGTTCATAAAAGGTTTTCCTCGTTCTTGGATCATATCGGTTTTTGGAGACAAAAACTTAATACAGGCGCTTTTTGTAATGCAGATGTATGGTTTCTCCCGCCAAAATCTAATTTAAAACAAGGGGTTTAAACCCCTTGCTCTATTGCGTAGCAAAAATCAATTCGCCAAAGCTTGCCGGTTCGTGAAAATTGCGCTCCGCCAGCGGCTGCCAGGATGCCCAGTGGGGGTGGGATGTTTCATTGCCGCACTTATAGACATTGGCCCGCCAGATTTGTCCTTTGATGTCTCCCTGCGGGCCTGCATACTTTTCCAGAACGGAAAAGGGAAGGGCAAATTCCAGCAGCCAGGTAAGCGGCGTTTCGATTTCCGGCTCCACAATCTTCGGAAGGCTTGCATACCGCCGGATTTGACGGTCGTCTTCCGGCGTAAGCGGTGTGAATCCCTGAAGACGTCCGTCAATACGAACCGGGTTGGTGACGTACGAAGCCAGAAGAGCGCCGCCGCAGTTGAACTCAAAATTAAAATAACCGGGGCTGTCTTTCGGCTGAATAAACAGCTCCACGCAGGAATCCTTCCAGACATCGGCCTGAAAACCGGGATGGACCGACCGCACAAATCGATCCTCCACCCGGAAAATCCCGTAAAGCGCCTGCTCGTCAGAAAGCATTTTGCACTGCGTGCGCGGCCGGTGATGACTTCCTTCCGGACGGAAGCAACCGATTGAAAGAGGCAAAACGTCCCTCCAGATATCCCCGTCCCACAATCCCTGCATCTCCGGTTTTTGTTCTGACCGGCAAATTTTGTAAAATACTCTGCTCATTTATCGTTTGCGGCCCCTCCTCTTTTTTGATATTTCAAAATCATGAATCCGGACATACAACTTCTTACGCAGGGCGCGAAACTTCTGGGCCTCGAATTAACCGGGGCGCAGATCGAATTCTTCGATCTCTATCAAAGGGAACTGCGCCTCTGGAATGCCAAAACCAATCTGATTGCGGATAGCACGGAGGATGAAATCGTTTCCCGCCATTTTCTGGATTCGCTCACCGCCTGCAAATTCATCTTCAAACATAATGCCCGGATCATCGATATCGGCACCGGAGCCGGTTTTCCCGGAATTCCCCTGAAAATCGTTCTTCCTTCTTTGCAGCTTTTTTTGCTGGAGAGCAACCGGAAAAAAATTTCTTTCCTTAAACACATGATCCGTATTTTGAATCTTTCCGGGGTCATCACGCTCAATGACCGGACGGAAAATATCCTCAGAACCGATGTGCACCGCGAAAAATTCGATATTGTTATCTCACGGGCCGCGTTAAAACTGCCCGAACTGCTGCTCCTGGGCGACTATTTTCTGGCCCCGGAAGGCCTGTTGATAGCTCTAAAGGGACGTGACGTCGAACAGGAACTTGCCGCTGTGGAAAACGACAAAAATGAACAATTTTTTTATCAAATAATTCAACATGATATAGACATTCCGCTTTTGGGTCCGCCTCGCAAAATTATTATCGTTCAAAAGCCCGGATTCAGCAAAAAAACCTTCTAAAAAACCCTTTTTTGTGTTAGTCGACATCCAGGTTTTTCCAAATAATTTTTGCGAAAGACTTACAAATAATAATGAATAAAATCATATGTATTGCAAATCAAAAAGGGGGCGTTGGCAAAACCACGACCGCCATTAATTTATCCGCCTCACTGGCTGCGGCGGGCAAGAGGACGTTGCTGATCGATGCTGACTCTCAGGGCAACTCATCCAGCGGCATGGGCCTCGATCGAGGCGCTTATGAAAAAGCAAATCTTTACCATGCTATGATCGGGATGGTTTCCATTGATTCCGTGATTGTAAATACGGTTTTACCCAATCTGGAAATGGTTCCGTCCAATCAGGATCTGATCGGTCTGGAAGTCGAGTTCGTCAATCTGGAAGACCGGGAAATCCGGTTGCGGGAGTTGTTAAAAAAACTGGACAGACCTTACGACTATATAGTAATTGACTGCCCGCCGTCTCTGGGATTTATGACGGTCAATGCTCTCGTCGCGGCAAATTCTTTAATTGTTCCGCTGCAGTGTGAATATTATGCCATGGAAGGTCTGGGCTACCTGCTCAACACTGTAAAATTAGTAAAAGCGAATCTGAATCCGGCTTTGGCTCTGGGAGGCATCCTTCTGACCATGTTTGATGCGCGCAATTCCCTTGCGCATCGCGTGACGGAAGATGTTCGGAAGCATCTGGGAAGTAAGGTGTTCAGCACCATTATTCCCCGCAATGTGAGGCTCTCCGAAAGCCCGAGCCATGGTTTGCCGGCGCTTATTTATGACGGGAAATCACGCGGAGCGATCGCCTATATGGATCTGGCACAGGAAATTTTACACGGGGAGGCGTAAATGGCGGTAAAAAAGGACGCGCTGGGAAAAGGCCTGGGGGCCATTTTTCCGGATTTGCTCAATACGGAAGCGGTTAAAAAAGAAGCCGTCAACAGTTGTGGAATCGAAGAGTTACGTCCTAACCGTTATCAGCCCCGTAAAAACTTCAATGACGAGGACCAGAAAAAACTGGTCTCTTCGGTGAAGCAAAGCGGCATCATCCAGCCGATTGTCGTGCGCAAAGTCGAGCAGGGCTTTGAAATCATTGCCGGGGAAAGACGCTGGCGTGCGGCGCAGTCGGCAGGTCTGAAAGAAGTACCCATTGTAATCCGCAAAGCAACGGATCGAGAATCTGCCGAGTTGTCTTTGATTGAAAATCTGATGCGTGAAGAGCTCAATCCGCTGGAAGAGGCTGAAGCGTATGTGAATCTGATGGAGAAATTTCATCTCTCCCAGGAAGACATCTCCGGTCAGGTCGGCAAAGACCGCTCAACGGTCGCCAACACAATCCGGCTTTTAAAGCTTCCGGAAAAAGCGCAGGCCGCTTTAATTGAAAAAAGCATTACGCCGGGACACGCCCGCTGTATTCTTGCTCTGGCAACACCCGACGATCAGTTATCCCTTCTGGATACGATTTTAAAACGCGGCTTAAACGTCCGTGAAACAGAAAAATTAATTGCGAAGTTAAAAGAACAGCCGGCTGATAAGAAGCCCGTTGCTGTTAAAGACCGTTTTATGGTCGATCTTGAAAATTCTCTGACAGCCAGATGTCTGGCCAAAGTGCAAATAAAGGGTTCAGCCAAAAAAGGGTCGATTGAAATAGCTTACAACTCTCTGGACGAATTAAACCGTCTGGCCCGCTATCTTCTGGATGACCTGAAATAAAAGGCAGTTATAACTTATCAACACCTGTTGATAGTTTTGTTTATAAAAAGGTGGATAATGGAATCGGTTTGGGACAAAGCTACTAAAATTATTCAGGAAAAAGTATCAAAGCAAAATTTTGATACCTGGATAAAACCCATAAAGATCATAAACATGGAAGACAAATGTGTCCAGTTGGCCGTCCCTAATAAGTTTTTCAAAGACTGGCTGATGGACAATTACCTGTCCATGATCAAAAACTCTCTGCACAATGTCGTCGGCATGAGCGTCGATATTGATTTTGTTTTAAACAAAGACAAGGAAAAAAAGCCGGAACCCGCCCAGTTGAACTTTGAACAGCCTCAAAACAATTCGGGAAACCAGCCGGTCAGCCGGCCAAAAAATATTTCTTTTTTAAACAGCAATTACACGTTTGACCGCTTTGTCATCGGCCCGTCCAATCAGTTTGCTCACGCCGCATCCATTGCCGTGGCCAAGCAGCCGGCTAAAAACTACAATCCATTATTCATTTACGGCGGCTCGGGACTGGGAAAAACACATTTACTCAATGCTATCGGGCTTGCGACCGCCTCCTCCCATCCGGACTTAAACGTCATGTACGTTTCGGCCGAAGCGTTCATGAATGAAATGATCAATTCCATCCGCTATGACCGGATGCCGAAATTTCGTGAAAAGTATCGTAATATCGGTTCATTATTAATTGACGATATTCATTTTCTGGCCGGCAAGGACCGCACGCAGGAAGAGTTTTTTCACACTTTCAACACCCTGCATGACTCCGGAAAACAGATTGTCGTCACCAGCGACAAATTTCCCAAAGACATCCCCAATCTGGAAGGGCGACTGCGTTCCCGCTTTGAATGGGGACTGATTGCCGACATTCAACCGCCGGAAATTGAAACCAAAATAGCCATTATCGAAAAGAAAATGCAGGAGAGTAAAATTGAACTCTCTCCTTCGGTGGCCCACTATATCGCCTCGCATGTGGAATCCAACATCCGTGAACTGGAAGGATTTCTCATCCGGATTTCCGCTTACTCTTCCTTAACCAACCGGGAAATCGACCTGGATCTGGTTAAGGAAGTTCTTAAAAAAATTGTTAAGCACAACAATAAAGAAGAAGTGTCCATTGAAGACATCATTAAAGTGGTCTCTTCCACACTCAATGTTAAAATTGCAGATATTAAAGCTCATAACAAAAACAAGAATCTTGTTTTAGCCCGGCAGATTTCCATGTACCTGGCGCGGAAACTGACTAAACTCTCTTATCCGGATATTGGTCAAAAAATTGGCGGACGCGATCATTCCACCGTCATTTATGCCAACAATAAAGTTCTCAACAACCTGGATGCGGATAACAACTTTAAGAAGCTGGTGGGTGACATTGAAGATAGCATCATCCACAAAACGTGATTTCGTTTAAACGGTTTCTCCACAGGGATAAACTTTGGAGGATTTTGAATTTACAATGAAAATGTAAGCAATCAACATATCCACAAGGCTTATTACTATTACTAATTTTATATATATAAGATAAAAAACATAGTTAAATAAAATAATGGGAGGACGAAGAGAGCATGGAATTTAAAATTAACAGAAACACGTTTCTGGATGGCATTCAAAAGACTCTGGGCATCGTCGAGAAGAAAACAACTACACCCATTTTAAATAACGTTCTTTTAAAGACGGAGCACAATAAACTCAAAATAATTGCCACAGATCGGGAAATCAGTCTGATTTCCGATTACGATGCGGATATTGCGGAAAAAGGAGAAATTACGCTTTCCGCCAAAAAACTCTATGAAATGGTCAGAGAAATTCAGGGCGATGTGGTTCATCTGACTAAAAGCGCCAATAACATCGTCAAAGTCACCTGCCAGAGAGCTGTTTATAAAATTCCGGGATTGCCGGCCGATGATTTTCCAAGTGTCGGAGATATTGAAAACGTGGAATTTTTTAATATCCCCGGATCGGCGGTTAAAGATCTGATCAATAAAACGTCTTTTGCCATGGCGTTTGATGAAAGCCGTAAAAATCTCAACGGCGTTTTGCTGGAAACGTCAACAGACGGAACCAACCATACCTGGCGGATGATTGCCACGGACGGCCATCGACTCGCGGTGGCTAAAGCGCTGACGGCGGAACCCTGCCCGGAAATGGTCAAAGGGGTGATCATCCCCCGCAAAGGTTTGATGGAAGTTAAAAAGATTACGGACGTTCATGAGAATGTCAGCATCGGCATCCACAAGAATATGCTGGTGGTACAAACGGAAAATACCATTTTGAAAGTGAATCTGGTGGACGGTGAATATCCTGATTACAAAAGAGTCATTCCCACGGAAAAAGGCGTTGGCATCACACTGGATAAAGAATCTTTCCTCCATGCCTTAAGAAGAATGAACGTTGTTTCGTCCGAACGTTACAGCGGTGTGATTATTTCATTTGCCGCGGGAAAAATGACTTTGAATTCGACAAACCTGGATGTCGGTGAAGCCACGGAGGAAATTGACATCAATTATACCGGTGAAGACATTGATGTCGGTTTTAATGTCAACTATGTCATTGATGCCGTGTCGGTTGTCTCCACCGAAAGTGTGCTCATGGAAGTCGGCGTCGGTTTAAAACCGACTCTGATCAAACCTGCGGAAGGCGATAATTATTTGTGCATTGTCATGCCGCTGAAAATTTAGGAGTTAAAAGTTTTTATGTCAGAGCAAACGTATGATGCGGATAGTATAAAAGTATTGGAAGGACTGGAGGCCGTGCGCAAGCGTCCGGCCATGTATATCGGTTCTACCGGCAAAGACGGTCTGCACCATCTGGTGTATGAAATTGTCGACAACAGTATCGATGAAGCGGCGGCGGGATTTTGCGATACGATCGTTGTCAAAATCCGGGTGGACAACAGCATCCTGGTGGATGATAACGGGCGCGGTATTCCTGTCGATATGCATAAAGGCGAAGGCGTCTCCGCGGCGGAAGTGGCCATGACCAAACTGCATGCCGGCGGCAAGTTTACCGGCGAGACCTATAAAGTTTCCGGTGGTCTGCACGGCGTGGGCGTGTCTGTTGTCAATGCGCTTTCCAAAAAATGCGAACTCGAAGTGCGACGGGACGGAAACGTCTATCGCCAGACTTACCAGAGAGGCGTACCGGATGCGCCGCTCAAAGCCGTCGGCAAAACGCGCGGCCGCGGCACCACGGTTTCTTTTTTACCGGATGATGAAATTTTTGAAGAATCCGAATTCAGTTTCGATATCATCGCCAACCGTTTAAGGGAGCTGGCTTTTTTAAATTCCGGCGTCAAAATTACGCTCATTGATGAACGGGTCGATAAAACGGCAGAGTTTATTTACAAAGGCGGCATTGTCTCGTTTGTCGAATATCTCAACCGCAACAAAAAGACACTGCATAAAGACCCGATTTTCGTCACCGGTGAACGGGAAGACTGTACGGTGGAAGTGGCGTTGCAATACAACGAAAGCTATCTTGAAAATATTTTTTCCTTTGCCAACAGCATTAACACGATCGAAGGCGGCACGCACATGGTCGGTTTCCGCTCGGCATTGACCCGTGTGTTCAATAACTATGCAACCAGCAGCAAGATCATCAAGGACGGCAAGGAATCGCTGCGCGGCGAGGATTTGCGCGAAGGCCTGGCCTGCGTCATCAGCGTGAAAGTGCGCAACCCGCAGTTTGAAGGTCAGACCAAAACAAAGCTCGGCAACTCGGATGTCAAAGGCCTGGTCGAAGGTATCGTTTATGAAAAAATCGGTTCCTACCTGGAAGAAAATCCGTCCGTCGCCAAGCAGATATTAAACAAGTGTATGGAAGCACAGCGCGCCCGTGAAGCTGCCCGCCGCGCCCGCGAGCTGACGCGCCGCAAAAGCGCACTGGAAGTGGGCGCACTGCCCGGAAAGCTGGCCGACTGCCAGGAAAAAGATCCGGCGCTCAGCGAAATTTATCTGGTCGAGGGCGATTCGGCCGGCGGTTCCGCCAAGCAGGGCAGGGACCGGAAGAATCAGGCCATTTTGCCTCTGCGCGGCAAGGTGCTCAATGTCGAAAAAGCTCGCTTTGACAAAATGCTTCAAAACGAAGAAATCAAAGTCATGGTGACGGCCTTTGGCGCGGGCATCGGCCCGGGCGATTATGACGTCACCAAACTACGTTATCATAAAGTTATTATCATGACCGATGCTGACGTCGACGGCGCGCACATCCGCACGCTTCTTCTGACGTTCTTTTTTCGCCAGATGCGGGAACTGATTGAAAGAGGCTATCTGTATATCGCCCAGCCGCCGCTTTACAAAGTTGTGGAAAAGAAAAAAGAGCTCTACATTCAAAATGAAGACCAGATGAAAAGCTACGTCATTGAAAACGGTGTGGAGAAAGTCAATCTCATGAGCGGGGATGGCAGTCCTTTTCCTGTTACCGGCGCCAAACTTCTGCAACTTATCAAAAAGGTGATGCGTACGGAAGACCTGCTGGACCGCTTCGAGCGCGACCGCCGCGACCGTAACCTGATCCGCATTGTGGCAGGAGACCCCGGCCTGAATGAAGAAGCATTTGAAAACGATTCCGAGCTTTTAAAAATTGCCGGCCGCACGGTCGTGGCTCTGGGTGCCGATGTCATCACGGATTACCGCATCGATTCCGACCCCGATCACGGCGGTTTTAAACTGGTCTTTGAAATTAAACATGGCAACAAAACGCTCACCAACTGCATCGACAAGGAAATGTTCCGCACGCCGCAGTTTTCGGAAATCCGCAATCTGGTGGTCCAGACCAATATTCTGGGCGAGGCGCCTTACCGCGATCAGCCGGCGGATGCCGGCGCACCTATTGAGCTTTCCACGGCCCGCGCGCTGGTGGACCACATTATCAGTCTGGGCAAGAAGGGTCTCACCATTCAGCGTTATAAAGGCCTTGGTGAAATGAACCCCGAGCAGCTCTGGGAGACCACCATGAACCCGGAAAAGCGCACGCTCCTGCGCGTAAGCGTGGAAGACGCAGTGGTGGCCGACGAAATATTTACGACATTAATGGGCGACCAGGTGGAACCCCGCAGGGATTTCATCTACCAGAACGCCCTTTACGTATCCAATTTGGATATATAACAATTCCATCGTCATCCCGCCTGTGACCTTCAGGTGACGAAGGCGGGAGTCCAGTTTTTTTCATGGATTCCGGATCGCGCTTCGCTTGTCCGGAATGACGAAAAAGAAGAAGTCTTTTTCGAAAAATAGAGAGGAAGTGTAAAGAATGGAACGAGATATCCACCAAAAGCTTTCGCTGGTGAATATAGAAGACGAAATGAAAAAATCCTACATGGATTACGCCATGAGCGTTATCATCGGGCGCGCCATCCCCGACGTGCGCGACGGCCTCAAGCCGGTCCATCGCCGGATTTTATACGCCATGTATGAAGGCGGCAACCGCTACAACCGGCCCTACCGCAAATCCGCCCGCATCGTCGGCGATATCATGGGCCGTTACCATCCGCACGGCGATGCGGCCATTTACGATACGCTGGTCCGCATGGCGCAGGACTTCTCCATGCGCTACACGCTGGTGGACGGCCAGGGAAACTTCGGCTCCATTGACGACGATCCCCCCGCGGCCATGCGTTACACCGAAGTGCGTCTGGATCGCATTTCCGAAGACATCCTTTCGGACCTGGAAAAAGACACGGTCGATTTCGTCCCTAACTACGACGAATCCCTGACGGAGCCGGCCGTGCTGGCCACTCGCATTCCGCTTCTGCTTTTAAACGGCACGTCGGGCATCGCCGTCGGCATGGCCACCAACATTCCGCCGCACAACCTGACGGAAATCATCAACGGCACGATAGCGCTTATCGAAAATCCGGACATCTCCATCGACGAGCTGATCCGGCATATTCCGGGGCCGGATTTCCCCACGGCAGGCTTCATCAACGGCCGCGAAGGCATTCTGTCCGCCTACCGGACCGGCCGCGGCATCATCCGTGTGCGCGCCCGCGCGCTCATCGAAAAGAACGCCCGCAATGATAAAGAAACCATCGTCATCACAGAATTGCCCTATCAGGTCAACAAGGCCGCGCTTATCGAAAAAATCGCCGAGCTGGTGCGCGACAAGAAAGTAGGCGGCATTTCCGATCTGCGCGACGAATCCGACCGCGAAGGCATCCGCGTGGTCATCGATCTCAAACGCGATGAAAACTCGGCCATCATCTTAAACCAGCTCTACAAGTTCACGCAGATGGAAGTAAGCTTCGGCATCATCATGCTGGCCATTTCCGACGGCCGTCCGGTGGTGTTCAACCTCAAGGAAGTGCTCGAACGCTTCGTGGCCTTCCGTCAGGACGTTGTCGTCCGCCGGACCAAATTCGAACTCGCGCGCGCGAAGGAGCGGGCCCATATTCTGGAAGGCTACATCATCGCGCTCAACAACATCGACGACGTCATCGCCGTGATCAAGGCCTCCAAAAGCCCGGCCGAAGCGTCCGTGGCGTTGTGCGAAAAATTCAACCTTTCCGAAATCCAGGCCAAGGCCATTTTAGAGATGCGCCTGCAGCGCCTGACCGGCCTCGAGCGAGACAAGATCGACGAAGAATACGCCGAAATCACCAGACTCATCGCCAAACTGGAAGGGATCCTCGCCGATCCGAAAAAAGTCCTTCAGGTCATCACCGAAGAGCTTAACGAAATCAAGGAAAAGTACGGCGACGAACGCCGCACCGAAATTGTCGCCAGCACCGAAGACATCAACATCGAAGACATGATCGTGGAAGAAGACATGGTCGTGACCATTTCGCATACGGGTTACATCAAGCGCAACGCGGTCAGCCTTTACAAGAGCCAGCACCGCGGCGGCCGCGGCAAGGTGGGCATGGGCACCAAGGAAGAAGACTTTGTCGAAAAGATCTTCATCGCCTCCACGCACAACTTCCTTTTGGTCTTCACGAGCCTCGGCAAAGTGCACTGGCTCAAGGTCTACCAGATCCCGCAGGCGGGACGCGCCGCCAAGGGCAAGGCCATCGTCAATCTGGTCAATCTGGAGCCGGGCGAAAAAGTCAGCGCCACGCTGCCGGTGCGCGAATTTGTCAACGACAAGTTCGTCGTCCTGGTCACCAAAAAAGGCGTCATCAAGAAGACGGACCTGACCGCCTACTCCAACCCGCGCTCGGGCGGCATCATCGCCATTTCCATCGACGAGACCGACGAACTGGTTGACGTCCAGCTCACTAACGGCGATCAGGATATATTCCTCGCCACCCGGTTGGGCATGGCCATCCGCTTCCGTGAAGACGAAGTGCGCGACATGGGTCGCACGGCCCGCGGCGTACGCGGCATCAACCTGGACGAAGGCGACGACGTCATCGGCGTGGAAATTCCCGCCGAGAACACCTACATGCTGACCGTCTCCGAAAACGGCTTCGGCAAATGCACGCCCATCGACGAATACCGCGTCCAGTCCCGCGGCGGCAAAGGCACCATCAACCTCAAAACCGTGCCCAAAGTCGGCAACGTCTCCGGCGTCCTGCAGGTGCAGGGCGACGAGCAGATCATGCTCATCAGCTCCACAGGCAACGTCATTCGGCTGAAGGTCCAGGAAATCCCCATCAACCACCGCGTCACCCAGGGCGTGAAGCTCATCGACCTGGACGGCGAGGAAAACCTCGTGGGCGTCGCCCGCACGACGCAGGAGTCGGAAAAGGATGACGACGGCGGGAACGGGGATGATGAACCGGATGCGCCCAATGGGGAGAATGGGGGAGCGGAAGAATAGAGAGTGAAACAAAGGGGGTCTGATAGGAATCAGGCCCCTTTTGCTGGAATAAAAGTAATAATATATAGTACCTGCCACAAAACTGTAAAAAACCGGTTCGGTATTTCCTGATAATAAGGACCTTTTACCGATACGGTAATTTATAATTATCTGATTTTTTAGAAGTATTTTAAAAAGTTAAAAACGAGTTTAAAATAACTTTGTACACGGAACCGGATTTTGCCGGGTCGGTAGATTAATTGTTGGAAAGTAAAATATGAATGATGATGATAAAAAACAAACACTCCGTGAAAGTGATTTCCTGGGTTACTTATTCATGCTTGTCGTCGGCTCTATGATTGCTTCAACGGGTACTTTCTCAAAACCAGGTATGGGAAGATGGGGTAGTGATTTTGTTTCTTTTGGTGGCTGGTTGCTTATCGCACTTTGTCTATGCGGCATATTCTACCACCTGCAGAAGCTACAGTCTTACAAGCAAGGTCAATACGTGCTTGTTTTTGTTTTCATCATTTTCGTTATAACAGGCGCATTACTGCCCTTCTTGTCTCTTCCGGGCTTCTTAGGTGTACTTCCTTTTTGCTGGATAGTATTGCTTTTGGTATATGGTCATTTTCTACATAAATTCTTACTTAAAAAAATAAGTGGCAAAGCGGAAACAGGTTCGGTCATTCATAGCGAACAAAATAAGGAATTTCCAACAAATCAGTAGAGCCGATCGCTGCGCTCCGGCTCACTTCGTCGTTGTGTGTAGAAATGAAGCCCAATTAAACCCAATAAAAGAAATATATAATTGGCTTTGTGGCACAATGATAATAAGCAAAACTTGCAAATAAATCGTTCTAAGAAAACTGGTTTATAAAAGAATAAAAAGAAAAATAAAAAATGGTATGCGGCAAGGGCTGGGCTTCTCTGCAAGATAGTCTTAGCTGAAAAGGCGGAAAATAAATAAAAAGAATTTACAACATGCGGTGGTGGCGGCTCAGCAGTTAAATTTAAAAACCACACAACCTGTCGCTCCACCCGATCGCAGCGCCAGGGGCGCTGCTCCGGGTGAGCTTTTCGTTGTGTAGAGGAAATTAAATTATTATGTCACCTGAGACAAAAGGAATATTTCTCACTTTATGGATACTATTTTGCTGCATGTACGGTATCTTATGGCTTCGTCGCTTTTACTCGGATAAAATAGATTCTTTTGAAAAGCGCCTCAATCCTGATTTGTTAGCACATGGACTTGTTCTAGAATCATCGACATTTCTTAAAGGTAAAACGCCTGAATCAATCTCTGGCTATAAACAAGCACTTCATCCAGCGTCAGGCGGAATGAGAATCGCAACATTCGAGGGATATAAAATTTATAGAACTGTGATGGTGAAAGATAAACTTGGCAAGGTACATGAGCTGCAAGCTGCAATAGAATATGATGATAAGTCTTTATTTAGACGCTTCAAAGGTGTTAGTTGGAAACCGGAACTTAGCACCCTGAACGAAAAGAAAATAGAAATTAAATAATACACAACAAGGTCAATCCAGCCGATCGCTACGCTCTGGGTGATTTTTTTGTTGTGCAAAGAAATATTATGGATCAGAAAGAAATTAAAGATACTATAACTAAGATAAATGTTCTGTGGGAAAATATTTCCAGAGAAAGCAGCAGTGATCTATCCTCGTATGATTATATATCGATTAAATCCATGTCTTTAAAGATGTTGGCGCTGACATTGAAAGAATGCTTAGAAGAAATTATTGAAGAAGACAATGAAGCTAAAATTAAATTTATTAGGTTACATAAATCACTGCACAACATAGTAAGCATCTTAAATCACAAACATAAAATAGATAAAGACAAGGAATATATTGAATCCATTTTAGGAAATATTTTAAAAATAAAAAATGATGTAGATGTTTTAAAAATGTATTTGTAAAAAAATGCACAACAAGGTCGCTCAAGCCGATCGCCGCTTCGCGGCTCTGGCTTAGCTTTTCGTTATGCAGGGAATACTGAACGAAAATGATAAACACACCAGAGATAGTAAAAGATATTGTTAGTGCCGTTTCTGATAAATTAGGTCGTGATGCAATATCTAGGAAAGTAAATAATCGTAAGGAGTATTTTGTATTAGATCTGGCGTTTTCATATTTTCAAAAAGCTGACAGAAATAGACGAAACGATTATCGCAGTGGTTATTTGTTCTTTGAGAAAGATGGGAAAAATTATTTATTGTTCGTTTTGGCACATACGCCAATAATGACGTCGTTTTTTAAAAATAATTTTGACTATGAAATATTTAGAAGCATTATCAAAGATACCGCATCATACAGAGATGAGCATTTGTTACGGTTTAAAAAAGACGGCATAAATGAAAGAATTTTAAAAACAAATATTCAAGAGTTCCTTCACGAGCTTGATGAAATCGATAAAAATGGTTTTATACGTTCAGTGTTTAGCAAAGATACAAAAGGTAAAACAGGCATAGGTAATATTTTTGTTTTATCGCTTGGGAGAGGCTTTAGCAAAATAGACGTTAGTGAAATAATTGCTAAGAGTTGGTATTTATTTTTGTGGCTGTACCCTTCAAAGCCTGTTTTTACAAGAAATGCAGCGTTAAACAGGAGTCTCAAAAAAGTTGAAGCTCAGTGCGAAATTGGCAAAATAAAAAACATTCCCAAAAATATTCTCAGCTCAGTATGTTCAGGGCAAATAGAAGCGGCACACATAAAACCACATAAGCAAGGTGGCTCGGATAGATTATCAAACGGTATATGGTTGTGTAATAATCATCATCGAATAACAGAAGGTAAATTAGAAGGTAGTCGGGGCGTGGATTCGTTTGAGGTAAACTACAAAATAAAAAAGGCATAACCCGTCGCTGCACCCGATCGCAGCCCGCTGGGCTGCTCCGGGTGAGCTTTTCGTTATAAGAGAATATTATGCATGATGAATTAGATCAAAAAGAAAAAGAATTATATAAAAGAGTCGACGAAGTGCTTCATTATGTATGGGACCCAATAGGAATATATAACTGCCCAGAGGCACGAGATGAATACTATTCATATATTCCTCAAGTATTTTCTATGTTGAAAAATTCAAAAACAAAAAACGAAATATCAACTCATTTAAGCAAGCTTACAAAAGATCAAATAGGACTTGATCCTGATAAAAAGCATATTGAAAAGGTAGTAGATTTACTCATTGAATGGAAAGAATTATTACTAAATAAAAACTTATAACAAAGGCAATACACCCGATCGCTACGCTCCGGGTGATTTTTTCGTTACACTGAGAAAGAATAATGAAATACGATCATAAATATCCGACATGCACGAGAACATATTCAACTTTGAGAATTTATACAAAGGATTCTCATCCAGATTTAATCACTGATCTTCTAAAAATAAAACCTTCAAAAATTTCACTGCCTGCTACCAAAGGTCCCAAAGGCCCCAAATATATTAATGGATGGTTTCTTTCAACAAAGGGAAAATTGAAATCAAAAGATACAAGAAGACATATTGATTGGATTTTGGATAAAATAGAAAGTGCATCAGAAAAAATCCTTGAGCTTCAAAAAAGAGGTATGTCAATGGATATATCATGCTTTTGGGGCTCTGCTACAGGGAATGGTGGCCCAACATTATCACCAGAACAAATGGAGCGTCTTGTTAAAATAAACCTTGATGTGTGGTGGGACGTCTATTTTGAAGGTGAAGATGAAGACGCAAAAAACGGCTAACATTAATTTAAAAATCGTGTAACCCGTCGCTACAGCCGATCGCGGCCCGCTGGGCCGCTCCGGCTGAGCTTTTCGTTCTGAGAAGAGGAAATAAAATGGAAATACTAATTGAAACAAATTATATCCCCTTAATCCGCGCTTATGATCCTCCTAATGGTATTACTAAGCGTGTGATTCCCGTAATCGAAAAACGAGACGGTTTTTCTGAATCTGTAGCCTCCGCCGTTTTTATTATTGGCACAGGTGTCACTGCTCAGATTCTTGGAAGATGGATTTATGAGACGCTTATAAAGCATAAAGATAAATGCTATATAAAGATTGAACATGAGGAAGTTACCATTGATGAAGCCAATATAATACGGGTTATTAAAGACAAAATTGAAATAAAAAAATAAAACCCATGTTATAAAATATAAGGTTAATCCTATGGCTAATTTCATAATAAACCCCTTCAGAACAAGGCAATACAGCCGATCGCTTCGCTCCGGCTGATTTTTGCGTTAGGAGTTAAAATTTATGAAACGTGATTATAAAATATTTCCAAATGATGAAAACGGCGATGTTCTATGGCGCATGTATTGTCATGGCGATAAACTAGAGAATGCAAGAACCATTAACTTCTCTGTAATATTCCCCAAACAAGAATCTGCTTTGGAATTTGGAATATATTTATTAAAAAATGGTCAGAGGGTGCAATTTTCGGAGTATGAAGAGAGCGAAGAGTTTCCTTGGGAGATAACAGTCAGCCCTGTTATGCAACCAACCCATCAAAGAATTACAGACTATGAAACTTTGCTCGAAAAAGATTCCGCTAAATGGGGTGGTAAAAACGACGGATGGGGTTGTTTTCAACAAGGCTAGTTCCTAACCCCTATAAGGCCTCTTCTTGTCAAGAGCAAATATACCCCCTCGACGGAAAAAGGTGATTGCAAGAACTTCTTTCGCCAGTTGGCACGGAGTTGCGGTAACGAGATCAGCGATGCCGTCTTGGTTTCCAAGGAACAGGTTTGCAGAAATGTGTTCTGCACCAAACACCTATTGAGGATGCAGCGCTTTTGGCGCCAGGGGCTATTGGCCCACACCTAGAAGAACATTCGTACCCGCATGCCGGCCAATCAAAAGGCGGGTTCATTCCGTAAGAACGGAATGTCCAGTTACAGGGGTGGCTCGGGGGCGGGGCAGCACACAAGACCGACGTTACTTTGCATAGCCGTTTTTTAATATCCCAGAGGGACCGGAGTGGGTGTCCAATCAAAACCACGGACTTAAGGGTTATTTCCCTATGGCGCTTTTCGCATTCAAAGATGCAATCCATAAATTATTTCAAGCGCCCTGATGAGGGTATCCCGAAAAAGGCGTTCCAGTTAGGCTTAGGGTTTCACCCACCCCGCCCCGTTAAGCACGAGCCATGAAGTTATCCATATTGAATGGCTCCTTTCTTTTGAGCATAAAATAAACAGCTCGTCCGATTTTATGGGCCAGGATGGAAAGCGCTTTTCCCTTGCCGTGTTTGCTGACCAGCCGGTCGTGATAGCTTTGCGCTGGTTCGTTTCCTCGCAGGAACAGACAAGCTGCCTCGGAGAAAGCCCATTTGAGGTGGACGTTGCCGATTTTGCTGTTCTTGGAGCCAGACTTTTTTCCGCCGGATTCTCTGGTGCATTTGACCAAGCGGCAATAAGAGACGAAGTCCTGCACCCGGTCAAAACGGGTAATATCCTGAATCTCATACAGGATCACCAGGCTTAAGATTTTTCCGATTCCTGGGAGAGTCTTCAGTAGATGAAAGTTTCGGACATCGTGCTCTTTGGCTTGCTTGATAATGTAGAGTTCCAGATCGTTAATCAGCCGGTCATAGAGCTCCATCAGTTGCAGGTTTACTTCGATGCTTTTCTGGACGGCGGGATCAGGGAAATGGTTGGCTATGCCGACCCGATTTGCTTTGTACGATATTTTCTTTTCAAACACAGGAAGATTATACTGGCTGTTGGTGTTCTGGATATGAGACAGAAGTTCAGTTCGTTTATGCACGAGGTGATTTCTCCGCCGCAGGAGATCCCTCGTTGAACGCATCGCCTCCGGATAGACATAGGACATTGGAATAGTGCCACCCCGCAGCAGAGCGGCGATCTTTTTGGAGTCGATCTTATCATTTTTACTCTTGCCACCATGGATGGCTTTCATGTAAAGTGCATGACCAAGCACAAACGGAATGGATTCACGATTGCACAGGTCTGCCAGCCAGTACCAGACAAACAGGCATTCGACGGCGACGACGATATCCTCCCGGTACGGTTGGACGGCTCGGAGAAAAGATTCCGGATTGGTTTTAAAGTTTTTGTGAAGCACGGTGTTGCCTTCCTGATCCAGGATGCAGATGTACATGGATCGGGCGTGCAGATCGATGCCGCAATAGTACTTGTGTTGCTGGGTATAGAATCTCATAAGGTTTCCTCCTTAGGTTAAAGTGTTTTCCTCCAAGAAGCATTTTACCATGCCTTGGGAGGAGGCCTTAATGAGTATCAAGTCGCTGCACCCGATCGCAAGCCGCTGGCTTGCTCCGGGTGAGCTTTTCGTTACAGTGCGACACGAAGTCGCACAGATTGAGTGTTCTCAAGGATGTTCACAGTTCTTGTAGAACCCGGCATGTTCCTGCCGGACCCTACGCAGGCGTGCTACCGTCGCGCTGATGACGGGGTGCGAAGCCCTGCGAACAACGTACCGAAACGGGTTCAAATGGCGACAGGCGAACCCCTCGGGGAATCCTCCCCCGTTAAGGCCCAGGGTCGGATGATAGGGTGAAATTAAATAAAGGATTGCAGCGTCGTCAATGAGCGCGGACCTACGAGGATTATCAGGTCTTAGGCCGCTTCCCGGTGTTTGCGGCATGGAAGTCTGGATGCAGGTCTCTTAACTGCCTGCACGGAACCCACAAGACTCCCGGCGTAGAGATCCCACCTAAGTCACCCATAGGATCAACTGTGTGGAACGGAGTAACCCCGTCCTCCGCCTGATGCAACGTCAGGCAGGCAAACCGTAAGGCATGCCGACGGAGCGACGGGAGAGAGAGGTTGGAAGAAGCGAACGCTTTCGGGAAAGCCGAAAGATAGGGCCTGCAACATGGCTTAGCGCCAAAACCGGAAGGCTTTCAGCCCCGGCAAATGAGCGTGCAGACGTCCAACAGGTGTCTTATTGCGAGAGAACAGATAGAACCTTTGAAGATGAGAAAGCAAATGATGGCCGACAGAGCTGGTGCACTCATCGACGACGCCGACAGGTGGAACTCCATTAACTGGAAAGAAACACAAAGGCAGGTCAGAAGGCTGCAAGTGCGTATCGCAAAGGCTGTGAAGGAAAACAGGTGGAACAAGGTGAAAGCCCTGCAACATCTGATCACCCGCTCGTTCTACGCCAAGCTGATGGCTGTGAAACGAGTGACCTCGAACAAGGGGCGTAAAACCCCCGGCGTTGACGGCGTCCTGTGGCAAGGCGTCCGAGCCAAATGGCGGGCTGCACAAAGCCTGCGCCGACGTGGCTATCATCCTCAACCCTTGAGACGAATTTACATCGATAAGAAGAACGGAAAGCTCCGTCCCCTATCCATTCCCACCATGACCGACAGAGCCCAGCAAGCGCTCTACAAGCTGGCCCTGGCTCCGATCGCCGAAACGAAAGCCGACCACAACTCCTACGGCTTTCGCGAAAGTCGATCGTGCGTCGACGCCGTCGCATGTGCGTTTAATGCCCTGTCCAAGCCTAATTCGGCAGCATGGATTTTGGAGGGAGACATCCGCGGCTGTTTCGACAATATCGCGTTCGACTGGATATTGAAGAACATCCCTATGGACAAAGTCGTCCTTCGCAAGTGGTTGCAGGCGGGATACATGGAAAACGGCATCCATTATCCCACGCGCAAGGGAGTCCCCCAGGGGGGAATCATCAGTCCCACGATCTCCAATATGGTGCTCGACGGAATGGAACAAGCCGTCCTTCGTGCAGTTTCCGGCAGGCACCGTATTAACTTCGACCGCTACGCAGATGACTTCATCATTACCGGAAAGTCTAAAAGCATTCTGGAAAATGTCATCCGGCCGGTGGTCGAAAGCTTCCTTGCCGTGCGCGGTCTGGAACTCTCTTTGGAGAAAACCCTGATCACGCACATTCAAGACGGATTTACGTTCCTCGGGCAAACCTTCCGAAAGCATGGCAGGGTTCTGCACATCACGCCATCCAATGAGGGAGTCTCCGCCCTCACGCAGAAGGTGGGAACGATCATCCATAAACACGTCGGAGCGCCGATGCCGGTCCTGATCAAGAAGCTCAACGCTGTGCTTCGCGGTTGGGCCAACTACCACCGCCACGTGGTGGCATCGGACGCGTTTAAGCGCATTGATACGTATGTCTATGAACAACTCTGGCAAATGATCAAAAGACGGCATTCACAAAAACCGGTCAACTGGCTGTCCAAAGAGTACTGGTCGGCCGCCGGAAAGAATGTATTTGCCGTTTGCGTCAAAGCCGAAAAGAAGCTATATCAGGTCTTACGGGTAAGCTCCATAGGGATTCAACGACATATCAAGATCAAAGCGGATGCGAATCCTTACCTGCCCGAATATGCCGGATACTTTTGGCAACGTCGGAACAGAAAGGACAGCAAGGTGCTGCCGGCTTTATCGGCCAATCTATACCGGGCCATGAAGGCAGCTCAGGAGGTAACACAGCCGGGCCGCCCCACAAGGGTTGCCTTAGGAGATGCTTGAGCCGTGTGAGGTGAAAGTCTCATGCACGGTTCTTAGGCTTATTATTACCCATAAGTCCAGCCGATTTTATCGTCGAGTATCTTCCTTGAAAACCTCAATATTTACCTCTACAAGTTTCTCGATCAATTTTCTTAATCGTACATAGTTTGCGATCATTTTTCGCATTCTGGGTAATTGGTCTTTCTTTACATAAACGCTACGTGTTTTCTGTTGGCTATCCTTATAGGTTAGCCGATATGCCATCAGTGATGACTTTTTTGAACATATGCATCGTGCTCTGTTGCATGTGGAACAAACGCTTGTAATTGACCCACGAACAAATTCAGGGAACTGAGCCAATTTATTTAAAAGATCATTTCGTTTTTTAACCGGATTCATCCTTGACACCTCTCTATCATAATAGTAGACGTATTTAATACGTCTACTATTAAAATGTCAAATTATAATAGGAGGAGTTCAATGCCCTCAAAAAACAGATCGGGTTGGGCCGCGGAAGAGTTTTCAAATGTCAATTTCGGAGATAAAAGACTCGATACGAGACTGATAAAATTATGTGATAGATTTTCGGATGCTCCAGAGAGCCCCATCAACCAGGCATGCCTGGATTGGGCAGAAACTAAAGCAGCATATCGTTTCTTTCAAAACAATAAAGTTCAAGTTGAAAAGATGATGGCGGCCCACCAAAATAAAACAGCTCAGCGCGCCAAAGAATACAAAACGATTCTTGCACTCCAAGATACCAGTTACTTTGTATATACGAACCACCCAAAGACTGAAGGACTCGGAAAGATGTCTTTAAAAAAGGGGAAGAACGTGGAAAAGATCTATTCCAAGGGCCTTATAATGCATACATGCTTGGCAGTAACAACTAAAGGTCTCCCAATCGGGTTGTTAGGCCAAAAAATCTTTTCACGGACACTCAGGAAAAAGAATAATAATAAGACCAAACCTCACAACTCTTTACCAATAGAGGATAAGGAAAGCTATAGATGGCTTGAGGCATTAGAAAACACCAAGGAGGTAACAGGTTGTACCCAAATCGTCACAGTATGCGATCGCGAAGCTGATCTATATGAGTTCTTTGATCGTAGCCGCCAAATCGATGCCCCTGTTCTTGTCCGCGCAAACGCAGACAGGACTATAAACCGTAAATCCCGTTATGCAGAGAAGGATGTCGAAAAACTTTGGGAGCATATGCGAAATCAGCCTGAGGCAGGTTCCTTCATATTAGAAATCCAGTATAGATCTAAGACGAAGCACACTAAAGAAAGGGAATCACGCACTGCAGTTGTCTCCGTACATTTCGACTCTTTTACCCTCAATCCTCCCCGTAACAACATCAGGCACGGCACTGAAAAACTTCCTGACATTGAGATGCATGCAGTTTATGCTCTAGAAGAAAATCCGCCAACTGGAGAGGAAGCTATCGAGTGGATGCTCCTGACAAATCTTCCTATCATGTCTTATGAAGACGCCTATGAAAAAATCTTGTGGTACTGCTTACGCTGGCGAATTGAAATGTACTTCAAAGTCTTAAAGTCTGGTTTTATGGTCGAATCATGTCGGTTGGGGAATGCCGACCGGCTGGCTAAATATCTCACAGTTATGAGTATTGTGGCTTGGCGGCTTTTCATGATTACCATGATCGCTCGAACCGATCCAACAACATCCTGTTCAACATTCCTCACAGATCAAGAGTGGAAGGTTCTTTTTCTGCATACGAATAAAAATAAGACGATTCCGAAAAAGCCCCCATCCATTGGTATCGTTGTTATCTGGATTGCAAAACTCGGAGGTTATCTGGCACGAAAAAGCGATGGGCCTCCTGGCACTATTACCCTGTGGAGAGGATGGAAGCGTCTTACAGACCTGACTGAAGGCTTGAAACTGGCCCATCAACTATGATATTTATGGGTAATAATAAGGTTCTTAGGGGGGAAAGAGGCCGTAAGGCCTCAGACCTACCCGATCAGGTAAAATGATCTTCATTTTAGAAAATAGTGATCTAGTTGGTGTTTGAAATGAAACAATGTTACCTTTGTGGTGAGCCACTTAAAAAGAAAAATAATAAAAGCAAAGACCATACTCCACCAGATTCCATTTTTCCAAATGAGAAACCAAAAAATCTAATTACCATTCCGTGCTGCATTGCCTGTAATTCAAAATTTGCGCCAATCGATGAGAAAATGAGAAACTTTTTTGCAATACTAGCAGGAGATAAATCTGGTGAGATTGGTATGTTGGCGCAGAGGGAAGTATTAACAAAAAAAAGACTTCGGCAAGAGTTTCTTTCCTATACTAGAGAGCATCCTTCTTTAGTTGATGATAATGGCAATCCAAGACTTGTTTTCTACTTCAATGACGAAGAACTTGAACACTGGCTCATCAGATTAGTAAAAGGTCTTTATTACCATCATAACAAACATAGAATAGATGAAAAAACCACATATCAAATCAAGAAGCATTCTGATTTATTGCCTCAACCGAGTCATACCTTCCCAATGGAAAGAGGTCTGGAGTTTAGACCTTATTTTGTTTATGGAGTTATCCAAGAAGAAAACACTGATTTCTGGGTGCTTATTTTTTATGATCATTTAATGTTTAGCGTTACCGCTGATTTCACTACGGTTAATAAAATGCATAACGAACGCATCCACCGGACGGCTAAAGCCGCCGGTGATGCGTGACGTTAGATGTCGATGAAGGAATGCCTTTTTTATGAATCATAAATGTTTTGGATTAACTAAAAATTTAAACAGGTGCCAGCGTATGCCTATTCCGCTGATTTCGCCACCTGATTCCGAAGGAATCCGCCATGCGATTCCGAAGGATGTCGCCAGCCTGGTCCGCATCATGTCGCCACCCCTTTAGTCGGAGCGAAGCGACGCTGGTTTTTGGTTGTTTGTCATAACTTGCTCTTCGGTGTCAAGTCGGCATATTTTTTTCGAAGCGATCCTCCTTTCAGATTTATTTTGTGAGCATTGTGCACCAGACGATCCAAAATGGCGTCGGCCACCGTCGGATCGCCGATCTGTTCATGCCAGTTTTCCACCGGCAACTGACTGGTGACGATGGTGGACGCGTGGCCGTGCCGCTCTTCAATGACCTCCAGCAGATCTCTGCGCTCCGGATCAGTCATGGGGGCAAGCCCCAGATCGTCAATCACCAGGATCTGTGCTTTGGATAATTGAGAGATTGTTTTTCCATAGCTGCCGTCTCCTCGGGCCAGGGCCATCTGGTAGGCAAACTTCGGAGCGCGAATGTAAAGAGCGCGATACCCTTCCCGGCAGGCTTTGTTCGTTAAGGCACAAGCCAGATAGGTTTTCCCGACGCCGGTGGGGCCGCTGATAATCACATTCTGATGCCGCTTGATCCAATCGCAGGAGACAAGCTTCATGATGACGGATTGATCCAGTCCCCGATAGGTTTTAAAGTCAATATCTTCGACACAGGCGTTGATCTTCAGCTTGGCGTTTTTTAGATAACGGGACATGCGGTTATCTTCTTTCCATGTCCATTGACTCTCGACAATGAGACCGAAACGTTCGGCAAAAGAGAGCCGATCCATATCCGGCTGATTGAGTTGATCGGTAAAGGCCTGCGCCATGCCAATGAGCTTCAGCGTATGTAATTTTTCAATCGTTTGCTGGTTAAGCATGGAACACCTCCCGCGTCAGATAATACTCTTTGCCCCGGAGATTCTCATGGAGGATCGGTTTATCCGGGAGGGAAGGCACGGATAAATCCTGAGTGTCCAACTTGCTTTTGAGGATCGATTCGACGCTTTTGTAACTGTAAGCCTTGATAATCAGCGCACGGGCGCAGGCAGCTTCCAGCCGTTCGGGTGAATACTTCTTGGCCAGCCTCATGATTCCCAGGCAGGAGCGAAAGCCCTGTTCGGGATGAGTCCGGTTCTCCATGATGCAGGCCACCAGCGCTTTGGTTTGCGGTCCGTTTTGACCGGCCCAGGAAACAAGCCGCGACGGTGTCCATTCCAGGTATTTCTGATGGGATTTGGGCATGTGCTCCGTGATGGTTGTGTGTTTTCCCTGGCGGGAATCATAGACATGAACGGCAATCCGTTTGTTTTTGAACAGGATTTCGACCATGCTTCGGGTGATCCGGACATCCACCTGCTGTTTTGCCAGTTGATACGGAACGCTGTAGTAATGGCCGTCCACATCGATGTGATAATCGATGTTGACCCGCGCTTTCTTCCATCGGGCGTACTCGTAGGGGGTGGCGGGCAGCGGTTTCAAGGCCGGTTTATCGATGGTCTCAAACAGGGTTTTTCTTGTGGCGTCCATCTTTTGAAACTTGCGATTGTTCAGTTCGTCAAGCTTTTCGGTAATGGCAGTGTTCAGTTCTGTTATGCTGAAAAAGGTATGATTGCGCAGCGCCGCCAGAATCGACCACTCTGCAATCTGCACGGCGGATTCCACCTTGGCTTTGTCTTTTGGTTTCCGTACGCGCGCCGGGATAACGACGGCGCCGTAATGACCGGCCATTTCCTGATAGGTGGGATTGATGTCCGGCTCGTAGTAGTTGGGTTTGGTAATACCGGATTTGAGATTGTCCGGCACCAAAATCTCCGCCACGCCCCCATAGAATCTAAACGCCCGGACATGAGCCTCAATCCAAGAGGGAATATCCTGAGAAAAAGACGCCCAGGCAAAGGTGTAGCAACTGGCGCCAAAAACGGCCACAAACAGCCAGGCCTCGCGGGTTTTCCCTGTCGCCTGGTCCGTTACCGGAATCGTCTGGCCTGCATAGTCAATGAAGAGTTTCTCTCCGGCCCGGTGGGTTTGGCGAAGGGAAACATCCGTCTTGTCCAGCCATTGGTGGTAAAGAAGGCAAAACTGGCTGTATTGATATCCGTCGGGGTTGGCCTGTTTATACTCCAGCCACAGAAGCCTTAAGGTAACGCCTTTCCGGGCCAGTTCTTTGCGGATATATTCCGGTGACGGCATGTCCCGCCTGCCAGTGACTGGCGTTGATTGGACTGCAAAAAGCATATCTTCCAAAAGGCTGTCGTCGAGTTCAGGCGGCAATGGCCAGGATAAACCGGCCGTAGATGCGCGGGACAAATAATCTCTGACCGTACTGCGGGCAATGTTGCAGCTTTCGGCAATCCTTTTATTGGGAAGATGCTTCTCCCATTTTAATCGTAGAATCTCTCGTATTGTTCGCATGGATAACCTTTCCGCCGCCATATATCCTCCGTTTTTGATTCGGGGCTTTAGCGGCTTTCATGAAGTTTATCCAGCGTCCTTTCTTCACCTTCCAGGGGGTGGCGCAATGGTGCGGAATCAGGTGGCGACTTCCCCCGGAATGGGGTGGCGACTTAAATCGGAATCAGGTGGCGGAATGAATCGGAATCGAGTGGCGGCTTGCGTCGGAATACGCAGCGTAAGGGTAATTGGCGGTTTTTCTGTCCAGAGCATAGTAAACAGCCTATTGTGTGGATTGTTTTTCTAGTATTCACTATTGGGGCTGGAACCGCTTCAATAGTATCTTATTTATCGGAAAAGCCGATACAAAATCAAATTCATGAAAACTATAAACTAACAGTTGAGCAAAAAACCATGTTCGTTGAAATGCTTAGAAAAGCAAAAGATCCAACAGAGGTAATTAAGCTTGGTTGCGCGGGAAATGATGAAAATGCTTGTGTTTTTGCTGGTCAATTATTCGGTTTATTCCGGGAAGCTGGGTGGGTAGTTGAGGGGAATAAAGTTGAAAGAGTAATGTTAGGTATTCCCATGCCTGGCATAGCTCTTTTTAGACGTGGTGAAGGTAAGCTTGATCCATCAAATCCAAAATCAGGCTTATGGGTAAAGCAAACGGATAGTCTTTCAGTTGTGCGGGCTTCTTTTGAAAAGGTTGGCTTTTCGACAGAAACCAGAGCAGAGGCTAAATTTGCTGAAAACGTGATTGGTGTTTTCGTCGGTCCATATCCACAATAGGACTAAACATCTAACGAGATCAATGCCGCCGATCGCTACGCTCCGGCTTAGCTTTTCGTTCTGGTGCGACACGAAGTCGCACAGATTGAGTGTTCTCAAGGATGTTCACAGTTCTTGTAGAACCCGGCATGTTCCTGCCGGACCCTACGCAGGCGTGCTACCGTCGCGCTGATGACGGGGTGCGAAGCCCTGCGAACAACGTACCGAAACGGGTTCAAATGGCGACAGGCGAACCCCTCGGGGAATCCTCCCCCGTTAAGGCCCAGGGTCGGATGATAGGGTGAAATTAAATAAAGGATTGCAGCGTCGTCAATGAGCGCGGACCCACGAGGATTATCAGGTCTTAGGCCGCTTCCCAGTGTTTGCGGCATGGAAGTCTGGATGCAGGTCTCTCAACTGCCTGCACGGAACCCACAAGACTCCCGGCGTAGAGCCCACCTAAGTCATCCATTGGATCAACTGTGTGGAACGTGGAAACCCCGTATCTCCGCCTTTATCAGGCAGGCGAACCGCAAGGCACGCTGTTGGGGGTGCGGGAGAAAGATGCTGGAAAAAGCGAAGGCCATCCTGTAATAGGATGGATACGGGTTCAAGATTTGCCCGGCCTGAAAAGAAGCTGTCATCCGGCGGGTGTCTCGTTATGAGAAAGTTGGGAGAATCACTTTAAGGAAGGAAAGCAAATGAACACGGTTTCGGCTAGTGTGTGCACCTTTCGCCGCAAGGCATTGTGACTGTCAGCATGTATCGTAAAGTTGATGAAATAAATTTCCATCAGCGGGAAGCCCAACAAGGGTTAACTTCGAGATGCTTGAGCCGTGTGAGGTGAAAGTCTCACGCACGGTTCTTAGGGAGGAAAGAGGCCGTAAGGCCTCCAACCTACCCGATCAAGGAGAATATATTGAAATTCACATTAAAAGAAAATGCAATTGATTCATTGAATCGATCATTTTTATATTTTTCAGAAGGCACGCTGAGCGGCTTGAAGGCAGCGGTTAAAGAGGCGATCAGTTCAATTGAATTGTTTCTAAAAGAGAAAATTCGTACTCTTGATGTCGATCCTGAAGCTCCTTGTCTAGTTTATGATAAAATGATTAGGAAACATAGGGACGCTGTTAACTTATAAACTTATTCCTTGACTGTGCCTGGGAAAAAGGTTAGGGAAGCACATGCCTAGAGGATCACGCATAGATGCCGTCGGCGCCGTACACCATATTATGGTTCGCGGGATCGAGCGCAGGAAGATATTCGACAGGGATGCCGATCGGGATAACTTTCTTCACCGGATGGGTGAAATTCTTCTGAATACCGGGACCCCCTGCTTTGCCTGGTCCTTGATGCCCAATCACTTTCATCTGCTTCTGCGCACCGGGGATGTTCCTGTTTCGACTGTTATGAGACGCCTGCTGACGGGATATGCCATCTGGTTTAACCGCAGCCGACGCCGCCACGGCCATCTGTTTCAGAACCGTTTTAAATCCATTCTCTGCCAGGAAGATTCCTACCTTCTGGAACTCGTCCGCTACATTCATCTCAATCCGCTGCGGGCCGGATTGGTAAAGAGCATTCAGGAATTGGAAACCTATCCCTATTCGGGTCACGGCGTGCTGATGGGCGGATGTAGAAAATCCTGGCAGGAAACAGACGAAATCCTCAAGCTATTTGGCAGTAAACCGGCTATTGCCCGACGTATGTACAGGCAGTTTGTGGAACAGGGAATCGAGCAGGGGCGAAGAAAAGATCTCACGGGCGGCGGCTTGATCCGGAGCGCAGGCGGATGGGAAGGTTTGAAGCAGAAGAGGGAGACAGGGCAATACCAGCGAAGTGATGAACGGATACTGGGTGACAGTGATTTTGTAAGCGAGGTTTTGGACAAGACCAAGGAGAGCCTGACAAAGATTCAAAAGCTGAAGTCTAAAGGGATGGACGTGGATAAAATCGCTTCACACGTGTCTCGGTTAATGGGGCTTGCGGTTGATGATGTCTGGGCGGTCGGCAAACAGCAGCACATCGTGAACGCCCGGAGCCTTTTATGTTATTGGGCAGTTCGGGAGCTGGGCGTTCCCATGTCCAGTCTAAGCCGGAGACTGGGGATATCCCTTCCGGCAATCAGTAAATCCGTTGTCCGCGGCAAGCAGATTGCCGAAGACAACTTGTTCAAATTGCCATATAGTTAATAAGTTAACAGCGTCCCCTTGTTGGTCAGGCTCGTTATACGTGGATAAGGTGAGAGAGTGAATATTTCAGAGGCAACGAGAAGAGACATCTTTGATTCTATCCTAATCGAAAAGATTGTATGGAATGGACGGCTCGAAGAACCAGATTTTCTGGCCCGTTTATTCGATCTCAAGTCAATGCCCTCAGGCGATGGACGTTACAGGGTCTTAGCCATAGAATAAGTAAATGGGGATGACCCAAGTGCGACAACTAATGAAGCGGTTGGTTAACAATATTTTTTATGGTCTGGGGTATCAGCTCAATGAGCGGTACAAATTCGCGACCGAGACAACAAATATTGATAAACTTCAGGAAATCATTCATCGGCTTCATCCCATCCCTGTGGGCAAAGGGCTGATTCGCCTAGGACCAAAAAGCGATGGAGGCTATTTGGTCCCGGACGACCTGAAGGGAATTGAAGCGTGTTTCTCACCGGGTGTTGGCATCGTATCAGGATTCGAGAAGGACTGTGCCGACATGGGAATGAAAGTATATCTGGCAGATAATTCGGTAGAAACGCCAACCGTATTTTCGCGACAGTTCTTCTTTACAAAGAAGCATATCGGCGTAACGACAAGCGATGATTTTATGACCCTCGATGATTGGGTCCATGGCTCGCTTCTAGAGCAAGGTTCCGATTTGTTGTTGCAAATCGACATCGAAGGCTATGAATACGAGGTGTTTCTCTCGGCATCTGACGTTATGATGCGGCGATTCAGGATCATCGTTGCAGAATTTCACGACCTTGATCAACTTTGGAATCGTCCATTTTTCAGCTTGGCGAGCCGCGCATTTGAAAAAATATTACAAACGCATTCTTGTGTTCATATACATCCCAACAATGACCGTAGTCCTATAATTAAAGGGGGGTTAGAGATACCTCCAGTCATGGAATTCACTTTTTTAAGAACCGACCGTATTGCACGGTGTTCGTCTACTTTATTATTTCCGAATCCTCTTGACTGCGATAATATCTCTTTAAAACCATCCCTTTCTTTGCCGACTTGTTGGTATCAAAGCCACTAATGGGGAAGAGCAGTTCTGTTTTATTGCAATTATAAATAGTCCCTATTTTCCCTTTTTCCTTTCACCGTCCTCGCGGGCCTGAGTTTCAAAAGTGTTCTCCCACCACCACACTTCCTCGTCTTTGAGAAAATTTTCCCATTCTTCAAAATTTATAAAACATTCACCTGTCGTAATGTGGATTTATTTCCCCCGGCAATCGGATTTGCCTGATCCGCTCCCCTCAGTCGTTTCTTTGGTTAATTTGCCGTCTTCAAAGGTCAGAGCATAAATGTAATCCGCGCTGCCGCAATTGTAATACCAGACTTCAATGATGTTGGGGCATGATTTAGTTTTCTTTGGGCAAATAATGTCTTTAGATGTCGGTTGACCGCATGTTTCAGAGACCTGCACCTTTGAGTTACCCGTAGTGACGAGGCCGGCACCGCAGCGAAACGCAAAACTTTCTAAAGCAAAAAAAGACACGAGAATCAAGCTGCTCAAAGCGATTGAAATAGTTTTCATGGATGGTCCTTTCTTTTTTCCTGATTAATTAACACTAAATATTCATACTTGTAAAGGTCGGAGAGAACAGAGGGACGCTGGGCGGTCGGCAAACAGCAGCACATCGTGAACGCCCGAAGCCTTTTATGCTATTGGGCAGTTCGGGAGCTGGGCGTTTCCATGTCCAGTTTAAGCCGGAGACTGGGGATATCCCTTCCGGCAATCAGTAAATCCGTTGTCCGCGTCAAGCAGATTGCCGAAAACAACTTGTTCAAATTGCTATAAAGTTAATAAGTTAACAGCGTCCCTTGATTTCACATGGATAGACTACCCGCCCGCCGCCGATATCCAAACCATCGGGGCGAATCTCTTCGCGTCCGGGCATCCGGTTCTTCGGGTGCCATCTGTCATCGTCCCCCGCGAATTCAACTTCGCCATCAATACCGATTACCCGGGCCTTTCTCCGATCGCGTTGGTCTCTGTTGAAGATTTTCCCCTCGACAAACGGCTCGTCTTCTAAAATGTGGGCAACAGTTGAGTATTCGCCGGACTTGCTATATAGTGTGACACCGTTTAGCTAATGTAAGGCGTTTGATAGAAATAAACGGGGGGATGTATCAATGAACGTACAAAAAATATTTCAGGCCTTAAAAGGGAATCCCGAGAGTTCAGCGCTTGGTAAAATCTGTGAAGAACTGGAAAGGCAGGGATATATTATTGCCATTGACGGGGATCAAGTCACATCAGACGAATTATTTAACGGCAACCATGAAGAAATCGAAAAAAAGAATGGACCGCTCAACATAACTTTAATGATTACCACGCGAATGCAAAAATTAAAAATTGAGCAGGAGTTTTGCATTGAGTTTACAGATGATCACGAACTCATTATTAAACAGAAACAAGCTTTAAAATAAAAAGAAAGAAAAGGGAACATCCACTTATTTGTCATATTTTTTCTTGTTTCTACGAACCGACAGCTTACCTACCAAAGCCTGGTGTTGCCGCCTGACTTCAAAATGGCGACCTTCTTCGAAACACCAAAGGGATGTAAACCCGCACTGAAAGTGAAATTTTAGCCGTTGGTTGATGTGGCATATTCCAATCAAATTAGGGCCTTGCCGGATAGGGTAAGATAATAGCCTTCGTTTTTTTAAATTTTTAAGGTTGACGGAAGATCCTTCCCTATGCTAATCGTTAGTAAATTACTTGTTTAGTAATTTACTAATTTGAGTGGTCAATCTGATTTTTTCCGCAGATGATGAACGCCTGAAAAGAGGAAAATATGAATATTCCGACAAATCTGAAACATAAACCTGTCTTCGTATCAGAGAACTATGAGAACGTAGACGGCCGTTATGCCTACAAGACAGATGCAAAAGGACTTTCCCTTGGCCTTGCCCAATGGAACGACCGCGGAAACGTGGAGATATCGGCAAAAGTCTGGCGCTATACGGGTGAGAAATGGTCGCGTCAGTCTGAGGAACTCCCGTTGCACCGAGTGCTTGATCTGGCCATCCTGCTGTGCCGCTCAAAGCTATTTCTCTCGAAAAGCTACAATTTTGCAAATCTTTATGATCCTGATAATCCTCGAATCGACCGGATCGGTATGCAGGGTGATGCAATAAATATTGCGGTTTGCACCAATAATCCGATGATTGACGAGGACATCAAACTTTTTGCAAATACGCTCGGAAAAGACGATGAACTGCTAAGTGAACGCCTGAAAACGCTTTCGAGTATTTTGAAAGAGATGGGATACTAACGATGGACAGAGAGAAGAAAAGAAAACTTGTTGAAGCATATCTTGATCAGAAAAAGATCGGTGGAATTATTGCGGTGCAAAACACACGGACCGGCAAGAAGTTGATCATATCAACGCCTGATATTCAGGGATACAGGAATCGTTTTGCCTTTTCACAGCAAACCGGGAGTGCGGTTCATGTGAAGTTAAGGGATGACTGGAAGAAGCTCGGCGGGAAGGCTTTTTCGCTTGTTGTTGTTGAAACGCTTGAAAAGAAACCGGATCAATCGGACAAAGAGTTTTCCAAAGACATTCAATCGTTGCTTGAATTATGGATGGAAAAACAGAAGCCTGAAATCTTTTACTGATTTTATGTCTCTGGGCTTCGGATCACGGAATATCAGATTACGAGGGTACACAAGGGAGAAGCCCCAACAGGTTAACAGCAGTCTTGAACCCTTAACCACGAGGAGGAAGGCATATGAAAGGATGGACCGAAGACGAGATCCGGAACAAAGATCTGATGGCGCCGTGCGGGTTGTATTGCGGCGCGTGCGGCGTCTATATTGCCACCAGAGATAAAAACGAGAAATTCAAGACGGTCATGGGGAACCTCTATGGAACAAAACCCGAAGAGACCGAGTGCCTGGGATGCATGCAATCCGACCCTCCCAAGATTCTCTACGGATATTGCAAAATGTGCACGATAAGGAATTGCGTTAAATCAAAGGGGTTTTATTCTTGCCACCAGTGTAAGGACTGGCCCTGTGATATGATTGAAAACTTTGGCTTGGCTACGGGAAAACGGGTTATGAAAAACACGATTCCGATATGGCGCGAGAAGGTTGCAGAACATGGCGATGAGGAAGGCAGCGTCGAATGGGCACGCTTGGTGTGCGAGCGTTATCACTGCCCTTCCTGTGGTTACCCCCTCTTCCGGGGAGCGCAGCAGTGCCGGAACTGCAAGACGCCGGTTTCGGATAAGCTCGACGGTTCACTGTGAAGGGGAAAAGAAGAACATTCTGAACCTACTTCAGACAGAGAGGATAAGCGCAATGATGGACAGAAGAGTATTTTTAAAATATCTGGGAATTGCTACAGCGTTGACGGCATCCTGTCCCGCCGGAAGTTTTGGAGATTCTCAACCTTCCATAAATACGGCGCTTCCCAAACCGGGAGATCAAACAGGCGTTGCCCTGGCCGGGGTCCGAAAAGGCGCGTCCGGGCAGGATATGAAGTCGGCGGTCTGGGCCGCCGCGTGTGCCGCGACGGATTTTTCCTGGCTGCACAAAGGCGATGTCGTTTTCATCAAGCCGGCTTTGAACTCCGGCCTTGCCTATCCGTCAACCACAAGCCCGGTTGCCATCGCCGCGATGATCGAGCTTCTTCGGCAAAAAGGCGCAAAGCGCGTTATCGTGGGGGATATGTCCGGCATCGATCATGTTCAGCTTTCTCCTGAAAAACTAACGGGCAGCACCCGCCGATTGATGGAAGTAAGCGGCATGGCTAAGGCCGTAACGGCGGCCGGCGGAGAGAGTCATTTTTTTGAAGAAGCAGGATGGAACGCGTTTTATGAAGATATGCCCTGCGCCGGTTCTTCCTGGAAACGCGGGCTGATGATGCCCAACATCCTGAAAGAGGTTGACCATATCGTTTTGATGCCCCGCTGCGGGCGTCATGTGCTGGCCGGCAGCACACTGGGGTTGAAGGCCGCCGTCGGCTACTGGCGCCCCGACACGCGTCTTGAATACCATCACGACGCATTTACTTTTCATGAAAAAACGGCTGAAGGCAATACCGTCGGAACCCTGCTTACAAAACAGCGTCTGGTTTTATCCGCCGCCGATAAAATTCTTACATCCTACGGTCCGGATAAAGGCCAGGTCACCCAGCCGGATTGCGGCCTCATCATGGCTTCAACATCGGTTGTGGCGCATGACATGGTTTCGCTGGCGTGGTTGCTGGAGAATCGACGGGAACAGACGTTACAGGGACTGGATTGGATCAAAGACAACGAACCCCTGATTGCGCGATTCGGCAATTCGTATATTGTCAAATTATTAGGAGGATGGGGGGCGATGTTTTCGTCCGAAAAATTTACCAAAAACGATCTCCAGTCTATCGGAGACGACCGCGTTCTCAACCGCGCTTATGCCGTTCTGGGCGGCGTGCCGCAGGTGGCGCTTGTTGACGCCAATAACGCCGTACCGGAAGAAATCAGGAATCGATTAACTGAAAAAACAAAGGTAGAAATTGTTATTCATAGGACAGGGCCTCTGTAATGTTGGTCTTAGCCGCTTTGCGCGCGGGGAGAATTCCGGCCAGCGCGGACAGTCCCGCCGAAAGGATGATGGCCCAGACAATGGCTTCAATGGGCATATAGTACCTTGCCGAACCCCAGTTGGAAACGAAAAATCCTTCCAGGTTAATCCAGCCGGCCGCTACACCCGCCACGGAGCCGAGAATGCCGCCCGCCAGCCCCATCAGCGCGGATTCCAGTACGACCACCAGATATATTTGCTTTCGGAGCATGCCGATGGTCCGCAGGACGCCGATTTCACGCGTTCGCTCCATGACGGATGCCAGAAGCGCCACGATGATGCCCAGACAGGCGATCACCAGCGTGATGACGTTCAGCGTATAGTTGAATAAAAACATGCGGTCGAGGCCCTGTTTGATTCCGCTTTTAAAGTCCTGTGCGGACAGGACAAAAAGCTTGCGATCAAAGCCTACACGGCCCTGGATGGCTTCCCGCACGTCTTCGACTTTTGCGTCCGGTGCGACGTTCACAAAAAATGCGTCACAGAGCATATCGCCCCAGTGACGTTGATAGGTTTGGATATGCATGCCGATAACGCCGCTGTCGCAGGTGTAATCCACCATGATTTTCTCCACGCGAAAAGAGACGGGGCCGGCGGCTGCGGGAAGTGTGAGGATGTCCCCTTTTTTGACCTTGAAAATAGCGGCAAATGTTTCATTGACCGCCACACGGTCTTCTTGTGGCTGCCCATTGGCGGACGGTTCACCGGCAACCGTCTTACTGCCAAACCGGCTTCTTTCCGGGTACATCTCCAAAGCCGACGCGGAAAGAAGCACCCGCCTGCCCTGGTAGTTGATGAATGTCTTGCGCCAGGGAGTCACCGACCGAACTCCGGCAATCTGCTCTATTTGCTTGTGCATGCCGGCCGGTACGGCAATGGATTGGGAATTGGCGCCGGCGCCGGGATGGCCCGCAGAGACAACGATGTCGTATTGGAGCATAGTATCCAACCACCGCGACACGGATTCCTTGACGCTGTAGACAAAGCCTGAACTGGCGACGAACACCGCGATCCCGAAAAAGACAGCCGACACCGCGACGGCGTTGCGTGTCAGATTTTTTTGAAGATTAAGGCCCGCCAGTTTTCCGGGTGCTCCGAATGCTCCGGAGAAAAACCGATTGAAGACGGTGACAAATCCCTTCAGGAAGGTTGGTGTAAAAAGGGATATGCCAATGGCCAGCATCAGTTGAGCGCCGATCAGAAGGGATTTGTATTTGGCGAGAGGGGAATCGCCGGCCAGATCGTACAGAGCAAAGACAGTGAGGGAGATGAACAGGCAGAAAACCCCCGCCCAATTCAGGCGCCGGGAAGTAAAGAAAGTTTCTTCGGCATAGGGGACTGAGCGGATGGCCGAAGCCGGCGCAATCCGGCTGCCGGTTCCGGCCGGAAACAGGGCCGCCAGCAGGCTGGCGAGAATCCCGCCGGCAAATCCGATCGCCGGATAGTCCCAGGTGATGTGAACCTGCGCAACGGTCCGCATATAGACGTCGGAAATGATGTTGCCGAATGCGTTGATCAGCGAATGGGCCAGAAGAAGGCCGCCGGCAACGCCCAGCGCCGACGCGATGACGGCCAGCACCAGCGTCTCTCCCAGAAACAGCAGGATGATGTCTTTGCGTTTGGCGCCGAGAGACCGCAAAATGCCGATTTCTCTGCGCCGGTGGACAACGGAAATGGAGACGGCATTGTAGATGAGGTACATGCCAACAAAGATGGCCAGAAAACTGATGGTGTTCAGGCTGTCCCGGAAGTGCGCGAGCATCTCCGCGACCTGCTTTGACCGGCCGGACGGCGTGTCTACCATGTAGCCTTTCGGCAGCGCGGCCGCAATGGAATGCCGGACGGTTTCCAGATCTTCTCCCCGCCGAAGGCTGACATCAATGCGATCGACTCTTCCCGTTTTGCCGAAAGCCATCTGCGCGGCATAGATGTCCATGACCGCCAGATTTCCTCCCATGGCCTTGGCCGGGCCTTCGGGGTTGAGAATGCCCCTGATCTCAAAGGTCCGGATGCCATCGACCGTCTGGACGTCAATCTTCATGCCGAGAGTAAATCCTTCGCGGTCGGCCATGGTCCGGGTAATCACGATAGAATCGGGTCTGGCCAGAAACAGGAGGGGATCGGGGATGTCGGCGCTGTCGCCGGTCATGTCGTATTCTCTCATCTGAGCGTCGACCAGCACATCCACCCCCAGGATCATAAGCGATCGTTCCTTGCCGGAGGTGAGCATTCCGTCAGCCTCGATGACCGGCACGGCATATTCCACACCCGGCACCTTTTGAACTTTTTCAACGAGCGATTCAGGAAAACCGGACTGCGCGCCGGTGATCTGGATCTGGGCTTTTCCGGTAACCCGGTCAAAGGAATCGTTAATCGAGAGAAGAATGCTTCGGGTGACCACACCGATGGAAACAATTGCGGTGACGCCCAGGCAGATGCCGGCTACGACCATGAAGGCCTGGGCCTTGCGCAGGCGCAGGTGTTGAATGCTGATATAACGAAGCAGATTCCAGAGATTCATCCCGTAGAATATAGAGAAGTTGCCCGGGGCTGTCAATTGCATTTAGGCCAACATTCCGTCCATTACCTGCTTGACAGGCATGGCCGCGCTCTCTAATATCATCCCGTAAAAGGACGATGGTCATATGAAAAAAATTCTGATTACCGGCGCCACTGGCTTTATCGGCCGTTTTCTGGTTGATGAGGCCCGGAAACGGAGATACGAGATCACCGCCGCCGTCCGCAAAACCAGCAACGTCCAATATCTGGAAAATAAAAACATCAAAATTCTGCAGGTTGAATTTGCCGACGGTGACAACCTCAAAAAGGCGGTGCGCCGCCTGCCGCGTTTCGATTATGTCATCCATAATGCCGGCCTGACCAAATCGCTTAAGAAAAAAGATTATTTTGACGTCAACGAAAAGAATACGGGCCGTCTCATCAGCGCTTTGCTTGAGCCGGGAAAGATACCCGATAAG
Organism: Smithellaceae bacterium; assembly: GCA_963682105.1. Taxonomy (GTDB): domain Bacteria; phylum Desulfobacterota; class Syntrophia; order Syntrophales; family Smithellaceae; genus UBA8904. The sequence continues at coordinate 2,900,231 of OY821638.1, forward strand.
TTTTTATTGATGAGCTCTCTGGCCGCTTTCGGTCCCGGTGACCCGGAAAACGGCTATCCGGTTCTTTTGACCTCGCCTCCCCGTCCTGTTACGGCCTATGGCGAAAGCAAACTGGCCGCCGAGAAACTGCTGGCCGGGGAGCCCCGGCTGCCGTACGTCATTATCCGCCCGACGGCCGTTTACGGGCCCGGTGAAAAAGACATTTTCCGGATCATTAAACTGGCAAATCGCGGCGTCGAGTTTCAGGCAGGGGGAAAAAACCAGCGCCTCACGTTCATATACGTCAAAGACCTGGCCCGCCTGGTTTTCGATGCCCTGGAATCGTCCGGCATCAACAAAGCTTATTTTGCCACCGATGGAAATCTGTATGAGCGTGCCGAGATGGGGCGAATGATTGCGCGTCTCCTGGACAGAACGGTCAGGCATATCGCTCTGCCCGTCCTTTTTTTGAAAATGATGGGCGCTGTGTCGGAGCTGGCTGGCCTGATTTCCGGAAAACCTCCGGCGCTGACCGTCGATAAAGTGAACGAATTGGCGGCCGGAAACTGGAACTGCGATGTTGAACCCCTTCGTGCGGACCTGAATTTTCAAGCGGAATACAACCTGGAAACCGGCCTGCAGGAAACGCTCGACTGGCACCGCAAAGAAAAGTGAATTGCATAACGCCGGACCGGCAGGCGCATTTGGATGCAGCGCCGCCGCTTTGAAAAAACCACTCAGGTCATGATGAACGGATCCGGAAGATTTTCCGGTTTTTTCATCAGGGCTTCGGGATTTTCGATCAGATCGATAAACAGGGCTGCGGCGCTGGCGAAATTGAACCCGCTGGTGATGCGCTGATCCTGGCTGAAGGTGATGTTCATGACTTCCTCCACCCTGATTTCATCGAGCTCGTTGAGAACCGGCTCTCTCTTTCTTTTTCCGACGACCAGGAAAAAAGAAGCATTCCCCCATTCAAACATGGGGTGGTAAATCGCGTCCAGGTCGATGCTGCCCAGATGGGCGACAAAAGCGCTGGCAAACATGCTGTCTTTCCTGATGTAGGAGGCGGGCAGAAGCCCGAAATAATCCAGGATGCGTCCCGCCCGCATGAGGAGCTGGATCATAAAGCGGGGCGTCGACGTCAGGACATTGGACATCTTTTCATCGTGGGATGTTCTGCTTTTTTGGGTGGATTGTATGGCTGCCTCCGTCTGCCGGGCGACGGTTTCCAGCGTGGAGAAGGGGTCGAACGTCAGTTTCAGATTGGTTTCCGTAGATTTTTCCGTTTTTTCCCGTCGAACGACGAAAGAGATGTTGATGGTGCGCCGCTGATAAAAGCGGCGCCCGGCGACAAAGCGATTCAAATCCGGCCTCAGCGCCAGCATGCGTACGCATGCCGCCAGAATGACATGAAACAAAGTGATCTGATCTTCCCGCCCCGCGTTGGTGCGCTCAAGCCAGTCCAGCGTGTTTTTCAGCCGGATACGGAAAGATGAATAGACGGTCGCTTCCATCCGGCTTATGATGACGAAAGGCCACATTTTTCGAAAGCCGGAAACTTTCGTCAATAAAACACCATCGGCGCGGTCGCGAAACCCCATAATCCGTCTCCTGCGAGTATGATTGCGTTCCGTCGGCACTCGTGTTGGTCAAGTTATAGGGATTTAGGCTCCGGGTGTCAATAATATTTGATTGACATACAAGTTCTTCTTTTCTTATATGAGCGACCTGAAGGTTGGAAGGAAGTCTGAATATGAATAATAAGCAGCGCTTTGCCATTGATAATGCCGGCAATTTATTTGCTTCCGTGACGACATCAAAAAGGAGGCCAAGGTTCCGGTTTATCGCGGTGCTGACTGAAGACGTAGACCCCGCCGTGCTGGGTCGCGCCCTGGACATGACGGTTCGGCGGTTTCCCTATTTTAATGTTGAACTCAAAAGCGGCTTTTTCTGGCACTACCTGGAGGAATCGGAACAAAACATCACCCTGCAGCGCGATTTCCTTGATTCCTTTCAGACGCTGATCCCTCAGGGTCCGCTTTTACATATCGGATACGACGGAAGAAAAATAAATCTGGAGATGGCGCACGTCCTGTCCGATGGATTCGGTGGAGTCACTTTTCTGAAAACGCTTCTTGTGCAATATTACAGACTCCGGGGGATCGATGTTCCCTTTACCCATGGCGCACTCAACACCGGTGAAACGCCGCGCCCTGAAGAATATGAGGACAGTTATAAAAAGTACAGCCGCAAGGCGCTCAAATCCGCGTGGACGGAAACCCGGACTTTTCGTCCGGAGAGCGTGTCGCGAATATCACAAGAAGTATCCGTTTTAACAGGTATCATGAACACGCAAGATGTGCTGAAAAAAGCCCGTGCTTATCAGGTCAGCGTCACAGACTATCTGGGGGCCGTGCTGGTGCAATCCCTGTACATGCTTCAGAGCGAAAGCAAACCTCGTGTTCAGCGGCCCGTCAAGATATCCGTTTCCGCGGACCTTCGAAAGTTTTATCCGACCGCGACCCTGCGTAATTTTTCCGGATTTTGCAATGCCGGCATTACTCCGGCTGCAGGCGCCTGCACGCTTCGAGAAATCATGGAAGAGATTCATCATCAATGCAAATGGATGCTGACGGAAAAAAACCTCAACGCTCAGATGAGTGAACATACCCGGGTTGAAAAAAATATACTGATCCGGGCTGTGCCTCTTTTTATGAAAAAGCGTATTGCTACGCTGATCCTTGACCAGATTGGTTCCCAGACGGCTTCCATGGACTTCACCAATATGGGCGCGATGGAATTGCCGGATGCCATCAGAGACAAAGTGGAGCGGTTTGATACTATCGGCGGGAATCTGCACTGCTTTAAAATCGAATGCGGTGTGATCAGTTACCGCGATACGTTATCCATCTGTTTTTCGCGCGTCATCGATCAGCCGTTGGTTGAAAACCGCTTTTTTGACACCCTGGCCGCCGAGGGGATTCCGGTAAGGTTAGAAGATGCCGGGAGACGCCCATAAGCTTCTGATTTGTATCAGACCAAAACCGTCTGCTAAATTTTTAAATGACCTCAGTTTTTTTATGTCTGGTGATCATTTCAAGAACAAAAGCGTAGTACTTAAGATATAAGTCAATTTTCTTCTGAGGCGGAATGTCTTTGACGGCATGATCCCTTTTGTATTCGTCAAAATATTTCTCTATCGCGCCGGCCAGCAGACCGGTATGGCGCGCGGCCAAACCCAGACGCATCAGGTTATCTCTGACCAGTTTGAATTGCTGATAAGCGATTTCCCGGTAACTTCGCAGGCAGTGATCGATATAATCGGGCCGGTACTTGTCCAGCAGGAAAACGATATCCAGACTGTTCTCAAGGGCCATGGACCGATATTCGTCGTACAAAAACCACTCGAAGACCTCATAATCCAGATGGCTGTTTAATTTGCTTCTTTCGGCATACCAGATATCAGCGGCCTCATCCCTGTCCAGCAATATCAGGCCGGGAATTCCATAATGCGGTTCAGCCAGGATATTGGAGATGTTGTATTTATTACAGACGGAGGTTAAGGCAAATCCCGCCGGGTTCAGGTATTTCTGAATCTGCCGGAAATAATCCACCACGCTCGGAATATGTTCCAAAACGTTCGTCGAAAAAATTCCGTCAAAGCGGCCTTTTTCGCAAGGCAGGTCCTGAGAGAAAATATCAATAAGCCATAATTCCGCTTGGGATGTCAAAAGCCCGCTTCCCAGAAATTCCCGCGCTTTTTGCAGACGGTCCTCGCTGATATCAATACCGACGACTTTCGCCGCTCCGAATTTGGCGCTTGCAAACAATAAACAACCGTTCGAACATCCGATGTCCAGAACGGTTTTGTCTTTCACGGAAAAACCGTTTTGCTTCAACCGGCCCAGCAACTCCATTTGCGCATTCAGCGGAGCAAATTCCGATTCGATATATCTCATGCACAACGGGTTATTGATCAGGGCGTCCGTCCGGAAATGGTCGAGAATTTTTTTTATATAATCCAGAGAAAAGTACTGATAGTGTTTGCAAAGTTTTCTGGCCATCCCGTCCGTGTTTTCGCTGATTTCCCGTTTTGCAAACAACGGGTTGCTCCGGAGTCTGGCCAGATAAGCCTCGCCGGAAAGAATTCCGGAAGGCCAATAATCCGTCAGAACCCGCCTCAGCGTTTTCATCATGATTTCTTTTCCCCCAGAAGGGCAAACCGGCAATAAACGGAAGGATGAATTCGCTGGAAATTATTTACATGAATCACCTTGAAGTCCATGGTTTGCCGATGAGGTCCGATCAGTCTGTCATGCAGGGTTCGGGGTGAATAGAAACGTCCCTGCCGGTTTCCCCAATCTTTAACGCAATGAATTTTAATGTCTTCGGCGAAACGGACTTCTCCCGGAACGGAAGAGACCGGATCGGTGGTATAGAAAGGATACTCATGAAGATACAGGGGCAGGATCAGGATTCGCCCGCCGGTTTTCAGTATTCTGGAGACTTCCGTCATAAATCGGATATCACTGTCGTTTTCAAAATGCTCAATGGCGCAGGCGGCTAAAATCGAAGAAAAAAAACTGTCCCGAACGGGTATGGCCGACGCATCGCATCCTATTTTATTTCCGGAGATGCCCGGCTTCATCATGATGTCCTGCATGTAACCGTGACATCCCCTCAAACGGCTGAAGATCTCGGCGTGGGGAGAGTGTTCGGCGCCGATGTCGATGAAGATATCTTTCTTTTGAGGATCGAGCAGTTTTAAAGCGAGAAAGTGTTCAAAGGTTTTCTCGTAAAAATTTTCCGGATAATAGTCGGGATATTTTTTCCGGTAGCCTGCGGCGGAAAGATAATTCTCGTATTCGTTCGCCGTAATTTCGACCTGTTCCGTTGGAATCCCATAATCGTTCAGCCCCGACAGCAGTTGCTCATTTTCTTCCGGCGCATAGGTAATGGGCGGCCAGCCGGCCAACACTCTGCCGGGATAAAGCGTTTTCAATATCTCCGTGCCATTCTCGAATCCGAGCTTTTGATCTCTCAGGTAATATTCATATTTTTTCATCGCTGGCTTCCTTTCGGGCGACCAGAAATATGTAGTTCGGATCAAGGATGGATTCCCGCAACGTTATTTCTTCGATTTTTTGAATCAGCAGGATGACGGTCCGGTCCGATTCATTACGTTCGTCAAAATTCCCGGCGATATTATGCAGCAGGATGCTCAGCAGTGTTCCACCCATAAATTTCTTTTCGACAATAGAAAATTCCCTTTCCACAATGGGCATGATCTCGCCGGATCTGATCGCTTCCGAGGGATCTCCCTGGGCAATGGCATCAGCGTCGGGTCTCGTAATTTTGGTTTTGTGCGTCGAGCCCGAACCGGACAAATCTCTCTTATACTTGTCCGGCATCGCATCCAGCAGGTCCTGGACGATGGATATCTGTTTATCGGACCACTGGAATCTTGTAGGGCCGATGAAATCCACAATCAAAAGAAGTCCGCTGTCCTTCAGCGCTTTCTTCACTTCCCGGAGCGCTTCCTCCAGTCGTTCAACATGATGCAGCGAATGAAAAAAAATAATCAGATCGTAATAAGAGGGCTTCAAGGAAGGCCTGTCCAGATCCAGGACGGAATAACGGAGATTTTTTAATCCCTGCTTCTTTGCCTCCTGATGGGCAAACTCGATCAAATGGGGATTGATATCAAAGCCATGGATTTCCGCGTAATCCGGCAGGAATTTCTCTGCCAGCAGTCTCTCCAAATGGCCGTTACCGCACCCAAGACTGGCTATGACCGGTTTTGCCTGAGGCAGGTACCGATCCCGAAAATAGTCCAGGTAATGATAATCCCGGCGACCCGTGACAAGATAATTATGAAATTCGTGCGTTAAAGACAAACCGCTGAAATCGGTTTGCTGCCTTTTGGCCATCGCTTCTTTCGATGATAGAAAATTCCAAAAACGGGTTTTTTTATCTTGATTGGAATTCATAGATTTACCACCAGATTTTATTTTTTTCGATATCGCCGTGAAGAACAATTGCCGCCGTCCCATGTAGTTTTTATAAGATTCAATCGAATATCCCGACTTTATGATTTTTGCCGTCAGAAGCGATTCATTCAGCAGGGAGCGCAGTTTATTTCTGAAAAAATCCCACGTTGCCTCCCGGATTTCAAATTTTCCATGCCATTCTTCGGTAAGCCACGTAATGACCATTTGCTTATAGTTGTCATTAAGAGGACTGGTTTCTTTAAAATAACGGACACAGTCCTTCTTTTCCAGGGCGCCGAGGAACTGAGGACTGATAATGTCGTCCATGTCGGTGTTGTTTAATGAAACGATGTCGCCAATGTCTTCAATCGCACGACGGGAAAGAAAAAAGCTGTTGGTGCAGATCCACCGGCTGACATCATAACCGAAAACTTCCAGATAGATGTCCTTTGTGTCGATATGCCCCATCACAGAGTGACCCTGAAGCAGCCAGGCCGGCAGATTAATCTTGTCGGCAAATTCCAGCAAGCTCCATCCGTAGGCAAAAAAGGCATTATTGGCGAGCAGTACTGCGTCATAATCAATATGCCGGCGTTGCAGATAGGTTAAGCCCTTCCGCCAGCCGGAGAATTCCCAGGCGGAATTATCGCCGTCCATTCGATACAGGGTATCCGAAATCCTGGCCGAGCCCCCTCCTTCTTTGTTGTTATCTATAATATAATAGCTGATGTCGCATTTGCGCAACTTGTCCGTATAGCCTTTGAACCGTGCAAAGGCATTTGAATATTTACCGTTATCATATTCCAGAAATAAGACCGCTAATTTCATCTGTCGGCATTTCTCCGGGAGATTAAATTTCCGTTGATCATTTTGCCCTGCAGCAATTTAAGCTTTTGATCATCATAGGCCCTTCCCCGATCTTCACTATGGAGCAGCTTTTCATAAACGGCATAGGTCTCTTCTGCGCACTTCTCCCACGTGAAAAGCTTGACTCTTTCCAAGCCTTTTTCGATCAGAGCGTTGCGCAGAGAGCTGTTCGTTGCCACATCATCAATGGCTTTGGCAATAATCTCCGGATCTCTGGCGTCCACCAGGTACGCGGCGTCTCCGACGACCTCGGGGAGAGACGTTGCGTCAGAGCAAATCACCGGAGCGCCGCAGGCCATCGCTTCCAGAACCGTCAGCCCGAATCCCTCGTACAGGCTGGGGAATACGAAAATGCTTGCAGCATTATACAGCAGGTGCAACTTCTCGTCGTCAAAATGCCCTAAGGAAATGACCCGGTCCTTGACCCGATTCAGATCAGATTGAAGATATCCCGTCCCCTGCCTGTAATAATTGATCCCGGCGGTCACCAAAAAGTAATCGGACAGATGAGGCAGGTTCAGAATTTTTGAAAAAGCAGCATAGAGATTTTTCAGATTTTTATGAGGGTAATCCGTCCCGACGTAAAGGATAAACTTTTGAGGAAGATGATGTGCGGCCCTGAACTCATCGAGCTCTTTCCCATCGGACACTCTATGAAATTTATTGAAATTCAAGCCAAGATATACCACATCAATTTTTTCACTGGAAATATTGAAATTTTCGACGACATCCTTCTTGGCGTGCTCGGATATGGCAAGGATTCGATCCGCAAAGTTCAACGCCAGACTCATCAGCTCCACATAAGAACGATGCTCTTCTTTGCTCCTGAAGTAATCCGGATTTTTGCACAGGATCAAATCGAGAAAGGAAAAAATACTTTTCCGGGCGATCAATAATTCCAGCAGGTCATTGTAACTGCCCACCTGATACGTCCGGTGAAACAAATCAATTCTTTGATTAACGGATACACAGGGGATATTGGATACATTTGCGATGTTTAATCCCGCATGATTCACCAGGTAGAGCCGACAAGCCTCATTTTGATGAGTCAGAATGTGATTTACCAGTTCATAAATATATCGTTCCGAACCGGTCATGTTTCTGTGGAGGATTCGACCGTCAATGGCAATCCGGCATGTTTCCCGGCGTGTCTTTTCCAGGGTGCGGATTCTGTTGATCAGCGCTTCATTGATAACGGATTTATCAAAATGCTCTTCGCAGATTTTCCTCGCCGCCCTTGTGTTCTGCTCCAGAACATCCCCGGGCGTCGCAAGCGCTTTCTCGACAGCGGTTGCAAATTCGTCCTTATCGGCAAGGACGATATGATCGTTAAAGACTTCCAGTCCGCGCATCCCGAAAGGCGTTGACACCAGCGGTATCCCGTAAGCGACATATTCCAGAACCTTGAGGTTTGTTCCACTGCCGGAAAACATCGGATTAACCGCCAGATCCGCCGTTTGATAAAACCGTTCTTTATCTTCAGCGCTGATCATTCCCGTAAAGCGGACATTGGAGGGGAGAGGTTTATCTTTGAAGACGTTTTGTAAATTGCCGATGATTGTATACTGAATATTTTCATTTTGAGCGGCCATTTCGTTGACAATAAATTCTGCCGCCTCAATATTCGGTCCGTGAGCGGAGCCGACAAAGACCACCTGTTTCTTTTCCGAGGCGGAATTTTTCCGATGTTCCAATCTCTCCGGGGCGGGCATGAAATGGCAGGCATGGACATCGATCCCGTTGGGAACCATGACCATTTTATCCTGATCGGCCCCGTAGATCCGGCACAGGTTTTTTCTGTCCTCGCCGGACACATACAATATGAAGCCCGACTTTTGACATCCGAGCGCCTCAACATCATACACCATCTTCAGATAACGCTTTGCCGTTTCGTTGCCTTCCGGATTTTCAAAATAGGACTGCTTCAAATCATAATCGACATTTTGTGCATCATAAACCAGCTCCCGGCCGCGGCAATATTCGATCATCATTTTAAAAAAGTACGGCTGGGAACTGATGAATATATCTGTTTCCGAAACCAGTTGCCTGCACAGGTCAACCAGGGCCGGTATCATTTCATAGTGATCGGTCAGCAGAATGTCATGCAACAATCCCCCTGCCTTTTTTTGCTCGCCCGTCAGAAGTTCATAATATTCCCTGCTCATGGGGACCAGATAAACGGTCAAACGGGTGTTGATTTCGCGCTTTTCAAATGCGGCGCCATATCCGACAACTCCCACCAGATTAATATTGAAGTCGCGGGAGAGACTTTCGTAAATACTCATAATGCGCAATCCGCCGCCGAACGTCTGCGGCAGAAAATTATAGGGAATAAAGGCGGAAATCGTCATTCTTCGATCATCCGAATGCTGCAACACCTTCATCAAATCTTCTTTGGTCAAACGATGAAACTGATTTGCCTGAGTTTGATTGCGTTCGGGTTGATCGAAGGCTGTTCGCATCATCAGCCAGTGTTGATAAGACTTTGTTCCTTTCACCAGAAAAGAAAATTTTTCATAAACAAATGACTTCATCTGCGACTTTCCTTCGGCGGTCATCGGCAGCTTGTGATAAACAGCCCTGATGCCTTTGGAAAAGAGTAAAAGCGGAAATCTTAAAGCTGACTCCATAAATATACTCAACAATCTTAAGAAACGTGTTTTGATATTGATAAGAACTTCCTTTTATTGTTTGTCTCCGTACGCCGGCATGCGAAAGGACCCGACAGGCGGGTCCTTTCCATCCTGCCTGAACATCTTTTTTCAGATTGAATCAGCCTTCTTTAAAAAATTTTTCCATCATCGGATTAATGGCTGCCGCCTCTTCATGCTGAATCCAGTGTGAGCATTCATCGAATTTGACCAGTCGGCCATTGTCGCAGTAAGCCATGGACTCGTCGGGCGACTGAGGTATTTGAGCGATGTCGTTAACGCCCCAGAGCACGAGAACCGGCATCTTGACCCGGAAGTCCGCCGGCTGTTCGGAAGGCGCCTGAAGCGCCGCGCGGTACCAGTTCACCATGGATGAAAAAGCATCGGGCTGTTTGAAAGCTTCCCGGTATTTTTCCAGCTCTTCCGGCTGGAACGCGCCGGGCCTGCCGCTCTCGACGATCAAATCGATCGGCCATTGATAATTATTGGCGGAGGCAAAGGCTTCGACGGCGCCCGGAATCTGGAAATAGAAAATGTACCAGCTTTTTTCCATTTGCTTTTGGGTGCCGAACAGGTGTTTTCGAAAAACGAGCGTATGAGGAACATTCATAATGACGACCCGCTGAATGCGCTGAGGATATTTTATGGATATCCACCAGGAAACGGCGCCTCCCCAGTCATGGCCAACCAGAAAAATTTTGTCCCGCTTGTAGAAGTCAATGAGGCCTATCGCGTCTTTTGCCAGTTCATCGATTTTGTAAGATGGAATGCCTTTGGGCTTTTCACTGAGATTGTACCCGCGCTGATCGGGAACAACCACCAGGTAGCCTCTTTCGGCAAAATAACCGATCTGTTTGCGCCAGGCATACCAGAATTCGGGAAAACCATGGAGGAACAAAATCATGGGCCCGTCCGCCGGGCCTGATTCCATGACATGAAGTTTGACGCCGTTTGTTTCAATGAATCGCTCTCTTAAATCCATCTTGTAATTCTCCTCCCATTTATTGTTGATACCGGCCTGCAGCCGTTACCTCTCCCTCAGAAAATATTTTCTTTTATAAAAACCGATTGCAACGGATCGATATCGTTGCAGGCTGATTTGCTGAGCGTTAAAATTGAAGACGTTTACCGTTGTGAAATATACAGGTACTGCCGGATGAGACACGTTTTCCGCCGTTCCGAAGTCATCGAGAGACATTGACATTTTCAGGAACGCAGTATAAGTAACACCGGTCTCCCTGTCAAGGCAATTCAAAAGAAAAGAAGACGACAAGAAGCTTTCTGCCCGCACGGCGGTGAAATCTGAGCGGCGGATTGCGGCTCCCGGAGCTAACTTTCCCGATAGGCGGATACAACAACAAGCGCGTTTGCCGCCACCATGATTCCCTCCCAGAAAGGCTTCTCCGCCCCCGGCGGGGTGATATCCTTTTTCAGCAGAATTATTTTTTTGGGTTCCGTCGTATCATCATATAGCTCAAAGGTAACAAGATTCACGGTCGTCCGGTTTTCATAAGAGATTTTGCTGTCCAGAAACTCTGCATATCTCGATTCCTCATCTATGCCAAGAGAGGCCAGAGCGCTGTAAAGTATTGCTTTGTCCGAATCGGGCAAGGCATTGTTAATCTTTGCTATGATATTTTTTACTTTAGCGACCGCCTGTTTCTCCCCGGAAGTCGGCTTGATCAGTCTTTTAATTTCTTCACTGGCAGCCTGTGCTTTAACTCCGGCATCCGCCTGAATTGCCGTCACGGCGCCCATAAGCGTGCCTGCCTGGTAATAGTCATTCAGATCCGACAGGCCTTGCTCGAAAGAATAATTTTCAAGTGGTTTATTCATGCCGCTGATAATGGCCACTAAAACGGTTTTGCGCTGAGCGTTCATGGCTGAGGCCAAAGCCGGCATGGTCTTGTCATAATAATAATGTTTATCAATGGACGTCTTTACTCCCGTGACACCCGCTGCAAGAGCCGAGAGCACCGCTTTTGCCGTATCGCCTCCCGTGATCATGGCCGCCAGGCTGAGGGACATAATGAGCGCATCCGTGGATGTATTGAGGAGTTGCTGATCCGCCGTCATCGTCCGCAGCCATTTAAGATATTGTATATCGATCATCACCATGCGCCCGGATATTACTTTATTGCGGTCTTTCTGGGTGGGTGATGCAATTTTGTAATATTCACTTACCGATGATGAAACCGTGAATTGATCGGCCAATTGAGCGAGGTCGTCATCGACGTTATAGCTTGGCGTCGGCGCCCCGGCGTAACGCAGACTGCACCCTACTGTGCTCAGGAGCATTATCCAGGAAAGAACGAGGAGGGCAAACAGACGACACGGGTAGATTCGCGAAGATTTTGATGGAAGCATGCGGCATCTCCTTTCTGCTTATTAGTGATGATATTATTGCTCAGGCGGCAACACATCCAGGGTTTCTATGTTCCCTCCGATGCCTTGCTGCTCTTCAGATCGGTCTTGTAACGATCGGCCTGTTGCTGCAAACGCTCAAACAGCAACCCCGGCATCATGCCGAAAACCAGGGCTACAAAAATGCCAATCAGATTAGTTTCAAAATTGAAAATCTCTTTCAGTTTTGGAGCTCTTTGCATTGGTGCTTTGTCAGCGGCAGTCTTCGCAAGGGCTTTTTCTGATGGAGGCGCTACGGGAGTTTTGTTAGCGGCTTTTTGAGCGGCGGTTTTCGTGGCTGCCTTGTCCGGGGTGGTTTTTGCAGCGGCTTTTTCTGATGGAGCCGCCGGCTCTTTGACAGCGGCTGTCTCTGTTATGCCGGCGACGGGCAGGTTTGACAAGTCCGGTGCAAAAACAGGTGTTGCATAGGGTAAGTAGGCAACAAACACCAGGCCGCCCATTGCGGCCAGACCGCTGAACAGCGGGAGTGTAATCAGGCGGGCCGCCGACAACCCGTAATCCGGGATTGCCATCTCCACATTCGACTCATTGCGCAGCCGGTTGCATAGCCCTGCCGTCCCGCCGACCAGATAGAAGATCGCTGCGGCTACAATCGCAGACTTCCCGGCGCCGGACATGATGGCAATCGTAAGCAGCGAGAAGACGATTGTTCCCGTTAACATGAAAGTTGCCAGCAGTCGGTTGCGGGCCAAAATCAGACCGTTCCACCGTGTATTACGGTATTCGTTGATGGAGTTCCTTACGTGACGCAACACAGTGCGCGCCAACATTTCTGATGCGGAAGTGTCCGCGGGCATTTCGGCGGTCGCTCCGGACGGCTTGATGTGCAGTGTGAATTCCCTTTGTATCGGGTTCTTGCCGTTGCTGTCAGCGACCTCCACGGAAAACCTGAAAATATTGTCTTTTGCGGGTCTGCCGTGCAGCAAGCCCTCGCTGCTCAAATCCAGGCCGTCAGGACGGGGGTCCATGAATCTCCATTGATAAGGGGGTGTTCCTCCGGTGGCAAACAGCGTCTCGTTGTATTCATCATCAACTGTGCCTTCCGGTAATGGCGACGTGGTGTTGAATGTCAGGGGTGACGGTGTTGCCGCATGCGGGCTGATCATCAAATCAAAATATTTTTCCAGCGCCATTCCCGCGCTGTCTGTGACCTGAATGGTAAAATGGCCCCGCCCGTCACTCGTCGGTGTCCCGCGCAGCGCACCCTGAGGGCTGAGGATCAATCCATCCGGGACCGACCCCCCGATCACGGCCCATTTGTAGGGCGGCACTCCACCGGTCGCCAGTAGCGACGTGAAATACTCTACTGCGACTTTTCCGCCGGACAAGGTTGTTGTGCCAATAGCCAGAGCCGGAGGAGGCGCAACCGCAGCCGTTGACTTGAGGTATTTATGGGCGCTCGGGTCCATGGAGACAACGGCTTTTCGGAGCTTGGCAAGCAGATCATCCCGGTTCTTGATATCGGACCCTTCGAGACGAGCCTCGTCGTAATATGCGCCCTCCAGCGCTTTTTTCTGCGGCGCAACTTCGATCATCGCTTCTTCTGCATTGTACAATCGTCTCCATACTTTACTGTATCCCGTTGCCAATATCCAGGCATGCCCTTTTTGGGTAAGCTCTTTTTTGATTTCGATATATTCTTTCAGAGCCTCGAAGTATGCGTTGTTGATACGGGGATTTTTCGAAGAGTCTGCAAAGCATTTAAGATCAATTTCCAGTTCGTCCAACCGCGGGATAAGTTCATCAAAGCTGGTGGGAAAGGCATGTTCTGCGTCGGTAAACTTAAAATACAATGCGGCCAGTGCAGGCCACACGATACACGCGGCCAAAATGCCCAGCAGGGGGGAATAATCGGGCGACCATTCAAAGTGCAGACACAACAACATGAAGGGTGTCGTTGCGCCGGGAAAAACGAGCATAATAATCAGTGTGAAGAATGTCGCCACGCCGGGCAAAAGAATCGACGTTGCGATCAGTGCAGCTCCCCAATCGCAGGGCTGTTTTGACGCTCCCGGGCCGGCAGCCGCCTTCAAATCTTCAAAAACGATATTCAGACTGGCGTGCAGCTCTCTTTGTGTTTCCTGACCTAATGCATCCCATTGCTTATTTTCAATCGTTCCGTCTGCGGTGCGCGGTATTTCCTTGAGCACATCGCCATAATGGATGCTCTTTTTCGTGATTTGCTCTTCATCACTTGCCGGATCGAGGATCTTTTGGAAAGCCGCGATTCGCTCCATAAGATTTTGAATGATCTTTGCGTCCATGCCAGGCATAACCAACCTCCTTCCACTGAACGATCCAACCACTATTTACGATGTGTCGAGAAAACCTAACAAAGAGACCGGCTGCTTTGAAGATCAACAGGAGCCACTGATTTCCGGCGACAAAGAGTACGGTGCAGGACTCAGTGTTAACAGTCGGATAATCAGAACCGGGCATGGATGGCGAATGATTTGTTGATCTTTCGGTTATTATATTTGCAATTTAATCGATATACAAGAGGATATTATTCCGAGAAGTTGCAGCATGGTCAAGATATCAGGATGGGAATGCCGGAAGAATAAAGGAGAGAAAAGGTCTATTGATTGACAGGAATTCCGGGAGTTGGTAAAAGTATGGCGATTTTAAGTTCCTTGATTTGCCAGAGGTTTTCATGCTCAAAGTTAGCGCCTGGACTTATTTCAGTTTTTTTATCTATCTGCTGTTTATGTTGGGTATCGGGATTTATTTCTTTTATCGAACCCGCACGTTGAGCGATTATGTGCTGGGTGGCAGGACTCTGGGGGCATGGGTCACGGCCATGAGCGCATACGCCTCCGATATGAGCGGATGGCTTTTGATGGGGTTGCCGGGTTTGGCTTTTGCCACCGGTCTGTCGGAACCCTTCTGGTGCGCTCTGGGGCTTGTGATCGGCTCCTGTTTAAACTGGGTGTTTGTAGCCAGGCGATTGCGCAATTTTACTGAGGTGACAGGCAATGCCTTAACGCTTTCCGAATATTTTGAACGCCGCTTTGAGGATAAGACCAAGAGTCTTCGGCTGCTTTCGTCTTTTTTCGTCATATTCTTTTTTACCATTTACATTTCCGCTCAATTTGTTGCCGGCGCCAAATTGTTTGAAACGATTCTAGGCTTTCCCTACTGGAGCGGATTGTTGCTGATGGCGCTTTCTTTGACTTTTTATATTTTCCTCGGAGGATATCTGGCCGTTTGCTGGACTGATTTTTTTCAGGGAATGCTGATGTTTTTCGCCTTAATTATTGTTCCGCTGGTGGCCTTAAAGGCCCTGGGCCTGGGGTACATATTGGGTCTCGGGTATGACGGAGGCGGAGGTCTTCCGTCTGCAGCCGCGTGGCTCTCATCGGAAGTTTCATCCTCTTATTTTCATTTTTTTTCCAAAGCTGATGGCACACTGATGGGCGGTCTGGCCATTGTTTCGCTTCTGGCCTGGGGGCTTGGATATTTTGGTCAGCCGCATATCCTGGTGCGCTTTATGGGAATCGATCAATCCAGAATGTTGAAGAAGGCCACGATTATCGCGGTGACCTGGACATTTGTCAGTATGGCCATGGCGATCGCTGTTGGACTGGTCGGGATATTCTTTGTCAAACGTTTCGGCGCCTACCAGGGATTTGAGCCCGAGAGAATTTTTATATTATTGATCAATGCCACCATGAATCCCTTTATCGGCGGGTTTATGCTGGCTGCCATTCTGGCCGCAGCTCAAAGTACGGCGGCATCGCAGTTACTGGTGACGTCGTCTTCATTCGTTGAAGATATCTTAAGAGTATTTTGCCCGGAGAAAACAAAGAAATTAGAGGATAAGACACTGGTTAAAATCAATCGGGCATCCGTGATTGGTGTGATGCTGATTGCTGTTGTTGTGGCCAGTGATCCCAATAGCAGCGTGCTCAAGATTGTGGCCTACGCCTGGGGTGGCCTGGGGGCGGCTTTTGGTCCACTGATAGCCCTGTCACTCTATTGGCCGAGAATGACGCGTAATGGGGCCTTAGCCGGTCTGATTGTCGGAGGCATCACCACCATCGTCTGGAAAAATTTTATGTCACCTCTGGGCGGCTTCTGGGGCATGTATGAGATTATCCCCGGCGTGGTGTTCAGTACGCTCGGCATTATTATGGTCTCTTTGCTGGATTCCCGGCCATCGAAAGAGATTCTTCACCTGTTTAAAAAGGCCATCAACGCCGGCGTCTGATTCCAGCGGAGCGCCTGTGGGACGCATTGGTTTCGTTGTTCTTCCCTGGTTGATCCTGACCATCTTCCGGCGGTTGACGCCCGGCGCCGCCCGGCAATGACATACTGTCTGCAGCAACAGGATCTTTACACGGCGGAATTTTGAAGATCTCCGCCGGCGAGCCGGATGAAAAGAATCCGGAAGCTTCCCGGGTTACAATGAGATACTGACGCCACTCTTTAGCGTCTTCCCGCAGGTCGTTGAAAGCCTCGATCATGATGTTAATCTCCGTCGAAGGAACGTTCTGTTCAACGGCTTTGCAAAGACGGTATTCCAGAGTCTCAAGATCCTTGAGCGTCTGTGAAAGATGTTCGGAGATTCTGCGGAGCGCGGCAAACTTCTCCGAAGCAATTTCATGCCGCAAGGTATCAAAAGGTGTTTTCTTCAGCATGGACGATTCATCCTGATGGGCGCGCGCCGCGCCGCGGTGTCCGGCTCATTGCCGCTGGTGCGGAGCCCGATGCCTTCAATGCGCTTCCTTGATGTTCATGATGATCTGAGCGGCAAATACTCTGGTGTTGCCGGCGTCGAACAAATCCACCGCAACGGTCAGCGGCCCCGGTTTCGTCCAGTCAATGCCCGAGCCGTCGGCTACGGCCCTCAGGTCTGTTTTGGCTTTGGTCAGATACTGGACATTCATGGCGCAGGGAATCCAGCGCTTCCCCTCGGGAAGAGAGATTTCCGTTAGTGTGCCGCCTGCGAGTTCCGCTACGTTGCACATGGCGGCGGCGTGAATGGACCCCAGGTGGTTTTGAATTTCCTTGCGATTCTTCATGAGAACTTCCACATAGCCCGGTTTCATCTCCACGAACTGCGGATCGATGGAGCCGAAATAGGGCGCCAGGTCGCAAACTATTTTGCCGTATTCTTCTTTTCCGATGGATTGGTAGGTTTCATACGCGATGCTCATCATATCCTCCTGTAAAATTAAATTTTGAAGACGATAAAAACGAAAACGTCCTGACGTTTACTTCTTCCAGTTTCCCTTTGCCTGCGCTGTGATGGAGTCCAGAAAACGGACGACCACATCAATTTCTTCATCGCTGAATCCCTTGGCCAGACGGGCATTCAAGTCCCGGGCGAAAGGGATGGCCTTTTGCCCGATGGATTTTGCCTTTTTCGTCAGATAGACACGGTAAGATCGTCCGTCGACGGAGCAGGCCTCCCGTCGCAGAAGCCCTCCGTCCTCCATCCGGGCGGCCAGCGTTGTCACGGCGGAGTTATTGAGCCCCAGACCGGCGCTGAGCTCCTTGAGCATGCACCCGTCGTGCTGCAGCAGATAAAACACGGTCCCAAGCTGTACGGTTTTAATGCCCAGAGCCTCGTCCAGCTCGGCATCGACCTTTTTAGAAAGCACATGCTGCGCCTGATTCAATTTATAATAAAGCCTGCGATCCGCCATCGCGTTCCCTCCCGTTTATTTCATATGTGAACTATTTTATTTCATATGTGAAATATATTGTCAATATATTTTCTGAACCTCGGACAGGATCCTGTTTTTTGCGACATGCGGGCGAGGATGAGACGCTTAATAACTATCGGAAACACATTTGGCTTTTCATCCGCTGCGGCTTTTGGTCTTTCGAGTCGGCGGGGCGCTCCAGGGGTCGTCGGGCCAGGGGTGCTTCGGGTAGCGGCCCTTCAGCTCTTTTTTCACCTGCGGGTAGATGGTGTTCCAGAACTGGCGGAGATCCTGCGTGATCTGTACGGGCCGGCGGGCGGGCGACAGAAGATGGAGAAGCAGTTTGACTCGTCCGCCGGCTATAACCGGAGTGTCGGCCAGTCCGAACATCTCCTGGAGTTTGACGGCCAGGACCGGGATGTCGCCGGAGGCATAATCAATCGCGATGTTTTGCCCGCTCGGGACGGCAATGGCTGCGGGAGCGCGCTCGGAAAGCAAACGCCGCTGCTCCCACGAAAGCATCTCGGTGAGCGCAGGCCCGATGTTCAGGGCGGCCAGCTTCTCTTTGCTGCGGATGCCGGAAAGCCAGGGTAAAAGCCACTCTTCCGGTGTCGCCAGAAGCGTATCCATGGAGACGTCCGGCCAGTTCTCTTCAGGAAAGGTTTCTTTCATCAGGCGCACGCGGGCTTGAATAGTACGGACCTCCCGGCTGAAGGAAATCTTGACGGTCCCGGACCGGAGGGCTTCACAAAGGACGGATGCGACTTCCTCGTTTGATGGCGTTACCGGTTTGACCGAAAGCGGAATGGCCCCCAAGCATTCGTCCACGGTGGCGACAATGCGATCTTCCTGCCTGTCCCAATAGACGCGCCGCAGGATTTCGATCTGATCGCTCAGGGCTTCGCGGATCAGCTCTTCCGTCAGCGGTTCGGCCAGATGTACAGTACCTTCCGCCTTTTCGCCTTTGTCCACTACCGCGGCGACGATATAGGGACTTCCGGTATGGAGATTCTTTGCGGAAAGTCTCACCCCTCTTCCCTGCCGCAAAACATATCTGCTGTTGTCGTCTTCGCGCCGTTTCGCGATTCGGTCGGGAAAGGCGGAAAGAAGGAGACGCGGAATCATGCCGATGGTTGTTTCCCCGGAGGCGTCACCCGTTTTGCCCACCAGACGCAGGAGCTGCTGCGATGTCGCATCCACCGTCCGCAAGGCAAAAGCGTCGGCCTGTCCGGAGAGTCTCTTATCCTTGCGCCATTGCTGCAGGAGTCCGAGGCGTTCGCTGAGATCAAACCCGCCGGTTGCAGGGGGAAATGAAGACCGGGAAGAGCGCAGAATGTCCCGTTCGGACAGGAGAGCCGCCAGATCCGTACCGAGGAACGGGCAGCCAAGCCCGGCCGCTTTCAAAAGCAGGCAGGCGAGGCGTGGATGGAGCGGCAGGCGGGACATGGAAACGCCTGCCGGCGTAATGGAACCTTTTGCATCCAGAGCGCTCAAACTTTTGAGCAGTTCCTGTGCCACACGCCAGGCCGCAGGCGGTGGCGGATCGAGCCAGGAAAGCAGTCCCGGGTCTTTGACGCCCCAGGCGGCCAGATCCAAAACCAGAGGCGAAAGGTCGGAAATGGCGATTTCCGGCGGTGCAAAGGGAACCAGGGATTGAAATGTATGCGAGCTGTAAAGCCGATAGCACACGCCGGGTCCCAGGCGGCCCGCGCGGCCCTGGCGCTGACGGGCTGACGCCTGCGAAACGCTGACGGTGATCAGGCGGTTCATACCGGTTGCAGGATCGTACTGAAGCCTCCGGGTCAATCCGCCGTCAATCACCACACGGACGCCTTCAATAGTCAGACTGGTTTCCGCGATGTTTGTGGCCAGGACAATCTTTCTCTCAGATGACGGAAGAATCGCCCGCTCCTGCTGGTCAAACGGCAGATCGCCGTAAAGAGGATGAAGCGAAATGTCCTCTGTCAACCTGTCTTTGAGCGTTTCGGCAAGAGCGTCGCTCACGGCTCGAATTTCCCCGGCTCCCGGCAGAAAGACGAGGATGTCTCCTTGCGTCTCCCGAAGCGCTCTCCGGACAACATCGGGCATGCGAGATGTCACGGATTGCTCCCGGTTGTCCCCGCAGTAGCGCTCCTCCACCGGGTAGGCTTGACCCTGCGATGAAATGACGGGCGCTCCGTCGAGCAGGGTGGAAACCGGCCCGCTATCGAGAGTGGCGGACATCACAAGAATCTTCAGATCTTCCCGCAGCGCGCGGCGGATATCGAGACACAGAGCAAGCGCCAGGTCCGCCTGAAGACTCCGCTCATGGAACTCGTCAAAAATAACCATGGCGACGCCCGCAAGATCGGGATGGGCCAGAATGCGCCTTGTTAAAATTCCCTCCGTCATTACTTCAATGCGGGTTTGCTTCGAGACGCGGGAGTCAAACCGGATGGAATAACCCAACGTTTGCCCGATATCTTCGCCCAGCGTTTTCGCCATCCACCGGGCGGCGGAGACGGCGGCAATCCTCCGGGGTTCCAGCATGAGAATTCGTCCTGCCTGCGGATCGATGCTATCCAGAAGCGCCAGAGGGACTCGTGTGGTTTTTCCTGAACCGGGCGGAGCCGAAAGGACTACGGCGGAATGCTCCCGGATGGCCGCTTTTAATTCCGGGAGGATCTCGTCGATGGGGTAGGACGTCGTGTTTTGTCCGCTCTTTATATCCTTCTGCATGCCGGGAGTATAGGGAGGGCGGCCGTTCATGTCAATAACATCATGCTTCTGAGTGAATAGGAGGGCCGGGCCATCATGCAATTGACGTCAATGGAGCAGCTTCAGCCGGAAAAGTGGAAGGTAAAAAAAGCATTTGACCCTGTTTCCTCCGGATGTAATAATACTCACAGTTTAAGATCGTCAGACCCAGCAAGCTGTATCTGATTTTTTCCGGTTTTTGTTTTCTGAACGCTCCCGGTTTTGATCTGCAACCCGTTATTTTAAATATTGGTTAGACGATGGAAGCATCGTTTAGAAAAGGAGGTCTCTTCATGCAAAAAGAGTACGCCATGCAATTAACCGGCGAAGAGAGAGCCATTCTGGAGGGTAAACAGGGTGAGACGCTGCGCAAGGCGCTGCAATCCGTCGTACTTTACGGTCAGATTTTCGGCGCCGAAAGGCTTGCGCCCGTTGAGGGAAGCGTTCATCTGGTCACATCCTTCGGCATCCCGCTTCTCAAGCCGGTTTTTGCCATTGTGGATGAATTAATTGACGCCAAATTAAAAACAGCCTATCCGTTCACCGTTGACCCCCGTCCGATGGATTTTAAAAATGTTCCGGCCAACATTCTTGAAAAATTCATTTTCAAAAAAATCATGTATGGAAAGCAGGCGCAATACGAGGAGCAGTTGAGCAAGGTCGGTCTCAAAGATGACCAGTCTTTTACCTGCACCTGCTACATGGATGAAGTGGGAAATATTCCACGCAAAGGTCAGCATCTGGCCTGGGCCGAATCGTCCGCGGTTGTTTATGCCAATTCCGTTCTGGGCGCCCGCACCAACCGCAACTCCGGCGTGCTGGAACTGCTTTGCGGCATCACGGGACGCGCCCCCGTGTTCGGCCTGATGACCGATGAAGGCCGCAAGGCTGACTGGCTCATTGAAGTTAAAACAAAATGCCTGCCGGAGGCTCAGATCCTGGGCAGCGCGATCGGCCTGAAGGTGATGGAAGATGTTCCGTTCATCAGCGGACTTGACGCTTTTCTGGGCAATGAACTAAATTCGCGCGCCAGGGATTATCTGAAGGATATGGGTGCAGCTTCGGCCAGCAACGGCGCGGTCGGACTGTATCATGTGGAAGGGCTGACGCCTGAAGCCGTTGAATCGTCACGCGGCTTGTTGAAACAGGGGCATCGCACTTATGTTATCGACGACGCCGAGTTGAAGAAAGTATACGACTCGTATCCGGTCATGTGGAAAAACCCGTCGGCCAAACCGAAGATTTGTTTCATCGGCTGCCCTCACCTGAGTCTCCGGCAAATTTATGACTGGCTGGAGCGGTTCGAGTCGGCGCTTGCATCATTCGGAACCAAAAAGCTGGCCGTCACTACCATTATGACGGCCGCTCCCGGTGTTGCCGCCGCTTTCCGGAAGGATCAAGAGGCCTACTCGCGTCTGACGGCTGTCGGCGCGCGGCTTACGTCAATCTGTCCGCTGATGTATATGAACAATCCCCTGTGCAGTAAAAAAGCGGTGATCACCAATTCAAACAAACTGCGGACGTATACGACAGCGCGCTATTTTACCGATGACGAAGTGACGAAGATTGCGGTAAGAGGAGGAATCCATGGCTGATAAAATCAGAGAATTCAAAGGCCGAGCGGTGATGCCCGGCCGTTTATCCGGCGAGGCGGCAGTGTCCCATGGAGGCTTCAACATCCTGGCGTCGTTTCAGAAGGACACGATGGCCAATAAGAAAATCATGAAATGTTCCGATCAAAACAACACGGATCTGTTCGGCAGGGTCCTGACGGGAAAGATTCTGTGTTTGCCCCAGACCATCGGCTCCACCACCGGCGGCATGATTCTGCAAACCGTTGCGTCTCTGGGAGCTGCACCCGCGGCCATGCTTTTTTCCGAAGCCATCGACTCCCTGGCTGCGGCGGGCGTTGTTCTGGCCGATGTGTGGAACGGCAACCGCATCGTGACCATAGATCATTTAGGAAAGGAATTTCTCGCTTGCGTCGGGCAGGGGTGGAAGATCGATATCTTTGAAGACGGCAGAGTGGTTGTTCATGTGGAATGAAAGATCCCTCTTCATTTAAAAGGGATGCCCAGTTTCCGCATGCGGTTGCGCAGCGTGTTGGGGTTGATCCCGAGAAGTTTTGCGGCTCCTCGGGGGCCGGAAATCCTGCCGGCGGTTTTGTCCAGCGCCGACAGGATGTGGTTTTTCATCGCCGTGTCGAGCGGCAGGGGAACACCGGACGACGAAGGTAATGCTTCTTCAAAAGGCCGGTTTGCAGGCAGTTCTTCAAAGATAATGGCTTTGTGCGGTTTGGAGGTTCTCATCCTGATCAAAGCGCGTTCGACAATGTTTTCCAGTTCACGGACATTGCCCGGCCAATCACGGGCCTGAAGACGTTCGATCGCGCCGGGCTCCGGCACCGGTGTGAAATTGAAGTTCATTTCTCTGCTTTTCCGAACGATGAAATGATGGACCAGTTCCGGGATATCGGATTTTCGATGCCGAAGAGGCGGAACCAGAATAGGAAATACATTCAGGCGAAACCAGATATCTTCTCGAAACCTTCCCTGCCGGACCAGGGTTTCCAGGTCTTTATTGGTTGCGGCGATGATTCGGACGTCCACTTTAACCGGCGCAGTGCCTCCGACGCGTTCGATTTCTTTTTCCTGAAGAACGCGCAAAAGCCTGACCTGAACGGCCGGCGGCAAATCTCCCACTTCATCCAGAAAGATCGAGCCGCGATGCGCGCGTTCGAAGCGGCCGATTTTGCGGGCCAGCGCCCCCGTAAAAGCGCCTTTTTCATGGCCGAAAAGTTCGCTGTCAATAAGACTTTCCGGGATGGCCCCGCAGTTAATTTTGACAAAAGGGCCGTCTTTGCGGGGCGACAAAAAGTGAATGGCGTTGGCAACCATCTCCTTGCCGACTCCGGTTTCGCCGAGCAGCAATACATGGCTTTTCAACGGCGCCACCTGGTTTACGGCTTCCATAACATTTTTCAGACCGCCGTCAGCGCCGATCATTTCGGTTGTGGACGCCGCATGCAAGGCCTGCCTCAACAAACGATTGTCATCGGCCAATAACTCCTTGAGCGCCAATACTTCCCGGTATTGAATATTGTTGGCGACGGCCACGGCAAAGGGATCATGCAAAAGCTCCAGCAGGCGCGCATGCTCCTCTCCGAATTTGCCCTGTCCTCGGGCAAAAAGCTCGATCTGGCCGATCCGGCTTCCATTGAACCATAAATACAGCACCAGGCTCGAAACGGATTTCTGTCCGAGTGCCTGCCAGATAGCGCTTGTAACGGGATTGTCTTGCGGCCGTCGCATAAGAGCTATTCGCCTTTTACTGGAATGAAAGGCTGTCTGACCTTCCCGGGGAATGTAGATGGATTTAACGGCGCTGTTGATCGGGATATTCGATTTTAAAGCAAGGATATGGAGTTCCTTTGCCTCGGCGTCGTAACGGTTCATCATCAGGCCATCCAGCGGAAAGATTCCTTGAAAATAATCCAGACAGTGTTGAGCCACTTCATCTGCATTGAGGCTGCTGCAGATGCAGAGTGTCGCCTGATGAAAAAACTCAATATCGTTGATCATTGGCTATCCCGCCTTTTGATTTTATTCTATTTGATAATTCTGATTAATTTTTACCATATAAGATAATAAATTACCACTTTCTGCAGGTTATATCCGGGGATTTAAAATATCATATTGGAATAACTCGATTATTCAAATGGCATGGTTATCGCTAAATATTGAAACGTCCGCGGTGTTTGTCAGGCTGATAAACCTGAATACAAGGGGGCAGCAGGTTTCTATGAATGCACCGAAAGAGGTTGCCGCATACTTTATAAAACATAAAAAAGGAGGATCTTATGAAAAAAAACTGGATCAGGATGTCTGCGCTGGTGGTGCTGATGATGTTTTTTACAGTCCCGTCGTATGCTGAAAAAGTGATGAATGCAGACATTGTTATTATCGGTTCCGGCGCCGCCGGCACAGCCGCCGGGCTGGAGGCGGCGCTGGGCGGAGCCAAAGTCATCATGCTGGAAAAACAGAAAACAACAGGCGGAACCAGTAATTTCGCAGAAGGACCGTTTGCCGTGGAAAGCAAACCTCAAGCCAGAGTGGGAATCCTGGTAACGAAGGATTATGCGTTCAAGTACATGATTGAATACAGCCACTGGTTGGCCAATCCTCGTTTGATCCGGGCGTTCGTGGACAAATCCCCCGAGACGATCGACTGGCTCATGGCTCAGGGCGTCAAATTTGATTTTGTCGGCGCAACGAATCCGGGCGGCCCTTTGACATGGCATGTTGTTTCCGGGCTCGGGAAAAACCTGATGAAGATTTTGCATGAGAAGTACCAGGCAGCCGGAGGTCAGGTGCTTCTGGAAACGCCGGCTAAAAGCCTCATGAAGGAAAACGGCAAGGTGGTGGGCGTGATCGCCTCCAATAAAGCGGGTGAAACGATCCGCATCAACGCCAAAGCGGTTGTCGTGGCAACGGGCGGCTACGCCAACAACAAAGAAATGCTCAAAAAATACTATCCCATTTTCCCGGATATTCAGTTTCTCGGCAATATCGGGAAGACCGGCGACGGCATCCAGATGGCCTGGTCGGCCGGTGCGGCAAAGGAAGGGATGGGCATCATGCAGACCTATCGTCTGGGTGTTCCCGGATACGGTCTGGCATCGCACCTGAATGCGGTTTATTCCCAGCCGGTTCTTTTTGTGGACAAGAAAGGAAGGCGCTTTATGGATGAATCCCTGAGCACCAACTGGCCGTGGGCCGGCAACGCGGGCATCAAAGCCGGAGGCGTTGCGTATTCCATTTTCGACGCTGCGCTGCTTGAGTCATACAAGACGGTGGGAATTCCTATACCCGCCGGCGGCCAGTATATGCCGGCCTGGTCCAAGACCACCAAATTTGACGAAGAATTTCGAAAGGAACTGGACAGTAAACGAGGCTATGTATTCGTTGCCGATTCCATTGATGATCTGGCCAAACAAACAGGCATGGACTCCAGGGTGTTCAAAGCGGCCATCGAGGAGAACAACAAGTATGCCGCTATGCATAAAGATTCCCTGTTCGGAAAAGACCCTTCGCTTTTAAGGCCGATCAGCCGCGCTCCTTTCTATGCGGTCAAGATTCAACCACGCAGCCTGGGAACCCTGGGCGGTGTGAAGATCAATGAAAAAATTGAAGCCGTGGATGATGATAGCAATGTGATTCCCGGCCTGTATGTGGCGGGGTCCGATGCCGGCGGCCTTTACGGCGACACGTATGATCTGATGATGGCCGGCAGCACGCTGGGATTTGCCCTCAACTCCGGCCGCATCGCGGGTGAAAACGCGTTGAAGTATAGCAAAAAGTAAAATGACCTTTTTCCACTGTCGGAGAGACCCGGATAAACGGCCTCTCCGGCGGCGGTTCGCCAGCACTCTCTCCACCGGAGGAAGTCCATGACCCGCCAGCAGAAAAGACAAATTTTTAATGCGCTTTTTGTGGTCGTCTTTGCCGTTACGCTGGGCTTTGCCGTCGTCAATCCGTTCTTTCCGATTTATATGAAAACGATCACGGGTCAGGGGATTGGAATTGCGCTGGTTTTCTCCGGCTTTTTTCTGGCCAAAATGATTTTCACACCGTTTCTTTGCCGATGGTCTGACTTTATCAATCGAAGGACATTCATTCTCTGCGGTCTTGCCCTGCATACATGCATTGCTTTCCTCTTTTTCCTGCTGCCTGAAAACATCCTGCTCATTCTGTTTCTGCGGTTTATTCAGGGAGCGGCAACCGCCATGGTCCGCCCGATTGCACAGGCTTTTGTGGGGGATATTTCACCTGAACATCGCGAAGGATCGGCCATGGGCGCTTTTGACGTTTCTTTTTATGCCGCCCTGGGCATCGGCCCCATTATCGGCGGCATCATCGGCGACTCCCTGGGCTACCGTGCCATGTTTCTGATTTTGTTTATCCTGTGTCTGGCGGCGCTTTTTATTGCCGCGATTGCCGTTGAATCGCTTGAGCCGTCGCAGCCGAATCTGCGCTCCTCCGTTCGATATGAAATGAATATTTTCCGGAATCAGACGCTACAGGGCCTTTTCGTATTTCTATTTACACGGTCCTTCGGCATCGTCGTTCTGCCTATTTTTTTACCTTTACTGCTTCGCACGAGATTTCAAGCCAGTTATATTGAAATAGGAATCTGCGCCGCCGCCGGTTCCGTTACAACGGCCGTTCTGCTCGGTTGGATGGGAAAACTCTCGGATCGATGGGATCGCAAAATATTAATCACCACCGGCGGTTTACTGAGCGGCATTCTTATCCTTGTGCTTCCGATGGCGCATGACTCCTGGCAGATTATTGCGCTCACGGTTGCGCAGGCTTTCTTCAGCACATTGTCTTTGCCCGCCAGTTCAGCCATGTTGATTGATAAAGGAAGAAAATATGGTTTGGGACAAACCATGGGAATTGCACACACGCTGATGAATATCGGATTCTTTATGGGTCCGCTGGCTGCCGGTTTGCTGATGGACGCTCTGGGGTTGGGCAGCGTGTTTTGGGCCGCAGGCCTTGCGGGCATCGCCGGCAGTCTTTTTTTCGCTATTCACTGTCCGGCAAATAACGAGGCCCGCGATGACAGATGCAGATGGGAACGATTCCGGGCATGATTCGTTTTTAATAACATCCATCACTTTGCCGTAATCCCCGCCATATTTTAGTAGCAATATTATATTGACAGTCTAGTCTGAGTTTTCTAGGATTCCCTGCGCCAGTGAAGAATCGGCAGTTGCATTCATACGGGCGATGAAATATATGACAGAAAAAATCATTCACGCAGAAGTTATTTCTCTTACGCAATCCAATGAGCGCAGGGAAATGGTCCATGCGCAGTTGTCTGACTGTCCTTACATCTCGTGGGAATTTCTCGATGCCGTCGATGGCAGAAAGCTTATGTCCGATCCTCCCGAATATTCCCGGAAGCGCGCGAAAAGATTAATGGGCTGGACATTAACAGACGGTGAAATCGGCTGTTTCTTATCTCACCGCCTGGCGTGGCGGAAATGCCTTTTAAAAGACACAATGATTTTGATTCTGGAAGATGATTTTCTGATTAAACCGATTCTTCCGGCCGCTCTTGAATTTGCAGTCGACAATATTTCCGCCTGGGATGTTTTAAGACTTCAGGCGATTCATGATCATGGCAGCAGAGCAATTATTACGCATAACGGCGACTTCGACATGGTTCAAAACATCGGAGATCCTTTTGGATGCACCGCCTATCTGGTCAAACCTGCAGCGGCAAATATTTTACTGAAGCAATCCAGACAATTTTATGAGCCGGTAGACAATTATCTGGAAAATGAGGAAATGCATGGATTAAGAATGGTCGCCGTCAAGCCTTATCCGGTAGACATCACCCATCTTGATTCTACCATCACCGGCAGGGAGTCGAGATCATCCGTAAGAGGTTTTCAGCAATTTAAGAGATCGTTTTTCAGGATGATCAACCGCGTTGCCACGGGAGAGAAAAAACCCTAGCGTCATATCAATCCCGCACCGTTAGTACCTGAATAATTTAATACGATATCTTTCTTCGGGTAAATGGTTTTGGGCATGGAAAAACTGCGTCATGGTCTGTCAATAAAAATTGCCGGCGGGATGCTTCTTCTCGCTTTGCAGCCTGAATCCCCTTGACACGCAAGATCTCTCCTCATATACTCAAACCCGCGAAAAGGAAGTTCTTACCAATCGAAATTCATCGAAATTTCTTGGGTGATAAAGATTATCAAAGAATATCAGGATAAATAACCAGCCTGCGAGACGGCAATGCACGGGTGATCCGCGTCTGCCTTTTCGTTTGCTTGCGGTCCGTGAATGAAGTTGTAAATGACGACAAGTCCAATGCCTATAGATATCATTGTTGCCACCTATGGACGACATGCGCTCTTGAACGAAGCGCTGCAAAGTGTGGCTGATCAAACGTATCCGGAATGGAGATGCTGGATTTCTGAAGACGGGCAGTCCATTGAAACGGCCGAGGCCATTAAACCATTTCTGCGGGATCAGCGCTTTATTCATCTGACCGGGCCTCATGCCGGTTTTCCATCCGCGCCGCGCAACCGTGCCATCCGGCACGGGAGAGCGCCTCTGATTGCTATCCTTGATGACGACGATATATGGCTGCCCGACAAATTGAAACATCAGGTGTCTTTTTTGGAAAGACACCCGAAATGTGTTGCGCTGGGATGCAATGCGTTTGTCTGGAACGGGACAGGCTCATGGGAAAAAGCGCCTTTGTATTTTAAAAAAAATAGAATGGGAAAAATCAGCTATGATCGTCTCCTGGAACAGAACTACCTGATTAATTCGTCGCTGGTGATGCGTCGGGATGCTCTTCTGCGGTCAGGCCCTTACAACGAACACCTCGATCCGCCCATCGGTGAGGATTACGAATTGTATATGCGCCTCGGCGCCTTTGGGGAAATCTGGAGCCTGCCGGAACCTGAAATGGTTTATCGTCAAACCGCCTCCACATATTACACGAAGCTGAACCGCCGCAGTAATTACAGAGTGAAAGCTAATCTCTACGAATCCGCTCTCAGAGGTGTGGTAAACATGGCCAGCCCTCTTTCATTTCCGGAAAACACCCATCTTGCACAAGCCTGCCGGCGCGAAAGAGATTTCTATCGCCGGGGCCCAAGAATTCTGGGGCGATTTCGACACGAAATAACACATTTCTTCCAACGTTTGTGGAGCGGGAGAGCGGTGAGACGTTCATAATGTGTGACCTTTTTCCATTTGACCTGAAAGATATCGGCCTTCCGAGGTCGTCGTTCTGATCAATAAAGCATAACAACTGCGTCAAAAGGAACATATTGCTTATCCTGTTATTGAATAAACGGATGAATTCGGATAAAGTCCGTACATCGTGAATTTGGCTTTGTCGCTTTCGAGTCGATCCGAGCCGGCGTCTCTGCGGCACACGCCATTCAGATTCCTGTGGAAAGGCATTTATGGAGGGTCCTCTTTTTTTACAGTACAGAATCTTTCTGGCCATAGCGCCTGTCACCATTGTTCTTCTGGTCTTTATTTTCGGAATGATCTTCCGCGTCAGACGGTCCTCTCCGACGGCAACGCCCCTGCTATGGATTTGTTTTCTTGTACTGGGCTTCATCGTCTGTAATTCTCTGGAACTGATTTCTCCGACACCCGCGCGAATAATCCTTCTTGCAAAAATCACCTATCTGTTTGTCACAGCCATTCCCGTGGCGTGGCTTGCTTTTGCCCTGCGCCATACAGGCCGGGACGACCGGTTCCGGCCGCGACTTTTAATTTTTCTTTTGATACTGCCTGTCATCACGAATCTTCTGGTCTTTACCAATGAATTGCATGGGCTCATCTGGAGCGAGATCAGTTATGTGGCGGTCGGCGACCTGATCACGATGAGAGTGGAACATGGTTTCTGGTTTTATGTTGCGGTATCCTATAACTATCTGCTCCTTCTGGCCGGCGCTTGGATGATATTCGGGGAGTTTCTGCGCAGTCCCAGGATTTACAAAAGGCAGGCCTCCTGGGTATTGGCCGGCGCCCTGTTTCCCCTGATCTTCAACCTCATTTATATTTTCCGGCTGATTCCCGGATTGGTCAAGGACTACACCTGTTTTGGATTTTTCTTTTCTCTGATGTGCTTCTACATCGGTATTTTCCGTTACCGTCTGCTGGAGCTTCTGCCTATCGCACGGGCCATGATCATTGAACAGATGAAAGACGGCGTGATCATCCTGCGTTCCGACATGACGATTCTTGACCTCAACCGGCAAGCCAGACACGTCATCGGGGCGGCGGCGGATCTCGT
Organism: Smithellaceae bacterium; assembly: GCA_963682105.1. GTDB lineage: Bacteria > Desulfobacterota > Syntrophia > Syntrophales > Smithellaceae > UBA8904. Next base: position 2,930,378 of record OY821638.1, read on the forward strand.
GGGGAAACCTTTTGATGCGCTGGAGTCCTTTTGCCCCGTTCTCTACGCCGCCGGTTGCGGCAGAATTGCCGGGCAGGAAGCGAAAAAAGAAAACACCGGCCCATACCTGATTGAATCTTCCGGTGGTGCTGAGCAGAAATATTTCGATATCGAATGCATTCCCCTGGTGAAGAATGAAAAAAACATCGGCCATCTGATCACGTTGCACGACGTCACCGAGCAGGTTCAATTGATGCGGCGCGTTGAGGAACTGGCGCGGATCGATGGATTGACCGGGCTTTTCAACCGGCGTCATTTTATGGATATTTTCACTCGTGAGCTCGAAAGATGCAGACGGTATAGAAAACCTTTTTCCCTGGCGGTTCTGGATATCGATCATTTTAAAAACATCAACGATGTGTACGGCCATCCGGCGGGCGACGAGGTGCTTGCCGCTCTGGGAAAGGAGTTTACGGCTTCCTTAAGAAGTCCGGATACCGTTGCCCGCCTGGGAGGCGAAGAGTTCGGCGTGCTGCTGCCGGAGACAAACGGGGAAGAAGCTTACGCTGTTTGCCAAAGACTCAGACAGGCCGTTGCAAAAAAACGAATTCCGGTCGGAAATCCATCCTCCCCGGATGGGGAGATTTCCCTTTCTGTGACGGTCAGCATCGGCGTGGCCTGCGCAAGTCACGATGCCGCCGCGCCGGAACGCCTTTTGCTCGAACAGGCGGACAAAGCCCTGTACCGCGCCAAAAACGAAGGACGAAACCGGGTGGTCTTGTGGAAGCCGGAGAAGCGCAATGAATGTGAAGGATGACCTATTATTAAAGATTTGACATTTGCCGACGTTGGCGGAACATGGCAAAAAAAGCCGGAAACCTGTGCAGGCTCCCGGCTTTGTGTGACAGTTAAAAAAATGTGAGGCACATTTGCGCCCGGCGGTTTTCTACATTTTCCCCTCGTAAGTGACGGCAAAGCTCACGTCTCCGGTCGATCCGCCGCAGGCATACCCTATGCCGACCATGGTGCGGGTTTCAACCTTGTTGGCTTTGGTATCCATCCATTTGTATTCGTGGGTCTGCAAAGACGTCAAATTCTTTTTCCGATTTTCCAGAGAGGTTCGTACAAAAGGTTTCCCCTCCGCGTCTTTGATGTCCATGATGCTCTTCCCGACCAGAGCGGGCACCTTGGAGTGGGCCAGCGAAATGCCGTTGAGGGTTGATGCGGACGCAGTGGCATTTTTATAGAGTTTAAATGAGCTTCCGGACTGGATTTCCTTAAAGGTCTTTTCGCAGCCGTTAGCCTTGGCATAATCGATAATCTTTTTGACCAGTTCCTTTGCATCGGCCGGTTTGGCGACCTTATCCTGCGCCGACACCGCCATGGTGAAGCAAACGACCAGCATGCCCGTTAACATCAAACAAAACATTTTTTTCATGCAACAAATCCTCCTTTTTGAATATGATCAAATCTAACTATATATCGGCACGACATACCCGCGCTTTAACGGTCATTTGTGTGAATCCGATGTTTGAGATGAAAATTCCTCGTTTCCCGTAAAAAATAGTTCGACTTTTATTCCATTATTATCGCGACTTATAAAAAAAGAAGACTTGTTGTTAAAGTTATTACTTTTTTTGTCGAAAAATAAGATTGAAAGTGTAAAGCGGTTTATCTTGTTTAGTTCGATTTGTTTTTTCTCAGGCATTTGCTCGGGTGTCGATGGAAATTGACTGTGGAAGCATTCATCAGAAAAGTTCAAGCCGTTGCGCCATTTTATTTCAGCATTTTTATATCCGAATATTCAAACTTAAATAGCGAGGTGAAATTGTATGAAGCGATTTTTCAATAATTTGAAATTGGCTAAAAAAATGCTGATTGCGCCGGTTGTTATTTTAATTTTTTTGATTCTTCTGGCCGGTTGGATTTATATCAGCCTTTCCATGCAAAAGAACGCCCTGAACGATATCTACAACAATCGTTTTAAGCAATACCAGTCCAGCGCCAAAATGCTCAATGACATTACGGATGTTCAGGGAAACATCTCCCGGATTCTCAACTGGATTAAAGTCAACTACGATCCCGCGAAAGTCAAAGAGGCTATTGACCAGCAGAAAGCAGTGCTTGCGGAAGACGCCGAACTGATCAAGAAGATTTTAAGTTCAGGCAAACTGGCGGAGGAGGAGCAAAAATTACTGAAAGCCGCCAATGACAATTTGACCGAATACCAGAAAGGTGTTCTGGGGGTGCTCGATACAGCCGCTGTTGACGTCAATACCGCCATTCAATTGATGTCCATGACGGACGGCATGCATGCGGAGTTAACCTCTCTTCTTAAAAAGTTGCTGGCCCTTGAAGATCAATTGAGCAAACGGCGGTACGATACCGCCATGACATCGCTTAATTTTACCGTCGTCGTCTTCATCGTGGTCGTTGTAATTGCCGTTGTTCTTTCTTTTGTCATATCGATTTTAATTACGCGCCTTGTCGTGCGGCCGATTGACAAGACCGTCGATATCTTAAGCCAACTGGCGGAAGGAGACCTGACACAGAAAATTGATCTGGAGAACATGGATGATGAAATCGGCAGGCTGGTTCACTCTGTCAATGAGATGCGCGATAAGATGAATCATGCCGTGGGACAGGCGCTGCAGATATCCGGTGTACTGTCGGATTCCGCCTCCAAAGAAGCGGCCGCCATCGAAGAGACATCCGCGTCGCTGGATGAAATTGCGTCCATGACCCGCCAGAATGCCACCAATACGGAAGCGGCCAATCAGTTGATGATCGCCGCCCGCACCGCAATCAATAAAGCCAACGAATCCATGAGCGGCCTGACGCAGTCCATGAATGATATCGCCAGAGCCAGTGAGCAGACTCAGAAGATTGTCAAAAGCATCGACGAGATCGCATTTCAGACCAATCTGCTGGCGCTCAACGCTTCCGTGGAGGCGGCGCGCGCGGGTGAGGCCGGCGCCGGCTTTGCCGTCGTAGCCGATGAAGTGCGAAACCTGGCGATGAGGGCCACGGAATCGGCAAAAGGATCGTCCACGTTAATCGGCGACATTGTGTCGAAAGTAAAACACGGTGAAGAACTGGTCAATACGACAAGCGCCGTGTTTGGTGAAGTGACAGCCAGTTCCAACAAAGTGGTCGGCCTGATGGGCGAGATTGCCGAAGCCTCCAAAGAACAGTCTCAGGGCATCGACCAGGTGAACCGGGCCATCGCCGAGATGAACGTGACCACGCAACAAACGGCCGGCAATGCAGAAAGCCTGTCCAGCGTCATGTCGATGTTTAAAACGGAAGCCGACTGATCAGTTTATTTCTATGTGATTAAAAGTGATGGGTCTGTTCTGCGGGGGAAGGTCGCGAGACTGTTCCCCCGCAGCGTTATGTGGATTCTTATCTTGTTCAATCCGTCTTCTTCCATTATACTTTCATTACAAAGCAATCGTGAGTCATATGATTGAAAAGTCTGAGCGCCGTAAAAATACCTTTTGAATGCGAGTGACGTATCTGATGTTTGAATTTCCATGGGAAAAATACAATACCGGCGGCAGTCCGGCAATACAGGCGGGGTGGAAAGGAATGTCTGACGGCGCAGGACGCTGCAATCCCTTTAAGCAAGCAAAACGATGCCGGCCATGTCCTGGCCTGTGCCTCCTTGCACTTATTACCGCCATGCTTATGTCCTGCGCGGCTCAACAGGAAATACGAATCCTTTACTTCAACGACTTTCACGGATTTGCCCTCCCGTATAAACCCTATGGTTCCGACAAACCCGAAGGCGGCCTGGCTTATCTGGCGGGCCGTGTTGAAGAACTCCGGGCCGAAAAATCCACCCTGCTCCTGGCGGCGGGCGATATCATCCAGGGCAATAACTGGGCAAACCTGTTTCAGGGTGCGTCGTCCATTGAAGCGATGAATGCCCTGAAAGTGGATGCCATGGTGGCGGGCAACCACGAGTTTGATTTCGGGCAGGCCGTCCTTAAAGAAAGAATCGGAAAAGCCGGTTTCCCGATTCTCGGGGCCAATGTTCCGGGACTTGCTGCGTTAAAGCCCTATATCCTGAAAGAGCTGGACGGCGTTTCCATCGCCGTCATCGGCGTGGTGACCGGCGATGTGCCGCAGACCACTCATCCAAAAAACGTCAGCGGCCTGCAATTTCTTGCACCCGAAGAGGCGGTGGGAAAATATGTCCGTGAACTTCGGGGGAAGAGCGATGTGATTGTTGTTTTGTCCCACATCGGCCATAATGCGGACATCCGGCTGGCGCAAAAAGTCGAAGGCATCGATGTCATCGTCGGCGGTCATACGCATACGAAGGTTGAAAAACCGGTTGTTTCCGGCAGGACATATATCGTTCAGGCCTTCGAGCACGGTAAAGTGATAGGCGTTCTGGATCTCACGCTGGAGAAAAACCGCATAGTCAAGGCCCGCGGACGTCTGGAGTCCGTCAAACCGGACGGGAAAGAAAGCAAAGCAGTCGGAGCGATTGTTGCGAAATATCAGCAGCAGGTGGATACGATTATGAATGAAACCGTCGGCGGTGCTGCGGTTGATCTCGACGGCGCGAACGTGCGGCTGAAAGAAACCAGTCTCGGCAATCTGATTGCCGACATTTTGCGCAAAACGTCCGGCGCCGATGCCGCCATCATCAACGGCGGCGCCATTCGGACCAGCATCAGGCAGGGGACGGTTAGAGTCAGTGATGTCTATGCGGTTGTTCCTTTCGATAATTATATTGTTGCCATTAAACTGACCGGGCGGCAGATTCGCAATACGCTGGAACATGGCGTCTCGGGTGTTGAAGATGAGGAAGGGCGCTTTCCCCAGATTTCAGGGCTTGCCTTCACGTATGACCGGTCGGCTCCAAAGGGCTCACGGGTCAAGGACGTGCTGATCGGCGGAAAGCCGCTGTCAGCAGAAAAAGAATACACCGTCGCGACCAATGATTTTCTGGCGGCCGGCGGCGACGGGTATAAAACCTTCGGCGATGCGGTGAAATCATCAAAAGACTATGCGGTCATCGGCGGCGCCATGAAAGGGGAAAAGCTGGTGTACAGCGATTCCAGCCGGTGGTTGCGCGACGTGGTTGTCGACTACATTAAAACGCACAAAGAAGTTTCCGCGAAAGCGGAAGGACGCATCAGAGAAATCCGGCAGTGACAAGAGAGGATCGGATATCATGAAAGTGTACGTGAATGACCGGGAAGTGACGCTGGCGCCGGGGATGACGGTCAGGCATGCGGTTATCGCGGCGGCGCTGATGGAAGAGATCAGGCAGGGCAAAAAAGTTTATGATGACCAGGGCAACGAAGTCGGCCTGGGCGGCGCGTTAACCGAAGGAGCAAGAATTTATGTGCGGTAACGTTTTTAAAGCCCGTATACATCCACGCGGCAGTATTCTTTGAAGCCGGCCCGCTCGTAAACATGAAGACCGTCAGGGGATGATTGTAGTGTGGCAAAGCGGGCCCCGGCCGTTTTCGCGTAATGCAGGGTGGCCTGTGTCTGTTCAAGTCCGATGCCTTTATTCCGGTATTCGGCAAGGGTGGAGACAAAGTAAATACCGGCGGTGTTTTCCGTCAAAAGCAGGATGGATGTGGCCACCGGCCGACCCTCGGCGAACGCCAGAAATAACCGGTGCGGACATTCGGCCTGAAGGCTGAAGGATCCGGTAAAACGATCGTACTGCGCGAACGTTTCCGGCGGGAAATCAAAGCCGGCAAAAGATACGTCCCGCCAAAGCTCCAGATCTTTTTTATTTTCGATGCGACGCACGTTGATGGCGGTTGCTTCGGACGCTTTTTCAGAAATTAATTCCAAATCAATCAGCATGCAGGGTGTAGAGGTGACGAAGGACAACCCCGCCGCCTTGAGAATGTCAAGGGTGGAGGCCGTTTTGGCCGAAGGAAATACCCAGAACCAGAAAGGGAGTCCCTTGCTTTGAAAATTGCGTTTAACCAGATCAAGGGCGTCGGCATCCGCAGGCGCTAACGGCTTTTCGGCCCAGACCATATTCAGGTCGGCCGAATCGATACCCGAGGACATGGACTGGATCGACCCGATGGCGCTATACGATGCATTCAAATTGCCCCAGGTTCGGCAAATTGCGAAAAATGTTTTTTCGATAATCGAAATTTCGGTCATCTCGTAATCGTCTGAAAAAGCTATTTTGGGGGATCAGGCTTTTTGGGGCCGGATGTGCTGGGATAATGCTGGAAATGCGGCTTGATGACCGGATTTTCCAGATCTTCCTTGGACATGTTCAAAATGGTTTCCGCAGCCGATATATCCAGCTTTAATCTTTTGATTTTGGCGTCGTATGCGGGGAGCGCTTTTTTGTACCTTGTCCTTTGCGTGAACTCCATAAAAGGCTGCTCCTTCATCTGTTTCATAATCGCATCGCGGGTCGCGTTGGTTTCCGCCAGTGTTTTCCGCAGATATGCAATTCGCTCCGCTGCGTTTTTATGTTCGGGCGGTACGGACCTGGCCAGATCCTTTTCTATTTGCTGCTGCAAAATGTCGGGCCCTGCTTTGGGCATGGAAGGTCTCCCGAACACGGCCGGATTGTGGGCTTTGGGATCGAAAGTCTTTTTTTCGAAGGCGGACGGCACGTCCTGCTGTTTTGAAGTATCGGGCCCCGCTTGGGCTGCGGAGGGACGCCCGAATATGGCCGGATTGAATGCTTTGGGATCGGAAGCTTTCTTTTCGGCTGGCTGATGCGGAATTTCTTCCTCTTTGGGTTTCAGGTTGGATTTCAGACAGACATCAATCACAAAGTCGCCGCATTCGGTCGTAAAGGGAATCACGATGCTGGGGCCTTTGATGACATGGTGAATGGTATGGGCGCGGCCGTAAACGATGGTGGGAATGGCGGCGATGACTTTGAGGTCGTCTTTTTCCATCAGCTTTCTCGACGCGCCGGAAATCATGTTGGTCAGTTCGCCGACGGTATCGAGCACGGACCGGTTTATTTCCGTATTTTTTTCACCCAGCATTTTTTCGCAAATGCCGAGAATACAGGATTCGGTAAAACTTAAAGCCAGAGATCCCGTCGCATCGCCGGTCATGCCGATGATGCCCGAAATATCGCCGCAGGCGGCGTCGCTTGATTTGGCAAAAGGCTTTCCGGCCACAGGTGAAATAAAAGCCATTTTTTCCATAACTTCGTTTGTGCCGTAGAGGAAGGGATTAATGAATTTTACATCCATGCGGTTTTACTACCTTGTTGGCGGAAATTTCGCTATCTCTGATCAGCGGGTTGTCAGGATGCGATGCGCGCAAGCTTCATCCAGTTGAGGTTACCCCAGTCGTGATACCCGGCTGTCTGGTTTTTTTCGGCCGGAGCCAGCCCGCACTTAACGGCAAAATACTCGTGAAATGAAAGGCTTCCGGTTAATTCCGGATGAAAAACAGTCACCAGAATCGAACTGTTTTCTGCTGCTGCAATATAATCGTCAATTTGGAGCAAAACATTAACTTCTTTTCCTGCGCGCAGGATTTTGGGCGCACGGATGAAGGTCAGAGGGATGGGATCGGCCGCTACAGCCGGAATCGTCGCTTCGGTAACAAAACTATCAAGTTGGCTGCCGAAGCCGTTGCGTTCAATGTCGATATCGATCAATCCGAGGCAGGATGCTTCTCCAATAACTTTGTTTGCCAGCAAAATAGCGCCGGCGCATGTTCCCCAGATCTTCATTCCCTGGGTATGGGAATGCAGGATAACATCTTTTAGAGCGAAAATATGGAGTAATCTGGCCAGACAGGTGCTTTCTCCCCCCGGAATAATCAAACCGGCCAGATCTTCAAAATCAGAGGTTTCCTTGACTCTTCGGTAGGGAAGCCCCAGACGCTCCAGATGTTCCAGATGCTCGTGAACGCCGCCCTGCAAATCCAGGACACCTAGAACTTTCCGAGCATGCTTAACCAGATGTACGGACATCGTTTTTAATTACCAGCCGCGTCCCGCAAGAATCTGCTCGGGCGGAATCTGCCCGATTTCCAGTCCCGGCATCGCTTCACCCAGGCCCATAGATGCTTCCAGAACTTTTTGCGGATCATTAAAATAAGCCGTTGCTTTCACGATAGCCCGGGCCCGTTTGGCCGGATCGGCGGATTTGAAAATGCCGGAGCCAACGAAAACACCGTCGCAGCCCAATTGCATCATCAGCGCCGCGTCAGCGGGAGTGGCAAGGCCGCCCGCGGCAAAATTGACAACCGGAAGTCTTCCCAGTTCCTTCACCTTCAGGGCCACCTCGTAAGGAATTCCGTTATTCTTCGCAAATCCCGTCACCTCTTCCACCGGCATCTGCGCCAACTGGCGTATTTCTCGGTTCATGGTTCTCATATGACGGACGGCTTCCACAACATTACCGGTGCCCGCCTCGCCTTTGGTGCGGATCATGGCCGCGCCTTCGGCAATCCGGCGGCAAGCCTCACCCAGGTTGCGCGCGCCGCAGACAAACGGAATCGAAAATTTTGTCTTGTCGATATGGCATTCTTCATCAGCAGGCGTGAGGACTTCGCTTTCGTCAATGTAATCAATGCGCAGGGCTTCCAGAAGCTGGGCTTCCACAAAATGCCCGATTCTGGCCTTGGCCATGACGGGAATGGAAACAGCCTGCTTGATTTCGGCGATCATCGCCGGATCGGACATACGGGCCACGCCGCCCTGTTTGCGGATGTCCGCGGGAACGCGTTCCAGCGCCATCACGGCGACCGCGCCTGCTTCTTCTGCGATTTTTGCCTGTTCCACATTGGTGACATCCATGATGACGCCGCCTTTGAGCATCTGCGCCAACTGGACATTTAATTCATAACGTTTTGAATCCACTTTGAGTACGCCTCCTGACTTCTAAAATATATCCTTCAATCGGTTAATCATTTCCACTAATTTAATTAATCCCTACTCAAAATACAAATCAGGGATTTCGTCAAGCATTAATGTGCTCACCAGAGCATCCGGGTCTGAATATGCTGATCGCGCAGATAGTTTTTGATATCCGAGATGGTGTAGGTCCGGTAATGGACCATGGAGGCGATGAGCGCCGCATCGGCCTTGCCTTTGGTCAGGACATCCGCCAGATGCTGCGGGACGCCGGCGCCGCCGGACGCAATCACCGGAATGTGAACGTTTTCAGAAATAAGCGCCGTTAAATTGAGTTCATAGCCGTCTTGTGTGCCGTCGGCGTCAATGGAATTCAGGCAGATTTCCCCCGCCCCCAGACGCTCGGCCTCACGGGCCCACTCAAGCGCATCAAGGCCGGTATATTTGCGTCCGCCTTCGATGACGATTTCATAACCGGAAGGTGTTTGTTTGGAGACCTCCACTTTTTTAACATCCATGCCCAGAACAATGCACTGGCTTCCGAACGCTTTGGCGCCCTGGCTGATAATCTTCGGTTCACGTACGGCTGCGGAGTTGACGCTGACCTTTTCCGCGCCGGCCCCGATGACTTTGCGCATCTCTTCCAGATTGTGGATGCCGCCACCCACGGAAAACGGGATGAAGATGGTTTCCGCCACGCGCCGGACCACGTCAATCAGAATGTTGCGGCGGTCGGAGGAGGCGGTGATGTCGTAGAAAACAATCTCATCCGCGCCCTGTTCGTAATATGCCCTGGCCACTTCCACCGGATCGCCGATATCGACATTGCCTTGAAACTTGACGCCCTTGGTGAGTTTGCCGTCTCTTACATCCAGGCAGGAGATAATTCTTTTGGAAATCATTTTCCCCTCCATGCACAGAAATTTTTTAAAATTTGAAGCCCCGGCCGGCCGCTTTTTTCCGGGTGAAACTGCATAGCGACCAGATTGTTCACCGTCAGCACCGAGCAAAACGTCATGCCGTATTGTGTGGTCCCTAAAATCGCCGCCTCATCGGATGGAGACGGATAGTAAGAATGTACAAAATAAAACTCCGCTTCACGGGGAATTTCAGTAAAAACCGGGTGCGCATATTTAAAGGATACACTGTTCCACCCCATCTGCGGAATTTTCAACGGACGGCCTTCATCTTCCAGATGATCGGGAAAGCGTTTGGTTGATCCGGACACCAGCCCGATGCAGCGGGTGTCGTTTTCTTCCGAATACTCCAGAATAATTTGAGTGCCGAGGCAAATACCCATCAACGGCTTGCCGGAGGCAAAACAACTTTGCAGCCACACATCCAGCTTTTTGTCTTTGAGATAAGTCATGGCATCGCCTGCCGCGCCGACTCCCGGAAAGATGACATGGGAGGCGGAATCGAGCATTTTTGTATCATCCGTAATGACAAATTCCTGCCCGATGGCGGAAAGCGCCCGGGCGACACTGGTGATGTTTCCCGCATTATAATCAATAATTGCAATCATATAACCTTTTTTACAGGGAATCTTATTTTCCCCAGCGTCTGCCGGTTTGAACCTTCCCCGAGGATCACTTTACTCCTGTCTAGCAATTTTTATGCTTATGCGCCAATAAAAAGTCCGTGCCCGTGACGCGATGCCGTCGGCCACATGGCCGGACAGCCGGTAAAGACCATGCAGTTTGGTGCCGCCTGTCTGGAATATGTCAGGGAAATTTAAAATACTTGCTCTGATACGAGTTCCGCCGGTCCATTTCTTTGTTAATGGCATTGAGGACTTCCAATTTATTGGCCGCCCAGGCAGGGGCCAGAAAGATGTCCCGGTAGCCGTCGGCGGTCAGTCTCTGAACGACCACTTCCGGGGGGAGAAGTTCCAGAACGTCAGCCGTCAGCTCTGCGTATTTCTCTTTTGTGATCATCGGAATAGATCCCTGTTTGTACATTTCGCCCATCAGGGTTCCATCGAGCGCCAGAAGTGAATGTATTTTAATTCCGTTAACCGGCAGGGCAGCCAGGGCTCTGGCCGTTGCATGTACATCTTCGTCACTTTCACCTGGCAGCCCGATAATAATGTGTACACAAATGTTCAGTCCCTTGCCGGCGAGTGCATTCACCGCATTCAGAAACTGCCGGTAATTGTGGCCGCGGTTGATGAACTTCAGGGTCCGGTCATGCATCGACTGCAATCCCAGCTCGATCCAGACGTGATAATTTTTGGCATATCCGGCCAAAAGGTCCACAACGTCGGGGCCCATACAATCCGGCCGCGTGCCGATGGACAGGCCGATGACATCATCCTGAGCCAGCGCCTCGTCGTAGAGCGACTTTAGTTTTTCCACCGGCGCGTATGTATTGGTGAAAGTCTGGAAATAAGCGACAAATCTGGTCGCGGCGGGAGAATAGTATTTTTTTCCCGAAAGAATCTGTTCGGCAACCGAAGGCAAAGGGCCTGCCTGGCGCAGCTTTGAAGCGCGGCCGTCGCAGTAGATGCAGCCGCCGGTCGCCACATGGCCGTCGCGGTTGGGGCAGGTAAAGCCTGCGTCAATCTGCAGCTTGTGGACCGTGCAGCCAAACAGGTTGCGCCAGTAGCTTTTCAGATCATAGTAGCGTTTATTGTTTTTCCAGAACTCCGGCTTGCTCAAATGCTTCCTCTTTTTTGTATTGTTTTTTTAATGCCCTTACCGTAAACAACAGTTTATTCGGTATTAAAACCGGAAATCCGCAGGGAACGGTCTTGTCACCCGCAGGCGTGATTTCAGACCGTTCCCTACTATTGATTAACGTCAAGCGCAAGAGCTTGATTGAAGGAGTTTTGAATTTGTCCGATTCGTTCGACATTATTGTGGTCGGCGGCGGCCACGCCGGGTGCGAGGCCGCGCTGGCTGCGGCGCGCATGGGCGCAAAGACGCTGCTGTTCAATATCAATCTGGATTCTCTCGCTTTAATGTCCTGCAATCCGGCGATCGGCGGCCTGGCCAAAAGCCAGCTCGTCAAAGAAATCGACGCGCTGGGCGGCGAGATGGGCAAGGTGACGGACAAAACCGCCGTGCATTTCCGTCTGCTGAACGCCTCCAAAGGCCCGGCTGTTCAGTCCACGCGCATGCAGTGCGACAAGCAGCTTTACCGCCTGACGATGAAAGCCACCGTTGAAAATCAGAAAAATCTGTATCTGCGTCAGGCCATGGTGGAGTCGCTGGTGATCGAAAACGGAAAAGTGGTTGGCGTCTTCGATATGAGCGGCCATTTTTACGGGGCGAAAAAAGTCGTCATCACCACCGGAACGTTTTTAAACGGACTGGTGCATATCGGCACGTCACAGACGCCGTCGGGACGGGCGGGTGAACTCGCCTCCGTCGGCCTGGCCAATCAGCTCAAGGCGCTGGGTTTCGAAGTGGGCCGGATGAAAACCGGAACGCCGCCGCGCCTGAAAGCTTCATCCATTGATTTCTCCGTCATGGAACGCCAGGACAGCGACGCCAATCCGGCGCCTTTTTCGTATACAACGCAGGCATTGCGACCAGAACGGCTGCCTTCGTATTTTTCCGGCACATCCGCAGAAACGCACCGGGTGATCCGGGACAACATCAATCATTCGCCGCTTTATTCCGGCGCCATCAAGGGTGTCGGCGCGCGTTACTGCCCGTCGCTGGAAGACAAGGTCATGCGCTTCGGCGATCGCCAGAGCCATCCTGTGGTGCTGGAGCATGAAGGCCTGGACACGCAGGAAATTTACGCCAAGGGCTTGGGCAATTCCCTGCCGCTGGAGTTGCAGTATTCGATCGTCCACAGTGTGAAAGGACTGGAGCAGGCTGAAATTCTGCGCCCGGCCTACGCGATTGAATACGATTTCGTTCAGCCCAGCCAGCTTAAAATCACGCTCGAAACCAAGCTCATCTCCGGTTTGTATCTGGCAGGCCAGATCAACGGCACGTCCGGTTACGAAGAAGCAGGCGCGCAGGGCCTCTGGGCCGGCATCAATGCCTTCCGGGCGCTGACGGGTGCGCCGCCGTTCGTACTCGATCGCTCCGAAGCTTACATGGCGGTCATGATCGATGACCTGGTGACCCGAGGTGTCGATGAACCTTACCGCATGTTTACTTCCCGCGCCGAATATCGTCTCATTCTGCGCGAAGACAACGCCGTCATCCGTCTCATGGGCAAAGGCCATGAACTCGGCCTGATTGACGTCGCTCATTATGCTGATCTTCAGGACCGGATGAAAAAGATTGAAACGGGACTTGCGCACCTCAAAGTCGTATCGGTGAAACCGACGCAGGATGTCAACGATGCGCTGGCAAAGATCAACACTCCGGCGCTCAACAACGCCACTACGCTATACGGCCTTTTGAAAAGACACGAAATCGCTTACGACGATCTGGCTGTTTTTTCCGGTTGGGAGCCCCAGCCCGACGCTTTTGTGAAAAAGCAGATTGAAATCGAAACCAAGTATGAAGGCTACATCAAGCGCCAAGCCGAATCGACGAAGAAACTCAAGGAACAGGAAAAAAAGAAAATCCCGCCGGACTTTGATTACAGCCAGGTTCCCGGCCTTTCTAACGAATTGCGCACCAAGCTCACGCGCATTGCGCCCGCCACCGTGGGCCAGATGGAGCGCATTCCCGGCATGACCGAAGGCGCCATCGGCGCCGTCCTGATCATGCTCAAAAAGAAAGAACTGACGGATAAAACTAATTAATAATTTCCATTCCCGATAACGTCAACAATGGTCGAATGTTCCGAGTTGCTGTCACTTTCAGGCAGGTGTTAAGAAACAATGCACGCAAGGTTGAACCGGTTGACGTCGTCATCCTCACCCAGAGCGATGAGGCGGTCGCCTTTTTCAATCATATATCCGGCTTCGGGATTGAAAATCATCTTACCCGAATCTTTTTTAATCGCCACGATGATGAGCTTGTATGTTTTGCGAATTTCCGATGACTCCAGTGATTTGCCGACGATGGCCGAACCATCTGTGACCGCCAGCTCCTCCATCCGGAGATCAAGACTCTGACGTCCGGTGGTGATTTCAATGAAATCCATCATAGCTGGTTTCAGGATGGCCATGGCCATTCTCATTCCTCCCATCGTATAAGGAGAAATCACCCGATTGGCGCCTGCCCGAAGCAGGCGGTGCTCCGATATTTCCTCTTCGCACCGCGAGAGAATGTAGACATCGGGATTTAATTCCTTTGCCGTCAGGATGACATAAAGATTTTCCGCATCGGAAGAAAGGACGCAAACGACTCCTTTGGCCCGCTTGATTCCCGACTGGAGCAAAGAGGTATCATCCGTCGCATTGCCTTTGAAGTAAACGTATCTCTCATTCTCAATCCGCTGAAGCACCTCCGGATTTTTTTCAATAATCACGAAGGGGATTTTCTCCTTGGCCATTTCTCGGCAGATAAGATTTCCCATGCGCCCGAAGCCGCAGATAATGTAATGATCTTTCATCCGTTCAATCCGGCTTTCCATACTGCTCCTTCCCAGAATAATTTTCAGCCTGTTATCCACCATCATTTCCGCAAACAAAGAAGCCCCGTAAAGCATGGCGCCCACGCCGATGACAATCAGAAAGACAGCGAAGAGCCGTCCCTGCGCGCTAGCCGGAGCGAAATCGCCGTACCCCACCGTCGAAATCGTCGTCACCGTCGCATACAATGATTCGAGCAGACCCCAGCCTTCGATCAGCCTGAATCCCACGGTTCCCAGAATAACGACGAAAAGAAGCAGAGAGGAAACAATGAACAATTTCTTTTTCGGGATTCCATCTTCGCTGTTCATCGGGAGCTCATCACTAACTTTGCGAAATAATGCGATTGAGAATGTCCGCGTATTTTTCCCGGAAACGTCCGGGCGGAAAAAAGCGCCCCGGACAATGTGGCGTGATAAACCACGACCAGGGCATCAGAGGCATCAGGCAGTCTGAAACAATTATGCATCATTTGAACGTTACCCATGCGTTTTCATACCATAATCGCCAAAAAGATAAAATCGTTTATAAAAGCTTTTAATCAAGCATTTTCCATCGTCCTTTCTTCCCTCCCTTGATACCCTGAAGGGCACAAGCGGGAGGGACCGAGGGAGGGTGAAAGAATAATTACCGGAGGTGGCAGCCCATCTACTCAATGCCCTCGCCAGTGGCGCTAAGCTGAATCCGTCATTAACGTAATCGAACGCAGAAAGGTATACCACTCCGGAGAGTTCCTCAAAGCGGGAAATAGTACTTAAGTGGTATTTACACACCCGTTGTTTGTCGATATGAGAATTATCCCTGCTGAATAATACTGAAAGATAAGCGAATTCAAAGAGGGAAATATTTTTTAAGCATTCTAAAAAAAACGAGTTACGCACGTCATATGGATTGGAAAGAGATCATGAATAAACTGAAATACTGGACAATCTTTCTGCTTGTTCTTGCAATCTCTGCCTGCACGCATCTGCCCAGGCCTGTCGAAAGCATCGGCAAAAGCAGTGAGTACCTGGACTGGAACAAGAACCCGCCCAATGCTCAGGACAGAGCGCGCCATTTGATTGCTGGCAAACGTCCATTCGAATGGTGGTATTTTGACGGTCATTTGGATACCGGAGAGACTTTTGTGGGCGTATTCCTTGACCCGAACTTTGAGAGCGGAAAACCCGGGATCACTTTCTCGCTCTATAGCCCGGACTGGAAGAAAAGTTCCGTTCTAAAATCGTTTCAAGCCGGAGAAATGCAATCTTCGACAGAGGATGTGAACATTACCTGTCCCCTTGGTTTTGTCAGAAGAATAGACGATAAGACTTACCATGTCCAATGGAACGTGGACGGCACTAAGGCAGACTTCAAGCTGACCACGACAGCTCCGGGATGGATGCCGGCCGGTAAAGACGGAGTCAACGGAGACCACCGGGATTTTTTCTGGAACGTGCATCAGGCGCGTAACCGCATAGAAGGCACCATAACCCGGGACGGACAAACCAGGAAGGTAAAAGGAACAGGCTATGCCGACCACAACTGGGGGAGGAGGCCATTCAACGAGATAACAAGGCACTGGGTGTGGGGAAGGATTTTCTCGGACGAATATACCATCATCTTTGCCGACGTTGACTATATCGATCCTTCCATAAAGTCGAGGCCGCTTTATATCGCCAGGGGAGATGCAATGATCGTAGGCGCCGGCAGTCCTACGATTCGCCAGTGGGATTTCGTTACCCATCCCGTATTGAAGCGTCATTATCCGACAAAGGTCAGTATTGATTTTGCCGGGGGGGAGGTGCAGGCCCACCTGAACATCCGGTTCAAATACCTGGCAGAAGATGTTGACCTTCTCACGGTCGCGGACTTGAACCCCTTTTCCCGCTGGATCGCAAGCACGTTCATTGCCAGGCCAACCTATTTTCGGATTATTGCAAATTACAAAGGCGACATCATCGAGCAAGGCAAAGTGACATCCATAGAAGGTGAATGTCTCTATGAGATAATGGGTTTCGAGTAGAGAACAGCCGCATGCCCGGCTGCTCTTTTCCGTCATACGTTGAAAAAAGCGAGAGTAACATTCACTGATAAAAAATGGGGGGATATAGGGAATAGGTTCAACCCTATGCCGCTCCCCTTTACGTCATTCCGGACAAGCGAAGCGTAATCCGGAATCCAGGAGTATTTAATGGGTCTTAACCTTATTGTCTCTTGGGGGCGAGTATCCTTCAGTGTTGGGATGTGCATTCTAAACTGTGCCGCAGTTGAAGGGGCAGCCTATTCACTCAATGCCCTCAACTGCGGTTGTAAAAAAGATCAATGGAGATAATTTCTTCCTGTACTCGACAATTGACGGATTGTACAGATTTTGTAAGATTTCGATCGTTAATCGTTGAGATGCATGCTACCCCGGGAAAACCAGGCGGAGAAGGAGAACATAAGTATTGACCTACGGCATTGGAAGAAACGATCTACTCGACTCCAAAAGAAAGGCTGAAATCAAAGCTTCCAAGGCAGTCGGAGCGATTCACAACGATTTTGAACGGGGCTTTATAAAGCCGAAGTCATGCACTGCGATGATTTCATTAATTGTGACAGTTCCGCAGCCTCAGTAAAATCAGTCGGTCGTCTGCATCTGGAAGGAAAAGAATATATTGTCCGGGAGCGCGACATGATTACCTTCCGCTTCAATATCTAATACCAATTCTAACTCATTTCAAACTCGTTTGATTATATGCGCAAGCGGATGCGGCACCCGTGAGGTCGAACCATTCAGGCGAGCCATCAGGAACGCCGCTGAAGAAGCAAACGGATTCACAGGCACGTACGAAAGAGGATCTACCTTCATCAGATGAAACATGGCTTCAACGGTGGCGCATAGATTATTGCATTCGTCGCTTAAATATACCTTATTTCGTCCCAACCGTTTGATGAGCTTTTCGGATACTTCTTCGATAGCGCAATGGCCAGCAATAAGAACTCTGCCGTTTATCTTATCGATCACGGATGGATCGTGACCTTTTCCTAAAACCAACGTCCAGCCGCCCTTGCCGGCATTGTCCATATACATCGTTTGCATTACGCAGAGCGGATTATTCAGACAACCTTCCCGGCACACAAGCTTGTTACCTTTAATTACTGCCACATCAGGCGGAAATTCCTGATAGAGGTCCCAGGGGTAGTGTCCATCTGTCGGCATGTCACCGATAAGGTCAATTTTTTCAAGGCTGATGATGTCACCCGAAAGGTCAATATCCTGCGGTCCCTTCACGCCATCTGAGAAGCCGCGTTCAATAGCAATTTTGAGATGGGGTACATCGTCAACATCCAGTCCAAAAACACGGGCACCGGCAATATCGGCGGCAACCACATTTTTACTGGCAATAAGCACACGGAAAGGCCGTACCTGTGTATCGGCAAGCGCAGTGGCAAAATAATGACCGTGTATCGTTCCTTCAACGCCTTCAATCAGTGTTACATCAGGTCTGATGTAACCGAGCACATCGACAAGCTTTTGCGGCAAATTATAGTTATGGTCAAAACCCCGGCATTTCTGCATCGGGAAGCCCCACTGGTTTTTAACACCAAGAGTCACAACTCCCATGGAATGGGTTTTAAGTTTCGGTACATTTATATACAAATGACGGTCACGCTCTTCTATCAGCCGCATAACAGTTTCGGGCATTTCAAAAGATGTCAAATCGTAGCCATCGGGGTCTTTGATCCCGACAGGCCCGCGACCCGTAAAGGGTAGAGGCCTGCTTTTCTCTTCATCAAGATATATCGGCTTTGCGCCCGTTTCACGGCAAAGCCTTGCATATCCTGTGGCGCTATATACCAATCTTGTATAGTTTGCCTGTGTCGAGTTTTCGAAAATATATATTTTCTTCGCACCGGCTTTCTTCCAATACAAAATTATATCCCGAAGAACCTCAATTCTGGTGTGACTGTACGCTTTTGCATCAACCGCATTGGGTTTTATAAAAACTTTACCACTTGTTTTCAGCAACGATGCCCCACCCAATTCATCAAAGATGGCTGTGACAGCCTTGCCGATATCACTCACAAGGGCACTATTCAGAGGCTGGTAATTTGTAAAACTTTCATTCTGATGGCTGGAGAGAAGCTTTTTAAAGATAACCTTTGTTTTCATTTCTTCTCTTTTTTAATTTAATTCACAAAGTGTATTTTAAAGAGTAAGTATCTACGTGAATGTTGTTCGACCTATTACTTTTTCATACCAGTGAATATATGAAGGACAGCTTTCACATGTCAAGGATATTTCTTGCTGCGTTAAGTTAAGTTATATTATCGCATTTGAACATACCGATTTAAAAGTAAACTATGTTATCAACTTCAAAAACAATTTATTATGAAATAAATATTATTAATAGTCGTTAATATATTTATTCCGAATACCTTCTGGAGCCTTCTTTTTGCGCCTCTGTATCTAATTTCCAAGAAGCTTGGTATACAATGATTAACAATACCTTCCTGTACTCAAGCATGCCGCAACTTTGACACACATGCTCTCTTTCCGAGTGGTAATCAGCATGAAGAGCTAATGTCCAGAGAGCTAAAGTCCATTTGACAACTCATATGGATATCTAGTAATATTTCATAAATTAGTTCTGTATAGAGGAACTTCTTACGATACTTGGGTATCCATACCACATGATATTTGCATTTCCATTTCGTATGACTTAAGCTTCGTTCATCTTTCATTATTGTCTCCCATGTTGAAAATTTTGAGCGGTTCACGGCCGGGAGGCTTTCTTGTATTCCCGGAATTGTCAAACTCGGGGCGTCCCCCGGCAGAGCATGGGTTTACTCAAGAGAAATTAGAAATAATTATGAAGCTATTCGCATTTAATCACTTTCAATGATGGCACAAGGTATTATCAAATCAAAAAAAGGAGGTATTATGATTATGTTCAGCAAGATTATGAAGGCAAGTGTCAAAAGTAAAATTTATTTTCTGCCGGTTCTGTTTCTACTCGGTTTCGTGATTCTGATGTTGGCTAACATGTATCTTGAAAACCAGGTAACCACCACCATTATTTTTCCCCAGTTCGAAAACCAGATCCTCAAAGGCCATCAGAACACTCTCAAGACCGTTGTCGACGTGGAGGCCGCATACCTGTCCGAAAAGTTAAAATCTCTGCAGATGACAGAGGAAAAGATCGCCCTGATCATCAAAGAAACGGATCCCATCCGTTTTCTTGATGACGGATCAGGGTATTTCTTCACCTATGATATGACAGGGACCAGAATCAACGTTCCCATCAACAAGTCACAGAACAATAAAAATCTTATTGACCTGACAGACAAGAAAGGATTCCGGTTCATTGAGGAGTTCGTTAAGGTCGCCAAGGCAGGGGGCGGTTTTGTGGAATACCACTTCGAGAAGGAAGGAAAAGGGATCCAGCCCAAGCTCAGTTATATCAAACAGATTCCCGGCACAGACTATCTAATCGGAACCGGGGTTTATATCGATAACGTCACAGATGAAAAGATACGCCTCCAGGAACAGATCACCTTAAAAAACCGAGGATACGTCATCTACAAAATATTTATATTCATTGCGATCTTCGTTCTAATCGCACTTATGTCCGCTCTGATTGCCAGATCCATCGTTTCTTCCATCCAGAAGGTCATTGCCGGTTTGATCGACGGCGCCGATCAGGTAGCTGCGGCGTCAAGCCAAGTATCATCTGCCAGTCAGTCTTTAGCGGAAGGATCATCCGAACAGGCGGCATCTTTGGAAGAAACATCATCATCCATGGAAGAAATGTCCTCCATGACCAAGCAGAATGCCGATAATGCACAGTTGGCCAATGATATGATGACCAAAGAAGCTGGCGCCAATTTCCAGTTGATTGTGGAACGTATGGAAAACATGAAGAAGGCGATGCAGGCATCAATTACCGCAAGCGAGGAAACAGCAAAAGTTATAAAAACGATTGATGAAATAGCGTTTCAGACCAATCTTCTCGCCCTCAACGCGGCAGTAGAAGCAGCCCGGGCAGGCGAAGCAGGAGCAGGTTTTGCTGTTGTATCCGATGAAGTCAGGAATCTGGCGATGCGGGCAACAGAAGCAGCAAAGAATACGCAGGGGCTGATTTCGAATTCGACTGCGAGGATTAAAGAAGCCACTGTCGCATACGGGCAGATATCTGAGGCCATGGACAAGAACGGGCAGATTACCGGAAAGGTTTCCGCATTGATCGCAGAAATCGCCACAGCTTCCACGGAACAGGCAAAAGGTATCTCCCAGGTGGGCGTCGCCATAAACGAGATGAATGGAGTAACTCAGCGGACGGCAGCCAATGCCGAGGAATCAGCAAGCGCATCCGAGGAACTAAATGCCCAGGCCGAGAAGATGAAAACCCACGTGGCAGATCTAAGAGTGGTTGTGGAAGGGACATCAGCCGCGCATGCAACTCAAAAGCCGGAGAGAACGGAATACAGGAAAACACCCGATGTAACGAAACCACAGGGGAAAGTACTAAAAGCGATTACCACGTCTGTGAAGCAGGAAAATGTGGCGTTCACCCGCGCCAAGGCAGTCAACCCGGAAAAGATTATTCCCATGGAAAAAGAAGAGTTCAAGGATTTTTAGGGAGGGCAAAAGACGAATTTGCAATAACCAATTTCCAACGGATGAAGGAGTGAAAGGGTAAAAGTTGAAAGGCTCAAGGATAACGCCTTACGAATCGTATTCACAGCATCAGGGCTTTTCAAAAACATTCATGGTTCATCCGACTAAAGCGTACTTTGATTCATGAATGGCCGTGGTTTTCAGTTTGAAGAATTCCATATTGCGGAATCCATAGGTCATTCTTTTCATGGTTTTATTTCGTTCATCCGGGTCTTGCGTACTTCCTGATATGTGTACGTATAGCTGTAAGTGAGCGTACGATGATTTTGACAGTTATGCTTTGTTTCAATCTGTATTCTTCAGTATCGGCAATATCTCACAATACACACCTAGGTAGGTGAAGTCAGTAATTGTAATTGACATCAAGCTATCATTTCAAAGACTGGCTTCGACAGTTCATTATGTAAAAATCAACCCGTCAATTGCAGCGGCATGGCATGACCGAAATCATGGACGAGACGTTGTAGCTCTCGGCGAACAACGGCAAAAAAAAGCATTTTTTTGCCTCCGCTGTGGCGGGATCGTTCAACTTGCCAATTCCAATTCTTGGAATTGGTGTTTCACGAATGGAGCATCAGACGGCCAAACTGTTTGGGCCCGCAGCGCAAGTTTTTGGCCGTCGCGCAATAAGCCGCATTCCGTTTCCAACCCAAGATGATACCGCGGCGGCAAGGAGGAGTCGCCGGAGGCGTATTGAAGATACGCTGATGACGGCGATGACGCGGCCAACAAAGGTAGCGCCTGGAGTGGAAATGGAATTAGAGTTACAGCCGCGGACATTTGAGGCATGCCATGACGCTTCAACTGACGCACCTCTTAGTGATCTGTTGAAATCTGCCTCTGCTTCTTCGATTTTTTCTTCTCCAGAGTATACAACTTGTAGACAACTTTCAGAATGACATTTTGAGAAAGTTGTCTACAAAGGGAATCTTGATCCGTCCTGGTTCAAAGATTCCATTGACTAACACGAAAACGTCTTTTATCCTTCATCGTGACTCTAGGGTTATTTTGCCTCCGGCGTTAGACTCGGCGGGTACAAAATTTTTTAAAACAGCCAGCGTATTTTCGTCTGGAGTTGTCCAGTAAACAAGATTGAAACATCAACAAGAATCGAGGAGGGTCGTCATGCGGAAATGGATCATCGGAATCATCGTGGCACTGGCAGTGGCTGTTGGCATATTCTGGGTGACGGCTGATAAGGACCTGCGGGGGCTCATCGCCCACCTGCCGACCAACAAGGATGTTCTTTTCTGGTCCACCCCGCAGCGCGATGCCGCTTTTCGCGCGATGGACCGGATGCCTGTCCTTTCCAAGTCCCGCGTGATTTCAGCAGGCGGGAAAGTCTATCCCCTGCCGCAGGGTTCACCGCTGAATATTGGCGCAGATGTCGATGCCTACATGAAGGACCAGCGCACCGCCGGTTTGATCATTCTTCAGGACGGTAAAATCCGCCTGGAAAAGTACGGACTCGACTTCGAGCCCGGCCCCGGTCGACGCTGGACCAGCTTTTCGGTTGCGAAATCATTTACCTCAACACTGGTCGGCGCCGCCATCAAAGACGGCTACATCAAGAGCGTCGATGATAAGGTATCAGCCTATATTCCCGATCTCAAAGGGTCGGTCTATGATGATGTAACAATCAAGCAGCTTCTGACCATGACGTCGGGCGTGCAATGGAACGAGGATTACGGCGACCCCAAATCGGACGTCGCTTTGTTTAATAAACATAAGGCCGAGCCGGGCATGGATGTGACAGTGAGCTATATGCGCAAATTAAAGCGCGACGTGCCCCCCGGTTCGAAATGGGTTTATAAAACCGGCGAAACCAATCTGATCGGCGTTCTGGTCAGTTCGGCGACCAAAAAGAACCTGGCCGACTATCTGTCAGAGAAAGTCTGGCGGCCTTTCGGCATGGAGCAGGATGCAAGCTGGATTCTGGGACCCACCGGCCATGAAATCAGCGGCTGCTGTATGCAGGCATCCACCCGCGATTTTGCCCGCTTTGGCCTGTTCATGCTGGGCGGCGGTATGGCAGACGGCAAACCGGTGTTGCCCGATACCTGGATTGTTGAAGCGACCTTGACGCATGCCGATACCAACCTGCCCGGTGGTTATGGCTACGGCTATCAATGGTGGACTCTGGATGAAGGCGCCTATACGGCGCAGGGGATTTTCGGCCAGGGCATTTTTATCGACCCCAAACGGAAACTGGTCATCGCTTCGAACAGCAACTGGCCGCAGGCGACCGACCGTCAGGGCGGCGATCAGGGCAGGAAGCGTCTGGCGTTTTACAGACAGGTGCAGCAGGCGATTGACAACGAGACGAAAACCATAAGATAAGCCGGGAACGTGACACTGGAATCTCTTATATCAACGTATGGCTATGCAGCCGTGGCCGTCGGGACTTTTCTTGAAGGAGAAACCATTCTGGTGATGGCGGGATTTGCCGCGCACCTGGGTTACCTCCATCTGCCCTGGGTGATCTTCTGGGCGTTTTGCGGTACGCTGTTCGGCGATCAGTTATATTTTCATATCGGACGCCGCAGGGGGATGGGATTGCTGGACAAACATCCGCACTGGAAAGCCAGATCCAAAAGGGTATTTAAAATTATTCACAAACATCAGATGCCGGTTGTTCTGGGTTTTCGTTTTCTTTACGGTATGCGCACCCTGACGCCGTTTCTTCTGGGGGCCAGCGGTTTTTCACCGAAGCGATTCTTTATTCTAAATTTTTTCGGAGGGCTGTGCTGGTCGGCGGCCATCGGTGTGATCGGGTTTATGTTTGGTCATGCGGCAAAAGTTCTCATCGGTAAAATTGAACATTATGAGGGCTATTTCTTCCTTGTTCTCGCGTTACTGGGAGCCGTCATCTGGCTGATTATCTGGCTGAAAAGAAGATTGAAAGAACAGGAGGAAGAATCATAAAATATGATTCATGTGATCCACCGCATTCCCGAATTTTTATTACTTCCGTGAATTTTCACATAATTGTCTGATTCTTGGTTTAGTTTTTGCAAGATTGTTTCCGAAGTACAAAAAATAGGTTGCGATTAGAACAATTTTGTATCATGATGAGAGACGAAATATTTACAGAAGAATAAACGTCAACCCATCTATCAACTCTATATAAAGGAAACGACCTTGAGCATTCATAGTTACGAAGAACTGGCAACCCTGCATGCAATCTCCCAAATTCTTGCCCAACCGGGAGAATTGCGCGATCAACTGGAGCAGATTCTTAACGAATTAAGCACCCGGCTTGGGATGCAGCGTGGGATGATTTCTCTTCTGGACCGGGATAAACAGGAGGCCTGGCTGGACGTCGCGCACGACGTGAATATCGACGGCCTGGAAGTTTCTTACAAGCCGGGCGAAGGCATCACCGGCAAGGTGGCCGAAACCGGACGCCCGATGGCCGTGGCCAATCTCGGTCAGGAAACGCATTTTCTGGATCGCACCGGCGCGCGCCGCCATCTGAACCGTTCCGAGCTTTCGTTTTTATGCGTGCCGATTATCTATGACGGAGGCGTCGTCGGCGTTTTATCCGCCGATAAGGTGGCCCAGCAGGTGGAGAATCTGGATAAGGAACTGGCGATGCTCTCTGCGGTTGCAGAACTGATGGCTAAGGCCGTTCACATCCGCGCTCTTGAAGAAGAAAACAAACGCCTTCGAAAGATTGTCGGCTCGGAGCGCGCGCCGTCGATGGAAATCATCGGCCACTCCAAACCGATGCAGGAGGTGTTCGGCCTGGTCGCTCAGGTGGCCGATTCCAATACCACCGTGCTGATCACCGGTGAAACCGGAACAGGCAAGGAACTGATCGCCCGGGCGATTCATAAAAATTCTCCGCGTAAGGGCGGGCCGCTGGTGCAGGTCAACTGCGCGGCCATTCCCGATACGCTCATTGAAAGTGAACTGTTCGGCCATGAAAGAGGCGCGTTTACGGGCGCGCTGCAAACGCGGCGCGGGCGCTTTGAAGAAGCCAACAGCGGAACCATCTTCCTCGATGAAGTGGGCGAACTCTCCGCCGCCGCGCAGGTGAAGCTCCTGCGCGTCCTGCAGGAAAAGCGCTTTCAGCCGCTGGGGTCGTCACGCGTGGTCAACGTCAATGTCCGGATCATTGCCGCCACCAACCGCAATCTGGAACAGGATATTCTGGCCGACCGTTTCCGTGCCGATTTGTTTTACCGGCTGAACGTGTTTCCGATTTATCTGCCGCCCTTACGCGAGCGGGGCAGCGACGTCATCCTGCTGGCCGATCATTTTCTGCTCAAGTACAGCAAGGAAATGGGCAAATCGGTCAAACGCATATCCACGCAGGCCATTGAAGCCTTTCTTTCTCACAAGTGGCCCGGCAATGTGCGCGAACTCGAAAATTGCATGGAACGCGCTGTGCTCATGACCCGCACGGATGTGGTCGATACTCTTCATCTTCCGCCGTCACTGCAGGTGAAGGAAAAAGATATCGACCGCAAGGACAAAAGCAAACTGTCCTCCGTGGTCGAAGCGCAGGAGAGGACAATGATTATCGACGCCCTGACGGAAGCGGGCGGCAATCAGACCAAAGCGGCAAAAATGCTGGGGACGACCAAGCGCATTATCCAGTATAAGATCTCAAAAATGAGCATTGATCCGAAACGGTTTAGAAAGAAAAGCAGGGAAGAATCCGCAGAGCAATAAAACATGATTTTTGAGTTCTGCCAGTTGCCGTCAAATGATCTGTATGGGTCTTATGCTGGAATCGCGATCAGTGCATTGTCTTTAGCGGCGGTCGGCTTGACGCTGATCTTTCGGAATAAACTCATGTTTTCCCGCATTAATTAAGTAAATCGAAGTCATTGCCGATAATTCTTAAAGCTATTCAATTTCAAGTTTTTATTAGTTTGTTTTCGGGTAAAACGATCCATTCGGTTCGATTATCTTTCGGTTCCGACAGCGGAAAAATTCCATTTCTTATTCCCGTTTCAGATCAAGATCTGCTTTTCTGATGAAGTCTGTTTCCGTACGCTCAATTTTATGAGAAAAAGGGCAGAAAGGCATGGCAAAACAAAGTATTGAAATTTCAGTTCAGCCGCTGAAACTGGCGCTGAAAACCACTATCCGCCATGCGGCGGCAACCCGCAACGAAGGGGAAAGCGTCTGGGTTCAGGCACGAAGACAAAATGTTACCGGATTCGGAGAGGGCTGCCCCAGAGCTTATGTGGCGGGTGACGATCTGGATACGAGCATTGCCTGGGTTCAGGAAAACTTTTCGAAAGGTCAGTTGAATTTTGAATTCCTCGATGAGCTCAGGCAGTGGGTCCGAATACACGAAAAAGAAATTGACCGGTATCCGTCGGCCTGGTGCGCGGTGGAAATGGCGGTGCTGGATCTTCTGGCGAGAGAAAAAAAATGCGCCGTGGAAGATCTGCTGGGCGTGGACGCGGGCCGCCGCTTGGGACGCTACACCGCGGTTCTGGGCGATTCGAAAACCTGGCAGTTTGCCTCTCTGGTCGATCAGTATCTTGTCCGCGGATTTACCGATTTTAAGATTAAACTGAACGGCAATCCGGAACGCGATTTGCCCAAACTCGATTTGCTGGAAGCTCTGTCTGCCGAACATCATATTGCGTCTTTCCGGGTTCGCCTGGATGCCAACAATCTGTGGAACGGCCGTTGCGATGAGGCCATTGCTTATGCCCGCTCGCTGGGTGTTTTACGATTTTTTGCGATGGAAGAGCCGGTGCAGGTTAAAGATGTCGGAGAAATCAGCCGCTTTGCCACCGAAACGGGACTTTGCGTGATTCTGGATGAAAGCCTTTGCACGGAGGCCGATTTGCTGACGTTCAGGAGTGCGCCGGGCCGTTATATCGCGAATATCAAAGTATCGCGCGTGGGCGGCTTGATCCGGGCGCTCGGGCTGATCGAAACCATCAGGAAAATGGGCTGGTGGATCATCATCGGCTGCCATGTCGGGGAGACCTCGCTTTTGACGAGGGCCGCGCTGGTGGCCGCTTCATCGGCGGGGAAGAGCCTGCTGGCGCAGGAAGGCGCTTTCGGCGACTACCTGGTGAAACGGGAACCGGCCGAACCGATGCTCAAATTCGGTCATGCAGGCCTTCTGGATTTGCGCATGCCCTACTATCTGAGAACCGTCTCGGGCTTGAAGGTCGTCGGGGCGGAAAACTGGGGAACTGCAGGGTTCGGCATGCAATGCCGGATGCCGAAACCTCCGGATGACGGTTCGCCGGAAATTCGATTTCTCAAAATGCCCGATCAATACAGGATTCATTACCGGCAGTGGGGGCCTCCCGAAGGAGAAGAGGCGTTTTTGATTCTGCACGGCGGCTTGAGCCATTCCGGCTGGCAGGCGCCGCTGGCGATGGGTTTGCGATCCCTGTCGCCGCAACTCACCGTTATCGCCCCCGACCGGCGGGGCTCCGGATTGAACGACCGGCGCGGCGATCTGGGGTCCGTGCATTCGGTCATTGAAGATGTGACAAAGCATGTTGAATTTCTAAAGAAGTCTTTTCAGCGGGTCCATCTTGCCGGCTGGTGCCAGGGCGCTCAATATGCCGCCGTGGCGACAACCGGAATAAGCGACGCCGTCTCCAGCCTGATTTTACTCACACCGGGCTTTTTCTGGAACGAACGTTTCCGGTCTGTTTTAAGCATTGCCGAAAATGTCATCATGGACATGATTTCCACATTTCAACTCAAGCCCGACCGGGATTTCGCCTGCATTCCCGTGCCCATGGAAGCGACGGATTTTACGCTCGTGGATGAATGGCTGGATTATATCGAGCAAGATGATCTGAAAACCACGTTTCTGACGCTGAAATCCGCCCGGATTATGGATGAAATCCAGGAAATGTCCTGGCCGGCTATGCTCGCCTGCCGCCTGCCCACGCTGGTCATTCTCGGCGAACAGGACCGCATCGTGGACAACCGGAAAGTCCTTCAGTTTCTTGATCCTTTGTTTTCCGAAGCATCGGCCAGCCGGATTTTGTCGCTGACGAGCGGCCATGCCATTCACTTCGAAAAGACGCGGGAAGTGGCTTCGGCCATCGTTAGTTTTATGCGGAATCTTAAAGACTTGCATTAAAGGAGGCTGCAAAATGGATCGACAGAGCTTCAAAGCGGGAGAAAGGCTGGCCTATGAACCTGATCCTGCCGTGAGGCCGTTTTACTTCCATCACTCCGATCTGACCCGGAACCCCGATCCCGCCAAAACCATCGAGCAACCGGAACTGATTAATCTGTGGAACAGCATTCACTTTCAGGAGGGCACGGTCCTGGTCCATCTTCACCATCCCCGCTACAGGGAGGATCTGCTGGTGCAGGCCAATCCTGCGCCCTGCGGCAGCCAGACGCTGACCTGTCAGTGGCCGGCAGACAGCCTGCGCTTTACCGAGGACGCCAATATTTTAAATATTATTCTGACCGACGGCCTTTCGATGTTTCTGGTGCCGACGCGGTTTAAAGACATTCAAAAAGATTCGTTCACCATCGAGATCCCCGAACAGGCCTATATTCTGGGCCGGCGCCAGGCCAGGCATTACGGCTGCCGGGGGATTGACGCGGAGCTTCTGCAAAACGGGTTTCAGGCGAAAGGAGAGCTGACGGATTTCAGCGCTCTTGCCTTTTCAGTCAAGGTCAGCCCGGAAGCGACCGATTCTTTTCGCTGTTATGACGCAGGATGCCCTGCAACGATTAATCTCTCGCGCGACGGTCAGATGGTTTTCACGGCGTCCTGCGGCCTGATCAGGCAGTCTTCGGGACAGGGGGCCCGGGAGATGGTGTTCACACCCGCCGCCAATCCGATAGGCCGCATGCTGGCAAAAAAATTCCGGACGCCCCGCGTCTCCGTCACGCCGCTTCCGAACATTACGTTCGAACATCCCCTGACCCGAAAGAACGTTCAAATGGATCTCACCAACCTGTCTTCCGCCGGCTTTGCGGTATCTCTCGCCCCCGATGAGGATGTTTTGTTGACCCGGATGATTCTTCCGCAGGTGAGCATTAATATCGGCGGCAGTCTGAAGATACCCTGCCGGGCTCAGGTCATCAACCGCCATGTCGAAAAAAGCAAGCATATCCGCTACGGTTTTGTCATTCTGGATATGGATATCGTCACATATAACCGTCTGAGCCATATCGTCCTCAATACGGTTGATCCCGGCATTCATATCGCCGACACGATTGATGCGGACCGGGTGTGGGATTTGTTTTTTGAAAGCGGATTTCTCTATGCCCGGAAATACGAGATGGTTCAGACCTATCGCAAGCCTCTGCAATATACCTATTCGCGGCTTTACCGCGACAACCCGGCCATTTTTTCACAGGTGACCTACCAGCGCAACGGCAAGATTTACGGGCATGTTTCCATGGTCCGTTCCTACGACCGCACCTGGATGGTGCAGCATCTGGCGGCCAGGGCGCTCGAAGATATGAGAACGGGTATGCAGATCATCAGGCAGGTCATCCGTTACTTCGACAGCCTCTACTGCCTGCCCGCAGTCGGGATGGATTACATGATGTTTTATTTTCGGCCGGAAAATCGTTTCCCCGACCGGTTTTTCGGCGATTTTGCCCGTCATATCATGAATCCCCGCATCTGCTCTCTGGATTTGTTTGCGTATCTGAATTACCCGACGGCAGCACCTGCGGAAGAACTACCCGCCGGCTGGACGCTGGGCAGATGTTCCGAGACGGACGTAGAAGAGTTAAACCGCTATTATCGTTTCGCTTCCGGCGGTTTGCTGATGGACGTCCTTCGTCTGGGCAAAGAGCGGCCGGAGGGCAAAACGCTCTCAGACCTTTATGCGTCCTGCGGGTTTGTCAGACGTTACCGAAGCCTGTCACTTTCGCAGGACGGGAAATTAAAAGCGGTTTTGATTGCCAATCAATCGGATGCAGGTTTAAGCCTGTCGGATTTTTTAAACGGGATCAAGATTCTGGCGACGGATGCGGAAGGCCTGCCCTGGCCGGTTTTACAGGCGGCCGTTTCCAGGCTTACAGGTGATTATACAATCGATCAGATACCGCTGCTCGTTTACCCGGCGAATTATTTTCAGGTTCAGAATGTTCCTTGCGAAAAGCGCTATAATCTGTGGATCATGGACCTGGATCATGGGCGGGAGTACGTCGACTATCGGTATGGAAAACACAAGGTGAACGCTTGAATACTCTGAAACCTTCCTATGAAGAACTGGAACAAAGAGTTTCCGTGCTGGAAAAGGCGGCGGACGACGCCAAGCGTCTCCAGTCGGCGCTTATCCAGAGTGAAGCGAATTACCGTCAGCTTTTCGAAAACGCGCCCGTCGGAATCTATCGCTTTGATTTTCGAAATGGGAAATTCCTGCAGGTCAATGATGTCTTTCGCGGCTATCTGGGTTACACGGAGGAGGAAATCCGTACGCTTCGTCCCTATGACATACTGACCGACGAGAGCAAAATAAGGTTTTTGGAGCGTGTGAAGAAAATGGCCCAGGGCGTTGAGGTTCCCCCGACGGTGGAATATGAAGTTCTTGCGAAAGACGGCCGACGACTGGATGTGTTGCTGATTAATAAAAACATTTACGATGAGAAGGGTCATATTATCGCATCTGATGTGGTTGTGAACGATATTACTGAACGCAAGCGGGCGGACCGGAAGCTTCAGCAGACTTTAGAAAGCCTCAAAAAAGCGGTCGGAGTAACGATTGAGGTTCTGGTTTCCGTTCTGGAATCGAAAGATCCCTACACGGCCGGCCACCAGTCCCGCGTGGTGCATCTGGCCTGCGCCATTGCCGCGCAGATGGGGCTGTCCGCGGATCGGATTGACGGCATCCGCATGGCCGGCGCGATTCATGATATCGGCAAAATATCCATTCCTTCGGAAATATTAACCAAACCAACCCGTCTTTCCGATATTGAATTCACACTGATTAAAGAACATGCGCAAACCGGGTATGAGATTCTCGGGAACGTGGAATCTCCCTGGCCGCTGGCGCAAATCATTTATCAGCATCACGAACGGATCAATGGATCCGGCTATCCCCGGGGGTTGAAAGGAGATGAAATTCTTCTGGAGGCCCGGATCATGGCTGTGGCGGATGTGGTCGAGGCCATGGCTTACCATCGGCCCTACCGGCCGGCGCTGGGGATTGAGGCGGCGCATTCGGAAATCAATAAAAACAGAGGGATTCTTTTCGATGAATTGGTTGTAGACGCCTGCCTGACGTTATTTCGGGACAAAGGTTATCAGCTCCGGGAACAGCATTATAACGGCAGGAAGGTTGATCTGAACATTGCCGGTTCATAGGGAGAACCCGGGCTAAAGTGGTTCATTTATGTCTTGTCTATGGTAGGTGTTGACTCCTGAAAGCTTTTTTGATCAGGCAATAAATCGAACAAAAATGTTGTGCTTTTTCCAAAAAACACAATTTTGTTACATTCGTTTTGTCGGGGAAATTTTTCCACTTTCTTTTTAATGTATAATCACTTATATTTCGTAAATATTTTAGATTCTTCCGGTACTGGCACGACTTTGGCAATCACAATCATGCCCCGAAGGGTTCCGGGGCCGTAATGAAGTATAAGGAGAAAATATGTGTCGCTTATTTGCAATTACCAGTCAGGATCCGCTCTCACCGATGGTGGCCATCAACGCCCTCAATGTGATGAAGGAAGGGCATGACGGTTCCGGCGTCGGGTTATTTCTGACGGATCTGGGCGGCGAGTTTGAAAAATTTAAAAATGAACCGATTCTGTCGGGCATTTTTTCGAATGAAGGGATTAAAGCGCTGGATCGTTTCATGATCGATCTGGATTTTATGGTCAAATACAAACTGTCTTTCCGACCCACCCGGCCGGTTCCGGCGGGAACGCCCAAAAGGGACAATTATGTGATTCGCGTTTATGAATATCCGGCTGAATGGGAAGGCTTAAGCCAGGAGGAAATTCAGTTCCGCCTGATGATGGTTCAACTGCAATTAAGGCAGATGGGTGAAAAAGATGAATCCATGCTGATTTTCAGCTTCTGGCCGGACGTGATCATGTTGAAGGAAGTGGGCGATCCGCTGGCCGTGGCCGAATATCTCGGTCTGGACCGCAAAGATCTGACCGCGCGCATTATTCTGAGCCAGGGACGTCAAAACACCAACTACGCGATTAACATTTACGCCTGCCATCCCTTCTTTATTCAAGGGATGTCCACCATGACCAATGGTGAGAATACGGCGTTTGTACCGATTCGAGAATTTCTGTCATCGCGCAAGTTTCCCGGTTATGCAGGGTATCAGTCCGACTCGGAGGTTTTCACGCACATCCTGCATTACATGCAAAACAAACTGGGCATGGGCATGGAGATGTACAAGCATATCATTACGCCGCTCAAAGACGACGAACTGGTCCGGCACACCGACGGCGCGTGGCTCAAAAAACTCAAACAGAGCTGCCGTCCCCTGATTATCGACGGGCCCAACTGTGTGATCGGTTGTCTTCCGGATAAATCCATGTTCATGGTGCAGGACTCCAAAAAACTGCGCCCCGGCGTGGTCGGCGGCCGTCCCGGCATTTTCGCGTTTTCCTCGGAGATGTGCGGGCTCGATGCGGCCATCCCCGAACGCGATATTAACCTCGATTTTCAGCCGATGAAATATGAAACCGTGTTGGTCCGCCAGGGGCGGAAGGAGCTTACAAAATGGAATCAGTGGGACACATTACCCCATCTACACTAAGCACCAAGGATCTGCCCTGGCAGATTGCCTGGAATAAAGATAAATGTACGCTGTGCGGCGGTTGTACGGCCGTCTGCCCGGTGCGCGCCATTGACCTGGGCGTTCACCGCAAGCGCGCATTATCCGTGCCGGTCGGTCTGGAGACCCGACCGGGCAATCTCTTTACCGTTTATCACGGCATCGATCAGCGCACCGACGCCGCTCACGCCTGTGTGGGTTGCGGCATGTGCGCACTGGTCTGCCCCAACGGCGCGATTGAACCGATGCATGCCGACGGAATCGACAAGCTGCGCTTTCACGTCAATCAGGGCGGCGAGCCTCGCAGACGCGGTGGCCGCCGGAACAATCCCGAAAGTGTGCTCGACAAAATCAAATTCATCCGCATTTCGATGCTGACCGACCCGGCGCTCGACGCCGGCCGCCATGAATTCGAACTGCGCACGCTTCTGGGGCGCATTCTGCCGCCGGAAGAGATGCTGAAAGTTGAACGGGAGCAAGGCTGGATGCCGCCGGTGCGTGAAATCTATCCGCTGATCATCGGATCGATGTCGTTTGGCGCTCTCTCCCCCAACATGTGGGAAGGCCTGCAAATGGGCGTCGCTTACTTAAACGAAGAACTCGGCATGCCGGTGCGCATGTGTACGGGCGAAGGCGGCTGCCCTCCGCGCCTTTTGAAATCGCGCTTTTTGAAATATGTCATTTTGCAAATCGCCAGCGGCTATTTCGGCTGGGATGAAATCATCCACAACCTGCCCCACATGAAAGAAGACCCCTGTGCGATTGAAATCAAATACGGACAGGGCGCCAAGCCCGGCGACGGCGGCCTGCTCATGTGGTACAAGGTCAACAAGCTCATCTCCGCGATTCGCGGTGTGCCGCAGGGCGTCAATCTGCCCAGCCCTCCGACGCATCAGACCAAATATTCAATTGAAGAGGCCGTAGCCAAAATGATTCAGTCGATGTCGATGGCCTGGGGATTCCGCGTGCCGGTCTATCCGAAAATTTCCGCATCGAGCACGACGCTGGCCGTCCTGAACAATCTGACCCGCAATTCCTACGCCGCGGGCCTGGCAATGGACGGTGAAGACGGCGGCACGGGCGCGGCCTATAATGTCTCCATGGATCACATGGGGCATCCCATCGCCAGCAATCTGCGCGACGCGTATCTGAATCTGGTGAAGCTGGGCAAGCAAAACGAAATTCCGCTCTTCGCCGGCGGCGGCATCGGCAAAAACGGCAATCTGGCCGCCAATGCCGCGGCGCTGATTATGCTGGGCGCCAGCGGCGTCCAGACCGGCAAGTACATCATGCAGGCCGCCGCGGGCTGTCTGGGCTCGGAAGCCGACCGCTGCAATGTCTGCAACATTGGCGTCTGCCCAAGGGCATCACGTCGCAGGACCCAAGGCTGGACCGCAGGCTCGATCCGGAAAAAGTCGCGCAGCGTGTCGTCGACATGTATGTCAGCTTCGATACGGAACTTAAGAAAATCGTCGCCCCGCTGGGACGTTCGACGTCGCTGCCGATCGGCATGTCGGATGCTTTAGGGATCAACGATGCAGCGGCCGCCGAGCGGTTGAACATAAAATACGTCCTGTAGGGAACGCTCGCGAGCGTTCCCTACGCCAGGATGATCAGAGAATTGCCAACAGGTTGAACATATGACAAAAAAAGATACCATCAAAATCAACGGCGTCGAAAATAATCTCCGCATCGATTCGCGCATTCTGGAAGAGCGCATTCAGAAGGCGCTGGATGCCGGATATCGTAAAATTGAAGTCTCCGCCTACGGCCAGCACGGCATCGGCGGCCGCCTGTGGAAGGCAGGCGATGAAAAAATCAAAGTGGACGTGCTGGGCACCTCCGGCCAGCGTCTGGGATCGATGGGATTTTCCAACACGGTCATTGAAGTGTTCGGTCCCGCTTCCGACGACATCGGCTGGCTCAACGCCGGCGCGGAAATCATCGTTCACGGCAACGCCACCAACGGCGTGGCCAACGCGATGGCGCAGGGCAAAATTTATATCGACGGCAGCATCGGCGCTCGCGGTATGACCATGACCAAGCACAATCCGCGCTTTGAACCGCCCCAGTTATGGGTGACCGGAAAGGCGGGCGACTCGTTTGCCGAATTCATGGCGGGCGGCATTGCCGTCGTTTGCGGCATGGGCGCCGAAAACGAAAAGAACGTTCTGGGCTATCGTCCCTGTGTGGGCATGGTCGGCGGCAAGATTTTCTTCCGCGGCTCTCAGGAAGTATACAGCAAGGGCGATGCGAAACTGGTGACTGAACTGCCTGAAGATGAATGGAGCTGGCTTCAGCAAAATATGCGTATCTTTCTCACGGCTATCGGCAAAGCCTATCTGTTTGAGCAGCTCGGCGCCAAGCGCCAGGAATGGCAGTTGCTCATTGCCCGCAAGCCCTCTGAAAAACTTCCGAAGTCGGCCCGTCCTATGGCGCGTTTCCGCAAGGAGATCTGGGAAGGAGATCTGGGGAAAGGCGGTTTGATCGGTGATTTATCATCCCTGGACCGTTCACCCATCGGGCTTCTTCCATCAGGCGACCTGCGCCGTTTCGTTCCGGCCTGGGCCAATGAAAAATACCTTCCTCCCTGCCAGGCGGCCTGTCCCACCGGTATTCCGGTGCAGAAACGCTGGGAACTGATCCGCAAAGGGCAAATGGAAGACGCCGTCAATCTGGCGCTGGAATACACGCCGTTTCCGGCCACGGTTTGCGGCTACCTGTGCCCGAATCTCTGTATGCAGAGTTGCACGCGCCATCTGGTAAGCCTCCAGGCCGTGGATGTCACGCTTTTGGGCAAAGCGTCGCTTTCCGCAAAAGAGCCGACGCCGCAACCCTCCACTGGAAAAAAAGTAGCTGTCATTGGCGGCGGGCCGTCCGGGCTTTCCGTGGCCTGGCAATTGTGGCTTGCCGGTCATGAAGCGGTGATTATCGAAAGCAGAAAACAACTGGGTGGGAAAATTACGGACTCGATTCCCAAAAGCCGGATTCCCAGCGAGGTGGTGGACCATGAAATCAAGAGGCTGTCCAAAAATATTCCTCAGGTGCATTTAGGCAAGCCTTTGACGAAAGAAAAATTTGCCAGGCTCAAAAGAGACAATGACTATATCGTGATTGCCGCCGGCGCATCGCGTCCCCGCATGCTCAATGTTCCGGGCATCGAGAAAGCAATTAGCGCTCTGGAATTTCTGCGGCAAAGTAAAATGGATTGTGCAAAAGTTGCTGAAAATGTCGTGGTGATCGGCGCCGGTAATGTCGGCTGCGATGCGGCAACGGAAGCGTTTCGGATGGGCGCGAAAAGCGTGACGCTGATCGACGTGCAGGAACCCGCTTCCTTCGGTGTGGAAAGAAAGCATGCCGAAGCCGCCGGAGCAAAATTTATCTGGCCCCGCTTCACCAAAGCGATTACGGACAAAGGTGTGGAATTGACCAACGGCGAAATCCTGCCGGCCGAGACCGTCATCGTGGCCGTGGGCGATGTTCCCGATTTGTCTTTCCTGCCGGAAGACATTGCAACGGAAAAGGGGTTTGTCGTGGTAGATGAAACATTCGCCACGAGCGATCCTCAGGTTTACGCCATCGGCGACGCGGCAAGACCGGGGCTTTTGACCGACGCCATCGGCGCCGGACGCATTGCCGCCCGGACCATTGACGGCCTTTTAAAAGGCGTGCAGGAAACCTACGACAAACTTCCGCCGATCAGTTACGAGCGGGTCAAGCTTCAGTATTTTGACCCCCGCATCGGGGAATTTGCCAGCACCTCATCCTGTGCGACCAACTGTGCGTCTTGCGGCGCTTGCCGCGACTGCGGAATGTGCGAGGAAATCTGTCCGCAAAAAGCAATTTCCCGTGTCGCTTCGCCCGAAGGCGCCTTTGAATATGTTGTCGACGGCGATAAATGTATCGGTTGCGGTTTCTGCGCCGGGGCCTGCCCCACCGGCGTCTGGGAAATCGCGGAAAATTCACCCCTGGAATAAAAAAGCAGTTCATTTCATTAAAGGATGGAAAGACTATGAAAAATTTAAAACCTACCACAGCAGCGGAAAGAAGCTATGTGATCGAAAAAGAAAAATTTGTTCCGATTTCAGAATATTTCGGCGAAGATACATTCAACCAGAAAGTGATGAAGGACAAACTTCCGAAAGATACCTTTAAGAGATTAATGGAAGCCATCAACGAGGACAAGACGCTGGATGCCGAAACCGCCGGTGTCGTTGCGCACGCCATGAAAGAATGGGCCATTGAAAAAGGCGCAACGCACTTCGCGCACTGGTTCCAGCCGATGACCGGCATCACGGCCGAAAAGCACGACGCGTTTGTCGATCCCATCGGTCCCGGCGAAGTGATTGAACGCTTTTCCGGCAAACAACTGGTTCAGGGCGAACCGGACGCCTCGAGCTTCCCCTCCGGCGGAATCCGCGCCACCTTTGAAGCTCGCGGCTATACGGCCTGGGATATGTCTTCCCCAGCTTTTATTAAACGCAACGGCATTTCCACCACGCTGTGCATCCCGACGGCGTTTATCTCCTACACCGGTGAGGCGCTGGATAAAAAGACGCCGCTTCTGCGGTCGATCCGCGCTTTGAGCAAAAGCGCCGTGAACATGCTGAAGTTGCTTGGCGTGAAAAATGTGAAGCGGGTTTACTCGAACCTGGGGCCGGAACAGGAATACTTCCTGATCGACATGGACTACTTCTTTAAACGTCAGGATCTGGTGCTGGGCGGCCGGGCCGTCATCGGCGCGCCTCCGGCGAAAGGCCAGGAACTGGAAGATCAGTATTTCGGCAGCATCAAGGAACGCGTTTCCTCTTACATGCACGATGTGGAGGAAGAACTCTTCAAGCTGGGCATTCCGGCCAAAACACGCCACAATGAAGTCGCGCCCAGCCAGTTTGAAATCGCCCCCGTGTACGAAGAAGCCAATCTGGCCACCGATCATAACCAACTGGTCATGGAAACCCTGCGCTCCGTCGCCAAAAAACATCATCTGGCCGCTCTGCTGCATGAAAAGCCCTTTGCGCACATTAACGGCTCCGGCAAGCATGTCAACTGGTCGCTGTCGGACGATAACGAAAACAATCTGCTCAATCCCGGAAAAACCCCCCAGGACAGCATCCAGTTCCTGGTCTTTTTGATCGCGACGGTCCGCGCCGTTTACAAGCATGCTGATATTCTCCGCGCGTCAGTCGCCACTTACGGCAACGATCATCGCCTGGGCGCCAACGAAGCGCCGCCGGCCATTATTTCCGTGTTTTTGGGCGAGCAACTCACCAATATTCTGACCAACATCGAAAAGGGCACGATCACCAAAGCCACCAACGCGGAAATCATCGATTTGGGCATTTCCTCTCTGCCTCAGGTGAGCAAGGACAATACCGACCGTAACCGCACGTCGCCCTTTGCCTTTACCGGCAATAAATTTGAGTTCCGCGCCGTCGGGTCTTCGCAAAATATCGCCTCTCCCGCGCTGGTGATTAACACAATTGTCGCTGAAAGCCTGGATGAAATAGCGGAAAAAATCAAAGCCAAAGACACCAAAAACATCAATCAGGCCGTGATGGAAGTGCTGAAAAGCGAAATTAAAACCATCAAACCCGTTTTATTTAACGGCGATAATTACAGCAAGGAATGGGCTCAGGAAGCGGCCAAGAGAGGCCTTCCTAATGAGAAAACCACGCCTCCGGCCTTAAAGGCGCTGGTGACGGATAAAGCATTGAAACTTTTTGACAAGTATCAGGTTCTGTCTCCCGTGGAACTTAAAGCCCGCCATCTGATCCATCTGGAACGCTATATCAAGGATCTGGAAATTGAAGCCAAATGCCTCAACAATATCTGTATGACCCAGGTCATACCGGCGGCGGTGAACTACCAGAAGACGCTGGCCAAAGCCATTATCATGGCTAAAGAAGCGGCGGGATCGGGTGCGGTGATATCCGGTGAAACGGAGCTTCTGAAAAAAATACTGGACCTGATCAACAATATCTATACCGCCAGCAAGGATATTATGGCTAAAGTGGAAACGGCCAACGGCAACCACGATGAACAGAAGAAAGCGGAGATGCTGGCTTCCAAAGTCAAACCGAAAATGGATGAATTGCGGGACTACGTCGATGCGCTGGAAAATCTGATTGACGACGAGATCTGGCCTTTGCCGAAATTCTGGGAGATGCTTTTTATCAGCTAGCTTTAAGAGCGGGGAACGGGGCAGCCTGTTCCCCGCTTTTTTAATAATATTGACGAAACGGGGAAAAAAAGTTAGAAGCCTCTGCCTCAAGAGGTAAAAAGGAACGTTCAAAACGAGCCCATTGAAAATGTCTTTTCTCCGTTCATTCCCGCGCAGGCGGGAATCTGGAAAATAACTGAAAATACTGGATTCCCGCCTGCGTGGGAATGACAAAATAGTTTATTTGATGGGGTTAGGCAAAGGTCTCAAAACCGTAATTTTCCGAAGCGGCGGCTGCGAAATTCAGTAGATCAAAATATACCCCGTAATATGAAGTTGTTGGAGTTTAGATGCCCCTGTTAAGAAAAGATCGAAAAGCCCTGCTCGTCCTGGAAGATGGGAGTTGTTTTTCAGGCTTTGCCTTTGCGGGATCGGGCGAGACCCTGGGGGAAGTCGTCTTTAATACGGGGATGACCGGTTATCAGGAAATTATCACCGATCCCTCCTATAAAGGCCAGATTGTCACCATGACCTATCCGCTGGTCGGCAACTACGGCATCAACGATGAAGACATGGAATCGGCCGGCCTTCATCTGGAAGGCTTTATCGTCAAGGAATATCAGTCCCACGCCAGCAACTGGCGCATGACAAAAACCCTGAAAACCTTTCTGGAAGACGCAGGAAAAATCGGTCTGGAAGGCATCGATACGCGGGCGCTGACCCGAAGACTTCGGCTTTCCGGTTCGATGAGGGGAATCATCTCCACCGAGTCGGACAATATTCGGGAGCTTCTGGAAAAAGTGCAGGTCTATCCGGGGCTCGTCGGTCGTGACCTGGTAAGGGAAGTTTCCTGTGACAAACCCTATCTCTGGAAAAAAGGCGGAAGGTCCGGCACAAAAATTCCGGCGAAAAAACCGGTCAAAAAACTGCGTGTGGTCGTGCTGGATTGCGGCGTTAAATACAATATTTTGAGACTGCTGGAGCATAATGGCTGCGAAGTCATTGTGGTTCCGGCCACATCCACCGGTGGGCAGATCCTGGCCTATTCGCCCGACGGTGTGCTGCTCTCCAACGGACCGGGCGACCCGGCAGCGCTTCCTTATATTGTAGCCGCGGTCCGTGAGGTGATCGGACAGATCCCGGTTTTCGGCATTTGCCTGGGGCACCAGATGATCGGCCAGGCCATCGGCGGCTATACGGAAAAATTGAAATTCGGCCATCACGGCATCAATCAGCCGGTGAAGAATCTGCAATCCGGACGTGTGGAAATAACGTCCCAGAATCACGGCTTCGTTGTTGTGCCGGAATCGGTGGAAGGCAAAGCATCCAAATCCTATACGAATTTGAACGATGCGACCTCCGAAGGCATGTCGCTTTCCGGAACAATGAGCGTGCAGTACCATCCCGAAGCCGCGCCTGGGCCGCGCGATACAGAATATTTATTTTCGCAGTTTGTGGACAACATGAAGAAGCATAAGGGGACAAAAACGTGATTTTAATCATCGATTTCGGTTCACAGTACAATCAGTTGATTGCGCGCCGGGTGCGCGAACATCATGTCTACTGCCAGATCGAACCGCCGAATATTTCGATTAAGGCCATCGAGGCGCTTCAGCCTGAAGGCATCATTCTTTCCGGCGGCCCCGCGAGTATCTACTCCAAGGGTGCGCCCCGTGTGGATTGCGGCATTTTCAACCTGGGCATTCCCGTTCTGGGCATCTGCTACGGCCTGCAATACATGGTGGATTCTCTGGGCGGCAAGGTCATCGGGTCCACCAAGCGTGAATACGGCTTTGCCGAACTCCATATCAATAAATCAGAAGGCATCTTCACGGGCGTGAAGAAAAAAACGCAATGCTGGATGAGTCATGGCGACTCCATCGGCGAGTTGCCCCGTGGATTTGCCATTACAGCCTCCACCGACAATACGAAAGTGGCGGCGGCTCAGGATGCCGATCGCAAGTTTTTCGGCCTGCAGTTTCACCCGGAAGTCGTGCATACCAAAGAAGGCAAAAAGATTCTGGCGAACTTCCTGTTTGAAGTTTGCCGCTGCAAGAAATCCTGGTCGATGAAATCGTTCGTCAGGCAGTCGATTGAAGAAATCCGCCGGCAGGTGGGAAAAGAAAAAGTTATCCTGGGTCTCTCCGGCGGTGTCGACTCCTCCGTGGCGGCCGTGCTGCTGCACAGGGCCATCGGCAAGCAGCTCACCTGCGTGTTTGTCGACAACGGCGTGCTGCGGGCCAACGAAGCCGAGCGCGTCATTGAGATGTTTAAAAAACACCTCCAGATCAATTTGCGGTTTGCCCGCTCCGGCAACCTGTTTTTGCAGAAATTAAAAGGCGTGACCGATCCGGAGCGCAAACGCAAAATCATCGGCCGCACCTTTATTGAAGTGTTTGATGCGGAAGCGCAGAAAATCAAAGGCGTAAAATTTCTGGCGCAGGGGACGCTCTACCCAGACCTGATCGAATCGCGCTCCGCTTTTGGCGGACCCAGCGCCGTGATCAAGTCGCATCATAACGTGGGCGGGTTGCCCAAAAAAATGAATCTGCAACTCGTCGAACCGCTCAAGCACCTTTTCAAAGATGAAGTGCGGCTTTTAGGCAAAGAACTGGGACTGGCCGACGACGTCGTCTGGCGTCAGCCGTTCCCCGGACCGGGCCTGGCCATCCGCATCATCGGGGAAGTCAACTCCCAGCGCCTGGCGGTTTTGCGCAAGGCGGACACCATCCTGCTGGAGGAAATCCGCGCGGCCAAACTTTATTACAAACTGTGGCAGTCCTTTGTGGTGCTCCTGCCTTTAAAAAGCGTGGGCATCATGGGTGATCAGCGAACGTATGAAAACATTGCGGCCATCCGCGCCGTCGGCAGCGACGACGCCATGACGGCGGACTGGGCGAGACTGCCGCAGGATCTGCTGGCACGCGTCTCAACGCGGATCATTAACGAAGTGCGGGGCATCAACCGCGTGGTGTACGATATTAGCTCCAAGCCACCCAGCACAATTGAGTGGGAGTAAAACATTCCCCCTCCCCTTCATCCCCTCCCACAAGGGGCGGGGAAACAGGTGGAAGTAACATTTTTTATTTCCCCTTCCCTTGATACCCTAAAGGGCACAAGCGGGAGAGGGAATTAAGACATTTTCTCTCTCCCTTGATGGGAGAGGGTTAGGGTGAGGGTGAAATAAATGGTAATAAGACGTGCCGAAACGAACTGACATAAAAAAGATACTGCTCATCGGGTCCGGGCCAATCATCATCAGCCAGGCCTGTGAATTCGACTATTCCGGGACGCAGGCCTGCAAGGCCCTGCGCGAAGAAGGATATGAAGTTGTATTGATCAACTCCAACCCGGCCACCATCATGACCGATCCGGAAATGGCCGACCGCACCTATGTCGAGCCCATCACGCCGGAAGCGGTGGAAAAAATCATCGCCCTGGAGCGGCCTGACGCGCTGTTGCCGACACTTGGCGGGCAGACGGGCCTCAACACGGCCGTGGCAGTGGCGGAAAGCGGCGTTTTGAAAAAATACAATGTGGAGATGATCGGTGCGTCGCTTCCCGTCATCCACAAAGCGGAAGACCGTGAAAAATTCCGCCATGCCATGGAACGCATCGGATTGCAGATGCCCAAAAGCGGCTTTGCCCGCAACATGAACGAAGTCCACAAAATTGCCGAAACGATCGGCTTCCCGATCATCATCCGCGCAGCCTTCACGCTCGGCGGGACCGGCAGCGGTGTGGCCTACAACTGGGAAGAACTCGAAGAAATCGCCAAAGCCGGACTGGAGGCCAGCATGATCTCCGAAGTCATGGTCGAGCAGTCGGTCCTGGGCTGGAAAGAATATGAACTGGAAGTGATGCGCGACAAAGCCGACAATGTCGTCATCATCTGCTCCATTGAAAATTTCGATGCGATGGGCGTGCATACCGGCGAGTCGATCACCGTCGCCCCCGCACAGACGCTCACGGATCGCGAATATCAGACGATGCGTGACGCCGCCATTGCCATCATGCGTGAAATCGGCGTGGAAACGGGCGGCTCCAACGTACAGTTCGCCATCCATCCGCAAACCGGCGAAATGATCGTCGTGGAAATGAATCCCCGTGTGTCGCGTTCCTCGGCTCTGGCCTCCAAGGCCACGGGATTCCCGATTGCCAAAATCGCCGCGAAGCTGGCGGTGGGGTATACCCTTGATGAAATTCCCAACGACATCACCCGCGAAACAATGGCGTCATTCGAGCCGACCATCGATTACGTTGTGACGAAAATTCCGCGCTGGACGTTTGAAAAGTTTCCCGAAACGGAAGACTTCCTGACCACCTCGATGAAGTCGGTCGGCGAAACGATGGCCATCGGCCGGACGTTTAAAGAGTCCCTCCAGAAAGCCATCCGGTCGCTGGAGATCGGCCGCTTCGGCTTCGGCCAGGCGCTGCCGGACGATGCGCAGGAAAGAAAATCGCTCCTTAAAACCAAACTCATCAAGCCCAATTCGCTGCGGCTCTTTTACATGGCCGAGGCGCTGCGCACCGGCATGACAATAGACGAGGTCTATGATCTCACCAAAGTCGATCCCTGGTTTTTGCATCAGATTGCAGATATTCTGGATGCCGAAGAAGAATTGAAAAATTCGGAACCCAACGCGGAGCTTTTGCGCGCCGCCAAGGAAATGGGCTTTTCCGATCGTGCCTTAGGGACGCTGTGGAACAAAACCGAGCAGGACATCCGCGACTGGCGGAAGAAGGAAAATATTTATCCCGTTTATAAACTGGTGGACACCTGCGCGGCGGAGTTTGAAGCCTACACGCCTTACTACTATTCGACCTACGAACAGGAAAACGAAACTCGGCCGTCCTCCAAAAAGAAAGTCGCCATTATCGGCGGCGGGCCCAACCGTATCGGCCAGGGCATTGAATTCGACTACTGCTGCGTTCATGCCTCGTTTGCCCTGCGCGAAGAAGGCATCGAAAGCATTATGATCAACTCCAACCCGGAGACGGTCAGCACCGATTACGATACTTCCGACAAGCTGTTTTTCGAGCCGGTGACGCTTGAAGACGTTCTGCACATTTTGCAGGCGGAAAAACCGGATGGTGTGATCGTGCAGTTCGGCGGTCAGACGCCGCTCAATCTGGCGAAAGGTCTGGAAGCGGCGGGTATGCCGATTATCGGAACGTCGCCTACCGCCATTGACCGCGCGGAAAACCGCGACCTGTTCCAGGAGATCGTCCATAAACTGAAACTCAACCAGCCGGACAACGACACGGCCATGGATGTGGAAAAAGCGCTGGTCGCCGCGGACCGCATCGGCTATCCGGTGCTGGTGCGCCCCTCTTACGTGTTGGGCGGCCGCTCCATGGAAATCGTCTATGATCCGGAGACGCTCAAAACCTTTATGGCCAGGGCGCTCCTGGTTTCGCCGGGGCATCCGATTCTGATCGACAAATTTCTG
Organism: Smithellaceae bacterium; assembly: GCA_963682105.1. Taxonomy (GTDB): domain Bacteria; phylum Desulfobacterota; class Syntrophia; order Syntrophales; family Smithellaceae; genus UBA8904. The sequence continues at coordinate 2,974,660 of OY821638.1, forward strand.
GAAGATGCCGTCGAAGTGGATGTCGACGCGCTCTCCGACGGCAAAACCACCGTCGTCGCCGGCATTATGGAGCACATCGAAGAAGCGGGCATTCATTCCGGCGACAGCGCCTGCATTTTGCCGCCGATTTCCATTCCCGCCCCGATTCTCGAACTCATCGAAGAGCAGACCAAAATGCTGGCCGCCGAGTTGGGTGTCGTGGGGCTCATGAATATTCAGTATGCGATCAAGGACAATGTGCTCTACGTTCTGGAAGTCAATCCCCGCGCGTCGCGCACCGTGCCGTTTGTCAGCAAGGCCATCGGCGTGCCGCTGGCGAAGCTGGCCACCAAGGTTATGCTGGGCAAGAGCCTCCATGAACTCGGTTTGACGCAGAGGATTGTTCCCCGTCATGTTTCCGTGAAAGAAGCGGTTTTCCCGTTCAACCGTTTCCCCGGCGTAGACATTATCCTCGGGCCGGAAATGAAATCCACCGGCGAAGTCATGGGCATCGATTCTTCCTTCGGTCTGGCGTTTGCCAAATCGCAGATGGCGACCGGGTTTAAGATGCCCACATCCGGCTCTGTCTTTATCAGCGTTCACGACCGGCACAAAGCCGGCATCGTCGATGTGGCCAAAGTTTTATCCGGACTCGGGTTTAAAATACTGGCGACGGCCGGAACGGCTGTCTATCTTCAAAATCAGGGCATTGCGGCGAAAGTTGTCAACAAAGTCAGCGAAGGCCGCCCGCATGTGGTGGACCTGATCAAAAACGGCGAGATTCAAATGGTCATCAACACCAGCGTCGGGCGCAAGTCCAATCAGGATGCCTATCTGATCAGGCACGGCGCTCTGGCTTACAACATTATTTATACGACCACACTGGCCGGAGCAAAGGCTTTAGGCGAAGCGGCCAAAGCGTTGATTGAAGAAGACTGGGGCGTTTGCCCCCTGCAGGAGTATTATAAAAAGTAACACCTCTATTTTCCCTCTCCCTTCATGGGAGAGGGTTAGGGTGAGGGTGGAAACGTGAAAACAATCCTCCCCTTCATCCCCTCCCACAGGGGGGAGGGGAGATATCTCTGAATGGATGAAAGAGTTTTTTATGAATTTATTTGAAGATCATTTTGACGATTCCGGCCGTCCCCGCGAGGAGTGCGGCGTATTTGCCATTTACGGACATGAAGACGCGGCGCGCGTCGCCTATTTCGGCCTGTTCGCGCTGCAGCATCGCGGCCAGGAATCCGCGGGCATTGTCACCTCGAACGGCTGCAGCGTCGCCGAACACAAGGGGATGGGACTCGCCTCCGGCGTCTTTAATGAAAATATTTTGAAGAAGCTTGAAGGAACGCTGGCCATCGGCCATGTCCGCTACTCCACCACCGGTTCTTCCACGATCTCCAACGCCCAGCCTTTTTTAGTGCATGTGGGCGACGAATATTACGCGCTGGGCCACAACGGGAACATCGTCAATGCCCAGTCTTTACGAACGGAACTGGAGGGCCGGGGGTCCATTTTTCAATCCACCATGGACAGTGAAGTCATTATCCATTTAATGGCGCAGCACCTGAAAAGAGGACTGGATAAGGCGCTGACCATTGCGCTGCAGCAGATAGAAGGCGCCTACAGCCTGGTGATGCTGACGAAAGACAAAATCATTGCGGCGCGCGATCCGCGCGGATTCCGTCCGCTGGCTTTAGGTAAACTCAACGGCAGTTGGGTGGTGGCCTCGGAAACCTGCGCGTTTGATCTGGTCGGCGCCGAGTATATCCGCGATGTCGAACCCGGTGAAATTCTGATTATCGATGCGGAAGGTGTCAAAAGCCTGAAGCCTTTCCCGGAAATGAAGCACTGTCACTGCATTTTCGAACTCATTTATTTTGCCCGTCCCGACAGCCAGATTTTCGGACAGAACGTTTATCTGTGCCGCAAGCGCCTGGGCCATGAACTGGCGCGCGAATACCATCCGGATGTCGATCTGGTGATGCCTTTTCCCGACTCCGGCACTTACGCTGCGATCGGATACGCCGAGGAAAGCGATAAACCTTTTGAAATGGGCATGATTCGCAATCATTATGTGGGCCGCACCTTTATTCAGCCCACGCAGCCGATGCGCGATTTTGCCGTCCGCGTGAAGCTCAACCCGGTTCGGCCGCTTCTGGAAGGCAGGAAAGTTATGATCGTCGAGGATTCCATCATCCGCGGCACCACCAGCCGCAACCGCGTAAAAAATCTGCTGGGAATCGGCATTAAGGAAATCCACATGGCCATCAGTTGCCCGCCCACGTTGTTTCCCTGTCCCTACGGCATCGATTTTTCCTCCAAGGGCGAGCTTATCGCCGCCAAGAAGGAAAACGAAAAAGCCATAGCCGAGTTCATCGGACTCAATTCGCTGCACTATCTGACCGTCGACGGCATGGTCCGCGCCACCGGCATGCCCAGGGAATGCTTCTGCCTGGCCTGCTACACCGGCGACTATCCCATCGCACCGCCGGAAAAAATCGATAAGTTCTGCATGGAACTGAAATAATTCCATCTCCACTAACTCCATCTAATGATATGTTTGCCGAATGAAATAGGGACTAAACTGTTACATCATTTTGTCTGAAATTCTTATCCGTTCTTTTTAAAAAAGTGATAAGTACCCAATGCAATTCGGCTAAGATCATTCCGACGAGCCTGCGGCTATCGGATGATGATCCGATCATTGACTTATACTCGAGGGAAGGACTCATGAATCATCTCAACCGGTGGATACTGCTAATCTTATGTTTTTTGTTTTGTTGCCCGGCAGTGCAGGCGAATGAACAAGAGCGACGTAACCACGTCGTTATTGTCGGCGCCGGTATTTCAGGACTGGTCGCCGCCTGGGAGCTGGCGCAAAAAGATATTGATGTGACCGTTCTGGAAATGTCCCCGATATACGGAGGGGCCGGCATCACCAGCGAGGGCGCCATTTGCATTATCGGCACGCCGGAGCAGGAACAATCCGGCATCAAGGATTCCGCGCAAATGGCTTTCGACGACTTCATGAAATACGGTCGCGATGATCAGGGTCCAGGACCGAATAAAGAATGGGTTCGGTATTACGTTGATGAATCCCGTCGAGAAATCTATGACTGGTTAGCCCAATTGGGTGTTCGCTTCGAAAAAAAAGTCATTCTAATGCCTGGCAACTCGGTGCCTCGCTGGCATAAAGTCACCGGAAAGGGACGAGGACTGCTGGAACCCATTTATAAGGACTGCAAGAAAATGAAAAGGGTATCCTTCGTCTTTCGAACCAAAGCGGTTTCCCTGCTCCGGAACGGAAATCGCATCCAGGGGGTCCGCGCCGAACGCCTCAAGGATGGCAAGCGAATCGATTATCCGGCATCAGCCGTCATTTTAGCCACTGGAGGATTCCAGAGCAATCTCCGGATGGTTCGTGAAAACTGGCTGTCAGAGCTGCCGTTTCCCGATCATTTGCTGATTGGCGGCGGATTGAACGCTTTGGGATCGGGCCACGAAATGGCCGCTGCCGCAGGCGCATGTCTGATCAATATGCAGTATCAATTGAATTATCCCACTGGATTAACCAATCCGTCCGATGCAGGCGGGCGGCGCGGCATGAACGCATACAGCGACAAGTCTATCTGGGTGAACAAAACGGGACGCCGTTTTATGAGCGAATCCCGCGATACGAGATTAACTTTTCCGGAAGTGGTGCGCCAACCGGGTGGAACGTACTGGGCCATTTTTGACAGCGACGCCCGTAATGTTTTCCATGTTTCAGGATTTAGCTCTCAAAAAATTGCCAGTGGTATCTTCAATAACCCGGAAATGAGCGCTTATGTTAAATCCGGTCTGACGATTTCCGAATTAGCCCAGGCAGCGGGATTGCCGCCGGAGGCTTTGAACCAGACGATAATCCGCTGGAACCGGATGGTTACGGAAGGGAAGGATACGGATTTCGGTCGCATCGGTCGCGACCAACTTACTTGGTCCAATCCTCCCAAAATCGAAAAACCGCCTTTTTATGCAGTGCAGTTTTTACCTCTGACACGAAAAAGCATGGGTGGTGTCGCGATTGACTGTTCCTGCCGCGTGACGGATCGTTCCGGACGTCCGATCCCTGGCCTGTATGCCGTAGGCGAACTGACGGGACTTGCGGGAGTCAACGGCAAGGCATCGATCGAGGGCACGTTTCTGGGGACTTGTATCCTGACCGGACGGGTTGCCGGACGGGCTGTAATGACGGATCTGGCGGCTCAAAAGAACCAGGTTGATTAACTTTTGGGAACCATAGTTCCATCCGGCATGGAACGGACATAACTTTTTACCGCAACGCCCGTGTCAGCCGATAGTCGTGTCTGGTGTTGTCCGGGTCCGCATTGGGGTCGTATCCGGTTTCATTGGAGTAAATATATTCGCCGCTGGAATTGACCCACCGATTTTTCCAGTTGCTCGTATCCCGCTCCACCTTTCCCGTGTAGGGATTTTTGTAATCGTTCTGGTCTGTCAGGGTCAAATAACTGTCCGTCATGATTTCCGAGCGCGTCTTGTCCCGGTGCGCGGCGATTTCGCGGTCAATCCGGGCCAGATCGTTCATCAGTTTGCGGACGATTTCCGTCCTCTCTCCCTGGCCTTTCAACTCGCCTGCGATCCACTGCGGATTCATCTGGACGGAATTGGCCATGATATCGATCACCGGTTTCCAGCGGTCGGCTTCCGCGGCGGGCGCACGCATGGCCGTGGTTAGATCGTTGTACCAGAAGCCCATCGATCCCCGTCCGTCCACCAGCAGCGTATAGATCAGCTCTTTGAAACGGACGTTTCCTTCATTGTATTCAATTATGATCAGGCCGGCGTAATATTCCGGCGGGCGCAGGCCCAGTTGCGCAATCGTTCGATTGAGCGGTTCGGACATTCGCCGGACGGTCTGGACGAGTTTGGGCAGATCTTCTTTGTAAACGACGGAAACGCCGGTGGCCTGGGGCCGCATCTGTTTGAAAACCCACAAAAGGTAATCGTTCACCGTCGGCATGCGGACGACCACGGCGCCGTTGTAATTCGATCCGGGCCCGTGCGTAAAGGGAATCATCGGTCCGTCCGCATAATTGACTTTCGGCAGCCGCCGCATCATGATCGTTCCGCGGGCGTCGCTGCCGACGGCTAGATCGATCTTGGCTTCAATGGCATTGAGGGTTCCGCCCGCCGAATTGGGATCCACGCGGAAGATGCCGCCGCTTACGATCCAATTTCTGGGAATCAGCATGGTGAAGGCGCCTTCACGCGGCTCCGGTATTTTCCTGAAAACAACGGTTGCCGGAACGCTTTGCGAGACGTTTTTTTTAAGATCGCTTTTCAAGGCCTCAGGCGCTTTGGCGTCCGCCCGGCCCGGCGCGCCCGCAAAGGCGATGAACACAGCCAGCACCATCAAGAAATATTTCATAAGCAGACCCTCCGGAGTTTATTTTAATCATCCGCTGTCATGCGGGAATTATACCCGAAATTATATCTTTAGCAAATAATGATGCTATGTTATATTTCACCAAAATGACGGACCCTGAAGAAATTATTAACCGACCATTTGTTTCAAACAGGGAGACCGCATGAAGATCATTCAATCCCGGTTCACTGTGTTTTTTATTCTGGCCTTTGTTCTGGCTCTGGCAACCTGCGCCCACAATGGTTCGGGTAAGCCGGAGACTGTTTATCTTCAGGCTGTGAAAACAGACAGCATCTGCGTGATGGCGGAATCGTCAAGTTTCATTCCGCTGAATGTGTTGTACGGGCCAACGCCCGAATACGGCGGTTCTGCGAAAACGGCCGGAGCCGCGCTGACAACGGGCGGTACGTTCATTCATAGAATTCCCCTGACCGGTTTGACGTCGGATACAACCTATTATTACCGTCTGGGAGCCCACAGCGCTTCATTTCGGACGGCCGCTTCCGGCGGCGCCTCGTTGCGCTTTGCCTGGATGGGCGATGCAAGAACCGGCACGGTGATTCATGACGCGATTGCCGGATTGATTCTGGCCGCCGAACCCCGTTTTTCGCTTTATGGCGGCGATTTGTGTGACTACGGATCTTCGTACGCTTCATACAAAGAGCAGTTTTTCCGTCCGGCCCAGTTGACGCTGGCCGCCTCTGTTCCGTTTTTCAATGCAACCGGCAATCATGAAGGATGGGGCACAAACACCCGGGCCTTTCTGGAGGCTCCGGCGTCCCCTTCCGGCAATCAGGGGTATTACTCCTTTGATTATGGCGATCTGCATGTTGTGGTTATGAATTATCTCGATCCGGAAGGCTATACGGCCGGATCGCCGCAGTATGATTTTATCGCCTCCGACCTTGCGACAACGGACAAAACGTGGAAAATCGTGATTTGCCATGTGCCGGCTTATTCAACGGGGGGACATGGAGAAGACCAGGGGATGATTGACAACACCCGCAGTATTTTTGAACCCGCAGGTGTCGATCTGGTGATTGCAGCGCACAACCACTTTTACCAGAGGAATTTTGTAAACGGCATTTATCACCTGGTCATCGGGTCTGCAGGAGCGCCGCTTTATGATCCCGGTCCCGTCGGAGGGTATACGCAGGTATCGCTGAAATCTTACTGCTTTGCCATCTTTGATCTTACGTCGGCAACATTGCAGATGCGCGTCTACAATGAGACCGGCGGAGAAATCGATGTGCTGACATTATCGAAATGAAAACAAGATCAATCCTTCTCATACTGGTTTTGATTCATTTAACGCTTCTGGGAGGTTGCAACATGCAAAACAAGTTTCTTTATTTTCCCAATGACGAGAAGCCGACGGATGTGATGCTGGCTTCGGCAAATCTGGCCCTGTGGCAGCAAGCGGGATCGGATTACCGGGGACTGATTGCCGCCGGGAATGCGCCTGCGTCTAAAGGCACCATTGTTCTTTTTCACGGCAACGGCGGGACGGCCTTTGACCGCGAATTTTATATGGAACCTTTGACGGATCTGGGGTTTCGCGTCATTCTGGCCGAGTATCCGAAATACGGGGCGAGGCCCGGCAAGGTCGGTGAAAAACCTTTTGTCGCCGACGCGCTCGAAACGGTGAAGCTGGCACACCAGCAATACGGTGATCCGCTTTATCTTCTGGGCGAGTCGCTGGGCTGCGGTGTGGCGGCAGCCGTGGCTAAACAGACCAACGTTCCCATCGCCGGAATCATTCTGATTACGCCCTGGGATACGCTGGCCCTCGTGGCCAAGTCGCTCTTCCGCTTTCTGCCGGTACAGTTGGTGTTAACGGATAAGTATGACAGCATCGATAACCTGAAAGATTTTCCCAAAAACATTTCCGTCGTTGCCGCCGAATACGACGAGATCCTGCCCATCCGGCATGCCTACAATCTGTATGAGCATCTGCCTGAAGGCCGCAAGAAAATGTGGGTTGTTCGGGGGGCGGGTCACAACGACTGGCCGTTTCACACGGATGTTTCCCTGTTTAAAGAAATAACCGATTTTGTCGCTGTATCCAATGATGGAAAATCACTTTGACGTTTCAAAAGGGGTGATGAAACAGGCGACAGGTGAATGAGGTCGGCCATGTCCGGTAAAAAATTTGAATCCGGCCGGTTCTTTTTGAAAGACACCGTTCGAAAACAGATCAACTTTTCGCAGACGGCTCAGAGCCGGGGGCAAGATGGCCCGCCTCTGCAAAAACCCTGGCCACCGGACGCCTTCGTCGTTGAACTGCCCGACGGCTCAAAAGCGCTTCAACATCTTGCTGGAATGCCGGTGGGGAAGGCTATGGCCCGCCGGGAAAGCATCCGGCAATATCAAAACGTTGCGCTGACGCTCGAAGAGCTCTCCGCCCTCTTGTGGGCGACTCAGGGCGTCAAGCAGGTTTTAAGCGCCGATACGGCTTTACGGACTGTGCCGTCCGCCGGTGCGCGTCATTCGTTTGAATCCTATCTGGCGGTCAATCGTGTGGAGAATCTGTCTGCCGGCTTGTATCGCTATCTGCCGTTTGATGGCCGGCTGGCCCAATTGAAAATCGATTCCCGAATCGGCCGGAAAGCGGCGATGTCCTGCTTCGGCCAGGGTTTTATCGCTGCATCGGCCGTCACGTTTTTCTGGACGACTATTCCCTCCCGGATGGAGTGGCGCTATGATCTGGCGGCGCACAAAGTGATCGCGATTGATGCGGGCCATATCGGACAGAATTTGTATCTGGCCTGCGAGGCCATCGGCGCCGGCTGTTGTGCTGTGGCCGCTTACGATCAGCAGGCCTGCGATGAACTGCTGGGCGTGGACGGCGAAGAAGAGTTTGTCATTTATCTGGCGGCGGTCGGAAAAAAATAAAGATGTAGGGAACGGTCGCGACCGTTCCCTACAATGCGGCAGTGTTATTGATTTTTACCGGGACTTACGGCTTCGGTTTGCCGGATCCTTTGATGGTCATGTTGAATTTTTGATGACAATCCATGCAATACACTTTTGACGGGCCGTGCGCTTTGTGACAGACCGTACAGGCTATCTCGCCCAGGTGAGACTTGTGCGGGTTACGGTCTTTAAACTCGGCCGGTTCCGTCTTTTTTGCCAACTGATCCATCGGCCCGTGGCATTCAAGGCACTTTGGATTTTCAACCGTTGAATCCGGTCCGGGCAAATCCTTTCCATGACAGTTCAGACAGGCAATGCTGGCATTGGCATGGAGATTGTCCGTGTATTCGGAAGAGGCCCATGAGGTGAAAATCTCTTTCAGAAGCGCCATGTCTTCTTTGTTCGGTTTTCCCAATGATTCTTTCATTCCCGCAAGCCCAAAGCTTTTTCCGGCCGACCAGGTATGACAGGTCAGGCAATCAAGCGATCCCTTCGGGGGCAGATGCCCCTTATGAATGCGCGTGGAAAAAGCGTTTTTCTTTTCGTTTTGCGGCTGACCGGGCTTGTGGCAGACCGTGCAGGCGGCCAGATCGTTGCCTTTGACCTGTGGATGATTCTGCGGGATCACAGAGGAAAAATCGGCATGGCAGCTTTTACAAGACGCTTTGGCCTGCGCGGGCGCTTTTCCCGACTTTGCAGCCTTTGCCGGCTGTGCCGCATACGCGGCAAAGACATTTCCACATGCGAGCAAAACGGCTATCAGTAGTATCGATATCTTTTTCATGATGTATGCTCCTGTCGAATTCACGGGCGGCCCGCTTAAGTAGTCGGGCCGCCCGCCGGCTATCAGGCTTTCGATTTTTCTTTCGCCGCATTGGTTCCCGCCACGCGCCCGAAGGTGACGGCATCGGGAATCGCGTTGCTCCCGAGACGGTTAGATCCATGGACGCCGCCGGTGAATTCACCCGCGCCGTAGAAGCAGGGAATCACTTTTCCGAAGATATCGATCACCTGCGCCTGCGGGTTAATCCGGATGCCGCCCATGGTGTGGTGAACCGCCGGCCACTGGGCGATGCCATAGAACGGTCCCTGACCATCCACCATGGGGATCATGACCTTATTCATGTTTTTGTTAAAGTCGGGATCTCTGCCTTGTTCGATGTAACCGTTGTGCTTATTGATGGTTTCAATCAGCGCGTCTGCAGGAATTTTCAATTTACCGGCCAGCTCGGCAATCGTGTCCGCCTTGATAAACCGGCCTTTGGCCAGACCGGCGGCAATTTCTTCATTGGATCCGCCCATTTTCAAAACCATGGGCTCGCTGAAAATCGAGAAGGTCGGTTTGGCGTCGGGGCCCAGATTGATCTGGGCAAAGGCGCAGACATCGCGGCGCTCCTGTTCATTGACAAACCGCTTGCCCTGCTGGGTCACATAGACGATGCCGTAACCGGGGCCGTTAAACGGATAAACGGCGGGTGTATCCAGAATGCCGGTTTCCGGTTCGGCAAACGGATAAAGCTGGATAAAGTTCATCTGCAGCGAGTCGGCGCCGACATACTCGGCGAATCGGATCATTTCGCCGGTTGCACCCGGATGGTTGGTGCAGTTAAAAGATGCCACCAGTCTCGGGTTGTGGGCCAGTCTCATTTTCAGATCGCGGCTGAATCCGCCGGAGGCTACGATGAGGGCTCTTTTCGCCTTGATGTTGAGGACTTTCCGGCCCCGTTTGACTTCCACGCCCACGACCGGGCTTTCCGGGTCGACATCTTTTCTCCAGATCCAGGTGATTTCTGAGTTCAGCGCGATTTTGACGCCTCGTTTTTCGCCGATTTTCCGCAGCGCTTCGGTGTATTCACGACCGACGCCGGCTACGGCGGAATGGGTTCTGTACGCTGTATGGCCGCCGGCGCGGGTGACCGTCGGGCGCACCCGGGCCCCGCCTTCATCAATCATCCAGTTGAGGGCGTCCGGCGAATTATTGGCCAGGACTTCGACCAGCTCCGGCAGATTGTAAAAATCGCCGCCTTTGATGGTGTCATTGGCATGCTGTTTGGGGCTGTCATCGCCCAGATTCAGGTTCTGGCGATAGTGGAACTTACTGTCCCAGGCAGCGTAAACACCGCCGTTGATGATGGAGTTGCCGCCATAGGTCGGCATTTTTTCCAGGACGACCGTTTTGGCGCCCGCGCCGGCGGCTTCGGCTGCTGCCGCCAGTCCGGCAAATCCCGAACCGACAACCACGACGTCCCAGGTTTCATCCCATTTTTTGGGCATCTTTTTCAAAGCGGCTTCGGCGGTTCCCGGCGCAGCCAGATTCACGGCAAACCCGCCGGCTACGGCCGCTGCGCCCATAGCCATGGCCCCTTTCAAAACGGTACGACGGCTGACAGTAAGTTTGTTGTCCTTTTTTAAGTTTTCATCTGCCATAAAATTACCTCCTTTGCGGATTGAAATTGGTTTATGACACCGGGGATATCCTCCCCCTCCTATCATTCAGGTATTACTTTAATACCGGTTTGGGCAGATTATTGAGAATCATCTTCGAGACGGCGGCGTCGCCTTCCAGTCGTTTGATGCTGCGTGCAGCGAAGTCTGCGACCTCACGGTCACGGCCCTGATGAGCTTCCTTTCGATACAATAAAAGCTGGAGTTCATTTTCATCGATCATCAGGCTGATATAATTGCGGTCCAGTTCCGCCCCCGTCCGGCGGGAAAAATGCTGAATCGTGGCGAGCCTGGCCGGATCGGAGTCGTCCACAAGAGCTGTTCCTTTTTTTGCGGCAAGCTGTTTGATTTCCTCGATGTGTTTTTCATAATCTTCAGTGACCAGGCGGCCATGATCGCGAACCGACTGGCCGGCAGCCAGTTGGGATGCCAGTTTTCCCAGTTTCAAAAGCCAGGAGGCGTTTTTGTACGCCTGCTGCAGAAAAAGAGCATCGCTGTTTCTTTTATCCATATCCGTCTGCGCCGACAGTGAAACGCAGAATATAAAAATGAAAGCAACGGTCCAGTAACCCGCCGTTTTGCGTGTGATCATGTCTGCTGCTCCGTTTTGAATGGTGTTAATATTTTTCTGAATGTTTTTTGTGCATCAACCAGTTTTCACGGTAACGGTTCGCCAGTTCGGCAGAGCGTACGAGAAGAAGATTTTCGGCATTCATGCCTTCGGATGCAGATGTTAAACTGAAAGAACCGGTCGTCAGCGTTTTCTTATCGATGATGATGACGCGATTATTCATGGCGGCGTGCGTCCCGTCGAGGTATACGGGAATGCCGGCATTAGCGATCATCACTGCAGGCGTGTATCCTTCCTGACGTTCAGACTTATCCAAAATCACTTCCACCTTTACCCCCTTTTGATGCGTGGCAATCAAAGCTTGCGCAACTGCAACCGACCGGAATGAATACGCCATAATCAAAATTTCAACACGCGCATCAGCGATTTCCTTCAGAAGCACATCGAGACAGCCGCCGCCGGGACTAAAACAGGTTCGAGCGGGAGAGTTAACCGGGAGAGAAACATCATCAGCAGAAAGAGAATTGATGAATGTTAAAAGAACTGCAAGCAGGAGGCAAAGGGTTATCATATGCTTTTGCATAACCCCTTCCTTTTCCATTGTTTATTTGTAAAGAAAGGGGGGGCTTTTGTCAAGCGGTATTGTTTGACAAAGCGGATGACTTGGTATACGTCCATGCCATTCAGGTTGCCCGCACGGGTGTAAGGGAAGACGGTGAAAAACCGTCGCGGACCCGCCGCTGTAACCGGGGACAACATCGCTTTTTGCCACTGTTTTTTTCGAAAATGGGAAGGCGCGATCAATTGGTTGATCCGGAAGCCAGAAGACCTGCCTGAAGATGATACTGCTCTGTGCTATCGAGGACGTAGCCGCAGGCATCATGATCTGTTGTTGCGGATGAAATACGGCATCCCCGGCCTTTTGAAGGTGCGGGGTTTTTTATTTCTGAAAGGATGGAATCCTGTGGCTAAAAAATTGATATTGCTTCGGCACGGCGCATTGGATGCCGAATATGCAGGCCGCTTTGTGGGTTCGACTGATGCCGGACTTTCCGCAGCGGGCCGCAGGCAGGCTGCGGCGCTTGGCGGATATTTAGAAAAAAAGGGAGCGGCGCAGGTGATTGTCAGTCCTCTAAGACGCGCACGGGAAACAGCCGATTTTGCACTGGACTCGACAGGACGAAAATATACGGTCGACGACGGTCTTCGTGAAATCGATTTTGGCGCGTGGGAGAAAAAGACGTTTGATGAAATTAGCCGTGAGGATTCCATCAATGCCGAACGCTGGGGGCGCTTCGACTACGACTTTGCATTTCCCGGCGGTGAGTCTCTGCAATCTTTTATCGATCGCATCGGCGATCTGGCCTTACGTATCGCGTCTGATCCGGCCCAAACCATTCTGGCGATCACGCATGGCGGCGTCATCCGCTTCTTGATCTGTCATTTTCTGGGACTTGAGCCGCGCCATTATCTGCTCTTCAATGTCGGTTTCGGGTCGATTTCCGCCATCGATTTATTTGACGGGGCCGGTGTTTTAACAAGGCTTAACGACGTTTGTCATTTGGAGGAGATCAATGGCTGATATGATACTGGTGACAGGCGGCAGCCGCAGCGGCAAGAGCAGTCACGCCCAGAAGCTGGCCGAAGCGCTTCCCGGTCCGCGCGCCTATCTGGCCACCTGTCCGATTCTGGATGAAGAAATGGCCGAGCGTTGCCGGAAACATCAGGAGGTGCGCAGTCAGACCGTCTGGGATACGATTGAAGAGGAAACGGACATTGCCGGGATCTTGAGAAACGACCGGACGCACCGCGTCATCCTGGTGGACTGTCTCACTCTGTGGGTAAACAACCTGATGTACGAGGCTGAACGCGAAGGAAGGTTTTTGGCGGAAGAAGACATCGCCGCGAAATGCCGGACGCTTCTGGATGCCTGCGCCGTCTTTTCCGGCACAGTCATTTTCGTCACCAATGAAGTGGGAATGGGCATCGTTCCGGACAATCCCTTAAGCCGTCGCTTTCGCGATCTTGCCGGGCGATGTAATCAGCTCATCGCGGCTCAAGCCGATGACGTGATTTTTATGGTCAGCGGTCTTGCCTGGCCATTGAAGAAAAGAGAGGAATAATGAAGATACTGCACGATACACTTGGGAGCATTACCGAAGGAGACACAAAGGCTCGGGCTGCGGCCAGAGCGCGCCTTGAACAATTGACCATGCCGCACTGGGCGCTGGGCCGCCTGATGGATCTGGCGGAAGACCTTGCGGCTGCAACCGGCAGCCTTCACCCGCCTGTGAAAAGAAAAACAATTGTCACCATGGCCGGCGATCACGGGGTGGTGGCCGCGGGTGTGAGCGCCTTCCCGCAGGAGGTCACGCCGCAGATGGTCCGTAACATCGTCGCGGGTGGGGCAGGTGTGAACGCGCTTGCGCGCCAGGTCGGCGCGGACGTCGTTGTGGTGGATATGGGCGTGGCCGCCGATCTTTCCGATCTGGTGGCCGCGGGGAAAATTTACAGCAAACGCATTGCCGCGGGCACGAAAAATATGGCCGAAGGCCCCGCCATGAGCCGGGAGGAGGCGGTAAGCGCCATAGAGGCCGGCATCGAAATAGCCCGGATGCTGGCCCCGTTGGTGGATGTTTTCGGCACCGGAGAAATGGGTATCGGCAATACGACCCCGTCCAGCGCGATTGTGGCGGCACTCTCCGGATGCCCTGTCGCTGATGTTACGGGACGCGGGACCGGCGTCGACGACGATCAACTGGCGCACAAGGTCCGCGTGATTGAAAAGAGCCTTGCGGTTAACCGGCCCGATAAACACGACGGCCTCGACGTTCTGGCCAAGGTCGGCGGGTTTGAAATCGGCGGCATTGCCGGGCTCATCCTGGGCGCAGCTTCCCTGAAAAAGCCTGTGGTGGTGGACGGGTTTATTTCCACGGCGGGCGCGCTGATTGCGCATGCGCTTGCGCCTGTATCGGCTTCCTGTATGATTGCCGCGCACCGCAGCGTCGAAAAAGGCCACCGTGTCGCTCTGGACGTTCTCGGCAAGAAACCGCTCATCGACCTGGATTTGCGCCTGGGCGAAGGAACGGGTGCGGCGCTGGCTATGAATTTCGTGGACGCGGCCGTGCGCATTCTCACGGAAGTGGCCACCTTCGAAGAGGCCAGTGTCTCGCAGGCCAATTCATGAAACGATTTCTCGCCGCTCTACAGTTTTTAACGGTCGTTCCCCTGCCTGCGTCGCTGGCCATCGATGAGCGCGATCTGGGCCGCTCGGCGCCTTTCTTTCCGCTGGTGGGTCTGGGCATCGGTGCGGCGGCGGCGGGGCTCGATTATCTTCTTGGTTTCATTTTGCCGGTGACGGTGGTCAGTGTGTTCACGGTTATACTTCTTCTGGCTGCATCCGGCGGCCTGCACATGGACGGTCTGGCCGATACCGCCGACGGCTTTTTCAGCAGCCGCCCCCGGGAAGAAATGCTCGACATCATGCGCGACAGCCGGACGGGTCCGATGGGCGTGATGGCGATCGTTCTGGTTCTGATTTTAAAGATCGCGCTGCTCGCTTCCCTTCCCGCATCCGCGCGCTGGTGGGTGCTGCTTCTGATGCCGCTGGCTGGCCGCTGCGGCTTGCTGGTGAGTTTAGCGGTTCTGCCCTATGCCCGCGCCGAAGGGGGGCTCGCGTCGATTTTTTATTCGTATCGCTCTCGCTTTCATGCGCTCGCGGCGTTTGCCTTTCTGGCGCTTGCCGGCTGGCTTTCCGGAAGCTTTATTGGACTGGCGTCAGGGATTTTCGCCTTTCTTTTCAGCCTGGGTTTTGCGGCTTACGTTTATTCCAAAATCGGCGGATTTACGGGCGATACGCTCGGCGCCGCCTGTGAACTGACGGAACTGATTCCCCCTCTGGCCTGTGTGATCGCGGCGCAGCGGGGATGGGTGGGATGATGGTTGAAAAACACGGCGGAAATCTTTTAAAGCTGGCGCGGGCGGCAGGCCGTCCGCCCGAAGAGATTTGCGACTTTTCGGCCAACATCAATCCGCTGGGGCCGCCCGAGTCGCTGCGCCTTGTCATTTCAAGCCGAATCAGTTCTCTGGTCCACTATCCCGATCCCGACTGCACCGAATTGATTTCAACGTTTGCAAAACGCTTTAGCCTGCCGCCTGATCAACTTCTGGCGGGGAACGGCTCCACGGAGCTTCTCTACCTTTTGCCTCGCGCGACAAACGCCCTGCGCGCCGTGATTCCCGTTCCCTCTTATGCCGATTATACAGCCGCTGCCAGGCTTGGCAATCTCCCCGTCGAAAAAATTGTGCTTGCCGAAGAAAGCGGTTTTGCGTTGGATCCGGCGGCGCTGTCTTCCCTCCTGCAAGATAACGATCTGGTCATTCTGGGGCAGCCCAACAATCCCACAGGTGTTTTGTGCGATCCGGAGGGTTTAAGGAAACTGGCGGCAAGCTTCCCGCGCGTGACGTTTGTCGTGGATGAATCTTTTCTGCCGTTTGTCGATGAGTCAAAAAGTCTGATGCTCAACCGGCCGCCCAATGTCGTCGTGCTGATGTCGCTGACAAAATTCTATGCGATACCGGGATTGCGTCTGGGGATTGCCGCTGCGGATCAAAACATCATTGCCGGGCTTAAAAGTATCCTGCCCCCCTGGTCGGTGAACACCCTGGCGCAGGCTGCAGGTGTTGCAGCGCTTTCGGATGCGGACTATGCGGCGCAAAGCCGGAGCTTTGTTGAAGAGGAACGCCGGTGGCTGAAAAAAGAAATTGAAAACATCCCCGGCCTGACCGGATATCCGGGATGCGCTAATTTTCTGCTCGTGAAGATCAACCGTTCCGACGGCGATGCGCGAAAGCTGGCCGATTTGCTTCTGGCCTCGGGCATCGCCATCCGCGTCTGCGACAACTTCGACGGTCTGGACAACCGCCATTTCCGGATCGCCGTCCGGACGCGGGATGACAATGGCCGTCTGCTGGAGGCGCTGCGGCGCGCTCTGGGCGAAAAAACCAAAGCGCCAACTCCTGCGAAAAAAGCAAAAACGCTCATGATTCAGGGCACGGGTTCGCACGCCGGAAAGAGTGTTCTGGTTGCCGCCTTTTGCCGCATTCTGCTTCAAGACGGCTATCGGGTCGCGCCCTTTAAAGCACAAAACATGTCGCTCAATTCTTTTGTGACGAAAGACGGAGGCGAAATGGGCCGCGCTCAGGCGGTGCAGGCGCTGGCGGCAAAAATCGATCCGGACGTGCGGATGAATCCCGTGCTGCTCAAACCCGCAGGCGATATGCGCTCGCAGGTGATTGTCCGCGGCAAACCGGTCGGTCACATGGACTTTCGCCATTATCTGCAGTTCAAACCGCAACCGTTTGATGCGGCAAAAGAAGACTTCGATTCGCTTTGCGTCGAATATGACGCAGTCATTCTGGAAGGCGCGGGAAGCCCCGCCGAAATCAATCTGAAAAAAAACGACATCGTCAACATGAACATGGCGCGCTACGCTCAATCGCCCGTGCTGATCGCCGGAGATATTGACCGGGGTGGCGTTTATGCGTCGTTTCTCGGCACGATGGAAACATTTTCCGAGTCGGAGCGCAAACTCGTCGCGGGATTTCTGGTCAACCGTTTTCGTGGCGATGCAAGCCTTCTGGCGGACGCCAACCTTCAACTTGAAGACTGGACGGGCCGCCCTGTGCTGGGTGTGATTCCTTATCTTGATCGTCTGGACCTGCCCGAAGAAGACTCCGTCGGTTTTAAAGAAGGCCTGACCCAAACGAGCTGGCCTTCCGAAGACGCCATCTCGGTGGCTGTCATTGATCTTCCGTATATTTCCAACTTTACCGATTTCGACGCGCTGGCTATCGAGCCGGATGTCTGCGTGAAGGTGGTCCGGTCCGCAGAAGAGCTGGGCGAGCCCGACGCCATCATCCTGCCCGGCAGCAAAAACGCCATGGCCGATCTGGCGTACCTGAAAAAAACCGGCCTGGCCCGCAAAATACTGGAACTGGCCGGAAACGGCAGATCGGAGATACTCGGCATCTGCGGCGGTTTCCAGATGCTCGGGGCTCGAATGGATGATCCGTCAGGCGTCGAATCCGCGCCCGGAACGACGATGAAAGCGCTGGGGTTGTTGCCTGTCGCCACCCGCCTGTTTCCGGAAAAAATTCTCAAACGCGTCGGGGCAAAACATGTTCCGTCGGGCTTCGGCGTTTACGGGTACGAAATCCATCATGGTCTCACCGATGCCGGCAATCTCCAGCCCTGTCTCCGGACGGACGAAGGCGGGATCATCGGCCTGGCGACCGAAAACGGACGCATCTGGGGAACGTATCTGCACGGCCTCTTCGACGCGGACGCCTTCCGGCGCTGGTGGATCGACCGTCTGCGGGTGCGGCGCGGCTGGAAAGCTTACGGCAAAATCCGTGCGGTCTACGATCTGGAGCCGGCTTTCGAGCGGCTTGCCGCTTGTGTCCGCGAAAATGTGGACCTGAAAGCCATTTATATAATCCTGGGGCTGTGAAATGAGCTTAGAAATACAAATCCTTCTGGCGGTTTTGATCGACCTGATCATTGGCGATCCCCGGTGGCTGCCCCATCCGGTGCGTCTGATCGGACGGGGGATTGCAGCTCTGGAAACCCCACTGAGAAAAGCAACGCGTTCCCAGCGGGTAAACGGTGTGTTTCTGGCGATGATCGTCATTGGGGCAACCGGCGGCGTCACGTTTGCCGCACTTTGGCTTGCCTCGCAGATTCATCCGCTGGCGGCGGATATCGTCTCGACGTTGTTCATTTACACGGCTTTGTCCATACGTGACCTTGTAAAGCACAGCCTGGATGTTTACCGGGCGTTGAAGTCCGGAAATCTGGAGGATGCACGGAACAAAGTTTCCCGGATGGTTGGCCGCGATACGGATGCACTGGATGAAAAAGGCGTGATTCGCGCGGCGGTGGAAAGCGTAGCCGAAAACACGGTTGACGGCATTATCGCGCCGCTTTTCTTTGCCGCGTTAATCGGCCCGGTGGGGGCGATGATGTACAAGGCGGCAAGTACGCTGGATTCCATGGTCGGCTATAAAAACGAAAAATATCGACATTTCGGCTGGGCCTCCGCCCGCCTCGACGATGCCGCCAATTTTATCCCGGCCAGATTGACTGCGCCCTTGATGGCCATCGGGGCCTTGATCACCGGCAACCGGCCTCTGGCAGCCCTGCGTATCTGCCTGCGGGATCGGAAGCTCCACGCGAGCCCCAATTCCGGTATCCCGGAAGCGGCCATGGCCGGAGCGCTGGGCGTTCAACTGGGCGGCCGTCTGTTTCGCAAAGGCATTTTGACGGAGTTGCCGACGCTCGGCGATGCGATGGAGCCGCTGGAGAGGCGGCATATTTTGAAAGTCAATGCGGTGATGCTGGCTGCGTCGCTGACAGCGGCAGTCATTTTTACGGGGGTGAGATGGCTGATATAAAAAGAACAAAACTGTTCATCTGCCTGCTTGTTTTGTTGATTTCGATCATACTTACCGGCAGCGCCGCGTTTTGCGCTCCGCCTTCCCGGATTGTTTCGCTTGCGCCTTCCGTCACCGAAATTCTTTTCGACCTGGGTGTGGGAGATCGGATTGCCGCCGTGACGGACTTTTGCGATTATCCCGACGAAGCCAGGCGCAAGCCCCGAATCGGCGGGTTTGCCAATCCGTCCCTCGAGGCCATTGTAGCGGCCCGGCCCGATCTGGTCATTATGACGGAAGAAGGCAATCCCGTGGAAATTTACAAGCGGCTGCAAAAGCTGGGAATCAAGACCTATATCTTTCGCGCCCGTCGCCTGGCTGAACTTCCGCAGGGCATCCGCGACCTGGGCGGCGCGCTGGGCATCGCAGGCGTAGCGGCAAAGCGGGCCGCCGCTGTGGAAAATCAGCTTGCAGGCCTGGCGAAAAAAGCGAAAGTTTCCGCGCAGGGCGGGAAAGCCCGCAAGGCGCTTTTTGTGATTCATCCGGAACCGCTCCTGGTTGCGGGACGCGACACGGTCATCAGCGACGCCCTGACGCTTCTGGGCGCAGAAAACATCGCCGCCGCTGCCGGGACGAAATACCCGAAATATACGATCGAAGAAATCGTCCGGCGTTCGCCCGATGTCATTTTTATCGGTCAGGGGCCCATGTCCGCCAATTTATCCAAAAGCCTGATGAAGCGGCTGGAAACCCTCGAAGCGGTCCGCAAAGGCCGCGTTTATTACGTCAGCGAACTTCTTTACCGGTTGACGCCCCGGACGGTCGCGGGTATTGAGGAACTGGCCGGTCATTTAAAAGGTCTGTAAGTGTTTTGGGAGAGAGCATGATGAAATATATCCTTCTGCTCGGGGTTTTGTTTTTGCCGCTGGCCGTATTGTCGCGCAAAGTCAGCGGCGCGTCTTCGTTTGTGACGCCCGGACGGGTGATCCGCGTCAGTCTTTTTCTGCTGGCGGTGGTTTTGGCCATTGCGGCCATTTCGCTCTTCTTCGGATCGAGCCCCATTGATGTCGCAGCCGCGGTGCGATGGCTTTTGTCCGGGGCGGATACGGTCCATCCCTGGAGCGCGACGGATCAAACCATTTTGTTTTCCATCCGTTTGCCCCGGATTGTGTTTGCCGGCATCGTCGGCGGATCTCTGGCGGCGGCGGGCGTGGTCTTTCAGGGCCTTTTGCGCAATCCGCTGGCCGACCCCTACATTCTGGGGATTTCCAGCGGCGCGGCCGTCGGCGCCCTCTGCGCCCTGCTTCTGGGTGTGGCATTTGCGCCGGGTGTTTCCGGCTCGGCTTTTTTAGGCGCTTTGCTCACGGTGATTCTGGTGTATGGCATTGCCCGGACGCGAACGGAGCTGCACTCCGCCACGCTGCTTCTGGCCGGGGTTATCGTCAACGCTTTTTTCGGCGCGGTCATCATGTTTCTGATCGCTACGGCCGGAGACAAAAAACTGCACAACGCCATGTTCTGGCTGATGGGCGATTTGAGCCTTGCGCTGTGGCCGGAAATATTCCTTGCCGGAGTTTTTCTGCTGGTCGGTTTCGTTCTCATTTTTATCAATGCCAGAGCCCTTAATCTCATTGCAGTGAGCGAGGAAACCGCAGGTCAGTTAGGCGTGCCTGTCGAGCGGACCAAAACGCTTTTGCTTCTGGCCGCGTCGCTGATTACGGGCGTTGCCGTTTCGGTGAGCGGCATTATCGGCTTTGCGGGGCTTATCGTTCCCCATTTGATGCGGATGCTTCTGGGCTCCGATCACCGGCTTTTACTGCCGTCATCGGTGCTCTTCGGCGGCGCGTTTCTGATGGTGGCCGATACGCTGGCCCGGACGATCCTGGCCCCGTCGGAATTGCCGGTGGGCGTCATCACCGCTTTGTGCGGCGCGCCCTATTTCATTTACCTTTTGCGCAGAAAGGGCTGATGTCATGGCAATTATCGCATTAGACGCAGTAGGATTTCGTTATGACGAGCCCTGGGTTTTGAAAGACGTTTCCGGAGAGATCGTCCGGGGGGAGTTTGTCGGCATTCTGGGGCCCAACGGCTCGGGCAAAACCACACTTTTGAAAATTCTTGACGGCATGCTCAAGCCCCAGGAAGGCAAAGTGTTCATCGACGGCATCCCTCTCGGCTCCATCCGCAGAAGCGAGCTGGCGAAAACCGTGGCCGTTGTCGCTCAGGATTTCCGGATGACGTTCCCTTTTTCCGTTCAGGAAGTTGTTTTGATGGGCCGGTCGCCGCATCTGGCCAAATGGCGTTTCGAGGGGGAAACGGATTTGCGAATCGCCCGCGACGTCATGGCCTTGACCGACACGCTTGGTCTGGCGAACCGCAACATGGAAGAGTTAAGCGGCGGAGAACGCCAGAGAGTGCTGATCGCGAGGGCGCTGGCCCAGGAGCCGCAAATTCTGCTTTTGGATGAGCCGACGGCTTTTCTGGATATCAAGCATCAGATGGATTTTTTCGATCTGGTGAAATTCCTCAACCGGAAAAATAATCTGACGGTTGTGGCGGTCACGCACGACGTCAACCTGGCGTCGCTGTATTGCGACCGCCTGATTTTGATGCGCGGCGGGCGCATCTGTGTCCAGGGCCGCCCCCAGGACGTCGTCACCGAAGAAAACATCGCGGAGGTGTATCAGGTCCGGGCCACTGTCGATTGCAGCCCGGCCACCGGCCGCCCGCGCATCACACCGCTGGGGGCGCACATGACGGATGAACAATCCCCATGACGCTCGCCGATTTTTTTATTGGACAGGAATAATAATTATGCTAAACGAAGAGCCGCGGATGTAATGCACCGCAAGTAGCGCGTATAAGACTGCCAGTAAAGGAAGCCGGTGAGAATCCGGCGCTGCCCCGCAACTGTCAGCGGAACGAAATCCACAAAATGCCACGGACCCAGAGGGTCGGGAAGGCGTGGAAAGTAGGTTGCCGCAAGCCAGGAAACTTTTTGGACAGTCTCTATAACTTTTATTCCCGAGGGGGAAAGGAGAAGTTCCATGAAGTTGTTTTGCAAGTATCTCGTTGTTCTCTGTCTGTTCCTTTTTATCTTTTATCCCAACGCTCCAGCTTTTGCAGCATCGGAGGAAACGCCGCCTGCCGATTCTATTCTGATGGATGAAGTGGTCGTCACGGCAACCAAAACGCCGGAAAAGCGCAAAGACGTTCCCAATGCCGTCATCATTGTCGACCGTTCAGATCTTGCGGTCTCCGGCGTGAAAACCGCCGGTGAAGCTCTGGCGGGCGAAACCGGTGTCGACTGGCAGACGTACGGTAATTACGGCGGCGCGTCGCAGGAAATCCATATTCGCGGCATGAAAGGTAATGCCACACAGGTGCTGGTTAACGGCGTGAATGTCGGTTCCGCATCTCTGGGCGTTGCCGATATCGGAAAGATTCCCATTGAAAGTATAGATCGGATCGAAATCGTCAAAGGAGCTGGCTCCCTGCTCTACGGTTCGGGAGCGATGGCCGGAACGGTGAACATCATCACCAAAAGTCCGTCGCGGGATAAAATGGATCTGAAAGCTTCCGCGGGCTACGGTTCTCAAAACACCTATCGGGTCGCGGCGGAAAACGGCATGTTTGTCGCGGGAGATTTCGGCTACTACGCAACCGCGGGCCGGACGGAATCAGACGGTTTTCGCGACAACGCCCGGCTGCGGCAAAACGATGTCTCCCTGAAACTGCTCTATGACAAAGCTGATTTGATTAATGTCAGCCTCTACGGCGATTATATCGACCGGGACTACGGCGTGCCGGGCGTTAAGCCTCCCCCGGGCACGGCGGATTACAATATCGGCGGTGAAAGATTCTACAACAGCGAAGCGGCATCTCTGCTCGATCATAGTTATGACCGGGACGGGCATCTGGTCCTTAATGTCAAAGGCAAACCCGGAAAATGGATCGGCTATGACGTCAAAGGGTATTACACAAGCATGGAGAATTACAATTACACCCGTTACGCCTACAACGGGTCGGGCGCCGAAAACTGGATCAACAACAAAGTGCTCGGAGCGGACGGCTCTGTGGCCGTCTATCCGATCGAAGGGGCAAAAATCCTTTTTGGCGCCGAATACAAAGATTTTTACTGGAAGAATTTCGCCTACAATCTGAACACGTCCGGTGTCCGCGACGGCTCCGAGACGGCGGCCGAAGCGCATGTGTTCACGCAGGGCTATTATACGGAGGCGGAATACCGGCCCTTCAAATACGGAAAAGTTCTGGCCGGTCTCCGGCACGAAAACCACTCGGCGTTCGGTTCGGAAAACCTGCCGCTGGTCGGTTTGGTTATCAATCCCCTGGAGACGACGGCTTTAAAGGTCAGCTACGGGAAACACTTCCTGGCGCCCACGCTCAACGATCTGTACTGGCCCGCCGATCCCTACACGAAAGGCAATCCCGATTTGAAGCCGGAAGTCGGCTGGCATACGGATGTGACGCTTGAGCAGTCTCTCTTCAAAGATAAATTATTTCTTTCGTTTTCTTACTTCCGCTGGAACGTGGACGATAAGATCCAGTGGGAGCCGGATTCGCAAGGCGTCTATAGCCCGATCAATCTGGCCGGCTACAAAGCGGACGGTTTTGAGGCGGGCGTCAAAATCGGGCCTTTCTATGATTTAACGCTGGCGCTCAATTACACTTACACCAACGCCGAAGAGGAAAACCGGGCCTACACAAGGCAGAATTACTATCCCGTGGATTTTCAATATACGATGGTCAAACGGCGCGCAAGCATGACGCCGGAAAACCAGTTCAAAGGCGATCTGATTTACAAAAGCGGATTCGGGCTGACGGCAACGGCAACGGCGCGCTACGCAGGCGAGCGCGTCATGTACCGGACGGAAACAACGACCTATCCGGACACGACCACCGCGACCTACACTCTGGGTTCTTACTGGACGGCGGACTTAAAGCTGGAGCAGCGGCTTTTCAAACACATGATTGTGTCGCTGGCCGTTCGAAACATCCTGGACAAAGATTACGACACGCATCTGTCCACGTTTACGGATCAGGCAACTTATACCACGTCGGTTGCCGGGTATCCGGGAGCGGGGCGGTCGGTTTATGCCGGCGTGGCTTATGAATTTTAGTTGATGAAAGGGCGTATTTCATGAAGCGTTTCTTGACGGTGATTCTTATTTTGATGCTGCTTTCGCCCGGGGCTTTGGCGCGGGACATCGTTTTTCCGGAAAGCCTGCAAGCCAGGGCAGAGATTCTTCGCGGCGAAAGAGACGGCCTCCGGGAAAAAACGCTGGTCGTGGAGTTTCCCGCTCTGCGCCGCGTGCTATCCACTCAGGACGGTTTTATGGAGGCCAAGGCCGTGATCAATTCCGCAGCCGAACCCGCCCTGTGGGCAAAAGTCTGCAAGGAAATGAAGACGGAGAAAGATGTCGGCGGCAAGGTTTATCTGCGAAACATGAAGGAGAGGGTGGCAAGTCGGCTTAAGACCCGTTCTGAGCTGGTCGCGCAACTGGGCACCGCCGCCGATATGGACCATCTGGCCGTGGTGACAAAAGAATATAAGCCGTTTGTCGTCACGGCGCTGGTCACGGCCGGCGCCAAAACCAATGCGCTTCGAACGGGCGTCGACGAAGGCGTGCATATTGAAGGCGAAGAGCCGAAAGGCACGGTTATCATTTTTATTCTCACCAATGCAAAGTTGACGGACGGCGCGATGGCCCGGGCGCTCATCACCGTGACCGAAGCCAAGACCGCCGCCTTTCAGGATCTGAACGTTCCCAGCACGTATACGAAAAACGCGCAGGCGACGGGAACGGGGACGGACGGCATTATTCTCGCCGGCGGGGAGACCGGACCGAAAGTGACATACACCGGCGGCCACAGCCGGATTGGAGAGTTGATTGGCAAAGCGACACGCGAGGCCGTGATCGAGGCTCTGGGCAAGCAAAACGGGTTTAAATTGAAGAAGTAAGATATGCAAAATGTATCCATACCGGTTCCGCGTCAAAACGATTTGTTTGATGCGGAACCGGAAAGCAATTTGACTTTACCGAATACGCCGGCCCTGCCGGAAGCGCATAGTTCTGCCTTGCTATCCGTCATCGGGCGTTCCCGGAAGGGGCGGATTTCTGTCAATACAAAACTAGCCGTTGCCTTGTCGCTTTTGTTGCATGTTGCGCTGATACTTGTTTTATCCGCTCGCGGGATGCCGTCTCAGCCCCAGGTTATACATCAAACCTTGCACGCGACCTGGGTGACTTGGGCCGATGCCTCCAGCCTCCTTGAAAAAAAGCGTGATGTTGCCGGCGCTGTTCATGCGCCTCCAGCGGCTGCGGCCGGTGGGCGAAAAGATTTCATCAAAGTAAAAGCGCCGGCCGAAGCGCAGCCGGATGTCGCCTCCGGCGAAGATACAAAAACCGCAATGTTTCTGGATGTTGAACAAAAGAACGCGGCTGCGAAGGCCTCCGATTCTCTCCCGGCCGGTTTGGAAAGGGGCGCCACCGAACAAAAACACGTTTCTGCTCACCCCGCGGCCGTATCTCCCGCTATGGGTCTGACAGCCCCGGCTTCCAGCACATCCATGGCCAAGCCCCGCTACCGGGAAAACGCGCCTCCCGTTTATCCGCAAACGGCACGCCTTCGGGGGCAAGAAGGGGTCGTTCTCATTCATGCGGAAATTCTTCCCGAAGGCCGGACGGGCGTTCTGAAGATCAAAACGTCATCCGGCTACGATTTACTGGACCAATCGGCGCTCGACACGGTTAGATCCTGGAGATTCGAACCGGCCAGAAGAATGGGGCAACCCGTGGCCGTATGGGTGGATATTCCTGTCCGGTTTGTTTTGAAAAAGAGCGATTAAACCGGATCATGGTCCTGCGAGCCTCCGTTACGTAATACTTGTGAAAGCCATGTTTCATTTTTTTCATCATTTTTATGGCTTTTCAGGCATGTTTCGGATAAATTGCCGTTTATGAAAACGGAATGGCACCTGATAAACACATCCCAAGCCGTCCAACGTGCCGCCGAACACCTGTGTAAGGCCCCACTTCTGGCAATTGATACGGAATATGATTCTTTTCGTTATTTTCGTGAAAAGCTCTGCCTGATTCAGATTTATGCACCGAAAACGGCCTATGTGATCGATCCCACGGCTGATCTGGACCTGTCGTTTCTGTCCAAACCCCTGAAAAGCAGATCCGTCCTCAAAATTCTGCATGCCGCCGACAACGATATCCGCCTGCTGCGTAGAGACTATCGCTTTGAATTTAATAATATTTTCGACACCCACCGTGCGGCGATGCTTTTGGGCTACCGGCATTTGTCCCTGGAAAAGATGATCCGGGAATTCTTAGGCATCGAGCTTAATAAGAGTAAAAAACTCCAGCGGTCACGCTGGGACCACCGGCCGCTTTCCGACGAACAACTGGAGTATGCCGTTCAGGATGTCACACTGCTTCCGGCGCTTTATGAAAAGCAACTTGCGGCATTGCACGAAAAAGGTCTGGAAGCGGCAGCCGGCGACGCGTTTGCAAAAATTGCCATGGCCGCCTGGCAGGAAAGAATATTCGATCGTCGCGGTTATTCCAAAATAAAAGGCTATTATGCGATGGAGCAGAAGCAGAAAGAACTGCTCAAAAAACTCTATGTCTGGCGCTTCGAAAAAGCAAAAGAAGCGGACTGCGCCGTTTTCATGTTTCTGCCGGACGATACGCTGGCGGAGATGGTGCAGAGAAAAGACAGACTCCAGGACATTCTGACACCCGAAAAATTCAAGCGTTACGGCAACGACCTGGAAAAGATTCTCCAGTCTTAGCAACTAAAAGACCCGCATTCTGTTTACGGATTAATGAAGAATTCCTCACCGTCCTGAGAAAACATATTATCTTGACCGGCGCTGAAAAATAAATTAAGCGGTTTGCATCTCGGAAAATCAAGAGACGGAAAATGTCTTCCAAAACTTCAAAAGCAAAGAAAGTCCGATTGGATCAACTGCTGGTTGATCGCGGGATTACGCCCACGGTGGAAAAAGCGCGGGCGCTGATTATGACCGGAGACGTGATTGTGGATACCGCCTGTGTGGATAAGGCGGGCGCGCAGGTGCCGTCAAACGCCGAAATCCGCCTTCGGGGCGAGAACAACCCGTATGTCAGCCGCGGCGGTCTGAAGCTGAAAGGCGCACTGGAGCAATTTGCACTAGACGTCACCGGTGCTGTTGTGCTTGATGTCGGGGCTTCCACCGGAGGGTTTACCGACTGCCTGCTTCAGGCGGGTGCGTGCAAAGTTTTCGCTCTCGACGTCGGCTACGGCCAGTTGGCCTGGAAACTGCGCGAAGATCCGCGCGTGGTGGTCATCGAACGGACTAATATCCGCCATTATGATGGGGCCCGCCTTGATGAAAAGCCCTCGCTGGCGGTCATTGATGTTTCTTTCATTTCCCTCAAAATGGTTCTGCCGGCCGTGCTTTCGCTTCTCGACCGGAACGCCCGCATTCTTGCGCTGATCAAGCCTCAGTTTGAGGCGCACAAAGAAGAAGTCGGACCCAACGGCGTGGTGGGCGATGCGTCGGTCCATGAACGGGTGGTTGACGAAATCCGTCAATTCTGCGAAGCCCATGATCTGGATGTGGAAGGAAGCTGCGCCTCACCGCTTCTGGGGCCGGCCGGCAATAAGGAATTTTTTCTCTTAGCGCGGAAAAAGGGATAGATGGAAATCAAACTGGCCAAAACCGCCGGATTTTGCATGGGTGTGCGAAAGGCGGTGGATAAAGTTCTGGAAATTGCGCGCACGGAAACGGGGCGGCGCATCTATACCTATGGGCCGTTGATTCATAACCCCCAAACCATCGAACTGCTCAAAAGACGCGGAATTACAGCCGTCAAAAGCATTGACGACATTCCCGATAAGAGCCGCGCCGTCCTGGTGATCCGGGCGCACGGCATTGCGCCGGATGAACGGAAAAAAATCCGGGAAAGCGGCGTGAAGATTATCGACGCCACCTGTCCCAGGGTCGGTTATGCTCAGAGCATCATTAAAAAGCACGCCGCCCAGGATTACACGGTGATTATCGTCGGCGACCGCAATCATCCCGAAGTAGACGGGCTGATGGGATACACCAAAGGCCGGGGGATTATTATCTCGACGCTGGAAGAGGCCCGCGAAATTCCCTGCCTTGAAAAGATCTGCGTTGTGGCGCAAACGACACAGGAGACGGATCAGTACCGGAAAATAATTGAGATCATTCAGGCGAAGTGTCCGCAGGCCGTGGTCGTCAATACGATTTGTTCATCTACGGAAAGAAGGCAGGAGGAAATCATTGAGCTGGCGAAGGAAATGAACGCCGTCTTTGTTGTCGGCGGGAAAAACAGCGCCAATACCTGCCGGCTGGCCGATTTGTCCCAGAGACAAAATACGCCCACCTTTCACATTGAAACCGCCAATGAAATTCAAGACATGAATCTGGCATCCTATCAAAACATCGGCGTATCCGCCGGCGCCTCCACTCCCAACTGGATTATCGACCAGGTAATGGACCGCATTGCGGAAGGGTATGGCAGCAGGAAAATGGGGTGGCTTTACAGATTATGGCTCTGGGCCGTCAAAACAGATTTTTATTCAGCCCTGGGGGCCGGTTGCCTGGCGCTGGCCTGCATGTTGCTCCAAAATATCCCTCCCCGTATCTCCGCGATTGCGATAGCCTCTTTTTTTGTATACGGTATGCATGTTCTCAACCGCGTTTCGACCAGTAAGGAAATGGGGCTTATCGGGTCTTTCCGGGAGCAGTCTTATCTCCGGCATGAAAAATATTATCGGATTGCCGCGATATTGTCTCTGGCTGCGGCTCTCGTTCTGTCTCTTTACGAAAGTTTGTTATCCTTCATTATTGTGGCCGTCATTTCTCTGGCTGGTGTTTTATACAACATGAAGATCCTTCCCCGCGTCCTGCATTTTCAGCGATTGAAAGACATCCCCGGGTCAAAAAGTCTCTTTATGGCAACAGCTTGGGGAATCGTTGCAGCCATCTTGCCTGGTATCCATGATAGCGCCATGAACTATTCCGGTATGGCGGTAGGCTTTTCTTTCACATTATCCATCGTTTTTATCCGATCGTCCCTGTCGTATATCATGGAAATGCAAAGCGACAAGCTCATGGGACATGAAACCATCCCCGTCGTTTTCGGCAAGGAAAATACGCAAATCCTTCTTAAAGCCATTATATTGATATTAATGGTTATTCTTATCGTATCCGGAGTGACCGGCCTCAGTTCCCGGTTGAGTTTCTTCCTGACTTTGTGTTTATTATATCTGTGGATTTGTTTTCGACTTTGTGATAGAAGGGCGGGGCTTTCGGGGGCGGCTATCGAAGGGCTTCTGGAAACAAGCTATATTATTGCTGGTTTTGCTGTTTTCTGTTGGTTTGTTCTTCAGGTTTACTTTTGAAAAGCATTAAGAAGGAGCAAAGATAATGGTGGGTAAACGTTTTGCAGGATTGGTTCTGTTCATGGCCATCTTTTGTCTTGTTGCCTGCGGCGGTCTTCGTTTCTCTCATCTCGACCCGGCCGCCAAGGACTTTCATCCCAAGCGGATTGTCATCTTTCCGATCGATACCGGAACGTATGAAGAATCGAGGACGCACCTGGAACAGATTATTCCGGGCGTGCTGGCGGAGAAAAAGTGGTTTTCTGAAATTACGGATACGGCCAGCCTCAACCGGCAGGTAGCCGCCAACGAGGAATTGCGAAAGGCTATGACGGATTACCTGTCAAAACTCCAGACGCTTAACTATTCGGATTCGGCGTTAAGCAAAAAAATCGGTGAGTTGACCCGGTCTGATGCCATCCTGCTCGTTGCGGTCGATTTCTGGAATTATGCCGTGGAAAAAGATAAAAATCTGGCCAAAGTCAGTATCGGCCTTAAATTAATAGATACTGAAAGCGGTAAGATGATGTGGAAGGCCGGCCATCAACTGTCGGAAAGTTATGTGCTGTTCAAACCGGAATTATCAAAAGTCGCCAGGGATGTTGTCAAAGAAATGGCCGCCCAGATGCCCCACTGAGGCCCCATTGAGCGGACGAAGCAATTAATTTAAGACAAGAAACGGAGAGATCCCATGAAAGAACAAGTGCAAAAAGCGATCGACAAGGTCAGACCCGGTCTGCAGGCGGACGGCGGCGACGTCGAACTGGTCGATGTTTCCGAAGATGGTGTTGTTAAAGTCAAATTAACCGGCGCCTGCCACGGCTGCCCCATGGCGCAGATGACCTTAAAAATGGGGATTGAAAAAATCATCAAACAGCAGGTGCCTTCCATCAAGGAAGTCATTTCTGTGTAGCCCCCGGCATATCCGGGGAAAATAAAATATATTTAATTAAAGGAGATATAAAACAAATGGCGTATGTAATAACTGACGAATGCATAGCTTGCGGCTCATGCGAGGATGAATGCCCCGTGGAAGCCATATCTGAAGGCGAAGACAAGTATGTAATCGATCCGAAACTTTGCACGGACTGTGGCGCATGCTGCGATCAGTGCCCCGTGGAAGCAATTGTCCCCGGTGAAGAAAAATAGTTGATTAAAAAAGCATTTAAAAAAGGGGGATATCTGCGAGTGCGCGGATTTTCCCCTGTATTTTTTGTAACAGTGGCGGCAGACGGGCTTTTTCCGGTATCATTTTAGCAGTTCGGTTTCTCAACCCCCTTGTCATTCTATTTTTTGCAGGAGATTTCCGTTCATGAACAGGCTGATTACATTCGAAGGCGTGGAGGGCTCCGGCAAGTCCACACAGGTCAAACTTCTGGGTGAATATCTGCGTGCGCAGAAGATTCCCCATATCCTGACGCTGGAACCGGCCGGGACCGCCATTGGCTGCAAAATCGGCGATATCCTTTTCAACCGCAGTCACCAGGCGATGTATCCGGAAACGGAATTGCTGCTTTTTTTCGCGGCGCGCGCCCAGCATGTGCGTGAAGTCATGATGCCGGCGTTTCAGGAAGGCAAATGGGTGCTGTGCGACCGGTTTTCCGACGCCACTTTTGCTTATCAGGAAGCCGGACGCGGCCTCGATTACGATTTCATCATGCAGGTCAACGACTACAGTGCGATGCGAATCAAACCGGCCCTGACCCTCCTTTTCGATTTGCCGGTGGAAAAAGGACTTCAACGGGCCGGTAAACGCGATAATCAGCTTGTGGACCCGTCCGCCGCAGATCGTTTTGAGCGGGAAAAAATCGATTTTCACAACCGGGTGAGAGACAAGTATTTAAGCCTTGCCCGCGAACATTCCGATCGGTTCCGGATCATCGACGCAGCGCGGCAGGTTTCGGACATTGCATCCGATGTCCGCACCCAGGTAATGGATTTCATCAGCAAACAAAAATAACTGGCGCGGTGGGTTCACTCCGTATGTCTTTTTCAACACTCTACGGGCATTCCAAACAAATCGCCATGCTGCAAAAAGCCATGGTTCAGGGCAGGCTCGGCCACTCTTATATTTTCAGCGGACTTGCGGCCATCGGTAAAAGAACGCTGGCCATGGAATTTGCCAGGGCGCTCAACTGCCGGAGAAACGACGGCCTTCCGGATGCCTGCGGCGAGTGCGCATCGTGCCGGAAAATGAATTCCGGTAATCATCCGGATGTTCACCTGACTGAATCGCAGGGGCAGTTTATACGCATCGATGCCATCCGCTTCATCCAGGATCAGATGACGTTTAAACCCATGGACGGAGGCCGGCGCGTGTTTATTCTGGACAACGCCGACAAAATGAACGAGCCGGCGGCCAACGCGCTTTTGAAAACGCTGGAAGAGCCCTCGGCCGACAATTTTCTGATTCTGATTACG
The DNA here is from genome assembly GCA_963682105.1 of Smithellaceae bacterium. Lineage (GTDB taxonomy): Bacteria > Desulfobacterota > Syntrophia > Syntrophales > Smithellaceae > UBA8904. The sequence goes on from OY821638.1 coordinate 3,006,282, forward strand.
GCCCGGCCTTACTTTCTGCCGCAAACGATTCTTTCGCGCTGCCGGCATCTGCGCTTCAACCCCCTGACCAACGATGTTGTTGTCCGGTTTCTCGTGGAACAACGGCAGATCGAACCGGCGCGGGCGTCTCTTTTGGCGGGCCTTTCCGGCGGCTCCATCGGACTGGCGGTGGAGTTGAATGAGGAAGAGATGATGGCCTTTCGCGAAGGCCTGGTCCGGCTGCTGACAGCCGCAGGCGAAAAAGACCCGATGAGTCTTCTGGCCATGGCCTCTTTTCTGGGCCAGGATAAAAAGGAAATCAGTCAGGGGTTGCGGATTCTGCGGTCGTATTTTCGCGATGCGCTGGTTTATAAGGAAACGGCGCAGTACAACATGATTGGAAACAGAGATCATCTCGATGCGATTGCCGGTTTAGCCGCCCGTTTAACCGGTGAACAGCTTCTGCAAAATATTGCCCTGATTGAAAAATCAAATGAAACGATTGAAATGAACGTGAACAAATCATTGACATTGGAAGCAATGGCATTTAAGCTTCATTTTTAGAAAATAAAGGCGGGATTTAGCTCGTGTTAACCAATCTTATCGGCGTAAAATTTAAAAAAGAGGGCCGCATCTACAATTTTGATGCAACCGACATCATTTTGCATAAAGACGATCAGGTTCTGGTCAACACCGACAACGGTGTCGCCATGGGCACCATTGTCACCGGCGTAACCCCCTGCGAGCCGTCTCAACTGCCACCTAATCTGAAAAAAGTCATCCGCAAGGTCACGCCGGATGATTTGCGGATCAAAGAAGAGATTGAGCGGCTGGAAGAGGACGCCAAAAAATTCTGCAGTGAGAAGATCGCGGAAAAAAATCTGATCATGAAGCTGATCACCGTTGAATGCCTTTTCGACCGCACGAAAATGATCTTTTACTTTACAGCCGACAACCGTGTGGATTTTCGCGAGCTGGTGAAAGATCTGGTCGCCAGATTCAAAACGCGCATTGAACTCAAACAAATCGGCGCACGCCAGGAGGCGCGGATCGTCAAGGGGTTGGCTGTCTGCGGCCGGACGGTCTGCTGCGCGGGGATTTTACAGAACCTCGACCGCGTCACCGTCAAAATGGCCAAAGAGCAGAGCATGTCGCTCAATCCGGAAAAAATTTCGGGATTGTGCGGCCGTTTGATGTGCTGCCTTTCTTTTGAGCATGATGGATATTCGGCGCAGAGAAAGTGCGATAAGGAATCCAGATTTCAAATGATTTCGGAGGCAGGAGAGGAGGCTCAGGCTCAGGTTCAGGCTCAACCGCAGCATCAATTGCAGCCCAAGCAACCTCCCAGATCCCCCAAATCGGCCAAACCAAGACCGCCACGTCCGCGGGAACAACATAAAAAACAGTCCGGAAGTGATCCAAGGAGCAGTTAAATATCATGTCTACACCTTTTTATATTACAACACCCATTTATTATGTAAACGCCTCGCCGCATATCGGCCATGCCTATACCACGATTGTCGCCGACGTTCTGGCGCGCTGGGCCCGCATGGCGGGGCGCGAAACGTTTTTCGTCACCGGAACCGATGAACACGGCGACAAGATTGCCGAAGCCGCGCAAAAAGCGGGCATTACGCCCAAAGCCTACGCCGACGGCATCAGCGCTCAATTTCGCAGCCTCTGGCCGGAGCTTTGCATCACCAACGATTATTTCATCCGCACCACCGATGCCAACCACGTTGAAACCGTTCGTAACATTCTGCAAAAAGTTTATGATGCCGGCGATATTTATTTCGGCGCGTATGAAGGCTACTACTGTGTGGGCTGCGAACGCTTCTATATGGAAAAGGAACTGGTGGACGGCAAATGCCCGGATCATCAAACCGAGCCCGAACATCGCAAGGAAAGCAATTATTTCTTCCGGATGAGCAAATACCAGGACTGGCTGATCAAACATATTCAGAACCATCCTGATTTTATCCGCCCCGAGCGTTACCGCAACGAAGTGCTGGCCTTTCTGCGCGAGCCGCTGGAAGATCTCTGCATTTCCCGTCCCAAAACGCGCTTGGAATGGGGCATCACGCTGCCGTTTGACGACAAATACGTTACCTACGTCTGGGCCGACGCGCTGATCAACTACGTCACAGCCGTCGGATATCCGGATGGGCCGAACTTCCATAAATTCTGGTCGCAGGCGCAGCATCTCATCGCCAAGGATATTTTAAAGCCGCACGGTATTTACTGGCCGACCATGCTCAAGGCGGCGGGTATCGAGCCCTACCAACATCTCAACGTTCACGGCTACTGGAACTCGGATTCCAGCAAAATGTCCAAAAGCCTGGGCAATGTGGTGAAGCCGCTGGATCTGAAAGACAAATACGGCCTCGATGCGTTCCGCTACTTCCTGTTGCGCGACATGGTTTTCGGTCTGGACTCCAACTTTTCGGAAGAGGCATTTGTCTCCCGGCTCAATTCCGATCTGGCCAATGACCTGGGCAATCTGCTCAGCCGCGCCATCACCATGGCGATCAAATATTGCGACGGCAAGATTCCGGCCGCGCCCGCCGCATCGGTGGAAAGAAAACTACCCGACCTGGCGCAGGCCACCGTCACGGAAGTGGAAAAATGCTTTGCCGATATGTCGCTGCACAAGGCGCTGATGGCCATCTGGGAACTCATCAGCGCGTCCAATAAATATATCGTGGAAAACGAGCCCTGGTCGCTGGCCAAAGATCCGGCTAATGGCGAAAAGCTCATTGCCATCATGTACCGGCTTCTGGAAGCTCTGCGCGCTGTGGCGATTTTCATTTCGCCTTTTATGCCGCAGGCCTCCGAAAAAATCCTGCAGCAAATCGGACTGGACCCGAAACAAAAATACGACCTGGATGTTATCCGCTCACAGGCGCCGCTACCGGCCGGCAATGCGCTGATCCGCGGTGAGTCGCTCTTCCCGCGCATAGCCGCCGAAAAAGAAAAAACGCCCGCACCGAAGAAAGAAGCGCTGGCCGATTTAAAACCGGAAATCGACTATGACGATTTTGCTAAAGTCGATTTGCGCGTGGCCAAAATTCTGGAGGCTTCCGCCGTGCCCAAATCCAACAAACTGGTTAAACTGCGCATTGATCTGGGCGAGGAGCGCACCATCGTGGCGGGAATCGGGAAAGATTACAAACCGGAAGAACTGATCGGCAAATCCATCATTGTGGTGGCCAACCTGAAACCGGCCAAACTCATGGGCGTGGAATCCCACGGCATGCTTCTGGCGACGGATGGTGTGGAGGGGTTGACGCTGATCGGCTTTGACAAGGCTCCCAAAACAGGAGCAAAGATTCGCTAAAATAAAGTAGGGAACAGTCGCGACTGTTCCCTACGCCTTGATTTTAGTTATTTATTGAGTCCATTGAGATATTTCAGGACCGCTTCTCGTTCTTCCGGTTTAACTTTTGCGCCTTTTTTAATCATCCGGTCCAGAGTTGTTTCCCACTCTGCGGCATTCTTAAGAGCGCTTTCCACTCTTTTGAGATTGTGACATTTGGTGCAGGCGTTATCGACAATAGCCTTGCCGGCGGGCTGAGCGAAGGCAAACCCTGCGCAGAAAACACAGAATAAAATTCCACCTGTCAAAACCGACAATACTTTCTTCATAGAAAAACCTCCTTATGAAAAATTACTCGGCCAACAGCTTCTCGATGGCCGGTTGATCAAATCCCGGAATGGCCTGTCCTTTGATGTAAAACAGCGGCGTTGCCCGGACCCCGACTTTTTGACTTACCTGCTGATGATTCTGGATGATGGTTTCGACGTCCTTATCGGTGCAGTAATTCAGCGTCGCAACCGGCTTGCCGCCTAACACATCGTCATAAGCCTGCTCCCTGTTCTTCGAGCAAAGGATATGTCGAATTTTATTTCTCGAATCATCGGAAAGAGGATGAAAGAATACATACATGGTCACATCTTTTTTGCGGGCGTTGAAAAAATTGAAAGACAGCTTGCAGTAATGGCAATTCGGATCGATAAATTCCACGACTTTAATTTTTCCGTTGCCGATTTTCAGCGCCTGATCCAGCGGCAGATTGTTCATTTTAGACGCCATTTTTTTTGCGGTGCTTTCTTCTGAGAGATTCTTGCCTTCTTTAGAAATCATCGGCCCCACCATGATGACGTCTCCATCCGGAAGATAATAATAAACCTGCCGTCCGTCATAAACTTCATAAACGCCGGGAACAGACGTCTTGGAAAAAGACTCATAGGGAAAACGGCCAAAACTCTTTTTGTACTGATCTTCCGGCGAAAGCTTCTCGGCGGATGAACAGCCCGGAAGCAAAAATAAAATGCCTGCAATGATGATCAAGACTTTTTTCATGACGGGGGCTCCTTTAAAGGAAGTGGAGAATTCAGTCAACTCCCTCAATTTTTATTTGCTTTTATCATAAATTTGTCGCAGTAACAATTCCATTAATACCCTCATTATCGGACAAATACAAAAACATCCACGGAGGACAAACTTAAACCATGATCAAAGTGATGAGATTGAAACGAACGGGCATTAAAAAAAAAGGCTTTTTAATATACTTTGTATCTCTGGTATTTTTTCTGCCGGCAACGCAAGCTTGGAGCGCGGCGGAGTGGTCGGAATACAGCAGGGACCAGGAAGGCAATGTGTATTCCTATAAAATCAACCAAAGCAGAGGAAAACATATTGTTCAGGCCTGGGACCAGAAGACTTTTTCCGGCGAAGGCAGAAGAAAACATCTTGAGGAGATGGCCAAAAACGGATTTTCAACGGCGGGATATGAGAATCTTTCCACCGTCAAGGTTCTGGTGGAATTTGATTGTAAAAAAAAGATGAGCAAAGGCTTATCCGTCAATATGTTCGATTCGGCCAACAAGGCTTTATATTCCATGTACTATGACAAACCCGAATGGACTTACATCCTGGCCGATTCGCTCTGGGAAACATTGCGAAAAGAAGTCTGCAGGTAACCGGTAGACGGTTTATCTGCATAAACCCGGGAAACCTATGAATCCGTTCTATCTGACAGCTTTCCTCCCCGTATTTCTCGGTATTGCCGTGCTGCTCGGAGTATTGTTGTTCTATCGCCGGAAACTGGGACGCACGCGCAGTGCCATGGAAGAGCTGGCCCGCAGCGTGAACGGCGTCCTGTCACGAAGATCCATGTTTTCAGGCGACATCCTCGATGGCCGGCACAATGGCATCCCGTTTTCCTGCCGCTATTTTCCCGGCTCCAAAAACAGCCCTCCCTCGCTGACCATCCAGATGGGCATCCCATCTCCGGCGAAGCTCATCATCCGGCGCGAGGCCTGGTATGACCGGTTCGCCCGGCGGATCGGGCTTGTGGCCGAACTCCAGACAGGCGATCCCGTCTTTGATCAGGCTTACTTCCTTGAAACGGACCGCGGGGATATTATTCTGCCGTACTTCGCACAGGAGACAAAAAGGCGCTCCGTCGACGCCTTGTCTCATATGAGATATCCGGTTCAGAAAATCGTTTTCGGAAAAGACGGGCTCCGGATTGTTTTCGCGCCGTTTCCGCCGGACGCCATTGCATCCTTCCCACTTGCGCAGTGCCTCAGCGAAGCGCAAAATCTTTCCGGCGAACAATCTTCCGCCGGTTATGCCGCATCTTTTGACCGGCGGCTTTTCCCCGGGAATCCCCGCCAACCCATCAGCAGGGGCATTCTCACGCTTCTGTTTATCTTGAACGGATTTTTGATTCCGGCAGGCGCCTTTTTGCTCGCCTACGGAATGAGCGAACACGAACCCCTGGGCCATCACCTGATCGTCAACGCCCTGTCCCTTTCCGTTGTGGCGGTGCTTTTCTATCTTCTTATTGTTTTCCGTTGGATTCGCGGGAGATCTTCGTCTCACCGCTACTATCTGATCATCCTGATTCTATCATTTCTCGGATTTCCCCTGGCTTTGACCGGCGGCGCAGTGGCGACGAATGGCATTTTCGATCAGGGAAAAGAGACATCTCGCAGCGTTCAGGTCTCAAACCTTTATTATCATCAAAGCAAAAACAGCCGGACTTATTACGTCGCTTTTCCCTCGTGGCAGCGTCCCGGCGAGACTGAGAACGTTTCCATCCCGGATAATCTGTATCGGGTGTTGAAGCCGACAAGCGAAATCATCATCAAAACAAAACCGGGATACTGGCGGGAAGAGTGGATTGCAGGCATGGAGCCGTCGTCGAAATCGATAGAGCGGCCGGATGTATTGGCTCTCCACCTCCGAAAAATTCGTTTTTACGAGGGCGGAGCTGCCCGCGTGCCTGACCAGGAGAAGCGGTTTGCAACGGAATTCGCCCGTGAGACGACCCGCTACATCCACTGCCAGGTCAATATGGAAAATGATTATTGGAACATCAGGGAACAATCCTATAACTTTGTCTGGAAATATATCAATCCCGACGGCAGCCTTCGCGGGGAAGTCTCCCTGCCGTTTACCGTTCGAAGAGAATGGCGGTCTGCCTGGGTCGTAAGCAGTTGGGGCTGGGAGAATTCCGGAAACTGGCCGGCCGGAAACTACCGTGTGTCCGTTTACGTGGACGACAGCCCTTTCGGAGAAGGAAATTTTATCATCCGCTGAATACGCCATGTTTAGTCTGGTCACCAGATGAACACAACAACACAACACAAATTTTTTCTTGACTTGACGTGTTCATTGGAATACAATGTAATACAGAGAAAATGAAAAGGTGATTGACACTGAAGAACCGCTGCTAAGGGCGAGAGAGGTGGTGAGTCATCTGGGAGAAAAGAAACAACAGTAATTGCTTTAAAAAACGCCACGCGGAGCGGTTACAGAAGTTAACAAACTTTTAACCAATATTGGGAAAGGCGGGTCACAAGGGCCCGCCTTTTTTATTTTAATAACCTTGCCGCCACCCGTGAGCAGTATTATTTCATCAGCCCGCCAACATCAATTGATGACTTACACAGGAAGAGTAAATCAGTATTTCCACGGTGTCATGTCAGACCCTGACTTTTCAGAAAAGTAATCAGGATTTTCAAGGTGGGTGTTTTTGCACTCCCCTTTTCCCCACTACAATCATTTATTTGGAGATTGCAGATAATAATTACTGAAGTTAGAAATAAAAAGGCAGAGCCTGTTGACTCTGCCTTTTTATTTGAATGTTGAATCCGATTTATTTCCTGAATTTTCTCTTTACGCCCACTAACCCCAACAGGCCAATGCCAAGAAGCATCATTGTGGCCGGTTCAGGAGTTGGAATTGTTGTGCCGTCATCGCCGGTTGCTACGATTTTAGCTGAATTTAAATAAAAATCACCCAAAGCGCTGGTAACCCAAAAGTTGAGTGTTCCGTCATCCTCAATATCAAATTCTCCCAACAGCGACCACCCGACGGAAAGATCACCAACGTTCCAAGTTCCATTACTAATATTTCCGGCAGTTAATAATATATGCTCATCTTTCTCATACCATTTGTCGGTATCATCGCTTACGCTAATAGTGAGCGTGAAATCATATATTTCCATACCAGTGGTATAACCATCATCGCCCAAATTCAAATACAACAATTGCCCGTTCAATGCATTGATATAGTATGAGGGCACGTAGTTTTTTGTCACTTCCCATGTCGTTGGAACCGCCCAGGCTGAAAAAACCATACATAAGGAAACAGATAAGACACTCAGAAATAACGCTACTTTTTTCATCATTAAAATCCTTTCATTTTTTTAACAAACTTGCATATTGCATACATTAAGCGTGCCACCATGTAACATATCAATATGATAAACTATTTTTATATATTTTAAAACTGTCTTTCTTATTTGTAAAATATTCCGACACTATAACATGTCACCATTAGACTCATCAGAGGATTAATGACAAAGAATTAGAAAGTATTACAATGAGATAGACTATTGATGGTGAATTGTAAAAAAACCGACAAATATTCGGAATGCGCTTGTTGTTTTCGGTATTGGCAAGCAGATGCATAGAGTTGCCATAAAAAATATTACTGTCTATCGGTTATTTTGTTTCGGTCTAGCCGATGCTAGCGTTATTTTGATATTTCTGCATCATTTCAAAGCAGGATTTACGACTGAGAAATCTGAGATTTCGTACAATGCAAAATTTTACCGTAAAAGAATTAAAAGTTGATGTGGATCCACCCTCCATAAAAATTATTTACGATGCAGAATCATCGTCATATGTTTCAGGCTCAAATTGTTACGCAATATTGCCTGATGGAAAAAATACAAATGTAACAAAATGCGTAAGGAAGATGCTTTTTGCGTTAAATTTAAAATGTATCTACGTCCAAGTCTAAATCTGATACATCTGTATCAACAAATGAAGAACTAGAACCGACGGCAAAAAAAACTACTCAAGGGAAAAAAGTGTAAAAAAGAAAGTTGCGCAAAGAACAGCTTCTGTTCAGTAAGATTGTTTGTACCCATCACGAGTAAAAGATGATTCCGTCTGTCTGAATTTTAACTTCTGGCCCAGGAGAGCTAGACACTTAATATTCAAAATCAACGAATGTTTTCTCTGAAAGTAAAAATTGACTTATGATCTGGAAATGATGACAGAAGCTGTGAATCAGTGAACATTAAATCTTGCATCATATAGTCACACATGATAGAACTTCATCAACATAAAAAGCGAGCGCCCGCTCTTAATTGTGTAATTATCAACATTGAATAAGGAGATGGACGTTTTAGGGTTATTCACAGAGATGACATCGCAAGATGTAATGAACATAAATAATATTTTTAATAATTTCATGACAAAATCAATACACCTGATCGCTACGGATGATTTTTATGTTATGCTCGGAAAGAATTGGAGGAATGAGAAATGAATTTTGCCGGAAAAATTGCGTTGGTGACCGGAGCGGGAACTGGAATTGGCGAGGCGATTGCTGAAAGGCTCTGTCAAGAGGGAGCGTCTGTTGTATTGGTTAGTCGCCACTTTGAAGCTATCCAAAGTGTGTGTTCAAGAATTGATCCAAATGGAGAGCGAACATTCCCCATTGAAGCGGACGTCTGTAATCCCATTCAGGTAGAAGAAGCCGTTAGAAAGGCCGTTGATCGATTTGGACAACTCAACATGGCCGTGAACAACGCAGGAATTACGGGCCCGGCAGGTGTTCCCGTGCAAGATGTTGACATAGACGTGTGGCGCGAAATAATCGATACAGATATTTCCGGTGTTTTTTACTGCATGAAGTATGAAATTCCCGCCATGCTTTCAAATGGTGGTGGTGCTATTGTAAACATGTCCTCCGCAAATGGTCTGGTTGGTCTACCGGGCATGTCTGCGTATACAACAGCCAAGCATGCTGTCATAGGCTTGACTAAGTCCGCGGCCCTGGAACTGGCGGAGTCAAGAGTAAGAGTAAATGCTGTCGCCCCCGGCTATGTCGCAACACCGAGGATTTTGGAGTCAGGCAAGGAAGTTACTGATTGGATGGCGAGCGTTCACCCAATCAAGAGACTTGCAACTCGTGAAGAAGTGGCGGGGCTGGTTGTCTATCTCCTGAGTGACGCCGCTTCCTTCATAACAGGTAGTGTTCATTCCATAGATGGCGGCTATGTCGCACAATAGACACTATGGACATAACCGCCGGAAGCAGCCGGCCGGCTGCACACGCGGCTTATCCACTTGTTGCGCCCACGCATTCAATGTAAACTTGTAAAGATCAGGAGATGTTATGAAGAATGCAACGATTGTGCTGGGCAGCCCAAATCCGAAAGGAAATACTGCACGCCTTGTAGACGAGGTATTGTCGGTTATCGATAATAAAAGTATTGCAATTAGAAAAATCGAATTGTCTAAGTTGAAAAGAATTAATCATTGCATGGGATGTAATTCATGCAAGAAAAACGATATGCGAAAGTGTGTTTTTGATGATGGATTGAATGATGTTATAGCTGAAGTGCGAAATAGCGACTTATTCGTAATCGCCAGTCCAATCTACTTTTTCAATTTTAATTCACTGACCAAGGCTTTTATTGACAGGCTGTTTTATTCTTCGGAAATTAACAATGATGAAAACCTCTTGCGGGGAAAGAAAGTTGCAACACTCATGACCTATGGATTAACCAACGTTATCGATTCCGGCGCAAAGAATGCGCTGCAATCCTTCTTCGATATTTCAAAGTTTGTCGGTCTGGAAATAGTAGGAATAGCCTACGGCTCTTTTGGAGACGATCAAGAGCAAAATGAATTATTGTTGAATAGGGCAAAGAATTTAGGGAAGGTAATTAATAAAGAGATTTCTGCCGAACGAGTTAGCAAACCGGACATGAAATAGTTCCGTTTCACTCCGCTTTTTCACACCGGTTCCTTTTGTGTTTAACCTGTAGAATGAGTCGGAACAAGGCGTGCAGCGGTTGAATCGCAAATATTCGACTTTATGCTAAGGGAAAGAATCAATGCAATTCCTGATGATTATTTGCCACGACAAATATTTTATTTCTACGAATACTTTGATTGCTGAGATACTTGAATGGAATAATGCGATGAATATTCGTAAAATCCGAAGGTATGGACACACCCTGGCGCCCGCAAGAGATGGAATGACCGTACGGATACGCAAGGGTAAGCGAATGCTAAAAAAAGGATCGTTTACTGCATCCAAAGAAAAAATAGCAGCCTATGAATTGATAGAATGCGAAAATTTTAATGAAGCTGTCGATGTTGCATCCACACATCCTATGGCCCGATTTGCAACCATTGAAGTTAGGTCGGTGCAAATCGATTTGACCATATAGGAGCTATACCATCCAAACAATATCCTGGCTCATTGTAGCATGACCAGTTAGAATCACCTGGTTCCGTGGTTTGAAAAACGTCATTATCAACTGCATGAGCTGCAATACGACGTGCTTTGCAATCTTCTCAATGACATTAAAAGCACAGGCAAGGGCAAGAAGAACGTAATCTATTGTTTAAGGCGTTGTCTGGTTCATGCATTCAAATCCAACAGACTTTCAACAATGCCTCGGATGGATTACGACAAAGAACAGGATGCGTTTATCATCAGAAGGACTTTTTCAAATAAAGAACTTGTCCAGCATACAAAGACAAAAAAGATTCATGTGATTCCGTGTCATTCGGAATTCAGGAAGATCATGCAGAAAATGCCTGTACACATGGACAGTCCGTACTTCTTTGTTCATCCTCATGGGAAACTTGAGGGAAAGCATTATTCTCTTGATCAGGTTCAGATGATTACAGACCACGCCAGAAGAGAGAGCGTTAAAAAGCATGCTGCGGTTCAATTGGATGAAAAGAGAAGGCTGATGGAGGGCAATCTGGTTGTAAATATGAAGGAAGAAAATAAATCAACTTAAGGGAGGCAGGTTATGAAAAAAGCGGATTTGATCAATGAGCTGGCAAAGGTGACCAGTTCAAAGAAAGAGGCGGCGAAGTATGGTTAATTATTGTTGGATTAATTAATTGCAAATGTTCAACACACAATCAGAAAAATTGTTTTCTATGGGACATACCGCCCGCCATCACTGGTCGCCAAACCAGTCCCTGCATTCCAGCCACCCCATATAATCATTTCCGTACCCGTCCACACAGCCGTATGGAATGAACGTGCGGAGGGTTGATTTACTGAAGAAATCGTTGCCCAACTATCTGTTTGGGGATTATACTTTTTACCATCAGGAACCGCGGAGGGCGTGGAACCATTTAAACCGCCCCAGATGATCATCTCGGCGCCGGTCCAGACAGCCGTATGCCTGTAACGGGCGGCGGCTGCGCCGGATTGAGAAATTGGGCTCCAGCTATTTATAGATGGATTGTATCTCCCGCCTGTGTCAGTCACTAAATCACCAACTCCTGTCCATCCACCCCAAATAATCATCTCCGTACCCGTCCATATTACGGAGAAACCGGCTCTTGGCGAAGGCGCATTTACAACAGAAACGGGCTGCCATGTATCGGTTGAAGGATTGTACCGACCTCCCTCACTGCCACTCCAGACAATCATTTCATTCCCTGTCCATACTGCCCGATACGTATCAGCGGAAGGTGCGTTTACTATTGAAATTGAGACCCATGTGTCTGTAATGGGGTTATACCGCGCTCCCGTATTAGTAGACCAAACCGTCACACCATCAGTATAGTAACCTCCCCAGACAATCATCTCTGTGCCCGTCCACAACGCCACATGATTTCTTCTGCCGAAGGGCGCGTTTACTGTAGATGTCGTCCTCCACGTGTCTGTAACAGGATTGAATCTCCCGCCTGTAGATAAATTTACATAGGAACTTACTTCCCACCCTATTATGTCCATATCAATATTGATGCTGATCCCTGACGCGCAATATTTTCTGCTGAAGGGTTCGTTTACAGCAGCAGCCGTGTTCCAAGTCACCGTAACAGGATTGATCGTCCCGCTTGCGGCTGAATTTGTGTTTAAACGGATTCCTCCCCAGACAATCATCTCAGTTCCAGTCCAGACGGCTGTATGCGAAGTACGAGCTTCCGGCGCATCGGCCGAAGAAATGTTATTCCAAGCGCTTGTGTTCGGGTTGTACTGCCCGCCACTGTTGACGCGACTGTCTCCCCATACAATCATGGCAGAACCGGTCCAAATGGCAGTATGATTCTCGCTGACGGGCGAACCGGATTGCACTGAACTCCAGGCACCATTCTCTGAATCGACTGTGCTCGACTGAAAATCATGACCTCCGCCGCCACAGGCGTTTAACATCAAAGCGAAAAGTAATACTGCAATCCGAAACAAACATCTGATCTGATTTTTAATCCGCATTTTTTTTCCTCCTCATGAACAGCAAAATGATTAACAGCGACGATAAGCGGACAAGCGTATTGAATAAGACGTTATTCACATTTTCATAAATATCCATGTAACGATTAATTTGCGTAAAGAACTTTAAAGCCTGCAAAGATTGCATAACAAAATAAATATTATCATCACAATAATATCAATCCGCCATAAGTAGTATTTGTTACATTTCAAAGGTCGCACTTATTATTTAGGTATTGTCAAATAATTTTAACACTTTCTTTATTAATCCAAACTTCAAATCCGGTATGGTGCGCTAAATGTCGTCAGATTTAAGAAATATTGACAATTGCTTAAGGATATGAAAATCCTTATTTTTCTTGGTGGGCTGTGCTGGGATTGAACCCGCGGCCAACGGATTAAAAAGACTCTTGTTTTGAGATTCCCTATCGGTAATATTCAGACATAATGAAGCATATTTTCCATAAATATTCCCCATCGGGAATATATCGTTTGACTGCGGCGGCATTACCAGCTATTATTCCCGAAAGGGAATGAAGGAGAACAGATAAGTTGAAGAACAAAGCAGCCACGGCGGCAGATATCGGCGCGGCCATCAGGATAAAACGCAAGGAAGACGGACTGACTCTGGCCGATGCGGCGGCTTTATGCGGCGTCGGTTACAGATTTCTGTCCGATCTGGAAAACGGCAAGCCAACGGTGCAGATGGGAAAAGTCCTGCAGGTGTTGACGGCACTGGGACTCGATCTTTGCATTGCATCGAGGGAGTGGCCGGATGAATAATCATATCGGCAATCCGGGATTGGATGTCTATCTCTGGGATCAGAAAGTCGGGCGCCTGTGGCTGGATGAAAAAAGACGCTTTGTATTTCAATATGATGCGGCATGGATCAACAAAAAAGGCGCCATTCCTTTATCCTTGCACCTCCCCTTGAGAGCTGAGACATATCCTGATGATCTGTCCCGTCCTTTCTTTTCCAATCTCCTGCCGGAAGCGGAGATCAAACGAACCATCGCCCAGCGCCTGCAAATTTCAGTAAGCAATGACTTTGCCATGCTGAACAGCATCGGCGGTGAATGCGCCGGAGCGGTATCCGTGCTCCCCTCAGGTGTCGCGCCTGCTGCAAAGCCGGGTTATCAGGAACTCAATGAAGAAGAACTGCACAAGATTATCATCGACCTGCCCCGAAGACCTTTGATGGCCGGAGTTGAAGGTATGCGCCTTTCCCTGGCCGGCGCGCAAAACAAGCTGCCGGTTTACATGGAGGACGACCGCATCTTCATCGCTTCGAGGAATGCGCCAAGCACGCACATCCTTAAGCCGCCGATCAGGGATCTTGATGATACGGTAGAAAATGAAGCTTTCTGCATGATGCTGGCTCAAAGGATGGGGCTGTCCGCACCACCGGTTACGATCCGCCGGGGCCTTGATCAGATCTTCATCATTATGCGTTATGACCGGAGCCGCGATAAGAGCGGCCAAATCGTGCGCATGCACCAGGAAGACTTCTGCCAGGCCTTGGGATTTCTGCCCGATCAGAAATACGAAAGCGAAGGCGGGCCTTCTTTAAAACATTGTTTTACTCTGTTGCAGGATAAAAGCATTCGCCCCGCCGCAGACCGCATGGCTCTTTTGCAATGGGCGATCTTCAACTTCCTGATCGGCAACGCCGACGCCCACGCCAAGAATCTGGCCATGATCTTCACCGACCGGGGGCCGCGTCTGGCGCCCTTTTACGATCTGATCTGCACGCAGGTCTATCCTGATTTAACGGAAAAGTCGGCTATGAGGATAGGCGGCGAGAACAGGCCGTCCTGGATAAAGACCAAGCACTGGGAGAGGCTGGGTGAATTCGTCGCCATCAAATCAAGTCTTGTTTTAAAGACATTGAAAGATATGTCTGGCGACATCATTCCAGAGGCGCAAGTCCTGATGAATGATTTCAAAAAAGCACACGGAAGCTCCGGAATCATTGAAAAGATAACGGCTGTCATTGAGAAACGGGCAAAGACGATTTGAACAGGGAAATTATCGTGTCACAAATAGAGATGTTTAAGGAAATCAATTTATTAATAACTTATTATTAAAACAATTTTTCTAAAAGAATCAAGATAATAACTTTTAATTATTTAATTTGAAATTTTCTGATCATTTATGTTCTTGCTGTGTTCTTGCCTATTTTTTAAAATAATAATTGATATTATTAATAAAATGGCGGAAGTGCATGGGAATCGAACCCACCTGGGACGGTTCTAGCGCCCCACACCGGATTTGAAGTCCGGGAGGCCCACCAGTGACCTTGGCACTTCCTTCCGAAAAGTACGGAATCTTTTAACTTTAAATGTGGCGGGCTGTCAACCCGGAAATAGCTTGCGGCCTGTTATTATGAGAAAATATCCAGAAGCGCCTGCTGCATTTTATCCGCGGTTTTCACCGTCAGGGCATTGGATTCAAAGGCGTATCTTGTGACGATCTGGTCGACAAGCTCTTCGGCCGTATTCACGTTGGATGATTCAATTTCCTTGCCCGTTTCTTCATTGGTTCCCATCGTAATGCCCGGCAAACTGGTTTGTTGAATCGTCACCTTCACGCCGCCCTGTTGATTTTCCTGCATGTGAACGCGGCTTGCCTTGAAGCCGTTCGTGTTGACATTGGCGAGATTATTGGCGTTTACATCAAGCTTTTTATCAAATGCGTTGAGAGCGCTAAGCGCTGTATTGAATGCAATCGACATGGTTTGTCCTCCCTGTTCCTCTGGATGACATCGGAACCTGGGAGATAAAACTTGAACGTCAGGCAAGTTTTAGTAAATCTTCCGGTTTTTCAAACAGATAGTCCGGCTGTGACGCCGCCAGCAGTTCCTTGCTGTGCCAGCCCCAGGTGACGCCGACGGTTTTAACGCCGGCAAGCTTGCCTTCTTTGATGTCGCCCGTTGTATCGCCGATGTAGTAAATATCCGAAAGTGTCACATGATATTTCTGAATGATGTGAAGGATTTTATCCTTTTTACTGAGCATGAAATCCGACCCCAGCACATCGTCAAAAATCCCTTCAAAGTCGTAAAGCCTCAGGGCTTCATTTATCGTCGGCGTATCATTGGATGATATGACCACCATGGGATGATTTTTTTTCAGTTCGCGCAAGACCGGGCGCACAGCGTCAAAAGGCTTCATGTCCGCGTAGTTGACTTTGTCCAGAATATCAACGGAGGCCGCCATGAATTTATCCAGATCAAAGCCTTTTTCCACAAGGGATTCGTAAAAATTGCCTTCAAAAAGTTCCAGAAATTCCTCGCGGCCGCGTGTCAGCGGCTGGCCGATCACATTCAGGCAATCGGTGACGGTCTTTTCATAAACATCGAGTGAGTCCACCAGCACACCGTCAAAATCAAAAAGCAGTAGTTTCATATTTTTAATTGTTCCTCCACGTAAAGCATAATCCATTGAGGTCCTTCCGAAGTCAGGACCGGAAGGATGCCGGATGAAATGGAAGGTGAAAATTGTTCAGCGAAAACCGGATTCCCGCCTTCGCGGGAATGACAAAAATGAAAATATTTTAAAAAAATGCAAATTCCTTCAAGCGGGCGATCTTTTTGGTGTCGGGCTTTGCGATGACGCCTTTTTCGGTGATGATCGCCGAAATCAGCGAGGCGGGCGTCACGTCAAAAGCGGGATTGTAAACCTTCATGCCTTTCGGTGCGGTTTGCACGCCGCGAAAACCGGTGACCTCGGCAGCCGATCTCTCCTCAATGGGAATTTCTGCGCCGGTTTTGATGGAGAAATCAAACGTCGAAAGCGGCGCGGCAATATAAAACGGGATGCCGTGCGCCGCCGCCAGAACCGCCACCGAATAGGTGCCGATTTTGTTGGCCGTATCACCGTTTAAAGCAATGCGGTCGGCGCCGACAATCACTTTGTCGATTTTTCCCTGCTGCATGAGAAAGCCGGCCATGTTGTCCGTAATCAGCGTGGCGGGGATTTTTTCTTGTTTCAATTCCCAGGCCGTGAGCCTTGCGCCCTGCAGGACCGGCCGCGTTTCATCCACATAAACGGAAATCTTTTTGCCTTCGGCCCATGCGGCGCGAAGAACACCCAGCGCCGTTCCGTAACCGGCGGTGGCCAGGGCGCCGGCGTTGCAATGCGTGAGAATGCGGTCTCCGTCGGCAATCAGCGCGCTTCCGTTTTGTCCCATTGTTTTGTTAATTTGAATGTCTTCAGCGCAGATGCGTTTGGCTTCGGCAATCAAGTCGGAAGCCGGATTTGTCCTGCCGCATGCAATAGATTCCGCGAGGCGATTTTTCATGCGCTCCAGCGCCCAGAACAGATTGCGCGCCGTGGGCCGGGCAGCGGCAATTTCATCGCAAATCGCCGTAAACTTTTTTTGAAATTTATCAGGTGATAATCCGGAGAGTGTCTGAGCGCCCAGCGCTGCGCCGAAAGCCGCGGCCACACCGATGGCCGGCGCGCCGCGCACGGTCAGGTCGCGGATGGCGGCAATGACCTCACGGTAACCTGAGCAGATCACCTGCCGCGAAACCAGCGGCAGGGCGTTTTGGTCGATGAATACGACAGCGTTATTTTTCCAGACAACAGGTTTGATCATCATCCGGCAAGCATCTTTTTAAGCAGGTCGTTGACCAGTTGGGGATTGGCCTTGCCCTGTGTTGCCTTCATCACCTGGCCGACAAAGAAGCCGAAGAGTTTATCCTTGCCGCTTTTGTAGTCGGCCAACTGTTTCGGATTGGCATCGATGATCGCGGTGATGGTTTTGGTCAGTTCCCCTTCATCCGTGATCTGGACCATTCCTTTTTCAGCGATGATGTCTTTCGGCGTCTTGCCGGTTTTGTACATGTCATCGATGACTTCTTTGGCCATTTTGCCGCTGATCGCGCCTTCTTCAATCAGTTTGATCATATCGGCCAGCGACTGTGCGGTAATCGGGCAGTCGCGAATGTCGCGCTTGTCTTCGTTGAGGAACTTCATGACGTCGCCCATCAGCCAGTTGCTGACGATTTTGGGTTTGCCGCACAGTTTCACGACGTCCTCATAGTAATACGCCAGCGCTTTGTCGGCGGTGAGCACGCCTGCATCATAGGCGGGAATGGCATATTCGTTGACAAAGCGTTCGCGCTTGGCCTGCGGCAGTTCCGGCATGTCGGAACGAATTTGCGCCACCCAGGACTTGTCGACCACCACGGGCACCAGATCGGGATCGGGGAAATAGCGGTAGTCGTGGGCTTCTTCCTTGCTGCGCATGGGATTGGTCACGCCCTGCGCATCGTCCCACAGGCGGGTTTCCTGAATGATGGCCTGGCCGTTTTCCACCAGGTACTGCTGGCGTTTGACTTCATATTCCAGCGCCCGCTGAACGTTGCGGAAGGAGTTCATGTTTTTGAGCTCTGCGCGCGTGCCGAATTCCTTCTGGCCGCGGGGGCGGATGGACACGTTGGCGTCGCAGCGGAAAGAGCCTTCTTCCATGTTGCCGTCGCAGATTTCCAGGTACACCAGAATTTCATGCAGGCGCCTTAAGTAATCCGTCGCTTCCTCGGACGAGCGGATATCCGGTTCGCTGACGATTTCGATGAGCGGCACGCCGGTGCGGTTCAAATCGACGTAGCTCACCGGGTTCACGTCGTCATGAATCAGCTTGCCTGCATCTTCTTCCATGTGAATCCGGGTGATGCCGATTCTCTTTTTCTCGCCGTCCGCTTCAATCCAGATGTGGCCGTGTTCGGCAATCGGATAGGCATACTGCGAAATCTGATACCCTTTGGGCAGATCAGGATAAAAATAATTTTTCCTCGCAAACACGTTTTGCGGATTGATGGTGCAATGGGTCGCGAGCGCCATCTTCATGGCGAACTCGACGACTTTTTTATTGAGCACCGGCAGTACGCCCGGCATGCCCAGACAGACCGGGCAGGCGTGGCTGTTAGGCGCGCCGCCGAACTTCGTCGAGCAACTGCAGAATATTTTGGTGTCCGTTAACATTTGGGCGTGAACTTCCAGCCCGATGACAGTTTCAAAATCCATTATAGCGCAGGCCTCCTTTTCTCAATAGCGGCGCTCTTTTCAAACGCCGAGGCAAATTGCAGCAGTTTTCCTTCTTCAAAATGACCGGCCAGAAACTGCACGCCGATGGGCAGGCCGGCTTTCGTATATCCGCAAGGGACGGACATGCCGGGAATGCCGGCCAGGTTGGTGGAGATGGTGAAGATGTCGGACAGATACATCTGGAGCGGATCATCCGTTTTCTCGCCGATTTTAAACGCGGGCGTCGGCGTCGTGGGTGTGAGAATGACGTCGCATTTTTGAAACGCTTCGTCAAAGTCGCGGCGGATCAGCGCCCGCACCTGCGAGGCCTTGCCGTAGTAAGCGTCGTAGTAACCGGCGGACAGAGAGTATGTGCCGATCATGATGCGGCGCTTTACTTCCGCGCCGAAACCGTCATGGCGGGTTTTCGTGTACATTTCAGCCAGATCCCGCACATCCGCCGCCCGGAAGCCGTACTTGACGCCGTCGTAGCGCGCGAGGTTCGACGAGGCTTCCGCCGGAGCGATGATGTAGTATACCGCCACGCAATACTGCGTATGCGGAAGCGATATCTCCACTGTTTTGCCGCCGCACTTTTCCGCGGTTTCAATGGCTTTTTGCACCGCGGCGGTGACCTCCGGATCGATGCCTTCGATAAAATATTCCTTGGGAATGCCGATCTTCCAGCCGGAAATGTCGCGGTTCAAAAACTCGCGATAGTCGGGAACGTCCACCTGAACCGATGTCGATTCTTTCGGATCGTAACCCGCCATCACATTCATCATGATGGCGCAGTCTTCCACATCCTTTGTAAATGGCCCGAGCTGATCAAGCGATGACGCAAAAGCGATGAGCCCGAAGCGCGACACGCGGCCGTAAGTGGGTTTCAGACCGACCACGCCGCATAGCGCCGCCGGCTGGCGAATCGATCCGCCCGTATCCGAACCGATGGAGGCGATGCATTCATCCGCCGCCACGGATGTTGCCGACCCGCCGCTGGAGCCGCCGGGAATCCGGGCCAGGTCCCATGGGTTGCGTGTCGGACCGAACCAGGAGGTTTCCGTGGATGATCCCATCGCAAATTCGTCCATGTTGGCTTTGCCCACAAACACTGCACCGGCTGCGGCAAGCTTTTCCACAACGGTGGCATTATAGGGAGGTACAAAATTGTGCAGGATGTGCGAGCCGCAGGTGGTCGGAATACCTTTGGTGCAGACAATATCTTTGAGCGCAATGGGAATTCCGGTCAGCGCTTTGATATCGCCTTTTTTAATGTCGGCGTCGGCCTGGGCTGCCTGCGCCATCGCTTCGTCTTTCATCAGGCGGATGAAGGAATGCACCCTTTCTTCCACTGCGTCGATGCGCGCAAAAACGGATTCGGTTAACCGGACAGCCGATACCTCGCCCTTGCGAATCTTTTCCTGCAATTCATGAATGGTTAATTGATATAACTCCATAGACTCCTCTGTTTCTATTAATACAAATCTGTTTTCTTTCAGTTTAGTTTAAACTCTTTTGTATGATGGATCAGCATTGAAAAGGAGTAGGGAACGGTTTCAAATAACATGATACTCTGATAACCTGAAGGTTACACGAGGGCACGCGAGGTCACAAGACCGTTCTCTACAATTAATCAGTCGATAACCTTTGGCACGCGGAAAAACTCTCCGCGGGCATCCGGGGCATTGGCGATGGCCCTTTCCGTGCCCAGTGATTCGCGAACCTTGTCCTCCCGAAAAGCGTTGGTGACGGCAATGGCGTGCGTCATGGGGGCTACGCCTTTTGTGTCCAGTTCATTGAGTTTGTCGATATACAGTAAAATGTCGTTGAGTTGCGCGGTAAATTTTTCCTTTTCCGTGTCCGTTACTTCCAGCCGCGCCAGCTTTGTTACATATTCAACATCCGATATGCTTAACTTCAAAACGTCCTCCTTTAAAATACATGCCAGTACTGATCCTGCAAGGTGATAACCTGCTTAAACAGCAAAGCGTTGTATTCGTCTGTCTCCTTCTCCAATTCGGCAAGTTTATCTTCTCTGCAGTGGGTTTCATCCGACATTTCGTTGAGCATCGCCCGAACCGACGCCGTCAGACCACCGACATGATATCCGCCTTCCAGTACGGCCACCAGCTTCCCGCCGCAGCATTCATCAGCAAGATTGAGCAATATGCGTGCCATAGCTGCAAATCCTTCGGGATTGACGCGCATCCCGCCTAAAGGGTCCTTGAAATAGATATCAAAACCGGCGGAAATTAAAATAAGCTCCGGATTGTAAAAACGCGCAACCGGAAGCAGAATTTTGCGAAGCGCCGCTACATACGTACCGTTACCGCCGCCCCGGTTTAAAGGGACATTCACCGTGTAACCCAGTCCCGTCCCTTCGCCCGCTTCCATCATCCCGCCGGTGCCGGGGTAATACGGATACTGGTGCGTTGAAAAAAACAGCACCTCCCGGTCGGCGTAAAAGGTCTTTTGCGTGCCGTTGCCGTGATGCAGATCCCAGTCGACAATCAAAATTCTTTTGACGTTATGAACATAGCGGGCGTGAAGGGCGGCGATGGCCACATTGTTAAAGATGCAAAATCCCGCTGAATTCGCAGCGCTCGCATGATGGCCGGGCGGGCGGACCAGCGCAAACGCATTGTCCACTTCGCCCGTCAAAACGGCGTCGACGGCATTACAGGCTCCGCCGGCGGCAAGTTTGGCGATTTCATAGGTTTCCGGGCAGGTAATCGTGTCCGGGTCAAGAATTACATAATCTTTTCCGGCGGTTGAAGCCACATAATCAATATAGTGCTGCGTATGAACGTAAGCGAGTTCGTCATGACTGGCTGAACGTGCATCAATAAAGGCATATTTCCACGACGTATCGGGATTGTCCAGCATCTCATAAACGGACGCCAGCCGCTCCGGGCTCTCCGGATGCGATGCTCCGGAAGTATGCTGTAAATACCGTCGATCTTTGACTATTCCTACATTACGAGACATGGATTCTTCTCTCAGGTTACGGATCAAGTAACGAAAATTCTGTATCATAGTTGATTTTAAAGAGCAAATGTTACAATAGGCGAGGGGCTATGGGCAAGAGGCTATCGGCTATGGGTATGGGATTCGATTTTAAAAGGTTTTCCGCAAGAAGATGACATTGCAATTTACGTGAATCATGGTATCCAGTGGTCAACAATCGGTCGGAGGATAATGCTGTGAACATGAAGCATGCTGTCGGAGTGCTCTGTATTGCAATTATATGTTCATGGCCGGGTTTTGCTCCAGCGGTTTGGGCCTTTCAAAATATGCTTTGCTTTTCTGAAAAAACGGATCGGGCTTTCTGTTTCACATCGCAGGAAGAAAATACCGGCAATGTTAAAATCACCTGCCGGGTGTACCAACCCGCTCCGGATACTTCTCGGATTTACACCTGTACAAAGGCCATCCGTGATTGGGGACAATCGTCTTCCCCCTACGCACACACCTCGACTCTCTGGCGCTGCGTGAGCGGCGGTAAAGAGATCTTCATTTTTGCGGCGGATTTTGATCAGGATGCCGCCCGTTGTGATCTTATCTGCGGTAAATGTTCCACAAAATGGCGCACACATCCGTCAACACATAAACCGTGACCCAACCGTCCGTAAATGACCCTGGAAGTTTCCAATGTCACAGCAAATTGTAGCAAGAATTTTATTTCAATTGTCCCTGTCAGCCGCCTGTTGCCTTTGCGGGAATTTTTATGTTAAATACACTCAACCCAATTGAATAAAGGATTGAGTGATGAAACGATTTCTTACCCTGTCAGCCCTTGTTCTTCTCTTCATTTGCCTTTTCCTTCCGGCGCCGGTTCAAGCGGAAAACTGTGAAAAAGTTGTGGCGATGTTCAACGAGAAGCTTTCCTCGAAAATCGATGAGGCCGAACTGGTGGATATTCTGCGCCGACTCCATGCAACCGGCAACAGGCAGCTTCCGGATAAATTTGTGACCAAAGCTCAGGCCCGCTCCAGGGGATGGAAACCAGGCCGGGACCTGTGGTCTGTGAGTTCTCTGAAAGGGTCCAGCATCGGGGGCGACCGGTTTGGCAACCGTGAAGGGCAACTGCCAAAGAACAAGTGGCGCGAGGCCGACCTGGATTACACAGGCGGTAAGCGCGGCGCTAAACGTCTGGTTTTTTCTTTCAACGGCAAACGGTTTGTGACCGTTGATCATTATCAGAACTTCACGGAGGTGCCGGCATGCCGTTAAAAAGATGTATCCTCAATGGTCGCACGATTAAATCGATTGACGATTTCTATGATCAGCTTGCGGACAAGCTGCCCGTCCCCGAACATTTCGGCCGCAATCTCGATGCGCTCTGGGATGTTTTGTCCACCGATATCAAAGGGCCTTTTGAAATTGTCTGGAAAGATTCGGAAGCATCCAAAAAGGTCCTGAAGAGGGACTTTGAGAGGGTTCTCCAGTTACTTAAAGACTTGGAAGATGACCGGGTAGATTTCAAACTGAAGATCGGGAAATAATTTTTTTGACTTATGATGATAACATGAAAATGTTTTCTGTCACGCCTGCCGGTCCGGATGCTGGAAATCCGGACCGGCAGGCAGACTTAAACGGCTGGCACACAGCACGTTTGATGATTATATCTTCATCCCGACTTACGCAGCAGGAACCTTTTTCCGTTCGTATTCTTCGTTGTGGTTCACGGCTGCCCCCCCCCGTCCATAGTTTGCTCTTGCGATTCTAATGTAAACGGGAGGCCTGCTTTTGAAAATCCGCATGATGCCGTTTAAAGAGTACCGAAAAGGATGCCTGGGGCATAGGTAAAATACCTATCCTCCGGCCTATTCTCCTTGAGACTGAACCCATTCAACGGCCCGGCGGACCAGTTCGGGCGAGCTTTTAATGCCCAGCTTCTGTTTGATTTTCTCGCGGTAGGTTCCGACGGTTTTGATGCTCACATGCAGTTGATCGCCGATTTCTTTCCGGCCGATACCTTTGCCGATGAGATTAAAAACTTCCAGCTCCCGGTCAGAAAGCGTATCGATCGGATTCTGAGCGGACGCTGCAGGCTTCCCCGTCATCATACCCAGAAAGGATTCGACGACGGATTCACTGAAAAACATTTTTCCGGCCAGCACCGAACGAATTGCCACAATGACCTTGTCGGTCATCTCCTGCTTCATGACATATCCCCGCGCGCCCGCCCGCAGGACGCGCTCCGCATAGATGGATTCATCATGCATGGAAAGGACGAGGATCGGTAAATTCGGCATCTGCTTATGGACATCATTAATAAAGCCCAGGCCGCTGGCCCCTTTCAGTGTGAGGTCGACGATCATCAGGTCCGGGTTGACTTTCGCCAGCGCCTTTTTGGCGTCGATGACATCCTGGGCCTCGCCGCAGATTTGCATGTCCTTTTCATCGTTGATCAGTTGGGCAAGCCCCTTGCGGAAGATCGGGTGATCCTCCACGATTATCACTTTTGCTTTACGAGACATAAAACCGTAGTGCCTCCTTTTGGATTATTCCGTACCTCCAGTTCACCGCCGATCATTTTGGCTCGATGGCGCATGATGTTGAGTCCGAGCCCTTTCTTTTTACCTTTGATCTCGGAAATGCCCGATCCGTTGTCGGCAATGGACAGGCGCAGCATATTTTTTTGCGACGCCATGCGGATCTCGATGGCTGAAGCCCTGCCGTGCCGGATGGCGTTGTTGACGGATTCCTGAATGATCTGATAGAGATGGGCCGCTGTTGTGTTGTCCCTGATGGATACGGACTTGCCCACAACCAATTTGCAGGACACGCCGAACACGCTTTGAATGTGCGCGGCAAATTCCCGGATGGCCGGCGCCAGCGTGTTTTCATCGAGGTAAATGGGGCAAAGGCCGCGCGCCAGGGTCCGTGTCTTGGTAATGGCTGTCCGGATCAATTCGACAATGTCCCGGCTGATTTCCGCTTCCTTCAAATTGTGCGCGTTCAGACGATTGGTAAGCAGTTTCCCCATGGCTTCGATCCCGATCAGGTGTTGCTGCAAGTCATCGTGAAGATCCTGTCCGATTTGCCGCCTTTCCCGTTCGCTGATATCCAGAATTTCCTTCTCCAGGCGTTTCTGCTCCGTCACGTCGGCAAAGACGGAAATCATCCACGTCTCGCCCAGCAGTTCAATGGTGTCGGCGGAAAACACGCCGCTCCGGGGATCACCCGATCGGTGATGGAACAACACCTCTTCGTTTTGCAGTCTGCCCCGCTCAAGCAGCTTTTCGATGAGGCCGCGCCGGTAGTCTTCGGACGACCACAGATTGATCTCCACAGAGGTGTGATTGATCGTTTCTTCACGGGTGCGGCCCGTGAAGCGGAGAAAGGAATCGTTGATGTCGATGAATCGTCCTTCCTTCAACGAACTGATCGCCATCGCGTCGGGGCTGGAGCGGAAGGCCTTGGCAAATTTTTCTTCGGAATGGAGGATCGCCTCCTCCGCCTTTTTTCGTTCCGTAACATCCAAAAACGATGCGACACTCTGCTGGGTTCCGGGAATCACCGCTACGGTCAGGTAACAGTAGCGGGTTTCACCTTTTCTGGTGACGATGCGCGCCTCGTAGTTGCGGGGCGCCAGCGCGGGATCGTTGCGCCGCCGATAATGATAGTTCACCATTTCCTGCAGGTCGTCTTTGTGAATGATCTCCGTCCAGCTTCGCTTGCCCTCGATCTCTTCCCGTGGTGTTCCGGTGAGCTTTTCATATTCCGTATTGACCATGGTGATGGTCGTATCCGGATCGATCAGGATGGTGGCCGCTCCCGTATTCTCGAAAATGGTCCGGTATTTTCGTTCGGACTGCAGAAGCGTTTCCTCCGCTTCTTTCCAGCGCAGCTCGGCGTCTTCCAGCTCCCGCACCCGATCGCGAAGGCGATTCGTTTCCTGCAGGAGCTCCTCAATCTTCAAGTCCTCGTGCATCGGTTCTCTCCCTTTGCGCAAACCCGGCCGTCTTCTTAGCTTCCGGTCGAAGCCAAACGGACAAGCAGGCATCCGTCTTTCTGAATTGTAATACTTCCCGGGGAGAAAAGCGAAGGGCAATTTGAGAAAAAAAGAATGATTAACGCTTTATAAAGTGGTAATGCGAACCGAACCGCCCAAAGGCCGAGCGGTCCAGCGCTTCCTGATGTTCCGGATGCGCGATGCTGATGATCAGCCGGGCGCGCTCCTGAAGCGAGCGGCCGTAAAGGTTGACCGCGCCGTATTCCGTCACCAGCCAGTGCATGTGCGCCCGAGTAGTCACCACGCCGGCGCCCGGCATTAAAACCGGCGCAATCTTGCTTTCACCCTTGTCTGTCACCGACGGCAAAGCGATGATGGCTTTGCCGCCTTTCGAGCGCGACGCCCCGTAAACAAAATCCACCTGGCCGCCCACTCCGGAATAAAACTTTGCACCCAGGGAATCCGCGCAGATCTGCCCGGTGAGATCCACCTGCAACGCCGAATTGATCGCCGTGACTTTGGGATTTTTCGCGATAATGAAAGGATCATTGGTATAGCCGACATCCATCATGCGCACCGAATCGTTGCGATGCGTAAAATCATAAAGCCGCTTCGAGCCCAGAAGAAAAGTTGCCACCATTTTCCCCCGGTCGATGGCTTTTTCGGAGCCGTTGATCACCCCTTTTTCAACCAGCGCAATGACGCCGTCGGCAAACATCTCCGTGTGAATGCCCAGATTCTGATGGTTGTCCAGTTGAGCAAGAACGGCGTTGGGAATCGCGCCGATCCCCATCTGGAGTGTTGCACCGTCTTCGATCAGCTCCGCGCAGTGAAGGCCGATGGCTTTTTCGATGTCGGTGGGCGTGGAGAGATGACCTGTCTTAAGCGGTGTGTCGTCTTCCACAAATATATTAATCCGCTCGGAGGAAATAACGGCGTCGCCGAACGTGAAAGGGACATGGGAATTGATTACGGCAATCACGGTTCCGGCCGTTTCAATCGCTGCAAGCGTGGCGTCCACCGAAGTTCCCAGAGAAACAAAACCCTGTTCATCCGGCTGACTGACCGAAATCATCGCCACGGAGCAGGGCAGATATTTTTCCCGGTAGAGCCGCTGTGTTTCACCTAAGAATACGGGAATGTAGTCGGCAAATCCTTCCTGTGTCTGTCGCCGGACATTGGCGCCGACGAAAAATGAATCCAGTTGAAAAATCCCTTCAAATTCCGGGTCGGCGTAAGGCGCCGGGCCTTCCGTGTGCAGATGATGGATATGCACGCCGCGCAAGTCACACGCGCGTCCGCGCCGGCAAAGCGCCTCCACCAGGCACTGCGGCGTCACGGCCACGCTGCTTAAATGAACGTGGTCGCCGGATTTAACGACCTTCACCGCCTCATCGGGCGTCACGGTATGAATGGACTTTGTGTTCATAACGATTCTTACTATGGCAAATATCGATTTGATTATCAAGGATAGAGAAAAGGCTGTTGGGTCAGGCTATAGACTGTAGGCTGAAGGCTGAAGGTCCATTTTGTAGGCCTTCGGCCTCAATTTGAACGGCGCTGAAAGCGTTTACGTCTTAACCTTCAGCCTTCGGTCTATTTCCCTAACGTCCATTTCCCTTTTAAAAACTCCCGAATATCCTTTGAGAGTTGCTCGGGCTTTTCCAGATGGATGGCATGCCCGCAGTTTTCGTAAACGATCATTTTAGCGTACGGCAGTGCCTTGCGGAAATCGTCGGCCAGCACAATCGGAAAGAGTGGATCATCCTTGCCCAGAATAATCAGGGTCGGCTGCGAGATATTGTGCGTCCGGGCGTTGTTGTCAAATTTGCCGCAGGCGGCCTGCTGCCGCAAAAATCCATGCAACGGCTGAGGATTTTTCAGGCGTAACGCCACGGCCCGATCCAGAATCTCCGGATGCTTTTGGGCAAAACCCGGCGCGGCCATCAGCGTCAGATCAATCCGGTAAATCTCCTGAGCCGATTTACCGAAGACGGCTTTGACAACCATATTCCAGAAAGGCTTTCCTAAAGACAGGGAAGCCGCGCCACCCAGGCCGGTGGCAATCAAAACCAGGCGGTTGACAACCGACGGATATGTGAGCGCAATTTCCTGAGCGATAAAGCCGCCCATGGAAAGTCCGGCAACGTGAGCTTTTTCAATGCCCAGAGCCCTAAGCAGACCCACCGTATCGGAAGCCATCTGCGCGATGGAATATTCTTCGTCGGGTTTGTCGGTACGGCCGATGCCGCGATTGTCCGGCGCAATCACCCGAAAGCTACGGGAGAGCTCCGCAATCTGCGCAAACCACAAATCCAGAGGAAAAGCCAAACCGTTGATTAAGATCAGCGGCTCGCCGGTTCCCTGTTCTTCATAGTAGATTTGAATTCCGTTAATGGTTGAATAAGGCATAAAAGAAATCTCCCTTCCATGGGAAAAACACAATCTTGTTTTGACGATCCGGAAAAAATTTTCGGTCATACCGGCGAAGGCCGGTATCCAGTTTATGAATCATCCTGGATTCACCCTGAAGGGTGCAAGCCGGGTCGCACTTCGTTTGCCCGGAATGACAAACAAATAATTGCTCTCCACAGGTTCATGCCTGTGGAGAGCAAAGTCACGATTTTAGACGGCTTCAATGGCCAGAGCCATACCCATGCCGCCGCCGATGCACAGAGAGGCCATGCCCATGGCGACATTGCGGCGCTTCATTTCATTGGCCAGCGCCAGAACGATGCGGGCGCCCGAGCAGCCAACCGGATGGCCGATAGAAATGGCCGAGCCGTTGACATTGGTGATATCCCAGGGAATGTTCAATTCGCGCAAGCAGGCGATGGCCTGAGCGGCAAAAGCTTCGTTGAGTTCAAACAGGCCATAGTCTTTAATCGATGTGCCGGTGATGCGCAAAAGTTTGCGGACCGCGGGAACGGGTCCCAGTCCCATGAAGGAGGGATCGACGCCGCCGGATGCGTAGCCTTTGATTCTGGCCAGAGGCTTCAAACCCATCTGTTTGGCCTTGTCTTCGCTCATGATCAGCAGGGCAGCGGCGGCATCGTTGATGCCGGAGGCGTTGCCGGCCGTGACCGTACCGTCCTTCTTGAAGGCCGTTCCCAGTTTGCCCAGCTTTTCCATACTGGTTTCCATCGGGCGTTCATCCTTGTCGAACACAATGGGGTTGCCTTTTTTCTGCGGAATGGTGACCGGAACAATTTCGTCTTTCAGGAGGCCGTTTTTCATCGCGCTCAGGGCGCGGTTGTGACTCTCCACGCTCAGCTTGTCCTGCTCTTCGCGGGTGATGCCGTAACGCGCCGCGATGTTTTCAGCGGTAATGCCCATATGGTAGCCGTTAAAAATTTCATACAGGGCGTCAAACACCATCAGGTCGACGGTTTTACCGAAAGGCATGTCCATGCGGTGCCCCCAGCGGGCCTTGGTCAGGCCGATCGGAACATCGCTCATATTTTCCATACCGCCGGCGATGACCACTTCGTTGTCGCCCGCCTTGATGCTCGCAGCCGCCAGGGCAATCGCTTTCATGCCGGAGGCGCATACCTTGTTGACGGTGATCGCCGTGGTCTCCTTGGGAAGCCCGGCGCGAATCATGGCCTGACGTCCGACATTCTGGCCCTGTCCGGCTCCGATGACATTGCCGATGATCACTTCATCCACGGCAATGTCCTTCAGATTATCGGCCCATTTGTAATATTGCTGTTCAACCGGGCAAAGCCCTTCGCTTTTGGCCGTATCCGGCGCATCCTCTTTAGCGTAAGCGGGCAGGCCCGGTTTGAGACCCGCTTTGATTAAAGCTTCACGAATAACGAGCGCTCCCAGATCTTTAGCCGGAACATCCTTTAAAGAGCCGCCGAAAGCTCCCACGGCCGTGCGTGCGCCACTGACGATAACTGCATTTGGCATATGATTGCTACCTCCTTGATCTCGATCTAGTATTTTCCCGTGTCATTTGCATGACATCGTTTCTGATAAAAATAACCGCGACGAACAAATCCTGAAAAAATTCGGCGCGAGTATTCCATAATTGGCAGGTTAAGGCAAGAGTGATTTAAGCCTGATCCAGAACCTTCCGGACCAGCAGGCCCAGAGTTTCCCTGGTGAGCGGTTTCATGATGTATTCTTTAATACCGAGTTCTTCCGCTTTTTCTCTGTCTATATAATCGCTGTAACCGGTGCAAAGAATAATAGACTGATCGGAGCATACCTTTAAAATGGCGGATGCAAGGTCAGCGCCGGACATCGAGGGCATATTCATATCGGTGATCACCAGATCGAACGAATCGGGATTTTGCAGATAAATCCTGAGGGCATCCGGGCTTTCCGAACAGCCGGTGACCTGATAGCCCAGGCCGCGTAAAACCTGGCAGCCCACGTCCACCAGATCGTTTTCATCATCGACAAACAAAATGCGTTCATGACCGCGTGGAATTTGTTTGAATTCCGGTGCGCCATGCGGCATTGGAACATCCTCGGTTACGGGAAGATAAACATTAAATGTCGCACCACGCCCCCATTGGCTTCCAACGCCAATTCCGCCGCCGTGATCGTGAACAATGCCATAAACCACCGCCAGCCCCAGGCCGGTTCCCTCTCCAATCTTCTTGGTCGTAAAAAAGGGATCGAAAAGCCGGCTCATATGAGCCGGATCAATACCCTGGCCCGTGTCCCGAATGCTCAGTTTCGCATAAAGGCCGGGAGACAAATTCAAATTCCGGGAAAGATTTCCCTCTGTGACATTTTCGCAGCTTAACCGTATCTCCAGCAGGCCCCCTTTTTCACCCATGGCATGAACGGCGTTGGTTCCGATATTCATGATGACCTGATGCATCCGGGTGTAATCCGCATTGATCACAACCGCTTGATCCGGCAGTTCCATACTTATATTCATTTTTGCCGAGGTCGTGGCGCGCAGAAGCTTAAGGGCTTCCTGAATCACGCTTCGAAAGTCCATCGGTTTTTTGTCCTGTTCCACCTGACGGCTGAAGGCAAGAATCTGTTTGATCAAGTTGCGGGCGCGTTCCGCCGCGTGGAGAATCTGTTTGATTTTTTTCAGACCAGCTTCATTTGCGTCCATCTCCAGGAGTTCCGCATAGCCGATAATGCCGCTTAAAATATTATTGAAGTCGTGGGCAATGCCGCCCGCCAGCGTTCCGATGGCTTCCATCTTCTGAGCTTGAAAGAGCTGCTTTTCCAGATTGCGGCGTTCTTCCTCCGCTTGCCTCAGGGCTGTAATGTCACGTCCGCTGGTCCGGATGCCCAGGAACGTTCCCTCACTGCCGTAAACCGGCTGCCAGGCCACAGACAACCACAGAAGCGGCCCGTTTTTATGCCGGTAACGGACCCCATAATTTTCACCCCGTGTACCGGTGAGCGCCGTTTCAAAATATTTTTTAAAAGGTCCCTGGTCCTCTTCGGCAATCATGACGGATATAAAATCAGGCATTGCCAGAACCTCATCCGCCGAATAGCCGGTGATCCGCTCAACCGCCGGATTCACCCAGAGATACTTTCCATCCGGGGCAAACCAGGATTCCCAATCGACCGTATAGTTGGCAATCGTTTTGAACTTTTCTTCGCTTTGCCGCAATGCTTCCTCGGCATGTTTCCTCTCCGTGATATCCTGAACCGTTCCGACAATCGAGACCAGATTTCCCAGATCATCGTATTGACCGTGAAAAGTCGAATAGTAATAGCCTATGCTTCCATCCGGGAGGAGAAATCGTTGTTCATAAACCCCTTTTCCATGATTTTCGGTCGCGCGCCGGATCAGTTCCTTGTCCCGCTCATGATCTTCGGGCCAGGGAGACAACTCCAGAATGGAATCAATTTGAGGTTTAAACGTTTCCGGGTCCAGTTGAAATATTTTATAGACCTGTTCCGACCATTTGACCTGGCCGGTTGTCACATCCCAGCTCCAAAAGCCCAAACGCGCCAGTTCCTGAGCTTCTCTCAATCTGCTTTCATTTTCACGCAACGCCTTTTCCGTCTCGTGGCGATTCTTCCGCATTTGTGCTTCCGCAAGTTCTCTTTCAATGGCGGGACACAACCGGGAAAGATTATCCTTGAGGATGTAATCATGCGCGCCCCGGCGCATGCATTCCACGGCCATTTCTTCACCGATGCTGCCCGAAACGAGCAAAATCGGGATGTCGAGCCGTGTTTGCCGTAAAAGCGCAATGGCGTCCAGACCACTGAATTCCGGAAGTTTGAAGTCGCAAAGAATGACCTCCCACGGTCTGCCGCTGAGCGCATCAATCATCTCCCGGGCATTTTCTACACGAAGCCAGTCCGGTTCAAAACCGCCTTTGCGAAGTGTGCGAATTAAAAGCGCCGCGTCGTCTTCCGAATCTTCAACCAGCAATACTTGCAGAGGTTTTAACATATCAGATCCTTATCGCCCGATAGCTCTCGGTTTACGGTTATAATCACCTGGACGCCAGGGATTCTGTTATCATTGAAAGCTGAAACGGTCTTCGTTGAACAGCCTCAGGCAGGCATCCACAACGTCCGCGTCATAAATAACGTCTCTGCCTTTGGTGATTTCCGCCAGCGCCACCTCAATGCCCAGCGCAGGGCGGTAAGGCCGGTGCGACGCAATAGCTTCCACTACGTCCGCTACGGTCAATATTTTTGATTCTTCAAGAATCTCCCCGGCCTTTAAATGATTCGGATAGCCGGACCCGTCGAGGCGCTCGTGATGCTCCAGCACCATCCGCGCAATCGGCCAGGGAAAATCAATATCTTTTAAGATGTCGAATCCGGCCTGTGAGTGTGTCTTCACCAGCATGAACTCCACATCCGAAAGCCGGGTCGGCTTGGTGAGAATTTCGGCGGGAATGGCGATTTTGCCCAGGTCATGAATCGTTGCCGCCAGGCGCAGACCGTCGATCCGGTTGGATTCCAGTTTCATCTCTTTTGCAACGGTGCGCGCCAGATCGGCCACCCGCCGCTGGTGTCCGGCCGTATAGGGATCGCGCGATTCCACCATCACCGCCATGGCGTTGATGGTGGCGCCCAGAGATTTGCGCAGCCGATCCAGCGTCTCCAGCCGGTCTTTTTCCATCTGCCGAAGTTCAGTGATGTCGCGGACAACGCCCCGGAATCCCGTCCGTTTGCCGGCGGCGTCCTGTGAAAGCGTGAAAGAAGCCTGCAAATATCTTCTTTGCCCGTCCTTGCGGATAATTTCGTAATCGAACAGACGGCCAGGCTCTCCGGTTCTATAGGCCTTGTTATGCACATCGTACAGACGCTTGGCTGTCGCCGTATCCGTGTAATCCCTGTAATTCAAGCGCAGTAGTTCGTTTTCCGGATAACCCCAGATATGGCTGATCGATTTGTTAAAGAACGTAAAATTACCGGTCAGGTCCGCTTCATAATAACCGTCTCCGATGCTATCCAGAATCGTGCGGTATTTCGCTTCGCTCTCCCGCAGGGCGTCTTCCGACTGCTTCTGCTTGGCGCGCATGTCTTTTTTTTCCAACTCACGCTCCAGGGCCATTCCCAGGCGCGTCAGATTGCCTTTCATGATGTAGTCGCCAGCGCCGCGGTGGATGCAATCCAGCGCCGTTTCTTCGCCAATGGCGCCGGAAACCACGATCAGAGGAATATCCAAAGCCATCATCTTGAGCAGCGCGATGGCGTCCAGCCCGCTGAATCCCGGAAGATGATAATCGCATAAAATAATGTCCCATCCCGGATCGAGGAGTGCAATCGCCATCTCATCTGCGTTTTGCACGCGGTGGGCGGACGGTTCATAGCCGCTGCGCTTGAGCGTTCGAAGCAAAAGCAATGCATCGTCTTCGGAATCTTCGACCAGCAGTACTTTCAGGGGTTTCAACATATTTCACTCCTCCTTAAGGAACACAAAGTGACCTCCCACACAATCATACCAAGCCCAAACATAGGGCTTTTCTGACGCCTCCGAC
Source organism: Smithellaceae bacterium (assembly GCA_963682105.1). Lineage (GTDB taxonomy): Bacteria > Desulfobacterota > Syntrophia > Syntrophales > Smithellaceae > UBA8904. Next base: position 3,039,973 of record OY821638.1, read on the forward strand.
GTTTTATCCTGTTTTACACGGCGCAGTTTCATTCCAGATCAGCCAGTACAAGCCCAAAAGTTTAATCGCTTCGATAAACTCCTTGAAATCGATCGGCTTGCGAACATAGCTGTTGGCGCCCAGTTTGTACCCCTCAATCAAATCTTTTTCTTCTTTCGACGATGTGAGAATGACGACGGGTAAGAGTTTGGTGCTTTCGTGCGACCGAATAAACTTAAGCACTTCCAGACCGTCCATCCGGGGCAGCTTCAAATCCAGTAAAATAACAACCGGAAACTCATGGGTGTTCCGACCGGCGCATGAGCGGTCTATTTCCTTGAGATATTCCACAGCTTCCACCCCGTCGCCGGCCACGACAATCTTGTTTAGGATATTGTTTTGTTTGAACGCCCTTAAGGTCAGTGCAACATCATCGGGGTTGTCCTCCACCAGTAAAATGGTTTTGTCATTCATGGAAATCTCCTTTCCTTTATTCGTATCTCGTATCTCGTGAAGCGTGAAGCGTGAAGCGTATTTCGTTGTTTGCGCTTCAGGAAATCAACCGTTTTACAAGGTTTCTTAACATACGCGATTCATGATCAATCATTTCAATCAGTTTATCTCGTTTTGATTGGTTAATATATTCCATAGACAAACTAACCTCAACTTGTGTTTCCAGTTCGGCGCACGATCCCAAGGCAATGTATAAAAACTGCTTATACTCTTTGTTGTGATATCGATTAAAGCCTTCGGCTATATTAGAAGGTACAGATAAAGCCGATCGCCTCATTTGGCTGCTAAGACCATATACTTCTTCTTTGGGAAGCAATTTAGTCAACTCATATACATCAACCACTATTTGCATCCCCAGTTTCCATACATCCAAATCTCTGAAGTTCTTGATTTTACTTTTTTCGCCTTCCATTTTTCCCCCTGCCTCGTTCGTAGCTCTTTGTTTTCGCTTCACGCCCCACGCTTCACGCTTCACGAATTTCTTTTTTCACGGCGGAATCGTGAAAAAGAAGGTCGCCCCCGCGCCGGTTTCGCCCTGCGCCCAGATCTCGCCGCCGTGACGGGTAATGATGCGTTTGACGGTCGCCAGACCAACGCCTGTTCCATCGAAGTCTTCCTGCTTGTGCAGCCGCTGAAATGTGCCGAACAATTTATGCGCGTAGGCCATATCAAAACCAACGCCATTGTCCCGGATAAAGAAAACCTGTCGGCCGCCCTCAATGGATGAACCGAATTCGATGCGGGGGTGGGCTGTCTTGCCGGTAAATTTCCAGGCATTGCCGATCAGGTTGGTGAGCGCAATCTCAATGAGGTTGTGGTCGGCCATGACCGTCAGGCCCTCCTGAATCAGGACGTCGGCGGCACGGTCCGGATGGTTTATCTGCTCTATTTGCGAAATTGTCTCGGCCAACCGGCTTAAATCAACCGGCGCACGATTGAAGTCCGCACGGGTCACGCGCGAGAGTTTCAGTATGTCGTCGATCAAGCGGCCCATATGCTGCGTCGCCCTTCTCATGCGAGCCAGATAATTTTGGCCCGTTTCATCGAGGTGATTCGCGTAGTCTTCCAAAAGCGCCTGGCCGAATCCATCGATGGTGCGCAACGGCGCCCGCAGGTCGTGCGAGACCGAATAGCTGAACGCTTCCAACTCTCTGTTGGCCGCCTCCATCGCGGAATTGGCCGCCGCGAGATCCCGTGAGGTTTCGTTCAAGTCGTCCACCAGATTCAAAAGAGCCAACTGGCTGTCATGCAGCTCTTTGGTCCGCTCTTCCACCTTGCGGCCCAACTCCTGGTTGAGCGATTGAATTTCTCTTTGAATTTTCTTTTGCCCGGTGACGTCCCAGACCGTTGAAATCATGAGTTTGCCGCTCGGGATTGGAATATTGCGGGCCGACACGTAAACGGTTTCCAGGCCTTTGCGTGTGATCGGCACCTCCTCCCAGACCATGCGTTTGGGATCGCCGGAGGCGCAGTCGGACATAACCCGGTTTTTGATTTCGTCCCGGTATTGAGGGTCTTCATAAATCGCTTCCCAAAAATCGCCTTTCTCCAGAATCGCCTCTTTGGTCGTCCGGTAAAACGCCGTAAAGTTGTCGTTGATATATTCGAATTGAACGGACGGATCGACCGAATTCACCGCAACGCCGATGGGCAGGTTGTCCATCACAGACCGCAGCAGCAGTTCGCTTTTATGCAGCTCGCTTTCCATATTTTTCCGGTCGGTGATGTCATTGATGCTCGAAAGGATGCAGGCCTCATGATGGACCGTGATCAATTCCGCCGAAAAGATGCACGACAAAATCTCGCCGTTCTTTTTCCGGAAAAGATATTCCCTGTGCCGCACCGACCTGTTTCGCGACAATTCCCGAACGACTTCCGCCCGGTCTTCCTCCCGGCGCCACAGATTTAATTCGAAGCTGGTTTTTCCCTGAACCTCTTCTTTCGGGTAACCCGTAATTTCAAGGAAGCCGTCATTAACTTCCATGATCAGTCCGTCGGAGAGGCGCGAGATAATCACGGCATAAGGGGAAGAGTGAAACGCGCTGGAGAATTTTTCCTCCCCGGTCTGAAGATCTTCAACCAGACGTTTATTGAACATCAACATCAGCGCATAAGTAAGAAAAATAAAGAGGATTTGATAAGCCAGCGCAGCCACGGCGTCGGAGGCGCCGGGCTGGAAAAAGTCCGCCCGCACCGGCCGTCCGGCCAGAAACTCGACAATGCGGGCGGCGGCGACCAGACAGTAAAGTGCAAAAATAACGCCGACCACTTTTGTCGTTTTGCGATCGGCGGGTGCAACCTTGTAAAGCAGCAGCCAGGCGCACTGCATGCAGAGAATCAGAAGGCCCAACGACGAAGCCATCGTGCGCACGCCCAGATCCGGAGATACAAAGGTAAAGTATCCATGGATCGCCGCAAAAAACCCAATCAGCAGAATGTTGGGCGTTTGCGAAACCCTCTCCCCCGTAAAACGAAGCAGCCCCATATACCCCAGCATGGCGCCGGTCAGTATCAGAGTATGCGACAGCACAATGGACATCCAGTCGGGGATAGCGCCGCGCATGACGATGAGCACAAGCGCCGTCGCCTGAAAAGCGTAATCGATCAGCCAGAAGGCAGTCCCGGCGATACGCCCGCGGCTTTGCCGCCACAAAAGCGACATCACGAGCAGGCACACCAGATTCGTCAGTACATAACCGATCATGATCGTCCGGATGTCTAAAATATTCATGTTGCAGCAACCTCTTTGCGTATCTCGTAGCTCGATATAGCGATCCACGAGATACAAGATACGAGATACGAATTTACTTTCTCTCCAGCTCGGCAATTTTGGCCTTGAGTTCAGCCATCTTTAATTCGCGGCCGACAAACACACGGTTTAATTCTTCGAGCTGATCTATCTTTTGTCTTAATTCCACCGTACGCTCGCCGACTTTCCGTTCCAGTTCCTCGTTGAGTTTACGGATTTCTTCCTGGGCTTGTTTATCCGCGGTGACGTCGAAGCAATGCCCGATGTAACCCCTGAATTCGCCGCTTCCGCTATAATTGGGGGTGCCCATATCCCGAATCCACCGGTATTCGCCTGCTGCGTTACGCAGCCGGTATTCCATATCAAACGGACGGCGCTTGTCGAAGGCATCGACATACGTCTTGACGCAGCGGTCAAAGTCGTCGGGATGGACGCCCTTGGTCCACCCGTCGCCCAGCTCCTGCTCCAGCGTTCGCCCCGTAAATTTCAGCCAGGGTTGATTGAAATACGTGCATTTTTTGTCCATTCCGGACGCCCAGATCAGTGCGGGCCCGGAATCCGCCAGGTTTCGGTACTGGATTTCCCTTTCGCGGAGCTCATCCTGTATCGCTTCTTTTTCCGCTTCCGCCTGCTTGCGTTCGGTGATGTCCATAATCACCGCCAGGAATAACCTTTGAGAGTCCAATTCGATCATCTGCAGGTGCGTTTCAACAGGATAGACACTGCCGTCGGCCCGTCGGTGAACGGTAAAGAAGATGATTTGATTTTGTTCATGAGCGGCAAGCGGCACTATTTTTTGCCGAAACGTTGCTTCGGTGAACTCCGGCTTGATATCCAGAGGCGTCATTTCCTTCAGTTGCTCCTGGCTGTAACCCAGGTTCCGCTGCGCCTCCCGGTTAACGTACTCGAACCGAAGGGTTTGCGCGTCGAAAACATAGAGCTCGTTTAAAGTGGCTTCCAGAATATGCAAAAGCCTAAGACGCATCGCTTCCTGACTTTTACGCTCGGTGATATCGCTGAGAATATGGACCGCTCCGATATAGCAACCGTTGGCATCGAGTATCGGATCGACCGTGATTTGAATCCATTTCCCGTCCATTTCCACTTCCATTATTTCCCGGGTCAGCGTCTTTCTCACACGCAGGTTGGGACAGCCGGACATCGGTTCGGAGGTTTGATGAACGATTTCCCAGCAGCACCTTCCGATCAGATCGCCGGGTTGATGGTTGAAAAAACGTTGAGTCGCTTTATTGACACGCAGGATTTTGTTATCCGCATCCAGTATCCAGATGGCGTCATGGGTTGCATCGAAGGTTCTTTGCCATTCCTCGGCTTTACTCTCCAGCGCGGCTTCCAGTTCCTTGCGTTCCGAAATATCCCGGATAATCATACTGGTCATCGGCCGGCCGTCGGCATTCTGAAAGATGACGGAGGACAGTTCGCAGGGGAATTTTGTCCCGTTCCTGCGCAAACCGGTCAGTTCGCCGGAAAACCGCCCCGTCCGCTCTCTCTCCTGCAGCGCCTGAGCCAGCCGGGCATCCTCTGTATCGATGATGGCGCTTCTTCCACCCCGGCAAATTTCCTCTTCGCTTCTGCCGAAGGTCCGGCAGGCGGCTGTATTGGTGGCGTAGATCCTGCCGTCCGGCGACGTCAGCAACACTGCATCCAGGCTGTTTTCATATAAGGAACGATAACGCTCTTCACTGTTGCGAAGCGACGCCTCAGCTTGCTTTCTGCGGGCGATTTCAATCTCCAGAGCCTTGTTGGCTTCTTCCAGCGAAAACATCTTTTGCTCGAGCTTGCGGATCAGAGCCTGATTGTATTCTTTAAGAACGACCTCATCTTTGAGGGGCTGCTGAATGATCGCATCATCATGGCCGGTTTTGTCCGAATAAAGCACATCTTCCATCCGTTTCAAGAATTCATCCGGGTCGGTGGGCTTGACGATGAAGGCATCCACCCCCATGTCATAGGCCAGTTTTTCATCCCGGGGATCGGTATATGTGGCGGTATAGAAGATAAAGGGAATATTTTTAAGCCGATTGTCCGCTTTAAGAATGCGGCACAGTGTAAAGCCGTCAATCACTGGCATCAGAATATCCGAAATGATCATGTCGGGGGTTTGGGCCAGCGCCCGGTCAAGCGCATCGCTGCCGTTTTCGGCCTGCTCCACGCGGTATCCATGTCCTTCCAGAAGAGCGCGCAAAAGGTAGCGGTTGTCGGCGTTGTCGTCGACGATTAAAATGAGCTTCATGACTTTTCTCCCTTGTCCGTCTTTGGTAAAAACTTTTCGATTTCGGAGACGAATGTCTCGGGATTGATCGGTTTTTCCAGATATCCGTCGCAGCCTGACGCCAGCGCCTTTTCGCGGTCTCCCATCATGGCGTAAGAGGTCACCGCCACAATCGGAATTTTCCGGCTCTCGGGCCTGCTTTTCAAAGCCTTGGCCACCTGATAGCCGTCCATCGCCGGCAGTTGAATATCCAGAAGAATCAGATCGATCTCTTCCTTTGCCGCCAGTTCAATTCCGCGAAGGCCGTCTTCGGCCGCCACAACCGTGTATCCCCGCCGCTCCAGCAAAAAGGTCGCCAGATACCGGTTTTGCTCGTTGTCTTCAATCATGAGAATGTTCGGTTTCATCACGATGATCTCCTCCCAGCGGTAAAATAAATTCAAAAGTGCTGCCCCGGCCCCAGTCGCTTTGAGCGTTGATTTCGCCGTCCATCAGCTCGGCCAGCCGCCGGCAAATGGCCAGCCCCAGGCCTGTGCCTTCATTCTTCCGGGCCAGACCGGTGTCGATCTGCCGAAACGGTTGAAACAGTTCCCGCAAATCCTCAGGGCGAATGCCGATGCCCGTATCCGCGATGTGCACCCGCACAACCGGCTCCGATTCGTTGGCCCGGCCGGTGTTCGGGCGGTTGCCGGCCGGAAGAATATCCGCCGCCAGCGTCACGCTTCCCTGTTGCGTAAACTTCACGGCATTCGTCAGCAGGTTTAAAAGAACCTGCTCAACCCGCCGCTGATCGCCGAAGGCTTTTTGCACCTCCGGCGCCACACGCACATTCAGCGACAGGCCTTTTTTTTCGGCGGCAGGCTTAAGAACGGCCGCCGCTTTTTCGATGACGGCTCTCAGATCAAATGGCTCATGGTGAACCTGGAGTTGCCCGGCTTCGATCTTGGAAATATCGAGCACGTCGTTTATCAGCGACAGCAGATGCTGGGCGCTTCCTTTCACCATGCTCATTTGTTTTTGCTGTTCTGCGTTCAGCGGACCGGCCAGGCCCTGCAAAATAATCCCTGTGAAACCGATGATCGAATTAAGCGGTGTTCGCAACTCATGCGACATGGTCGCGAGGAATGCCGACTTGATGCGGTCAGCCGCTTCGGCTTTTTCTTTGGCCACAGCCAGTTGGGCCGTGCGTTCGATGATTCTCTGTTCCATTTCCTTATTAATCTGCCGAAGTTCATGCGTGCGCGCATTGACCTGGTGCTTCAAAACGATGCTTCCCCCCAGGCTCATAAGCAAAACGATGCCCGCAACAAGACCGAAGGTTTGTAACCATGCCGGTATCTTGAATCGCACTTCTTCGGATGTCCATTGTTTCAGCGAGGAATAATACACCGATTGCGTGTCTTCTTTCAGCGCTGAAACATGACTGTCAATGGCGGCCCGCAAGTGTTTGGGGTCGTTCTTTGCTGCCGCAAAAAAGAGGTCGGAAGGTTCAAAAACAACCGATGTATCTTCCAGTCCTAAAGTCTTGGCATGCCTCATCCCGTAAAAACGATTGGTTATGGCGGCATCGGCGTCACCTCGGGCAACCTTCTCAAACATGGTTTTGTAATCCGGCGTCGCAATGAGGGTGACGTTCAAGCCGAAGCCTTTGCTAAGCCGGTCAAACGCTGCCTGTTGAACAGAACGTTCCAAAACAAGAATTCGTTTTCCCTTAAGATCAAGTATGGAATGGATATTGTGCCCCTTCGGAGCGTATATCAGATACCAGGAGGACAGGACCGGCACTTTGTGAAAAGCAAATATTTTCTCGCGCTCCGCCGTGTAGGCCACATCGGGCATGAGATCAATTTCCCCTCTGGCCAGGCGATCCAATCCCTCTACCCAGGTGCCTGTCACATATTCCAACTTCCATCCTTCGTGCTTCGCAATTTCCTCGATGACATCAATAAAGATGCCTGATGGCCGGCCTTTTTCGGAGGTAAATACCTTCGGCGCATTTTCATAGACGCCAACCTTCACGAGCCGGTTGTCGGCCTGGGCGAATGAAACACCGGTACACAAAAAGAACAGGATGATGAACAGTCGCAGCGATTGAATAGAGCTGACCGGCCCGTGTGCTTCGTGAATGCATTTTCTATTTGCCGTCATAATGTTTCCTAATGTTTTATTGTAACCTGAAATCCAATGAGCTGTCTGGTGAATTCCCACTGGTGGTTATTGTTTGAAAAATCAACTCGAAAATAAGGGCCAAGAGATATGTTTTTGTCAATATTCTTCATAATGCCAAGTTTTATTCTGCTGAGCATGACCGCCTTATCGCAGTTTTCGTAGTACAGCTCCCATCCGATGTAAGGTTGAAGAAAAATATCGGGGAGAGATATTCCCAGTGAATTTTTTATTCTGTAATCATTCCACCCCGGTCTAAATCTGTGCTCATAACGGATCTGATTGGATATTTTAAAATAGAAAAGGGTGCCCGATGCGTTCATGTTTACGCTGGGTCTCTGTTCAAGCGACCAATTATCAGGAACAATCTTCGAATATCCCTGCTGATAAGAAACAAGAAACGAAAGCCAGGGAAGGGGCGTCTGATAATTCAGACCGGCGGCCCATTCAAAATAATCATAATTAGACATATTTTTATCGGCTTGAATAAATATATAGGATATTAATCGAAATTGATCATTAATCGTGTAGTCATAATTCAAATCTATGCGCAGAGAATCATCATGGTCTGCACAAAGACAGGGAGCATTAAAAAAAATAAATATAAACATTAAGTAAATTTTAATATGACGCATCTTCATTCTTCTCCAACTGTGCAATCCTTGCCTTCAACTCCCGCATACGCAGTTCGCGGTCTACAAATATCTTGTTGATCCGCTCCAGTTCATCGGTTTTTGCCCGAAGTTCGCGCGTGCGTTCGTCTACGCGCCGGTCGAGGTCGGCATTCAGTTGAGCGATGTCCTCCTCCGCCTTGATGCGATCGGTGATATCGATGACCGTGGTGATAAAATATTGCAGAACGCCCTCTTTGTCGTAATGCGCGGCCACACTGGCATCGGCCCAGAAATGAGAGCCGTCTTTGCGAACATACCTTTTGGTCAGGCGCGTTGAACTTTTTTCGCCCTTACTCAGAGGCGTAAGAGCTTTTTCCACCATTTCGATCTCGTCTTGCGGCGTCAGATCCTGCCAGTGTTTTCCGGCCAGTTCTTCTTTGGCATAGCCCAGCATCTCGCAAAAAGTTTTATTAACGCTTTCTTCGCCTGTGGGTTGTGTAATGGATTTTCCCACATTGGCGGCTTCAAAGACCTGCTTGAAACGTTCTTCGCTGGCCAGAAGGGCTTCGGCAGCGGAGATTTTTTCCGTCTGAAAGTGGCTTCTCTGGCGCTGCCAGAGCATCAAAACCGTGGTCCCCGCGCCGCCGATCAGCGAAAATACCAAAAGCAGCATGATCCACAGGCGTTCCCAAAGCGGCGCATAAATTTCTTCTCTATCCATCCGGGCCACCATAAACCAGGGAGAGCCGGGAACCGTTCGAAGCGCGGCAACCACTTTTTCGCCCCGGTAATCGATGCCCTCGATGACACCCTCTTCTCCCTGCGCGGCCCTAACGGCGGGCAAGTCCTTTTGGGACAGAGGAAAGCGCAACTGTACCGCCGTATTCTTTTTGAATTTGAGGTCGTTGAGAAACACGACCTCGTTGCCCTCTCGACGGACCAGAAGTGTTTCCGCCGTTTTGCTGGGTGTCGGCCAGCGTTGGATCATTGGATAGAGGTACGTGTCAGGATCAATCACCAGGGCCACAATACCCATAAAACGATGCCCGCTGAAAATAGGCGTCAGCACGGAAAGCGTAATAGCGCCGCCGGGCGTCTCGCGATGGAAGTCGAGAAAAACGGGGCCACGGCTTTGCGACACCCACACAATGTGCTTTTCAATTTCTTCGCATACCGCTTGATGAGGGCCTTTCGCGCTTTGTATAAGATGCCCTGACGTGTCCAGTATAAGTACATTCTTATATTGATACGCCTTGCGGATATTGCCGAGCCAGATCTCCATCTGCTTGCGGGCGTCGCGATCATCCGGACGCCTGATCACCCGCTCCATGAGTTGAATAAAAAGCCCATTCTCATACAGAACGGCCGCATCGGCCAGCCTTTCATTGCGCCACTGAACCAGTTCGCCGACTTTCAGATCGGCCACAGAGGACAAGAGCCGTTCGATTTCCGCGCGGTAACCGCGCTCGTAATGCCAGTAGTAATAGTATCCGGCGGCAATAATACAGGCGGTCAGGCAGGCAAACAAGGCAATGAGCGCCGACGGTGTCCGGTCGGCATCTCTGAAATCCAGTTTAACCCGCAGAAACCGGTGCCGGTGGATTCCCCAAAAGACAATGATCATACCGGTGGCAAGACCGGGAATCAGGGGGTTAAACCAGGATTCCGCAATGAGCCCCAATCCCGGCAAAAGGGCTGCTACGGCCATGATCAATGCGCCCGCCACAATAACAAAAACCTGGCTTGTGTCCCGGCGATAAAGCCGCATCGATGCGGAAGCCAGGATGAAAAGACCGATGATCACGAGCGTGTAAGAGTAGGCTAGATGCATCCACATCCAGGGCCCCGGAACTCTGGCCGCCGTTTGTGCGATGTAAAAAGGGCCTTCCGGATAAAAGCTGACCTGCTTTTTCACCCACAGTCCGTGAAAGCCGTTGGTCCAGATCATCACCTGCGTGACGGCCGGTACTATCAACAAAAGGGCTGTTCGGAAGCGGTTCAACAGGCGTCCATTTCCTGTATATTGAATAATAAAGATAAGCCAGATAACCGGAATGGAAGCAAGCCCGACAAACCGCAATTCAAACCAGAAGAGCGCCCAGGCGGCCGAAGGCGCCACAATGGAAAGGCCTTCCAGAATTGCCAGCAGCCCGACCATGGCTGAAAGCCACATGAACGTCCGGGCGCCCTCTATGTCTCGGTATCGCCTCAAATAGTTGAGGATAAAGCCGGAAATAAAAATAACAAGCAGGATGGATAATGCGTATAAAACGTAAACCTCTTTCACAGTGGATATCCTCCCGTCAGTTTCAAGGGTCTTTTATCCTTTCCGGCGTTCAAAAATTTCTTCGAACAAAAACGCCGTTTCGCGAAACGCCCGGAGTACCTGGGGATCAAAATGCTGGGGTTTGATCCGCCCGTCGCCATGATTGAGAATTTTTGTAACGGATGCATGATCCATGGCGGGTTTGTGAGAACGGACGATCCTGAGTGCGTCATACTGGTCCGCCAGGGCGGCAACGCGAGCCTCAATGGGAATCGCATCGCTTTTGAGGCCGCGCGGATAGCCGGAGCCGTCCCATTTTTCGTGATGGTTGAGTGCGATGGACTGGCCGATATGCAGATGGGGATTGCCGCCGATGATTTTCGCCCCCCAGAGGGTATGTTTTTTCATTTCCACCCATTCCTCGGCCGAAAGCGCCTCCTGTTTTTTCAGAATGGAGGTCGGCGTATAAATCTTGCCGACATCGTGAAGCACCCCCTGCACTGAAATACTGCGGACAAAATCTTCTTTCATCCCAAGGCGTTCGGCCAGAACGCCGCAGTAATCGCCAATGCGCAGGGCATGGCTGCCGGTGTCCTCGTCATGGGCTTCGGCGGCGCGGGCCAGCGCAAAGACGCCATAATCAAACGCTTTCTCCGTTTCTTTCCGTTGCATGGCAAGCAGATACATAAAACGGCTTTGAATAATCATCTGCCGCAGGAAGGCGATGTGCTCCTCTTCAATGTCCTGGCCGTAATTGACGGCCAGGACGCACAAGTCGCGATGCAGATAAGCCACGCCGTTTTCCACGGAGATATTGCGGGCGTGGAAATTCTTGATGAGAATTTTTGCTTCCGGCGCCATTGGCAAACCAGCAAGTGTAAACATTTTTGACTGGCCTTTTTCCGGCATGGCAATTCCGGTAATCGGATTAAAATCCAGATGGACCCGGCTCAACTCATTAAAGGCGTATTCATAATGACGCCACTGCCAGGCGGCCCCTTCCATCGCCATCCCGACAATGATGGTCCGCGGTTTTTCGAGCATATCCATCGTTTTTCTGGTTTGCATCGCCGCTATTTTTTCGATGCCGGCGTCGATGTCCGGGGCGCCGCCGCCGATTCCATCGACAATCTCCGTTCCCACCGCCGTCAGCATCGCGCTGTCCCGATGAAGACGGGCCTGCCGTTCGCGTTTTTTTTTACTTTCGACCAGCATTTTCACACGCGCCAGCATCATATCATGATCGAGCGGCTTGAACAGATAATCGTCGGCGCCCGACTCTATTCCCTTAATGAAATCTTCCCGGGATTTGATCGCGGACATCATGACAACCGGAATGTCGCGGAGCCGCTCGTGCGATTTGAGTTGCAGACAGACTGTAAAACCGTCCACATTCGGCAAAATGGCGCCCAGGAGAATTAAATCGACGGGCTGACGCATCAACGTTTCCAGAGCCTCTTTCCCGCTTCCGGCGCGAAGAACCTCGTACCCTCGCGGCGCCAGAACAGCGTCGAGCAAAGCCAGGCCGGGCGCGTCGCTGTCCACGCAAAGGATTTGTGAACGCTGCGCTGAAATGAAATGAGCATTCGTCGCCTGCGTCATTTGCATTCTTACTCCGGAATGTCGGGACGATTTTGTTTCAGCGGCAGAAATACGCTAAACGCGCTGCCGCTGCCGTATTCGCTTTCCACCTGAATGTCGCCGCCATGAAGTTCGACAAGCTGGCGGGTCAGAGCCAGGCCGACGCCGACGCCGCTGCTTTCGCGGGTGTAGGCGGATTCGAGCCTGCCGAAATTCTGAAAAAGACGGGGAATATCCTCGGGCCGAATACCGGGTCCGTTGTCCTTAATGGTCACCTTCACGCCGTCTTCACCCGCTTTGCCTCCGGCTCTTTGCGCATCAACGATTATTTTTCCCCCGGCCGGTGTATATTTCACGGCATTACTGAGCAACTGAAAGAAAATTTGCCGGATTTTTTCTTCATCTCCCTCCAGGCGGACATCGGCCTCCAGTGCGACGTCGACTGTTACCGTATGACTTTTTTCCTGAATCTGGCGGTTCAAAAGCGACACGGCCTGGGTCAGCACCTTCGGAAGGGAGACAGTTGTCAGGTTCAGTAGGGTTCTCCCGGTGGATACGCTGGAAACATCGATGATTTCATTGAGCAGTTTGCTGAGTGTCTCGCCGGCTTCGGAAATATACCGGACAAATTCCTCCTGTTTGGGATTGAGATCGCCAAACAGCCGGTCTTTGAGAACTTTCGTAAAGCCGACAATGGAATTGAGCGGCGTTTGAAATTCGTGGCTGATATTCGCCAGAAAATCGGATTTGGCGCGGCTGGCCGCCTCCGCCGCCACTTTGGCTTTTTCGAGTTCAGCCGTCCGCTCCGAAACGCTGAGTTCAAGACTTTCCGAATACTCAATAAGCTTCGCCGATGATTCGAGGATCAGCGCTTCCGCCTCTTTTTTAGCCGTAACATCCCGCATAATGCCGTGAAACCCGGTCGGCTCATCCAGCGGATTGCGAATCAACGACAAGGACAAATTGACAATCCGTTTTTCCCCGAAGCGGTTCGTTATCTCAATCTCGACGTTTTTCATCGTCATACCGGTTGTATGGACCGTGTTGAACAGATTTAAGACCTGCTCGGTGGTTTTCTCGTCGAGGAAATCCTCGTAGTGCATTTGCGATAATTCGTCCGGATTGTAGCCGACCAGCGACAAAAAAGCGTGATTGACATAGGTGAAATGTCTCTCCAGATTCGCCTCAAAATACGGATCGGGAATCGTGGCGATAATGGTGATGGCCCGCTCTTCGCTGGCCTTCAGAGCTTTTTCTATCTTCCTGCGTTCCGTGATGTCGCGCGAAAGACCGCGAAATCCGATCGGCCCGCCCTCGGCATCCCGCATCAGCGATACGGAAAGTTCAAAAACCGCTTTTGAGCCGTCTTTGCAGTTCGCTTCATAAATAAAGGCCGGATCGGGTTGACCTGTCTGGTAAACCCGGTTAAATGCTTCAAACGTTTTTTGAGCGTTTTCGGCATCCTGCAGATCCCGGTGTGACATGCTTAAAAGCTCGCTGCGCGAATACCCCAGATCCGAACTCAATCGATCATTAAAAAAAGTCAGGTAACCGCGCAAATCCGTCTCAAAATAGGCGTGCCCGATGCTTTCAACAATGCTGAAATACTTCGCTTCACTCTGGAGCAGCGCTTCTTCCGTCCATTTGTTCTGGGTCACGTCGTGCGCCAGACCACGAAAGCCGGAGGGGTTGCCGTCATTGTCAAGAATCAGCGCACCGGAAACCTCCAGAAATCGCCGGATGCCGTCCTTGTTGATATACTCCATTTCAAACCGTTTGATCGGCTTGCGGGTTTTGTAAATCGTTTTGAAACGATCCAGGAGTTCCTCAAGAGCGGCCCGGGAAACGTACTGGCGGAAATTCGTTCCAATCATTTCCTCGGGCGTGTAGCCAATGATTCTGGCTCCTGCTTGATTGACGAACGTAATATTTCCTGTCAGATCCATTTCACAGTAACCTTCTTCAATGGCTTCCAGAATGGTGCGGTAACCTTCTTCTTTTTTCAGCAACTCCCTTTCCATCCGTTTGCGTTCGGAAATGGTCCAGACGGCGTCCATCAGCAGTGTCAACTGCCGGATATCGAATTCATTGTAATCTGTTTGTTTGTTGGCCACGCCGACCACGGCGATGATTTTATCATCGCTGAAAACGGGGATAGTCAGAAAACGCCTCAGATGCACATGACCTTCGGGATAGCCTTTTTTGAGAGGATTCGGTGCGGGATAGTTATTAATTAAAATCGGTTTTCTCTGCCTCACCGCTTCGCCCCAGATGCCGGTTTTATCCAGATCATAAACGGTTTGCGGCTTGGTAATCCGGCATTGCTGCATGACGTTCCGGGACCAGGTGTTCAACGAAAATTGTTTGGTATCCTGATTGTAATAGAAAATATAGCCGATTTCACTTCCCGTCAGCCTGATGGCGTGATCCAGGGCATGATCCAGCAAATCGGTAATGTCGCGGGCCGAGTATTGCGTAATGTCGGAAAGACTCTGCAGCCTGGCCTCACTGAGTCTCAATTCCGACTCCGCCTGCCTGCGCTCCGTAACATCTTTTGCCAGCACCCGGAAACCCGCAGGGCGCCCCTTTTCATCTCGCAGGAGGTTTGCCGATATTTCCGCAATCCGCCGGCTGCCGTCCTGATGCAGAAAATCAGCTTCCACGCCCTTGACGGGCTTGCCGGTTTTGTAAATGCCTTGGAAGACGGCCTTGAGTTTTTTTAAATTGGATTTATCCATGAAGCTGCGGAAATTCTTTCCCGCAATATCCGAAGGCTTATACCCGCCATTTCTCGCTTGGACCTCGTTAATATACGTAAAATCCCCGGCCAAATCGAGCTCGACGTAACCCATATCCGTTTCATCGAAAATCATCCGGTAGCGATCCTGAGGCTGCGGCATGCTTTTTTTCTTTTGTTGGATTTTACTCGTTCGGACTTCCGGCCTATCGAAAACGGCTTGTTCTGTGGCGGATGCAGGCGGCTTGAGCGCTGACGGACGTATTCCGGCAGACTTTTTTTTCACCGGCGCCTTCGGTATCTTACCGGCTTTCTGATGTGTTTTGTTTGCGGCTGCGGGTGTTAGCGCCTTTTTTACCATGCCTTTTTTTACCGGCTTTGTTGGCGGTGACATAATAGTGGCATCTCCTCAGTTTTGAATTGAAAGCGAATAAACGAAACAACTTAAACTGTTATCGGCAAAGAGCGTTCAAAGGTTAAAAATTGTCTGATATAATTGATTATTTACTTTAATTAATCCGGCTATGATCATTCAAGTCCCTGTTTGTAACGTTCAAAATGCAGGGCGTCGGCACAAGGGGTTGCAACCTCTTGTTCTACAAATATCATCGCGGTGCTGCAGAAGGAAGATTCTCCGAAAGATCGAATCGCAAGATGATGGCATTATCCTCAAATTTCTTACTCGGTTTTACAGGGCCTTTATCAAAAACCCGGAGCATGGCCTCGTTGCGAGGCAGGACATATGCGATGAATCTGGCGATGTTGCGGTCCCGGGCGATTTTTATCAGATAGTTGAACAAAAAGGACGCCACGCCTTTGCCCTGGAATTCCTCATCGACGATGAAAGCGACTTCATAGGCGTCCGTATGCTTATCGTAGGCATAGCGGGTCTCGGCAATAATTCTTTCATTGCGGCCTTTTTCAACCAGCGCCACGATGGCCAGGGTGTCGGAATAGTCGACGTTGACGTACTTTTGCATTTCCTTGTGCGGCATGACGGGTTTGGCCGCAAAATACCGGAAATACTTGGACTCATCTGAGAAGTTGTAAAACAGACGGCGCATCATGTCTTCGTCGGAAAGTTTGATCGGACGGATTTTGACTTCCAGGCCGTCTTTGAGCGTTTTGCGCGTTTCCAGATGCGCCGGATAGTTGGCCGCGTTTTTTGTCACGTAAACCTGATCGGGGTAGACGTAATTTAGCGCCTTGGCCTGGGCTAGCAGGTCTTCGCGATGTTTCGGATGGGCAATTTCGATCATGGCCAGCGCACGTTCACGGATGGATTTGCCGAAGAGATTGGCCACGCCGTATTCGGTGACGATGTATTTAACGACGCCCAGCGTGCTTCTGGGATTGTCGGCCAGGCAGTCCTGTCGGACGACGATATTGCTCATGCCCTCTTTATCCACGGAGTTCAGCGCGACAATGGCCTTTCCTTTTTTGGAAATGGTCGCCGCCACCGCCAGATTGAGCTTGCTTTCGTAGCCGGTGAGCAGATTGTCGCCGGAATGGAAGATGACGGATTCGCCGGACATGTCGATGGTCCTGACGTTCATGATGCCGACGAGGTTCACCAGGCGCCGCACCAGAAAGGGGTTGCTTAAGCGGGCGATGGGATAGAATTCAAAAACGGGATTGCGGTCGATGTATTCATAGAGGGCTTTTGTGCCCTGGGCATAACTTGCGGTAATCAGTCCTCCCGAATAGCGGCTGCGGTCAATGGAGATTGCACCGGACTCCACCAGATCGATGGCCCAGTCGGAGATGACGTGCGTCAGAATACCCAGATTTTTTTTATGTTTGAGATGATCCGCCACGGCGGAAAATACCTTTCCGACATGCAGGGCGACGGTGGAGCCGTCTTCAATCAGGTTGGCGATGTTCCAGCCGATGCGGTCCGTCGCGGCATTGTAAGGCTTGTTGGGCCTTTCGATCAGGGGAAAATCGCTTTCGATGACAAAATCGATGCTGCTGATATGAACGGCCGTTTCTCCGCGTGTGACCGGCATGTTCGGATTGATTTCGGCAATGACCAGCGACGCCTGCTTGATGACGATGTTGGCCACATCCACCGCCACGCCAAAAGACATAAAGCCTTTTTCATCCGGCAGAGAGGTTTGTATCACCGCCACATCCACCGTCACGGCGCCGCTCAAGAATATATAGGGCAGTTCCATCAGGTTGGCGGGAATGAAATCCACTTCACCTTCGGCAATCTGCCGGCCGATGCTCTCGCCGACATTGAATGTCTTCAAACGGTATTTTTTGGAGTCGGCCCGCGACAGATAATTACCCAGAGCAATCAGTTGGATGATTTCCAGATCGCGGATGTTGAGGTCATCGCTTTGTGACAGCGCCGTCAGAAATTTCCCCGGCGTAGCCACTGCGCTGGAGCAGAAAATCTTTTGTCCGGGCTTGATTTTTTCGAGTGCCTTCTCCGCGCTGATCACTTTATGGCGATAATCGGCCCCCAATGTTGTTTTACCTGTTTCCATGATTTTAAATTAAGATATTTTAACAAAATAATCAATTTATCATTGTTCTGCAACCCCTTGTTCTGATAATCGGGGGGGATGCCGACCGGATGCTATCTGTGCGCCCTATCACCAACGGAGTGCTTTTTTTTGCGGATCAATTAAACTCGCCGGTGAAAAACGCCGAAATATAAGAAGCACAGCAATTTAAAGATATTTTTGTACATTTCAGGATAAAAAGGGGTTCAGACTATGGTAATGGACAAAAAAGCCCAGTATTTTGAGGAAATTAGGATGCTCCGGCGTCAGCTCGCCGAGCTCGAAAAATACAAGGAAGAAAATCAGGAAATACTGGCCAAGCTCAAGGAAAGCGAAAAGCATTACCGGATTTTGGCTGAAAATACGCTGGATTGGGTATTCTGGCTGTCGCCTGAGGACCGTCTCGTTTATATCTCGCCCTCCTGCAAGCGGGTCACCGGCTATTCGCCGGAAGAATTCCTGAAAGATCAGAAACTTCTCTTCAAAATCATTCATCCGGACGACCGGGTCATGTTTGAAGATCATCGTCGTTTTATGCACAAAGCCAAATCTCATGGAGATGAAGAATTCCGTATTGTGCGAAAAGACGGAAAAGTATGTTGGATCAGCCATGCCTGCCATGCCGTTTACGATGACGACGGTCAGTACGCGGGCATCCTGTCGAGCAACTGCGACAGTACGGAGAGGAAAGAAGCGGAAGAGAAGCTCCAGGCCGTCGACCGGCAACCGCAAAAAAGCGACGATCAGTCACAGCATATCCTGGCTTTGATGAACGCCGTCACGGAAAGTTTCTTTCTGATGGATCTGGCGGGTCACGTCTTCTATGCCAATGAAACAACCGCCCATCGTCTGGGAACCGATCTCAACAGCCTAGTGACCAGGGAGAATATTTTTGATTTGCTTCCGCCGGATATCGTTGAAAAAAGAAAACAGCATCTCCTGGAAGCCCAGAAAACAAAGCGGCCGGTCCGGTTCGAAGATGAAATTTTCGGCCGGACGTTTCTTAATTCCATCTTTCCGGTTGAAAGCGAGGACGGCAGCGTCTTCCAGTTTGCCGTTTTCGGAATGGACATTACCGATCGCAAAGCCGCCATGCAGGCCGTCGAAGAAAGTCAGCATAAACTCGATGAGGTCCGCCAAATACTCAGGCAGGTCATCGACGCCATACCGATGCGGATTTTCTGGAAGGACAGGCGTTCCGAATATCTGGGATGCAACCGGCTTTTTGCTCTGGATGCCGGCCGGGAAAAACCAGAAGACGTTGTAGGCGATATCGATCAAAATATGCCCTGGCGGGATCAGGCCGAAGCCTACCGCAGAGAAGACCTGGAGGTCATGACGAAGGGTGTTGCGAAAATCAATGATGAAGAACAGCGGACCCTGCCCAACGGCAAACGTCTCCGGGCCATAACAAGCAAAACGCCTCTGACGGATATGAATGGCCGCATCATCGGCGTTTTGGGAACCTATGACGATGTCACTGCTAAGAAAAACGATTCGGACGCGCTGGCGGAAAGCGAAAAACGTTACCGGACACTTTTTGAAAACAATCCCATGCCGATGCTGCTGGTCGATCCAGACACCGGCATCATCACGGACGCCAATCCGGCCGCCTGTACATACTTCAATTTGAGCTGGGAGGAATTCGTCGGCAAAAAAATATCACAGACCACTACAGCGTCCGCCGCGGATCTGACTCTGCTTATGAACAAAGCGCGCGCTCAGCAGAGCAGTCAATTCATTTTCCAACAGAAACGCGCAGACGATTCGATCCGCGATGTGGAAGTTTTCTGCGGACCGCTGAAATTTGCCGATAAGATCCTTCTGTACGCGGCCATCAACGACATCACGGACCGGGTGCAGGCGGAAAAACTCATCCAGCGCGAAGAAGCGGCTGAGAGCATTCAGCCCCCCGCCGTCTCGCCGCGTCCGGAAAAACTCGATTCCCTGAGTATTCTGGCAGGCGGCCTGGCGCACGACTTCAGCAATCTGATGACCGTGGTGCAGGGTCATATTGACGTCGCGCAATTCGATCTTCCCGCCGACCATGCCGCACGACGGTCTCTCGATGCAGCGCAGAAAGCCGTGGATAAAACAAGGGACATTACCGGCCGGCTGATCGTCTTCTCCCGCGGCGGCGACCCGATTGTCAAAATCTGCCATACCGATGATTTCCTGGTCTCCTCGGTCAATGAAACTCTGCAGAATTCGTCCGTAGCCGTAGCCTATGAAATTCCCAAAGGCCTCTGGCCGGTTGAAGTGGATGAAAACCAGATCCGGCAATGTTTTTACAATCTGGCCCGGAATGCCGGCGATGCCATGCCCGACGGCGGCGCGCTCAATATTTCCGCCGAAAATATTGAAGTCACCGCAAAAGACATGTTGCCGCTCGCCGAAGGACATTACGTCAAAATTATTTTTGAAGACACGGGCAGGGGCATCGCCAGGGAGGATCTGCCCAAAATATTCGACCCGTATTTCACCACCAAAGACATCGGCAGGGCCAAAGGCATGGGACTGGGGCTGGCCATCTGCTACTCCGTTTTAAAAAAACACAACGGCTACATCACAGTTTCGTCTGAAGAAGGTGAAGGGGCCGCATTCAGCATCTATCTGCCGGCGCGGCCCGATCAGGCGCTTCGTGAAAAACTCAAGGAAACCAAAAGCGCCCAATCCGCCCGCAGGCGGCTGCTGGTTATGGACGATAATGAAGACATCCGGAAACTCCTCCAGATGTATATCGAACAGCTCGGATTCGATGTGACCACCGTTTCCGACGGGCAGGCCGTTCTCTCCGAATACACCGCCGCGCTGGAGGAATCCAGACCTTACCGCGCGGTGATTATGGAAGTTTCGGTCCGACAGGGCTGGGGCGGCAACGTCGCGTTGATGAAACTCAAAAAAATCAATCCCGACATCAAAGCCGTCGCCATTATATCGGAAGAAGACGACCGGCGAATCGACGAATATATGGGAGAGGGATTCCAGAACGTCCTTTCCAAACCGTTCCGGCTGGAGAAGATCAAAAAGATCCTGGAAGAGATTTTATAAACCTGACGTCCAGTGTCTTCACAGAACGTCACGTTTCTTTGAAGACATCGACATCGAAAAGCATGGCCGGGAACGGACGCCGGTAATACTTGCTTTTATTCGACATGAACGGTATAAACTTTGTCAGAGCTTTTCCAGAAAGCATGAGCATCCAGGCAGGAAGAGCTTATCCCTTCACGCATTGTAAGCAGGGGAAATACGATCTTTCTCTCACTCGAACACACTATGTTTGAGTTCATAAGCAGCATGGGTCCATAAGCGCGAA
This sequence comes from Smithellaceae bacterium, assembly GCA_963682105.1. GTDB lineage: Bacteria > Desulfobacterota > Syntrophia > Syntrophales > Smithellaceae > UBA8904. The sequence goes on from OY821638.1 coordinate 3,060,640, forward strand.
AAACTTATGGAGGCGTTTTTGATGGCCGGGCCGCCATCTGATTGACAATAATCAGGTGGCGGCTTTTTATATAAAGGTGCAAGATGCAGATCGATATTAAACTAAAAGATTGGCATTCTCAATTTATAAAGGTGGAAACTCTTGACAGAACAACATTACCCTCTCGAACCACTGTTCGGGAAAATTATTGGACCCTTTGAGCGGTTCCTGCGGCAAACAACCGCCGGTGGGATCGTGCTCATAGGTATGACGGTTTTAACTTTGATCGTGGCCAGTTCGCCGTGGGGAGATGCCTATCGGCATGTGTGGGAGACGCCCGTGCGCATCGGGATAGGCCTTTACACCATGGACATGTCTCTTCACGCGTGGGTCAATGAAGGGCTGATGGCCTTGTTCTTTTTGCTCGTCGGTCTCGAATTAAAACGTGAAATTCTGGTGGGAGAACTCGCTTCCCTTCGCAACGCCACCCTTCCGGTTGCCGGGGCCATCGGGGGGATGCTGGGACCATCGGCCATCTACTTGCTTATGAATCCTATGGGACCGGCCCGGGCCGGCTGGGGAGTTCCAATGGCCACCGACATCGCCTTTGCCGTGGGCATTCTAGTGCTTCTGGCCTGGCGCATCCCCAAAAATCTCATTATTTTTTTGACCGCTCTGGCCATTGCCGACGACCTGGGAGCTGTGCTGGTGATCGCTCTTTTTTATACACAGACGATCCATATGAACCTCCTGGGCGCCGCCATCGGGCTTGTCGGTGTTCTGTTTCTTTGCAACCGCGCGGGCATCCGCTCTGCGCTGCCTTACGCCGTCCTGGGTATTCTTTTATGGCTGGCCCTTCTGAAATCGGGAATACACGCGACGCTGGCCGGTGTGATTTTAGCTTTCACCATCCCTGCGCGCCCAAGTTATACGCCGCATCATTTTAATGGACATCTTGATGAAATGAAGAAAATGCTGCGCTCAGAATCCGTCAATCCCGAAGGAGAAGGTATGGAAGAGCCTTTAGACACCGACCGGATGTATGCCATTGCCGAAGGCCTTGAAAAAGTATCCGCCGCGGTGCAATCGCCCCAGCAAAGAATGGAACATCATCTTTCTCCCTGGGTGACCTTCGGCGTCATTCCGCTTTTTGCCATGGCCAACGCCGGCCTGGATCTGTCTGTGCTGCCTTTCAGGAAAGTGATTACGGAACCCGTAACACTGGGAGTTTTTCTGGGATTGGTTTTGGGAAAGTTTCTCGGCATATCGAGTTTTGCCTGGCTGGCCGTAAAGCTTGGTCTGGCAAGGCTTCCCGGCGGCGTCCGCTGGCGCCATATCATGGGCGCAGCCTGGCTTGGCGGGATTGGCTTTACAATGTCTCTGTTTATCGCACAATTAGCTTTTGCCGGCAGTCCCCTGCTGTTTGAAGAGGCAAGACTCGGCATTATTATGGCTTCGGTAATTGCCGCAATAGTGGGACTGACCTGGCTCTATGTCAGCGCGCAAAAATCCATGCATGCTTGACCATTTCGTCCTGCTTATTTCCCGTTTTGTTCAATAAAAAATCTTTCGGAATGAATCCAACATGAAAAGCCTGAAACAATTCAAAGCATACGCATGGAAAGATAAAAAACGTGTATTAATAAGATACACTCTCTTTCAACTACCCGAGACAGGCATTATCATCATCATCTTGTTGATTCTTGACCGATGGATAAATATTCCCCTCTGGTTCGTTTTAAGTTTCACTGTCCTCTGGATACTTAAAGATATCATTGCATTTCCATTCGTGTGGCACGCTTATATCGATCCTGTTACCGATAGCCGCTATCCGCAAGTCGGCGAGGAAGGCATCGTCATGGAAAAATGCGCTTCCAGAGGCTATGTCATCATCCAGGGTGAGTATTGGGAGGCTGAACCGGCCGAAAAAGGGGTATGCCTCAACAAAGGTGAACGCGTTGTGGTTGCCGGTCGCAAGGGATTGGTCCTGATGATCCGAGCAAAGGAAAACTGATTCATCAATTTGACAAACACCTAAAAAAAGAGGGACAGGCTGCGCCGTCCCTCTTCGATTCCATATGAATAATTTCCTTCATGAATAGATTAGCTATACAGCATTGCCCGTTGCCCCGATACCGTTTTTCCTCAGTTCCAGCCATTTCTTGAACGCCAGATAAATCACGCCGATGGAGAAAACGATCAGCAACACATCCACCACGGACAGCATGATGTTCTTTTTCGGAAGATACTTCTCGATCAGCAGAATAAACAAAGAATAAATGGTTGTAACCATCATGAAGATGGCCGGCAGAACGGTAAACCAGGCGGTCTTCTTCCGCTTGACCAGCCAGACGGAAACGGCGATCAAAGCCAGTGATGCCAGGAGCTGGTTTGCGGAACCGAAGATCGGCCAGATCACCAGAAACGCGTTGTTATAAGCCAGCAGATACATCAGCGCCACACTGATGAGCGCATTGAACAGATAGGATTTCATGAGTTTCGGAACATTCTTGAACATCGCCTGCCAGAGCTCTTCGAATAAATAACGGTTCAGCCGGACGGCGGTGTCGAGGGTGGTGACCACGAATCCTTCCACCAGCAAAATGCCGAAGATCGTTCCGTAAAGCGGCGGAATCCCAAAGGCCTTGTCCAGCAGGCCGCCGGCGCCGGCCGCAAACGCCAGAATCGGGTTGGATTTGACCCCGGCCACGGTTGGGAACATGATGTTGATGTAATCCGAAAACATGATGCCACAGCCCACGGCAATCAAAACACCAATGGCCAGTAGTCCCTCCAGCAGCATTCCGCCGAAAGCGACTTTCTTGACGTCCGTCTCCTTAGAGACCTGTTTGGAAGATGTTCCGCCGGCCACCAGACAATGAAATCCGGAAATGGCGCCGCAGGCCACCGTAATAAACAGGAACGGCCAGATGGGACCCATTTTGGTTGATCCTTCCGCCAGATTCAAAGCCGGCGCGTTAAAGGTAACGCCTTTAAAGCCGGCCACGATACCGCCGATAAACAGGGCGGCTACGCCAGCGTACAGCAAAAACGAGTTGGTAAAATCCCGCGGCTGCAAAATAATCCAGACGGGAATGCCCGCCGCAAGCAGTGTATAAAAACAAAGGATGATCATCCAGGCATTCGGCTGAAGCGTGACCGGATAATTCATGCCGACAATCACGGATAAAATGCAAACGGCAATGGCGATCAGCGCCGCCAGATAAACATTGATCTGCTTTTTATAAACCAGGAAACCGAGTATCGGCGCACAGCAGGTAATGAAAATAACCGACATGGAAGCGATGCCGCCGATTTGCGCTTTGATCACGCCGTTCTGAACAATGGTTCGGACAACAGTCTGGTCGGCGGGAAGTCTCAGAACGTCCAGCGAAATCAGAGAGGTCAGCGCCGTTGCCGTCAACCCCAGAAACGCCGATGTCACCAGCAGAAGCATCAAAATCGTAAAACTGATAAATAGAAAAAATCCTGTGTTGCCCAGAGACGCCTTGGCTATTTCCGAAATGGATTTACCCTTTTCGCGGACGCTGGCAAATAATGTTGTCATGTCGTGAACGCAACCGATGAAAATCGTTCCCAGCACCGCCCAGAGCCAGACAGGCATAAATCCGAACAGAAGCGCGGTGGTCGGCCCGATGATCGGTCCACCGCCGGCAATGCTGGCGAAATGGTGGCCAAACAAAACAAGCGGTTTTGTCGGCACATAGTCGCAATCGTCTTTCAACGAACAGGCCGGCGTGGGTGTCTGATCATTTTCGCCGAATAATTTTGCAATAAACCTTGCGTAAAATCGGTATGCCAGAAAGAATAAAACTGCCGCTACAACTAAAAGGACTGCCGCATTCATATTCCCCTCCTTTATTAAAGAATTTAAAAATCTTTGCAAAAAACTGCCATAATATACAACATTCCTGTCGATTCAAGCGTTTTTTTGTAAAATTCTGTCCCAAAGGATATTCGTGACGCCGGCCGGTAAAGCCGCCCGGAGCATCCATGACATACTGAAACAGGAAATTCCCGGCATCGATTCGTGGAGCTAAAAATGTGCAAAACGCCGTCTTGATTATCCTTGACACGGTCGGGAGTTCTTTTTATACTCCGGGTCGCGAAGAGTTCAAAAGATCAGTATCTGATGAATAATTTAAGTAAATTTACTACATGAAGGAGGAAAAGAGATGGCTTTTAATTATGAAAAACTGACAGTGGAACAAGACGGCATGGTCGTTGTGGCTGCAATCAATCATCCGCCGGCAAACGCAATGGCGCAGGGCGTTTTGAGAGATTTAAACGATTTGCTGGATAAGTGCGAAAAGGACGATAACGTGCGCGTTATCATCATCACCGGCACGGGCACCAAGTGCTTCTCGGCGGGTGCGGACATCAACGAATTCGCCGACCTCCAGAAGGGAAAAGTGCCTGAATACGACGGCAATCAGATTTATTTCAAAATTGAAAATTACCCCAAAGTCGTCATCGCGGCGATGCAGGGCATGGCCCTGGGCGGCGGTTGTGAACTGGCTTGTGTCTGCACCCTGAGAATTATGGCGGAAGAAGCGGTTGTCGGCCTTCCCGAAGTTAAATTGGGCTTGAACCCCGGCTGGGGCGGAACCCAGAGACTGCCCCGCTACATCGGCAAAACCAAAGCTCTGGAGCTGATGCTGACTGGCGATTTTATGCCCGCCAAAGATGCCCTGGCTCTGGGACTTCTCAACAAAGTGGTTCCCCAGGCCGAAGTTCTGGCAACAGCGAAAAAGCTGGCCAAGAAACTGGCCGCAGGCGCCCCGGTCGCGCAGCGTGAAATCATGAAAGCCGTTCGTCTGGGTCTGGACACCGATATTCGCGACGGCGTTCTGAATATCGAACTGAATGCCAGCAAGGCGTTGCAGTATACGGAAGATTTCAAAGAAGGCGCCGCAGCCTTTTTGGAAAAGAGAGCTCCCAATTTCAAGGGCCGCTAATTTTATATTCCAAACGGCAGGCGGCAGGATTTGCCCGCCGCCTGCTGAAATATTCATTCTCTTTTCCTGGTATTCTTTTTTTCTGTTTTCCAATCAACATGTTGTATTTGTATAACAATTTAAATAAGGTTTTCGTGCGCCACATGCAGATGCGACTGTATTCAGGTTCCAAATAAAAATGGTAAAAAAAATAAATAAGAAGCAGTGCCGTACCTTCAAATTTCCATTGACATGGACTTTTTTTTCTGACAATGAACCGCGGCAAACGATGCACAATTAAAAAGATTCCATACAAAGAAGTATCGAATTCCACAGTGACAAATATTCGCATTGCATATCCGATGAAATTCGTGTCATTATGGATTTCAACGCACCTCTGCACTATTTAAGCGCAGAGTCTGAAAGCATAGAGTAGTCCCGCAGTGAGTTGCAATCTGCACAGGATGGTGCAGATGCGGTTCATCCTGTTATTAAAGCTTAAGGACAAGCAAATGGAAGCGGATAAAAAAACAACTCGCGGACCGGATGAGGCCCAATTAGCGGAAATTGCCTATCATCGAAGGCAAAATCGAATCGTTATTTATTCCGCGACCCCGAGCATGTTGTTATATGCCGGTTTCTATTATTCCCTGGGTAGTTATTTCCAGACTCTTCTTTTTGTCCTGATGATCACAAGTTCCTACGTCGGTATCTTTATCGGCTATCGGCTCATCAAAACTCTTCGCAGCGCCGTCCTTCACAAAAGAATCAATGCAGGAATCTGGTTTGGGCTTCTGGCTACCAACCTGCTCACCGGTTTATGGGATAAAAATATCTACTACGTCGTGTTGCCCTGGATTATCATGTACCCTATGGCCGCGGTCATGTTTTTAAGCCGAAGACTTGGCTACATCACGGGCATCGCTTTCAGCACTGTGGCGCTGATTTTCTTTTTCGTCAACGAAATGCCGCCGCTGGACGCGCGCAACATCAAGTTCTTTCAGTACAGCTTTATCGGATCGCTGCTGTCCATTTTGATTATATCCATCATTTATGAAAAAATCCGGACAAAAGTTCAGGATGATCTGGCGCTTTCAGAAGAGGAGTACCGTCTGGCCGAACAGCGTCAGCGGGAAACCAATGTGGAACTGGAGAAGGAAATCGAGCGGCGCAAACTCTCCGAAAAAGCGCTGGTGGAAAGTGAACTGCATTACCGGGCGCTGTTTGAGGAATCGTCCGTCGCCCTGTGGGAAGAAGATTGGTCTCTCGTTAAAATGTACCTGGATAATCTGGCCAAAGAATATAAAGGAGACCTTTCCACATATTTTAAGGAAAATCCCCAGGCTGTCATGCGTGTCGCCTCGCTGATTAAAACAACAGCGGCCAACCGCGCGGCCCTGGAGCTTTTTGAACTCGATCAGACAACCATCATGCCGGTCAATTTGTTCTGGCTTCTCAAAGATCTGCTCAAGGAATTTTTGGTTGAACAGATTACAGCCCTCTACTCAACAGGGCATCACCATGCGGAAATATCCGGACGGACACAGGGCGGCCGGGATATCCGCCTGATGGTAATGAGCGCCCTTCCTGCGGGGTATGACAAAAGCTGGGAAAAGGTTTTTACGTCGATTTATGATCTGACCGAACGCATTGCCGTGGAGGAAGAAAAGAAGAGAATGGCCGAGCGGATGCAAAGTGCAAGACAGATTCAGGCTATTGCAACGCTCGCCGGCGGCATTGCCCACCAGTTCAACAACGCTTTGGCGGTTATATACGGAAGCCTGGATCTCCTGGAAATGAATGCGCAGGGCAATCTGGAAAATCGCCGGTTTATTACATCTTTGAAAACGTCCGCCGGCCGGATGAGCCGGCTCACGGACCAGCTTCTGGCCTATGCCGAGGGCGGCAAATACCAGCCCCAAAATTTTTCGGTCAACGATCTGGTCAACGACATTGTTAATTCCAAGATGATGGTCCGGGATTCATCGATTCAGGTCATCCCGGCGCTTGGCAATGATGTGCGACCGACGACAGGCGATATCACCCAGATTAAAATGGTGGTCGAAGTGGTGATGTCCAACGCTTTTGAAGCTCTGCCCAAAGGAGGCATGGTGAGGATATCGACCGGCCATCGGCTGATGGGCGGGTCTTTGAACAAAAGTCAGCAGGTGGCCAAACCGGGCAATTATACGTTTATCAGCATTGAAGACAACGGCGCCGGTATGAAAGAGGAAACCCTGCAACGCATCTTCGAGCCTTTTTTCACCACCAAAATTTACGGGCGCGGCCTGGGCATGGCGGCCGCTTTCGGAATTATCCGCAACCATGACGGGATGATTACCGTTGAGTCCGAACTGGGCCGCGGCACCAAAGTCGTCATTTATCTGCCCGGCGCGCAAGGCCAGGAACAACCCGATTCCACCAAGTTCCTGCAGCAATAAAAAGGGCGGCATTCAAAATCAAACACCGCCCTATCTCATAACCTGACAGTCCGTAGGGAACGGTTTGAAACCGTTCCCTACATTATTATTTCCTAAGCTCCGCCGGTTTTTTATAGCGTTTGGGATCGACCCATTTGGCCACATATTTTTCATTTTCCGGACAGGACTCATGCAGATAGGCAATCTTGCCGCCCTGCTGGAACTGGATGATCAACTGATAATAGTAGCCGGGATAGGTTTTCCAGGGATCTCTCGGATTGACTCTCATGCGCGAATGATAGAAGGGTTTGACTTTCTGGGTTTCGTATTTAACCTTCCCCAGCGAATACGTGGTCTCCACGTCTTCCATTGCCTTGATCAGCTTCTTTATGTCGCCGGTTCCCTTGGCTCTCTCAATAGCCGCCTTGAAGTGATAGATATCCGCGTAGGCGATATGCACATGAATCTGCATGGGGATTTTGCGCGCCTGGGCCTTTTTTACCAGCGGAATGGTTTTGTCGGTAAGAGCAATATCATCCAGATCCGTAAACGAAGAGACGATCCCCAGCGCCTTTCCGCCCGTCATCCGCCAGTAATCCCGGGTCTGAGCCACGCCACCGTAGAGGTTGACCTGAATGTCGCGGGCCGCGGAATCCGCCCACTGCTTGGCAAACGATTCCGTGTCCGTAAACCAGGAACTGATATAGTAAATCAGATCGGCGTCGGCTTTTTTGATGTCCTGCAGGATGGGCAGATACATTGTGCCGCGGGGTTTGACGGCCTTGCTGTAGACCACTTCCAGGCCGCATTCCTTGGCCAGTTTTTCCCAGGTCGGCAAGTTGATGTAGCTGATGCCTTTGCGCCATTCCGTCGTCCAAGCCAGATCTTCCCAGAGAATAGCCAGTTTCTTGGCTTTCTGATATTCGGGAACGGTTTTGCAGAAGAAATATTTCTGCTGGGCATAATGCGCCGGTTCCGGATCCCAGTCACGGAAGCAGTGATCATACTTCGGCGCTTCATCGATGATCCGCGCCGTCAGTTCCGCGCCCATCGGTCCGTTAAACACCAGAATGTGCGGATATTCCTTGACCAGCATGCCGGAGGCTTCCTGAACGGCCAGGCAGATTTCCGAGCGGCCTTCCACTGAAATAAACTTGGCTTTATCCTCAATGACCAGTTTGCGAAGCGCCTCGACGGACAGAGACGTATCGCCCTTGTTGTCCATGACCACATATTTAACCGGACGCCCCATAATGCCGCCCTGCGCGTTAACTTCCTCCACAGCCATTTTCTGGATGTCCATGCACGGCTTCGTCCCGGGAGATGCCACCATACCGATATAGCCGATCACAAACGGCTCTCCCTTTGGCTGCGCCATTGTCAAGGATGGCGCACAGACGGCAATCACCATCAGCAGTGCCAGGGCCGAAACAACAAGCTGGCCTTTGCTTATTCGTCTCATGATAATCTCCTTCCCTTAAATTTTAAGTTTGTTAAAGATTAACGTTTGCCGATTTTCTTTTCATCAATCACCTAAATATTTCTTTTTGATGTAATCGTTGTCCTTGCCGATCGAACTTTCCACCCATTTCACCCGCGGCGGGGATTCGGACATCTTGATAAAGTTCGCGCTGATGATGTATTTGCCCAGCTTTTCGTCCTCCACCTCCTGGAAGGCTTTGCGAATCTGCCACTGTTGATTCTGCATCGCAGCTTCCGGCGTCATGAGTTTCATCACAATGGGCACACCGCCGCCCCGCCACTTGGAGCGGGCGGATTTCTTGCTGTAGTTGAGCGCCATCGTCACCAGTTCGTCTGCGGTGTATAAAAGCGTTTTTTCCTCGATGATGCGATGCAGGTGGAGCGCCTGTTCTAGAATATCGGGAATGCGGTCGGACGAATAGCGCCAGTCGTCCTCCTGCTCCCACAAACCCAGCACTTTCAAAAGAGCGCGGAAATCATGATCGCGCGGCGCGGCAATGGCCACCAGCCCGTCTTTGCATTTCCAGTGTCCGTAAGGATACAAGATGAAATCCAGCACGCCGATGCGCGGTCGCGCTTTCTCCCAGGTAAAGCCGATGGTGGCCGGCATGCCGACCATGGACGAATAGGCGTCCATGCCCGCGACATCCACCATCTGCCCCTGGCCGGTGTTTTGCCGGTGAAGAAGCGCCACGGTGGCGCCCAAGGCGGCGGAAAGCCCCGAGATGTACCAGCCCGCCCACATGCCGCCGCGCAGCGGCCAGGTATAGGGCTCCTGTTCAGTGGAGGGAGCGCCCATTTGAGCCGGCAGACCCGATCCCGCCTGGGAGGTGAGATCCGTATCCGGTATTTTGGCGGACTCTTTCGCTTTATCCGTATACTGGCCATACGCGGACAGAGCCACGTAAATCAGGCCGGGATTTATTGCGGATAACTGCCGGTAGCCGATGCCCCAACTGTCCATTTCGCCCGGCGTATAACTCTCGATAACAACCGTCGCCTTTTTCGCCAGCTTGGCAAACATTTCCCGGTCCGCAGGATTGTTTTTGAGATCCAGCGTCAGATAGCGCTTGTTGCGCCCTTCAAACATGAAGGGAATCCCCACGCCCTGAACCGTGACGCCAAAAGGCGTAATCTGGCGCGCCGGGTCGCCCTCCGGAGGTTCGATCTTGATCACTTCCGCCCCGAATTCCGCCAGAAAGCTCGCCGTGATGATCCCCGCGAAATTGGCGGAACTGACATCCAGCACCAGCACATCGTCGAGCGCTTCCGGTTTTCCTTCCGTCGTCATCATTTCGGCCAGGATCTTGCCCCGGTCGCCGCCTTTGCTTCCGTGTCGGGTATAGACTGCTTCCTTTTGTGTCATTTTCCAACCTCTTTTCCGTAGTTGTAAATCGGATCGTCCTTCAAGCTATAGTAAACGGGCGGTTTGAGGCCCGGTCGGTCGTCAAAAGTTCCGATGACTTTTTTCTTTTCCAGTTGTACGATTTCTTCTTCCGAAAGCCCCAGAAATTTTTTGAGCACGACCCGGTTGTGATAACCCAGCGGCCGCGCCAGCCATTTGGTGCGAGACGGGGTTGCGGAAAGTTGAGCGGACGGGCCGGCGATGACGAGATTGCCGTATACGTCGTCTTTGAACAAAATGACACTGCCTCGTTTGCGGCGCCACTCGTCGTTGGCAATGGTAAAGTCATCTGCTACTTCCGCCGCTGGAAAGCCGTTTTCATCCGCCAGCTTCACAATGTCGGCGGCGGACTTGCCGGCAATCCAGTTCGCAACGATTTGTGTCAGCGCTTTGGCGTTTTCCGGTTTTAAGCGTTCCAGCGTTTCGTTAAACCGGGCGTCCAGCGCCAGTTCCGGAAGGCCCGCGGCCGCCGTAAACGACTTGAACTGGTCCTTGGTCGCGCAGGCGAGCCCCACAAACTTTTCATCGGCGGTTTTGAAAATGGAGGCGGGCATCATCGTCGGGTCGGTGTTTCCCGTCCGGCCGATGGCTTCCTTCGTGACGGAAAAATAGGTGTAGTGAAACAGCATGCGCATGAGGCCTTCGGTTTGCGCCATGTCGATATACTGCCCCTTGCCCGTTTTTTTGCGATGATACAGCGCCATCAAAACAGCGAGCGCTGCGAAATTGCCGGGGACAAAGTCGCCGACATAGTCCGGCAGTTTGTAGTAGATGTCGGTGTCCGGATAGCCGTTAAGCGTCAGCACGCCTGATGCGCCCTGCGCCAGCAGGTCCCAGCCGGGGAAATAGCGCATCGGCCCGAACTGCCCGTAGGTCGAGCAGCTCAGAAAAATAATTTTCGGATTGATCTGCGATATTTTGGAGTAGCCGATCTGCCAGGCGTCCGCCGTGCCGGGCGCGAAGTTTTCGATCACCACGTCCGCCTCTTCGGCCATTTTGTAAATCAGCTCCTTGGACTGCTTGAGCGCCAGGTTCACGGAAAGAAAATATTTGTTTTTGGTGATGTTGTGCCAGATGGGGTTGGAGTGCTTCCAGTATTTGCCCCAGTAGGTCGCCGGGCGCCACAGATCGCCGTAAAAAGGCAGCTCCAGCTTGATGACTTCCGCGCCGTAATCCGCCAAAAGCCTTGCGGCGATCGGCCCGAAAATGACGTGCGAAAAGTCCAGCACCCGGATGCCCTTAAGCGCCTCCGGCTTGGCCTGGGCGTCGGCGGGATTGAACAGCTTTTCCGTATACGCAAAGTAATCTTCCATTGTTATCTCCCCAAATAGGCCTTTTTCACCAGATTGTTTTTCATGAGGTCGCTTGATTTTCCTTCCAGCACGATCCGTCCTTCCTGAATGATGTACCCACGATCCGCCAGTTGCAGAGCGCGCAGCGCGTTTTGTTCGGTCAGTAATATCGTCAGGCCGGTTTCCCGGAGCTTGCCGAGTGTTTCATAAACACTGTCCACGATACGCGGCGCCAGGCCGATCGACGGTTCATCCACCATCAAAAGCATCGGGTTGGCCATTAATCCCCGGCCGATTTTCAGCATCTGCTGCTCCCCGCCCGACAAAAGCCGCGCCGACATGTTCGAGCGTTCTTTCAAAATAGGAAAAAGGCTGTAGACATATTCAATCGTTTTTTTTCTTTTGGGCCAGGATGTTTTCCGGTATGCGCCGAGTATCAGGTTTTCCTTGACGGTCATATAGGGAAAACTTTTCATGCCTTCCGGAACCTGCACGATGCCGCGAGTCACCACCTTGTGCGAAGGCAATCCCTGAATCGCTTCGTCACGGAAAATAATCCGGCCGCTCGTTCCGGCCATCATGCCCTGAACCACATTCAGAATCGTGCTTTTCCCCGTGCCGTTGGAGCCCAGAATCGTCACGATTTCCGACTGCCGGACATTGAAACTCACGCCATTGAGCGCCGGAATGACACCGAAAGACGCGCTCAGATCACTGACTTCAAGCATATTCCCTCCACCCTCTGCCCAGATAAGCTTCAATCACATCATCGTTATTGACCACCTGATCCGGCGTGCCTTCCGCCAGTTTGGCGCCGTAATTGATCGCCACAATCCGGTCGGCCGCTTCCATCAAAACCGCCATGACATGCTCTATCCAGAAAACCGTGATGCCGAATTCCTCCTTGGCCTTGCGGATCATCTTAATGGCGTTTTTGGCTTCACCGGGGTTAAGTCCGGCCATGACTTCGTCAATAAACAAAAGCTGCGGCGTCGTCGCCAGAGCCCTGGCCAATTCCAGCATTCTCAGCTCATAAAAAGTCAGGTCGCGCGCCAGAATGTTGCGCTTGCTGAAGAGGCCGACGAATTCCAGGTAGTGCGTGGCATCATACATCGCGTCCTGAAAGCTCTGATTGATGCGAGGCTTTCCGGAAATGGAGCTGGCCAGCACGGAGGTGAGCGCGGTAAGCTCCGGAAAGGGCCGCGGAATCTGATACGTGCGGGCCAGGCCCATGTGCGCCCTTTGGTGCGGTTTCATCCGGGTGATATCCACGCCGTTCATTTCGATTCTGCCGGACGTGGCGGGGAGGTAACCCGTCAGACAATTGACCACGGTGGATTTGCCGGCGCCGTTGGGGCCGATAAATCCGAGCGTCTCCCCCTTATAAATTTCAAAGGATACGTCGTTTACCGCCACGATCCCTCCGAAACGCTTGACCAGATTGTTCACTTTAATTAATGGGACCATGAATGCTTACCTCCGCACATGAATGGTTGGTAAATATTCGCGATAGCGGCGCTTGCGGTACAGGCCAAAGAGCCCTTCGGGCAGGATAAACAGCAGAATCAGAAGAATGATGGGGAACAACAGCGGTTGGATCGGCCCCATAAACCGGATCATCAGCATTTCGAGGAAGGCGATAAAATAGCCGCCGACCACGCAACCGAAGATCTGCGCGCGCCCGCCGATCATCAACACCAGGAGAACCTTCAGCATGAACGTCAGCGGCAGATACGTCTGGCCGGAAAACGAACTGAAGTAATGCGCGTAAAACCAGCCGATAAAACCCACCATGGTTGCGGCGGCGACAAACGTGATGATTTTGACCTTGTTGATGTTGATGCCAATGGAATGGGCGACTTCTTCATCATCGTTAATAGACGCCATGATCAGGCCGTAGCGGGACTTCAGGACTTTGTTGATAATCCATAAATAAGCATACATGATCACGATGGAAAGATAGCCGATGATCAGAAAATTCGTTTTGGCGTTGCCGGTATCCATCAGCGGCACAATCCCGAAAAGGCCGGTGTCTCCCTTGAAAATGTCGGAATAGATGAAGGTCACTTCCAGAAAAACCAGCGGCATCAAAAGCGAAAGAAGTACATAGTAAAGGCCTCGCGCCATGATGACCAGCGGGCTGAAGATCAGCGCCGCAATCATGGACGTCAGAATGGCAAAAGGCAGGGTCGCAAGCGGCCCCCAGCCGTAAGCGATACTGAGCAGCGCCGCCGTATACCCGCCCACGCCGATATAAAACTGGGGACCGAAGTTCATGCGTCCCGTTCCGATGGTCATCAGCGCCAGGGGCATGGCGATGGCGGCGTAGATGTTGGCGGAAATCATTGTGTTGATCAGACCGGGGCTCACAAAGTAGGATACCGTGGCAAACAGAAAAAGGATCACGACCCAGATCAGCGTATTTCGCCAGTAACGCGGCTCCAGCACCCATTCCCACTTTTTCGTTCCCAATCGAATGACAATGCGGTCTCTTTTTAATTCGAACTCTACCATAGCGACTCACTCCTTGCTAATCCCTGGGGTCGAACAACTAAAATAACCATAACCAGAATTAATGCTGATAAATTCATAAAGCGCGGTTCTCCAATGACATTGCAGGCGATGGCGTGGGTAAATCCGATTAAAAAACTGGCCATGATCGTCCCTTTGATGTTGCCCAGTCCGCCTAAAACCGCGACAAGAATTGCGGTAATCATGTATGTCCAGCCCATAAACGGATTGACTTCCAGCACAGGCGCGACCAGAAGCATGCCAATGATGACGGGCAATAAAACGATCATCATGGTGAACATGTAAAGGGCTTCAACATTAATGCCGACAATTTTTGAGGAATAAATATCCTGGGACAAAGCCCGAATGGCCATTCCGGTTTTTGTTTTAACGAAAAAGAAAACAAAGATTCCCGTCATCACAAGACCGATGACGGCGCTCAACATCAGCTGATTGGGAACCACAACAGCGCCGATCTGAAAGACGCCGTCCACCAGTGTTGTATTCAGATAAACACCCGCCTGAATCGGATAAAAATAGTTGGCTGACTGCTCAACAATCAGCGCCACCAGCAAAAGAGCGGTCAGCAGAACATCTTCGGTGTACATGTATTTTTTTACCATCCCTTTGTAAATGAGGACGGCGACAATGAATTGAATGACCACCATGCCGAAAATGGAAGGAATAAGGGGCCAATCCAGGGCGGTCATAAACATCCAGGTTCCATAAATCGTCAGAGGAAAGATGTAGGCGTAGCCCAGGTGAAAAATTCTGAGCACGCCGCAGATCAGAGAAAAGCCAAGGGATATTAAAAGATAAATCGAGCCCAGCACAAAAGTATAAATGACAACCGTCTGAATGTAAGTCAACATGCCTGTCCACCCATAAAATCAGTTGATTGGTTCAATACAACGCTTCTGCCAGGCGCCCGTCACTTCGGGAAACCCCTTCCAATTCCCGGTCCGGCGCAAAATGACCTTCGGTTTGCGCCTGCCGGATATACTCTTTAAAAGTTTCTCTATCCGGAAAGAACCGCTGCAATCGCTCGTAAGACTGTTGGTCAATGGTTGGAAATATTCTTTTTATGATTTGAAAATTTTGATGACAATTAATGAGGCGCTTGGTCTGACGTTCACATCCCATCCGATAAGCAAACAAGTTACTCTTCTTGAGGGTCGGGCGCCAGTGCGTATGAGACATCATGAAATACTATGCCTCCAAAGCTTACCGATTGACGATCTGTTGCCTCTTCAGGATCAACGAATTAGGAATTCCTAAAACCTGTTCCCACGCGATAACGAACGTTCCATCCGCTTTGAATCTTGCACACTATAAAGCCGCTACGTCATACAATGTAGCTTATAAATAAGAAAATATGAAGCGTTTGTCAATAGATTAATTTGCATTTAAGAAGAAAAAGAAGGTTAAAGCGGACGGATTTCAAAAAAGAGAAGCTTCCCGTCCAGAATTTTTTTTACAAGTTCGCAGTCGTCCGCATCGATCCGCAGGCAAACGCCGCAATCGGAGCTCAGATGCCGCGGCACCGGAATCAGCTTGCAGGAGACTGCGGCGGCTTTGAGCAGTTGCTCAGCCCGAAGTGCATGACTGACGGATTCAAAGAGGACCACAGCATAGGATTCTTTTTGAGTCATGACAAAATCAGATTCCTTCCCGCACCAGTTTCCGGACGGCTGTTGCCGCCGTATCAATATCCGCTTCACTTGTAAATAAACTGAAACTGAAACGCACAGCTCCCTGGGAAAACGTTCCGATAGTGCGGTGCGCGGCTGGTGCGCAGTGAAGCCCAGGCCGGCAGAGGATGCCGTGTTTTTCTTCAAAGTACAGGGCGGCATCCGACGGCGTCACGTTTTTGATGTTGAAGGATATAACCGCCGTTTGTTGTGACACTTCGACCGGACCATAGAAAATAACCTGATTTTGCAGATCGAGAAGTTGACGGCGAAAGCGGGCCGTAAGATTCTTTTCTTTTTCGCGGATGTTTTCGACGGACTGCTTCAGTACAAACTCGATGCCGGCATAAAAGCCCGCATATCCAACCGTATTGGGGGTTCCGCTTTCATACTTATCCGGCATAAAGTCCGGCTGTTCTTCAAATTCCGAGCGGCTGCCGGTCCCGCCTCGCATCAGCGGCTGAATTCTTTTTTCCAGTCCTTCTCGAATATAAAGCCCGCCTGTGCCTTGCGGCCCGTAGAGCGACTTGTGGCCGGTAAAGGCCAATACATCAATCATCATTTGTTCCACATCAATCGGCAGAGCGCCGGCGGTCTGTGCGGCGTCCACACAAAAAATCACATCGCCTTTTTCGCGGACGATCCGGCCAACATCGGAAATCGGCAGAATGGTTCCTGTCACGTTGGAGGCATGTGTCATCACGACCAGCTTTGTGTTTTTTTGAAAAGCTTTTGAAATATTGTCCGGCTCGAGTTCACCCCGCGGTGAGCAGGGCACGACGGTAAGTTTGATGCCGCACGATTCCAGATAGCGTAGCGGCCGCATGACGGAGTTGTGCTCCATGGACGTTGTGATGACATGGTCTCCGGAATGCAGCGAACCCAGCAGGGCAATGTTGAGCGCTTCCGTTGAATTTTTGGTCAGCGCAATGCGCAGGGGATCATCAATATTAAAAAGGGAGGCCAGCGCTTCGCGTGTCTCATAAATAATCCGGCCCGCATCGATGGAGAGTCCATGTCCGGAACGGCCCGGATTGGCGCCGATTTCCCGCGAATATTTTTCCATCGCCTCTATCGTTGCCTCAGGCTTTGGAAATGATGTTGCAGCGTTGTCCAGATAAATAATGCTCATGCGTGTTTCATTCCTTATCGGCCCACTTCGATATAATCCAGATAGGCTTCGGCATCAGTCTTTGTGTTGTCCGAGTCGCTCATCACGGCCAGCCCGGCTGTCGCCGGCGGTTCCTTGCCGAATGCTTTGCGGTAATCATCCAGGATGTTGACCGACTCCTCCACCCATTGGCCTGCGCGATCTTTGCCTCTCTCCAAAATGACCATACGCGCCTTGTCGGTGTAGGGACTGGCGATGTATTTATCGGAAATACGGGTTCCGGTCCAGACATAATTGAGCGTGCTGTGCGGCGGGTATTGGCCGTAAATTGCTTTGGTGGCGTTATACACAAGACGTTCCCCCAGGGAAGCCTGTGCTGGATTATACTGAAACATCACATAGACGCGAATTGGGTAATCGTCGCCTGATTTATCTTTTGGATTTCCGGTCTCTGAAAGTCTGATTACTTTCCAGCGCCAGCGCAACAGCGGATTTTCATAAACATTGAATGTGCGGCGGTACACCAGCGCCGAAGCCGACGCACGACTTTGAGCTTTGAGAACATTTTTGCCTTCTTCGGCAACCAGCGTATAGGTGGAATGTGCTTTAATCTTCGGAAAGGTAAGCGGTTCCCACTGATCCAGACTTTCAAAATTTTCACGAAAGAAGCCTTTTTGCTGCGACACCGCCGGGGTTGCCCCGGTAATCACGATCAGAAGCAGTATCAGTAAAATTATCTTTGACTTCATTTTGTGAAACCTCGGCACTCCGGAGCGCCGAAATCCGTCAGCGTTCCCCCGCAGGATGATCCGGAACCGGCCGTGCAGCCATAGCAATGATTGCCGGTGACAATCCGGCGTGAAACCAGCTTTTCCCAGTCAAAAGCTGAAAGATGGTCCGGTGCGCCGGAATTGACCGTCATCCCCAGCACCTGATTGAAATCGCAGTCGTAGAGTCTGCCGTCCCAGCCCACCGACAGGGTTGTTTTACACATGACAGCGGGGAGCGTGGCCGGGTTAAACGCGCCGACCAGCCCCGCCATGTAGTCTTCATAGTTGTCGGTTCTTTGCAGGTAATCCCGATAACGGCCAACGGGCATGTTGGTGATGCAAAAAAGATGATTGAATACGATCCCGTATCTTTCCTGAAGCGCCTGCCGGTAAGAGTCTTCCAGCGCTTTCTGCCCGGCGGGAAGGTAGGCGCCGCCCGGATTGTGAACCAGATTTAAAATTCGTCCGGTGTCTTTTTGGCCGTAGCCTCTTTCGTTCAGTTTTTTCAACACGTCAATCAGCCGGGGGAAAACGCCTTCCCCTCTCTGCCGGTTGGTGATTTTTATGTCCAGATGGGGCAGCGACACGACAACTTCCACCCCCAGCCGGTTATAGAGATCGAAAAAATGCTCATACTCTTTATCCAGAAGAATGACGCCGTTGGTCCTCACCTGCAGGCGGCGCTTTAATTGAGCGCACTCTTCCAGAAACCCAGGCAATGCCGGATGCATCTCCGGCGCGCCGCCCGTAATGTCTATGACCTCGATGGGGTGCGCCTTCAAAACAGCAAGGCACATCTCCATAACATTGCGGGGCATCAGCTCCTGCCGATGGGGGCCTGCCTCTATATGACAGTGGCGGCATTCCAGATTGCACCGGTAGCAGATATTGATTTGAAAAATATCGATGCCGCATGCCGTCAACGGCCCCGACGCCTTCTTTTCAAACGGCATAATCGTAGAGACTTCACTCATATCCTACATTTCTTTCTTCTTAATGATCTTGCGCATCTGTGTCGAGTGCGCCAGGACAATGCCGGCCACCATGGCCGATCCCACATGGACGGCTTCCATCATTTCCTCCGCTGAAACACCCAGCGACAGGCATGAATTGGTGTACGCGTCAATACAGTACGGGCATTTCTGCGTCGTCGCCACAGCCAGCGCGATGAGCGCTTTTTCCCGCGCCGAAAGCGCGCCCGCCTTCATCACTTCTCCATAGTAATCGAAATACTTTTCCCCCAGTTTTAGCGAATACTCCCCGATGTTGGAAAAATCAGCCAGATCTTTGGTTTCATAGTAATCAGCCATGATTTCATATTTCCTTTCCGTCTTTTTTATAGTTGCCAACTTTGCGGAAAAAAGGCCGCAGTGCCAGAGGGATCAAAAAAGCGCCAACGGCGATGCCGATGCCGATGATCACCCCTTTCACGTTGCCCCGCAGGATCAATTCGCCAAGAGAACTGCCAAACGCCACAAAAGCAATGCACGCGGGCAGCATAAAAATCAAGGTGCTCCATAAGTACTGAAAAAACGCAATCGGCGTCAGGCCGAAAAGATAATTGAGCAGGTTAAAGGGGAAAACAGGAATCAGACGCGTGAAAGCGACGGCTTTCCAGCCATGCTGATGGACTTTGCCCTGAAGCCACTGCCAGCGCTCGGGTGGGATTTTCTTTTTCACGGCATTCTGAAGAAGATAGCGTGACAGAAAAAAAGGCAGGCAGGCGCCGAGCGTTGCCCCCAGGATTGAAAAGACCACACCCCAGAGCGGGCCCCAGAAAAAGCCCGCAGCCAGCGTGAGCGGAATGCTCGGCAGAAAAAGAGACGGGGCAATGGAATAAATGGCCAGAAAGAGGACCGGCGCAAGAACCGGATGACGGGCCAGCAGATTCGTCAGAGATGCCGCCGAAAAGATATGCTGCGAGTTTAAATAAATGCCGCCGGCGATCAGCAGGACAATCGCCGGAAGGAACAGCGTCTTCGGGGAAAGCAGCCGCAACTGTGTCGCCAGCATCAGGCGGTTGAACCATTGCCGAAGCGGAGAAGGAACGTTCTTTCGCGGGGGCTCGCCATCCAGACATTCCAGAAGATGGACCGCTTGTGTGCCCTTTTTCAGAAAGCGGTTCCGGCAGCAGGTGCAATACGTCAGAATGGTCTTACCCGCTGCGTCCTTTATAATATGCGATAAAAATTGATCGGCCCGCTCCGGGGAAATGGAAGCTAAATTACCGCCAGCCCCGCAGCAAAGCGGCAGGGATACATCCGGCTTATGAACCTCGGACAATGAAGTCGGCGGATTTATTTGGCCGGCAGCTTTTCGTGCGCCATTACGAATGCCGTCCCAGCGCGAAGACGGGCAGGGATGATGCAGATAAATCGGATCCTGCCTGCGCTGTTTGAAAGCGGAAGCCGGCAAAACCTCCAGAATGAAGACAACCTCCATGCCGTCTAAATATTCCGACAGAAGCTTATGGCAATTCAGGCAACCGGTAATCACCTTTTTCACGCCACCGTCGTGAAGGCGCTTTTTGATTTCCTCCAGAGCATGAATGGCGGCGTCCGTATCGCCCAGTGTATAAGCCGGGTCAAAGCAGCAATCCAGAACCAGGCCAACTTTCTGCCCGAGTTCGCGACTCAGAATGCCTCGTATTTTGCGAGACAGACCGGGCCGGTTGGCACTCAAGCCACATCCCGGCCAGAAGACCGTTTCTTTGCAATCGTAAAAACAAAATGGAAACTTATGCCCGGCGCCGGCAAAACCTCTGGCTCTGGCAAATGCTTTTTGCACCGTCTGAGGCATCCGGTCCTCAAGGATCAAACGTGTTTTGACTTCAAAAAAAGCGTCACTGGGCGACAGATTCAAAGGACAAACGGAGTCGCACCGGCGGCAGGAGGTGCAATAAAAAGACACCTCCGGCCGACCGGCAAGAATCTCATCGGGGGTTCCGAATTCAATCAGAAAAGGACAGACATCACGACAGTTTCCGCAACCCGTGCATGTTTCCGCAAAATCACTCACAAGTTTATTTTACTTTCTCAATCGGGAACTCCGCTTCGTCCCAGGCCTTGATTCCGCCCGGATAACGGTAGACATTTTTATACCCAAGCTTCACGGCCCACATGGCGCCGTTGTGGCTTCGGGTGCATTTCACAAAGCCGCAGTAGAAAACAATCAGGCGGTCCTTGTCGGGCCCAAGCAGCTTTTCCAGTTCCGCCTTGGTTTTGTCGTCGATCGTCTTCATTTCGGGAATGGGAAACAGCATCTGGACGGCGCCGGGAACATGCTGCTTCTTATAGCTGTCTTCGAAGGGCATGGTGTCGACAATCAGCATCGCTTTTTTCTGATCGATCCAGCTTTTCAACTCCTGCGTGGCTACAATCTTATAGCCCCCTCTTTGTACTTCTGAAAGAAAAGTGACCGCAATCTTTTCCGTATCCAATTCCTTGGTCCCCCACGCCGCCATGGCGCCTCCGGCCAGGCCGCAAACCAGCAGAGCCGCAACGAAAACACTTAACATTCTTCTTGTGAACTTCATCATTGATCTCCTTTCTCATGTTGAATTAAGCAGGTTTCCTTGTGAAACCATTCCAATATCTTTATTTCTTATTCATGATTTGCTTTTTCGGTCTGCAATCCAAGCCTTCGGGCCATGTACAAATACGGCATTACGACCACCGTGAGAATCAAATCCCGGTAAAATGCCGCCCGCAAACCGGCCTGTTTATTTAGCTCTTCGGCCCCGAAGCAGCCGCAATCGACATTCAGGTTCCCCAGAACACCGTAACCGAGAACAAAGACAAACAGAGCCAGAAGTCCGGTGATCAGATGAAGACCCCAGCGCCGGTTCAAAATCAGGGCAACACCCGCCGCCACTTCGACGATCGGCAGGCCAATGGCCGCTACGGGAAGCAGCGCTTCGGGAACAAGATCATAAGTTGAAATTGTGGCCGCAAAAGCTTTGGGATCGAAAAGTTTGACAATTCCTCCGTAAAGAAAAAGACACGCCAGGGCCATTCGGACTATCCGGTAAATCCAGGGGTTGCCGAGCACCCGGTTTAAAAAACCTCGGATGCGCTGAAGACTTATCGAGTTTTGATCAAGCAACTTTAAACTCCTTTTTGGTGTTACACCGTCTTTTCCACGGAATAGATCTGGTAAAATCTGACCAGCCTGCCGGGCGCTACCCCGAAAAGGTAAAGCGTCAGCAGGCACCAGTTACGGAGAGTGCATTTCAAAATGCCCTCCTTTTCCCAGCGTCGCGCCGACGTCCGGGCCGGCCGGTCTATAAAAACGATGCGGTCTCTCCTTTTTTTAATGCGGCGCATGAACTCGACATCTTCCATCAGGGGAATGCCGGCAAAGCCGCCCAACTGACGGAAATAATCGGCGGAGAAGAAAAAAGCCTGGTCCCCGTAAGGAATTCGTGTCAGCCTGGACCGCAGAGAGGCTGCCTTCTCGATCAGACGAAATACCGGCCTTGGAGAGTCAATAGCCAGATCGAAGGCGCCGGCCGCGCTTGCGGACCGGCCACAGACCGCATCTATGAGAGATAATGCGTCATCCGGAAGCCTCGTGTCCGCATGAAGAAAGAGCAGGATTTCACCTTTCGCCAGCGCTGCGCCTGCATTCATTTGGTATCCCCGTCCCTTTATCCCGAGAGTGGTCACAACCTCCCGATCACCAATCGACGCAATGGTTTTCCCTTCGGGGTCGCCGTCAACAACGAGGATCTCCGCAGAGAGACCGGAACTGTTTGCCAGAGTGCGCGCATGTTCAACCAGTTGATTGATGTCCGCCCCTTCATTAAAGACGGGGACAATGATGGAAAATCTTGGATTCATAAGCTTCAAATAAAACCATGCGCTTTGAGAAAACGTATCGTTTTTGACGTTCCGAAATCCGAATGGTCGTATTCCCGCATCAGAACGTCGAGATCTGCGCAGGTATCGACATCCCGCCAGGCGGGCAGTACATGGACGGAAACTTCTTCCTGACGAAGCCGCTGCAGTGTTTCTTCAAAAACACCCTCCGTGCTCCACGCCATATTTTCAAAAACACTTTGGCAAAAAGAATTTTTAGAAAAGCCGATTAAATAATATCCCCCATCCCTTGACGGTCCGATGACGGCGTCATGCCCATCCAGGGCTTCAAACGCTTCTTCGATAAACCCTCTCGGAAGATCGGGAATATCACTGCCGATGATGACCGCGGACCGCAAACCTTCCGCAAAGCATTCAGCGAATGCATTGTACATTCTGGACCCGAGGTCAGATCCTCTCTGAGATGTATAAAGAATATCCCCGCCAAATAGTTCAGTAAAAGCATTTTCTTTTCCCGGAGGATCGCAGGCTACACAAAACCGGTAATTGCCTTTCGACATCCTTTCAAGGCAATCTTCAATGAAGCAGCGATAAAGATTTGCCACCAGTTTGCCATTACCCTCCCGGACCATACGGGTTTTGACCTTTCCTTCTTCCGGGTGCCTGGCAAACAGGATTAAACAACGCTCGTGACTTTCCATTTTAAACTTCTGTTCTTGATCCATCAGAAATTAAGAATTCCACAGAAAATTTCTTTTGGTATCCAAAGGGCTCAAAATATGCGAAAAATTAACAAACACTCTGGAGAAAAGCAAATTCATAAGAGTAATAAAGAGGTTACGGTTATAACCTAAAAGAATAAGAAAGAATTAAAGGTGTCTAAAAAGGCATGACCCCCGCCGGGTTTCCCGCAGCGGGGGTCACTTTACTGAAATTAGATCGCCTAAATGATGGGGTGACAGGAATCGTCGCAGGCGATCGGGATTGCTATCTTTGAGGAGCATTATAAAACAATGCGGCAAGAAGTCAACAATAAAAATAACCGTCGGTCATTTTCTGAACAGGAGAATTATTAAGAGTAAAACGTCAGAAATTTGGCCCAGACATATTAATTGACAGATTAAAATGTTTTTCTTATACTTCCGGACGCTAGAGTAGAAACGCATGGATAACATGCCTTAAGTCGTCGACGAAGCAGTGTTTTTCAGATCGGTGGCACGTATTGAAGTAATTGCATTAATTGTCCGGGTTCCATAGACTGGTTCTTTCGAAACATTTCTCGAAAATCTTTTTTTAAAGCTCGGATAGTGGATATAGGACGCGGAGGCCGTTCCGAATTCCTCCCATTGTTCTGCGGAATTGGTCTCAAGACAAAGGATAAAGGGTGGCATACGACAGTGAGAGCAGCAGGAATCCTGTCGTTGCGGGACACAGACCGCTGAAAAATGTTGCCCATTCTGAAACAGGTATGGAAAGGATAGGTAAAAAAAGCGTTATGGATGCAACAAAGGAAACTCACGGAAAATGGAAAGAAATTTACAAAAGTCGCGTAATGACTCCTCAACAGGCGGCACAGCTCATCAAGTCGGGCGACCAGATGTACACGCCCCTGGGCTTGGGCCAACCGTCCATGGCCATTATGGACGCCATCGCCGACCGCAAAGACGAACTGGAAAATGTCGAGTATTACAGTTGCCTTACGATGCGGCCCTACAAGATTTACAAACCCGAATATCGAAAGACATTCATCCTGGAGTCGGGATTTCTGGGAAGCCCCGTCCTTCATGCCATGGCCAAAAGCGAGTTCGCCAACTACTTCCCGAACAACGGTTCCGCCGGCATCCTCTGGTACCGGGAACACCGGATGCGCCGCTGCAAACACAACAGGGTCATCTCCATTCAGCAGGTATCGCCGCCTGACGAACACGGCTTTGTCAACACCGGCCTTGACAGCTTCATGTCGAAGCAGAACTTTGATGACGCCATGATCACGAACGGACACATTATTGCCCAGATCAACCCGCATATGCCGCGATGCTACGGTGAGACTCAATTCCACGTCTCCCGATTCTCAGCATTCGTCGAAATCCCCGAACCGCTCGTTCAGCTCCCAACGCCGCAGGCGACGGAAGTAGAGGTTGCCATGGCGAAAAACGTAGTCAGCCTTCTGAGAGACCGGGATTGCATCCAGATTGGCATCGGCGCCGTTCCCATGATGGTCAGCAAGCTTCTGGCTGAATCCGATCTCAGAGACCTGGGCGTCCACACCGAAATGGTGCCGGCCGGCATCGAAACCCTGGTTGATAGGGGCGTTGTCACTGGAAAGTACAAGAAGAACCACACCGGAAAGATTATCGCCGGGTTTGCCATGGGCGACAAAGAAACTTACGATTTCTGCGCCAACAACCCCATGGTCGAGTTCTACGGCACATACTATACCAACAGTATGTGGACCATCGCCGCCGAGGACAACGTCAAGGCCATCAACGGATCGGTTGAAATCGATCTTTTAGGACAGATCGTCTCCGAGTCGATCGGCGATACCATGATCAGCGGTTCGGGCGGACAGTGCGACTTTGCCATCGGCGCCTTCTGGTCCAAGGGTGGACGCGCCATCAATCTGGTTCCCTCGACCACGTCGGACGGCAGTATCTCCCGCATCGTTCCCTACCTGAAACCGGGCTCGCGCATCACCGTTCCGCGCAACTATGCAGGCTATGTCGTGACCGAATACGGTGTTGCCGATCTCTACGGCCTGTCCGAACCGGAACGCGCCGCCGAGCTCATTAAAGTTGCGCACCCGAAATTCCGCGAAGAGTTGGAAAAGAATGCCCGCGAACGGCACCTCCTGTACCCGAAATTTTATCCGGTTCCCGCTCTGGAGACTAAAGGGATATAGCTGAGATAACAACAAGAAAGGCCGCCTACTGTGAGGCGGCCTTTCTTAATTATGCCGGTCAATCTAAAAACCCGCAGGGTAAAATCCTGCGGGTTTTTAATCAAAGGAATGTCTGCTGATCAGTCTTTATACAGGGCCTGAAGCTGTTCCCCGAATTTTTTCATGACCAGCGCGCGTTTCAGCTTCATCGTCTGGGTCAACATGCCGCTTTCCACCGTGAAATCTTCCGGGATGAACAGGAACTTCTGCGGAACTTCATAACCGCCGTACGTTTTGCGCATATGCGTCATAATCTCATTGGACAGATAATCCGTCACCGCTTTTTCCTTAAGCGATTCTTCCAGCGTGTCTTTTAAAAGCGGCTTGAGATTCGCATCGGCTTTCAGCGCGGCAAAGTCGGGAACAACGAGCGCCACGTTGTAGTCTTTACCTTCGCCGTAAAGCATAATGTTTAAAATCCAGCGAATCAGTTTGGCTTCGTTTTCGATGCCTTCCGGATGGACGTATTTTCCGTTGGCGAGTTTGTATTCATCCTTGAACCGGCCGGTGATGTGCAGATAACCTTCCTCATCAATCCAGCCGCGGTCGCCGGTGCGGATGCCGGCAAAACCGTTCCATTTATCAGGCATCATGATTTCCGCCGTCTGATTGGGTTTATTGTAGTAGCCCATCATGACATGAGCGCCGTAAGCGATGATTTCGCCATCCTTGCTGTCTTCGCCCACGCGGGACTTGTCAATCACCACATGCATGTTTTTAACCACTTTGCCGACGGTCCCCAGTTTGTTGCCGTATTTAGGGGTATTGGAGGTAATGACCGGCCCTGTTTCCGTCATGCCGTAACCGTCGAAGGTCGGCTGGCCGATATCTTTGAAGAACAAAGCAATTTCCGGTTTGACCAGCGCGCTGCCGGTCACGAAAAATTTCAGATTGCCGCCGAAAATATTGCGCACCTGAGCGAAAACGAGCGCATCGTAATCTTTGAATTCTTTCGTTTTTTCGGGAAGATCTCTGTTTTTAATCGCTTCGGCGATGGCCGCTTCAAAAAACTGCTTTTTGACCGGATCCGCATTCACACCCTGCTGAATGGTGTCGTAAACCTTGTTGATGATGCGGGGAACCACGCAAAGTCCGGTGGGTTTGACTTCCATGAAGTTTTGAATCAGTTTTTCCACGGACTCGGCAAAGGCAACACCGCCGCCCGCGGCGATATAGAGGTGAAGATCAGTGGCCAGGCCATAGACGTGCGCCCAGGGGAGAATCGCCACGATATGCATGGTCTCATCGATGCCGTAAGAGTCCAAACCGAGGCGCGCGTTTAAAGAAAGGCTGCCGTGATGAAGCATGACGCCCTTGGGATCGCCGGTGGTGCCGGAGGTATAGACGATGTTGGCCATGTCCGACCAGCGGGGTTTAATGGACGGTGCGGGGTTGGCCTTTCCCATTTCCTCCAGGGCGTTCATGGAATTCTCGCCTTCACCATAAACAATAAAAATGTCCTGCAAGGTTGGAATATCTTTTTTAAAATCTTTGACTTTTTCATAAGTGCTTTTGTCCCGGGCAAAAAGAAACTTGATCCCGGCATCGGAGACGACGTACTGCATGACTTTCGGAAGTTCCTGCAGGTACATGGGAACAAAAACACCGCCCAGACCGTGAACAGCCTGCTCACAAATAAACCATTCCGTGCAGTTGTTCAGGATAACGCCTACTTTTTCGCCTTCGGAAAGTCCAAGCTTTTTCAAGGCGCCCCGGAGGTTATCAACCCTTTCGGCCACGTACTTGAAGGTTACCCATTCATACTGCCCCGAAGCCGGATTCTTCGTTCCGAAAAGTCTGTTGTTCGGATACCTGGCCACACTTTGCTCGAATAAGTCCACTAAATTGTTGGGATTGTCATACACTGCGTCGATGCTTACTTCTTGAGCCATAGATTCACCTCGTCTTAAAGAATATATCTTCCCTGATATTGGGGCCGGGGAAAACTCTAATTTTTCAGTGTGGCCGGAGTATAGGAAAAATGAAAAAACAAGTCAATGAAATATTGGTTTTCCGCCTTTTTATTTTTTAAAGACGGGACGGTAGAGGGCTTGTCATCTTTCCCCGGCCGATAATAATTGCTTGCCTCCAAAGGCAATTATTGGTAAAAGCACGCGAATTTTTTGAGTGAGACTTTTTCATCACAATCTGATATAAAATTGACTGCCGTTCAAAGACGGCTTGTGAATAAAAAATTGATGCTTGCACAGAAGCTCAAAAACTCAAAAATAAACAGGAAAAGAGAGGTAGAATTATGAAAGAAGTAGTCATTGTCAGTGGGGCCAGAACGGCCATTGGGGATTACATGGGGTCGCTTTCGACCTTTACCCCCATGCAATTGGGCATTACGGTCTTGAATGCAGCCATCGCCAAGGCCGGTATCGATAAAAAGATGGTCGAGGAAGTCATTGCCGGTCAGTGCAACCAAGCCGGCGGGCCGGGAAATACAGCCCGTCACGTAGCCTTGGGTGCCGGACTGCCGGTGGAGTCTTTCGCGTTTACGGTTCATCAGCAGTGCCCCTCGTCCATGCGGGCCTCCGAACTGTTGTCCCAGGAGATTATGCTGGGCAAGATTGATTGCGGCGCAGTGGTCGGTGTGGAAAGTATGAGCGGCGCCCCCTATTTACTTTTTGGCGCCCGCAAGGGTTACCGGTTGAACGATGGCGAGAGAATCCAGGATAGTCTCCAGATCGGCGGTTTGTTTGATGTGTCCCTCGGTTATCACATGGGCGTCACAGCGGATAATATTGCCGACATGTACAAAATTTCCCGCCAGGAACAGGATGAATGGGCGCTCATGAGCCATCAGAGAGCCTGTGCCGCTTCCGATAAGGGCTGGTTCAAAGATGAGATCGTTCCCGTTGAAGTCAAAACGAAGAAGGGCATGGTTATGTTCGACCGGGATGAACATCCCCGGGCCGACACCAGCCTGGAATCCCTTGCCAAACTGAAACCCGCCTTCAAAAAAGACGGCACCGTCACCGCCGGCAACGCTTCCGGTCTGAACGATGCCGGTTCCTGTATGATCATGATGTCCGCTGAAAAAGCAAAAGAACTGGGCATCAAACCCATCGCCCGCGTCGTGGCTTCCGCTCCCGGCTCCGTCGAGCCCCGCATCATGGGCATGGGCGTTGTTCCCGCTGTAAACAACGCACTCAAATTTGCCAAAATGAAGCTTGCGGACATCGATTATTTTGAATTCAATGAAGCCTTTGCCGCCCAGGTGATCGGCTGCAACCGCGAATTCAAGATTCCTCTGGATAAAATCAACGCCGTCGGTTCCGGCATCAGTATGGGCCATCCGGTCGGCGCAACAGGCGCCCGACTGATTGTCACCATGATGGGCGAACTCAAGCGCCGCGGTAAAAAATTCGGTTGCGCGGCGTTGTGCGCCAGTGGCGGACCCGGCCACGCATTTATCGTAGAAATGCTGTAATCACAACGTTGTAGGGAACGCCCGTGCGACCTTCAGGTCATCACGAGTGTTCCCTACATTAATACACGGGATTTGTGCGTGGGGCGCAAATCCCGCTTTTTTCGTTGACAGCAGGAAAATCGTCGTCAAATTGTTAAGCAACACACCAAAATCGTTGCGGTGAGCATCGGCCGCAATGTCAGGAGGAGAAAAAATGGCTTTAAAAACGCCCGAGCAGTATGAAGAGAGTATGCGAAAGATGAATTTCAAGATTTACCTGTTAGGAGAACAGGTGAAGAACTGGGTGGATAACCCGATTATCCGTCCGTCGCTCAATTCCGTTAAAATGTCTTATGAGTTGGCCCTCAATCCGGAATTTGAAGACCTGATGACGGCCAAATCCCATTTGACCGGAGAGAAAATCAACCGTTTCACCCATTTACATCAGAGCACCGACGATCTGATCAAAAAAGTCAAAATGCAGCGCCTGATGGGACAGAAGACCGGCGCATGCTTCCAGCGTTGCGTAGGAATGGACGCCATGAATGCGGTGGACAGCACCACCTATGAAATGGATCAGAAACTCGGCACCAAATATCATGAACGATTCATTAAATTTCTGAAAATGGTTCAGAAAGAAGACCTCGTCGTTGACGGCGCCATGACCGATGTCAAAGGCGACCGCGGATTGGCGCCTCATCAGCAGGCGGATCCGGATTTATTTATGCACATTGTCTCTAAAAATGACAAAGGCATTGTCGTCCGCGGTGCGAAAGCGCATCAGACCGGTGCAGTCAACTCCCACTGGATTTTAGTCATGCCGACCATCGCCATGGGCAAGGATGACGCGGATTACGCCGTTTCATTCGTCTGTCCGGCGGATGAAAAAGGCATCTTCTATGTTTACGGCCGTCAGTCCTGCGACACGCGCAAACTGGAAGGCGGCACCATCGACGTTGGAAACGCCAAGTTCGGCGGTCATGAAGCTCTGATGGTTTTCGAAGACGTCTTCATTCCCTGGGAAAACGTTCTGATGTGCGGCGAGACGGAATTTTCCGGCATGCTGGTGGAACGTTTCGCCGGATACCATCGCCAGAGTTACGGCGGCTGCAAGGTCGGCGTGGGCGATGTTCTGATCGGTGCGGCGGCGCTGGCGGCGGATTACAACGGCGCATCCAAAGCCTCCCATGTCAAAGACAAACTCATTGAAATGACGCACCTGAACGAAACGCTGTTTTCCTGCGGGATTGCCTGCTCCGCCCAGGGGCACAAAACGGCATCCGGCACGTATCTGATCGATCTGCTTTTGGCCAATGTCTGCAAGCAGAACGTGACGCGCTTCCCGTATGAACTTGCCCGTCTGGCTGAAGATATCGCCGGCGGAATGATGGTCACCATGCCCGCCGAGCAGGATTTCAAAAATCCCGAAATCGGCAAGGTTCTGGAAAAATACATGAAAGGCAACGCCAGTGTGTCCTGCGAAGACCGCGCGCGCATCATGCGTCTGGTGGAAAACATCACGCTGGGCACGGCGGCGGTCGGCTACCGCACCGAGTCCATGCACGGCGCCGGTTCGCCTCAGGCGCAGCGCATCATGATCGCGCGCCAGGGCAATCTGGAACAGAAAAAGAAGATCGCCAAAAACATCGCCGGCATTAAGGACGACAAGAAATAAAAATTGGTTGAATTAAATTTAAAAGGCCTGCCGCTTCAAAAACGGCAGGCCTTTTTATCTTTATAAATGTGCAAAGGCAGAGTCTATTGATTCTGCCTTTGCGCACCAATCGTGTGGCGTGCAAAATCTTTCGATCTCAATTGCCTTTATGACTTAAAATGTGAAATGGAAATTATCGTTGAGGAACTGTTATTTCCCCAGCCCCTGTTTCTTTTCTTTCGTCAGCTTTTCCAAATCCTTGGCAACGATATAATCATGGAAGGTGGGGGATTTGTCGGCTTCGTTGCCCATCACCGATTTCTGGGCTTCTTTGGTGAGTTCCCAGCGGTAGAGGGTTCTGCCGTTGTTGCCGACAAAGCTTGTGGGATTGGTTGTCCAGGCAAAATTCTTTGCGTTGAAGTAATCATTTAACAGTAATATCGGCGAGCCGAGGTAGTTAGGATACTTCTCGGAGACGGGCATGAGGTAGGTTTTAGATTTATTTGTACTATCATCCTTAAATATAACCCACTTGCCATCTGGCGAAAATACATAATGATCGCCGTCCTCTAGTATGGGCTGCGGAATTATATTTCTGCCTTTTTCCCAATTTATAAGTGTATCTGGCATCCGAGTTCCCCCGTAAAGTACTGCAAAGGGCAGTTGTGGATGGAGTACAAACCGAGAAAAATCAACTTTATCTTTATTCATCGTCACAGCATCCGCCAATGGATGTTGTGTCGGCTCAAGGTTCATATCAAAAACCTGCATCTCTTTTTTCTTAAAATACCACAACAATAGTCTGTCCTGCGACTTAGTCCATATTGAACCTTTGCCTTTCGACACTTTCTTAACCAAATTGACTTTTCTGGTATACAAATCTATCAATTGCAGAGACTTAGTAAAATCCCAAGGATCTTGCGAGCCATGCCGGTGTGACTCAATTTCAAAAATAAATCTCCGTCTTTTAGCGTCTGCAATGGCGATGTTTTCAATCGAATCGTCAAGCGAGCCTACAATCCGATATTCTTCATGAATTTTGCGTTTAAAATTGAACAAATAAAACGCCCGCATCTGGCCGAACCCTATCAGGTCTTGCGTAATCACCGGCAGATAAGTCCCGCCACCCTGAACATCATCAATCGCTCGTTTGAAATAATGTTCAATATCTATCTTCCCCTTCGGAAAGGATATGATTGAAATAGCATTACGAATATCGTTTGTACCCACGGCGTTATCCATCGGAACGGTAAACAACGAAAGGGGATCGCTTGCATCAATTTTATATGACTGAGGTTCCAGTGTAACTGCTTCTTTTAAATCATATAGATATTCCATTTTTTTACTCCCTCCATAGGCATGGGTTGATATCAGACAAATTAAAACTATTAACAGTCGCATACTAGAATTTCCTACTGAAGTCATTTCATCTTCAGTCGTCTTCCCGGCGAAAGCCGGGAACCAGTTCGACAATGCCTGGATTCCGGCTTTCGCCGGAATGACAAAATGTGAAAACAAATATGAGCCCGTTAGTAACTTGGTGATAGATGCAGGTATGAATCGTCTGTGTAGCTTTTCTTTATCCGTCATTTCTCGCATTGAAACTCCTCAAACTTCTCAAGAGGTTCATTGGCCGTCATAATATAGGCAGTCTCTGATTCGATTTTAACGATATCTTTCTCTTTAAGACTCTTCAACACCTCCTGTACTTCCTCATCATTCTGCCGCCTGTAGATTATGTTTTTCGCAATTCGGCCGATCTGATCTTCTTCAGCCAGCCGGTAGAACCGGTAGGGGTTCACCTGCGTGAAGTGCAGCCAGAGGCTTGTATCAAATTCGTCGAGGAATTGTTTGGCGACTCTGCAATACTCCAGGTATTCAATTTTGTCCAGCAGGGTCATGTACCAGTCTGATCCGAAAAGGATCCGTTCGCGAATTTTCGATTTAAATTCCGGGTCGGCGTAAACCTCATCTTTGAAATACTGCCGGAACTTCGGGTTGGCAAACGATGAGGATATGTCGGCATAGACGTTGGCATACTGATCGTTCTTGATCATCCGGATGATCTGTCCGCACCAGGTCTGAGACAACGGTTGCTTTGCCTTCGTTTTTTCGTCGTACATATCTGCCGCGCCGCCGAAATGCGCCAGGCAAATGCGCAGGGTATTGAGCGGTGTGTGACCGACGTCCTTTTTCAATACCTCCTCCCAGGCGCCGGGAGCGACGAAGTTGTCGTTGAAGTATTTCAAGGCGTCGCCGTTGCAGGCGGCTTTCTGCGGATCGGATGCTGGATCGTTTTCATGCCGGAATTCATAATAAGCTTCCCGGTCGAAGTTGTATGCGCCTCCCGGTGTGCAGTGATTCAATATGGGAATGCGCTCGACACAGCAGCGCTTATAGAATTCTTTTAAAATGGGCAATCTCATGTCCCAAGGCCGATAACCCTGCGCGGTGTACATTTTGAAACCCAGGTAAAGGCCGCTGCCGCCGACGTTATTAAATGGAGTTGTGTTGCCTTTGGGGTTGTCCGCCACCTGCCAGCGCCGTGGATCATAATGAAACAGGGGCAAAAGCTTCAGCGGATCTGCCATCATGGTCAGTTCGGTATATTTTAATTGTTTTTCCCATGGCTCGTATCTGGTGAATTCCAGTTCAAAGTGCACCACGTTTAGCTGAAGAAAAGACCTCATGGGGCGTCTGGTAGCTGAGGCACTTTCTTGGTCGATTATTAAGTCTATGGACGACAAAAGCAACTTCTTTTTCAGAAACAGAATTTAAATTAGTGCCTTTGGGGAAATATTGCCTTAACAGTCCATTCGTATTTTCGTTTGTTCCCCTCTGCCAGGCTGAATAAGGATCCGCAAAATAAACGGTTAAGTTGGTATTGGATTGCAGCTCTTTGAAATGGGCAAATTCTCGACCATTGTCAACCGTGAGTGTATGGCGTAATTTTCGAGGAACCTTGCGGAAGACTTTGGTTGTTTGCTGTGTCATCGTAGCTGCTTTTTTATCAGCAAGTTTGACAGCCAGAAGGTAGCGGGATTTACGGTCGACATGAGTAGCAAGTCCGCCGGTCCCTTTTGCCCCTTCCAGCGTATCACCTTCCCAATCGCCAATGCGGCTGCGTTGATCGACAATGGAAGGACGCTCATTAATAGAGACACGACCGGGAAGAAACCGCCTGCCGGAGCCATAACGTGTTTGCTTACAACGCCTTTTGTGTCGGCGGCGAAGGTGCTTATAGAGATCGCCGCCTTGTTTCGCATCCCGGAATATCCAACGATAAATGCTTTCATGGCTTGTACGCATTTGTTGATCATCTGGGTATTTTAGTGCTAAGCGGGCGGCAATAGCCTCAGGGGGCCAATCAAGGCGAATCTTTGCTTCCACATATTCGATCAGTTTCTTATGGTTTTGTCGACGACGATGCCTGGGTTGCTGACGCCGTTTGATGGCCATAGGGTGGCCAATCTCATACCAATAAACGTCGTCATTATCGAAAGTCGCTGGGCGGTTGCGTTTTATTTCTCTGCTGATCGTGGTGTGATCTCTGCCGATACGTCGACCGATTTCTCTGAGGGAATACCCGTCAAGGATTAAATAGCTGATGACATATCGATCGTTTTCTGTAAGATGCTTGTAGGACATGGTGGGTTCCTTTCTGATGTGCGTGTTGGTCGTGCTTCACACACTACCAGAAAACCCCGTCATGTCCTCTTTTTATCTAACCTGGTGCACTTGCAAGTTGAATCCACCTCTTTTGGTCTCGGAATCGGGGACACTGCAGGGGGTGGCTTTGACGCTGATCCGGACGCCTTCACTCTTTTTTCCGCTTTCGTCCTTGTCATTGTAATCCGTAAAATAAATTCCCGGAATACCGTGATCTTTGATGACGGGCCAGGCGCTTTTAAAGGCGCTTTTGCTGAGTTCATCTATTTTCGTATTAGCCAGGGGATGGCTTTCATTCCGGTAATAAGCTTTGTCGTCGCGCTTGTTCTTGAAAACGCGGCCATGCAGAGGCGTCCAGTAATGGATGATTTCTTTATTCTGGCCATCTCCTTTATAAACCGCATTGTAGACTTTTAATCCGTAGTAGCCGTCGATGTGGGCAAATTCCATGTCCATGGGCATGGCTACGCAAAGCAAAAACACGATCAGATTTTCCTTTTTCCGCGAATGCGCTTCCTTGTAAAATGCTTCTTTCTGAATGTAACTGAGCATGTCTTTGTGCCTTGTACTGGTGAAAGACTGTCCGATTTCGTAGGTCGTCTTTTTCGCGGCCGGGATGGATTGCCGGAAGGCATGCTTGCGGTATTCCGTTTCCGCGCCGTCAGAGCCCGGCACTTCCACTTGATCGGCTGTCATCGGCTTCAGGGTGACAAGATCGGCCACCGTACCGACAAAAAGGCCCGCGCCTTCGATCGTCGCCCGCGCGAGATGCATGGCCTCCACAACGTCAACGGACTGATCTGCAAGCTGTTTCCATAAAAATGGCAGGGGTGAACAACCGCCGCTCATGATATGCATGTGGCAATCCACGATGACCACGGGCCGATAGACACTAATCAGATAATTAACACCGGTGAGAATGTCATTTTTATTGGATTTCGCCGTCTCGCCTTTCGGGTCGTTTTTTTCCATGAGTTTTTTATCGGTTTCAGCGGACTGTGGGGGTGTCTTGCCCGGGGAATTGATTTGTGTTTTATCTTGCATTATATTCATCTCTCTTTTTCATTCATCTTGTGCAGTACTTTTCAGAGTTTTTTCAAAGGTGTAACAGTTTGGAAAAAAAGGTAATGATTATTATTGAGCTTTGCGTTTTCCGGCACATGGGTAACTTCATACCGGCCGTGGGGGTCCTGATCAGGAAGTTCAATGATGCCTTTGTCGTCTGTCGTTTTTTCGATCTCGCTGCCGTCAGGCAGCGAGATTTTGAATTTCATGCCGGCAATCGGCGAATTTTCTTCCTGTCCAAGATTAAACCGTTTTGCTTTTTTATCGTAACCGCTCCACGACAGATGATCCACGACCTTGATGCGAATTGTATCTTTCGGTGGCGGAGGTTGTTTGTGGGCAGGCGGTTCCATACTGGAATCGGAATTGATACCCATCGTGTTTTTGTTGTTGTGTGTCATGAGGTCGGCGTTGCGGCCAACACCTTTACCCTCGCACTTGACATTAAATGAATAATTGGCAAACTCGGCCTTGTCCTTGTGCGTGCCGGACATGACGCCCTTGCGGTTGCCCGCCTCGTCACCGGTGCTTTTGCTATAAGAGCAACCGTCTATCGCGGCTGATGAGCCGCCCACTTTTACAGTTTTGCTGCCGCCTGTAAGATCGCCCGATTTCGCGGTGTTGGGATAGGGAATCGGTACAACGGTGTTTCCGATCTGCGTCAGGCAGATGTCCGGCCCGCCGGTGGCGACACCGCCGCTTCCCTTGTGGGACCAGCCTTGTTTATTTGCAAATACGCTTGAGTTTCCCAAAGTGTTTGTCTCCTTTCTTTGATTAGCTTGTAGTTCAAAGCTCGTGGCTCGTAGCTTTTAATCTTCACCCACCCCCGGCCCCGCCCACTTGTGCCCTTCAGGGTATCAAGGGCGGGGAGAAAAAGGCGAAAAGCATTATATTTCTTTTTCCAAAATGACTGTGCCGCAGGCTCCGAAGTCGTCGGAACAAACGATCATAACCGGTGCGGCGAACCAGTTTCTTTTAAATCCCTGCGCCGCAATGCAGGCCATGACGCATCCCGAAGCTGCGCCGATGTCGCCGTAATATTCTACCGGATTGAACAGATGCGGCAGTTGCTGATCATCGGAAAAGCAGCGCATCCGAGTCATGCTCCATTCTCTGGCGCGGTCGTGTTCACCATTTAAATCGCTGAATACCTGCTGAATGTTTCGATGTTCTAGAGCTTCTAAGGACGTCTGACAGGCTTCTGAAAGCCCCGTGCAAATGCCGGATGTGTCAGATGCACGCGGATATGGCTCTTTGGAAAGCCCCAGCGAGGAGATTAAAGCTAAAATCGGCCGTTTTTCCTTCTTTGCTTTCTCCAGATCTTCGACGATTAAAAAGCCGACCGCCTCTGCCGCAATCATGCTGTGATTGCGGCCAAAGGAGGAAGAGAGCAACCGGTTTTTGCTTTCCAGCCAGTCCAGTGTCGATGCGTTCAGCAGTGAATCGATACAGCCGATGACGCAAAGGGTGTCCGGCTCGCTCTGAATTGTCTTCGCGGCTTTGCCAAGGGTTTCATGGAGTGATGCGTTTCCGCAGAGGATGACTTCCGTAGAAGGATTACCAAGCTGTTTGATCAGAACGCTTTTTAGCAGCCCGGAACATTTTTTACCGAAATTCGGTCCGGGCCGATCCCCTGATGCCACGCCCAGGTAGAAATGCAAGTGTACCGGTCGGCTGGATGTTTCCAGGTATTCTGTTACTAAATCTTTCAGCGCAATGACGGCAACATCTGCAAGTCGTTCGATAACTCTTTTAACGTTGTCTCTGACCCCTTTGATTCTGGCTATGGTAATCGGATTGCCGTTTTTATCTTTGTAATTCTCATAAATTTTAAAAGCCGTAATTCCCGCTCGGACGGACGCCGCGGTCATGGCTGCGTTGTGGCCCAGGGGGGTGATGCAGTTGACGGCGGTGATGGCCAGCGGCCGTGAGCCGTAGTTGGGAGCGATGGCGGGAGAGGTCTGCGGTTTAATGTCCGGCATCTGCCGCCAGGCCGGGGCGGCAGTGTTGAAAAGGGGTTTGCCCGGTTCGAGAAGGGCCAGTTCCAGGGCCGCTGCGGTGCGCTGAAGTTGCAGGCCGGTTTGCAAAATAATCCGGAGATTTTCCTTTGTGATGGGCTTGCCCAACAGGCAGCGCTCGCCGGTTTTGTATCCGGTTTTGTTTTTCTCCCACCAGGCGGCGACCGCTTCGGCATCCGGCCAGGGCAGATATTCGTCCGGGTCCATCTCGACATTATTGTCTTTCGGGTCATCGGTGGGGCCGGCTGCAAAGCCTTCGGGCCATGGGCCGTCAAGCCTTTCTGCATCCAGTTGAATACCGGTGATGTTTGTAAACGCTTCTCCCGCCATTCTCGCAAGCGGCGGAATGCTCATCCGGGAGATGAGCCAGGGCATCAAAGCAGGGTCGCCAATGACCCCGGCTGCAATGACCGCCTGACGTTGCAATTCAGGTTTTTGGGCCAGTTGAGCATGCAGGGCCAGTGCGTCCTTGAGATCCATCCTTCTCAGTGCCGGATGCATGGCGTCATGCCGGAAAGGGGATGCGGGATCGAGCGTAAACTTCTTTAAGATTTCCAGCGCTGATGTATCGCCCAGAAGAAGGGCAGACCAGGCGGCCCGGAAACGGGTTTGCGCATCCGCCGATTTCATTTGATCTTGAAGGCGGCCGGGCATGAGTTTGTCGCCGCGCCCGCCCAGTTCGCCAACCGCTTTAAGGCCGCAGGTCCTGAGCTCAGGATCTCCGGAGTAAAAGGCATTTTCCAGACGGCTGCCGGGGTCCTGCCGGTGAAAAGCGCTTGCGGCAATGCCGATGGTCTGATGCATACTGGATGGAGATAAAAGCATCTCTTGAATGTTTGGCCGTGCCAGATCCCATTCAAGCCATCCCAGCGCGGAGATGGCGGCATCGGCAAGTTCCGGCGCGGCATCGGCTTTTTCCGGAAGGGCGTTGATGCGGTTTGCCTCCCTGCTTTCGAAGGCCAGGACGAATGGCGCAAATAAATACTCCACACGGCCGCTTTGCGTTTGGCTGACGGCGGTTTCCCAACCCGGCTCGCCCGCCACGCGCAGGGCGTCAATTTGCGCCTCCAGGCGATTGTCGAGTTCCAGAAGGTCGGTCAGCGTGTAATGCGGCGCGCATACAGCCTTGCGGCGCAAAAGCCACAGCGATGCGGCCTCCGTGCAGAATTCAAAGCACAGTTCGCTGGTGAACGCCTTCGACTCGTCAGATTGCGCTAAAATGCTTTCCATTGCTTCCCTTGCCTGTCCCACTCCGGAGGAGGCGGGGAGAGGATTTGCCCCCTTATAAAAGGTGAGGACAGGTCAGTCCCCCTCTTGTTCCCGTCTTCGCCTTCAAACTGCTTTCACACTGTAGGTGAAAGCGTCTCCCCCTGCGCCCCCTCCGGAAGGGGACAGTCCCTTTCGTGGCTATAACGTCACATTCACCCTGGCCCCCGATATTTTATTGCCGCTTCTGGCGAATGCCCGCCAGGTCAGGCTGATTGTCTCGTCCGTGGGTTCGAGCAAAACCGTTTCTAGCTTCGTCTTTACCGTTTCAGACCGGCCGGTGATATCGACTTCGACTTTCGGTTTGTCCTTCGGCAAATTGAAGTGCTGCCTGCCGCGCAGTGACATGTTGATGATCTTTACCGGCTCCCCGCCTTTCAGATATCCGTTAAAAATCAGATCGGGATGCGCCGCCTGGTAAAACCGCAAGTCAAAGTCCTCCGGCAGGTAAGGGGCGCGGGTCTTTTGCCAACTTTCATCACATGTGCCGGCACGGGACACCCGCGGCTGCCAGTAAGGGGCAATGGCGCCAAAGCCCGCCGGCGCCGGTTGATCAGACGGCTTTTTGATCAGGTTTGCCGGATCTTCGATATTCGGCAGAGCCACCGCCTCATAGTCGCGCTCCGTGCGGCTGCCCCGGAAGCCCTTGCCCACTGGGTTTCTGTCTTCCATCAGAATGTCGCCTGAGGCCTCGTCAATCACCTGCATACCGCCATAGGCTCTTTCATAAACAACCGGCATGCGTATAAAGGGCCTGGGACTTCCCGGTTCAAGATTCAAAAACCCTTTCTTCCAGAGCCGGTCACCAAAGACTTTTAAAAGACATATCCGCCCGGCAACCGACAGACTCACGTCAAGCATGGTCACGGGCCGTTCATTGGGAGCGATAGCATCACCCACCACAATCACATCCGTTCCCGGCTTTTCCAGATGCAGTTCCGACGGATATTTCAGACTGGATTGACCGGGCTCTGCGCAGTAGATGTCCTCCGTAAAAACCGGCTGCTGCCTTTCAGCCAGCCGCAGACCCGGCAACAAATCGAAAGTCGCTTTGATCAACAGGTAAAGCGTATCGATCCCATGCTGGTCGGGTAATAAAAAAATCTGAGCGGCAAACGGTGTATCGTTATTCAGATGGTACATGGTACGGTTGTCCTGACCGATTTAATTCAGTTGAATCGAGCCGCCCTTGATTTTATTGGCGCCGGTTGAGCTGCTTAAGACATAGTCGCCCTGAATAAGCACCTTTCCGGCCCGGGTCAGTGTAATGCTGGCCTTGCCGCATTTCAGGACCACTTCTTCATCCGCGCACAGGACAACCCGCTTACCGTCTACCAGAGCTTCTTCCTGCCTTTTCAGGGCCGGCACAATCTCCGCCTCCGAAGACGCCATGATGTCGTCAAGAACGGAGTACATGGCATCCACAATCACGGGGCGCTGCAGATCGTTGTTCACAAACGCCAGTAGAACCTCACGGCCCGAAGGATCGCCTTTAGCCGGCAATTCCCGCTGCACCAGCGCCGTGATCCGGGCTGTTACCGGCCCGGAAAGGTTGCCGGGAAAATCAACCAGGATTTGGCCGTCTTGATGAATGCCGGCAATCTTGCCGATGACCATTCCCGCTGCTTCATTTGGAATTGTTTCAACGGCCTTTGCCGTCACCAGCGCTTTTTTCACACCCAGTCTCCAATTTGTTCAGTCCCGCGCAGGAGGGCATCCATTTTTTATTCCCGGATTCCCGCCTTTGCGGGAATGACCCCAGACTCCTCCCGTTAATCTTTCGTAAATGGGTCAATTCTGATAAACCTTGCCGGCATTGATTGTGATGCTGCTGCCGTCAATAACAATCGTTGAACTTCCCACCTTAAGCGTGATCTTGCTTGCCGCTTCCAGAATATATTCGTTCGTCTCCTCAGAATGCTTTTTCGCGACTTTCTCCGAAAGATCGCCGTCCACCGTGGATTTGCGGTCGGCCTTGACGTACTCCGTCATATTGTTAGCAACAACAACCGCTTTGGCGGCGCCCACTTCTTCCGTCTTCGCCCCGGCGACGGTTTCGTTCATGACGCCGCCGACGCTGATCTGGTACAGGCCGCCAATGGTTAGTTCCTTGGCCGCGCCAACGGTTTCCATGCTGTTAATGGCTGTCGTGTCGGTCTTGTTCATACCCACATTCAGCGTCATATTCGCGCCAATGGATTCGCTGTGATTCGCCCCGACGCTGATGGACTTGTTGACGCCGATGGATTCGCTCTGATTGACGCCGACGCTTTTGGTGCGGTTGTTGGCAACGGTCAGCGATTCATCATGGCCGACCGTCTGGCCCTTGTCGTTTTTGATCAGGATGTTCCAGTCTTTTTCGCCCTGGAGGTAGATTTCTTCACTTCCGGCCTTGTCTTCAAATCGAATTTCGTTGTAGCCGTTCGAGTTGGGATAACTGCGGGTCTTGATGGTGCTGCGCGTTTTGTTGGCGGGCAGATCGTAAAGCGGCGGATTGGCCCCGTTATAGACGCTGCCGGTAATGATCGGCCAGTCCGGGTCGCCTTCCATGAAATGCACCAGCACTTCATCGCCCACGCGGGGGATAAACACCGCGCCCCAGCCGCCGCCGCCCCAGGTCTGGGCGCAACGCAGCCAGCAGGAGCTCTGATCGTCTCTCTTGCCTTTGCGGTCCCAGTGGAACTGGACCTTCACCCGCCCGTATTCGTCGCAGTAAATCTCCTCGTTTTTCGGCCCGACGACGGTGGCGGATTGGATGCCATGGACGACCGGTTTCGGAATTGACTTTCCGGGTCGTAGCGTTACGGATGAAGGAATGACAGTGAAAGAATTGTCATAATGAAAATCGCCGCCTATTCCCGATTTTTCTCCAAGAACGTGTTCCTGAGAGCCATGATGCTTAACTAATACGATGAGATATTCCCGATCCAGAGAAGAAAATTCATGGTCATGCAAATTAAAGGTATATCCGGGTAAAAATCGTGGACAATTACTTTTGCCTTGCGCCGATTGTTCAAAGGTTTTGTTTTCTTCCAGTCTTACTTTAGCCAGGTAGTTGCCTTCATCAGGATAACCATAATTATGGGGATAATCGTAAACCTCATATTTATCATTTGTCTTAGCCTGAGCTTTGGTTTCCTGTGCCATACTCGGTTTTTTGAAATTATAGGCGGCCTGGACAACCAGACCTGAACGCACGGTCTGTGTCAGTGAAAATTTTGAAATGGACTCCTCTGAGGCGACCATGCCGCCGCCGGATTTATATTTTACGGTAGTCGGTCCCTCGATAGGTTTGTAAGCCACAGTGCTGTCACCAAAAACCAGCAGGAGGTTATCCTTGGTATGCTCAAAGAAGTAATAGACGCCTTCTTCTTCCAGTAGTCTCGAAATGAACCCTAAATCCGTCTCCCGGTACTGGACGCAATATCTGCGTTCACTGTATTTTTCTTTAGTTCGAAACTCGTACTTCTTGGTATCGATTTCATTATTTTTTAGAATTTCTTTAACGATGTCCGGAACTGTCATGTTTTGAAAAATCCGGCAGTCCTGGTTCAGACCTAAAAACCAAAGAGAGGGAACCACTTGTGCCTGGTATAAAAAAAATCGGCCGTTTCTTCCGGAAAGCATAAATTGATTGATCAATCCATGAAAATACCGATCTCCAAGGTTTCCGGTCACAGTCAGGAGAGCCTCTTTTTTCACAATGTCTTCCGGCTTCTTGATTTCACTTTCACTGACAAGCCACAGGTCCACCGTAAAAAAAGCGGATATTTGCTCTGTTGCGTGAAATCGTTCGACGGCAATTTGATAATTTGTTCCCAAGATGTTGAATTGGATTTTGCTATGTTTGATCATGTCAACAATACTAGCTAAGTCAGGCATATCTTTAACCTCACGTTTTATTGATAAACTTTTTTACTGACTTTTTTTAATTATAAATCTTTGAAATTGTTTGGCGCTTTATTTTAAAACTTGCCATCCCATCTGTACATGATGGAATAGTAATCGGTATTCTGTTGCCGAATCCAGCGATTGGAAATTACTTTTTCAATCTCATTGTTGGTATAGACGGACATATTTCCAACACTTGGCTCTGTAAGGTTCGCTTTTTTATTTGGCCCCGCCGGTTTGATGTTTGTTGAATCTATGATTTCTATATGGCCTTTTTTTGAACCTTCTTTTCTTGCAATCGCGTTAAGAAGTTTTTCTTTTTCTTCTTCCGTTAAACTGTTTATTTTTTTGTTATCAACATCTAGGCCCGTCCATTCTTTTATTTGATCGGCATATTCGTCCGGATTATTTTTGTCTGATTCCGGTGCATAAGCAGAACCTTTTATAAATTTACCTTTA
This sequence comes from Smithellaceae bacterium, assembly GCA_963682105.1. Lineage (GTDB taxonomy): Bacteria > Desulfobacterota > Syntrophia > Syntrophales > Smithellaceae > UBA8904. The sequence continues at coordinate 3,103,454 of OY821638.1, forward strand.
CCGTCAAACTTGCCCTTGAGCATTTCTCTTATCGAATTGTAATTGCCATATTTATTCATTACGATATTTATCTTGGCCTTACGTCCGGTTTCATGATCAGGAAATATATCGAAATGACCTCCGTCTCGCCCGATTGCGCCTTGTGCACCCTTAGTATTACCGGGGTTATTGTTTCGCCACGCCCTGCTGCCGTCTGAGCGGACTTCTATTTTCCCATTTTCATCGTTATAATAAATTTTACCATTCTTTGCTTCTGCTCTGATATATGGCATTATGAATTCCCTTTTATGCTCTTGACGAATTTCAAAATATTTTTCTGTTCATATTTGATGACTTCAATTTTATCGACATCATCCAGACTCTTATATTTCTTTTTCGTTTTATATCCGCCAACCCAGCTATATTTATTGCTGTCATCTATTCGATAAATACTTATTCTATAATGATGCTTTTCATACCGACTCTCATCTTTGCCCCATATAAAACCGGCGACAACAAATAAGCCACCTTTTATGCCCTTCATGGCAGGTATAATTTGAAATTCACTCTGTTCGGAATTTTTACCGGTGATTAATATATTTTCGAATTTATCCTCTTTTTTATTATACGACCATATCGTGATCAAGCTAATGGAACCAACATCAAAATATGTATTGTCCGCGACAAAGAGAATACCCTGCATATTATTTTGCAATTTGACAACACCAAATTCTTTCACTTGCGGGTAATCATAATGCTCTTCGCCAGAGCGGTGTTCATCCGCAGCATCAACGCAGGTCTCCTGCTTTTTCGCCGGATCATGCCCAAAACATATACGTGCAGATTCGATCTGGGCAGACTCAACTGCTCTTGCATCTTCATACACTGTTACATACCACTTTTCTTTTGTTTTAAATTTTGCCTGCAAAGAAATGGTTTTGACTTCCTTGTATTCAATAGCCAGTGCAATATTCGTAAAAGGCAGTATGACAAGAGACACAAATGAAAGGCATAAAACTAAATATTTATAAGAATTCTTCAAAATAATCATTTACATTCATCCACCTTTTAAAGTGTATCGAATAAATCGAAAGCTCACCGAATCAGGACCTCTATTTTTGCGCCATTCCATCGATATTTCATCTGTTTTTCGATACTCGGGCAGCATTTTGGATCACCTTTTGCGTATACGACTTGATCAACGTTTATGACGCTTTTTTCAACGGTTGAAAGTTTAGCCTCCCCAATAAGAGGCATAGAGGCGTTCTGCTTGTACCCCTTCTTTGTCTTAATGAAGACGGCCAAATTATTTTGCCAATACGTTGGACCAAGTAATGTCCAAACTAAAACTAATTCTTCACGACCATCATCATTAAGATCAGCTATGGCACTTCCTTGGTACACTGCATTTTCATGATCGGATTGCTGTGAAATAAGAAAATTTTCGATTGTTTTTTCCGCCTGTTGATCCGTCGCACATACTTGATAGACCAAACAAGTCACAAAAAATATCACAGGACATGAAACTTGGAGTAGTATTGTGGTCCTTCTCGCTATGAATCTTGTTTTGAATAAAGCCATTTAAAAATATCCTTACTTGGCAATATTTACTTGATTATAAACTTAATTACATTTTACAAAATTATATTTTTCAAATGGAAATCTTCCGCCCAGTTTCCTGTCTGTAAAATCGATCTTCATGGTACCCTTTCGTTCTCCGTCATTAAACCGCAGAGTAAAGCAGCCGCCGCTAGGATTTTTAAATTCCGGTGACAACCAGACTTCAATTCCACTGTATTTTGCTCCTCCCGCACATGAATAGCATAAATCAAAATCACCAAAGCGGACGCTGTCCGTTTTGTAATAGGCATAAATATTTTCATTTTCACAATTCACAATGTCTTTTTGCAGGCCCTCCCCGGTTACGCCGGGGAGGGCCTGACGCTAATGGCACTTTCAGCCTGTGTTACCTCGGCACGGCCCAGGAGTCTTCGGATTCAATGCCGTCGGGCTCCCAGGTCCATTTGATCTTCTTGTACGTGAAGGCCACCTCTTCCATGTGGCGGTAGGGTTCGTTGGCGGGCACGAACGCCACGGGCATGCTCGGTTTGATGGAGACGACAATGGCATCTTCCAGAACGTGTGTGAAGTAGTGTTCTTCCGAACCCTGCTTGTTGATGCGGAACCATTTGATGGTCACATTCTTCATGTGTTCGCCGGTGCAGAGCGCCTGATACAGTTTGGGCGAGCTTTTGTCGTATTCTTTCATGATGGAGAGCGGTCCGTGGATTCTCTTTCCGCTACCCAGGCCCGACTGCGGATCGCGTGGAATGTGGATGTCGTGATCCGTGGCGTAAACCAGAATGGAGCCTTCTCTCCCCTGCATGTCGCAGGAACCGTCAATCTTTCCCTGTTTTTCTCCCATTAATGTTAAATGTGCTGGTAATGGCATTTGCTTTTGTCCCCCTTTTAAATTGGTTTTTTATGAACGCTTTATCTACTCGATGTTTCATCGGGTAAAACATTTTGACGACACCGGATGCGCGGAGCACTCGAGCGTCTTTGCAACACTGCATGGCCTTCAGGCAATCAGGCATTGTGCGAAGGCTGCGAACTCATTTTAATTATACTGGACTTCCGCCGTTTGGCTGAGCGCCCGACGGAGCGCTCGCGCCGAAGTCTCGAGCGGGAACGACGGCATAAAATCAAGTTCTTTGTCGATGCGGCGGCTGATTTTCATCAACGCCGCGCCGCTTTATTCTAAATATCTTTCAAATGTTTTTAACAAGATGCTGTTTGAAGATGGTTATTCCTTATCCAATTTCCCCACCAATGACAAGGTGAAATATGCCCCCATGTATTTAAAATGCGGGCGCACTTTCAATCCTACGCGGTACCAGCCCGGTTCGCCTTCGACCTCTTCCACGGTTATCTGCGCCTGGCGCAGAGGCCTTCGGCTGCGCACGCCCGGCAGGGGGCTATCCATGTCCGCCACGTACTGGCGGATCCAGTTGTTGAGCTCGTTTTCCAGATCGCCTCTTTCTTTCCAGGCGCCGATGTTTTCACGCTGGATGACTTTTAAATAATGGGCCATGCGGCTGATGATGAACATGTACGGCAGTTGCAGGCCCAGTTTATAGTTGAGTTCCGCTTCTTTGCCCTCCCTGCTGATGCCGAAGTACTTGGGCTTCTGGCAGGAGTTGGCGGAAAAGAAGGCGGCGTTGTCGCTGCCTTTGCGCATGGTGAGCGCAATGAACCCCTCTTCAGCCAGTTCGAATTCGCGGCGTTCGGAAACCAATACTTCCGTGGGAATTTTGGTCTGAATCGCGCCCATGGCTTCATACTGATGCAGCGGCAGGTCCAGCACAGCACCACCGCTCTGCGGCCCGATGATATTGGCGCACCAGCGGTAATTGGCAAAGCTTTCGGAAATGCGGCTGGCCATCGCAAACGCGGTGTTGCCCCACAGGTATTTATCGTGACCGCCGGAGACGTCTTCTTCATAGTTAAAACTCTTGACCGGCGTTGTCTCCTGTCCATAAGGCAGTCGAAGTGAAAAGCGCGGCAGCGTGAGTCCCACATAACGTGAATCTTCCGACTCGCGGAAGGATTGCCATTTAATGTACTGCGGCCCGTCGAGAATGGATTTGATGTCTTTGAGATTGGGCAGCGGGGTGTAGTCGTCCAGGCCAAAGAACCTGGGGCTCACGGCGGCAAAGAAAGGCGCGTGCGCCATGCCGGCCACGGCCGCGGTGTATTGAAGCAGTTTGACGTCCTGAGGACCTGCGTCGAATTCATAGTTGCCCACAATTACGCCGTAGGGCTTGCCGCCGAACTGTCCGTATTCACTGGTGTAGATGGTTTTGTATAAACCCGATTTGGGTATTTCCGGCGCATCCTCGAAATCAGCCAGGAGATCGTCTTTGGAAACGTTGAGCATTTCTACTTTGATATTTTCCCGGAAATCGGTGCGATCAACGAGAAATTTCAGCGATCGCCAGGCCGATTCCAGTTTTTGAAACTGCTCATGATGCAGGATGGCGTCGATCTGGGCGCTGAGTTTCCGGTCGATGGCGGCGATCATGTCGTCCACCACGGCTTTGGAAACTCTGGCGGTTTGCGCACCCGGCGCCAGAAGCTGCGACATCAGGGCTTCCACGCCCCTACGGGTGAGCGGATAGGCTTCATCGGCCGGATGCAGCCGGGTCGCCTGCGTGATTTCTTCAAGCAAAGACCGGTCGTCCTGGCTTTCCTCTACGGTTTTTAACGCTTCTTTAGATGCACTCATGTCTTCCCCCTTATTGGTCAATGCCGATTTCGGCCAGAAGCCTGTTTCTGGCGCTTTCATCCTGGATCAATTCCTGGATCTTTTTGCGAAAGTCGGGAACGTTCGCCAGCGGCCCTTTGAGCGCCCGCAACGCTTCCCGCAGTTCCAGAAGCCTTTGGAGCTCGGGCACGGCCTGTGCAATAGCTTCGGGACTGAAATCATTTAAAGACTCCAGTTTCAAGGCGATGCTCATTTCATCTTCCGGATTGATTGAAAGCCTGTTGGGAACCATGACGTTGAGGCTAATCCCCTGCGCCTTCATCACGTCGTTGAAATTGTCCTTGTCGATGCTGACGGGGTCCCGGGTCTCCAGGGGCCGGTTGTCGGGCCTGCCTGTGAAATCCCCCATGACCAGTGTTTTTAACGGCAGTTCGACATCTTCTTTTGCATCGCCCACAGATGCGCGATACACGATGTTGACCCTCTCTTTCGGCGCTACGGTCGTTTCCTTCCCCATGTTGCTCCTCCTCTTTTATTTCAGTGGTTTCAATCAATTCTTCCCCAGGCGTATCACCTCGGCCATGTCGATGCGGGCGATACGGTACAATATGTCGGATGCTTTAGCTTTCAGGGTTTCGTCATTTTGCGAATCCATGCCTTGCCAGGCGAGTTTCAATCCGCGAAGCGCAAGCGCCGGATCATAATCCTCCAGACGGTAGTTGTCGATTTCGCGAATGATCTGATCCAGATGGGGCAGGGCCAGCCGCGCCTGCCGGACGTCCAGCAACAGTTGTGCAATCGACAGGCGCCAGAGGATTTTTTCTCGGTTCGATGCGGTGGCGCTTAATTTTTTCTGCAGAATTTCCATGGCTTCGAGGAGTTTGCCTTTACGGATCAGGCTCTGCGCCTCCGTAATTTCTTTGTTCATGCCTTCTTCGCGGCCCGCTGCGGCGGCAGGCGCGGCATCCACGGTTGCACCCGCATCCACGGCAATGCTTTTAAGCCAGTTTTTCGTTTCCGGATTGGCAAACGGCGTACCGTCGGCGAAAGACAGGTCTTCAAGCCCCGGCAACTGATAGAGAAGAAATGCTGTTTCCTGGCAGACGGCCCTGTGGGCTCTGGCATATTTTGCGCCCAGCCGCGTCAAAGCTTCGGCAGTAAACCGGTTCAAATCGAGCCAGAAGATGTGCTGAGGCAGGCGTCCTTCCGCCGCCTTGAGCAATGCCTCGGCATCCCCTGTGCTGCGCAGATCAAAGAGCATTTTCATCACCTGGTTGTCCGGCGCGGGAATGCGGGTGCGGTTTTGGATTGCCGGCGGCAGGTCTTCAATATTGCACCACAGTGTCTTGCGGTTGAGCCGGTACACCAGAGGATTGGCCGCATCCTGCTGCCAGTGGTATCCGGCGATTTCGCGGATTTTCTGCAACTGATTTTCCAGCATACGCTGCGCAATCTGAGGTGACTGAATGTCTTCAGGCAGAACAGCGGACATCTGAGGCTCCGGCGTTTCGGATTTATGCCTCGGGTCGACGGGCGCGGGCTGCGCGGCGGGCGGCTTTGCGGGTTCTTCATGATGGGGGCTTGCATCTTTATTAGCATTGATCGAGCGAACGAATTCCCGGATGGCTCTCAACGACGGCGGGTTATCCAGATGCTGGCGCATGCACTGTTCAATCGTATCGAGATTAGCCGACAGAATGGCGATTTGTTCTTCCGGCACGGATGTGGGAGGCAGTTGTTTGAGCGCGAGGTTGCTTTTTTCCACCCACCATTCCATGGAGCGCAAGCGTCCGCGCATCCGTTCTTTGGCCGGATATAAATCTTCCCAGAATCGGGTCATCAGATCGGTCAGGACTTTGACGCCCATGGCCAGCCCGTCATGCTGCCTTGTATAAATCAGGGAGCAGGCGAGATATGTTGCCACCATCAAATCTTTGGATTTATGCGCCAGGATGTCGGAGGCGAAGCGCACCACCTTTTCCCAGTTGACGCTTCCCACTGCGGAGGGTGAGGTCAGTTTGTCGATTTCATCCTGCATTTCCTGAAAAGCCGGATCGTAGCGAACGTCGCTGCCGGCCGGCCTGTCAGGCGAGATGGGCTCTTTGCCCAGTGATGATAGGTCCATGGCATATTCCGTTCCTATGACATTTTTCCACAACGCGGGGGTTGAAGCGGACCACAACTGCACAAGGTCCGCTGCCTTGAGACTGCGGTTGTAAGCGGCCAGAAAAGCCTTCTCCAGCGTGCCGCCCATAAAAAGCGTCTGCGGAAGCGTTTTGACCGCCACTTTGAACAGGCGATGCCAGAGGCTGACCTGAAGGATTTTATCGTTGCAGGGCCCGCGGTCAAGGCTCACGAAAAATTCGGTTTTGTCCGATTGTTCTGCGGCCTGTCCGGATAGCTTGTCGAAATCCAGAAAAGACGCGTAAGGGTCCAGAGGCGAGCCGATTTCATTGAGGCTTCTTCTTCGGGCGGCATGCGCAGGCCATGCATCAGAGGGAGGGCGGATAGCCGCCAGATCCTCTTCGAGTTTTTTAACGCTCTCGAATTTATGCGTGGCTAGATACTCGAACTGCACCCATGTGTTTTCGCAGGCAAACGGCAGAAGGTCCCACCGGTTTTCCCAGTCTATGAGCTGTCCGCAGCCGACAATCAGGAAAGGATAGGGCCGTCCCATCTTGTCGGAGCTTTCTCGCACGATGCCGCAGGTCAAAATATCGCGTCCGGGGCCTTTCGACCAGAAACGCCAGGAGCTGAATTCCAGCGCGGCGTTGGCTTTGGACGTCAGCATCGCATACGCGGCATCTGTCAACGCGGAGAATTCATCCCCCAGCGGAATGTCCTCTCCCAGCTTTACGAAATCCTTGGCCACCGGGTGTTTCCCCGCCGCCGCAAATTTCCAGGTGGAAGTATGATCGAATACGTTCATCAGCGTCCAATGCTCCTTGGCAGTTGCACCGGCATGGTTTCAATGGTTTTAAGCACCGGCGCCGTGCCGATAAACTGATAACTGACTTTGATTAATTTGATGCCTAATTTTTCCAGCAGGCTTTTTTCTCCGGGAAACTCTCTTGGCGTAAACGTACGCTGCCCGGTTTTAAAATCTCGCAGAAATTCCGGAAACGCCTGAAGCCCCAGGTAGCGCTTGGATAAAATAAGATCGCCAACCTCGATTTGCAAAATGACGTCGCCGCAGGTGTCCGGCGACCAGTAAAAGGTTTTCCCGACGGGGAAATTGTTGTTGATCAGCATCTGCGAACTGGAGCCGCACTGAAGCTCCAGGCGAGTGCCGTGGGGCTGGTATTTTGCTCCCGCATTGGCTTCCGTCGGAATGCCTTTGATGCCGACATTGTAATTGGGCTGTTTGGTCTGCGCGGTGGCCTGCGCCCGGGCGCCTTTGTTGAGGAATTGATAAAGAGTGTTATCCAGGGGAATCTTTCCCCCCAGGGCTTCCCTGGCGCAATAGCCGTTGGCGTTGCGGGCCAGAAACGGCGCCGCGGTTGTTTTGACGAATTTCCAGACCAGGCCGTCCGGGCCGACCAGAAGCGGCATCATCTGCTGGCTGGACATACCGACGGTGGGCGCCAGGATCTGTTCGTTCCATTGACCTTCCAGGTAGCCGGACGTCTCTTTGCGGACGAAGTGCCACAGAAAGTCCAGAGGACCGGAAATCAGACGAAAGGCCATACTGTCACACTCACCGGCGCCGACGTCCCTTTTGATCTGCTCCAGCGCCCGGTAACCGGTATAAAATGGGGATTTACTTGTGGCCGCCTCCTCGCTGAAAACCTGAGCGGCGAATTGATAGGCAAGATTTTTAGATGTTGTCGCGGGCGAGATGGCGGCAAGCGAATTTCTGTAAAGGCTGCATCCTTGCGCGGCAGAAATTTGCCGTTCCATGTTTTTCGATCTGACGTCCCGGCCGAGCATTTTTTCCATCGATGTCAGCATTTTTATGCCGCTTTCGGCTACTTTGCCAGCGGAACCCGTTGCCTGGACGAGACCCTGCTTTCGAAGCCGCTGAAACTGGGCGAGTTGCAAAAGCCATGCGGGAGGCTGCTCTTCGGTAAACATCGGCGCAAGTTCCAGAGTCGCCCGGTCGATAAATGCAAAATAGGGCCCGCCGTCTGCGGCCATGCGGCTTGCTGCTCTTTGCCACTCGCTCAGATCCTTCAGATGATTGGCCCCGCCGGCAAAACCTTCGGCAAAACTTCGCCAGGCGTCCATGCAAAGAGCCCGGTATTTCGCATCAAATTCCAGCTTGCTTCCTCCCATCTGCGGCGCCTTGGGATAGGCTTCTTCCAGTTCCCTTGCAAAAGCATCCATCGCCTGCTTGCCCTGACTGGTAAAAGCCGGCGGAATCCGGCGTTCCGCCGGATCCTGCTGAGTTCCACCCCAAAAATCATTGAGCGTTACCGGCGCTATGGCGCTGTGCTGGCCGACCATGGCGACAAGCCACATCATGTTCTGACCTCGCAATGCATAAAGCCTCTCCAGCGAGCCGTGGAGCATATCGATTTCCTTTTGAATATCCGCGATGCCGGGTTTCCAGACCAGATAATGCAGATAAAGATTCCCGAAGCTTTCTTTAGATTCCAAATCGAGATTCTGATGGTCTCTGTCCAGCATAATGTGAGTCGGTTGAGGCTTTTTGCGCAGTGTGTTCAGATTTCGGTTCTCCAGCGCCACCCCCAGGATGTTGATCCGGCGAACCAGATGCGACATGTACTGGACATATTCATCGTCGGAGACTGTCGCCGGAAGCGTCTTCACCGTCTCGATCAATTTCCTGTCAAAAGGGTGCATGAAGTTGTCGGCAAATTGTTTACAGTACTGCTCCTTCAATCCTTTTTCGACCTGTATGCTTTCACGAAGGCCAAAACGAGGAATCCACCAGCCGCGGTTCTGCTCTTCCACCCGCAGGATGCTTTTGCGAAAATGATCCATAGCGGTCATGTTGGATAAAAACTCGCCGCGCAGGACGGGCGCCTTTTGAAATTCCCGGGAAATGCCGCCGATCGTATGCAGATTTTTAACGAAAGAAAAGCTCAGTAGCCCGCAGAGCGCAATCCAGACCACCACCCACGCCGTGAGCCCCAGATTGTTGGTGACAGCCGTCCATTCCATGGCTTTGCGCGTCGGCGTCAGCAGGCGCCGGTCTTTGGGCAGAATTTTGGCGAAGAAATCGTGCAGAAAAAGTCCGCGGGCCGTGCCGGGTAGATTTTCGATGCCGGCCTGCATTCCCAGGTTTCGGGAAAAGTGTGAATGAGGATTGCCTTCCTGCCGGCCGCTCGAGAAAAACAGGCCGCGGAAAACGGGCGTCTCCTGATAGGGATTCTGGCTGAACAGCGTTTTCGTAAATATTGAAAGGTTTTTGCGGATATCGTCAAATTCCTCCGGAAAAAGCATCAGCGGCGGGTCCAGATTTTTATTTTCCGTTGAATGCAGAAGCAGCATGCGCAGATTTCTCAGTCGCTTGCCGACAGCCTGCAGGGCGCTTTCCACAAAGGCGGGCGTGTCCGTCGAGAGTGTCTGATTGATGATGCCCATCGGCTGGCGAAGACTTTCATCGGAGAGTTTTTCGCAAAAGCGGTTGACGCCCTGAATCAGGTCGCATTTGGTCACCAGAACATAAACGGGAAATTTGACGCCCATCACACGCATCAGTTCATCAACTCGGCGGCGGATGATGCGCGCCTCTTCTTCAATGCCATCCGAACCCGCGCCGAGCAGCTTGTCGGCGGCTATGGTGACGATCAACCCGTTGAGCGGTTCCTTTTTGCGGTATTTCACAAGAAGAGACAGAAAATTCCGCCATTCCTGTGTGTCCGGGTCGCCGTTAACCGGAATGGCGTATCGTCCGGCCGTATCAATCATGATGGCCTGATCCAGAAACCACCAGTCGCAGTTGCGCGTTCCGGAAATGCCGGCGGTCTTGCCCAGTTCGGGAAACGGAGAGGCGAGCCGGGCGCTGTTGAGCGATGTGGTTTTTCCCGATCCGCTTTCGCCGATAATCAGATACCAGGGCAACACGTACAGGGGATTGCCCATTTTTTTTAAATGTGATTTGCGCAGAATCTCAATGGCCGCCTTCCAGTTGGCCTGAAGCTGCTTGCGCTCGTCTCTTTCTCTTGCAGGCAGCGCTCTTGCCTGCGCTTCATCCTGGGCCACCATGTCGCTGACGAATTTCTTTTCCCGGTTCCGTTTGATCAGGCGGCGGATAAAAAAAACGCCCAGCGCCACGCCAGTAATGAAAAGGAGCAGAAAAACGGCAACCCACCAGGGCCACTGCATCGCCAGAACAATACCGGCCACCAGGAGAGCCACCAGAACCACCAGGGTGACGAGCAGGAATACTTTTAAAAACTTCAGAAGTTTTTCTTTCATTTGGCCACCATCCGCAGATAATTTTCACCGACGTTATCCAGAATGAAGAAATAAACGATGAATAATGCGGCAAACAGTAGAACCGGCGCACAGGCCAGGATGGCGGTGAGCCAGATGCTTCTGTGACCGCCTGACGGCGGGCCGATTTCAACATCGCCTGTCGGATAGGCTTCCGGAAACAGATCCAGCCGTTCCAGCGACGGCAGTCCCAGCGAGCTTCCCAAAAGCAGTTTCAGATTGGCGGTTTTGATTTGTTCCAGATTGTAATCGTCATTGAAATACCGCCCTGTAAAACCCAGCGCCAGGCACAGGTAATACACCTCCCGGACTTCCAGTTGATGAGGCCCCAGTGTCTGAAGCCGTTCAAAAAATTTTTCGCCCGCGTCGGCGGTGTTGTAGTAGGTCTGCTGCAACTGGCGGCTCATCCAGGCGCTCTTATCGGACCAGGAAGAATTCAGAAGCGCCTCATCCACCCACGCGCAAACGGCAAATCGCGCCGAATCGTAGTCGTCGTGCGAAACGAGACCCCTTTTCACGCCTTCTTCGCCAGCAAACAACAGACGCTGGATGTCGGCTCGGACGGACTCGCAGGAAGAGGACTGCCGGATGTCCGGCGAACGCAAGAAATACGTCACATAGGCGACAACGTCGATAAAACAGTCGCTTAAATACATAGGCTACGACCTCCCGATAACCAGAAGTTCAACCTCCAGATCCAGCGGGGCGCTGTTCCAGTAAAGGGCGATATTTTTTTTGCGCATGACGGATTCCCACAGATCGTTGGAATGGTTGACCAGAAAATAATGGGTGTTGGACCGGCGCGGCAATTCCTGGGGCGGTTGCGCCTGATGCTCCAGAACGATACCCGGCAGAGCGCGGGAAACGATGTTTTGCAGATCCTCACGCGAACCCAGTTTGACAACTGTTTTAAAGGATTGCAAAACCGCCGGAATTTGCTCTTCCGTCCGGACGGACAGATAAAACCGGTTGCGCCCTTCGAAAACGGCCGACTTCAAATCCGCGCCGTAAAATACGTCGTCTTTGGCCAGCCGTATGGCGTGCTCCGGACCGGCGGTGATTTCATCGAGCAGGTGAGAGATTAAATTCTGGGCGGCGAAATAACATCCCCACAGATCGGTATGATCATAACGGGGAAGCAGATTGCCGCCCTCGGATAATTCACCCAGAGCATTGATGCGCTCCGAAAAAGAGGACAGCTCGCCGGCGAGCTGTCTGAGCGCCCCGTAAACAACCCACGGATGAATCTGCGGCGTTTGCGTATAATGCTGCAGGAGCGGGACATAACGGTTCAAAGACCGAAGCGCAAGGATATAGACCATATCACGGGAACCGAATTCCGCCGAATGGACGCTGCGCTTTTTCTTATATTCTTCCAACTGGCGTCCGCGGGCGGTGATCTGATCCCGGATTTCGCTAAGCGCATTCATTAAAGATTCCGAACCGGATATGACAGGGCAGGGGGGAATGAAGTCCGGCGAGAGTCTGACGTCGGCGCCGATGCGCTGGAGCCGGGCAATCGGAATATGAAGGTAATCTGAGGATTGCTGCAGTTCGGACTCCCACAAAAGCTTCAGGACATAGTAAAGTTTTTTCACGCGGCCGGCCGGTCCGCCGGCGTGCAGATCCTGAACTTCTTCGAAATTCGGCGTGGTGACAAAACGCGTTGTCACACGGGAAATGGTTTCCAGATTGTCCACCACCGTGACGTTAACGCCCGCATCCGTCCAGATTTTCAGCCCCAGGTAAACATTCAAAGGCCCGGACCAGGATTCGTCAAAAGACCGGCCGGACATGACGGCATGGCCGGGAAAATCGACGCAAGTTCCGTCGGGGTAAATAAACGATCCGCTCTGCAGTTCAAAAATGCGATTGGCCAGGCGCGTCTGGCGGATTTGCAGATCAACCACGCCCCAGAAATGCGGCGTCATCAACTGCCGGGTGGGTGCAATCAGATCCCGGAAAGACTGCTCCATCAACTGAAAATGCTGGGGCTGCAGGAACAGACCCTGCTGCCAGAAAAGCGGATGGCGGGCGCTCATGGTTCATCCTCGGCCATCAGGCGGATTTCCTGGTCGGTCAGTAGCAAGGCAATGTCTATTCCGCCCGGTTTTCGAAACATCGGCATGCCCGCCATCGGCAGCGCAAGAACTTTCGCCGCTTTTTTACGATCAAAGTTGTAGTAACCGGCGACAATGCCCAGCATATGAGTGCCGTCGGTTTTCTCCATCGCCTCGTAAATATCCTGTCCCGGCTGTACAATCAGCCGTTTGGCGTAATGGACGCTTGCATCAAAGCGTTGACACTCCAGCAGTTTGGAAAGGCCTTCCTTTTCTTCCAGCGTCTGATTGAAGGCGTTGGCATCTTTCAACTGGTAGGCGCAGACAATCAGCGCATGGGGAACCTGCTGATAAACATTGAGTCGGCCGTCGCCGCGGAGGTGAAAATTGATGCCTCCTTTAATATAAGGCGCATCCGGCGGACGACTGGCCGATTTAAACAAACCGCAGGATGAAAGGCTAATGGAAAAGGCTAAAAGTAAAAACAAACCAATAATGCGACGGACAGAATTTTTCATAAGCACACCCTTTCAGATAATGCCGACGTTTACCAAAAGCAGTGTAAATGGTCAGATGCACGAAAGCGCTCCCCGAGAAACTTTCTGCCTCTGAAAGTAAAACTAACTTACTGCCATGGCGTTAAAATATTTGACTGCAAATGTTAAAAAGTGAATAAGTTTGATTTGTATATTAAAAAGACATCCCGGAGTCAATATGAAATAAGCAAGTTTTTTTTAAAGTCATTTAAAGCAACAATTCCATTAAATTCATTTCATCTGAAATCTTCTGAAGCATTTTTTTAAAAAATATTGTATGTAATATTGTATAACGATGTTTTACGTTGCCAAATACTGAATGATAACAATTGGACAAAGCATCAACTCATGAGGAGTTGAAATCTCTCTTGAGTGAGTTGATGAGATGGATAAATCCGAAATATGTTGTCGAGTAAGTGACGAGGCGCTGCGGCACAGCGAAGAATTATACCGCGCCTTCATCGAGACATCTCCCGATCCAATCCTTATGTACAATTTGAAAGGGGACTTAATCGCCGCCAACAAACAGGCGGCGGCAACGTATGGCGTCTCCGGAATGGAAGATTTTTTTAAGGAAGTCAAAACTGTCTTTGATATGTTCACCGAGGAAAGCAAGCAGTCTGCAAAAGACAGCATTCGCCGTCTTCTCTCCGAAGGCGCTTCACAGAAAGACGAATACCAGGTAAGGCTCCGGGAAGGGAGAACAATAACCGCCGAGTTACACTCATCCGTCATTCGGGCGGAAACGGGTGAACCGCAGGCGATCATCAGTGTCGCCAGAGACATTACCGATCGAAAAAAAGCGGAAGAAATCCTCCGGGAAAACGAAGAAAAATTCCGGTCCGTGGTGGAAAAATCACTCATCGGAATTGCCGTGATCGATCATGCGTTTCAATTTGCCTATGTCAATGAAGTGTTTTGCATCATCTCCGGTTACGAACGGCACGAGATTATCGGCAAAAGTTTTACGTTTCTAGTTTCGGAGGAAAGCAAATCCCTTCTCGCCGAGAGAAACCGGCGGCGTCAGGCCGGAGAGGATGCGCCCTCGCAGTATGAGTTTTATTTTGTGCACAAAAACGGCCAAAAACGTCTGGGAGAAGTAAGGAGCGCGGCCTATCTCGACTCCTCCGGCGACACAAAGGTCATTATTCAGGTGATTGATATCACCGAACGCAGGCGCTCAGAAGAGGAAATTCAGGAAGGCAGAGAACGCCTCAGGCAAAGCGAAGAGCGCTACCGCAATATTCTCGACAGCATGGAGGAAGGATATTGTGAACTGGACCTGAAGGGCAATATGACCTTTTTCAATGCATCCGCCTTAAGCAATCTCGGCTTCACTCAGGAAGAGATGTTCGGGATGAACTACCGCGAGTATGTAGACAAAGATTACGTACAGAAGGTTTACAGAGACTACAACCAGGTTTTTCTCACAGGAAAAGCCATTAAGGGCGCGGACTGGATTTTGAGGAGTAAAACCGGCAGAATATTTCCAACGGAAGGCTCCATATCTCTGAAGCGGGACATGCAGGGAAATTCCATCGGCTTCAGGGGCGTTTTCCGCGATATCACCGACCGCAAACGGGCCGAGGAATCTCTTCAGGAGATTGAATCATTGCGAAAACGGGTTTTTGAAAGTTCCGGGATCCCCATGATTGTGATGAATCTGGAGACCTTTAAATATATTGACTGTAATCCCGCCGCCGTCGAGATTTACCGTTTCCCATCCCGTGAAGAAACCCTGGGAAAAACTCCGTTTGATGTGTCGGCGCCGGTGCAATATGACGGAACCCCGTCTGCAGACAAAGCCCGTTTTTATATCGAAAAGTGCCGGGAAGAGGGCTTGACCAGTTTCGAATGGCGACACCAGCGGCCGGACGGCGAGCTTTGGGATGCTATGGTTCACCTGATGAGCTTCCGCTCCGGTGAGCGCAATTTCATGCAATTCACTCTCCAGGATATCACAGCCCGCAAGCGCGCTGAAGAATCACTGCGGGAAAGTGAAGAAAAGTACCGCGGCATTCTTGAGAACATGGATGATGCCTATTATGAAGTTGACCTTGACGGATACTATATCTTTTTCAACGAGGCCATGATTTCAAAAACCGGTTATTCGCGCAAAGAACTCTCGGGCATGAATTTCAGGCAGTTGCTATGTCCCGAGTCCCATCAGTCTGTGATTAAAATATTCTCCGAAGTATATCGAACAGGACAGACTGCCCGGCTTCTGGAGTATGATGTTATTCGTAAAGATGGACGAATACTCAACGCCGAATCCTGGGTCGGACCGATGTTTGACAAGAAAAACCGTATTATCGGTTTTAGAGGCATGGCCCGTGACATCACAGAACGCAAGCGGATAGAAGAATTGTCACGGCAATCAGAAGAAAAATTCACAAAGGTTTTTATGGCAACGCCGGATTGTATCGCCATTTCACGTTTGGTCGGCGGACAAGTCATTGAGGTTAACCTCGGGTTTGAAGAGATTACAGGCTGGACAAGAAGTGAAGTTATCGGCCGAACTTCTTTCGATCTCAATTTCTGGGCTGACCCGTCAGAACGTGATTATATGACCTGTGAATTGAAATCCGGCCGGGAAATCCGGAATTGTGAATTTCAATTCCGACGCAAAGACAAGATGCTGCGTTACGGTATTTATTCCGCT
The DNA here is from genome assembly GCA_963682105.1 of Smithellaceae bacterium. Taxonomy (GTDB): domain Bacteria; phylum Desulfobacterota; class Syntrophia; order Syntrophales; family Smithellaceae; genus UBA8904. The sequence goes on from OY821638.1 coordinate 3,119,363, forward strand.
CGATCCATAAATATCGCAGGCGAGCAGTGTCTCATTTACATTTTGCAGGATGTCACTGAAAAAAGACGCCTGGCGGAAGAGCGTCTGAAACTGGAAGATCGCCTGAAACGCGCAGAGAATATTGAAGCGATCGGAACGCTGGCCGGAGGCATTGCGCACGATTTCAACAATATCCTTTCGGCGATGATGGGCTACACCGAAATGATAAAATTTTCAACGACGGATCGGAAAATCGCGCCTTATCTGGAACAGATTCTGAAAGCCTGCACCCGCTGCCGGGATCTGGTTACGCAGATTCTCACATTCAGCCGCCAGCACAAGCAGGAGAAAAAACCTCTGTCTGTTATTCCAGTTGTTAAAGAAGCCATGAAGCTGCTTCGATCCTCCATTCCTTCAACCATTGAGATTCGCCAGCACTTCAACGCGCAGCAGGACACTGTTCTGGCGGATCCCACCAAGATTCATCAGGTGCTGATGAATCTATGCACGAACGCCGCCCATGCCATGCGGGACCGACAGGGTATTCTGGATGTCATCGTCAGCCCGCGGGTGTTCTCCGCTTCCGACCGGGCGCAGAATCCGAATGTTCAGGAAGGGGCCTATTTACAGCTCACCGTCAGGGATACAGGAGAAGGAATCGATCCCGCCGTGCGGGACAGGATTTTCGATCCTTTTTTTACCACCAAAAAATTCGGTGAGGGCACCGGACTGGGACTTTCCGTTGTTTACGGCATCGTCAAGGATTGCGAGGGCATTATTACTGTCGAAAGTGAAAAAGGGAAAGGAACCGACTTCTCGATCTTTCTGCCCCTGATCGCCGTCGACCGGTCGCTAAGCCATGCGGATACCTCGAAAATTCCGGAGGGAAAAGGTCACATTCTCTATGTGGATGATGAAGAGACCATCGGAAGCGTGAGCCATGATCTGCTTACATCGCTCGGTTATACGGTCACCGTCTGTGTCAGCAGCCGCAAGGCCCTGGAGATGTTCCGGCAGAGCCCGAAACAGTTCGACCTGGTGATTACGGATATGACCATGCCGCAGATGACGGGCGCCAGCATGGCCGGGGAGATGCTGAAATTGCGGCCGGAGCTCCCGATTATTTTAACCACCGGATTCAGTGAAATGATCGACGAGGAGAAATCGAAAAGAATCGGCATTCGCGAATTTCTGCTCAAGCCCGTTCCTCTGGAAAATCTTGCCCGGGCCGTGAAGAAAAACATTACGATAATGACCTAGAGGACTGATCATGGCCGTGGGATACAAAAGCAGAAATCAACTGATCACCGAACTGGAAGCCACCCGCAGGGAAGTCGAACGCCTTCGGAAACAGGCCCGGCAATATCAGAGGGTCAAAAAAGAGCTGAAACATTCGGGCCATTTTTATCAGACCCTTTTCGAAAATTCCGGCACGGCAACCATCGTCATCGAAGAAGACACCACCATTTCCATGATCAACAATGATTTTTCCAATTTTACCGGCTATTCCCGGCAGGAAATTCTCGGACAGACATGGAGCCGGTATGTCGCGGCAGACGATGTCGAGCGACTGCTGGCTTTCCACAAAATAAGGCGGGACAACCCGATAGCGGCGCCCCGAAATTATGAATTCAAAATTATAAACAAAGACGGCAATCTTCTGCACATTTTCATGACCATCGCCATGATTCCCGGAACATCACAAAGCATCGCCTCCATGGTGGATATTTCAGAAAGAGTCAAAACGGAAAAGGCGCTTCGCGACAGCGAGGAGAAATTCCGCCAGTTGGTGGAAAGCATGAATGAAGGCCTGGGAATACAGAACCGCCGCGGAATTATCACGTATGTGAATGACAAGGTGTGCAAGATCCTGCAGCTTCCGCGGGAACAGATTGTCGGCAAACCGACCACGGACTTCATCAGTAAAAGAGATCTGGAGATCTGGACGCGTAATTTTGAAAACAGAGAAACTCGCGAATCTTATGAAGTGACCTGGATGGATAAAGGGGGGAATCCGATCTATACGCTGGTGTCTCCACGCGCCATTTACGATTCGCAGGGACATTTTATGGGCGGGTTCGGCGTGATTACCGATATTACGGCTATCAAGAAACTGGAAAAAGAAGTGCTCGACATTTCGGAGCGGGAACGGCAGAAAATCGGTTATGAACTGCATGACGATCTCGGCCAGCACCTGATCGGCATCGATGCGATGACCAAGGTCTTGAAAGACAAACTGATGTCCGCCGCCAGCGAAAACGCCGGCTATGCCGGAGAAATCAACCAACTGGTCAAAGAGGCTATTGAAAAAACCCGGCGGCTGGCCCGCGGGTTGTGTCCCGTTTATCTTTCTTCGCTCGGTCTGGAGACGTCGCTGGAAGAGCTGGCCGATTCGACATCCGGCATTTTCGGCATCAACTGCATTTTCCGCTGTCCCCGCCATATCCCCATTGATGATAATTCGCTGGCCACGCACCTTTACTATATCGCCAAGGAATCTCTTCATAACGCGATTGAACACGGCAAATCTTCGAAAATCGTTCTGGAACTTCTGAACAATAACGGGATTGTCTCGCTGTCCATTCTCGATAACGGGGTGGGCATCAGGGACACCACCAGGGTTGGCGGCATCGGACTGCGGATCATGAACTATCGCGCGCGCATGATCGGAGCGTCCCTGCGCATTGAATCCGAACCAAGTGGAGGCACGCTGGTGACCTGCACGTTTAATCTCCATAAAGACTGATTTTATGACGACATTAAAAACAAAGGCTTCAGACAAGCACAGAATACTCATTGTCGATGACCATCCCATTTTCAGGAAGGGACTCTCTCAACTCATCAATCAGGAGGATGACCTTTGCGTCTGCGGCGAGGCGGATGACTATCTGGGCGCCTTGAAGACGGTATCCGAACTGAAGCCGGCGATGGTGATCGTGGATATCACCCTGAAGGATATGAGCGGCATCGACCTCATCAAGGAAATCCGCAAATCGCACAAAGGCGTTACCATGCTGGTGATTTCCATGCACGACGAATCGCTTTATGCCGAACGCGCTTTCCGGGCGGGCGCCAAAGGATATGTCATGAAACAGGAAGCGTCGGAATCCATTGTTCAGGCAATCCGCCAGGTCCGCTCCGGCGCCATCTACGCCAGCCGGAAGATGACTGAGCGGATTCTTTCGCGTTTTGTGGAAGGTCCCGCGGATTCGGTCGAATCACCCCTGCAAACCCTCACGGACCGGGAGCTGGAGGTGTTCCAGCTCATCGGTGAGGGACTCGGGATCAGTGAGATCGGCCTGCGGCTTCATTTAAGCGTGAAAACCATCGGCACGTATCGGGAACGGATCAAAGAAAAACTTCATCTCAAAAACAGCACGGAACTTTTGCGTTACGCCCTGACCTGGGTGGAGAAGGAAAGAGATTCAAAAAAATAAATTTATATCTGCTACTCCCATGGTAGGTCATCGGCTTACCTTTTTTTCATCTCTTAAACGACAGATAAAATGGCTTTAAGCGGATTGTGCTTTAACCCGTTGTGTCGGATGATATTGACCACAGAAAATTCAAATTTCAGGAGGTCGATATGAAGGGAAAGTCTTTGAATGGGAGCAAGTATGATTTTCAACTGACCATCAGGGAACTGCTCAATGGCCCGAAAGTCTCCGCAGGAAATCAGGAAATCGTCTACCGAAATCAAATGCGCTGCACATATAACGATCTCTTTGAACGCATCAACCGTCTGGGGAGCGCTCTGACCGGACTGGGCGTCAAAAAGGGCGATACGGTGGCGGTCTTCGATTATGATTCTCATCGTTATCTCGAATGCTTTTTCGCCATTCCGATGATGGGAGCTGTTCTGTTTACCGTGAACTGGCGTCTGTCACCGGATCAGATCGAATACACGATGAATCATGCCGAAGCCGACGTGGTCCTGATCAATACGGACTTTCTTCCTCTACTTTCTTCCATTATGGACAAGCTGAAAACCGTGAAAAAGATTATTCTGCTTACGGATAAGAATGAACTTTCACCGGCGGATGTGGCATTTGACGGAGAATATGAAACGCTGCTTTCCGCAGCCTCCGCCGATTTCGAATTTCCCGAGCTGGATGAAAATACGCAAGCCACCATATTCTACACGACCGGCACAACAGGCCTTCCCAAAGGCGTGTGCTTCACGCACCGCCAGATTGTGCTCCACACGATGAGCGTCTGCATCGCCGTCGGCGCGCACGACAGCCCCCTGCGCTTTTCCACGTCGGATGTCTACATGCCCATTACGCCCCTGTTTCATGTGCATGCCTGGGGCTTCCCCTTTATCGCCACGATGATGGGCATCAAGCAGGTCTATCCCGGCAAATACGAACCGGAAATGCTGGTCAGGCTGATTGTCGGCGAAAAAGTCACCTATTCCCACTGCGTGCCGACTGTGCTCCAGATGATTGTATCAAGCCCTGTGGCAAAAAAAATCGATCTGTCCGCCTGGAAAGTCATCATCGGCGGCGCCCGTCTGGCAAAAGGGCTTGCCGCGGCGGCGATCGAGCTGGGCATCCAGGTCATGACCGGCTACGGCATGTCCGAAACCTGCCCCGTGATCAGCGTGTCCAATTTGAAGCCCGGCATGAAAGGCTATGACAACGAAAGAAAGAGCGACATCGCCATCAAGACCGGCATGCCGATTCCGCTGGTGGACGTCGGCATTGTCGATGGCCTTGGCCAGTTTCAGCCCAACGACGGCAAAACGACCGGCGAGATTGTCGTCCGCGCACCGTGGTTTACAGCCGGCTATTACAAAGACCGGGAAAAAACGGAAGACCTCTGGAGAGGCGGCTGGCTTCACACCGGCGATGTCGGCTACATGGATGAAGACGGCTATATCCAGATTACGGACCGGCTCAAGGATGTCATCAAAACAGGCGGCGAGTGGGTCTCTTCGCTGGACCTGGAAAACGCGCTGAGTCTTCACAATGCGGTTGAGGAGGTTGCGGCGATTGGCATTCCCGATGCCAAGTGGGGGGAACGTCCCATGCTGCTGGTTGTCCTGACGCCGGAATTTCGCAACGACGGAATTACACCCGCCGTTCTGAAAGGCCACATGAAGCACTGCGCCGATCAGGGCAAAATCCCCCGCTACGCCATTCCCGATCAGTACATTATTACGGATACCATTCCCAAAACGAGCGTCGGCAAGACCGATAAAAAACGCATTCGCGAAATCTATACAGTAGCACAGTGATATAAAGCCCCCTTTCCTTTACCTCCTCCGAGGCGGGTGCAGACAGCCCACCGGCTGCTCCCGCCTCGGAGTGCCCCGGTCTCTTAAAGTATTCCCGGCCTCTATCATCAACAAGCCGTGCCGTTCCTGATTATATACTGATTAAATTTTTTCACGAACTTGTTGCCGGGGCTCGCCTCTTTTCATTTTCAGGAAATTGGAGTACCATTCATGAATTGAGAGGATAAATAAATGGGATATCAACTTGCGGCGATCGGACTTTCACCTCTGTTAATTGCGCAGGCGCTCTATGTCAAACGCGTGACGCCGAGATTGCCTGAACCATCGGGCGAACGAAGCGGAATTTCCGGCTCGGGTCGCTCGTTGAATCTATTGATTCTTGGGGATTCTGCGGCTGCGGGTGTCGGTGTGGCGACCCAGAGGCAGGCTCTTGCGGGCCAGCTCGTCTCCAAACTGGGCGCGGGTTTTCAGGTGTCCTGGAAACTGATCGCGCAAACGGGTCACAAAGCAAAAGATACGCTGGCGGAGCTGAATAAGTTGTCGCCGGAAGCTTTTAACGTTGTGGTGACGTCCATCGGCGTAAACGATGTCACGCATGGAACAGGAGTCGGAAAATGGATTGATCATCAAAGTCAAATCATTGAAACGCTCATCTCCAGGTTCCGCCTGAGCCATATCATTCTATCCGGTGTTCCTCCCATGCATCTTTTTCCCGCCTTGCCTCAACCGTTGCGATGGTATTTCGGCATGCGGGCAAAGGAATTTAATGTCGCGCTGAAAAAACTCGCGCATCGTTACAGGGAATGCGAGTTTGTCGGGATCAATTTTTCACCGGACAAAACATTAATGGCGGATGACGGCTTTCACCCCGGAGAATCTGCATACAGTCTTTGGGCCGAATATGTTGCAGCCGTTGTTCAAAAGCGGTTAACGGCAGATCATCTTAAAACTTAAACACCCAGGGAGGTCATCATGGGAAACAAAGCGTACAAAGGGTTGATGGTCAGAGAAGCGGCGGAAAAACAGTTTGAAAGGGCCATTGAAGAATTATCGACCGAACAGCTTCCGGCGGGGGATGTTCTGGTCAAAGTGATGTATTCATCTCTGAATTACAAGGACATGCTGTCTTCCATCGGGAACCGGGGCGTGACCAGAAAATACCCTCACACGCCCGGAATCGATGCGGCGGGTATTGTCGAAGAAAGCAGCGTGAAGGACTTCAAGCAAGGCGATGAGGTGATTGTAACCAGCTATGACCTGGGGATGAACACATCCGGAGGTTTGGGGCAGTATATTCGGGTTCCGGCTTCATGGGTTGTCCGAAAACCGGCGGGGCTGTCGCTACGCGAAAGCATGGTTTTCGGCACGGCGGGTTTTACGGCCGCTTTGTCCATTTTGCGTCTGGTCGACTTTGGTATGGACCCGGCGGATGAGATTCTGGTCACGGGCGCCAGCGGCGGCGTGGGAAGCATTGCGGTTTCCATTCTGGCCCACTCGGGCTATTCCGTGACGGCGCTCAACAGCCTTCAGGATGAGCGAGAATTTCTGACGGGAATCGGCGCCAGGCAGGTCATTGAGCCCGCCGATCTCATTGATGCAAGCGGGCGCCCGCTTCTGAAAGAACGGTGGACCAAATGCGTCGATACGCTGGGCGGCGACGTGCTGTCGTCGGCCGTCCGGTCGATCCGCGGGTACGGCGCCATCACCTGCTGCGGCAACGTCATCTCGCCGGATCTCCACTTAACGGTGTTTCCTTTTATCTTGCGCGGTGTGACCCTGTTCGGCATCGATTCGCAGAATTGTCCCATGTCCTTGCGCCAGAGAGCCTGGGACATGATTGCCGGCAAATGGAAATTTTCCTGGCTGGAAAAGCTTGCTTCGGAAGTTTCGCTGGGCGGCGTCGTGGATGAACTCGACAAAATCAAAGCGGGACGCCATCGGGGCAGGACAGTTGTAAATCTTTGGGATTAATACCCGAAAAATTGAACAAGTAATTGATTAGCAAAGAATATATCTGTCATTGACATACATACGTATGTTTTATATGGAATAATTTGTACGACAACAACGGCGGCGAGTCGGACGATGTAAAACTGCAGGCATCTGGGGAAGACGGCATTGCTTGTACCGGAGAGAAAATCTCTCTGAAAAATCAGACTAAAAAGGAGACTATATGAAAGATGTTGTAATTGTTTCAGCGTGCAGGACGGCGATCGGGACATTCGGCGGAACATTAAAGGACATGATCGGCGCCCGTATTGCCGCAGTCGTCATGAAAGAAGCCGTCAAACGCGCCGGAATAGATCCGGCTATCATCAATGACGTCAGATTCGGATGCTGTCTGGAATCCTGTAATACGCTGAATGTTGCCCGCGTGGGCGCTCTTCTGGCCGGCATTCCTGACAGCTCGCCTGCTGTGACCATCAATCGTGTGTGCATTTCGGGAATGGAAGCCGTCGTCAGCGGCGCAGCCATGATCAAGGCCGGCATGGCCGATGTTATTCTGGCGGGTGGCGTTGAGCATATGTCCGGCACGCCCTATGTCAGTTTTGATGCGCGCTGGGGTTGCCGGCTCCAGGACAATGTTCTGATTGATTCCATGATTCGCGGACTGCACTGCGGCTCGCATGTCATGCCACTGTCCGACGACGGTCCTCTCAAATCGGGCCAGCCTTTTGAGAGTTTGAAAGGCAAACCTTACATTATGGGTCATACCACGGAACTTATTGCCCAGCTTTTAAACATCAGCCGCGAGGAAATGGATGAAGTCGCCCTGCGCAGCCATAACAACGTCGAACGTGCAACCAAAGAAGGCGACTTCAAAGAAGAGATCGTGCCGATTGAGATCCCGCAGAAAAAAGGCAAGCCGCCCATCATCTTTGACAAAGACGAGCATTACCGTCACGGTCTGACGATGGATCAGCTCAAGGCTCTGCCTCCGGCGTTCATTCCCAAAACCGGTAAAGTCACAGCCGGCAATGCCTCGGGCCTCAACGACGGCGCATCCGCCATGATCATCATGTCCGCGGAAAAAGCAAAGGAACTTGGCTTGAAGCCGATTGCCAGAATACGCTCCACCGGCATGGGCGCTTGCCATCCGTCCGTCATGGGCTTAAGCCCGGTTCCGGCCGTTAAAGATCTGCTCAAAAGAGACCCGGCTCTTTCCATGGATGCTTTCGAGTTGATTGAACTCAACGAAGCCTTTGCCGGTCAGTATATCGGCTGCGAAAAAGAACTGGGATTGAAACGGGAGATTACCAATGTCAACGGCAGCGGCATCGGTCTGGGACATCCGGTGGGATCTACGGGAAGCCGCATTATGGTGACGCTCATTCATGCCATGAAAAAACGCGGCAAGTCCCTCGGACTGGCCACTATCTGCGGCGGCGGCGGCGTGTCTCTGGCCACGGCCATTGAAATTCTCTAATTTTTTCCGCTGAAGCAAATGTAAAAGCCCCTGTCTGATCTTTCAGAGAGGGGCTTTTTATTGACATGCAGCTTTGAATTCCTTGAACCTGTTTTTTTATCTGTTATCGAAATTTGATTTTGCTTATGCACTGATGAACGTCATGCCTTTTCTCCTCCCGTTTCCTTTCCCGTTTCCAGAAATAACGTATCTTGCATACTTCGCCAATGGGCAACCCTGTCTTGTTTTCCAGATCTGTGATGTGAATGTTGGGATTTTTTTCAAGCTCCTTCACGATGATGTCCTCTTGCGTACTCATCATTGCAACCTTACCTTTCCGTGTAAAGAAACCGGTTTGTCATCCATATTTCACGCCGTTTCCGCAAACCAAACCTCCTTAAGGGTCGGGCGTCAGGATAGCGATACTTCCGTAAATAAGTGCTGATATGACAAACTTCGCCATCGTTCATGTCTGCGTCACTATCCCGCCTTGATGATGCCAATTACTATCCCAACCTGTTTTGATAGGTTTGGTACCCGATATGCTGTCATACTATGTTATACATCATAGGCAAATAATGTGCCGAACATTGTATTGGACGAATATTTAGTCTAACATATTGATATTGTAGTACTATTTTATTTACTTTTACCTCCGGGCTTTACCGGAACTTTTAAATCATCAAAACTTGTAAAGTATTCCGACATTAAAATCGTTAAGAAAACATGAGCACAAATCACCAAGTTTCGAGCTGCATAATTGTAAATATCAGATATAATAAACATTTTATTAATATTTATATCAAACATGCGTTTTGTAAATAATCCCGACACGACTTTTGCCTTAATTTTGTGCTGCATCTCATGATTTTCGGGACAAGGGGTAGCAACCAGTGGCTATTCTTTTCTTTTTATTCATTCTTTCATTGACTTTCAGGCTCGCTCTGATTATATGCACACTGGGGAAGTGATTAAAAAGAGGGTAAAAAGGCTTGACCTTGACAAAGCAGCACCTCCTGATCAAAGCAGAGCCGCTGAAGTTGATCCTGAAAGCCAAAGTCCGTCATGCCGCAGCGACGAGGAGCGAAGGAGAAAGCATCTGGGTTCAGGCTGAAAGGCAGGAACAAAAAGGATACGGCGAAGGTTGCCCCAGAGCTTATGTGGCTGGTGATGATCTTGATTCCAGCCTTGCATGGCTCAGGGAATATTTTTCCTCGGCCCCGATCAATTTTTCTACACTCGAAGATCTTCAGCAGTGGGTATCCTCCCATGAAAAAATCATAGATCAATATCCATCAGCGTGGTGCGCTGTGGAAATGGCGGTTCTTGACTTGATGGCCCGGGAAGAGGGCTGTGCGGTTGAAAAACTGCTGGGACTGAATGGAAACACGCACCATGGCCGGTACTCTGCGGTTCTGGGGGACGACACAGGCTGGAAATTTGCGGCCCTGGTTGAGCAATACCTGATCCGTGGACTTCAGGATTTCAAAATCAAGATAAATGGCAATCTGGATCGGGACAAAGAAAAACTCGATATGCTGGAATCCTTATCCGCACAGCACCGGATTTCCCTTCCGAGGATTCGTCTGGATGCCAATAATTTATGGAAAAACCAGTGTGACGAAGCCATTGACTTTGTCCGGGCGCTGGGAACTTCGCGGATTTATGCCGTCGAAGAGCCGGTCCGGGCGAAGGATGTCGAAGATATCAGCCGTTTCAGCACGGCTACAGGCCTTCCCGTCATCCTGGATGAAAGTCTGTGCATGCTGGATGATCTGCGCCTTTTTTCGGACGCGCCGGGACGATTCATCGCCAACATCAAGGTCTCGCGTGTGGGCGGCCTTCTCCGGGCGATGAGGATGATCAACAAGGTGAAGGATCTGGGATGGCCGGTGATTATCGGCTGTCATGTCGGTGAGACGTCTCTGCTGACAAGGGCTGCATTGGTCGTCTCCGCTGCGGCGGGAGAAAACCTTGTGGCGCATGAAGGGGCTTTCGGGAATTACCTGGTGGAACGGGAGCCTATCCAGCCGACATTAACGTTCGGACGCGGCGGGCTTCTGGATTTGCGCAGGCCCTACCATCTGAAAACCGTTCAGGGCTCTAAGGTTGTGCCTGTGGAAAACTGGTGTTCCGGCTTTGGCATGCAGCACCGGACATTCCGGATGCCGGATGACGGATCGCCCGATATCCGTTCCCTTGAGATGTCCGACCGGTATCAGGTTCATTATCGGCAGTGGGGCCCTCCGGAAGGCGAGGATGTATTGCTGATGCTGCAAGGGGGGATGAGTCATTCGGGCTGGCAGGCGCCGCTGGCAATCCAGCTTCGTTCCATGTTGCCGGACATGACCGTCATCGCCGTCGATCAGCGGGGTTTTGGTCTGAACGACATGCGGGGCGACCTGGGCTCCGTAATCGCCGTGATTGAAGATGTTATCGAGCACATTGAATTCCTGAAGAAATCTTTTAAGAGGATTCACCTTGCCGGCTGGGGACAGGGGGCGCAGTACGCTGCTTTGGCCGCGTCGAAAACGAGCGACGTCCTCTCGAACCTGATTTTCCTTGCACCCGGTTTTTTCTGGAATGAGCGGTTCCGGGCCTCTTTAAGGGCCACCGAGAAAACGATCATGCAGATGATTGCCGCTTTCAAACTCAAGCCCGAACGCAATCTTGCCTGCGTACCCATACCCATGGAAGCCATCGATTTTACCCTGACCGAGTCCTGGATTGATTTCATTGAAAACGATCGGCTCAAAACGACGTCCATTACTTTTAAATCCCTGAAGATTATGGAAGAGATTCAGGAGATGTCCTGCTCAGTTAAACTAACGGATCATCTTCCTGTTCTAGCGATAATGGCGGAACAGGATCGTATTGCAGACAACAGGAAAGTTACACGATTTCTGGAACAGTTATTTTCCGGCAAGTCGGTCAATCAGCTCACAGCGTTAAACAGTGGTCATGCCATACAATTTGAAAAGCCTAAGGAGGGTGCTTTGTTGATTTTGAAATTTATCCGGAAGCCTTAGGTGTTGAGATTGCAATCAGGAGGCTGCCCCATGAACCAGCAAAGACCGAAGATAGTAGGAGAGGTTTTCTCAAATCCCGATCCCGTTCCGGTTACCGTTCCGGCCTATTTCCAGAATCATAACCTGATTCGAAATCTTGATTCTAAAAAAATCATCAAACAGCGCCAGCTCATCAATCTGTGGAATCGCATCCACTTCATGGACGGCACGGTCCGGGTTCGCATCCGTCACCCCCGTCACAGGGAGGAGCTTCTCGTCGAAGCCTATCCGCTTCCCTGCGGCGACAAATCGATGTCCTGCACATGGCCGGAGCAAAACCGCCAGTGCGTGGAAGGGGCGCACCTTCTGGATATCATCCTGACGGACGGCCTCACCATGTTTCTTATACCGGCCAAGTTCAGAAACATTCAGCAGGACCGTTTTACCATTGATATGCCCCCAAAGGCGTATATTCTCGGGAAGCGGCAGGCCAGACACTTTGATTGCCAGGGCATACAGGCCACGCTGGTGCAGGACGGATTTCAGGCCCAGGGGATGTTGACGGATTTCAGTTCCCGCGCCTTTACCATTAAGGTTGCGCCGGATGGGACCGGCTCGTTCCGATGGTTTAATGCAGACCGCACATCCATCATCAATCTTTACCGGAATGGCCAAATGGTTTTTTCGGCATCCTGCCGGTGTATTCGGCAAACGTCAGACCAGGATGTCCGGGATATCGTGTTTGCCCCGAAGGTCAACCAGATGAGCCGTTTTTTAAAGAAAAAATGGCGCAGCCCCCGTGTTTCCGTTAGTCCCGTACCGAATATCACCTTCGAACATCCATTGATTCGCAAAAATATTCAATTGGACATTAGAGACCTCTCCACTTCCGGCTTTTCTGTTGATTTGGAAGCCGATGAGGATGTCCTGATGGTGGGCATTATCATCCCTCATCTGACAATGAACTTTTCAGGCGCGTTAAAGATATCATGCCAAGCTCAAGTTCTTTACCGGCGCGCCGTAAAAAAGAATTTGATCCAGTACAGTTTTACCATCCTGGATATGGATGTCGTTGCTTATAACCGGCTGAGTCATATTTTGATGAACATTGTTGACCCCGGCGTCCACGTTGCCGAGGCAGTCGATACGGATCAGTTGTGGGAATTTCTCTTCGACAGCGGTTTCATTTATCCAAAGAAATATAACACGGTTCATGCCAACCGGGAGGCGATGAAAGAAATCTATCTGAGGCTTTATCGCGATAATCCGGAAATCATCGCTCAGTTAACATATCAGCGAAATGGACGGATTTACGGTCACGCTTCCATAGTGCGAGCCTACAGGCGGACCTGGATGGTTCACCACCTTGCCGCCAGGCCTCTCAACAAAAAGAGAACCGGTCTGCAGGTTCTGAAAAATATTATGCATTATTTCAGCGGTTTCTATCGAATGCCTTCCATCGAGATGGACTATCTCATGTTTTATTACCGGCCGGAGAATCGATTTCCCGATTATTTTTTCGGGGGTTTCGCCCGGCATTTTAAAAACCCGCGGGCCTGTTCTCTTGAACTGTTTTCCTATTTCAATTATCCGACATACAGCCAGCGCAAGTCCTTGCCTGAAGGGTGGACGCTTAGGGAATGTGAACCTGCCGACCTTGAAGAACTGGGCCGATTTTATCGGAACACATCCAACGGCCTTCTTCTGGATGTATTGAGCCTGGACAAAGAGGGAGATGCTGGAAGTTCTCTTTCGGATCTGTATGCCCGACACGGGTTCCTCAGAACATGCAGGAGTATGTCGCTCAAACAAAACGGGAGATTGAAAGCTGTCATGATTGTTAACCGGTCGAATGTCGGCCTCAATCTTTCAGACTTCTTAAACGGACTTAAAATTCTGATCACCGACGCGGCAGGTTTGCCCTGGCCCGTTTTGTCTGCGGCCATATCCCAGGTGGCCGATGTTTACAGGATGGATCAGATACCGGTTCTGATTTATCCGTCTGAATATTTCAAAGCACAAAATGTTTCTATTTCGGAAAAAAAGTACAATCTCTGGCTCTTAGACGCCCACTACGGCCGCGAATACAGCGAATACATGATGGAAAATATAAAGTTCAGAATTAAGTTTATCTTTAGACTTATCATTAAAAAATTCAAAGAGACATGATGAAAGAAAAGCAGTATTACAGCAGCAGGATTATCAAGAGTTATGTGGAATATCTGAAAAGATTCTACCCCGATATTGAAATAGGTCCCTTGTTGAAATTTGCCGGGATCGAAACATTCCAGCTTGATGATGAAGGCCACTGGCTGACCCAGACAGAGGTGGATCGTTTTCATGAAATCCTTCAGCAGGTGACGCATGATCCGGACTTATCCAGGAAGGTGGGGCGTTTTGCAGTAACATCTCATGCTTCCGGCGCCGTTGGCAAGTATATACTGGGATTCATGAATCCGGCAATGGCCTACAGTGTTTTGGAAAAAGTCAACGGCCGTCTCAGCCGGTCGGCTGTTTTGACAACCCGGGTAATCGGGCCGAGTAAGGTTGAAGCAAAAGTTACTTTAGAGCCGGGAGTGGAAGAAAAGTATTACCAGTGTGCCAACCGGCTGGGCGCGTTGGAGGCCCTGGCAAAAATATCCACCAATAAACTGGCGACCATCGAACACCCTGTTTGCGTCCACAAAGGCGGGGACTGCTGTCAGTACATTATTTCCTGGCAAAAAACCGCCTCCATGATGTGGAAACAGTTCCGCAATATCTATGCAATTATCGGTCTGATTCTTTGTTTGGTTGCGCTGAGTTTTGTTAAAACATACTACTGGGATGGTTTGATCTTCTCCTATGTAATCCTTCTCATCGGGCTCACGCTGCAGGTCGAGCATCTTGAAAAAAAGGAACTGTTATCGATTATCGACAATCAGGCTGATGCATCAGATCTCCTCATGGATCAGATCAACAGCCGGTATAACGAAGCCCTTCTGATTCAGGAAATCGGACAGGCCGCTGCTATCATTACCGAAGTTGACAAGCTCCTTGAGCATACCATGACATCGCTGATTACAAGGCTGGATTTTGACCGGGGCATGATCATGCTGGCCAACGAACAAAGGAATCTACTCGTTTATTCAGTCGGCTGCGGGTACAACCCCAAAGATGAGGCCTACCTGGAGAAAACAAAATTTCATCTGGACAATCCTCGCTCCAAAGGTGCGGCTGTAGAAGCTTTTAAAAAACAGAAACCTATTCTGGTCAATGACGTATCAGCCATCGAAAAAGATCTGTCACCCAAGACCCGGAATTTTGTTCGCGACATGGGCATCCAGTCCTTCATCTGCGTTCCCATTGTCTATAAAGGGGAATCCATAGGCATCCTCATGGTGGATAATGTCCAGACCAAAAAACCGCTGGGCCAGACGGAAATCAATCTGCTGACGGGTATTGCCCCGCAGATCGGCATCAGCATCAAGAATGCCGTTTCTTATCAGAGAATCAGGGAAAGCGAAGAACACTACAGAACCATCTTTGAAAGTACCGGAACGGCAAATATTATTGTCGACGAAGATTCGAAGATCCTCACGGCGAATAACAATTTCACCGAACTGAGCGGCTATTCGAAACAAGAAGTGGAAGGAAAGATGAGCTGGCCGGCTTTCATTCATAAAGATGATCTGGAGCATGTGGAAGCCTATATGCAAATACGCAGGCAAAATCCTTCATCCGTGCCGCTGACTTATGAATTCCGGGGGATTAATCGCAAAGGGGAGACCCTGCACCTGATCACGAATGTTGCCCTGATTCCGGGTACGAATCAAAGCATTGTATCGCTCGTTGATTTAAGCGGCAGGAAGCAACTGGAGACTCAGCTTTTACAGGCGCAGAAGATGGAATCCGTAGGACAACTGGCAGGAGGCGTCGCCCATGATTTCAACAACATGCTCAGTGTGATCATCGGGAATACGGAAATGGCTCTGACGACCGGAGAGGCGTCCGGACCCCTGAATAAATTATTGCATGATATTCTGCATGCAGCCACAAGGTCTGCATCCCTGACCCGTCAGTTGCTGGCCTTTGCCCGCAAGCAGACGATCACACCGAAGGTTCTCGATCTCAACGAGACAGTGGAAGGCATCCTCAAAATGCTGCGGCGGCTTATCGGCGAAGATATTGATCTTGTCTGGATTCCGGGCAAGGCCGTATGGCCTGTGAAGATCGATCCGACCCAGATCGATCAGATTCTGGCCAATCTGTGCGTCAATGCCCGCGACGCCATCAAGGGCGTAGGTAAGGTGACCATCGAAACGGGAGTCGCGGTTTTTGATATGGAATACTGCGATTATCACGAGGGCGCCATTCCGGGAGATTATGCGCTTCTGACCGTCAGTGACAACGGCTGCGGTATGGACAAGGAAACGCAGGCCAGAATCTTTGAACCGTTTTTTACGACCAAAGACATTGGACAGGGAACCGGACTGGGATTGTCCACGGTCTACGGCATTGTGAAACAGAATAATGGTTACATCAACGTTTATAGCGAGCCGGGGCGGGGTACCACCTTTAAAATCTATATGCCGCGCCATGCAGGCAAGACGACTGTCCAGCAAAAGGAGAAGCCGGCGGACTTATCGCATCGGGGCAGTGAAGTCATTCTGCTGGTGGAGGATGAGCCGGCGATACTGGATATGACCAAGCAAATGCTTGAAATCCGTGGGTACACCGTTCTGGCGGCCATCACACCGGGAGAAGCGATCCGTATGGCCAGAGAACATCTGTCGGAAATCGATCTGCTTTTAAGCGATGTCGTTATGCCTGAAATGAACGGCAGCGAACTGGTCAAGCAAATCCAGTCTTTCTATCCGGACATCAAGTACATTTTTATGTCCGGCTATCCGGCAAATGTGATTGCCGATCAGGGCGCGCTCGACGAAGGCATGCATTTCCTGCAAAAGCCTTTCGAGATCAAAAGCCTGACCGACAAGATACAAGATGCCCTGAGGAAATGACAGCGCCTACTGTTCTATGCGGATTGCAATTCGGAACAGAAACTGTATAATTTAACCTGACGCTTGATGCGAATAACAAAAGCGGTCGAGAGGAAACATATATTTTACCTTACCGGTGGAGGACAACATGGAAAAATATCAAATTGCAGTAATTGTTGGAAGCCTTCGTAAGGATTCATTCAATCGTAAACTGGCTGACGCAATAATAAAGTTGGCGCCTCCGGAATTTTCTTTTCAGCAAATACAGATCAGCGATCTGCCGCTTTACAACCAGGACGACGATGCAAACCAGGCCGAGTCTGTCAAGCGGTTGAAGAGCGAAATCAAGAATGCGCAGGGCCTTCTATTTGTGACGCCTGAATACAACCGTTCGATTCCCGGCGTACTCAAGAACGCGCTCGATCAGGGTTCGCGACCTTACGGCCAAAATGCCTGGGCGGGAAAACCGGCCGGTGTGATCGGCGCATCAATCGGCGTTATCGGAACGGCAATGGCCCAGCAACATTTGCGAAATGTGCTTGTTTTTCTGGACGTGCCGGCACTTGCCCAGCCTGAAGCATTTATCCAGGCAAAAGAAGGATTGTTTGACAAAGACGGAAACATCGGAGCAGACAGCAAACAGTTTCTGCAGACCTGGATGAACAAATACGTTGCATGGGTGAAAAAACACGCCGCCTGAGATCACAGAAAAACTAGCCAACCTGAATTGGTCTGAGCAGTTGATACAACAGACGATCAATCGCATCGATGAGGGGCTTGAACCGGCCGCCAAAATGTCTTGCCGAACCGAAGAGGTCCTGGCGCAAGCAGTTGATTTTTTCGTTCTGACACGTCTTATGTGTTGCGGACGTGTCTGCGAGCATTATCTGTTCAAGGCGCAGCAGCTCCGCCGCGTTCTCCGCAAAGGGCAACAGCAGTTCTCTGATACATTCCAGATTCCGCTTCAATTGCACCGGATCGGATAAAGAACCGGAGTCTTTGGGGTGGACATTATCTGGCTGTTTGCCGCCAAGACGTGTCCCTATTTCTCCGGTCATAGACGCAAGAGTTGAGTACTCCATGCCACGTATGCCGCGGCGCCATTGCAAAAGCAGGGCGTTGCGGCGATGCCACAGAAGATGTCGTTCTCCACAGGCGATCAAGTGGTCGACGGCGTTAAGGATGTCGTTCAGAGTGGCCGTAAGCGAGTGGTTGTCACAGGCGTAAAAAGAATTTGACTGTGACGGGGAATTAAGCTGCAAATTCTCATCGACATTCTTTATTAAGTAACGCCATAGATTTTGTAATGCCAGCCTCCCGCCGGGGTCGCCGGGCGTATCGAAATGCACCAGCGACAGAATAACTTTTCCCCGGCCATATATGCCTTCCACAACGGCGGGCTTGTCCTTCAACCGTTCGGGGTCCAAAAAAATCCCATATTTTTTTTCCAGCGCGGGCCAACCTTTGTTGCATCCGTCTTCCACGCGGATATCGGCGCTCAGCGCGTCCGGATGAGCATTGCCGTATCGGGCCAGAATATGAAAATCGTCAAAGCCGTCGGTATGAAGCTGCGGGGGCCACCAGGCATGAAATACAGGCGTCTCAATATTTTCCCATACCGGGTGATCGGAAAGTGTAAGGCTGATCGGGCCGCTGAAACTGGGCACACGATCGACATTGGGGGTTCGATAGACCGGCAGAAGCCCCAGATGGCTGTCTGTGGCCAATCCGGCGCCACCGCAAATTCCAAGATAGCTTCCGCCGGTTTGGACAAAACGGCGAATTTCCATCTGACCCTTTTTTCCTAGAGTGCGAACCTTGGCTTTTGCCCAGCCGCCGGGAACGAAGATCATGGCATAGTCCGAAAGTTTTCCCGTCCGGATGTCTTCCGAACGGACAAGATCAAACGGCACCCCGGCTTGGGTAAGCGCCCGCCAGGCCATCAGACCCCACAGAAAGGATTCATCCCAGAGCAGGGCGCAGGGCATCTGTTCGCATATTTTGTTCTTTGACGGCATAAAGATTCACATCCCAGGTCTTTATAAAAAATGGATTAGAACAGCCCCGGCGCTTTTGCAAGAAATAATGTCCGGGCAAACAATTGAAAAAAAGGATATTTCCTTGACTTATATAAGAGATTTTCGTATCGTTCTTAACCAGATAGAGAATGCCCCGGTTAAGATACGAAACAGTGATCTTTATGCTCTTGGGGGGAGTGTTCCATGACGTTCCTCGAGACAATAACATGCGGTAAGATATCTTTCCACGATTCCGCGCCGGCTGTTTTGCTCTTTTTCTGCCGAATTTTCCTTCCTTCACTCTGCCAGAAACCGACTTGTTCCATTACCTTACCGCACCTGAAATGGATAGCTCCGGAGCCACGTGTGACTTCCGCAACGAAGGCCTGAGTTTAAAAATTATTTTAAAATAAGCTACAACGGGAATGGCTGATATTTAGATAAATTTTTACAACCGGACTAAATAAAAGGAGGTCTCTATGGGAGGTCAACACAATCTGTTCAAGACCGAAGATTGGTGGTCGGTGTGGCTGGGCTTATTTATTTTTCTTCTTTCAATGGGATCGCTGATCGGCCTTGATCTTTTGGGATGGGCCGTCACACCGAAAGTGTGGATGCAATTTACCAAGTGTATCGCGCCCGCGTCCAAAGCCTACGCGGGTCTCAACCCGATTGCTTCGATTATTTTGACGTACCTGGCGGTCATGGCCATTCTTCTGGTCGGCGCAAGAGCGCTGGGTTACAATTTACTGAAATTCATTTATGCCTTCACGATCATCTTCTGGCTGACCTATGCCTGCACCATCATCGGCCATTACGCCGTAATCGCCGCGCAGACACCCGCGGAGCTGAAAAAATTCAATCTGGACTGGTCGCTGAAGCTGACAGGCGAGGCGGGATTGATTCTGGCTTTGCTGGTGGGACTGTTCATCGGCAACTTCATGCCGAAATTCGCCGAATCGCTCAAGGAAGCGGCCAGAGCGGAATGGTTTATCAAGACAGCCATCGTCATCATGGGCGTCGGGCTTGGCGTGAAATCCGCCGAGCAACTGGGGCTTGCGACCTCCATGATGTTCCGCGGACTTTGCGCCATCATTGAGGCGTACCTGATTTACTGGGCGGTTGTATATCTGATTGCCAGGAAATTTTTTAAGTTCAACCGGGAATGGGCGGCGCCTCTGGCTTCCGGTATCTCCATCTGCGGTGTTTCCGCAGCCATCGCCACAGGCGGCGCGATTCGCGCCCGTCCGATCGTTCCGATCATGGTTTCGTCTCTCGTTGTCATATTCGCGGTGGTCGAGCTGATTATTCTGCCTTTTTTGGCCGCGGAAATTCTTTCCAACCAGCCTCTCGTTGCCGGGGCCTGGATGGGGCTTGCAGTTAAAACCGACGGCGCCGCGGTAGCCAGCGGCCAGATCGTTGAATCGCTGATTTACGCGAAAAACGCCGCTCAAGGCATCAACTATCAACCGGGGTGGGTGGTCGGCGCGGCTACAACCGTCAAAATCTTCATCGATATTTTTATCGGCATCTGGGCTTTCGTTCTGGCTGTAATCTGGACAACCAAGATCAATCCGAAGGAAGGCGAAAAAGCAAGGGCCGGAGAAATATGGGACCGCTTTCCCAAATTTGTCATCGGATATTTTGTGACGTTCCTGATCATGCTGATCATCGGTCTCAACTGGCCGGACGTTAAGTCGCAAATAAAAATTTCGGCTTCGGAAACCGATGTCTTTCGGAAACTCTTTTTTGCTTTAACGTTCTTCTCCATCGGTCTGGCTTCCAATTTCAAGAAGCTCTGGGAAGAGGGCATCGGAAAGCTGATGCTGGTTTATGTTATCGCGCTGTTCGGT
Organism: Smithellaceae bacterium; assembly: GCA_963682105.1. Lineage (GTDB taxonomy): Bacteria > Desulfobacterota > Syntrophia > Syntrophales > Smithellaceae > UBA8904. The sequence continues at coordinate 3,139,848 of OY821638.1, forward strand.
TTCATAATCTGGGTTGGGCTTTTGATATCATGGATATTCTTCCATGGTGTCGTGCCTCCGCTCGTTCAATAAAAACTTAAAAGGAGTTGAAATATGGACGAAGTCAAAATCAAAGATGAAATGGAAAAAATGGAATATGAACCCCTCTTGCCCATCGAAAAGAAACTGATCGCCTGGAGCCTTATTCTCGGCGTCGTGCTTCTGGTTGCGCTGGTGTGGGTGAGTTATACATTCTTTCCCGCCGGTCATTGACAATCTGGGAGGCGTTTAAAATCATCGGCGGCGCCTCTTGCCATGTCTATGTAAGAGGCGCCGCTGTTCGAAAACAAATCAGCTAAGGGGTGCTCTTAAGTTATTTCTTTGACATGTTATGCAAGTCATCGTTTTCATGTAATATTATCTCATGAAACAAAAGGTTTTTTTGTGTAATTGAAAATAACTTGACATACTTCATAAAAAGTGTACTATTCAAGTTCTGAATAGTGTTCTAAATATGAAGTTCATGTTCCAGATATTTAGAATATTCATAAAAGGAGGCATAAACATGGCGAAATCAGACACACCCTTACTGGACGAGCTGGAAAAAGGAAAATGGCCAAGCTTCGTTAAGGATATGAAAGAAGCTGCTCAAAAGAGTCCGATGGCCAAGGATCTTCTGGACCAGTTGGAACTTTCTTATAAAGATAAAATCGGACATTGGAAACACGGAGGCATCGTCGGCGTCAAGGGCTACGGCGCAGGCGTGATCGGACGCTATTCGGACCGTCCCGATCTGTTCCCGAATGTTCAGGCTTTTCACACCATGCGGGTCAATCATCCGACGGGATGGTTTTACAAGACGGACGCTTTACGCAAGCTCTGCGACGTCTGGGACAAGCACGGCAGCGGCTTGACTAACATGCACGGCGCCACGGGCGACGTCATTCTGCTGGGCACCACCACGGATCATCTCCAGCCCTGCTTTGACGATCTTTCCAATGCCGGCTTTGACCTGGGCGGATCGGGTTCGGCGCTTCGCACCCCCAGCGCCTGTGTGGGACCGGCGCGCTGTGAATGGGCCTGTATCGACAGCCTCGATATCTGCTACAACCTCACCATGAGCTATCAGGACAAGATCCACCGTCCCATGTTTCCCTACAAGTTTAAAATCAAAGTTTCCGCCTGCGCCAACGACTGCGTTGCATCCATCGCCCGTTCCGATCTGTCGATCATCGGCACCTGGAGAGACAATATTCAGGTTGATCAGAAAGAAGTTGCCGCTTATGCGGAGACCATCAACATCCAGAAGGAAGTCTGCGATATGTGCCCGACGCGCTGCATGGAATTAAACGGCAAGGAACTCAAAATTTACGATGAGGACTGCACCCGCTGCATGCACTGCATTAATGTCATGCCCAAAGCCCTGAGGCCGGGGAAAGAGAAGGGGGCGTCCATTCTCGTCGGCGGCAAAGCGCCCATCGTGAAAGGCGCTCTTTTGTCCTGGGTGATCGTTCCGTTTATAAAACTGGAACCGCCTTATGACGAATTGAAAGATCTGATCGAGCGCATTCAGGACTGGTGGGACGAGTTCGGTAAATCGCGCGAACGTCTGGGTGAATTGATTCAGCGCGTAGGCATGCGGGTGTTTTTGAAGGCGATCGGCGTTCCTGCCGTCCCCCAGATGGTTAAAGCGCCCAGATCCAATCCCTACGTCTTCTTCTGGCCGGAAGATATCAAAAAGGAGGTAAAGTAAAATGGCTGCAAGAACCGATATCGGACCCCCTGATTACAAGACCATGTTGCCTCCCGTTATTTCGAGAAACTACGGGAAATGGCTCTACCATGAAATTTTAAAACCGGGCGTGCTCATGCACGTCTCGCAGTCGGGCGAAGCGCTCTACAGCATCCGCGCCGGCTCTCCAAGGCTTGTTTCGACGGATCATATCCGCGAAATCTGCGACATCGCCGAGAAGTACTGTGAAGGCTTCCTTCGTTTTACCAGCCGCCACAACATCGAATTTCTGCTGGACGATAAAGACAAAATCGAACCGCTGATTGCCGAGCTGACCAAACGCGGCTACCCCGTCGGCGGCACGGGACACTCCATCTCCAACATCGTTCACACCCAGGGCTGGGTCCACTGCCACACGCCGGCCACGGACGCTTCCGGCCCGGTGAAAGCATTGATGGATGAAATTTACGATCACTTTGTGCAGGCCAAACTTCCGGCGCATGTCCGCATCGCCCTGGCCTGCTGCCTGAACATGTGCGGCGCCGTGCACTGCTCGGATATCGCCATCTTAGGCATCCACCGCACCGTGCCCAAAACGGATAACTCGCGCGTTCCCAACGTCTGTGAAATTCCGTCCACGGTGGCTTCGTGTCCGACGGGCGCCATCCGCGGCGACATGAAAAACAAAACCGTCACCGTCAACGATGAGAAATGCATGTACTGCGGCAACTGCTACACGGTCTGCCCGGCCATGCCCATTGCCGATCCGGACAACGACGGCATCTCCATCTGGGTGGGCGGTAAAGTCTCCAACGCCCGCAGCAAGCCGATGTTTTCCAAGCTGGCCATTCCGTTTTTGCCCAACAACCCGCCGCGCTGGCCGGAAGTGGTCGATGCCGTTAAAAACATCATCGAAGTGTACGCCAGTCACGCGAAAAAACATGAACGCGTCGGCGAGTGGATTGAACGCGTAGGCTGGGAGCGATTCTTCTACCTGACGGGCATCCCGTTCACCGACCAGCACATTGACGACTTTGATCTGGCGACGGAAACGTTCCGGACATCCGCACAGTTTAAATGGAGGTAATGTATGAGCGACGATCTGAAAGCGAAAGTGACAGAGCTGTTTCGGGAAAAATCGAAGGGCGACAAAAAGATGTTTTACATCCGGGATGTCACCAAATGGCTTCCTGCCGAGGATCGTCATGCCGTGCAGAATGCCGTGAAAGAACTCCTCGATGAGGAAGTGTTGAAATACTGGTCGAGCGGAAGTTCGACTTACCTTATACTGGCCGAATTTTTCCCGAAGGAATAAAGGCCGTATGATATTTAGGTAGCATATTATGAACCGTTCATGCCCGCGTTTAGTCATAGCCGCCTTGCGGGGCGGCGCGGGGAAAACGACCCTTTCGGTGGCGATGATCGCCGCCCTGCGCCAACAGGGCATCGCGGTCGCCCCTTTCAAAAAGGGACCGGACTATATTGACGCCGCCTGGCTGGCCCGGGCGGCGTCCGGTCCCTGCTATAATCTGGACACATATCTGATGGGCGCAGACCAGGTCGCCCGGTCTTTTTCACGCCATGCCTCACGCGACGGTGTCTCGATCATCGAAGGCAACCGCGGCCTTTACGACGGTGTCACCAGCGCCGGTGAATACAGTACGGCCGAACTGGCCAAGCTGCTGGCCGCGCCGGTTATTTTAGTTGTCGACTGCGACAAGGTGACCCGGACGGCGGCGGCCATGGTGCTGGGCTGCCAGCATCTGGATCGGGACGTCAATATTCAGGGCGTGATTCTAAGCCGGGTCAACGGCACACGCCATGCGTCCGTGATTCGCCGGGCGATTGAAGAATCCACCGGCTTGCCTGTTTACGGCGTGGTCCCGCGCCTGCCGGATCTGCCATTTGTACAGCGCCATCTGGGATTGATTCCTCCCCAGGAACACGACCGCGTTCAGCAGGCGCTCCAAAAAGCTCAAACGATTGCTTCCGATTATCTGGATCTCTCCGGTTTGCTTCAGGCGGCGCACAAAGCGCCCGCCTGGACGATCGATGCTTTCCCGGGTCCGGCCCGAACGGGCCGGACTTTCGAGGAGCCCGTTACCATCGGCATCATCAGGGATGCGGCGTTCCAGTTTTACTATTCGGATAATATCGAAGCCCTGACCGACCGGGGAGCGAAGATTGTCGAAATCAGCGCTCTGGCCGGGAAAACACTGCCCGGAGTCGACGCCCTGTATATCGGCGGCGGGTTTCCGGAAACGCAGGCCGGCGCGCTTTCTGAAAATATTTCTTTCCGACAGTCCGTCAAAGCCGCGGCGGATCAGGGGTTGCCGATTTATGCCGAATGCGGGGGATTCATCTACCTGGGCGAATCTCTGACCATCGGCGATCGGAATTATCCGATGGCCGGCGCGCTGCCGGCGACGTTTTGTCTGGAGAAAAAGCCGCAGGGTCACGGATATACAACCCTGGCGGTGGATTCGGAAAATCCCTTCTTTCCCGTCGGCCGGACGCTGATGGGGCACGAATTTCATTACTGCCGGATTGTTACGCAGGATGATTACAACACCCGCACCGCCTGCTATGTTTTGCGCGGAGGCGGTATCGGCAACCGAAGAGAAGGAATGTGCAAAAATAATATACTGGCGGGTTTTACGCACCTGCATGCTCTGGGAACGCCCGAGTGGGCGGGTGCTATGATCGATGCAGCCCAAGCGTATCGCCGGTCGAAAATGAACCAGACTGCCGCAGTCTCTACGGATCGGACATCTTCCGGTTCGGAGAAAGAGGAAAGTCACGATTAAAAGAAAATGATTAAATCAGGAGGTTACTAACCATGCCGCAAATTGAATTAGCCGGTAAAACGTATGAAGTGGATGAAGACGGATTCCTGCAGGAACTCGACAAATGGAACGAAGAATTCGCAGAAGCTTACGCCCATGTGGAAGACATTGAAGGGAAATTAACCGAAGAACACTGGATGGTGATCAACTATCTCAGGAATTATTTTCAGCAGTTCGGCATCGCCCCGATGATCCGGAAAATCTGCAAGGATTTGAAGATCGACATGAAGAAGCTCTATGAGCTTTTCCCGACCGGACCGGCAAAAGGAGCCTGCAAGCTGGCGGGGCTGTCCAAGCCGACGGGTTGCGTATAATCGGATAAGGTCATGCCTTGTTCTGAAAGCTGAGGCATGACCGCTCTTTCGGGGTAAGCTGAGTCTAAGACATCGGTGCGGTTTATGGTATTTTACATTTTTACATATGTTTGTATGGCTGTATTTCTTGCGGCGGTTGCCTACCGCGTTTACAGGCAACTGACGCTTCCTATGCACGTCCGCTGGGAGATTTACCCGGTGCAGCATGAAGATGCCAGGCGATCCGTCTACGGCGGCTCATACATGGAAGAAACAGATTGGTGGAAATCTCCTTATCATACGTCGCCTGTCAATGAGATTAAATACATGACGCCGGAAATCCTGCTTTTGCGGGGACTGTGGAAGGAAAACAAAAGCCTCTGGCGGGTTTCCTTTCCGTTTCATCTGGGGCTGTATTTGATGCTGGCCGCCTTCGTCCTCCTTTTGATTGACGCCGTTTTGTCATTATGGGCGCCTTCTGCGTTTGCCGAAGGCGCAATCCTCAGAATCTTGATAGGCGGACTGATCTTCGTTTGCGGCTGGATCGGAATTGTCGCAGGCGTGATCGGGTCTTTCGGGCTTTTGTACAGGCGTCTGGCCGATCGTGATCTGAAACGCTACGCCACGCCGATAGATTATTTCAATATCATTTTTATTTTAGCTTTTTTTGTCTGCGCTTTTCTGACGGCGGCGCTGGGCGATCCGTTTTTCGACGGCGCGAAATTTTATCTTTCAGGGCTATTGACGGCGGGAACGTTTATGCCCGCCTATGCGCCCGGACAAAGTCTTTTCGGCGCTCTGACGATTGTCCTGGCCTCGCTTCTGGCCGCCTATATACCGCTCACCCACATGTCGCACATGTTTATGAAATACTTTTTGTACCATCAGGTTAAGTGGGACGACCGGCCCAGCCGGCCCGGCAATGCCATCGAAGCGGCCGTATTGCGCAATTTAAAATACCGGCCGACCTGGAGCGCAAAGCACATCGGAGCGGACGGAGAAAAAACCTGGCAGGACATCGCCTCTTCGACGCCAAAGGAGCTGAAATGAAAGCCATCCTGAAACTCTCCGACATTGCAGCCCCAACCGATTGCCTGTGCCGTATCGAACCGGGTGAACTGGCGCCTTTACCTCCGCCTTATGAAGATTTTAATTTAAGCGTGCCGACGCCGCTCAAACCCGAAAAGATTAAAGACATCGAGGCCTCCCTCGACGACACGATTGCCATCGGCCTCCCGAAACCCGCCGGCCGTGAAGAAGAGGAAGCGCTGGTTCTCCAGTTCCTTTCCGGTTTGAAGAAACTGTTTGAAAAAGAAAACAACTGGACCTTTTTGCAGCCGCTGATGCTGTCGATGGAACACTGTGCCCGGTGTCAGACCTGTTCGGACGCCTGTCCGGCTTTTGAGATGAGCGGACGCCAGGAAATTTACCGGCCGATTTTCCGCTCGGAAGTTCTGCGCCGCATTTATAAAAAATATCTTCGGCCCGGAGGAAAAATCACGGCCAAACTGACGGGGGATATCGACCTGAACTGGAAGACGGTCGCCCGTCTGGCGGAACTTTCTTATCGATGCACGCTCTGCCGGCGCTGCGCTTCGGTCTGTCCCATCGGCGTGGATAACGGCCTTATCAATCATGAACTGCGCAAGCTGTTTTCGCAGGAGATGGGCATCGCCCCGAAGGAACTCCACGAGAAGGGAACCGTTTTACATTTGAAGTCCGGCTCCACAACCGGAATGACCCCCCCGGCAGCCAAAGACAGCGTCGAATTCATCCAGGAAGAAATGGAAGAGATCACCGGATATAAACTGGAAATCCCCTGGGATGTGGAAGGCGCGGATATCCTGTTGATCCACAACGCCGGCGAGATGCTGGCCTGGCCGGAAAACGTCGGGGCCTTTGCGATAATCTTCCAGGCCGCGGGCATCTCGTGGACAATGTCATCGGAAGCGGCAGGCTATGACGCAGTCAATTACGGCCTGTGGTACGACGACGTTCAATTCTCCCGCGTAGCCGCCAGGCATGCCGACATTGCCCGCAGACTTAAGGTCAAAAAGATTGTCATCGGCGAATGCGGCCATGCGCACAAAGCGCTGACGGTCATTGCCGACCGGCTTTTGACGGGCGATTTGAATGTGCCGCGGGAGTCGGCGATGGTTACGCTGGAAAACATCGTGATGAGCGGAAAGCTGAAATTCAATCCGCAAAAAAATAATTTCCCCGTTACGCTGCATGATCCCTGCAATGTTGTCCGCGCCATGGGCATTGTCGAGCCGCAAAGAAGAATTTTAAGAAAAATCGCGCCCCGGTTCCGTGAAATGACGCCGCACGGCGTGGAAAATTACTGCTGCGGCGGCGGGTCCGGATTTGCCATCATGTCGGGATACAATTTTACCGATTGGCGCAATCTGGTCAGTTCCCGCAAGAAATTTTTGCAGATCCTGAACGCCTTTGAGAATGAACCGCAGGAGGTTCCCAAGTACGTTTGCGCTCCCTGTTCGAACTGCAAGGGCGCCATCCGCGACCTGATCGGCTACTACGACGCTGAAGAACGCAGCGGTCTTTATTACGGCGGTCTGGTCGAATTGATTGTCAACGCTCTGGAAGGCATGAAGAAACCGATCATCCGTTTCGGCGAGAAACCGTCGTGGGAAGAAACATCGGACAAGTGAGATATTTATGATGAATTTACTGCTATCTGTCATCGCTGTTTGCGGGATTGCCCTTGCGGCTTACGCCGTGACGGCAAGCTCTGCCGCAAGTTACGCCCTGACGATGATTGTGCCGTATGTCGTTTTTATGGTTTTCCTGGCCGGTTTTGTTTACCGCATTTTCCAATGGGCGAAAACCCCCGTTCCTTTTCGCATCCCGACCACCTGCGGACAGGAAAAAAGCCTGCCCTGGATTAAAAACAATCCACTGGAAAACCCCTGCTGCAAAGCAAGTGTCATCGGGAGAATGGCCGGTGAGATTTTCCTGTTCCGTTCACTGTTCCGGAATTCGGACGTAAAAATGATTGACGGCCGCCCTGTTTACGGCGACGCCAAATGGCTGTGGTTTTTCGGCCTGATGTTTCACGGCTCGCTGCTGGTTGTGGCCCTGCGGCACCTGCGCTTTTTCACGGAACCGATTCTTCCGTGTGTAAGCTGGCTTTCCGCGCTGGACGGCTTTCTGGAAGTTGGTGTTCCGGCGCTTTATATAAGCGATGTGGCGCTGCTTGCGGGACTGACTTTTCTCTTTCTGCGAAGAGTCATTCTTCCGCAAGTGCGTTACATTTCTTTGTTTACCGATTATTTTGCCCTGTTTTTGATTGCGGGAATTGCCGGAACGGGTCTTCTGATGCGGCATTTCTTTCCCGTCGACCTCAACAGCATCAAAACCCTGGCCATGGGCTGGGTCACGTTTGCGCCGATTGCGCTTCAAGACGCAAGCGTCATCCTTTATATGCACCTGAGTCTCGTCTTTGTCCTGATCGCCTGGCTGCCTTTCAGCAAACTGATGCATCTGGGCGGCATCTTTATGAGCCCCACGCGCAACATGATCAACAACAACCGCAGCCGGCGTCATATCAATCCCTGGAACGGCCCGGTGAAAGTACACACGTATGAAGAATATGAAGACGAGTTCCGGGATAAAATGAAAGCGTCCGGTCTGCCGGTGGAGAAGGAGTAGCCATGTCGTTTGCCAAGATTCCCAAACCGGATGAACTTCTCAATATCCAATATACACCGCCCCAAACGGAGTGGATGAAAACACCCGTCGACTTCCGTCCGGGCACCTGGAGCTACAGCGCCGCCGCAAAGAATTTGACGGCGCTGGGCATGTCCAACCCGCGGGCCTGGCAGCCGTCCGATGCCGACTGGAAACTGCCGGAAAACTGGAAACAAATCATTTTGGACGGTATGAAGGAACGCTTGGAAAAGTACCGCTCCTTCCGTCTGTTCATGGACATCTGCGTACGCTGCGGCGCCTGCGCGGACAAGTGCCATTTCTATATCGGCTCCGGCGATCCCAAAAACATGCCGGTATTGCGCGCCGAGCTGATTCGCTCGGTGTACCGCCGTTATTTCACGACGGCGGGACGATGCTTCGGAACACTGGCCGGCGCACGCGATCTGACCGAGGATGTTCTCAAAGAATGGTTTTACTATTTTTATCAGTGCACCGAATGCCGGCGCTGCTCGGTTTTTTGCCCCTACGGCATCGACCAGGCGGAAATCACCATGATCGGCCGCGAGCTTTTAAACCTGGTGGGCTGCAACATCAACTGGGCGCTGGAACCGGCGGCCAACTGTTTTCGCACCGGCAACCACCTGGGCATTCAACCCGGCGGCATGAAGGATATGCTGGAATTTATGGCCGACGATATTGAAGACCGCACGGGCGTGCGCGTAGACGTGCCGATCAATAAAAAAGGCGCGGACATCCTCTTTGTCACGCCGTCCGCCGACTATTTTGCCGATCCGGGAACGTATACCTGCATGGGCTACATGATGCTCTTCCACGAAATCGGACTCAACTATACCTTCAGCACCTACGCTTCCGAAGGCGGCAACTTCGGCCTCTTCACCTCGCATGAGATGATCAAACGGCTCAACGCCAAGATTTACGCCGAGGCGAAGCGCCTGGGCGTCAAATGGATTCTGGGCGGCGAATGCGGGCATATGTGGCGGGTGATTCATCAGTACATGGATACGATGAACGGTCCGGCCGATTTTCTACAGGAGCCGGTGTCGCCCATTACGGGAACGCGCTTTGAAAACGCCCGTTCCTCCAAAATGGTTCATATCGTCGAGTTCACTGCGGATCTGATTCGCAACAACAAATTAAAACTCGATTCGCGGCGCAACAACCACATTAAACTGACGTTTCACGATTCGTGCAATCCCGCCCGCGCCATGGGGCTTTTTGAAGAACCCCGTTACATTATTGAAAACACCTGCCGTCATTTTCATGAAATGGCCGAAGACACCATCCGCGAAAAAACCTTCTGCTGCGGCGCAGGCGCGGGACTGGGCAACGATGAAAATATGGAAATGCGGATGCGCGGCGGCATGCCGAGAGCTATGGCCGTCCGCGAGGTGGTGAAAAAGCACGGCGTCAACCGTCTGGGCTGCATCTGCGCCATCGACCGGGCGACGCTTTCGACGCTCATGGACTACTGGGCGCCGGGTGTAAGCGTCATGGGTGTTCATGAACTTTTAGGCAACGCCCTCGTGATGAAGGGAGAGAATGAAAGAACGACGGATTTGCGAGGTGAGCCAATTTAAAGTCCCCCTCACCCTGACCCTCTCCCGCGAGGGGAGAGGGGACAGTGCGGATGATGGAATAATCTCTCCTCCCTTGACACCCTGAAGGGTGCGAGTGGGAGGGGCAGGAGGAGGGTGAAAATATGGCGACGTGGATAGGACGAAATTGAACAGATGTGAAGAAACAAAACCATGTCACTCCCGCTTGTGCCCTGCAGGGTACGAAGGCGGGAGTCCAGAAAAGAATATAAACTGGATTCCCGCCTTCGCGGGAATGACAAAATTGATTTTCGGTTGAGACGTAGAAGGTATGAAAAATAAAAAATGGGGCTTAACTCTATTCGGGCTTGTGACCTTTCTGATTGTGGTCACGTTTCCTCTCTGGTACGGCGCGGGAAAATCATCTCCCGCGCCGGTGCTCAGTCTGGATACGCCCGTCATCAATAAGCTGGAAAGTAAAAAATGCGTGGAGGACAAGGCCTTTATGCGCGCGGACCATATGAAGATGCTCAAGGCCTGGCGCGACGAGGTTGTCCGCGAAGGGCAGCGCGAATACACCGCCAAGGACGGCCGTAAATTCGAAAAAAGCCTGACGGGCGCCTGCCTTGCCTGCCACAGCAACAAGGAGCAATTCTGCGACCGCTGCCATAATTATGTAGGCGCCAAACCCACCTGCTACAGCTGCCATATCATTCCGGAAGAGGTGAAGAAATGACGACGAACCGCAGAGACTTTTTGAAAATCGCCGGGGCGTCCGCTTTGACGTTGATCACGTACCCCGTTCTTCCGGCCGGGGCCAAAGAAAATGTCCGGATTCCGGGACAGGATGCTGCATCCACCAAACCTCTGACGGCCAAACGCTGGGCCATGGCGATTGATGCCTCCAAATGCAGCAATGACTGCACCGACTGCATCATAGCCTGTCACGCGGTGCACAATGTGCCGAACTTCGGCAACCGCAAGGATGAAATCAAATGGATCTGGACCGAGCCTTTCGCTTCCGTGTTTCCCGCGGAAGATCATCCGTATCAGGGTCAGTCGCTTCAAAAGCTTAAGATCCCCGTACTGTGCAATCACTGCGCCAATCCGGCCTGCGTCCGGGTCTGCCCGACGCAAGCGACGTTTAAGCGCCCCGACGGCATTGTGATGATGGACTATCACCGCTGCATCGGCTGCCGACTGTGCATGGCCGGCTGCCCTTACGGCGCGCGCAGCATGAACTTCCGCGATCCGCGGCCGTTTATCGCGAAGATGAATCCGGACTTTCCGACGCGCACCAAAGGCGTCGTGGAGAAGTGCAACTTCTGCGAAGAGCGGCTGGCCAAAGGACAGCTTCCGGCTTGTGTACTGGCCTGCAAGCAGAAAGCCATCGTGTTCGGCGATATGGAAGATCCCCGGTCGGAGATCCGCCTGCTGATTGAAAAACGTTTTAACCTGCGCAGACGCGCCCATTTGGGCACCGTACCGCAGATTTATTATATCCTGTGAGGATGCTATGCTGGAAAAAGCTTTAAAAGGCAGCCGCGTTTACTGGGTCTGGATCGCCTTTTTACTGGTTATCGCCGCCACCGGTTTCTTCTTTTACCTGCGCCAGCTCGATTACGGCCTGGGGATTACAGGCATGAGCCGGGACGTCTCCTGGGGGCTCTATATCGCCCAGTTCACGTTTCTGGTCGGCGTGGCCGCGTCGGCCGTGATGCTGGTGCTGCCTTATTATCTGCACGACTATAAAGCGTTCGGCCGGATCACCGTCCTGGGCGAGTTTCTGGCCGTTGCCGCCGTCGTCATGTGCATCCTTTTTGTTTTTGTCGATCTGGGCCAGCCCTCCCGCGTGATGAATGTGCTTTTGCATCCGACGCCCAACTCGATCCTCTTCTGGGATATGGTGGTCCTGTCCGGTTATCTGCTGATCAATCTCGTGACCGGCTGGGTGGTGCTGTCCTCCACGAAAAAAGAAATTCCGCCGCCTGCCTGGGCCAAACCGATCATCTATCTGTCGATTCCCTGGGCGATCAGCATTCATACCGTCACCGCCTTTATTTATGCCGGCCTGCCGGGAAGAAGCTTCTGGCTGACCGCCATCATGGCGCCGCGTTTTCTGGCCTCCGCCTTTGCGTCCGGCCCCGCTCTTTTAATTCTTATTTGTTTGACTCTGAAATATCTCGGCCGCTTTGACGCGGGAGAAAAAGCGGTTCAGGCGCTGGCTAAAATTGTGGCTTATGCGCTGGCCGTGAGCATCTTCTTTGTCCTGGTGGAAATCTTTACGGTTTTCTACAGTGGCCTGCCTGAGCATGAAGCGCATTTTATCTATATGTTCACCGGCCTTCATGGACATGTCAATCTGGTCCCCTGGATGTGGGCGTCCACCGTGCTGGCTTTTACCGCTCTGGGAATGCTGATCATCCCGAAGGTCCGCAGTCAGGAAAAATGGCTGGCCGTTGCCTGTGTCGCCGTCTTTGCATCGCTGTGGATCGAAAAAGGCCTGGGGCTGGTGATCACCGGTTTCATCCCGTCGCCGCTGGAAGCCGTCACGGAATACAACCCGACGGGACCCGAAATCGCCATTACCCTGGGCGTGTGGGCGGCCGGATTTCTGATCCTGACCCTGTTTTACCGGATTTATACGACGGTGCAGTTCGAAAGGGAAAATCGATGAAGGCGAAACGGGTCGTTATTCTCGGAGCATCCGCCTGCGGAGCGAAAGCCGCGTCGCGCATCAAGCGGCTTCGTCCGGATTATGAGGTGGCCATTCTCGATCAGAGTCCCTACATTTCCTATGCCGCCTGCGGCATGCCCTATTATCTTTCCGGCAAAGTCCGCCAGCCGGATGATCTGCTGAAAACTACTTACGGCCGGGTCCGCGACGTTCAGTATTTTAAAGATCTGAAAGATATCACCATTCATACAAATGTGAAGGCTTCGCGGATCGATAGAGACAACCGGCGCGTCGATGCGGCCAACACAGTGACGGGCGAAGTTCTCACCTTTGAATATGACGCCCTGGTTCTGGCGATGGGCGCAATGCCGAAGACGCCCCCGATTCCGGGAGCGGATCTCAAAGGTGTGCATCACCTGACCTGCATGGAGGATATGGAGGCCATTGCCCGTGAGCTCCGGAATCGCGAGCACGGCTCGGCCGTCATCGTCGGCGGCGGATTTATAGGCGTTGAAGCCGCAGAAGCCCTGAAGGCGAAAAAATGGAATGTGACGGTGCTGGAGCGCGAAAACCAGCTCTTTCCGGGAATGCTCGACTTCGAGATTGCGGCCATGATCCGGGAACATTTTTATGAGCAGATGGTCGAAACTGAATTCAACGCCGAGATTCTGTCCTTTGATGGAGAAGACGGACAGGTCCGTAAAGTCATCACAAAAAACCATCAATATCCCGCCGATCTGGTCATTGTCGCGGCGGGTCTTGCACCCCATACGGCGCTGGCCCGGGCCGCCGGACTGGAAACCGGGGAAACCGGCGCGCTCAAAGTTAATGCGCAAATGCAGACCGGTGATCCGGCCGTTTATGCCGGCGGAGACCTGGTTGAAAACAAGCACATCGTTACGGGAAAACCCTGCTACATTCCGCTGGGCTCCACCGCCAACAAACACGGCAGGGTGATTGCCGACAATATCTGCGGCATTCCTTCGGCGTTTCCCGGCGTACAGGGCACGTTCATCTGCAAGGCATTCGATTACGCCGTCGGCGCCACCGGCATCACGGAAACACAGGCCGGGCGGATGGGGATCGATGCTTTCGCCATTTCCGTGTGCGGCTTTGACAAGGCCCACTACTACCCGAACAGTCAGATTATGGGGCTGAAACTGATCATTGAAAACGGCACCAGCAAGCTTCTGGGCTTGCAGGCCGTGGGGAAAGGCGACGTTGCGCGCCGCATCGACGTGGCCGCCACGGCCCTGAGGCTTGGCGCGACCATTCAGGATATTGAAAACCTGGACATGGCCTATGCGCCTCCTTTCTCGCCGGCGCTGGACGTTTTTGTCACGGCTTTGCATGTTGCGCAAAATGTGAAGGCCGGCCTGATGAAGCCGATCAAAGCGGCGGAAGCCAGAAATCTTCTGGATCATGACGACAGCATGCTGATGCTGGACGTCCGCTCGGATCTGGAATTTAAACGCGCGCACATCGGCAACCCCAAAGTGGTCAACATTCCGCTCGATGAACTGCGCGGGAGAATCCATGAACTGCCGAAAGACAAGAAGATTGTTTGTGTCTGCCTGCTTGGATTACGGGGGTTCTCCGCTCAGCGGATTCTGGAAGGGGCCGGTTATTCCGATGTTGCCACGCTGGAAGGCGGAATGTTTTTATGGCCGGAGAAAGAAGATCTGGATTGAGGCTTTTAGTCTATGAAAATACTGGTTTTAAATTGCGGCAGCTCATCGCTCAAGTACAAACTCTTTGAGATGGAGTCTCAGGAAATTCTGGCGTCAGGCCAGGCGGACCGCATCGGGCTTTCCGACGCCGGATTCCGCTATGAAGCGGCCGGACAGAAAGCCTGGGAAACCATTCTGGATCTTCCCGATCATTCGCGGGCCGTCAATATGTTGCTGTCCTTTTTAACCGATCCCAGGCAGGGCGTTCTGTCCGATATCCGTGACATTGCCGGTGTCGGGCATCGTGTGGTTCACGGCGGCGAACATTTCCGGACCTCCGTCCTGGTGGATTCGCCCGTTCGCAGAACGCTGGAATCGACGATGCACCTCGCGCCGCTGCACAATCCGCCGAATCTGATGGGCATCGACGTCTGCACCAGACTGATGCCGGGTGTGCCGCAGGTCGCCGTTTTCGATACGGCCTTCCATTCCACTCTGCCGCCCTATGCTTACACCTACGCGATTCCTTACCGGTACTACAGCGAGGACTCGGTCCGCCGCTACGGCTTTCATGGCACGTCGCACCGTTACGTTGCCTCCCGCGCAGCCGAACTTCTGAAAGGCACCATCGAAGCGCCCCGAATCATCACCTGCCATCTCGGCGCGGGCGCGAGCCTCTGCGCCGTCGCCAACGGGAAGTCCCTGGACACCTCCATGGGTTTCACCCCTCTTTCCGGTTTGGTCATGGGCACGCGCTCGGGCGACATCGACCCGGCGGTGGTGTCCTTTATCATGGAAAAGGAACAATGTTCGATTGCACAGGCCATCGACATTTTAAACCGGCAAAGCGGCGTCTGGGGGATTTCGGGTATTTCTCCCGATTTCCGGGATTTAAGAAGAGAGGCCAAGACAGGAAACGCACGGGCGCGTCTGGCGCTGGATGTCTTTGCCTACAGCGTGGCCCGGGGCGTGGGATCTCTGATTCCGGCCATCGGCGGTTTGGACGCGCTCGTCTTTACCGCGGGCATCGGCGAAAACTCGCCGTCCATGCGCAAAGAGATCTGCGGGTTTTTGTCCTGGCTGGGCATTACCCTTGATGATGAACAAAACGAAGCGGATGTGAAAGAAAGAATCATTTCCGCACGGAATTCCAGAGTCTGCGTTTTAGTGACGCCGACCGACGAAGAAAAATTGATCGCCCGGGAGACACGGGCGGTTTTACAAAAACAGTAAGAAACGGGCCACGGAGAGGCGGGTTTTTTATCAGTCAACAACGAAAGACAGGATTGGAGGTATTTATAATGAAAAAAGTAAAAATGACACCCAGCGAAGCGATCGTCGAAACTCTGCTTGCGGAAGGCGTAGACCATGTTTGCGGCATCGTCGGTTCGGCTTTTATGGACATGCTTGATCTCTTTCCGACGGCGGGAATCAAGTTCATTCCGGTCCGTCATGAACAAAGCGCCGCGCATATGGAAGACGCTTACTGCCGCGTCTCGGGCCGCTGCGGCGTCGTCACCGGGCAAAACGGCCCCGGCATCACCAACATGGTCACCTCGGTGGCCGCAGCCAATATGGGGCATACCCCGCTGGTCATCATCTCGCCTTCGGCCGGAACGCCGACTATCGGCTGGGACGGTTTTCAGGAATGCGATCAGATGTCGGTTTTTAAGGCTATTACAAAAGCCGTCGTCCGCGTGCCCCATCCGAAAAGAGCGGCTGACTGCCTGAGAACGGCTTTCCGCATCGCTTATGCCGACCGCGGAGCGGTTTTATATGATATTCCGAGAGATTATTTTTACGGTGAACTCGAAGAGAAGATTCTGCAGCCGTCGCAGTACCGGGTGGATGCCCGGGGTTGCGGTTCCATGGAACAACTGGACCGCGCCGCCGAGCTTCTGTCCAAAGCCAAAAATCCGGTCATCGTTTCCGGAAGAGGCGTGGTTGATTCCGACGCGCTGGACATCGTCAAAGCCATTGCCGAACACCTGACGGCGCCGGTGGCCGTGACCTATCTGCACAATGACGCATTCTACGGCGATCATCCCCTGTCCGTGGGCCCCATCGGCTACATGGGCTCCAAGGCCGCCATGAAGACCCTGGCGCAGGCCGACGTCATGCTGGCCATCGGCACAAGGCTTTCCGTCTTCGGCACGCTACCCCAGTACGACATCAACTATTTCCCGGAAAACGCCAAGATCATCCAGGTGGACATCAATCCGAAGCACATCGCCCGCACCCACCCCATCGAAGTGGGCATCATCGGCGACGCAAAAGAAGCCACGGTGGAAATTCTCAAACGCTTAAAAGCCATGGACGGCGGCCGCAAAGCCGATGCCAAACGCCTGGAGGCGGTGGCCAAGGAAAAATCAATCTGGGAGAAAGAAATTGTCGATCTGGCCATGGTGGACGGCAATCCCATGAATCCCCGGCGCGTCCTTCTGGAAATGTCCAGAGTGCTGCCTGCCGATGCCATTGTCACCACGGATATCGGCAACGTCGCCTCGACGGCCAACAGCTACCTGAAATTCACCCAGTCGCGCAAACACATCGCCGCCCTGACCTTCGGCAACACCGGCTTTGCCTATCCGGCGGCGCTCGGCGCGCAGATTGCCAAACCAAACGCACCGGTGGTTGCCATCATCGGCGACGGCGCCTGGGGAATGAGCCTGCATGAAGTCAGCACGGCCGTAGAACACAATCTGCCGGTTGTGGCCTGTGTCTTCCGCAATATGTGGTGGGGCGCAGAGGCCAAAAACCAGATCGACTTTTATAACAACCGCTTTGTCGGCGTCGACATTCCGAATCCGCAGAGTTTTGTGCCTGCGGCCAAGGCATTAGGCGCCAACGGCATTCAGGTCAGCCGCGTCGAGGATATCAAAGACGCCTTCCTGGAATGCCTCAAGAGCCGCAAACCCACCGTGTTGGAATTTTTAGTGGACGGCAAGCAGTTGGCCCCGCCCTTCCGCAAGGATGCGCTGGCGCTGCCCAAACGCATGCTGCCCAAGTATGCTCACCTGGATCATGAAAACTGGTATAAAGGAGGCGTCCATGACTTATAGTGATTTGAAAGGTAAAACCGCGCTTGTCACCGGATCGGGCAAGAAAACCGGCATCGGCTACGCCATCGCCGAAAAACTTGCCGCCAACGGCTGCAACGTGATCATCGCCGACCTGGGAAAACCGCCGGTTGCGGGGGAATCCCTGAAATCCGCCACCAGCGAGGAAATGGAAACCATTGCCGCGGAACTGGCCAAGACCTATGGCGTGAAGACCCTGGCTGTTACGGTGGATGTGTCGGATAACCTGGCCATCGGCGTGATGGTGGAAACCATCAAAGGCACCTTTGACCACGTTGATATTCTCTGCAACAACGCCGGGGCGTCGTTCGGTGTTCCCAACTCGGTTTTAGGCTATGATGAAGCAGCCTGGATGAAGACCATCGACATCAATCTGTTTTCCGTCTTCCGCATCTCGCGGGCAATTATCCCGCTGATGATGGGCAAACCGGCCTCCATTATCAATACGGCGTCTCGGGCCGGCAAAGTGCCGCCGCTTTTCAACAGCGCCTACGCGGTGGCCAAGGCGGGTGCCATCATGTTGACCAAAACCATGGCCAAGGAACTGGGTGGAAACGGCATCCGGGTGAACGCCATCTGTCCTGGGCAAATCGCCACCGATCTGGAGAAGTGGCGTTTCGGCCTGGAAGCGTCGTTCTTCGGAACGACCGTTGAGCATCAGGAAAAAGAAATGTGCAAGACCATCCCGCTGGGATACATCGGTCCGCCTTCCGAAGTGGGCGATCTGGTGGCTTATCTGGCATCGGACGCTTCGAAGTATATCACCGGGCAGGCCATCAATGTCGACGGCGGTCAGTGCATGGAATTATAATAACTTATCAAGAATTTAGGAGGATATATTTATGGATAACATTATTGGCGGAAAGCTCGTTGCGGACGCTCTGGTCGACCGGGGTGTGGATTACGTTTATTCGTTGAGCGGCGGGCATATTACGCCCATTTATCAATTTTTGGAAAAAACAAACATCACCCTTTTTGATGTGCGTCATGAGCAGGCGGCCGTCTTCATGGCCGAAGCTTCGGCCCGGATGAACCGCAAACCTGCGGTGGCCATGGTTACGGCCGGTCCCGGTTTCACCAACGCCCTGACCGGCATCGCCAGCGCCAGACTCTCCAACGCACCGGTCATTTTGATTGCCGGCTGCGTGGGCACCGAAGCCACCGAAAAACTGGACCTTCAGGACATGACCCAGTTGCCCGTCATTGAACCGATGGTGAAGAAGGCTTTCGTCTGCCATGTGCCGGAGCGTATTCCCGAATACGTCGACATGGCATTTCGCGCGGCCATGAGCGGACGGCCGGGGCCCGTTTATCTGGAGTTCCCCTGCAACATCCTGAATGCGAAGGTGGACATGGCGATGGTCAAGAAGCCCAGCACAACGCTTGCGTCCAAACCCGTCGATCGGGAAAATACACGCAAAGTCGTCGATCTGCTCAAAGCGGCGAAGAATCCCATTGTGGTTGGTGGCAGCGGCCTGTGGTATTCGGATGCTGAAAAAGAAATTATTGAATTTGCGGAAAAGATCGGCATCCCCGTGTATACGGGCGGCGCGGGGCGCGGCGTCATTCCCGACACCCACCCGCTTTGCTTTGAATCGTCTCTTGCCATCCGTCCCGGTTCGGCCATGATCACGCTGATGACCACCGATCTCGTGTTGTTTTTAGGCGGCCGGTTGAGTCTATTCTATATTTTCGGCGACATTTTCCCGCCGACTGCGAAATTCATCCAGGTCGATATCGCGCCGGACGAAATCGGGCGCAACCGCTCCGTCGATCTGCCCATTGTCAGCGACATCAAATCGTTCCTCCAGGAACTCAACGCCGTTGTGGATGAACAGAAACTCGGCGACACGCTGAAGGCGCAGTACAAACCCTGGGTGGACACCGTCCGCGCCGCCCATGACGCCGGCAAGAATGACGCCAAAGCCATGTGGGAGTGCGAAACCCTGCCCATGCATCCCATGCGTCTGGCCAACGAAGTCAATAAATTCATGAACCGACCGGACGATATCGTCGTGGCCGACGGCGGAGATACATCCACCTGGATGGGCATGACTCGCACCGTCGTCAAAGGCGGCACCTATCTGGACTACGGTCTTTACGGCTGCCTGGCCGTCGGTATTCCGTATGCCAACGCCGCCAAACTCAAACACCCGGACAAGCGCGTGCTGCTGATCATGGGCGACGGGTCGGCCGGTTTCAATTTCATGGAATTCCATACGGCCATCCGCAAGAAACTTCCCATCGTGGTCGTCATCGCCAATGATGCGTCCTGGGGAATGATTATGCACAGCCAGCAGTTGCGTCTGGGACACAACATTCCCAACGGCACGGAGCTGGGCTGGGTCGATTATCATAAGATGGTGGAAGTGATGGGCGGATTCGGCATCTGCGTGGAAAAACCCGAAGATGTGGCGCCCGCGCTGGAGAAAGCTTTTGCCTCCGGCAAGACGGCCTGCGTCAACGTAAAAGTGGATCCTTCCGTGATCAGCCCCGGCAGCGTCGCCCTGGCCAATCTCGGCGGGTATAAATGCAACTAAACAAAACCAGGTGTCATCGCGCCTCCTCCGGATGCGTGATGACACCCAACGGATTCTACGTCGTAAGGAGGCCTCATGAGCGACACATCCGCAACCAAAGAATATAAATTAACAACGGGCTACTCCTACTATCTGTTTGCCTTGCTCTTCCTGTTGTACTTTTTCAACTACATCGATCGGGTTATCGTCACGTCCCTGTTTCCCTTCGTACAGAAGGAATGGGGGCTGACGGACACGCAGTGCGGCCTGCTGGTCTCCGTCGTTTACTGGTCCATTGTGGGCTTTACGATTCCCGCATCACTTTTTGTGGATCGCTGGAGCCGGAAAAAAACCATTGCGATCATGGCGCTCATCTGGAGCATCGCCACCGGTGTTTGCGCTTTTGTCCGCAGCTTTCCCCAGTTAATCGTCGCCCGGATGTTTATCGGCATCGGGGAAGCCGGTTTTGCGCCCGGCGGCACGGCCATGTTGTCCAGTCTTTTCCCCGCGGAAAAGCGCTCCCGGATGATGGGATTCTGGAACATGTCTATTCCACTGGGAAGCGCCATCGGCATCGCGCTGGGCGGCATTGTAGCCGAGCAGTGGGGATGGCGGCACGCCTTCGGCCTGGTGGCTATTCCCGGGGCCATTGTGGCGATTCTGTTTTTCTTCATCAAGGATTATAAAACAATCGAACTGGTGAAAACCGTGGAATGCGCCGATTCGCAGCCGAATAAAGTCAAAATGAGCAAAGGGGACATCGTCCGCGAATTTTTGAATACCCCATCGCTCATGCTGACCAATGTAGGTTTCATCGGCTGCATCTTCGTCAACAACGCCATTCTCACCTGGCTGCCCACTTATTTTCACCGGACCGAAAACATTCCCATGAGTCAGGCCGGTATGAAAACCGGACTCGTGATGATGCTGGCTCTTATCGGCCTTCCCCTGGGAGGCTGGCTGGCTGATGTCTGGTTCAAAAAACGCGCCAGCGCCAGGCTTTTGTTTCCGGCTATCACCACGGCGATCAATGCCGTCGTGGTGTTCATCGCCTTTTTCTTTTTTGAGGGGAAAAGCCAATACATCATGCTGCTTGTGATGGGCGCGGTCAGCAGCGCGTTTGCTCCGGCCGCTATTACCGTCACTCAGGAAGTCATTCACCCGGGCCTGCGGGCGACATCGTATGCGGTTTGTGTGATTGTTCAGAACCTGCTCGGCGCGGCGATGGCGCCCATCGTGATCGGCTTGCTTTCGGACGCGTACGGGATTAAAGCGGCCCTGTCCGTACTGCCGCTCTTCCTGGTCTTCTCCGCCGTGCTTTTCTTTGCCGGATCATTTTTCTATGCAAAAGACCTGACCAAGGTGGAAAAAGTCGCGCTGGAGTGTGAAGACTAAGAAGAAGGTCCAAGGTACAAGGTGCAAGGTACAAGGTGCAGGTTCAAGGTACAAGGGTCAAGGTAAGATGTTTAGAGCAAGGGGACTTGCCACCCGCATGGGTGGTTTTAACCCCTTGCTCTGTTGAGAGGATATGATGAAAGCCGTTGTGTTTCGTAAAGACAGGGGATTGGTCTATGAAGACGTTCCCGATTATACGGTTGCCGAAGACGAAGTGCTGGTGAAAGTCGCCAACACGGGATTTTGCGGTTCGGATCATTCGCTGGTGGCCGGAGGCCATCTGGCCGAGGGCTATATCCTCGGGCATGAAATCAGCGCCGTGATCGTGAAAAAAGGGGGAAAGGCCGGCGGTCCGCCGGTGGGCGCACGGGTCTGCATCCGTCCCACCTACTGTGGAGAGTGTGTCAACTGCCGATCCGGCAAGCCGCATCTTTGCCGGGTGCATCGCCGGACCACGGGCATCGGGGATTTGCCGGGCGGCTTTGCCGAATACGTCAAAGTATTTCCGCAAATGCTGATTGAAATTCCCGCCGGCGTCGATTCCCGAAACGCGGCTCTGGCGGAAACGTTTGCTTCCGCCCTGCATGCCATTCACTGCACCAGTGAAAAAACGGGTTCTGTTCTGGTGATGGGGGGCGGCCCTATCGGACTTTGCGCCGTGCGCATTCTGAAAATCCTGGGCTATGGCCCGATCGTGTTGTACGAACCGGTGGCCTCCAAGCGCGACATTGCCCTCCGGTACGGCGCCGATCATGTCTTCGATCCGCTGGAAAAAGATGCGGACATGAAGGTCTTATCCCTGGTGCCCGGCGGTTTCCGGAAAATCTTTGAATGTTCGGGTGTCAAAGCCAATGTCAACCGGGCTGTTCTCTTATGCGCGGACAACGGCGAAGTCTGCATCGTAAGCATGATCTTTACGCCGCTGACTCTTGATGCGCCGTTTTTGATCAATCTCAAGGAGATTCGCCTCACGGCGTCCAACTCCAATACGCATGAGGAAAACATCCGGTGCCTGCAGTGGATGGCCGAAGGAAAAATCGACGCGCGGCCGTTGATCTCCGATGATGAGCCCCTGGAGCGCCTGCCGGTTGTATATAAAGAAAGAATCGATACCGGTCTGGCCGTCAAGGTGCTTTTGAAGATCGGCGAGGAATTTTAGGACATCGATGAAAATGTCCGAACGTTATGAACTGATATACGGTTTTGTCCATTGCCGCGGCAGGACCACGTATTCGGCCGGATTTGTAAATTCAAGGGCTGAAGCAGAAGCCTGGCTGGAAAAAAACCGGGAGGCGTCTTTCCGAACGGTGAAAGCGCCACCCGAAGACCCTATTCGCTACTGCAAAGCGGTGTGGTGTCCGTTCAAACGGCAAAAACCATGGTTTGATTTCAGAATTTTGTCCGACACGAAAGAAACATGACAGCGGACAAATAAGACACCGTTCAAACAGCAAATATATAAACAGAGAACAGATTTTTTTTGATTTAATCGTGTTTGGATGGTAGGAGACGGAACGTTTTTTTTATCACGGAGATATCAAATATTGAAGGATCGAAATTATTATGGGCGCCAAGGAGCGAAGAGAAAGAGAAAGAGAACAACGCAAGAGGCACATCCTCGATACGGCCAGAAAACTTCTTCTGGAAAAAGGCCTGACGGCCACCTCCATCAATCAGATTGCCAAACGTTCCGAGTTGAGTGTCGGGGCGATCTATTTTTACTTTAAGGACAAGGAAGAGCTTTTTGCAGCCCTTCAATTCGAAGGGTTGGATCTGCTGCGTCAGAACATCCATGAAGCTGTCGGACCCGAATGTTCTCCGGAAGAAAAGATCCGGTCGATTGCCCGGGCTTATCTGCACTTCAGCGAAGAGCATAAAAATTATTATGACATCATCAATTATTTTCTGACGTCCCCGGAAACCATTTTTCCACCGAATTTGAAAACGGAAATCGACGAGCACGGCAACGCCAGCATCTTCACGCTCGCGGCCGCGGTTCGGGAAGGCATCGACAAAGGCATATTCAAAGAGGTTGACCCCCGCCGGCAGGCCATTATTCTCTGGAGCGCCTTCAACGGCGTCATTCAACTCAAAAAACTGGAAAAGACCATCCTGGCCAAAGACGAATATAAATCGATCTACCTGGAAACGGTGGAGCGGTTTTTAGACGGCCTGCGCCGGTGATGTTGTTTCTCAATGATTAAATGATTAACAGTTCAGTCAATAAAAGTCACAACCTTTAGCCATTCTCATCCAATTCGTCACCCCGGCGAAGGGGACTGTGTCAGAATATTGAAATGCAGTCATTCCCGCGCAGGCGGGAATCCGGAACTCTTTAATATTCCTGGATTCACTCTAATAACCTGAATGTCACGCGAGGGCGCATGCCGGATCGCGCTTCGCTTGTCCACAATGACAAAAATGGAATTGCGACACAGTCTCGGCGTCAGTATCTCATGCTGGAGCAATCATGATGATTGCTCCAAAATATTTTGGTTCAATCGAATACGATTGAACCAGCAAGGATTTGACGCATCTGATTTTAAAGAATCGTACGGAGCATGCGGCAGTATGGCGATTATTGAACGTCCTTATTGTTTTCTTTAGCGTTTATTTTTTTGTACGTAAAACAAACTAATCCCCAGAAAAATGCGTTGAACAGCATCATTAAGACCATTCTTCCAAACAACAGGCGTCCGTTGTGCATAATCAGATCCGGATTCCAGAATAATAGATAGGTAACGAAATCGAAAGCAACAGGTGTTTGGCCATATCCGGATAAAGCAAATACCCCACCTATCCACATAACCGTCAAAACCGAAAATACGGCAAAACATTTGAGATAGATGCCGACGAATAGAGCTATATTCCGTTTGGTGAAAATTTTACCCGGCTTATTTATCAAAGTTTATGTTGCCCCCTTGCCGGCACAATCATGACGATTGCTCCAAATATTTTCGGTTAAAGTGAGGACGATTGATTTTGCAAAAAACCCTGACGGCAAACAGAGATTCTTCGCCGTCAGGGTTGAAATGTCACGCGGTTCTTTTACGAATGGGCTTCGTCTTTCTGATCGTCCTGCATTTTAATTTTCGACACTTTGCTGACGAGGTCTTCCAGCTTGATGCCGCTTAACGCTTCAATCACAGGTGGAAGCTGTGCAATGATGTTGGTGACGTCCTTGGTGATTTTGGATGCGCCCGCGGAATCGCCGCCGGCATTGACCACGACGATCTTCTCCGTTTTGGACAGCGGTTCGGCAATGGCGCGCGCCAGTTCCGGCAGCTTTTCGATGATGAGCTGGGTGACGGCCGCCTGGTTGTAAGCCTTCCAGGATTCGGCCTTCTTCGCCATGGCTTCGGCCTCCGATGTGCCCGTCGCCAGAATAACATTGGCTTCGGCCAGACCCCTGGCGCGGTTGGCTTCCGCTTCGCCGATGCCGATGTTTTTGGTCGCGTTGGACTGGCCTTCGGCTTCCGCCATGATTTTGTAACGCGCCGCGTTGGCGAGCGTCTCGATCTTGTATTTTTCCGCATCCGCCGGTTTGTTGATGGTCGATTCCAGTTCTTTTTGCTTGCGGGCGATTTCCTTTTCCTGAACGTCGATCATGCGTTCCTTTTCCACCACCATGACCTGGATTTCCTCGGCCTTGACCGCCTGATTGGTTTTGTATTTCTGAAGATCGTAGGCCAGGTCGGATTCGGCTTTCTTCTGATTGATGTTGATCTGGTAAGTGGCCCTTTTTACTTCAAAGTTCTGATTGGCTTCGGCAATCTTGGTGTCGGCTTCAAATTTGGCTTCCTGCCCGGCCTGATTGGCCTGCGAGCTGCGGATGAGCGCGTCGCGGTCGGCTTCCGCCTGAGCAATCTGCGCATCGCGTTTCACCTGGGCGACACGCGGCTTGCCTAAGGCATCCAGATAGCCGTGGTCGTCGCGGATATCGCGAACCGTAAACGAGTCGATGCCCAAGCCCATATTGGCCAGGTCGCCCGCGGAGACTTCCTGGACTTTTTGCGCAAACACGTCGCGGTTTTTGTAGATGTCTTCCACGCTCAGCGTGCCCACGATGGCGCGCAGGTGGCCTTCCACCGTCTGCAACGCGATGCTTTTAATCTGATCTTCCGTGCGGCCCAGGAATCGTTCCGCCGCTGTGCGGATGGCCAGATCCTCGCCTTTGATTTTAACCTGCGCGACGCCGTCAACGTTAATCGAAACACCGGTAACCGTGTATACTTCCTTCAGTCGCACATCCAGTGTCATGAGCTCCAGCGACAGGAAATCCACTTTTTCGAAGATGGGCCAGACAAACGTTCCCCCGCCTTTGACCAGGCGGAAACCCACCGTTTGTCCGTCCGCAATCTTGCGGTTCAAACCGGAAACAACCAGCACTTCATTGGGGCCGACTTTGGTGTAACGATTGGCGTACAATTTCAAAAGCAGCAGCAAAACAATGACCACCGCAATGCTTCCCATTGCAATCCAGCCATATCCGACGAGCGATTCCATAGAGTTTCTCCTTTCGGTCATGAAGACGGAATATTTTCGTTCCTTATGTGTTTGAAGGCTTGACAAAAAACGTGTTGCCGACAATTTTGTCAATGCGGACAATCGTATGCGATTTTATTTCTTCCTGCGAGACCGACCGCGCCGACGCCGTATAGCGCGAACCTTTTGAGACATAGGCAATTTCGCCCACGCCGTCGGCCGGAATGGGAGTAATGACTTCCGCTTCGCAACCGACCATCAGCGCAATTTGCGATTCGCTGCTGCCCTGGGTCTTGCTGAAAAGTTTGACGAAAAGATAAAAGGTAACGGCTGCCACGGCAAGCCCGGCCAGAATTGCAACCGGCAGACTGGCGATTGCCGAAAACTGAAATACTTTCAGGCAGATCATACCGGCGGCGCCGAATGTTGTCACAAACATGGCCATGACAACAGGGGAGAGCGGTGAAAAATGGATGGAGCCGGAGGTGGCATCCGGGTTCGTATCCACGTGTCCCGTGACATCATGGGCGGCATCGAGGCCCATGTCACCCGCCCCTTCATGGCCCCCGCCCAAAACGGCTGAAAATACGGCATAGGCAAGTCCTAAAACAAAAGAGCCGATATAGATGATTTCCAGAAACATCATGGCGGGCGTTCCTCCTGATACGGTTTATTCAATGAACAATAACGGATGTTAGATAAATTAACTTGAGTATTGAGAGAAAAAAATGGTGCCGAAGACTGGACTCGAACCAGCACAGGCGTACACCCACTAGACCCTGAACCTAGCGCGTCTACCAATTCCGCCACTTCGGCACGCAAGCGATGCACTATACCGAACACCCGGTTCTTGTCAAGATAAAATCCGCTTGAAAATAACAGCCAAAATGTTATGTTCCAATGCTGATTTAAATTAAAGTAGGTATGAACATGGTAGTATTTGAAGGGATAGAAAAAATAACCAATGATTTTCAGGGGGCTTTCGTGACCATCGGCAATTTCGACGGCGTTCACTTAAGCCACCAGCACATTTGCCGGAAACTTGCCACTGAAGCAAAAAGCGCCGGGAAAAAATCGCTGGTGATCACGTTTGATCCGCATCCTAAAATGATTCTGCATCCGAACATCCGGCCCTTTTATCTGATCACCACACGATCTGAAAAAATGGCCTACCTGGAAGGCTGCGGCGTGGATGCTACGGTCATTATTAAATTTGACATGGCTTATGCCAAAACGACTGCCGAGCAGTTTGTCCGGGGATTTCTTTGTAACCAGCTCGCCATCACCAAAATCATCATCGGGCATGACTATGTTTTCGGGCAGGGCAGGCAGGGCAATGACGCTTATCTCATCGCTCAGGGAAAGGAATGCGGATTTTCAGTAGAAGTTATTGAAGCATTTAAGATTAATGATGAAATTGTCAGCAGCACATTGATTCGCAACTACATTCTGGAAGGCGACGTCAAATCCGCCACCCGACTGATGGGACGGCCATATAATGTTGCAGGTAAAGTGGTTTCCGGTGCTGGACGAGGAACGGGGCTGGGGTATCCCACGGCCAATATCGAACCGGAGAAAGAATTGATGCCGTCTCCGGGGATTTACGCGGCGTTTGCCGATGTGGATGGTGTGCGGTACCAAAGCGCCCTCAACATCGGCGCCAAACCCACGTTTGGCGACTTCACGTCAACCTTTGAAGTCTTTCTGCTGGATTTCGCAGGCGATCTGCGGGGCCAAAAAATAAATGTGCTGTTTGTGGAGAAATTGCGGGACATTGTCAAATTTGACGGTCCCGAAAGTTTGAAGCGACAGATCGCGGCGGATGTGGAAAAAACCAAACAAGTATTAAAACAATTTAAATAATTACGGAGGATTCTTTTATGTTAAAAATCGCCATCGTCGGCGCAACCGGTATAGTAGGGCAGCAGGCCATTGTCAGTCTTTTGGGACACCCCTGGTTTAAAATCACCAAACTGGTCGCTTCGGAGCGTTCGGCCACAAAAAAATACATCGACGCGTTGCGCGATGCCAACGGATCGATCCGCTGGTGGTGCCCGGAAGAGCTGCCGGCCGACATCGCCAACATGGTCGTTGAAGAAGCGTCGACCTTTGATCCGACTTCGGTGGACATCATCTTTTCCACCATGGATACAGGCCCGGCCAAGGAGCTGGAGCCCAAATACGCCAAAACCACTCCGGTCATCAGCACCGCATCGGCCTTTCGCTATGAAGAGGACACACCGATTCTCGTAGGCGGCGTCAATATGGAGCATGCGGCGCTTCTGGACATTCAGCGGAAAAACCGCGGCTGGAGGGGATTCATCTCCCCCAAATCCAACTGCACCATTGCCGGACTGGTTGTATCGCTTAAACCCATTCTGGATAACTTTGGCGTCAAACAGGTTATGATGACTTCGCTTCAGGCCATGTCGGGCGCCGGCCGCACACCGGGACTTTCCGCCATGGATATGATGGAAAACGTGGTTCCTTATATTTCCGGTGAAGAGCCGAAGGTGGAAACCGAGCCGCAGAAAATTCTGGGCAAAATGATTGGCGGTAAAATCGAAAGTGCGCCGTTTGGCATCACCGCCGCCTGCAACCGTGTTCCGGTGCTCGACGGCCATCTGGTGTGCGCGTTTGTGCAGACTGAAAAACCCTGCACTCCGGAAGACGTCAAACGCGTGATGACCGAATACGGCAAGGACTTCGCCGAACTGCATCTGCCGAGTTCGCCCGCGCATCTGATCGACGTCACCGATGATCCGTTCCGTCCTCAGCCCCGTGTGGACCGCGACAAAGGCGGCGGGATGACCGTCACCGTCGGCCGCATCCGCAAAGACCCGATCATTCCCAACGGGATCAAATACGTCTGTCTGGCCCACAACACCAAGCTGGGCGCTGCCAAAGGCGCTCTGCAGACCGCGGAGTATCTGGTGAAGAATTATCTGAAACTCGTTTAATAATTCAAAGCCTGGCGGCACACTGAAAAAAATGCCGCCAGGCTTTATTGGTCCTATCCTTTAATCTATTTTAATTTCTTATTCCATTATCATGCCGGCATTCATCCTACGGTTTTGCAGGGAACGGTCGCGTGACCTTCAGGTTATTCAAACCGTTGCCTACGGACCGGATAGCACTGCGTTTGTCACCTCTTCAATATCCATGGTTTCGAGCAGCTTGAGTATATTCGGATAGGCTTTTTCATGATAGCCGAAGCCGCCCAGGCGGAATTCATCGATGGCATCCTTCCGGCTCCAGTTCTGGAAGACCATGCGGTAGCCCGCGATGATCAGGCCGGTTCGGTCCGAGCCGTGCCAGCAATGC
Source organism: Smithellaceae bacterium (assembly GCA_963682105.1). Classification (GTDB taxonomy): domain Bacteria; phylum Desulfobacterota; class Syntrophia; order Syntrophales; family Smithellaceae; genus UBA8904. The sequence continues at coordinate 3,169,076 of OY821638.1, forward strand.
ACTAACAGAGGTTTTTCCGCGTTTTTGATCAACCTGAGCGTCTCGATCAAATCGGCAACCTTCGCGCCGCCGGCGCTCATTTTATGATGAATCAGGTTGAGTCCGTTTTGCGCAAAGAATTGATCATCATGGTATTCTCTCAAATTGAGCATCGTGCGAATGTTCAGGGATTTTAAATTCTCGACATTGCTTTTATCCGGCTGTTCGGCCCTGAATACATCGGCGCTGACTTTGTACAAATTGCCGATTTTTGTATTGATAACCGGCTGGGCCCAGCTTAAAGGGCGCTCGCGGGGGGCATCCGCGCCGCACAATAGCAAAAGGCCTGCAAGCAAAATGACACAACGCAGCACCGTTATCTTTTCAGAAAACCGTCTGATGAATTTCGGATCATTCGACATCAGCCAGATCCTCCCTGGTTTTTTCTGGAATGGATGCTACCTATCTTTGCCGGACCAGTAATGGCCTTTGTTCTCAGTCAGTAACGCGTGAAGAACTTTGCATTATGTACCCGCCCTCGCCGCGTGATAGGAGCTGCGCACGAGCGGCCCCGATTCCACGTGTTGAAAACCTTTTGCGCAGGCGATTTCCTGAAATTCGGCAAATTCATCGGGATGATAATAACGGGCCACCGGCCAGTGATGACGTGTCGGCTGCTGATACTGCCCGATGGTCAGGCGTTCGCAGGAGACGGCCGCCAGATCATCGATCAGGCGCAGGATGTCCTCTTTTTGTTCACCGAAACCGACCATGAAACCGCTTTTGGAAATAATCGGCGTTTGAGCGAGTCGGGAAAGCAATCTGAGAGACGTCCGGTAATTTCCTTGCGGCCGCAGTTTTTTAAAAAGCGGCTCGACAACTTCCATGTTGTGGTTGATCACATCGGGGGAAGCGGCAATCACTTTGTCCAGCGCATCCGGTTGCCCCTGAAAATCAGGAATCAGTACTTCAACCTTACAAGCGGGGATTTCCTGTCGCAGCTTCATGATGCAGTCGGCAAAGACCTGCGCGCCGCCGTCTTGCAGATCATCGCGCGTAACGGAGGTGATGACCACGTAATGAAGATTCATTTGTCGGACGGCATCCACCAGATGATCGATTTCATTTTGATCCGGATCGTCTGGCGTGCCGTGGATAACGTTGCAGTACAGACAATTGCGGGTGCAGATGTTGCCGAGGATTAAAAAGGTGGCGGTGCCGCTTTGAAAGCATTCCGCCATATTGGGGCAGGCGGCCTCCTGGCAAACCGTGTGCAGTTGTAAATCGGAGAGGGTGGACCGGATCTGCCGGCACCCGTCGGCGTAAGGCGGGCGTACTTTGAGCCAGGGCGGTTTGCGCAGTAGCTTTTGGTTTTCATGCTGTTCATTCATATTAAATACTTTTCCGTCAGCGGGAGAGCATTTCGAACACTTGCCATTTCATTTATCATAATTATTTTCAAATGCGTTAATATTTCCTGTTGTTTTTCAGAGGGGCAAAAGAAAAATCCCCGGGGAAGACGATTTCCCCGGGGACGTCAAATGTTAATCAGACGGAGCTTTCGCTAAAACGTCAGCGTCAGTTTGTTGATCACCAGATAATTGTTGTTCAACTCGATTGCATCGAAGTAAGTTTTATAATAATCTCCGGTGAAGAGATAACCGGCGCCGAGCATATAGGAAAGATTATTGGTGATCTTATACGTTGCGGTCAAATCGATTTCCGTTCCGTAATTTTTGTGAGAAAAACCCGTCGGGATCTGGTCGGCCTGGGCATAGGAGACGGACGCCATAATGTTCAGCGCCGGCACAGGCTTGACGCCGCCCCGGAGCTGAACGAACCAGGCGTTTTGTATGGGGCCGTAATCCTGAGCATAGTAATTTTCAATGGCGCCTGCCCAGTAGGTCCGGTCGGAATTAAACATAATCAAACAGGGATTCCAATCCGATCCGCCGCCGGTGGCGCCGCCGTAGCGAAGATAGGAACCGCCCTCTTTCTTATCGTCTGTTCCGGCATGATCGCCGGAAAGGTATGCAAATGTAGCACCGGCATAAAACATATTGAAGTCGGCTGCGGCATCCAGATAAAAATTAATCGCTTCGAGTTTTGCGTCATAGTAAAGGCCTCCGTCCTGGCCATCTTCCGAGCCCCAGTAATAATTCAATTCCGCCTGAAGCAGAACCGGACCCATCTTTACCTTTGCATAGGGCTGAATGCTGTTGAGACGTATAAACGAAGCGTACGGATACGAATCGCTTTTAAATTGGGCATTTCGGACGTAAGTATAGCGGGCGCCGGCTTCGCCCGTTTTCCACTGATAAATTATGCCGGCAATGTATTTGTCATAATCCGTGTCTGAAGTATTCCCAGGGTAAGCAGATGTGCTGCTGTTTTCATCGACTTTAACAATTTGGGCTAAAACCGTCCATCCGCCTTTCTTAAACGACCATCCGATTTTTCCCCGGGGAATGGAGGCGTCACCGAATACGGTCCCCCAGACCTCGTCATCCTGGTAGCCCGCCGTGAAGACGCCGATCGGCGAGGCGTACTGAACATAAGCCCAATCAAAAGCAATGTTTTGATTTTCCGCTTTGGTGCCCGCGGAATTATTATAAGAGTATATAGAGTCGACGGCGGTGTCAGCGATCGATCTGGTTGCTCCCCAGGCTCTTTCCAGAGCGTCAAAACGCGTTATCAGCGACAGACCGGGGGCGACGGTGAAATCCGTTCTTACACGCAGTCTTTGAAAATAGAAAGCAGTACTGGTTCCTTCATCTTTTACAAAAGAGGTTTTGTCCAGATACATGCCGGCCGCATAAAACTCACCGCTGAATTTGACATCGAGTGCGCCGGCCGGAGCGCTCGCTGCCATCAGCAATCCCAATGACAACAAAATTAACCATAACTTCTTCATCTTTTTCTCCTTATTCTATGTGCAAACAACCATTAAGCCACGGGCAATGAGTTAATGGCTGTTTTCTTAATAATTCAGATGCATTGCTTACGCCATAGCTCTAAATTGTATTACATCGTATCACGTTACGATGATAATGGCCAGCAGAAACCAAACCATTAAAAAGCCATTAATGTTAATGGCTTTTTAATAATCGCCCCGGTTTCCTTGGGAATGGCTGAAGCTTTGAATGGGTCAGGCTAATTTCTTCCAGCAGACGTCCGGCTTGCGTGCGGCCAGAACCTCGTCGAGACGGCTGACCGGGGTGGAGACCGGCGCGGTTTTAACCTGTTCGGGGTTTTCCCGGGCTTCTCCGGCGATCGTGATCATGGCGTCGCAAAACTGATCCAGCGTTTCTTTGCTTTCCGTTTCCGTCGGTTCGATCATGATGGCTTCCGGTACGATGAGCGGAAAATAAATCGTCGGCGGATGGTAGCCGAAATCGATCAGGCGTTTGGCGATATCGGTGGTGTGCACGCCCGATTCGGCCACCTGGCGTTTGCCGGAAAAAACGCATTCGTGCATGCAGATGCGGTCGAAGGGCAGATCAAAGTAAGGTTTTAATTTTTCCTTAATGTAGTTGGCGTTGAGTACGGCCATCTCCGTGGCGCGCTTGAGCCCTTCTTCACCCAGCGACCGGATATAGGTATAGGCCTTTACGATCACGTTGAAGTTTCCGTAAAAAGCGCGCACCCGGCCGATGGAATCGGGAAAGTCTTCCGACCAGGAAAATCCTGAATCTTTCTTCACAATGCGGGGTACCGGCAAAAAGTCGATCAGTTTGGAGCTCACCCCCACCGGGCCGCTGCCCGGCCCTCCACCGCCGTGCGGTGTAGAGAAGGTCTTGTGCAGGTTTAGCTGAATAACGTCGAATCCCAGATCGCCGGGCCGTGTTTTGCCCAAAAAAGCATTGGCGTTGGCGCCGTCGCCGTATAAAAGGCCGCCTTTGTCGTGCACAATAGCCGCTACTTTTTCAATGTTGCGTTCAAAAAGTCCCAGTGTGTTGGGATTGGTCAGCATCAGGCCTGCTACATCTTCCGTCATCAGCGATTCCAGGTGTTCGATATCGACGCCGCCTTCGGCGTTGGACCGCAGCGTGACCGCGTCGAATCCGCACAGGGCTCCCGATGCCGGGTTGGTGCCGTGCGCCGCATCCGGAATCAAGATTCGATGACGTTTTTCCCCCTTCTTTTCAAAATATTTCTTAATCATCATGACGCCGGTGAGTTCGCCATGCGCGCCCGCAGCCGGCTGCAACGTAAAATCGGCCATGCCGAAAATATTGCTCAAAAGCTGCTGCATTTCATAAAGCAGTTGCAGATTTCCCTGGGCAAATGTATCCGGGGCGCAGGGATGGAGATTTGTAAATTCAGGAGATGTTGCGACGCTTTCGTTGACCTTGGGGTTGTATTTCATGGTGCAGGACCCGAGGGGATAAAACCCCAGATCCACGCCGAAGTTGCGCCGCGACAGGTTCGTGTAGTGGCGCACCAGATCGATTTCGGCCACTTCCGGTAAATCGAGATCGTCCCGCAGATATTTTGCGTCGAGAATTGACGCGAGATTGATTTCCGGAACGTCACTTAGCGGAGCATCCGTTGCCTGGCGTCCTTCTTTACTGATTTCAAAAATGAGTTCCATGTTTCAGCTCCTTGATGAACTGTCATTCCCACGCAGGCGGGAATCCAGATACAATCAATTACGAGGGAAAGTTTTCGCTAACTTAGCAGTACAAATCAACCATTGTTTCTAAGACATCCGGCAAATATAAAACCCTGGATTCCCGCCTGCGCGGGAATGACGATGATGTCAGTTTTTTTATTAACCATGAATCATTTCAACATCCGAATGATGCGGTCCATGTCTTCTTTCGAGACCATTTCCGTCGCGCAGAAGAGCAGGGCGTTTCCCAGTTCCGGATAATCCGCAGCCAGGTCATAACCGCCGACAATGCCGTCTTTCTTCAGCTTTTCGTTCACGCCGCGGGCATCGGGACAGTGCATCACAAACTCGTTGTAAATGGGAGATGAAAATCCCGCTTTCCAGCCTGATAATTGCGACAGCCGGGATTTCAGATACTGCGCTTTGTAAACGTTGAGAGCGGCCAGTTTGCGCAGGTTTTTGCCCAGCGCCGCCAGATACACGCCGGCCGCCAGCGCACAGAGCGCTTCATTGGAGCAGATATTGGAGGTCGCTTTTTCCCGGCGGATATGCTGCTCGCGCGTCTGCAGCGTCAGGACAAAACCGCGTTTGCCGTTTTTATCCACGGTCGCTCCGACGAGCCGCCCCGGAATGCGGCGCAGATATTTTTCCCGCGCGGCAAAGATGCCCAGATAAGGGCCGCCGTAATTGAGCGGGTTGCCAAAGCTTTGTCCTTCTCCCACCACAAAATCCGCGCCGCAGGCCCCGGCGGGCTTTAAAAGCCCCAGCGCCGTGCCATCGGTAAATCCCGCCACCAGATGAGAACCTTTGGCGTGAATGGCATTGGCAATCGGCGTCAGGTCTTCAATGCAGCCGAAGAAATTGGGGCTCTGGACCAGCACAGCCGCCGTGTTGGTGTCGAGGGCGATCTGCAGCGCGTCAAAATCAATCTGCCCTGAGGCTGAATAAGGTACTTCTTCCACCGTGTAGCCGTTGGCCCAGGCGTACGTCTGCATGACCTGCCGGTATGCGGGGTGCACCGAGCGGGCCGCGACAATCTTTGTCCGGTTGGACATTTTTGCGCACAGGATGGCCGCTTCCGCCATGGCCGACGCTCCGTCGTACATCGAGGCGTTGGCTATTTCCGTTCCCGTGAGATGGGCGATCATGGTCTGATATTCATAAATGGCCTGCAGGAGTCCCTGGCTGATTTCCGCCTGATAGGGTGTATAGGCGGTGTAAAATTCGGCGCGTCCTGCGATATGGCTGACAACGGCCGGAATGTAGTGAGCGTAGGCTCCCGCGCCGGTCAGGGTGATCCGGGGCAGTTGGTTGCGCCGGCCGATCGCCTGCATCATTTCCACCGTTTCCTGTTCAGAAAGAGCCTCTCCTACGCCCGGCATATCTTTCAAGCGGAATTTTTCCGGAATATCGGCAAACAGCTCATCAATGCTACTGATGCCGACGGCCGCCTGCATCTGATGCAGATCTTCGGTTGTATGGGGACAGTAGTCCATTGCTTAATGCTTCTCCTCTTTGATGAGCCCATCGTATGTGTCCGCTGTCAGGAGCGATTGCAGTTCCTCGGCGTTGTCCAGTTTGATTTTGGCAATCCAGCCTTCGCCGAAGGCATCCGAATTGATCATATCAGGGGTGTTCTCCAACGCGGCGTTTGCTTCAATGACTTCACCGGATACCGGCGCGTAGACATCAGAAACGGATTTGACTGATTCTACGACGGCCATGGCTTCTCCTTTTTCGACTTTCCGGCCCACCTGGGGCAGCTCTACAAAGACGATGTCGGTGAGCATCTCCTGAGCGTAATCAGTGATGCCGACGACAACCGTGCCGTTGCCGTCACTTTTTACCCATTCGTGATCTTTGGAATATAATCTGTCGTTAGGATTTGGTTTGGACATGAGAGTGCCCTCCTTATCATATGCAGGGTTATTTTTGACGCTTGTAAAAAGGAAGTTTGACGACGACGGCTTCGGCCAGCATATCGCGAATGGCCACGGTGATTTTCGTATCCGGCGCTGAGAATTCCGTCTCCACAAAGGCCAGGCCGATGGCCTTGTTCAATGTCGGCGAAAAAGTGCCGGAGGTGACCAGCCCGATTTCGTTTTTACCGGAAAGCACCTTGTATCCATGGCGGGCGATGCCTCTACCGGTCATCTCGAAACCGACCAGTTTCCGGCGCAGGCCCTTGTCCCGGCAGGCCGTCAGGGCGGCTTTGCCGGCAAAATCCTTGTGCCAGTCGACCAGCCAGGCATAAGGTATTTCCAGGGGACAGACGTCTTCGGTAATATCCTGACCGTTGAGCATCATGCCTGCTTCCAGCCGCAGCGTGTCCCGGGCGCCCAGTCCGGCCGCTTTCAAGCCGAAGGCTGCGCCCGCTTGCAGTAGTTGATCCCAGATCAAACCGATTTGGTCCGAGGCTGCATAAACTTCAAAGCCGTCTTCGCCCGTATAGCCGCTTCGGGAAATGATCGCGGGAATACCGGCCACCGTTGACTCGATAAAATGGTAGAAGCGGATGCCGCTTAAGTCCTTTCCGGCCAGAGGCTGGAGGATGTCCTGCGAGCGCGGTCCCTGCAAATCCAGTTTGCCGATCCGGTCGCTGATATCCTCTAAGCGACAATCGAATTTCGAATCACGCAGGATGGACGACACCCGTTCGAAATCCCGCTCCCGGGGCGTGGCGTTCGTGACCAGCCAGTATAAATCGTCCTTCATTTTATATACGGTGAGGTCGTCAATGACGCCGCCCTGGTCGTTAAGCAGCGCGGAGAGTTTGACCTGGCCGATTTTCTGATCCGCCAGATTCCGGGTCAGGGTTGACTGAAGCAGATCAAAAGCCTGTGGGCCTTGCACTTCGATTTCACCCATATGGCAGATGTCGAACAGCGTGGCGCCGGTTCGCGTTGTCCGGTGTTCTTCAATCACATTCGTATATTGCACCGGCATCGCCCAGCCGCCGAAATCGATGATCTTGGCATGAAGGGCGACATGCTTTTCATACAGGGGTGTTTTTTTCATGAAAGCATCCGTGTGGCCTATTTAAAAAGTTTTTCAATTAAAGCCTGTTTGTTTTTCGGGTAGTAAAGACTCCCCTCGTAATCGACAATCAGCTTCCCTTCGAGATGGTCCATTTCATGCTGGACCACCCGCGCGGTATAATCAAGGTATCTTTTGCTGATTTTTTCACCTTTTTCATTTAAAGCACGGATCTTGATTTCCGGAAAGCGGCTGACTTCGATCTGAATATCCGGGCAGGACAGGCATCCTTCCGCAGCCGCGACTTTTTCACCGCGCGCCTGAGTGATGCGTGGATTAACCAGTACATCATAATCTTCCGGTGTAAGCTTTTTCTTTTTTTTGCTGTCATCAACCGTCTTATTACGGAAAATGATGATTCTTTTATTGATGCCGATTTGCGGCGCCGCCAGCCCCGACGCGTCGTCGCGGCAGGTAAAGGAATCGATCAACACCTGGACGGCTTCTTTTTCTTCCTTGCCCAGCGGCGTCTTCAAGTCAATGGATTGTTGCCTCAGGATTGCCGTATCATCTTTATTAATACCATCATCAGTCCAAAGGGTTAAAACTCTTTTGGGGGCCATATGTTTCACCGAATCGAAAATTTTTCGAGGGTATAACACCGATCCATGCTTATTTCAAGTTCCGCTGGGAAATTTTATAGATTCCCGGCTGCTTCGGATTAAAAAGTTCATAAAAAATCAATGTTCAAGTGTGACGGCGGTCATAAATGGCGGTTATTGATAACAGTCCGGCAATCGCTGCTTGCAAATTTCATCCATCTCTTGTTAAAAAGACTTTCTGGATTACAGTTTTAAGAAAGATACGGTTTTGCCCAGTGATTAATCGAATCATTACCCGCGAATGTCAAAAACAATTTTCCCGTGCCCTGAAATTTGAAGATGGCGCCGCTCCGGAAATGCCTGCCGTAACGGATGAAAAGCCTCGCCTTCTTTATATGCATATTCCGTTTTGCGAAGAGCTTTGCCCCTACTGTTCTTTTCACCGCATCCGGCTGGATGAGCCTCTGGCTAAAAAATATCATGAAGCACTGCGTCGCGAAATGGCGCTGTACCGGCAGAAAGGCTATCGATTTTCAGGTATTTATGTGGGCGGCGGCACGCCTACCGTGCTCATTGAAGAACTGGCCCAAACGCTTCGCCTGGCGGGGGAGATGTTTCCGGTTACGTCTGTTTCCGTGGAGACGAATCCCAACCACCTGACGGACAATAATATTGCCGTTTTGAGGCAGGCGGGAGTCAACCGGCTTTCCGTGGGCGTGCAGACATTCAACGATGAATTGCTCAAAAAGATCGCCCGTTTTGATAAGTACGGTTCCGGCGAAGAGATTGCGTCCCGTCTGACAAAAGCCATCGGGAAGTTCGATACGCTTAACGCCGATATGATTTTCAACTTTCCCGATCAGACCCGGGAAATGCTGCTTGCCGACCTGACCATCCTGCTCATGATCAAAATGCCGCAGATTACCTTTTATCCGCTGATGGTTTCGACCCTTACGCAGCAGCTCATGAGTGAAAAGCTCGGAGAGATCAGTTTCAGCCGGGAGCAATCATTATTTTCCCTGATCCTGGGAAGGCTGGAGGGAGAATACGAATCCTCGTCCGCCTGGTGCTTTTCGCGCAGAAAATCCAAACAGTCACTCATCGATGAATATGTCGTCGATTTCGATGAGTATGCAGGACTGGGCAGCGGCGCCATCGGCTACCTGAACGGAACCTGCTACGCCAACACCTTTGATATTGAACAGTACATCGCCACGCTTTTCCGCAATCAGCTTCCCTTGCAGGCCGCCCGCAATTTCAGTCAATCCGACCGAATCCGCTACGATTTTATGATGAAACTGTTCAGCACGCATTTGAATATCGATGAGCTGGAGAAAAAATATAACGGCAAGTTTTTGAAAAATCTGTGGCTGGAAATGATCGCCTTCCGTCTGGCCGGGTCCTTCCGCTATTTTCCTCCGCATCTTCATTTGACGCGGCGCGGCCGCTATTACTGGGTGATCATGATGCGTGAATTTTTCATCGCCGTGAATAATTTCCGCGATTACTGCCGCAAGCAGGCGGGCTTACGATAGATAACATGGAAGATGCCGGATTAATGATACAAGAATTCTTATGCCTCCCCTTTTCCTGAAGGGGGCCGGGGGGATTTTTTATGGATGACAAGAGACAAGAGCTGCTCAAGGCGCTGCCTAAAATTGACGAAATGATCCTGCTTTTGGAAAAGAAAGACATCTTTTCCAGAGCCTCACGCGAAATTGTGACGCAAACCTGTCGCGACACGGTTCAGATCCTTCGCGAGAACATTCTCCATGCCTCGGATAAACAACTGCCGTCACTGACTCTTGATACGACGGAAGCCGCCCGGCGCGTGGCGCTTCAAATCGAAAAATATTATGCCTATAAATTAAAGCGCCTGGTCAACGCCACCGGTGTGATTCTGCACACCAACCTGGGGCGTGCGCCGCTTTGTCCCGAAGCTGTCGAGCGAATTGCTGAGGTGGGACGCGGATATTCCAATCTGGAATTCGATCTTGCGCGTGGCGAGCGCGGCCTGCGTTACGATCACGTCACGGCCTTGCTCTGCACGCTGACCGGCGCCGAAGACGCGCTGATCGTCAATAACAATGCGGCGGCGGTGCTGCTGGTGCTGAATACTTTGGCCGAACACAAGGAAGCCGTCGTTTCGCGCGGCGAACTGATCGAAATCGGAGGCGAATTCCGCATTCCGGACGTCATGACCAAAAGCAACTCCATCCTGCGCGAAGTGGGCACCACCAACCGCACAAGGCTTTCCGACTACGAAAAAGCCATTGGCCCGGAAACCGGTGTGATTTTGAAAGTTCATACCAGCAATTACCGCATTGTCGGTTTCACCGAAGAAGCGGAGCTGATCCAGTTGGTGGCGCTGGGCAGAAAGCACAGCATTCCGGTCTTTGACGACCTGGGCAGCGGCTGCCTGGTCGATCTTGACAAGTATGGTTTGCAGCACGAACCGACGGTGCGCGAAGTGCTGGTCACCGGCGTGGATGTCGTCTCATTCAGCGGCGATAAACTGCTGGGCGGTCCGCAGGCGGGCATCATTGTGGGCAAGCGAGACGTTGTGGCCCGAATCAAAAAGAATCCCCTTAACCGAGCCCTGCGTATCGACAAATTTACGCTCGCCGCACTGGAAGCCACGCTGATGCATTATCTGACGCCCGACAAAGCCGTGCTCGAACTGCGAGCGCTCAAGGCGCTTACCGAACCGCTGTCGGACGTAAAGAAACGGGCGCGAAAACTCGCGGCCAAACTTAAAAAAGCCGGTTTGCCGGATCTGACTTTTGAAGTGAGGGAAACCCAGGCCGCCGCCGGCGGCGGCTCCCTGCCGACTCAGGATATTCCGTCCGCCGCTGTCTCAGTCAAATCCTCAAAAATGCCTCCCAGCCGGATGGAAGCCAAATTGCGCCAGGCATCCGTACCTGTGATTGTCCGCGTGGACGAGAATGAAATTCTTCTGGATTTGCGAACGGTTGCGGAAGAAGAATTCGGCCTTATTATTGAAAGCCTGCGGGTAACGATGCCTTAGCTCTAAAACGCCACTAAATTATTTGCAGAAAAGCAAAAATATTCGCAATTTATTTTGCTTTTCCGCAATGAGAAGCGATTGATATTTTATATTGTCGTATCCGATGCGCGTAGGGGAACGGTTTAAATAACCTGAAGGTCACGCGACCGTTCCCTACGGTATTGCCGCCCCGGACCAGGGGGCCATTTAACCTTCAAATGGAGAAAGTATCTTGACCCCAGAAAACGAGTCGCCCAGAAATTTATCCTTTACCGTTTCTCTCGAGCAGGCCGGATTGCGTCTGGACGTTTTTCTGGCGCAGGCGGATGCGTCTTTTTCCCGCTCGCAGATTAAATACGCCATCGAGGAGGGCGATGTGCTGGTCAACGGCAGAGAGCCCAAGGCCAGCCAGCATCTGAAAGCAGGGGATGTCGTGACGCTGCATGTGGAGCCGGCGGTGGAAGCGGTCGCCGTCCCGCAGGATATCCCTTTAGACATTGTCTATGAAGACACCTCCATTATCGTTGTCAACAAGCCGGCAGGGATGGTGGTGCATCCCGCGCCGGGCAATCCCGACCGGACGCTGGTCAACGCGCTTTTGTTTCACTGCCGCGATCTTTCCGGCATCGGCGGCGTCTTGCGGCCGGGTATTGTCCATCGGCTGGATAAAGAAACCTCGGGCCTGATCGTCGCTGCCAAGACGGACGAGGCGCACCGCAGCCTGTCGGCCCAGTTTGAAAAACATGACGTGCACAAAAAGTATCTTGCACTGGTCTGGGGCGATGTGAAAGGGGCCGGCGGTGAAATCGTTTTGCCCGTTGGGCGTCATCCGGTGGACCGCAAAAAGATGTCCACTAAAAGCCGTTCCGGCAAAGACGCCTTGACGTTATGGAAAGTGCGCGAGCGCTTCGGCACGGCCACGCTTCTGGATATTGAAATCAAAACGGGACGGACGCACCAGATTCGCGTTCATCTGACGGAACGCGGCTGGCCGGTGATCGGCGATGCGGTTTACGGCACGCACCGCATGCAAACCATTAAAGACGCAACGCTTAAAAGCTCCCTCAAAAATTTTGACCGCCACGCCCTTCATGCCGCGCAGCTTTCGTTTGTTCATCCGCAAAAAAACGAACGCATGGTCTTTGCCGCCCCGATGTCGTCCGATATGGAAGCTCTGTGCGATGCTTTTCGCGCCGTCTTGCCGCCGTCTCTTCGGGAATCCCGTTTACAAAGCTGGAAGGATCAGTTAAAAGGGTAGGCATGTTTCCTGTAGCCAAAAAGAAGTCCATCGCCTATATGCATGCGCCGGTTTTCGGGGGTTGCGATTTTCTCGTCCATGCCTTTTGCACCCGCGTTGGCGGCGTATCCCGCGACGAATACAAAAGCCTCAACATCAGCTTCAAGGAAGGCGATGAGGAGTTTCGCGTTCTGGGTAATTGGGACAAGCTCGCTGGGGCGTTTGAAATTCCGATGGAAAACTTTCTGGTGCTCAATCAGATGCACGGCGACGATATTTTAGTCATCAAGCCGATGGGGGATTATTTTACGTCGTGCGATCAATTAAATTACGACGCGATCGTCACCAGCCGGCCCAACCTTGCGATTTGCATCAAAACGGCTGATTGCGTGCCGGTTTTTATCGTTGATCCGATCCGGAAAGTGATTGCTGCGGTTCATGCCGGCTGGAAAGGCACGGCGCTGGGCATTACCGCCAAAGTCGCCAGGCTCATGAAATCTCAATACGGCTCGGAGCCGCAAGACCTGCTGGCCGCCATCGGCCCGTCCATCGGGCCTTGCTGCTATGAAGTCGATGAACCTGCTTATAACGCTTTTCGCAGCCATAACCATTACGAATCTTTTCTGACCCCCGCCAAAAAGAAAAACCGCTGGATGCTTGATCTGGTCGAAGCCAACCGCGTTCAGCTTCTTGAGGCAGGCCTGACCATTGATCATATTGATATATCCGGCTGGTGCACCAAATGCAATCCCGATGCTTTCTTCTCGCATCGCGGCTCCGGCGGCATCACCGGTCGCCAGGTCAATTTTCTCATGATTAAAGGAGAGCCCTTCTGCAAGGCGCTTCTCCTGGATGAAGATTTCGACAAACTGCACTAAACCGAAAAATCAGACAAGGAGGTTTTATGAATCTCAAACCCCTGTTCGAACCCCAAACCATGGCGGTCATCGGCGTTTCCGCGACCAACGACCGTCATCCGGCCAATGTCGTTTTTATCAAGAACCGCAACCGGTATCCACTCGATGTCTTTGCCGTCAACCCCCGGGGCGGCAAACTGCATGAAAATCCGGTTTATGCCTCCGTCGCCGACATCCCCAAAAAAATAGACCTGGCCGTGATCGCAACACGCGCCGAACTGGTGCCGGAGGTCATGGCCCAGTGCATTGCGGCGGGCGTCAAATCGGCGGCCGTGATATCCGGCGGCTTCACCGAAGGCGGACGCAGGGATTTGCAGGATCGCATGGTGGACATGGCCCGTGAAGCCGGATTTCCGTTCATCGGCCCCAACTGCCTGGGCGTTTATGTTCCGCGCCGGGTCGATACGTTTTTCCTTCCCGTCGAACGCATGATTCGGCCGGAATCGGGCGGCGTGACATTCGTCAGCCAGAGCGGCGGTATTCTTGTGGACCACATGATCAAATTCGCCGAGCAGGGCGTGGGCCTGGCCAAGGCCGTCAGCATCGGCAACAAAGCCTTCATCAAGGAAAAGGAAATGCTCGATTATCTGATCCGCGATCCGGCCACAAAGGTGATTGCGTTTTACAGCGAAGGTTTTGGAGAAGGCGAAGGACGCGAGTTTGTGCTTGCGGCCGACCGTTCGCCCAAACCGGTGATCATCATGAAATCGGGAAAAACCGCGGCAGGAAACCGCGCCGTCTCCAGCCACACGGCGTCGCTTGCCGGCGACTATGCCAGTTTTTCGGCCGCCATCGCCCAGCATAACATTCTGGAGGCAGCAAGCGAGCAGGAGCTGGTTTCCTTTTGCGAAGTCTTGAGCTCCTACACAAAACCCATCGGCGGCAAGATCGGCATCATCACCGGCAGCGGGGGCCACGGTGCCATGGCGGTGGACGCCTGCTCGCTTTGCGGGTTGAAAGTGCCGGAACTGGCCGAGCCGACCCGGACCGAAATCCGCAATGTTCTGACGGACAGCATCCGCTCCATCGCGTCTCTTTCCAATCCTGTCGATCTCACCGGCAGTTCCGTGGATGATGACTTTGTCGCCTGCGCCAAAGCGATGGGCGCCTCGCCCGACATCGATTGCGTCATTATTTTGCTTTTGCCCTACATTCCCGGCATCACGCTGGATATCGGTGTCAAATTGAGCGGCGTCAGCAAAGAGTCCGGCAAGCCGTTTATCGCCTATGTGCCGCAGGTTCAGAAATACGATATGCTCATCGAAGGTTTCGAACAAAACGGCATCCCGGTGTCGCCTTCCATTGAAGGCGCAGTGCTGATGGCCAAAGCGTTGGTGAGGAGGCAGCCATGCTGAAAAAAGAAATCAAAGACATTCTGGAAAAGTCAAGAGAGTGGGGTTGGGTTTTAGAGCCTGACGCGCAGAAAATATTTTCGCTCTACGGATTTAAAATCCCCAGATATAATGTCGCCAAAACGCCGGAGGACGCTGTCGCCATCGCGAAGAAAATCGGCTATCCGGTCGTGGCTAAAATCGTCTCACCCGCCGTTGTCCACAAATCGGATGTGAAAGGCGTGGTGGTCGGCATTAAAGATGATCAGACCTTGATCCAGACGCTCGACCGGCTTTCTAAAATCGACGGCTTTGCCGGCATGCTGGTGGCGGAAATGGTCAAAGGCCTGGAACTGATCATCGGCGCGAAAAACGACGTTCAGTTCGGCCCCATGATCCTTTTAGGCATGGGCGGCGTCGGCGTGGAAATTTATAAGGATGTCGCCCTGCGCATGGCGCCGCTGACAATCTGCGATGCCGACCACATGATCGAAGGGCTTACCGCCCGCAAGCTGCTTTCAGGCTATCGCGGTTCGGAGCCCATTAATCTGGATGCTCTCAAGAAAACGTTGATTAAATTCTCGAAGCTCATGATGGACATGCAGGACCTTGTCGAATCCATTGACCTTAATCCTGTCATGTGCACCGCGAAGGCCTGCGTAGTTGTGGATTCGCGGATTATGCTGAAGAAAAAAGTATAGGTTACCGGAAGGTTTTCGTTCCAAAACAAGAACAGTTTCAAAATAATAAAGGGCGCATCATCCATGACTACGCCCTTTGCTAAAAGTTGGTTATTAATGTTGACTCTGTTTCGCCCTTTTCCCCGCTTACTGCCCACTTGAATAGTCACAGGGGCCGAAGATTGCCACTTCTGCATGAAAAGTCATTATTCTTATGGCCAATCTTCCAACCATAATAAGCCAATCGTATTTTGAATTTTGTGAACCCTTACCACAATATATGGACATAGTCAATAAAATAAACACCATATGTTGTAATTTCTTGCCGGGCACCGGCAGTATGTCAGAAATGTCAAAATCTGCAATTAATCTGCGTGACTACAAGTCATATACGGAAGAACAATCTTTATTGACACCGGGTTTCTTTCGGTATTATGCAATCTCTCGATTTCAGAATGCAGGCAATCTTCAAGTTCGGTGAGGATGAAATGAAACGTCCCTGGTTTACGCATTACGCTTTGCATGTCCCCCATACACTGCGATATCCGGCCATTCCCGTCCATGAGTTTTTGATCCGGACGGCAGTTGAGCACCCGGATGATATCGCCATGACCTTTAACGACCAGGACACGACTTACGCCGAACTCAACGGCAAGGTCAACCGGTTCGCTCGAATTCTGCAAGAACAGGGAATTAAAAAAGGCGATCGCGTTGCGCTGATCCTGATCAATTCTCCCATTTATGTGATTTCCTTCTTTGCACTGATGAAGCTGGGCGCCATTGCGGCCAATTTAAGCGTCGGGATTACCGGCGACGAACTGGCCAACTGCCTCAACAATGCCGGCGCGCGCATGGCGATCACCCTCGATTTGTTCGCCCGGAATCTCTACGCTGTGATTGATAAAACATCCGTGAAAACCGTGATTCTGCATTCCGTTTTCGGCCTGGAAAAAAAACTGGCGCACGGCAATGCGATGCCCGAGCCGCTGATTTATTCAGATTTGATGACGGAAGTAACAAACGCCCCGGAGCCGGACGTTGACATCCTGCCGGAGACTGTAGCTGTTCTCCAGTACACCAGCGGTTCGACGGGTGCGCCCAAAGCGGCGACGCTTTCTCATGCAAATCTGGTGGCCAGCGCCTGCCAGTCCGACGTCTGGATTGGCATTTCCGACATGGGAAACGCAGCCGTACTGTGTGTCATCCCTTTTTTTCATGTTTTCGGGCTGCTCGCCGGTCTGATGATATCCGTGAAAAAAGGATACCGGATGCTCCTTTTGCCCCGGATGGACGCGATGGATATTTTGTCTTTGACCAAAATACTCGAAACCTACAAACCCGTTTCTTTTCCAGCCGTGCCCAGCCTCTGGAGCGCCATTCTCTCTCTTCCTGATGATAGAGCCAAAGCGCAGTTGTCGTCGCTGCTTGTGGCGACCAGCGGCGGTTCTCCCGTACCGCCGCGGCTTCATGAACGGTACTCGGCCCTGACCGGGAAAAGAATGCTGGAAGCTTACGGTCTTTCCGAGGCGTCGTCGGCCACGCACATGGCGCCTTATCCGGCAGGCGCGCCGGTCGGGTCGATTGGCATTCCGCTTCCCGATACGGATGCCAAAATTATGGACATCGAAACGGGAACCAGGGAATGCCCGCCGGGGGAAATTGGCGAGCTGGTCGTGAAAGGGCCTCAGATCATGAGCGGCTACTGGAATAATGAAGAGCTCACCGCCGGTTCGCTTCGGGATGGTTGGTTTTATACGCGTGATCTGGCGCGAATGGATGAAGAGGGATATTTTTATCTGGTGGACCGTAAGGATGATATGATCTTTTCCAAAGGGTTCAACGTCTATCCCGGCCAGGTTGAAGAATTCTTAAAGCAGCATCCGAAAGTGAGAGATGCGGCGGTTATCGGTGTTCCCGATCGGCTCAAGGGCCAGGCGATTGTTGCGGTCGTGGCTTTCAAAGAGGGTATGCCGGCGGACAGGGAGGAATTGCTCAAATATTGCAAAGAAAATCTTCCCGACTACCGGGTGCCCAAAACGATTTTGATCCGGGATGAGATTCCCCGCGATCCGTCAGGGAAGTTGATCAGAAGAAAATTGAGA
Organism: Smithellaceae bacterium; assembly: GCA_963682105.1. Classification (GTDB taxonomy): domain Bacteria; phylum Desulfobacterota; class Syntrophia; order Syntrophales; family Smithellaceae; genus UBA8904. Next base: position 3,186,522 of record OY821638.1, read on the forward strand.
GAAAACATACCGGTGGCATGAACGACTGATTTCTTCATTGACAGTCTGTCCGTTCGGTATTACTAGAAAAGACGAATTTCATCCGAATTCAAAAGGAGAATTTTATGATTATTGTCACCGGAGGCGCCGGATTTATCGGCAGCGCATTTGTCTGGAAATTAAACCAGGAAGGGATTGACGACATCATCATCGTCGATCGTCTGGGGACCTCTGAAAAGTGGAAGAATCTGGTGAATCTCCGTTTCGTCAATTATATCCACAAAGACGATTTTCATGAGATGATTTACAACGACACGGTCCGCTTTGATGTGGACGCAATCATCCATATGGGCGCCTGCTCTTCCACGACGGAGCGCAACGCCGATTATCTGTGGCAGAACAACAATGTTTATACGGGCCTTCTGGCCGAGTGGGCCATTGATCACGGCGTCCGCTTCATCTATGCCAGCTCTGCCGCAACTTACGGCGACGGGACACAGGGCTTTTCGGATGATCACAATAAAATCCGCAAACTCAAACCCATCAACATGTACGGTTACTCCAAACAGGTTTTCGATTTACGGGCGCTTCGCCACGGCTGGGAAAACAAAATCGCCGGCATTAAATTCTTCAATGTGTTCGGACCCAACGAATATCACAAAGGCGACATGGCGAGCGTAATCTTCAAATCCTTTCATCAGATCAAGCAAACCGGCAAGGTGAAACTCTTCAAGTCTTATCTGTCGCAGTATGGGGACGGCGGGCAGATGCGTGATTTTGTCTACGTCAAAGACTGCATTGATGCCATGTGGTGGCTTTTCAAAAATCCGGACGCCAACGGTATTTTCAACTTGGGAACAGGCAAGGCCAGGAGCTGGAACGACCTGATTGCCGCCGTTTTTGACGCGATGGGGCTTCCGACGAACATCGAATACATTGAAATGCCCGAGGCGCTGCGCAATCAGTATCAGTATTTTACTGAAGCCCAAATGAACAAACTTAAGGATTACGGATGCCCGGTTTCCTTTGCATCGCTGGAGCATTCCGTTCGTGACTACGTCCAAAACTATCTGCAAAAGAGCGATCCGCATTTAGGAAATGAAGAATGAAAAGAGATATTGTCTGTATTATTCCCTCCCGATATGAATCCAGCCGCTTTCCCGGCAAGCCGCTTGCGGACTTATGCGGCAAGCCGATGATTCAGCATGTCTATGAGCGCGTCGCACGCGCTAAAGCTGTGCCTTATGTGGCGGTGGCCACCGACGATGCGCGCATCTTTGACGCGGTGAAAAATTTCGGCGGCAACGCGATTATGACGGCGGCAACCCACCGGTCCGGCACGGACCGGATTTCGGAAGCGGTCAAAACGCTCAACCTGCCGGACGATGCCGTCGTCGTCAACATTCAGGGTGATCAGCCGATTTTTGAACCGGCGCAGGTGGACGAAGTGATCGCGCCTCTGATCGCCGATTCCTCTATCCCGATGTCGACGCTGATTTATAAAATTATTCTGCCAGAAGAAATTACGCATCCGCATGCGGTCAAAACCGTTCTGGATTCGCAAAACTTCGCTCTGTATTTTTCGCGGGCGACCATTCCTTACGTGCGGGACAAAAAACTGACCGCCGACTATTATAAGCATCACGGCATTTACGCCTACCGCCGGGATTTTCTGGAGACCTTCACAAAACTTCCCGAAGGAAAACTGGAAAAGCTCGAAGCGCTCGAACAACTGCGCGCGCTGGAGTATGGCTACAAAATCAAGTGCGTTCTCACGCCTCACGACTCCGTGGAAGTGGACAACGAGCAGGAACTCGAACGCGTGCGCCGGATCTTAACCGCCGGCTGATATTCAAACTTTCCTTATCTGATTCCGGAAGGAGCTTTCGATGGACGTTTCAAGGACGGGACTGCAAATGTTTGTTCTCCGCGGGATACTCTCTTTCTTGTTTTTTTTGATGATCACGATGCCTGCCTTCGCGGATTCATTATCCGATGAATTATCGGCATGCGCCAAAATCCAAGATGCCGCAAAGAGACTGACCTGCTTCGACCGGCTTGCCGGAAGACCGGCGGATCAACCGGTTGCGGATGCTCAAAAAATGCAGCCGGCCGGGTTTGTGAAGACGGCGGAATTGTCCGTTCTGGAAAAGCATTGGGATTTGATTGAATCCAACCGCAGACATTCGTTTGTTATGCGGCCCTACCGCATGAATTACTTTCTGCCCGTGGCGTACAACTCGTCGCCGAATGATGAAATGAATCTGGAATACGATCCGAGAGCCCGCGCGCAGTATAACGAGGCAAAATTCCAAATCAGTTTTAAGGCCAAGGTCTGGGAAGACTTGTGGCAAAAGCCGCTGCAGAATATCTATGACAAATCGGGTTTTCTCAAAGGCGTGGATGTGTGGGTGGCCTACACACAACTTTCTTTCTGGCAGCTTTATAATTCCGCCTTTTCCGCGCCCTTCCGTGATATCAACTACGAGCCGGAAATGTTTTTTAATTTCCGCAGCCGGTATGAAATCCCAGGGCTTATGGGAACAAAGCTGCAATATTTCAACATCGGATTTAATCATCAGTCCAACGGGCGGTCGCGTCCGCTTTCCCGAAGCTGGAACCGTATTGTCGCCAATGTCGGTCTGGAAAAGGGAGATTTCAATTTACAGCTCAAAGGCTGGTACCGGCTTCCGGAAAATGAAAGTGATGACGACAATCCCGATCTTCTCCGCTTTATGGGCTACGGGGAACTCTGGCTGACTTACTTCTGGGAAAAGCAGCGGTTCGCTGTCATGTTCCGCAATAATCTGAGACGTGAAAACCTCGGGGCCGTGCAGGTGGACGTAAGCATTCCGCCGATTACGCTGGGGAAATTTTTTCTGGGTTCGGTTTTATCTCCTGAAACGATTGAAAAATACTTTACGGACAAGTTCAGCCTGTACGTTCAGTATTTCAACGGCTACGGGGAAGGTCTGATGGATTACAACAAGAGCATCAACCGGATCAGTGCCGGTATCATGATTGCGGAGTGGAACTGATTTTTTGATGAAAGAACAGCTGCGCAATATCGACGACAGATGCATTGAGAGCAGTCTCGGCTGGAGGCTCGATATTTTGTCCCTCAGCGCCGTCCGATATGCGGAAGCGGGGCGCTCCATCAAACTGGAAGTCGAAGATCGCCCCAGAGTCAACGGGGAACTGGAGTGGCTTGTCTATGTTCCAGAAAGCTGGATATGGAAAAGCGAGGATGGCGAAGAGCCTGTTGCTCCGGAGAAGGTTTCAGAAATTTTAAGCCGGATTCGTCTGGCATTCTGGAAACTGGATATGCCGGTTAAGGAAATCGTTTGATACATCGCAGGGCGGTGATCGATAAAAAAACCCCGAATCTTTGCGGATTCGGGGTTTTTTTGTCGCTTAATCTTTAAATACCGCTCCGGTGGATGCGGAGGTTACCATTTTGGCGTAGCGCGCCAGATAGCCGGTGGTAATGGCCGGCGTCCAGGGCTTGAGAGCCTTGCGGCGTCGGGCCAGTTCAGCGTCGCTGACTTTCAGCTCCAGTTTCTTGGCCGGAATGTCAATGGAGATGATGTCGCCTTCTTTGACAAGTGCGATCGTGCCGCCTTCCGCCGCTTCCGGAGAGATATGGCCGATGGCCGCGCCCTGTGTGCCGCCGCTGAAACGGCCGTCGGTTAAAAGAGCGACGGACTTATCCAGCCCCATGCCGACGATGGCCGATGTGGGGGAGAGCATTTCGCGCATACCGGGACCGCCTTTGGGGCCTTCATAGCGGATCACCACGATATCGCCGGACTTTATTTTTCCGCCCAGAATGGCGGCAATGGCGTTGTCTTCACAGTCGAACACCCGGGCCCTGCCATCGTTGACCTGCATGGCGGCGGCGACGGCGGACTGTTTGACCACGGCTCCGTCGGGCGCGAGGTTTCCGCGCAGCACGGCAATGCCTCCCTGCTTCGAATACGCATTGGAGAGAGGCCGAATGACATCGTCATTTAAAACGCGCGCAGTCTTCAAATTGGCTCCGACGGTTTTGCCGCTGACGGTCATCGCCTTTTCATCGATGACACCCAGTTTGCTGATTGCTTTCATGACCGCCTGAATACCGCCGGCCGAATCAAGATCTTCGATGTGATGATGCCCGGCCGGGCTGAGTTTACAGATGTTGGGCGTTTGCTTGCTGATCTTGTTGAAAAGATCCAGATCGAGCTTGATGCCGGCTTCATGGGCAACGGCCGGAATATGCAAGACGGTATTGGTGGAGCAGCCCAGCGCCATATCGACAGCCATGGCGTTTTTGAACGCGGCCAGCGTGGCGATGTCGCGGGGCTTCACATTCTTTTTAAGCAGGTCCATGATTTTCATGCCCGCCTGCTTGGCCAGACGCTGACGTGCCGCGAGCACCGCCGGAATCGTGCCGTTTCCCGGAAGTCCCAGACCCAGCGCTTCGGTGACGCAGTTCATGGAATTGGCCGTATACATACCGGAACAGGAACCGCAGCCGGGGCAGGCGCAATCTTCCAGTTGCTTTAAACTCGCCGCGGTTATCTTTTTGGCTTTCACGGCGCCCACGCCTTCAAAGACGGAAATCAGGTCTACGGCTTTGTTCTGTAAACGACCGGCCAGCATGGGGCCTCCGCTGATGAAAATGGACGGAATGTTCAGCCGCAGAGACGCCATCAGCATGCCGGGAATAATCTTGTCGCAGTTGGGAATAAAGACCAGGCCGTCAAACGGATGGGCCGTTGCCATAATTTCAATGGAGTCGGCAATCAGCTCGCGGCTGGCCAGTGAATATTTCATGCCCGCATGCCCCATGGCGATGCCGTCACACACGCCGATGACCGGAAATTCCACCGGCGTGCCGCCTGCCATGCGGATGCCCGCTTTGACCGCGCTGGTAATGATATCCAGATGGATGTGACCGGGCACGATTTCATTGGCGGCGTTGACGACGCCGATGAGCGGCCGGGCGATTTCTTCATCGGTATAGCCCATGGCTTTAAAGAGCGAGCGGTGTGGGGCGCGCTCCAATCCTTTTTTCATCAAATCGCTTCGCATGCTTCTTCTCCTAGAGTAATTCCCCTCTTTGTATAAAGAGGGGGCAGGGGAGATTTTTAAGTAAAAACAAAAATCCCCCTCGATCCCCCTTTATAAAAAGGGGGAAGAGGTTCATGTGGATTATTTCTTTCTTTTCTCCGGTCTTAATGAACGGACGGCGGCGCCTGCCTGCCACAGTTCTGATTCGCGCATTTCCTTGAGCTCCTGATTGAGTTTTTCTTTGTAATCCGGAGCGCTGTTGACGCGCAAAACAATTTCCGTTTCCTTGCCGTCGGCAACCGCGTTATAGAGCTCCGCGAAAACCGGCTCTACGGCCTTGCGGAACTTATGACGCCAGTCGAGCGCGCCGCGCTGGGCGGTGGCTGAACAATTGGCGTACATCCAGTCCATACCGTTTTCGCCGACCAGGCGAATCAGGCTCTGGGTCAGTTCTTCGACGGTTTCATTAAAAGCTTCGCTGGGTGTGTGGCCGTGTTTGCGCAGTTCGGCATACTGAGCTTCCATCATGCCGGCCAGCGCTCCCATGAGCACGCCGCGTTCGCCGGTGAGATCGCTGTATACTTCCATCTGGAAGGTGGTCGGAAACAAAAAGCCGGAACCGATGGCGATACCCAGGGCGAGTGTCCGCTCCATGGCGCGGCCGGTGGCGTCCTGATGCACGGCGAAACTGGAGTTGATGCCGCTGCCGTCCAGAAAATTGCGGCGGACACTGGTTCCGGACCCTTTCGGAGCGACCAGGATCACGTCGACGTCGGCCGGCGGCACGACACCGGTCTGATCTTTATAAACGATGGAGAAGCCGTGTGAAAAATAAAGCGCATCGCCTTTTTTCAGATTGGCTTTGACTTTGGGCCACAGAATCATCTGCGCCGCATCCGACACCAGGTATTGAATGATGGTTGCCTTTTTGACCGCTTCTTCAATGGAAAACAGCGTTTCGCCGGGAACCCAGCCGTCGGCGATGGCTTTCTCCCAGTAAGGTTTGTCTTCGGGCGACTGTCCGATGATGACGCTCACGCCGTTGTCTCTCATATTAAAAGCCTGAGCCGGCCCCTGAACGCCGTAACCCAGTACGGCGATCACTTCGCTTTTCAAAATGTTCCGCGCTTTCTCTACGGTAAATTCGTCTGCGGTCACCACATCTTCAATCGTCCCACCAAAATTAATTTTTGCCATAAAACCCCCTATGAGTATTGTTTCGTTGGTTAATGTTAATATCTATTGATTCCTTTGTTAATCTTCCAGCTTCAAGGCAACCATGCCTGTCCGCGTGATATCCGCGACGCCCAGAGGCTCCAGACGGGCCAGGGCAAAATCGATCTGCGTCGTATCTCCGGTGATCTCAATGATCACATAGGTGTCACCCGATAGGATAACTTTCCATTTATTCGTGTCAATGGCAGTCTTGACGGCGTCCGTGTTGTCGGGTGTCAAATTGAGCCGGGCCAGCACCATCTCACGATGAATGGATTCCACGTTGGTTAAATCGTCGATGGAAATCACATCCAGAATCCGCTGCAACTGGCTGATAATCCGGTTGACTGTGGCCTGTGTTCCGGCGGTGGTCATCACGATTTTCGAAATGTCTTTCTGCGTTGTGGTATTCACGCAAAGGCTGTCGATGTTGTAGCCTTTGCCGCCCAGGGTTCCGGCGATTCGGGCCAGCACATCCGGTTTGTTATGCACCAGAATCGAAATAATATGTTCCTTCTTTTCCATTTTTACTTAAACCTCACAATTGTTAATCATTACGCAAAGCCGTCAGTTGACCATTTCCCGGCCGCCCAGCGTCATATCACTGATGGATTCGCCCGGATGCACCATGGGGTAGACGCATTCTTCACGGGACACGCGGAAATCCATAAACACCGGCTTATTGAGGGACAGGCCTTGTTTAAGAACGGTTTCTACTTCTTCAGGTTTGGTGGCGCGCAACCCCACGACGCCGAAAGCTTCGGCCAGTTTCACAAAATCGGGGGCGGCGGTCATATCGGTGTGGGCATAGCGTTTTTCATAAAACAGCTCCTGCCACTGGCGCGGCATCCCTAAAAAGCCGTTGTTGAGTAAAACGACTTTCACGGCGATGTCATATTGAACGGCGGTGGCCAGCTCCTGAATGTTCATCTGGATGCTGCCGTCGCCGGAGATATTTACGACCTGCCGGTCGGGAAAAGCGCATTTGACGCCGATGGCCGCAGGCAGGCCAAATCCCATGGTTCCCAGGCCTCCCGATGTAATTAGCGAATTGGGCCGGTTAAACTGGAAAAACTGCGCTGTCCACATCTGATGCTGACCGACGTCGGTCGTAATCAGCGCATCGCCGCTGGTCAGCCGGTAGAGCGTTTCAATGACGTTTTGCGGCTTGATGGTCCGGCCGTTTTGACAGTAGGTCAGAGGAACCTTTTCTTTCCATTCGGCAATCTGCGCCAGCCATTCCTGCCGGTCGGTTTGGTTTTGTTCATAATTATGCTCGGCCAGGAATTTGATCAGATCCTTGAGCGTGGCCTTGGTGTCGCCGATAATCGGTAAATCCACCACCACATTTTTATTGATGGATGAGGGATCGATATCGATTTGAACGATCTTGGCGTTGGGTGCAAAGGTTTCGATTTTTCCCGTCACACGGTCGTCAAAGCGCACGCCCACGGCGAGAAGCAGATCGCAGTGGCTTATGGCCATGTTGGCATAGTAAGTGCCGTGCATGCCCAGCATGCCCAGCGACAGCGGATCAGTGCCGGGGAACGATCCCAGCCCCATGAGCGTTGCGGTCACGGGGATGGCGTATTTGTGCGCCAGGTACGTCAACTCCTCGGAGGCTTTGCCCAGGATCGTCCCGCCGCCGGTCATCAGGAGCGGTTTTTTGGCCCGGGTGAGCATTTCGAAAATGTTGGCCATTTTTTTCGGCGCCGGTTTGTGCGCGACTTCATAATTACGAATCTTGATGTTGGCGGGATCGTACTCCGTTTCTGCTGCCATCATATTCTTCGGCAGGTCGACCAGCACAGGGCCGGGCCTTCCGGAGCGGGCGATATGAAATGCTTCCTTAACGGTTGAGGCCAGTTCTTCAATATTGCGCACCAGAAAATTATGCTTGGTGCACGGACGCGTGATGCCGGTGATGTCGCATTCCTGAAAAGCGTCGTTGCCGATCAGGTGCGTGGGGACCTGGCCGGTAAAAACGACCAGCGGAATGGAATCCATATTGGCCGTGGCGATGCCGGTGACGGCATTGGTGGCGCCCGGTCCGGAGGTCACCAGACTGACGCCCACTTTACCGGTAGCGCGGGCATAGCCGTCCGCCGCGTGCACGGCGCCCTGTTCATGACGAACTAAAATATGGTAGACGTTGTTTTTATAAATCTGATCGTAAATATCCAGAACAGCCCCGCCCGGGTAACCGAAGATGACATCCACATTTTCATCTTTGAGCACTTCCAGCAGGATTTGTGTGCCTTTCAATTTCATAGATCCTTTCACTCCTTAATCTCTTGATCCGTTCAAGTTGTCCTAAAAAAAAAGCCGCCATTTTCTCCCGGAAAAAGCGGCTTCATTCTTATAAAACAAAGCCGCGGGCTTTTCGGGGCCCGCGGCTTGTATCTTTTTTTCTTGAAGATACTAAGCAGCAGACCCCCTGCGTACGACTACTACGACGAGCCAGCTAACAATGGCGGGTATCAAAATTCTGCAGATGCCTGTATTTTTAAGAATCATAGTTACGTCCCACTAAATTTTCGAATCTTTTAGCGAAAAAAAACTCGCTTGTCAAGAACTCTTCTGTCTTTCAAATAAATTATCGGAACAAATCATCTTTGTCTTCAGTGGATTCTTCCGCTTTTTCCGAAGGCGGCGCGTTATCCAGAAAGCATTCATAAAGGGATCCCGAGGCTGACGGCGCGCCGGTTTTGGAATCGACTTTCACAAACATGATTCCCTCGGGTGCGGTAAAAGCTTCCACCGGCTTGCCCTGCACAGCTTTTTCCATGAAATAAAGCCAGATCGGCGCCGCCGCGCGTCCGCCCACTTCCTGTTTGCCCAGAGATTTTTCCTGATCGAATCCGATCCAGACGCCGGTAATCAAAGATGGTGTAAAACCGACAAACCAGGCGTCACGGATGTCGTTGGTGGTGCCGGTTTTTCCGGCCACCGGTCTGCCGATGCTTTTGACTCTCCGGCCGGTGCCGCTTTCCACAACATCCTGCATGACGTAAGTCGTCATAAACGCAATGCGCGGATCGATCACCTGTTCCGCCTGCGGTTTGGTTTCTTCAAAAACGTTGCCGGTGCGGTCCACGATTTTACGGATAAAGAACGGCGTAACTTTCTTGCCGCCGTTGGCCAGAACGCCATAGGCCCGGACCATCTCCTGCAGGGTTACTCCCGAAGAGCCCAGCGCTAAAGACAGGTTGCGGGAAAGGGGAGAATCGATCCCCATGTTCTTGGCGTAGGAGATGGCATAGTCCAGGCCGATGTCCTGAAGGATTTTAACCGTTACGACGTTGCGGGACTGGACCAGAGCCGTTCTCATCGTGATCGGCCCCAGGAACTTGTCGTCAAAGTTTTTCGGTTTCCACAGACCGTCTTCCTGCGACGGATCATTAAAAACGACGGGTGAATCCACAAAATGAGTGGACGGATTCATGCCTTTGTCGAAGGCTGCCGTATAGATCAGGGGTTTAAACGCCGAACCGGGCTGCCGCCTGGACTGTGTTGCCCGGTTGAATTCGCTTTTGTTGTAATCACGTCCGCCCACCATTGCGCGAATCGCGCCGGTTTTGACGTCCATGCAGTAAATCGCACCCTGCACCAGACCTTTTTCGTACTTGCCGCGTTCTTCCATTTCGGAAAGACCTTTTTCCATCGCGTCACGGGCCGCTTTCTGCATGGACAGATTCAGCGTGGTGTAAATGGACAGCCCTTCCTTGTACAAAACATCGGCTCCGTATTTCTCCTGAACGTAACGCCGTACATGTTCGACAAAATACGCGGCGACTTTGTCTTTGGGTTTGATGGGCCGCAGTTTCAGCGGGGCGGCAATAGCGGCATCCATTTGCTCCGGAGTGATGTAGCCGTTTTCCATCATTTGCGTCAGCACATACACCTGTCGTTGCTTGGCGCGGTCATAATAGAGATACGGCGAATAGGTGCTGGGCGCCTTGGGCATTCCCGCCAGAAGCGCGGCTTCTGGAAGCGTCAGGTTTTTTGCGCTTTTCCCGAAATATCCGAGCGCGGCCGACTCAATGCCGTAGGTGCCGTGTCCCAGATAAATCTGATTTAAATATAAATTGAGAATTTCGTCTTTGGTCAGGTATTTATCGATGCGATAAGAAAGAATCGCTTCCTTGAATTTGCGGATATATTTTCTCTCCGGCGACAGGTACATCAATTTGGCGACCTGCTGGGTAATGGTGGAACCGCCCTGCACGATTTTGCCTGCCTCTACGTTTTTGAACATGGCGCGAAAAATGCTCTGCAGGTCCAATCCCTTGTGCTGATAAAACCGCGCATCCTCGGCGGAAACAAACGCATGGTGAACAAATTTGGGAATTTCGGCAATTTTTATGACTTTGCGGTCTTCAAGAAAAAATTCGTCGACCAGTTCGTTATTCTCGTCGTAAACACGAGAGGCGATACTGGGCCGGTAATCTTTGAGGGCGTCGATGCCCGGCAGATCGAGTGTCATGACGTAAAAAGTCACCGTTCCGCCGATGGTGACCAGTAAAATGAAGAAAATGATGATAAATAGGACTTTCAGAACTTTGGACAGACCGATCGTCGATTCCGCTTCTTCCTTTTTCTTTCTGCGTGTAGGCATTTGTCAGGCACCTGATTCTTCGCTCGTGCTTTCGCTTTCTTCAGGAACTTCTTTTTTCCTGGATGCAAATTTCGCTACAAATATACTGACTTCATACAAAAACATCAAGGGCATCGCCATCAGGATCTGGCTTAATGCATCCGGGGACGGCGTTAAGACGGCCGCCACTAAAAATATTAGCAGAATAGCATACTTTCGGTTTTTAGAAAGTATTTTGTCATTGACGATTCGAAGCCTGGCCAAAAAGAAGATGACCACCGGCAGTTCGAAGGAAATGCCGAACCCCAGTAAAAATCTCATAAACAGCGACAGATAATCGCCAAAAGAGATCATGGCCCGCAGATAGTCGTTATTGAAGCTCACGAAAAAAGTAAAAGCCGGCGGCAGAACTACAAAATAACCGAACAGGACGCCGCCCAGGAAAAGCAGCGTGGAAGATAAAACAAACGGGACAACCAGTTTCTTTTCATTCGGCAACAGAGCGGGCGCGATAAACTTCCAGATCTGATACATAATAAAGGGGCTGACCAGAATCAGTGACGCAAAGATAGCGATTTTCATATACGTGAAAAAAGCCTGCGTCAAGCCCGTATAGATCAGATAACTGCCTTTCGGCAATGCCTCGGTTAACGGCTTGCTGATGACGGCAAATAAAGTATCCTTGAAGTAATAACAGGCAAAAAACACGACCCCTACGGCGATCAGTGAATTGGTCAGCCGCTTGCGCAACTCGATTAAATGTTCCGTCAAAGACATTTTAGAATCTTCGGTGTTTTCCATAGTTGGCCGCTGGGGTGAGTAATGAGCTTCCGGATATTATACTGGATTTTGTTTTTTCCCGACGTCCTCGCCGGCTGTGTCCGTTTTTGTTTCATCCGCTTCGGCTGTCTTGGCGATCAGCGAATCTTTCTGCCCGTTGTCGGATTTTTGTTTTTCTTCTTCTTTCAGAGCATCTTTGAGGTCTTCGGAAACACCTTCGGTTGCCTTTTTGAATTCACGAAATCCTTTGCCCAATGATTTTGCCATGTCCGGTAGTTTTTTGGGCCCCACGATTAAAAGCGCAACCACTGCGATGATAAGCAATTCCTGCCAACCAATGCCAAACATAAATTTTCTACTCCTCAAAATATTCAAGGCTACCTATATATTGATTACAGGTTTTGTCAATATTTTTCAGTGGTCTGAATTTTATTCGCCAAAGCGGACTCAAATGTCTGTTGCCCACCGTAAATTATATCTTGACAACATAATGACCATTAGTATAACCAAGACACACTGCTCATTGAATTTCCATCACTATCCGGTTATCTGAATTTCAGCGGGAAGCAGCAGAAAAAATGAAAAAAAGAGCTTTGCAGTAACGGCCATCACTTTAGAAATGGCCTCATGGATAAAAAATACAGGAAAGAGAGGAAATCAAACATGAAGATTGAAGATGTAAAGAATGTATGTGTTGTCGGCGCTGGAAATATGGGTCATCAGATTGCATTACAGTGTGCGCTCTCCGGTTATAAGACGGTTAGCACGGACGTTATCCCCGCCGTTCTCGAGAAAGCCGAAAAGTTTGTAGACTCCTATCTGGCCGGTCGCGTACAGAAGGGAAAGATGACGGAAGAAGCTGCAAAAGCCGCCCGCGCCAGAATCTCCTTCACGGGCGATCTGAAGGTAGCCGCAAAGGATGCAGATGTGGTGATCGAAGCTGTTCTGGAAAGAGTCGATCTGAAAAAGAAAATTTTTGCCGATCTGGACAAGATTGCTCCCCCCGGCGCCATCCTAGCTACCAACAGCTCCTTCATTGTGAGTTCCAGAATTGCCGGCGCCACCAATCGTCCGTCCCAGGTTTGCAACCTTCACTTCTTCAATCCGGCGCTGGTCATGAAGCTGGTTGAAGTCGTTCAGGGGCCCCATGTCTCCGACGAAACAGCCAAGTGCATGATGGATTTCTGCCTGAAGATCGACAAAATTCCAATTCACATTAAGAAGGAAGTCGACGGATTCGTTCTGAACCGTATCTTCTCGGTTATCCAGAAAGAAGCTTTATGGATGCTGGAAATGGGCGTAGCCTCCGTGGAAGATATTGACAAAGCCTGCGTATATGGCGCCGGCCATCCGATGGGACCTTTCCGTCTCAATGACCTGACAGGCATTGATCTGGCTTTCGATATTTGTATGAGCCACTTCTATGAGTCCGGCAATCCGGCTGATCTGCCGTCACCCAGCCTCGTGAAGAAATACACGGAAGGCAAATACGGTCAGAAGACCGGCGAAGGCTGGTACAGCTATAAGAAATAATGCGGTTAACGCGCGCCTGCCGAGGCTGAACCTGGCCTCATAGGCGATTTTCATGAGAACGCCCCGAAGTTTCGACGACGGGGCGTTCTTGCACTTGCATATGAACGATAACCCCCAGAAAGCCATTGTTGTGGAAGGCGGCGGAATGCGTGGCATTTTTGCTGCGGGGGTGTTGCATGCCTTCGGCAACGCCGGCTTCGATCCGTTTGATTTATACATCGGCGTCTCCGCCGGCGCCTGCCATCTGGCTTCGCATCTGGCCGGACAAAACAACCGCAACTTCGATATCACGCTGCGCTATTCACTGGCGCCTGAATTTATTAATCTCCTGCGGTTTTTCAGAGGCGGTCATCTGATGGATCTGGATTGGATGTGGGAGCAGACCATCACCCACTACCGCCTCGACCTCAAACATCTCGACGAAAAAATGCGGTTGCAAAACAAAGACTACCTGATCGTGGCGACGTCGGTGCAAACGGGCCGGGCGCTTTATCTGCGCCCTGATGAAAGCACACTGGAACACTACCTGAAGGTGTCGAGCTCTCTGCCGATTCTGTATCGCAATCTTCCGGAGGTGGCAGGCGAAAAAGCCACGGATGGGGGCATGGCCGATTCGATTCCCGTGCGGGAAGCGCACCGGCGCGGCGCAACGGACATTACGGTCATCCGGTCGCGTCCCGCGGATTATGTGAAAAAGAAAAGCTGGATTGCGCTGGCTGTTTTATCTTTGCACTTCCGGAAATATCCGCAACTGGTGGAGGTCTTTAAGAGACGCGCAGAGAATTACAACGCATCAGTTGCTTTCATCCATCGTCCGCCGGCAGGTGTGCGCATCCGGGAAATTGCCCCGCCTTCAAAGCTGGCGGTCGGCCGTACAACGAAAGACGAAACCCCGCTTCGCGGCGCTTACGAAACCGGCATCAGACATGGTGAAATGTTTATGAAAAATTGGGATGATCCACTGAATTCTTAGGCATCTGCAATAAATACTTACGATATCAATAAGATGTACGCCACCAACAAAGCAAAGCGAGTTATGCCCGTGTCCTGCTGCTCCGTCCTCAGTTTTCTTGAAACTCCTTCTTTTCAGTCTATAATAAAACCAGTGATTGGATAAGTATTCTGTTACGCTGTCAGTCATTTCTGAAGTGTTCACCGGGTTCATCATCAAACTGACATACTCCCCAGGCAGAGAAGAAGCGTTTAAGTGTTAAAAAGACCATTCAATGCGGTTCATTGGGCTAAACAGGGGTAAGTTATGAAACGAATCGCAGCGTTGTGGATTGTCCTCTGGAGTTTTTGTTCATTCATGACGGCCTGTGGCGGAGGCGGCGGTGACGCGCCCGTTTTGTCGTCGCAAAACGCGATTTCCGCTTATATACTGGCGGGGGTTTCCGTAACAATTGATGAAGCGGCCAAGACGATTTCAGTGGTTGTGCCCGCGCTGACTGATGTGTCCTCGCTTTCGGCAACCTATACAACTTCAGGTGTGACGGTGAAGATTGGAGCGGCTGTTCAGATTAGCGGTGTGACGGTAAGCGACTTTACTTCGCCTGTGGTCTACCCAGTTATGGCGCAGGACGGCTCAACAGCAAATTGTACAGTGACGGTCACCGTGACGCCCGCCGCCTGGCATCACCCCGCGGGGTTTCCGGACAACATCAGCCCCGACAGGCAGGATGTATCGAGCGCCCGTGTGGCGATGGACAATAACGGCAACGCCATTATTGCCTGACATCAATCCGATGGTTCCCAATATCAGATTTTTAAAAGCGAATACCGCTGATCGTCGATGTTTAATCCGGATGGGAAACATGCGCAGACCTGAAGCGTCAGGTATCATCGAAATGAATTCATTTTCAATACTTTATGCGGTCAATGATCCACCGCTTGACCCGTTGCCTCATTTGTGTCATTGAGTAGCCTCATTTTAGATATGGACATTCGTATTCATGGAAAAAACATTGCTGCTAATTTTTCTCGTTTTGTTTTGCGGGCGGATGGCGCTGCGTTACATTCTGCAAAAACTCAATACCAATCATCTCCAGGCAAAGGGTAAAGACATCCCCGCCGTTTTTGCCGATCAGATTGATGCGGCGACTTTAAACAGGATGGTGGATTACACCCTTGACCAGGCCCGCCTGGAATCCAGAGAAAACCTGGCCGGAGATGTCATCGAACTGGCAGTTTTGTTTCTGCTGTTGCCGATTTTGACTGTTTGGCTCACCGGTCTCAACCTCCATCTTATTGTGCAGGCGCTGATCTTTTTTGCCGCCCTGGCAGTAATCAGCGGTGCTGCGGGACTGCCCTTTGATCTCTACCATACGTTTGTTCTGGAGCGCCGCTACGGTTTTTCCACGATCACCTGGAAGCTCTGGCTGGCCGACTTTATCAAATCCGTCATACTCTCTGTCATTTTGATGGCGATCATTGTCGGCGCGCTGATGGCTTTTATCACCTATCTGCCCGGAAGCTGGTGGTTCTGGGGCTGGGCTTTTTTCACCCTGTTTCAAATTATGATCCTGTGGCTATATCCTGTGTTGATTGCGCCGCTCTTTAATAAATTCGAACCGATAGCGGATGCGGCGCTGGTGGATAAAATTATCGCCATGTTTTCTGCGGCCGGCTTGAAAGCCGGCGGTATTTTTCAGGTGGATGAGGGCAAGCGCTCCAAACATACCAACGCCTATTTTACCGGCATCGGTAAAACCAAGCGGATCGTTTTATACGACACGCTTCTTGCTTCGCACACGCACGAAGAAATCGTGTCGGTGCTGGCGCACGAAATCGGCCACTGGAAAAAGAAGCACATACTCAAACAACTGGCTTTTATGATCTGCGCGTCGCTGATTCTGTTTTACGGCGTGTATCTGGCGGTCGCTTGGCCGCCGCTGTACAAAGCTTTCGGCATTTCGCAAACGCCCGTTTACGCCGGATTCTTTCTGGCATCATTATATCTTTCGGCCGCCGGATTTTTTCTTTCGCCTGTCGGATCGGCCGTGACGCGCCGCTTTGAGCGGGAGGCCGACCGGATGTCCTTCGATTTAACCGGGACGTCTCAGCCTATGATCCATGCGCTTAAACGCCTGGCCAAGGATAACTTGAGCAACCTGCATCCGCATCCGTGGTATGTCCGCTTTTATTATTCTCATCCGCCGCTTGCCGAACGTATTGAATATTTGCAGGCGATGGATTACAAAAACGGAAAATCCTAGGAGAACGCTTCATGCCGATTTACGAGTTTTATTGCAGAAAATGTAACACGATTTATAATTTTTATTCCAAATCGGTGAATACGACCAAGATCCCCTCGTGTCCGAAATGCAAAAACGCCAAGTTGTCCCGGCAGATGTCCGTTTTTGCTGCACTCACGGGAGGGCCCGGAGAAGATACGGATGATGATCCCCTGCGTGGAATGGACGAGAGCAAAATGGAAAAAGCCATGATGCAACTGGCCTCGGAAGCGGAAAAAATAAAAGACGATGATCCACGGGCCGCCGCGCAGTTGATGCGAAAACTCTCGGACAGCGCCGGTCTCAAACTGGGCGACGGGTTTGAGGAAGCTTTGCAACGCCTGGAGCAGGGGGAAGATCCGGATAAAATCGACGCGGAAATGGGCGATATTCTTTCAGCGGAAGATCCGTTCGGGGAAAAAAAGCGCTCCCAAAAGCGCGCCTTGAGCAAACCCCGCCAGGACGAAACGTTATATGATCTCTAGCGGTTTTCGCCGTACGAAGGATAATATCCATGAAAGCATTTGAACAGACAAAACTGGGCAAGCTGACGCTGGCCAACCGGTTTGTGCGGTCGGCAACCGGTGAAGGGATGGCTACAGCCGGAGGATTTTGTTCACGGATGCTTACGGCATCCATGACTGCTCTGGCCGAAGGAGGCGTCGGTTTAATCATCACGGGCCATACGGCGGTCAGTCCCGAAGGACGCGCAGGCGGCAGGCAACTGTGCCTGTGGCATGGAGACCATCTTGCCGCTTTAAGTGATATGACGGGATCAGTGCATGACGCCGGTGGAAAAATCATTCTGCAAATCAGTCACGCCGGCATATTTTCCAATACGGCCGTGACCGGAGAGGCGTCGATCGGCCCGATGATCCGGAAGAAAGATGATGGAACCTACTGCCGGGAAATGGGCCGGCGAGATATCCGCAACGTGGCGGATGCGTTTGGCCGCGCTGCTAATCTGGCAAGGCAGGCGGGATTTGACGGCGTGCAAATCCATGCCGCCCACGGTTACCTGCTCAGTTCTTTTTTATCGCCGCATTACAACCAGCGCCGCGATGAATACGGCGGCACGGCGGAAAATCGCGCCCGTTTTCTTCTGGAAGTGTCCCTGGCTGTTTTACAGTCTGTGGGATCGGATTTTCCGGTTCTGGTCAAAATGAATGGAAATGACTTTTTGCCCGGCGGCCCCAGCGCAGACGATATGCAGAAAACGGCGGTTTTCCTGGAACAGGCAGGCATCACCGCTCTTGAGCTATCCGGCGGCACGCTGGAATCCGGTAAACTCGTTCCCGCGCGGCCCGGAAAAATAAAACCGGAAGAGGAAGGCTATTACAGAGAGGATGCCCTGTATTTCAAGGACAAAATTCGACTTCCTCTGATTCTGGCCGGTGGCTTCCGCTCGCTGGATGCAGCGCAAAATGTCTTAAACGAGGGACTGTGCGACTTTATTGCCATGGCCCGCCCGCTGATCTGCGAACCGGATCTGGTTGCGCGCTGGCGGCGCGGCGACACAAGGCCGTCGCTGTGCATTTCGGACAATCTTTGTTTTCAGCCTATGCGCGCGGGAAAAGGGCTTTATTGTCTGACCAGAGTAAAAGAATGGAAAAAGCAGCGCGGAAAACTGCAGTCTTTTGATCCCGAATGCGACAACAAACCGGGGAGCATTTTATGAGAAAACATGTTCTCAGCCTCTGGCATCCCTTAAATGTCCCGTCGGCCGTGAAGATGAATTGCTCGATCAGATGCCTCTGTTGTCGCAAAAGCTGATCACTTTAAAATGAAAGCCACTGTTATCGCAGAGTGGATTACTTTTTAAAAAGGGCTTCCAGCTTATTCTTCGGGCTTGTGGCGGTAGTATTGGTTTTTTGCGCGGCGTCTTTAAAACGAAAGTAGTCGCAAAAGTTGGAGCGGTTTTTTTCCAGAACTCTTTCGGCCTGAGGCTCGCGGCAATCGTTGTAGGCGCCCCGCTCGTAAAACGTACAGTTGAGGCAGCAGTGCAGATCGGCCCTGCAGAAGGGGCAGAGTTCCTGCCTGCCGACAAAAAGGTCGGCTGGAATTTCTTTTTGACAGGCGGTGCAAATCTTCATGGACGAAGTCTTACAGGCGACAGAGCATTTTTGTCAAGCATCATCGGAGGATGACTCCGTTTTCCGTCATTAAAACGTGAAAATGGAAATTGGATATGGTATGAGTATTTTAATTCCGGAGGTTGCTATGGCGGATAAGTCGAAGCTGGGGATGGAATTTCCTCCTTATTCCATGAAAGTCGAAAAAAATAAAATTGCCGAATTTGCGTCGGCCGTGGCGCAAAAGGAAGACACGGATTCCATCCGTGACATTTACCGAGACGAAGAGGCCGCCAGGAAAGCCGGTTACGACGGCATCCCCATTCCGCCGACGTTTCCCACCAGTTTTGTCTTCTGGACAGGCGGGGGGCTTCTGGGCACCGTAAACGGCGTAGGCGCCGACTTGAACAAGCTGTTGCACAGTGAAGAAGAATATGAATACTTCGCGCCGATTTGCGCGGGGGACACCCTTACCCGTAAAATGAAGGTCATCGACATGTACGAACGGGGAAAGAAAGAGCGGAAAGGCTGGTATGCCGAAATCACGGTGCTGCAGACGGATGTGATCAATCAACGCGGAGAACTGGTTATTCGGGCCCGCACGACATTTATCGAAAGGTAAAAGGAAACGATGGATATCGACTTCGATCAGATTCAGGTGGGCGACGAAATGCCTTCCTATACCACGGCACCGATCACCCGGACACATCTGGTCCGCTATGCCGGAGCGTCCGGCGATTTCAATCCCCTGCATCACGATGAAACATTTGCCCGGTCGATTGGTTTGAAAGGCGTGATCGCCCACGGGATGTTGATCATGGGCCTTGCCGGCGAGGCCATCACCGGTTGGATTGAAAATAAGCATCTGAGAAAATTTTCCGTGCATTTCCTGAGCATGACCGAACCGGTGGATATGGATAATTTTGAAAACACAAAAGCCAGGGCGACCATTACCATCAACGGTAAAGTTGTCGAGAAGTATGAAGAAAACGGCGAGAAAAAAATTCGCTGTGATATCATTGCCCAGGACGGCCACGGCAGCCGCAAGCTCAGCGGCTCTTTTATTGCTGCTCTGCCCTGAAAGCGTCCTTTCGGATTGTCCGGCAGGTATTTTATGAAAGCCCGCATACTGATTATTGATGATGACGCCATCGCCTGTGAATTTCTCCAGGAAGTTCTGCAGCGTGACGGCTATGCCGTAAGCGCCTATACATCAGCGCTGACCGCCCTCGAACAGGACCTGTCTCAGTATGATCTGCTCATGTCCGATATCCGCATGCCCGGCATGGACGGCCTTCAGTTTTTAAGTGAAGTTCAAAAAAAATTGCCGAACCTTCCCGTCATTCTGATGACTGCTTACGGCTCGCTGGAAACCACGATGGAAGCCTTAAGCCTGGGCGCCTGGGATTACATCAGCAAGCCTTTTTCTCCCGACGATTGCCGCGCGCTGGTCAAAAAAGTTCTGGAGGTTCGGGAACTGCGGCGGCGGCGGATGAATCTGCAGACGGAAACGACCGAGGCGGCGAAACTGATCGGTTCTTCAGCCACGATGGTGGAGTTCTACAAGCAGATTGCACGCGTGGCCGACTCGCAGGCGAGCGTGCTCATTGAAGGTGAAAGCGGAACCGGCAAGGAACTGACGGCTCGTTCGCTGCACTCCATGTCGTTGCGCCGCCAGAAGCCTTTTGTCGTCGTTCATTGCGGCGCGATTCCAGATAATCTGCTGGAATCGGAACTTTTCGGTTACGAGAAGGGATCGTTTACCGGCGCCGATCATCAGCACATGGGGCTGATCGAATCGGCCCAGGGTGGAACCATCTTTCTCGATGAAATTACGGAAATGTCCACGGCGCTGCAAAGCAAACTCCTGCGGTTTATGCAGGACGGAGAAGTGCGCCGGATCGGCGGTCATGAAGTCCGTCATGTCGCCGTGCGCGTCGCTGCGGCGGCCAACAAAAACATTGATGAAGAAGTCGCCGGTGGACACTTCCGCCTGGATCTTCTTTATCGCTTTATTGTGCGGCTGCGTATTCCGCCGCTTCGCGAGCGCCGGGAAGATATTCCGCTGCTCATTGAGGCGTTGCTCAAAAAACTGGGTTATTCCGGCGTGCGCGTCTCCCCGGAAGCCATGGAATTGCTGATGGCGTATTCCTGGCCCGGCAATGTGCGTGAACTGGAAAATGTCCTGCAGCAGACCCTGCTTTTGTCTCCCTTTGTGGTCATCCTGCCCGAAAATCTGCCGGATCGTTTCCGCCAGAAATCGGGCGCGCGAAAAAGCGCAAACCTTCCGGATATGACGCCGCTTGACGAAGCGCAGCGCGAACAGATTCTTCAGACACTCAAAGAAACATCCTGGAATCAATCGAAAGCCGCCGAAATCCTGGGAATTGATCGAAAAACACTGCGCATGAAGATACGGCGGTATAATCTTATCGACGAGAAATAATCAGACGGAAACTAGTCGAAGTCCTCATCCGCCATCCTCAGTGACAGGTTGACGGACGTTCCCCGGCCCGGCGTGCTCTGGATATCCATATGTCCGCCATGCGCTTTGACGATGTCGCGGACGATCGCCAGTCCCAGACCCCGCATCCCTTCGTCCTTGTGAGAACTGAAGAACGGCTCGCAGACTTTTTTCAGATCATCGGCGTTGATGCCTTTTCCCGTGTCCGCAATGGTAATGCGAATGATTTTTTTATCGGGATCATCCTGGGCCGATATGGTGATCTTTCCGCCGTCCGGCATCGCCTCCATGGAGTTCTGGATGATGTTGAAAAGCGCCGTCTGAATCCGGTAACGATCGGCAAAAAGGGACGCCCGGGCGCGTTCGCTTTGCACCTCAATGGTCACGCGGCTTTTTTGCGTGAGCGGCTCCACCAGCGGCAGCGTTTCGCTCAAAATCTGCTGCACGGTCATCGATTCAAAATGAGGTTCGGGAAGGCGCGTAGCCTTGCGCACATTTTGGATGACTTTATCGAGTCGCTCGGTTTGTGTGACGATCAGATTGAGCTTATGCGACACATCGGGCGGCCAGCCTTCCCGCTCCAGCATCAGCTTGGCCAGCCCCGCAATCGAATGCAGCGGCGTGCCCAGATCGTGCGCCAGGTTGGCCGTCAAGTGGCCCAGCGCCGTGAGTTGCTTCAGATCATCAACCTGTTTTTGCAGTTGAACGACTTTGAGCGTTTCTTCGCGGACGCGGTCTTCCAGATGGCGGGTCAGATCGAGGTTGCGGGCCATGACGTTTTGAATTTCTTCGGCCATCCGGTTGAAATGGTCGGCCAGTTGTCCCCATTCGTCCTGCCGGGCAATGGGGATGCGTTCAACATACCGTCCTTTTTGAAATGCGTCGATGCTGCCGATGATCGTATTGAGCGGCCGGCCGATCATCCAGCCGTAGCTGGCCAGCATTAAAAGCAGAATGACCAGAAGCAGTCCGGCGCTGCTCACTATCAGCAGACGGTTGGCCCGGATCATGATTTCCTTGTTTGTGCGCGAAAAAGCAATGATGCCGACGATAATGCGGGAATCCTTGGTGTTGTCATCGGTTACCGGATAGAGCAGGCCCAGAGCAGGCCCGCTGTCCGTATCCAGCTTTACATACCGGGATTTCCCTTTGCGGCCGACCTGGGCAACCATGGCATCCGGCCATTCATACTGAATGCGGCTGGCGCCGGCAACGTAGTTGACCGTGTTGCGCCGCGTGTCGAAAATGTCAATACGGGCGAGCCGGACATCGGATTGGATATGATCTTTCAGCGCGGAGTCGAGGGCGGCCAGCCCCTGCCTGGTCGGAAAGTGCTGATAAAACGTGCTGACCGTGTCCGCGACGTTTTCCAGCCGGTTGACCTGCTGATCCACCAGAATACCGTCCAGTGCAGTCAGTTGAATGATGCCCCAGGCGGCCATGGTGACAGCCAGCCCCAAAACGGTCAGGGTAACCAGTTTGACCCGAACCGTCAGGTTGCCGTAGAAATCGCTTATTTTTTGCAGAAAAAGCTTCAGCATATGAACCGACCTATATCAAAAAGCGATGCTCTTGACTATGATGAGTTTGATCCGGGCAAAAGGGTTTATGAATTGAGGCGACCGGGCATAAAAAAAGGACGGGTTGTTCACCCGTCCTTTTTAAAAGAATCTAAGTTTTTATTAAACTTATTTCTTGTCAGCCGGAGCTGCAGCCGGAGCGGCGTCTTTCTTCTCATCAGCCTTCTTCTCATCAGCCTTCTTTGCAGCCTTCTTTGCTTTTGCTTTCTTTACTTTCTTGTCGGCCTTCTTGTCATCAGCCTTCTTGTCGTCAGCCTTCACGTCGGTAGCGGCGGGTTTGTCGGCCGGAGCTGCTGCTTTGGGGGCATCGGCTGCGATCACGGTCATGGACATTGCGAAAACAAATGCTACAACTAACAATACTAAACGCTTCATCTTAAAATCCTCCTTGTTAATAGTTCTTTACCAACCCCTGTAATGAATTTAAGGGACTTCACCTATAGAAAGGCATCGAACAAATTACTTTGAGCCCGATGCTGGTTTCTCCTGTTCAGGTTTTGCGCTGCTTTTGGCGGAAGGTTTCGGCGCCGGCAATTTAACGACTCTGGACGCGGTCAGCTTCCCTTCCTTCACGCTGTAGTCAATTTTTACAAAATCGCTTACGGCGATACCGGCAACCGGATTTTCCAGCGCAAATTCCATTTTCTCCACGTTGCCTTTAATGCTTCTTTCTATCGTGACGGCCTTTTCGGAAATATCAACAACTTTTCCACGGGCGTTCATTTTGGCCGTCTTGACGGCGGTCTGTTTTAAAGCAGCCTTTTGGTTTGCTTCCTTGACCGTTGTGTCGGCGGCCAATGCCAATGCAGCCATAACGAAAATGACGCTTGCCACACAAACCAAAATTTTCTTCATCATGGGCGATCTCCCGATCATTTATGGCTGTCATTGAGCAACCAGTATGCCAATTTGTGAATTATTAAATAATAAATATAACTGCTGGATAATATGGGTGATTATTTTATCCCCGTCCGGGAGATTTTTTTTCAGGCCGGGGTTTTGGGGAATATTTCCTCAGTGGATGGGGAATAAATCTTCATCGTTGACGGAACAGGGCTATAATTTGCGGTAAACACGGCAATGCCAGAAAAAAAATAATGCGGGAGCGCCGCCCAGATGGATAAGTTTTTTCGCAACGGCGCGGACATCTTTCTGCCGGGATACTTTCTCATCAGCCAGATAAATGCTTAAGAGCCCCCGGTTCACCAAGTGATGAAAGGGGGCATCCGGCAAATTGGCCACGCTGATTTGGGCCTGAGAATAAAAGTGACTCAAGCGGGAGAGCATCTCTTCGCTGCCGGGATAGTAAGAACAAAAATTCAGATCCGCTCCGGCCCGGTCCTCATCCTGATCAATCAGGTAGTCCAGCAGAATATGCAGCCCCTGCACCCAGGGAAAATAAGCCTTCTTAATTTCATTCACAAAGCCGGCCGTGGTTTGGGTATTAAACAATTGCGATACGATGCAGAAAATGCCCAGGGTTGAACCTGCGCAGGCGGCAAATTCATACCAGGCCATCGGTGGCAGACTTTTTTCGTGTTCGGCAAACCAGGCTTGAAGCCGGGGCAGGCGTTCCTCTTTGCGCACATGTTTATGAACCTGCAAGTCGATATAAAGCGAGGCCAGATCACAAATCGCCTGAGCGCCGATATGATAGTCGGGCAGACGCACCAGCACGCTGCGGCAGGTCTGCACCAATTCATCAAGGTAGCCTCCGTCGTCCTGCTCCTTCCGGTGCCGGTAATAGGCCGTAACCGGAGCCCCGGGAGTCAGGGCCTGCAGCATCGATTCATGCAGGGCGCGGAAATCCTGCGGGTCCTGCGATGTGCTGCGGTCGCAGAGATTGTCCAGATAATCGCTGATGGTCTGATAAGCGACGATGAATTCAATGGCATCGTGATAATGCTTCCCGGCAAGAAGTCCGAAAATTGCTCCCCCTTCGCAGTGAAACGTTTTGTTTTCAAGGCTCGCGAGCGCCTGACGGCGCAACTCCGGATCGGGAATGCTTCCGGCGCGCTCCTTCCACTTCCTCAGAAAGGCATGCGTTACCGGCCGCACCTTCAAAAACACTTGGGTGGTCAAAGAAATGAGGTGGGTCGGTACTTGCAAGCGGCGCTCCTTACGGATTTGATAATTTCGTGCCTGTTTAGCACACGCATTTGAAGATCACAAGCGCAGGGGTATTTCCCCCGGCCTCATCATCCTTCACCGCGAGAGCGAAAATTACACGTACGTATAGCTTCCTCTTCTAAGGAAGATGTCAAGTATTTTCTCTTTGTCCATGTCGTTAAAGTTGAAAATGGTTGACCCCTGCCCATTGTTAAGACAAAAAATATGTTTGTTTAAGGTGCATTTGATACGTCTGCACGATTAAAAGTCTATCGTCCCATTAGATGTTGTCATCTTTGGGAACTGGCGTTATCCACAGCCATCTCGGAGCAGCCCTTCCGCGGAGCATGGCGGAGAGATGGCTGTGGGTAACGCCGCCACTGCCACTTATGGGTTATTCGTTGAAATACATTTCATTGTGCATTGATGAAGATAAACCTCCTCATATTTGACGGTGCGCCAAAGGTTGTGGTGGTACTTCGACCTTTTTTTCCTTTTCACCTAACCTCTTTTATTCTACGGGCCTTTGATGCCCAACTTACCTTATGCAGGACGAAAAGGGTGGCGGAAGTTGACCAAGCTGAATCCTGCAAGCCTTTTAGCCTTCGAAGCTACACGGTCCTTCCTTCCACCACAACCATGCTTTTATTTTATGTTTATGCTGCGGCAGCCGGCGCCAAATCTTCAAACTCCCGTTTATCCCGCAGTAAAGCAAAGATCACTTTGATCAGCTTGATTGCCACCGCACAAAGCATTTCTTTGCGCCTGGGCTGCTGACCAACCCGGTTCTTTGTTTCTAACTTTCGTTGATAGTATTCCTGGAAATAGTTGCTCAGGACCACCACTCTCATGCTCATAAAGAAAAGATATTTCCGTAAGAGCCATCGCCCCTTTTTGGAGATAAACTTTCGACCGATACGGGAACCTGAATCACTCTCCTGGGGATCATATCCGGCGTACTTCACGATCTGACGGGCGTTATGAAAATGGGCAGGGTCTCCCAGTTCTCCCAGAAACACAGCGGCAGAGAGGGGGCCGATGCCGGGTATGCTCATCAGATAGGTCGCTGCGGGTGTCTCCTTCAGTAAGCTCCTCAACTGTTTGTCCATGTTTTTAAGTGACACGACCGTCCGTTTCACTTCTTCCAGGCACATTTGAATACGGTATCGGTCAGCGCTGCCTATCTGTTTTAAGCCAATACTTTCTTGAGCAGTCTTGCTGAGGGCTTTTGCTTTTTGTAATGATTCTTTCTTCTTTCGCGAACTTCGTGCGATGAGATCCTGAAGAGTGGCTACCTCCATCAACATGACATCCTGAGGGAAAGGACACTGCTCAAGAATTGCCCATAGACTTCGTGATCCCATGGACCAGAATATCTCATGCAGTTCGGGGAAATAGTCGTCCAGGGCCGCATGTAAGGAGTTTTTCGCGCTCACGCTGTAACGGAGAAGTCTCTCACGTGCCTTTGATAATGTCCTCAGTTGCCTCAGCACGCCATCCTCGATGACGGTGTCAATATATTTGCCTTCCCGGGTGATGTTCGCTATGGTTAACGCATCCCTCTGGTCACTCTTGGCGGATGAACTCTCATCCAGTTCCCGGTGATGCTTCAGGGCCGTTGTCCTCACAAAACGAACCTCATAACCATGCTCTTTTGAAAAATAGGCCAGTTTCCTCCAGTAATGTCCCGTCGGTTCCATCCCGATGAGAACATCCCTTAGACGATGCTTCTTTTTTAGCCCTTCAATCATATCGAGAAACTTTTCAAATCCTTCTCGATTGTTATAGAGCTTTGCACACTTGAACAATACGTTGCCTTCCTTGTTCATGAATCCCAATGCATTGAAGGCATTGCCGATGTCAACCCCGACAATGAGGGTTGTGTTCCTGATTTTTTGACGACGAGCCGCCTGTCTGTTATAATCGCTCTTGGACATGGTTTTCTCCTTTCTGCTATGGTTGTTTTGGCTATTCAACTTTAACAGATCGAAAATACCATGTCCGCTCTTCTCTTCCTTATAGTAAGCTGAACATGTTAAAATGGATTTTGGTGATGAATCGAAGATTACAAACGATAATCAATAAAATCAGAAATTGCAGAAAGGCAGAGCCAATTGACCCTGCCTTTCTACAATAAATTGTTTCTGTGTTAAGTTACTTGTAAATTTTCTTCTCAAAACTCTCAGTCCCATCAGACCAAGGCCGAGAAGAAGCATGGTAGTGGGTTCAGGCATAGTGGCTGAGACGCCGAGGGGTAGTGGCCCCGCCTGTCTTCTTTTTATTTTTTCTTCTTCCACGTGGCTAATTCGTTGCTTGTCCAATCTTGGAGCAGGATGTAACTGCCGCCGGGACCACACTTCTGGATTTGGACAGAGTCGGTACCCTGGTGGATCTGGGGTGTCCACGTGATCGGTGCTCCCAGGCCCTTCCAGTTTTTGAATTTGTTCAGCTCCGCGACGACGGCCTCTGTGCTCAAGTTGGGACCGGTCCGTCTAAGTGCCTCTATCAGAGGCTCTGCGAACAAAATGCCGGCAAGAGTATAAGTCCCCCACCTCTCCTTTGTCGCATATTTCTTTGCGGCTTCCCGGTATTTGGACACCAGTGGGTCCTTGGAATCCGGTGGAGGTACGAATGCAGCCGTAATCACACCTTCGAAGATCCCTCCTGTTATTTTATGCATCAACTGGTAATCTGACAGACCGTCAAAAGCGATCCACTGAGGCTTGTATCCGATAGTTTGAGAGGTCTTGAGCGTGATGACCGCCAGGGTGGGGCTTACCCACATGAGAACGCATTCTGCACCGGAATTCTTCATCCTGAGTATCTGGGAGGACAGATCCTTTTCTGTGGGTTCCATAGGAATCTCTTCCACCGGTTTCATCTTGTAGGTCGCCAGGCGCTGCCTTAATCCCGCAAGTCCACCTTTACCGAACACGTCATTCTGGTAGACGATACCAATCTTCTTGTACCCAAGTTTTTCCACAGCATATTTTGTGACAATGCTCGCCTCGTCCTCGAAGAGAGGGTATGAGCAGAAACGATAACGGCTCGGCATTCCGTCTTTGTCCTGGTCATCTACCGTGTTGAGCGCCGCAGTACCTGGAACAACCCAGAGTATCTTGTTATTTGCCAGATATCCCTTCACCGCCTGTCCCCCGGCACCGGAAACACCACCGGTAAAGGCAAAGATGCCGTATTTTTCCACAAGCTCTTTGACCACCATCAGGGCCACGGCAGCATTGTACTGATCGTCCCGGATGAAATAATTGATTTTACGGCCGTGGATGCCGCCCTCTGCATTTACTACTTCAGCCAGCAATGCACCTCCGCGAGCAACTGCCCCCCAAGGGGCGGCAGGACCGGTTTGGGGGCCGAACTGAGCAATGCGAATCTCATTATTGTCAAAGCCCGGTTTCGTCTCAGCATAGACCAGAATCGTCATTAGAGAGAATGAGAATACAATCATGACCGCGATCAAAATTTTTTTCATAAACCCCCTCCTTTTTTGCGATATTCCGAATTGTAGTTACTTCTTTGTGTAAACCAATCATTCACACCTTATCCATCAGCCTTTGTAAAAGGTTCTTTTCTCAGAAACATAAAACACCGAATGTACGCTTTCGCTCGACGGAAAATATGTAATCTAATACTTTTTTGATACTAAAGAGAATAGCTTTGCTTATTGTTATAAATTATATTTTATATGAGTCAAGAACTATCATGGTTCCTGTGTATATTCCCACCCGTAATACTTATATTTTAAGGAGTGCATGTAGTAATCAGTTGTAGGTGTAGTGATTATTGGGTCGAGTGTTGAATAAATTAAAACCATTGACCGGCCCCGATGGTCCGTGTTAGCTCACCGGCTTATGAATACATCGATACATAAAGACGCCGACGTCATCGTTATCGGCGCGGGAGCGGCGGGGTTGATGGCCGCCGGGCGCGCGGCCGAAGAGGGCGCCCGTGTATTGCTTCTGGAAAAGACGGACGGCGCGGGCAAAAAAATTCTGGTCAGCGGCAAGTCGCGCTGCAATCTGACCAATTCGGCCGAACTGAAGACATTCATTGCCATGTACGGCCCCAACGGGCGATTTCTGCACGGTGCGTTTTCCCGATTTTTCCGCCCGGATCTTCTGGCTTTTTTCGAGCGTTACGGCCTGGCCACAAAGGCGGAACGCGGCGGACGGATTTTCCCCGTCTCCGACGACGCCCGCGACGTCGTGCGCGCTTTTCAAAAATATCTGGCGGATTCTTCCGTCCACGTCATTTACCGCGCCGGCGTGCTTTCGGTTTCGCGGGATAATGAATCAACTTTTGCGGTGCAAACGGAAAGCAACGTCTACCGCGCCTCCGCTTTGATTATCGCTACGGGTGGCGCGTCATGGCCGGCCACCGGCTCCACCGGAGACGGCTATAAAATCGCGAAGGCTCTGGGGCACACGGTGGTTGATCTCAAACCGGCGCTGGTGCCTTTGATAGTTGGCGAACAGGCGCTGGTAAAATCTCTGCAGGATATCTCTTTGCGCAATGTGCGCGCGACGGCGTTTCGGGGCGAAGCCGCCGGTGTGGATGCGGCGCTGATTCCTGACTGGAATTATGGCCGCGGAGAAAAGAAGACGCCCCGCGCTCCCGTGCTTGAAAGCCGTTTCGGCGAGATGCTATTTACGCACTTCGGATTGGGCGGCCCGATTATTCTGCTCATGAGCCTTGCCGTGGTCACGGCGCTCCGGGATGGGCCGGTCTCCGTTCTCATTGATTTAAAACCGGCTGTTACGAAAGAGCAGTTGCGCAAGCGGCTGATTGCGGATTTAAACAAATTCGGCAAGCGCCCGATTCCCTTCATCCTCAAAGACTATCTGCCTTCAAAAATGATTGAGCCCCTGACGGTGCTGGCCGATATTGATCCGTTAAAACCCGCCCATCAGATCAGCGCCGCCGAGCGGGAAAAGATGCTCGATTTGTTCAAGGCGCTAAGATTCAACATCAAATCGCCGCTGCCTCTGGCCAAAGCTATTGTGACAGCCGGCGGCGTAGCGCTCGATGAAATCGATCCGCGCACGATGGCGTCCAGAAAGATTCCCGGTCTGTACTTTTGCGGCGAAGTGCTGGACCTTGATGCGGACACGGGCGGGTACAATCTTCAGGCAGCCTTCTCTACGGGCTATGTCGCGGGTGAAAGCGCGGCGCGATTCGCGAAACCGTAATCCCGGCCTGCACCATGGCGGTTTTGATTTATAACAGCAAGTTCAGTGAAAAACAGATGCTTATCCCGAAGGGATAAAAGGTTTATAGAACATTCTTTTTGTTATTTTCTCTCGATTGCCGACGGTATCCGGCATTCATTTTTCAGAAACGTTTCCTTGACAAAAGCGCTGGCGACAAAAGCCAGAAATAAACTAATCAGCCCGATTTTGAAGATGGTGGAATAAGCCTCCACGCTGTAAGGACCGCCTGCCGGTCCCGCTGCGTCCAGATACCAGCCCGCCAGCGGCTGTCCCAGCGCCGCGCCGGCGAAGGGGAAAATATTGAGGACGCCCGTGGCTGTTCCCGATATCTGGAGAGGAAAAGAATCCTTCACGGCGGAATAGCCGACGACCACCAGGCTGGATAGCGAGAAATTTAACAAAAAGCACCAGAGGTAGAGCTGCGTCTTGGAAAAATCACCGGTAAAAAAAGCCAGCGGGAAGAATACGCAGCATCCTGCGGCATGACTCAGCATCAGAACTTTTTTCCGGGAGTGGAACACCCGATTGGAAAGCCAGCTCATCAATGGCGCGCCTGTAATCAGGCCAATTGCCAGCGTCGAAAGCACCGCCCCCGCCTGGGTGCGGGACATACCGTAGACATGCATCAGAAAGGGACCGCCCCACAGGCCGCTAAAAGTTAATAATACAAGTGAACCGAAAAAACTGCAAAGCGCCGTCGGCCAGAAAAGCCGGCTTTTAATCACCATGAGAATTGCTTCCATGGACTCGATTTTCCGGCTGTTGTTGTTTTCTGTTGTGTCGCATCTGTCAAGCGGCTGAAAACCGGCAGATTCGGGCGTATCGCGCACCGTAAGCCAGATGAGAATGGCAAGAATCAGCGTCAAGATGCCGATGACGATCATGCTGCCGCGCCAGGTGATGGCGTCGCTCAAGAGCGCCAGTGGCGTAGAAGCCGTATAAGCGCCCACGCCGCCCAGAGACATCAAAAGGCCGCTCATCCGGGAAAACTTGTGCGATTCGAACCAGTGGGTGAGAATCTTCAGCGTCGGGATAAAGACCATCGCCACACCGAGACCCACAATGATTCGCGCGGTAATGGCCGCGCCCACCGATGAAACAAGTCCCAGCGCAATGGATCCCGCCGCGCCCAGAAGAAAAAAAACAACAATCGACCGTCTCGGGCCCCACGAGTCGGATAAAAGGCCCGCGGGAATCTGCATCAGGCCGTAAGGATAAAAATAAGCGGAGGCCAGAAGCCCCATCAAAGCGCCGCCGGTTTTCAAGTCCTTCATCATATCGACGGCGACGACGGCCGGAGCCAGGCGGTGAAAAAAAACCAGAAGATAGGCCGCGCCCAGGATGATGAAGATGAAATAGCGATACCGGTTGAAAGTCATATTGCTACAATTCCGGCGCTCCCGACGGAATCAGGCAGGCAAAAACCAGCAATCCTTTGCCTGTATTGCGGATCTGGTGCTCTTCATTGGAAGGCATAAAGACCACCGTTCCGGACGATACCTTCCGCCATTTGCCGTCTGTATAGATTTCCCCTTCGCCTGAATGGAAAAAGATTTCATGCTCCCAGGCATGAGCATGTCTGGGGGTATGCCCGTCCGGCGAGATTTCAAAGATCCGCATGCAGAAATGATCGGCGCCGTCGGCCTTGCCGATGACCACGCGGCCGGCAATCCCGCGGGCGACGTCATTGTCGATCATGGTTGGATTCACGGATGTATAATTGATAATTTTCATGAGAGTCTCCTTTTATTTTTTAAACAGTCAGTGGCGCAAATATTTCGCCAAGCGTTGGATGGGGAAGCACCCACGCCTGCAATTGCTTCCTGGTCATCCGGTTGGCGACCGCCAGCGTCAGAGGCGCAATCAGGTCGCCTGCATGATCCCCGACAATCGTTGCGCCGATGATCACATCTCCCGAAAAAACAGCCTTTGCAAATCCCTGGCCCAGAAGCTCGGCCCGGGCGATGATGTTGGCGCTGTAATTGGATTTGATCACGTCAATGGCCAGTCCTTCCTGTCTGGCCCGCTTTTCGGTATACCCGACCCGCGCAATGGGCGGGTGGCTGTAGACGACGGAGGGAATAAAGTTTTCATTGTATCCGGCAGACTCACCGCCGAACATGCCGGCCACGGCGACTTTCGCCTGGGCTGACGCGCGGTGCGCCAGCATCATGCCACCGGTAACATCACCCGCCGCGTAAATGCCGGGTCTATTCGTTCTCATTTTTTCATCCACCCGAACGCCGCCCGGCGTATATTCAATGCCCAGCCTGTCGAGCTGCCGGATATGCAAAAGCGGTTTGCGGCCCGTGCAAAGCAGGGCGCATTCGGCGCGCATCTCCATGGCGTCATCATTTTTCTGCACCTGCATGACCACGCCGCTGGCGGACTCCTTGAGACTCAACAGACGTGTCGATGTGTGCAAGGCAATGCCCAGACGCGCCAGTTCCTGGTCCAGCAGGCCCGCGGCTTCATCATCTTCGAGCGGCAGAATGCGATCCAAAAGTTCCACCAGGATGATCTTAACGCCCAGTTCGGCAAAAACCGTGGCATATTCAACGCCGATAAAACTGCCGCCGGCGATGATCATGCTGGCGGGCAGGGCCGGTATATTCAGAATGTCATCCGAGGTCATGATTTTCTGCGACGGAGTCATTCCCGGCAGAATCTGCGGCACGGAGCCCCAGGCGATCAAAATGTTATCCGTTGCAATCAATTGCTCCTGGCCGGCGGCATCGGTCAGCTGCACTTCGCGGGGCGACATAATTTCCGCCGTCCCCTGCCGGGTTTCCACGCCGGCGTCGGCAAGCACTTTTTGCGCGCCCAGCGCCGCAATTTTCACGGTTTGCTCGCGATGCTTTTTCATAACCGCGAAATCGAAGGCGGCGCCGGTTACATTGACGCCCAGACGTTTGAGTTTTTTTAAATCCGTATAAAACCGGCTGCATGTGAGAAACGCTTTGGTGGGGATACAGCCCCGGTGCGTGCAGGTGCCGCCCCATCCGTCCTTTTCGATAATCAATACTTTCTTTTTGAGACCCGCCGCTGTCTCAGATGCCGTCAGTCCGCCGGGACCTCCGCCGATGACCACAAGATCATATTGTTCAGACATATACGTGCCTCCTTGATGGAGAATCAATAGCACAGGCAGCCGATTTCCGTAAAAGGAAATTCTTTCATACTTCAGAATTCTAAAACAACAGCCGATATTCTCTATAGCATTAAAAGGAGAGGTTTAAGTTTTTAGCCATGGCAATCACACCGATCGGAAATAGCGGATATAACAACATTCCTGCCTCATCAGGGGGGCAGACGGGGCGTGTAGGGGCGTCAGCCCAGCCGGACAAAACCGGCTTGTTTCCCGGCCAGTGCCAGACCTGACACGACAGGAAGTATGTGGATCGGTCTAATGATCCATCCGTTTCTTTTCAGACGCCGACACACCTGTCCCCGGGGCAGGCGGCGTCGGCCGTAGCGGCGCATGAAAATGAACATGTCGTTCATAATGCCCAGAATGCGCAGGAAAACGGCATGGTTGCGCATTCCACAGTGACCATTCGCCACGGCATCTGTCCGGAGTGCGGCCGGATGTATGTTGCCGGCGGCACGACGCGAACTTCATTCACGGCAAAACAGCAAACACAGGATACGGCCAATTCCGGTGTGGGCGAAAACGTCAATATCTTTGCCTGAACTCCCATCGAATTGAAACTTGTCATCCCCGCCGATATCTGATAGCTTTCCAAACACGATGAAAGACATTCTTACGGTTTCACAACTCAATGATAATATTAAAGCTTTTCTGGAGGAAGCCTTCGGGGTCATCTGGGTGGAAGGCGAGGTTTCCAATTTGCGCCGTCCCGCCTCAGGTCACACTTACTTTACGCTCAAAGACGATAAAAGCCAGATTCGCGCCGTTTTCTTTCGACAGTACGGCTACGTCCGCAACCGGTCATCCGTTTTCGATCTGGAAGACGGCATGAAAATTCTCTGCCGGGCCGAGCTTTCCGCCTACGTGCCGCGGGGGGAATATCAACTGATTGTGGAATCGGTGGAGCCGCAGGGTGTGGGAGCGCTGCAAAAAGCTTTTGAACAACTCAAAGCCAAATTGGCGGCCGAAGGCCTCTTCGACAGCGCCCGCAAAAAATCATTGCCTTATCTGCCCTCGTGCATCGGCGTGATCACATCCTCCACCGGAGCGGTTATCAGGGATATTTTAAATGTTTCGAAGCGCCGCTTTCCGTCCGTCGATATTTTAATAGCCCCCACACGAGTGCAGGGAGCGGAGGCTGCAGGCGAAATTCTTGCGGCGCTGAAAAATCTTCAGGCCTCGGGCAAAGCCGACGTCATCATCATTGCCCGCGGCGGAGGGTCGCTGGAGGATCTGGCGCCTTTCAACGACGAGGCGCTGGCGCGCGAAATTGCCCGCTGCACCATCCCCGTTGTTTCCGCTGTCGGTCATGAAACCGATTTTACGATTTGTGATTTTGTCGCCGATCTGCGGGCGCCGACGCCGTCTGCGGCAGCGGAGCTGGTGTTGCCGCTTCGGACAGCTTTGCAAGACCAGTTGGAAGCGCTGCGTCAAAGGCTCGTTGCCGCACAGCGCCACCATCTTGCCGACCGTGAAGATCAGTTGGAGACTTTGCAAAGCCGTTTTCGGGATCCCCGGCGCTTTTTGATGGACTATTCGATTGCCCTGGACGATCTGCAGGAGAGGCTTCGCCGCGCCGCCCTGCAGTGCACGGCCGCCTTTAAAAGCAGGCTGAAGGCTCTGGAACTCGGCCTGCAAAACCGGCATCCCGAGAGGATCATCCGGGAAAAAAGGACTTTACTTGGAAATCTGGAAAAGACTATAAACACCAACTGGAAGCATTACCTGGAATTACGCCGGGAACGGCTGGGAAAAAACGCCGCCCTCCTGGAAACGCTTAGCCCTTTGTCCGTTCTGCAACGGGGGTACAGCATTACCCGACGCCTGCCAGGCGGAGAGATTGTCCGACAGGCCAGCCGGTTGACATTGGATGAAAGAGTCGGTATTCAACTGGCCGAGGGCCGCATCGAAGCAAGAGTGGAAAAAGTGGATAGTGAATGATTTCGTTAAAGAAAACTTCGGAGTAAAAAACCATGGCCAAAGAGAAATTTGAAGACGCTTTGGAAAAGCTGGAAAATATAGTAAAAGACATGGAAGCAGGCGACATGCCGCTGGATTCCGCATTGAAATCTTTTGAGGAAGGCATCCGGCTGATCCGTTTTTGCCAGGCCAAACTCGAAGAGAGCGAACGCCGGGTCGAACAGTTGATGGCGAAGGAGAATTCCCTGCAAACCAAAACTTTTCAGGATGATGATGCCAATGGAGCATGATGATTTTCTCGACGCCTATCTGAAAGACAGGCAGAAAATTGTAGAAGAAGCGCTCGTGCAATATCTTCCGGACGAGGACACTCCGCCTCAGGATTTAAATACCGCGGCGCACTACAGCGTGTTTGCCGGCGGCAAGCGCATCCGGCCGATTTTGTGTCTGGCAGCCTGCGAGGCCTGCGGCGGCGATATAAAGAACGCCATGCCGGTGGGCTGCGCGCTCGAATTGATTCATACCTATTCGCTGATTCATGATGATCTGCCGGCCATGGACAATGACGATTTCCGCCGCGGCAAGCCCACCTGTCACAAAGTGTTTGGCGAAGCCCTGGCGATTCTTGCCGGCGACGCGCTTCTGACGGAAGCGTTTGTGCTGATTTCGCGCTCCGAAAAAATCCGGATTCCCGCAGAAAGAAGGCTGGCGATTATTTCGGAAATCGCCCGGGCGGCCGGTTTTTCAGGGATGGTCGGCGGACAGGCGATGGATCTCCGTGCGGAAAAAATCGAACCGGATTTTGAGGGTCTCGAAGACATCCACCGGCGCAAAACCGGCGCCCTGATCGTGGCTTCGGTCAAAACCGGCGCTATCGTCGCCGGAGCCGGCAGTCAAAAAATATCAGCGCTGACCTTATACGCCGGCCATATCGGCATTGCCTTTCAAATTGCCGACGATATTTTGAATGTTGAAGGCAATTCTCAGGTGATGGGCAAAGAAACCGGCAGCGACATCGTCCGCGGGAAATCCACCTATCCGTCCACTCTGGGAATAGATGCGGCAAAAGCCAGGCTGGCCGGACATGTCGAGTCGGCCGTGGCCGCGCTGGAGCCGTTTGACTCGCGCGCCCTGCCGCTTCGCGTGCTGGCCCGTTTCATCATGGAACGCAAATCCTGAAGGTTATATAGATACGCATGAAGCCTCTCGAAATAGCCGATTATCCTGTTTTGCCGGGAGTCAATGATCCGGCAGACATCCGTAAACTCAGCCTGGCCGAACTCAACCGCCTGGCCGAAGAAATCCGCACGCTGATTATCCACACCATTGCCGAAACCGGCGGCCATCTGGCGTCATCGCTGGGCGCCGTGGAACTGACGCTGGCGCTGCACTATGTGTTCAATACGCCTGATGACAAACTGATCTGGGATGTCGGCCATCAATCGTACGCCCATAAAATTGTCACCGGCCGGAAGGATCAATTTAACACCCTGCGCCGTTCGGGCGGTTTGAGCGGATTTCCCAAACGGGAAGAAAGCGTTTATGACGCCTTCAATACCGGCCACAGCGGCACGTCCATTGCGGCGGCGGCGGGCTTTGCCGAAGCGCAGTGCCTCAAAGGCGGACGGGCCAAATCCATCGCCGTTATCGGCGACGGCTCCATGACGACCGGCATGGCTTTTGAGGGGTTGAACTGGACGGGTGACCGCGACAAGGATCTGATCATCGTCCTGAATGACAATGAAATGTCCATATCTCCCAATGTCGGCGCGATGTCGTCGTATCTGAACCGGATCATGACCGGCGACCGCGTGACGAAACTGAAAGCCGAACTCAAATCTTTTTTGAAAAGCATTCCCAGCATTGGCGAACAGATTTTCAAGTTTTCCAAGCAGATCGAAGAATCGTTGAAAACCTTCGTCGTTCCCGGTGCGCTTTTTGAAGAACTGGGGTTCACCTATATCGGGCCTCTGGAAGGCCACCGCCTGGACTATCTCATCAAAAATTTTGAGAATGTAAAAAAGATGAAAGGTCCGGTTCTGGTTCACGTCATAACGCAAAAAGGCCGCGGCTATAAGTTCGCCGAGGAGAATTCGCCTACGTATCACGGCATTGCGCCGTTTGACGTGGAGACGGGCCAGACGCTGCCGTCGTCAAGTAAGGCGCCTTCGTATACGGACATTTTCGGCCGCACACTGATGGAAATGGCGGCGGAGAATCCGCGCATTGTTGCCATCACTGCCGCCATGTGCGAAGGAACGGGTCTGGAAAAATTTCGCCAGGAATTTCCAAGGCGTTTTTACGATGTCGGCATTGCCGAGCAGTTGGCGGTTACTTTTGCGGCCGGCTTGGCTATCGAAGGTTTTCTGCCGGTGGTGGCGATTTATTCCACTTTCCTGCAGCGCGCCTACGACCAGATTCTCCATGACGTCTGTCTGCAGAAACTGCCGGTGATTTTTGCCGTCGACCGCGCCGGCTTCGTCGGAGAAGACGGCTCGACGCACCAGGGGCTTTTTGATTTATCCTATCTGCGCAACCTGCCGCATCTGATCATGATGGCGCCCAAAGACGAAAACGAACTACGCCGCATGCTGAAGACGGCCGTGACTTTAAAAGCGCCTGTTTCCATCCGCTACCCGCGCGGCAAAGGGGTTGGGGTGCCGCCGGAGAATACGAGCGCGCCGCTGCCGGTCGGCCGCGGCGAAGTCCTGCGCGAAGGAACGGATCTGGCCATTATTGCCGCAGGCTGCACCGTTCATCCGTCGCTTGCAGCGGCAGATCAACTGGCGGCGGAAGGCATTGAAGCCTGCGTCATCAACGCCCGGTTCATCAAACCGCTGGATGCCGACCTGATTTTAAGCACGGCGGCAAAGATGAAGAAAATCCTGACCGTTGAGGAAAACGTCCTTCATGGCGGATTCGGAAGCGCCGTGCTGGAATTGCTGGCCGAAAATCATGTTCAGGACGTTGACGTCAAGCGTCTGGGCATAAATGACGAATTTGCCGAACACGCCACCCAGGCCGAACTGCGCGCCCGCTTCGGCCTCGATGCAGCAGGCATTGCCCGGGCGGCAAAGTCCCTGATGGAAGAATAAGATCTCGCGCAGGTTTATCTGAAAAATTAAGCCTCCCTGAGCCCTTTCTTTTGTGGTATCATGTTTCTAAATAAGCATTGCCCCCGGAATGCCTCCGTTATTATGGAACCGGTTTTTTCTTCTGTCCCTCCATCATCACGCTGATTCTGCATTTTAAATAACCGTCTTTTTCATGGGTAAGATCATGAACCCGCAGGTTTCAATCCGTCAGTTTCCTCCACCCGGTTCGCGGAGCGTGAAGTTCCGCGGCGATACGGTGACGTTCACACTCCTGCTTCCCGAAGCGTCACACGGAAAAGCCTGGTTGCGCACGAATATCGGGCATGCCGCCGCAACGCGCAGGGCTGTCATTGACGCGGTGGATAAGAATATTCCGCCTCTGGGGACGGACTGGTACGACATTCCCATGCGGCAGGTTGATGATCATCGCTTCACGGCTTTGATGCCGCTCAATGAAGTCGGCCATTTTGAAGCCAAATGCTTTTACCTGCCGGAAGGCAAAACAAAACCGCTGTGGCCGGATGGCCCCAATGCCGCCGTCAATGTGGAGCCTGCCGACACCTGCGCAGCCAATATTATCTATAACGCATTTGTCCGGCAGTTCGGTCCGAATAAGAGCGGGGGGCATCTCCCCGACGCAGACGATCAGGCCTGCATGGCGCGGCTGGATCAAAAGGCCTATACCGTCATTCCCCGCTCGGGAACGTTCCGCGATCTGATTGCCGAACTCGATTTCATTTTCGGCGTGCTGGGCTGCCGCTATCTGCATCTGCTGCCCATTCACCCGACGCCCACCACCTACGGCCGGATGGGCCGTTTCGGCAGTCCATACGCGGCTCTGAATTTTACGGGCATTGACCCGGCGCTGGCCGTCTTCGACGTCAAGGCGACACCCCTTCAACAGTTCACCGAACTGGTCGACGCCATTCATGCGCGTTTTGCCAAACTGATCATCGACATTGCCGTCAATCATACCGGATGGGCTGCGTCGCTGCATGAAAGCCATCCCCGCTGGCTTCTGCGCGACGTGCGGGGAGACATTCACCGGCCGGGGGCCTGGGGCGTAACGTGGTCGGATCTGACCAGTCTGGATTATTCCCAAAAAGACCTCTGGAAGTACATTGCCCGTGTTTTTCTGACCTGGAGTCGCCGCGGCGTGGACGGGTTTCGCTGCGATGCGGGATATATGATTCCGCTTCCGGCCTGGACCTATATCATCGCCATGGTGCGGGAGCAGTTTCCCGACACGGTGTTTCTGCTGGAGGGGCTGGGCGGGAAAATATCCGTCACCCGCGATCTGCTTAATTACGCCAATTTCAACTGGGCCTATTCCGAACTCTTTCAGAATTACGACCGGCATCAAATCGAATACTATCTGCCCGAGGCCATTGACATCTCCGGACAGGACGGCATCGCCGTTCATTATGCGGAAACGCATGACAACAACCGCCTGGCGTCCCGATCCAAAACGTTTACGCGGATGCGCACGGCCCTTTGCGCGCTTTGTTCGCACCAGGGAGGATTCGGATTCGCCAACGGCGTCGAGTGGCTGGCCGATGTCAAAATCAATGTCCATGAAGCTCATTCCCTGAACTGGGGCAGTCCGGAAAATCTGATCGATCATCTTCGACGGCTGCATATTCTGCTGCGGACCCACCCCGCATTTTTTGACGATGTTGATTTAAAATTTATTCATCAAAACAAAGGCAACGCCATTGTGCTGCTGCGCAGTCACAATCCTTCCGGAAAGAAGCTGATCATTGTCGCCAATCTGGATGATGAATGCGAGGTTTTGGCGCAGTGGGATGCCGAGCCGGAGATGGCGGGCCCCCGCTTTACGGATCTTCTGACGGGCAAAAAGATCGAAGTTCCTTGCCACGAACAAAATGCCGCTCTGACACTTTTGCCGGGCGAGGTGTTATGCCTGACATCGGACGAAGAAGATCTGCAATATTTTCGTCAACCGGATTCTCTTGCTTTTCCGCCCGAACGTCTGCTGGATCAGCGTTTCAAGGCCAAAGTCCTGGATGTTTATTGCCATGACCGGGGCCATGCGGATCTTGGAGATTTTGACATGGCACAGGCCATCCGGTGTCTGCGCGAAGATCCCGCCGGATTTTGCCGCCTGATGAATCCTCAAAGCGATGAGCACCGGGTTTCCTTCTGGCAGTGGCCCCGCGATCTGCATCGCGAAGTCATGCTGCCGCCGGGACATCTTCTGCTGATCCGGGCAGATGATCCGTTTTCCGCAAGCGTCACCGATCCGCGCGCCTCAGGCGAGCCGGTTCTTACCTGCGAAGAGAGCCTTCCGGCTTCAGATGGGACCCAATTTATTTTGCTGGTTCTGAACAGGCCTCAGACGGAGGCCAGACGCTATTCGCTGAAGCTCACCGTTTACGAAAAAACCGGCCCCCGGCATGAAACGGCATCGCTTCTGGTCCTGGGCCATGACGAAGATATCTCTTTCAAGACGTCATGGAACCGAAACGACTTGATTAGTGGAGACCATCTGTTTCTGTCCACCAACGGCATCGGCGGCATGTGCCGGGCGCATATCCGCTGGGGTGAACTCGCCGGCAAGTATGATGCGCTTCTGGCGGCTAACCTTGATTCGCGATTTCCCGTCGACCGGTGGATCATGTTCACGCGCTGCCGGATCTGGGTTGTTTATCAAGGCTTTTCCCAGGAGATTTGTTTTGACAGCCTCGACGGTTTCCGGCTTGCCGGCAATAAGGGATTCTGGCGGTATAAAGTTCCTACGGGCCAGGGGCAGCGGATTGACCTGGTGGTGGCCGTGGAAATGATGGATGGAAAAAATGCCGTGCGCCTTTCGTTTCATCGTCCGCCGTCGCACAGAAGTAAAGGCAAGCTTCAAGACCGGGCTGCCGTGCAGTTGATTTTGCGGCCGGACATTGAAGACCGCAATTTCCACCACAACACCAAAGCCTATCAGGGGCCGGAAAACGCCTGGCCCGCCGCATCCGGATGCCGTCCGGATGCCTTTATTTTTACGCCCTCGCCCGGCCGGAAGCTGACGCTGCAAGTTTCGCCGGGCATTTTTGTCTGGGAGCCCCAATGGCATTACATGGTGCATCGGGCTCTGGAAAAAGAGCGCGGCATGGACCCGGATTCCGATTTGTGGAGCCCCGGTTACTTTTCGGTATTTCTCCAGGGCAATGAAACGGCCGAGTTTACGGCGTCAGTCAATGAAGCGCCTCCGCTATTTACCGATTCCGCTTTTAGTCTTCCCGACCGATGTGCCGGTCTCGAAAAAACGCTTCGGGCTGCGCTTGCGGCTTTTGTGGTCCGGCGCGGTCCTTTCAAGTCCGTCATTGCCGGCTACCCCTGGTTCCTGGATTGGGGAAGAGACTCGCTGATTTTCACCAGAGGTTTGATCCAAATCGGCCAGACCCATGAGGCGGCGGAAATTCTGAAGCTTATAGGCGGATTCGAGGACCACGGGACACTGCCCAATATGATTTGCGGCGAGCGCGCGGCCAATCGGGACACATGCGATGCGCCGCTGTGGTATATCGTAGCCTGCGCTGATCTGATCCGGAAGAAAAGGTCGCGGGCGTTTCTTTCCGAAACCATTGAGGGCAGAACCATCCGGGACATTGTGTTGTCCATCGGCCGGTCATATCTCGAAGGGACCGTCAATCAGATCCGAATGGACCATGAAACCGGCCTGATTTACAGCCCGGCGCACTTCACCTGGATGGACACCAACTATCCGGCCTGTACACCGCGCGAGGGGTATTGTATTGAAATACAGGCTCTTTGGCATGCGGCGCTGGTTTTTCTTTCCGTCGTCGATCCGCACGGCCCGACTGACTGGCAGGCTCTGGCAACAACGGTCCGTCAATCCATCATCCAGTGGTTTTACTTAAAGCAGGGCTATCTGGCCGATTGCCTCCATGCCTCTTTGCAGAATTCCGTCCAAAACGCCCGGCCCGATGACGCTCTCCGGCCCAATCAACTGCTGGCGGTC
This sequence comes from Smithellaceae bacterium, assembly GCA_963682105.1. Classification (GTDB taxonomy): domain Bacteria; phylum Desulfobacterota; class Syntrophia; order Syntrophales; family Smithellaceae; genus UBA8904. The sequence continues at coordinate 3,228,524 of OY821638.1, forward strand.
ACGCTGGATGCCGTAACCGACCGGGCGGTCGGGATGGCTGTTCTGGACGCCTGCCAGGCTCTGCTGGTTCCGGGCGCCATCCGCAGCTTGGCGGATGCGCCGGTGCAATATCCCCTGGAAATTTTCCACAATGGATCACTGATCGGCGACCCCTGTCATCCTTACCGGGGCGTCTATACCGGAGATGAGGATGCCTGCCGCAAACCGGCCTATCATAACGGAACAGCCTGGACCTGGCTGTATCCGTCCTATGGCGAGGCTTATGTTAAAGTATACGGCGAAAAAGGGATAACCGCAGCCCGTACTTTGCTTTTGGGCAGTCTGGATATTTTGAGGGACGGATGCGCGGGTCATTTTCCGGAAATTCTCGATGGAGATTATCCCCACTCCCAGAGGGGATGCGATGCGCAGGCCTGGGGGCTCAGTGAATGGCTGCGCGTGTGGGAGAAACTCAAGACGCCTTCGATGCGATAAACGCAAAATATTGCCTATTCGGATAAGTCTGTGTAAATAGCTGTATTTATATAGTAAATCAATTTTCTTGACGGAAAAATCACCAGCGTTTAAAATAAAGCTCTGGATCATTTATGACGATAGTAATATAGATGAACGACTGATCTTCCCTCGTGTTCTCAATGATCTTGCCGACCTGAAAATTTTTTATTCAGCGCGCGAATTTCTTTTACTCTGAAAAGTTATCTCCTGCCGGACCTCTTACCGTTGCCGTGTTTCCCGAACCTGTATTTTAAAGATTTATTATTTTTTACAGGAGGGCCGTATGATTGCAAAAAAGCAATATAAGAAAAACGAACAACTCTGCCGGGTGACGTTTCGAATTCCGAAAAAAGCGTCCATCGGCGCGCGATCCATCGCCGTCGTCGGGGATTTCAACAACTGGAGCGCTACGGATCATCTCATGAAAAAACTCAAAAGCGGTGAATTCACGTTGGCTCTGGATCTCCCGGCCAACCACGAATATCAGTTTCGTTATCTGATTAATGACAAAATCTGGGAAAACGACCGGAGCGCGGATAAATATATACACAGCGAATACGGCAATTGCGATAACTCCGTGGTTGTCGTTTGACCTCTTCACCTGAAGGATGGCGCAAATGAATTATTTTCAAACTTTCCGGGTCTCTCCTTACATCCCGGAACCGTTGCATTTCCTCATCGCCCTGTCAGCTAATTTATGGTGGTGCTGGAATCTGGAAGCCATTGAACTGTTTCGGCGCATCAATCCGAAATTGTGGGATGAATCCGGCCGGAATCCCGTCGTTTTTTTAACGATGGTCGAACAAAAAAAACTCGAGTCGCTGGCCGCCGACGACAGCTTTATCGATCATATGGAAGAAATTGAAGAACAATTCAAAAGCCATGTTCTTCTGCCCCGTGAGACGAAGCTTCGGCGGCCGGATGCCCCCAATGACGTCATTGCCTACTTTTCCATGGAATTCGGGCTGCATGAATGCCTGCCGCTGTCTGCGGGGGGCTTGGGCATCCTGGCCGGAGATCATCTGAAGGCGGCCTCCGATTTGGGAATTCCCATTGCCGGCATCGGACTGTTTTACCGCAACGGCTATTTCTATCAGTTCCTGAATCATGAAGGCTGGCAGCAGGAGGAATACCCGGAGACGGATTTGAACAAAATTCCTATTGAACGCATTCGGGATGCATCGGGCCGCGATTTGCGTGTGGCCGTCGAGGGCCCGGACGGTTTGATTCAACTGGCTGTCTGGAAGATTATGGTCGGCCGGATTCCTCTGTATCTGCTGGACACCAATATCATAGAAAATCCTCCGGCCATCCGGGACATCAATGCGCGTCTGTACCATTCGGACGGCCGGGTGCGCCTGGCCCAGGAAGTCATTGTGGGAATCGGCGGTGTGCGCGCGCTGGCCGCGATGGGGATGCATCCGGTTGTGTGTCACATCAATGAAGGCCACTGCTCGTTTGCCAATCTGGAGCGGTTGGCTCAAATCCGTCTTAAGTATCATGTCGATTTAAAGACGGCGTTGGAAATTCACGCCCATTCCACCATCCTGACGACTCACACACCGGTGCCTGCAGGGCATGACGAATACCCGTTTGATCAGGTCAAGCCCTATTTGACGTCCTATGAACAGACGCTCGGGCTGCCCGCCGACGAGCTTTTGAAATGGGGCCAGATCCGCCATGGCGGCAAGGATATGCCTTTTTCCATGTTTGTGCTGGGGCTGCATCTGGCGCAATACGTCAACGGCGTCAGCCGTCTGCACGGATCGGTGGCCCGGCGCATGTGGTCGTTCATCTGGCCCGACGTGCCGGAGGAAGAAATTCCCATCAGTCATATCACCAACGGCGTTCACATTCCCTCGTGGATATCCATTGAAAACGCGATTCTGTTGGAACGCTATCTGGGCCGCGACTGGTCTTTGAAAGCCTGGAATGCGGATCTGAGCAAACGTATCGACGAAATTTATGATGAGGAACTCTGGCGTGCCCATGAAATGAGCCGCACGCGTCTGATCCGTTCCTGCCGGAAATGGATGATCCACCAGTACGGCCGGCGCAACGCGCCGAAATCCATCATGAAAGAGGCCGAAACGATTCTGGGCGACGATGTTTTGACCATTGCCTTTGCGAGGCGCTTTGCCGCCTACAAACGCTCGAACCTGCTGCTCTATGATATGGATCGCCTGGAAGCGATTCTGAAATCCAAGGAATATCCGGTGCAGTTTATTTTTGCGGGGAAGGCCCACCCGATGGATAATGACGGCAAAAGGCTGATTCAGCAAATCGTTCAACTGGCCAAACATCCCCAATACCGTCACCGGATTCTCTTCCTTGAAGATTATGACATCGACATCGCCAGGCACCTGGTTCAGGGCGCGGACGTCTGGCTCAACACGCCCCGGCGTCCGCTGGAGGCCTGCGGAACCTCCGGGATGAAGGCGGCGGCCAACGGTGTGATCAATGTCAGCATTCTGGACGGCTGGTGGTGCGAGGGATATACGCCGGAAACCGGCTGGGCCATCGGAACCGGGGAAGAATTTTCGGATCATCAGTATCAGGACGCCGTGGAGAGCCACGCCCTGTACAACGTTTTGGAAAATGACGTCATCCCCTGTTTCTACGATCGTGAAAACGCCAAATATTCAACCCGGTGGCTGACCATGATGAAAGCCTCCATGAAAATGGCGCTGGAGCATTTCTGCGCCCGGCGAATGGCCGTCAACTACTCCGATTTTTTCTATGAACCGGCGATGGATCATTATTATGATTTGACGCGTGACGATGCGGCCAGAGCCGTTCAACTGATGAAATATCATGAGCGTCTGCGGGAAAAGTGGCCGGAGGTGTCCATCGACACGCCCATGAGGAAAGATGGCGCCAGCCTGACGGTTGGGGATTCGTTCATCATTTCCACCATCGTCCGGTTAGGCGGGTTGACGCCGGATGAAGTGGATGTCGAAGTTGTCTACGGCCGTGTGAAAACACTGGAAAGTCTCGAAGAAAAGAAAACCCGGCTGATGGTTGTTCTGGATGACTTAGGCTGCGGCGCTTACCGGTATGAATGTTCACTGCCCTGTGAAGTGGCCGGCCGTTTTGGATTTACCGCCAGAGTCACCCCCAGAGCGGAAAACTTTATTAAATACACCCCCGGCCTGATTACCTGGGCCTGATGAATTTTTAATACAAAGAAAAGGAGGCGATCCCGCCGATGTACCGACGGAGAAAGAAGCCGCGCGTTCTGATCGTGACGCCGGAAGTCACCTATCTGCCGGAAGGCATGGGCAAGATGGCCATGAACCTCAAAGCCAAAGCCGGCGGCCTGGCAGACGTTTCCGCCGCTTTGATTGCCGCCCTGTTTGAGCAGGGAGGCGATGTGCATGTTGCTCTGCCCGATTACCGCAGTATCTTTTATCACACATCCGGCACTGTCTTGCAGCAGGAATACGGAACCATCAAACGAAAGATGCCCCAGGAACGTATTCATCTGGCGGAAGACAGGGCTTTCTTTTACGTGGATTCCGTTTACTCCAGCTACAACTGGGAAAATGTAAAGATCTCCCTGGCCTTTCAGCGGGAGGTGATCAACAACGTCATTCCCGTCGTTAAGCCGGATCTGATTCATTGCAACGACTGGATGACGGGACTGCTTCCGGCCAAAGCCAGGGAGCTGGGGATTCCGTGTCTGTTTACCATTCATAATATTTTTACGGTCAAAAAAACGCTGGCCGAAATTGAGGACCAGGGCATTGATGCGGCCCTGTTCTGGAAGCACCTGTTCTTTATGAGGCCTCCGGCCAACTACGAAGAAACCCGGAGCACAAATCCCGTAGATTTTCTGGTGAGCGGTGTTTTTGCGGCGCATTTCATCAATACGGTCAGTCCCTCGTTTCTGGTTGAGATCGTCGAAGGGCGGCATGCGTTTGTCGAAGAAGCGCTCCAGCGCGAATTGACGTTCAAGTGGCAGGCGGGCTGCGCCTCGGGCATCTTGAACAGCCCCGATCCCTCCTACAATCCCCAAACGGACGGCGATCTGCCGTTTCAATATTCAGCGGATGATTTTGCAACCGGCAAAGCCCGCAACAAGAGGCATTTGCAAAGACGCCTGGGACTGATCGAAAACGAAGGTGCGCCGCTTTTCTTCTGGCCGTCGCGTCTGGATCGCGTTCAGAAAGGCAGCCCGCTTCTGGCGCATATCCTCTATGAGATCATCTCCAAATACTGGCGTCTTCCGATGCAGATCGTCTTCGTGGCGGATGGAGAGTTTCAAAAGTATATCCATCAAATCGTCGGGGAGTTTAGCCTGTCGGAGCGCGTGGCGGTTTGCGATTTTGATGAGAGCTTGTCGCGACTGGCCTATGCGGCGTCGGACTTTATCCTGATGCCGTCCGCCTTTGAACCGTGCGGCCTGCCCCAGATGATCGCGCCGATTTACGGGTCCGTGCCGGTCGCCCGCGACACCGGCGGCATCCGCGACACCATCACCCGCCTTGATCCGGATTGCGACACAGGCAACGGGATTCTGTTTGAAACCTACGATCCTCAGGGGCTTACGTGGGCTATCGACCGGGCTATTGATTTTTTCAGCCTGCCGCAAAAGGCCAGAGAACGTCAGATCGGGCGCATCATGACGGAAAGCCTGGCCGCTTTCAATCACTCTGTCACGGCGAAACAATATATCGACCTTTACGAAAAAATGCTCAACCGACCGTTTATCAACCCGTCATGAAGACTGAGAACATGCAAAATAATTCTGAGCGGCGTAAAACGCCTTCGATACGCGATCTGGTGAAAGCTCTTATGGAGAGCGACCCTTATCTGCGCCCGCACGCATCCGTCATTGAACGCAGACTGCATTCCATTTGTGAACGGCAAAAGCAACTTGCGGGCAGAAAGTCTCTGGCAAATATTGCCCTGGCTCACTGCTATCTCGGGCTCCATAAAACGAAGCAGGGCTGGGTTTTCCGGGAATGGGCGCCCAACGCCTCCGAAATATTTTTAATCGGCCATCAAACGGACTGGAAACCGCAAAGCGCCTATGCGCTCAACCGTACAACCCCGAACGGCGTCTGGGAAATTTCCCTGCCCCGGCAGGCCTTTGCGCACGGCGATGTGTACCGCCTCCGGATGCGCTGGCCGGGGGGCGAGGGAGACCGCATACCCGCCTATGCCCGGCGCGTCGTTCAAGACGCGCAGACCCTGATTTTCAACGCCCAGGTATGGGAGCCGCCCGCCTATCGCTGGCGGCATCAAATACCGCCGGGGCCGCCCCGGCCGCCGCTGATTTATGAAGTCCATATCGGCATGGCCCAGGAAGAGGGCAAGGTCGGAACATACCGGGAGTTTACCGAAAAGATCCTTCCGCGCGTGGTCGAATCGGGCTACAATACCCTTCAGTTGATGGCCATACAGGAACACCCGTATTATGCGTCTTTCGGTTATCACGTCTCGAGCTTCTTTGCGGCGTCGTCCAGATTCGGCACGCCCGAAGATTTGAAAAACCTCGTGGACTGCGCCCACGGCTCCGGCCTGCGCGTGATTATGGACATCATCCATTCCCATGCCGTCGCCAATGAAGTGGAGGGCTTAAGCCGGTTCGACGGTACACTGCATCAATATTTTCATAACGGAGGACGTGGCCTTCACATCGCCTGGGATTCAAGATGCTTTGATTACGCCAAACCCGAGGTGCTGTATTTTCTATTATCGAATTGCCGTTTCTGGCTGGATGAATACCGTTTTGACGGCTTCCGATTCGACGGGATCACCAGCATGCTCTATCTGGATCACGGCCTGGGCAAGGCCTTTACGTCTTACGACGATTATTACAATGCCAACACCGATGAAGACGCGCTGGCCTATCTGGCGCTGGCCAATCGCGTTATCCATCAAATCCGGCCGGATGCGATCACGATTGCGGAAGATATCAGCGGCATGCCGTCTCTGGCCGCCCCGGCAGAAAAAGGCGGCATCGGTTTTGATTACCGGCTGGCGATGGGCGTGCCGGATTACTGGATTAAATTGGTGAAAGACTGCCGGGATGAAAACTGGCCCATCCGTCAGTTGTGGTATGAACTGAACAACCGCCGGCATGATGAAAAGACGATCAGCTATGCCGAATCCCATGATCAGGCCCTGGTTGGAGACAAAACACTGATGTTCCGCCTGGCCGACGCCGCCATGTACGACCACATGAGCCTCAAGGACGATAATTTCATCATCGACCGGGCCATCGCGCTTCACAAGATGATTCGCCTGATCACGCTTGCCAGCGCCGGCCACGGCTACCAGACCTTTACGGGCAACGAATTCGGCCATCCCGAATGGATTGATTTTCCCCGCGAGGGCAACAGATGGTCCTACCACTATGCCCGGCGTCAATGGCATCTGGCGGATGATCCGAATCTTAAATACCAGTTCCTTCAACGATGGGATCGGGATATGATCGCCCTGGTCAAGCGTTTTGCCGTTTTTGACGAGCCCTGGCCCCGGCTTTTGTATGAACATGAAGGGAATAAAGTGATCGTCTTTGCACGCGGGCCTCTGACGTTCGCCTTCAACTTCCATCCAACAGTCTCCTACCCCGATTATGTTTTGGATGCCCCGCCGGGAAAATATGCCATGATTCTCCATTCGGATGATTCCGTCTATGGAGGCTTTGCGCGCCTTGCGCCCGATCAGGTTCACTTTACCGAGCTTGTGCAAAAAAGTGGATCCATTTGCAATATTCTAAAACTATATCTACCGACACGAACCGCCGTGGTGCTTCAACTGTACAAGTGAAGGAAACGCATTCATCGAAATTTTGAATCATGAATTTTCTGTCATTCTACCGCATGGATCGTTGATATAGCGAGTTTTTCCCGTTAAGTCATTACAACGGATGTTGTTTGTGACGTCCATCATGCAGAGCTGCTAACATAGCTCATTATTTAAACATTTTTTAAAATATCAGTAATTGAATAAATGTTGTTAAAGGATTCAGGCTAAAAAACCGACTAACATTACGGCTTTATTTTGTGGTTTGCAGCAATATGATGTTTTGCAGGACATATCATAGTTGTTCATCGGTGTTTTTCTAGGATTTTGCCCTTTGTTAGGAGTCCACTGGAGCAATTTTATCTAAATCATCACAGCGACTGTCATCGAGTATCAAGCAATGGAAAGGATAAGAGTATGAAAAATTTAAGCATCGTTAAAAAAATATGGTTTTGCATTGGCGTTTTACTTTTAGGAAGCACCATATCCATGGTCCTGTCGTTTGTCTTCACGACAAAACTTGGTGTTTTCATAGAGGAAATATCCAGTGTGCGTGTTCCCGCCTCCCGGCAGAGCTATACGGTAAAAATTGCCTTCAAGGATCAGGTAACGTTCTATAATTATGGGATGTTGATGAATGATCCTGCGCAAATCAAATCGGCTCAGGAAACAGCGGCTGAAATTCAGGATCTTCTCGATTCGATCTCTCTGATCAAAGGAATTGACAAAGAATCATTCGATGCTGTGAAAAAAGCTGCCGCCGATCATAAGGCTTATACGGAAGAGGCGCAAAAAGTTTTCGACGCGTTAAGTAAAGGCGATAAAAGTATGAAGGACAAAGCGGACGCCTTGAAGCCGAAAAGCGACGCTCTGCAGGAGTCATTTGAAAGCATCAATTCGGTGAATAATAATCTCATGCAGGTCAGGCTGCACGATTTTCTGCGTAACGGCAGTTATCAGCGCGATATCAATATGGGAATATTTATCGTCTTTGTGATCATTTCGATGATTGTCATTACGATTATCGTTCGGCGCTATATTTCCAAACCTCTTCAGCGTATTGCGGTGGCGATCAACGACGGTGCAGTGAGCGTGTCGGATGCTTCCGAGCAGGTGGCCAGCGCCGGTCAGTCTCTTTCCGAAGGCGCGTCAAACCAGGCCAGCGCCATTGAGGAGACGACGTCTTCTCTGACCGAGATGTCCGCCATGATCAAGCAAAACGCGCTCAACGCCGGAGAAACCGATAAATTGATGAAGAAGAACACCAATGAAGTGTTACGGCAGGCCAATGACGCGATGGGCAGGCTTTCCAAATCCATCGACGATATATCGAGCGCCAGCGAATCGACACGCCGCATTATCAAAACCATTGATGAAATCTCGTTTCAAACCAACCTTCTGGCGCTCAATGCCGCAGTCGAGGCCGCCCGGGCGGGCGAAGCCGGCGCCGGCTTTGCGGTTGTGGCGGACGAGGTACGCGCCCTGGCAATGCGGGCAGCTGACGCTGCCAAAGAGACCACCCGTCTGATTGACAACACGATTCAAACCGTTAATCAGGGGAAGGAATTTGCCGTAGCAACCCAGACAGCTTTCGGCCAGAACCTGGAACTGTCGAACAAGGCCACAACGCTTGTTTCGGAAATTGCCGCCGCTTCCAATGAACAGGCCTCGGGTATTGAACAGATGAACCATGCCATGGCTTCTATTGATACAGTGGTCCAGCAGATTGCGGCTCATGCTGAAGAAACGGCCAGCGCATCTGAAGAACTTAACGCGCAGTCCGCCTCCATGAAGCAGATTGTGGAAGAACTCGTAAAGATGCTGGGGATGAAAAGTCAGGATATGGCAACCTCCAAAAAAGAGATGGAAGAAGGGCCTGATCACAATGAGAGACAGCCACTGCTTTTGAAATAAAGATTCCTTTTAAATGAACCGAATAATTACACAGTATAACTATGTATAACGGTGAAGGATATCATGTTTAAGAAGATATTTTCCAGCCAGTCATCCTTATCCATTCGGATGCTACCTGTCATATGGATTTGCCTAAGACAGATTCTCGGTTGCATGAAGCGCCAATTTGATTTTCAGACACACATAAGGAGATTGTTGAAGTATGAAGAATTTAAGCATTTTTCGGAAGATCTGGTTCTGCATTGCTATTCTGGTTCTGGGGGGGGCCATATCGGTTGCCTTTTCGTTTTATTATAGTTTTGAACTGGGAGGTTATCTGACGGAAATTGTTACTTTCTGGCAGCCGGCCTCCCGGCATGCACTAACGGTGAAAACCGCCTTCAAGGATCAGACCAATTTCTATATGTTCGGCGCCGCAACGGGGAATCAGGAAAAAGTCAAGGCGGCGCAGGAAAAAGCGGATGAAATACAGGAAACACTCGACACAATGACCATGCTGCCGCCGGTCGATCCCCAATCGGCCGCAACGGTTAAAACACTCGTTGACGATCACAAAGCATATACTCAGGAAGCGCAGTCCGTTTACCTTGCGCTGAGCAAAGGCGATAAAAGTCTGAGCGATAAAGCCGATGCTTTGTCCAAAAAGAGCGAAGCTATCCAGGAGTCGCTTGAAAATCTGCATCGGGGTTTCAACAATGTCCTCCAGGTGCGAATCAATGATTTCAGAAGAGAAGGAATGCATCAGCGTGAAAGAACCCTCGCTTTATACATAGGGTTTGTCATCCTGTCGCTGATTTTAATCGGCGTTATCATGAAACGCTCGGTTCGCCGTCCTCTGGAGCGCGTGGCATTTGCCATTAATGAAGGCGCACTAAATGTGGCGGACGCATCCCAGCAGGTGGCCGGCGCCGGTCAGGCGCTTTCCGAAGGCGCGTCCAATCAGGCCAGCGCCATTGAAGAGACGACCTCTTCTCTGACGGAAATGGCCGCCATGATCAAGCAAAACGCGCTCAATGCCGGTGAAACGGACAAAATGATGAAGAAAAACACAAATGAAGTCTTGCGTCAGGCCAATGAGTCCATGGGCCGGCTTTCCAAGTCCATTGAAGGCATTGCCGGCGCCAGCGAAGCAACCCGCCGCATTATCAAGACCATTGATGAAATCGCGTTTCAAACCAACCTTCTGGCGCTCAATGCTGCTGTGGAAGCCGCCCGGGCCGGCGAAGCCGGAGCCGGTTTTGCCGTAGTCGCCAATGAGGTTCGTTCGCTGGCGATGCGGGCTGCCGATGCGGCCAAGGAAACCACCGCATTAATTGATAATACTATCCAGAATGTCAATCAGGGAAAAGAGTTTGCCATTGAAACCCAGGCGGCATTCAGCCAGAACATAGAACTGGCAGACAAGGCGACAACGCTGGTGTCGGAAATTGCCGTAGCCTCTAATGAACAGTCCTCGGGCATCGAACAGATGAATCAGGCCATGTCTTCCATCGATCAGGTGGTTCAGGAAATTGCGGCTCACGCGGAAGAAACGGCCAGCGCTTCGGAAGAACTCAACGCTCAGTCCGCCGCTATGAAAGGCATCGTCGAGGAACTGGTGGGGATGCTGGGAATTAAAAATGTGCAGACGGCGGCTGCCTCAACTGAACAGAATGCAGAAGTTCCTGTTGTCCTGGGCGGGGAACATCAACTTGCAGGTTCATAGTCTTCAACGAACTTTTGGAATTAAAGATTCCATTCTTTTCGGCTGAATTAAAAAATAGTAACGATGCGGGCCTTTAAGGGCTTGTTCGTGTTGATGGGGAAGAAAAGAGTATTGATATGAAAAAATTAAGTATATTTCAAAAAATCTGGCTTTGTGTGGGCATCCTGGTGGTCGGGTGTCTCATTGCAACGGGGATAGGCTACCTAAGCAGTATGAAACTGGGAGAAGACATCCGGCATATTATCCGATTCTCCTTGCCTTCTTCCAAGTACAGTCTAGCTGCCAAAAACGACTTCAAAGATCAAATGAATCTCTACATGGAAAGCGTCAAACAACGCGACCAGGAAAAAGCTAAATTGGCGCAGGAGAGGGCGGCGGAGGTTCAGGATTATCTGGATAAAATGTTCCTGCTGCCCGGAAAAGAGAAAGAACCCGGAGCTACGGAAAGCATTAAGAAGGCCATTGCGGATCACAAAGCTTATACGGATGAAGCTCAGAAGAACCTGCCGGGCATTCTCGCCGGCGACGCATCCGGCAAGGAAAAACTTGATGCTCTGGTGAAAAGGAGTGAGGCGCTTACGACGGATCTCGATGCCATGAATATGAATTTTACCAATGTGTTAATGGTCCGGTTAAATGACTTTATGAGAGACAGTGCCTATCAGCGGGACATAAATGCCGGCATCGTGATTGTTGTTGTCATTATTGCGCTGATCTTTACCGCCGTCATGATTCGCAGATCGATTCGCAAACCTCTTCAACGGGTGGCGGTCTCCGTCAACGAAGGAGCGGTGAATGTTGCGGATGCATCCCGGCAGGTTGCCGGCGCCGGTCAGTCGCTTTCCGAAGGGGCGTCGAATCAGGCCGGCGCGATTGAAGAGACGTCGTCCTCCCTGACCGAAATGGCCGCGATGATCAAGCAAAACGCCCTCAACGCCTCGGAAACCGACAAGTTGATGAAGAAGAACACCAATGAAGTTCTGCGCCAGGCCAATGAAGCCATGGAAAGGCTTTCCAAATCCATCGACGACATATCGGGCGCCAGCGAGTCAACCCGGCGCATTATCAAAACCATCGACGAAATCGCGTTTCAGACCAATCTTCTGGCGCTCAATGCCGCGGTGGAAGCCGCACGGGCCGGAGAAGCCGGCGCCGGTTTTGCCGTTGTGGCGGATGAGGTGCGCGCGCTGGCCATGCGGGCGGCCGACGCCGCAAAAGAAACGACCAATCTGATTGACAATACGATCCAGACGGTTAATCAGGGAAAAGAGTTCGCCCTCGCGGCCCAGTCGACCTTTGCCCAGAACCTGGAACTTTCCAACAAGGCGACCACACTGGTGGGCGAAATTGCCACCGCCTCGAATGAACAGGCCTCGGGCATCGAACAGATGAATTCCGCCATGGCGTCCATCGAACAGGTGGTCCAGCAAATTGCGGCCCATGCCGAAGAAACAGCCAGCGCCTCTGAAGAACTCAACGCCCAGTCCGACTCCATGAGAGGCATTGCCGAAGATCTGGTGAAGATGCTGGGGATGAACAGCAAGGACATGGTGATGATGTCCGAGAGGGATGCTAATGCCGTAGACCAGGACAATAAGAAAATCCCTCTTTTAAAATAAGCTAAAGACTCCGTTCGCCCGTCCTGCTTCCGGTTAAACGGAAAGCAGGACGTAAACGGCCGGAACCAGCCCAGCCTGATGCAAAAGCAGCACGATGTCGGCTTTGGGGTCTTCCAGGAGTTTGCTGAAGTAATGTTCTACATGGTCATGGGAAAGACCGCGCTGACTTCGCCGATTTTATCGCTTGCGAAAACCCAGGTGTCGAGCCCCAGCCTTGACGACGACAGGGCGCCCAGGCGGACCGTCGCCGTTTCATCCTTTTTTAAAATCAGTTCCATGTCATATTCGAGCGGGTCCTGCAGATAAAACCGGGTCATCAAGGCTATTCGCTCGTTTTCGGGATTGCCGGGCAGCAACGCCTGAAAGCGGACAAAACTCACGGGGCCGACGCTGAGCAGAAATTTGCCGCAATAGTCTTCCATCTGCCGCCCGACGATGCTGTCTTCACCCAGTGTGCAGCTTTCTTCGCCCAGATAAAAACGCTGGTCGAAAGGAATGTTCACGATACGCCGCCGGCATTGCCGCACTTTTACCGGCGTATGATCGAGCGCGTCGGACAGCATCGTTTCCAGTCCCCAGGCGCTGCGGGGATGCTGGCTTAAAATGCCGATATACCGGATCAGGGGATAAGCCAAAGGCAGTTGCCGGCGGTGAATAGATTCTCCCAGCCCGAAAAGGCAGAATAGTTTTTCCACGGTTTGCCGGTTCTGCTCTTCGCAGATGCGGAAAAAAAGGCGATACTTCATGCAGCACTGGAAAAAAAGAGCAAAAAGACGGTGGTTGATGATATCCAGAAAATCCCGGACGACCGGCTCATCCGCCAGTTCCTGCTGAATCAAATCTTCCGTATAGAAAGTCGGCAAAGGCGAAGCCGGGCCGTAAAGCCCCAGAAACGTGGCATTGACGGTATAGCCCTCATGATCCGCTGCGCCTGTTCTTTCGACGGAGGCAACATCGGATGCGGGAAAAGCAAGATGGTTTTCCGGGCGGATCTGCACGGTCCTTTCCCGGCGGGCCAATGCTGCCGGATCATCCACGGATTCAGGAAGATGTCCCATCCGGCGCAAAAGCCGCATGACCTGAAGAAAGGAAAACTGCGGGCCTTTTTGCGTCAGTTCGTCTGCTATATCAAAGGTTGGTTGCCCAGTCTTGGCGGCCATGCGTAATGATCTCCCCGTAAAACGTCCTCGATGTTCAAAGCGGTAAATGAATTAATGGATGCGTAGCCTCCCAGAAAATGATCCAGTACGCAGCCGAAAATAAACAGGTCACCCGCTGAAGCGAAGTGATCTCTGCGCAGCTTCATGGCGATTTCGCGGCCGCGAATCAGCCTGCCCCGAAACAGCCGGTCGGCGGGCCGGTCCTGCAGGGATTCAATGCCGCCGATCCTTTTTTTATTGGCGAACACCGCCGCCGAATTTTGCGAATCGGGGAATACATATAAATCCAGGAGCGCCCGGAAATGATCGCGATGGGCCAGCGAAAGGTAGTTGAGCGACAAATGCGAAATCAGCCGCCACAGGACGTCGGAGTCTAAAGGCGGCATGACGGCCGGCGTCAGCGGCTTGATGTTTGAAAAGGTGACGACCTCCGGACAGGCCCTGCCCGGAATGCAGATGTCCCCCACGCGCAGGCTCCGGGGCAGGAATCCGTTGGTGCAGGAAAGTGTAACCGCCAGCGTTTCCGGCGGCGGTTCGGCCCTGCCGGGTGAGGGCGGATAGGCCACGGCCAGATAAACATCAACTCCCGCCTTCAAAAGGGACCGTCGATAGCTCGTATAATAAACCGGGGTGGTCTGCACATCCGGATTGAAATGGTCAAACGGCTGATAAAGCTTTTCTTCGGCCTGCGACTGAACGTAGCCTGTGACCTTATCGACGGAATAAATCTGACAGGAATCGGGCGTATGTCCGGCCGGACGCACCCAATACCAGGCGCGGCGGTGGTCAAGAGAAACGGGGTCGGCGTCATGCTGAAAGACATTGACAACCGGTGTGGCGAAAAGCGCGAAAGAATGCCGGGTCACGCGCGGAGGGGGCAGGGGAAGATCGTTAAACTGAAAGCAGATTTCAAACCGCGTGCCGTCGCCGCGATTGCGCCAGCGTTCCCAGCCCGTTAAATCCAGGTACAAAAACTTGTCCGGCGCATAAAAGTATTCCTGAAGAATGCGATAGCCGGGGAAAGAATGGGAAGGATAGGCAAACAACTCCGCCTGATTGGAAAAACCCGCTTCCCTCAGGCCTTGCGCGGGAAGAACCGCTTCGCCGCCGGACCCCTGCGGCTTGAGCACGATCTGCTTGAGATGGCGCAGAAGCAGATAATAAAGGTCGGAAGCAGCGCTGTAATCGCCCGCAAGAAAAAACCGTAGCGACTGCACCGTCCATGCGGAAAGCCTGGTATCGGCCAGTTCCAGAACCAGCCGGATCTGCGCTGGTTGACCCGCAGGCTGCTCGTACACTGCATCCAGGAGGGAGAGGGGAGAAATTTCCACGTCAAAACAGGTCCGGAATTGACAGGCGGTTCCTTCGACCGGCGCCGACGAAAGAAGCGTTCCGGCCGGGATGGTGGATGTCTGTTTCATGGTGGCTTTGGGTTTGAAGGCAACGGTTGTAGTCGCCGGCACGGGCCTCAGGTAGTGGGGCCACAGCAGTCGGATCATATCGTGAACGATTTCAGGAAATTCATCGTCCAGCTTCTGCCGCAGAAGCGCCGTTTGAAAGGAAACGCCTTCCAGCAGGCGCTCGACGTCGGGATCGGCCGTCGGCCCTCCCAGCATCGGAGCGACAGACGGGTGCGCTTTAGCAAAAGCCGCCCCCAGCTCCT
This sequence comes from Smithellaceae bacterium, assembly GCA_963682105.1. GTDB lineage: Bacteria > Desulfobacterota > Syntrophia > Syntrophales > Smithellaceae > UBA8904. The sequence continues at coordinate 3,243,836 of OY821638.1, forward strand.
TTAACTGCTCCATCTCCTGTTGAAAATACCGGTTAATCATAAGTTCCAAAAAAAATAAATTCTCTTCCACTTAGCCTAACAGTCTACAGCCTTTAGTCTGTCAGCCTGTTTCAACACTTCAGGCTGACCTTCCCGTCCGAATCAACCAGCGTTTCGATCAGAATGTTTTTTCCCGAATCCCTGTTGAGGTGAGCGATGATCTGAAAACGCAGGCATAAAATGTCATCTTCCTGAGGCAGAAAGACAATCTTCACTGAACGAAGCCGAGGCTCATATTCCTCAATGGCGCATCGGATGGATCTTTCGATTTCCGTCACCGATTCCGGGTATGACGTCATAAAGTCGGTCAGATCCGGGATGCCGTAGATGCCGGAAATGGGAACGCTGCCCTGTCTGGTGTTGAGAATACGCGTCAGATGCGCCAGAATCGAATCGATCTCACGGCGGACATCGCCGCGATTTCTTCGTAGTGGTTCGTTTTTCCAGTTGAGGATACGTTCCAGTAATCGATCTTCCTTCATGAAGATTTCAGCCGTCAATGAAATGTATTTAAGGTGCTTATTAAAGATTTTCCTTTTCAGGATACGGCGTTATAAACAGGACTCCCCCGCGTGTCAATGAATATTTTGGGGAATATTATGAAGATGACGAGATTTCTGCTGGTACAATTTTTTACTTGACGCTGGCGTATAATTTGCCTATCGTCTGCTAAAGTGCACAGGTAAGGGCAAAATTACGGGTGGTTGAAAACCTCATCAACAATTTATCTGCGTATTTACAGGGGTCGGTTATTTTAGCTTTTGCGGCGGCCTATTTAGGCGGGCTGGTGATCAGCTTTACACCCTGTACGTATCCGCTGATACCGGTTACAGTCGGATTTATCGGCGCGCAGGGGACGGCCTCCAGGCTGCGCGGATTTCTTCTGTCATTGTTCTACGTAACGGGACTGGCGGTTACTTACGCCGCGCTGGGCGCGGTGGCCGCGCTTTCAGGCAAGATCTTCGGGCAGTTGCAGACGACCCCGCTGGTTTATTTCATCATGGCCAACATCTGTCTGATCATGGGGCTGGCCATGCTGGATGTCTTCAAAATTTCCATTCCGGTTCCGCAAAAAATTCTGCAATACTCCGGCGGCGGTAAAAAGGGATTTATTTCCAGCTTTTTTCTGGGGATGGCCTCCGGTTTTGTGATTGGTCCCTGCACGGCGCCCGCCCTGGGTGTCTTGCTTGGTTTTGTAGCACTCAAGACCCATGTTTTGATGGGAATCGGCCTGTTGTTTGTGTTTGCTTTCGGGATGGGGACGCTGCTCATCCTGGTCGGGACGTTTGCGGGCGTGATTGCGGCGATGCCGCGTTCCGGGGCCTGGATGACCATTATCAACCGGGTTTTCGGCGTGATATTAATTGGCGCGGCCGAATATTTTCTGTATACTGCCGGAACTCTGTCATTCTAGAAAAGGAGTCTCATGCGAAAAATACATCCTATATTCATGGCGTTACTGCTGGCGCTGATCTTTGTTCCCGCATCGGTTTGCGTCGGTCAATTCATTCCCAATGCGCCTTTTAAGCCGCAATATCCGAAAGCGCCGGATTTTACCCTGAAGGATACAGAAGGCAAAATTTTCAGGTTGAGCGCTGTAAAGGGCAAGCCGGTGCTGATTTTCTTCGGGACAACCTGGTGCCCCGGCTGCCGGTCCGAAATTCCGAATTACAAGAAAGTTTATGAAGCTTATTCGCCGCGTGGTCTGGAGGTGCTTTACATCAACATCATGGAGCCGGCTGCAAAAGTGAACCGCTTTATCAAGGCGACCGGCATCACCTACCGGACGCTTCTGGACGAAGACGGGGCTGTGGCCGAACGATACGGCGCCGTCGGGGTTCCGACCATTGTGCTGGTGGACCGTGACGGTCAACTGATTAAAGTAGCGCACAGTTCCTCGGAAATGCCGCTTGATCAGGTTGTACGGGATAAAGAAAAGCCGCGAACCAATCCGGCCGGCCCGGGAAAAGCAAAATAGCGGGATAATTTAGTAAAAGGTTCATTTTGCCGATATATATACATAATCAGGAAGGACGAATCCATCTATGAAAGACAGGCCCGGGAACTGGCTGAGTAACTTTGCTAAGTCCGACACGGACCGCTGGATTGGCGGCGTCTGCGGTGGTCTGGGGGAGCACACACCGGCGCCTTCCTGGGTGTGGCGGTTGCTGTTTGTTCTTTCTGTCCTCTGTTTTGGGACTGGTTTGCTGGTTTATATTCTCCTCTGGATTTTTGTTCCGCGCAAGAAGTCAACCGGACAGCCGGAATTTGCCGAAAAAAAAGAATTTCAATAAGAAGGCCATAATTGTTTGTTGAAAATTAATGTCGATAATCTGGCGCTGGATCATGTCCGGCCTGAACACATCAGGCAGAACTACCCCCTGTTACTGATTCATGGCGCCGGCGGGACCAGCCGTTACTGGAAGAATTATCTTTCTTATTTTGCCCGTGAAGGTTGGGAGGTTTACGCGCTCAATTTGCGGGGGCATTTTCCGTCGGATCGAGAAGAGGCTCTGGCGCAGGTGACACTGGAAGATTATATCGATGATGTGGAAAAAGTCATCCACAGATGTAACCTGGAACGATGTGCGCTTGTCGGGCACAGCCTGGGCGGTTTGATCGCCCAGAAAACGGCGGAACTCTTTCCTGCTATTTCCGGTCTCGTCACCATCGGGACTGCGCCGCCGATGGCGATTGCCCTGGACGTCCACCATGACGTCCCTTACGCCGGAACGGTTTTGAAAACGATGTGGGGGCTGATGAACATGAAACCGGTGAAGCCGACCTTTATGATGGCGGAAAAAACAGTCCTCAACAATATTGAGCCAAAGGACAGAAAAAAAGTTTTTGACATGTTTGTTGCGGAATCGCTGGTTGTGGGTTACCAGGTGGCGCAGGGTTTTCCGGTGGTTCCCTCGCGGATGAAATGTCCCAAGCTGGTGATCGGCTGCGCCCTGGACATGATAGCGCCGCCGTATATGCAGGAGAGTGTGGCCGAATTTCTCAAGGCCGATTATATCCGCTACGAGCAGTTCGCCCATTTGCCCATGCTGGAGCCGGGCTGGGAGAAGTCGGCTGCGGATATCGCCGGTTGGTTCAGAAGCAAAATACAAAATTGAATTTAATGACCGGGAGGTCGCTAAATAGTGCCGGGGAAGCCGCAGGATGCGGTGGGAGATGATACGGAGAAAGGGAAGGAACAATTGTTAAGGAAGAAGGGTGGAAGTGGAAGATGAAGTATCAAAGTGACATTTACATTTATGAGTGGACCAACTATTTCGACAATAACTGCAACAGCTATTTTATCGGCGGCAATGTCGGGGCCCTCATCGATCCGGGACTGACCAAATATCTGCCGGATCTGCTCAACCAGATGAGCAATGACGGGATCAAGAAAAAAGACATCAAGTACGTGATCAACACGCATTCGCATCCCGACCATTTTCAGGGTTCGGAGCTGTTTGATCAGGAAACGGTGAAAATTGCCCTGCACCGCAGAGAACTGGATTTCTTAAAGGGCGTCGGCGGCGAACTCTACGGGCTGTTCGGTATTTCTGCGCCACAGATGCAAATCAACATGCAGTTGGAAGACGGACGGCTGGAACTGGGCGACCAGATCTTCCGGGTCATTTGCGTTCCCGGTCATACGCCGGGTTCGATTGCCCTGTACTGGCCGGCCAAAAAAGCCATGTTCTGCGGTGATGTTGTTTTTCAGCAAAACGTCGGCCGGACGGATTTTCCCGGCGGCAACGGCACACAGTTGAAAAAGAGCATCGTAGCTCTTTCCGATCTGGATGCCGAAATTCTGCTGCCCGGCCATATGGGCATCATTGAGGGCCACGACAAGATTCAGGACAATTTCAACATCATCATTCAAAACATTTTCCCCTATATTTAGGGAATAAAACCGCGGTGAGGAGGATAATCGCTGCATGGCCAATGAAGGAAACAAAGTTATCTACTCCATGATCGGAGTCAGCAAAATTTACGAAAAGAAACCCGTGCTCAAGGACATCTACCTGTCCTATTTTTACGGCGCGAAAATCGGCGTTATCGGTCTCAACGGTTCGGGCAAAAGCTCGCTTCTGAAAATTCTGGCCGGCGTCGATTCGGAATTTCTGGGGAAGACCATTCTCTCCCAAGGATACACCGTGGGCTATCTGGAACAGGAGCCCCGGCTGGATGAGACCAAAACCGTCCGGCAGATTGTGGAACAAGGCGTGCAGGAAACGATGGATGTCATCTCCGAATACAACGCCGTCAACGAAAAATTCGCCGAAGAAATGTCCGACGACGAGATGACGAAGCTGTGCGACCGTCAGGCCGCCCTCCAGGAAAAGATGGATGCGCTCGACGCCTGGGATATCGACTCGCGCCTGGAGATGGCCATGGACGCACTGCGCTGCCCGCCCGGCGACACGCCGGTCAAGGTGCTCTCCGGCGGGGAAAAACGCCGCGTCGCGCTGTGTCGCCTGCTCTTGCAGAAACCCGGCATCCTGCTTCTGGATGAACCGACCAACCACCTGGATGCCGAATCCGTGGCCTGGCTGGAACATCATCTGCAAAAATATGAAGGAACGGTCATTGCCGTCACGCACGACCGCTATTTTCTCGACAACGTCGCGGGCTGGATTCTGGAGCTGGACCGCGGGCAGGGCATTCCCTGGCAGGGCAACTACTCGTCATGGCTGGACCAAAAGCAAAACCGTTTGAAAAATGAAGAAAAGGCGGAAAGCGGCCGGATCAAAACCCTGGAGCGCGAACTGGAATGGATTCGCATGTCGCCCAAAGGCAGGCATGCCAAATCCAAGGCGCGCATCAAGGCTTACGAAGAACTTTTAGGAAAGGATATGGAGCGCGAATCCGGCACACGGGAACTGTTTATTGCGCCGGGACCGCGTCTGGGCGATCTGGTCATTGAGTCCGTCGACGTAGCGAAAGGTTACGGTGAAAATCTGCTGGTGGAAGGCATGACCTTCAAGCTGCCGCCCGGCGGTATCGTCGGCGTCATCGGCCCCAACGGCGCGGGCAAGACCACACTTTTCCGCATGATCACCGGCCAGGAAAGCCCCGATTCCGGAACCATTCGCGTGGGCGATACCGTGAAGCTCGCGTATGTCGATCAGAGCCGTGATGCGCTCGATTCCGACAAAAACATCTGGGAGATGATTTCCGACGGCCAGGACATTGTCAACATCGGCAGCCGGCAGATCAATTCCCGCGCCTATGTTTCGCGCTTTAATTTCTCCGGCACCGACCAGCAGAAAAAAGTCGGCACGTTATCCGGCGGCGAGCGCAACCGCGTCCACCTGGCGCGCATGCTCAAGGAAGGCGGCAATGTTTTGCTGCTCGACGAACCGACCAACGATCTGGATGTCAACACGCTGCGCGCACTGGAAGATTCACTGGAGGGTTTTGCCGGCTGCGTGGTCGTCATCAGCCACGACCGCTGGTTTCTCGACCGCATCTGCACGCACATTCTGGCTTTTGAAGGCGAAAGCAAAGTGCTCTTTTTCGACGGCAACTACTCCGAATACGAAGAAGACCGCAAAAACCGCCTCGGCGCCGCCGCCAGCCAGCCGCACCGGATCAAATACCGGCAGTTGACACGCCGGTAGGGAACGGCCTTGCCACCCGCAGGCGTGGTTTCAAACCGTTCCCTGCGGGTGAACCCGCTTGTGGGTAGATCCGTCATTGCGAGCCGTTTCTCGGCCGGCGTGGCAATCTTGAATATCTTACATCAGGGAGTTCTTTTCTCGTCGGTGCAACTGAGGATTGTTCAAAGGGGCTTTTATTCCACGGGAATAAAAGCCCCTTTCATTTAAATTACTGGATATCGATTTCAACTCCAGGCTTTCTCCGCCGCCGCATTCTGTCCGGCGATGCGGCCGAAAATCAGGCAATCCAGCGTGGCGCAACTGCCCAGACGCACCGCGCCGTGCACGCCGCCCGTCACTTCGCCCGCCGCATACAGGCCGGGAATCGGTTTGTCGGTCATAATATCCGTGGCCTGCGCTTTGGCGTTGATGTTCACGCCGCCCATGGTGTGATGAACCTTGGGCGTAAGCCTTAAAGCATACCAGGGGCCGGGGCCAAGAGGTTTCTGGTTTTTCTGCAGATACCGGTTCCACTCTTCGTCTTTGCCGGCTGCAATGCCTTTGTTGAACTTCTCGATGGTTGCCTTCAGAGGTTCAATCGGGCAATTATAAGCCGCCGCCATCTCTTCGAGGGTGTTGTATTTTTTTACAACGCCTCTTTCCAGCAACAGAGGCATAGATTCCGCAATCAGCTTTTCGCCCAAAGAAAAGCCGTAAGCATCCGTCATGGCGATGCATTTGTTGCCGACGCGGATAATGGCGTCGGCGCGGATTTTGCGGTCGGCCAGTTCGTTGATGAACCGCTTGCCGGTTTTGGTGTCGACCCAGATTCCGTACATGGCCGCGCACAACTGGGCGAAGAAGGGCGAAAGTCCCATGCCTTTTTCATCCGGGCTGCCCCAGGGGCCAAGCTGAATCCAGGACAGTTGCACGGGTGCGCAGCCGATGCGCAGGGATTCCCGAAGCGCCTCCGAGGTGGCCCCGGGCTGATTGGTGGTGGGAAATTCGGCCGTGAGACGCGGGTCCTGAAGCGTGCGGAAGGCCACGTCGTTTCCGAAACCGCCGGTGCCCAGGATGACCGCTTTTCTGGCTTTAATGTTTTTGACTTTACCGCTGTCGGCATTCGGGAAAACATATTTTTCGCGAATCTGCACGCCTTTGACCCGTCCGTCGGTATCCCGGTAAATCTGGGTGAGATAGCTCTGGAGCCTGGGCTGAACGCCGAGTTCTTTGAGCTTCAGCAACTGCTGCGTGACGATGGCCGAACCGCTCTGGTTATAGGTGCTGTACATGCGGGGAACGGAATGCCCGCCTTCCTGCGACAGCTTGTCTTTATATTTGACGCCCAGTTCATTAATGGTCCACTGTACGGTTTCGTTGGATTTGTCGGCCACCATCTTGGCCAGTTCCACATGGTTCAGGTTCAAACCGGCGGTGAGCATGTCCTTCAATAGAAGTTCCGGCGAATCTTCAATGCCCTGTTCTTTCTCTTTGGGAGACCCTGCTGCGGAAACAACGCCTCCGTTGATAATCGAATTTCCGCCCGGGGTGCGCATTTTTTCCAAAACGACGACCGATGCACCGGCTTTCTTGGCTTCATACGCTGCGGCCAGCGCCGCAAAACCGCTGCCGACGACGACGATGTCGAAGGTTTCATCCCATTTTTTCGGAAGCGCCGCCGCTTCGGCGGTCCACGGGGTTAAGGCAACTCCGCCGGTTGCCAGTCCGGCCACGGCTGCCGCGCCGCCCGCCGTCTTTAAAAAATTACGTCTGCTGAGACCTTTCATACTATTCTTTGTTTCTGCCATAAATACCTCCTGAGGTTGATTGTATTTCCTGAATTGCTCCGCCTCCTTTTAATACTCATCCCATTGGATCGGAAGTTCAATCAAGTATTCTTTTTTATGAATGCCGTTTTTGAAAAGCGAGAAATAATGGGCGGATCCCTCCAGGTTATTGTACTCGGGATATTTGCCCTCAAAAATATCCCTCGACATGATTTTCTTTCCATCGATGGAAACGTCGTATCCCAGGCCCTCGAGAATGGAGCAGAAGGGTCCCACCACTTTGTCGGAACCGTTTAGCGATTCCTTGAAAAGTTCAGTTAATAGTTTGTTTAAATCCGTCATGGCCACTCCTTTCGAACAACTCAACAACACGGAGGATATCTAATTTTTGCCTGTCTGTTTTCAGACCGCCCCTTATTCTTTTTTCTGATTTGAATTTAATCGAAATCATGTTAATGTCCATTGAATGTTTCTCAATAATCATTAACTGAGGGTTAACAATGGATTTAAGACATTATGAGCACATCGTGGCCCTTGCCGAGCATGGAAATTTCAGAAAAGCGGCCGAAGCGGTCCATATCAGCACGCCGGCGCTGACCAAGAGCATTCAGAAATCCGAAGAGTTCTTCGATGTAAAACTGTTCGACAGAACGCACAGCGGGGCTGCTCCCACTCCTTTCGGAGAGGTCGTGGTCAGGAAAGCGCGAATCCTCCTGAAAGATGCGGATGATATTCCTTCAGACGTGAAGTCGTTGATCAACATGGAAACCGGCCGCGTCCTGGTGGGATGCGGGATCTATGCCGCCGAAGCGTTGATGGGCAACGCCCTGGTTCGATTTCAGAAAAAATATCCCGGCGTCCGCGTGAAAGTGAAAATTACGAATCTCGAAGATATGATCCAAATGCTTGCGGATAAGGAAATCGACTTTTTTGTTTCGGTCTATCCGCAGAACCTGAAATTTTCGAAAATGGTGAGCGTGACCGATCTTGCGTCCGAAGATCTTGTCTGGTATTCCCGTCCCGGGCATCCTCTGCTCAAAAAGAAAAAAATCACCCTGTCGGACATTGCATCTTATCCGTTTTTCTTTCCTCATCTGACCCAGCCGATCCATGAATGGCTGCTGAAAGTTTTCAAGGAATCGCCGCTGATCAAGTTGGACGGCGCCATTGAGCCTCACTTGCAATGCAATGATTTCGGGATTATCAAGAAGACGGTCGCCAACAGCGACGGAATAGGCGCATTCTTCAGAAGCGGCTTGTTTCAGGAACTCAGGAATGGGACTCTGTGTGAACTGCCGATAAGAATGGATGTCTCTTTATCTGCGGTGGGAATCGTTTCTCTAAGCGACCGAACGTTGCCATTGGCGGCGCAACGTCTGGTCTCAATTCTCATGGAAGAACACACCAACCTCCTGCAGAAAATTCAAAAATAAAAAATCGGATGAGTAAAAAGAGACATCCTGTAAAACAATAATGGACAATAATGGGAGTTCATTCGCGGTATCAACATGATTGGGAATGGGATACGGCTCATGGAGCGCGGGCCTTAAACTCGCCTGCGGCTCAACCAGTTCGGCCGTCTGAGACAAAAGTCAAGAATAAAGATTTGACCCCATTTCCGTCTAAAGATTTGACCCCATTTCCGTCTTGACCCCATTTCCGTCTCATCCGTCACCTCCATTGAGGTAACTTATCAAGCGGACAGTTTATGTGCTACAGAACAGGACATATTATGTGCTTCTTACAAAACTATTTTTATTCTTGCGTTGCTTTCAAGATGTTGTATTATTGTTTCTGATTTTAAAGTTTACTTTTTTTAACCGAGGTATCAAGGAATCCAGCGCAAATGTCTTCTGTCCCATCGCCACTGCCATCATCTATAAGTCCTGCCGTTTACGAAACGCTGGTCACCGTACTGGGCGTCGTTTATGTTCACCGTAAAACAAGCAACGGTGGAGATATTTACCTGACACAATTCGGCCTTCCCGTGGCCGAATTATTAGAACCATCTAACTGGTACGAAGACCCCTGGTTTTCAAGCAAGCGCCAAAGGCTGAAAGGCACCAGCGCCGTGTACAGGGTGCCGACTAAAAGGGTGGCCGGCGTTGCACTGGATCTTGTCGTGAAAAACTGCCGGGTGGGAGAAGACGTGCCGCTGGATACGCACACGCTTATGCAATTCATGAATACCGAATTCAACAGCCCGTGGGAGGAATTCTCGCTCACTTTTGAAATGCGTGAAGGACGATACGGCCCCAGGAGAATCACCATATCGACCCAGTTGCCGCTCGCTATATATGTACCGCCCGAAACCATGCAACTCTGGCAGAGCGGACGTTCGACGGATAAACTTAACCGCATCCATGCAAAACATCCGGGAATTGATGTCGACATCCTGAAGCAATATAAGCTTATCTACCAGTGGATACGCGGCAAAGATATTGTAGAAATGCTCCAGGATGCAGGTTATACGGGAGATGCCGCAGACTCCATTGTCAAGCCTGTTACCCTCAAAGTAATATCCGATATGGCCAAAAAAGGCTATTATGTAGCGGACATGAAACCCGTGCACATTATTCTGGAAGAAAAGCAGGTAAATCTTTTTGAGAGTATTCCGGCCGACAACCCGGATAGACTCAACGCGCAAACCGACCTTATCACCGGGATCATTGAAGCAGGGGATTATTCCGTCGTTGACTACGAGCTCTTGATCCGAACGCCCGAGCATGAAGAAAAGGTGAAAAGCCATAAGCGTCATACCTATCACGATGACCAGCGCGACCGCTGGCGTCCCACTGAACTGCCAAGCCATCTTGGCGCCGTTGAAATAATGGGTGTTCCCTATATTCACGGTCCTGCTGAAAGCACGGGAGGACATTTGTGGGTGGTTGGCCGAAACGGCCGTCTTTTCGATTATTTTTTACCTGAACGCTGGCGCAAAACACATTCCTGGAAACTTTCCGAGAAAACCGACACCTATTATACTTTTACCAAAGACCATATTCATATTGTGTGGAAAATATCCCGCGTGGGCGAAATGGTTATTTTGCAAAACAATGACAACCAAAGCAAAAAAGCTGTGGAATACGGTTTCAACAGCCCTTTTGAGGAGTTTGCAATTGCCCAGTACCTGAGCTTCAAGGGCATTCCCACCGTCTATGTGCGCGCAATTTATATGACCGGAAGCGCCAAAACAGAACAATCCACCGATCGAAGAAAATACGAATCGCACAACCATCTTGTGAACAGCCAGGGAGAACCGCTGCTGCGTGAAGACCGGAATTTCATATCGATCCGCGGTTTCTTTAACGGCACCGACAGTTGGGTGGCAGGCTCTCATGAACTTTTAAAACCCATGAGTCTGATACAAGCCGAATCGGAGGGGCTCATATCCGGCAAAAGCAAGGATCTCCTGCTCGAATCAATGATTGCGCGTCTGATCGATGTCGGTATTGACGGTTCCCTGCTTGAAGCCAACGATCTCATTGTCTCGCTGGACAGTAAAAACAATATCGTAACCACCAAAGACAATCTGCCTGAAGTGCGCATCTGCAGTTTTGAACTGCTTCGCAGGCTATAAATTGACCTGTCGGAATTCTGTTCTATTCTGTCATTCCCGCTGGCGACCTTCATGTTACGAAGGCGGGAATCCAGGATTAACAAGGTTTCAACGGAAGACTTATATTTCAAGACCTGACCCCACTTCCTTCGCAAAGTCTCTCTGTAATTACAGTGTTATCTCCCCTGGATTTTCCTGATCGCCTTGACAAACAATAACGCATTCTATATGCTTCCCTCGCAACAAAAAGAAGTTTCTATCAATCAACTTGTAAATAATTGAATAAAGGAGGGATAACAATTGAACTCGAAAATGAAACGAAATTTACTCATCCTTTGTTTATCACTTGTAATGGCTTTTGTGCCGTTTATCAGCACGGCCCAAACTCCCATCGAAGAAGATGTCGCCTCCTTTGTCCTGACCAACGAGGGGAATGACAAGATGATTGACAGACTGGAGGCCGCCGGTTGCACTAATCTGTATCAGGCTTTAAAATATCTGAGGGCTGATCTGGCCAAAAATCCTAACGCGCCGTCTCATTTAACCAGTCAAATGGATGCGCTGATTGCGTCCCTTGATACCCATGCAGGCAGTGAAGTCTTTACGGCATCATTACATGATTTTACAGGAGTAGGTGACGACGCTAACAGTCCCGTAGGAATCAATGCCGACGGAACCTTTATCAGAAATGCTTTCAGCACATATGATTACGACGGACATACAGGCTATACAAGATATACCATTGACGCCGTAAGCACAGCGATAGGAAGCGAGTTATATACCTACTCCAACAATTCAAGCTATGATATTTATATGGGCTCAAATGATATTGATCTGGGCGGAGGAATAACAAAAACATTAAACTACAAAGCTTTTGCCATTGCCTGGTCGGTGGAAGCCCCCACCACCTTTATCCTCAGTAACGAAGAAAGAGGGCTGATCGATGAATTGATTGCCGGCGGTTATGGGAATGGTAGTCTTTATGATTTATTAGTAAATCTTCAGGTAACCTCAGGCGTAGTAATTTCAGACATATTTCTTGAGACTCTCGCAAACTGCCCCGCAGGAAGTGAAATATTTACCGCCAAATTACGTGATTATGCAGGTATAGGCAATGCTGTAGGAATAAATACAGACGGAACCCTTAAAATACTCGATATCAAAGGAAGAGATTATTACGGAAAAACAGGTTATGGGACGTACCCGGAGCAGTCGGGAGGTGTAGGACGTGAATTGTTTACCTATGCAACAAGCGCTCCGTATTATATTGACGCAGGGGATAAACCCGGCGGCGGGCGTTACAAAGCCTTTGCCATTGGCTGGTCGGGGTCATCAACCCTTTCCGTTTCACCGTCTGCCTTGAATGTGGAGGCGGCAGGCGGTACGGCCTCGTTCGATGTTGTCGCCAGCATAAGTTGGACGGTTTCCTCCGACCAAAGCTGGCTTACCATCAACCCGGGTTCAGGCACGGGGAATGGCAGCGTAACCGTTACGGCAGAGGAAAACACAGGCGCAACGGCGCGCACGGCCACGGTTACCATTTCGGCAACGGGTGTAACGTCGCAAACGGTAACGGTAACCCAGACAACAGCAATCCATTCCGGCGGCGATGGTGGCGGCAGATGCTTTATCGCCACAGCGGCGTTCGGCACCCCGGCCGAAAAGCACGTCAGTATTCTAAGGGCGTTTCGCGACCGCTGTCTTTTAACTTCGGCGGCGGGCAAAGCTTTTGTGAAATTTTATTATGACGTCAGTCCTCCGCTTGCCGCCGTGATCGCCGAGCATGAGGCTCTTCGTTTTGTCACCCGCTGCGGCCTGATGCCCTTTGTGGGCGCGGCCTACCTGATGGTTCATTACGGCGCCATGAACTTATTGCTCGGGATGTTATTGTTGTTGTTGACCATGGGGGCCCTGGTCTGGATGATTCGCAGAAAAGTGAAGAGGATTGTTCAATAAAAGAAATAATTCGGATTTCTTTCAGTGCTGTTCGATGTCCTCCGAAAAAGTTGTGACTTTTTCGGAGGACATGCCGGATTGATCTAATAGAGAGCCACTATTGATTTGCTGAAATTCGGCCGGCCTAAGCCGGCGTTAATCCACCTTGATAAAACACTCTTTCTTCTTTCCGGATTCGCTCTCCAGGATCGGCTTGACAGGAAAAATCGTCTATTATAAGATTCTATCTTCAAGGACGTAATGTCCTTACGTAGATGATGTGTTCTTACGCGTATTCTTTTTTTACGGTCCTCTTTTCATTCTGCAGTTGAGAACAAAGACAACAGAATCCGGGAAAAAAGTGAGATGCTTTTGCCGCCCAGCGACTGTAAGTCTGACGAAAGTCTTGATGAAGCGTTCCGCGAAGATGATGGCTCTGTATCCGCCATTGGCGCCCATTGTCGCAGATCGCTTCCGTCACTGCCGTAAAGGTGGGAAGGCGAAGACCAGTAGGATGACGGCGAGCCAGGATACCTGTTCTGTTGTGTGTTGCCTTGATGCCTCTCGGGTGGGTCTTCATGCTTACATTCGCTCAAGGAGGTAAATATGAAAGACGCCAGAAAGAGATGCCCTGAAAAAACTCAGGAAGTGAACGATGTATTGAATGTTGATGAACCGTTTAATCCCTGTAAAATCACCCGTCGCAAATTGTTTACCCTGGCGGTTGGGGCCGGACTGATGGCCGCCATCCCCAAATTTCCCGTGACGGAGGCCTCAGCAGCGTCACATGACGGCGGTGATGCGGCCCTGGCCCGGGACGTTATTAAAAATCTCCAAGACTTTATTAAAAGCAATAAGAATTCTCTGGGGATGGACACCCCTCAGGGAGGGGATGCCGCCCACAAGCCCGTTCCCAACAACGTTCCGCCGGAACCATTCGAGCATGTCTATGATATGCCGGTGGTCGGTTTTGTCCGCGGAGACGATCCTGCCGTGAAGGCTCTGAAAATCAATGTGGCCCCCTTTCATATGACGCCTCTGGAGCTTTTCAAAAAGGTCCATCCCGATGTTCCCTGCACTGACGGGGATCTCACCGTCATCAGTTGGGTGATGCCCTTTCAGGAAAAAGTGAAGGCGGAACAGCGCATGCTGCCGGATATTTATCCCAGCCGGCGCTGGGGGAAGGGCCGTACATTCGGCGAGATTTCTTCCGATCACTCCCGGCGCGGCGTTCTTGAACTTCTTTCCAAAAAGGGCTACTATGCCGCCTCTGCCGCCATTACCACACATTTCAGGATTTCACGGGAAAGCGCCTACGGTTTCGCTTCGACGTGGTCGGAAAGGCACTATGCCTACTGTGCCGGGTTGGGAACCTTCGGTTTGAGCGACGGCCTGATCACGCCGGTGGGGATTGCCCACCGTTGCGCCTCGGCTGTGGTCAAGGCGAAGCTGCCCGTGACACCGCGTCCGTACCAGTCTCACCGTGATTGGTGCCTCTATTTCGCCTCAGGCGGTAAGCAGTGCGGCATCTGCGCCAAACGTTGTCCGGCTCAGGCGATTCAGACCTATCTCCACGGGGTGCCCGGCAGAAGCAAGGTTCTGTGCTTCAAGCATATTTCCGAGGTGGTCACACCATACGTCAAGGAAAAATATCCGGACAATACAGCCTACACGCTTTATTGCGCACGCTGCCAGGTCAATGTGCCTTGCGAGAGTTGCATCCCCAAAGGGATCAATGTAACCAAGCTTTAATGTGCGGTACGATCAGGAGAATAATATGAAAAAAAAGATTATTATTGTTTCCGCCGTCCTGTGTTGTTTCGCAATGGTTGCCCTGGATGCCGTCAAAGGGAACGCTGCTGATAAAGAGGCGCCGGGTGCAACATTCAAGAGCTACGACATGAATAACTATCCGCAGGGAGGCTTCAACATGTCCGCGGCTCATGCCGGGCTGAAGATGACATGCGGCGCTTGCCATGAATCGAATGATCCCATAGGAAAGCCCGAGAGAGAGAAATCTCCTTCTGCGGCAAAATGCAGTAGTTGTCACAAAACACCAAGCGGTACGGTTACCACTAAAGATTACAAGGCAAACGGGATGCGCACCTTTGACCCCCACAAC
Organism: Smithellaceae bacterium; assembly: GCA_963682105.1. Classification (GTDB taxonomy): domain Bacteria; phylum Desulfobacterota; class Syntrophia; order Syntrophales; family Smithellaceae; genus UBA8904. The sequence continues at coordinate 3,258,875 of OY821638.1, forward strand.
AATCATGAAAAAGGCGGCTGTCTGACCTGTCATTCGGAGCATTTTGCCAGTCGGTTGTCCTGTAATGTCGGGGGGTGTCATGACTTTAAGGATTTGAAGATTCGCAAGAAATAGTTTTGCCTGAAGGTCATCCTCCAAGCCATCACACAGACAGTTGGGTGGCACCGCCGGGCGATAATTGACGCACTCAATCGGCGTCCGGCGGGAACGAGGGTGATGCTGTCCAATGCGCTGCGCTTTGAAACTGGAGTTTCACCAATAGAGCACAAGACGGCCAAACTGTAGAGCCGGTAGGGCGAGTTTAAGGCCTGCGCGGAATGAGCCTTAGCGCCGCAGTCGAGGACATTGAGCACAGGCATGCCGCGGTGCAACTGCTACCTTTGTTATTTATTCTGGATTCCCGCCTGCGCGGGAATGACATTTTTTGAGTTGCTATACCTTTTTTCTGGATTTCTACGCATGTGCTTATCTTTCCAGGCGCATTTCGGACGGCCAGTTTTGTGCCGGATACATATTTATTGAAGAAGGAAAAAATCGGATTTCTTACAGTGTGGCTCAATGTCCTCCGAAAAAGTCGTGACTTTTTCGGAGGACAGGCCGGATTGGTCGGATAGACGGCGCCATTGATTTACAAAAAAAGGCTTGCGTCAGCCTGGCTTAATCCACCTTGATAAAACACTCTTTCATCTTGCCGGGCGCCGGATCACCGAACTCGTCATTATTGCAGGAAATGCCGTCTTTCCCGGATTTATAATTCCACCGGTCGCCAACGCCGTATCGGACGTCTCTGTGGCCGCGGAATCTGCAGTATTCGCCTTCATCGGCGCAGCGGGTCCACCTGGCGTACCTGCCATGCCTGCCATCATCACGGTCCGGCCGCAAAGCGTCCTGATAATAACAGGCTTTTCCCTTCCCCGGCGCGGGATCGCCGAACTCGTCATTGTTGCAGGCAATGCCGTCTTTTGAGGATTTATAATTCCAGCGGTCGCCGCGACCGTATCGGACGTCTCTGTCACCGCGGTATCTGCAATATTCACCTTCATCGGCACAGCGGATCCAACGGGCGCTCCTGTCGTTGTCATAACGCCGGTCGTTGTCATGATGCCAGTCTTTGTCCGGCTGCGGCCTTGCCTGATAATAGCAGGCTTTTGACTTTCCGGGCGCGGGATCGCCAAATATGTCATTGCTGCACTGGATTCGATCTGTGGCCTTTTTCATGCTCCATTGGTCATCCACTCCATAGCGCACCATCCGTGTGCCGGGAACCTTACAGGTTTGATTTTCACCGGCGCAGGCAATCCACTCGCCGGCGGATGCCGGTTGAGAGGAAAATAACACCACAAGAGCCAGAACCATTAACAACATAAGTCGTCTCATATACATTACCTCCAATTAAAAATATTCGTCGATAAGACATTTGTCTTTGCGGGCTTTGGTCGCCCGACTGTTTCGGCCGGACTTCAGGCCGTTCGATTTCTGCAATCGGCACAAAGCCCCAGACTGCGGGACGTTTCAGGGTTTTGCGCGATGTAGGCCTCAACCTTTTTCATGTACTCCTCATCGTTGCGAATCTTCTTGCATGATGCGCAGACCGGCAGGAGTCCGCCCAGGACCCTGACTTTTTTCATGACCTGCTGAAGTTCCAGGATCAGCATTTCACGATCCTTTTCCATCTGTCTGCGTTCGGTGATGTCGCGTATGATGGCCCAAGTTCCGGAAGGTTTGCCGTCCTGATCCCGGAAAAGGATGACCCTCAATTCAACCGGAAAGACCGTGCCGTCTTTGCGGCAGTATTCTTTTTCGTAGAGATCCGAAGAACCATTTTGCAAAACCTGGTTTTTGATGATCCCGGCGTCGGCGGCATGCCATTTATCCGGCGTGATATCGGCAAGGTTCATCGTTTTAAGCTCCCCGGATGTGTAGCCGAGCATTTGCGCGTAGGCATCGTTGAATTCCCGGATCGTTCCGTCCAGGTCGGCACGGACACAGGCATCCCGCATGCCGTCATGAAGAAGGCGGTATTGAGCCTCTGATTTCCGGAGGGCCTCCTGCGCCTGCTGACGCTCGGCCGCTTCGCGAGTGTGTTTCTCATCATGATCCCGTTTTGTTTTGCAAATGAGTTCTTCCAGGGTTTTGACCTGACGTTCCAGGTCCTCATAGGTGGGTTTATGGGTCATGGATTAGAAACCTCGATCAGACATCCGGGAAGGCTATGTTTTTTTATGGATGAGAATTCTTTTTTCAAATAAATCAGTTGCTTATAAATGCCACTCATTGGACCTTCCTAAACAGTTATCGGCAAACCGGGATGACGCTTTAATTTTCCGGTATGACTGTTTTTTACTGACCGGGGAAGGTCGGCCAGTTGGCGTATACTTTCACCAGTTTCCACTGATCACTGATTTTTCGAACCAGGAAACAAAACTTTTCGTCCGGCATGGCCACGCCCGGTTTTCGCGCAATCAATTTGGGATCTTTTTTCGTCATGACGTAAATCAGGACATCGCCGGCATCAACAGGCTCGCCAAAGCCCCCCCATTTTTTGATGACGGTTTTTCCGGTGATTTCCGCTCCTGATATCACCCGACTGGGCTTATCAATGTTGTATTGCGGACTGAATGCCGCATACGATCCCCCTTCAATCAAAACACGGGAAAGCAATTCGGCATTGCCCGTCCGAAACGCTTCATAGAAATGATGAACGCATTGCTCCGGGGTGGAAAGATCGGCATCGGATATCTGCCGTAGGGGGTGATTTTGATCCTGAGCCATGGCAGAGACACCGCAGTACATCAGCACAATAACAATCAGAACTTTTACGGTTAATTGTATGGCCTTCATTTCAGTTCATCTGCCGTGTCATTGGTTGATGTGGTCTGACGCTCCGGATTGTCGGGATCGCCTATGGCATCTTGATCTTCCTTTTTTCGGGATCGGGGTTCCGGCGGTAGAGGATGGCGACGTTGCCGATCAGGCCGACGAGTTCGCTTTTGGTGGCCTGAGCAATTTCTTCGGAGATTTCTTTTTTGGCTTCCTTGAATTCGCCGAATTTGATTTTTATGAGTTCATGGTCTTTCAGCGCCTGGTTCACCGAACCCAGCAACTGGTCGGTCACGCCTTTCGCGCCGATGAGAACCAGCGGTTTTAGATGATGCGCCTCTCCGCGGAGATATTTTCGTTGCGAGCCTTTCAGGGGGTCCATGTTATAGTCCTTTAATTTTCTTCATTCAAATCCCGTATAACACAGATGTTCCGTTTTAAGAACCAGATAAATTCGGTAGAAATGTCCTTTGAATTCTGTCATGATGCCCCATCCGGCAGAAGGGAGATTTTCACGCATGGCAAAAAAGATTTCTTCTTCAAAAAAAGGATTCCGCCTTAAATTTGACCCCGATTTCGGCACGGCCGTTCACGCCCTCAAGGCCATTGAGACGGGCATCATCTCTTCGAAAGAATTGACAAAGCATGTCTTTGACCGCATTAAAAAACACAATGAAAAGATCAACGCCTTTGTTACGCTGAGCGAAGAGCAGGCGCTCGCGCGCGCCCGCCAGGCGGACGACGCGCAGGCCAGGGGCGAAAAATGGGGGCTGCTGCACGGACTGCCTGTTTTGATTAAAGACCAGTTTGAGACGGCCGGTTTGAAAACGACGTGCGGCTATCCGGAATTGGCCGAACATGTACCCGGAGAAAATGCCGTCGCGGTGCAAAAGCTTCTGGATGCCGGCGCGATCATCGTCGGCAAAACCAACACGCCGATCGGCGCCAGCGACATCCAGACCTATAATAAAGTCTCAGGAACCACCAATAATCCCTGGGACGTCACCAGAACCTCGGGCGGATCAACCGGCGGCGGCGCGGCGGCGCTGGCGGCCGGCTTGGGATTTCTGGAGCTGGGCGCCGATCTGGCGGGTTCGATTCGCACCCCTTCCAATTTCTGCGGCGTATGCGGCCATAAGTCTTCGTTGAATCTCGTCTCGTTTCAGGGGGCGATTCCGCCTTTGCCGTCATTATTGCCGCCCGGCGTGAATCTGGCCGGTTTAAATGATTTAGCCGTTGTCGGGCCGATGGCTCGCTCGGCTTCTGACCTGAAGCTGGAGTTGGGAATCATTGCCGGGCCGGCCCCTGAAGATGCGGTTGCTTACCGGTGGGTGCTTCCCAAACCGCGCAAGGCAAAGTTGAAAGAGTATAAAATCGGTTATGTGACGGATGATCCTTTCTGTCGGGTCAATCCGGAAGTTCGGGCTGTTATCGCCGGCGCCGTGAATGCTTTGCGCGAAGAAGGCGTGACGGTGAAAGAAGGATGGCCCGACGGCATTGTGTTTGCCGATGTTTTCAATACCTACTTCAAACTGATGGCGGCGATGGTTTCCCAGTCGCCGGTCTTTACCGATACGGTCATCAGCATGCTCAAACTGCTGTATTTCACGCCGTACGGAGAGACGCAGAGGAATTTTGTTGAAGGCCTGACCCTGTCCCATAAGGACTGGTGTGTTTTGAGTGTGGGCAGACTTTTATCGCGGCGTGCCTGGCAGAGCTATTTTAAAGAATTCGATGCTTTCCTGATGCCGGCCAACTGTATTCCCGCCTTTGCGCACAACCAGGACCGCAACATGTGGGGCCGCCTGGTGGAATCGTCCGATCAGCTCCGCTACTATGCCGAGACGTTTAAATGGATATCTCCCGCAACGCTGGCCGGCTGTCCGGCAACCGTGATTCCGGCGGGCAAAACGAAAGACAATCTCCCGGTCGGCATTCAAATAATGGGGCCGTATCTGGAGGATGCCACACCGCTGGATCTGGCAATAAGGATGGAAAAGGTGCTGGGCGGCTTCACCCCACCGCCGGGATTTGAATGAAGAAAAGGTTCAAGGAACAAGGTGCAAGGTCCAAGGTCAAGGATAAAGGCTTAGATGTAATGAACGGTCGCGACCGTTCATTGCATCTATTGTGAGATACAAAAATGATAGAAGTGTTCTCGACATATGATCCCGGCGAGATTGCCGTCATCAAATCCGTTCTGGATGGCGAAAGTATCCTCTATTTCTTTCAGGGCGAAAATATTAATCTTCTGATTGCCGCAGGGGCACGTCCTCGCTTGCTGGTGGATGAAAAAGATGCCGAACGCGTCCGCGATATCCTTCACGAACTCGGCTTCCTATAATAAAAATCAGGGAACAGTCTTGTAACCTTCATGTTATCATTGATCATTCCCTGATTTTTACCTTGTACCTTGTCCCTTGAACCTTGCGCCTTATTTTATTTCCGCATGATAACTCTGCAGCGATTTGGCCCGGCCGTGGCCCTGGCGGCAGGCGGCAATACCTTTCACTGCGGCGACGGCGGCGGCGACTGTCGTGATATAAGGGATATTGTATTTAATGGCCGCCTTGCGGATGTAGGAGTCATCATATTTGCTCATCCGGCCGGCCGGCGTGTTGATGACCAGTTGAATCTCTCCGTTCTTGATGGCGTCGACGATGTTGGGCCGGCCTTCGTGCATCTTGAGAATCTTTTCGGAGGCGATACCGTGATCGGCCAGATATTTGTGCGTGCCTTCCGAGGCTTTGATTTTAAAGCCGATGTTGGCAAATGCACGGGCCACTTCCAGCGTGCCGCCTTTGTCTTTTTCTTCTACCGTGATCAGCACTGTGCCCTCGGCAGGCAGGCTCTGGCCGGTGGCTTCCTGGGACTTGTAATAGGCCAGACCGAAGGAATCCGCGAGCCCCAGCACTTCGCCGGTGGAGCGCATTTCCGGCCCGAGAATCGGGTCGACTTCCTGATACATGTTGAAGGGGAACACCGCTTCTTTGACGCCGAAATGACGGAAGGCGCGGTGCTTCAAATTCAGATCCTTGAGCTTATTGCCCAGCATGATCTGCGTGGCAATCCGCGCCATGGAAATATTGCAGACTTTGGAAACCAGCGGCACGGTTCGCGATGCGCGGGGATTGGCTTCCAGAATGTAAACCACGTCATTGGCGATGGCGTACTGGATGTTCATGAGGCCCACCACGCCGAATTCCACGGCGATCTTTTTGGTGTATTCGTTGATCGTATCGATATGGCGCGCCGGAATACTGATGGGCGGTATGACGCAGGCGGAGTCGCCGGAATGGACACCGGCGAGTTCAATGTGTTCCATGACAGCCGGAACGAAGGCATCCGTGCCGTCGGAAATCGCGTCCGCTTCCGCTTCGATGGCGTTTTCCAGGAACTTGTCAATAAGAATCGGCCGCTCGGGTGTGACATCTACGGCGGCGTTGACGTAGCGCTTGAGCATCTGCTCATCATGAACCACTTCCATGCCGCGGCCGCCTAAAACGTAAGAGGGGCGGACCATCAGCGGATAACCGATGGTTCCCGCCACTTTGAGGGCTTCTTCGAGGTTGCTGGCCATGCCGGATTTGGGCATGGGAATGCCGAGTTTGTCCATCATTGCCCGGAAGCGGTCGCGGTCTTCCGCCAGATCGATGGTTTCAGGCGATGTGCCGATAATTTTCACACCGGCCGCCGCGAGATCCGCCGCGATGTTGAGCGGCGTCTGCCCGCCGAATTGAACGATCACGCCTTCGGGCTTCTCTTTTTCATAGATGCTCAGCACGTCTTCCACCGTCAGCGGTTCGAAATACAGCTTGTTGGAGGTGTCATAGTCGGTGGAGACGGTTTCCGGATTGCAGTTGACCATGATGGATTCGATGCCTTCATCGCGCAGCGCAAATGCCGCGTGTACGCAGCAGTAGTCAAACTCAATGCCCTGGCCGATGCGGTTGGGGCCGCCGCCCAGCACCATGATCTTGCGGTTGGGGCTGACGCCGACTTTGTCGGGGGCATTGTACGTCGAATAATAATAGGCTGCGTTTTCCACACCGCTGACCGGCACGGCATCCCAGGCCTCGGCCAGGCCTGCGGCCAGCCGCTGTTTGCGAATCTCTTCTTCTTTTTTCTCCAGAATCTGCGCCAGATAACGATCCGAGAATCCGTCTTTTTTGGCCTGGATCAAAAGTTCATCCGGCAGTTTTTTGCCTTTGTACGTCAGAATCTTTTCTTCCAGTTCGACCAATTCCTTCATCTGGCCGATAAACCATTTTTTGATGTGCGTTTTGGCATGAAGCGTGTCAATCGATGCGCCTTTGCGCAACGCTTCGTACATAATGAACTGCCGCTCGCTGGACGGCTCATTAAGCATTTCCATCAACTCGCCAAGCGGCTTCGCGTTGAAATCTTTGACGAAGCCCAGACCGTAGCGTTTTTTCTCCAGCGACCGGATGGCCTTCTGAAACGCTTCCTTGTAGTTCTTGCCGATGCTCATGACTTCGCCCACGGCGCGCATCTGCGTGCCCAGCTTGTCGATTGCGCCGGGGAATTTTTCGAAATCCCAGCGGGAGAATTTCACGACGACGTAATCGCCGGATGGGGTGTATTTTTCCAGCGATCCGTCTCGCCAGTAGGGAATTTCATCCATCGTGATGCCGGAGGCGAGCGTCGAGGAAATGAGCGCGATGGGGAAGCCGGTGGCTTTGGAAGCCAGCGCCGACGAGCGCGATGTGCGCGGGTTGATTTCGATAACAACCACGCGGTCGGTTTTCGGATCGTGCGCAAACTGCACGTTGGTGCCGCCGATGACCTGAATGGCTTCCACGATATCATAGGAACATTTCTGGAGGCGCTTCTGTAATTCTTCGGCAATGGTCAGCATCGGCGCGGTGCAGTAGGAATCGCCGGTGTGCACACCCATCGCATCCACGTTTTCGATGAAGCAGACGGTGATCATCTGGTTTTTGGCGTCGCGGACAACTTCCAGTTCCAGCTCCTCCCAGCCGATGACGGATTCTTCAATCAGAATCTGGCCGATGAGGCTCGCGGAAATGCCGCGGCTGGCGATGACGCGAAGTTCTTCGAGGTTATAAACGATGCCGCCGCCGGTGCCGCCCATCGTGTAAGCGGGTCGAACCACCACCGGGTAACCCATTTCGGCGGCGATTTTTTCCGCCTCTTCCACGGAGGTGGCGGGAGCGCTTTTGGGCATGTCGATGCCGAGCTTTTTCATGGTTTCTTTAAAAGCGATACGGTCTTCGCCGCGTTCGATGGCGTCCACCTGCACGCCGATGACCTTCACGCCGTGCCTATCCAAAACGCCTTTTTTGTGCAGTTCAGATGTCAGGTTGAGGCCCGTCTGGCCGCCCAGGTTGGGGAGAATCGCGTCGGGCTTTTCATTTTCGATGATTTCCGTCAGCGTTTGCGCATTGAGGGGTTCAATATACGTGACGTCGGCCATGCCGGGGTCGGTCATGATCGTGGCCGGATTGGAGTTAACCAGGACGATTTTATAACCGAGTTTACGCAGCGCCTTGCACGCCTGGGTTCCGGAATAGTCAAATTCGCAGGCCTGGCCGATGACAATGGGCCCGGATCCGATAATCAAAACTTTTTTAATGTCGTCACGTTTTGCCATAAATTTCCCTCTCATGTCCATTTTGGATTTATATTTTACACGTTATTGTACTTCAGAAAGAACGATTTTGTCGCGGGAGTATACGTACAATGACCGGACGTGTCAAAGGAATTGTGTGCGGCGGGGTTAAGTAATTTATGTTGCCGATAGTTATGGATTTTCCCCCTTTTTTTAACCACCTGAAGGTGGCACAAGGGGGATGCAGGGGGATTTTAAATGAATTTTTTAAAAGGACGAGCAGAGGATTATTTCTTTGCGCCTTTCCTGTACTCTGCATCCACGGTAATGGCGATTCCGCCGCGGACGGCAAAAGAGGCCGTCACCCTGCACCAGCGGGGCTCAAGCGCCGCTACCAGATCATCCAGAATGATATTGGTGACGTGTTCATGGAAAACGCCCTCGTTGCGGTACGACCAGAAATAAAGTTTGAGCGATTTGGATTCGACGATTTTTTTGTCCGGAATGTACTGAATGGTGATTTTGGCAAAGTCCGGCTGGCCGGTCATCGGGCAGACGCAGGTGAATTCGTCGGTGGAGAGCGTTATCGTGTAGTCGCGCTTGGCGCGATTGGGAAAGGTTTCCAGTTTGCGCACAGGGTGCGCCGGTTGACCTGATCCCAGTAAAGTGAGCTTGCTTAAATCTTTGTCTGCCGTTTTCTTTGCCATTTTGTTTAACTCCGGTTTAAGGGTGATGTCTGCATACCGAAACTATTCGGGAATATCAAGAATATTCATCGGATAAAAAAGAGTCGCCAGAAGGAGGATGAATATGCTAGATTTATGATCAAAAAAAACCATCATGAGGAGGAAAACCATGGCCGAAAATAAACCGACCCTTCCCGAAAATACATGGAAGTGCAGCAACTGCGGCAATACCATCGTCCAGACGGCACCCCCGCAAGCTTGTCCGGTGTGCAATCAGAAATGCGAATTTCTCAACGTGACCTGCTACCAGCCGGACTGCGGTTTTACCAGCATGGACAATCGTCTCAAACCGTCAAAATAAAAAAGCATCCAAAGGGACAGCATGAGGCCACCCTCCGGTGAAATTCTGCAAAATGAATATCGGCAACGCGTCAGTCAAGTCATAGACCATATCCATTACCATTATGGCGAGGATTTGAATCTGGATAAACTTGCCTCAATGGCTAGTATGTCGAAATTTCATTTTCATCGGGTTTTCAGATCCGTTGCCGGGGAGCCGGCAGGCGATTTTATCCGGCGGATTCGCGTTAAAGAGTCGCTCAATAAGCTAATCTATGAACCCCATAAGTCCATTACCACTATCGCCTTCGAATGCGGTTTTTCTTCGTCCCAGAATTTTACGAAGATGTTCAAAGCCAATCGGGGCTTTACGCCCTCTGATGTTCGAAAAAATGGTAGCTGGCAAACCTTGTGTGAAAAAATCAAAAACATGAGGGGGAAAAAAAGAGAAGAGCTGCTGAGAGATGAGGTCCGTGTTTATGACAGTATCATGAGGGTTCATCAGGTGATGTTGACGGAGTTGCTGGATCAGCCTCCTGTGACGGGCGTAGAAATAAAAAAAATGCCGGATTCTCAAATCGCTTATATCCGGAATATAGGCACTGCAAGAAGCGACATCGATGCTAATATAAAGCGGCTATATGAATGGGCCGCACCCAGAAGCCTTTGCTATGAGAGCACAATGCTTTTAGTCATGATGTGGAGCAAGCCCGAAATAACACCCGAGGATAAAAGAATTTTTGATGCCTGCATTACTGTGCCTGAATCCGCAAGATCGGATAAGTGGGTAAATATACAAAAAATTCCTGGCGGATTATATGCGGTTCATCGCTGCGAGATAAAACATGATAATTTCGCCAACACCAAAGCCTGGCTTAATCTCTTCTTCAACTGGCTGATTCCAAGCATTTATCAATTTGATGCCCGTCCTCAATTTCAACACATTCTAAATAATCCGTATACTCATCCGGACAGACACCTCATTATGGATCTTTATCTGCCTGTAAAACCTGTTTACGAATGAAGACATGCATACCTTCTCAATAAATGGTCACCCGGTATGCGCAAACGACAGGACCATTGCGGTCGGTCCGGTATTCTATGGATTCTTTGCTATCCATGTTTTAACGGTATCGCATGGACAGTCATGTTTCAGCATCTCTTCCTGTGTCGGCATACTGGCCTTGATTTTGAAAAGGCCCTGTTTGAGAGCCTCGAAAATACTTACCTTTCCGACCATAACCGGTGTGTTTGCCACGTCGACGGCCTCTGCGGTTTGGGAAACCCCGGCATCGAGAGCCATTTGCTGTCGCTGCGCATTACTGTCGCGAAGGTCAATGATAAGTTCCTCTTCCGCAGGAGCGCCCCGAACATCTGCAACCTTAACGACTTGTTGACGGTTTCCATATCCCGGAAGGTTATCTGTCTCAATGACATAATTTTTTTCATCCAACACAGATGTCTGATGGTCTGCTGTGATTACGTTACCGGTCTTGAATTCGGTTTCCTGTCCGCTCTGACTGGTCGGGGAACTCTGTATTGAAAAAATCCACCCGCTGCCTGTTGAAGTCATCGGAGCGTCACTTGGTTTCCGGTCCGGAGCCTCATGCTTTTTAGAAATAAAGTCATTTTTCATTGCCCCTGCATTTGCAGACAGACGACTTGCGCCTGTTTGTGGAGAGGTACTTGTAATCTGTTGTTTTGCTTGCAGCTGTGCTGGTTGCGCCGTTGCAGAAATTCGCCGATCTTTTGCACTGATCGCGGTTTGAAGTTTTTTGAGCAGCATATCCGGCGTCATTGGATTGCGAGAGGAGATCATCCCCGATACGGCAAAGGCGATCATCAATACGGCAATCGCCAGGGAAATCAGTTGTGGATAATAAGTAAGGGCAAATCGAGACGCCGGAGGGTACGAATCATGCCCGGTAACGTCAATGGCGGCGCCGTGACCGGTTGCGGAATCCCTGAAACGGAGGCCATGAAACACGACTAAAGATATTGCGCAGGTCAGTCCTAAAACCAAACATCCGATATAAATAATTTCCGAAGCCGTCATCGTATAAATCCCCTTTCTGCCTGTGGTGAGCGAACGAAATAGATTTTTTTGAATTTCCGATCTTTTCAAAACCAGTGGATGCTTAATTGTTTAGATACGCGATTATAAGAAGATATTTGCGAGATGTCAAGGCTGGATACATTAATAGCAATTTTGGAAACGTTAAAAGCAATTTCAAAACCGTTTAAGGCAATTAAAGGCAAGATATCTTCTTATCATCTGTGTATCGTCGAATCGTCATCAACAAAAGCAGTAAATATTTGAGCAGTCGGATTTAAAAAGTCAGAGAGTGCTTTGACGGAGGTTAAAGCGCCCGGTGCGCGGTTCTGGGGGACTTCTTTTAATTTGCCCGTATGAAAGAAGGCTCGAATTATGAATTCTGAATGAAGGAGGTTGAGATGAAGAAAAGTGTTTTGGTTTTATTGTTGTTGGGACTGACAACGGTTTGGGGGATGCACGCGTTTGCCGTTGATGTCAAGGTCAGCGGTGAATACTATGCAGGAGGGATGTATCTGGATAAAACTACACTGGCAAAAAACAGCTACACTTACATTTACCCGACTACAACTTCGCCGTACTATGCCGTTGGTACGGGGAATCCTGGTGGAAGTACGGCATTTTATTTTCAGAGGTTGCGACTGAACACCGTGTTTGTCGTATCTCCCGGTTTGACGCTGACCACCCGTGCGGATATTATGGAAAGAGCCTGGGGTGCAAATCGATCGACTCCCGTGACAGCACTGGATACCCTATCCGCCGGTACCAGAGCTGAAAATGAAAATATTGCTTTTGATTTGGTCTATCTTACTTACGTTTCTCCAATCGGTATTTTCACTGCCGGCTATCAGATTGACGGCGCGTGGGGAACTGTATTCGGCGATAATTCGATTCCGCTGGGCAAAGTTACATACTCATTTGTGAAAAGCGGCCTTGTCCTCGGTCTTCAGGCGGGCAAAATCAATGGCGGTGAAAACAGCTACACAGCGATCAATACCACGGCTGATGGCGCCGATAAGGACAATAACTTTTACACGGCTTTCTTGAGATATTCTTGGAAAACCGGTCAGGCAGGTCTCCTCTTCAAATGGATTGACGTGAGATCATACAGAAACAGTCTGGGCTTCAAAAGCCAGTATTTAGCAACGCTGCCTTACGCCAAAGCAAAATTTGGTCCGGTCGATGTTCAGACGGAAGTGGTCTGGTTATATGGTAAAGGCAAGAAGTACGAAGAAGGTATTTCGACGCCGGATGTCGACAAAAACGCATTTGCTTTCTGGCTGGATGCAACGGCTGATTTCGGCATGGCCTATGTCGGTGGTACGTTTGCTTATCTGTCCGGCCAGGATCCCAGCGACACGACAAAGGATACGGTATCCAACGGCGGTCTGGACTGGAATCCCTGTCTGATTCTATTCAACAGTGATCTCAACTATTGGGCCGGCACGCAGCCCGGTTATGGTGCGAATTATGTCACAGGTGGTTTATATGGATACAACGGCGGCGGGATGACCAATGCCTGGTTTTTCCAGGTGAAGGGCGGTGTCCGTCCTATCGATAAACTCGATATCGGTGCGTCTGTTTCATACGCCAACGCGGTTGTAAAACCCACCACAGCGTGGATGTTCAACGACTATGGCTGGGAAGTCGATTTGACCGCAACGTATAAAATTTCGAATAATCTTTCTTACATGCTGGGTGGCGGCTATCTGTTTACCGGTAAGTTCTTCAAAGGCTCAACGGATTATGACATTCAGAATGACTTTCTGGTCCTCAACAAGCTGACACTGACGTTCTAGGCCATCAGGATGTAAACCGTTAGTATGTCAGGGTAACAATGAGGCCCGGCAGTAAACCTGCCGGGCTTTTTATTTATTCCGCATTCGGCAAAACCATTAAGGAGGGTATTTTTAGCAACCGCTGAACAGCCGAATATTCATGATTGACTTCTGAAGCCAATCTCCGTATCTTCGCATCGAACGCAAAACAGTCCAAATACCGGTGAATATTTAATGCAAGGGCCTTCCGACAAAACAGTAAACAACGAATACCGGATGCGCATCAATCGAACAATTGATTATATTCAAGCGCATTATGCAGAGGATTTGAGTCTAGAAAAACTCGCTTCCATTGCCTGCTTTTCCAAATTTCATTTTCATCGCCTTTTCCGCGCGGTGGTCGGAGAAACGCTCAATGATTATGTCCAGCGGATTCGGCTGGAAAAATCCGTCCGGAGACTCACGTCCGACCGGACCAAATCCATTACCGACATCGCGCTCGAATGCGGCTTTTCCGGCTCTCAGAATTTTGCCCGGCTTTTCAAATCCCATTATGGGGTAACGCCTTCGGTGATCCGCCGTGAATATCACTGGGAAGAATGGAAAAACAAAATGCGGCGTCTCAAAGGCAGGGAGAAAGCGGAACTGCCGCCCGCCGAAGCGCATCTGTATGATATCTACCGCAATAAAAGAAAGCTTTCGCTCGAAAAGATTCTCGATGAACGTCCTGTTACTCGGGTTAAAATTGTCGACATGCCCGACCTGCGCGTTGCCTATGTCAGAAGCATCGGGCCTTACACGACCGAAAGGCTTTTACCGGCCTTTAACCAACTGATGAAATGGGCGGCCCCCAGGGGATTCATGAACGATGATGCAAAAATGCTGGGTGTATGGAATAACCCTGGCTCCGTCCCGGAAGACAAGCTTATTCATGACGCCTGCATCACCATACCCGATTCCGTTTCGGCGGATAAGTGGGTGGATGTGCAGATTCTGCCCGGAGGAAAGTACGCCATTCATCACCTGGCCATCCGGGCGGATCAGACGGAGGCCGCCTGGTTGAGTTTCGTTTTGAACTGGCTGACCTTCAGTGACTATCAGCCTGATGACCGCCCCATGTATCAAATCTACTACAAAGCGCCCGAAAACGATCCTTCCTGTCTTCGTGTTCTGGATCTATGCATGCCGGTGAAGCCTTTATTTGAGTAAGGTGCAGGCAATTGTTTCAATAACCTAAAGGTCACTCGACCGTTCTCTGCCTGCTTTGCAAATTTACCGTGACGCAATGATGGCTACCGCGACAGCCAGCAGGGCAATGATGATCATCGTCAAAAGCTGCCAGTGAGGCACGAAGCGAACGCCGGCCGGAGCAGGCTGTTCAAGATCCTTTTTCCGGATGCGCTGGATCAGAAAAACGACGACCGGCGCGCCGAAGAGAAAAGCAAAAGCGGCGAAAAGCCAGATGCCGCCTGTATCCCCGGCAGATGCCGCCATGTAGACCATCCAGAGGCAGGCCAGTGTGATAACCGATGCAGCAGCAATGATGATGCGTCCCGTCATGCGTTATACCCCGCTACTCCCCGGTTTGGAATTCCATGTGATATCTTCAATTATCCCTCTTCTATGACCGCCTGCAGGACCTTTCTCAGATCATCGATGCGGTAAGGTTTGGTCACCACACCCGCAAAACCGTATTGTTTAAAGTGCGCCATCACGGGATCATTGGAATAGCCGCTGGAGACAATGGCCCTGACCTCCGGATCCAGTTCTTTGATCTTCTGGATGGCTTCCTTGCCTCCCATGCCGCCGGGGATGGTCAGGTCCATGATGACGGCCTGAAACGGGGCTCCGGCCTTTCCGGCTGCCGCATACTTCTTGATGGCGTCCCGGCCGTTTAAGGCCGTGTCCACCTCGTAGCCCAGGTAGTTCAAGACTTCTTTGCCGATGTCCAGAATGGACTCTTCATCGTCCATGATCAGCACTTTGCCTTTCCCCCGGTGTGTTTCCTCCGAATTCGGTTCCTGAGCGGGCAAGGCTCCCGCTTCGGCGGCAGGCAGGTAAATGAAAAAAGCCGTTCCCACGCCTTCGGTGGACAAGACGTCAATGTGCCCGCCGTGCTTCTTGATGATGGAATACGTCGTGGCTAGGCCCAGGCCGCTGCCTTGCTGCTTCGTCGTGAAAAACGGATCGAAGATCCGCGAAAGGCTTTCCCTGGGAATGCCGATGCCCTCGTCATGAACGGAAATCTTCACGTACTTCCCTTCGGGAAGCGGCAGCGCATCCTCCGGCGTGATGCGGACATTGCGCACGATGATGGTGATGGCGCCGCCCGACGGCATGGCCTGAATCGCGTTAATGGTCAGGTTGTTGATCACCTGGTTGATCTGTCCCTCATCGACTTCCACAGGCCAGATGTCGTCCGGCAGGGAAAACTTGCTCTGGATGCTGGAACCGCTCAAAATAAATTTTGTCGATTCCCGGACCAGATCGGTGATGGACGCCGTCTTTTTGACGGGATTTCCTCCTTTGGAAAAAGTCAGAAGCTGCTGGGTTAGATCCTTGGCGCGAAGCGATGCCTTCTCCGCTTCTCTGAGCTTTTCGAGCGCCTTGTTTCCCGGCTGCACATACAGTTGGGCCAGCGAAATATTCGCGAGGATCGCGGTCAGAATATTGTTGAAGTCGTGTGCGATGCCGCCGGCGAAAAGGCCGATGGATTCCAGTTTCTGATTTTTCAGAATATCTTTTTCCAGTTTTCTCTTTTCCGTAATGTCCCGGAAAACGACAATAGCGCCGATGGTCTTGTTTTCGGCGTCCCGGATGGGGGCGACGCTTTCGCTGATGCACCTCTCTGTGTTGTCCCGGCTGATCAGGAGCGTCTGAGCTGATAATTCCGGCGCGCCTCCCCGCCGGATTTGATTTAAGGGATCTTCATAAGGCTCGCGTGTGGATTCGGAAATGATGTTGAAAATACTCGAAAGGCTTTTTCCGAGCGCTTCTTCCTGGGGCCATCCCGTCAACTGTTCGGCGATCCTGTTGGTCAGCAGGATCTTTCCCTCCAGGCTCGTGGCGATAACGCCGTCGCCGATGCTTCTCAGCATGATGCGAAGGCGTTCTTTTTCGTCGAGCAGCATGGCTTCGGCGTGTTTCCGGGCGGTAATATCCCTCAGAATTCCTTCCACGCCGAGAATCGTTCCCTGCCGGTTCCGGTAATAGTGGGAATTGGCGGACGCCCAGATCACCGCGCCGTCTTTTCTTTTGAGCTGGGCTTCGAAATTCTCCACATACCCTGTTTGTTCGATCAGGCGCAGGAATTGTTCCCTGTCTTCAGGGTTCAGATACAGATCCGCAATATTCATGGTCAGCATTTCACCGACGCTGTAGCCAAGCATGGATTCGATAGAGGGAGACACCAGAATCAGGTTTCCCCGCATGTCATTGCGGTAGAAGGTGTCCTGAATATTTTCAAAGAGGTTGCGGTATTCCTCGAAGCTTTCCTGGAGTCTGGCCCGGCTTTCCTCCAGCTCATCGCGGGTTTTTTTTATTTCCTCGTAATTGATGGAGTTTTTGAGAGAAATGGCCGCCTGGGAAGACAGGATTTCCAGGACATGGATGCGCTCGGTGGTAAAGGCGTCCCGCAGCACCCTGTTTTCCAGGTATAAAATGCCGATGGTTTTGGCCTGCTCGATGATAGGCATACACAGAAGCGATTTCGGACGGACCGAGGCGATGTAGGGGTCGGCGACGAACAGTCCCTCGGCGTCCGCATCATTGACGACAATCCGCTCGTTTGTCCGCCGGACGTAATGAATGACGGATTGCGGATAATTCCGGCCGGACTCATCGAATCCGGAACGTTGCAGGGCGACGCGAATGCCAATGCGGGCATCGTCTTCGGCAGAGATAAAAATCTTTTCGCGGTCGTCAATGACCATGAATCCCGTCTGAGCGCCGGCATTTTCGATCAGGATCTTCATCAGCTTTTCGATCAGGCGGTCGAAATGGATTTCTCCGGAAATAGCCTGAGACGATTTGATGATGCTGGTCAGATCAACCATGTCCGCGATTTTTTCCGTTGTGCTGCTGACCAGGCTGGAGGACGTTGCCTGCGTCTTTTTTCTTGCCGCTTGCGTGAACCCTTCCTTCAGGGAGCCTTCGATGATCCGGTTGTACGCATTTTGCAGCCTCCTGACCTTGCCCTGGGCGCCCCACCTGCGGTAAAGGTCCAGGGCATCCTCAAAATATTTTCCTGCCGCTTTGACGGCTCCGCAGGCGAGATAGGATTTTGCCGCCAGCTCACCGGCCAGGGCGGAAAGAAAAATGAAGCCGTTTTCCCCGGCGGAGGCGAGGGCCTCGTCGTAAAACCGGCAAGCCCTGCCAAAATCCCCCGTCACGCGGGCTATTTCCGCTTCCACCAGCAGGTAGCGGCCCCGGAAATTTTCCGGGCAGTTGTCCACCCAGAACTTCATCGTTTTCTGGTTGGTTTGCAGTTCCCTCAGATAGTTTTCCTTTTCTGTTTGGCCGGCATCGGGATAAAGAGCGGTCAGGATCAGGGAATGGAAAAGCAGGCAGTCGGATTCCTGCATCATACTGGCGATGAAAGCGATGTTGTTTTTGGCCTGCCGGGCCATCTCCAGCGCCTCGGTGTAGTTTTCGGCGATGTAAAGCGTCTGCGCCTTGTAGAGATAAAACAGCGCAATGCCGGTGCCGTACCGGATGGCCTGCATTTTCTCCAGATGAGCTGCCTCGTTGAACGTGTCGCCGTTGAGCGAAGCGTCGCTTTCGGTGCGGCCCAGGAGATTCAAAACCGTCTGCCTGACCATTTCCTGGCGTTCATGCGCGGGATAGTTTTTTATCCGCTTGAAGAAAGCCAGGCTTTTGTCAATGTCATCCAGGACGGTCTCCAGGTTGTCGTGGCCGTAGGACAGTGCGACCCGGGTAATGGACATGGCCGAAAAGCTGCCGTACACAAAATCTCCTATTTCCACGCCGGATGCAAACGCCTCTCTGAGAAATGTCATGTTATGGCGGATAGGACTGCGCCAGTGGTTGATGAAATTGCCGATGACGAATGGCACCATGCACCGGTTGGATGTGCTCTGAAAACGCTCGTTGAGTTTCAGGGCCAGATTGCCCAGTTCAAAGGCGGTTTCGTAATTCTGAAACTTGATGGCCAGCAGCATGGCCCAGACCACAAAGGTGTAATTGGAATCTTTGCTGACCCCGTAGGTCAGGGTGATGTTGACCAGCGTCAGGGCGCCGATGGCGAAGAAGGTGGGATTACTCACATAGGCGGAAGAGAGAGCGTCCATCAGGAGGCGCTGGCAGGCCATTTTTTCGGGATCGGTGATTCTCGGAAGGTCGATCAGGTCCGCGATCTTGCGGGGCCCCACCATCTGCTTAAGCTTCAGGATTTCATCGGCGATGGCTTTTTGCTGCGCCGCCTGATCCGACAGGGCCGGCAACCGGATATTGAACAGCCTGAGTGCCTCGATGCACAGGGTTTGATGCTCGACGAACCGGCCCACCTTGGCGTCGAGCGCCATCCGGATTCTGTAGATTTCCGCCCGGTCCAGATTGGAGCGCGCCTTGTCCAGAATCAGATCAAAAAGCTTTTGCGCCTCTTCGTGGTTTCCGGCCAGATATTCGCATTCAGAACGTTCCTTATACAGGGCGAAGGCAAAGGCATAATCGCTCTGCCAGATCTCGTCCGTCGTCAGTTTCATGCCCGAAGCCAGGTAGGCGCAGGCCTGATCGTAGGCGGTGGAGGACTTTGCCTTCATGCCGGCCGAAAGCGTCAGGCGGGCCAGCTCCAGCCTGTCTTTTTTCTCCGAGACGAGGTCGGCGCCTTTGAGGCAGTGGCTCACGATTTCAAAGAGGCTCTCTTCAATCGCGTCCCGGTTCGATTTTTTCAGCATGGCCTGTCCGATCGCCAGATGCACCTGACGTATTTTCTCCGGCCCCAAACGAGCGTAACAGGCTTCCTGGATGCGGTCATGCAGAAACCTGAACATCCCTTGCGTATCCGGCAGTCCTCCCCGCTGGTGCGCGTCGCTCAGCGGCAGAAGAAAACCTTCCGCAACGGCCGTCATCAGAGCGCGGTAAACGTCCGGCAGAGGAACTTTTCGAATTTCCACCAGGAGGGACGGGGGAAAGGTGCTCCCGATGCAGGCGGCAAGGCTCAGCAGATCCCGGACGTCATCGGGCAGCGTGTTGATCCGGTCGATCAGAAGATCGGTCACGTTGTCCGTGACGCCCATCTGTCCGATGGCTTCTTCGTCCCATTGCCAGCATCCATCTTTGATATTGAATGTCAGCAGTTTTTCCCGGTGGATCTTGGTGATGAACTGGTTGACGAAGAAGGCGTTGCCTCCGGTTTTCTTCGCAATGACTTTTGCCAGCGAATGAAGCTCCTGCGGATGGCGCGCCAGCATATCGGACAGCATCGTTCCTATTTCTTCAATGCCGAGAGGACCGAGGAAGCAGGCTGTCACGGCGATATCCGCCTTACGGATGCCGTCCAGCGACGCAAGCAGGGGATGATTCTTGCCGACTTCTTCTTCACGGTAGGCGCCGACGAGAAAAAAATGCATGCTTTCCGCCTCGGTCAGCACCATTTCCATCATCCTCAGCGAGGCCGCATCCGCGCTATGGAGATCGTCCAGAAACATCACCAGCGGGTGTTCCTGCCTTGTAAACACCTTGAAAAAAGCCTGGAAGACAAAATCAAAGACGTTTTTAGATTCGACAGGGCCAAGCTCGGCAATTTCGGGCTGCCCGCCGATGATGAGTTCCACTTCGGGGATCACATCGATGATGATCCGGCCGTTGACTCCCAGCGCCGCCTGCAGCCGCTCTCTCCATCCGGCGAGCTTCTCCGGGCTCTCAGTCAGCAGTTGCTGAATCAGACCGCTAAGCGCCCTGATGATGGCGCTGTATGGAATTTCCCGGCTGATCAGGTCGTACTTGCCTTCGATAAAGAACGCTCCCTGAGGGATGGTGGACCGGAAGGTTTCCCTGATCAGTGTCGTCTTTCCGGCGCCGGCCGCACCTGAGATCACAACCAGTTCGCTTTTTCCGCGGGCGATGCGGTCATAGGCCTGTTCGAGCATCGCTTTTTCGCGCTCGCGTCCATAGATTTTGTGGGGGATGTTCAGAGATTCGGCGACGTCATTTTCGGCAATCGGAAAGGACGCAATCCGGCCGTGCTCTTCGAGCATCGACAGGCATTTTTCCAGGTCGGATTTCAGTCCATAGGCGCTCTGGTAACGGTCTTCAGGATTTTTGGCCAGAAGCTTTTCGACGATCCTGGCCACGACATCGGGGATTTGCGCATCCAGAGTCGAAAGAAAATGAGGCGCTTTGGCGATATGCCCGTAGATGATTTCGATAGGCTCATTGGAATTGAAAGGCAATTCTCCGGAGAGCATCTCATAAAATGTGACGCCCAGGGAATAGAAATCCGTCCGGTAATCGATGATTCGATTCATTCGTCCTGTCTGTTCGGGGGACATGTAGGCCAGTGTGCCCGCTATGAAAGGTGTCTGCGGGGTTTCATCGGCCTGATCGTCCCGGCTATGTTTCAGTCCCGTCAACTTGACCTCGCCTGTTTTGAGATTCACGAGAATATTCGCCGGTTTGAGATCTCCATGGATAATCTGGCGGGCGTGAATGCGGCCCAGAATCTCCGCCACTTTGACGGCAATACGCAATTGCCGGGCCGGGTCCGCCGCATTGGCCAGGAGAATTTTTTTAAGTGAGACCGCTCCGAAATC
The DNA here is from genome assembly GCA_963682105.1 of Smithellaceae bacterium. Classification (GTDB taxonomy): domain Bacteria; phylum Desulfobacterota; class Syntrophia; order Syntrophales; family Smithellaceae; genus UBA8904. Next base: position 3,279,916 of record OY821638.1, read on the forward strand.
TTCCATGATCAGGGCAAGGCCGCCCTGAAATTTTTCCATCCGGTCGATCCGGACAATGCCGTCGAGGTTCAAATTCCTGGAGATGTCGTACTCTCTTTTAAACGCGCTCAAAGAAAGCCCGGGATCCGGTGAGGTTTTGATAATGACCGTTTTTGAGTTTTTTTCGCTCGCGGCGCGGTAAACGGCTGTTTTTTGGCTTTCACCGATTTCTTCGATGATTTTGTATCCGGGAATGTCGATCATCTTGTCCTCTGTGCAGGGTTGTCACGAGGTCTCTTCTTGATAACCGTCGGAGCGTTTAGTCATGCCCATCTTTGGGGGCTGTGCTCGGTGGATGAGGCGTGTGGCTCATCTTTCATCTGTAAAAGGCATCCACGTTGGAAATTGAGGTTAACCAATGCTTCTGCTTCGAAAAGGGATGTTCAAAAACAGGCGTCGGCCCGAAATGATTCAGAGGAGTTTTTGTTTAAATCCCGACACAGGCTAACATAAAACCCCACCCGGGGAAAGGGCTTAATCCGTTGATTTTACCGGACGCGTGTCGAATACAAAGGAGAGAAAGGCGTAAAGCTTTTTCGGATCAGCTTTTTTCCATGGTTTTATGGAATTGAACCTGCGGCCACTCTTCCATGGTGTGGTTTAAGCGCCATTCGCTCATCGCCAGATAGACCAGATTGCCTTCCGTATCCATCGCCAGGTTCATCAGATTCTTTTTTTGAAAGTCGTCCATTTTTTTAGGATCGTCACAGGTGACCCAGCGGGCGGCGGCGTAGTCCGTCTTTTCATAGTCGGCGTAAACGCTGTATTCATCCTTGAGCCGGGACATGGTGACATCGAACTGTAATGCGCCCACGGCGCCCAGAATATTATCCGAGCCCCACAGGGGTTTGAACACCTGAATGGCGCCTTCTTCGGAAAGCTGGGTTAAGCCTTTTTGCAGATGCTTCAGGCGCAGCGGGTCTTTGAGACGAACGCGGCAGAAATGTTCCGGGGCAAAATGCGGGATGCCCGTAAATTTCAGAGGTTCTTTCTGCGAGAACGTATCGCCGACTTTAATCGTGCCGTGATTATGAAGGCCGATAATGTCCCCGGGGTAGGCTTCTTCGATATTGGTGCGGTCCTGTGCCATGAAAATGGTGGCGTTGGAGAGAGTCACCTCTTTTCCAATACGGTGTTGCATGACGTGCATGCCGCGTTCAAACCGGCCGGAGCAGACGCGCAAAAAGGCGATGCGGTCGCGGTGCGCCGGGTCCATGTTGGCCTGGATCTTAAACACAAAACCGGAAAAATCGTCTTCGTCGGGACTGACGTTTCGAGTGGTGGTCGCACGGGCCACCGGCGGCGGGGCGATTTCCACAAACGCATCTAGCAGTTCTTTCACGCCGAAATTGTTGATGGCGCTGCCGAAAAATACCGGCGTCTGTCCCGCTTTCAAATACTGTTTCATATCAAAAGGGTTCGCTGCGCCTTCCAGCAGGGCGATTTCCTCCCGCAATTCGGCGGCCTGGCTGTCCAGCAGTTCATCGAGGAGCGGATCGGACAAATCAGAAATGACCACGCCTTCATCCGAGCGCCTGGCCTTGCCCGGTGTGAACAGATGAAGGGTTTTGCTGTATAGATTATAGACGCCCTTGAAGCGTTTCCCCATGCCGATGGGCCAGGACAGGGGTGAACATTCAATCTGGAGTTTGTCTTCAATATCCGCCAGAATATCGAGCGGCGCGAGGCAGTCGCGGTCGAGCTTATTAATAAAGGTGATGATGGGGGTATTGCGCAGTCGGCAGACTTCCATGAGCTTTTGCGTTTGTGTCTCGACGCCCTTGGCGCCGTCAATCACCATGAGTGCGCTGTCCACGGCGGTGAGCACGCGGTAGGTATCCTCGGAGAAGTCCTGATGGCCGGGGGTGTCGAGCAGATTCACGTCGCAACCGGCGTATTCGAATTTCATCACGGACGAGGTGACCGAGATGCCGCGTTCCTTTTCAATGGACATCCAGTCGGAAAGCGCATGCTTGGAAGCCTTGCGTGCCTTTACCGCGCCGGCCATCTGAATGGCCCCGCCGAATAGCAGGAGCTTTTCCGTGAGTGTCGTCTTGCCCGCGTCCGGATGGCTGATAATCCCAAACGTCCGCCGTTTTTCAATTTCTTTCAATAATTGCTTACTCAAACTAACCTCTTAAATAGGGAACGGTCTTGTGACCTTTAGGTTATTTGAAACCGTTCCCTACAAAATAACCTTCAGTCTAATAGTCTACAGCCTAATAGCCTTTTAGGAGAGTCGCCTCTTAACCAATAATCCCCCACCTGTCAACAGGCAAGATGTTTTGTGCGTCCGTCTTATCATCGGCCATCTGCAAAAAATCCTTGACAAAAGGGCCGGGTTGAATCAAAGTTCCCGGCCACAAGCGGGCGTAATTCAGTGGTAGAATGTCAGCTTCCCAAGCTGGACGTCGCCGGTTCGAGTCCGGTCGCCCGCTCCATTTCGTTAGCCTCAAGGCGGCTTGCCAAGGTGGTAAAATAGTGCTTGCGTTGCCTTTTTTTATATGGTAGCAACTCTCCGACCATCACTGAAAGTAGTATGCTGAAGTGGGCTTCCGCCCACTTTTTTATTTTCTGAAGCGGTTGTATGTACGATGATTTGAAAGACAAAATATGGCAACTGGCCGAACCGGTTGTGTCGTCCGAAGGAATGGAACTGATTCATGTCGAATGTATCAAAATGCATTCGCGCTGGGTTTTCCGGCTCTTTCTGGATAAGGAAGACGGCATTTCACTCAATGATTGCACGACGATCAGCAATCAACTGGGCGATGTACTGGATGTCCATGATTTGTCCCGCGGCCCCTACACTCTGGAAGTTTCATCCCCCGGCCTTGATCGTCCTCTTTCTCGCGACTGCGATTTTGAAAAATTCAAAGGGGCCCAAGTGAAAATCAAATCTCACATCAAGATCGACGGCACGAAGAATTTTCAAGGCGTCCTCGCGGATTTTGTGCAGGAAAACGGCCGGAAAACCGTCCGCGTCAATGTGGCGGGAAAGATTTACAGCGTACCGAAAGATGAAATTGCCAAGGCCAATCTGGTGGACGAAACAGCAGTGAAGGTAGAAGAGTAAGGTATGCCCAAAAGGCTGGAATTGATACAGCCGCAAGCTGAGAACAGGGAGGAATTTGTAAATGTTGCAGGAACTTAAACGTCTGATCGAACAGATGGGTAAGGACAGGGGTATTGACAAGCATATCATCACGGAAGCCCTTGAGGCCGCCATGCTGACGGCGGCGCGCAAAAAACTGGGGCAGAACGTGGATATCGAAGCTCATTACAATGACGAAGCCGGAGAAATTGAGGTTTTCCAGTTTAAAACCGTCGTTGATAAAGTGCTTGATCCCGAAACGCAGATTTCCAAAGAAGAAGCCAGAAAAAATCTCGATGAAGGCGCGGAACCGGGCGACTCTCTGGGCATGAAAATCGAAACCAGTTCTTTCGGCCGCATCGCCGTCCAGATGGCCAAACAGATCATTATTCAGAGGGTCAAGGACGCGGAGCGCGACAATATTTATGATGAATATAAAGACCGCAAGGGCGAACTGATCAATGGTTTTGTCCAGCGGTTTGAAGGCGGCAATATTATTGTAAACCTGGGGCGCGCCGAAGGCGTGGTGCCGCAGGCCGAGCAGATCCACCGCGAAACCTATAAACGCGGCGAACGCATCCGGTCGTATCTGTTTGAAGTCAAGAAGAACACCAAAGGCGCGCAGATTATTCTTTCCCGCACGCATCCCGCTTTTCTGAAAGCGCTTTTTGAAGTGGAAGTGCCGGAAATATCCGAAGGCCTCATCGATATCGTGAGCGTTGCCCGCGAACCGGGCAAACGCGGCAAGATCGCCGTGAAAGCCAAAGACAAAGACATCGATCCCGTGGGCGCCTGCGTGGGCATGCGCGGGACGCGCGTACAGAGTGTGGTGCAGGAGCTGCGCGGCGAAAAAATCGACATTATTCCTTATACGGAAGATGCGGCCAAGTACGTTTCCAGCGCTTTGTCTCCCGCCAAGGTCAACCGCGTGCTTGTCGATGATGAAAACCGTGCAATGACCGTGATCGTGCCCGATGATCAACTGTCTTTGGCGATCGGCAAAAACGGCCAGAATGTTCGCCTGGCGGTCAAACTGACCGGTTGGAAAATTGATGTGAAGAGCGAGACGATGGCGGCGGATAAGGCGGATGACGGTCATAAAGCCCTGACCAAGGTTTCGGGCATCGGTCCGGCGATGGCGGAAAAGCTTTTCTCGGCCGGCATCAAGAGCATCGCCATGCTGGCAGCCACCGAGCTGGAGACGCTCGCCGAGATTCCCGGTGTGGGCGACAACACAGCCAAAGAATGGATTGACGAGGCCGGCAGAATTTTAGACGAAGAAACGGGCAGCAGCAAAAAAGCGTAATATTTTGAGGAACCGGACATTAAACTTGAGGGAGTTTCGGGAATGGGTAAAAAGCGAGTTCACGAGTTGGCCAAAGAACTTGGTCTGGAGAATAAAGATCTGATTGCCCATCTGGAGAGACTGGGCATTACAGTGAAATCCCACGCCAGTACGTTGGAAGATCACGAGATCGAACGAATCAAAGAGGACTTGCAGGCCAAGTCGCCCAGACAGATTGTGGAGGAACGCATCAAAACGACGGTGATCCGCCGCCGTGCGGTGCGCGCACCGCTTGAAGCTGGCGAGGAAGCACCGGAGGAAAAAGAAGAAAAACCGGAATCCGAAAAAGCCGCTCCCGAGGAAGCACCCGCAAAAGAACCGGCGGCGCAGGCTGCGCCGGAAGTTTCCGAAGTGCAGAAGGGTGTTAAAGAAGAGCCGCACGTGACCGCGGCTCCCGCTGTTGGTGAAGAAGCCAAGAAGACGGAGCCTCCTGCGGAAGCCCCCAAACCGGCGACCGCCGAAGGTCCAATCGAGGCGTCCACCGAAGAAGCGCCCACCCAGCCGGTTGCTGAGGTTAAGCCAGTTCGTCCTGACCCGATTATTCTTCCGGTAAAACCGCCGAAACAGCCGCCGATTATCCTCCCGGTCAAGCCGCCGATGATGTCCCGTCACAAGATTACCCGGCCGGAAGAAAGGAAGGACGGGCCGGCAACCAGGTCCGCCCAGCCGTCTAAACCAGGCGAGAAAATGATTGCGCCGCCGGCGGATAAGACGGTTAAGCGGGAATTTGAAAAGCCCAAGAAAAAAGGCAAAGGGCCGGTGGAAGTCTTCATCGAAGAGGGAAAAGAAACTCCTCGCCGCAAAGCCCTGGATAAGAAAATCGACAAGAAAGTCGTAAAGGACGATGACGATCGGGAGGTCATCTTCTCAAAATGGCGGGAAGAAAAGAAAGCCGCGCCCATCAAAATGAAGAAAACAGAAATCACGGTGCCCAAAGCCATTAAACGGCGCATTCGCATCGGAGAATCCATTACGACCGGCGAACTGGCCAAACGGATGGGTGTGAAAGCCGGCGATGTTATCAATAAATTGATCGGTATGGGCGTCATGGCGACGATTAATCAGTCCATCGATTTCGACATTGCAACGCTGGTGGCTTCTGAATTCAGCTTCCAGGTGGAAAAGGTGGATGTCGAATTTGACGACACAATGTTGAAGCCGGAAATCAGCGAAGAAAATCTCAAGCCCCGAGCGCCGATTGTCACGATTATGGGGCATGTCGATCACGGCAAAACATCGCTTCTGGACGCCATTCGCCAGACCAATGTCATTGACGGCGAGGCGGGCGGCATCACGCAGGCCATTGGCGCCTATCACGTGCACATCAACAATCGCGACATCGTGTTTCTCGATACTCCGGGCCACGAGGCCTTTACGGCCATGCGCGCCCGCGGCGCTCAGGTGACGGATATCGTCGTCCTGGTCGTGGCTGCCGACGACGGCGTGATGGATCAGACAGTAGAAGCCATTAACCACTCCAAAGTCGCCGGTGTTCCGATTATCGTGGCGATCAATAAAATTGACAAGCCCGGCGCTGATCCCGGTAAAATCCAGCAGGCGCTTACCGAATACGGACTTTTATCCGAAGCCTGGGGCGGTGATACCATTTTCTGCGAAGTGTCGGCCAAAAAGAAAATCGGCATTGAAGAGCTTCTGGAGATGATTCTCCTGCAGGCCGACGTGCTCGAACTTAAAGCTGATCCCAGTCTTTCCGCGCGCGGCATCATTATTGAATCCAAACTGGATCGCGGCCGCGGTCCGGTGGCAACCGTCCTGATTCAGCAGGGAACGCTGCGCGAAGGCGATGCCTTTGTGTCGAAAACGGAGTTCGGCCGGGTCCGGGCCATGATCAACGATCAGGGCAAGCGGGTCAGCGAGGCCGGTCCCGCCATGCCGGTGGAAGTGATAGGGTTCTCCAGCGTGCCGCAGACGGGCGGCGAATTTGTCTGCGTGGAAGATGAAAAGAAAGCCCGCGGTATCGCCGAATACTGGCTTCGCAAAGCGCGTGAAAAGGAACTGTCTTCGTCCTCCAAAATTACGCTGGAACAGCTTTACGAAAAGATCAAGGAAGGTGTGAAGGATTTAAACGTTATTCTCAAAGCCGACGTGCAGGGGTCTATTGAAGCCATATCTGACGCGTTGCACAAGCTCTCCACCGAAGATGTTCAGATCAAGACGATTCACAGCTCCACAGGTGCGATCAGCGAAACGGACGTTATGCTGGCTTCCGCCTCCAACGCGATTATCATCGGATTTAATGTCCGTCCGGATTCACGGGTGAACGAACTGGCCACACAGGAAGGCGTGGAAATCAAGCTCTACGACATTATTTATAATGTCATCGCCGACGTGAAGGCGGCCATGGAAGGGCTTCTCGAGCCCGAATATAAGGAAGTCGTTCAGGGCCGCGCCGAAGTCCGCGAACTGTTCAAGGTGCCTAAGATTGGCGTTATTGCCGGGTGTCATGTTCTGGACGGCAAAATTCCCCGGTCGGCAGGCGTTCGGCTTCTGCGCGAAAGCATTGTGGTCTTCGACGGCAAGATCCTTTCTCTGAAGCGATTCAAAGATGATGCCAAGGAAGTGCTGGCCGGTTTTGACTGCGGCATCGGCATTGAAGGGTACAACGATCTGCGCGTCGGAGACGTGATTGAAGCCTATATTACGGAGCAAATAGAGCGTAAATTATAACGGGTTAACGTCAAAATTATGGTGATCGGTTACGGCATCATCAGGCTTCGGATTCCCGAATCCGGTTCTTTGAAGGAAAAAAGAAGCGTTCTGAACAAAATTCTGAAACGCGCGCAAAATGAATTTAACATTTCCATCGCCCAGGTGGGCGATCTGGATAACTATAACTTCGCCGAAATCGGATTTGCGATGACCGGCAATGAATCGCGTTACATCAACGGCAAGGTGGATCACCTGCTTACGTTTATCGATGGTTTGAATGTGGCGGAAGTTTTAGGTTCGAAAATAGAAATTATGGTGGTTTCAGATTTTTTAGAGGCCGCTTCGTGGGAAAAAGGCAAATACGATGAATTTTAAAAGGGCGGACAGAGTCGGCGAATTGATCATGGCTGAGATGTCCGACATTTTGCTCAAAACGGTGAAAGATCCCCGTCTGCACACCGTAACGATCACGGCGGTTAAGGTGACGGACGATCTGCGCAACGCCAAGATATACTTTGTCGAAATGGGAAAAGACAATTTGAACGAAGATATTGAGGCAGGTTTGAGCAAGGCGAAAGGTTTCGTACGCCGTGAGCTGGGGCATCGTCTCCAACTGCGTTTTGTGCCGGAGATTATTTTTGTTCATGACAAATCTTTCGGTTACGGCAACCGCATCGATCAGTTGCTGGCCGAGATTGCCAAACAGGAAGAAAGTCATGATTAAAGAAATCATCGCGGCCATCGCACAGGGCAAAAAGTTTTTCATTACGGCCCATGTCCGTCTGGACGGCGACGCCCTCGGCGCGGAACTGGCGCTTTACAAGATGCTTACGGATCTGGGAAAGGAAGCGGTTGTCTGCAACCAGGACCCCACGCCGTATCATTATCGATTTTTACCGGGTGCGGAATCGATCGTCCATGAAGTGAAAGATATTGCAGCTTACGATGTCGGCTTTGTTCTGGATTGTTCCGAACTGGACCGTGTGGGAAAGCTGGCGGGGGACGTCGTCAGGATCAAAACGCTGATCAATATTGATCATCACGTCTCCAACGGCGGTTTTTGTCAGTTGCGATTGCTCGATGCGAAAGCCAGTTCCACCGGCGAGCTTCTCTACCGCCTGATGCGCAAGATGCATGTGAAGATGACGAAAGATATCTGCACGAATCTGTATGCCGCAATTCTGACGGACACCGGAGGGTTTCGATACTCCAGCACGCATCAGGAGACGCTGCGTGCGGCAGGCGACTTGGTGGAAGGCGGAGCCAGTCCGCAATGGATATCGGAAAATGTTTACGAAAGCGATCCGCCGGTTAAATTAAAACTGATGGCCAAGGCGCTGGAAACTCTGGAACTGGATCTGGAACTGAAAACCGCTTCCATAGTGGTAACGCAGGACCATTTGAAAGAAACCGGCGCAACGATGGAGCATACGGACGGGTTTATTGATATTCCCCGTACGGTAAAAGGCGTGGATATCGCCATGCTCTATTCGCAGATGGGAGAAAGATTTTTTAAACTCAGCCTGCGTTCCAAGGGCAAGGTGAATGTGGAAAAGATCGCCGCGCAGTTCGGCGGAGGCGGTCACATCAATGCCGCAGCCTGCCGGATCGAGGGTGATATCGCCGAGATCAAAGCAAGGGTGCAAGAAGCGGTGAGAGATTTATAGGCTGCATGGACGGAATCGTGGTGATCGATAAACCCGCAGGGCTTACGTCCCACGATGTCGTAAGCCGGGTTAAAAGAATTCTGGGCGCCCAAAAAGCCGGCCACACCGGAACGCTGGATCCGATGGCGACAGGGGTTTTGCCGGTTTGTATCGGCGAGGCCACCAAGCTGGCACGGTTTCTGTCGCTGGAAAATAAAACGTATCGGGCGACCATGCTTTTAGGTGTGCGAACCGATACGCAGGATATTGAAGGGAAGGTCACGCAGAAGTCGGATATCATGGTTGCCGAAGAAAACATCCGGCGGGTGCTGGCGGCCATGGTGGGAAAAATCAAGCAGATTCCTCCCGCCTATTCGGCGCTCAAACACAAAGGCAAGCCTTTGTACAAATATGCGCGTCAGGGAGAGTTTCCGGAAATTGCCCCCCGGGATGTGGAAATTTTCAACATCCATATAAAGGATATCTCCCTTCCGAATGTGACGTTTGAGGTTTCCTGTTCCAAGGGGACATACATACGGACGCTCTGCGCGGATGCGGGCGAGGCTCTGAGTTGCGGAGCGTGTCTTTCCGGATTGCGCAGACTGCAAAGCGGGTTTTTTACCGAGGATGCAGCCGTTTCCATGGAGGGTGATGCGGGAGAATTAAAGGACCGGTTTTTGTCCGAAATGCTGACGCTGCCCCAATGTCTGCCGGGCATAGCCTCCATTGAAGTGGATGAGGCCGCAGCAGACAAATTGAAGGCAGGATTTCAGCCGGATGTGGGGATGATCGGGGACAATGTTCCGGCTTTCCTTGCGGCGGGAGATATGATAAAGCTAATTGACCCGAAAGGCTGGCTGGTGGCCGTAGCGGAACTGAAACTTGAAGCCCGGGCGATGGAGAAACTTCCTTCAAACAGCCAGGGGGCAAAAATTATTCGGGTTTTTAACAGTAAAACGAAGGATTAAAGAACAAAAATAAAGCAGTAATCAATTGAGAGAGGAGAACAAGCGTGTTAACTGTTGAGAAAAGAAAAGAATTAATCGAGGGCTACCGGCTGCATGAAAAAGACACCGGTTCGCCGGAAGTTCAGATTGCTCTTTTGAGCGCCAGAATTGAATATCTGACGGAGCATTTCAAGGCGCACCAGAAAGATCATCATTCCCGTCGCGGTTTACTTAAACTCGTCGGTCAGAGAAGAAGATTGCTCAATTACATCAAACAGGATGATATCGAGCGCTATAGAACTATTATTAAACGTCTGGGCCTCAGGAAGTAACAATAGTCATTCAAGGGCGGAAGGCAAAAGTCGGACCGATTGGCCGGGGAGTTTAAAACCCTGTGTCAATCGGCTTTTGCGTTTCGCCCTTGAATTTCCTATTCCAGACAGAAAATTTTAAATTGGAGGAAAATTCATGAGTAATGCATTTAGTGCAGATTTTGCGGGGCGTAGTTTCACCATTAAGACCAATTATGTGGCCGCGCAGGCAGACGGATCGGCGATGGTTTATTACGGTGACACCGTTGTGCTGGTGACGGCGGTTTCTTTAAAGAGTATTCGGGAAGGCGTGGACTTTCTGCCGCTGACGGTCGATTATCAGGAAATGACCTTTGCCGCAGGCAAATTTCCCGGCGGTTTTTTCAAGCGGGAAGGGCGCGCCAATGAACGAGAAATTTTAACGTCGCGCATCATTGACCGCGCCATTCGTCCCCTGTTCCCCAAGGGATATTATTCGGAAACACAACTGGTCGCCACCGTGCTGTCCGTGGATAAAGAAAATGATTCGGATGTTGCCGCAATGATCGCCGCATCCGCCGCTCTGGAAATATCGGATATCCCGTTTAAGGGACCGATTGCCGGCGTGCGTGTAGGCCGGATCAATGGCGAACTGGTTGCCAATGCGTCATCCGAAAGAATGAAAGACAGTGAAATGAGTCTGTTTCTGGTGGGACGCAAAGTCACACCCGGCAAGTCCGGCCGTCCCTATGACGTTGAACTGGTGATGATGGAAGGCGAAGCCAAAGAGGTTGCGGAAGACATCATTGTTGATGCCATTAAATTCGGCCTGGAAGCCATCCGGCCGATCATTGATTTGCAGGATCAAGTCCGTGCCGCGATTGGCAAAGCCAAGCGATCTGTCGCGGAAGAAGCGCCCGATGAAGAACTGATTACCCGTGTGCGCACCGAAGCGCTGCCGGGCCTCAAAGAAGGTTATGGCATGCCGCGCAAGCTGGAGCGCTACGGTAAACTCGGCGAAGTCCGGGATAGCGTCATCAAAAGCATTGGCGGTGAAGACGCCGCCCTGCGCAAGAAAGTTGCCGCGATTATTGAGCATCTGGAATCGCGCATTTTACGCGACATGATTATTCAGGAAAAGAAACGTATTGACGGCCGGTCTTCAACCGACATTCGTCCGATCAGTTCGGAAGTCGGCGTGCTGCCGCGCGCTCATGGTTCGGCCATATTCAACCGCGGTGAAACGCAGGCGCTGACCGCGCTGACGCTGGGAACATCCTCGGATGAACAGCGGATGGACTACGTTGCCGGCGAAGAGCTGCGGTCATTTTTGCTGCACTATAATTTCCCGCCCTACAGCGTAGGTGAAGCCAAATCACTGCGCAGCCCCGGACGCCGCGAAATCGGTCACGGCGCGCTGGCGCGCAAGGCCTTGGTTCCTGTTCTGCCGTCTTCGGAGCAGTTCCCTTATACCATCCGGATTGTATCCGAAATTCTTTCGTCCAACGGGTCGTCTTCCATGGCGACCGTCTGCGGCGGCATGCTGTGCATGATGGACGGCGGTGTTCCGGTAAAAGACATTGTGGCCGGTATTGCGATGGGTCTGCTCAAGGAAGGTGAGAACGTCGTGATCCTCTCCGATATTTTAGGAGATGAAGATCACGCCGGCGACATGGATTTTAAGGTCTGTGGAACTGAAAAAGGTGTCACCGCCATGCAGATGGATATCAAGATTGACGGGTTGACGGAAGATATTTTGCGCCAGGCTCTGGCTCAGGCCCGCGCAGGCCGTATTCATATCATCGGTAAGATCCGCGAAACAATGACCGCCCCCCGCGCGGATATTTCTCTTTACGCGCCGCGTATTACGACGGTCAAAGTGAAGGAAGATCAGGTGCGTACAGTCATCGGCTCCGGCGGCAAGAACATCCGCCAGATCATCAGCGAAACCGGTGTCACCATTGACGTTGAAGATGACGGCACCGTGACGATTGCTTCCGCGGACGCCGAAGCGGCCGCCCGCGCGGTGGCGATGGTCAAATGGCTGACGGAAGAGGCGGAGATCGGTAAGATTTACCGCGGCACGGTCAAGAAGATCGTCGATTTCGGCGCGTTTGTCGAAATCCTGCCCGGAACCGAAGGCCTTCTGCACATCTCTCAGATTGCCAAGGAACGCATTGCCAAAGTAACGGATGTGTTGCAGGAAGGCGATGAAGTGGCGGTGAAAGTGCTGGAAATCGACAAATCCGGTAAGATTCGGTTAAGCCGCAAGGAAGCGTTAAACGCTGAAGTTAAATAAATTCTTATATCCGCGTCCGCTGTAAAGCGGGCGCGGATATTTCACAGTCTTCATGGAAACCATCAAAGTTCATATTCAGAAAATGCCCGGCACGGAGGATTTGCCATTGCCCAGATATATGACCGCACAGGCGGCGGGCATGGATATTTTTGCAGCAGTAGCATCGGATGAAACGATTTTGCCCGGTGAGCGCAACAAAATTCCGACCGGTATTGCCATCGCTCTTCCGGAAGGATACGAAGCGCAAATCCGCCCGCGCAGCGGCCTGGCAATTCACCAGGGTGTCACACTGCTCAATTCGCCCGGCACCATAGACGCGGATTACCGAGGTGAAATCGCCCTGATTGTCATCAATCACAGCCAGACGCCTTTTGTCGTGGAGCGGGGGATGCGCCTGGCGCAAATGGTGATTCAGAGAATCTGCCAGGCCGAATGGATTGAAGCCCCGCAACTGGATGAAACAGCCCGGGGCAGTGGGGGGTTCGGGCATACGTAAACCTTTTTGAATCTTTGCGTTTTGCAATTGCCGGCATTCGGTGATATAAAAAACAAATACAACAAACGCCGGGAAACATACCGTGTCATGAAAAAATTTAAAGTTAAAAAGACATTTCAGGAAATCAACGAAAAGATCAAGAAAGGCCAGGCCGTCGTCGTCACGGCCGAAGAAATGATCGATATTGTCGAAAGACATGGTGACGTGGAAGCGGCCAGAAAGATTGATGTCGTGACCACCGGAACTTTCGGCGCCATGTGCTCCTCGGGGGCTTTCCTGAATTTCGGGCATACGGCTCCGCGCATCCGGGCGTCCAAAATCTGGCTCAATGACGTTCCGGCTTACGGCGGGATTGCGGCGGTCGACTGTTATCTGGGAGCGACCGAAGTCGTCGAGGGTGATCCGCTCAACAGTGTTTATCCGGGCGAGTTCAACTACGGCGGCGGCCATGTTCTTGAAGATCTGGCAGCCGGCAATGTCGTCAAGCTTCGGGCCGAAGGATATGGAACCGACTGCTATCCGCTTCGCAAATTCGAAAAAAATATAACCATCAGCGATTTGCGGGATGCTTTTTTGTTTAACCCGCGCAACGCCTACCAAAATTACAACTGCGCCGTCAACATGTCGGATACAACTATTTATACTTACATGGGCATGCTGCGTCCGCGGATGGCAAACGCTTCCTATGCAACATCCGGCCAGTTGAGCCCGCTGTTTAATGACCCTTACTATCGAACAATCGGAATCGGCACACGGATCTTTTTAGGCGGGACGCAGGGGTTTGTCGCCTGGCCGGGGACCCAGCATAATCCCAATGTGAAGAGAAGCCCCAACGGCACTCCCAAGGAAGGCGCCGGCACTCTCGCCGTAATCGGTAATTTAAAGGAAATGAGCTCCGAGTGGCTGACCGGCGCCAGTATTCTGGGCTATGGTGTTTCTTTGTTTGTCGGCATCGGGATTCCGATTCCGATTTTGGATGAAGAAATGGCCCGCTATACGGCGGTAAAAGACGCAGATATTTATGCTCAGGTTTATGACTACAGTATGGATTATCCCAAAGGTAATCCCAAGCCGATCGCTGAGGTCAGTTATCAAGACCTGCGCAGTGGCAGTATCACCATCGACGGCAGAAAAATCATTACGGCGCCCCTTTCCAGTTATTACAAAGCCAACCAGATTGCCAATATTCTCAAAGACTGGATTGAAAGCGGGAAATTTTTGTTGGGTGAACCGCAACAGAATTTAACGCCTGTTTCTCCATAATTCGAAGAATATTCCAAAAACAGGCTAAGTTCTAATTATTCGATTTCATAAGCAAAATTATATAATCTTTATTAATGTTGTGATATTTGTCACAATCTGATCCGTTTTTCCTAATGTTTTTTACGGGGTTGCCGATAAAAAAGTAAACAATTTGTTTTATGGATGATTAAAATTAATTAATATTAAGTGAGATTTATGATTATTAAATATTTTTCTTGACTTTGTTTAGTAATTATAGTTTTTTAGAGTCAAAATAAAAAGTGTTGCTTTAACTTATTTGACTTATGATTGAAAATTTAAGGAAAAACAAAGTAAGAAAATTTCGCGAGTCTATTCCTCTCAGTATTTCCGAACTTGCACGCAAGGCTGAGTTGACGCCGCAAACGATCGCTAAGATGGAAAAGGGATTGCCGACGAGAAAGAATTCTGAACTGAAAGTAGCGAAAGCCCTGCAAAAATCATATGAAGAAGTCTTCCCTCAGCAGGGTTAGAAAAATTCGTATGATGTTGCGCCGGGAGGAACGTGTTTTAAATGAAGATAGGCAGATATGTCATTGCCTTTATATTTATCATGACCCTTTTGATCACCTTTGGAAACAGAGGGGTTGTCGATAATTATTTAATGAGCAAAAGGTTATCTGATCTGAAGACGGAAAATGAAATGATTGCCAATCAGAACAGAGAGCTGGGAAAAACGATACTTTTGCTGCGCAGTGACCCGGCTTACATTGAATCGATTGCGCGCAACGAATTGGGAATGGTTAAAAAGGGGGATGTTGTTTACCGGCTGTCCAAATAATTGAAAGCATGTTTTATTGGGCAAAAATAACATAACGGTGCTTTGATGGATATAAAAGAATTATTCACGGGAACAAAGAAACTTGTCGGACTTGATATAGGTTCAAGTTCACTGAAACTGGCCGAAATTCTCAGTACCTCTCACGGGCATGTTTTAAACAGTTTTAGACAAGTTCCTGTCCCCAAAGGTGTTATTGTTGACGGCGCCCTCGAAGATCCCAGCGCCCTGGCTTCTCTGATCAAAGAGCTTTTCCGCAATTCCGGATGCAAAGGAAAAGGAATCGTCACCTCATTGTCCGGAAATTCTGTCATCGTAAAAAAAGTCACACTGGCTCAAATGGAAGAAAAAGAGCTTCGCGATTTGATTCGCGACGAAGCGGGAAAATATCTTCCTTTTGATAATATGGATGATGTTCATTACGATTTCCAGATCCTGGGCGATAATGAGTACAATCCCAATCAAATGGATGTTATCATTGTTGCCGCCAAGAAGAGCGACGTCAACAGCTATGTGGATTCCATTACATCCGCCGGCTTAAGCGTCACGATCATGGATGTGGATTCCTTCGCTCTGGAAACGATGTATGAAGCGAATTATGATTTCGAGGAAAATGAAATTGTCGTAATTGTCAATATCGGAGCAAACATCACAAACATCAACGTCATCAAAGGCGGAATGTCCATTTTCACCAGAGATTTTACCTCGGCGGGAAATACCATCACAGAAGGGCTTCAGGAAAAATACCGTGTCCCTGTGGAAGAAGCGGAAAGAATGAAGCTTGAAGGAGTATCCGGCGAGCAGGAAAATGCCGATTTAAAAAACACGATTCTGGAGTGCGCCGAGCCGATATGTTCTGAAATCGAAAGATCCGTCGATTATTTCCGTTCAACGTTCGGCGGCGATTATATCAAGCACGTTTATCTGTCGGGAGGATCGTCCAGGATTGCCGGCCTGACCAGCCATTTGTCTCAGCGATTGAACATCGAGACGGAGTTAATCAATCCGCTTCTTAAAATCTCTTACAACAAGAAAAAAATTGATGCGGAGGGCATTGAAAGCATCAAAACGGTCGGCGCCGTCTCCATCGGGTTGGGTTTAAGAAAGATAGGTGACAAATGATAAAAATTAATCTTTTACCTTACCGTGAAAAAGCAAAGAAAGAAAGCCGTTCAAAGCAGATATTTTATTTCGCCGGCTTATTGATTCTTTTTATTCTGTGTCTTGTCTGGTCCTATTTTTACTTTACATTTGAAGTGTCCGGGTTGGAAGAAAAGCTCGCTTCTTCCAAGCAGACTTTAACAATATTGAACGGCAAAGTGGGCGATCTTGAAAAATACAAAGCGCAGAAAGCTGAGTTGGAATTAAAACTTGGCGTCATCGGCAAACTTGAAGAAAATCGGCTCCTGCCGGTGAAAACGCTTGATGACTTGTCCATGCTGGTGCCGCAAAAAAGTATCTGGCTTACCAAAATCGAGCAAAATAACGATGTTCTGAAGATTGAAGGGATTGGCCGCGATAACATCGTCGCTGCCGACTTTATGAAAACGATAGAAGGTTTTCCTCCGATTAAATCGGTTGATTTGGTGTCTTCCAAGAAAGTTGAAATTTCAGGCGTCACTTTGCAGCAATTTGGTTTTAACTGCAAGATGAAAAAGGGATTTTAGATTATGGCCATTACACTCAAAGACATAAATAAATTGTCTACTCAGGCCAAAGCCTTGATTGCTATTGGATTTGTTCTGATCATCGGCTATTTGTACTATATGTATTTTTTGTCGGATGTTCTGGCCAAAAAATCGAAGCTGGAAACCGAGTATCAGGAAATTCAAGGCCAGATTAAACAAAAAGAAAAAATTGTACTGCAACTTGACAGATACAAGGCTGAAGTTGCTCAACTTTCGGAAAATTATAAAATAGCATTGTTGAAACTTCCCGATCAGAAGGAAATTCCCGGCCTCTTTCATTCCGTTGCTTCAGCAGGCAGAGATGCGGGCATTGAATTCTTATTGTTCGAGCCGAAAGCGGCTGTTCCAAAAAATCTGGAGAAACCGGACTCGGCACAGCCTGCAAAAGTGTCTTCCATGATGAAGCCTTCCGATCAGAGAGCGGAGGCACAACAGAAAGTGGCGCAACCGCAAGCGCAAGCTCCTCCACCTGCGGTGCCTGGGGCGGAAAAAAAGCCGGGGAGTAAAAAAGAAGCTGAGCCGGAACCGTTCTATGAAGAGATACCGGTGAAAGTGACGGTGATGGGAAATTTTCAGAATACGGTTCATTTCTTTGAAAAAGTCGCCAAGCTGCCTCGAATTGTCAATATTTCTGATATTACCATGGGAGATCGAAAAGATGTTAAAGGGCGGGGTTATGTCATTACAACGACCTGTTTGGTAAAGACCTATATGTTTGTGGATAAAAAAGAACAAACAAGTGAAAAGAAAAATGAAAAAAAATAATCTTATCCTTGTCTTCAGTCTGTTGATGCTTTTTGCATCGGCGCTATCCGTGTACGGTGCGGAAGCAGTAAAACCTGTTACCCAGGTAAAACCTGCCCCTAAGGTGAAGCCTGTGGTTCCCCAGGCGCAACCTGTTGCTCAGGCACAACCTGCAAAGCCGGGGATTTCTCAGCCGGACGCCAAGGCGTCTGCATTGGCGCCAGTGGATCAAACTCCTGAAAATGTTTATAACTACAATCCATTAGGAAAGCCGGATCCTTTCCGGCCTTTTGTGGATATCGAAATTGCCGCCGTCAAGAAAGAAAAGGAAACCAAAAAAGATTCCATTTTCCCTCTTCAGAGAGCGGAAGTGGAAAGTTTTAAACTGGTTGGAATTGTCGGAGACCAGGCGCGCAGAGTCGCCGTGGTTGAGGATTCCGCTAAAAAATACTATCCGGTTTTTATAGGAACAAGAATCGGCCTTCACGATGGGAAAGTAACGGATATTTTGACGGACCGTATGACTGTGGATGAGTTGGACGGTAAGAAAATTAAAAGAATTGTTTTGAAACTGCGCAAAAATATATAATGAGGTAAGATCATGAAAAACTATTTATCCAAAATAATTCCTGTTTTCATTATTCTTTGGATTTTCTTATGCGGGCCGGGAATGGTCGCGGATTCAAGCGCAGATCAAAAAAAGGGTGCCGGAGTGAAAAAAGAGTCCACCAATGTGGGGTACCTGGAAAATGTTCTTTTTGAAAAATCGAAAGGCCGGGAACGGGTGTCTCTGATTGTTTCCGAACAACCTCTGCTTGCGCCCCCCTCCATTCAAGCCGATAATAGTTTACTCATCAAACTCGAAAATTTGTTTGTCCCGGACAGTATGCGTCACGTGTTAGGTAAAGGACAATTACTCAATGTCACCGGCATAAAGGCTCAGCAGCAGACAGTCGGCGGCAAACAGTGGGTTAATTTGACGGTTTACCTGAAGGAAAGCGTACCCTATTCCATTCGACAGGAAGGGAAAACCGTTCTGATCGATTTCAACATATCCGGAATGGAAGCGAAACTTACGTCGCCGGCAAAAGTGGTTTTGAAAAATCAGAGGGAAGATGCGGCGAGTGAACCCGAGATTAAGAAATCACCCCGCCGGGAAGCCGGCAGCCGCTATACGGATAGAATTATATCCCTTGATTTTCAGGATGCCGATATCAAAAGTGTTTTAAGACTGATGGCCGAATACGGAAACACAAGCATTGTTTCAGGCGATGATGTTAAAGGTAATGTTTCCCTGTCCATGAAAAATGTTCCCTGGAGTCAGGCGTTAGAGGCCATCTTGAAAGTTCACGGCTTGGTTCAGCAACCGATGGGCGAAGTCATTACAGTTATGACCCTCGAAAAGAAGAAGAAAGACGAAAAAGATAAGAAAGAGGCGGAAGCGGAACAAAGCAAAGCGGAAGAAGATCGAAAGGCCAAAGAACTTCAAGTTCTGGTGGAAAAAGGCAAATTACGTCAGATTCTCATTGAAGCGAAGATTGTGGAAGCTTCCGAAGAGTTTGTCCGGAATCTTGGCATTCAATGGGGCTACGGTAATAATCAATCTGTCGGATCGTACGGATTAGGCACCTATGCCGGAACCAATCCTCTGACTCAATCCAATGCTTCAACATTCACTTACCCGTCTGAAATTGGTTGGACTAAAGCAGGGACTACCGATCCTTTAACGACGGCAGCCGTCAATCTCCCCTCCAGTATACTTGGACCCACTTTCGGTCTTGTTTTTGGCAATGCACGCGGTTTCATAGAAATGCAGTTGCAGGCATTAGAAGCAACGACTCAAGGCAAGGTCATCTCATCACCCAAGGTCGTGACGATGGATAATGTTAAGGCTGTCATCAAACAGGGTGATGAAGTCCCCTATGTGACGCCGGCATCCGGAAACTCACCCGCAACCGTTACATTTAAAGAAGCGGTTTTGAGACTGGAGGTCAAACCCAAAATCACGGATGAAGGCCGTATCTCCATGGAAATCAAAGCGACCAACGATACGCCGGATTATGCCCAGGGTGAAAAACTTCAGGGCAATCCCCCTATCCGCAAGAACGAAGTCGAATCCAAAATCGTTGTACAGGACGGAGATACAGTCGTCATCGGCGGCGTAGCCCGCGATCAGGAAGACAAAATTGTAAGCGGCGTGCCCTGGCTTTATAAAATTCCCGTATTGGGGTGGCTGTTTAAAACCGAAAATTTAAGCCAGGAGAAAAGGCAGTTGATGATTTTTGTTACACCCAAGATCTTGTCCGGGTCGGGGTATATCGAAGATGAATGCGTTAAGCAATACAACAATCTGGATCAATGCCGTCGCCGGGAATAATTTGATTTAAAAAAATCCCTCTTCATGCGCCTGGAGTGCATGAAGAGGGATTTTTATCGATGTAATTTGAATAGCCCATATTTTTTTCGAGTTTATTTTTCATGAAGATTAAACCTTTTCTCTATTTAAGCATTTTATTTTGTCTGATATTCGTTTTATCCTGCACCCTTTCTCCCTGGCATCGGGATCAGGCCAATGCTTACATGAAAAAAGGTAAAGCACTGATCGAAGCCGGGCAATATCTTGGCGCACTCAAAGAATTGCTGGAGGCGGATAAATACTCGCCCAATGATCCGGAGATCAATTATTATTTAGGCATTGCCTATAATGGGCGCGGCTTAACACAGCCGGCCATGGAAAAGATGCAAAAAGCCGTTTCCTTAAGAAATGATTATTCCGAAGCGCACAACTATTTAGGCGTCTTATATATGGACAGGGGGGAATGGGAGAAGGCCATTGCCTGTTTCGATAACGCGCTGAAAAATTATTTATACGTAACGCCTTCGCTGGCATTGTATAATTCAGGATGGGCATACTATAATCTGAAAAATTACGATATGGCCCTGTCCAAATATAATCAGGCCTTAAGGCAGGACCGAACATCGGTTTTGCAGCCTCAGATTGAAAAGAACATCGGTCTGGCTTACATCAAGAAAAATGATCTGGTCAGCGCGATAGACCATTTGAAAAAGGCCGTGACGCTCAACGCGAATCTTCTGGATGCCCATTTTTTCCTGGCTGAATGTTATTTAAAAATACAGGATAGCCCGAACGCGAAAAAATCTTTTCAGCAAGTTGTTAAACTTGCGCCTCAGTCGCCATTTGCGCAAAAGGCACTCGAGTACCTTCAAACGCTGGATTAATCACCTGTTGTTGATGAAATTAATTTATTCGGTGTTTTGCGTTAATAAAAAATCTCAATTTCTGCTATGAATCTGTCTGTGTTATGAAAGATGATCGTAATGATGTAGCCCATTTCAATGATTTGCTGGGGAAAAAGTTATTTGCCGGCGCGCTTGTCCTCGCTGAGGAGCGGCTTAAGGTATTGCAGGCGGCATATGGACCGGATGAACTGTCCGCCGAAGCGTTGCGCGCCGTCCGGCTTGTCGATCAATCAAAATCCACGCTATTTGAACTGGAAAAAAAATTTGGTGAGTTGTTCGAGGTCTTTGGCCGGCTGTCAAAGTCGGACGAACTCAAAGATGCGCATGTCATCAATGTCCTGTCGGCCTGGCTGGCTAATATTCAGAAAATGAAAAAGGATGCGGCCGTTGAGCGATAATTTCCGTATGCGGCCGATTCGGGCTCTTCAAAATAAAATATCCGGTTTTCAAATTGACGGCATCATTTTTACCGATCTCAGTAACATACGCTATTTGTGCGGATTTTCCGGCAGTGACGGCGCTCTGGTCGTAAGCGCCGACCACGCGGTTTTGCTTGTGGACGGCCGCTACACCACGCAGGCGCAGGCGGAAGCCCGGGAGATATCGGTTGTTCAGTATCAAAGCAAAATGCAGGGGCTTGAACAGACGGTTGCTCAAATGGGGCTTAGCGCCATCGGATTTGAAGCTTCGACCGTTACCGTTGAAACCTACAATGATCTGAGCGGAAGACTGAAAAATCGAAATCTTGTCGCCCTGACGGATCAGCTCCGATTTCTGAGAGCCTGTAAGGACAGCGACGAAATGGCCGCCATGAAAAAGGCGGCGGCTATCGGCTCGGAGGCGATAGCCGCACTCGCCCGCGAAATCAAGCCAGGTTGGACGGAAGAAGAAGCGGCCCTGCAACTGGAAATTCTGGCGCGCCGGGCGGGCGCTCAGCAGATTGCCTTTGACACAATTGTCGCGGCCGGTGAAAACTCTGCGCTTCCCCATGCCAAACCAACCCGTCGAAAATTTCAGTACGGTGATTTTGTCGTGATTGATTTCGGCGTGAAGTATAATGGCTACTGCTCCGATGAAACGTGTACTTTTGCATTTGGGGAATTGACAGAGGTTCAAAAAAATGCTTATCGTGCGGTTCAACGGGCTCACGACGAAGCCATTGACCTGGTCAGGGCGGGGATATCCGCAGTGGATGTAGATGCTTTGGTTCGCGACATCCTGGGCGAAAAATATAATCCCTATTTCGTTCATGGAACCGGCCATGGTGTGGGCCTGGAGGTTCATGAACCGCCGCGACTGGCGCCGAATTCGCCGGATATGCTGAAGCCCGGCATGGTGGTTACGATAGAACCGGGAGTTTACTACCCCGGCCTTTGGGGAATCCGGATCGAAGATACGGTGGTCGTCAAAGAAAAAAGTTGCGAAATAATCACAAAAATGAATAAAGAGCTTCTTATCATAGAGTAAATAAAACAGAGGTTGTAATTTTATGAAAGTATTTCCAGAAGACCTTCTTTACAGTCGCGAGCACATTTGGGTGCGGGTTGACGGAGATATGGCCACGCTCGGAATTACCGACTATGCTCAGGAAAGTCTGGGAGAAATCCTGTCTATTGAGTTTCCTGAAATTGATAACTATGTGGAACGCGATGAAGCTTTCGGTTCCATTGAATCCACCAAAGCTGTTGTGGATCTCATTTCCTGCCTCAGCGGTACGATTGTCAGCGTGAATGAAGATATCAATGACGATATCGGCATTATTAACAGCGACCCTCATGATACCGGCTGGCTGGTCGTCATCGAAATGGACGACATGGAGCAACTGGATGATCTTCTGGATGCCGCAGGCTATCACGATTTCATCATGTCGCAGGAAACAGACTGACGTTTTTATATGCGATGGCGGGTGCTCGACTACCGGACAAACAATGCCTTTGAGAACATGGCTGTCGATGAGGCCATTTATTCCGAGACAATCAGAAATCAAAGCCCGCCAACGTTACGTTTTTACGGCTGGCGCCCAACCGCAGTTTCCATCGGTTACTTTCAGGACCTTGAAAACGAAATCAATTTTCAACAATGTCGAGTCTCCGGCGTCGATGTCGTCCGCAGGCTGACCGGAGGAAAAGCGGTTTATCACGGCGATGAAGTCACCTATTCCCTGGTCGCCGGACATTCTGAAAAAATATTTCCCGATCGCATCTCCGAAACTTATGAAATCATCAGCCTCTGTCTTGCACGGGGATTGTCTTACCTGGGCATTTCCGCCTGTCTGGCTCCGGTTGTAAAGGGCTTGACGGCGAAAGAGCCGGATTTGCTGTCGTGCTGTTTTTCAATGCCATCGGGGAATGAACTTCTATCCGACGGCAGAAAAATCTGCGGAAGCGCGCAAACGCGAACGCGCGGGGGTTTTCTGCAGCACGGCGCATTGCTCATGACATTTGACCCTTCGCTTTCAGCCTCTTTAATCCTTACGTCCCCCACGCCCGAGCAATCGGTAAAACTCAGAAGCTCTGTTGCCGCCGTCAATGAATTGCTGCCCACACCTGTTTCGGCGGAGACGTTGTGCGATGTTTTAAAAAAGGGGTTCATCGAGGAACTGGGGATTGATCTGGAGTGCGGAACACTAACACCGTCCGAAAGAAAATTGAGTACTCGACTGGTCGAAAAATATAAAAGCGACGCCTGGCTTTGGAAACGGGAAAACAGGAGTTCCGTTAAGTAGATTCAATTGGGCAACAATAATAACAATTTATTTTAGTTGCAATTTTGTTCCAAATCGCTTATATGCAGGCGTCGCTGCTTAAAACGCCAGGCGATTAAATTCCGGGCGCTGTTGCGGACGGAAAATTGTGTACGGGTAACCGTTGGAAATTAGAATGGAAAAGTTAGTTTTACCAACCTTCCGGATGCTGGTTTCCAAGCGAGGAGCGTGATTTAAAATTTATCGTGAATGAGGGTAGTTGACGGCGCAGCTTTATCAGGCAGGCGTCGTGCTGCCCTTTTTTTATGTTTAGTTTCAGTATGTTTACGTATATGTCATTATTAATGAGGAGGAAGAGAATTGGAAGTAAAAGTTATTGATAACGATGTCGAGAAAGCCCTTAAAATTTTGAAAAATAAACTGTCGAAAAGCGGACTGTTTAAAGAGTTGAAAGTCCGCCGGGCGTATGAAAAGCCATCGGTCAAGAAGAAGAGAAAAACCATCGAAGCCCGCCGCAGACTGGCCAAGGTGCAACGCCGCCGCAGCAACTAGTCGGTCGTTTCATTATTTGCCTTTTACTGGTTGAAAATGTATATCGCCGGAACAAGGAGTGAAACTCCTTGTTCCATACTCGACAGGAAAACCGTCACAGGTGACCTGTTGTTTTCTATTTATTGGCGGCGGAGGATTATCAAATGGATGATAAACAATACATGCTTGATTCTCTTTCTGTAGTAGAATCATGGCGGGTATTCCGCATCATGGCGGAATTCGTCGATTCCATCGAGTCTTTGTCAAAAGTCCATAATGCCGTTACAATCTTCGGCTCTGCCCGGACCAGGCCTGGCGATGAGTACTATCAGGTTGCCGAAAAGCTCGGCCGGACTCTGGCGGAAAACGGCTTCAGTGTAATCACCGGCGGAGGTCCCGGCATCATGGAAGCGGCCAATAAAGGCGCAGCAGAAGCCGGCGGAAGATCGATAGGGTTGAACATCAAATTGCCTTTTGAGCAAAAGCCAAATCCCTACGCCAATCTTCATATTGAATATAAGTATTTCTTTATCCGCAAAGTCATGTTCATCAAATACGCTCTGGCGTACGTCATTATGCCGGGCGGTTTCGGAACCATGGATGAATTATTCGAAGCCCTGACGCTGATTCAGACGCAAAGAGTTAAAAGTTTCCCCCTGATTCTGATGGGCCGTGATTACTGGAACGGCCTTCTGGAATGGTTAAAAAAAAGTATGCTGGATCAGGGAATGATTTCTCCCGCTGATCTGGAGATGATTCAGGTCATCGATGAACCTGAAGAAGTCGTCAAACATATCAAAAAATATGTAATCGTCTGAGCGATATTCGCTTCTCCGAGAGAGCTATATGACTTTGGAAAAAGTAATCTCCGATCTGAAGAAAGGGAAGGTTGCACCCTGTTACCTTTTGTTCGGCGAAGAAGAGTATCTGCTGAACGATGCGCTCAATCAAATCCTGGATGTGCTCGTACCGACAGCCGATCGTGATTTCGGCCTTTTTGTTGTTGACGGCGAAAACGCCGATTTCGACCTGCTGAAGGATCATCTGTTGGCTCCGTCGCTTCTGGGCGGCGGAAAAGTTGTTGTCGTAAAAAACACAACACTTTTTCATTCCAAAGACAATTTAAGCGATCTGGTGAATAAGATTCGCGCCAATCTGGATTCTTATTCGGAAAAGGCCGTCCGTTACTTTCTGACTTTTTTGAAAATAGCCGGTTTTGCCTGGGAGGATATGCAGGGCGCAGGCTGGCAGAAGATTACCGACGAGCAGTGGCGAAGCGCCGTGGAAGGCGATGCGGGCGATGACCGGCACAAATGGCTGCCTAAAGTTATTGAATTGTGTGCAGGTCGCCCGAACGCAGCGCAAAGCGGGGCCGACCCGTCGGAACAATTTGAAAAGCTGCTAGCTTCGGGCCTTCCGGCAGGGAATTGCCTGATTCTTACCGCTGAGGCGGTGGATAAAAGGAAAAAAATTTTTAAGGTGATCGAGCAAAACGGCGTTATTCTGCACTTTGCGCCGGCCAAAGGTGAAACCGCAACCAAAGAAACACTTAAAACCGAAGCCCGGAAACTGCTGGACCGGTATGAAAAAACGCTGACGCCAGCCGCCTGGACGGCGTTGGGCAGGAAAACAGGTTTTGAGCTTCGGTCTTCCTTAAACGAACTGCAGAAACTGATGAATTATGTGGGCGGGCGCGCCGCCATCGAAGAGAAGGATGTTGAACTGGTCGTCGGGAAGACGAAGGACGATTCGATTTTTGATTTAACCAACGCGCTTGCCGAAAAAAATGCAGCGGCCGCGCTTGTCGCTTTAAAAGCTTTACTGGATCAGGGCGAGCATCATTTGATGATTTTGACGATGATCAGCCGCGAAATCCGTCTGCTGTTGCAGGCTTCCCTGCTGTTCAATTCCGGCAGGCTTCCCAAAATCAACCCGGCGATGGATTTTGCCTGGTTTCAAAAAAACATTTATCCGGCCGTCAATCAACTGGCCGCAAACTTTTCCCCCAAAGACGACGTGCTGGTGCGGAAGCATCCCTTTGTCATTTTCAATGCGCTGCGCAACTGCAAACGCTTTTCTTATCCGATCCTGGTTGGTTACCTCGATGATCTTGTGGACATCGACCGGGGCATGAAATCCTCCGCCACAGATCCACAACTTCTTCTGGAAAGGTTTTTGATAAAAGCCTGTACGAAGAGTGACGGGTGAAAATAAGGATCGGTGAAAGATGAAATCGGAAAGAAAAAGCCGGCTCAAGGCCGGCTTTTTCTTATCTTCAATTAGGGTGTGACGGTAATTGGAATGCTCGTGATCAACCCTTGAGGCGTTGTAAATTTTAAATACACATATCCCTGTACGCGGGATACCGGTGTTCCTGCGGAGTAATCTCCTGCAATACTCATTACAACCGGCGTTCCGCCTAATTGATTGGTGTTGATGACCGGCGATCCGCCGCTGACCGCCACCGCCGCTTTCGTTGCTGTTGAAGAACCAAAAGCTGTGTAATAGACTTGATTGTCGCCTATAGTAATGGTTGTTCCTGCCGGCATGGGATTGTTATGGATATCCGTCAGTGTGAAACTAAAATAGTTTTTGTCGGAGCCATTCATAGATACGGTATCTTTGTCTAAGAAAGGATCGGAGTCTGAAAGAATGATGACACGGCTGCGGCGCACATAATTATTCTCCCAGACCTGAGTGCAGGAATTTTGTCTGCTCGGTGCACTTAAGTAACTGACAGGCAGTGCAGATCCACCCGGACGGGTCTGACAGGCTAATGCGCCCGGTGCGTTAGAAAGAATAAAAGCTTCTCCTGCATTCCATTGGGCATTTTCATTGGCATCAATATACGGGTCTCCGATATCATAGAATGTTTCGCCCGCATCGTAACTATTGTTTCCGTTAATGTCGATAAAACTCTTTTCTCCCAGGGCATAGGCCAGTATGGTTACCCGGCCATCAATCGGTCTTTCATCAGCGCTTCTGAATGTCACCGAACAGGTTCCCCCGGTTGTTGTGCAGGATGCCGGGTAAATTTGAGCTCCTTCAGAAATAAAATTGATTGCCGTTCCGTCCGGCAACGGGTTGCCCAGACGATCGGAAGCAATAACGGTCAAATTGGATGTGATACCGTCATACCGCCAGCCTTCAATATTATAGGTCTGAACACTCAGAGAGAAAGAACTTTGCGTAGGCAGGCCGGTTGTAATCGTCAATGTGTTCGACTGAGTCAGAATCGTGGGTGTGTTGTGCACGCTGGCCACGATCCAGACAGGTGTGGGGATTGTCCCGGAGGTCACCGTCGTTGAGACCTCTCCATTGGCGTCTGATGTAGCCGAAGTTCGGGAGAGAGTGATGCCGCCTGGGGCGCTGGAAGGCACCAGGCTGAAATCTACAAGGACTCCTGATTTGCCGTTGTTATTGCTGTCCACGACCTTAAATTTAACGACTGAGTTCTTGGGTAAAGTCGCCGCTCCTGCCGTACTGGTTCCGATGATGGATGGTGTCGCCGAAAGAAATTTGATGTTATTGACGGCCGGAAGCGCAACATTAATTGTTGTGTTTACGGAATTTCCTCCTGTAACGGATGCCGTTATCAAGTCCGTTGAAGAAGCGCAATTATTATCCGTATAAGTGGAGGTTGCCGTTCCGGAAACCGTGGTGACGGGTGTGGTCAGAGTAGCCTTGCTCCCTGCGGTGCAAGGGGAAGTAAATGCTACGGAGATAGGAACCGTAGCGGGCGAACCATTGATGTATACCACCGCGCTGACACTGGTGCTGCCGTATGCGGAAATAGATGATTGGCCCAGGGTCAGCGAATGAATGGTTACAGACGCCCCGTTAACGTTGATTCCGACCGGCGAACTGGTAATGGTTGAAGTCGATGTTCCAGAGGCCGCGGATGCAGATGCCGTGATACTGACGGCGCCTGAAGAGTCAAGGCTTGCCGAATTTACGATAACCGATGCTACGCCGCTTGAATTGGTTAGCGCTGTCGCGGATGTTGGTGAAAAAGTAACAAGGTTTCCGGAAGCGGCAAATGTAATGACTGCATTGGCGACGGGTGATCCGCTTGCATCTCTATAGGTTGCGGTTGCTGTAATGGGTGTTCCGTATGATACGGCGCTGGATGACAGATTCAAAGCAACCGTGGAGCTGCTTGCAGAGCTTCCCGATGAAGAGGAGGAACTGCCGGATGATGACGTGGTATCGGGTCCCGTGCCGCAGCCGCTTAAAACGGTAAGAAAGAAAAGACAAAGAATCAACATGACGGTCGGAAGGCGCAACTTCAGATATGGGCTTTTGCTCATTATCTTTCTCCTTTTCAAAATAGAAAATTTGCATGTGTACAGCATAATCAATCCGTTGTTCATGCACGTATAATGCTTGCTAATTTATTCGTGCTGGTTTTTTGAGACGCTATTTTTTAACAAAAACGGGACCGGATATCAATAAGTTTCTTTAATTTATGTAAAGATTCGTGATGACTCACGCGGTATAGATTGGGGGCGATAAATGGTTATCTTTGTTCTTTGAGTTTTAAAGCTTTCGGATTTTGGACAGCGCTTGTTTTTGCGCGCGTGAAAGCCGCCGGGAAGGGCCTTTTTTATGCGGCGGGCGCTCATCGTCTTCATCGTCCTTGTCCATCTTATCGGTGTGATCCGTTGATGCCGCCTGACGGTTAACGGTGGATTCGAATTCAAGAGACGACAAAGCCGCTTTGCCTCTGCGCACGGCAAAAGACGCGATCTCGCGGTCGGAAGACACGACCAGAATTTCTTCATCGGCGGACGCGGTGATTCGTTTGATCACATCGTCGGCTTTGACGCCCCGGGGCGAATATATGATGTTGATGCCTGCCGAATAGTCGCGCTCCTCCAGCGGGGAACCGGACACCCAGCCGTCAAATACGACGGTGATCGTGTGGTTTCTATGCCGCCGGTAGTCGGCCAGCCAATCGATGAGCGCCTTGCGCCCCGCCTCCAGACTGTGGCGCTCGGACCGCCGGAAGTCAACCGACTGCCGGATCAAATTATAGCCGTCGATTAAAATATGCATGCTTAATTTTGACATACTGACCCCGGTTATTCAACAAAAAAAGCCGCAGGCATTTTTCTTGACTTGCAGGCTGCCGGTCTGTTACCGTCCTTTATCTTCAATGCCGGTTTTGGGCGGTTTCAGCCGCTGAATATTATGATTGGGAGGTCATCATGGACATTAAGAAGGTTTGTGTGTTGGGCGCAGGCCTGATGGGTAATGGAATTGCTCAGGTGTGCGCAACGGCGGGGTTCGATGTCACGATGCGGGATATCGAACAGCGGTTTGTCGACAACGGGATGAATACGATCAAAAAGAATCTGGCCCGCGATGCTGAAAAAGGCAAGATCACCAAAGAGCAGATGGAAACCATTCTCGGGCGCATTAAACCGACGCTGGATATGAAAGAAGCGGCGGCCGGGGCGGATGTGGTGGTGGAAGTTGTCATTGAAGTGATGGATGTGAAGAAAAAAGTTTATGAAGAACTCGAGGGAATTGTTCCTTCACACTGCCTCTTTTTTACCAATACCTCAGGCCTGAGCATTACGGAGATGGCTTCAGTAACCAAAAGACCGGATAAGGTGATCGGCACGCATTTTTTCAATCCGGTTCCCGTCATGAAACTGCTCGAAATCATCTGCTGTCATCAGACGTCCTCTGAAACACTGACTGCGGCAAAAGAGTGGGGCGGAAAAATCGGCAAAGAAGTGATTGTCGTCAAAGAAGCGCCGGCGTTTGTTGTCAACCGCATCCTTTGCACGATGCTCAACGAAGCGTTTTTCGTTCTGGATGAGGGGCTGGCGACGCCGGAAGACATCGACAAGGGGATGATCCTGGGTTGCAATCACCCTATCGGACCGCTGGCGCTGGCCGATCTGGTTGGGCTGGATACCCTTTTGAGAATCATGGAGGGCCTGCAAAAAGAACTGGGTGATAAATACCGCCCCTCTCCGCTTTTGAGAAAGCTCGTTCGCGCCGGCCATTTCGGTCGAAAGTCCGGCAGGGGAGTTTACGATTACAGTAAAAAATAGAAGGAGATGATGTAAAAAAACATGCGGTCGGATTGCTTGACCTCCGGCCGCATGTCGGAACCCAAACAGCACATTCAACAAACCGAGTATTGACGAATCCCCGGATGCACGGAGGCGACCGAAATCAGTAATGTCCAAAATTATCAGTTCTCTGTCCCGAAAACACATTTTGCTCATTTATGCGGCCCTGGCCTTTTTAACGCTGGCGGTCTTCCGGCAGGTTGAAAACCGTGCGCTGGAATTGAATCCCGATCATGTGGAGGCGATCAGGCGCTGGGCGAATTTCTGGCCGGCCAGAATCAAAGCGCGCAAGCTGTCGCCCATTATTTAATCGTGGTTAAATCGAAGCCCGCCGATTTCCGCGTGTTGAATAATCTGGCCGTTAATCTGGATAAGCAGGGTCGTGATATTGAGGCGATTGATTATTATCGCCGGGCGTTGGATGTGCAACCCGGTAATCCGGGCGTCCATTACAATCTGGCAATCGCCCTGCTGAGGCAAAACGATATTCCAACCGCCCGCTTTTACTTGATCCGCGCCCAGGTTATCAAGCCCGATTTTGCCCAGGCCCGCATGGCCTTGAAGTCCATGGAAGAACTCCTGCAGCGGCAAGCCCGTTAGGTTTTATTGGTCCCCGCTTTAAGAGCAGCGATAGTCTGTGTGTAGTCGCCTGCGCCGAAAACGGCTGCTCCGGCAACCAGGACATCCGCACCGGCTTGAGCAATGGACGCTATATTTTGAAGATTCACACCGCCGTCGACTTCCAGAAGGGGTTTTTTCGGAAGCCTCGTGGCCATGGCGCTTGCCCGCCTGATCTTGGCGAGAGAACTTTCGATAAATTTCTGACCGCCGAAACCGGGATTGACCGACATGATCAACAGCAAATCAATATCCGGAAGAATTTCGTCAATAGATATAAGCGGCGTTGCCGGATTCAGGGAAACCCCCGCTTTACGGCCTGTTTTTTTAATCAGCTCGATCGTCCTGTGCAGGTGGTTGGTTGCCTCTACGTGGACGGTGATATAATCCGCGCCAGCATTGGCAAACGCCTCAATGTAGTTATCGGGATTTTTAATCATCAAATGGACGTCAAAAGGCAGAGAAGTCGCTTTGCGTAAAGCGCCGACCAGGCCCGGTCCCATCGTGATGTTGGGGACGAAGTGTCCGTCCATAACATCCACGTGAATCCAGTCCGCGCCTGCTTTTTCCACGGCTTTGATTTCTTCGGCCAGTCTACCGCCGTCGGCGGAAAGAATCGAAGGAGCGATGAGTTTCATGAAAGGTCTCCTTAAGTTGTGTCCTTCAGATATACCAAAGGCTGTGACCTGTCAACATCAATAGGCTATCAGGCTGTTGGCTGTTAGACTGTTAGGATAAGCGGATGGGCGCTTTGCGCCCTTCAAATTAACCCTAATGGACTAATAGTCTACAGCCCATCAGCCTGTTTTCTCCTTGACACCTAAGGGGAAAAAATTGAATATGCGCGCATGAGACTGGTTTATAATATTCTTTTGCTGATTTTTGCCATTCCGGGGCTTTTATTTTTCCTTCTGAAAATGCTGATCACCGGCAAATACCGCAACAGCTTCCTCCAGAAGCTGGGTGGCAGGCAGAAACAAATTCTTGCACATCTTCCGGCAGGAAGGCGCGTCTGGATTCATGCGGTGTCGGTTGGGGAAGTGACAGCCGCGGCGCCGGTTGTCGCCGCGCTCAAAAAGCAGGAACCGGACGTGCGGATTATCTTTTCGACTTCCACGGAAACGGGGCAGGGGATGGCCCATAGACTGGTGAAAGGCGTGGACGCCTTTATTTATTTTCCGCTGGATATTCCCTTTGCGGTCAACCGGATGCTCACTCTGGCGCGCCCCGATGTTTTTGTTCTGGTGGAAACGGAGCTCTGGCCTAATTTTCTGGCGGCCTGCCGCAGGCGCGGCATTAAAGTGATCATGGTCAACGGCCGGATTTCACCCCGGTCCTTTGCCAAATATCGCCGCACCCGCTTTTTCTGGAAACAGGCGCTCAAAAATGTTGACGCCGCCGGCATGATTACGAATATCGATGCGAAGCGGATCATTCGGATGGGCATGAGCAAAGATCGGATAGAGGTTCTGGGCAACGCCAAGTATGATGCACTGGCGGCCATGGCGGCTCCCGAACTGCATGACGATATTATGACCCGTTTCGGTATCCGGCCGGATGAAAAAATCCTCGTGGCCGGAAGCACGCACGCCGGCGAGGAAGAGATTATTATTAACGTCTACAAGGAGTTGCTTAAAACCTATCCTGATTTTAAACTGATTCTCGTTCCGCGCCATATTGAACGGGCCAACGATGTCATTTCCCTGCTGCGCCAGGCGAATTTAAATGATATGATCACCGCCACTGAGATGCGCGCGGGCAAGATGCGTCAATACGAAAGGATCTTTGTCGTTGATGTCATCGGCGAGCTCTTTAAAGTCTACTCACTGGCGACGGTCGTCTATTGCGGCGGATCGCTGGCGCCGAAAGGCGGCCAGAATATTCTGGAAGCGGCGGCCTGGGGAAAAGTGATTTTCTATGGTCCGTCGATGGAAGATTTCACGCAGGAAGCGACGCTCCTGGAACAGGCCGGCGCCGGCATCCGGATCGCGAACGCAGGTGAATTACAGCAGGGTATTTTAAAAGTGCTGGCAAACCCGGGTGATTTACACACCAGGGGGCAGCGGGGCCGGGCGGTCGTTCAGGCCAATATGGGCGCGGCCGTGCGATATTCAGAAAGAATAAGGAGGTATGTATGATACTGAAAAAATACGAAGCGCTGAGCAAACGAGTTAATCCCACCAATACATTAATGGCCAAAACGATCATCTACCGTTATCTCAACCGGACGAATACGATCCACTACTCGGAGCTCTCAAGGCTCCTGGAGTGCCAGGCCTTTGTGAAACATGAAAATCACAATCCGACCGGATCATTCAAGATTCGCGGCGCGCTGAATTTTTTCCATCATATGTCCAAAGAAGAGCTGGAAGCCGGCATTCTGGTGGCCACCCGCGGCAACCACGGTCTGGCCATGGCCTGGGCGGGGCAATGGTTTCAGGTCCCCTGCACGGTGGTCGTGCCGGAAAACAACAATCCGGAGATAAACCGCATCATTGAAAGTTACGGCGCGGAACTGATCATCCACGGCGCGGACTTCTATGATGCCCAGTCCTATTGTGAAGAGCTGGTGGACAGCGCCGGTTATTACTATGTCCAGCAGGGCAACGAGCCGGAGATTCTAAACGGCCTGGCGACGATGGGGCTGGAAATTCTCGAAGACCTGCCGGATGTCGATACGGTCATCTGCCCGATCGGCGGCGGCGCGGGCTGCGCGTCTCTGGTGAAGACCATGCGCGCTTTCAAGCCCGAACTGGAAATTATCGGCGTGGAACCGCAAAACGCGCCGTCCTTTTATAACTCCTGGAAAAAAGGCGAAGTCGTGACGCTCGATGAAGCCCATACGATTGCCGACGGTCTGGCCGCCCGCAGCGTTTTTCAACTGCCGTATGTCATTCTCAAAGATACGATTAACGATGTCATCCTGCTTACCGAAGATGAAATCCGGGAAGGCATCCGCATGGCCCTGACCATCACGCACAATCTGGCCGAGGCCGCAGGCGCCGTGTCTTTAATGGCGGCGGCTAAAATCAAAGACCGTCTGGCCGGGAAGAAAGTCGTTATGATCATGTCCGGCGGCAACATGAATATGTCGACTTTGAAATCAGCCATCGGATGCTGACGGATCTTTGCCGGTTGCAATGGAGCATGTCGTTATGGCGGAAAAACCAACTGATGAGGAACTGATAAAGAGAATACGGGATCTGGAGGCGAGCGAGGAATTTCTCAACACCATCATTGAGCATATTCCCATGCTGATTTTCGTCAAGGAAGCTCAAGAGTTGAGGTTTTTGAGATTCAACAAAGCCGGTGATAAGCTCAAGGGAACGATTCAGGAAACGGTGCTCGGAAAAACCGATTACGATATTTTCCCGAAGAAGGAAGCGGATGGTTTCGTGGCCAGGGACCGCGAAGCGCTCGACACCAACACTATTATTGATATTCCCGAAGAGATTATCCAAACGGATATCAATCAAAAAAGGATTTTTCATACCCGGAAAATTCCGATTATGGATAAATCCGGCAAGCCGCAATATCTGCTGGGGATTTCGGAAGACATTACGGAGCGCAAAAAGCTGGAAGAACAGCTTCTTCGGGCGCAGAAAATGGAATCCATCGGCAGGCTCGCCGGCGGCGTCGCCCATGATTTCAACAACATGCTGGCGGTGATTATCGGAAACACCGATATTGCCTTAACCGAGATGGATACCGCCTCGCCTCTGTATAAAAGGCTTCAGGATATTCGGAAAGCGGCCCAGCGCTCCGCCGAACTCACCAGCCAGCTTCTGGCCTTCGCGCGCAAGCAGATCGCCGTTCCGAGGGTGCTCGATCTCAACGAAGTGCTCGAGGGAATGATCAAAATGCTGAGAATCCTGATCGGTGAAGACATCGACCTGATCTGGATGCCGGCGTCCGAATTGTGCCCGGTCCGGATGGACCCGTCCCAGATCGATCAAATTCTGGTCAACTTATGCATCAACGCCCGCGACGCCATCACGGATGTGGGCAGAATCACCATTGAAACCAGGAACACATCCGTGGATGCAGCGTATTGCGCGGGAAATCCGGAGTGCTTTCCGGGGAATTTTGTCGTGCTGACCGTCAGCGACAACGGGCACGGCATGGATGCAGAGACGGTCCAAAAAATCTTCGAGCCCTTCTTTTCCACGAAATC
This sequence comes from Smithellaceae bacterium, assembly GCA_963682105.1. GTDB lineage: Bacteria > Desulfobacterota > Syntrophia > Syntrophales > Smithellaceae > UBA8904. Next base: position 3,314,610 of record OY821638.1, read on the forward strand.
AGTAACGAATAAGGGCACGGGCCTGGGGCTGGCCACGGTATACGGCATCGTCAAGCAAAACGGGGGTTTTATCAACGTCTACAGCGAGCCGGGGGTGGGGACAACCTTCAGGGTTTATCTGCCGAGGCAAAAAAATGCGGTGGAGCATGTAAAAAAGGCGGTTGAATCTCCCGCGCTTTCCAAAGGCCATGAGACCATCCTGCTGGTGGAAGATGAGCCGGTGATTCTTTCCATGGCCACTCTGATGCTGCAAAAATTCGGCTATTCGGTTCTCGCTTTTTCCCGGCCGGCCGAGGCGATTACCGCCGTCCACGAGCACCGGGGCAATATCCATCTGCTGATTACGGATGTCATCATGCCGGGAATGAACGGGCCTGCGCTGGCCGAAAAGATCAGTTCCATCTTTCCCGGCATCAAGTGCCTGTACATGTCCGGCTATACGGACAATGTCATTGCTCATCACGGGGTTTTGGACGAAGGCGTCAATTTCCTGCAGAAACCGTTTTCCATGGAAGCGCTGGCCGAAAAGGTTCGTGCAGTGCTGGATGGTCCGACCGGGGGTGCCTGAGAAAGGATTTTGGACCTTTCATCTCCTCATGATTCTGTTGACAATAAGCGGATTTTATTTATAGTCATCTCTCCGGAGACGTTTCGAGCGCCCATCCGGGTTGTGCCGCATAGAATGTCCTGATCCGTCATTTCATGACACAGCCGCGTAAATTATAACGGAAGGCGAGCCTTCTTAAAATATATTGCAAGGAGTTTACATTATGGAACAACCGACAACACCGGCTCCAACCGATTTTATCCGCGACATCATTGACGAGCACCTTCGCACGGGGAAGCACGCAGGGCGCGTGGCCACCCGTTTTCCGCCCGAACCCAACGGGTATATTCATATCGGGCATGCCAAATCCGTATGCCTGAATTTCGGCCTGGCCCGGCAGTATAACGGAACCTGCAATCTTCGTCTTGACGATACGGACCCGGCGGGGGAATCGATGGAATATGTGGAGTCGATTATCCGCGATGTCCGCTGGCTGGGGTTTGACTGGGGGGACCGTCTTTTTTACGCCTCTGATTACTTTGAAAAGCTCTACGGCTTTGCCGTGGAACTGATCAAGCGCGGCGAGGCGTATGTGTGCGACCTCAATGCCGACGAGGTGCGGGAGCATCGCGGATCGTTTACCGAACCAGGGACGGAAAGCCCTTACCGCAACCGCTCCGTGGAAGAAAATCTCGATTTGTTCGCCCGGATGCGGCAAGGCGAGTTTGCCGACGGCAGCCACACGCTGCGCGCCAAAATCGATATGGCCGCGCCCAACATCGTCATGCGCGATCCCGTTTTATACCGGATTAAACGCGAACCGCACTACCGGACGGGCGATCAATGGATCATTTATCCGATGTACGATTTTGCCCATTGTTTATCCGACGCGCTGGAAAACATCACGCACTCCATCTGCACGCTGGAATTTGAAAACAACCGGCCACTGTATGACTGGATTGTCGAACGGCTGATTTCCGGCAACCGGCCGCAACAAATTGAGTTTGCAAGACTCAGTGTGAGTTATACGGTTTTAAGCAAGCGCAGGCTCATTGAACTGGTGCAGAAAAATTATGTCCGGGGCTGGGACGATCCGCGCATGCCCACCGTCTCGGGAATGCGCCGTCGGGGCTACACGGCGGAGGCCATCCGCAAGTTCTGCGCGGAAATCGGCGTGGCTAAAAATGACAACCTGATTGACGTGGCGCTTCTGGAATATTGCGTCCGTGAGGATTTAAACGAACGCGCGCCGCGGGCGATGTGCATCCTGAATCCGCTGAAAGTGGTCATCGACAATTATCCGGAAAATTCGACGGAACAATTTGAATGCGCCAATCATCCGCAGAAACCGGAGATGGGAACGCGCCAGGCGCCGTTCTCCCGCGTGCTCTATATCGAGCGTGACGATTTTCTGGAAGATCCGCCTAAAAAATACAATCGCCTGGCGCCGGGACGGGAAGTCCGTCTGCGCAATTCGTTCATCATCAAGTTTGAAAGCCTGGTGAAAAATGAAAAAGGCGAGGTGGTGGAAATCCACTGCTCGTATGATCCCGCCACCCGCAACGCGCCGCCGGCGGACGGCCGCAAGGTGCAGGGCGTCATCCACTGGGTGTCTGCAGAGCATGCGGTGTCGGCGGAAGTGCGCCTCTACGACCGGTTATTCACTATTCCCGACCCGTCTGCCGAATCGGAATTTTTGCAGTATCTGAACCCCGATTCCCTGAAAGTTTTAACGGGCTGTTTTGTCGAATCCAGCCTGAAGGATGCCAAACCCGGCGCGCAGTATCAGTTCGAACGGCTGGGCTATTTCTGCGCCGACGAAAAAGACTGTCAGCCAGGCAAACCCGTTTTCAACCGCGTCGTGGCGCTGAGAGATTCCTGGGCGAAGATGGCGGATAAAAAGTAAGAAATTCGGAAGATTGGATGAATCGAACAAAAAGGCAGAGCCCCTGTTAGGCTCTGCCTTTTTTAGTCTTTCAGGCGAATGTTCAATTTTTTAACCCGGCGCATGGAAAAGTTCCAGGCCCATCTCGTAAAATTCATCGGCAAAGAGGCTTTTGATCCATCTTACTTTTCCGAAAGCCGTAATGAATTCCGGTGGATTTTTTAACAAAACTTTGACTGTAAGGGGTGTGTCGACCGGTAAAAAACTGTGAGACTGAATGCGGACGCCCGAGGGTGAAATATCCTTGCATAAAGTATGGATGATTTTATCTTTCGGAAGATTTCTTCCTCCTGAGAGAACAGAGATGGTCAACTCATGTTCATCCGCTAACCGTTTTTCGCTTCTTCTTTCAATAGCAACAAATCCATTCTCGGTATTTCTTATGTTTGTATCTCCATTTTTCATCCTTATCCTCCCGTCCTGAAATGGTTTTATCCGGATATTTCTCGCGATCGACATTTTGCTGACTTCCAAACACGCATCACGGCTGCATAATTATTATATCGGTTATCAAATCAAAATCTTGGGGGATTTTTTATGAAAGTCCTGTGCTGCATCCATCCACAAAGAAAAAATGAATATCGATGCAAAAGAAAGGCATTTAACCGAAATTTATTTAAGTGATTAATTTGGCTGGGGAACAAGGATTCGAACCTTGATTGACGGAGTCAGAGTCCGGTGTCCTACCATTGAACGATTCCCCAGTAAGACCTGAAGCAGTTTGCCCGACCGGATGGCCCGGTTTTCAAGCGGGGGTGACTATAATGCGGTTGAAATTGGATGTCAACACATTTTCGCTGATCGATTTGAAAACCTGCCTATTTTAAATATTTGCGTAAAATTTCCATGGCTTCAGGATCGTTTTGCGTCCGTGCAAGCCGGGCTGCCCGGACGGCGGTTTTAGCCCCCGCGGGATCGCCCGCGGCAGCCTGGGCCACGGCGAGAGTTGCCAGATAAAGAGACTGGCTTCCGGAGGTGATTTCATTGGCCTTTAGCGCGTAACGGACAGCGGATGACGGATCCGCAAGCGATGCGTCGCGGCTTGTAGCCAGGATCAACGCCAGCGATCGTTGCGCCTCCGGCAGGTCGGGATTGATGTCCAGGGCGTCGCGCAGGTGGGCTGCGGCCTGCCGTTCACGGTTCTTTTTAAAGGCAATCAGCCCCAGATTGTAATGGGATTCCGCCAGATCGGGCCGAAGCGCCAGAGTCCTGCGGAAGTAGTCGGCAGCCTGGTCAAGCTGTTCATCCTTTAAATAAGAATAAGCCATATTGCCCGTTGCCAGAAGGAAACTCGGCCGCAGAGAGAGCGCCCGGCTGAATTGTTTGCGCGCCTCGGCCTGGCGTCCCTGTTCGGCCAGCAGATTTCCATAATCGTTATACCGGTCCGCATCCGTCCCTTTGAGCTGGATCGATTTTGCATAGTGCATCAGCGCCTGATCGGGTTTTCCCGCGTCCTGATAAAGTCGTCCCAGAAAATAATATGAAAGCGCCGCATCCGGCGCGGCAGGCAATGTTTTTTCGATGGAAGCGATTTGCGCGGCGCGGCAGCTTTTTAAAAGCGCAGGATCGGCCACGATGTCGCCCTCCAGAAGATTATGCGCGCAATAGGCGTTGATCATCCGGGCGTAGCGGGTGCGCTCGCCTGCGCTGAGCGCTTTTTCATCAACCATCTTTGGAAAGGGGGAATAAACGGACAGCGCATAGTCGGCAAAATCAACGCGGGCTTTTTCATTCCGGACTACTTGATCAAAGCCTGCCGCGGTTGCGGGCGACAGCGTTCGTCCGGCCGTGAGCTGACGCAGAATGCCCTGCTGAACCGCTTCTCCGCCATACATCAGTTTGGGCGCCGCATATTCCAGATACGGCCGGTTATCATGGTTGATAAGTCCTGTTCCGAAAAGCGTTTTTAAATCTTCAGCCACAATCAGGCGATAAAACAATTCCGGATAAGCCAGACGGATATTGGCCGATTTGCGCGTATAAACAATATTGGCGCGAGCCTGCTGCATATCCAGCCCTTTTGCGCCTTTAAAGCCGACGAAGAGATAATCGCGCCCCAGGCCGGCGGGTTCCGCAGTCAGCAGAATCGAGCGGGGAAAGACTTCTGCAAACGTCCGCCCCACCAGGGCAAACGTGTTCCAGTCCATCTGATAGCAGTGAAACCACTGCACATAAATGCCGTTGTCGGAAAGTCGTTCCCGGGCGAGGCTGAAGAAATCGTGTGTAAACAATGTGGCCATGCCGGCCATCCAGGGATTGGACGGTTCGGAAATAATCACATCGTATTTGTTTTGTGAAAGCGTCAGATGCGCCATGCCGTCCTGGACAATCAGGCGGGTTTTGGAATTCGTAAGTACGCCGTTGTTCCAGGGGTTGAAAAAAGCCGCGCCTTCAAAAACGCGATCGTTGATGTCGATCACGTCCATCTGATCGATAGGGTAATGAAGAATTTCGCCGGCCGTGATGCCGCTGGCCAGTCCAAGCACCATGACGGTTTTGGCATTCTGCGAAAAAAGCATCGGAAAATGCGCCAGCAGGGTCTGAGTTTTCATATCTCCCCGCGAGGAGGCGTCCATTTTGCCGCTGTTGGCCATGGAATATTCCACATCGCCTGCCGGTCCGGGATATTTTAAAACCGTGGTGAATCCACCGATGCCGTCGCCGTAGTAAACGAGTTTTCCTGTTTCAGCGTCGGCCAGCATCCGGGCGCCGCAAAACAGGCTTTTCAACCAACCGGGCCCGCTTGCGACCAGCTCGATTATCCGCAGCTCTTCAAAACGGTGATACTTGCCCGTAGCCAGTGTCAGGCGATTCCATGATGGAAGGAAAATGCAAAGCAAAACACCCATGCACAGCGCCAAAGCCATCGCGCCGCGCCGGAGTATCCTTCCCTTTTCTTTGTCGGACCATGCGAACAAACCCACGATCAAGGCTGTCGAGATTTGAACGCCTGTCACAACGCCCAGAGACAGTTCCTTGCCCAGAAACGGAATCAGTACAAATCCGGCCAGAAATGATCCGGCTACCGCGCCGGCGGTGTTGACGGCATAGGCCACGCCGATGGCGTTGCCCACGCGAGAAATAGACTGTGTGTAGATTTTAATGGCCAGCGGAAAACAGGCGCCCAGAAAAAACGTCGGAATCATCATAAAGGCAAAAAGCGTCAGCGCCTTGGTCAGGCTCTGAAGGGCAAACGAATCGGAAAAGGTATAAAGCAGTTTGGCGAAAAAAAGCTGGCTTTGCCCCATCAACTGGCTTACGCCCAGCGCGGAGAGCGCGGCTACGGCCTGGGTGAGAACAAGCAGCCGGAAAACATTGCGGGTGCGGTCCGCCCACAGGCCGAACACCATGTTGCCCAGAGCCAGTCCCACGATGAATGTAACCAGCACGATGGTAAAAGAATAAGTGGTCGGCCCGATCATCAGCCCGAGGAGTTTGGTCCAGAGAACTTCGTAGGCCATGGCGCAAAAACCGGACACGGCAAAGATGACCAGTGCGCCGGTGCGGTGAGAAGGCGGAAGGGATGATTTCTCCGTCGCCGGCAGCAGAGGTTTTGCGTAGTTATGCAAAACTCTCGCTTCAGGTGATGGCGGCTGTCCATTTTCATTCGATGATTTTGATGTCGCCGGTGCGGATCGGAAGGTCTGTGTGTTTTTCCCTGCCCGGGTGCAGGCCAGGCCGATGGCGATATTGATGCAGACGGCGGCAAGCATCGCGCCGTAAACGCCGAACGCCGCGATCAGCCAGAAGCCGCAGATCAGCGATCCCGCCGCGCCGCCGATGGTGTTCAGGCCATAGAGGCGGCCGGAATGGGTTCCCAGCTCATCGAGGCTTTCCACATAAAACCGGCACAGGATGGGCAGCGTCGCTCCCATGCAGATGGCGGGGAGGCATAAAACCGTCAGGGCGCCTGCAAAAATCAGCAGATTGTAAAAAAGGGTGTATTCAAAAAGGCGGTCGTAAGAGGCGATATAAACCCATTTGATGAGCCAAAGTAAAAGGGGAACGCACAGGGCGTAGAGGCCGATGCCCAGTTCCAGAAAACCGTAAACCCGAATCAGCCGGGAATGTTCGATTCCATCGACTTTGCGGCCGGCCAGCAAACTGCCGATGCCCAGCCCGCCCATGAACACGACTAAAATGGTGCTGACGGCAAACGGCGCGCCGCCGAGAATTCGGGAGATCAGACGCATCCAGAGGATTTCATAAATCAGCGCGGTCGCCCCTGAGAGAAAAAAGCACACCAGAATCAATAAAGTGATTCCGGTGCGCTGATGTTGAGTGGTGGATGTGTTTCCGGAGGAGGACGAACTTTCGTGAACGCCTTTAGTCTTCATGTCATGCGTATTCCTTCAACGCAACGATCACGCGGTTGCGGCCGGCCTCTTTGGCGGCGTATAAGGCGCGGTCCGCCTCGGAGATAATCGTTTTTTCATCCATGCCGTGGAGCGGGTACCCCGCCACGCCGGCGGAAAACGTTGCGCTGACGGACTTTCCCGCGACATCGATTTTTACGGTATTGAAACATTGACGGAATTCATTGATGCGCTGCGCCGCCACTTCCAGGGGCGCTGCCGGCATGACGACGATAAATTCTTCGCCGCCGAAGCGGCAGGCCACGTCGCCGGCGCGCGTTTTCTGCTCAAGCATGTCGCCCAGGGCGATGAGGAACAGGTCGCCGACCCCGTGACCGTAAGTGTCATTAATGCTCTTGAAACAGTCGATATCGATCATGGCAATGCTCATGGGTTCATTGGCCCGTTGGGCCTGCGCCAGTTCGCGGCCCAGGGTTTCTTCGAGAAAACGGCGGTTGTACAGGCCTGTGAGCGGATCATGAATGGCCTGCTGACGCAACTGCTCCTGCAGAGCTTCGATTTCTTCTATCTTCCGCATTAATTCTTTGTTGGATTCCCGAAGGTCGCCTTCAATTTTTCTCAGGTGCGTGATGTCCCGGAAAATAGCCAGCCGGCCGCCGGTCTGGCCGCGTTTGTCGATCATGACCGTGACGGTCAAATCAATATGCCGTCTTTCTTCTCCTTCGCCCAAATAAATTTCGATGTTTGCTTCGGATTGCCCCTCGGTTTTACGGTCAATTTCATGCCAGGCCGGCGAGGTCGACGTTGCCAACTGACCCATGACCTGACGAATCGAGAGGCCCATCATTTTCTGGGCGGCGGGGTTCATATCGATGACGCGATTATCATTGTCGAGCACGACAACGCCTTCGTGCATGCCGTCCACAATTGTATGCCGGGCAACCGGCATGATGTCAAACAGCCGGTGACGCAACTGGGCGTAGGTGAAGGTAACGCCGGCGATCAGAAACCCCATCGGTGAAAAATCCAGTTTCAGGATCGGCAGCATGACAACGGTCAGAATATTGGCCATGGCGGAAACAATCAGGCCCAGAATCACCCAGAGTCCCTGCTTTTTGTATGCGGGCGGGACTTGCAGCCAGTGAATAACCAGCATGACGGCGCCGATGAGCAGCAGAATATAGGAATAAAGTGTGTGAAGATTAAAGGCGACACCCAGCTTCCCGGTCGCAACGTAGTTTCCGGAAAACAAATGGTGCCAGTGATCCGTCCAGACGATTACATTAAACAGGACCGGCTCAATGCACAGAAGGGCAATCATCCATTTATTGATCCAGCCGTCTTTTTTGGTGTAACGCGCCGTCCATACCAGGAAGCCCGCGGGCACCATGACGACGCCCAAAAACATGAGCTTGGTCCAGAAAAAAGGTTCGGTTGCCGGATGAATAAAGGAGAATAAGGAGAGTGCGTAGCAAAGCGTCCAGAAACCTTCTCCGATCATCTGAACCATCAGCGGCGAAGACCCCGGAACCCGCCGCCACCGCCAGGTGACGACAACAATCCATGTTGCAACGATTACGGCCAGAAAAAGAATTACACCATAAACAGTTTTGATCGTTTCGGCTGTCATGTTTTCGTTCCCTCGAAAAGAATTTCTGTTGGCAGAAAAAATAGAAAGAGCGTCGGTAAATCTGACTTGAAATTATCCTGTTGAAGCAGCTTATTCATAAATCCATACGTCCGTGTATTTTTTACAAATATGCCGGTTTCTATATGAAAACGGTTATTCGTGTCAAGTAAATTGACGGATATTTTCGGTTAATAATTAATGATACATATTCGGCTGTTTAAGGAAAATCTTGAAAAAATTTTTTATTCTCTTCCGGGAGTGATTATGTTAAATCGCAACTCGTGCCGGTTTTATTCTCCGGATACGTCATGGACATCAATCAGTAAAAAACTTTAAGGAGAAGGATCATGGGTAAAAAGATTTCATCAAATGGATTTGAGTTACGCTTGCTGTTCATTATGATCATTGGCGTTATTACGCTGGCGGGTTCAGTCGGGGTGGGACGCGCAGCCGGCCCGTCCGAAGGTGATATTGTGGCTCGATGGGGCAATCAGGTTATTACAAAAGAGGATGTTGATCTTCGTATCAAAGCCATGTCCCCGGAAATGCAGGAACAACTGAAAGATCACGGACAAATGCAAAATTATCTGGAAAGCCTGATTCAAATCAAGATCGTCGGAGCTGAAGCCAGGGCCCGGAAGATGGATAAAACAAAAAGAGTGGCCAACCGAATCAACGACACGACAGATTCCATTTTGCTTCAGGAATACATGAACGCAAAAATAAAACTGCTTCCGGCGCCGACAGAAGCGGAAGTCAAGGATTTCTACGAGAAATACAAAGAGGAATTTGTGACGCCGGCCTATGTGCGGGCGCGGCATATTCTTATTGAATCCAAACCGGATGCAAAACCGGAAGATGCCGCCCGTGCCAGAGCCAAAGCAGATAAGGTTTATGAAGAGCTGGTTGCCGGAGGAGATTTTGAAAAGCTTGCGGAAAAATATTCCGATGATAAGGAAAACAAAAGTAAGGGCGGCGATCTGGGATTGTTTCAGGCTGAACAGATGGTTCCCGAATTTTCCGGGCCGGTTTTCAAAATGAAAAAGGGTGAATTGAGCAAACCGTTTTTGACGCCGTTCGGCTTTCATGTCGTGCGAATGGATGATTATATTCCGGCCAAACAGATGGCATTGAAAGAGGTCTATGATGATGTCAAAGCGCGGGTGGATAATGAAAACCGTGAAAAACTCGTCTACAGCGAATTTGACCGGCTGAAGAAAAAATACAAAGCCGTGATTGTGGGGAAGAAAAAATAGTGGATGGTGGATAGTGAATGGTGAATGAAAAGCCCGGCGGGTTGCCTCGCCGGGCTTTTCAGCCTTCAGCCTTCAGCCTTCAGCCTTCAGCCTTCAGCCTTCAGCCTTCAGCCTTCAGCCTTCAGCCTTCAGCCTTCAGCCTTCAGCCTTCAGCCTTCAGCCTTCAGCCTTCAGCCTTCAGCCTAAAACGTAAGCGTCAGCTTGTTGATCAGTAAATAGTTGTCGCGGACGTTCTGGTTTTCCGCCGTTCCTTTGAAATATTTACCGGTAAACAGGTAACCGGCTCCCAGCATATAAGAGAGATTATTGGTAATCTTGTAAGAGGCGGTCACATCGACTTCATAACCATAGTCATTGTAGAGCCAATCTGCGGTTGGTTTTTTATCGGCGCTGGCAAAGGCCACGGAAGCCATGATATCTAATTTATCAGTGGGTTTCACACCCGCCCGCCCCTGGAGAAACCAGGCGTTGGCCATGGGACCGTTGCTGAAACCATAGGGATTGGGGGCGACAGGCGTGGGCGCCAGACCTGAACTGGGGTTATGCCCGACCTGATTACCGGCCCAGTAAGTCAAGTCATTGTTGAAGAGAATCAGGCAGGGGTTCCAGTCGCGTCCGCCGTTGACGAGGAGGCTGTTGGCTTCGATCTTATCGGTTGATCCGGGATCATCGCCGGAAACATAAGCAATGCTGCCGCCCACGTAAAATTTACCGAAATCCGCCGTGGCATCAACCCAGGCGAGAAGAGCGGTCATATCCAGATCGGTTTGCGATGTTTCGTAGATTTGCCATTTGCCCCAGAAGTAATTGAGTTCCGCCTGAAGTTTCACGGGCCCCACCTGGGCGCTGGCATAAGGCATTAAAGCATAAAACAGCGCTTTATAATTGTTCGCCGGCCGGGTTGTGGAATCACGCCCGACAGCGCCGAGCAGCCCCGTTTCGCCGCTTTTCCAGGTATATTTTACCGCCGCGACATACTTATCGTTATCCACATCGGATGCCGTCGTGGTGCTGTTGACCACCGAATAGCTTTTGTCGTAGAACATTTTAACAACGCCCAGGGTGACCAGCCACGATCCCTGAGTATAACTCCACATGATTTTACCTTTGGGCGTTGCGCCGTCTGCGAAAACCGTTCCCCAGGCATTGTCATTCATAAATCCGACGCGAAACAAACCCACAGGCGAGACATAATGGATATACGCCCAGTCGAGGGCGATGTTTTCGTTTTCGGCCCTGGTGCCGGAAGATGCCGTATCATAAGATGCGCTGGAGGTGGTTATCACTCCCGTGGCTGAGTTGTAACTTGATGAGGTGGTGGCGGATCTTGTCGCTCCCCAGGAACGTTCCAGGGCGTCAAAGCGAGTAATCAGTTTCAGGCCGGGTGAAATGTTAAAATCCGTTAAAACGCGCAACCGCTGAAAAAAGAAGGCTGTACTTGGGCCTTCACTGGCGACGTCTTTTTTCAGCGTTGTGCGATCCAGATACATGCCGGCCGCATAATATTCGCCGCTGATTTTCACATCGACCGCTCCTGCGGCGGTACTGAAAACCAGAGTTAACCCGAACAGCAAAAAAATCAATCCAAACTTTTTCATGTCTGCCTCCCACTGATATAAAAAGGATTAACGTTTTCTTCAGGGACGTGCCCCGGATGACGAACGTGACTCAGCGACTAACACATTTCCGGGTTTGAAGTAAAATATTTTTTGCATATGCCGGTCAGACACCCTGCTTCGGCTTCTTTTCTCTGCGCCAGAGGGTGCTGACGCCGATGCCTAAAATACGCGCCGCCTCGGACTTGTTGTTGTCCGTGTGCTCCAGAACATGACGGATATACCGCTTTTCCAGTACCTCACAGGTGGGCATGTCGGTTGCAAGCAACAGCAGGAGGTCGCGTTTTTTTGGGTCGTCAGTGAGCGGGAGGTGCTCCGGCAGTATCCGTTCATCAGGAGCAAGAATAAGAGCATATTCCACCCAGTTTTCCAATTCCCGGACATTGCCCGGCCAGTTATAAACCTCCATCAGACGGACGGCCCTGGATGAAAACCCGGGATGATCAGGTTTCAGGCGGGATAAGAAATGGCGGGCCAGCGGAAGAATATCTTCTCGGCGATCCCGAAGCGGCGGTATTGTGATGGGGAAAACGGACAGGCGGAAAAAAAGATCTTCCCGGAAGCGTCCTTCCGCCACCATGCTTTTTAAATCCCGATTGGCGGCGGCTATCATCCGGGCCTGCACCGGCAAATCATGAAGGCCGCCGACCGGACGGACTTCTTTTTGCTGGATGGCGCGCAGGAGCTTGGCCTGCAATTCGAGCGGCATTTCGCCGATTTCATCGAGCAGAAGCGTTCCTTTGCCTGCCTGGATAAAAAGTCCCCGCTTGTCGTTTTCCGCGCCGGTAAAAGATCCTTTCTTATGGCCGAACAGTTCCGACTCCAGAAGGTGCGCGGGGAGCGCCGCACAATTGATGGCGAGAAACGGTTCCTGAGCAGAGTCGGAATGATCGTGAATAAAGCGGGCGATGATTTCCTTGCCCGTACCGCTTTCTCCCTGCAAAAGCACGGTTGACCGGCTTTGGGCCACCTTGGAGGCCATGGTCAGAATCCGGGCGAAGGCGTTGCTGCGGCAGACGATGCCCGGTTCGCTCCGGACGCTGATCCTTTGCTTCAGGTCTCGTATTTCAGAGGCCTGCCGTTCCATATTTTCCCGGGCGGCAAGCAATGCGGCCTGCAGACGGGCCATCTCCTCTTCCAGGTTATTGAGAATGGTCATTTTGTGCTGCGTTTCAATTTCCGTTCCCCAGTCGCTAAGCTGTCTCCCCTCGAAAGTGCAATGCTCTTCCCCGCGCCCTTCACACGTCATTTCCCGAAACAGAAATTCAGAACCGAACATCGCGCTGGTATAGCCGCTCATCATGCCTTCCAGAATAGTGCAAAAAGGATTCGGATTTTCTTCGCCGGCGGCCCGGGCCAGTTGGGCTTCAATGGAATTGCGCCACATTCCTGCGCATCGGACCAGGCGCCCTTCGGAATCAAACTGTATCTCCTGAAAATCGACATTGGCCGCTCCGGCCATCGTCATCAAAACACCGCAGGCCCGCAGGTATTCTTCAGGCGTGTCCAGATGGTAATGTTCCCGGATAACAAGGGCCAGGCTGATCCCTGTTTCATAGCCGTAACGAAAATAGATGGCGCCCATTCGCTCACGGTCCATGCTGCACAGGAGATCGCTGCGCATCCTCGCCAGCCCCGTCTGGCCGATAATGAAAACACGGTTTGATTCCAGCAGAGGAAATCCTGTTTTTTCGTCCACACTAAACATATTGGATCGTTTTAAATCTTCGGCCCGCATATAAATCCCCCAGCACATTTTTCTAGCTCCAGACTCATTATCATTTTGAAAAGATTCTTTTCAATATGAAAATATCGCCCAGGCGAATATTTTCCGGTGACATAGTCAAGTTATTGTATTCATTTAATAATTATAATTATACCCGTTGGCACGGCTCATGCTTTTTATGTTGTCCCGGTTTTTACCGGCAGAATAAAAAAGGATGTGACCATGATGTTGGATTTGAAAACCGGAACTCGACGGATCATTCTTCTGTTTCTCTGTCTGGCTTTTCATGCGGTTTTTCTAAACCCGGTTTTCGGGGCGTCGCTGGATTTCAGCCAGGCTCTCAATCTTATGAAAAAAAACAACAACACGCTCAGCGCCGCGCGCCTGGAGGAACAACAGGCTACCTACGAGAAATACGCAGCCCGGAGTCTGTTTTTACCCAGGGTATCGATTTCGGGCCTGTACACGCAGATGGATGATCCCCTGAAACTGGAGCTCAATGAAGTCCGTGAAGCCATCATCGGGGCCAACCGGATCACGGCAACCTACCTGTCTCAATCGCCTGCCGTGGGAAATGCCGTTGCCGCCGCGATCAACAGCCGGCTTCCCTCTTTTGAAAAGCAGATGGCGGGGGATCATTTCTGGCGAGCCGGTATTGACGCCACCTGGCCGATTTTTACCGGCGGCCGCATTCTGGCCGCCAACCGCGCGGCCGATGAAAAACTCAAAGCGGCTAAAGAAAAAACAAGAACGACGCACGCCGCGCTGGTCAGCGAGCTGGTGAGATTTTATTTCGGCCTGCAACTGGCAATGGATGTGGAAGCGGTGCGCCGGGAAGTTGTCGAAGCGATGGGAATCCATTACGAACACGCCAGGAAAATGGAAGATAACGGCATGATCGCGCGTGTGGAAAGGCTTCATGCGGAAGTAGCCCTGGCCGAGGCCAAACGCCAGCACCTCAAGTCGGTTCATGACCGTGAACTTTCGCAGACGGCTTTAACCCGCCTTTTGTCTTCTTCCGAACCGGTTGCGCCGATATCACCGCTTTTTATCAATTCAGCGGTGGAGCCTCTTTCCGCCTTCCGGGAGCAGGCGCGGATGCGCAATCCGGTGCTGGGGGAAATTGCCGCCCGCAAAGGCATGGCGCATCAGGGGGTTCTAAAGGAAATCGGAACGTATGCCCCGCAGGTTGCGCTCTTCGGCACACGGGAAATCGACAACTGCAATATCGATATTCCGACGCCCAAGTGGGCCGTCGGCGTCAGCGTGAATTTTATGCTCTTTGACGGTTTGGCCCGTTACCATAAAGTTCAGGCGGCGAAATCTCAGGAACGGCGGGTGGAAGAAATAGCCTCGGATGCCCGCGACAAGATCGACACGCTCGTTTTGCTGCAATATCAGGAACTGACCAAAGCCGGAGAGCGTTACGAAACGCTGAAAACGGCAACGGCGCTGTCGCAGGAGTATTTGCGGATCCGCAAGCGGGCGTTCGATGAAGGGATGGCGACGTCCCTGGATGTTGTGGACGCCGAACTGAATGCCTCGAAAATAAAAATCGAAAAACTTCAGGCCGTCTATGAATACGATGTCGCGCTGGCCAGACTTCTGGAGGCCAGCGGACAGAGTGATTTATACGACACTTATCGGAAAAACGGTCATGTGGAGGTGAGCCATTGAAAAAGATGTATCGAAACTTTCTGATTGCGGCGAGTCTGCTCGTCGCGGCGGGTCTTGTGGGATATACCGCCTGGTTTTTTCTAAATCCGGCGCCTCTGACGATTCAGGGGGAAGTCGAAGCCAGATATATCAACGTTGCGGGAAAAATTCCCGGACGCATTCTGACCGTTCACGTTAAAAAGGGTGATCGCGTCCGCAAAGGGCAGTTGCTGGTGGAGCTTTCCAGCCCGGAAATCCAGGCGAAACTGGGCCAGGCCAAGGCTGCGGGCCGCATGGCCGCCTCTCAAAAGGAAAAAGCGGATCGGGGCGCGCGGGTGGAAGAAATCAGCGCCGCGCGATCAAACTGGCAGCGCGCGCAGGTCGCGGCGGATCTGGCGGAAAAGACTTACAACCGCATTGCCCGGCTCTATGCCGACGGCGTGGTTTCCGCTCAGAAGCATGATGAAGCCAAAGCCAACGCGGATGCCGCCGGAAAGCAGGCTGAAGCCGCCCTGGCCGTGTGCAGCATGGCGGAAAAAGGGGCGAGATCGGAGGATAAGGCGGCTGCCGGCGCACTGGCGGAGCAGGCGGCCAATGTCGTTTCTGAAGTGAGCGCCTATTATGGAGAAACCCGGCTGGTTGCTCCGATCGACGGGGAGGTGGTCGATGTGCTGGCTGAAACCGGCGAAATGATCAGCGCCGGCTACCCGGTTGTGCGGATTCTGGATTCTTCTGATTTCTGGATGGTCTTCCATGTGCGCGAAGACATGCTGGCCGGATTGAAAACAGGAGATACCCTGAAAGCCGACATCCCCGCTCTGAAAGAAAAGGCGGTTCCTCTGAAAGTCGTTTACGTCAGCGCCCTGGGCGATTTTGCAATCTGGAAGGCCACCAAAACCACGGGCGATTTTGATCTCAAGACTTTTGAAATACATGCCCGTCCGGAAAAGAGTCTGCCGTCCATCCGGCCCGGCATGAGCGCCATCGCACTGTGGAAAAAAGTCAGCGGCAGCCGGAAAGACTTTCGGTAATGCACAAGCGTAGCGGGAAATGGGACTTCAGCAAGATCGGTTGCGAGCCGTTTCAGTCCCCCTTTTTTAAAGGGGGATTCAGGGGGATTTTTCAGCAGGATGGAAGACATAAAAAAATTCCCCCCATCCCTCTCTTTAGAAACTGCGTTGCAAAGGACTTTAGTGTCCTCCGCCGGAGACTGTGTCGTAATACAGAATGGTCATTGCGAGACGCCTCTCAGGCGTCGTGGCAATCCCGTGTATTCAGCTACTTATGAGATTGCTTCAGTCGCTTCGCTGCTTCGCAATGACATTGCGACACAGTCTCCCGGCGGAGGCGTCACGAAGTGACGGAGGTGGATTCAAACGTCACAAGGTGCAACTTATTGTAATTATGAAGATAACAAAAACATCCACCCCCTACCCCCGCCAGCGGGGGACATTAAAAAGACTTATGGAGTGCTCCCTGTTCATTCCGACACAGTCTCTTAGCAAAGAGGGGAGTCAACACAATCCCGGTGAAGAAATGAGGCGGGCATCATGAGTCAATCAGGCTTCCTGGCAACTGTCCACCGGGAATGGCGGCGGATCTCGTCCCGCCCGGTTTACCTTCTTTTTGCGCTGATTCTTCCGGTTGCCGTCTTTTTTTTCTTATGGGCGTTGTTTGATGCCGGCTCGCCCCGGAGTCTGCCGGTGATTGTCTGCGATCAGGACAATTCCTCTCTCTCGCATCGTTTTATCCGCATGTTGGCTGCCGCCCCATCCATCAAAATTGCGCATCGGGCACAGGATGTGGAGGAGGGGCGCAAACTGCTTACCGGCCGCCGGGGGTACGCGCTCATTGTCATCCCGGCGAATCTGGAACATAACGCCCTGCGCAAAAAAGCCCCGAAGATTCTCTGCTACTACAACATGCAGTTGTTAACGCCGGGCAGCATGATTTCCCAGGATTTCTACAGAACCGTCGATGCCCTGGCCGCCGGGCTTGTCCGGGAAAACAACCGGGCCGGCATAACGGTGACGGTAGGCGACGCCATCCGGCTGGACACGCATGTTCTGTTCAACCCGTTTATGAACTACCGCTTTTTTCTGGCTTGCGCTCTGATGCCGACGATGCTGCAGATTTTCGTTCTCATGCTGACGGCCTACTGTGCGGGAGTGGAGTTTAAAGAAGGCACCGCAGGCGAGTGGCTGGAAATGGCAGGGGGCAGCGCTGCAAAAGCGGCGCTGGGGAAAATGCTTCCCTATACGCTGATCTTTTTCCTGACCGGTTTGATCATGCTGGCTGTGACGTTTACTTTGCTGGAAGTTCCCCTTCGGGGCAGCATTGCTTTGCTGGCCTGCGCGACCTTTCTTATGATCCTGGCTTATCAGTTCCTCGGTTTTCTGTTTGTGGCCGCAACCGGCAACTTGCGGCTGAGTCTGAGTTTCGCCGCTTTCTATTCCGTGCCGGCTTTTGCTTTCACCGGCGTCAATTTTCCCGTGGAGGCCATGTCTTTTTTCGGCAAGCTCTGGTCATCTGTTTTGCCTTTGACGTATTACGGTAAAATTCTCATTGACCAGTCCGTCCGGGGAGCCTCGAGCGCCGTTTCCTGGCCGTCCATAATGGTTTTGTGTCTTTTTATTCTGCTCCTTCCTCTGCCTGTAATTTTACGGCTGAAAAAAATTATGCCTGACGAGCGCTACCGGGGGCGGCTATGAGGGGCGTTTTTAAAATCTGGATGGACGAATATCGGTCTATTTTCACAGACGCAGGCGTTGTACTGATTTTTTTCGGCGCCATCGTCATTTATCCGTTTTTTTATTCACTTCCTTATCTGCCGGAGGTGCTGCGGGAGATCCCCGTGGCGGTTGTCGATGGCGACCATTCGGCCATGAGCCGAAAGCTGGTCCGCATGCTGGATGCTCATGAAAACATGGTGGTCGCCGCTCGCTTCGGGGATATGGAAACGGCGAAAAACGCTTTTTTCAATCGGGAGGTTCATGGCATCATGGTCATCCCCGCCGGCTTTGAAAAACAGGTGCTCCGCAGGGAGCAGGCCACGGTTGCTCTCTACGGCGACGCCAGTTATTTTCTGACATACCGGCAGGTGATGCTGGGCTGCACGCAGGTGGTCCGGACACTTTCCGCCGGTGTGGAGGTTCGGCGGCTGCAGGCGAAGGGCGCAACCCAGAGTCAGGCTCTGGCGCTGCGCGCGCCCGTGCAGGCCGCGGCTTTCCCGCTTTTTAATCCGGCCGGCGGTTACGCCACGTTTGTCGTTCAGTTTTCTCTGGTGGCCCTGATGCAGCAGACGCTTCTCATCGGCATCTGCATGCTAGCCGGAACGCGCCGCGAAAGTGCTGGTGCAGCACAGGCGCGACAGGTTTCCGGCATGGCGGAGGTTCTCGGAAAAACGGGCGCTTACTTCAGTATTTATTTTTTCCATTCTCTTTACTTGTTCCAGATGGTTCCTGCCGTGTTTAATTTTGCCCGACGCGGGAATCCGCTGGACCTGATGATTTTCATTGTGCCGTTTCTTCTGGCCACCATCTTTCTGGGCCTGGCCGTCTCCCGCTGGTTTAAAAGCCGGGAGATGTCCATCTTGGTGGTGGCGTTTACGTCGCTGCCCATTCTGTTGGTTTCGGGTTTTCCCTGGCCGCCGGAGGCCATGCCGGGATGGTTGCTTTATCCGGGTATGCTGATTCCCAGCACGGCTGGAATCAACGGGTTTCTGATGATCGGACAAATGGGAGGCGCCTTAAGAGAGGTTGCGCGGGAATGGATGCTTTTGTGGGTTCTTTCCGTCGTTTATTTTCTTCTGGCTCTTTTTCTTTTCCGCCGGAATTCAATGGAATGATATTACGTTCAATGTCCAGGGGAACTGCAAAGACGGCTAAGCAAGGGGTTGAAACCCCTTGTTCTGAGAGATGTCCTGCTGAATAAAAAAGCCCGGCGGATTTCTCCGCCGGGCCTCTTTTTTTGCCTAACAGGCTAACAGTCTACAGTCTAACAGACTAGAAAGTCAGTGTCAGCTTGTTGATCAGCATGTAGTCGTCCTGGAGGTTAGCACCGTCGACATTAGCTTTGAAGTACTTGCCGGTGAACAGGTAACCGCCGCCCAGCATGTAGGACAGGTTGTTGGTTATTTTGTAGGTTGCGGTTGCATCAATTTCCCAACCGTAGTCATTGTACAGATAGCCTGCGGGTTTCACAACGGCGTTGGCATAAGAAACAGCCAGGTTGATGTCCAGTTTTTCAACCGGTTTCACACCACCTTTGACCTGGAAGAACCACGCGTTCGACATACCGGTGGAGGCGGTGCCATCGGCGATATTGGTTGCCGTTCCGGCACCATTCAAAGCGCCGAACTGATACGAACGTTCATAGTTCCAGAGGATCAGCATGGGATTCCAGTCGATACCACCGGTCAGGATACCTGTTCTTCTGGTTGCATTTAAGTTGGGTGAGGTACCGTATTCATCAGGGTTGATCTGGCCGTTTAAGAACGCGAACGTACCGCCGACATAAGCGATGCCGAAATTCGCGTTGGCATTCAAGTATGCCATGAAACTGTCAATCTGGGCTGTCGGATTAGCTGCGGCATGGTTGTAATCGTAGCTACCATGCGTGTAGTTGGCTTCACCTTCCAGAGCCACGGGGCCTAATTTCACCTGGAAATACGGGCAATGGCTGAACGTGTTAACCGTTAAACCAATAGCGGTTGTTTTGTTTGAAGCATTACGGTTCCAGCGGAACAGGTAGCCCGCCGCACCGGCTTTGAAGCTGTATTTGGCAAACGCAATGAAACCTGCTGCGTCAGCATCCTGAACACCTGTTACATTGATGGCCGAACGGCTTCCTTCAACTTCCTGTGCAATCTGAGCGCCAACAGCTACGGGTCCAAAGAGGCCGGTCCACGTAATTTTGAGGGACGGCTTGGATCTGTCGCCGAATACGGTACCCCAGGCATAGTCATTCTGCGCACCAACCGCAAACATACCGATCGGGGAGACGTAGGTCAAATACGCCCAGTCAAAGGCGATGTTTTCATTTTCAGCGCGGGTTCCTGCTGAATCATACATGTTCGGTGCGCTGGTCGTCGTTACAACACTCGTAGCTGTATTGTAGGTCGACGAAGATGAGGCTGATCTTGCTGCGCCCCACTGTCTGTCCAGGATGTCTGCACGGGTTGTCAGGGTCAGGCCCGGAGATACCACTAAGTCTGCTCTCAGGCGCAGTCTCTGATAATACAATGCTGAAGACGTACCTGTATCTTTAATCAGAGCGGTCTTATCCAGGTATGCGCCTGCTACAAAAAACTCGCCGCTGACCTTTACGTCAACGGCCATCGCCGCTGTACTGAAGGCTGCGATTAACCCCAGTGACAGCAAAACTAACCAAAATCTCTTCATTTTCTCCTCCTAAGTTTTAGTTAGGGTTGAAATATTTCCGCCTTCTTCTCAAAACGGGCATTTCTTGAAAAAGGCAACCTCCATACTTCCATTGCATATCCTGCAATTGAACCTTTCCGCAGGATATACGGCGCGAAAACTAGCATCGTCCCGCCGGATGTGTCAATACTTATTTCTTCGGCAATCTTTGCCTGTCGCGCTTGCCTTTCTTTTAGCAACTCCGGTGCCATTTTTGAAAATGCGCTTTTTTTCTGCTAAGAAAAATAAAGATGTGACAAAGTGATTTCGGGGTGAAAAAAATTTATAAAGAAAAGATAAAGGTAAGTGACCGGATATACTATCTATATTTTTATTTTCGAGCTTGACGGGTGTGGTGAAATCAATATAGGATGTGTGTTAAATTTTACCACGTCATGTGTGATTGAAATCACAATTTGGCCAAAATTTCTATTGGATTGCCAATAGCGTGTTGTTTTTAACACACACAGAGTGTGAATGTCAGACAATAGAAACACAGGCGATAGGCGATGGGTATAGAAAACCTATGGCCTATAGCCTCTGGCCCATAGCCTATAGCCCATAGCCTTTTCTTTATTCTTTTTTTTTAAGGAATATTTTGGTATTAACTAGCCACACAAAAACCAGGGATGGGAAACGGATGTTGATCATGCGTAAACCAGAGATTAGAGCCGGTCTGACATTGGATATTGTTTTCGAAAATGAACTTAATCAACCCAATGCCCATCATCTGAAGGCGGTCATTTATGACTGCGATAAAAAAATAGTTATTATGTCGCAAACATCTCCCCCGTTGTCCCCTCTCTTTAGCGGCCGCCGGGCGTTGATGACTTTTTTGGTCCTCAGGAAAGATCGGCTTCTTCGATTTGGTTTTTATGCTGAATTGATGGATATCATTCACAATTATGAAATATCTTCCGGGAATATGGTTGACGCATGGCGTTGCCGGAAAACGGATGAGCTTGAGTCAACTGATTTCCGCATGTATTTCCGCGTTCAACCGCCGTCCAATGCCGATGTCTGCCTGTTTATTGAAGAACAGAAAGTCAGTCTGCTGGATATTTCAATTGGCGGTGCGAAGTTTACTTACCCGCGCCGGTATTGCTTTCAGGAAAGAGATAAAGTGAAATTCAAACTTGTCATTGGGCGGGAAATCTTTAATGTTGATGCCGTGGTTCGCCATGTTCGCGAGGCTGATGAAAAAGCAACGAACAGAAATATTCAGTTTGTCAGTGTTGAATTCAGATATCATGATAAGTCATTTGAAGCAGCCCTGGGGAAAGCAATTATGAACATACAGCGAAGCCTGCTGAGTGAAGGGAAGATGTAGGGAAAAGGGTTTAAGACTGAAGACTGAAGGCTGAAGGTATGTTCGGAGGGACGGAAGAATCCGTCCGCCTTTTATTTAATTTTTTTAATGGAGGATGAAATTATGGCAAAATCCAAAGATGTGAAAAAAGACGAAAAGAAGAAACCGGCTAAAACAGCAAAAGAAAAAAAAGAAGCCAAGAAGCTCAAAAAATCAGGGAAAGAATAAAAGACCAGGTTCAAGGCACAAGGCACAAGGAACAAGGTAAAGGGTACATGGATTAAGGTAGTTTTAAAGGTTTAATAGATGAAATTTTCCATTAACCTTGAACCTTGCTCCTTGAACCTTGAACCTTTTTTTTCAAGGATTTTTCATGAAAATTAAATTTCTCGGCGCCGCCCGCACGGTGACCGGCTCCTGTTATATTGTGGAAACTGATCGCGCGCGATTCGCCATCGACTGCGGCATGCATCAGGGATCTGATCAGATCGAAAAACGCAACCTGGATATGGATCCTTACAATCCGGGTAAAATTGACTTCTTTATTATTACACACGCCCATATTGACCACTCGGGACTTCTGCCCCGTATCGTCAATTCCGGTTTTTCTGGCCCTATTTACGCTACAGAGCCTACGGGCGACTTGCTGAAGATTCTTCTTCTGGACAGCGCGCATATTCAGGAGGTGGAAGCCGCCTCGAAAAATAAAAGAATGCAGCGCACCGGATTGAGGACAGACGCAGTTGCGCTTTATACGACGAAAGACGCCGAAGCGGTGGCGCCATTGATCAAGCCGATGAAGTACGATGAAATTTTTAAACCCGCGGACGGCATCGGCGTCCGCTTTCAGGATGCAGGCCATATTCTGGGCGCGGCGATGGTAGAACTTTTTATCGAAGAAAACGGCCGGACACTCAAACTGGTTTTCTCGGGAGACATCGGCCGTCCCAATCAGTTGCTGATGAAAGACCCCAGCTCAATGCATCAGGCGGATTACCTTTTTATGGAATCAACCTATGGCAACCGCAATCACAAAGGCGAGCAGGAAAGCTTAGATGAACTGGCCCAAGCGATTCAATACAGTTATCGCAATCGGGAAAAAGTCGTGATTCCCGCTTTCGCCGTGGAAAGAACGCAGGAAATTCTTTATTCTCTCCACCTTCTTTTCCGCGACGGGCGCCTGCCCAAAGACATGCCGATTTATCTGGACAGCCCGCTGGCGATTAAAGCCACGGAAATTTTCCGGCGGTATGCTTCATACCTGGACAGCGAAACGCAGGTCTTGCTGAAAAACGGCGAAGACCCGCTGCGTCTGCCTAATTTGCGTTTATCCACATCCACCGAGGATTCTATTGCGATCAACGAAACGAAAGAAGCGGCGATTGTCATATCCGCCAGCGGCATGGCCAACGCCGGCCGAATCAAACATCACCTGCGTCATAACCTGTGGCGTCCGGGGGCCAGCGTTGTTTTTGTGGGATTTCAGGCGGAAGGCACACCGGGCCGAAAAATTGTTGACGGCGCAAAAAAAATCCGCATTTTTAACGAAGAAATCGCCGTGGCCGCAAAAATCTTCACCATCAACGGTTTTTCCGCGCATGCCGGTCAGGATCAGCTCCTCGACTGGGTTGGCCAATTCCAGACCAGGGGGATGCAGGTGTTTCTGGTCCATGGAGAATATTCCGCGCAGCAGCATCTGGCAGATCTGATTCGGGCCAAACTCGGTTTTGTTGTGGATATTCCGGAATATCTGGAAGAGATTCGCCTGCAGGCCGGTGCGCCTGTTGAAGCCGTAAAGCTTCCGCCCATGGCGAAACCTGAAATTGATTTTCCCGCACTGTTATCCGGCTTGATGGTTTCACTGGCCGACTTGAACGCCAAAACAGCCAGGCTTCAGGCGCTTCCGGCGGACAAACAGACCCGGATCGCCGAACAATTACGAAGAGCGGCGGCGGAGATAGAGGGAATCAGGTTGAAGACTGAAGACTGAAGACCGAAGACCGAAGGTACAAGGTCCAAGGTACAAGGATCAAGGTAAAGGCATAATATAAAACTGATATTAGGGGCGTGTGCAGTTCAGGCTGCATCCGCCCCTTTTATTTTCCTTCAGCCTTTGACCTTGTACCTTGGTCCTTGAACCCTGAACCTATGGAGTTATTCCGTAACGGAAAGACGCGGTAATATGGAGACGTGACAGGTCATACTGGCGGGGCAGCGGATGAAAGGGCGCAGCCGCAGAAATAACATCGAGCGTATCGCGATCTAAATCGGGCATACCGGACGATGTCGTTGTCGTCAGGTACGCCAGAGATCCGTCTGCATTAATCGACATCAGGATGACGACAACGCCTTTTTCGTTTTTCCGGTAGACATCCGAAGGAATCCACCGGCGCAGAATCTTTTTTTTCACACCCGCCAGATAATCCGCGTATTTTACATCGGACGACCCGAGATCAACCGTGTCCTCCTTCCCTGAGTCCGGCTGGAGGGCCTTTGCTTCCGGAGGATTAACAGGCTTTTGCTCTTCTGTTTTCTTTTCTTCTTTTTTCGGTTCCGACACCGGTTCGGACTGGGCAATCCGGACCGAAAAAACTTCCGCGGCTTTGACATTTTCGCGCAAATCCACCAGCGAGCTTACGGCGATGAGCGCCACATGCCCAACCAGGGAGATGACAATAGGCCACAGAAATAATTTCTTTGAATCCATCATTCAAAATCATATACGGCATTTGCCTCAAAATCAACAATATGATAGCCGGAATGTGACATTCGACACGAAAGAAAGAGTCATTGATGCTGACTGACACCAACTACATGAATATGGCCCTGGATGAAGCAGCCCGGGCTTTCGACGAAGATGAAGCCCCGGTGGGCGCCGTTGTGGTGCTAAACGGAGACGTTATTGCACGGGCTCATAATGCCCCTATTAAACGAGCCGACCCGTCGGCGCATGCGGAAATGCTGGCTATCCGTGATGCTTGTGAAAAAACGGGCAATTACCGGCTGACCGGAGCGGAACTTTTCGTCACGCTGGAACCCTGTGCGATGTGCGCCGGTGCGATTTTGCAGGCCCGGATCAAACGCGTCATATTCGGGGCGCGCGACCCGAAAAGCGGCGCAGTGGTTTCTCTGTACAATTTATTGACTGATCAGCGGTTGAATCATCAGCTTGAAATCACTGAAGGGATTTTACGGCAGGAGTGTGGGGAAATTTTGAGTAGATTTTTTAAGCAAAAGAGAGTAAGAGCCCTTTCTGCACCTGATTGAAGCGCATCGCTGAAAAAGGGTTGCACGGAATTGATTGTATGCCTGCAGGGGCCGCTCTTTAAATATTACTTCAATAATAAGAAGTTAAACTCAATACCAAAAGCGGAGAGATGTCTGAGTGGCCGAAGGAGCACGACTGGAAATCGTGTGTACGCCCACAAAGGTGTACCGCGGGTTCGAATCCCGCTCTCTCCGCCATTTATAACAACTTTAGAGACGTTGTTCCGACAACGTCTCTGTCGTTTTCCCGATCATTGAAAAACCGGAGAGTTACCGAAGTGGTCGTAACGGGATCGACTCGAAATCGATTTAGGGGCCACAAGCTCCTACGGGGGTTCGAATCCCCCACTCTCCGCCATCTTTCAAAATTTAAGTTGATTCCTGCTGATTTATCCATTAAGAGTCATCCCGAAAGTTAATTTAATATGGCCGGGTCCCGTACAACGAAGGCTTGCGAACCCCGTCAGGTCCGGAAGGAAGCAGCGGTAGCAAATCCCGTCGTGTGTTGCGGTCAACCCGGTCACCTTTATGATTTCACGGTTAAAACCCACGCACTGAGGTTCGCTTGGAATATCTGGTTATAGCCCGAAAATTTCGCCCGCAGAAATTCGACGATGTTGCCGGTCAGGAACATGTCGTCCGCACGCTGGCCAATGCCATCGGCCAGGGGCGCGTAGGCCATGCTTTTTTGTTTTCCGGGCCGCGCGGCGTCGGCAAAACCTCCATCGCCCGGATTCTTGCCAAATCACTTAATTGCGAACAAGGGCCGACGGCAACCCCATGCAATCAATGCCCGAATTGCCGGGAAATTACGGACGGCACATCGATGGATGTGCGCGAAATCGACGGCGCATCCAACCGCGGCATCGACGAAATCCGCGAGCTGCGCGAAAATGTCAAATTCGCGCCCGCCACATCCAAATATAAAATTTACATCATCGACGAAGTCCACATGCTGACGCGCGAGGCTTTCAACGCGCTTTTAAAAACACTCGAAGAGCCGCCCGGACATGTGGTCTTTATTTTTGCGACGACAGAAAATCACAAGGTGCCTGCCACGATTCTGTCGCGTTGCCAGTGCTACGATTTCCGCCGCATTTCTCTTTCGCAAATTGCGGCCAACCTGGGCAAAGTGGCGGCAGCCGAAGGCATCACGATCAGTCCCACGGCACTTTCCTGGATTGCCGAAGCGGGAGACGGCAGCATGCGCGACGCGCAAAGTATTTTCGATCAGGTCATTTCTTACGCGGGCCTCAATATTTCCGACGACGACGTGGAAGACGTCCTGGGGCTGGCCGACCGTAAATACCTTTATCGTCTTTCGGAAGCCATCATGTCGCATTGTGCGGCGGATTGTCTGATGCTTCTGGAGGAGGCTTATCTGGCGGGCATCGACATGAAGCACTTTTATTCGATGCTGCTCAAGCATTTCCGCAATCTGCTGCTCGTGAAAATCGCCGCCGATTCCAGCGCGTCTTTTGACATCGCGCCGGAGCAGGTGGATAAACTTAAGGATCAGATTCCAAACGTCACGCGGGAAACGCTTCAGCGCTATCTGGATATTCTGCTGTCCGAGGCTGATAGCCTGAGGCGTAGCCAGGAAGTCCGGATGAAAATCGAAACGCTTCTGGTGCGCCTGGCGTATCTGGAACCGGTGTTGCCTGTCGGCGAAATCCTGGCAGCGCTTGAGACGTTGGAGCGGAAACTGCAAAGCGGCGTTATTCAGCCCACAAACCGGATTGATGTGGAACCGGCTGCAATTCAACCGCCGGTTGCCGCCGGACAGGCGGAAAATGCGGCAAAGCCACGTAATATTCCACCGTCTGAAACAGCTTCTGCTCATTCCCCTGCGCGGACAAGCGCCAAACCGGCGGCGGGCGAAGATTTGAAAAAATTTATCAAACGGCAAAATGCGCTTCTGGGTTCAAAGATTGATGCGGCGGAGGTGCTGGGCGTGGAAAGCGGCCTTTTGACGCTGGGCTTTCCCGCAAATTACATTTTCCTGGACAACCTCATGGAAAAGCCGCAAAAAGAAGAACTGGAAAGAATCGCCGGAATTTACTATTCTCAACCCGTCACCCTGGCGATCAAGATACTGGAGACGCCGAAAGCCGGCGTAAACGGTGCAAACGGTCGTAACGGTAAAGCAAGCAGCATCAACGACATCAAGCGTGAGGCGATGAATTCGCCGCTTTTACAGAAAGTGCTCGATGAGTTTGAGGGCGCGCAGTTGGTGGAAATCAAGCCGAAGATCGACAAGAAATAAAAGACAGAGGAGAACAACACGATGCATAACATCGGCAATATCATGAAACAGGCCAAGAAGATGCAGGAGAAAATCAGCCATCTCCAGCAGGAACTCGAAACCAAGACCGTCGAAGCGCAGGCCGGCGGCGGCATGGTTCGTGTGGTCGTCAACGGCAAGTTTGAAATTGTGTCGCTGAAAATT
Organism: Smithellaceae bacterium; assembly: GCA_963682105.1. GTDB lineage: Bacteria > Desulfobacterota > Syntrophia > Syntrophales > Smithellaceae > UBA8904. The sequence continues at coordinate 3,341,747 of OY821638.1, forward strand.
GAAAAAGACGTGGTCAATCCTGAAGACGTCGAAATGCTGCAGGATCTGATAGCGGCGGCGGTCAACGAAGGCGTGCGCAAATCGCAGGAAATGGCGTCTTCGGAAATGTCCAAGATTACGGGCGGCCTGTCCATTCCCGGTTTGGGCGGTATGTAAGGCGCTGCATGAAATCCTACGCACAACCGATCAAACGCCTGATTGCGGAACTGGCCAAGCTGCCGGGCATCGGCGAAAAAACAGCGGCCAGGCTGGCCAATTATATTTTACGCGCCACGCCCGACGATGTGGAAAAACTCGCGGAAAGCCTGGTGGAAGTCAAACGCAAGATCCACCTGTGCCGCGTCTGCCTGAATCCCACGGAAGAAGATGTCTGCCATATCTGCAGCGATCCCGGCCGCGACCGGCATGTGATCTGCGTGGTGGAAGAGCCGGACGCCCTGGCGGCGATTGAAGAAAGCGGCGTTTTCCACGGGATGTATCATGTGCTGCACGGCGCGCTTGCACCGCTCGACGGCATCGGACCCGAAAACTTAAAGCTTTCCGAACTGCAAAAAAGAATTTCGGAAGGGCAGATATCGGAGCTGATTTTAGCCACCAATCCCAATGTCCACGGCGAAGCCACGGCGCTTCTGATTACCCGGATGTTCAAAGACAGCGGTATTCAGATCACCCGCATTGCCATGGGCGTCCCGATGGGCGGTGATTTAAAGTATGTGGATAAGATGACCATTTCCAAGTCTCTGGAATTTAGACGGGGGATGTGATAGTATTTATTATCCTGCCGGAAAAGGAGATCATCTTGATTTTACATGGCGTTTATGAAAATGGCGTGGTAAAAATAAAAGGTAAAAAGCTGCCGATGATTAAAGCCGAAGTGGATATTATCGTAAAAGATAAACCCTGGCAGAGGCGAACAAAAAAAGTTAAAATCAAAGGAGAGCCGGTTTCGGAGACCATCGTTAAGGCTCGATACGAAGAATGAAATCATTTTTCGATACCTCTTCTCTTGTTAAGCGCTATATTCAGGAATCAGGTTCCGACAAAGTAGATGAAATATTCATATCATCGGAGAGCATCGTCGTATCTTCGATTACACAAATTGAATTTACTTCAGCTTTGACACGCAGGTTTGTTGATCAATCCGTTGAAGAGAAATCATACAGAGAAGCTCTAAGCGCGTTTCGATCTGAGCTTGAATATTTTGAAATCATTCCATTCAACGCTCAGATTGAAAAATACGCAGTTGGAATCATAGAAAAACGAGCGATGAAAACATTGGATGCTATTCAACTATCATCGGCCATAGAAAGCGCACCCAATCTGTTTGTGACCTCTGACAAGCGATTATTTGACGTTGCATCGAAAGCAACGGGTTTAAAAAGTCTGTTTATTTAGCCTCCAGAAGAATGAAGGCGCCTGGGTCATATATGGAAGTCAAAATAAAAAAAAAATCACGCCGGATCACCGCAAAAAGCATTACGGCGGCGGTGAAAAAACTTTTTATCGAAGCCAACACCAATCTTGGCGCGGATGTGGCTTCCTGCCTGCGCAAAGCACTCACGAAGGAAGAATCTCCGATCGGCAAACAGGTCCTCAAAAAAATTCTCGAAAACGTTGGCATTGCACGTGAAAATGTAATGCCCATCTGCCAGGATACCGGACTGGCCGTTATGTTTGTGGAAGTGGGCCAGGAGGTCCGTATCACCGGCGGTGATTTGCGGACCGCCATCGAAGACGGCGTCCGCCAGGCGTATGCGGAAGGCTTTCTGCGCAAATCCGTCTGTGATCCGCTTACGCGGGTCAACACGAAAGACAACACACCGGCGATTATTCATATGGATATCGTTTCCGGCAATTCAATCAGGCTCATTGCCATGCCCAAAGGCGGCGGCAGCGAAAACATGAGTTCCGCCAGAATGCTGACACCCGCGGTGGGACTTGACGGCATTAAAGCTTTTGTTCTGGAGACGGTGGAAAAGGCGGGCGCCAATCCCTGTCCGCCGATCATTGTCGGCGTCGGCATCGGCGGATCGCTGGAGCAGGCCTGTATACTGGCAAAAAAAGCGCTGCTGCGCCCGGTGGGCAGGAAAAATAAAAAGGATAAACGTCTGGCGCAAATGGAAGGCGAACTCCTGGAGCGGATTAATGCTCTGGGTATTGGACCGGCGGGGCTGGGGGGCCGGGTGACGGCTCTGGCCGTTTCCGCGGAAATGATGCCCTGCCATATCGCTTCGCTGCCTGTGGCGGTCAATCTTCAATGTCATGTGGCCAGGCATCAGGAAATCGTTCTTTAGGACTTTTGAATGACAGAGGCGCAAAAAATCCAAACACCTTTAACCGCTGATGTTCTTGCTTCGTTACAAGCAGGCGACATGGTTTTGATAAGCGGCGAGGTTTACACAGCCCGCGACGCGGCCCATCGCCGTATGTATGAAGCGATTAAAAAAGGTCTGCCGCTGCCCTTCGATCTGAAAAACGCCACTATTTTTTATGCCGCGCCGTCTCCGACGCCCGTGGGAAAAGTCATCGGCTCCATCGGCCCGACGACCAGCTATCGGATGGATGCTTTCACCCCGCTTCTGATCGAGCATGGCTTGCGCGGCATGATCGGCAAAGGAGACCGCTCTCCTGAAGTGGTTGAAGCTATCAAAAAATATGGAGCGGTTTATTTCGGCGCTATCGGCGGCATCGCAGCGCTCACCGCCCTGACTGTCAAACGAGTCGAACTGATTGCCTATGAGGATCTCGGGCCGGAGGCCATCCGCAAATTGACGATCGAGGAAATGCCAACGGTCGTTGTAAATGACACGCAAGGGAACGACCTGTACGCATCCGAGCAGAGCAAATGGCGTATCCTTTTGTAATTCCTTCCCTTTGTTGAGTCCACGCAAAAAATATTGACTGAAATATGCATCTATATTAAGGATGTCGGTCATTTTGTGTATTACTTAAGGTAAGGAGAATTAAGTTCATGATAGAAGTAAGATGGCATGGCCGGGGCGGCCAGGGAGCGGTTACATCAGTGGAATTGTTGGCAGTTTCTGCAATTGCAGCAGGTAAGTATGCTCAGGGGTTTCCCAGTTTCGGCCCGGAAAGAAGAGGGGCGCCCGTCGCGGCGTTTACCCGCATTGATGACAAAAAAATTAATGTCCGTTCAGGTATTTACGAGCCCGATGTTGTTCTGGTGCTCGACTCCAGCCTGATCGGTCTGGTAAACGTTACGGATGGTCTTAAACCTGAAGGAAAATTAATCGTCAATACGTCAAAAACTCCCGAAGAAATTCGCAGGGAACTCAACTTCAGCGGCACGGTCGCCACGGTGGACGGCACCGGCATCGCGCGCAAGGAAATGGGTGTGCCTATTGCCAACACAACCATGATCGGAGCGCTGCTTAAAGTCATCGGCGTCATGGAACTCGACGCGATGAAGGATGCCATCGATCACCGGTTCGGCAGAATCGCCCAGAAGAACCTCAATGCGATGAAGCGGGCCTACGACGAAATCACAATACTAAATTAAGAGGTAAGTATGACATTAAAGACATGGCGGGAACTTCCAATCGGCTGTGTTGTGTCCGAGCCGGGAAGCGCCAGCGAGTACCATACGGGAAGCTGGCGTTCACAACGGCCCATCTGGGACAACACGAAATGCATCAAGTGCGGCATCTGTTACGTCTTTTGCCCCGAGGGATGCGTGCAGCAAAGCGAAGACGGTTTTTTTACGGCGAATTTGGATTATTGCAAAGGGTGCGGCATCTGTTCACATGAGTGCTGGCCCCGCGCAATCAAGATGATTGAGGAGGGATAACATGGGCAAACGCATAGGTATGGAAGTGGCAGTCGCCGTTGCGGAAGCCGTGGCGCTTTGCAACATCGACATGGCGGCCGTTTATCCCATTACGCCTCAGTCGCACATTGCGGAACATCTTTCGGACCTGGTCGCCGACGGCCACGTTGACTGTGAATTCGTCACGGTGGAATCCGAACATTCGGCGATGAGCGCGGTTATCGGCGCATCCGGCACAGGTGCCCGCTCTTACACGGCAACCAGTTCTCAAGGCCTGATGCTGATGCACGAACTGCTGCCCATCGCTTCGGCGATGCGGCTGCCGATCGTCATGGGCATTGCCAACCGCGCGGTTTCCGGTCCGCTCAACATTTTGAATGATCACTCCGACATCATGCCGCAGCGTGACGCCGGCTGGATCGCTCTTTTTGTGGAAAACGCTCAGGAATCGGTCGATCTGTCCATTGCGGCGTTTAAAATCGCCGAACACAAGGACGTCATGCTGCCGGTTTGTGTCAATATCGATGGTTTTCAACTCACTCACATGGTCGAGCCTTTCGAAATGCCGACGCAGGAAGAGGTGAATGAATTCCTGCCGCCGTTCGTGCCGCATGCCACGCTGCATCCGGCCAAGCCGGTGACGATGGGCGCGTTTGCCATGTCGGATTATTTCACCGAAATCATGAAGGCCAAGGACGAAGCCGTCAAAGCCTCCAAGAAGATTGTTCAGCAGGTTCTCGACGAATGGGGCCAGAAATTCGGCCGTCCCTACAAGCTGGTGGAAACCTATTTGACCGACGATGCGGATGTTATGATGCTGACCATGGGCTCCATGGGCGAAACCGCGAAAATGGCGATTGACGAGCTGCGCGCCAAAGGCGTGAAAGCGGGGCTCGTAAAGCTTCGGCTCTGGAGACCTTTCCCGTTTGAGGAGCTCAAAGCCGTTATCAAAAACGCAAAGAAACTGATCGTTACCGACCGCGCCGTCTCTTTCGGCGGTCCCGGCGGTCCGGTTTTCTCTGAAATCAAGTCGGCCATGTATGCCGAAACCCAGCGTCCGTTGATTTACAATTACATCATCGGTCTGGGCGGGCGTGATGTGCAGGTCAAAGAGTTTGTCGGCATGTTCGAAAACGTGCTGGCGGACACCGGCAACAAGGCGGCTGACACCTATGAATTCTGGGGGGTAAGAGAATAATGAGTATTGTAGAAAATTTTGATTTATTTGCCCCGAGGCTGATTAATAAACAGGAACTGCTCTCTCCGGGCCATCGCGCCTGTTCCGGCTGCGCCGAAGCGCTGGCCGTGCGGCTGATGGTCAAGGCGTTAGGCGAAAATACCGTCATCGCGTCCGCGACCGGTTGTATGGAAATCATCTCCAGCATGTTCCCGACCACGGCGTGGCGGGTGCCCTGGGTGCATGTGGCGTTTGAAAACGCGGCGGCCGTCGCCTCCGGTATCGAAGCCGGTTTGAAGGCCCTGCGCAGAAAAGGGAAAATTGATGAACGTTATGTCAAAGTAGTCGGCATGGCCGGCGACGGCGGCACGATGGACATCGGCTTCCAGGCTCTCTCCGGTGCAATGGAACGCGGCCACGATATGATTTACGTCTGCTTCGACAACGAAGCATATATGAACACGGGTATTCAGCGCTCCAGCGGCACGCCGATGGGCGCGTCCACTACGACGGCTCCCGCCGGTAAAGTCAGCATGGGCCAGAAAACCTGGAAAAAGAACATGCCGGAAATCATGGTTGCCCATAACATCCCTTATGTGGCCACCGCCTGTTCCAGCTATCCGCTGGATTTCATCCGGAAGATTGAGAAAGCCAAGAGTATTGAAGGACCTTCCTATATCCACTGCTTCTCCGTGTGTCCGACCGGCTGGCGTTCGCCTTCGCATACGGCGATTTCCATGGGCCGGCTGGCGGTCGAAACCGGCGTTTTCCCGTTGTACGAAGTGGAAAACGGCCATTACCGTCTGTCTCCGGACATGCCCAAGAAACTCAAACCGATCAAAGATTACTTCAAACCACAGGGGCGTTTCCGCCACCTGACGCCGGATCAGGTCGAAATGATCCAGGAAAAAGTAACATCCGAGTTTCAGAAACTTACGGAAAAAGCCAAGTATCTCAAAACAGGCAATGAATAACGGGGCGCGACCCCCGCAAAAGAATACCGAGGTGATAAAAGCATGACAAACGTCAGTGAAGTTAAAAAGAAAACCAAACAAATCGTCAAGAAGTACAATGGCGATAAAAGCGCGCTGATTGCCGTGTTGCAGGATATTCAGGAAGCGTTCAACTACCTTCCTAAAGACGCCCTGACGACGGCAGCCAAAGAGCTGGGCATTGCCGAAAGCCGCGTTTACGAAGTGGCGACTTTCTACACCGCGTTCAGCTTGAAACCACGCGGCGAGCATGTAGTGAAAATCTGCATGGGGACCGCCTGTCACGTCCGCGGCGCTTCCGCCATTCAGGATAAAATGGAACGTACTCTGGGAATCAAGCCGGGTGAAACCACGGCCGACCGGAAGTTCTCGCTCGAAACCGTCAACTGCGTGGGCGCCTGCGCGCTCGGCCCCGTCGTTGTGATCAACACGGAATATCACGGTCAGGTCACCATGGCCAAAGTGGACAAGATTATCGGAAAAATCAAAGAGGGGGCGCAGACATGAACAAAATAGAAAACGCACAGGCCTTGCGCCAGGTCCAGGAAGAACTGAAGAAAAATTTTGATCCGACCAAAAAGCTGGTCACGATCTGCGCCGGCACCGGCTGTCGCGGCTATGGCTGCATCAAGGTGAAGGAAGAACTGGAAGCGGAAATTAAAAAGCAGAATATGGACGTAGAAGTCCGCGCCACCGGTTGTTTCGGCTTCTGCGAAAAAGGTCCGCTGGTGGTGATCCATCCGGAAAAAGTGTTTTATCAGCAGGTCAAAATCAAGGACGTGGCAGATATCGTCGGCAAGACCGTTGCCAACGGCGAGGTTCTGGAAAAACTCCTTTACCGCGATCCGCAGACCAATGAAACCATTCTGAAGGAAGAAGAGGTTCCGTTTTATAAAAAACAGCACCGTCTGGTCTTCGGCCAAAACGGTCTGATCGATCCCACCCGCATTGAGGACTATCTGATTCTCGGCGGTTATTCCGCACTGGCCAAAGTGCTGACGGATATGACACCCGAAGGCGTGATCTCCGAAGTGAAGAAGGCTGGCTTGCGCGGACGAGGCGGAGGCGGTTTTGCCGCCGGCGTCAAATGGGAAAGCTGCCGCAAGGCTCACGGCTCGCCCAAATACGTCATCGGTAACGGCGACGAAGGCGACCCCGGCGCATACATGGACCGCAGCTTGATGGAAGGCAACCCGCACAGCGTGGTCGAGGGCATGATTATCGGCGCGTATGCGATCGGCGCTTCCGAAGGTTACATTTATGTAAGAAACGAATATCCTCTGGCCGTTCTGCATCTGACGATGGCGATTGCCGCCGCGAAGGAAGCGGGCCTTTTGGGCAAAAACATTCTGGGATCGGATTTCTCGTTTGACATTCATATCAACAAGGGCGGCGGCGCATTTGTCTGCGGCGAGTCCTCGGCTCTGTTTGCCTCGATCGAAGGCCGCGCGGGAGAGCCGCGCGCCAAATATGTGCATGCCGTAGAAAAAGGCCTGTGGGACAAACCCACCTGTCTCAACAACGTGGAAACCTGGGCCAATGTTCCGCTCATCATCAACCTGGGTGCGGATCAATACGGAGCTGTCGGGACGGAAGGTTCCAAAGGCACCAAGATCTTCTCTCTGGTCGGCAAGATCAACAATACGGGCCTTGTTGAAGTCCCGATGGGCATTACACTGCGCGAAATCGTCTACGACATGGGCGGCGGCATTCCCAACGGCCGCAAGTTCAAGGCCGTCCAGACCGGCGGTCCCTCCGGCGGCTGCATTCCGGAGCGCCTGCTCGATCTGCAGGTTGATTTCGACAAACTTTACGAAGTCGGCTCGATGATGGGCTCCGGCGGTATGATCGTTATGGACGACCGCTCCTGCATGGTTGACGTCGCTAAGTACTTCCTGGCCTTTTTGCAGGAAGAATCCTGCGGCAAGTGCGTTCCCTGCCGTGAAGGCGTCCGCCGTATGAGAGAAATTCTCGAAGACATCTGCGCGGGCAAAGGTAAGGAAGGCGATGTGGAGCTCCTCGAACACCTCTCCACCGGCGTGGCCGATGGATCGCTCTGCGCTCTGGGCGGCTCCGCCCCCAACCCGGTTTTGAGCACCATTAAATATTTCCGGGAAGAGTACGAAGCCCACATCAAGGATCATCGCTGTCCGGCCGGCGTCTGCAAGGCGCTGATCACTTACAGCATCGATGCGGAAAAGTGCACCGGCTGCACCCTGTGCAGCAAGGTTTGCCCGGTTCAGGCTGTCAGCGGTGAAAAGAAGAAAGCTCATGTGATCGACAACGATAAATGCACCCGTTGCGGCGCGTGCATCGAAAGCTGTAAATTTGACGCAATCAATGTGAAATAAAGGTGGGGTAAAACCATGGTAAATATGATTATTGACGGAAAAAATGTATCGGCGCCGAAAGACGCGATGCTTCTGGAAGCGATCCGTGGCGCGGGTATTTCGATTCCCACGCTCTGCGCGCATGAAGCCGTAACCCGTTCCGGGGCCTGCCGTTTATGCGTTGTGGAAATTAAAAAGGGCAACCGGGCGCGCATCGTTACGTCCTGCTTATACGGAGTGGAAGAAGGCCTGATCGTTAACACCAAAAGCGAGCGAGCTCTCAATGTCCGGCGTCTGGTGATGGAACTGCTTTTGGCGCGCTGTCCCGAATCCGACGTGCTCAAGAAACTGGCCAAAGAACTGGGCGTGGATGCTCAGACGCGCTTTTTGCCGGATACGGACAAAGGCAAATGCATTTTGTGCCGTTCCTGCGTGCGGGTATGCGAAGAAGTCGTCGGCGTGAGCGCCATCGGCCTGTTTAACCGCGGCTCCCACAAAGATGTCGGCACGCCTTTTAATGAAAAGTCGAATGCCTGCATCGGCTGCGGCGCCTGCGCGTATGTCTGCCCGACCGGCCATATCGAAATGACCTCCACCGGCGACAAACGCAACATCTGGGGCCGCACGTTCAAGATGCAGACCTGTTCCAAATGCGGCAAGTTTTTCGCTCCGGTTGATCAATTAAAGTTCATCAGCAAGAAAACCGGCGTGGCGTTTGAAGACCTGGCCGTCTGCACGGAGTGCCGTTAAGACAACCGGCACCTATCGCTAAATGATTGAAGCAACAAAAAGCTCCAACTCCCAAAGAGTTGGAGCTTTTTTTGTGAAAATAATTTGCCCTTCCTTCCAGTTAATCCATTATCCGGAAAGAAGGGCCGGGGGCTACTCCATTAGCCCCCGATTACATTTATGATTGGCCGGCAAGAAAAAAATTCCGTGAAGTTTATTGTTAAGTACAAGAAAGTGATGGATTTGAGAACGGGAAAGATAATGTCGATGTTTCTTTTCATAATTCGCTCTGCTTCTTTGACTGAATGACAATACAGCCTGTGTTAATACCCGATAACGTCCCGCAACCAGCTTCCATTCAGGTTTTATCATCCATGAAAGAATTGCCAACATCTCCATTGCTGATATATTATTACAATATGTGTGCCAGAGGTATGTGCCGTATGTAACTCATTGCTATAATGGGTATTATCAAAATAAGTAATTTTTGGCGGGACATCGTGTCTTACATATTAAGACAAATATGTCCGACAGTGAGACATGTCGGAGACAGATTGTTACACTGGTCATGATCAATTATGGAGAAACAAAATCGTTGACAGGCAAACGACTCTTTCCTAAGGTTTGACACAAAAGAAATGCTGATTCATCCATCTGGAGTTGTTATCATGCCCGGGAATATAACCCGTCTGCCGGTTATACTGATTTGCTTTTTGATGTGCTGTTGTTTCCTGCCGCATCCGAACGATGCCTGGCCCGGTTTAAAACCGGCTGGAAATTTCAACAAAGTTTCGCCAGACGTCAAGAGGCACAAGGGGCTTGCCGAAAGGCGTGATCAGGCCGCCGTCAAAGGTTTGCAATGGTTGGATGCCTTTCTGGATAGAGACGATCATTTTAAAACGATGCCCTTTGAAACCTATCAGTTTTTTTATGTCTGTTCTCTGACATCGGCCAACCCTCAATTTCAACGCAAGGCGCAGAAAGCGGCTGATAAATATGCAATCCGCCTGAAAAACCATTGTCTGAATCTTCGTGATCCGATGGAACGTTACGATTTTCTGCAGTTGCTGGAATTTCTCTCCAAGCGCGAAAACAGCCATATCGATTATACTGCCTTGCTGGACAAAGCAAAAAATAACTATGTGCTGTATAAACGCACGACTGATATCTACGGCACGCCCATTGAAAATCTTAAACAGGCGGACTGGAAAGGCGTTTACGAGACGCTGCTTTACGCTTATTTTCTGGAGAAGGCCGATGCGGAATTTCCGAATGTTTTTCCGGTGGATTTTCGACTGACGGATATTCTTCAATTTTTAAAAAACAAGAATTTCATCCATTTTGCCGATGATCCATCGGAAGATAAACAAAGGGCGGTCCAGGACGCTTTTATTGTCACACACATGGCTTATATGCTCGGTAACTACTCTCAGTTGCGGCTGTATGAGCGCGACGCCCCCTGGCTTTATAAGTATCTGCGGAGGAATTTTGATGATATTCTGGCGATGGACCATCTGGATTTAATCGGAGAATGCGTCGATATTTTCCGGAGTCTGGGTTACACGGAAAAAAATTGCGAGATCGTTCGGAAGGGAACGGCCTATCTGATTGCGCGGCAAAATGCCGACGGGTCCTGGGGGAAAAACAATGAAGAGGACAACAGCGTCTATGATAAAATGCATCCCACAAGCTGCGCCGTATGGGCTCTGCGAACCCGCACTTTTCTTGCGGATACGAAATATGACAGAAGGATTCGCAGAATCGTTCAGGAATTAAACCGGGTGGGGGAAAACGATGCCCTTGCTTCGCCATAGTTCGTACATTTAGCAAAATGCCGGCGAACAAAACAATTGACAGACCAGAAGAACTTTCTTATGTTCACCGCATGAGAAAATAACAGCTCATGAATATAAAGACGTAGTTGCCAGGGAAGGCATCGGCTCTGATTCGCACCTGGCGCGCAAAAGGAAAGTTATGCTGGACTCCATGCAGAGCGGGCGCAAGCGGCGAAACGTTGAGCACACCAAACAGCAGACAGATTCCCTTAAAGACATTGTTTATCCGGCTCCGCCCGAAGAAGGTCGATGGATTACCGACTACGCCTGGGTGTGCGGCCTGGCCGGCGCGATAACGGTCATCCTGCTGGCTGTGTTTTACAACTTAACCCACGCCCTGGAAAACGGTGTTACGCTTCCCGGTCTGCAACTGACCGACAACCGGAGAGATTCCATTTTACTGGCTTTAATCATCGTTGCCGCCGTGATGCTTACGGTGGAGCTGATACGATTGTGGCTGCGCGATCGGGATAACTTTTTCCATATTCATCCTCATCTGAAAAAAAGGCGCTATGGCGCATTTCTAGGAGAAGCGCTGGGTAACTGGATTCTCTACCTGATTTTGCTTGGCCTGGCGGTTCTTTTTTTTCGAACGGCCAATGAATACGGCTACGCGAACCAAAATGAATATTATCAGGCCTGGTTCCGATTTCTGGACCTGGCCTGGAGCGCTTATCTCTGGGGCGGCCTGCCTTATGTTCTCGTCACAAGAGCTATCAAACACGATTTCGAGTCTGACCGGCGCGATTTTTCCACTCTGACTCTCCGCGTCCTTTGTTTTCTGGCCTCCTGTTTGCCTGGCTGCAAACGGTTTCGTCCGGAATTTAACGAGACTGATAAAAAAGCCGCCCGGGGTCTGCTGGTCAAATTTTTTTTTACTCCGCTGATGACGGTATTCTTTTCCGATCAGTTTCCCCATCTGGTGAATAACATCGGATTTGTGGCCGGCGCCATTCCGGGGATGATCGTCAACGGAAATTACTCTCATAACCAGTTCAACATTGATCTGTTCAACGTCGGCCTGTCTTTTATCTTCTCCGTCGATGTGGCGCTGGCCTGGGTCGGTTATACGATTTCATCGCGCTGGGTCAACAATTCAACTGTTTCCGCCGAGCCTACCATCCTGGGGTGGCTTGTGTGTCTGGCCTGCTATCCGCCATTCCAGCGGATCCTCGGCGTGTACTATGCAGCGCCTTCGGAGAGGGATATTCTGCAATTTTCGAATCAGTGGATCGTAACGGTTTTTGCCTTTATGATGCTGTTTAGCTATTTCGTTTATATGGCGGCGACGCTCTGGTTCGGTGTGCGGTTTTCCAATCTGACCAACCGCGGGATCATCCGTAAAGGGCCCTATGCCCTTATCCGCCATCCCGCGTATGCTTCTAAAAACTTTTCGTGGTGGTGTGTCATGTTTCCGGTTGTGGTGTATAACGCCATGTATACCGGGATTGGCGTCGCCGCCGTCCAGATTGTCGGCCTGGTCTTCATGACCTGGCTTTACTACATGAGAGCCCTCACCGAAGAGCGTCATCTGAGTGTGGACCCGTATTATCAGGAATACTGCAGGCAGGTTAAATACCGGTTCATTCCGGGAATCATATGAAAAACCTTCCGGGGAAAACCGGTTTTACGTGGAGCATCCTTTATCGTTAGCTCTCCGATGATGAAGTTTGTCCTCTTGCTGTCACTGCTTTTTCGCCCGTTTGATCGAGAAAGAATATCCTCTACAAAAAAATGTGTCGAGACGCGATAATTCAGCGCCTCGACACAGGGACATATTTTAATAATTTCGCTTCGCCCGATTGTTATGAATGAACTCAATCAGGCGTCAGCCATTTACTGGTTACTGTATTTGTATTGGTAGAACCAGTTATTGTTAACATCCTTGGTGTGTTCATCACCATACAGATACTTATAATAGGATGAATTCCCGTCAAGGTAATATTTCATGAAGGACACAATATACTTCATGCCGCGTTTGCCGTAAGTATTGGACGAGCTGCCGGTCATCCAATCCGTATGGCTCATCGAATTGAAGTATCCCAATACTTTAGTGACGGAAGACGGCAGGCTGTTGTACATCGTCACAACAGCGCTCGGCGAGGCAATCGTATCAAATGTGCCGGTGTAGCAGGCGGTTTTGGCTTTGGTGGAACTCAGACTGTAGGTGAAATCCATGTAGGGCGCCAAGGCCTGGGCCGTTTTAATACCGGAACCCAGCGAGTTGGAAGCCAGCAGCGTTCCGCCGCCGCCCTTGGAGAAACCCATGACCTGCAGTTTGGCGGTGTTGACCTTGCCTTTAATGGCGCTGCTGGAACGGGTGTTTTCCTTCTTCAACTGTGCGATACCGGATTTGTGAGCCGTTGTCCAGGAGGGGTTCGTTCCCAGATTATTATTCGGCGTCATGGCCAGAACAATATAACCATGGGATGCAACGTGCTTGGCCAGCCATTCCATATCGGAATAGGTGTTCGTGAATCCGCCCGTCAGCGTGGTTGCGCCTGTCGTTGCGCTCAGGCTGCAGGGGTAATAAACTTTACCGGCCAGATATCCCGTGTTGCTGGGCGCCGTGTAAGAACATACGGAGTTGGGGCCCGTTGCGCCGGGGTCCGAAACGGTCGAGCCTGAAGAGCTTGAACTCGATGTCGAAGATGATGAAGTTGAGGATGATGATGACCACCATTGCGCGCTGACCGATGAAGCGGTCATGCCCATCAAAAACAGACATGTTGTTGCCAGAACAAAAAGCTTGTGAACAGATTTTCTTTCCATGAAAAACCTTCTCCTTTCGATGACGATGTTATTATCTGACCTGTCAGGTCAGAACAAATTCGATGTCAGTTGAGCAGGGGGCATCCACCCCCTGCTCCCGCCCCTTGTTTCTTAAATCTACTGAAAGATTTCTCCTGCGGAAAAGTCCGTTTTTCGCGCGTAAGAGGTGAAATAATTGTGGGACACATCTGTTTCAAGTGGAAGGGACCACTTGATATCAATTTTTAATTTGAAGAAGCCGCCCGGGCAGACCATCCACCCGGAAGGCCGGAATCAATCCATTGATTCACTCGTGTTATCGATTAACTCTTTTTGCACTCCCTCTTTTAGTATAATGCAGTTTTCCATGCTGAAGCGTCGCCCGGATTCTTGATGTAAGACTTCCAGCGCGTGTCGCCGTCCAGATAGGTTTTCTGGAAGGCCAGAGCGATCTTGCCGGCATTGGGGGTCAGGATGCCATTAGGAGATCCCCAGTCCATGTGACCGGCCAATGCAACCACGTAGAGGACTTTGGAAATACCGGAAGGAATGTTGTTATAGACGCCTTCGGACTGTCCCAAACCGCCGAGAATGGTTGTGTCCGTGGCGCCGTTCATGAGCAGCATGGGGCACTTGGTGGATCTACCCTTGGCTAAAGTACTCGTTGCGGTCGCGTTGTGTCCGGCCAGAGACAGAGCTGTTTTCACGCCGGATTTAGAGGCATTGATCCAGGTGGCGCCGCCGCCCATCGACCAGCCCATCAAGCCGATTCTGCTGGTGTTGAGTTTGCCTTTGAGCGTATGACCGGAGCGGGTGTTCAATTTTTTGAAAGCGGTGTAAATGTTCCACTGCTGGGTGGCTCTCATGTCGACGGTGTCAGTCATGGTGGAAAGCGCATCGGCATTCACATAGACAATGCCGTGGGAGGCAAAGAAAGGTCCCCAGGCATAATCCATGGACTGGGTTCCCGTGTAGGGCTGCATGAAAATGATGGACGCAAAAGGCGCCGTGGCGTTTCTGGGAATGTAAATGGTGGCTGCGTTGGTCACGCCGGGTAAAGAGATTGTCGTGCTGTAACCATAGGGGCCACTGGTGCTGTAAGAACCGGGTGTTTCCGGACGGCAGATGGCGCCGGACGGACAACTGGCTGCAAAAGCCGATACTGCGCCCATTAAAAAAAGAGTGGCCAACGAGAGAACTGAAAGCTTCTTTAATGATTTTCTTTCCATGAAAAATCTTCCCCTTTCAAAAAGCTCGAACTGTTTTGATTAACGGTTTCGCATTCCCTTCCCTTGCCCTTAAGCCTTCTGAATGCCTCCTTGTCATCTTTAAAACTTAATGAGCCTTCCGGGCGACGCCGTGTTCATCCGGAAGGCCTGAATCAATCCATTGATTCTTTTGAGATATTAAGCAAATCTTTTCTCCTGAATGAGTTTTAATCTGTCGCCGCTAGAATCGGACACGCATCATGCGTACCCCTTTTTACCGCCTGCCCTGACTGTTTGTCCCTTTCTTTCCGCTATCCTGTCGCCTTGTCAAAAGAACACGAGGAGGAAATCCGGCAATCCATTGCCGGATCTGTAATATCCTCCCCTTTAAACCGGGCAGAAAAAACATTGCAAAAGGGATTCTTTTATAAAAACGCCAGGCTAAGAAACACGATGAATCAAATGATGATCGGTGGATGAAAAACTAAATAAATCAAAGTGCTTTTAGCCCGGCCCGAACTCTTTAATGATACGGATTATACAACTGTCTTTATAGGCGCCCTATGTTACAATGTTTGTGCCATATCCTGTTGTTTTTTATATAGGGCCGATTTGAAAAGGTTTTTGTTGACAGTTTGTCCGATTATTGGTAGATGTGTCCTATGACCGTGAGACATATGTGTCCCATAATGGGACTGAGTGGGACAGTCATTAGGCCGTAAGACCTTTTCCGACGCCGAAAACGTTGCACAAGCTCTTTACCGGGAACGGGAAGATTGGATAGTTGTTGCTAAAAAACCATATTTGGGCTTCTTCTTCAACGGATGCAAAAACGGGGTTATCAGAAGGAACGGAATTGCAATGGACGGTAGCGCGCAAACCGATTACATCGTACCTTATAAGAAGCGACTTTCAACGTTACATAAGTATTATGAAGACAAGTTTAAAATAACCAAGTCTCAGTGGCAAAGGTTTATCGGCGGCCGTACGGATATTGACGGCTCGGTTATTCCGCAGGATATTCTGGACTCATGGCGGCACTGCCGGGAATTGGGTCTGAATCCTTTGAAGAAGCCGTCCCCCCCCATTTTATCGGCGCCTGAATTGCAAAAGCTTTTGGATGATAATAAGTTTTTAATCAACGCCGGCATGCCGTTCATCAACAATTTTAAAAAATTCAGCAACGTTCACCGCATGCTGGTTTGTCTTTTCAGCCGCCAGGGCTATATTCTGGAAATCCGGGTGGACGACAAGTATGAAAAACTGGCGCAATCAACACGGCTGGTTCCCGGTGCTTTCTGGTCGGAAGATGTTGTCGGTTCCAATTCGTTTGCTTCGGTGGTGTCGCTGAATAAACCAATCCAGTATTTCGGGCCGCAGCATTACAACCGGGCCTACCACGGAGAAACATCCTCCAGCGCGCCGATTTTCAATCCTCAGGGCGATTTCATCGGCGGCATTGCGCTGATTTCCAATTATTTCGGCACCAATCCGCACACGCTGGTACTGGCGGTTTCCATGGCCCAGGCGATTGAAAACAGCATGAAAGCGAAAGAAGCCCTGGAGTCGGCCAGAATTGCCAACAGCTATCAGAAGGCCGTGATTTCCGCGATTCCGGAAGCCATCATGGCTTTTGATTCAAGCGGCATGGTCACGATGGCCAACGATAACGCCCTCAAGATGCTGCAACTGGGCGCGGATGTTGAAGGCCGTTACGTCCGCGATATTCTGGATGCGGAGAATACGGATTTTTTCAATATCGTGGAAGGCGATAAAATCGTAACGGACGCCGAAGTCCGCATCAGTTCGCGGTTTGTCGACAATGATTTCACCGTGACCTCCAGCCCGATTCACTGCACGCTTGGGAAAATCATCGGCAAGATTATTGTTCTGAGCGAACTCAAACGGGTCAAGAAGCTGGTCACCAAAATGATCGGCGCCAAAGCCAATTTCCACGTCAACGATATTTGCGGCCGCAACCCCAAGTTTGTCCGGACGGTCGAGCACGTTCAGATTGCCGCCAAGAGCGATTCCAATGTTTTGCTTCTGGGCGAAAGCGGGACGGGCAAGGATATTTTCGCGCAGGCCATTCACAACGCCGGCACCCGGCGCAACGGCCCCTACGTCGCGATCAACTGCGCGTCCATTCCCCGGGATCTGATTGCCAGCGAACTGTTCGGCCACACGGAAGGAGCGTTTACCGGTTCGAGGCGCGGCGGCAATACGGGAAAATTTGAACTGGCTGACGGCGGCACCATCTTCTTTGACGAAATCGCCGAAACGTCGCTGGAATTTCAGGTGGTGCTTCTGCGCGCCGTTGAAGAGAGAGCCATTATCCGCGTGGGCGGCACGAACATGCGTCCGATCGATGTCCGCATTATCGCCGCCACCAATAAAAATATTTTCGACGAAATCAAGAAAGGGACGTTCCGCTCCGATCTGTACTACCGCCTCAATGTGTTTACCATCGAAACGGTTCCGCTTCGGGATAGGCGAGACGATATCCCGCTCCTTGCGGAAAATTTTATCAAGAAATGCTGCGCCACGATGGATAAGCGCATCAACCGTATTCATGATAATGTTCTGCGAATCCTGAAGAGCTATCCCTGGCCGGGTAATATCCGCGAACTGCAAAACGTCATCGAACGCATGATGAATGTCGCGCCGGGCAATGAACTGACGCTGGATCTGGTGCCCGATGAAATCCTGCACTGGCAGTATAAGGATGAATATTCGCCGGACAACGGCGGATCGGCCAAAGAGAAGGAAAAAGACGCCATTATCCGGATGATGAAAATGGATATTCCCAGAAACAAGATTGCCGAAAAGATGAACATGGCCCGCAGCACATTTTACCGCAAACTCAAGGAGTACGGGCTGGAATAAGGTCTCTGTAATATAAAGGAAGAAGCGCCATCAATAAGATATTCGGTAATATATCGGGGCTTGGAGCCCAGGCCGTCAAATCCCTGGAAAAACTCTACCGCAGGGGCATCCCGCCGGAAAATATCGTCAGCAATGAACTGGCCCGCGAAGTGGCCTTGCTGTCTTGCACACTCAACCGCCAGATCGGCCTTTTAATCAACCGCAAAGGCGAGATCTGCATGGTGATTGTCGGCAGCGCCAAAGGCATCTTCATCCCCAGCCTGGATGATTACCGTTCGGCCTCCACGCGATTCAAGGGACTGCGTCTGATCCACACGCATCTTGCAGGTGAAGAACTGTCCGACGAAGATTTGACCGACATGTCGCATCTGCGACTGGATCTGGCAGGCGCGCTGGAGGTGCGTCCCGACGGATCAGCCGGCAAGCTTTTCTGGGCGCATCTGATTCCCGAAAATCCGCAGGGCGATTACTGGATGATTTCCGAACCGCAGGAGCCGCACCGGCTGGATTTGAATTTTCTATCTTTTATAGCCGCGCTGGAAGAAGAATTCGCAAGGCGGCAGAAAATCCGCAAAATCGACGCGGCGGAAAAAGCTATTCTGGTGCGTCTGGAAAATAACGCGGCAGGCAATGCCGAAGCGTCTCTCGACGAGCTCAAGCAATTGGCCGAAACCTGCGGTGTGGCGGTTTTTGACAGTCAGATTCAGTACCGGCCCAAGCCCGATCCGAAATACATGGTGGGTCGCGGAAAACTCTCCGATATCGATTTACGCGCCACGCAAATCGGAGCGAATCTGCTGATCTTCGATCATGAGCTGACGCCCGCGCAGGTGCGTTCCATCAGCGACTTTACGGGGCTGAAGATTATTGACCGCACCCAGGTGATTCTGGACATCTTCGCGCACCGCGCGCACAGCCGCGAAGGAAAGATTCAGGTGGAGCTGGCGCAGCTCAAATACCTGCTGCCGCGCCTGATGCATAAGGATACGTCGCTGTCGAGGCTCGCCGGGGGCATCGGCGGCGTGGGGCCCGGCGAAACCAAGCTGGAGATTGATCGCCGGCGAATCCGCGAGCGCATCACCCGGCTGGAGAAAGATTTGAAGTCGATTGCCAAATCGCGCGGACAACGGCGCGGCCGCCGTGAAAAGTCCGGTCTTCCGGTCATTTCCATTGTCGGCTACACCAACGCCGGCAAATCCACGCTGCTCAATACGCTGACGCAAAGCGCCGTGCTGGCCGAAGACAAGCTCTTTGCCACGCTGGACACCAAAAGCGCCCGTCTGCGGTTTCCACGCGATACCGAAGCCGTTATTACCGACACGGTGGGCTTTATCCGCAATTTGCCCAGAGAACTGATGAGCGCCTTTCGGGCGACGCTCGATGAGCTTCAGGAGGCGGATCTGCTTTTGCATGTGATCGATGTCGCCAACGAGCGGTTTGAAGAACAGATTACAGCCGTGGAAAACATTCTTGAAGATCTGGATATCAATGATAAACCGGCGATTCGTGTCTTCAACAAGGCGGATCGGTTTGGGGACAGGGAAACCCTGGAAGCTCTCTGTCGCCGGTTCAACGCAGTGGCTGTCTCCGCTCTGGATAAGACGACGCTCTTCGGCCTTCTGGAAAAAATTGAAGCGGCGCTGCCCGATGCGGTCTGTTCAGGACGGGAAAGATATGATAGTGGAGAGACTGAAGGTTGAAGGCTGAAGGTTGAAGGCCGAAGGCCGAAGGCTGTAAGGCTGTAAGGTGCATTATGAAATTATTTCGTTTTTTTGTTGTTTTGCTGGTTTTGCTGCTGCCCACAACTGGTCTGGCCGCCGAAAAACTGCTGACGATCGTTCATACCAACGACATGCACTCGCATTTCCAGGGGTTTGCGCCGGAGATCGATTACCGGCCTTTTGACGTCAATGCCGACAAAACGGACGGCGGCTGGGCACGCGTGGCAACTGTCATTTTCAAAACCAGGAAGGAAAAAACCAATCCCGTACTGGTGCTCGATGCCGGCGATTTCAGCATGGGGTCTTTGTTTCACATGCTGACCCGCGAAGAAGCGTTTGAACTGAGACTCCTTAAAACCATGGGGTATGACGCCATTACGCTGGGCAACCACGAATTCGATCTCAAACCCGCGGGACTGGCCGCCATGCTGCGGTCCGCCAAAACCAAAGGCGGCCTGCCGCCGGTTGTTTTTGCCTCCGCGGTTTTTGACCCGGCAAAACCGGAACTGAAATCGCTTTCGGATGCTTTTACTGAAGCAGGCGTCAATCCTTACATCGTTTTGGAACGCAGCGGCTTAAAAATCGGTCTTTTCGGTCTTTTCGGCAAAAACGCTGAAGAGTTCTCGCCTTTTGCCAAACCGTTGAAATTCAGCAATCCGATCGAGACGGCGCGCAATATGGTGAATGTCCTGCGCAATCAGGAAAAAGTCGATCTGGTGATTTGCCTGTCCCACGGCGGCCTTCAGGAAGACCCCAAATTTTCCGAAGATGAAATTCTGGCCAAAGAAGTCAAAGGCATTGATGTGATCATCAGCGGCCATTCCCATACGAAACTGGATAAACCGATTTTAATCGGTAGCACAATCATTGTCCAGGCCTGGTGCTACGGCAAGCAGGCGGGAATTCTGGATCTTGCCTGGGACGGAGGCAAGGTGACGATGAAACATTACGCGCCGGTGCGGATTAACAGCGCCATTGTCGCCGATGCGGGCGTTCAGAAAATGATTGAGTCCTTCAAGCAAAAACTGAATGCTGAATTTCTTGCGCCTTACAATCTGTCTTATGATCAGATCATTGCCGAAACCAAATGGGATGTGACCAATACGGCTGAGGAATCGCCGCTGGGGAATCTGATGGCTGATTCCATCCGCCGGGCCGTCAATCTGGCGGATTCCGACCCCAGAGATCCAACCAGCCTTGTGCGGGTGGCCGTGGAATCCAACGGCATTATCCGCGACGACCTGATCAGGGGACTGACCGGCAAAGTGACTGTCGGCGATTTAACCCGCACATTCCCGATGGGCATTGGTTTTGATCAATCCATGGGATACCCCATTATCAGTTTTTATCTTTATGGTTACGAAATCAAACGGGCTATGGAAATTCTGACCAGCATCCGGCCTCTTAAAAAGAATGATGATTATTATTTGCAGATTTCCGGCCTCAAATTCGAATACAATCCGCACCGGATGTTTTTTGACCGGGTAACCAGGATGGAGATCGGCTCTGAGGAAGAAGGCTATCAACCCTTGGATTACAGTAAAGCCAACAAGCAGCTCTACCGGGTGGCCGCCAACATTTACAATGCAACTTTTTTGAAGATGGTCGGACATTTTACCTATTCTTTTCTGGAAATTATTCCCAAAGACAGAAACGGACAGCCGATTGACGATCTAACCAATGCCCTGGTGGATAAGGACAAATCCAAACCGGGTGTTCAGGAACTCAAAGAATGGCTGTGCCTGATCGATTATGTAAAATCTTTTCAGGATACTGACGGCAACGGCCTTCCTGATATGCCCCAGAAATACGCCGGCAAGCTGGGCCGCATTGTGGAGAAACCCAGCTTCAATCCGATCAATCTGCTCTCCAAAGCGGAAAAGCCGACGCTCTTGGCCGTGGCGGTTCTGCTGG
Source organism: Smithellaceae bacterium (assembly GCA_963682105.1). Taxonomy (GTDB): domain Bacteria; phylum Desulfobacterota; class Syntrophia; order Syntrophales; family Smithellaceae; genus UBA8904. The sequence continues at coordinate 3,363,077 of OY821638.1, forward strand.
CGGTGATTCTGCTGATTGTCGGGATTGTGGTACTGATCAAGAAAAGGCTGACCCCCTAAAGGGGGCGCGAGACCGAAGGCTGAAGGCTGAAGGGTGTGCCCCTCGCGGGGCAAATGGAATTAGAAAGATATGCGCGATCATACAAAACTTAAGGCATTTGATTTGGCAGATCAACTCGGTTTGCATGTTTATAAGGCGACGGAGCGGTTTCCCAAAGAGGAGTTATATGGTTTGACGGCTCAAATTCGACGTTCGGCAGTTTCTGTGCCTTCCAATATTGTGGAGGGTTGCGCGCGAGATACACAGGCGGATTATGTAAGATTTCTATACATGGCGTTTGGATCATTGAGAGAAATGCACTATCAGTTAAGATTATCCAACGTTTGGGATTTGTCCATGAAAAGGATTTGTTAATTATTGAACCAAAAGTGACTGAAACTGAAAAAGTGCTGAATGGCTTGATTAAATCTTTGAGAAGAGATTCATGTTCATCGTGACCTTCAGCCTTCAGTCTTCAGTCTAAAATACCTGGAGTTTATTATATGAACAGAGATTATCTTGAAATCCGCTGGCACGGGCGCGGCGGGCAGGGTGCAATTACGGCGGCAAAGATCGTCGCGAGCGCGGCCTTTGCCTCCGGCTACGCAGGCGTCGTCATGGCGCCCAGCTTCGGAACGGAACGCAGAGGCGCGCCGGTGATGACGTCGCTTAAAATTTCCAAAACCAAAATTTACGATTTATCCCCCATCGAAAAGCCGGACGCGGTTGTCGTGCTCGACCATCTGCTGCTCAAGGAAGCGGATGTCACAGGCGGCCTTAAACCCGGCGGGATTATCGTTTTAAATACGCCGATGGCGCATGAGTCCTATTCTTTTAAAGACTTTCAACTGGCCACGGCGGATGTCACGGCCATTTCGGTGGAAGCGGGTCTTCCGCACGGCATGGTCAATACCGGCATTATCGGGTCGCTCGAAAAAGCTTTAAACCTTCTCGGAATCGATATTCTGATTTCAGGTATTGAAGAGGAATTCAGCGCGCGAAAGCCGCAAAGAAATTCGCTCGCGGCAAAACTCGCCTATGAGCGCACGGTGACGGGAGGTTGAACATGGGAACAAGAAATTACCGAAGAAAAACGTCGCACAGCGAATCCGGCCCCGGAGACGGCGGCAGAACCGGTTCCTGGCGCATCGAGCGTCCGGTGGTGGACCGCAGCGTCTGCATCCCCTGCAAGCGCGGCAAGGAAGCCTGCTTCATCTGCTGGCTGTTTTGTCCGGAAGTGGTCGTGTCGCGCACGATTCCGCCGACGATCAATCTGGAATACTGCAAGGGCTGCGGCATCTGCGCCGAAGAATGCCCCACCAAAGCCATCACCATGGTGGACGAAGCCAAATTCTCGGACGAAGATAAGGACAAGGAGTAATCGCCATGCATATTATAGAAAATGGTAACGTTGCGGCGGCCATGGGCGTCAAGCTCTGCCGCGCCACGGTGATTGCGGCTTACCCCATCACGCCGCAGACGCCGCTCACGGAAAGGCTCTCCGAGTACGTGGATGCCGGGGAAATGAAGGCCGAGTATATTCCCGTCGAAAGCGAACATTCCGCGCTGGCAGTCTGCATTGCCGCGGCGTCGGCCGGCGCCCGGGTTTCGACGGCGACCAGCGCCAACGGATTGCTCTACATGCACGAGCAGGTCCAGTGGGCGTCCGGCGCTAGGCTCCCCATCGTCATGTGCGTCGTCAACCGCGCGGTCGGCGCGCCCTGGAATATCTGGAACGATCAGCAGGACTCCATCTCCCAGCGCGACACCGGCTGGATACAGATGTACTGCGCGGACCATCAGCAGATCATCGACACGGTCATCAAAGCGTACTGGATTGCGGAAAAGGTGAGCATCCCGATCATGGTCTGTTATGACGGCTATATTTTATCGCATACCTACATGCCGTTCGATCTGCCCCCGCAGGACAAGGTCGATGCGTTTTTGCCGCCCTTTCAACCGGACTATGCGCTTAACCCCGACCAGCCCGCCAACCTCAATACAGTGACGCTGCCGGATGTGAGAATGGACGTTCACGGTGAGCTGGCGCACGGCTATATGGAAATCCGCTATCTGCTTCAGGAAGATTTGCGCAAAACGCTGGATGCGGCGGCCGATGCGGAAAAACGCTTTGCCGACATCTTCGGTCGGGGCGGCGATCCTTATCTCGAACCGTATCGCTGCGATGACGCAGACTACGTCGCCGTGGGCCTGGGGTCGATGACCTACCAGTTGCGCGTCTCGGTGGATGCGCTCAGAAGCGAAGGCATCAAGGTCGGCGTCATGGGTCTTCGCCTGTACCGGCCCTTCCCGGATGAAGCCGTCGCCTGCGCCCTGAAAGGCAAAAAGGGCGTCATCGTTTTTGAAAAGGCGCTAAGCTACGGTTACGAAGGCGCGCTGGCGTCGGATCTGAAATCCGCGCTCTATGAACACCTGGCCGGGACCGGCTCGCTGCCGATGGTTCAAAATTTCATCGCCGGCATCGGCGGGCGCGACATTCACACCGAGGACCTGACCCAGACGCTGAAAGCCGCAACACAGGGAAGAGTTGCCAAAGAGCCCGTCTGGATCGGGCTTAAGATTTAGTAAATTAGAAATGATTTTCTGCGCTTTTGGAGTAGAAAATCATTTCGTTAATGCACTTATCCCGCTTTGCGGGGATAGGAGTTTTCCATGTCATCGAAAAGTACGATATTAAGTTTACCCCAAGAAGAATTCGTTCATCCGGGAACCCGGGCCTGCACGGGCTGCGGCCTGGCCATTGCCTACCGGGTGGGCCTCAAAGCCCTGGGCAGAGATACGATGCTGATTGTTCCTCCCAGTTGTCTGACCGTTTTGCAGGGGCTTTTCCCGGTGGCCTCCACCAAGCTGCCCTGTCTCAACGTCACGTTTGCCTCCACGGCCGCCGCGGCCACGGGCATTCTCGCCACACTGAAAACAAAAGGAAACAACCATACGACCGTGGCCGCCTGGGCGGGCGATGGCGGAACCAGCGACATCGGCCTGCAGGCTCTCTCCGGTGCTGCGGAGCGCGGCGACAACTTCATCTATTTCTGTTACGACAATGAAGGATACATGAACACCGGCGTGCAGCGCTCGGGCACCACGCCCATCGGGGCCATCACGGCCAACACGCCGTTTAAGGGCAAGCTCCAGCAGAAAAAAGACGTTCCGGCCATTATGGCCGCGCACAACTTAAGTTACGTGGCCGCCTGTTCGGCCGCCTATCCGCTGGACCTCTACGATAAAATTAAAAACTGCCTGGAACTGCCGGGCACGAAGTATTTCCACATCCACATTCCCTGCCCGCCGGGCTGGGGCTATGATCCGCGCTACGGCATCAAAATTGGCCGTCTCGCCGTGGAAACCGGCTATTACGACCTCTATGAAATCGTCAACGGACAGTTCAAACTGACGGCCGCCTCCGAAAAGCTGGTGGAAAAACGCAAACTGGTGCCGGTGCGCGAGTATTTCCGTTCGCAGTCGCGATTTCGCGTGCTGACCGATGAACAGATCGCTGAAATTCAGCAGCAGATTGATTTGAAGTGGGCCGGGTATTACAAGAAAGAAGAATAGAAAAAGCATGGAAGACGTCTACGAACGGTTACGGCAGAAACTCGATTCTCTGACCAAAGGATATCCCAAAACCGAAAAAGGTTCGGAATTGGCTTTTCTGAAAAAAGTTTTTTCCCCCGAAGACGCGGAAATCTTTATTCGGATGAAACGCGGCTTTCACACGCCGGCCGAGGCGGCGGCCGACTTGGGTTTGAGCGAAGATGAAACGGCGCGAAAGCTCGAATCCATGGCCAACCGGGGGTTGCTCTATTTTGAACGTGAGGGCGACCACAGGAAATACCGCATCATTCCCTTCATCCACGGCATCTGGGAATTCAATGTGGACCGCATTGAACCGGTCGATGCCATCAACATGGGGCAGTATTACGCCAACGGTTATGGGAAAGTTCTGATGGACTATCACATCCCCATCGCCCGCGTTGTTCCCGTCCGTCGCGACGTGGTCAAAGACGGCAAGCTGCATCCGGAAGACGACATCGAAGCCATCATTAAAAAACAAACGCTGATTGTCGCCACCGATTGCGCCTGCCGCAAGGTCGCTTCATATTCCAAAAAACACTGCCATTGCACGGATGATTTGAATGTCTGTATTATGTTCGGAGCCGCCGGCCAGTATACGCTGGATACCGGCATCGGCCATCCGCGGATCCTGACGGTTCAACAGGCGCTGAATATCGTTTATCGGGACAATGAAGTCGGTTACTTTATTCAGGCTTCGCACGCTAAAACCTGTGGCGGCTTTTGCAGTTGTTCCAAATGCCATTGCGGATTTCTGATGGCCGCCAAGATTCATCGCGGCACGGGCTTTGAGTCCTGGAGCAATTACAAGTGTGCAAAAAATTCGGAAACCTGCATCGACTGCGGCAAATGCGCCGAACGCTGCCCGACTAAGGCCATGACCGTCAATGATCAAAACGACATTTTTTTCGACAGAGACAAGTGCTTTGGCTGCGGTTTGTGCGTGACCACCTGTCCCACGGATTCGCTAATCCTGGAGCGAAAGCCTGACGACCAGTTGATGCTGCCGGTGGACGATCATTTTTTCGACAGCCAGGAGCGCATGGCCATTGAACGGGCGGAAATTGACCGGATACGGCAGGCAAACAACCTCAAGTAAGAGCGTCTGCGGCAATCCATTCTTGTCATGATGATCCGCCTCTCAGGCTGCACGGTCATCCGGCATAATCTTTTTTTTAACCGGGAAACACTATGCACGAGCTGGGGCTGACGCAGAACATTCTGAACACGGCTCTTCGATACGTGCAAAAAACGGATTCACGCAAGGTTGTCACCATCGTGCTTCGGCTGGGCGCGTTGCGCGACATCAAGAAGGAATGGATCACACATTACTTCCAGTATATCAGTAAAGGAACTCCCGCCGAAGGCGCCGAAATACTGGTGCTGGTTGACCCCATTATCTGCCACTGCGCCGACTGCAATATGGATTTTGAAATCGACCGCGATCAGTACGCCGGTGAAGATATCCTCTGCCCGCACTGTTCAAAACAAAATTACGCACTCATCTCCGGCACGAAGTTTCAGATTGAAGGCATTGAAGTGATTTGATTGCCATCCTGAAAATAAAAAGCGGGAAAAGTTCATCCTGAACGTTTCCCGCCCGCAGAAATATTATTTTGCAGAGACGACACTCTGCAAGAAAGAAGGTTTAGTCCTTATAAAGTGCTTGGATCTGCGCTCCGTACTTCTTCATGACGTTGGCGCGTTTCACTTTCATGGTTTGCGTCACCATGCCGTTTTCCAGCGTCAGATCTTCCGCGACGAACAGGAATTTCTGTGGCACTTCATAACCGCCGTAGGTTTTGCGCAGATGATCGGTAATGTCTTTAGTCAGGTAATCCGTAACCGCTTGATCATTCAGAGACTCTTCCAGTGTTCCTTTCAAAAGCGGCTTGATGTTCGGATCAGCTTTCAGCGCATCAAAACTCGGCACAATCATGGCGACATTGAAATCTCTGCCTTCGCCGTAGAGCATCGCGTGGAGGATGTAGCGCAGCAGCTTGATCTCGTTTTCGATCCCTTCCGGGTGGACATACTTGCCGTTGGCCAGTTTGTATTCATCCTTGAAACGGCCGGTCACATGCAGGAATCCGTCTTCGTCGAACCAGCCGCGGTCGCCCGTGCGCAGACCGGCAAAACCGTTCCAGGTATCCGGCATCATGATTTCTTTGGTGGCTTCGGGCTTGTTATGGTAGCCCAGCATCACGTGAGGGCCGTAAACGACGATTTCGCCGTCCATACTATCCTCGCCGACGCGTGATTTGTCGATGACGATGTGCATGTTTTTCACCGGCTTGCCGACGGTGCCGAGCTTGTTGCCGAAGACCGGGGAGTTGCTGGTGACGCCCGAGCAGGTTTCGGTCATGCCGTAGCCGTCGTAAGTGGGCTGGCCGATATCCTTAAAGAACAAAGCGATGTCGCGCTTCAGAAGCGCGCCGCCGGTGACGAAAAATTGTAGATGGCCGCCGAAAATATTGCGGACCTGGGAGAAAACCAGCGCATCATAATCTTTAAACTCTTTTGTCTTTTCCGGCAGATCTCTGTTCTTGATCGCTTCGGCCACGGCTGCGTCAAAGAACTGCTTCTTGACAGGATCGGCGGCAACGCCCTGCATGACGGTATCATAAATCGTGGCGCAGATTTTCGGGACGACGGAAAGTCCCGTGGGTTTGACTTCCTGGAAATTCTGCGTCAGTTTCTGCAGCGACTCGGCAAACGCCACGGCGCCTCCGCAATTGATATAGGTATGGAGATCGCAGGTAAGGCCGAAAACATGCGCCCAGGGAAGAATGGCGACGACATGCATGTTTTCATTGAGGTTGAAAGATTCGACACCTGCGGTTGTGTTCAGTGTCAGACCGGCGTGGGACAGCACCACGCCTTTGGGGTCTCCGGTGGTGCCGGAGGTATAAATGATGAAGGACGGATCCGAGTAATGAGGCTTGACGGACGGAGCGGGATTTTTCCTGCCCGTTTCTTCCAGCGCGATCATAGAATTTTCACCTTCGCCGTAAATCATGAAAATGTCCTTCAGCGTCGGGATCTGGCCCTTGAATTCTTTGACCTGCTCGTAAATGTTCTGATCGCGGACAAAAAGGAATTTAACGCCGGCATCCGAAATGATGTACTGCCAGATTTTTTTGAGTTCCTTTTCGTACATGGGAACGAAGGCGGCGCCGAGGCCCAGGCTTGCCATTTCGCAGACGCACCATTCAACGCAGTTGTTGACGATCACGCCGACCTTGTCGCCTTTGGATAGACCCAGTTTGGAGAGAGCGCCACGCAGGTTGTTTACTCTTTCGGCCACCTGTTTGCGGCTAATCCACTCGTACTGCCCTGTGGCCGGATTCTTTACGCCAAACAGTCTCCTGTCCGGCCATTTGGCCACGCTTTGCTCGAATAAATCAACCAGGTTGTTGGGACTCTTGTACACGTCGTTCAAGTTCAATTCATTTGCCATTTTTTTTCACTCCATTGTGTCAGAAATATTTTTCCCATCCCGTGCAATCATGGGAAATGCGCATTTTCAAACTGCTTATGGCCCTGAACAAGCGGCGAATATCATCGGCCCGGAGCCGTTCTTTTTTACTCGGAAACAATCGCTTTAAATTTCACCGGATCGGTTGCGTAAAGAACCGCCCGCTCCAAAGCCGCCTCCCGGAATTCGTGGACCTTGAGATAGTCGGGGTTATTGGCCATCCGGAGAAAGGCTTTGCGGGACGGATACTGGACCAGCATGACGATGTCCCAGTCCTGTGTTCCATTGAGCAGTTCATTGGCTTTTCCGAAATACAACACTTTGGCGCCGACGCCTTCAACAAACGGTCCGGATTCCTTGATGTAACGAAAATAGGCTTCTTTGCCACCGTCCTTCTTGAATTTTAGAAGATTGAGCATCACAAAAGGTTCGTCGTTTTTATTTTCGGCTAATCGCTTAAACTGATCCTCGTTGCTTTCGATTCCGGACATGGTTATGACTCCTTGAAGAAACCATTCATCAGTTCGGCTACTTCACGCGGCTTTTCTTCCTGAAGAAAATGCGCTGCTTTAATCTGCTCGACTTTGATCGAGTCGAAGCAATCTTCCAGATAAGTGATGTTCGCCGGGATGATGACGGTATCCTCGTTCCCGTAAATATAGAGCGACGGCATGGTAAATCTTTTGCCGATCAATGTCGCCCAGTGCGGCCCGTCCAGAACCATGGATCGATAGAGATTGGCGGCTGTGGTGGGCGTGTTTTCGATGCTGTAGCACCGGACGTACTCGCTGAGCGCCGTCGGAGGAATAACGCCGTCCTTGCCCTTCTGGCCGAAGAAAAAACGCACCCAGACATTTTCGTTTCCCTTGATCATGACTTCCGGCAGGATGGGTTGCATCTGGAAATACTGATACCAGTAAGGAAAGTATCTGATGGCGACCATGGCTTTGGCCACCTCTTCCGCGCCCCTGACGTTGGTTAAAATCGGGATGTTCAAGATGACGAATTTTTTGACGCGATCGGGAATTAGAAAAGCCAGCTCCTGTGCCACAATACCACCCCAGTCATGACCCACCAGGAAGAAATCTTTGATTCCCAAGGCGTCGATTATCTCAATGATGTCTTTGGCCAGTTCGACCTTCTGATAGGCCTTGACGTCCAGCGTGCGTTCGCTGTCGCCCAAGCCCCGCAGATCCGGTGCGATGACCCGCCACTTTGGATCAAGAAAGGCCGTAACACCTTCCCAGCAATATGAACTCTCCGGCCATCCATGAATCATGATGACGGGAAAACCATCGTTTCCCCGGTCCCGGATATTAAAAATTCCCCGTGATGTCGTGATTTTTTGTGTCTTCATTTTAATCATTAGCCTCCCAACATTATTAAATCATTGTAATACAACCAACGTTTGTTGTATTAAATACCCCTGGCCGGTTCTGTCAAGCATTATTTTATTGGTGGCTTCCTGTAGCGTTGTCGCAGTCGCCTCAATGCATGGAGGCTATGCGGTTTTACCTGAAAATATAAATATTGCTTGACAAAAACCTTGCATCTAAATTACGTCCCTCGACCAACGTCAGTTGTATCACGTCATGTTTTATGAAGGACGCAAAGCGGAGATATTATGGATATGCCGGATATGACGGATATATTTATATATTTATCAAAAGGAGCTTAAGATGAACTACTTACTGCAGCCGAAAAAGTATCAAACATTGATGTCCGATCCGGGGTCGAAGGCTATGATGGATAAAACCATCGCCTTCTTCGAAAGCATCGGGAAAGCCAAAATTACCGACGATTTTCATAAAAAAGTCTGGTACAAAAATTTCGTCGATTTTGTCGGCCGTGAAAAAATATTCGCCAAACTCCTGACACCGAAAGCCTATGCGGACGGCGACCCGGACTGTCGCTGGGATACCGCCCGTAACAGCGAATACAGCGAGCTTCTGGGATTTTATGGCTCCGGGTACTGGTATTGTTTCCAGGTGAGCATCCTGGGACTGGGCCCTATCTGGATGAGCTCCAACGAAAAGGCGAAAAAGAAGGCTGCCGCGTTGCTTAAAAAAGGCGCCATTTTCGCCTTCGGCCTTTCTGAGCGAACCCACGGCGCGGATATCTACGCCACCGAAACCACCCTGACGCCGAAAGGCGACGGCACATGGATTGCCAACGGGGAAAAATACTATATCGGCAACGGCAACGAAGCCGAAATGGTTTCCACCTTCGGTAAAGTCAAAGACGGCACGGACGACTATGTTTTCTTTGTGACCAATTACCTCAATAAAGCGTATGAACTGAAAAAGAACGTCATCTCGCATCAGCAGTACGTCTCTAATTTTGCCCTGCATGATTATCCGATTACGGAAGAAGATATTCTCTCCCGCGGCTCTCATGCCTGGGATTGTTCGCTCAACACGGTCAATATCGGCAAATTTAATATCGCTCCCTGCTCGATTGCCATGAATGAACACAGCTTTTATGAAGCGATCACCCATGCCTCGAACCGCATCCTCTATGGGAAGCCCGTTACGGATATGCCGCATGTGCGCCGTAATTTCATGGAGGCCTGGCTTCGATTATTGGGAATGAAGCTGTATCAACGCAGGGCAACGGATTATTTCCGCAACGCGTCACAGGATGACCGGCGTTATATGCTTTACAATCCGACCAGTAAAATGAAAGTGACCCTTCAGTCGGAAGAAGTGATGGCCTTGCTGTGGGATGTCATTGCGGCAAGAGGTTTTGAAAAAGATACGTATTTCTTCACGGCTACCAGTGAAGTGAGGGGTCCCTCCAAACTGGAGGGAACGGTTCACGTCAACGTTCAGTTGATTCGTAAATTCATGAAGAGCTATTTCTTCAACCCGAAAGCCTACGAAAAAGTGATGCCCGAACTCTCACCCAAAGACGATCTGTTTGTTTTCAACCAGGGACCGACCAAGGGACTGGGCAATGTGCAGTTCCATGATTACCGGCCGGTATTTCAATCCTTCGCGCATCTTCCTAACGTCAACATCTTTATGAAACAGATTGAGCGTTTTAAAGAATTGCTGGAAAAAGCAGGCCCTGATAAAAACCAGGACATGGATTCTTCTTTTTCGCTCCCACTGGGCGAAATGTTTTCGGTCGTGGTTTACGGCCAGCTTATTTTAGAGCAGTGCGAATTGAGCGGCATCGACAGTGATATCGTCAATCAGGTTTTCGATTTCATGGTGCGTGATTTTTCGCGCTTCGCCCTTCAGATTTACGGTATGGACAACACCAAAGACGAGCAGCGCGCCTTCTGCAGGGAAATCATGCTCATCAAAGCCCAGGGCGATGCCGCCCAGTACGACCGGGTCTGGACTAAATACGTAGAGCCGCTCAACGGCGAATATGAAATGAACCCATAATTCTTGCCGGTACAGGATCATTAAAAAGGGGGGAGCCTCAATACTCCCCCTTTTTTTGTATCTTCAACAAAGTCAATGGCGGTTGCGCCGGCGTCTTGGCTTTATTCCGGAGTATCAACCGGCGTGAGCACATCTTGAGCCGGTTCCATTTTTTGATAGGACGCAACGGTGGTCGTGCGCGCGCTGTCGCCAAGGCCGCGCAGGTCCGGGGCAATCACACACAGATATTTAAAATATTTCTGATGACTTGTCCTGACATGCCGGGTGCTTGTTGGAATAAATCGCAAATAGTCCTTGACAAAATAGCCCCGGCTAAATTAGTTCATACAACATACGTTGGTTGTACAACAATGATTGATGTCAATGTTCAATATCAAAATAAAGGAGATGTGTTATGATTAAATCAAGACTTACCGCAATGATCGGCATTAAATATCCGATCATTCAGGCGGGCATGGGACCATTCAGCAACAATAATCTCTGCGTTGCAGCCGCTAACGCAGGTGTTCTGGGACTGCTTTCCACCAGCGGCCTTTTCGACAAAGAAGCGCAGCCCTGGATCTATGACGCTTTTATCCAGACGGCGGATTCGACCATGGATGATGACATGGCGACGGTCATGGAAAAACTGCTGAAACGAACCTATCGTCTGGTGAAAGACAAAGGCGGCATTTTCGGCATCAACGTCATGGTATCGGCGGAACTCATGACCCAGGCTAATATTATTGTCGATACGGCCATCAGGGTCCGCGAAGAGAATCCGGACATGAAAAAGAATTTCAAAGTCATCTTCACGTCCGCCGGCGACCCCGTCGGCTGGAAAGACAAAATCAAAGGCGCGGGTTTTACCTGGATGCACGTTGTCCCGTCGGTAAAAGGCGCGCAGCGCTGCAAGAAAGCCGGCGTGGATGTGATTGTGGCCTCCGGACACGAAGGCGGGTTCCATACGTCATGGGAACCGGTGCACTCGATGATTCTGCTTCCGGCTGTTGTGGAAGCCGTATCCGACGAAAAGACGCTGGTCTGCGGAGCCGGCGGATTCTGCGACGGCAAGACGCTTGCGGCAGCCCTGGTTTTGGGCGCTGACGGCGCACAGATGGGGACGCGTTTTCTGTCCACCCAGGAAAGTGACTTCCATCAGATATGGAAAGAAGCAGTTGTGGCCGCCGGAGACAGGGCGACGCTGGTGGCCCGCGGTTTCGTCGGTCCTGCACGGTGGATTAAAAACCCGCGCAGCTCGGAACACGCCGTCAACACCCTGAAAAAGTCCCCCGGTATTTTTCTTGGCGCTCCCGATGATTACGCGAGCCCGGAAACAAGAAGTCTGATTGATTTTGAGATTGAGTCGATTCATGCGGTTTGCACAGGCGACAAGACCAAGGCCATGATGGCGGCGGGAGAAGCCGCTCAGCGCATCAACGATATGCCGACCGTGAATGACCTGGTTCAGTCGATGGTGAAAGAAGCGGAATCGATCTTAGGCGGCGTTCAGGCGAAATTCCTGAGCTGAAGTCAAGTGACTCGTCTATAGGTTGAAATGAAGAAAGCCGGCGTTTGCCGGCTTTCTTATGTCTTCCGGATGACTGCAGGATCGAAGCGGAAACGATCAAGCCATAACGGTTCGAAGCAGGTCGTTAATCAGCAGATGAGTTAATTCGTTCTTCGAATAATCTTTCATGTTCCAATTTCGAAGCGTGTAGATGGATAATCCGTAAACAAGAAAATTAGCCGTGAAAGAGGCGTCGTCAAAGTGAAACACTTTCCTTTCCTTTCCTTCTTTTAAGATCTCTTCAATTCTTGAAACCAGCAGGCTCTCCTGATTGAAGATGATTTTTTTCAGAGGCTTCGAAAGCGATTTGGCCTCGCGGTACATCAGTAAAATTTCTTCTCCGTAATCGTAACCGAAATCGAGTAACTTGTAAAAAATGGTTTTAAGTTTCAAAGCGGGATCATCTATATCCATGATAGCCGGCGTTTTAAAGATCTCCATCATCGGCGTATGAATCATCTGACAGACAAGAAACAGAATTTCATCCTTGCTTTTGATGAAATAATACAGATTGCGCAGATCGATACTCGTAGCCTTGGATATTTCGCGCATTGTTGTTTGCGCATAGCCTTTCTTCATGAAAAGCTTGGTGGCTTTTTGAATGATTTGTTTCTGCCTTTTTTGAAACAAATCTTTATGTCTTTTGGGCTTAGGTTCCGCCTGGGAGTCTGTTTTTTTCGCCATGATTGATCTGCAATCCTTTCAACACGGTTCGGCATTTATATCAAAACCGATCTGGCTGTCAACGTAAATCACAAATATCATTTGCAAAAGCAACGATGCAACAGATATTAGTACAACCTACGTTTGTTGTAATATCGCTGAATTACGGATGAGTTGGCATCGGACTGCGCAGGGAATCCTGTGCTTCAAATGACGGCGCTGCCAAAGAAGGGTGAAGCCTTTCAGCAGACGCCGGAAGAGGTTATTTAGTTAATTTTCCTGAACAGGGGGAATTTGCTCAAGATGTTCAATCGAGGACCGTGCTCATGAGGTTTTTCACCAGCAAATTTTTCAATTCATCTTTCGTATAGTCGTTCATATTCCAGCTTCTCAGGGGATGAAGCGATAATCCGTAAACAAGAAAGTTTGCGGTAAAAGAGGCGTCTTCGAACTGAAAGACTTTTTTTTCTTTTCCTCTTTTTAAAATTTCTTCAATCCTTGAAACCAGCAGACTTTCCTGATGGAAAATGATTTTTCTCCATCGTTTGGAGAGCGATTTGGATTCGCGGTACATCAGCAGGAGTTCCTGATTGCAGTCGTAACCGAAATCAATGAGTTCTTCAAAAATGGTTTGAAGCTGATTGACGGGATTCTCGATCTCCATGATGCTCTGTCTGTTAATGATCTCCATCATCGGCGTGTGAATCATCTGGCAGACCAGAAAAAGAATTTCATCCTTACTCTTGATGAAATAATACAGGTTGCGCAGATCAATGCCCGTAGCCTTTGAAATTTCGCGCATGGTGGTTTGCGCATATCCCTTTTTCATGAAGAGCTTTGTGGCCTTCTGGATGATTTGCATTTGCCTTTTTTGAAAAATATCTCTACTCTTCTTGGGTTTAGATTCCCTCTTCGAGCCGGTTTTTTTTACCATAAATAAATTTCAATCCTTTCAGCAGGATATGTGCTTCTATACTAAAATAAGCGTGGCTGTCAATGCAAATTGAAAATATTGCTTGACAAAATGACGCAGTCAAAATACCTCTTATCCATACGACAGTTGTTATAGAGATGTTTTAGGCTTGATGAAGTTTGTCAGGAAGCCCTGCTTATCTGCGGGTGCTTCAGCTTCGTGTGCCATTTATTCGGCGTGGAAGGCAAAGCCGGTTGAAGAACGGGAAAACTGTTCAAGAGACGAACCCTTTTATAAAAGGTAACAAGATACTAAGATTTCAGCACAAAATAAAAGAAAGGGGGGGGGAAGGAAGGTTTTCTGTACCAGCGACGTGTGAGATGCAATTAATGCATCCAGAATTATTCATAATTATTTATGATCAGGGGGGTTACATGTCTAATGGAATGAATGGAACTACAGCGAGTTCCGTAAAAGTTGGATCTGAAGTATCGAGTGGCGCAATTGTTGACCCGGCAAAGTACAGAGCAAAAGTCCTGGCGGTTTCGATTTTGGGGTTTGCCTTTGATGGCATGGATATCTGGGTTTACGCTCTGGCCGCGCCGCTATTATTACAGGCCTGGCCGACATTTAATCTGGTTCAGGTCGGCCTGGTTGCCACATGCATGCTGGTCGGCATGAGCTGCGGCGGTTACATTTTTGGCCCGCTTGCCGACAAATACGGCCGAAAAAGAGCGTTGGTATGGTGCATCGCCTTCTTCGGCATCACAACCGGTTTGACCGGCTTTGTAACCAATTACATTCAACTGGCCGCTTTGCGATTTCTGGCCGGTTTAGGACTGGGCGCCGAATGGGCTCTGGCCGGAACGCTTCTGCAGGAGTATACGGAGCCGGCTAAACGCGCCAAATACAGTTCTTACATGCAGTTGGGGTGGCCGGTGGGTATTGCTATCATTGTTCTCATTAACCATTTCCTTTGCCCGATTTTCGGCTGGCAGATTCTTTACTTTGCCGGCGGTTCGGCGATATTACTGGCCATTTACATCCAGTTTGCCATTCCTGAATCACCCGTCTGGATGAAAATGCAGGAGGTCAAAAAGCAGGGCGGCGCGGCCACAGCCAGTGCGCCGGCGGCGAGCGGGGCCGGTTTTGGCGATTTGCTTAAAAAGGAAAACATCCGTTCATTTTTCTTTGTCGTCGTCATCTGCACCTCTTTGATGTTCACCTACTGGGCCGTTAACACCTGGCTGCCCACAATTCTGGCCAGAGAAAGAGGCATGTCTCCGAAGGCGTTTTCAACCTTTTTGATGGTCTTGCAGTTTGCCGCGGTGGCGGGCTATTTTGTGGCCGGCTGGGCCGGCGATAAATTCGGCAAACGTCCGGTTATGGCTATCAGCGGCTTCTTTGCGGCTGTTACATTATTTTTGTGGATGGGAATTGAATGGGAAGACGAGAGAGTATTCTATGTTCTGGGAGTCATCGCATGGTGCATTCCTTCGATCATCTGGGCTATTCTGGCCGCTTATCTGGTGGAACAGTTCCCGACGAATATCCGTGCGATCGGTGTTTCCGCCGGTTACTCGACCGGGCGTCTGGTTGCAACCCTGGTGCCGGTGATTATGGGCGCCGCGGCGCAGCAAGTCGGGTTGACCGTGGTCATGGCTTTCATCTCCATATTCTACCTGATTTGCATGTTTGGTGTTCTGATGCTGAGAGATTCCAAGGCTCACATCTAAAATAAAATCAGGCTGTCGACATTTCCGAAAGCTCCTCCGGCGAAAACCGGAGGAGCTTCTCATTTATGCCACATTTCTTTTCAAAACGAATTTTTTGTTCTCGGGAAGCCACATGGCCTTGCGCGACGAGCCCGCAACGTGTGACGGACTGCTGTTATTTCCAATGTCGTATTTTTATCAGATAGATATAACTTCAACTGCCGAACGGGCTGGATCTTTACAGATGACCACAATAATCCTTGACAAATTGCATGCGGCAAAGTAGTTTTTTTACAACCAACGCTCGTTGTATACAGGTCGCTCGTCGGCTTGCAGAATAATAAATTATTGAAAGCGAGGATTTCAGATGAAGATCGATGATGTGAAAAACGTGTGTGTAGTGGGCGCAGGCAACATGGGGCATCAGATTGCTCTGCAGTGCGCTCTTTCGGGCTATAAAACAATCTGTACGGACGTTATTCCGGCGGTTCTGGAAAAGGCGGAAAAGTTTGCGGACACTTATCTTGCCGGTCGTGTTTCAAAAGGAAAGATGTCTGAAGACGATGCCAAGAAGGTTCGAGCCAACATCTCCTTCACAGGCGATCTGAAAGTAGCCGCTAAAGACGCTGATGTGGTTATTGAAGCCGTTCTGGAAAGACTCGACCTGAAAAAGAAGATTTTTGCCGATCTGGACAAGATTGCGCCGCCCAACGCCATTCTATGCTCCAACAGCTCTTTTATCGTGAGCTCACGCATTGCCGGCGCCACCAATCGTCCTTCGCAGGTGTGCAATCTTCATTTCTTCAACCCGGCGCTGGTCATGAAGCTGGTGGAAGTGGTTCAGGGACCGCATGTCTCCGATGAAACGGCCAAGTGCATGATGGACTTCTGCCTTAAAATCGACAAAGTTCCCATTCACATCAAGAAAGAAGTGGACGGATTTGTTTTGAACCGCATCTTCAACGTGATTCACAAGGAAGCTCTCTGGATGCTCGAAATGGGAGTCGCCTCTTTTGAAGACATTGATAAAGCCTGCGTGTATGGCGCCGGCCACCCGATGGGGCCTTTCCGCCTGCTGGATTTGACAGGCATTGATCTGGCCTATGATATCGGAATGAGCCATTTTTATGAGTCCGGCAATCCGGCCGATCTGCCTACCCCCAGCATCGTGAAACGATACACCGAAGGCAAGTACGGCCAGAAGACCGGCGAAGGCTGGTACAATTATAAAAAATAGAGATATTGTTTGAGATTGAATTTTTCAGGGATTTCATTGCGCCGAAACCGGCGCAATGAAATCCCCGTCAAAAAAGGAAAGGGAAAAGGAGGAGCAGGAGCAGGAGTAAGTTAAGAGAAGTTTTGTGGTTTCATATTTTATGATTTTTTTTCATGTGATGTATGGTCACAGGAGTTAAGGAGTTGTTTCATGTCTGAAGTAGCAAATGGTACAGTTATTAGCACAAGGTTAAGGGCAAGAATTTTGGCGATATCGATTATGGGATACGCCTTTGACGGAATGGACATTATTGTATTTGCGCTTGCGGCGCCTCTATTGCTGAATGCCTGGCCGACGTTGAACGTGGTTCAGATCGGCGTCATTGCGACATGCATGCTGATTGGTATGAGTTGCGGCGGGTATATTTTTGGCCCGATAGCCGATAAATTCGGACGGAAGAGAGCGCTGGTCTGGTGTATTGCGTTTTTCGGCATTACAACGGGGCTTACGGGTTTTGCCCAAGATTACATACAGATGGCCGCACTGCGTTTTCTGGCAGGCCTGGGACTCGGCGCCGAATGGGCGCTGGGCGGAACGCTTTTGCAGGAATTTACGGAACCGGAAAAGCGTGCGAAATACAGTTCCTACATGCAAATGGGTTGGCCGCTGGGTTACGGTGTGACGATTCTGGTCGGTTATTTCCTCACCCCCATTTTCGGCTGGCAGATTCTTTACTATCTGGGAGCAACGGCCGTTTTCCTGGCGATTTACATTCATTTGGGCGTTCCGGAATCACCGATGTGGTTGAATCTCCGTGATGAGCGGGCTAAAGGTCTTGTCGACGAAAAATCGAAAGCGGGCGTGGCGCAGGTCGGTTTCAAGGATCTGCTGAAAAAAGAACATCTCAGAACATTCGTTTATGTTGTTATCATCTGCACGTCTATGATGTGCACCTACTGGGCCGTCAACACCTGGTTGCCTACGATTCTGGCTAAAGAAAGAGGCATGAGCCCGAAAGGTTATTCCACGCTTCTGATGGCTCTGCAGATTGTCGCCCTGGCGGCGTATTTCTTCAGCGCCTGGATCAGCGGCAAATTCACCAAACGCGCGATCATGGCCGTCAGCGGCCTCCTGTCAGCACTCACCTTATATGTCTGGCTGGGAATTGAGTGGGAAAATGACATGACGTTTAATGTGCTGGCCGGTCTGGCCTGGATTCCCCCGGGAATTATCTGGGCCGTGTTGAACGCGTATCTGGTTGAGCAGTTTCCGACCAATATCCGCGTGGCGGGCGTTGCCTCCGGATTTGCTACCGGACGTCTGATTGCGACGTTGCTGCCGATTGCCATGGGAGCGGCCGCGCAACAATACGGTCTGACGGTCGTCATGACTGCCTGCGCTGTGTTTTACGTGATTGTCACGATTGCCGTTTTGATGTTGAGACCGAAAACGCAGCATATCTGAAATTGCATCAGGCAGGATTTCTTCCGGCGTTGCAGTGGCGTGTTAAAATCCGGAAGAAAGTCATTTCAGCCTTTCCCGTAGCATGTTCCAACTGCTACCTTTCCGAGAGCCCTTCCGGTGTCATACCGGAAGGGTTTTTTGGTTTCTTTTGAAAAGTAATGATTTGTTAAGCTTTTTAAGGCAGATCGATTTGTGGCATTGAACGAATGCCCCCCAATGGATAAACGATCCGTTTTATCGAATTGACAGCCTTGCTTTATTTGCCTATAGTCCACCAAATATAATTAATTTAAGGTTTGCAGTCATGGCCATGCATGAGCAACTGACTTTTATTTTACCCGAGGAGTTCGACCGCGGAAAGCTCAAAGCGATCTACGAAGAGCTCTATCCCGTTTACGATGAAATTTTGAATTCCGTCTGTCGTGAGGTGCGCAATATCCTGGAAACTCATGGCCGTTTTCCAACGATCAAATACCGCATCAAACGGTTTGATGCGTATTTCGACAAGCTGCTCAAAATGTCCCGCCGGGATCAGGTCGGCCCTGTAGCGGCCATTACGGATATTCTCGGCCTGAGAATCATTTGTCCGTTTCTGGAAGACCTGGAGGTCATTGAAAACCTGATTAAAAGCCACTTTCATGTCGTGGAACTGGACCATAAGAGCTCGCGCCATACCGCCGGGGAATTCGGCTACGACTCCATTCATTTTCTCATTCGTATCGATCCGGTCTATCGCAGGCAGGAACTCCCCTACACATCGGATGTTTGCGAAGTGCAGTTGCGTACAATCCTGCAGGATGCCTGGGCGGAAGTGGAACACGAGCTCATTTACAAAACGGACATCACCCTGCCAATTGAATCGGTCCGGCGTAAACTCGCCGCTCTCAATGCCACGCTGACGCTTTCCGATCTGATTTTTCAGGAACTGCGGGATTATCAGAAAGATATCCGCGAACAGGACCGCAAGCGGCGGCAGAGCCTGGAGGCGAAGCTGGCCGCCGCGCCGAATATCGACAAAGACATGGGGATGCCGCCCGAAAAGGATCAACCCGCCATTGACAGCGCCATCGATTGGATCGTTGGAGAGGCGAATCTGGAGAAGGCGCTCCTGGCCGCCCTTGAAGCGCACAGCGGCGGGCAACTGGAAAACGCCGTCGAAATATACACGTCGATCCTGCGCCTGAAAGTCAAAGATTCGCTTCGATCGCTCGTTTACAACCACCGGGGGATGGCCTATTTCGCCCTGTCCGATTACCTGCGGGCGATTCGTGATTTTTCCAAGTCCATCAAATATGATTCGGGAAATGTCCGCGGCTACAATAACCGCGCCCTGGCGTTTCGCGTTTTGAAACGCTATGACCGGTCCCTGGAAGATTATGACCGGTCCATCGCCCTCAACCCCTGCCAGATGGATGCTTTCTGGGGGCGGGCGCAGACATACTACGAAATGAAACTTTACTCCCAGGCTCTGTCCGATTGCGAAAAAGCGCTGAGTCTTCAGGCTGACTTTACACCTGCGCAATCGCTGGTTAAAAGGCTTAATAAACTGATTTTCTGATCTTATACGAAAAAGGAGGATGACCATGCGTATCATTGATCTTTCAGCCACCATTGCCCAGACACCCGAGAACACCCCTGAATTTTCCGCAACCGATATCACCTATCACAGCCAGGCCGAAGGCGCCGCTGCGATCAATACTCTTTTTCAGGTGCCCGCCGCCCTGCTGCGGCGCGGCGAAGGCTGGGCCACGGAAACCATTACGCGCCTGGAAACCCACGGGACCACGCATGTGGACGCCCCCTGGCATTACAACAGCACCATCGGCGGACAAAGGGCGCAGACGATTGACGAACTTCCGCTGGAGTGGTTTTTCGGCGATGGCGTCAAGTTTGATTTCCATACGCGCGCGGAATGCGATCCGATTAGGGTTGCCGATCTCGAACAAGAGCTGCTGCGCATTCAATACACTCTCAAGCCGATGGACATCGTCCTGATGCAAACGGGGCGGGATGTTTTTTACGGCCAGCCCGATTACATCTTCAAAGGCTGCGGCGTCACGGCCGAGGCCACCCGCTGGCTTTACGATCAGGGCATTCGCGTGATGGGCATTGACGGATGGGGATGGGATATGCCGCTGCACATGCAGGCTCAGAAAGCCCTGACCGAAAATAAACCCGGAATTTTCTGGGCGGCCCACCAGATAGACGCTCCTTACTCTCATATGGAGCGCCTGATGAATCTGGCGGTTCTTCCGCCTTTCGGCTTCAAGGTCGCCTGTTTTCCGCTTAAGATCAAAGGCGCCAGCGCTGCGCCGGCCAGGATTGTGGCCATTTTGCCCTGATAAAACTTAAGGGCGAAACGTCAGGATATTCTGGTATTGCGCCTTAACCGCAACCTCTTTAAACGGAAAGGGAATATACCGGCCTTCGCGCCAGAGGGTAATGCCGTCTGCATAGTGCGGACTGGAAGGATTGTCCGACTGACCGGAACTGTTGACGGCCATCATCGGTTCTTCCCGGCTGAAATCAACAATCAGGCGCATTCCCGGAATGATCCACGTATCGAAATCTTTTCCCATCGTGTACATGGAGACATTGAGTGTGAAAAAATCACCGGGAGCAGGGTAGGGGCCGCGGTTGAAATAGGACTTCATGGCGCCAAGCGCCGTGCGTTCGAAGAATCCCAGATGCGGCGCCATCTTGTACGAGTCGGTTTCCCACAGGTAAGTGTGCAGCAAGCCCCATCTCCATAATCGGGATTCAAAGCCCAATGCTTTTTCAAGAAAGACGACAGCGTCGGCCAGGGATTGCGCCAGGATCATCGCTTTGGTTTCCCTGGCCTGCGTCTGAACGTTGTCCCAGAACGGGCTTTCATCGCCGCGGACCAGCAGGTGATCGCAGGTGGCGTTGTAACTTTCGGTGTTGAGCACGGCGAAAGCATGCCAGGATGCGGAATCGGCCGGTCCCAGTTCATCGAGGAAAATATTTCTGGTGGCCTGATCCAGAAAGGCCGATACCAGAGCCGCGCCTTCCGACTCCGGCTTCATGTTCCCGTCGAAATCTTTCAGCATCGCCAGAGCCATGCGGGCTTTTGCCCGCTTTTCGGCATCAGGCCAGCTTTGAATTTCCCTGTCGATGGCGACAGCCGGTTCACCTTGCAGCAGGAAGGCCTGAAGCTTTGGGATAAAAGGAGACCGGACGTCGAGCTGCATATCCATGGACGTTTGAAAGGTGTGTTGATCCGTTGCCGAAATCATCTGCGCAATACGCTCGGCGCGCTCCGGCCAGTACCACGACGATGAAAGCACATGGGGATAATCACGCCCGACGGTGCGGTGGTTGGCTGTGCCGATAAAACCGGAGGGGGGATTCTTTATGCCGGGCAACGCCTCCGGATTCAGAAGACCTCTCCAGTCATACACCCCTGTCCAGCCCGGCGACGGCATCAAGCCGCGCCCGCCGGCCCGGACAGGATAATTGCCGGTCACCTGCCAGGAGATATTTTCCCTGTCGGCTGCGACCATGTTCAGCGGGATGGCGCGAATGCGCCTGATCAGTGCGCCGGCTTCTTCGAGAGAGCCGGCCTGATTCAATCCGAAGAAGGCGTTGACGCTTTCGTCTACATCGGCGGTAGGGGCATAGGCCAGTGCAATGCCGTACGGCAGATCAATCTGTTTGGCCCGTATGATGTGGGTCGGTTCTTTGCTGAGAATTTCATTTAAAAGCGGGCCATGCACAGTCTCGTAAATGGTGAAAGTCACGGGGGCCTGACCCTTGATCCGGAAAATTTCCTCGCGTTTACGCGCGGGGACCCACTGCCCTTTGTAGAGATAATGCATCTCTCCGCGGATCATCCGGAGTTGTTCCAGAAAAATATCCTGATTGTCCGCCATGACCATCGTCATGCCCCAGGCGATATGGCCGTTGTAGCCGGCAACGATGGACGGCAGTCCGGCCAGGTTCACGCCGGCGACATCGAGATTGTTGCAGCGGACATGCATCAGATTATACATGGCCGGCATGCTCAAAGCCAGATGCTGATCATTGGCCAGAATGCTGGCCTGGCCTCTGGTTTTATTTTTTCCGATGACCCAGTTGTTCGAGGCGGCAAGTCCTCCCAGTCCCAGAGCCCGAAGGACGGGCTGCCAGTTAGCATAGCCTGCCAGGTTGGCTCCTTTGCGTTGAAGATCGAGTCCCTGCAATTTGGCCGCTTCCTCGAAAGGCAGGGGTTCGTCCGGATAAATGGGGAGAAGCCAGACGGTTTTTTCCGCGCCGACCTTTTGGGCGACAGCCAGGGCGGCAATTTCTTCGTGCAGATTAAACGACAAAGCGAAGCTGACCAGTGAGAAAAGCATCAGAGAGTCGGTCGTTGTCCAGAACTCCGGTGAATAGCCGGCCAGGGCCAGACCGGGGGGCAGCCGGTTGCGATGCGCGGTGATGTAGGCATTGACGCCCGCGGCATAAGATTCCAGCAGGACCATGTTTTCCGGACTGGTATGCCGGGCGAGATTCTCCGCGGCGCGCCGGAGGTTCATGGCCCGCATGTACATATCCAGATTCAACGCGGAGGGACCGGCCATTTCCGCGATCCTTCCCTGCGACAGGAGTTTAAATCCCGTCATCTGGGTCAGACGGTCCGAGGCGTTGACGTAACCGATCGCCATGGCCAGATCATGCATGCTGCGGGCTTCGACATAAGGAATTCCATAGACGTCGCGCCGCACGGTCACCGCTTCCTTCAGACCGGAAAGCTGCAATTCCCCCCCGGCCGGATCGACACTGCGCTGAAAATACCGTTCCGCAAAAGTGCTGCAACCGCTCAGGCAAAGGCAGACGGCAACCATCCCGAGATAAGTAAACGCATTTCGAAAGTGATAACGCATGCCGCCTGGCGCCTGGTATCTCTTCATGCTGCCTCCCTTTGCCCCCTGAATTTTGCTGACCAAGATATATGCGGGAGCTTATGATTTAAGACATCTTTCTGATAATGGTTGCATCGACAGCTACAGGCTTGCCCTGACAGGCCACCAGCGGGTTGATGTCGATTTGCTCAATGTCCGGACAGGCCGCGGCGAGGTTGCCGATGTGGACCAGAATGCCGGCCATCGCCTGGATATCCAGGGGCATGCGCCCTCGAAATCCCTGCAATAGTTTTTTCCCGGAAATTCGGCCGATTAAATCTCTGGCGGTTGATAAGGTCAGCGGCGCCGGGGCAAAGACCACGTCTTTTTGCAATTCCGAAAAAATGCCTCCCAGGCCGAACATCACACAGGGACCGAACTGCTCGTCGCGAATCGCGCCGGCGATCAATTCATAGTCGAAGGATATCTGCCGCTGGATCAGGATGCTACCCTTGCCTTTCAGGCGCTTTGCCAGATCGGCAAAGGATTTTTTAAGCGCGGCCGGTGTTGAAACTCCTAAAATCACCAGCCCGGATTCCGTTTTATGCACCTGTCCGGGCGCAAGGCCCTTGAGGACCACGGGATACTTTATTTTGCGGGCGGTGGAAAGCGCGGCGGCGGGCGAATCGACAATTTTTTCTTCCACCACCGGAACGCCGCAGGCCGCCAGCAACCGCTTGCTTGCATATTCATCCCAGATGCGCTCCGGGTGCGATTCCAGGATGCTCTGTGCTTTGGGCGGCAGCGCAATCCTGCGTTTCATCATCAGGGAGGCCGACTTTTTGCGCGGTTTATACCGCGATGCCAGCGCCAGGCATTCGACCGAGCGGAAAAGTTCGCCGCTCACGGGAATGCCGCAGGCCTGCGCTTCCAGCTTGAAGTTGTATAGCGCATCGCGCCGGCCGATCACCCAGAGAATCAGAACTTTGCCCTGGCGGTCGGCTTCTTCCTTAAAGATCTGCAGCCGTTCGTAATTGGCATAGAGGCCGACAAAAAAATGCAGAAAGATCACATCGACGCCGGGATCTTTCACCAGAGCCCGAAAGCCCCGGTCATACGTGGCGACGGGGCCGTTTTGCGCAAAGGCGGGAAACATATCCACGGGATTCGATGCGGGAAGCCATTCCGGAAAAATCTGCGCCAGCTCGCGTTTTGTGGAAGAAGAAAGCTCGGCGACGCGAAGCCCCTGCTGTTCGAGAAGATCGCAGGACAAAATCCCCGCGCCGCCGCTGAACGTCATAATCGCCGTGCGGCATTTTTCGGGGGTGTGTCCGATCATGGCCAGGGCGCGGGCCACCTCCATCATCTGTTGAAAGTCGCGCGCAATCGTCACGCCGGCCAGTGTTAAAAGCGAGTCCTGCAGGCGGGCGTTGCCGGCCAGACTGGAGGTGTGCGACAGCGCCGCTTTCGCGCCGGCCGTGCTTTTGCCGCCTTTGAGCAAAACAATCGGTTTTGCGGCGCGGGCTGCCAGCTCCAGAAATCTTCTTCCCCGGTTGATGGACTCCAGATACAGGGCGACGGCATCCGTCTCGTCGTCTTCCAGAAGATATTCCAGCACGTCGCATTCATCGATGTCCATTTTGTTGCCGATGGAGCAGGCTTTGGCGACGCCCACGGCGCGTTCGCTCATCAGATCGGCCAGAAAACCGGCGGAGAGCATGCCGCTTTGCACCACCATGGAAATCCGTCCGGCAATCAAACCATCCTTATAAATGTTGGGATGCATGAACGTGAAAAAGAATTTTTTCGGCACGTCCACCATGCCCATACAGTTGGGTCCCCACAGGCGGATACCCGACGCGCGGGCAATCGCCAGCGAGCGTTCCTGCAGGATGCGGCCTTCTTCTCCGGTTTCGGAAAATCCCGCGCTCTGGATGATCACCGAGTGGATGCCTTTGCGTCCGCAGGTTTCAATCGCTTCCGGGACGGCGGGCGCCGGGACAATCACAATGGCCAGATCCACCTCACCGGGAATATTTTCCACGGTCGCAAAACAGGGCAGATTTCGAATTTCGGTGTAGTTGGGATTAACCGGATAAATACGACCGGTATAGCCGTACACCAGGTTGTTGATAATTTGACCGCCCAGACTTCCTTCGCGGGGGCTGGCGCCGATGACGGCGATGGATTCGGGAGAGAAGAAATTTTTCATGCAACTCACTCCGGGATGATGGAATTTCAGGTACGGGCGGCATTGTGATACATTCGGCCTGATTCTGTCAATGCGTTTATCCATATTCGGCGGAGGTCTGTTTTTGAACGTTGCTCCCATCATTAAAATTTGATATTTCACATATAATATTGTAAACCACCGCCATGGAGAAAGACGTTCTCACATCCAATGCTTATGCCGGAATGGCGCTGATTGCCGATCCGATCCATTCCTATGTCTTTTTTACCGTGCCGACGGATGCCGATCCCGCGGAAAAGACGGAGAAAGATATTATCGACTCGCCCTGGATGCAGCGGCTGAGACGCATTTATCAACTGCAAAGCGCCCGCTGGGTCTATCCGGCGGCGGAACACACCCGGTTTCAGCATTCGCTGGGAACCATGCATGTGGCCGGGGAGTTTGCCCGTCATCTGTATCCGAGCCTCAAGGATGTCTGCAAGGGAGTTCCCTCATATAATTATGTGGAAGAGTTGCTTCGTCTGGCGGGGCTGCTGCATGATGTCGGCCACGGGCCGTTCGGACACTTCTTTGACGAGCATTATCTGAGCCGCTGGGGTTTGACGCATGAAGATATGGGCCGTGAAATTATTATCAGGAAACTCGGCCAGATTGTCTCGCGCATCCGCCGAGGGCCTTCCGGAGCGTTTGCCTCGGATGAAAAGCTGGATCCCCGCCAGGTGGCGTATCTGATTAAAATGCCCGGCGAAGCCGAAGAACCGAAACAGCCGCGCTGGCTTTCTCTGCTGCGCCAGCTCTTTTCCGGCATCTACACGGTCGACAATCTGGATTATGTCCAGCGCGACGCGTATATGACCGGCTTTTCCCTGGATATGATCGATATGCCGCGTCTGCGCTACTATACGGTTTTCACGAAAGAAGGCCTCGCCCTGCACCAGTCGGGCATCTCGGCGCTGCGGCGTTTTCTGAACGCCCGGCTCAATCTTTACAGCAATGTCTATTTCCATCGCACAACACGCGCGCTGGACTTGCATTTGCAGGAAATATTCTGCGACACGCTGCAAATCATGTATCCGGACAATCCGACGAAAAATCTCGACGGTTACCTGCACTGCGACGAATGGTCTCTTTTCAGCGAGGTCCACGGATGGCTCTCCGTAAAAGAGAAGCGCAAACGGACGCTGGCTTTGGAGTGGCAAAAAATTCACGCCCGCGAAATAAAATGGAAGATGGCGTTTGCCGCCGAAATTTCCGTCGAAACCATTCAGCGCGGAACGGAATTTCCGGGTGCGCAAAATTACGAAGCGAAAATCAACGCCGTCCTGCCCGCGAAACTCAAAGCGCTGCCCTTTCGCGTGGACGTAGCAACCCAGGACCCGCGTCCGATCAACCCGATGGCTGTTCCCTCCAAGCTGATTAATATTTTCAATCCGACGACCGGACAAATTTCGTCCGAACCGCTGGCCGAGATCTACCGGTTCATTCCGGCGCGCGTCCGGCATTTTCGCGTGTTCGCCCTCAATCACGATCACGACGAAGCATTGTCGAAAGCGGCGGAAGCGGCTCTGGGCAACATCGACAAATCGACACCGACAAATATTTAATATGACCGAGATATCAGAAACCACAGATTTAACATTATTCATTCGCACCTCCGGCGAAGAAATCGCGCCGTGGAACCGCCAGCGCATCGTCGACGCGCTGTTGCGCGAGGCCGACATCGACTATCTGCTGGCTGCGGAAATTTCCAAGGATGTTGAAAAGCAAATTGTCGCCTCCGGCATCGGCCTTTTGACGACGTCGCTGGTTCGCGAACTGGTGAACGCCAAACTCATCGAACGCGGCCTGGAAAGAGAAAGACGTCTGCACGGCCGCCTGGGCTTCCCTCTTTATGATGTGCGCCGGCTGATTTTGCATCAGAACAAGGAAAACGCCAACACGCCTCATTCGCCCGAAGGCACCAACCTGCTTTTTGCCGAAGGCATCAAAAAGGAATTTTCGCTCTATGACGTCTTTACTATTGACGTCGGCGAAGCGCATACCAAAGGCGATCTGCACATTCACGGCATGGGATATATCGACCGGCCATACAGTTGCTGCCAGTCGCTGGAGTATCTGAAACTCTTCGGATTGAAGTTGCCCCATGCAATCAATTCCGCCAAGCCCGCCAAACATGCGGAAGTGCTGCTGGCGCACATGGTGCGGTTCAGCGCCATTCTACAGGGGCATTTTACCGGCACCATCAGTTGGGATGCGCTCAACATTTCCTTTGCCCCGTACTTGAGCGAAAAAACCGACAAGGAAGTCCGACAGTTTGCCCAGATGCTGGTCTATGAGTTCTCGCAGCTTTCCGCCACGCGCGGCGGCCAGGCGCTCTATACCGACATTCACCTTTACTATGACATGCCGCTGTACTGGGCGGACCTGCCCGCCATCGGTCCCGAAGGAAAACCGACCGGCAAAATGTATCGCGATTACACCGCTGAGGCGCAGCGTTTCACCCGCGCCATTTTCGAAGTCTTCAAAAAAGGGGACGCCACCGGCAGGCCGTTTATCCTGCCCCGTCCGCTTCTGCACATCACGCCGAATTTCCGGCAGGAGCCGGGCGCGGATGATCTTCTGCTCCAGGCCTGTGATGTGGCCGCCTGTCAGGGCAATACCGGCTTTGTCTTCGACCGCAGCGACGATACGCTGGACATGGGCTGCTTCAGTCATATTTTCCGGCAGGACGCTTCGTATCGCGGCGAACTGGCCAAACCCTGGCTTTTGCGCCAGGCGGCCATCCAGAGTGTGACCCTGAATCTTCCGCGCGCAGGCTATAAGGCCGCAGGCGATGAAGAAAAACTCTATGCCTGCCTGAAAGACATGATGGAAAAGGCCGTCAAGACGCATGTGCAGAAAAAAGATTTTCTGGAGAAGCTTCTGTCGTACGCCGAATCGGGGCCGCTGGCCGTGCTCGCCATGAATACCGACGGAGCCCCGTTTCTGAGGATGAATCGCTCCGCGCACATTATCGGTCTGGCCGGTCTTAACGAACTGGTCCGGATTTTTACGGGCGCCGAGCTTCATCAATCCCCCGAAGCCGAAGCGTTCGGTTTGAAAATCGTCGATTTTCTGTATCGCGAAGCCCTGCGGGCCGGCCGGGAAACGGCGATGAAGTTTGTTCTGGAGCAATCGCCCGCCGAAACCACCGCTTATCGTTTTGCCCGGCTCGATCTGAAGTATCATTCGCCGATAGCCGGCCGCTTTGTCCGCGGCGATATCGCCGAAGGCGCCATTTACTATACCAACTCCACGCATCTGGCCGCGGACGCCGATGTTTCCCCGTTTGAGCGGGTTTTGGCTGAAGGAAAATTTCATCCGTATCTGGATGGCGAAGTGGTCACCCATCTGCAACTGGGGCCCGAGCGTCCGGACGCCCAAACCCTGAGCCGCTTTGTGCGCGATGTGTTTGAGAAAACCGCGAGCCGCCAGATCGATTTTTCACCGGAATTCACGGCCTGCCTGGCCTGCGGGAAAACGACGCGGGGAATTTCCGATCAGTGCCCGGCATGCCAATCGCCGGATATCGAAGGAATTGCCAGACTCACCAAATACTACAGCAAAGTATCCGGCTGGAACAAAGGCAAACTCGCCGAGCTCCAGAATCGTAAAATTCAGACGGATTTTTAAACATTCGACTTTCAGTCCTATTTTGGCTCAATCGGCAAGCTAAACCGGCGATGAGTTGTCCCTTGCGCCTTGTCCCTTGAACCTTGAACCTTCGGTCTTCGGTCTTCAGCCTTTCTTCTTCCCGATATGCAGCCAGGCGATGCCGAAGGTGAGGGAGTATTTTTCCACTTGCACCATGCCGACATCCTCCAGTATTTTTGCAAATTCATCCGGCGTCGGAAAGTTCATGATGGAATCGGCCAGGTAGTGATAGGCGGCGGGGTTTTTGGAAAACAGTCTGGCAAAGGAGGGAAGCAAAAAATTCAGATAGAGATAGTAAATGAATTTAAAAAAACGGTTTTGGACAAAGGTCATCTCCAGCACCATCACCTGCCCGCCGGGAACGACGACGCGCAGCATCTCGGACAAAGCGCGCCTGCGGTCGGGAATATTGCGGATGCCGAAGGCCATGCCGGCGACATCGAAACGGTTGTCTTCGAAAGGAAGCTCGGTGGCGTCGCCCTGGATGATTTCTATGCGGTTTTCCAGTTTCTTTTTCCGCACTTTATTTCGGGCGGTATCCACCATTTCCGGAACAAAGTCCACGCCCGTAACAGATATCTCCGGGTGTTTTACAGCCGCGGCAACGGAGAGATCGCCTGTGCCACAGGCGACATCGAGATAGCGGTTCGTTTGAAAAAAGCACATCTTTTTGGCCGTAAACCTGCGCCAGTAAACATCCCGCCTCAGACTTAAGAAACGATTCAAAAAATCATACTTGCCGGTGATGGTGGAGAATATTTCCCGCACCATGCGGATGCGTTCCTGATCGGAGATGTTTTTTATGGGGGGATATTTGCCGCTCATGTTTTACCGGACTCCATTTTGTCAGACGCGGCTTTATCAGCGATAAACGGCAAAAGCAAGGAGAAATAACTTGATATTCCAGCGATTATTCCGTATGCAATAGCTCGTTTCAAACTTGTATCTTTCACAAACGATTGAATTACAACTGCGCGCTCGACTGACTAATTCTTGAGGATGAATGATGGCGATATACGATTTTTCACTTCCGTCTTCCGGTAAAGCTGTTTACAAGTATTTGACAGGCGTCTGTTTTATAATCGCATTGATTATTCTGTCCGTTTTCTGGGGGCTTCATTTGCGTTCCGAGGATCAGTTCCGCCGGCAACTGATTGGCAACGGGCGCGCCTTTTTTAATGAAATGATGATGACGCGCCTGTGGCTCACTTCCCATCAGGGCGTGTACGTCAAACAAAATCCCGGCGATGAAGTGAACCCTTACCTCAAATCCGTTCCGGGGCTGAAAACGACGCTGAAAGATTCCGATGGTGATATTTACATTTTGAAAAATCCGGATCAGGTCACTCGCGAAATATCCGTGATTGCCAGTCAGAAAGGCATCTTCGAATTTCATCTAACTAGTCTGAAACCGCTCAATCCGGCCAACGCGCCCGATGATTTCGAAAGGCGGGCGCTGGAGGCGTTTACGCGCGGCGCCAAAGAGGAATTTCGGTTTGAAGATACGGGCAGAGGCCGGCTTTTTCGCTACATGGCGCCGCTTGCAACCGAAGCGTCCTGTCTGCGCTGTCATGCCCATCAGGGATACAAGGCCGGAGAGATTCGGGGCGGCATCAGCGTGAATATGCCGGCGGAGGATGTCTTTGCGCAAATGCGCGCGAGCAACATATATCTGGCCGTTTCCGCGCTGGGTGTTCTTCTGATGATGCTTCTGACGGTGTATTTGATCGCCCGCTATTTTCTTCGGAATTTGAATGTGGCCGAACAAAGGCTCTTCAGCATGGCGACGACTGACGCCCTGACCGGCGTATACAACCGCCGCGAAGGGTGCCGCCTGATCGACATCGAAACGATGCGCGCCAGGCGGATTCAGACATCCGTATGTGCGATGATGCTGGATATTGATCATTTCAGGAATATCAACGATACGTACGGAAATCAGACGGGCGATGATGTGCTTGCGGGGGTGGCCGCAGTCATTCAGAAAATCCTGCGGGCCTCCGATATTGTCTGCCGTTACGGCGGTGAAGAATTCCTGATCCTGGCGACGGAAACGAATATTGAAAATGCAAAATTGCTGGCCGAAAGACTGCGAAGTTCGATTGAAAAAGAAGCGATTCTCGCGGTACAGCAAATGCAAATTTATATTACCGTCAGCATCGGTCTGGCGCAGTATCAGCCGACGGAGTCCTGTGAGTACATGATTTTCCGCGCTGATCAGGCGCTGTACCAGGCCAAAAACAATGGTCGCAACCGCGTCTGCGCCGGATAACCATAAAAAAACCCCGCCGTCTTTTTCCAGGGACGGCGGGGGTGGAATTCAGTTTTTAAGATGCTTTGATGGGAACCTTGGTCCCTTTGGCCTTAGCGACGGCGCTTTTCGGAATGGTAATATTGAGAACGCCGTTTTTAAAACTGGCTTCAGCCTTTCCGCCCTCTGTTTCCGCAGACAGAGGGATGACGCGGTTAAAGGACCCGTAAGATCTCTCCATATAGTAATAATTCTTCCCTTTATCTTCTTTTTCTTCTTTCTTTTCACCTTTGATGGTCACTGCGTCATTGGTGACGGTGACATCAATATCCTTTTCGTCAACGCCGGGCAATTCCACCCGGATGATGAACTCTTTATCGCTTTCCTTGACGTCCACGGAAGGCATGAAGCCTCCAAACCCGACGGTTGCCAATCCTCGCGGCGCGGCATCAAATCCGGAAAAGAAATCATCAAACAAACTGTTCATCTGACGCTGCAACGAATAGAAGGGATGATCGACATCACTTCCCGCAGCGCGATGCACGGTCGGTAACAAATTTCGAACTCTCATGATCATATCCTCCTAAATATTTTTATCTTGCCCGGCTACCCGGGCAAACACCCATAAACTTCAACCTTCAACCTTCAGCCTTGAACCTTGGTCCTTGAACCTTGAATCTTTTTTATACCGCCGAAATCGAGATTTTCTTCGGTTTTACTTTTTCCGCTTTCGGCAACTCCAGTCGCAAAACGCCGTTTTTAACGGAGGCGACGATTTTATCCCGGTCAATCTCATCCGACAACGTGAAGACTCTTTCGTAATCGCCTATCTCATATTCCGAGTACATCATGGTTGCATCGGCGATGCGTCCGTTCTCAACACGGCCGGTAATGGTCAAGAGATTTTTTTCAAGCTCAATATCCACGGTTTTCTCATCGACGCCTGGCATGTCGGCAATCAGGTACAATGCGTCTTTATTTTCGTAAATATCCACTCGCGGCACGAACGTCTTGACGTTGCGGATCCGTTCCGTAGCGGTTATATTTTCAGTCTTCTGTACGTCTTTCTCCATCATCTCAATCGACCTCCTCTCTATTTAATCTTTATTTTCTTAGGCTGATCTTCCTCAATGCGCGGTAATGTAACAATCAAAACGCCTTTTTCGTATTTAGCATCCACCGCTTGCGCATTGACCGGATAAGGCAGTTGAATATTACGCTTAAAACTTCCCATTCCTCTTTCCTGACGCAGATATACTTCTCCTTCTGCAAGAGGAGCGCCGGCCAGCGTGGCCGCAATCGTCAGAACGTCACCGGCAACGGAAATTTCCATTTTCTCCGGATCAATTCCCGGTAGTTCCGCCGTCACAATTGCGGTCCGGTCTTTTTCCCAGATGTTAATGGCGGGATAATCCTGAGGAGACTTTTGTCCGACGGTGGAAAAAAGCCGGTTCATTTCCCGCTGCAATTGCAACATTTCCGGTACGATTCCGGACAGCGTTCTCGCTCTCCATAAACTTGGGCTGAACATAAACTTTCCTCCTTCTTTTTAATATTATTTTCCTAACCAATTGCTCTCATTGATTATTTTTCACTTTCGACCAAAATATAAGAATGAAAATTCTCTTGTCAAGAGAAGGGGCGCGACGGATTAAAAGGGGGCGTTGAAAACGCTGGCCGCTGTGCTAAATAGGCATAAAAATCGCCCCTGTGCCCTTGACAGCCCCCTGCCCCGTTCTTATATTAGGCCCGCTTTAAACATCGGTTTTTATAGGG
Source organism: Smithellaceae bacterium (assembly GCA_963682105.1). Lineage (GTDB taxonomy): Bacteria > Desulfobacterota > Syntrophia > Syntrophales > Smithellaceae > UBA8904. The sequence goes on from OY821638.1 coordinate 3,395,855, forward strand.
ACAACGGGAAATAAGTATGAAAGATCACATTGTTAAAATATTCCGGGAAAGCAGCCGGGTGAAGGAAGCTTTCATCAATGACAATCTGGGAAAGCTTGCCAATGTGATTGACGTGATGACGGCCGCTTTAAAAGCGGGTAATAAAATCATGATATTCGGCAACGGAGGGTCCGCTGCGGATGCCCAGCACATTGCCGCGGAATTTGTCAACCGGTTTATAATCGAACGGCCGCCGCTGCCGGCGATAGCTCTAACAACCGATTCATCGATTCTAACGAGCATCGGCAACGACTACGATTTTTCGGAAATCTTTGCCAAGCAGATTCGGGCGCTGGGGCAGGAGGGCGACATCGCCTGGGGCATCAGCACCAGCGGCAATTCGCCCAATGTACTCAAGGCGCTCGAGACGGCCAAAAAGATGGGGCTCGTCACGCTGGCTTTTACCGGCAAGGACGGCGGAGCGATTGCGCGGATGGCCGATCACGTTTTGAATGTAGCGTCGCCGAGCACGGCGCGCATTCAGGAAACGCATATCACGGCGGGACATGCCATCTGTGAGCTGGTCGACATTAAATTGTTCCAGAAGCCGGATGTAAAATAAGAAGCAGCAGGAGCGGGAGTGAAAACAAAGAAAGATCATTCGGACAAAAAAATAAAGACGGAAACCGAAGAGACGATTTCCCTCGCAGAAGAAGAGTTTGAAGACAAAGAACAAAAGCTGGCGGAAACATTAGCCGTCAAAGAAAAGGAAGCAAAAGACCATTACGACCGTTATCTGCGGGCGGTAGCCGATCTCGAAAATTTTAAAAAGCGGGCGGCAAGAGATAAAGCCGATACGATTAAATACGGCAAGGAAGAAATTATTAAAGATATTTTGCCGTTTCTGGACAGCTTGGATCGCGCGCTCGAACATGCGGACTCATCGGATGCAAAGACCTTCAAAGAAGGGATGGCGCTCATGCAGGACCAGTTGCTGTGCTGCTTGAAAAAACATGGCGTTGAGCGCATTGAAAGCGCCGGCGCAAATTTTGATCCGAATATCCATGAAGCCCTGATGCAAATGGAGAGCGATCAACATGAAAATAATCAGATCGTCAGTGAAATGGAAAAAGGATATTTGCTCAATGGCAGATTAATCAGGCCCTCAAGGGTCTGTGTCTGCAAAAAAACAAACAAAGAAAAAAGCGAATGTGACATTAATGAGGAGACTGGAGAATAAGGAGGAATAACCATGGGAAAGATTATCGGAATAGATTTAGGAACGACCAACTCGTGCGTGGCCATTATGGAAGGCGGCGACCCTAACGTCATCGCCAATCAGGAAGGCAACCGTACCACGCCGTCCATCGTCGCCATTACCGAAAGCGGCGAACGGCTGGTGGGGCAGGTCGCAAAACGCCAGGCCATCACGAATTCGGAAAATACCGTGTACGCCGTCAAGAGACTGATCGGTCGAAAATATAGTACCAAAGAAGTGCAGTACGACACGAAGATCACAGCCTACAAAATAACGGAAGCATCCAATGGAGACGCTCAGGTGACGGTGCGCGGCAAGAATTATTCGCCGGCGGAAATTTCGGCGATGATTCTCACCAAGATGAAGCAGACCGCCGAAGATTACCTGGGAGAAAAAATAAAAGACGCCGTCATTACGGTGCCGGCTTACTTTAACGACTCTCAGCGTCAGGCCACCAAAGACGCGGGCCGCATCGCGGGCCTCAACGTTCTGCGCATCATCAACGAACCGACGGCGGCGGCGCTGGCCTATGGTCTGGATAAGAAGAAAGACGAAAAGATCGCTGTCTTCGACCTGGGCGGCGGTACGTTTGATATCTCGATTCTGGAATTGGGCGACGGCGTATTTGAAGTTAAATCCACCAACGGCGATACGCATCTGGGCGGCGAAGACTTCGATCAGCGTGTCATGGATTACCTGGTGGGTGAATTCAAGAAAGATCAGGGCATCGATTTAAGAAACGACAAAATGGCCCTGCAGCGTTTGAAAGAAGCGGCGGAAAAAGCCAAGATGGAACTTTCCACCACGATGGAAACGGACATCAATCTGCCCTTTATTACGGCGGATGCGTCCGGCCCCAAGCATATGAATGTAAAGCTTTCGCGCGCAAAACTGGAATCGCTGGTGGAAGAGCTTATTGATAAAGTGACCGGTCCCTGCCTGACGGCGATCAAAGACGCCGGTATGACGGCCAAAGATATTGACGAAGTCATTCTGGTCGGCGGGATGACCCGTATGCCGCGCGTTCAGCAGAAGGTTAAAGAGATTTTCGGCAAGGAACCGCACCGCGGTGTGAACCCGGATGAAGTTGTAGCGGTCGGCGCGGCCATTCAGGGCGGCGTGCTTGCCGGCGACGTCAAGGACGTTCTGCTTCTGGATGTCACCCCGCTTTCCCTGGGGATCGAAACCCTGGGCGGCGTGATGACACGTCTCATTGAGAAAAACACGACGATTCCCAGCAAGAAAAGCCAGATTTTCTCGACAGCCGCCGATAATCAGCCGGCCGTGAGCATTCATGTCCTGCAGGGCGAACGTCAGATGGCTGCGGACAACCGCACGCTGGGCCGTTTTGAACTGGTGGGGATTCCGCCGGCGCCACGCGGCGTTCCGCAGGTTGAAGTCACCTTTGACATTGACGCCAACGGCATTGTGCACGTCAACGCCAAAGACCTCGGCACCGGCAAAGAGCAGAGCATCAAGATTACGGCCTCCAGCGGTTTGAGCGAGTCGGAAATTGAAAAACTGGTGAAGGATGCAGAGGCGCATGCCGAAGAAGACAAGCGCCGCAAGGAATTAATCGAAGCCAGAAACCACGCCGATTCGCTGGTCTATTCCGTGGAGAAGAACATCAAGGAATTCGGCGATAAAGTGGATGCGGCGGAAAAGACGAAAATCGAAGACGCCATTGCCAAAGTGAAAAAAGCGCTGGAAGGCGATGATCTTGACGCCATCAAAACGTCGCAGGATGAATTGATGAATGTTTCGCACAAGCTTGCGGAAGCGATGTACGCCAAGACGGCCGGCGGACCCGGCGCGGGGGCAGGCGAAGCCGGCTCCGGAGCTGCGGGCGCGGATTCATCCTCCGGTAAGAAAGACGACGATGTCGTCGATGCGGACTTTGAAGAAGTGAAAAAGTAGTTTCCTGATTAGAAAAAGCCCGAAGCTGTTTCCCCGGCTTCGGGCTTTTTTATATCGACCCGCCTGGAAAAATATTATACAATACATCTCATAAGGAAGGAGGCAAAATGAGCAATCATCGCCCTGGCGCTTTTGTCGTGGTTTCGTTTCTGATCGTTTTTTTATGGGGTCTCGGAACAGTTGATTTCCTGATAACACCGGCCGTCTCAGCGACTCAGGAAGATACTAAAAAAACATCGCTCCCCCAGGGGATCAAAAAACTCTCTGTAAAATCCGCCGATGTGAAACCTTCCGCCTCAAGGTCTGCCGGCAACTCGCAGCAGACATCCGTCAAAGCAGAAGATGTTGCACCGTCGGCATTGAAAACCGCTGAAGCGCAAAAGCTTACCCTGCCGCCCGCAGCGTTCAACCGCAATGCCGTCGGCTGCATTCTGCCGCTTTCCGGCCGTTTTGCCGAAGCGGGCAACAAGGCGCTTGATGCGTTGATTCTTTCATCGGATATTTTTAACCGGCGTTATAACGTTCCCTGGAAAATGGTCGTCGCCGATGCAGGCGATTCCGCTGAAAGCGTCAGAGAAGCCGTTGCTTATCTGGCTGATCAGGCGGGCGTTGTGGTTATTATTGCCATTGCCGGAACGACTGAAGCGGTGGCTGCCGCCCGGGAAGCGGAAAAAAGAAAAGTCCCCCTGATTTTGATCACATCCAAAGAGGGGATTACGGAAGGGTATGAATATGTTTTCCAGCACTTTCTCACGCCGACGCAACAGATGCAGGCTCTGGCGCGATACTCCCTGGACCGGTTGAACGTGGCGATTTTTTCCGTACTCTATCCGCAGGATGATTACGGCGAAGAGATGGTTCGTCTCTTCCGCAAAGAAATTCAGAAAGTCGGTGGCAAAATCGGTAAAGTGGTTTCCTACAGCAAGACGCAAACCGACTTTACGGAACAGATCCTCAAACTGACCGGTCAGAAGACCGCGGCTTCCGGAAAAATGTATGCGACGACTCCCGAAGCTCGCAATAAAATGTTTATTGATTTTGAAGCGCTGTTCATTCCGGATTCTCCCCTGCGTCTGAAAATGATCACATCCCAACTGGCTTATTATGATGTGAAAGGGTTTACGCTGTTGGGAACCAGTATGTGGCATACGCCCGACTTGTTGAAAAAAGGCGCCGATTATCTGGAAGAAGCTGTTTTTGTCGACAGTTTTCTGGCTAACGGCTTTCTGCCGGAAACCAATGATTTTGTCGATATCTATTATTCAGCTTACAGCCGGGAACCCGAAAATATTGAAGCGCTTTCTTATGATACGATGGAAATTGTTCTCGGTATTCTGGAAGACGAAAAAATCAAAAGCAGGGACGGCTTTAAAAACGCTCTTTTAGCCGTCGACCGTTTTAATGGAGCGACCGGCAGCACCTATTTTCGCGGCAACCATGTAGCCCAGAAGAACGCTTTCATCCTGAGAATTCAAAACGGTAAATTAGGGCAGGTGAGATGAAAGATGTAGGGAACGGTCGCGACCGTTCCCTACCCGTGATCGGAAATGAATATGAAAATTCTTTTGACCAATGATGATGGGATTTATGCACGCGGGCTGGCGGCGCTTTATGAGGAACTGTCCCGGGATGCGGAGTGTCTTATTGTCGCGCCGGAAATTGAGCAAAGTGCGGTGGGACATGCCATCACGCTTTCCCGGCCCCTGATGGTCCGCAGTGCAACAAAAGGCGGCAGATTCCTGGGCTACGCCGTCTGCGGGACACCGGCGGACTGCGTGAAAATCGGCATCAAGGAGCTTGCCGGTCCGCTGCCGGATTTTGTGGTTTCGGGCGTCAACCGCGGCGCCAATTGCGGCAATAATGTGATTTACTCCGGAACGGTTTCCGCCGCAACGGAAGCGGCCATGATGGGCGTCACCTCGATGGCCGTGTCGCTGGACAGTCATAAGGAAGCGGATTTTTCAATTGCCGCCCGAATGGCCCGTAAACTGGTTTTTGCCATTGCCGCCAATGCGTCGCTTGCGGGCGGCGCCTTCAATGTGAATGTTCCGTGCCTGCCTGAAGATCAGATTCGGGGCATTGTCGTTGTTCGCCAGGGGCGCGGCCGAACGATAGAGTCTTTTGAAAAACGCGTGGATCCAAGAGACAATATTTATTACTGGATGTCCGGTGAAAAGACACCCGGACCCCAGGATATGGACACCGACCTGGGCGCGCTGGCCGCAGGATACGTAACCGTTACTCCGATTCAGTATGACCTTACCCGTTATGATTTGATGGAGACTGTAAAGAAAATTATCCCGTAGGGAACGGCTTGTGACCTTCATGTTATTTGAAACCGTTCCCTACGATTCGGAAGTCATCCCTTCTTTTTGCTGACCTGATCCTTCAGCCGTTTAATGTGTCCACGGCCCAGGCCTTTGACGTCGCATCCCAGCTTAAGATATTGACGGATGCGGTCATCATCGAGAATGCCGAAACAGTCGATGACGGCAATCGGATGCCCGGCGGCCTTGACGATTCTGGCCGGATTGAGGTTTAAATAGGCTTCATGCCGCACTGCCAGCACCAGCGCATCGATATTTTTCAACGCCCTGTTTAAGTTCTTCTGCACACGCAGATCTTTGAGCTTTTTCTGATTGCGGAAGAAAACCGCCTTGCTGTTGTTGGGATAATCATCTTGATTTTCAAATTCAAACCAGTGATCGACGTAGGGATCGTGCACGCGGATTTCCGCGCCCATTTCGGTGAGCCTGCGGATCAGGATTTCCGAGCCGCTGTAGCGCGTGTCTCCGACGTCTTCGCGATAAGATGCACCCAGGATCAGCACTTCCGCGCTGGCAATCGGCAGGCTCATGTTGCGCAGCGCGTCGCGTACCAGTTGCGCGGCATGCAGCGAGCGGGTGTCGTTGATGTCGATGGCCATGGGAGTCATCTTGAACGTATCGTCTTCAAAGCCCAGAATGTGCCGGTTGGCCCAGACGCCCAGGCCCCCGTCTTTGGGCAGACAGTAGCCGCCGATGCCCGGTCCGGGGAAGATCATGTTGGAATGCGTCGGACGCACTTTAATGGCTTTAATCACTTTGATCAGATCCACGCCGTTTCGTTCTGCAAAGAGGCTCCATTCATCCAGAAAAGCTAAAATGGTGGCGCGGTAACTGTTTTCAACCACCTTGGCCGTTTCCGACTCGATGGGACGGTCCAGCACCGTGAGGGGGAATTTTTGAGTGTTGAGCACTTCGTTTAAAAATTTAACCACCCGCTCTTTGGCTTTATCGTTGACGCCGGAGCAGACGCGCCAGAAGTCCCGGATGGATGCGACGTAGTCTCGTCCCGGCATGACGCGCTCGTAGCTGTGAGCAATCAGCGGATCGGTTTTAATTCCCCGCTGGCGGAAGACTTTCCGCATGGCCGGCAGGGCCACCTGTTCAGTGGTTCCCGGAGCGACGGTGGTTTCAATGAGGACCAGACACTGCGGGGGAATATGGTGGGCAATGATATCGAAGGATTCTTCCAGCGCCGACATTTCCACCTGGCCGTTGCGCACATTGCCCAGTGCGTTTTTTGCATAGTCGAGCTGGACGTCCACCACGACCACGTCGGCATGTTTGAGCACATCATAGACGAATGTGGCGACGAGCGTTTTTTTCGTAAGAACGCAGCGCTGAATCATCGGATCGACTTCCGGATCTTCAGCTTTCACCGGAGAGACGCCTTCATTGAGTTTGGGAATCTTCCAGTAACTGCGGGTGCTGGGACGCTGCATGCCGATCACAAACTTGCCGGATTTGCCGTTTTTGTCCGTGGTGTCGGCGACGATGGCCGCCATGACGGAGCCGACAAATCCCACGCCCATGACGACGACGATTTCCTGTTTTTTCTTTCGGGCCTGGTCGACCAGTTTGTCAATGCGCTCGATTTCCTTCTGGTAATCTGCTTTCTCCGGCAACGGATACCTGATGCCGTCGGGACTGATGGAAACGGGTTGACTCATAAGAACCTCCTTAAGTTGGGTTATCTGATCAGAAGCACCGGAATGGGGCTGTTTTTAATGATGTGGGATGTTGTGCTGCCCAGAAGCAACTCGTGCAGCCGGTTGTGGCCGTAGGCGCCCATAACCATCAACTCCACCGAGCCTTCGCGGATGAATTTCAGAATTTCGTCCTGCTCTTTGCCGGTCAGAATGACGGTTTCACAATCCGCCGCGCCCTGCTGCGCCGCCTCTTCCACCTGGGCGGACCAGTCAGCCGCTTTTTGGGCGTCGGAGGTGATCATGACGACGGTGATCGGCCATTTGGCTTTTTCGGAAACGGCAAGCGACAGCTCCAGTGCTTTTCTGGCCGGAACGCTGCCGTCGTAGGCCAGCGCCATGCTTTCAATTTCGATGAAACGTTCGGGTGTGATTAAGACCGGCTTTCCTGAATGACGGACGACATCTTTGGCCACTGACCCCAGAAGACTGCCTTCTTTAAGGTGGAAATGTTCGCCTTTGCGTGCCATCACAATCAGGTCCGCGTCTTTGGACTCTTCAATGATGGCGTCGCTGATTTTGCCGATGGTGATTTTACCCAAACAGGCCAGCCTCGCTTTGGCGCAACGCTCTGCAAAAGTTTTTACGATGGCGTCGGCCTTTTCCTTGAGCGATGTTTCAACCGCGTCAAAAAAAGCGTCATAAGGCAGGACGCCGACGGTGGCGGAGATATCCGTCGTCAACGGTCCCTGAATCAGATAAACGTCAATGACATGCAGACCGTTAAGCGTCGCTTCGAGTTTAGGCGCAATGTAGATGCCATAGTCAACCGCGGTGGCGCTGTTTTGTGATCCGTCTACCGGAATCAGTATCGTATTGATCATGCCGCCAACCTCTGTGTTCTGTCCGGGGTTATTTATGCTTTTTGTCAAAATGCGTTAAATCGTGCAAAAGGCCCGCGACTTCTTTCTCCGTCCAGGTTCGCCCGGAGTCCGCATCTTCCAGACTGTCGTCGTCCATATGCACGCCCTCTTCGTTGAACGTCTGAAATTTTCCTTTCAGCTTTCCTCTGACGAAATGCGCTTTCTCTCGGATCTGTCCGTTTTTATAATAGGAGACATATTCACCGTCGCGTTTGTCCTTTTTGAAACATCCCTGCTCTTTGATCTGGCCGTTTTTATAATAGCAGATGTAAGGGCCTTCGAATTTTCCTTTGCTGAAATTCTCTTCTTCGCGCAGTTCGCCGGATTGATAGTAGCGGCGATAAAGACCGCAGAGCTTTCCGGCTATATAGTGTTCCTCCTCCCATAAATGACCGTTTTCGTGGTAGGAGACATACGGGCCTTCCATTTTGCCGTTTCTGAAAGTGACTTTTTCCCGGATATGGCCGTTGGACCAATAACTGATTGCGGGACCGTCTTTTTTGCCGCAAACATAATGAACGTTGGCCATGATCTGTCCATTGGAAAAGAAAGAGGTATATTCCCCGTCTTTCTTCCCTTCCACCAGGCGCTTTTTTTCTTTGACGGCGCCGTTGGGGTAATGCTTAATTATTTTTTCAGCCATAAAATTCTATACCGTTTGCGGGGATTTTAGAAACGGAATCCCATCAAAAGCAGGGAATCCGCCTGGAAACTTGTAATTTCGTGTTCTATGTCCCATCGGTATCCGGCTGTGGCTTCCGTGGTCGTTTCGTATTGGAGGCCGTTTTGTGTGCCTCGGGCTTTGAAATACAGGAGATTGAAACGGGCGCCGACAAACCAGTGCGGGTTGATATTATAATTAGCCTGCAATCCGGCCTTAACCGAGTAACCGGAAGCGTTGGTTGTCATCAGGCGTTTGCGCAACATGTGATCGTCTTCATCCTTAACCCATAAATACGGAGACCCGCCGATCGTTCCGTTGATATCCACTTTCCCGATTTTTGACCGGATCAGCAGTTCCAGGTAGGGCATGAACAATTCGGCTTTATACGTCCCGATCGGACCGGAGACGTAGGTATGATCCGGTCCGTCAACGCCGGAGGGCGACCACTGATCCAAGTTGCTTGCCTCCCAGTTGTAGTGCTGGTAAGCAAATCCCGCGCCTACGCCCAGCGAAAATGAAGATGTGTTGCTGTAATGCCGGTCTATAATCCAGAAGCGGGCCTGGATGTCGCCTGTGTAACCCCGAAAGTCCGTATCGCTCTCCGAGTAGATATCCGGGGTGTCTCCATAGATGGCCGGATCGTAAACCCAGTCGGAATCCTCCACTTTGCTGCTGCCAAGATTATTGGTGATGTTATGGAAGAAAGAGGCATTCAGTTCCAAGCGATTGAAAGGACGGACCGATACGTCGAACCCTGCCATCATGGCGTCAATGGGCCATTTCAGTTTGCTGATGGGAAACCAGTACGAACCGGAATCTCCTTCCGAATCGCTGTAGTCGCCGCCGATTTCGTAGGTGACGTCTCCGTGTTTATACCCGGCAGCCACCCAGACGTTCAGCCATTGTTCATTGTAAACCGCTCCGTACCTTTTATCCATCAGATTGATGCCGTTGGTCGAATCGTTGTAAGCGATGCCGCCGCCCAGGAGGGGCGCAATCCGGCTGTTTTGGCTGTCAATGCTTTTAATCTGGGAGCGCCACCCCTCACCGCCGCTACGCCATCTATAGACGGCTGTTTCGTTTTTTTGCGGCGTCGGGAAGGCGGCATACAGGAAGCGGCCGTCCGTTGACCAGACCAGGGCGCTGGAAAAAGCTTTATCGATGCTGGTGGTGTCGGGAGAGTAAAGATACGTCAGATCGGAGGCCGCGTAAATGTCGATAGCCGCCGTATCCGCATAACCGACGGCCAGCTTGGACGCGTCGGGACTGAAACGCAGGCATGAAGGTTTTCCTCCGTTTTTACCTTTAATAGTCTTGGCCGGCTTCAAATTGGCATTATACAGGCGGATGCTCCCGTCGTCTGTTGCAACGACGAGGTTTTCACGATTGTTATAGCTCATCGCGGTAATCTCGGCCGGAATGCTCTGGTCGCGCAGGGCAAGAGCCGGGTCCAGCATCGTCTTTTCCAGGTAGCCGAGTTTGCGCAAGGCTTCTTTTTCCTGATCGGGTAAATATGACATCGTATTTGCTTTTCTGACGTGAACAATTTTATAAATGAGCAACCCCTGCCGGTTGGCGACACTTGCGGCCAGATAGCGGCCGTTTGCGGAAAACGCCACCTGCGTGGGGGCGGAGGGAAGTCCTGCGATGACGCCGCGGAGTTTTGACGACTGAAGATCAAACAGATAGATCGCTCCCGGCGCGTTTTTTCTGGTGACGGCGCAGGCGGCCAGGAGGTTGGTGTCGTCAACGGCGATGGCGCTGACGCCGGAGAAGTCCGTCACAAATTCGGCAAAGCGGACGGTGTATAGCAATTTTTGCGACGGGGAGGTATAGACATTCATGACAAGCCCCTGCGGGCTGGAAACAAGATAATGGCCTCCTTTGTCGGTCATCAGCGCCGGAGCCGCCCCGGGCAATTCTTTGTCTGCCGCCCCGGCAAAGGCGGATGTTAAAAAACAAAGGCTTATAACTGCAAAGGCGTAGAATACTCTTCTCATCATTTTATACGGCCCCTTTTATTTAGATGTATGAAGATCGGCATTTTTTAGTCAATTCTAAAGGATAATGCAATCAAAAACAATGATACCCCGACAAATTTTGTTTACTTTTTCTCAAAAGGCTAATAGGGTTTGACATCCGGGTGATTTGTTTCCTATAATCAACGGACCAAGTATTATTAGAGTGTAAAGAATGATTGTTGCCAATTTAGATACGACAAGAGTCGCCGTGATCGGGCCTGGCCGTCTGGGGACTTCGTTCGCGTATAAACTGGGGCGTGACAACAAGCGGGTTGCGATTTATTACCATAATTCGGATGTCTGCAAAGCCATTAACCGCGACCATTTAAACCCCATTCACCTGACGGAAGATCTGGCAAACCGCACAGGCGGGATGGACAAAGTCCCCCGGTTGGCGCCGAAGGTTTACGCCACAAACGACCTCGAACACATTGTTGAAAACAACGACTTCATCATTCTGGCTGTGACGATGAATCGTCTGCCGGAACTGCTCAATTATCTGAAACCGATGATTGACCGGAAAGCAGGCGACACCTGTCTGATTTCACCCATCAAAGGATTGATTTCCGATGAAATATCGACCGAATTGATCACCCCCTCCCGGTTGATCCGGAATCATTTATACAATCTGCAACATAAATATCAGGTCGTTTGCATCGGCGGTCCCTTTTTTGACGTCGACATCGCATTGGGAAAACCGGTTTGCGTGACCGTCGCGGGAAAGAGGCGGACGGCCAACATCATCCGCGATCATCTGCTGATGTTCAACCGCAAGGAGCTCAACGCTTATTATAACTTTGATGTCATCGGGGTGGAAGCCTGCGGCGCGTTGAAGAATATCGTGGCCAACATTAAGGGACTGGCGGATTCCCTGGATCTGGGCGATTCAATTCCCGGGACGATTTTTGCGCGTTCCGGTGTGGAAATCCGCTCGCTGTCCCGAGTTTTGGGAGGTCATTTTCAGGCGTTTCATTCCCAGGCCGGCGTCGGCGACATGTACGTCACCGTCTCATCGCTGGCCAGTAAAAACTATCGCTACGGAAAATATTTTTACGAACTTTACACCGGCAATCCCATTGAGACTAATCTGCGCGTTTTGGAGAGAATTGACGGAACGCCGGAAGGCCCCAATACCATCCGCAATGTTTATAAGTATCTGGAAAAGAAAAATATGTACAGTCCGCTTTTTTCCTGCGCCTACAATATTTTCAACAAAGGCGGCAATAAGAACGCCATCAAGGACATGATCATCCATGCCTGTCAGTTCGATAAACGGAAAAACGAATATATTGGACCCTTGTCCCGACTGATGTACCGTATTGTTCCCGATCACTGGTACAGGCGGGATAAAGAAATTTTTGATTGAAGAATGAATGGCCGATAAACCTGGAAAATCACTGCGCCGATTAATCAGTAGAAAGTTGCGCGGCAAAAGAAATAAGCCGCGTCAAGACGGATCGCCTGCCGGGGCGTCTGAACCTCCTGCCGGAGCAATTCCTATGTGGAAAAATAAAATTGCAACAACCGAAGAAGTCCTGTCGAAAATCGAACCGGGGATGAGTATTTTCCTGGGCACCGGCCTGGCGGAGCCGCGCACCCTCGTCAAACACCTGATGGAATCGGCTCAGTACAACCTTCAGGATCTGGAATTGATTCAACTGGTGAGCCTGGGCGACACGGTGGCCATCGACGAACGCTACGCCAGAAAGTTCCGCCTGAAGACTTTCTTTTCCGGCTGGCTGGCCTCCGAAGCCATCAGCGCAGGACGGGTGGATTTGATTCCCAGCCGGTTTTCGCGCATTCCCTGGCTGTTCAAAACCGGGGCGATCAATATCGACGCGGCGTTTGTTCTTATCACAGAGCCGGACGACAACGGTTACGCCTATCTGATCGGCAACTCCGCCGAACGGCAGGCGATGGAAGCCGCACAAATCGTCGTCGGCGAAGTCAATGCCCATGCACCCCGGACGATGGGCGACACGCTGGTTCACATGTCGGAGTTTCATTATCTGGTGGAAGCAACGGAATCGCCGGCGTACGTTCCCCGCTGGCCCCTGCAGGACGTCTACCTGAAGATTGCCGCCAATGTGGCCTCGGTGATTCAGGACGGCAACTGCATATCCTACGGGATCGGGCCGTTGTATGAAGCGCTGGCCAAGACGCTGGTGACGAAAAAGAACCTGGGGGTTCATTCCCCCTTCTTTACAGACGCGCTGATGGAACTCGTCAAAAGCCGCGCCGTGACCAATCGTTACAAAGGCGTCTTTCGCGGCAAGTGCTGCGCATCTTACGCCATCGGCACCAAAGAATTGCTGTCGTGGCTGGACTTGAATTCTCTGGTTGAATTCCAGCCGCAGGATATTGTGATGGACCCTCGAACCATCGGTCTCAACGACAACATGGTGGCGATTTTCCCGGCGCGGAAAGTCGATTTAACCGGAGACATCGCGCTGCATATGGGCAGGGGCAATGTCACCGCCGGGCCGGGTAATGTCCAGGAACTCTTCTGGGGGGCGTCGCTTTCTAAAAACGGCCGCACGATTTTCGCGCTGCCCAGCCGCAACCGCGGAGGCCAACCGAATATTCTTCTGTCTGTCAGCGACTATCCTTTCCAGTTCACCAACCGCGAATCGATGGACCTGGTGGTCACGGAATACGGCGTGGCTTTCCTCATGGGCAAGACGCTGCGGGAGAGGGCGCTGTCGCTGATTGAAATCGCCCACCCGGATGACCGGGCTCAACTGGTAAGCCAGGCCAAAGAAGCGAAAATGATTTACGCGGATCAAATTTATTTTGCCGACTCCGGGGCCTTGTATCCGGAGAAGATTGCCTGTTCCCATCAGTTTAAAGACGGGCTGACGCTGCGTTTCCGGGCGATCAAACCTTCCGATGAAGAGGAAATGCGGCGCCTGTTTTACCGGTTTTCGGATCAATCCGTCTATTACCGCTATTTCAGCCCGATCAAAACCATGCCGCATAAGAAGATGCAGGAATACGTCAATGTGGATTATCGCCAGACGATGTCGATTGTCGCCATCCTGGACGATGCGGGCGTGGAGAAAATCCTGGGCGAGGCCCGTTACGTGCGCTCCCAGTTGGATGCTTTTGCCGATACCGCTTTTATTGTCGACGAGCATTATCAGGGCAGGGGCATCTCCACCTATCTGCTGAATCTCCTGATCAAGGCGGCCAGGGAAGAGGGTATCCCTGGCTTCAAGGCCGATGTCCTGGAAAACAACCGGGCGATGCTGAAAGTTTACGAAAGGGCGCCTTTTCCCGTTCAGACGGTTCTTTCCGGCGGAGTATATAAAATCACCATTCCTTTTAATAATCCCTGAACCGATTGCGTTCAATTCTTGCCTGTATGACTTGAAATCAGATTTCTGACGGCCTGTCTGCAATTAAAGTTATCAGCGTTACAAGCCGATATAAAAATTAAATTCGCTTTTTTGATGCAGCGGCGCGTTGACCGTTTTATCTTCCAGTTAACAGCGATTTTTCATGGGACAGGAGGTTCTTTATGGCCAACAAATCCTTGCAGTTTAAGCTGTTGGCGGGAGGATTGATCGCCGTCGCCGTTCCGCTGATTCTGATCGGCGGATTTGCCATTTATCGTTCGATGACTGCCCTGCAGGAGCTTGCCATGTCGCGGTCCATGGAGGTTGCCAAAGGACTGGCGCATATGGCGTCCATCGCCGTCGATGAGGAATTGAAGATTGTTTCCCAGGTGGCGCAGCGCAGTCTGGTCGTCGATGCAGCGCTTAAGCATGCGGCCGGTGAAAAAAACGCTTCCGAAATTATCCAAATGACGTCCGACTTGATTCAGATGCGCAAAGCCAACGAGAAGGAGTATGAGGCAGTCCTGCTTCTGGATACGGACGGAAATGTGATTACCTCGGAAGGCTCAAAAATCAATCTTGCCGGGCGGGATTATTTCAAGGCGGCCAAAGAAGGCAAAGTGAACGCCGGGGCTGTGGTCAAGTCCGTCTCCAGTGGAAACACCGTTCTGGCGTTTGCCGCGCCCGTTCGATCCAAAACAAACGATGTCATAGCCGTCGTCATTTCCATCGCCAATATCAGCTTTCTGGCGGATAAGGTTTCCGGCACTAAGCTGGGCCAAACAGGTTACGGGTATGTCGTGGACAAGGCAGGATTGCTCATTGTCCATCCCAACAAAGATCTCATCATGAAGACCAACATTAAAGAACAGGAAGGGATGAAGGAAATTGCTTCCCGGATGATGGCCGGTGAAACAAACACTCTTCCGTATACGTTCAAAGGCGTTCGAAAAATCGCCGGTTTTGCTCCCGTGTCGCAGACCGGCTGGAGCATTTGCCTGACGCAGGATTTAAATGAATTCATGGCGCCGGTTTTTGCGATGATCGCGTTTATCGGAATTGTGGGATTGATTCTGTTGGTTCTGACCATAGTGGCGATTTTTTATCTGGCCAGAGGCATCGCCCGGAGGTTCGGCAGTATTGCTGATGAACTCCATGACGCATCCGGGCAGGTTGCGTCCGCGTCCGCGCAGGTTTCTCAAGCCAGCCAGTCGCTGGCGGAAGGCGCAACCGAACAGGCGTCCGCCCTGGAGGAGACATCTTCATCGCTGGAGGAAATGTCGTCGATGACGCAGCGAAACGCCGACAACGCCTCTCAGGCCAAAGCGCTGATGATTCAGGCCAAGGATATCGTCGATAGAGTTGACCGGCAGATGAGCACCATGACAACCTCTATCCAGGATGTGACCAAATCCAGCGAAGAGACGGGTAAGATCATCAAAACTATTGATGAGATTGCGTTTCAAACCAACCTGCTGGCGCTCAACGCCGCGGTGGAGGCGGCGCGCGCAGGCGAGGCGGGCGCCGGATTTGCCGTGGTGGCCGATGAAGTCCGCAATCTGGCCGTGCGCGCGGCGGAAGCGGCAAAACATACCGCCAGCCTCATTGAGAAAACGATTGCCACCGTTCATACAAGCCGGGATTTAACCCAGCAGACACAGCAGTCTTTCAAGGAAAATGTCGATATTTCGAGCAAGGTTGTAAACCTGATTGCAGAGATTGCCGCCGCGTCCCAGGAGCAGGCCCAAGGCATAGGACAAATCAGCAAAGCCGTGGCGGAGATGGATAAAGTTGTGCAACAGACGGCTGCCAGCGCAGAAGAATCGGCCAGCGCCGCCGAAGAAATGAACGCGCAATCCCAGCAGATGAAAAATTATGTTAAAAATATGAGGCAGGCCATCCAGGGATCATCGGTTGCTGATTTATCCGATGAAACAATGGAATCATCCGGCCGGATGCTGGAGCATAATAACTGAAAAAAAGCAGACAATAGTTTCCCTGGTTTCCGCTGGGTGTATAAGTCAAAATTCCCAGGATGCTGGCAGATGTGAAACCCTGCGTTGCGGAGGGGGCTACGGCGGTCACGCCGTTGACTCCGTACTGAGGTCTATGGAATCTTTCGTCGATTAATCCGCGAGGCTGTCTTTGATGGCGGTCGTGCCACTTTTTGATGGTTGCGATATCCGGCCGCATGATGGGGAATGTTTTTGCGGGAGGATCAAAAGGACTTGGAATATATTCTCCCCCATCGTTTGACGAACCCTGCGTCTGACTGTCAACCGGAAGCATCAGGGCGGAGGTTAACAGACCTATGAGACCGACGAACAACAAAATAATTTCTGATCAACGGAAAGTCGCTAAGGAAGTTGGGACAGAACTGTCCTGCGGCGGGACAATCAAGGACAATGCCTGCAACATGGTGAGAAAAAATTGGCCGGCCACCTGAAAAGGGGGACCGGCCAAACGTACGGAAAGCCAGCAGGCCGACAGTTATCAGTAATGATTACTGAAATCATCCTTCGGGAATGGTCGGGAATTCAAAAAGAACGGGCGTACAGGTCCCTCTGGTAATGGCTTTCAGGTAACAGGGGAAGCGCTTTCCTTTTTTGATGTCGTATTGCGTTAAAAAATCATTTTTAGGGTAGGAAGAATCCTTCCGGACAAGCGTCCATGTTTTACCTTCGGGGCGGGCGAATTCCTCCCGGATAATTTCCTGCGGGTGGAACACGAATTTGATTTCATATTCCTGCAGAGCATCCGGTTTCTTGATAACGGAGACAATTTCAGCTTCACCTTTGTATTTTTTATATTCACACGCCCCGCCTACACGAGGCCGGGTTGATGTCGGATCTGCCGCGTTGCAGGCAAACAAAGGAATCAGACAAATGATTAATATCGGAACATTGAGACCTGCGCCCCACAATGATGAAAACTGTCTTAATATCTTCATCGGATTCAACCTCCTCTGAAATAATCCATCCCGGTCAGATGGGTTTTAAAATCTGCTGTTGATGGTCTGAACATTCTTACAATACTATATCACGGTACCTCTTAATCAATCAATCGCCGGAAATCAACCTTAACTTGTATCGAAACGGGACGGCTTATGCCCGGGATTATTGACCACGGCCCTCGTCAATAGTTGGAAAATCGAACAAAACAGGCATGCCGGCGCCTTTGGTCATGACATTCATCGTGCAGGGAAATCGTTTGCCGATTTTGATGCCGTATTTTTTTATGAAACTCTCTTGGGGAGAAGAAAAATCCTTCTGAAGCAATGACCACAGCCGGTCTTCGGGTTTGGCAAATTCTTCCAGCACAGTTTCTGTGGCATGAAAGAAGAACTTAATTTCGTATGATCCGGATTCTTTTAGTATCGGGTTGATCGAGATAATTTGAGCTTCGCCGCAGTATTGTTTATGGGGACAGGGGCCGCCGACACACGGTTTTGGTGAAGTAGAGGACAACGCATCGCCAATAAACAGGGGTATAATAAATATCAGCGCCATGCTCAGTATTGCCAAAAACAATTCCCAGGATGAAGTAAAAACATCCATACCTTTCATTAACCCACCTCTCTGCAATCATCGTTTTTCTCCGTGGCTCATGCAATGATTAAGAAGAAACAACGTAAGATGCAAATGATAACGCTGGAGCGTTTGCAATAACCGAACCATCCTATGGATAATTTGTAACTTGTTATAATTATATGTGAAAATAATGGAAGGGAATAGCGGCGTTATTTGATGGGACATTATCTGAAACATATTTGTCTTATAATGAGACTATGGTGAGACTCTTGCGGGCAATGGAAAAAGTATTGTTTCCACTCCGGAGGAGCGTCCGGAGTGGAAACGGGAAAACGGATTAATTCGTTGTGGTCTTGTAGGTCACACCGTAGAGATCGTCGATCTTGCTGATGCTGTCGGCCGATGTCTTATTACACTGCAACGTTTCTTCAAAAACAGCCGTTGATCCGTAATTGGTGATTTCCCACCCCAGCTTCTGATCAATGTACGAGCTTCCGCAGCCGTCATGAGCGACTGTTTCCATAGAGCCCAGCTCGAAACCGTACTGTTCGGCCTTGGCGACGCTGTCGCAGATGTTGGTGAAAACGTTGTGGCCGGCGTTGGGGATGCCCACCAGTCGTTTATTGCTCGTTCTTGTATTGGTGTAGGCGCTCTGTTCGTAGGTCCATTTGTTGGTCTTGTCATTGATTCCGCCCATCAGCATGGCGGCCTTTACATACAGGCTGGTGCTGACTTTTGCAGCGCTGGCCATGGGGATGATGACCTGAACACCGCTGGTGCCGGTAATGCCGGCAACAGCCGCGCCGCCTGCGCTGTGGCCGGCAAGGCCGAATCTGGCCGTATCGACTTTACCGCTCAGGAAGGCCAGGGTGCCGGTTGCGGATTTGACGGCGGAGATGATTTTTTTGGTATCGCCCGACTGATTCTGCAGCAGAATGTTTGTCGCGCTGGCTAGAACGTCCGTAATGTACATTTTCGGGTTATCGCCGGAGATGACGACAAAGCCGCGGCTGGCCCAGTGTGTGGCCAGGACATGATGCGCGTACTTGAGCGAACCCGTGCCGTGGACATAAATAATCACAGGATATTTACCGAAACTGCCGTCCAGAGGCAGGTCCCGATAGCTGTTCATATACCAGGTGTGCTCTTCTCTTGTGCCGGATATATTCAGGTAATCTTTCATACAGTAAGAATCTTTGGTTTTGCCGACTTCACTGCCGGGAGTGGCCGGATACCAGACGACCGAGGACAAACCACTGATGGTCAACACTTTCGAACCGACCGGCCAGGGACCGTCCAATGCCGGATTGGTAGGAATGCCGGGGCGCAGTTTATTCGTGGAACAGGCGGCCGCTCCGGAAGAGCTTGACGTTGACGTGGATGATGTCGAAGATGTTGACGACGTTGAGCTCGACGAGGTCCACCACTGTGCGTAACAGGTAGATAGGGTGATGCCCATGAATGCCATTGATGCAACAACCAAAATTAATAACTTTCGAACCGATTTTCTTTCCATAGATAAATCTCCCCTTTCATATTTTGCCTGCGCCGCCGAAGGGCCGCGCAGGTGCAATCCTGAACAATGATTTGAAGCCGGAATCCTCCGTAGAGCACCTTTCGGGTGTTGGCAGAACGGAAATATGAAATCCTCAACAATTTCATCATGAACAGGCAATATCTATACCAGAGAGGTTTTGATTTATAATATTTTGATATTACAGCAGATTATTGGAACGCACCGAAACAGACAGGCCGCGCATGGCACAGTTTAGAGACACAAATGTCTTCGGGGTGAGACAGTATTGAAACATCCGGGCTGCCAGGGGGCACGCGTTTCGGTGATTTCAGAAGCTGATGGGGCCGTTTACGATACCTTGTGCTCTGGCCAGCGCCGCCTCGATGAATTTGCTGAATAGCGGATGCGGCTCAGTCGGACGTGATTTGAACTCCGGATGGAACTGACATCCCAGGAACCACGGGTGATCTGCAATTTCTACGACTTCGGCGAGTGTCCCGTCAGGCGAGGCGCCTGTGATGCGCAGGCCCTTTTCAGTCATCTGTTTTTTGAAGTCATTGTTGAATTCGTAGCGGTGACGGTGCCGTTCAGAAATCTCTTTTTGCCCGTAGGCGTCAAAGGCAAAAGAATCTTCGGAAATGATGCAGGGCCAGGCGCCCAGACGCATGGAGGCGCCCATGTCGCGCACGCTGCGCTGCTCAGGTAAGAGATCGATCACCGGATATTTCGTTGTCAGGTCGAACTCGGAGCTGTTGGCTTTGGCGAGGCCGCAGACGTTTCTGGCGTACTCAACGACGGCCATCTGCATGCCCAGGCATATTCCGAAATAGGGGATCTTGTTTTCCCTGGCATACTGCACGGCCATAATCATGCCTTCAATGCCGCGGTTGCCGAAACCGCCGGGCACTAGGATGCAGTCCACATCGGTTAAGTAAGGGGCCGTTCCTTCCAGTTCAATTTTTTCCGTATCGATAAATTTCAATTTGACACGGCAGTTGTTGGCGATGCCGCCGTGGATCAGCGCTTCGTTGAGGCTTTTATACGAATCAGTCAGGTTGACGTATTTGCCGGCGATGCCGACACAGACTTCTCGCTGGGGATGATAAAACTTTTCAACGACGTTTTCCCAGGCATCCAGTTTGGGCTGGCCGGTCCACATGTTGAGCAGATCGATGATTTTGGCGTCCAGGCCTTCGCGATGATAAACCAGCGGCACTTCATAAATACAACTGACATCCTTGGCTGTAAACACGCAGTTGACTTCGACGTTGCAAAACAGGGCAATCTTGGCTTTGATATCGTCTGATAAAAAGTTTTCCGTGCGGCAAAGTAAAATATCCGGCTGGATGCCGATTTCCCGAAGCGCCTTGACGCTGTGCTGTGTCGGTTTGGTTTTGACTTCACCTGCGGTTTTGATGAAAGGCACCCAGGTCAAATGGATGAAGATCGCATTTTGCCGGCCCGCTTCATTGCGGAACTGGCGGATGGCTTCCAAAAACGGCAGACTTTCGATGTCGCCGACGGTGCCGCCGATTTCCACAATGGACACGTCAAATCCTGTGGCTGTTTTCCGGATGAAATCTTTAATTTCGTTGGTGATGTGCGGGATGACCTGGACGGTTTTGCCCAGATAATCGCCGCGTCTTTCCTTGGTGATGACCGAAAAATAAACCTGTCCCGTCGTAAGGTTGTTGCACTTGCCCATGCGGGTGGATGAAAAACGTTCGTAGTGGCCCAGGTCAAGATCCGTTTCGGCGCCGTCGTCGGTGACGAAAACTTCACCGTGCTGAAACGGGCTCATCGTGCCGGGATCGACGTTGATGTAAGGGTCCAGTTTCTGATTGGTGACCCGCAGACCGCGGGCCTCCAGAACGGCCGCGATGGACGCCGCCGCCAGCCCCTTGCCCAGGGATGATAAAACGCCTCCGGTCACAAAAATGAATTTTGTATTTTTCATTAGACAGTATGATGCCTTTCAAAATATCCGGGTTTTTTAGTCATCCCGGCATGATTTGTTCAATGAGCGCAAAGCCCATATTTAGGAGAGCGATAGAGTACAAAACTGAATTTTATCTACGATCAACTGAGTACTTTTCTTACCACGTCTGCGATCTGTCGGCAATACTTTTCCGTTATTTCGAGAGAGGGGCCTTCCACCATGACCCGACACATATTTTGAGTGCCGGAATAGCGAACTAAAACGCGTCCTTCGTCGCCCAACTCGCGCTCGACTTGTGCGATGGCGTCCATGATGGCAGGGACGCCGGTAATATCCGGCTTGCTTTTTACGTCAATGTTGAGCAGTTTCTGTGGAAAGATGTCCATTAACTTCGCCAGCTCCGAAAGTGGCCTGCCTTCCTTGAGCATGGCGGCGACCAGTTGCATGGCCGCGATGATACCGTCGCCCGTTTTGTGATGCTCCAGAAAAATCATGTGGCCTGCGTCCTCGCCGCCGATGACAGCGCCCAGTCTCAGCATGTCGGCCAGCACATAACGGTCTCCCACATTAGAGGCGTGGTGCTGAAATCCATACTTTTTGCAGGCCACCCGCAAACCCAGATTGCTCATGACTGTGCTGACCAGTAAATTATTTTTCAACCTGCCTTCTTTTTTCAGAATACAGGCGCAGATGATTAAAAGCTGATCGCCTGATATTTCGTTTCCTTTTTCATCGACGGCGATTAAGCGATCCCCGTCGCCGTCGAAAGCCAGGCCGACGGCCGCGCCATTTTCGATAACGGCCTTTTTCAAATCCTGTGTATGCTGAGAGCCGCACCCGTCGTTGATGTTGATGCCGTTGGGCGTGTTGTGAATAACGGTGACGTCCGCGCCCAGCTCGGTAAACGCGTCGGGCGCCACCCGGTACGTTGCGCCGTTGGAAGTGTCCACTACAATTTTCATTCCTTCCATCGATAGATCGCGCGGAAAAGAATTTTTTAGAAAGACGATATACCGGCCGTGAATATCGTTGATGCGGATGGCTTTGCCGATGGCTTTTCCTGCGGGTAAGAGATCCTGAAGCTTGGAGCTGAAGATCAAATCTTCGATGGCGTCTTCCTGGATGTCAGTGAGTTTGAAGCCTTCCGCATCGAAAATTTTCAGTCCGTTATCCTGGTAGGGGTTGTGAGAGGCGGAAATGACGATGCCTGCGTCCGCCCGCATGTCGGGCGTGATAAAGGCGATGCCGGGTGTGGGCAGCACGCCGACCAGATAGGCGTCTCCTCCCATGGAGGTAATGCCCGCCTCCAGAGAGCTTTCCAGCATATAACCGGAAATGCGGGTGTCTTTTCCGATGACAACCCGGGCGCGATGGCCGTTTCTCTTAAACAAATGCGCCACCGTCTGGCCGACCTTGAAGGTGATTTCCGCAGTCATCGGATGGCGGTTGGCCTCTCCTCGAATTCCGTCGGTTCCAAATAATTTACCCATGCGTTCTTCCGTTGACTTCCTGCTAAACTGGTTTGAATAATTCGGCGGACGATATCACTGTTGCGGTTCTTTGACAATAATAATTGACGATGGTCTGAAGCCATTGAACTCCCCGGGCCGAGACGTCGGGTGGAAGTTTTTTAATGGTTTCGATATAATTCCGTTGACCGTCTTTTCCCGATGTCGCAAAATCTTTCAGAAATGGTTCGCGACTCCGGCTGACGGCGTCGTCTTTTACCGTAGTTTGGAAAATGTTTGCAATGTCGGCCACACGCTCAAGGACAGTCCGTCTTTCTTTTAACGATTCGACATCGGATTTGCACCCGGAGGCGAAAACGGCTTTTTCGAGCATTGCCTGAAATCTTTTAAACCGCTCTGTTTCGGCGCCGGAGATTATGTCCAGCGCCCCTTGGTATATCATTAAACCGAATTCCTGCGTTTCAAAAAAAGGTTTTCTTACATGGATATACCATTCTTCCAGGGCCTTTAAGTTTGCCAGATAAAGAATATTATTTTCCAGAAGACGTCTGAAATTCGGATAAGATCCGGGAATATATTTACGGACAGGCCGAAGGCTTGGCGCATCCAGGATCAATTGATTGTCCTGGAGATAATCTTTCCGCAGGATGGAGCCTGCCGCCACCACATTACCGAATCCGAGACGCACCGGTCCCACGATGCCGCCCTGACCTCCCAGAAAAATGGGCGGCTGGTTGAGCATGACGCCTCTGGGAACATCGCCGATCATGGACGGTGTCGATTTGTCGGCGTCCGGCGTGAAGTTGAAATGAATGTAGGAACTGCCGACCTCGCTGTGATCGGAGCGGCTGGTGCCGCCGGACATGAAGCAGTCGCAGAAATTAATCAGGCTGCCTAATGTGACAAACGGGAAAAGAATCGTCTGTTTTAATCCGACGCTATGGGCGCCGCCTGCCTCTTCTTCCAGCAGGCACCCCTCGCGCACGTGCGCGCCCATGCCGATATTGGATTTTGTAAGAAAAACGGATTTGCTGACAAAACCGCCTTTGAGTTCGACGAATTGCCCCAGTTGACAGTTTTCAATAGTGAGCGGTGCTTCGTAACCCAGCTTACAACCGGAGGAGATGACGGTTTTACCGCCGTAAATCCGGCAGCCCGGATAAATAGTGACGCCGTTTCCGGAAATCTGATCGGTATTGACATCGTCGCCGATGTCGACAGTCTGGGGATTAGGGATGTTTACGCCTTTATCCAGCAGGCGCTGCAACTGCTCGCGGCACTTCGGTCGAAAATCCATTCAGGCCCCCGCCTCAATAATTTTCACCGTAGTCGCCCTGTAATCCAACGGGATGTAGGGAACGGTTTAAAAACCGTTCCCTACATCCTACACCTTGTTCCTTGAGCCTTGCACCTTGAACCTTTTTTAAACGATTCCATAAGCCAGCATGGCATTGGCGACTTTGGTGAAACCGGCGATGTTCGCGCCGGTGACGTAGTCACCTTTCTTACCATAGGCTTCCGCCGTGTCAAAGCAATTCTTGTGAATGGTCTTCATGATGATGTACAGGCGGTTGTCCACTTCTTCGCGCGTCCAGGAAAGTCTTAAGCTGTTCTGGCTCATTTCCAGACCGGAGGTGGCCACGCCGCCGGCGTTCGCCGCTTTGCCGGGACCGTACAGAACCTTGTTTTCCTGGTAGATTTTGATAGCTTCCGGCGTCGAGGGCATGTTGGCGCCTTCGGCCACGCAGTAACAGCCATTTTTCACTAATGCGGCGGCGTTCTTGCCGTTGATTTCATTCTGCGTCGCGCAAGGCAGGGCGATGTCCACTTTGATGCCCTGTTCACGAATGACATCCCAGACATTCTTGCCTTCGTAGCAGGTCGTTCCCTTGTATTTGTCGGCATATTCACTGATCCGGCCGCGCTTGACGTTCTTCAGGTCGAGAACGTAATGGCATTTCTTGTCGTCAATCCCGGCGTCGTCAATAATGCAGGCCGTCGAATCGCAAAGCGATATAACCTTGCCGCCCAACTGGTTGACTTTTTCCACGGCATACTGCGCCACGTTGCCGGCGCCGCTGATGGCTACGGTCTTGCCTTTGAAGTCCAGACCGCGGGTGGCCAGCATTTCCGCCGCAAAATAGGTGGTGCCGTAGCCCGTGGCTTCCGGACGAACCAAACTTCCGCCGTAATCCAGGCCTTTGCCGGTCAGAACGCCTACGTGTTCGTTGCGGATTTTCTTATAGTAACCGTACATATAACCGATCTCCCGTCCCCCCACGCCGATGTCGCCGGCGGGAACGTCCACATCAGCGCCGATATGGCGGTACAGTTCGCGCATGAACGCCTGGCAGAATCTCATGACTTCACCGTCGGATTTGCCCTTCGGGTCGAAATCGGAGCCGCCCTTGCCGCCGCCCATGGGCAGGGTGGTCAGAGCGTTTTTGAAGATCTGTTCAAAGCCCAGGAATTTAATAATGCCCAGGTTGACGGACGGATGGAAGCGCAGGCCGCCTTTGAACGGGCCGATGGCGTTGTTGAACTGCACGCGGAAGCCGCGGTTGACGATCACGTTGCCCTTGTCATCCACCCAGGGCACGCGGAAGGTCATGGCTCTTTCCGGTTCCACAATGCGCTCATAAATATTGGCTTTGACGAATTCCGGGTGCTTCTTGACGGTAGGTTCCAGGGTCTCCATGACCTCTTCGACAGCCTGATGAAATTCCGGCTGGTCCGGATCGGTCTGCTTCACTTTTGCAATTACATCTTTAATGACTGACATGATTTACTCCTCCTTGACAGAATTAAATTTTATTTTTGTTCATACTTTCGCAATCGGACACATGAAATTTCTGTTGTACGACCTATATCTTTTCGATGTCGCCCAATTTTTCATAAGGCATCACCGTGGACATGGCTTTGTTGTCCACATCAAATCCTTCTTCGTAAGCCGCCGTCACCGGGTTGAGGCCGCCAATCAGAATGACCCCGATTTTGTTCATATCCACATGAGTCTGGCTGACGGGCTGTCCGGCGCTGCCGATGGACAGCACGCCGTGGATGCCGGCTTTGGCGAAATCAGCAACGACGTGATCAACCAGTGCGCGGCTGAGCGCCGGGATTTCACGGAAATTGGCCAGGATTTTGCCTTCCCCGTTCTTGACGACATCGCAAACTGACGTCATCTTGCCGCGGATAAAAATTTCCGACGGATCGAGTGAGGAGCCCGCATAATGAATCAGTTCCACAAACCGCAGCGTTTCGCCCTTGCGAATCTGGAGAATTCCGCCGAATTTCGAGTCGATGGGAATGCCGTGCTTGAGTAAAACGCCGTTGATGACAATGCTGCAGATGGTGGCCAGGCCGATTTTTCCTTCGGGCACGACAATGTCCCCCAGCGTTTTTCCCGCCTGCGCAACGGCCACCAGGGAGCTGACGGCCAGCTTCTTTTGAAACACGGGCTTCATGACTTTGAGGGCCTGTTGAAATTGCGTTTTGGGGAAAAAGGAGATGTTGACGGGCACCAGACCGCGTTTCTTTTTGACGTCAAAGGTTGTTTTGAAAGAAAGGACGTCAATGCGCGAAATGGACAGGCCGATTTTATCCTGGACGCGCGCATCGGAAATTTCACTTAAGCCCTGGTCGGTAATGATCCTGCCGTCACGCCGGCCGACCAACCGGGTCAATCCCCGTTCATCCATAATCTTGAGATGGTAGCGCACGGTCCGTTCGCTCAAAAGCACATCGCGCTCGGACATCCTCCGCGCAATCACGCGCGCGCCAAGCGGTTCGGGGCTTTCATGAAGGATTTTCAAAATCAGGAGAACTTTACGTTCAATATCTTCCGGCTGAAACAGCTCTTTCATATTCTCATCATCCGCATACGGCAATCGTTTGCCGTATGCCTAGCCGCAAAGAACAAATTTGTCAAACACAAATTTGTGGTATTTTATATTTTACGATTCAAAATTGTTCGTTTCGCGAAGGCATATGAAAAAAAGCGGAGATGGTCAGTGACAGCCGACCGTCTCCGCTTTTAAGCAAAAGTTCATTTTTATGAATTAAACCCGGTTGGCCTGTGATCGGATCTGCCCGGCAATCCACTCGATCGGTTCGCTGAAGAGCGACGCCACAGAGATGGTTTCCAGATACTCATCATGCCACGGGAGATTGTATTCGTTGACGAGGTTGCGAATATCGTTGTAGAGATAGCCCAGCGCCTCTTTCTTTTCGGCCGCCGTCAGCGTTTCGTTGTAATCAATATGAAGCAAAAGGAGATGTCCCACAAAATTATTTTCTCCCAGAAGCGGGATAATGACGATCGGCACGCCGTCGGATTTTCCCTTTCCGATGTAAATATGACCGGTGCTGACGATCATGCGCTTGGTGCCCATAAGCTGAGTCGGCCGATCGGCGCGGGATTTCATCTGCGCTGCAATGCCTCCCTTGGCGCGGATAACGATCATGGAGCCGTCCGCCGGATTGCCCTGATCATCCAGACCGCTGACATTATAGACGGTGTATCCGCGCACGGTAGCGATTGCGGTCTGAATGCGATTGATGGTCATGATGCTGCGGTAGGCCAGATCTTTGACTGAGAATTTAAGCCCCTCCAGCGTTTCAAAAATTAGACCTTTGAGTTCCGCTTCCTTGCGACTCGTTCCGACGGTGACGGTTTTGGCCTGATGGCGGATGGCGTCGATCGGACGGGTCAGTTCATCAATAGCCGTCCCCAGCGCAATATCCAGCAGATCGAATACGGACATCAGATTGTCTTCGGTTTTAAAATCCTGACGGATATCCTGAAGCGGCAGTTTGCCGGTTGCGTATTTCAGAAGCAACAGCAGATCGGTCATGGTTTTGCCGCCCAGTACGCCAAAAGCACCGTTTTGCCGAAGCGAATTGAACACGCCGTAAAATTCATTGATGATCCGTCGGAAAGTGGCGTCGGCAAACATTTCGAAAATGGATGCCTTCTTCTGCGCTTGCGCGGAAAGTTCCGTCGCCAGTCGGCCTCGGAACTGTCGGAAAATCTGGGCTTCTTCATCGATGGCGCGCGCCGCATAATATCCCCACAGATGTCCGGCCATCGTGTTGAGGATGACCGGCAGAGGCGCGGGAGCCTGGGGGATGGCAATCACGGCGTCTGCCACGGCGTCAAAGCGGTGGTCACCTTCGTCGGCAAACACCACCACCGCCGATTTGTGTGCTTTGAAGATGGCCACATCCTTGACGAGGTCTTCCGCCACAGCCTGGGGATTGCCGGAGGCGCACACCAGAATCAGCGGTTCGGCGGAAAGATCGATGTGTTTTTTGTTCTCCACGATATCCGACGATATCGTCCGGTAGCACAGTTCGGAAAGTTTGATGCGGATCTCGTCGGCGGCCGCTTTGTTGGGGCCGCTGCCCACAATGGCCCAGTAGCGGCGTTCGGCCGTGTTTTTTACCGAGGCGGCGATATCGTCGCGGCGTTCGAACAGCCGGTTCATCAAATGGGGGGCGGACTCGAGATGTTTAAGGGATGTAGCAATATCGTCATCCGTCCGGGCGCCCAGCAATTGGGCAAAAAACAGGGCCAGCACCTGTCCCGCGACGATCTGCGCGTAAAACGCTTTGGTCGACGCAACGGACATTTCAATGTCGCGTCCGTCGCTGGTGTAGAAAACGCCGTGCGATTTGGCGGTAATGTCCGACTGGCGGCGGTTTACAATCGAGATGATCTGGGCGCCGCGTTCGCGCGCCATGGCGACGGCGCGGTTGGTGTCGGTCGTGGTGCCGGATTGCGTAATAGGGATGATCAGCGTATCGGAAAGATCGGTTTTAAGCCCGAATCCGCTCAATTCCGAGGCGACGCGCGCCGAAATGTTGAGCGGCTGGCCTTTGAGATAGTAAGCCAGTGTGTCGGCGACGGCCGTGCCCGCCACGGCGGCGGTTCCGTGACCGATAACGATGATGTTTCTGATCGTTCTGTGTTGAAGTCCGCTGACGACGGCGGACGGAACCATATCCGCGCCCAGATTGAAGGTCACTTTTGCCGGTGACTGACCGGTAGGCGTCAAACGGTATTTGCCGCGCAGCGTCCGCCTGATGGAAAAGGCGGATTCGGAAATTTCTTTCAAAAAGAAATGGGGATAGTCGCTGCGGTCGATGTCACGGGTGGTGATTTCCGCCGTCTGCAGGGAATGGTCGGTCAACTGTAACGGGGCTCCGTCGTAAAAACAGGCGGTAATGCTGCCGGAGCCCGCGCCTTGATGCTGGTCCAGAATAAAAATCTGCCCGGAGACCGAGCCGCTGGCGGTTTCGCCGTTCATCTTGATGAAACGGGGCGTGGCTTCGACCAGGCCGTAGAGTTCCGACGAAAACATGAATTGATCGGAACTGACGCCGACATAAATGGACTGCCCGCTGCCTTTGAGCGCCAGAAACATTTTACCCGGTTCCAGATTGCAGGTCATGGCGATGGCGTGCGAACCCTCGAAATCATTGACGGCCAGTCGAAACGCCTCGGCCAGATTTTGTCCCGCTTTCAGGTACTTCTCGATTTGTAGCGGAATGATTTTGGTGTCGGTTGTGACCTGCGGGGCGATTCGTTCATCGCCGTTTTCCAGCGCTTTTCTCAGTTCTGCATAGTTGTCGATATCCCCGTTTAAGACGACGTTAATTTCCGCAGCCATGCCGGGATAGGCTCCGTAGACGGCCGAGAGCTCGATCAGTTGATGATTATTGACCGGATGGCAATTGATTTCTGTGATGGCGCCGACAGACGCCCAGCGGGTATGGGTCAGAGCCGTTTCACAATGCGATTCCGAGGCGGCAAAGATCTGAAGGATCCGGTCGTTTTCTATGGACTGCCGAAGTTCGCTGACGTTTCGGCCCAGCTCTCCAACGATGGAAAAGGTTTTGTAAGTGAATGTGACGCTGGAGCAGCCGGAGTCCCGGTTTTCCGAAATAAAAATGGTTTCATTGAGCAGATCGGACTTTCGGGTGCGGCCGGCGTATTTTTCTCCAAGTCCGCTTTGATTAATTTGTTTTACGGCGTTTTGCAGGTCCCCGCTGCTTTTAAATGAAAAGGTCAACTGAAGACCCGCCGAGTCGCGACCTCGCACTTCCAGGCGGTCCAGCGCGTTGAGCAGTAAATTAAGTTTTCGATACTTACTGAAAGAGGCAGGCGACAGGTTTGAAGCTTCTGTTGCGCCGCTGAGTTTCAGGATTTTTTTGAAGTTGGACAGAATGTCCCGATCCAGCATCCAGCAAACATCCTTGACCAGCAGAATCCGGCTGTTGATGGTTTCCAGGTCGGCCGAACTGATGGCGACGGCCGGATTTTCCAAAAGTTTTTCTTCGGCGGCCAGAAAATTTTTCATCTCGGTCACGATCCGGGCTAAATTCGCCGCCCGGTCATCGCGGGAAAAAAGCATTTCCTGCGCGTCTTCTCTTTTGAGGTCCTCTAAGGCCGATTCCATGGTTCGAAGTGTCTCAATGCCGGTCAGGTATGTTGCCGCATTGTTTTTCCCTTCATAAAGGGTCTGTAATCCGGCGGCTTTGATTTTTTCCCAAAGGGAAATCAGTGTAAGGTCCGCCTGGGTTTGAGAGCGCCCGTCTGCCAGACGGCAGGTCATCAAGCCTGCAAAACCGCAATTGAGTTGAGCGGGCAAAAGCGGGAAAATGATAATGGCGGGCGCCGAGACGGAGTCGGGCCGGCATCCGATTCGAATGCGGCAATGAAGGACAAAATAAAGAAACCTCTTCAGAAAAGCGTGCATTTTTGTAGATAGCATTTTCCCCTCTAGTGTGGCGATTTTATGGTTGTCTTATCCTCAGTGTGGTTATTTCTTCAACAAATTTGTTATTAATCGGTCTTTTAGTCAGACTGTTTTTGACCTCTGGGAGGTTGTTTGCAAAATGTATTCCTGAAGGGTGAAGATGTTACTGCGCCATCCTTGATGCTGGCGGGATCATCGATCATCTGTGAAATTTTATTTTGCCTTTTCACAATTGATGCCCAGTTTGGCCATCTTATCGGTAAATGTGTTGCGATTCATGCCCAGAAACGCCGCTGCCGCGCTTTTGACATTGCTGGAACGCCGAAGGGCGATTTTGAACAGGCCTTTTTCCACCATCGCCATGACTTCTTCATGCACCTTGCTTTTGCCGTTGTCGGAATCCGATAAGACCGTGGTCAAATCCTCCAGCTTCTTTTCCAGTATTTCTTCGACAGCCGAAAAACGATTATCCTGTGTCGTTATGACAGGTGCCGGTTTATTTTGCTTTTTTGCGACCATGGCCATAAAACTCCTGCTGATAAACATGTTGAAAAATAAAAATAAAATAAAAAATCCGCATTCCGTATCAATAATCTTTAAAACTTGATTAATTTGTTTATGATGATTGCGACAAGTATGACGAGGGCCACCCACATTAAAACAACCGTCGACATCCGCTCGATGGGATTATCCAGATAGATTTTAATGTCCGGTTCCACTTTTTCATCATCGAGTTTGTCCGCCACGGACCGGACCAGTTGCGTATGATTCTGCAGCATATTGGAGAGGATATAAAATCCCTTGGTCGTGGTCAAAAGAAAGTAAGCCTTATTACGCATCACGACGACGCCCAGATGTGTGATTTCCGCCCAGGTAAAATTCTTTGTCCGGAAAAATTTACGCAGAGTCAGGCCGTCTTCGGAAAATGAAAATTTCCTTTCGGATGATTCAACCGCCACAACCAGACTGAGGACAAACAAAACCGCAACCAGAATTTTTTCCCAGACAGCGCCGTTTATCAGGCTCAGGATCAGAAGCACCAGCAAAAGCGCCACCGCAATCAGAAACGGGATGGTAAAAGTTTTTTTGATTTTATAAATCTGGCTCACGTTTTGTCTCCGGATACTTTGGCCTTTTTTCGAATAAACGTGCCGCTTTTTCCGCCTCGTTTTTCCAGAAGCATGATATCGCCAATGATCATTTCCTTATCGACCGCTTTGCACATATCGTAGATGGTCAACGCTGCGACGCCTACCGCCGTGAGCGCTTCCATTTCGACGCCGGTTGGACCTACTGTCCGAACTTCCGCGGTAATCATAACTTTTGCGCTTTCGGGGTCCAGTTCAAATTCCACATCAACTCCGGTGAGCGCCAGCGGGTGGCAAAGCGGAATCAGATTGCCTGTTTTTTTTGCGGCCAGAATGCCTGCGATCTTGGCCGTCGTCAGCACGTTGCCTTTGGTAAGGCTTCCCTCTTCAATTCGTTTGAGGGTGCTGCTTTTCATTTTTACGACGCCGCAGGCCTTCGCCACGCGAACGGTTTTGCCCTTTTCCGTTACATCTACCATTTGTACCTGGCCTGCGTCGTTAATGTGGGATAATTTTCTCATGTCGGTAAATGACGTAAGTAATGTTGATCTGCTATCTGACTAAACAATTTAGGGCAGACCCTAGCACAGCACCCCGGTGGAGTCAAGAAAGTCGAAAATATTTTTTAGATCAATTAAAAACTTGATATAAATAGCATGATTCGCTAGTAGTTTTTCATCATAAATAAATTTCAGCCCGGAGAAAAAAAGTGTTTGTCAAGGTATTCAGTATGAGTGTCATTGGCATGGAGTCTTATCCCGTGTCAGTGGAGGTAGATGTTTCCGACGGTTTGCCGCAATTTGCCACGGTCGGCCTGCCGGATGCATCCGTAAAAGAAAGCCGGGACCGCATTAAAGCCGCCATCAAGAATTCCGGTTATTCGTTTCCACGCAACCATGTGACGGTCAACCTTGCGCCCGCGGATATCCGCAAGGAAGGGACGGGGTTTGACCTGCCCATCGCCGTGGGCATTCTGGCGGCGGAGGAACTCATTTCCGAAGCGACACTTCATTATTGTCATTTTATCGGCGAGTTGTCGCTTGACGGCAGCATCAAAGGAGTGCGGGGGGTGCTGCCCGCCGCCTTCAAGGCCAGAGCGCTAGGCGTCAAATCATTTTTTGTGCCGGAGGAAAACGCCGCCGAAGCAGGAATGGTGGAAGGCATTGATGTGTACGGCGTCAGAACGCTTCCCGATGTGGTGGAGTTTCTGGCAGCCAGGCAGGCCCTTACGCCGGTGTGCCTGGATATCGGCGATCTTTTCGACAAACACAGGGTGTATGATATTGATTTTTCGGAAATCAAAGGCCAGAAGCAGGCGCTGCGCGCCCTGGAAATCGCAGCCGCCGGGGCGCATAATATTTTGATGATCGGGCCGCCCGGTTCCGGCAAAAGTATGCTGGCCAAACGCCTGCCCACGATTCTGCCCGATCTGTCTTTTGAAGAAGCGGTTGAAGTTACGCAGGTATTTTCTGTGGCGGGACTTTTGAACGCCGGCCAAACCCTGGTGGCCACCCGTCCTTTTCGCGCTCCGCATCACACCATTTCAGATGTTGGCTTAGTCGGCGGCGGCCAGATGCCGCATCCGGGAGAAATCTCCCTGGCTCATATGGGAGTGCTCTTTTTGGATGAACTGCCGGAATTCAAAAGAAATGCTCTTGAATCGTTGCGACAGCCGATCGAAGAAGGAACCATCACCATTACACGCTCGTCGGTGACGGCGGGGTTTCCGGCCCGTTTCATGCTGGTGGCGGCGATGAACCCCTGCCCGTGCGGCTATTTCGGCGACCGACATCGCGCCTGCCGCTGTTCGTCGCAGCAGATTCGTCAGTATCAGGGCAAAATTTCCGGCCCGCTTCTGGATCGCATTGATTTGCATATTGAGGTGCCGTCCGTGAAATACCGGGCGCTGACGAGTTCTGAAGGCGGCGAGACGTCCGCCTGTGTGAAAAAGCGAGTCGATCAGGCACGCAACATTCAGAAAAGGCGCTTCGGCGAAACGGGAGCGATGATCAATGCGCGGATGACGGAAAAGCAAATCCGGGTTTACTGTGAAATCGGCGAGGAATCACATCAATTAATGGAGATGGCTATTGAAAAGCTGGGACTTTCCGCCCGGGCCATGAACCGAATTTTGAAAGTGGCGCGCACGATTGCCGATCTGGACGGAAAAGAGCGAATCGAAACGGCGCATGTCGCTGAAGCCATTCAGTATCGAAGTCTTGATCGAAGCATTATTTAGTGCTATGAGAAAAAATTACGACTGTTATTGGCCGATTTCTTTTATAAAGAGGTTATTATGGAAATCAAAATCATCAAAGCGCTTCCGAAATATTTAAAACCCAAACCCGATCAAACCAACTTAGGTTTTGGCAAGCATTTTACCGACCATATGTTTACCATGAAATACAAAAAAGGCGACGGCTGGTATGATCCTGTTATTGAACCTTACCAGCTTTTGCAGCTTGATCCGACCGCGATGTGCCTTCACTACGGCCAGGAAATTTTTGAAGGCTTGAAAGCCTACCGGGGGAAAAATGACGAAATTTATCTTTTCCGTCCGATGGAAAACATTCGCAGAATGAATGTGTCGGCGGAAAGGCTTTGCATGGCGCAAATGGACGAAACGGTATTTTTTGACGCTTTGAAAAAATTTGTGTTGCTGGATAAAGACTGGATTCCCCGTGAGCAGGGGGCGTCTCTCTATATCCGGCCGACGATGATTGCCACGGAGTGCGCTCTGGGCGTGCATCCATCCAGCGAATATCTATTCTTTATCATTGCCGGGCCGGTGGGCGCCTATTATGCTCACGGTTTCGGGCCAACGAAGATTTATGTGACCGAAGACTACGTGCGGTCGGCGCCGGGTGGCACAGGAAATATTAAATCAGCCGGCAATTATGCCATGAGCCTTTACGCCAGCCGGATTGCCAGCGAAATGGGTTACACGCAAGTGTTGTGGCTGGATGCGCGGGAAAATAAGTATGTGGAAGAAGTGGGGACCAGCAATATCTTTTTTGTGATCGGTGATGAACTCATCACGCCACCGCTCGGGGGGACCATCCTGCCGGGTGTGACACGAGATTCCGTCATAAAGTTGGCGACACACCTGGGGGTGAACGTCAAGGAAAGAAGACTGGCCATGACTGAAGTGATCGATGCCATCGAAAACGGAACACTCAAGGATGCATTTGCTTCCGGAACGGCAGCCGTCATTTCACCGGTAGGACAAATTTATTATCACAAAAAGGAATATCTCATTAACGAAGGGAAGACGGGAGCGCTAGCCGAAAAGTTGTACAATGAGATCATACAAATTCAGTATGGAATCAAAGAGGATCCGTTTGGCTGGCGTGTGCAGATTGCTTAAAGAAAAAAATGACATCAAAAATTTATCGGACATTTTTTCAGGCACTTAAATTATCAGTCCACAATATTGTTGAAAAGGCTGTTGATAAACATGTGGACAACCTCATTAAGCGCGCAACAGATACGCTTTTGGACCGCTTTGCACAAGGTTTGAGCAAGAATATATGTTAATAAAATTAGTTAGTTATAAATATGATCTTTAATCATCGCTACTTATGGAGGGTAACGATTAGAGATATAAACTCCCTATTAAAAAAATATGCCAGTCACGGCCTGATTTTAAAATATTTAGGTATAAAAAATGAAAAAAATAATTCCTAATAAAAATAAATTGTTTGTCCTGATGTCTTTCATTGCAGTTTTTTGTACAACATTTTTCGGGGCGATGCTTTTCATCGCAGAATCTGCCGAAATGCCGCCGATCGACGAGACGGTGAACCGTTTGCAATCCATTTATGAGAAGACAAGGGATTTTCAGGCCGGCTTTGTTCAGGAGACCACGGTTAAATCCATTCGAAAAACAGAATCGGAAGAAGGAATCGTTTACTTCAAAAATCCGAAGCAAATGCTCTGGGATTATAAAAAGCCCAAGGCGAAAAAACTGATTCTCAACGCCGGCAAAGCCTGGTTATATTTGCCTCAGGATAAAACGGTCTACACGCGCGAGGCGGATCAGATGTTCAAATCCGAAGCGCTGATTAAATTTTTATCGGGGATCGGCAAATTAAAGGATGATTTTGAGATTAAATATGCAAACCCCCAGGCCGTGGATAAAAACGGCAACTATCTGTTGCAGTTATATCCTCGTGAAAAAAGCGCGTCTTATCAGTATCTGCAAATGACGGTGGAAAAAAATGACTTTCAGATTCTGCAGGTTAGTTTTGATGATGTCATGGGCAATTCCACCGTCTTGAAGTTTTCCGGCCTGAAGATCAATGCGGGGCTTCCGGCAAAACTCTTTCAGTTTCATCCGCCGCAGGGGGTCAGCGTTTTCAAGATGCCCTGATTATTTGTCGAAGGGATGATCGCGGTCGAAATCCGGCGTCAGATGGTCGTCGCTGACTTCCTGCACAAACAGGTTTTCAAAATCCAGTTTCAGCGCGAAATTGAGAATTTCATCATATTCCCGGCGTGTGATCCGGCGTCCCAGTTGCGGATGCGTCTGCACGTTGGGGATGGGTGAATATTGTGACATGAGGCTCACCGGCACACCGGAGGAGATTTCATTTTTTAAAAGCCGCAGAGCCTCTTTGGAATTTTCCAGACGTCCCGGCAAAACCAGGTGGCGGATGATGATGCCGTGTGAGGCAATGCCATCATCCACAATTAAATCATCGCCCACCTGACGAACCATTTCCCGAATGGATTCGATGCCGAAATGCGGATATCCCGGCGCGTCGGAAAAAAGAAGCGCATCTTCTTCCCGGCCGTATTTAAAGTCCGGCAGATAAATATCCACCATGCCGTCGAGCATGCGGATTATGTCGGGGTTTTCATATCCCCCGCAATTGTACACAAACGGAACGGTGAGTCCCTGGGCGCGCGCCAGACACAGCGCCTCTAGGATCAGCGGCGCCTGAGGCGTCGGCGTCACCGGTTCGATATTGTGACAACCGCGTTTTTGTAAATCCAGCATTACCTTTGCCAGTTCCAGCACCGTAAGGCTTTGTCCGCGGTTGCAATGGGAAATCTGATAATTCTGGCAGTAGATGCACTTCAGATTGCAGGACGAAAGAAAAATAGTACCGGCCCCGCCGGTTCCGGAAAGCGGCGGCTCTTCACCATGATGGGCCAGCGCGCAGTCCATGACGATATCCGCCGGCAACTGGCAGTAACCTAGTTCGCCCTTTACGCGGTCCGCTTTGCAGGCGCGAGGGCAAAGGGTGCAGGATGTATATATGTCAAGAAGTTCTTGAATAATCATCGCAAAAAAAACACCTGGCTAGAGGCTATATAGGCGATGGGCGATAGGCAATGGGCTATGGGTAAATAATACAAAACCTATTGCCTATCGCCTGCAGGGAACGGTTTGCGACCGTTCCCTACATTTTTTCAACCATTTCTCGAATCCGGCCGCTTGCCACCAGTTCGAGAAAATCCTCGCCCAGGGGTGCGGAAAGTTCCACGGCTTTGTTCCATCGGGAAATGCGCTCCCGGCCGTTGTCGATAAACTTGAGAAAATCGTCGCGGTCCGGAACTTTTCCATCGGGAAGCCTGTCAACAAAACTTTGCGAAGGAAAGACCATCACGACATTGGCCAGTGTTTTTTTATCCGGTGCGCGTTTTTTGATTTTTTTGTCCAGCCAGCCGGGTATGATGCGTTCCTGATGATGAAAGAATAAAACGAGTTCGTTCTCTTTTGCGGCAAACTGGTGCGACAGATGATAGTCGATCAGGCCGCCGTCGCGATAAACACCGCGCGGCGCGCCGAAAATATTATGCACCCCTGCAACCAGTAGCGGAATTGCGCCGGACGCCATCACCGCGTATTTGAAATTGACTTCGTTCATGCGCACGAAACGTCCACGGAATTGAGGCTGGAAGCAAAATGCCGGCGGCTTGGCGCTGTTGTAAAAGACCACGCGTTCGGCAAAAGCATAAATATTGTTCCGATTGAAAAAATTCAGGATATAACCAAGCCCCAGAGCGCTTTTTTGCAGCCAGATTTGGTCGGAGGCGACGCCTCTACGCCCCCGCGCCGTAATCACACAATAGCGGTAGCGTTTGTTGGCGAGCGCAAAAGGCAGAGCGTCATCTTCGATATATTCGTTCATGATCAGGGCGAATTTATCCAGAACTAAGGCCGGGGTGTCCTTGCGGGTGAATCCTACGGTTATGTATGCGTTGAGAAATTTGCGATACGCCTCGCCGGCTTCGGGCTGGATCCAGGCGGCAAAGCGCCATGCGCCGGCTGACGAGCCGATCAGATAGACAGGTTTTTTGCGGCCCAGATAATTACCGGTCAGCAGTGTCTGATCGAAACCGCTTGCCACCAGCCAGCGGGGGCCGACGGCCGCTCCGAAATAGGTCGATACGGCGTCAAAATCGAATCCGCCGTCTTTGATCATTTCATATGCTTTTTCCCCGGCTTTGATGCGCAATCGGCTCATGAGGATATTCCCGGTAAAAACCTTGACACGTCCCTGTTTGTCTTGTAAATATAACGCCAACCGCTCCGGCGACACAATTCAAGATGATTTCTGCATCCGAACGGTTTAACCTATTCAGGTTGAGGCGGCTTTTATCAATAATTACAAAAAATGCAAGCCATTTTAAAAAAAGTCACTTAGAGGAAAGTTATGGATATTCACAGTACAGTTCGAAAAATTGCCGAAGACGCGCTTGCGGCGTCGCGCCGCCTGTCGCATTTTTCCGATAGTATTAAAAATGCCGCTCTGTTGCGCATGGCTGATGAACTCAACTGGCGGCGCGATTTTCTCCTGTCCGAAAACAAGCGCGATGTGACGCATGCCCGGGAAAAAGGGCTGTCCGCCGTCATGATCGACAGGCTGACGCTGACCGAAGCCACCATCGATTCGATGGCGCGTGGCCTGCGCGAAGTGGCCGCCCTGCGCGACCCGGTGGGACGCGTGACGAACATGTGGAAGAGGCCCAACGGCCTGATGGTCGGCCGGATGCGCATTCCGCTGGGAGTGATCGGCATTATCTACGAGTCGCGCCCCAACGTGACAGTGGACGCTTCCGCCCTGTGTTTGAAGTCGGGCAACGCCGTCATTTTGCGTGGCGGCTCCGAATCGATTCATTCCAATCTGGCCATTGCTTCGGTTTTGCAGGACGTGCTTCGGGAAAGTCCGCTTCCGGCCAAGGCCATACAGCTTATTCCGTTTACCGACCGCGAAGCGGTTTCGACCATGCTGCAACTCGACGAACAGATCGACCTGATCATTCCGCGCGGCGGCGAAGAACTCATTCGCGCCGTCGTGGCCCAATCGCGCATTCCCGTCATCAAACATTACAAGGGCGTCTGTCACATCTTTGTGGACGCTGCCGCCGATCTGGATATGGCCGTCAACATTTGTCTCAATGCCAAGGCGCAGCGCCCCGGCGTCTGCAACGCCATGGAGACTCTGCTCGTGCATGCCGACATCGCCCCGACGTTTTTGCCGAAAATGGCCGAAAAGATGCAAAAAGCCGGCGTGACGCTGCGCGGGTGCGAAAAGACCCGGGCAATTCTCAAGAAGATCGAGACCGCCACCGAAGACGACTGGTATGCCGAATATCTGGATTTAATTCTGGCCGTGAAGGTCGTTTCCTCCATGGACGAAGCGATTGCGCATATTGAAAAATACGGCTCCCTGCATACGGAGGCGATCATCACCAAAAATTACAGCAATTCGCAGCGGTTCTTAAACGAGGTCAATTCCTCGACCGTTCTAGTCAACGCCTCCACGCGTTTCTCCGACGGCTTCGAGTTGGGGCTGGGCGCCGAAATCGGCATTTCGACCACCAAGCTGCACGCCTTCGGACCGATGGGGCTTGAGGAACTGACCACGTCCAAGTTTATCATCTTTGGAGACGGCCAGGTTCGCGGATGAAGTCGGGGATTTTCGGCGGCACATTCGATCCGATTCATTTCGGCCATTTGCGCGCCGCCCGGGAACTTGCGGATCTTCTTCAACTGGAGCGCATCATTTTTATACCGTCCGCATCTCCGCCGCACAAGATCCAGCGCGAGATCACGCCCTTTGAACACCGGGCCAAAATGGTGCGCCTGGCTATCGAGGGCAATCCTCTCTTTTCGTTTTCCGATCTGGAAAATCTGCGGGAAGGCAAGTCTTATTCCATTGAAACCGTCCGACATTTTCTGAATGCGCAGAATTCAACTGGTGAGCTTTACTTCATCACCGGACAGGACGCCTTTGACCTGATTACCACCTGGTACGACTGGAAGACACTTCTGACGCTCTGCCATTTCGTCGTCATAACCCGGCCGGGTTATGTCAACAAGGGGCTTGAACGGATTTTGCCCGGAGAAGTTGCCGCGTCGTATCAATTTGATGAGGCCAAT
Organism: Smithellaceae bacterium; assembly: GCA_963682105.1. Lineage (GTDB taxonomy): Bacteria > Desulfobacterota > Syntrophia > Syntrophales > Smithellaceae > UBA8904. The sequence continues at coordinate 3,435,625 of OY821638.1, forward strand.
GATCGTTTTGTGAATCCGCAGGGAACCGCCGTCTATTTTCGCCGCACCACCTTTCTCGATATTTCCGCATCGGATATCCGTGCCGGAATCCGCGCCGGTAAGTCCATCCGGTACCTCACGCCGGATGCAGTCATCCATTACATCGATGCGGAAAAGTTGTATCAGTAACATCTCTCTCCTATTGCCTCATAAATAAATGTTACCGAAAGAAGAGCGAGAGAGAGAAACGTTGACTCATAAAAGATGTTACCGAAGCCGGGTAATCCTTTTGAGCTTCATTTCTATGATATTTCTTAACTCAAAAGGGTTGAGTCGTTCAAGTTGTTTTATGAGAGCGTTCTTCGTGGTTTGTGGAATGTGTTCAGAGTCCATGATTCTCTGGTAAGGGGTTTTAGGATTGTCATGCTTTTTAATCGTTTTAGAGCCGATGCGTTCTTTTTCAATAAGTTTCACAGAAGGGAGAAAGAAGTTGTGAAAGAGCCGCCATTCGTTGCGATAGAGATTGTTCATAAGCGCAACGATTTTGGGGTTGTCTAATCTTTGATACCCGAACCATTGGCGGACATGCGTCCAGTTTTTCTGTTCGATGTGGGCGTTGTCGTCTTTGTGATAAGCTCTGCTGCGGGTAAAGCGAATGGGCTGTTTACGATTCGTGAAATGACGCAGGAGATGGTAATTGAGGAACTCACCGCCGTTGTCGGAATCAAAGCCCAGCAAAGGAAAGGGAAGCATTTTTTCGACATCTTTAATTTGATCCAAAACACCTTTTTCACCTTTGCCCCAGACCGCCCTTTGTTCCGTCCATCCCGTGGCAATATCGGTAAAATCAACGGTGTAGGCAAACATACCCAAAAGAGTATCACCACAATGCGCGACGGTATCCGCTTCCAGAAAGCCCGGTCGGGATTCATCCCACTGGTTGGTGTTGATGGGGATTTGTTTGCGTAGCAGCGTGCCCGGTTTCGTTGTGGATTTCCCTCGTTTTTGATACCGGACACGGACCGGTTTGAGCATCCTGTCGATGGTTGCCGGAGATATGGACAAAAGAGCTTTGATGACATCTTCCGTCCGTTGTCCGAAATGTTCGATATATTTGGGCAGCCACAGGGGTAAAATAGCCTTGAGTCTTTTGGAGCAGGGAAGATTGGCGGCCAGCCAGATCTGTTTGAGTACCTGAATAATCGTCTCTTTATTATAAACTGAAGGCCGGCCTCTTTTCTTTCTCCTCGGTTTGGTAAACCGCTTGTACCCTCTTAAGCGCCGGATGGCATGTTTCCTGTGGTACCCACAGACGGCGCAACATTCATCGATGATGTTCGTCTTTTCCTTACGGCTGGCCTCTTTATAGCGCTTAAATAAAACTTCAAAATACTCCTCCTTGGCCTGGGGACTCATATAAAAACCTCCGTTTCCGATTCTCTTCTCGGTAACATCGGTTTATGAGGCAACGTACTTCTTTTATCTCCTCCTTCGGTAACATTTTATTTGAGGCAATTCGGCTCGTTTTCTTCTGAAATTCTCACGGTCCATCGCGCAAAACAGGGAGTATCGGATGAAGGCATCATCCAATAAAAATCAGGCATTGACTGAAATAAGTTTCCATCCCGAACGGAATATTGTCGTCAACACGGACAGCGTGCTGAATCGCATTCTGCTGGTTCTGACCATTTTGTCCGGCTGCGGTTTGATAGCGACGGTCTTTTTTTACCAAAGAAAACTGGGCAGCCTGCTGATGGTTACGGCGCTGCTGGCGACCATCATTATCGCCAAGATGCTGATTCGGCGGGGATATGCGCGTCTGTCGGGCATTTTGACCATTTGCGGCATCTGGGTGGTTTTTGCCTCCAATGTCCTGATGGGAGGCGGACTCGATAGCCTGAATGTCGTTTTTTTTATTTCCGTGTCGGTCATTGCCGGACTGCTTCTGGGAGAAAAAGCGACAGTCTGGGTGGCCGGAGTTTGCATTGCAACGGCGGTGACGCTGGCTTTCATGGCCGTAACGGGGTATCTGCCCGCCCCCTATTTTGTGCAGTCTCCCCTGGGGAATCTCGTCAATCTCATTTTTGCCATTGTCGTTACGGTCACCGCCCTGAATCTGGCGCTCCGCGAACGGGACAACGCTCTTCAAATGGCCAACCAGCAGCTTTCCGACCGGTTGGAGGCGGAAGAGGCGCTAAAAAAGAGTGAAGAGCGATACCGGTCGCTGGTTGAAAACGCCGATGAAGCGATTCTGGTGATCCAGGACGGGATGGTTAAATTTGCCAATTCCATAGCCGTCCAGGCATTCGGTTATTCACCGCAGGAATTAATGTCGATTCCCATTTTTGAATTAATCTATCCGGAAGACCGCAACGCGGTCATTGAGCGGTATATTCAGAAAATCAAGGGTGATACCTCGCCCACCCGGCATACCTATCGGGTGATTCCCAAAAACGGACAGGTTGTGTGGATCGAGATCAGTTCGGTGCAGATCGATTGGGAAGGACGGCCCGCGACGTTGAACCTGATTACCGACGTCACCAAACGCCGCAAAGTCGAAGAGGAGAAGAAAAATCTAGAGGAGCGTTTAAATCGTGCGGAGAAAATGGAAGCACTCGGGCAGTTGGCCGGCGGCGTCGCCCATGATCTGAATAATGTTCTCGGGGCTCTCACCGGTTATGCGGAACTGCTGATGATGGAAATTCCGAAGGAACAAAGAGCCAGAGGCTACGCCGAAAAAATTTTGCAATCTACGGAGAAAGGCGCCGCGATTATCCAGGATCTTCTGACACTGGCCAGACGGGGCGTCACGATTTCCAACGTGGTCAACCTCAACGACGTGGTTTCCATCTTTCTGAAGACTCCCGTGTTTGAGACAATCAAGAACCATCATCCCCGTGTGACCTTCATGGCGGAGTGTCAGGACAACCTGCTCAACATCAAAGGCTCCGTCGTCCATCTGGAAAAGACATTGATGAATCTGGTCTCCAACGCCGCCGAATCGATTAATGGACAGGGAGAAGTCACCATCAGAACACTCAACCGCTATCTGGACAAAACCATCATGGGCTACGACGAGGTCAGGGAAGGAGATTACGTTGTTCTGGAGGTGTCGGACTCGGGGATAGGAATATCCGCTACTGACAGAGAAAAGATATTCGAACCGTTTTATACAAAAAAAGTCATGGGCAGAAGCGGAACCGGTCTGGGGTTATCGATTGTCTGGGGAACGGTGAAGGATCACGCAGGCTACATCGACGTGTATTCCACGGTCGGCCTGGGCTCCACGTTTACGCTCTATTTTCCGGTAACGCGCGAGGAACCGCCGGCTATGCAGAAAGTGATTCCCCTGGAAGAATACCAGGGCCTTGGTGAATCGGTTTTGGTGATTGACGATATCGCCGAACAGCGCGACGTTGCTTCCGGATTGCTGAGTCGGCTGGGATACAAGGTTCGCACGGCAGCCAGCGGCGAAGAGGCCGTGAACTATCTGCGGGAAAATCGATCGGACATCCTTGTCCTGGATATGATCATGACGCCGGGGATTGACGGCCTGGAAACTTATCAGAAGATTCTGGAAATCCATCCGAAGCAGAAAGCGATTCTGGTCAGCGGTTTTTCGGAAACGGAGCGGGTCCGGGAAGCGCAGCGACTGGGAGCCGGCGCTTATGTCAAAAAGCCCTATGTGATGGAAAAAATCGGCATGGCCCTGAGGGAAGAACTCAAACGGCAGCAGCCTGCGTGATTCGCTGCGCTCTGTTTTTTGAATAAAACCTGCCGCAGGGCATGATGGTAAATAAAAAGTAGTATTCGAACAACCAAACGATATTCAACTGCGTTCGTTACGCAATCTTTCAGGAGGTTTTTAAGATGTGGTCAAAACTGGATATGAGAAGAAAAATCACCATTCCCTATATCATCCTGCTGGTCATCTTTTCGGCCGGCGTTTATTTTTTTGTCAGGTTTGCAGTCGTTGGTCCTCTGATCATGGACAAGCTTTCAGCCAATCACGACCTCGGATACAGCCTGCTGGAGACCAAATATCCGGGAGACTGGTCCGTTAAGGATGAAAAGCTTTACAAAGGGGAACACCTCATTGAAGGGGAAACGGCTGTTGTCGATGAACTCAAAAAAAGGACAAACTCGGTGGCGACCATTTTCCGCGGCAATACCCGGATTGCAACCAGTGTTTTGAAAGAAGACGGCAGTCGGGCGGTGGGAACAAAGGTTGCCTCTGAAGTGGAATCTGCGGTCCTGAAAAACGGTGGGGATTTTCACGGAACGGCTACTGTTGTCGGTAAATCCCATCAAACGCTGTATTCACCCATCCGGGATAAAGCGGGAGCGATTGTTGGGATGTGGTTTGTGGGCGTTGACAAGGGGATCATTTTTTCGTTTGACATCCTGATGCTGCTGTTTGTCGTCTTCTTCACATCCATGGGGGTCATTATTCCCTATATGATCAGTACGAGAATCACGAAACAGATTAATGCTTCGGTGGCGGAAATGAAGTCAACAGCCGAACAGGTCACCGAGGCATCCAGTCAGGTTTCAGCCTCCAGCCAGTCCATGGCGGAAGGGGCTTCCGAACAGGCCTCGGCCATTGAGGAAACCTCCTCGTCCCTGGAGGAAATGTCGTCCATGACAAAGCACAATGCCGATAATGCAACCCACGCCAACAGTCTCATGAATCAGGCCAATCAGGTCATCGAAAAAGCCAGTGACTCTATGAATGACCTGACAAATTCCATGCAGGAAATCTCGGCAGCCAGCCTGGAAACATCAAAAATCATAAAAACCATCGATGAAATTGCCTTTCAGACTAATCTGCTGGCGCTCAATGCCGCCGTCGAAGCGGCGAGAGCCAGCGAAGCGGGGGCCGGTTTTGCCGTAGTGGCGGATGAAGTCCGGAATCTGGCGATGCGAGCGGCTGAAGCGGCGAAGAATACATCCGGCTTGATAGAAACTACGGTTGATAAAATCAAAAAAGGCTCCGAACTGGTTGTTAAAACCAGTGAGGCTTTTGTCGAAGTCACAAAGAGCACCTCAAAAGTCGGCGAGCTGGTCGGAGAGATCTCCGCGGCGTCTCAGGATCAGGCCCAGGGCATCGATCAGATTAACCGGGCCGTAACGGAAATGGACAAAGTGACGCAACAGACGGCGGCAAACGCCGAAGAGTCGGCTTCCATCTCTGAAGAAATGCATGCTCAGGCTGAACAAATGATGTCCGTGGCCTCCACGCTGGTCAGGATTGTAGGCGGAAGAGCGTCAACAATATCAACAGCCAGGAACGAGACAGCAATAAAAAACCGCAAAGTGAGGTCCCTGTCATCGTAACAAAGTAAAACCCGCCGAATGTCATGGAAACAAGCGGCAATGATGAGGTGTTCATTGCTTGCGAAAAATGCCATTTTTCGCGTCAGAGAATCAGGACAAATCATTAGCCGGCAAGTATGGGCCACTGACATAAGTTACATTGATATATGCTTTTCAGCTGGAGGTGAATGCACGGCAGCAATCGTTAAGACGTTAGATGCAACAAAAGAAGAGATTCTTGTCCAGGTTTATTCCTTCACTTCCACACCAATCGCGGCAGCCCTGGTCCGCGCGCACAAGCGCGGCATCAACGTTCAGGTGATCCTGGATAAAAGTCAAAAAAAGATGGCTATTCATCAGCCACCTTTTTAAAGAACGCAGGAATCGCGACTTTCATTGATTCCACCCACGCGATCGCCCACAACATAATTATTATAATCGATAAGGTGGTCGTCATTACCGGCTCATTCAATTTCACACGAGCCGCAGAAAAAAACGCCGAAAACCTGCTGATCATCCGATCAAAAGACCTGGCGTAATCGTATCAGCCACTGCAATGTTACTTGCGATGCATACCATTATTGCCACCAAAACAACCGCCAAAGACTTTTCATAAAGTAATCCTTCTTTGTTAAGTTTGTGTCCATCCGAAAACCGGCGTTTCCAAATCGACGTTAGTTAGAAACAACTGTGACTTACATTTTTAAATACAGCAGTCAGGAACAGAGAGAATCCGTTGAAAAAGCGGTGGATCAGAAGGAAAATACTCCATTAGTAGTATTTACATGCCCGCCGTTTTTTGATAATTGAATGCATATTATAAATATTAGGTTTACTCGCACTTTTGATTGCTTTACCCATAACGTCAATGGCTAATAGCATAAAGTGCGCTACGAAGTATCCTGTTGTCCTTTCTCATGGAATGGCCGCACAGGCAAGAATCGCCGGTATCATTGATAATTGGAGAACGATTTCCGAAACGTTGGAAAATAACGGCGCCGATGTCTATGTCACCAGTGTGAACGCCATGGATTCCAACGAAAACAAGGCGCCGAAATTTTATAGTCCAATATATCTTTGATTTAATCATAAAAATACTAATAAAAGGTACTGTCAGAAACCGATAATGGCCATTTTTTTGTATAAAAATACTGGGGTGTTTAACAAAAATTCTGTTCATTTAAATGCAGTTTTTGAAAAAATAATGAGTTAAGTAACAAATAAATTTATATCTTCACGCAGCAAACGGAGGTAGGAATGCAAAACGGTTATGCGGGGAAATTTTTACAGGTTGACTTAACCAACGGCGTCTGTTCCAATTTCGCAATCAAAGAAGATCGTCTGAAAAAATTCATCGGCGGAAGCTCTCTCGCGGCATCACTTTATTTAGAAAGATTCAATCTGGATGCCGATCCCCTATCGGCCGAAAATCCGCTGATGCTGATGAACGGTCCAATGGTTGGCAGCGGATTCCCCGGAAGTTCGCGTTTCGCGATGGCCGCCAAATCTCCGCTGACCGGCATTTGGGGTGAATCCGCCTGCGGCGGCAACTTCGGCCCGGAATTGAAGCGCGCAGGCTACGACGGCATCATTGTCACCGGCAAGAGCCCGCATCCCGTCATCCTTTGCATAACCAACAATCAGGCCGAAATTTCTTCCGCCACCGATTGCTGGGGCAAAGATATTTATGAAACAACCGATTTACTGAAAACCGCAGATAAAAGTATTAAGGTGTTGGCAATCGGCCCGGCCGGAGAAAATCTGGTGAAATTTGCCTCCATCGGCAACGATAAAGCTCATTTTGTCGGCCGGACTGGTCTTGGCGCCGTCATGGGCTCCAAAAACCTGAAGGCAATTACCGCCCGGGGCAATCAAGTGCCTGGAAAGGTCGACGAAGCAAAATACAAGGAAATATTCAAATCGGCTATCGCCGAAATCAAAGATTCCGCCTTTGCTGAATCTCTGCATCTGATGGGCTCGGATGCGGCCATGGATCTGGGGATGATGAACGGCGATGTCCCGATTAAGAACTGGACGGTCGGTGAGGATTTTGAACTTTCCACCAAGCTGAGCGGCCCGACACTTACGGAAACGTATCTGACAAAAGCACATGCCTGCTCCAATTGCCCGGTAGCCTGTAAAAGAGTAGTTGCCGTAAAAGACGGACCTTACCAGACGGAAGAAGGACCAGGGCCGGAATATGAAACTTGCGGCACTTTCGGCACACTCATCTTAAACAATGATCTGGCCGCTGTTATTAAAGCCAATGAGCTTTGCAACCGTTACGGCATGGACACCATGAGTGCGGGCTCTACCATTGCCGTTATGATGGAACTGTATGAAAAAGGGATCATCAACTCTGAACAGACTGATCATCTCAATCTGGCTTGGGGTAATATGGAGGCAGTTATTCCTCTGTTGGGCAAGATTGCCCGCCGCGAAGGATTTGGTGATATTCTGGCCAACGGGTCTTTTAAAGCGGCCGCCCAATTCGGCGCTGCTGCGCTGGATTGCGTCGCTCATGTCAAGAAGCTTGATCTCCCCATGCATGACCCGCGGGGCTACCACGGGATGGGATTGGCTTATATGATGTCCAACCGCGGAGCCTGTCATTTGCAACATGCGGCAATGGGGATGGAGCAGGGAATGGTTTCATGGCCTCAGCTCTTTGATATGAAGGATGATTATGACGGTAAGACTTCGCAAGGCAAAGCCAGGATGGTTTTTGATGCGGAAAACTACGGCATTCTGGGTAACAGTCTTTCACTTTGTCACTATGTGCTTTATTGCCTGAAACCAGAAACGGTCCGCGACGCCTTTAACGCCATTACCGGTTTCAATTTCGATTTTAATGATCTGCTGGAATGCGGTGCGCGTGACTGGACACTGAAACGCGGCATTAATAATCTGCTGGGGATTACCATCAAGGATGATGTCCTGCCGAAGAAGATTCTTACCGCTCTTCACGAAGGTGCGGCGGAAGGGTCCGTGCCGGATATGAAACTTTTACGTGATGAATATTACGCAATCCGCTGTTTAACGCCCAACGGCATTGTCAGCGAAGAAAAACTTCGGGAGTTGGGGCTTCCCGAGTTAATAGATAAACTTTATAAATAAAATTTAAAGGAGGAGAACAATGGCTACGTACAATGCTTTTACCCAAGAATGGCTTGATGCATGGAAACAGAAAATCGCCGAATCTCAGGAGTATAAAGAAATCGCCAAAGACTGGGAAGGCAGTGTTGCCCTGATTTGTAATGCCGATCCCTCAAAAAATGTTCCAAAGCCCGTTTACCTTTTTACCGATTACTGGCACGGAGACGTCCGTGATTTTCTCGTCTGTGACGAAGCTAAAGTGCAAAGCGGAAAATTTATCATGACCGGCGATTATGCCCGCTGGAAACAAGTTGCTAAAAAAGAACTTGATGCAACAAAAGCTTTAATGCAGGGGAAGCTAAAATTAAAAGGCGATCTGACTTATGTCGTGCGTAACGTTAAAACCGTCAATAAGGTTATCGACCTTTTGACGGAAGTGAACACCGTTTGGCCCGATGACGTTTGATGATACGCAGGGAAAGGTCTTGCCACCCTCAGGGGCGGTCACGGCCTTTTCTTAATAGCCCCTGGAAGGAGAGAATCATGGCTTACGACAGCAGTTTATCCTTTGTTTATTTTGGTCCGACGAAAGTTATTTTCGGCAGTGGCTCATCCACGGCAGAATTAGAATCTGAAATGAGCGCTCTGGGTTGCTCGCGTGCGGTAGTTGTTACGGATCCGGGGATTATCAAGGCGGGCCTCTCGGAAAAAATCATCAAGACCCTGGGGGACAAATGCGTCGGCGTATTCAGCGACGTGCCGCAGGACACAGGCATTGATGTTGTCAACCGAGGCGCAGCCTTTGCGCGGGAGAAGTGCGCGGATATCATCATCAGCATTGGTGGCGGCAGTGTGATTGATACAGCAAAATGCATGTGTATACTCCTTACCGAAGGCGGTTCACTGGCAAATTATGAAGGCATCCAGCTTTTAACCCGACCGCAGACGCCACACATCGTCATTCCAACCACTGCCGGAACAGGAAGTGAAGTGACCTGGGCCGCAGTAATATACGATAAGAACAAGGGCCAGAAAATTTTAATTGTGGAATCGTATAATGCACCGCGTGCGGCGATCCTTGATCCGCAACTGACCTTGAAGCTGCCTCCGTTGCTAACCGCATCCACAGGCATGGACGCCATGACCCACGCGATCGAGGCGGTGACATCCATGCAGCGGGAACCGATAGCCGACGCCATGGCCATGCATGCCATCCGGCTTTTAAGCAACTACCTGCCCGTGTGTATAAAAGACGGCAGCAATCTTCAAGCCCGTGGTCAGGTGCAGCTGGCGGCAACCATGGCGGGATGGGCATTTGGCAATGCAATGGTCGGTTTGGTACACGCAATGGCTCATTCCATCGGCGCTGTCGCCCGCGTGCCGCATGGCGTTTCCTGCGGCATCATGCTGCCTTACTGTATGGATTATAATATTGACGACGGCGAACCGGAAACCATTGCTATTTACGCCACCATTGCGCAGGCTTTGGGTGTCAGTACGCGCAATGATGAACCTAAAGTGGCAGCAAAAGCGGCAGTAAAAGAGATGTTTGATCTTCTAAAGCGTATCGGACATCCGCTAAAGCTTTCCGAATTTGGCGCCAAGGAAGCAGATATCATTAAAGCAGCTGACTTAAGTATGGCAGACGGCTCTATTGTCAACAACATCCGCTATGTTTCGGGGAAGGACGAAGTGCTGGAAATTTACCGCAAAGCGCTGTAACTGTTGAGGGGAAATAGATGGAATTGAATATTACCAACCACGCTTCGGATGTTCCCTTTTCGTTTATCCTGCAGGAGCTGCTGATGGGCAATATTGAAAAATCAAAGGCGAAATACGCAACGTATAAAAAGATGCGAGGCATCACAACATTAGACCTACCGGATATTGAGGTGTCGATCAGTCTTCATTTCAACAGGGGCTCTCTGACCATTGAGCCCGGTATCAGCCCGGGCGTGGCTGTTCTGATCAGTACTTCATCGGATAATGTCATGGATTTAAACGCGCTCAACATCCGCTGGGGATTACCGTATTATTTAGATGAAGCGGGCAGAAAAGTCCTGGGTTTAATTTTCAGCGGCAAATTAAAAATCAAAGGACTTTTAACTCATCCTGTTTTGCTTACCCGTCTCACCATAATCATGTCGGTGATGTAGTTGTTGTAATTGCAGTCTCTGACTGCTGATGCAGCAGAGGTCCTTTTAGCCGGATATCACAAGAAAAGGGGATTGCAATGATCGCAACCCCCTTTTTGTTGTGGTAAAAAATACATATTACTGGATCTTATCCTGCTTTTCTTGTACTAAAATACCGGAAGAGCCTATAAGGTTCCAGATTGTGAATCCAAGATCAACAAGTTTCAGCGCACTCTTTTCACTGGATTGGAATGCGTTGAACAGACCGGCATGGATGTCACCCGGACAAAGGAAATCGCTCTGGCGCAAAGATTGGCGCAGGGCTTATCGGAAATCCCCGCCGTTCGAATGCATGGCCCTTCCGGCTGGGACAATCGCTTGGCCGTGGTCACTATCAATGTCCAAAATATGGTGCCTGAAGATGTCGGCGCCATCTTGGACGGCGATTACGGTATTGCTGTTCGGACCGGACTGCATTGCGCACCCTTGGCGCACCGGAGTTTGAGCACGTTCCCGCAAGGAGGCGTCCGTTTTAGATGAACTGAGAAACCCACACCCTGCGGGTGTGGTGAACGGGACTGGCTAAGCCTGTCCCGAATGGGTATGGCCTGCAAGGCCACCCACTGCTATCCTTTGGTCTAGTTGTTGCCGCAACATGGACGAAAAGGAGGAAGCAGTGAGCAGATTTCGTAAGTTATCACATAGTATATGGCATTGTCAGTATCATATTGTATGGGTTCCGAAATACCGTTATCGGATTTTGACAGGAGCAACCAGAGAGGCTGCCGAGGTAGGGATTCGAGCCATATGCGGGTATGCCGGATGTGAAGTCATAGAACTAAATGTTCAGCCGGACCATTTGCACTTGGTGGTCATGATTCCACCCAAAGTATCCGTTTCGGAATTGTGTGGACGGTTGAAGGGACAGACGGCGATGAAATTATTTCATCATTTTAAACAGTTAAAGAAGAAGCCCTATTGGGGCAATCATTTTTGGGCCAAGGGATATTGTGTTGATACCGTTGGTTTGGATGCGGACATGATACGCAAGTATGTCCGCTATCAGGAAGAGAAGGAGAAACAGTTGGAACAACTTCAACTGTTGCGAGGGAACTCGTTTGCGGCACAATGAATGTTGCCCCGCCTCCTCAGGGGGCAGGGCTTGGCCCCCCTATGGGGGGCTGATTGAAAGCCGCGCCCTTCGGGTGCGGATGTTTACTGGCGGACCATACCGATTTAAGGAGCACGGATAGTCAAGACGCCGTTGAGATGAAGGTTGTATATCTTGCCAACAAATTTGTGGAGGACGACAACATTGTATCTCTCGATAAACGATACAGGACGGAGAATCGCTGATTCGCGGTAACGCCTGAAATCGAAGCTAAAATTTTACGGCGCAAAGCCCGTGCCCTAAGAGTAAAGCGAAAGCTGGAACAGATTCTGGGTTACGCTCTGGATAAAGAGATCTTAGCTGATTCAAGTATTCAGTCAAGAGAATGAAACACAGAACTTCAATTCAACCAAGCACAGCTTGGCGCTTCTTGCAGGGTGCAAGTCCCTGCCGGGCAAAGCCTAACCGGCAGCCCGTATCGAGTATTGCACAGCTAAAGGAGTCAAACTGGTAACAAGAACAGGAGGCGGACAATAGTTGTGAAGCTTATGCAGAGAACAATGCAGGCCGTAGGGGAGGCGTACCTCCCTAAGGCAATTCAGCCACGGTCAAGCGATGGTTTACCGTTGAAAATTATCGCATTGCAGGAGGAATTTTATAATGGACGAAAAACAGGTCTTTACCGCCAGCCGGTTGACATCGGGCAACCGGATTTTTCCGGTTCGTATTGAAATCAGTCAAAACCGGGTGACAAGGATCAAACCGCGGCTCTTCGGCTCCAATGAAGAGTCTATTCCGATTTTCAAAGTCGCTTCGGTGAACATTGAGACGGGGGTGATCTGGTCCGACATCCGGATTGATTCGACGGGCGGATCGAACCCCATCGTCAGCCACGGGCATCGTAAAGCCGACGCCCGCGCCATCCGCGATCTCATCGAGCGATTCCAACAAAGCCAGAGGTCTCCCCATAAACCTCAGGTCTAGAATCAACAGAAAAGGCGACTGTGTCTCTACAGTCGCCTTTTCTGTTAGATATACCTAACAGCCTAAAAGTCTGAATTATAGTTTCCTCTTGTCAACGACCCGATTGGCTTTCCCTTCCGAGCGCTGAATGGTCTTGGGTTCGACCAGTTTGACTTTGGCGGTGATGCCCAGGTAGTCTTTCATATCTTTTTTGAGTTGTCCTTCCAGCTTCTGCAGAACCTTGACTTCGTCAAAATTGGCCGCCTGTTCTTCGGATAGTTCGACCTGGACTTCCAGCGTGTCGAGCGTTCCGACGCGGTCGACAATCAACTGGTAGTGCGGCTCTAGACCGTCAATACCCACGAGCACGGCTTCAATCTGCGAGGGGAAAACGTTGACGCCGCGGATGATGAGCATGTCGTCGCTACGCCCCATGACGCGTCCCATCCGGGCGTGCGTGCGTCCGCAACGGCAGGGAGCGGGATTGAGTCTGGCGATGTCGCGGGTGCGGTAGCGGATCAGAGGAAAAGCCTCTTTGGTCAGTGTTGTGAAGACGATTTCGCCTTCCTCACCGGGGGGCAGAACCTCGCAGGTTTTCGGATCAATGGTTTCCACCAGGAAATGATCTTCAAAAATGTGCATGCCGTCGCGCGCCTCGGAGCATTCCATGGCCACGCCGGGTCCCATGACCTCGGACAGGCCGTAAATATTGAAGGCCGTCAATCCCAGAACCTTTTCAATTTCCTGACGCATGTTTTCGCTCCAGGGTTCCGCACCGAAGACGCCGACGCGAAGGGCCAGCGATCGCATATCCACGCCCATGGCCCGGCCCTGTTCCGCCAGATTCAGGGCATAAGAGGGAGTGCAGCAGATCGCCGTGGGCCGGAAATCCTGCAAGATGGTAATCTGCCGTTTGGTGTTGCCGCCCGACATGGGGATGACGCTGGCGCCGATTCTTTCCGCGCCGTAATGCGCGCCCAGGCCTCCGGTGAAAAGGCCGTAGCCGTATGCGTTGTGGATGATGTCGTTCTTCGTCAGGCCCGCGGCTACAAAGCAGCGCCCCATCAAATCCGACCAGGTCTCAATGTCGCGGCGGGTATAGCCCACCACCGTGGAGGCGCCGGTGGTTCCGGACGAGGCATGCAGCCGGACCACATTGCTCATCGGTGTGGCGAAAAGCCCGAAAGGATAATTATCGCGTAAGTCCTGTTTGGTGGTGAAAGGAAATCGTTTGAGGTCGGTAAGCGACTTGAGGCTCTCCGGCGTGACGCCCGCTTTGTCGAAAGATTTTTTATAAAAGCCCACGGTATGATACACGCGTGATGCAACCTGTTGCAATCTTTTGAATTGCAATGCTTCGAGCGCTTCCCGGGGTAGTGTTTCAAATTCTTCATCGTAGATCATGACAGTATCTCCTTGCGTGAAAGTTCAAATTTTATAGCACAAACGGAAAATAAAGACTAGGTTCAAGGTTCAAGGAAAAAGGTTCAAGGTTCAAGGTACAAGGAAAAAAAGATAAAGGCCGAAGTCCAAAATTTTAAAATAAAAAACGGTGGCTACGAAGCAGCCGTCAAAATACCTTGATCCTTGTACATTGCACCTTGAACCTTTTAGATTGACACCCAACCGCCTTGCTTTTATACTGTTAGCTATTGGAAGTATGACTAACCAACGTGAAACAAAGGAGAATGTCCATGGAAATCGTCATGACCCGGGAAGCAGATATTTCCGTACTGGAGATCCGCGGCCGTCTGGACGCCTTATCCGCGCCCCAACTGGAAGAGCGGCTCAATGCATGGTTTGATGAGCGGCAAACCAGACTCGTCTGCAACCTTCAGGAACTTGAATATATCAGCAGCGCAGGCCTTCGAGTCTTTTTGACGACTGCAAAGAAAATGAAGGCGCGTAACGGTAAATTCTGTATGGCCGGGCTTCGGGAAAATGTCAAAGACGTGTTCACAATTTCCGGATTTATTGCGCTGATCCCCTCATTTGAAACGCTTGGAGCGGCCAAAGACGCAGTTAAATAGCGTCCGGCCGGATGCATATTTATGCGGATCAAAAAAATGCCCGCTGAGCTTTCGAACCTGCATGAGTTGCTGGCGTTTATTACCGGCATGGCGGGGGAAGCAGGATTGACCACGGACGCACTCAACCGGCTGGAACTGGTTGCGGAAGAAGCCCTGGTCAATATCATCAAGCATGCCTATCCGGCATCGCCGGGCGATGTTGAAGTGCGTCTTTCTGCGGGCGCCGGGCCTTCGCTGATCGCTGAAATTCGGGATGCGGGCGTCGCGTTTGATCCGCTTCAAAAGCCCGATCCGGATATCAGCGCCGGTCTGGATGAACGCAAAGTGGGGGGCCTGGGTGTTTTCATGATGCATAAAATGGCCGACCGGTTGGCATATCGCCGCGATCAAAATCAGAATGTATTGACGCTGACTTTTTTAAACCGCTGACCCCCGGCGTCCATCCGATGCGGCAGGATAATGCCGCCTGCGGCCAAATCTTCCATGACATAAGGTGGCTTTCTCATGTTTTCTTTCACCCGCGGCACAGGCAATTCCGGCGCTTACGGCCGGCAGGGCAAGGGCATTGCCTTCCGGTTGAGTTTCTGGATTATGCTTTTCGCCACGCTGATCTTCATGCTGGTTTTAGGGTACTACTATACCCTGTCGCGGAAACTCATCGTGGAAAATATCGAGCATGACGCCATCGAGATGGCGCGGGGCAACGCGGCGCGCATCGACACGGTTTTGGCCGCCGTCCAGAAAATTCCGCACAACTTTTCCCTGATGATTCCCCATCCCGCGTTTCAAAACGAACAACGACTTCTCGGTTTGATGAAAGTCGTGGTGGCGCGCAATCCGGAAATATACGGCACGGCCGTTGCGTTTGAGCCGTTCGCCTGGGAGAAGAATATCCGCCACTTCTCCCCCTATGTTTACAGAAAAGACGACGGCTTGGCGTCCACGCTGATCGGGTATGATTACTTTATCTGGGACTGGTACAAGCTTGCGAGCCGGCAGAACAAACCGCTGTGGGTTGAACCCTACTTTGACGAAGGGGCGGGCAATATCGTCATGTCCACCTATTCGGTGCCGTTTTACAAGACCGCCGAAGGCCGGCAGACGCTATGGGGCATTGTGACGGTGGATGTGTCGCTGGCCTGGCTGCAGAAAGTCGTATCGGAAATCAAGACCGGTGGCGACGGTTATGCCTTTCTGATTTCTCAAAAAGGCACGTTTGTCACCCATCCGGACAAGCGGCTGATTCTGAATAAAAGCATCTTTTCCCTGGCCTGGGATCTGGGGGATGCAAAGCTTGCCGAATTGGGGCTGGCGATGACGTCCGGCGGCACCGGCGTGGTCGAGTCGCGCGACATAATCGACGGAGACCGCTGCTGGCTGGCGTACGCCCCGCTTTCCACCACCGGCTGGTCCATTGGCCTCGTGTTTCCCCGCAACGATCTGATGGCGGACGTTGACAGACACTACAGGATTACGCTGGCCCTGGGCGTGCTGGGGCTCGCCATTCTCTGCGGCGTGATTATATGGATTGCCCGCGGCATTACCAACCCGCTTCGCGCGCTGACCGAAGCGACGAAGAACATGGCGGCGGGCGACTTGAACCGGGCGCTTCCCGCGATTGACTCGCGCGACGAAGTGGGCACACTGGCCGTCTCTTTTGCGGCCATGCAGCATTCGCTTCAAACCTATATCACCGATTTAACGAAAACCACCGCCGCCAAGGAGCGCATCGAGAGTGAATTGAAAATCGCCCATAATATTCAAATGAGCATGCTGCCTCGAACGTTTCCGCCTTTTCCGGAGCGGTCGGACATGGACGTCTACGCGATGCTTTTGCCCGCCCGCGAAGTGGGCGGCGATTTGTATGATTTCTTCTTCATGGATGATGACCATCTATGTTTTGCCGTGGGTGATGTCTCCGGCAAGGGCATGCCAGCGGCGTTTCATATGGCCATTACCAAAATCCTCATCAAGACCAAAGCCACGCAGGGGCTCTCGCCGGAGGTCATTTTAGCGCGCGTCAATGAAGACCTGTCGCTGGACAATCCGTCGATGATGTTTGTCACCGTGTTCCTGGGGGTTTTGAATGTCCGCACCGGCGAGCTGGTTTACTGCAACGGCGGCCATCCGTTGCCTTATGTTTTGCGCAAAACGGGAGAAATCGACGCCCTTCCGGCGACAGGCGGCATGGCGCTGGGGATTGTTGGGGATTTTGTCTATCGCAGCCGGTCGGTGATGCTGCAAAAAAACGATACGGTATTTATCTACAGCGACGGCGTGACGGAAGCGACCGATGCACAGTATAAGCTCTTCGGTGAGAACAGGCTCGCGGCGGCGCTGAACGGTCTGCAGGACCAGCCTCTGAATATCATCACGGACGGCGTGCTGACGGTTATTGAGGCTTTTGCGCAAAACGAACCCCAGGCGGACGATATCACGATGATGGCGGTAAGGTACTCAGGGGATCAGGCTGTAGCATGACCTGTGGCACAAATATCTGAAATAGGTTATGGTCGATTGATAGACATATTTAAAGTGATAGAGGAGCAATGAACAATGGAAGGCAAAGAGCAGGAAAAGGGCGAAGGTCCGAGAAGGATTATGGTTAACTCTCACGAGGAGCTGGTGGCCGCTCTGATAGAAATCAATAAAACACTCAAAGTAAAAGGCGAAGGCATTCGTCTTGTAAAAAAAGAGAATGCTAAAGATGAAAGAGTTGATATTCACAGAGTTGTGAAGAAAGAAAGATAAGGGCAATAAGAGACGGTGCGAATTACGACGATATTTAGAATTCTCTACTTTTCATGGTTAAGAGATTCAATGTGCCGAATAATAAGCACTTTTTTGCGAGTCCGCTTTTTGCTTTCCCGGATGTATGACATATGCTAGAAGAAGATTAAAATGAAGACAATATTCCAATGGAGTGGATGTTGCAGAAGGAAGAACCCTTAAAGAATGACGTGGAAAGATGAATACAGGCGTAAGGTTGTGTCCTGCGAAGAAGCGGCGAAGTTGGTTCAATCAGGGGATTTTGTGGGCATCGCACTGGGCACGGGGTCCTGCTCAAAAGAGATGTACGAAGCCATTTTGGATCGCTGGAAGGATCTGAAAGGTGTGCGGATATCGGATTCCGTCCAGATTCGTCCGACGAAGTTATATGATCTTGATTTTATGACCGGCATTGACGGCCATATCAATTACACCCCCGGCTTTGGAAGCGGCGTCAATCGAAAAATCCTCGAATCCCGATTTCCGGATCATTATTTTTTTCAAAGCCATGATTCGGCGGACCGTTACGGCGAATGGTCGGATGTTTATATCTGCATGACGACGCCGCCAAATGCGGAAGGGATGATCAACCTGGGGCTCTGCAATTTTTACTCTATGGAAGCCATCCGGAAGGGGAAGCAGACGAAAAAAATGCGCCTGGCCATCGCGGAAGTGAACGATCAGATGCCCGTCGTCTTTGGCAACAATTGGATGAGTGTTTCGGAATTTGACGCTTTTGTGGAAATTTCTCAGCCCATGCCGATGTTCGAACGGACAAAACCGGGCGAAAAAGAAAAAATCATCGGCGACTACGTTCTGGACCTGATCAACGACGGGGATACCATGCAGATGGGAATTGGAGCTATTCCGGAAGCGGTTGTCGCCGGTCTGGAAGGCAAGCGCGATCTGGGCGTTATTACGGAGATGTTTCCCATCGGCCTTCCGGAACTGGTGCGCAAGGGGATTGTGTCCAATGCCTGCAAACCCATTCATCCCGGAATCACCGTGGCCACATTCTGCATGGGTAATAAAGACATGTATGATTACGTTCAGGAAAACCCAGCCTGCGAGCTTTACCCGTCTTCCTACACTAACAACCCCGTGATTGTTGCTCAGCACCCCGGCATGGTGGCCATGAACATGGCGTTGATGGTGGATTTCAGCGGTCAAATTGCATCGGAAGGCGTCGGTCACCGGATGGTGAGCGGCGTGGGCGGACAGTTGGACTTCATGATCGGATCATATTTCTCCAAGGGAGGCAAGGGGATCACCCTGCTTTATTCCTCCCGACGCCTCAAAGACGGAACGCTGATATCCGGCATTGTTCCCGAGATGCCCGCGGGAACACCGATTTCGGTTCCCCGCTCATTTGCCCAGTATGTGGTGACGGAATACGGCGTCGCCAATCTGAGATATAAATCCCGCCGCGAGCGGGCTGAAGCCCTGATCAGCATTGCTCATCCGGATTTGCGCGGCGAGCTTCGCAACAGTCTGAAAAAAAATTTCTATATGACTCGCTAATTTGTATGCCGGGCGCCCCGGGGAATTCTGCTTCCCCGGGTGCGGCAATCCGCAACCCATCTTCACCGGCATAATCATCCTAAAGTAGTATTCTCAATCTCTGCTTTTCTGTGTATGTATGCACGACTGTTTTACTTCGCGATTGTTTTTGAGCGGAACACGTCATGTCCGCCATTCCGGCAAAAAAAGGATGATGTGACAACGAAGCATCTTTGTTGTTCGGTTGCGGCCGACCGTATGTGCAGCAACTTTAATCGCCCATTTTTTGTTTTGATGACGTCCACCGATCACTGAGGATTTTATGAGCTTTACCATGTCTGATGTGTGCACCGGCTGCGGGGTCTGTTCAAAACTTTGTCCGACCGGCGCCATTTCCGGAGAAAAAAAACAGCAACACCGAATCAACGGGAAACTGTGCATCGAATGCGGCGCCTGCGGCAGGATTTGCGCGGCATCAGCCGTGCTGGACGACAAAGGGAAAATCGTTCCAAAGATGAAAAAGTCGGAATGGCCCAGACCGCTCATCAACAGGGATATGTGCGCCGCCTGCGAAAACTGCGTTGCGGTATGTCCGGTCCATGCTCTGTCGATGGCTGATGAAGCGCTGCCCCTGACGGAGAACCACGCAATACTTGCCCTGCCGAATAAGTGCGTTTCCTGCGGCTGGTGCAAAGACAACTGCCTTTTCGACGCCATCGTCATGGGAATTGCCTCATGAAAGAAATTTTCGGGACGAGCAATCGATACCTCGATATCAACCTCACGGACCAGACCTGGAAGATTCACCAGGCCACGTATGAGGATTTAAAAAATTATCTGGGCGGCAAAGGGCTGGGCATTAAAATATTCTATGACCGGCTGAAGGACCGGCTGGCGGATGTCGATCCGCTGGGGCCGGAGAACCTGCTGATCTTTGCCAACGGCGTGCTGCTCACGACAGGCGCGCCCTGTTCCGCGCGTTTTGAAGTCATCACCAAATCCCCGCTGACCGGCTATATGGTTTCCTCGTCTTGCGGCGGACCTTTCGGCGAGGCCTGCAAAACGGCCGGATGGGACGGCGTCATTATTTCCGGCCGGGCTTCAAAGCCGACCGTTCTCTGTTTTAGTGATGATGAGGTATTATTTGAAGATGCAGGCGATCTCTGGGGGGCGGGCACGCACCAAACTCAGGAGAGCCTGCGGCTGACCCCCAGAGAAGGGGCCGCGGTTATCGGACCGGCAGGTGAAAACGGCGTCCTTTATGCCAACATCTGTTCCGGGCATCGCTTTGCCGGCCGCGGGGGTGTGGGCACGGTGATGGGCGCCAAAAATCTCAAAGCCCTTGTGGCCCGGGGCAAGGAATACCGCTGCATTCCTGTTGATCAGAAAAAATTTGAGAAAACCTTAAAGAAGGCCAAACGGCACATTTTGCGAAATTCCTTTGCCAAAAGTTATAAAGCTTACGGAACCAACGCCAATACACGATACGGCATTGATAGCGGATACTCCCCGGTGCGCAACTTCCGGGACCGGTACAGTCCCAAAACGGAAGCCACTACGGGCGAGGTCATGGCGGCAAAATACAAGACCCGGCATTCCACCTGCCGCTACTGTTCCATTCTGTGCGGTCACAAGGGTATGTATCCCGACGGAAAGATGCGGCAGATTTCCGAATACGAAACGACCGGCATGTTCGGCAGCAATATCGAGAATTACGATACCGACAAAATCGGAATCTGGAATGACATCATGAACGAGATGGGCTTTGACACCATCTCGGCCGGAGGGACCATTGCCTGGGCCATGGAAGCCGGCGAGAAGGGTCTGCGGAAAACCGAACTGTCGTTTAACAGTCATGACAACATCGGCCGTATTCTCGAAGACATTGCCTATCGCCGGGGAGAAGGCGCCGAACTGGCCCTGGGAGCAAAGAGGCTCAGCGAAAAATACGGAGGTAAGGATTTTGCCATCCATACAAAGGGATTGGAGATTGCCGCCTATGATCCGCGGGGGTGTTGGGGGCACGGCTTGTCGTATGCGGTGCACAACAAAGGCGGCTGCCACCTCGGATCCTATCTGGTTTCTCTGGAAGTGCAGATGGGGTATATGCCGCCTATGACCACGCTGGGCAAAGCCTCCTGGGTGGTCTTTTTAGAAGATATCTTTGCCGGCATCAACTCCCTCCAGACCTGTCTGTTCACCGCGTTCTCCATCATGACGGAGCCTGTAATCCCCAAATACATGCCCAATTTCGCCATGAACATTGCGACAATTACAATGCCCAAAATGTCGCAGATGCTGATGAACTGGAGCGTTTACTCCGATTTCTTTTCCGCGATCACGGGCATTCCCATGAACCAGTGGCAATTCAAAAAAGCGGGTGAGCGCATCACCAAGCTGGAACGTTATATGAATGTGCGGATGGGTCAGAAACCGTCCGAAGATACATTGCCGAACCGGTTTACCAAAGAAGCCGTCACCAAATATCCTGTCGCGTCGGCGGTGCCGATTGAAAAAATGGTCCGTCAATATTACCGCATCAGAAGGTACGATTCTCAAACCGCCGGCCCGAAGGCGAAAGATCTGATTCGCCTGGGCATTGCGGTTTGATGCGTCTCCCGAAATGGATAAGTCGTTGTTCAAAATAACAAACCTTTATTCTAACCTTGGCAGAAGGAGGGGAGCATGGAACCATTCAAAGAAACGTCGATGGGGGCAATCTTTCAGAACCGGGCTCAGCAATACGGCGACAAGGCACTGGTCATTTCCAAAAACAAGGCCGGGAATTGGGAGCAGACCTCGTGGAATAAGCTAAACGAGATGGTTCGCAATCTGGGCATATTCCTCATCAACAGGGGGGTCCAGCCCGGTGACAAGGTGGCTTTGTTTTCGCCCAACCGTTATGAATGGTGGGTTGCGGATTTAGCCATCATCTCGGTGGGGGCGGTGAATGTTCCCATTTACGCGACCAATTCCGCCGAGGAATCCCGGTATATCATCGAAAACTCCGATGCCAAGAAGTGTTTTGTGGCTGCAAAAGATCACATGGCCAAGATACTCAAGGCCAGGGAAAAACTGCCCGCCCTGGGCGACATCATCATATTCGACGAATTGGATAAGCCTGCCGCCGGTGTTATCACACTCGCCGAGGCGATGAAAGAAGGCAAGGCCGCCGCAAACAAAAACGAGTTCGATAAAAGGCTCAAGCCCATCAGCATGGAAGATGTGGCAACCATCATTTACACCTCGGGCACAACAGGCAACCCCAAGGGTGTGATGCTCACGCACAAAAACTTTGTTTCCAATGTCAATCAGATCAATGCGGTCGATCCGGAATTTCTGCAGGGCGATCATACTTTCCTGTCGTTTTTGCCGCTGGCGCACTCCCTGGAGAGAACGGTCGGATATTACGGCGCCATCTTCCTGGGCCACAAGGTGGCATTTGCCGAAAGCACGGAAAAGCTGCTGGAGAACTTCAAGGAAATCCGCCCCACTTTCCTGGTCAGTGTGCCGCGCATCTATGAGAAAGTGCATGCGGGCATCAACGCAAAGCTCGCGGACGCCCCGGCCCTCAAGAAAACCCTTTTCAACTGGGCCATGGGTGTAGCGAAAGACAATTTGCCCTATATGTGCAACAACAAAGAACGGACGGGCTGGTTTGCGGTTAAATATAATCTGGCGGACAAACTCATCTTCAGCAAGCTCAGGGAAGCTCTGGGTATGGATCAACTCAAAGGCGCCGTATCCGGGGGCGGTCCCCTGTCGGTGTCCGACGCGGAGTTTTTCCTGGGCATGGGCGTCCGGATCATTGAAGGATTTGGCCTTACCGAGACGACGCCGGTTGTAAACTCCAACAAACCGACAAAGATCAAGCCGGGGACCGTCGGTCCGGCCGTGAAAGACACGATCGTCAAACTTAGCGATGTCGGCGAGATCCTTGTGCAGGGCCCGCAGGTGATGAAAGGTTACTATAAAAACGAAGCGGCAACCCGGGACGTCTTTACGCCGGATGGCTTCTTCCGCACCGGAGACATCGGCGAAATAGACAGCGACGGATTTCTGAAAATCACAGGACGCATCAAAGACATTATCGTGACGTCCGGCGGTAAAAACATCTCACCGCAAAACATAGAGAATACTCTGCTGATCTCTCCTTATATTGAACAGGTGGCGGTGATCGGTGATAACCGGAAGTATCTTGCCGCTCTCATCGTGCCCGCCTTTGCAACGCTGGAGAGCTGGGCCAGAGATAAAAATATCACTTTCTCCAATCACCAGGATCTCGTCAGGAATCCGGAGGTCATCAAGCTCTTTGCCGATGACCTTGACCTGCTGATGAAAGACTATGGCCGAGTTGAGCAGATCAAGAAGTTCTGCCTCCTGGAAAAAGAATGGTCTCAGGACTCCGGCGAACTGACCCCCACCATGAAACTCAAGCGGGCGGTTATTATGAAAAAATACGTCAAAGAGATAGAATCCATGTACCCGCCGGAATAGAGCAATCCAAAACGAGAAACAAGTGATGGAAGCAGCCTGGATAAAACTCAGGCTGCTTCCTGCTTTTTATGTCGGCTGTCGCGAAATCTGTTTTGAATGAGGATGCAAGCAGGCGGTCCGGCCGTCAAAATTTCCGTCAAGCTTTCCTTGACTTACAAGTCCTTGTTTTTTATAATTTACGTCATAAAAACTATTCTCATCTGAAATTTCTTCGGGCAGTCAGCGATTTTTCATTATCACATGTCTTAACATGATGAGGTGAAATATGAGCAATGGCAGAAATTCAGGGCCGATCATACCGATTACGGGTATTATTGCCTTGTTAACGATTGTCGGTATTTCCTACTATTCACAGACGCCGTTTCGGGGAACCCGTCCTTATTCCAGCGAAATTCAGTACGAACGTTACAGAGAGGTGACTGCGCGCCTCTGGCAGGATCCGTTCAGCGCCGTTTTGGCGCATTTGAAACAACTTGACAAATCGGATCAAAGTGAGATCCGTTCTAATGTTGAAACGATTCATTTAAGGGAAGGGATCATTCTACGGCAAAGTAAAAACGCTAAAACAAGCAGGACCAACGGCGATTCCCTGGTGGCGCAGATCGGAAGAAAAGAAGGACGCGTCACGATTCTCGGCGCCATGGTTCCCGGAACAATATACGCGGAGGATGAAGAAAGCCGGATGCGCCAGAGGTATGCCGTTGTGTCCGCTCTCCGGAGCCTGAAGTATCTACCGGAGGATTCCGAGCACATTCGGTATGTTTTGTTGAAAACCGATGGAGAACGGAAGAATCCCACCCCCCTGCTAAAAAATATCCTGCCCTATGAATGGTTTTGCAAGCCGGAAACGAAGGAGTCTGTTTTGCTTCTCTGGCTTAATGGAAAAACCTTTCAGAATGAGCCGCTCAAATTTTTCTCGAAACTCAAACGCAGCCTGGGCAATGCCGGTGACGGGAGGTGGGTCATCATCGGGCCTTGTGAATCGATGACCTTGAAGAATATGCTCTCCGAGCTGGATAGAACAGGCGGGGATTCCGAACTGAACAACCTTAAGGGGATTGAGATTTACTCTGCATTTGCAACGGCCGATGCAGCCAGCCTGCTGGATGACAACAAAAATACAGTCAAGAACGATGCTGAGATTGTCCGCCGGTTTGGAAAGAAAGATATTCTTTTTTCCCGCATAATAGGATCGGATAAGGCCCTGGCCGTAAAAATCGTCGATGAACTGAAAAATCGCAGAGTCGATTTTAACAATAAAAAGAAAAGGATCATACTGGTATCAGAATCCGATACGCTTTACGCTGGCGCTCTGCAGGATGTTTTTCGCAAAGAACTCCCGATGAGTCCGGAATTGAAGAAACCGGATTTATTGATTTCCGTCGGCTATTTGCGCGGTATAGACGGAATTCTCCCTGGTGAAAAGGCGGGAAAGGCTGACTCAAAAGAGGGGGAAAGCAACCAAACGAATAAAACCGATTTTGATGTAAGCAAGCTGGAAAAGCCGGCCGGAAAAAGCCAGTATGATTATCTGAGGCGTCATGCCGACAAAATCTACCATCGCCTTGAACGAGGGCAGCGGGATGTTGTGGCTATCGGCATCTTGGGAAATGATTTTCATGATAAGTATCTTGCACTCCAGGCTTTTCATCAACGCTTTCCCCAGGCCATCTACTTTACCACTGATCTGGATGCCATGTGGTTTCACCCCGCCAGTCTGCAATGGACCAGAAATCTTCTGGTTGCTTCCCATTTTAATATTTCCGTGCCGCGCGAAATGAGTAAAGACATGCAGGAAAGTCCCCCTTCCTTTCGTGACTGTTATCAGACATCGGCATTTATGGCGGTCTGGCAGGCGTTTTCCGGTCAGCGCCCATATCAGCCTGAACCTTTGCTTTTTGAAATCGGCAATACCGGCGCCGTCAAACTGTCTGAAAGAAAAAAAAGCAATTATTCTTACACCCGTCTTATGATCCTCGCCATATTCCTGATGACCGTTATCCTTTTAACGATATTGTTTTTTTCCAACAAACCTGTGAACCGCACGGTGATGTCGGTATTAAAGAGTAAATGGAAATTGCTGATCGTACTGGCCGTGGCAGGCCTTGCTGTCCTGATGCTGGTCGTGATGAATATGTTTATCTTAACCAGGCCGGATGAAGAACCCTTTTCTCTCGTGAACGGGATCAGCGTCTGGCCGGCCAATATATTGCGGATGGCGGCTTTTATTCTATCCGTTTCTTTTATATGTTTTTCCTACAGATCCCTGAAGAACAATGAACAAGACATTTGGGATCAGCTTTTCAGAAAAGCTCCGAAAGTGGAGAGATGGTCGAATTTTCCCAAAAGGGTCGTCAGTTCTGATTTTTTCAAAGCATACTCCAATGGAGACATCTCCGCATTATGGGATGAGTACGCCGTCAGAAATGGCTGGCAATACCGCATCTGCTGGGCCTTTGGCGCCTGGATTGTGTATTTTGTCACCACCGGACTCTTCTTAAGCGTTTTGGGGCCGCTCCCGAATCTCCCCGTCCGCGGCGTTTACAGTTATTGGATTACAATGATCATCTTCTTTTTATCCACTTTCTTTTTTTCCGTTTTATTTCTTTATATTTTCGATGTAACGCGGCTTTGCCACCAATTCATTGTGAATGTAACCGAAAAATACCACGAATGGCCCGAAGAATCGCTGCAGAAATTTTTAGAAAGCGGTAAACAGAATTACCGGCAAGAGCAGATCATGATATTCTCGGAATGGCTGACGGTTCATCTGGTTGCCCAAAGGACGGAAGCTGTCGGCGGCTTGATCTTTTACCCGTCGATCATCACGGTCATCATGTTTACGGCCCGGCACAGTTATTTTGACAACTGGAACACGACCATTCCTCTTGCAGTCATTTTACTGATCGGCGTTCTGATCACCTGGATATGTGCCTTGATCCAACGCACGGACGCGGAAAAATTTCGAAAAGCTTCAATCCTCCGCCTGAAGAAGCAACAGATGCGCGTGATTCTCCGCAAAGATCTTCAGGATTTGAAAAGTCAAATCGACCATACCATTGAAGATATTCAGTCCATCAGGAGAGGGGCCTTCCTGCCGTTTTCGCAGCACCCTGTCTTTCAGTCCATCATGCTGGCCTTAAGCGGCATCGGAGGAACGTATCTGATTGAGTTTGCCAATGCGTTGAATTTTTAAATTTAAAGCGACAGAGGGATCCCTTCCTCCGACTTTATCCGCTTGTTGAATCCGCATCGTTATCCATGCCCGGCGTAGGGGCAGGGCTCATTGTTGCGGGTGAATTCGCAGTCGCGGTTACAGGGTAGAATATGGACCGTCACTTCGCTTTCGGCGATACTTGAGGCGATGTCCTGCTTCAGGGCGCCGGCGATTCGATGGGCGTGTTTGACGGAAATGTGTTCCGGCATGACCAGATGAATATCCACAAACTGTCTTCTGCCCGCCGACCTCGTCCGGATGTCTTTAAAGTCGCAGTACCGGTCGTAATGGCGCGCCAGCGCTTTGATCACGTCCATCTGACTGGTTTCGCCGATGGAAGCGTCGAGCAGTTTCATATAAGCTTCCTTGAGCAGCCGGACGGAAGGCACGGCAATGGCGGCGCTGACAATCAGGGTGGCGAGAGGATCGACGTAGGTGGACAATTTATTAAAGCCCCCGAATTGCAGGGCCATCACCACGGCAAAAGACAGGGTAATGGTGAGTGAGATGTAGCCTTCCAGGCGAAAGTGAATGCCTTCGGCCCGCAGCGCGGGCGAGGCGCTTTTTTCCGCCAGTTTCATAATGAAGGATGCGCCCCAGAAATTGATGATCACGCCCAGTGAACTGCCGATCAAACCGACCAGCGGTGAATGCGTTTCGCCGGGATGCACCAGATGCGTAAGCGCCTGAACGGACATGGCCAGCGCCAGACCGATCATCACAACCCCTTCAATAGCTTCGGTGACGTTTTCGATTTTGCCATAGCCGTAATTATAAAAGGTGTCGGCGGGCTTGTCCGACGTTTTGACGGCATAGTAAAGAATGCCGGAGACGCAAAGAGCGATGGCCGAAATGCCCAGATCCGCCGCCACCGCGAGCGATTGGACAATTAAAAGCGTTACGGCCTTGACAACAAAAAGAACAATGTTACTAATCAAGCTGACCTTCACCGCCAGCATCATCCCGTTATTATTTTTCATTCAGAATTCTTTCTCCTTTTACCTTGTCCCATCGCCCATCGCCCATAGCCTCTAGTCTTGCCCCTTGTCCTTCAGTCTTCAGTCTTCAGTCTTCAGCCTTTCCCCCTCTATCTATACTCCCTCCTCAACTGCTCCAGCATGGCATCGGTCAACTTTTCCGTTTTGCGCAGTTGCGCGAATTTATCCAGCAGGTCGTCGGGGGAGAGCCTGGCTTTTTCTGCGGCGGAAATATCGTCGATAATCTGTCCCTGATGCATCATCAGCGTCCGGCCGCCCAGATCCAGCGCCTGCTGCATGCTGTGCGTGACCATGAACGTGGTAAGCTTTTGGCTTTCTACGAATGTTTTGGTCAGACGGATAATCTGCGCGGCCGATTTGGGATCGAGCGCGGCCGTATGTTCATCCAGAAGCAGCACGTCGGGCTTTTGAATGACGGCCATCAGCAGGCTCACCGCCTGGCGCTGCCCGCCGGAAAGCGATCCGATGATATTGTCCAGGCGGTCTTCCATCTGCATCTCCAGACGTTGGACCTGCCCGGCGAAAAATGTCCGGCGGCTTGCGGAAAGACCCATGCGCAGATGATGCCGGCGGCCCCGCAAAGAGGCGATCAGCAGATTTTCGGCAATGGTCATGTCCGGCGCGGTTCCCATAAAGGGATTCTGAAAAACACGCGCAATCTGTTTTGCGCGTTCAAAATCCTTCTGGCGGGTGACGTCCTTTCCTTTCAGGAGCACCGCGCCCGAATCCGGCGTAACGGTTCCCGCCAGAACGTTGAGCAGCGTGGATTTCCCCGAACCGTTGGTGCCGATAATGGTGACGAATTCGCCGTCGGCGATATCAAGGCTGACGCCGCGCAGCGCATAGACTTCATTATGCGTGTCCGGGTTGAATTTTTTGTGAATATCGCGCAGGCCGATCATGGTTTACCTCTTTATGACCTTTGCTTTTTTCAAAAAGACTTCCGGGATGACGACCCCGTAGCGGTCCGCCAGGCCCTGATGAACGCCGATGGCCTCGGGAACGTATTCGTGGATGGGAATGTCCTTCGGGGCCGCGCCTTCAATGACGCGGATGGCCGTTTTGGCTGTTTCCCGCCCCACCTGATAATAATCCGCGCCGACACAAAAGAATGCGCCGCGCTCCACATCAGAAGGATCGTTGGTGAAGTAGGGGATTTTGTGCCCCTGGAGGATTTGCGCCACGGTGGCCTGCGTCAGAATCATCGTGTTGTCGCCGGAGGTGAAAAAGACATCGATGCCGGAGGTGACAAGCGCCGTCACCGCGTCTTTGACTTCGTCCGTGCGGCTGACTGTCTTTTCGATCAGTTCAAAGGAATATTTTTTAGCGGCGGCCCGCGCCTTGAGCGTGCAGGCCTCCGAGTTGGCCTCGGAAGGATTCCAGGCCAGGCCGATGCGTTTTGCCTTCGGAAAAATCTTGCGCATGGCGGCGATGGTGGATTCCACGGGCTGGAAAGTGGCCACGCCCGTAATGTTGGGCAGATGATCGGCGGCGCTTTTGGCGATGCCCATCCGGTAGGGATCGGTAACTGCCCCGAAAACATGCGGGATGGTCTTGTTGCCGTTGGCCGTCACCTGCAGCGCCAGCGACGAGGCCGTCACGATGTAGTCGTATTTCTGCCGGACGATGTCCTGAACGATGGCCTGCGCGGTGGGGTAATCGTTTTGCGCGTTTTTGACATCCACCGAAAGGTTGTACTTTTTGAGCGTGCCGCTCTCCCTGAGCTCATCGAGAATGCCTTTGGTGCTGAGCTCCAGAATCGTGCTGTCGGAAAAAACAAACACCGCCAGACGTTTGGCGGGCTTCTCTTTTTTGGTCGCGCCCGTGACGAGG
Source organism: Smithellaceae bacterium (assembly GCA_963682105.1). GTDB lineage: Bacteria > Desulfobacterota > Syntrophia > Syntrophales > Smithellaceae > UBA8904. The sequence continues at coordinate 3,465,069 of OY821638.1, forward strand.
GTGGCCTTATCCAGAAGAGAGGCCGGCAGCGTGATCCCCAGCTTTTGGGCCACGTCGGGATTGATGCCGATCGTGAGTTTGCTGTAGTGTTCAAAGGGGATATTCGCGGGTTTTTCGCCTTTGAGAATGCGGTCCACCAGACGCGCGCCCTGCGCGCCGCTTTGCGTGTAGTCGTAACCGCAGGCTGCAAGCGCACCGTCCGCCAGCCGCTCCACGTCGGCGATAATGACCGGGATCTTACGGGCATTCGCTTCCCGGATCACGGATTCCAGCGCGGAAAAGACAATGTTGTCCGGCGCCAGAACAAAGGCATCAATGCCCGAATGAACAAGCGCCTGGGCCGCCTGCTGCACGTCTGCCGAGCCGGTGATGGTTGCGCCGGCAAAAGTGATGTCCGGGTGTCTGGCGATTTCCGCTTTCAATTGGTTGACGTTGAAGACGGAATTGGTCTGGGCGGCATCCCAGATGCAGCCGACTTTTATTTTTCCCGGCAGAATCGTCCGGGTGAGTTCAATCATTTTATCCATGGGAACCGCGCCGTAAACGCCGGTGACGTTGGGGAGATGGTCGGTGTCGGATGTGCCGGCCCCGAGAATAAAGGGGTTGGCCACGGTGGCGAAAACCACCGGCCGGTCCTTGATTTTACTGATGGCCGCCTGCGTGCAGTTGGTCGAAATCGTGACCACTACATCGACCCGGTCATGGATAAATTTATCCAGAATCGAGTTGACGGTGGCCATATCCCCGCCGGCGTTTTCCAGATAAAAAGAGATGTTTTTGCCATCTTCGTAGCCGAGGTTTTTCATCTCTTTGACAAATCCCTCGCGTGTCAGGTTCAAGAGGGCGTGATCGCTCATCTGCACAACGCCGATGCGGATTTTCGGTTTTCCGGCAAAGAGGTTTGTTTGATAAAGCGCGTAACCCGCAACAGCGCAGAGAAGGGCCGCGGCCAGAAGTGCCAGCGCCCACGCTCTGCGGCGGAGGAAAGAAGGTCCACCCGCCGCGGCGCCTGCTTTGGCCTTTCGTGCCTGAAGGATTTTGGGCGCAATCAGAATCGCCAGAACAAAGACGGCGGTGATCAGTTTTAAATCAATGGGGTCCAGTCCGACATAAAGCGCCAGCGCCACCATCAGGCGGAAGAGAATCGATCCGGCGATGACGCCAAGGGCTTTCATCCAGATCGACTTCATCGGCAGCACCGTTTCGCCGATGATGACGGCGGCCAGTCCGAAAACGATAGAGCCCACGCCCATGCCGATATCGGCAAAGCCCTGATACTGGGCGACAAGGCTTCCGGAGATACCGACGAGCCCGTTGGCCATCGCAATGCCCGCGAGCTTGATGGCGTTCACGTTGATGCCGGAGGCGGCGGCCATGGCCGGATTGTTGCCCGTGGCGCGCATGGCAATCCCGAAATCCGTGCGGAAGAAAAGCGAAATCAAAAGCCAGAAGGTTGCCAGGATCAGGCAAAAGACCAGGCACAGCCAGACTTCATCAGGCAGGCCGGGGTTGATTGTCTTGACCCAGTTGATCACGCCCGCCTCGGAAAGAAGCGGAATGTTGGAACGGCCCATGATGTGCAGATTGACGGAATACAGACCCGTCATCACCAGAATGCCGGCCAGCAGGCCGTTGATGCTGAAACGCGTATGGATAAACGCCGTGACGGCGCCCGCCGCTCCCGCGGCCAGAAAGGAAAGCAAAAGCGCCAGCCAGGGATTGACGCCCGCCACCGTCAGCACCGCCGTCATGGCCGCGCCGGTGACGAAGCTTCCGTCCACCGTGATGTCGGGAAAATCGTGAATGCGAAACGTGATGAAAACGCCCATCGCCATGAAGGCGTATAAAAGACCGAGGTTGACTGCGCCGACCCAGAGTTCCACGGCTACACCTCAAGCGGCACAAGGCCCGCCAGGCCTCCCGCAAAACGGGATTGCCCCAGCAGGTGCTGAATCTTGTAAACGGTCAGTTCATTGAAAACACGGGCCAGTTCGCTTTCAAAGTCCGGCGGCTTGTTTTTCAGGGGCGCTTTTTCGAAGACGCCGGCATGGAGGTGAAAGGGGTTATCGCCGGTAAAAAGAGACCGGTAAGGCTGCGGCAGTTTTTCCGGTTCGCGCGCGGCAATGCCGCAGGCGGCGACAACGGCGCCGGTGGAAGCCGGTTCTACCGGAAAGTCGAACCATTCCGGAAACCGCCGGACATCGAAAATGCTTTCGCTGCTGTCGTGCACGGCGCCGTAAACGGGAGGCTTCTTCATGTTCATGCCCCACAGCCCCCGGCTTTCGGCCAGCAGGACGACACCGACCGCCTCGCTTTGCGCGACAGTCAGAAAATTGGCCATCAGCGCATTCAGGTCGATTGCGCCGTTTTCAGCCTGGAAAGACAAGACAAAGCGGTAGTCGCCGTTGAAACCGAAGCCATGGAGAAATTGATAGACGGCAGACCCGGTATGCGCGCTTTGCAGAAAATCCACCGACGGATGCCGGACGGCGGGATAATAAAAAAAGGTGCGGTCAATCACCATCGCCTCGCCGAAAAGTCCGCCGTAATCATCAAAGCTTTCCCCCAGCGCGGCCAGTCCCAGCCCGTGGCGCATGTCCGCCGCCGCAACCGCGACGACGTCCGCTTCGGTGTACGCGGCATGCTCCAGTTTATCCGTGTTGCCGATTGGAAAAAGACGCCCCGGTTTAGCCCCGGTTTCCAGATAATCGATGGTCACGCCGTTTTGCCCCGTCAGATGCAGGGAAGATGTCTTGCCTGCCGCCGCGCCGGGCGTTGCAATGTCGGCCGGACCGGACACAATCCGGAAAAGTTTGTCAAAGCCGCTCACCTGGAAAATGTCGAACACCTGCGGGGTGAGTCCCGCAAGCAGCATTTCGCCCCCGACTTTTTTAAGCGCCTTTTGCGCGCCGATAAAAATCCGCAGCCCCGCGCTGCTGACATAATTGACGCCGGAGAGGTCGGCAAGCAAAACGCGCGAGCCTTCCAGAACCAGGGTATTGAAAACATTCTGCAAGTCCGCCGCGGAAAGCGCGTCAATGCGGCCGCGGACGGCCACGCATTGACAGGCGGGTTCCTGTGTTATGGTGTATTCAAACATCAGAGTACCGATAGAGTTGATCTGTTCCTGCCGCCGGTTTTGCTCCCTGCTGGAAAGACCGGCCGGCGCCGCTATGCTTCAGGGAACGCACTATAGCATAAAGATCTTTTTCTGCCAAAGAAGGAATATGGAAAGGCCGTTTCAAATTGTTTTCTGCTATTTATTGCAACTTGATTAAAAACAAGAGAACCGTGCCCGATATTTTCCATATTTAAAGGCCACATTTGACCCAATCCGTTACCCGGCGCAATCGGAAATTCCGCTTTATTTTTCAAAAAATGCTAAAGAAGCAACACATTTTACCGATGGTGTTCCCATAAAGGATGCGTTTTTGTGAATCATCCCTGAATATCCGGTTTTTACCGGTTCTCGATGAATGAAATGATGCGGATGCGGTTGGGGGATAAAGATGCTCAATATCAAACAGGTCCTGAAATAGCGCATATCCTTTATTTATTTTTCAGCAAAGGAGAAATGAGCATGAGTAGAAAAAGTTTATCGGTTCTGGTGGTATTGTTTCTGGCGTTTGTTCTGGCCGTTCCGGCAATGGCCTGGCAGGGCAGAATGGCCGGGGCGGGCGATGCAGTCGGCCTGATTGCGGATGAATCGGATTTTCTGATCCATCCGGCTTACCTTGCTTCAGGCAAGGGATTTAACGTATACGGTCATTTCGGGTTGGCCTATGAGAAAACATCAACCTGGGATTATAAATCTACGGCGCCGGCTCTGGGATGGGTTTATCCCTACGAGGCCGGCGGCAATGCCTGGAAAGCGAACCTTCAGTTGGGTTCGGCCTTCGCCCTGGGCGCCGGACGGATGGGCGTTTTCTTTGAGTATGATGGCTCAAAGGGTAAATACGACGGCCAGGAAAATTATTCCGGTTTCGGCAGCGGCATCCACAATATCGAATTGGATGATAAGTTCAATAACCTGAAGCTCCGGGTTCTCTATGGCATCCCCGCAGGCGCGGTCAACCTGGGAGGCGAGCTGCAAATCGGCTATGTCAAAGAAGAAAAAGACACGCTGCTTTTCGATTTCGGCGGGGACTTCTGGCGCAATTTGCCCTGGGCTGCGGAAAACGCCCCGGCGCTGAGCCTGTACCCCTTTATGATTCCTTTCGACTCCAAATACTGGGAAGCCCGGGGCAAGATTTCGGCCGCCGGCGCGGCGGGACCCGGAAGCTACGCGGTCACGGTGAACGCCGGCCTGCCTTTTGCCTCGGATAATCAGTACTCCATCGAGTATAGCTCCGGCGATGCCGCCACAATGGAGGGAAACGTCAAAGGTTACAGCGTCGGCGCTGATGCGTGGTTCCGCCTGCCGCTTTCCGCTAAAATGGTTATGCCCCTCGTCGTCAGCATCGGCTACAAAACGATTGAACGGGATGGATCCGGCCTGTCCAATTACAGTTCCTCCCTCAATTACGAGCATAACGCAAAAAATCTTAATGCGAAACTCGGCGGCGGCGTGGAGATGACGCCGTCCGAAGGCACGAAGATTGCCGCGGGTCTGTACTATGATTACATCTCGATGAAGCAGGATGTTTACATTGAGGACATCTTCAATTCAATCACATATTATGCCGATACCTACGGCAAAATGCCCGACGCTTCGGAACACCGCCTCACGGTGAAGGCGGCTGCGGAAAAAGATCTGACCAGGATGGTTGTCTTGCGCGGCGGGTTCAGCGTTTATTACGGGAGAGCCAAAAACGATTATGAATACAGTGCTGATAGTTCCGGATCCTCCTACGATGCCCTGGAAGTCTCCGTTGACGGATCCACCATGGGCGTGAATGCGTCGATTGGCGCGACGGTGAATCTGGGCCAGGTCGGCCTTGAGCCTTTCCTCTCCGCGGGCTATGCGAAGTATTCGGCCGACGGCGACGGTTCCCTGGGTTCGCTGCCCGTGTCGGTGGACATGGATAAAACCAACTGGCTTATCGGCGGCGGTCTGTCGGTGAAGTTCTAAAGCGTTTCTGAAATGACGCGACGTGAAGCGGGGGCCTTGCGGTCCCCGCTTTTTTTGTTGAATCGCCACAGAGCGGAAGCCCGGGATGGTGACGGAGGTGTTTTGCGGGTTCAAGCAGCATGATTGAACCAGCGGGAAGGATTATTTTGAGGACCAGTTGCAACCGCTGTCCGCAGACGCGTCCAAGTCTTCCTCAAACCTGAAAGTCTTTCCGTCCGGGCGAATGTACCGGAACCCGTTTATTCGCGCACCCTGGCTGACAATCAAATACGTTCCGCCGGCTCCGCCGGTCGTTACTTCCTGCCATATTGCTTCAAACTCCGATGGCCTTCCGCCGGGCGCCTTCCTTAATTCCTTTTCTTTTATTCTCTTGACCTGGATGGGTCCGCTGCCATTCTCATACTTGACGTATCCGACATTATCTTTTTCCGTCTGGAACACGAACTGAATTCTGATGGGCTTTTTCAAACCAATAGACTTAAGGCATCTGAAGTCATTTTCATCCGCAACGGCGTTATTGACGACAAAGACCAAAACCAAAATCATTAATAAGCGGAATGCGTATTTCATATCATTGTGTCTCCATTTTTTCCTGAGAAATGAATTCAGATGAAATCACATCTCGGCGGGCCGCCGGCTGTTGCGCGGCGCAGCCGTTGATGATCCGCCGACGCAGCACCGCGGCATCAACGCGAACACACCCCAGCCCAGGTATTCACGCGTGTACGAGGCGTAGCGCTCGGGTTCCGAGGTCAGTTGGGCTCGAACCTCTTTCGTTAACTCGTCGTCGGGATTGGCTTCAAGCCATCGGCGCATGGTGAGCCATTTGGCCGCCTCGTATCTGTCCCAGCCGTCCTGGTCAGCCAGAACCATTTCAACGACGTCATAGCCAAGGCGGCCGAAAGACGCGAGAAGATCCGGAAGCATGAGAAAGTCGGAGATGGAGTGGGCAAGACACCCCCTGGCAACATCTTCCGTCGGCGGCAACTGCCGCCAGTAGGGCTCGCCGATGAGGATGATCCCTCCGGTGCACAGGCTCCGCGCCAGAAGCTCGATAGTGCCGGCGACTCCCCCGGCGATCCAGGTGGCGCCGACACAGGCAGCCACACGGACCTTCTCGTCAGAGACATAACCGGCCGCATCGCCATGGATGAACCTGACCTGATGGGCGACGCCGAGTTCTTCGGCACGGCGTTTCGCTTGTTCGGTGAACAAACGGCTCATGTCGACGCCGACGCCGACGACGCCGTGATCGCGCGCCCAGGTGCACAGCATCTCCCCAGAACCGCTGCCGAGGTCGAGCACGCGGTCCCCCGATTCCAGACGCAGCGCCGCGCCGAGAGTGGCGAGCTTTTCGGGTGTGATCGGGTTGTGGATGCGGTGAGCACTCTCAGTGATGTTGAATATCCGTGGGATGTCCACTTCTGAATTTGTGTTGTCAATATTTACATGCATTTGCAATCGTCTCCTTTTTTGGTTCAATCAACATGATTGAACCGGTAAAAGTTTATTCGCCCACATAATTTATTTTAATAATTTTTTCTTCTTTGGCTAATCTAATAGCTTCGTTAATCTGATTTTGCGTCATATTTTTTGACGTTATTTGCATAAACTCTTTTGCCCTGCCGTCACCTGCTGCTTCCGCTATATGCAGCCATTTATATGCTTGTACATAATCCTGACTGACACCTTTTCCCGTGAGATATTTTCCCGCAAGCATAATTTGCGCACCAGTAAATCCCTTGGCGGCGGCTATGCGATAGTAATTCACAGCCGTCTTATAATCACGCGCAACGCCAGTGCCATCTTCATATAGTAAACCAAGATTATAAAAAGAAGGAATGTGACCTTGATCCATTGCTTTTCTGTAGCACTTTACTGCTTCAACATAATTCTGCTGGACACCTACTCCTTTACTATACATACGCCCGAGATTATTTTGTGCGGCTGCATACCCTTGTTCCGCCGCTTTTTGATACCATACAACTGCTTCTGAGTAATTCTGCTGAATCCCAATACCCTTTTCAAAATGAACACCTAAGTCATACTGAGCTACGGCAAACCCTCTTTCTGCAGCTTGCCTGAACCACTTATTGGCTTCAGCATAATCTTGATTAACGCCTTGACCATTTGCGTACATCACGCCGATGTTATGCTGCGCACTTACATGACCTTGACGGGCTGCTAAAAGCATCCACTTTGCGGATTCATGAACGTTCTGCGGCACACATATTCCCTTATAATTCATCCATGCATAGTAATATTGCGCAGTAACATCACCTTTCTCAGCAAGCGGTTGAATTTCTTTAAGGGCAGTATCATAGTCACCTTTTTCAACGGCAAGAACATAGTTGGGTTTCGGTTCCAGGGGTTTCGTTACATTGTTTTTTTGATGGTCAGCTGTATTCTGCTGCTTAGCGTCACAAGATACCAATTGTATTAAGATCAGTGTTAATAAGAAAAAGATCAAAGATTTTTTATACAAAAAAGAAAGACTTGAAAAATAAGTTGGGACTATTTTACTAGAGACAGCGGTTTGTTCTTTACGCATTAATTTATTATCAACATTGTTCTTCATGACACCCTCCGCAGGTGCTTAACACCATTTGCATGTAATATTTTGCTGGTTCAATCTTGCAGATTGAACTTTTTTGTTTCGGATTTATAGCAAGGCCAAATCACTGGTTCAATCAACATGCTTGAAGAATTGGAAAAGTAGAAACTGTTCGCATTAAATCTCTTGTCCCTCTACTTTTTTCCCCTCAGAAACCTACCCAATCATCATCCTTCCCTTTTAACCACACGCCACAATGGGGGCAATGATTCAATATAAGAGCTATAATAACAATTGGTATTTTCCAGACATATTTATAAACATATAGGCTTTTGTTGCAATTAGGACATTTTATTCTAAGTATCCACCAATAACAAACACATACAAAAAATAATATATACAGTATTATTATAAACTCACCAACAGCAATACTTGGATTAAATAATTTTACTAATTCTAGAAATGGAACAAAGCCAATCCATGGGATAAATATTATTATCCATTGTTTTCGTATCATGGGTCGTAACTTTTCAAATTCTTTTCTGAAATCTCTTGCCATAGAATTTTTCTGTCCCAATATTAGCTCGCAATGGGGCCTCTAAAGGATTTTAGTTGTCATCTTTATTTCTTCACCGTCTTTTCTTGGCAATCGACCGACGAGCCGAACGCCTTGAGTTATTTAATTACTTTAGGGTGTCCCTTATGCGCCATCGGTAGGTTTGCTTTTGTTACCGCATACCTGCGTTCTGTTCAAACCTCACCAAGTGTTTATTTAGAACTTCCACGTGCTTTTCTGCTGCAAGTGCCTTTGCTACTGCAATGTGAGATAAATAACTTCTATACACATAGTTCCATAGATCGTCGGAATGCGTTTCCATTCTCGGTGTTCCTAGCATTCCGTTAGTATGGAAGTGCGGCGGGTTCCCACCATACATATCCATTATGTGCGGGGATGCGCCGTGCACAAACCCCGAATAAGCCTTACTAATAGTCCTTGCTGCCTCTTTAGCTGTGCCTGAATCCAAATTAGTGCCCTCGATATTTGCAAGATAGGCGTGAATTTTTTTTCTTGGAATCATTGGCCTATTTTGTTTAGAGGCTATCATTGTTCCTGATTCATCGATTTCTTCTTCCCAAAAGGCTTCAAGAAATCTTTTATGAAGATCGGTAATAGTATCGTTTGTAACTGCGTAAACCAAGAACATGATATCTTCGTTAGTTTCATCTATTGTCCGTTGAAGAATGGCCTGCTCTTGAACGTAACCGTTACTTAAAAGTAAGCGAGCTGCCCTGACAGCGCTCTGCACACGAGCTAACTTCTGAACCATAGCCTGATATATATCTTTTTCCTTAAATCTGAAGGCCATTCCAAAAGATAACTTCACTAATTGAGGTTTGTTTGGCATCGACTTTTCAAAATCACGAAACGTGCGATCCATTAAATCAAGCATTTGATCAATATCTGTATGCATTATAAAAACCTAACGACGAAACCACCCGGAGCGTAGTGATCGGGTGTATTGATTTTGTTATCTCTTTATTTTAATTCAAGCACTTTAGAGGCAACGAGTTCTTCATATTTTCTTCGTCCGTCTATCCCTTTGATATCTAATCCAGGTATCTCTACTTGATAATTGCTCTCGTGGATCTTTGCAAAAAATACCGGAACGTTCAATTCATGACCTATGCTTTTAAGTTTTTCTTTAAGTTCATTTTTAGTTGCTAGGCCGACAGTGATAGATTTTAGCCATGCTTGCGGCATATCTAAAAAGCCGCATGTTGTTACATTCAGCAGTCGCAATTCATGTTCATATTTCCATGCTTCACTCTTATAACGAATTAAATCATACATGCGCTTCTCGCGATTTGAATAATACGAGGCAATGTTTAAAGTAGTTCGTTCTTTTTTATAAATGACAGGAATTGGAATACCAATATCTTTTAGCGTTGGATTTACAAAATAGTCTTCTGGAACAATTTGAAATTGCAACATGTAGCCTGAATGACTAATTGCATAATGTGCCCACATTAGCTCATTGTCAGGAATAAATGATAGAGAAAACACACCAATTCTTTGCCTCATATTTGCGAGGGCCTCTTCAAATAATATTTTATATTTATCTCGAATTTCTGCTCGGCTAAGTTTTTTTGTTTTCTCCCATTCACTATTCGCAAAATCCGCACCATGCCTAATAGTTATGTAGTAATGGAAATCTTTTAAGTATGATATTTGTCTTGGAATTGAAATAATTGGTGCTCTACAGTCCCAAGGGTCATTGAATTTCAATGGCTGCTGAAAGTATATTTGCCCCTTTTCATGAAAAGCTAAATTGTCTTTACCTTCGTAGGTGGGACTGTAGTATTTAAACAGATCCAGTTTCATAATTTTATTAGATAACCGAGCAATAAGCTGAAAATTTTTAGTCACATTAGCCCATATAGATGGCCTGATTTTCCACTTATCGCAATATTAAAGGGCAATACATGGAAAATTGGCCGCCAAATTTTCCACTTATTACAATTTCGCCTCTCAAATTCCACTTATTACGCTATTTAAGGGGGAAACATGGAAAAATCAAAAAAGGTTCACCCAGATCCCCGATTTAACCACTGTGCTCTGAAAATGCCTGAAGCGTGGTGAGACTAGCACAGGACGTTTATCGTTATCAAATTAAATCTTCAATGGTTTCCATCAGAAAATCATGTTGTTGAAGATAGAAAGTCATGATCGGGATCGATTTGTGACTCCTGCTGTTCAGAAAACTCTGTCTTCTTTCAAATCAGTTAATATTTCTCAGCATCCGGCCGATATTCAATAGCAGTAGCAACCGATAATCCTTACGGAGAAAAAAAGATGCTTAATCGATATTCACAAAAAATACGTTTGCCGGCAATCTTGAGTCTGCTGGTCTTGATCCTTGTTTTTTCCGGATGCTCCGGTTCGTCAGACAACGGATCGGTTCTCCTGGAAGGAGCGTCCGTCGAGATTGTCCGCACCTATACGGCCGACACGCCTGCGGCAGGGTATCGGGAGCGGGCCATGATGACTCAGGCCTCGGGCGAGTATGTCGGCGTGGATGACTGGACTGATTCCGATTCGGTTCCCGCCGGCGCCAGGCTGGTGAACGGCGGCACAAGCAGTTCGTATTCTTCGGATTTCAGTGACCGGTCCACGGTGGCCTATTCCAATTATTTCACGACGGAGGAAACGCGTGATGACGCCATGTCAGGCGTCCTTCTGGATGCATCGATGTTTAACGGACTGGTGGAAGTGGGGCCCTGGCGGGCTAACGGCGCAACGGGGAATTTTACCTACCGCCGTTACGGGATGACCTACGACGTCATGCGGCCGCTGCCCGTGGCCTCCGGTGTATGCCGGAACAACCCCCAAATGGATACGGCGGGCGCAGGCGGAGCCGCCCAGTATTTTACGCCGTTTATCCGCCAGGATCTGATTCGCCTGGGGTATGTGCGAATATCCGGTGCGGTGGATTCGTCGGAAGCAAGCCGCGTTTCCACGCTTTCCCGCTATGTTGACCTTTACAGCCGCACAACCACGTCCGACGAACTTGCCGCCCTGGCGCTCGCGGATTATACAACTCTCATGACGTCCCGGACGCCGCCTGAGCAGGCGCGCGCCGCCGCTTTGCGGTCGGAAGCGATTGCCCTGCGCACGGATCAAAAGCGCTCCGACTGCACATTTACAGCGCGTGCGACAACCGGCGATATCTCGGTTGCGGCAGGAAGACGCGTTGACGGATATGCCCGCGTCGGGTTCGATGCCTTCCGCAACATCACGCTGGGCGGTGTGATCCGGGGGAGCTATCGGATATCGTCATCCGCTTACGGCCGCTGCCTGGTCGATTCGGGCGCGCTGGTTGAGGCCTGGACGGACCGCATTCCCGCCGGGAACGGGGCGATTTCCTTTGCCTGCGACACCATCGCCGTGGACGGGCGGGTTCAAACGCAGGCCGCGCCGTGGACCTCCTGGTCGCAGGGTGTGCCCGGAAAAATAACGCTTGCCGCCGCCAGCGCCGATAACGCTGTCACCGGGATATCTCTGGGCGTCAACGGGCAGGTTCTGGCGCTTTTGCAGACGTCGCAGACCGATGCGTCGCTCAACGCCGTCCGGATGACTTCGCCCGGCAGCGGCATTGACATTGACGGGCCGGGATACGGTTTCAATGTGGTGGCGGACAAGGGGACCATATTCATTGAAAATACCGGCGCACAGGGAACAGTGAATATTCTGGACGGCGCGGCGCTGAGCGCGGATGTCGTCCGGGCTTGCGCGCGCGGCGATTACGGAACGCTCGTCATCCACGCGGGCGTCAACCTCGACGCCAATACGCTGATCAAACTGATCGGCGGCATCTCGGCGGGCGGGAAGGTCGTTTTCCGGGGGACAGGCGATGTCGTTGTGACGTCGGGGACGGGGACCGGCCCTATTGTCGTCAGCGCCGATACGGTGGAAGTGGAAACAGGCGTCCGTCTGGTGACGCGCTCCTGGGTTAATACAGGCAGCGCCTGGAACCGGGTCGATGCAACCGCCGATGTCTATTGCAATTCCTGCATCTGGAGCGCGGCCTGGGGCGGCGATCCGGCGGCGGGCTATGAAGGGACATGGTCCGTGATGCCCAACCGGGCAGGATCGCCTGCGGTAAATCAATGTTTTTAATGTTACGCAGTTGTGTGATATAAAAGGCGCCTCTTGGAACAGGAGGTGTAAATTGAATTCTTCAGAGATCGAACACGGTTTTTCCTACGATCCTCCCACCGTTACCGGTATTTTTCTGCATCAGGCCCGCCGTTTCGGCGATAAAACCATGTCTCTGGCCAAAGTGGACGGCCGCTGGGACGCCGTCACCTGGCGGCAGGCAAAGGAAATGCTGCCCAAAGCCGTGATGGGCCTTTTTGCTCTGGGATTTCAAAAGGGAGATCCCGTCGGCATTGTCAGCCGCACGCGCCGGGAATGGAGCGGAATGGACGTTGCCATTTTAACGGCCGGGGGCGTTACAATCGGCATTTATCCTTCCGCCAGCCTCTGGGAAATGACGCATATCGTTTCGCACAGCGGGTTAAAAATCTGCTTTGTCGAAGACGAAACCCTGCTGGCGAGGCTTCTGGAAATCCAATCCAAAACGGGGCTGCCCGAAAAAATCATTCTCTTTGAAACCGGACAAAATGCGCTTCCCGACGGCGTGATGACTCAGGATACTTTCATGGAGCGGGGCGAATGCCTGCACTGGTCCGATCCGAAGCGCTTTGAGGCCGTCTGGAGGGCAGTGCGCCCCTCCGATCTGGCAACCATCGCCTACACGTCGGGAACAACGGGGCCCCCGAAAGGCGTCATGATCACGCAGGCGAATCTTTACCATACGGCCATCAACGCCTCGCGGATGAATCATTACGACGAAAGCGACTTCGGCATCGCCTTTCTTCCGCTGACGCACATGCTGCAACGGATGAGCGTTTATGCGGCCATGCATCTGGGAATTGTCGGCGCGTATGCGGAAAGCATCGACAAGCTGTTGGACAACTTTCAGGAACTGAAGCCGACTGTGCAGGTCAGCGTGCCGCAGATCTTCGAGCGGATTTACAACCGCATCCACCAGATGATGGCGTCGGGGTCAACGCTTCAATGCCGGATATTTCATTGGGCGGTGGATGTCGGGATGCAGGCGTCACGCTTGCGCCGCAATCATCGCCCGTTGCCGCCTGCGCTGGCGATCCAACGAGCCCTGGCGGACCGGCTGGTTTACCGGAAGATTTCCAACGTTTTCGGCGGCCGGGTCAAGTACATGATGTGCGGCGGCGCGCCCATGCCGCTCTATCTTCTGGAATTCTTTTCCGCCGTGGGGCTTTTGATTCTGGAAGGCTACGGGTTGACGGAAACCGTCGCCCCGGCGGCGATCAACCGCGCCGAATGCTTCAAGTTCGGAACGGTCGGGCAGTTGATTCCCGGCATGGAGGCGAAAGTGGCTTCCGACGGCGAACTGCTGCTGAGAGGAAAAGGCCTGTTTTGCGGCTACTACAAAGATCCGGAAGCAACGGCCGCCGCCATTGACGCCGACGGCTGGTTTGCCACCGGCGACATCGCCGAGATCGACGACGAAGGATTTATCCGTATCACGGACCGCAAGAAAGACATCATCGTGACGGCGGGAGGCAAAAACGTCGCGCCGCAGAATATCGAAAGCCTTCTGCGGACGCTGCCGCTTCTGGACCATGTTCTGGTTTACGGAGACCGCCGCAAGTATCTGACCGCTTTGATAACGCTGGACCGGGATGAACTTCAGGCGTTTGCGCGGCGGGAAAATATTCAACAGGCCGGCGGCACGGCGCTGACGGAGCTTCCGCAGGTGTTGAAGGCCGTCGACGGTCACATGCAGGCCGTCAACAGCCGTCTGGCGCCTTACGAGCAGGTTAAACGGTACAAAATTCTTCCGAATGAATTTACGGAACAGACAGGAGAGCTGACGCCGACGCTCAAACTCCGCCGCCGGGAAATTATCAAAAGGTACGCCGATGAAATTGAAAACCTGTATCAGGGACCTTGACATCATGAAACAAAAGCTGAAACTTCCCTGGCTGATTGACCTGCCGCGGTTTTATTTCCAGCGCAGGATTCGCGGACGAAAAATTCCTCTTCTCGCCAGTTTTAAAGTGACGTACCGCTGCAACTTAAGTTGCCTGGCCTGTCCGTTTCATCTGCGCGCGGATGAAGACGGGGCGAATATCCGCTGGGAGACGGCATTAACGGCGCTTGATACGCTGCACCGCCGGGGGACGCGTCTGGTCGTTTTTGAAGGCGGTGAGCCGCTTCTGTGGCGCGACGGGGAGCATCACCTGGCCGATCTTGTCCGGTATGCGCGGCGTCGTTTCCTGCGCGTGGCGGTGACGACCAATGGGACGCTGCCTCTGGATGTGGCCGCCCATACGCTCTGGGTCAGTCTCGACGGCTTGAAAGACACGCACGATGAATTGCGCAGCGGTTCGTTTGACCGGGTTTATCAGAACCTGAAGGCCACGAAGCATCCCCGCGTGTTTGTCCACTGCACGCTCAACCGCCGTAATCATGAGGAAATCGAAAGCATTGCAAAGCTCGTCAGAGAAATACCCGCCGTTCGGGGAATGACCGTTCAGTTTTTCTATCCTTATCAGCAGGGGGAAGCGGATCTGGCGCTATCGCTTGAAGAGCGGCGCATCGCCGTCGACCGGCTGCTGCAACTTAAAAAAAAGGGATATCCGATACTGAATTCATCATCGCGCCTGCGCGACATGGCGCACAACCGCTGGCGCTGCCACGACGACATTCTGATCAACGTCGACCCGGACGGATCGATCACCACCGGCTGCTACGTGAAAAGCCGCGGCCGGATCAACTGCGACGCCTGCGGCTTCACGCCGGTAGCCGAAGCCTCCGGCGCGCTGGACCTGATTCCCGGATCGCTCCTGGCGGGGTGGAAGCTGTTTTTGCGAAGCTGAAGCCAGGGCAGCGTCAACAGGTTGCAGATGGTGGGTGGTGAATAGGCTATGGGCTATAGGCGATGGGCGATGGATAATGGTGGATAGTGGAAAGAGCATAGCTCGTGGCTCGTAGTAGAGCAAGGGGTTTCAACCCCTTGCTCTCTGTTTAACGCTAGACGCACTGGCCCAGAATATTTCCTACGATGTCGGGTGTGATGTCGAATGTTTCTCCCAGTTTGATCATGTTGTGGGCTTTGAGCTGCTCAAGGACCGCCGGAATGTCCCGATCCGTTAACCCGTGATCGCACAGACGGGTTTTGATTCCCAGACTCTCAAAAAAATCTCTGGTTCGGTCGATGGCCTGATCGATGCGTTCATCGTCACTGCCGTTGCGAATGCCCCAGACGCGCTCGGCGTATTGCAGAAGCTTTTCTTTTTTCTCCTTCCGGCGGACGGTCAGCAGGGCTGGCAGAACAATGGCCAGTGTGACGGCATGGTCCAGGCCGTGCAGCGCCGTGAGTTCGTGGCCGACCATATGCGTGGCCCAGTCCTGCGGCACGCCGGCGCTGATCAGGCCGTTTAAGCCCAGCGTGGCGCACCACATCAGATTCGCGCGGACATCGTAATTGAGCGGTTCCGCCAGGGCTTTCGGGCCTTCTTCAATCAGGGTGAGCAGCAGCCCTTCGGCAAAACGGTCCTGAACTTTTCCCTCCACGGAGTAGGTGAGATACTGTTCGGTGATATGAACGAATGTGTCGATGACGCCGTTGGCGATCTGGTTGGGCGGCAAGGTATACGTTTTGGCGGGGTCCAGTACGGAGAACCGGGGATACACCAGGCGATGCGCAAACGGCAGTTTCGTTTTTGTGGAGGTTCTCGTGATGACGGCGCCGTTGTTCATTTCGGAACCGGTGGCCGGAAGCGTGAGCACCGTACCAAACGGCAAGGCTGTTTTAACGGCCCGGCCGTGCGATTCCACGATCTCCCACGGATCGCCTGCATGATGAACGGCAGCGGCGATAAATTTTGTTCCGTCAATGACGGAGCCGCCGCCGACCGCCAGAAGAAAATCACTTTTCTTTACGCGCACGGCTTCGACGCATTTCATCAGCGTTTCGTAGGTCGGATTCGGTTCGATGCCCGAAAATTCATCGACGGTGTAGCCGGCAAGCGCCGCCTTGACTTCATCCAACACGCCGTTTTTTTTGACGGACCCCCCGCCGTAGGTGATCATGACTTTCAAGTCTTTCGGTATTTCAGCGGCGATGTTTTTGATGGTTCCGCTGCCGAAAAGAATTTTTGTCGGATTATAAAAGGTGAAATTGAGCATATTGCCCTCCTTAAGAAAACCATTCAAGTTCCAGCCGGCTCCCCAACGTTTCCCGTTGTTTTGATGCCGCCATAATATTTTTTGCAGAAAACGGTTTTAATAACCTAAAGGTCACTCGACCGTACCTTGTTCCTTACACCTTGCACCTTGAACCTTGCACCTTGATCCTTGATCCTTCAGCCTTCAGCCTTCAGTCTTCAGTCTTCAGTCTTTCTTTCAAATGTCCCAGATAAAAATTACGCCGCTCGTCGGAAACACCCATTCCTCCGGGGAGACCCGGACGTTGATAGCCTTGTCTTTCGTTGTCGTGATAGCCGCCTGGGGATGACGGCCGGCGAAGAAACTCTCCGCGCGGACATTTTGGAGGCCGGCATGTTCATAGTGGAAGTTGATTTCCAGACCCTGCGTCGGGTAGAGCAGATAGACCGGAAACGTCCGGTTGTTTTTGGCTTTCTTGGTGAGAATTTCGATTTCGATTTTTACTTCTTTATTAATCTTCGCTTTCAGCGCTTCACTGCCGCACCAGACTTCGTAGCCCCGCCGGGTTTTTTTGGCTTCAATCACGGGAATATCTTCACCGTCGATACGCATTTTTTCGACGGTAAAATCACGTTCGATATCCAGATCGTCGCCGCCGCCCAGAATCCAGCGGTATTCGCAGTGTTCGTCTTCAATCAGCGCGTCGAGCTGGGTCCGGTCCGAGGCGCAGCCGATCATAAAAATTCCGCTGCGGATGGTCTTGGTGTATTCGACATGCGTTCTCAACTGAAAATAAGCCTCCGAACGGCGTTTGTACTCGGCTGTTTCCGGCAACTGGGAAATGGTAATATCGTAGCGGAAGGAGGAGCGCAGTTCGAGCTGGCGGTCTTCCTTGCCGAAGAGTGTTTCCAGCATTTCATAGTAGATGGCGTCGCCCAGCTCTTCGTCGCGCGCGCGGGCCTGCAGGCACTGGCGGATCATGCTGTCGACGCGCGCGAGGGATTTCTCCTCGCCGGGGATGAAAATCCGGCGCAGCCTCGGTTCAACCGCGTCAGTCTTGCCTTTGTGCAGAAAGATGCGCGGCGCCCTTTTGCCCAGTGCGCAGAGAATTTCATAGCTGATGGTCTGGGCTTTGGCTGCAATTTCGTTGGCGCTGATGTATTCATCCTCCTGACGACCCAGCAGCACCACTTCGTCGCCGACCTCGCAGTCGGGAATGTGCGTGACATCCAGCGTGCACATATCCATGGAGATGCGGCCGATGACCGGGGCTCGCCGGCCGCGGATGAGCGCTTCTCCCTGGTTGGACAGAATAAGGGGATAACCGTCGCCGTAGCCCACGGGAATGGTCGCCACGCGGGTTCTTGATTTTGTTACATACGTGCTGCTGTAGCCGATACCGTAGCCCGCCGGAAATTCCTTGACCAGGACAATTGTCGTCTTGAAGGACATGACCGGCGCCAAAGCGGCCTTGCTTTTCGTTTCTTCGGACGGATAGATGCCGTATGTCATGATGCCGGGACGAGCCATTTCCAGCACCAGCGCGGGATAGTTCAGAATTGCGCCGCTGTTGTCCATGTGCCGGATGGGGATGACAATGCCCTGGCGCGTAAGCTCGGAGAGCAATTCGGAAAACAGTTTCCACTGCCAGTCGTTGTAGGATGAGACCAATTCGCTGGAAGCAAAATGGCTGAAAAGACCTTCCAGCGTGATGTGCGGCAGGGTTTGAATGGCGCGGATCAGTTCCAGCGCTTCGCTGTGCATGGTGCCGCCGCGCCCCATGCCGGTGTCGACCTCGACATGCACGGCCAGTCTACGGCCGGATTTTGCCAGATGAGCCGAAAGCTCGCGGGCAAATCCGGCGTCGGATACCGACGGCGTGAGCGCATATTTGATGATATCGGGAATTTCGGCCAGCGTCGACGGGCCTAAAATAACGATTGGCGCGTCGATGCCGCTGACGCGCAGTTGGATGCCCTCGTCGGCGTTGGCGACGCCAAGCATCTTTGCGCCTTCGCGCAGGGCGGCATTGGAAATTTCGATGGCACCGTGGCCGTAGGCGTCGGCCTTGACGGTCTGCATGAAACCGGCCTTGGGTCCGATCAGTCGTTTGATTTCACGGAGGTTGGCGGTAAAATTGTCCAGGTCGACCTCGACCCAACTGCGGTATTTCTGTTCGGTTCTCAGCGGCATCAGATTTATCAAACCTCTTTTTACATAAAAATGCAGGGAACAGTTTTAAACCGTTCCCTGCATTCAATTATTTTTTCATCATCACAAATACGCCGTCCCAGGGGAGAACGGGCGGTTGTTCCTTTAAATTCATGCAGCGTTCCATAAACATCAGCGATACGGCGTCGCCGGGGCGGATATCCAGCACTTTCAAAAATGCGGGAATCGCGTCGTTGAATTTGCCTTCACGGTAAACCGCGAGTGCATGGGCAAAAGCGTCGAGCAGGTCTTTGTGCCGGGCTTCATCTTTCTTTTCCGCGAGCAGTTCGTAAATCCTCACCGGTTTGACTTTGCCTTTCACGCGCACAAAGTCGAGTTCACGGCAGCACATATCATTTTTCACGACTTCATAGGTAAACTCGCTGAGAATGATGTGGGTGCCGTATTCCTTGTTGGTGCCTTCCAGCCGGGAGGCCAGATTGACCATGTCGCCCATGACCGTATAATCGAAGCGCATGTCGGAGCCCATATTGCCGACAACCATGTCGCCGGTATTGATGCCGATGCCGATGTTGATTTCCGGACGGCCTTCGGCCTTCCATTTGGCCTGCAAGGTTCGCAGTTCTTTCATCATGTCCAG
Source organism: Smithellaceae bacterium (assembly GCA_963682105.1). Lineage (GTDB taxonomy): Bacteria > Desulfobacterota > Syntrophia > Syntrophales > Smithellaceae > UBA8904. The sequence goes on from OY821638.1 coordinate 3,484,285, forward strand.
AGCGGTCAGGCAGGCGCGTCTGGCGTGATCCGGCTGCGCAAGCGGCGCGCCGAAAACCGCCATGATCGCATCGCCGATATACTTGTCGAGAAGCCCGTCGTATTTGAAGACCTGGTTGGTCATGGCGGTGAGATATTCGTTGAGCAGCGAAACAAGCTCCTGCGGGGGCAGCTTCTCCGAGATGGTTGTAAACCCGCGGATGTCCGAGAACATGACGCTTAAATCTTTCTTGTCTCCGCCGAGTTTGAGTTTGGCGGGGTTTTTGAGCATTTCGTTGATGACGGAGGCGTTCAGATAGTACTGAAAGGCGCCGCGGATTTTTCTTTTTTCCCGCTCTTCCTGGAAGTAATGGTAAATGGTGATGCCCAGGTAAATTAAAATCATCGTGATAAACGGGAAGACCAGATTGAGCCAGACATTGAATTTGAAAAAAATCAAAAAGTTTGCGGCCACACAGGCGCCAACGATGCCGAAAGCGGCCAGCATTCCCGAAATGGGAGACAGGCGGGGAATTAAAAAACCGATCAGCAGCCCCAAAAAGACAATGGAGCAGATATCGATAAACCGCGTCGTCGTGGAATGAAAAAGGAAGTTGCGGTGCAGAATATTGTCGATGACGGTGGCGTGAATCTCGATGCCCGGGTAGCTTGACGAAAAGGGTGTGACCCGCAAATCGTAAATGCCCGCCGCTGTCGCGCCGACCAGCACGATTTTATCGCGGAAGGCGCCGGGCGGCGTCCTGCCGGAAAGAATGTCGGCGATGGAGTAATGGGGAAATGTGTGGGACCGGCCCAGATAGTTGATCAGCAGGCGTCCCGATTCGTCCGCGGGAATGGAGATGTCGCCGATGCGGATGCTTTTGACGCCGTAAGGCTCCAGGTTCAAAGACAGCGCCGGGAAGCCGAGATAGGACTGCACCAGCGAGACCGCCAGTGAGGAGTAATAATTGTCCTGGAAGGCAATGACCAGCGGCGCGCGGCGGTTGGACCCGTCGCGGTCCGGCAGCATGTTGAAGTAGCCGCTGTTGACGCCTGCTGCGGAAAGGGAGGCAATGTTGGCCTCCGGGGCGAAAGCGCGCGGCAGAAAAGAATCATCCTGGACGGAGGTTGTTGAGTTGATCATGGTATAGCGGGAATTGTCAATCTGCCGGAGGCTGGCTTTGATCTCTTCGGGTGTGATATGCGTCAGCTCTTTTTCGTTGCCTGTGCGTGCAAAGTGAAAAAAGTAACCCAGCGTCACGTTTTGAGCTTTTTCAATGGATGCCGCTAAAAGGGCGTCCGTGTTGGCGGAGGCTCTTTTTTCGTCGAGAAATTTGACGATGTCCGGGGATGCGGCGCCGCTTTTTTGAAGTTCGCGGGAAAGTTCGTCGATGGTTTTAAGATTATTGTTGATGTCCGGTTCGGCAAAGATGATATCAAAACCGATCGCCTTTGCGCCGTCGGCTTTCAGACGGTCGATCAGCCGGGCAATCAGGGTGCGCGGCCAGGGCCAGCGTCCCAGTTCGGCGACGCTTTTTTCATCGATGGCGGCGATGACGGTTTCCGGACCGGGTTTCAACTCGCCCCGGGATATCATCCGTATATCCAGCGCTTTGAGCTCCACAAGCCGCAGGAACTGAAAATCAAAAAGAAACAAAACCAGCGCGATCAGTATTACGAAAACGGTAATTTTAATCGGTGTAATCCGAAGAGCTGTCTTTAATGTTCGATTCATTCGATATTCCCCTGCCGGCTTGATTTCTAAAAGGACTTTTTGCGCGGGTTTTATGCTGGAAATGGTTCCCGGCGGCCGCTTGACGGCTTATGTTAAAAATCTGCGAAATCATACCAGAGCGCCGGGCAAAGTCAAGGTGTCCTTTGGTCCGCCTGTCTTTGCGCCAAAACGGCGCGTCGGCGGCAGGGCTGTGGGCAAAATCTGCGGCGCAGCGTAAAAAATTGAATAAAAAAAACAATCAGTGCTTGAAAGAAATTTTTTTTTAAACTAAAATCGCCGCCATCTGGATTTCACGGATTGGATAGAATGGTTAGACCCATCAACAACGAGGAGGGAATGCTCATGTCAAAAGTAAAACCTGGTGATGTTCTGAGTTGTGAAGTATGCGGACTTGCTTTGATTGTGGATGAAGATTGCGACTGCGTGGTGGCCGAACTGGTTTGCTGCGACGAGCCGATGACCAACAAGGGGCCGAAACCGCCGAAGAAAGTGGTTGCCGCTCCCAAGAAAAAACCGGCCGCTCCGAAGGCAAAACCCGCTGCCAAGAAACCCGCAGCTAAAAAGCCTGCAGCCAAGAAGAAAGCAGGCAAAAAGTAATTCGGGCCCAAAATTCATCCGGACTGTCCGATACGGGAATAAGGAGAGATGTTATATGCCCGCCTGTGCGCAGGCCGGGGTTTTATTTATCCGGACATTCCGGGATTCGGTTGATCGTTTTTCATGAAAAAGTTTGTTTATAAAAGCGGCGCAGGCGCAAAACGATTAACGCCGGCGCAAAAAGCCGGCCGCGAAAATGTCTGGTGCGCAAAGTTCGGCTATTTCATCGACCTGGAAGCCTGCCGCGCGCGTTCTTATCAGCAGCGCGGACCCTGCCGCCGCTGTTATCCTGCGCTTTTGCAGGTTTCCCTGCCGTTTGACCGGCCATAGTCCTGTTTTATCTTCGGCGACCTCCGCCCAGAAGCGATCCCAGCACGCCACGCACAATTTCCCGCCCGACCGATGATCCGATGGTGCGGGCCACGCTTTTAGCGGCCGCCTGCACCATGCCTTCGGTTTTGCCGCCGCGGGGTCCGGTGCGGCCAAAGAGGAGTTCGCCTAAAGCCCCGCCCAGCGGTCCTCCGCCTGCCTGCGCCGAGGATGTATCGGCCTGACCGGAAGGCGCCGTGGCCTGAGGCGCGCCGGCTACGGCCGCATGCAGTTTTTCGTAAGCGGATTCGCGATCCAGCGTTTTTTCATAGTGCCCGTAAATCGTTGAGTTTTGAATGGCCGCCGACCGTTCGGCGTCGGTTAAAACGCCGATGCGCGATTCCGGAGCGATGACAAAGGAGCGCTCCACCGGCGCCGGACGTCCTTTTTCATCCAGAAATGAAATCAGGGCCTCGCCGACGCCCAGTTCCGTGATGACCGAGGCGGCGTCGAAGGCCGGGTTGGGCCGCATGGTTTCCGCCGCGGTTTTCACCGCCTTCTGATCGCGCGGCGTGAAAGCGCGCAACGCGTGCTGGACGCGGTTGCCCAACTGAGCCAAAACGGTATCCGGAACATCCAGGGGATTTTGCGTGACAAAATAAACGCCCACGCCTTTGGAGCGGATCAGCCGGACGACCTGTTCGATCTTTTCCAGAAGCGCGGCGGGCGCGTCGTTGAACAGCAGATGCGCCTCATCAAAGAAAAACACCAGCTTGGGTTTTTGAACATCGCCCACTTCCGGGAGCTGCTCGAAGAGTTCGGAAAGCATCCATAAAAGAAAGGTCGAGTAGAGCTTCGGGCCGTTGTAAAGTTTGTCGGCGGCCAGCACATTGATGACGCCGCGTCCTGCGCCGTCCGTCTGCATCAGATCGGCGATGTCGAGCATCGGTTCGCCGAAGAACCGGTCGCCGCCCTGTTCTTCGATCGTTATAAGCGCGCGCTGAATCGCACCGACGGACGCGGCGGAAATGTTGCCGTATTCCGTGGTGAATTTTTTGGCGTTGTCGCCTGTAAACTGAATCATGGCCCGCAGGTCTTTTAAATCCAGCAGAAGCAGCCCGTTGTCGTCGGCGATTTTGAAAACCAGCGTCAGCACGCCGGATTGCGTTTCGTTGAGGTTGAGCAGGCGGGAAAGCAAAAGCGGGCCCATATCCGAGACCGTGGCGCGCACCGGATGCCCTTTTTCTCCAAAGACATCCCAGAACACGGCCGTGTTGGCCCGCGGGTTAAAATTTTCAATGCCGATGTCTTTGAGCCGCTTGAGCATTTTTTCGGAGGCGACGCCCGCTGCGGCAACGCCCGATAGATCGCCTTTGACGTCGGCCAGAAAAACCGGAACGCCGATCGCGGCGAAGGATTCCGCCATTTTTTGCAGCGTGACGGTTTTGCCCGTGCCGGTGGCTCCGGTGATCAGCCCGTGGCGGTTGGCCATATTGGACAGAAGCGGAATTTCCTTCCCCTGGGACATTGCAATTCCTAACGGTGTGCTCATGAAAACTCCTTTTCCGGCCGGTGTTCGCCGGTTTTGCAGGCCGGGACTGAGACCTTTGAAAAATGCTTTTTCTTCGTCATTCCCGCGCAGGCGGGAATCTAGGAAGCAATTGATAATACTGGCTTCCCGCATGCGCGGGAATGACAATATTGTTGGCTTTATGTAGTTATGCAAAGCTCTCGGAACTATAACGGTGAAAGACACAAAATGTCAATAATGATCATGTCCGGTTCACTCGTTTTTCTTCAGCGCCGCGTCATACTGCGCAGGAGAAAATCCGCTGACGCGCTCGCCGTTGACCACGGCGAAAGGAACGCCGCTGCCGCCGAGTTCCGTTTTTCTTCTGGCCGCCTCACCGTCTTTCTCAACGTCATATTCCGTGTAGGGGATGCCCCTGGCGTCAAAGAAAGCCTTGGCCTTTTTACAGTAGGGGCACCAACTGGTCGTGTACAGGATCACTTCGTGCGCCGCTTTTGTTTTCGGGCGGTCGACGGCGCTTGCGGCGCGGGGCGACGGCTCCGCTTTTTGAGTTGGAGCCGCGGGCGTCCTGGCGGCATTGGAATCCGTTTCATGAACCTTCAATTTTTTCGACGATTTTGAAGGCGGCGGATAATCGGTAATGTGCAGGTTGCCGTCTTCATCCTCCCATTTATAAAAATCCGCCTGCGCAAAGCCGGCGGCGATCAGCAAGATCAGCAGAACGGACAGAAAAGATTTAAACACAAATGCCTCTCAGTGTGATCCGGATGATACGCCGCGCTTCTCCGGATAAGATTTGCCGTCCAGGGCGCGCCGTAGAGCGCCGGCGAGCTCGTCGATGGTGTAAGGTTTCATCAGGAAATCCCGGATGCCCAGTTGCAGCGCGCCGGAATTGGAGATGTATTCGCTGTAACCGGTGCAGATGATGATCGGCATGTCGGGCCTGATATCAAGAATCTTGCGGGCCAGCTTGTCGCCTGTGAGATGCGGCATGGCCATATCGGTGATGACCGCGTCGAAGCGGTCGGGGGTTTCGCTGAAAAGTTTCAGCGCCTCAGGGCTGCTGGTCTTTGCCACAACATAATATCCCAGTGTGCTCAATATCTGGCCGGATGTATCCGCCAGCATGGCTTCGTCGTCGACAAAAAGAATCGTTTCGGTTCCGGCCGGAACTTCGTTTTCCGCCATGCTTTCCCTGCTGACGGCGGCGCTTTCGATTCGGGGGAGGTAAAGAGTGAAGGTTGTGCCCCGGCCCGGAGTGCTCTGGCAGGTGACGGCGCCCTGGTGGCTTTGGGCAATGCCGTGAACGACTGACAGGCCCAGCCCCGTGCCCGATCCCATGCCTTTGGTCGTGAAGTAGGGTTCGAAAATCCGGTCGATAATGCCGGAGGGGATGCCGCAGCCGGTGTCGTGAACCGAAATTCTGGCATAGCCGCCGGGGGAAAGTTTCAAAACCGATGCTTCCGCCGGGCTCAGGGTGACGCCGGCGAGTTCAATATCCAGAATGCCTCCGTCAGGGCCCATGGCGTGGATGGCGTTTGTGCACAGGTTCATGAGGATCTGATGGATATACGTTGAACTCGACTTGACCGTACAGGACTCTGTAAGAATTTTTTGCAGTTTCACGTTGGCCGGAATCAGAGATCGCATCATCAGGAGGGCGTCGGATATGCTGTCGGCCAGATCCAGCGGTTCGACGGAGGTGTCGACCTTACGGCTGAAGGTTAGAATCTGCTGAACCAGCAAGCGGGCCCGCTCACCGGCCTTCAGGAGCTTTTCAAGGTTTTGGGCCGATTTGTCAGTCAGGGCCGGGTCGGCCTGTACGAGTTGCCCGTATCCGATGATGGCCGACAGGATGTTGTTGAAATCGTGGGCGATGCCTCCGGCCAGCGTGCCCATGGCCTCCATTTTCTGAATCTGAACCAGTTCGGTTTGAAGACGCTTGTTTTCTTCCTCAGCCCGCATGCGTTCGGAAATTTCTTTTTCCAGCTTTGCATTGATCGTCTGCAGGTCCTGGCTTTCCGTTGTCAGTTGACGGCTCAGATTCTTTTCTTTCAAGAGGAGCGTGTTCATGCGGTTAATCAGAAAAGTGGCCGGCAATGTCGATATCAGAGACAGCAGTGTCAGGTTGCCGCAGAACATCAACCACTTGCCGAGAGGCTCCTGATGCACCACCGTCCAGGCTGAAAGGAAAGGCGGCGCATAGGCATAGAAGATCATGAGGACGGCGGCATTGAGAACAGCCATGGCGATGGCGGCTTGTCCGCCGAATAAAAAAGCGGCGGTGAGGACACACATGATCAGCCAGGCCGGACGCGCATAATAAGGGCCGAGGACCGCAAGAATGGTCAGCGTCATGCCGTAAATGATCAGAAAAAAAATGTGCACTTGAGGAAGTCTATCGCCCAGCCACAAAACGGCGGCCATCAGGACGATGAAGGCGACATGAAAAATAATCATGCCGTAGTGGTGTTCCGAAACGTAGGTCGGAAAGGAGAAGAGAAGTCCGACGGGAAGGGCTAAGATGCTGATGAGCAGCATCAGGCGAATGTAGTATACCCGCCAGCTTTCTATGTCGGAAATCTCGTCGAGTTTTTTGCCGGGTAAAAATCTGCGCAGTAAACGATGCAGCGGCATGTCAGTCTCCAAATCGTAGCGGCATAGAGCAATTAGTAAACTATAAGGAAATCGCATTTCCGTGTCAATGAGAAATGAAGGAAATGAAGGACGTTTTTCTTTACAAGACACATTGATTAAGCGATACTGATGTTCAATGATTGAATTCTGAAATATAATTTTTTATGAAAATATTTTTTGTGATGGTTGTCTTTTCCTGTCTGCTTGCCGTTTCCGCATACGGCGCGGACTGGAAAACGCTGACGGATGAGGCGGTGTCGCTTTCGCCTTCCGCCGTCGCGGCGCTGGAGGGCAAAGAAAAGAAGTCCGAACAGGATGTCTATATGCTGACATTGATTTACTACCGGCAGTACCATCATGCCGGCCTCAAAAAGCTTTGGGCCGAGTCCGGAAAAATACCGCCCGATTCACCGGCTGTCAAGCTGCTGCAGGGTATTCTCCTGATGCGGGAACATCAGCACCGGCAGGGCCGTGCCGTATTAAACGGTGCGTTGCAGTCGCACCCCGACTTCTATCCGGCGCTTTTTGTTCTGGGACACCAGTGTTATCTGCTGAAGGATTTCAGCCAGGCCCACGCTCTGGCCCGGCAACTGATCGGGAAAAAGAAGCACCTTTCGAAATATCATTACATGGCGTCTCTGGTGCTGGCGGCGGGCGCCAGAGGATTTACGGCGCCCCGGAACTGGCTTCTGGCCATTCCCGCTTATTTTGAAGTCACCGGCCATTTCCGGGAAGCAAGAAAACTGATGCCCGAATCCGCCGAGGTGCTCTACGGGCTGGGCTGCTTCCATCTGTTGACGCCGTCTTTCGTGGGCGGGGATATTGATCTGGCCATTGCAATGCTGGAGAAGTCCGGACGGCTCACACCGCTTAACACCCAGGCCTATGTCCGCCTGGCTCAGGCTTACCGGGCCAAAAAAGACGAAAGCGCCTACCGGAAAAATATCGACCGCGCCTATGAACTCGATGCGCAGGACGAACTCCTTCTCGATTACCTCTCCGGCGAAAAAGGATTTCTCGATGTGCCGTGAATATTTAAGATTTCTTGAATTTCGATGCGGCCAGCAGGCGTCCGGCAAGGCGTGAAAGCCGCCGGGACAAAGGAAGCGACGCCTGAATGTCGGCAAGCGCCCTGCACGCGGCCTCTTCACCGATAGCCGCGAGGTCGCGGGCCCGGCTGAAATCCGACCAGTGCATATCGCCTACGGCGGGGCGGATCACCACGTCTGCGTCTTTCAGCTCAGCCTCCTCCAGCGTGTTGGCTGTAATTTCACCCGCCCGGTACATCACGTCCTTGGCTGTATCGATGCCGGCGTCGGCCGGCAGATCGCGGTCGACCATGACGGCGATGACTACATCCGCCCCCGCCTCGCGCGCGGCATGGACGGGAACCAGGCTGGTGACGCCGCCGTCGGCCAGCAACCAATTACCCAGACGGACAGGTTCCACCGCTCCGGGAACAGAGCTGCTGGCCAGCACCGCCCGGCGCAACGGGCCTTCGGTCAATACGATTTGACGGCCCGTGATGAGATCGGTGGACACGGCGCGAAAAGGCAGGCGCGTGTCGCGGATGTCGATGTCGGGCAGGAGATAGTTGATGAGCGTTTGAAAATCTTCCGGAGGAAGGATGGAAGGTTTGAGGAACGCACGGGCCAGATAATAAGGGTTCCTGGCGTAGATCTGTATTTTCTGCAGGAAGGTTTTTGGCGCCGGCGAAAATGAAAGACCGATGGATTTGATGTCCGATTCATGAAACTCTGGGCTTTCGAGGTAGGCGTCAACCCGGGCTGTGATGTCTTTCACCGTCATGCCCGCTGCGTAAGCGCCGCCGATTAAAGCGCCCGCGCTGGTTCCCACTATGAGGTCAATGCCGATGCCTTCGCGCTCCAGCACGTCAAGCACCCCGATATGCGCCATTCCGCGCACCCCGCCGCCGCCCAAAGCCAGCGCCACTTTTTTCCCGGTCCAGTTCATGGTTGGTTACGATCTCCGTTTTTTCTGATCACCATCATCTCTTAACTTTTTTACCAGCACTGCACCGACGTGTCAAATGGAACCTGCCTGCCGGTTGACGGCCGGTTGACTTCGTATCCACATCGTGATAAAAATGAGCGCGTTAACAAACAATCAGTGATTCCTCAAAGCATCCCATACCGCGCCGCGGAAGACGGCGTTTTCATACTGCACGGTTTGACCGTGTCCATATCACTCTAAAGGAGGACAGCATGCCTAAAAAAGCCGGAATGAAACTCGACGACAGGTCCGTTGCAAACCTCAAAGCCAGCGTGAAGGAATGCAACGATATCGTTTCCAGACTGAAAAAAGCCGACATCGCAAAAAAGGATGCACGGCGCACTCGAAAAAGTCCCGCCGGAATGGACCGGGGCGCCAAACGATGTCTGTTACGCGACAACTGCGACAGGGCGGGAAACGCGGCCGTTGAAAAAGATGTCGACAGACTGATCAACCTGAGCCATCAGGCCTACAATCAATACCGGCCGATGACTGGTGCGGAACCCAACACCCATGAGTTCATTACCGACAAAGCCATGGCGCTGCTGGGAATGGACCCCGGCATTGCCGACGTCATTCACCGTTACTGCACCTATCCCGACGAGCCCAAAAGCGATATGTCGGATTTGATTTTTGAAGGCCATTTTTACGGGAAAACCGCTTCCGGCGAACCGGGAAATTTTCTGGTCAATCAGTTTTCCGAGCCGGTGCTCGCGTTCATGGAAGAGCGCAAGAAGGCATTATACGGTGACGACGAGGACATTCAGGAGCATGCGGTTATGAATTTCAAACGATATTACGATCAGGCGATGCGCGCCGGATCCGACGATCAAAAGCTTTTCTATCTGGGAGTGGCGGCTCATTTTCTGGAGGATCTGACGGCGCCTCATCACACGGGCAACTATCCGGCCTTCCCGTATGTCGATCACGTCTTTTTTGAAAAATTCGCCAGTCACTACGTTTATGATAAACCGGCGTTTAAAATCAGTCGGGTTTCCTATAACGACTTCAAGAACAAACTTAAATCCAACCCGAAAAAACCCGAAGCGTACGCCCTGGAGATTACGTCCATGGCCACCCCTTACATCCAGTATATCCGGAAGGTGGAGGCTCCCAAATCAAAAGGTGCGGTGCGGGGGATTTTTTCCATGGACGCAGTCATCGACAAACTCAATGAAACCCTGCTGGCAGGAAAACATGAACCGTGGGAAAAAGCAATCGTAGGCGCGGTGCCGCTGGCCGTTTATGCTACGGCTTATCTGCTGGAAACGACTGTGATGTAAAATCGCAGCAAGCGTTCCTTTGCATGACCGGCGTCGATCCCTGTCATCCACGCCGGCTGCGAAGGCGTATTCGGTTTATCGCCACTGCCCGAATTCCCACGGCCGGCCGCCGGTGAGAGACGCCGCGCAGATGGTGATCGCCTCAGAGATTTCATCGTCACTGAGGGAATGTATGCGGAGCCGAATCATCCTCCCCAGAATGGCGTCCAGCGTGGTGGCATTGCCCAGGGCCATCGGCAGCAGTAATTTCAATATATTCCATTTGGGCCTGTCCGGCGGCCAGGAAGAGCGGGCGGCGGCATGCGCCAGGAAAGCCATTCGGACATCATGGTCCAGAAACATCGGGTAGTGCAAAGGCATCCACAGAATATATTCCAGAGATGCCTCCGGATCCAGAGACGTGTGCGGCGACAGGAATCCTAAAAGCTGTTTTATCCGATGTTCCTGGATGGCGGAATCCGGCATATTCGACCAATCGCAGTAAGCCTTGACCAGAGTCATCCGGTCTTCCCGAAAATTCGGATCCTGGACGGTTTGTGCAACAGCCATGGCTCCCTCCAGCAGAGCAATGTCATTCTTCGGTCCCCAGATACAGGCGTTGATCATGTTCCGATGGCCGAATTCGTGACACCGGTCCGCCAGAGATAACAGCGTCAGGGTCGAATAGCCCGCCATGCCGATATTATGCCGGTCGGCGGCAACCAGGGCCTGCAATGCATCATCAACCTTCCCCACAGAAAACAAAGCGGCCGCATAGGCGCTCTGGGCGCGAACTTCCGTTCCCCAGCGGTCGGAGGTTTTATAGGCTGTTTCCAGATACGCAGAAAGTCCCTGGTCGGGAATATTCCGTTGCCCGGCCGCCGTCAGCAGCATGAAAGGCAAATCGAAAGTAAAACTGATGCCTTCCCGATCCAAAACGATGGCGAGCATCCGCTGAAATCTTTCCCGGACCCAGAAGCGGTCGGGAACCGCCGCACAGGCGATGGCAACGGCGGTTAAAAGGATATCGCGGTAGCGGGGATAGGGATTCATTAAAACCGCTTTGAGCGCCCGATCCATAAATTCCCGGCCCTCGGGGTGTGCGGCAATCTTCTGCAGCATCTCCTTCAATTCGCCGGCAAAGTCCCCGGCGCCTATTTCGTCGCCGTAGGAATATTCAGCCGCGCCCTCGGCCCGTCCGTTTCCAATCATTTGCTCCAGATACTGCAATCGCGGCTTCAGTTGATTGATCATCTGTTCCAGATCCGCCGGATCGAGGGGTTGAGGCGCTTCATGGGACTTGAGCAGTAACTCGGCGTCTTTTCCCGGATTGAACCTGGTCAGCCAGTCTATGGCCGACTGCGGCGCCTTATCTGTCTTCGCCAGTGTGCGGGCAATCCGAACCCATAGGGCGTCATGCAGATCCTGAGTCTGTATTACAGCCAGCACTTTGGATGATTTCCGGATACGCGCAACAATGTCCGCCTGATTGTCTTCCGCGGCCTCCCAGGCCAGATAGTCATACAGAATGCCGGACCATTCCGGCAGTGATTCATAAAAGGAAGCCGCCTGCAGGGCCCGATCGAAATCCCCGGCCTGCAAGGCTTCAAACACAACCCAGACAATGCTGAATTGACGGAGGGTGTCGCGATAAGCGCCAATGCAGCCGAGCATCGCAACAATTTCGTCCATTTCCAGAGCAATGTCGAGGACAGTTCTCAGATCGGCCAGCGTGGTCCTGGGATCATCCAGTTTCTTCATCTGTGCGGAGCGAAAATCCCTGTTCAGGATAACGGAGAACAACTCCCGGACTTGCTTTTTGCGTTCGGCGGGGTCTTTTTCCAGATCGAGCCGGGTGTGCAGATGATTGATCAGTTGCCGGAAACCGTATACATCGCATTTGTCCCAAGCCGGCAGTCCTGTGTAGTAGCCGATTATTTTTCCGTGAACACCGGCAAGCTCAATCCAGAACTCCTGAGCCCTCGCTTCCTGCGTCAAAAAGTCCGTGACGGATCGATGATAAAGCTGAAAGCGGTCCTGCCCGAAGCCGGCAGGATCCAGAAATTGCCTGATATCGTCCAGAAAATCTCTGACGGTCTGAGCATCATACGCCGTAAATTTCACCAGGTGGTTGCGCGTCAGGGGCTCCCGCGCCGCCGCCAGCAGCCCCAGCAAAGGCCTGTAGCAATTTCGCCACTTTTCTTCGTTGCCCAGTTTACGCGTGCGCAGGAATTCCCGATAAATTCCGTCAAGTCCCTGAGGCAGCGCATCGAGGGAATCGAAACGTTGCGTTCCGGCCGCAATGGCGGGTAAAAGCCAGACCACGTAAAGAAAATTCCCCCGGCTGCCTTCCGTGATACGCCGGATGAATTCGTCCTGCGGCATTTTTTGCTCACTCAACCGCTCGCCAAGCGACGGTAAAAGATTGAGCTGCGTTTGAATATAGGCGGAGATGTCCTTAAGATTCTCGGGACGACTCGCATTGAGCAGCAAGTTCGGAATTTTGCACTGCTCGAAATGCCTCAGCACCGCGCCTTCCGGACGCGTGGTCAATACAAACCGGACGGGGTTCGGCAGATCGCCTGAATTCGCCAGAAGATCGACAATGGTTTCCGGGCCTTTATGCTGCACGGCTTCATCCAGGGCATCCACCAGAATGACAACGGGCAAATTGAATCCGCCGGCATAGAGCGCTTTCAGCGGTTCGGTCACCGCGTGGGTAAAGGCCAGAGACGCAGAGGGGGCATTGACCACCAGCGTCTCAATTTTGTTGCCGATGGCCTGGCCGTAATTGGCCTGAATATTCTGAACGGAGGACAGATTGATATTGCCGTCTTTTAAAATGCCGGCTGCAAATCCGTCAAAGCTACAAAGCTGCTGTGAAATCGACCGGGCAAAAAGAAAGGGATTGATCGTATCCGCTTTGCGGTTGATGCAGAAATGATAAGCGCCTACAGGCCGTATCTGAGTCAAACGGGCGGCAATGGACGTTTTGCCGATGCCGGGCTCTCCGGTAATAATAAAGAAACGCGGTGCATCGGGTTGGGCCAGCCACGAATCTATCTCCGCAAAGACCCAGTCGCGGCCGGTAAAATTCCGCGTACGTTCAGCGATGTATTCGGAGAAGTCCAGCGTCTGGGCTGATGCGCCGGAAGGAGCCTGCGTTCCGGAACCGGAACAGAATTTCGAGCCGGCCTGTACAGGCCGCTGAGAGCCGGGACAGACGGATTCCTGTTTTGCAGGCGATTCAGCATGGTTGGGTTCGGTTTGAGGCAGTTTCCCGCCAAAGGTTTTAGCACTCACGCTTGTCCAGTTGCCATCCAGGGTTCCGGCTTCTCCGGTTGCGGAAATCGTGCCGCCGGTTACCGAATCTGCGGTTACCTGGTTGACCGTTCCTTTCATCCGGTCTACTTCAAGATGAGACTCGATTTTGCCTCCCTGGATCACCCCCGCCTCAACACCCCGGTAGTTCCCCTGTGAACCGATTTCCGTAAAGCGGTGGCTGACGACCGTTCGGGGACCTTCCACCAGAGCCTTGCGCTCATCGGCATTTGCCGTGCCGGTCAGAAAGAAACTGCGATCCGATCTCAGATAAAAGACCGGCGCCCCCCAGTCCTGCCAGAAACAGCCGAGGTCCAGATCCCCGCGGCTGGAATGGCACAGGTTGAAAGCGGCCAGTCGGCCTGCCGAAACCGCCTGATCCAGCGACAGTCCGCCGGACAGGGCCTGATATAAACTGCGGCTGAAAGCGATGGCGGCATCATCCCAGATTTTGTACTGCATGGCGAGCACCGCCGGAATACCCACCTCCATTAATGCTGCCGCCACGCCGCTCCAGACATTTTGCCCGTCGCGCCGACCGGTCTCGCAGGCGCCCAGGACGACCAGTTGTATCCCTTTTCCCCGCAAATTGACTGCCATCTGATCGGCAGGCAACGGGATTGCACCGCCGTCCCGGGCAACGAGCAGGATTTCACCGTAGCCAAGTTTCGAGGCGAAGCTCTGTCCGAATCCTGTCTGCCTGAAGTTTCCATGGCCGGCAAAATGGAAGATGTCCGCATTCCGAAACAGGCTTTCGTCCAATCTTTCGAGGGTCGCGTTTTCGAGAACGTCCAGTTCGATTCCTTTAACACCCGCAAGGGCTTTTTTCATATTGTTTAGTTCCCTGTCCAGATCCAGGCTGTCGCAGCCTGCCTCTGCGGGACTGGCCAGGGCCAGGAGGAGACGACGAGACCGCGGTTTTGTATCCATATCTACACCGACCGGGACAGCTTCGTGTCGTACGACGGAAATACGCGGGTCCAGTGCCAAAAACCCGGTCGTATCCTTTTCGCCGTTTCCCCGCTGGATGTACATGTACTCCCAGGGGATGTCGGCCAGCTCCGGGGCCAGGCGAAGCCTCAGACGAAGCCCATCCTCCGGCCCGAGCCTGTCCAGACTACGGACAAACAGGCCGCGTGTTTTGTCCGGCAGGAGCAGATCCGCCAGCGCTTCGCCAAGGGTTATGATTTTATCCATCTCCAGCGCGCGCCTTTCGAGTTTTCCCAGTTGCGCCTTCAGGTCGACCGGGACGTGGCGCCGGTCTCTTTCTCCTTCGCCGGCGGGAGACGAAAAAACGGAAACAGTGAACTGCTGAAGTCCGCTTTCATTTTTTTCCACGTCATCCGCGACGAGCACGAATTCACGATAGTCTTTCACATCCATGAGTATTATCCTTATTACCTTTTTCAAACGCCTTGCAGGTCGTTTTCCACCGTCCGGCGGACGCCGGACACACGGTCCATCCACTTGATCCGCGGCGAATCGACGTAGTCGGCGCCGGCCAGAACTACATAGCCTCCGATGGCGATGTAAGCGGCCGCCAAAATCAGTCTGGCCTGCGGTAAAACATTTTCCGATAATCCTCCGATAAATTTCAGGCCCGTTAAAAGCTTTTCGGCAAGCTTTGCCTGCTTTCCATAACCGTCTTTTAAGATTGCGACCTTCTGAATGGTTGACGTGAATTGATCAAGCGGCGCCGGACTTTCTCCGACCAATTTGTTTAACGTTTCTCTGGTCTGGCCGGTCTGATAAAGGGCTTCCACTATTTCGGCAATATATTTTCCTTCTTTGAGTTCGCTTAACCATTCGACGATTTTCCGCCCCGCCTTTTGCATAAGAGCCTCGCCCACAAGCGATGCCAGAGCCTCGTAGACTTTGCCGATAAAGTTCCGGAACAGTTCATAGAGGTGAGAAATTCTTTCCGCCTGTCCCAGTATTCCCGCAATATTACTTCCCAGGGTTCCGACCGCCTGTGCCAGCTCTCCCGCCCCCAGTCCCACCAGACCGCCCAGTGAGGATTGGGCAACACTTGCCGCTTTTTCGGAAATGAGCAGCAGGGAATCCGTGATACCGGCAGAAAGTTGGATGCGGGCTGAATCAATATTCGGCGGACCGCCTGTACGGACAGCTCGTTTCAGCGGCGCGCCGGTTTCCGCCAGGAGAATCTTCAAATATTCCTCACTGCCTCCTTTGGCGCCGGCGCCTCGCACGGCTTTCCGGCTTTTGTTAAAATGAACTTTATTGATTTCATCTTCCGCCGCGGAAAGCAGGTGCCCGCCGATTTCCAGATCGGTCAGGGCTTTGGCCAGCATGCGGATGGAGGCGTCCATGGAGATGCGGGAATCGGCATCTGCAAGTTGTCCGGAAATTACGCTTGCAAGGTGATCGGAAACTGCCGATAGCTTTTCCGCCTGTTTCGCGAACTCCTCGAAAGAAGAAAAAGTCTGCACGCTTCCCCTTTCGCGAACCGTTGCCCCCGATGGTGCTGAAAGCCCCCTGACGCCTTCTGCATATGCCTGTGCAACTGCTTGATACGTGTCTTTGCCGTTCATGGTTCCTCCATCAGCGACAGCTCCGGTTTATGATTAATTTGAATGGTAAGCTTTAAGCATCTCCAGCCAGCGGTGGTCCTTTGCAAATTTGAGATCCTTATAATAAGGGGAAAGATCGCTCAAAGGCGGCAGAAGATAGATGGAGATTCCGCCGCAGCGTTCCACGCCCGGTCCGGCGTGGGATTCGGCAAGAACAAATCCGCCGTCGCCCGGTTGTAGCGCCGCCTGAACACGTTTTGCCGCTTCGGTGATCTGCTTATTTATTTTTTCCTTTTCCAGCTCCTCGCAGAACTGCGCAATATCCCAGAGCGTATTATGCCAGAAGCGGGCGGCTTTTCTCTGGGCATTCCAGATACTGGTGGATACTCGTGGCATCGCCCTGAGCAGGCTTTCCGCCATCTGATCCAAAGGATCGGTCAGGAGATTCATTTTGGCAAGATCGATGGCCGTTTGCGTAACAGCCCCTTTGTAATTCCGGTCTTTATAAGATTTGATGTAGACGCGAACAATGTTTGACGCAAAATCTGCCGTTGGCAGTTGAGGAGACTCCACAAGTTTTTTCAACACCAGATCGTATGGCCAGCCTTCGCCGGGTTCGCTTTCTTCCGAGGCCACAATGTACTGAGCGTAACGCCGGGCCTGGCAGGCAACTTCAAGATTGCTCATGAGGCAGGCATCCATTCCCAGAATATCGAGCGGTTTCCCGAGTATTTTATAAACCTGCGCAAGCACTTTACCCAGTTCTACCGTGTCCAGAGAGTGGCCGCTTCCATCGTCGGAACAGATGGCCCTTTGTTTCGGATTGCGGAGTTTAAAAATAGTTTCCAGAGAGGTTCGGAAAAACAGTTTGCCCGCCGGACTGGCCGAACGCTCACCGGCCTCCCGGACACTGTAACTGCGGGCTCCGACTTTTTGGGCAATGCGATCCATTTCAGATGGCTCCCATCCGCCCCCGTGATTCCACAAAACGAGCGCATACCGCTCTGCCGGATAATTCTTTGCCGTCCACTCCACAAAGTCCAGCAGTGCGCCGGGGGCTCCTGAATCCGTTTCCCCCAGAGAAACCTTTGGTTCATTGAGTCCGCCGCTCTGAATCAGGTAACGGCTGGTTCCGCGGTCTCCTTCATTGTCGAACTCGGCGACGATGTTTACGTCTCCGGTGGATCCGACCGAGCGCATTTCAGCCAGATCCGTGTCTCCCGCCGATGACAGGTTGTTGTCGCCTGCCATATAAACCATAAATGTCCATTTCCTTTTGTCCATAAAAAGTTCCTCCGGTTTGCTCTTTTGATGATCAGGGTCATTGATGATTGTTTTGCCGCCTTACCTCCGACGCAGACCCGTCATGAAAATCAAACGGATAGAATCAATGGGTGACGGTTCCGAGATGCTCTGGAATCGGAGCCACTGGTTTATCTTTTTTTACCCGTAAAATTCATAGAAGACCGCAATGGAGACAACCTGCAGCAAAGTGTATTCGTGGCGTAGATGGATACTTTTTAGGCATAAACAGCCGGGAAGTCAAGGTAACAGTGCAGGAATTTAAGGAGAAGCGCCTGCTCCCTCCTGAAGATAAAGGGGCCGGCAGGCGCCACAAATATGTTTCAATTTCCGGCGTGATGCACAAATCTGCACATTATTGTTCGCACGTCAATTTTTCAACCTGCTGAATTTATTGTTCAATGAATTGTGGCAAGGTAATTGCTAACTTTTGTCCATTTACCGTGATCGGAGGAAAACAAATAGAATGGGTGCTCAAATCAGTGCGGGGGATACCGGCTGGATCCTCGTGTGTTGTTCTCTTGTTCTTTTAATGACGCCGGCTCTGGCGTTTTTTTACGGGGGCATGGTCCGGCGTAAAAACGTACTATCCACTTTAACGCTCAGCTATATTTTTATGGCCTTGATCGGAGTGCAGTGGGTTTTGTTCGGATACACGTTTGCCTTCGGTCCGGATATTAAAGGGTTGATCGGCGGGTTGGATTTTCTGGGATTTACGGGAGTGGGGGCCGCGCCCAATCCCACTTACGCAAAAACCATTCCTCATCAGCTTTTTGCCGCTTTTCAAATGATGTTTGCCGTCATCACGCCGGCGCTCATTACCGGCGCTTTCGTGGAACGGGTCAAATTCAAAAGTTTTCTGCTGTTCAGTCTTTTGTGGGCGACGCTGGTTTATGATCCGCTGTGCCACTGGGTCTGGGGTCAGGGAGGCTGGCTCAAAGAAATGGGCGTTCTCGATTTTGCAGGCGGCACGGTCGTGCATATCGCCGCAGGTTTTTCGGCGCTGGCTTTCGCCATGGTGATCGGCCCGCGCAAAGGCCACGGCAGTTTCCCGATGGAGCCTAACAATATTCCCCTGACCGTTCTGGGTACGGGACTTTTGTGGGTCGGCTGGTTCGGCTTTAACGCCGGAAGCGCCCTGGCGGCAAACGGCACGGCGGTCAACGCCCTGGTGACCACAAACACGTCGGCGGCGACCGCGGGTCTTGTCTGGATGCTGCTTTCCTGGCTGGACGGAAGACCCAGTACGCTGGGCATTGCCACGGGCATGGTGGTGGGGCTGGCCGCCGTAACGCCCGCCTCCGGCTATATTACGCCTCTGGCGGCGATGGTGGTCGGGGCCGTGGCTGCGCCTCTGTCCTACTATGCGATCCGTTTCCGTGAGCGGCGGAAGCTCGATGAATCTCTGGATGTCTGGGCCTGTCACGGCATGGCCAGCACCTGGGGCACGCTGGCCACCGGACTGTTCGCTACCGTGGCCGTCAACGCCGACGGCGCCAACGGCCTGTTTTTCGGCAATCCCTCTCAACTGGGTATTCAGATTATAGCCATTCTTGTGACAATCGCTTTCTCCTTCGGTATGACGTATGTGCTGGCCAAACTGCTGAATGTGAGCGTCGGTTTACGCGTGACCCCGATTGAAGAAGAAGTGGGGCTGGATATCAGTTCTCACGGCGAGAGATCCTACTGATAGAAATATTTTAGAGGAGAAAAGGTATGCTGAAAAAAATCGAAGCGATTGTTCGTGAAGATAAAGTCAACGATGTGATGGACGGTTTGAATGAAATAGGCATTGTGGGCATGAGTATGTTCGAGGTGCGGGGCCACGGCCGCCAGGGCGGCGTTCAACTGGTGGGTCGCGCCGGAACGTATCAGGTTAACCTGCTTCCCAAAATACAGATCAATATCGTTTTAAACGAGCGCAACCTGGAGGCGGCCATCGAAGCGATTCTGAAATCGGCCTACACGGGCGAAACGGGCGACGGGATTATTTTTGTAACGCCGGTTGAAGATGTCGTCCGCATCCGCACACGCGAGCGGGGGCCGGGGGCGATGATGTATCCCGGCGACATTGACGAAAGGCGGCCCAAATAGCGGCCGTTTCCCGTTAACGGCGAAAGTTCATTTCAACGCGTCAGGCCTTCTTTGTCAAAAAGGAAAGCACCCGGTCCATCAGGTGATTGGCATGCCGGTACTTTTCCGGCGTGGCGGCGAGGATGTCCGATTCGGTTTGAACAAACGGGGAGGCAACCAGTTCATCCCGGCAGTGCGAAACAAGATCTATCGCCGACGGCGGCGTGGTTTCCAGATGAAACTGCAGTCCGATGACCGACCGGCCAAGCTGGAAGGCCTGATGTTCACATGCTTTGCTTCTGGCGAGATGAAAGGCGCCGTCCGGCAGATCAAAGGTTTCTCCATGCCAGTGGAAAACGTCCGCCGAATAGGGAAAACTGAAAACCGAACCATCCTTTGAAGGAAGGCCCTGAATGGGAAACCAGCCGATTTCCTTTGTTTTGTTCGGATAGACTTTTGCCCCCATCGCACTGGCAATCAACTGCGCGCCCAGGCAGATTCCCAAAACGGATTTGCCGGACTCGATCATTTTGCGGATGAACTGCTTTTCGGCGGCAAGCCAGGGGCAGGTCTCTTCATCGTTCACGCTCATGGGGCCGCCCATCACAATCAGCAAATCGACATCATTTTGATCGGGCAGATCCGCCGACCCGAAAAACGGCGTGCAGGTGATTTCATAACCGGCCGACATCAGCCAGAAGCGGATGCTGCCGAGATCTTCAAAGGGTACATGTTGAAAGTAATGCGCGTTCACTTGCTTGAGGGGCTCCCTTTTATCCGATGGCCATGCGTCCCATTTCGCCGGTGCGGATGCGGATGCATTCGTCCAGCGGAATAATGAAAATTTTGCCGTCGCCGATATTTCCCGTGCGCGATCCTTTAATAATGGCCTGCACGGTGGGTTTGACGTAGTCGTCATTGACGGCGATTTCGAAGCGCACCCGGCCCATCAGCTCTCCCCCGGTCGGATTCCCTTCGTTATCTTCAATCCGGCCGGCCTGAGCTCCGCTGCCAATCACATTGGATACCGTTACCTTGCCGACTTTGGCTTCGAGCAAAGCATCCTTGACATCTTTGATTTTGTCGGGTCGAACAATGGCTATGACGAGTTTCATGATATTTCTCCTTACGATCTGATTATGGCAATGATCGTGCCATGGAATAATATTTTTAAAACACCTGTTTTTAATAGGTTTTTAAATTTATAGTGAATGAACGACGGAACAAATTTGTTCTGTTCATTTCAGGAATACTACCATAACTCATCATAAAAAAGCAGGTTTTGTTAATGGCCGTCATTCCGGAAGATATAGCTGTTTCCCAAATTTCGATAACATGATAGATTATCGACTGTAAAAATCTTCATCAAAATACGCTGCTGAAGAAAGAACCATGCATCAGAAATCAGGAAAAAAAACAGCTCAGCCCATGGATCACTTGAACCTGCTCCTGGAAATCGGCCAGCTTGATTGGGTGTTCAAAGACAGTTCCACCATTGAAAAACTGCTTAATAAAATTGTTGTCACGGTTGCCGGTCATATGCATGCGGATGTGTGTTCCGTTTTCATTTACGATGAGGCAAAAAGCGAACTGGTCTTGCAGGCCAACACAGGCTTGAAAAAGAGCATGATTGGAAAGATCCGGCTCAAAAGCGGTGAAGGCATTGCCGGCGCGGTTTTTAAAACCCATGAACCGGTTCTGCTCAGTGACGGTTTTACACATCCTCAATTCCGTTATTTCAAAGGCAGTGGCGAGGAGCGCTACAAATCGTTTCTGTCGGTGCCGATCATCAGCGGTTCCGGCCCTCTGGGCGTCATGACGCTCCAGCGCAAGGGCGTCAATCCGTTCGAAAACAATGACCTGAAGACATTGCAGGTTGTGGCCTCCCAGTTGGCAACGGTTCTGGAGAACGTCCGGATTATCCAGTTGCTGCAGCACAGCGCATCGGCCGAGCCGGGCCGCAACGCGAAGAAGCATCTTGATTCGGTCTTCCTCAAAGGCAAAGCCGCCTCGCGCGGGTATGCGTACGCAAAAGCAGTGCCGGCGCTGGATGTAGAAAGGTTTCAGGAACTGGCCCGGAAGCGCTTTGATCAAAAATACAGGATGATCGATCTGCAAAACGCTCTTAAAAAAACCGAAACCGAACTGGAAACGCTGCAGAAGGCGGTGGAAGACAGGTTAAGCGATGCCGCCTCCATGATCTTTACGGCGCATCTGCTGATTTTGAAGGACCCGAGCTTCATAGAGGGTATGACGTCGCTTGTAAAGAAAAAGAAAAACGCGCCGGACGCCGTGATTGCCGTCGCGCAAAAATACATCGCCCGCTTCCAGGCCAGCTCCGAGCCTTACATCCGGGAGAAATCCCACGACATTGAAGACCTGGCCACACGCATCATCCGCAACCTGGCCGGCAAAGAAGCGAAACTGCCGCCTTTGCGCAATCGTATTGTCATTATCCATGATCTGTATCCGTCGGATCTGCTCAAACTCTCCGCGGAAGGCGTCAAAGGCATTGTGCTTTTAAGCGGCGGCGTCGCCTCGCATGTGGCCATTCTGGCACGCTCCCTGCAAATTCCGATGGTGATTGTCAACGACCCGCAAACCGCCAACATCTCCGGCGGCGACGCCATTCTGATCGATGCGGAACTGGGCAACATCTTCATCAACCCGTCCAGAGGCGTCGTACAGGAATATCGGGATAAAATTGATGAAGCGGCGGCCGTCAAAATGGCGCCGGCCATGAAGTCCGTCACCCGGACGAAAGACGGCGTTCGTATTTCTTTGATGGCCAACATCAACCTGATCAAGGATCTGGATATTTTAAACAAGCTCTCCTGCGACGGTATCGGGCTGTACCGCTCGGAGTTTCCGTTTATCATCCGTCAGACTTTTCCGACCGAAGAGGAGCAGTATTTCATTTACAAAAAACTCGCCCGGGGAGCGCCTTCCGGCGCCATCACTTTCCGCACGCTTGATATCGGCGGCGATAAAACGCCCAGCTATCTGGAAACGGCCAAAAGCGGCAACAGCTTTCTGGGCCTGCGCTCCATCCGGTTTTCTCTGAAAAATAAAGACATCTTCATTCAGCAGATCCGGGCCATCCTGCGCGCGGGCGCAGGGTGCGACCTGAAAATCATGTTCCCTCTCATTTGCTCTCTTGAAGAATTTCAGCAGGCCAGGAACATTGTGCGCGACTGCATTGAAGCGCTGGCCAAATCAGGCGACGACTTTCACGATCACCCGCAGATCGGCATGATGGTGGAAGTGCCGGCGGTCATTGAGATCATCGAAGATTTCGCCCGCATCGTCGATTTCTTCTCCATCGGCACCAACGACCTGGTTCAGTACATGCTCGCGGTGGACCGCACCGACGAAGCCGTGGAGGAATATTACATTCCGCATCATCCGGCGGTGCTTCGTGCCATCAAGCGTGTGGCCGATGCGGGAATCGCTTTCGGCAGGGACGTGTCCGTCTGCGGCGACATGGCCAATAAAAAGGAATACCTGAAATTTCTGATCGGCTGCGGCATCCGGAAGGTCAGCATGAACACGATTTATCTGGCGGAAAACCAGAAGGCCATCGCCGGAATCGACACCGCCCGGGCCGAAGAGATGGCGCTTAGGCTGCTTTCATCAGGCGATATGGCCGCCATTGAAAAAGAACTGTTTGGCCGCTGAACATCGTGTCCGGTTCCTGATCGCCATCCGGCATTTTATGTATGTGTGGGACATAAACGATGAATCATGAATCTTTTCTCAAAGAAACGTTCAGCGGTATGAACACAGAAACTCCGGGAGGTTTGACAACATGCGCAGGAATCGAAATATCATTTATGTAATGATCATGACCGCGGCAATCAGTATTCTGTTGATCGGCAGTTTGCAAACAGCCTGCGGCAAGAGTCCGTCATCCGGTGGTGTCCAGACTTTTATTCCATACAAGTATGTTGATCCGGCGACGGGAATGGTAGCCTTCAGTCTGCTGATTCCCAAAGGCTGGCAGGTTGAAGGCGGGGTGAAATGGTCGGAAACGCCGGCTCTGCCTGTCAAATCCCGTTTCCGCTTTTTTAATCCCAACGGACCGGATGAATTGAATTTCTATCCGGCGCATACCTATTTCTGGACCAATAACCGGATGACGCTTTCAACAAAGCCGCCCGGATCAGAGATGTTCGGATCGACGGTGGCCCAACCCGTCAGTCTGCAAGCGGCGTTTAAAAGCATTGTGATTCCCGGCGCGCGCCGAAATACTCAGGGGATGAAAGTGATTCTCACCAAAGATGTTCCGGAACTGGCCGAACTGACCAGAGGCCGGCCTGAGCCGGGTGTGAATGCTGAAACTCATGCGGGAAAGATGAGAATTGTCTATAACGAAAACGGCAAATCCATGGAAGAGGAATTTTACGCCGCCGTCGCTCAGTTTATCATCGACATGCCCGCTTCCGGCTATTCGGGACCGTCCTTCATTAATTACTGGTTCATTGACAATGTTTTTTCCTTCCGCGCTGAAAAGGGAAAACTGGATAACAACGCCAGACTGTTTCAAACCATGATTTATTCCGTAAGAATCAATCCGAAATGGTTTGCCAAAGTCGTCAACGTCAAGGAAATGCTGGCCCAGCAAAACATCCGGCGAACGAAACACATCGGCCGCATCGGGCAGATGATCGCGAAAGCGGGCAGCGAGATGCGCGAAGATCAGATGCGCGAATGGGAAAAGAAACAGCAAGCCTATGACCGCATCGCCAGGAATCAGAGCGATACGATCCGCGGCGTCGACCGGTATTACGATGAACGCGCAGGCAAAGAAGTGGAACTGCCCACGGGCGGCCATGCCTGGGCAAACAACCTGGGTGAATATTTCGTGACGGAAAGCCCGAGCCTCAATCCCAATGAAAGCTCCAACCAGCACTGGGAAAGGTTAAGGCCTGTCCGGTAGCGCCGGCTCAGGCTGAAATACGGCCATCAAGCCGCGGGCGAGGCGTTTTTTAAGCGCCTGCCGCGGCTGTTCTTCGTGTCTCATTATTGAACATCGAAAAAACTTAATGGGTGTTCGCGGCGCCCAGTGTCTCCGAATAGGACACTCTAAAAAAGGATCAATAGTATTGTGTCCGCAGAGTTACAGTGATAGCATTTTTTCGGTGTTGTGACGGTATTTTGCAATGGCAAATGTGATGCGTAAAAGAATATTTCGGGGTTCATGATGGATGATTTAGAATTTGACGTTCTGCACATGGGACATTTTATTTTGCGGCATGGCATCCTGGTTTTCGCCGACGCCGGTATGTCGCGGATTCTGGGGTATGACAGTCCGGAGATGCTTACCGGGAAGCCTCTTGTGGATCTTCTCCACCCCGATGATCGTCAAGCGGTGAGCCGCGAAATCATGGACGGGGAATTGATGCGGGTAACGGATGGAACCATCACCCGTTTTTTAAAGCAGGATCAAACCCTCGTCGAAGCGCAGATGAGCGGCGTGACGGTCATGCTCGATGGAGGGCCGTCGTATGTGGGACATTTTGTCGACATCACCGGGCTCAACAGGATTACGCGCTATTTCACGAATTACATGACGAACTCACAAAGCATCATCGATCAGATTGAAGACGGAGTTGGTGAAATCGATCTGCAGGGGAACGCGACGTTCAGCAGCAAGGCCAACCGTAAAATATGGGGAAACGATCAGGATGGTGTGGAGTCCATCGGGCTCAACTACCGCACCTACCTGGATGAAGAAAATACCCGATACGTCAGGGAGGCCTATCGGCAGGTTTATCAAACGGGAATCCCCGGGAAGAATATCGTTTATGAAATTATCAGAAAGGACGGCGTGCGCAGAACGATTGATTCTTCGGTAACGTTGATTCGCGATGAGAATGGTCAGGTCAAAGGGTACCGGTCCGTGAACCGCGATATAACGGAACGCGTAAAAGCGGAAAAAGAACTTGCGGAACACCGTGTCCGTCTGGAAGCGATTTTTAGAAGCGTCAAGGATGCCATCATTACGGTGGATGCGCAGATGAGGGGCATCCTGGCCAATGGTGAAATGCAGCGTATCTGCGGTGTTTCACCGGACGAAATCGGCGGGAAGAAACTCTCCGAGTCGCTGGGCCCGTGCAGTAAATCCTGCTGCGAAGTGATCCGGCAGACCCTGGAAAGGAAAACAACCGTTAAAGACCACCGGATCGAGTGCAGCCATTCCCTGCGAAACCATCAACTGGTCAGTCTGACGAGTTCTCCCCTGATCGATCCGGAAGGCAGTTTTATGGGCGCCATGCTGGTCATCCGGGATATCACGCTTCTGAGAGACCTGGAACGGGAACTGCGCGAAAGGCACACATTCCAGAGTATCATCGGCAAGAGTAAGAAAATGCAGGATGTTTACCGGCTGCTCGAGGATCTTGCCAATCTGGAGACAACGGTATTGATCACCGGCGAGAGCGGAACAGGAAAGGAACTGGTGGCCAGAGCCATTCATTACGGCGGTCAGCGCGCTTTTCATCCTTTTGTCACGGTGAATTGCTCCGCCTTGACGGAGAGCCTTCTGGAAAGCGAGCTTTTCGGCCATGTCCGAGGCGCTTTTACAGGTGCGATCCATGATAAGCAGGGGCGCTTCCAGGCGGCGGACGGCGGGACGATCCTGCTGGATGAAATCGGCGATGTATCTCCGCTGATTCAGTTGAAGCTCCTGCGCGTTTTGCAGGAAAAGGTCATCGAGCGGGTGGGAGAATCGCGCCCGCGCAAAGTGGATGTAAGAATTCTTACCTGCACCAACAAAGACCTGAAAGAAAAAGTTCACAATGGCGAGTTCCGGGAAGATTTGTATTATCGTCTCAAGGTCGTGGAAGTACCTCTGCCGCCTCTTCGCGACCGGCGGGAAGATCTGCCGCTTCTGATCAACCATTTTCGTGAGGTTTTCAACGAGCGGTTTAAAAAAGATATTGACGGGTTATCCAACGAGGTTTTGCAGAAATTCATGAGTTATCGCTGGCCCGGGAATGTGAGGGAGTTGGAGCATGTCATTGAGCATGCCTTTGTCCTTTGCCGGGGCCGTGTTATTGCGCTGGAACATATTCCGTCGGAAATCAGGAATGATGAGAGCGCTGAAAAAATCGCTTCGACATCCCCGAAGCTCAAGGTCAGTTCTCAGGACATTCAGAAGGCATTAATTAAAACCGGCGGCAACAAGGCGAAAGCCGCCCGTCTGCTCGGAATAAACCGTATCACCATCTATCGTAAGGCCGGTTAAAAATCCGGTCACTGATGACGTCTGTTGCATGTAGCATATCTGTAGGCAACATAAGTGATACATGTAACACATAATGTGTTCCCGCCCCATACAAGCCCTTCGTTTAAACTCACGATATCATGTTAGTTTATGAATTGTCGGCCATGACGTCCGCATGGCACGAATCCTGTTATCCGGATTCCCGGAACATGGCATGGATGTTCACATCATCAACATCAGGAAGGAAATCAATCATGAGTAACTTGTTAGTGAATACCCGGGATCAGCGATTCGTTCTTTTTGAGCAACTGGACGTTGAAAAACTTCTCACGTCGGACCCGTTTGGGGATTTTTCAAAAGAGGATCTGCTGATGATTCTCGGGGAGGCTGAAAAAATGGCAGTCCATGTGATTGCCCCCACGCTTGCCGAGGGCGACCGTGAAGGCTGCACTTTTATAAACGGCAAGGTTTCCGCGCCGAAGTGTTTTCATCATGCTTTCCGGAAATACATCGAAGGCGGGTGGGCAAACACAATGGAATCTCCGGATGTGGGCGGTCAGGGGCTTCCCTGCACCATCGGATTTGCCGCGATGGAACTCTTCGGCGCCGCCAACTATGCTTTTTGCATGTATCCCGGGCTCACGCACGGCGCGGCCGGGCTTATCCATTCATTCGGGACGGAGGAACAAAAGAAGAAATATATGCAAAAACTCTTCGCCGGCGAATGGTGCGGCACCATGTGTCTTACGGAGCCCAATGCCGGCACGGACGTCGGAGCGCTCAAAACATCGGCCAGGCGGCTTCCTGACGGCAAATATCTGATTACGGGAACCAAATGTTTTATCTCTTCCGGCGATCATGATCTCACGCCCAACATTATCCACCCGGTGCTGGCCAGAATAGAAGGCGATCCTAAAGGAACAAAAGGCATATCGATTTTCATTGTTCCCAAGTACCGCGTCAATGACGACGGCAGCCCGGGGGAGTTTAACGATGTCAAAACGGGCGGCATCGAACATAAAATGGGCATCCATGGCAACGCCACCTGTACGCTGAACTTCGGCGAGGACGGGCAATGCATCGGCGAACTGCTGGGCCATGAACGGGAGGGAATCAAGGTCATGTTTCAGATGATGAACGGCGCAAGGCTGGGAACGGGCATGCAGGGCCTCGATCTGGCTTCCGCCGCTTACGAGCATGCGCTGGCCTATGCCAAAGAACGCGTGCAGAGCGCCCCTGTGTGGAAAATGAACGATCCGGATGCGGCGTCCGTTACGATCATCCATCATCCCGATGTCCGGCGACGCTTGCTCTGGATGAAATCGCACATCGAAGGCATCCGGGCCATGTGTTATTTCGCCGCTTCCTGCATGGACCTTTGCCGGACGTCGAAAACGGAAGAAGAATTTGCCGACGGGTTCGGTTTTCTGGAACTCATCACGCCGATCATTAAGGCTTACTCCACCGATAAGGGATTTCTGATCTGTTCGATGGCCATGGATATTTACGGCGGTTACGGGTATTGCGCCGAATATCCCGTCGAGCAGTATCTGCGCGATGAAAAGATTGCGACAATTTACGAAGGCACTAACGGTATTCAGGCTCTGGACCTCGTCGGAAGAAAGCTCGCGCAGCGCAAGGGCCGGAACCTGATGAATCTGACGGCCATGATTCAGAAAAACATCGCCGCGGCTAAGACAATGGAGGAACTGTCCGGGCCGGCATCCGTTCTGGAAGAAGCCGTCAACGCCTGCCTGGATCTGACCGTCTTCTTCGCCAAGACGGGTGTCTCCGGCAAATTTTTCGTACCGCTGCTCAACGCCGGCAAGTTTCTCGAAATCATGGGTGACATCATGATCGGTCACTTCCTGATTGAAGCCGCCGCGATTTCCACCGGTAAACTTGCGGACCTTTATCGGGCGAAAAGCGCGGATTCCGAAAGTAAACAAAAAATATTGCATCGGGAAGATGCGGACGCAGCTTTCTATTCCGGTAAAATCGCTTCGGCAAAGTTTTTCGCGTTCGAGATCCTGACGACCGTCAAAGTACGCTGCGAGTCCGTCAAGCTTGGTGATACAACCGCTATGGACATGTCGGAAGAGGCGTTTTCCTGATCGCCGGACGATTTATTTTTTTCAGAAAGGGATGAAGATGAAGGAAAAAGCATGGCATAAGCATTATGATTACTACGTTCCGACAAGCATTCGATATCCGAAAATATCGATTCAGCAGTTGTTTCAGGGGGCGGCCTCCCAATATGCCGATCGGAAGGCGCTGAATTTTCTGGGAACAGAGATGACTTTCTGGCAGTTGCGGGAGCAGATGAGGCGGATGACGAATGCTCTGGAAAGAATCGGCGTAAAAAAAGGAGAACGCGTAGGCATTCAACTGCCCAACAGTCCGCAGTTTGTGATTGCTTACCTTGCATGTCTGTCTGTGGGAGCTGTTGTCGTTAATATCAATCCCCTGTATACAAGCGAAGAACTCGGCTTCATTCTCGAAAATACGGAAATGGGAACGCTCTTTACCTTCGATCTGGCTCTGCCGGTCGTCCGTTCCCTGGCGAAAGAAAAAGGTCTGAGGCGGGTTATTGTCACGAGGCTTGCGGACTACATGCAGACGGCGGGTGGCGGTTCGGCAAGAAGCCTGGAGCTGGAGGAGGGCTGGCATCATTTTTCATCGCTGATCGACAACTGCAGTTCGACAACACTGCCCCGTGTTCCATTCAGTCCTCAGGACCCGGCTCTGATTCAATTTACGGGCGGGACAACAGGTTTCCCTAAAGGTGCGGTCCTGTCTCATGCCAATCTCATGGCGGCAACGATGCAATCCGCCCTGTGGGGGCCGCCGATTTCCGCGTCACGGCCTCTTTGGGTTCTCGGTGTCCTTCCCTATTTTCATGTTTACGGCAATATCACGGTGATGAACTGGGGATTGCTGTCCGGCGCGACGCAGATTCTTCTGCCCCATTTCGATCTCGATCAAGTCATGGCGACCATCTCAAAGTTTGGGGAGATATCCTACTTTCCCGCTGTCCCGACTATGATTACGGCTGTTATCGGACATCCCGGGGCCCAAACGGTCGGGCTGGACAGACGCATCAAGCTGTTCAACTCCGGCGGCGCCCCCATGCCGGCCGAGCTGATCCATAAGGTGACGGACATGGGCATCGCCTTCAGCGAGGGTTACGGCCTGAGCGAGTCGGCTTCCATGGGCCTGGCCAATCCGATCCTGGGTCATAAAACGGGTTCGATCGGCGTGCCCGTTCCGGATAATGATGTCCGTCTGGTCCACATCGACAACGGCGTCGAAGAAGTGCCGCCGGGCGAACCGGGTGAACTTATCCTCAGGGGACCGACCGTGATGCAGGAATACTGGAAGAATCCGGAAGAGACCCGCAAGCAGCTTCGTGACGGCTGGCTCTATACGGGCGACATCGCCCAGACCGACGAAGACGGCTATTACTATATCGTCGATCGGAAGAAGGATATGATTATCGCCGGCGGGTTCAACATTTATCCCCGGGAAGTTGATGAAGTCCTGATGAGGCATCCCAAAATCAGCGAGGCTGTGACCGTGGGTATTCCCGACGATTACCGAGGAGAAACCGTGAAAGTCTATGTGGTTTTGAATCCCGGTGAAACGGCAACGGAAAAAGAGCTGATCGATTTTTGCAGGCAGAGCCTGACGCCCTACAAAGTGCCCAAGCTTGTTGAATTTCGTAGGAGTCTTCCCAAATCGGCCGTCGGAAAAATTCTCCGGAAGATGCTGCGGGATGAGGAAATCGGAAATGAAAAATAACGTTGAAAAATATAAAATGAAAGGGTGCGAAGGAGAGTGGATATGAACCGAAGTAAAAGATTAGCAGTCCTTGCGATATTGTTGATTCTGGCAATACTCGTCAATCAAAACCTGTGCGCGGCGGCTCAAAAAATGGCCGGCCTTGAAGTGGACAAATTTTACAAGGCGATGGCCGATTTTGACCCGAACAATCCGGTGATTCCCGAAGGGGATACGATTAAGATAGCCATTGTCGCCTCTTTTTCCGGACCTGCATCCATGACCGGGCAGCTTTATTTTATTTCGGTTCAGTGGGCGGCCCATGCCATCAACAAACAGGGCGGCATTATGGTGGACGGCAAAAGAAAACTGATCCAGGTGCTGAAGGTGGATCACATGTCCAGAGCGGATGCGTGTAAAAAAGTCTGCGAACGGACGATTCTGCAGGACAAAGTTCACGCCCTGATGGGGACGGACGGCAGCCACCTGCAGAAGATCATCAACGACACGGCGGCAAAATATAAGGTTATCTCCATCAGTATTGCCTCCATATCCGACGACCTGCAAAATGCGGTGAACTTTAACCGCTATTCGTTCATGAGCGCTTTTTCCACGGAACAAATCGGCCGCGGCTTTGCCTATTACTATGGACAGATCCGGAAGAGGGAAAAGAAATTTTACATCATCTGTCAGGACTATTCCATGGGACGAAGCATCGCCGCCGGTTTCAAAAAAGGATTGCAGGAATACTATCCCGAAGCCCGGGTGGTCGGCGAAGATTATCATAAGCTGTTTCTGACAGATTATGCGCCTTACTTGACAAAGATCAAGGCCTCCGGCGCCGAGGTCATCTTCACGGGGGACTGGATGCCGGATGCGGGAAATCTTTTGAAACAGGCCCGTCACATGCGTATCCAACAGCCTTTTGCCAACATTTTCATGGATGATCCCAATCTCCTCAATGAAGTCGGCGTCGACGGAACGAAAGGACTGGTTAACATCACGCAGTATGGTTCCGGCAATCCGTCTTTCAAGACGGATGCGGATAAAAAATACAATCAGATATGGCACGACTTATGGAAAACAAAATGGAGGCCCCCCTACAACACGCTGCTGTTCCAGTATCCGCTGGGAAATATCGGTTCCTGGATTGAACAAGCTTTCTGGTTTTTTTCCGTTGTGGAAAGGGCCGGCAGTACGGATGCGGAAAAGATCATCAAAGTCTGGGAGGGGGACCAATACAAGTTCGGAAACCGGAAAATTGTGACGATGCGCGCCTGCGATCACAAAATTGTCCAGGATCTCCATGTTTACGAATTTGTTCCACCCGAGCAGCAAAAACAATCCATGAACATGCCGCCGTACTACTGGTTTAAAAACTCATCCGGTTCCGGGCCGTCTTATACGATTCCGGCGGCGAAGGCGCTTCCCTGGATGGATCCGAAACTGGATCGATGCCGGGGAAAGAACGGTTATAATGAGTAGCGTAGCGCAAGACTGCTCAAAACGATCCGCAGAGGGATTATGATGTCGAACAATAATTGAAAGCAGTCGATTGCATTTCACACCGGATAAAAAAGGGCGGGACTGAAACGTCCCGCCTTTTTTTCGAATGATCGAGCGTCCGGAAGATTACCAGGGTTTTGAAAACTGAAAGATGCGCGCCGCCGCTTTTTCCGCGGGCGTCATGCCGTAAGTCGTCATGGCCGCTTCGAACGCAGCCGTAACGCCTTCCACGGTCAATTCATCCGCCGCCATGGCGATTTTTGCCGAATTGAAATCGGCGTCAAAAACAATGGCCTTGGGAGCTCCTGCGGTATTGGTCCATTCTTTCCATTTCGGAAGATACAGATGGTGAAAATGGTGCTTGCCGGCACCCGGATGGTACACATCATAATAGTTGGGATTTCCCGTCCACGCAAAATTTGCCAGATATTTCATCATGGCGTATTGCAATTGCTTGCGGCCCGCTTCATTGGCCGCGACAAACGGATAGCCGAAAAGTCCCTTATCACCGCCAAAGAAGAAGGGAATTTCCGCGGCATGGCCGGCGCCGTATATGAAGTCAAAAGGAGACGGTCCCGAACCGACGCCGCCCCATTTGAACAGGTAGGCATAAACGTGATTCTGAACGCCCACCAGCTCATGGGCGACCGTGTCCACGAATTTAGCTTTCCAGTTCCGGCTTCCGTATAAACCGGCCACTTCGTAAACATCCCGGTCATGCTGCGTAGGCAGCACGTCGTAAAGCGTAATGGCCATGTCCTGCTTCAGAACATTCATCAGGTTAAGCCAGGTGTAGGAACCGGACGGCACCCCCAGAGGTTTGACGTATGCGGCATAAAGCGGCATGAACGATTTGCTCTCGTATTCGTTGCTTCCGAGAATGATGGGCATTTTGTTGTAGTTTCCCGCGCGGATGGCCGGCATCCAGCCGCCGGCCGGCAAAACCGTTCCATCCTCAAAAGCGGAGAATGTCGGAACGGAACCGTATTTGAGCATCGCCAGGAAAAAGTCACCTGCGGACGATGTCCGGAGGTAGGCGCCCAGCGTGGCGTCGCTTTCCATTGCCTGACGCCGTGCAGTGGCCGTTGCGGCGTCCACATTCTCTTTGTACCGGATGAGCTTGTCGATAATGTCGTTGGCCTGCACCCGCCCTGCCGTTGTCGGAATGGTGGCCATTCCACCGCTTTGCGACATGGCCTTGTGGAAGAGCCCCTTACCCAGAGGCGATATCACCATGTTCATCGTGTTGTGCGCCCCGGCGGATTCGCCGGTCACCAGGACATTCCGGGGATCGCCGCCGAAGGCGTCAATATTGCCGCGAATCCATTTCAGCGCCCTCGCGTGGTCGAGGGTTCCAAAATTCCCCGAGTCGGAAAGAATATCCGCGCCGCCGGTCTGAATTGCCGGATGATACAGCCACCCCAGGGGGCCGAGCCGGTACTGAACCACAACCACCACAACATTTGAGCGATCGGCCAGGGCGGAGCCGTCATACTGCACGGCGGAGCCGAAATTATTGGAGCCGCCGTGTATCCACACATAAACGGGCAGTTTTTCATGATGGAAAGCCGGTCGCGCCGGGCGGTAAATATCCACGTAAAGACAGTCCTCGCTGCTGTCCGTATCCACAACTCCCGTGCGGATCCAATCATCGGTTGTCTTAAGCTGCGTGCACTTGTTGGCCGGTTTCGTTGCGTCCCGGATACCCTGCCAGCGGGAGGGCGCCTGCGGGGCTTTCCACCGCAGCCCATCGACCGGTGCTTTGGCGTAGGGGACGCCTTTCCACACCATAACATCATTGCTGACATAGCCTTTTAACAAACCGTAATCCGTTTTGACGACTGTATGATAACCTCCGGATGCCATGGCCGTTGTTGTCCACAGGAGTGCCAGGCAAAGAGCCGATGCCAGGATGCACGATAAATGAATGAACGTCTTTCGAGTTTTCATCTTTATCTTCCCTCCTTTTTCTTATGCTGAAATTAATGCAGTCTGCCGGGAATAAAAACGTCCGCCCGGCCCCTTTGCTGTGATGTGACGAGTTAAAATCAAGAAATGTTGGTTTGGTTGACTTGTCTCGCGTTTGGAAAAAATGGTGGAAGTGATGTCGAAAAAAGCCCCCGGAAAATGAATGTAACTTTCCGGAGGTGTTAAGTGGATAATTTCAGCGGACACCATTTATTCATATGCGTACCCTGCTATCAGATCCAACTGTTTCCGTACATTTACTGAATGATGTATGTGACAGCAGAGCTAACATATCGAATAAATGATGTCAAGTTTCGTTCACGGTTTCTTGCTGAAGTAACGCTCCAGAA
The DNA here is from genome assembly GCA_963682105.1 of Smithellaceae bacterium. Lineage (GTDB taxonomy): Bacteria > Desulfobacterota > Syntrophia > Syntrophales > Smithellaceae > UBA8904. The sequence continues at coordinate 3,518,406 of OY821638.1, forward strand.
GCCCCTTGAACGCCAGACCGTGGCGCGCTTCGTCTTTGCACATTTCGTGAACCGTGTCGTGGATGGCGTCATAACCCAGTTCCTTGGCTTTGACGGCAATCTTCTTTTTGCCGGCGCAGGCGCCGTTTTCCGCAGTCACCCGTGCTTCAAGGTTTTTGCGGGTGTCCGCCCAGAGGACTTCACCCAGGAGTTCGGCAAAACGGGCGGCGTGCTCCGCTTCTTCGAAAGCGATCCGTTTATAAGCCTCGGCGACCTCCGGATAGCCTTCGCGGTCGGCCTGCCGGGACATTGCGATGTACATGCCGACTTCGGTACACTCTCCCATGAAATTGTTACGAAGTCCTTCGAGAATTTCCGCATCGATATCCTTGCCGGCGACGCCGATCACATGGGCGTCCGCCCAAACCAGATCCGCCGCCTGCTCCGCAAATTTAGAGCCGACCGCGCCGCACTGGGGGCATTTATCGGGAGCGCCGTTTCCTTCAAAAACATAACCACACATCTGACATACAAACTTTTTCATTGCTTTCCTCCTTTATCGCTATTGTTGGTATTTGTCCGGCCCTGTGACGGGCGATTTAATCAAGACAATTATTGTCCTGTATAACGCCAAAAAAATTTCTTCTTTTGCCTAAAGTTCCTTCAGTGTAATTTGTTCCAGCATTTTGTTGATCGAGTATCTCACCTGACGCCACACCTTATGCGCCGCGCAGGTTTTTGTGAGGTCGCAGGCGTCTTCATCAACCACACAGAGGTTAACACTGACCGGACCTTCCGTTGCCTCTACAATTTCCCGGAGATTGATCTGTTCCGGCGGGCGGCTCAGCCGGAATCCTCCCACCACACCGCGGGATGAAGTTACCAGACCCGCCGCATTGAGGAGCTGAAAAATTTTCGCCAGAAAAACCGGCGACGCATCCACCTTCTGCGCAATTTCCCGGATCATCACCGGCTCATTTGTCCGGCTGTTGGCCAGATACCTGAGGCCCCGGAGGGCGTATTCCGTTTTTCGATTAATCTTAAACATACAGGAGCTATTTAGTCCTGTATTAAATTTCTGTCAAGACTTTTTTAGTCCTGTTTCTGTTTTTTTAGAGGAAGAAAGATTCGGCGGCCGCCGATGCCGTTTTCATTATTCCTGCAGGGACGTGATAATCAAATAGGCGGTCGCGGTGTTTGTCGCCAGGGGAATGTTATGGACATCGCATATCCGCATCAGCATAAAGATATCCGGGTCATGGGGGTGATTCCCCAGCGGGTCGCGCAGAAATATAACCGCCTGGACTTTTCCCTCGACAACATCGGAAGCGATCTGAGCATCTCCGCCTAAAGGTCCGGACAGTTTCTTTTCAACTTCCAGCCCCGCCTTTTCGATGTAACCTCCGGTGGAACCGGTCGCAATGATTTTGTATTTCTTCAGAATCTCGATGTTGTCTTTGATGAACGCCACCATTTCCGCTTTTTTCCCGTCATGGGCGATAACAGCGATTGTTTTCATGGGAACTCCTCTTCTGTATAGTGTTTTTATCAGATTAATATTCCGCCCACAAAGGGGATAAAACTTTCTCCTGGGCAACGGCGCATATTTCGGAAACCGTTTTATCCGTATAGTCTTTAATGGACATCGGCTCATGAAGCGTTACTCTGACATGAATTTTCTTTTGTGCGCAGATGGCTTTCAGATTTTCAATAAGAATCTGGTGTCTTCTCCAGGCGATTTCGCTGTCTTCTTTGTATCGAATGGTAACAGGCAGAAGAATAGCGTCGGGATTGATTTCCACGGCCTTGAAAATACCGCGTTTGAAGGGCAGACGGTCGGCTATCGCGCCGGTCGTCCCCTGCGGGAAGATGGTGATGATCCGTCCGTTGACCTGCCTGGCGATGGTCTTTATGACCCGGTGGCCGTCAAAAGCCGATTCGCGTTTCAGGAAGATGATGCCGATGAGCCTGGCCACCAGACCGATGAGAGGGTAGTGTCTGACTTCCTCTTTGCTTAAGTAAATTGTTCTGTAGAGGGCGGACATCAGAAGAATATCCAGCAGGCTGACATGATTCGCCGTAAGAATGATGCCTCTGTTTTTCGTAGCCTCAACGGGAATACGATCCGCGTAATCGATACGGACGCGCAGGATCTTCAACGCCAGCCGGCTGTATAATTGCAGCAGAGGCGGCCCCGTTTTTTTATGCCAGGGGAAGAGAATGGCGGCGATGATCAGATAAAGAACGGCTGCCGTGACCGTGAATGTCATAAATGTTATCAGTTTTACCGTACGCATTGAAATTTCCCTCTAAGGACCGGAATAACTGATACGCGTTTTATAATTGTTAACGTTTCCTGTCAACGATATTTGCCGTTGCGATTCGGCGGCATGGATGCCGGACGGGCTGTAAATCGGCAGCCTCATCCGCAGCCCGCTAATGGCCGTGATGATCGTGATTTAACGTGTGATTCAATTCTTTGAGAACCGGCACGGCGGAACAATCGAAACATTCGGCCTGCAACGTTGTATGGGTGATGAAATACTTTTCGCGCAGCAGATGCTCCAGATCATGAATGATCGCCGCCTGACGTTTCTTTGATTGATCGGAAATTTCCACATGGGCCGAAAGAGCGATGACATGAGAGCAGATGGCCCAGACATTCAGTTGATGAATGTCCTTGACGCCATCCACCTGACGCATACTGTCCACAAGATTTGCCATGTTTAATCCTCTGGGCACGCCTTCCAGTAATATGTGTACCGACTCCCGCAAGATCCGCCATGCCCCCCAGAATATGATGCAGCCGATTCCTATGGAAATCACGGCGTCCAGCACGTACAGTTTATAGAAATACATGATCACGCCGCCGATAATAACCCCCACGGATGCGGCGGCATCGCCGATCACATGGAGAAAAGCGCTGTGGACGTTGAGATCGTTTTTGGAATGACTGTGCAGGGCCAAAGCAGCCAGAATATTCATGACCAAACCCACCGCCGCGATAACGAACATCGGCAGGCTGTTCACGGCGACCGGATGAAACAGCCGGTCCCACGCTTCATAAAAAATGCCAATCGCAATAAGGATAATTGTCAATCCATTGATGAAAGACGCAAAAATTTCTATCCTGTGCCAGCCGTATGTCCGGGTTTCCGTCGGGGCTAATACGGAAAGCCTGATGGCCACCAAGGATAAAATCAGTGCAAACAGATCCAGAAAGACATGGGCGGCATCGGAAAGCAGGGCAAGGGAATTTGTCCAGATCCCTCCGAGAATTTCAGCGACCAGCGTTACTGAAGTAAGAAAAATGGCCCATTTGAATTTGCCGGTTATGCTTTTATCGGGTGTTGATTGTTCCATGAATTATTCTTCCACATGTTTCAGGCCTGCCATGAGGATGGAGCTGATGTGATCGTCATCCAGGCTGTAATAGGCAACTCTACCGTCTTTGCGGTACTTGACGAGGTTCATGTTTCTTAAAACCCTCAACTGATGCGAAATGGCGGATTGAGACGTGCCGACCAGAGCCGTCAAATCGCATACGCAGAGCTCCTCCTGCAGGAGGGCGGATATGATTTTGGTTCGGGTGGGATCACCCAGCACCTTAAATACAGCGGCAAGCTTGAAGAGGGTATTGTCCGGTTTCATGGCTTTTCGAACGGAAGCCACTTTTCGTTCATTGATGCATAAGACATCGCATAATGACTCTTTATTTTTCTTTTCCTTTTTCATTTAACATCCTCATATATGAACATATGCTCATATATAGCATGCTAATCCCTTCTGTCAAGCAATAAAATCTCATTTTCAATCAGGGCAACGTTGTTTACGCCGGGCAGTATTTCAGAGTCGTGATGCGCGGTTTGAATAACGGTTCTGTTTTCATCGGCGCACCGGCCGAGGAACTGATGCAGAAAATGAAAGCGCGCCGGATCCAGATCCTGAAACGGTTCGTCGAGAATCAGCACCGGCGGGTTTTTAACCAGAGCCCTGGCGATCATGACCGTTTTCTTTTCTCCGGAGGATAGTCTGCCCAACGGCGCATTTTCAATGGATGTCAGGCCCAAAGCTTCCAAAAGGGTGCGGTATTGGGCCGTTTCTTTATCGCCGAGCCTTTTGTTCAGCACCATGGTGTCGGAAAATCCCGAAAGAATAATATCCTGCACTGTGCGGGAGCCCTGAAAGTAGAGTTGGATTTCAGAGGATATAAAACCGATTCTGGCTTTAATCTCCCAGATGGATTCCCCCGATCCCCGTCTGCGGTCAAAAAGGCTGAAATGATAGCGGTAGGCAATCGGATTGTCGGCATTGAGGAGGCTCAAAAGTGTCGTCTTGCCGGAACCGTTGGCGCCTTTGAGCAGCCATTTTTCTCCCTTTGCAATTTTCCAGCTCAAATTCCTGATCAGGGTGCGTTCGCCGATTTTCAGCGATTCATTTTTGATCTGTAAAACGGAATGAAAATCCACCGGAGGCGTTGTATAAAAAATGGACTGTGCGACGGGGCTCTCTTCAGAGGCTTCGCCAGTGTGTTTTGAACCCAGCCGGATAACCCGGTCGAATTTTATCTTCAACGGATGATCGTTCAGAAGCAGGATAACGGTTTTGCCGTATTGATGGGTGATCTGCCGGAATAAATCGGAAAAAATCACAATCGACGCCTCATCCAGACCGCTGAAGGGATTATCCAGGATATGAATTTTAGCTTCTTTAAACAGACTTTTCAGGAGCAGCACTTTGCGTGTTTCCCCGCTGGAGAGTTCGATGATTTTTGTCGTAAGCAGCGTCTTCGGCAAAACGGCGTTAAACAGTTCGCTCATGTAGCCGCAGGTCGCGTCGTATTGCAGGTATCGCCCGACCGTATCCACGCGGGCTTCGTCAAACGTATTGTAGCGCTGCTGGTAATAGAAATCGGAATAATGAAAAAAAGTATTATCCGCCGAATGGGCCGAATAAGCGATCCGGGTTAGTTCAATGGCATGGCTGACTGCTCCCTGGACATGGCGGATCTCGCCGCGCAGAATATCAGCCAGTCTTGTTTTACCGGATTTGTTCGGACCGATGACTGCGATCAGTTCCTCTTCCGCAATTTCGGCGGTCACGACCGAATTACAAATTTGCAGGTTGTCAATTCGAATGAGTTGTTTTGCCATAACTGGAAATCGTCCATCTTTCTGCCTTTCAACCATTCAGGATGAAAAACCGTTTAAAGAAATCTGTTAGCACAGGATACCCCGCTTTGAAAAGACTGATCCCGGGTTAACGGGTGTTGCGCGTCTTTCCGCAAAGCCTGCCACAGTGGCGTTTTGTCTTTTTTTAACCTTCAATTTTGCAGTTCTGAATTGGGATTGAACGTAAAAAAAGGGGGACGGTTGTCCGCCCCCTTCGTTAAAGTCTTGTTCCGCTGTAACTGAAATGGAACTTGTTGTTATCAATCCTTCTTATTGGAATAGCGCCAGATCTTGCGCTCTTCGGCGGCCTTGATCAGGTCTTCTCGAAAATCGGGGTGGGCAAGCGATATGATCTTATTCGTCCGGACCCAGGTGCTGTCTCCCTTGAAAGAGGCCCATCCCTGCTCGGTGACGATAATGTTCACGCATTGCCGCGGGACAGTGGTGATCGTACCGGTCTGGAAGGCGGGAACAATCCGGGATTTCCTGTTGCCGTTTTTGTCCGTATGGGTTGACGGCAGGCAGATGAGACTCCGCCCGCCCTTGGAATAAAACGCCCCCAGGCAGAAGTCGAGCATGCCACCGTTGCCGGAAATCTGTTTGAAAGCGGAGCTCTCGGCGCTGACCTGGTTGTAGAGGTCGACTTCAAGGGCCTGGTTGATGGAGATGAGATTATCGATATGAGCGAGGTTGAGGGGATTGTTGACGTATTCCACATTATAGGAGGCCAGTGCGGCATTGTGGTCAATCCAGTCGTACAAATTTTTTGTTCCTGCCCCAAAGGTGTAAACCGTCTTGCCCCGGTCCAGCATCTTTTTTTGATTGTTCATTTTGCCCGACGCCATCATGGTCATGTACGATTCACCCAGCATTTCCGTATGGCCGCCCAGATCCTTGAGATCCGTTTCACTGATAATCTGTCCCAGAGCATTGGGCATGCCGCCGATGCCGAGCTGGATTGTGCAGCCGTCACGGATGTGGTCCAGGACGTGATTGGCAATTTGCCGGTCGATTTCACTCGGTACGGCCGGTGGCATTTCGGCCACGACGGAATCTTCTTCGATGATGTAATCCACATCGGAGATATGAATTCGTTCCCTTGCCCCGCCATAGCAGTAGGGGATGTTTTTGCTGACCTCGACGACGGCCTTCTTTGATGTTTCCATAAGCGCCAGGGTGATGCCGTTGCTGAGGCCGAAGTTAAAATAACCGTCCTTATCCATGGGGGCGACTCTGGCGACGGACCAGTCGCGCAGTCTCGTTCCGATCTTATCGGGATCGCCCGGCTTCGATTCGAACCAGAATTCCGATTCCCCGAACTGAGTCGGATTGTAAAAGACGTTTCGGCGTTTTTCCTGGATGATCCGGCTGACGGGGCTGAAATGATAATCAATGTAGGTAAATGTTTCTCCCAGGGGATCTTTCATCAGTGTTTCCGGGATCGGGGGGAGGGTCACCGCGGTAAAGAGAACGATGTCGCTTAACTCATCCTTGCGGTTTGCCAGTTCCCGTTCAAAAGCCACGGACTTGGCATTAAACATTCCAATGTCAATCCATTCCCCGGATTTGACCATTTTAGCCACCTTGGCAGCGGTGGCAAGCTTTTCTTTGTACTGCTCTTGATACGTTTTCATACACTTGGACTCCCTTTGTAAATGATTGATACTCAATTGCATTACCGCAATGCAATCTATATAACTAACGTTAGATAAAATAATTGGAAAGTCAAGTCAAAAATTGATACGATAAAATATCTTTCATTTTCATATACTCCGACTATCCTTCAAAATTAGTTGAATACCTGGCGCCGGTAATCGATGAGAGATCAAATGGCGTTGAAGTAAGGGAGCAGCAGAAAGAGCATCGCCGCAAAGAATGACTGCATTATAGCGTATTGCGGAAAGGATATCAAACAGTTTGCTGATAGGTAACGATTTTTCCGTGGACGTGTTGTTGATTTTCCGGATCCGGACTGCCGGCCTGAAATCGGCCGGAAGCCCAGGCTCCGGATAGAGTTTTTACCGGCGTGTAACAATCACTTCGCAGTAGTCGTCGCCGTGGTTTAAATTTTTGGTGTGCTCCACATTCACGCGGACGTCATTGCCGAAGAGTCCGCCGATAATTCCCTGATAGGACTGGACAGTGACGATCCCGCAGTCGGCGACGCCGGCTTTGGCGATCGCTTTCTGGGTTTCGCAGTCCGTAATGCGAACGATGATTCTTTCGCCTTCCACGGAAACGTCTCTTCCCTTGATGTTAAGCACCTTGCTGAAAATATCCAGTGCATCCAAAAAACTCTCCGGCCAGACCGGATTGAGAATGTAATTGTTTCTCAGATTCTTCCCGAATATGTACGAAAACTGTTTCCATGCTTCCACATCCATTTCCCAGGCGGTCTGGATGCCGTATTTTTTCGCCAGCGCCAGAAACCAGGCCCCGTCCATCCGCACAAACGCGTGCTGTGCAACTTCCAACAACTGTTCATGTGACAAATTCATATATTCTCCATCTTTCGTTTATTTTCGTCTTCAGCGCCCGGTAAGGCTGGTCTTCGGAAACGGGTTGATCAACCGGACCGGCGTTTATTCTTCTTTTCCGAAGGCCGCGGGAGTCTATCATGCCGATGGGCATGCCTCAATCAGAAAGAATGCAGAAAGAATGCGGGGCATTCCGGCGGCTGACACTCAGTTTATTCGACGAAAGCGTGATCAAATTTACCGCTTTAGTAGTATTTACACCATTACCGTTTTTCGATAAGTAATTTCAATATCCGCTGTAATAAAATGTGTAGTACCGGCTTTTGTGTTTTCCTTTGGATCTATACAGATCCGATGAGAGTTTGTTGTAAGTACCAGGCAAGGGTTCGTTCCAGGTTTATCAACAGGCAAACAAAGAGGAGGTAAATGCATGAAGCGTACGAAAACAGGCAGGTATCTTAGGGGACTGGTGATTGCCGGAGTGTTACTCATGGCGGCCGGCTGTTCGCTCTTAAGCGTTCCGATCATTACAAACGCATCCCGCAACGATGTCGTGAATCTGGGAGATTCCATCTTTGCTCTTTCCGGTGAGATTCAGGGTTTTCTGCACAGTTGGTCCGGTCAGACTTTTCGCCGGTATGCGCTATCCGGTTCCATGATGACTCATATCGCCGATCAGTATGATGATGCCAAGGCCGACGATGCCAATATCAAAACCATCTTCATGGATGGAGGCGGCAACGACATTCTCATTCCGGCGGTGGTTTTTGATCCTTACAACTGCAAGGTCGACTGGTGGGAGTCCGGGCTTTCGTCAACCTGCAAGGGCCTCATTGACGACGTGTACGTGGATATTGTGAATCTTCTCAACCAGATGGGCCGCGACGGCGTGAGCAACATTATCTACCAGGGATATTCCTATCAGAAGAACGGTTATATCAGCTCCTCGAAGCTCAACCAGGCGGTTGCATACGGTGATGTAAAGATGGCGCTGGCTGTGGCGAATGCCACGGCGGCCTCCAATTACCGCGTGTTCATCGATCCGAGAGCGACCATCGTACCCAGCACCGACCTCAAATCCGACGGTGTGCATCCCAACACCGCAGGCTCACAGAAGTTTGCAACGCTGATCTGGGCCAAGCTCCAACCGTTGCTCTAACCCATTCAAAGGGGGCGCGGGTGGGGGTATCCGTGCCACCTTCTTTTTCCTGTAGTTTCTGATGTGGCCTACCCCTGACCATCTGCGACAAGGGGCATGCACCCCCCTGCATGTCCCTTGTCGTGTATTGATTGAAGGTCATCACCCGTTGAAAAGTTGATGACGGACTAAGACTTCTGCGAAAGGAAAAAACGTGAGCAAAAGAAGAATAATCGTGTTTGCAGCCTTGTCCATCATTGTGCTGGTTATCATATCCGTGCTTATTTCCGCACCTCGTCCGGAAGAAAAAGGTTCCGGAGCGTCGTCCGTCCTGTCCGGTTTTTCCGGCTTCATAAAATCCGTCCGGACTGCGCCTGCTCCCTCCGCGACAAATGATCCGTTTGCCGATAAAATCGTCAGTCAGCTTCAAGGCCTCTACGGCAAAACGATAGCGGACAAGAGCGTTCAGGCGGGCATGATGCCCATCAGGGATTTTGTCATGGGGCTGCACCCGGAAAACGGGAAGGATTACTTTTATAATATTCTTAAACGGGCATTTCCCGAATTCGCCGATGAGATCATGCAGACCCTGGACAAACTCGATCAGTATAACCGCTGGCTTGCCCAGAACAGGGAACGGCTGCAAAAAATGTCAGCCAGCGGCAGGCTTGCCGCCCTGGAGGAGAAGAGAAAGGAACTCTTCGGCAGGGATGCGGAAAAAATCTGGTCGGGCGAAATTCTGGCATCGGAGGCAAGAAAGGCAAAGATGCAGGACGTTCTGTCTTCGCTGGATGACTCCAGGGGCATGTCCATCGATCAGAAACTGGAAGCCTACCGGCGCTCTCTCCACGAAACCTACGACGGCACGGCGGAGGCCTTCATCACAAAACAGGGCGTTATCCTCTCAAAGGTTTTCTTCAGTCTCGACTCCGTCCAGGCCGAGCTCAATCAAATGAGCCCCGGCGAGCGCCAGGAGGAAATCAACAGGCTCCGCGCAAAAATGGGATTTACGGAAGAGCAGGTCGAAAAGATGGCTAAACGCGACGCGGACAATACCGGCCGTTGGGAGGCCGGGCTCATGTACATGGAACAGCGAGAAGCCGTTGTCCGCCAGTATGAGGGACAGGAGCTTGAAAATAAACTCCGTGAACTTCGTACGGGGTATTTCGGCGATGAAGCGAATACCATTGCCCTCGAAGAAAAGGACAATTTCTATCGGTTCAAACGACAGCACATCTGGGGCAGGAATTAACGGCGCGGTTATTCTGTTTCATCCGGAGCGCCGTGAACAGGATTTTGCCTTCAGTAGCCGATAAACGGCCGCCCCCCCAAACAAAAATTAATCCCCGCAATTTCCGTCTGTTGACCAATCAGTAGAGCCATCTGTTTTCCCGGACTTCAAAAGAAAGTTATTTTCTGATACAAGAAAGGTGTTTCAAAACATCGGGAAATATCTATGAGTCTGATCGTTCGTCAAATGAGTTTGGAAGAAGTCGGCCTGGCCGTTGAATGGGCCGCCCGGGAAGGCTGGAATCCGGGTATCCATGATACTGAGTGTTTTTATGCCGCAGACCCGAAGGGTTTTTTTCTGGCCCGTCTCGACGGAGAGCCGGTGGGATGCCTGTCGGCGGTCGTCTATGACGATGACTTCGCGTTTGGCGGATTTTACATCGTGAAACCCGGATGCCGGACACAGGGGATCGGGCGCACACTGGTTAAGAACGCAATGGATTATGTCGGCGCCCGTGTCATTGGCAATGACGCGGTGGTCGCCCGGCAGGAAACTTACCGGCTGCTGGGCTTTGCTCCGGCGTATCGCAGCATCCGCTATCGCGGCACAGCCGGGCATGGCGTGGGACGACCGCCCGAAATCGTTGATCTGTCAACGATCCCTTTCGATGATCTGATTGCTTATGACCGGACCATGTTTCCGGCAGAGCGCGCCTCGTTTCTGAAACGCTGGATTCAGCAACCCGAAGGCGCGGCTCTGGGGTATGTGAAAAACGGGCGGCTGTTCGGATACGGAGTGATTCGGAAGTGCCGCCGGGGTTATAAAATCGGTCCTTTGTTTGCCGATGACGAAGAGACAGCCGGGACTTTATTGCAGGCTCTGACCGGGGCCATCGCCGGCGAAGAATTTTTCCTGGATGTTCCCGAGCCCAATCCCGGTGCGTCGTGGCTGGCCGGGCGGCACGCAATGGACAAGGTATTTGAAACGGCGCGGATGTATCGCGGAGCGGCCCCCGTTCTTCCGCTGGAGAAAATATTTGGCGTCACCAGTTTTGAATTGGGTTGAATTTGCCCCCATAAAATATTTTGTCGGGAGGTGTTATGCTGGAATCTTTGAAAAATAAAGTGGCCTGGATTACGGGAGCGGGAACGGGAATCGGCCGGGCGGCCGCGGTCGCTCTGGCGCAAAACGGCGCCCATGTTGTTCTTTCGGGGCGCAAAGCAAGTGCATTGCAGGAAACGGCGGATCAGGTTTCCGCCGCCGGCGGTTCATCGTCTATCGAAGCCCTGAGTGTTGCGGATGCGGCGGCGGTTGATCAGGTGGCCGAAAGAATTGTTTCACGCTTGGGCGGAATCGATATTCTGATCAACAATGCGGGCACCAATGTGAACGAACGTTACTGGTTTCAGGTGACGCCCGAAAAATGGAAAGAGGTGATCGACGTCGACCTGAACGGCTCGTTTTATTGCGCCCGCGCCGTTCTTCCTGCGATGCGCAAACAAAAAGACGGTCTGATCATTAATGTCTCGTCCTGGGCGGGTCATTTCTATTCGGTTCTTCCCGGACCGGCCTACAGTTCAGCCAAACACGCGCTTCTGGCGATGAATGAAAGCATCAATATGGAAGAATGTATCAACGGCATCCGCGCCTGCGTGCTCTGTCCCGGCGAGGTCTGGACGCCGATCATCGACCGGAGGCCGGACAACCTGCCGGCGGAGATCAAGGCGAAAATGCTCAAAGCCGAAGATATCGGCGAAACCATCCTGTTTATCGCGCGTCTGCCCAAAACCGTGTGCATCAATGAAATCATTGTCAGCCCGACCTGGAACCGCGGCTACGTCGCAGCCCTGACGCCGCCTTAGACTCTGAAACAGGGCCAGTTAATGATGCCTGTTTTCGAAGTAGCGGGTAAAGCGGCTTAAAGCCAGGGCCGCTCGCTGAATGGACGGGAAGACCGCAATGCCTCGCGCGGCAAGCTCTCCGGCCGCTCTTGGAGCAAGAATTTTTGTGTCCGGTTCATCGCACCCGTCCAGGTTTCGGAGGCGGCTCTACTCGTGGCTTCCTGAATGCAGTGTGCCGCGTTGCCGCCGCTCCGGGAGATCATGGGCACGGGACCGGGCATTTTTTTATAATCATAGTTCAAAGTCAGGCCGCCGGAAGGGCAATAAAGGCCCCGGCAGTTGGGACCGATCACGCGGATACCGCCTTTTCTGGCCCTGGCGATCATATCTTCCTGCAGGCGCTTGCCTTCTTCGTCTTCAATCTCGCTGAATCCCGAGGTAAGGAAATGGATGACCCCGACTCCTAAAAACCTGGTTGACATACTATAATATTTAGATTAGAAAAAAACATACGTTTGTTTTTGTAATAAGAGGTTTATTGTATTCAAGTATATAATATTACTTAGAAAGGAGGTTTGTGGTACTGATTTTAGCGAAAAGTTTTTAAGCTTTAATATGATAACAGGCCAACAATTTTTTCACCGAAGCAAGGAGGAAATTGCAGATGAGTTGTATCAGAAAGAGCATCATTATTTTCGCGTGCACGTTTTTATTCCTGGGAATTGCCACCTATGACGTTCAGAGTGTCTTTGCCGCGCGGGGGAATTCGAAAGATAAAGCCGTAAAGGCGGAATCGAGCGGACCGCTCGGCAAAGCCAATGCCGCTTTTGATGTCAATAAAATGAGCGACATGTCCGATTATGACCCCGCCAACCCCGTTATCCCCGAAGGAGACACCATCAAGATTGCGGTTGTCGCCGCTTTTTCCGGTCCCAGCGCTTTTAACGGCATGAGCTATTTCTTCATCGCGCAGTGGGTGGCCCACGACATTAATAAGCGGGGCGGCCTGATGGTGGATGGAAAGAAAAAGCTGATTCAGGTCATCAAGGCCGATCACATGTCCAAGCCGGATCAGTGCAAGAAGGTCACTGAAAGAATGGCCCTTCAGGAAAAAGTTCATTTCTTCTGGGGGACCGACGGCAGCCATTTCATGAAAATCATCAATGAAACGGCAAATAAATACAAAATAATCGCCATCAATGTTCCCTGCCTTGCCGACGATCTTCAAGACGCCAACAATTTCTCACGCTACGCTTTCCACTCCTCGCACTCAACCGAGCAGATCGCCCGCGGGATGGCTTATTTCTACGGCCAGATCCGCAAGAAAGAGAAAAAGTTTTATATCCTGAACCAGGATTATGCTTTCGGCCGGATTCTTGCTGAAAGCTTCAAAAAGGGCCTGAAGGAATACTATCCCGAGGCGCAGGTGGTCGGTGAAGATTTTCACAAGCTTTTCCTGACGGACTACGCCCCCTATCTGGAAAAAGTTAAGAGTTCCGGCGCCGAAGTCATCTTCACCGGCGACTGGCTGCCGGATGCCGGAAACCTGCTCAAGCAGGCCCGCCAGACGGGGATTATGCTGCCTTTTGCCAATGTTTACATGGATAACACGAATTTCTTAAACGAAGTAGGCGTCGAAGGCACCAAAGGATTGATGAATATCACCCCCTACAGTGTGCCCAATCCGTTTTTCAAGACGAAAGATGAGATCAAGTTCTACAATACCTGGTTGAATCTCTGGAAAAACAAGTGGAAAGTAGCGCCTTTCAATACGCTTGCCTACCAGCATGCCACGGCCAGCGGCGCCATTTGGTTGATGCAGACATACTGGCTTTTCAGTGTTGTTGAACGGGCCAGAAGTCTCGATCCGGAAAAGATTATCGCCCTTTGGGAAAAAGACTCCTATCGCATCGTCAACGGTAAGGTTCTCAAAATGCGGGCCTGCGATCACAAGGCGATTCAGGATCTGGCGGTTGTTGAATACGTACCGCCCGAGGAGCAGAAGGTGGCATTCAATATTCCTCCTTATTACTGGTTTAAGAACGCCTCTTATGCGGGGCCTGTATCCAAAATTCCCGCGGAGAAAATTCTTCCCTGGATGGATCCGAATCTCGACCGGTGCAAAGGCAAAAACGGATGGGGTGAATAGTTAGACTCCTCCGGGCTTGAAAAGATAGATAAAGCAAATGGACAGTTCATCGGTCGAGAGATGAACTGTCCATTTTTCTTTGCGGCGACCATGAGATCAGCCGTGGATTTTGACATGAACGATTTCCAGCCTGTCCGAGACAAGGGCCCGATTTAAAACGGACCGTACTGCGCTTCGGTCATCGGGACGGTCAATGCGGCTGACAAAAGTTTTCCAGCCGCTCAGCACCCGGTCCAGGACGCCTTCGGGGACCGGCTGGCCGCCGGTGGCCGCCGCGCGTCCATTGTCCATAATCAGTACTTTCAAAGGCGCCCGCCTTACCAGCGCCTCCGGCAAAGCCATATGCCCTGCCGCCAGAAAGGCGTAATCTCCCGTCACGGCCCATGAACGTTGAAGGCCTCCCGTCAGAGCGCCGATTGCCAGCGGAAGGCTTCCGCCGTAATAACTGCACACATCCACACAGGCAAATGGCGCAAAGGCGAAAAGGGAAGAAAGCCCCGTATCGCCGCTAACAAAGGGGATCTGCGGGCGCAGTTCCTGAAATTCTTCAAAAACGGGAACATAGCGCAAAGCTGCTTCGCGCCAGGCGGCCGGTAATTCCCCAGGGATGGCCGGCAGGGCAGGCGGGGCAATGTTTTTCCAATCCTCGCCGCCAAGTTTTGCCTCCAGAACCTTACGCTGGTATGGCGCAAGCGGGGGACACAGCACATGACGAAACGTGTCGCGGCGATACTGAACTTCTGCGGGACGCAGGGTTTTGCACGCAGGCGTCGTCTTTTGGGTAATCAGCCGGGAATCGACCATAAGCACGACCGGAATGGTTAGTTTTTCCGACCAGAGGAAACATTCCTGGATATCATCATAAACAGTGTCTTTTCCCGCCTTTTTAAACGGAATCCCCGTGCCGCGGAGAAAGTCCTCCAGACTGAAGATATTATCGGAATGTGTTCCCGCCGGATCATCGAATGCAATGACCACAAAACCCGCCGTTGTCCCAAGAGTCACGGAATCGATGACACTGTTGGCCGCTTTGGCCAGACCGTGGGACTTAATCACGGCGGCAGACCGCGCGCCCGCAAGCGCCGCGCCATGGGCTATGGTATAAGCTGTCTCTTCATTAAAGGAGTAGAGGGGCTTTTTCTGTATCAGTTCGGCAAACGCGTCAAAAACAGCTGTGGCGCCTGTCGCCGGGACATGGGTGACTGTTTTCACGCCTGAATCGTTCAACGCCAGCGCAATTCCACGATCCACGCCGATTGCCTGTGACAAAGCCTCCGGCTTTGAATCAGCCCGAAGCGTTTCAGGCAGCGCCAGGCCGGCGACAGCAAGAGCGCTCAGTTTGATAAATTCCCGGCGTGAACGGTTGAAATAAGTCAGTTCCCTGCCGAAATCGGCATCGGAAAAATGGATTTTCTCCTGTGGCATCAGATTGCTTCCTCCTTTTCGCAAGCGTTATCATAATACCACGGTCGCTCCTGACACGACAATCGAAAGAATGGTTATTGAGGATTCGATGCCGGATGGATTTGTCGAAAAATACAGATGAGCCGGATTATTTTTAACCAGAAGATTGAAACTGAATGGCGGGTCCATTGCCGGTTTGGCTTCTAAACCGGAGATTCCCCCGGAGGATGTTCAGGTCTGTCTTTTGCCGGTATGATCTCCACGACCGCATTGAATATGGCGCTGCCGTCATTTTCCTGGACGCCGCCGATATACACGATGTTGGAATTCAATTCCGATATATCGGTATAAACGATGATGCTGTCGCCCGGAACAGCTTCCCGCACGTAGTTTATCTGCATGGACTTTATTAAATAGCGCAGGTGCTGCTCCACCGGAAAGCAGTCGGTCGCCAGATCAATGTATTTAGCATTATTGATATGGCCGTTGATGTCCGTGTCGCTGTAACAGATCTTTTTCGTGTAGGCGACTTTTCTGTTTGGAAAAGGTTTGACCTTTTCCGGTCGGGTGTTCAACGCCCTTTCTTCAAAAACCGGCGGGTACTCGACGGCAATGGCGTCGGTGTTCTTCAGGGTCCTTGTTTTGATGTCCACGATGATCCAGATGGATGCCATCCGGATGATCACCTGACCGGCCGCATTCCGCACAATAAAATCTCTTTCAAACTCAAATTTCCTGGGGGTTGGTTGCCAGGTTTCAATGGTAATATCTTCATTCCACAGGGGATATCTTTCAATTTCCACCCTGGCGCGCATGAATATCCATGCGGCCTGGCAACGCTTTTCGATTGTTTCCACGCCGGTGCCGAGATTTTCGACGTGCCGGCTTGCCGTTTCCTGAATATAATTAAACAGGGCGCTTAACTTGAGCTTTTTGGTAAAGTCGACATCGCGGATCTCGACATGATAATGCTTTTTGAAAACAGAGACAGGTTTCATACAATACTTCTTTTCAAGAGAAGTATGCTCACAATTAAGGTTTATTTTCCAGATATCTTTTTATCTTTCGGGTGCTGGTTTTGGCAAACTCCGTTTCCTTAATTTCAATGTTTTTAATCCGCTTGTAGGAGACCAGCTTTTTATTGACGGCATCAATCTCCGAATCGAGCAGTTTCCTGATATGGTCCGCGTCCGGCTTCATTTGCGGGAATTCTTCGCTGATTCTTTCAAGATCGCAAACCAGCCTCGCTTTAATGACGACATCGTCGGAAGCATTGGTTTCGTCGCCGTAAACCATGGATTCTTTGATATAGGGGCTCTGGTCAAGCAGGAATTCGATTTCCTCGGGATAAATATTCTTGCCCTTCAGCGTAACGATCACATTTTTTTTACGGCCCGTAATGTATAAAAAACCGCCTTTCCCGATGTAGCCTGCGTCTCCGGTGTGAAACCATCCATTCTTCAAAACGTTCGCCGTTTCTTCTTCGTTTTGATAATACCCTCGCATGACGCTGGGGCCTTTGACGCAAATTTCACCGATACCGGCGGCATCGGGGTTGTCTATTCTGATCTCCAGATTGGGCAGCACAAGTCCTGCGGAGGCGTCCCGAAAATCAATATCCCGGTTGAGCGTCACAATCGGGGAGCACTCGGTCAGCCCGTATCCCTGAAGAAACAAAATGCCGAACTCGCCAAATGCCGCGGCGATTTGCGGATCGATTCCCGCCGCCCCGCAAATAAAAAGCCGCAGGCTTCCGCCGAACGTTTCGTGAATTTCGGCAAACAGTTTTCGGGTGATATTAATGCCGAACTTTCGAAGCAGATTGCTGATTCTAACCGCCAGGCGAAGCTTTCCCGCGCTGCCTTTTTTCCCGGCCTGGTGCCAGATCAGGCGATACATCAGTTCGTAAATCTGAGGAACCCCCAGCATGACCGTGGCCTTTGATTCCCTCAGATTCTTAGGAATATGCCGCAAGCCTTCGCAGTAGGCAACGGTCGCACCCCCGTACAGCGGGCATAAAAAGCCGCAGGTGCATTCATAGGTGTGGTGAATGGGTAAAACGGAGAGAAAAATATCGTCCGTTTCAAGTTTGACCATGGAACACAGGGCCATCAGGTTTTCACAGATGTTTTTGTGCGACAGCATGACGGCTTTGGAGAAATCGGTTGTGCCGGATGTAAACAGGAGAATACTGACGGCTTCATGGTCGATGGCGGCGTCTTTAAACCGTCTGTCTCCCTCACGGACAAGGTTATGGCCTTTTTGCAGTATCCGGTTGATGTCGTGCTCTTCACCGGCATCGCCGGCTCTATCCATGATGATAAAATATTCCACTGTTTTTAACGACGGCTTGATTTTCATCATCTGCGGCTTCAGCGAAGGAGAAAAAATAACGGCACTTGCCTCCGAACGGTTAATCAGACTTTGAATTTCATGCTCCGGAAGGTCCCGGTCCAGCGGAACGGCGACGCCGACGCCATTGACGGCGGCAAGGTATGATAACGACCACTCATATCTGTTTTCACCGATGATGACGATTCTTTTCCCTTTCAGGCCCAGCGCGATCAACGCGGTTCCCAGGGCGTCGACGTCTGCGCCAAACTGGTTATAGGATATGGAAGAATAGCCGCCCCTGTTGTTTTGCCTGGATAAAAAAGCCGGTTTTTCACCAAAAACAGCGACACTGGAATTGAGCATTTCTTTGAGATTCCGGATGGGCCTGACGTCGTAGAGCGGAATTTTTTTCACTGAATCCAACCTCGGGCTTTATACTGCCCGAATTTTTTGCCTCGCTATATACTATTCAATTAAAATTTAAAAGAGGATTGCGTCAATTTGGAGAAGTTGTTATCCGCTCTCCATCCACCATTCGCTATCCACGATCCGCTATTCACAAAGCACCGCCGGAAGTTCTTTGACGCTGTTTAAAATTTTATAGGCCCCCGTGAACCGGCTGCCACGCGTGAATTTGCTCGGGATGACGATGCACCGGATGCCGGCGCTTACGGCGGAGGCAAGACCGCGCGGCGAATCTTCAATGACCAGACACTCTTCGGGCGGGAAGCCGCTGAGCTCTAAAGCCTTGAGGTATGGTTCGGGATGCGGCTTGAAGCGCACGCAATCTTTCATGGTCAGAACAAATTGAAAGTACGGCAGGAGTCCCGACCGGCTGTGGATGATCTCGAAATGCTCATGCCCGGAACTCGTTACAATTCCCATGACGTATTTTCCGTGGAGCGCATCCAGCACGTCCCGGATGCCGTCAATCACCAGCGGCTCGCGGGTAAGCAGGTCGGCATAGACGCGGTCCCGTTCATTGCGTAGTCTGTAAAATTCATCCGTTCCCGGTTTTGCCGCCAGTTGCAGCACGCTTCCCCCTCTGCCGAGAGAGATTTCTTCAAACTGTTCCCACTGTAGGGAAACGCCGACACCCGCCAGCGTCTCCTGATTGGCTTTGAAAAAAAGGCCTTCCGTCTCCACCAGAACGCCGTCATTGTCCCAGAAAATTGCCTTGATCATTCCGTTTCACTTCCCGCTTTTTGCGCAGCACTCTACACTTCCGGTATGATCCGGTCAACATGAATGCAATTAACTGTCATGCGAGCCTCCTTTTTTTAGCGGCGGCGTTGTTTAATCAGCGCGGCTCCGATCATAAAAACGCCGGCTGCAATGAGCGCAACGGGCCAAAACAGCGTTATGACTTCCGGCGGGAACCAGTCTGCCTTTTTGCCGAGCCAGAACAGTCCCATGACAATGAAAAATATTCCGCAGAAGATACGGCAGCCCCGCCCACCGCACATTCGTATGCACGGAACTCCCTCGGGCATCCAATGGTTTGAACTACGGTTTTCATCCATGATTTTGCTCCTCTCTCATCTTTATCCGTCCGCCGCCTGCCGGTTGTGCGGCCTTTACAGGGTCCGGCAAACGGCGATGCGGATGAATGATTGTCATCAGATAATGTCTTTCATAAATATTTCAGTTTCTATGATTGACTTCCCCCGCAGTATGCTGTTTTATTCCTTTCGGAAAAGAACTTTGCCATCTGTGTACAGCACGCCTCCAAATCGATTTTTCCGTCTTTACCCGCACAGAACTGTTTCATCATCTCCTCGCAGCCCTTCAGGTCGAACTTTGCGGATTTCCCTTCTTCCGATCCGGCGCCGAAAAACTGCGCCATAAAGGAAGAACAGCAGCCCATCGGGTTGATACCCTGCGTTTCCTCTTTTGCCGTCATAATACGCCTCCTTTTGCAATTTGATATTCTTATATATCTATATTTCGATATATATCGAAATATAGTAATGGCAACCGGATTGTCAAGATGTTTTTAATGCGCGCGGTTCTGAGGAAGCTAAGGCATCGATATGTATACGGATTAAAAAATCGGATGGCAATTCAACGTGCAGGGTAACGCTCCGACCGGATTACTTTTTCATCACGCTGGCAAGGTAGTCGACCATCAAACTGATGGTATCGTCTTGCGGTTGTCAGAGGATGGTCTGTCCCTGCCTGGTGCATTTGACCAGGCCGGCATGACGAAGTTCTTTCATGTGATGGGATATGGTGGAAAGGGAAATGTCGATATTGCTGGCGATGTTGCATACGGAAGGCCGGTTATTTTTATTTTTCATTGACTGCGCCGAGCATAGCCTGACATTCTCGAATACCGCCAGGCGTGTTTCATTGGACAAAGCCTTAAAAGCGGCGGCCAAACGCTCCATCTGTTCTTTATCCTGCTTGCTTTTTGGTTTGCACTGCATTGAATATAGCCTTCCGATTTAATTATTTGATGTTTCTATATTTGTGAAAATATAAATATAGCGATTTGTCCTCTTTGTCAATCGCCGCGTTCGATATCCGGCAAAACGCCGTCTTTTTCTTTATTCCCGCCGGCTTTTTTCATCGACGGAATAACGAATTTCTGGTAGTTTTCTTATTATTATCGCTGCAAGTCTGTTACAGACATTCCCGGCCAGGGACGGCATCCGAAAGGAAACGAAAAATGGCTTCTGAAAATATTCCCGTGATCATTGGTGCAGGGCAGGTGACAAAAAAAAAGGCGGCTCCCGTAAAAGGCGGAACGCCTGTGGACCTGATGGCTGAGGCCGTGAAGGCCGCGGCGGAAGACGGCGGCCTGACAAGGGATTGCCTGAGAAAAGCGGACCTGCTGATCACCACGTCGCTTTTTTCCGACGACGGCATCATCAACCCGCCGGGGTGTGTGGCCGATAAACTGGAGCTTCCCGATGTCCGATGCAGAGTTTCCGGATTCGGCGGCATCATGCCGCACGCCATGTTGCACCATGCCCTGAAGGCGGTCGCCGAAAACAAAGCCTGCCTGGTGATTCTGACCGGGGCCGAGGCTCAATACAACATGCAGCAGGTGAAAAATGCCAAAACATTCACCGGATGGAACGTATCGTCCGGGCGGCCCTGCCTTGCGCCGCTTTCTCCTCTAGGCCTGTTTGACGGCGCCTGCGAAGCGGAACACATGCACAGTCTTTCACTGCCTGCCATTATTTATCCCATGTTTGAAAACGCCCTTCGCCGGCGGTATGGCCGCTCCGTTGAAGAGCATGCACAAAATATCGGCGAACTGATGAGCCGCCTCTCCAAAGTTGCGGCGAAAAATCCCCGTGCCTGGTTTCAGGAATCATTCACACCCGAAGAAATTCTCACCGTTTCGGATGCCAATCGCAACACCGCTTTTCCTTATACCAAACGGATGAACGCCATGCTCGGGGTCAACCAGGCCGCCGCCCTCATCGTCACATCGGAGGCGCAAGCCCGGAAGATGGGTGTGGACCGGTCAAAATGGGTGTATGTGCACGGCTATGCCGAAGCCGGCGACCACTGGCATATCCTGGAAAGAGAAGACTACGGCTTTTCCCCGGCCATTGAGAACGTCGGCCGGACAGCTCTCGCGCAAGCGGGTATGGCCATCGGAGACATTGATTTCTTCGATCTGTACAGTTGCTTTCCGGTTGCCGTGCAGGTGACCCGCGACATGCTGGGTATTGCCGAAAACGATGCCCGGGAGCTTACCGTCACCGGAGGGCTTCCCTATTTCGGCGGACCGGGAAACAACTATGTCATGCACTCCATGGCGCAGATGGTCGAGATTCTGCGCGGGCATCCGGGCAGAACAGGGCTTGTCACCGGCAATTCTTTTTATATGACCAAGCACTCGGCCGCCGTGTGCAGCACCAGGCCTACCGGAGACAATGCGGTGGCTATGGCCGATATCAGTCATTGTCAGAAAGCGGTTGACCGGCGGCCCAAGCATGAGATGGATCCGACGCCAGAGGGCCCTGCAACGGTGGAAACCTATACCGTGACTTACGACCGGAACAATTTGCCTAGCACGGGTATCGTGATCGGCAAAGAAAAAAACGGGAAACGCTTTGCCGCTTTCACACCGCCCGATCCGGCTCTGTTTTCGGCAATGATCACGCAAGACTT
This sequence comes from Smithellaceae bacterium, assembly GCA_963682105.1. Classification (GTDB taxonomy): domain Bacteria; phylum Desulfobacterota; class Syntrophia; order Syntrophales; family Smithellaceae; genus UBA8904. The sequence goes on from OY821638.1 coordinate 3,540,261, forward strand.
TTACGGGACCCGGGGCAGGGTTACATCCAAAGACAAGATTAATATATTTATCCCTGATTAATATTAATTTTCAATAATTTATCTTTAATAAGTCCATCAGGTAACCGTCTGGAAAAAGTGAAAAACGAAGGGTGCTGGTAAAAAAACTTGCTATTTTTTAATAAATCGAATACTATTCAAATTAAATGATACGTTCAGTGTTTTCCGCGTGGAAGGACGGTAACGTATTAAGGTTATTGTAATAAAACAGGAAATCTGCCAATTTAATTTCAGGCGGTGAATTGCCGATAGCAAATCAGGCACGTAAAAACAATTGGAAACCAAAAGAAACCGTTTTGAAGAGGAGAAATCGTTAGTACAGCTTCGCTTACACCATTGCACGACCAGTTGAAAATTGCTTCCGCTTGAATATTCAGCCGCATCCACGTCTTTGAAAGTCATTTGTAGCGGGCCTTACGCTCTATAGAAAACAATTAGCTTGCGATTGCTCTGCCGCCGTTCGACCGCGGGTGATGAACGTACAGACATTGAGCAATGGAAATACAAGCTATAGGCCATAATAGAAAGATTTTTTTAAGGGGTGAAATTATGCTGATCATGATTGCCGCATTTTTTGTTATGCTGTTTGGATTGGGCCTTGTTGCTTTGGTCCTCCGGCTTATATTCGGTCAAAATCTGACGTTTAAACTTTTTCTCTGGCTGCTGCCCGGCATGGCTTCTGTCATGGTCACAATATATATCATCGAGCACCTGAAGGGCTTTCAGCATCCAATGGTGACCATCATCGGTCTGCCGATCGGTGTCGGCTTCCTGGTGGCGAACTTTATTATTGTGGGGAAAATTCTGATTCGCAACCTGCATAATATCGCCCAGGAAATATCCGTCTCCACGACAGAAATCAATACAGTCGCCAGGGCCGTGGGCACGTCCAGCCAGAGCCTCTCCGAGGCGGCGATGTCGCAAGCTTCCTCCATTGAGGAAACCTCGTCGTCACTCGAAGAAATGGCGGCGATGACCAATGGAAACGCCGGAAACGCCGGCCAGGCGAAGACTCTCATGGGAGAGGCTAAAATAATCATCGGTAAGGTCAACGAGCATATGACCAACATGGCCGCCGCCGTAAACGAGGTTGCGAAATCCAGCGAAGAGACGGGTAAGATCATCAAAATCATCGACGAGATCGCCTTTCAAACCAACCTTCTGGCGCTGAATGCAGCGGTGGAAGCGGCGCGCGCCGGAGAATCGGGTGCGGGCTTTGCCGTTGTTGCCGAAGAAGTGCGAAATCTGGCCCTGCGGTCGGCGGAAGCCGCAAAAAATACGACGCTCCTCGTTGAAAACACGATCGGCGTCGTCAAAAAGAACAGTGAACTGGCCAGGCTTGCCCAGGAAGCCTTTGGTGAAAATATGCAAATTACCCTGAAAGTCCAGTCGCTGGTCGATGAGATAGCGGCGGTATCTCAGGAGCAGGCCCGGGGGATCGAGAACATCAACAAAGCCGTCGCCGACATCAATAACGTTGTGCAGCACAACGCCGCCGGCGCCGAAGAAACCGCGAGCGCCTCCGAGGAAATGACGGGGCAAACCCATCAAATGAAGGAAACCGTGCGGAATCTTATCATCATGATCAAGGGAAGGGCCTGAAGAAATATGCGATACTGATTTTTGATTCTGCGATTCAGAAATCAGACATTCTAGAAAAAGAGAGGTAAAAGATGAAGAAGGCAGTGTTAGTAGCAGCAGTGATGGCAACGATTTTGTTATCGGCAACGGCTCTCTGGGCGCAGTCGCCGGTGGGCAAATGGAAGACGGTCAACGACAAGACGGGCAAAGCCGAGTCCGTCGCCCAGATTTATGAGCAGAACGGATTGATTTACGGCAAGCTCGTTGAGCTTCTGAAACCCGAAGACAAGGGCAAAGTCTGCAGCAAATGCCCGGGCGAGGATAAAGACAAACCGTATCTGGGCCTGGTTTTCATCAAGGGCCTGAAAGCGGACGGAGATGAGTATACCGGCGGCACCATCCTGGCTCCCGGAACCGGCAAGGTTTACAAGGCAAAGCTCAAAGTGATCGAAGGCGGCAAAAAACTGAAAGTGTCGGGTTGCATCAGTTTTGTTTGCAGCGGCCAGACCTGGCTGAAAGCAGACTGATTTTCAAAGCTGCCGGCGTGACGACTGTGCCTTCAGAGTCGTCATACCGGCAGCCATAACATTCCATTCTTACGTTTTCTAGAGAACTTTATTGCTTTGAAGATATACATTAATTTGATATTAAGGTGTCGGTCGGAGGTTATGATTCCGGGAACATAACACTTCTCTCACCTGATCCGGGATATGGATTTTGCCAAAGCCTTTATGATTAACAATCTGAACATTACGGGCAGGAGGGTATAAAAATGAAAATTCTCAGGACACCTGACGAGCGTTTCCAGAGTCTTCCCGGCTATCCTTTCCAACCGCACTTCGTGGAGGTTCCTGACGGCGAAGGTGGAGAACTGAGAATCCACTACGTCGACGAAGGACCCGAAGACGCCCATATCGTTTTGCTCCTCCACGGAGAACCGACATGGTCCTTCCTCTATCGAAAGATGATCCCCATTATTGTTAATGCCGGTCATCGGGCAATCGCTCCCGATCTGGTCGGTTTCGGCAAATCGGATAAACCGGCGGACAGAAATGATTATTCGTTTCAACGCCATGTTGATTGGATGCTGTCTTTACTCGACAAACTCAAGTTGAGCCGGATTACACTTGTTTGCCAGGACTGGGGCGGGCTTATCGGACTTCGTCTGGTAGCCGCAAGGCCGGATTTCTTCGACCGCGTTGTGGCCGCCAATACGGGACTGCCTACCGGGGATGCCGCCATTTCTGACGCTTTTCTCGCATGGCAGAAATTTTCCAGAGAGTCGCCGCAGTTTGAAGTGGGCGCCATCATAAAAAGCTCCAATGCGGTCTTTGGAAAGGACAATAATTTACCGATCCTTTCCGGCGACGTTGCCGCAGCCTACGACGCGCCGTTTCCTGATGATTCATACAAGGAGGGCGCCCGTATCTTCCCCTCGCTCGTGCCGACAACCCCGGATGATCCTTCTGCAACGGCCAACCGCAAAGCGTGGGAGGTGCTTTCTGCCTTCAGGAAACCATTCTTGACAGCATTCAGCGACGGCGATCCGATCACGCGTGGCGGTGACCTCCTTTTTCAAAAGCTGATTCCGGGTACCAGGGGGCAACCCCATACAACCATCAGAGGGGCGGGGCATTTCCTCCAGGAAGATAAAGGAGAGGAGTTTGCAGAAGTGATTGTGACCTTCATGGCTGAAACAAAGGTATAAAATGGATGGGAACAGGTTATGAAACATAAGTTTTACCGGCTCCAACTGTATTTAATCCGAAGAGGGCCGATCTGGCTTTGATCTGAATATTAAAAACAACGGACGGTTCTGATGGTTAGCCCCCATCAGAACCGTCCGCATTTCCCCACCAATATCGTCTGTTAACTTTTCATGACGTATTCGCCGTTGAGCACAATGACGTATTCCTTCCAGATGCGTTCGTACTCACCGGGGTCCGGCGCCGCCTTGATCTCCATAATCTCTTTACAGTAGGCGCGCTGGTTGTCGTTGGCGGTATGCTTGCCGTAGATCTGCAGGCCGAACCCCGCAAAATCGCGCACCATGACATCGAAAATCTGGTTCAGAACATCGCTGTCCAGGCTGGCGATTTTGGCCTGCTCCAAAATGAGCTGGCCGTAAACCACAATGGAGAACATCTCGCCCAGCGTGAGCGAGAAAGACGGGTCCATCTCCTGCAGTTTGTCCGGGAAAGCCGTCTCCAGCAGTTCGCGGAAAACGGCCACCTGCCGGATGAACACCGCCACATTGGGCAGATGCTGAAATTCTTCGAAGACGGGCCGGTAGTCGTTAAACTGCACCTTGCCCAGGCCGTGCGCCGAGCCCTGGTTGAAGAGAAAACTGTCGTCTTGTGCATCGAACGCAGGAGGGATATAGGAGAAATTCCCGGGTTTGAAGAAATAGTTCTTTATGAACTTGCGGATCAGCATGACGTTCACATGCACCGTGCCTTCCAGCTTGGACGGCCCGGTAATGTCCAGCACGGCGGTCGAAAAGTGCGTGTCGCGCTCGAAACCCTTGGCGGCGATGACATCCCATAAAAGCGCCATGACCTGCTCGGCCTGCGTGGTCACCTTCATCTTGCTTGTGGGATTGAAAAGCAGGAAGCGCCGGTCGTCCGTGGACCCGTTGCGGAAATAATCCGTGGCGCGCCGCTGGTAGAGCTTCATGCCGACAAGACGAAGCCAGGCATCCATGAAGTTCTGTTTGACGTGAGGCATGTCCGTCACCTTGAAACCGTAGAGCACGCGGTTGGCGGCATGGGTGATGGCTTCGTAAAAGGAGTGCTCGCACACGCCGATGGACCCCGGCCCGATGTTGAACTTGCCGACGTTGACCGTGTTGAGCGCGCAATCCCAGGCATGCGGTCCGCGTGAGAGGATATCGTCTTCCCCTATCGGATAGTCGTTCAATCCGAACTGCGCCACGTACTGCTGGTGCGAAATGACGTTGCGTTTCAGTTCAAAGGCTTTGTTGTGGAAGTTGGTGACGAAGAAACAGTAATCATCCGAGCCGTCGCGCACTTTGCCGAAGGTCGAAACCATCTCCGCCTCGTTGCCGTTGCCGATGTAATATTTCTCGCCGCTGGCCAGCCAGCCGCCTTTCCCATCCGGATTCAGGCTTGTTTCCGTGGAATAAAGGTCGGCCCCGTGCAGGCGTTCAGAAAGTCCGAAGGCGAAAATGGCGCCGTCTTTGAGCAAGGCGGCGGCTTTCTTTTTGGCCTTTTCGTTTTGACTCATCCAGATCGGGCCCAGGCCCAGGATGGTGACCTGGAAGCAGTACCAGTAGCCCATGCCGTAGAAGGCCAGAATCTCGGCATATTCGCTGTTGCGGGCCGTATCCCAGCGGCAGTCCGGGTCATCGCCATACTCTTTGGGGGTGAGCAACTTGTAGAAGATGCGCTCTTTCTTTAAGAACTCAAGAAATTCCCGGTACCAGAGGTGATTCCAGTAATCCTCAGTCAGCCTGGTCAGGCCCATGGTTTCGAAGAAGGTAATGGTCTTTTCCATGATGGCGCGCGAGCCCGCGTCGGCCATCAGGCTTTGATACTTGTTGGGTTGCAGCAGGTAGTTCATCTCTTACACCTTTCAGATCAGATTAATAAGGTACTCTTTTCCGAATCATCTGAAGAAACGCAAGGAGCATGGAAAGTCCTGAATCGTCATATGGACGTTACAACAGTTAAATATGGTTACTCAGGGCCCCGGTGATGCGGAGATTTTGTAACATATTCAGCAGGTCGTTACAATGAATACCTTGGCCGGCACCAAAATGCCCTTGACACACAGGCCTCTGTCCTCCTATACTCGTGCGCATTAAAAGATAGTCTTCATCAAACGTCCTGCAGTATTAGGATGAGTTATTTCCAAAGGAGTTGGGCTCCGGTGAAAATTCGAACTCATCACCAGAACAGATCATTGCCAGGCAGTCCGTTCGTCACTGATCGTCATCGTTACGATTCTCAAACATTATTTTCAAAGGCAGGATCAGCCGCGGTCAGGTTGATTTCCATCCGCATCCGCCGGAGGTGCAGTTGAAGAAGTATATGTAAAGAAACGCCCTTCATATTTACCAGTTCCATGGCCTGGAGAGAATATCCGTAGACCGGGTATCATCGAATCTTGATTATTCCGCGGGATATAGAATGATATGGCAAAGTCCGTTAAGCGTCTTTTTCAACCACAACGATCGGGGAGAATTCTATGAGATTTACGCTGCTGTTGTTCGCTTTAAGCAAAATCCTTATCCGGGCGTCAAAGAAAAACATTGCCTACAGAAATTATATCGGTTCCATCCATCAACTCAAAATTCTGATCAAAACGGCCGACGGGAAGTTCGGCCGGCTTTTCATTTTCGATCAGGGCAAAGTGCTGACCAAAGGCGGCGCCCATCACTCCTATGACGCAGCCATCATCTGGGCCGACGCCGCAACAGGATTCAAAGTAATGGCGTCGAAAAGCGATGCGGAGCAGTTCAGGGCGGCCGCGGAAGGCAAAATGAAACTCGACGGCAATGCGTTTTTTGCGCAGTGGTTCAATGACGGCGTTAAATTAGCGATGTAAGGAGGAATGTGATGGCTTTAATCAACGGCGGACATCTGGTTGGCAAATATCTGAAAGAAGTTGAAAACGTGGATACTGTATTCGGCATTTCCGGCGGCCATATCGAATCGATGCTGGACGGTTTCACCCGGTATAAAATCCGTACGATTGATGTACGCCACGAACAGGCGGCGGCTATGATGGCGCATGCCTGGTCGGTTTATACGGGGAAACCCGGCGTCTGCTTCCTCACGGCGGGCCCCGGTTTTGCCAACGGCCTTACCGGCATCGCCAACGCTTACCTGGACAACGCGCCGCTGGTTGTACTCTGCGGCCGGCATCCGCTCCGTGACGATCTTAAGGGCGCTTTGCAGGAAATCAAACAGATCGACATCGTCAAGCCGATCACCAAGTGGGTAGCCACCTGTTTCGATATTAAACGGATTCCCGAATACCTCTCCATCGCTTTCCGGCATGCCGCCGAGGGAAGGCCGGGGCCAGTCTTTCTCGAGCTGCCGCCGGATATCCTCAATGTTCAAGTGGAGGAAGGCCAGGTTCCCATGCCCGCCTGCACAACACGCAAATACCGGATGCATCCGGACAACACAGACCTTCAGGCCGCAGCGGAATTGATCAACAACGCCCAGAAGCCTCTTTTCCTGGGTGGAAGCGGCGTGGGATTGAGCCATGCTTCGGAAAGCCTAAAACAGTTTATCGAAAAAACCGGCATGCCCTTTATGCTGATGAATTACGGACGGGGAGAGCTTCCCGATAATCACCCCAACTCGGTGATGGAAATGGGCAATCTGGGCCTGATGTTCGGCATCGGGCAGGCGGATGTAGTCATTGCCGCCGGCCTGCGTTTCAACTGGACCATGCAGTCGGGCCAGATCATACCGCCTTCGGTGAAGCTGGTCCGGATCGACATCGACCCTCACGAACTGGACCGCAACTGCCAGGCGGCTGTGGGCCTGGCGGGCGATATCTCCTCCGTGCTGGGTGAACTTACGTCCTATGTGAACAAAAACGATCACAGCCGGTGGACCGGGATGCTCAAAGCGGCCGGACGATCGGTTCTGGACTATGAACTGCGGATGAGGGAAACGCCATCCGATCCCATCCATCCGGTGCGCCTGGTATCCCAGATCCAGAGGTTTGTCGGAGACGATGCGGTCTATGTCGCCGACGGCGGCGACACCAGCTACTTCGGCCTGGCCTTTTCGACCTCTCAGAAGGCCGGCGTTATTGCCACGGCAGGCGGTCTTTTCGGCTGCCTGGGTACCGGCCTTCCCTTCGGTATGGCCGCCAAATTGGCCCGGCCCGATAAAAAGGTTCTGGTCCTAAGCGGCGACGGATCGTTCGGATTCAACGCGATGGAATTCGATACCATGGTCCGTCACAACATTCCCGTGGTTTGCGTCATCAACAACGATTGCGCGTGGGGGATGATCAAGCACAGCCAGGAGCTTTCCATCGGCTGCGACCGGCTGCAGTGCGCCGAGCTCGGCGTCATCCACTACGAAAAAGTGGCCGAAGCGCTGGGCGGACACGCTGAGTTTGTCACCAGGGACGAAGAGATTCTCCCGGCGCTCGAACGCGCTTTTGCCTGCGGTAAACCCGCCTGCATCAACGTGATGACCGATCCGAAAATTACCAGTCCGGCAACGCCGCTGTTCTATCAGTCGCTCAAAATGGAGTGAGATTGTGAAAGCCCTTCTGCTCGACGTCAATCTGTGGCGTTATGCCATTTTGCAAACGCTCAAACCGCTGAGCGCCAAATTCTGTTATCGCGGCCCGGTCTCCGCCATCAGGCTTTCGGAAATTCCGGAACCTGCGCTTCCGTCTCCGGATTGGGTTAAGATCAAAACGCGGCTTTGTGGATTCTGCGGCAGCGATCTTAATCTGATTTTGATGAAAGATTCCCCCACGCCGATGCCGTTTACTTCTTTTCCATGTGTGCCGGGGCACGAATTCTGCGGCGATGTGGTGGAAACGGGCGCGAATGTGACGACCTGCAAAAAAGGGGATATGGCGACTGTGATACCCTCGCTGGGCTGCGAAGCGCGCGGTATTCAACTGCTGTGCCGCAGTTGCGCCGCAGGCAATCCGGGAAATTGTGAAAACTTTGCCGAAGGGAAATTTGCTCCGGGCATGTTCATCGGAATCTGCAAAGATGTAAACGGCGGGTTTGCCGAATATGTTGTGGCGCACCAAAAGCAGATCTGCCGGGTTCCATCGGGTGTTACACCTGAAGAAGCAACCCTTACGGAGCCTCTTGCCATAGGCATCCAGGCGGTGCTGGACAACCGCCCGGAAGATAATGACCGGATTTTAGTGATCGGAGGCGGTGTTATCGGCGCCATGGTCGTCAAAGCCGTCCGTGCGCTGGCTGGATCGTGCGATATCACCGTTGTTGAACCATCGCCGTTTGCGGCGGACTACGCTCTGAAATCCGGAGCGGACAGGACAACCCCCGGCGCAATTCTGGAGACCGCGGTAAAGATAGCCGGGGGCCGCGCTTACAAACCGGCGCTCGGTGAGCCTATTGTGATGGGCGGATTCGACCGGATCTACGACACGGTAGGTCATCAGGATACGATCAACCGCTCGCTGCGCGCGCTTGCGGCGAAAGGCACGCTGTCCGTTCTGGGCATCGGCGGGGCCGTAAAACTCGACCTCACCCCCCTGTGGCTCAAGCTCCAGACGGTCAAAGGCTGTTACGGCTATCGCGACAACGATACGTCCGACGGCCGCAAGCAGGCCTTTGAAATCGCCCTGGAATTGATTGCCCAAAAGAAAGTTCATGTCGATGACATGCTGACACACACGCTTCCTATCGATCAATACCGGAAAATGATTGACCTCAACATGAACAAAGGCGCCCATCGGGTCATGAAGACGGCTGTGCGTTTTTTTTAAGATGTAGTGGAAATTCCGCTGATCATTTTATTACGCGGATTTCCGGATAGAATTGAAAGCTGATTCCCGGGAGGTGGCACCATGGAAAACGATCCTGAAAAAATCAAGGCGCAGGCCCTGGCCGATTTCGCAAAATTTATCGGCCCGATGAAGGTCCGGACGATGAAAGCCGCCGGTATCGACGTGATTGAAGACAAACGCGAAGGCGTCAGCGTCTGGGATATCACCGGGAAAAAGTACATCGACTGCCAGACGGGCTCCGGCATCATGAATGTCGGACGGCGCAATCCGGATATTGTCGCCGCCCTGAAGCAGGCCCTCGATACCTATGACATCGGCGTATTCCTCCTGTGTTCCAAACCCAAAGCCGATCTGGCCAAAAAACTGGCCGACATTTCGCCCGGCGATCTGAAATGCAGCATCTTCGGCGCGGGCGGGGGAGAAGCCAACGACGCGGCGATTAAAATCGCCCGCGGCTACACGATGAAAAAAGAAATTATCTATACGAATAAAGCCTATCACGGCCACACCGGATTCGCGCTTTCCGCCATTGGCCGCGACGCCTACAAGGAGCCTTTCGAACCGCTGATGCCGGGTTTTAAAATGGTTCCGTTCGGCGATATCGAAGCGCTGGAGAAAACAATTACGGACGATACCGCCGCGGTCATCCTCGAGCCCATTCAGGGCGAAGGCGGCATCAACATTCCGCCGGACGGCTACCTGCAGCAGGTCCGGAAACTTTGCGATGATCACGAAATCCTCCTGATCCTCGACGAGATCCAGACCGGCTTTGGGCGCACGGGAAAGATGTTCGCCTCCGAGCACTGGGGTGTGGTTCCCGATATCATGACCGTCGCCAAATCGCTGGGCGGAGGGATCTACCCCATATCGGCCACCATCTTCAAGGAAGAAATCCAGGATTTCTTCATCCCCCATCCCTTCATTCATCTCTCCACATTCGGCGGCTCCGACCTGGGCTGCATGGTGGGCCTGGCGGTGATTGATTATATACAAAAGCATAACCTGGCCGATCACGCAGAACTGATGGGCCGCAGATTCCGCGCGGGATTCGAAGCGCTCTTAAAAGACTATCCGTCGCTTCTTCTGGAAGTGCGCCAGAAGGGGCTGATGATGGGGCTGCAATACACGAACGAGTCCATCGGACCTCGGATGACGAAAAAACTGGCCGACCGGGGCGTCATCGCCATTTATACGGGGAATGATCCGAGCATCTGCCGGCTGATGCCCCCGCTGGTCATCCAGCCCGAGGAAGTTGATTTTGTCCTCAATGCCCTGGCGGACTCCATGAAGGAACTCTCCGGGGAAGCGGGCCTCGGCAAAAACGATTAATCCACATTCAGGAGGGAAAAATGGCGACAAGTCAGGATATTCTGGAAGCGCTGGCCGATTACAAGATGCAGTGCAACGAAAACAAAAGATTGCGCAAGATGCAGCGGGACTGGACCAAGCTTCTTCACTTTATTGCCGAAGACACGGGCGACAAATTTACCATGAACGTTGTGAAGGGGGAAATTGTCGCCTATGAGCCCGGCGCAAGCGGAGCGCCCGACATCATTGTAACGACAACCAGTGAAAATTTCTGCGACATGTTCTGGGGCGATTTGAATCCTTCGCAGAAATATCTGCAAGGAGAAATCCGCGTCAAGGCGACTCAGGAAGACATTGTCAGGCTCGACGCCATCACCATGATCATCTGGCCGGACGCCTAGGATAAATGCATGACTGAGTTGAAGAAAGTATTAAAGCTCCGGACGGTTGTCTCCGCTTCCGCAGGTATGGCCATCGCCACATCCTGTTACCTGGCGGGCATTCAGATTGCCACGATCCTGGCGGGCGAGCTGGCCTGGATTTCCATTCTGGTGGCGGGTTTTTTGTGCCTGCTGTCCTCTCTGTGCTTTTCGGAGCTCACCTCTTTGTATCCGTCCGCGGCGGGAATCAAGCTTTACATTCAGCACGCGTTTAATGAAAAAGTTTCCATGGTCGTCAGCATGTTTTATGTCACGCTGGGAATTTTCATGGTCGGGGCCGAAAGCTATCTGCTGGCCAGCGTCCTTACCGGCGCCTTCCAGATCTTTGATCCCGTTTATGATAAATTTTTCTGGATGATTTTCTTTATTGTAATTGTCGTTGCCATCAATATCCGGGGTGTTCGCATCACGGGAATCGTCCAGGACATTATGACTTACACCATGGTGGCCTTCCTGATCGGCGTTTCCCTTTACACGCTGGCCACCCGTGACGTTAACATCGCACTTGCCGCGCAGAGCGCCAAATTTTCGCTGCCCAGCGTGATCCAGGCGGCGGGTGTGGGCGTTTTCCTTTTTGTCGGATACGAGTGGGTCGCCCCGCTGGCCGAAGAAACAACGGATTACCGGCTCATCGGAAAAGGCATGATCCTGGCCATCGGACTGCTCACGCTGACGTATGCTCTTTTTGTGGTTGCGATGTTCGTCGGACTGACGCAGGAACAACTGGCAAGCGGCACCCCCATTCCGCATATTGTTTTCGGTACAAACCTTTTCGGCACGGCGGGCACGGTCTGTTTCATTATCATGAGCATTCTGGCATCGGTGACGTCCTTCAACTCCGGACTTCTCAACACCTCGCGCTTTTCCTACGCCATGGGACGGGACAACGTGCTGCCCCGTTTCTTCAGCAAGCTTCATTCCTCCTACGCCACGCCCTGGGTGGCCATCCTGTTTCTGGGCGGCATTGCCATCGCCGTGAGTCTGGTCACACTGTATACGGGAAAGTACCTCTTCATTATCCTGATGGCGGCGGCGCTGGAATGCTTTATCTACGTGGTGGCGGCCGTCTGTGTGATCCGGCTTCGGAAAAAATATCCGGAAAAGGAAAGATCGTTTAAAATTCCGCTGGGACATACCATACCGGTCATTGTGATTATCGTCTTCACCGGCCTGATGATCGGAATCTTCAGCGACGTCAGCCGGGACTACACGGGAAAGGCGCTTTTTAACAACTACTGGGTGGCTGTTGTCATGGGCGTATTCATGCTGTTGATGATTTTATACACCCTGCTCGTCGTACCCGTTTTCAAGAAGAAAGCGGCGCAGAAATCAGCGGCCAGAGTCAAAAGAAGACCCGGCAAAAGCTGATAATCCGCAGGACGCGGCGATATGGAAGATAAACCGTGGATACGGTCTTTACGAAACCGGCCGGCTGCCGGTGATTGCCCCTTTACAAAGGGCGTTGAGATAATGTATTTTCTCCAGACAGGATCGGTTTGATTCAAGAGAGGTATTGCCATGATTCTTTCAGTCAGCCCGGGCGTGCGTACAAAAAAATCCCCGACATCTTTGCTTATGAAACTTCTGCTCACTGTTGTGGCGGCCGGCTTCAACCTCCGTCCCGCTTACAGGAAATACCTGAAAACAGCGGAGGGCTGGATTGATCTCACCTGCGGCCTGAGAACGGAATCCCGTTCCGTGGCGTGCGCCATCCGGTTTAAAGACGGCAAGGTGACCGTACTGGGAACCATCCCGGACCGGACGGATGTGACGATTGTCTTCAGGTCCGACGCCGTCATCAAAAAACTTCTTGCGGCCACGCCGTCCGATCAGATTTTCATGCTGCTCAAAAGCGAAATGCGGATTGAAGGAAGCATCATGAGCCTCAATCTGTTCTTTTTCCTGTTATCCATCCTGATGAGCAAAAAACAAATCCGGCAGCTCCAAAACGAAAAAAGGCTTTCCCGGGAAAATGAATTAAAAAAGTCGCCCGGCGCCCATCAAGAATTAAGCGAAGAACTGAAAGCAAGGCGTGCTGCAAGACTTCAAGGCGAAAAGGTCGACAAAGGGGTGCAATATCTCGAAGATCCCTATCTGCCGGAATACGGCCTGGATGATTTTCCCCGGTTGAAAAAGTTTCTGGATGTCCATCTCACAAAAAAACCGGAAATATGCCCGGAGTTGCCGCGCCTCGTCACCGAATGGCACCGGAAAAACGGGTTTGAAACGGATGTTCACGGTCATCCCTGGAAACCGGTGACCCGCAAGGCGCTTGCCTATAAATACCTGATGGAAAACCGCAAACCCATCATCGGCCGGGATTGCCTGCTCGCCGGGACAACCACCGGCAAAGAGATCGGCTGCATTGTGTACCCCGAAGGAAGCGGCGGCATGATCTGGAACGAACTATTCACGGTTCCGCACCGGATGTACAATCCCTTTGATATCTCGGAAGACACCCGAAATCTCCTTCATTATGACGTGTTTCCGTACTGGGTCCACCGCAACTTCCGGGAATGGGTCCGGGACAAATACAACAATCCCCTGTGTCTGCAGATTGACGAACGCTACGCTTACTATTTCAACTGGAAGCAGGCGACCATCTCGCATACCATTCCGGATTTTCCCAAAATTCTCGGCCTGGGCACTTCCGGAATGATCAAAGAGATCAAAGAAGAACTTCAGACGGCCGGAGCCGATCAGGAAAAGCTCTCGACGCTGGAAGCCATGATTCTTACCCTGGAAGGCCTCACCGCTTACTCGAAGAACCTCGCCGCACAGGCCGCGAGCGACGCCGCGGCCCAAACCGATCCCGGCCGCCGCAAAGAACTCGAAGAGCTGGCCGGTGTTTGCGCGCAGGTGGTGGAAAAACCCGCCCGCACTCTTTGGGAAGCTGCAAACGCCATGTGGATCACCTGGGCCGGACTCCATATGGAGAGCATGAACGCGGGCTTGTCTCTGGGGCGGCTCGACCAGTGGCTCCAGCCCTACTTCCTTAAAGACTTGCAGAAGATCGATTCGCGGGAAGCGCAGGCGAAATACATCCGGGATGCCATCGAACTGATCGGCCATTTCTTCATGCGCTGCACCGATCATTTTCCGCTCACACCGGATCTGGCCAACTTCTATTTCGGCGGCAGTTCCTCCGATCAGGTCATCACACTTGGCGGCGTCACGCCGGATGGTGAGGATGCGGTCAACGATATGACCTACATTTTCCTGAAAGTGACGGAAATGCTCAGCCTGCGCGATCCCAACATGAACGCGCGTTATATGCCGGGCGTCAACAGCGACGCGTATCTGAAGCGCCTTTGCGAAGTCAATCTGATTACCGCGGCGACGCCGTCGATGCACAACGACCAGGCCATGTTTGCCGCGCTGATCCCCATGGGATACGATATCCGTGACATCCGCAACTGGTCGGCAACGGGATGCGTCGAGCCCACCCTGTCGGGCAAGCACATCGCGCATACCAACATGCAGATGATGAACATGGTTGCCGCCCTGGAAATGGCGCTCAACAACGGCCGGCACCCGCTCACGGACTGGAAGCTCGGACCGGATACCGGCGTGATCGAAAAAGGCGACTTCAAAACCTTCGACGATTTCTTCAACGCCTTTACCGAGCAGTTTCGGTACCTCATCGACCGCTCCATCGATTACAACAACCTGCTGGCCGAGGCACACCAGTATTTGCGGCCGACGCCGCTGCTCTCTTCGCTGATCGGCGGCTGCATCACGAAGGGAAAAGATGTGACTAAAGGTGGCGCGACCTACAACAGCTCCGGGACCGCCATCGTCGGCCTGGCCGACGTCACCGATTCGATGATGGCCATCAAGAAGCTGGTCTTTGACGATAAGAAAGTTTCCTTTGCCGATTTGAAGAAAGCCGTAGACGAAAACTTTGAAAATGACCCGGCCCTCCTGGCTATGGTCCGTAAAAAAGTCCCGCTTTTCGGCTCCGGCAGCGCCGAGGCGGTGGACATGGCCAACCGCATCACCCGCTGGTCGCATGATCACTACGCCAGCCTGCCGCATTACCGGGGTGGCAAATACACCACCGGGTTCTGGACCATGTCGCAGCATGTCGCATTCGGCACCCTGACCGGCGCGCTTCCCTCCGGCAGGCAGGCGGGCAAGCCTTTTACGCCGGGTCTTACCCCGCAGGCCTTCGCGTCGAAAAACCTGCTCGACAACATCCGGGACGTAGCTCGCCTTGATCCCGTGAATCTGAACAACAACATCGCCTTCAACGTCAAGGTGGTGCCGTCGGCCGCCGACACGCGGGAAAAAACGGTGCACAATATGTTCTCCTATGTGAAGACTTATTTTGATCTGGGCGGCATGCAGATGCAGATGAACGTGGTCACGTCGGACATGCTTCGCGACGCCATGGCTCACCCCGAAAATTACCGCAACCTCATCGTCAGAATCTCCGGCTACAACGCTTACTTTGTGACACTCAACACAGACATGCAGCGGGAACTGATCGAACGGGCTGAATATGCCATGTGAAGAACAACAAGTCAGAACCCCGCTTATTTTTGAAATCAAAGGCAACTCGCTGGACGACGGTCCCGGCATCCGCTCGGTCATTTTCTTCAAAGGATGCCCGCTGTCCTGTTCCTGGTGCCACAATCCCGAAGGCAGGCGCACTCAGGGTGAAATAGGCTATGACCGCAAAGAATGCATCAGTTGCGGAACTTGCGCAGCCTTGTGCCCCGCCGGAGCCGTTTCCCCGGATTCCGTCCATTTCATTGATCGCTCGAAATGCACGCTTTGTATTCAGTGCGTTGATGCCTGCCCCGCAGGCGCTCTGTCGCGCGTCGGAAGGGAAATGACTGTTGAAGAAATCGTGGAAGATGTTTTAAGGGATAAGCCTTTTTTCGACACATCCGGCGGCGGGGTGACTTTTTCGGGAGGCGAACCTGCTTTGTTTATGGATTTTTTGTCCGACCTGCTGAAACGTTTAAAAAATCGCCAAGTCCACACACTGCTTGAAACCAGCGGTTTTTTTGATTTTGAAAAATTCGAACAATTGCTCCTTCCCTGGCTGGACATGATCTATTACGATATCAAAATTATGGATAACGATGCGCATCACCGTCATACCGGGGTGTCCAACCGGAGGATACTGGCTAATTTTGAAAGGCTCAGCCAAACAGGAATACCCCTTCTTCCGAGAACGCCTCTGGTGCCGGGAATCACCGACACTTCCGATAACATCCTCGCCATCGCCGGATACTTTGCAAAACTCCACATCAAAAGCGCGGCGCTCCTTTCGTACAATCCCCTCTGGCACGACAAAATGAGCAAGATCGGCGCAGACTCGCCGTATCGCAGCGATAAACGCATGACGTCATGGATGGAACCCCAAAGCTTGGAACGCTGCCGGAATATTTTCAGGGATGAAGGGATCGCCGTGGTTTAATTCCGATGGCTCCGACTGAAAAACCGATGTCCCGGATAAAAAATCCGTCAGTCCCATCATTTCCTGACATTTATCCGGGAATTTTGGTATAAAGACAGGTGGGGAGTTGTCAGTAAATAAATTTACTCCACACATTTTCATTCCGGATACCGGTAACATTTTCTCCCGATGCTTCCCTCGCAAGCCTTATAAAAGATAAAGGTCGTAAGTGAGCTTGTTCTTGTCGCTCGTATGATTAACCGATTATTCTTCGTATTCCGCTTTGGCGGACAAACCGGAGAGAAAGGAGCAATTAGATGATACACAAGTTTCATGAGCAGGAAAACGCCATGACGAATGAAAGTGGGGACGGGAAGGCAGGCGGAGTGACCCGTCGGCAGCTCTTAACCGGAGCGGCGGTCGCAGCGGGGGTGGCAGGAGGCGGACTTCTTCTGCCCGGTTCCCTGCGGGCTGTCGAAATTCCCAAAAAGTGGGATCAGAAAACGGATGTTGTTATTATCGGCACAGGCTATGCGGGACTGGCGGCAGCCATTGAGGCCCATGATGCCGGAGCGAAGGTCATCATTATTGAAAAGAGCCCGATTATCGGCGGCAACTCGGCCATTGCCAGCGGCGCGCTCAATGCCGTCGATCCGGATCGCCAGAAGAAGCAGGGTGTTGAAGACAGCATTGACCTCCACTTCAAGCAGACGCTGGAGGGCGGCGACTTTCGGGGCAATCCGGAAAAAGTCCGCTTCCTGGTGGAGCATGCCCTGGAAGGGCTCCAGTGGCTTGAGAAACAGGGAGTGGAATTCGAACCGAAGGTTTATGCCGTTGTCGGCGCGCTCTGGCCGCGCAGTCACGATCCGGCGAATAAGGGCCGGGGCGGGGCGATTATCAAGGCCCTGAAAAGCCAGGTGGACAAACGGAAAATCCCCATCCTCGTGCCTTGCGCGCTGACGGGCATCGTTCGTAAAAAACCCATGCGCGGCGACGTCCTGGGCATGGAAGCCGAATATCGCAAGAAAAAAATCTACATCGAAGCGAAACGGGCTGTTGTTCTCGCCACAGGCGGTTTCGGAGCCGATGTGGCCATGCGTTCCAAATATAATCCCGGCCTGGATAAGGATGTCCCGACGACAAACGTCAAGACGGCTACAGGTGAGGCCATCACCTATTCGGAGGATATAGGCGCAGACGTCATCGGCATGGACTTCATCCAGCTTCTCGTTGCCTGTAACTTCTACACCAAGCAATATGGGTCCCTCGCCAACCTGGGCATCGACTCGGCTGTTTTCGTCAACACGGCCGGGAAACGGTTTGTAGCCGAAGATTCCCGGCGCGATGTTCTGGCCGGGGCCGTCCTGAAGGAACCCCAGAAAGTACTTCTCTGGGTGGCCGACGACACTTGCCAGAAGCGTTTTAACAAAGACATTACGGAGCAGATTATCAAAGACGGCCTTGCCTTTCGGGCGGATACGCTTGAGGAACTGGCCAGGATTCTGAATGCGAAATTATCAATCCCCGAAGACGTGTTCCTGTCGACGGTCCGGAATTATAATGAGATGGTCAGGAAAGGAAAAGACGAGACCTTCGGGAAAAAGGCGGCCAATCTGAAGCCTGTCGAAAAAGGGCCTTTCTGGGCAAGCCCCACGCAGGCCGGCGTGCACCATACGATGGGCGGGCTGCGCACGAAAGGGACGACCGGTCAGGTGATCGACCGGTACGGAAAAATCATTCCCCGTCTCTATGCGGCGGGAGAAGTGACCGGCGGCGTGCATGGAACAAATCGTCTGGGCGGCAATGCGACGACGGACTGCATTGTTTTCGGCCGGCTGGCCGGAATCAGTGCGGCAAACGAAAAGTAGTCATTAACAATCATCCGCGGCAAAAGGACCGGCTAAGTTTTTAAGCCGGTCCTTTTTCAATGTCACGGTCATGATTCTCGCAGTCACACCACCGGTACAACCGCTGTAGGGCAAATTTCATCCGTCTCTTCCCGGTCTATTAAGAAACTTACGATTTTACGCGTCCCTCTGGTTTTCCTTATTTGACGGTCAACATCATTTGCGCCCAGGCCAGGCCCGCGCCCACAATGGCAATAGCCACATGAACGCCCGGCCGAAGCTCGTCCCAGTGCTCGCTCAGAAGGGTGGGTACGCTGGCGGAGCCGACATTGCCGTAAAATTCGACATTGTGCCAGTGCTTTTCCGGCGGAATCCCCGCGCGCTCGCAGGCTGTTTTGAGCACACCCAGATTGGCCTGATGCCCGGTAAAATAAAGCTGCTCCCTGTCCACGTTTGGATACAGGGCCAGAAGGTTGCGCAGGCTGTCTGTGGTTTTGCGGATGGCAAATCCCTGCACGGCGTTGCCGTCCTGCGTAAAGTAACTCCAGCGGGGCACAACCGCCTTGTCCCACTGTGTTGGTTTGGAGGTCATTTCACAGTCGGTAAGAATTTTATTGGAAGGCTCCCTCAGCGATACGATGGTCGCGGAGGCGCAATCGCCAAAGAGAACGGCTGACCGCCGATCCGCATAATCCGTGCTGGGCGTCGGGCATTCGATATTCGTGACCAGAATATACGGCGGCATTTTTTCCGGCTTCAGGGCATCCATGTGCCGCATCTGTGCACCGAACGTCGCGCAGGCGGCGTTGATGTCAAAACAGGGAACGTCAATGCCCAGCTCGCCGGCGACGGTCGAGGCCTCCGGGGGCGTGAGGTATTGCGGCAGGGAACTGCCGGAAATGACCATGCCGATGTCCTCCGGTTTAATTCCCACCCGCCCGACGGCCATCCGGGTAGCAGCCGCGGCCATCTGCGCATTGGTGTACAGGCGCACCCCGTCGGTTTCCCAGGGACGCGCGTTTTTTGTCTCACGGATATAATCCAGAGGCAGAATGGTCCGCCGCTCTTCGATCCCGACGCGCTCCAGAATCCAGTCGACGGTAGTCCCGATATCCAGACTTTCCAGAAATTGATTGGTAATGACATTTTCAGGATGAAAGTGGCCGACACCGTGAAGATAAATCATGCAGAAAAGTTTCCTTTCTTCAGATTTTTACATTTACGTGCTGGATGTAAAAATATAATAAGAACCGAAAAATATGTCAAAGAAATAAATGAGCGTGGATCGTTTCAATTAAACGGTCAGCGTTCATCCGTTCCTGTATTAGAGATTGTGCGGATCAATCGGGGAATGATTCCTGCTTTTTCAGATACGTCTCTTTTTTCTTGCCAGGCCTGCGGCATTGGCGGCCAGCATGGCATTCAGAACTTTTTGCGGCGTGATTTTTCCCGCTTCGTGATGGATGGATTGTTCCGGTTCGCAGGCCTTCTGCGCGGCTTTCATCAGTTTCTCCGTTTCCGCGCCTGCCAGACCAATATCTGCAAGCGTGGTCGGCAGGCCGATATTTTCACAAAATGTATAGACCGTGTCTGTTTCTTCAGGCGAGGCATCGGTAAGAACCAGTCCGGTCAGAACGCCGAATGCGACTTTCTCGCCATGGTAAAAGGAATGCGTTTCCGGCAAAGCGGTGAGCCCGTTATGAATGGCGTGAGCCGCCGCCAGTCCCGAACTTTCGAAGCCGAGGCCGGACAGCAGGATATTGCATTCAATAATATGGCCGAGCGCCGGTGTGACAATATGCTGCTTTGCGGCATCTTTTGCGGCGGCGCCGTAAGTAAGCAGGGTGTCATAACAGAGCCGGGCCAGATTGAGACCCGCGAGCGTGCTCAATCCGCCGCACTCGTTGGGTGATTGCGTGCGGTCGCAGGACCGGGCTTCAAACCAGGTGGCCAGCGCGTCCCCCATGCCGGAAATCAGAAAGCGCGCCGGCGCGCCGGCGATGACCTTTGTGTCCGTAAGCACGATCTGCGGATTCATCTTCTGATAATGCACGGAATCAAAAGCTCCCTGGTCCGTGTAAAGGACGGCGCACCCGCTGCACGGGGCATCGGTCGAGGCAATGGTGGGAACGATGATCACCGGAATTCCCGCCCGGTCGGCGGCGATCTTGGCGGTGTCGATGGCCTTGCCGCCGCCCATGCCGACCAGAACATCCACCCGCTCCCGGATGATTATGCCCGCCAGCCGGGTCAGTTCCGTTTCGCAGCACTCTCCGGAAAAGAGTTCGACGGAAATGGAGGCAGTCTTTAAATCGTCGGCACAGGGAATAGGAATTTTTTCTTTTGCCGAACGCGTCGCCAGAATCAGTCCTTTTTTACCGAACACACCGATCCAGTAGGGTAGTTGATCCAGAACTCCTTCACCCTGTATGTATTTGCCAGGGAAAGCCGCTTTTAAAAACATATTGAAACTCCTTTCATTATTGATTTATCTACACCACTTGCAGGCGGGAATCCAGGTTAAAGAACTGAAAGGTGGCAGACGTACCGGGGCATGCCTTCACTCAATGTCCTCGACTGTGGCGCTAAGGCTCATTTTGCGATGGCCAAAAACTCGCATTCGGCTCAAACAGTTTGGCCGTCTGATGCTCCCTTTCGCAAAGCGTCACAACGTTTCGGGCATGATTCGCAAAGTCGCGCCCCGCTGCAACTGCGGATTGTTTAGATGTTTGATCGTACACTGTGATGAAATGTCAAGAATAAAGATTTGACCATATATTTTCTACAAGCAGACATCAATGATAGTCGAGTCCAGGCTCACCAGCTTATTCTTAAAACGAAATGGCTTCTGGCCCTTTCCTTGGCCACGGCATGTCTCCAATAAATTGAAAAACACTTTCTGGTATAGTTCCCATGGGAGACGCTCATTGGCATAAGCCAGCGTTGACCGGTTCGGCGCTTCGATGCCCAAATGTTTCAATTTCCCCTCGCAACTGCGCAATCCGTTTGTAATCTCCCGCAAAGAATGGACTTGTCCCAATTAGCAAAACAGCAGGCTCACAAATTGCCGCCGACATGTAAATCCCTGCATGTGGTGCTCTGCCTTGGTTGCCGTTACCGCGCTTTGAAATTCCAATCGTAGAAATAATTGTAACAGATGACTGAATATGCTACAAAATCTTTGCATCGTTGAGTCCTACCTTGTTTATGTTTGCTCATCGCAAAGCAAACATAACAAATCTGGACTCAGCAGGCGCTTATATTTTATCCCCTAATTTGGACAAGAGTGATTATGTAATATAATATTTTCTCCAGGGAAAAAAAATTCAGGACGCTAATATGCAAATATCGGAAGAAGGATTTAAAACAGTAAAGGGTGCATCCGGTGCTGTCAAATTGTTATTTGATTCTGAACGCGCAGATGAATGTGCAGAATTTGCAATAGCAAACTCAATCAAAATTATTGATTTGTATCCGACTACGTATTTTGTAAAAGATTTAGCGCCAATTATAAAAATAAAAGATTTTATCGAAGGTTTATATTTAGATGAGCGTATAGATTATTCGGAATTATATGTATTTCGGAATGTAAAATTGTTAAGCATACCCGATAACAAGAAGCAAACAATAGATTTAGCCAATTTCTCTAAATTAGAAACTTTAGCATGTGATTATTCAAAACGATTAGTAAACTTGAGCAGTGCAATTAAAATGAAAAGTCTTTCAATAGGTAAATATAGATCGGAAACGGAAAGTTTATTAGACTTTCCTGATCTAAACGCATTGGAATATTTAAATTTAATTAAACCAAATATTAATTCATTGCAAGGAATTGAAAAATTATCAAAATTAAAAGAATTGCTAATATATGGATCCGCTAAGTTACGAAATATTTGCAGTGTATCTAAACTTGATTTATTGGAACTACTTGAAATTGAAAAATGTAAACACATTGATGATTATGAGTATATACAAGGTCTACCGAAGTTAAAAATAATAAGGTTGTTAGAATCAGGAGAAATAGAAAGCTTGAAATTCGTAAAAACATTAACTCAATTAGAATTTATTAGCTTTCGGGGAACAAATGTTAAAGATGGAGATATTAGTTACTGCGAAGGAATTAAACACGTCGGTTTTGATAATAAAAGGCATTATAACTATAAATCCATAGGTAAAGGACTATTGAAGAAGAAGGATCGATAGGTGTCTGTGGGGGGTGTCTGTGGGGTCAAATCTTTATTCTTGACATTTCATGCCGTCTAAATTACATGCTGCCCCATGAGCCGTCCATTAAGAATTCAATATCCGAATGCGTATTATCATGTAACCTGTCGCGGGAATGCGCGGCGGGAAATCTTCCGTATGGCAGATGACCGGGAAGACTTTTTGCGGCTCTTATCACGTTCCGCCAATATCTTTGACGTTCAGATTCTGGTGTACGCTCTGATGCCCAACCACTTTCATCTGCTGGTTTGCACGCCGAAGGGCAACCTTTCAGAGTTCATGCGGCATTTCAATATCAGCTACACCGGCGCCTTTAACCGGAAATACAATCGCTCCGGACACCTTTATCAGGGACGCTATAAAGCCTTTCTCATCGATGAAGACAACTACCTTCTGGAAGTCTCCCGCTATATTCATTTGAATCCGCTTAAAATGAAATCTAAAAAGCCTGCAGAGCAAAGATGGCGCGATTTGGTGACGAATGAGTCGACCAGCTTTCCGGGATATCTTCATCAGAAAGACAGGAAGCCCTTTGTTCATTACAAAACCGTTCTTAATTATTTTGGTGGAGATCATCGTAAATCCGCTAACGAATATAAAAAATTTGTGGCGCAAGGTATGGAGCGGGATCTTCATAATCCGCTGGAGAAGGGGAAGGGAATCGGGATTGTCGGAAACGACGATTTTGTAAAACAAATAAAGGATAGATTCAAAAAAGACAAGAGACACAATCGATCTTTCCGGGAGCAGCCGTCGTTCAGAGTACTGGAGAGAAAGATCAGGCCCGATGATCTGATTGATCAATATGCCAAGATGGTTAACATCGCGCGGGAGGAAGTAACGAGAAGAGGAAAGCATTCGCTGGAGCGGTCCATGCTGATGGAAATGTTGTACCGGCTCAGTGATATGACCCAGCCGGAGATCGGGAAACTTTTTGGCGGAATTGATTACAGTGCGGTAAGTCAGGCGAGGAAGCGGCTGCAACTTAAGATCGAACGTGATCCGGAACTCGGAATGAAAGTGAGGCAGATTCAAGATGCCCTGGCCAAATGTCAAGAATAAAGATTTGACCCCTTCTGTTTCCGTGATCATTCCGACGTTCAACCGGCCTGCGTTTCTGGTTGAAGCCGTGAAATCCGTTCTGAATCAAACCGTGCGCCCGGAGGAAATCATTATCGTTGACAACGGATCGGCCTCGGAGTTCGGCGCTGAACTTTCACGTATTGCGCATCTTCATTCCTCCCTCAGCCTCATTCGGCTACCGTCCAACAAAGGTCCGGGCTGCGCGCGTAATATCGGGCTTGCAAAATCGAACGGCGACTGGATCCTGTTTCTGGATGACGATGATGTTCTGTCTCCCGACTTTATTGAATCCTGTTTTGAAAGTCTCCGCCGGGAGAAGAATGCGGAAATGATCATTACGCGGGCGGTTTGTTTCACCAAGGGACGCCCGGTTGCCTATCCCAGGGACGCCATTGGAGCGGTGAACCTCGAGGCGTATATCAATGGAGACCGGGTGACGGCGATGCTCATTCATACCCTTACGATCGGATCATGCCTTGTCCGGAAGAACATCATCGGCTCCCTGCGTTTTCGAGAGGATATCTGGCACGGTGAAGATACCCTCTTCTGGTTTTTGCTGATGCAAAAAATAGAAAAGCTCACCATTAATCAGAAAACTTTTTCCGGTGTGCGGCAGCACCCGGATAAACTTACCATGCAGACGGATTTCCACAATCCGGACGGTTCTCCGATTCTTTCGAAAGAAACGTACGTCCGGATGATGATTGATTCGATGGACGAAAAGAACGCCTGGAATGAATTTACGCTGAAAATAATCTGCCAGCGGGTGGCGGATAATTCGTGGTTTTCTCCATCTATGTTTTGGTTGACGATGCGCAATCCCGTCTACGGCGCCAGAATCATGATCCTGCTTGCCAAAAAGAGACTTTACAGGTATCAGATGACGCTGAAGGATAAAATATTAAACAGAAAGCCGCCGGATTTTACATGGCTGCCGAATTGATCAAACCGAGACTTTTATTCATATCACCGGTATTTCCCTCGCCCGACGGCCCCGGCCTGGCCATGCGCCCGTACAGCCAGATTGTTAATTTGAGCCGGAACTATTCCATTCATCTTCTTGTGGCGGGGATAACCCCGGAAAGACCTCCGTGCTGCGACGACGTTGTCAGGTTATGCGATCAGACCGACTACATTTACGGCTACCGGTTTTCCGGAAAAAAGTTGGGCCTGTGGAATCGGATTTGCCGTCTGATGGACAATGCAGCGCATTTTGCCGGGGGACGTGATCTCGGATTTGCACCCGATGCCGTTGATTACGGCTATTTGCGGCGGAATAAAACCCTGGCTGCAATCGCCGCAATGAAATATGAAAGGGTGCATGTGTTCCGCCTCTATATGGCGTCTGTGGCTGAAGTATTAAAAGAAAGGGGACTCCGTTCTTTTTACTCTCTTGATTGCGACGATATCGAATCCGAGACGCGACATTCAATCGCTGAATTATTTTCAGAAAACGGGGATATGATACAGGCCTCAAGAATGGAACGGGAGTCAAGGATATATGACAACCTGGAACGGCGGAAAATACCGGGGTTCGATCGGATATTCGTCTGCTCGCGTCGCGACGAAGAGACGCTGCAAAACCGTTTCCCGGACAAAAAGATCGCCGTTCTGCCGAATGTCGCGCCGGCCGTGAAAGAGGCAAGGAGCCGGACGGTTAACCCGATTTTCACCATGCTTTTTGTGGGGACCATGGGATACTATCCCAATGCCGATGCCGCGCTTTTCTTTGCGCGCCAGGTCGTTCCGATCCTCCGGGAAAAAAGCGCGCATCCCTGGAATTTGCGTGTTGTGGGTACGCTTCCGGATCAGACCTGGATCAAACAATTCGAAGGCATTCCTGAAATTAAATTTTCGGGCTGGGTAGCGGACCTGGCCCCCGAGTATGATGCGGCGGATATTGTGGTGGCGCCGATCCGCGGCGGTGGAGGAACAAGGATTAAGATACTGGAAGCATTTGCCCGCGGGGTCCCTGTCGTGTCGACATCCAAGGGCGCCGAGGGACTGGAGGTTGAATGCGGCGTTCATTTATTGATTGCCGACGACGCCTCTCTTTTTGCGCAGGCCTGCATCCGCCTGATGAAGGATCGTCCGGCAGGAGACGAGCTGTCCCGAAGAGCGATAAGCCTTGTGGCGTCAAAATACGGCCCGGACACCATCAACCGTGTTTGGGCGGAACAATCCCCGGAGGTTGTTACTTGAAAAAGGTTCCCCGCATTTTTCATTTTGTGTTCGGACTGCGTCCGCAAACGGAGCCGTTCCATTTGATGCATTATCTCTGCATCGCCTCATGTCTGGCCGTCAACAAACCTGACGCCGTCATGTTTCATTATCAGCACATGCCGTGGGGTCCCTGGTGGGACCGGATTGCACCGTTTCTGCAACTGCGGGAAATAAAGCCGGATCATTTTATTTCCGATTTTTCCTACGATGACCCCAACGTCGGGAAATACCGTTATGCGCATCTGTCCGATATCGCCCGCCTGGAAATTCTGATTCGGGATGGCGGCATATACGCCGATATCGATACGCTGTTCATCCGGAAAATTCCCGAACGTTTATTTGAGTATCCGTTTGTCATGGGGATGGAAAAAGTTGACTGGAAGGCACAGGCGGCGCGGGCGGCGGGCGGGTCTCTCTGCAACGCCTGGATGATGGGAGCGCCGGATTCGGATTTTGCCAGACTCCTGCTCGCCCGGACGTATGATTCCTTCGACGGCACGTGGAGTGCGCACAGCACATTTTTGCCGTATCAGTTGAGCCGGGAACATCCGTCATGGATTCATGTTGAACCCCGGCAATCCTTCTTTTTTTATGATTGGAACGGAGAAGGAATCCGCGGCATATTCGAAAATCCGCCACCGAATCTCGATGGGGTCTACAGCATTCATCTGTGGAGTCATATGTGGTGGGAGCGCGGCAGAACGGATACGTGTTACTTCCATGCCGGTCGGCTGACGCCGGAATATGTCCGATATTCCCGGTCTGCCTATGCCCGACTGGCGCGGCCTTTTCTTCCCCAAAACCTGTCACCGGGCCGACTCGGATATGGCGTTCAGAAAGCCGGGGCCATGCTGGAAAATGGAACGTTTTCCTGCAGAAAAGTTCTGGGAAAAATATACAGGCGGAGAAACGGCGCCGGGCAAAATCTTACCGGTAAGGAAAACACGACAAAATGATCATCGGTCAATGCATCATGGGCCAGGGCGGGTGATCCGGATGAAATCGATCAAATACATCGGCTTCGATGATACAACCGGATACGGCATTGCGGCGAAAAACCTGGTATCGTCCCTGAGGCAGGCAGGGGCGACCGTGCATTGGACGCCTGTCGTAGCCGGCGCTTCTGCTTATGATCCCTGTTCAGTGCCGCAGGTCAGGGAAGGGTATGAAAACGTCATCATTCATACCGTGCCCGAGTATTATCCCGCCTGGCTGAAGTTTGAACGAAACGGACGGAAGAACGCCGGGACGATATGGGGGCACACCACCTGGGAGACGGATAAAATTCCCTCTCATTGGCTGGATTTATTAAATAGTCTGGACGGAATATTAGTGCCGTGCGCATGGAACCGGGATGTCTTTATGAAATGCGGCGTTATAACAAGGATTGAAGTGCTGCCGCACATATCGCAATTTCAGGGACGCCCCCCGGAAACCCTGCCGTCGCCGGGAATCAAAAAATTGAAAGAAAGAATCGGCGAACGCTATGTGTTCTACAGCGTCGGCGTCTGGAGTGAAAGGAAAGCGCCGCAGCTTCTGATCAAAGCCTTTTTGTCCGAGTTCGGATCGGATGAGCGGGTGGTCCTCATCATAAAGACCGGGAAGCATGATTTTGAAAATTACAGACGGAAATGGAACAGGCCATGGGTCTTCACGCTGGGAAAGGCGGCTGACGCCTTTAAAAAAGTCGTGAAGTCGGGAAAAAACGGACCGGAGGTTATCCATCTGGATGAAGAAATGTCCGACGATGACATCGCCTGGCTGCATCAAACAGGGGATTGTTTTGTTTCACTCGGAAGAGGCGAAGGCTGGGGCATGGGGGTGCATGAAGCAGCGTGGTGGGGCAAACCGATCATTACAACAGGCATCGGAGGCGTCCTGGACTATCTGCCCGACTCTCTTTCTTACCATGTTAACTATGATCTGGCGCCGGTCCGTTGCAGTGCATACAGCAGTTCCTATACCTCCGATCAACTGTGGGCGGAACCTGATTTATCGCATGCGAGGAAACTGATGCGCCAGGTCTTTGAAGACCCGAAAGCGGCTGCTGAGAAAGGCATTCAGTTGAAGGCATATATTGATCGGCATTTCCAATCCTCCCTGACTGCAAAACGCTGTCTTGATTTGCTTTTGCACGAGTGAAATGAAAAAAACAAATCTTATTCTTTTCTACAATACCATGTTCAATGCGCCGCTTCTCTTTACGGAGGCGGATACCCCGGAAGGTTTTGAAATGACCACCGACCGGAGGTTCATGCGGGATGCCGTCGCCGTCGTCTTCCATCTTCCGTCGCTTTACCCGCCTCTAATGGTTCGTTTGCTTCGCGACGTTCCGTCCGCTTATGCTGCTTTGTTCCGCTGCAAACGGCTGATGAAAAGAAGGGAACAAGTCTGGGTGGCCTGGTTTCTGGAATGTGAAGTCAATTATCCCCATTTCAATGATCCTTCTTTTATGAAATCTTTTGATTTAATCATGAGCCACCGCCTGGACTCGGATATCGTTGCTCCCTATTTCCATTATGAATTTCATGAATCGCTCAGAAGGCCGGTTCAGGAAAAAAACGACGGGAAAAATGTGTGCGCGTTTATCTCCAGTTCTTTTCACAAAAGCGGCCGTCTGGAATATCTCAAGACCCTCATGAATTATCTGGACGTCCATTCTTACGGGAAGGTTCTTTGCAACAAAGCACTGGAGAACGATACCGGATACCCATCCAAAATGCATACCTATTCCGAATACAAGTTTACCATCGCCTTTGAAAACGCCATCGCGAAAGACTATGTCACTGAAAAATTTTATGATCCGCTGATTGCCGGCTCCATTCCTGTCTATCTGGGGGCTCCGAATATCGAAGATTTTGCGCCGGGAGATCATTGCTTTATCAATGTCGCTGACTGGGAGAGTCCGAAATCGCTCGCACAATATATTCAGGCCGTCTCGAAAGATAAAGAGCTTTACACAAGTTATTTTCGCTGGCGATCGGAGCCTTTCCGACCCGCCTTCATCAAGCTGCTGGAGCAGCAGAAAGAACATGCGTTTACCCGGCTGTGCAGGAAGATTCAGGAAATATTGGGGTCAAATCTTTATTCTTGACATTTCGGGCAATGCCGGAAAACGAGCTGTTTGTTTTTACGCAATTCTTTGCAGACCGTGGTTGATAATCGCACGCGTCCACGTTTCTTTAATTTTCGCCTCCGAGCTTTCAAAAGTCCCTGTTTCTATGCTATACTAAGGTCGTTGCCGGTTGAGATGCTTCGATATCTTCCCTCCTGATGGCAGACGCGATAAAGAAACGAAAAGACAGCGGTTCTTCCAGTATGATGATGTTTCCAGGTCTGCAACAAGACATGCCGGTGTTCATCAACGAAGCAGGAAATATTGGGGTCAAATCTTTATTCTTGACATTTCGGGCAATGCCGGAAAACGAGCTGTTTGTTTTTACGCAATTCTTTGCAGACCGTGGTTGATAATCGCACGCGTCCACGTTTCTTTAATTTTCGCCTCCGAGCTTTCAAAAGTCCCTGTTTCTATGCTATACTGACGCCGCTGCCGGTTGAGATGCTTCGATATCTTCCCTCCTGATGGCAGACGCGATAAAGAAACGAAAAGACAGCGGTTCTTCCAGTATGATGATGTTTCCAGGTCTGCAACAAGACATGCCGGTGTTCATCAACGAAGAAGTGTATTTAATTTAATTTATAACAAATACCACGCCCCTGAGTCTTTTGATAAACAAGACGGGTGTGCCTGTTCTCAGAAGGGAGATACTTTATGGCCGTTCGGGACAAAGCCGGAATCCTTTTGGAAAGCGGTACCAACGAGCTGGAAATTATCGAGGTTTTCATCGATGAGGAAGGAGGGTATCGCGGCTATTACGGCATCAATGTGGCCAAAGTGATTGAAATTATCAGCATGCCCGCTCGTGTGACCAGCCCGCCGAATGCTTCCGCTTTTATCGCCGGCGTTTTCGACCATCGCGGCAAAGTCATCCTGCTGCTGGATTTGGCTCGCTGGCTGGGCCGGAATCCGGCTCAAAACGCCAAGCAGATTGTCATCATCACGGAGTTCAATAAAGTCGTTTCCGGATTCGTCGTGTCCGGCGTTACAAGAATTCATCGCACCAGTTGGACCAACATAAAACCTGTAGACGGTTTTTTGCAAAATTACAGCGAAGCGATTACGGGCATCATTCTCCTGGAAGACAAAACCGTTCTCATGCTGGATCTCGAAAGAGCCATCGGGTCGCTTGATCCCCGTCTTGCTGTTCCCTATGGCAGTGCTGAAGAGGAAAAAAAGGAAATCCTCTCCGGCGTGGATGCAGCGGGGTTGACTTTCCCCCTGAAGGTTCTGCATGCCGATGATTCCCGGATGATCCGCACGTCGGTAAAACAGCTCCTTGAAACAAACCGGGAATTTGTCGTTGCATCCATGGCGGACGGCAGGCAGGCATGGGAATATCTGGCCGACCTGAAAAAAACGGCGTCGGATCAGGGCAAGCGAATCACGGAATTTGTCGATATTGTCCTTTCCGATATCGAAATGCCGGAGATGGACGGTTATCATCTCTGTCAGAAAATTAAAACAGATCCGGACCTGCAGGGGCTGCCGGTTGTCCTGTTTTCTTCGCTGATTACGGATAAGTTAAGACATAAAGGGGAGTCCGTCGGCGCCGATGCCCAGTATACGAAGCCCAGTCCGGCTGAGCTGGTTCACGATCTCAAAGAAATCGTCTCCAGACGGATAAAATAGAAACGATTGGATATAATATCATTAATTTTGGCATTGATGCCGGTTGCGGGGAAATAAAAAACCATCGAGGAGGACGTCCGTGAGTATCTATGAACAACTGCGCGAAATACTGGATGCCCATCCGTCCACCGCGCCTGAGGGGAAAGCCATTGAGGAAATCCTGCGCATTCTTTTTACGCCCGGTGAAGCGGCTCTTGCCGCCAAAATGAATTTTAAGCCCAAAAGTCCGGCCGATCTGGCCGCGGCGGCCGGTGTTTCCGAAACGGAGGCCTCCGCGTCACTGGAGTCCATGGCCGATAAAGGGATTATTTTTTCCAAAAACAAAGACGGTAAAAACTTTTACGGGCTTGTGCCTCTGATTCCGGGTATCTTTGAGTTTCCCTTCATGAAAGGCGGCGGATCGCCCATGCATGAGCGTCTGGGAAAACTCTGGGAAGAATACCATCGCGAAATCCTGGGGGCGTCCTTTGCCGGAAACCCCACGCCGCTTATGCGCGTGGTGGCCGTGGAAAAATCGGTTCCCGTGCAGGACCGGATTCATCCTTATGAAGAGGTCCGGCATCTGATTGAAAATTCCGCTTATCTTGCGCTGGCGAATTGCGCCTGCCGGGTGAGCGTCGCTAAATGCGATAAACCAAAAGAGGTCTGCCTGATCTTTGACGGGATGGGCGAATTTCTGGTGGAGCGCGGCTTTGCCCGGAAAATCGGCAAAGAAGAAGGCCTCCGGATTCTGGATCTGGCGGAAGCGGAGGGGCTGGTGCATACCAGCAATAACAGCGCGGACAAAGCCAGCGTCATCTGCAACTGTTGTCCGTGTTGTTGTACGATTCTGCGCGGCCGGACGCAGCTCAACCATCCACATGCCTTTGAGCCCAGCCGTTTCGCTGCTTTTGTGAAAAGTGACGATTGCGTGGCCTGTACGATCTGCATGACCAACCGCTGCCCGATGCAGGCCATCGAACTGCGGGAAATGGTCGCCTTCGTGCACGAAGAACAGTGCATCGGCTGCGGACTGTGTGTTTCCACCTGTCCCGGCGGCGCGATGAGACTGATCGAACGAAAGCAACTGCCTTCCGTTCCGAAAACGACACAGGATATGGCCGGAAAGGTTCTTCAGGAAAAGGGCAGACTGGATAAGTTTATGAAAGTTCTGCAACGTTGAAAGGTCGGATCATCGAAAAAATGAAGCAAAGGAGTCAGTCATGAGAAAAATCATTTGTTGTATCTTTGTTGCACTGTTTTTAGCAGTGTGCATAAGCGGTTGCGTTGTTACACCGCAACCTGCACCGGGCACGCGTTACGAGAACGATCGTCCCACATACAATAGCGACAGGCCAAGAGCGTATGATATTGACGTCAGCGACATCTATTCGCGCATAAGCCAGATGGATCAGAGAATAGACCAGGGGATGCGCAACGGAGTGCTCACCCGCGACGAGGGGCGCATGCTGCGCATGGAACTGAACAAAGTGCGCGACGATGCGGCCAGAATGAAACGGGACGGCCGCCTGACCCAGCGTGAAAAGGACCGTCTGAACGCGGAACTGGACCGTCTTCAAAGGGATATTTACCGCGAAGCCAGAGACGACGACCGGAATCGCGGCCGTCAGGTGGATATCAGCGACATCAATCAAAGAATAAGCGAGATGGACCAGAGAATAGACCAGGGGATTCGCAACGGAGCGCTGACCCGCGACGAGGGGCGTATGCTGCGCATGGAACTGAACAAGGTGCGCGACGACGCGGCCAGAATGAAGCGGGACGGCCGCCTGACCCAGCGAGAGAAGGACCGTCTGAACGCGGAACTGGACCGTCTGAAAAAGGATATTTACCGCGAAGCCAGAGACGACGACCGGAATCGCGGCCGTCAGGTGGATATCAGCGACATCAATCAAAGAATAAGCCAGATGGATCAGAGAATAGACCAGGGGATGCGCAACGGAGCGCTGACCCGCGACGAGGGCCGTATGCTGCGCATGGAATTAAACAAGGTGCGCGACGACGCGGCCAGAATGAAACGGGACGGCATCCTGACCCAGCGTGAAAAGGACAGACTGAACGCGGAGCTGGACCGTCTGAAAAAGGATATTTACCGCGAGGCCAGAGATGACGACCGGAATCGCGGTCGTCAGGTGGATATCAGCGACATCAATCAACGCATAAGCCAGATGGATCAGAGAATAGACCAGGGGATGCGCAGCGGAACGCTGACCCGCGACGAGGGGCGCATGCTGCGCATGGAGCTGAACAAGGTGCGCGACGACGCGGCCAGAATGAAGCGGGACGGCATCCTGACCCAGCGTGAAAAAGACCGGCTCAATGCCGAGCTGGACCGTCTGCAAAGGGATATTTACCGCGAAAAGAAGGACCGGGACAAAAGAAGGTAGGATCATCCACTTCTTATATATAAAGGTATAAACGATAGAAGGCAGATTCGCCGAAAGCGGGTCTGCCTTTTTGTTTGTGCATTTCAAATTGAATGAGGCGTGGTTTATCATTATAACCATAAATAGACCATTCTTTGATCATTGTATCCTGTTTACAGGTATGATGAGATCGCCATGATGACGAGCTTAAAAACAAATAGATTAATCGCAGTAGATTTTTTTGAGCGACATCCCGCTCAATCATGTGTGTTTTCTGTTTAATACCTGCGGAGGAGGAGAAAATGAAAAGTGAATTGATTGACGTTAAAGGAATCAAACTGAATGTTGTCGATGTCGGATCAGGTCCGGCGGTTCTCCTGATCCACGGTTTTCCCGATACATCCCAGGTCTGGCGATATCAAATACCCGCGTTGGTGAAGGCCGGGTTCCGGGTGATTGCTCCCGATGTGAGGGGGTTTGGAAATTCGGACAAGCCGCAGGAGAAAGAAGCTTACGACCTGACCGTTCTGGTCGGAGATATGATCAATCTGATGGCTCAACTGGGAATTGAGAAAGCCCACGTCGTGGGGCACGATATGGGCTCCGCCATCGCCTGGGTGATGGCCAGTTTTTTCCCGCAGCGGGTCAATCGTCTGGCTTCTCTGTCTGTCGGCCATCCAATGGCCAACCGGGAAAGAAAAAGCATCGAACAGCGTGAAAAAGCCTGGTACATGTTACTCTTCCAGTTCAAAGGAACGGCGGAAACCCTGCTCCAGCAGGACGACTGGAAACTATTTCGGGAAATCCTGCGCAATCACAGCGAGTTTGCCAATTGGACCAAAGATTTGTCCCGGCCGGGCGCCCTGACGGCGGCGCTGAACTGGTACCGGGCCAACTTAAGTCCGGAAAAGGAACTGGCTCAACCGGTCCCGATTCCGGTGACTTCGGTGCCCTCCCTGGGCATCTGGAGCAGCGGTGATCCCTACCTTACGGAAAAGCCGATGCTGGCCACCGAAGCCTATGTCACGGGTGGATGGCGCTACGAAAGAATCGAAGGGGCAGGCCACTGGGTGCAACTGGATGCAGCCGATCAGGTTAACGGACTGCTCATTGATTTCTTTTCAAAAAGCAAATAAGGGGCATCTGCTCAACGCAATCATTGTATTTCGTTGACAGGTAAGACCATCCTTTCTATACTTCATCCATTGACGAGACGGGACGGCGCTATAAGGCAATCCCGTCTCAAATCTGTCGGATTTGAAGGCTGAACGCCGGCAATAAGATCCATGAATGAGCAACGAACGTCCTGATTTCAGGAGAGGGTCATGCCGCCCCAAAAAAGCTTACAAAAAGATGATAAGAAAAAAGGAAATACCATCAATCGCAGATCGGGAAATCAAGAATCCATGCGGCGCCTCACACAGCGGGAAAAAATCAGCAGTATTCCCATCCGGTATATTGCCTCCATGCTGGATAATGCTCAGGAAGCTATTGTTGTCATGCAGGACGAAGTTCACAAGTATGTCAACAAAAGGGCTTCGGAGATTGACGGTCGTCCCGTCGAGGAGCTGATTGGCAAACACATGCGCGAGACAACGCATCCCGACGACTTTAAAATAGCTTTTGAAAGGTATCAAAGAAAGCTGGCCGGGAAGCCGGTCAACAAGTACCGTTATCGGGGCATCAACAAAGACGGACAGGTCATCTGGCTGGAAATTATCGGGACGGCCATTCTCTGGGAAGGGCGTCCCGCCGTTTTAAACTTCGTCACGGATATTACCAAACAGGTCGAAGCGGAGGAAGCCCTCAAAAAATCGGAGCATATGCTGTCGGATATCATCAATTTCCTGCCCGAGGCGACTTTTGCCATCGATATGAAGGGGAAGATCATTTTATGGAACCGGGAAATGGAAAAGATGGTGGGCGTGAAAGCCGCGGACATGCTCGGTAAAGACAATTACGAGCATGCGCTGCCCTTTCACGGGAAGAGAATGCCGATGCTGATCGATATGGTGCAGAATCCGGGGAAGAGAAATCTCAAACAATACCCTTCTTTCAAAAAAGAGAAAAATTTTCTTTACGCGGAGTACAGTTTTCAGTTGAAAAATGAAACCCGCTGGCTGTGGAGTAAAGCCAGTCCCATCTACGATCACAACGGCAGGCTGATCGGCGCCATAGAATCCATGCAGGACGTGACGGATTTTAGAAAGGCGGTTGCCGAACTGAAGAATAAATCCCAGCATCTTGAGGAAGCCAACACGGCTTTGAAGGTGTTGCTGGAGCATCGAAAGAATGATCGCAGCGAAATCGAAGAAAAGATTGCCGGCAACGTAAAAACCCTGATCATGCCATACCTGAACAAGCTCAAAACCACCGGCCTGAACCCGGCTCAAACCGCTTATGCCGACATCCTCGAAAGCCATCTGGAAGAAATCGTTTCCCCTTTTTTGGCGAATATGACGATCCGCCAGGCCAATCTGACCCCCCGGGAAATCCAGATCGCCGATCTGGTTAAGGAAGGAAAATCCGCCAAAGAAATCTCCCAGATTTTAAATATTGCCGTTCATACGGCCAATAATTACCGCAAGCGGCTTCGAAAAAAATTTTCTCTCCAGAACAAAGATAAAAACCTGAGAGTTCATCTGCTTTCCTTTAAATAAAAAATATCGATTAAAAGGAGGATATTATGCGTACAAAACAACAGTATATAGAGGGATTGCGAAAGATGCGCCGAAACTTATATTACAGCGGAGGCCTCATCGACCGCGATGATGAGGCGCAGCGGCCCGCTCTCGACGTTATGGGAATTACTTTCGACGCCGCCGCCGATCCCGAGTTGAAGGATCTGTGCACGGCCACGTCTCACCTCACCGGCGAGACGATCAACCGCTTCTGCCACATCCACCAGAACACGGAGGATCTGCACAAGAAGCAGGATATGACCCGCGCCCTGTGCCGCCGCTGCGGTCTGTGCATTCAGCGCTGCATGGGTATCGACGCCATCAACGCCGTGAACGCGATTTCGTTTGAAGCGGACAAAGCCAACAAGGGCGCCACCGAATATTACAAGAACTTTCTCAAATGGCTGGAAAACTTCCAGCGCAACGATCTGGTCGGTTCCTGCGCGCAGACCGACGTCAAGGGAGAACGCCTGAAAAGGCCCGCCGAGCAGAGCAACCCGGACGCGTATTTGAGAGTGGTGGAGAAGAAAAAAGACGGCATCGTGGTGCGCGGGTGCAAGGTGCATATTTCGGAGTGTTCCATCGCGGACGAAATCATGGTCATTCCCACCCGGTCTCTGGGGCCGGACGAGAAGGACTATGCCGTGGCGTTTGCCGTTCCGGCAGATCATGAGGGAGTGAAACACGTTTTGTCTCTCCATAATGTCCGTCCGAAAAAGCAGATCAAGCAGGGATTCACCCACGGATATACCGATTCCACCCTGATCTTCGATGATGTTTTCGTCCCGTGGGAGCGGGTGTTCCTCTGTGGTGAGACCGCCCACGGCGGCATCGGCGCCCTGCTGTTCGCCTTGTTCCACCGTCACTCCTATTCGGGCTGCAAACCCGCAACCGGCGACGTGCTTATGGGCCTGGCGTCCCTGGCCGCCAAAATCAACGGCATCGGCAAAGCCGGGCATGTCCGCGAAATGCTCTCGGAGTTCATCAAGATCACGGAACTTGGCTACGCCGCAGGCTTCACCGCGTCGGCCAAGGGCAAGCCGGAGGTCTACTTTCCAGGCGCCGGCCGCGTTCCATACGGTCCCGGCTCGTATATCCCGGATTCCATTTACTGTAACGTGGGCAGGTGCCTCACCGGCGAAGCGGTGTTCCACGAACAGGAAATGCTCTGCAACATTGCCGGCGGCCTTCCCGCCACTTTCCCCAATGAGGCGGATCTGCTCAATCCCGAGCTCAAGCCCCTTCTGGAGAAGTATATCAACCGCAACTCCCAGATCCCCATTGAGGACCAGATCAAGTTCTGGCTTCTCTTTACTGACTACAACTGTTCCGGCTTTACCGGCTTCATGACTTACGGCTCCTATCACGGCGGCGGGTCGCCTGTTATGGAGCAGATCGCCATCACCTCCCAGTACGACATGAAGGTCCGGGAAAATGTCGTAAACTTCCTCGCGGGCGTGGAGGACCTGAAACCCGGCGTGCTCACGAAACCCTGATTCTCATCCCGTTGAAAATGTTGATGCGCCCCTCTCTGCACCCGCAGAGAGGGGTTTTTTATAAGCCACGATTGCCACGGGGAACATTTTTCGAATGTCCCCCGCTTTCTATCGATGACTTACTCATAAGCCGGCAAAATCATCTTGACAAAACCGGCGGGTCGTTGATAGCTGTACGACACAACCTGACAGAAGAAAAAGAAGTTCGAAAGTCCGGCTCAAAGCAGGAAAAAGAGTGGCCTTTTGAACGGAACGCCCGTTTCGGGAAAAGGCGAAAGCATTAACTTTATTATTGTTCTACGGAGGGAAAAATGAAAAGATTATGGTTGGTTTTGCTGTGCCTGGGATTGATTGCCTCCCTCAGTACAGCGGCAATGGCCGTCGACGTTCAGATCGGCGGCGAATTTTATGCGGCAGGCATGTACCTGGACAAGACGTCGTTGCAGAAGAACGGCGGAACCAGTACGGCCTTTTACTTTCAGAGACTGCGTCTGGATGCGAACTTTGTCGTTTCGCCGGGCCTCTGTCTGTTGACCCGCGTCGATATTATGGAAAGACAGTGGGGCGCGACACGGTCAGCCGCAACATCTGCGACCTACAGCACCGCTACCAGTACGGTAACGACGGTTTCCGCACCGGCGATGTACGATTCAGCCGGCACACGGGCTGAAAATGAAAATATCGCTTTCGATCATGCGTATGTTCAGTACACCTCCCCGATCGGCCAGTTCTCGGCGGGCGCCCAGAACGACTACGCCTGGGGCACCGTATTCGGCGACAGATCCAAGCCTGCTTTGAAAGTGACCTGGACGGGCGGATTTGGAGCAGCGATCGTTGGCTTGCAGATTATTAAAGAAGTTGACAACAGCGCCTCGGCCGTCAATGTTCAGACCACCCCTTACACGGACGGTGATGCAAACGGCTACCTGGGTTTCGTCATGTACAGGTTGAAATTCGGTAATGTCGGCTACCTCTTCCGCTGGAACCGCAATGCGACGAGTAAACCGGGATATGCGGGTTTGACCTACCAGACACTATCCCATCTTCCTTACTGGAAATTGAGATTTGGGCCCGTGTCGGTGGAAGGCGAACTCAACTACACCCACGGCAACTTCGATTTCAACACAACCGGCCCGCTGGCTGCGTTTGGCAACCCCTCGGCAAAGATCGACAGTTGGGCGGCCTATATCAATGCGGACGCCGATTTCGGCATGGCTTACGTCGGCGGTACTTTTGCGTTTCTGGATGGCCAGATAAATCCCACCGAATACAGCGTAGGCGCAGCTTACGGGAGCCCGAATACGACTCGAAGAACGGGCTTGCTCACAGGCGGTACGGACTGGAATCCCTGCCTGATCCTCTGGAACTATGAACGTTCTTACTGGGCGGGCGGTCTCTCCGGACACAGCAACTCCGTCAACAACACCGACGGCAACGGCGCCAACTCCAACGGTATGTCGAACGCTTACTTCTTCCAGTTGAAAGCCGGCGTCCGTCCGGTTGAAGCGCTGGACATCAATCTGGCCGTTTCTTACGCCAACGCCGTTGTCAAACCGGCGGGTTTCCAGTTTAACGACTATGGCTGGGAAATTGACGCGACCGCAACGTACAAAATTACCAACAACCTGTCCTACATGCTGGGCGCAGGCTACCTGTTCACCGGCAAGTACTTCAAAGGCGCGTCTGACAGCAACGAACTTCAGGATGACTACCTATTGATCAACAAGCTGACGCTGACGTTCTAACTGGTGTTGGACCTTAGACTTTTAATCTGTCAGGATTAAAAAAGAGGCCCGGCGGGAAATCCGCCGGGCCTCTTTGAGTGTCAAAGAGGATTGCTACCCAGATTCCTTCCCCGATATTTCTTAGATTTCGTCCTCATCTCAAGCATTGAACACAATCCCTGCTTTCATGGAGGGATTCATGGGTTGACATGGCGGCGCTGAACGGAAAAAAATTTTAAGACTTCTTTGGGAAATTATATTAAAATTGATTCCGCGTAGCTTTTCGAGCGGAGGTTTCCGAAGCGGATACGGCAGGTATCGAGAAGAGTATTTTAACTGAAGAGCCCGAAATTCTTCAACTGACGGGAGGATGAACCATGATTGTCAAAATCAAAAAAATCCTTTACACAACCGATCTCAGTGATAATTTCGATTACACTTTCCAGTATGCATTGAATTCCGCCGAACAGCACAACGCCAAAATCGACGTGCTGCACGTCTTGAAGCCCAAACTGATCGTTCCGGGAATGACGATTGATGAAATCAATGTGCCCCCGGATCAAATGGCGGAATTTGTGAAGGAAAAAATTGACGATCTGCTTTACAAAGAAATCAGATATAAGCCCGAGAGAGCGCATCTGGTTTCGTCGATTGAAGTTATTGAGGGGGATCCCGTAGACGGCATTCTTCAAAAAGCGCGTGAAGAAAAACCCGATGTAATCATTATGGGCAAGCACAGCAAGGGGAAGCTGGCCCGGGCATTGCTCGGAAGCGTCGCCATGAATGTTTTGAGGCAGACGAGGGTTCCCGTTTATATCATTCCGCTTCCTGATCATTAAGGTGGAAAAAATAAGATGATTCCGTTTTCTTCCAAACTGCCGGACGTCGGTGTCACGATCTTTACCGTGATGTCCAAACTGGCGGGCGATGCCGGCGCCATCAACCTCTCGCAGGGGTTTCCTGATTTTGATGCGGCTCCGGAGCTTCCTCTTCTGGCCGCAAAATATATGGCCTCGGGACATAATCAATATGCTCCCATGCAGGGCGTCCTTTCTTTAAGGCGGCGTATTGCTGAAAAGACCGGGGAACTTTACGGCGCGTCGTATGATCCTGAAACGGAAATCACCGTTACGTCCGGGGCGACGGAGGCTATCTTTTGCGCCGTCGCCTGTGCGGTGAACCCCGGCGATGAAGTGATCATATTCGAACCGGCCTATGATTCGTACGCTCCCGCCGTAAGGCTGGCCGGCGGCATCCCGGTGTATGTGCAGTTGAAGTATCCGGACTATCATGTGGACTGGAATGAAGTGAAAGATGCGGTCACGCCGCAGACAAGGCTTCTGATTCTGAATTTCCCCCACAACCCGACCGGCGCCATTTTGGGACGTGAGGACATGACAGCCCTCATGGATATCCTTGCCGGTACGGATATTCTCATCGTCTCCGATGAAGTGTATGAGCATATTGTGTTTGACGGGCGCCTGCATGAAAGCATGACCCGCTATCCGGAACTCGCAAGGCGGAGTTTTGTCATCAGCTCTTTCGGCAAGACCTATCATGCCACAGGCTGGAAACTGGGCTATTGCCTGGCCCCCGGACAACTCTCTGTCGAATTCCAAAAAGTCCACCAGTATGTGACGTTTGCGTCCCATACGCCCACCCAGTGGGCCTATGCGGAATTTATGGAGCAAAAAGAAAAGTATCTCGGCCTGCCGGATTTTTATCAGGCCAAAAGGGATTTGTTTCTTTCGCTGATTAAAGACACGCGCTTCCGGCCGCTGCCCTGCCGGGGCACCTATTTTCAAATGCTTTCCTATGAAGCCGTCACTGACGAAAAAGACGTTGATTTTGCCCGGCGGCTGACAACCGAATATAAAGTGGCGGCCATTCCGCCGTCGGTTTTTTATGTAGGCGGAGAAGACCACAAGGTTTTGAGATTTTGTTTTGCCAAAAGAGATGAAACCCTGACTCAAGCTGCGGAGAGATTATGCAGGATTTGACAGTTACCCTGATCCAGACGGAACTTTTCTGGGAAGACATACCGGCCAACCTCGCCATGCTGGACCGGAAGATTGACGGCGTTGCCGAAGAAACGGATGTGATTGTCCTGCCGGAGATGTTTACGACAGGCTTCACCATGAATGCGAAAAAACTGGCGGAGTCTATGACCGGAGCCGCCGTTTCCTGGATTGCCGCGAAAGCCGGGCAAAAGAAAGCCCATATTCTGGGAAGCGCGATTATTGAGGAAGATCAGAAATATTTCAACCGGCTGCTCTGGGCCAAGCCGGACGGCGAAATTCTGACGTACGATAAGAAACACCTCTTTCGAATGGCCGGCGAGCACCGGGTGTTCTCGGCCGGAAGCACCCGTCTTACCGTCGAAGTCAACGGCTGGAAGCTGCGGCCCTTCATTTGCTACGATTTGCGCTTTCCCGTCTGGTGCCGGAATATCGATAATGCGTATGATGCGGCGATCTATATTGCCAACTGGCCCGCCAGGCGCGCACCCCACTGGAAGCTGCTGCTTGCGGCAAGATCCGTTGAAAATCAATGCTACGTGATCGGCGTGAACCGGGTGGGAGAAGACGGCAACGGCCTTCCGTACAGCGGCGATTCGTCGATTATTGATCCGACGGGAAATCTGCTGTATACAAAGGCCGATGTTTCCTGCATTTACACGGCAAAGTTAAACTATGACAGGGTCAAAGAATACCGTGAAACCTTTGCCGCCTGGCAGGATGCCGACGGGGACGCGGTTTTTTTTACCCGTTAAGGTGACGCAGGTATGTTCGTCACGTTCCCGTTCCGGTGTGACCGCTTTTACGGTGATAGAACATCTTTTACGGCCTGTCCCAGTTCATCCAGGACCAGCGGCTTTTTTAAATACAACCGCGCGCCCATGTTCAGCGTTTGCGTCACCATTTCCGTCTGAGCATAGCCGCTGACGATGACGGCCTTTTGCCCGGGCCGGATTTTCAGGATTTGTTCGTAGGTGTCGCGGCCGTTCATGCCCTGATCCATGATCATATCCAAAATCAGCAAGTCGACGGGATGGTCTTGAAGATACTCAACGGCCGCCTCGCCGCTTTTAACGGCGAAAGCCCGGTATCCCAGCG
The DNA here is from genome assembly GCA_963682105.1 of Smithellaceae bacterium. Classification (GTDB taxonomy): domain Bacteria; phylum Desulfobacterota; class Syntrophia; order Syntrophales; family Smithellaceae; genus UBA8904. The sequence continues at coordinate 3,582,037 of OY821638.1, forward strand.
CCTCCAGCATCATGCAGGTAATTTCACACTGGGTTTTCACATCATCAATCACCAGAATCGTCTGGCCGCTGCCTTTCACATAGGTGGGCGTCTCGCTCTTTTTCCGGCCGATGATCGCGTCGCGTGTAGCGGGAAAATAAACTTCGAATTTTGTGCCGGATGCGCCGCTTAGGACATCGATATACCCTTCATGATCCTGCACGACATTCCAGACTACCGTCAGGCCCAGACCTGTGCCGCTTCGACCCATGACTTTTTTGGTATAAAACGGCTCAAAAATACGTTTGAGATCTTCCTCCGAGATGCCCGGTCCGTCGTCTTCAACGGTCAGGACAACATATTCTCCGGCGTTGACCTCCTCATAGCCTTTCATGGGTTGATCGACATACCGGTTTGCCGTTCGTATGGACACCGTGCCTTGTTTGTCGATGGCTTCCGCCGCATTGGAAACCAGATTCATAACGACCTTGCGAAGATGGGCCGTTGATCCTTTGATGTTGAGCAAATGCTCGTCCAGCGTTGTCCCGATTGTCACCTTCTGGTGATAATGCAGGAGCTTTTTGTATTCCGGCGACGTCACATAGGCGCGAATGATCATGTTGAGATCGCAGGGTTCTTTGGAAACGGCCACGCCACGGGCGACTGTGAGCAAATCCTGGATCATGACGGACGCCCGGATTCCGGAGTCATGAATCGTCTCCAGTGGTTTGCGCAGCTTGCTGTCCCCGGGGAGATCCAGAAGGATCAGTTCCGGGTAGCTGACGATTCCGGAAAGCACATTATTCAAATCATGGGCGACGCCTCCTGCGAGCAGCCCCAGGGATTCCATTTTTCTCAACCGGAGCAGTTTTTCTTCCTGCTCTTTGAGCGCCTGTTCTTTATGAATGCGCTGTGTGATGTCGCGGCCGATCGTCAGAATGGCCGGCCGGTTGCGGTAGGTGATGCGATTGGCGCGAATTTCAAGATGAATGAGACTGCCGTCCGGCCGCCGGGCGATACGATAAATAAATGCATCGCCTGCGCCGTCGGACGGCTGCAGATTTCCATAATACTGTAAAAGATCCGACCGGTCTTCTTCGGCGGCAGAGCAGAACAGTTTTTCGGATTTCAACCCGATGACCGGAAAGCCGAATATTTTATCACAGGCCGCATTGGAAAAAACGCATATGTCGTCCTGGATGACCAGGATGGCGTCATTGGCAAATTCCGTAATCACCCTATACTGATCCTGAGCCATCCGTTCTTTGTAGCTGTCGAATATGACCCAGAGCACGGCGATGGAAAACCCCAGATAACCGTATTCCATGAGATACTGAATGGACCGGAAACCTAAGGCGGCGATTCCGTCGTGAATGCCCAGCACAAGCCAGAAGATCATTCCGGTTAGAAATACTTTCTTGTATCGCGGATCAGGCGGCTCATGGATCACCCATAAAATTATGCCGGCAACGGCGGCGCCGGCGATATAAAACATGAAAAGCGGCCCGAGAGGTCCCAAACCCGCTTCCGTAAACGGTTTGGCGAGTCCGATAAAATTTTGGTCGACAAACTGATCGGATACGATCAGGGTTGTAGACCACAGCAAAACCAGCAGGATGAAATGAAAAATGCCCGCTGCAAGATGGTATTTTTTCCCGTTGAGGTTTAGATAGACAAAGGTCAATCCGTAAGCGGAGTGAATTAAAAATACATTGGCTGCGAATTCCAGCACGCCTCCGAAATGATTAACAGGTCCGGCCGGCGCGTTGTATTCCAGAAACACACCCAGGGCGAAGAGCATGCCCGAAAAGGATAAAGCGGCTCCCCAGATATACCAGGTCAACCGGGGCTTTTTAAAAGCGAAGATAAGCTGAAAGACGGCCAGAATTGCTGCAAAGACAACGACAGCCGCCGTTCCGGCCGATTGCAGTGTAATTTGCTCCATCAAGTTCAATCCTTTTTTGCCCGCTACAGCATCAATTTTTTACATTGCGTCTTTTCCATGTCAGGATGGATACGCAAGGAGCAGAGATCAGAAAAATAAAAAGCAAAAAAGCGGCCGCCGGTCCCGCATTGATGGTCAGGCAGGCGACGCCGACAACGGGCATCAGCAGTATACGGGCGGCAAAGCGAAAACTTTCGTTTTGCGCGATGACCCGGGCGAGAGGCGGACTTACTGCATAGTAAAATTTCACAAAAGCTCTGCCTGCGGTGAACGTAAGCAGAAAGCCGTCGCGAAACTGGCGAAGGATTTGCACATGCCGCTCCATGTATGAGCCGAATGCCGCCGTGGCGATAAAACAGCCGCCTCCTCCGCCACCGCCGTCGCCGGCCGGCGTGCTGCCGCCATACAACTCGAGATAGCGTGCGCGGGCCGGGTTGTTTTTGGTCACGGAGAGATCATACTCGGGGCCGATGACCGGCAGCGCATCCGAAATCGTCCACCAGTCCGGCATGACGGACGTAACATTTTTCAGATAGCAGGAAATTTCCGGCAGACTGCCGGTGCCCGCAGGCTGCAAGCCTTCCGCTTTTGTCTTGTTGCCGTAAGTGAAATGACCGGACCCCAGGAAGGAGTATCCGTTGCCGACAGCAATCTGGGCTGCAGTTCCGCCCGAGAAGAGTTCGTTTCCGACCACGTTCTGGCTGTCGGCGCCGGAATCCGTCATGTTGAATCCGCACTTTTCCGCCCGGTTTCTAAAAAAAGTATTGAGAGGGCCGTTGATGCCGTTATGGGAATCGTCAATCCAGATATGCTCGATGATATTTCCCTCAAACAGGTTGGCATAGGAATAATTTCCGTGCAGGCTGATATCGCCCGCCCACGAAGGATGGGAATCGCTGTTCGCGTCCCGGGAATAGTTGTAGCCGAAGACGTTGCCGTTGGCGCCCGCCTGAAGAAGAATGGAATGGCGCAGAAGTCTGAAAATATTGTTTTCGATCAGGCACTCGCCGCTGCGTGATTGTATCTTCACGCCGTAACCCGACCCGCCGTCGTCGTACTCGTGGGCATCCTCCAGATAGCAGCCGCTGACGCTGATTTTCGTGCTGTTGTCCGCGGCAATATGGCTGCCGAAGGCTTTGTAACTGTGAACGTTGCGGACAAAAGCCTGCGCGGCATAGGAAAAGTGTAGCGTGTACTGGTTGTTCCGGCTGGTGTTGTCGCCTGCAAGCAGGCGTTCCAGTTTCAGCGTTTCCACACCGCTGTTGAGGTTTGGATTGATCTTTCGAATTTCAGGTGTGCGGGAAAGCGGATAGTCGTGGCGCAACTGTCTCTCCAGGGTGAGCGTGTTTCCCGAGACGGCGGTGATCCGGACGATTTGCCCTGCGACATACGCCGCCCAGGCGTCAGTGATATTCCAGGCAGCGTCGTTGTTTTGCCGGAGAACGGCATAATCGCCGTCTGTAAACGCCGAGCCGTTGGAAACCGTGAGAGTATTTGTATGGATCGAAGCGGATGCGGAAAGCGCAATCCAGCTTCCCGTCTCCGCGCCGTAGATGCGGATGGCGTGCTCCACGAAATCAAAACGCAAAATGGAATTTTCTCTGCTTTCGCCGCGCAGAATCGTTCCGGAAGGCAGAGTGATCGGTGATTGTATCAGATAGGTCCCCGCCGGAAAATAAACGACGCCCGGCGATCCGCCAAGCGACGTGATGGCGGCGGCGACCGCAGGCTGGTCGTTGGTTGTTCCATTGCCTGTGGCGCCGAAATTTTTCACATTGGCGTAGCCGCCGTATACGACGGCATTTGAGGGGCAGCCGGCATTCTGCCAGGCGTCGGTAAAAAGGCGGGATGCGGAGATGGTCTGGCCTGCGGCCGGCCAGACGCTAAAAAGGAATACTAAGACAGCGACGCAGAGACCACAAAAACCGAGTTGAATGTTCCGTTTGTACACGTGTATAATCTGCGTCCTTCTGTGAAAATCACGAAATACTTCAGACAGCCGGCCCCTGTGTCTGTCAATAGCAGTGAAAACCGTTGGATATCCCGTCGGCCGGCTTATGGTCCGCGACCTGAAATCTCAGGTATGTTTCCCGTTTTGCTATCGGCAGATTATTGCCTGAACTTGATTAAATTAACATAGAATTTTCGGGTGTATTAATATTTTCAACTGGTTGGATAATATGGATCTTTCAATGACGGCTCACTCCAGCTTGATGTCGGGATACAGTTCTTTCACACAATCCGGACAAAGGCCGTGACTGAACATGATATCCGTATGATCGGCGAAGTAGGATTCCAGCAGCGTCCAACTGCCTTTGTCATCGCGGATTTTTTTGCAGTTGGAGCAGATCGGAATCAGTCCCGTAATGGTCTTGATTTCATCTTTGGCCTTATTCAGTTCATAGTCGATTCTCTGGGCGGTAAGAATGATCAAACCGATGTCCACAATTATATAAAAATTGAGACCGATTAAAACAGCCATCTGATGGTAGACGCCCGCCGCCATCATTTCGGTGGCGTTGGGGGTGTCCACACAGCTGGCAATGGCCCGCAGGATCGGAATGACGGCGCACACGGCAAAAAACCAACTGTACAGGACCTCCCTGTTCGGAAGGACCTGCGGAACCTGTTTATATAAGATCCAGGCGTTGGCGATGCACAGGGCCGCCTGGATCATGGAATAAACAATGACGCGAAGATTAAAGTTCGGCCATCCGTACGTGAGGAAAAGCATGATCACCGAATAGATCAGCAGGATTCCGATATGCAATCTTTCCCGGGGTTTTTGCCGGGCAAAAAGACTGAAGCCGCTGGTAATCAGCATCATTGCCGACATCAGCAGGATGTCGGAAATGATAATCGTGATGAAGTCCGGGAGAATGCCCCGGTAACTGACCAGGAGCATGCCCGCGGCGTTAAGCAGAGAGGAAAACGTCCATCTCAGAAAACCGGGATACGTTTTTTGGTGTTTCCAGATGTAGAGCATGCAGACAAACAAAATCAGAGAGGTGATTCCGGAAACAAATATCAGTGTGCGAATATGAAGAAACTCGTGCATCGTTCCCCCAGCGTGACATTTGCTGACTCTAAGTATCACATATCGTCTGCTATGGGTACAAGATTGTGCGCCGGCTGAAAAATACGAGCGGCTTGAATCCAGGGGAAGAACTTCCGGCAATAAAAGATAATAAACTGAAATATGGCTGAGGGGCAAGGACTCGAACCTCGATCTTCAGGGCCAGAACCTGACGTCCTACCTTTAGACGACTCCTCAGTATGAAAACCTGAAACCCGCCGGCAGCGCACCCTTCAATGAAGGCAGCGTTGGCCGGATTTCCCGATCACCGGCTTTATTGGCAATTTGCGTGCCATTAGACCGACCCGGGAATGTGCTCATTATTCAGGAGTTTAGATAATACGAATTGCTGTGGGATCGTACATGATTGTTCGTTTGCAAAATATCCAGACATAATTGTGCGGAGGAAAATAAAGGGGGGGAAGCGGGAAAAGTCAGGGTCTGGTTACCTGATTTCTTCCCGCTTCCTGGAGCCTGTGTCGCCGTTATTACGGGGGGACTATAGACGCGGCCATCCCGCGGAAATCCGCAAGCGCGGGATGGCGCCGCTTCTACAAGGGTTGTAGTAACAAAAAGTATTGCGGCACAGTTCCCCAATGGAGGGCCTTTCAGTATTAACTGATAAATAGCATTTCCCAAAATTTCGGCATCGGCCAGAGTTCATCATCGACAATGCCTTCCAGGGCGTCGACATATTCACGCAGTTCATCCATTTTGGTTTTCGCTTTTTCGCAAAGCAGTTTGGCTTTCTGGGCCTCGTTATGAACGGTGGATGCCGCTTCCACCTGGGCCAGGATCTCTTTGTTGGTGGCGTAGATCTTGTTGACGAGGTCTACGGAAATGGCAAGAATCTCTTTCTGAGCGGCCGGATCCGTTTTGTCGCCCAGTGTTTCCTTAAGATTGATCAGGGTCTTGGAAAGCGCCTTCTGGTAAGCGGTTGCCGCCGGAATGACCTGGCTTAAACAGATGTTGTTGAGGCATTTGACTTCGATTTCCAGATCCTTGATGTATTTTTCCAGATAAATCAGATAGCGCGATTTCAGTTCGACCGGCGTGAGGACGCCGTATTTTTCGAAAAGGCCAAGCGCCTTTTCCGTCACCAGAGCGTCGAGTGCCACAGGCGTTGTCTTGGCATTGGGAAGGCCACGCCGGGCAGCTTCTTCTTCCCATTCTTTGGTGTAGTTGTCGCCGTTGAAGAGAATCGGTTTGATCTCTTGAATTTCGGCCCGGAGAATTTCAAAAACGGCCTGATGGCCGCTGCCTTTGGCTTTGATCTTTTCGGCCAGCACATCCAGGCTTTCCGCGACGATGGTGTTGATGACCGCGGCGGGGAAAGAGATCGACTGCGACGAACCGACGGCGCGGAATTCGAATTTATTGCCGGTGAAGGCAAACGGCGATGTCCGGTTGCGGTCGGTGTTGTCCTTGCTCAGAACGGGAATGGCCGAGACGCCCAGATCGATAATTTCAGCGTCGGAGGCTTTGGTCACGCTGCCCGCTTCGATATCGGCCAAGATTTTGGAAAGCTGATCGCCCAGGAAAACGGAGATGATGGCGGGCGGCGCTTCGTTGGCGCCCAGGCGGTGGTCGTTGGCGTAACTCGCCACGGAGGCGCGCAAAATGTCGGCGTGCTTGTAGACGGCGCGGATAATGGCGGTGAGGAAGACCAGGAACTGAATATTGTCATGCGGCTTGCCGCCCGGGGTCAGCAGGTTGTTGCCGGCGTCGTCGGACAGAGACCAGTTGACGTGCTTGCCGGAACCGTTGATGCGGGCAAAGGGTTTTTCGTGAAGCAGCGCGGCCAGGCAATGTTTCCTGGCGACGGCTTGAAGCGTATCCATGACCAGTTGATTGTGATCGACCGCCAGGTTGGCTTCTTCAAAAACCGGGGCCAGTTCGAACTGGCTGGGGGCCACTTCGTTGTGGCGGGTCTTGGCGGGAATGCCCAGCTTGAAGAGCTCTTCTTCCACATCGTGCATGTAAGAAGAAATGCGTTCCTTGATGCTGCCGAAATACTGATCTTCCAGCTCCTGCCCTTTGGCGGGCGGCGCGCCGACGACGGTCCGGCCGCCTAAAAGAAGGTCCTGACGTTTATAAAAATAGTCCATATCGATTAAAAAATATTCCTGTTCGGGACCCAGGGTGGAGTAAACTTTTCTTACTGTTTTGTTGCCCAGAAGTTTCATCATGTTCACGGCGCTCTTACTGACGGCTTTGTTGGAGCGCAGGAGAGGCGTTTTTTTATCCAGCGCTTCGCCGGTGTAGGAGATAAACGCCGTCGGAATGCAAAGGGTGGTGGAGATGCCGTTGCGGCGGATGAATGCGGGGGAGGAAATATCCCAGGCCGTGTAACCGCGGGCTTCAAAGGTGGCGCGGATGCCGCCGGACGGGAAGCTCGATGCATCCGGCTCGCCCTGAACGAGCTGCTTGCCGGAAAACCGTTCGACGACTTCGCCCACGCCTGCCGGGTCGGCGAACGCGTCGTGCTTTTCGGCGGTGATGCCCGTCATCGGCTGGAACCAGTGGGCAAAATGGGTCGCGCCTTTGGAGATGGCCCATTCTTTCATGGCATGCGCCACGATATTGGCCGTTTCGATGTCGAGAGGTTTATCTTCGTTGATGGTGTCGAGGAGTTTCTTGTAGGTGTCTTTGGGCAGCCGCTCCTTCATTTCCGCGTAGCCGAACGTGTCTTCGCCGTAGTAGGCCGAGACGGGAACAAGTTTTTCCTTCTCGATGATGTAATTTCTTTCCGTTGCCGTTGTAGTTGCTGTTTTCTTCATAGTTCCTCCATTTTTAAATTGGGTTAAGGGGAGGGGAACCTTTGTGTTCACCCTCCCCCTGCCCCTCCCCTCAAGGGAGGGGAGATTAACTTTTTCGTATTCAGACTTTCAGTTAAATTAGAATGCGAAGCTCAACGTGATTCCTCCGTAGAGATAGGTGCTGTCACGGTCGGACGGATCCGACGCGCCTTTCAGGCCGCGTCCCCGCATTTCATACCGGGCGTCTTCGGAAAGCGGAAAGACATAGGTGACAAGCGGTGTGACTGTCAGATTTTTCGTGACGGACACCGGCAGAGAAACCGCCAGCGTTGCATCATGGAAGTTGTTGAACTTATCAGAGGTGGCAACCGAACCGGAATCGTATTTCGCATACGTCGTTTCATCTTCGCTTTTGAGGTAGCTGACCGAGCCGGCCAGTTTCAGGCCGACCTTCTCATGCAACTGGAAAGTATGGGATGCGGCCAGCGTGGCATACCATTGATGGTAATGATCGATTTCCTTGTAAACCGTCAGTGTCGGGGTCAGGAGTGTATCGACGCTTACCGTAGCGAAGAGTTCCTGACTGTCAAGGTAATCCGGTCCGCCCGCATAAGCCGCCGCCAGGCCGTAATAGATATAACCCGCGCCCACCGACACTTTCGAAAACTTGTAGGTGTAAGACAGGGTGACGTCCGTTTCCGTATAGTTGGTTCCGTATTTTTCATCGCCGGCCGCATAGGGTCGTGTATCAAGGTTGCCCCAGACGTTTAGCGAAACGCCCTTGTAGGCGACGGTCGCCGACGGTTGAATCACAACGCTGTGACGGGACAATTCCTGACCCCTCCAGATGTAGGCGCTTAAAACGCTCACGGCCGCTTCGCCTGTTACTTTGTCTTCTTCCGGTTTTGCTTCAGGCGCTTTCACTTCAGCGGCGGGTTTGGCATCGGCCGGTTTGGCCTCGTCCGCCGCCCATGTCGTCAAAGGGAATGACGCCAGGACCAGTGTCATGGTCAGTATGGTTAATGTTCTTTTAAGATGTTTCATTTTTCTTTCTCCTTTTTCAGTTATTCCGTTTCAAATTGACTGCAATCAATTTCGTATTTGTGGATTTTGGACGTCAAAACGCGTTTTGTCGTTCCCAGAAGCTGTGCGGCCGCCGCCGTGTCGCCGCTGGTTCTTTTCAAGGCGTGAAGAATCACGGCCCTTTCACAGTCGGAAACGCACCTCTCCAGAGTATTGGCTCCAATCATCGTTTTGCCCTGATCCATAATGGTTCCCCTTACCCGATGGCGGAGCCGCCGCGTTCGCCGGAACTGATGCGGATGCACTCGGCAAGCTCCACGACGAAGATTTTTCCGTCGCCGACACTGCCTGTGTGCGCCCCCTTGGTGATCGCGGCGATGGTCGGTTCGACAAACGCCTCGTTGACTGCGATATCCAGACGAACCTTGTTGAGCAGGCCGCCTGCCTCTTTGGCGCCGCGATAAATCTCCGTCGTCCCTTTCTGACGACCCTGGCCGACAACGTTGGTCACGGTCATGAGGTTGACGTCCACGGCCTCCAGCTCTTTTTTGACAGCCTCCAGCTTATGGGGCTGAATGATGGCGATAACTAATTTCATGGTTTGGTCCTCCTCTTATTCAATCACGGTGTAAGCCGCTTCGCTTTGTTGGGTTAAATCCAGGCCGATGATTTCATTTTTCTCTTCGACCCGCATGCCGATGATGGCATCCACAACCTTGAAGATGATGAAGGTCATGATCGCGGCAAAAGCGATGGTGACGACCAGCATCAGGCATTGAACGCCGAATTGATGCAGGTTGCCGAAGAGCAGCCCGTCCGAACCCGCCGCGTTGATCGCCTTCTGGGCAAAGATACCGGTTAAGAGAGTGCCCACGCTGCCGCCGACGCCATGCACGCCGAAAGCGTCCAGAGAGTCGTCGTAGCCGAGTTTGCCTTTAATGATCGCCACGGCCGCGTAGCAGACGATGGCCACAATCATGCCGATGAACATCGCGTTCATGGGGTTGACGAAACCGCAGGCCGGCGTAATGGCCACCAGACCCGCGACCGCGCCGGTCGCCGTGCCCAGGATGGTGGGGGACCCGTTGTGCCACCATTCCACCAGCGCCCAGGTGAGACCCGCCGCCGCTGTGGCGGTGTTGGTGGTGACGAAGGCGTTGGCCGCCAGGCCGTCCGCCGCCAGCGCGCTGCCCGCGTTGAATCCGAACCAGCCGAACCAGAGAAGCGCCGCGCCCAGAACGGTAAACGGCAGGTTATGCGGCCGGATGGGTTTGTGGTTGTAGCCGACTCTTTTGCCTAACAGAAGCGCCAGGACCAGAGCCGAAATGCCGGAACTCACATGCACGACGATGCCGCCTGCGAAGTCCAAACCGCCTAAAGACTTCAGCCATCCGCCCGTGCCCCAGACCCAGTGCGCCAGCGGATCATAAACAAAGGTGGCCCACAAAAGCGTGAAGAGCAGAAACGCCGGGAACTTCACCCGCTCCGCATACGCGCCGATGATCAAAGCCGGTGTAATGATGGCGAACATGGCCTGAAAGATCATAAAGACCGTATGGGGAATAGTCGCCGCATAGTCCTTGTTGGGAAGCGGGCCTACGCCGGAAAGTCCCATCCAGTCCAGTTTACCGATAATCCCGTGAAAGTCCGGGCCGAAAGCCAGCGAGTAGCCGAAAAGCACCCACTGAATGGAAATGACGCAAACGATAATGAAGCATTGCATCAAAATCGAAAGAACGTTTTTACGGCGGACAAGTCCCCCGTAGAAAAATGCCAACCCCGGAATGGTCATAAGCAGGACCAGAGCGCTGGCAACCAATACCCACGCTGTATCTCCTGAATTCATGATAAATACCTCCTTCAAAAATTTTTTACCAAGTTGCATGCTCCGGTGAGTGCGGCGGCGGGAAGGAGGCTTCCGGTTTCGTATGTCCTATACGTTGATCAAGCCAGCGACGCCGTCCGCAAATTCCGAAGGATGCGGCTTCGTGTTACGCCTTTTACTAGGGCAAGGAGAGTGCCACAATGGAATGAGTTAGGTAAGTCACTGTTATTTCATGGTAATTATTAGTATTGCGGATGGTTAAAAAAGAACAATATTGTATCAATTGTAAGAAGCACAGACTAAAATGTGAGAAGACAAGGCTCGTAAATCCGTTTTTCTTTTACCCCGGAAATTCCCGTTGATGAAAACACGTGTGTCGTCATCAACCGGCACATGCCGCAAGAGCACGAAAGACAAGGCTTTCAGAAAAGATAAGTTGATCATCGACGATGTGTCCGCCGCTGCAAAGCCAGTTGCGGCCTGCTGGCACAGTATTCGCAATTCTACGGCAAAGGGCTTTTAAAGCCGTTTGTTGTCCGGCCCGAAGTGGGGAAGAAATGTGTCCCGGAACACAATTTCCTAAAGGCAGTTTGAATCCGGATGTGAAATTTACAGTACAGGAGTTTAAGCATGACTCGGGTTCAACCTGACGCATCGCACGAAATAAAAGAATTGAAGCTGCTTTTCGAAATCAGCCGCCACCTCTCCGATGCGCTGGATTTGCGTGATGCGCTCAAACCCGTGCTGCCGCTGATGGCCGAATATCTGTGCATACTGAGAGGTTCCATCACGATTCTCAACCGGGATACGGGAGAGATTTCCATCGATGAAGCCTACGGGCTTTTACCGAAAGAGAAGGCCCGGGGGCGCTATAAGCTGGGTGAAGGCATTACCGGGCAGGTCATCGAGACGGGACGGGAGATGGTCGTACCCAGGATTTCCGATGAACCGCAGTTTCTCGACCGGACCGGCGCGCGGAAGAATCTTGATGGCCGCTTTGTCACATTCATGTGCGTTCCTATTAAAATCGGCCTGGAAGTGATCGGGGCATTGTCCGTGGACAGACCGTATCTTGAGGAATCCCTGTGCGGCAATGACGTCCGCCTGCTGACGATTATTGCATCGTGTATTTCTCAGGCGGCGCGTCTCAGGCAACTGGCCGAGGAGGAAGTTGCCGAACTCAAATCGGACAACCGCCGCCTCTATGATGAATTAGCCGTCAAGTTCGGTCTGCAGTCGATCATCGGCAAGTCCCGGCCCATGCTGGACGTTTATGCGCTGATCGATAAAGTCAGCAAAACCGCCGCCACCGTGCTCATCCTGGGGGAAAGCGGCGTAGGCAAGGAGCGCATCGCACAGGCCATCCATTATCATTCGCATCAGGCGGCCAATCCCTATGTCAAAGTCAACTGCGCCGCGCTGCCGGAAAACCTCATCGAAAGCGAATTGTTTGGCCATGAAAAAGGGTCGTTTACAGGCGCGACGGCTATGCGCAAAGGGCGTTTTGAAATGGCGGAAGGCGGAACGATATTCCTGGACGAAATCGGCGAACTTTCATTGACGCTCCAGGCCAAGCTTTTGCGCATCCTGCAGGAGAAGGAATTTGAACGTGTGGGCGGAAACGTGACGCTTAAAGCCAACGTCCGCGTGATTGCCGCTACCAACCGGAATCTGGAGGCGCTGGTGCACGAGGGAAAATATCGTGAAGATCTGTATTACCGTCTGAATATTTTTCCCATTACCGTTCCTCCGCTGCGCGAGCGCAGAGCCGACATCGCTCTTTTGGCGGATTACTTTTTGGAAAAATACAGCAAGGAAATCGGCAAAACGGTGAAAACCATCTCCGGTTCAGCCTGCCAGCTTTTGAAACATCATGACTGGCCCGGCAACGTTCGGGAACTGGAAAACTGTATCGAGCGTGCGATCATTCTGACGACGGACGGCGGAATTCACCGCCACCACTTGCCTTCGCACCTTCGGAAATGCGCGTCGGGTTCCGCGTCGAAAAATCCCGGTGCGCTGGGGCAAACACTCGAGGCTGTGGAAAAGGACTTGATTATCGAAGCACTCGGAGCGTCGGCAGGAAATATGGCCGGCGCCGCCCGCGCCCTGGGGATTACCGAACGCGTAATGGGTCTGAGAGTCGCCAGATTCGGCATTGATCCGAAACAGCTCTGAAAAAAAAGGAGAAAATATTTATATGCAAAACCTTTTTGTTTACGGAACCCTGATGTGTGAAGACATTATGGAAGAAGTCTCCGGATGCTTCCTGCCGTGTGTTGAAGGCCGTTTGAGCGGCTTTTGCCGCCGCGCCGTAAAACGCGAACACTACCCCGCCATCTTCCCGGATGACAGAGGTATCGTTGCCGGAATTCTCTATATGAATGTGCCGCCCCCCGCCTTTGAGCGTCTTGATCGCTTCGAAGGCGAGATGTATGCGCGCCGGTCCGTGCAGGTTGAATTTGATTATGGGACGCTTCTTCCCGCCGAAACCTACGTGATCCGGCCCGAATTTCTGGACATCCTGGAGGCATTCGACTGGGATTACGAAGCCTTTCTCAGCCACGGCAAGCGTGTCTTTCAGAAACATTACAGGGGCTACCGGTTATTGGATCCGGCAAATCAAGTCAGTTCCGTTAAACCCGTCGGGTAGACGGCCGGCGATTAAGAATCGTATTTTTAACCGCCGGTCCGGCATCCCGTTTATCAAAAGACTGCATTGTAAAGTCTAGAAATCAATGAGTGCCGTTTTCGTAAGAAGCACCTGGGCCGAAACCCGGGGGGCGGTGATCAGGTGCCATGCGGTATACTGTTCGGCGTAAGTATTTTCCGCCGACACACCATCGACGGCCACCAGCACTTTGACGCCCCGGAGCGCCGCGCCGCTTGCTGTATAAAGAACGGCGCCATGCGCGGCTGTTCCCGTGACGATAACCGTCTTGATCCCTCTGTCCCGAAGAATTTTTTCCAGATCGGTTCCCAGAAATTTGTCCGGTCCGGAGGTCACAACGGGTTCATCGGGCTGTGGCGTAAGCTCTTTGGCGATGTCCGCGACGACTGCGCCGGGAGAAAGGCTGTAGATCACTTTTACGCCTTTGGCGCGGCTCTTACTCAGAAAGCCCGCCATTCCGGGAATGGACGCGACGCAGCGGGGACGGGTTTTTTCGTTACACGTCTGCTTGTTAAAATCGAGAAGCAGCAAAGCCGTTGAGGCCGGATCAATGGCAACCGCCTTCAGCTCCGGCGCCTGCGGCGCTTTCACCGCGCTCCATTCGTCAATGATCGTCCCGGAAAAAAGCGGTCCCGATACACATAAAAAAATGACAAAAACGCTTCCAATCAAAACAACACCGTTCTTCATGAAGCTTTTAAACATTGTTTTCATGCCGTTCTTCCTTCCTTTAAATAGATAGCCGCCAATGATGTGTTTTAAGATGCCCTGACTGACTTACCTTGCAGATACTTCCAGAATGAGGGTAATTATATTCCTGCTCTTTACGTTACGCAAGGCCGGATTACGGGACCGATGCCCGTAGCGTTGCGCCTGACAGCAATCCCATAGCATGTCTATCTGTTCGGCCGGGAATATGACAATATTGCGCGCTCTTTGATAAAGAAGCCAAAATTGTAGTGTCTCTTTTGGAGAAGATTGGCCATGTGTTTTTAATTCACTAATAAAGGCAGGCAGTTGTAGATCGTTTGAATTATGGTATTCGTATTGCTTTATGTACAAAGACAGTTGCAGACGACCGAGAGGACTGTCTGTGTCAGGAGGATAAAATGAATTCGAAACGCCAATCCGGACTTTCGCGTGAGGAGCTGAAAAGGATCATTGACGAAGAAAGGGTCTTTGTGGAATTTCAATCCATTCTGTCGGCGCGCAATCATTCCGTGATCGGTTTCGAAGGGTTGATCCGGGGCAGAACCCGCGATGGCAAGACGATCCCGCCGGTCGTTTTATTTGATGCCGCAAAGAAATATGGCTTGACCCTGACATTCGATCGTTTTTGCCGCGAGAGTGTGCTGGCCGCCTTTGAAAAAATTCATCGTTTCCGGAAAAACAGTCTGTTGTTTCTCAATCTTGAAACGTCTTTTCTGTCTTCAAAGGTTGTCGGCTCGGGATATCTTCTCGATCAGGTGGCAAGGCATAAAATTCCGCCGTCGGGCATCGTGATCGAAATTGTCGAATCAAAGACCGCCGATACCGAAGCTTTAATCCGCTTTGTCAACGCCTATAGGACATGCGGCTTTTCGATCGCGCTTGATGATGTCGGGACGGGGCATTCCAATTTCGACCGGATCTCCCTGCTGCGTCCGAATATCATCAAGGTCGACCGCTCCATCATCAACGGGATATCAATGAATTATTTCAAACAGGAAATTTTCAAATCCCTGACGAACTTGTCCACAAACATCGGATGCCTCACGCTGGCGGAAGGCGTGGAAACGCAGGATGAGGTTCTCGACTGCATCGAATTCGGCGCTGCTCTGCTGCAGGGATATTTTTTCTCCCGGCCCCGGGACATCAGGCCGCGGGAATTCCCTGATGAAGAAGAAAAATTGGAACGTCTTCTGTATGAGTTCAGGGAAAGGCAGATTAATTTTGTAAAGGCGCGACGCCTGCAAAACAAACAGTACCAGAAAACGCTCGGTGAAATTGTAAGAAAGATGGAGGGCAGGTCACTGGAAGAGATGGACGCATTGCTCAGGGATACGATAAGCCGGTCCGACGCCATTGATGCCGCTTATGTTGTCAATGACGAGGGCATTCAGATAACGGATACCATCATGAAAGAAACCAGGAGCGTCTGCATTAATCCCGTTTTCAGGGCCGCCAGCAAGAATGAAAATCTGTCTCACAAGGACTATATTTATCAAGTGATCAACACCGACCTCAGGCGCTACACCACGGACCGGTATATTTCCTTCGCCACAGGAAATCTTTGTGTAACGCTGAGCCGCTGTTTTAAAGGCGGAAAAAACCGCTTATTTATTTTGTGCCTGGATTTCAAAGCGGGAAATCGATGAAACTCCATCAGCGAGTCTCGGAACTGGCGACCGTACGGGATGCCGTACGGGACGCCCATAGAAAAGTAAGTTTCTCATTAAGACGATAAAAAATTACCTGCTCCACCGCCTGTCTATCGCCTGATAGCCTTATCTGGTAAAGGTTTAATCTGTAAAGTTCAAAAATAATCAGTGTCACTGTGTTTCCCAAAAGGACTAAACAGTTACCCTCTGTTTTCCCAGGGATTGATATGTGTCCGGTTTGGGCGGTATTCAGTCCGGAAATAGCCCTTGACAAAAGTGATCCTGATCCTTTAGCTTTACTGACAAGCAATCATTGAAACGTGATCCTCGTTATGTTTTCGATGGCAAGAAAACATGCCGGGAATCGGACCGGAAAAATGCTTTTCAGCGTGGCGGATTGGAAAGATTTTCAAAATACAGTGATTGAAAAAGCGACTGCAAAAGGTCGAATGAAATATCGGTCAGGCTAAGCGCCAGTCTGGATTAAAACGATGTCGATTTATTCATGTGTTTTTGCGCAAGCTCACCTGTCGCCTCCGGATACAACTTCACATCAGGCGCCGGGCCGTAAGGTAACCATCCGTCATTTCCTGGATGCATTGCACGGCAACACTTTTAACCATCTGCGAAATATTGTGAATAGAAGACCTGTTGATTTAACAATTGACCAAATGAGTAAACCAGTGCAAGCCGTCGTCATTCATTTTATATCCGGTTTGAAAGCAAATGATTAACCTTAACAATCAATAATAAGGAGGATGTTTTATGATGAGAAGTTTGCTTCAGCGTTTTTCATTTCTGTTGTTGCTGATCGCGGTATTTTCTCTGGCGGCCTACTGTCCGGCCACCGCCCAGGCGGCCACGCCTCTCGATGAGGCCAAAGCCGCCTTCAACGCGGACAAGATGGGAAACATGTCGGACTTTGATCCGTCCAACATCACGCAGCCCACAGGCGATACGATCAAAATAGCAATCGTCGCTTCCTTTTCAGGTCCCTCCGGAATTAATGGCCAGATCTACTGGCTTGTCGTCAACTGGGTGGCCCATGATTTGAACAAGCGGGGCGGCATCTGGGTGGATGGAAAAAAGAAACTCATCGAAGTGATCAAGGCCGACCACATGGGAAAAACAGATCAGTGCAAGAAAATCTCCGAGCGCATGGTTCTCCAGGAAAAGGTCCATGTCCTCTGGGGCACGGACGGCAGCCATCTGATGAGAATCATCAATGAGACAGCCAATAAGTACAAAGTCATCGCCATCAACGCCACCTGCATGTCCGACGACTTGCAGGATGCAAACGGATTTTCCCGCTATGCCTTCCATACGGCTTTTTCCACACAGCAGAACGCCCGCGCGCTTGCGTATTATTACGGGCAGATCAGGAAAAAGGAAAAGAAGTTCTATATCCTGAACCAGGATTATGCCTTCGGCCGGCAGTTTGCCGAAGCATTCAAAAACGGTTTGAAAGAATATTATCCGGGTGCAACTCTGGTGGGTGAAGATTATCACAAACTGTTCCTGACGGACTATGCGCCATACCTGACCAAAATCAAAGCCTCCGGTGCCGAAGTGGTCTTTACCGGCGACTGGCTTCCCGACGCCGGAAATCTGCTCAAACAGGCGCGCCAGATGGGAATCATGCTGCCGTTTGCCAATATCTATGTGGATGATCCCAATACGCTCAACGAAGTCGGGGTGGAAGGAACCAACGGTCTTGTGAATGTCAGTTCGTTCTGGACCGCAAATCCGCAGTTCAAGGCACAGGGATATGTCAAGATGTACAAGTCGTGGAACGGGCAGTGGAAAAACAAATGGAAGACGCCGCCATACAGCGGCAGGCTGTTCGAACACTATTTTGGAAACTTCGGTTCGTGGACAGGCGTGACCTACTGGCTGATGAGCGTCATCGAGCGGGCAAAGAGCACCGATGCGGATAAGATCGTTGCTGTCTGGGAAAACGATACCTACCGTTATGTAAACGGGAAAGTGGTCAAGATGAGAGCCTGTGACCATAAGATCATCCAGGATCTGGCCGTTTCCGAATATGTTCCGTGGGAACAGCAGAAAGTCTCCATGAGTATCGCGCCGTATTACTGGTATAAGACATCGTCGTCATACGGCCCGACGGCTGTGATTCCGGCCGCTAAAGTTCTTCCCTGGATGGATCAGAAACTGGATCGCTGCAAAGGCAAGAACGACTGGGGTGAATAAAAAATCATCGGCACTGGTTTGGCGCCAAACCAGTGCCGAAAATTAAGTGACTGGTACAAAGGGGACAACGGTTCCATTTATCGGGGGCGAAGTTGAGAATCAGGGAAAGAAAATAGACCGTCCCCGTTTTCTTCATGTCACCCGAATTCCTCAGAAACAGCATCCTTTTCAAGACAGCCAAAGATGTGCCACCATTATTGGACGGGCTCTCCCACGATTGCCGAACCAGTCAAATTCTCTTCTGTGATTGGAATAATAGATTGCAGATTTTTCATTTTCAGAGTGGTTGATTATCTTGAGGTTGGAGTTCTTTTTGTCATCATCAAGATAAGTCGCGAGATTTATAAATGAGTGATGGCCTTTTATATATCCAATCATCAATGCATCTTGTACCCTGTACCTAGTTTTTTCCCACCTTTCCGTAGCTCCACCCTGCATTTCCTACATCCTGGTAGGATTGAATCTTTATCAATGACTGCTGAAAAGCGTCTTTGCGCTCATACCAAACATCTTAACCTCCTGTTCTGTATCCACTATCCATAATATCTGATCCGCTCCAGGGACGCTGGCACGCTCCTTGAGTTACTCAATTGCAAACGATCGCGAACAAGCGAAAGGAGAATATCGATGAGAAAGATTGCAATTTACGGAAAAGGCGGCATTGGGAAGTCCACCACCACTCAGAACACGGTAGCGGCGCTGGCTGAATCCGGAAAGAAAGTCATGGTTGTCGGATGCGACCCGAAGGCGGACTCCACAAGACTGCTCCTGGGAGGCCTTTCCCAGAAAACCGTCCTCGACACGCTGCGCGCCGAAGGCGAAGACCTCGACCTGGAAGACATTGTCCGTCCGGGATTCGAACACACGCGCTGTGTGGAATCGGGCGGGCCCGAGCCGGGCGTCGGTTGCGCGGGCCGCGGCATTATCACCTCCATCAACCTGCTGGAACAACTGGGCGCTTATTCCGATTCGATCGGCCTGGATTATGTTTTCTACGATGTTCTGGGCGACGTGGTCTGCGGCGGATTTGCCATGCCCATCCGCGACGGCAAGGCGAAAGAAATCTACATCGTCGTCTCCGGAGAGATGATGGCCATGTATGCGGCCAACAATATCTGTAAGGGGATTGTGAAATTCGCAGAAGCGGGCGGCGTACGGCTGGGCGGTTTGATCTGCAACAGCCGCAAGGTGGATAACGAGCAGGATCTGATTTCCGCACTGGCCCAGCGCCTGGGGACGCAGATGATTCATTTTGTCCCGCGCGACAACGTGGTGCAGCGCGCGGAGATCAACCGTAAGACGGTGATCGACTACGAACCGACCGCGAGCCAGGCGGACGAGTACCGCAAGCTGGCCAGGGCGATTGACGGCAATTCGATGTTCGTTATTCCCAAGCCATTGGAGACGGAAGAGCTCGAAGCGCTTCTCATCAAATACGGCATGAATAACTGATTCGGCTGAAACAAAGCTGTCACGCCGGCGGGTGCCGGCATCCGGTTCAATATATGCTGGATTCCCGCCTTCGCGGGAATGACGACGTTGGCCGGTAAGAGGTGAGGGTGAGAAAATAACGTTTCCCCCTCCCTCAATCCCTCCCGCGAGGGGAGGGAGGAGGAAAATGAATACAGAACGAAGGAGGAATTCCCTATGTTGATGATACGCGCAATAGTGCGGCCCGAGAGGGTCGATGCGGTGATGGAATGTTTGATGGCCGAAGGTTTTCCGGCGGTGACGCGGATGAGCGTTTCCGGACGCGGCAAGCAGCGGGGCATCAAGATCGGCGACATCACGTACGACGAAATCCCGAAGGAACTTTTGATCATGGTTGTGCCCGGCGCAGACAAGGACCTGGTGATTAAGACGGTCATGAAGGCGGCGCGCACCGGCGAAAAGGGGGCGTTCGGCGACGGCAAGATTTTCGTATCACCGGTGGAAGAGGTTTACACGGTCAGCTCCGGCGTCAAAGAAACCGGAGACAAGAAAAAGGAGGCGGGAGCATGAAAGAGGTCATGGCGATTGTCCGCATGAATAAAATCAACCAGACGAAAAAAGCGCTGACCGAGGCGGGAATTTCTTCCATGCATGCCTGCGAGTGCCTGGGGCGCGGCAAGGGTCTGGTGGATTTCAAGGTGCTCAAAGGCGCCGAAGCGGGTTACGAAGAAGCCATCTCGCAACTCGGGTCCAGCCAGCGTCTCATTCCCAAGCGGATGATTTCGATAATTCTGCCGGATGCGCTGGTGGACAGAACCATTTCGACGATTATTGCGGTCAACCGGACGGGCAAGCCCGGTGACGGGAAGATTTTCATATTGCCCGTTGCGGATGCCATTCGTGTCCGGACGGCGGAAAGTGGCGACGATGCGCTGGATGAGGCATGATTCCGATTATTCAATCCCCCTTTTCTAAAGGGGGATTTAGGGGGATTATCCCACAGGCGGGAACAATAAAAATCTCCCATAGCCCCTCTTTAGGAAAGAGGGGAACAACAAGGAGAAAACAATGAGCGAGGCAAAAAGCACGGGCGCGGCAGTGGATGCGGCGCTGGTTAAAGAAGAAATATTGAAGAAGTATCCGACGAAGGTGGCGCGCAAACGCGCGAAACAGATTGTCGTAAACAAGGTGGGCGAAGGCGAGCAGGTTCCGGAAATCTTCGCCAACACCCGCACCATTCCGGGCATCCTCACGATGCGCGGTTGCGCCTACGCGGGCTGTAAGGGCGTGGTGCTGGGACCGACACGGGACATTTTGCAGATCGTCCACGGCCCCATCGGCTGCTCGTTTTACGCCTGGCTGACCCGGCGCAACCAGACCCGTCCCCGGACGGCGGATGCGCCCAACTATATGACCTATTGCATGTCCACCGACATGCAGGAAGAGGAGATTATTTTCGGCGGCGAAAAGAAACTGCGCCGCGCCATTGAAGAGGCGGTGGCGCTGTTCCATCCCAAAGCCATCGGCATTTTCTCCACCTGTCCGGTGGGGCTCATCGGTGACGACGTTCACGCCGTGGCGCGAGACATGGAAGCGAAATATCCGGACGTCAACATCTTTGCGTTCAGTTGCGAAGGCTACAAGGGCGTCAGCCAGTCGGCAGGCCACCACATCGCCAACAACAAGGTATTCACCGACGTGGTGGGACAGATTGAAATGCGCAAAGAAGGTGAATTCCAGCTCAATATTCTGGGCGAATACAATATCGGCGGCGATGCGTTTGAAATCGAGCGCATTACCGAAAAATGCGGGCTCACGGTGCATTCCACCTTCAGCGGCAACTCCGAATATGAAGAGTTTGCTTCGTCACACACCGTCGATCTCAACGTGGTCATGTGCCACCGCTCCATCAACTACATGGCGGAGATGATGGAGAAGAAATACGGCATTCCCTGGTTCAAGATCAATTTCATCGGGGCTGCCGCCACTGCCAAGTCGCTTCGGAAAATTGCGGCCTACTTCGGCGATGAAAAGCTCACGGAGCGCGTCGAAAAGGTGATTGCCGAGGAATTGCCTGAAGTGGAACGGGTGCGAGACGTTGTCAAAGCCCGCTGCCAGGGGAAACTGGCGATGTTGTTTGTCGGCGGATCGCGGGCGCATCACTACCAGGAGCTTTTTGCCGAAATCGGTATGGAAACGGTTTCCGCGGGCTACGAATTCGCCCACCGCGACGACTACGAAGGCCGCAAGGTCATTCCCAAAATCACCGTGGACGCCGACACCCGCAACATTGAAGAGCTGACGGTCACGCCCGACGCAACACGTTTCCGTCCGCGCAAAGACGAGGCGGAGATGGAACGGCTTTCCAGAGAAGGCCTGCGGATGAACGACTACGAAGGGATGATGCCCGAGATGAAAGACGGATCGCTGATCATCGACGATCTGAACCATCATGAGGCGGAAATCCTGATGCAAAAATATAAACCCGACGTCTTTTGCGCCGGCATCAAGGAGAAATATGTCATCCAGAAAAGCGGCATTCCGCTGAAACAGTTGCACAGCTACGACTACAGCGGACCCTATGCGGGCTTTCAAGGCGCGATTAACTTCTACCGGGAAATCGACCGCCTGGTCAATTCGAAAATCTTCGGATTGGCGCAGGCCCCCTGGGTGAAGAATCCGGAACTTTCCGGAAGCTACGCTACGACAACATAAAGGAGTGAACCATGTTACTGAGACACACACCCGAGATGGAAACCTCGCGCCACGCGCTCACCGTCAATCCGGCCAAGACCTGCCAGCCCGTGGGCGCGCTCTACGCCGCTTTAGGCATCAACAAATGCCTGCCGCACAGCCACGGGTCCCAGGGCTGCTGCTCCTATCATAGAAGCGCGCTGACCCGGCACTACAAGGACCCGATCATGGCGACCACCAGCTCCTTTACCGAAGGCGCGTCGGTGTTCGGCGGACAGGCTAATCTTTTGGAGGCGATCAACAATATTTTTTTGGTTTACAACCCGGATGTGATCGCCGTGCACACCACCTGTCTTTCGGAAGTCATCGGCGACGACATCGGCCAGATTATCAGCAAGGCCGCAGCCGACGGAAAAATTCCGGAGGGCAAACGCGTGATTTCTGCGCACACCCCGAGCTTCAAAGGCTCGCATGTCACCGGCTTTGCCAACATGACCCAGAGCATGGTGCAGTATTTTTCGGAATTCAAAGGCAAACGCGTAAACCAAGTCAACATTCTGCCCGGGTTTGTCGAACCGTCCGACATGGCGGAAATCAAACGGCTCGCGGCGGAAATGGAGATTGCGGCGGTGATGTTTCCGGATACTTCCGGCGTCGTCAACTCCCCGCATGACGGCAAGTTTCACATGTATCCCAAAAGCGGGACGCCGGTTTCCAAAATCGAAAGCGCGGGCGACAGCATCTTCACCTTCGCGCTGGGACGAAACGCATCGCTTGCGGCGGCCAAGCTCCTCGATACCAAGTGCAAGGTGCCGTTTGAAGACTTCGAACTGCCCATCGGCATCAGCGCGACGGACAAGTTTATCGATTCGCTGCACCGGGTTGCGGGCAAAGCGGTGCCGGACAGCATCATGTTCGAACGCGGACAGCTTGTGGATGTGATTACCGATATGCATCAGTATTTGTACGGCAGGAAAGTCGCGCTGGTGGGCGATCCGGATCAACTGATCTCGCTCACCCAGTTTCTGACCGACCTGGATATGAAGGTTCTGTACGTGGTGACCGGCACGCCGGCCGGGGCGAAGTTCGACCGCCGCATCAAAGAGATTGCCGGCGAGAGTGTGATCGTCAAAGCGGGACCGGGCGCGGATATGTTCTATTTCCACCAGCTCATCAAGAGCGGCAAGCCGGATCTGATGATCGGCAACACGTACGCCAAGTACATTGCGCGCGATGAAGATATTCCGCTGATCCGCGCAGGCTTCCCGATCTACGACCGGGTGGGGCATCAGTACTTCCCGCTGGTCGGCTACCGCGGGGCTTTAAGGCTGGTGGAGAAAATTCTCAACGCGGTTCTGGACCGCCAGGACAGAGACGCGCCGGAAGAAAGCTTTGAACTGGTGATGTAGGAAAGCTGGTGGTGAATAGTGAATAGTGGATGGTGGATAGTAAGGTCGTTATTCCAGGCGAAAGGATTGCCCGGTTTTTTACTTCCCCCTTTGTAAAGGGGGATTGAGGGGGATTTTAGCGCTACAAAGGACATTAAACCGGATTCCCGCCTTCGTACCCTGAAGGGCACTAGCGGGAATGACAAAGGATTTAGCGAAATAACTCGGTGGAAACAGATGATTGAAATACTCGAAGGCAGAAAAAATTCGGTGATGGTCAAAGGAAGCGCTGACAAGGCCATTGCCTGCGACAAGGCATCTCTGGCCGGCTCCGTCAGCCAGCGCGCCTGCGTGTTTTGCGGATCGCGCGTGGTGCTCTATCCGATTGCCGACGCGCTGCATCTGGTGCACGGGCCGGTGGGATGCGCGGCCTACACCTGGGATATCCGCGGCGCTCTTTCGTCGGGGCCGGAGCTCCACCGGATGAGCTTTTCCACCGATCTGCAGGAAAACGAAGTCATCTTCGGCGGCGAAAAAAAACTCTACGCGGCGCTTTCCGAACTCATTGATACCTACTCGCCGAAAGCCGCGTTTGTTTATGCCACCTGCATTATCGGCCTGATCGGCGACGACCTGCAGGCCGTGTGCAAAAAAGTGGCGGCAGAATTTGGCATTCCCGTCATTCCCGTCCATTCCGAGGGATTCCGGGGAACCAAAAAAGACGGCTATCGCGCGGCCTGCGAGGCGCTCTATACGCTGATCGGCCAGGATTCCGGCGCAAAGGAAAAACCGCTCGGTATCAATATTCTGGGCGATTTCAATCTCGCGGGCGAAACCTGGATGATCAAGGAATACTACCGTAAAATGGGCGTGGAGGTGGTCTCCTGCATCACCGGCGACGGACGCGTGGACGAAATCCGCCGGGCCCATACGGCAAAACTCAATGTCGTGCAATGCGCGGGCTCGATGACGCATCTGGCGAAAATGATGGAAACCGAATTCGGCATTGCCTTCAAACGCGTTTCCTATTTCGGCCTGGAAGATACGGCCGCCGCTCTTTACGATGTTGCCCAGGCCCTGGGCGATGCCGGCATTATGGAAAGAACCCAGGCACTGGTGCGCGAAGAAGTGGACCGCATCTATCCGCAGATTGCAGCCTGCCGCAAAGACTTAAACGGTAAAAAAGCGGCCATCTACGTCGGCGGATCATTCAAGGCGTTTTCGCTGGTCAAGGCGCTTCGGCATCTGGGGATGGAGACGGCTCTGGTGGGGTCGCAGACGGGCAGCGCCGAGGATTACGATTACCTGAAAGAAATCTGCGTCGAGGGCACCGTGATTGTGGATGACGCCAATCCTCTGGAACTGGCGCGGTTCATCCAGGAAAAAAATGTGGATCTGCTGATCGGCGGCGTCAAGGAGCGGCCGATTGCCTACAAAATGGGGGTTGCGTTTTGCGACCATAACCACGAACGCAAAACGGCGCTGGCCGGTTTTGAAGGCATGCTCAACTTCTGCCGGGAAGTGCATGCCTCGGTGATGTCCCCGGTGTGGCAATTTTCGGAAGCGTTCAAACGCCGTCATTCCACGCGGGATTCGGAGGGGTACGATGCAGACGCAACATGCACAGCCTGCTGAGCGGGCGCAACATCATTTTATATCGACACGCAACGCCTGCAAGCTTTGCTCGCCTCTGGGCGCAAGCATTGTTTACCGTGGCATCGAAGGATGCGTGCCGCTCATTCACGGTTCGCAGGGCTGCGCAACGTATATCCGGCGCTATGTGATCAGCCATTTCAAGGAACCGATCGACATTGCATCTTCCAACGTGAGCGAGGAAGGCGCGATCTTCGGCGGTGGCGAAAACTTGAAAAAAGCCCTGGACAACATTGTCCGTCAGTACCGGCCCAAGTTGATCGGCGTCGCCACCACCTGCCTTTCGGAAACCATCGGCGACGATGTGCGGCTCTATGTGTCGCAGTACCGCGCCGCAAAGGCAGGATCGGACATGCCCGAAATCGTGCATGCCTCGACGCCCAGCTACCGGGGAACCCACATGGACGGCTTTCATGAAGCGGTGAACTCCGTGGTGCGGGCGCTGGCGAAAGGTGAAAAAAAGCATGACGGCATCAACCTGCTTCCGGGATTTGTTTCCTGTGAAGATTTGCGGATTCTTCAATCCGTCTGTGAGGTTTACGGCCTTTCCTGCACGATGCTTCCGGATTATTCGGAAACGCTCGACGGGGAATCCTGGGCCGAATATCAGAAGCTGTCCGCGGGCGGCACAAAAATAAGCGACATCCGCCGCATGGGCGGCGCCCGCGCGACGATTCAGATGGGGACCGCAGGGGGGCCCGGGGAGCCTGCCGCGGCCTGGCTGAAAAAAACATACGGCGTTGATGCCACGATCGTCTCCCTTCCTATCGGCGTGAGGCAGACCGACAAACTGATGGAAGCGCTTTCCGCCGTCAGCGGTCTGCCTCTGCCGGGAAAACTTGCCGCTGAGCGAGGAAGACTCATCGACGCGTACATCGACGGGCACAAATATGTGTTCGGCAAAAAGGCGGCTATTTACGGCGAAGCCGATTTTCTCTGCGCTATGGCTTCCTTTCTGGAAGAGATCGGCATGGTTCCTGTGGTGTGCGCCACGGGCGCAAGGGCGGCGGGCTTGAGAGATTCGATTTCGAAGCTGCTGGAAAACCCGCATCCCGAGATGCAGGTGATCGACGATACGGACTTTGCCTCTCTGGAAGGCATCTGCAAAAAAGCGGGCGTGGAGATTCTGATCGGCAACAGCAAAGGCTACTGGCTTGCCCGAAAGCTGGGCATTCCCATCGTGCGCGCGGGGTTTCCCGTGCATGACCGCATAGGCGGCCAGCGCATTGCGCATCTGGGATACGCCGGCGCCCAGCAGTTGTTCGACCGCGTTGCCAATACGCTGATAGAGCAGAGGCAGGACGAATCGCCGGTGGGTTACAGTTATATGTGAAGGCTTTATTTTCCCTCTCCTTTGAGGGGAGAGGGTTAGGGTGAGGGTGAATTAATAAAGATTTCCCCTCCCCTCAATCCCCTCCCGCAAGGGGCGGGGAAGATCAATACGGTGGCTTATATGAAAATGGAAAATCATCCCTGTTTTGACGATTCGGCCCGGCATTCTTTCGGGCGGTTGCATCTGCCGGTGGCGCCGGCCTGCAACATGCAGTGCAATTACTGCCGTCGGGATTTTGAATGCGTCAACGAATCGCGTCCCGGTGTCGCGGGAAAAATTCTTAAACCCGCGCAGGCGCTGGTCTATCTGGATGCCGCGCTCGAAAAGATGAAGAATATTTCCGTGGTGGGCATTGCCGGTCCCGGCGATCCGCTGGCCAACGGCGCTGAAACGATGGAGACCCTGCGACTGGTTCGCGAGAAATATCCCGACATGCTTTTATGCGTGGCGACCAACGGTCTGGAACTGCCCCCTTATGCCGAAGAGCTGGCGCGTCTCAAGGTCAGCCATGTGACAGTAACCGTCAACGCGCTCGATGCGGACATCGGGGCGAAGATCTATGCCTGGGCCCGCTACAACCGTAAAATGCACCGGGGAGTGGAGGCGGCCCGGATCATCGCGCAGAATCAGATGGAAGGCATCTTGAAGCTCAAAGCGCTGGGCGTGACCGTGAAAGTCAATACGGTCGTGATTCCCGGCATCAACGACGCCCATGTGATCGAAATTGCCCGGACGATGAAGAAAATCGGCGTGGACATTATGAACTGCATTCCGATGTATCAGATCGAAGGGACGGCCTTCGAAAAGATCGCGCCGCCGGAACCGTCGGTGATCCATGAACTGCGGCGCGAGGCCGGGGTGTATATTCCGCAAATGGCGCATTGCGCGCGCTGCCGCGCGGACGCGGCGGGGCTGATCGGCCAGTCGCTCGACGGCGGCATTTCAAAAATGCTGGACGATGCGGCTAAATTTACGCCGGCTGAAAACCGTCCCTATGTGGCGGCGGCCAGCCGCGAAGGCCTTTTTGTCAATCAGCATCTGGGAGAAGCCCGGATTCTGTGGATCTACGGACGGGGGAAAGACGGCGGCGTTTGTCTGATCGACAAACGAAAAACACCGCCTTCCGGCACTGGCGACCGGCGCTGGGTGGATATGGCCGACCTCTTGAAAGACTGCGGTACGGTGCTGGCGGAAGGCGTCGGCCCCAAACCGCTAAGCGTATTGGAGAGTACGGGCCTTCGGGTGCTGACGATGGAAGGCATGATCGCCGAAGGCGTGGGAGCGATTTTAAAAGGTGAAGAAGTTCCCAAAATGCTTTTGCGTACGGCGGGCCGCTGCGGCCTGGGGAAGGCGTGTCAGGGAACCGGCATGGGCTGCGGGTGATTAATTAAAAAAGGAGAAACAAAATGCAAAAACCAAAACATCATATTTTTGTCTGCGCGAGTTTTCGGGCATCGGGCGAGCCGCAGGGCGTCTGTCACAAGAAAGAATCCCTCAATTTACTGCAATATCTGGTGACCGAACTTGCCGACCGGGGGCTTTCCGACGTCGTCGTCTCCAGCACCGGCTGCCTGAAAGTCTGCGACCGGGGGCCGGCCATGGTGCAGTATCCGGAAAACTACTGGTACGGCAAGGTGGAAAATGAAGCAGCCGTCGACGCGATTCTCGATGCGATTGAAGACGGGACCGTGGCGCAGAGTTATCTGATTGCCTGAGAGGCGAAAGGAAGTCAAATATTGACGGAGGATGTCCCATGACGGTAAGAATTCGACGCGCGGGGAAACAGGACATTGAAATGATGATTCCGATGCTTTCGGAATTGTTTTCCATCGAAACCGATTTTGTCATCGACGCCGAAAAGCAGCGGGCCGGTCTTTCGCTTCTGCTTTCCGACAGCGACAAACGGATTGTCTTTGTTGCAGCGGATGACACGGGCGATATTGCCGGGATGGTGACGGCGCAACTGGTGGCTTCTACTGCGGCAGGCGGCTACGGCGCGCTTCTGGAAGATATGTTCGTGTGCGAAAGATACCGCCGAAGCGGGGTAGGCAAGTCACTTCTGACTGCCGTGAAGGACTGGGCTTCCGAAAAAGGGGCCAAACGCATTCAGCTTCTGGCCGACCGGCGCAACCGGCCCGCGCTGGTGTTTTACACAGGCCATCATTTTTCCGAAAGCTCCATGCGCGGGTTTTATTTAAAACTGAACGAATAAAGCTATGCAAAGAACGGAAAAAGACATTTACATCATCGACTCCACCCTGCGCGACGGTGAGCAGGCGCCGGGTGTGGCGTTTTGCCGGCGGGATAAACTGCAATTGGCGGAAATGCTCGCCGAAGCGGGAGTGGATGAACTGGAGGCGGGTATTCCGGCGATGGGACCGGAAGAATGCAAGGTGATGCGCGATATCACTCAGCTCGGGCTTCCCTGCAAGCTATCAAGCTGGTGCCGGGCGCGTTATGACGATCTTTCCGCCGCGGCCGCGACGGGCATATACGGCGTGCACATCAGCTTTCCCGTGTCGGCGCCGCTTCTGAAAACCATCGGCCGGGATGAGGTCTGGGTTTTTGACACTCTTGAAAAACTGATCCCGTTTGCCTGCAAGGAGTTCCATCAGGTATCGGTGGGCGCTCTGGATGCCACCCGGGCGGATATGAAGTTTTTATGGCGCTTTGCCGAAGCCGCCGCATCCTGCGGGGCCATGCGTCTGAGAATTGCCGATACCGTCGGTATTGCCTCGCCTGTGCAGGTTATGCGCCTGGTGCGCATACTTCGCGCGGCAGCGAAGAATATGGTCATCGAATTTCACGGCCATAACGATCTGGGCATGGCAGCCGCCAACACCATATCCGCCGCCCAGGCGGGCGCACAGGCTTTAAGCGTCACCGTCAACGGCCTGGGCGAGCGCGCCGGCAATGCGCCGCTGGAAGAAATAGCGCTGGCGCTGCCCCTGGCTGCAGGTAAATCCTGCCGCCTCCGGCCCGAAAAGCTCCAGGCGCTGTGCTCCTTTGTCGCAAGAATTTCCGGCCGAAGCATTCCGCCGGATAAACCTGTTACCGGGAGCCTGATTTTCACGCATGAATCCGGTATTCACTGCCACGGCTTGCTGCAAGATGATCTGGCCTATCAGCCCTACCGGCCTCAAATGGTCGGCCTTCAGTCTAAACTGGTATTGGGAAAACACTCCGGACGGCATGTCCGACGTCGACTGAGTGGAAAGCATGCCATCGGATCAATCTTATTAACAGGGCTCTGAGAGGGGAGAGCAAACCGTAAACCCTTCGCCGTACCAGGAATCCTTGTAGTCGATGACCGTCTGATGAAACAGATCTTTTTCGTCCCGGCTGTAAACAAACTCGAAGCCTCCCGCATGCGCTCTTTCATCATCTTCCCGTGGTTCGTCCAGAACCATCGCCAGCCTCGGGCCGATTCACCCAAAGCCCTTCCGGATGAGCCGGACGGTTTTGGCATTGAAGCGCTCCAGCACCTTGAGAAGTTCAATTTTCGCTGTTTCCGTAATCGTTATTTCAATCATCACCTTCTCCTTTTCAGATAGTTTAGGAACGACGGAAAGCCATGTCAAGCCTGCCCTGCCATTTGGGAGATATTGAACATCGGGATAAGGCATCCGTCCCGGAGACGCCTCTTGCCGCGGGGGAAACGGTGCTTCTGGTTGAAGACGAGCCGGCCATTCGGGAAATGTGCGCGCTGATGCTGGAAAAACTGGGATACCGCGTGTTTTCGGCGCAAGATCCGGAAAAAGTCCCGAGCATTGCCTGCGCCCATGAGGGGGGAATCGACCTGCTTGCCCGGCATGAACGGACGGGAGCTTGCGGAGCAGGTTCGGGCGGTCTATCCGGAAATTCGAACACTTTTCATGTCCGGCTATACATCCGACGTTATTGCGCACCGGGGTGTGCTGGAAGAAGAGGTCCGGTTTATTCAAAAGCCTTTTTCCATCCACGACCTCGGGCCAAAAATTCGGGATGCTCTGAAAAAAACGAAACCGTCTGAATAAGTGAGTTCAATCCAGGGAGGCGTTGATGATCATCCTGGTCTTATCCATCAATTCATTCAGATTCTCTTCAGAATAACCCGTAACCGAAATCGGCTCGTGAATGATCATCGTGACGCCGCCTGGCTTCAAATCAATGCCGCCTTTCGGCAGTACTTTTTTTGTCCCGTTGATAGTGACGGGCAGTACGGGCAGGCCAAGATCAATCGCCATTCTGAAGGCGCCCTTCTTGAAAGGTTTGATGGTTCCGTCGCCGCTTCTTGAACCTTCCGGGAAAAAGACGACGGACGTGCCGTTGACGATTTTAGTTTTGGCGGCGTTGATGGTTTCAATCGCGCTTTTCGAATCGGACCGGTCGATAAAAATATGCCCCAGGACTTTGCACGCCACCCCAAGAATCGGGACTTTTTCCAGTTCTTTCTTCATCACCCATTTGAAATCGATCCCGAGCCAGCCGTAAAGAACGTAAATGTCATAATGACTCTGGTGGTTGGCGCAAATCACATAAGACGCGCCGGGTTTGATGTTTTCGGCGCCAATGACATTCACGGTCATCGGGGCGAAAAAGCTGTTGATCCTTGCCCAGGCGACGCCAAAAAACCCTCCCATGCGCGGGTTGAACAGGATCGAAACAATCATGGCCAGCGTTCCGCAGATGAACGTGGATAGAATCAGCAAGGGGAGAATAAAAAACCACTTGTAAGGCTGGTATGCGATGCGGGTTGCCCAGGCTTCGTTTTTTTCGGCAAACAGCTTCAGGTTGTTTGAAAATCTTCGCCTGTCTCCCAGATATCTTTGCCGGTATTCTTCAAAAAATACTTTGGCTGTGTTTACGAGTCCCATATCGCCCCCAACCTGAAAAAGTTATTCGATTTTTGTTTGCTAAGATGGCCGGTTAAAGCTTGTCTTTTACTTCGCCCCAGAACAACTCGACCCCTTCTTTCCAGCCTTTTATATATCTCTCGGAAAAAACGTTCAGCCAGTCCTGCGCCTTCTGTCCGGTTGTGGTGATGCGCTTTCTATATTTTTCAAACCTATCGGAAAAATAATCGCCCAGTTCATCATCGCGGTCGGGGTTGGGGGGAGGCGTCCAGGTCAGCGCATACTGAAGTTCATGGTAATGGGCCGTTTTGCACCATTCAAGGCCGTCTTTTCTGCCCCATTCCGTGATGTTGAATTCATATTCGATTTTTTCTTTTTTCAGACGGGCCACGACGGATGATAAATCGATTTCGTTGCGGATTCTGGACGTCAAAGTTTCTTTTTTCAGAATCATTCCGGAAACGGCGTTTTGAAAAACCCGTGAAAAATTCAAAGATGTTTTCCATGCTTTCATTTTTTCATAAAGCTCATCCGGAACGCTGATCGTAATTTTCTTGGCCATATCAGTACCTACTGCTAAAAATAATACATACTTTTTTAAAAAATACATACTTTATACGTGCAGCCGTGTCAATGAGTAAAATACGGCAGGCGGAGAAATTTTTCTGCTTTATGACGAACCTCGATTAACCCGTGACATTGACATCACCCCTGGCGTTGACCGGTTGGATGATATTCTTTAAAAAGAGGCATGTATGGGTTGCGCGGGATGGATCAAGAATGTTTTGGAACCCGGAGGGTTGATGATAACTTCAGGATGTTGTCAGGACAAAGCCGTCTTTAATCAGCCTGGCCGTAATCAGGCCTGCCCGGATGAGAGATAAGCCGGTGGCGGTATTCAATCCCGTTACGCTGGTTGCGCCGTCGCGGAAGGCGTTGATGATCGTCTGAATTTCCGGATCGTTCATGTCCTGATCTTTTACGAGAATGAGCGCGTCTGTCTCCGCGGGAAAATACGCTTTCATCGCCTCGCGTTCATCGATCAGCCGGCTGGCGTCCATTAACGCTGAATTGATTGACCGTATAAAAAGGCCGGATTTAACGGCCTGGATCTTAAAATGGAACATGCCGTCTTTGAGAGACAACAGTTCAACCAGCGCATCTTCACCCTGTAAATGTCCCCAGAAAGCATCCATAATCCGACCGTTGCTGATTTTAATGGAACCGGTGTGCGTTCCCGATGCAACATAGATAATCCCCTCTTTCTTCAGGTGGTCGAAAATTTGCAGGATGTCGCTTACCGGCAGTTCTTCAATATTTCCGCCCAGGATTTCTTCAGAGGCTTTCATTTTGGTCAGAATGGCATCGAGCCGGGATGTAAAAACGTTGGAACAGACTTCGATAAATATTTTAATTTTTTCCCTTTCTTCTTCCGTGATATGGCAAAACTCGATGCCCAGGCAGCGGGTGTCTGTGGATACCTTCATCTTGCGAATGGCGCAGCCGATACACATGTCGGTTTCCAGAATTCTGAAGGCAAGAGTATATTCTTTTTCGCACGCCAGTTCAGTTCTCCGGGCGACGGAAATCTTCATGCCGCAGCCGCCTTCGCTGATGTCCGTGACCGTTGCGTCGGCGATTCGCGTTCCGGCAGAGTCCAGCAGTTGAGCGGGAAAGTTGGACTTGATGCGATCGAATTTCCGGATTTTAAACTGCTCGATCGTTTGGGGATATCGAAAAAAAAGAACGGGAAAAGGATTCGCGTTGACGGCCAGTATTACGGTTTGAAATCCGTAGGCGACGCCTTCTTTAAGGAAACGGATTTTACACGGCTCATTGACTTTCAGATGTCCCGATTTGCCTGTTAAATGCGCGATGCCGGTCAGAACAAACAAATCGCGTTCCCAGCCGATAATGTGCGTTGTGAGATAATATTTGTATTCCGTTTCGATGGAGACGGGCAGCCCGACTTCAAAGATGTCCTCATTCATGGAAAAACCCCTGTCAGGAAGTTTTGAATGAACGATCCGTCGTTTTGCGGATTGTGAAAATGTAAAGAGGAAGACTACGCGAAAGATCGAAGGCGGCGTTTACAATGCAATGAAACGATTACAGGCATGAACAACCGTGTGATTTACCGGGAGAAGAAATCCTGATTGATGGTTCAGTATAAAAACATGTAAGGCGGAAGTCAACGATTTTTCCTTCCTCCGGACTGTTTGGGTATTGCCGGACTCACATGGAAATTCCGGTTTATTCGGACAGTCGGGCATCCATCCAGGCATACCGGGTCTTCAACCACTCTTTTATCAGATTGACTTCTCCCTGATAGGAACCGGGAAGGTTGCGACAGGGCGTTGTCTGGACGGACAGGATCGGCCATTTTTTAAAATTGTTTTCCTGGGCGTTTTTCAAATACAAAGCTCGGTTGTCAATATAAGTTTCGACGGCCATGCGGTCATGCCGACCATGCGGCGGACCATCTTCCACAAAAAATGGGAGCCGACGATGCGGATGGCAATCAACTGGCCTTCTTCCACAAGCTCAACGGATTCGAGGGCGGCTTTGGCCGAGGCGTCCTTATCCAGTCTTTTGTCGGCAAAGGAAGCAAAATCGTGAAACCCCTGGAAAATGCTCAGCGCCTGCTTCATTTTGCCGACATGTAATGGATCTTTGATCCACCAGACGTATTTCTTGCCGAAGGCGGTCCGCCTTTTGGCGATCAGATAAAGATAACTGTGGCTCACCGCCGTATGCCGCGCGTGAAACCGCGGATGCGCGTTTTCCGCAGTCAGGATGTTGATGCCGGCGGGAAGCAGGTCGTTTAACCCCATGCGCAGTGTGTCGCAGTTGATTTTGCGGGCGCTTTCTGCTCAGAGGGCGTCAGGATGTTCATCGCGGCAATATTGTCGAGCAGGGAGCCCGCGGATGAATCGACATTGCTTAATTCCTTGCCGGGTCAATCATTTTGAATATTTCGGCAAAGAGCAGACCCCGCGTGCTATGGCCGGGGAGACGGTATCCCCCCAACCATGCCGAGGAGGGAAATACTATTTATCAACTTTCTGCCACAGGGTGGCATTAGCGTTACCGAAACCGCCGCAGAGCATAGCGACGCCGTATTTTGAATCTTTATAATCGGTCTTCATGATGTTGTTCAGTGTGACGACAAGCCGGCAACCGGACTCTCCCAAAGGATGACCCAGGGCCAGGGCGCCACCCCAGACGTTAACGTTCTCGAAAGGGGCGTTTTTCGCGATGCCCAGTTCCCGCAGGCAAGCCAGCGCCTGACTTCCGAATGCCTCGTTCAATTCCCAGACGCCTATGTCTTTCACAGTCAAGCCGGCCCGCTTCAAAAGACGCTGGGCCGCATAAATGGGGCCGACGCCCATGACCGTGGGATCGCAGCCGACCATGGCCCCGCCGGCGTATTTGATGTGATAGTCAAGACCCAGTGCATCGGCCTTGTCGCGGCTCATCAAAAGCAGCGCAGCCGCTCCGGCGGTCAGTGGAGAAGAAACGGCTGCGGTCACAGCACCGTTTTCCCTGAAGGGAGTTTTCATGGTCGCCATCTCCTCCACTGACACATCGTCCCGGATCCACTGGTCCCTTGTGACCATGAATTTGGTGCCGTCCTCTTTCTCTCCTTCAATCGGAACGATCTCGCCCGCAAATTTACCTGCGTCCCTGGCTGCAGCTGCCATTTTGTTGCTCCAATAGGCCATCCGCTCGGCATCTTTCCGGCTGATCTTCCACAGTTCGGCTACCTTTTCTGCGGTGTTCCCCATGGGAATGTCGGCCAGATTGTAACGTTCCGCAAGCTTCGGCGGCATTTCAAAGGCATACATCATGGGAACCTTCTGCATATCTTCAACACCGGAGGCAATGTAGATATCGCCCTCGCCGCACATAATGGCCCGGGCCGCATGCTCTGTGGCGGCCATGCCCGACGGACACTGCTGGTTGATGCCGTTGCAAGCCACTACCTCCGGGAATCCTCCGGCCAGCCATGACAGGCGGGCAATGTCATTCTGCATGCCCGCCTGGTTGGCGGTTCCGCAGAAAACAGCTTCGACGTCTTCGGGCTTTACTTTGGGGTTTCGTTCAAAAAGGGCCCGATAGACTTCAATGATCAATGTTTCCGGCCGCACATTCCTGAACCATCCCTTGTCTTTATGCGCTCTTGCATTAGCGCTTCTCACACCATCGATTACAACACATTCTTTCATTCCGTCTAACTCCTTTTAAATTTAAGTTTCTACATTCATTTGATCGATCTTCCCTGGTTTTCTTAAGCAGGATGAGTTCCGTTTTGCACATAAGGATAAGGCCATAGCCAATAGTCTGCCTGGAGAGGAGGAAGTCATTAATCCACTGTCATTTTTCATTGGCTATGGCCGGACCGGACTTTTTATCGGCATGGATTTATCCATGGAGAGAAACCGCTCCCCTGCTCTGCGGATGACTCCGGTTGTTGTTGCAAGATCATACCTGTGGAGATGGATCGCATTTTAACAAGAAAATGCCTCGTCGACGATCTCCATCGGCGTTTTGTCGCGCAGCTTGATCGCTTCGCAGCGCGCTTTAACCGTGCTTAAGAGATTGGCGGCAAAAAAACGCGCGGAGGCGATTTTGCCGCTGTAAAAGGCGGCCTCCTTATTCTGTTTAAGAAGGACATGTTGTTTTTCGCGGGTGCCGGCATCGGCGGAAGCAAAGATGGCTCCCAGCTTTTCGGAAGCAATTGCCGCCGCGTCCGCAAGGAAATGTCCGATGACGACGTCGCCGAAAATATCCATGAAGGCCGTGGCATTGAGATAAACAGTTGCCGGATCGTCTTTACAGTCCCGTGTCAGAAACGCCGTAAGCTCGCAGCAGGCGTTGGCGGCCTGTTTCAGGATCTCCGCGGCGTCTTGAAGGTCCGGACGTATTTTGGCCCGGCCGACCGTATCGGCAATATCGTTGAACAGGGTCATGACGTTCTGGCCGTTGCGTTGGGCAAGTTTGCGGCCGACGAGGTCGATGCACTGGATGCCGTTTGTGCCTTCATAAATGCAGGCGATTTTTTCATCGCGGACGTACTGCTCCATCGGGTATTCGGAGCAGAAACCGTATCCGCCGTAAATATCCATCCCCAGCGAACAGATCTGGAACCCCTTGTCAGTGGAATAGGCCTTGACGACGGGGATCAGAAGATTCAGGTAGCCGTCCCATCTTTCCTTGTCTTCAGGCGTCCGCGCCACTTTCACACGGTCCAGACAGTAGGCGGCAAAGTAACACAGCGCACGGATGCCTTCGATGTGGGATTTCATCCACATCAGCTTCCGGCGGATGTCGGGGTGATTGATGATGGCGACGGGCCCCGAGCCTTTTCCCGCAAGAATGCCGGCGCTCTGGATGCGTTCCTTGGCATAGGCGAGCGCATGTTCGAAAGAGGCGGACGCCGCTTCCAGTCCCTGCATCCCGACATTCAGGCGCGCCTCGTTCATCATCTGGAACATGATTTTCATGCCGTCTCGTTCGTTGCCCAGGAGTTCGCCGATACAGTTGCCGTTCTCGCCGAAATTCAGCGTGCAGGTGGCGGACCCTTTGATTCCCATCTTGTGCTCGATGCCGCCGGTGACGACATCGTTGAAATCCCCGATGGACCCGTTGTCGCTGACGCGGTACTTGGGAACGATGAAAATGGAGATGCCTTTCGTTCCGGGATGATCGCCTTCAATGCGGGCGAGAACGGGGTGAACGATATTGGAAGTCAGATTGTGATCGCCCGCGGATATGAAGCATTTCGAGCCCGTGATCAGGTATTTGCCGTCCGGCAGCCGTTTGGCCGATGTTTTCAGGGCGCCAACATCGCTGCCGGCTCCCGGCTCGGTCAGGCACATCGTGCCTCCCCATTCTCCGGAGTACATCTTATACATGTATTTGTTTTTCTGCTCTTTAGTGCCGAACACTTCCAGCAGTCCGGCGGCGCCGTGGGTGAGGTTGGCGTACATATAGAAGGCGTAATTGGCGGAGCCCATCAGTTCGATGATGGGAAAGCCGACGGAATAAGGGATGCCCTGGCCGCCGACCTCGGGAGACTCGGACGGACAAACCCAGCCGGCTTCCGTGTACTTCTTCCAGGGGGTGTGGAAGCATTCGGGAGCGGTGACTTTGCCGTCCGCAAATTGGCAGCCTTCCTTGTCTCCCGCAGACAGGGTGGGAACGATTTCGTTGACGGCCATCTTCTCCACTTCATTGAGAATCATGACGATGTCGTCTTTCGAGAAATCCTTGTATGCCTCGAATTCGAAGAGTTTTTCGATTCCGAGCTGTTCGAACAGCACAAACTGCTGATCTCTTGTGTTGACCAATAAATTACTCATATTTTCACCTCAAGATACGTGATTTTTTCGCCGCTATTTACTCTTCGATACAAATTCGGCCATCGCTTTTTTTTGCTCCAGCGTAGTGAAGCACAGGGCAAAGCAATCGATTTCAAAAATGGAAGCTGTGTCGATATTTGCCTCCGCCCCCTTGTCGATGGCCGATTTAGCCAGCGCAAGCGCAACGCCGCTGTTGCCGGCAATTCTAGAGGCCAGTTCCAGGGTTTTCGGAATCAGATCTTTTTTTTCGAAGACATGATTGACGAGCCCCAGGTTCAGGGCGTCATGGGCATTGATAACGCCGCCGCTATAAATCATTTCTTTGGCTTTTCCCATGCCGACGATCCGTGGAAGCCTTTGTGTGCCTCCCGATCCGGGGATGATGCCCAGCGTGATTTCAGGCTGGCCGAATTTTGCATTTTCCGAAGCGACTCTGAAATCGCAGGCCAGCGCATATTCCAGACCGCCGCCGAAGCAAAAGCCGTTGACGGCTGCGATGATCGGTTTTCGGAGGTTGCTGATTTTATCAACCGCCCGCCTGGCATGGAGCGCGAAATCCCGAGCCCCTATGGGATCGAGCCGGTGCATTTCCTTGATATCGGCTCCGGCAACAAAAGCTTTCTCGCCCGTTCCGGTGAGGACGACGACTTTGATTTCAGCCCCCTGCTCCGCCCTGTCAAGGGCTTCAATCAGGCGAATGTTGACCTCTTGACTCAAGGCGTTGAGCGCCTGGGGGCGGTTGAACGATATCAGCGCGATGTTATCCTTTGTCTCATAGAGAATGATTTCCCGGTTATCCATAATTATGGCGACTCCTTTAAGTGATTAATGGTTGAGGACCAGGGAGTCGTGGACAAAGAAATGCCAAGACGCCGTGGAAAAGTTCTTTGAAAAGTGAATGGCAAGTATATCATTTCAGGAACATCTCAAAACAATTGGAGGTGTTCATCAAAGAAGAGAATATGCTGCAAAGGATGATGGCTGATGAATGGGTCTGATAATGGAGAAATCCGGGATCCATCTGCTCATCATTTCGCAAATCAAGATCGTGTCTAGACAAATGAATCCCGCATGATGACAATCACGATGAATCCTGGAGAAAAGCCATCCAGACACATGATGCCGGTCTGGTGGCCCCTGCGATTTGAAAGATTCTGTGCGTTCATTGAGCCTTTATTTATTGATACGGCCACGGTTCGCGGCCGGCTTCTCATCCAAATCCGGTCAGTTCGTGATTGACGGATTTTTGGGTGGCCGGAAGCGCCTGAGAATGCCCGATAACTTTCAGATAGATAATACCCTGAGTTTCTCTGGCAGCCTGAAACATCCGCAGGGCACGGGTCCGCTTATTCGACTTCGCCTGAATGACGTTATCGAGCCCTGGTTTATTCCAAAGTCTGAACCCCGGCGAAGCGGGATGATGGAGCTGTTTATTGACCGCTATCAGAATATTTCTTTCAAAAGAAGATCATACATACGGATGAAGAGCTTTGTGCCGGAGCACCGGCTTTCGAACAGCATCATAATAGCAAGCATCTGTTCGGCAAATATACGGGGAAAGCACCGTCTGTTTGTATCATCCGGGGTATTTGATAACCGGATATAGTTGGCGAGGCTTTTCCTGTGCCGCTACCGTAAATGTCAAAGAGCTAACCTGGATAAAATCGAGGCCGAGGAATTTCAATACAACCAGTCTTGACTGATCATGATTGTCCTCGATGTCCCGGCACAAAAAGTGTACGGTACTCAAAAAATTGCCAAATAAACCGCAAGCGGATAATTTTTATCACTTCAATAATGCCGCCGGAAAAAGAACTTTATTCGCTGAAATATTGCCCCTGCATTTTGATGGTGACGCCGTCGCTGTGGGTGAGACGCACGGCCAGGCCTTCGATCTTGGGCAGTTCGTAGCCGAAGAAATAAGCGCAGGTGAAAACTTTCCCCTGATAGAAGTTGATGTCGCCTTCCTCCAGTTTGGCGGCCAGCGCCTTTTTCGCTGCGGTGGCCTGGATAAGCCACTGCCAGGCGATGGCGATGATGCTGAAGAATTCCAGATAAAGCGTGGCGTCCGCCATGAACAGTTCCACATCACCCTTCATTGCAATGCCCATCAGATAACCGGTGACTTTTTCCAGCTTGCCAAGCGCCGCTTCCAGATCGGCTGCAAAGGGTTTCAACTCGGCGTCTTCCGATGCCGCCTGGATGGCTTTGCGGACTTCGGCAAAATACAGACCGGCGGCTTTGCCTTTCTTCATGGTCATCTTCCGGCCCAGCAGGTCCATGCCTTGAACGCCCGTTGTTCCTTCATGCAGCGTGTGAATCCGGACGTCGCGATAGAGCTGCTCGACGGGGAATTCATCGCAGAAGCCGTAACCGCCAAGAATCTGGATGGCGGTGCTGCACGACAGGATGCCCATCTCCGCAGGGTAGGATTTCGCGATCGGCGTCAGCAGTTCCAGAAGCAGGTTGTAATTTTCGTGCTCTTCGCCTTCGGTGACATGTTCCAGATCTTCATAAATGCCGCACTGCATCAGGAGAGACAATGATCCTTCCACAACGGCTTTCTGGAAGAGCAGCATTCTTTTGACATCGGCATGTTCGATAATGGGAACCTGGGGCGCCAGCGGATCTTTCGAGTTGATCTTTCTGCCCTGCGGACGCTCTTTGGCGTATTCCAGCGATGCATAATAAGCGGCGGATGCGATACAGGCCGCGCTCAAACCGACGTCGATACGCGCGCCGTTCATCATCTGGAACATGTAGCCCAGGCCCTTGTTCGCTTCGCCCACCAGCCAGCCGCGGCAGTCGTCGTTTTCGCCGAAGGCCAGTTGGGTGATGGGAGCTCCGCGGTAACCGAGTTTGTGATAAATGCCCGCGCAGTTGAGGTCGTTGGCTTCCAGCGTGCCGTCATCTTTAATGCGTTTTTTCGGAATGATGAACAAAGAAATGCCCTTGACGCCCGCCGGAGCGCCTTTAATGCGGCCGATGGCCAGGTGGATGACGTTGTCGACGCCGTCATGCTCGCCGGCGGAGATGAAAATCTTCTGGCCTTTCATTTTGTAGTAGCCCTGATCGGTGGGGGTGCCGGTCAGCGTGATGTCCGACAGAGAACTGCCCGCCTGCGGCTCCGTCAGCGCCATGGTGCCCTGCCATTCGCCCGCCATCATCTTGGGCAGATACTTGTTGCGGGTTTCTTCGTCGCAGTAAGAACCGATCAGCCCCGCGGCGCCCGATGTGAGCCCCGGATAAACGCAGCCTGAATAATTGGCCGCCGCCCAGATGGCCGTCGGGATCAGCATGCCGATGGTCATCGGAAGCTGCTGTCCACCCCAGTCATAGGGGAAGGACGGGCCGATCCAGCCGCCCGCGCCGCATTCCTTCATGATCGTACGGACCTGGGGATGCACCTTGACTTCGCCGTTGACATACTCCGGCTGCTGGCGGTCCATCTCCGTAAAAATGGGTTTGAAAAGATCTTTCCCCATTTTCATGGCCGTTTCCATGACCATGTCGAACACTTCCCGGCTGTGGTCCGCAAAGTGGGGATATTTGAGCAACTGTTCCACATCAAACATTTCGTAAAGCAAGAACTTCAAATTTCGGTCGCTGATAAATTTTTCTGCCATTTTCTGCCCCATGATGTATTCACTAATTTCTAACACTTCAACACTTCAAGGAGGGTGGCGGGCAAGGATGACCTGTGCCTCTGCCCGCCACTTTTGGAAATGTCATAGCCGAAGTTAAAACGGGCATCTTCAGACTATGACAAGAAGGGAGAAGTCTTTAATAACCCCTCCTCACGCCAAGAAGGACTTTTGCTTGCGATGCCGTTATCAGTTGATTTGCGCATCGCTGATCTCAATCGCCGTTATTTCAGGTTCAGGTATCCGAAGTCATCAGCAATCATCAGGCGCTCCCCGGACCTGTGCTTCATCCCGCAACGGCGAGATCGGTTGGAGCGCGCGAAATTGATGCAACTGACCATCCGAAGATTAAACAGTAATCCTTTCCGTTTTAAGCCGCAGCATCTTTTCAATGCCGAAGCTCAACATTCCATTCGTCTTCGTCCGGTATTCCAGCCTTCGTATATGAAAAAGAGCGGGCGCTCGCTTTTAATTCTGTGCTTAACTACCACCAATGAATATATGATGCAAGATAAATTTTATCGACGCCGCCAAGATTTGTTTCAGATGCAGTTGTCTTAAGGGCCGTGTATGCCTTATCTGTTCATGACTCCCGATATTTTCCCGGCCGCCTTCCAACCAGCCATACACATGATGGAAAAGGAAAAGGAGGCGAGGTGAAAATGGCCGCAAGAATCATCTTTCTACAATTTCAGGCCCCTGATTGAAATGGACTTTTTGTTAAGGAGCTTCTGGACTTTGCGGAGGTTTTTTTCAATAATGGCTTGGGGTACATTGAGCATGCGAAATTCGGCTTTAATCATCAAAGGCCACTTTTTTTTGAAAGCGGTTGCCCCCTCGCGATGGCATTCCGTCGCGAAACTGAAGCGTATTCCGCGTGAAGCAAGAGTCGTCACATAATAATCCTGGTCGGTAAATGCTTTGGTGTATTGGCGAAAGTATATTTTGTTCCGTTCGATATCCATCGGCATGACTCTTTTTGTGATGCGCCAGGATTCGTACATGTCCCGTGCTATTGCGGATGCGTTGGGATATTTTTCCCACATCCTGAATTCAAGCGCCCGGATCAGCATGAATGTAAGAATTTTATCATGTTCAAATTGCGTCATTTGTTCCGCAACTTCAATCATATTATTGTAGGCTTTTGCGGCCAGTACGAGAAGAATTTCCTCTTTATCGTGGAAAAAATGATAGAGTGTTCCGGTATTCACGCCGGCTTTTTTGGTAATTTCCCTGACGGTTGTTTGTTGGTAGCCTTTTTCCCAGATCAGATCATTTGTCGCATCAACAATTTTACGTCTGATCTCCCTGCTTCTCACTTCTCGTTTCATGACGAAACTCCTTTGTAATTTCAGCGATTAATTATCACTATACCAGATCATGTTATATATCAAATGAAATGATCTTCGCCGATAATATTGAACATGTTCAAATATTATATTGACAACCCATTATACACGGTGTTATGAGCTTGAACATGTCTAACTTATGAAAGTGCAGATGTGAGCATGATGTGCGACCTTCATGGCATAAGATATTATCCTTGTTTCCGGACTCTGCGTCCTTATTCGACAAACAAATCTGAATCAGCAAATGTAAATACGGTATTCCACGTTGGAAAAAATCGCTTACCTTCGATGATGCGTGATGCTGATACGGGGAAACATTAAAAACAACCACTCGCGCTGTTTCGGGATCAGGTGGTGAATATGGAGAAGAAAGGAGTTATCGAATGAAAAGAGAGGATCTGTATTTCAAAAAGTATTTCTACCTTGTCGCATTTCTTGTTGTTTTTTTATTGGTGTCGCTGTGCGGCGCTCAGGTATCAAAAAATCCGCTGCAAAACAATGTGACGCGTACATTCCTGGATTATAAAATATTCCCGGACATGTCGGATTTTGATCCGGGCAATCCTGTAATTCCCCATGGCGATACTATCAAAATTGCCATTGTCGCTCCGTTTTCCGGTCCGGCGGCCATAAACGGTCAGATGGATTTTCTCTATTTTCAATGGATGGCCCATGCCGTCAACAAAAAAGGCGGCATTATGGTGGACGGAAAGAAAAAGCTGGTGGAGATCATCAAGGCGGACAACATGTCCAGCCCCGACGCTACAAAAAAAGTATGCGAGCGGATGATCCTTCAGGAGAAGGTTCATTTTTTGATTACCGGTCATGGCAGCCATCTGGTAAAGATTGTCAATCAGGCCGCCCAGAAGCATAACGTTATTTCCGTGATTTCTTCTGCAAATTCCGATGAATTAATGGATGCGGCGAATTTTGGGCGTAATGCATTTATGGTAACCATGTCCGTCTCGCAGGTTGGCAGGGCGCTGGCTTATTATTACGGTCAGATCAGACATAAGGAAAAGAAGTTTTATATTCTCTGTCAGGATTATTCTTTCGGACGCGGTCTTGCCGAGAGCTTCAAACAGGGATTGAAGGAATACTACCCGGGGGCTCAACTGGTCGGAGAGGATTATCATAAATTATTCCTGACAGATTATGCCCCGTTTTTGACCAAGATTAAAGCATCGGGTGCGGAAGTGATTTTTACAGGCGACTGGGTGCCGGATGCGGGCAATCTGCTGAAACAGGCTCGCCAGATGGGAATCAATTTGCCCTTCGCCAATCTTTATTTAACGGATCCGCATATGCTTTCCGAAGTCGGCGTGGAAGGCACGGAAGGCCTTGTGAATATCACTCAGTTTGGCAAGGAAAATCCATTCTTCAAATCGAAAGAAGAAATTAAATTTTATCATATGTACCAGGCTGCATGGAAGAAATGGAAACCGCCTTATAATTCGATACTGTATTATTGGCCTACGGGCGATTTCGGCATGTATATCGGGCAAATGTCCTGGCTGTTTTCGGTCATTTCGAAGGCTCAAAGCACAGATCCGGAAAAGATCATCAAGGCCTGGGAAGGTGATGTTTATCAATATGCCGGCGGTAAAACAGTTAAGATGCGGGCCTGCGACCATAAAGTCATTCAGGACTTCCATATCGCTGAATATGTAAAACCGGCCAGGCAGAGAGTATCCATGAATACTCCGCCTTACTACTGGTTTGATACCTACTCGGCGAGTGGGCCTGTATTCCAGGTTCCGGCTGAGAAGGTTTTGCCATGGATGGATCCAAAACTCGACCGTTGCAAAGGCAAGAACGGTTGGGGCGAATAAAGACCGAATCATGAAATCAATGGCATCTTTGCGGTGGAGTGGTCTAAACCGCCCTGCCGCGAAGATGCCAAATG
This sequence comes from Smithellaceae bacterium, assembly GCA_963682105.1. Lineage (GTDB taxonomy): Bacteria > Desulfobacterota > Syntrophia > Syntrophales > Smithellaceae > UBA8904. The sequence goes on from OY821638.1 coordinate 3,626,484, forward strand.
CAGTATCAGTAATGTACCCGTATGTATGATTGGTGCTCCCGGACTTTTGCCAATATCAACATTTCTGTTGTCTCAGTTAACCATTATCGATAACTACTTTTTATTATGGTGAAAATTCATATTCAGACAGGAGATAAAAGTTTATGCGCAACCCGCATTCATCCAAAGTGATGACCACCAGAGAAGCCATCAGCCGTTTTGTTCATGACGGAGATGTCGTGATTACGGGCAATTACACGGAGTCGATGCCCTACAGCCTGATCTTCGAAATCATCCGCCAGAAGAAAAGGAATCTGACATATTTCAGCCAGTCTGGAACAGCCGATGCCGAATTCCTGGTAGCCGGTGACTGTGTGGAAAAGATGTGCTCCGCGTTTCCGGTTCCAAGGGATGAAGAAATTCTGTTTATCCGCAAGCTGTCCCCGAACAGTTCCTTCTCCATCCCGTCGGCAATGCCCTGGCTTTAGAATACTTTATGAAACAGCGGCTGAAAAGAAGCAAGCAGGGGATTGATGCCGGCAACCAAAGCGATGCCTGTTGCTGACACTCGTGCGGATATCGTAGAGGCTATGCCGTGAAATTTCCAGTCTCAGAGAAAAGGTAAACGCCAGTTTAAATTAAACCGCGGTTCCATGATCGTATAGATTTGAACACCAAAAGATATTAATTATATATGGAGTGAGAATGATGAGAACTGTAAAAGAACTGTTTGATCTGTCCGGTCAGGTGGCAGTTGTGACAGGCGGAGGGTATGGATTGGGTTATCAACTGGCTTATGCCTTGGGGGAGGCGGGCGCGAATCTGGTGATTGCCGCCAGAAAACTCGATAAATGCAAGGCCGCTGCGGAGGTCATGGAAAAAGACCTGGGTGTGAAAGTCTTGCCCGCCCGACTTGATTTAACCATACCCGAAGAGGTTGATGCCTTATTTGAACTTGTGAAGAATGAGTTTGGCAAGGTAGATATCCTGGTTAACAATTCCGGTGTGGCTCTGGTTGATTCCATCTTTAAATACCCTCTGGATAAATGGCACACGGTTATCGATACCAATCTGACGGGGTTGTGGCTGATGTGTCAGAGAGCAGGTTCCATCATGACGCGGCTTGGTTATGGCCGGATTATCAACATTGCATCGGTTACGGGATTGCTTGGTTGTTCAAAAGACATTGTCATGTCTCCTCCTTATACTGCGTCCAAAGCGGCGGTTATGGGATTGACCAGAGATCTTGCGGTAAAGTGGGCCAAAAAGAATGTGACTGTAAATGCACTCGTTCCCGGCTGGTTTGAAAGCGATATGGGAGAACAAAATAAGTCTGTACACGACAAACTCAACGAATATTATATTCCGATGGGACGCTTCGGACGTGATGATGAACTCAAAGCAGCGCTGCTTTTCCTCGCTTCTCCCGGAGCATCTTATGTGACAGGCGCCAGCATCGTTGTGGACGGAGGCATTTCCATCCAGTAAAGTATTTATGGTATTCTTCTGCAAGCAATCGTGGAAACAGGACGTAGTCCCTTTTTCCAGTCGATCAGGAGCGCTTTCAGATTTATACAGGACCTGTCGCGGCATATCGGTGCTTACTGCAGAATTGCAAGGCCACGGGGATGTGCAATAAAATTGAAGATTACCATTCATCAGATCGCCTGCATCGCGCCGTTGGCGTGGTGTCTGCGTGTGCCGGGATGGGTGACACCGGCGCGGACAACCGGGTTGCGAAAAACTTTGCAGCCGAGAGGCAAGCCGGTCAAGTCATGATCTTGGAAAGATCGCAGGGAAAACCAGACTGAATATCCGATGACGAAAGACATGCGGGATATCATCAGAAATAATCGGGAGTGATGGCGACGGTTCCCTGTTTATTTATCCTGTGCATTTACAAGTTGAATGCGCCCATCCCGATATTGCCCGACCGCCACCCCTGTGAAGACGTCACTGCCCCGATGATATGAAATGTTTTCGGTTCGATCTGCCAGTTGAAATAAGTATGAGGCAGCGTTGCCGGAAAAAACCCGTCCGTCAGGTGATCCGGCACGTCAGGTTATTTCACGTCAGGTTATTTCATTCGATAAGGCGGCCGGTTTCTTTCCTGCAACGCTTTCTGATCGCCATAGCATGTAAGCATTCATAAACGGCAGAGCTTTCTATTTAACTGGAACCGCTGCGTCGGCAGAATGCGGCTTCCCTTGTATCAGAAACAATACGGTAAGTTCCCCCCGTTCTCCCGAATAAATTAATTACAGAATATTGTCGGAAACATTACTGCCAACAACGTAACCATCTTTGATAACGAAGAAGCTGAAATCCAATTGTTTTGAATTATCTTCTTTATAAGACCATACTTCCTGTCCGTTATCTATTTTTTTAACCGCCAGAGGTTTTCCGAATTTCTGTTCCAGTTCCGCAGCGGCGGTTTTGTGTTTCTGATAATAGGATTTGCTCAATACAGTTAAGGGAGGGATTTGCTCCGCTTTTATAACTTCCATCTGGGTTTTCACTTCAGCAAATGCCGTCAAGCCGCCAAAGCACACCGTTGCCAGGAATGCAAAAACAATAACCGTCGTTCCCCTCATTGTCATTTTTTGGGTCATTTTCATTTTTTTACCTCATCCTTTTTCTTTTTTTTATTCACCCGTGATGCTTAGGCCGCCATGAATAAACGTAAAACGGCATGCCGTGGTCACAGGATAGACTATAATTTATTTGGAATTATGCAGTTACAATTATGGGCAATACTTGATAGGACACTCCTGAATTTACAACACTGATTTTTGCTATCATGTTGATAAATAATTATCAATATAACATTTCAACCTTTTAAGGGATCAAAAGCAGATAAGCTCTCAAACAATAGTTGGGACAAAGCGGAATAAAGGCGAAGGGTTATGATGATGAACTCAGGATGCCGTTACAACAAAACCGTCTTTAATCAGTTTGGCTGTAATCAGGGCTGTCCGGATCCGGGAAAAGCCGGTGGCCGCCGTCAATTCCGTTACAGTGGTCGCGCCATTGCGGAAAGCGTCGATAATTGTTTGAATATCAGGATCATTCATGTCCTTTTCGTTGGCTTTCCAGAGCGCGTCTTTTTCGGCGGGAAGATACGCTGCGGAAGTCAACGATTTTTCCTTCCTTCGGACTGTCTGGGCATTGAAAGCCGGCTCAGAGATTGCCGGTTTATTCGGACAGTCGGGCATCCATCCAGGCATAACGGTTTTGCAGCCACTCTTTCATCAGATTGACTTCTCCCTGGTAGGAACCGGGAAGGTTGCGACGGGGCGTTGTCTGGACGGACAGGATCGGCCATTTTTTGAAATTGTTTTCCTGGGCGTTTTTCAAATACAAAGCCCGGTCATCAATATAAGAAAGAAGAGCATTGAGCGTATCATCCGCCTTCATCTGCGCCCAGCGGGCCTTTACTTTCTGTTCAAACGCCGGGTCTTCAAAAAGGCGTTCAAACCAGTCCGCCTCCCTGATGTACCAGCCGGTGGTATCCGTCCAGTAATTGCCCACCGCGATATCGAAATCCCAGACCGGCCCGAAATAGAACTTGTCCCCCCGCTTTTTATACAGGAAGGCGCTGTATCGTAAATCGCCGTCCGGGTTGTAAAAAAGTTCATTGATGAGATAGTAGAGGATGGTGGTGTCGACATCGATGTAAGCGGCGTAGCCTGTGTCAGGGTTCTTAAACTGTGTCGAGAAAATGGCATTGTCCGTCTGGCGGATGTAATTGACGACATATTGTCGCTGCGATTCCCATCCGGTCTCCAGCAGCGTTTCGGGATTTTTAAGGCAAAAGACCATGCTCGTTTTTTCGGAATCAATGCAGAAATCCTCTCCGCGGCGCTTGTCAATCTCGATGAGGTAGCCGCCGGAAATCAGGTCATTCGAGGTATCCGATATTTTCAATTCCGGAATATTCACCCGGTCTGTGTCGATGCGGACATGCTCGGTCAGTTGATAGACTCCGCGGTAGTGGCCGTTCAGATACAGCTCAATAAAAAAGGAGCGGGGGGTATAGGCTATTGACAGCCTGCGGCTTAATTCAAATGTCAGCTCATTGCGGATCATTGTTTTGTCGACATGATTGGCCAGCAGTACCCAGTGTTTGCCCTTGGGCATACCCAGAAGTTTCGAGCCTTCGGCAAGTTTGATATGATAAGGTTTTTTGGGATACTCCCATGTCGCGTTTCCCCGGCCTTTGATTTCCAGATCGCCTTCATGAACGGTTTCGCCGGATATGTTTTTGATCGAATAGACGCCGGTAATGTATTCTTTCTTGGAGTTGACAGGCGCATTGTCCGTCGTGTTGATTGCCATGACGGGCAAATAAGTTTCCGATGGTTCCCAGGCCGTGTCTTCGTAAAATTTATCAGATGAGGAGTCCCCTCTGCCGCCGCAGCCGAACAGCAAAATCGCGACGGCGAGGATGACTATCATCTGAAAGAGAACAACCGCTTGTTTCCGGGATAATACCGGCCAATGCCGCATAGCGGGCGAGTGCGAACGTTTACATGTGTGTTTCATGGGAGGTGAGGAATTCCTTATGATAAAAATATTGGCGGATGAATGTCCGGCAGTTTGTCGCCTTCGTATAAAACTCTTTCCAGGTAGAGCCCTGAAGGCGGGGCGGTGTATTGGGCTGGAATATCCGAATAGGCTTCCAGCATGTTTTTAATCTGCGCGACGGTGAACCGGCTCCGGCCCGTTTCGACGGTCATGCCGACCATGCGGCGGACCATCTTCCACAGAAAATGGGAGCCGACGATGCGGATGGCGATCAGATTGCTTTCTTCAACAAGCTCAACGGATTCGAGGGCGACTTTTGTCGAGGCGTCCTTGTCCAGCCTTTTGTCGGCAAAGGAAGCAAAATCGTGAAACCCCTGGAATACGCTCAGCGCTTGCTTCATTTTGCCGATATGTAACGGATCTTTAATCCACCAGACGTATTTCTTGCCGAAGGCGGTCCGCCTTTTGGCGATCAGATAAAGATAACTGCGGCTCACCGCCGTATGCCGCGCGTGAAACCGCGGATGCGCGTTTTCCGCATTCAGGATGTTGATGCCGGCGGGAAGCAGGTCGTTTAATCCCATGCGCAGTGTGTCACAGTTGATTTTCCGTGCGCATTCCAGATGGGCGACCTGTCCGAGTGCGTGGACGCCTGCGTCGGTGCGGCCCGCGCCCTGAATGTCCACTTTGCCTTCCAGAAATTTTTCCGCCGCTTCAATCAGTGTCGACTGAATGCTTCTGGCGTTTTTCTGTGCCTGCCAGCCGCTGTAATTCGTGCCGTCATATTCGAGCGTGATTTTATATTTGTTCATTTTGCGGGTGCTTTCTGCTCATGGGGTGTCAGGATGTTCATCGCGGCAATATTGTCGAGCAGGGAGCCCGTGGATGAATCGACATTGCTTAATTCCTTGCCGGGTTCCAGCGTGGTGATGACCGCCTGTCCGATGATCTTCCGGCCTTCACGCCCGTTGAGATCCGTCGTCCGGATGCCCCAGATGTTGTGGAAGATCAGCGCCCGGCCGTCCTTCTGGCCGATATAGAGCATGACGTGACCTTTTCGCCAAAGAAGGGTCAGGTACGGCACGCCTTTTTCGATGATGGTTTTTTCCTTCTGTTCGGGGGTAATCCCCGACAGATCGATATAAGCGCCGACCTCTTTGACCTGATCCGCCGAATGCCGGGGCAGCCAGATGCCGAAGACGGAAAAGAAATCGCGCGTCATGGAAGAACAGTCGCGATGGCCGTACATACCGCCCCAGCCGTAAGGTTCGCCAATCAGTTCGTTGGCGATGCGGGCGGTATTGGCGGCATTGAAACGCAGGGGCTTGGGCGCCGCCGCCTCCTCCGGAACAAAGCCTCTCCGTATCACGGCATTGCGCTGCTTGTCCGCGACGGCGACCATGATCTGGATTTGACCCTCTCTGGAACTCACCAGGGGAAAGACGTGCCCGACGGACGCCTGCATCAGAAAGTGATCATCTTTATCCAGGATGGACGTATAGTCGCGGGTGATTACCGCGAAACGCCCCGATTCCCAGGTCCGGACAAATATCTCATCCACATAGGCCAGATCTTCGGCCGGAACCCAGCCGAAAGTGAAAGAGGTTTCCACCAGCATCCAGGCTTTATCCAGGCTTTGATGACAGATTAAAACGGGTGTATTGGCTGCAACGGACGAACGTTGCAGGTTGTCAAACGGCCAGGCGGAGATGTCGCCGTTGGCGCTGTTGAAATGGGGCGAGCCGGTTGGCAGACTGCGTAAATTGGAATTGCGGATGAGAATGCCGCGGCTGATCGCATTCGGATAATTCTTCAGCGCCGCATTGTGCTGGAGCTTTTTGGCCCATGACGGAGGATGGAGCCGCTTGTTTTCACCGTAGCCGGGTTTGGCGGCCGTTTTGGCAAAATCGTCCCGGACTCTCTGGGGCAGAGCGTGGAACGGCTCTTTTTGATGCCAGACGGAGAGATGAATGATATTATATTCTTCATCCAGAAGATTCTGGGCGTCTTCAGTCAACATCTCCGTGACGGCGGCTTTCTCATCGAAATACCAGGCGTGGTCCTGCCGGTACTGGTGGACATCCCGGATGACGTCCGGCGAGGTCAGGCAACCGGATAAAATTAAACACAAAACCGTTATCCGCAGTATTTTTTTGGCCATAAAGCATCCTTCCCTGTGTATTATCGGTCGTTGTATAAACTTTTTTTACATTTCAGGCAAGCCAAACGGTCCTATCATTTTATTTTGCTTTCTGGCAAAATTAGTGTAAATTATTCGATAGTTCTTCCCGATATCATCTTGTAGTGTCGGAAGCCGGGATGCTGGTATAAGTAAGTCAACCTTAATCACTAGAAAGAAAGGAGCTAGCTTATGATCGCCATCAGTCTTTTGAAAACATTTGCTTTTATGAAGGATTTGAGCAACGACCAGCTTATTAAACTGGAGTCTCTTGCCAAGGAAGAAAAACATCAGGCCGGGACGCAGCTTTATGTGAATGGCGATCCCGCACGATGCCTTTATCTGGTTCAGGAAGGGAAGGTCGCGCTCTTCATGGATAATTACATGGGACCCGGCAAGCCGCCCATGCAGGTGACGATTGATATTGTCACCAAGGGAGAATCCATGGGCTGGTCGGCGGTTGTGGAACCTTATCATTACACACTCAGCGCCCGCTGTCTGGAGGACACCAAATTGATCGCCTTTGACGGCGAGCAGTTGCGCGATCTGATGGATGAAGACCCGGCGCTGGGGTACAAACTGATGCAGGCCACAGCCAAAGTGATTTCCACCCGGCTTACGCACACCCGCATCATTCTGGTCGGTGAAAGAGGGCTCTCCACCCTGACGGAGTATTAATTTCGAAGGAGGCGGACGTGAAGGATTTTGTCCCCAAAAAGATTTTTTTCACCAAGGGCGTAGGCACGCACAAGGATGAACTGCATTCCTTTGAGCGCGCCCTGCGCAATGCCGGCATAGAAAAATGCAATCTGGTTCAGGTATCGAGCATTTTCCCGCCGGGATGCAAAGTGATTTCCAAAGTGCAGGGATTAAAACACCTGGTTCCCGGCGCCATTACCTTTTGTGTGATGAGCCGGTGCTGCAGTAATGAGCCCAAAAGGCTTCTGGCAGCCTCCGTCGGCTGCGCCATTCCGGCCGACCGGACATCCTACGGGTATATCAGCGAACATCACGCTTTCGGAATGACCGAAAAACAGACTGGCGATCATGCTGAAGATCTGGCCGCCGCCATGCTGGCGTCTACGCTGGGTATCGATTTCAACGTCGATGAAGGCTGGGATGACAAAAAGGAATTTTTTAAAATCAGCGGCAAGATCGTACGGACGCTGAATGTCACCCAATCGCAAATTTGCCAGAATAATAATTACACCACGGTAGTCGCCGCCGCCGTTTTTGTTTTCTGAAATAACATGAACCTTCCGGATCAGAAGCAATTTGAACGGTTGCGGGAAACGTAAACGGGACAGAACCTTTTTTCAAAGGAGGTAAAATATGGCAGACCAGACGAAAGTCATGGATCAGGCGGTTCAGGCGATGGCCGACAAGGAAGGCAAGTATCTGACCTTCAGCCTGGCCGGCGAAGAGTACGGTATCGGCATTTTGAAAGTCAAAGAAATCATCGGAATGATGCCGATTACGGTGGTTCCCCAGACGCCGTCGTATATTAAAGGTGTGATCAACCTCCGCGGCAAGGTGATTCCCGTCATTGACCTGCGCCTGAAGTTCTCCATTGCCGCAGCGGAGTTTACGGAAAGGACCTGCATTATCGTGGTTGAAATTACGGCTGCCGGCAGAACCATCCTGATGGGCATTGTCGTGGATTCCGTATCGGAAGTCCTTAACATCAAGGCCGCCGATATCGAAGCGACGCCGTCTTTCGGCACGAAGCTGGATACCGAATATATTCTGGGTATGGCCAAGTCGGGCGGTTCCATCAAGATTCTGCTTGATATCGACAAGATCCTGTCCTCGGCGGAACTTCATGCGGCCGACGAACTGGCCTCCTAGCGGATTATTTTCAGAAAGGGAAAATGTTGTTCAATGGTGAAAAAGGAGATACCTGAGTTAAAGCATCAAAACGTGGGCGGCGCAGAGCTGCCCTATCTTTATTACCCGGGAGGCGAAAAGAAAATTCTTTTTGCCCATGCCACAGGGTTCTTGCCCTGGCTGTGGCATCCGATTATTGAGCAGTTCACGCCCGAGTATTCGGTCTGGGCGCCTTACATCTGCAATTATCGGTCGTGCGATCCCTACGCCGGAGGTTTGAGCTGGGGCGTTATCGCCGAAGATCTGGCGGCATTCTGCCGTGCGCAAAACATTGAGAACCATGTGCAGGTCGGTCATTCCATGGGGGGAACCGTATCCACGATCGCCGCTTCCGTCAACGGTGTGAAACCCTGCGGCATGATCCTGATTGAACCGATCTTTTTACCCGAAGAATTTTACAGCCTGACGCCCAGTGTTAAGGATCACCCGCTGGCCTCCAAATCCATTAAACGCCTCAACTACTGGCAAAGCGAAGATGAGGCGATGAGCTACCTGAAAACAAAATCGTTCTTTGCCGGCTGGGATGAAGAAATCCTGTCTTTGTACAAGCAGTACGGCATGGAAAAAATGCAGGCGGGCGACATGAAGCTTACCTGCACGCCGGAGAGCGAAGCGGCGATGTTTATGGGCGGCTGGTGCTGCAACCCCTGGCCGCTTCTGGCTCAGATTCCATGCCCGACCCTGGTCATTGAAGGCGGGAAAAGCCCCAATATCAGTTTCGTGGATCTTCAGCGGGCCGTATCGCAGTTGCCTAAGGGGAGGTTCGGGTCCGTGGCAGACGCCGGACATTTGATTCCGATGGAAAAGCCGGGCGAAGTCGTCGCCATCATAAAAGATTTTATTGCAACGCTGAGTTGAGAACAAGGGGCTTTAGCCCCTTGCCTTTTGTTTGGCCTTATTCAGGCGGAATACAAGGGGATTAAGCCCCTTGCCCTAACGAAGTACAGGAGATCACATCATGGCCAGTCCCGACATTATCGCTTTCTGCAATCAAAAAGGGGGCGTCGGCAAGACAACCTGCGCGCTCAACGTTGCCGTGGGCCTTGAGTTGCTGGGGAAAAAGGTTCTGGTCATTGATTTCGACCCTCAGGCGCATCTGACGTATTCACTGGGCATTGACGCTCATGATTTGAAAAGCACGATTTATGAAGTGATGAAAGGCGATGCGCCGCTGTCGTACGCGCTCATGGAAGTCAAAGGGCTCAAAGTGCTGCCGGCTAATCTGGATTTATCAAGACTGGAGGCGGAAATGGCGGCGCTTCCGAAAAAAGAAAGGATCTTGAAAAGCCGCCTGTCGGCGGTTGATGATGTGCAGTATGTCATCATCGACTGTCCGCCGTCCGCCGGTTTGCTAACCGTTAATTCGCTGGTTGCCTGCCACGAGGTTTTTATTCCTCTGCAGATGGAGTTCCTGGCGCTCAAGGGGATGAGCCGGCTTTTGAATCTGATCGAGGACGTCAAAAAGAAATTCAACAAGGACGGCCCCGCCTACCGGGTGATCGCCACGCGCTATGACGGGCGTAAACGTCTCAACAATGCCATCATGGATAAAGTGCGCGAGCGTTTCAGTGAGCGGGTGTTTAATACCGTCATTCGTGAAAACATCGCTGTGGCCGAAGCGCCCAGTTTCGGCCAGTCCATTTTCGAATATGCCCCCAAAAGCCACGGTGCGGAAGACTACCTGTCGCTTTGTAAGGAAATCGTGCGCAAAAGACCCGCCGGATAAACTGAAATTCAGCCTGAGAAAGTGAGTATCTGTCAATGAAAAGCATCGTCAACCCGCAGGTGGAGCGCATTGCCCGCAAGCAGTTCAACAATGAGCAGACGCCGCAGTTGCTGTTCTCAAAAGATTAAAGGAAAAAATTATGAAGTATCGGATTGTAAAATTACTGCTTATGATAACAGTATTAACGTTGATGAACGCCTGCGCATCTGTGCCGGTGGCTCCGCCGGAGGCGGACGTACAAATTAAAAATATGACGCCTCCGCCGGGGAAGGCGTTGCTTTATGTTTACCGGGACGGCCTGTTTATGGGGTCTGCGGTTATTTATAACATCTATGTTGATGAACAACGCATTGACGGTTCTATCGCCGTTAATACCTTTCTGGCTGTAACGCTGGAACCGGGAGAACATCGTTTTTGCTATGTCGCGACGCACCTTGATCCGGCCGCCATCCCTTCTTACCTTGCCGAAAATTACCAGTTGTTTACCGTCAGCGCCGGCAAAAAATACTACGTTAAGATATCCGCCGTTCAACTTGCCAGTGAAACAAATATAGTAAACATTGCACCGGAGGCTTTCCAGGGCAGTCGATTGATTCGAAGAAGCGTGAAGCCGACTACTGTTGTTGCGGCAACCGGCAACAAAGAACGCAATTTTTCGTCTCCCGCCGCGGAGCGCGGTCAGAGCGTCCGGACGGACGTCGATACGCTTCCGCAGGCAAGAGTCAAGGCTGACAAAAACCGATACGCAATCGTTATCGGCATCGAAGAATACCGTGAAAAATTGCCGAAGGCCGAATTCGCCGCAGACGACGCGCGCCTGGTTTCCGAATATTTCACAAAAGCTCTGGGCGTCCCGGAAGAAAATCTGGTGGTCCTGACCAACGGCAAAGCCACCAAGAGCGACATGGAAAAATATTTTCAGCGCTGGCTGCCCAATAACGTCACGAAAGAGAGCGAGGTTTTTATCTACTATTCCGGTCACGGCGCTCCCAATCCGGCAGGTGAAGATGCTTATCTGGTGCCTTACGACGGCGACCCCACCTATATCACTGAAACCGGTTATTCGCTCAAACGACTCTATGAGGTCCTGGGGCGACTGCCTGCGAAAAGAAATATCGTCATGCTGGATTCCTGTTTCTCCGGCGCCGGCAACCGGTCCGTGACGGCCAAAGGCTTAAGGCCGCTGGTGGTCATGGCGGCCGATCAGGGCATGATCGCTTCCAATACGGCGGTTTTGTCCGCATCCGCCGGCAATCAGGTCAGCTCGACCTACCTGGACAAAGGCCATGGCCTGATGACGTATTTCATTTTAAAAGGTCTGAAGGAAGAGCCGGTTTTAAATCCGGACGGCCGTCTCGATATGGATAAACTCTATCCTTATGTTAAACAAAATGTTGAACGCATTGCCCGAAGACAATTCAACAATGAGCAGACGCCACAGTTGATCGGGGCGGGTAAATAATATAAACGACTCCGGCGATTGAAGGGATGGTCATGAAAAATATAGTCATGATGCTTTTTGCCTTTCTGCTTTTTCCTTTAGCGGGTTTCGCTGCGGAAAAGCCTGTCTGGGTCGAAGCGACAGGTGAAGCCCGTCTGGGAGATTTCGATACCGTCAAAGAAGTTAAAGAACGCGCCCGACGGGACGCGCAGAGCAAGGCGGTGGAGCAGGCAGTCGGGATTTTTATTCAATCGCACACACTGGTGTCCAACAGCCAGGTGGCCGAGGATTTGATTTATGCCGCCGTACGGGGAATAATTACGAATGAAAAAACCCTGGCGGCGGACTGGGACGCTGCAGACCGGCATCTGTACAAAACGACCATCAAAGCCCTGGTGGAACCGGTTTATCCGGAAAAGGGAGGCGGCCTGTCGGCCAGACTCACCCTTTCCAAATCCGAGCTCAAAGAAGGCGACGAAGTTAAAATCTTCTATACGGCGGGTGAAAACGCCTATATTTGCATCTTTTCCGTTGCGGCAGACGGTTCCGTGACGCTGCTTTTACCGAATGCCGATCTGCCCGATAACTTCACTTTGGCAAACCGGGCCGGCCAGTTTCCTCCGGCAGGAAGCCGGATTTCGCTGAAAGCCATGTTCCTGCCTGATTTCAGGGGAAATATCGCAGAAGAGAGAATAAAACTAGTCGCCACCCGAAAAAAAGAACCCCTGTTACCTTTAGGTTTTCAAGAAGGCGTTTTTCAGGTATATAACGAAAAGTCGACAGGGATGGTAAGCGACCTGGTCCGGAGGCTCAATTCAATCGAACTGACGGACTGGACGGAAGCTTTGGCGGTTTATCACCTGAAAAGATGAACCCGGATTTCCGGTTGTTTCGGAAAGTGTCAATTTAGCAAATAAGAGGAGATATCTATGAAGAAGATGTTGATCATCGTTGTTGTTCTGTTGTCGGTGCTCTGGGCCGGCGGAGCGTGGGCGCAATTCAAAGACGGTTTATGGGAAATGACCACGCAGGTGCAAATGAAAGGGATGTCGCAGAAGATGCCGCCCGCAACATTCCGGCAGTGCATCACGAAAAACGATCCCGTGCCGAAGCAGCAGGATAAGAATTACGATTGCAAGACGACGTCTCTGAAAGTCAGCGGTAATACGGTCAACTATGCTGCGGAATGCAAAGGTCCGGAAGGCGTGATGACCGTCAACGGTAAAAGCACTTACACCGGAAACGCGATGGAAGGATCGGCCACGACCAGCTTCAAAATGAAAGGGCAGCCGGCGATGGAGATGACGAGCAGGATGACGGGGAAATATGTGGGACCATGCAAGTGAGCATGCTGAGAACGGTCTTGCCACCCGCAGGGTGGTTTGAACCCGTTTTCTGCAAATATTTTGCGAGGAGAAAAAAATGAGACTGAAAGACAAGGTAGCAATCATTACGGGATCGGGACGAGGCATCGGCGAAGGTATTGTGCTGCGCTTTGCCGAAGAAGGCGCTAAAATCGTTGTGAATGACGTCAACGAAGCGGATGCAAAAAATGTGGTGGATCAGGTCAAAGCCAAAGGCGGACAGGCCGTGGCCGTACTGGGCTCCGTTTCAGATCGCGCCACCGTTCAGAAAATGGTGGACACGGCCGTCAAAGAGTTCGGCACGCTGGACATCATCATCAATAACGCCGGCATCACGCGCGACTCCATTTTGCACAAAATGACCGACGATCAGTGGAACGCCGTCATGGACGTCAACCTGACCGGCGTATTTTACGGCATTCAGTGCGCCGCGCGCGTCATGCGTGAAAAAGGCTACGGCAAGATCATCAACATTTCTTCGACCAGCGCGCTGGGCAACGCCGGCCAGCTCAATTACTCCGCCACCAAGGCGGGCGTTATCGGCATGACCAAAACCGCGGCGAAAGAACTGGGCGCCAAGGGCATCAACGTCAACGCCATCGCTCCGGGCATGATCTGGACGGACATGATGAAGAATATGCCGCCGGAAACGATCAAGCAGATGGACGCCATGCTGCCGTTTTTAGTGCCGATGAACCGCAAAGGCTCACCGCTCGACATCGCCAACCTGGCGCTGTTTCTGGCCTCCGATGAAAGTTCGTTCATTACCGGCCAGGTGATTTTCTGCGACGGCGGAATGAAAATTTAAAAGGGCCTTAGACTGAAGACTAATAGACTGAAGGTTTGATAAGAAGGGCGCTTTGCGCCGGCATTTTTCGTAGGGAACGGTCGCGTGACCTTTAGGTTATTAAAACCGTTCCCTACCGTCCGTCTCGCATCACTAAGCAACTGCGAAAATTCACACAGTAAAACAACGATGGCGGATTCATTTTAATTTTCCGGTTTCTCGCTGAATCGCACCGAGAAGCAGGGCAGATACCCCTCGCCGGCCGCGCATTGGGCTTCTTCAAAATTCCGGGGCCATTCGCTGCAGACAGATGGTTTGTATCCGGTCACGTGCAGGCGGCACCCCCGGTCCTCCATCAGGAAAACGCAACCACGCGATGTCTTGCGTGTCCGATACAGCCTTGTTCCGTCTTCATCGGTTTTGGGTCTTGTAAAATCGGAAGGCCTGGCGACGCCGGCGGAAATCAGGGCGTCTCTCTCATGAGGAAAGACATCGGCGCCATGCTGGCAGCAGGAGTCTCCGCACGGGAAGGAAAAACAGTCCCATTGATCCGGCTTCTTTTCTTCTGTGTTATTCATCATCATCTTCCGTAAATAATTTTTCAACTGGTAATACTTTATTTTTTTATTCTACACGGAGCGTCTTAAAAATCAAATCGATATTGCTCGTGCACTCTCTTATTCAAATTGCCGTTTGAATTCTTCAATTGTTTTTCGAAGTGCGGCGACTTCTTCTTGAAGCCGTCGCACTTCTTCTTCCAGCACCGTGATGCGTTCGTTTTCACGGATTCCCTGAATCTGCGTCGGCTCGGAAAAAGCCGTCGGTTCTTCTTCTGACGTTGCCGGGACGCCCGAGAACAGGTGAGCGTAGCGCTGTTCTTTTAGCCCCGGACGGCGCGGGAGTTTGGCGACCAGATCGCGTCCGGCCAGCTCATCGAGCAGGAATTCAACCTCGGTGAGATCACCCATGGCCGCCATGCGTTCCGAACGGCCTTTCAGTTCTCCAACCGTCTGCGGGCCGCGCACGAGCAATTCGGCCAGAACCGCCTGTTCGGCAGGTTCCAGTTTCATCTTCTCGAAGAGGAGATGACGGTATTTAGAGACCCTGCCGCTGTCGGAGGCCATAAGCGCCAACCGTTTTTCTTTGAGTGACTCCATCGCCCGAAGGACGTCCTGTTCGGAAAGCGACATGACCGGATGACGGTTTGATTTCTGATTGCAGGCCGCCGTGAGCGCGTTGAGCGACATCGGATAATAATCCGGCGTCGCGAGCTCCTTTTCCATGAGCGATCCGAGGACGCGGCATTCAATGTCGTTTAAGGTGATCTCCATCATTACTTTTTCCGTTGCCGGGAACGGTCGCGTGACCTCGCGTGCCCTTCAGGGTATCAGGTTATTCAAACCGTTCCCTACCTTGATTTAAAGATATTTTTCTTCCAATAGCTTCAATACTTTGTCCGCGGAGTCTGTAATGGCGGTGCCGGGGCCGAAGATGCCTTTGACGCCTTTGGAATACAGGAAGTCATAGTCCGCCGGCGGAATCACGCCGCCCACGACGACAAGAATCTCTTCACCGCCCATGGCTTTCAATTGCTCGATGAGCTGGGGGACCAGGGTCTTGTGACCTGCCGCCAGACTGGAGACCCCCACCACATGCACGTCGTTTTCAATGGCCATTTTCGCCGCCTCCTCGGGCGTTTGAAACATCGGGCTGATATCCACATCAAAGCCCAGATCGGCATAAGCGGTGGCAACCACCTTGATGCCCCGGTCATGGCCGTCCTGACCCATTTTGGTGACGAGCTGCCTCGGACGCCGGCCGGTCCTGGTGAGGAAGTCGCCCGTACGTTTTCGAAGTTCATTAATCACATCACTCTGGCCGTATTCGGATGCGTACGCGCCGGAGATCACCCGGGTCGTGGCGGTGTATCGTCCAAAGACTTTTTCCATGGCATCGGAGACTTCACCAACCGTGGCTCTTAATCTCATGGCTTCAATGGTTGCCTCCAGGAGATTGCCGCCTTTTTCGGCATAGGTCGTGATCTTTTCCAGAGCCTTCTGCACTGCGTTGCTATCCCGTTTTGCTTTGGTTTCCTTGATTCTGGCAATCTGTTCATCTCTTACAGTGGAGGGTATATCCAGAACTTCAATCGGGGTTTCGTCCTGTACTTTGTATTTATTGACGCCGACGATGGTGTCTTTACCCTGGTCGATGCGGGCCTGTCTTCTGGCGGCGGATTCCTCGATCCTCAGTTTGGGCATGCCGGTTTCAATGGCCCGGGCCATGCCGCCTAAGGCTTCGATTTCATCCAGAATCTTTTTGGCTTCTTTGATGATGGAAGCGGTGAGAGATTCAATGTAGTAGGACCCGCCTAAGGGGTCGACCACATGGCAGATCTGGGATTCTTCCTGGAGGATGATCTGGGTGTTTCTGGCGACTCGGGCGGAAAGAGGCGTTGGTAAACTGACCGCTTCGTCAAAGGAGTTGGTGTGCAGCGACTGTGTGCCGCCTAAGACTGCGGCTAATGCTTCCAGCGTGGTTCTTATAATATTGTTATAGGGATCTTGCTGAGTCAGGCTCCAGCCGGAGGTCTGGACATGGGTGCGCAGGATGCAGGATCTCGGGTTGGTGGGATTGAATTCGCTCACAATTTGATGCCACAGATACCTTGCCGCCCGCAGCATGGCGATTTCCATAAAGAAGTTCATGCCGACGCCGAAGAAGAAGGATAATCGAGGGGCAAAGTCGTCGATCTTCAACCCTCCGTCGATGGCGGCGCGGATGTATTCCTTGCCGTCGGCTAAAGTAAATGCGGCTTGCAGGACGGAGTCCGCCCCTGCTTCCATGATGTGATACCCGCTGATGGAGACGGTATTGTATTTGGGCATGTGCTTGGAGCAGTAGGCGATGATGTCCGAGACAATCCGCATGGACGGTCTCGGCGGATAGATATAGGTATTTCTTGTCAAAAATTCCTTCAGGATATCATTTTGAATGGTTCCGGCCAGTTTCTCCTGGCTGACGCCCTGTTCTTCGGCGGCAACGATATAGCCGGCCAGCACCGGCAGGACCGCCCCGTTCATGGTCATGGAGACGGAGACTTTTTCCAGGGGGATCTGATCAAAGAGAATCTTCATATCCTCCACGGAGTCGATGGCGACGCCGGCCTTCCCCACGTCTCCCGCCACGCGGGGGTGGTCGGAGTCATAGCCCCGGTGGGTGGCCAGGTCAAAAGCGACAGACAAACCGGTTTGGCCTGCGGCCAGGTTCTTGCGGTAAAATTCATTGGAGGCTTTGGCGGTGGCAAATCCCGCATACTGCCTGATGGTCCAGGGCTGGTTGGTGTACATGGTGGCCGTGGGGCCCCGCATATAAGGGGCCTGGCCGGACAGGGTGTTTATGCTCTCCAGACCCTCCAAATCCTCGGCGGTATAAACCGGTTTGATGCGGATGCCTTCCGGCGTCTCCCAGTCTAATGCCTCCAAGGGCTTGCCTTTCAGCTCCTTGAGAGCCGCTGTTTTCCATTTGTCGAATTCAGGATGATTGGTCATGATGAACTCCTTTATTAATCATATTTTTGTCGGGTTTTGGCGGTGCTGTCTTGGATGACTGCACGCCGGCCACCCCCGGATGACGGCCTTTTTAAAAAAACATCCGCCATCATACTCAATCACCGTTTTTTGTCAATCTCCGGAGCTTCCCTGATAAAAATTATTTGATGCCATACGTGAGAAAAAATCAGATCAGGGATCCGCCCGTATTCAACCATTGACCGCTTTACTTTCTGAAGATGTAAAAGAAAACCGTCAGGATGATGCTGATGATCAGGCAGGTCGCAACAGGAAAGTAAAAACTGAATCTCTTGTTTTCGATGGAAATATCGCCGGGCATTTTGCCCAAAAAAGCAATGTGATCGGCAAAGAGAAATCCAAGTCCGGCAATGATGAAAACGCAACCTAAAATAATTAATGTTTTTCCGATTGCAGGCATTCCAAGGCCTTTCTGTTATTCTTATTGTCATAAGGATTATAGCACGAACCGATGATCTGAAAAAGGAAAACGCATGATGGTTGATTATTCATCGCTTGCAAAGCACTTTTCAAAAGATTATAAATGGATCGAAAAGTTTAGATCAAACGGCAATTCGTATTCTTTTAACATCATGAAGGAGGCAAACATTATGGGTAGTGTTTTCAATTTTGCAGGCAAAACGGCGATTGTAACGGGCGCCGGCCGCGGCATCGGCCGCATGATTGCGCTGGGATTGGCCGAAGCCGGAGCGAATGTGGTTTTATGCAGCCGGACCCAAGAGCAGCTCGATGCCGTGGCGGATGAAATTCGCGCCAAAGGCGGCAAAACGTTGTCCGTCGTGACCGATCTGACGGTTCATGAACAACTGGAAAATCTGGTTAACGAGGCCATCCGGGAATTCGGACGGATCGACATTCTGGTCAACAACGCCGCCCGCAGTTTCCTGCGCAGCCTTCTGGATTTGCGCGAAGACGGCTGGGACAAATGTTTCGATACGAACGTGAAGGCGGTCTGGCTCTTAAGCAGGCTTGCGGCCCGCAAAATGATGGAACAAAAGACAGGCAAAATCATCAACATCACAACCGTCGGCGCGGAGAAAGCCGAGATCGGCATGGCCGCCTATGGATGCAGCAAAGCGGCCCTCAAGCAACTGACCCGCTGCATGGCGCGCGAGTGGGCGCCCCTGGGCATCAATGTGAATGCGGTTGCGCCGGGATTCACCCGCACTGATTTCAGCAAGCCCATCTGGTCGAATCCCGATGTTGAAAAGATGATTGCTCATACCATTCCCAAGGGAAAAATCGCTGAGCCGGAAGACGTGGTAGGCGCGGTGCTGTTTCTGGCCTCGCCTGCGGCCGAATACATCACGGGCAATACCATCTATGTAGACGGCGGCACGATGACCCTATAACTATAATAGGGAACGGTTTAAAATAACCTGATACCCTGAAGGGCACGCGAGGTCACAAGACTGTTCCCTGCTTGCGCTTTGCTCTGATCACCGTGAAATGGCATTTGATTAACCATTAAATCAGTCAGTTGGTATGGGGGGGTGTATGAATAACAAAGGCATTGTCAGTCCGGTCATAGCGGATATCCGCGCCGGCATGAAACGCGGGAAAGTCGTATCGGTCGAAGACGCCATGCGTGTGATTCGTGACGGCGATACGGTGGCCATTGACGGTTTTGTCGGTTACTCCCCTGAAGAATTATTGCGCGGGCTTTCGGAGCGGTTTCTGCAAACAGGCGAGCCCAAAGACCTGACCCTGATCTTTGCCGCCGGCATCGGCGACAGCAAGGAAAAAGGCATGACCCGTCTGGGACACGACGGCCTGCTCAAACGCGTGATCGCCGGTCACCTGGGCCTTGCTCCCGGGTTGCAAAAACTGGCGCTGGCCGGAAAGATTGAATGCTACAATTTCCCTCAAGGCGTGATCACGCATATGTACCGCGACATTGCCATGCATAACCCGCGCACTATCTCGGCTGTGGGATTGGGCACTTATGTCGATCCCCGCCTGGGTGGGGGTAAGGTCAATGCCATGACCCGGGAAGATCTTGTTGAACTGATTCAGTTCGACGGCAAGGAATACCTGGCTTACAAAACGCTGCCCATCCATGTGGCGCTGTTACGTGGGACCACGGCGGATATGGACGGCAATATCACCATGGAGCGGGAACCGCTCACCCTGGAGCTTCTGCCCATGGCCATGGCCGCAAAGAACTCCGGCGGGTTCGTCATTGTGCAGGTGGAGAGAATCGCCGACCGTCATGCGCTCAACGCCCGCCAGGTCAAGCTTCCCGGCATTCTGGTGGACTGCGTCGTCGTGGCCCGGCCGGAGAATCACTGGCAGACGTTCGGCACGCAATACAATCCGGCGTTCAGTTGTGAGTTCAAAATTCCCACGGCGACGGTGGAGCCTTTACCGATGGACGAGCGCAAAATTATTGCACGGCGCGCGGCCTTTGAACTCAGTCCGAACATGGTGGTGAATCTGGGCATCGGCATGCCCGAAGGATTGGCCAGTGTGGCCAACGAGGAAGGCGTTTTTGAATACATCACACTGACGGCGGAGGCGGGGTCCATCGGCGGTATTCCGGCAGGCGGGCTGAACTTCGGCGCGGCGACTAATATGGACTGCCTGATCAGCATGCATCAGCAGTTTGATTTTTACGACGGCGGCGGCCTGGATTTGGCCTGTCTGGGCCTGGCGCAGATGGATGCGCACGGCAATGTCAATGTCAGCAAATTCGGCCCCAAACTGGCCGGCTGCGGCGGCTTTATCGACATTTCGCAAAACGCCAAAAAAATTATTTTCGCCGGCACCTTTACCGCCGGAGATCTTCAGATCGCAGTGGAAAACGGCAAGCTCAAGATCATTAAAGAAGGCGCCATGAAGAAAATTATCCGCGACGTCGAGCAGATCACCTTCAGCGGCAAGACGGCTCAGAGAGGCAATCAGCAAATTTATTATGTCACTGAGCGCTGCGTTTTTCAGTTGATGCCCGAAGGCGTGGAACTGACCGAAATTGCGCCGGGCGTCGATCTGGAAAAAGATATTCTGGCGCAGATGGAATTCAAACCGGTCATCAAAAATCTCCAGTTGATGGATGAACGGATTTTTAAAGTCGCGCTCATGGGGCTCAAGGATGACCTGCTCTCCATTCCGATCGACCAGCGACTGACCTTCGATCCGTCCACCAATATTTTCTATGTCAATTTTGAAGGGCTCAACGTCCGGTCCAAAAGCGATATCGAAGCCATCCGGTCGAAGGTGTCGGAAATCTGCAAGCCGCTGGGGAAAAGGGTCAAAACCATTGTTAACTACGACAATTTCTCCATCGTGCCGGAGCTGGAAGATGATTACATCAAAATGGTCAAATACGTGGTGTCGGAATTTTACAGCGACGTTACCCGGTACACGACCAGCGCGTTTCTGCGCATGAAGCTGGGCGATGAACTCAAACGAAGACAGATGGCGCCGCACATTTTTCAATCGAAGGAAGAGGCCAGAGAGGCGCTGGAGAAGAAGTGAGAAGGTTCAAGGTTCAAGGTGCAAGGGACAAGGGACAAGGTGAAAGGTGCAAGGTGGAGGCAGGCTTCATGGGCCAGGAACCATTCGCCAGCCACCAGCTATGAGCTACGAGCCATGAGCTACGAGCTACAACGAAATAGTGATTGAAAAAAAGCGAGGGACGGGATAAAAAAACGCGTCTTTACTAAAGAAAAGAAATATTCCAACCGATATGGGGTCAGAATCCCCCAGGAAAGCGAGAAATCAGATGCCTATTGATGTCAAGATGGATGACCATGTAGCTGTTGTTACGCTCAATGAAGGAGAAAACCGTTTTAATCAGAATTTTCTGATGCAGTTCCTCAATGCGCTGGATTACGTTGAAAAAGAGACGAAAGCGACTGTACTGGTCGTCACCGGCGCGAATGAAAAGATTTTCAGCAACGGGATCGATCTGGAGTGGCTGTTGCCGGTTATGCAGAATAATGATACCGCCACGTCGAAAAAATTTATCGAAACGATGATGGCGCTGTTTAAGCGGGTGCTGCTTTTCCCGATGCCCACCATCGTGGCGCTTTCCGGACATGCCTTTGCCGGCGGCGCCATCCTGTCATGCTATTTTGATTTCCGGTTTATGCGGTCGGACCGGGGTTTTTTGTGTTTCCCGGAAGTCGATCTGGGCATTCCGTTTCTGCCGGGCATGCTGGCTGCCATGAAAAAGGCCGTTCCACGCGATGTACTCGAACAGATGGTGATTACAGGCAAGCGCATGACGGCCAAAGAATGCGAACAATACCGGATCATCACCAAAGCCTGTCCCATTGAAAAGCTGATGGAAGAAACAATCGCCTTTGCCAAAACGCTCAATAAAAAGAGATCGACCGTCGCCATTATGAAGGCGGATTTGAACAAGGACATCGTTTACGCGCTGGAACATGAAGATCAGCCGATTATTGAATCCGGTCGCTTCTACGTGTGATCAAAAACCCGAGAGGATTTTTTCATGAATAAAAATGCCCTGAGTAGAAAACTCAATGGACTGGCCGTTTTTGCTATGATCATCCCTCTGATTGTCGGAATCTGGGTTTATGCGCAATATCAAGACACTTTGAACGCTTCCGATTTGACGGTTCCGGTTGCCGCCTACGCTGTTTTTTTATGCTGCATGATCGTTATGATCTACATGGTGAACCGGGGAGAAAAAAAGTATGCGGAGCATCTGGAAAAATCCCGCAGGGAAGCCGCGCATCGTGTATCCGAGCTCAACGCTTTGCGTGAGATTTCCGAAATGACGCAGGACGGCATGCCGGCTGAAGATATGCTGAAGCTGATTCTGGATAAAGCCATGCAGGTGGTTGCGGTCCGAAACGGATCGATTTTTGTTGTTGATCCCTCCGAGCCGGAAGGTCTGAGGCTCGTGGACGCCAGGCCGCCGGTGGTCTTTGCCCGTGACGACTCCGGCAAGCCGCACCGTTTCTCTTTTGTCAAAAGCGTCATTGAAAGCGGAAAAGCGCTGCTCATTGAGGATATCGAAAGCGATCCCCGGACCATGCGGGCCAATGATCCCAGATACGGCGCGCCTTCTTTCATCAGCATGCCGGTTTATAAAAACAAACAGGTCATGGCCGTAATCAATCTGGCCAATAAGGAAAACAACGGCGTCTTTACGGAAAGCGACGAGCGTATTTTGACGATCATGCTCGCCAAAATAGGCATCGGTATTGAAAATATCAGCCTGCATCATCAGATCAAACTGCAGCAGGCGCAGATCAAGGAATTACAGGCCAGACTCAAATGAGCATTGACACATGATGGAACGTTGTATATGAACGCCTAAAGTTTTTTTTCAGGTGGTTTTATTTGCAGTCCATCAAAAGAAGTTTTGCCGGTTTTTTGTCTGTGATTCATTATTTTCTAATCAAGCCGGTTGCTTTGATCAATAAAAATCCGGTGATGCTGAAAACCCGTTCGTTTCATGTGGTGTATTTCGGCCTTTTCTCTTCTCTGGGATTTGCAGCCAGCGCCAGCGTTTTTTTCTTTTACCTTCACACACGGGATTCACTGACCGGTCTGCCGGTTATTCCGATTGCTTTATTGTATCTGCTGGGAGATATGATCGGGGTAAAAGCATTCTACTTCTTCGCGCTGGGAAGAGAATTTTTTAAAAAGCCCCTGCTGTATCTGAATGAAACCACCATGTATAATCAGGGCGGCCTGTTCGGTATGCTTGCCGTAGGGATCGGTGTGGCGTTGCTTTACGGGATCAACATGCTCGTCATGTTCGACGCCCTGGCGCTGTCTTCCTGCATCGGCCTGTTCTTTGGCCGGCTGGGCTGCTGCAATTACGGCTGCTGTTTCGGCGTTCCGACGCACAGTCCCGTCTCCATCGCCTATGAGGAGCCGAATTCCAAAATTATCCGCACCAATCCCGAACTGCGCGGCGTTGCGCTGGTTCCGACTCAACTTTATACGGCATACTTTGATCTGCTCATGTTTGTTATTTTTTCGATGATAGCCAACACTTTTCCGGCAGACGGCCTGATTTCCCTGATTTTCATTTTTTTGTTCAACGGCTTTCGAATTATTATTCAGAAATACCGTTTCACCGAGCCGTCGGACCGTCTCAACTTCACCCGAACCGCGGTGATTTACCTGCTGGCCGGTCTGGCCGGCTGGGGGACGGTGTTTACAGCCGGCGGCGCAACATGGTCGTTTTACGCCCCTTGTGTTTCTTTGACGCCTGTCTCATTGGCCCGGTTCCTGGCGGCGTCAGCCGATGTTTGTCTTTCCATGGTCATCATCGGCGTGGTTGCTTTTCTTTTCTACGGATTGCATGGCAGGAAACTGGGAACTCATTTGAATCTTGAAAGACAGTAAGATGCAGGACCGATTTCGGATTGAGCGTATACCGGCGCATGTCATCTGGATGATGGGGCTTCTGGAAACCGTCACGGTTCCTCTGGTGGCGGGCCTGCCCGTCTGGACGGGAACTGCGTTAAAAAATCCGTTGTACGGGATGGTCGTTGGATTTGCTGGTGTCGTGCTTCTGTTTTGCTGCATCAGTCTTGTCCTGGGACGGCTCAATTTTTTCCTTTTCGGGAAGAAAGTGACGGGCATCAGCATTTGTTCTTCCGCCGTCTGGGGCGGGCTGCTGCTGTCGTTCATCTTTATGATCCAGCACGTTCTCAGCCCGTTCATCGTTTTCGGTTATCCGTTTAAAGAAATGATTCTGGGTTTTTTTTCTGCGGGGGGGGCGGTTGTATTCGCCGCAGCGCTTTATCCCGCCGGTTGTTTTCTTCTTCCCGTTTTGAAAATTGCCGTTCGGATATCGGGGGGGACGCTTGAGATCCGAAAATTTTCTTCATGGCGTTTTGCGCTGTGGGCGGGAATTTACGAGGGGATTGCGCTGCCGGTGATCTTGCTGTGGGGCTTTTTCCCCGAAAATCATATACCCGCGGCAATCATCACCGGGTTGATCGGAGGGATTGCGGGTGGCGCAACAGTCTGGCTTGCGGCGCGAACAAAAAGGGCGTTACCCTTCCTTGTTTTTGAGTATCCGCCCCGATCGTGAAAAAACGGCATGTCCCGGCCGGCTTAATTTTCCTGTTTAACCGATTCGCTGCGGATGCGCACCGAGTTGGCGTGTGCGTCGAGTCCTTCCATTTGCGCAAAATGCCGGGTGGAGTCGGCCAGTTTTTCAAACGCCTGTTTGGAGAAAGACAAAACGCTCATCCGCTTGTAAAAGTCGTACACGCCCAGCGGCGACGAAAAACGCGCCGTGCCTTCCGTGGGAAGAATATGGTTGGCGCCGGCAATATAGTCGCCCAGCGCTTCGGGCGTATAGGAACCCAGGAACACCGATCCGGCGTTGCGCACCTGTCCTAAAAGATCAACCGGGTTGTCCACCATCAGTTCCAAGTGCTCCGGCGCAAACTGGTTGGCGAGCTCCACGGCCTGCGTGATGCCGGATGTGATGATGATCGCGCCGTAGCGGGACAGAGACTTTTCGATGATTTCTTTTCTGGGAAGTGTGGCGGCCTGCTTTTCCACTTCTTCGGCTACGCGGGAGGCGAGATCGGGAAAGGGTGTAAACAGGATGGCCGCCGCCATTTCATCATGCTCGGCCTGCGCCAGCATGTCCGCGGCGACAAAGGCCGGTTCCGCCGTCTGGTCGGCAATGACCACCACTTCGCTGGGGCCGGCGATCATGTCAATATCCACCTGTCCGAATACCAGTTTCTTGGCTGCCGCCACGTAAGCGTTGCCGGGGCCGACAATTTTATCCACCCGGGGAATTGTCCGGGTGCCGTAAGCCAGCGCGGCGATAGCCTGGGCGCCGCCGATCTTGAAGATGCGGTCCACGCCCGCAATGTCTGCTGCGGCGGCAATCATCGGATGGAGCTTTCCGTCGCGGCTGGGGCTGACCAAAATGATTTCCTTTACGCCGGCGATGCGTGCGGGAATGGCCGCCATCAGCAGTGTTGATGGATAGAAAGCTTTGCCGCCGGGGGCGTAAATGCCGGCTCGCTGAAGCGGCAGGACGCGCTGTCCCAGCTCGATGCCCACTTCATCGTTCATCATGTAACCGGCAACGATCTGGCGGCGGTGATACTTTTCAATTCTCTTTGCGGAAATCTCGATCACCTCGCGGTCTGCGGGATTCAGCCGGGCCTGCGCTTCTTTTCTTTCCGCATCGGATGCCTCCACGCCGGCGGCGTTGAGATGACAACCGTCGAATTTTTGGGTGTAGGCGAAAAGCGCCTCGTCGCCTTTGGAGACGACATCGGAAATGATTTGCGCGACACCGGCTAAAAGGTCCGGCGTGAAGGCGCCGCCTCTTAAACGCAGGGCCTGGAAGAAATCGCGAAATTCAGGGGCGTCGGCTCTTAGAATTTTCATGGTCTTATTTTATCCTCTGGATGTCCGCACCCAGTGCGGAGAATTTTTTCTCGAGAGCTTCGTATCCGCGGTCGAGATGATACACGCGGGATATTTCCGTACTTCCCTGGGCCACCAGAGCCGCCAGAACCAGCGAGGCGGAGGCTCGCAAATCCGTGGCCATCACCTGCGCGCCGTAGAGCTGCGGGACGCCGCGGACAATGGCGCTGCCGCCCTGGATGGTGATATCCGCGCCCATGCGCATCAGTTCGCTCACATGCATGAAGCGGTTTTCGAAAACCGTTTCCGAAATGACGGACAGGCCGCTGCCGATGGCCATATAAGCCATCATCTGCGCCTGCAGATCCGTGGCAAATCCGGGATAGGGGAGGGTCTTAACATCCACGCTGCTGATTTTGGAACCGGCGGCGACTTTCAGACCTCCGTCGATCGGCGATATTTTCATGCCCGTATCCCGTAATTTGTTGATCAGCGACTCCAGGTGCGCCGGATTGCAGCCCAGGACATTGACCTCCCCGTTGGTCATGCCCACCGCGATCATAAACGTGCCGGCTTCAATCCGGTCGGGGATGATGGCGGCTTCCACCGCTTGAAGCGACGAAACACCGGTAATGGTGATGACATCCGTTCCCGCGCCGCTGATTTTAGCGCCCATGCCCTTGAGCACGTCGGCGAGGTTGACCACTTCCGGTTCGCAGGCGGCGTTCCGGAGTACGGTCGTGCCTTCCGCCAGCGCCGCGGCCATCATGATATTTTCCGTGCCGGTCACCGTCGGCAGATCAAAATAAATTTCCGCGCCTTTTAACTTTTTTGCCTTGGCTTCGATATAGCCGCCGTGCAGTTCCACTTTCGCCCCCATGTCCTGGAGCGCTTTGATGTGCAGGTTGACCGGGCGGGCGCCGATGGCGCAGCCGCCGGGAAGCGAGACGCGGGCATAGCCGGTGCGCGCCACCAGCGGTCCTAAAACCAGGATGGAGGCCCGCATCGTCTTGACGAGATCATAAGGCGCGACGCTCTCGGTGATCTTTTCGGCGCATAGAGAAACAGTCGAGCCGCCTTCAATTTCCACACCCATGTTTCTCAATAGTTTGTAGATGGTTTTGATATCAACCAGATCGGGAATATTGGAAAACGTGCAGGTTTTTTCAGTGAGGAGCGCCGCCGTCAGAACCGGCAGGGCCGCGTTTTTGGCGCCGCTTATTTGCACGTCTCCGTAAAGCGGTTTTCCGCCGTGTATAACAATCTTATCCAATTATCTTCTCCTTCCTTTCATCACTCGCGAAAGTCCGGCATAATCCGCCCGGACATCAACATTTTCAAATAAATCAACCATCATGGCACGCACAACTTCAGCCTGTTTAGCGCCGATTTCGAGCAAAAGCCAGCCTTTTTCTTTCAGGCGGTCAGGGGCCTGATATACCAGTTTTTCATAAAATTCCACACCTGTTTGCCCTGCCCAAAGCGCCTGTTTCGGTTCGTAATTTTTAACGCCGGGCGCAAGCGTTTCGTATTCTTGCGCATCAATGTAAGGCGGATTGGAAACAATGATGTCAAAGAGCCCTTCCACCGGTTCGAATAAGTCGCCCTGAAGAAAGGTTATGGAATTTTCAAGTCCTGGCATCCGGGCGTTTCTTTTCGCTACAGAGAGTGCCGCCGCCGAAATATCCGTGGCGGTCACGCGGGCGTCCGGGATTTCATAAGCCAGCGCCAGTGCAATCGCCCCGCTGCCCGTTCCGACATCCAGAATGGCCGGCTGATGAAACGATTCCTTCCGGCAGACGGCCAGCGCCTCTTCGACGATCACTTCCGTATCCGGCCTCGGGATCAGCACATCCGGATTGACGTCCAGCACAAAAGACCAGAAAGCCTTGCGTCCGGTGATATAGGCCACGGGCTCCCAGCGCAGCCTTCTTCCAACCATTTGATGGAAGGCGTCCAGTTGTTTACCGTCGATGGCCCTGTCCGGATATTTTAGAAACTCAATCCGGTCGCAGCCGAGGCAAAACGCCAGCAGAACCTCCGCGTCGAGCCTGGCGGACGGAATCCCGATGTCATCGAATTTTTTTGCCGTTTCGACAATAAGATCATGAATCGTCATGAGCGGAATATATATCATCCGGAGAAAATATCCAACGGTGATGAATGCCTGCCAGTGCTCTCGACCATACTGGAACCAAAATGTTTTGGAGCAATCAACATGATTGCTCCAGCCTGAAATCCAGTAATATTAATGATATCTGGATTCCCTCCTTCGTGGTAATGACCACTGATCAATTGTCGTTATTATTTTCTCAATAAAAAGATGCCATTGACATTTTAAGGAAAAAGATCAAAATAAGGCCATCCGGCAATCAGATATCTTCAGCAGATTGATAAATCCGTAAACCCTTTTGTTTCTCCGCGGCATCGAGAATGGTTTTTTCCGAGTGGATGATCATGATCGATCTGCCGGCTTCAGCAATACGTTAACCCGAAAAGGAGGAAAGTATTATGAAGGTATTTATCACGGGAGGGACGGGGTTCATCGGACGGCACCTGGTGAGGTGCATGGCGCAGACGGAGCATACGATCTATTGCCTGGCGAGGATATCCAGCGATATCAGCGAACTTAAGAAACTGGGCGCGCGCATTGTCGTCGGAGATGTGAATGACAGGGCACTGCTGACTTCGGGCATGCACGGGTGCGACTGGGTGATCCATCTTGCCGGCGCGTCTTCGTGGTGGGAACCGGACAAAACCATTTACCGGAGGATCAATGTCGACGGGACGCGAAATGTGATGGAGTGCGCTCTCGAAAACGGCATATCCAAAGTTGTGCATGTCAGCAACATTGTCATCTACGGCAAACCGGAGGAGTCTCCCATCCGGGAGGAAACTCCGCCGGCCCAGGCCCGGTCGGGCGTTTACGCCCAGACTAAGTATGAAGGTGAACAGATCGCCTGGCAGCTCTATCGGGAAGAAGGACTGCCGCTGGTGGTGGTTTATCCCTGTGCGGTGATGGGGAGCGGCGATCGGAAACTGAGCGGTGAAACCATTCATCGTCTGATGAGGCGGAGCCTGCCCGCCCGGATTTTTAACGACAGGATTCTGACGTACGTGCATGTCAAAGACGTGGCCGAAGCCATTCTTCAGGCGGCCCGGAAACCGGACAATCTGGGGGAGAAGTATATCGTCGGCAATACGCATCTTTCCTTTGATGAACTGTGCGATCTGGTCGGCGACGTTTCCAGCGCAGCGCCGCCGAAACTGCGTTTACCGGATTCCGTTGTGATGTTTGCTGCGCGGGCGCTGACCTGGCTTGCCGATCGGATGAAACGTCCACCGCTGTGGGGGTTGTCTCTCGACGCCATGCGGATGCTGAAAGACGGTATTGTCGCCGACGGCGGCAAGGCCGAGCGCGAATTGGGCATTACCTATACCTCCATCAGACAGGCTGTTGATGAAGAAGTATCCTGGTACTGGCGATGGGCGATGGAGAATGATGAGAAGGGCCCTGAGCCCTGGAACGGCAGAGAGCGCCGGGTTCAAATCCGCAACAAGGTGGAACTCTCCTGTGTTGTCTCAGGCCTGTTATACGGCGGAGCAATCCAGGAAACGGGCCGGGTTACGGATCTTACCGGGCAGGGAATGTATGTCAGAGCCGCCATCGGGCTTGATGAAGGCACCGATGTGAAGGCCCAGATCAAGGCGACGCGCTTCACCGAGGCCTTCTGGGTTGCCGGCCGGGTGCTGCGCAGCAATGAAAACGGCATGGGAATCCGGTTCCTGGATTACGCTCCCCGGGAGGTGGACATGATTCTCGATACGCCGTGAAATGTCCCCTGAATGAGGCGGAATCAACTGCAGCGGTCCAGCTCGTGCCGTATCGCCACGCCGAGCGTTTCGAGAATGTACGGTTTTTTCACATAAGCGCCCGCGCCGAGTCTCTGGGCTTCGGAAACGCGGTCGGTTTCGGCAAAACCGCTGACGATGACGGCTTTCTGGCCGGGCCGGAATTCCAGGATTCGCTGGTAAGTAGTAAGACCGTCGATGCCGGGGTCCATAATCATGTCGAGCAAGATCAGGTCAACGGGAGATTTTTTCAAAAACTCGACGGCTTCATCGCCGCTTGCAACGGATGCCGTCAGGTAGTTGAGTTTGGCAAGCAGGCGGACAGCCAGATCCCGCTGCTCGGGGATGTCGTCCACAACAAGAATCGTTTCACCTTTTCCCATATAGGAGATCCGGTCGATGATGTCCGGCGCTCCGGCGGCCTCTTCGCGGCAGACGGGGAAGTACAGGCTGAAGGTTGTTCCCCTGTCCGGCGAACTTTCCACGTCGATATAACCGTCATGGTCTTTCACCGCGCCCCAGACCACCGCCAGCCCCAGGCCGGTTCCGCTTTTGCCCATGACTTTCCTGGTATAAAAGGGTTCAAAGATCCGCGGCAGATTTTCGGTGGAAATACCTTCGCCCGTATCGCTCACTGAGACAATGGCGTAATCTCCCTCTTTGAAAGAATCATACCCTTTGACGGGGCGGTCCAGGTGAATATTCTTTGTTGTAATGCTGATGACGCCGCAATCGGGGATGGCTTCGGCCGCGTTGGACATCAGATTCATGATCGTCTTCGTCAGGTGAATCGCCGATCCCCTGATGTTGAGCAGGTCGGGCGACAGGCCGGTTTGTATTTCCACGCCGGGATGCTGCGCCAGAAGCGAGGAGAGTTCCGGAGAATCCAGAAACTCGCGGATGACGGTGTTGAGATTCAGAACTTTGTTGACCGCCACGTTTCTGCGGGCCATGGTCAGCATATCCTGCACGATGGCCGACGCCCGTTCCGTCGCCTGCATGATGCTTTCCACATGTTCTCTCAAAGGCGAGTCGGGCTCCAGATCGTCGAGCAGCATTTCCGAATAGCCGATGGAGATGCCGATGACATTGTTGAGATCATGGGCGACGCCGCCCGCCAGCAGCCCCAGCGCTTCCATTCTTTCCGCGCGCTGAAGGCGCTGCTCCATCTGTCGCTGTTGCGTGATGTCCTGGACGTGGGAAAGAAAATAAAGCGGACGGCCCTTTGTGTCTTTGATCAAAGAACTGGACGCCCGGCACCAGGCGATCTGCTCGTCTTTGCGCAGGTAGCGAATTTCAAAAACCGCCTGAATGCCCCGTTCTGAAAACGCTTCGTTGATGGCGGTCGGAGCAAAATCGCGGTCTTCGGGATGGATGATGTCGATCAAGTTCATCGATTCGATTTCGGCGCGGCTGTATCCCAGGATGTTTGCCATTTCCCGGTTTACTCTCAGGAGCCGGCCGTCCAGGCCGACAAAACAAACGCCGATACTGGCGTTGTCAAAAGTGATCCGCAGCCTGTTTTCGGCTTCTATAAGCGCTTCTTCGGCGCGGATTCTCTGGATGGAAGCGCCAATGCTGACGCCGATGCCTTCCAGGTGGCGAATAAAATCCGGCGTAAAAAGGTCTTTGCGCCGGTCGTTTAACTGCAGAAGCCCGATGATTTCATCGCCGGCTTTGAGTGGTATGAGCGCCACCGATTCGTAGCCCTCGCCGTTGCAGCGATTTCGTGTGCGGCCCTGGCGGTCCGCCTCGGTGGTTGAGTCCAGCAATGCCGTTGTGCTGTTGGTCCAGAAGCTGCCGCCCGCCGTGAAAAAAGGGTAAGCGGCGCTGGTGCGTCCCTGGAGCACGTTTCCGCACATGCATTCCAAAAGGGGGTTGCCGCTTGCGTCGCGGATCAGATGATTTTCGGCATCCCGCGCGCACAGGTATTTTTCCAGTTCCACAAAATGGCCGTCAAAGCCGGACGTTTCAAAATAGGGGAAGTCGTCGCCTTCTTTAAGCCGGATGCCCACGGCTTTGAAGCTTGTATAGTTCTTGATGAGAAGGATGATGTCCCGGATCAGTGTCCGGATGTCTTTTTCGCTGCTGAGCAGGGCCAGAATACCGGTGATCATTTCCTGTCTGCGCTCGGCCATCTTGCGGGTGGTGATGTCTACGGCGATGAACATCAGATATTCGCGCCCCGAGATCAGGAGGCGTTCTCCGCCGATCAGTCCGGTGATGGCGCGGCCGTTCCCGGCGTGAAATTCCATTTCGAGGTCGGCAATTCGTCCTTTGGATTGCAATTCATCGCGCAGCTTCTGCCAGTCTTCCGGCGTCAGCCAGCCGATTTCAACGGGCGTGGAACCGATAATGTCTTCCCGTTTCAGACCGACCGTTTTAACGGCTTCATCATTGATGTCGACATGGATGCCGGTATCCGCTTCGATGATGGCGAACAAAACCGGCGCGTTTTGGAAGGCCTTGGCGAATTTTTCTTCGCTCTGCCGGAGGTCTTCTTCTATTTTTTCTCGTTCAGTCATGTATGATCCAGTGTCTCCCGCACCTTGGCGGCGAGCTCCTTTTTCTGGAAGGGTTTTTGAATAAAATGGACCCCTTTTTCCAGAATACCCTTTTTCGCGATCACGTCCGCCGTGTAGCCGGACATGAAAAGGCAGCGCAGGTCCGGGCGAATGGATTGGAGCTGATCGGCCAGCTCCCGGCCGTTCATATGCGGCATAATGACGTCGGTAATGAGCAACTGGATGTCTCCCCGGTATCCGGCGGCCAGGCGGACGGCTTCCTCCGGGGTGAGAGCGGGCAGGACGAAATAGCCCAGACGGCGCAGCATGACTTCGGTCATTTTCAGCAGAGACGGTTCGTCTTCGACCAGCAAAATGGTTTCGCGGCCGGTTTGGGGCTCGGTTGCGGAGGCCGCCGGAATTTTTTCCGCATCACCCGGATGGCGGGGCAGGTAGATATAAAAGGCGGTTCCACGGCCGGGGTCGCTCTCGACATGAATGCATCCGCTATTTTGCGAGACAATCCCGTAAACCGTCGACAGGCCCAGCCCTGATCCTTTTCCGATCTCCTTGGTGGTAAAGAAAGGATCGAAAATTTTTTCAAGCGTTGCGGCATCCATCCCGCAGCCGTTATCCGATACCAAAAGCAGAACGTATTCGCCGGGCGGCATCTCTTTGCGGCAGGCCGGGTTCATTTCATCAGACGGAAGATTGCGTGTTTCGATGATCACCTTTCCCGCTTGCGTGATGGCGTCCCGTGCGTTGATGCACAGATTGATCAGAATCTGATCGACCTGTCCGGGATCGATGCGGACGTGGTGTAGATCCGGTTGAAGCCTCACGATGAGGTCGATGTTTTCGCCGATGAGCCGTTTGAGCATGTTGAATATGCCCTGCACGGCTTCATTGAGATTCACCACCTGGGGAGCGACGGTCTGCTTGCGGGCGAACGCCAGCAACTGCCGGACAAGGTTGGCGGAATGTTCGGTGGCTTTGCGGATGGCCTGCAAATCGGTATAAGGCGTCGTTGCCGGGTCGATGTGATCCAAAGCCAGTTCCGTATGCCCGATGATCACGGCCAGCATATTGTTGAAATCGTGCGCCACGCCCCCGGCCAGACGGCCGATCGCTTCGAGCTTCTGGGCCTGGACAAGCTGTTTCTGAAGTTTTTCTTTCTCTGCTTCGGCGAGTCGCTGCTCCGTGAGATCTTCGATATGCACCAGAACAAAGTCCGGGGGAACAAAGGCGTACGTCGTCTGAATTCGCCTTCCGGGAAGAAAATGCTGCGACGTTACTTCGTCGCGCAGGACGATTCTCCGGCTGTAACAGCGGCCGATATTGTTTACGATCGCCGGATAATCCTGGTACATTTGACTGGCTGTGCTGCCGACAAATTCCGATACCCTGCCTGATGTCATCTCTCTGGCCGCGTGGTTGAAGCTGACTAAAACAAAATCATCCCCGTATTTCTGCCAGGTGAAAGTCGGAATCGGGCTTCCATGATACTGGGCTTTATAGCGGGATTCGCTGATGCGCAGAGCTTCCTCCACCTGCTTGCGTTCCGTGATGTCCTGAACGGAACCGTAAATGCGGATCAATTCCCCGTTTTGGTTGAATTCCTGGCGTCCGATGTGGTCGATACATTTGATGCGTCCTTTTCCGGTCCGTATCCGGTATTCATAGTGGATGGATGGCTTGTCCATGGGCGCAAGCTGGATTTTCACCTGCTGTTGCACAAACTCTCTGTCCTCGCTGAAGACGTAGCCCCAGAAATCATCAAAAGACGGCGTGGGATCTCCATGCTCAAGGTCAAAGATGGATTTGACCCCCTCCGACCACTCCAGGTTTGTGTTGATCAGGTCGAGAGCCCAGAATCCGATTTTAGCCGCCTCCTGGGCGGCTCCCAGTTTCATCAGACTGTCCTGCAGATTCTTTTCATGCAGTTTGCGTTCGGATATGTCTCTCATGACGGTGGAGTAATACCGGATTGTGCCGTCGGGTGTGCGGTGAGCGATGATCACCTGAGAAACGGGGATTGTCCGCCCGTCGCGGCGCAATACAAAAGTTTCACCCGTCCATATTCCGTCAGCGGCGGCGGTTGGAAGGCCTTCTGTCAGGATGATTTGCGAGGATTCCGGAGGATGGAAATCGGAAATGCTTCGCGCCTCCAGGGGCTCGTTGCTGTCCCAACCTGCCATTTGTCGGCCGGCCAGGTTCAGGTAGGTCACTTTTCCTTCAGGCGTCGCGGTGGCGACCACATCGCTGGTATTTTCAAGGATGGCCGCCAGGCGGTTTTGCTGTTCCTGTGCCTGTTTTTTTTCGGTAATATCCGTCAGGAAATTAACGGTGGCCGGTTTCCCTTTCCATAGAATAAGCGATGATTTAATCTCGGCCCAGCGGATATCTCCTGCGCGGGTGACGCCCCGGAAGGAATAGACCGAATTGATATCCTTCCCCTGTAACCGCCGCCTGTGCTTTTCTTCAACCATGACACGATCATCCGGATGAATGAAATCCAATATACTCAATGATGCAATTTCTTCTTCCGAAAATCCGGTCGTCGCCAGGGTTTGCCGGTTGGCAAAAACAATTTTCAAGTCTTGGGCAATCAAAATGGATTCCCGGGCGTTTTCGACGATCATGCGGTATTTGTCTTCGCTGTCGCGCAATTGTGTCAACACAGTTTGAGATTCTTCCCGCAAACGGGTTTGTGTTATTTCGCGGTTGACGGCTGAGGGAAGTCTTAAGAGGTTATTCATCACGAAGAAATCCCGGGCTCCCGCCTCCATGTATTTCGGCGCATTCTCCTCTCCGGATGCAGCGGAGAGGGCAAATAGAGGAATCTCCCGGTCTTTGCCCTTGAGCGCGGCAAGTGTTTCCGGAAGCGGGAGACAGGGTCGGTCGCTGTTGTAAAACGCGATGTCCCACCGGGCGTTCTGGATGACCTGCTTCAGTTTTCCGATGGAGTTCACCGGCAGTATCTCGGGTTCAAAGCCGCCCTGTTTTAAGGCCTGTCCAACAGTGTTGTCAGGGTTTTCGTTGTCTTCAATAAAGAGTACTTTGAGAGGCATGTTTAAGATTTGTTTCATGTCCTGACCTGCCTGTTATCCGTTGCCGGGGTTTGATGGATCGCATCCCGCACCCTGGCGGCGAGATCTTTTTTCTGGAAGGGTTTTTGAATAAATATGGAAATCTCGTAAACTGGATATTTTATAGCACATTAATTGTTTCGAATACAAGGCGGAAGGCTGAAGGCGGAAGGCCGAAGGATCAAGGATCAAGGATCAAGGTGCAAGGAACTAGATTTTCCCCGGCTGCTTTGTCGCTTTTGATAATTTTTATCTTTCGTGACCTACAGCTTACAACCTTCAGCCTTCAGCCTTCAGCCTTCAGCCTTGGACCTTGAACCTTGTGCCTTGCACCTTCTCATTATTGCCTGCACTGCCAGAGCACTTTATCGGCGATGGCCTCCAGGGGGGATATTTTATCGACGGCGCCGAGCTTCACGGCTTCCTGCGGCATGCCGTAGACCACGCAGGACGCTTCATCCTGGGCGATGGTGTAGGCGCCCGCCTCTTTCATCTCCAGCATGCCCCGGGCACCGTCGTCGCCCATGCCGGTCATGATGACGCCCACGACATTAGATCCGCCATAACGGGCTGCGGAACGAAACAGCACATCCACGGAGGGACGGTGGCGCGATACGAGCGGTCCTTGCCGGACTTCCACGTAGTAACGCGCTCCGCTGCGTTTCAGCAGCGTGTGATAATTGCCCGGAGCGATGAGCGCCCGGCCCGGAATGACCGTATCATTGTCGGTTGCTTCTTTGACCGACATCTTGCACAGAGAATCCAGTCTTGCGGCGAAGGATTTGGTGAAGTTTTCCGGCATGTGCTGCACAATGACGATACCCGGCGAGTCCATGGGCATTTTTTCCAGAAAGACACGGATGGCTTCCGTGCCGCCGGTGGAGGCGCCGACAACGATGACCTTTTCCGTTGTTTCAACCATGGCGTTGGTTTTGGGTTTGGGCATCACAACGTCGGCCGTCAGTTTGGGCTCAACATGCGGACGCGCCGGCTGCCGCTTCAGCCTGGCCTGCGCCGCGGCTTTGACGGCGTCGCAAAGGCGGATTCGGGACTCTTCCAGAAATTGTTTGGTGCCCATTTTGGGCTTTTGAATGATTTCCACGGCCCCGTATTCCAGCGCTTTAAGGGTCGTGCCGGAATTCGCTTCCGCCAATGACGAACAAATGACGACCGGGATGGGATGCTGACTCATGATTTTTTGCAGAAACGTGATGCCGTCCATCCTGGGCATTTCCACATCCAGGGTGATGACATCGGGCGCTTCTTCCTTCATTCGCTCAACGGCGATGATCGGATCCGCCGCCGACGCGATGACTTCAATATCCGGATCGTCATTGAGAATATCCGTAATTGTTTGCCGGACCACGGCGGAGTCGTCAACGACGAGGACCCGGATTTTTTTCTTTGGAAGCATGATGTCCAACTTTCTTCAAAGGGTAGAGAGCACGAAAGTCACGGAGGGGATGTTTGGTCATCCTGTGCAGAGTGACTTTTCCTGTCTGCGTGTTGAAATAAAGTTTGCGCCCCAGCGATCCGCCGATGTCGGAGGCAAACAGGGTCAGGCCATGGTCGGCGATAACCTGTTTGGCTACTGTAGAGTTCTGGAGACCGACGGAGGGCGGCGCATTTTCATTTCCCGAGATGAACATTTTCGCTCCGCCATACAGTTGAACCTGCGTTTCGGCGGGCCGGATGCCGAAGCGCGCAAAGGTTTCCGCCATCATGGATACGGAGCAGTCGACGTACTTAAATGCATCATTGCATCGCGAACAGTCGTCCGTCAGCAGATCATTGACGCTGTTGACATAGGTATGCCGCCTGCAGTGGGGCAGAAGCGCGTGGCTGATGGCGGCAATGCCCAGGCGGCTGTTATAGAGAGTGACCGCGACGCAGGAGCCCAAAATGGTGGAGATCAGGGCGGGATGGTCCAGAATCGACATTTCACACTGCTTCAGGTAGAGACGCGGAAGAGAGGATTTAGGGAGTGTCATGGCGTTTCCTGTAAATCGATGAAGCGACGAACTGCAGCGGGAGATTCATGCCGCTCAATGTTTCCGAATGGCCCATGAACAGGAACCCGCCCGGATGCAAGTGCCGGCAGATGCGCTTCAGGATGGCTTCCTGGGTTTCGCGGTCAAAATAAATAATGACATTGCGGCAGAAAATGGCGTCCATCTTGTCGCCGATGGCGTAGCGGTCGTCCATGAAGTTAATCCTTTTGAAGGAGACTCTGGCGCGCAGCTCCGGGCAAATCCTGACCAGCAGCTTGTCTTTGCTTTTCAAAAGATATTTTTTGCGCAGCGGCATGGGAACGGGCTCGATTTTTTCATGGGCGTAAATGGCGGCGGCTGCATGCCGCAGAACTTGGGTGGAAATATCCGTTGCCAGGATGGAAAAGTGAAACAGAGGATTGTGAAGCATGTATTCGGCCAGCACCATGGCCAGGGTATAGGGTTCTTCCCCCGTCGAACATCCGGCCGACCAGAATTTCATGTGGCGGGGTTTCAGGCGGGGACTGTCCTGGTGGGAGACGGCAAGAACGCTGTTGCACAGAAAATCGAAATGCTTTGATTCGCGGAAAAAATCCGTCTTGTTGGTCGTGACGGCGTCGATCATGGAATAGAGTTCTTCATCCGATCCCCGGGGACCGAAGACATAGTCGGCATACTCGGCAAATGAAGAAAATTTCAGCAGGCGCAGCCGTTTATGAAGGCGCGTCTGCAGCATGGTTTTTTTGGACAGAGGCATCTTAATGCCGCACTGACGTTGGATAAAATCACCCAGGCGGTTGAATTCATCATCGGTCATTTCCCTGACCGTTATGTCTCTTCCGGTCACCTGCGTCATTTGTCTCCTCATGGCCCGCTCCGGAAAAGGGGGGAGTCTCCCGCTGAAAAGAGGAAAGGGAGGGGAGGGCGCACTTTTCAGCGGGAGGGAGGGGCGTTAGCGTGTTACTGCGGACAGGCGTCAGGCGGCTTCACCTCTCATGGAGTTGGCAATATCCAGCTCCTCGGATGAAAACACGCGGTCGATATCCAGAATGATCACGAAGGTATCGTCGCGCTTGCCCATGCCTAATATAAAATCCGTATTCAGCTTTGTTCCGATTCGCGGCGCGGGTTCCACCTGCGAAGGCTCCAGCTCGAAGACCTCCTGCACGGAGTCCACCAGAGCGCCCAGGATGGTCTGTTCCTGCTCAATGGTGATTTCCACCACGATGATGCAGGTGTCGACCGTTCTGTCCTGCGCCGGCATGTTGAATTTCAGGCGCATGTCCACCACCGGCACGACGGAGCCGCGCAGGTTAATGACGCCTTTCATATAGTCCGGCGTCTGGGGCACTTTGGTAATGGTCGTATAGTCGAGAATCTCCCGGACCTTGCCGACATCCAGGGCGAAAACCTCTTCTTCCATCTTAAAGGTCAGATACTGTCTGGCCTCGGTGATTTTTGCTACGCTCATGTCCGTCCTCCTTGCCCGGACGGCGCCAAAGGCGTTGGGTCGCCTCCGGCGCTCCGGTTGATCTGATGGGGCTAGTATTTTTCAAAGTCCGAATCCATGCCGTCTGCGGAACCGGTCAGGTTAATGCTGACGCCTGACTGTTGTTCCGATGGGGTGGATGCCTGCGGCAGAGGGTGCTTGCCCGCCGTGGACAGTTGTCTTAAACGGCCGGCTGACGCCGCCGCGCCGGCTTTTGATTTCCGGCTGGTGTGTGAGACGGCCGCGGCCGATTTTCTGCCGCCCGATTCTTCGCTGATTTTGAAAAAAGCCACTGCTTCCTGCAGTTGCTGCGCCTGACCGGACAGCTCTTCGGATGTGGACGACATTTCCTCAGACGCCGAGGCATTCTGCTGAATGACCTGATCGAGCTGCTGGATGGCCTTGTTGATCTGCTCGGCGCCCGTATCCTGCTCTTTGCTGGCTGCGCTGATTTCCTGAACCAGATCTGCCGTCTTCTGAATGTCCGGCACCATTTTGTCGAGCATCACACCCGCCTGCTCGGCGATCTGGACGCTGGAGGCCGAAAGTTTGTTGATTTCGCCCGCCGCCAACTGGCTGCGTTCGGCCAGCTTGCGGACTTCGGAGGCGACCACGGCAAACCCCTTGCCGTGCTCTCCGGCGCGCGCCGCTTCAATGGCGGCATTGAGCGCCAGCAGGTTGGTCTGCCGCGCGATTTCCTCGATGATGGATATTTTACCCGCAATTTCCCTCATTGCTTTGACGGTTTCGGCAACGGATTTCCCGCCTTCCCGCGCGTCCTGCGCCGACTTGATGGCGATCTTTTCCGTCTGCGAGGCGTTGTCGGCATTCTGCTTGATGTTGGAGATCATCTGCTCCATGGAGGAGGAAACTTCCTCGGCGGAGGCGGCCTGTTCGGTTGCGCCCTGCGAGATTTGCTCCGACGTCGACGTCAGGGCATCCGCGCCGGACGCCACCTGATCGGAGACGACCTGGACGTCCGTGACCACGTCCGTGAGCTTTTTCAGCATGGCTTTCAGCGCCAGCATCAGTTGATCCTGGGCCGAGCGCTCCTGCACGGTGATCATCAGATTGCCCTTGGAAATTTCCTGTGCCGTTTTGGTGATTTCATTCATAGCGTCGATCAGCACGTTGAGATTGTTTTTAATGTCGTTGAAATCACCGTTGTAGTTGTCGGTGATTTTCGGCGGGATGTCGCCTTTGGAGATGCGGTCGACATATTCGGCGGCCATGTTGAGCGGACCGATCACGGCGTCGAGGGTGTCGTTCACGCCGGCGACGATTTTCTGGAAATCGCCATGATGCTTGCCGGCATCGGCGCGGGTGGCCAGTTTCCCTTCCACAGCGGCTTTGGACAGAAGGGATGCGTCCACGACCAGACGGTTGATGTTGTCCATCATGGCGGTCATGGCCGGTACGAGTTTGTCGTTATCCGATCGTTTCCCCAGCTTTTTATAGTCCTCCAGATCGCTTAAGTCTCCAGTCGAAACCTTGTTGACCGTCGCTATGATATGCAGGATTCTCTCCCGGACGGTATTGACGGCATCGCCGGTTTTGGCGAACACGCCCTGATATTTTCCTTCCACGCGTTTGTTATAGTCGTTGACGGACATGGACTGCAGGATGTCGCTCGCTTCGATCAGGCCGCCCAGGCCGTCAATGCACTGATTGAGGTTGTTCTTGATTTCATTGAAATCGCCGTTGTAGCTGTCGGTGATTTTCGGCGGAATATCGCCCTTGGAGATGCGGTCGACATATTCGGCCGCGACGTTGAGCGGTCCGATGACGGCATCCAGCGTATCGTTGACGCCGGCGACGATTTTCTGGAAATCGCCATGATGCTTGCCGGCATCGGCGCGGGTGGCCAGTTTTCCTTCCACGGCGGCTTTGGATAGAACGGATGCATCTGAAACCAGGCGGTTGATATTGTCCATCATGGCGGTCAGAGCGGGGACGAGGGTGTCGTTATCCGACCGTTTCCCGATTTTCCGGTAGGCTTCCAGATCGCTTAAATCTCCGGCGGC
Organism: Smithellaceae bacterium; assembly: GCA_963682105.1. Taxonomy (GTDB): domain Bacteria; phylum Desulfobacterota; class Syntrophia; order Syntrophales; family Smithellaceae; genus UBA8904. Next base: position 3,667,247 of record OY821638.1, read on the forward strand.
AACCTTGCCGGTGGTCTCGATGACATGGAGGACTCTCTCCCGGACGGTGTTGGCGGCGTCGCCGGTTTTGGCGTAGATGCCCTGATATTTTCCTTCCACGCGTTTCGTGTAATCATTGACGGACATGGCCTGCAGGACGTTGCTGGTTTCAATCAGGCCGCCCAGGCCGTCGATGCACTGATTGAGGTTGTTCTTGATTTCATTGAAATCACCGTTGTAGCTGTCGGTGATTTTCGGTGGAATATCTCCTTTGGAAATCCGGTCGACGTATTCGGCGGCCACGTTGAGCGGACCGATGACGGCGTCGAGCGTATCGTTCACGCCGGCGACGATTTTCCGGAAGTCACCCTGATGTTTGCCGGCATCGGCGCGCGTGGCCAGCTTTCCTTCCACGGCGGCCTTCGACAGCATGTTGGCGTCGGCGGCGAGGGCGCTGACGGCGTCGATGCACTGATTGAGGTTGTTCTTGATTTCATTGAAATCGCCGGAATAAGTATCGGTGATTTTCGGCGGAATGTCGCCCTTGGAGATGCGGTCGACGTATTCGGCGGCGACGTTGAGCGGACCGATAACGGCGTCGAGCGTGTCGTTGACGCCGGCGACGATTCTCTGGAAATCGCCCTGATGTTTGGACGCGTCGGCGCGGGTGGCCAGTTTCCCTTCCACCGCGGCTTTGGACAGACTATTGGCGTCGGAAACCAGGGCTCGGATATTTTGCACCATTTGATTCATCGAGGAAAGCAGCAGGCCTGTTTCATCTTTGGACGTGCTTTCGATGGTCACCTCCGTATCGCCTTGCGCCACGCGATTGGCGATATCCATGCAGTGATTGACGGGGCCCGTGATGCCGCGGGTCAGCCACCAGGCCATGATGACGGTCAGAATAATCGCGACGACGCACAGCGAAAGAATAAGGATCCGGGCGCTGCGGTAAAGCGCTTTGGCGTCATTCCCCTCCTGGATCATTAACTCGGTCTGATACTTGATCAGCTTTTCAGCGGCTGCGATGTATGCCGCCTGCGGTTCCCGAACGCGGCTGAGAAGGATGTCCGTGGCTTCGCGTTTCTTTCCGTCCAGGGCCAGTTTTCTTGTTTCGGTCTGGGGCTTTGCGTAAGCGGCGCGCGCGTCAATCAATTCCTGAAGAAGTTCCTTGCCCTTCGGGTCGACAATGGTTTTCTTGAGCTCCTCAATCGTCTTGGTTACCTGCTGCCCCGCTTCCTTGATTCGATCTTCCTCCTTGAGGATGTCCTCGCGCTTGTCCACAAGTAGTATATTGCGCAAAGCGCGGGCCACCACATTGATGTCGCCGATAATGCCGTTTGCTGTGGCCACTTTCGGCATGCGGTCGTCCACAATTGTCTCGACCGTTTTGCCGACGGCGCTTAATCTGATGACGGATACGGCGGAAACGACGATCAGCAAAAGGGCGATGATGGCAAAGCCGATGCCCAGTCTCATTCCGATTTTCATGTTTTTGATCATAAAACTTCCTCCTTCTTGATGTCTGTCTTTATGTTCATTTAAGCCGTTCAATGGATAATGCCTGTCGGAGCGCCCGGCCGTCCGGCAGCTCCTGCGTCTGACGGATGATGCGCAGAGACGCCATCAGGGTCTGTTTTGCGCCGGTTAAAAGCGGGTCGCCGTGCCCGAAAAAGATGGTTTGAATATTTCTCCGGCAAAGCGCTTCCATATTTTCCCGAAAGCGCTGATCATAGGTTCCGCCGACCGCCTGAATGATGACCGGCGTATCGCCGACGAACAGATCGCCTTCCTCTGCATTGTGAATCACGATGGAGTCGTCACTGTGGCCGGGAAAATGCAGAATGTCGCATATCCGGTCGCCCATGCGCAGCCGGTCGCCGTGTTTGAGGATATAATCGACGCCGTCGGTATGCGGTGAAAACGCATAGACCTTCGGCCCGAACGCTTTTTTTACGGCGGCGAGCGCGGCCGTGTGGTCGGAATGACTGTGCGTGAGAATCACCTGCTCGACTTTGCGTTTGCCGATGCCCGTGTTCATGTCGGTGATTTTATCCACGATGCGGGGATCGCTGCCGACGTCGATGAGCGTGTTGATGTCTTCAATGCGCTTCCAGTCGCCCAGCACAAGATAGGCGTTGGAGCTGTAGATCTTTTCGCCGGCCTGAATGCGGATGATATTCATGCGGCGCCCTCCCGCCTGCGGAAAATCTGGGCGTCGCCGACCAGTTGCTCGAAATGAGACGACAGTTCCTCCGGCATTTTCTGTGTGTGTTCCATCGCCAGAATGCCCTGCGGCTCCAGGGCGGTATGAAACATGCGAATGACGTCGATGCGCTGCTCATAGGAAAAGTGCAGAAGTACGTTTTTGCAGACAATCAGGCTGAAGCCGGACTGGACTGGGGAGAGCGTCAGCAGATCGTGGTGGGAGGTGGTGACGCGGTTCTTTATCAGATCCGTAACCCGAAACCAGCCTTCGCGGCAGTTTTTCTCGAAATATTTTTCAAAGAGCTCTCCGGGGATTCTTTGCAGCTCTTCCCAGGGATAAGCTCCTTCCTCGACGGTTTTCAGCAGGGGGGCGTCATAGTCCGTCGCGTAAATCTGAATATTGCGAAACGCAAACTGTCCCATGTTTTCGGCAAGCAGAATGGCCAGCGTGTAGGGTTCCTGCCCCATGGCGCAGCCCGCGTCCCAGATACGCACGCGGGCGCGTCCCGCCGCGCTGGTTTTCAGAAAATGCACCGCGTGTTCCAGCGGTTTCTGATCCCGAAAGAAAAATGTAAACGCCATATCCCAACCTCTTGACGCCCATTTGTATTGCGAGGGAGGGAAGGGGAGACGGGCCGGATATCAGCCCATATCCCTTCTTCTCCCTGCTGCAAAGGGCGGAACAGCCAAAAATGTTTTAACCGGCTTTGCGAATGACCTGCGAAACCAGTTGCGAAATATCGACAATCAGCGCGACGGTTCCGTCACCGAGGATCGTTGCCCCGGAGATTTCCCGGACGTGCCGGTAGAACTTGCCCATGGATTTAATAACGGTCTGATGCTCGCCGATCACCTGATCCACAACCAGACCGATCCGATCGTCCCCGATCCGGTTAATAATAATCTGCTCGATGGCCGGCAATTCACCGGGAATCTTAAAGACCTCTCTTAAGGAAATGTACGGAACCACTTCCCCCCGGATGTGCGTCATGTGCCGGCCATGCATCTTCCGGATGTCTTGCCGGGTCAGTTCCACGCATTCTTCAATCGCGGCAAGCGGCAGAACAAAAAACGCATCCGCTATCCGCACCAGAAGACCGTCGATAATGGCCAGGGTTAAGGGCAGTTTCAGCGTGATGGTGGCGCCTTCGCCCATTTTGCTCCGGATGTCGAGGGTTCCGTTCAAGGCGTCGATTCCCCGCTTTACTACGTCCATGCCCACGCCTCGGCCCGATACGTTTGTCACTTTTTTTGCCATGGAGAAACCCGGCGCAAAGATCAAACTGAAGAGCTCTTTTTCGTTTAAGTTATCCTCGGCCGTGATCATGCCTCTTTCGATTGCCTTGAGGCGGATGGCCTCCGGATCAATGCCTGCGCCGTCGTCGGCAATGTGGATAAGGACGTTGGCTCCCGAATGTTCGGCCGTCAGTTTCACGGTTCCTGCTCGCGGCTTTCCCGCCTGCTCGCGGATGTCCGGCGTTTCGATGCCGTGATCGATGCTGTTGCGGATCAGATGCACCAGCGGATCATTGAGCTTTTCAATGACGGTTTTGTCCAGTTCCGTTTCCTCGCCTTCGGTGATGAGATTGATCTCTTTGCCCAGTTCCGTGGACAGATCCCGAACCAGTCGTTTGAATTTGCTGAAGGTGTTGCCGATGGGCAGCATGCGGATGCTCATGGTATTATCCCGCAGCTCCGTCACCAGCCGTTCCACTTCCTCCGCCACCAGGAGCAGATCGGTATCATTGATCTGGTTGGCCATCTGGGATAAGCGGGACTGCACCGTCACCATCTCTCCCACCAGATTGACGAGAACATCGAGCCGCTGGGCCGGCACGCGAATGGTAACCGCGGCTTCCGCCTGCTGGCGTTTTTCTCTGGTCTCCCGGATGTGTTGTTGTTCCACCAGAGCCGCCTGAATCTTGTCCGGACCGACGACTCCCGATTCAACCAGCAGCTCGCCGATTTTTTTATGATTTTCCAATGCGTGATCGACGGCGGCTTTGTCGGCGTCGCCTTTCTCCACCAGGATTTCACCCAGCTTTTTATAGTCGGCCGGTTCTTTTTCCGCGCCTTCATCAATCACGTCAATTTTCAACAAACTCTCATCTTCCACGAAGATGAAGACGTCGCGGATGGCATTGATGCCCCGGTCCGTCGTCAAAACGATGTCCCAGTAAGTATAACAGCTTTCCGGATTCATTTCGGAAAGCCGCGGGATCTTATCCGGGTGGGCGACAATCGTACAGGGGCCGAGATCTCGCAACTCCTGCAACAGCAGGGATGGTTTGGTCCCGCTTAAAAAGATGTCAGCATTCGGGCTGAACGTAATCCGGTAAACCATCGGCCGGTTTTCTTCCGGTTTGATTTCCGCTTCAACTGTCTGCGGCGCTTGCTTTGTCTTTCCGGGGGCGGCTCCCTCCGCAGCGGGCAAAAATTCTTTGAAGGCCGCCGTTATCTCGTTGACCGTTTCCCGGTCGATGTCCTCCCGGCCCTCCACCATTTTTCGAATCTGGTCGCAGGCCGCAAGCGTCAGGTCGATCAGGTCTTTGCCGGCAACAATTTTGTTGTTTCGCAGCAGGTCATAGACGGTTTCGATATCGTGGGTAAAGGAGGCCACTTCGTCAAATCCGAACATGGCGCCCGATCCCTTGATGGTGTGCATGGCCCGGAAAATCCGCGCAATCAGGTCGGCGTCATCGGGGCTTTTCTCCAGTTCCAGAAGCGAACTTTCCAGCTCCGTCAGCAGTTCAAAGGCTTCCTCTGTAAATGCGTTTGCCTGAGGGTCCATTATCCCAGCACCTTTCTAATCACCGCCAGCAACTGATCCGGTTTGAAGGGCTTTACGATCCACCCGGTTGCGCCGGCTGCTTTCCCTTCCTGTTTCTTTTCCATCTGAGATTCGGTCGTCAGCATGACGATGGGAATGAATTTGAAGGCCGGCAGAGCCCGAACGCCTTTGATCAAACCAATGCCGTCCAGATTGGGCATATTCAAATCCGTAATGATCATCTGCGCGCCGGAGCCGTTGATTTTTTTTAAAGCATCCTGACCGTCGCAGGCCTCCACGACGCCATAGCCCGCCTGCTTCAGCGTAAATGCCACCATCTGTCTTACCGACGACGAATCATCCACTGTCATAATCACTTTGCTCATTAACCTTGAACCTTGCTCCTTGTCCCTTCAGCCTTCGGTCTTCAGCCTTTTTTTTCATTGATCCACAGGCATGTTTTACCTGTTTCACCGCCGCAACTGCCGGATCCGCTGTAGCCGTTATCTTCCACCGCCTGCCGGAAGACGTCCGGTATGTCGCCGGTCAGAACCACTGTCTTGCCCGTCTGCGCCGCCGTGCGGTGCGCCGAGCATAAGAGCTGCAAAAAGGAGAGGTCCATCTCCACCGCCCCGGAGATTTCGATATCCAGGTGTTGCACCTTCTCCAGGGAGCGCAGCAGTTCTTCGTGTATTTTGCGGACGTCCCCCACCGTCAGTTCACCATCCATCGTCAGTTTGCCCCGGTCCCTGGTTTTCCCTGCTGAGAATTTCATAAGCGCGACTCCTCACTGAAAAAGGCCGCCAGCTTTGCTTTCAGGACGGCCGCCGTAAAAGGCTTGGTGATAAAGGCGTCAACGCCGGCCGAACGCGCCATATCCTGCTGCGCCTGTTCCGATTCCGTTGTCACCATGATAATCGGGATCTTTGTATTGCCGACTTCCCGCCGGATCTTGCGCGTCATTTCGAGCCCGTCCATCACCGGCATGTTCATATCGGTGATGATCAGAGCGAATGAACGTCCCTTTTTGATCAATTCCAGTGCGTCTTTTCCGTTTTCGGCCGTGGTGATTTTGATCCCCAGATCCGGGGCGACGCTGCGGTAAAAACTCAACATCGCCTTGGAATCATCGGCAGCCAGAACCTCCCTGCCGCCGAGTGTGAGGGCGATGGCGGAAAGTTTCGCCAGATCCGCCCTGGCTCTGTCCCCTTCGATCATTGTCAGAGCGGATTTAAATGCATCCACGACATCCGGATCGCCTGTTCGCGCGATTTCCGTCATGACGGCCGCGGCGATTTTTTCATCGGCATAAAGAGGATGAAACAGATCAACGGCTTTAACCGCGACAAGCGCGCGAAGAATTTTATCGCTGTGGGCGCCGCCTTTGTTCAGCACCTCTTTGAGCTTTTTGATGACACCGGGATTGATCTGGTTGGAAAGTGCGGTCAGAACTGCCGTCAAAATCAGTTCGTCATCGATTTCCAGCGCATCGATCAGGCAGGTTAAACCCTTTAAAAATTGTATTTTCCCGAAGGCTTCGTAGATGGCGTAGCGAACGTTGGGATCATCGGCCTTTCCCGCATCCAGGGCGCGCACCAGCACTTCCCCTCCGGGTTTGGCTCCGATCATTCCCAGGATGTTGGCGGCCAGAATTTTGCCGTCCGTATTGCCGCCGTCGAAGACATTTGCCAGGAAGGCAACGGCGTCGGGACCGATCTTGATCAGCTCATCATGGATGATCCTCCGGATGGTGGCGTTGCGGTGATGGATTCTGGAAACCAGACAGGAAATGGATTGATCCGTGTGGATGGCGCCCAGCGCTTCCACAGCCATGCCGATTTTCAAAGAACAGGTTTCGTATCCTTCAGCCTTCTGGGCCTGCTCAATGAAACCGACCAGCGCTTCAATGGACTCTTCATCCCGGTACTGCCCAACCATTTGTATGGCCAGGGAGGCCGGGATTTCGTCGGGGTGATGAATATATTGCCGAAACAGGCCCAGCGACTCGGGCGACCCGATTTTTCCCAGCGCGGAGAAAATATCGGAATGCAAGTCTTTAAATGCCTCATCCGACAACAGGCTGTGGAGGACCGGAACCGCGGATGCAAAACGCCGGATGCCGGCAATGTTAATGCAAATCGCTTTTTCCCGCCGGTCTCCCTGCTGAATTCTTCTGACGGTTTCTTCTTCATGATCCGCCAGCAGCGCCTGCAAGCTGGTGATCACCAGATGGTCGATCATGGTGTCCCCGAGAGGCTGACGGTAGAGGTCAAACAGGTCCGGAATGGCTTCAAGAAGTTTATCCGACTGGATTCGGGTCAGCAGAGTAATCTGATCGGCAAAATCGCTTTGACGAAAATGATCAAGAAGACTCATAGGCTCTTCTCCGGCAGTTTAAGGCGGAATATATTTTTTTGATCGATAAGCAATTCCATTTCTCTGTTCTTTCAGCTTTCCTTAAGGGAAAGCGCCGGATTACATTTTTCACTGCGTCGATAGTTTGACATCGCCGGCCTGAGGATTGATGATGTGGCAAAGCACCGAAGCCACATCCAGATAATCGCTGTCGTTGTAAGTAAGAAATCTCGGACGCAGCGTATGTCCCAGGATAATGGTGTTTCGCTTGCGGTCCGGAAGGATTAAGATGACTTTGTGCCCGCTCAGGAGATCGCGCAGGGAAACGAAATGTTCCAGGTGCTCCTGAAGGCTGGCGTGCAGGATGACGAGATAACCGGATGTCAGGTCATGACGGAGGAATTTCTCGAACTCCGGCAGGGTTCGATACACTTCAAAGGAATCCGTGGCGACCAGCATTTCAATGATCCGCTTTATTTTTTCATAGCCGGCGTCCGGGCCAGGGCAGCAATAGACGATCTTCATAGGCTCTCCTTCCAACCTCAGAGATGTAAAAAGCATTAAGAGTGCCAAAAAAAGTTTTTGAAAAAATTCCGAGAACGCGGTATAAAAAAACTCCCTGTAATCAATCGATTATGGATTTGTAATACAAATATCGCGAGCAGAAACACCAACGGGAACTTAAGGGAAAACAGGGAGGTCGTCCGTTAAAGCCGGACAGAGTCTTGCCTTGCAGGATAAACCGGCGCGGTTGTTATTCGGTAAAACCGGTGGTTTATTCAAGCAGAAGTCTTCTTTCGCCGATATAGGCATGGGCAAGTTTTTTTCCGGATAATTTTTTCTTTTTACAAGCATGGTGTTTATGTCTGCAAACATTCTCATTGTTGACGACGATAAAATGTTCGGCAAAATGCTTTTGCATAAAGTGAAAACAATGGGACACAGCGTGCATTACGCCGAGACGCTCAGAGAGGCTTACGCCGTAAACCGTCAGGAAGCATTCGACGTCATTTACCTGGACGTCAATATGCCCGATGGCAGCGGACTGGATGCGATTGTCAAATTGCGGGAAAGTTTGTCCGAACCGGAAATCATTATCATGACCGGCGACGCCGGCGCCGACGGGGCGGAGATGGCCATTAAAAGCGGCGCCTGGGATTATGTCGCCAAACCTTCTTCCATCAACAATCTGATTCTTCCCCTGGAGCGCTCGCTGCAGTACCGGGAAGCCAAAAAAGCCGTTTCGCCCCCGCAGACATTCCGTCGCGACGATATTGTCGGGTCATCGCAGGCGATGACCTTATGCCTGGATCAGACCGCGCGGGCCTCTCTGTCCGACGCCAGCATTCTGATTATGGGAGAAACGGGCACGGGCAAGGAACTCATTGCCTGGGCCATTCACAGCAATTCATCGCGCGCGGCCAATAACTTTGTCGTGGTCGATTGCGCGGCGCTTTCGTCAACGCTTGTAGAAAGCACGCTCTTCGGCTACGAAAAAGGCGCATACACGGGAGCGGACAAGGCGCAGGAGGGCCTGATCAAGCAGGCTGACGGAGGCACGCTGTTTTTGGATGAAATCGGCGAGCTGCCGATTTCCGTGCAGAAGTCATTTCTGCGCGTCCTGCAGGAACGGAAATTCCGTCCCGTGGGAGGAAAGACCGAAGTCTTAAGCGATTTCCGTCTGGTGGCGGCCACCAACCGCGACCTGGACGCCATGGTCGCCGACGGTTCGTTTCGCAGCGATCTTTTGTACCGCATCCGGGCGTTTCATATTCAGATGCCGCCTTTAAGAAAACGGCTTGAAGATGTCCAGGAACTGGCGCAGTATTACATAACCAGGCTGTGCGCGCGCAAGGAAATACCCGTAAAAAATCAATCCTCGGAATTTCTGGATTACTTAAGTCATTACGACTGGCCGGGAAATGTCCGGGAGTTGTTCAATATCCTGGAGCGCGCCATGATGGAAGCCGGTTCTTCGCCGACGCTTTTCGGCAAGCATCTTCCTGTCGAATTGCGCGTCAAGGTGGCCACATCTTCCTTTGTTCAAGAAAAAGGAATTTCTGCTGAAGGCCGTGATGAATCAAACGGTCTGGGCAAATTTCACGAGATGCGGGAGATGGCCATCGCCAAAATGGAATACGATTATCTTTCCCGGCTCGTTTCCGAAACCGGCGGCGATGCGAGGAAAGCGTGCGACCTTTCGGGACTCTCGCGCTCAAGGTTTTATGAACTGTTGAAGAAGTATGAGATTAAATGTTGAAAAAGGCTATCAGGCTGTAGGCTGTTAGACTGTTAGGCTGAAAGGGTGGGCGCAAAGCGCCCCTCAAAATAACCTAAAAGTCTAACAGTCTACGGCCTAACAGTCTTCTCTCCCCCGTCCGTCTTTTCCGGACTTCTTCCGTCGATCTCGGATAATCTTCTGCTTCAGACTTTCTTGTTTTCGGCCCTCCATGATGAAAAGAGATCTTTGAAGAAATATTTTTCTCTGTCATTCCCGCGCAGGCGGGAATCCAGAAAATCATTGAAAATACTGGATTCCCGCCTGCGCGGGAATGACAAGGCAGGGTGTCTGATCGAGTGATGCACATGTCTCGTAATCATTTATATTAATAAATCATTTTTGATCGTCCGTCCTGTTTTTACCTTTGGCATTTTTAATGCTTTGTTTCAGATGATCGGGAGTAAAGAAAGGTATATCCATGAATGTGAACTGGCTGTGGTTTTCGTTTTTGAAAAAGAAAGGCGCCATTCCGGACGACCTGGAGCCTCATGTCGCCATCCTGCGCAATCTCATTAGCTCGACGGAAAAAGAATTTCTGCTGATCGGTGAGAAGGTTCAGGAATTTTACAGCCGCGCCAATGATATTTCCGGGTCCGCATCGGATGTCGCAAAGAAGATTTCCGGACGTGAAATGGATGCCGTCCGCGAGGGATTTAAAAACATGTCTTCTATGGTCGATCGGCTTTCCGGCGACATGCAATCGGAAAAAGACGCCATTTATATGATTTTGAGCCATTTCAAAAGCCTGGAGCAACCGCTTGCAGAGTTTGAAAACGTTGTCCGCATTTTGAATGTGCTGTGTAACTTCATTAAAATTGAAATTGCCCATCTGGCGCTGTCCGATACGTCCTTTTTTAAATTGTCGCAGGATGTCCAGCAGATGGCAAAAGTCATTGGAACCAAGATTGCTTCTCTTTCCGATCAGGCCTATGCGGCTATTCCGTCTTTGCAAAACAACGCAAGATTGATTGAAGATCGCAATTCCCGGCAGCAGTCGCAAAGCCGGCAGATTCTGGAGAGTGTGGGCGCAAGCCTTGCCGCCATTTCGAACAAATACAACGAATCCATCAAAACCATCGGGGAGATTCGGGACACCTGGAAAAGTATTACCGATCATGTCGGTGTTGTGATTCAGTCTCTCCAGTTTCATGACATCACCCGCCAGCGCCTGGAGCATGTGGTTGAAGCGCTCGACGAGTTGCCGCAAAAGCTCCATGAATTGACCGGCCGCAAAAAAGCGTCGCAGGAGTACGCAATTCCGCATAAGGCCCGCCTCCACAGCACGGAACTGATTGCCCATACGTTTGAATTACAGGCTGCACAGTTGCATGGCGCAAGGCAGGATGTGATGGATGCTGTTGCGAGGATTGCCGAGAATCTTCGTTTTGTTGCCCGGGACGCGGCCTTCATTTCGGAGAAAATATATTCCGCAACAGGCCTGAACGATGACCGGGAATCAGAATCGTTTGTCACCGGACTCGAAAAAGGAATCTTAAGTCTGGCCGAGTCGGCCGATGAAATGATTCGTCTGAAGAAAGATCTGGCCAAAGAGATGTCCGTCATGTCGAAAACAGCCGAAGGCATGTCCGTTTTTGCCAGAGATATGCAGATCATCGGCATTGAAATGCAAAGACTGGCGCTCAACGCGCGGGTGCATGCCGCGCACCTGGGAGACGAAGGCGTCACGCTGGGCGTGCTGGCAAATTCCATTCACCAGATGTCTCAGGATACGACGTCCAAAGTCTCGGCGGTGACCGTTCATCTTCAGGCTGTGGTCGAAAATGCCGCAAGACTTGCCGGCCTCGCCGGCACACAGGGCCTTGAGAGCGAGTCCGGTCAGGATAATATTCACGGGCAATTTCTCGGCCTTTCGGCCCCTCTCAAAGATATGGAAACCCAGATCGGCCAACTGCTGTCACATATTGAAAAATCAGGGAAGGAGCTTGCCGCCGATATAGAGCAATTGCTGGCCGGTGTGCAAGTTAACGAAACCGTCAGCGCGGCTATAGAAAAAGTTGAATCTTATTTGAACGCCTGTGCAAGCCGGATGGGTGTGGGGCAGTCGGAAGACCATCTGCAAAGGAAAGCCAAAATGCTTGAGGATCTGTCGTCAAGATATACGATGCAGCGGGAAAGAAAAACACACGACACGTCCGTGCAAGAAAGCGGCGCAAAATCAAAGCCGCCTGCGCAAGATGCTTTACCGCCCGCCGCAAAGTCCGCGGAAAAACCTGCCGAAGAAGATCTTGGAGATAATGTGGAACTCTTCTAAAAAAGGTACAAGGATCAAGGACCAAGGTAAAAAGATGAAGGCGAAGACCAAGGAGTTTAGAAAATAGAAATAAATGGTGGCTGTGTAACAGCCAACAAGATAACCTTGATCCTTGCATCTTGAACCTTACTTGATGGTCAAGAGCATCTGCGTCCAGGTCAGTCCGGCGCCGACCAGCGACATGGCCACAAAGTCACCGGATCTCAAATCATCCCAGTGCTGGCTCAGAACGGAAGGCCCGCCTGCGCAGCCGACGTTGCCGAAGCGATGGACATTGAACCAGTGATTTTCCGGCACGATTTTGGCGCGTTCGGCGGAGGTTTGCAACACGCCCAGGTTGGCCTGATGGCCGATGAAAAATACCCGGCTCATATCCGCCTCGGGAATTAAAGCCAGCATGTTGCGCAGGCCGTCGGTGGTTTTACGGATGGCAAATCCCTGCACGGCATTGCCGTCCTGGTTGAAATAGCCCCAGCGCGGGACCACCGCTTTGTCCCACAAAGTGGGTTTGGAGGCCATGTCGCAATCCGAAAAGATTTTGTCGGAAGGAACCGTCGTGGATAATATCGAGGCTGTGGCGCAGTCGCCGAACAAAACAGCGGTGCGGCGGTCGGAATAATCAATGGTGGTTGTTGCCGCTTCCACATTGGTGACCAGAACATAAGGCGGAAGTTTTTCCGGCCTGACGGAATCCAGATAACGCATTTGAACACCGTAAGTTCCACAGGCGGAGTTGATGTCGAAGCAGGGAACGTCAATGCCCAGATCGCAGGCGACGGTGGAGGCTTCGCAGGGCGTCAGATACTGGGGCAGAGAACTGCCGGAAATCACCATGCCGATATCGTCCGCTTTAAGTCCCGCGCGATCGAACGCCATCCGGGCTGCGCGGCCTCCCATTTGAGCATCCGTGTAAAGGCGGACCTTATCCGTTTCGCGCGGGTCGGCGTTTTTGGTTTCGCGCAGATAGTCCAGCGGCAAAACGGTGCGGCGGGATTCAATGCCGACGCGTTCCATAATCCAGTCAACAGTTGTGCCGATGTCGAGGCTTTCCAGAAATTGATTGGAAATAACATTTTCCGGGTGAAAATGGCCGATGCCGTGTAGATATACCATGTGTAACCGTAAAACTCCCTTCCTTCAGATCAATAAGTAGTTTCGCAGGGCGCGGAGTATAGGGAAAACGGACCAAGAAGTCAAAGAATTTATTTAAGTATCGATTATTAATTATAACAAATATTTAGCGTTGTATTTCATTATGTCGGGAACCCCCTGGGAGACCCTTGAAAAATACTTTTTTCCGTCATTCCCATGAAGGTGATAATCTGGAAATAATTGAAAACACTGGATTCCCGCCTTCGCGGGAATGACTATATGCTGGATTTTGCCCAGTTATGCAAAGGTCTCTCCGGATCAGCCCGGGGCATCAGGGAATCCTTGCCCAGTGGAAAGCGGATGTGTTATGAAGTTTCTGACCTAGAAAAAAAATCAGGAGGAAAAACTATGCTGACATTAATCGCCAAACTGCCGGTCCAGGAAGGAAAAATGAATGAAGCACTGGCCGCTTTTTCAAAATTAATCCCCGAGGTGGCCAAAGAAGCGGGGACGTTGCTTTATTCTCTGAACAAGGATAAAGCCAATCCCAATCTGCTGGTGGTTGTAGAACAGTACAAAGACAAGGAGGCCTTGAATTTTCATTCCTCCACACCGCATTTTCAGGCCTTTGCGGCATCCGGCAGCGCCTTTCTGGCCGGCAAGCCCGAAATATCCCTGATGGAAGAAGTCCAGAAAAAATAATTTCCTGCACAAAAGGTTTATCAGCCGCTTGGATGCGCGTCGTTCAGGCGGCTGATTCGCCAATAGTCAGGCCCAGCAGTCTGGCCTGAAAATCCGCGACTTCGGGAGCGCCTTCGTCGGGCGACCAGGCGGCAAATTGCATGGATGTTGCCGGATCGTATGGCCCCTGTTTGACTTCGAAAAAGACGGAGGCATCATCGCGGGGAATCCAGGTGTGCCAGGCGTCGGGTGGAATTTCCAGTCCGAAAGCGCTCTGACCCGCCCCGACGGATATCCGCTCGGTGACTACGCCCGCCTCATTAAAAGTAAGCACATCAAACCATCCGCGAATCACGATTGCAAATTCGCTTTTTCCCGGATGCCTGTGAGGGCGAAAATAAGAAGACGGTTTAGCCGCGATAAAGAGCCTTTGCACCGGATCGGACAGTTGCTCGTGAATGTTGAGGTTCATGCGCAGCCGTTTGGCTTCGGCGGCCTTTCCAACCAGCTCGTTCATCATTGCAGACGTAATCAGTTTCATGGTTTGCTCTCCGTTGGTTTTGTTGATGACTACGAAATTATCCGGTGATGTCATATCAGAAAGGCAGGCAATGTCAATCTTGGCTGCGCGAAAGATCATTCTCCCGATGACGCAAGGCCGGATATGCTTTTGTCGGCCGTCATCTGTTGCATAAGCGGAAAAACAGCCTTCCTCCCGGCCGGTAATGCTGCAACGGGCGGATGATAGCGCGGACAACGAAGACATTTCCGGAATGTTTCAGGCTGACGCAAACGGCCATCTTATCTTAAATGAGAAGACGCATTTGAATATTGAAAAATTAGTTCTGCTCAACACGCCAAAGGAATTAAAGGTAAAACGCGAAGAGCTTTCGACCATATTGCCCCCTGCGGCCCATCGGCAATTGGTTCGCCTGACAAACAACTTTATAAATTACATGACGGCCGTCATGAAGAAATATCCGCCGGGCAAAGAACTGAAAACCGTCAGCGAAGCAATGAAACAACATGACGGTGTGCATGCCCTCCGTGTGAAGTATTTCGGACCTGAAGCCTCAACCGCGTTTTTTGGAGAGGAGGAAAAACTGAGCCGGCGGCTTTTGGAGATCATGAGCACACTGGATGAAAGCATTCCGCTGCCTGATCGAGCCCACATGGCACAGGAAATTCTTAAGAAATCCATGGACGCCAATCTCAAACCGGTCCGGTGAAAAAAATCATCAAGATCACTATGGCTGCTTCCCGGAATGCATGCCGTGTTTGCGAGGTCCGCGCCGGGCGTCGCGAAGGAATCCGCTTCAAGCTTTGATTGCTTGCAAAAGGGTAAAAATTTTGTTAGCTTGCGACCATCACAATAAATAATTTGTAAGGAAGCAAGAAACAGTCTTCCGGCGAGTACGAATGAAGTATCGACATCATAAAGCATACGCCGGTATTTCTGTGATTCAACGCAAATCTTGAACTTGCGATGATGATTGCACAATAGTGACGGTTCTTGAGAAAAAGGGGGGGGCTATGACGAAATTCAAAGGTTTTATTTTTCTTGCATTGCTGATTCTGGGAGCGGCCTTGCAGGCGGCGGACGTCCGGGCGGAAGAAATTGTTATCGGCTATACCGGACCCTTGAGCGGACCGGCCGCCGAATACGGCCAGGACTGCTTAAACGGCGTTGAAATGGCCATTAACGAAATCAATTTTAAAGGCGGCATTACGGTCAGAGGCAAAAACTACATGTTTCGGCTGGAGAGAATGGATGACCGGACCAAGCCGCAGACGGCCGTCAATAACGCACTGCAAATGCACAAGGAGTTCAAAACCATCGCGGTGTTTAATCCTCTCTTCGGGTCGCTTGCCGCTCTGATGAAAGTCAATCAGGATAAGAAACACGAATTTCTGGTGATGGCTTATACCAGTGTCCCGGAGATTTCCGAGATGGGCAACAAGCTGACGATCACATTGATCATGCCGTACACCATTTACAATAAAGTGTTTACCAATCTCGCCTGGAATAAAGGCTGGCGCAAGGGCGCCATCGTGGTGACGGCCGGCGCCTACGGCGATGAATGGCGCAAGGCGTTTCGGAAGGAATGGGAAAAGAAAGGCGGCGCCATTACCGTGGATAAAGCCACCAACTACTACACGCGGACGGATTTTGCCGTGCCTCTGGCTGAAGCGCTTGCCACCCATCCCGATTTTATGCTCATCGGCGGTCCGTCGTCCACCACGGCATTAATCATCGAGCAGGCCCGGGCCAAAGGGTTTGAAGGCGGTTTCGTTTTGATCGATCAGGCCAAACTCGACGCGGTTTATCCGGTCATGGAAAAACCGCTCGGGCTGGAAGGCTCCATCGGCGTGGCCATGGTCAACAGCATTCCCTATTCTTCAACCGAGAAATTCAAACAGAATTACGTGGCGCCGTATAAAAGAAACTATACCTGGGAAAGCGTCGCCAATTATACCGGTATGCATGCCCTGGCTCAGGCGATTGTAGCGGCAGGCACCACAACCGACGTCAAGGCGATCCGCGCCGCTTTCACCAGAGTATTCCCCATGCTGGGCGACAGGTATCCCATGGAAGTATACGGCATTATGCCGAACGGCCGTCTGCTTTCAACCCCTGTTGTGCAAACCATGAAGCACGGCAGATTTAAGGCGCCCAATCTGTATGTGTGGTGGACGAAATCCCAGAAGGAGTTTGAGAAGATTCAAAAAACGACCAAAGGCGGCATTCCTCTGACCTGGTTCAGACTGGATTGAGCCTGACGATAGGATCATCTTTGCAGCGCCCGCATGCGGTCTACGGCCATGCGGGCGCTTTTTTTTTAGATCAAAAATTACTTTGACATCCATCGGTGCTTCTCTTATGCTTCCCCCGTAAACAGACACGGGGTCATTACATCATAATTTGATTAAAGATAAAGGAGAAACACATGTTTAAGACCAAGATGACGCAAATGTTCGGCATTGAGCATCCCATTATGCTGGCCGGTATGAACTGGATTACGGAACCGAAGCTGGTTTCGGCGGTCTGCAACGCGGGAGGCCTGGGGCTTCTGGCCATTGCCCGCTGCAATCCCAAAGAAACACGGGAGAATATCCGTCAGATCCGTCAGATGACCGATAAGCCCTTCGGCATCAACCAGATTCTGGTGGGGCCCGGCGCGAAAGAGAACATTGCCGTCGCCATTGAAGAAAAAGTTCCCATTATCAATTATTCATTGGGCAAGCCCTGGTTCGTCAACGACGTGCACGCTTACGGCGGCAAGGTTGTCGGCACCATCGCCATTGCCAAACATGCGGCCAAGGCCGTGCAACTGGGCTGCGACGCGCTGGTTATCACCGGCCATGAAGCGGCGGCGCACGGCGCGGCGGCGACGTCCATGGTGCTTATCCCCCTGGTGGCGTCGATGGTCAAAGTGCCTCTGATCGCCGCAGGCGGTTTCTACGACGGACGGGGCCTGGCGGCGGCGCTGGCGCTGGGCGCGGACGGCATCTCCATGGGCAGCCGTTTCATGGTGGTCAAGGAAAGCATGGTGCATGATAATTTCAAGCGCCTGTGCATGGAAGCGACCGAGCAGGATACGCTCTATGACAACGTCTTCGACGGCATGGATGGACGCGTGCTGAAAACAAAAGAAGCCGAAGCGATGATGAAGCGCGGGTTCCCTGTGGTGGAGGCCGTCAAGGGCGCGCTTCTGGTGAAGAAGCTGATGAATCTGTCGTTTGCAAAATTTGTAGGCGTGAGCATTGAAATGCTGCGCGCCGAGGAAGGCCATCCGCTCATGGTGCTGGCGCGCCAGGCGGTGGGCAATATGAAGCATCTCAAAGCGCTCAACGAAGGCGATGTGGAAGGCGGCATTCTGTTTGCCGGACAGTGCTGCGGCGGCATTACCGACAATCCGACAACCAAAGAGCTGATCGACCGCATCATCCGGGAAGCGGAAGCGACGCTTTCCAAACTCAACGGCTACAAGGCCTGAGGAACGTCAGGACACTGGAGGCCGGAGGGACAAAATCCGTCCGGCCTTCTTATTTTGGATAAACCATGCAACTGATTTTGATCCGTCACGGCGAAACACTCTGGAATAAAGAAAAAAGGGTTCAGGGGAAAAGCGATATTGAACTCTCCGAGGCCGGGCTGGAGCAGGCCCGGAAACTGGCCGTTTCCCTGAAGCATGAAGACATCGCCGCGATTTACTCAAGCCCCCTGAAGCGCGCCCGTCAGACGGCCGACGTGATCAACGGCTATCATGGGCGAACCATTGAAATGCATGAAGAATTAATGGAAATGAGCATGGGGGATTTCGAGGGTTTTTCGTTTGAGGACCTGATGGCCCGCGAAAGTGTTTTTCTTCGCCGCTGGATAGCCGATCCCGCGGCGGTGCGTATGCCCAATGGTGAAACACTTGAGGAACTGCAAAACCGCGCGTGGCCGCGCATCGAGAAAATTATCGCGAAAGAAGAAAACGCGCTGGTGGTTTCGCATAATTTTACGATTGCCGCGATATTATGCCGCGTGAAAAATATCAATCTGTCTGAATTTCGCAGCGCCTGCGTCGGCAATGCCTCCAAAACCGTTCTTTCCATACAAAACAACGAAATGCGGATTGTGGCAATAGATGACCAGAGCCATCTGGGCGCGGCGTCCCGGGAGATCTGAGTTCAATATGGTGAAATATCGAATTTCGATTTTGGCAACGATCCTGCTGGTGGCCAGTGCTGCAACGGCTTTTGCCGTTGATGTTTCACCCTTTCCGACGTCGGATCAGAGTCCGCTTGTCGCCGTTTACGGCCTGCCGTCCGCCGGGGAGGCAAAGGTTCTCGGAGAAAAAAAGAAATCCATCCGTTTGATGGCGGATCTGGCCAGCAATTACATCAAAAACGACAATGCGCGGGAAGATATCCTTCTTGACGGTGAGAGCCTGCGTCTCGGACTTTCCGCACGATACGGCATCGGCAGCAACATGGATCTTGGAATAGATGTCCCCTTCTGGATAACCGGCGGCGGCTTCCTGGACAGCTTTATCGAAAGTTACCATTCGACATTTGGTTTTCCCAACGGCGGGCGCGAACTGGCCCCTAAAAACCGTCTGCTGTACCGCTACCGCAAAGACGGCCTCACACTTTTAAACATGGAGCAGTCAGGCCAGGGACTGGGGGATGTGAGTTTGACGGGCGGCTGGCAAATCTACGCAAGCGCCTCTCAAAACCGGAACGTGACCCTGCGGACGTCTCTGAAACTTCCGACCGGTGATACGGACGCCTTGCGCGGGAGCGGCAGTGTGGACTTGGCATTGTGGCTGACGGGTAATTCCGATCATCAGTTCTCAATGGGACAATTGACACTGTTTGGAGCGGCGGGGGCCATGGGCATGACGCAAGGCAAAATCCTGCCGGATTCGCAGCGGCCTTTTGTGGGTTTCGGGGCTCTGGGGCTGGCCTTCAGCCCGGCGCAGTGGATTGAATTGAAGGCGCAGGCCAATGCCCATACGTCTTTTTATTCGGACAGCGATCTCAAACAGCTCAATGCGCCGTCGGCGCAATTAACTTTCGGCGGGGCGCTTCATTTTTCTCCCAAGACATCGCTCAATCTCGGCGTGACGGAAGACATTATCGTCGGCGCGTCGCCGGACGTCGTTTTTCATCTGTCGGTCGAACATCGGTTTTAACGGATCGATTATTCTCCGGGCAAATTCCCTCCGGCGGATTTTTCCCGCATATATCCTGAAAAATCAATGGATAAGATTTGTTTGACATATCCGGTGAATCTTCATATAGTCCGGCGCGTTATTCTTATTGGTAACTGGACGGTAACGACCGGTAAAACCGCTGAATAAGGGGGGTATATGGAATTCGGAAATATTAAAAAAAATAACCGGTGGGAAGTCCGGGTGCGCAGAATCCTTCAAGCCGCGGGAGCATTCGGCCTGATGCTGATGCTGGCGGCCTGCGGCGACAGTCCCGGATACAGCTATACGATCGGCGGTACGGTCAGCGGTCTGGCCGGAAGCGGCCTGGTTTTGCAGAATAACGGCGGCGATGATTTGAGTGTTACCGTCAACGGCTCTTTTTCCTTTACCAATGCTGTTGCCGACGGCGGGACCTACTCCGTGACCGTTAAAACCCAGCCCGGGGGCCTCGGTCAGATTTGTACCGTCGTCAACGGGACGGGTGTCAGCCACGGGATGGTCACCACGGTGCAGGTCAACTGCGTTCAGACGCCGCCCCGGTTTGCGGTAAATTCCGGTTCATCGGCAGCGTATGCATATGCTGTAAAATATTCTGGGACGAAAAACACGGCATTCACGATTACTCCGTCTACAGGAGCCCTGGTATCCAATGGAACGGCGGACACCGGAACAAACCCGAATGGTGTGACGGTAACGGTCGGGTCCAGCCAGTATGCATACGTGCCGAACTTCGGCGCCAATACGATTTCAGCTTATTTAATCGATTCTGTTAACGGGACGTTGTCGCCATTGTCAGGATCACCCTTTGCCGCCGGAACGAATCCGTTTTCCGTGACGGTGGCGGGTCAGTATGCTTATGTGCCGAATTTCGGGTCGAATAATATTTCCGTCTACTCCATAAATTCAGGGTTTTTGGAGCAACTGTTACCGGGGTCGCCTGTGGATGCCGGAACCAATCCGCACGCCATCAGAGTTGCGACGGTCAATGGTTCGTCCTTTGCGTATGTATCCAATGCCGGCTCCGCCAATATTTCGATTTATTCCATCGGCACCGGCGGGACGTTGTCGGAAATACCGGGGTCGCCGGTCACGGCCGGCACAAATCCGGGCCCTGTGGAGATTAATTCCGCCGGGACATACGCTTACGTTGTCAATACGGGGTCCAGTACGATTTCGGTTTACAAAATACAGCAGGAAGATGTAACGGATGGTGCGAAAAAGGGAACGCTGGTTCTGAGCAGCACCGTTGCCACGTCCTCCAATCCCATTACGTTTAAGATGGACCCAACCGGAGCGTATGCTTATGTGCCGTGTTTCCGCTCCAATGCCATTAACGTCTACACGATCGGGTCGGATGGAACACTGACGGCAGGGACGACCGTGTCGACGGGAACCAACCCTTATTATTTTGCCACGGTTCAAATCGACAGCAATATGTTTGCCTATGCGGTCAATTATAATTCCAACAATATTTCCGTCTACTCCAGCAGCACCACCAGTTCAGGGGCGTTGTCGGCGGTGGAAACCGAGGCCGCCGGAACAAATCCGTATGCCATCACCATCAGCCAAACATCGTCGGGTGTTTATGTGGCTCATGTGATGAATGCAGGCTCAGGTGACATTTGGACTTACACGATTGACAATGACACCGGTAAGTTGACGTGGAGGGACACCGTAAGTTATTAGCCGGTGAATTAAAAAAACTTCCCCGGATTCAAAAGATTTGCCGGGTCCAGAAGGTTCTTGAGGCGCTTCATCAGGGCGAGGCTCTCTCCATGCTCCGTCTGCATGAAAATCTTTTTGCCGATGCCGATGCCGTGTTCGCCGGTGCAGGTGCCTTCAAATTCCAGCGCCTTCATCACAATCGTCCGGGTGGCTTCTTCCACGCGCGTCCAGCGGATCGGGTCCCCGGGATCATCCATCACATGCACATGAATGTTGCCGTCGCCGGCATGGCCGAAGAGGTAGGCCGTCAGGTTGCGGACGGTATGCTTGCTGAAGTCCACCATCTCGCTGTAACGGGAAAGCGGCACGGCCACATCCATGATCAAAGGTGAAAGCCCGATATGATAACGCTTGATGGATTCGTAGGTCAGATGACGAATTTCCCAGAGGCGCGCCCGCTCTTCCGATCCGATGCCCTTGTCAATGGATAGAGAACCGTTCTCCCGGCACAGTTCTTCCACAAACAGCATTTCTTCGCGCAGGCCCTGTTCGCTGTATCCCGAAAATTCCATGAGCAAAGTGGGATTTTCTTCAAGTGTTAAGTCCCGGTCGGCGTTGAGCACGTGC
This sequence comes from Smithellaceae bacterium, assembly GCA_963682105.1. Classification (GTDB taxonomy): domain Bacteria; phylum Desulfobacterota; class Syntrophia; order Syntrophales; family Smithellaceae; genus UBA8904. Next base: position 3,688,885 of record OY821638.1, read on the forward strand.
ACGACGTTGGTATCCAGAAATTCCATGGCGGCGGGAGCAAGTCCGGCGCGCATGATCGCATACACGGTATCCGTGGCCCGGCGGACGGTGGGGAAGGTGGCGCGAACGGCCATGAAGTTGACCGGCAGGCCGACCAGTTTCAGCGTGGCTTCGGTCACAATGCCCAGCGTTCCTTCCGAGCCGGTGATCAGGGCGGCCAGGTTATAACCGGATGAACTTTTGCGAGCCCGGTTGCCGATGCGTATCACTTCGCCGCCCGGCAAAACAACGGTGAGCCGCATGACGTAATCTTTGGTGGCGCCGTAGCGCACCGACCGGATGCCGCTGGAGTTGTTGCCGATCATGCCGCCGACGGTTGCCGCCGCGCCCGGATCGGGTGGGAAAAAAAGCCCCTCGGAGGCGAGCGTTTTATTGAGATCTTTGTATATGACGCCTGCCTGGACATCCACCTGAAAGTCTTCCGGATGCACAGCCAGGATTTTGTTCATTTCGCTGAAATCTACAACCATACCGCCCTGTACAGGGATAGGGTTGCCCTCCAGGCTGGTTCCCGCGCCCCAGGCGGTGACGGGAACCTTATTCTGATAAGCCCAGGCGACCAGACGGCTAACTTCCTCCGTGGTGTGCGGCCAGGTGACGACATCCGGCAGATGGGCCGCATGGAAAGATTCATCGTGGGAGTGCAGATTAAGAACGGATTCCCCCGCCGAGACGCGGCGGTCTTCCAGAATGGTTTTGAGCTCGTTGAGGTTGATGTTTTTCATCGCCATGGTTCTTCTTTAGAACAAGGGGTTTTAACCCCTTGAGACCTTTGAAAAATACCTTTTTCCGTCATTCCTCGCGCAGGCGGGAATCTAGAAACAATTGAAAATACTGGATTCCCGCCTGCGTACCCTGAAGGGCACATGCGGGAATGACCATATAGTAGATTTTGCGTAGTTATGCAAAGATCTCCCCCTGTTGCGCGAGATGCGCCTGCGTCATCCTTTCGTTTGGGCGGTTTCCGTTTCCCCCTCTGTTGCAAAATCCGCATTCTTGTTGACCATCTCAACATAATCCTTTGCGGTATTCCCGTAGCAGGTCTGAAACACGCTGATGATGGTGTCGTAGGGCACATCGGCGTAAGAGCCGTGATCTTGAATGTACTCCATGTGGCGGCGGCCTTCCATGTCAAACGGATGAAAGATTGCATCAGATTCGCCGTCCCAGTCCAGCGGCTTGACCTTGAATTTTTCGCAAAGCGACAGGTTGAAGGTGGGCGTCACTTTGATCCAGCGGCCGTCGATCCAGATGTCGTTATAGCCGTGGTAAAAGAAGGTATCCGTCTGCATGAGCTTTTTGAGACGCTCCGTTGTCAGGTGGTTGCGCACGTCGGCAAAGTGCAGCTTGCAGGGAATCCCCACCGCGCGCAACACGGCGGCCAGGACGATCGCCTTGGCCACGCAGTATCCGTATCCCTGTTTGAGAATCGTGCTGGCCTTGAAGCCTTTGCGCGACGGATCAATCCGGTAGGGATCGTAGTAGATGCCGTCGCGAACGGCATAGTAAAGCCTGACGGCTTTGTCCCGGTCCGTTCGGGCGCCTTCAACCGCTTTTCGGGCAAATGCCTGAATATCCGGTGAATCGCTGTCGATAAACTCGGTTGGTTTTAAAAACTCTTCATGCATGTTTTGTTCTCTCAAGGTTTAATCATGACCTTGACGGCCGCCGGGTCCGAAGACTGTGTGCGGAAGGCCTCGGCCGCCGAATCCAGTGAAAAACGGTGCGTGATCATGTCTTTGGTTTGAACTTTGCCGCTTTTGAGCAGCTCAATGGACGCCGGAAAATTGCCGCCCAGGCAGCCGATTAGCGAAAGGTTTTTGCCGATGACCGGCAGAGGATCCCATTTCAGCGGTTCTTCATAAACGCCGACCAGCAGAATTTTTCCGCCGCCGCGCGCCATAGCCACGGCCTGATCAAATGTCGTCTGGGTGCCCGCGCATTCCACCACGGTGTTGACGCCCAACTGCCCGGTTGCCGCCATAACGGCTTTCAGCGTGTCTTCGTTTGCCGCGTCAATGACCAGGTCCGCGCCGCAAAGTCCGGCGGCTTTTAAGCGCGCAGGTCTGCGGCCCGCGGCCAGCACTTTTTCCACGCCCATCGATTTGAGAACCTGGATGGCGTAAAGGCCGATTACACCCAGGCCGATGACGGCGATGACTTCTTTATCTTTTGGATTGCCCCGATTGACGGAAAAATAAGAAATGGACAGAGGTTCCACCGACGCCGCATCTTCATAGGTCAGTTCCTCGGGCAGCGGGAAGATGGTGCGCCCGGCCGCCGCAAACGGCACATGAACGTATTCCGCCATCGCGCCGGGAAACTGATAGCCTAGAAGATCCATGTTCGAACAGCGGTGCGCTTTGCCCTGTTGACACCAGAAACATTCGCCGCAGGGAGAAAATCCGACCGCCGTGCAGCGGGTGCCTGTGGCGATGCCCGAAACGTCTTTTCCCACTTCGACGATATCGCCGCTGAATTCGTGGCCGAAAATAGTACCTTCATGGCCGTCCACTTTATACCAGTGCAGATCCGACCCGCACACGCCGCAGGCTTTGACTTTGATGATCACCCCGTGCGGAGCGCAGACGGGATCCGGTACGGTTTCAGTGCGAATGTCTTTCGCGCCATGCAATACGGCAGCTTTCATAGATTCCTCCGGTTCGATTTCAATGACTGACGGGTTATTTCAAAGAATAGGCCGGTTGTCAAGGTGGTTTGCGGAAAACGCCTGAGGCCGGTGTCGTTCGTAAATATTCAGTTTCCCATCATTTTTTGCTTCCCTTCTTTTGAAGGGCGCCATGCGGAACGCCCCGGCGGACACCGGTGGCGCATTTATGTAAAGAATCGTAAAATTTTGGTCGAGTCTTGTCCGGCAGGATCGGGGCTATTTGAAATTACTCAATCATGTCGAGGCGATTGCAGGCGTATCGGGTTGCCGCACGCCGCGGCCGGGGAGGGTTGACAATTTAAAATATTTACTTTAAATACACATTTGAAATTGAAGCGGAGGACCTTTATGAAAACCCCAAGAGAAGACGCGGCCCGGACGCGTAAAAGCCTTTTGAAGGCGGCCTGCGAAGTTTTCGCCGAAAAAGGCTACAGCAACGCGACGATTTCTGAAATCAGCGCGAGATCCGGCGCGAACATCGCAGCCGTTAATTATCACTTCGGCAACAAAGAGAATCTCTATGTCGAAGCCTGGCGGTGCGCCTTTCAGGAGTCTCTTGAGGCTCACCCGCCGGACGGCGGCGCAAAAACCGGCGCGCCGCCGGAAGAGCGCCTCCTCGCTCATGTGACGGCCACCCTGCAGCGCCTCGCGGATAAGAACAATCGGGAGTTCTGGTTTGTGCAGCGGGAATTTGCCAACCCCACGGGGCTTCTGGAAGAAGTGATGCGGCAGGAGATTCATCCGCTTCAGAAAAGAACGCAGGGGCTGGTCCGGGAATTGCTGGGACCGCAGGCGTCTGAGAGGGAAATTCGGTTTTGTGAAATCAGCATCATCAGTCAGTGCGTCAATCCCGTGGTGGTGGGAAAGAAGCCGCAGGGAAAGAATGCGGGAAAAGGGGACCGGCCGGAAATCAAGGATCTTGCGGCTTATGCCGATCATATTGTGAGATTTTCCCTCGCCGGACTTCAGGCGGTGCGCAGGGAAACGGAAGTGAAAAAAAATGAGAAATGCAATAAAAGGTCCGGGCGGAAAATCAACTATGAAACCCGGAGATAAACAAATGAGAATAAAGCCGGCGTTGTTTGTTCTGGCGGCATGGATGGTCTTGGGGTTATCCGGATGTTTTTCCGTCGGGCCGGATTACGTCCGCCCGGACACGCCGGTCAACTCGAACTGGAATACTAAACTTGCGGATCACTCCGCCGGCGGAGATGCGCAATCGCTGGAAGGATGGTGGACTGTTTTTTCCGATCCGATGCTTTCCGGTTTGATTGAAAAGGCGCAAAAGAATAATCCGGATTTGAAAAAAGCGCAGGCGCGGATCCGCGAAGCGCGCGCCCGGCGCGGCGTCGCTGTCGCGGGCTTCTTCCCGACGGTCAATGCCTCGGGAAGCGCAACCTGGAGCCGGTCCAGCGAGGACACCGGCGGGGGGACCACCAGCGAGCTTTATTCCGCCGGATTCGACGCAGCCTGGGAGCTGGATATTTTCGGCGGCGTCCGCCGTTCCGTGGAGGCGTCGCAGGCGAATCTGGAAGCAAGCGTTGAAGACCGCCGCGATGTGCTGGTGTCTCTTTTATCGGAAGTGGCTCTCAACTACGTGGATGTGCGGATTTATCAAAGCCGGCTGGCCGTGGCGGAAGCGAATCTTAAATCCCAGGAGGAAACGCATCAGTTGACGCTGTGGCGCAATCAGGCGGGACTCTCCGATGAACTGGCTGTTAAACAGGCGCGCCTCAATCTGGAAAGTACGCGCTCCAAAATCCCGGCGCTGAAAACGGGTTTGGAGGAAGCGAAGAACCGCATTGCCGTGCTTTTAGGCGAGCAGCCGGGAAAAGTTTCCGGCGAACTTGCCGCACCCAGGCCCATTCCGGTCGCATCCGGAAATATTACCGCGGGCGTGCCCGCCGATATTCTGCGCCGGAGGCCCGATATCCGCAAGGCGGAGCGCGATCTGGCGTCGCAAACCGCCAAAGTCGGCGTGGCGACGGCGGATCTTTATCCCAAATTCAAGATCAGCGGCACGCTGGGAGTGGACGCTCTGTCGTTGGGCAACCTGTTTTTATCGGGGAGCCGTTCATACGGCTTCGGCCCCACCATTACGATACCGATCTTCGCCGGCGGGTCCATTCGCCAAAACATCGAGGTGCAATCAGCCGTCGGCGAGCAGTATCTGATTGCCTATGAAAGCGCCGTTCTCAATGCACTGGAAGAAGTGGAAAACGCCCTGGTTGCATATGAACAGGAGCAGTTGCGAAGGCGCGCGCTGGCCGATGCGGCCGATGCGGCCAAAGAAGCGGCAAGGCTGGCGAAAATCAAATATGAGTCCGGCCTTACGGATTTTACAAATGTGCTCGACACCGAGCGTTCGCTTTTGTCCGCCGAAGATGAACTGGCGCAAAGCGAAGGGACCGTGACGGCCAATCTGATCCGGTTGTATAAGGCGCTGGGCGGCGGATGGACACCTGCCGCAGACGATTCGAAGCAACAGAAATAATTTACGGGATGTTATCCATGAAAACAAAGTCATTAGAAAAAAACGATATCGTACAAACCCTGGATCTGGAAACGGCCCCGGGTGGAAAAAAGAATTACCGGCGATGGATTGCGGCGGGCGCCGGCGCGCTGATCCTTATGATCATTGCGCTGATGTTCTTCAAAGGAGGCGGTTCGAAAGCCGCCGTGCAATACAAAACCGACGAGGTCAAACGCGGCAATCTCACGGTCATCGTGACCGCTACGGGAACCTTAAAGCCCAGCAACAACACGGTCAGCGTCGGCAGCGAACTTTCCGGCATCATCAAAACCGTGGAAGTCGATTACAACAGCAAAGTAAAAGCCGGCCAGATTCTGGCGAGGCTCGACACCACGAAGCTGGAAGCGCAGGTGACGCAGACGCGGGCGGCGCTGGAGTCGGCCAAAGCCAAGGTCCTGCAGACGCAGGCGACGATTACTGAAACCCGCAGCAAAATGGCGCAATACAAAAAAGTGCGGGAATTAAGCCAGAACAAGGTTCCGTCGCAAACGGAAATGGATGCGGCGGAGGCGGCGCTGCAGCGAGCCCTGGCCGACGATGCGGCCGCCCGCGCGGCGGTCTCCCAGGCCCAGGCCACCCTGGATGCCATCCTGACGGATCTTTCCAAAGCCGTCATCCGCTCACCCATCGACGGCGTGGTGTTGACGCGCGATGTGGAGCCGGGGCAGACGGTGGCCGCCGCCTATCAGGCGCCGACGCTTTTCACGCTGGCGGCGGACTTGACGAAAATGGAGCTTCACGTCAACGTGGATGAAGCCGATGTCGGCCAGATCCGTGAAGGCCAGAAGGCGACTTTCTCCGTTGCGGCGTATGCCAACCGGACCTTCGAGGCGCAGATTGTCCGGGCCAATTACGGATCGACGACGACATCGGGAGTTGTCACCTACGAAACGGTTTTAAAGGTGAATAATCCGGATCTGCTTTTACGGCCGGGCATGACCGCAACGGCGGACATCGTGGTCAAGCAAATTGATAATGCCGTTTTGATTCCCACATCGGCACTGCGCTTTTCGCCGCCGGTTCAGGAAGAAAAAAAGCAGTCCCGCAGCCTGATCAGCGCCATGATGCCGCGTCCGCCCCGGTCGGATAATAAACAGGTAAAGGATAACGCAAACCAAAAGCAGCATCGCGTCTGGGTGCTCCATAACGGGCAGCTTGCCCCCGTGTCTATTACGATCGGGTCGGCCAACGGCGGCGTGACGGAAGTGACGGCGGGCGATTTAAAGCCCGGCATGGCGGTGGTTGTCGATACCGTCAGTACGGTGAAGTAGCGATGGACACGTTGAATAAAATAATGTCCGGCCCGTTGATTGAACTGACGGGCATCACGAAAGTTTACGGGATGGGGCAGGCGGCCATGCATGCCCTGCGCGGCATCGATCTGGCCATTGACGAAGGCGAATTCGTCGCCGTGATGGGGCCCAGCGGGTCGGGCAAATCCACCTGCATGAATATTCTGGGCTGCCTCGATACGGCAACAGCCGGAACCTATAAATTCCGAAATGTTGAAGTCAACAAGCTCGGCCGCGATCAACTCACAAGGCTGCGCCGTTTTTATCTGGGCTTTGTGTTTCAGGGGTACAATCTGCTCAACCGCACCTCGGCGCTGGAGAATGTCGAGCTGCCGTTGATTTACCGGGGCGCGCCGGCCCGTGATCGTCGCCGTCTGGCGCTGGAAGCGCTGGCAACCGTGGGGCTTACCGGATGGGAAACCCATACGCCCGGCGAACTCTCCGGCGGGCAGCAGCAGCGCGTCGCCATCGCGCGCGCCATCGTCACCGAGCCGGAAATTCTCTTCGCTGACGAGCCGACGGGAAACCTGGATACGGCCCGCAGCCATGAGATCATGGACCTGCTGACGTCTTTAAACCGCGACCGGGGCGTGACGATTGTCATGGTCACGCATGAGCCGGATATGGCGGCCTATGCCGGGCGGGTCGTGCATTTTCTCGACGGCCTGGTAGCCTCCGATAAAATCAACGGGAAGGAACGTTTATGATCGGCAATACTTTGCTTCTGGCTTTTCGCGAGATCCGGCGCAACGTGATGCGCTCGTTTTTAACCATTCTGGGCATTATCATCGGCGTGGCGGCCGTGATCATCATGGTCACCATCGGCAGCGGCGCGACCGTCCAGGTCCGGCAGCAGATTGCCAGCATGGGCAGCAACCTCTTGATGGTGGCGCCGGGAAAGCGTCTGGGGCCCGGCCAGTCCAGCAGCACCATTGCCTTCAAGCAGGCGGACGCCGAGGCGATTGCCCGCGAGGTGAATTCGCTCAAAGCCGTATCTCCGGTTTCATCCAAATCCGTCAAAGCCATCTTCGGCAATCAAAACTGGTCCACACAGGTGACCGGCACCGATAACGCCTACATTACGGTGACAAACAGGACTCTCCAGTCGGGACGACTGTTTTCGGATAGCGAAGCCAGGTCCGGTGCGGCGGTCTGCATTATCGGCGAGACGGTGGTGAAGAAACTCTTCGGCGGGCAGGCCGCTCTGGGGGAAAAAATCCGTCTGGAGAAAATTTCGTGCGATGTGGTCGGCGTGTTGCAGGGTAAAGGGCAAAGCTCTATGGGAATGGATCAGGACGACATTGTTATTATACCGCTTGCCACTTTTCAGCGGCGCATTGCCGGCAATCAGGATGTGGCCATGATTCAGGTCTCCGTGCAGGACGGCGTTGCGACGGAAAAAGTGCAGAAGGATATTGAACAACTGCTGCGGAATCGGCGCCACCTTTCGCCCAGCGACGACGACAACTTTACTGTGATGGACATGAAGGAAATTACAAAAATGCTCACCGGCACCACGCAGATGATGACGGCGCTCCTTTCCGCCGTGGCGGCGGTCAGTCTTCTGGTCGGCGGGATCGGCATCATGAACATCATGCTCGTGTCGGTCACTGAACGCACGCGTGAAATCGGCATCCGTCTTGCTATCGGCGCGTTCGAACGCGAAGTGCTCCTGCAGTTTCTCGTGGAAGCCGTGGTGCTGTCATCCTTCGGCGGATTGATCGGGATTGTGCTGGCTTTGATTGTATCGGTGTGGCTGGCCGGCCTGCTGGGGGTTCCCTTTGTCTTCAACGCCGGCATCGTGCTGGTCGCCTTTTTATTTTCCGCCGCTGTCGGCGTGATCTTCGGTTACTTCCCTGCGCTCAAAGCCGCGCGCCTCGACCCCATCGAAGCGCTGCGGCATGAATAATTCCATACAGGGAACGGCTGCGCGATCTCGCGCCACCTTCAGGTGGATAGCGATCCACTCCACGGGGGTGGCGCTTTGTTTTAGACTAACTTGCTGATCCCGGGCTGATGTTGAAGTTAATCAGAAGGCGATAGGCGATAGGCTATAGGTAAAAGGCTTACTGCTTTTTCAATCCCGAAGGGATTCAACGTTTATAGATCATTCGTCCATTTCAATATCTGCGACCCCGTCGGGGTCGAACATAGAGACCTGTAGTTTCTATAAACGTGCAATTCCTTCGGAATTAAACCCTGATGGGATGGTAATGGTGGATAGCGGTTCACTCCACAGGGGTGGAACTCTGTTGTAAATTCACTTGCTGATCCTGAGATATTGTTGAAGATAGTCAGAAGGTTATTTTACATCACCTCGTGGGTAGCCAGACTGTTTTCGATAGTCCACCTCCGCCGGGAGACTGTGTCGCAATACAGAATGGTCATTGCGAGACGCCTCTCAGGCGTCGTGGCAATCCCGTGTATTCATCTACTTATGAGATTGCTTCAGTCGCTTCGCTCCTTCGCAATGACATTGCGACACAGTCTCCGGCCGAGGACATAAAAGCATTGTTCGACACAGTTTCCAAGGTCGGGGATATGGCAATGGGATGTCCTGATGACCCCCTGGCATACCATGAGGCCAGTTTTTCTGTGACGTCTTTGAAACCCGGATGGGCGGAAATGAGATGTCCGCCAGGCGGGAGAACAAGGGGGTTCAACCCCTTGCTCTCCGCTGAATGTCCGCTGAACGTCTGCCGGGGAATCCTGACTCCGGCTTCCGTGTTTTTCATTTCAGAATGAGTTTACATTAACGGGCGTGCTTGAATTCGTCGTTGAATCATTGCCAAGCTGGCCGTTTGTGTTGAGCCCCCAGGCCCTTGCGCCCCCTGCGTTCGTCAGAGCCAGAGAATGACTCTCGCCTGCAGTAATCGCCGTGATGCCCGAGGTCAGGCTGAAGACGTCGACAGGTGTTGTTCTGTAAGTTGTCGTCTCGTCGCCGAGCTGCCCGTAAGCATTGTATCCCCAGGCTTTTATACCGCCTGTACTTGTCAGAGCCAGAGAATGATTTCCACCGGCTGCGATGGCGGTCATTCCCGCAAGACCTGAAACGTCCAAGGGAAGATGGCTCTCTGTCGTTGTATTGTTGCCGAGCTGTCCATAGGTGTTTAATCCCCACGCTTTTACGCCGCCTGCGTTCGTCAGAGCCAGAGAATGATTTCCACCGGCTGCGATGGCGTCAATCCCCGCAGTCAGACCGCTGACATTGCCGGGGGTCAGATTGTTTATCACGTTTCCGTCGCCAAGCTGTCCATAGCCATTGTACCCCCATGCCTTGACGCCGCCACTTGAATTCAAAGCCAGAGAATGGGATTCTCCTGCTGCGATGGCGGTTACCCCTGAGGTCAGGCCGCTAACATTTAGAGGGATTGAACTGCGCGTCGTTGTCCCGTTGCCCAGTTGCCCGGAAGCGTTATATCCCCATGCCTTGACGCCGCCGCCGGTGGTCAGCGCCAGCGAATGATTTCCACCCGCCGCGATGGCGGCTATACCCGAAAGATTGGAGACCTGCACGGGTGTGGAACTGCTGGTGGTTGTCCCGTTGCCGAGCTGCCCGTTTGTGTTCAATCCCCACGCCCACACAGTCCCGTTGCCTCTTAAAGCCAGTGAATGGTTTCCGCCCGCCGCAATGGCTATAACGCCCGTGAGGCCGGTTATCTGTACAGGTTCGAGTCTGCGTGTTGTTGTTCCATCGCCAAGCTGTCCATAGCCATTGTACCCCCATGCCCAGACGGTTCCGTTGCTTTTCAGGGCCAGCGAATGATTGCCGCCAGCCGCTATGGCTGGTGTGATTGCGGTTGTGAAGTTTTGAGTTATGTCGGTTCCTGAATAAGTTAAAGTCGGGGAGGCAGTCGGTGTAAACGTGCAACCGGTCCGGGTCGGCGTGACGACATAGTCGCCGTTCGCCAGGCCGGTAAAACTGTAGTAGCCCGAAGAGTTTGTCGTGGTCGTGGCAGATGACGTTCCCGACAGGGTCACCGTCACACCGGCAAAATAAGTTCCTCCGATGGTGATGTGTCCCGAGATGCCGGGCGCTGTTGCCGCCGTATCTCCGCCGCCGCCGCAGGAAACCAGAACCAAAACCAGCAGGAATGCCGCTGTTGTTTTCAGAATGTCCATTCCTTTCATACGTCCTCCCAGAATAATCTGTTGAAGCGAAACAGATGAATTTTTATGATTGCATTCTCAATGTGAGCTTCACGTTGAAAACTATTCGTTTTTTTTAAATCTGTCCAGATTTTTCTGTAGATGAATTTGTTGAATGACGGGTTGTTCAGGCGTAAACGCTGATGGTGCTTTGCGTTGCGCTGGCAGCGCCTGTGGTCTGACCTTGCTGATTATAGCTTTGCACGCTCGAAGACTGGCTTTGCTGAGCCGCCAGGGGATGCGTCAGGGCATACTGCATTTCTTCGGCGTAGGTGACAATACCGTCCTGATTCAGGTCTTGGGGGTCATAGACTGCGCTTGCGCTTGATGTGGAACTCGACGAGGACGTGGAACCGGAGCCGCTGCTTGCGGATGCCGCCTGGGAAGTTCCGCCCGAAGGCGTTCCTCCTCCGGATGAAGATGCGCTTTGGGCGCCGGCCGCCTGGCTGCTGTTTTGAGATGTGTTTGAAGGCGTGTAGTTAACTGTCCCGCCTATTGCCGTGATATTCACAGGTCACCTCCACGACAATCTGATTTTATGTCCCGGTTTATTTAAAGACAATGTCTTATTTGTAAAGAATTGTAAATGATTCCAGCGGGTTGTATGAATGTAACGTATTGATATTATGAATAATTATATCGCGATGCAGCGGAAGCCGAGAATGTTCGACGAGGTTGTTTTTTCGATGTAGTGCCGGTCGGTGAGGCTGATTTCGCCGTGTGAAATCCAGCTTGCGCCTTTGACGATACAGGTCTCCGATGTTTCTTTATCGCCTACGATGTCGCAGGTCCATTCCAGAATGTTGCCCAGCGTGTCGGCGACTTCGTAGGCATTGGCGAATTTCGCATACTGGTCCACCGGCGTGGTATCGCCGTGCAGACTTTTTTCAATGTTGCAGGCGTCTTCGAGCCACTGGTTGCCCCAGGGATAGAGATTGCCGCGTGCCGTGCGGGTGGCCGCTTCCCATTCGATTTCCGTCGGCAGCCTTTTCCCCGTCCAGGCGGCGTAGGCGCGCGCGTCTTCGAGGCTGACCTGCACCACCGGATGCGTGCGTTTGAGATGCAGTGTGCTGTCCGGGCCGTTGGGTTTGTGCCAGCAGGCGCCTATGACCCGTTTGTAATAGGCCTGACTGTGAAGTGTGAACCGCTCCGTTCCTGTGACGGGATCTTTGGATCGCTGCATGCGAGGATAGTACACCAGTCCGTAGCCGAACTTCTCGGCGGTCGTAATATAACCGGTCTGTTCCACGAAGATTTCAAAAAGCGCGTTGGTGACGGGAAACTTGCCGATGTAAAAGTCCGGCAGCGTGACGATTTGTTCCGCCATCTCGCTTTTGGCCAGGTGCGCGCCGCCCACCAGAAAGTCGCCGCCTTTGATCAGGATATGCGCATTGTAAAATTTGTCGCGAATGCTCAAATAGCGGTCGAACTCTTCGGAAAGCAATTTGGCCTTGCCGCGCAACTCGTCTTCCGTATAAATACTGCCGCTTAAATCGGGGCCGAGCTTTTCCAGAACGCCTGCGGCTTCGGCCAGTCGCGACAGCAGTTCCGTTTTTTCGCGCAGCTCTTCATCAAGCGGTTGATCGGAGGGCGTCACCGAAATGTCCGGTCCTGCGCCGGCTTCTTCGACGACCTCTTCGACCAGATCCGCATCGGAAATTTCTTCGACGATTTCGCCGCCGGTTTCCACGGCAGCCGTCTCTTCCGTAAGCGGCGTCTCGCCGGAAACCTCTTCCAGAGCGGCAAGCTCCGCTTCGTCCAGCTCAACCGTTTCCGCCGCTTCTTGGGAGATCGCGTCGGCGATCTCTTCGACAATTTCCACTTCTTCCGCCGCGCTTTCCTGCGCGCCTGCTTCAACGATTTCTTCGACATGTTCTTCCGGGGCGGCTTCTTCGATTTCCCCGGCTTCGATCAACTCTTCAGCGCCGGCAGCTTCCGCCGCTTCAATGTCTGCAAGTTCTGCGGCGGTTTCTGCGGCGGCCATTTCAGCTTGTTCCGCCGCGGTTTCACCTTCGACGATTTCTTCGATCACTTCAAGAATTTCGCCTTCCGCCGGTGGTAAGGCTTCAGCGCCTTGGCCCGGACCGATCTCGCCTGCGGCCGCCTCAGCAGCCGTTTCGGCTTCCGCTATGGATTCAGCCGGAACTTCAACAATTTCCCCATCCGCCTCCATGGCGGCCGTTTGAGCATCTTCAGTTGGCGGAAGCTCTTCAGCGCCGACGATTTCTTCGATGACTTCTACGATTTCGCCTTCTCCGGCAGGGAGTGCTTCCGTTTCCGCCGTTTCAAGAATTTCTTCCGTTCCCGCTTCGCCGGGAAGGATTTCTTCCGCCGGCAGAGCGCTTTCATCTGCCGCACCCGCCGCTTCTTCTTCGAGGATTTCGATGATCTCCTCTTCCGAAACGGTGGGAGCTTCCTCTGTCACGATTTCCTCAACGACCGTTTCCTCCGGCGGCAATGCTTCCACCGGGGCCGCCTCCGGGGCTGCTTCCTCGACGATTTCCGCGGTTTCGGCCGCCTCCTCTTCGATCACTTCTTCAATGATGTCTTCTTCGGCCAGCGCCCCCTGGGTAAACGCTTCCAGGTTGGCGGTGATGTTGCTCATCATTTCTTTCAAGCCGGTGATTTCTTCTCCGGAAAGCCCCGAACCGTCCAGCGCTTCACCGATCATATCGTTGACGGCGGCCAGAATCCGGCTGATTTTGTCTTTCGCGTTTTCCGTTGTATCGCCCAGAATATCGGCCACCCGGGAGAGCAATTGCCCGCCGGCAAGTTGCTGGTCGGTTGCCGGTTGCGGCGGCGCTTCCGGCTCGCCGACAGCTTCCGCTCCCCGGCTCATCTCCTGAAAGATCTGCTTGAGTTGTCCGGCCTGATCGCCGGAAAGTTCCGGACCCGAGGCATCGATGGCTTTGCCGACCATCTGTTCCACGGCGGTCATAATTTTTTGGGCTTTGACTGCACCGTCCGTTTCCTGATCCTGCAGAACATCCACAATTTCCGCAAGCGCCTGCCGCAGGGCGTCTTTGACGTCCGACTGTGTATCCATGGCGGCTTCCACCGCTTCTCGGGCGAGTTTCGTAAGTCCCCTGTCGATGGCGGAAATATCGTCCTTGATGTGGCCAACGAGGTCCTGACGCTTTTCCATCGGGGGGGCGGATGCCGCATCCGGTGCGGACGTTTGTCCCTCCTGTCGCAATGCCTGGGCCTGGCCGAGAAGGTCCTCCACGGACAGACCGAGTTTTTCGGAAAGGCCGCTCATGACGGTTTTCAGACGGTCGATTTCTTCTTTGGTGCTTTCAATCGCGGCGTCGGATGGCGCATTGATCAGAACGTCGCTCAATGCCGTGAGAATTTTGCTGATCTTGCTCTGGGTATCAATGCCCATGTCCTGAAAGACATCCATGATGCCGGAGAGCGCCTTATCCTTGGCTTCGTCTGAAATCGCAAAGGTATTGGTATGGGCGATGACCAGTCCCTGCGGATTTTTTCCTTCGGCGTAGATTTTTTTCAGATCGCTGTTGACGCTGGATTTGACGGAACTGAAATTTTTTCTTTTGGCTTTGAGGAGCTCCCGGTCGTCGCCGGTTTCCCAGATGGCTTTGACCAGGTCTTCCGTATCGATGGCCTGCAGCGTTTCGGAGGACGTGTCATCGGTATAATATTGGCGCACCGCCCTCACCAGTTTGGCTTTGAGGGTCGTTTCACTTTTGTAGCGAAGATTTTCAATGGCTTCGTCAATGTCCGAAAGCCGGATGATGATGGGCATGTGTGCCGTCTCCCCGGAATTTATATTATATATCGATAATATGCGTCTTTACTTTAGCTCAAACCATCGCGGGATGGAATAATCAAAAAAGATTGAAAAAAAGTAGTAATATTTTAAGCGAAGCTGCCGATATAGAAAGCAGGTAGACCATCAGTTAAATAATATATTTCGAGGGAGATAATGGAGGAAACTGTAAAACGTCAGTTTGAACAGATATTTACGAAACATCATGAACGTCTGGCCAACACCAGTAAGTCGGTGGGCGGCCTGCCCTTTACCCTGGAAAATATTGTTTGTTTTATTCTCTTTGGCGGGCGCGAGCTTGATATTGAGGATATCTACGGCGATGTCAGTGAACGCTACTCGCTGGAGACGTTCCTGGCTGACGCCAGGGAAGCGGGCATTGAAAATACCGATGACATCAAGAAATCCGTTGACGATCTGGTGGCGCAGAAATTTCTGCATCTCCAGCCGGACAACAAATTTTATTCTTATCAGGCCACGCGTGAAACCGCGCGGATGTTCAACAAGATTTATCCCAAGATGCAGGGGTTGAGCCTGCTGGCCTATATCGGCCAGACGCTTCAGGAAATGGAAAGCGGGCGTACGTCTCTGGAATCCGCCCTGTCGCGTTTTGATCAGACGCTCGGGCATCAGGGGGTCCCACTGCCCAGACCGAAGATTCCTGTCATAGCGCCGCCGCCCAAACCGGTTGCCGCCCCGAAGAAAACGGAAGAGCTCAAACCCAGCTCTTCGAGAATTATCCGCGACTATGTTGTTGCCTCTCCAACCAGGGCAAAAACCGAAAAATCCGCATCGAAAGAACCGGAAGCGCCGGTGAGCGCTGCAATGATGCCGGCCGCTTCTCCAGTGAAGGCCGCAGAAGAGATGATCACGGAAACAAAAATCGATATTCCCGAACCTCCCGTTGCGCCCGAACCGGAGATCGAAGAAGCCCCGCCCGAGCCTGTCGCTTCTGTTCCGGAGATAAAAACCTCTGAGGAAGCGCAGGAATCTGCGCAGGAAGAAAAGGAAGAGGTTCTGGACGACGAATCCATTGCCGCAAAGATCGCCGCTTTTGAAAAGGAACTGGCGCTGGTGTGTCCGATCTGCAAGGTCGGTGTTTTAAAAGAAGAAAAAACAGCCGCCGGGAAAGTTTTCTATTCCTGCACGTCGGATAAGTGCAATTTCATCAGTTGGGGCAGGCCGCATCAGATTCAGTGCATCCGCTGCAAAAATCCGTTCATGGTGGAAGTCTCGGATGCCGGGGGGAATCTGTTTTTAAAATGTCCGCGAGCCACCTGTCAGCATCGCCAGCCGCTTTCCGCAACGCCCGCGCCGGCCGCCGGCGGCGTGAAGAAAGTGGTGCGCAAGCGCCTGGTCCGCAGGAAAGTATAATTACTTCCGGATGACGCCGGCGAACATTTTTTCCCGCTCTTCCAGAAGGCATTTTTTCAATGCGTCGGCCTCGAAAAGCGACCAGATTTTTTTGCGGTCGACGTCCAGAACGACATTTTCCTCAACAAGAAGAATGTTCTGCGAGGCCATCTCGCGGATCAGGGCTTCAATCTCAACGGGATTTTTCCCGCTTTGCGCGGCAAGGAAGGGGAGATGGTCCCCGATGTTTGCCCGTCCCGAATTCAGAAAATGAATAAGAATCATCAGGCGCGTCCAGAGGCTGGTGAACTCCTCCAGTGTGGCATTGGAATGTCTCAAACGCGAAGAGAATTCGCGAAGCATGGCAATGGCCACATCCTGGCTTTCACGAATCATTTTTTGAAAAGTCGCCGCGTCGATGACGGCCAGATGACTGTCTTCCACGGCTCTGGCTGTTGCGCTGCGCCGAATGTCAATGAGGACCGCCATTTCTCCAAAGTATTGTCCCGGTCCCATCTCGGCCAGCGTCTTTTCGACCGAACAATCGATGCGTTCCAGACAGACCCGGCCGGAGAGAATATAAAACATTTCACTGCCTTTATCGTCTTCATTGAAGATAATACTGTTTTTCGGATAGGCGCGGCCGAATTTTTCAAAGAGGCGCTCTTCAACTTTCATCCGGGCGGTGTGAGGTTTGAGCAGGGCTCGCTCCAGAAGCAGGAGATTGCGCCGTTCTCGCGAAGACATGATTTCCGCACAAAATAAAAAAATCAGCGCGACGTAGAAAACCCAGATCACCAAAATGACGATCGTTTCCAGCGATCCGAAAATCACGTTGTAGCGGGTGTAATTGGCGAGATACCAGGTAAAAAACTGCTTGGCGATTTCCAGAAGGAGCCCGAACACTGCGGCTCCGGTCAGTGCCACGGAAAGACGGATTTTGACGGTCGGGATAATTTTGTAAACGGCCGTGACCAGAATGACGACCATCACATAAGGCAGGAGGTAACGCAGGGCAATTTCCGCCGGCAGCGTCAGAGAGATTTCAATCCGGCCCGGCAGCCTCAGGGGCGAGGCGGCAAACAGCGCCGCTACATACGTGATGAACACGCTTAAGCCCCCGATAATCCAGCCCAGCGGAATCATGCAAAAAGCCATCAGTTTGGAGGTGAAATAATTGCGTCTTTCCCGAGACCGGAAAATGATGTTAAGCGCCGATTCAATGGCGTTGAAGATGGCCAGCGACAGCCAGACAAGGCCCAAAACGCCGATCCAGCCCAGCACCTGGCTTTTGCCTTCGATCTGGCCCAGTTGGGCGAGGATGGCTTCGGAGAAGTAGGGATGAAAACCCTTGACGGCGTTGAGAATGTCTCCCTGGATATGCGGATTGGATGAAAAAAAAGATCCGGCGGCAATGATCGTCAGGATCAAAAGCGGAATCACGGATAAGATGGTGTAGAGGGCGATGGCCGCCGCCTGATTGTCGTCGCCGTTGCGGCTGAAGTTTCTGACCGCATCGGAAACGACATCCCAGACGCCCGCGGCTTTCATCTTCACGGAATCCCCGTTTATTCTGCGATGCGTCGTTTGGGTTTTTTCTTCCGTAGCCATTCGGATCTGCCCGCTGAAGGTTTTTGATGCGATACAATCCTACAATGGAACGCGATGCAGGTCAAAGTGAATGTTGGGCGATAGGCAATAGGCGATGGGCAATGGGAGATGGGAGAGAAGCCGGTGTAGAATCCTGTTGCAAACGGAGGGGGGCTGGGTTATGGAAAATCCCATGAATAAATTATATCCGCTCCTTATATCGTCGTTGATCGTATTGATGTTCACCGCCTGCAATTCTTCGCCGCAAAACAATGCCGCCCGTCCGGGGGTCGACAAGTCGCCTGCTTACGGCGATATTCTGGTGCGCGGCGATATCGGCGACGCCAGCAACCTGGTCCCGATTCTGGCATCCGACGCCTCGTCGCATGCGGTGGCCGGCATGGTCTACAACGGCCTGGTCAAATACGACAAGAATATGAATATCGTGGGCGATCTGGCCGAATCCTGGGAGATTACGAATAACGGCCTGGTCATCACCTTCAAGCTCCGCAAAAAAGTTCGCTGGCATGACGGCAAGCCTTTTACCGCGGCGGATGTTCTGTATACCTATCAGGTGACCATTGATCCCAAAACACCCACGGCCTATTCCGGCGATTTCATGAAAGTCCAGAAGGCCGAAGCGCTCGACGATTATACCTTCCGCGTCACCTATGATAAACCCTTCGCGCCCGCGCTCATCAGTTGGTCTTCAGCGATTATGCCCAAACATCTGCTGGCCGGAAAAGATATTACCAAAAGTCCGCTGGCGCGCCATCCTGTCGGCACCGGGCCATACAAATTCAAGGAATGGGTGGCGGGGCAGAAGATAGTTCTTACGTCCAACGAAGATTATTTTGACGGACGCCCTTATATCGACGGCCGGATCACCCGGATTATTCCGGATATGGCCACCATGTTTCTGGAGCTGCGCGCGCAGAATATCAGCATGATGGGACTCACCCCGCTGCAGTACACCCGGCAGACAGACAACAGTTTGTTTAAAGACAATTTCAATAAGTACAGTTACCTTTCTTTTGCCTACACGTATCTGGGCTACAATCTGACCAATCCGCTTTTTACCGACAAGCGGGTGCGCCAGGCCATCTCTTACGCCATCAACAAGGATGAGATTGTCAGCGGCGTGCTCCTGGGGCTGGGGAAACCGGCGACCGGACCTTTCAAACCCGGAACCTGGGCCTACAACGACAAAGTGAAACTCTACAATTACGAACCTGCCAAGGCGCGCGCACTGCTCAAAGAAGCCGGCTGGGCGGATGCCAACGGCGACGGTGTTCTGGAAAAATACGGCAAACCGTTCGTGTTTGAAATCCTCACCAATCAGGGCAACGAAACGAGGCAGAAATGCGCCGAGATTATTCAAAGGCAACTCAAAGAAGTCGGCATCACGGTGAAAATCCGCATCGTGGAGTGGTCGGCGTTTGTGACGAATTTTATCAATAAACGGCAGTTTGACGCGGTGATTCTGGGCTGGACCATTCCGCTTGATCCCGATGCCTATGATGTCTGGCATTCCAGTAAGACAGCCCCGGAAGAGTTGAATTTCGTCTCATACAGAAATGCCGAGGTCGACGAGATGCTGGAGAAAGGCCGCAGCACCTTTGACCAGAAAGAGCGCAAAAAATATTACGACCGCTTCCAAGAAATCCTGGCGGAAGACCAGCCTTATACATTTTTATATGTTCCCGATGAACTGATCATCATCTCCAAACGCGTCCGTGGCATCGAGCCCGCGCCCATCGGCATCGGCCACAACGTCGACAAGTGGTACGTTCCCAAAGACGAACAGAAACTGACGATGAAGCGCTGAGAATGGCCAATGAAGTTTAAATAGAACTTGACAGCGGATCGTCTAATGACTGAAAACAAGCCCGACTAAGAAATCAATGGCAGTTTGGAGGAGCTCATCCATGCAAAGAGAATTCAGCGTGGTGATTGAAAGAGATGAAGACGGCTATTTTGTAGCGTCTGTTCCTGCGTTAAGAGGATGCCATACTCAGGCAAAATCTCTTGATGTCTTAATGAAAAGAATCAAGGAAGCCATTGAGCTGCGTCTGGAGGTGGAGGAGCCTGTTTCAATAGAGTTTGTGGGTGTGCAACGCGTGGCGGTTAACGCATGAGTACGCATTCGGCTCTCACCGGCCAGCGACTAATCAAAGTTTTGGGCAAAATGGGCTTCGAAACAATTCGCCGTAAAGGCAGTCATCATTTCCTGAAGCATCCTGACGGCCGATGCACGGTTGTGCCCGTCCATACAGGCGAGACCCTTGGACGGGGACTTCTGGCGTAAATTTTTCGCGATTGCGAAATCACACTTAACGATCTCCAAAAATATTAATAATTTCATTCGTCCCTTTTAACTGATTGCGACTCCGGCTAAAATATTGCTTGACATTAGAACGTGCGTTCTATATATTAGAGCCATGAAGAAAACACGGGACATAAAATCGATTGAGCAGTCGCTGGTGGCCTTTTACCGCAACCAGAAACGCATGCCGACATACACCGAAATGATGGAGCTTTTCGAAGTGCGCTCCAAAAGCGTCGTTTCCTACTGGATTGACAAGCTCATTGAAAAAGGCATCCTGGAAAAAGACGAGCAGGGCTACCTCAAATTGTCCGGCATTTCCTTCGGTATTCCACTGGTAGGCAATGTGGCCGCCGGTCTTCCCGCCTCCGCCGAGGAAACTCCGCGGGAAGTGGTCTCGATGGATCAATATCTGATCGCCCGGCCGGATACGTCATTTCTCTTGCGGGTGACGGGAGACTCGATGATCGGCGCGGGCATTATGGACGGCGATCTGGTGATTGTCGAACGGGGGCGGCTGCCCAAAAACGGCGATATTGTCCTGGCCGAAGTGGATGGCGAATGGACCATGAAATACTTTCATCGCAAAGGCAGGGAAGTGACCCTGGAGGCCGCCAATCCGGCCTATTCCACGATTTATCCCCGCGAAGAACTCAAAATAGGCGGCGTGATCACCGCCTCCGTCAGAAAATATCTGATGTAACCGGATCAGAAAATGGAGTAACCGTTATGCCGTCGTCAACAACAACCGGAATATCAGCGATGCATTTAGTTATGAGCGAGAGAACAACGTCCACGTCAAATACCGATGTCATTGCATCGGTGATGCGCGCCGCGCGCAAGACCGACTGGGATGATGTCATTGTCAGAGCGGACAGGGCCGCCTCCATTGGCGGAGCGGCGGTGCTCATCGCGGCGCTTCTTTATTTTGCGCCCGTTATCGTGAATATGCTTTCAAGGTAGGCAAACTTTTTAGATTAAGAAGTCAATGGATATGACCGTTCAGGAAATCAGTCAAACTTTGCGCAGTCTGGGCAATCGCGGGATTGCCGAACATTCACGGCGTTTTTTCAAAACCGGAAAAGGCGAGTACGGGGAGGGGGACCAATTCCTCGGTATCCGGGTGCCGGTGCTCCGTGAACAAGCCAAAATATTTAATAACGTTCCCCTGGCGGACATTCAGGTTCTGCTCGGGTCGGTTTATCATGAAGAGAGGCTTTGCGCTCTTTTATTGCTGGTGCAGAAGTTTTCCAAAGCCGATGATCAGGAACGAAAAATTCTCTATGACTTTTATCTGAAGAACACAAGGCACATCAACAACTGGGATCTTGTCGATCTTTCCGCCTATTTGATTGTTGGCGCATACCTGGCGGATAAAGATAGAAAGCCGCTTTACATTCTGGCGCGCTCTCATAGTCTCTGGGAGCGGCGCATTGCCATCATCTCCACTCTTTCCTTCATTCGAAAAAAACAGTTTGGCGATACGCTGTCCATTGCGGAAATGCTTCTGGACGACCGGGAGGACCTGATGCACAAAGCATCAGGCTGGATGCTGCGGGAAGTCGGCAAGCGTGATGTTGCGATTTTGAAAAAATTTCTCGACGCGCATGGCGCGCGAATGCCGCGGACGATGCTTCGCTATGCCATAGAGAAATTACCCCAAAGCGAGCGGCTGAAATATCTCAACGCTCCGGTTGACCGGTCTTTATAAATTCTGGCACAAATGTTCCGTCAAAGGATTTCCGGGGGAAAATTCTTCCGCCGGCGTCAAAAGGTGATGGTCATATTTTCCAGCACATGACTGGTTAACGAAGGCAGCCCCTGTCGGATACGTGTGAGGTTGAGAGCAATATCAGGATCGATATTAAAAAGAGTCAGAACGTCATCCAAAACTTCCCGAACATAAGAGATCGTAACAATAATCGGCTCAAAATCAGATTTCCGGCGCCGTAATCGCTCAATGATCGGGGCTGCCTTTATAGCTTCTTGTCGTGTTCCCAGCACGACCATTACTTGTTGCTCTTGTTACTCCATGCTCATATATATCTGCCTGTTATCTTAGCAACCATCATGCCAGTTGTTATGCAATGTCTATAGCCGGAAGGGCCTCTGTGTGAATATGCTAATGTTATCTATATATTAGATAAATTATCAACCTATTCTACCGGTGAGATAAGATTCTTTTATTTCAGAAAATGCGATGATTGCTACAAACGGTGTAACCTTTTTTGAGCAAGTGAACAGGTCATTTTGAATGATTTCAGGAAAAATTGACCAGTTTAATCAATCTTTGGCTGATGGGAAAGATTGGATGGAAGATTAATCGGGAGAAGTCGAAATATCCAGTATTTTATCGACATTAAAAATGCGTTTTTCGCTGCGCGCCAGGCAAAAGGCCTCCATTCCCACATAGGGATATCCTTTATATTCCATATTGCCGACGCGGAGAGGGCGAATGGTTCGGCGTGACTTTTCATCCTGGCCTTTCAGATAAAGAATTTCGATATCCAATTTTTCGTCAATGGCTTTTTGAATTATCAGCAGCTTGTCATCGCGGCTCAGCGATTTTGCCGACTGGGCATACTGAATGCCGGTGAGGAATTTCACCACCTGCCAGTCCATCAGAATGTGGCTCTTTTTAAGAGGCTGCTTGAGGATAATGCCGTCTAGCGTTGTGCAGCGTGAAAGCGCCACATACATTTGCCCGTGAGCAAAGGTGCCGCGGCCGATGTCGATGATCACATTTTCAAACGTTTTCCCCTGGCTTTTGTGAATCGTGACGGCGAATGCCAGCCGAACGGGATATTGCTTGAAAGATCCGACCTCCTCGGAATGCAGTTCTTCTTTATCCAGAAAGAAACGATAAATTTTCCAGGTGTAGGGTGTGATGCGCGCCGTATCGCCATTGTCGAGATCGGCGACGATGACGTCTTCACCTTCACCGTCGTTTTCGAATTTGCGGATCACGCCTATGGTGCCGTTGATCCACTGGCCGAAAGAGTCGTTATTGAGCAGCATAATCTGCGCCCCTTTTTTCAGTTTCAGCTCAACGGCCGTCGGCAAATACTCCTTGCCGAAATCGCCCTCGATGACGCCCGTGGCTTTCCAAACCTTACCGGGCAATTCGGCGAGTCGTTTTTCATTGATGGCATCAGCCAGATCGTTGGTGCTGGTGAGCGACAGATAAAAGGTTCCTTCCGGCGCTTCGAAATCCGGCTGGCAACGCCTGTTGAATTGGGCCAGATCTTCATCCGTGACCGACCGGTTACGGATCGTGTTGAGCAGACGGATGAATTCATCGTCTTTCTGACGGTAGACTTTTTCCAGTTCGACAAACTCAATCGCCAGCGATTCGAAGACCTTCGCGCTGAAAAAATAGGGGGTGGTGTAGTGGCTTTTAAAAATTTCCCGCTCCGCCGAAGTGACAACCGGCGGGAGCTGATACAGATCGCCGATAAAGATCATTTGCACGCCGCCAAACGGCATGTGTTCATCCGGCCCGTTGAACCGCAGAAACTTATCGATGCAGTCGAGCAAATCGGCCCGCACCATGGAAATTTCATCAATCACAATGGTCGAGAGCTTTTTGTATAAGGTCGGCTTGTCCTGTTGCGTTTTCTTTTTGCGTTTGATGGACGAGGGGGTGACGCTGGGCTTGAAATGAAAAAAAGAATGGATCGTCTGCCCTTCGATGTTGACGGCCGCAACACCCGTCGGCGCCAGAACGACGGCTTTTTTCCGGGTGTTTTCCCGGAAATATTTCAGCAGAGTGGATTTCCCCGTGCCTGCCCGTCCCGTAATCAGGATGTTTTTCGAGGTTTCATCCATCAGGGTTAGCGCGCACTGGAATTCATCATTGAAATCGATTTCGGAAGGCCCGGGTATTTTATTCATGACAGTTTTTTTCACTTTCGGGGAACACTAAACATGAATTTGGATCATATTCAATATTAATTGTTTGATTTTACGCCGGCCTGATGTACAAACGGCTGAGATTCTTGCGGCAAATAAAGGAGCTTTCATGGACATCGAAAGATTGAAAACATCGATTTCCGCCGTTTTGATTTTGATGGCTCTTACAGCGGTTGCAGCGACGGCCTCTCCCGGAACGCTGGATAACTCTTTTAATGATCCCTATGGCTATGTTTTGTTCAATAACAGCGCCGATGCGCGGGACCGGGGCGTTGAAACGGCGATCCAGGCCGACGGCCGGATCGTTGTTCTGGGATACAGCTACAACGGCGTTAATGAAGACGTGCTGCTTGTTCGCTACCATCCCGACGGATCTCTCGATGCAAGCTTCGGGGCCGGCGGGTATGTTCTGTATAACGGGAGCGCCAATGACCGGGGTCTGGGCCTGGCCCTTCAGTCGGATGGAAAAATTGTCGTCGTCGGCTATACCTACACAGGAAGCCAGCGGGATGTTCTGGTTTTGCGATACAACGCCAACGGAACACCCGATGCATCTTTCGGAACAGGCGGCAAAGTCACTTACAGTTCACCCGGTTCTGCAACGGACATTGGTTTTGGTGTGGCGGTTCAATCCGACGGACGGATTGTGGTTGCAGGGGAGTCATCCAACGGTGTCAATCAGGATGCGCTGGTTTTGCGATTCACTGCCGAAGGGAATCCGGACACAAGCTTTGGCGGCAGCGGAAGCTTCAGATATGCAGGCCCTGGCGGCATGGACCGGGCTTTTGCCCTGGCGATTCAACCGGATGGTAAAATCGTTGTAGCCGGAGCGACGGTTGTTGACACGAAAGACGATGTTCTGGTTTTCAGGCTTAACGCCGGCGGCAGTCTGGACGCAACGTTCGGCGCCGGCGGCATTTTCACTTACAGCGGCGCCGGCGACAATTATGATTACGGCAATGCGTTGGCACTGCGTTCGGATGGCCGGATAGTCGTCCTGGGAGCACAGACCAACGGGTCCGCCTACGATGTGCTGCTTTTGCAACTGACTCCCGGCGGTGCGCCGGATACGTCATTCGGGGCGGGCGGCGTTGTCCTTTACGGCGATGCAGGTGGAAGAAATGACTATGGCCTGGGGCTGGCGCTCCAGGCAGACGGCAAAATCGTGATTACCGGTTACATCCAGGCCGCAACCGATAATGTACTGGTTGTGCGGTTTCATGGTGACGGAGCCCTGGATGCCTCTTTCGGTGCGGACGGTGTTTTTACCTGGAATGGATCGGGAAACGGCACAGACTACGGACAGGCGATCGCCCTGCAGGCGGACGGACGAATCGTCATTGCCGGTTTCAGTCACAATGGCGTGAGCGAGGATGTGATGGTGATGCGTCTGCAGGCGGATGATGAAGAGGCGGTCCGGTGCTTTATCACCCTGGCGATGGCGGGTTCCGGCCGCGATGATCAACTGGCGACGCTTCGGAATTTTCGGGACCGGTATTTGATCAACAATCGTTTTGGCAGGCTGCTTTCGCGCCTGTACTACGCCGCCTCCGGACCTCTGGCCGCGTTGCTTGAGCGCCATGACTTTCTCAAACCGGTTGCCAGGGGAATTCTTACCCCGGTCGTCTGGGCCGTCCGGTATCCCGCCACCATGATGCTGATGACGGTGTCAGGTTTCATGATCGGTTTGTTTGCGCTGGCAAGGCGGCGAATCTGAGCCTTCGGAATCGGCCGCATCTTATCGCCACCGGGCGGCGCGCCTGGCTTTGGGGGATGCCAGCAAGTCGATCACCGGTTCTTGTTCTTTTTTGCGACGAGCCGGTTTGATCTTCCGCCGCTCATACTCCTCGATGGCTTTGAGGGTGCCTTCGTAGCCGGTTTTGATGCCTTCGCGCAGATTGGCGTGGCTCCAGTGGTAGTTGACCGCTCCGTAATTCATGTGAATTTTAATCAGCGTGGCTTTTTCCTTGTCCGCGCTGTGCCGTAAATGATCTGCGAAGATTTCGATGTCGTCGTCGGAGATCGTATCAAAGGGTAGCATCACGGCGATCAGCGACGCTTCAATCAGATTTCGCGGTGGCCTGACTTGCTGATAATCGGTAATCTTCACCACCCAGATTTCATCAATTTCATCTTTATGGTCATGTTCCGCAAGCGTCCCGAGTTCCACGGTATTGATGACGGCTCCTTCGCAGTATTTGTCGGGACTTTCGCCGATCGTCCGGTTCTGTGTGTATTCCAGAACACTGGAGCCGGCCATCAAAGCGTCGGCGGAGATCGGACGGTATTCTTTGTGATGACGGCGATTGAGAAATCGCTCCAGCGAAGCTTTCGTCATATTGTAGGCATTGAGATAAACGAGTTTGTCGCTTTTGAAAAGAGTATCCATATCGATGTTCTGCTCGACGAAGTCGCTGCTTGCGACCAGACCCGCAACGCCGCTTTTGGCGACCTTGTAATTCATTTCGCAGAGGAATCGGAAGAAAGGGTGCAGCGCCATGCCCTCGGAAAGGCAGCAGTTGATTTCATCCGTTGTTTTCGGAGGATTTGTCGCCAGGTTTCGAAAATATGCGGCAATCCGTTCCGGCAGCAGCAGATGCCGGTACGTATCAGGGCTGAATAATTTTTCCAGATATTTTCTGGCGTCGCCGAAATAATTCATCCGGAAGACTTTGTAGCAAATAGGGAAGCTTTCATAGATGTCGTCGGGAATAAAGATTTTATCGAAGAAAAACTCTTCCACTTTGTGCAGTCGGTCCGGTCCGGGCGGCAAACTGTTGTACAGGCAGCCCACCCAGCTTCCCACACAGGCACACGAAAAAATGTCAAAATCGATTCCCTTTTCCTCAAACGCTCTCAGTGCGCCGATCTCAATTCCCACCGCCGGGCCTCCGCCCGACAAAGCGATGGCTCTTTTTGTCGTTTTTCTGTTCATGACCACCTCCGTTGGACATCTGTTTGTTCATCTGAATCGTTAACTGAACAAAGATATGAAACACTCGTCTTGCGGCATTTGTCCGGAAAAAGTTAATCCGTATGCCGGACAGGACGATCACCGGCTGTTTTAGTGGCGCAGCGGCGGATCAGTGGAGGCCTTGAAGATAGCCTTCTCCTCATACATCCGTTTGTCCGCTTCCCGGATGCGTTCCAGCAGATTGTCTCCGGCCTGGGCGGTGGCGGATCCGGCGGACAGGCTGATCGGAAATTCACTTTCCTGATTGAAAAGGCGGATATATTCATTCAGGCGTTCGACGGCCTGCGCGCAGATGTTTTCATCCACCAGCGGCAGCAACACCAGGAACTCATCGCCGCCGATGCGTGCAATCATGTCCTCGGGGCGGAAGGTCTGCTTCAGGATATTGGCCGTATTTTTGATGTACAGATCGCCCATGGCGTGACCGGATTCATCGTTTATTTTTTTGAGGTTGTTGAGATCAATGACAATGATGCTGACCGGCCTCATCCGGCTTGCCGCCAGACGGTTGATCTCCGCGTCGGAATAAAAACGGTTGAACAGACCGGTAAGCGAATC
Organism: Smithellaceae bacterium; assembly: GCA_963682105.1. Lineage (GTDB taxonomy): Bacteria > Desulfobacterota > Syntrophia > Syntrophales > Smithellaceae > UBA8904. The sequence continues at coordinate 3,716,072 of OY821638.1, forward strand.
ATGAATGCTGATGAATTGCAGGTTTTCCTCGGCGCGTTTCTGGCCGGTGATGTCATTGACGTGCATCAGTACGCTGTCCGGCGGGGCAAAGGCGTATTTCACGATGACGTAGCGCTTTTCCGAGCGGTCGTCGAAATTATACCAGAACTGATTCTCTGAATTTTTTTTCTGCTCCATGCATCTGGCGATGTCAGCGGCGATTTGCGGCATGCCGGTAAAAAACTTTTCCGCCGGTTTGCCCAGTGAATCAATGATTTTGTCGCCTGCAAACTGGAAGGCTGCGCTGTTGAATTCGGACAGGATGTATTGATCGTGCTGGGCTTTCCAGACGAACGTCGGCACCGGAATGTTTCGGAATATAAGGCGGATGCGTTCCTCGCTTTGCCTTAAGGCTTCCGCCGCCCATTTCAGTTCCGTGACGTCCCGTCCCATCGCCCGCACGCCCGCCGGTTTTCCTTCGGCGTTGCGGATCAAAGACAGGTTAAGCTGGTGGATGCGCCTGCTGCCGTCCCTGCGGATGATTTCAAAGTCAACCAGTTTGCGGGGAGCTCCTGTGGCAGTGATATCTCTCGTGGTCTGATCGAAGATTTTCACCGCCTGGGAAGAAGCAATCTGGCTGTAGTTCATGCTCAGAATTTCTTCACGGGGATAGCCTAACATTGTGCAGGCGGCGTCGTTGGCAAAAGTGATGTTGCCTTTCAGATCGTATTCGAGATATCCCTCCATGATGCTTTCCATAATCGAACGGTATTTTTCCTCGTTGCGGCGAAGCGATTCTTCCGCCTTTTTCTTTTCCGTAATGTCATGGATAATTGAAAAAAGCAGTTCCTTGCCGCCGATTTCCACCGGCCCGCTGAAAACTTCCACCGATCTTACTTCGCCGCCGGCCAGACGGTGCTGGAAATAACATTGGCTGCGCTCTTCTCTTTTTGCCCTTGCCATTTCTTTTCCGATTTCTTCATCGGTCTGGGCGGAAAGATCCGAGAGAGTCATGCTCAGCAGCTTCTCGCGCGAGTATCGATAATAGGAACAGGCCTCCAGATTAGCATCGATAATCGCGCCGGTTTGGGGGGCGACCAGCAGCATGACGGCTTTACTGTGCTGAAATATGCTCCGATAAAGCGCTTCGCTTTGTTCAAGTGCGGCCTGGGTCCGCTTTTTTTCCGTGACATCCCGGGTTGTTCCCCGAAAACCAACACGATTGCCCTCTGCGTCGTGTATCGGGGAAACCGTCATGGAGATATAGCGTGTCGCGCCGACCTTATCCCGGACGATGAAGTCATCGATGGTCGCGGATTCTCCGGTATCATAGATTCGCCTGAAGACGTCGAACAGACGTTGATTTTCGCTGGCGCCGGCGTAAACCGGGCTGCTGGCGCCGATTAATTCCCCTTGCATATAGCCCATGCGCTTTTCAATGACTTCATTGACATAGGTTACTTTGCCGTTCATGTCGATTTCGAAGCAGCCATCGCTGATATTTTCGATGAAATTCCGGTATCGTTCCAGATCCGCTTCGCTTTTTTTCTTTTCCGTGATGTCCCTGCCGATGATGGAAAGTCCCGCCGCCTGTCCCTTTTTATCCAGAATACGTGATACGCTTAAGGAAATATAGAATGACCCGCCGCTTTTGTGCAGCCATCGGATTTCATGAGAAGAGATATTTTGTCCGGCCCTGAGGGCCGCCGCGATAGCGTCAATCTCGTTTTGCTTATCAGGTGGAACAAGCGTTGAAAGAGGCTTGCCGAGAATTTCCTCTTCTTTGTAGCCGGAAATTTTCTCTGCGGCGTTGTTCCAGTCCGTGACGTTGCCATAGATGTCCGTACCGATGATCGCATCTTCTGAGGCTTCAGCAATGGCAGCCAGACGGGCGATCTTGAGCAGATTCTTGCTCAAAATGGCAGTATCTTTAGAGGCGCCGGAGAGGCTGTTGTCCGGACCACTTGCCTCTTTGCGGAAAAGTTCAGCAGGCATCGCTTCGAGGGCCCGTTGAATCGCCTGACGCGACAGTGCAAGCTCATCTTCGTCTTCTTGTCGCCGGGTAATCGGCCAGATGGAATCCATCATCAGGGCGACTTGATGAACATCGGCATCCGTATAGGCGGTTTTTTTATTGGCCAGACCCAAAACGGCCACAATTCTGCCCTGGCTGAATACTGGTATCGTCATAAACCGTCGAAGGGGAGGGTGTCCCTCCGGAAAGCCTCTCCCGGGAAAACCTGGTGATCGAAATTCGTTAATAACTATAGGTTTTGATTGACGGACGGCTTCGCCCCAAAGGCCCGTTTTGTCCAGATCGTAGACGGTTTGAGGCGACGGAATTTTACACATCTCCAGGGTGCTTTTCGACCACGTATTGATGGTAAATTGCTTTGTGATTTCATTATAAAAAAAGATGTAGCCGATTTTGCTTCTGGTCATCGCGATGATTTCATCAAGCGCGTAGTCGAGCAAATCCGGCAACGACTTTGCATCATACTGGCCGATTCTGACCAGGCTTTCCAGACGTGCCTGGTCGGTCTTGCGTCTTTGGTTCATGTGAATATCCAAAAACCAATATAATTATTTACTTGGAAAATGTCTCCGGGCGACTCTGCGGGGGCGCCCGATGTAACTTTTTTAAGCTTCAGAATCAGATCAACATGCAGGGGAACATTTCAATGTCGCTTTCATATTAGCTCCAAAAAAGGACATGGTCTATAAATAATCGGCATAACGGCCGGCAAACTGAATTTTTTCTGCTTTTCTTTCGTTTAGAAAGCTATCAGAATCGACGTCAGGCGCAGGAAACGTGTATTGCACCCGTCCGTCAAAAATTCACCGTCATCAGACAGAGTGGTATTTTTTTATCCGGGGCTGCGGATTTGTTTTTGGGTTTGAGGTCCGCCTGAGCAATTTCTTTGTCGATCAGAGCCAGACATGTTTCGAGATGGCGGAGAAATTCATCGGGTGGAATCATCTCTCCGTAGGTTCGGGTATAGGCGTAAATACAGACGTCGTCTTTTTTTACGCTTTCGGCGATTTCCATGGCCTTGAGGATGGCCCACCTGGTTCTTTGAACCGCTTCTTCGTTTCTGTCAGGCAGAAGGTCCCACATGGCGACGGCGTGACAGAAATAAATGGTGGGACGATAGCTTTGCAGGGCGACAGCGTCGTCGTGAAAGACGCCTTTGGCGACCATGAGTCTTTTGGCCAGATCGTTTTGAAGGGCTTCAGGCAGGTCGGAGCGGCGGAAGCCGATCTGCCAGTGGATGTTGACCGTGAGGTTGCGACGGACCCCGGCCTGCACCGTAAGCGGTTTTGCCGGGTTGATAAAAATGTCCTCGTCGCTTTGCAGAATGGATTTAATCAGCCGCACGCTGCTTAAGAGATACGATGAGCGGATGCCGGAAGGCGAAACGACGAGCGCATGTTCAAAAAGACCGTCGGCTGCATCCAGAGCATCAAAAACGTCTTTTTTCATGGAGGCAAGCGCCGCAGCGCCGGCAAGGGATTTTCGACGGGTCCGTGCCTGCCGGACCATGAACATGGCCCTGGCCAGATGGACCACCGCGTATTCACAGTAGAAGTCCTCCGATTCACAGGCACAATTAGCCTGAATAAACTGAGCTTCTCTTGCGGCCTGACGGAATAATCCTTCGGCGGCTTCTACCGTGGAAACGTCGATGGCAATGCTCCGCAGCAAAATCATGCGGAGCGTTCGCGCAATCACGTCCGTGGGATTGATCGACAGCACAATACGCAGGATTTCCAGCGCTTCGGCAAACCGCCGCCGATAGTAGAGCGTTTTGGCGATCTCGACGCCTAAAAGAGAATTGTTCGGACATTTGAAAAACACGGCGACGGCATTGGAGTCCTCCGGACAGCCGGGGGCGGTGCGCGGTTCATCCGCATCAGGCCAGAGCATCCGGTTGAGTTTTTTGATGGAAGCTTCCTTGTTTTGCAAGATGGGGTCGTCAAGCAGTTCGGAGACGAAATCAAAATAAAGCGTGCTCCAGAAGGCTTCAATCCACCAGATGCTTAAAGCCTCACCGTTGAAAAGAGTGATTTCCGTGGGTCTCGAACAAAGCACGACCCGGATGTCGTTGATCAGCACACACTGCCTGGCCATATCGGACAGGCGGATGACCGGGTCATCGGGCAGCTTGGCGTTGAGCAGCGGCAGGAGATGATTATCGAGACCGGCGAATTCTCCGACAACAATCGCAATGGACAGAAAACGGTTTTGAGTGCTGTAGCCGGACAGCGCCCAGCGAATGGCCATCTGGTGGGACAGTGACACGGCGCTGCGCAGGCACTGCGTATAGGCCGCCAGATCGGTCGATGCGTCTTCCTTGGGGAAATCCACATAAAACGTTGTGATGTCGTGCGTGCGCACTTTGCCCCAGCGTCCGTAAGAAAAGCGGCTGATGGATTGATCGATATAGGTTTTGATGGTCTTTCGCAGCCAGCCCAGAAGCTCATGGTCAATCACGTCGCCGCGGCTGTAAAGCGCAAAGCCGATGCGCGCGCCTTCCCGGTAATTCTCCGTCTGCCGTCCCCTGCTGCAGACGGCCAGAAGGGCGTCATAGTGCCATCTGCGGGCGATATCCGGCCGTTCATGCCCCATCCAGAAAGCAAAGCTGCGCAGGACATTCTGCTTGTAGGCCGTATCGACCGGTTCCTTTTTAAGGCGTGTCAGCATCGTGTTGGTGATCTTCGGCAGGGCGATTTGTTTTTCAGACAGAAGGGCGTTGATGCGTTCCGCGAGCGCCCGAAGGGACAGGGGAATGCGAAGCAGCTCCTCTTTTTTGTCCAGCAGTTCCTCGAAATCAAGATTCCTGGGCGTTTCAAAGCCCGGCTGTTTTGCCGCGTTTTCTGAAATGAAGTTTTCCAGAGATGTAATATCCGCCGATGAAATCAGGCCCGAGCGGACGGCATAGGCGAGAAATGCATCGGTGGTAATCCGATTATCGGTGTTTTGGGAAAATGACCTCCATGCCTCCGATGTCGGGAAGGACGAAAGAATGGCGCCGGCTGCTTTATCCTTGGTCTGCATAGTATTAACCTCTTATATTATTTTCAAAACGTCGACGCATTCGGATTGCGCCTCTTTTTCATTTCTATGGAAAACAGAAAAGTGTTTTACCATAAAACGGTATTTTTAGTAAAACACTCCTTAATATTGACAGTCGTTTTACATCAACATATATGAACAGTCGAATCATGGGTCGTCAAAAAATTTCCGTTTTACCGCTTGGAATGCATTTGTTCTGTTTAAGGACAGTTTGAATAACTGAAAAACAAACAATTTTAGTGAAGGAGGGTGGAAATGGATCATTACAAGCTGTTTATCGACGGAGAGTTTGTAGATGCGGCAAGCGGTGAGGTTTTTGAAACTCTTGATCCGGGGACGGGAGCTCCTTTTGCCACGGTGGCCAAAGCGGGCAAGGCGGATGTGGAAGCGGCCATTGCGGCGGCGAGAAGAGCCTTCGACAGCGGCGTCTGGAGCGGATTAACGCCGACCGCGCGCGCGGAGAAAATATATGATTTTGCCGATCAGGTGTCTCAGCAAACGCTGCGGTTGGCGATCACGGAATCTCAGGACGCCGGACATGTCATTAAACTCTCCAAGTTCTGGGGCATGCTGGGCGCCGGAATGCTTCGCAACCTCGGATATTACGCCAGCCGGGACTTTCCGTGGCAAGAGGAGATTCCTTATTCAGGAAATGTCTTTGCTCCCGGCCGGGAGTGGATTCGCCGGGAACCCATTGGTGTCTGCGTGGGCATCGTCCCCTGGAATTTCCCCGCCAGCATGGCCTTCTGGAAAATCGGCCTTGCCATTATTATGGGTAACAGCATCGTCCTGAAACCGGCCACATCCACACCCCTGACGGCGCTGATCATCGCCGAAGCGGCCAAAGCGGCAGGTATCCCCAAAGGCGTTATCAACGTTCTGCCCGGGCCGGGCGGAGCGCTGGGCAAGTACCTCTGCACGCATCCCGATGTGGATAAAATCGCCATTACCGGCAGCACCGAAGTCGGCCGTGAAATCATGAAAATGGCGTCTGATTCAGTCAAGAAAGTCACCCTGGAACTGGGCGGCAAGTCGGCCAATATTATTCTGGATGACGCGGATATCGAACTGGCCGTCAACGGCGCCTGCTTCGGAACCTTCTTCCATCAGGGGCAGGTATGCGAATCGGGAACCCGTGTGCTGGTTCCGGCAAAGATTTATGATGAATTCGTTGAAAAAATGAAAAAGCGCGCGGAACAAATCAGGGTGGGGTACCAGCTCCTGCCCGACAGCCATATGGGCCCGCTGGCCAACGCGGCTCAACTGGCAACGGTGGAAAGTTATGTCAAACTGGGTCGGGAGGAAGGCGCTAAACTGATCACCGGCGGCAAGCGTGTCACGCTGCCCGGTTTGGAAGGCGGTTACTATTACGCCCCCACCATTTTCGCCGACGTCAAGAATTCCATGCGCATTGCCCAGGAGGAAATCTTCGGGCCGGTTGTCTGCGTGATCAAATACGAAAGCGACGACGAAGCCATCGCGATCGCCAATGATTCGGTCTATGGCCTGGGAGGCGGCGTATTCTCCACCAACAACACCCGTGCGGTTCGCGTGGCGGAAAAAATCCGGACAGGAACCGTCTGGATCAATAACTATCACATCTTCGCCGATTTCTGTCCCTTCGGCGGATACAAACAGTCCGGTGTGGGCAGGGAACTGGGTGCAGCGGGTCTTGCCGAGTACACACAGATTAAGCGCCTTCATGTCAACTCTTTTGCGGCGGTCGAAAGCAATTTCACGATGACCGCAATTTCCGACGACACCAAGATCTCCATGGTCCAATATAATTGCCCGACAAACATTATATCGGGTCGCGGAACGCTGCACGCCATTTATAAAGAAGTCGTGAATCTGGGATGCAAACGCGCCCTCATTCTGACGGACGCCGGAGTCCGTAAAGCCGGCTTGGCCCGGAAGGTTCAGGACGCACTGGTCGAATTCTGCGTAGGCGTCTTCGACAACATTGCGCAGGATACGGACCTGGATATCGTAGACGCGGCAACCGCGGTTGCCCGTGACCTCAAAGCGGACTGTATTGTCAGTGTCGGAGGTGGAAGCGTCATCGATACGGCCAAAGCGGTTTGCGTGACGTTGAAAAACGGTGGCAAGGCCAACGAACACATCGCCCTGAACCGCCTTCTGGAACCGCAGATTCCGCATATCGTTATTCCAACCACATCGGGCACCGGAAGCGAAGTAACCAGCATCGCCGTCATAAAAAGCAAGACAGCCGGGCGGAAAGTGTTCCTGGTGGATCCGCGGATTATCCCCAATACCGCCATCCTCGATCCTCAGTTCACGATGACGCTGCCCCCGGGGCTTACTGCATCGACGGCCATGGACGCCATGACACACGCGGTTGAGGCTCTGACCAGCATTCTGGCGCAGCCCATTTGCGATGGTCAGGCGCTTCATGCCATCCGCATCATTAAAGAAAATCTGCCCAAAGTGATGGCTGATCCCAAAGACGCAAAGGCCCGGAACAAGATGCAAGTCGCGGCGACGATGGCTGGCTGGGCCTTCACCATCGCCCAGGTCGGCCTGGCTCATGCCATGGCTCACACCGTCGGTATTCTCTATAATGTTCCTCACGGCGCGGCCTGCGGCATCGTTCTTCCTGAAGTCATGCGCTTCAATGTGGATTTTGCCGCCGACAAGCTGGCGCTGGTTGCTCAGGCGATGGGCGTCAATACGGCCGGAATGGATGACAAGGCCGCAGCAGTGGCCGCCGCCGACGCTATCGAAAAACTGATGAAAGAAGCGGGCCACCCCATGCGCCTGCGCGACGTCGGTGTGCCGGAAGACGGTCTTGATCTGGCCGGATTCCACGCCATCTGCGACACGGCCGCCCTCTTCAACGCCCGGCCCGTTTCGGATCCCGGCGAAGTGACGGCGCTGTATAAGAAAGTGTTCTAAAAAGGTTCAAGGTCCAAGGAACAAGGTAAAAGGTGAAAAAACAGAAACGGCCACCCGGTGCGAATACCGGATGGCCGTTATTGTTTTTACCTTGAACCTTGAACCTTGGTCCTTGAACCTTATCTTAAATTAGACCGTGAATCCCAGGTCAACCAGTTCCAGAGCGCTCTTGTCGCCGTCTTTGACGGCCAGGCAGCGCGCTTTGACGGTGGTCAGGTTTTCATTGGCGAAGAATTTGGCCGAAGCCACTTTGCCGGCGTAGAAGGCGGCTTCCTGATCTTCTCTCTGGAAACCTTTCTGCTTGCCGATCGTCGTGAGACCTTTTGCTTCGTACATCGCGTTGAGTTTTTCATTCGCGATGAGACCTGCATCCAGCAGGAAGTAGCCGACGACCACGTCGCCCATGATTTCGAGGAACTTGCAGGCGTTGTAGATCGGAGCCAGGAAATCGCCTGCTTTGCCGGCGCCGGCGAAGAACATGGTCAGGTCGAACAATGCGTTGGAGGCTTCTTCCAGATAAGCGGCGGTCTTGGCGAACTCGGGAACGGCTTTGGCTTTGGCGATGCCCTTCTGGATCAGGCCGGCCATGTTCATGACGTTTGCGCCTTTGCGCTGTCCGAGCTTGCGGCCCACCAGGTCGAGAGCCTGGATGCCGTTGGTGCCTTCATAAATTGTGGCGATCTTTTCGTCGCGGGTGAACTGTTCCACCGGATACTCGGAGCAGAAGCCGTATCCGCCGTAAACATCCATCGCCATCGAGCAGATGAGGAAACCTTTGTCCGTGCAGTAGGCTTTCATGATCGGGGTGAGCAGTTCAATGAAGCCTTCCCAGTTGGCTTTTTCTTCTTCGGTCTTGGAAATCTTGCTCATGTCCATGCAATGTGCGATGAAAATCATCATCGAGCGCATGCCTTCCACATGGGATTTCATCCACATGAGTTTCTTGCGGATGTCGGGGTGGTTGATGATGGTAACGGGTTTGGCGGCTTTGTTCATCATTTCCCAGACCGGAACGCCCTGAACGCGTTCTTTGGCATAGGCCACCGCATGCTGTAAAGCGGCCGAGCCCAGGCAGACGCCCTGCATGCCGATGCCCAGGCGCGCTTCGTTCATCATCTGGAACATGACCTTCAATCCGGAGCGTTCTTCACCCAGGAGTTCGCCGATGCACTTTCCGTCTTCACCGAAATTCAGCGTAGAGGTGGCGGAGCCTTTGATGCCCATTTTGTGTTCGATGCCGCCGCAGTTCACGTCATTTCTTTCACCCAGGGAACCGTCGTCATTGACGCGGAATTTGGGAACGATGAAAATGGAGATGCCTTTGGTGCCGGCCGGGTCGCCTTCGATGCGGGCCAGAACGGGATGAACGATGTTGGGGAACAGGTCGTTTTCACCGGAGGAGATGAAGATCTTGGTGCCGGTGATCAGGAATTTTCCGTCCGGAAGACGTTTGGCCGTGGTTTTCAAAGCGCCGACGTCGGAACCCGCGCCCGGTTCGGTCAGGCACATCGTGCCTCCCCATTCGCCGGTGAACATTTTGAACATGTATTTGTTTTTCTGTTCTTCGGTGCCGTAAGTATTGATCATGTTGGCTGCGCCGTGGGTCAGGCCGCCGTACATGCCGAATGCATAGTTGGCGGAGCTTAAGATTTCCGCGCAGGCCCAACCGGCCATGTGGGGCAGGCCCTGGCCGCCGACATCGGGAGAATCCATCGGGTTGATCCAGCCTGCTTCACGATATGTTTTAAATGCGGCATGGAAAGATTTGGGAACGGTGACAACACCGTTTTTATACGTACAACCTTCGTGGTCGCTTTCTTTGAGAGTCGGGAAGATGACATTGACGGCCATCTTTTCGGCTTCACTCAAAATCATCGTAATGTCATCTTTGGAATATCCTCCGTATTCCTCCGATGCAAAAATTTTGTCCATGCCAAATTGCTCGAAAATTGCAAACTGCTGATCGCGAGTGTTTACTAATAAATTACCCATAACTAACTCCCTTCTTTAGTGATGTGATATTTCAAACGTATAATACGTCCGCTTCATTCATGAATGGCTTTGAGTCCTGATTCGGTTTCTCCGCCGGTTAATGGGAACAAAAGACGATGTTACGACTGTGAGAGAATTCGACCTTCTTCTGATCTGTTCCTGGCGAAGCTTCTTTTGCTTACGCCATGTGACTATAATTCCAATTTTGACCGAAAGTCAATATAAATTATGTGGAATTCTGACGTGTCCCGCCTCTTATCTAACCGGGATATTTCAGGAGACTATAATGAGTAAAATCAGGTCTTATTCGCTTGAAATTCATAATATTTTACCATTTTCCCCAGGGCGGATGCCGCTTGGGGAATACTGTTGAAAAACGGCACGCCGCCCTCAAGCAGGATCGATTTGACATCGGTCATCGTTTGCCGGATCGGATCGGCGGGTATGAACTGTCGAACGGCGACAACGAGGGGTTTTCCGTCCGTATGCTTGCGCGCTTCGCAGGCGATATATCGGGCAAGCTCGCGGGTGACCTCGCCGAATTTCCGGCTGAAGAGCCAGTCCAGGTGCAGCGAAATAATGAACATATCCAGATAGGGCTGGGCCGAAAGCATCTCCAGCGTTTTGCCGAGGAGGTCCATTTGAACGAGAATCAGATGAGCGTCTAAGGGATTGCGGATCATGTTTCCGGCCGGTGGGATAAAAGTGCGCAATTCACGGACAAGCCCCTCGCTGAACGGCGCGAGATGGAGCCCTTCTTTTGAGCAGGCGTCCGCCGCCGCAACCCCGATGCCGCCGCCAGTGCCGATGACGGCTACGCCGCGTCCCCGGACTGTACCCAGTCGGTCAAACACCATTGCTGTTTCCGCCATTTCTTCGAGCGTTTCGACACGGATGGCGCCGGTCTGGCGGAAAAAGGCGTTCCAGATCTTCTCGCCGCCCGCCATGGACCCGGTGTGCGAAGCCACGGCCCGCGCGCCCGCATCCGTTAGCCCCGCCTTGATCATGATGACCGGTTTGGTTTTGTTGATACGCGCAATCTGATCCAGCAGTTTGCGGCCGTCTTTGACGCCTTCCAGATACATGGTGATGATTTTCGTTTCGTCGTCCTGTTCCAGATAGTCCAGAAAATCCGTGCTGTCGAGGGTCAGGGCGTTGCCGTAGCTGAAGACCTTGCTGAAATGGACGCCCAGCTTTTCGGCGGCAAAAGCTGTATAGTCCTGCGCGTTGCCGCCGCTCTGGCTTACAAAAGCCACGGGGCCCGGTATCTCGGATGGCTTCACCCAGGTCACCATGCGCATCGACGGGACATGAAGCCCCATGCAATTGGGTCCGATGATATTCAGGCCGCCCTCAAGAGCAATGGTTTCAATCTCCCGCTGAAGGCGGATGCCTTCCTCTTCGCCGGTTTCCGCAAAGCCGGATGAAAAAATGTGGACGTTCCTGCTGCCGGAGGCAACGCAGTCCCGAAGCGCATCGGGAACATAAGGCGCGGGGATGGATACGACCACCAGATCGACCGGCTTGCCAATGGCGGTAAGCGAAGGATAGGCTTTGTATCCCTGTATTTCATCGGCATGGCGATTGATGGGATAAAGTTCCCCGGCGTAGCCGAAGGCGGCAATACAGGCAAAGATGCCGGGAAATCCATCGGTCGTGGAGCGTGTAGCGCCGATCACGGCGATGGATTGGGCATGCGTCATCGTTTCGATATCGGCGATAACTTTTTTCTTATCAGCACGGGCGGGACGTTTTGCCGGCGCCTTGTTTTCATCGAGAACCACCAGCGCGTCCACCGCAACCACTTTGCCGCGCGGCGTAATGATCAGCGGATTGATATCCACTTCTTTGATGCCCGGCTCGGCAAGCCCGAGGTTGGATAATCCCACGAGGGTTTTCACCAGTTGATCGGTATTGGCGGCCGCTTCGCCCCGGAATGCGGCCAGGAGTTTTTTGGAAGAAATCTCTTCAATCATCCGGCGCGCCTGCGTTTCGTCAACCGGCGCGATGCGGAAGGAAGCGTCGGCCAGAGCTTCTGTAAAGATGCCGCCCAGGCCGAACATCACCACCGGTCCGAACTGAGCGTCGCGAATAAGCCCCGCGACAAATTCCCGCTTGCCTTCGACATAAGGCTGGAGCAGGCACCCTTCGCCGTCAGCGCCCGCCGCTTTGACGATTTCATGAAACGCCCGGCGCAATTCGGCCTGCGATTTCAGATTGATGCGTACGAGCCCGCGCTCCGTTTTATGCGCGAGTTTTGAGCCGTGACCTTTCAGGACGACTGGATAGCCGGTCGTTTGTGCCTGCGCGAGCGCATCCTTTACGTTTGTCACTACCACACTGCTTGTGACCGGCACGCCGTAACGCTTTAATAATTTGTGAGATTCCGATTCCGATAGGGTGAGCCGTTCTTCTTTCAAAGCTTTTTTCAAGATCGCATCCATATAAAGGGCCTCCACCGGATAGGGATTGTGGTGATTTTCAGGATAAAACTGAATACAAACGTTCGTCCTGCGATGTCGCGCATTGGAATAATCCAAATGCGCCGAAATGTCAACAATGACGGGCATTGACTAAAGCCCATTTTTTTGCCGAAGTGGTTTTGTGCGATGAAGACGGAAAGGAAATAGCTCGCGGCAGCGGTACCTTTGTGCGCGGAAAAACGAAATTGACACCGGAGATTGGGTATAAATAGGCTGCTAGACTGTAAGCTGTTAGGTCTAGGAGGATTGCGTTATGGGAATGCCGCGTACCCCGGTTGCAAACCCTTCGTGAAAAACCGGATCAAACAAAACCTTCCACCCAAAAAGAGTGGTCCTCGCACTGTCCGCTGCCGTCTTGTCTCTTGCCCCTTGGCCTTTATTGGCCTTTATTGGATTGACAAGGGCCTTCGGTTTGCCTATAGTGGCAACAGTCTGGTAAAAAAATAAACGTCAACATGTCGTAACCGTCAACCAGTTTTTATCATCTAATAACATTGAAAATACCGGTTTTGGGAGATTAAAAAAGGGGGCCTCATCATGGCAGATCGTACGATACACATTACAAAATTTGATATGGATCGGTTGCTGGATTTGATTGAGGGTGTGCGATCATCGCCCAAGTTTAGCAAAGTCAATATCGACCTGCTGGAAAAGGAGTTGTATCGCGCCGTGCTGGTGGAACCCAAAAAGATTCCCAAGGATGTCATCACCATGAATTCCACGGTCAGTATTACGGATACAGAATCCGGCGAGAAGATGACCTACACGCTCGTGTTTCCGCAAGCGGCCAATATCTCGGAGAATAAACTTTCCATCCTCGCGCCGCTGGGAATAGCGCTTATCGGATACCGTAAAGGGAATATTATCGAATGGCCGGTTCCCTCCGGCATCAGAAGGCTCAAGGTTGACGAAGTCATCTATCAGCCGGAAGCAGCCGGAAATTACAATTTGTAAACGCATATATTTTTCTGGCAGCGAAAGAAAAACGCTGCGTGAAAAACTGTCAAAGCAAAAGCTTTTTCATCAAGTGTTATCCTAAGGGCCAGGAAGTCGATACATGCCGGTGAGATACGCCCCGGTTTATTAAAAACGGCTGAACTCTGACCGAACATATGCTACAAAAAACAAAACAACTGGCCTGTGCAGATCAACCACCGGCAAGCTCAACAACAGTCGGGAGAAGAGTCGAAAATGGATGAAATCGGCGTACTGGTGACATTGGCCGGAGGCTTTGCAGTAGCCCTGGTTTTCGGCTATCTCGCAAATCGATTGAAGCTGTCCCCCATTATCGGCTACCTGCTGGCCGGAATTGTGATTGGGCCTTTCACGCCGGGGTTTGTCGCCGACCGCGCGAGTGCGGAACATTTTGCGGAGATCGGCGTCATCCTGCTGCTTTTCGGCATCGGATTGCGCTTCAACCTGCGCGAGCTGGTCGCTGTATGGCGGCTGGCCATTCCGGGTGCGCTGATCCAGAGTACAATGTCCACGGCGGCGCTGGCGGGAATTTTACACATGATGGGCTGGAGTTGGATATCCGGCATCATTTTAGGAATGGCCATCTCGGTTGCCAGTACGGTGGTGATGGCCCTCGTGCTGGCCGATTGGCATGATCTCCACGCCAAAATTGGTCATATCGCCATCGGCTGGACGGTTGTCGAAGATATTCTTACAGTCGCCATGCTACTCCTTTTGCCGATCCTTTTTTCGCCGGATAAAGCGGTATCGCAAAACGTCGGGGTTGTGCTGGGACTGGCCGGGCTCAAGGTCGCAGGTCTCATGGTAGTCGTGATCGTGCTGGGCAAGTGGATCATTCCCTGGACGCTGGAACGCATAGCTAAAACCCGCTCACGGGAGCTTTTTACGCTGGCGGTGCTGGTTATCGCCATCGGCGTCGCCGTTGGCGCCGCCAAAATATTCGGGGTTTCAATGGCGCTTGGCGCGTTTCTCGCCGGCCTGGCCGTCGGCCGTTCTGAATTTGCCGCCCGCGCGGCCAATGACGCGCTGCCCATGCGCGACGCGTTTGCCGTGCTCTTTTTTGTTTCAATCGGGATGCTGTTTGATCCCCGCAGCCTTGTTCAGGTTCCCCTTGTGATTGCGGCCGTGATGTTTGTGGTTATTGTCGTTAAACCGCTGGCCGCCACGTTGACCGTCCGGTTGCTCGGCCAGCCTCTGGCAATTGCCATTCCGGTCGGAGCGGCTTTTTCGCAGGTCGGCGAGTTCAGCTTTATTCTTGGCACCGTTGCTCTCAGTCTCGGGCTGATCAATGATGCGGGATGGAACGCCCTGGTAGCCGCGTCTATTCTGTCGATTGGCCTGAATCCTTATATTTACCGCTTTGCTCGCCGGTTATCGTCGGGAAAGATCACTCAGACGCTTCCTGTGATTTCAACTCGTCCGGCATTGAATCCCAATCGCTGTATCCTGATCGGCTATGGACCTGTGGGAAAGATTGTGCACCGTCTCCTTGCGGAACGCGGTGTGGAAATCACTGTCATCGATCTCAACCTCGATACCGTGCGGATGCTGCGCGATCTCGGAATCCATGCGCTGTATGGAGATGTTTTGAGACCCGGAACCCTTGACGAGGCCGGCATCGCGACGGCCGGAAGCCTGATCCTGAGTGCGGATATTGAAGATGCCGCCCTGGTCATCAGGCAGGCACGCCACCTCAATCCGGATTTACACGTAATCGCCCGTTGCGCGCATCTGCGTGACGCCCAGACGCTGCGTAACGCGGGGGCCAATGTTGTTGCCGCCGGTGAGGCGGAGGTTGGCGTCGCTCTGGCCGAGGTGGTGACGGCTGACGACGAGAGAGCGTGCAGTGTTGCCGCCGAGCATCGTGAATCCATTCGGCGCAGTTTGTATAATGCGCCAAAAACTTAGAAAGTCAGTCCGAAATTAAGAAAATATAACTGTTATCCGGGTAAAGAAAACAAGAGTGCAGATAATTTGGGGAAACCTTAGCGGCATTGGAAAGAGAGATATCTATGAAAAATCGTTTCATCATCCTTGTCGATTTATCGTCTGATTCTGAACACCTTATTTCGTTTGCATACGATTGGAGCAAGACCATCGGCGCAGACATGCTCTTGGTTCATAACACAGTCGTGATGTTGCCCGCTTTGACGCCCTATGAGAGCAAGAAAAAACTCACCAAAATTGCCAATCGGGAAGCTCTTGATCAATTGAGGCGTTTAGCTGGAACTGTTTTACCCAACGTGATGTCGGTTGGCTTTTTCTCTTCAGAAAAACCGCTGGTGCCCGAGCTGCGGAAGTTCCTGCGGGGACCATTCAATAACCTTGTGTTTTTGGGTTTGAGCAAAAAGGGATTATTAGAGAAACTCTTTATCGGAAGTGCAGCCGTCAAAGTCATTGACGGCATTGACAACCTGATTGTGGCCGTGCCCCTGAATCCTGAATGCTGTTCTCCGGAAACCATTCATGTTGCGGTTCAGAAGAACAACCCGCTTAATATCATTGACTTCAATAAATTTTTAAATTTCCGAAAGGATAGCATAAAGAACCTTGTTTTCTTTTCTGTTTTAGAAACCGGCGATGATTGGAATGATGCTGATAAATACTTAAGAGACCTGACTGAGTTATATTCCGACCGATATGGGGCCGCTTATGAAATGTATAAGGCCCAAAGCGGATTTCAGGATTTGAAAAGAATCATTTTGGATAAAAAAGATGATTTCATTGTTGTGCAAAGGGGTTCAAGAATGTTTCTGGATCAGATATTCAGGAAATTTCTGATCAACGATCTTGTGTATGAAGGCAATATTCCACTGGTTATCCTGCCCTGAAAGACATGGGGATGAATCATCAATGTCTTCCGGAATGATCGCAGCGTCTCATCGATCAGGCATGAGTCCTTCCGCGACAGACAAACATCCAACAACATTTCAATAAAGCATTTTGAGAACTTGCCGATAGACAGGTTAGAACATTGCATCAGCATGTCTTGAAAAAGGGACAAGCTTATCGGCCATGTCATCAAAAATTTCTCTTGAGCGCTTTTTTTCGTCCAGGCGTTGGTTTATTGCTGAGTGCTGAGTTTGGCCGCTGCCATATCCGTGTTGCCGGGTTTAAGGCCAGCCAGTGTGTTGAGTACCCGTTCGCCGCAGGCGGTTCACTATGTTGCATGTCTTTTCTTGATTTCTTTATGCTTCATCAAGTAGTTGTCCCGATGCAGGTAGCAGCCGGGCAACGGTTTCGAGAGAGCGGGGACTGGAGGCGTGCATTCTTTTTAACCTTTATAGACGGGGCATTTGTACCGTATGTTTCGAATTTATCTTTGGGGCTTGGTTTACGGATTTTAGTCCCCCGGTCTTCGTGCCTACCGTGTAGTGCTTGAGAAATACGGCTTTTCCGAGATGAAGCTCTGAATGTTAAGTGCTGATGCGGCGCAACATATATCTTCCCGTGCGGGCTTCATCCGGGTGCTGTCATAAATTAATATTTATATAAATATTTGTTATTACTATATGCTATTGTTCGGTTAATATGCCGGTAAAAATCTAAACAGATGATGCATCGCAACATGCTTTCTTGCTAACCGGACTATCATTGTTATATTATAATAAAACAAAGAAGAGGTAAAACCGAAATGGATTACACAAAAGGAAAAGATTACACAACGATGATACAGCAGATGACCGGTGCCTACAAAAGCACGATGGATAACAGTATCGATGCGATGACGGTGATTCAGGCAAACACGGAAAAGATGGTCAGGGTTTCCCTGGATCAATCACCCTGGTTTCCGGAAGAAGCAAAAAAGATTGTCAACGACTGGCTGAAGACTTACAAGAAAGGGTATGATGATCTTAAGGAAGTCGCGGACGTGCAGTACCGGAATTTAGAAGCATTTGTCAATCTGCAACAAAACGCTGATCCGGCAGAAAAGCCGAAGCAGGCAAGCTAAGATGAGGCGAACTTTAAAAAAAGTGGAGATGATTAATATGGAAGCAAAAAAGCCGTTCCAATTTTCTGATGATGGGGAAAATTTTATCCCGCGTGTGCGGGAGATGCCTTCCCTTGAAGATCAAGAAAATTTCCAGGTCATGGTGGATCAGAGATATAAAATGGCGCAGACAGCTTTTTGCCGGAGTTTAATTGCATCATACAAAGAGGAGGTTCTCCTGCAAAACAAAAGTAGACTCAATTAATCCCCCACAAACAGTTATGCAGGAGGAGGCTTTCTTACGGACAGCCCCCTCCTGCCTTTTTATTTATTTCTTCACGCTTTTGAGAATTATTTCATCTTCTTAAACGGTTCTTTTTACAACAATCCTGATGCCATAAAAATTGAAGCGCAGGGGAAAAAGTCAGTATTCGCGGCCCCTTCCGTTTCAGAGAACGGGCGCTTGGTTTCTTGGTCGATTCCAGAAATTAACGATCACGACTGTGCCGATGGGGATCACCAGGCCAACAGCGATTACGGCGATCATCAATTGACCCAGTTCGCCATAACTGCCGCGTCCGACCGTGAATATCTGGTTGACGTATTTAGTGCCGAGGCTGGAGGCGGAAAGAGCCAGGTTGGTAAAAGAAGCCATCACGGCAAAATAGGTCGCCTTCTGATTCTCGGGGGCTTCGCGCGCGATCCATGCCAGCATGGGAATCATGGCCACCTGGCCTAAGGGGGAATCCGCCATGGTGTCGATGAGGGCGATCGTGCGGGCGCCGAAACCGAAGACGCTCTCGGTCCACTCATGCAGGCCGTAGTACATCCCGACAAACGGTATCGTCATCACCGCTCCGTAGAGTGAAAGAAACACAACCAGGTAAGGGATCGGCCGGCGGATCATCCAGCCCCGCAGGGCAAACATGCCCAGGATGGCCAGGATGGTTGAGATTTGCCGCAGAGTGCCGAAGAAGGATTCATCGAAGTGAAGCACATCAATTTGCCACCAGCTTACGCCGGCGCCGATTGCGGGCATGGCGCGGAACACAAAAACGATGATGGCAATCCCGATGATTTCCCGGCGTTTGGCCGGATCAATCCCCCGAAGCAGTTGATGGATCAGATAACCGATGATCGCAAGCGAAACGCCGAAGATGATCTCCATTTTAGCTGCAAACTGCGAAAGCCCCAGAAGCAGACTGGCGGCGACGAAAGCTACGCTGCCTCCCAGGATGGCCCAGTCAGGTTTGAGTGCCGGATTTCCGGCGTGCAGAATCCGGTCAATGTCCTGCCTGGAAAGCCCCCTGCGGACGTATTGACGCCGACGGATGATCCGATTAACATCTCCAAGGGTCACCCCCGCCACAGAGACGAGTGGGATCAGCAGGGACACCTTGTACATCACAGCATATGAAATGGTCTGGGCCAGCCAGCCGCCGATTCCCGCCACCAGGGCACTGCCGCCGATGATGGCGATGCGGCCCAGGGTCTGCATCGTGATGTTCATCCGCTGCAGGTCTTTTTCGGGAATAGGCTCCCCGTTTTCGTCATGCCGCGGCACTGCCTCTACCGTCATGGCATCGGCTACAACATCCTGAAGCACAAAACCGACCGGTGAAATCAGGGAAGAGACAATGTACCAGATATCCGGCGGAAGAATGGAGACCATCCACTCTTTATATCCTGTGAGGCCCACCATGATCAGAAGACCTGCCGCCATCAGCAGCGCCCCCAGATAGACGAAAAGCGATTTTCGACGCCAGAAAAGGTCAACAAGATGACCGATGGGCATTTTGAGCGCCCACGGAAGTCCAACCCAAAAACCGAGACTGGCGAGAAATGCCGCTGACAGACCCAGTTGTTCCTTGACGAAAAAACTTTCGATGATGCCGGTGAAACCCGAGACGCCGGCGGCCAGATAGACCATGAGCGGCGGTATGTAGCTTGAACGCATTTCCCGGAAAATGCCGAGGAAATCGACCATAAACCAGCGCCACGCGCGTTGCATCAGGCCGCCTGAAGGCAGAGAGTTGGATTCTTTTTGCATTCGCGAAACCTACATCGTTTCCGGTGCAGGAGTAAAGTTAAAAAAACCAGACGGCCTCCTCAACCTTATTTATTCCAGTATTTCCATAACGGCCCGTCGATGCATTTTTGCGGATGTAGCGCTCAAAATGGTACGGATGGCCTGGGCTGTTCGCCCCTGCTTTCCAATCACTTTTCCTAGATCCTCTTTTGCTACGCGCAGTTCAATGACAGATGTTTGATCACCTATGATTTCATTTACTTCCACTTTATCGGGATTATCAACTAAAGATTGAGAGATATACTTAATCAATTCCTTCATCGTCGTCACCTCCATTGGTTTGGGTTAACGTTTCTGGAAAATTCATTTCAATATTTACGCTGTGTGAATGATTTAAATAATGTGAGGTTGATATATTGTCTCATACCTTTATATATAACGCAACGATATTTCCCGTTTCTTTTCCCGCGTCATTTATTTTGACTTATTGTGTTTATAGATTTCCGTAATCAACGCGCTTCGGTCAAAATAGACTTCATTACGCTTTATTTTTCCCTCGCTGTCGAATTGAACGAAGCAAACGCCCACGCATTCCATAACTTTTCGGCCGACGGGAATTTTAGCCAGCCATTTGTTTAAAAACCCGCCTTCCAGGGGAATGGGTTCAATCTGCGTCCAGATCCAGTCGGGGTTTTGCGCAAGAAGCTTTTTGAAATACGAAAGAAGCTCCGCTTTGCCATGCACGCCGCTGGGAATGGCCGGGTCGAGGTAAAAACAATCATCGGAATAAAAATCCGCCAGCTTTTCAGGATTATTTCCCGTCCAGGCCGGCAGCCACTTCGAAGCGAATGCTCTGGCATCTTCTTTGTTCATGGTTATTCCTCCTTTGCGGCGTTTAGAAAACTTATATCGCCTGGACATCAAGCAGGCAAGCGCTTTTATTGCCGGACCGGTGAATGCATGGCAATTGAAGTCCTATGCCGTCAAATCGGAGAAACCCAGTATCCTGTCAAGATAGCAAAGGGCAACATTGTTTTATAGTCGTGTCATTCCCGAGGAGGCGGGAATCCAGGATTATTTTTATTTAACTAAATGGTGGCAGTTGCACCGAGGCGTGCCCGCACTCAATGTCCTCGACTGTGGCTTTAGGGCTCATTGCACGACGGCCAAACGCACAAGGATGGTTTACCGGATATTGTTCCCGTATAGTATCGCCGACATTCCTGGATGCCGGTTTTCGCCGGCATGACAGGTGTGAAATCGTTTGGGGGTGCATTAATAATTTTACTTTATTCCCCAGCGCAAACTTGTTGTCCTTCGCACCACTTCATCATAAAGCTGCTCCAGGGGTTCGGCAACATGATGACCTTCGAGAAGGGTTACGGCGGCGGCGACGGCTTCGATGGTGGACATGCCGTCGGGGCGGTGCTGGTCGCGAAGGCGGTCGCGGGGGTTTTTGGGGACGGGAAGCGCAAGCCTCGGCAGGGATCGAAGGGCGGGCGTCTGGCGGAACAGCCTGCGGGCCTGATGCCAGGTGGCATCGAGAACCACGACGCGTTTGGGCGGGATAAAATCCGGTGCATCGGTTTTAACGGCGGGGCCGTCGGGCCATAAGAGCCAGGTGCCTGGTGCTTTGAGTAAATCTTCGTTAAGCGGTGAAAGGCCGATGCGCGTTCCTCCTCCGCAGGGAGTAATGCGGGCGTTGGGCATGGTCAGGGCAACCAACCGTCCGGTGTTGCTGGGGCGTTCGGCTTCCCAAATATGCCGCAGGATGATAAATTCCGTTTTGGTTTTGACCTTTGGCAGAAGCGGGCAGATGCAGATGGGCCGCCGCATGTAGCAGGTGAGGCAGTGGCTGGAAGAATCGCGGGGGCTGGAAGAGCGCATGAATCAACCTTTGCAGTCTATCTGGAAATTTGCAGGATGCGGTATGCTCCCCGCGCCACAATGAAAAAGACGATGGTCCCGATGGCCAGGTCGGGAATTTTGGAGTGCGTGGCAAAAACCAGGATACCGGCGACAATGACGCCGATGTTGATGATGACGTCGTTGGAGGTGAATATGCGACTGGCCTGCATGTGGGCTTCGTTGTTTGTGCTTTTTTGCAGAAGATAGAGGCAGGTGGCGTTCCCGATCAGCGCGAGGACGGAAACGACGATCATGGTCTGAAACGCAGGGACATCGCCCATTCCCAGGAAGCGCCGCAGAACTTCAATTACGCCCAGAACCGCGAGAAAGAGCTGAAAATAACCGCTGATTCCGGCGACGCTTTTTTTCCGGGCCGCCGCTTTGCCCACGGCAAACAGGGCCAGGGCGTAGACAAAGCTGTCGGCCAGCATGTCCAGGCTGTCGGCCACAAGCCCCATCGAATTGGCAATAAATCCTGCAAAAACCTCCAGGCAAAAAAAGAAGAAGTTGATGCTTAAAACCTGCCAGAGCAGTTTTCGTTCCGCGGCGTCTTTTCCTTCGGAAGATATGTCAGAGACAGGCGCCGTTTCCAGAACGGAAGCGTCAAGTTGCAGGGCATCGATCTTTTGAAAGATGGGCAGATAATCGCCGCTGTGGCAAACCTCGAGTATGCGCCGTGGAATATCGAAGTGCAGAGAGGATATATTTTCGGACGCCTCAAGCCTGAGACGAATCAACTGCTCTTCGGATTTTCAATCCATCTTCTTAATGACAAAGGTTGTCTTTTGCATAAACCACGCTACGCCGCTTTTATTAATCGTTCTTTCTCATTTATAAATTATTTTTCATTTATCCTTGGACCTTGATCCTTGTCCCTTGACCCTGGTTTTTTCTACTTCCAACTGATCTGCGCCTCTTTTCTTACCGGAATCCGCGTGTACGAGTATTTCGGATACCCCAGCATGACCGCGCCGTGGCATTTATGCCCTTCGGGAAGCGCGATCTTCTCCATAACCGGTTTATGGGCGTTGGCCGCCGTCGTGAAATAGCCCGCCCAGCAGGTGCCAAGACCCCTGGCGCTGGCGTAGAGTTCCAGATAAGCGAGCGCCGTGGCGCAATCCGCCTCGGGGTAGGCGATATCCGGACCGCTGGAGACGATGACCAGATGAGGGGCTTTGCGCAATATCCGGTCAATGCCCGTTTCCCAGACTTCCACGATGCGCTTGAAACGCCTTGCGGATAAATCATCTCCGGCCAGCGGCAGCATCAACCGGACGAAATCAATCGTCAGTGCTGCCAACTGGTGGACATCGTCCGGATTCTCGATGACAGTCCAATGGACGGGCTGTCGATTGCTGCCGGTGGGGGCATAGCGCGCCGTATCAATCAGATCCTGAATAACACGGCGGGGCGCCTGTTTCTCTTTGAAGCAGCGGATGGATCGCCGGGCTTTCAGAAATTGCCTGACGGTTTCGCCGTCAGGTACGAGCTCTTTGTCTATGACCGGGCAGGCGGCAAGAGGCATGGTGCCCAGTGACAGCGCGCCGTGAGGGCAGACCGCCACGCAATGCCCGCAGTCGATGCAGAATTCCTCCGCATCCGGGGTTGGCGACGGATAGTCTTTGCGTGTGGGTTGAGCGATGACCTTTCCCGGGCATTCCGCGACGCAAATGCCGTCGCGTTTGCACTTTTTTTGATCGATGGTGAATATCGGCATGGTGTTGTCCTTTCAAAGCAAATAATTCAAAATGTTTAGACCAGGGATACGGCAAAAGCAACGACTTTTATGCCTCGACGGATTCGCTGTTGAGATATTTCCTTTTTTATTCTAATGCTTGCTATGATAAAAAATAAAAAGGTGAAACATGGCCAAACTGACCCTGGAAGAATGGATCGCACGCCTCAAAAAGAATAAGAGTTTCAACGCCAACGCGGCGGCGGTGGTCGATATTCCGGCCAAGTCCGGCGAATTCGAAGACTACCCGTCCTGGGTGAACCCGAATCTTCGCGACATTCTGGTCAAACGCGGCATGGAGCGCCTCTACAAGCACCAGGCGCAGGCGGTGCGCTTTATCCGCAACGGGCAGGATGTCGTGCTGGTCACGCCCACGGCCAGCGGCAAGACGCTTTGCTATAATCTTCCGGTTCTGCAAAGCATTCTCGACGAGCCCGAAACGCGCGCGCTGTATATGTTTCCCACCAAGGCGCTGGCGCAGGACCAGATGCACGAAGCGCACAGCCTGATCACCGATTTGCAGGCGGACATCAAAACCTTCACCTACGACGGCGACACGCCCGATGACGCCCGCCAGGCCATCCGAAGGCAGGGGCACATCGTCGTGACCAATCCCGACATGCTGCATGCCGGCATTTTGCCTCATCACACCAAGTGGCAAAAGCTTTTCATGAATCTCAAATATGTGGTGATTGACGAACTGCATACTTACCGCGGCATCTTCGGATCGCACTTTGCCAACGTCATCCGCAGATTGATTCGGATTTGCCGTTTTTACGGCGCCAATCCCGTCTTTATCTGCTGTTCGGCGACGGTTGCCAATCCGCGCGAGCATGCTGAAAAAATTCTTGAGCGGCCTGTGGCGCTTCTCGACAAAAGCGGCGCGCCCACGGCCGCCAAGACCTTTGTGCTGTACAACCCGCCGATCGTCAACCGTGAACTGGGCATCCGCCAGGGCGCGATGACGCCCGCGCGCAAGATTGCCTCCGATCTGATCGACAACAACATTCAGACGATTGTGTTTGCCACCAGCCGCCTGAACGTGGAGGTGCTGACCAAATATCTCAAAGATAAATTCGTTAAGAGCAAACCGCTCGACGATCACTTTGTCACCGGCTATCGCGGCGGCTATCTGCCGAATCTGCGCCGCGAAATCGAAAACGGCCTGCGCACGCGCGAGGTGATGGGCGTCATCAGCACCAACGCGCTGGAGCTGGGCATCGATATCGGCAATCTGGAAGCCTGCATCATGACCGGCTATCCCGGCTCCATTGCCAGCACCTGGCAGCAGGCCGGACGCGCGGGAAGGCGTTCGGGGCATTCCCTGGCTATTTTGATTGCCCGGAGCAATCCACTCGATCAGTTCATCATGGAAAATCCGGACTACTTCTTTGCGCTCTCGCCCGAGCATTGCCGCATCAATCCCGATAATCTTTTGATCCTTCTGCATCACATCAAGAGCGCAGCCTTTGAGTTGCCGTTTGAAAAAGGCGAGAAATTCGGCGGCGAAAATCTGGAAGAGTTTTTGCAATATCTGGAAGAAAAGGGCGTCCTGCACCGCACCAGCGACCGCTGGCACTGGGCGGCGGAAAGCTATCCCGCCGATGAAGTGAGCCTGCGGGCGATCAATCCGGAAAATGTCGTCGTGGTTGATACGACAGATGCGGGCAATCACAAAGTCATTGCCGAAGTGGATTGGGACAGCGCCTTCACCGCCGTTCATGACGAAGCTATTTACATGCTGGCCTCCGAACAGTACCATGTCGACAAGCTCGATCTGGAACGCAAGAAAGCGTATGTGCGCAAGGTCGATGCGGACTATTACACGGATGCCATGACTTACACCAACGTGCGGGTTATCGATTCCTTCGATAATGAGCGGACCGGCGGGGCGATTGTGGAGCACGGCGAGGTGCAGGTGGTGCGTAAAGTAGTGGGTTATAAAAAGATCAAATTCTATACGTCCGAAAATCTGGGCTACGGCGATGTGAATCTGCCGGAAAAAGACATGCACACCACGAGCTACTGGTTTACGATTCCGCGCGACCGTTTGCGAACACTCGACTTCACGCCCGCCGAAGTCATCGACGGCCTTTCGGCGCTGGCTTATACGCTCCAGCATCTGTCGGCCATGTTCCTGATGGCGGACACGCACGACATCGACCGGTCGCTGGGCGACAAATCCGGCGAGTGGTTTGTCAGCCAGGGCAAAACCGGCCGCGTGATTACGTCGTTTTCCTCCGGCCGTCCGCAGACGGTGGGCAGCCTTGAGGGGCTGCGCATCGACGAATTCGATCCGACGATTTTTATTTTCGATTCCTATCCCGGCGGCATCGGTTTTTCGGAACTCCTCTACCGCGAACACGCGAATCTCCTTATCGCCGCTAAAAGCCTGATTGCCAAATGCCCCTGCGCTTATGGGTGTCCTTCGTGCGTGGGCCCCACGCTGGAAGTCGGCAAAACCGCCAAGGAGATTGTGCCGAAGATGATAGATCTGGTGTTGGGGAAAGGTTGAAAAAAGGTACAAGGTTCAAGGTCCAAGGAAAGAATGATTGTATGTCCTCCGTTGGCGTGACCTTCAGTTTAGGCGGATGTGTCACCCCGCAGATGCGGGATAAACTCCGTGACGGGTGTGGCATGACGGCGAACAGGGTATCCACGAAACAAAGATGTGTCTTATCCCCTCTCCCTTGATACCCTAAAGGGCACAAGTGGTAGAGGGCAGGGTGAGGGTGAAAATTCAATCCTGACGGAACGGAGAGAATGTTTCCCCCTCCCCTTAATCCCCTCCCAGAAGGGGCGGGGAGAATGAATTATGAAATCAATCGATAAACTCAAACGCCTGACCGGCGAAGATAGTGCCCCGAAGAAGACGGAACCCGTTCAGCCGGATTCGGCGTCATCAAGCGAAAGGCAATCACAGCTTGCCGACCTGCGCAAACGCATCGAAAACGTAGTGACGCGCTCTGAGGCGCAAAGCCGGGCGGCCCTGTCGGAGCGGCAGGCGCGCGGCAACCGGGGCCTGCTCGAAATTCTTGCCGGTGAGGAAATCGAAAACGAACATGGCCGCTTCTTTCTGGCGAGTTCCGTGCTGCGCGGTTCAAGCCTCCACGGCCACCGCAACATCCGCGAAGCGTTCGGCTTTGATATGACCGCGGCGGGGATGCTCGCCAACAATCCCGCCATCAGCGGCTTTACCTCGGAAGACGCTCTGTTTCTGGATACGGAAACGACGGGTCTTTCCGGCGGCACGGGCACCATGGCGTTTCTCATCGGCCTGGGCTGGTTTGAAGACGGCGCCTTCCATGTTCACCAGATTCTGGCGCGCGATTTCGGCGAAGAGAAAGCGGCACTGGCTTATCTTCAGGAAATCGCCGCGCGGAAAAAATTTCTGGTCACCTTCAACGGCAAGGCTTTTGACGTCAATCTGCTCACCACGCGCTTTATCTTAAACCGCTTGCCCGCTGAGCTGGCGACGCTGCCGCATCTCGATTTGCTGCATCCCTCGCGCCGCATTCTGGGGCATCGTCTGGAAAACTGCCGTCTGGTGACGCTCGAAGAGCAGATTCTGGGCGTGAAGCGTGAAGGCGACATTCCCGGCTGGGAAATTCCGCAGCGCTATTTCGACTGGCTCAAACGCCGCAACCCCAACATGCTGATCGACATCTTCGAACACAACCGGCTGGACGTCATTTCCATGGCAACGCTCACGGCCCATCTGGTGGAAATTCTCACCGCGCAGGCCATGGTGCAATATACGCACGCCGACGATTATCTGGCCGCCGCCCGCCTGCATTTAAAGCAGGCCAACGCCGACGGCGCACAAAAAATCCTGGACACGTTTCAGGAAGACGCCTGCTCCGACTTCTCCCTTTCGTCCAAGAAAAAACTGGCGCAACTGTGCAAACGCACCGGCCGTCTTGATGAGGCCGTCCGCATCTGGCGGCAGATGGTTGCCTGCGAACCGGTCGAATTCTACGCCGTTTCCGAACTGGCCAAATACCTGGAACACCGGGAGAAAGATTACGCGCAGGCCAAAGCATTAATTGATGCCGCCCTGGGCGGGGACAATACTTTTTCAGAAGACGAAAGAGCATCGTTGCTTCACCGTCTACAGAGATTGAATGTCCGGGTGGAAGGAAGCCGCTAATTCTTTGTATCTGAGTTTTTCTTGCGGGTTTTTGCCGGTTCAATCAGCAAGATTGAACCAACAAAAGATCTCTCACGCTTTGATTATTCGATGACAGTATCAAGTTTCTTTAGAACAGGGTCGTCCGCCAGGAATATATTCGTCGATTCCGCCTCGTCATCAAAAACAAGAACTGCCGATCCGGTTTCCAGCTTATTTTTGACCTGCCTGAAATTTGTTTCCGGGGACGCTTCAACTTCACCGTAATCCGTCCCGTTTCTGGAAATAAATTCTTCGATAACCCCGTGCAAGGCTTCCGCGCTGAGTTTATTTATTGGAATGATATGGATCGTCATTGAAATTACCCCGTAGCTGAAAATAACTGCAATTCCATACCACATTTTCCCCTGGTTCAATCATTTTGATTGAACCTCCTGTTTGAGCTTGTTATAAGTGCACAAATCGGCGCGGCCAAGGACGAATTGAAAAAAGCTTTGATTTCAACCTGCAAGATTAAACCGGCAATCAAGGGAGGCGGCATGACTTTAAAATACGAAAAAAACTATACCGATAAGGGTTATTTGTTGCGTTATGAAAAAGCGCCGAATATCGGATATTACAAGAACAGACTGTTGCAATTCAAAATAGAGCTGAACAATATCGAACCTTTAATCTGGCGGCGGATACTGGTCCCTTCGGAGTATAATTTTTGGGATTTGCATGTTGCCATCCAGGATGCCATGGGGTGGCTTGACTACCACCTGCACCATTTCGAGATCAAAGGAAAGGGCAAAAAGAAGGAAGAAAGCATCGGAATTCCGGACTTCGACCGATTTGACGATTCGCGGGAAATCTATCCGGGCTGGGAAATTCCCGTTATGAACTATTTCAATGATCTGGGAGTAAAAGCCAGATACATCTATGATTACGGTGACGACTGGATGCACACCGTGTTGCTTGAAGGGTATCTGATCAAAGAGCATGGCGTTAAATATCCGCTGTGCATCGGCGGAGAGAGGGCATGTCCCCCTGAAGATTGCGGCGGAGACGAAGGATACCGCCGCCTGCTCGACGTTTTGGCGGACCCCACAGACGACGAGTATGAAGATATGAAAACGTGGGCCGGAGAAGACTGGGATCCGGAGAAATTTGACAGGAACGCCGTTATTTTTGATCCGCCCTATAAACGGTGGAGAAATGCGTTTATAGGGTAGTGCGTTGCCGGCAAAGCCGACGTGACTGCGTAGGAAATGCCTGGGAAAACGCTGGGAAAAACGACGGGGAAAACCTCTGATGCAATTTTATGGCTTCTGAAAGAAAAACCCGTTTTATCCATTCTCGAACGCGCTCAAAAAATTGATGAGTCAGCAAGCACCTTAGAACGAGCCGTGCGCAAACTTCGCCAGGCAGGCCGTTAAAACGCATCGGTCCGGCCAAAGGCGGGCATTGGGAAATTATTGAGAGCGGAGGATAAGAACCGGATGCCCGACAGGAACACTCGGGCATGACAGGTGGGTGTCATTCCCGCATGTTTCTGGCGGGAATCCATAAAGAGTAACGATCACTTGGCCGGTGCCGGTGAAATGATCAACTACATCAAAAAGAGCCATGATATAAAATTCCCGGGATTGACAAATGAAGAATATTGGATTATCATCTTCACCTTAGGGGTGAAGATGATGTCGAGGGGTTAACTCGTAAACAATGGAAATTCAATTCCGAACGAAAAAATTGCAGAAGCATTATGAAAACTCCAAAAAGGCGGAAAAGGCTTATGGGATAGCGGTTGCGAGGCGTTATATCGGGCGCATCAATATTATTAAACAGACTTGCGATCTGAGCGAACTGATGCAGCTTCCGGGGCTCCACTGCCATGAACTTAAGGGAAACCGAAAAGGGCACTATGCGATTAACCTCACCGGTTTTTACAGGCTCATTTTCACTGTAACGGGTAAAAAGCTCGAAATTGTTTGCATTGAGGAGGTGAGCAAACACTATGAGGACTAATAAAGAAATCCATTCCACGCTGGCCATCCCGCCGGGTGAATACCTTGAAGAGGTAATCGGTGAACTGGGGATGACTAAAGACGAGTTGGCGCAGCGTATGGGGCGTCCGGCAACCAAGCTGAGCCCAATTTTTAAGGGAGAAAAAGCAATTACTCCGGATACCGCTTTACAGCTCGAAAAGGTTGTCGGTGTGCCGGCGCACATCTGGATGGGACTCGAAGCGGAATATCGTTTGACACTGGCGCGACAGGAACACATTCAGGAAGAAGACAATTTAGAAAAGGAAACTGATCTGGTTGCAAAATATCCCTATAATGAACTGGTGAAGGCGGGCGAAATATCGAAGCATACAAAGCCCGTTGATAAGGTACGTGCTTTACAGGCTTTTTTGGGTGTGACATCGCTTTCCAAGATTCCTGAATTGCAGCGTTACCAGCCGGCTTTTCGCTGTGCAAAATCAACTCGGGGGGAACGCACACCCGAAGCCGTGGCTGCGTGGTTGCGCATGGGGGAAAGAAAGGCGCAAAAAATAAGTTGTGCGCCTTACAATAAGGAACGCCTTTGCGCTTCGCTTCAAAAGCTGCGCGCGTTGACGCTTCAAGAACCTGAGGTATTTCAGCCAAAATTGATATCTACCTTGGCCGATTGCGGTGTTGCCCTGGTCATCTGTCCTCATTTTTCCAAAACCAAAACGCATGGCGCTACTTTTTGGCAAGGACGGGAAAAAGCCGTTATGATGTTAACCATCCGCGGCAAATGGGCCGATATTTTCTGGTTCAGCCTGTTTCATGAGATTGGTCATATTCTTTTGCACAGCAGGCAGGGTGTGATTCTGGAAAATAACGAGCGGGACCAAATTGAAAAGGAAGCCGATGATTTCGCTTCGGATACCTTGATTCCGCATGATGCCTGCACGCGGTTTATGCGCAAGGGATCATTCTATAAGAATGACATCGCCGACTTTGCAGGCACGATTGGCATTCATCCCGGTATTGTGGTGGGACGATTACAGCATGAAAAGATGATAAAACCGGAGTGGGCTAATGACTTGCGTGTACGATATGAATGGAGGCAGGATTAGGGGGTGAATACGAATTTAGGACAGTGGGCATCCGAATTCCTGCTGGTTCAGTTTGCGCGATTGAACCAGCAAAAGGCTATGAAAAATGACAGCTAATGACGGTAATTATCCTCATACGGCGATAACCACATGGAGTGGCTTCGTCTATCAAGGCAAGGTAGCCATTTACCACGTTCTTCAACTCTTAATGAATGGTTGTGCCGCTTCAAAGTTCAGTATTCAACTGGACAGTTTGGAAGATTTTGCCATTCTTGATGAAAATGGTTCAATCATTTCTCTGCACCAGGTAAAAGCCCTGAAATCGAATTACTATAGCGCCTATCAAACTGCATTTGAAAAATTGAAAGACCATGCTGACACTCAAAAGTGCAGCAGTGCTTATTTTCACTTAGCTCAAGAAATCATTGATAAGACTCGTGCAGAGATTGAGAAGAAACACGCACCTGTTAAGCTTTATGATTATGGATCAAGTCATCGGTGTGCAATATGTGATCTTGATGAAAAAATTGAAGAAACGATAAAAAAATTACATTTAACATATTTTCCATGCGATACATTTCGACAATCATCGGATTATTTGCGAAAGGCCCGCAGTTGTCTTGACCAAATTGTTCTGAGAAAGGTCCTGAAGATTCATTCCATGGTCCATGATGATATCATGTTAGACCGCGAGGCTGCCTATAAAGAAATAACCCCTTGCTCTGAATTTTGGGACATTCTTACAAGGGATTTGAATCAAGAAAGTCTTGGAAGCGACTATTACTTCTGGGTGTTATTGAATGATTTATGCCGTTATTATCAAGAATTCTGCATCGAAAACGAAATAATCGACAAGACCGATTACTTGAAGCTTTCTGATTGTATGTGTAAGATTACGGGGCTTGAAAAAGAACCTATGATCCGTTTTTTGCGTTACATTATGCCACACCGTGAATTCAAAATCAATTCGCTATCTGATTTCAAGGACAATACTTTCGATCAAGATGAAATTCGGGATGCCTTTTTGAGAATGCTACATGAACTGAAAGCGCCAGAATTTGATATCAATAAATTTTTCCGCTGGACTTGTAGCGATAACACATTTGCGCCTACCACAATCGATAAGGGAAGTAATCAGACTTCAAAAATGAAGCTTTGCGAAAGGATTATCAAAAACGCATTAAACACAGATCTCGATGTTTTGTATGAAGGCGGTAGTTTAATAACTACTGAAATCGATGTTCCATCCATCGTTGACTGTGTGCCTAATATCGTAGATGTACTTGGATATGAGGAAAAAAGATCAAATTTAATAACCCGATGGAAAAGTGTGTCGTTGGTATCTCTTGATAGAGCGAAGGAGAAGATCAATGCTTGATTATGTAAAAGATTTGTTTGATTCGTATGATTTTGTGGCAAGGGACACCGGTAAAGGTCTTCTTTTTTCGCACAAGGAAGCAAGTTCAAAAAAATCATTTTGGCTCGTTGTCTCTGAGAAAGAACCGAATTCCATAATTGTTCGGCAATCAGAATTGTTTGTCGCTTGTAAAACCGTCTGCCAGGATGATGCCCTGGATAAGAATATTTCGCTGCTGATTCTCTGGGAAACTGGCGGCAAACTTGATCATATCAATCTGAGCCGAAATGTCATGAACGTGGAAGAAGATGCATTTTTTTTCAAAAAACATGTTCTTTATTACTCTGTCCAAGAACAAAATGCACTTTGTTCAGCCATGAACGGTAAATCATTTTCTGCTTTCATGAAAGAACACGTCGAATCAAAAGAAACCTTTAAAGCATATAAGGCCGATCCACATGCGCAATGCTGGCAGTCTCTATTATATAGAACGGTCATGAAACTGCCTTTTGTTCAACTTAGACCGGTTATTGTGGATGGTCTTGAGTCGCTTTTTATTAGCAATGAAGCGCGGCTCAAAAGAAAAGACGAGAAATTGGCTGCTTTTAACGAGAGTTATTTCAGATTGATGGAGAAAAGAACGGTTAGCGATATAAAATTAGAAAAAGCGGAAGAGGCTTATGCGGCGCTATTGCCACTATTGGGAGGAATTTCCGATGGCAATTAAGGTCAATCGCGTTTTAATTAAAAATTTTAAATTATTCCAAGAATTTTACATTGACTTTGACAAACCCAATCTCGTCGTTTTTGATGGTCCTAACGGTTTTGGAAAGACTTCTTTTTTTGATGCTGTCGAATTACTGTTTACCGGACGCATGCGTCGTTATGACAGTTTGGCAGATCAAATTGTTGACAAGCGGGAAAAGTTTACGTTTCCCTGGTTAAATGATGGGAATGACGAAGGCGATCTTATCATCAAGGCAGAAATACAAGCGGAAAATCAAAAAATATACCTTTTACGTAAATGTGAAAGACGTGTGCTTAATGCGCTGCACAAGATTAGTGAATTCAACGCCCCACTATACAGACTGCCTGACTTTGACAGTGATAAGCATGAGTTGGTTATTAATGAAGAGAATTATCTTTCTGATTTGCTGGGTAAAGATTATGTGCGCAACTTTGAGTTCTTGAACTACATAGAACAAGAAGAAAGCATATATCTGTTGAAACAGAAAGATAAAGATCGAAAAGAGGCCATCGGTCATCTGTTTAATACTTTTGAATTTGAGACATTTATCGAAAAACTTGAAGAAACCAAGAAGAAAATTATGGTTCTTTGTGACAAGCGCGCAAAAGATGAACTTGATGCTAAAAAATTAAAATTATTAAATATTCGGCGCCAGCTCACAGATGAACCGGAGTCGGTGCCGTATGTTCGTCTTATTTCGTGGAAAAAGACATCGTGGGATATGGAAGAACTTGAATTTCCGGAAGAGCAGTATGCCCATTGGCTAGGTAAAGATGGGGAGCTGGCACGTCTGGAATTGTTCCTTCGCAACATCGATGAGTTTAAAAAAGATCGACAAAATAAGAAATTGAATAATCTTCTCAGTGATGAAGGGCTTGTTACACTGCTTCTCCGTTGTTGGAGTTTTATTGACAAAGTTGAACAGTATGAAAAGCAACTTGCCGTAAGAAATGCAGTTGAAGGACTTTTGCAAGTCTATGATAAAGGAATATTATCGGCGATTATTAATCGCGAAGCAGCCATTAGCGATATAATAAAAGATATTGTTAAAAATGTCGCTGATCTAAACGATTATGATGATGCGATAGCATCCATTGAAACAGTGCAAAAGAGCGCGAATACCCTTTCAAAACTTCTTACCGGCATGCGTGATTCCCGCGATACATTTGTTTCCAAGTTTATTGAATATCAGGGAACTGCGGGATCAAAAGATTCCTGCCCTCTCTGTGGATACACGTGGAAGGATGCAGAAGAGTTAAATGAACAATTGAATGCTCAGGCAATTCAACTCGACGAACTGGCTAAAGAAGCGGATGCTACTCTGGCGCTTGCATTGGAAAGGTTCAAAGATAAGTTTATCGAACCAATCCAGAATGAACTTCGGCAATATCTCACGGCGCACCCTTTAGACAAAGAATTTATCAGTGAATTAATAAAAGCAAAACAGCGTAGCGTTGAATTAATGAAACTTTATGGAGAAATTAAAGAATCCGGTATTGAGTTAGCCCCATTGTTAAACAAGAAGCCATCAATAGCTGATCCAAGTGCGATTGAAGCACTTAGAAAGATTATCACTGAGAAAATACAAACTGTGGATGCAAATCGTCTTCAGCCATATTTTGCTAATATATTTGTCAGTACTTTCGATGAAAAATTTGAATATGTTGCAGGGTTGGATATGGAGGCTCTAAGCAGCAAGCGACAGTATATTCAATGGAAATACTCGCTGCATCAGAACAAAACTTTTATTGAAAAGAAAGCAGAGCATCACAAGCTCAAAGAGCAGTGTGATAATGCGGAGAAATTGAAGAACAAACTTGATAACCTTAAAAAACACTACGAAGAGTCTCTTAAAACTTATCAACGAAGTGTTATAGAGGATATCGAGATAATTTTTCATATATATTCAGGAAGAATTATGCAGGATTATCAATGCGGCTTGGGGCTGTTTCTCGCGGAAAGTGATGGAATAAAGTTTTTAGAAAATCCATCTAAGGCCAGTGATGCCGTATTTTCAATGAGTTCAGGTCAACTATCGGCTCTGGTTATTTCATTTACATTGGCACTTAACAAAAAGTATTCGAAGACAAAGCTTTTGTTGATAGATGATCCGGTTCAAACCCTTGATGAACTGAATATTGCAGGTTTGGTCGAGTTGCTACGCAATGAGTTTGATGACAGGCAGATTTTCATTTCTACTCATGAGGACATGATGTCTGCCTATATGCGATATAAATTTGAAAAATATGGATTGAAGACGTATCGTCTTAATTTCAAAGAAATAATGTTGCCTGTTGTGTAAGCAATATGTGGGAATGTGCATTATCTGCAAAGTAATATGTGCAATTCAATTATGTCACGAGCTATGTTGAAAAAGAAAATACAATGAAACTCATCCACACCTCCGACTGGCATCTGGGACGCGCGCTTCATAACCATAAGCGGTATGATGAGTATGAAGCGTTTTTGAACTGGCTTGCGCAATTGATTGAGAGCGAAGGCGTCGATGTCGTTCTGATTGCAGGGGACGTCTTTGACAACAGCACGCCCAGCAATTATGCGCAGGAACTTAGAAATAATCGGGACAGGTCCATTAAATAAAATGAATGGCGGTTTTCATGTCTGCAAAAATAACATCTGCCCGTCTTTACCGATTGTGTGTCGGCCGAGTACCCGGGCATACGGACAAAACTCTCAGGGAATGAATATTGAAGGAACATCTTTCTGATTTTTTTCAACTTCTCGTCGCCGAGAGGGATCTGATCGGTCTTCAGGCGTACACCCTGAACGGTCGCATTTCAAAAAAGTTTTCTATGCAGCAAAAGCACGGATTCCGGTAAGCTTTCGCGCAATGGCTTTTTCGGCCATTTTCAGGTCGTAGGCGGTCTGCAAGTTAATCCAATATTGAGGCGTCTGACCAAACGCTTTGCCAAAAAGCAACGCCAATTCAGCGGTGACGGGTCTGTTTCCCTGAATGACATGGGAGATTCTCATGGGCGAAATTCCGATGGTTCTACTGAATTCGGCCTGCGAAATATTCAATTCGTCGAGAATTTCTTTTAGAAATTCACCCGGATGAATCGGGGGAAGGTTGTTTTTGATCGTCATGCTTTTCAACTCCTTAATGATAATCTGCAATTTCAACGTCAAAGGCCTCTCCGTTTTTGAACCGGAAGCAAAGCCGCCATTGATCGTTGATGCGAATACTGTGTTGCCCGGCGCGTTTTCCGGACAATGCTTCAAGATGATTAGACGGCGGCATGCGCAGATCTTCAAGCCGTGCAGCCGCATCAAGCTGGGTTAATCTTTTGACCGCCCGCTTGATAATGTCAGGGGAAAACTTTTTGGATTTTCCTGTGTTGAATAAGCGTTCAGAATCAACATCCGTAAAGTTTCTAATCATGGTAAAAGATATAAACAATATGTTTACGATTGTCAAGGAGAGTGTCCGTTGACTATAATGTTACGATTTTATTTAAACTTGTTTTTTTTGTGAATCTTTGTAAAATGCACTCAGGAAATAGGGGAAATTATTGCTATCATGACCAAAGACAGTTGGTTTGAAGTGCACCGGAGAGGCTGCCGTCGGCAATATAAGCACTCCATCAAAAAAGGTTTGGTAACGATTGCATGTCGATAAGTGAAGTGTTTGCTTTTAATTGATCCCGAAAATCGATCATAAATTGTATATCCGACAAAAAGACTCATAATGAAACTCCTCCACACTTCCGACTGGCATCTGGGACGCGCGCTTTATAACCGCAAGCGCTATGGCGAGCATGAAGCTTTTCTCAACTGGCTGGCGGAATTAATTGAAAGCGAAAGCGTTGACGTGATTTTGATTGCGGGCGATGTATTTGACAACAGCACGCCGAGCAATTATGCGCAGGAGCTTTATTACCGGTTTTTGTGCCGTGTGGCTTCGGCCTCCCATCGTCATGTCGTCGTCATTGCCGGAAATCACGATTCACCGTCCTTTCTCAATGCCCCGAAGGAGCTTCTGAAATTTCTCAATATTCATGTCGTCGGTTACGCGACAGGAGAGCCGGAAGATGAAGTGCTGGTGCTTTCCGGTGCGGATGGAAAACCCGGTTTGATCGTCTGTGCGATTCCTTATCTTCGGGACCGCGATATCCGGACATCCGAGGCGGGGGAAAGTATTGAAGACAAAGAAAGAAAAATCGTCGAAGGAATCAAGGCCCACTATCGGCAGGTTTGCGATGCGGCCTTGAAAAAGCGGGCGTCGCTGGAAAGGTCTGTGCCGATTGTTGCCATGGGGCATTTATTTGCCGCGGGTGGCCAGACGGTGGACGGCGACGGTGTGCGAGAACTGTATATCGGATCGCTCGCGCAGGTGAAAAAAGACGTCTTTCCTGATTACATCGATTACGCGGCGCTGGGGCATTTGCATGTTCCGCAACGTGTCGGCGGTTCGGACTTCATCCGCTATTCCGGATCGCCTTTGCCGATGGGGTTTGGCGAGGCAGGACAGGAGAAAAATGTTTTCCTTGTGGAATTTGTAGAAAAGACGCCCACCGTTTCAAGCGTTGCCGTTCCCTGGTTTCAGGAGCTTAAAACATTGCGCGGCGACTGGCCGACGCTGGCCCGAAATTTTGATGAACTGAAATCGCAAAAAAGCAGGGCCTGGCTGGAGGTGATCTACGAAGGTGATGAAGTTGCCGCCAATCTTCAGGAACGTTTGAATGAAGCGATTGCGGGAACGGGCCTGGAAATTCTGCGCGTCAGGAACAACCGCATTATTGAAAGGGCGCTCAGCCGGAATAAGGCCGAGGAAACGCTCGACGATCTGGATGTGACGGATGTCTTTGTACGCTTGCTGGATGCACACGACATTCCGGAAGAGCAGAGGGCGGTGCTGTTGGGCACGTATCGGGAAGTGCTGACGTCGTTACAGGAAGCCGACCCGCTTGCCGGGTAGACTGTTTCTGATAGAAGATGTCGTTCCTCAACTTGCGTCATTCCGGACAAGCGAAGCGCGATCCGGCTTGTGCCCTTCAGGGTGAATCCAGGAACATTAAAGAGTTCTGGATTCCCGCCTTCGCGGGAATGACCACTTTTCATACCTGGTATGGTTTCTAAAAGGGGATTTAGGGAAATTTAAAAACGATCAAATCTCCCCCGCCCATCAGGAGACTGTGTCGTAATGTCATTGCGGGCAATTTACCAGATGCTGTGCACAGGGTTATTATTGGGAGAAACCGTAATCTCCCCTCCCTCGATACCCTGAAGGGCACACGTGGGAGGCGCAGGGGGAGGGTGAAAGCAAAGTCTTCCCCCGCCCCTCAATCCCCGCGCACCAGGGGCGGGGAAGTTTCTTAGGAGCAGAACATGAGAATACTTGGCATTCGCTTTCAAAATCTCAATTCTCTTGCCGGGGAATGGCAAATCGATTTGACTCATCCGGATTACGCCGGGAGCGGCATCTTCGCGATTACGGGGCCCACCGGATCGGGAAAGACAACCATTTTGGACGCCATCAGTCTCGGGCTTTACGGCCGGACGCCGCGTTTGGACAAAGTCACAAAAACAACCAACGAAATCATGTCGCGCCAGGCAGGCGAGTGCTTTGCCGAAGTCACCTTCGAAACGCAAAAGGGCCGTTTCCGCTGCCACTGGAGCCAGCGGCGCGCCCGGAAAAAACCGGACGGGGAATTGCAGCTTGCAAAACATGAAATTGCCAATGCCGACACCCGCGAGGTTCTGGAAAATAAATTGAATTCCGTTGCCGGATTTGTCGAAAAGGTGACGGGGATGGATTTTGACCGCTTCACCCGCTCGATGCTTCTGGCGCAGGGCGGCTTTGCGGCTTTCCTTTCGGCGACGCCCGACAAACGCGCGCCGATTCTGGAGCAGATCACCGGGACTGAAATCTACAGTTCCATTTCCATCAAAGTGCACGAGCGCAGCCGCGAAGAATCGGATAAGCTCGATTTCTTGCAGGCCCAGCTCCAAGGGGTAAAGATTTTAACGGACGAAGAAGAAACTGAACTGCAAACCGGTCTTCAGGAAAAGCAAGCCCGGGAAAACGGGATGGCGGAGCGGCTGGCCGCTTTGCGGCGCGAACTGGCCTGGGTGGAAGGCATAGCGGCGCTGGCGCAGGAACTCGACGGCCTGGAAGGCAAGATGCAGCAATGGGAAAGCCGCCGGGCGTCATTTGGACCGGAAGCGATAAAACTGGATAAAGCGCGCCGGGCGCTGATGCTTGAAGGCGCCTATAAGGAGGTTGCCTCGCTACGCCGCCAGCAGGAAAGCGATGCCGGCGTTTTGGAAAAGACAAAGGCGAGGCTCCCGGATCAGGAAAAAGCCGTAGCGCAAGCCCGGGAGGCAAGAGACCGGGCGGCCGAAGGCTTTCAGGAAATCAGGGCCGGACAGGCGGTCCAGGCGGAAACGCTTAAAAAGGTGCGCGAGCTTGATGCGCGGCTGGCCGAAAAGAAAAAGCAGATGGATGAGGCGGACAAAGCGCTGGCCGGTATGAGCAGGCAGCTCCAAAGTTTTAAAGAAGGCATCGGGAAAACAAACCAGGCTCTGAAAAAGTCGCAGGAAAACCTTGAATCCGTTCATGCTTATCTGGCAAAGCATGCGGCCGACGAGGCGCTGACTGTTCATCTTTCCGGTATCGTCAAGACTTTTGCGGCGCTGGATGAAGCTGAAACAAAGCAGTCGAATTTTTGCAAAGATTTGTCGGCCGCTGCCGGAAAGAGAGAAACGTTTGCCGCAGCATATAAGAAAGCGCAAGCCGGTGACGAAAAAATCCGTGGAGACTTTGAGAAGAAGCAGGCTGCGCTCGCGGAACTGACGAACGAAATTCAGGGTATCCTTAAAGGCCGTGAACCGGGCTCGTGGAGAAGCGAACTGGATTCCCTCAGGGAACGAAACGGACTTTTGCTTCAGGCGATGGATCTGCTGGGGCGAATCGACGCCACCAGAAAAACACAGGAAGACCTTGCCGCCGGGCTTAAAACGCTTCAGGTCGAACGTGAACGGATAGCAACGGATATCAAGGACGCCGCCCTCCGGAAATCGAATTTAGAAAAAGATATTGAAAACATGGAGACGCAGGTTGCGCTTTTGAGCCGCATCCGCGATTTGGAAGAAGACAGAAAGCATCTGGAAGATGGCAAGGCCTGCCCGCTTTGCGGGTCGACCGATCATCCGTATGCCAGGGGGAATGTTCCGGAATTGAGTCAGGCCGAGGCGTCGCTGAAAAAAATAAAAGCGGAATTTCAAAAAGCATCCGATCAACTGGCCAAACTGGAAACCGGTCTGGCTAAAAAAGAGGCGGACATCGGACACGTTGAGAAGGATATCGCTGAAAAAAAATTAGCGCTGGAAACCGATGAAGAGCAATGCACCCAATGGTTGCAGAAATTGAGCATCCCCGCCGGGGTTGAAGAACGCGCTGCAAAAGTGAAAAACGAACTGGCGAGTATTCAGGCATGCATGGCGGAAACCTCCGCCGTTGTTCTGGCCGCCGAGGAGAAAGGCAATCAGGAAAAACTCGTCCGGACGGATCTGGAAACATTACGGGCCAAGGTTGAAGCGTCGGGCAATGCGCTTCGGGAAGCCGGGTATAAACTGGAGACGCTGGAAAATGAATTCCGGCGTTTGACTGAGGAGCGCGCTGCCGCTGCCGCAGAAGTTGAAAAAGCCCAATTAGCGGCGCTTGGCGACGTTGAGCCTTTCGGTATCGTGGAAATTCCATCGGATTGGGCATCCGTTCTCGCGCAACTGACAAGCCGCAAACAAAGCTGGGAAACCCGGCAAAGGGAAAAAGCCGGGCATGAGAAAATAATCGGTGAACTGAATGCCTCAATCGAAAAAGACATCGCCCTGATAGAAGGTCTTGAAAAAGACATGGCCGCAAGAGGCGACGAACGCAACGCTTTGGCGGCTCTGTTGGGTGACCTGTCCGCTTCCCGCCGGGAGTTATTTGGTGACAAGAATCCGGATTCGGA
The DNA here is from genome assembly GCA_963682105.1 of Smithellaceae bacterium. GTDB lineage: Bacteria > Desulfobacterota > Syntrophia > Syntrophales > Smithellaceae > UBA8904. Next base: position 3,756,374 of record OY821638.1, read on the forward strand.
AGAAAATCGTCTGGCTGATGCCGTCCGGCAGGCGGAAGAGGCGCTTGGAAAAACGCGAGAAGCATTCAGTCTGCTGGAAAAGGAAACCGCCGCGCTGAAAGAGAGGCAAAATGTCCTGGATGGCAATATGGAACGCCGGGCCGCAGAGCTTTCAAAATTGGAACTGACGCTTAGGGATGGAATCAGGAAATCCGGGTTTGAAGACGAGGCGGAGTTTATTTACGCCCGTTTGTCGGATCAGCAAAGAGAGGTTCTGGAAGCGCAGGAGAAATTGCTGACCGAGGAAAAAGTTCAACTTGACACCCGGAAGAAAGACAAGTCGGAAGCGTTGGCGTCGCAGCGGGCTCTGAATCTGACTGACCGTTCCAGCGAGGCGCTTAAAGAAAATATTGACGCATGCGAGACGGACTTGAAGCAGGTCCGGCAGGAGATCGGGGCCGATACAAAAAGCCTTGCAGACAACCGTCTGCAAAAGGAAACGCGTCAGGATCGCCTTCGGGAGATTGAAGCGCAGAAGAAAGAATGCCTGCGCTGGAACACCCTGAAGGAGCTGATCGGTTCGGCCGACGGCAAGAAATTCCGCAATTTCGCGCAGGGGCTGACGTTTGAGATGATGACGGCGCACGCCAACCGCCAGCTTCAAAAGATGACGGACCGCTATCTTCTGGTGCGAGACGTAAGCGAACCGCTGGAGCTTAACGTTATCGATAATTACCAGGCGGGCGAAGTGCGCTCGACGAAGAATCTGTCCGGCGGCGAGAGCTTCATCGTCAGTCTGGCGTTGGCGCTGGGCCTCTCCCGGATGGCCAGCCGCAACGTCCGGGTGGATTCGCTTTTTCTGGATGAAGGATTCGGCACGCTCGATGACGATGCACTGGAGACGGCGCTCGATACATTGTCCGAATTGCAGCAGGACGGCAAGCTGATCGGGGTGATCTCCCATGTTCCAGCGCTCAAGGAGCGCATCGGCACGCAGATTTCAGTGATTCCGGAATCGGGCGGCCGCAGTTCGCTTTCCGGCCCCGGCTGTACGCGAGGCTGATTTTATTCGGGATGCCCGAGGGCGATGCCGGCGCCGAATTCCGGTAAGCGGTGTTGCATCTGGGCGGTTTTGGGTCAATCTCCTGCAACAGGACCGTCTATTGACAAACGGACTGTTTATTGATTTAATCACAACAGTTCAGTGTTAATGCTAGCTTGATTTCTCAATATTCTTAACATCTCAGTCAGTTTATGCGGGTTATGTGCGCCAGAGCCTCATCCTGATCATGTCCGCTGATCCTTGTTAAACAAAAGCTGTGAAAATTAATGTTTAACTTTTATTTTTTCTGAATAACATTAACGGGAGGTCGTTATGGGAACCATTGCACTAGACGATATCCGCCTGCCACAATTCACTCTGGAGAGCCTGCCGAACGTTGCCCGGTTGCGCATGGCTCAGATGAAACTCAAACCGCAGGTTTGCATTGAACGCGCCTCTTACATCACACGCTATCTTCGGGATATGGCCGATCCAGCCGAGCCGATGGAAATCCGCTATGCGCGGGCGGTTCATTATTTCTTAAGCCATAAGCAGACGCAGTTTTTTGATGACAATCTGCTGGCGGGAACGACGACCTCCAAGCCCTTCGGCGCACCTGTTTATCCGGAACTCACCGGCATGACCATCTGGCCGGAGCTTGACACGATCAGCACACGGGAGAAAAACCCGCTGCTGCTGTCCGCCCCGGACGCGGATAAACTGAATTTCGATATTTTCCCTTACTGGATGGATAAAAACATTCTGGAGCATACGCGGAATAAATTTCCGAATCTGCAGGGAATGAGTCTGATGGAAAAATTTGTCTTTTTCATTGCCACCAAGGCGGGCACGATTTCCCATACCATCCCCGGTTATTCTGTCGCCCTTGATAAAGGGCTGGAGGCCATGATCGCCGACGCCGCTTCCCGCGAAGCCATGGTGATTCAGGCGGGCGGCTCATCGCCCGAAGACGCGCAGAAACTGGCCTTTTACCGGGCGATGCAAATCGCTTTGCAGGGTATTATAGCCTATGCCGAAAACCTCAGTCGCAGGGCGCTGGAGCTGGCCGGTCAGACGGTGGACCCGGAAAGAAAGAAAAATTTTCTGGCCATGGCCGACATCTGCAAAAAGGTTCCGGCGAAACCGGCCGGGACGTTCCGCGAAGCGGTGAATGCATTGTGGATTGTGCAGATCGGCATTCACGCGGAAAACATTAACATGGCCATGAGCCCCGGCCGGCTGGATCAGGTGCTCTACCCCTATTACTGCAAAGACAGGGAAAGCGGCAGACTGACCGACCGGGAAGCCGTGGACGTATTGAGTTCTCTGTGGTTCAAACTCAATGATAACACGAATCTGGTTCCGGAGACCGCCGAAGAACTTTTCGGCGGCGCGGGAACCGTTCCGGCCGTAACCGTGGGTGGTGTCAACGAAAAAGGTGAAGACGCGGTCAACGAGCTGACGTATCTGATCCTGCGGGTCACCGAATTACTGAGGCTTCGGGATCCGAGTCTGAACGCCCGCTATCATTACGAAAAAAATTCTTCGGAATACCTGGAGCGGGTGTCGGAAGTGGTGGTCGAAACCAAGTCCGTGCCCGCTTTTCACAATGATGTGGCCGATATTAAGACACTTGAAAATCAGGGCATCCTACCGGAGCATGCGCGCGATTTCGGCGTAATCGGCTGCGTGGAAATGGGCGTGCCCGGGAAAAGCTATGACGCGTCCAGCTCCATCATGTTTAATCTGGTTTCATCTCTGGAACTGACTCTTTATAACGGAAAAAAGCCGATCACCGGCAATGATTTGATGAGCATTGAAACGGGAGATCCCGCCACATTCAAGACTTTCAACGAATTCTGGGAGGCCTTTAAGGAACAGTTGCGCTGGATGCTCGGCAAGGCCATCGAACTCAATGAAGCCTTCGGCCGTTCGCACCAGGAGATACTGCCCACGCCGCTTCTTTCAGCTTTTTTCGACGGTCCGATGCAGAAGGGCAGGGATTTGATTTTCGGCGGCGCGCTTTACAATGCTTCCGGCGCCACGCATATCGGATTTGCCGATACGGTGGATTCTCTCAATGCCATTGAAAAGGTTGTCTTCATCGATCAAACATGCACCTTTGCGGAATTGCTCAAAGCCCTGCGGGCCGATTTTAAAGGATACGAAAAGCTGCATGCCCATCTGGTCAACAGGACGCCGAAGTACGGCACGGACGATCCCATCGCCGTCAAGAATTCGCAAAACCTTGTCCGCTTTTTGTATGAGTTTTATCAGAGCCATACCAATTACCGCGGCGGCAAATACAAGCCGGCATATTGGACCATGACCAATCATGCCGGGCAGGGAAAGCTGTCCGGCGCCTTGCCGAACGGCAGAAAGGCGAACAAAGTCTTTGCCAGCGGCATTACTCCCGTTTCGCAGGCTGCGGTGGATCTGTCCGCCTGTCTGCGCGCCGTGGGAGGGCTTGACGGCCTGTGTATTCCGATGGGAGAGGCTCTGAATTTGAAATACCCGTCGGTCAAGGGTCCGGACGACATTAAAAAATTCGCTCAAACCGTGGAAGCTTATTTCCGCAGCGGCGGTCTGCATGTGCAGTTTAATATTCTATCTTATCATGAATTGCTCGACGCCAGGAAGCATCCGGAAAACTATCCGGAGCTTTTGGTCCGTGTTTCCGGCTATTCCGCTTATTTTAACAGTTTGAACGAAGCGATGAAAGACGAGATTATCACCCGGACGGAATATGATCTGCACCGGGGCGCGGCCAATCCATTTCCGTCCTCAGATGAGAATCTGCTTTCTTTTAAATGACGACAGGCTCAAACCTGTAGAAAGGAGCTGTGCGTATGAGTCATAATCCGCATGCCGATTTCATGAGTGATCTGCGGATACAGGATGTTGTCACGAAATGGTTTGAGAGTATGGGTTCCGAAGTCGCCAAAGGCTTTCTTCGACTCCTCTTGAAGCTGATGGCTTTTGTGTTCATGCTCAACATCAAGGACTTCCGGAGAAATATTGAAAGCTTCAACGGCCGGTATGTTTTTCGCAGCAAGGATAATTCCATCGTCGTCTCCGCAGCATTTGAAAACGGCACGATGAAGGTTTATGACCGGATCATAGAAAAACCAAACATGACCATCACGTTTCGCAATGACAGGTCTCTGATGAATTATCTGCTCTCTCCCAAACCCGATATCCTCAACGCCGTCCTGAAACAGGATGTCATGGTCAGCGGCAATTTGAACTACCTGTATAAATTTGCCTATATGGCTAAAAGACTTCAACTCATGGCAACAGGAAAGGTATGAAGGCAACGAAATTACCTCTGATTTCGGCCATTCATCATCACGCTCTGGACGATGGCCCGGGCATTCGCGCCACTGTATTTCTGAAAGGGTGTCCTCTGTCATGCCTGTGGTGCCACAATCCGGAAACGATCAACCCGGAGCCTGAAATCTCTTTCTCCGCCGAAAAGTGCATTGCCTGCGGAGATTGCGAAAAAGCGTGCCGGCATGACGCCGTCAGTATGAAGACGGCGGGAAGAATCGACCGTACAAAATGCAATGCCTGCGGAGATTGTGCGGATGTCTGCCCGACGCTGGCGTTGAAAAAGATCGGCGAATACCTTGCCCCTGCTGTGCTGGTTGACGAACTGCTGCGCGACAGGATTTTTTATGAAACGTCGCAAGGCGGTGTCACTTTCTCCGGCGGAGAACCGACGCTGCACATGGATTATTTATCAGAGGTCATGAAGCTGTTAAAGCAAAATGGAATTTCCATTGCCATACAGACGGCAGGGCTTTTTGATCCGGACGAATTTGCCGATAAACTGCTTGGGCATCTGGACTTTATTTTTTACGACATAAAATTCTTCGACTCCCGCGAGCATCGGAAGTGGACGGGAAAAGACAATATAATAATTTTGTCCAACTTTCAGAAACTGACCCGGCAGACAAAAGCTGTAGTCGTGCCACGGGTTCCGCTGATTCCCGGCATTACGGCCACGAAAGATAATCTTGTGCGGATTGCCGAATTTATCAGGGCGGCGGGATGCGATCACTATGAGTTACTGGCTTATAATTCGGCGGGGGCGGCCAAGAGATTAATCCTGGGAAAAGCGGTTCCCGAGGCCGTAAGGTTTCTGCACTGGGAAGAAAAAACCGACGAAAAATTCCGGCAAATCTTTGCCGGCTGCTTTCCTGATGAGCGGCATCAGGATCGGAAGTTTGCCGGAATATCCGGTGTGACGGCAGGTGAGTAAGGCAGTCATCTGATCAGACAATAAAAAAAGAAGGGGTATGGAAAAAAGGCTGCTTTAATTTTACTCTCAGCGCTATTCCGGTTGGGGAATACATTCTTACAGGAGAGGAAGCACCCCTTTAAATGTATTGTGATTTCCTGCCTCGTATCAGCGGATTTCCAGAAAAGGAAAGAGCCGCGCGGCTTCCATGTTCCAATCCCCGGAAAAAATCAGGAAGTAGCCAAAAGTCTGATAGGCGTAATCTTCAGGAAGCCTTGCCGGATCGTAAGGCCCCAGAAGACGCCTTGTGGCGCTGAGAATCTGTCCCAGGTACAGCCCGCGCGCTATCTCTACGACTTCATCAATCATCCAGCACAGCGGAGGCATGTTGGCCAGATTTTTCCATCGGTAATTTAAAACAAAAACGTCACGGCTGGTTTTGGAATACATGGAAGGGCTTTTAACTGCGATCATATAGGCGCCGTTTTTCTGGTGGCCGTACTTTTTCTGCTCCTCAGGCGGCGCATCTTCCAGACCGGCCCAGATATTTAAAAGCTGAATGGTCAGATTGTTCGGAATCTGCCGGTCCATTTTACGAAAATGATTGGTGACATGAAAAACCTGTCGGTCCGGCTTGATGCTTCCATCCGTCAAAGCATCAAACTCGCTTTGAGAAAGGACACGTAATGTTTTGCCGACCCACGGGCACTGGGCATCCAGCGTTGTGCCCAGTAAAATTTGCAGAACATTGCCGATGGGAGAAAAAGGCTCTTCCTGATCGCCGGTGCGAAAAAACATCCATACACCGTAAAAATGCCCTTCAATGGCTTCCGGCGCCACACCCGCCCCGAAAATTTCCATAATTTTACTGAACGGGAGGGCGTTGTTGTCCGGATTCAGATACAGTTCATCCATATACTGCTTGAGAAGGGCGAGGATGGATGTCTTACCGGAAAGATCCTTTTGTATCTGCTGCAGCAATGCGCTTTGTTCCATTTTATCCGGAAGAAATGTCCAGCTTGTCCACCGACCGGGGCTACCGGCTGGGTCTGCCGCCGGAATGTCTTGTTCAAGCCCTGCCGCAATTCGGCTTTCTCTCGAAAGATTCACATTGATTTCCGCATCTTTTGCTTCGACGACCAGATCCGGAATCCCCTTGCCGCTTTCGGCTTCCCGTGTCTTTCCATAAATTTGAAAATTTTTCATACGCCCGCCATGGATGCTTTTTATATTTTAATTTTCAAGCAGAGCAAGTCATCAGATGCAAATTGTGAGATGGAAACTGTATTGTATGGAGAATATAGATAAATTTTACTTTGAAGTCAATCCTGCTCTTCAGCGGGAATGACCGTCATGGTTATCTGTTTTTGCCGGAGTAAGAATTAAAATTGTCAAAGGTTCGGGTTTTGGCTATATTGACGCGGCATAGCTGGAAGTTACACAGTTATCATTAAACGGATGGGACATGAAGAAAGCACAAAATACAGTTGCACAAAAAAATGTATGGGGTGAGTTCACGGCGTTTCTGGCGTTGTTTTTCGACAACATCGGCACGATGATCTTTTTTTCGGCCATTTTGATTTTCACATTTCACTATCCGGCGGACATTATTCTGACGCGCATGATTCCCGGCACGGCCGTCGGGATTTTTCTGGGTGATCTGATTTACAGTTGGCTGGCCGTCCGCCTGCGGCGGCAAACAGGCCGCACGGATGTAACCGCCATGCCGCTGGGGCTGGATACGCCTTCCACGCTCGGGATCGCCTATGCGGTGCTCGGGCCCGCCTATGTCGCCTCAAAGGACGCGCACCTGGCCTGGCAGATCGGCATGGCCACACTTTTTTTGATCGGCGTGGTTAAAGTCATCATGTCTTTTTTCGGCGATTGGATTCGCCGCGTCATCCCCACCGCGGGCCTTCTGGGGCCCATTGCCGGCATAGGGCTTTTACTTCTGGCTTTTCTGCCCCTGGTGGAAATATTCAATGAAGCCGTGGTCGGCATGGTCGCGCTGGGGCTTATCTTTACAACCCTTTACAGCCGCATGCATCTGCCGGGTAAAGTGAACGGTGTGGTCGCCGCGGCTCTTCTGGGCACAGTCATTCACTTTGCGCTGGGTTACGGCGGATGGCTTCCGGAATTTCAGGCGCCGACGTTTGAGATGAACCTGTGCCTGCCGATTGTCTCTATTGATTTCCTGAAAGCGCTGCCGCAGAGCATTCAGTATCTGACGCTGGCGATTCCGTTCGGCCTTTTAACCATCATCGGCGGCATCAATAACACGCAGAGCGCCAGGCTGGCCGGCGACGATTACCGCACCCGCGATATTCTGCTGACGGAAGCATTCAGTTCGCTGATTGCCGCCTTTTTCGGCGGCGTCGCGCAGACGACGCCTTATATCGGGCATCCGGCGTATAAAAAGATGGGTGCGACCTGGATCTACACGCTGGCCGTCGGTCTGCTGATCGGTGTTGCCTCGCTGACCGGTCTTTTATCTTTGTTTGTCAGCGTCATTCCGCGCGCGGTCATCGCGCCGATCTTCATCTTTATCGGATTTGAAATTGTACATCAGGCTTACAGAGAGTCGCCGCCTGAACACTCTCCGGCGGTGAGTGTGAGTTTTCTGCCCGTGATCGCCAGTCTGATCATGATTGTTCTCGGCCAGTTTCTGGGAGCGGCGGGGATTTCGACGGATAAACTGCCGCTTCATTTGCAGACGCTGCACACTTCGCTGGTTATGCTGTCCAACGGTTTTATTCTGACCGGCCTGCTCTGGGGAAGCCTGCTGGCGTTTCTGATCGACCACAAGCCGCGCCTTGCCGCCCTGTGCGCGGCCGTCTGCGCCGTGTTAACGCTTTTTGGCGCAATTCATTCGGTTTGGCCGACCGGAGAGCTTTATCTGCCCTGGCGGATTGCTTTTCATGCACATTATATGCTGGCCGCCGGCTATGCCGCACTGGCGGGTATTTTCCTGACGCTGTCCGAAAAAAAATTTGAGGAGTCCCGGATACAATGATTGTCAGCATGTGGATGACGCGCGAGGTTGTCACCATCGAGCCGCAAACGAATATTGCCGACGCATCGGCCTTGATGGCGCGTAATCATATCCGCCGTCTGCCGGTGGTGGAGCGGCATGAGCATGATCTTTATCCGGTGGGCATTGTAACCGCCACCGATATCCTGCATGCCTTCCCGCCCAGTGTGAATCCTTTTGCCGTCAGGACGGCCGACACGCAGCGGATGTCCAAAACGGCCGGCGAAATCATGAGCCGGGCGCTTCGAACCGTTGCGCCCGACACGCCCATTGAAGACGCCGCGCGGATCATGCGCGACGGGAAAATCAGCACGCTGCTGGTGGTTCAGAAATCGAAACTGCTTGGATTGATCACCGAATCGGATATTTTCCGCGCGTTTGTCGGCATTCTGGAATCCACCGGCGCCGGCGCCCGCATCACCTTCGAAGTCAAAGGCGATGAAGATGTGTTCGGACTCGTTGCTCCGATTGCGCTGAAACAGAAAGTGCGGGTGGTCAGCCTGATGACCATGTTCAAAGAGGAACGCGAGATTTGTGTTCTCCGGGTGGCGGGAGCAACGCTCGATGACTTCATCAACGCCCTGTGGGATTCCGGCCACAGTGTGCTCAACATCATCAGGTATTAGAATAGGTTGATAGGCTGTAGGCTGTTAGACTGTTAGCCATTTGGGGGGACGCTTCGCGCCCATCCGCTAAACCTAACAGCCTACAGACTAACAGCCTTATTTTATTTCAGATTAAAGCGGCTATTCAAGAATTCCGCACAATGATCCGATATCGTTTCCATATGATCGAAATGTGCAATCCAGGGACTGGAACCTGTCATCCGGGATAGCAGTTTGTTATTTGGAAAGATAATTGCTGATGAGCACTCTAACGCACGAATACCGAATATCGCGATGGATCGCGGAATTTACCGATCCGGAAACGGAACAATCCTATCAAAAGTATTTTCAGCGTCTCACCAACCGGCAGTTACGGGCCGCGCTGATTGCCTGGGCTTTGCTGATGCTGCTTTTTGCCGTGCCGGACTATCAGGCCCTGGGGACCGGCAGGGATTTTTTCTGTCTTCTGGCATACCGGGTGGCCATGTCGGTAATGCTGCTGGCCATCATTTTTAACATCCGTTCCGATACCAGCGTGTTTCGCATCAGCTTTCCCATCGCGGCCGCAGCCATAATCGGTTTTACGGGTTTCATGCTCCTTTTCGTGTATCGGCCGGATGTGGTTAACTGGACCGTGGGCGTCATTATGCTCATGATTATCGGTCTGCTTGTATTTATGCCGATCCGGTTTTATCTGGCTTTTTTTGCGGCGTTCTACGGAGTTGTTATTACGCTGATTACGCGCTATGCGATGGGCAGTCCCAACGCCAATTTAATCGGTCTGTTTTTCTTGCTGATGCTTCCTTTCATCCTGGGTGCGGCAACCATCCGCCGATTGGCTTTTTTACAGCGCAAACAATTCGCGCTGGCGTCCAAAACGGCGAAGATCAACAAAGACCTGGAATATGAAATTCAACAGCGCCTCAAGCTGGAAGCAACCCTCAAGGAACTTGCCGCCACCGACCCTCTGACGGGGCTTTTCAACCGGCGGGAATATGAGATGCTTTTTATGCATGAAATCGAACGCGCCAAGCGGACAAACACGGTTTTGTCGATTTGCATCGTCGATCTGGACCACTTTAAAAAGGTCAATGATACTTACGGCCATGGCGTCGGCGATGACGTGCTGCGCCGGACGGCGAAACTTTGCCGTGAAAAACTCCGAACCATGGATATCATCGGCCGCCTGGGCGGGGAGGAATTTGTGATTCTGCTTCCGGACACCACCATTGAAAATGCGGCCGCCATCGGCAATCGTCTTGTGGAAGTCCTGGCCGCCACCGATATCGAGGCGGGTGCAAGCACTATTAAAATTACCGCCACTCTCGGCATCTCGCAACTCTTGCCCGGCGATCCCGACTTCAACGCCGTTATCCAGCGCGCCGACGCCGCCCTCTACCGCGGCAAAGCCGCCGGCCGCAACCGCGTAGAAGTGAATCTCATATGACAATAGGCGTTTAGCCTATTAGGCTGTTGGATCAACCATTATCGAAAAGCACCCATAGTTACTAATGTACAGATTGGCCTTTGTTGTCAATGATCAATGCGTCGTTCGATATGACAATGAAGCAGGCAAGGGAGACCACAAACACATTGGCGATAAAGAAATGCAATACGTCTTTACATCGCCGCAGGCGTTAATTGAAGATTTCTGGAAAGATGTAGATCGGTGGAGGATTTGATATGAAGACGGTGACTCTGGGCATTGCATCCCGTGACAAAGTCAATAAAAGGATGCTGGAAGCCTTTGCGGGAAAACCGCAGGGAGCGTTTATCAGCTTTGAATCGCCTGATGTATTGTTCAAGATTCTTTCCGGGCACCGATGGGAACTGCTCAAAATGATGGCGGGCGCCGGCGCCATGTCGATTCGGGAAGCGTCGCGGAGAATGGAGAGGGACGTCAAGGCCGTTCACGGCGATGTAACGGTATTGCTGAAAGCCGGAATCCTGCAAAAAACCGCCGAAGGACGCATCGAGTTTCCCTATGACGCCATTCACGTGGACTTTCTGCTGAAAACGGCGTGATAAAAGCACCTCTGAACCTCTGTGCCTTTTTCCCTTCAGCCTTCAGCCTTCTTCCCATACCCCGGGTCGATCTTGATCAGCGCAGTGACAATGAAACCGGGAATGGTTGTGAGCAGAATCCAGTAGAAGAAATTGATGTAGCCCATCTGCTCTTGAATCCAGCCGCTGGCCATGCCGGGCAACATCTGGCCCAGCGCCATAATCCCCGTACCGATGGCGTAAAAGACTGTCTTATACTCTCCCTGAGCCACCATGATCAAATACATTGTAAAGGCCGTGAAGCCAAAACCGTAACCAAATTTTTCCAGCATCACGGCGGATCCGATGATCCACAGGCTGTCCGGTTGCGCATGTGACAGATATACGAAGACTACATCCGGCACGTGCATGATGATCACCATCGGCCACAGCCAGAATTTCAAGCCGTTGCGGTAAATAACATAGCCGCCCAGCAAACCGCCAAGCATAACGGATACAACGCCAAGCGTTCCGATAATGACGCCGACTTCCGTGGTAGAAAGACCCAGGCCTCCTTTGACGCGGGAATCGAGCAAAAATGGTGCGACCATTTTGACGAGCTGAGCTTCGGCAAACCGGTATAGCAGGAGAAAACATATAATTAAGATGATGTCTTTTTTTCTGAAAAATAAAATAAGGGTGTGGAAATATTCCCAGGCCAGGCTTTTGCCTTTTTCCAATGGCGCGCCGTGGTCTGATTCCGGATACGGAAGCACAAAGAAATGATAAAGGCATAAGGCCAGAAAAATCGCGCCTGCCATTAAAAATGTCATCGACCAGGCGGACGTGACCGCGTAGCCGTTTTTCTGGAGGATGCCTGCAAGCATTACAAGCCCCCCTTCGGATGCGATGGTGGCCACACGATAGAAAACCGTGCGGACGCCAACAAAAGCTGCCTGCTGCGGCGTACTCAAACCCAGCATGTAAAAGCCGTCGGCGGCGACATCATGCGTGGCGGAGGAAAACGCCATGATCCAGAACATGGCCAGCGTGTTGCGGACGAAATCGCTCGCGGGCAGCGTGAGGGCGACTCCCGCAAAAGATGCTCCGATGGCCAGTTGCATCAGCACAATCCAGAAACGTTTGGTGCGGAAAAGATCGACAAACGGACTCCAGAAAGGTTTGATGACCCAGGGCAGGTAAAGCCAACTGGTGTAAAGGGCGATCTCCGTATTGGAAAGCCCGAGATTTTTATAGAGAATGACGCTAACTGTGTTGGCAATTGCATAAGGCGCGCCTTCGGCGATGTAGACAGACGGTACCCACGACCAGGGGTTTCGCGTTCTTGCTGCTGTATTTTCTTTTATTATCGACATCGAATTCCTTTCATCAGGCCTGATTTCTTAAGCTGGCAGATGGTGCATTTTTTGTCATTCCCGCGAAGGCGGGAATCCAGTGGTTTTAGTATTTTTCTGGATTCCCGCCTTCGCGGGAATGACGGTGGGATGGATTGCTTACAAAACGATCATCATTTTCTTTTTCCGGTCTTTTCCAGTTCTTCGTTGATTAACCATGCTTTCTTTGCTGTCTGTTTTTGAGGGGCGGTGCATGCAAACAGGATCACAGGCAAAAAAAGAATGTTCAGCGCGCCGGTTGCTCTTTTGCAGTAAGGAGTGTTCATCATAAAGGCTAATAGAGTTTTTCAATGCCGGCGCCGGTGAAGTAGTGTGTGAGAATATCATGCGCCTCAAAACCTTTGACGGCCATGACCGCCGCGCCGATCTGGCACAGGCCCACGCCATGCCCCCAGCCGCCGCCGTGAAAGATGAAGCGTTTGATATTTCCGGCCGGATCATGTTCGACCGCCACGATAAAAGCGCTCGAAAGCAAGTGCGTGTCGGAAAGCCAGCGGCGGATTTCCAGTTCCTTGCCGACCACAACCGTTCTTTTCGACCCGATAATTTTGAGCTTGGATATCCGGCCGGACGGTCCCCGCTCGACGGGGAGAAAATGCTGCAGATTTCCGAAATCGATGCCTGATTTTTTCAGCAGGATTTGCCGCAATTCTTCTTTTTCATACTCCACGCGCCAGCGATAAAAATGGAGCGTTTCCAGATCAAAAGCCGGCAGGATGCGCTTCAGGATATCTTTATCGGACGTGTTGCAGTAAGCGGCGGGATGGGAATCCAGCCACAGCGTCGCATCCTCTTCTGATGCAATCGGCGGATGAATTTCCGCGGCATCGGTAATGCTTGCCAGATAAGGGTATGAGTTGTTTTCCCAGGCCGATCGAAATTCTTCCGTTCGTCCCCCGCAGCACTTGTAGTAGCGTGCATCGCAGATCCGGCCTTCACTGACCAGAAACTCGCCTGACGTGGCGTCGATGGCGCGCGCGACATTTTCAGAGATGATTTTGGTGATGCCCTGATAGCGCTGGCAGTGGTCGTCGGCGCAGACGTCGAAGCCTTCATGGTCGTTGACGTCCTGCCAGACGGAGATTTCATCGTCGCTTTTCAGTTGCGCCGTACGCGGCTGACGCTTTTTTTCAAGCATCGCCACAAGCCAACTGCGTGCGGTAATCGCCTGCGCCTTCAAAAACTCCAGCGGCGCTTCGGCGGACATTTCCGAAGAAATGACCGATGCCAGATAATCTTCCAGTCCGATCAGATTGAGTAGAGAAAATGTCTCGTCGTCATTTATTTTTATCATAAGGCTGCCGCGGAAGGACAAGGTTTGCATCCGGTCCCAGTGAAAATCGATGCCGATGCGGACGTTTTGCAGCGTGAAGAAATTCATTGCGGGATCGTCAGGCGTCAGCGTCAGTTCATTTCCCCGTGCTATGATCTGCCCCGCGTCATCCAGCAGCGTCATGCCTCCGCCGCCTGCGCGGACGGTAAGCGAACCGGAGGCGGTTCGGCCGCCGGCCAGACGGTAGACGCCATGCAGAACCAGCGCGGCTTCCGGGGATTTCTGCAAAATAGCTACTTTGATTTTCGGTTCGCTTTTAATCATGGACCCTTCCATATCCAGAGTGTTCAACGTTTTTAGAAGCAATAAGAGGATAAGTCAAGAACGTTATCGGCGGCATGGGGTCGACTGACATTTTTATAAGGCATGCCGAACCGACATTCCGAATCCGGGAGTTTCCGGCGTAAATCCGGAGGGTGTATAAACTTATCACTTGAATATTATTAGTATATCATGTATTAAGAATCAAAAATGCAGGCGGATTGCTTATGGCGAATGTCTGGCCCATAGGGGGAGGAAAGGGTGGTTCCGGCAAGAGTTTTCTCACCAGTTCTTTAGGACGTCTTTCGGCTGAACTGGGAAAGAAAACTTTAGTGATCGATCTTGATCTCGGAGCGGCGAATCTGCATACCCTGGTCGGAGTGCCGTATCCGAAGAAGGGCTTTTCCGATTTCGTCCGCAAAAAAATACCGCATCTGGAAGACGCCGTCGTGGAAACACCTCTGTCCAATCTGTTCCTTATCAGCGGCGCTCAGGATAATTTTGATATTGCCAATCTGCCTTACGAACAGAAACTCAAAACACTTCGCGCGATTTCAAAGCTGGACTATGATCGGATTCTGCTGGATCTGGGCGCGGGCACTTCGTTTAACACTTTGGACTTTTTTCTGATTTCGCAAAACGGGATCTTTGTCACCACGCCGGAGCCGACGTCCATAGAAAATGTCTATCGTCTGATCCGTTCCATTTATTTCCGTCAGATTCGCCACAGCTTCAATGCCGCCGATTTCAAAAATGTTGAACAGGAGGTGGAAAGGACGTTCGACGGTTCGGCCGTCAATAAACCCGACTGCATGATGCAGATCATCGCCCGGATGCATCCGGACGTATTCAGCAAGCTCCTGGATGATTTCAACTCGTTTCGCTTCAAGCTGATTATCAATCAGATGCGCAAGCACGACAATGCCGCCCTCGGGTTGCAGATTTGTAAAATGGTGGAAAAGCATCTTGGGCTTTATCTTGAATTTGCGGGCAACGTCGCTTTTGATGAGCATGTCCATGACGCCATCTGTCAGCAGGCGGCTTTTCTGGAACGTTATCCGTATACCAAAACGGCCTGCGATCTGCGCGCCATCGGCAAGCTGATTGCGCAGGAACCCGGTAAACAGTTGATGCTTCAATATATGTAAGGCCAGGGTCCAATTCCGAAGGAGCGGGAAACACTGATGAGGTTTGCAGACTGTGAAGAAGAGATTTTCCCAACTCAATTACTATGAGATGCTGGACCTCAAACCGGATGCGGTTGTGTCCGAAATTCGTCACGCTTACAACGCTGCCATGCAGATGTATCAGCCCGGATCACTCGCGAGCTATTCTTTTTTCTCCGAGGAAGAAAGACAGGGGGTCTTGTCTCTGATTGATAAGGCTTACGCGACGCTGATCAACGAGAAGACCCGAAAAGCTTATGATGATGAATTGATCAGCCGGGGTGAACTGGCCGCCAGAGATGAAGTAAAGCCCGTGGAAAAAAAACCGGTCAGTATTTTCGATATCAACCGCGATGCCGCCGTCAAGGCGGTTCTGATGGGGCATGAGGTCTTAAAAGAAAAGATTCAACAAAGCGCAGGGATCGGCGAAATTTTAATGAAGCAGACCCTTTGCGGGGCGGACCTGAAAAAAATCCGGACTGAACTGGATGTTCCCGTCGAGCAAGTCGCACAGGAGACCAGAATCCGCCTTGACCACCTGCGCAGCATCGAAGAAGACCAGGTCGGGCGTCTGCCCGCGCCGGTCTTTCTGAAAGGATTTGTGAAATCCTATTTGAAATGCCTGTGTCTGGAACCGGTGGATGAATTAAGCGCGCGTTACATGGAGACCGTTGCCCGTCTGTCGGGCAGGTAAATCGCCGCGCGGCCTGACTGCCGGACGGCGAATATTCCGTTTTACCGAGCCGGTCCAAAAGAAAACAATTCCTCTGCTTGCGGCGGCGGCCGCTGAAATCAGCCGTAAACTGAAAGAAGGGTAGTCGAATTTCAACAACACCAGGATTGGCAAAGGAGGGAACCATGGAAACCGATATGATTAAAACGTCAAAAGGCGATCTGGTCATCAGTTTTCTGGGGCACGGTTCATTAATGATGGCTTACGGCGGGAAGACGCTTCATGTCGATCCGGTATCGTCGGAAGCCGCTTATGCAAAACTGCCTAAAGCCGATCTGATTTTAATTACGCACGACCATGATGATCATCTGGATGCCACGGCCGTTAATGCAATTAAAACCTCGACAACTAAAATTGTCGGCGCCGCCGACGTGGACAAGCAGATCCGGGGCATCATTATCATGAAAAACGGTGATACTCAGACGGTTGAAGGGCTGAAGATAGAAGCCGTGCCTGCTTACAACATCAAGCACATGCGCGAACCGGGCAAGCCCTTCCATCCCAAAGGCGTCGGCAACGGCTATATTGTGACGTTTGGCGACAAACGCGTTTATATTGCAGGCGACACGGAAAACACGCCGGAAATGAAGCAACTTAAAAATATCGACATCGCTTTTCTTCCGATGAATCTGCCTTACACCATGACGCCGGAAATGGTGGCCGATGCAGCCAGAGCGTTTCAGCCGAAGATTCTTTACCCTTATCATTATGGCGAGACGGATACGTCAAAACTTGTTTATCTGCTCAAAGACGAAAAAGGGATTGAAGTGCGCATCCGGAAGATGAAGTAACGGATCAGTCCGTCGGTGCGCAAGCCGGTGTAGACGCCGCCTGTGCGCTTTTTTATTTCAGGGCTTTTGCTTTTTCCAGAAGGGCTGCATCTTCCGGATCCGTATATTCAAGGACAATCCCGTGTGGCTTTGCTTTTCCCTGCAGGTCCACATGAACAAAGCTTAAAAATCCCTCCATACAGGATTCTTCCGTGGCGTTGTCCAGCATCTTCACATAAGACACCATACGAGTCCTGGATGCCAGCACCACCTTGCTGTCCAGCCGGATAATCTGACCACTGTGAACCGGCTTTTTAAAAAGCATGCCGTGAACGTTGATGCAGACAATATTTTCCGGATGTGTCAGCGCCGCCGCCGCAATGAAACCTGATTCGACTACCCACATGGCCGTCTTGCCGGCAAACAGAGTGCCGTGATGATTCAAATCCTCGCTTTTTACCAGTCTGCAAATGCTGTGTGTTGGAAGCGCCATAGGTTTTCCCCTTTCAATAAATGAATACTCCGGGGGAGACTATCTGTCAATGTATGTCTGATCGCTGGATGCTTCAGGAAATCTCAGTTTAAACTGTACGATTGCCTGTGCGAATTCCGGAGAGTTTCTATGCAATGTGTTACCAAGTGGATCAGAAAGGCAAAGTTATCGAGAGAAGTTCAAAAGTCAAATAAATAATCAGGCAAGCATCACACAGAAGGAGAATGCCCTCCATTGTTTTATATAGAGTACCCGAAAGCAGCATCAATGAGCTGCCAAGAAAATTAATTGTATCGTTAGATCATCTTTTTATTTTATTTGATGATAGATAGCTCAAGGCAAAACGGTGCGCTTCATCCCGCACTTGCTGGCTGGTTTCTACTTTGTCAGTTTGGAAGTTGCCCCACTTCTACTTTTTCTTATACTCTTCAAGCTGATCTATATTTAGATTTTCCTCAGATAATTTATGCCATTTTTCAGCTTCAGAGTCGTCTTGCTTAACTCCTTTGCCTTGTTTATACATATCGCCAAGCCTAAATTGCGCTTGTTTATGCCCTTGACTGGCTGATAGTTTATACCATTTTATTGCTGTTGAGTAATCATAATCAACTCCGTATCCTTCTTCATACGATAAGCCAAGCAGAAACTGCGCTTGTGAATCGCCTTGCTCCGCTGCCTTTGTATACCATTTTGCAGCCTCCGAATGATCCTTCTCAACACCGAAGCCAAAAAAATACATTCTAGCAAGAGAGCGTTGTGCCTGCACATCGCCGCTATCAGCTGCTAATTTGTACCATTTTGCAGCTTGAATATAATCCTGTCGAACTCCTCGACCTATATCATACATGAAACCAAGTCTAGCCTGCGCTTGTGAATCGCCTTGCTCCGCTGCCTTTGTGTACCATTTTACAGCCTCCGAATGATCCTTCTCAACACGGAAGCCAAAAATATACATTCTAGCAAGAGAGCGTTGTGCCTGCACATCGCCGCTATCAGCTGCTAATTTGTACCATTTTGCAGCTAGAATATAATCCTGTCGAACTCCTCGACCTATATCATACATGAAACCAAGTCTAGCCTGCGCTTCTGAGTCACCTTGTTCTGCTGCTTTGACAATCCATTTTGCAGCTTCCATATAATTCTTTTTAACACCGTAGCCATTATAATAGATAGCACCCGTTGCCATTGCATGACCACTATCGGCAGCTAATTTGTACCATTTTTCGGCTTCCGCGTAATCCTGTTTTACTCCTTTGCCCTGTGTGTACATCCGGCCAATGTAGTATTGTGCATTAGCGTTACCTTTTTGTGCGGCAGAAATAAATTCTCTATATGCCGCTTGGAAGTCTTTAGATTTATACGCTTTTAATCCCTCTTCATATCCAGCTAACGCATTTGTGCATAAAAGTAAAATTATTACAAATGAGATTTGAAAAATTATTGTTTTCTTTTGCATAATAATTTCTCCTATCATTGTTTTGTTAATTTATGAATTTATGGAATATTTTTTGATTTGTTGAATATTTATTTTCCGTGAGTTTCTGCTTAGGAAACTGTCTCTCAATAGGAGAAATATTTATGATAAAAAGACGTTTGAATTTTTTGAGTATCATAGCGAATCAGCCTCCATACGAAATGACTTCCTGTGATGATTTTAGAGCGGGGCAACACGTTTAACTATAAACCTAAGCACTGCAAATACTCGCTAGAGCACCAAAATATGTTACTAATTTTAAATCGTTACTTTGCTATCATAATCATTTTGTTTTTTCAATAAGAGCATCCTGTGGATATTGACAACAGCTTGGTTCATTTGCCCGAAATATCAGACAGCATCACCATGGCTCGTTGTTGGATATTATGATTCGAAATAGAGAATAACTTTGAACAGTACAGAACTCTTTCTTTCAGGAAGCACTCTGCATTCAGTCTTTGATAGGCAGCACTACACCGGCAATATAAGCCTTGCCCTTGCCCCGCCTTCTTCCCGATTTTCCATCTGGATTTCTCCTTTGTGCAGCGTGGCCACTTCACGGACGAAGTTGAGGCCCAGGCCGGTGCTTTTTTTGCCTGTGTCAGGGCGCTGCAGAGAGAAGAACTTGTCGAAAATTTTGTCCTGTGCGTAGTCGGGGATGCCGGGGCCGGCATTTTCAATGACAATGATGATGTTCTTTCCTTCAATGCGGCAGGCAATGTGAATCTGCTCCCCTTTCGGGCTGAAGTCGATGGCGTTTTGCAGGAGATTGGAAACCGCCTCGTGCAGCAGGAAGGGATCGCCGGGAATGGAGACATCCGTCGGCATTTCGTTGGTGAGGGACAGTCCTTTTTGTTTGAGCAGCGGCTGTTTGCTTTCGATCACACCGGAAAGAAGAGACGCAAGCGGAATCTTTTCCGTGGCGGAAAGCATTTTGAGATTTTCCAAAGCCGAGAGCGCCAGCATCCGCTCGACGATGTCGTTGATCCGTCCTGCTTCGTTGCGGATATTAGACAGAAATTTTGCCTGCCGTTCGGGCGGCATGTTTTCCTGCAAAAGCTCGGCGGCGGCGACAATGGCTGATACCGGGCTTTTGACTTCATGGGTGAGCGTTTGAATGTACTGCTCAACGTATTTTTTGCCTTCCAGCGTGGTTTTCATTTTCTCAAACGCTTTGCCCATGTCTCCGATTTCCGTGGAATTGAGTTTGGGAAGGCCGACGTCCTTGCCTTCGCCGATATCGTTGGCGTAACGCGTCAGCCGCTTGAGGGGCAGCGTAATCCACCAGGAGGCGAGCAGGCTCAGGATGACCGCGGCCAGCATGGAGACGGCCAGTACTTTATAAAATTGAGGTTTGAAATTGGCGATAAAGTTGTTGATGTTGGTGGTCGGCTTGGCGACCGTCAAAACGCCTGCCAGTTCTCCCCGGACATAAATGGGTGCGCCGACATGCAGCACGGATGATGTGGGATCGGACGGATTGGCCCGCGTTGATCGTGCGCCGTACGAGCCGGCCAGCGTCAGGCGAACGTCCCGCCAGACCATAAAATCGGCGCCGACGTTGTCTTTGTTTTGAGCGTCGAAGATCACCTTGCCGTTCTTGTCGGTGATATACACATTCATGTCGACGGAGGTTTTGTTGAATTCGTAAATCCGGGCCGAAAGCTTCCGTTGATAAACATCGTCAAAAACCTTCTGCAGACGGTCGGGGCTGAATCGCTTGTTTTCCATGTCGAGGCCGACCATCGTTGCCAGAATGTTGGCCGAATCGACCAGCGGATCCTCCACGCCTTCCAGATAACGGACGCGGACCTTGTCTTTCATCCAACTGACCGAATAGTAGGAGCAGACGGTGAAGATAATCAGATAACAGAAAAAAATACGGATGCCGACTTTCATAATTTTTCTTTCAGGGAATAGCCGGCGCCCCGGTGCGTGATGATCGGTTCAATATCCGGCGAAATCGCTTTTAATTTCGCCCGCAGGTTTTTCACATGCGCGTCGACGGTCCGGTCCATGCTGGCTTCCGGAACATCCCAGGCCATGTCCATCAACTGGCTGCGGGAATAAACATGGCCGGGCCGTCTCAGAAACGTAGTCAGAATCCGGTATTCATAGTTGGATAAATCCAGGAGCTTTCCGAAATACGTAATCTGACGTTTGGATTCATTGACCGAAAAGACGCCTGCGTGCGGGGCGGTCTCGGTTGGTCCGTTTGATTTCGAGCGCCGGAGAATGGCTTTGATTCTGGCGGCCAGCTCGCGGGGACTGAAGGGTTTGACGACGTAATCGTCCGCGCCGATTTCCAGGCCGACCACGCGGTCGATTTCCGTGGCCCGCGCCGTTAAAAAAAGAATCGGCGTATCGGAACTTTTTCGGATTTCCCGGCACAGATCAAATCCGTTGATGTCCGGCAGACCGACATCCAGGACGATCAGATCGATGGGTTCTGAGGCGATCAGAGGGAGGACCGGCAGCCCTTCGGCGAGGCTGATGGTTTCGAATCCGTCCGTTTCCAGCACGTAGCGGATGGCATCGGTGATGGCCGGTTCATCGTCAACGATCAGAATGCGCAGTTTCATATCTCTTATCCGGCCCCCTGTTTTGATTTGAGAGATTTATAACATATTACGCCGATAAACATCAGTATAAAAAGTAAAATACTGACCGCGAGGACAAAGCCTGAATGCTCAACAAAAAGCGACGGGTTTTTTCGGTAGGCCGAATTGAAAGCCGGCAGGACCAGGGCAATGCTCAGATACCAGGCCAGCGGCGTCAGACAGGTCAGGAGAATGTTATTTGATCTTCCACCGTGATCTTTTGGCGACGGATTGCCGGAAAAAGCATGAAGGGCAGTGACTTTTCGCGTGCCAAGATAAAGCAGGCAAAGACAGATGAAGTAAATGGCGATTCCGGCAATGCGATGAATTCTTTCCGGAGTGATAAGCGCTGTATAGATATCCGCATGATAAAGGTCAATGGATAGAATAATGCGCAGAGAGTTGGCGCATAACGTCGCTCCGTAAGCGGCGGCCAGAGCCGCCGGAATGCAGAGCGGCAGGAAAACCTTTCGTCGCAGGGAGTAGATCAGCGCCAGGGCCGTCATGCAAAAAGCGGCAACCATAAAATTGATGCCCGCGCAGGCGGGGACGATGGCCACCTGCTTTTCGGAAGAGATGTAACCGATTCCTGCTTCTTTCAAAAATTCCACGCCTGTGAAAATTTCCACGAGGGAGGCGACAGGGCCGAGCATCCAGCTCAGGTCTTCGCTTGAAGCCTGGCTGTAGCCGTATTTCAGCCCTGCCGCTATCAGCACGACCAGCAGACCGTAAGCAATTTTTTGTATAGGAAGTTGCCTTATTAATTGTCTCATAATATTCTCTTCATTGGTCATTCCGGCGAAGGCGGAATCCAGGCTTATTTATCCGGACCCCGGCTTTCGCCGGGGTGACGATTTTGCTTTGTTTCATCTATAGCAGGTGACATGATGCCGCTTTTTCCATCCTGTGTTTGGCTCGCCATGCTGTGATCGCCAGAATGAAAGCCGCCATCATCAACAGGAAATAAAATTCAGGTTCCGGTGTGTTTTGCATGCCGCCGCCTACGGCATAGTTGGAAACGCCCGCGGGCAAAGGCAGCGGCTGGGTGACATCCTGGCTTGGGGCTTCGGGATTGCGGACGAGTTCATGGACCGCCACAAAAGATGTGTGCGCTGTCAGCAAATTGTATTTGATGCCGAGATTGACGATTTCGTCTTTGTTGGCTGCGCCGCTCAATGCGCCGAAATCGGACAGGTCCGCCAGCTTTTTTCTGGCCCATAACTGCCGCAGGGCCGAATTTTTATCTGACGGCGCAACCTCGGAGACGTTGAAAGATTGCGCAAATTTATTTTTGCCGTTTTGCCCCGTAACGGTGATTTTACCTTCGGGGTTGCCGCTCCATTTGCCGATGACGTAAACCGGACGCTCGGCAAACATATCCGGGATTTTGGACGGTTCCACATCATAGGCTTTAAAGCCGGTGAAATGGACGGATATACCCGTCAAGAGAGGCGCTGATATGTAGTCGCGGAATTTTTCAGCCGCAGCCGGCGCTTCTTCGGGCTTGGTGACGACGAAAGGTTCACCCTGACCCGCATGCGCGACGCCTTCGATCAGATAACGGTTGACGCTGCTGCCGATGCCGAATGAAAAGACATTGGTGTTATTGAGATTGTCCCGGATGAGCTGCAGGGCTTCCTTCTCCGCTGAAATGTAGCCGTCTGTCACCAGAATAACCGACCGCGAAACATTTTCGCCCCGCGGAATCGCCATCGCCGTCTTTAAAGCGGCGCTAAGCTCCGTTCCGCCGCCGCCTTGCTGGCCGTCGATCAGGCGAATCGCCTGCTGAATATTGGCTTCATTGGCGGCAACCGATCCGGGAGACATTAAGCTGGATGCGCCGGAAAACAGGACCACGTTGAATTGATCGGTCGGGCGCAGCCGGGAAATCAGATTGCGCAGAAGATTTTTGGAAATATTCAGGGGAAACCCGTGCATTGAACCGGAGACGTCGACGACAAAGATGTACTCACGCGGCGCAATGTCACCGGTTGAAATGCGCCGGGGCGGCTGGACCGTCAGTAAAAAGAAATTCTCATCCTGTCCTTGATATAACATCAGTCCGGAAGAAATTTTCTTGCCGGTCAGGCGATACTTGAGGATAAAGTCCCGGTTGCCGCCGTCGGTTTCCGAAGGGGCCAGAAGAACGGATGCTGTGGTTTTATCCGGCCAGCTGGTTTTAATTTTGTGTGTGGCGCACGCAACATCTTCCACCGGAACGCCGCCGGTGATGTCTACGGAAATGTTAAAGACGGAGGCCGGTTTGACACCTTCTTTGAAATACGGGCTTTTCACCCACGAGTCGGTGGGCGGTGCGCTTGCTTCCGGCGTGCCGGAATAACGGGGGCCTGCCACGGTTGGATAAACGAATTCATAAATGCCGTCTGTCGGAATCAAAAGCTCCGTGTAGCGCAGTTCAATGTCCACTTTGTCGCCGGGCAGAATATTGGCCACATTCATGGTGAAAACGTTGGGGCGTTCCTGGTCCAGCAGGGATGCGCTTTTTCCTTCCTTTTTGGCCTGCTCAAACGTTTGTTTGGCCGCTTCGCGTTCCTTAATTTTGGCGGTGACGACGGAATCGCCGATTTTCATTTTCATGCCGTAAACCGCCGCGCGTGTGGAGGCGGGAAATACATAGCGGGCGTTGATCGGGCGTTTTCCTTCATTGGCGTAGCGCTGCGTGACCGTGACATCGGCAATAATGCCGCTGATATGGACGGCGGCTTTCGTTTCCTTGAGTGGAAGCCGGTCGACGGACGAATCGCCGTCTTTGACGACAAAATAAGGCGACAGGGTTTTGTCCGGCGGCTTCTCGGCCAGGAGAGTTGATGGAAAAAGACTCAGTAACACGACAATCGACATAAGAACTTTAAAAATGGCTTTCATAACACTTTCTCCTTTATAAATAGGTTTGCGATGGTTTGGGTCCATCGTTTGGAAGGGAAGATAAACGAGCCGTGTGAACCGATGATGAAGGTAAAACGAATTTTTTATGAAAAATGACGCGGATGGATTTTTGTTCGGGGAAGATCTCTTATTTAATCATGAAAACAAATATTTACTTTACAATTCGTTGAATCCTGCAAGAAAGTGTGTTAAACAATTTAAACTCTGATATTTAAAGGATTTTCACGGAGTGACGCAAGAATGAGTGTCTTTGAATACGTGGCATTGGATGAAAAAGGGCGCGAACGCAAAGGGTTTGTGGACGCCCCCGGTGTTGCCGTCGCAAGGCAGCAATTACGGGAAGAGGGAATTTATCCCGTTTCCATCGCACCGGCCCGGGAGAAAAAAAACGTATCTCTGTCTGCTGCGCTGGAGATTGGCTTTCTGCGCAAAGTGTCTACCAAGGAAGTATCCATTTTCACCCGGCAGCTCTCGACGCTTTTAAGCGCGGGCATTCCGCTGGTGCCTGCTTTTTCCGTGCTTCTGGCTCAAACTCAAAATCCCGCTTTGCAAAAAATACTGGCGCAGATCCGGGCGGATTTAAATGAAGGCAAAAGCCTGACGTCCGGCATGGAGAGTTTCCCCCGCGTGTTTCCGCCTCTTTATGTTAACATGGTGAAAGCGGGAGAGGCGTCCGGGACGATCAACCAGGTTCTGGAGCGGCTGGCTGATTTCAGCGAAGGGCAGCAGGCGCTGATGAGCAAGGTCCGCTCGGCTTTGGCTTATCCGCTGATCATGTTTCTGGTGGGCACTCTGGTTATCTTTTTGCTCATGACTTTCGTTGTTCCCAGAATTACCGGAATTTTTACGGATATGAAACAAACGCTGCCGGTGGCGACGGTCATTCTGATTGCCGTCAGTAATTTTTTGAAATCCTTCTGGTGGCTTATTGCATTGGCTCTTCTGGCAGGCGTCGTGTCTTTCAAATATTTCACGCAGGGGACGCAAAAAGGCCGCCGGGCCTGGGATGCCGTGCGCCTCAAAGCGCCGGTTTTCGGCAACGTAAGCCTGAAAATCGCCATTGCCCGGTTTGCCCGGACGCTGGCAACGCTTCTGCAAAGCGGTGTGCCGCTGCTGGCGGCTATGGAAATCGTCCGCAACGTCGTTAATAATATTTATATCGGAGAAACCATCGCCAGGGTGGCGCAGGATGTGGAGGAAGGATCAAGCCTTTCCGGGCCTCTTGCCCAGAGCGGCATTTTCCCGCCGATGGTGACGGAAATGATTGCCGTCGGAGAGCAAAGCGGATCGCTGGAAAAAATGCTCAACCGGATTGCCGTGGCTTACGAAAACGAGGCCCAATCGGATATCCTGGTGATGACGTCGCTTCTGGAACCGCTGATGATTCTGGCGATGGGATTGATTGTCGGCTTTATCGTTTTTTCGATATTGCTGCCCATCTTTGAAATGAACCAGCTCGTGAGGTGACGGCTTTGTAAAATGACCATATGCTGCATCGCGCTGCATCCTTCGTCGCTGCGGCGTATAACCTGAAGGTCACGAGCATAAAGTACGCCTCACTCCTCAGGATTTGCGCGCCTTGCCTCTGGCCATTTTACAAAGCCGTCAAATTTTAATGATAAGAGGAATAATTATGAATAAAATCAGAAGAAATAAAAACAGGCAGGCCGGTTTTACGCTTATTGAATTGATGGTGGTGATCGTTATTCTGGGGCTTCTGGCCGGAATTATTCTTCCGCGTTTTATGGGGGAATCGGACAAGGCCAAACAACAGACGGCCAGAACGCAGATGGCCGTTTTGGAAACCGCCCTGAAAATGTACAAGCTCGACAACGGCGTTTATCCGACGACCGAACAGGGGCTCAAATCCCTGGTGGAGCTTCCCACTGTGGGAAATCTGCCGAAGAACTGGCGCAAGGGGGGATATCTGGAGAAAGGCAGCGTGCCCAAAGATCCCTGGAAAAACGAGTTCATTTATGTCTGTCCGGGCAGCCACGGCGATTTTGATCTGACGTCTCTGGGGCGCGACGGAGAACCGGGTGGTGAAGAGTTTGATAAGGACATCAATAACTGGGAAGTCGAATAACCGGGGATTCACGCTGATCGAATTGATGGTGGTCATCGCGCTTATCGGTGTGATCCTGGCGCTGGCCGTGCCCTCGACCCGCGACGCCCTGACCGTCAACAATCTCAAGAAAGCGTCGCGTCAGTTGATCGGTCTGGAACGGCAGTTGCGCGTTGAAGCCGTCCGGGATCAGGTCGACAATATTCTGGTTGTGAACATTCCAACCGCCGGCTATTACGTCGCCACATCCGATATGACGCCGGAAAAACTGCTTGATGTTGAAAAGCAGGCCAAAAAGCTGCCTGACGGCGTTATTATCCGTGATATTGTCAATTCAAAGAATGAAAAGATCAAGGACGGGAAAGTTCGTATTAAATTCGGCAAAAACAGCATCAGTCCACCTCTGGTGATTCATCTGGCGGAAGACGAAGACAACATGACGCTGGTGGTCAATCCCTATCTGGGCGTGACGGCAGTTTATAATCAATACGTTGACATCTCCGTGGATGACGGTCTGGGCCGGGATACCGCAAAGTAAAGGAAGAGGGCATGCGCCAAAAGAAAGCCGGATTTACACTGCTGGAGGTCATGATCGCCATGTCGATTCTGGCCATCGGGCTGGTGGCGGTTTTTCAAATGCAGTCCCAGAGTGTTTCGATGGCGTCCGAATCACGTTTTCGAACAACGGCGTCCCTTCTGGCCCAGAATAAAATGGTGGAAGTCGAAGCGATGACCAAACTGGAAAACCGCACGCAGTCGGGAGATTTCGCGCCCGACTATCCCGAGTACGGCTGGTCCGTGACTGTGGCGGATACGCAGATGACCAACCTGAAACGAATCGAAGTGAGCGTTTTTAACAAGCTGTTTTCAGGCGGCGGAACCTATCAACTGATTTTTTATAAAATGAACGGGATGTGAAATATGTCCGCCTGGCCTTCTCTTTCTTCTTCCGATTCGCGCGGTTTCACGCTGATGGAAATCCTGATTGCCATCTTTATTCTGGGCATTGTTTTAACGACGATTTACGGCGCCTACAGCGGAGTACTGCGCGTCATTCGGGACATTGACGACGATACGAGGATCTATAAAATGGCGCGCATCACTCTGGACCGGATGAACCGGGACGTCACCGCCATTTTGCGGTCGGGAAAAGGTTTTATCTTTCAATCCGAAAAAACAAGCATCGACCGGCGTGAATTTTCTTCGCTTTTTTTATGGTCGGCGGCGCACCTGGGTTTTGAAGAAGACGATGTGCCCGGCAGCCCCGCGTCGATTGCCTATTTTGTCAAACAGGATAAGGAAGGAAACATTTCACTGTGGCGCTCCGATATCACCGGACCCAAGCCTTCCACGGAAAAGAAGAGCGAAGGCGGCGTGATTATCTGCGAAAATCTCCGGGCGCTGAATCTGAAGTTTTACGATGAAGGCGGCAAGGATTACGACACTTGGGATACGGAAACATCAACAGATTCGCAAAAAGGCCGCCCTCCAGCCGTCGTCGGGGTGGAGCTGATTCTGGAAAATCCCCGGGACACCGAAAAGCCTCATAAGTTTATCACGAAAATCAATCTGCCGGTGAGACGATGAAGCGCATAAAAAAAATCCTCCGAAGCAAGTCCGGCATTGCGCTGATCACGGTGATTCTGATTCTCAGCATCCTGGTGGCCGCTGCGCTCGAGTTAAACCGTGCATCGCGCGCCGACGTTTACGATGCGGCTAATGTCAGCGACGCCGTCAAGCTTTATTATATCGCCAAATCCGGTTTTTACGGAGCGGCGGCGCTTCTGGCCAATTCCAAAAACGAGTACGACACGCTGCGCGACGACTGGGCCCATGCCGAAATTCTGTCCGCGCAGTCCAAATCCTTTTTCCCCAACGGCCAGTTTGTGGTCCGTATTGATGACGAACAGGGGAAGGTTCCGCTCCAGAGGCTGGTGCATGACGGGGCGGTGGACGAAAACGTTCGGGGCCTGCTGCTTCGTCTTCTGAAACTTCCGGAATTTAAACTGGAGGGAAATAAAGCGGAGGAAATGGTCGATTCGATCATCGACTGGATCGACGAAAACAGCGATGTGACCGGTCAGGGCGCGGAATCGTCTTATTACCAGTCCTTGCCCCAGCCCTATACGGCAAAAAACGCGCCGCTTGATTGCATTGAAGAGTTGCTTATGATAAAAGGCATAACACGTGAGATATACATGGGAACAAGTGAAAAACCCGGGTTGGCTCAATTCGTGACGATTTACGGTTCCGGAGCGGTCAACCCCAGTACGGCACAGAAAATGATTTTACGCGCCCTGGATGAGAGGATTACGACTGAACTGGCCGATCGCATGGATGAATATAGAAAGGCCAAGGGCAATAATCTGTCGTCCGTCGAGTGGTATAAAAAAGTGACCGGCATGGAGGCGATTACGATTAAACCTGAACTGATTACCATGGTCAAGAGCTCCCATTTCAAAATATACTCCACCGGTACGGCGGATAAAATGGAGCAGCATATCACCGGTGTTATTAAACGGCCGCGCGAACTCCGCGAACCGGTGTCGATTGTAAGCTGGAGGCAGGAGTAATGCCGGAAATGATTCTTGGTCTCGATATCGGTTCCGAATCCGTCAAAGCAGTGCTGTCGACTCCTAAAAGCAGGGCGGATATCCGCGTCCTGGCGCAGAGCATTGTGCGCTTTGAAGGCACGGGCGATCTGGAAGCGGTTTTGAAAAAGACGGCGGAAACGATTCTTCCCCAAACGTCGTCGCGGCCTTCCTGCGTGGTGTCCCTGCCGCCGTCGGACATCATGTTCCGCCAGATCCACCTGCCGTTTCATGATGAAAACAGAATCAAGAAGACCCTGCCTTTTGAGCTGGAGCCGCTTTTGCCTCTGCCGGTTGAGGAAGTTGTCGCCGATTACGTGCCGCTTCCCACAGAAGGCCTTTTGGCTGCGGCCTGCAACCGGGAAAGAATCCGGAAAATTATTGCCCTTGTGGAGACGCATCTGGGGGATGTCGCCGTCATTGACATTTCGGCGGCTGCGCAGGCTTTGCCGCTTCTGGAACAAAAGGCAACCGGCGGCGCCGGCCTCCTGCTGGACGTTGGCGCTTCTTCGACCGTGGCGCTTTTTTATGAAAAAAACGCGATCGTACAGATCCGCTCCTTTGCATTCGGCGGAAATGCGATCACCCGGGCTCTGGCGGAAGAGGCGTCTTGTGAGATTCCGGAAGCGGAGAAGATCAAAATCGATGCGGCATACGGTGCAAACGCAGCCAAAGCCGGGGAGGCCTGCCGGAAGTTTTGTGCGGAGCTGCTCAACACGGCGGAATTTCTGAGGCTGAATGAAACCCTGCACGGCGCGGTGGAACAGGTGACCCTGACCGGCGGCGGCGCATTATTCAATCCCCTGAAAGACCAGTTGGAAAAAGCAATCGGCAGGCCCGTGGAACTCTTTGACTTCAGCCGTTTCGGCCAGTCCGCTATCGATGAAAAGGCGCACGGCGACTATTCGCCGCTGATCATGAATGGTGCGCTGGCCGCCGCAAGGCGCGCACAAGCGTCGCGCAAATCCTTCAATTTCCGCCAGGGGGAATTTGCCGCCAGGAATATGCTCGGTGATTTTGGCGCCCGGTGGAAATGGGCGGCGGTGGTCGCCTGTGTCATTGCCGTGCTGGCTGCCGTGGATGTCGGTTTAGGCTATTCCCTCCAGATGAGACAGTCAGCCGATCTGAAAAATCAGATCAACGTCCTGTTCAAGAAAAATTACCCGCAGGGGAATCCGCTTACCGATCAGGTTGGTCAGCTTAAAACAAAACTGGTGTCGGACAGAAAGGCGTACGGCCTGGACGGAGGATCGGGCGTTTTGGTCATCGAAATGATTCGGGACATATCGGGCCTGATTTCTCCCGATCTGCAAATCGTCATCTACCATTTTCATTACGAGAATAATTGGATTTTACTCAAAGGCGAAGCAAAAAAAATCGATGACGTGACGTCGGTAAAAAACGCGCTTCTGAAATCGACGGTTATTAAAAATGTTGTGGTCAACTCCACCAGCCTGGGGAAAGACGGAACCAAAGTGGATTTTGACTTGAAACTGGAACTCAAATGATAAAATCGTACTGGAATAATCTGGATCTCAAACAGCGGCGGATTGCCGCCGCCGGCGCGGCTTTTGTGGTTCTTGCCCTGCTTCTGGAATTGGCGGTTTTCCCGCTGTGGGATAAGGGCGTAAAAATGAAGAAGTCGATTGCCGCGAATACGCGAATCCTCAAAGAGGTGAAAATACTGGATGCGGAGTTTGCAACCCAGAACGCGCAGATTTCCAGAATCAAACAAACAATGGCCATGCGCCGTCCGGATTTCACGTTGTTTTCCCATCTGGAAAAGAAGGCGCAGGCGGCGGGCGTTAAAGGCAACATCAAACAGATGAATTCCATCCCGGGGGTGAAGTCCGCTTCCTTCGAAGAATCGCTCGTCGATATGAAGCTGGAAAAAATTACGATTCGGCAACTGACGGACTTTTTGTATCAGGTCGAATCGCCTTCCGAGATGATCCGGATGAAAAGAATCACGATCAGCAAGATGAAAGAAAGTCCCGAATATATAAGCGCCCAGATGTTGATTGCGTCATACTCGCCGTCCGGGCCGCGTCCGGGAGGTCCGTAAACGCCATGAGAATTCTGAAAAGTAAAATTTTGTGGCTGACCCTCTATGCGACAGGCATCACCGGTGTGTTTTTGTTTGCGCTCTTTCCTTCGAAGCTGGCGCTGGATTGGGTGGAGGCGTATACGGCCGTCTCGGGCTATGCATTGAAAGCCGATGCTCTGAATCCGTCCCTGCCGCTGGGCTTCAAGTTCAGGAATTTGACCTTGCAGTCGCCCGGCCCGGCGGCGGACCTTCTTTTTCAGAGTGAAGCGCTGGATTTGCAGTTCAATCCCTTAAGTCTTTTCAGTAAAGACAAATCCATTTATTTCAAGGGCAGAGCTTACGGCGGCCAGTTTGACGGAAATGCCGGATTTACCTCTCTGACAAAGCCCGCCATGCCCGCGGAAGGAAAAGTCAGTTTTAGAAATCTAGATTTGAGCCGGTTCAAATTGCACGGCGCTTCTCTGATTAAAGGAATAACCGGAACGGCCAAAGGTTCGCTGGTCTATACCGCAAGTAAGGATGGAAAACCGGGGTCTTCGGGAAAATTGTCGGTTTACCTGACCCGCGGCGCCTACCCCCTGCCGGAGCCTTTTCTGGGGGTCAGCCGCATCGAGTATGATCGCGGCGAGCTTCAGGCGCAACTGACGGATACGGCCGTCAAAGTGGACAAATTTGAATTTTACGGATTGCAGGTCAATTGCTTTTTGACCGGCGACATCCAACTGGCCCATCGCATGGATGAAAGCCGCTTAAATTTGAAGGGTACGCTGGAAATTGCAGGCAAGGCAAAAATAAAGATGAATGTCACGGTAGGAGGAACGCTGGCAAGTCCTTCTTTCCGCTATATATAAAGGAAGGGGCTTGCAGGATTATAAAGGTATGCGGACAAACTCGCTTCACATAAAGAAACGGATTCTCGACCGGCTGAAGGATTTACCGGCCCGTCCGGCGTTTTCTGCACAGACCGTCAAAATCTTAATCATGGCGGCGGCGATAACCGTTATCTCCTTTCTGGCCGTCGATATCTTTTATAAAGTGGTCGGTATGCAACTGGACGGCGGCAAAATGGCAGGGAAAGACCGGCCGGCGATTGCGGCGGTCATGGCCGGCCAGGTCTGGCCGATAGAGCGATACGCCGTCATTACGGAGCGCAATTTATTTATGACAACGCTCAAGGCGATTGCCGATAAAAGCATGGCGCTGACGCCCAGCGAAGAATACACCGCGTTTGAGCTGAAAGGCACCATTGCCGGAAGCGACACGATGGGCTATGCCGTTGTTGAAGAAAAAGGCAAGGGAAAACAGAAACTATACCGTATCGGGGAGATGATCGGATCGGCGAAGCTTGTGCGCGTAACGCGCAATACGGCCGTTTTGAACAACGCGGGCAGGGAACTGATTATGAAGATTAAGGAAAACGGCGAGATGTCCCTGCCGGGATCGGGTCTTCGTCCTCCCGGCGGCGGCATTGCCGTCAGCAGGGAGGATGTGACGAAAAGCCTGGGAGATTTGAAATCCATCATGAGCCAGGCGGTGGTGCGGCCGTTTATGAGCGACGGCGTCCAGCAGGGGTTTGTTATTTCCAATATCGTGCCGGGAAGCCTCTATGAGCGACTGGGGCTGAAAAACGGGGACGTTGTGATGGAATTGAACGGCAAAAAGCTCGACAGCGCCGATGATGTGCTGCAACTGGTGAGCGTCATGCAGTCCGGCGGAAGCGTTTCCGTGAATCTGATGCGCAACGGGAAGACGGAGTCTCTTAACTATGCATTTCATTAAAATGAATTGGAAAGAAAGCTGATTGATTCATGTATGCCGCGTATTTTGGTTTAAAAGAGAATCCATTTAAACTGTCGCCGGAGCCTGCGTATCTGTTTTTGAGCGAGCAGCACCGCGATGCGCTCCATTATCTGATTTACGGCATCCAGCAGAAAAAAGGATTTATACTGATTTCCGGCGGCATTGGCACGGGGAAAACGACCATCTGCCGGACGCTTTTGAATCTGCTGGACAAGTCCGTGGAGACGGCTCTTATTTTCAATACGGCGGTATCCGACAGGGAGCTTCTGGAGTCGGTTGTCCGGGAATTCGGTATTGCTGTTTCCAGCTCCGACGGCGCCAAAAAACCTTATATCGACGCGCTGAATGCCTTCCTCTTGAGAAATTTCACCGCCGGAAAGAATGCGGTGCTTTTGATTGATGAAGCGCAAAATCTCTCCCACGGCGTTTTGGAACAGATCAGGATGCTGTCGAATCTGGAAACGGAAAAAGAAAAGCTTTTGCAGATCATTCTGGTGGGTCAGTCGGAACTCAAAGACACGCTGACTCTTCCGGCGCTTCGGCAACTCAACGAGAGAATTACGGTGCGCTATGATCTCCAGCCCCTGTCGGCGGAGGATGTCGCAGCCTATATCCAGCATCGCCTGAAGGTAGCGGGCGGGCCGGGAAAGCTGACCTTTACCAAAGGCGCCTACCGGCTGATTTATGAGTATTCGGAAGGCATTCCCCGCCGGATCAACGCCCTGTGCGATCGTGCGCTTCTGATTGCCTATACGAAAAGCACCGGTAAAATTGGCCGCGGGGACGTCCGGGTTGCAGTGCGCGACATCGGGTCCGAGTATTTCCAGCCGACGGTCAGCCGGGGCAGAAAGTTATGGAAGCGCTTGACTACGTAAGCAAGCGGAATGACTTGACCGAGAGGAAATTATGAGTTACATAAGCGACGCCTTGCGCAAAGCCAGGAAAGTCAAGAGTAAGGATGAGGAGCAGGTTAAAAGATCCATCTGGTCTTCTCTTTCGGGCGCAGCTCCGGCGAAAGGTAAAAAAAACGACACATGGCAAAAATGGTACACGGTCATCGGTTTATCGATTGCGCTTCTTTATGCTGTCGGAATCATTGTCGTGATGTACTGGTCGGACATTAAACCGAAACTCATCTCCGCCCCCAGGGGGCCGGTGCGGGTGACGGTTGATCCGGTCACGGTTCCGAAAGCACAAAATCCGCCACAACAGGTTCAGGAAGCGCAGGCGCCGAAGACAGCCGTGTTGCCGGAGGCAGGCGCTCCGCCGGCGGTCGATGTAAATATGCCGAAGGCGCCGGTTGCCGCCGCCGGGTCGGAGGTGAAAGAAGTCCCTAAAACCAAACTGCCGGGTGATGTTGAACCCGAGCCGCCGGTCAAAAAGATTTCGGGTGATCCGAAACGTCTTTACGCCCAGGCGTTGAAAAAGCAGCGGGAGGGAAAGCTGGAAGAAGCCAAGGATCTCTATCGGGAAGTGATCCGGCAGCAGCCGCGCAATATC
Source organism: Smithellaceae bacterium (assembly GCA_963682105.1). GTDB lineage: Bacteria > Desulfobacterota > Syntrophia > Syntrophales > Smithellaceae > UBA8904. Next base: position 3,790,412 of record OY821638.1, read on the forward strand.
AAGGCGCTCAATAATCTGGGTGTGGTGTATATGAAAATGAAAAGATACAACCGGGCCGTCATCCGTCTCAACGAAGCCGTTAAGATCAAGCCGGATTATGTTGATGCGCATTACAATCTGGCCTGTCTGCATGCTCAATTAAATAATAAATCGAAAAGCCTGTATTACCTGAAAAATGCCGTTGAACTGAATCCGGATGCCAAAACCTGGGCGGCTCAGGACGGCGATTTTAAAGGTCTGGCGAATCTGGCCGAATATAAAGACATAATACGGGCGCAGGATAATTAAGATGACTTTTTTTCGTAACGCGCTGGAATCGATCATTGGAAGAATTGTAACGGTTGTCCTTTTAACCGTTCTTCTGGCGATGCCTGTTTTTGCCGCCAGAATAGACGACGGCGGCACATCAACCAAAAAAGCCGCAGCCGCCGCTTCAAAAAAGGCGAAGGCAAAGGATGCCGCTCCCGCCGCGGAGATAAAAAGTGAGGTGATTGTAGGCGATCCGCAGAAACAGGCGGTTCAGGATAAAGCTCCGGCTGCTTCCGCGCAGGCGCTGGACCCCGCCGCGGCCGATCAACCGGCGTCTCAGGCGCAGCCCGCCGATTCAACCGGTCCGTCTTCCGATACGAACGTCCGGTCCGACCGTGCTCAGAAGGACATGCCGGCGGATCGGGAAAGCAGAAAGAAAACACCGGCGGAGCCTGTCGGAAAAAGGAAGGTCGAGAAGTATGTTACACTGGACTTCGATAATGTGAATATCGAAGTGTTCGTAAAATTTGTCAGCGAACTGACCGGCAAGAATTTCATTATCGACGATAAAGTTAAGGGCAAGGTTACGATTTATTCCCCCAAAAAGATACTCCTTCGGGATGTTTACAAAGTGTTCCTGTCCGTTCTGGAAATCAACGGTTATGCCACTGTTCCGGTAGGAGACATGGTCAAAATCGTGCCGTCGGCGGTTGCGCGGGAAAAGAGCGTTGAAACCCGGACAAAAAAGGATGGGGTGGAGTCCGACGATCGGATTGTCACACAGATTATCTCTCTGGAGCGCGCCAATCCCGACGAAGTAAAAAGGGTGCTGGACCCCATCGTCTCCAGAACCAGTTCCGTGTTGTCTTATCCGCCGGCGGGGGTTTTGATTATTACCGATTATCTCTCCAATATCCGACGCCTGCAGGAGATTATCAAGGAACTGGACGTCGAGGGGGCGGGCGAGCAGATCACCTATCAGCCCCTGCAAAATGCCTCGGCGTCCGAAGTGGTTAAGTCTCTGGCCGCCGTTTTTCAGCAGCGCCGCGCCAATGCCCCGCAAATCCGGCTGGTGGCGGATACGCGAACCAATTCCGTAATCATTTTAGCCAGTGTGGGCGATACGGAAAGCGTCCGTAAACTGATCGCTCTGATGGATAAGGATGTGCCGCGCGGCGAATCCAACATTCAGGTGTATCGTCTGCAAAATGCCGTGGCCGAGGATCTGGCCAAGGTGCTCAACAGCATCATCAAAGAGACGGGAGCGTCAACGGGCTCTGCGGCGCAGGGAGCGACAGTCACCGCGATTCGGGCCGTCACGCCGGTTGTTTCGAAAAATGTGCAAATCGTGCCGGACAAGGCCACCAATACGCTGGTCATCATGGCTGAACGCGAAGATTATAAGGTGCTGGAAAATATCATCAAGCAGCTCGATGTGCCCCGGGCGATGGTCTATATTGAAGCGCTGATCATGGAAGTCAACACCACCAAAGACTTCAAACTGGGCGTCGAATGGCGGGGACTCAAGGAAACCGGTTCCGTGGACGGAACGTCCCTTTATTCTTTTGCCGGCTCCGGCACCGGCGTGATGCCTTCGGCGTCGTATGACTCCACCAGCGGTCTGACCTCGCTTGCCCTGGGCAGCGGTCTCTCAATGGGAATTCTCGGATCAGGCATTAAAATCGGCAGTATTCTGTTTCCGACCATCGGCGCCGTCGTGCAGGCCTATAAAGAGGATTCGGACGTCTCCATTCTGTCCACGCCCCAGCTTTTGACGCTGGATAATGAAGAAGCGGAAATCAATGTCGGATCGAACGTGCCTTACATTACCAAACAGGAATCGACGACCACCAGCACGCTGGTTAATTACAACTCTTATGAATACAAGGATGTCGGGGTGATTCTGAATATTACGCCGCATATCAATGAAGGCAATTTTGTTCGCCTGAAAATTTCGCAGCAGGTCACCAAGGTTCAGTCCGGCGCCGACAAATCAACGCCGACCACTCTCAAGCGGGTTGCCAAAACCACCGTGGTAGTCAAAGACAATGAAACCGTCGTCATCGGCGGCCTGGTGGGTGACAGCACTGACGCAGGCGTTGTAAAAGTTCCCCTTCTGGCGGACATCCCCATTCTGGGATGGCTTTTCAAATCCAGAACGGTGTCGCGTGAAAAAACCAATCTCTATGTCTTTTTAACGCCGCGCATTATTCGTACGCAACAGGACGCAGCCAGACTCTACGAGTCCAAGCGCGAGACGATGGGCGAGGTTGAGGAAGGCGTTATCAAGTTGAATGAAAGGAAGCAGGAGACTTATCCGTAAAACGTGGTAGCCGCTGAGACGGGAAAGCTCCGGTCTGTCCTTATAATCCTTTAGGCAATTATTGTTATGTCCACCATTATGGATGCCCTGAAAGAATCCGCTCCTCTGGATAAAAGCGTTCCCGCCGCCAGTGCGGGAGGCTTGTCTCCGCTCGACGAAAAACTGCTGGCTGCGGGCGTGCCGTCGGAGGCGCTGGCCGAAGCGCACTCCGCCAAAGGGAAAGGCGCTCCAGGATTCTTTGAGACGCTCATCCGTAAGAAAGCCATTGATGAAACCCGTCTGCTCAAGCTGCTCTCCGGTCATTTCAATATTCCTTTCTGGCCCGAGTTGCCGATGGAGAGCATCAATATTGATTTTACCCAGAGCGTTCCGATCTCGTATTTGAAAAAACATAAAATCGTTCCGCTCATCACCGCGGAAAGTCAGGTCATCGCCGTCAACGACCCGGTCAATTTTCAGCCGGCCGACGATCTGCGCCTGCTTTTGCAGATTCTGGACCTGCCGGCGGTGCTGGCCTCTCAGGATGCCATCGGCGCCGCCATTAACCTGGCTTACGACATGAGCCGGGCCTCCGCCAAAGATTACTTTGAGGAAATGAGCGAAGAAACGGCCGACGACCTGATTTCGGAAATCAGTGAAACCGCCGATCTGCTCGACGAGACCAGCGACGCGCCGATCATCAAGCTGGTGAATCTGCTGGTGTCCGGCGCCATCAAAGACCGGGCCAGCGATATTCACGTCGAGCCTTATTCGGCAAATTTAAAAATCCGATACCGCATCGACGGTATCCTGTACGATATTTTAAGCCTGCCCCGGCGCATCCAGTCGCCGCTGGTGTCCCGCATCAAGATCATGGCCAAACTCAACATCGCCGAGAAGCGCCTGCCGCAGGATGGCCGGATCGAGTTAAAAATCGCCGACCGCCTGGTCGATGTGCGTGTGTCCGTTTTGCCCACGGCGTTTGGTGAGAGGGTGGTTTTACGACTCTTGGATAAGTCCTCCGACATTCTGCTTTTATCGGATCTGGGCATGCACGACGAGCGCATCAAGCTGCTCGATCGCCTGATCAAGTCGCCCTACGGCATTATTCTGGTGACGGGCCCGACCGGCAGCGGCAAAACGACCACGCTTTATGCGGCGCTCTCCACAATCAACCGGCCGGAGATCAACATCATCACCATTGAAGATCCGATTGAATATCAGATCGACGGCGTAGGCCAGATTCAGGTTAATCCCAAAATCGATCTCACTTTTGCCGCCGGACTGCGCTCGATTGTCCGTCAGGACCCGGACGTCATTCTGGTGGGCGAGATTCGCGACCGGGAAACGGCGGAAATCGCCATCCAGTCGTCGCTGACCGGCCACCTGGTTTTCTCCACGCTGCATACCAACGACGCCGCCAGCGCTGTGACACGTCTGATCGACATGGGGGTGGAACCGTTTCTGGTGACCTCGTCCGTGGTCGCCATCATCGCCCAGCGTCTGGTTCGCGTTCTTTGCCCGCATTGCAAGGAAGTCTATACTCCCGATGAGGAAACCCTGGCGAACCTGGGGCTTAAGGCATCGGTGCTCCATGACAACACCTTTTACCACAAAAAGGGCTGCAACCTCTGCATGCAGACAGGCTTCCGCGGACGAACGGCGATTTTTGAAATTATGGTGGTGGATGACAACATCAAACGGATGGTGCTCAAAACATCGGACGCCAACCAGATCAGCGAACTGGCGATCGGACAGGGCATGATTACCTTGCAGCAGGACGGCATCCAGAAAGTTCTGGCCGGCATTACCACCACCGAAGAAGTGCTGCGCGTAACCCGTGCGCTGGCCCGCAAGGAAGAGATTGTCCAGGAGACATGATCCGAAAGGCCTCCATGAACATCGACGAATCGAATCTCATCAGTTTTTTCAAGCTCAGCGGCAGCGGCAACGATTTTATTATCATCGACAATCGGGATCTGTCGCTGCAAATCGTTGATCTGCCCGCTTTTGTGCGTAAAGTCTGTCAGAGAAAAATTTCCGTTGGCGCCGACGGCCTTTTTCTGATCGAGCCTTCCGAAATCGCCGATTTCAAGTGGCGGTTCTTCAATTCCGACGGATCGGTGGCGGAAATGTGCGGCAACGGCAGCCGTTGCGTGGCGCGCTATGCCTTTGAAAACGGCATAACCGGGCGGACGATGTCGATTGAAACCCTGGCCGGTGTCATTACCGCCGAAGTTTTTGAAGAAACGGTCAAGGTCCGGCTGACCAAGCCCTCGCCTTTGCAACCGGACCGGAAAATTCTGCTCAATGGTCAGGATTGTTTCGTGGATTTTGTCGACACGGGCGTTCCCCATGCCGTTTACTTTGTGGACGATCTGGAGGTCTGCCCGGTCTTCGAAGAAGGCCGCAAGATCCGACAGTGCGAAGCTTTTCAGCCCCGGGGAACCAATGCCGATTTTGCGTCGGTGCAAGACCGTCAGAAAATGAGAGTGCGCACGTATGAACGCGGCGTTGAAGACGAAACGCTCGCCTGCGGGACGGGCGTTGTGGCGTCCGTGCTGGCCGCCGCCTCGAGGAAGCTGGTGGAGTCGCCGGTCGACGTGACCGTGCAAAGCGGCGAAACGCTTCGTGTTTATTTTACGCATCGGGACGGCGTATTTGAAGAAATTTATCTTGAAGGGAAAGTGAAAATGGTCTATCAGGGATTGCTCTTCGAGGAAGCATACAAATAAAAACCCGCAGGAGGAAAGAGGACTTTGCAAACTGCTGATAGATTAAAGAAAATACCGCCGTATCTGTTCATGGAACTGCGCAAGAAGATCAACAAGGCCAGATCCGAAGGCGTTGATGTGATTTCACTGGGTGTAGGCGACCCGGTGGAGGCCACCCCGTCTTCTATTATCGATGAACTGTGCCGGACGGCCCGTGATCCGCAAAACCACCGATATCCTACGGATGAAGAAAAAGGCATGCTCGCTTACCGCAAGGAAGTGGCCAGGTGGTATGCCCAACGCTACGGCGTCAGCCTGAATCCGGACAATGAAATTCTCGGGCTGATCGGGTCCAAGGAAGGCTGCCATCACTTTGTGCTGGCGCGCGTTAATCCCGGCGATACGGTGCTGATGACCGATCCCGGTTATCCGGCTTACCGTTCCAGCATTCTGATGGGCGAAGGTGTTCCGTATAATGTGCCCATCCTGCCGCAAAACAACTATCTGCCGGTGCTGGAAGACATCCCCTCGGATGTCGCCCAAAAAGCCACCGCAATGTTTTTGAATTATCCGAACAATCCCACCGGCGCCTGCGCCACGCTGGACTTTTTAAACAAGCTGGTCGCTTTTGCCGGCGAGTACGACATTGCCGTTTGCTACGACAATCCCTACAGTGAAATCGTTTTTGCCGGACAGGAACGCGTGAGCTTCCTTCAGGCGCCCGGCGCCAAAGACGTGGGCATCGAACTCAACTCTTTGTCCAAGCCGTTCAATATGTGCGGTTGGCGGCTGGGCATGGCCTGCGGCAACCCCGATCTCATCGCGGGAATCAGCAAGGTAAAGGAAAATACGGATTCCGGCATCTTCAATGCCGTGCAGTATGCCGGCATTGCCGCCCTGCATAACGAAGAAGGGTTTATCGAAGAAATGTTGTCCGTCTACGGACGAAGAAGGGAACTGGTCCTCAAAACACTCAAAAAAATCGGCATTGATTTCAATCCGCCGCGAGGGACTTTCTATCTGTGGGTGCCGGTGCCCAAAGGCATGACCTCTCTGGAATTCACCAACCGCCTGTTTGACAAAACCGCCGTAGTGGTGGCCTCGGGCACGGCTTACGGCCAGTACGGCGAAGGTTTCGTGCGCATATCGCTGACCGTCCCGGATGACCGGTTGAAAGAAGCGATGGCGAGAATCGAAAAGGAATTCAAATAAAGAACATGTTCATCATAGTAGGGAACGGTTTGAAACCGTTCCCTACGGCATGAGGTAGTTTAAAATGGAAATGGGTATATTGGGTCTCCCGCAAAGCGGGAAGAGCACCCTGTTTGAAATTATGACCGGCGTCAAAGGAGGCGCTTCGCACAGCGAAACCGTTGTGCGCGGTCAGGCGTCCGTACCGGATGAGCGCTTTGACAAGCTCGTCGAAATCTACAAACCCGTTAAAGTCTCACCGGCCAAAGTGCCGTTTATTGATGTCCACGCCGTGGGCGAGCACCCTTGGGAGGCGTTTCGCCAGAATTTAAGCGGCACGGACGGCATCCTGCATGTCGTCGACGGTTTTTCCCTGCCGGATGTTGCGCTCAGTCTTGACGCCTATCGCAAGCTTGAAGACGAACTGGTCTTGTCCGATCTGCTTGTGATTGAAAAGAAACTGGAGCGCGTGGCCAAGATGTCCAATAAAAAAGCGGTCTCCCCGCAGGAAGCCGCTCAAAACGAGCTTTTGCCCCGCCTGAAAGATTGCCTGGAAGCGGGCAAACCGCTGCGCACGGCCGGATTGACGCCCGCTGAAATATTTACGCTGCGGAGTTTTTCTTTCTGGACGATCAAACCGGAACTGGTGGTCGTCAATGTGGCCGAAGATAATCTGGCCTTTGCCGATACGTTTGCCGGAGAGGCCGGGATCAACGAACCCGTGATGGGCATCTGCTGCAAGATCGAAGCGGAACTGGCCGGGCTTGATCCCGCCGAACAAAAGGAATTCCTGTCTTCGATGGGCATTGCCGAAGCCGCGTTTGGCCGCATCATCCGCGCCGCCTTTTCGCTTCTGGGCCGCATGTCCTTTTTCACCGTCGGCGAAGACGAAGTCAAAGCCTGGGTTATTCCCGTGGAAACAAAAGCGCCCAAAGCCGCCGGCGCCATTCATAACGATTTCGAACGCGGCTTCATCAAAGCCGAAGTTATGTCATTCGTGGATTTCATGAGTCACGGCGGGTCGCAGACTCAGGTCAAATCCGCCGGTCGCTTGCGTCTGGAAGGAAAAGAATACGTTGTGCAGGACGGCGACATCATTACCTTCCGCTTTAATGTCTGACCATCGAAAACAGATAGGGCCATTTACCCCTCAATACCAAACAGGCAGGATCAATCGATCCTGCCTGTTTCACTCCGTAGTAAGAACTACGGTTTCAAAATCCTCTGAAACCGGATTATTTTCTTCTTCTCAAACCTGCCAGACCAACCAGACCCAAGCCCAGCAGTAGTAAGGTTGCCGGTTCGGGAACGCCATCTGGTGGCTGATAAACAGTTCCAACTCCATCCAGGAATGCATAAGCCCCATGACCGCCGAGGTCACAGTCGGAAACGAACATTTCGATTGCTATGGAATCTCCTGCGCTATATCCAGCCAAATTGTAAGAATACGTTCCATTCTTGTAGTACAGTTTGCTTCCCGAACCAGATGCATTATCGTCGCCAGCAAGAACCCAACCGTTGATAGGAATGCCTCCTACGTTAGTTTCATTGGCATTTGCGTGAAATTCGTTAACTATAGAACCGTTGATCAGCACCCTGATGCTGAAATAAGGATTCTGAGCATCTGAGTGATTGGGGTCAACGAGCATAGTGCCCCAGTTGACATATACGGTTTCTGTGAGATCCGCCGCTGTCAATGTATCGGACTGGGATAGTTTGGTCACATGATAATTTCCGACGATATTGTTAATTTTTGCCATGTAAGTATCATTATAAGGATTTACATCCAGAGTCTGATACGCATCGGGGAATGTTGCAGCCGAAATGATTGTTGCCAGGGGCTGATCGGCCCGATAGCTGCTCCAATTGGGGTTCGCTGGAGTTGCGCCAGAAGTATCAACTCTCCCATAGGTTACGGTCCACCCGGTGTAGTCACCGGTCTCAAATCCGCCATTTGTAAACAAGGCAAATGCCGGTGTGGACATCAATACGACTAACAATAAAACTATTACGATTTTCTTCATAAATCCTCCTCTCGCTTCAAAGTTTTCTTTTTGTTTACTCAAATCTAAACAATAAAAAAAACATCAAGGATCAATCAGGAGCAGTAGCTTGATATGGTTAATGAGTTTTAGAGATGTGTACCGAAATAAAACAAGAGGCGTTGCGAACGATCTGTAATTTAAGCATTGAATATCTATATGCATTAAGTGGACCTTTCATGAACGATGCCTGTAAGCTATAGAATTATAAAGATAAATGTAATTTTGGGAACATTGAATACCGTAAAGCTATCTGCAGTATGTAAAAATATTCGACAACCGGTGTTAATTCCGGTTAAGGGCGTTTTTACTACCGGGTGAAATAAAACCTGTGTTATTTCAAACCTGGATCAAAAATTATTAATGAATTCGAGATACAAAGCGTACATTCTGTATCGGTAGAATATACTTAACCTCCTTATCGCCTTTAGGCCGGGTGCCTGGATGTAAAGAAGTGTTATCTAATCTTTAATTTTTGTAAAGGATTCCGACAAACGAAATGCTTGTCGTCGCAGGAAATCAGATTGGTATAAAAATATTTATTATATTAAACTGTTATCCATCTGCCTCCGTCTTAACAGCCAATTTTCCCTTCTGTCTTTCCTGTGCCAGCTCAATCAAACGGTCCAATAGTTTGCCGTAGGGAAGGCCTGTGGCTTCCCAGAGTTTGGGGTACATACTGATGCTGGTGAATCCGGGCAGGGTGTTAATCTCGTTGAGGTAGAATTTGTTGGTTTTTTTTTCCAGAAAGAAATCCACGCGGGCCATTGAATTGCAATTGAGCGCCTTAAAACCGGCCACGGCGCACTGGCGAATAGCGGCAGCCAGTTTTGCAGGGATTTTGGCCGGTATGTTCGTGCTTGCGCCTTTCGGATCGAGATACTTGGCTTCGTAAGAATAAAACTCATGCTGGGGGAGGATTTCGCCCGGAACGGAGACTTGAGGATTTTCGTTGCCCAGCACGGCGCATTCGATTTCGCGGCAGTCGATGCCGGCTTCAATCATGATCCGGGTATCAAACTGCAAGGCATACTCCACGGCTCCCGCCAGATCCTTTTTGTGTTTCACTTTAACGACGCCAACGGACGAGCCGGTGCAAAGCGGCTTGACGAAAAGCGGCAATTCCAGTTTGGCCAGAGACTCGCGCAGAATTTTCGCGGGCTGTTCCATCCACTGATATTTGCTGACAGTAATCCAGGGGACCACCGGTATGCCCGCTTCCGAAAGCAGGCGCTTGGCGATGTCCTTATCCATGCCCACGGCTGAGCCCGCCACATCCACGCCGACATAAGGGACCATGGCCAGTTCCAGAAGCCCCTGCAGTGTTCCGTCTTCACCATACGTGCCGTGCAGGACCGGAAAGACCAGATCGATCACCACTTTTTCACCGGGCGATTCGATATTGTAAATATGAAGTTTGTTTTTTTCTTCGAAATGATTAACAAGCCAGACGCCCCGCTTTTTAAGCGACAGGATTTTTCCGAAACTCTTGTCGGTGATGATTTCCGGCTTGTCCTGAACATACCAGCGGCCGTCGCGGTCGATGCCGATGGCAATCACATCGTATTTGTTTTTATCGAGCGCTGCGACAACCGACGCCGCCGAGCAAAGCGATACGTCATGCTCGCCCGATCGTCCGCCGTAGAGCACGCCGATTTTCAGTTTTGATAGTCGAATGGATTTCTTTTTCGTCTTCATGAGAAATGATCCTTCAGTAGGTGTAGGTAACGGCTGATCCGATGGACAGCCGCCCGGCATACTGTCCTTCGATGTTGAAGCGAAAGCCTTTGATAAGCGGAATGTCCGCTCCGACAAATCCGCCCGCTTTGGACTTGTTTTGCATGATCCCCTTTTCCGTGCCGAATAAAAGTCCCGGTCGATCAACGGACAACACCGCATCAGCGTCCGAATAATAAACATAGGGGCCGCCGTAAAGTTTGATACTGAAAGGAAGTGTCGCCTGTAATCCGATGCCGCCGTGGACGTCCCAGAGATTTTTGATTTTCAGATCCGCCTCAAAAGGCGTACCGTTATAAGCGCCTGTGACGCTGTCCGTATAATTGCTGAAATGGTAAGTGCCCTGAACAAATGCGCCCACGCCAAACAGACGGTTCACCGGGTAGAAGGCTTTTGCTCCCAGCGTGCCGAAGAATTTCCAATTTTCATCAAAGTCGTTTCTCGACATGGTTGTCAGGCCATTGCCGGAATGGAAGGCATCGGAAATTTTCAAATCCGCAAGCCCGATACGGCCGTATACTTCCCAGATTCCCGCTTTGCCGTATGCCGCATGGGAATAGATTTGATGCTGCCTGAGAACGAAGTCGGACGACGTTTTGAAAACATCTTCGGCATATGAATACGCAATGGCCGTATTAAGGCCGCCCGCCGTCTTCGACAGGGTTTGCGGTAAGCCGAACAGACCGGCGGCAAACGCCGAGGAGCCGAGCGTCAGAAAAAGAAAGACTGTGATGGCAATCGTTTTAAAAAAATTTTTCGTAGGGCACCTCCCTATACTCTTATTGTTTATCATCCTTCTTTGATGGAGGTTCCTCCGAACTTTTAAACAGCAACGATCTTGCTTTCCGCGCTTTAATATCCTTCATCCGGTATTGGATGTAAGCGTCGCGAATGGATATATAAGGATCAATGGCCGCTCCAATGAGCGATTCGTAGTCTCCGATTCTCAGAGAGGCGTAATTTAACTTTTCATAAGCCCACACGCCGCGGTTGACATACCAAGGACTGATATAGGACGGAGGATACAGGATATTATCGCCCAGGAGTGTCAATGTATCCCGCGGGCTGGACGGGCCATAGACAGGCCAGACGATGTAGAAGCCATGACCCACGCCGTATACGCCCAGCGTCTGTCCCAGGTCGGCATCCTGTTTCTGGAGTTTTAATTCGCCGCCGGCGGCGGGGTCCATCAGTCCGCCGATGCCCCAGAGCGTGTTGACGGCAAAGCGTCCGGTCTCCTCCGCGGCGCCGGCAAAATCGGTCTGGAGAAGGCAACTGACCAGTCTCGCCGGATACGCCAGATTGGTGAAGAAATTTTTCACGCTGAGCCGTGCGGGTTCGGGAACGACAACGTTGTATCCTCGGGCAGCCGGTTTGAGCAGCCAGAAGTACAGACGGTCGTTAAAGATATGCATGGCCCGGTTGAACGGTTCGATGGGATCGGCGATGGTGACGCGTTCTTCCTTGGCTTTGTCGTTGTCGTCATAGTCATCGTCGTCCGTGTATTCTTCATCGAAGGCGTCGGCTTTTTTCTCCGGGCCTGCGGCCTGGACAGAGGCAGAATCGGACGCTTTTGAAGCGGACGCTTCGGGAGCGTTTTGCGATACGGCCTGCATATCCGGCGAAGACGGCGCATCCCCGGCGGCCGCGTGCGCGAGCCCGCCCGCCAGCATTAAAATAACAATCAAAAAGGTTAAATACGCTTTCATGAAAAAGGCTTTTTCCTTATTGTGCTTTCACCTTCTTGCGCAATGTTTCCAGCAGTTGTTCGGGCGTGCCGGAGGCCAGAATGTCATTGAATTGCGTCCGGTAATTTTGCACCAGAGAGACATTCTCCACCACCACATCATAGACCTTCCATTTGCCGTCTTTGTTGATCATGCGGTAAATGATCGGCACCTCTTTGGAAGAGGTGATGATTTTGGAGTGAACTTCCACCTGTTTTTCGGAGATTTTATCTTCCTTGTGGAAGACGATTTTCTCATTGGAGTAATCCAGAATTTTGTCCAGATAGGCTTTTTCCAGAACCTGCTCGAACAGATCGACAAATTCCTTGCGCTGGTCAGGGGTGAACTTGTTCCAGTTGCGCGTCAGTGTGCGACGGGAAAATTCCATCTCATCGAACATGTCTTTATAAACGACACGAAGCTTTTCCGTTTTGGCCTGCTTGGCGGACGGCCCTTTGAGTTTGGGGTCGCGCAGGATGTCCAGCACACGGTTGACGGTTTTATCGACGGCATCCGTCGGCGCGCCGGCGTAAACCGGCAGCGTTAATACCAGAATGATGATGAAGATGCTCAGCAGAGCGATTGTTTTTTTCATAATTTCGGCTCCCGTTACTTATTTTTTTCTTCTTTCGTGTCTTTTGTATCTTTGGCGTTTTTCTTGACGTCGCCAAAAGCGTACTTGCTGATGAGCTGTTCGACATCCAGCGGCGCCTGCGTGTCCGTGATGACCCCGCTGGGTTTCAGCAGATCTCCTCCTCCGCCCGGATCGATGCTCAGATATTTGTCGCCGATCAGCCCTTCCGTCTTGATGGAGGCAATGGCGTCGTCATAGATTTTAATGTCTTTCTTGATCTGGACTTGCACAACGGCTTTGAGATTTTCCTGATCCATCGTGATTTTTTCAACGCGTCCCACTTCAATGCCCAGAATTTTTACGGGGTTGTCTTTGCGCAAACCGGATACGGAGCTGAATTTGGCGGTAAGCGGGTAGGTGTCGTTGCCCAGGATGTTCAACTTGCCGAGCTTGACGGTCATGTATCCGACACAGATCAGCCCCAGGACCACAAAAATGCCGACCACTGTTTCCATAGTATATTTCTTCATAGTTTACTCTCCTGCGGCGCAGTGGAGCCGCCCGATTTCTTTTTGTTGAGATTTGGCTTGCGCCAACACGTCATCAATGTCGCTTTCCGGCAGGCCTTCGGCAATACCGGCGTGAATGACTATATCCAGAGAAGTGTCTGTGGGCAGTTTACACGTTCCCGGCCCCGCGGGGTGGATGACCTGCGCCGTGAAATCCTTTACGAAATTCTGCAGGATGCCTTGAGCTTCGTCCAGATTGGAATAGGGAATCATGGTGATAAATTCACTGTTGCTGTGGCGCGTGGACAACCCGCCGATCATGCCGAAATGATGGTCGATGCGTAATCCCATGTTCCTTAAAACTTCCTGCGCTGCGTCGTGCCCGAACGAGGAAATGATGTTTTCCATGTCCGGCAGCGTGAAAACAACAATGCAATAATTCCCTGCGCCGCCCCGCTTCATCTGCGCATGGTTGAGCATTTTGAATTGGCGGCACGAATACAGGCCGGTCAATTCTTTCTGCAGCCCTTCCAGACTGCCTACGACTTCATCCATGAAAGGATGATCTAAATCTTCCAGCTCTTCCGGTGTTCCCTGAAAGACAATTTGACGGTCGTAGAGGGCCAGAATGCGGTTGGAAATAAAGTAAACGTCCGGGATTTCATGGCTCACCAGAATGGCCGTGAAATTGAGTTTGCGTTGATACTGGGCAATCATGCTTAAAATGGCGTTTTTGCGGACGGGGTCCTGGCCGGTGGTCGGTTCGTCAAAAAGGACGATGTGCGGATCAGTGATGAGCGCGCGGGCCAGCGCCGCCCGCTTCTGCATCCCGCCGGAGAGTTCGGAAGGGTAGCGGCGGACGGCTTCCGTCAGTTCCGTCTGCTCCATACGGGCCATGACCCGTTCGTGAATCTCCGCTTTCGTGAGGCGGGTGGTTTCGCGAAGCGGCAGGGCAATGTTGTCATAAACCGTCAGCGAATCGAACAGGGCGTTGCCCTGAAACATGTAACTGATTTTGGAGAAGGCCTCATCAAGTTCGTCTTTTGTCATGCCGGCAACCGATTTGCCGCGAAACAAAATGGTCCCCTCGTCGGGTTTCAATAGACCGATGATATGTTTGAGCAACACGCTTTTACCCGTGCCGGAAAGCCCGATAATGGTTGTGACCTGTCCTTCATAGATCTGCAAATTGACGCGGTCCAGGACGGTATGGCTGCCGAAGCGTTTGGTTACATTTTGAAATTCGATCAGGGGAATATCCATGCAGGCTCTCTATATCAATAGTGATGTGACGATGTAGTCTGAAACCAGAATCAGCACACAGGACGTGACGACTGCGGAAGTGGTTGCCAGACCCACCGCCTGCGCGCCGTGGCTGTCTTTGCGTATGTGGGCGAAATAACCCTGATAACAGCAGACGGTGGCGACGATAACGGCAAAGACGATTGATTTGATGAAACCGTTTACGACATCATTTAAAACGACGTAAACCTGCGTGCTGTACCAGTAAACGCCGGCGTTCAAGCCGAGAAGAATGACGGCGGAAACATAGCCGCCCAGGATGCCGATCAGGTCGAAGACCGCCGTCAGAATCGGGAAACTGATGATGGCGGCGGTGATTTTGGGGCTGACGATATACCGCATCGGATTAATGCGCATGGTATGCAGGGCGTCAATCTGTTCACTGATGCGTTGAATGCCGATTTCAGCGGCAATGGCGGAACCGGCCCGGGCGGTGATCATGATAGCGGTCAGCACCGGTCCCAGTTCCATAATTAAAGACAGGGTCACCAGGGAGCCGGTCGCGCCTTGCGCGCCGAACTGCACCAGGGAGTGGTGGGCCTGAAGGCCCAGGACCATGCCGGCAAAAAGGCTGACCAGCATGATGATCGTGATGGACCGTGCGCCGATATAGTAGACCTGCTGAACAACTTTGGATAATTGATTGCGGCTGAAGGTCTGCAACAGGGCCAGGTACAGGAAAATGGCCGCTGCGCCGAGGTTGTTCACCCAGCCGATGACCGTCCGGCCGACAAAGGCAAATGGGCGGGAGAGCGTCGCTTCCCAGGCGCTTTGTTCGCTTACTTCAGAACCGTTTACAGTATTTAAAGCCGGAGCCATTTATATTTTTCCTTTACAATTTCAGTTACATTCGAACGGCTCGGAATACTAACATTGCCTGCTTCATTTGACAAGAACTTCCTGACGAAAACCGCCTTGACACCCTCAAGAAATATGCCTAAATTACCGAAGACAAAACGGGCCTTAAGGGTGAAGAATGAACCGTTGCTTCAATATAGCGCAGATTCCACTGGCGGCCAGAGCGTTTAATGACGCAGAAAAACTGGTGTTGCGCCATTTTCACCTGGGCGAAAATGATCTGCGCAAGAATAAATATGAAGTGAAAACGCTTGCTTTTTTAAACGAGCAGGAAGTAAAAGACGGCGCGTTTGCGCACCTGTGCAAATATTCTTACGAAAAACCGCAGGCTTTGACGCCGGTCGACAACGAAGGGTTCGATTTTTACCGGGTGTGCCTTCAGGACAACATCATCCTTGACGCCGTGGATAGGGCAAATTCGTTTATTAAATTAAGCCCTTTGATGCTTTATATTGCCGTTCACGAATTGATTCATGTGATGCGGTTTGGAAACGGAACGATTGATTTTGATGCAAGTCCGGCCGAAAAAGAGCGGGAAGAAAAGATCGTGCACAACCTGACACGAGAAGCCTTGCAAATGATCAGACAAAGCGATATGGACATAATTCTGGACTGTTTCAGCAGCCAGTTCGCGATCAGCGACATATGTAATTAATTTTGGAGGTTTAACTATGCCTATCTACGAATACAAATGTAAAAAGTGTGGCAAACAATTTGAGGCGTTTCAGGGGATCACCGAACCGGATGTGAAAATCTGCAAGTTCTGTAAAGGAAGGGTTCAGAAGATGATGTCGCTTTCATCTTTCAGCCTTAAAGGCTCCGGGTGGTATGCCACCGATTACGCCGGCAAGAAGCCGCAGCCGGCCAAATCCCATACGCCGGAGCCATCAGCCAGCGACAGTTCGTCATCCTCTGACTCCTCAGCTAGCACATCAAGCACATCAAGCACGGAAGATTAATCGGGAAGCAAAAAGCCCGCCTCCATCGAGGCGGGCTTTTTTTTGTCTGCAGTCGGCTTAGGCAAGAAAGATTTTATTATTCTGTAAAATACGGCTGCAATTCCCGGCACAACTGCTCCGGCACGATCGGGCAGATGATTTCGTCGTGGAGTTTTTCGAAATAGTTGATGTCGCTGGTGCCCAGGGGATTCAGTTCAAAGCGCGGGACGATTTTGCCCTGGACCCAGAAATTCTTGTCGGGTGTCATCGTGGCGTAAAGCGACAGGTTGAAGCTCATGAAGTTGTTGACGTAAAGGTGAAGGAAAATTTTGGACAGGCCCGCAAGCAGCTCGTCGAAATTGGTTTCGGTGAGGTCAAAAAACGATGACTTGTCTTTGAAATAAAAGTCGACTTCCCCGGCCATGCCTTTGGGGGAAAAAGCCGCAAGCCAGTTGATGACGCCGGTGGAGGCGATAAACCGTTCCCCGGCTTCCTGTTCCAGAATCAGAAGATTGCGCCACAGATTGCCGCCTTCGGTTGCCGCTGAATAATTCCGGGCGCTGGCCAGAAGCCTGCGGACGAAGTTGGTTGGGCTTTTGCCGATAATGGTCTGCAAGTGCGGATGAATCAGCCCGCCGCCGGCCGGCGGCATGTAATTCCAGTTGATGGAGCAGTATTGATAGCCCTGCTGCATTTCCGCGATGCGGTAGAAATAATCGCGGCAGACGGCAAAACCGTCGCGCATGGCCTCTGCGGTCAGTTCGTCGAGCGGGATAAAGTGGCGCGGCGAAAAAATCGCCACAGTGTTGGTGGAATCATAAGGAAAGGCGTTGGGGAAAAGCCAGGCGGCGCCGTGACGGAATTTTCCTTCCGGAATAATGTTCGGTGGAAATTTTGGCGTCAGTTTTTCAAACAGGTCCGGACAGAACGGGCAAATGGATGGCGGTGATTTTTCCAGATAAATATCCGTGTCGGGCTTCTGAGCCGGTTTTACACGATAAGGCAGGATGCGGCTGGCAACACCCGTGGTTTCATCATAGCGCTCTTCAATGACCATTTCCTTTTCCTGAAAGTTCTCGAAAGGGCTCAGGTAGGCGCCTCTGGCGATCTCTTTGTGGAATCCGATGTCCTTCATGGTGTTTCCTTTTCCCGGTTTGATTCTTCTCTATCCGTTTTCGTTTTTTTATCTCTTTTCAGGCACTCGTCCAGAAAACAGTCCACGCTTTCCTGTGATAAGTCCCCGTGAAGATGTTCGGTAAGGATTTCCAGTGGAATTTCAATCCGGGCGGCGCTGCGATGGCCGCCTCCCTTGCCGATCATGCCGCAGGCATTTTGTGCGACTGCGCCGCAGTCCTGACGGTATCCGTCGCCGCGGAAAATAATAACCAGCTTGTTTTGTACGATTCCGGCGATAATGACATAATAGGTGCCGATCAGCCTAAGATAGAAGTCCGCCACCTGCACGCAGACATCAGGGCTTTCCACATGCCCCAGGAAAGCGACGCGGCGGCCCCGGAAATATTTCATATGCCTGTAGGCATGCTCAAAATATTTCAGATAACTGGCCGGCGTCTGGTTAAGTTCCACGCGGCGGATGAGCCTCATGTTGGCGTGCCGCGAGTGATAGGTGTAGGCCCGGATATCTTCGGTGATTGTGTCGCGGTCGAAATTATCGGTATCCGTCTTGATGCCGTATAAAAGAGCGGTATGCAGATTACGGGGAATCCGCATACACGCGGCATGAAGATACTCCGTCATGATCGTCGAGAGCGCCCCGTATTGCGGACGGATGTCGACAAACTGGGCCTGCCAGTCCCCCACGCGGGGATGATGATCGAAAACGATATCGGGCCGGATCGACTTGTATTGCTCGCTGAAAAAAGACGGCTGGGCGTCAATGAGTGCAATCAACCGAAAGCCGCTGACATCCACCTGACTCATCGGCCGAATGATAAGGCGCATGGCATAGGCGAATTCCCGATTCTGCTGCCGTCGGAATGGTTCCGTCGAGGCGAAAGCATGGCGAGACAGGCCTTTTTCGCGATGCAGGATTTCTTTTAAAGCCATTGCCGAGGCAATGGCGTCCGGGTCGGGACTGCCGTACATCATGAAAAGCAACGAGTCGTCCGGATGGACCAGTTCGAGGAGTTTTGCTAAATTATGGGAAGTCTCATTTTTGAGCGATAAGGAGTCGGGCACCATGTCTATATTGTGAGACTTTTCGATTTTTTATTCAATCAAAATTTTGCCCGGATGTCCGTCTACGACCTCGCCTATGATGGCTGCATCTGTGATGCCGGCTGTGTGCATCTTTTCCACCAGAGGCATCGCTTTTGACTCCGGGAGGCTGAAAAACAAACCGCCCGCCGTTTGCGGATCGAAGCAGACATCATAAATCCAGGCCGGACAGGAGGGCGCTTTTTCAATCTGCGCCATGCGGTAATTCCGGTTGCGGTAAAGGCCGCCGGGAACGTAGCCGCTTTCGATCAGGTCCTGAACGCCTTTGAAAACCGGGATAGCTGAAGAATCAATCCTTAAGCCGACGCTTTCGCCCTCAATCATCTCGCAGGCGTGACCGAAAAAGCCGAAGCCCGTGATGTCTGTGCAGGAATGGATATCGCCTGCCGCCAGCATCAGCTCCGAGGATTTTTTGTTAAGCGCGGTCATGCAGGCAATAGCTTTTTGGATCATTTCAGGGCTTGCCGCATCCGCCTTGATGGTCGTGCTGACAATGCCCGTGCCCAGCGGTTTTGTCAAAATCAACTTGTCGCCGGGCCTGGCGCCGCGGTTATAGAGGACTTTGTCCGGAGAAATCAGGCCGGTAACCGACAGGCCGTATTTGATTTCGTTGTCTTCCACGCTGTGGCCGCCCACCAGCAATACGTCCGCTTCCCGCATCTTGGAAAGTCCGCCGGCGAGCACCTCGCGCAGGACGGATTTGTCCATGGTTTTGATCGGAAAGCAGACAATGTTCATAGCCGTCAGAGGCTTTCCGCCCATGGCATAAATATCGTTGATGGCGTTGGTTGCGGCAATCTGTCCGAACGTATAAGGATCATCCACCGTCGGCGTGAAAAAATCCAGGGTTTGCACCAGCGCCGTATTCTCGGAAATTTTATATACGCCCGCGTCCTCCGCATGTTCATAGCCGGTCAGCAGATTCGGATCGGATATGAGCGGCAAATCATTGAGAATGTCGGACAGGTCCCCCGGACCGATCTTACAGGCTCAACCCGCGCTCTGCACGGTTTGTGTTAAACGAATTCCTTTTTTTTCTTCCATTTCTTTCAACCTGAAAAAAAGTTTGATGAATTTTTAACATAGAAAATGGTATTTTCCAATAACAATGTAGGGAACGGTTTGAAACCATTCCCTATGGCTGTGCCCTCATTTTGGTTGATTTATTTGTGCAAATACGCTTTAAAGAACGCATCACGAACAAGGATGAAGCGCGATGCCCATTCGCTATTACAGCACCAATCGATATCTAAACAATGTTCCGGGAATTACCCCGTTTACCGATAAAGTATCTTTCAAAGAAGCGCTTCTGGCCGGTCAGGCGCCCGATGAGGGCCTGTTCATGCCGGATTCCATCCCGCAGCTTTCCATGAGCGACATCATTGCCCTTCGCGACAAGCCATACTGGCAGGTCGCCTTGCTTGTTGCACAAGCCTTTCTGGCCGACGAGTTTCCGGAGGATGTTCTGGAAGCGGTTGTCAAAGATGCTTACAATTACCCCGTGCCGCTGGAAGCGGTTTATCCGCGCGCATTTTTAATGCGTTTGGATCAGGGGCCGACGGCGTCGTTCAAGGATTTTGCCGCGCGCATGATGGCGCGGCTCATGAGCCACTGCCGCCCGAAAGGCGAGCGGCTCAATATTCTGGTGGCGACTTCCGGCGATACCGGCAGCGCCGTGGGCGAAGCTTACAAAGGCGTAAAAGGCATTGATGTAACCATTTTATATCCGGCGGCGGAAGTCAGTCTCATGCAGAAAAAGCAGCTCGATACCATCGGCGGTAATGTGCAGGCGCTTTGTGTCGACGGTAAATTCGACGACTGTCAGAACCTGGTGAAAGAAGCGTTTGCCGACAAAGAACTGGCGACCTTTAACTTGTCATCGGCCAACTCGATCAACTTCGGACGCATCCTGCCGCAGATTGTTTACTACGTTTACGCTTACGCGCAGCTTGCCGGGGCGAATGAAGAGGTCGTTGTGTCCGTTCCCTCCGGAAATTTCGGCGACGCGCTGGGCTGCGAATACGCCCGCCGGATGGGCCTGCCGGTGGCCAAACTCATCATGCCCACCAACGAAAATGATGAGTTTCCGATTTATCTGGAAACCGGCAAATATTCAAAAGTGTCCCCGTCGCGGGCCTGCATCTCCAACGCCATGAACGTAGGGCACCCGAGCAACCTGGCGCGGTTTTTCGACCTTTACGGCGGTGCGGTCGATCGAGCGGGTAATGTCCATCGTTATCCCGATCTCGACGAAATGCGACGCTATATTTTCTCGGTAAGTGTTTCCGATGAACTCACCCGCCGGACCCTCAAAAGCGTCTACGACCGTTACCGTGTGATTCTGGAGCAGCACGGCGCCGTCGGCTGGGCCGGCCTCGAAGCCTATTTCAAAAAAACGGGCGATGGCAAACTGGCTATCTGCCTGGAAACCGCGCACCCTGCCAAATTCCCGGAGGAAATCAAAAGCCTCCTGGGCATCGACCCCGACCTGCCTGAGAGTATGAAAGATCTGACTAAACGCGAAGGCAGCGCCGTGAATATGTCCGGCGATTTTGCGACGTTTAAAAAGCATCTGAAGAATCATTTAAAGATTAAAGAATGATTGATGACCAAAAAGACCGGGTCTTTTCGGCTCGGCCTTTTTGGTTTTAGTTAAAGAACCGCAAACGCTACAGACACGTTCCGATGGCTGTTCGTCTTAAGCCTGCCGTTTTGTCGAAAAAGTTTACATCTGGCAAATTTAAAAATCACCAATAAATTCCGCTAGCTATGCTGAAATTAGTTGAAAAGCCGACGTAGTTGTTTCGGAAAGTGTCGGCGATTTTTACATTCGTCCGGAGGTATGCCTGATGTCGAACATATAAATACATTATTATATCATTATGTTACGAGATTAAGGAAAAATGGCACGGAATATGTAATACATTGTTTGACGCCTGGCTAATGGGATTTCTTTATGAAGAGAGGATATCTTATCATTTTTATTAAAGATTATCAGGGATTGGCCGTTACCAACAAAAATGAGACCGGTAACCATATTTCATCATGAAACAAACAGGATTTCTGAATTAAGGAGAAAAAACTTATTATGCCACTGGATATTCGCCCGACAGATGAAGTTTGTTTACGCATTAGAGAAAACGATGTTCGCCGTTCTCACGTGGTTAAGTTTTTAAGTGATCACCGGATTGCTGTCGAACAAACGGCTCCGGTTATGGATAGCTCCGCTTTAATGTCTTTGATTTTCTTTACCTATTGTACGGATAAGCAAAAAGACAAACGTCTGGGCTTTCAGGCCAGAATTGAAAACATTACACCCGATAATCGAATTATTATCCGGCAGATGATGAAGCCTTTTATTTGCGATCTGCGCCTGTGGCCGAGAGTTCATTTTGATTTACTGCCGCAGATGCGCGCTTACAGCCAAAATAAGGAAATTCAGGTTGTGGATGTATCCGGTGGCGGAACCCATCTGATTTTGCGCGAAGGGGATGATTCTGCGCCCGCCGTCGGTTCTCTTGTGAAAATAAAATTTAGTTTTGCAAACGGGGAAACAGCCGCTGAAGGCAAAATACTTCAGGCTAGGACCGATTCCGAAGGACTGTGCCATGTGAGTGTTCAATTTCTCGGCCAGCCTGAAATCCGCGATTTTATTTACAGGAGATCTCACGCTGCCTGAGCCGCAACATTTTGATATGATGTCTGTTGTGCCGCCTGGTAGAAAAGCTTCCTACCGGGGCGGCATTTTTTTTATAAAATTCTTTTCGATAAAATCGGCAATCATTTTTGATTCATTGAGGTCGAAGCAGGGAACATCTACGTCCAGTTTGACATCGGCGGCCACGGCTATCAGGCCGTCTTCTTTTTTGCTGATCAGGTCGCGTCTGAGTTCGGTTCGGTAAACTTCAATCTTGGGATAGTCGTTGACCTTGAATCCTTCCGTCAGAATGATATCGGCGTCGCGGATAAATTTGTCGCGGATTTCGTCGAAGGAATGATCATGATCGACATCCGTAACCAGTGCCAGTTGATGCGGCGAGGTCACCACCGTGGTGTGCGCCCCGGCTTTTTTGTGCCGGAAGCTGTCTTTGCCTTCATGGTCGATATTGAATCCTTGTTTGTTATGCTTGATGGTGGCGACGCGATAACCGCGACCGACCAGGTCGGCGATCAGTTTTTCCAGAAGCGTGGTTTTGCCGGAGTTGGATTTGCCGACAATGGATACGATGGGAATCATGATTTTTCTCTTACATATCGTTTATTTGTTCGATGCATACCATATTCCGGCGACCTTGCCAATTTCTCATTTCCTTACCCGGGCAAACACTCAAACAGTTTTCTTGACTTCCCTGTTGAATATGGTATAGAACGAACGTTCTAGTTTAACAGGAGTAATTCACCATGAAATGGGGGCGCCGCTGAACCGTTTGACAAGCACGCAAAAAAAAGTTAGGACCGATAAGTCTAACCCGCTGATAATTCATAATATTATTAAAAGGGCTTCTATGACTGCCCCATTGAAAGATCAGGTGATCAAAATACTGGCTACCGGTTTCGGCGCAGGATTTTCGCCGGTGGCGCCGGGAACAATGGGAACGGTGGTTGGCGTTTTAATTTGCCTTGCCGGTTATGCTCTGTCATGGGGTTTTCGCGTGGTCTTTGTGGTTGCAGTATGCGCCGTCTCTATTTATGTTGCGGGCCGGGCGGAAGCTTTTTTCGGGAAGAAAGACGACCAGAGAATTGTCATTGATGAAATTGCCGGCCTGCAGGTAACCATGCTGCCGGCGACCATTACCGGATTGCATTTGTGCGTGGCGTTCGTTCTCTTTCGCGTCTTCGATATCTGGAAGCCTTACCCGGTCAATCGTCTTCAGAATCTGCCCGGCGGATGGGGCGTTGTGGCCGATGATCTCGGCGCAGGCGTTTACGCAGGACTTGTTATGTTGCTTTTAACGATTTTATTTCCATTTTAAAATAAGGATACAATATGAAAATCGGAATTCTGACCATTGGCAACGAACTGATGAACGGGCGGACGGCGGATACGAATTCGTCGTTCATCGCGCGAGAGATGAATCTGCAGGGCTGGCCGGTGGAAATGATGATGTCGGTGGGCGATCATGCCGACACGATCAAGACCCGTCTTCATTATCTGTTGACGTTTACCGATGCCGTGATCTGCACCGGAGGCCTAGGGCCGACGGCCGATGATATTACGACGGCGGCGGTGGCAAAAGCCTTTGACCTTTCTTTGTATCTGGATGAAAAAGTTCTGGCCGATCTCAAAGAAAAATTCGCCCGCTACAATCTGCGTTGGACGGAGAATAATACCAAGCAGGCCATGTTTCCGGTGGGGGCGGAAGTGATTGCCAACCCCGTCGGTTCCGCCGCGGGTTTTGCATTGCCGGTGAAGGATAAACTGGTTTTCGTTATTCCCGGCGTTCCGTTTGAAACGCAGCGGATGCTGCCTGAAGGCGTCATTCCCGTTTTGCGACGGTATTTTCCGCAGGCTGTCTTGCAGACGGCCAAAGAGACCATCAAAACGTTCGGCCTGTCGGAGGCGGAAGTGGATAAACGGCTGGCCGATTTTGATTTCGACGCGCTCAGCGTGAATGTGGGATTTTATCCCGTCTTCCCGGAGAACCACCTGGTGCTGATTGCGCGGGCCGACGCTCTGGAACAGGCGCAAAAGAATCTGCAAAAAGCAATGGATGCTGTTGCTGCCAGGCTCGGCGATTGTATTTTCTCTTACGGCGAAAAAACGCTGGAGGAAATAATCGCCGAGTCTCTGGCCGCCAAAAAATTAACCATTGCCGTTGCCGAATCCTGCACAGGCGGCCTGATCGCCCATCGCCTGACCGATGTGTCGGGCAGTTCCGTTTACTTTGAACGGGGCGTTGTCACTTACAGCAACACGGCAAAAATTGAATTGCTGGGTGTGCCGGCTGAAATCATTGAAAAGCACGGCGCGGTGAGTGAAGAAACCGCACGCCTCATGGCCGAAGGCGTCCGCAAAATGGCCAAAACGGACATCGGCCTTTCTTCCACCGGCATCGCCGGTCCCACCGGTGGCACTCAGGAAAAGCCGGTCGGGACGGTTTTTATCGCGCTCGCCGACGGCCGGCAAACGATTTGCCGCCATTATGCGTTTCGCTGGGATCGCCGCAGAAACAAGCTGGTGTCATCCGAAGCCGCGCTCATGATGCTGAAGAATTATTTACAGGAGAAAAAGTAAGTATGGCCGCAGAGAAAAACATTCGCGCTTTTCTCGCCATCGAGCCGCCGGAGGAGATTTTGCAGACGGTGCTCCGCCTTCAGGAAAAGCTCAAACGTGAAATAAGCGGCCGGCTGAGCTGGACAAGACCCGGCGGGCAGCACCTTACTCTGAAATTTTTCGGCGATGTTTCTCCGGACGATGTCGAGTCGATCAGTCGGGCCGTGCAAAACCGTCTGGCGTCGGGATGGGCTGTGAATCTGAAGGTCGAAAAGCTGGGTGTGTTTCCGGACCCCCGCAAGCCGCGGGTTCTGTGGTGCGGAACATCAGGGGATGTCGAAAAGCTTGCCGCCCTGCAAAAGCAACTGGAAGCGGATTTCGTCCTCATCGGGTTTCCGAAGGAAGACCGTCCCTTCCGGGCGCATCTGACGCTCGCCCGCATCAAAGATCCGCGCGAGGTAGCGGGATTGGGCGAAGCTCTGAACAAGCATACAACATTTTCCGCCGGAGAATTTTCTGTCCGGGAGTTGATTTTATTTCAAAGCAAACTGACACCGCAGGGTCCGATTTATACAAGGCTGGCAACGTTTCCGCTGGCAGGGAAAAATGGAAATTGAATATAAAAACAAGCCAATTCTCTAACAGGTTGTTGGAGAATTACCCTATGAAGACAGGCACGTTAATAAAAAAGGCAAAGGTCAGTTCGATATCCTGCACTAAAGCAAAGGAAAAGAAAGTTCTGAATTCAGGGTATATGAAAAAACATGTGATCAAATCAGAGAGCTTATGAAAGAATACAGTCTGGAAGCACGGGCGTGTTAAAAAGTATATGTTAGGGAAAACCGACAATGGAACAAAACAAAATTGTAGTTTTTGGCGGTAAAAAAATAAGACGAATCTGGCATGATGAGGAATGGTATTTCTCCGTCACGGATGTATGCGGTGCATTAACGAACAGCCTTGATGCGGGTGCTTATTGGAGAAAGTTAAAGCAACGTTTGAATGAAGAAGGTAGCGAGGTCGTGACATTTTGTCACGGACTGAAATTGGAAGCTGCCGACGGAAAAAAATATGCAACCGACTGTGCCAATACGGAGAGTCTTTTCCGTATCATTCAATCAGTTCCTTCTCCTAAGGCTGAACCTTTCAAGCGTTGGTTGGCAAAAGTTGGGTATGAGAGAGTTCGGGAAATCGAGAATCCCGAGTTAGCTCAAGAGCGAATGAAAGAATTATATGAACAAAAAGGATATCCTAAAGATTGGATCGATAAACGGTTACGGGGCATAGCCATTCGCCAGAATTTAACTGATGAGTGGAAGGAAAGAGGCATTGAAAGCGAACGCGATTTTTCAATTCTGACGGCTGAAATATCAAAAACAACTTTTGGCATAACACCTTCTGAGTATAAAGAATTAAAAGGGTTGGTTGAGAAAAATCAAAACCTGCGTGATCACATGACTGATCTGGAATTGATTTTTACAATGCTTGGTGAAAAAGTTACGACCGAAATATCCAAGAAAGAAAAACCTGACACCTTTGATAAAAACAAAAAGGTGGCCAGGCGTGGCGGAAATGTGGCAGGTACAGCACTCAAAAAGACGGAACAAGAATTAGGCCGTAGTGTTATTTCCAATCAGAATTACTTAACAGAAATGAAAAAGGTTGAGAATAAATAAGGGGAAAAAAGTAATCTGATTTTGGGCGGGAATGCCGAACTGATTGGGAATTGGAGAGAAAAAGCGAAAGAGACATCCACCCCCTGTCACATGAAGGCGGGGAACAAAAGAAGGAACAAGGTACGATTTATTAAAAACTGGACAAGAAGCAGGTGGCTGCATACAAGGCTTATTAACTGTGAGTTGTCAGCAACAAGACGCGAACCATGAACCACGAACTACGAGCCATGAGCTAAGAGTTATATAAAAAACCACAGGGTGAAGGAGGATATTGTAATTATGTGCGCAGATATGGACAGGTCGAAAGCGGTGGATTTAGCCATTTCGCAGATTGAAAGACAGTTCGGCAAAGGGTCGATCATGAAACTGGGCAGTCATGATCGCATGGACGTGCCGGCCATTTCCACAGGCTCCATGAGCCTCGATATCGCGCTGGGAACTTTTGGTGTTCCGCGCGGACGCGTGGTGGAAATTTACGGGCCGGAATCCGGCGGGAAGACCACGCTGGCGTTGCATATCGTGTCTGAAGCGCAAAAAAAAGGCGGTATTGCGGCTTATATCGATGCTGAGCACGCTCTCGATGTGACCTATGCGCAGAAAATCGGCGTCAATACGGATGAACTCCTTATCTCCCAGCCGGACACGGGCGAACAGGCGTTGGAAATTGCCGAAACTCTGGTTAGGAGCGGCGCGCTGGATGTGCTGGTGGTCGACTCCGTGGCGGCGCTGGTGCCCAAGGCGGAACTCGAAGGTGAAATGGGCGACGCCCAGATGGGGTTGCAGGCGCGGCTCATGTCGCAGGCTCTGAGGAAGCTTACCGGCGCGATCAGCAAGTCCAAAACCACCGTGATCTTCATCAATCAGTTGCGCATGAAAATCGGCGTCTTCTTCGGCAATCCCGAAACGACCACCGGCGGCAACGCGCTCAAATTTTATTCGTCACAGCGGCTCGATATCCGTAAAACGACCTCCATTAAAAACGGTCAGGATGTGGTCGGTTTCCGCACCAAGGTCAAAGTCGTTAAAAATAAAATGGCGCCTCCTTTTAAAGAAGCGGAATTCGATATTATTTTCGGCGAAGGCATCTCTAAAGAAGGTGATGTGCTGGATCTGGCGGCGGAAAACGGAATTATCGAAAAGAGCGGTGCCTGGTATTCCTACAAGGGCGACCGCCTGGGCCAGGGGCGCGACAACACCAGGGTTTTCCTCAAAGATAATCCGGATATCTTTGGATCGGTTGAAAACGATCTCCGCACCAAACTGGGCATTGCCCTCAAAGAGCAGGGCGAAGAATAGTGAAAGTGCTCGATTTGGCGGCCGCAAAGCAAAAGGCCTATCGCCTTTTGGCCTTGCGGCCGCATTCGGAAAAAGAGCTGGAAAAAAAGCTTCGGGATAAAGGTTTTTCCGAGGCGGTCATAAAAGAAGCACTGGAAAAACTCCACGATTTGAAGTATCTCAATGACGCGTCGTTTGCCGTTCAATGGGCGCGCAATCTGGCGGTCAACAAGCTCTGGGGCAATCGAAAAATTTCAGCCGGTTTGCAGGAAAAAGGCGTAGCGCAGCGGTTGATTGAAGACGCTATTGTTTCGGTGCGTCAGGAACTATCCGAATCTGACGCCATTGCGAAGTTGATTCGCAAGAAGACGGCCGGAAAGAAAACGGCGCCCCTGGACCGCAAGGAAAAGCAAAGAATATTCACAAGCCTGATGGGACGGGGATTTCCGCCGGGTTTGATTTTAAATCAATTAGGAAAATCTGTGGAGGACGAAATCAATGATGACGACAGGTGATGCAATACGGGAAAGTTTCTTGAAATTTTTTGAGGGGAAAGGTCATACTCGGGTGGCGAGTTCCTCGCTCATCCCCAAGGACGATCCCACGTTGCTGTTCACCAACGCGGGCATGGTGCAGTTCAAAAACGCTTTCCTGGGCCTGGAAAACCGCGGCTACACCAAAGCCGTAACGTGCCAGAAATGTGCCCGCGCCGGCGGCAAGCACAACGACCTGGAAAACGTCGGCGTCACCGCGCGCCATCACACCTTTTTTGAAATGCTGGGCAATTTCTCCTTCGGTGATTATTTCAAGGAAGAAGCCATTGCCTGGGCCTGGGAATATCTCATTGATGTAGTCAAACTTCCCAAGGAAAAGCTCTGGGTAACGATTTTTGAAAACGACGATGAAGCTTTCAAAATCTGGCATGAGAAAATGAAAGTTCCGGCGGACCGCATTATCCGCATGGGCGAAAAAAGCAATTTCTGGATGATGGGCGAAACCGGTCCCTGCGGCCCCTGCTCCGAAATTCTTTACGACCAGGGCGAAGGCACGGGCTGCGGCCGTCCCGAATGCGATATCTATTGTGATTGCGACCGCCATCTGGAAATCTGGAACAACGTTTTTACGCAGTTTGATCGCGATGAAAGCGGCAAGCTGACGCCGCTTCCCAAACCGAACATCGACACCGGCATGGGGCTGGAACGCCTCACTGCTGTCATTCAGGGTGTCAAAAGCAATTACGATACGGATTTATTTACGCCGATTATCCGTTTTGTTGAAAAAATTTCCGGCAAGACATATGGCGAGAATGCCGACAATGATGTCTCCATCCGCGTGATCGCCGATCACAGCCGCGCCGTAACCTTTTTAATCGGCGACGGAATTCTGCCGTCCAATGAAGGCCGCGGCTACGTTCTGCGCCGTATTCTGCGCCGCGCCGCGCGTCACGGCAAAATGCTGGGCATCGACAAACCGTTTTTGAACGAAGCCGCCCAGGTCGTCATCGACATGATGAAAGGCACTTATCCCGATCTGGTGGAGAAAGCCTCTTTCATTACCAAAGTTATCTTAAATGAAGAGCAACGTTTCATGGAGACGCTCGACGCCGGCCTGCGCATTTTGCAGGAAGAAACAGCGATGCTCAAGAATGCAGGCAAGTCCGTTCTGCCCGGCGAAATCATTTTCAAACTCTATGACACCTACGGTTTCCCCACCGATCTGACGGCGGACATCGTCAAAAAGGACAAAATCACGCTCGACACTGTTGGCTTTGAAGAAGAAATGGAACGCCAGCGCGAACGCGCGCGCGGCGCCTGGAAAGGCAGCGGCGAAGAAGCCGTGGCAGAATGCTACCTCAAAGTCTCCAGCTCCGGCGTGGTGAGCGAATTCTGCGGCTATGAGACCGACAAAAAAGACGAAGCGAAAATCACCGCCATTTTTGTGGACGGCAAGCCCGCGGATGTCGCAAAGGAAGGCCAGAAGGCCGAAATCGTTGTCGACGACACGCCGTTTTATGGAGAATCCGGCGGCCAGACAGGTGATACCGGCTATCTTGAAGGGGCGGGTTTTAGCTTTACCGTTGAAGACACAAAAAAACCCATCGATAAATTCATCGTCCATAAAGGCGTCGTCCGTTCCGGTGAAATCAAAGTCGGCGCAAAGGCCAAAATGGTCGTCGATCTGGAGCGGCGCAAAGCCATTGCCGCCAATCACTCCGGCACCCATCTGTTGCAAGCCGCACTCAAGGCCGTTCTCGGTGCTCACATCAAACAGTCCGGATCGCTTGTCAACGCCGAGCGTCTGCGTTTTGACTTTACGCATTTTTCCAAAATAACGGATGAAGAATTGCAGCGCGTGGAAACCATTGCCAACGACATGATCCGCAAAAATCTTTCCGTGAAGACCGAAGTCTGCGCGCTGGAAGACGCCCTGAAAACGGGCGCGACGGCCGTGTTTGACGAAAAGTACGGCGAGACCGTACGCATCGTCAAGATGGGCGAGATGAGCATGGAACTGTGCGGCGGGACGCATGTGGAACGCACCGGCGATATCGGTGTGCTGAAAATCGTTCACGAATCCGCCATCGCAGCCGGCGTGCGCAGGCTTGAGGCCGTGACAGGCCGTGAAGCTGTCGGCCACATTCAAAAGGCAGAAGAAGAACTTAAACGCACCGCGGGCCTGTTTAAAGCTGGACAACTGGAAGTTTATGACCGCGCGGATAAGTTGCTCAAAACGGTGCGCGATCTGGAAAAAGAAATCGAATCCCTCAAAGGCAAACTCGCCGCCAAGGATTCCGGCGACCTGATGAGTCAAGTCAAAGAAATTGCCGGCGTCAAGGTGCTGGCTGCGGAAGTGGCGATAACGGACGCCAAAACGCTGCGCGACTTCGGCGACAAACTGCGCGACAAGCTGGCCTCTGGCGTGATTTTGCTGGGCAGCAAAGCAGACGACAAAGCCCTGCTTTTGTGCATGGTCACCAAGGATCTCGCCAATAAATTCCATGCCGGCAACATCGTCAAGGAACTGGCCCCGATCGTCGGCGGTAAAGGCGGCGGCCGCCCCGACATGGCCCAGGCCGGCGGCACGGAACCGGCGAATCTGGCAAACGTTTTCCCTGCGCTTGAGAAGCTGCTGGCAAAATAGCTTAATGCAAAAGGCTTCTTTGTTGTTACAGAATAACTGTAAATACATTAAGTATTTTTGAATTGAAGACCGAAGACGGCTGTGGGTGGTTGGTTAATGAAGCACCTTTTGGAAAATATCCGGGAATTGATCCTCTCCGCCCGCAAAGCGGTGGTTCATTCCGTGGACCTCATTCAGGTATTGACCAACTTCGAGATCGGACGGCGCATAGTCGAGCATGAACAACAGGGGTTGGCGCGAGCCGAGTATGGGAAAGCCCTTCTCAAGGAACTGGCAGCCGAATTGACGGCGGAGTTCGAAAAAGGCTTTTCGCGGTCCAACCTACAGAATATGCGGAAATTTTATTTATCCTACTCCGACCGCCTGCCAGAGAAATGCCAGATGCCATCTGGCAAATTGCCGCTTATAGAGATAGGTCAGACACCGTCCGGCCTATTACTGAAATCCCAGGCCATATGAGAAATTGTTGGCCGCCCATACATGGCCTAGGCCTACGGCAAACAGCCGGAGAATCTGGCCAATATTTTACAGAACTGGAAAAGCTGCCGGCGAATTAGTAAACAGCAGCACCCCTTATGTAATTCAAGTGCCTGGAAATGTTTAATCTTATTCATGCATGAGGCAGGGAGAAGCGAGATGCACTTCGAGGTCATTGGTCAGATTCTGTGGGTAGAGACTATCGCGACTGGCCGTAGTATTCGAGAGTTAAAAAGATTGAATCGTGTCTATGGAAAAACAACATGGCGAAAACTCAAAGGATTTGCTAAAATAAAATTACCAAATGGAGTTGTCAGACGAGCTGAATTGCATTGGTACGAAGGACATGGCAAAGGTAAGAAGGAAATAAAGATCAAGAAATATTTGGAGTAACGGACATGAAACATAAATTTTTACTTTGCATTGATAACAATGGTTACGAAGCGTCCCTTGAACCAAGAAAGTTATATGAGAAAATTCCAGATAAAGAAGCGGAGGAACTCCATCAAGTCAGAATAATTGATGAGTCCGGTGAGGATTATCTCTATCCGTCAGAATTTTTTGCAGCGGTTAAGATTCCCGCTGAAGCGTTGGATAAAATCGTTAAAAAAGCGGCCTGATGCTTTTTACGTTTTCAAGGCATAACGAGTAAGCATTTTCCCTCTTTTCCCTAATTACGACACAGTTTGTTTTCGGGAATGACTGATGAAGATGCTATTGCGAGGCCGTTATAACAAGGCGGGCAAATAAAATACTTAACTGAATGTACGTCGTTGACATCGAAAAAAAACAGTTCATGGATGCCAGAAGAGATGCCATCGCCAAGCGTGCAACGACGGCCTCAGCCAATCAAAAAAGGGTGCAATAAAAAAAGGTTCAGTAAAAGATTTATATAAGGATATTGAGAATGGTTAACCTTGGCTGGGATCGGGCATTTAAAAGAAAATACAAAAAAGTATTCACCCTCAAGACCGAACTAAAAAAACTTCTGGGAAGCCGTGACCGGTTTTTTCAAAATCCGTTCGATTCCAAGTTGGCTAAGAGAGGATATCCCCCTTTTTCATGATCACCCTCATCATCCCCTTAAAACACATCATCCTTGATCCCGCAAACCCCGTCGATTTGTCCAAGCTTTCGGAACAGGATGCCATCGAGTTGATTAAACAAGCCTATGGATTTTTATCTCAGGCCACTGATGTTTCCATTTCGAACGGGATAGCCACTATTGCCCTGCAAGAGCAGCGCTCTGACAAAATCAGTGAGGCCCTGAAATTTTTTCAGAAGGGTGTAAAAGAAGCACAGCAAGGTGCATACGCCAAGGCGATTAAACATTTCAGCAAAGTGATTGATGCCATTCCCCAGCATGTCGATGCGCGCCGTAATCTGGCGATGGCTCATCTGGAGAACGGCAACGTTTCCGAGGCCAGAGAACTATTGCGTCAATGCGTCAAAATTGACCCGACCGATGTCTGGACCTACGTGCTTCTGGGCAATATTGCAACAAAGCACGAACGGGCTTTTGATGTGGCAGAATTTTATTATGAAGCCGGTTTGAACATCAACCCGAATGACAACATCCTGTTCAACAACTTTGCCACGTTGCAGTTGGAACAGGGCCATTTTATCAAGGCCAAAGAACTTTTCAACAAAGCACTGGTGATTGATCCGACATATCCCAATACTTATTTTGGCCTTGCCCTGGTAAACCGGATGACCGGCGCTCCAGAAGCGGCTCTCAAAAATCTGGAACACCTTTTTGAGCAACCGGTGTCTACGGATATTCGCAGTGCGCCGGTTTATAAAAATGCCCGAGAACTTTATCTGGAACTCAGCACGGAACTTGCCCGCAGGGATTGCAAGATGCTTATGGAATCCATTGTGGCGCGGAAAACAGCGCTGGAGATCGCAACGGGGCATCCCATAGTCATTGAAGAAGACAATTCGCTGGAATACATCTCCGCTGTTTCCCAAATGGCCTGGAAGCATAAGCGTAACGAGCATCGTGTACGCTATCGCATGCGTTCCGAGGCGATGACGCCTCATCTTGTCGCTCATGAACTGGAGCATATCGTTTTAGAGCAGGAGGCGCGCCAGATCAACCGGAACCGTTTCTTTGCAACAACGGCCAAAACGAGAGAATACGCAGTTCTTGCCGTTGCCGATCATATTACCAAGTTGCAGCGGCAGGGATATGCAGAAGACCGCATCAGCGATATCATACTCAAACTCATCCAGGGCCTGACAGGCCAGATATTCAATCTACCGCTCGATATGCTGATCGAGCGCAATCTCTACAATAAATATCCGGATCTTCGTCATTCGCAGTTTGCATCGCTCTATCAGATGCATATCGAAGGACTGCATACCTTCATTAATCCCGAAATTAAACAGCTCACCCCCCCCCATCATATTTCGTGCCAGCGTAACACTTAATTGTGCTTATGCACTTTTTATTGATGATCTTTTTTCAGGGCTGACTGATTACGCCTCTGCCTATCGCAAGTCCGAATATTTTTCGTATGGCCAAAACCTCTTTGACATCTGGAAAGCAAAGATGGCCGGGCATACGCCGGGGGACGAATACGACGTGGTTGATGAATTCGCGCGTCTTCTCAAGATTCGGCCTTGGTACGACTGGCAAACCGATACAACCTATCCCAACGTAAATCAGGAATACGCCGACTCAGCTTCATCAGAACCGCTGAAAACCGATCAACCCGAATCGTATACGTTCTGCCTCGATGCCCTTCACCGCTTCGAGGGCCGATCCCGCGATGCCATCTTTATAGTTGTCTCAGAGATTGGCCTTCTGGGCATGAACGGCATCGACCATACCACTCCCGGCAAAACCTATACGTTTAAGGCCTATCCGGGCGAGACATTTTCAGGCCTGCATCTGCTGTGTCTGATGTACGTGGGTTTTAAGCTCTACGACCCATCAATCAACTGCGGCCTCGATTTTGCCGAGGCTTACGAAATGGCGTTACAGGCGCACAAAGCAAATATTCATTAAGTCAGGTGACTCAATGCAAAAACTTATGAAAAAACTCAGTCTGTTTGCCAAGGAACGCGACTGGGAACAATTTCATTCACCTAAAAATCTTTCCATGGCTCTTGCCGTTGAAACAGCAGAGATCATGGAGCACTTTCAATGGCTGACAGAAGAGCAAAGCCGCAATCTCGATCAAAACACACTTGAAAAAGTGAAAGATGAAATTGCCGACACCCAAATTTATCTTGCACGCCTTGCGGACCAGCTTGGCATTGACCCAATAGCAGCGGCCAATGATAAACTGATAAAGAATGCGGATAAATACCCGGTGGAAAAAGCGAAAGGATCGGCTAAAAAATATACGGAGCTTTGAACCAGGCGTTTGGCGCTATGATCATACGCGATGATCAATATTCTGCATTACTGGAGTTTAGTCTGTGATTGTTTACTCATCCACGAAGACGCAATTTCAAGCTGATGTCATGAGCAATGATATTGGTAATATTGTCTACAATGCCTATAAAACTGCAACCGGTAGAATGACAAGAAAATCAGAGGTTGACTCCTGGATCAACTCTTTGCCATTCATGGAACGCGTATTGGCGGATGATGAGATACCGGGTGATGCGGGAGTTGCCATTGAATACCATATCCCGCAATCCTCAAAGCGGGTTGATTTTATATTGACCGGTATGGATGAACAAGATCGCGAGTCGGTTATTCTGATAGAACTGAAGCAGTGGCAGCGGGCTACGTTGACATCAAAAGATTCTATTGTCAGCACACAGTTTCAACATGGGCTCAAAGAAACGCCGCATCCATCTTATCAAGCCTGGTCCTATAAACGACTTTTGGAAGATTTCAATCAGACCGTCCAAGAGGAAAGCATTGCGCTTTATCCATGCGCGTACCTCCATAATTATGAAAAAGATAATGTTATAAATAACGATTTCTATAAAGAATACATCGAAAAAGCACCCCTCTTTCTTAAGCGAGATGCCCTCAAACTACGCGCGTTCATAAAAGCTAACGTCAAATATGGCGATAAAAAACAAATCATGTATCGCATTGATCACGGTAAGATAAAACCATCAAAAAATCTTGCTGATCAACTTGTGTCTATGCTTCAAGGAAAGCAGGAATTTGTGATGATAGATGATCAGAAGATTGTCTATGAAACAGCTATTAAACTAACCATCAAATCTTCTGAAAAGAAAAAGAATGTCTTGATCGTTGAGGGAGGTCCAGGCACAGGAAAGTCAGTGGTGGCGATTAATCTGCTTGTTGAACTTACAAACCGTGCATACGTGGTGCAATATGTCACCCGTAATTCTGCTCCCCGTTTGGTATACGAAGCTATGCTCACCGGTTCATTTAAGAAATCGCATATCTCAAATATGTTTAATGGATCAGGAAGTTATCACACAATGGCGGCAAACAGTATCGATTGCTTGATTGTGGATGAAGCGCACCGTCTCAATGAAAAATCGGGGATGTTTAGTCATCTTGGTGAAAATCAAATTAAGGAAATAATCCATGCTAGTAAGTCCAGCGTATTTTTTATCGACGAGGACCAGCGGGTAACACTTAAAGATATCGGTGATAAAAAGCAAATCCGCCGCTGGGCAAAAGACTTGGGTGCAAAGGTTGTTGAACTTAAATTGGAGTCACAGTTTCGCTGCAATGGTTCAAATGGTTACCTCGCTTGGCTGGACAATACGTTACAAATTCGAGCAACAGCAAATGACAGACTCAAATCCGATGAGTACGATTTTCGCATAGTGAAAAGTCCTTCCGAACTACACGATATGATCTGTGAAAAGAACAAGGAAAGAAACAGAGCACGATTGGTCGCTGGCTATTGTTGGAACTGGATAAGTAAACGTAATCCTCACCTTAAGGATATTGTTATTGGCGATTACAAGGCGACATGGAATTTGGATTCAGATGGACAAGCTTGGATCATCAAGCCTGATTCTGTAAGTGAGATTGGATGCATTCATACATGTCAAGGGTTAGAATTAGATTATGTTGGGGTGATCGTTGGTCCTGATTTGGTTGCCCGTAATGGTGAAATTGTTACACGGCCTGAAGAAAGAGCCAGTACAGACAAATCAATTCATGCATGGAAATCATTAATTAAAAAAGAACCTGAAATCACAAAAAAACGTCTCGATGCCATCATTAAGAATACCTACCGAACGCTTATGACCCGTGGGCAAAAAGGTTGCTACGTTTATTTTGTTGATGAAGAAACACGTCAATATTTTGAGAAATATATAGAGGCCCAGTTTGTTAGCGAGAATATTATTCCTGCGAAATCACCTCATAAAGAAATGCAGGCAGCAGTGATTCTACCATTCAGACGTTTATTGCTAGAGGAGGTTAAACCTTTTGAAAATTGTGTTCCTCTGTATGATCTTAAGGCGGCAGCCGGTCGATTTAGCAATGAACAGCAGATAATAGAATGGCTAAGTGGCCATAATGAAATGGGCATAGATGAGTTTGACTGGGTAGAACTTCCCGATACTTTCCGGTATCGAAAAGGACTTTTTGTCGCACAAGTCATTGGTGAGTCGATGAATCGGCGAATACCAAATGGTGCATGGTGCCTTTTTAAATTAAAACCTGAAGGTACTCGCCAGGGAAAAGTTGTTCTCGCACAACATAGAGATATTACAGACGTAGATTCGGGTGGACAGCATTATACGGTTAAAGTATACAACAGTACAAAAGAGGCTCTTCCCGATGGATCTTGGCAGCACACGTCCATCATTCTTAAACCCGACACAAATATTTCCGGATATGAGCCAATAATTTTTTCCGACGAGAATGCAAGGGACGTAAAAATAA
This sequence comes from Smithellaceae bacterium, assembly GCA_963682105.1. Taxonomy (GTDB): domain Bacteria; phylum Desulfobacterota; class Syntrophia; order Syntrophales; family Smithellaceae; genus UBA8904. The sequence goes on from OY821638.1 coordinate 3,827,421, forward strand.
TAGCGGAACTTGTTGCTGTCTTGGGATGAGCAGGTCTTGACGGATTCAAAAAATGACGACTAAAACAATGAAAAATAAATACGAATCTGAACGCAATATGCCCAGAGTGCCTGTACGGATTTCGGAGGGGCAGAAAATCAGGTTGTCTCCGGATCGGCGGAACATTCTCATCAAGAAAGTCATCAAGGATTTCTGTGCATTGTACACCCCCGGTGGCCGGATGATTTACGTGGGCGATACGCAATTAAAATGGGCTTATTATGATGCCAATAAGTTGATTTCACTTGGAGTGAAAATAGAAGAACATGGCAAGATGCCGGGTGTGGTTGTCTATTATGCAGAGAAAAACTGGCTGCTCTTAATTGAAGCCGTGACGAGCCACGGGCCGGTTGATCCTAAAAGAAGGACGGAGTTAAAAGATTTGTTCGCGGGTTCAAGCGCCGGTCTGGTGTTTGTGACGGCTTTTATGGATCGGCGCGCTATGCTGAAATATCTAAATGATATCTCCTGGGAAACCGAGGTTTGGGTTGCCGATGCGCCAACGCATTTGATCCACTTCAATGGCCAGAGACTTTTAGGGCCAAACGAGGATTGATTTCGAACGATAAAGTTTTGTGCGAACTCGAATTATTTTTTTAAAAGCAAAGGATTGTTGAATCAATCCTGATAGCCTATTCTTATTGACATCAAACATCAATTTAGCCTATCATTTCTTCATGATTGCTCCGGCAGTAAACATGACCGGAGATGTCGTGCCGGAGGATCGCGGTGCCCCGTATATTTCTGGATTCCCGCCTGCGTACCCTGAAGGGCACAAGCGAGGAATGACGATTTTTATATACCGCATCGATAAGCAGGAATTTCTTCACAGACAGCAGGCGGATATAGCCATGAGCAAAGAAAAACTGAAGCCGCAGGAAAATGTGGCCGAGAAAGAGCGGCAGGAAACGAAAGAGCCGTCGATGTATCGGGTCATTCTTTTGAACGATGACTACACGACGATGGATTTTGTCGTCCATGTGCTGGAAGCCATTTTCCACAAGTCGCCCGCCGAGGCGACGCGGATTATGCTGGACGTTCACAAAAGGGGCGCGGGGCTGTGCGGCGTCTATACGCGGGAAATTGCCGAAACCAAAGTGGCTGCGGTGCAAGAGCTTGCGGCCGGTCATCAGTTTCCGCTTCAATGTACAATGGAGAAGGAATGATCAATAAAGAATTAAGCCTTGTTCTGGATGCCATTATCCGGGATGCGAAAAACCGGCGTCATGAGTATCTGACCGCCGAGCATATTCTGTTTGCGTTGCTGCATGACGAAGCCGGCAGCGATATTATCACAGGCTGCGGCGGCGATATCGTGCGGCTCAAGCAGGCGGTCGAATCGTTTTTTACTAAAAATATTCCTCTACTGCCGACAGGCAAAAGCACGAATCCCGTGCCCGCCATCGGGTTTCAGAGGGTGATTCAGCGGGCGATCAACCATGTTCATTCCGCCGAAAAGGCGGAAGTCGAGGCAGGTGACCTGTTGGCTGCTATTTATGGAGAAACGGATTCCCATGCTCTGCATTTTCTGGAGATGGAAGGCATCTCTCGTCTGGACGTGCTCAATTATATATCGCACGGCAGTACAGGATATGACAGCAGAGCGCAGGATGAATCCCCGCCGGGAGAATCGGCCGGCGAACCGGAAGCAGGCCAAACGGAGCCGAAGCGGCCCGTGTCGAAAGATCCGCTGAAACTTTATGCAGTCAACCTCAATGAAAAGGCCGCAGTAGGGGAGATCGATCCGCTGGTGGGGCGCGGATCGGAGCTGGAACGCACGATTCAGGTGCTCTGCCGGCGCCGCAAAAACAATATCGTGTTTGTCGGCGAACCGGGCGTTGGCAAGACAGCGCTGGTGGAGGGGCTCGCGCTCCATATTCATCAGGAATTGGTGCCTGATCCGCTGAAAAACACGGTCATTTACGCGCTCGACATGGGGGCGCTGCTGGCCGGCACCAAATACCGCGGCGATTTCGAAGCAAGGCTCAAAGCCACGCTTCGGGACCTCGAAAAGATTCCCGGCGTTATTCTGTTTATTGATGAAATTCACACGGTCGTTGGAGCGGGGGCGACCAGCGGCGGTTCGATGGATGCATCGAATATTCTGAAACCGGCGCTGAACTCCGGTCGGTTGCGCTGCATCGGCGCCACCACTTATGAAGAATTCAAAAACAACTTCGATAAAGACCGGGCCCTTTCCCGGCGTTTCCAGAAGATTGAAATTTACGAGCCGAGTATCGAGGAAACGATTGATATCCTGAAAGGCCTGCGTCCTTACTATGAGGATTTTCACGGCGTCGGCTATACGGAAGGCGCCATCAAAGCGGCCGCCGAACTTTCGGCCAAATATATCAATGATAAATTCATGCCGGACAAGGCCATTGACGTGATTGATGAAGCGGGTGCGACAAAAAAACTGGCGGCCCGCGGCAAAAGTAAACCGATGGTCGGCGTGAAAGAGATCGGAAGTATTGTTGCGCATATTGCCAAAATACCCTCCGCGAATGTATCGGCGTCCGACGCGGAGAAGCTCCAGGATCTGGAAACCGAACTGAAACACGCGGTTTTCGGGCAGGACAGCGCCATTCATTCGCTGGTCGCCTCCATCAAGAGATCGCGCGCGGGTTTGGGCGCTCCTGAACGGCCGATCGGCTGCTTCCTCTTTGCGGGGCCGACGGGCGTGGGTAAGACTGAAGTATCCAAGCAGATGGCGAGTGTGCTCGGCGTAAAATTCCTCCGCTTCGATATGAGCGAGTATATGGAAAAGCATACCGTGTCCCGGCTCATCGGCGCACCGCCGGGCTATGTCGGTTTCGACCAGGGCGGCCAGCTCACGGACGCGATCCGAAAACACCCTTACTCGGTGTTGCTGCTTGACGAGATCGAAAAAGCGCACCCCGATGTTTTCAGTATCCTGCTGCAGGTGATGGATTACTCCACACTGACCGACAACAACGGAAAGAAAGCGGACTTTCGCAATGTCATTCTCATTATGACCTCTAACGCAGGGGCAAAGGAAATGGACAGGGCAACGATCGGATTCGGCGATCGGAGAGCAGACGCGAGATCAAAGGGTTCCGAAGCGATCAAAAAACTTTTCAACCCTGAATTTCGCAACCGGCTCGATGCGATCGTGACCTTCAACCCGCTGAAGCCGGCCATTATGAAAAAAGTGGTGGACAAATTTCTGACCGACCTGGGAAAACAGCTTGCGGTGAAAAAAGTCAAAATGGAAGCGACCGACGCTGTTCGAGACTGGCTGGCCGAAAAGGGCCACGATGATAAATTCGGCGCGAGACCGCTGGCCCGGCTGATTCAGACCGAGATCAAAGATGCACTCTCCGAGGAGCTGCTTTTCGGCAGGTTGAAAAAGGGCGGCAGCGTAACGGCTCACCTCAAAGAGGGAAAAATCGAGTTCGATTACAGTGAATAAGTAAGCATGCCCGTTTATCGACTGACCAAAAAACTGATTTTCCCGCCGCCGGAACTGGCCGAAGACGACGGCCTGCTCGCGGTTGGTGGAGACCTGAGCGTTGAGCGGCTGCTCCTGGCGTATTCGATGGGGATCTTTCCCTGGTATTCCGACGGACAGCCCATTCTCTGGTGGTCGCCCGATCCCCGTCTGGTCCTGATCCCCGCGGAGCTCAAAGTATCGAAAACCCTGAGGCAGACCATTCGCAAGGGAGCTTTCCGCGTGACCACGAACAAAGCCTTTGAAGAGGTCATCCGCAACTGCGCCACAATCAGAAGAAAAGGAGAGCAGGGAACCTGGATCACCGAGGAGATGATTCAGGCTTATGTCCGGCTGCATCAGGCCGGCCATGCTCACTCGGTTGAGTCGTGGGATGGCGATGAACTGGCCGGCGGTCTCTATGGTGTGATGATGGGCAGGGCTTTTTTCGGGGAGTCTATGTTCGCAAAAAAGAGCGACGCCTCCAAGGCCGCCTTCGCCGTGTACGCCGCCGATCTTGCTCAAAAGGGATTTGAGCTTATTGACTGTCAGGTCACCACGGAACATCTGAAACGATTCGGCGCGAGAGAAATTCCCCGGAATGAGTTTGTGCAGCGCCTTGGAAGAGCCCTGGCTGAAGATTAAGGGGCTCATTGTACATCCACTGTACACAAGAAATGTAGTTAGGGGTTTCAGCCCCGTGATATTGCGCACCTGATAACCTGAAGGTCACGCGAGGTATGCACTACAGTTTGCGTTATTCTTCAGCATGACTCAAATGCGGTGTTAGTGGTTTTAAAAAACGTCGCCGATAAACGTCTGGTTCGAAACTCAACTATTTGTAATGACGTATTTCTCCGTTTTAAACTACGGAAAATGAGTCAGGTATGGTATGAGTGAACGGCTCTCGGGTAAAGTTGCCCGAGGAATGTCTGAGATAAAGAAGTATGGAACAACAACAGCAAGATAAAAAAACGAAGAAATGGTCCCTGCTCTGGTTGGTCCTTTCCTTCGGCTTTATGATTTTTTCCGACGGGCAATGGGCGTTTGCGCCTGCGCCCTGGATTGCTCTGCCTTTGCTTTTACGCTTTGTCCGGCTGCATAATCCTTTGACCGGGTATCTCGCCGCGGTGGCGGTGATGACGTTCTCATCGTTGATCGCCTGGTACGGCCTTTATCCGGACTCGGTTCCGCTGCCGGTGCAAATCTTTTACTACCTTCTGCCGTCCTTTGTGCTGGCGCTGCCTTATCTTGCCGACAGGCTCTCGTTCCGTCGTCTTCCCGGCCTGCTGTCAACGTTGATCTTTCCCGTTGCATTTACCGTGATGCGCTTCGCCATGTCGTTTCGGCCCGGAAACGGGACGTACGGCTCGCTGGCCTATACACAGTACGGCAACCTGCCTCTGATGCAGCTTGCCTCGGTCACAGGTATTCTGGGGATAGTATTTTTAATTGCCTGGTTTGCCGCGACGGTCAATTTCTGCTGGGAAAACGGTTTTGTTTTCAAACGGATCAAAAGAGCCGGAGCGGTTTATCTTTGCATGCTTTTAGCCGTTTATGCATACGGCGCCGCCCGCCTGCTCCTGATCAACCCGGAAGATATGGTTCGTGTAGCCGCCGTGACGACGCCTGCCCATGCTACGGCCAGGATGATGGGAGAGGGCCCCGGTAAAACACCATTCAATCTGAAGGAATCTCTGACCGTATTGAAAACAAAAACGGTCAAGGCGGCGAAAGCGGGAGCGAAGATTATTGCCTGGCAGGAATATGCCGATTTGATTTCCGACGAAGACATCGACACGTACATTCGGCACGGGCAAAAAATTGCGGATCGGGAAAATATCTATTTGCTTCTGACGGCCGGTATTCTGGACGAAGATTTTAAGGAAAAAGGGGAAAACGTATCCATTTTGATCGATCCTGACGGGGACATCAAATGGAGGTATATGAAAAGTTACCTGGTGCCGATGGTGGAAGAGCCCTACTTTAAGAAGGGAAATAAGGAAATCCCGACCCAGGAAACACCTTACGGGAAAATCGCATCGGTCATCTGTTTTGACAACGATCATCCCCGGTACGTCAGATCGGCGGCTGACGACGTCGGCCTGTTACTCGTTCCTGCCTTTGATGGAACAACGCTCACCCCCGTCCATTCCAAAATGGCGGTCTTTCGGGCCATTGAAAACGGCTTTTCCATCTTGAAACCGACCGGCCGCGGGCTTTCCATTGCCGCCGATTACTGCGGGCGGGTGATTGCCAAACAGAATTATTTTACATCCGGGAAACGAGTAATGCTGGCAGATATTCCGATCCGATCCGTCCATACCATTTATGAGAAAATTGGAAACGCTTTTGCGTGGCTGTGCATTCTTGGATTGATCATTCTGGCGTCGATGGCCGTAAGTTCACGTAAACAGCAGAACATCAATTGACGCAATGCAGGTATCTTTTTTTTTAGGGAGGATGCATGATTGTCAGTTGCAGCCGGCGGACGGATATTCCCGCATTTTACAGCCGCTGGTTTTTCAACCGGGTTCGGGAAGGATTTGTTTGCGTACGCAATCCGATGAACGCAAAGCAGATCAGACGGATATCGCTTGCGCCTGAGGAGGTCGACTGCTTTGTTTTCTGGACAAAAAATCCGGCGCCGATGCTGGATGAGTTGCGCCTGCTTCAGAATTACAGTTACTATTTTCAGTTCACCTTGACGCCTTACGGAAGGGACCTCGAACCGAATTTACCGCCGATGGATGAAAGAATCAATTCCTTTCTCAGGTTGGCCGATCGGATCGGGCCTCAAAGAGTAATCTGGCGTTACGATCCAATCCTGTTTTCAAAAGATATCACTATAAATTATCATCGAGAGTGCTTCGAGAGAATAGCGAATCGGCTTTCGGGGCACACCCGGAAATGCATGATCAGCTTTATCGATATGTACCGGCATATCCATCATCGGATGGCCGGTCTTGCCGTCAGAGCGCCGGAGAAGCCGGAAATGCGGAGACTGGCCGGGAGCATCGCCCAGATCGCGCAAAATGCCGGAATGAAGGTGGAGACCTGTGCGGAGGAAATCGATCTGGCGGATCTGGGCATTGACCACGGCAGTTGCATTGACGCCCGGCTGATTTCGGAAATAACCGGAAGACGTTTGCCGTTTGAAAAGGACAAATATCAACGCAAACTTTGCGGCTGTGTCGCCGGCGTGGACATCGGGCAATACGATACCTGCCCGTGCTTTTGCCAATACTGCTATGCCAATGTCAGCAGGAATAAAATCGAAAAGAATTGCGCGTTACACGATGAGCAATCGCCGTTGCTCATCGGAGAAATCGATGATAGATAATGAACCGAAAGAATTTTCAGGATACCGGCCGGATGTTTACTGGGCGCATGCCGGGCCGGTATGACGGAGGTATGGCAGTCAATATGCAAATATCTATTATACTGGCTCATCCCAATCCGGCAAGTTTCAACCATGCCGTAGCGAACACAGCCTTTGATGCACTGAAAGCCGGAGGGCATGACGTCATCTTTCACGACCTTTACAAAGAAAAATTCGATCCGCTGTTGCCGGCGAGCGAATTTTCCAGAGATGCGAAATTGCCGGCCGTCATTAAAAAGCATTGCCGGGAGATAACCTCTTCCGAGGGCATCATCATTGTTCACCCCAACTGGTGGGGACAGCCGCCCGCGATTCTCAAAGGCTGGGTGGACCGCGTCATCCGTCCCGGCGTGGCTTATGAATTCCTGGAAGGCGATTCGGGGGAAGGCGTTCCCGGAGGATTGCTGAAAGCCAGGCAGGTTGTTGTTTACAACACATCCAACACGATGTCTAAACGAGAAAAAGAAATTTTCGGGGATCCTTTGGAGACTCTCTGGAGAAACTGTATTTTCGGCTTATGCGGTGTGAAAAAATTTCACCGCCGGATGTTCACTGTGGTTGTGACCAGTTCAGAAGACAGACGAAAGAAATGGCTTGACCTGGTCCGGCAGGATGCTGATAGATTATTTAAAAAAAGCAGGGCCTGATGCATGGAAACAAAAATCAGGATTACATTCAGAATTTCCTGAAAAATATAAAACCGCAGTCATCAAAGCGGCGGATACCTGCACGGTAAAAAAACATCTTCTTGCGCCGCCGGAAGTTGAAATCAAAGTAAACTGAAAATTGGTGAATTTATGGAAAATCGAATTCGTGTCGGCACAAAGGAAGATATCGATACGCTGGTCGAGATGATCCGCGATGCGTTTGAGGATGTGGCCGTTCGCTTCGGGCTGACGCTGCAAAACAGTCCGACGCATCCCTCCAATTGCCGTCCGGAATGGCTGATGCGGGAAATGAATCGCGGCGTTACTTTTTACATTCTGGAAACTCAAGGACATCCGGCGGGATGTGTCGCCCTGGAAAAAATAAGCGATGACGTCTGCTATCTGGAACGTCTGGCTGTCTTGCCGGAAGAGCGCCGGAAAGGATTCGGCGAAGCGCTGGTAAAGCACGTGTTAACGGAAGCGAAAAGTCTGAACGTTCGCCGCATGCAGATCGGCATTATTGCCGAGCATCAGGAATTGCACGGATGGTACGAAAAACTGGGGTTTGAAGATGTGGAGAACAGGACATTTCCGCAACTGGTTTTTCATGTGATGTTTATGGATTATTATTTCTGATTCGACTCCTTTTTCATATTGACACTGCACCCATTAAACCTATATAGGATGCCCACGCATGAAGGCCAGCTCTTGATGAGTATAACGTAAAAATATGGAAATTATCCCGTATATCATAGATATTTTTATCCATTTGAACAACATCTGCCGCCTGAGAGGATGACGGAATGCACGATATTATCAATTCGCTGCTCAACACCTTGAATGCCATGGGGTATCCCGGCATTTTCGCCCTGATGGCTATGGAAAGTTCCGTTATTCCCTTACCCAGTGAACTGGTTATGCCGCCTGCCGGCTACCTGGCTCATCAGGGGCAGATGAATATCTGGGTGGTCATCCTTATGGGGACTTTGGGCAGTCTGGCCGGCGCCTACGCCAACTACTTTGTCTCTCGCTGGCTGGGACGGCCTCTGGTTCTGAAATATGGTAAATATGTCGGGATCACCGAAAAAAAGTTCGCAAAAGTGGAAAGTTTCTTTCTGAAGCATGGTGAGATTTCGACTTTCATCGGCCGCCTGCTGCCGGTCATTCGACACCTGATCTCCATTCCGGCCGGTATCGCCCGGATGAATCATCTCCGCTTCTCGCTCTATACCCTTGCCGGCGCCGGGATTTGGTGTACAATTCTAACCTGGATCGGTTACTTTATTGGCAAGGAGCAGGCCCTCATTATGCAATATTCACATCAGGCCCTCATCGGTGTGATCATCTTCAGTGCGGTTTTGATTACCGTTTATGTATGGAGACAGAAAAAAGGTAAAAATAAGGTTGATTCATGAGATGTAAGTTGATTGCCATCATTAGTTTAGCATTGATTCTTTTTCTTGTGCCGACTGCGGAAGCGAAAAATATCATCAAAATCGGAAGTGATGTTACGCTGGAAGAAGGGCAGCAGGTGGATCTGATTATCGCTGTGGGCGGTCAGATTACGGTTTACGGCCTGGTTGAAAAAAATGTTGTGGCTGTCGGCGGGTCCGTCATCCTGACGAGTAAGGCTGTTGTTCGCGGCAATGTCATCTGTGTCGGCGGTGTGGTGAGCAGAGGAAGCGGCGCAATGGTCTACGGTGACGTTACGGAGATCAACACCTCCGCGCTTGCATCTTCCATTTCATCCATTATGCATGGCGAAATGGAAGGCTGGTCGCTTCTTCTGAATATTATTTCATTGTGTTTTTTCGCCATCATTCTGATTATCGCCCTGATCATGACGCTCTTGATTCCCCGGACACTTGCCCTGGTTGTCAATGCGATTGAACAGCACAAGATCAAATCGTTTGTGTGGGGATGGCTGGTGACGCTGGCGATTGTTCCCTTTTTTATGCTGCTGGCCATTTCGATTATCGGCATTTTTCTTATACCGGTTGCTTTCACCGCTTTGCTTTTAGCTTCGATTGTCGGTTTTATAGCCGTGGGAGCCATTCTGGGCAATCTGATCATTACCAGGATATTTCATGGATATAAAAAATCACTGATCAAGGAAACAATGGTTGGCCTGAGCCTGTTGTGGCTTATCGGCTGGATTCCTTATGTCGGCGTCGTAATAAAAGTGGTGGCTATTACAGCCGGCATGGGCGGGGTGATACGGGTCCTTTCACGCCGCAGAATTGCCCATTAGGCATCTTTCTTCTTTGTTTTATCATTGCTCTTCAGCGTTGTATTATATTTAATCGTGCATCATTAATAGAATGACCAGCGCCGGACTCATGGAAACGGCCGGTCATTTAATGACTATGCGTCACTAAATGACCGGCCGTAATAAACAGTATTTAAATTAAAAATTTACAGACCTCCGCTCCAGGCTTGCTCTGTGATATTCATGATATATATGTGAATATATGTTAAGGTAAATCAATAACTTGCAAAAGATTTTTATTGACTTCAACTTCGATTTTCCCTATGGTTTTCGCGCACAGAAAGGAGGGAAAGTTTCAGTCTTAAATCGGATATTGTTTTCATCGTACATGCTCGAGGAAAGGAGTAGTAGTATTTTATGATGGCAAATGATTCTGGGATTAACGCGGTTGTTGATCCGGCAAAATTTAGAGGAAAGGTGTTGGCGATTTCCATTCTCGGCTATGCCTTTGACGGAATGGATATCATGGTGTTTGCTCTGGCAGCACCGCTTTTATTAAATGCATGGGCGGACCTTACCATTGTTAAACTGGGTGTTGTCGCCACATGTATGCTGCTCGGCATGAGTTTTGGCGGCTATATCTTTGGTCCTATTGCCGACAAGTTTGGCCGTAAGAAAGCGCTGGTCTGGTGTATCGCGTTCTTCGGGATCACCACCGGTCTGGCTGGTTTCTGCACGAATTACATTCAACTGTCCGCACTGCGTTTCCTGGCGGGCTTGGGCCTTGGTGCGGAATGGGCGCTGGCAGGGACGCTGTTACAGGAATTTACTGAGCCTGAAAAGCGGGCAAAAATCGGCTCGTACATGATGTTTGGTTGGCCGATCGGTTACGGAATTACCATTTTAATTTCTTATTTTCTTACGCCGATATTCGGCTGGCCGATCCTTTATTTCGCCGGCGCTTCGGCAATTCTGCTTGCCATTTACATTCAGGTTGCCATTCCTGAATCACCCCTGTGGATGAAAATGCATGAAGACAGGAAAAAGGGTATCGCTGCCGGCGTTCCGGTGGCTGAGGTTGGATTTAGCGATCTTCTTAAAAAAGACAATATCCGGGCATTTCTCTGGGTTGTTGTCCTTTGTACCTCCATGATGATCACCTACTGGTCGGTCAATACGTTTCTCCCCACGGTTTTGGCGCGGGAAAGAGGCCTGAGTCCGAAAGCCTACTCCACGTTCCTGATGGTTCTGCAGATGCTGGCAGCCGTCGCTTACCTTGTTGGCGGTATCTGCGCCACCAGATTCGGCAAGCGTCCGTCAATGGCCGTCTTTGCCTTCCTGTCAGCGGTGACCTTCTTCGGATGGCTGGCGTTTGAATGGAGTGACACGGTGTTCTTTATCTGGGGAGGCTCGAACTGGCTGGTTGCATCGGCGATCTGGGCTATCCTGGCCGCTTATCTGGTTGAACAATTCCCTACGAACATTCGTGCCGTGGGTGTTGCCGCCGGATTCTCGACCGGACGTCTGATCTCTACAGTTGTGCCGCTCGCCATGGGCGCTGCAGCTCAGCAGATAGGTTTGACCACCGTTATGACCGCTATCTCCATATTCTATCTTATTGCCATGTTTGCCGTCCTGATGCTGAAGGAAACAAGAGGCCATATATAAGAAAGAATAACAAACGTGGTTGCTGTGATTTCGGGTGCATTGAGTTCTTGCATCATTACATGGCGGTACCGGAAAATAATTAGTAGTTGTTTGACAAGTCCGATTTGAAAGCTTTCCCAGAAAGTCCCTCCGGTGAAAACCGGAGGGACTTTTTACTTTTTAATATTTTTCATGCTGCATAGGGAGTCTATTCCTGAAGAAATTGTATGACGGTCCGGTTGAATAATTCCGGAGCTTGTATGTGCAGGGCATGACCGCATCCCTTGAATTCCACAACCCGGGACAGGGGGATCTGCTCGCGCATATAACTGTAATTTTCCGGCGGATAGTAATTACTTTCATCGCCGTAAGTCATCAGGCATGGAACGGTGATGTCTTTGAGCACGGGACGGTAATCCTGTGTCGCCATGGCAATCCAGAAAGCGGCAATGACCCAGGCTTTGTTTTGTTTCGTTTCCCGGTCCAGCCAGGACAGATCGTCTTTTCCCTTAAAATCCGCGTCGGCATTGAATTCCATTTTATCGTTATAAAGCGACTTGTTTAAAATTCTCCGGGCGACAACTTTGCTGTAGGCATCCCAGTCGTTGAGCATGGCGGACAAAAGATAAAGATTGTCTTCGTGGCCGAAATCACCTGGCTTACGGCTGAAAATTCCGGGCAGGCCGTAAGACCAGTCATCGTTTTTCATCAGCCTGGGCGCCATATCGATGATGATCATTTTGTCTATAGCCGCGCAGGTGTAGTTTTTTATAAATTCAAAAATGACATGTGCGCCCATCGACCAGCCGGCAAGGGAAGCTTGGTCGATGTGGAGCGTTTCAAGAAGCTGCTTCAAATCCGCGGCCAGGCGTGCCATTGTCAGATGGTCGTCGCGGGTGCTTGATTTTCCATGACCGCGCAGATCCGGCGTGATCACCTGGAAGTGTCGGGAAAACTCCGGAATCTGTTTTTGAAAGAAAAGTGAACTTGCCGTCAATCCATGAAGCAGCACCACCGGCTTGCCCGCGCCGCTCACGGAATAATGCAAACGGACACCATCGTCTGTTGTATAATAAGGCATAAGAGGTCCCTATTTTTTACTTGCTCCTTGAACCTTTCCCCTTGATCCGTTCAAACCCATTCTTCCGCAAGGATGTCGCCTTTTATGCCGACGATGATCGCCTTGAGGGGGACCTTGCGGGACGCTTTCTGTAAGCCGGCCTGGGCAATTTGCATCAGACCGCGGCAGCAGGGCACCTGCATGATGACCACGGTCAGCGTGTTGATCTTTGCGTCATCCGCCAGTCTGCGGATTTTTTCGATATAGTCCTCCTGGGCTGAATCAAGTTTGGGGCAGGCAATGGCCAGACTTTTGCCTTTTAAAAAACGCTCATGAAAATCGCCAATGGAAAATGCCACGCAATCCGCCGCAAGGACCACATCTTTGCCGCGAAAGAAGTCGGCTTCCGGATTGATCAGGTGCAGTTGAATCGGCCAGTGCGTCAGCTCTGACGGTTGCGGGCCGGGGGTTGAAGAACCGATTGAGGATGCGGCTTTTCGCTCCAATACCGTATGAGCTGATCCCGGGCAGCCGCCGCCTGAAGGAGACATGACATGAAGCGCATGCGGAGATGTTTGCGCCTTTTGCGTTCGAATTCCTTCCTGCTTCCTGCGGGCGATGGCATCATTGACCCGCTTTTCATCAAAAGCGTCCGCATCACGCTCTTCAATGGACAGCGCGCCTTCCGGGCATTCACCTAAACAGGCTCCCAGACCATCGCAGAAAACATCGCTGACCAGTTTGGCTTTGCCGTCGATGATTTTTATGGCTTCTTCTGCGCAGCCCGGCACGCACAGACCGCAGCCCGTGCATTTTTCTTCATCGATTTTGATGATCTTGCGTTTCATGGCGCTCCTTTCATTGTTCCTTTTTGTTTCATCATAAAAGTTCTCTAAATGAATTGATCGGTTTTATAGTAATTTTACTACAATAAAATGCGAATTAAAACAATCGCCGGACTATTGTCCGGCGTTTGGTTTGCTCACTGGTTCATTAAATGAAAACGCAGGAAATGATGACTTTCACATTGCCGGAATTGAAATAAAACTCAGAACTGATCTGGAGTTGGCTTAAGTTTCATTTCATTGCTTTTGTCGTTTTTTTTGTTTTTTTTCTTGTCATCAGGGGGTAATTCTGGTAGTCCTACGCCCAGTGAAAACAAATCACGCCATTTCAAGGAAAAGGAGGAGTTTATGAAAAGATTAAGTCTGGTGGTTGTTTGTTTAGTTGTGATGGGTTTGATGGCTTCGGCTTCCTTGGTCTATGCACAGGGCCAGAACGTAACCGGTAAGTGGTTCTTCACGGTTGTCACTCCGAAAGGCAGCGGCAATCCGGTTGTTACCTTCAAGCAGGACGGCGAAAAACTGACGGGTCATTATGCAGGCTCCATCGGCGAAGCTCCGTTGACCGGAACGTTGAAAGGCAGTGACATTACCTTCTCGTTTGTAACGGACCCCAAAGCCGGCCCCGCGATTTACACCGGTAAAGTTGACGCCAAAGATCCCAAGAAGATGTCCGGCACCGTTGATTTCGCCGGTAAAGCCAAAGGCACCTGGGAAGGCAAGAAGATTAAATAAGATGAATGCATTGAAGGCTTGAATCAAATCAAGCAAGCAATGAGTCATTCATAAGAATTGAAAATGGGGGGGCAAACTAAATTTGCCGCCCCATTTTTTTGCATGCAAAGAGAGTCAATCAGCTTTTCCATACTGCAGCTCAATAAATTACCTCTTTTTCAATACTCGGCAATTGTCCATTAAAACGATGTGACGGCCTGAAATCCGAACAGTCGCGATTGAGAGTTATTCTCCATCAGATGGGGAATTGTTCCCCAGAAAGACGGACTGCGTTTAATGGTGCATTGAGGAGCATGATTAATACTTATTTGTTATTACAGGAAAATAGACAGCCGCAGCCAGGCAGGCGAGGCTGGCATACTCGTTGCTGTATTTAAACAAGATGTGATGAGAAAATAAAATAATCATAAAGGCGAGGCGTAAACACCGTCTTTAAAGGCAGGTCCCTGATGAAAAGGGAGTAGAAAAAACAGATAGTAAGGAGGAATTAAATGAAAAGATTAAGTCTGGTAGTTGCATGTTTGGTTGTTATGGGTTTGATGGCTTCGGCTTCCCTGGTTTATGCACAGGGCCAGAACGTAACCGGTAAGTGGTTCTTCACGGTTGTTACTCCGAAAGGCAGCGGCAATCCGGTTGTTACCTTCAAACAGGACGGCGAAAAACTGACGGGTCATTATGCAGGCTCCATCGGCGAAGCTCCGTTGACCGGAACGCTGAAAGGCAGTGACATTACCTTCTCGTTTGTAACGGACCCCAAAGCCGGCCCCGCGATTTACACCGGTAAAGTTGACGCCAAAGATCCCAAGAAGATGTCCGGTACCGTTGATTTCGCCGGCAAAGCCAAAGGCACCTGGGAAGGCAAAAAGATTAAATAAGATGACGTTCATGGGCGGCTTGAACAAAACTTAAGTCGTCAAAAGATTAACAACGGAAATAAGCAATGGGGCGGCGGATTTCTTCTTCCACCTCATTGCTCTTCCCTTCCTGACCGGGTAACATGAAACTTGGATTAAGATCTCTGATTTACCTGACCGTCTTGTTGTGGACTTTTTTGCTTTCCGGTTGCCCGCTCGTGGACAAAATATGCGGCGCTTCCGGTAAAGATCCTGAAAAATTTTTCAGCGAGGCCAGTCCGCAGGCGCGCGCTCTGGTTGAACGGGCATGGCGGGATGTGCCGGATAAAGTTGCCTGCGATATTCATGTTCATGTGCTTGACGACAGCGGAAAAGAAAACGGTTCTTTCATCAATCCCCGAAGCAAAACAATTTTCCGTGCCTCTCAATATTTTAAAATGAAGGCTTATTTCAGTGCGGGACATGTCAAAGATAAAAAAAAGATCGGAGAGCAATATATGGCTCATCTGATCACGCTGGCGCGCAACTGCGGCCACCCCATGCGCCTGCATGCTCTGGCTTTCGATAAATATTATGACCGGGAAGGAAACGCCGTCCTGTCGAAAACGGATTTCTACGTTTCCAACGAATTTGTCGTCGAACTTTCGCAAAAGTATCCGGACATATTTATCCCCGTCATATCCGTTCATCCCTATCGCAGGGACGCCGTTGCCGAACTGGAAAAATGGGCGGCTCAAGGCGTGCGCATGGTGAAGTGGATTCCCAATGTTCAGGGCATTGATCCTTCAGATGAATGTCTTGTCCCTTTTTATCAGGCGATGAGAAGACTGGGAATGACGCTTCTGGTGCATTCAGGAGAAGAGCACGCCCTGGAGAGCTACGGCCGGCAGCATCTGGGCAATCCGCTGCTGCTTCGCAAACCGCTGGATTGCGGCGTCAAGGTGATTGTGGCGCATTGCGCGTCTTCGGGCCTTAACAGGGACTTGGATGATCCGCAAAGACGGAAAGTTCATAACTTTGATTTGTTTCTGCGGTTGATGAACGATGGTAAATACAGTCATCTGCTCTTTGCCGACCTCTCCGGCGTTATTCAGTTCAACCGCATGGACAAGACGCTTGCCACATTGCTTAAACGAAAGGACTTGCATCCCAGGTTGGTAAACGGCAGCGACTATCCTCTGCCGGCATTGAACATTCTGGTCCATACCGGCAAACTGGCTAAAAAAGGATATATCACGCGCGAAGAACAAAAAGCGCTTCGGGAAATTTACGACCATAATCCTCTGCTCTTTGATTTTGTGTTAAAGAGAATTGTCCGGTTGCCGGGAACGCGGCAGACTTTTTCTCCCGATGTATTTCATCATCAGTTGATATAAGACGGTAGGGAACGGTCGCGTGACATTCAGGTTATTCAACCCGTTCCTTACTTGAATGGATGACTGTTATTTATCCACCCGGATCAGCATCGCATCGCCCTGGGCGTGACCGGAGCAAATGCCGCACACGCCGTATCCTCCGCCCCTGCGTCTCAATTCGTAGCCCATGGTCATCAAAATTCGCGCGCCGGTTGCGCCGAGGGGATGGCCGTAAGCGATTGCACCGCCGTTGACGTTGACTTTTTTGAATATGACTTCTTTGCTCATTCCCAGAACCCTGTGACAACTCACCAGTGCGACGGCGGCAAAAGCTTCGTTGATTTCGACGATATCCATCTGATCAAGCGTCATGTCGTTTTGGTCGAGGATTTTTTTAATAGCCAGCCCCGGAGCGGTGGCAATGTCTTTAGGGGGCTGTGATACTTCGGTGTAGTCGATAATGGTAAAGATGGGCTTCAGCCCCAGTTCATCGGCTTTTTCCCGACTCATCAGCAGACATACGTCGCCGCCGTCGTTGACGCCGGGGGAGTTCCCGGCCGTGATGCTGCCCGGCTGGCCGGTGACGGCGCTCTTATGATTGAAAATAGGAGGAAGCCTGGAGAGCCCGTCCAGTGTTGTGTCCGGGCGCGGACCCTCATCTTTATCCAGGACAACGACTTTCCCGCCCTGCCGGACTTCGACTGGAAAAATTTCATCGTCGAGTTTGCCTTCATTGATGGCGCGGGCGGCGTTCATCTGGGAGTTATAGGCCCACTCATCCTGATCGAACCTGGTGAAACCGAATTCATCGGCGACTTCCGATCCGTGAATGGCCATGTGGCGGTCGTAAAATGCATCCCAGAGTCCGTCATAAACCATGGTGTCGATCACACGGCCGTTGGGCAAGGCCATTTTTACGCCCCAGCGCATATCCGGCAGTACGAAAGGACAGTTGCTCATACTTTCCTGGCCGCCGGCAATGCAGATTTCAGCGCGTCCCAGGAGAATCATCTGATACGCAAGATCGACGGTTTTAATGCCGGATGCGCAAACTTTATTGACCGTAATGGAAGGCACGAATTCGGGAACGCCGGCCAGGATGGTGGCCTGGCGGCCGGGAATCTGGCCGCAGCCGGCGGTAACAACCTGTCCCATGAAAATGTAATCGATTTCGGATGGATTGAGTTTGCCTGCGGTGCGGCGCAAAATCTCTTTGATGGCCAGCGCCCCCAGGTCCACCGCCGCGAAATCCTTTAGTGCGCCACCGACCCGTCCATAAGGCGTCCGGCAGGCTTCCACGCAAACGACTTCGCGGAATTTTTTGTGAGGATTCTTCATCTTGCGCCCCATGGTCGTAAAATCCGGCTTTCTTTCGCCGAACTTTATGACGGGCTCGTTTTTATAAATCTCTGATTTCTTCCTGTCCAGCTTTTGCGGTGTCCTTGCCATAAAATCCACCTCTTCCTTTTTTTAAAGCAATCAACTGCGCTAATGGAAAGAATATCAACAGTTTGGTTAAAACGAAGATTTTATTTCTTGCATATTGTCTTAATAAAATCAACCCCCTTCGTCGCAATTTAAGGCAGCGGAAAGGTTTCCGCAAACACCGGAGGCAAGAACCCTGCGGGACAATTATTTGACTCGATAAACATATTAATGTAGGTATATTATGATCAATAATGCAGGGGTAATGTTTGTCAGAAAGACCGGTTAACAGCCTGATTAACGGCACAATATTTCTATGATGAATAAGAAAATTATTTTACGCATTCTGATTTTGATCATTCTTATTGCGGCCGCCGTCTATGGTTTCATTCACTATGACCTCTACCTTTTTTTTAAGGATAGAAATAAATTAATCGGGTTCATCAAGTCGCAGCCATTTGACGAAATGGTCTTTATACTGATCCAGATCATTCAGGTTATTGCCGCGCCCATCCCCGGTGAAGTCTCCGGATTTATCGGCGGCTATCTGTACGGGCCGCTCTGGGGGACGATTTATTCCACCATCGGCCTGACGCTCGGTTCCTGGCTGGCTTTCATGCTGGCGAGGTTTTTCGGCGAGCCGCTTCTCGAAAAAGTGGTAAAGAGGGAAGTTTTCGAAAAATTTGATCATTTCATGGAACATCGGGGACTTCTGGTTTCCTTTTTACTTTTCCTGATTCCGGGGTTTCCCAAAGATTATCTTTGCTACATTATGGGGGTCAGCCGCATTCCGGTTTTAACATTCATCATCATTTCCACCGTCGGCCGTTTTTTCGGCACCATGATGCTGTCTATCAGCGGTAACGTTGCCAGAAACGAACAGTATGTTCTTTTAGTCATTGTTGTGGTGGCCGCCGTGATCGTTTCCTTGCTGGCCTGGCGGTATCATGATAAAATACTCTCAATTCTTAAAAATAACTCATCCAGGTAATCATCCTTTCTTCCGGCGGGGATGAGGATCCTAACGCACCTGTAAATGGGGCCCAGCATGAATCTTCGAACAAAATCTTCCGGCGCGAATGGTTATTACGGGAAAGATACCCCCGTACCGGCCTGGGTTGCCTGGAGGCGGGCGATTCGTTTTTATTTTGTAGTTCCCAGTATTTTGCCTGCGCTTCTGGGGGGTGTGATCGCTTGGGCGCAGGGCATTCCGGTGCACCTGTTTCATTTTACACTGGTCGTGATCGGTGTGACGTTCAATCATTTCGGTCTCAATCTGGTTGATGAAGTGCTCGATTTCCGCCATGCCGTGGATTTGAAAAGGGGCGATGAAAAGAATTTCTTTACCGGCGGCAGCGGCGTTTTGCCTGAAGGCCTGCTCGACGACAAAGACATGTTGAAAGTTGCTGCGGTATTTTTTAGCGTCACGGCGACCATCGGCGGCTATCTGACTTATGCTTGCGGCTGGCCCGTTTTGTTTCTGGGGCTCTTCGGGATGGCGTGTTCCATTTTTTATACCACGCCTCCCGTTCGTTACGGCTACCGCGGGTTTGGAGAACTGGGGCTTTTGGTGAATTTCGGCCCGGTGATTGTGATGGGGGCTTATTATGTTCAGGCTTCGGCCTTTGCCGTCGAACCGTTGATCGCTTCTCTGGTTCCCGGGTTGATGATGTGGTCGATGATTATCATCAATGAAATTCCGGATTATGAAGCCGATATGCAGGGTGGCAAATGGAACCTGGTGGCCCGGTTCGGCAGAAAGACGGGCGCCGTTTTATACGGCATCGGGCTTGCCGCCGCTTACGGGATTCTGATCGTAGCGGCAGGATTCCGCATGCTGTCGCCGTTTATCCTTCTGGGGCTGGTCAGTTTGCCTTTTGCGGTGAAATCGTTTGCCGTTATGAGACGGCACCTGCACGATCCGCTGGCCATGGCGCCGGCCAACCTGGCGATGATCAAGGTTCATAACCTCACAGTCGTAGCCATGATTGTAGCTTATATGATTGAAGTTTTCCTTAAAAAACCATAAAGAGGTGCTATATGAAAAAAGATATCCGTTCCAGTCAGAATATAGCCCGCAATAAAGCGCCGACTCTTTTTGAACAAACCTGTAAAAATATCGTTTTCAATTTATTTGATAAAATGAAGACGGGTTGCCTGATATTTAACCTGCCGGACGGCAGCACACAAATCTTTGGTGACAGAAATTCGCCCGAGCAGGTTTCCATGAAGATTCATCATTATTGCTTTTTCAAAGATGCCGTCCTGGGCGGCGATGTGGGGCTGGGTGAGGCCTACATGAAAGGATTCTGGGATACGGAAGATATTCCCTCGCTGTTTAGCGTGCTGATTAAAAACCGCCGGGAGTTGTCCAACGGGAATGTCGCCACCGCGTGGTTTCTGCGTCAGAAAGACCGCCTGCTTCATATGCTGCGCGCCAATACGCTGATCGGGGCGCGCCGCAACATCGGCGATCATTACGATTTGAACAACGATTTTTTTCAGACTTTTTTAGATCCGACCATGCTGTATTCCTGCGGTCTATACGAAAGCGACAAAGACACCTGCGAAGACGCGCAGCATCACAAGATTCAAACGATCATTGAAAAAGCCCACATTCAATCATCCGATCATGTGCTGGAGATCGGCTGCGGCTGGGGAGGCTTTGCCATGGAGGCCGCGCAGCAAACCGGCTGTCATGTCACCGGCATTACCGTATCCGGAGAGCAGTATCAAATGGCATGCCGGCGCGTCCGTCAGGCCGGACTTCAGGATAAAATCACGATTCTCCTGAAAGACTACCGCCATGTGACCGGGCTTTTTGATAAAATCGTTTCCATCGAAATGCTGGAAGCGGTCGGCCATCGTTATCTGGGAACATTTTTCAAGACGTGCGATAAGCTGCTCAAACCGGCCGGGAGGCTGGTCATTCAGGTCATTACCATTCCCGATCAGAGCTATGAGGCTTACCGGCGAAAAACAGACTGGATTCAAAAATATATCTTTCCCGGCGGCCACCTGCCGTCAGTGACGGCGCTGGCCTCCGTCATGACCTGCAAGACCTCCCTGATGATTGATAACCTCGAAGACATCGGCACGAATTACGCCCGGACGCTCAAAGACTGGCGCGAAAAATTCCTGCGCAATATTGACAAAATCAGCGCGCTGGGCTTTGATGAAGTTTTCCGGCGCAAATGGATTTACTATCTGGCCATCTGCGAAGCCGGTTTCCGCGAAAGGGCTGTCGGCGACATTCAGGTGGTTTTCCGCAAGCCGGCATAACGTTTTTATGATCACTGAAATATCCGAAAACTTCTACCGTATTACTTTGCCCATGCCTTTTCGCCTGCGTCACGTTCACGCCTACGCCCTGGTGCACGGCCGCGACGTTCTTCTGTTTGACACGGGGATGGCCATGCCCGGTTCTTTTGAAAAGCTGGAGGCGGATCTGCAAAGCATCGGCCTATCCGTCGAATCGGTCCGGGAGATTTATCTGACGCACGTCCATACCGATCACTGCGGCCTGACGGCTCTCGTCCAGGAAAAATCGAAGGCGCGCCTGCATCTGTCGGAGACGGCCCATCAGGTTCATTCCATTTTTCAGGAAGGCGACTATCTGATTGACCAGGCCCGGCTTTTTTACGCCAAACACGGCATGTCGGCCCGCGATGTGGAGGCTGTTGTGGAAGAGATCGAAGACATGCGCAGCCGCATTCCGCGGTTTGCCGATGCTTCATTTTTGCAGAACAACGAAGTGCATCAGTTCGGCAGCCGGTCGTTTGAAGTGATTTTCACGCCGGGCCATGCCGCCGGCCATGTCTGCTTCTTTTTCCGCAGCGAGGGACTGCTGCTGGCCGGCGATCATGTTTTGCCGTATATTGCACCGAGTTTGAGCCCCAATATTTACGACGAAGAATTTCGTCCGCTTCAAAGCTATCTGGAATCGCTAAACGTCATTGAAACACTGCCCATCGAGACAGTCCATCCGGGGCACGGCAATGCCTTTTCCGGCCTGGAAGAGCGCCTCTACGAAATCCGCGCGCATCACGCGCTGAAAAAAGAGGTGCTGCAAAAAAGCATTGGCCGTGAGCCCAAAACAACCTTTGGCATCTGCATGGATCTGATCGGCCCGGTCGCCGCCAACTGGGACGACTGGGAAAAATTCATGGCACTGAATGATACCTACGTCTATCTGCAGGAACTCAAACGCGACGGCGTCATCAGGGAAACCATGGATAACGGTATCCTTTATTACACATCCGTATGATTTCCTGACCGGTTATTTCTTTCTGACTATTTTCCGGTAAAGTGCGCGTCGCGTTTTTCCAGGAATGAATACACGCCCTCCTTGAAATCATCAGTGGTTGCGGCCAGGCCCTGGTAAGCGGATTCAAACTCCAGCTGCGTGGCCAGATCCGTATTGAGCGAACGGTTGAGCATATGCTTGATCATGCCGATGGAACGTGTCGCCCCGTTGGCCAGTCTTTTGGCAAATGCCGTGGCTTCGGTCATCAGGTCGGCATCGTCAACGATGCGGTTGATCATTCCCAGCTTCAGAGCCTCTTCGGCGCTGATCGGATCGCCGGTGAACATCAGTTCTTTGGCCTTGGCCAGACCGACCAGACGGGGCAGAAAATACGTGCCGCCGAGATCCGGGATAAGACCGCGGCGGACAAAGATCTGGATGAAGCGTGCGCTCCTGGCGGCAATGATAATATCGCAGCTCAGCGCCAGATTGAACCCAGCGCCGGCAGCCACGCCGTTGACAGCCGCAATGATGGGCTTTTCGCAATTGGCCAGGGCGAAGCATATCCGGCCGTAGGCATGCGCGGACAGTTTCATTCCCAGGCCCGTGGTCATGTCGGGACGGCCGCCGGCCCCGCCCAGGTCCGCGCCGGTGGAAAAGCCCTTGCCGGTGCCGGTGATGATGATCGCCCGGACGGCGTCGTCCTGCTCGAACTCATTGGCCTTCTGCGCCAGCTCTTCGAGCTGGGCCATGGTGACCGAGTTTAGTTTTTCGGGTCGATTGAGTGTGATAATCGCGATGCCGTCTTTTACTTCGTACAACGTGTCAGCCATAAATAATCTCCTTAGATCTTCATATTAATTTTAACCCCTGAATGCGCTTTGCTCTCAGGGGGCATCTCTTTACGTGTTGCGCTAAAGCAGAATTTCAATGTCGGTTATCGGATAAGCCATACAGGGATGAATATAGCCGAAGGCCCTGTCGGATTTTCTCAGCTTGACGCCATTGGGCTGATAGACCTTCCCTGAAACCAGTTTGGTCCGGCAAAGGCTGCATTCGCCCGAGCGGCAAAGAGCCGGAATCGCCATCCCCGCCCGCTCCAGAGATACCATGAGCGGTTCCGAGGCCAGCGCGCTGATCGTCTTTTTCCCCTTGACGGCAACTTTGAAAACATCGACTGCTTTTACATTTTCAGGCCAGCCGGGGTACGATACGATATTTTTCGGCGCGCCCATCACTTCAACCTTTGTCTTTCGGGCCTGAATCTTCAGTTTGTCAAGTTCGGGCAGGCAGAACTGATACATGGCCTCCGGCCCGCAGACATAAAACATCCAGTCCGGACCGCCCAGCCTTTCTTTAATCAGGCTGCTGTTGATGAATCCCTTAAGTCCACTGCAGGAAGGCGCCGGTTCGGATACAACCAGGTCCCATGTAAAATTTCCGTGAGCCGATGAAATCCTTTCCAGCTCCTTTCTGTAAATGACGTCATCCTCCACCCTGCATCCGTAAAGCAGATGCAGTCTGCGGCTCAGGTTTTTATCCGCAAGCTCGCGGATCATGCTCATGAAAGGGGTGATGCCGCTTCCGCCGGCGATCAACGCCAGTTGATTGCCGGAAAAAAGCGGATTGTAATGGAAATTGCCCGATGGCGCCGAACTTTCGAGTTGATCGCCGGGCTTCAATTCGTCGAGCAGGTAGTTGGAGACAAACCCGTCTTCCACCCGCCGAACGGCAATTTCATAATAGCCTGTCTGCGTCGGCGAGGAGGCGATGCTGTAAGGCCTGCTGGTTCGAACCCCGCCTGTCTCTACAAAGACATTGATATACTGTCCGGCCTGAAACGGCGGCAGATGACCATCTTTGTTCACCAGCTTCATCGACTTCGTGCTGGCCGTCTCCGACGTTATTTCCGATACGGTCAAGTTTAGTTTTTCCGGATGAAGCATACTGATGATGCTCCGCAGTTCTCCCTTTTTCGCTTCGTAATCGAACCCGTACTTTTCAAGAACGGCGCTTTCCCGGATCAGTTCGTCATATCCGTCTACCTTCTGGATGTGGTTTGGTCTGGCCATATTTCCTCCCTATTGCACTTTAAGAAGTCGTGAAATTTGTCTGGCTACGGATGCCCCCGACTGAAGAGTGGGCTGGAAGCCGCCGGACCCGTTCCATGCCCCCGCGAAATACAATCCTTCAATCATCGATTTGGCTTTCACAAACCGGCTGGTCTCCCGTGTAAAATGATCCGATCCGTAGATCGAGCCGCCCGGATGCCCCAGATAGCGCATATGGGTCAGCGGTGTCGCCGGCTCTGCTTCCTCCAGGTGCTTGCGGATATCCGGGAAAACTTTTTCGGCCAGATCCAGCAACTTATCCGCAAAGCGGTATTTCACGTCATAATACCTGGAGGGAGGCACGCTCATCCAGGGCTGCGCGTACTGAAGCGTCACGAGCGAAGCCTGGCTGGCGCCCTTTGGCGAGAAGTCCGGATCATCTACGTCATAACAAGTCAGAAGGGAGAATTCGGCCCCGTCCAGGGTTTTCATTTTCCGGTGGGCATAATCGGCATCCGCCGTGGCGCAGATGAAATTGGTGGCTTTATCCATTCCCAGATCCGCCGGATCGCAGTCAAAACCCATGTAAAGCGTAAAGGCCGAAAGCCCCACGGTTCGGGCATTGAGCGCTTTGAGTTCGTCCGCCGGACAGTTTTCCGCGCCGATCATATCGATCAGGGTTGTAATCGGGCTGGCGTTGGAGACGACAAATTTCGTCGATATCTCGTCTCCGTTGTCCGTTATAACGGATTGAATCTTGCCGTTTTCGACACGAATCTTCCGGGCCGCGCAGTTGAAACGCGCATCCCCGCCGCAGTTGAGAAAGGTATCGCAAATGGCGTTCGACATGGCCTGCGAGCCGCCCTTCATGTGCCAGGGTTTGAATTCGATATAAGCCCATAGCGTCATGGCGAAGTCCATAAAATTGAGCCGGGAAGGCGGCAGGCCGTTATAACTCCAGTAGATGGCTACGGCATTTTGAAGATAGGGATCTTTGATGTAATCGTCCAGAATGCCCTGGGTATTCTTCAGGGCCAGTTTGAAAAAGAGGGGATATTTTTCCGGGCTTGCTTCCGGGTCGTTGATAAACAGCACGTTCACCGCTTCCGTGCAGAAAGCATACAGAAGATCAAAGAACTTTTTGATCCCGTCCTTCTCGGCCGGAAATTTTTCCGAAAGCGTAGCCTGCACCGCGTCCCTTTCGGCTTTCAGGTTGATATCCATTTTGCCGGGAATGACAATCCGGTAAAGGTTTCGCTGCTGGATGAATTCAATCTTGTCGATAGCTCCCACTTCGCCCAGCACGCCTCTGACCGGTCCCGGAAACTCGGGAAATCCCAGACCGCTCAACTGGTGAAGCGCAACCTCGAATTCAAATCTGCCCCGAATAAAGCTCGTGGCGCATCCGCCCGGGATGTTGTGCCTTTCGAGCAGCAGGGTTTTATGCCCTTTTTTAGCCAGTCCGGCCGCGGCCGTGAGCCCGCCGTTGCCGGCGCCGATTACCACCACATCATAGTCAGGCATGAACGACTCCTTCCGTAAAAATGTTATTGACCTGCATCCGGAATATGTCCCAGCGGTTAAGCTGGAGTTTTTCCACCTGTCGGCAAACTGCGACCGTAATGTAACATAAAAAGAATAAAAGTGAAGAACAGATCGGAATGTTGCAGGGGAAAATGGCCGGCGCGCTCTGTAATGTTTTCCATTTTACAAAACTTTACAATATGATAGATCATTAAAAAATTCTCCGGCACGGTCATATGAAACTGGATAATCACATTCGTTTTTTCGTCCATTCCTGATCTGCCAATAACGTATCCGGAGGCATCATGATGATGAATTGGAAATCCGTTCTGTCTAATGATAAGGCGGCCAAGGTTTTTGAGTATGTTCGAAAGCGGCTGGGTGTTGTCACAGAGGTTATCTTATTACTGATATGCACCATCGTTACCTTCATCCTTCTCCTGTATGCTTTAAAATATTTGTGGTTTCTTTATACCTCTACGGCCATAGGGCAGGCCTACGGTGTCTATTTCTCCCAGAGTTACCAGCTTACCAACGAAATATTAAATAAAAATTTTATCAGTTTGGCCCTCAGAATGACCTTATCTTCATTTGTCATATGCTTTATTGTCGGCGCGCTGTTTCAGTTTCTGCACCTCACCCGATATTTGTATTCCGGCCGGGGGCTTATCGGCAAAATCGTTTTTTTCGGGTTGCCCCTGGCTTTTCTTGTTGCCGTTTACCTCAGATACACAGGTGAATTTGCTCAACTGGATACAGCCTTTACGCTGGCTGTTTTCCCTGTTCTGGGCGTTTTTACGGGAGGATTCAAATTAACGGAAGCATGGATACCGGAACTGTCTGATGTTAAGCATCTTTTCGGTAAAAACGGGCAAAGAGGACTATCTTCTGCTGAACAGGACCCGGAATTTAAAGCACCAAAGATTTCGTCTAAAACCCTTATGATTGTTGCGGCCGGGGTGATCATAGTCGCCGTGATCATCGCCGCCGAATTCAGCGGTGCAGGAAAGGCCGTTCTGACGAAGGCTCTCGAAGCCTTAGGACTTGCGCGGGCGCCCGTGCAGGATGTCCGCCCTGTTGAGGCCCGATTTGTTGCCAATGCAGACGGTACGGTTCTGGACAAACAGACCAACCTGATGTGGGCGGCGACGGACAACGGAGAAGATGTGAACTGGCAGGCAGCCAGCAGGTATTGCGAAAATTATCGGGGCGGCGGTTATACGGACTGGTGGATGCCAACGCGGGATGAACTGGCGGGACTGTATGACGGTTCAAAAAGTTATAAGGCGAGCCAGCGTAATTACGATGTTCATTTGACGGAACTGATTCAATTATCGGCATCGTTTGTTTGGACTTCTGACACGGGCGATAATTTCAGCGCCGACTTCTTTGCTTTCGGCAAAGGCGACATCAGCTCGATTGACCAGGGAAACACCAACGACTTCCGGGCGCTTCCCGTACGGTTGGTAAAATAGACTGTCCGGTCAGTCAATATCTTTACTGGTATGAATGGTGAAGCCATATGATTTATTTTATGCCGTCCGTCAGCGGCAATAGCCGTTGGATTGGGTGACTTCCAGTAATTCGCAGTACCCCAGTTCGCAGACTTTCTTCGCGTCGTGGCAGCCTGGGGCAACATCTCCATGATTGAAATAAATCATTCCCCGCTGGAAGTAGGCAACGGCGTATGCCGGTTTGATCTCGATGGCCCGGCTGAAATCCTCAATCGCCTCACTGTAGTGGCGACGGGCGTTGTGGGCGACGGCTCTGTTGAAGTAGGCCTCGGCATATCCCGGTTTGATTTCGATTCCTTTGTTTAAATCTTCAATGGCCAGACGGTGTTTCGCCAGATTGTTATAGGCGGCGCCCCGGTTGATGTAAGCTTCGGCATAGGCCGGTTTGATCCGGATGGCACGGCTGAAATCCGCAACGGCATGATTATAATGTTCCAGACCGTTATAGGCGGCGCCCCTGTTGGCAAAGGCATCGGCATAATCCGGCTTGATTTCAATGGCACGGTTATAATCCTCAATCGCCCGGCGGTAATCGCCCCGGCTGTTGTGAACATTTCCCCTGTTATTGTAAATGAGCCAGTTATTCTTTGTGACTTCCAGCGTGTGATCGTACAGCGTCAGGTTGTTCTTCCAGTACCCGACCTGCTTGCAGGTTCCAAGCGCAAGGCAAACCAGAATGACGGCGGATATCGCAGGGAGAATCGCTTTGGGGATTTTCCATTTTTTTGACAAATCCGCGGCGCCCCATGCCGCGGCAATGAACAGCCCGATCAGGGGAATATACGTGTACCGGTCCGCCATGGCCTGGATGCCCACCTGCACAATGCCGATCACGGGAACAAGCGTCCCGACATACCACAGCCAGCCGGTTGCCAGATACGGGGCCTTCTTCGCTTTCCAGAGGACGAAAGCGGTGATGGCCATCAGAAGCAGTGCCGATCCCGCAACCTGCCAGGTCGCCACCGATCCCGGATGAGGATAAAGGACTGCCAGAGAGACAGGCCAGATTGTTTTTCCGATATAGGCGACGTAGGCAATGACGGCGTTTCCCAGACGCGCAGGCAGCGAAATCGCATCCACGGTCTGAACGGCGCCTCCCTGTTCCTGGGCCATGTAAGTCAGAATGCTGGAGAGAAGAGTCAGGATAATAAAAGGAATTTTTTCAACAAGCGCCAGACGGACCCACGGCCATTTCAGAACATCAAAGCGCCGCAGGGGCCAGAAATCCAGAAGCAGCAGCACAAAAGGAAGGGTGACCAGCATAGGCTTGGACATGAGGCCCAGAATGAAAAACAGCAGCGCAAGGAAATACCGTCGATATCCCGGCCTCTCCACATAAAACGCATAAGCCCCCGTGGTCAGTAGCCAGAACAGCCCCGACAAAACATCCTTGCGCTCCGCAACCCAGGCGACGGATTCAACGTGGAGCGGATGAACTGCAAACACCGCGGCGACAAAGGCACACGGCCAGACCGACTTTGTCATTCGAAACAGTACCAGAAAAAGGAGCAGGGTATTGAGAACGTGAAAGAGCAGGTTGACCATATGATAGCCTGCAGGATTGAGGCCGAAAAATGAATAGTCAACCATCAGCGACAGCCAGGTGAGCGGATGCCAGTTGCTGACATTGAACGAAAAAGCGTATTTAATGCTGTCCGCATTCAGTCCTGACTGGACATGGGGATTTTCATACACGTAGCGGTTGTCATCCAGATTGATGAAGCCGTTGTCTTTGACGAGTGCAAAGGGAATAACCGTGAGAATTGCTAAAGCCAGACAAATCAACAAAACTCTCAGCCGGTTGCGTGTGGCTACCCGCGGGGAGAACATCATCCGTGATGTCGACATATTTCTTTCACCTTTTGTTTATATTAATGGGACTGAGTATAGGAGGAGGGGGCAGGAGTGTCAAGGGGATTTTGGCCGCAGGATATGCAGCTTGCCGGAAATGACCGAACCGGGGATGGACTGCGGAAACGGACAAAATCGCAATCGCCCGAACTTTTTTTCAACCTCGTATTATAAATAGTATTGCCGGTTCTTGAGGCATTAATGATATGACATATTTCCGTTAGAGGGGTGAAAATGAAGGAAGGCAATCTCAGTTCGCCTTATATCAATGCTTTTCTAAATTCCGGCAGCCCCTCATTCGGTAAATCCCTTCCGGATCATAATTTCAGGATGCCTGAACAGGGCCATGCCTGTTTTCATCTTCCGGAATTTGAGCGTTGAATAAAAGCCTTCCTTGCCGATGGCGGCATACAGGATAACGTTGCAGTGAGATATTTTTTTCAGAATATTCTCCATGATGACCGACCCGATACCCTGTCTCTGATAATTCGGAATCACAGCCATGTCGTAGACGGCGGCCTGATAAACCCCGTCGGAAATCGCCCGCCCGAACCCCACCAGCTTTCCGTCATGCCATGCAAAGACGGTGACAAAGCTTGCCTCAAACGCCCGTTTGTGTTCGTCGGGGGAATAATACGCCATGCCCACCTGTTTGAGAGTTTCTGAAATGATGTTCCAATCAATATTTGTGCTATCAAAGGTTATGTCGATTTCCATTGCGGCTCCTAACTGTGAGTTGTTGACTAAACTGTGGAAGCATTGAGCCCGAGCGGCTTATAGGAAATCTATCAGAAACCATTTTGCTGAACAATCATTTAATGAATCTATCCAATAACGTCATTCCGGCCTGCTGTGCCACCATTCATGGTGGTGACCTTTAGGTTACGGAGGCGGGACTCAAAACCCTATGGTGTCATACCGACGGAGGCCGGTATCCGGAATATTTTAAACATAAACCGATGTCCTTGCGAGCCGGTTCTCAACCGGCGCGGCAATCTGTTTCTTGTTTTATATTCTGAAAGGTGGCAGTTGCAGGGGCATCCAAACGCGCCGGATGACGCTCAACGGTGGCTCTATGGCTCATTGCGCGACAGCCAAAAACTCGCCTGCGGCTCTAAACAGTTTCGCTGTCTGATGCTCCATTTCGCCAAGAGCCACACGTTTCGGTCATCATCGTCGCGTATTGTATACCCCTTCAACTGCTTGTTCTATCATTCAGGATAATTCTCAATTCAAATCAGAGTCCTGCCGGATGCATCTTTCATCTACAAGGTGTGAGTGGTAAAATATTGTTGGCACTGAAGATTACGGGTTAAAAGATGAAACGAAGGGCTAAGCCGGAGCAGCCCAGCGGGCTGCGATCGGGTGCAGCGGTTACCCGATTTATTTGCTTTTTAAGTAGCTCTTGAGATCACGATAATAATTTTCATGAGAGCCAATCATAACAAGTTCCAAATATTTGTCGGCTTTCCGATATGCCAACAAATATAAATTTGTTTTGAGTTTGAATTTATGGACAAATACACCCTTTAAATCTCCCTTTTTCTCTCCGCCGATATTCGGATTCTCGGCAATATTTTTTACCTCACGATCTAAAGCTTCTTTTTCGGCTTTAGTCAGCTTCTTAACTTTTTTCTCAAATAATCTTGATTGATAGATTTTCATTTTAACCTATCCAAACTTGTATTCTGTTTTTTCACCCTGATCCAATTCATCTAGGCCGATCAATATTTCTTTTATAAGAGAATACGGCAAGTCTGGATTTTCTTCAGCACACTTGCCCAAACGCGCCCAATGCTCTATTTGACCTGCAAGTGACCGGTGATCGATGCGGCTAAACCTCTTCGCCTCATCAACTAGCTCTTCTGAAATTCTGACGGCTGTGGGCATATATTTACCTCCAAAATGCATGATAATGCATAATATATCATAATGCAATATAATGCAATATATTGTTTCATGGGTCACGACGAAATCACTCGGAGCGCAGCGATCGGGTGTATTGCTTTTGTGTACGCCCGGTACGGGCGTGAACTAATGGGGTGAAAGTCCCCTATACGTGAATCCTGTTAATGTTTCAAAGCTTGGAAACATTAAAAAAAGTATTAGCCGAAGGCAAGGGCGGAATCGCGCGAGACCGTCCGAAGGAAGCCCAAGCGCAAACCGATGAGCCAGAGCCTGTCCCGGACCTGATCCGGGAAACAGAAACAGCATACAAGGCTTAGTCTCCGGGCAAGTCAGCACGCGTGCCCTTCAGGGTGCAACATGACAAAGTCCGGGATTCGGGAGACAGGGTAAATGCTGCGGTTGCATCAGGACAGTTCACGAACTTATACCCCTCAAGGGGGTACTGAAAAGAGTCCGGGGAGACCTGCCCGACGTGGGGTCGCAATAGGCGACAGCGTACGTCATGGCAACATGCCGTGTGATCGGGCAGGAGTCAGCAGCGGCCATAGTAGGCGTGAGGGAACAAGCCTGGTGAAAAGGGAAAACGTGAATTCAAGCGAAGGGTCAAGGAACTGACCGGACGGTCCTGGTTTGTTTCCATGGGCCACCGGTACAAGAAGCTGGCCGAATACCTCCGCGGCTGGATGAACTACTTCGGCATTTCGGAATATTACCATCCGATTCCGGAAATAGATCACTGGCTGAGGAGGCGGCTGCGCATATGCTATCTTAAGCGATGGCGCAAAGCGAAAACCAAAGTAAGGGAGCTTCGCAAACTGGGGACTTCACTTCACATGGCCATCTCGGTGGCCATGAGCCGCAAAGGACCGTGGCGTCTGGCGAAAACGCTGGCGACACAAACCGGCATGACGAATCGATGGTTGAAGGATCAGGGGTTGTTGTCTGTAAAAGATTTGTGGGTGAACATTCATTACCCGGCTTCGGCCCGGTAATCTCTGTGAACCGCCTGGTGCGGACCCGCATGCCAGGGTGGTGTGGGGGCTGGGGGAGAAAAACCCCCGGCTACCCGATTCATTCATGTTCCTCCTGTGATTCTTGGCAGCTTTTTCGATAAAGGCTTTTTAAATACTGTGCAGAGGTGCATGCTTGCTTCGTAAACAGCGGTTAAGGCGGCGGGGTCTCGCATGCGTTTAGGTACATTAGGTGTCCGGCGATCATTGAAGTATCGCCCGCTCACCCCATGCAGATCCGGACTCAAGACCAACCACGCCAGGCGCCGGGCCGCCGTCAAAGGCGTTCCGCCAGTAGCTCGCCACCCGTAGTTCTTTCCGGCATCGAGGATCGAAGTGCGCGTTGGCCCAGGGTTGCAAGCGTTGACACACACACTACTTCCGGAGAGACGCCGGGCAAGTTCCAGGGCGGCCATTAGACAAAGCAACTTGGATGTTGCATATGCCTTGAGGGGATCGTGCATGTGTTGAGCGCCAAAGTGCGCAAGGTCTACTTCCCCGTTTATATAGGCTGAAGATGAAACAAAAATAACACGAGCTTCCGAAGCCGAAAGCAGTCGATCATGCAGCAGGTGTATCAGAAGCAGATGAGAAAGGTAATTGACGGCAAAGTCTAACTCAAATCCATCAACCGAAGTCAGACATCCCGGTTGAAACACTCCTGCGTTGAGGATCACGCCGTCGAGAACCGATGTAGCGTCGAGAACCTGATTCGCAAGCGCGCGTACCTGCTTGAGGTCCGCCAAATCGCCCCAAACCGGAGTTAGTGTCTCGGGCGTGCCCAGTCTTGTGCAAGATGCGCGGGCTGCCGACTCGTCACGACCGTGCATGATGACCAGGCAACCGTTATCGACCAATAGCTTCGCAGTGCTTTGTCCGATACCGCGTGTTGCACCAGTTATCAAGATCGTCGATGGATGTTGCTTTGTTGACATAAACTGATTATCCTCCGTTCCTGAGGATTTCGAAGACATCGTTGCCGGATTGATCTCGACAAACGCAACTGAAGCCGGATTTCATGAGCACCTTGACCGACGCAATATTTTCAGATGTTGTACGGGCAATAACCTTGTTTACCCGGATGTCACGAAACGCATTCGAAACGAGCGCTCTTGTCATTTCAGTCGCATACCCATCCCCCCGAACCGAGGGCATGATGGAAAAGCCCATCTCTACCTCGCCTGCTTCATTGGGCGGGCCGAAATACCCGCCGGCTCCCACCAGTATTGACGTCTGATTTTCTTTTTCTCGCTGCACAGCATACCAGACATACCAGCCCACAACCGACGCGCCGCCTTCTTTGAGGCGACAGGCGAAGAACTCCTGCGCGTCCCGGTCATACTCTCCTGGTGGCCATCCGGATTCAACTTGTGTTCCCAGCAACTGGGCCAGACGCTCAGAGGATTCCATTTCGGCAAAAATATGGTCGATCGTCGCCGCCGTTAATTCCAGCCGATGTGTCGGTATTGCGTGCATAAAAGGCATAAAGCGACACCCTAAAGTATATAAGTATCTAGAAGTTGATACCCACGATCTTTGATTATCTTTTCTCCACGTTCAACGGAGTAGCTCACCGCCGGAATGCTGATGTACAGCCGTCGAGCCAACTCTGAATAGGGAATGCCCAACTCACGCGACGCCCAGTAACAAAACACGCTTCTGGCCACGACTTTGGTTTTCTGCTTGCCTCTGGAAAAGATATCTTCCAGTGCAACATGGCAGACCTCTGCAGCTCGTTCGGCGATTTTATCCAGGTCATATCCCAAACGCTTTATTGTATGAAAACGTTCGAATTTTTCGTTTGACGCAGAAAGCAACTCATCGACAAAGTCACCGTCTCCCAGAATCCGCTCATCGCTCTTCATGTGCGCATCTTTTAAGTCGCTTCGATTAACCGCCGACCAGCCACCCAGACTGCGAATAAGCCCGCCTCCCGTCAGGTCGGTGCGCTTCCCCTGCTCTATACCCGCCGCAACGTACTCATAGTAGTGACGGATGGCGCTGGTGCGTTGCTTTCCGAAATAATTCAGCACATAATTTGCGTCCTGCCAGTCCCGCTTTTTATTCCCCATAAGCGTACTGTGACCGCAATAGGCATAGCGATTCAATTCCCCCATGCTTTTCACCAGTCCCGCCCGGTGCGGGTTCAAATGAATGTAACGTACGAGTTCTGTCAAATAAGCGTCTTCCTGGCAGAGAATGGATTTATATCGATTTTGAAAAAGACGTCCGCTCCGTTTGTGGCGAACATTGAAATAACCGGCATAACCGGTCAGAAGCCGGCTCATCAGGGTGGCGATAGGTACGTTACCCGTCCGGAAAAGAAAATGGGCATGGTTGGGAATCAGCGCCCAGGCAAAGCAGGATGTTTGGGTGGCTGGTAAAAGTTTCTCCAGTCGCGCTAAGAAGTCTTCACGGTCGTTATTATCCCGGAATATCTGCTTGCGCTCCATGCCCCGAATCATAACATGATGCAGGGCACCCGCTGTGTCTAATCGTCCTGTTCTCGGCATGGAAGTCCTTCTATCTTAAACAGTCCGATCTGTCAACTTAAATACTTAAGGGTGTCCCCTATCTCTAATATTTCAAGATGCTACTTTCCAGTTCATGGAAAGCTTACGCTCAGAAGCGGCACAATCTCTTAAATAAAGATTAATTAATGTTTGGTACGGAATACCCGCTTCATTAGCAAGATTTTTGAAATAATCTACGGTACCCTCATCTAATCTAATCGTTACTTGCTTCTTGAGCATACTTGCGTACGGATTTTTTTTTGCTTTTGAAAAATCATATTCTTTTCTCATAACTACCACCTGCTCCAGTATTGTCTTTGCTCCATGCGTGTTGCCTTCCGTGCGGAAATTATTCTTACAATTAGGTCTTCTCTACGGTAAGTATGGGAAATGACGAGTAGCCGAAGCTTAGAACTCATGCCAAGAAGAATATAACGCTCTTCTTCCAATGAATGATCAGGATCATCGAGCAACAAGCCATCTGCATCTGCAAATGCCGTTTGCGCTTCAAGAAAAGAAATACCATGCTTTCTTTGATTCAGATTATACTTCTTTTCATCCCATTCAAATCGTAACTCTTTCATGATTACAGTGTATTTACATTGTAGTGTATTGTCAATAATTATTTCAGCTCAGCGCTCTAAGATTTTTTACGCCGCGGAGCCGGCGTAAAAACTTAGTTGAACTAAATCGGCCACGCAGGTCTGGCTCCTCTCTGGAAATTTAATCGTGTTGCTTACTGATTCGAGGAGCAATATGGGACAAATTTAATCTTAAATCAAGTAACAAATCCGATTATTTTGTTATTCGACTGTTGACATAGATAGAGATTTTAATGGAACGCGGCGTTCGGAATCCGAGTTCAAGACAATATTTCTGGCATTGGACGCAAGAAGCCGTTTGCGGCAAAACGGTGAAACCGCCTGCCTTAAAATGCAGATAAAGGTGAAGGTGCAAGCAAATCATCCGGATCATGGCGGCGCTCTCCACTGACGGGGAATGATCATGAATGGAATAAGATGCCCTTTTCGACAGACCGGACAAAGCATGTGGGGATGCTCTGTATTTTCTTTTTCTTCATTGGATGAATCTTGCGTTTCTCGTTCCGGCAGAGGGGGGAAAAGGGGGACGTTCGTCGAAATATCAATCGGTAAACATTCATCTTAATAAACAGCAGTTGCACCGGGGCGTGACTGAGCGAATCATGGACGAAACGTTGTGGCGCTTTGCGAAATGGAGCATAAGACGGCCAAACTGTTTTCAGCCCGGAGGACGAGTTTATGGTCGTCGCGGAATTAGCGCCACAGTTGCGTACATTGAGCGAAGGCATGCCCCGATGTAACTGCCACCTCCTAGAAATATGACAGAGATTGTATTAACTCAAAGATTGCCGCGGCTCCTTAGCGTCGCCTCGCAATGACAGATGGATGAAATAATAATACTGGATTCCGGCCTGCGTAACCTAAAGGTTAAAAGCCGGAATGACAAATGGGAATATTTGTTTGTGTTCGGTCTGATCTTTTTGTATCGAACAATGCATTGTCGAATTTGCATTCAGGTGCATTAGCCTTAACGGGTCTGATAACTAAAGGTCACGCGAGACCCGGGCTACGTGTAGTAAGGTGAAGGCAGATGAAGGGAAATGGGTGGAAACTCCGGGGGATGCCGGATGCCCCGTTGCAACTGCCACCTTTTGTATGAATAAAAAATGGCTGAACTGGAACTTTACCTGTGATACAAAAGTCATGGGTCGACAGGGCTGCAAATACCTTTAGCCGCGGATTAATCGTTTTCATCTTTAATGTGATATATAATTGTGGAGTCCGAACAAAGAAATACCTGATCGGTAAATTGCATGAGTCAATGTGGTATATGCTTCATTACCTCATCTTCAAATTCAGAGGGAAAGTAAACCATGGATAATCTGAAACGCATGTTTGACCCGGCAACGATTGCAATTATCGGCGCCAGTGAAAGAGAAGGCGCTCCGGGGCGGATCCTCATCGAAAATCTTCAGGCCTGCAGAGAACGGAAAATCTTCACGGTCAATCCCAACCAGGAAACCGTCTGTCATTTTCACTGTTATGACAGCATCGGGGATATTTCCGAACATATCGATCTTGCCATTGTGGCTACCCCGGCTGCCACAGTACCGGGAATTGTCGATGCCTGCGGCCGGGCCGGCGTGGACGGCCTGATTATTATCTCCGACGGTTTTCGTGAGGCAGGCGTTGAAGGCCGCCGCCTGGAAGAAGAGATTATACGAATCAAAAAGAATTACCCGATGCGGATTTTGGGACCGGGGTGCCTGGGCGTCATCCGGCCCCATGCAGGCCTTTGCGCCTCCAATCTCAGGCACGTTCCCGAGAGGGGCAATATCGCGTTATTAACCCAGAGCAGCGCTTTTGAGAAAACCCTCTTTGACTGGGGGATGCATGCCCGCGTCAGCTTCAGCATGCTGGCTTCTCTGGGATCTGGCATCGACATCGACCTGGGCGATCTCATCGACTATCTCGGCAATGACCCGTACACGCGAAGCATCATGATCTACGTGGAAGACCGGATCGGCGATATCAAAAAATTCGTCAGTGCCGCACGGGGGTTTGCCCGGTACAAGCCCATCGTTCTCTTAAAACCGCCCCCTGTGCCGGACGTTCTTCAGGAAAGACAATCCCACACGGATCTGCTGGCCGGGCCGGAGGATGTTTTTGACGCCGTGCTTCAGCGGGCGGGAGTGGTGAGGGTCCGGGAAGTTCAGGACCTCTATGATGCGGCGGACGTTCTCTATGCACGCCGTCTTCCCCGGGGGCCGAGGCTGGCTATTATCACCAACGACACCGGCGCCGGTTTAATGGCGGCCAACAGGCTTCTACGTTCGGGCGGAGAGCTGGCATCATTGTCTGACGAAACGGTTGCCGCCCTCAGCCAGTTCCTGCCACCTTCCTGGAGCCGGAGAAATCCTGTGGATATTTTGAGAACAGCGGACACCGGGCGTTATCAAAAGACTCTGCAAATCTGCCATCGCGATCTCGGGGTTGACGGCATCCTGGTCCTGTTCGGATTCATGGATGGGGAAAGCGATGTGGAGTTGATCCAGGCGCTGGCATCTTTTGTCAAGGACTCCTCCTCAAAACCGGTTATTACCAGTTGGCTTGGCAGAGAGGAGTCGAACAGCGGCCGGGATGTTCTGATCGAAAATGGCATTCCTACCTACAACACGCCGGAGGAGGCCGTGCGGACCTATCTTTATATGCATCAATATGTCCGCAACCTGCAGGATCTGAACGAAACGCCTTCCGAATTGCCCGTGGACGAAGCGCCGTCCAAGAATCATCTTAAATCTCTGGTTCGCCGTGTCTTAAGGGAAGGCACGCCCATCCTGACCGATGAAGATGCGAGAAAATTCCTGACCAATTACGGCATTCCTCTCATCCAGACCTACACAGCCATAAATGTCGAGGAAGCCATGGGGTATGCTGATAAGATCGGATATCCCGTTGTGCTTAAAATTTCCTCCCCGGACATCATCTTCCGCCAGGATGTGGGGGGCGTCGTTCGCGGCATCACCAATCATTCCGAACTCAGGCGGGAATATGGCCGGCTCATCGAACGCGTCAGAGAGCGTCAGCCTGAGGCATCCATTCAAGGCGTTACGGTTCAAAAGATGCTTGAAGTGATCGACTATGAGTTAATTCTGGGGGCTAAAAAGGATCCGGACTACGGCGCAGTGATCGTCTTCGGCATGGGGGGAATCGGGGTGGAAATCTTCCGGGATTATGCCGTGGGACTTCCGCCTTTGAATCAGGCCCTGGCCGGAAGGCTTATGGAAGATACCAGGGTTTATAAGATGCTCCAGGGATACCGGGGAAAGACACCGGCAGACCTGCGGCAACTGGAACAAATACTGGTGAGCTTCTCCAATCTGATCGTCGATTTTCCGGAAATTCTCGTCATGGATATGAATCCTCTCGCCGTCTGCGACGGGAAGGCCGTGGCCCTGGATGCCCGGATCATTCTCGACAGGCGGATGGATCGGCAGGAAAGTTCCTATTCCCACCTGGTCATTACTCCGTATCCAGTGCGATATGTGACGCCATGGCATCTTCGGGACGGCACGGAGGTTATTCTTCGTCCCATCAAGCCCGAAGATGAGCCTCTGGAACATGACATGTTCACCACGCTCTCCGAAGCCACCCTGCGGGAACGGTTTTACCAGACTATCAAAACTATCACCCACGAGATGCATGCCCGGTTCTGCAACATCGACTATGATCGCGAAATGGCTATTGTGGCTGAGGTTAAAGAAAATGGAAAACGGCGGATCATTGGCATGGCAAGCTTTGTGATCGAACCCGACACCCGGAAATGCGAATTCTCCGTTCTTGTCCATGATGATTATCAGGGAAGGGGGCTTTCCTCCAAACTGGTGGATATGATCATCGGTATCGCCGATGAAAAGGGGCTGGAGGAATTTTATGGTTATATCGAGCCGACCAACCGCAAGATGGTCAATCTGACTGCAAAGCTGGGCATGGTTCAACAAAGAACATCCTATGACCTTCTGAAAATGACATTGCGGTTGAAGTGATTTTTTTTAAGCAAACCTGAAATCTGCAAGAAGCAGATCCGAATTTTAACGAAATAAATGTCGTGCAAAATATGGGGCAAAATATTGGGTCAAATCTTTATTCTTGACATTTCATCACAGTGTTCGATCCCACATCTAAACAATCCGCAGTTGCAGCGGGGCGCGACTTTATGAATCATGCCCGAAACGTTGTGGCGCTTGGCGAAATGGAGCATGATACGGCCAAACTGTTTGAGCTCGGAGGGCGAGTTTTTGGCCTGCGCTCCATGAGCTTTAGCGCCACAGTTGAGGGCCTTCCGGCGAAGGCATGCCCCGGTGCAACTGCCACCTCTCAGGATTTAAAAAAGATTGCCGCGGACTTCGTCCTCGCAATGACAATTCTTATAACCCTTTTACAATGCACAAAGATGCTTGTCGCAATGATATGCGATTGATATGACTGTTCTGGATTCCCGCCTTCGCGGGAATGACCACATTTTGAGCCTTTTTCGTAGAGTCGATTATACGAAAAAGCCGCACCCCTGTGACCGGGGCGCGGCTTTTCCCTTTCAATGGCAGCCTGCAAATCTTAATAAAGGGACAGAAGCTGGTCTTTATATTTTGCCAGAACAATGGCTCTTTTGAGTTTCATGGTCTGGGTCAGCATGCCGTTGGCCACGCTGAAGTCGTCCGCAATGTAGAGGAACTTCTGCGGCACTTCATAACCGCCGAATGCCTTTCGCGCGTGCTCAATGATTTTCTGGGCCAGAAACTTCTTCAAATCTTCGCTTTGCAGCGTTTCTTCCAGTGTGTCTTTAACCCATGCTTTGGTTTCCGGATCGGCTTTCAGCGCGGCAAAGTCGGGCACAATCACCGCCACGTTATAATCTCTTCCTTCTCCGTAGATCATGGTGTTGGCGATGTAACGCAGAAGCTTGATTTCATTTTCGATGCTTTCCGGGTGCACATACTTGCCGTTGGCCAGTTTGTATTCGTCCTTGAAGCGGCCGGTGATATGCAGGAAGCCGTCTTCGTCGAACCAGCCGCGGTCGCCTGTGCGAATGCCGGCAAAACCGTTCCATTTATCCGGCATCATGACCTCTGCGTTGAGAGAGGGTTTGTTGTAGTAGCCCATCATGATCTGGGGGCCGTAGGCGCAGATCTCGCCGTCGGGGCTTGCTTCCCCCACGCGGGATTTGTCGATGATGATATGCGTGTTCTGGGCCGGCTTGCCAACGGTTCCCAGCTTGTTGCCGAATTTGGTGCAGTTGAGGGTGATGCCGCCGGAGGTTTCCGTCATGCCGTAACAATCGTAGGTCGGCTGGCCGATGTCATGGAAGAACTGGGCGATTTCCGGTTTCAAAAGCGAACTGGAGCTGACAATGAATTTCAGATTGCCGCCGAAAATGGCGCGGATCTTGGAAAAGACCAGTTCATCGTAGTCTTTGAACTCTTTTGTCTTCTCGGCGAGCCCCCGATTTTTGGCCGCCTCCGCCAGGGCCGCGTCGAAAAACTGCTTCTTCACGGGATCGGCATTCACGCCCTGCATGATGGTATCGTAAATTTTGGTGATGACGCGCGGCACGCCGTTGATGGCGGTGGGCCGGGTCTCCTGAACATTCTGTATGAATTTATCCAGCGATTCGACAAACGCGATCCCGCCTCCGAAAGCCATGTAATTGTGCAGATCGCAGTTTTGTCCGTAGACATGCGCCCAGGGCAAAATCGAGATCACCTGCGCCGTTTCGTCGAGATCGAAGGTCTCAATACTGGACCGGGCGGCCCAGGTGGCATTGCCGTGGGAGATCATGGCGCCTTTGGGATCGCCCGTGGTGCCCGAAGTGAATATGATGTGAGCGAGGTCCGACCAGTGCGGCTTGATGGACGGAGTCGGATTTTTCTTGCCTGTTTCCTCCAGGGCGGAAAGGCTGTTTTCCCTGGCGCCGTAGACAACGAAGATATCTTTCAGTGTGCTGATTTCGTCTTTGAGGTGTTTGACTTTTTCAAAAACGGATTCATCGCGGACAAAAAGAAATTTTACCGCCGCATCGGTGACGATGTATTTCCAGGTTTTCGGCAGTTCCTGCAGATACATGGGGACAAAAGCCGCGCCCAGTCCGTGGACGGCCTGCTCGCAGATAAACCATTCCACGCAATTGTTGATGATGATGCCGGCTTTGTCGCCTTTGGTTAAGCCGAGTTTTGCAAGCGCGCCGCGGAGGTTGTTCACCCGCTCGGCAATCTGTTTGCGCGTCAGCCATTCATACTTTCCGGATTCCGGATTCTTGGTGCCCAGGAATCGGATGTCCGGAAACTTTTTTGCGCTTTCCTCGAATAAATCGACCAGGTTATTAGGGTAGTCATACACAGCATTCGGATCCATTTTATCTCCTTCCATTTGTTAATAGGTCCATCTTTAAGCCTTTTTCAGGAAAACGGACGTCCATATCAAAAGGCCACGAAATCCGGTTGAACGTTTTATTCCCTCCCCAATTGGTCCCCTGTAGTGCATTTGAATGTATCTTATATTCGCTGGCGGATAGATCGTCAATTTGATATGTTGGTTTATAAATAATAGTGAATTATTGATAAACCAGTAAATCACTATTAATCCAGGAGTGTTGGGAACGTTAAACCGGATGATTGTCGTATTAACAATATAACTGATTAAGATAATGGAGTAATTGTTAAATGAATCAAAGCGGGAAAGCAATATCGGCTCTTTTGTCCACATTCCCATCTGTGGAATGTTTTACGTCATTTCATCAAAATACTGATAATTCACCAATATGGAATTCATTTGTCGATTTTGCCGTTCGAAACGGCATCATTTCAACGCCGGATGCAGACAGCCTCGAGCAGTTCATTCGCGCCCGCGCGGATAATGCGGTGAAAATCCAGGTGACCGGCGATATGAATTTCGAGGAGCTGTTCAATAAAAAGGGGGAGACGCTTCGGCTGAATCTGTCTTTGCGGGCGTTGTGCAACCGGATCAATACGATTCTGACCATGCACCGGATTGCCTTGCCGCCTGTGACGCATTCCATGCTGATCCGGTTGAAAAAAGAACCACTGGATACGGATTACAAACTCAATGTCTTACGGAGTATTTCCTTCTGGCTGGGGCATGAGCGGCCGGAAATTTCCCGGATGTGGAACTTTGAAACGTTGAGCAAATTATTTCCCGACAAAGGCGGGTCTCAAAAAAACGGCGACTATCATGACGGTGTCCGCATCGGTTTTTCTCTGACCAGCCGGGGCGAAGTCATCGATCACGAAATCATCGGCTGGCTGAAAAAAGCCATCAAAAGTTATGTCAGCGAGGCCGTCAGTCATTTCCTTTACGGCAAGTGGGGCAAGGTCAGGTCCTACGATATTACGACCCTGTATATAGATTTCCCGAAAGAAAAAGAGGGCGGCAACCTTCTCCACTACCTGGAATGCTTAAAGAGCGCGGTGGCCCTGGCGCACCAGATCGCCATCCGCTGGCCGCTTTCAAAATATTACAGCAAGAACCGGTTTTTATCGATTGCCATCACGGCCGGAGAGTACGGCATTCTGGACAACCATCTGCTGTCCCTATTGAACGCCAGCCTGCCGGGCGATCCCATGATTCGCCTGTCCGATTTTGCGCGCCACGGCATTCTCATCAACGACATCCATGTCATTTTGTGCGCAAAACCCGAAGAAGCCAGATTGTTCAACGGAGAATCCCTCCCGATCTGGTGGATCACGTCGATCTGGACCGCCCATTATTTCGATTTTGTCCCGGATCTGCTGCATGACGAGACCCTGCAAAATTCTCCCGCTTCGATTGAAAAGCTCAACCAGCTTCTCTGGCCCATGGAAGATGCGACCCCGGAATCCTCCAAAATCAGCGACGAAAATGCCATCGCCACTTTTTTTAAATATCCCCATAATTCTCTGCTGGGCGTGGAGATCGCCAAAACGCTTTACTACCGCAAGCGCTGTTCGGAAGCGGCGGAGATTCTCCGGATTGTTCTGTCGATCAACCCGAAAGATCTGATTGCGCGGACTTTGCGCATGATGGTTCTGAGGAGTATCGCGTTGGATACGCCATCTCTGCGGACGGCGAACGCCGTTTTTCGCCAGGCCCTTCAGGAAGCGGACAACATCCGGGAACATTGCGATTTCCACACGGAAGATTTCTACTGCGAACATGCCATTGTCTATATGACGCAGGCCATGTTCACCGTCCGGTACATGCGGGCGCAACCGGAGGTCCGAACCAACGTCAAAGAGTTCAAAAAGCTTCAGCGCACCGTCTATGCGGCATTGGATCAGGCCATACACCTTTTCGAAAAAGGGATGTCCATGTCTTCTTCCAGAACCCGCGCATCTTTTCTGCTGAAAATTGCCGCAGTGCTGAAAACGATGCTGGAAGGCGATGAGGAACTCTTTGTCAATCCGGACAAACCCATGCTGGCGGGCGCCGACGTTTTTCAACAGGAATCCCTGGATGTGCAATGGCAAATCGGTTATCGCCGCAGTGAATTACCCCTGCAAAAACAGGATGAACTGGTTGTCCGGTTAACCATGCACAAAGGCCTCATCTACAACGCAGCCATTTCGCTGTTCAGTTATCGTCCGACCACCGAGTTTTGCAATGCGGTGGCCCTGTGGGATTTTTTGCCGGTCCGCACGGTGCGGACGGTGAAAATGGTCAGAGAACTGTTGGAGAACGCCCTGGACATTGCAAAACGGGCGCAGGCGGAAAATGTCTGCATCTATGCCTTTACGCGCACTTATAGTGAAATGATCCCCGCCGATGAATATATTGAACAGATGAAAAAAGCGTTGAAAATGATCGATGATGAAGTCGGCGATTTAAGCGGCCTGAAAGACACGGAAGTCATTCCGGGG
Source organism: Smithellaceae bacterium (assembly GCA_963682105.1). GTDB lineage: Bacteria > Desulfobacterota > Syntrophia > Syntrophales > Smithellaceae > UBA8904. Next base: position 3,871,135 of record OY821638.1, read on the forward strand.
CCGGCGGACGGCAAGCCGCCCCGGCTGTTTACGATGAACTTTTAATATGTACACAGAATTTCATGAGAATGCTTTCGCACATAATATTAACGCCGAAGTAAAAACAGAGGCAGGATCCGTCAACGCGTCCTGCCTCTGTCTCTTTCTCAAACATAAAGTTTCTCAATTTCGGTTTTGAAGTTTTTAATGACTTCGTTTCGTTTCACCTTGAGGGTAGGGGTCATCTCGCCGTGCTCCACGGTCAGCTTGCGCGTCAGGATGGCGTACTTCTTGACGCATTCGTATTCCTCAAGCTCGGCGTTGACTTTCCGGATGTCCGCATCGATGAGGTCTTTGAGTTCTTGCCGGTCAACAAAGTCCTGCCCCACCTGCGTGCAGATGCGCATGCCGTCCGCTTCGGAAAAGACCAGTTTGCTCTTGTCATAGGGGATGCCCTTCTCGTCGAAGAGGCGGATAAAAGCGTCGTAGTTGGGCACCACCAGGGCGCCCACGTATTTGCGGTTGTCGCCCACGGGCATGACAATCTCGATCCAGGGTGAAAGAGAGAACCTGGCTTCGATCTTGGCCGACGGAACGTTCTTGCCTGTGTCGAGCACCATGAGCCCTTTCTTGCGGTCCACGATCTTCAGGAAACCGTCGGCAACCATGACCACGATGTCGCCGGTCTTGAAAAAGCCGTCCGGGGTGAAGGCGTCTTTGGTAGCCTCGGGATTGTTCCAGTATCCCGCGAAGATGTTTTCGCCTTTGACCTGCCATTCGCCGTCTTCGGCGATCCTGCCTGTAACGCCCGGCGCCACGGGGCCTACCGATCCGGGAAGGATCTTGTTGACCCGGTTGATGGTGATCGTGTTGCAGGTCTCCGTGGACCCGTATCCCTCGTAGATCCGTATTCCCATGGCCAGAAAGACTTTGCACAGGTCCGCAGGCAAGCTGCCGGCGGCCGAGAAGGCAAAACGGAAGCGGCCGCCCATCATGGCGCGCACCTTCGAGAAGAAGATCTTATCCATAACCCTGTATCTGATCCGGAGCGACAGGGGTACGCCCTCGGTGAAGTCGACCCCCTCGGCCATGTTGATGAAGCCGTTGGCGTCGGAGCGGTATTCCACCAGTTCCAGGCCGGTTTTCATGGCGTATTCGAAAATGGTTTTCTTCACCGGCGAGGTGGCGGTGCGAGACTGCATGGTCATATAAATGCGTTCATAGAGCCGGGGCACGGACACGAAGGCCGTGGGGCGAAAGATCTGCAAATCGTCGACGAGCGATTTGGGATCGCTGTAGGCGACGGTTACTGCGCAGTGCATGGCGCAGCCGTGGCCGCACTCGCGCTCGTAGGTGTGGGACAGGGGCAGAAACGACAGGAAGACATCTTCTTCCGTGAAGGGTTTTGCGGAAAACACCGTCAGGTCGCGCCGGCAGGCCGCGTTGATGCTGCGGTGCGTGTGCACCGCTCCTTTGGGAACACCGGTGGTGCCGGAAGTATAGACAATCGTCATGGGGTCATCCAGTTTGACCGAGCGCCAACGTTGGTCGAAAGCGTCTGGAGTCTTTGCCAGAAGCTTGCGGCCGAGTGCTTTCACGTCGCCAAGCGAAATGACACGCTCATCCCCGGATGCGGACCAGTTCCCGACGGTAATGGCTTTTTCCAGCGTGGGCATTTCCTTCCAGACGCTTTTTATCTTGCTCAGGTTATCCTCGTTGTCCACAAAGACGAAGCGGGCGCCCGAATCGTTCACAATATGCCGGATTTCAGGCGCCGATACGGATGGATAGATGCACACGGTAACGCCTGCCCCGCACAGGATGGCGTAGTCCGCCCAGACCCACTCGGGCCGCGTGTTGGCCATGATGCAGGCGCGGTCGCCTTTGGCGATTCCGAGCTGCAGAAGGCCGGATGACAGTTCGCGCACCGTTTGCGCCAACTGCGCATAGGTGAGGGAATCGGTATTCTTCCCCTGAGTCTTCCACCACTGGGCGCGCCTTGCGCCGTACTGGCTGGCGTTACGGTGAAGAAGTTCGGGAAAGGTTTGGACTGTAATGTACCACGGAAGGGATTTTTCGTTCATGATGGGGCCTCCTTTGGGCAGTTGGCTTTAATGAATGACTTATAATAAAGATACTGACCCAAGTCAAACAATTCGCGAAAGATCAGCGGCTGCCGGCTTTAAAATATCGTCAGTAAGCCGCTCCCGGCGTTTCAATGATGGCGTACCCGACCAACTCGCCTTTAGGGTTGAGCACCTTGCACAAGCCTTCCCAGTAATTATTCAATTTCGATGGATTAAACTGGTCTTCGACCAACGGGATCACTTCGTATTCTTTTTCTTTAAAAGGAACGGAAACATTCCATCCGAGTGGAATTTTCTTACCGTTAAACATTGTAAATTTCTTGACTTGATAGGTGTAATTTTCGAAAGCGGTGACATTTCCCTTCCTGTCAATGTAGGTCCCCTCTTTGCTTCCTGTTTTGGGAAAGGGGAACAGCATGATTTCTTCGTCGTCAAAGAACCGGAAGGAAAACCATTCCCAGCCTACTTCGGTGAATCGTCCCCACTGCCGGTCGAACCAGGACTTGCCGGTTCCATCAATCTTCGTCCAGTCGCCCTTTTCGTCTTTGAATTCGATCTCTCCTGTTGTTTGGATATTCGTAAAGGAATAGTAATAACTTCTCTCGTTTGGCTTATCGGGATGTCCCATGACAATAACGCCGTCTTTGCCGTGCCACGCGGCGTCTTTTACCAGCGTTCCTTCCAGTTTCAGCCTGAGTTTGTCGCTTTCGCCCACGATTTTGATCTGCCGGTTATCCAGGCAAATCCTGCTGTCTTGAAACACCGCGCACTTGGAATCGGCGTAGACGACGCCGGAACTGAACTTAATGTTTTCGTAAAATATATGCTGTCCGGTTGCGCAATCCGTAAACGAGAGGTGGAGAGGATATACTTCCAGCAGATTGACAGGATAGCGGATCAGATGGGCGTGGAAAATCGTGATTTGATAAAGATACAGTTTGTTATTCCGGTCGGAGGTATACCCGGTCAGATACCACCACTCACCGCCGTCGTCGTGGGGAGCCCATTCATAAGCCGCGTCTTGATGGCCCCTGTCATTATAAGGTACATACATGGATTTATGAACGGCGCATCCGGAAAACACGACAACAACCATCATAAAAAACAGGATTTTTCTCATAGGCCCCTCCTTGAGTTGTTTGGACTGCAAATTCGAGTGTTGCGAATCGGTTTCCATGATGTCGGTATCGCCCATGATCTTGTTCCGGGTGGCTGAGCGAAATCGCAAAATTTTTATAGAAGGGATGTCGGAAAAGCAAATATAAAAGCGGACCTGAAGCTAAAATACTGCTTTAGTAGTAAAAAAGAAGCGGGAATTAACCTGTATTAACCGGATGAAACAGATGGGATTATATGCTATTAAGAAATTCATCACAGATAATATTTGTTTTCGAAGGATTGCCCCGATTGTTTAGATGAAGAAAGACTGAAATCAGGAGTAGCCATGCAAAACGAACTGATTAATATTTTACCGAATACAGACGAGTTTATGATCGGGTTTGCCGATATGGCCGACCTGGTGAAAGCGCATTACCCCTACCGATATGCGGTGGTGATTGGCAAAAGACTGAATGATGCGGTGATTGACGGCATTGAAGACGGGCCGACGCCGGTTTATTATGAGCTCTACCAGTCAACAAACGATGAACTCAATTTAACGACGGCGAAAATGGCGCGGTTTTTAAGGCAAAACGGAATACCCTGTCTGCAAATTAAATCTACCGTCAGCGAAGAGGACATTCCGGCGGATTTTGCAAACACGCTGCGCATGAAATTCTCCCACAAAATGGCGGCAACGCGCGCGGGGCTGGGGTGGATCGGGAAAACCGATTTACTGGTATCGGAGCGATTCGGACCGCGCGTCCGGCTGGCGACGGTTCTGACCAACCACCGGTTTGAAAAACTGGGGGTCCCGATTACGCAAAGCCGCTGCGGCGAATGCGAGCTGTGCGTGGAGATGTGTCCGGGGAAGGCGGCAACCGGTTTGCTTTGGGATGAGACCCTGGACCGCGATGAATTTTACAATGCCTTCAAATGCCTTGACACCTGCCGGAAATTGTCTGCCGGGCGGCTCGCTAAAAAGGTCAGCCTCTGCGGGATTTGCGTTTCGGTTTGCCCTTACGGGAAGTAGAAAGAATAATTGTCATACGAACTTTCAGGTTCGCTTGTCTTTTCGGGTCTGAAGAGCCGAAAAGGCAATAATGCAATCATATCCTTCGATAACTCAAAGAAATAATTAGCTGAAATTTATTATAGGAATACCTTGACAAAAAATGCTTAGATGCTATTATACCCCCCAGGGGTATATAAATGGACACGGAAAAGGGAAAAATTATCGCCCGCCTGAAGCGGATTGAAGGACAGGTCAGGGGATTGCAGCGTCTGATTGAAAGCGGCGCGCCCTGCATTGATGTGATCACCCAGGTTTCGGCGGTGACGTCAGCCATGAAAAAAACGGGTGCCGCGATTATCGGTACGCACATGAATGAGTGCCTGAAAGAGCCCACCCGGGACAAAGACAAAGCCATGAATGATTTTCAGACCGCGTTGAGTCGTTTTATCGATTTATCGTAAAAAGCATGACGGAGGAGAGGCATGAAAGGGAAAAAGGATTTTAATTTAAGCCGCCGGTCGTTTTTAAAGATTGGCGCCGGCGCGGCGGCGCTTGCGGCGGGAAGTTTGCCCGGGATTGCTCATGCGTCAGGTGAAGGGCAACTTGCCACGCTCATCGATTTGAGCCTGTGTGACGGATGCGCGGACCGGCCGATCCCCGCTTGTGTCAGTTCGTGCAAGACCCTCAATAAAGACAAAATTCCTCCGGTTGTCGAAAATATCCCCGAGCCCTGGCCGCGCAAAACGATTGAAGACTGGTCTAAAAAGCAAGAAGTGTTCGACCGCCTGACGCCTTACAATTTCATTTATGTTCACAAAGCGGACATCGACGGCAAAGCGGTCTACGTGCCCCGTCGCTGCATGCACTGTGACAGCCCGGCCTGCGCGACGATCTGCCCGTTTTCCGCCAATCACAAAGAGAAGAACGGCGCGGTGGTCATTGATCAGGATAAGTGTTTCGGCGGGGCCAAATGCAAAGATGTCTGCCCCTGGGAAATCCCGCAGCGCCAGTCCGGCGTCGGTTTGTATCTGCATGTGCTGCCCGGCTATATGGGCAACGGCGTCATGTATAAATGCGATTTATGCAACGAGCGACTGAAAGAGGGGAAACTTCCCGGATGCGTCGAGGCCTGTCCCCGCAAGGCTTTGCTGATTGGACCGCGCCGGGAGATCGAAAAAATCGCCGATGATCGGGCCCGCGCGATGAGCGGTTATATTTACGGCAAAGAGGAAAACGGCGGGACCTCCACGCTTTATGTGTCGCCCGTATCTTTTGAAAAAATCAATGCCGCGATGGAGAAAAAACCGGGGCGGCCGGATATGAAGCCGAATGTCGAACGGCGCATGGCCTCCACCGATCCGCTGGGTAAAGCGGTGCTGGCCGCGCCTGTGCTGGGGATTGCCGCCGCCGGCGCGCTGGGCTGGTTATCCAAACGCAAAGAACAGGTGAAGCAGGAGGAGGAAAACAATGGCTGAAAAAATCCTCGCAGAAAAAAATCTGGTTGTTCGCCACAGTAAACTGGAACTTCTCGAACACTGGGCGATTGCTCTTTCGGGCCTTGTCCTGCTTCTGACGGGCATCTTTGAGCTGCCGGTGGCCAAGCGTTATTACATCATCACCGTTCCGGGGCTGGGCTGGTCGGCGGATTTCATCACGTCGCTTTACCTGCATTACGCGGCGGCGTTTGTCTTTACGATGGCAGGGCTTTTTCATCTCGTTTATCACGGCCTGCGCGGTGAAAAGGGAATGGTTCCGAAGAAAGGCGATTTGTCTCAATCCGTGGCCGTTGTGAAAAGTTTTATCGGTCTGGGCAAGGAGCCGCCCATGCATAAGTATCTGCCGGAGCAGCGTGTAGCGTATGTGGGGATGGCCGTGATTATTCTCCTGTTGATTTTATCGGGGCTGCTCAAGACCTATAAAAACATTTATGCGCCGGACCTGTCGCACACGGTTTTGCTCTGGGCCACCTGGGTGCACAATATCGGCTTTATTCTGTTTTTCCTGGCTTTCCTGGCGCATATGGCGGCGATTGCACTGCGGCCGAACTGGCCGATGGTCCGGGGGATTTTTACAGGTAAGGTCAGGCTTGATTATGCAAGACACCGTCATGGCCTGTGGTTTGATGAACTGGATCCGCCGGTTATGGAAGCTGAGGCAACCATACAGGAAAGACAGGCGGATGATCAAATCCCGAAAGATTCCGCATCTGAAAATGAATCTGAAAAAACGGAAGACCGGTCGCAAAAGGCGGATGCGTGAGGCCGTCCATGTCTTCCCGGCGACGACAAATGGGAAGGTATCTGCGACAAACCTTTATCCCTTCGGAATAATGGGATCGTTCGCGTTGCCAATGCCCGTCCCAAAATAAATTATTGACATGGAAAACTCATGCTGCTATAAATCACACCAAGTTTAGAAATGAAAGTGTTTTGCAAAATGAACGTAACAAAAATTTCCTTAAATAATTGGTGGTGGTGGAACCTCGGAGAGAGGAGCATCCGCCGCTGATCTTTATAAAATAAAAGTCGAAGCCGTGGAGACCCTCTCAGGACTCCACGGCTTTTTTGTATCTACCAAAAGGCCGTGACCCCAATCACGGCCTTTTTTTATTTAATGAAGGAGATATTATGTATTCACCCAAATTTGCGGATTTTGAAGCTTATGCCCGGCGGGGAAACCTGATTCCCGTTTACCGGGAAATTCTGGCGGACATCGAGACGCCGGTTTCCGTTTTAAGAAAGCTGCAGCACAAAGATCACGTCTATCTGCTGGAAAGCGTGGAAGGCGGCGAAAAGTGGGGACGGTATTCGTTTATCGGCACGGATGCAGGCGTGGTTTTTAAAGTGCGCGGCTCTCAGGTGATTATTGATGAAAAGGGGCGGACTACGGCCCGGGAGCACAAAGGCAATCCGCTGGGTGAGCTTCGGGAACTTTTGGGGCGTTACAAGCCGGTGGCCACGCCGGGACTGCCGCGGTTTTTCGGCGGCGCTGTTGGATATGTCGGCTACGATATGGTGCGCTATTTTGAAAAACTGCCCGCCGCGCCGCCCGATGATTTAAATCTGGATGAATCCGTTTTTGTCATCAGCGATTCGCTGGTGATCTTCGACAACACCCGTCACACGATCAAAGTGGTTGCCTGCGCTTATACGGAAGGTCCGGAATCGCCGGAAGAAGCTTACAAAGAAGCCTGCCGCAAGATCGATGAAATGGTCAGCCTGCTTCTGGCGCCCGCTGCCGCACCGGCTGCGATGGATCCAACGAACGGCGTGGCCTTTGAATCCAACATGACGTCCGATCAGTTTAAGGCCATGGTGGAAAAAGCCAAAGACTACATTGCCGCGGGCGACATCATCCAGGTTGTTCTCTCCCAGCGTTTTTCGACCCCCTGCCAGGCCGATCCGGTCGATCTCTACCGCGCGCTGCGCTATATCAATCCGTCGCCGTATCTGTTTTTCCTCAAGCTCGACGATGTGACCATGATCGGCTCTTCGCCTGAAGTCATGGTGCGTCTGGAGCAGGCCGACGTGGAACTTCGGCCGATTGCCGGTACGCGCAAGCGCGGGAAAACCGAGCAGGAAGACCGCGCGCTGGCCGACGAACTGCTTTCGGATGAAAAGGAACGCGCCGAACATGTGATGCTGGTGGATCTGGGACGAAACGATCTGGGGCGGATTGCCGAAACCGGCACCGTGCAGGTCAATCAATATATGGTGGTGGAAAAATATTCGCACGTCATGCACCTGGTGTCCAATGTGCGCGCTCAGCTTGCAAAAGGCAAGGATGCGTTTGACGTGCTGGCGGCGACGTTTCCGGCGGGGACGCTCTCCGGCGCGCCCAAAGTTCGCGCCATGCAGATTATCGACGAGCTGGAAACCGTCCGCCGCGGCCCTTACGGCGGGGCGGTGGGCTACTTCAGTTTCAGCGGGAATATGGATTTGTGCATCACCATCCGCACGATGGTGATCAGAGACGGTAAAATATATGTTCAAGCCGGCGCCGGTATTGTCTACGACTCGCAGCCCGAATCCGAACACCAGGAAACACTCAATAAATCGCGCGGCATGCAAATGGCCGTTAAGCTGGCCACCGGCGGGTTTGTGCTGGAGAATGGCAACCAGGAGTAACTTATGATATTGATGATCGATAATTACGATTCATTTACGTTTAACATTGTCCAGTATCTGGGGCAGATGGGTGAGGATGTCCGCGTTGACCGCAACGACAAAATCACCATCGAAGAGATCAAAAAACTTCGTCCGGAAGCTATTTTTCTGTCGCCTGGCCCCTGTTCGCCCAAAGAAGCGGGAATCACCGTTGATGTGGTGCGTGAGTTTTATCAAACGCTGCCGATTCTGGGCATCTGTCTGGGGCATCAGTCCATCGGGTATGCGTTTGGCGGTGAGATCGTCCGGGCCGGACGTATCATGCACGGCAAGGTGTCGCCCGTGAATCACGACGGTAAAACGTTGTTTGCGGGACTGCCCAATCCCTTCACTGCAGGGCGGTATCATTCGCTGGTGGTCCGGCCGGAAACCCTGCCTTCCTGCCTGGAGGTGAGCGCCCGGACCGCGGAGGGCGAGATTATGGGATTGAGGCATAAGGAATATCCTGTGGAAGGCATTCAGTTTCATCCCGAATCGGTGCTGACCCCGCAGGGCAAGCGGATTTTACGAAACTTTTTAAAATATATCAGTCGAAAGGAGCGTTGATCATGATCAAGGAAGCCATTGACAAGGCTGTTTGCAAAATCGATTTGCCGGAATCAGAGATGATGGCGGCGATGGATGAAATTATGGGCGGTGAGGCAACTCCCGCGCAGATAGGCTCGTTCATTACAGCGCTGCGCATGAAGGGCGAAACCGTGGAAGAGGTGACCGGCGCGGCGCGTATCATGCGCCAGAAAGCCACGCGCGTGAATGCCTGCGCCACGACGATTGTCGATACTTGCGGCACCGGCGGTGACAAGCTCAATACGTTTAATATCTCCACTACGACGGCTTTTGTCGTGGCGGCGGCGGGTATTGTCGTGGCCAAGCACGGCAACCGCGCCGTTTCCAGCGGTTGCGGCAGCGCCGACGTGCTCGAAGCGCTGGGGGTGAACATCAGCGTCGATCAGGAAATTGTCGAAGAATGCATTCAGCAGATCGGCATCGGCTTTTTGTTTGCGCCGAAACTGCACGGCGCGATGAAGTACGCCATCGGGCCGCGCCGTGAAATCGGCATCCGCACAATCTTCAACATGCTGGGTCCGCTCACCAATCCGGCGGGCGCCACCGCGCAGCTTCTGGGTGTTTATGATCCGAAACTCACGGAGATGTTTGCCGATGTGCTCAAGAACATGGGGACGAAGCGGGCGTTTGTGGTGCACGGGCTCGACGGCCTGGATGAAGTGACGATTACCGGTGAGACCCGCGTGGCGGAATTAAAGGACGGCATTATCCGCACGTACAATATCCACCCGAAAGATTATGTCGGGACCGCCTATCCGCTCGACGCCATCCGCGGCGGCGATCCGGCGGTCAACGCGCAGATCGCCAGGGATGTTTTGTCCGGCAAGCCGGGCGCCTGCCGTGATGTCGTGTTAATGAATGCCGCGCTGGCCATCGTGGCCGGTGAAAAAGCCGCGGATATCAAAGAAGGCGTCAAAGTGGCAGCCGACTGCATCGACAACGGCGCGGCCGTGAGAAAATTACAGGCGCTCATTGAAATGAGCAATAGTTAAACAAGCCCCCCTTTTCTAAAGGGGGATACAGGGGGATTTTAGATAGTGGGAAAATCCTCCCCGACCCTCCTTTAGAAAAGGAGGGCCACTGAGCCTTTGGCTCACACCCCGACCCTCCTCGCGCCACCTTTAGGTGGTTAGAAAAGGAGGGAGCACTGAGAGGAATATGATTTTAGATAATATTGTTGAAACCAAAAAAGAGGAAGTCGCCAGACTTAAAAAAGAGACGACAATCCCGCGCCTTCAGAGGATCATTTCCGGTCTTGAACTCTGCCGGGATTTCCGAAAGGCTTTGAGCAGCCGCGATTGTGCGGTTATTGCTGAAGTGAAAGGCGCGTCGCCTTCGCGCGGGCGGCTTGTGGAACATTTTGAACCGCTCAACATTGCACGAATCTATGAAGAGAATGGCGCGGCGGCGATTTCCGTTCTGACCGACGAGAAATACTTTTCGGGGCATAAAGATTACCTGACGCAAATTAAAAGCAGCGTGCGGATTCCCGTCCTGCGTAAAGATTTTATTATTGATGCGTTTCAGATTTACGAAACACGGGCCATCGGGGCGGACGCCGTTTTGCTGATTGTGCGAGTGCTGGGCAACAGACTTGCCGATTACATCGCCCTTTCCAGGGAGCTGGGGTTGAGTCCGCTGGTGGAGGCGCATGACCGGGAGGAGCTGGATTTGGCGCTGGCCGCCAATGCGGATATCATCGGCATCAATAACCGCAATCTCGATACATTTGCGACGGACATCAACACCAGCCTTGAGCTGAAAAAACAGATTCCGGCGGGTAAAATGGTTGTGGCGGAAAGCGCCATTAAAGATCGTGCCGACATTGAATATCTGATGAATGCGGACATCCATGCCTTTTTGATCGGCGAAGGCCTGGTGGTTGCGCCGGATATCGGCCTCAAGCTCCGTTCATTTCTGGGGAGACGGGAATCATGCAGGTGAAAATTTGCGGCATCACAAATGTTGAAGACGCTCTGTGCGCGGCGGAAAACGGCGCCGCAGCCGTGGGATTTATATTCTACCCGCCGTCTCCGCGTTATATCGATCCGCAAAAGGCGAGGGACATCAGTGAACGCCTGCCGGTGCATCTGGTAAAAGTCGGTGTCTTCGTCAATGAAAAAGAGCAGGTGATCCGTCGAATTTTTGAGGACTGCCGCCTCGACATGCTGCAACTCCACGGCGACGAGTCTCCTGCGTTTTGCCGGCAATTTCCGTTCCGCCTCGTCATCAAGGCGCTGGAATTGAAAAGCGACAAAGATCTGAGTCGGGCCGAAAATTTTGATGTAGCCGCCATCCTGGTGGATGCCCGCCATGCCGGCCTTTATGGCGGTACGGGTAAAACCGCCAACTGGAATCTGGCGCAAAAGGTTTCGCTGCCGTTGATTTTATCCGGCGGATTAAAAGAAGATAACGTCATCGAGGGATTGCAACAGGTCAGGCCCGCCGCCCTGGATATCAACAGCGGCGTGGAAGAACGGCCCGGCAAAAAGGATGCCGCGAAGATTGAGCGCATTCTGCGGATCATTAAGCAGGCAACAACCGGCGATTCGTCGCCGCTAATATTTGTACGAAGGGAAGAGCAATGAAAACACTACCGGATCAAAAAGGGCACTTTGACATCTTCGGAGGCCGTTACGCGGCCGAAACATTAATGCCCGCGCTCCTGGAACTGGAAGAGGCTTACGCCAAAGCGCAAAAAGACAGATCGTTTGAAAAAGAGTTTGACTGGTATCGGCGTGAGTATGCGGGACGGCCCACGCCGCTTTACTTTGCGCAAAGGATGACCAAAACGCTGGGAGGCGCGAAAATTTATCTCAAGCGTGAGGATTTAAACCATACCGGTTCGCACAAAATCAACAATACGCTGGGGCAGGCGCTTTTGGCCAAACGCATGGGGAAGAAGAAAGTCATTGCCGAAACAGGAGCGGGGCAGCATGGCGTAGCCACCGCCACAGTGGCGGCGCTTTTCGGGATGGAGTGTAAAATCTTCATGGGAGAAGAAGATATCCGCCGTCAGGCGCCCAACGTGTTTCGCATGAAAATTCTTGGGGCGGAAGTGGTGCCGGTCAAAAGCGGGACCTCCACACTCAAGGATGCGATGAACGAGGCCATGCGCTACTGGGTGTCATCCGTCCGGGATACTTTCTACATCATCGGCACCACGGCCGGGCCGCATCCGTATCCCATGATGGTGCGTAATTTTCAGTCTGTGATCGGAAAGGAAATTCAAAAGCAGATGAAGAAAATGGAAGGCCGGAATCCCGATACGCTGGTGGCGTGCGTGGGTGGCGGTTCCAATGCCATGGGCACTTTTTATCCGTTTCGTAATGATAAGAAAGTGGCGATGATCGGCGTCGAGGCGGCGGGGCATGGAATGAACACCACCGAGCATTCCGCCAGCATCAACGGCGGAAAGGTGGGCATTCTGCACGGCAACAAAACCTATCTGCTTCAGGACGAAAACGGCCAGGTGCGCGATGCCTATTCCATTGCGGCGGGACTGGATTATCCCGGCGTCGGACCGGAGCATGCCTATTTTGCTTCAACCGGCAGGGCCAGGTATGTGACCGTGACGGATCAGGAAGCGGTTAAGGCGTTTTCGTTTTTATCGAGGCAGGAAGGTATCATTCCCGCACTGGAAAGCGCGCACGCCATTGCGCATGCGATGAAGATCGCGCCGACAATGAAGAAAAGTAAAATCATCGTGATTTGCCTGTCGGGCCGCGGAGACAAAGACGCGCAAACGATTATTGAAACTCTGTGAGGACATTATGAGACGAATATCTGAAAAATTTGAAGTGTTGCGCGCCGGAAACGAAAAGGCGCTGATTGTTTACTTAACGGCGGGTGATCCGTCGATGAATACGACGAAGGATCTTATTTTAACCCTGGAAAAATCGGGGGTGGATATTCTGGAAATCGGCGTTCCTTTTTCCGATCCGACGGCGGATGGGCCGGTCATTCAGGCGGCATCCCAGCGGGCGCTCAAAAACGGAACGACGCTGGCGGGAGTGCTGGCGATGGTTTCTGAAATCCGTAAAGTGTCGCAAATTCCAATCGTGCTTTTCGGCTATTATAATCCGATTTTCGCCTACGGCGTGGAAGCGTTTGCGCGGGCCGCAAGAGATGCCGGTGTTGACGCCGTGCTGGTCGTGGATCTGCCGCCGGAGGAAGCAGGCGAGTTGCGAATCCACACGGACACAGCCGGGATCGATTTTATATCGCTTGTTGCCCCGACAACCGGCAAAGACCGGTTAAAAACAATTCTCCGGGATGCAACGGGATTCCTCTACTACATTTCCATTACCGGCGTGACCGGCACCGCCGTTCCGAAGATTGAAGATATCGCGCGCGAAGTCGGCAACATCCGCAAACTCACCAAAATGCCCATAGTCGTGGGGTTCGGCATCTCCAGCGCCGAACAGGCCAGAGCCATTGGCGCCTTGGCCGACGGCATCGTCATCGGCAGTGCGGTTGTCAAGCTTATAGATGAGAATAGGAATAACCGGGAAGTAATGAAAATTGTCTCCGATTACACAAAAAAAATCAAAGAGGCGCTATCGATTGTATAAGTGCAAAAGAGCATGCAAATGTTTCAATCTTCACTCAGTCAATACCTGACCATTTGCGCCATTTATAATAATTTGATCTGCCATCCCAGGCTTCAACAAATGGATTGTCACCGATTCTCATAAAAAGCTCTGCCGCTGTTTTCTTGTCTTCTGCAATACAAGCGAACCTGCAATACCAATTGAGAATTAAAGACGAATCTGGATAATTGCGGTCGATATCACGAAAGCCCTTTTTCATCTTTTCCCAGGAGATATCCGGTACCTTAAAATCAGTAAATTCTTTATAACTCCAGGCAAAGAGCAAAATTCGAGTGTAAATTCCCATGCCTTCCGATTTAGGTGCAAATTTAACAGTTTCGGCAGCAAACTTTTGCCATTCGCCTTTTTCTCCATACCAGCGAGGAAATAAGTAAGTGGCTTTTTCAAAATAATTTGCATAGTAGGAAGGCTCGAAAGATAATCCTTTCTGAAAAATTTCTTCATAATTTTTCCTGTCCCATCCCTGAGCACGAGCAATTAAAAGGAGAACATAATAGCGATGCATGCAATCTTTGGAAGGATCAGACGGCGGGTTTTTTACAAACTCATAAGCTTTTGCTAAACGTTCTCTATACAGTTTCCATCCTTCTTCAGTGACGGTATTTGCATAACCACCGCCGCGGGCTTCCCATGCATAAGTCGACCATAATGCGGCGGCCGCGACTCTTGCCGTTATCGAGTTAGGATATAATTTCAACCATGTATCATGATTTCGAAGATGTTCGTTCCAGCCGTAATAAGCAGAGTGAAAGGAATTATAAAAAGTATATAATTTCCATCCACCATCCGGAAAACGTGTTTTCTCTTTTCGAAAAACACTTGCCATATTTTCAAGCTCATTGAATTTCTGTTCATGCAAAAGGGTTCTAACATCTATTTGTAATTTGCTTCTAGAATCTTGCTTTTCAGCAGATTGCGAAGATGTATTCCCAAAAGTCACTGTTGCAAATAAAACAAAAAATACTACGATGTATCTGATCATGGATGATTTATTTTTCAAATTCACGTTCCGCCGCACTGTGTAATGGAGGAAATTTCACAAAATTGCTATTTTTCTCCCCTGCACTGCATAACCGTTTTCTTCATTGGCTCAAAAGCATCGGGGCGGTTTGCATACTGACTCTGAAATTCTTTCGCTGCATTTTCGCAATCGCCTCGTTTAATATAGTTTTGAATGACGTTCCTCCAGAATTTTATACAGTAGTCATCATTCAATTTTGAACACATGAATGATACGTTCGCTTTCGCGGCGGGGTGACCGGGTTCAACGGCAAGGCATTCGGCATATTCCGCGAAAGCCTGATCATATTTCTTTGTGTTAAAATAATACGAGCCACGATGTCCGCGCAGTTCGCAGACCGAACCTATATCCATCCCTGTTTTTTCTTTGCCTTCTCTTACTGTTTTTGCAACTTCAGCGACGTCTGTGTCCTTGAAATAGCCCGCATCTGTTCTCATGAGGATGATATCGAAATAGTTGTAGTATGATGTCCATGAGTTAGGCTTCTTTTCGATATTTCTTTTGAGATGTTTTTCCGTTGCATCAAAGTCTTTTATTGTTCGCATGATATCTCTGAATAGATTTATCGACCTCGATGCCAGGTTGGGATCGGTCTGCCCGCATTCCATGTAGTCGGTAGCTTCAAGGATGGCCATTTTTTTATCATGAGAGCCTTTATTTTTTAAATACTTGCCTTTGTAAGCTTTAGCTCTGAAATAGTGCGGTTCGCAGAAATCGTTTAACTCTTCAAGACGGTCAGCAGTCGACAACGCATTGTCGAAATCTTCGATACAAAGCAGCGCCAGACATTTATTGAAATTTGCCCGATAGTTTTTATGGTCTAATGAAATAGCTCTTTCAAACAAGTACAGACTTTGTTGGCACTGGTCTTTTTTGTAGTCGCCATATGGATGGCGATTTTTTTCCATATTAAGTTTTCCCAAACCCACATAGGCGTCGGCGTAATACGGGTCCAGATTAAGCGCTTTTCTGAAATACTCTTCAGCTTTGTCAAAATTTTGAGAACCGCCTCTGCCCAGATACTTGAAGCCTTCGTTTGTCACAAGCGTTGGATTTTGCATGTCGTTTGCCGATAAGGCAGCATGACTTATCGGCAAACGCATAAACAGGGCAAAAAAAGATATAAGCAATGTGATGATTAAATATTGAATTGTCCCGGGAATATGTAAATTATTCATCAGACCTCCAGGATAACTGCACGAGAACTAAGGACATACTTCCTATCGGCAATTTTCGGGAGAACTTAATGCTTAAATTTCTTAACCAGGGGAATACAAATCAGGATTCCACAGGCCATCAGCGCGGCCAGCGCCAGAGGTCTTTCCACGAAGATGGCAAAGCTGCCCTGCGACATCAGAAGCGACCGGCGCAGGTTGACTTCAAACATGGGGCCGAGCACAAATCCCAGAATGAGCGGCGCGGCTTCGTAGTCGAATTTTTTCAGGAGATAACCGATTACGCCGAAGAAAATCATGACGCCCATATCGAAGATGCTGTTGTTGATACTGTAGGCGCCGACCAGGCAAAACAAAATGATCAGCGGGTAGAGAAATCTGTCCGGAATCTTCAGCACCTGCACCCACAGGGGAATCATCGGCAGATTCATAATCAGAAGGATCAGGTTGCCCACGTACATGCTGGCAATGACGCCCCAGAATATTTCCGGATGCTGAATCATCATCATGGGGCCGGGCGTCACGCCGTGCACCAGAAATGCACCGAACAAAACGGCCAGCACGACGTTGGGCGGAATGCCCAGTGTCAGAAGCGGAATAAAAGATGTGGATGCCGCGGCGTTGTTGGCCGCCTCCGGCGCGGCCACGCCTTCAATCGCTCCCTGGCCGAATTGCTCCGGATGCTTTGAAATTTTCTTTTCCACACCATAGGAAATGAATGTGGAGAGAACGGGGCCTCCCCCCGGTAAAATGCCCAGCAAAAATCCGATCACCGTGCCGCGCAGGATGGCCCATCGGGCTTGAAGCCACTGCGACCTGTTGGGGAACATATTTTTAATCTTCACGTTGAGAATTTTTGCCGATGCCGTTTTTTCGAGATTGTCAAACACTTCGGCCAATCCGAAAAGTCCGATGGCCAGGGGCGCCACACCCAGTCCCTCGAATAAATGAATGTTGCCGAAGGTCAATCTCTGCTGGGAGGTAATGGGGTCCAGGCCGATCAGACTGAGCAGAATGCCCGCCAGCGCCATGATCACCGCTTTGATCATCGATCGCTGGGCCAGATAGACGATAAGGGTAAATCCCAGCAGGATGATCGCGAAGTATTCCGGCGGTCCGAATTTCAACGCCAGCGTGGAGAGCGGAACGGCAATCAGTTGCAGGCCGATCAGGCCGATCGTGCCGGCGATAAATGATCCGAAAACGGCAATGCCTAAAGCCGCGCCGGCCTGACCTTTACGCGCCATGGCATAGCCGTCCAGACAGGTAATCACGGATGCGGTTTCTCCCGGCACGTTGATTAAAATGGACGTGGTCGATCCGCCGTACATGGCCCCGTTATAGATTCCCGCCAGCATGATGATCGACCCCGCAGGAGACAGTTGAAAGGTCAGCGGCAGCAATATGGATATGGCGCCTACCGGACCGATGCCCGGCAGAACGCCGACCAGTGTTCCTAAAAAACATCCGGCAACCATCAACAGAAGATGATGAGGTTGGAAGGCGACCGACAGGCCATAGAATAATCCGCTTAATGCATCCAAGAGAATCTCCAGCCGGAAAAAATATCAAAACCCCCAGATGCCGCGGGGCAGAGGTGTTTTAACGATAAAGTGGAACAAACCGTAACTGACCAGAACCGCCAGCGCGGCCGTCAGAGCGGACGTCCGTAGTTTGATGGAATTCAAAAGAAGCAGGGCCGTCATTAAAAGACCGGTGGCTATCAGATAGCCTGCCAGGGGCAGCGCCAGAAGATAAATACTCAGAAATACCAAAGCGATCACGTTTTTCGGCCAGTGGATGTGACGCCACAGGGCCGCTAACCGGACGGAAACCGATCTGTCCTGATAGGCCGAAACAAAAAGCATCAGGCTGAAAACGAGCAGAAGGACGCTGATCAGGAACGGCATAAAGCCCGTCTGGGGATTGGCGGGAGAGCCGACCCCCAGGCCAAGGGATGTGATCAGGAGAATGGATGCCAGCAGAAAAAAAAACATACTGCTGATCAAGTTGCGTTGATCCATGTAAACGTCCTTAACGGGGTTGTCTTGCGACTGTATTATTCCGGTTTGGTTGCCGCTTCCTTGATGACGCCGGTAACGATCAGGTGACGATTGATAATCTTCCAGTGTCTTTTCAAGAAGGCGTCAAACGCCTTGCCGTCATAGTAGACCGGGATCATGTTGATCTTGTCGAGTGTCTCCAGGTAATCTTTTGATTTGGCGGCGGCCGCAAACGCGCTTTCCAGTTTTCTGGCAATGGCCGGATCAATTTGGGCCGGGGCGATAATGGCAAAAACGGCGTCATTGGCGAAATCATAACCCAGTTCTTTCATGGTTGGCACTTCCGGAAATTTGGCCGATCTTTTTTCACTGATCACGGCCAGCAGTCTGGCCTGGCCCGATTTTACGGACGGAACCAGCTCAGAGGTGAGTGCGGCAAACTCCACATGGCCGCCCAGCACGGCTGTCAGCGCTTCCATGCTGCCCTTGTAAGGGATATGAACCATCTGCAGTTTGTCTTTGGCGGCAATTTCTTCCACAGCCGCATGCGTGGTGCTGCCCACGCCGGTGGTCGCATATTTGATTTTACCGGGATTTTTGGCCGTGGCGGTCGAAATGTCTTTGAGCGTTTTCCAGGGGGAGTCGTTTTTCACAACGATGCCCAACTGCGGTTCGGTGAAACCGATGATGGGCTTAAAGCTGGTGAAGGGTTTGAACGGCACCTGCTGCTGCTGACTGACGCGGATCAGCACTGAACTTGGCGTGGCGCAAAGCGTGTATCCGTCGCTTTTTTGCGAAAGCAGCGCGGCCAGCGCCACCGTGCCGGTTCCACCGGGTTTGTTTTCAATGACCACGGGCTGCCCCAGAATTTTCTCCGCCGATTTGGCCAGGGCCCGGGCGCTTAAATCCATGCTGCCGCCGGGCGCGAAGCCGACCAGAATCGTGACGGGTCTGTCCGGATAGGCGGCATGCGCCTGACCGGGAAAAATAAAGGGAACGGTTATGAAACAAACACATAGGATCGAAGCGATCAAAGATTGAATTATTTTCATTCTCAAACTCCTGCGGGAATTGTTGGGGGTTTTTGCGAAACCGCCGGAAGTATAGAAATCTTCCCTGCGCATGTCAACGATTTTATCCGGTATTTTGCGCACGGCTTTTCTCTGGATTATTTGCTTGACAGGGCGTGTCGAATCGCACTATAACATTAAAGCTGAACTTTAATGTTTGGAGCGCACAGTGAAACTGAAAATCGGTGAAATTGCAAAGCGCAGCGGTCTGCCTGCTTCCACGATCCGCTATTACGTGGCGGAAGGGCTTCTGCCACGGCCCGAAAAGACCAACGAAAAGATGGCCTACTACGACGAGGCCTGCATCGACCGGCTGCGCATCATTCAGAACCTTCAGGAAAAACGCTACTTTCCCCTTTATCTCATCAAAAATATTCTGCGGCGCCTGGACGAGGGTTTGAGTTTGCCGGAGGCGGAGACCGTCGAAAAAGCCGTGTTCGGTTCCAGTGACCGCATCGGCCGGAACCTGATGGATCGGCAGACTTTTCTGAAAACCACCGGGCTTACGGAAGAAGTCCTCAAACAGGCCGAAAAACTGGGAATCATCATCCCGCATGTCATGAACACGGACAAACCGCTTTACAATGAAGATGACGTCCGTGTGGCACGGGATGGTTTGAAAAGACTTATAGAATTCGGAATGGAACTGTCCGATCTGTCGTTCTGGTCGGAATTCGGGCAGCATATTGTGGATAAAGAACTGGACCTGCGGCGAAAGCTTGTGGCCGGAAAATCCACAAGGGAAAATGTTCAGATGACCGCCGAATTGACGAGCATCGGCGATTATTATCGTCCTTACATCCTGCGCCGTCTGTTCCGGCGGCAGGTTGAACGGAATATTCAAAAGAGTTTGAAAAAGAAACGCACAACTGCCGCGCAAGCCGCGCGGCCAAAAGAAAGGTAAGGAGGTTTCCATGTTCAAGACAGCCATCACCGAAATGTTTGGAGTGAAGTATCCCGTTATCTGCGGAGCCATGATGTGGCTTAGCAAACCGAATCTTTGCGCGGCGATTTCCAATGCCGGAGGCTTGGGCAATCTGACGGCGGGCAATTATGAGACGGAAGACGAATTCCGGGCGGCGATTCAACAAACGCGCAAGCTGACGGACAAACCGTTTATGATCGGCATTACGCTTCTGCCGTCCGTGCGGATCACGCCGGAGCATCATAAAATGTATGTCCGGGTATGCGCGGAAGAGAAAGTGGCCGGCATCGAATTTTCCGGTACGCCGCTGGATAAAGTGGCGGGAATGGGCGCCGTCGAGGCGCTCAAAAAAGCCGGTGTGAAAATGTTCCACAAGGTCGGCGCTGTGCGCCATGCCCTGCACGCCGAAAAGATCGGGTTCGACGGTATTTATGCGGCCGGTATTGAAGAAGGCGGTCATCCGTTAAACGACGACGTGACCACGATGATCCTGACGCCCCGCATGGTGGCGTCGGTAAAGATTCCCGTGGTGACGGTCGGCGGCGTTGCCGACGGTCGGACGATGGCCGGTGCGTTGGCGCTGGGCGCGCAGGGCGTCATGATGGCCAGTCGCTTCATCGCCACTCAAGAATGCGAAGTGCATGAAAACATCAAGCAGGAATTGATCCGCCGGCAGGAAATGGATACGGTCATTTACGGAAAGTCCATCGGTTTGCAGGGCCGCGGTCTCAAATCCAAAGTGATTGAAGAGGTTCTGGCCATTGAAGCGCGCCACGGCGGCTTTGACGAACTGATTCCGCTTCTGGCGGGCCAGAAAGTGAAAGAAGCCTGGGAAACAGGCGATGTCAATTATGCGCCGCTCATGGTCGGTCAGTCCATCGGTCTGATCCACGATATTCCCACCGTAAAAGAACTGCTGGAACGTATGGCCGCAGAGACCCGCGATGCGCTGGCAGCCGCCGGAAAGCTTTGCGGACTTTCCGTATAATAATGAATTCTAAAGGAGATATTATGAAAACAAGATTAACAGAGATGGTTGGCATTAAGTATCCGATCGTGCTTTCCGGCATGAGCTGGATCAGTGTACCCAAAATGGTGGCCGCGGTATCCAATGCAGGCGGTCTGGGTATTCTGGCGACGGGTCCGCTGAACGCCGCGCAAACCCGTGAAGCGATCCGCGAAATCCGCAAACTCACCGACAAGCCATTCGGCGCCAACGCGTCGCTGATGTTCCCCGGTGCGGCGGAAAACGCCAAAGTCCTTCTGAAGGAACAGGTGCCCGTGATCAACTTCGCGCTGGGCAAAGGCGACTGGATCGTGAAGGAAGCGCATAAATACGGCGGCAAGGTATTTGCCACGGTCGTGAATCTGAAACATGCCAAACGAGCAGAGGATTTCGGCACGGACGCGGTGATCGCCACCGGCCAGGAAGCGGCGGCGCACGGCGAAGACGTCACGTCGATGGTTTTGATTCCGCATCTGGCGGAAAATCTGAAAATTCCCGTAATCGGCGCCGGTGGTTTTGCCGACGGCCGGGGACTGGCGGCGGCCCTCGCGCTGGGCGCGGAAGGCGTGGCTATGGGAACAAGGTTGATGACGACCAAAGAAAGCCCGCTCCATGAAAACTATAAAAAAATGACGCAGGAAAAAGAAGTTTATGACACGCTGTTTTCCAAACGCTTCGACGGCATCCTGTGCCGGGTGATGAAAACGGATGCGGCCAAGAAAGCCGTTAAGACGGGCTTGAGCTGGCCTGCGGCCTTTTTCAACTCCCAGGATATCGCCCGACAGCTCGGCGTGCCTTACTTTAAACTGTTTGTCGGTGTTCTGCTTTCGGGTTACGGCAACGCCAAACAGCTCGCCTACATGGCCAACGCCTTCAAGGCGATCCGGGTGGCCACCGAGGACGGCGATTCGAAAACCGGCGTACTGCCGGTCGGACAGGTGCAAGGGTTGATTCATGACCTGCCGACGGTGGCCGAACTTTTCGAGCGTCTGGTGAAAGAAGCCAAGGTTGCCCAGGGGAAAGTCAATGCAGCGCTGGAATAGGCATTGATCAAACGCCGCAAAAAGGTTATGTTGCCTGCGGAATGATCAATACCTAAAAGGAGATTTGAATATGTCAGCAACAGCCGTTTTAAAAGATCTGGAACAGAAAATCGGCAAAGAAATCTTTCTTTCCGACTGGACTCAGGTGACGCAGAATCAGATCAACCAGTTTGCCGAATGCACAAAAGACGATCAGTGGATTCATGTGGATGCGGAAAAAGCCGCCAAAGGCCCCTTCGGCACGACTATCGTTCACGGATTTCTGACGCTTTCGCACCTGCCTTTTTTCAGCTATCAGGTGCCGCTGAAAATGGAAGGCCAGAAAATGTCGATCAACTACGGTCTGGATAAAGTGCGTTTTCTCAACCCTGTGCCGTCCGGATCAAAAATCCGCGACCGCATTGTTTTGAAGTCGCTGGAAGAAAAACCGGGCAACCGGCTCTTGATGACGCAGACGCACACGATTGAAATTGAAGGCCAGGACAAACCGGCCTGCATCGCGGACGCGCTGGCGATGATCTTCTTTTAAGCCGGCTTCGAAACAGAACACTGACTCTGTTGGCCCTCAACATTATCTATCGTAGGGAACGGTCGTGTAACCTTCAGGTTATTCAAACCGTTCCCTACAAACCCTTGTCGCCTCGATATTATTTTAATTGAGAACCGGAATGTACAAACAGAAAAAGCGGTGAATGGCTTGTGCCATTCACCGCTTTTTTATTCGAATCTACCGGTTTTTATTTGATAGCATGGAAAGTAATGATATCCCGGGATGTGTCCCGGAAAATCCGGTCTTCGCTTTCCAGAAAGCGCAGATGCGCAATGGCTTCGCCGGTGGCAAACCAGCGCTGGGCGATGGGAAAGTCCTGCCAGGTCTCGCAGTTGATATCCCAGGTCATTAAAGCTGCGATGTCGTAGGCATTCAGGGAGCGGTCGCCCAGAACAGCCAGCACTTCGTCGGCGCGCTCTCGATGATGATGCTTCAACTCATCAATGCGTCCTTTCAGATCCTTAAAGAAATTGCGATGTCCCGGCAAAACGAGGTCAACCGGCAGGTCATAGACTTTATCCAGGCTTTGCAGATAATCGGCCAGCGAGTTGACCGTGTAGGCCCAGGACTCGATATGCGGCGTGATGTCGAAGAGAATATGATCGCCGGAAAAAAGAATTTTCCGCTCCGGTTCATACAGGCACATGTGCCCCTGTGTATGTCCCGGTGTGGCGATGAACTGCAGGCGGTATCCTCCGTATTCAATGACGTCGCCGTCGTCCATCAGCGTAAAGACGGGTTTTTTCTCCGGGCTGTATTTGAAACCGGGATGGCTGGCGAGCGCCTTCTGTAATTCGTCGGCGGGGAAACCGTTGAGTCCGGCAAAATCAATCAGCGGACGCCAGTTGTTGTCGTCGTCGAAAACCCGCGAGTCAATCCGGCTGAAAAAAATTTTACTGGAAGGGGAAGCCAGGCGCGTCACCAGTCCGGTATGATCCGCATGCATGTGCGTGAGCATGAAATCCGTCCGGTTTAAATCGATGTCCAGAGCGGCCAGGCCTTTTTGCATGGCGTCGAGGCACACGCTGCGGTTGAAACCGGTATCGATAATCAGGTTGCGGTTTTTGTCCTTAATCACAAAGGAATTAAGATCTTTGAGCGGACTGTTGGGCAACGGAACAACTATCCGGTAGAGATTCGTCAGCACTTCATCAAGCATGATTGCAATCCTTAACAGGGGCGGTCGTCGGGTTTACCGGTCTTGCAGGTCTTCCGGGTCGTCGGAGTCGGGTTCCGGAGCAAACAGGTCGCCTGTCAGTTCCACCGGAAAAAAGACGTCCGGCAATGCGCGAATGATTTTGAGCGGTTTGACGGGAAGCGTCGGTGATTGAATTCGCGGCGCCGGCAGGGGCTTGGTAAGAGCTGCCAGTTCCTCCGGCGGTTCATCGGGCAGTTTGTTGTCGGCTGCGGTTTCCGCGGGGCGTCTTTTTCTGTGGCGAGGACGCCTGCGGCCTTTCTTGCGTGGCGCTTCTTCCGCAGCAAGCGGCTCAGCAGCGACGGGTTCCTCTGCATGGTCGTCATCGGCAGGCGTTTCTTCTGCCAGCTTTAAAAGAGAGGCTTCCTTGGTAACGGTTGCTTCCAGCGCCTGCTCTTTAAGCGACTGCTCGATTTCGAGCTTGTCCCACGTCATATCCGGCCGTCCTTCGATATGCAGGCTGACGCCGAAACCTGTTTCCAGTTTCAAAAGTTCGCTTCGCTTGTAGTTGAGAATATACAGGGCGATTTCGTTGGGCAGATTGACCTTGAGCTCGGAATAAATGCCTTTGACGGCTTCGGATTCGATTTTCCGAAACGCCCCCAGCGACGCATATTGCAGCGAAGGCCGCAGTCCGCTGCCTTTGCAGTAAGGACAAGTAATATAACTGATTTCCTGAATGGTGGATTGTTTCTTCTGCCGGGAGAGTTCCAGAAGCCCGAATTTGGAAATGCGGGAAAGCTGGATTCTCGAACGATCCATGCTGAGCGCTTTTTTGAAGGATTTTTCTATCTCGGCGATATTTTTCTTGTCGAGCATGTCGATGAAATCAATGACGATCAGGCCGCCAAGATCGCGAAGGCGCAACTGGCGGGCGATTTCTTCGCAGGCTTCGAGGTTGGTTTTAAAAGCGGTTTCTTCGATGTTTCTCTTATTGGAGCCCCGTCCGGAGTTGACGTCGATGGTGATCATCGCTTCCGTCGGATTGATGATAATATAACCGCCGGATTTGAGTTCGACGCGCTCCTGATAAATCACGCGGATCTGATCTTCGAGATCATGCTGGTCGAAAATGGGGGTTTTGTCCTTGTATTGCTTCAGAATGCGCAGGTGACGCGGGGCCACCGCCTTCAGATAGGAGCGCATTTTGCGAAACGTTTCCAGATCATCCACCAGAATTTCATCAATTTCTAGCGTCAGGTAGTCGCGCAGGGAGCGGACGCCGAAGTCGGTTTCCTGATAAAGAAAATAAGGCGAGTCGACGGTTGACGCCTTTTTATTGATTTCTTTCCAGAGACGCATCAGAAACTGATAATCCCGCTGAATTTCCTGTTTGGTGCGGTGGATGCCCGCGGTGCGGACGATAAAACCCATGTCGTCCGGAACTTTGATCTGTTCCATCAGCGATTTGATTTTCAGGCGGTCTTCTTCGTCTTCGATTTTTCGGGAAATGCCGCCGCAAAGCTTGTTGGGCAGCAGGACAACATATCTTCCCGGTAAAGAAATGTAAGAGGTTAAAAGCGCGCCCTTGTTGCCGGTGACTTCGCGGACGACCTGAACGATAATCTCCTGGCCCGTTTTGAGGATGGCCCGGCCCGCTTGCTGGCCGCTTTCGGGTTCGGTCAGATATTCGGGGCTGACGTCGCGTAGCGGCAGAAAACCGTCCTTGACGCCGCCGTAATCGACGAACGCCGCCTGAAGGCCGCGTTCGACTTTCAGTACTTTGCCTTTGTAAATGTTACCGGTGATCGGTTCGCGCACCGCCATCTGAATGTTGAATTCGACGAGTTTTCCTTTTTCGTCGACGGTCGCCATGCGCATTTGCTCTTTATGCACGGCGTTAACGAGCATAGTGTGTTTCATAACAATCCTTTTCGGCCGCATCCGTCAACACGCGCGCATCCGGGGGGTGAATGATCCGCACGGCATGCAGCATGGATAATGCCGCCTGATGTATTTTAGGCAAAGCCGCTGACGTCGCCTTTGCCGATTCTTAAAACCTGCGCGTTGTCATCAATCAGACTGATAACGCTGGACGGCTGGGGGTCGATCATCCCGCCGTCTATAATTAAATCGACGATACGTCCGAAATATTCGCCGATGATGGATGGGTTGCCGAGATCTTCGCCGTCCTGCGTTTTAACGCTCGTACTGATAATCGGCTGCCCGAGTTCGCGAATTAAGGAAAGACAGATTTCGTTGTCCGGCACGCGAATACCGGTTGTCGGCCGTTTGGGCAAAATAATTTTTGGCACCAGTCGCGATGCTTCCAGAATGAACGTATAAGGGCCGGGTAAAAGCCGTTTCATCGTTTTGTAGGCGTAATCGGTGACCTGCGCGTACTGGCTGATGTGCTTGAGATCAGAGCAGACGAAGCTCAACGGCTGTTTTTTATTTCTCTTTTTGATATCGTATATTCTTTCAATGCCTCGCTTATTGGATAAATCACATCCCAAACCATAGACGGTATCCGTCGGATAAATGATGACACCACCATCCTTCAGAACATCGACCGCTTTTCGTATGAGACGCATTTGCGGGTTTTGAGCATTAATCGCTAACACTGCCGAAGCTCCTGTTTACAGATCCCGTCCTCAAACTAAAAACATATCAGTATTTCTACGAATTATCAATAAGATAAAGACGTTTACAGAAAACAGACTATTTCCGGCCGTAATTTTTTATTTTTTTGTCCTTGCTGAGCTTGTATTCAATACTGTCAATGAGCGCCTGCCAGCTTGCTTCTATAATATTTTCGGATACTCCCGTGGTGCTCCAGACCTCGGCGCCGTCCGTCGAATCCAGCAAAACGCGAACGCCAGCCGCCGTTCCTTCCGATCCTTCCAGCGTGCGGACTTTGAAGTCTACAAGGTGCATCTCTTTGATTTGCGGATAGAATTTGGTCAGCGCTTTACGCAGGGCATGGTCGAGGGCATTGACCGGGCCGTTGCCCTCGGCAGCCGTCAGTTCCTCCTCCCCCGCCACGGAAATTTTGATGGTGGCTTGCGACAGACAGGGGTTGTTCAGCGTCCGCGATGTGATCACACTGAAACATTCCAGCGTGAAAGGTTCGACAAATTCGCCAATCGCTTTTTTCATCAGGACGGACAGCGAACCGTCGGCGGAATCGAACTGAAATCCTTTATCTTCCATTAGTTTAACCTGGTGAACGACCTTGCCCAGCGCATTTTTTTTCTCCAGGTCAATGCCGAGCGCCCTGGCTTTATATTCAATATTGCTTTTTCCGGACATATCGGAAACCAGCACGCGACGGCTATTGCCGACGAGTTCCGGTTTCATGTGCTCATAAGTTGCGGAATTCTTTGCAACGGCGCTGACATGAACGCCGCCTTTGTGAGCAAATGCGCTGCGACCGACGAACGGGCGGGACATCAACGGCGGAATGTTAGCCACATCGCTGATATACAGGGAAAGCTCAGTCAATTGCCGGATCGATTCGGCCGGCAGGCAGTTCATTTTCATTTTAATTTGCAGATTGCCGATAATGGTAATTAAATCAGTGTTTCCACAGCGTTCACCGTACCCGTTGACCGTTCCCTGAACCATTTTTACCCCCTCATGCACAGCGGCTACGGAATTGGCGACGGCCAGACCGCAATCGTTGTGCATATGAACGCCCGTTTGCTCGAGAGGCACGGTTGATGAAATCTTTTTAAGAATATCGCTCACTTCATGCGGCATGGTCCCGCCGTTGGTGTCGCAAAAAACAATTCTGTCGGCGCCGGCATCCAGGGCTGTTTTAACAACCCGGATTGCGTAGCGCGGATTATGTTTGTAGCCGTCAAAGAAATGCTCCGCGTCGAAGAGAACTTCCTTGCCCTTCGATTTCAGATAGGCAATGGAATCCCGGATCATGGCCAGATTTTCATCAAGTTCGATTTTCAGAATGTCCGTGACATGCAGATCCCAGGCCTTGCCGAAAATGGCAACGGCCGGCGTGTCCGCCTTGATCAGCGCTTTAAGATTGGGACAGGATTCGGGGCGGATGTGCGGTTTTCGCGTTGAACTGAAGGCGGTCAGTCTGGCGTTTTTGAATTTGACGCTTTTGGCCATTTCGAAAAAACGCATATCTTTGGGATTGGACCCTGGCCAGCCGCCTTCGATGTAATGGAAGCATACGTCATCGAGCCGTCGGGCAATGCGCAGCTTTTCTTCGGCGGAAAAAGTCACCTGTTCTCCCTGCGTTCCGTCACGAAGGGTCGTGTCGTAAATTAAAACTGAATTCTTCGTCATGTTATCCTCTCTAAAAAAAATCCGCCGCCGGGTTTCCCTGGCAGCGGATCGAAGTTTTGAGTATGGTATATAGGGCTACAATCCTGCCGGGCCTCGTATGGAGCGGCTAATTATAATGATGTTAATTATAATGGTGGCAGCGATGTTCATTTGTTGGATTCCATTAAATACTTAATTTCGCTTTATATTAGTTTGAAGGAGCCTATTTGTCAATAGGAATTAAGGAGTAGAAATTAAAGGATGCGATGTTTTCTTGGAAAAAAACGTCATCAATGGTAAAGATAATAAAAAGCAACGCTTAATTCGGGGATGCGGGCGATAAAACCGCCTGTTTTTCAATAATCTCAAAAACATATCGGGAATTGTCGTGGACGGGCTGAAATTTTTCCATCAGTTGATTATTATTCTTGGGTTTTCCATTCCCGTTATATATGTTTTCAATAAAATCAAGCTTCCCTCCATTATCGGATTTCTGATTACGGGCATTATTATCGGTCCTTTCGGATTCAAATTGATTACCGATACGGCAGGTATTCAGTTTCTGGCGGAAATCGGCGTGGCGCTGCTGCTTTTCACCATCGGCATCGAAATTCAGCTCTCCCGTTTTCTCAAACATTTAACCGAGATTTTGCTTACAGGCGGTTTGCAGATTCTGTGCACGTTTCTGGCGGGTGTCATCATCGGTTTGGTCATGCAAATGAGCGTCAGCCAGTCCGTTTTTATCGGATTTATTCTGGCGCACAGTTCGTCGGCGCTGGTGCTGAAAATTCTGAAAGACCGCGATGAGGAAGCCTCGCCTCAGGGACGGATTTCCATCGGCGTCATCCTGTTTCAGGATATGATGGTTGTGCCGATGATGCTGTTGATTCCGTTTCTGGCCGGTGGCGATGCGCCGGGGGCTCTGACGATTATCTGGAAACTTGCCAAATCCATCGCGATCATCGTGCTCATTCTGGTGGCTGCGCGCTATCTCATTCCGAAGGTGCTGGAACGGCTGGTGACGATGAACATGCGAGACGTGCTGGTCATTGCCTCGGTTGTGATTACGATGGGTATTGCGGGGATTACAGAGTCCATGGGTCTGTCCCTGGCGATCGGCGCGTTTCTGGCGGGACTGGCGCTTTCCGATACCGACTTTACCCATCAGATTATCAGCGACATCAGTCCGTTTCGGGATGTCTTCCTGTCGATCTTTTTTGTCTCTTTCGGCATGATTCTCAATCTTGATTTTCTGCGCAGCCACACCAATTACATTTTATTGACTTCTCTGATCATTATTCTGATTAAGGCGACTATTGTGTTTGCGCTGGTGATGCTGATGAAGTATTCCCTGCGCGTTGCGCTGCTTTCCGGCGTTCTGCTTTCTCAAATCGGTGAATTTTCATTTGTTCTGGCCTCGCAGGGTTTTAAAAACCGGATCATTTCCAACGACGTTTATCAGACGTTTATCGGGGCGTCCGTCCTGACCTTTATGGTTACGCCGATTCTGGTGGCGCTGGTTTATTATCTCTGGACGCGTAAAAATGTTTCCGCGGCGGCGCAGGATGTAAAAGCCGGAGAGAGCTCGCCACTTAAGAATCACGTGATTATCTGCGGCATGGGACTCAACGGCAGGAACCTGGTGCGTGTTTTGAAGGATACAGCCATTTCCTACGCCGTTATTGACCTCAATTTCCAGAAAATCAAAAAAGCGAAAAGCAAGGGGGATAAAAACACGATCTGGGGCGACGCCTCGAATGTGGAAATTTTGCATCGCGCCGGCGTGGAAACCGCGCGCGTTATGGTCATTGCCATTTCCGACCGGTTTCTGACGAAGAGCTGTCTTTCCACCGCCAAAAAGCTCAATCCGAATCTGCACGTCATTGTCCGGACAAAATATGTCTCGGACATTGAAAACCTGCTGGCGATGGGCGCCGACGATGTCATTCCCGAGGAATTTGAAACGTCCATCCAGATTTTCAGCCGGGTTTTGAAAATGTTCCACATCCCCAACAGCATTGTACTGGCGCAGGGCAACATTATCCGAAGCAAGGCGTACGGCGTTTTCCGGGACGTCCGCTATACGCAGGAGGCGTTTGATCAGATCAGCCAGATTCTCGCGCAGGGAACCATCGAAACTTACTTTATTCCCGCCGGCAGTCCGATCATCGGACAAACCATCCGGGATGTGAACTTAAGAGCGCAATCTGGAGCTACGATCATCAATATCATCCGAAACAATCAAACCATCACCAATCCGCCTGCTGAATTTGTTTTTGAGGCTGCGGATCAGTTGATCCTTTTTGGCAGCCACAGCGCCATTGATCAGGCTCTGAAACTGCTCGGCGGAGATGTAAATGGCAACGGCTGAGCTCTGTCAAAACCAGGGCAAATAAATTTTCCGGTTTGTGTGAACAACCGGCAGCGCGTCTCCTTCGCAATATGAGCCTGGCGTCGAAACCCTTGATGGCCGCCGTGTCGAGCGCGGCTATCGGCATCGGCATGACCATGCTTTTTCATGGCGATCAGATCTATAGGCTGCTCACTGATCCTGCCCGATTCGGTTGATGGTGCCTTGCGCGACGGCGCAGAGGCTTTCTTTCCCGTCCTTGACGGAATAAATATCGCAGCGGCAGACGGCCTGCGTTTTTCCTTCATAGATCACCGTTGCGCGGGCGACAATGCTGTCGCCCATGGCCGGCCGCACATAGTTGATTTTAAATTCGGAGGTGACGACCGCTGGCCCGAGCACGCTGCCGCCCACATAGGTCAGGGCGTTGTCTGCGGCGTAACTGATCACGCCGCCGTGCACAAACCCGTGCTGCTGTTTGTGTTCATGCTTGACGGGGATCCGCAATTCGGCTTTTCCGACGGAGAATTCGGTCAGATGCGCCCCGATGTAAACACTGAACGGCTGAGCCGCCAGAACCTGCCGGCCCATCACCAACATTTCATCCATATGCTTGCGCCTCCCGTCTTTTAAAAAGCATTTTGCTGCCGGTGATCGATTTTATAACTGCTGCCCGAAAATTGCTTGGCAAATTTTTTCATTTCGGCGGCAATTTCGGTGATTTCTCCGTAGTGGGTGAACGCCCGGCCGCGTGTTTCGACCACGCCGATGGAGATGCCCATGATCGGAAACTGCGAGGCGTTGCCCTTGCGGTCGAAGGATTTGATAAAGCCCTGCTGCAAATCCGCAGGGTCGTACAGGGCGGGGATCAGGCTGTCAAAGGCCTTGATGATTTCCGCGGCGGCTTCCCGGGCGAGCGCCGAATCGATAATGAAGACGAAATCGTCTCCGCCGACATGGCCGACAAAACTCCCCTGCGGTTGTTTGCTTTTGACAATCCCGAGAACGATGCGCCCCGTCATTTTAATGACTTCATCGCCGCGGCTGAATCCGTAACGGTCGTTAAAAGGTTTGAAATAATCCAGATCGGCGTAGCCGAAGGCGAATTCCTTTTTTCCGTCGATGTACTCCTGAATTTCATGGTTGATGGAAATGTTGCCCGGAAGCCGGGTGAGCGGGTTGATTTCGACGATCCGTTCCGAACGCACAATCGTCAGATGTGCGCGGGCCACGAAATCCGCGTCCATATCCCTCCGGCGGACATAATCTTCCACCAGAAGATTTTTCCAGTTATCAATAGCAAACTTATCCGGAACGATTGCCAGCACCGGCAGTTGATGAAACATCGGGTCCGACTTCAGATCATTTAAAACGGTGATGCCGACCGGATCATCCCGTTCGATGCTCATGACGATGAGATGAGGAATGGAGTTATAGATGTAATCAAGCGCCGAAGTCATGCTGTTGAAGCTGACCACCTGATAAACATCTTTCAGGTCGTGATCAATGAGGCTTCTCAGCACGATGTCTTTGCATACGACAACGACGGTTTTCATTTTTTTATGAGATATCCTCGGCGGATTCCATATTATCTTCCGTCTGGCGCAGGACGTCTTTAATGTCCTGATCGGAAAGTTTTAAAAGCTCGTAGGCAATCGGGTTGACTTCCGGCACCCAGTCTTCCCCGGCGAAGCCGAAACCCCGGGCGCGCACGAGCATGTCGGCCACATGAACAATGGCCGTTTCCAGCGGGGCGTTTTTGGCAAGCGCCGGGCGATGGTGAAATTCGATCACTTCTATCAGGTTACGCGGAAAGCGCCATTTTTCGGCAAGCCATCCGCCGGCATCGGCATGCGATGCGCTGAACTGATTCTTTTCCGCTTCGAAAATCGGGAGTTTTTTCTCATGGGCTTCTTTGATGGCGGCTTCGTATTCCTGAGCAAATTCCAGGACCAGAATCACTTTGCCGATATCGTGCAAAAGACCCGCTACGGAGACTTCTTCCGGCTCCTTAAGGTTCTTTTTCTGGGCGATGACGCGCGATGCAATGGCACAGGCCAGAGAATGTTCATACAGACCATTCATCGTCTTTTGCATCAGTTCAAAGACGGATACGCCCAGAAGCAGCCCTTTAATAACATTGAGGCCCAGAAGCATCGTGGCGTGAGAAACGGAGGCGATTCTGCCCGGAAAACCGTAAATGGCGGAATTGACCATTTTCAGCACTTTGGTGGTCAGCGCCGGATCATTGGAAATGAATGCGCTGATTTCAACAATCGTGATCCGGGGCTTTTCGATAATGGCGGACAAACGCTTCAGCACACCGGGAACGGTGGGCAGGGTGTTGATGCTTTCCACTTTATGACGCAGAATTTTCGGATCCATCTTACTCATAGAGACCTTCAATGTGCTCCTTGACCAGTTTTTTTATATTATTCATGAACGGTTTGCCTTCAACCATGGCGAATCTTGCCTCCAGATTGGCCAGCGCGTCTTCTTTCGGAACGGTCTGAATGGGCGGGCCCTCCACAAAAATACTCTGGAGATCCATATCCTGGATTCTTTCAATCCAGGATTCGCTAAGCTCCGTGCCTTCACCGAGCATGACCATGCCGTTTTTTGCCAGAACGGGTTTGGCCAGTTTCATACCGGCGACAAGCTTGGAAGGGGGAATTTTCGGCATTAATAAACTCCTGAGGAAAATTTTATCTCGCGTGACGACTGATGACCGCGCGTCTGATTTCGGCGGCTCATCTTACGTAAAAGCCGGCTGCCGCAGTTCTTTCTCGATTTGATCGGAGTCGGCTGCGTTAAACTGTAAAATTCTTTTTAAATGGTAAAAACTTTCTTCATCCATAACGAGGAATGAAGCAATGGTCTCCTTGTCCTGCGATCGGAGAATCTTCGCTTCAATGTTCAGATGGGCCTCGTCGTTGAGAACCAGATTGATCATACATCTTTCGTCTATGGGAAAGGTGTGTGCGCTTGAAAAACTGACGCCCGTCATGCTGAGATTTAAGGTCTTGACTTTGATTTTTTTGCCTTTAATGACGACATTCAGGTCAAAACCTACGGGAACTCTTGTTCGTTTACGTCGTTCCATAATCATAGTCTTTCCTTTCTTGATATCATCATGAAAGACGGGTAAAATATTAAATAACAACGGTAGCTTCCAGGTAAATATACTTTCATAACCGAGGATTTTGGTCAAGCCTGATTTTTCCCAGGTCCGGGAAGACAACCCGTTCGGCTTCCAGCCGGCAGGCCCAAGCCGTAATCCCGATACGCTGCAGGGGCTGAACATATTGAATCAATTTATCTTCCTGTATGACGAGGACGGCGGTCAAGGGTTCCCCTCCTGCGGATTTCCGTAAAAGCAAATCTGCGGCGGCGGCCAGAATGCTTCTGGAAGTACTATCGGCTGAAACGGCGAAAACATGAGACAATCGATTATCATCCGGATGCATCAGGAATAATTCATGATCTGCGTCGTTGCCGACCTTGAATTTCCAGCGCTTCAGAAGCGAGGCCAGGTGACTTAAGATGATATCATGATCACAGGCTTCAGAAAGAGAACCACCGGCCGGGACAGCGGGAGTGTCGCCGATGAGCTCCTCACGAAAGGATAGATCCGGAAAATTCAGGGACGTTTGAAGAGATGATGAGACGGTGGATTTGAGCCGGTCGATCTTCCGGACAAACTGGGCGGCCTGCAGGGCAAAACGCGGGCTTTGCAGCGCCCCGATGACCGCCACCAGAGCCGGTGTATCTCCGTCTTCCATCCAGGTCCACACGCCCCGATAGTTTCCCTCAAACAGCGATTTACCGATGCCTTTTTTGCCTCCGCCGATTTTGCCCCGGTGGATCACATAAATGTTGTCCCAGGCATCCCTCGCAAAGGCTGCGCCGGTTTTGCGGTCGATGCCGGACCAGGGGAAATTCATTTCGGTCGTGATGGGGAGGCTGCTTCCCTCCTGCGGTTTTTCCGTCCCGAATGAGTTGGCATAACGGATGCGGGCGACGGACTTGGAAAACGACCAGACGCCCAGCCTTTTCGACCAGGAGACTTTCGCCGGAAAACTCGCCCCCTGATGCCCCAGCTTGACCCGTATGGCTTCATCCGTAAACGGTTTAAAACTCCGGGCAAAGAGCTTCGCATATTTTCGAATCAACTTTTCGTCATCAATAACTTTTAACATTGTCTGCTATTCCCTCAGCCTTGCAGGGAACGGTTTAAAACCGCTCCCTGCATCTGTTCATATCCTAATCGAGGCGTTTTTTGAAGCGGGCAATTGCGCCGGTGAATACGGCGGCGCCCAGAATCGTCAAAGCGAGCACCTGCGGCCACAGAACGTCGAATCCGACGCCTTTGAGAAAAATGCCGCGGATGATGATCAGGAAAAACCGCAGCGGGTTGAGATACGTGATCCACTGGACGATGGGGGGCATATTGGCGATGGGGAAGATAAAGCCGCTCAACAGCAGAAAAGGCAGGAGGACGAAAAAAGTCGTCATCATCGCCTGCTGGCGTGTGCTGGCGATGGTCGAGATAAAAAGCCCGATGCCCAGTGTGCTCAGCAGAAACAATACTGTTGTGCCGAAAAGCAGCGGGAGGCTTCCGTGGAGGGGGATTTCAAACCAGAAGATGGCAAAGATGACGACAATGATCATCTGTAAAAGCGAAATGAGAATATAGGGAATCGTTTTTCCCAGAATAAGCTCGTAGGATTTGATCGGCGTCACGATGAGTTGCTCCATCGTGCCCATTTCTTTTTCCCGGATAATCGCAATGGATGTCAGAAGGAGCGACGTCAGCATCACGAGAAACGAGACGATGCCCGGAACGAAGAAATACTGACTGTCCAGGTTCGGATTGTACCAGGTGCGGATGCGCGCATCGATCCGCCCGTAGCTCATCTGCTGCGGATAAAGCTCGCGAAGCGTCTTGCGGTTGAACGTGTCGATGACCGTCGCCGCATAGGCGATGCGCATGGAGGCCATATTGCTCATGGAGCCGTCCGCAAGAATCTGGACGGACGCTGTTTTGCCGCTTCGGATCAACGATGCAAAATCCCGGGGGATCTTGACGGCCATATCGATTTTCCCGGTGAGAAGGAGATCCGTCAACTCCCTGTCGTATGAAAGATACTGCGTGACGGAAAAGATGCCGCCGGCCGTGAAATTTTCGACAAACGTCCGGCTCTGGGTCGTGCGGGATTCATCGAGCAGCGCCAGCCGGATATGGCGAATATCGTAATTGACCACGTATCCGAAAACCAGCAACTGAATCAGAGGAGCGACAATCAGAAGCACCCGGTTTCGCTTGTCGCGAAAGAGCTGGAGAAATTCCTTGCGCACGAGTTCCCGAATCCTCAAAAAGCTCACAGGCCCTCCTTTTTAAGCAGACGATAGTTTAAAAGGGAGAGCACGACAAAAAATACACTCAGAACCGCCATGCTCGGCCACAGATGCGACCAGCCGGTATTGCGCAGATAAACGCCGACCAGAATATCAATGTAGTAACGAGCCGGGACGAGATAGGTCAGAACCTGCAAGACAACCGGCATGTTGATGATGGGGAAAACAAAATTGGAAAGCAGAAGCGACGGCAGATAGGTGATCAGGATGGCGAGCTGGTTGGCGACCATCTGCGATTTCGTCGCCGTCGAGATGCAAAGCCCCAGCGATATGGCCACGCACACATAAAGCGATGTCGCCCCCAGCATCAGCCAGAAACTGCCTTTCATGACCACGCCGAAAAGGACCTGCCCCATAATCATGGCCACCAGCACGTCGACGAGCGCAATGCAAAAATAGGGAAAAGCCTTTCCCAGGTAAAACTCCAGGGCATTGACCGGCAGGGATTTGATGGTTTCCATCGTGCCGTTTTCATACTCGCGGGCGATGATCAGCGACGTTAAAAGCGCGCCGACGATCATGATAATGATGGCGATGATCCCCGGAATGATGAAGTTGCGGCTTTCCAGATCTTCGTTGAACCAGATGCGGATGCGGCCCTCCACGGGCGGCCGGATTTTTTCTCGTCCCTCCCGGTTGAGGAAATGAAAAAGCAGATTCGCGTTATATTGTTCGGTGACGGACGTGACGTAGCCGCGGACAATGCCGGCAAAGTTCGGATCGCTGCCGTCCAGAATCACCTGGACTTCGGCGGATCGCCCGGCGGCAAGTGTTCTGGTAAAATCCGGCCCGATGATCACGGCCACGGCGGCGCGCCCGTGATCCAGATCATCAACCGCTTCCCGGGATGACGCCCGGTAAGCCATAATGCGAAAATAGGATGAGGCGCTTAATTTACCGATAAAGTCGCGGCTGGTTTTCGTCCGGTCATGATCAATAACGACGGTTTCAATGTTGTTCACATCGAGGCTGAGCGCATAGCCGAAAAGAATGATCAGGATCAGCGGCATGGCAAAAGCCAGGTAGAGGCTTCGGTAATCCCGGATCAGATGGTAAAATTCTTTGCGGACAATGGCAAAAAGCCTTCTTCGTTTCACGCCGGATTCCTCATCATCAGTTGAACGAAAGCGTCGCCCAGATCGGCGTCCGCCCGGCCGGGGCAGGCGCCGGCGATAATTTCCGGAGGCGTCCCCGACGCCACGATGTTGCCTGCGTTAATCATCACGATCCGCTCGCAAAACATCGCTTCATCCATATAATGCGTCGTCACGAAAACCGTTATGCCGCCTGACGCAAGCTGCCGGATGAAATCCCAGAAATGCCGGCGGGTAATCGGATCTACGCCGGAGGTCGGCTCATCCAGAAACAGAATTTCCGGTTTGTGCAGAAGTGAACAGCCCAGAGCCAGCCGCTGCCGAAGCCCCGGCGGCAACTCCATCGTCAGACGGTTTTGCGCGTCCCGCAGGCGGGTCATGGTCAAAACCCAGTCGATGCGCTCTTTCCAGAGTTTTTCTTTGACGTTGTATACGCCGAGATAAAAGCGAAGGTTTTCGTAAGGCGTTAAATCTTCATAGAGTGAGAACTTCTGGGACATATAGCCGATGGCGTGTTTGATCTCTTCGGGTTGGCGCGTAATGTCGTAGCCAGCGACCTCTCCGGAACCCGACGTGGGCGTAATAATGCCGCACAGCATGCGGATGGTTGTGGACTTCCCCGATCCGTTGGCGCCTAAAAATCCGAAAATCTCACCGCGCTTCACCGAGAAGGAAATCTTGTTGACCGCAACAAAGTCGCCGAATTTCTTTTCCAGGTGACGGATGTCGATGGCGTTAGATGCTGAAGGAATCATGAGCCAGCTCCTTGTCCACCGACATAATACGCGCAATCACCGCTTCCTCCAGCGTCTCAAAGTCGCCCCGCAGGTCGGCGGGCGTCTTCAGATCCAACACAACGCCGCCGTGCAAAAGCGC
The DNA here is from genome assembly GCA_963682105.1 of Smithellaceae bacterium. Classification (GTDB taxonomy): domain Bacteria; phylum Desulfobacterota; class Syntrophia; order Syntrophales; family Smithellaceae; genus UBA8904. Next base: position 3,908,619 of record OY821638.1, read on the forward strand.
CGTCCGGTCGCACTTTTCCGCTTCGTCCAGATATGCGGTGGAAACCACAATCGTCATGCCCGACTCTTTCATCCGAAAGAGGATATCCCAAAATTCGCTGCGGGAAACCGGGTCCACGCCGTTGGTCGGTTCATCCAGAATTAAAAGCTGCGGTTCATGCGCCAGGACGCAGGCCAGGCCCAGCTTCTGCTTCATGCCGCCGGACAGTTGGCCGGCCGGACGGTCTACAAAAGGCAGCAGATTGGAAAAACCCAGATACTGGTCTTTGCGCCGGATTCTTTGATTGCGGGGAACTTCAAAAATATCCATGAAGAAATCGATGTTTTCTTCCACCGTCAGATCCGTATACAGCCCGAAGCGCTGCGGCATATAGCCGATCAGATGCTTGACGGCATTTTTACAGGTGACGACATTCAGACCGCCTGCGAAAATTTCGCCCTCGGTCGGCTTCATCATGGTGGCAATGAGCCTCAGCAGCGTTGATTTTCCGGCGCCGTCGGAACCCACCAGACCGAAAATGTGCCCCCGTTGTACGTTGAAGGAAACCTGCTTGAGCGCTTCGACCGTTTTGAAACGGACGGACACGTTTTTGACCTCGACCATTGAAAGAGAAGCTTGGGCCGTTTCCATGCTGAGCGCCTCCGGTTTTATTTCAGACGTGCGTCCGCGGGCATGCCGGCTTTGAGCTCCCGGCTGGGATTGTCAATGGAGACTTTGACCAGATAAACCAGTTTGACCCGTTCTTTTTTAGTCTGAATGATTTTGGGTGTAAATTCGCCTTCGGGAGAAATAAACGACACCGTGCCGGCGAAGGTTTTATCCGGAAAGGTGTCGACTGTAACTTCCACAGGCCCGCCCGGTTTGACTTTTCCGATCTGGGTTTCCGGGACATAAATTTTCAGGTCCACCCTCGCCAGATCGGCCACGGTGAGAACTTCTCTTCCGGCGGTGACCGTCTCTCCGGGCTCAATATTGCGGCTTGTGATTACGCCGTTCATGGGGGATTTCAGGCGGGTATAGCCAAGCTGGACGTCCGCTTGATCCAGAGCGGCGCGGGCCACCGCCACCTGTGCGGCGGCTGTTTCAATATCCTGCCGGGCGACATCTATTTTTGTCAGGTTGCCTTCGGCGAGTTTCAGAAGAGATTCGGCTTCGGTCAGACGCGATTGAGCCACATCGTAGGCGAGCTTCATGGCGTCGCGCTCTTTTTCGGTGACAACGTCCTGTTTGAAAAGGTCTTCATAGCGCCGGTAGTTCTTCCGTGCGTCGTCCAGCAGATCCTGCGCGCTTTTCACGCCGGCCTGTGCGCGGGATACTTCCGCCGGCAGTGTTTTCTGATATGTGGTCAGGATGATCCGGGCCTGGTTTTGGGCCTGCCGGGCGCGTTCCAGATTGGCTTCGGCCTGATCATAGCGTGTCTGATACTCCGATCGGTCCAGTTCGGCAATCAGCGCATCTTTGGCTACGGCCTGGCCTTCTTTCACATAAACGGTCGCGATCCGGCCGGGCGCCTGGAAGGAGAGATTGGCCTCGGTGGTTTCTATCGTACCGGAGAAAAAGAGTTCATCGGGATGGCCGCTCTGGCGGCCGAAGTAGACAAACGCCCCGGCGCCGATTAAAAAAAGGACGAATAAGATGATGATAATTTTCTTTTTCAAGATTTTCCTCCGGTTTCTTTTCTGATGGCCTTGAGAACAAGTTTTGCCACTTCCTCTCCCGTTGATCCTTTCATCTTTCTGTCGTAACGTTTGACCGTGTCCGGCAGCCACGATTGCCGGTCTTTGATCGGCGAGACCTTTTCGAAGAAAAGAAGGGTTCCTATGATCATGCTGTGAACAAGAAAAAATCCAATATCGGCAAAGCAAGCTTTCTTTTTGCCGTCTTCTATGATTCCGATCAGGATCGTCAGAACGGAAGCGACATCCTCCATGACCACCCGCGGCAGGTGAGCGCCGTCCGATGCGACTTCCCGCATCATAATGGACGGCAGCTCGGGGTTTTTCCCCGCGGCCCGGGCAAGCGTCAGGATATAAGCGGTCAGTTTTTCTTCGGGTGAATTTGCACGGGCGACCGCCTGCCCAATATCTCCGGCAATGCCGCCCAGAATCTGGTGAATGACGGCGGCGTAAAGCGTATCCTTGTCGCCGATCTGATAATACAGCGTGGCCTTGTTCACTCCGGCGCGTTTGGCAATGGCATCCATATGGGTTCCGCTGTAGCCGTTTTCGGCAAATTCCGCCCGCGCCGCCGCAAAAATCTTTTCCGCCGTTGTTTCCGGAGCATCCATGCTTTTATCCTTTTTCATTTAATGATCCCCATGGCTCTTTGCAGTTTTGCGTAACTGATATGATAATCGCCAAGCGCATTGGCGTAATCCGCCCCCGCTTTGGTCAGCAAGGTTTGAGCGTCGAGCACTTCGGTGGATCGGGCCACTTTTTCCCGGTATCTGGCCTCGGAAATGCGAAAATTCTCGCTGGCCTGCTCGATGACTTTCTGCGAAGCTTCAATCTGGCTGGCGTCCTCCTGAAGCGTCAGGTAGGCCTGTTTGATTTCCAGGCTGATTTTATCGCTCAATTCTTTTGCCGAATCGGCGGCTTGCTTTTCTTTCGCCCTGCCGGCTTCCACGCGAAACTTTGTTTTGCCCCATTCCCAGAAATTCCAACTGGCCACCGCCGTTGCCGACCAGCTTTCACTGTCTTTATAATCGCTGCCGGAAACGGACGGATGGTCGCCGAACCGGGTGTAATTTCCGGAGACGCTGATGGCGGGGAAATATTCACTTTGCGCCGCGCGCACCCATTTCCCGGCCTGGACAACCTTGAGTTCGGATATTTTCAGCTCCGGCCTGCTCCGTCTGGCCGTCGTCAGGCATTCCTCAAAGGACTGTGCGACGGGACGATATGAAAGAATGTCTTCAATGTCCACAGCCTCCGAGATATCGCGCCTCAAAGCGGTATTGAACCGTGATTTGGCCAGCTCCACAGCGTTTTTCGCCCGGACAAGCGCCTGCTTTCCATTGGCCAGTTCCACCTCGGCTTGCAGTAGATCGTTTTTCGGAATCAAGCCGACACGATAAAAATTGCGCGCCGTTTCCAGGTGCGCGCTCAACATCTCCACCGATTGCCGGGCCGTTTCCTGAATTCTTTTTGCCCGCAGAATCTGAAAATAAGAGATTTTCACTTCCAGAACGACTTGTTGATACGTTGCCGATTCCTCAACCCGGGCGACGTCTTCGGCGATTTTAGCCGCCTGATAACCGGCGAGAATTCCGCCGCCGGCGAAAAGAGGCTGTCTGGCTTCAATCCCCCAGTTATAGTTATTCTTCGTTCCGGTGTTCATCACCCCGGCCGGGACCAGCGGCGGAATGCCCTGAAAATAGAATCCGGGCTCCTCGTTGAGACGCGTATAGCTGTATGACGTGCTGAGCTTCGGCAGAAAGGCCGTGGCTGCTTCCCGCTTCTGGGATTCCGCGCTTTTCACGCCCTCCCGCGCGATGCCCAGCGTCAGACTGTTCTTCAGTGCGATTCCGATGCTGTCTTCCAGGGTCAGAGCTTCCGCGGCCCAGCCTGTAAAAGGCAGGAGCAACGCCGCAAGCAAAGCCGCCAGGCGCCGGCTTTTGATGTTCATCATTTTTTTCTCCATCCATCAGGCTGTCGCCTGCGTTTCAGTCGGTCCTGATTAAACCAAACAGTTTAACCGTATGGTTTAACCGAATGGTTAAATATTTTTCCGGAAATGTCAAGAATAATTTCGGCGATGATTATTTTTCCACCGCACGCAAGTGGATAGCCGGGGTTTTCAGTGCGTCGATTTTGTTTGCTTTTGGCAGTCTTTTAATCCTGATTTCCAGGCGCAAGGCGTCGCCCCGGCTCATCGCGGCGCTTGTCGCCAGCAGGGACACCGGCCTTCTCGATCTGGTGTATTTGGAAGCCGTGCCCCGGTTGTGGCTCTCGATTCGTCTTTTGAGGGAATTCGTGACACCGGTGTAAAGACTGCCGTCGGAACAGCGCAGGATATAGACAATCCATTCCGGAGGTCTGGGAGACGCTGAGTTCTTTTTCATGACACGCTTTTACAGCAACAAAACGTAGATTGCCATTCTGAATTTTATGAAAACGAGTGTGGAGTCAAAGGAATACTTTGACCTATCCGGCAACAAGTGTTATGCGGGTCAGAATCTGTATTGAGGGGGGATAAAATGTTGAATTTTCTGCCGCACTGGCTGATCGGCGCTGTGTCCATGTCTCTTCTGATTTTGAACGTTGTTTTCTGGGTGTCCATTTTATTCTTTTTTTCTTTCTTGAAATTCCTGCTGCCGGTTGCGTTTTTGCGTCGACCGATTGACAAAATCCTGCTGTGGATTGCGGAAAACTGGATTGCCGGCAATGTCCGCTGGATGAATCTGACACAGAAAACCGTCTGGGACGTTCAGGGCAATGAAGACCTCGATTATCAGGGCTGGTATCTGGTGGTGAGCAATCATCAGTCCTGGGCGGATATTTTTGTGTTGCAGAAGCTTTTGAACCGGCGCATTCCGCTGATGAAATTTTTCCTGAAAAGGGAACTCATCTGGGTGCCGCTCATGGGGCTGGCCTGGTGGGCGCTGGATTTTCCCTTTCTGCGCCGCCACAGCGCCGAGTATCTGAAAAAGCATCCCGAACAGAGAGGCAAGGATTTTGAAACGACCCGCAAAGCCTGCGAGAAATTCTATCTGATGCCCACGAGCGTCATGAACTTTCTGGAGGGCACCCGGTTCACCGCTGCCAAACATTTAAAACAGCAGACGGCTTACCAGTATCTCCTGAAGCCCAAGGCGGGCGGCATTGCGCTGGCGCTGAGCGTGCTGGGCGATAGATTTCATTCTCTGCTGAACGTGACGATTGTTTACCCGGAAGGGATCCCGACTTTCTGGGGATTTTTGTGCGGCCGGGTCCGAAAAGTTGTCGTGCGCTTTTCATCCATGGAAATACCGCAGCATTTTTTACACCGGGATTATGAAAGCGATAAGGCATTCCAGGCGCAATTCCAGCAGTGGGTGCAGGATCTGTGGCAGGATAAGGATGTGCAAATTGCGGCGCTGCTGCAGGAGGCAAAAGCGGTCTGAGTTTTCGTCTCCTCCTGCAAGAGAAGTCGTTTTTATGCCGCTTGTCCGGCGGATCTTGATGTTTGTTCAGGAATTAAGCCAAGTGATATGACGTGAGAGATTGCAAGGGATTCCACCCGCAAGCAGGATGGAATCCCTTGAAGTTGTTACTGCTTGGTAAAGTCAACCGGTGTGACGGACATCTTGAACACGCCCGCCGGTTCGCCGGTAAAGACGATCATAAACGGTATCTGGCCTCTGGGCGGGATCTTGTCCACCGGTCCTCTTGCGGTTAGCAGGGCTGCCTTGATTGCGCCGGCATCGAGATTTTCCAGCTTTTCATCCGTTAAAACATTGCCGGCGATGGATTCCATCATAATGAGTTCCGAGCCTGAGGCGTCCTGAAGTTTTGCCGCAATTTTGATGTTGGAGATGGTTTGAGACGAGACATTTGAAGCTGTGCCTTCGATGACCCGCATGCTTTTGCCCGTTTTTTTGTTTTCCATCAGTCTCTGACGCACATTGATCAGATTGACGTCCTTTTCGACGGAGACGATGCTTCTGATTAAGCTTCCCACGCCGGGGATGGATTTGGCCGAATTCATGACTTGTCCCGAATACATCCAGAACGCACCGGCCATTAAAGCAATCACCAGAAGAATCAAAAGACCCGTCCGTTTGCCCTTACCCGATTTTTTTTCTTCCGGGGCGGTTTCATACAGCGCCTCTTCAACGGTTTTGTTTTCTTGTTCAATGTCGGCGAGCAGAGGTTTTTCTTCCGGGGGCAACGGTTGCGATTTTGCTTCTTCTTCAAAACTATCCCTGTAGGAAGGTTCAGGCGCCCTGGGTCTTTCCGGTTCCCGGGATTCCTGAATATCAAGAATTTTCGGAAGAGGTTCTTCTTTTTTCTCCACCACCGGCGGCAGAAACGACGAAGTCATCTGTAGCTTTATTTCCTCCTCTTCGATCGGCTTGACCGGTTTGATATCAGCTGCCTGGGGCTCAGGTTTTTCATGATATGCGGGCTGAATGAAAGCTTCTTCAAGTTTAGGCGCCGAGGCAAGCGGTCTTGGCCGGGGAACTTCCGATACCGGGATATCTTCCTCCTGTCGGACTTCCTGCACCGGAATGGGTTCCTGGACCGGAACAGTGTTTTTGGCGGGATTAACAGACGGTGCGTCCGTTCCGGCAATGGTCGACAGGAAAGAATCGAGCTCCTGCTTTTCTCTCTTCAAATCAAATAAATCACTTTTGTTGTCCATCTAAAGAGTCCTTCCGTAGCAGTTTAATTGGCATTCTGATGCATTTGAACCGACTGCTTCAAATGTTTTCCGCCTGGCTACTTATTTCCTCGCGTTGATTTTTTTTATTTACCGGTTCTCGCGCCGGAATACGGATGATGTCGTTACAAACATTACAGATGAAAAGCATGGCCGAACCTTTTATCTCATCATCTTCAACAACGTATTTTTCTCCGCATTCCTCGCAAAATATTACCATTTAACCGTGTCTTCCTTTAAGCTTTGTTTATCGACTGTCTCTCAGGACGCGGATCTCTTCCTTGAGCGCATCCAGTTCGGCCTGATAAATGTTGTGTATTCTTTCCACCGCATATTTTACGGCATCATCAACCGGCATGCCTTTCATGGCCTCCATAATCACATTTTGGGCCTGCATGCTCAACACTGGCTGATCGGCGACGACAGGCTGGGCCGCAAGCGGAATATCCGGTTCCTTAATGGCGAAGGGGATTTCCTCTTTTTCCTCCAGTTGCAACCGCATCGGCTCAGCCATGACGATGGGTTCTTCAACGGCTTCGGGCGGTTTGACCTGAAGTGAGGGAATCTCAAAGGCCGGCGTTTCAACAGGCGCCGGGACTTCTTCAATCCGGGGTTTGGGCATCATGGCTTCTGCGCCGGTTTCGATATCCGTTGTTTCGACCCACGTTCTGTATTTTTTAATGTTGTCAATCAGGATGATGTGTTTTCTGGCTTCCGTCATTGCCTCGGAGATCATGACGCTTTCGAGATGATCGTATACGGAAAGCAGTAAATTGATGGAATCCTGATTGGAAATGACGCCGCGAACCCGGATGTATCTGCCCAGAAAACGCAGTATCCTCAGGAAGCCCTGGATGATGCGGTTGCCTGTATAAAGCAGATAGAGTTTATTGACTTCTTCATCGAACTGCTCAAGAATATGATCGCTGATTTCCCATTCAATCGAAAGAACGATGCTTTTCATATCCTTCAATGGGGAATTATAAATGGATGACATCGGCGCGGCAAATTCCGAGATGATTTCTTCTTTGGGCGCTTTCTGTTCGGTTTTTGCTTCAAAAATCGTCGTATCAATCAAAATTTCCGGGATATCCTGAGGCGGGGGCTTCAATGCAGGCTCTGAAACGTGTATCTGCGGCGCTTCATCGGCAAAAACGGGTTTAACCGGCGCCGCCATATCCTCAATGGGTTCCGGCATGCGCACCGGAGGCGCTTCCGGTATAAAATCAGATTTGAACGGCGCCTCTATGTCCGGAACCACTGCAGGCTTTTCCACTGCTTTAGCGAAACTTGTTTCTTTTTCGTCTTCGCCGAAAATTGCCGAAAAACGTTTTTCAATTTCGGTAATGAAGGTTGATTTGTCCTGGGATTGAACCTTATCTGCCGATAACGCTGATTCGAAACCGGGGGTTTTGACAATGGGAATTTCCCGGATATCTTCCTTTAAGTCCGCAGCAACTTCTGTTTGCGCAGGAATGTCCTGAACGGCGGGTTCGGGAGCGACGGGTTTCAAGACGGCCGGTTCAGGAACGGCTGGCTCAGGAACGGCTGGTTCTTTATCTTTGGCATGCGATCCGAAATCTTCGCCGAAAAGGGCGTCGAGGCGATTTTCTACTCCTTGAAGAAATGAGGAATCCTCTTGATTGGCCATGTTATTGCTCCTGTTTAAGTTGCTTTTCCAGAGACGACATTGTGTAGTAGATAATTTTTTTCAGTGTCAGGATAACGTTTTGCCCCTCTACAGCGCTGGCTTCAAATGATGGAGCTTTCAACTCTGCATTGATATCGCTCTCCAGGGTTTCGACGTCCAGAACTTCTATGCCCTGCTTAACCAGATCTCTTTTGTTATACTGGATGACAAGAGGGATTTCACGGATGTTTTTATTGTATAGTGTCAGATTTTCTTCCAGGTTGCGAATCGAGATAATATTCTTGCTTCTACGTTCAACGGCGGAGTCCGCCACGAAAACAACACCGTCGACGCCTTTTAAAACAAGCCGCCTCGTGGAATTATATTTGACCTGACCGGGGACGGTGTAGAGCTGAATTTTGACATCGTATCCGTTGATCTTTCCCATATCAAACGGGAAAAAATCAAAAAAGAGCGTCCGGTCGCCCTGCGTTTTGACTGTGACCATCTCAGAGTTGACCTGAGTGCGGCATTTGTCGTAAATATATTCAAGATTCGTCGTTTTACCACATCGGCCCGGGCCATAATAAACAATCTTGGCTTGAATAACCTTATCTTTCAAATTTATGAACGCCAATGAACTACCCCCTGCTATCTTATGCTTTTCTTTTGGCTGCACTTAATTTCATCGTAGTACGCGCCTTTATTATAACGTTAATACATCCAGTAATTCTTCCACAACTTTCGACATTTTGAGCCGAAGAAAGCCCAGTGAAAGCTGATTGTTGAAAATATTCACCAAAAGCAGCTCTTCGTTGACCTTGCAGAAATAAATATTTTCCTTCTCGCCTTTGTGAAACAGAAGAGAGAACTCATCTTCTCCGACAATCCTGGCCATACAGCTCATGGCGCCGAAGTTGGCGGCGGCCAGGGCGGCAAGAGAATATAAGTCAATAGATTCATTTCCGTTATTGACAGATGCAATAACGTTGCCGGCCGTATCAATCAGCATAACGCTCTGAACACCTGATCCGATGAGATTTTCATTTAACGTATCATGAATTTTGTCGAGTTGCTTTTGGCCTAAAATCATATTTGAATTTCCTCTGTCCGGTGCGTTAAAGTCTTTCGTTGCGGACGTAAATGGATAACGTCCCATTGATATTTACTTCCTGTCAAACCGCGGACTTGAACATTCGCCATAACGCAGGAAGTAAACCATTGGGTCTTATCGGTCGTTATTTCATTTAACTTAAATTTATAATCCCCGTATAATACTTATGAATTTTTTTCAAGGATGGAACTCGCCACATCCTTCATCCTTTTTACCACATCTTCGGCATCTTTTATCTGACTCGCCCGAGTAAGCGAGATGCCTGTTCGGGTGGCAAGCGACATACGGCCTTTGAGGCCTGCCTGTTCCTGAACTATCTCAAAAATGCGAACCAACTTTTCTCCCATGCCCTTTCTTCTCCTCCATAAGACTTAAGAAACAACCGCATCCTCAAAAGCATTGATAATGGCCGGCAGGACGACATTCAATAAAAGCCCCAGTTTGACCAGTTTCTTGTTGATGGTGACCGTCCACTGGAATTCACCAAACGGAATCACGAGAATCGCCATGCTTCCGGCGACATCTATGTAATAATAGTTTCCCAGTTCCGCCGGATAGGTTTTCAATGCATTTCGTATGAGGGCGGTGGCGTCGTTGAGTAACGTTGCTTCGGCGACGTTGGCCTGCTCGCTGGCCAAAAGCACCTGCCCGTCGTCTGTCGTGATGATGCAGGAAGCGACGAATCCTTCACCCAAATCCTTTTTCAAGATGTCCATGCATACGTTCAATTTCTGGATATTCATGGAAACTCCTTTCCGTGGTTATAAATTCATTTCATTGTAAGCTCGAATGACCTTCGGCATAATCACGTTACGGAAGAGGCCCAGCGTGCACTTGACGCCATTGAACACGACGCACCACTGATACTCGCCGATGATCAACGCCACAAGGAGTTTCCGGTCTTTCAAATCCAGCACGTAATGATCGCCCAGGATGACCGTTGATCTGGTCTCGAACGCATTTTTCATGAACTTGGTTAATCGCAAAAATGCTCTGGCCGTCTCTGCAGTCGTTTGATACGTCGACAGCACTTTGTCTTCATCGATTTTGGATATGGTTGCGGCGGTCAGGGCATCGCCCATTTCGTTGCTTAAAAGGTTCAGGCAGGCATCAAACTTTGCCCGGTCTGCATCGTCGACGACCGCTTCCACGTCATCGAGTGCTTCGATGTCTTCCGCATCTTCCATGTCCATATCTTCACCGGCGTTCATGATCTCGTCGCGGCGCCGTGTGCTTTCCATTAAAAGCAGCATGAGATTTTTGTCGATTTTTCTGATCACGCTGCTGGTGTTGAGGATTTGTTTGATGTTCAGGCGGACATTTTCCCAGGCGATCATTTCCATGGCGGCCGTTTCTCCGTCCAGATCATTGCAAACCGCATCGAAAAGCTGACCCTCCACAAAACAAAAGTGTCCGAAGTGGCCCGAGTTGAGGTAAACTTCCATGATACAGGTTTGCCGCTCCATGGCAATGACCTGCAGGAAGCTGCCGACAGAAAGACCGAAAAGAGGCCAGCGCTGCAATTCATCCTTGATTCCGGCTTCGGCCGAAGGCGCATTTTCCGCATCTTCGTTGTCGATGATCAGTTTGATGTCTTTTTTCACGGATCCACCCATAAGCATTCCTCTATTCTAAACATGATCATGAATTACGGCATCGTTTTCTTATAATAGTTTGCAGCGATTCCTCCGGATGCATAATCCAACTCATTCAAACCTATATCCTGCAAATGTCTTGTTCCGGGCATGGCCGCACCCGGTTTAATGTCCAGCGCCGCAAAAATATTTTCCGCAATGCTGTTGATGTCCAACGGCTTTTCCAGGTAACGGAAGAGGCCCATGCTGTTGACGATTTCTTCAATTTTCGGCGTGCCGAACGCTGTCATCAGAATCACGGGGATTTGAGGATAATTTCTGTTCATGTAAGCCAGCAGTTCAAACCCGTCCATTTTGGGCATGCTCAAGTCCGTCACCACCAGGTCGATGACCGGTGAGGATTTCAGGAGTTTAACGGCATCGGCGCCGTTGGTGGCCGTCAGCAAGTTAAAATATTTTTTATAGATGCTTAACCCTTCGGCGATGGTCAGTAATAGCGGCTCTTCATCATCGACGATCAAGACCTCTTTGACACGCTCTGCCTTTGGGCCATCTTTTTGTTGATTGCCGGGGGAATGAGATTGCGCTCCGTATATGTCGAATTTATGTAAGTCTTTCATAATGCACCACTGTAATTGTTTAATCTCAGTCAACTCTATGCGCCCGAAATGAACTTAGCAAGAGTTGTGCCGAAATTGGATGCCGTCTTAAATTCCTTTGCCGTCAATAGTTTAAGTGTGTTCCTGCCATATCATGGTGTTTGAAATGAATCAAGATGAACAATTCATTTTGAGCAAATGACCACGGGACGAGAGAATAGTATTGCGGCGACGGCGTCCTGAAAAATATCTAAAATTGTCTAAAATTGTCTTGACAACAAGAAACGCCGCAAGTATCTTCAATCGCTAAAAAATTCTGACGGTTTATGGATCAAGCCGTTGATTGGCAAAAAATCAAAAGGCGCGATCGTTCAGATCAAGTACCCGAATATACTATTGTCGTAAAAGTAGAGTCATAAAGTCGATTTGATGAGAGTTGACTGTATTTATACAGTGATGATCATTATAACTTCAGGATGAGGGGGTATTCAATCGCGCTATGAATTCAAGCAATGACTTAAAATCCGGGCAAAAAAAGCTATCCATGCAGATGTTGATTCTGATTGCCGTCATTATTCTCGTTGCCGCCGTCGGAATCGTCGCAATTAAATTTTCATCGGAGAATGGTTTAAGCGGCGCAAAATCCGGTCAACTGACCATAAAGCTATTAAAAAACATTTCTTTGATTCAAACAAATTTGTATAAAATACAGAGCATGGTCGTGTCCAATCAGGACAAGAAGGAGATTGAGAGATTTTCCGATCAGCAGGCGGCTCTGATTAATGAAGACATCACGGCGGTCAAGAAACTGCTGGAATCCGATATCGGTTCGGAACAAAAGAAATTCTTTCAGGGCATTCAGGGTAATCTGACTGAATATCAGAAGTCGGCGGTGAGATTCATGAAGCTTGCCCCTGCGGGCGCCGGCGCGGCCTATCTCATCGCGGCCAATGAAAAGATGGAAGCTGCAAGCGGGCTTTTAATGGAACTGGCCTTGCTGGAAAGCAAGGCGGGCGATCCGGGTGGTTCATCCGGAGTCATGTTTTTTGCGGTTCTTGTGGTGCTCGCCGTCCTGATGGTGTGCAGCGTATTTCTGATTCCCGTTTTCATCAAAAGTATGATGAATCATCATGTTGTTGAGCCGATTTCGCAGACGGCGGGCGTCTTGAGAGACTATGCCGCAGGCAAGTTCAGCAAACAGTTGGATTGGGACGCCGACGATGCCGTCGGAGAACTGGTGCAAACCGTTAATATTCTGAGAACGAAAATGAATGGTCCGGCCGCCGCCGCAGCGGCGCCAACTGCGAAAGTGGAAAAACACGAACAGGAATCGGCTGCCGCCAGGACTGCGCCTAAATCCAAAGGGTATGAAAATTCCAAAACGCTGTCCGGCATGGTTAAAAAGGCGCCGGAGCATGAAAGTCTGGTTTTGTCTTCCCGGAAGGCTATCGACAGATTGCAGGATATATAAGAATACCGTTATGCCGGATATGGACTAAATCTCTAATCATGAGGAGGAGGAAAAGATGAGGCATTGTAAAAAAATTCCATGGATACTGGCGCTGGCTTCAATGGTTTTGTGGAGTACATCCGTCCTGGGCGCGGAACTTGTGATTGGATTTACGGGGCCGCTGAGCGGTCCCGCAGCCGAATATGGTCAGGATTGCGTCAATGGTCTGGACATGGCCATTAAGGAACTCAATGCCGCAGGCGGCATTACGGCCGACGGGCAGAAGTGGAAGTTTAAGCTGGAACGAATGGATGACAAAGTGAGTCCTTTTCTTGCGACGGAAAACGCCCGTGAACTTTTAGATAAAAAAGCGCTGGCCATCTTTAATCCCGTCTCCACCACCACGGCGGCCCTCCTGAAAATGAATGAAGAAAAGTGCGGCGAATTTATCGTCATGGGATATACGGGGTCTTCCAAAGTCACGGAACTTAAAAATAATCTTTTGATCGTCTTTACGCCGCTTCTGACCGTTGAAGCGCAGGTATACGCCGAGATGGCCTGGGCGCGAGGCTGGCGCAAAGCGGCCATGGTTGTGACGTTCGGAGATTACGGCGATGAATGGCGTCAGGCTTTCAAAGCCAACTGGGAAAAAATGGGTGGTAAAATCACGGCGAACAAAGCCGTTAACTATTACACACGAACGGACTTCGTGGAACCCCTGAAAGCCGCACTGGCCACCAAGCCCGACGTTATGCTGATCGGCGGACCGTCGGGCACCACCGCGCTGGTCATTGAACAGGCGCGCAATATGGGTTACAAAGGCGGATTCCTGGTTTTGGGTCAGGCCAAGCTTGAAGATCTTTCGCAGAATCTTCTTGGAACGAAGCTGATGGAAAATACAATCGGGTCGGCGACGGTGCAAAGCATTCCCATTCCTTCGGCGAAGGTATTTGATCAAAAATACCGGGCGCAATATAAGAAGAACAATACGTGGGAAGCCGTGTTCCATTATACCGCGATGCACGCTCTGGCCAAGGCCATTGTCGCGGCCGGATCTCAGGATAACGTCTATGCGGTTCGAGCGGCGTTTTCCAAAGTCATGCCGATTTTAGGAGATAGGTATCCCGTCGAGATGCATGGTTTAAGCAATGCGGGACGCATTTATATCACGACCGCTTATCAGACCGTGAAAGACGGGAAATTCACTCCGGCCGACCTTTACGTCTGGTGGGCTAGAAATCAGGCCGATGTTGAGCTGGTCAAGAAAGCCGGCAAATATCACGGCATGACCCTGAAGCCTCTGGTCTTAAAAATAGGCAAGATTGACTAACGGCATCAGGTGGATTGAAATCTGAAAGCCCCGGCTCTCATCATGAGAACCGGGGCTTTTGTTTTTGCAAAAAAATATGTGCCGTGTTCGGCAATTTTTTAGAACAAGAGGTTGCGATCCCATGCTCTGCTATGCTGCATCGTTAGGCTATGCAAAGGGATTCATGACGCGCTGCACTAACGGCTCATGCAGACCCTGTGCACCTGCTTGATGTCGGTTACGCCCTGAAAAGCTTTTAAGATGCCGTCCTGATAAAGTGTCAGCATGCCTTCCGACAGGGCGATGTTGCGTATCACGTCGATGCTTTCCCGCCGCTCAATGGACCGCTTCTTAATTTCATCCGTATTGATCAGCAGTTCGTGGATGCCGATCCGACCCCTGTAGCCGGTCTTGTCACACGCGTCACACCCTCTGGGACGATAGAGTTTCAGATTATCGGAATAAGGGATGTTTTGTTTCGAGAACTGCTCTGTGCCGTAGCTTTCGACGATTTGGTCGTATTCTTCCCGGGGCGGGTTGTAAGCTTCTTTGCACTTGTCGCATAACGTACGCACCAGACGCTGCGCCAGAACGCCCAGCAGAGAATCCGCGAAGTTGAGCGGATCGATGCCCATATCCAGAAGACGCGAAATAGTTTCCGGCGCGCTGTTGGTGTGCAGCGTGCTCAACACCAGATGTCCCGTGAGCGACGCTTCGACGCCGATTTTGGCCGTCTCGAAATCGCGCATTTCACCCACCATGATGACATCAGGATCGGCGCGGAGGAACGCCCTCATGGCCGTGGCGAAATCAAAGCCGATTTTGGGATGCACCTGCACCTGGCGCAATCCGCGCTGCGTAATTTCGACGGGATCTTCCGCCGTCCAGATTTTACGGTCCGGCTTGTTGATATGGCTCAGCAATGCATGAAGCGTCGTTGTTTTTCCGGAGCCCGTGGGGCCGACGCAGAGAATCATTCCGTAAGGTTTTTCGCAGATTTTTAAAAGTTCCCGGTAATTTCGGGGCGTCATCTGCATGGCCTCCAAAGGCAGCGTGTCGCCTTTAGCCAGAATACGCATTACCACGTCTTCCACGCCGCCCTGCGTGGGGATTGTGACGACGCGGAGTTCAATTTCTCCGACGCCCGGTTTCTTCAATTTGATCTTGCCGTCCTGAGGCAGTCTTTTAATGGTAATATCCAGGTTGGACATGATCTTGATCCGGGAAATAATGGCGGATCGATAACTGTACGGCAGTGTCTGAAATAAAACGCATTCGCCGTCGATCCGGTATCGCACGAGAACATTTTTATCGATGACATCCGGTTCGATATGAATATCGGAAGCCCGGCGGGCAAAGGCATCGTTGATAATCTTATTGACCAGTTGGATAATCGCGCTGTCGGATTCGCGGATACCTTCATCCCCTTCATCGGTTTCCTGGGCTCCTTCAGCGCTTTCCAGCCTGCCCAGAAGATCGGTGAAGGTCGATTCCTCGGAATCCGACCGGAAAAAGAATTCTATGTATTTCAGAATATCGTCTTTCAGTGCAACGTCGTAGCGAACGTTCTTCGATTTCAGCAGACTCTCAATGGCATCGCGTTTGAGGATGTTCTGCGGATCATCAACCAGAACGCGAACCCCTTTTTCGATTTTTTCAAGGGGTACCCAGACCTCCCTGGTGAGGTATTCTTTTTTCAGATTTTTGATCAGATCGCCGGGAATGGTCGTTTTGGGATCAAAAGAAAAAAACTTGCATTGATAGAAAAACTCCAGGGACTGGCCGATGTCATTTTTGGTGATGTTGTATTTTTTCATCATGACATTTTCGAGCGGCTCTTTGCCCGATCGGGCTTCTTCGCGTGCTGCATTGAGATCTTCTTCCGTGATCAGATCGTTGGAAACCAGAAAACTGAATTTCGATTTTTTGACTTTGGGGTCCATCCGCTGCTGGTTGTAAAGCGCAATGCCCAGCACGTCGGCGATCTCCTGCAGGAGCACCGGTTCTTCATCCTTGAAATCGTCGGCGCCGCCCAGTTTATTGATGACTTCAATGGCGCCCAGAACTTCACCGCCGTAAATAACCGGCATGGCCAGAATCTGTTTGACCGGAAGTCCGAAACGGCTGTCGGCGCTGGTTTCCAGAAGAAGGTCCGAATACCGGTTTAATTGCAGGTTATTGCTGAAATCGGTGATTTTGATCATCTTGCCCGTGTTGGCGACATAACCGGGAATCGTATGATTGCTGACGGCGGTTCTCCTCTCTCTCATTTGATCGCCTGCCGAGATAATCGTGAAAATCTCTCTTTTCTCTTTGCCGGCCATGACGTAAACATGGGCCGCTTCCACATGGAAAAGCTCGCTGATTCTGGGGCGTGCGTCCAGAACAATTTGCTTTATGTTTTGGGCGGCATTAATGCAGTTGGTGATGTCCTGCAGCCCTTTTTGCAATCGGAGGATATCTTGAAGTTCGGTTATTTCCTGGTTGTTGCTCATGATCTATTCTTCCTTTATCTGTCAGTTATCAAGAAAAGCCGTTAGAAACAGAGTGAGTAAGTGTAAGTAAAGTGAGTAAATATGAGAAAATTAAACACAGGCCAAAAGATGAGTCAAGATGATTTTCTTCCGGGGGGGACGGAAAACAACTTTTCTTGCCTGTAAAATATTCAATGCGCGATGGCATCGTCATCAGGTTATTGCGGTGACGGACATTTTTGCAGAGCATATTGGTGCTATCCAATACCAGCCTTTTGATGGTAAAATACCCGGCAAGTCATGTTTTGATGGAGGGATAGTGATGAAAATGCTCATTCGGGGCGGAAGCATCGCTGCGGGATATGGCGTACACAAAGGTTACGCAGATATCCTGAAGATGTCCCTTTCCGAGAAGGGAATCGAGGTGATCAACCGATCCGGATTTCGGGAAACTTCTTTTGACGGCATCGAAACATTCAAAGAGGATTTGGAGGGAGCCGCCCCCGATATCCTGCTCATTCATTTTGGCGTTGACGATGCTTTCCAGTATGTATACCGCTCCGAGTTTCAGGAAAATATCGTGCGCATGGTTAAGACGGCTAAGGAGCGCTGCAATCCGTTCATCTTCCTGGCGACATCTCAGGCCTTTGAGAATCCGCACGACATGGACGCCGTCTGCATTTTTTACAGATCTTTGAGGATTGTCGCATCGGATTTGAGCTGTGAGCTGATTCCCGTCCATTCCTACTGGGCCGGTTATCTGGAAGAACATCATTTGCAAAGCAGCGACCTGCTTCTTGAAGATACCCGACATCCCAATGAATGCGGGCACGCCGTCATTGCCGAGGTGGTCATGAAGTGGCTGGACAAGATTCTTTAAGAAACTGGTCAACGGAGCCGGCAACCTGATTCTAACGAGTGGCCTGCTGAATGGGAAGCGTATCTCCCCAGCAGGCCACCGTTTGCATTTATTTGGCTCCCATGGCTTTGTTCAGGGCATCCACGCCCTTCTTCGATGCGATGACGGACGCGGTCAGACTCTCTCTGGCGAGTTCCGGGTTGTGCCAGCCGTCGCTGTTTTCCGCCGTCCACCATTCCCAGAGAACATGCGCCTCTTCGTGTCTTTCCCTGGCCTCGGCAAGCGCCGCTTCCGGAACGCCGGCTCTCCTGGCGGTATCATACGTATCAATTAATTTCGCCAGCCAGTATTCCGCCTTGCGCATCTTACCCTTGATATAGTTCTGGGCCGTCTCAATCTGATAATGTTTTTCTTTCTCCGTGGAATTGGGATGACAGCCCAGGCACGCATCCTTGATCGACTGGATGGGACGGATGACGCCGTGATTGGTATAGAGTTTTCCACCCTTATCCTTTACTTTCGGCATATGGCACTGATGACACTGGATGCCGGCTTTATCGTGGGTGCTGCCCCAGTAGGTTTCGGCTTCCGGATGCTGTAGTTTGACCAATCTGGCGCCGGTTACGGCGTGTTTGAAATCATAGAAATTCAGTTTCTTGTAGTGCGCCAAAATATCGTTGGCGTTTTTCAGTGGGTAATGGTTGGTGCGCCGGTCGTCATAGCCGACCTTCTTGCCGGTATCAAATTCAAATCCGGCATTGCAGGCGTACTCGACGTGGCACTGGGCGCACATCATCCGGGAATCGGTCTTGCTCATGACACCGATTTTCCGGAAGCCGCGAAAATCGATGACCTTCATATCCGTCTTACCGTTTACGGCAAAGGTTTTTGCTCCGTCCTTGTCGATCGCGTCAATAAGCGCGTCGCGAATCACCCGGGGCGCCGCGCCATGCGCGTCATGGCACTGAATGCAGCCCATGGGATTTTGCGTTGCCTTGGAGAAGGCAAAAATGTCGGAGCCACGGTCCCACCTGGCTTTCGGATCTTTGTCTCCCATATATTTCCATTGAAGAATATGATCGGAGGTTTTGCACTTGATGCAGGTGGCGTTACCGGCTTTGGCGGTCTCGGGCAGTTCCTTGCCCGTGTCATACAGGACATCCCAGGTCTTACCGGTTTGATTGATGCCGGCAAACCCTTTCTTGTACTGGAATCGTCCGCCAATAAAGCGGTCAACCGCAAACTGGTCGGTGACCATGAAAACATGCGCCCGAGGTTCGTTATGTTCTTTTGTAAAACCGTGCGGCGCCAGCAGTTTTTCCTGCAGAGGAGAGCGGCCGGCAGGCATGCCTTTTTCCTTGCGGGCCTGCGCCGAATAGTTGATTCTCATGAGGCTTTCGGCCTGATTGCCGTGGCAGTTGCCACAGACGGCCTGGTCGATGGCCGTTACCGGTTTGTTCTGAAAACTCTGCAAATGTTCCTTGATGCCGCTGTGGCACATTTCACAGGAAAGCGCCGCATGCCTGGAACCTTCTTTGAGAGACTTGATTTGAAAATGGCATCGGTAGCAGGTTTCCCTGGAATCTTTCTGCCCGTTTTGCTTGCCGCCCTGCGCCGCATAAACCGCGGACGCCAAGAGGAAAATGAAGACAACGGAAAAGACGACATATCCGGAATTCCTTTTGTGCATATCCGACCTCCTTGATTTGATCAATGCTTATGGGTTGGTTTGTACTTCTGTTGCCGGGTCTCGGCTGAGAATCCCGTATCTGATGCCGCGATTTCAAAAAAACTCAGGTTATTGCAGATGATCAAAGTCCCGGCTGTGAAATGGCTGGCGGCTGCAGCCTTTTGAATTCCGAAACGGAGAAGGGGCCATTCCGACCGGATCGTTGTGAAAAATACTATCGCCGGAGCAAGGCCGTTTGTCAATAGCAGAATTAAACTCCCGGGTTATACAAGGGATTGCCGCAATAGTCTCCTCGGAGCGCAGGTTTCCGCATGACGACATTGGTTCGGCGAGACTTAAAGCAGCAAATGAATAAAACTTGTTACAACTGAAAAAATGATCAGCATCATGTATAAAATGGTTAAAATCTCGGACGCCCTGTAGTCTTTGATTTTTCTGTCCGTTAAAGGATTCATCTTGCCATCCATGTACATCCACCAGAGAAACGCCACTGCAAAAATGATGATGACAATCCACCAGATTTTATCCACGGGAAAACCTCACGCTGCTATTCTTTCATATAGGGTTTGACGAGGTCGTCCCACTCATCTTCGGACCGGCATTTTTTGCCCGCGACATCGCAGACCGTCGATGTTCCGATATTGTAGAAAAAACCGTATTTTTTATTGTCCGCCGGGGCCAGCAATGTCTTTTTTTCATAAAGTTTGTCTGCGCTTCTTTCATAACCGTTTTCATCCAGGACGATAAAGCATGAATTCATCTTCCGGTTGTAATGGGATTTGTAGGATATCGAGCCTGCGCGTTCTTTATTGTCAAAAACCCTGTCGCCGAATTCCTTCATGAAATACGCCTCACACCGGTTTTTGCATTGCTCCTGCAAAGCGGCATTCTCTTTATCGCATCCGGCCCAGGACAGGGATAACGCTGCTGTCAAGGCCATCAGGAAATACAGTTTTAACGTATGCTTCATGATCTTTGCACCTTCAGGATGTCTTGGGATTTTCCCAGACCGCAATACGATTTCGCCCGTCCCTTTTGGCCTGATAAAGCGCCGTGTCGGCCCTTTGAAAAAGGTCCTGGGGAGAAAGGGATTCCGTAGCGTCCGTAAAAGCCACGCCGCCGCTCACCGTCACTCGCAGTTTCCTGTCGTTGTCTCCAAAGGAATGGTCGGAGCAGAGGTCCTTTATTCTGTTGGCTAAAGCGACCGCCTCTTCAACACGGGCATCGGGCAGAAGCAAAATGAACTCTTCACCTCCATACCTGCTGACAAGGGTTGATCCTTTACGGATGTGATCCTGCAGAATTGTTCCGAATTGGCGAAGGACTTCGTCCCCCATCAAGTGCCCGAGCAAATCGTTGACGTTCTTGAAATGGTCCAGGTCGAGAAGAATGATGCACAGGCAGCCGCCATTTCGTTTCAGTTTGGCAAGCTCTTCCTCGAGTCGGATTTCATAGAATCGGCGCGTATACAGATTAGTCAAGCTGTCGTGAATGATCCGTGTGAACAGTTTCGCGTTATCAAGAGAAATGGCCAGCACCGTAGAGAGAATCTTGAGCTGCTGCTGTTCGAGGAAGGAGATCTGATGCCCCTCGGGGATTTCGATTGTAGCCAGTCCGACGATCCGAAACGACGCGCCGACAAGCGGCAGGCATAAACAGCGATTTGCTTCCGCCTGGCCGTTTTCCGCCGGCAGAGGAACCTCATTTTCCATGCTGAGCGGGGCAACGGACATCACTTTTTGAGACATCCGTTTTTCAAGGACAGTTCCTTCGACTGGAAAAGAAGCTTTCGGACGGGCCGATCCGGCCGGAGAATAAACGCCGTCGACGTCCAGCCTTTCTTCTTTATTGTCGAGGCTCATGATGGCGACCCGTTTCCCCCGGGAAAAATCCGCCAGCGTCTCCAGAGCAATATCGACCAGAATTTCCTTATCGGTGAAGGCTGTAAGCAGCCTGGTTCCAAAATTGAGAATAAATAATTGCTCATTGGAATCGGAACTCAACGCGTTGTCCGTGACATCATTTGCCAGATTGTTGGGCGGAGGAGAAAATGGATCGTTCATGTTATGCCTTTTGAGATTTACTGCCGAATTCTATTAAAAATGAATGAATACGAATTCATCTTTCGAGTGGGATTATAGATAGGAATTTCCCGGATGTCAAAAAGAATTGGAAGGTATAAAGCGGGTATGCGGGAGATGCCCTTGGATATTGCAGTATCTGCAATCATGTTTCTTCCGGATCAGCGATGTTGACATTTTACCGGGCAAATGACAACTAAACCCCTATGAATAAAGAGACGATCATCTACGAAGCCTTTGGCAATCTTTACCTCAACATCACAAACCGGTGCAGCGCTCATTGCGTCTTCTGTATCCGCAACACCTGCGACGGGGTTTACGGTTATAACCTTCGACTTTCAAATGACCCTTCGGAAGAAGAGATCATCAAAGAACTGGAAAGCCTCCATCTCTCTCAATTCAAAGAAGCCGTTTTTACCGGCTTCGGCGAGCCCACATGCAGATTGGATACGGTCCTGCACTTAACGGCCTGGCTTCATCAAAGAGGAATGTCTGTGCGGCTGGACACCAACGGGCATGCGGCGCTGATGTATCCCGGCAGGGATATTGTCGCGGAACTGAAAGCGGCCGGCCTTACTGCTGTATCCGTGAGCCTGAATGCCGAATCGGAAGAGAAGTACAACCGCTTGTGCAATCCCGTTTTTGAAGGGTCCTACCGGGCGCTTCTTGATTTCGCCAAAAACGCTGTTAAAGCAGGCATCCGAACCCGTATGACCGTTGTCGAACAGGATGGTATTGACATCGGGGAATGTGAAAAAATCGCAGCCGGGCTGGGAGCTTCCTTCAAGATAAGGTGAGGATAGAAAGACCCGGTCAACCGAACGTTCAAAGGTCAGGGCCAATTTAGGGCAAATTTTACTGTTCCTTGATTTTTAGGTGATGATGTAAGTGCTTGATTTTCTGGAGCCGATGCCCGGATTTGAACCGGGGACCTACTGATTACGAATCAGTTGCTCTACCAGCTGAGCTACATCGGCGTCCGTAAAGAGGTTTCGTATTTATATGAATGAGTTGCCCTTGTCAATATCAATCTGACGCCTATCCGCCCGTAATGTTATAATTGACTTTCACTTCATTTTCTTCTAGCGTCCGCCGATAATGGAATGGTTATGGGATTATCGATGATACTTTTTTTATTGACGTTTCTGACCCTCTACGGGGGGATCAATTTTTATTTCTTTTTCCGGGCGCAGAGCGTTCTCCATTTTGCCGGAATTTATCAGGGGTTATTCCTTGTTTTCATCATTCTGATGATTCTGGCGCCGGTTCTGCTGCGGGTTTTCGAGGCGGTGCACTGGGAGCAGGTGGCCAGGGTTTCGGCCTATATCGGCTATGTCTGGATGGCGTTTGTCTTTTTGTTCTTCTTTTTGAGTGTTTCTCTGGAACTGATCCGCGTGATCCACAAGCTTTTTTTTCCATCAACGGGCACGATCACGCTCAAGACCGTAACGTTTAGTTTATCGGCATTACTGGCTGCTGTGTTCGTGGTGTACGGCTATGTGGACGCCCAGCGCATCCGCGTCAAACATCTGCAAATTCCAACGAATAAACTCACGGAAACGGAGGGAAAGCTCAGGATTGTCCAGATTTCCGACGTCCATGTGGGCATCATCATCGGCGAAAAGCGCCTGACGCCGCTGATCGATAAGATTCGACAGGCCAATCCCGATCTTCTGGTTTGCACAGGCGACCTGATGGACGGCGAGCTGGACAATGTCATGCACAACGCCCGGCTCTTTGCGGAGCTTCAATCCCGGTATGGGAAATTTGCCATTTTGGGCAATCATGAATATTACGCGGGTATTGACCGTTCGCTTGAATTTACCAAAGCCGCCGGTTTTCATCTTTTGCGTGATGACATGGCGCAGGCGGCGGGCATCACCATTTTAGGAGCGGACGATATTACCGGCCGCCGGTTTGCCGAGACGGGCAAGAGAGATGCGTTTAAAAAAGCGCTTGCGGAGAAACGCGACGGCTTTGTTCTGTACATGAAGCACCAGCCGCAAATCGATGCGGATGCGAATTTCGATTTGATGCTTTCCGGCCACACCCACGGCGGTCAGCTCTGGCCCTTCCGCCTGATTGTCCGACTTTTCTTCCCCAGAGATTATGGTTTGTATCCACTGGACGGCAACAAGCTTCTGTATGTCAGCCGCGGCACAGGCACCTGGGGTCCGCCCGTGCGGATTTTTGCCGGACCGGAAATCACCGTGATTGATCTGATTGGAAAGAAATCCAATTAAGTCCAATTGTCCACGCGCAAATCCGGTACACGCGAAAATTCACGCAGATTATTTGTGATCAGGGTAAGCCCCGAACTGCGGGTATGGGCGGCAATCAGCATATCCATGGAGCCAATCAACTTGCCGGTTTTTTCCAGATGGGATCGAATATCACCGTAATGAACGGCTGCCTGATCATCAAACGGCAGAATCTCGAACGGGGAAAGGAACGCCAGAAGGGCATTGCGGTTCTGATCAGGCCTGCTGCTTTTGGCCGCGCCGTATTCAAGCTCGGCCACAGTAATGGATGAAACCGCGACATCGCCGATGGCGCACTTTTTAAGACGGTTGAAAACCTTTACCGGCTGTTTTTTGATGATGTAAATACAGATGTCCGTATCCAGAAGATAGCGCATCACAGATCTTTCCTTTTCTGTAAGGGCAACTGGTCGCGCGAGGACATATAATCGTCGGTAAAATCATGAACGCTTTTGATCATTCCCTCCCAGGGGTCATCTTTGGGGAGAAGCACGACCGACCGGCCGATTCGCTGGACGTAAACTTCCGTGCCTTCCATCTTATATTCTTTAGGCAGCCTTACCGCCTGGCTGCTGCCGTTTTTGAACAGTTTTGCGGTGTTCATATCCAATTTCCTCCGCCGTTTGTATATACTAGTTAGTATATACGACCAACAGTAAAAGTCAACAGAAATCAGATGTAGGGAACGGTTTGAAACCGTTCCCTACATGTTGAAGATCACGCTCGGCTTGAAATGGTTTCTAGAATTCCTTACCTTTGATAAAGTCAATTGCATTTTTAAAGATCGCCAGGCCCTGGCCTTCTTCCGGCAGGCTCTCGCGTGTCCAGCGCGGGTGGTTGGTGCGGTGCAGAAACGCTTCCGGATGCGGCATCAGGCCGAAGAGGCGGCCCGACTCATTGCAGATGCCGGCGATGGCGTTCACCGCGCCGTTGGGGTTGGCCGGATAGTCCATGGTGACATTGCCGTCGGCGTTGCAGTATTGAAACGAGACGAGATTTTTCTTTCCCATTTCTTCGAGGATGACGTTGCTGTCCGGAATGAATTTTCCTTCGCCGTGGCGGACAGGATAATAGACAACATCCAGCTCGCGCGTAAAAACGCAGGGACTCTGCCCGTTGGCTTTGAGATACACCCAGCGGTCTTCAAAACGGCCGGAATCGTTGTAGGTCAGCGTGGTGCTCTGTTTTGTAAAGTTGTTGCCGAGCGCCGGAAGCAGGCCCAGCTTCACCATTAACTGGAAACCGTTACAGACGCCCAGAATGAGCCCGCCCGCGTTGATGAATTTCAGCAGTTCTTCAATGAGCATTTCATTGGCGCCGGAAATGGGCGCGTGCAGAAAACGGTTGGCCCCTGCTTTGGCCGAACCCAGATCGTCGCCGTCCAGAAATCCGCCCGGCAGGTTGAGAAAGTTGTAATCCGAAAGCCTCTTTTCGCCGAAGAGCAGCTCGCTAAGATGGACGATATCGTATTTGTCGGCTCCCGCCAGTTTGCAGGCGTGCGCCATTTCCATTTCGCAGTTGGTTCCGTTGCCGGTAAGAATGATCGCTTTGACTTTGTTTGTCATTGTTTTGTCCTGTCTAAAAATTAAGCGGCTTCTGCCACGCGTCTTTGAGTTTGCTGATTTTTTCTTTGATCACCGGCCGGCCTGAAAGGCCGCTTACCTGCAGGAGGCCGTCGGCGGAGACGAAACCGATTTCCCGGACAACGTTGCCCTTCATCAGTTTTTCAAACTTTCCCTGTTTTTCGGGAGAAATCGTTACGATAAAGCGGCTGGCCGTCTCAGAGAACAAAATATAATCGTCGCGCTTTTTGCCGCGGTAGGGAACATCTTTCAAATCGACGTTCAGGCCCAGGCCGCCGGCAAAAGCTGTTTCGGCCAGCGCCACGGCAAGTCCGCCGTCGGAGCAGTCATGGCAGGAGGCCACCAGGCCCGCCCGGATCGCTTTGTTCAGTGAGCGGTAAAGCTTCATCGCTTTTTTCGCATCCACCTGCGGGACTTTGTTCCCGACCGCTCCGTTTTGCGCGAACCATTCGGAGCCGCCCAGTTCGTCGCGGGTTTCACCCAGGATGTAAACGAGATCCTGCGGACGTTTGGCGTCCATGGTTACGGCTTTGCGGACATCGGAGATCTTGCCGATAACGGAGTAAAGCAGCGTCGGCGGGACGGAGATTTTCGTCTTGCCGATGGAGTAGTCGTTTTTCATGCTGTCTTTGCCGGAAATGCAGGGCACGCCGTAGGCGGTGGTGTAATCGTAAATCGCCATGTTGGAGCGGACGAGCTGCGCAAGCTTGTATTCGCCGTCCGGCGTTTTGGCGGACTGCACCGGGTCGCACCAGCAGAAGTTGTCCAGGCCCGCCAGATGATCGAGGTCCACGCCTACGGCGACGGCGTTTCTCACTGCTTCGTCGATGGCGCAGGCGGTCATAGAATAAGCGTCGATGTCGCTGTAGCGCGGGCAGATGCCGTGCGCCACAACCACGCCTTCCATGGAATCGAGCACGGGTCTTACGATGCCCGCATCCGAGGGGCCGTCGTTTGCGACGCCCACCAGGGGCTTGATCACCGAGCCGCCCTGGACTTCATGATCGTACTGGCGGACAACGGATTCCTTCGAACAGATGTTCAGACGCGCCAGCATTTGGGAGAGCGCCCTGTTCAAATTAGCGGGAGCGGCAAAGGCCGGTTCCGGATTTTTAGGGGCCTTCCATCGTGCGATCAATTTCATCTGCGGAACGCCGTCGTGCAGAAATTCCATATCCAGGTAGGCCACGGTTTTTTCTCCGTAACGGACATGGAAGGTACCGGATTTGGTGAACTTGCCGAGCACTGTGGCTTCCACGCCCATGCGGCGGGCCAGTTCCATGAACTTGTCGACTTTTTTCGGATCGACCGCCAGCGACATGCGCTCCTGCGCCTCCGAAACCAGAATTTCCCAGGGCTGCAAGCCCGCGTACTTCAAAGGCGCCAGCGACAGGTCAATTTCACAGCCGCCGGAGTAAGTGGCCATTTCACCAATGGATGAGGACAGCCCGCCTGCGCCGTTGTCGGTCAGCGCCCGGTAAAGTCCCGCATTGCGGGCCTTGAGCAGAAAGTCCGTCATTTTCTTTTGCGTGATCGGGTCGCCGATCTGCACGGCCGTCACGGGCGATCCTTCGTGGAGTTCCTCGGAGGAAAACGTTGCGCCGTGAATGCCGTCTTTGCCGATGCGGCCGCCCGTCATGATGATGACGTCGCCGGGTTTGATTTCTTTTCCGTGCGTCGGCTTGCCGTTCAGCTTTGCGGGCATGATGCCGGCGGTGCCGCAGTAAACCAGCGGTTTGCCTAAAAACCGCTCGTCAAAGACGATGCTGCCGTTGACCGTCGGGATGCCGCTTTTGTTGCCGCCGTGCTCCACACCTTCACGCACGCCTTCATAAATGCGGCGCGGGTGCAGGATGCGGGGCGGCAGCTTCTTTTTGTGATAGGGCGAGGCAAAGCAAAACACATCGGTGTTGAAGATGAGTTTCGCGCCGAGGCCCGTGCCGAACGGATCGCGGTTGACGCCGACGATGCCGGTGAGCGCTCCGCCGTAAGGATCGAGCGCCGAGGGGGAATTGTGGGTTTCCACTTTAAAGACCAGATTGTGGTCGTCATTGAACTTGATGACGCCTGCGTTGTCCACAAACACGGACAGGCAGAAGTCTTTCTTCCCCTTGGCTTTGCGGATCTTCGCCGTCGAGCCTTTGATGTAGGTTTTGAAAAGCGAGTTGATGATCTTTTTCGTGCGGCCGTCGTTGTATTCAATCCGGCTGTTGAAGATTTTGTGCTTGCAGTGCTCCGACCAGGTCTGCGCCAGGCATTCCAGTTCCACATCTGTTGTGTTTTCAGTAAGCCCCACTTTTTTGCGGGTTTTGATCACGGCGGGATCGGTGTAGTATTTCGAAATGGCCTGCATCTCTTCGAGGTTCAGCGCCAGCAGTTTTTCCTGGCTGATTTTCAAAAGCGTTGCGGCGTCAAGTGTTGTAAGATTGATTTGCGTCACCTGCGGTTCGTCTTTGCCTGTGACCTGCGGAATGTGTGCGGGGATGCCGCTCTCAAAGTCAAATTCCGCCTTGCCGATCACCTGGTGCCGTTCGATGAGGTCATTGGCCAGAAGACCGGAGGCGATGTTTTCCGCGTCGGTTTGGGAGATAGCGCCGGAAATCAGAAACTGGCGGGATGTGTAAACGCTGATTTTGCGATCGCCCGGATTTTCGCTAAGCAAAAGCGTGACTGCTTCGCGCGCCGTTTTGCCGACGTTGTCGGTCACGCCGGGGCGGAAGCCCACTTCGATGAGCCAGTCAAAATGCTTCGCGAGCGGCTTGTTGATGGAGAATTCCTGGATCACCGGGTCGGAAAGCGGCCCGGCTGCGGCCATGTTCAACTCTTCGGCCGTCAATTCGCCGGCGATAGTGTACACTTCAATGGTCGCGACGCTTGCAATCTGCAATCCCAGATTGTCGATGATGCGCTTTTTCGTCTTTTCGCCCAGCGCGTCGCGAATCCCTTCCTTAAACCCGACTTCAATTCGATTTGCCATGAATTTGCCTTGATATTTCCGATATTTTTGATCTGCCTGACCTGCAACAGATACGGGGCTTATACCCAAAAGACCGCAAGAAAGCAACTTACAATTATGTGCGACAAAAAGAGCCAAAATGTTTCCGGGACCGGAAAAAGTTCTGAAAAGTTCTGGTAATAGAGGCCATAAAGCATTACAATGCGTATATTCAGTAGGAACCCGTGATTCACTTACAAAAAGTTGTTTATAAAGAGAGGGGAAATGATCCATGAATGAATCCTCCGTGTATGTTTAGAGGTGGAGGCATTATGAAAAAATTGATAATTTTGGCGATCATCCTGGCTGTTGCGTCGAGTCCTCTTTCTTTTGCCGCCCAGCCGTTTCTTAAAGACAAGGCTTCTGAAGAAGAATTGCTTACCTTTCTGGAAAATACCTATGAAGTTGTGGGGCGCTACCCTGAAGGCGGCCCGATGTATTCCGGAACAGTGATACTCACGCGCAAAGAAAATGAGTTGGTTATGACGCGTGAAATCAGAGGTAAAAAAAGCATCGGAACAGCCCGGCTTGTTGCAGCCACCGCGGATAAGCTAACGGTTTTAGAGGCTGCATTTGCCGAGGGAAATCAAAAGTATCAGGCTACCTACATCATCGGCTCGGATCTGGATAATTACGCCCGGCTATCCGGATGGACCTACTTTAAAAACCGGGAAACCAAAAAACCGGGCATGGAAGCCCTGTTTATTTTGCTTCTGCCGCCTGAAAAATAGTTTCCCGCGCCAATCGGAAAAGGCAGGCCCTCTCTGCTCCGATAATTGAATTTGTTAAAGATTCAGTCAATGCACGCCGATATAATGTTGCATTGCAAGAACAAAAAGATTTGCTATAATGACATAGCCTATTGCATTCTCACTCGACGCTGTTACCTGGAAATATTGCTCAGCGCTTTCTTCGTTCGGTTCCTAATACCATTGTTATTCGCTTAATTCGTTTCGAACTGGGGATTTTACTGTCCGTAAACCTTTATGAAGAGGAGTGCTTATGAAAAAGAGAAGTCTGAAACAAAAGATTCTGTTCCCTGCGATTCTTCTGATTTTCGTGATTATGGTTGCGTCAACGGCTGTAACGTATATCCTTTCGTCCCGGGCTTTTGAAAAAGATGCCGTAGAATCCCTGGGGACGGTTGCCCGGGACAAGGCGGACTTGATCGACGTCTGGGCCGAGGATGCCACAGGCGCCATGGCCATGGCAGCCGGCCGGACGGTGTTTGAAAATGTGCTGATCAGTGACACGGAAGAAAACAGGGCAAAGGCCAATGCCGAACTTGCCGAGCAAATCCGAATCCTCAAGGTTTTCTCCTATATCAACATTGCCAACGCCGAAGGCGAAGTGCGGGCGTCAACCGTGTCGGGCGCCGTCGGGAAAGTAAAAATAGGCGACCGGGACTATTTCAAAAAAGCCCTGAAGGGCGAATTGAACGTTTCCGAGGTTTATCTGGCCCGGACGACGGGCAAGCCCGCCTTTGCCATTGCCGCCCCCATCAAGGAAGGCGGCAAGGTCATCGGGGTGATCGTCGGTGTGCCCGATCTGACAAAATTCAGCGAAAAGTTTGTCGATCCGGTTAAAATCGGCGAAACCGGTTATCTCTACCTGTTCGATTCTTCGGGCATCGTTTTTGCGCACCCGGACAAGAGCGTGATTATGAAAGTGAATCTCAAGGAAACGGACTGGGGACGTGAGATTATGAAAAAAGGCAAGGGGGTCAATGTTTATACCTTTAAGGGGAGCAGGCAAATGGCCTATGCCGCGCCCTGTCAAAATGTCGCCTGGACGGTGGCCACGTCCATTCAGAACAAAGAGATCGTAAGCCGGTCCAATTCCATGGTGTTCATCAACCTGCTGATTCTGATCATCGGCCTTGTCATTGCGGTTGCCGCTCTTTATGCGATTGTCCGCTCGGTGGTTAATCCGATCAATACCATCACCGACGGCCTTCATGAATCCGCTGACCATGTGGCGCAGGCCTCAGGCGAAGTGGCTTCGGTCAGCCAGTCCCTGGCGGAAGGGGCCTCCGAGCAGGCGTCCGCCATAGAAGAGACGTCGTCGTCGCTTGAAGAAATGACGGCCATGACCAGGCGCAACGCCGATAACGCCGGCGAGGCTAAAGCGCTGATGGCGGAAGTCCGCCGTGTTGTGGAGCGGGTGGACAATCACGTCAGCAATATGGCCGCCGCCGTCGGAGAAGTCACCCGTTCCAGCGAAGAAACCGGGAAGATCATCAAAACCATCGATGAAATCGCCTTCCAGACCAACCTGCTGGCGCTCAACGCCGCCGTGGAAGCGGCCCGCGCCGGGGAGGCGGGCTCGGGATTTGCAGTGGTGGCCGGTGAGGTCCGCAATCTGGCGGTCCGCGCCGCCGAGGCGGCCCAGAGCACGTCCTCACTGATCGAAAACACCATCACCACGGTCCACAAAAGCCGGGAATTGACGGCTCAGATGCAGGAAGCTTTCAAGGAAAATATGGAAATATCGGGCAAAGTGGGAAGCCTGGTGGATGAAATCGCCGTCGCTTCGCAGGAACAGGCCCAGGGCATCGATCAGATCGGCAAGGCTGTGGCTGAAATGGATAAAGTGGTGCAGAATACGGCGTCCAGCGCCGAAGAGTCCGCAAGCGCCGCCGAGGAAATGAGCGGTCAGGCGATGCAGATGAAAAAATTCACCGATGATCTGAAGTCCATCGTTGCCGGCAGATGAAAAAACGGTCGAGTGAAATGACTGACGATATTTAGGGGGCGGCTTTTTGCCGCCCCCAATTTTTCCTATGCCTGGACAGTCCCGCACTGGCAGCATTTTCCGGCGCTCCGGCACAGTTGTGCGCTCCGGCACAAAGGCTGGTCATTTTTCTTGACTCTTTCATCATTTAATCGCAATATTAACGGGCTTGTTGTTTCTGGGCAGTTTACATTATTTCAGGAGGTAGATTTAAGATGAACAAAAAGATCAAAGGCATCATCGTCTGTTGCATTATTGGCTTGTTTCTGGCCGGCTGTGCGGGCGGTACGAAGGTGGTGACGACTCAGGAAAAATATTCGCCGTCATTTAAAGCCGGTGAATTCAGCCGTTACAAGGGAAAAAAACTGGTTTTGTCCAGCTTCTTCAATCAGGCGCAAAATACCAAGGCCTACGCCTATTTCAGTCCGGATAAGAAGCTGACCTATGAAGTCAATATCCAGTTGGAAACCTTCTATTATAATTCGTTCCAGAAAGCGTTCAAACAAATCGGCGTCAACCTGGTGGATTATTCCTATGACGACCGCCATGGTGGTTACCGCCATCATTACTGGTGGGGTGTTCCAGGTCCGGGCGGCTACCGGGCTCCCAAAGGCGTTTCGGAATTTCAGTTTACTCTTCTTTCAATGACTGATCAGGAATTCAAATTTAAGGTTATGCTTTTTAAAGAGGGCGAATCAAAATTTGACAAGGAATACACGGTGACGATGGCTGCCGCGACATCCGACAATCCGGCCGAACTCGAAAAACGCGCCTATCAACTTGTGGATCTGGCGTTTACCACGATTCTGAGGGACAGGGAATTTTCGAGGGCGTTTTAAAAAGAATAGGTTCAAGGATCAAGGTTCAAGGATCAAGGTACAAGGATCAAGGTTCAAGGTGTAGGGAACGGTTTCAAACCGTTCCCTACTAAAAGGTTGAATGGACATCATTCTTTATATCATTTTAATTCTCCTGGTTATTGGAATTGCGCTGCAAGTTGTGCAGTTGAGGCGAAGGTCCGTCGATTTTTCGCCGCTGGATTCGCGGCTGGATGCGATCAAAGAAGCGCAGGAACGAACGGACCGGTCGCTGCGCGATGAAATCGCGCGGTCGCGAACGGAAATGCAGGCTCAGGCGCAGCGGGAAAGGGCGGAATTGGCCGGCTCGCTTCAATCCTTTGGCGAAACGGTTCAGAAAAGCATCGCTGAAATCGCCAGGCTGCAAAACGAACAGTTGGAGAGCTTTGCGCGGCAGTTGTCGTTGCTGACGGCAACGAATGAAAAAAAGATGGAAGATATCCGCATCCAGGTTGACAACAGGCTCAAGCAGATTTCGGAAGACAATGCCCGCCAGCTTGACCGGATGCGGGAAACCGTCGATGAAAAACTGCAAGGGACGCTGGAAAAACGCCTCGGGGAATCTTTCAAGCAGGTATCCGAAAGGCTCGAACTCGTGCATCAGGGGCTGGGCGATATGCGCAGCCTGGCTGCCGGCGTCGGCGATTTGAAGAAAGTGCTCACCAACGTCAAGTCGCGCGGCACCTGGGGTGAGGTGCAGCTCGGCGCGCTTCTGGAAGAAATGCTTGCGCCGGAGCAGTACGCCCGCAATGTTAAAATCCATGAACACGGTTCCGATTTTGTGGAATTTGCCATCAAGCTTCCCGGCCGGGATGACTCATCAGAGCCCACGTGGATTCCCGTCGATGCGAAATTTCCCGTGGAGGATTATTCCCGTCTGGTGGATGCCCAGGAGCGCGCAGATGTCGCAGCGGCGGAAGAGGCGCTCAGACAACTCGACGCCGGCATTAAAAAATCGGCCAGAGACATTTCGCAAAAATATCTGCTCCCGCCCAAAACCACCGATTTCGGCATCATGTTTTTGCCGTCGGAGGGGCTTTACGCTGAAGTCATCCGCAGGCAGGCGCTCGTGCAGCAACTCCAGCGCGATCATCACATTGTTGTCACCGGTCCTTCGACGTTTGCCGCATTTCTGAACTCCCTGCAAATGGGATTCCGGACGCTGGCCATTCAAAAGCGGTCCGGCGAAGTCTGGAAAGTGTTAGGCGAAGTGAAAACGGCGTTCGGCCGTTTTGGCGACACCCTCGACGCCGTGCACAAAAAGCTGGAACAGGCCGCGACCAGCGTGGAAGACGCCCGCAAGAAATCCAAAACCCTGCAAAACAAATTGCGCTCCGTGGAAGCCCTGCCGGGCGCCGCGCCTGAAATGGCGATTTCGGACATGGACACGGAATCGTTGTGATTTCATTTTCAATTCGAGTCTGAAAACGAGGCCATCTCCTGCGTCACATTTCTCCTTGACTTGCCATAAGAAAAAGCTTAATTGAATTAGCAATCTGAATGCTCTTAAATCTGTCTTGGCATCTATTTCAAGCTGAAGATCAGATCCATTTCAACAATCATATCTTCAACCAGGCGGCAAATTATTTCTGATGAGTCGCCGGATCATATTTCAGGAAGAAGCGTCAACCTATTAATTCCCCATTCCAACCCAATTTCATTTCAAAAGGAGGGCAATCATGATGTGGAAAAATAAGTTTTGTGCTTTTAAACAGTTATACCCACGCTGGATTAAATTGAGCATTATTTTGTTTTCTGTTGCCCTTATGGCGTGGCAGTGCAATCCGATGGTAACGACCACACGCGACTCAAAGGGAGTGTGGTATATCACCGGGCCCGAAAAGGCCAAACTGTATCATGTATTTGAAGCAATGGGCTATGCCGTGGCCACGGACCGCCTCTGGCAGGCGGAAACATTCAGGCGGTCCGGCCGGGGACGGCTGGCTGAGATATTCGGCTCCTCTCAGTTAGAGCAGGATAAATTAGTCCGCACGACCGGCTATTCCGACGAAGAACTGCAAAAAGGTTTTGCCTCGATGGATGGGGAGTCGCGGGAAGTGATTCGAGGTTATGTGGCAGGCTTCAACAGACGCATTGCCGAGATTCGCAGGCATCCTTCCCTTCTTCCGTTTGAATTTGTACAGGTTGGGATTACCAGTAAAACGCTTGAGGAATGGACGTATAAAGATGTTCTGGCCTGGGCGGTGTTGATGATGAGAAATTTCGATCCCGAAGCGCAGAGTTCGGGGCAGATCAGCAACGCAGCTCTTTACCAGTGGCTCGTGGCCGCATACGGGGCTGACCGGGGAACGCGCATGTTCGAGGATTTGCGATGGGTCAATGATCCGGACGCGCTGACCTATATCCCCAAACCCGTCAGTGTCGCCAAAACGGCGGCCATTCAGAGATCGGCGGAAGCCGCGCGTACGCCGCTGATCAGCAATCCTCCTTCATTTCCTGATCTGCGTGAAGTGGACCGGATGATGACGGAGAAACAGTCCGTGATTGATGAAAATCTGAAAAAGATCAACGCTCACGTCAAGATGGGCAGTTATGCCTGGGCTATAAAAGGAAGCAAAACAGCCTCCGGCAATCCGATTGTTTACTCCGGTCCGCAAATGGGATTTTCCGTACCCTCAATCATCGGCGAGGGGTCCATCTATGCCGGCGGTTTGCGTGTGTCCGGCATGATCATCGCCGGACTGCCCTCCATCGTTATCGGCCGCACACCGCATCATGCCTGGTCTATGCAGGTAGGTCATGCCCATACTGTGGATTATTACATTGAATCCACGGATGCGATGACATTGCACAGGACTGAAACCATCAAGGTGAAAGGTGGAGCGGATGTTGTTCTTCCCATTTACAGGACCGCCCATGGACCGGTCGTAAATGCCAACCCTGTTATATCGTGGAAATATTCGCACTGGGGGCATGAATTCAATGTTGTCAAAGCCTATCTTGACCTCGCCAGGGCTACCAGTATGGAT
The DNA here is from genome assembly GCA_963682105.1 of Smithellaceae bacterium. GTDB lineage: Bacteria > Desulfobacterota > Syntrophia > Syntrophales > Smithellaceae > UBA8904. The sequence continues at coordinate 3,943,202 of OY821638.1, forward strand.
GAATTCGGGGCGGCTATAGAACTCGTGCCGCTATCTCAGCATTTTACTTATGCCGACAAAGACGGCAACATTGCCTACTGGATGTCGGGAAGAGATCCCGTCCGTCCCGATGGTGAATGGCGATTGCCGCAGGGCGCCGTGGGAACGTCCCTGGAATGGGATTCGGCAAACCTGATTCCCCGTTCAACCGATCGTAATGCCGGCCAGGGCTATTACTGCGGCTGGAACAACAAGGCGAGTACAGGCTATGACAATCCGCCCAATACTATCTCATACGCCTTGGGCGTGTTCCACAGAGCCCATGTCGTCGATGACTATCTTTCTGCAAACAATAATCTCACCTTTGAGCAAGTCAGGGACCTTGCCCTCAACATCGCAACCACGGACTCCTTCGGCAGTGGAGGGAATCCCTGGAAGTTTGTGTCCGATTATTTCATTGCTGCAGTAAATAACGCTCCGGATGCCCCTGTTGCCGGACGTTCGGCGGCTCTTGCCCTTCTTGCTTCGTGGGATGGACATTTTGTGGATGGTGGCGTCGCCTTCTGGGCGGCAGGAACGAAGCGCGCCGATGCATGGGTTCTGATGGATGCATGGGTCAAAGAAGTTCTGAATCTCACTTTTGAGGAGCTTGACGCCTTTCCGACGGCAAAAAATAAAACGGTGCTCTTCAACGTATTGCTCCACGGACTTCAGTCGGGAAGCATTCGCAACTACTACGACTGGTTCCAGAACCTGTCCAATCCATCTGCGCCTTATACCGCCGATGCCATCATCGTAAAGGCTCTGGACAATACGCTTGCAGCGCTGGGAACTCGACCCTGGAATGTTGATCGCGGCCTCATCACTTTTAACCACGCCATGCTGGGAAAGGTCTGGGAAATGCCCTTCTCATCGCGGTCCACCTACGCGCACGTTGTGGAATATGCCGGTTCGGGCCCGGTCAGGATCCAGAGTATGTTCCCTCTGGGAGAATCAGGAAATATATTGGTGGGTACGGGCGGCGCACCGGCCTTTGATGACAATTTTTTTAGTATGACGGATGTGTATGACGGTTTTATATATCGGGACATTTTCCTGATTGAGCCGTTATTTAAGATGTATCCTCAAGATTAGCCTATTGCATGATAACGCCTCACCATCAACGGTGGGGCGTTATTTTTTTATAAAACGAGCCGGTTTTCATCTTGACAACTTCAATTTCATTGCCAATTTACTGCCGCTGAAATAAATTCCAAACCCGTTTGGGGCATGACATCATTGAAAGCAGGAGGAACCATGGAAAGCCGCAAAGAAACACACCCGTTCAAAACGGAAATCAACCAGTTGATGAACATCATCATCCATTCGCTATATTCCCACCCGGAAATTTTTCTGCGGGAGCTTATCTCCAACGCGTCTGATGCTATCGACAAACTCCGGTTTAAGTCACAGTTGGACACCGGCCTTCTCGGCGACGATACGGAGTTTAAAATTACTCTCAAGCCGGATGAAAAAAACCGGACACTGGAAGTATCGGACAACGGCATCGGCATGACCTATGAAGAGGTCGTCGAAAATATCGGCACGATTGCCAAAAGCGGTACGGCCGGTTTTCTGGAAGCGGTCAACACCGCTAAAAAGGACGGCGCTCTGGCGCCCGAACTGATCGGCCAGTTCGGCGTGGGCTTTTACAGCTCTTTCATCGTCGCGGACAAAGTCACCCTGATCACGCGGGCCGCCGGAAGCGAGAAGGCCGTGAAATGGGAATCATCCGGCGACGGCTCTTATACCATCGAAGAGGTTGAGAAACCGGCCCGAGGAACATCCGTCATTCTGAAACTGAAAAAAGTGGAAGAAGACGAACAGGATTTCACAAAAGAATGGGTCCTTCGCAATGTCGTGAAAAAGCATTCGGATTTTGTCGCTTACCCGGTTGTCATGGACGTCAAAAAGACTCGACCGGTTCTGGACAAAGACGGCAAGCCCGAAAAAGACAAGACGGAAACGGTTGTTGAAGAAGAAACCTTAAACTCGATGAAAGCCATCTGGTCCAAAGACAAATCCGAAGTTTCCGAAGAAGAGTACAACGAATTTTACAATCACATCAGCCACGACTGGAACCCGCCGCTTTCCAGGCTTCATCTGAAGCTGGAAGGAACGACGGAGTACAGCGCGCTTTTGTACATCCCGTCCAAAGCGCCTTTCAATTTTTTCTCGCCGGAGCACAAACACGGCATTCAGCTTTACAGCCGGCGCGTGTTCATCATGGAAAATTGCGCGGATTTGATGCCGATTTATCTGGGATTCGTCAAAGGCGTGGTCGATGCGCCGGATCTCAATTTGAATGTCAGCCGTGAAATCCTCCAGCATAATACACTGGTCAAAAACATCCGGAAAAATCTCGTCAGGAAACTTCTCGATATGCTGGCCGGTATGGAAAAAGAAAAATATGAACAGTTCTATGGCGAATTCGGCCACATCCTCAAGGGAGGCGTTTCCGCCGACATTGAAAACCGCGAAAAGATCGGTTCGCTGTTGCGCTACAAAACAACAAAGTCGGACGGTCAATGGGCGTCCCTCAAAGATTATGTGGAGCGCATGAAGCCCGATCAGAATGAAATTTATTACATCACCGGCGAAAGTTTTCCGATGCTCGCCAACAGCCCGCATCTGGAGCAACTCAAGGAAAAAGACTACGAAGTGCTGCTCATGACTGATCCCATCGACGAATGGGTCATCCGGGATTTGCATGAATTTGAAAAGAAAACCTTCAAGAGCGCCGAGAAAGGCGATCTCGACCTGGAAAAGGTTGACGACAAAAAGAAGGAAGATTACAGCGCGCTTTTCGATCACATCAAATCCTCGCTGGAAGAAAAAGTCAAAGAGGTTAAACCCTCCACGCATTTGAGGGATTCGATTGCCTGTCTTTCCGGCGATCAGTATGATATGAGCGCCTTCATGGAGAAAGTCCTGCGGGCCGGCGGTCAGGATATTCCTCAGACCAAAAGAGTGTTGGAACTGAATATGGATCATCCGCTGCTTTCGAAGATCAAGGGGATTTTTGAAAAAGACCGCGAAGCGCCGGCTTTGAAGGATTACAGCCAGTTGCTCTACGATATGGCGGTCATCTCTGAAGGCGGCAGGGTGGACAATCCCTCGCGTTTCAGCAAAATGATCGGAGATATTATGGCCGGAACGATTGCCCGTTAACACAGGCAGAAGGGAAAGAAAACTCATGACCTCGCACGGCCGTATGGTTGTCCGGCTGATCTGGATCGTGCTTTTGTGCATCCTGATATGGGCGCTCTGGCAGTCAATGCCGGACATCCGCAATTGGTTTTCCCCCAGGCCGGACGCCACGCCCAGGACGGTGGCGGCCCGCGGGGATCTGGCCGCCGATGAAAAGGCGACCATCGAGCTGTTTGAAAAATCGCGCGATTGTGTCGTCTTTATCACAACCAAATCCCTGGTGAGGGATTTCTGGACGCGCAATGTTTTCACCGTTCCGCGCGGTACGGGCTCCGGATTTATCTGGGATGACGCAGGGCACGTCATCACCAATTTTCATGTCATTCAGGGCGCCAGCGAAGCGACGGTCAAGCTCAGCGACGGGACGGACTACAAAGCCGGACTGGTAGGCGCCAGCCCCGCCCACGATATCGCCGTTCTGAAAATCGGCATGGGCTTTAAACGTCCGCCGCCGGTTCCGCTGGGAACCAGCCATGATCTCAAGGTCGGTCAGAAAGTATTCGCCATCGGCAATCCCTTCGGTCTGGACTGGACGCTCACCACAGGGATCGTCTCGGCGCTGGACCGGTCATTATCCGGCGAAACGGGAACCATCGAACATCTGATTCAAACGGACGCCGCCATTAATCCGGGCAATTCAGGCGGACCGCTTTTGGATTCCGCAGGACGGCTCATCGGCATCACGACCGCCATCTACAGCCCCAGCGGGGCCAGCGCCGGCATCGGCTTTGCGGTTCCGGTGGATACCGTCAACCGCGTCGTTCCGCAGCTCATCCGCCACGGAAAATACATCCAGCCCGGCCTGGGTCTGGAACTCGACGATCGAATCAATGAGCGCCTCAAGGCCATCCTGCATGTGAACGGCATCGTGATTCTGCGGATGGCGCAGGGCTCGGCGGCCGAAAAGGCCGGGTTGAAAGGGGCGAAAGTCACCCGCGAAGGGGACGTGATTCCGGGAGACATCATTGTGGCGGTCGGCGGGAAACCGATTGAAACCGTCGGCAAACTTATTGCGCGTCTGGATGAATACAAGGTGGGAGATTTGGTGAAAGTCACTGTTCTGCGCGACGGCAAAAGCACGGACATCGACGTGACGCTGCAAGCCGGTAATTAAAGGCAGTGGAGTTTGTGCGATGGTCTGTTGTTGACAACAGATGTGCTTTCTTATATGTGAAACGCGGACCTGTTCTCAGGGCGGGGTGAAATTCCTCACCGGCGGTATCCCGGAAACCCGGGAAGCCCGCGAGCGCTTCTTCTCATGGAAGAAGGTCAGCAGATCTGGTGAAAAGCCAGAGCCGACGGTTACAGTCCGGATGGAAGAGAATCAGGCAATCTCAACGGGAAACGGAATAAGATTCTGTTTTCCCGCCAGACGTATGATCTGGTTGTTTGTCTTTTCTACGCCCTGATTCAGGTAACTCAATTTGCAAAGGAGTATTATCATGAATCAGACGGCTCTCTCATCATTCGGCAACCCTCACAATCGAGTTGAACAAGCCCTTAATGCGCTTCGCGAAGGCAGAGGGGTTCTCGTTATGGACAATGAAGAACGGGAAAATGAAGGCGATCTGATATTTTCCGCGGAATTCCTCAATGAAACACAGATGGCCCTTTTGATCCGCGAGTGCAGCGGAATTGTCTGTTTATGCCTGACGGAAGATAAGGTGAATTCACTGAAACTTCCCATGATGGTCGAACGCAATTCCAGCCGTTTTCAGACCGCTTTTACCGTATCCATTGAGGCCGCAAAAGGAGTTACGACGGGAGTTTCCGCCGCCGATCGGGTCATGACCATCAAAGCGGCTGTCGCCGATCAGGCCGGACCATACGATCTTCACTGTCCGGGACATGTTTTTCCTTTAAAAGCAAGGAATGGGGGCGTACTGGAACGTCCCGGGCATACTGAAGCGACTGTGGATCTGAATCGCCTGGCTGGATTAAAACCGTACGGTGTTTTATGTGAACTTACCAATCCGGATGGAACGATGTCAAGATTGCCCGAGATCGTAAACTTTGCTTTAAATCACGACTGTGCGCTTGTTACAGTTGAGGATATCATCGACTATCGCCGGAATATGAATGTTTGACGCAGGAAGCGGGGTGTTCTGTTCGGGGCAGTCGGAACCGGACCGCTCGGAACATCTATGCCGATCTCCGCTTTATTTCCGATGGCGTAAGGACTGTCTGGCTGGACGATATATTTTTTGGTGAAGTGTAAATTCTGTTGCCTATTCCAGAATGGCGCCCCGCGCGGCGGAACTGACGGATTTCACATAACGGCGCATGTAACCTTCCGGAATCTCGCGCGCCACAGGAGACCAGGTTTTAAACCGGTCTTTAATCTGCTTTTCGGAAAGAGAAATATCCAGCCGCCGGTTGGGGATGTCGATGGTGATTTCATCTCCATCCCGGACAATGGCCAGCGGGCCGCCTGTGGCGGCCTCGGGCGAAACGTGTCCGATGCACGGTCCGGCGGTTGCGCCGGAGAAACGGCCGTCCGTAATCAGCGCCACGCGCTTGAATCCGGCCAGTTCGAGGCCCATCGTCACGGCCAGGGTTTCGGGCATGCCGGGACCGCCTTTCGGGCCTTCGTAGCGGATGACGATCACGTCCCCTTCCTTCAATGTTTTTTCGCGGATGGCTTTAAGGCAGTCGGCCTCGGAATCAAAGACATGCGCCGGTCCGGTGAAAATGCGCATGTCTTCGGCTACGGCGGATTGCTTGACGACGGCGCCCTCCGGAGCCAGGTTCCCGAAAACGACCACTGTCCCGCCTTCGGGCAGGAACGCGTGGGCTTTGTCCGGAATGACTACGGGATTCTTGACCTCGGCCTGCTCCACGATTTGCCGCACGGTAAGTCCCGCTGCCGTCTGCAGATCAAGGTGCAAATCTCCGGCCAGACGCTTCATGACCGCGGGGATGCCGCCGGCTGTAAAAAGGTCGATCATTCCGTGCGGGCCGTTGGGCGAGATCCCGCACAGCGTGGGAATGCGGCGGTTGAATTCGTTGAAGCGCGCCAGGGGCAGATCCATTCCCAGGGCATGAGCAATGGCCGGCAGATGTAAAGCGATATTTGTGGAGCCGCCGATGGCCAGACTGACCATCAGAGCGTTTTCAACAGCCTTTTCCGTTAAAATTTTGCGGGCCGTAAGGCCTTCCTCAATCATGGCTACGATTCGCATTCCTGCGTGGCGCGCAAAAAGGAGTTTGGCGGAGTGAAAAGCCGGGATCGTTGCCGAACCGGGCAGAGCAAGACCCAGAGCCTCGGTGACCGACTGCATGGTGTTGGCCGTGCCCATGACTTCGCAGGCGCCGCAGGTGGCGGCCGTTGCGGTAGCGAGCTTGTCCATCAGATCGCTATAACATTTATGGTCCACGCCCCCCGCCATGGTCGGTTTGAAACGGATTTCCCAGGCATTCGGGCCGCCGGGAACAAAGATGGCGGGGAGATCCAGCCGCGCGGCGGCCATAATCATGCCGGGCAGAATCTTGTCACAACTGGCGATGAAACACAGGCCGTCGTAGCGCATGCTGCGCACATGCGTCTCGATGACGTCGGCGATGAGATCGCGCTGCGCCAGGACGAAACGCATGCCCGCATGCCCCTCCGTCATACCGTCGCAGGGGGCCGGGACGTTGAACTCAAACGGCAGCCCGCCGCCGGCATGCACGCCTTCCTTGACGCGCTGTGCAACAGGGCCCAGATGCATATGGCCGGGATTGATTTCGGTAAGCGAGTTGGCAATGCCGATGATCGGTTTTCGTTTCGCCTCATTCAGATCGGTTCCCGTTCCCTGAAAGATGGACTGGCGCACGATGCTGATGGGGAAATCACTGTCGTCGAAAATGGATGTACTCTGCGGTTTTTGCATAAATACCTCCTGTATGTGATGGAAGGACTATCGCAAAATTGGCCCGGCCGATCAGGAAATTTTTGTCCGGTTGCTATTTCCGCGATGTTTTCTCTACGGCAATTTTACAGGCATACAGCCGTGTCCTTCCTGATCGCATTTGCACGGATCGAACTCGCGCGTCGGGGTCAGGCCCAGATCAATGATCATTTCATGATCCAGCTTGCTTTCGCGGCCGGTGGTCGTCAGATAATTTCCCGTCATGAGGGAATTTGCGCCGGCGACAATACCCAGAGGCAGAAGCTGCCGAAGATTTCTTTCCTTGCCGCCGCAGAGCTTGAGGTCTTTGTCCGGCAGCAGAAAGCGGTAAACGGCAATGGTCATCAGGATTTCCGTGGGGGGCAGCGGCGGAAGATGGCTGAGCGGTGTGCCGGGAATAGGGGTGAGAATATTGATCGGTACGGAATCGACATCCAGTTTCCGCAGGGTCTCGGCCAGCTCGATGCGGTGTGTGACGCCCTCGCCCATGCCGAAGAGCGCGCCCGCGCAGACGCTCAATCCCGCGTCTTTTGCGGCGCGCAGAGTTTTTATATTATCTTCGTAGCCGTGCGTCGTGCAGATAGTCGGGAAAAAACTTCCGGCGGTTTCCAGGTTGTGATGATACCGGTGGAGCCCGGCTTCTTTGAGCTCGCGGGCACGGGTCTGGTCGATGATTCCCAGCGAGGCGCAGGGCATGATGCCGATTTTACGGATACCTTCAATGGCTTTGACAATTTCCTTCCACTCTTTTTTGGTTTTCACCTGTTTGCCGCTGGTGACAATGCCGAAAAATTCCGCCCCGTCTTTTTTAGCCAGCGCCGCTTCGGCGATGATCTCTTTTGACGGTTTCAGCGGATAGGAGGGAACATCGGTTTTATAATGTGACGACTGTGCGCAGAATTTGCAATCTTCGGAACAACGGCCGGATTTGGCGTTGGTGATGCCGCATAAAATAATTTCTTTTCCTTTGAAGTGCTCGCGGATTTCAGAGGCTGCGGCAAGAATCCGGTAGAGGGCGTTTGACCCTTCGATAAAGAGTTCCAATGCTTCGCCGGCGCTGATGACTTCTTTTTTCAGTGCTTTTTGTTTAAGATTTTCCAGAAAATCCATGTCCAGTCCGTCCCGCTTTCTTAGGCTGGTGCGTTTAATAGATAAAATAAATAATTCTGTCAATTATTAATGGTTTTTGCTAATGGAAATCAAGTTTTGGATATGTTTTACCGATAAGACTGGAAACCGCTGTGAGGAAGACGACTTTCCCAAAGTGTATCATTCAGAAATGCATGCATTTTGATCGTTTGTCCGAGGCGCTCTTTATTGTGGAAACGGATGACTGCCATGAGGAGGGACATGAAGAAATTTCTGTTGTTATGCTTACCGGTTGTTGTTTTTCTGGTATCAAACGTTTATTCAGCCTTATCGGAAACAAATCAAAAGCCTGAAATCTCCAAATCGGATTCGGTTTCATCTTATCCCCCGCCCGTTATCGGCAACAAAGACAGCAAACGGTATCATCAGCCGGGCATGCCTTATTACAACGCGGAAAATACCCCGGAAGAAAAACGTCCTGCGACCCGGGAAGCGGAATCGCCTCAAACACCTTCCGCATCTCCGGTCAAGGAGTCCGGACAGGCGCCGGATACAACGCTTCATCTGACCCTTCAGGACTGTCTGGAAATAGCTTTTAAGCAAAACCGGATGCGCGCCATTTCCGGCGAATCGATTAAAATTGCCGAAGCCCAGTATCAGCAGGCGCTTTCCGGTCACTGGCCTCAACTGAAGTTCTCCATGACCGGGATACGGATGGATGAAGAACCGACCTTTATTTTTCCGTCACAACCCCTGTCGCTGGGAGCAACAACCGGCCAGTATCTTGCCGAGGCGGTAGCCGTGGCCCAACTGGCCAAGCTGGGGATGGCGCCCGGCGCCCCGGGGTATGATGTTGCGCTCGCCGCGGCGACCCGGCAAGCGGCGCAGGCCTTATCCACCGCCTCCATGCCGGCGTATAAGGTGAAACTGATGGACAGAGATCTGCTCAACAGTACGCTTAGCCTCATTTTGCCGATCTATACCGGCGGTAAAGTTTCGGCTTTAACCCGGCAGGCCAAAGCCGGCGTGGAAGTCAGCCGTGAAGAAGCCCGCCAGACCGATTTGCAGATTATCCGGGACGTCAAACAGTATTACTACGGTCATATCTTTGCCAAAAATCTCTATGCCCTGGGGCGAGAAACCCTGCAGCGATTTGAAGCCACGGAAGCGATTACGGAAAACGTTTATAAGCACGGTTCCGGAAAAGTGAAGAAGACGGATTATCTGCGTTCAAGAATGATGACATCAACCGTCCGTTCGGTGGTCGAGCTTCTGAAATCCAACGAGGAACTTTCCAAGTCGGCTCTCACCCATGTTTTGGGACTTTCCTGGAACACGCCGATTGCCGTGAGCCAGACGGAAATCCCCTTCACAGCTTACGGCGGCAATCTCGATGAACTGGTGGCCCGCGCGCAACAGCACAATCCCCAGATGAACCAGGTGCGCCTGGGGCTTGCCGCGCGGGAGGGAAAAATTGCCGAGGCCCGTTCCGGGCATTTGCCTGTTGTGGCCTTTTTCGGTAACTTTACCCGTCTGGATAACTCCTATGACGGCGGATTGATCACCGATGAGAACCGCAATTCCTGGCAGATCGGCGTCTCCATGGAATTGCCGATTTTCAATGGACTGCGCACAATCCGGGAAGTTCAGGAAGCGAAACTCCGGCTGGAGAAACTTAAACAGGAAAGTTTGCTGTTACAGGAAGGCGTGGCCCTTCAGGTCAAAAACGCATTTCTGCAAATTGCCCGTTCGCAAGGTCAGGTGACCAGCATGAAGGATGCTCTGACCGCGGCCGTGGAAAACCGTGATCTAAACGTCCGCGCCTACGCGCAGGAAATGGCGGAAACCAAGGATGTGATCGAAGCGCAGTTGATGGAATTTCTCATGCACAGTCAATATCTGAAAGCCCTTTACGATCATCAGGTGAATGCGGGCGCTCTGGAATATATTGTCGGGAGTAACTTGAGTGAAAGCCGTTAGGGGGATTGTTTTTATTTTAACCGCTCTGATGATGTTCGCCGGCGCCGATAGGGGCGCGGCGGAACCATCAAAAATCAGGTGCGCCGTCGGCTATTCGATGAAAAGCATGGCGGATGTCGATCCAAAGGACGCGGCGGCGGCCCTGCGCGTGTGGGCCAGGGAAATGGGAGATCCCTACGGGTTCCATGTGGAGACCTTTTTGTATGAATCGGCCGACAAATTAATCCGTGATTTTACGGAGCAAAAACTGGATTTTGTGATGCTCAGTACGGTCGATTATTTGCGGGCGGCTTCAACCATCAAAGTCAAGCCGGAAATGGCCCGGTTTAAAAACAACAAAACCACCATCAAGTATGTTTTGCTGACGGGCGCCGAAGACATATCCGGAGGTTTGGCCGGTTTGAAAAACAAAAATCTGTCGATTGTGAAAGTCAATAACCTCGGTCTTATCTACCTCGATGTCTATCTGATGCGGGCGGGTTTTCCGGATTCGGAGCGCTTTTTTAATACCATTCAATATAAACCCAAAGAGTCGCAGGCTATTCTTGCCGTTTTTTTCGGACAGGCCGACGTCTGTCTGGTGACGGAAGCGACTTTTAACACGATGAAAGAACTCAACCCGCAGGTTGGCCGGAAGCTTCGGGTGATGGCTGAATCGCCGGAAATGGTGGAAGCCGTAGGATTCTTCCGCAAGGACTATCCGCCGGATCACAAAGCAACGGCGATCAAAGGCATGCATGGCGGCATCAAAAGTCACGAACGGGGCAAGCAGATCATGCTGCTGTTTAACGTCGATCAGATGGATCCCATCGGAGATGCCGATATCGATAGTGTGCGCAAGCTGCTGGCCAGTTATGACCGTTTCAAGAAAAGAAAATAAAAACGCTTTACGGAAAGATTGTTTTTATGTTGCCGGGAAGACAGCAGGTTCTGAATAAAAAGCAACGATGCGGAATGCATGGCCGGACTTTCCTGACGATGCCGGAAATTTCCGTGATTCTGTTTCTGATCGTCCTGATCATCATCACTTTTTCCTGGAATGCCCGGGCTGAAAAAGCGGAGCCGATTCCCTGCATGATCGGGTATTCGGTTAAATCTCTGCCGGATGTCGATTCCCGGGATATTGAAGCCGCCTTTCGAGTCTGGTCTCAGGAACTGGCCGCCCAGCATGGTTTTCATGTGGAAACTGTTCTTTATGACTCCACGGACAAACTGGTTGCGGATTTTATGGCAAAAAAACTTGATTTTGCTGCCATTACCAGCATAGAATTTTTGCGCGCCGTGAAAACACTGAAAGTAAAACCGGAATTGACGCAATATTGGTTTTTTCCACCATGAAGGAAATGAACCCTCAGATTGGTCGCAAACTTCAGATCATTGCTGAATCACCGGAATTAATCGCCTCCATCGGATTTTTCCGGCCGGACTGGCCCGAGGAGTATAAAAAGAGAGCCATAGAGGCAATGAAAAGCGATACGTTCAGGCGTCATGAACGCGCAAAGCAGATCATGCTTTTATTTAATATTGAAAAAATAGACGTCATCACCGACGATCAACTGGAAAACACGCGGAAACTTCTGGCCGATTACGACCGGCTGAAAAGGAAAAAATAACGGAAACCAGCGGAGAGAACGGTTGTATGCTAGGTATTTTTAAAAATATGATCAATCGAATACGTCGACAGGGGATATTTGTCCGTACGTTTGTCATCATGATGTCGTTGTCCATTATTCTGATCGGTCTGTTTGCCCTGATGATCATTCCCCGTGAAAAAGCGGCGATTCTCAACAGCATGGAATCACAGGCCAAGAATATTGCGACGTCCATTTCACAGGCCACCGCCAGTGCCTATCTCAATGGCGATTACGGTTCGGTGGTCGAGCATAACATGCATATTTTGTCAAAAAGCCGCGACATTCATTATATCATCTCGGTCCGCCAGAACGGTTTCACCATCGTCAATATGCCGGATAAATGGGAAACCAAAGACGCCCCCAACGCAGAGTGGAAAGGCCGCGAGTTGTCTCTGCGGGACGGCATCATCGAAAGTTCGCTCGCCCGCAAGGACGTCTATCACTACGGAATGCCGCTTCAGTTTTCCGGTTATGACTGGGGAAACATGTATATCGGCATCTCGCTGGGCAATTATAATGAACAGCTCAAACGCACCTACAAGGTGATTTTTTATTTAAGCGCGCTATGCCTGGTGATTGCGGCGATTTTGTCTTATTTTTTCGCCAGACGGCTGACTCAGCCGATCCGATCTCTGCGCCGGACGACTTACAAGATCATGCAGGGCGATCTGTCGGCGCGTGCAACCATCCCGCAGTATGACGAGGTCGGGGAACTGGCGGCCTCCTTCAACCGGATGACCGACCAGATGGTGGCCTCCCAGAAAAGCATTCAGGACGCTTACGACGAACTCAAACAGTACCGGAAGAATCTGGAAGGGCTTGTTCAGCAGAGAACCGAGGAATTGACAGTGGCCAACAAACAACTCCAACTGGAGCTGGCCGAAAGACGGAGGGCGGAAAACGCGCTGGCCGAATCCGAAAAGCGCTACCGTGTGATCTTTGAAACGGCCGGCAACGCCAATATGATTGTGGAGTCGGATCAGACCATTTCGATGATCAACAAGGCTTTTGAAAAATTATCGGGCTGGTCGAAAGTCGACGTGGAAGGCCGGAAGAACTGGGAGGATTTTTTTGCCGCCTCGGATTACCGGAAAATTCAACGCCAGCATGCCCGCCGGACCAAAGTTCTGGAAAGCGATCTGGAAGATTATGAAGCGTCTTTCATCGACCGGGAAGGCAATACGCTTCTGGTGTATATGGCTATCTCCGAGATTCCCGGCACAGGTCAGGTCATCATCTCGCTGGTGGATATGACGGAAATTAAAAAGCTCGAAGCGCAGTTGCTTCAGGCGCAGAAAATGGAGGCCATCGGACAACTGGCCGGCGGCGTCGCGCACGATTTTAACAATATTCTCACCGCCATCATCGGTTTTGCAAGCCTTCTGAAAATGAATATGAAGAAAGATCCGCAGATGATGACGTATGTCGATCCCATTCTCAGTTCCGCGGAAAAGGCTTCCCAGTTGACGCAGGGGCTCCTGGCCTTCAGCCGCAAGCAGATTATTGAGCCCAAGCATGTGGATATCAATGAAATTATCCGCAAGCTGGAACATTTGCTTGTCCGCCTGCTGGGGGAAGAGGTGGATTTGAACATTGTGTGCAGCGGCGAGCCGGTGACGATTTTTGCCGACGCCGGGCAGATGGAGCAGATCATCATTAATTTATCGACCAACGCCCGCGATGCGATGCCCGAAGGCGGCGTTTTATCCATCAGCACCGATATGATTGTTGTCGGCGAAGACAATCTGACCGATCAGCAGGGCTACGAAAAGAAGCCGGGTAAATACGCGTTGATCAGCGTCTCCGAAAACGGCGTCGGGATGAGCAGGGAAACCGCCAGCCATATTTTTGAACCGTTTTACACGACCAAGGAGATCGGAAAAGGGACCGGCCTGGGTCTGGCCATCGTTTACGGCGTGGTCAAGCAGCACAACGGTTACATCAACGTATACAGCGAGCCGGGGTCCGGAACGACGTTTAAAATTTATCTGCCTCTGGTGAAGGCGATGGCCGAAGAGCATCCGCCTGAACTGCAGAAACCGGAAAGAGGAACGGAGACGATTCTGGTGGCGGAAGACGACGACGTCACCCGCGAGCTTTCCCGTCTGGTGCTGGAGAAATTCGGTTACACGGTGATCGAAGCGGTTGACGGCGAAGACGCGGTGGAAAAGTTCGGGCGGCATCAGAAACGCATCGATCTGGTATTGATGGACGTCATCATGCCCAAGGTTAACGGTAAGGCCGCCTATGATGCGATGCGAAAAATCAACCCGAAGGTCAAGGTGCTGTTTATCAGCGGTTACACGGCGGACATCATCCACAAGAAGGGCATCTTTGAAAGCAACATCAACTTTATTTCCAAACCGGTGACGCCCGAGGCGCTGGCCCGGAAAATCCGCGAAGTGCTTGACACGAAGGATCCGCTGTCAGGACAATAGAATTTCCAGATCTTCCCGCCCCAGGCTGGAAAGCAGGCTTGAGTCTTCCCGGATGAGCGCGGCAAACAAATCGCGCTTGCTGCGCTGCAATTCCAGTACACGTTCTTCCACCGTGTTGCGCGTGATCAGGCGGTAGGCAAAGACCTGCTCGGTCTGGCCGATACGATGCGTGCGGTCAATGGCCTGCGCTTCCACCGCCGGATTCCACCAGGGGTCCAGAAGATAAACATATTCCGCCGCCGTCAGGTTAAGTCCCAGTCCGCCCGCCCGAAGACTGATGAGAAAAAGCGGCGCTTCATTTTCTTCCTGAAAAGCCCGCACGAGTTTTTCCCGGTCTTTGGTCTTGCCGTCCAGATAAAGATATTTGTGGCCGTTTTCGTTGAGTTGATTTCTTACAATCGACAGGAAACTTGTGAACTGCGAGAAGATCAGCGCCTTGTGGCCTTCTTCGAGAATTTCGGCGATCTGCGGCAGGAGAAATTCCGTTTTGGCGCTGGCGCCGGCTTTCCACTTGTCGTCGAGCAGGCCCGGATGGCAAGCGGCCTGGCGCAGTCTTAAAAGCGCCTCCAGAATGTGCATTTTGGATTTGCCCATACCGTCCCGGTCGATTTGTTTGAGCAGACTTCGGCGGTAATGATCGCGCAATTCATTGTAGAGCCTGGTTTGCGTCTTGTCCATCTCGCAATAGATCACCTGCTCTGTTTTTTGAGGCAGTTCCGGCGCGACCAGCGCCTTGGTCCGGCGTAGAATAAAAGGTTTCAGCGCCTGCGCCAGCATGGAGCGGGTTTCCGGCGTTGCGGCGGTGGCGTCGGTTGTCGATCTTTTAAAGACCGAGGCTGATCCCAGAAGGCCCGGGTTGAGAAACTCGAACAGGCTCCACAGATCGCTTAAATGATTTTCAATGGGGGTGCCGGAGAGCGCCAGGCGATGGCGCGCTTTGAGCAGCCTGACGGCTTTGGCCGCCGCCGTGTCGGAATTTTTAATGGCCTGCGCTTCGTCGAGAATCGCGTAGTCGAACTCCGTATCGCGGAAAGCAACGGCATCGCGCCTGAGCGTGCCGTACGTCGTCAGCACCAGATCATAGTTTTCAAAATGAGCGCTGCTTGCCTTGCGGGTCTGGCCGGTGTGATCCAGAACCCGAAGCCTCGGGGTAAACCGGGCGGCTTCTCGCTGCCAGTTAAAGATGACGGACCGGGGGGCAACGACCAGAGACGGGCGGATACCGGCATCGCCGGTGGACTCTGAATTTGCCGGGTCCGGCAATCCGGCGCCGGTGCGGATTTCGTATTGCCTCAAAAGACGGCGCTTTTCCAGCAAAGCCAGCACCTGCACGGTTTTTCCCAGCCCCATATCGTCGGCCAGACATCCGCCGAAACTGAACTGCCGGAGAAATTCAAACCATCCCAGCGCTTCTTCCTGGTAACGCCGGAGCGTCCCCTGAAAACTGTCGGGCGCCGAACCCGGCTCGATGCCGCAAAAACTCTGCAATTGCCGCCGTGTGTTTTCGAAAAGGGCATCGCAGGTGGCTTTGGGTTCGGCCGCCAGAAGCGCATCGAGCAGTCCCGCCTGGCTTTTTTTGAAGCGTACGCGGCCGCCCCGCATGTCGCCCATATCCGCCAGAAATGCATACTTTTTCAGCATGGCTTCGGGAATGACGCCGAAGGTTCCGTCGTCCAGTTCAATAAGACTTTGTTTCTTTTGCAACGCGGTGAGAAGCGCCGGCAGGGTCGCTTTCTGATTTTCGAAGTCGCACGCGCCGTCGAGTTCAAACCAGTCGATGCCTGTTGTGATGTTGAAAGAAAACGATCCGGCTTCCCGGTAGAGTTTGCCGTCCGCTTCAACATGCCAGCCCCGGGCGGTCAGTTCGGAGACGACCCGGGCAAATTTGTCCGCGTCAATTTCATGAGTGGCGTCGTCTCCCCGGTCTTTGGCTGTCTTGAATCCGAGGCCCAGCAGGGTTTCATAGGCGGTTTTTTCCGCCTGGGCGTCCCGAAGCAGATACAGCCGGTGCGGTTTGGCGTAAAAGCCTCTTCCGCGCGGATGGGCGGCCACATCGCAGTCGCGGTATCGGAAATAAAGCGTCGCCCGGAACCTTTTTTTATCCTGAAGATAGTAGTAGGCGTCTTCCGTGCGCAAAACGATGCAGCATTGCGCCGCGGCTGTGATTTCTTCGACCTTCAGATCGTCCGGGAAGGAGAGAGGCGGCAGACCGGGCAGCGAGTAAATCCGGCCGATAAAATCGTGAACCTGCGTTTTAGAAATGACCAGATTTTCCTGCCCGCGGAATTTTTCAATCCAGGGCAATGCTCCCTGCGCGTCGATGCGGCAGAGTTTCCGGTCGATCAACATCAGGCCTTCACGTGTAATCATCAGCGGTTGGGCCACCGGGAGGATCGTTGTGCCGTTTTTCATCTCCAGCGCACATTCGTAACATTCTCCTGAAGCATCCGGCCGAAGCGAAAGCTGCAGCGTCCAGACTTCATCGGGATGCCACGAAAGCGGACCCATCAGCGTTTCATCCCGGTCGTTTTGAAAAAACAGGCGCCCGGATGCCGCCATCAGCGGCATCACAACCTCCGCGAGCGTTTTGGAAATCATAAAACCGGTTTGGCCGTAATTGGACCGGTAATAGTCAAAGGGGCTTTGCGCGCCTTTAAGGATGGTAACGATTCTGGCGTCCTCGACGTCCATCTGCGCATGGGTGTCGGCGGAGAGATTGATGGATTTGATCTGGCCCCATGTTCCGTTTTTTTTGCGGGTGCGGCCGGAAATGTTGAGCACCAGGTCGCTGGGTTGGGTCGTGTAATAATACCCGGACGTCTGGCGGAGGACGTAAATGATTTCCTGATCGCTTTTGCGCGCCGGAAGCGCATCCGCCTCCTGACGGGAGAATGTTTCGCGAATATCATCCAGGCAGTCACTCCAGGAAGGACGGGTTTCACCTTCCGGTAAATGATCGGCAGGGAAGTCTGCTCCTTCATCTTCCGAATGAGTTTCAAAAAGCTCATCAGGAAAGACCAGGCGCAACCTCAGTCTGGAACGTTGTTTGTAGAGCGGCAGGAGGCCTTCCCGGTCGATTTTCAACATCACGGCATAGATATGTTTGCAAAAATCCTGCTCGGCGTAAGGGCAGGTGCAAGACAGGCAAAGCGCGTCGCCGATCAGGTCCGCCGCGACTTCATAAATTTCCGTTCCCCGGACTTCGGCCATGATGTTGACATCGTCAGCATGAAGAATGTCAACGCGGCCCTCCTGGTAATAACGGGTTCCGCGCTCGCGAATGACTTTGGAAAACAATGCATTATTGCGTTCAAGTATGGACATGCTGCTGTTCCTTTTAGACTTTCCGGGGGCTGATCAATCCGGAAAGCGACATGGGCCTATCACACTTTTGTCGAAAATAAAACAGACCGTTAATTAAAGTCAAATATATCAGCCTATTTGTCTGATTTTCCGGAGCAGAACTTTCATTGCGCGACGGGCCGTCTTTTGATAAGTCAACCCGGACCGGAGAAGGAGGATTATGGCCAAAGGTTTTTACATTATCGGCACGGATACGGAAGTCGGCAAAACCGTCATCGCGGCGGGGCTGATGCATCTGCTGCTTAAAGAAGGATATAACGCGGCTTATTTCAAGCCGGTTGCCAGCGGCGAACTGGAAATAAACGGCAGGCGGGCGCCGGCGGATGCGGCCTTTGTCAGTGCGGCATCGGGCTTTCATGAAGACTTCAGGCAGGTTACGCCGTTTTCATTTCCTGATGAGGTGGCGCCGCATCTGGCGGCGCGCATGGCGGGCCGGTCCATTGACAGAGAAGGAATCGTGAGCGCACTGGCTCAGATGAAGACACATTATGATGTGATTGTCGGCGAAGGCGCGGGGGGGCTGATGGTTCCTCTGGATGATAACGGCTGGCTGCAATATGAGTTGATCCGCGAGATGGGGTTTTCCTGCCTGCTTGCCGTCCGCGCGGGTCTGGGGACGATCAATCACACGCTGCTGACGCTGAGCGTCGCCCGCGAGGCCGGTTTGAAAGTAAACGGCATTGTGATCAACGGCGCGGGAGCGAGCCTTGTGGAACAGGATAATATTATCATGATTAAAAAGCTTTCCGGTGTTGCACCGGTATTTGTCCTGCCGCGAATTTCAGGAATGTCGCCGGAGAAACTTGAACCGGGCAACCTGCGCGGCGTTTTTGAAAAATCAATCGCCGCAGGCGACATCGCTGCGTTGATGGATGAAATAGGATTAAAGAATAATGTTTGAAGAAAAAATTGAAAATATCAAGCGGGCCAGCCTTTACCGGACGATGAAGTATTTGCAGTCGCCGCAATGCGACCGCGTGCGTATAGCCGGCCGGGATATTCTGATGCTTTCGTCCAACAGCTATCTGGGTTTGTGTGCGGATGACCGTCTGAAAAAGGCCGCCAAGATGGCCATCGATCAATACGGTGTCGGTTCCGGCGGTTCAAGGTTGATCACGGGCAGCTATGAGATTCATCAAAAACTGGAAGAAGAAATCGCGGCCTTCAAAAATACGGAAGCTGCGCTGATCTTCAACACCGGATACATGGCCAACGTTGGCGTCATCTCGGCGATTGCCGATAAAAGCTGGACGATCTTTTCCGACCGTCTCAATCACGCCAGCATCATCGACGGTTGCCGTTTGTCCGGTGCGAAGATCGTGGTTTATTCGCATTGTGATCCTTCGGATCTGGAAGAAAAAGTTAAAACGCATCCCTGCGGAGAAAAGGGTCTGATTGTCACAGACGGCCTGTTCAGCGTGGACGGCGATATTGCGCCTCTGCCGCAACTGGTTGAAATCGCCCGCCGGTACTCTCTGCTTTTAATGGTCGATGAAGCGCATGCCACCGGCGTTTTGGGGAGGCATGGCGGCGGCACGGCAGACTACTTCCGCCTTGCGGACGGTATTGACATTTCCGTCGGCACCTTCAGCAAAGCCCTGGCGTCCGAAGGAGGTTTTGTCGCAGGCCGCAGGGCTTTGATTGATTATCTGGCCAACACCGCCCGCAGCTTTATTTTCTCCACTGCCTTATCGCCTGTTACCATTGCCGTCTCCAGAGCGGCGCTCGATATCGTCAAAACAGAGCCTCAAAGAAGAGAAACCCTGCTTGCGCATGCCGCCTGGTTTCGGTCGCAGCTTATGGAAGCGGGTTTTACCGTGGCAGATCACCCCACGCCGATCATTTCCGTGGGTCTGGGGGCGCCGGAACCGGCCTTGAAATTCAGCAGTCTTCTGATGGAGCAGGGCATTTTTGCCAACGCCATCCGGCCGCCGACCGTTCCCGCCGGGACCAGCCGTCTGCGCATCAACCTGATGGCCACGCATGACCGCAAAGATCTGGAGCGGGCGCTACGTCATATCGAAGAGACCGGGCAAAAACTTGGAGTCATTCAGAGCTGAATACAGTTTTTCGCCTCCCCTCAATCCCCTCCCGCAAGGGGAGGGGAAGTTTCAGACAGTATCACTCCCATCGTGGAATAGGTGTTTGACAAGTCACAGGGCGTTTTTTACGCCTCCCCCCTCCCCTCGCGGGAGGGGCAGGGGGAGGGGGGAGGATAAATAATCTGGACAGGCTTTCCGCGTTTAGATATATCCTTCCGGTTAGAAATGTTTTGAATTGAAGGAAATCAATGGATACGTTCCAGAAAAGAGATTTGAAATATATCTGGCATCCCTGCTCCCAGATGAAAGATTACGAAGATTTTCCGCCGATAGTCATTGAACAAGGAAAGGGCGCATATTTGTACGACATGGACGGCAAAAAATATCTGGATGCCGTCTCGTCGTGGTGGGTGAATATTTTCGGGCATGCCAACGACCGTATTAGCCGCGCCGTAAGCAAGCAGACCGAAAAACTCGAACACGTCATTTTCTCCAACTTCACGCATCCGGCTGCCATCGATCTGGCCGAAGAGCTTGTCCGCATCACGCCCAAGGGGCTTTCCAAAGTTTTCTTTGCCGACAACGGTTCCTCGGCGGTGGAGGCGGCGCTCAAAATGAGTTTCCATTATCACCAGCAGACCGGCCATCCGAAAAAAACAAGATTTGCGGCCATTACGGACGCATACCATGGCGAAACGCTGGGGGCGCTTTCTCTGGGCGACCTGGATCTGTACAGTAAAATTTACAAACCTCTGATGTTGAGCACGCTTCGGGCCACAGGACCGGACTGTTACCGCTGCCTGTACGGACAAACCCGCGAAGCCTGCCATGCCGAATGTTTTGAATCCATGGAGAAGCTGGTTTCGGATCATGCCGGTGAACTCTGCGCCGTGGTCATAGAACCCCTGGTGCAGTGTGCCGCGGGCATGAAGATTTATCCGCCTGTTTATTTGAAAAAATTGCGCGATTTGTGTACGGCGCATCAAATTCACCTGATTGCCGATGAAATCGCCGTGGGTTTTGGCCGGACGGGGAAGATGTTCGCCTGCGAACACGCAGGGATAAGCCCCGATATTCTGTGCCTGTCCAAAGGCATTACGGCCGGCTACCTGCCGCTTTCGGTGGTGATGACTACGGACGACCTTTATGGGGCTTTTTACGGGGAATACACGGAACTGAAAGCTTTTTTGCATTCGCACAGCTTTACCGGCAATGCACTGGCCTGTGCGGCGGCTTGTGAATCTCTGAATATATTCCGCACAGAAAACGTCCTGAAGCGAAACGAGGGAAAAGCCCGCCTGCTCGCCCAAAAAGTGAAAACGTTATTTAATAACCACCCATATTTAGGCGAATACCGTCAGTTGGGAATGATCGGAGCGCTGGAGCTGGTGGCCGACCGCCGGAACAAAGAGCCTTTCGACTGGAAAAAGCGAGTTGGTTACGGTATTTATCGAATTGCCCTGGACCGTGGGGTGCTTCTTCGGCCGCTGGGCAATGTGATCTATTTCATGCCGCCTTACGTCGTGGAAGAAAAAGATATCGATTTCATGGTGCAAACAGCGCTGGAATCGATCAACGAATATTTTAAATTGTAGACATTTAATGAAGAACAAGGGTTGAAACCCCTTGTTCTGGCCGTTTGTATATAAGGCTTGACATCGGGCCGTCAGACACTAAGATAGGGATATTTCAACGGCTGGATATGGCCGTTTTTGTCATAATAAAGAGGAGGTAGTTTACCCATGAAAAGAATATTGCTGTTTCTGGCAACGAACATTGCAGTTCTTGTGGTCTTAAGCATTGTTGTGAGACTGCTGGGGGTTGATCAGTTTTTGTCAGCCAGCGGCATCAACTATGTAAGCCTGTTAATTTTTGCCGCCGTCATCGGTTTCGGCGGCGCGGTTATATCGCTGGCCATGTCCAAGTGGATGGCCAAATGGAGCGTGGGGGCTCAGGTGATTGTGCAGCCCCGCTCGGATGCTGAAATCTGGCTGGTCAACACCGTCAAAAAGCAGGCCTCAATGGCCGGAATCGGCATGCCGGAAGTCGCCGTATTTGATTCGGATTCGCCCAATGCTTTTGCCACCGGCATGAACAGGAACAAAGCGCTGGTGGCGGTGAGCACGGGACTTTTGCAGACCATGAACCGCTCTGAAGTGGAAGCAGTGCTGGCGCATGAAATCAGCCATGTTTCCAACGGGGATATGATTACGCTCAGTTTGATTCAGGGAGTCGTCAACACCTTTGTGATTTTCCTGTCGCGCATTGTCGGATATTTTGTCGATCGCGTCATTTTGAAAAATGAAGAAGGCCACGGCATTGGTTTCTTTATCACATCGATTGTCGCTCAGATCGTTTTCGGTATTCTGGCGAGCATTATCGTCATGTGGTTCAGCCGCAAGCGGGAATTCGCCGCGGATGCAGGCGGTGCCAAACTGGCGGGTGCGCCCAATATGATTGCCGCGCTGGAGAGCCTCAAACAAAGCACGCACGAGCCGCTGCCGGATCAGATGAAAGCCTTCGGCATCAGCGGCAAGCCGGTCAAAAACAGCATTGCGATGTTGTTTATGACCCATCCGCCGCTGGATGACCGCATCGACGCGCTGAAACGCTCCGCCGGTATGGCCGCATAAATTCAGTCCCATCAGAAAAAACAGGGAACGTTCGCGTTCCCTGTTTCTTTGCTTTTTCACCATCCACCATCCACCATCCACCATCCACCATCCACTATTCACTATTCACTATCCATGAGCCACGAGCGATCTACCTCTGCCGCGAGGCGTTGATAAATTTGTTTAGAAATCCCCCCCAGCCCGTTTTCCTGTCGAAGTCGAGCTTGGCATACAGAGGCGAAACACGGAGTGTCGGGAAGTAGATGGCCATACCGTAGGAATTTTTGACGGACTCGCCTTTGCATCCGGATTTCACCACCATACCGCCGCTTCCGCAAACTGCGTTAATCACGTTCCGGCAGGCGGTTTTAATGGTTTCGTTCAGAGCCGCATTTTCCGCAAGCAGTTTGCAGAAATCCACCAGATCAATGTTTTCCTGAATTTCATAGGATTGGACCTGAACGCGCGCCTGCATCAGTGCAGTCTTGACGGCGGGGTTGTCCAGTCCGGCAGCGAGAATCGCCGCCAGTTCCTTGATGACTTTCATCAGATTCTCCGATTGGGCCAGATCGCAGGCGGACTGGGTGACTGCTTCTGAAGGCGGATAGGATTTGATGTACTTATCGACAATGATCGAAGAGAAATCCCGGGTGGCTATGGCCGGCTTTTTAGCCAGCTCAGCCAAGAGTGTGTGGTAAGGCCACCCGTCAACCGGTTCCGTCTGTTCGGAGCCGACGGCATACTGAGCGCTTGCCCGGACCTGACAGGCTACTTCCGCCATGCTCATCAGGCAGGCATCCATGCCCAGAAGATCGATCTTACGGCCGGCGGCCTTTTTTGCGGCAGCCAGCACTTTTTTCATTTCGACATTATCCAGAAAATCCTTGGCATTATCGTCATAGAGAATGGCTCTGGGTTTTGCCCCTGCTGCTGCGGTTTTAACCGCTTTATGCAGATTCGAAAGGAAAAAGGCATGGCGGATGCGTCCGCGGGCGGCGCGGGAAATCGACCGCATGCGCTCGTTGGCGTAAACATCCTCGTCATCCCAGCCTCCGCCGTGATTCCACAAAATCAGGGCATAGCGCTCGGCGGGATAATTTTTAATGCCCCACCGGATGAAATCGATGAGGTCTTTGGGATCACCGGAGTCGGTTTCGCCCAGCTTCAGGACGGCATCTTTCGCAATCGTTGTCCCTTTGCGCAGATAAAATCGTTTGGTTTCGCCTTTACGGCCGGCACGGTCAAACTGGGCGATCAAATTGAGGTTGTCGTTTGATCCCACTTTCTTCATTTCGTTCAGATCGGTGACACCGTTGCCGTCAAGGTTGTTGTCGCCGGCCAAGTACACCATAAAGGTCCATTTTTTTGCAGATGGAGAAGATTTTGCCGCCATAAATTTTCCTCCTTTTGTTAAATTATCCTCAAGTGTGTTGCTAATGTTATGCATACGGGATGACCCGGCATGCAATATACGCCTCTCGAGGTATTGCTGCTTTACTTCGATTCTGGCATGGTAGCGCCGATGGCGGAAAGAAACATCAAGCTATTAACGTTGAGAAATCGCCGCTGTCAAATTAAAAAAATATTGTAACTATGCTGAAGCTTGATGTGCACCATATCGTTTAAAATATTTCAGTGCAATATTTTTTACGCGGTCACTTCATGATTTTCCCCGGCCTGAACAGCTTTCATTCAGTCATAATTACAGCTTTTTTTATAAAAACATTGACAAAAAATAAGAAATGAGTGAGTGCTCACTTTACGAAGCGGTTGCCATTCTTATATTTCTGTATAACTGGCAACCCATCGAGTTTGTGAAATGGACAGGTGTTGAGCATGCAACTTCCCGATTTTAAAATGCCGGAGAAGCAAAAAAAGATTATCGAGGCGGCGATTACGATTATTTCCGAAAAAGGTTTCAATGCATCCACGACCAGTGAAATTGCACGTCTGGCTTGTGTCGCTGAAGGAACCATTTTTCGATACTTCAAAACAAAGAAAGATATCCTCCGGGGGATCATGATTCATCTGGTCAATGTGATGGGCGAGCCTCTGGTTCTGGAAAGTTTCCAGAAAATTCTCTTGAATAATGATGAGAAAGATTTGCGGTCGATCATCAAGGCATTGTTGAAAGATCGCTTTGTCCTGATGGAAGCGATATACCCCATGCTCCGCATCGTCGCGACCGAGGCGATGTACCATGATGACATCCGGGAGATCCTTCATGAGAAAATTATTTCCAGGTCAAATGACATATTCAAACTCTTTCAGAAAGAAATGGTCGCCCGCGGTTTGATGGACAAAGATATCGATCCATCGGCCGCCTCCCGCAGTATTTTCGGCAATATCGTCGCATTTTTCATTTTCCGGAAAACATATGGCTCAGCAGGCGAACAGGGAGATTTTGAACAGGATTTGGACCGGGCGGTTGACATTATTATGTACGGAATCGCCGCCCGGCCGGTTCAGGGCGCGAAATATTAAGTTTTTTTAATTTGAGGTTTTGAAATGAAAGCGAATCCATTCTTGATTTTCATCATGCTGACGGCTCTCTTCCTGACACTTGGCTGCAACGGTGGCAAAACAGCCGGCGGGGAGGCCGGTGTGCCGACTCCTGTTGTGGCAAAGCAAATCAGTAAAATCAGCGTGGATCAGGAAGTTTCGGCCAGCGGCAATGTTGAAGGGCGCAAAACGGTCAAGCTGGGTTTTCTGGTGGCCGGTAAAATCAATTATATCGCGGTCGGAGAAGGCGAAATGATTGAAGCCGGACGGTTGCTGGCCAGCCTTGATCCGGAAAACTACCGGATTGCGAAAGAAATGGCCGATGCCAATCTGGATCAGGTTCAGGACGAATACAACCGGCTAAGCCAGATGCATGAACGGAAAAGCATTTCGGATGGTGATTTTTCCAAAATCGCCAACGGGTTAAAAGTGGCCCGGGCGCAGCAAAAGCTGCACAATAAAAATCTGTCGGATACAAAGCTGTATTCACCGATCAGAGGGGTTTTGCTGAAAAAAGGCGTGGAAGTGGGGGAGATTATCGGCGCCGGTCTGCAGATTTTCGCCGTGTCGGATATCAGCATAATTCATGTCAACGCCTCTGTTCCCGAAAGTGATCTGTCTCGGATCAAAATCGGTTCCGATGCCTCCGTGCACATTACATCCCTTGATTCAACCTTCACCGGTAAAGTTGTGGAAATCGGATCCCTCGCCGAGCCGACAACGAGGTCGTTTACCGCCAGGATCGAACTGAAAAATCCGAAGTTGATAATCCGTCCCGGCATGACGGCGGAAATAAAAATTATGACGGGGCGGAAGACGGACATTGTGGCTGTTCCGGGGGAGGCCGTTTTGCGCGATCTGGATAATACATCTTATATTTTTATTGCCGATCAGGCCAGGAAGCAGGCCTTTAAACGTAAAATTTCTTTAGGCCGGATAACGGGAAGCGGCGTCGAGGTGACTTCCGGCTTGATGCCAAATGAATGGGTCATCGTCGGCGGACAACATAAATTAAACGACGGCTCTGCCATCGAGTTGAAATCAACGCCATGAATTTTGTAAAAAAATCTCTCAAATATCCGCAAGTGACGGTATCAGTCCTGCTTCTGTGCTTTCTGGCCGGTGTGTATTCCTTAATGTATATGCCGCGGCGCGAAGACGCCAAATTTCAAGTCCGGATTGCGCAGGTCGTTGCTTATTATCCCGGCGCCAGTTCGTTGCAGGTGGAAGAGCAGGTGACCAAAAAGCTGGAACAGTACCTTTTTCAGCACGCGGAAGTCCGAAAAGAAAAAACGATTTCCACAACACGCGACGGCGCTGCCATTATCACTGTATGGCTGCATGATGATGTCGAAAACGTTGATGTTTTCTGGAGCAAACTGAATCATGAAATGCTGGTTTTGAAAGCCGTCGGTTTGCCTCCGGGCGTTCAGGGTCCCATTATCAATTATGATTTCGGCGATACGGAAGCGCTGATCATCAGCATTGAAATGGATTCTCCCGATTATGCCCAGATGCGGGAATATGCAACCAAGCTGGAAGATAATCTCAAAACCATCAATGAAGTTTCAAAAATCAAGCGGGTTGGCGAGCAGAAGGAAACAATTGTCATTGAATCGGACAGCGCCAGGCTGGAACAGTTCGGCATTTCGTTTGCGAAAGTCATGCAGGTGCTGCAGTCACAAAATGCCATTGGTCCGGCAGGCGACGTTAAGACGCCTGATGCAAAGATCAGCCTTTACGGTCAGGGATATTACAAAACGGAGACGGAAATTGCCGATCAGATTATCGGAACGGCGAAAACCGGCCAGGTGGTTCGCCTGAAGGATGTGGCCCGTATTGTGCGGCAATATCAGGAGCCGGCGTCCAAAGTGACGGTTAACGGGAAAAACACCGTCCTTCTGGCCGTTCAAATGCATGAAGGCTATAACATCGTGGCGTTCGGCAAGACGGTGGACCGGAAAATCGCCGAAACACAAAAACTGCTTCCTTCCGGCGTCAAACTGACGACGATTGTCAATCAGGCTAAAATCGTAGATAAAAATGTCAGCCAGTTTCTGAAGGAATTTGCCATGGCGATTGTCGCCGTCATCGTGGTGATCGTGCTTCTGTTGCCGTTTCGCGTGGCCGCCGTGGCCGCGATGGCTATTCCGATGACCGTTGCGATCACATTCGCCGTCATGCATGCGATCGGCATGGAACTGCATCAGGTTTCGCTGGCGTCTCTGATCCTGGTTTTGGGCATGGTGGTGGACGACGCCGTAGTGGTTGCCGATAATTATGTGACGCTGCTGGACAAAGGAGTGGACCGTCAAACGGCCGCCTGGAGGAGCGCCACAGAGCTTGTCGTTCCGATTCTGACGGCGACCCTGGCCATCATCGGGGCGTTTCTGCCGCTGGTGATTTTAACCGGCATGGTCAAAGAGTTCATCAGTGCGCTGCCGTATACGGTTGCCATCGCTCTTTCATCGTCATTTATTGTAGCTATGTTTTTAACGCCGATTTTGTGTTTTACCTTCATTAAAAAGGGCCTTCGGAATTCCTCCGCCGAAGATTCAAGGCGCAAGCAAAAGATGTCGGTGCTTTCCCTCATGCAGGGCGGATACAATAAAACGATCACCTGGTGCATGGCCCATTCCAAACTGACCATCGCCGCCTGTCTTTCGACTCTTGTATTCGCGGTTCTTTTATATCAGGTCGTTCCGCAGAAATTTTTTCCGGCGGCAGAAAGAAACCAGTTTGTCGTCGATCTGTGGATGCCGACGGGCACAAAACTGGAAAAAACCGAAGAGACGATTTTGAAAATCCGGAACCTGATTAAAAATGACAGGCGCGTTGTGTCTTACGCAACATTTATCGGTGCCAGTTCGCCCCGCTTTTATTATAATTTCACGCCTGAACCGCCGGTCGAAAATTTTTCGCAGATTGTAGTCAATACCCATACCGACGAGGAAGCATTACAATTTCACTTGGAATTAAATGCTGTTGCCGCAAAGGAAATCCCGGAAGGAAATGTTCAGGCCCGGCTCATGCAGCAGGGAAAACCTTCGACGACCTCCGTTGAAATCCGAATTTCCGGCGAGGATCTGACAACACTCAAAAGTATCGGCCGCGAGGTTAAGGCGATTATTCAAAAGACCCACAAAATAGTCTTCATCCGGGATGACTTCAAAGAAGATTATTATGGTGTGGCCATCCGTCTCAAAGACAGCGCTGAGCGTCTGGGATTCACCACGACCAGCATTGCCAGAACCCTATACGGCGGATTCACCGGCGCCCCCGTGTCAACTCTTTATGAAGGCAATAAACCGGTGGAGATTGTCTTGCGTCTGGACGAACAAAACAGGCGGAATTTTGACGATCTGCAAAATATGTATCTGACGTCTCCTGTCACCGGCTCTGCCGTGCCGCTGCGTCAGATCGCGACGCTTTCTCCCGAATGGCACACTGGCCGGATCATTCACCGCAATGGATTGAGAACGCTGACCGTTCAATGCGAACCTCAGGAAGGCGCGCTGGCATCGCAAATCGTAGAAAAAATAAAACCGGACATATTCCGCCTTGCGCTGCCGCCGGGCTACAAGATTGAATTGGGCGGTGAGCACGAAAACAAAATAGAGACTTATACAGAGATGAGCATGGCCTTCGGTTTCAGTGTTCTTTTGATCTTTTTGGTCCTTCTGTTTCAGTTCCGCAACATGAAAGAAACTCTGATCGTGATGCTGACGATCCCTCTGAGTATGTTCGGGGGGCTTTTGGGACTATTAATCACTCGCAACTCTTTCGGGTTTACGGCCTTTGTCGGATTGATCAGTTTATCGGGTCTGGTGGTTCGAAACGCCATTATCCTGCTGGACTATGCCAACGAACTCGTACTAAAAGGTGTTCCCATACCGGAGGCAGCCCTTGAGGCAGGAAAAAGACGAATGCGCCCTGTCTTTCTGACGGCCAGCGCGGCCGCCATAGGCGTCATTCCCATGATTCTTTCCGGCTCGCCGATGTGGAGCCCCCTGGCCAGTGTAATCGCTGTTGGGATTATGGTGGCGATGTTCATCTCCCTGATGCTGGTGCCGGTTCTTTATTCCCGGGTGATAAAGCCTGCCGACAAGAAAAAAGCGTTTGACGACGAGGATGGAAAAGCAAAGATCGTCTCCAGCCCGGCGACTCTTGCAATGCTGGCCTTTCTGGCGCTGCTTTTATTTTCATCAAATGCCGGCGCCCAGGAAAATCCCGTAAAGTTAAATCTGGCAAAAGTCACGGACCTGGCGGTTCAAAACAGCCGTTTGCTGACGGTTAAAAATCTTCAGGTTGAGGAAAAAAGGCAAAAGGTTTACGAAGACAGGGTGAAATATTTTCCGTCCGTCACCATCGCCGGCGGCTATCAGTACAACAGTGATAATGGCAATATGACCGTCCCCAAAGGGTTACTGGGTCAGTATACGGCGGGGCCTGTTACGATTACGGTGCCGTCCGCCGACACAAAACTGGAATTTGGCAGCGGGGCTGTTTTCAGTGCGGGGATTCTGGCGTATCAGCCGATATCGCAGATTCCCAAAATAATGGCCGGTGTGAATGTCGCCAAGACGGACCTGGAGATTACGAAACTGGATCAGGCAAAAGCCACTTCGCAAGTCAAACAGACCGCTGAAAAACTCTATTATGGATTGTTGATCCTGCAAAAGCAAAGGGAAGAAGCACAGATTAAACGGGAACTGGCCGAAAAAAAGCTTTACGACGTGGAAAGCGCCGTTTTGGCCGGTAAGACCACCCTGTCCAACCTGACCGGCTTAAAAGCCAATGTGGCCGATGAAGAACAGACCCTTTTAAAGATTAATATCCAGATTGAAGATTATTCCGCCGACTTGAAACGGCTGACCGGAATACCTGCTGCAAGTTCTTTCATCCTTGAGCCGATATCCGTTGACGACTTTGAAATGACGATGCTGCCGGAGGAATTCCCGGAGTTGAAATCATTGCAGACCAATTATGATATAAAAATCGCCAGGCTTCATAAATCCAAAGCCCGGCATGCCATTGATGCCAGTTGGTACGGCTACCTGCCTGATTTTGGAATTCTGGGCGGTTACGTTTATCTGAATACCGACAGACAATTGCATATCAACTCTCAAAGCTCTTCGGGCATGGTCGATGTCGGTTTAAATTCCAACTGGAATATTCAGGATGCGTTTATCGGTGTGGCCCTGAAATGGAATATTCAGGATGCTTTTACCAATACCTATGTCAAAAGACAGCGCGAATTCATGCAGCAGCAAGCCGAGCAAAGTCTGGCCAATACACGGGAGCAGGTGCATACGGATATTGCAAAAGCACGGCGGAAGCTCATGCAATCGACTGAATTGGTCAATGTGGCCAATAAGGTATTGGCCTTTCGCCTCGAAGATTTGAAAATTCAGACGGACCGGCGTGTTGCGGGTTTGAATCTCGAAGCGGACCTGCTTACGGCAAAGGCCGCTGCGGCCAAGGCGGAATCAGACGTCCTGGGCGCGCAGATGAATTACCGGATAGCGTGGACGGAGATAAAAATCCTGACCGGCGACTTCTGATGCCATTGGAAATGGAATGATGGTGTTAGTATCTTTCCCCGAAAATCGCCCGGCCGACACGGACGATGGTTGCGCCTTCCTCGATGGCGACTTCAAAATCGTCGGTCATGCCCATGGAAAGTTCGTTCATCGCAACGCCGGGGATGGCGGCGGAGGCGATTTCATCTTGTAGTTTGCGAAGCGCAATAAAATAGGGGCGGGAGTTTTCGGGATTATCGGAGTAGGGCGGCATGGTCATTAACCCCTGAATGCTCAGGTTGGGCAAGGCGGAAACTTGCCTGACAAGCTCCGGAACTTGTGAAGGCTCTGCGCCGTTTTTGGATTCTTCACCGCTGACATTGACTTCAATGAGCACATTCAGTTTGCGGTTGCGTTGCCCCGCTCTTTTGTTGAGTTCAACAGCCAGTTCCAGGCGGTCTACGGAATGAATCCAGTCGAAAAGGTGAACCACGTACTTGGCTTTGTTGGTTTGCAAATGGCCGATCATGTGCCATTCAACGCCGTGTCCGACGGCGGGGATTTTTTCGCGGGCTTCCTGCACATAATTTTCTCCGAACAGCGTCATGCCGGCGTTGATGGCCTGCCGGATGCGTTCCGGAACCACGGTTTTGCTCACCGCCATCAACCGGATACTTTCGGGGTTGCGCCCTGAGCGGGCCGCCGCCGCAAGCATTCTTTGTTTAATGGCTGCGATGTTGTCGGCAATTTGCGTCGTCATGGTTTCCACCTGAAGTGAACAGCGTTTAAATGTTTCAATTCTTCCAGAACTTCACACAGCGGCAGGCCGATGACATTGGTGTAGGAACCGCGGATGGCTTTGATGAAGGATGCGCCCCGGCCCTGGACAGCATAACCACCCGCTTTGTCGTAAGGCTCATCGCAGTTGACGTACCAGTCCATTTCATCGGGGGGAATATTCTTGAATTGCACGGATGAGCGGACGACTCTGGTTTTTGAAAGACCGGCGTCCCGGCAGACGAGTGTAAAGCCGGTGAAAACAGTGTGCGTCCGGTTGCTCAGCCGCTGCAGCATTTCCCTCGCCTGTTTTTTGTTTTTGGGTTTGCCCAGGATCAGCCCGTCGATGACAACAATCGTATCCGCTCCCAGCACAAGCGCATTTGGATGGCCCGGCGCAACGGCGTTGGCCTTGTCGCGGGAGAGCCTTTTGACATGTGCCGCCGGGGTTTCGCCCCGCAGATACATTTCGTCCGTAGAAGTCGGGATAATTTTTATTTTCAAACCTGCCGAGCGTAAAAGATCTTTCCGTCGGGGCGAGGCGGAAGCCAGAATAAAAGGGAATGATAACGAGAGGGTCATGTTGTTTCTTCCATGTTTTTACTGGGGGGTTTATTCCAGATAAAGACCCGTCTGTCAATTGTAAATTACCGTGTAAATTACCGTTGCAACTTTCCGAAACTTGACGTAATTGGTGGATGGTGAATGGCTGATGGGGAAGGGAAATTGAGGATGAAAAGAAAGATTATTTGCATCGCAGCGGCGTTTCTAATGCTGATGTCGCTTGTCAATCTTGCCTGCGCGGCGGAGAAAGTCGTTCAACTGACGGTTCCGGGATGTTTTTCCTGAGGCGCCAATAAAAGGATAGGGGCTATCCTTGGAACTGTGAGCGGCGTTAAAAAATACACGACAAAACAACCGAATATTCTGATCATCGCTTTTGACGACGAGAAAACAACGCTCGACGCCATCGTCAAAGCGCTGGGTGAAGGAACTTTTCCCATACAGGGCAAGCCGGTTTACCGTTCAGCTTACCCGGCGGACGGTCAGAGATAATTTTTCTTGCCTTCCGCTTCCAGGGTATCCACGATTTTTTTGACGTCCTGCGATTGGCCTCTCCGGCAAATCAGCAGGGCGTCTTTCGTTTCCACCACCAGCACGTCTTTTATGCCGATCAATGCCACAAGCTTTTTGGGGCTGTAGACCAGCGAATCTTCCGTACTCTCGAAGATGGCCTGCGAGCCGCTCGGCGCGGCATTGCCGTTTTTGTCTTTGACGGCAATCTCCCACAGAGCATCCCAGCTCCCCACGTCGCTCCAGCCGAAACTGGCCGGAATAACAAACACGTCTTTGGCTTTTTCCATCACACCGTAATCGATGGAGATCGATTTCAGGCCTTTATAAATTTTCGAGACCGTTTGAGTTTCAGAGGCTTTACCGATCGATGCCTTGATCGTCATTAATCCGCCGTGCAGATCCGGCAGAAATTTTTCAATTTCAGCTAAAATGGTCGAGGCTTTCCAGACAAACATGCCGCTGTTCCAGAAGAAATTTCGGCTTTTCAGAAAAGCCCTGGCTCGTTTAATATCCGGTTTTTCCCGGAAGGACTTTACTCTGAGCAGCGTTTCGCCCGCCGCCTTGCCCTTTGCAGCGCCGCCTTCCATGTAGCCGTAGCCGGTATGGGGACTGGTCGGTTCAATGCCGATTGTGACAAGGCCGTTTTCTTTTTCAGCAGCCTCGGCGGCTGCGGCAAGAACTTTCCGGAATCGGGCAGGATCAGCGATGCCGTGGTCGGAGGGCAGAACAACCATCACGTCGTCTTTGGCTTTCTTCTGAACATGGACGGCCGCCCAGCCGATGCAGGCGGCCGTGTTTCGGCCGACTGGTTCAATCAGAATGTTTTTGGCGGGAATTTCCGGCAATTGCCGCATCAATTCCCTTGCGTGTTTGCGCCCCGTCACGATCAGAATGTTTTTGGGTTTGACCAGCGGCCTGATCCGGTCGACGGTTTCCTGGATGATGGTCCGGTCGCTTAAAATGTCCAGCAGATGTTTGGGATTTTTCTCGCGGCTTCTCGGCCAGAAGCGGGTTCCTCTTCCTCCCGCCATGATGACTGCGTGCATGAGTTATTTCTCCGGTTGTATTTTTGTGAAAACAGACATGATTTTATTGAGCTGTCTGATCAAAACCGGAAAATCGTATTTTACCGTACTTTCGACCAGAGCATAGTCAATATCAAAATAGGCGTGTACAATTCTATTACGCATACCGACAATTTGCGCCCAGGGCACTTCACGATTGCTTTCCCTGAATTCTTTGGATAATGGAGAGGCGGCTTCTCCGACTATTTCAATGGATCTTACAATCGCCTGAGATACAAGCCGGTTGTGTTCCAATGATTCATTCTTTGCATCGGCAAAAAAAACGATCGCTTCTTCGGCGGCGTCCAGCATGTGTTGCAGTCGCATCTCGTCATTGATCTTCATACTGAACCTCAGCCTGACGGAGAACTTCGTCGCGGAAATATCTGCTCAGATCCCCCGGTGTTCGCAGATCGACTTTTCTGCCGAGTTTTTCAGTTAACTCAATTTCCATGCCGGCCATTGTGATGAGTCCCGGTACATGATGTTCATCAAATTCGACAAGCAAATCGATGTCGCTTTCCGGTTTGAGTTGTCCCCGGAGAGCGGATCCGAACAGCGCCAGTCTTTTGATGTGATGGCGGCTGCAAAATGCGGAGAGCTCTTTTTTTGAAATACTTTTTTCAAGGTCATACTTCATTCGGCAATGTACCTGTTGTTTATGAGCTTAAAAAGGCTCGATTTGTCCTCTTTATAATACAATCCGGCTTGCTATTTCAAGCCGGAAAAGCTAATGAGCCGCTTATGGCTGAAAATAATGATTTGGAAATCACTTTAAAAAAAGGTCGTGAAGCGTCGCTGTTGCGCGGACATCCGTGGGTTTTTTCCGGCGCAATTGCGAAGATTGCGGGAAAACCGTCCGACGGCGAGATTGTGCTGGCCAAAGATTTCAGCGGGCGGGAACTGGGGCTGGGATTTTTTAACTCCCGAACGGATATTGCTTTTCGTCTGCTGACGAGAGACTGCCGCCGGGAGATAGGCGCGGACTACTGGCGTGAGCGCGTGAAGACGGCAATTCTGCTCCGGCAACGTATGATGAATGCCAAGACGAATGCCTGTCGTTTGATCAATGCCGAAGGCGACGGCTTTCCCGGGTTGATTGTCGATGTCTACAACGACACGCTGGTGATATCCGTCACCACCGCCGGAATGGAAAATCAAAAGCAAAATATACTGGATGCCCTGATTGCCGAGTTGAATCCCGTGAGAATTTACGAACAAAGCGCCGGGCGTTCACGCAATCTCGAAGGACTCGCCGAACGCAAAGGATATATTTATGGCGAGGGATCGGCCGGTCTCGTGCGGATCACGGAAAATGGTTTTTTCTTCGATGTGGATGTGATCGGCGGCCAGAAGACGGGATTCTTTCTGGATCAGCGCGTCAACCGGGAAAAGCTGGGGCTTCTGGCGCGCGGCGCAACCGTCCTCAACTGCTTTTGCTATACCGGCGCGTTTTCCGTCTATTGTGCGGCGGGCGGTGCCCGCAGAGTCGTTTCACTCGATATTTCGAAATCGGCCTGCACAGCGGCTGCGCAGCATTTACTGATCAACGGTTTTTCGCAGCAGGATCATCCGGTCGTCGATGCCGACGTCTTCGACTATCTGCGTAATCTGTCCGAAAATTTTGATCTGATCATTCTCGATCCGCCCGCGTTTGCCAAGACGAAGCGGGATGTCGACCGCGCATCGCGCGGCTATAAGGACATCAATCTGCAAGCCCTGAGGCATTTGCCGCCCGGAGGAATGCTGGCGACGTTTTCCTGTTCCAATTTCATCGAAGAGGATTTGTTTTATAAAATTGTCTCGGGTGCGGCGCGCGATGCGCATGCCGAAGTTCAGCTTCTGGCGCGGCTCGAAGCCGGTCCCGATCATCCCCAGGCGCTGGGGCACCCCGAAGGACGATATCTGAAGGGATTGCTGTTGAGAAAAACGTGATTGCAGACGCACCCGGTTTCGCTTCACGAACGGATATTAAGGGAACACGCCGGTCTGCCGGTAGGTGCGGGCCGCGGGAATCAAAAGCTCGGGTTGATCGGTCTGAAGAAGCCACACGCCGGCGTACGCGAACTTTGCCCATTCGCCATAGTTTCCCAGAACAGTCGCTACATCCGGCCAGCCGATCACATCCTGCTGCACCTTGACCCCCGCATTCCGGGCGGCCGTGCAAAAGTCGGC
Organism: Smithellaceae bacterium; assembly: GCA_963682105.1. Classification (GTDB taxonomy): domain Bacteria; phylum Desulfobacterota; class Syntrophia; order Syntrophales; family Smithellaceae; genus UBA8904. The sequence goes on from OY821638.1 coordinate 3,978,595, forward strand.
GTCAGGCGAGTCTTTATTCAGTTCAACAATTCTGATCCCCGGCATGGCCGCCAGGATCGCGTTTAAATCATCAATTGTCTGCGCGACCGGCATGATGAGGAGATTGGCATCCAGCGCCTGCATCCGGAGCGCCTGTTCAGGGTAACAGCGCAGGAGCGCCACATCATAATAGGGACCCGCCTCCACGCCGGCGGCGACAAGATCGTCGCGGTTGGTTTTGACATCGACATAGAGCATGATGCCTGTCTCGCGCGCCAGCGCCAGCGCTTCGGCGAATGTCGGCACTTTCAGAGTTTCCGGATTCGATGAATTGCCGCCCGAAAGCGTCAAGTCCTGAATCTGCGCGTAGGTTGTCGAACTGACTTCAGCGTTGAATCCGGTTGTCCTGCTCATGTTGCTGTCATGCATGAGAATAAGGACGCCGTCTTGCGTGGAACGGATGTCGATTTCCGCGAAATCGGCGCCCAGTCGCGCCGCCTCGCGAATCGCCGCGAGAGAGTTCTCCGGAACGGAATTGTGCGCGCCGCGATGCGCCGCGACGAGCGGACCGGTGGAAGCGGGATCGCAAAGCAACTCATAAGGACGATAAGCATTACCCGGCGGATGCCCGCCCTGCTGTTGCGAAGAATCCGACCCTCCTCCGCAGGAGATAAAATGGAGGGTTAAGATGGCCAGCAACGCAAGCCATATGAAGAAACGTGAAGGATGATAACAGAAAGTGCCTTTGCTGATCAGCCTCCGTTCATTACGAACATCTTTAGTCTCCATGTTGATCAATGGAAAATTCCGTTTTCTTCAGGTCTGAACGTTTTTGGCCGCGAGATGCTCAGGGTTTTCCCAGGTTGACCGCAATTTTGTCCATGATGATCCGCGAGGCCATCTGATTTCCGACAACACCGCAGAATATGGAGACGGACGTCAGATCTTTTCCGATATAGTTGACGCGAATGGTCACTTTTTCATCTGAGATGATCGTCTTGACGGAGCCGCTGGATATGCCGCGATCCTTTTGAACTTCCCAGCCCCTCAGGTCAACGACGGCTTTCTCGACGGCCTGCCAGACCGGTTCGATATCGGCCTTGAATTGTGTGGTCAGATTGCCGTCTTCATAAATGAATTTTCCGGAGCTGACGCCCACGACCTTGCCGCCCACCACCATGGCGGCATTGCAGCCGAAAAGAAGGCAAGCTGAAACGATCAGTAACAAAATTTTTATCTTCATGGATTTTCCTCCTGCATTTTTAATCCATCGGGTATGTGCTGAAACCGGCTTTTACAGAGAGAATCGGATGTAAACCGCGTACACCGCCGTTCCGATCAGGGCAACCGCCGTAATCAGAATGCAGGCGTAGGCCAGCATTTTATGCCAGGCGCTTTCGATCTTCTGATCATTGTAACCTGTAAGATACGCCAGAAGCAAGCCGGACAGCAGGCCTCCGCCGTGCGCCCAGTTGTTGATGCCGGAAAACAGGAATCCGAAGATGATCAGGCCGACCACCCAGCCCAGCGCCTGCTTGTAAATCATTTCGCCGTAAGAGCCGCCGCGGCTTTTTCCGTAATAAAGTATCGCGCCGATGAGTCCGCAAATCGAGGCGGAGGCGCCGATGGTAAAGCGAACACCCGCCAGGACCGACAGGGCAAAACCGGCCACGCCGGTCAGAATGTAGATATTAAAAAAACGGTGAACGCCGAATTCCCGAAGCACAAAGGGGCCCAGTTGATACAGCGCCATCATGTTGAAGACAATATGCAGAATGCCGCCGTGTAAAAAAGATGCCGTCAGCACCGACCAGAAATGATGAAAACCGAACACCGGCAACGTGCCGGTTGCGCCCAGCATTAAAAGGCTCCGGTCGGACGGCGAAAGAAAGCTGAAAGGGCTGCCGGATGCAAAGATTCCGTGAAGATCCAGAGCAAGTGACAGAACAAAAAAAGCGATGTTGATATACAGGATCGTTTGAACCGGTCCGAACATAAAAAGCACATTGCGGAGCTTTCCCGCCGTTTCGTGAAGGCCGGGGCGCACCAGTCCGCAGTAGGGACAGGCGGGTTCGTCCAGGCTGATCAGTTTGCGGCAGTTCGGGCACAGGATGGAGTTTCTTTCGGCCATGTTCTTTCTTCCTTAAAGTTAATCGGCGATGTTTATTAACAATATTAAAATGAGATGTAAAGAAAAATGCTGGTCGGGGCGATTGACTCCGGCGGGAATTTAAGGTAGGGCCGCCAGTGAGATATTATGAAAATTAAAGATCGTTTGAACCTGAAAATTGAATCCGTAGCGTTTGGCGGTGAAGGCGTCGGCCGGGCGGACGGTTTTGTCGTTTTTGTGCCTTTCACCACGGTCGATGATGTGGTGGACGTCGAAATTGTCCAGCGCAAGAAAACCTTTGCGCGGGGACGCCTCCTGGAAATTCTTACGCCGTCGCCGTTTCGAACCGACCCTGTGTGTCCGTATTTCGGACGGTGCGGCGGGTGCGCGTATCAGCACATCCAGTATGAGCATCAGTTGGAAATAAAGCGAAAGCAGGTTGAAGACGCTTTCGGAAAAATTGCGAAAATCGCCGCGCCGAAAATTGCATCCGTCATCGGATCTCCGCAGACTTACGCTTACCGGGGGAAAGCGACGCTGCATGCCGAAAAAACGGCGGGGGGACTCAAGCTGGGTTTCATGGATATTTCGGGCGGCGATGTCATCGACATCGAACGCTGTCAGATTATGCATGAAACCATCAATGATCAGATCCGGCAGTTGAGATCGGGCCCGATGATCTTATCGCCGGAAGAAGATATTACATTCTGGTCCGGCCGTCAGCAAAGCTCCGATGAAACCGTTATCCGGCGGGTTAAAGACCGGGAGTTTGCCGTCCCTTACGATGGCTTTTTCCAGGCCAATCTATTCCTGACCGACCGGATGGTGGATGAAGTCTTAAACCTTGTGGAACCGGGCAGGGTTGAAACTCTGGTTGATGCCTGCTGCGGTTGCGGACTCTTTTCCGTTTTTCTCGCGCCCCATGCCCGGCGATTGATTGGCGTTGAAATTTACGAAAAATCAGTCCATTATGCGCGTGTCAACGCCGCGAACATGGGCCTGAGCAATGTGGAGTTTGTCTGCAGCGACGTGAATATTTTCCTCAGAGAAATGGTACGAAAAAAAGAAGCTGTTGACCTGATGGTTCTTGATCCGCCCCGGACCGGTTTAGACCCCAAAACGCTGGCGGCGATTTCAGAGATCAAGCCTTCCGATATTATTTACATATCTTGCAATCCTGCCACGCAGGCCCGGGATGTCCGGGGATTGCAGGACGCCGGTTATGAGCTTCGTTGTCTGCAACTTCTCGATATGTTTCCACAAACACAGCATATTGAAACCATCGGACTTCTGGGGCGAAATCCGTCAATTTAAGGCCATGAAAAACATGCTTTAAAAGGTCACAAAATATAATAATTTGATTGACACGGAAGAGAGATCGATATAGGCAAACGACTTTAAATTAAGATTCAGGTAGAATGCCCAATGAGGTATGAACGGCGAGCACGGAGAATCTTTATAAGTCCACCTTACTAATTTTTCTGATCCAGTTGCCAAACAAACAATGACCGGCTCAACTGTGGTGAGACGATGAGCAGAAACAAAAAAAACACCTATGAACTCTTCGATGACTGGCAGCGCGTTGAAGAGTATCCGTCTGCAATGGGCAAAGACGGCGTGGCCGAAGATTTTCCCGATTATCCGGAAGAAGATCTGGTCGGGGGAACGGAAACGATCCTCTTCATTGATGACGAGGATATCATTATTGATGTCGCGCGGGATATGCTGGAAATCCTGGGCTATAAAGTTCTGGTTGCGCAGACCGGCGAGGAAGCGGTCCGAATTTACAAACAGAATAAAAAAGAAATTGCTCTGGTCATCCAGGATATGGTGATGCCGGGGATGAACGGCGCGGATATCTTTAAAGCCATCAAAAAAATTAATCCGGACATCAAGGTGATTCTGGCCAGCGGCTACATGATGAATAAACAGATTGCCGCCGTCATGGATGCCGGATGCCGGGCTTTCATGCAGAAGCCCTTCCGGCTGGAAGAGCTTTCTTGCAAAGTGCGGGAAGTGTTAGACGAGCCTTAATTCTGCGCAGAATAAAAAAAATATGGCTTTCGGATGAAAATATTGCTATTTTCCGGGCTATAGCTAAATATGATTTGATATTTCATGGGAGGATAACATGGCTTCAAAAAGCAAAGATGTAAGAATCGAACAGCGCCGGGTGCTGGAGAAAAAACTGGAATTGCGGCTGGCCAAACTGGCTGCGGATGGGATTGCAAAAGAGAAGGTGCAAAGCGATTCGATCGTCAAAAATCTGAAATCGAAAATACGGGAAACGAATGTCCGTATCGCCGCGTTCGAAAAGAATATTAAAAAGGCGCAGGATCTGGCAAAGGCCAAAGAAGAAAAACTGGCCGCCAAAGCCGCTCCGAAAGCCGCCCCCGCCGCTGAGGAGAAAGAAGCCAAACCAAAGAAAAAAGCGGCTGATAAAGAAGGCAAGAAACCGGCGGCGGAAGGGGATGCAGCCAAAAAGCCCAAGAAAAAGAAAGAAGAAACCGCTGCGTAATAAACCCGAACTAAAAAGGGCAAACTGAAATTTTCCAGTTTGCCCTTTTTTAATATTTTGGCGTCCCCACGGGGAGTCGAACCCCGGTTACAGGCGTGAAAGTCCTGTAAAGCCCATTTACCCACTTTTACCACATTTTACCAACACGTAATAAAATAATATAATATCAAGTATATACGATAAATGATCCTTTCTTGACATACTTGCGATTACCTGTATATTTGCGCTGGAGGTTGGAAATACGGTTGGAAATAGAGTTCGAAAAATAGCTTTGGTTTAACTCTAAGGGAGGTAATATGAAGCGATTCAGGACAAAATATCCAGGCGTCTTTTATCGTGAGGCCATCAGGATAGGTGGTAATGGTACAGAACAGATATTTTATATCGTATTTAAAAAAGACGGCATAAACCATGAAGAAAAAGTCGGCCGGCAATATGCAGATGACATGACAGCGGCGAGAGCGGCACGGATAAGAGCCGACAGGATCGAGGGACGACGGATGTCGCGGCAGGAGATCCGACAAAAGGAAAAAGAACTTGACCAGAAATGGACAATAAATAAGCTTTGGGATGAATACAAAAAGCAAAAAACAAATAGTGCATCCTTGAAAGTTGAAGAGTACCGCTTCAATAAACATTTAAAACCGAGCTACGGCGATAAGTTGCTTCCGGAAATTCAGCAACTTGAAGTTGATCGCCTTCGGATTAACCTATTGAAGGTAATTTCACCTCAAACAGTGAAGCATGTGCTGGGGCTGCTGAAAATATTATCAAATTTTGCTGTTAAAAAGCAGTTATGCTCGGGGATTAATTTTAAGATCGAAATGCCGCATGTTGACAATAAGAAGACCGAGGATTTGACTCCAGGCCAGTTGCGAAATCTAGTGGGGGCCTTGAACGAATCTACCGACTATGAAGCAGTGGCCTTTATGAAAATGGTTTTATATACCGGCATGAGGCGTGGGGAACTGATGAAATTGAAATGGACTGATATTGACTTTGAACGGAATTTCATCAGCATCAAAGATCCAAAGGGTGGCAAAAGCCAGATGATACCGTTAAACCCTCCAGCACATGAAGTCTTGAAAAACCATCCCCATAAAACGAATTATGTATTTATCAGGGGAAACGGATTACCTTTTACAAATGTCATCAACAAACGGGCTAGAGCCATAATAAAGGCGGCCGGTTTACCTGATGATTTCAGGCCACTGCATGGACTTCGCCACTTTTTTGCCTCGAATCTGGCGTCAAGCGGTCAAGTGGACATGTATACTCTTCAAAGGCTATTGACACATAAGTCACCTCAGATGACGCAGAGATATGCTCATTTAAGAGACGATACATTACGGAACGCATCTAACTTGGCTGGTGATCTCATCATGAACAACACCGGGCAGAACGATATGGAAGAAGAACGAAAACAGCGTAAGAAACGAGGGAAAAAAAAGATTAAAAAGGGTTAATGAGAAGTTACCTATTTCCCCTCTGTAAGTCATTTACTAAATGCAAATATAATTGCGATCTTTGAATGAATATTGACGAAGTTGTGTATAACACGCAATAATATTGCGTGTTATAATAATTAAAGTCAATATTTTACCTGATAGATACAAAATAAATTTGACAATATATTATATAACACGTAATATAATTGCGTGTTAAATTAATTGTTGTCATATGTGAGCATTGATGAAACTGAGGGCTTTTTTCCGCAACCATCCTGTTTTTACCGTCGAGGACTTTGCCGGTTTTCTGTCTTCCGATGGAACGCATAATCTGAGAACACAGGAATCTCTCCTTGCCTACCATGTGAAAGCAGGGAATATTGTCTGGGTCCGTCGTGGTCTGTATGCGTCTGTGCCTCCCGGGGCGTCTGCGGAAACCTATCCGGTCGATCCTTTTCTCTTGACTGCCAGAATGGCAAAGGATGCCGTTCTGGGCCACCATACGGCTCTGGAATTTCACGGCAAAGCCTATTCCGTGTATGAGCGCTTCACATATCTCAGCAGCAAACCCATGCCCCTCATAACCTTTCGCGCTCATCAGTTCAAAGGTGTCAGTCCGCCTAAAGCCCTTGTCCAACAAAGTGCAGTATCCTTCGATGTCATCAACGCGGATCGGTCGGGGATGGCAATATCTGTAACCGGCTTGGAGAGAACCTTCGTGGATGTGCTTAACCGGCCCGATTTAACGGGAAGTTGGGAAGAAATATGGCGCTCCCTGGAATCCGTTGAGTATTTCGATCTGGATAAAGTTACCGCCTACGTCGATCTTCTTGGCAATGCCACCACGGCCGCGAAAGTCGGCTTCTTTCTTGAACAACACCGGGAATCCCTGATGGTTGATGAAGAGCACCTGAAAATGTTTCGGGAGCGGCGGCCGCGCCAACCCCATTACCTGGATCGCAGCCGCAGAAAGGCAGGTCGTTTGGTCTCTGCCTGGAACCTGGTTGTTCCCGAAGAGGTTTACAAAAGAACATGGGAGGAACAACTGTGAAGATTTCTCCCGAAACGCTTATCAAACAGGCGGAGGCTACAGGGTTCCGGCCGGATATGCTCGAAAAAGTAGGTTTGCTGCTGCAACTGCTCGATGCGATTCGCTCTCACCCTTTTTTGAAAAACAAACTGGTTCTCAAAGGCGGCACAGCCCTGAACCTTTTTATCTTCGATGTCCCGCGCCTCTCCATCGACATTGATCTCAATTATGTGGGGGCGGCTGATCGGGAAACCATGCTTGCCGAGCGGCCCAGGGTTGAAGAGGCGCTGCAGGCCGTGTTTTCCCGCGAAGGATTCACGGTTCGGCGCATGCCGGCGGAACATGCGGGTGGCAAATGGCAGCTTCGTTATCCCAGCGCCGGTGGCCAGGGCGGCAATCTGGAAGTCGATGTCAACTTCATGTTCCGAATCCCCTTGTGGCCAGTACAAACAATAGATTCGCGACCGGTCGGCATCTGGCAGGCTGTTGACATTCAGGTGGTGGACATCCACGAGCTTGCGGCGGGCAAACTCTCAGCGCTGCTGTCAAGGCAGCAGGCGAGGGACTTGTTTGATTGTAGCAATCTCTTTCACTTGGCTGGCCTTGATCGGGAACGCCTGCGACTGGCGTTTATCGTCTATGGTGCCATGAGCCGCAAAGACTGGAGAACCGTCACCCTCAATGATGTGGATTTTGATATCACCGATCTGGATCAAAAGCTGATCCCCACACTGCGGGCCGCAGGGATAGAAAGGATGCAGCAAGATCATTTCGGCAAGAGCCTTGTCACAGACTGCCGAAATCTTCTGGCCGGGTTATTGCCGTTCACGGAAAATGAAATGGAATTTCTCAATAGAGTGTTGGATAAGGGGGAGATAGATTCCGAATTACTGACCGACGATGCAGACATGCAGGATCGCATCAAACGCCACCCGCTTCTGGAATGGAAAGCCATGAATGTGCGTGAATTTAAGAAAAATCTATAGGCAGTTAACAAATTGTATCGTGATTATATCAAGATGCTTTTTTGTCAGAGACTTATGCCATGGACGAAGCATTTTTCATCTTTATACATTTCAGGTAAATCAATAAGCGGTGTGTTCAATATTTTGTTTGATTGGTAATGCTTCATTCTCTTTTCTTTCTGCCCGTTTAGCCGATAGCTCAGCTTTTGGATGTCAGTAATTATTGGTCTGCTGTTCTTAAAATATAATCTGCCGCCTTTTGCGCCTGTGCTGCTGCCACGATGACCAGTCTTTTGTCATCTTTAAGAGCCTTCAACCAACCTTGAATATAGGCAGCGCTGTTATTAAGCGTTATGTTTTCAATTCCCGCAAAGCCACACAGAAAAGCGGCTCCCATTTCCGCCACAAGCTCTTCCTTGGAATATTCATCATCTCCAAAACGGCTGACATTAATATTTAGACGATTAAGCCGACTCTCATGGCCTGTGCTGTGGATTAATTCATGAAATAATGTGGAATAAAATGCTTCCGCAGAATCAAAACTACCAAAACGGGGCATGCTGACAATATCACTTAAAGGATTGTAAGATGCTCTTTGTTTCCCTTGTTGAATTGCGGGGCAATTCGGCATGCCGGCCATCATCGTCTCACATTCTGCAATGAGATCAAAGTTATTATGAACAGGAAGACTGGCAGGAACTTTACCCGGATCGATGTTTTCGCACTGGGCAATATTATAAACGATATAGTATCGCATGAAAGGAATATTCTTCTCAGTTCCTTCGTCATCGACCTGGTTTATCCAATTCCAGAAAACAACCGGCGTGCCTTTTTCATCTTTCCTGACGTTGCCGCCTAACTCTTGAGCTTGTTTAAAAGATAACCAGTAAGGGCTTTCATAACGCTGCATGGCAAGTAAAAAGACGTTGATGCCCCAGTATTCCTTTTTGGAAATTAAATTCTTAGGCATCCCTTCAATTGAATGCCAGGGTTTATGCCAGGGAATGACCCCCGCTTCCAATTTCTCGATAATCCTGTTGGTGATAATTTCGTAAACCTTCATTTTTGTCTTTCTCCTTTCGTTAAATGGTTTTTCCTCTAAAAACATTTTGAAAAACCAACTTCACAAAAAGGCGGTGTAAAGAGCACGAAAGAGCCGAAGGCGGTTCTATGCCATGCCCGGAGGGGATTACGAAAAATATTGTTCGAGCTTTTTAGAAGAATATTTGAGTAACAATAAAGATTTTCACCGCAGAAAAAAGCATCAAGGACAAAATCTTTATTGCCGAAGGTATGGCAGAGAACTTTCGTGCAGAAAGCACCGCGAGTTGGTTCCTCAAAAAAAGAGTAAAATAATATAAGGGGATTATTTGATGGGTGCAGGGAAGAATTAACGGGGGTTACAATCCCCTTAAAATAGCTTCCCTGCAGAAAAAAGAAAGAGGGCGGGGATAATGGCAGGCTTTGGGCATGATTGAGCTTGTTTTGATTAGCCGGACAGGTGTGTTGATTATGAAGCGGTGTTGCCTGGAGCTGCAAGCCCGGGCATCAACCGCGAAATAAGCGGCACACTTGTCCGGCGGATATAATCAAAACTGAAGAAGCTCTATCATGCCTATAGCCTCACCACCAGCAGGGTGGGAAAAACAAAATAAAACAAGATATCCAAATAAACAAATGCATCAGAAGAGTAAAAGATAGAAGGGTTGGAGATGGGGTTTGGGGAAGATAAGGGATTTAAATTCCTTATGACTTCTTCCCCGACGAATTCAGAGCAATCCGATCACTCGCTGGATGGCTCTGAATTCAATATGGTCGATGTCAGTCATTTATCCATAAGATCTGTCCTCAAAAGCTTCTTCACACGGTTCTTCCAGTGAAACATATTTCTTGTCTATCACATTTCTCAACGCTGTGGGCTTCCAATACAAGTCAAACTCGACACCATATTTAATCAGTTCTTCAATATTGATATATCCCATTTCCGCGTTGATCTTATCGCCGTTTAAGCAGGCGTAACCGAAGGCCTGCAATTGTTCTTCCGAAGAATCTTTCTCGACGATATACCAGTCCGAACCGCCTTTGAAATAATGCAAGGAAACAGGGGCGGCAATTCCTTGCTCGGTCGTCTCGTATGGTTTGGGCATATGCAAAATTTTATCTTCCCAATCATCCAATAAAGACAAAAAGTATTCTCTTTCTTCACCGTTCAAATTTGATTGCAAAGCACAAAGCTGGCTTGCACTTATAAAATGTGTCAGTGTTGAAAACATCGGAATACTCCCTTTCTCCCCGTATAGCCGATAGGACAGCTTGTCTTATTCGGTAAGCAGGTTAAAATGGACCATCGTTATCGGCGGCAGACGGTGTTTCGGCTTCCATATCTTCATGAGCCGAATCTTTAAAGTCCAGCACTTGAACCCTTGAGGCGATGATATCCGTCGTTGTATGGCTGTTGCCGTCTTTGTCCGTCCAGCTTCTTTTGTTGATTCTGCCTTCAATGAAGACAAGACTGCCTTTATTCAGTAAATCGCGGCATATTTCGGCCAGATTCCGGTAAGCAACAACCCTATGCCAAGTTGTGGCGGTGGCGCGTTCGCCGTTTTTGTCTTTGTAATATTCATTCGTAGCCATATCGAAAGAGGCAACCGGACATGAATCTTTCGTGTAAGCCAATTTGACATCTTTTCCTACTCTTCCCAACAAGAAAGCTTTGTTAAACATGATTTATTCTCCTTTATCTTTTTTAAATTCAATCATTGAAGCCACCAAACCATCACCACAGACCACTGACGCTTAAAGACAAACTGTCGAATCCGCCCGTCATCACCTCCTTCCCACCCGCACAATAATTCTTTTTTAAAACCTTCGTAGAAAGAGGCGCCAAGAGCCGAAACAGCGCAGCGTATCCATGACAGAGAGAAAGTCGCAGTGAAGCGGAGATGAAGAAAAATATTTTAACCTTTGAGAAAATAATGAAAGGAAATGGATCAGCAAAATATTTATCTGAACTTGCTTTATCGATGGCATGGATATTTCGGCTGAAAAGCGCCGGCAGGTTTTAAAAAAGAGAATTTCTTTTTAAAAAGAAAAGAAAGCAAAAAACGTAAGGGGATATTTTGATGGGGGCCGGGGAAGAATTAAGGGGATTGCTATTCCCTTAAAATACCTTTCCCGGAAGAAAAAAAGAACTGGGCGGGAATAAAAAGCGGTATAGTCGTGAAAGGGCTGTTATTTGTGATTAGCTGAATAGGTGTGCCGATTATGCAGCGGCGCGTTCTGAGCTGCAAGCTCAGAGAGTAAGCCGCGAAATAAGAGACACACTTTTTCAGCGGATAAAAGCACAAATGGGCTAACAGCTCTTTCACGTCTATACCAACCTCAAGCAGGGCGGGAAACAGGGTAGGGCATTAGTACAAAAATAAAAAAGAAAATGATTGTTCGGTAAGCTAAAACGGGAGAGGACAGCTTTGGAAAAAAACATTTGTTTCAAATACAAAGCGAGAGACTGGATGATCTTATCAGATCAACGATATCAAATTGAAACATGCAGATTTTTAATCATGATATTTTCAGGCTGGTGTTGCGTGAAGAACTTCCTGAAATAAATAATAGACATATCAATACGAGTGGTGTTAATTTCGCACCGAAATGAATAAAGAAAGAGAACAATCAATTAATAAGGGAAGTGTCCCCATATTATTCTCGTATAGTGCGATTTGTTAAGCAGGAGTAATACTTATGAATAGCGATTATTTTTCTGATCGTGAACTAGGCCCAGTGGCACGAATCAACGAAGAAATAGGACACGAAGCGTGGGGCGGAATTGTATCCATTATCGATAACTTGATTAAAGATGGATCTTTTGGGTTAGCTTTTCCTGATATCTGCCAAGACAGCGGAGCCATGATTATTGGTACAAATGAAATATCAATGGCACTTTCTATAAGAGCTGAAATTCCAAATTTAGCTCGATTTGATAAAAAGTCTGATTCAGGGTTTGGAAACGACAATGATGAAATTGAATACACTATTAGAACCGATTATTGGCCTTTAAAAGCATCAAAAAAACCATCGACGATTATAATTTTAGATCTAATTGAATTCTGTTGTCGCCATGTTGCTAAGGTAATTAAGCGAGATCTTCATTCTTTTTTCAGGCATCATCATCTAACCTTTGACAAGAAAGATGGGCAAGTTGAGTTTAGACAAAACATTAATACAATCTTCTCTCGAAATGGCATAGTATTTGAGTTGAAACCCGATGGCCGTATTGAACGTTTGGGACCACCGGTTTTAAGGGAATTACTTGCAAGCGCAATTTTTAAGACTGGTGACTCAATCTTAGACAAAATGCTCGAAGATTCTCGATACAAGTTCTTCAGTCCTAAGCCTGAGATTAGACGTGAAGCATTAGAAAAGCTTTGGGATGCTTGGGAACGAATGAAGTCCAAAGAAGACCCAACGTGTAAAAAAATATCGATAGAAACTCTGTTTAATAAGACATTTTCTGAACCTAAATTTCGCGAACGGATCAACATAGAGGGAAAAGAATTAACATATATAGGAAACAATTTTTTGATTCGTCACAGTGAGATAGATAAGCCTCCCTTAGAAACCATCGAGCAAGTAGATTATTTGTTCCATCGATTGTTTGCATTGATTTTCATGCTTCTGACTAGAAACAAAGAAATAGATCATTAATAAACCAACGAATAGGTATGGAGTTGCTTTTTCGTAATAATCTGCCTGTCTGTTTATTGAAAAAAGCAAAAGTCAGGGTGAGAAAGGGATTTTTGAATTTGTGGAGAAGGAAGCTATGAAGCGGATGCTCAAGACCATTACAATAATTATCTGTTTTATCCTCGTATTGCCATTCTGTTCTTTGGCTGATGAACTGAAAGATGCCCTTACCCTAAATAACGAAGCGTTTGAACTTTATGAAGCCAGGAAGTATGCCGAGGCTGAGCCCCTTTACAAGCGGTCGCTGGCAATCTGGGAGAAGGCACTAGGGGGAAACCATCACAATGTAGCAGCGAGCCTCAACAACCTGGCTTCACTTTATATATCTACCGGTCGCTATGCCGAGGCGGAGCCCCTTTTCAAGCGGTCGCTGGCAATCAGGGAAAAGGCATTAGGGGGAAACCATCCCGATGTAGCGCAAAGCCTCAACAACCTGGGTTTACTTTATAGTATGACCGGTCGCTATGTCGAGGCGGAGCCCCTTTACAAGCGGTCGCTGGCAATCAGAGAAAAGGCATTGGGAGAAAATCATCCCAGTATAGCAAAAGGCCTCAACAACCTGGCTGGACTTTATAAATCTACCGGTCGCTATGCCGAGGCGGAGCCCCTTTACAAGAGGTCGCTGGCAATCTGGGAGAAGGCATTGGGGGAAAATCATCCCGATGTAGCAAAAGGCCTCAACAGCCTGGCTGGACTTTATGACTCTACCGGTCGCTATGCCGAGGCGGAGCCCCATTACAAGCGGTCGCTGGCAATCTGGGAGAAGGCATTGGGGGAAAATCATCCCGATGTAGCAGCAGGCCTCAACAACCTAGCTTCACTTTATATATCTACCGGTCGCTATGCCGAGGCGGAGCCCCTTTACAAGAGGTCGCTGGCAATCAGAGAAAAGGCATTGGGGGAAAATCATCCCGATGTAGCAAGAGGCCTCAACGGCCTGGCTGTACTTTATGAATCTACCGGTCGCTATGCCGAGGCGGAGCCCCTTTACAAGAGGTCGCTGGCAATCAGAGAAAAGGCATTAGGGGAAAACCATCCCGATGTAGCGATAAGCCTCAACAACCTGGCTTCACTTTATAAATCTACCGGTCGCTATGCCGAGGCGGAGCCCCTTTACAAGAGGTCGCTGGCAATCAGAGAAAAGGCATTGGGGGAAAATCATCCCGATGTAGCAAGAGGCCTCAACGGCCTTGCTTCACTTTATATATCTACCGGTCGCTATGCCGAGACGGAGCCCCTTTACAAGCGGTCGCTGGCAATCTGGGAGAAGGCATTGGGGGAAAATCATCCCGATGTAGCAGTAGGCCTCCACAACCTGGCGGTGCTTCATGCAAAGACAGGTCTTCACACGGAAAGCCATGCACTTTTAAGGAGAGGCTTCGCCATCGGAGACCGAAACCGTGAGGAGGTCTTTATCCTGTTAAGCGACCGTCAGAAGTTTAAATACATGAATCAAAATGAATACAAAGTACATATGTTCCTAACTCATACCGCTCTTTATCTCCAAGATAATCCAACCGCTGTCCAAGAGACGCTGGATGCATGGTTGCGCTGGAAGGGCGCGGTGATGGAGGCGCAGGGAAGGCAGATGGAAGCCCTCTCTAATGCTTCAGCCCCAAAGGTAAGGGAAACTTTCCTGGAGCATAAGCAGATCAGGCTTGAACTGGCGAGAATGCAGTTGTCCGGGCCGGGCAACATGACTCCTGAGACCTACCGTAAAAGAATTGGAGAGTTGACCGGCAAGAAGGAATATCTGGAGGCGATACTCAGCCGTCTGAGCGCCGATTTTGCTCTGGAGAAAACCGCGGGCCGTGCAGACACTAAAAGCATTGCGAACATATTGCCCGAAAAGTCAATATATATCGACTTTGTCCGTCTGAAGTTCTTCGATTTCAAAGGAATGAAATGGGGCACACCCCATTACCTGGCCTTTGCGCTGATCCCCGGCAATGACCCGGAAGTGAAACTCCTTGATCTGGGTGAAGCGGAAACTATCGACAGACATATCCGGGACTACCGCAAGGAGATGAACCGGGTCAATGCATCGGGCAAACCGCCGGATCAGGGGATTCTCCATCGGGAAGCTGCTGCCCTGTATGGGCTTGTTATGAAGCCTGTCGAGCCCTTACTCCGGGGGAAGAGGCATCTCTTCATCAGCCCCGATGGAGAGCTGAGCCTGGCTTCCTTCGAGGCTCTCATCACTCCCGGTGAAAAATACCTCGTGGAGGATTATCTCGTCAGCTATGTGGGCGCGGGGAGAGATATCGTCAGATTCACGGATAAGTCTTTGCCGGGTGAGGAGTCCTTAATCATGGCCGATCCAGACTACAACATGGGACTCCATGATAAGAATATGGTGGTGGCTTCGCTGGGTGTCGCCGGAAGAACGCGCAGCGCCGTTTCACGTGACGCATCAAACCTGAACTTTACACCGCTTCCCGACACGCGCCGGGAGGCGGAAGGCGTTGCTAAAATCCTTCATGGCAAACAGCACTCAGTCAAGATCCGGATGGGTCAAGAGGCCGTCGAGGAGGTTCTTTTCCATACGGAGAAGCCGAAGATGCTGCATATAGCCACGCATGGCTATTTCCTCAAAGACGAAGAGATCGCCGTAACAGACGCAGAAACCCGTGGCATTTCTATTGTAGGTAATGACGATTTCAGGAAGCAGCCCGTTCTCCATATCGAAAACCCCATGCTTCGTTCCGGCATCGTGCTGGCAGGGGCAAACGCTTCCTTGAAAGAGGGGCGGGATGACGGGATGGTAAGCGCCGAAAAGATATTTGGCCTCAATCTCCGGGGAACGGATCTGGTTGTGCTTTCCGCTTGTGAAACGGGCGTAGGAGATGTGAAAAGCGGTGAAGGAGTTTTCGGCCTGAAGAGAGCCTTTATTCTCTCCGGAGCAAAGACGCTGGTGATGAGTCTCTGGAATGTTCCGAGTGCGGAAACGACAGAGTTGATGACGGCTTTTTACGGGTTGATGTCGAAGAGAAAACCGAAAGCGGAAGCCCTAAGGGAAGCAAAACTGGAGATGATGAAAAAGCGCCCGAACCCCTTCTACTGGGGAGCATTCGTTCTAAACGGTAAACCGGACTAATATTACGAATGGAAATCATTGATTCTCAATAATAGGACTATGTGCAACTTCGTAGGTGGATCAGAGTTCTGACGAATTTCTATTTTTCTTATTGCGCCAGCACAACTTTCAAATACAAAGCGAGAGACTGGATGATCTTATCAGATCAACGATATCAAATTGAAACATGCAGATTTTTAATCATGATATTTTCAGTCTGGTGTTGCGTGAAGAACTTCCTGTAACAAAGCGTCCTGCAATTTTGACCTTCATGCA
This sequence comes from Smithellaceae bacterium, assembly GCA_963682105.1. Taxonomy (GTDB): domain Bacteria; phylum Desulfobacterota; class Syntrophia; order Syntrophales; family Smithellaceae; genus UBA8904. The sequence goes on from OY821638.1 coordinate 3,994,740, forward strand.
TTCTTTCGAGCAGTATTCGTTAATGCCGATTTTTCTTTTTTAAACAACTCATCGAGAAAGAACCTCATGTGGCTATACTCCTTATTATTTTGAAATGATTTTAGCTTTTCATTATTAATTAAAAAGCGTATAAACATAACGAATAGTCACAAAAAGCAAATCAGAACATATTATTTTAAAAATTTCAGGAGATATCATCATGGCATTCAAGATTGGAGATGTTGTTAGACTAAAAAGTAACACGGTTCCACGAATGACGGTTGCAAAGGTATCACCATCCGGTCTTGTAACCTGTCAGTGGTTTAATGAAAGCAATTTGAAAGAGGCATCCTTCCAAGAAGAAATGCTTGAATTATATAAACAACCTGCTGATGTGTCCATACGTCGGCGCCCAGCATATTGATATGGACAGAAAAAATGAATGTCAAACTGAAATGCCCTATCTGTAAACTCGAAAATCAAAGTACTTCGAATGCATACGAATCTGGAAAATCGATGGTCTCATGCGAAAGATGCGGTAATTTTATTATGCATAATGCATTATTATCGTCAGAGGCATTTAAAAAAAAAGATATTAGTCCAAAAGTAATTTCATGGATTAGGGATTTAACTGAACAAGGAGTTGAGCCACCTGATATTACGCTAGATTTTTTAGAAAACATAGAAGGGAATCTTCCTAACTATATCCCTACACAAAAAATAATAATGCTTTTGCGGAATATTGCGAGAAAAACGGAATATCCCGGATGTGATGTGACTATTATCCCTGATAGAGATTACCCGCTGGCTTGTGCTGAAAATGAAAAGGAATTAATTTATTATCTGCAAAGCTTAATTGAACGGAATTTTATAGTAACTACAAAAGGCCATCCCGTAATCAGTTCAATTATCGATTCTGTTAAAATTACTGCAACCGGCTGGGATTTTCTCGACAAAAACGAAAAAGAAGGAATTATTAGTAATCAAGTATTTGTTGCAATGTCTTTTTCATCTCATTTGAATTCGCTTTGGACAGATGCTATTAAGAAAGCCATTGAAAACGCAGGATACAGCCCTTATCGAATAGGCGTTGAACCTCATTCCGATAGAATAGATACAAAAATCATGTCCGAAATAAAAAATTCGCGCTTCTTAGTAGCGGATGTCACGGAACAAAAACAAGGTGTATATTTTGAAGCCGGGTATGCACTTGGCCTTGGCTTACCTGTCATTTGGTCTTGCCGAAAAGATGATTTGATAAACGTTCACTTTGATACAAGGCAGTATAACCATATTATTTGGGAGAAACCAGAAGACCTTAAAGAAGAACTTTACAATTTTATATGTGCCATAGTTGGAAAAATTCATAAAAGTTCGGCGATATAAATTGTTAAATGATCCGGGGACTGATTACACTGATGACAAAAGCATAATAGCCGATCGTTGCGCTCCTGCTGATTTCGTCGTTGAGACTGTAGAAAATGTCGGAAAGCGGCTTTCAGCGGTTGAGCCATAAAATAATGACTCCGGAGAATGCCCCACAAGCGACAATCGCATGATGAGGAGGGGTAAAACGACCCCTGAAAATGACACAAAAATTTTATTTGGGAGTTATTCTACAGTCTCGTTATGGCAGTAAACGGAGATCATTGTGAACAAGCTTGGCAGGAATGATCCTTGCCCATGTGGCAGTGGTAAGAAATACAAGCGGTGTTGTATGAACAAAAAGCCACGTGTGCAGTCCGTAATGATCGGATCTTCTGAGCCCCTGCGCGGCGGCTACTACGACAAAGACACAATGGAGCTTACCGGAATAGCCCATGACAATCGCCGGATCAAACCTGTCGTGACTTATTCGCAAACACATTACGCAAGTGCGTCTGGAAAAGAAAGGATCATCACACGCATTCATGACAAGGTTGTTGTTGGTGAACCTGATATCCTAAGACACCTGTCTTCCAGTTTTGACCTCATTATAGCCATGGACACCAACACAAAAGAAATTGCGGGAGAGAGTGTGTCGGCATGTGGGATCGTTCACTGCATTTTGCAGCCTTTTTCCGATACTGGGGGTGTAGGCTATTATGCCAGCTTTCCTTGGCAAAACACTCTCTTGTTTAGAAACTCCCTAGGCAATTTGCCTCCAGAGAAATATGCGTGGATTACTGAAATACGAAGAATCAAGGATACGGTACCTCACATGGAATCACGTAGATTTGGCTTGTTGACCGATCACGACATGGCTAACCACAACCTGCTGAATGCCAAGAAGTTGCCCATCTTTGCGGATATCTACCTGCCGGATAACTTTACCTTGTTGTATGGCAGAGGGGACGGCTCCAGCGAAAGCATTCTGAATAAACTTGTGAAGCGTTGTGATGAAGAAGCGTCCATTGTTCTGGCAGCGATTGCAGAGTCGGGGTACTACCAGAGCGGCGAAGCGAGGTATTCAATAGATAAAATCCCCATAGCCGGTCTGTAGAGAGACAGGTATGTCAATGGGGACGGCTATAACGGCAATGCAGCCGATTCCTTACAGCCATGGCTGACTTTGTTGTTACACCTTTTAATCCGTAATCTTCAATTAAGGAAATATTTTAAAATCCACACCTTGTAGGTGGATCAGAGTTCTGACGAATTTCTATTTTTCTTATTGCGCCAGCACAACTTTCAAATACAAAGAGAGAGGCTGGATGTGCGCGGGTCTGGCAAAACTGGACAGGTGCATAAGTGAGGAAGATGCTCTATAGTGAATGTTAGCGGCGCTCAAATGGAGGCGAAAGCGGCGGTTACCCACAGCCCATCTGCCGCCTTGCTTCGGATGGGCCACGGCATCTGGGCTATGGATAACCGCCTTGTGCCAATGAAGGTGTCACCGGCATTTTCGGCCTGCTTTTTCCCGCCGCCAACAGAGAATCCCAGGAGGATCAAAATATGAGCAAAAGACCAAGAAGAAATCATGCACCGCAATTTAAAGCCAAAGTAGCGTTGGACGCCCTAAAAGGTGAACAAACAATTGTTGAACTTTCCGAGCGCTATCAAGTTCATCCCAACCAGATAACAGACTGGAAGAAACAGCTTTTGGAACATGCCTCTGAAGTCTTCAGTAAAGATCGGCCACCAGAACAAGGTCCAGTCGTCAAAGATCTTCATGCGAAAATCGGCCAACTGTCGATGGAGAATGATTTTTTATCAAACGCGCTCGGTCGTATCGGCGATACGAGCGCAAAGAAATGATTGACAAGGAGGATCCTCTTCCTGTGACACGTCAATGCAAGATTCTAGAACTTTCACGGTCCGGTGTTTATTACACCCCGGTTCCCCTAAGCGCTGTGGATATAGAGTTGATGCGCCAGATCGACGAGATTCACCTGCTGTATCCGTTCTACGGCAGCCGAAATATCCGCAATGAACTTTGGGCCAGGGGCCATAACATTGGACGTGACCGCGTCCGTCGTTTGATGCGACGCATGGGCATAGAGGCACTCTATGTGAAGCCGAAACTGTCCCTGCCGTACTCTGGACATGTCAAGTATCCGTATCTTCTTCGCGGTCTTGAGATTACCAAGGCAAATCATGTCTGGGCAACCGACATAACCTATATTCCCATGGCCAAAGGATTTTGTTATCTGGTGGCCATTATGGACTGGGCCAGTCGAAAGATTCTGGCCTGGCGGCTTTCCAATACCCTGGACAGTGCGTTTTGTGTAGATGCTTTGGGAGAAGCTATCGCAAAATATGGTTGTCCTGAAATATTCAATACGGATCAGGGCAGTCAGTTCACAGCAGAAGCCTTTACGGGCAAGCTTCGGGTCAACAACATTGCGATCAGCATGGACGGCAAGGGGCGCTGGATGGACAACGTTTTCATCGAGCGGTTATGGAAAAGCGTCAAATACGAGGACATTTATCTCAAAGCATATGCGTCAATGGCGGAAGTGAAACAAGGGTTGGCAAAGTACTTCAAATTCTACAACGAGAAAAGATGGCATAATCACTTTGACAGGAAGACTCCGGATATGGTTTACTTCGACACCCTATCGCAGAAACAGGCTGCGGCATGAATCTTAACCCAGGGCATCTTCCCACTTATAAAGCCCTGTTCCCTGTCCGAAGAACCCAGACCACCCCAATGATCTTGTCAGATCATTGAATACGGGATGAAAGCGCACAGATTTTGATGCGTGATTTTTTTGAGGTAGGTGGTATTTGTGTCTTCCTGAAAGTGACTGTCTAGCAATTTGGGCAAGTATACTCTCTTTCAAAAAGTAATTCTGACTGAATCTTTACAAATATCATTCCAAAGGGGTATTCACAAAATTGCCTTCACCCGTTAGAATACAATAAATTTTGTCTCCATATACAGATAAGGTGGTAAGTAAATGGAAATAATTTTTACACAGGGCAAATGAATATTTTTATCCAAACCTAAAAAGGAGGTTCAGTATGAGAAGTGTTGTTTGTACCGTTGCAGTTATGTTTCTGGCAGTTATGTTTGTTGGATGTGCATCGACGAAACAGCAATTAGTGCGCTCAAACACAAGCTATGATAAAGTATTCAATGCTTGTATGAAGGCGACAGCCGATGTGAATTATGCTATTAGTTCTTCTGATTCAAAGGCGGGGCTTATAGTTGCCGAACAGGCACAATTCGGTAATAGTGCAAAGGTTGTTAGGCTAAATATTATGGTCAGTAGAGAGAGTAATATGACAGAGGTAAGTGTTAATTGGGTGCCGCCCCCGGGTTCAGTCGGCGGATCGGCTATTATTGATAAATATATCGTAGCGCTCAAGAAACGTATCCCTGACATTACTGTTTCAGCTGGTAATTAAGTTCTAGGGCACCATAGGGGGCTCTTAAGTTGTTAAGTATCTTGTTGTTCTGTTGGAATGCCACACGACAAGAGTCTCGAATGAATATCAATTTTAATAACTTAATTAGTTAAGGACGTCTCCTATGGTGTCCATAAATAAATAAGGAAATATCAAAATGGACACATTGCCGGCATTTGCCGCCGGCTGTGGCGACACTACCGCCTCCAGCAACGATTGGCAATATGGGTTGGCAAGACGCTTACTTTTCGTTGGCCACAAAAAGGACAGATTTACTGAAAATGGATGAAATCATAACAAAAAAACCAAAGGTACCATGGACGAAGCGACTTGGAAACATTGGAGAGTGTCAGATCCAAGCTTGTCTATCCTATTTTTCCATCTCAAACAAGTACCAAACCGATCCTGGCATAGACTTTTACTGCGAACTACTTGAGAACGATTCACCATCGCTTCCTTTTTACGTGCAAGCAAAAAGTACGGAACACTTCGATAGCCACTGGGGCGTGTCCATTCCTAAACCGACACTTGTATATTGGTTGTATCAGCGCGCACCTGTATTTTTGATGGTTTATGACGATGTTAATAAGCGATGTTATTGGATGCCCATCGAAGAAATACGTTACCTTCTTATTGAACAAATATTTTTAACGGAATCTAAGACAGTTTACGTGAAAATGGACAGGACACACGAGTTGGTGCAGGGGCAGCATTTAAATCAGGAACTTATCGATAGGATCAAGCAGGACACCTCTCTCGTCCAGTTGTTTCGTGGCCAAGCAGTGTTCTGCGGTGATGGCTATGTAAGTCAACTGCCGCCGACTCCTCGTTCAGAGCTTGAGCTTGTACGCATCAAAGAAAATGTGAGAGCTGGTTTATACTCGTTGGTCCAGCATTGCAACACGAGTCAAGACATTAGTGCCGCAAAGCTTTGTTGCGAGTTTTTAGTTGAATTCGATTTAGATCACTACAATCATTTTATCTGGCTCGGGCAGATCAACCTCGCTGAAGGGAATCATTCCGAAGCCATTAAAAATTTTCGGCGCGCGCTTGAAATCTGTGAAACTGATAAAATCTGGCCTATAGAGACGCTACAGCCGGTCATTGATGATATAAAAGATCAACTGGAAAAGTTAGAAAAAGGGGGCTGTGCAATTATAGAGCCTAATTTTTGAAAACGTAGAAGACAAGCCTGATCTCGTCTGGTTTCATCTGGCAATCTTGGATGCCACAGTTCGAATGGTAATCATCAAATCAACTTCAAACCGAAATCGTTGACTCGCAGGTGGATCAGAGTTCTGACGAATTTCTTTTTTCTTATTGCGCCAGCACAACTTCAAATACAAAGCAATGGGCTAAAATATTGGGCAAGATCAATAAGTACGAATTGAAAGATGCATGGAATAATCCAATGTTTTCCTGTTTTCATTACCTGCGTATAGCTTCCTGCAATCCACAAGTCGTTAGTCGCGATATAAATACCAGACTTCAATCAGTTATAAATACCATTTACTTCCAATATGTAATGGCACAATCCTCCACATTTAGTGGCCAGCTTTCCATTGACATACAATCCCGAAATTCCTATACTCCACCTGAAAAAAATTACAGATCAAAAAAAGATTTTTACACTCGTAGTTGAAACACCCTTTGTTTGCTGAAAATGATATTGGCCATGATAATGGTAAATATTTTGGTTTTTAGAAAAGGAGTTTTGATTTGACAGCCAATACGACGATTCTGCATATTTCAGATATTCATATTGAATCAACGCCGGAGAACACATTCGACCACACCGTGGTCCTTGATCCATTGCTGAAGCGGGTTGAAGAAGATTATACAAACGGCTTGCAACCGGAAATTATTGTAATAACTGGTGATATCGCCTATAAAGGGATAAAAGCCGAGTACGCCGAAGCACAAAAGTTTTTAAATAATCTGCTTGGCAAACTAAACATTCCACCTGAACGCATGTTCATAGTGCCTGGTAACCATGACGTTAATAGGAAAATATACCGGCCGAAAGATATTCCCTCCTATGGTACCATGGAGGAGTTGAATAACGATTTAATAAATCATGCTTATCGGCAAGATCTTTTCAAGGGTATGAATGAATACTTTGACTTTATCCAAACCCATTATCCTCACTTGCAAGCCATAGAAAATAACCTGATACCTTTTGTCCGTGATTTCACCACTAACTCAGGAAAACGATTGGCACTGATTGGCCTTAATTCCGCGTGGATGTGTCGCACCTCCTCGGATGCAGGCAGAATCGCCATCGGCGAATACCAGATGAAGCTGGCTGCGGAGGAACTCAAAAAGTTAGGAACAACTGACCTTATTCTTAATCTGTTCCATCACCCCGTTGACTACCTCTGGCGAGAAGACAAAACCATTTGCAGGAGCTACATCGATGGTGAGCATTCCATCCTGTTAACCGGTCACCTACATGAACCGCAAGGCTGGATGATTGAGGACTTAACTAGCCGGTTGATCCAGTTCCAGGCAGGTGGGGCATATCTGGGGACAGAATCCAAGTGGCCTTCCCGATATCAGTACATCACCCTGGGTTGGGATAAAAACATCATCCGGCTGGATTTTCGGGCCTTTGATAAGGAAAATCGCATATGGCATGTCGATGCCAAGATCGGTAAAGACGGCTCCAAGGAATTAGAATTGTTTAAAGTCACAAAGCCACATGGCGTCAGCATGCCCCCTCAGATCACAAATGAACCCATATTTCCAGATGAATATCGACAATGGATAATCCAGAACTACCAGCATCTGGATTCAGACAAATTATGTGGTTCAGAGATGATTCCCCTTAGTCTGCCTGAGATATTCGTTCCACTCTATACCCAAGTCTATAAATATAAGAAAGATTATAGATGGGATGAGTTAAACGATTCCAAAAAGCATAAGCCAGCCGATCTGAAAAAGTTGATTACCGACCGAGACGCACTTGTAATCGAAGAGCATAAGATTGTCGATTTGGAAGAGTTGATCACCATGCGAAAGGCACTTTTGATCGGAGGACACCCAGGTTCTGGAAAGACAACACTCACGAAGTATATCGCCTATTGCCTGGCTCAAGACTCGAAAAATTGCGGTCCCATGAAGCGCTTACAAGGTTATCTTCCGCTCGTGATATTTATGAAGGATCTTAATGAATTTTTCAATGAAGTTGCGGTTAAAAAAGCCGCTTGCCGTAACGCCTTTGACATCATTGGCTGGTATTGTGCCACAAAATTTGCTGAGACAATTGAGCCTACAGTCATCGAAGGTTTCATGTTAAAGGGCCGGGCCATTATTCTGCTCGATGGTTTTGATGAACTAATGCCGGAACACAGGGACACAATAGCCAATTACTTTGCGGATCTTCGCATAAAATATTCCGATATAAGGGTGGTGCTCACTAGCCGACCACATGGCATAACTGGTGCAGTATTCACACGCTTTTGGGAAGATCAAGTAAAGATTAATCCGATGACCATTAAACAAGTGGAGGAGTTTGTTAGAAAATGGTTTACATATTTCTACTCTGGCAAGTATGGTCCCGCCTTACAAAACGCCGAGTCTCTGATCGGTGATATCAAGTCCCATCCGGCAATCGATAATATGATCGATAACCCATTGATGCTAACAGCCATATGCATCCTCTATCATGATCAAAAAGAGCTGCCCGGCCAACGAGCCGAACTCTACAAGCGCTTTGTGGATAATATGATCTATCGCCGCTTCGGTGCTGAGTATGAAAATGTCCTGAATTTTCTCAAAACCTTGGCTTTTGCCATGCATACTTCCAAGACCAAGGTGATTGATGAGAAAGGCGCATTGATGGTTTTAAAGGATATATTGAAACAAGCTGAAAATGAAGCTTCACCAGAATATAACACGCGCTTGAAAAACAAGTTTTATGATGTCGAAGCACGCTGCGGTTTATTGAAACTTGGAGACGGGCAGTATCAATTTTGGCACCTGACCTTTCAGGAATTTCTTTGCGCCGAATACATCTGCGATAACGAGGCCGAACCCATTTCGGCAATTGATCAATATTGGGATGATGACTGGTATACGGAGATGATCAAACTGTATATTGGTTACATCAGCATAAGAAACAAAGCAACTGCCAACAGGATCGTGGAAAATGCTCTCAAAAACAATTCGAAAAAGGAGATTTTATTTAAAGCTGCATCGGCTTTAAATGATATCCATCGGGACCGACGCGACACGGCAACACTGAACCTGGCGCAGAATAAATTACAGTCGATTTTCGAAACAGAGAGAATCGCAAGCCGCGCCACCTTGGCCGAGGCGGGCGAGTATTTGGGTTGGTTAGGCGATCCGCGGGATCTGAAGGCGTTGATCCCTATTGAAGAGGGTGAATATAAGTATGAAGTAAAACGCCGTGTTTCCATTGAAGCATTCAAGATTGGCAAGTATCCGGTTACTAACAGGTGGTATGCGGAATTCATCAATGCTGGCGGTTATCAAAATAAAGACTATTGGATCGACGAGGGTGGGCGGCAGTGGTTGGTTAAAGCAAAGGTAGAATCCCCCAAGTATTGGCATGAGAGAAAGTGGCGCTGCCCTAATGCGCCTGTCGTGGGCGTTTGCTGGTGGGAGGCAAAGGCCTTTTGCCAATGGTTATGCAAGTCGAGGGCAGACCGGTATGTATATCGGTTGCCTACAGAGCTGGAATGGAGGATAGCCGCAGCGGGTAAAGAACAAAGACGATACGCCTGGGGTAATGAGAATGACTATACAAGATGCAACTGTTGTCATGGTGCAGATAAAATTGATAAAACATCACCAGTTGGTATTTTTGAACTAGGAAAAACACCGAACGGCATCTATGATTTATGGGGAAATGTCTGGGAGTGGTGTAGTACACTAGATGGCTTGAGTTGCCTGGGATGTGGCGGCAGTTGGGACTTTAAAGGTGAAGGAGGTATCAAATGGTTGTTTCTAAACGGCAATGCCCGTCCAAGTGATCGAACCTCAAACCTCGGTTTTCGTATTATAGCAGTTGCGATAGAAACCCCAGAGGACAAATAAGCACGCATGTTGTTGCAACCAGCACAATGAAACGATACGCTGTTCAGGTGAACAGCATGTTGCACTTTTCGGTTGGTAAGAAAAGCAGAACTTAGTACGTATAGCTTCCTCTTCTAAGGAAGATGTCAAGTATTTTCTCTTTGTCCATGTCGTTAAAGTTGAAAATGGTTGACCCCTGCCCATTGTTAAGACAAAAAATATGTTTGTTTAAGGTGCATTTGATACGTCTGCACGATTAAAAGTCTATCGTCCCATTAGATGTTGTCATCTTTGGGAACTGGCGTTATCCACAGCCATCTCGGAGCAGCCCTTCCGCGGAGCATGGCGGAGAGATGGCTGTGGGTAACGCCGCCACTGCCACTTATGGGTTATTCGTTGAAATACATTTCATTGTGCATTGATGAAGATAAACCTCCTCATATTTGACGGTGCGCCAAAGGTTGTGGTGGTACTTCGACCTTTTTTTCCTTTTCACCTAACCTCTTTTATTCTACGGGCCTTTGATGCCCAACTTACCTTATGCAGGACGAAAAGGGTGGCGGAAGTTGACCAAGCTGAATCCTGCAAGCCTTTTAGCCTTCGAAGCTACACGGTCCTTCCTTCCACCACAACCATGCTTTTATTTTATGTTTATGCTGCGGCAGCCGGCGCCAAATCTTCAAACTCCCGTTTATCCCGCAGTAAAGCAAAGATCACTTTGATCAGCTTGATTGCCACCGCACAAAGCATTTCTTTGCGCCTGGGCTGCTGACCAACCCGGTTCTTTGTTTCTAACTTTCGTTGATAGTATTCCTGGAAATAGTTGCTCAGGACCACCACTCTCATGCTCATAAAGAAAAGATATTTCCGTAAGAGCCATCGCCCCTTTTTGGAGATAAACTTTCGACCGATACGGGAACCTGAATCACTCTCCTGGGGATCATATCCGGCGTACTTCACGATCTGACGGGCGTTATGAAAATGGGCAGGGTCTCCCAGTTCTCCCAGAAACACAGCGGCAGAGAGGGGGCCGATGCCGGGTATGCTCATCAGATAGGTCGCTGCGGGTGTCTCCTTCAGTAAGCTCCTCAACTGTTTGTCCATGTTTTTAAGTGACACGACCGTCCGTTTCACTTCTTCCAGGCACATTTGAATACGGTATCGGTCAGCGCTGCCTATCTGTTTTAAGCCAATACTTTCTTGAGCAGTCTTGCTGAGGGCTTTTGCTTTTTGTAATGATTCTTTCTTCTTTCGCGAACTTCGTGCGATGAGATCCTGAAGAGTGGCTACCTCCATCAACATGACATCCTGAGGGAAAGGACACTGCTCAAGAATTGCCCATAGACTTCGTGATCCCATGGACCAGAATATCTCATGCAGTTCGGGGAAATAGTCGTCCAGGGCCGCATGTAAGGAGTTTTTCGCGCTCACGCTGTAACGGAGAAGTCTCTCACGTGCCTTTGATAATGTCCTCAGTTGCCTCAGCACGCCATCCTCGATGACGGTGTCAATATATTTGCCTTCCCGGGTGATGTTCGCTATGGTTAACGCATCCCTCTGGTCACTCTTGGCGGATGAACTCTCATCCAGTTCCCGGTGATGCTTCAGGGCCGTTGTCCTCACAAAACGAACCTCATAACCATGCTCTTTTGAAAAATAGGCCAGTTTCCTCCAGTAATGTCCCGTCGGTTCCATCCCGATGAGAACATCCCTTAGACGATGCTTCTTTTTTAGCCCTTCAATCATATCGAGAAACTTTTCAAATCCTTCTCGATTGTTATAGAGCTTTGCACACTTGAACAATACGTTGCCTTCCTTGTTCATGAATCCCAATGCATTGAAGGCATTGCCGATGTCAACCCCGACAATGAGGGTTGTGTTCCTGATTTTTTGACGACGAGCCGCCTGTCTGTTATAATCGCTCTTGGACATGGTTTTCTCCTTTCTGCTATGGTTGTTTTGGCTATTCAACTTTAACAGATCGAAAATACCATGTCCGCTCTTCTCTTCCTTATAGTAAGCTGAAAGAGAGCATGTGACAATTTTGACCTTCATGCGTCATTTTCAGCAGTATTCATTAGCGACGTTTTGTAATTATGGACAAATAGGTCAAACAAATATTACCCCCCTAATAAAAAATCATTCTAAAGAAGTATTTACGTATTCACTTTCCTTATGTAGATGATTTGTCGTCAAAGTTTCAATTATCGCCATAAGGAACCATTTGGAAAGTAAGTATCCAAAGACTGTAGGTTATTTTTGCATATTGTAAAAAGATTGCATGGGAAAGAATCAGTTCTATCTTCCACGTGATCTGTTCTAATAGAAATATACCCGATTATTACAATGGGATATAAGAAAGCGATAAATTAGAAAAAACCAAGTTTGTGTATTGATGGTTAGATCTAAGATAGAAATGGTGAAATACACCGTTGATAATTGATGGCCATTTCATTGGCCAATTCTAAAAAGCGGAGATGGGTTATGCTTCTCAATGGGACAAACAAACAGGTTTTTGATAAGCTCTTGGATCAATTGTCCGGAATGGAGTTCGTTGAATTCTTCGACAAAGGCTCCACGGCAAGGGTCTATCACGTTCGTCTTCCCGTGGGACCAGGTATGGACGAACAAATTGACCGAATAGTCAAAGTGTTTAGAACCAGAACTGAAATGAACTATGGCATCGACCTCAACAAAGTCTTTCAAAGCGAGGTCTCGAATCTCATCAAGATGTCACATACAAATGTCATATCTTTATACAGCGCTGGTTATTTAGAGTATTCAGGTGAGAAACTTCCCTATTACATAATGGAGTTTCTTCCGGGGGCCCGCGATTTAGATGAATGGATTGAATCTCGGGAAAAGAGCTTAACTAGAGAAGTGATTATTCAGCTCCTCATTCAAGCTGCAAGGGGCATCGAAGCACTGCATATGAAGATGATTTATCATTGTGACTTGAAATTCGGAAATATGCTTGTGGGAGAATCTGGACAGTTGAAAATTGCAGACCTTGGTTTCGCAAAGCAGCCGAGCGTTAAGCCGGGAATCACGGGAGTGCGTACAACAGATAAATATTATCCTAAATGCTACGAAAAATACTTGGTGGATAGGAAGGACAAGAGGCAGATGTTGGCAGAACTGCCACGTGAGCTCGTTAATTCGAAGTTTGACCTTCACTATTTTGGACAGGTGGTTCAAGATATTATCAATATCACCGTAGTTAAAATTCTGCTATCGGAATCGGACCGTAAGGGTTTTAGGCTTCTTATTGACCGACTAAACCTGGACTGTAAATCGGCTTCACTGCCTCATTATAAGAATATGGGGCAAGTAATTGCCGACTTGGAAAAAATGCAAACACTGTATCTCAACCGAGCAGGCGTTGAAGAATTGAGCACCTACACAGGAACGCGGACTCTGCGCATACCCGTAACTGGAAATATCCCTTTTACGGAACGGGTTGCGAAGATGATCCATCATCCCACATTTTTCCGGCTTAACAACGCACATCAGTTGGGGTTCACCTACTATGTCTTTCCTGGCTCAACACACACGAGACTGGAACATTCCCTTGGCGTGTTTTCCAATGTGTCCCGTTATATTAACTCGCTTTTAGCTGACGACCATCAACCCTACTTTCGCCAACTTATTGATGAGGAGATGATTGTCACGGCACTTTTAGCGGGTCTGTTGCATGATATCGGCCAGCATTCCTATGCTCACAGTCTTGAAGACGTTGGTTTATCAAATAAGCATGAGAAAGTAGCAAAGATGTTTATAACTGGAGAAGGAATGGAAGAATCGTTTCAACTCCCTGAGTATAAAGAGCCTCTCGAAGACATTATTAAACAATGGTGGCCTGAAGTGGATATGAAACAACTATGCTGGCTTATCACCGGAGAACGAGAGGACGGTCAAGTCGTCACTCTTGGATGGGAAATCATTCGCGCGATATTGAATGGACCAATCGATGCTGATAAAACAGACTACTTACTGCGTGACGCTCACCATGCTGGAGTCGAGTATGCCCGCAGTATTGATATCACTCGATTCATGAATTCTCTTTCAGCTTCACTGATAAAGGATGATGGTTATACAAAAGGGGTTCTAGCAATCACTTGGAAAGGTAGCCAATCCGCCGAAAATATCGTTTTGGCACGTTCTCAAATGTTCTGGGTATTGTATTGGCACCATGCCGTGCGAAGCGCTCATGCAATGCTCGCTCATGCCTGTGCTTCACATCTCCAAACTCTGAGTACTTATGATGAAAAGCGGGTTTATAACGACGTGCTGTATTGGGGTACCATAGGCGAGTTCATAGCATACCTTCAATTATCGAGAAGTCCTCGAGCAAAAAACTTAGCTAAGTGGCTTAGAATGAGGCGCCTCTTCAAAAGGTGTATTTCCCTCAACTACGAAAATGACAAAGACTTGTATGATTCCCTTTTGCGGAAGAAGTCATCCTGCGAAGCGGGAGATGATAAACTTCTGACAAAATTGAACGTTAAGATAGCAGAAAAAATAAATGAGGCCGATGTGCTTCAGGGAGCGATCAAGAGCCTCTCTGGAGACGATATCATTATTGATATTCCCAAAGCGGATAAGGACAAGCTCGGTACAATATACGTTGTTGAAAAGGGTTGTGACTCAGCCACCCCATATACAAGCAGAGGGTTATTAGGTAATTTTGATGATTGGCAGAATAGGGTCAGAACTATTAGAGTTTTCGTCGATCCGAAAATAGACGCAACAGACAGACAGCGAATATCCATGCAAGGCCGGTCTATATTGGCTCAGATTTCGGGGGGAAGCTAAAAAAGGAAAAAAGACCAAAGTGACAATTCAAGGAAACGGCACTTTCCAAAAGTCCAGTGGATACATCATGATATCGGGCATTAGTTTATTTCATGTCACAGTCTCCCTTCTCTTATCGGTTGTGTGTCACAAATACATATCGAATCGGCAAAGCCGTCATCGCGTCTTTTTACCCGTAATTAGCATTTCGAAGAATATTTCCCAACTCACACCTTGTAGGTGCTATTGTTAAACAGGAAAGAATCAAACAAACAGTGCCTGCCAAGTCAAGTAGAGGTCAGGACAATTTAATATTCATTTGTAGCAGTGAACATATCAAACTTTATTTGATTAAACCCCAAAGTAACCCATCTGTAAACCATTCGTAAACGATTGTGTAAGTATCTTATCATAATTTGCGGTACTTAGTTATCACACCCCTCCTCACGGCCAGTATTTACTTGACATACAAACCCATTTCTTATAGTTATATAAGTTAATGTAATGTCTTATAAAGTGTTCCCTGAAATTAGTGTGGGGATTGCGATCACATAATTTACTGTGTGTAGGTGTTGGATTGGCAAAGCAAAAAGGTCCAATCGTCATTTCGGTAATCAACATGAAAGGGGGCGTCGGCAAATCAACCCTTTCTGCGCTCCTCTGTCGCTACGCTTCGCGAAATTTGAGCTTGGATGTGCTGGCAATTGACCTTGACCCACAGGCAAATCTAAGCCAAGCTTTCATGGGATCCGCTTATCGCGCTTTTCTAGATGAAGCCAAACCATCTATTGTAGAGATATTTAACGGCTATTTGCCATCGTCGTCGACAAAACGTTCACCAAGCTCAATTTCTGCTGAAGAAGTAGCTGTATCTTCGGCCAGATTTGGTAGCGAGACGCTGCAAATAATCCCATCACGATTCGACTTTTCTGACAACCTTATAGGTTCGCTTAGACCAGATCCGAAAGTACTGGCGCGGTGTCTATCTGAAAATTTCCCCAAAAAGGATCTGATAATTATCGATTGTGCACCCACGGAGTCAATTCTCACCCGAGCCGCATATCATGCAAGCGGCCTAATACTGGTGCCAGTCAAGCCAGAGTATTTTGCGACGATTGGGTTTCCGTTATTGCAGCAGTCGCTGATAAAATTCAGGAGTGAAAATCGAGGTCACACGATAGATGTGGCAGGGATCGTCATTAATAATGCGTTTTACGATGGTGGCAACGATGGTGGCCCGGAGAAGGACCGAGCGCTTAAGGAAATTCACGCTGAGGCAAGGAATAACGAGTGGCACGTATTTAAAAATCAAATACCTCATTCCAGGGGATTCCCGAAAATGATGCGCGGTGACTTCAATTATCTTGGTAACGCAACGAATTATGTCAAATTTGCCGAGGAGTTTTTTGACGCTGTGGACGTATCAGGAAACGTCGATGCCTGAATTGGATGAACAGTTACGCTTGCTAGTTCAGCAATACGGCATTGCTGAGGTGCGACGTCGGCTAAGCGCGATCACGCGCCCTCCCAAACAGCCTCGTGTTCGAAGGAGTGCTACCGACTGTGTAACTGGAATGAATCCGCCAAGCAATAAGAAGGAAAGACTGTTAACGCTTGCGCAACTTTTCGATGAAAAATTCTTCCTGCCGACAGCTGCCGATATCAGTAATTTCTTTGAAGCATATGGGGTGAGTAAAGCGAAGGTTAAGGGCCGCCAGAATGCCATTCCTCTCATTTTCCGTTTCTTGTGCTCGTTGTCGGATGAAAGACTTGATCGCATTATCAAAGAAGGCTCATTTACTGGTCCGGCGGAGCTTGGCCCAATAGCCGATGCGATAAAAGCGCAAAGCGCCAGCATGAGTCATCAGGATAACAATGCGAGTTCATCAGGTCAAGAAAATAACGCTTTAGAATCCCCTTCACAGGCTTGGCAAAACCAACGTTCAGATGGAGAACCGAAGGGCTAATCCACGGGCTGGTCTGGATAGCGTTGCTCCCACATATCTGTATCATTGCACCTTTCAGATCGTAATTCACAACAACAAGACTTTTAAAAAAAGTTTGTTAGTAGGTATTAGAGTTTCCGGCCATATCTCATTTTTCTCACTATCGCGCATGAGCATTACGGGTACAAAGGTGCAACAGGAACGCATCAGCATTCCTTATTGACTTCAATAAATAATGGATAATCTCTCAGACATTAAATTGTGTTCATTGAATAAGCTATTATACTCAAATGTTTTTTTAAGAAATTTAGTTCATAAGCATTGTCCTCCAAAACAACCATTGTCACCGATTGATTTGTTTTCAGCAAATGTTGAAAGTGCTATATATGGTGAAACTACCCAACGGAAATATCTTAACTTATCGTTTAAGTGTTATATTATGCATGCAATAGATAGGCTGTAGAGACTATGAATGACGTACAAAATATAACAATAGGCCAGTTGGGAAAGATAGAGGCTGCGTTTCTTGCCAAGGCAGGCATTCATCCCACATTTACGCTGGACTGTGCCCGACAAAAGTTGGGACCCTCTTAGACGGGCTGGATCTTCCTCAGTATGCAGGTGGAGTTAGTGTGATTGCAAAGGCCGTGCGCACAGCCATACTTCGTGCCAACTGTTTTTCATCTCTTGATCCGACCATGCCGAAGAGTGGTAAATATAATAGAAGGTGGGACCTTCTAATATACGCGGAGATAAAGTCGTGATCACGACGGCCCAACTGCATCGTGATGCGGAATTGGCAAAGGATGGAAAACGATCATGCCGCTTCGTCTCCCCATAGCGAGTAAAATTCTATTTTTCTGAATTCAGCGCATTCTTTAAAAGGTTAGATGCCTTAAACGTAATAACCTTTCTGGCATCGATGACCATCCGTTCGCCCGTTTGAGGGTTTCTTCCCATGCGTTTTCTTTTCGGCCTCACCGTCCATTTACCGAATCCCGAAACCATCACCGAGTCGCCCTTTTGGAGTTCTTCTTTGATAATTTCAAAGATGTTTTCAGTGATTTGAATACATTCGGTCTTGGAAACACCAATTTCCCCACAGATTGAATTAATGATTTCCTGTTTTGTCAGCGCCATAATTTCTTCTTTCTGGAGATATTAAAATTTATAAGCCAAGGATAGGTAAAAGAGTGAAGAATGTCAACTCTATATGTCGTGGATTCATGATGGTGAAAAATACACTGCGTAAGAGGCAAAAGGAATCATCTTGATATACAAGCCAAGATAAGAAGGCAGTAAAATGATATTAACAGTTAAATGTAAAACAAATTGCATTTTTGGACAATCTTGATATACAAGATAAGACAATAACCAAATCACTGGAAATCATATTCATTATAATGTGTTGGCCTGAACCGCCCAATGAGCTTGATAAACAAGTCCAGTTGGACAACGGTGTCCGCTTTGGAGAAAATGGCCATATCATAAATTCAGGTAGGCATGGCCATGGATGCAGATGCCGTTATTATTTCGGCTGTAGTCGGAAAAACCAATAATTCCGTCGGCCGGATACACCTTCAATTCAATACCAGGATACTTCTTCGTGAGCCCGCTCTTACGGAGAATCTCGTCCATTATTTTCTAAGTATCGCTTCCAACCATAAAGATCTCCGTTTCTTTCCAAAGAACTACAGAGGCATCCTTCGTGAAATAAATGTTCCTTTTGCATGTGCGAAAAGCGACGGTTTGATATCCCCGTCGCTTTTTTTCTCCCATACTTGGTTTCGCTCGTCTTCTTTTTCGAATGATTTGATATTTTTGGGCAGGGATGCAGGATGAAAGGAAAAATCCAGCGGAAGAAGTGTTTTTGCGGTGCGGTGATCATTCCCCATCGGAAAGTCGGTCCTCGTCAGAAGACCTGTGGCGCGAAAGAATGTCAGCGGGAATTAAAACGGAGAAACAATGCCCGCTGGCGAAAAAACAATCCTGATATGTGTCGAAACGATTATCCCCGCGTTAAGGCCTGGCTGGATAAGCATCCCGGTCACCTGAAAAAATACAGGAAAAGCCACCCGGAGTACGTAGAAAAGTGCCGAGAGGCTCAAAGACGCCGGGACAGAAGCAAAAAGCTTCATCTTGCTATACAAGACAAGATAAAAAGGCAAACGCCGGATGTCATAGATCAATTGTGGGATAAAGCGCATTCGGAAAATCTTGATATACAAGGCGGCCCAGGAATCAAAGAGCTGGAAGCCGTCTTTCTATTAGGCTACCCCCATTTCACCCAGCGATCTTGATATCCAAGTCCAGTTGGACAATCGCCTCCTTCTTAGAGAAAATGACCGCATCGAAAAATAGAATCATAAAAAAAAGCATAAGGAAACAAGGTGAAAAATCTACTCGTCTTGATCATCTGTCTGTCAATTATACAGACAGCCTGTGCGGCAGAGATAAGGCCGGGCGATATCGAATATAGATATGAAGGAATGGCGGCTTCCGGAAGTCCTGCTTCCGGCTTCCTGATCAGAGAGCCGGAAACAAAAAGAATCAAACTGACCAGAAAAATAACAGTACCTCTCGCTATAAAATTATCTCAAGCGGAAAGTGACAAACCGCCGCAGGAAATTCAGTTAAGAGAGAATCAAAATAAAGCAACCGCCGATCAGGCAGGTCCCATCCATCCCGTAGAAATGACAGCCGCGACAGCAGCACCGGTGACAGAAAAGGAAAATTGTCCTGCGTCATGCAAAAAGAACATTGTCTTCTTCCCGCTCAACGGTTCCTCCATCGGCCATTCCGAGATGGATCAAATTAAACAGTTTATCAATACTCTGAAAGGCAAAAAAGTTAAAGTGACAGGCTTTACCTGTCAGATTGGCAGTAAGGCTTATAACACTGAGCTGGCAAACAACAGAGCCCAAAATGTTGCCCGCTATCTGCGGCAAGAAGGAGTTGTGGTCAGCCAGATCAGAGGCATTGGACAGCAAGACTATATCTCCAGTGTCGATCATCTCAACAGGCGCGTCGAAATCGAACTTCAATAAAGAGGAGAAACGGATCATGAAAAAATATTCAACGATAAAAAGGATGGCTCTGCTCATCGGACTCGTCGCCCTGGGAAGTATGGCTGCAAATCTTCAGGCCGAGGAACCGGAGCATCCGCAGCAAATGATTGCGGCAAAAATTAAGGAAATCGCAGCCATCAATGTTGAAACCGTGGTGAAAACCCCCATTGAGGGGATCTACGAAATTGTTGCAAACCAGGGAAGTGTCATTTTCTATTATGCCCCGAAGAGCGAATTAATCATCTTCGGTGAGATCTTTGATAAATACAAGAAATCTCTGACCCAGGAAAAACGCGATCAACTGCAGACTCAGAAATTAGCCGACATCCCTCTGGATAAAGCCATCAAAATAGGCACGGGAAAAAATAAGGTCGTTGAATTTTCCGACCCCGATTGTCCGTATTGCCGGCAGGCCGCAGAGTACTTTAAAAACAAGGACGTTACAAAATACGTCTATCTGATTCCTATTCCCCAACTGCATCCCAAAGCTGAAGAAAAAGCAAAATACATTTTAGCCGCCGCGGATAAAGCTAAGGCTTATGATGAAGTGATGAGCGGAGCAAAAGATAAAGACGACCTCAGTCAACAAACAATATCATCGGAGGTAAATGAGCTGTTTCAGGCTCAGCAAAATGTCGGTAAGGCGATCGGCGTCACCGGAACACCGGTGTTCTGGATCAACGGAAAGTATGTGCCGGGAGCGAATCTGAAAATGTTCGACACGCTTCTGACAAAATAAAAAAGGAGGTTAAATCCATGAAAAAGGAAGAATTGGCCAAAGTGTTTTTGTTTACATTATTTTTACTGATGGCGATCGTGCCGCAGGCGTTTGCCATCACGGCGCCGGCCGCGGGTAGTTTCGCTTACGATGTCTATGATATGGCTGTTAATTCCATTTTAAAAGGTCCTATCGGTTTTGTCGCCGGGTTGGCCGCCGTATGCTTTGGGTCGGCGCTGGCGATTCAGCAGAAAATCGGTGGGGCTCTCCCGGCGCTCCTGGGGGGAGCTGTGCTGTTGAAAGCGGATACCATCGTCACCAGCATGGGCTTGCTGTACTGATGAAAAAGTTGTTTCCGCAATATCTGTCGGCGCCGTTGCAGGTCCTCTTTTGGGATAGCGATGAACTTTGCATCATGGTGATGTTTTTCACCATCGCCATGATCTTTGGCTCTGTCACATGGCTTGCGGTGATTGTCGGCCCCTGGGGATACAGTAACGTGAAGAAAAAATATCCCAGGGGATTTATCCGTCACATCCTCTATTTTGCAGGGATCGTGCAATTTCAAAAATATCCGGATTTTTTTGAGTCCCTGTTTATTGAATAAGGGACGCAGGAAGGATCAAAGTGAAGCTGAGTTCTTACCTGAACGAGAAAGCAAAACACAAAGGTGAAAACAGGTTATTGAAATTCACCATTGTGGTGATCGGCATCGGAACGCTGCTCAATACAGGCGTTTTGCTGAAAGCTCTCAGTTATCAAAGAGTGGTTATCGTGCCGCCGGGATTGCAGGAAAAAACAACTCTCCAGGGAGACAAACTCGACGAAATATATGTATCAACGTTTGTTCGCTATATCAGCTCCCTGGCCTTTTCCTATACGCCCGCCACCGCCCGCAGGCAGTTTGATGAACTCCTGCTTCACTTTGATCCGACCGCCTATCCGCAGGGAAAGACGACTTTTTACAATCTTTCCGAAAAGGTCGTGGAAACCCAGGTCACGCAAGTATTTTATCTCCACAAGATCACGGTTAACACGGCATCCAAGAAAATTGAAATAGAAGGCACCCGAAGGCAATACATCGACGACCGTAAGGTCGAAGACGGCAAGAAGAATTATTACATCGATTACACGATCCAAAACGGCAGATTTTACATTCTGGCCATTGCGGAATCGGCGACAGAGGGAGTTTCACCAGGTCATCTTCAGGAAGCGGCGCCAAAGGGGAAATAAAATGCAAAAAGCAATCCTACTGATCATCATCTTATTGAATCTCTTACCTACATATCCGTCGTATGCGGAAGACAGAAATCCCCCGGAGTTACCAGTACAAAAAGATGCACAAACAACGATAAGGCCGGAAATAAAGCAAGAAGAAAAAGATCAGTATCAAACACTTTCGTCTCTGAAGACCAAAAAGAAGTGGAATTATCCGAAACCGGGATGCTCATCCGGAGATTGCAGTGAAGATCAGGCACTGCACAAAGAACAGCCGTTTGATGATGAAATAAAAGTCAATTACGGCCAGGTGCAAAAAGCGGTGGAGGAGGTCCGGTCGCCGGACGTCATAACACCGGAAATTCCGGTGGCCGTGCGTCTCAGCGCCAGAGATATCAATAGAGTAACCTGTCAGTCCGGAGAAATTAAAGACATTGTGTACTCCAAGGAAAAAGGCATGACGGTCTCTTTTTCCGGGAAAGACGCCTATGTGAAATATAAATATATCAAGAAAGGAAGCAGAACAATCTATCCGAGCGTCACGGAAATGTATATTGTCTGCGGGAATAGCACCTACAATCTCATTGCCGTCCCGGAATTAATCCCGGCCAAAACAGTTCATCTGGCCACAGGCGCAAACGATCAAATCAGGAAAAATAAACAATATTTCAGCGGTCTGTCCACGGAGAAAAAGATCATGATGTTGATCAAGGCTGTCTATGCCGATGACCTGCAGGATAGTTTTACCGTCGAAAAGCAGAGATTCCAGGACGTAAGCCCCTACGAAGAATTATTCATCACACCGACGAGAACCGTCACCGCCTTTGGCGAAGGCATCAGGGTATCAGAGTATCTCATCAAAATCAGAGAAGGCGCCAAGCGGCAGGAAATAGAATTGGACGAGCGGGATTTTATCGAAATAGCCCCCAACCCCATCGGCTTGGCCATCGACAAATTAAAAATAAAAAAGGGCGAAACCTCCCGGATGTTCATTTGCGAACAAAACAAAGGCGATGAGGAAGCGAATCAGAATCCCACGATTAAAATCAACAGGGGTTACATGAACGAAAATATCAAATCGGAATTCAAGGAAGCAAAATCCGACCAGGACAAGAAGAACCCAAGGCAATACAAATTCAAATAACACCAGCCTGAGAAAAGGAATCGTGAAGGAGACTGTGTAAATGGCGCTAGATCTGAAAAACAAAGTTAAAGCGCATTGGGGAAATCTGGATGCCCAAAGCAAGAAAAAGGTCGTAAGAACGATGATCATCGTGGGCCTGATGGTCTTTGGTATTGCAGTATACTATATCAAATATGGAACTCAAACCAGAGAAGCGCCGCCCGTCCATTCGAATCCCAAACAGGAAATCAAACTGGAACCCCATCTGTTGGAGAAGTCTGCGTATTTGAAGGGCCAGGAAAAGATCAATACCATGCTGAAAGAAGTGGAAGATCTGAAAAAAGAACTCAAAGAAAACAAGAATTCGCAGGATCATAAATCAGGGTCCGCCGCTGCGAAACCAAACAGCCAGCCAACAGGACCGGGACAGCCGCAGTCTGGTCGGCCGCAGGCGCCATCGGGACAAGCATCAGCCCCGTCCCTGAAGAGTGAACCCCTACCGCCTCCGCCGATTCCCCAGAGTTCATCCCGGCAGTTGAATCCTCAATCGCCGAGAAGTGGACTTCCGGCGCCTCCGGTGCCCGGCCTGTCAAGGCAACAGGAAGATCACCAGGAACGAGAATATGGAGCCATTGAAATCGCCAATAATCGCAACGCGGGAGTTGACAGTAAAGAAAAAGCAGCCGAAAAAAAAAGCAAAAAAAAGACGGTGTATTTGCCCCCTTCTTTTATGGAGGCCACGATGCTCAGTGGCCTGGATGCACCGACGACCGAGGGGGGCAAGGGACAGCCTGTCCCGGTTTTATTGCGGATTAGGGATTTGGCATTTTTGCCCAACCGCGTGCGGGCCAATCTTAAAGGGTGCTTCGTGCTTAGCGAAGGACACGGATCCTTGGCGGATGAAAGGGCTCATTTGAGGATGACCAGCTTATCGTGTCTTTCCAAAAGAGGAACCGCGGTCATCGACCAACACGTCAAAGGATTTGTGGTCGATTCCGACGGCAAAATCGGACTGCGGGGCATGGTTGTCAGTAAAATGGGCGCCCTGGTGGCCAGATCCGTGCTTTCAGGATTTTTTTCCGGTATCGGCGATGCGATGAAAGCGCAAACGACGACCGTCAGCATCAGTCCGCTGGGGCAAACCCAGAGCATCGATCCCGGTCAGATGCTCCAGGCCGGCGCCGGCCAGGGACTCTCCAGTGCCGCCAAAGAAATATCCAAATTTTATCTGGATCTGGCCAGGCAGACTCTGCCGGTGATCGAAGTCGGGGCGGTGAGAGATGTCACGCTGGTGATATCGGAAGGTGTGGAACTGGATATCAAAGAAATCAATAAAGGAGAAGAGCTGCCATGAAAAAAGGTTTCATCATCATTGCCCTGCTGTGTCTTGGCGGCTGCGGATGGGTATTAAATCCCTATCATGAAGATTTCTCCTGTCCGGATTACGATCAGGGAAAATGCATAAACGTCGAAGGCGCCTACAAGGAATCCCTGCAAAGAAAGAAGAACGACACCTTAACGGAAAAAGAGAACAAAGCGGCCTGTGAAAGATGCCGCCGGGAGGCCAGAGAAAACAACATCCCGGAAGATACCTACTGCACAGCCTGTCTTGCCTCGGAAACAAGCGATTCGACACATAAGGGTCTAACACCCCCATGCGCCGACACGGAGTATCAAAAGGCCGTTCATAAAAAAATAGCCACCATGCTGAAAGAGCCGAATACGCCGTTAATCGCTCCGCCGCAGGTCATTCGGATCCTGGTTCTGCCCTATAAAGGAGATCAAAGCGAATTATATATGATGCGGTACATCTATTTATTAGTCGATGAATCGCAGTGGGTGATGGGCCATTATTTAATTCATTCGGAAGAATAGGGAAGTGAATGATGGAAATATTTTACATCATGCCGGCTATTGTGGCCACGGGCATCTTATCCGTTCTCACGTATATGTTCCGCCATAAAATCCACGATCTTTTATTGGGAAAGGATCGGGATGCAACGTGCGAGGATATCGAACGAATCGGCAAGCACAATCCCTTTTCGACTTATTTGCCCTGGAGAGCCTATGATCAGGAGAACGTATTCTATTACAACGTGGATGAAACTCTAGGCTTCCTCTGGGAATGCACACCGCTGGCTTTTGCCGGGGATAAAACAACCTTTATTTTAGAAGGCATCTTTAGAATCGGCATCCCGTTTGGCAGTATCATCCAATTCATCTTATATGCGGATCAGTACATTGACGAAGAATTGCAATTATACCAGGACGGAAAGTCACGGGACAATAAAGTATTGCAGGCCTCGGCCAAATGGTTTGCCGAGTTCTTTCGAAAAGGGACCCGGGGGATGGATATCTTCCAGAGGATGCCGCTCAGAAATTATCGTCTCTTTGTGGCCTTAAAGATTCCCGAAAAAGAAGCGGAAAAAATCAATGTGACGGATGTGTACAGCACCGTGCGGGAAATCTTATCCGGCGCCGGCGTGCACCCGCAGGATTTGAAACCGGAAGAATTGATCGACTGGATGAGAAAACTCTTTAACGATCAGCCGTCAGCCAACAACAAGCGTTACCATGAAGAAGAGTATCTCAATAAGCAGGTCATTTTTTCAGACACGGTGATCCAAAAGAACTTGTCGGAAATGAAGATGGGCGAAAGATATTTCCGGTGTGCGACCGTCAAAACATTTCCCACGGAAGTGGATCCCTTCCAGACCAATGAATGCTTCGGGGGCGTCTGGGGTGTCATCTCCGATTCCAACCAGATCCTGACGCCTTTCTTATATTCGCTGAATGTCGTTTACGAAGATTTAAAGATGAAGCTGCACATGAAATGCAATCTGGTGCTGCAACAGCAGGGCGCCGGAAGTTTCACGCCGTCGCTGATGCGCAAGAAAAATGAATATATGCAGGCCGTGGATGACATCGAAAAAGGACTGCCCTTTGTGAAAATTATGCCGACCCTGTGGGTCTGGAGCGAAGATCAAAAGCAGGCCGCGGAATCCATCGTGCGCGTGAAGCGGTTATGGGAGCAAAACGGCTATGTCATGCAGGAGGACAAAGGCATCTTGCCGCCGCTTTTTGTGGCTTCGCTGCCCTTTGGGCTTTACAACGTCAAGGACAATATCGCCAATCTGGACCGGGATTTCATCGCGCCGTCTTCCGCCGTGGCAACGTTGCTGCCGGTTCAGGCGGATTTTTCCGGCGGCGGCTATCCTTATCTATTGTTTATGGGACGCAAAGGGCAACCCTGCCGTCTGGATTTGTTCGGAAAGGTGGCCAATAATCATAATTTGTTTATTGCCGCATCCTCCGGCGCCGGGAAAAGTTTCCTGGTCAACTACATTACCCTTAATTATTACGCCGCCAATGCCATGATTCGAATCATCGACATTGGCGGCTCCTACCAGAAACAGACCGAAGTCTTTAAAGGGAGATTCCTGGATTTCAGCCCGGATTCCGGTTTATGCATGAACCCGTTTACCTATATTCAGGACCCGGAGAGCGATTTACCGCCCGTTGTATCGCTGTTACACACGATGATTTATTCCGCGACGTCCACTGTGCCCTTCACCCATGCGGAAACTGAAATGACCATCTTAAAAGCCGCCACACGGTGGGCCTGGAAGGAAGCGGGCCGGGAGGCCGATGTCGATTGGATCTATCGTTATTTAGCCCAGTATCCGGAGTATGCCGATGCCGAGTTTAGAGAAGGCAGCAACGACAAAACAGGTTTTACCCGGTTAGCCAGAACCTTAGCCCATAATTTAAGAGATTTTACGTCGGAAGGAACCTTCGGGAAGTGGTTTTGCGGACGGTCCAACTTCGATATCTCTTCGGATGAATTCGTGGTGCTGGAACTGGAGCACCTGAAACCCATCAAAGAATTATTCAAGGTGATTACGCTGCAGGTTATTAACGCCGTGACACAGGATTTATACCTGTCGGATAGAAGTCGCAGACGGTTAATCATCTTTGATGAGGCCTGGCAGTTTCTGAAAGAAGGCCGCGGCGCCTTGCAGGAAATTATTGAAGAAGGGTATCGCCGGGCCAGAAAATATGGCGGGAGCTTCTCCATTATTACACAAAGTGTTTTGGATATTAAGCAATTCGGCAATGTCGGCGACGTGATTATGGCCAACTCCGCCTTTAAATTTTACCTGGAATCGGGAGATTTTGAAAAAGCTAAAGAAGAAAACCTGATTGATATGAATGATTTTGGAATGCAGCTTTTGAAATCGGTCAAATCAAACCGGCCGAAATACTCCGAAATATTTATGGATACGCCCTACGGGCAGGGGGTGGCGAGATTGGCGGTGGATCCTTTCAGTTATTATTTGTTTACCTCGGATGCCAAGGAAAAAGCGCAAATAGATTGCCTCGTGAAACAAGAGGGGATGGATTATGCAGAGGCCATTGAAGAGATGGTTCGAAAGAATCACGGTTAAGGTCTGTATTCTTCTGCTTGTGGCCTATCCGTCTTCGGGGCTGGCAGACAGCGATATAGATCAATCTCGTTCCAAAGCGCGGGATGCGGCGGGCCGGGTTTATCAATATTTGGGAACGGGGGAGGCGATCAAACAAAATGCCGCTCAGCCGATCACCTCTTCCCAAACTCCGATGAAAACCATCGATCAATCTCAAAGTTTTTCGGCGCAATTATCCTGCCCGTCAACATCAAGGTTTGTCGATTTGCTGGTGCAGCCGGGGAAGACGGGAGATTTGGATAGGGTGACGATTATGCAGGACACAAACCTCGATGGGCAAATGGATTATCAATACACGATGCCCTTCCCGGTATCCGGAATCTGCGGCAATGGCGTCATCCAGTGTGATGCGGGAACCTGGAAGAATTGTCAGTATTGGCAGTGGGTGGCGAATCCCCAGGGACAGTTAAGCATCCGGAAAACGGATCTCACCAAAATGGGTGGTTGCTACTGTATCAACAATTCCTGCGGAAATAATGTCGCCTGGTCAAATCTAGCGCTGATTCTGAAAGATTTAGGCGCGGGTGCAACGGGGGCCATCATGTCCGCAAACCCTCAATACAGCATCACGGACGTTCAGGTCAGCGACGCAGAAATAACGTATTACAGCCAGTCTCTGACGGAATGCGGCGTCCTTAATTCGGGATCGGCTACAAACCCCGCTCATTATTATGCGGGAGGCAAGACGGATGCGTTGATGATCGACGCCGCCCGGCAGGAAGTGGAAAGTGAGCAAACGGATCCCGAAAGCTTGTACAGTGTCATGAGTAACGCATCAAAATATCATAACACGCTGGGCCAAATATCTCCGTGCAAGATTCTCCGGAATATCAGTATCACCTCAACATCAACATGTCCCTATGGAAACGCTACTCTGGATTCCGGGAGCACAGTCTGTACGGAAATTGGAAATGCCTGCATCCGTTATTGTGACACTTTAAGCGGATGCCAGGTCAAGCATGATCCCATGAATGTACAATTGCTGGATAACAGGGATTCGGGGATATGGGATACAACGGTCAACATCCCCGGAATCTACATGACGACGGACACCGGGATGACCACAGCGACCATTCAACGCCCCAATTCACGGGTCACCTGCTATATCAAGAATGATGAAGATCCCCGTACCCAGATCGTTTGGGTGTCCTGTACCCGTAATTTTGACTGGTGGTGGGAGCCGTTGACGACAGGCAATGAACTATACTTTCACGGTCTGTTCAACGATGGTTATCAAACCTTTTTCTGGAAACAGTATTGCACCTATCCTGCATCAAAAATAGACACGATCAATGAATCCATCAATGATCAGTGTGCGGCGCTTGAAGAAAATCCAAAATGCCAGATCCAGAATGAAAAAGTTGATGGTGTCTCTACCTATAAAAATTATCAACCCACCGGATTGATCCCTATTGCGACGTGTCAGGATTATAACGGATTTTATTCCCATACGATTTGCCGGGATTGGTGGGAAAAGGACCGGACGTACTTATGCCAGGGAAACCACAGTAAATTCGATTTCACGGACAATATGCAAAGAGTGAAGACCCTCTACGGCACGACCGGGCAGAAAAACGGATTGGCGACTTATAATGATTACCGGCTGGATACGACGACTAATTCATGGATCACCCAGGGGAATACATTCGATTTGGGCGTCGCATCGGCTCAATCCTATCGTTCCTGCTCCAACGTTTGTAAGACCCGGAAGCCCAAACAGGACACCCAGGCCACGCCATCCGGGACAACCTCACAGTACCGAAGCAATATCGTGACCTATGACTTTTATTACCGGTCCTGTTACCCGTCGCCAACGGTATGCCCCGCGGGCGCCGGAGAAGAAATATTAAAGGATTGCCAGTGTCTTAATGAATTTGCGGAAACATTCGCCCTGGTGGAAGCCCTGCAGGCGGCCGGCCAGGACGCCATCTGTTCGTCCGGGGTGAAACAATGAAGAGAGATCTGCTGGTTATTCTTTTCATCTTGATGGTGGTGGTTAAAGTGAACGCCGGCACCTGTGTTAAAGACCTTAACGGCGACGGTGGAATCGATCCCCAGACGGAAAAGTGGAGTTGCCTGTCCACAAATCCTTCCCTATGCCCGCAGAACATTGTCCATTGCACAATAAACGATATCGGATTGTTTGGGTCAACAAGCACAACGCAAACAAATGTGACCGATAAAATGGGCATTACGAAAATCAGCGCCGACGCCCAGGGCGGATCTTTGATCATCGAAGGCTGGTCCTGCGGAAGCATAGCCTGTTCGCAAACAAGTATCGGATCGATTAAAGTTCGGAACGCGACGGTATCGGGCACGGTAGCGGCCGACAAAATATCAAGAATGGTGGGCCAGGGTTCCGCCATACAGATCTTCGGCTGCGACGGCTCGACATCGTGTACGGAGGCCCTCTTGGGAACCATCACGATGGAGGGGGCCGAGATCACCGGATCAGCGGCGGCTGACGCGGGGCTGATTTCAATGGCCGGCAGCGATTCTACTTTGTCTGTTCAAGGAATGACTTGCAACGATACCGGGTGTTTGCCCATAACGGCCGGCATCCTGTCCATAAAAGGCGCCCGCGCGTCCTGTCCGTTAGGGTCTCAATATCCATGTGTGAACGTCAATGGTGTTCAGCAATGTTCGGATCTGACGTGTAACGACGATACATTTGGCGGACGGGTCAGTCCCGGGCAGCAAATATGCGTAAAAGATATAAATAGCGACGGAGTGATTGATTTCAGCACGGAAATGGCCGTCTGCCGGGAATATAACAGTCAATATTATTGCCCGCTCCTGGCTCAGGACTGTTCTTTGCAAATCTCTCCGCCGGCATGTCCGTCCGGGGGCGCCATTCAGACAGGGGGAAAAGACTGTATGGCAACAGTCAACAACAACACCTGCCCGACCGGTTATGATCTTCAATCCGATAATACTTGTACCGCGGCGGCTACGTGTTCGCAGGGAACATTGAATACGGATACGCTGCAATGTGAAATTGGTTATGCCTGTCCTTTGGGCTCGTCCTATTCATGTTTTCCCAACGCGGCCAAGTCCGATACTCTGCAGTGCAACACCCTCTCTTGTTTCGACGGATCGATACAGAATCTCGTGACCGGTCGCCCGGAAACCTCCTCTTATCAAAATGACGGGTCCAAGGATGCAAGCGGGAAGTGTTTAGGAACCATCCTGATCTTTAACGGCAAACCGTTGGAATGCCGCCCCCCGGGAATCAGCACAAATTTCTTTGATTGTTGTGATCAAGCGGAGGACAGTTTTTTGATGGTTAAAAAAATGTGCGGGGAGCCGGACACGGAATGTGTGGCTAAAACCGGTAAAGGCAGTTGTCATTTGATCGGCAGTTACTGCAAAGAAAATTGGTGGCTGATCGGGTGCGTGCAGAGCGCCAACGTGTTTTGTTGTTTTAGCTCCATGCTGGCCAGGATTATCCAGGAGCAGGGCCGGCCCCAACTTCAATCATTCAACGGCTGGGGAACCGTGGAGGCTCCGGATTGCCGGGGCTTTACCAAAGATGAATTCTCCCACCTGGATTTTACCAAGATCGATTTGTCCGAATATATCAACGCCACGAAAACGGCGATGGAGAGCAAGGTGCAAAATATCCAAAATAAAATGAGACAACAATTTAAAACCAACATTCAAAATAAGACCCCATGAAAAAAACAGTTCTACTCCTAACACTGATCATAACAGGAGGCATGTCGGCGGCGGCCTTGGCCCGGGATCTCGGGAAATATGGCGCCACATACGCCATCAGCGAAGAAGATGCGATTGTCCGTATTCAAAAAGCCATTGCCAAGTATGATTGGGCGAAATTTAAAAAACAGCAAATAGAGAAAATTAGAAACTATCAGCCGAAGGACCTCGTAAAACTGCCGGCAGCCAAAGAAGACAGGGTATTTAAAGTCGATATGACGGGTATCCTTAAGGAGGACATCATCGGAGGCGATGGAACGGTTATTTATCCCAAGGGGTATCAATATAATCCCATGGAGTATGTCTTTATGAGAAGGATCCTGGTGTTTATCAACGGGCAAGATAAAAGCCAAATTGAATGGTACAAAAAATCACCGTATCCCCATGATCTGAGAACCATGCTCTTACTCACGGACGGTTCCTACGTAGACGTAAGAAAGAAACTTAAAACATCCGTCTATTATGCCAACAAAGAAATTATTGACCGGATGGGGATCAAAGCGGTGCCGTCCGTCGCTGTGCAAAAAGGGACCGAACTGGAAGTGCGGGAATATTCGCTGCAAAAGAGGAAGCCATGAAAAAGACGGCAATGGTCATTTCATTGCTCATCTTATTGATCAATCCCATGAAGGCAAGCGCCAAGTGTCCGGAAGATTCCGCCCTGGAGGACTTGATCAGTTCCATTTGCTGGGAATGCATCTTCCCCATTTACATCGCGGGGGTGGAAATCGATGCCGGCTCTCACGTCAATGATATCACCGAAAGTGAGGCGGCAACGGATTGTATGTGCCCGCAAGCGGAGCCTCCCTATGTATATGAAGGCATCACGATTTCGATGTGGCCGCCGTCTTATTATGTGGAGGTTGTGAAGGACCCTTATTGCTTTCCGAGTTATGGCATCGATATGGGCAAAGATGATCCCGGAAGCCTGGATATGTCCTTCTTGAAAAAAGGAGGCGGGCAGGAAATCGGAGGAAACGCCACGCCGGAAACCTCAACATTTATGCAAGCTCATTTTTGGTATTTTTATATTCTGGGAATGTTGGATGAGACACTGGACACGGAATGCCGGGAAACAACCTCCACCGACCTCGTCGGACTGTCGGAAATCGATCCGCTCTGGCAGGATGATGAATTGGCTGCCATTATTCAACTGGAGGCCTATCTCTACGCCAATTACGGGGCGCAGTTGACCTGTATCGCGGATGCCATATCCACCAACCTCGGATATTCGATCTCTCCGCTTCATTGGTGCGTCGGATCCTCGGGGAGCCTTTATCCTCTGACCGGGCACGCCAATAATGATGATCTGTTGCAGGCGTATGAATTAATTGTCGGACGGTCGGTCTTTCGAATGCATCGCCAGGCGGCCATCTGTGACGGGGCTTGCTGGTATTGCCAGTGTATGTATACGCCCATCTGGATCAAACACCATTACCGCGATCAGATTGCCTGGCCGGTGAATGCGGGATTTTGTACAGCGTTGGGCACGAGCGACATCGGGTGGGGGCCCGGGAAGAATCCACCCGATGTCAGCAAAATGGATAATTTGATCTTTCTGCTCTACAGGAAAAGAACATGCTGCATACCCGTCGATTAATATTATCAGCGAGCGCACTCCTGTTGATATGTCTGACTCACGCTGAAGCGAAAGAAGCGTTCGTTTCCATGCCATCCCCTTGTTATTCCGTCGAGGCGGTTAAAAAGGACAAGGTCTATTTGAAAGAAGATGACCAAGCCTGTGCGCAGGTTATGCCCAAAACAATCATTGAGCTTGATGAGACTGTGGATTCGATAGAGGTCTATGTTCAGGGAAGATTATGGAATACGCAATCTCTCGATAAAAAGGATATCGATCCGGAGAAAATTGCAGCCGCGATTGAAGAACAAAAAAAGAAATTAGAGACAGGAATACTGATCCGTCAGGATGAGAAAGCCGCAAAAAGAGCCGGGGAAGCGGCAAAAACATTCTATTCAGCAAAATATCAGGGCATTTTAAAGAGGGAACAAGAAAGGATCAAAACGGAAGTATTCAAGATGGGGGATCAAGAAAAGAACGAAATATACGCGGATGCAACGGGCAATAAGCCGCATGGGCTCCTGAACAAGGACAGCAACCTCTATATTTTTATTTCATCCTCCATGCCCTCAAATACCTTGAGAGCATACGTCCGGGACATCGCGGCGCTTAGAGAGAAGAATATAATTCTTGTTCTCAGAGGAATGACCGGATCGCCGCCCGGAATAAAGGAAACGGCCCGATATCTAAAAAAGCTTATTCAAAAAGATCCCGACTGCCAAAGAAATTGTAAAGTAAATAAAGCAAGGTTTGCCATTGATCCCAAACTCTTTGAGAAATACCGGATCAAGGAAGTGCCGGCGTTCGTTTATGACAGGAATGTCAAAGCCATAGGCCCGGATATCGGCAGGAAAACGGAAAATAAAAGCAACAGGGAGCCTTATAAATTAAGTGGGGATGTGTCGTTGGAATACGCGTTGGAGCTGTTTCGAAGACAAACAAAAGAAAAAGAATTGGATCATTTGATCGACAGGCTCAGGATGAAAGATGACGGCATTTATTAAGATCACCGCAGCATTTCTGATGGCAGGCGTCATGTTGGCAGCAGGAAGGCCGGTCCCGGCTGAAGGTGAAACTGTCCAGTTTTATCAGGAGAAAAAAACCGGCTGGTGGTGGTATCAGGACCCCAGACCGGAGAAAAAACATTCAGACAACGAGAAAATGGATCTGAAACCGGTCAGGGTCATTCCATCTATTGCTTCCATCCCCGATGAAATCCTCTGGAATCTGCATCCGGATCAATTTCAGGAAATACTCCTGGGCTTACAGAAACAGGCCGTACAAAACCCGACGGAGCGCGCGATCGGCGATTATACCCGGATGCTGGATATGGCCAGACGGAAATCCGTGGTATTTGCCAACGCCAGCATGCTCTATATTCAGCAGCATCCGGAATACGACATAGCCGCGGCTGATCCGACGGCCACCCCCGGCCGCATCGCCATGGCCAACCAAACCAAAGAAGACACGGAAAATAAAATATCGTGGGCCGCCGGTCATTACGGGCTGGTCTATCTTTATTCGACGCAGTGCCGGTATTGCGAAGCGCAAACGCCCATTTTAAAATATTTCAGCGAAAAATATTCCTGGGACATCGAGCCCTATGACATCACAAAAAATCGCAAAGTAGCGGATACCTTTAATGTGACGGTGACACCAACCCTGCTTATCGTTGGGCGTAAAAAGGGAGAGTATCTGATTGTTTCATCCGGCGTCGTGTCTCTGCCTGATTTGGAGGAACGGATCTACCGGGGCGTGAGATTATTGGAAGGCGAGACCACAGTGGGAAGTTATACAACCTATGAACATCAGGACGGCACGGTTAAAGACCCCCAAAGCTTATTTAAAAAATGAAAGGGAAGACTCTGATGAAGAACATTAAAATCGTTCTCTCAATGATGGCAGCACTGACATTGGTCATTTCATCGGTCTACAAAAGCAACGCCGGCTGGATCGATGATTGGGTCAGTCAAAAAGTCTATTCCGGACCGAATTATTATCAGGGACAGCAAAGGGGGTATTTCTCCGGAGGATCATTTTCAGCGAGATGGCCGGTAAAAAAGGATTATTTATTAACCGTCCAGCCTCCCCGGATCAAGGCCGGCTGCGGGGGAATCGATATTTTCACCGGAGGCATCTCCTTTATGAACTTTAACTACCTGGTTCAGAAGCTGGAACGGATCCTCCAGAGTGCGCCGGCGGCTGCGTTTGATTTGGCGTTGAACGTGTTATGCGAGCCGTGCAGTAAAGCGATCAAGTCCATGGAAGCTATTGCCGATCAGCTCAACCACATGTCTTTGGACGAGTGCAAAGCCTCAAAAGCCGTGGCGGCCTACTCTCTTGATAAAACGGGGGTTTCGGATTTATTCAGCGATACCAATGTTTACGAATCCGGCGGAGAGCTATCGGACTGGTATTCGGATTACGAAGTCACCGGAGGATTGTCGGATTCCTATCAATCTGTCAAGCAATCCATCACCGCCTCCGGCGGAACTTCGGTGGACAATGCATCGCCCGATGATTTGGTTTCCGGTTGTCCCCGGGAAGTAACGGCGCTCTTCTACAGCGTGCAAGGGTCGATGCTGGCCAACTTAAATCAGCAAATCGGACTGAATGAAAGCCAGGACTTTATCGAATTGTTAAGAGGATTTGTCGGCGACATTGAGTTGAAATCCGGGGGCCCCCGCGGCGTCATGGTGAGCTCCGTGCCTCCCTGTTCGAGCAACAATCAAAAAACGGTGGATAATTTAGTGAACGGAGATGTGGAAAAAAGAAGTCTGGATACTGATACCTGCATGCCGGTTGCCGATGCCAACGCAAACTTAACTCTCTACATTAAAAATATGATTTTAGGCATAGCCGGTAAGATACAAAGCAGACAACCCCTGACTGCGGAACAGATAGCGTTTATTCAAGCCAATCCCTTGTCCGTATTATCGACAATCAAAGGAGCCATAAGGGCCAATAATGTCGATGTGATCGCGGCCAATTTAGCGGAGCCCACGGCCAAAGCCTATGCCTACCGGCTGATGGACGATATGTATCAAAGAATCTGGTTTATGACGCAAAGAGCGCAATTGGTGGCATCCAGAGCGCAGGCGGCCAATGGCGCCGCGGCGGAGACGTGCAAGTATGAAGTCCTTAAACCTCAAATAGACAAAATGGCGGCTTTCGGGGCGGCCATCAACGAGACGAGGCAGCATCTGAAGGAAAGCTACATCACAGCCATCCAGGAAATCAATTCTGTTTATGCTCTGGTGAGCAGATTTGAAAAAGTCGATGAGATCATGGACCGTGACCTTTCCCGACGCTTCGGCAGTTCTACGGCCCAAAGGGCGATGAATCGATAACGGATTTATGAAAAGCATTTTGAAAATAGTAATCATAACCTGCATGATCCTTACCGCATCGCAAGTCTTTGCGCTGGATATGGATTATTATACCTGGAACGGATTTGACATCGAAGTGGAAGCATGGAGAATCCTGACCCTTATCTTCTCCGATAACGGATACATCACCTTATTTTTTGCAGTCGTAGTCATGGGAATATTCCTGGGGGGATTCGGCACGATCCTGGCGCTGCTCAGCGGCCAAAAGAACGGATCACCGCTTTCCTGGGTTTGGCCGTTGGGATTGGGAGTTCTCCTCTACCTGGGATTAATCGTGCCCAAAGGGAATCTGACCATCTATGACCCGGTGGTGAATCAATTTCAGACCATACCCCAGGTCCCCAACGGACTGGTTGCCGTCGCCGGTGTCTTAAACAAGATTGAAAAAGGGCTGTCGGATATTATTACGACATCCGGCGGATATCCGCCGGGCCAACAATACGATAACGCTGCGGGGGCCATTGGTCCGTCCATTATCCTGGCCTTTACGGGAATAAACACGCTGGATGCCAATTTAAACCAGTCCCTCGATGATTACGTGGCTAAATGCGTGACGTTTGAGATGAGTCTGCCAACCCCGCTCATCACGATGAGCGACCTGGATACAAGCAATGATTTAACGAATGTGATGGCTGCAGCCGCCAATCCATCTGTTTCAGTCACCTATTGGGATGGCAGCAACCCCGGAGGAATAGCGACGACATGTCATGTTGCCTGGCAAAATATCAGCAGTATTATGAGCCAACAATCGACCTATACCGCCTGGGAAATGAAAGCCTGTGCCAGCGCCGGATTCAATCCCAGTGATCCTGTGCAGATCCAGCGGTGTGAGGACGTATTAGGAGATTCCATTCAGTATCTGTATGACAATGCTTCATTTCAGGCGACAACATTTATTCTCAACACCGTGCTGGCCAAAAAGCTGGACACGGTCGTACAGAATCTTAACCCGGAAATGGCCATGACGGCCTTAGCCAACCAGAATGCCTTTTCGACCGGGCTGGGGTCCACGCTGGTTGCGTCTCAGTATATCCCGGTGGCGAAAGCGATATTCAAGGCGATTGTGATCGGAATGATTCCTTTCTTGATACTGTTTTTACCCACAACGTTAAGCAGCAAAACAATCGGTATTATTGTCGGTTTTTTTGTCTTTGTGGCGTGCTGGGGCATCTGTGATGTGATTATTCATAATCTGATCATGATCAGAACATTTAACGAGATACAAAATATCCGGGATCATGGCATGAGTTACACCGGAATGGCCCTCTGGCCCACAGCCGGGCAGCGGGCGATCAGCCTGTATGGCAATATGCGGGCCGGCAGTATTATGTTTGCCGCCATCATATCGGCCGTATTATGCAAGTTTGGGGGGCATGCTCTGACAGCGGTCGCCGGAAGTATTTCGGGAATGGTTCAGACCACCGGGCAACATGCCGGGCAAACGGCCATGTCACTGGGCAGGGAAGGGGAATTTCTGAATGCGCAAAGAAGCGGCTTTGCGGCCATGGGAAATGTCCGGGGAAATGATTTCGAGTTAGATGTGACAGCCCGTGCTGCGTATGCAACAGGTTCAGGGGCCGCTACAATTGCTAATATGAAAGCATTTGGGGGAGCGGGTGCAGCCACAAGGCAGTTTGAAAGTGGTATGGCGGGTAACCTGGCCGAACAGATATCGTCCGGCAAGGGGAAAACCGATGCGGGCTTAGATAATGTCATCCATATCGCAAGCGCAAAGTCTGCCGGTGATGTCAAAGGCCAGATGATCAGGATGCAGACATCGGAATACCGCAATATGAATCTTCACGATGGAACGGAAGCCATTAAAACCAGGGAAACAGCTTCCCAGCCGGTCATTGGACAAACAGGAACTATATCCAGCTATAAAGGCGATAGCGGATCCGGCTGGAGTGAATATAGTACGCCGCATGGAACATGGTCCGTAGTAAATGGAACCACGGCAAAAGCAAAATTTTCCAATTACTCTGCGCATACGGCTCTTAACAATAGAGCAGAAATGACCCAATCTGCGTCCTCCGGCTTGCAAAGCGAAATCCGCTGGAATAATTTGCTGACAGACAACAAACAATTTTCAAAAGATAATAGAGTGTCGGAAGAAGTGGGAAAATCCGCCGAAAGAAACACGCTACAAGAATACAGCCATCGGATAAGCAACGATGATTCTTTGTCAAAAAGCGTTAGAGAATCCGTTGCAAAAACTATCAACAGCACGATGGCGGTGGGATTGAGAAGCGGAGCGGCAGGTAGACTATCGCCATTTGGGAACTTAACGGGTGGCATGTCAGTAGGAAAAACAAAAATGGACGGCGAAACGAGAGATGTTCGAGTATCTGTTCATGAAGCGGAGATTCTGAATAAGGCATGGCGGGAGTCTCAAACGGAGGCAATCCGGAAATCGTTATCCAGCGGGCATTCCAGATCGTGGGTTCACCAGCTGAGTGAATCCGTCGGATCAGCGGAAACAAAAGGCATGACAAAGATGGCGACCGAAGGAGTATCTCTAAACGAAACACAAAGCCAGGACATATCCGCAAGGATGGTGGATTATGTCAGTCAAAAGTATAACGTACCCAAAGCCGACGCTGTGGAAATAATCGATGTAGGATACGAGGACAGGGATAGGGATGCCGCGTTGGTTGCATCCCGCATGCTCATGGGAAGAAATATTCACAACGAAGTGGGCGATACTTTAAGAAGTACGGAAAAGGATTTGTCCATTAATAGGAACAATCAGACTGCCAGACATGGCTTAGCGCAGGATGTTTACGATAAGACAAAGAATGCAGACACAATGGGTCTTGCCAATCCGGATAAAGTGCCAGAATCAGGCGGCATTGATGAAGATGCTTATGCAGGAAAAGAAAAAAGCATCAAAGAAGAGCATCAAAAGGCTCAGGACGAGATGACTCCATACCCGAAACCGGTACTTGATGCGGCAGAGAAAGCGACAGAAGCTGTTAAAAAATGGGTAAGTAAAAGCAAAGATCATTCTACGAAAAATGATCCAAAGCAGTTTGATCCGACAAAGGGGCACAAATGAAAAAGGCATGAATAAAATCATGCCTAACAGGGTAAATATCATGACGCCATATTACATGTTAATCTTACATCGGACCCCGGATCTGCTTTATAAATTCATCATAATAAATATTCCCGGGTATATTACGATACTCAGGTTCAGTGAGAATATCCGGCAGACTGTCGTCGCTTTTCTCTTCCGTATTTACGTTGGGGAAAGATTGTTTCTTGTTAAATATTTTAACAAGAAGGGCAATCACACCGATCCCCAGGCAAATTACAATACCAAAAACCAATGCGTCCATGAATAACTCCAACAGTGCAACAGTGAATGCCGAGATTTTATCATAAAAAATGAAATAAAAGCAAAATAAATCAGAGAGGCAAAAAATGTCGCAAGAACAAAATGAAAATGAATCCAGAACCGGCAAAGGTGATAAAAAAGCAGCATACTTCATCGGAGCAATTGTTTTAAATCTGCTGATGACAACGACCTCGTTGTTTATCTATCATCACTATGTTGTTAAGCCTAAACAGCAAAGCGTTCAGATTGTCGGCGTGGATCTCAAAGGTTATATGGAAAAACAAAAAAGCGGCATGATGAATAACAGAATAACGGAAGAGCAATTTAAAGCCAACATGGATAAGCTGGAAGCCACGGTCAATGAACTCGGCAAAACAAAAATCGTAATGATGGCTGATGTCATCCTGAGAGGGGCGGAGATTATTGAACTTCCATAAAGATGGCCAAGAAATAAAGTGGATAAAGACCAAAATATATGCAGTAATAATA
This sequence comes from Smithellaceae bacterium, assembly GCA_963682105.1. Taxonomy (GTDB): domain Bacteria; phylum Desulfobacterota; class Syntrophia; order Syntrophales; family Smithellaceae; genus UBA8904. Next base: position 4,034,460 of record OY821638.1, read on the forward strand.
TTAGTTGTTATTGCTGGTGCTGCAATTCCGGAGTATTTTGCGGTAACAACAACAAAATCGCTGAATAAAAGAATCTATTTTATCGACAAAGGAACACGCCTGGAGAAATTAAGAACCGGTGATTATGTGATGTTTTCTCTTTTGAAAAGTAAGCAGGGAGACGAACTGCCTGTAAAATTGGTAAAATTGATAGAAGAGGATGGTGAAGCATTACAGATAAAAAGAGTAGGGTGTTGTGCCGGAGAATTATTGACCAGTATTGGGAATGAATTTTATTGTCAAAATCAATGGATCGCAAGAACCAAAGATTATTCGCTAGACGGGGAAAGAATAGAAAAGTTTAACTTTTCTGGAATCATCCCGGAAGGTAATATTTTTGTGGTAGGTGACCATATAGATTCTTACGACTCCCGATATTTTGGGTTTATTAAAGCAAAAGATATCATCGCAAAGGTATGTCCACTGTTATAAATCAGAGATTTCTGTTCATGAATTATCCAGCATCTTGAGCGTGTGCTTGTTTTGAATAAGAATCTCATTTATAATTTTCGTATGTGTGACGAGAGTTACCCTTGATTGTCAGATGTTAAACTGGAGGAAGCATTGCAAAATCGCGTTTTGGATAAAAATGATCTGTTGGAAATCATTAAAAAATTACTGAAAACGGAGGCTGATCTGACCTTTCTGTCGAATTTGCCGGAGAAAGATTTAAAAACGTTGGTAACCTGTATAAGGGAACGATTTGATCAATTTGGAGATAATCAATCAAAATTACACTGATCAGGAAATGATATGAATAAATCAGATTTGATAAATGAACTGGCAAAGAAACATAACTTGACGGCTCAAGAGGCCACAGAAATCGTCAATTTAGTGTTTGACGGTTTTGCAGATACTCTTAGAAATGGCGGCAGAATAGAAATTAGAGGATTTGGAAGTTTTGCCATTAAGGAATATGGCGCTTATACGGGAAGGAATCCAAAGGAAGGAACTATTGTGGAGGTTAAACCAAAGAAACTACCGGTTTTTAAGGTCGGAAAGGAATTGAAAGTAAGGGTGGATGGCCGATAAAAAAGTGACGAATTTTACATTGAGTTGGATATAGGGGTGAGGAACAATAGCCTAAATTAAATTCTGGGGATACGACTTGGGAATAGCTGTTGTAGTGTCTCCTTTAGATTTAAAATTGTTCACCAAAGTATACAAACCTACCTTGTATTTATCTATTTTTTTAATAATCAATAATATTTTTTATATATCGTAATAATCATTATTTATTTCAGAAATTAAATTGTGAATAATAAATGAAACAAGTTCTATCTGCCAAATATAATTGGTTAAAATTTAGCATTATCTACGTGGCATAGCTCTTGCTGTTTTGAAGGGCCATCGTGTAGCGGTAAAGTTTTTTACCTTCGACAACGGAGTGTTTTATGGCGGCTGTCGAAATACCGCATAGGGGAGATTGTTAACAAAAATTAATATGTGTCTTGAACGAACAGGAGATCTGCCAAAACCAATAATATTAATCCTTCTCTAAATATAGGCTGAAGCGATGTGTTAGCCAGAAATTTCCCGGACCAGAGATAGTCAAGCAGGATGCTAATTGAAGGTGTTGAGATACTCTATGAAGAAATGTTTGTCTATTCTTAAAGGACACTAATCCTGATTAGTTAGGAAAAGGAGAATGTCGAGATTATGAGAGCAAGAAATAAGGAAGTCAGTGACAGAGTAATTATCGCCAATTGTAGTGGTTTTTTTGGTGATCGACAGTCAGCAGCCAAGGAAATTGTTCAGGGAGGCCCCATAGATATTCTTACCGGAGATTATTTGGCTGAATTGACCATGGCGATACTCTTCAGGCATAAGTTGAAAAATCCTCGGGCAGGATATGTTCCGACATTTTTAAAACAGATGGAACAGGTTATGGGCGAATGTCTCGATAAAGGAATCAAGGTCATTTCCAACGCCGGTGGTTTGAATCCTTCCGGGTTGGCCGAAGAATTGCAAAAGATCGCTGAGATCCTGGGACTTCATCCGAAGATTGCTTATATTGAAGGAGATGATCTCATCCCGCGTTTAACTAAACTGAAAGAACAGGGAGAAGAGTTTACGCATCTAGATAAAGGGATCGCTCTAAAGGATGCAACAGGATTCCCCGTTTCAGCGAATGCTTATCTGGGTGGTTGGGGTATTGTGGATGCACTTTCCAGGGGAGCAGATATTGTCGTTGGCGGACGTCTTGCGGATGCTGCTGTTGTAATGGGACCGGCTGCATGGTGGTTTGGATGGAAGCGTAACGATTGGGACAAACTGGCTGGAGCAGCTATTGCTGGCCACGTCATTGAATGTGGATGTCAGGCAACGGGCGGAAATTTCTCATTTATCGATGAAGTTCCTTCGTACATCAATGTCGGTTTCCCCATTGCTGAGATATTCGAGGATGGTTCCAGTGTGATCACGAAACATCCACATACTGGTGGGTTAGTATCTGTTGATACCGTCAAAGCTCAGCTTCTTTATGAAGTACGCAGTCCGAAATATCTTACTCCGGACGTAACAGCACGATTTGATACAATCGAGATATTCCATGAAGGACCGGACCGGATAAAACTAAACGGCATCAAGGGTGAACCACCTCCGGAAACTACGAAGGTTTGTATCAATATTACCGGTGGAGATCGTAACTCGATGACACTGATACTGACCGGTCTGGATATTGAAAAGAAGGCAAAAATATTTACGGATGCATTTTTCGCGAGTCTTGGTGGTCGCGAACAATTTGCTGTTGAGAATGTACAACTTATCCGGTCCGATAAGGAGAATCCCCAAACCTATGAAGAGGCTTTTGCTTATCTGCGCGTTTCGGTTATAGACCCTGATTCGAAAAAAGTTGCCAAATTCGCAAAAAAAGCAGTAGAATTGGGATTGGCCAATATCCCTGGTTTCACAGCAACAACGCCTCCCGGAAAGGGGAGCACGGCCATTGTTCACTGGCCATCACTTATTTCAAATAGATATATCCAACAGAGAGTCGTTCTGGGAACAGATGAGAGTATCATTGAATCCGTTTACCCGGAATCTGAGGCTCTTATTCCCACGGGAAAAGTTATTTGTATTCCTGATGTACCAAAGGGAAAAATGATTAACTTACCGCTTGGGCGAGCATTTGCGGCACGTTCCGGTGACAAGGGCGGCAATGCCAATCTTGGAGTGTGGGGCAAGACACTCGATGCCTATGCATTTCTAGCAGAATTTCTAACGGTAGAAAAACTGAAGGAGCTTTTTAAGGATTTAAGCCAATACGAAATTGAACGCTATACGTTTCCCAATCTACTAGCGGTAAACTTTTATATCAAGGGACTTCTTGGAGAAGGCGTAGCGGCTTCAACAAGAATGGATCCCCAGGCGAAAGCACTTGGTGAATATGTACGCTCCAGGATAATTGCGATGCCCGCATCCATTGTTATTCAAGAGTGAGAAATATTATTTTTTACCAATTCTATTACAGGAGAGATTTATGACAGAAACACACGGCAAAGTCATGAGTGCTAAAGAAGCAATCGGCAAGTTTGTTCATGACGGAGACCATCTAATTATCGGTAATTTTACTGTGAGTACCTGCGCTGAACTTGTTTATGAAGTCATCCGCCAGGGTAGGAAGGGCCTTACTCTGTATTCTCAGTCCGGAATGTTTGATGTGGAAACTTTAATTGGGGCCGGATGTGTCGAACGTCTGGTTGGAACCTATGTGCTCCGTGCCGGTGGGAAAAAAGGTGGATCGGCAGTAGAGCGTGCGCTTAACGCTGGAACAGTGCAAATGGAGGATTATACAAATTTTCAATACAATGCTCGCCTCATCGCAGGGATGCATGGTTTTTCCTATATCCCGGTTCTGGAAGGCGCCATGGTCACGGATGTTTTTCATAAGAGAAGCTTTATGGGGGAGAACAAGTATCGCATTATTAAATGTCCTTACACCGGTAAGGATCAGTTGACAGTGCCGGCGGCCAATCCCGATGTTTGCATTGTTCATGTGCAGCGATGCGACAAATTCGGGAATGCCCAGTATTGGGGAGCACTGGGAAGTGTAGCCGCAGCCGCTCTCGCGAGCAAGAGAATCGTTGTTTCCTGCGAAGAGATTGTAGAACCTGACATCGTCAAGTCCAGCCCTCATCTGACTTTGATACCCGCTTATCGCGTTGATGCGGTGGTTGAGGTCCCTTGGGGAGCAAATCCGACGGAAGTGCTAGGGTACTATAACCAGGATATTTTTACATATGGCATGTTCATGATGGCTGATGGGACGGAAGATGGTTTGAAGGCTTGGATGGATGAATGGGTTTTCGGCTGTGAAAACCGAGCGGCTTATATCGATCATTACGTCCGGAAATATGGCAGCAAGATGCTGGATGGAATTCGGGTCAAAGCATTTTATTCAGCGCCGGCAAATTATGGTTCTGCCTTTACCTCACGTTGGGATAGGGAAGGTAAAGAAAGAAATATGGGAATAACGCTCCCAGAACTTGAGAAAACATTGAAAGAAAGGGGGATGCTCTATGAGTAAACCATATACGTTGCAGGAACTTTTAATAATTGCCGTTGCAAAGGAAATCCACGACTATGAGAACGTTATTCTGGGTGTGGGACTGCCAACGACGGCCGGCGCTGTGGCCAAAGCCCTTTATGCGCCTCACGCGACGCTCATGATGGAGTCGGGCATCATTGATTTCGAACCACTCTTACCGCTCAATCATATTGCCGATGCCCATTCCTGTCGTGGTTATTCATATTCGACAGATCTTTTTTCCACATTTACCATGACGTATAGAGGTTTTGTCGACGTCTGCTTCCTTGGGGTAGGGCAGGTGGATAAATACGGCAATCTGAATACGACTGTCATTGGGGATTATTACAAGCCGAAGATGAGACTTCCCGGATCGGGTGGAGCCACGGACTTCATCTCTTACGCCAAAAGGACGGTGCTCACGATGTTGGGAGGAAATTTTGTAAACAAACTGGATTATTTTACTTCCCCCGGATATCTGGATGGTGGGAACAGCCGAGATAAATCGGGCTATTACCCGAAAGGTACGGGGCCAACCATGCTGCTTTCAACGAAAGGGATTTTTCGGTTTGATCCAATTACAAAAGAGCTTTATCTGGCTCAAATCCATCCTCGTGTTACGATCGAAGATGTGAAAAAGGATGTACCATGGGAGTTAAAAATAGCATCTGATCTGTCGGAGACACCTCATCCGACTGATGAGGAAATCGATTTTATCAGGAGCTTTGCTCCGCAGATGTCTGCTGGGCGGGAATTGTCCATGGAATTGATGATCTCGAACATGATGAAGCAGCTCAAAGCATGAAAGCGGAAGGGAGTAGGCTTGTTAACACGGTTGTCATAGCATGAGAACTGTCTGAACGTTTTATGGAAAACGGGAATCTCGCTTCAATAGAGAAATGTGAATGAAAAAAATGAGCCTGTTTTAGATTGTATGCTGACTATGCTACTCGTTATGGATATTGAGAACAAGTTCCGGAATTGAATGGGGTCCACGAGTTTATTGAAAGTAAATGATAGGTCTATACATTCAGCGGCAATGTGGAGTTATAAAAAAAGAGAAGAATTGAATATGAAGAATTTCATCGTGCATTTGAAAAAGCTGAAAGATACCGATTGCATCATTAAAAGTGAGATTACAGGCAAGCCTTTCTTCGGTGAAATAACGATCGTAATTAATGACGGCAAAATAGATCGGATAAAAAATTATGACATGGGAGAAATCATCAGGGTTAAGGAGAATATTAAAATTTAAACGCAAATAACGTTATCTGAAAACAGAGGCGGTTTTCATTCCTGCTAGGATGAACCGCCTTTTTTTATAATTGAGGGGAGAACACGATCGTCTACGGTGAAGTTACTTTTTTAGAATGCCCGTTTTAAAAAGGTGGAAGATTTTCGTTCTAGAAAAATCAGGAGGGAAAAATGAAGAAAATTTTTTTGGTTTCGATTTTACTGGGGGTGATTGCAACCTTCAGCACATCGGCAATGGCAGTTGATGTGAAATTCAGCGGTGAATATTATGTTGCCGGTATGTATCAGGATAAAACAACTTTTAAAAAGGACACAGCCTCAGATGGTCCGAGCACGGCTTTCTATTACCAGAGATTGCGTTTAATGACAGAAATAGTTGTTGCTCCGGGAATTATATTGAAGACCCGCGCTGATATTATGGAAAGAGCTTGGGGGGCCAACAGATCAACACCCGGAACGGCTCTTGATCAGTTGTCTGCAGGAACGAGGGCAGAAAATGAAAACATAGTTATTGATTTAGCCTATCTGAATTATTATTCACCTATTGGCATATTTTCTGCGGGTTATATCATTGATGGCAATTGGGGAACTACGTTTGCTGATAATTCGATTCCCGTTGGTAAAGTTTCTTGGATATTTGTAAATAAAGGTCTTGTAGCTGGTCTTCAGACTGGTAAGAACAACGGCGGTGAAATGAGTTATTCGGCAATTAATTCATCGACAGCTTCTGACAGAGACAGCAGTTTCTACACAGCGTTTGTTAAATATTCCTTTAAAAATGGCGAAGCAGGGTTTCTGGCGAAATACATTCGTATGGCCGGCAATAGATCAGTGATTCCTCCTGATAATGGTTATCTGACCGGTGGTGTTGCTCTGATTCCATATGCCAAATTCACGGTAGGTCCATTGTTCGTTCAGGCCGAAGTCGACTATGCATGGGGACAGGCAGCAAAATGGGAAGGAAGTACAGCCCCGTATAATAGACTTAACGATACCCGATTAGAACAATGGGCTGGCTGGCTTGATGCAACCGCCAATTTTAGTAAAGCTTATGTCGGTGGTACCATAGCTTATGTCCAAGGTGATGATCCAGGAACTGGAACAGCCGAAAGTGGTGTTTTGACGGGCGGTATGGATTGGAATCCCTGTCTGATTATGTTCAATTCTGATCGCAGCTATTGGGCAGGATCAATTGCCGGTTATGGCGCATCGGCAAATGCTGGTGCGATGACTAATGCGTGGTTTTTTCAAGTGCGCGGTGGTTTGAAGCCAATAGACAAATTGGATATTATGGCGTCTGTTTCTTATGCCAATGCCGATAAAAAACCGACTGCAAACTGGCTGTATAATGATTATGGATGGGAAGTGGATTTGACTGCAACATACAAAATCACTAATAACCTATCTTACATGCTGGGCGGCGCTTACCTGTTCACTGGCAAGTACTTTAAAGGTGAAGGTAGTTCCACTTCTCCATGTGATCTAACCAATAATTATATGCTCATACACAAGCTAACGTTAACCTTCTAGAAAATAGAAGAATAAACGGGGCGGTTGTATTGTTTCTTTAAAATACAGCCGCCTTTTTTTGATTCTTTGTTGCCATTTAAATAAAACCTATAAAAAATCAAATAACGACTGCCTAATAGGTTCTGTGAGAGTAATCCTTATGGGTTGTTCGTAGAGAGTGAAATTGCGGAGTAGATGATAGATGAAAGACTCACCGGTATATTCGGTCCCGGTTGGTCATCGATTTCCTTCATTTTGAATACCGGATATGGAAAGGTTTTGAAACCCATCAATGATTACAATATCGATGGTTAGTAAAATACGGATAATAACGCTATCCTGTTGATTGAAAAACTCATCATTTTTAACTTATCACAACCATTAATTTATTTAAAAAATAATCCTATTTTACTGAATAAACAATAATATTTTTTATATATCACGAATGCCTTATGTGCTGTGAAAATTAAATTAAGAAAAAGTGACATAGTGAAATCTATGATATTGATATTATTAATTATATTTATTTGTATCATCGTGGCATGGTGGTTGCAACTATCAAAAATATCTGAATCGTTAAAAAAATGATTCGATTGCTTAGAGATCACCTTTCTTGCCGCCTTTGTAAGGCAGTGGGTATAGGGGTTGCCTGGGTGACTACTTATTTTGAAGGAGAAACTGATGAAGAAGAGAATACTTAGGACAAAGTTATGTGACATTCTGAATATCGACTACCCCATCGTGAGTGCCGGGATGGGGCCCAGCTTGGTAGGCGAAAAAACGGGAGCTCCTCTGGAATTGGTTGTTGCCGTGTCTGAGGCCGGAGGGCTTGGCGTTTTAGGTGCTGCCGGGTACACTGTGGATGTTCTCAGGGAAGAGATCCGGAAGATAAAGAAATTAACTTCTCGACCTTTTGGAGTCGATCTACTTCTTCCCATCCAAACGGTTAGTAAGGATGATGAGAAGTATGAAGGAAGTGGGGAGATTCCACTGGTTGATGCGATTAAGAGTAATTTACCCCGAACTCATTATGAATGGATTATGAAAATCAAAGAAGAAATGGGGCTGCCGGAGATTGAGGCTAAAATTAATTTAGGAGTCACAACTTTGCGACCTCATGCAGCGGTTCAGGTATGCATCGAGGAAGGTGTTCCCCTTATATGCGCTGGATTAGGGAATCCCGGTTTCTTGGTCACAGACGCACATGCTGCCGGATTGAAAGTGTTGGGGATTGCAGGCAACTCCAAGAATGCAGGTCGGATTGCCCGTTCGGGTGTCGACTTGGTTGTGGCCCAAGGTTATGAAGGAGGAGGACATACAGGTGTGGTAGGATCAATGGCCTTGTGGCCGCAAGCCATTGATGTGGCTGCACCCACACCGGTGTTGGCTGCTGGTGGAATTGGTGATGGTCGTGGGTTGGCCGCAGCGCTTGCAATTGGTTGTATCGGCGTCTGGGTTGGCACGCGTTTCTTGGCTTCGGTCGAAGGCGGGGCACTGCCCATCCAAAAGGAAAGCATAGTCGCTGCAACGGATGAAGATACAAGGCGAACCTATCTCTACACCGGTAAGACATCGCGGGCTATTTACAATAAATTTCATGATTTGTGGGAGAAATCCGGTCTTGCTCCACTCCCCTTCCCGACCCAGAGCCTTTTTGCCTCAGCCATGGCGGAAATGTTTAATAAGGCGGAGTTGAAAGAATATATGGGACCATTCTCTGGTCAGGTATCAGGTCTGATAACTGAAATCAAACCGGCATCCCAGATATTGGAAGATATGGTTTCTGAGGCAGCGGATATCTTGACCAGTAAGCTTCCGGCGGCTGTGATTGTTAAGTAATCTCATCCAATATGAAATATGATAATAACTTTTATGAAAAATGGATTTAGGGAGGTGATACGTCAGAATACGAAAGGGGTTTGCTGGGGCTGACCATGGTTTTTAACTGCATTAATTTAGCTTTGTAGTGTGGAAGTTCGAATACATCTTTTACTAACAAGCGAGGAAAGTTAATGACGGTTAACACCGCTTTTGCCAATGGATAAAGACTCCAAAATGTCGGGATTCGATACAGATCATCCTGAGATCTTAGTTGGTAATAAAATCAAGGATGCCTTCCAGGTGCATTCTCCTGCCCCAAGGTGATCAGCGGTCGGAACGGGCGATGCGCAACTGATCAATGTTCACCTTGGGTGCACTTGTAATGAGTCGGTTAAAGACCGATCTTTCTGACGATGTGGATTTTTGCTGCTTCAATTATTAGTACGATGATCCCGATTCGACAGTTTACTGTATGGGTTCGCTCCGGGATGTTAAGAAATTGTCTAAAGTAGAGGAAAGCCTAATCAGTGTTCATTTTCTTCATTCCAGTATCTTTAAGGAGGATTAAGTGAAAAATCAGGAATCAGGTAATTTTGAAGTAGGGGGTGGGAAAGCAACATACGTCTTGATCATTTGTTCTTTGTTGTACGCAGTGAATTGTATGGATCGATATGTTATGACTGTTGTGCTGCAACCAATGAAGATAGATTTAGGACTTACGGACTTGCAGGTTGGCGCTATCAATAGCGCATTTTTTGCGGGTATCTTTATTTTCTGTATGCCGATTGCCCATTTCGTTGATGTTTGGAGCAGGAAGAAAATGATCAGTTTGATGGCTTTTGCCTGGAGTTTCTTCACACTGGCCACGGGTTTCTGTAGCGGATTTATCAGCATGCTGTTTGCCCGTCTCGGTGTTGGTGTGGGAGAATCCGGTTTTTCCGCCGGCGGTACGGCACTCATTTCTGCATCTTATCCACCGGAAAAGAGAGCTCAAAAGCTAGGTATTTTTAACATGTTCATCACCATAGGAATTATTGTGGGTGTTATTTTTGGGGGGTATTTATCTGCTCATCATGGAGGCTGGAGGACACCGTTTTACGTTTTCGGTATTCCTGGCATCATTCTGGCTATACTTGCTCTTTTCATGCAGGATTACAGCCTGAAAAAGATGGATGGTTCAAATGTCGTCCATGAATCATTCTTTAAAAATATGAAGTTTTTACTTAAGATTCCAACGATGCGCTGGCTTTGCGTCGGCATAGGTATGTTTGCCTTCCAGCAGATTTCTATTATTACGTGGTTCCCGGCGCTCCTGATGCGGGCATACGGGATTAAGGAAGATAAAGCTGGTCTGATCAATGGGATTGTAGCTATCATTGGTCTTCTCGGCCCTATCCTGGGAGGTATTCTTGCTGACAAATGGCAGAAAAGAAAATCAGGTGGCCGAATGAGACTGGCTGCGGTAAGTATAGCAATTTCCGTTATATTTATGTACCTAGTGATGCTTGCTGCTTTTGATTTAGCCAATAAGAATCTGATGATTTTTTGTGCGATAATGCTACCTCTTCAGAGTATATTCAGCGGTATGGCATTTCCCGCATGCTTGGCGACTACACAAGATATAGTTCCTGATAAGCTGAAAGGGTTATCCACTGGTACTTTTTACTTGGCCTTTACTGCTTTCGGTTTATTTTCTCCCGTTGTCGTGGGTGGCCTCTCGGATAACTTCGGTGGAGGTTATATGGGAATTGTCTATGCCTTGTACATAATCGGGTCATTTGGATTTGGTGCTACATGGGCATGGTGGATCTCGACGAGTCATATCGAGAGTGATATGAAAAATGCCAAAGCCGTATTATCAGATTAATCGTAAAATCATAGATGTGCATAAATCGCATAATTTGAATCTCCCTCTCTTTTAATAGCTAACAGAGAGGGAGATTCTTTAACAAAAATTATAATGCATATAACGTTGGTTTTTTGTGACAATAATCATTTATTTAGAAAAGATGTAATTGGCAGGCGTATGAACGACTGATATGGCGACTGAGAAAAATAGTAAATAAATAGCAGCAAAGATAACCTACAAAAGATGGCTGTGGATGTCCTGTCCAAACAAGAAGGTAATTTCGTGAGGTGGAATGCCCTTGACTGAGAAAAAGTCAATCAATCCCAGATTAGCGATTTGATAAAAATAGCATCTAGTATTTTAGGGAAGGAAAACGCAAGCCTTCGCGTCTGGAACAGACTGAGGTAAATGTCTATGATGGTAATAAACACAACATGGTCTTCTAAGATAAAATTATAAAAAAGAAAGTGAGGATGAAACATGAAGATTGAAGATGTAAAAAATGTATGTGTCGTTGGCGCCGGTAACATGGGTCATCAGATCGCATTGCAGTGCGCTCTGTCCGGTTTTAAGACCATCTGCACGGATGTTATTCCAGCAGTTCTGGAAAAAGCGGAAAAATTTGCGGACACCTATCTGGCAGGCCGTGTGCAGAAAGGCAAGATGACGGAAGATGCAGCCAAAACCGCACGTGCCAGAATTTCCTTTACAGGCGATCTGAAAGAAGCCGCAAAGGATGCGGACGTGGTTATCGAAGCTGTTCTCGAAAGAATCGATTTGAAACGAAAGATTTTTGCCGATCTGGATAAAATTGCACCCCCCAACGCTATTCTGGCGACGAACAGTTCTTTTATCGTGAGTTCCAGAATTGCCGACGCCACTAATCGCCCCTCCCAGGTTTGCAACCTTCATTTCTTCAACCCGGCTCTCGTTATGAAACTGGTTGAAGTGGTCCAGGGGTCCCATGCTTCCGACGAGACGGCAAAATGTATGATGGAATTCTGTCTGAAGATCGACAAAGTTCCCATCCACATCAAGAAAGAAGTCGACGGATTTGTTCTAAACCGTATTTTTGCCGTTATCCAGAAAGAAGCTCTGTGGATGCTGGAAATGGGTGTGGCATCCTTTCAGGACATCGACAAAGCTTGTGTTTTCGGTGCCGGTCATCCCATGGGGCCGTTCCGTCTTAATGATCTAACGGGCATCGATCTGAGCTATGATATTTGCATGAGCCATTTCTATGAGTCCGGCAATCCCGCGGACCTTCCCAGCCCAAGTGTTGTCAAACGATACACCGAGGGTAAATTTGGACAGAAGACCGGTGAAGGCTGGTACAACTACAAAAAATAATACTATATAAGTATGCCTGTAAACGGGAAATCTGCCTCAAAAGCGATTCTCATGAGGACGCCCCGAAGTTCAGAAGAATTTCGAGGCGTCCTCTTACATCATGTGTTTGCATTAAAGAAGAACTCCCCTATTTTAACATTAGGTTAATCTATAAATGATAAAGGCTTGGTGATGCTTTCACCTACAAAGTTTCAGTGATGGGCAATTATCAGAATTGAGGATTACGGATGGAAATGTGCAATCCTTGCATCAGCGGCAGCAAAAAGCAGAGCGATGGGAGCACCGCTGTCTGAGTGAATGCGATTGTTAAATTTACATAACAAGATACTGTACATCAACTGAAAGCCTCGAATTCTCTTTCAGATCCGCTATAAATTCAGTCCATGCTCCTTTCTCAACCCTTCGAGATAAGTAATATGCAGCCATGCGTTGAAATGCTCGTGATACCTTTTCTAAATCCTGCACGAAAATCTTCATTTTATCTGAATGATTATACCCATAACTCAAAAATATCGAGTCACGATAGTTTGCCTTGCCTCGGTAGCGGAATGCTTGGATCAGATAATTAACCACATTTTTGGCCAGCTGCTCGTCTCTTAGTGTTCTGGCAGCCTTTGTGCGAAAGTTGTCAACTCCGAGTGTCTTGAACTCTGTTCTACTCTTGACCATTTCTTCGACTCGCCATTTCTCATAATCCCATGTGCCTTTTAGATATGATACAACAGCCCCCCAAGCCTCGTCAACATTATCGGGGCATGTGTTAAGGTCGTATCCATTACATCCGCGATAATTCGCAATTTCTGTTTCTATAATTTTTTCGACGAGGCTACTTAGGTTTAGTGAAAATGGTAACATGACCAATCCAGCATCAACAATTTCAGAATGCCATACTTTCGCGGTGTGCATGTGGGTTTCTTGTTTTGATCCTGATGTGGCCGCTATCATTGCGCTACATGTGAAGTAAGTGCCATAGTACCAGCTAATGATCGCAGATCGACAAACATCATATGGATGCGTCGCGTCTTCAGATAGACGAACAAGAAATGCCTGATTGTGAAAGGCCATCATCATATTCTCGAATACTAATGTATCCGCCGCATGATTCGGTTTGCGCCTGCTTACTGATTTGTAATGATTTTTGATATTTTTGTCTTCGAATGACCCATTTGCGACAAGGATCGAAAGAGCTCTCATCCAATTTACGGTGCCTTGAAATGCAAACTGTGGTTTTGGTTGATCTTTAGTGTCAAATAATCGGTTTAAAAGCCATTGAGTCATAATTTTACTATAAATCTAAATAGAATTTAGCGGAAATTGTTCACTTATTATTTGATTTCATTTAAAAGTTTTTTTACTATTCCCCACGCTAGTTCAACATTTGAATCATTTACTTGTAAAGTACCCTTCCTTTGCTCCACTCCAGGATGGATTAAGTTCCTGTAACCACGCACACCATGAGCTAAGTGTGACATTGTAGAATCAATTATTTTCTCTTTCTCCGCAACTTCTAAAAGGTCGTTTAAGTCCATCATTAAAACAGTTTTAATATTTTTGTTTATGTTATATTTGGTAATTTTATTTGCCATGATCCTATCAGTGAGTATAGCCTCAATGATACTGCCGCTTAATACCAATGCAGATTTATTTTGTTTTAAAATAACCGCAAGTGCATTTTCTTTTAAATCTCTGTGCAACATTGCTCTAAGCTCGTCCGATGACATTTTTGCTAAATTGTTTAATAGTTTATCATCATAGCCTATAAATGTAAGGCTTTTAGTATTAAGCCTTTCGCACATTAATAAAAGTTCGGCTTCACCTTTTAATGATTCTTCAATATTTGCCAATTCTGGTTCTATATATGGATTTAATCTATAAACATTGCTCTGAGTATCATAACCATGCTCAGTAACTTTAATAAAAAACTTTTTTGACAGAAGGTCATTTAGAAAATTAACAGCCTGTGGCCCCAACATTTTCAGGAATTGTGGTGCTTGTCTGTAAGAACATATTATTAAACCATCATCATTTCTATGACTATAGAAATCGAGCATTTTCTTGTGTACATAAGGTGATTCGTTGCGATATCCTTCTACCACTTCTTGTAACTCATACTCAATTTTACCTTTCTTTTTAATTTCATCTTCAACCCTTCTTAAGTTTCTTCGGCATGTATCATCTTTACTATTGCGTTCAGCTGCCTTCAGGAATAATTCCTTTGCTTTGAATAAATTACCTGTTTGTTCAAATATGATCCCCAAATTATTCAAAACTGGATTTGATTCACCATTTTTTGAAAGGCAAAGTTCATAATACTTTTTTGATGATACCAAGTCTTTTTCTTCAGCGTATGAATATGCTGTTTTAAACAGAACATCACTTTCAAAAAGATCTGAATCAGTAAAATGATTTGTAGTGACTAAAACATCTTTGTACCTTTTATCCTTAAAGAGCCTCTCAATGATTGGGCTCAAAAGACATTTCGATAGTTTCTTCGCAATATATGAATCTGTTACCCTGTTCAAAAAATCTTTGTAAAAATCATTAAATAATTTAGCGTCAATGTTGTCAATAAAATCATCGGACCCATAAATATCTTCACAGTCATTAAGTACATTTTGAACTAAGTAATACCAGGCTTTCAGAGGATCACTTTCTTTAAATACTCGCCATAGATATTTCACAATTTCTTTATTTTCCGGGAATACCTTTATTGCAAACTCTAAATCCTTTTTTACATCATCCTGTAATTTATTTTTTTTAGTTTCTTCTTCAAATGCTTTACTATAGAAAAATAATCCTCTTAATCCCCTTGCTATTCCTTTTATTTTCTTGTTTTGCGTTTTTTTGATAATTGTATTTATTGCTCTATTAAAATACTCACTGGCATCTAAATAGCTTTCCCCCCATGGACCAGGCTCCAAGATAGGATATGCACTTTCGTAAATATCAATATCAAGAGGAATCTCCTCGATTAATTGTTCTGCTTTAGTTAATATACCCGTGTCTAATAATATGATAGTTAATCCGACATGTGGTATATATTTAAGCTTATGGTTAATATCTTCTTCAATCAATTTTTGGAATACATTGCCTGCTTCTGTATGTTTACCTAGCTCATATAAGGAGAATCCCTTTATGCAAGCTAAAATATTACGATCCCACTCTTCTGATATATCAACACCAGATAAAGCATTAATAACCTTTTCATATGCTTTAAGATCATAATACGTTAATAACATTTTCGTTATTATCCGTTCAGACAAACATTCTTTACCAATTATTTCTTTAAAAATACCTTCTCTCTCTGCCTGTAAAGTATAGCTGAGCAGTTGATAATATATTGCTTCACTTTTAGGAAAAAACTGTAAGCCTTTTCTAAGTATTCTAATGGAATGGCTTTTATTGCTTTCGATTCTTGATAATCGAGTAAACGCATATTCAACTGGTTGATCTGATTCCGTAGCAAGGCTGAAATAATCTTTTGCTGTCTTTTCATCCCTCTTAGGGTTAGTCCATGCATCGTAAACGTAGCCTAAACAGAAATAGACCCATGGATCGCTCGTTTTGCACAAATTCAGCAGAGATTCTTCCGCCTCAACCCATTTCTTATTATCGAGGAGCGCGACTATTTCTTGAGTTTGTTGATCAGTAATTTTATTCATAACAAATAGTTTCGTTAGCCTAAAACCTTGAAAACGTTGGAAGAAAAAGAGCTATAAGTGACATTTGATTTGCAGCGCTCTGTATGAAACCCCGACTATTTTTTAATGAAACTGCCCATGAAAATAATTTGGATTTGGAACGTATTGTTCTGTGACAATGAACCTTGGAAAAAAGGAGAACACTTCCCGTATTAATTGCCTGTTCTTTTTTCCTGCTCATTTCGGTACGAAATCTACACCAAACGCATTGATATGTCTATTATTTCTTTCAGGAAGCAGTTGTGACTCGAAATCGTCTTTACGCTTATCGTCAAGAATACTTCGTCTATTGACAGCGCGTGCCCTCTTAGGTGAGTGGCGGGTTACTTCGTCAAATATCGAGAAGTCAGCTTTAGTCATGACGTTCGCCTTTAATTGCCTCTCAAGGGGTACTAGAAGGTTTTTTTATCCCTAGCCTCTTCATGCGGGAATACAGAGTGTTGTGATTTAAACCCAACACATTGGCTGCACCACCAGATCCGGATATTTTCCAGTGTGTATCATGAAGTGTTTGCAGAATGAATCTTCGTTCCATTTCTTCTAGGGTACTTTGTCCGTCCACTGGTTTATTTTTTGCATCATTCAATACATCCAGCACGTGAAAACGACCCCCTGAGTTCAATATAACACTGCGTTCGATGATGTTCTTAAGTTCGCGAATGTTACCCGGCCAGTTGTATGTCTTTAGTTTCGACATTTCACTATTAGGAATTCCTTTAAAAGATTTTTTCATTTTATCCGAATATATTCTAAGAAAATGAACCGCTAATGCTTCAATATCTTCTATTCGCTCCCGTAGAGGAGGCACATAAATAGGAAAAATATTGAGTCGATAAAATAAATCGGCGCGGAAACGGCCGGATGCAACATCCTCATCAAGATTGCGGTTGGTGGCCGCGATCAGTCGAAAGTCAGATTGAATGGTCTGGATACCACCCAATCGCTCGAATTCCTTGGTTTGAAGTACCCGCAGCAGGCGTACTTGCACGTCCGATGAAAGTTCACCGATTTCATCGAGAAAGAGTGTTCCCCCGTTGGATTGTTCAAAGCGCCCAATCCTTCTTTCCACGGCGCCGGTAAACGCTCCTTTTTCATGGCCGAAAAGTTCACTTGTGACCAGACCTTCTGGAAGGGCACCGCAGTTAACTTTTATAAAGGGCTTCTCGCGCCTCAGACTGTTTTGGTGAATGGCGCGTGCGACCATTTCTTTCCCGACACCAGTTTCGCCCAGGATCAAAACTGTCGATTCTGTCTGAGCAACTTGTCCTACCGATGATAACACTCTCTTTGTGATAGGGCTATCCGCAATGAAACCATCATAATGCAGTATTTCTGCTTGTTGCTCCTCTAAGTATTGCTTTTCGTCAAGAAATTTTTGATTCAGATTCTTTATCTCTTCATGACTATGAACATTATCGATCAGGATCACGACAAGATATGCAAAGAATGTCAGTATCTTTATATCCGTTTCTTTAAAGATACCAGGAAACAGTCGATGATCATGGTAGAGAGCACCGATCGTTTCTCCTCTGAGCTTCATGGGAACGCAGATACTTGAGTTGGCTGCCCGGTCGTCCTGTGGGGTTTTGTAATCCGGAATGATTTCGTCGAAAATAGACGCTTCGCCGGTTTCGATTGTTTTCAGGACCATCTCCTGCTTTTGGACAAATTTAGGGCTTGATAAGTCGCCTACAGACAGGTTTTTCCCCGCCCACAAATCAAGTGTCGATAATGAGTCATGTTTTGCTTTTAGAAATATTCCACCTCGTTCAGCTCCTGTAATTCGATTAATGGTCGTTAAAATATGTTGCACCATTTCCTTTGTATCTGAAAGAATTGCTACATCAGTGCCGAGTTTCAGGATTTCTTCAGTAGCATTATTTTTGAACGAATGATCATTAAGCAGGGGTCTCAAATCTTCCGGAATTGATATTCTGTCGTAACAATGGAATTCTTGCGCGGCGTCGATCAAATGCTTTTTAGCTTCCGCATCCTGGCCCTGTCGCAAATAATAACGCCCCAGTTCCATTTTTGTTGCCGCCAATGCCAGCTTTGCCCCAGATTTATCAAGGAGCACTGCTGATTCATTGAGATTTTGCAATATTTTTTCATGGTTATCATTTGTTTCTTCCTGCTGGATTGCCGTATACATTAGGGCGACACCTTGCCAATGCATATTTCCCGATTGCAGCGCCTTATGGACCTCCTCATTGAAAGAAAGATCGGGGACATCCGGATAGACCCCTTTTTCTATAGCTCTGCAAATTTCAAGGATGATTTCTGGCTCGTAATAGGCGTAGCGGTCCCGGAGTCCCAAAAAAACTCGAAGATAACGAAGCGATTTGTCAAAATTACCTTCTCGGTAGAAGCAGAAGGCAAGACCATAAGAAGCATAACATTCTATGAATAAATCACTTTTCTGTCTCAGTTTCAAAGAATTCTCTAAATCTGAGATGGCATTCTCAAAATCGTTGATATGTGCCATCACCCCCCCGCGGAAAAGCATGGCGTAAGCTTCTTCAATTCTATTGTTTGCTTCTTGCGCATCTGTAATTATCCTGTCCAGCATGCCGAAACCCTGAGACAAGTTTCCCATGACAATGCATGCAGTTGCTAACCGAAATACGACCCAGGGTGAAAGTCGTTTTGTTGGCGATTGTTTCGAATAAATCGGATCGTGATATTCATATGTTCGGACAGCTTCTCTGTAGTTGCCGGTTATGCAGTTATGAATGATCGAGCTGGTGATCAGCGTTTGTTTGATTGAAGGATCGTTGATCTCTTGTGCAATTGATATTCCCTTGAGGTAAACATCTCGACCGCTCGTATAATTTCCTGCCAGATATTCATGCAAGGATAAATGAAGAAGCACGGTGACCTGAAGCAATTTGTCATTCAACTTCTCCGCCCGTTTCAATGCCTTATACAAAGAATTGATCATGGTTTTCGGGTTTGTAAAGAATAGATTATTTTTTGAGGCGCTGATTATGATTTTTATGAACAGTTGATCGGAGTCTTTGCCAGGAATATTCATTAAATCAGAAATTGCCTTTTCGTAAAAAGTTTTTGCTTTAGAGGAGTTCCCAGCGAGTCGATACTGATCACCTGCTTTGCACAGAAGATAACAGCCTTCCAGATCATTCTTTGAGTAAATAAGGTGCTCCGCAGCAGCATTGATAGCTTTGTTCTTATCAGGTATCTCATTGAGCAAAAGATCTGCTATTTGCTTATTTAGAATTCTTCGTTCATCGGCAGGAATTAATTTTCTGAGCTGATTTCTTCTGTTTTCATCGATAAAGCAATACAAACCGACGCCTAATTTTTTCAATATTCCTTCCTGACAATATTCATCGAACGCTAACAGGAGCTGCGTTGCTTTGGCATTTGATAATTCATGAAACCAATCAATGGAGAATTCATTCTCAAAAAGAGAAGCTAACGTTAGAATATATTTTCGAAAATTTGTAATAGGTATGGAAATCGATGTGGTTTTCAATTTAACCTCCTTCTACTTGTTTTTAAAATACCTTAAATTTTTGAACAGTCAATAAATTTATTTATATATCGTAATACCTGCTTCTGGTTTTGTGAAATATCGTTACAAGTAGCAGGCTGTATGCATCATATATATTCGATATTATTTGCTATTTTATTTTATCATTATCATGGCACGTCTCTTGCTTGTATCAATAACCATGAATGATGTGAATAAGCGATTCATTTTCAGGGGATTAACTAAATACGGAAGATGAAGAAGTAAATTATGAGTATCTATGAGCAGCGAGGAAAAGTAGATGCCTTGTATTTGCAAGGATCTGAAATGATAGGAACAATCATTGAAACAGCAATAGCAGAAGGGCGCAAAACACTAAACGAGGCGGAAGCAAAACAGATTCTGAAGCATTTTGGTGTGCCGGTTGTTGAAGAAAAAGCAGTTAAGTCTATTGAAATGATTAATAGTTCTGCTGATGCAATCGGGTATCCAGTTGTTCTGAAAGGGTTAGGGGCAAGGCTGACTCATAAAACAGACAAAGGTTTAGTAAAGCTAAATTTGAGTAATAAGAACGAAGTGTTATCAGCGGCTTCACAGATAAAAGATGCTGCGGGTGAAGATTTAGAAGGTTTTCTGATTCAACCCATGGTGGAAGGTAAAAGAGAATTTGTAGCCGGTCTTTTTTACGATGAACAGTTTGGCCCTGTGGTCATGTTTGGGTTGGGAGGAGTCTTTACTGAAGCAATTGGAGATATTGTTTTCAGAGTTGCGCCGCTTGATGAACATGAAGCCAAGCTCATGATTCAGGACGTGCAGGCGGAAAGGTTGCTGAAGAATTTCCGGGGTGAGAAAGCGCCGGATATGAATATGCTGGTGAAAGTAATTCTTGGGTTGTCGAGAATAGCTTTTGCCGTGCCTGCGATCAAAGAAATAGACATTAATCCATTACTAATATCTGCAGATGGGAAGGTTACTGCAGTTGATGCGCTGATTGCATTAAGAGAACCGAATCAAGAGCGCGCAGCACATCAACCCTTAGATCCCATGGCGATCAGAGACTTGTTCAACCCCAAAGCCATTGCCTTTATCGGCGCTTCCGCGGAAGTCGGCAAATGGGGACAATTAATGTTTTCAAATGTTGTTGCCGGGAAATTTTCAGGAAAAATCTATCTTGTTAATCCAAGAGTCAACGAAATTGCAGGACGAAAAGTATATAAATCGGTCACGGAAATTCCTGATCCGGTTGATCTGGCTGTCATAACAATTCCGGCAAACAGAGTTATACCGCTTATCGATGAATTGAAACAAAAAGCAATTAAGAATGTTCTGCTTATATCATCTGGATTCGGTGAAACTGGTCCGGAGGGTAAAATGATGGAGACAGAACTGGTAAAAAGAGCACAGGATGCCGGAATATTAATTCTTGGGCCTAATACCATGGGAATATGCAATCCGCATATTTCTCTTTATTGCACGGGAATGCATGTACGTCCCAGCGCTGGAGGCACTACTTTAGTTGCGCAATCCGGAAATTTGGGGACGCAGTTGTTGGCATTTGCAGCAAAGGAAGGCATTGGCATCCGCGCTTTCAGTGGATCAGGCAATGAAGCAATGATCACTATCGAAGACTATCTGGAGTATTTTGAAGTTGACGATACGACCAAGACAGTCGTCATGTATATCGAAAGCATTAAAAACGGCAGAAGGTTTTTTAATTCCGCAAAGCGGGTCAGCAGGAAAAAGCCCGTTATCGCTTTAAAGGGTGGACGAAATCAGGCAGGAGCCCGCGCCGCTGCCAGCCATACGGGAGCCTTGGCGTCGAATATTAAAGTATATGAAGCCGTCTGTAAACAGACAGGCATAGTGAATGCAGAACATCAGATTGATCTGTTGGATCTTTCCGCGGTTTTCTCGTCTTTGCCCCTGCCGAAGGGGAACCGGGTCGGACTTATAACTTTAGGAGGTGGATGGGGGGTTGTAGCGTCTGATTTATGCATGGAAAATGGTCTTATTGTGCAGCCGTTATCAGAGGATATCGTTGATAAGATCAATCAATGGCTACCTCCATTCTGGAGTCATGCCAATCCGGTTGATCTCGTAGCGGAAATGAAGACTGAAATTCATATGGCTATTATCGAGGAATTACTCCGGTGGGATGAATGTGACGCCATTATCCATATGGGCATCATCGGCAGAAAAATTATGATCTCGTCGATGTATGAATCAACGATAGCAGTGGATAAATCTTATGACCAGAAATTCATGGATGATAATTTAGAATCACTTCACAGAGACGAGAGTGAGCTTATCGCAAAGACTGTACGCATCATGGAAAAATATCATAAACCAATTTTGGGTGTTTATGCTCTCCCGGACGGCACAGCAAAAACGGTTACGGAAATTGCAGATCAAAAATATAAAGGGGTCGTTTTTCCAACTCCCGAAAGAGCCGTAATGTCACTGGCAAAAATGTATCAGTACTCCAGATGGCTCACGGGGAATGCAAAATAGTATCGATGGAATTCAAAATAAACATAAGAGAAGAAGCAATCCATACTTCACTAGAGGAAATATAATGAGCAATCAACTTCGATTATGAGGTTACGTGGTCTGGTAACGATCCTAGAGTTCTGCGGGCCCTATACGAATGCCCGGATGGAATATCTAAAGACAGATAAAGGAGATTTTTGTGATGACAGGTGAAAGCAGGAATAGGGTTGAAGTGAAAGCAAATATGTCAGGAGTATTTTATAGAAAACCAGGACCGGCAGAACCTCCTTATGTTGAAGTGGGCGATAAGGTCAAAAAGAAACAAGTCCTGGCACTTTTTGAGACGATGAAAGTATTCCAAAAGATCACATCTCCCGTTGAGGGAACAATCATTGAGATTGTTGCCAAAGAAGAACAGCCATTGAAGGATGGTGATCTCATGTTTGTGATTGAGATTTAAAAGGAGACGATAGACATGGGCGAATGGATGAATGGTTATTTAAGAAAACTTGACAATTGCCGGGAAGAAATCCTTGCAGGCGGCGGCAAAGACCGTGTGGCGATTCAGCACAGTCTGGGTAAGCTTACAGCAAGAGAACGGATCAACCGGTTGGTGGATCCGGAAAGTTTTCAGGAATTCGGCTCACTGGTCAAGGACCCTTACGCCAGGCTTGTTAAGTATCCCAAGCCCAGCCCTGCCGATGGCGTGGTAATGGGTTTGGCTACAATAAAAAATCGACAGGTTATGGTCTATTCTTTGGATTTTACGGTCATGTCTGGTTCGATTGGGGATCAGGGGGTCTGGAAGATTGCTGAGTTAGTCAAGATGGCTGGGCAAGCACAAATGCCCCTTATCGGCATGCTCGATTCAGCGGGGTCACGGTTGGCCTTCAAAGGAGGTTCTTCCGGGTTGTATGGTCTCGGGCGCCTGATCAGGAATTACTGTCTATACTCAGGCATTATTCCTCAAATCACACTGGTGCTAGGGCCTTGCACCGGGCCTATCGCCAAGGTGACAACACTATCCGATTTTTTAATTATGAACCGGAAAACAGGGTTCCTGTGGCTCGGCGGAGAAATTGGCTCAGAGGAGGCGGGATCTGCAGAGTTTCACATGTCTCAATCGGGTCAGTGCGATCTTATAGCCGACAGTGATGAGGAGGCTCTGGATTTGGTCAGGCAATTGCTTGATTTTATCCCGCAAAACTGCTGGCAGCCGCTTCCGGCCGATCAACCAAGCGATGATCCGCAAAGGATGGAGGATGGACTCCTTGATGTGATGCCGAATAACCCCAAGTTCACTTACGATATGCATGAGATCATCAAACTGATCACGGACAACGGGGAATTCTTCGAACTCAAGGAAAGTTTTGCGCCCAACCTGATAATTGGATTTGCGAGATTTGACGGCATAGTCGTCGGGATAGCCGCAAGCAACCCTGACGCGCTTGGAGGAATTATGGAACCTAATTCCTCGGACAAATACGACAAATTTATGATGTTTCTGGATGCATTCAATATTCCAATCGTGACCATTTCAGATACAACGGCCTATCCTCCAGGGGACAAATGGGAAAGATTAGGTGTCATTCGGCATGGAGCCAAGAATCTCCACGGGTATAGTCATTTGACCAACCCCAAAATCACGATGGTTTTAAGACGCTCATATGGTGGTTCAAATATCACAATGGGCAGCAGCAAAATGGGGCCGGATTTCATTTTCGGATGGCCAACCGTGGAGTTTGCCCCAACCGGTCCAGAATCCATAGTTCAGACCGTTTTTCACAAAGAGTTGGCCAAAGCCAGGGAAGAAGGGAATTACGAGCAACTTTATGAATCACTTCTCCTCCCTCTTAAGGAAGCATGTAGCGTTATGAATCTTGGGCAGGTCTTTACAAGCTACTACACAGTTCACGATGTCATAGATCCGCGTAAGACCCGCATTCATATTATTAAAGCGCTGCATGCTTCCATCGGCAAGCACGAGGAATTACCGGATAAAAAACGATTTATCAAGCCGGCTTAGTGGTGACAAAGGGAGATAGAATATGGGAACGCTGATGGAAGAAGCTATTAAACGGTATGAGGATATCCAACAAAAAAATCTTTTGGGGGGTGGCATCAAGGAAATTGATCGTCAGCATGCTAGAGGCAAGCTCACGGCTCGGGAACGCATTGATGAACTCATTGATGCCGGCTCTTTTACAGAGATGGGGTCCTGCGTTGGAACGACGGGGATGCGCCTGGACGGCCGCAAAACCGACGCTCCTTGCGATGGAGGTGTGATCGGGAAAGCCGAAGTCTATGGCCGACCTATCATGATTTACGCACCCGACTTTACGGTCTTGGGCGGATCAACCGCGTCACAACATCTGATGAAATACGCTAAGGCTCTGATGATGGCAGCGAAGTGGGGCCTTCCTATGGTCAACCTGCTGGATTCATCAGGGGGTCGATTGGGACAGACGGATGTCATAGGAGCAGGGATAGACTGGCATTTCAGACTCGAATCCCTGTATTCGGGAGTCATTCCCCAGATCACAGTCCTCATGGGACCTTGCATTGCCGGGGGAGCGTACCTGCCGACGCTCTGCGATTTTTTATTCATGAGCCGTGTATCAGCGAATATGTGGCTTGGAGGTCCGAGACAAACGGCGGCGGCTACATCAGAAATGTTTGACCGGAGCGTCGGCGGTGCGGATTATCACATGCAACTCAGTGGATCGGCCGATAAAGTGGGGAATGATGACAAAGAAACCATTGCCCAGTGCCGTGAACTGATCCGTTACCTGCCGCAGAACTTCAGGAAAAAAGTGCCACGCTGGGAAAGGACCGATTCCTCGGATAGAGAAGTCAGGAACTTGGAATACATCGTCCCGGATGACTTCAGCCAGACCTATGATATGCACGAGGTCATCAAGGAACTGGCGGATAACGGAGAGTATTTTGAAATCAAGGACGAGTATGCCAAGAATCTAATCACTTGCTTCTGCCGCTTTGATGGAGAAGTGGTTGGGGTTGTGGCCAACAATCCCAAGTATCCGGGCAGTATTCTGGAAGTAAACGCTTGCGACAAATATTACCGTTTTCTGCAGGTACTAGACGCATACAATATTCCGTTGATCAATCTTGTGGATACGCCGCCCGTTGTGCCGGGTGAATCTGAGGAGGCTCGAGGCTTGCTGCGGCATATCGGGAAAATTGTAGACGTCTATGCCACAACGACTGTGCCCAAAATAAGCGTAGTGATTCGAGAAGCGTATGCAGATGCAGGAAGCATGATTATGGGAGCTTTGAAGAGCATGGGATCCGATTTGGTATATTCCTGGCCTATCGCTCGCTTCGCTGTGGAAGCTTCCATACTGGATTATCACAAAGTATACGGAAATGGCATAGAGGAAGATGCTTATGAAGCTTACTTAAATCGTTCTAGGGAAAAGATAGATGCATTTGATGTGGGATTAACTTGGACAGCGCAAGTTGTTGATGAAATCATTCTGCCCAGAAATACGCGCAAGAAAATAATTGAGGCGTTACGGCTTACGCAGGACAAAAGTGAAAAACTTCCGCGGCGAGCCAAAATGCACACATCACCGCCGACATGAGGACGATCGATAATTAAAAATATTATGTGATTCTGAAAGTAGCCAGGGGGATTTACGTGAACCGAATATGTCAAGAATTGAATGATGAATACGAGGCGCTGGATTCCATTGTGTCAGTGCTGGATGAGGCAGGTTGGGGCACCAAGACGCCTTTCTATGATTGGACTGTACAGGAAGAAATTGCCCATATCGCCTTCTTCGACGGCGCCGCGAAATTGTCAGCCACCGAGCCTGATACGTTTGAAGAGCATGTCAAAGCTCCCTTCAATGGACAGAATAAGGCTTGGGCACAGATGCTCATCTTGCAGAAAATGGCTTATGCCGACTTGCTTAAAAAATGGCGTGATGAAAGAACCGCCTTGATCAGGGCTCTGCAGAATATGGATCAAAAGAAACGGCTGCCATGGTATGGCCCCCCGATGTCTGCCCTGTCGTTTGCTACGGCGCGTTTGATGGAGACATGGGCTCACGGTCAAGACATAGCGGATGCTTTCGGTATAAGCCGTATAGATACCGACCGCCTCTATCACATTGCCCACCTCGGCAATATCACTCTTGGGTGGAGCTTCGCGAATCGCCAAATGGAAATTCCTCAAACTCCCATCCGGGTCGAACTCACCAGCCCTTCCGGCAAACTGTGGACCTGGGGTCAGCAGGATGCCCTGGAGGCTGTTCGGGGCAGCGCTGTAGGTTTCTGTCTTGTCGTGACGCAGCGTCGGCATTACGCAGACACTGATTTGGTCATAACGGGAGAGACGGCTGAAAAATGGATGTCCCTCGCTCAATGTTTTGCTGGCCCCCCCGAAATGGGTCCGGAGCCAGGAAAATTTTTCAAAAAGGAAGGGATCCCGAATTCCTTCGGTCAAAAGGGAAAGAGGGAAAATTCATGATTAAGAAAATACTTGTAGCCAATAGAGGAGAAATTGCCCTCAGGGTGATCCGCGCTTGCAAGGAACTTGGCATTTCTTGCGTCGCGGTGTATTCGGAGGCTGATGCTTCATCTCTCCATGTCAAACTGGCCGACGAGCGGATTCTGATCGGACCGCCCCAAAGCGCCAAAAGTTATCTGAACATCGAAAATATTCTGGCCGCAGCCAGAGAAGCAGGTGCAGACGCGGTCCATCCCGGGTACGGTTATCTGGCTGAAAATGAATTATTCGCACAGGCCTGCAAAAACCAAGGCCTTATTTTTATCGGTCCGACTCCTGAAAACTTAAGAATGGCCGGGGATAAAATTGCCGGGAAAGAAATTATGGGCAAGGCGGGAGTGCCGCTTATTCCTGGTGGTGATGGCTTGGTGAAGAACATTGATGAAGCGCTGCAAATCAGCCGGAATGTGGGGTATCCGGTTGTGATTAAAGCGGCCGGAGGAGGCGGCGGCAGGGGGATTCGCGTATGCGCAACCGAGGAAACATTGACTGAAGAGTTTCCTGTAGCCGGGATGGAAGCAGGTGCCGCTTTTGGAAACAACGGGCTGTATATAGAAAAATTTATTGTTGAACCCAGGCATATCGAGTTCCAGATTCTAGCCGATTCTTATGGAAATATTTGTCATCTTGGCGAGAGGGAATGCAGCATTCAGCGCCGCTTTCAGAAACTCATCGAGGAATCTCCCTCTCCAAGGCTGACCCCGAAACTGAGAAAGGAAATGGGCGAAGCGGCCATAGCCGCGGCCAGAGCTATTAATTATGTCAATGCTGGAACGGTTGAGTTTCTGGTGGATAACAACGACAACTTCTATTTCATGGAAATCAATGCCCGCATTCAAGTGGAACATCCGGTGACGGAGCTGACCACCGGCATCGATCTGGTCAAGGAACAAATAAGAATCGCATCTGGAGAACAACTTAATTTATCCTTTGATGATATCAATCTCAGAGGCTGGGCTATCGAATGCCGGATCAATGCAGAAGACACGGATCGAGGATTCATGCCTTGCCCGGGAACGGTGAAAGTATATCATCCGCCGGGAGGATACGGTGTCCGTCTCGATACGCATCTTTATCAAGGTTATGAACTGCCTATCTATTACGATTCACTGATTGCTAAACTCGTTACCTATGCCGAAACCCGTCATGGCGCGATACAGGTGATGAAAAGGGCTCTTGAGGAGTTCAAGGTTGAACCGCTTAAGACCACAATTCCACTTTACAGACGTATCATGGAGGACACGGCTTTTCAACGAGGTGAATTCACAACTGATTATATTAAGAAGTTCCTGCCGGCGGAAGACGAGGGAGATGAAGATTGACTGTAGCAATTGGATGGGATGACTCCCGCTTTTTGCACTTAGTTAGTAGAGGAGAAGATATATGGTCATTGAGGACAAGGAAGTATTATATGAAATCAAGGATCGCATTGCGACCATTACGTTCAACCGACCCGAAGCACGAAATTCGATCAACACCGGTATCGCCGCCGGCTTGTCTCTATACCTCGATCAGGCTGATAATGACTCCAGTGTGTCTGCCGTGATCTTGACCGGAGCCGGAGGCAACTTCTGCTCAGGCGCTGATCTGGGTGGCGGGGGAAGTTTTTCGGAGCAGCAGTCGTTTCTGGATTTACATGAAGGTCGAGGGAAATTCGCCCAGCTGCTGTTGAAAATGAATAAGTGCAGGAAACCCATTCTCGCCGCGGTTGAGGGTTATTGTCTGGCGGGCGGCATGGGATTGTGTTTGTCAAGTGACATTGTTATCGCCAGTGATGATGCGCAATTCGGTACTCCTGAAATTAAACGTGGATTATGGCCCTATATGGTTTCGGCTATATTGATGCGTAACCTGAGTCTTAAAAAATCTTTAGAACTTTGCATGACAGGTGATCGAATATCCGCTGCGGAGGCCGAACGCCTTGGGATGATCAATTATGCAGTTCCCAAGAACAAATTCAAAGACAGTGTGGAACAAATGGCTCAAAAGCTGGCTTCCTTCAGTCCGGCGGTTATGGGACTGGGTAAACGCTCGTTCTATCAGATGAGCGATATGAATGTGGCGGCCGCCATGGAATATCTGAGGTGTCAGCTTACCATCAATGCTCAAACAGATGACATCGTGGAAGGCTTGTCTGCCTTCCGCGACAAGCGAACTCCTCAATGGAAAGGGCGCTAGCGCCTGGTTCCCGGGATAATTCAGACGCGAGGCATTTACCGATAAGCAGATGATGCCTGTAAAAGGGCTTCATGGCGTCATTACATGTCCTAAAAGACGGAGCATAAAACGAAATAATTATACGAAAGAGAGTATTTGCCGTGAGTAATTTGATAGTGAATGCGAGAGATCAGAAGTTTGTTATTTTTGAACAATTGGATGTTGAAAAGATGCTTCAGTCAAATCGATTCATAGATTTTACTAAGGATGATTTGTTAATGATTTTGAATGAAGCTGAGAAAATGGCCGTGAATGTTATCGCTCCGACATTGCAGGAAGGCGATCAAGCCGGAGCCAAGTTTGCAGATGGGAAAGTAACTGTTCCCGAATGTTTCCATGAACCCTACAAAAAGTATTGCGAGGGGGGATGGCTCAATCCCATAGATTCACCTGAAGTCGGCGGCCAGGGGCTTCCCTATTCCATTGGTTTTCCGGTCTTGGAACTCTTCATGGCGGCCAACTATGCCTTTTGTATGTATCCGGGGCTGACACACGGTGCTGCCGGACTGATTCATTCTTTTGGAACCGAAGAGCAGAAGAATAAATACATGTATAAGCTTTACTCTGGCGAATGGGCGGGCACCATGTGTCTCACCGAACCTGGAGCGGGAAGTGATATCGGCTCACTAAAAACATCGGCTAAGAAAATGTCTGACGGCAAATATCTCATCACGGGAACAAAGTGCTTTATCTCCGCCGGTGATCATAATTTGACCACGAATATTATTCACCCTGTGCTCGCTCGTATTGAAGGAGACCCTTCCGGAACAAAAGGCATATCTATTTTTATCGTTCCCAAAAACCGGGTTAATGATGATGGCTCTGTGGGTGAATCCAACGACGTCAATACAGGTGGGATTGAACATAAAATGGGGATTAAAGCATCTGCGACCGCGACTCTGAATTTCGGTGAAAGCGGGAATTGCATTGGCGAGCTTCTGGGAGAGGAACGTGAAGGCATCAAAGTAATGTTTCAGATGATGAATGAAGCCAGATTAGGGACAGGAATGCAAGGCATCGCTATTGCATCAGCTGCTTATGAGCATGCCGTAGCATATGCAAAAGAACGTGTCCAGGGTACTGCAATTCTGGATGCAATGAATCCAGATGCAAAGTCCGTGACGATTATCAATCACCCAGATATCCGAAGAAAACTTCTCTGGATGAAAGCGCATGTGGATGGCATGAGAAGCCTCTGTTACTTCACTGCATACGTTTTAGACATGTCCAAGATCGCCGAGACTGAAGATGAAAGAGCGAAGTATATGGGTTTAGCAGATCTTCTCACACCAGTAGTTAAGTCCTATTGTTCCGATAAGAGTGTGCTGATCTGCTCGATGGCTATGGATGTGTACGGAGGTTATGGCTATTGCTCCGAGTACCCTGTTGAACAGTACCTTCGCGATGTAAAAATTGCACCCATTTATGAGGGAACAAACGGTATCCAAGCTCTTGACCTGGTGGGGCGAAAGTTAGGACAAAGGAAAGGTGGCAATCTGATGAATATGGCCAGTATTATCCAGGGAAACATCATTAAATTGAAATCTCATCCGGAATTTGGCAAGTCCGCTGCCATTATGGAAGAAGCAACAAATGCATGCCTGGAAATGACGATATTCTTTGCTCAGGCAGGCAAAGCGGGGGATTTACTCCTTCCTATTCTCAATGCTTGCAAATTTCTGGAAATCTTTGGCGACATTCTTATTGGTCATTTTCTGCTTGACGCCGGTAGTATTGCTTTCAATCAGCTGCAGACTATTTATGCAGCTAAGGGTGCCTATTCTCTTGAGGAAAAGAAAGCTTTGCAAGCAGGAAACAAAGAAGCAGCCTTTTATAGTGGAAGAATAGCGTCAGCAAAATTCTTTGCCAATGAAATTCTGACTACTGTCAAATCCCGCTGTGAATCAATCAAAATGGGAGACAAATCGGCTTTGGAAATGTCTGAAGAGGCATTTGCCTATTAAACTTCAATCGGAGAGTTTGTTCGACTGAGCATATAAACCGTAGGATTGGGAAATCCCGTTTTCTTTACCCGTAATCTTTTGGAAGGAGAGGAGCTGATCATGAAAAAAAAGCTGTCGAAGAAAAAAGGTGTTCTGTCCATGTTGCTTACCCTGTCAATGATTATAATCACGGTGGGCTGTTCGAGTTCAAGCACGGGGCTCGAGATCGTCAATCCGGAGAGTGTGGGACTCTCAACAGAAAAATTAGCGGTCATGACATCCACGTATCAGAAATTAATTGACGATAAACAACTTCCCGGTTCTGTTACTCTGGTTGCGCGTAACGGTAAGATCGCCTATTTAAGCGCGCAAGGCTATGCTGATATTGAGAACCAAGTGCTCATGAAACCTGATACAATGTTTCGGCTGGCTTCAGTGACTAAAGCAATCGTCAACCTTGCTGCTATGATGGAGTGGGAGCGGGGTGCATTTAAACTTGACGATCCTATCTCGAAGTACATTCCGGAATTCAAAAATTCACAGGTATTAATACCCAATTCAGACAATACTACCTACACGCTTATTCCGGCAAACAGTGAGATTACAGTCTGGAATCTGTTTACCCATACCTCCGGCCTTGCGTACGGAGGTTTTGATGAGGGATCGCCGCAGCTTGCAACTATTTATGCCGCATCAGGAGTAAGTAACGGCATGGCTCCGGTCAATTTCGACAATGCTGAAAATGTTAAAAGAATTGCTGCGCTTCCGCTCAAGTTTCACCCGGGGGAAAGTTGGGCCTATGGCCATTCAGCTGCAGTTATTGCACGCTTGGTTGAGGTCACATCTGGAATGAGCATTGAACAATATATACGGGAAAAAATATGCTTGCCTCTCGGCATGAATGATACATATTTCCATGTTCCTAAGGAAAAGGTATCACGTATCGCCCGCCCATACTTGGTATTGGGGGCTAATCAAATGATTAGAATGGATGACGGGGTGCAAACCGTGCCCGGTTTTGATCCCGCTTATCCTTATGAGTCCAACACGAAATTGGAGTCCGGGGATGGCGGATTGGTTTCCACAGTCATAGACTATTATTTTTTCACACAGATGATGCTTAATAAAGGTCAGTTGAATGGTGTCCGTATTCTCCAACGCGAAACCGTTGAACTGATGATTACCAATCAGCTCGCAAACATCGATCTTTCCACAGGTGGATTTGGTGTTGAGACGGTTTATGGACCTACATTTTCAGGAATGGGATGGGGATTGGGAGTCGCTGTTTTGGTCGATCCAAGCCGGGCCTGGACTATGGCTAATGCCGGTCTGTTTGGCTGGGCGGGTGTCTGGGGAACCAGTTTCTTCGCCGACCCGACGGCAGATTTGATCATGATTCAGATGGAGCAAACATTAGGGCTGCAGCCGGGACAAATGGCCATACTACCGTTGGCTTTTGATGCCATCAAGAAATAACTCAGAATCGTCCCCCCTCCCCGGTGTTCCTCCCCCGCCGGGCCGGCATTGTCGGGGGGGACGGTTTCTGATCATGTGATGATGAGGGGAATATATCGTCTTGTCCCTAGGGTGTTTGATTGTATGTGAGCGACAGTAATCATTTCTTGCATTAAACAAGTGCTGCCGTTGGAAATAAAAGCGATGTGGACAAAATAGAAGGTAAAGCATGATTTAAGAAGTTACTTTGATTGATTCAAAAATGACTTGTCGAGCTTTACACAAAACAAAAGAAATGTATGCAGCATTGCTCTTTTCAGCCATTTCGCAATGGATGAACAAATCTTCTGTCCTATACTTTCGACGGTATTTGAAGAAAACAGAAAATAAACAAGAAAGGGGGAAAGGTTAAAGTCTGATTATAAATAGCTGATCCATACAGATGAGATGTGTCCCACAGTATATCTGTTGTTTATATGGAATAGCAAAGAAGTAATTCAATAACTCTTATGCAGGAAATTGACGGAATCCGAAGCTTTGAAAAAAGTGACTCTAATTGGCAATCCAATACCCTGTCGTTAGGAAAAGATTGTGTCATATCCTGCAAGACTTAGAAAGCATGTAAGCTTAATAAAGCTTAAATAAAAATGTAGCATGTGAAAGGAAACAGTTATGAGCAAAAGAGATATCGTATTTGTTGATGGCGTGCGCACGGCATTCGGCACATTTGGTAAGACCTTGCGGAATTTTACGATGGAACAGTTGGGTGGTCTGGCACTCAAGGCCTTAGTGGAGAGATCAAAAATTCTTGAAAAGGGTGGGGTTGTTGATGCCGTTTACATGGGATCAGCGACTGGTGCGACCTCCGCGATGAATCCTGCCCGTTGGGCAACATTGGCCAGCGGTCTTCCCGAGAGTACGTCAGCTTCGTATATAGAGATGCAGTGCGGTTCCTCGATCGATTGCATCAATCATGCAGCATACCGGATCATGGCTGGTCACGCTGATATCATGATTGCTGGTGGCGCTGAATCATATAGCCAGATGCCCTGTAGATTCTCTATGTCCGTCGAACCTTTTAAAATGAATCCGCCCATGCCGATCCAACCGTCTCTTTCTCCGACGTTTGATCCGGCGACTATCAATATGGGGCTTACAGCGGAAGCGCTGCAGAAAATATACAATATTCCAAGACAGACACAGGATGAATTCGGTCTGCGCAGTCAGGTATTGGCCAAGAAAGCAATCGATGCCGGTTACTTCCTCGATGAAATCGTCCCCGTTATGGTTCCTCAGGGCAAAAAGAATCCGCCGTTGGAGTTCAAAGTAGACGAACATCCCCGTATGACCTCCATGGAGGCGCTTGCCAATCTGCCTCCCGCATTCACCAAAGATGGAACTGTTACCGCAGGTAATTCGTCGGGCCGTAACGATGGCGCGGCTTTTGTGTTGATGATGACGCGTGAGAAAGCGGAGCAACTCGGATACAAACCGATGGCCAAATGGTTGGCCGGCGGCGACTACGGAGTCGATCCCAAGATCATGGGGATCGGTCCGGCCTATGCAGTACCGATCGCTTTGAAACGTGCAGGCAAGAAAATCTCAGATATGGACGTTCTGGAATGCAACGAAGCCTTTGCCGTTCAAAATCTGGCGGTTGCTCTGGAGCTTGAAAGACAGATGGGCGAAAAAGTAGATTGCTTCAGTGATAAGTGGAATCCAAACGGCGGTGCCATTGCTTTCGGTCATCCCAACGGCGCGTCAGGGGCTCGCCTGTGTATGTTTACCATGAAGGAATTGATCCGCAGAGGCGCCAAATACGGTTGCTTTAGTTCTTGTTGCGGCGGTGGCCTCGGGGTGGCTACCGTGATTGAAAACCTTCAAAGATAGCTCAATAGGCCCTCTTGAATGAGATAAGAAAAGAAAGATTAAGTATTTTCAATTCGAAGAAAAAACGTAAGTCAATTCTTATCTATTAAGAAAAGGAACCTTAAATAGCCACGGATGGAGGCATTCTCATGCCGGTCGACGGACCGACCGGCACTATGGACCTTGGAAAGTTGGAAGATGCTGTTGAAAGCAGGATCGCCCGCGACTGGCGGTCGGTGCGGACGATCCTTAATCTTGGAAAGGACAGGAGCAAGATGGAATATAAGTTTATTCTCTTTGAGAAGGAAGGACACATAGCCACATTGATGCTGAACCGTCCTCCGGCCAATTCGATCAACCTGGCAACGTTGAATGAAATCGAAAAAGCACTGGATGAAGTCGGACAGAGCAGCGATGTCCGAGTGCTGATTATCACAGGCGCTGGGGAGAAAGGATTCTCCGCCGGATTTGATGTGTCCGATGGTGCAAACGGTGAATTAGTTGGACCTAAAGGGCAGGAATTATGGACGCGGATTGAGCGTTTTACGAAGCCGGTGATTGCCGCCATCAATGGATACGCCTTTGGGGGTGGCTGCGAGCTGGCGATGGCCTGTACCTTTCGGGTGATGACCGAGTCGGCAAAGATCGGCCTGACGGAGCTTAACCTGGGTATCATTCCTGGATGGGGCGGGACCCAGCGGATGCCCAGGCTTATTGGAAAGTCAAAAGCTTTGGATTTGATCTTGTTCAGCAAGCGGCTTTCTGCCCGTGAGGCGTTGTCGATAGGTCTTGTAGATAAAGTTACTAATGACGGTGAGTTGATGAAGGACGTGTTGGAAATGGCCAACATTTTGGCGACAAGACCACCGCTGGCTGTTGCAGCATTACTCAACGCTGTGAATGCAGGAATTGAAAAGGGTCTTGATGAGGGAACGAAGGTGGAATTGTATGGAAGCTTAACCGTCAGTAAGTCTAAAGACGCGTTCGAGGGATTTACGGCCTTCTTGGAAAAAAGATCCCCACGCTTCCGCGGTGAATGAGGAATTTGAGCACAGGTCATCATGGGGACTTTCAAACTGCAGAATCATCGGATAACGCATTGTCGGTCAATTATTCTCATTATGAGACACGAAGAAAAAGGAGATCATAAAAAAAGCGGTTGATAGTCCCGATGGCGTCGATGACTGAATTCCAGCTCCGGGCAGTTATTCGGAGAAAGCAACTTGGAATCTTCAAAACAGAGTCTTAATGATGGAAAAAGTATGGTCCTTGAGGTGCCTGCTTGAGAGGAAGCATTAAAAAAATATTATGATTAATACCAATAAGAAGTGACAAAGGGGATTATTATGATCAAGACTAAAATGACCGAAGTATTCGGATGTGAATACCCAATAATGCTGGCAGGCATGAACTGGATAACGACACCTGAGCTTGTAGCAGCAGTATGTAATGCAGGTGGATTGGGTATTTTTGCTACAGCCAGATGCACGCCCGAGGAAGTCAGGCAGAATATCCGTGAGATCCGGAAATTAACTGATAAACCGTTTGGAATTAATCAACTCCTAATTTTGGGTCAGGTGGCTGTTGATACGATCCAGGTTGCCCTCGAGGAGAAGGTTCCTGTGATAAATTACACATTGGGGAAACCTTGGTTCATTGACCAGGTACATGCCTACGGGGGTAAAGTGATAGGTACGACCGCTTATGTTAAGCATGCCATCAAAGCAGCTGAACTCGGCTGCGATGCTGTAATCGTCACGGGAACGGAAGCGGCGGCGCATGGAGAAGATGCCACTACACTGGTTATGCTGCCGATTGTTGCCAATCAAGTTAATATACCTATCATCTCCGCAGGTGGTTATGGCAGCGGACGCGGGTTGGCGGCGGCGCTTGCTCTGGGTGCCAGCGGTATTTCCATGGGAACCCGTTTCGCTTTAACAAAAGAAAGCTTGGTTCACGACAACTTTAAACAGTTGTGCCTGCAGGCCAGTGAGAACGATACCATCGTAAGTACGAAATTTGACGGGCTGCGTGGGCGTGCATTGAAGACGCCTGTGACCGAGCGCATTGTCAAGGGCGGATTTCCACTGATTGATGCGATCCAGGGTGCCTTGGAAACCAAGCGGTTTTTGCATCTAAGTTGGCCAAAATTTATTGGTATGAGCTTACGAATGATGAGTGCCGATTCTGAACATCCGCTTTGGGTTCAAGCTCGCCAGGCTGCCGGTTATAGGCGTCATGGCAAGGCTATATATGAGGGAGATACAAAAGAAGGTATGTATTTCGCCGGTCAGATTATCGGAGCATGCAATGACATTCCGTCAGTTAAAGAGTTGATTGACAGAATCATGGCTGAAGCAGAGGAAACGATTATCATTAATTATACGGCGGTATCCTAAGTCAATCGAGTAAATAATGCCTAAGTTTCCAAGCATTGTTATCGAGAGGTGAAGAAGCAAATGCTGACCTGATCCCTGGGGCGAGAATGATGTGACGGATCAGGAAATCAAATATTCATTCGTTACATAAGAATTAATGAATTATTTTGGAGGTTTTATAATGGGCTCAATCGACTGGATGATTGATGAAAATATCGCCGTTATGACGATGAATCGGGGCGAGAACCGGTTTAATCTGTCTTTTTGCGAAGAGATGTTGGCCGCGTTGGATGCTATAGAAAGTGAAGAACGGGTCAATGCATTAGTAGTGACTGCAAGCGATGCTAAGATCTGGTCAAATGGTATGGATTTGGACTGGTTAAAGCCTGCAATCGCTAAAAAGGATCCTGACGTAGCTGCGTTTTTCAAACTTCAGGATAAATTAATGAGGCGCATGCTTTTTTACCCTATGATTACGGTTGCTGCAGTCAGTGGACATGCCTTTGCGTCAGGAGCTATTTTTGCATGCTGTTTCGATTTTCGCTTTATGCGCTCTGACCGCGGTTTTCTGTGTTTTCCGGAAGTAGATCTTAATATCCCGTTTCTGCCATACATGACTGCTCTGGTCAAAAAAATTCTTCCATTGCCCCTGGTAGAGGAAGGTGAACTCACAGGAAAACGCTTTGCGGCGGCTGAATTGGAGCAGTGCCGTGCAATCCGCAAATCCTGTGCTGTGAACGAGCTTATGAAAGAGGCCACGACTTTTGCCAAAGGGTTGAATAAGGGACGCTGGATTGTGTCGGAAATGAAAAAAGCAATGCATCAGGATATTGATGATCTTATAAGCCATGCCGATGAACACAGGATTAGTTTAAATGCCAGATTACCGAAATTTATGCAGTAAGGCCCGATATAGCGCTTTAAAAAATATAAAACGATATTGCGCGTGGCAGAAGTAGCAGCGTCAATGGGCATTATCTTGCTGTTGTCAACATGCATTCCAATGATCGATTTGATCAAAGTATATGCCGAAGAAAAGGAAACCAGTCTGAAGGTGTTCTGAGGGTTTATGAACAGGTGCGCAGGCAGGCTGTATGACTCAGGTCTGAAAATGATGCACAGAGAGGAGGTGGAGAAGTATCCTTGGCTTTGATAGTGCCCTGGCTGTTGCCTAATCAAAGTGTCCTGATTTTTTCGTACGAAGAGATTGAACTGTATAAATTATTAAAGAAAAGGAGATTAAGATGAAAAGATGTAATTTATTTGTTTCAATATTTGTAGTTTTGAACATCCTGGTATTCACAACGGGTATTGCTCTATCGCAGGATAAATCACCTACGCGGGCTCAAGCGCAGGAACTGCTCAAACAAGCAATAACTTATACAAAATCTGTTGGATGCGAAAAAGCATTTACAGAATTCAGCAATCCGAAAAGCAAATTCAATACAGCTTATCCAATGACTCATATGACGGCTGGAGAACGGAGTGGTACTACTTTAGCCCATGGTAATATGTCTGCCGCAATAGGGAAAAATTTTATTGATGTAAAGGATGCTGAAGGGAAACCATTCGTCAAAATGATCATGGAAAATCTCAAAAAAAGTAATCATTCTGAAATCGACTACAAGTGGTATCATACAGCGTCGCAGAAAGTTGTGACACGACACCAGATGACGGAAGTATTTAACTGTGGTGGATCTCGCGGTGAAGTCGCTTTTTCCGTTGTCTACTAGTCGAGGTTGTTTGTTTAGAGCCATTGCAATTATAAAGCCCAAGTCTTTATTGTAAAGTAAAGGCTTGGGTTACCTAAAATTGTAGCTTACATCTGTTTCAAAGTGTTACGTCGATTTATATGAAGGCAATATCTCGTACGCTCGAAAAGTCGTGCATGAGAACCAGTGCAATTTGCATCATGAATCGAGAGTATCTGGATTACTCGTATTGATTTATAACAATCCAGTCGTTAGTGCACTTTGGCAGTATTGTTGCTTCATATATCAGTAATGGAATGAATAAGCAGTTGTTCCAAAAACAAATCAACAGTCAACCCTGAAATGATCTTTGTATGGTTGTTGTCAGAGATCGAATAAGTATAAAAAAGAGAGACACATGACTTCATTATTCAATAATTTGAAACTCGCTAAAAAAATGCTGATAGCGCCTATTGTAGTTCTTACACTCCTGCTTCTTCTCGCCATAGGAACATATATCGGCCTCTCAATGCAAAAAAATGCTATCAACGACATTTACAATAACAGGTTTAAACAATACCAGAACAGTGCCAAAATACTTAAGGACATATCCAGTGTACAGGGAGAGCTCTCTCGTATCCTCAACTGGATTAGAGTACACTATGACGCCGGGAAAATTGCTGAGGCTATTAAAAAACAAAAGACCATTCTAAAGGAGGATGTTGAACTCACCAAGCAGCTTTCAACCAAGGGGCTACTAACAGCCGAGGAAAAACAATTATTCAATGCGGCCAATCACTATCTTATAGAATATCAAGAGGGTGTTAACGGTGTCTTGGAAACATCAGCAGTGGATGTCAATGCAGCTATTCAGCTAATGTCCATGAATGATGAGAAATATCAGTCCCTGAATAAACAGCTAAATGAGTTGCTGGATTTTGAAAATAAACTTGGCAAGAATAAATATGATCAGGCGATCATGTCCAATAATCTTATAATAATGATATTTATAGTTGTAGTGATCGTTGCTGTATTACTTTCCCTATTTATCAGTATTTTTATCACCCGTATGGTTCTAAAACCTATCAACGAAACAATTAATGTTTTAAATAAACTAGCCAACGGTGATCTCACACAGAAGATTGAGCTTGAATCAAAAGATGAAATAGGTCTGCTTGTTAAATCTGTGAATACCATGCGTACACAGATGAATCTCGCTGTAGGACGTGCATTGCAGATATCAACAACTCTTTCCGATTCCGCGTTGAAAGAAGCATCTGCTATCGAGGAGACTTCGGCATCTCTAGATGAAATTGCATCCATGACTCATCAAAACGCAACGAATACGCAGGTAGCTAACGATCTGATGATTTCAGCACGTGATGCTATCAACAAAGCTAATAAATCCATGGATGAGTTGACGTATTCTATGAAAGAGATCAAAATAGCCAGCGAACAGACTCAGATAATTGTCAAGAACATAAATGAAATCGCCTTCCAGACGAATCTGTTGGCGCTCAATGCTTCCGTTGAAGCCGCACGGGCGGGAGAGGCCGGAGCTGGATTTGCCGTGGTGGCCGATGAAGTTAGAAATCTAGCTATGCGCGCGACAGAGTCGGCCCACGGATCAAACAATCTAATCGGAGACATTATAAATAAGGTAAAAAATGGTGAAAATCTCGTCAGTATAACGGGTGTCATATTTGGTCAGGTTACGGCCAGCGCCAATAAAGTTGTTGAACTAATGTCGGAAATTGCAGCTGCTTCTCATGAACAAGCACAAGGAGTTGATCAGATTAATACAACCATTGCAGAAATGAGCACAACCACACAACAAAATGCGGGCAATGCGGAAAATCTATCGATGGTTATGTCAATTTTCACAACTGAAGAAGCGGATCTGAATGATGGATGCAGTGGCCCTGGAAAACCTCATAGATCATTATTACAATGACCTTTTGGCGGAAAGTGTCTTGGTGTATATTGGAAGTTGTGAATCTCAGTATGAGAGAGTAACATTGGCACCGGCATGTTGTTCAATGTAGTCAAAGGAAAAATATCATTTGGAAATGTAGATGCCGTCATTTATCCAGGGATAGATTGTATCCATCTATAATAAATGTACTGTTGCCGACGGTGTAAACAGTTCATTTCTATTAGATCGAGCTGTCATAGTATGCTGCAACGAATTGTAGAGAATAACAATTATGTTTATTTGACAGTGCGGGCGGCTTTACAGTCGGTATTAGTGGATTGCTTTTGTCTTTCAATAATTTATTTAATATAAATCTGAAGAGAGAGTATTAGTATTCCGCATATGCCTATGGAAATCCCTATCAAACCAATTGACCTGATCCTTTCTCTGCAGATGAATGAGATGAACATGCCGAGCATAATCGGTGCACTAAGTGTAATGGGAAAAACGATCGCAGAAGGCAGGAGTTTTAGTGCTTCAATGGTACAATATACACCCATATAGCTTGCGAATGCTGCGAGACATCCATATAAAAAAGATAATGTATTCAACCGATTTTGCCTGAATATTGATATGATTAGAAATAGAATGAAACCGGTTGTGTATGATGCAAAGAGATAGGCAAATGAATTAAGTCCGTTTTGACTAATGAGCAGTTGACCAATCCTTGGAAGGCCACTCAACACGAAAGCACATATAATCACGAGAAACCATCGTAAGTTGCTTTTGTCTTTAACTTTTGTGAAGGCATCATTTGACCAGGAAACAAGAAATATTGATATCAGTATGAATGATATTCCGATAATGCTTGTCATGCTCAGAGGTGATCTGAAAACTATAACACTTGTAATAACTGGTATTAGAAATGATGATCTGTAAATTGCGTTGGAATAACCGAAGTGTCCCATTCTGACTGCATTATTAAAGACGAAAACTGCCGTTACTCCTCCGACGCCGGCAATCACCGAAATGGAGCATAGTTCAACTGTATAATATGCGATCTCTACATTATTTAATTCTGCAAAAAAATATCCTAGAACACTAGCTGCTGCAAACATTGCGAATGTTAAATCAAATGATGAAACCCCTTTTTGGGCTGAGTGTCTAGCCAGGTAGGCCACGGTTGTAATACCGAGCACAACAAGAGAAATGTATATATAAGCCATAATTACAGTTCAGTATACAACCTAACCCGGCCTCATTCAGTCTAAATATTAAAAGATATAATTATCGATTAACTCCAAGGCACTATTCATGGCAAGCTCAGTGCCAACTCCTGTCCCACCAGCCTCCCCGCCAACCATATACAATCCATTGACACTTGTTTTAATAGCAGGTCGGTCCTTCCCGACCTGCCCGACACGTTGACCTATGCCTATGCTTGCACCACATTCCCCTAGATCTCTAGATAGATCAGAGATACTTGTATATTCCGTCCATAGGATATGTTCCTTGATGTCGGGGATGTATTTTTCGACCGTCTTCATCATTGCTTGCGGCAATGCATCAAGGATATTTTGTGGTAGATCGAGAGGAATAGGTGTGGTGATATTTATTAACTGTTTACCATCTGGCGCTGCTTCCGGTGAAAAATTGGATGGACTAACCAAGAACAGATTAAGTTCAGGAGGCATAATGCCAGCTTGCAAACTGCGATAGTATTCTTCCTGATCCAGTGAACCAAATTGAGTCAACATTTTAATGTCAGATATTTTCGCATCCAAGGCTACTCGGACAACAGGCCCAGCCCATGAGTACTTAAGTGTTTTAACATATTCCACATAATCGTTATCAAAATAACTTTCTCCAGTTAAATTTAGTATGGTATGTTTTATGTCAGCATTAGATACGATTATATCGGCGGCATACTCCTTGTTATTTGCAATGACACCGGTAACTTTATTGTCTTTGATTAAAATTTTTTCTACCGGTGTATTAGCTATTATATCACCTCCTCGCTCTCTTATTGCATCGGCTAACTCTTGAACTATGGTTCCACATCCTCCAATTGGATATCCCGATGCCCTGGATTCTGCTTCATAGCGTAAACAGCGCATAAGCTCTCCGGCGCTCAGCAACCAAGAGGACAGGCAAGTATACACCATTGATATGTTAAACAAGCAGGAATGAGCTAGGGGATTTTCTGTGTACTTATTGAGTACCGCTTTGATGGTAACGTTGTCGTAACCGCTTACTTCGTTATCTGTCATTATGCGTATGTCACTCATAAATTTCATGAGACCATCAAAATCTTTTTTCGGCATCATATCCTTGAGGTCGTGGGGGAAAATAAAGATTTTGCCATCATAACTAGAAACCGGTCTGACTTTTTCAAATTTCAATTTACTCACAACCTTCGCTCTGGATAAGATTTCGCCAAGTGGACCTTTTTCACATCTGGATATAATGTGGACTCCAAGGTCAACAGTAAATCCATCTCTATGATATGAGCGTAACCTTCCACCAAGCGAGTCATTTTTTTCCAGCAGCAACGTTTTTCTGCCTTGGTTAGTTAGTAAGAGCGCAGTCGACAACCCACCGATTCCCGATCCAATTACAATAGCATCATATTTCATGTACCTAGAGTTCTCCCGTATCAGCGTGGAAGAGATTTTCTCGCCCACTGATTATTAAGTTTTCTATTATCAGATTTTATTCCCTACGATATTGACTGAAACTACACACATTGCCGGAAACCCTCCGAGATTATGGGTTAGCGCAATACGCGGTTTTTCTATCTGTCTATCACCTGCATTTCCTTGTAATTGTTTATAGCATTCGTACATCATCCTGAGGCCTGATGCGCCA
This sequence comes from Smithellaceae bacterium, assembly GCA_963682105.1. Taxonomy (GTDB): domain Bacteria; phylum Desulfobacterota; class Syntrophia; order Syntrophales; family Smithellaceae; genus UBA8904. The sequence continues at coordinate 4,077,364 of OY821638.1, forward strand.
ATAGGATGCCCAAAACACTTGAGACCGCCATCGATTTGGCATGGAATTTTTCCGTCTGCATCATAAAAGCCGTCCATGATATCTTGAGAAGCTTTACCCCGTGGAGATATACCTAAATCTTCATAAGTAACCATTTCAGTGATCGAAAAACAATCATGTACTTCAATCATACTGAGTTCTTCACGAGGATTATTGATACCAGCTTCTTTATAGGCACGCTCAGCAGCTTTGGTTGTACTGGCAACGAATGTGCCATCCCATTTCTGGTGATATATCTCTTCTCCCGATGAAACCGCAATTTGCATCGCCTTGATGTAGATAGGATCAGATCTAAAATTTTTTGCCATCTCAGCGCGGCATACAATGGCGCATGCTGCCCCATCGCTTACTCCACAACAATCGTAAAGACCAAGAGGATAGGCGACCATCGGTGACTTAATTATTTCCTCTATCGTTGGAATATTTCTTAAATGTGCTTTGGGATTTTTAGAACCGTTTTGATGACTTTTATATGAAATGTGTGCTAACGTTTCTTTACCTTGCTGCGCAGAAATCTTGTACTTCTCAAAGTATGACGTAGCGACCTGTGCGAATGTGCCCGGCCCTGTTGTATTCGGAAAAAACACACGGTTGTCAGTTCCAAACATTCCGTCTCCGGATGGCAGTCCTCCAAAGCCCACATCCTTTAGTTTTTCACTACCAATAGCTACTGCAATATCAGCAGCGCCGGAGGCAACAGCATAACATGCGCCGCGAAGTGCTTCAGAACCGGTTGCACAAAGATTTTCAACACGTGTAATTGGCAGAAATGGCAGCTTCAGTGTTGTTGCCAGTTTTAAAGAACTTTTGCCAGAATTTAACTCATCATAACAGGTTCCAAACCAAACTGCATCGATGTCCTTTCTATCAATTCCTGCATCAGCCATTGCTTCCTGGAATGACTCGATAATTAATGCGTCGATATTCTTATCCCACAACTCACCAAATTTTGAACACCCCATTCCGATGATTGCAACTTCATTTTTTATTCCTTTAGCCATGGATATTTATCACTCCTTTACTGTTGTATACTTATATAATACCGGCATAGCCTTCCAGAAATAACAATAATGCCCTCTTGTATTGTCGATATATTTTCTTCTGAAGGTCATCTCTACCTGAGTTCCAACCTTGATAGATTCTTTTGCGCAGTCCGTTATATCGAGAAATATTCTGCCACCTTCGGCAAAATCAACTAAACCGTATAATTGAGGAGGATCCCAACTAAATGCCAGAGAATCAGCAGTGAATGACACGATTTTCCCGATTTTATCAGAAAATAGATATGGTTCCATTTGCCCGGTGGCATTACACTCAGGATTAACGCAAACAGTATGTTTAGGAAATTGAGGAGTGCCGCATACCTTACAGCGCACTCCTTCAAGTGCGGCCATCGCTTTACTCTGCTTCCATATTAGAGACATTGATGAAGGTGGAATAGTTTCCCCTCTTATTCCCATCTCAAACTGAATAAGATTTTTGTAGGCAAGGTATCGGGTGTAGTCTTTAAGAGGGGCTTTGCGGTTCAGCATATAGCTGACACCGCGCAGTGACGATTTTACTTTATCGATTTCAGGTGTAACTTCAAAGGCTAACGCTTGTGCTCCATATCCGAAACTTACAAGCATAATTTTATCGCCGGCATGTGCGTTTTCTAGAACGGAAATAAGCATAAGATAAGACATAGCGGAGCCTGTATCACCAACAGCGGTTATTAAATTATCTACTTCCTGATTTGGCGTGAATCTTAATAATTTTCCAACCGCTTTGAGAGCTGAGCTGTTAGGACAAGCAATACATACTTTAGCAAAGCTTGGTATATCTGTACCGAGTTTATCCAAAAGCCCTTTGATTGCTTTTGGAATAATTTTCATATATCCTTCATCCCTGGTCCAACGGTCTTCCCAACTGCGTTCAAATTCCTCTGTGTCAATCATCTTTTTATCGATGAAATCACAACCTAGTGAATATTCACCGATGAAACTGGCGATTACTCCTTTATTGCCTATACAAAACGCAGCAGCTCCATCTCCCCAAGTGTATTCTTGTGGACTACCAGGTTTTGCTCTGCGTGCGTCGGTTGCACAGGTCACGATTTGTGAATCATTATTTGCTGCTACGGTTTCAATGGCTGATAGTAAGGCATTTGTGCCACACTGGAGTGAGGAAGTGTAGTCAGATGAACGAATGTTATCGCGAAGATTTAATGCTTTCGCGACGACTACCGAATTCTGCCTGACAGAAAACGGAAAGCTAAGTGAAGCAAGATAAACACCATCTATATCGTCAGAATTCTTTCCTATCAGACAATTATTTGCAGCAGCATAAGCCATAGTTATTGAATCTTCATCACAATTAACAACTGCTTTCTCGCCCTTTGGCGAACCAGGATTAAACCAACCCATTTGCTGTAAAATAACGCTTCGCTCCATTCTATATCTTGGCAGATATGAACCGTATGAAGTTATTCCTATCATGCTTTCATTCATTCCTTTCTTATAAGTCAATATGCAAGCTGTCTGAGATCTTTTGGTTGTGTCCACTTGAAATTGAAAACTTTTCTCCAAAACACTTATTGTTCATTTAAGTAATTTCTGCCCACGCCATAGGGACACTTTTATCAACTGGATAAATTGATAAAAGTATTCCTATATTTTTATATCCTGTCGACCTAGCGTCTTGGGGCAATCAACTTCTAGGCATCCTGATGACAGTAATGTTTGTCTTAAAGATATTCTTAACTCTTTATCTTGGAGTTATAACCGCGATCCTTGCCGCAAATGGCGCATGTATTAGTTAGTTGATCTTTAAACATTCTGAAATTGTCGTTATTATGCATCAATCACCTTTCACCATCATCGTATTGGTATAAGGCAGGAGATAGTAGTTCATTTCAGCTATTGCAACCTCTGCACCGTCAATATCCTGAACTGGAATCGTTAGAAAATAATCACCACGACCTCTTTCCTCTATTGGTTTGATTTTTTCTGCCGCTTCGTCTTCTGATAGACGAATATCAATTATAAGATTTTTTTTTGTTGGTTTCAGGTATCGTATTTGTGCGCTCTTAATAACCGGCACATATTTATCAAAACCGTGTGTCGATAAAAATAAGGCGTATCCGCCCATTTCGGCAAAGGCGAACATGGAGCCAGCATATACAATGTTAACATGATTCATATGAAGATCCTTGACCGGTAAGATTAACTTTATATGCCTCTCTTCCACTATTTCTGTGTATGCTCCCGACAGCGCTAGCCATTTAATTGGAGGGTGATTAATAATTTCTTCTATTTTTTTAAAAAGTTGCGACATAAATATCATTTTCACCTCTTGATTAAATGTATTTGAGATGTGCAATGGGCATGCCACGGGAATGGTTATTGATTATAAGTAATTATATCGAGTAGATAGAAAATATTATGCTTATTGTTCTTAATTGATTTGCTTCAATTGCCAAAGTTTTTACGAATTATCAAAAATATTATTGATTGTTCAATAATAAAGGTGATCTGTCCATTGAATGTACAGCAAGGAGGAAATTGAAGTGTGTGACGACAAGTTAATTCACATTAATTTGTGATACTCCAGAACATTGTTAATTTGACATGAACGATATGTGAGTTGAACATATGCAATGCTCAGAAATTGATCCCAACAGAAGAGGCTTTTGAGCTTGTAATTTCTTGGGTATCACTCGACACACTGGTAGAATTCTTATGTCTCGAATGTGATCAATGATCGCAGTAAAAAATTGTTCTTCTGGAATCCATTAATCTTTTCCTTGTATTGTGATTTGAGATGACGCTATTCTTAGTAAAAATTTCCAAATCGATAAATTACAATTTTCTGCTTATTCTCATTGTTTTTTATAACTTGCATCATCTCTTTGCGGAAACGTTGAGACAACAGTGGCACGCCATATTTTTAAAGCGTAACCATTACGCCTGCTTTTACTATTTGCATTGTAACAGCCAACTGCTTCCCATGTATAACCATATCTGTTCATACAGTCAGCTAAAATCCATGCTCCTACTGTGACATTATAACAAGGATCTCCTAATTGTGACCATGCATCGGCACCAAGAACTTCATACCATCTGGAGTTGATTTGCATTACACCGTAATCATAAGATCCATTTTTGTTCCAATTGACGGCACTCGAATTAAAATTAGATTCTACCTTTGCAATTGCATATAAAATATCCGCCGAAATATTATATCGGCGGGCTGCTTCATCAAAGCAAAAACAAAAAGCGTCAGCTGAGAAATAGAATAGTATAGTAATCAGAATCAATATATACTGCGATACTATTTTAACCATAAGTACCTCTAATTAATAAAGGATATATCCTGCATCCCACTGCTGGACTTCTTATTGATGCTCTCCTCAGCACCCGAAATAATATAATCTGCATCTTCCACATTCTTTTTATAAATATCGACTTTCTGGATTAAACTTTCCAAAAGCATATCGTTTCTGATTTCTAAATATTTATTCAATACCGGATAGGAAACATAGTGTACTTTAACCTTGCAGTAATCATAATTACTTAACTTTAAGATCCCTTCCATATCCGGAAATTGCTGAAACACAGACGGCAATACCAAGGGTTTCGTTTTGGCGGTTCTGGAAAAAGTAAGACCATCTCGTACATCTGAAGGACCCATCGACATGGATTCGCTGGATTCCAATACTTCCGTGTGGCCTATTGCATCCGAAAAGTATTTTGCCGTCTCCGGCTCAGCAATAGACAGTATTAATTTAGAGGCACAGCCATTAACAATAGATTGCCGGCTTTCTTTTCCGTAAACTTTTTCTATTTGTCCTATTTCCTGAGTACCAATCCAAACCGATGCACCCTTGGATCGTGCGCGGGTTAATAATTCTATGATGGAGCTCATGTGATTCAGTGATCCAAACTCATCCAGAAAAAAATAGATCCTGCGCTCATAGTCATCCGGCATGGATAGCACTTCATGGCTGGCCATTTCTAAAAGTAGCGTTAAAATAGGCTTTAAAACGTCCTTGCTTTTGCTGTGATTCACTAAAAATAAACTGCCGGGCTTCGGGTCATGCAACCACTTTCTAATGGAAAAATCACCATCCTCTGTTGCCATTAATTCTAAAATAGCCGTATATTGTAACAGCATGGCCATAATCCCCTGGGTTTGTTTCGAAGATGAATCTAAGATCATTTCTCGGCCGGTTCTTCCCTCGGGAATGGTATGTAATATTTTTACAATGTTACTGGCTCCCGATGATAATACGTCCCATATGTGAGCATTGGAATGCATTTTATTGCGGTAGCAATAATACAATATGCCTCGAAAGACTTCTCTGGAAGCATTCGCCCAAAATGGATCTCTACTTCCTCCCGATCCGGGGATCATCCCGTGACAAATCACTTGCTCGATATCCATTTTCGATGTGCAGTCATTGAAGATCGTCCAGCGTGCCGACCGTTGATCAATAGGATTGAAGATGATATCCGTTTTTTTGTCATAATTTGTCGGAATATAATCGCCTTTATTGTCATAGAGAATAATTTTTGATCCGGCAGACTGTAAATGCGTAACGACTCTTTTAAGCGTTTGAGTCTTCCCTGATCCTGTTCTTCCCACGATAAAAAAATGTTTCGTCTCGTCATCAATAGGAGTTTTGATGTCGGCGATAGGGATGGATGTCTTTTTTTTAGATACCAGCGTTGATAATGTGCGTGAAGAAATGAATTTGGCGCCGTCTATATATTTATCCTCTTCCTGTTTCATGGATCGATTTCTAAAATAATGAAGAGTGAGCAAGGTCATTGTCGTCAAGATGATGCAGAACATGATCAAATAAAAAGGCAGGAGTTGAAAAAGCTCCATCCAAAAAATATCCCATGCCGGCTGAAATACTGTCATGGTATTATGAATCAATCCCCACCACATGTTTTCCAGACACCAAACACAGATCTGCCAAAAGCCGGTATTCGGGATTTTCAAAAAATAAAAATCCCAATCGCCTGTATTAAAAGTAATGATTATTGTTGAAGCTGCGCTTAAAAGGAGAGAGGCAATCAAAATCCACTTGAACATTTTCATATTCATTTGGAGAAAACTGATCCAGGTTTCAAATCCTTTAAACGCTTTTTTATGATGTTTAGTATCCATTATTTCCTTAAGTTCTAGATGGCAAGCTTTCCTGTTATTTTATAATCGTCCAATACGCCCTTTGCCGTTTTAAATATTTCTTTCCAAGCATCGACGCCTTTTTCTTGGCGAATATTTTCAGCCATAAGCGCAGAATTCATAATAAGCAAATTCATCAAAGATTTAATATCGCCTTCTATTTTCTTCACGTTGATCATCGTTTTTTCTTTCTCTTCCTGCTCGTAGGCAAAGATAATTTTCTGCCGGATTAATTCGGACAGAGAACAGTTTTTATCCGCCGCTTCCTGATCCATTTTAGCCCTGAGTTCACCAATGATTTTAGCCCCGACAATCTCTCCCATGTTTAAACCTCGTATGCATTTGTTTACATTGCAGAATGATAGAATATTTCCCTTGCCTGTTTAAATTATATTTAAAGGTCAATGCTTAACGATATCAGCTCTTAATCATCATTTTATGGTCCTGTTTTTAAACTTGAAGCAGAAATATTCTGCGTAGGGTCTCCGGAAAAAACCCGCGTACCCTTCCGTTAACCCCAGGCCTATGTTGTTTCCTTCCCAATCATCAAACAGGCGATGATTAAATTTCCATTTCCCTCCCGGAAGAATCATTTCTCGGAGGCATTTGTTCTGTGCTGTATCTTTCTTTTTCAATCCGGGATAAATCTTTGTGCTGCGAATAATGATCAATATCTTTTTCCACTTTAGAATAAATATTGATTCCATGGTTTGTTTCATCGCTGGGGATGGTATGATCCAGTGTCGACTTTTTATTCTGGGGCAGAGAAGCATGTTTTGTTAATTGATCAACATCATCGGTTAATAAATAAAAATCATCTTTAGCCCGGGTTGCCGCCACATAAAATGAATTAAGGTTGACCCGATCGGCCAGGGCGCTAAAGATGACTTTAGAATAGGATCCGCCCTGGGATTTATAATCCGTAATGGCATAAGCGTGATCGACATAATTATAGTGATTTAAATTGACGTTAATCCGGTTTTTACCGACACTGACATTGATAATTCCGCTTTCGTCGATCGAATTAATTGTCCCGGTTTGGCCGTTATTCACACCCATTAATTTGTCATTTTTCAAAAACATGATGTGATCGCCCCTGGCAAATTCTTTGATGGTATCCGCTGATCCGGATATTTTGTCTCCATTTTTGAACATATCTATTTTATGGATGGAACCATCTTCCAGAGCGGCGGTAATGGTATTATTGTTTAAATCGATGGAAGTTATTTTGCCGGAGGCGCCGTCCTCGATGCCATTAAAAGATTTTTTGATATGAATCGTGTTGTCAATCTCATACTGTGAGGAAAATCGTTTTGCAATCCCCACCAGTGAAATAGGTGCCCGAGTATTAAAAAAGAAACCTTTGCTGTCGATGGTATGATTATTGAGCAGATGAGAGCGAATGTCTGAATTCAAGACATCCTTTTCCTTATTCGTAGAGGTCACGACAATGGAATGAGATGGATCATTTTTATAGAGTTCTAAAATGATGTCCCTGCGGTCATTGAAAGATGTTCTTTCATACAGTTTGTTATTTTCGCGGATCAGATTCACGGCATCCTGTATTTTATATTTGCTTTTTGTGAGCTCAGCCAATTGAATCGTATAGGCGTTCTTTTGTCGAATGCCCTGGGATAGTTTAATGACATGGATATCACCTTTTTCCTGAGCATCCTGAAAAGCGCGTCCGGCGTCTATCGCCTGCAATTGTTTCATGTCGCCCAGCAAAATTAACCGGGCGTCATCCATAACCGCTCTGTCCATCATAGCATGGGTCTGCAATGAACCCAGCATGGAAGCTTCGTCGATAATTCTTAAAGGAATGCCGCTTTCCTCGGATTGATGAAGTAAAAATGAATCAACCGTGCTGCCTTTGGCGCCCGTGGCGCTGACAAATTCCTCGACGGCTTTACCGGTTTTGGAATGGCCGGTTAACGTAACAAGTTTTTCTTTGCAGGCATCTGCAACGGCTTTAAAAATCGTCGTTTTGCCGGTTCCCGCGTCCCCCTGAACGACCATAAACTGATCACTGGAGGTCATGACATCCATAAACAGTTTTCTTTGATCTTTGGTCAAACCATGAGGGACAATGTTTTTATTATTCCTCTCAAAATGGCTGATAAACATTTGAGCTTCTTCTGGACTCATTAAGGGGGTGACGTTTCCTTTGCCGAATTCCAGCATCCGCAAAATATCTTTTTCCGTTTCAATCATTTTGTCCGTGCTGTAGATTCCAGGTGCTATTTCCGTAACGAGCTTATCCGAAATGGAGTTTTTATCGATTTCATGGGTGATGTCATTTTTATTATATTTACCCAACGAAAGAGCAAGGCTGTGTTTCATTAACTCGGAAGTGGTAAATGTAGATTCCGTGGCGGTAAGATCGTTGACCACATGACGAAGAATGCTATTTACCGGAATATCATGAACAATTTTATTCTTGAACGCTTCAGTCACCAAAGAAACAAGTTCCTCTTTTGAATACCCCATGTCGTTGGCTTGTTGATTCCAGGAATCCAAAAGAGATTCTTTGCTGAAGACTGATTTGTCAGGCCGGGTTTCCAGCGTTGCAATAACTTGTATTTTGGGGTTGGTTTCCAAAATATGGTGATGGTCCAAAAAATCAGCTTCAGCTTGTTTGATATGAACCGTTCTTTTGGAAAATGTATCGATGAGTTCTTTAGGGACCCCTGCAATCTCGTATAATCCGTTAGGCTTAATTTCTATGGCATAGCCAATCTCCGATAGGCCTTTGGACATGCTCGCATTATAAACGGCTGTGATCTCTTTTTGATTTTTAAATATCTCGTCATTATACAAAGCTCTGTAGGACCCGTCATTTCGCTGAACCATATTGCAGATTAAAACATGCGTATGAGAATTAGGGTCGTTTTCTCGGCTGGTGGAATGTTCATATGTGGAAAAGATACCCTGTCCTTCGGCATGGACAACATTCACCTGGTAGTTTACCGTTTCCCGGTAAGCGATATAGTGATCATCAATATGCTTCACGACGTCTTCGATAGCAGCTGATCTGATGTGCCTGATCCTTTCATCTCCCGCCAGATGTTCCATAAGTGAAACACTTTTCGGGTCGGAAAAAACAAAATCAACGCCGGCACGGTGTTCGGTTCGTCCTGCCGCGGAATAAGTATCCTGGACGATTTGTTCGCCGTTTAGATTCTTGCCGTTAATGATATGATTGAAATCATCCTTCAAAACAACAGCGCCGGCCTCCATGCCCAGAGCTTCGCAGCCACCACCCAGCCATCTGCTGTTATCTTTGCTGCAAATGGGATCTTTCTCATAATAATATTTGCTCGCTGCTGTTGCCGATTGCGAAACCGGTCCCATCATAAATCAACCCTCGATGATGAATTTGATTTCTGATTTCAGGGTTTCGTAATCTTCCGGCCAGCCGCCGGAAACAAAAGCAGTAACCAGAGTGTGTAATTTAATCCTCTGAACATGAAGTCTTTTGGCTTCATCGGCTTTAGCTTTCTTCTTTAATAACTTCATTTTGTCTTTCAACGCATTGATTTGCTCATTCAAATCAGGATTCAATGTCTTTTTTCCCTTAGCTCCATCGTTCATAATGTGACTCCTCCATTTTCATGATTAACGAATTGTGTTTTTATAAAAGCTTGCTTCATGGCCGTCTTGAATCCAGGGCCTGAACGATCGCTGTTCTTGAACACCGCCGGAATATTCTTTAAACAGGCATTGTAGAGTTCCCCCGTTTCTTGGCTCATCATTTCGCAGAATTGGATTTCGATATTTGCTTGTATTTTTCGTTCTTCCAGCTTGCGGAGTTCACGGACTCTGTTTTCCAGGTCTTCAACAATCTTCCGTTCATCTTCTAAAATCCTCTCCTGGAGCGTTTTAAACCCTTGCGGGGGCAAATAGGTTTTGTTCCGCTTGATGCAACCGTAAAAGTAATTCACCGGAGTATTTTTAAGGGATGCCTTTTTGTTGAGGGTGGCCAGGTCGTAACTGCAGCGGGAAAGATACAGCAACATCTCCTCGACTTTTATCGGAACGTCGCTGAATTCCTCTATCCATCTGAGCACCGTATGGGGTTGAAGCTTTTCTTCCGCCCAAAATACGAAATCGGGATGTGTTTCAAATGTTTCCGTTATTTCAGTAAGTAGTAAGTTAGTATTAATCACAGTACTACTACTAAGTAAGTCTGTTTGCCTGCCCGTTTGCCTGTCTGTCTGATTGATCGACTGTTTGTTGGGCTGTTCCCCGGAGAGACCTTCTGTCTGTTCTTCGGAGTGTTCCTCCGCGTGTTCCGCTAAATGTTCTTTCGTCTTTCCAATCGCTGATATTTCCGAAGATCGATTTAAACCATCTCGATCCCATCTCAAGGGTTTGCTGAAATCATAGAAAGCGCCTTTTTCTTCCCAAAATTGGTTACAGCGAATCTCATCAAGCTCGTAATGAAGGTATTGGGTGTTAAGATGTCGCAGGCGGCCCGTGCTTAAAACATATTTATAATGGCGAAGGGTCCTGATGGCAGTGCGAACTGAAGCGTAAGGGAGGCCGGTTGCATAAGCAATATAATCCAGCGTAACATATTTATGTTTGCCGTAAATCATAAAGGCCAGAACAGCGCTCTGCCGTTCGGTAAAATGCATATACGGGGGCGCCGACTTATCCATGGCCATTAAAATGTGTGTTGCCGGGGAATCCTGGTTTTCGGACTGTTCTTTAGAGTGTTTTGTTGTCTGTTCTTTCGTGTGATTGTTTGCATGTTCTTCTGAGTGTTCTTTAGCGTGCTCTGACCACTGATTGCTTGACTGTCTGAGTGAATGCTTGATGGTTTGACCGTTTGACTGACTGTCCGTCTGCTTGAATGACTGAGCGTTTGTTTGCTTGAGTGTCTGTATGTCTGTCTGTTTAATTGTCTGTTCTTGTGAGTGTCCTCTTGCCTGTTCTCCGGAAGAGTCCACTCCACGAAACCGGCCTGATACATTTGACACCATTTCATCAACAAGTCTGCCCATGATGTTGGATTTTCCTGTCGAACCCTTAGGCTGCATAATGAATCTTTCTTTAATTCGGGGATGAAGATGTTATTTGTTACTTTTCATTATATTGATAATTTCTTCGGCAACATTCATATATGCGCCGGCGCCGGGAGCGCCAATTCTGTAATCAAAAATAGATTGATTGAAAACTTCCGCTTTCTGAAAATCCGTATTCATGGGAATGGTCTGACAGAAAACCTCGTCTTCCAAAAAGGTCTTCCGTACGGCATTGACAATTGTTTTACAGATCGATGTTCGGTTGTCCACCATGGTGATTAAGAGTTTTAAGAATTTGAGGTCGGAATTATAACGGCCGCCAATATCGTCTATAAAGGCTTTTGTTTTTACGAGTCCGTTAAGTGAGAATTTGCTGCCGGCCATGGTGGGGACGATCACGAAATCAGAGGCTATCAGCGCTGAAATCACGAATACATCTACATTGGGTGGACAATCGATAAAAGTAAAATCGAAATGATCCGAGGCAAAGTTCCGGAGGCGATCCCGCAGAAGGAAGAGGGCAGGTTGGCCTCCCAGGACGATCCTTGGACCAAGAATCGCGGAGTCAGGAATATTAGGTATGAAATACAGATCCCTTTTAGCCGTTGGGTATACGCAGCTTTCTATATCGGCTTCTTCGGCACAGGTTCTGGGATCTATTACATCATAAAGGCTCTTGGTGAACAGTTGACCATTGCCCTCCTGTAGGATATCCGTTGCATTGCACTGATTATCCATATCGATGATCAGAACGCTTTTACCCAGAATTGACAGGGCCTTTCCGGTATTAATCACGGTCGTGGTTTTTGCTGTGCCGCCTTTGTTGTTGATAACGCTGATAATCGGGCTCATCCTGTACCCCCTCAATTATCCACTGAGTTTTATGGTATTCTTTTCGATATATTCAATAATATCGCTCACCTTGTATCTGATGCTTCCGCGTTTGTTGCCTTTTTTGACAATCTTAACGTAGGCGCAGCCACGGGAGGATACGCGATCGTTACGCAATGTCTGAATAGAAACGCTTAGAAGTTTGGATGCCTCAAATTCAGTAATTAATAATTTTTCCATGATAATACTCTCCTTGCTTTTTATTATCACTTAATGTATGTGTATTGCTAGTTATTGACTTGTGTATACTGATATGAATCGAAATATAACAGGTTGATTATTTGTGTCAAGGAATATTTATGGATAACATGCCTGTCGGAAGGCTCTTTAAATTCGTTAGGGAATTAACTGGACGTACTCAGCCCGAGATTTCTGCGAGTGCGGACATTACCTATCAATCATTGCAGCAGTTTGAAAAAGGGCAGGCAAGTCTGTCTAAGGAAAGCCTGAAGATGATGGCAAAGGCTCTCTACATCAATCCTGAATATATTGCTGACGGTTCGGTTTATCCATTCAAAAGTGATGGCCGTTTAATAAAAATGTTTATGCCGGACGGTCTTATCTTTGATAATTTTAAACCGTTATATTCTATATTCAGACTGAATAAGCAATTGCGCATGATAACTTTGATTGCGCCATTTCCGGAATTAAAAAAATTTACAAATATCGGATTGCCGCTTATCTATGCAATCGTATTGAAAGATGACCACGATAATGTTTTTTTGTTTAGACGGAAAAAAGAAAAAGACATTTTCAACTTATCAGGTGATTATCCGAGTCCTATTGTCAAATTGACAAAGATATCTCAAGAGTACAAATGCAGCTTATCTATCGCTCAGAAGGAATTAAAGAGAGATGTTTTTGAAAAAATACGCGACTGGACTTTGCTTTCAATAGAAGATCTTAAAGATTTAATTGATGAAGAAATTAAATTCATGAAATTGTTTGAGCCAACCGAAGCAGAAGTTCTTCAACTTGAGCTCCAGCGAAACATGGGGATAGGATCTCTTTCCGCTTACGAACTCATGTTGATTAATGAGATTCGAACAAAAAACATTGCTATAGAAAAAGTGTCAAAAATGTTAGAAGAAAAATAATATGCTGATGACAAGGCGACTATTTGCAAGTTATTAAAAAAGCAAATAAGACATTTTGTTGTGTTTGCATAAAGTCTTCAAGTCGGCTTGATGTGAAGATTAGCCAGAAAGAGATTCATTCTGGAATTGGTATTCTGTAAAGAAGTTTTCAGGAGGGATATTTGAAAGCCTTACCCGAAGATTATTTTTATCAATCTGTCCAGATGCAAACACTTTTACGATATTGTTTAAGACATCTTAATCTTGCATTAGAAATTTTTATGGCGGGGGTTGGAAATGGGGTTGGAAAACCATTTTATAGACATAAAAAAAGAGGCTCGTCATCACATCTAAGCCCCTGTTTTTATTATTGGCGTCCCCACGGGGAGTCGAACCCCGGTTACAGGCGTGAAAGGCCCGTGTCCTAGGCCTCTAGACGATAGGGACGTCGGTGGCCCGGTACCTAAGTAAGTTGCGCCTTATATATTTTTCGAACCAGAATGTCAAGCATTGCCTGACTAATTTTTTAAGTCTATGATGACAAAAGAAAAAATTATTGAAATTCTGGAAGAAATCGCCGTGCTTCTGGAGCTTTCCGGAGAGAATCCCTTTAAATCCAGAGCCTATTCAACCGCCGCCAGAAATCTGGAAAAAGTCGAATTCAACCTCGCTGATCTGGTGAAAGACGGGAAAATATTTGAAATTCAGGGGATTGGCGATGCCATTGGCAAAAAGATAGCGGAGCTTCAATTGTCCGGCCGGCTGGAATATTATGAAAAGCTCAAAGCATCCATCCCGCCGGGGCATCTGGAAATGCTCAAAATCAGCGGACTCGGTCCCAGGAAAATCCATGCCTTACATCAGGATCTGGGCATTACCACGATAGGCGAGCTTGAATACGCCTGCCATGAAAACCGCCTGGCGGAACTCAAAGGATTCGGTAAAAAAACACAGGCTAATATTCTGGCCGGCATCGAAAGACTCAAACGCTATTCACAAAGAAGGTTCTATGACGAAGTCTGGGAAGAAGCGCAAACCCTGCTGGCGTTTGTGAAAAGCTCTGAACTCGTCATCGCGGCGGAGATCGCCGGATCGTTGCGGCGCGGTTTTGAAACGGTCAAGGATATGGACATTCTTGCCGCAACGACGCATCCCGAAAAAGTCGGCGAGGTTTTTGCGGCGCACGAGCAGGTGGCAATTGTGATCGCCCGCGGAGACACGAAAGTCAGCGTGACATTGAAATCAGGCGTCAATGCGGATTTGCGCCTGGTGACGCCCGATGAATATCCTTATGCTCTGCACCATTTTACCGGAAGCAAAGAACACAATACCGCCATGCGCGGCCGTGCAAAGGATTTTGGCCTGAAGATGAACGAATACGGTCTTTTCCGGGGCGAGAACAACATTGTCTGCCGCAACGAAGAAGAAATATTTTCAGCGCTGGGCCTCAAGTTTATCGAACCGGAGCTGCGCGAGAACATGGGTGAAATCGAAGCAGCCGAAAAAGGCGAATTACCCGTCCTGGTTAAAAGAGAGGATATCCGAGGCATTTTTCACGTGCACACCAATTTCAGCGACGGAGTCGAATCGCTTGAAAATATCATCGCCGCCGCAAGGCAAATGGGGATGGAGTACGTTGGGATAAGCGATCACAGTCAGTCGGCTTTTTACGCCGGCGGGTTGAAGATCGAGGATATTCAGAGGCAGCATGCTCTGATCGATGCGCTCAATAAAAAAAACGCGCCTTTTCATATTTTTAAAGGCATCGAATCCGACATCGCGCCGAACGGGCGTCTCGACTATGAAGATCAGATTCTGGACCGGTTCGATTTTGTCATTGCAGCCGTGCATTCGCATTTTAATATGTCGGAAGACGAAATGACCGGGCGGATCTGCACGGCGCTGGCTCATCCGCGTACGACGATGCTTGCCCATCCGACCGGCAGACTGCTCCTTTCCCGTGAACCTTATGCGGTGAATATGCTGAAGGTTATTGAAACGGCCGCCCATTATAACAAAGTGCTGGAGCTGAATGCCAATCCGCACCGGTTTGATCTGGACTGGCGCAACTGCATCATTGCTAAAAAGAAAGGGGTTAAAATCTCCGTCAATCCGGATGCGCATTCAGTAGCGGGGCTGTCGGATATCGACTTTGGGATTAAAATCGCGCGCAAAGGCTGGATCACCAGAGAAAATTGCCTCAATTGTCAGTCTATGGAAAAGATAAAAGCTTACTTGGATTCTTATTAGAACAAGGGTTTCAACCCCTTGTTCATTCGGTTGAAACCCCTTGTTCTAAAACCGGGTAAAAAGAATCATCTGAAAATTTTTAGCGAGAGGAGGGCAAAGATGAATATTAAAGATTTCAGAAAACCTCAATATGAAGTCGATGACATTTTTATCAACCGCTGGTCGCCCCGGGCAATGTCCGCCGAAGAGATCGATGAGGCGACGCTGATGTCCCTTTTCGAAGCCGCCCACTGGGCGCCTTCATCGAACAATAACCAGCCCTGGCGTTTTATTTACGCACGGCGCAATTCTTCGCACTGGGAGACATTTTTTAACCTGCTGGCTGAAAGTAACCGGATCTGGGCGAAAAATGCCGCCGTCCTGATCGTTGTGATTTCCAGGAAGACATTTGACAACGGCAAGCCGTCCATCACGCACTCGTACGATGCCGGCGCCGCCTGGGGCAGCCTAGCGCTCATGGGATCGCTTCAAGGCCTGGTTGTTCACGGCATGCAGGGCTTCGATTACGAGAAGGCAAAACAGGCGCTGGGTGTGCCGGATGACTACACCGTCGAAGCCATGATTGCCGTGGGCCGAAAAGGCAGGAAAGAAGATTTACCTTCCTTTCTTCAGGAACGCGAGTTTCCAAGCGCGCGAAAAAGCATTGCGGAAATCGCTTTTGAAGGTCATTTCAAAGTAAAAAATGTGAAAGATTGACCGGTGGTGCTTTTTTGCGGAAAGGGCGCACTTAAACATCGGATTAACAGCCTGAACTGCCATCCATCATGTGGGCGCCTTTTCTTTCATACGGCAGGAAGTGTATTCCAACTTTATGACCAGGATATCAGCACATTTCAGGTTTATTGTTTCTTGTCAGCCGGGACGAAGTATTCAGATGCTTTGCGGTAATTCTCATCGGCGATTGTTTTGAAATCGCTGCGGCCTTTGCGATAAGAATCCGTCATCTGAGAAAAAATTTTCTTTCCTTCGGGCGTAATCCAGCTGGACTTGTCCATAAATCTCGTCATGAGGGATTCCGTTTCATCCTGAAGTGATGACAATGTGTTGAATGCGTTGTCAAACGCCCTTTTATTGAAATCCAACATTTGTTTTACGGTTTGTTTCTGATCCATTTTACGCCTCCTTAAAAGTTTTTAATGGGTTAATGCCTGACCTCTGCAGCACGATCCAAAACCCGGACGCCTCTCGGGGACATCCGGACTTTGATGCCGGTTAGTGATACTTTAACAATTGAATTTTTTTCGGGATCTTCTGTAAAATTCTACCTGTCTGCAGAATGGTTCTCGATTTAGATTTTTTTTGAGTTTTTGGTTTGACGATTTCGGGTACACCTCGGGCACAGCCGCTTGACAGCATGTCCATGGGGTCAACCAGAAGAGTTGCTCTGCAATTAGCGCAGGAATAACGCATAATTCCTTGAAACGGATCATGACCGTGATAGCGGAAAACGGGGATTTCGGATTGATCCTGTGATATTGCATTGCCTGCCCGGCCTTTACAACCACAAGCTTGACACATAATGAAACTGGCCCACATTTTTTCACCTCATGACTAAGTTAGGTTAAAAGTTGAAGTCAGTTCACTGTGACGATTATCACATATCGGTTGTCCGCTTTAAAAAGTTTAATCTCCGAAACAATTTTTTTGAAATTTGTTGACGAAAAAAACTGATACAACATTGATACGATTGAAAGTAATATAGGCCGGGCTTATGAAAATGTCAATAAGCCGACAGGCTAACATAATCCGACAGGCGTAAAGCCGAAGGCTTTCTTGAATTATTGGTGAAAACAGGTTATACGTTGATACCGTCTGACCGGTGCGGTGTTGATGGTCAAATCTAATTCCAAATGCTTAAAAGGGTTACTATGACGGATAAAGAACCTGAAAAATGGCTGAAAGTTGAAATCACCGCCCCATCGGAGCTGATGGATGCGCTGGGTAATTTTCTTGAAGAGACGGGGGCTCAGGGTGTTTTTTCGGAGTCGACCATTATTACCTCCGGCGCTGACGATTTTCAGGAGACGGTCGGTGATGAGGAAGTTCTCAAGGCCTTTTTTCCTGTCGACGTCCGAAGTGATAAACGGTTGAATGCCATTCGCAATTATTTGAAAAGTCTGGAAGAAATATTTCCGGAGGCAAAACCGCCCGTGATGGCTACGGAAACGGTTACCGATCCGGACTGGGGAGAGCAGTGGAAAAAGTATTTCAAACCGATTCGTGTCTGTAAAAATATCGTCGTCAAACCCACCTGGGAGCGATATACGCCCGACAGCCGCGACATTGTTGTGGAAATAGATCCGGGAATGGCCTTTGGCACCGGCCAGCATGCCTCCACGCGCCTGTGTATGGACGCCATTGAAGATATTATTCTGAAGGATCGGTCGATTACGGAATGGAAAGTTCTGGATGTCGGCTGCGGTACAGGCATTCTGGGAATTACCGCGGCCAAAATGGGCGCGCGGGATGTCATCTGTGTCGATAATGATCCCAAAGCAACGCAAATTGCCGCCGAAAATGCCAAAATCAATGAAGTGGAAGGATGTCTTCGTATTTTTAATAAAGATGCCGCCGCGATTTCCGAACCGCGCAATCTGATCATCGCCAACCTGACGTCCAAACTGCTGATCAAAATTCATGCACTCTTCGCCAAGCTGCTGATGCCGGGAGGTTATCTGATTATTTCCGGTATTATCGAGCAGGATATGCCCGCCATTGAAGAACATTTTTATGCATTGCCGCTGGTCAAACATAACGTGCTGACAGAGAAGGAATGGGTGTGTTATGTGCTGAAGAAAATGCCCGCGGATCTAAAGCCGTGATGGTTATTGAACAAAGAAAATCCGGCAAAGAAAGTTTTACGCGTTGACTCTGCCCAGAATTTACAGTTCCGAAAGCCTGCAAAATGCGACCGTCTGTTCGCTGGGACCGGATAATCTCCGTTATCTGAAAACTGTTTTGCGCCTCAAGCCGGGTGATCCTGTCCTGGTGTTTGACGGCTACGGGCATGAATTCGAAGCGCGTATCGAAAGTTTCAGTTCATCGAGTGTTCAGGTCTTGCTGGAAAAGCTTCTGGAACAGACGGCCAAAAAAATTTTCGTCACGCTGGCTCAGGCGATACCCAAAGCGGCTAAAATGGACCTGATCGTCAAAACCGCCGCTGAACTGGGCGTGGATGAAATCATTCCCTTTGCGGCGCATCGCTCGGTGAGCCGCATTGAAGATGAAAGAGCCGAAGCCAAAGTGCGGCGCTGGCAAAAAATCGTTCAGGAAGCGGCGCGTTGTACGCGCAGCACGTCCGTTACCGCCATCCGGCCGGTGATGAGTTTTGAGGACATGCTTTCCCGGGCGAAGCCGTCGGCGCTGAGAATGATTTTCTGGGAGGAAGAAGATCGAAAAAGTATTCGGGAGATCCTGACGGATCAGGCCCTTTCAAATGTGCAGAACTATTTTATCATCGTGGGTCCGGAAGGCGGCTTGTCTCGGGACGAAGTGGCCCGGGCTAAAGAATCCGGTTTTCTTTCCGTGAGCCTGGGCAGACAGATTTTAAAGGTGGAAACGGCCGCTGCGGCCATTTTGGCCATCATCCAGTATGAAAAAGGCATCTTCAGCGAACAATTAAAGGGGGGAAAAGATGACGGTTTATAAATTCGCAGGATTCTGGCGGCGTTTCGTTGCTTATATGATTGACGGATTTATCCTCAGCATCATCTTAATCATACTGGGCATTATTGCCGGTGTCGCGTATTTTGCCGGCGTGATGTCCGGAAACAGCGGATCGCTGATGGCCAGGATGATGAATCCCGAACAGTTATCAGCCATAACCTTGTCTATATGGGTGCTGTCAACGCTGCTGAATATTATTTATTTTACATATTTTTACGGAACTTCCGGCCGTACTCCGGGAAAGATGCTCATGGGATTGCAGGTGGTGACAAGCGAAGGAAAGCCGCTTTCTTTCGGTATCGCTTTCCTGCGATCGGTTGGCTATCTTGTTTCGAGCATTGTTTTCTGCCTGGGATTTATCTGGATTGGCTTCGACAAAAAAAAACAGGGCTGGCACGACAAGATTGCCGGTACGGTCGTGATTATCCGGCAATCGGATGACAATACCCCCGGAATCTCAATACCTGATTCCCCTGATACGTCAAACCGGCAACCGTCTGCGACGGAACCGGCCGGATTGGATTTGCCGGAAGGAGAGCAAACGCCGCCTGCCGTACCGGCCGGGGAGTCTAATGGCTCAAATGACCAAAAAATACCTTGACAAACGAAACCTTATTTTATAGACGAATCGTGCCTTTCGCCGGTGAGACAGTAAGTCGGGTCGGTAGCTCAGTCGGTAGAGCATCGGACTGAAAATCCGAGTGTCGGCAGTTCAATTCTGCCCTGACCCACCATTTATATACGCCCTCCCTAAAAAGAGGGCTTTTTTTGTAATGACGTGAAAACGACGAGATTGTAGTCTCAAGGTATGCCGAAAAAGCACAAAAAGAAAGTCCTGTTCGCGAATCCTCCCAATTGCGGCCGCAGTATTCCAGAAGAAGAATACGGCATCACCTCCCTGAAGCAAATCTTTAAAGGTGAACCTTTCAATCTGGAAGTCCTGGCCGGACCGCTTGGCGATCATGATGTTTTAATCTTTGACGGAAAGTGTGAAACCGGCGACGCTTTCTGGAAAACCGTCCATGAATTTCAACCCGATGTCGTCGGATTTACGTCTCTGACCTGCGAGACCAATACGGTCGTTAAACAGGCGGCCAGACTCCGAGGGGAAGGCAATGCGCTGATTGTCGTCGGCGGGAACGCGGCGACGTATCATCCCGAATCTTTCAACCGTCCCGAGTTTGATTATGTTGTGTCCGGGTTGGGGAAGAAAAGCTTTTCCCAGTTGATGGACCGGGTGGCGTCCGGGGAAGAAGCGCATGGGATTGCCGGGATTGCCGGCGTTGTGCCGGGAAAGCCTCTTGCATTTGCGCCGCGGAAATTTGGCAAGGCCGACGTCATGGAAAATGTCGCGCCGCGTTACGACCTGGTGGCCAAGTATCGTTCCCATTATTTTCTGGAACAGTTGGGGCTGTCCATGGGTTTCGTCATCACAGCATACGGTTGTACGCATGACTGTTCTTTTTGCACGATTCCCGGAATGACGGGTGGAAAATATCTGACACAGGGCGCGGATGCCGTCATCCGCGATATCGGTCTTCTGGGAGACATCACGTTCATCCGCATGGTGGATGCCAATACCTTCGGCAATGCCCGGCAGGCTTTTGAACTTTGTGAAAAAATCATCCGGGCCGGCATTCGGAAGAAATTTTTTGCCGACGTTCGCGCCGACACGATCGTCCGGCATCCGGACTTGATGAAGGCCTGGAAAGAGGCGGGACTTTATGCCGTGGTTGTCGGCTTCGAAGATGTCGCCGACGAACGGCTGAAATCCTACAATAAAAAATATCGGGGCCGGGTGATATCGGAAGCCATAGAGATTTTACATAACCTGGGTATTGTCATGGTCGGCGATTTTATTACGTCGCCGGACTATACCGAGGACGATTTTGAAAAGCTCGAACGCTTCATCGTTGCGAATAAAATCGAAATACCGGTTTTATCCGTTTTAACGCCGATTCCCGGAACGCCGCTTTATGACGAGATGAAAAAAGATATTGTGATTTCGGACCTCGATTATTATACATTCACCAATGCCGTGACAAAAACAAAGATGCCTGAAGAACGTTTTTATCGCGCATATGCAGACCTGGTTCGAAGGCTGCATGAAAAACCGCATACACCGCATTAAGAAGGAGTCCTATGGAAGTTTATATCAATGACATCGCCGCTTTTTTACCCAATGATCCCGTCGGCAATGAAGATATTGAAGATGTTCTGGGGAAGATTCACAATGTCCGTTCCCGCGTCAAGTCGATGGTGCTTAAAAATAACGGCATACGGTCGCGTTATTATGCCGTGGATCGAAAGACAGGCGCGTTTACACATACCAACGCTTCGATGACGGCGGAAGCGGTGAAGAGGCTGAAGCCTTATCCGGAATTTTCGGTCAGCGACATTGAATGCCTCTGTGCGGGGACTTCCACGCCCGATGTGCTTTTGCCCGGGCATGCGCTGATGGTGGCAGGCGAGTTGAAGATCGGTCCCTTTGAGGCCGTCACCACATCCGGTATTTGCCTCTGCGGCATTACCTCTTTGAAAGCGGCATACGCCAATGTGGCCCTGGGGTTCTCTGAAAATGCCGTTGCGACCGGATCGGAGCTGGCGTCTTCACTGCTTCGTTCCCATTTTTTCGAGCATCTGCCTGGCGATCCTGATTTAAAGAATCGACCCATTCTGGCTTTTGAAACGGAATTTTTAAGATGGATGCTCTCGGATGCAGCCGGCGCGATTTTCCTGTCGCCGAAAAAAAATGAAAAAGGCATTTCGCTGCGTCTGGACTGGATTGAGCATGTGTCCTACGCGGGATCGATGGATACCTGCATGTATGCAGGCGGTCAAAAAAATGCGGATGGTTCCGTAACGGGATGGCGTCAGGTCGATTCGCTGGAGAAAGCCATGAAGGAGAATTATTTTGCGCTTAAGCAGGACACGGAATTACTGGGCGAATCCATCATCAAAATGACGGTGAACGAAGGCCTCGCCAGAGCCATTGTACATCGCGGATTGAAAGCTTCCGACGTCAACTGGTTCTTACCTCACTACTCGTCTGAATTTTTCCGCGAAAAGGTCTACGCCGCAATGGAGGAAATCGGTTTTTGTGTTCCTTACGAAAAATGGTTTACCAATCTGGCTTACAAAGGAAACACCGGTTCGGCTTCGATTTACGTCATGATGGAAGAACTCTTCCATTCCGGCAAACTTCAAACAGGCGATAAGATTCTTTGTTACATTCCGGAGAGCGGCCGATTCTCCGTGGCCTACATGATGCTGACAGTCGTTTGAAAAAGACTGTTGGCTGTCAGGCTATAGACCGTTAGGTTAAATTGTTGGGCGCTTTGCGTCCATCTGTTAAGCCTGAAAGATTAAGGGACTGTAGCCTAAAAGGCTTATACGTTGTTATACAAAAAAGTGTTTCTGTCTTACACAAATAATCTTGCATTTAAAAAATGAAAATAGTAATTCGAAAAAAACCGATGACTGTGCGTCATAAATATTTTTCTTCAAAATAGTTTTTTTCGGAGGTCGTGAAAATGTTTTTGAAAGTCATCTTCACCATTGTTGCGTTGGCTTTTGCCGTATTGATTGCCTTGAAAAGTAAGACTACCGTGGATGTTCAGATCTTGTCGAAGGAACTTTCGATACCCGTTGCCGCCATGGTATGCTGTTTTCTGATTCTGGGGGTTGTCATTGGAGTGATTTGGCGCAGATCCCGGAAAAGCAATCATGTCAAGGTCCCGGATCAAGTGCCTATTATTGAGAATTTGAAAGTTTGCAAATAAACCTTGATGCATTTCAGCATTACCTCTCCGGAGGCGGCTCATGCGCTGCCTTTGTGTCATCCTATCGCCCCATTAAAGAAATGTTACCGAACAAAGAGAGCGGACGGTATCTCTGGGTCTCTTGCTTTTCATGGGCAAAATGTGTAAATTATTGCCAGTTCAATTTTCACAGACTTTGATCCAAACTCTTTTCCCCCATCTTCATATCGTTTTCGATGCCGCTTAACTTTTTTTAAAGGAGGCATGAACAATGTTATTTAAAATGACGCTCACGGTTATTGCCGGAGTTTTTACACTTTTTGTCGCCATACAGAATATGACTTTTCTTAACCTGAGACTTTTCAGGACCGATGTCTCGGTTCCTTTCATTGTGCTGATCGGCGTTTTTCTGATGATTGGTTTTTTTGTCGGATTACTGTGGCGCAACGGGCCGCATTTTCATCGAGGTAGAAATCAAGTGCCTTTGATTCGCGCCGATATGAAAGTTTGCCGATAATGCATTGATGTAATTTTCTCCGAAATAGTGTATGTGTCATACATTGTATGCGTGTTGTCTCGCTCCGGATTTCACGTGGATCAGAATGGTAATGTTGGTAAAACCACGAGTTGCGGACAGATCCGGTTATGTATATAGAAAAGAACAGCTTTGAACCGTAAAGACCTTGAAAACCTTGTTGCCAGGCGAACCTCTGAATTGTCTGAAATGAACTGTCGTCTCCAGGCGGAGCTTGCCTATCGCAGGCGTGCCGAGGAGGCTCTGAGAGAATCGGAGGAAAAATTCCGGGTTCTCGCCGAAAAATCCATGGCCGGCATCTACCTGATCCAGGATAGACTGTTTCATTACATTAATCCGAAATTTGCCGAAATTTTCGAATATCAAATTGAGGAGTTTACCTGCCCTTCCCGGGTCAGAGATGTGGTTTTCCCCGAAGACATCTCCCTGGTGGAGGAAGCTCTCCGCAAAAGGCTGGCCGGTGAGTTGGAATCCCTCCATTACGAGTTCCGGATCCAGACAAAAAAACGCAATATGAAATATGTCGAAGTTTACAGTTCCCGGACATTCTATAAAGGCCGGCCCGCCGTCATCGGAACACTGCTGGATATCACGGAACGGAAAAAGATGGCGGAAGCCCTTTCCGGCAGTGAAAAAAGATTTAGGCAACTGGCCGATGCGACTTTCGAGGGCATTATCATCCAGGATGATTCGCGGATCCTGGATTTGAATCAGGCCATCGTGCGGATGTCCGGCTATGATTACGATGAATTGATCGGCAGGAATGTTCTGGATTTCATTTCACCCGGTCACAAAGATCTTTTTTTACGTAATATTCAGTCCGAAAACAGCGGAGCCTTTGAAATCCGGATGGTGAGAAAAGACGGGAGCCTGCGGGTTATCGAAGTCATGGGCAAACCGATCATTTCCGGCGGGAAGAGGGCCAAGGTTGTCGCTTTCCACGATATCACCGAGCGCAAATACATGGCCGAATCGCTGCGTAAAAGCGAGGAACGCTACAAGCTGATCACGGACAACATGACCGATATGGTATGGCTGATCAGCATGGATTTAAAAATGATCTGGCTTAGTCCTTCCGCTCGGCGCATCAGGGGGTTTACCCTTGATGAAGCCAATGACGGTCCACTGGACCGACACTTTACGCCCGATTCATTGGCCATCGTCTCTTGCGCCATTGCGGAGGAATTAATCCCCGAGAAACTTCAACAAAAAGACTTAAACATTGAACGGACCCTTGAACTGGAACTATTCAGAAAGGACGAATCGACGATCTGGATTGAAGTGAGCTTCACGCTGCTTCGGGACAACCAGGGCTTGCCGATGGGCATCCTCGGAGTGGGACGCGATATCAGCGAAAGAAAGCAGGCGGAGCAGGCTCTGCGAATATCAGAGGAACGCTTTTCCAAGGTTTTCCATATCAGCCCCGTTGCCACTGCCATTTCCACAATTAACGAGGGGAGATACGTCGATGTCAATGAAAGCCAGCTTTTGGCGCTAGGCTATACGCGCGAAGAGATGGTCGGCCATACGGCAACCGAACTGAAGGTGTGGGCGGATCCCAACGACCGCAAAAAATATGTTCGGATACTTGCCCGGCGGGGTTTTGTGCGAAATGAACCCTTTCAGATGCGAACCAAGACGGGTGAAATACTCGACGTGCTCCTGTGGGCGGAAACCATTACACTGAATGAAGAGAAATTCGTCCTGACGATATGCTACGATATCACCGAACAGCGAAAACTTGAAGAGCAGCTTCGCCGGTCCCAAAAAATGGAGGCCATCGGCACACTCGCCGGCGGCATTGCCCATGACTTCAACAACATTCTCGGCGGGATCATGGGGTATACGGAATTGGTCATGTCGCACCATATCAAGCGGGATCATCCCGCCCGTCAGTTTCTGGAAGGGACCCTCCGTGCTATCCATCGGGCGAAAGATCTGGTTGCGCAGATGATGACGTTCAGCCGCCAGCAGGAACACAAACGGATTCCGCTGAAAATCAGTCCGATCATCAAAGAGGCGGTGAAACTGCTGCGCGCCTCGTTGCCGGCGACCATCTCGATGAATGTTCATATCGCCTCTGCGGAGAACACTGTGCTTGCAGATCCTTCAGAGGTGCACCAGGTTTTGATGAATCTGGTTACCAATGCGTTCCATGCCATGAAAGGGAAAAAGGGACAGTTGGATGTTTCGCTGCAGCCGGTCGTCTACCTGTCAGCGGATGCCCTTCCTCATCCAGACTTAAAACAGGGGACCGTATATCAGGAATTGACGATTCGTGATTCGGGACACGGTATTGCGCCGGCCGTCATTCCCCGCATCTTTGACCCCTTTTTCACCACGAAAAAGCCGGGCGAAGGAACGGGTTTGGGGCTGTCGGTTGTTTACGGCATCATAAAAAATTACGATGGCGTGATTGCCGTAGATAGCACATTGAGAAGAGGAACGACATTCAGGATCTATATCCCCGCAATTACTTCTTCCGTGCCGAAGGAAGAGAAAAAAAATAACGGTGTATCCGGAGGCAGGGAGCGTATCATGCTTGTGGATGACGAAGCTACCCTGACAGAGGTGCTCAAACTTCTGCTTACGGATCTCGGGTATAAAGTCAACGCTTACAACAGCCCCCTCGATGCGTTGAAGGATTTCAGAAAACGCCCGGCTGATTTCGATCTTGTCGTAACGGATATGACCATGCCGCGCATGACAGGGACGGATCTGGCTCGAAAGATCAGACGAATCCGCGAGATCCCCGTCATCCTTTGCACCGGACTGATCGAGAAGATCGACCATGATTCATTGACCGAGTCGGGCATCCGGGAAATCATCATGAAACCTGTAACCATCCAGAAGATGGCAGTCGCTGTTCGCTGTATTTTTGATAAATCCTGATCCTATGGCCAAGATACTGATTATCGACGACGACCCGGACCTGTGCACCATCCTTTCTGTGCAGATCAGCTCTATGGGACATCAAACAAGCGTATCCGGCACGCTTCAGGATGGTTATGATCTTTGCCTGAGGGAACCGTTTGATGTTGTCTTTCTTGATGTCCGGCTTCCGGACGGCAATGGTCTCGACATTCTGCCGGTGATCAAAAACAGGGAAAATCCTCCGGAAGTGATTATCATGACGGGCACCGGCGATGCCGACGGCGCCGAAATGGCTATCAGCAACGGCGCCTGGGATTACATCCAGAAACCTTATTCCCTCAAGCAGATGACGCTGCCACTGATTCGCGCCCTGGAGTATCGTAATGCGCGTGTGTCAGGAGCGATGACGGTTCTGGATCTTTGCGGAATTGTCGGCAGCAGCCAGCCGATCAGGAGCTGCATAGACATTCTGGCGCAAACGGCAAAGAGTGAAGCGAATGTCCTGCTTACCGGCGAAACCGGAACAGGCAAAGAAATCTTTGCGTTTGCCATTCACAGAAACAGCAGGCGGGCCCAAGGAGAGTTTATCATTGTTGATTGCGGCGCCATGACGGAAACACTGGTCGAAAGCGCTCTTTTCGGCCATGAAAAAGGGGCTTTTACCGGTGCGGATCGAAAACGGGTCGGGCTTTTAAAAGCCGCCGACGGCGGGACCCTGTTTCTCGATGAAGTGGGCGAATTGCCTCTTGCCATTCAGCGTTCGTTGCTTCGCGCCCTTCAGGAACGCCGATTTCGCCCCGTCGGCGGCGACCGGGAGATTACAAGCAATTTCCGTCTGGTGGCGGCCACGAATCGGGATCTCGGCGAGTTGGTCAAAAATGGCCGCTTCCGCGAAGATCTGCTTCATCGCCTGCGCGGCATCAGTCTCCATTTGCCCCCCCTGCGAGAGCGCAATGGCGATCTGCGGGAACTGGCTGCCTATTTCATCAGCCGGATCTGTAAACAGAATGACATCGCGCAGAAAGCCGTTTCGTCCGACTTTATAGAGGCTCTGAAAGGTTACGCCTGGCCGGGAAACGTACGGGAGCTTCAGCATGCGATGGAGTGGACTGTCCTCTACGCAGGGGATATTCCGATTCTGTGTCCTGAACATTTGCCCACCGATATCCGCGCCGGTATTGCCAAAGCGGCCTTTATCCGTAAGGAAAACAAAACTCCGACAGCTCAAGGGGTTTTCAACTATCCTCTCCCCACGCTGAAAATTCATGAACAGCAAGCGCGGGAGCAGTATTTGACGGATCTGATTCGTCTGGCCGAAGGCGATTACCGGCAAGCCTGCCGGCTTTCAGGTATATCAAAGTCAAGGCTTTACCGACTTCTAAAAACCCACGGGAAAACCTTTAAATTCTGATCCCTCCGGCTTGGTGCGGTAGTTTTAAGCGCCGGGACCCGCCGCTTTCCTATATGCGGGAATGATTCCTCCATCCGGGAACTATTCCCGAGTCTGGGAATAATCTCATCCTGATTACACGAAATCAATCAACCACACTTAAACAAAATCAGCCATATAAGTAATTCGATCTTCATGGCACGATCCTTGATGATATGCCGGCAGACAACTGGAGGATCAAGGGGAAACAATATGGCAATCGTTGTCTATTATTCGGAGAAAGACGCGGATGAACAGAGGCTTCTGGAGATGATCAGTTTTACCGATACGGATGTCTGCCGCTCGGTTGACGAGCTCCGGCGTCACCTCAATGTTCCCGGCGATATGCGCAAGATCATCATCCTGTGTATGAAAGATCACGCGGAGATAATCCGCATCGCAAAACTTTTAGAGTTGTATTCGGATTTGCTGATCATCGTCATCCTTTATTCCAACGATCCCGAAACAATCAGGGCTGCGCACAATTTACGACCGCGGTACATAGCCTATAGAGCCGATGATTTTCAAGATGTGGCTGTCGTTCTTCAAAAGATTATCCATTACTGCGGATTATCCGCGAAGGATGGTTCTCTATAATATAATGTGCTGGATGTTATTGCACCGTTAATAATCTTACAAAAAATTCATGTGGAGGTAGTATGCAGAAACGGTCTTTGAAGTTCAAAATGATTTTAGGAGGTATTATTGCCGTACTTGTACCTGTGGCGGTTATTGGAAGTTTTGCCATTTACCAGGCCAGGGATGCCTTGAAAGATGTCACTATGTTGCAATCGGTGGAAATATCCAGGAGTCTTGCACAAATGGCTAATCTGGCCATACAGGAGGAAATGAAGATTGTCTCTCAGGTCGCGCAAAATAGTGAGGTGATTGCAGCCGCCACCGAATATGCCGGAGGTGTGAAAGAAGGAACGCAAATCGCAAAATCCACGGCGGAGCTGACGGCGCTGGTTGAGCGAAGCGGCAACGACTACGAAGCCTTTTTTGTCACCGGTTTGGATGGGAAAATCATTACGGACGGCATGAATGGAAAATTCAAAGGAATGGATCTATCCGAGAGAGATTACTTCAAGGAGGCAAAAACCGGCAAAGTGAATATTGGTTCCGTTACAAAGTCGAAAGCCAGCGGCGAGACGGTGATGACATTCGGCGCCCCTGTCTACTCTTCTTCAAAACAGGTGATCGGCGTTGTCGGATCCATTATCCGTATCAGTTTTCTGACGGACAAGGTGGCCGCCACAAAAATAGGAAAGACGGGGTATGCCGTTGTCGTTGACAAAACCGGTCTGGTCATCGCTCATCCGAATAAGGATTTTATCCTCAAGTTCAACATGCTGGAGCAGGAAAGCATGAAAAAGTTTGGATCGAGGATGACCGCAGGCGAAACCGGTTCTGAAGTTTATGCCATCAAGGGAGTGAAGAAGGTTGCGGGATTTGCTCCGGTTTCCCTGGCGGGCTGGAGTATCTGCGCCAATCAGGATTATAGTGAATTAATGGCGCCGGCCGACCGGCTGTCCACCATCATTATTATTGTTGCCATCATCTTCCTGGTTGTTGTCGCAATGGCCGTGTTTTTCTTTGCGCGGGGCATTGCATTGCCGATCGGGCGAATTTCCGAGGATCTCGATGATGCTTCCGAGCAGGTCGCCGCGGCGTCATCTCAGGTGGCATCGGCCAGTCAGAGTCTGGCTGAAGGCGCATCTGAGTTGGCTTCCGCCCTGGAAGAGACATCCTCGTCTCTGGAGGAGATGTCCTCGATGACCAGACAAAACGCTGATAACGCGGCCCAGGCGAAATCCCTCACAGGCGAAGCTGCAAAGAATGTCGCTCAGGTCGGCGAGTTGATGGATAAAATGACGACGGCAATTCAGGATGTCACCAGGTCCAGCGAAGAAACAGGCAAGATCATCAAGACGATCGATGAAATCGCCTTCCAGACGAATTTGCTGGCGCTCAATGCCGCCGTGGAAGCGGCGCGGGCCGGCGAGGCGGGCGCGGGTTTTGCCGTGGTGGCCGATGAAGTGCGGAATCTGGCGATGCGGTCGGCGGAGGCCGCCAAAAACACCTCCGGTCTTATCGAGAATACGATCAGCACGGTTAAAAGAAGCAGTGACCTGACACGGCAGACTCAGGATGCCTTCAAGGAGAATATGGAGATTGTCGGTAAGGTGGGGCAGTTGATTGACGAGGTTGCCGCGGCGTCTCATGAACAGGCTCAGGGAATCGGCCAGATCGGCAAAGCGGTGGCCGAAATGGATAAGGTTGTTCAGCGGACGGCGGCCAATGCCGAGGAATCGGCCAGCGCCTCGGAAGAAATGAATGCACAGGCTGAACAGATGAAGAATAATGTATACGTGCTGGTGACGATTATCGAAGGCGGGAACAATGGAAATATCGGCCGGGCATCCGATCAATATATGAGTGGAAAAGGAAATCCGATGATGCAAAGATCCGGTAAACCGATTATCGAAAAGTTACTGACTGCCGGAAATAATGTCCTTAAAAAAGGTAAAACAGTTCGATCCCGGGAAGTTCTTCCGCTGGAGAAAGACAGTTTTAGCAATTTTTAATCGATACATCCGGAGGCGGGATGATCACATGGACCATCCCGCCTCCATTAATGGTTGCCCTATATTTTGAAAGACGGGAGGTTAAGACAAAATGCAAGCACCAGCAGTTGAGATAGAGCCGGATGTTATTGAGGGACAATTAAGCCGGGAGGGGAAATATCTGACCTTTTCTCTGGCCGGAGAAGAATACGGCATCGGAATTTTGAAAGTAAAAGAGATCATCGGTTTAATGCCGATTACGCCGGTGCCGAAAACACCGGAACATATCCGGGGGGTGATCAATTTACGCGGCAAGGTTATCCCTGTTGTGGATTTGCGCCTCAAATTCAGCATCCGGACGGTGGCAGATACGGAACGCACATGCGTTATCGTGACTGAAATCGCCATCGGCGGCAATAAAATATTCATGGGGATTTTGGTGGATTCGGTTTCGGAGGTGGTCAACATCAAGACCGCCGAGATTGAGGATGCGCCGAACTTCGGATCGAAGCTGAATACGGCTTATATTCTCGGTATGGCAAAAATAAATCAAACGGTAAAAATCCTTTTGGATATTGACAAGGTCATGGGCAACGACGAACTCGGTCGTTTTAATAGCGAATCATGATGATAATAACAGCAGCGGTGGCCTTTGCTGCCGCCGCTGCAATAACTCACCGGCTCTGAACGCTCTGGAGAAGACGGTTACGCACAAAGATGATGTGTCCCCGCAGCACGTAGAACTGGTCGGCGAAAGAGGCCGATATTTTCATCGTGTTCACCGCCTGTTCGATCGAATCGAGGCGGGCCGTCAGGGTTTTCAATTTTTCGGCGTCCGTTCCGGCGATCATGTCCTGCTCCAGCGCCAGCAACTGGCGGTACCAGCGGAAAATTCGCATCCGGGCGCCCCACTGGTAAACTGCGGGGATGACGCGCAGTCCGGGAATCAGGATCAGGACAATCGGCAGAAAAACAACAAGAATGCGGCTGATCAGACTGGCCATCCAGAAGGGAAAATAGCGGTATAAAAATGACTTGCCCGATTTGTAGTAGCGGGTGGCGTCGTCGCTTACGGGGAATTCATGCTCGAGGGCGGCGGGAAATTCACCCCGGCGCTGAAACAGAGCCGCCCGTCCGTGGATTTCCTGCGCCGCTTCCAGAAGCAGATCGGAAAGCGCCGGATGAAGGTCCTTGCGGGCGATCAGTTCAACAGTCGGGCTGATCAGCGTGACATCCTGTTCCGGAATGTTTTTGCCGAAATCAATGGAGCCCTTAGGCAGGATCAGTTTGTTGAGATGGCCGATCCTGCGGGTGTAGGCGTCGGCCTGGATGAAATTAACAATCCTCACACCCGGTTCCCTGCGCAGTTTACGGATGAGATCGGAGGAGGCCGAATCCGCCATGAAAAAAACCGCGTCCATCCGGCCGGCCAGCAGGTCTTCGGCCGCTTCCTGATCATCCATTTCCCATAGCTCCGTATCGCCTTCCGGTTCGATGCCGTTCATTTCCAGCAGAGTGGTGGCCAGCGCGTTTGTTCCGCTTCCGTCCGGCCCGATGGCGAGGCGTTTGCCCTTGAACTGGGAGAGAATTTCGATGGGTTTGTCGCTTTTATAAAAGACAAAAAGAGGAACGTAACTGACGCTGCCCAGCGAGACGAGGTTTTCAATGTTGCGGTTTTTAGTCAGGCCGGACTGAACGAATCCCACATCGACACGGTATTTGGGATTGGACAGCCTCTCCAGATTCTGGAGGGACCCTTCGGACGGCACAATGGTGAGCTTCACGCCGTTTCGCGCCAGTACTTTGGCGTATTTGCCGGCCACTTTCCTGAAAATGCTGTTGTCGTCGCCGCTGGTCATGACGATTGTTTTGGGCGGCGCGGATTGAATGAACAAAAAGACGATCAGGGCGGCCACCAGGACAATCAGAATCAGGGCGCTGACCGTCGCTGCGCGCCCCATGCCCATTGTTTCCATCAGATTGTTCTGGATTTTTAAAAATCCGGCATGGACAAATTCTTTGACGGCCGAAAACACGCCGCCTTTGTTTTCCGATGACATAGTTTGCACTCCTGACTTTTTTCCTTAAATATCTCCAGCCTTCGGTCTTCAGCCTTTAGCCTTCAGCCTGATTCCCTGATTTTTCCATCCACCGCTTCCCTCCCAGCACCCGCGCCGTCATCATGGAGGAAACGTTGTCTCCCACGGCATTGAGCATGGTGGCCGGGGCGTCCACCAGAGTGCCGATCATGGTGATCAGCGCAAACGCTTCCGGTGGAAAGCCGTACAAAGACAGGATCAGAAGTTCACCGATCGTGCCGCCACCGGGGATGCCGCTGACCACAACGCCGGTCAGAAGCGCGATGCCCAGCGCGGTCAGAAGCGTTTCAAAACCGGAAAAGGGTATATGAAAAATGCCGAACAGAAAGGCGATCTTCAAAACGGCGGCCAGACACGAACCTTCCATGTGCATCGTCGCGCCGATGGGTATGACCACTTCGCTGATATCCCGGGGAATGCCGATGTTATCCGCCGCCTGCAGATTGGAGGGAATCGTGGCCATGGAACTGCCGGTGGCCAGCGCCGTAAGCGACGGGGGAATGATGTTGCTCCAGAATTTTTTAACACCCCACCCTCCACCTGCGAGAAATGCATAGAAAGTAAAAGCGAGAAGATAATAGGCGAGGGCCATCGGGTAGTAAAGAACCATTGCACGCGCGTAAGAACCCAGAAGTTCCGGTCCGAAGACGCCGACAAGATAGGCGAAATAAGCGCACAGGCCGATGGGCGCATAGTACATGATAAAGGAAATCAACTTCATCATAACGGCATTGGCGGATGTCAGAAATCCGCCAAAGGCTTTTCCCTTATCGCCCGCCGCGGAGGCGGCAAGTCCGGTTAAGATCGAGAAAACGATCAGCGCCATCATGTTACCTTTGGAGAGAATCAGGGTAAAATCGGGAACCGTAAAAGCCCGGACGATCTGATCGACCGCCTTGATCTGTTGTGTCTCCGCCGACGCGGGCAGAGCGACGCTGATGCCGGCGGCGGGCGGGTAGAGGATGACGGCCGTAATCATGATGACCGAGGCAATCAGGCCGGTTGCAATAAAAATCAAAACCATGACGGAAAGAATCTTTCCCAGACGCGTAAGATCGGTCATCGAGGCCACGGTGGAAGCGATCGAAAAGAATACCAGCGGGACGATGGCCGTAAAGAGCAAGTTGAGAAATACATCGCCCAGCGGCTTGAACATGGCCGCATCCTTTTTGAAGATCAGGCCCAGGGCGGCCCCCGCGATCAGCGATACGATCAGGAGCAACGAAAAGCCGTAGGATTTCAGAAATGGCGGCAGGGTAATTTTCATGGTTTCATTTCACCGGGAAATTGAAATATGTATTGGGGTAAGGTTCATTGTTGAGCGTATAGTGCCACCATTCTTTATCGTAGTTGCGGAAACCGTGTTTTTCCATCAGGGTTTTAAGAAGCAGGCGATAAATGCGCTGGCGTTTGGCGATTTTAGGATTCTCCGTGTTGGAAATTTCATGAAAGCAGTCAAAGCCCGTGCCCATATCCAGTGAATTATCGGCAAAGCGCATTCCCGCCGGCAGGAAGCATTCGAATTGCTCCTGACCCGGTGTATAGGAAGGCTCGGCGGCGGCCGGCACGCTAACGACGGTCAGATCGATGGTGCTTCCCCGGCTGTGGCCGGAACGGCTGTCAATATAACCGTCACGAAACAAATTGCGCTTATCGACGGTCGGGTAAAACTCTTTTTTGGTTTTGACGTCATCGACGTCTTTAGCCCATCTGACGAAGTGGTCGACGGCCTGCTGCGGGCGATAGCAGTCGTAAATTTTTAAAGTCAACCCGTAAGGCGCAAGATCTTTCTGAACGCCCGCCAGCGCCTGGGCCGCGGGTTTTGTGAGCAGGCATTTCGGCGCATGATATCCGTCCACTCGAGTTCCCAGAAAATTATGATAACCGTAATAACGGATGTCCAGCAAAACGCCGGGGATGATCTCCGAAATATTGACAAACGTATCCGGCATTTTTTCCTCGGCGCAGGTTGGAGGTGCCTCCGCACCGAGAACGATCAGCGACATCAAAAGAACGGCAAATATTATTTTATTCATGGTTGGCTTCTCCATATTCGTTTTAATCCGGGTTGATCAAGATGACCGGATGGGCGGCCGGATCAAGCCAGCCAAGGATTTTTACAATGTCTTCCTCGGAGACGGCAACGCATCCGGCCGTAGGCGATCCGTGGGCTTTCCAGACATGCAGAAAGATTGCGCTGCCGTAACCGGGGATGACCGGACCCGTGTTATATTCAATGACGACGCCGTATTTGTATTGATCATCATCGCGTTTCATTTTTTCATAAGAGGCTGCCTGTGTTTCGCTTTGTTTGACCCAGCGATTGTAATCCGGGGATTTGGGATCATCCACCCACAGGTCGTCAGAGTTTGCCTGGCGGTAAGGCATCCGGGTGCCAGCCTGCGAGGCATAGCCGAAGGCCAGGTTCAGTCTGAATGTGCCTGTCGGCGTGCGTCCGTCGCCCTCGCGTTTTTCGCCGGGCGGAGCAAAACCGTTTTTGCCGATCACCGCCTTCATCGGATCGAAAACCTGCCGCCAGATTCCTTCCCGTTTTTCAAGAGTATAAAGCGCCGGGGATGTCCAAAACAAAAACCGCTCGTTGGCCACCAGCAGGGCCTGGTCCGGCTTTTCAATCTCTTTTTTGTCCGGTTTCGGCATCATCGATTCCGGCGTCCTTGGGTGGATGGCGCATGCAGCAAGAGACAGGGAAGTCAGCAGAATCAATATTAAGCGCAATGCCTTGAGATTTTTCATCGAATGCTCTTCATATCCGAGATCATGAAGTCAATTTGTAAAGGAATGTCGTCATTTTTTCAATTGAATTATCCGGGGATGCTTGAAAAATAAAACGAATCGGTAAAATTATTTCTTGAAATTATTGAAATTATGCATGAATTGTTATATAAAACATCCTCAAGCAAGCGGGTTTTCCAAACTTTTTTACACTGAAAAAAATGGTATCGCCGATGGTCGAAAACAGAAGAAAAACGGGACGGAGAAAAGAAGATGTCCTTGGCGCCGGAGATGTCCTCAAGCGCTATCAGTTTCTTATTGAAAATTCGCGGGATAGTATTTTGATCATCCGCTACAGCGATCGGAAAATCCTGGATGCCAATCCGGCGGCGCTCACGACTTACCAGTTCTCGCTTGAAGAGCTCCGGGAGATGACGATAGACGATCTGCGCACGGATGATTCACAGACGCAAATGATGAACCAGCAGCCTGCCGCATCAAGGGGCGTTCTTTTCGAGACCATTCATGTCCGTAAAAACGGCGAGACATTTCCGGTGGAAGTCAGTTCGCAGGGATCAATGATGGGAGACGAGCGCGTGCTTGTCAGCATCGTTCGCGATATTTCCGGTCAAAAACATACGCGTCATGAAGTTGAAATAAGCGAAAGAAATCTGCGCGCCCTGCTGAACGCCGTCACGGAATCCCTGCTTTTGCTCGATAAGGACGGGACCGTTCTGGCGGCCAATGAAACCTTTGCCAAGCGCCTGCGCCTCGGACTCGACAAGATTATCGGCGCGAATTATTACGAGCTGCTGCCGGCGGATACGGCGAAGGAAAGAAGAAAGCAGGCGGAAAACGTCATCCGCAACGGCAAGCCCGTGCGGTTCGAGGATGCGCGCAACAAACGGTTTATCGATCAGGTGATTTACCCCGTCTGTGATGAAAACGGAGAAGTCGAGCGGCTGGCGTTTTTCGGCGCCGATATCACCCGCCGCCGCGAAATGGAAATAGAACTGGAAGCCATGGCTCTGACCGATCAACTGACCGGGTTGTACAACCGGCGCGGCTTTTTTACCCTGGCGACGCGTGAACTTAAGCGGGCTCAGCGCTCCAGGGAAAGCATGCTGCTTTTCTTTGCCGATCTGGACGGTCTCAAAACCATTAACGATGATTTCGGGCACGAAGAAGGCGACCGCATTCTGATGGCCGCAGGGAAAATTCTGACGCAGACTTTTCGAACCTCCGACATCATTTCCCGCATCGGAGGAGACGAATTTGCCATTCTGGTGGTGGACGCGGATGAAGATTTAATGGAAAAACTGCTGCTGCGTCTGTACCGTCTGGTCAATAATCTCAACATACGCAAATTGCACAAATCCAAACTGGCCGTCAGCATCGGTCATACCGTCTATAATCCGATCCAGCCCATATCGCTTGACGAACTTGTCTCTCAGGCCGATCAGCGCATGTACAAGATGAAAAAAGTAAAATATCACCGCTAGTCCGATTCTCTCTATTATTTAATGATTCATGGACTCGGATGTGCGATCTTTTTGTCCAGGGCCGAGAAAACTTCAAGGGCGGATCTGGCGGCATCCCGGCCGACGGCATTCTCCCGGACCAGGATGATCCCTTTTTCATCGCAGCCGCCGATAAAAATACCGCAGAGAACAGGCCTGTTGGTTCCGTCGGATACTGTCGCTGTCTTCCCCCAGATCGTTTTGCAGACACCGGAGGTCCGGCCGGCCGGAAACGATCCCGTGCCTTCCTTCATGGTTTGCTGAAGGGCTTCAGAAATCATCGATTTGTGTTCAGCGGTTATTATCGATTTTCCTGATACAGTGGGCAGCGTATCTGCTGCAACGGGACTGACGATCTGGGTCAGCTTGATCATGTCCTGTATTGAGAAAAGAACACGATGATCAAGGCCAATGAGTAAATGGGAAAATTCCCGATTGGTTTGAATATCGGGCAGAGTGGCGGTGATGTCCGCTGACCGGCGCAACTGGTTGAAAAATGCATAAAAGTTGTCCCGTGGAATATGCCGGTGAAGAGAACCGAAATATAAATTGCAGGAATGGGACAGAGCCTTCTTAAACCCTGTATGACCGTGTCCCCCGGGCCGCCAGCACTGTGCGGGCATATCGTCATCCGCGCCGTCCGGACAGTGGAAGGTATATCCGGTAAGCAAAGACGGCTGTCGGGCGGCAAGATACAGCGAGACAATCAATTTAAAAATCGAGCCGGATGGGATTTGCCTGAAAATAAACGGCGGATGGCTGGCCTGCTCAATCTCTCCCGATTTCAGCGAAAAGACTGCATAGGAAACATTGGGAGAGACTGAAACTTCCATGGTTGAGGCCGTCTTAAATTGAATATCCGGGAAATAATGCCGGAGAATATCATAGCGGGAATAGCCCAGAGCCGCGAGCTTTAAGGCCCCGGTCTGGCATAGCCCGGCGCCGTGTCCCAATCCCTTCCCTTTGAAAACATATCCGGTGTTTCCTGCAGATTCCCGGCGGTGAACATCATAATAATTGCCGGGAAGGAAATTCCAGCCGCGTACCCGGTTGATCTTCAGCCGGAAGGTCTCCGGCGCCATCGACAGCCTGGTTTCTCCACAGGTTACGTGAATGGTGAAATGATCCTTGTCGTAATGCAGGGAAGTTTTGCGGGCGCCGAAGGTTTGATGACTCGAACAGATGATTCCGTGCAGCTCCCCGGCGGATATGAATTTTTCCCATTCATAAGCGTTTCGTCCGCATAGATAAATGCCTCGTTGCGAGAGAGAATCGATGACGCCGGCTTCCGCTCCGGGAGCCGCTCCAAAGACCCTGCCGCCCAGTGTCCGTCCTCCGCAGCGTGCGTGAAAGTGCAGCGGACCTTGCAGCTTTCGTTCGTCGATCCTCCATGGCGTATTAACCTTCTCGATGTTCCTGCGACCTGTATAAATCTGGCAGTGGGCGAGGTCGCAGAAATGGAAGGCTGTGTGAGATGAAACGGGAGGAAGTATCTCCACCCTCGACAGGATTAAAAGGCCCAGCGCATGGACCGCTTCCTGCCCGCTTCCGGGGACTGCGCCGTATTCAGCAGCGGCGGAATCCAGGGCATAGCGCAGTTTATTTTCTTCAACAATAAGACTGAATTCACCATTGGATTCCAGCGCATCCAGCGGGAGAGGATATGTTCGTCTGTCCCGGCCTGTTTGTACGTGAAAAACCGCATTCGGAGCAGAGGATTTGACGACAAAACGGCGAAGAGGGGCATAGGGGTTCCGATCACAGCGGATTTGAATTTGTCCTTCATGCCAGGCCATCTTCATTTCACGAAGCGGCGTAACCTCCCCGCCGGTTTTATCGAACAGGCTGGTATGCTCGGGAAAAGTGAAGGTCAAAGCGCCAACAGATTGCTCTTTGAGTTCCTTCATGGATTTGGACAAAATGGAGATACGAATCGTATCGACGGAGGACGGTCCCGGTTGATCGGATGTCGACGCAAGGGCGTGGGAAAGCGGGATGCAGGGAAGCAGCAGAAGCATGAAAAAAAGGCATACGGCGCTGCATCCGGCTGGTTTGCAATAAAGGGAAAGTAAATGCATGTTCGGGCAAAGAAGCAACGATCAGCTCCGGATGGCTAAGATCGTCCGGAGCTGATCACAAAGGCGGTTATTTTTTCAGAACGCTGAATTTCGCCGGAGACGACCAGCCCTGAATGCCCGGTTCGTACATGCATTCCATGCGGGCGGGTCTGGCCAGAAACTGTCCCGGCAATTCCGCTCTTAATGTGTAGGCAACCTCATGGATATTATTCTTAGACAGTGAGGTAAAGAAAAAGACCATGCGATTGTCCCATCGTTCGCTGTGCGTATAGGGTTTATAATCGTCGAAGACATTTTTCTTCACGACTTCGAAACCCGCCGGCAGGTAGTCTTCCAGAACCAGATATTCAAAATTTTCTAGTGTGCGGAATTTAAGCGTCACCAGAATTTCATCGCCGATTTTCAGACCCCGCTTTTCATCGATGGGCTGGGGGACAAGGTATTCGTGATTGTTCATGTCCCTCACCCGCGCAACCAGCGCGTAACTTCGGGTGATTTCGATGCCGTTATTGATGGAACGGATCATCGAATCCTGCGATTTTATAAATGAAGTGAACGTATCCTTGATGCCGCCGAACAGGTTTTTACCCGCCTCCAAAAGCGACGTCTGGGCGCTTTGCGACAATAAATGCAGCCTGTTTTCCCGGAAGTACAAATTGCCGTTTACCGTGAGGTTAAACGTGATGTCGCTGGACGCGCTTCCGGATGCTTCAACCCTGAAACTGTCGGTTTTCTTGTTACGCGGCAGTTTGACGATGCGTGTCAGTTTATGTGGTTCGTCAATACGCCTGGAGTCGTAATCGATGGTTGTCAAATCTCTGCCGTTCATTTTGAAGGATACTTTGCCCCATTCCGGGTTCGTCTGCCCGAGTTGCCCGTAATATTTGCAGATGGACAGAATCACCGCCGCCGTTTCCTTTGTCGATTTCCATGCCGGTCCTTTGCTGCGCTTCATCAGCGATTTAACGATTTCTCCCGGGAGCGTGGTGCGGTCATGGACGGCTGCCAGAGCGGACAGGACATGTGCTGTGATTTCCGTATTGCCTCCGGGCCATCCCCACAACTGGTGCCTGTCATGCTCCCAGTATACGCCGTAGCGGTCCCTTTTTTGCGCCGCCTTGAGCGCCGTCAATTGAAGATCCGTCATATTTTTCACGATGGCTTTATCACTGGCGGTTTTCAGGGTTTTTTCGGCATTGGCCAGTGCCATGATGAAATAGGCCCGGCTGTAGTTGTTGAGGCGCGGATTCCTGGCAAACTCGAGATATGCGTCCGGATTCCATCCGCCCCAGAGCGTGAAGGCGTTAAAGAGGAAACTTCGGCCGTCGTCATTATTGACGACTCTGTTTTGAAGCATCATCTGCACGGCGGAAAGCGCCCTGTCGATTGGCGCTTTATCCACGTTGTATCCCATGGATCTGGCCAGATGCAGGGCGTAGAGTACGTAGCCGGTGATAAATTCATTGGCGGAATCGCCGCTCCACCACCCCCAGGTGCCGTCGGAATTCTGATAACGCAAAAT
Organism: Smithellaceae bacterium; assembly: GCA_963682105.1. GTDB lineage: Bacteria > Desulfobacterota > Syntrophia > Syntrophales > Smithellaceae > UBA8904. The sequence goes on from OY821638.1 coordinate 4,117,608, forward strand.
TTTGTCGATACCGGCATTGATTTTATCGTTGAGCTTTTCATTAGCGGCAACAGGTAAGCCCTTCTGTTTCAGGAGGCTCTGCAACGCGAGCGCCGGCATGAAACCGTTGAGCGTTTGTTCGATGCACCCGTAAGGGAAGTTGGCCAGGTAATCCGCGCCGCGCAGCAGTTGATGAATGGGACTGGGATTGACCGTGACGGAAATCTCTTCGGGCCGGTATTCAAAGTCGTCTGTGTCCTTGATGGGTGTAAGCAAAACGGTGCGATTGTCGCCCATGTCGCCTGTACCGTAAAGTTTGTAGCTCATGCCCCGGCTGTAGACGGGAAGGCTGATCCTGAGTGCATCTTTCGCTTCGGCGTCGCCCAGCGCCTGGAAAAATAAATCGACGGATGTCTTATTGTCCGGGACGTTGAAAGGATAGTACAGACTGGCCGCACCGAATGCCGGCAGGCTCAGCTTAACCTTATCGTCAGAAGGAAGGATTTTATTATCTGCCCTGAACTCCGGTTTGACTCGGGTCAGCCCCCGGCTGGTGTTGCTGTTGACGATGCCGATCAGGCTGAGCTTGTCGCCTTCGATGAAAAACCGCGGTTTTCCAATCCGGGCGATCAGATCCTGCGTGACCAGAAATTCGTTTTTCTTTTCGCCGACGCGGCCGGTCAGATCGTGGCCCCGCGCAGTCATCCGCCAGGTCGTCAGGTTGTCCGGCAGGACAAATTCCACCATTGCCTGCCCGCGTTCATCCGTTTTAATGCCGGCGTTCCAGTATGCCGTATCAGCGAATTTTTCGCGGATTTTCACTTTGCCGTCCTTGCCGACGCCGGCCAGGATCGTGAAAGGATATGAATAATTCGTCAGAACCCAGTTTGAATTTTTCGAGTAGAAGAAATCTCTCAGTTTCAGCGTGTGGTCGCGGCGGATCAGATAAATGGCTTCATCCACGACGCCCAGGGACAAATCGCCTTTCAGCGCCTTGCCGGCTTCATCAGTTGCGGTGATGGCAATTTTTATTTTTTCACCGGGCAGGTATTTTTCCTTGTCCGGTTTCAGCCGGATGTTCATGTTAACGCCCTGTCCGGCAATGGCCACTTCTTCGCTGGATGTGAATAATGCGCGGCCTCGCTGCATCGTTGCGGTGATAAAAACATTAGGGGTATAGGCATTTTTTATCTGCAGTTTGACCGGCATGACATTGCCTGTCATAGGGATGACTCTCTTTTCGTAAATATCCTTGCCTTCAATTGTCAGGAGGACATGGGCGTCGGTGTAGCGGCTTTTGATCAGGCAGGTGATTTCCCCCGGTTTTTCCAGAACCGTTTCGCCGACTGAAAGTTCCAGGTTTTTGAATCTGGATTCCACGTGCGCCGCGGATTCGCTGTAAATCCATATGACGCGCGAAGCTGTGATGAGGTTGCCCCGGGAGTCTTTCCCTTCGGCGACGATGTCATATTCGCCGTAGAAATCGAATTTATCCGGCAGTTCAACATGCGCGACTCCTTCTGCATTGGTGCTCACTTTCTGCGCGAAGACGGGTTTTGCGTCATGCAGGTAGAGCCGGTGGAAGGGACGCCAGACATACCGGAAAACCTTGACGTCCAGCGTTGCCGCCGCGGGCTTTCCGGTATGGGACAGCGCTCGAATCTCAATGCCCTTTTTTTCGCGCTCGGCAAAGAAGCTCTGTGACGGATGGATTTTGATATAGTAGTCGCCGCGGCCGACTTTGACCGTAGTGCTGGATGTCACCGAAGCGTTGGATTGATCGACAATCGTGACTTCCAGCGTGATGTCGCGATCATAAGGGAGATCGCCTGCGGAAATTTTCAGCAGAGTCATGCCGTTTTCATTGAGGTATTTGTCACCTTCGAGTTTGACTTTGTTGAAAGACCGGGAAGGCCCTTCGTCCTCTTCCCACCAGTATTTCGTATCATTGTCGCGCAGACGGCTTTCATAAAAGCGATAGCGGACGAGTGCATTTTTCAAAGGCGCGCCGAAGAGATACTTCGCTTCCACTTTGAACTCAACGGAATCCCGGTTGATGAAATAGTCTCTGGCAGGGGTCAGGTCGATTTTGAAGTCTGGTTTGCGGTACTGATCGACGTAGAATGTCCCCAGGCTGTAGAGATTGTTCTCCGACGGACCGACGCGGATTTCGTAAGTTCCCAGATGGGTGTCTGACGACAGTTTCCATGACTTTTGATGGGTTCCCCATGTATCCAGCGTAAAAGATCCCTGATCGACGGTCTCCTGGGTTTCATTGTTGCGGATTATATAGAAGAGTTTCTGGGTGGCCAGAGGAGCGGATGCTGTTCCCATGGACTTTCCGATCACTTTGTAAAAAACTTCATCGCCGGCCCGGTAAACAGGTCGATCGGTGTAGATAAAGATTTTTTCTTTTTCCCGGTCAAAATGTTCCGGAGAACCGGTATTACAGACGGCGAAGCTGCCGTCTTTGGCGATCACCATCAGCGTAAGGGGTTTATCCGGGGCTGTATTCAATTGCGCGGTTCCGTTTTCGCCGGTCACCGTCCTGGTCATGATTTTGACGGGTAAATCTTCCAGGCGGCTGGGTGGATTGTATTGGTGAGACGCCCGTTTTTTCCCGGCAACGGCCGGCTCCGCCGTATCATCCGATCCTTCATCATTCCCTTCACGACCTTCTTCATTCGATGCGTTTTCATCCGGCGAGGGCGGCGGAGGTTCCACCTGCGCCGGAACCGTTGCGTCGAAGATCAGGATGGGCGCGCCGCCAACCGGCTTGTTGCTGGTCAGATCCGTGGCGTAAGCCAGCAGAGTGTTTTGGGACCTTTTAACAACAACGCCGATGGAAGTGATGCTGAAAAATTTGCGGTTGATGACGTTGCCCGCGCCGATCACTTCAATGCAATAGCTTCCCGACGGCAGAGGTTCGGTGATATCGACATATTGATGCTGCCAGTCATAGGGATTGAAGTCCTTGATGCCTTCGTCCCATTCACGAATCAGCTTCAATCCCTCCGTTTGAGGTCGAATAGCGGCGGAATCGGTGCGGCCGCGAAGTGCAATCTCCATAGGCAATTGATAAATTCGAAATTTAACTTTCTCCAGCCGAAACGATTTCAGGTTGAAGCCGGCCTGCTGGCCGATGACAAACGTGTAGCGGTCGGAGTAGACTTCAATCTCGGGATTTTTGGGTTTCAGAGTGAAATTCAGTGCCTTTTTGTTTTCCCCTTCGCGGATATCGATTTTATCGTTACTGAGACTGATAAAACCGCGATGGCTGAGGGTTAATTTATAACTGCCGGGTTTGATGTCTTCGATCCGGTAACTTCCGTCGATATTGGATACGGTGGCGCCTTGGGAGCGTCCCTCGATGACCATGTCAATATTCGGTGCGCCGATCTGGACATCCGCAATGAAGATTTTTCCGGAGATGGATGCGTTGCGGAACATCTGCATGGGCACGTTCAAGCGGTCACCGGGGCGGACATTGCTGATTCTGGCGGTTTCCGTGATATGACCGGCCTTTTTGAAAGTGGCCAGGTATTCGCCTTGGGGCAGTTTGCCGAATCTGTATTTGCCATCCTTGCCGGTCGTGAAAAACACCGGGCGATAGCGGATGTCTTCTTCATCGTCATGATCTTCTCGATAATCTCTTTTGTAGACGCTTTCAAGTTTAACTTCCACTCCGCTCAAAGAACGGTTTTTTGAGTCAACGATTTGGCCGCCGACGATGCCTTCCTTAATCAGGAAAATATCATGGCGGCCGGAACTTACTTCATAAGTCTGCGTGTAGTTGATATATCCGGGTGCTCCGACTTCAATTCTGTAACGAATATGCTTGATGAAGTCGGGGATGTAGAAGTTTCCGGAAGCGTCCGACACAACCTTGTAATAGCCCAGACCGAAGTTGGCGTTTTTCATCTCCAGGGTTACGCGGGCGAGCGGTGTTCGCGTTTCGCTATCCATAATGCATCCGTAAACACCGTCTTTTTTTGCCGCCTGCCGGGTCTTTGCGTCCGCCGGGGCCGCGTCTTTGGGCTGATAGACCGGAGTGCCAAGCGGCAGATTAACGGAAAAGGCGGCGGCCGGCGGAGGGGCGATCCATAGAAAAGACAGCAGGAAAACGAGGGATACGAGCATGGCAAAAATATTTTTTCGCATATTTTCTCTCCTGTGTGAGTTGTTTATTTAATCGTTATGGCGCCGAAAACTTCGATCTGATGGATTTGTCTTCCTCTCCATCGGCTTTTCAACGCGTCCAGGCTGCGGATTTCGGCGGGCACGATCACATCGTGTGCATCGCCTTCGAACGTTGCCAGAATGCCGTAATGAACGATGTCGACATCGGCGATATCACGAACCGGCACGCGTCTGCCCGCGATGGTCAGGATGATGGTGATGTCCGGAAGATCTCCTTCATCGACGGGAAGATAACGGTGGTCCCGGCGAAGCGCCCCTTTCAAATAATCCGTCAGCAACTCCTCGATTCGGGCATTCGGATGATTGAAAGCGCCGAAACAGCCCCGGACCTTGTTTTTTTTCATCAGCGTTATAAACAATCCCAGACGTCCGTCAAAAGGCGGCAGCGTCATTTTGGGCGGCGTGATGCCTTTGCCGTCTGTCAGGCAACTTTCCAGGGATCGATGCAGCCACGCTGCAAGCAGCCGGGCATCCGAGGTTTGAGAAAATGCGCGCCATTGCTCCAGTGACGGTTCATAGCTGGCAGCTTCGGCCGCCGTATGACAAAGGGCAATGGCCAAGACGAGCACAAATAATCGCAAAGCGTTTTTCATTGCAAATAAACCGGAGGAAAATAGTCTTTGTATAGCGTTCCCGTATCCAGAAGCGTGCTGCCGTTATAGCGTTTCCGGCTGACATAAATGGAAAGTCCCTGGCGTACGGGCCGTGATCTGTCCAGAATCGGCACTTCCACATCTTCTTCCTCTGTGACGATTTCATAGCGGTAAGGAAGCATCGCGTCCGATTTTAAAAGGATCGTCAGGCTTCTTTCCGTCAGATGCGTTTCAATATAAAATTTCTGGTTGAAGGGGTTTTTCATGCGCAGATTTTTCTTGCCGTATTTAATGGTCGCATCGAGCCCGACCGGCGCGTAGCTTACCGGTTGCATATGGCGGTGGCGTTCAAGAAGATTAAATCCGGCCAGCAGAAAAGCGTTGAACAGCGTTGTGGAAACCTGGCACAGGCCGCCTCCCGGTTCGAGAACCGCCTCTTCCCGGTAAAGGACACGTCCAAAGGCAAAGCCGTTTTTGGCGGATGCTTCGCCGACAACGTCATTGAAGGAGAAAACCCCTCTGGGCTGGATCACGTAACCGCTCAACCGGGAGCAGGCCAGTTGCAGATTGGTTTTGACGCCCTGATCCTGATCTTCCACGGATGTGGTGTATGATGCGACGGTGGGTCGTTCGGAATCGCCGGCCCGGACGAGAGACGGCAGAAGCAGCAGAACGAGGAACAGCAGATAGAGACGTTTATTCACGCATGAAGTCCTTCCGGTAATGTCAAAATGCTTTGAAAAAAGAATGCCGGGGGCATATTTGGGTAAATGATGATTCCGGCTCAGGTCCATGTTTTTTTATAATTCACCTTTTGATAAAATTCAATAGTTTATTCTTTTTGATGTCCGCGGACTTCGAAAGTGACTGCATCCACAATTTTGTTTTCGGGGTTGACGATGGCCAATGAATGCCTGCCGGTTACAGGCGTCCAGGAAACGGATTTGCCGGTGGTTTCCAGTGGGACGGAATTGAGCATCCAGTGCAGCGAATCGCCCTCCCTGGTTTCAGCGGTGAAAAAAACTTTTTGTACGGACGGCGGAATGTCCGGGTCGAGCGCGAGGATCGCGCCGGAGGGGGGATAGACAATCCGCGGAGTGGCATGGCCTGGAACGGCGGGCGCGGCGCCTGGTTCCGTTCGCGCCAGGAACCATTCTTCTTCATCGCTTCCTGCGGCTGTTCGAAAATGCGCCTTCCTTATGCCTTTAGGCGCCGCGGGCCGGATGCCTGGTTTTTCGCGGTGAAGATCATTCATAATTGTGGTCCAGACCGGGGCTGCGCCGGTAATCCCGCTGACATTCCACATCGGCTCTCCGGAGTAATTGCCGACCCAGACGCCCACGGTGTAACGGTTGGAAAAGCCGATGCACCAGTTGTCACGCATGTCCTTGCTGGTGCCGGTCTTTACCGCCGTCCAGAAACGTGTGGCCAGCGGGTTTTCGAGCCCGAAGGTGAGGCTGCGGGCTTTCCGGTCGGAGAGGATGTCCGAGATAATAAAAGCGGCTTGCGGGGAAAAGACGTTTGGATACGGCGTTTTCTGGGCGGATGCCTCTTTCATCAGCCTTACTTCACTCCAGCGGCCGGAATTGGCGAGCGTACGGTAAGCGTTGGTTAATTCCCAGAGCGTCACGTCGGCCGAACCCAGCGCCAGCGAAAGACCGTAGAAATCCCCCGATTCATCCAGACCTTTGATGCCCAGTCTGCGCAGGCGCTGCAGAAAAGATTCTGCGCCGACCATCGACAGGACCCTTACCGCCGGTATGTTGAGCGACGAGGCCAGAGCATCTCTGGCGCTCACCGGGCCATGATAGGCCAAGTCGTAATTATCCGGCTGGTAGATGCCGCCGGCAACCGTGACGTCCAGCGGAGAGTCGTCCAGAAGCGATGCGGCGGTCAATAGTCGGGCATCCAGCGCCGTTGTGTAAAGAAATGGTTTCAGCGTCGAGCCGGCCTGCCGCTTTGCCAGGACGCCGTCGACGTAACCGGAGACATGCGGACGGTTGCTGTAATTTGCATAAGCCAGTACTTCGCCGGTTGAATTGTGCAAAACCAGCACAGCCCCTTCCTGCACATTCTGGCCGGCCAGGGCTGCAATCTGCTGGGAGAGAGTCTCCATCGCGTATTTCTGGAGCGCGCCGTCGAGCGTGCAGACGTTGACGGCCTTTGCCGCTTTGTCTTTAAACAACTGCCGGGCTACGTGAGGGGCGAGCGCGATGCGCGGCCGGATTTGATGAATTCCGGAGTAAAACGAGTTGATTTCCGACAGCATTTGCCGGGGTGACACCGTCCAGCCCAACTGAGCGTTCAACTGGATGGCGCGTTTGTTGAGCAGGTCCGCCGTGGCGTTGGGCGCGCGGATGAGCGATGCCAGGACCAGCGACTGGGACTGGGTAAGACCGTGCGGATCGCGGCCGAAAAATCCCCTGGATGCCGCCGCCACGCCCTGATATTCCCCCCGGAACGATACCAGATTCAGATAGGCTTCCAGGATCCGGTTTTTACTCCAGCGCGTTTCCAGGTCCCGGGCCGCGTTGATTTGCCGGATTTTCTGAGAAAGAGTGCGCCGCTCTTTTTTATTTTGCAGGCTTTTATCGAGCAGGGAGGCCAACTGCATGGTGATGGTGCTGGCGCCCCGTTTATGCCCGGAGGTGATCAAAGACAAAGCTGCCGAACCGATAGCGCGGTAGTCGACCCCTGCGTGGCGGAAGAATCGCGCATCTTCGGAAGCGACGACCGCAGCGACAAGTGATGGGGAAATGTCGGCAAGTGCCGTCCAGTCCAGCCGCCTGCCGGTCTTATCGGTTCGAAGTTCATGCAGAACGTTGCCGTTGCGATCCAGCAGAAGTGAATCCGACTTGATGAACCCGCTCCGCACTTCTTCATAAGAAGGCAGGGCGTAAACGCTTCCCGTCCACCAAAAGGCAATTGCAAGTATGGATAATAAATATTTCAAAAACCGTTTCATTACTTATCCCGAATCTGGATACCGGCCTGCGCCGGTATGACAAGATTAGGGAACGGTCGCGACCGTTCCCTGCAAACGCGCGAAGCGCTACAATTCAACCTTGTACCTTGTACCTTGATCCTTGCACCTTGTTTTTACGGCACCACCGTGACATTTTCATTCGGGCTCTCTCCCAGCATTTCCGGGAAATACATTGCTTCCACGCGGGTTGCGGGCAGGTGGAACGTGCCGCTCGTATTCAAGCGCAGTGTGTATTCGACGCTCCATGACCCTTTCGGCACGTATTCGTAGTAAGTGCGAAAGGCTTCAAAAGAGCGCTCTTCAAAAGCCGGCCAGACCCGGCCGGTCTGCTTTTCATCCTGCGTGAGCATCTGCGACGATCGGGCCAGAGGTCCGCCCAGAATGGCGGCGCCCGCGGGGATGGGATCGGTCACCACCACCCACGTCTGATCCATCTGCGCCTCCAGTTCCAGTTTGACGCGGAAGATATCTCCTTTGGTAAACCGGTTTTTACTTTTCTGCTCCACCGGCGTTATCGTTTTCCGAATTTTATATCCGGAGGAGAAAGGCTCTTTGAGCGGAATAGCCGCAAGACTCGAAACCGTCAGCCACGGCTTTCCCGTTCCCGTATGGATGACGGAAAGCGTATCTTTGCGATCCGGCCAGGAAAAGAGTTCCGACTTGCCTTTCGGAGCCGTCTTCCAGTCCAGTGTTTTGGTTTGCCTGGCCAGAACCGTTTGCGTCGATCCGGCAACCGGAACGGCTTCAAAGGTTTTGGAAAACTTTTCCATGGCCAGAACACCCCAGGCATTGGCAAGGGTCAGATCCCAGTGGCCTCTTCTCTGGCGCGCAAGAGCTCCCTGCGCCAGACGGGGCATATCCTGTTTCCACAGGGGCTCCGGCATCAGCGCCAGCAGCGCACGCACGGCGTTGACATCCCCGGACACCATCAGCCACCACAGACAGTCACTTTTTTCCGTGGAAAAGCCCATTGTTGTACCCTGAAAATTCAGGCGCGATCTCAGGATCTGTTGTGCTTCCGCCATGCGGGCATCCCGGTTGGGGATATCAGTGATGTTGCGCAGAATGTTCAGCCAGTCAATCACGGCGGAGGTCGGCCACAGGTTGGGATCGATGCGGACGGAATCCAGCATGCCGGCGGTTGCTTCTCCATCCCGGGAGAGCGCTTCAATGGCCGCCAGCTTCCGGATGCTCAAATCCGCCGTGGCCAGGCTGGGGCGATTCTGACTTTTGCCCGCGATGAAACGTTTTAAGCCGTTTTGCATCTGCTCTCTGGCCGAAGGCGGCAAAGCCCAGCCCGCTTCGTGGGCAATTGCCAGAATATAGCCGGTCAGAGTCGGGCTGCCGTACAGGGAACTCATCGGGAAATATCGCACCAGACCCTCAGAGTCCAGATGCGCGGGCAGCCGGGACATCGTTTCCTTCCAGAGGGCTTCATCGCGCAGGGCCACGGCCCGGGAAACTTTCTGTTCCATGCAGGTGTAAGGGTACTTTTTCATGTATTCCGTTACGCCGTCAAGCCCCTGGGAGAGTTTCGGCTTGAAGGTTGTCCTGACGCCGCCTCGTCCGGCAAGAGCGTCTTTCGGCCGTTCAATGTCAAGTTTATAAGCTTTGTCAATTTGCGTGATCGTGGACTGATAGGTCCGGACCGGTGTGGCCGCAACGACGGTCTGTAAAACTTTAATGCGGTCGCTTGCCCCGGAGAGGCTGTCGACGGCGTCAAGGGTCCACGGCATTTTTTCAATGCCGAAGGGCGCGGTCGCGTTCCAGCCGACTTCTTTGGATTCGCCTGCGGCAAGCGGCAAACTCAAAGGTGCGATCTGCCATTTCATTCCCGACACGGAGGCGGAAAGGCTTACGTTCATGGGCTTGTCTGTCGTATTACGGACAGTAAAGCCGGCTAAGAATTTATCGCCTTCGCGAATGACCGGCGACAGGCCGGAAAAGACCGTTAAGTCCTGGGTGGTGCGGATGGACGTAAAGCCCGTGCCGAACAGGCTTGCGCCGCCCGTTGCAACGGCGACGATGCGAAAACCTGTCAGCGAATCATTGAGCGGGATTTCAACGTCGGTTTCACCCTTCGCATCCAGGAAGACCCGTCCTTTCCACAAAAGCAACGTGTCAAACAGTTCCCGGGTGGGTTTGTTGCCGCCCAGTCCTCCGCCGCCTCCCTGGGCGAGGGCTTTTAACCCGAAGTGCCTTTTTCCGATGACCTGCGTCTGAGCCGTGGCGGTATGGACGGCGATGCCGCGGCGTCCCATCATGGCGGTCAGAAGATTCCAACTGCCGTTGGGCAACAATTCCAATAATCCTTCGTCAACCGCGACTACGGCGACTTCCGTGCCGGCCGGTGGAATTTTTCCGTCCGCCGTAACGGCGCGGATTTTGACTCTGGCCTTTTCCCGGATCTTGTAGACCGGCTTATCGGCTGCGACGGTCAACTTTAATTCATGATTTTTCCAGCCCACATTGATTTCGGAGATGCCCAGTTTGTAGGCGGGTTTTCCCAGGTCCACCATACTGGTCGGCGAAATGCCGGCAACGCGTCCCCGGACGGCCATAGCCGAGATAAAAATATTCGGTGCGTAGTTCGGCTTAACCGGCACTTCGATGACCGGGTTTTTGCCCGACAGACGGAAAACCCAGGCGTCCAAAACGCCTTCACGTTCCGCCGTCACCAGAATGGTTGCTTCACGGAACGGCATCCGCACCTGAAAGCGTGCTCTCTGTCCCGGTTCATACCGCTTCTTTTCGGCCAGCAGATCGATGCGGTCGCTGTCACGGACGTCAAACCACCAGTCGTCGCGTTCGGCAACCCAGAAATCCCGGTTGGCAACGGTTTTGCGGCCCGCCCGGTCCCGGCTTTGCGCCTGCAGGATGACATTGCCGGATACGGGCGATTTGGATTCACACACCAGAATTCCGCCGGCGGCCGTTTTCCCCGTGCAGACCGCGCCGATTTTCTTTGTCTCGATGGTATGTTCATAGGCATAAAACCCGCCGATCAGCCGCTTGCGATGCGAGTAATTCTTTCGTTCGAAGAGATCAACGCTGACGTCTGCGCCTTCAACTGGTTTGCCTGAGATATCCAAAACCACCACGTGAAATTTCATCATTTCCCTGGATGCCGCCCAGGAATCTGGTCGGATGCCGATGAGATATTGTGAATTCCACAGCGGCATGCGCGCGGAGACGGTGGAAATTTCGCCCGCCGGATCGAGATATTCCATTTCCGTATGTAATTCACGGGGAATATCGGAGGCGGCGATTTGACCGATGGTTGTGCGTTTGGAGCCGGTTGAATCCAACGCCAGTTCCATGACCGGCAGAGAGGTTTTGCCGGGGCCGGCTTCTTCCGGAGGTGTGGATCCGTCTTCCTCATCCACCTGTCCCCGGCGGATGAGACCTTCCTTTACGGCGCCGTTGGCAAAGATGAAGTCATCGTATCCGGGAAAGGTAAGATTGTATCGGGGGCCGATTTCATTTCGCAGTTTAACGGACATGTTTCCCGCGCCGCCGCCGGCGAGGTATCGAACGTTCATATCCAGCGTAACGCTTGACGGATTGATCAGCGGCTCAGTTGGCGGCCGGATGGCTCCCTTCATCAGGGGAATACGGAATTCCTCGACCAGAAAGCCGCCGGCGTTATAGTTGTCCAGCAGCAGTTCGTACCGGCCGAGCTTTGCTTCCCGCGGAATCGGCCAGACGTTTTCCGCCACACCCGCCCGGGCGTTCCATTGGAGAGGCAGATCATATTTCTGCCCGCTGCCGGAATGGATGATGGCTGCTTTTTTAGGGAGCTTGTTGCCTGCGGCAAAATGAAATCCCGCACCCGACGGGCGGCGCAGAATGTGCTTCATATGCACGGTGTCGCCCGCCCGAAAGAGCGTCCGGTCAAAGATCGTGTGGGCGATCAGCGGTCCCTGCCAGGATTCTTCCGGCAACTGAAAGCGCCATGTTTCGATGCCCTGTTCCCAACTGGAATGGACAAACGTCATGTCGCTTTCGGTCTGGGCGGTGACAAACAGTCCGCCCTGCAATCCGCTGAGAGTATAGCTTTCATCGTGCCGGTAGTCTTGATTTTCATCCGTTTTGAAAGAGCAGTAGGGGAGGGTGTCTTGAACCGGCAGCGGCTGGTTGATGCGGGACAGGCCCGAAGCGTCGGTTTTACCGCGCCACAGAATCGTGTCCTGGCAATTGCGGATGGTGATCCGGGCGTCTTTGACCGGTTCGCCTTTATCCAGGGAAGTTACCCATACCAGCGACGATTCGCGTCCCCACTTGAAATGAGCGGACAGGTTGGTGACCAGTGCCGCGGTTTGCACATACATGGGCCGGTCCTGGACCAAAAGCGATTTTCCCAGCATCCGGCTTTCCAGTTCCACGACGTAAAGCCCCGGCTTGCCAAGCGGAATGCCGATGACCTCAAAGGCTTTGGCGCCGTGAGGTTTCGGCAGGATGAAGCTTTTTGACTTCGGCTCCACTCCCAGCAGAGATTTCGTTCGCGAGGCCACAGCCAGTTTCCTCAGCCATTGCTGCAGGTCCCGTCCGTCGTCAGCTTGAACCGGCAATATTTTCCCCGACAATTTCCCGGCGGCGTCCGGCGTTTTTTCTTTGCCTACGCGCAGGGATTTCAATTTCAGGCCGGCTTCCAGATTTCGAACGGTGACCGGCAGAAGAGGCTGGGGCCTGGATTCCAGAATACCGAAGCGTGCGGGAAATTTGGCCAGCGGCGGATAGGTGTCCGTACGAACCGCCAGCGGAAACCGGTCGGTGTTTGCCAGCAGACGGCCGGCATCGTCTTTGATCGTTTTGGGCAACTCCACGGTGAAGGATGTATTTTCCGGAAACGGACCGGTAAATAATACGGAATGAACATCATTTCCTTTTTGGTCAAACTGCGCCTGCCACACTTTTTGGGCGCTGCCGGCGGGTGCGGCCGTATCTTTTTTAGCGCGGGCCCCCGGTTTTTGCGCCGCTTTTTTATCCGAAAGTCGAAGAAGGATTTTACCGGCGGCCTCTTTAGAGATGGGGGCGGAGAAGTTGAGCGTCATCGGCAGAAAGGGAATGCAGCCGGCCGTGCGGTTTTCCCGGTCACAGGAAAAATCGGCGATAAATTCGGAGCGGACTTTAAAGGGCAGAATCTGATCCTGAACCGTTCGGGCGCCGGATGCGGATTTGACACCTTTGCCCCATACCAGGCTGATTTTGCTGTTGTTGGGGAAGCGCTGTTTGCTCTGGATTAAAAGCAGAGTTTCTTTCTTTTGAGCGTCCATCCTGCGGGCGGTTCCGCCATACCCTGACAGATTCAGCGCCCGCAGAATTCTTTCCCGGTCTTTGCCTTCAAGAATTCTGATGCCGACGGGATTGGCGATTCCCTCGACGGAAAATGAAACGTGTTCCAAAACGGAGGCGATGTCCGGTTCGGCATCCAGTGTCAGAATAAAAATCTGTTCTTCATCGACCAGAACGCCTTCGTAGGGTTTGGATATTAAAATAGCCGGGCCGCCGGTGGAGAAGGAAAAAACTTTTTGCCCCGTCAATTCGCCGCCGGCAAGGGTTTTCAATCCCGGTTTCATCTTAAATTCACAAAACAGGCCCGCCGGAAGGTCGGCGTTAAAATCGTAAATCCAGGAATGGCCGTCCGCCCAGCGGCTTGAGCCTTTTCCGGGGCAGGCGATATCGAACGGATCGGCCTGGCCGCGCGGGTCGCCGAAAGGAATCATCTGGTCGGTGAAGCGGACGCTGACCTGGCGAACACCTTTGACCGTTCCCTGCGGGCTGAAGAGCTCCACGCCGGGACTCTGCGCGGCCGGCGCCGGCAGATTTGCCGCAAGGCATAAAAAAAACAGGATGGCGAAAGTAATCATTTTTTTCATGGCGGATCTCCTGATGCGGGATATTTGAATCTCAAAGACGGAACACTAAAAAATTTTACCTGATTGGCGCAGGCCAGTCAATAAACAATAAATTTTTAATATGCTTAAGATATTGGAATGAAGCCCCCCTTTCAAAGCAGGCATCAGCCGTTCAATTTGTACAAAATTGAACCATAAAGCGATTAAAACAACAAAATTGTATTTGACAAAATTGTTGTTTGAAAGTAGGCATACGGCAAACGATTGCCGTATGCCGTAATGGAGGGCGCGTAAAACGCGATTTCAGTCGTAAAATTTTTTTTAAGGGAGAATAATCATGTCTGTCATTAAAGATGTAATTGCAAAAGTGAAGCAGACCGATCCGGACCAGCCGGAATTTCATCAGGCTGTCGAAGAGGTCATGGAGACCCTGGAACCTACCGTCAAGAAGCACCCGGAATTCGTCAAAGCCAATATTTATGAGCGCATTGTGGAACCGGAAAGAGCCATGACCTTCCGCGTGCCCTGGGTGGATGACAAGGGCAACGTGATCGTCAACCGCGGCTTCCGCGTGCAGTTCAACAACGCCATCGGCCCGTTCAAAGGCGGCCTGCGCTTTCATCCGTCCGTCAACCTGGGCATTATTAAGTTCCTGGGCTTTGAACAGATCTTCAAAAACGCTCTGACCACCCTGCCGATGGGCGGCGGCAAGGGCGGCTCCGATTTCGACCCGAAGGGCAAATCCGACGGTGAAGTCATGAGATTCTGCCAAGCCTTCATGCGCGAACTGTACCGCCATATCGGCGCTGATGTGGACGTTCCCGCCGGCGACATCGGCGTGGGGGGGCGCGAAATCGGCTATATGTACGGTTACTATAAGAAAATCCGCAACGAACACGTAGGCGTTCTGACCGGCAAAGGCCTGGATTACGGCGGAAGTTTGGTTCGTCCGGAAGCCACGGGCTACGGCACCACCTATTTTGCGGCGGAAATGCTGGCCACCCGCGGTCTGGACTTCAAAGGCAAGACCGTAGCCATCAGCGGCGCCGGCAACGTGGCGCAGTATGCCGTGGAAAAAGTCAACCAGTTGGGCGGCAAGGTTATATCGCTTTGCGATTCGACGGCCTGCATTATTGACGACGCCGGGATTGACGACAAGAAATGCCATTACGTTCTCGACCTGAAGAACGTCAAGCGCGGCCGGATCAGTGAATATGCCGACAAATACAAGGGAACGACCTGCTACGAAGGCAAGAATGTCTGGGATGTCATTCGTGAACAGGGCATCAAAGTGGACATCGCCCTGCCTTGCGCGACGCAGAATGAAATCAACGGCAAGAACGCCGCCGCATTAGTGAAAAATGGCTGTTACTGCGTGGCCGAAGGCGCCAACATGCCCTCGACGCCGGAAGCTATCAAAATCTACCAGGAAAACAAGGTTCTGTACGGTCCCGGCAAAGCGGCGAACGCCGGCGGCGTGGCCACCTCCGGTCTGGAAATGAGCCAGAACAGCTTAAGACTTTCCTGGACGCGCGAAGAAGTGGACAACCGCCTGTACATCATCATGAAGACCATTCACAAGAATTGCTTTGACACGGCGGAAGCCTACGGTAAGAAAGGTGACTACGTCACCGGCGCGAACATCGCCGGTTTCACCAAAGTCGCCAACGCCATGCTGGCGTACGGGATTGTTTAAAGACAGGTTCAAGGTACAAGGCTCAAGGTCCAAGGGTTAAGATGTAAATAATCCAGGCGCTTAACCTTAAGGTTATATATGCCTGGTGTTTTCGGCTTCCTCAACGCATATTGTCCTCATGCGTTGAGGAGCCTCCTCTTATAATAAAAGAGCCGCGACCGTTTTTCAGATCGCGGCTCTTTTCGTATTGATTGACAATCGTAGGGAACGGTTTGAAACCGTTCCCTACAGAATTTTCACTTCCCAAAAAAGCAGATCATCTTCTGCGTTACAATATCCGACAGAATCCTTAAGTCCTTTTCCCGAACATCACAGATACGAACAACATCGGCATAGCGGGCGTCGTCGGGCATCAGATCGGTGAGAATATTCGGCTGCTTTTTCAGCCAGGCGTCGTTAAAGACCACGCCTTCTTTTTCCGGATAGATCGCCATATAAAAGATGTCCATCTCGACCATGTCCTGGAAGAAGTGCGTGCCGAAGGACAGATCGGGAATCAATGCGCCGTCCTGATAAGCGATTTCTCCGATGGCCGTAATATTGTTGATTTCGGAGAACTTGACCGGAACGCCCATGGCCGGTGTGGTCGTTCCCCAGCGGCCCGGTCCCAGGAGAATGGTCGGCATGGCTTCGCGCCGGCCGATCTGGCGGTTGAGCTTGCCCACCAGTCTGGCAACTTCAAATTTTTCCGAGAGATGCAGCTTGGCGTATCCCTGGGGATCGACGTAGATAATTCGTGAGATCGCCTGATAAACACTGCCGCCCATGAAGTTGGCTTCCTGGCGGATGAGAACTTTTGTTTTGGAAATTTTTTCCGGCAGCTCGACGCGGCTGTAATGCCCCTTGGTCTGGAACGGGCGGCATTGCAGGAGATTGATTCGAATCTTTCCCTGCGAATCGAAGTTGGCGGTAAATTCAATATCGACGGGGTAACGGTAAACCTGCTCCAGTTTTTTGAGCATTTTCGACATGGTTTTCGCAAAAGAGGTGTTGGAGAGCAGATCATCAAACGTTAAAACCCACACGTCTTTCGATGCGCGGCCGATGGATTTCATATACTCGTAAGCGCTCATGTCGCGCGAAGCAATTAAATCCAGATGCGCTTCAATATCGGTTGTGAGCAGGTCCGCCGCCGGGAGCGATTGAAACTCGTTTTGCCGGAGATTGAGCACATCGACTTCCCTTTGTGTAAAGCGCTGCATGTCTTCTTTTTTGGCGTAAGGCTTCACTAAAGGCGCGTCCAGCGCGACAATGCGCGGATAGTCATTCTCCACGCGGTTGACGGCCCGTGTGCCCATGCCGTAGACGATGCGGAGCATGCCCGCTTTCGGATCCATGCCCTTTTGCCAGACAAACGTGTTGTAAGACAGGCCGACGCCGGCCAGATCGGGGAAGAAATAGATGTCGCGGTGAGCGCCGGACACGCGCTGCACCAGAAGCGCCATCTGTTCGTCCTGCTGGGCCATCCCACGCTGCAGGCGGTAGGTCAGCGCATCTTCATTCATGGTTGAGGCAAAAATCCGGCGGACGGCGTCTTCAAAATTCCGGTAGCGCTCTTCCGGGGTTCCCTGATTGACGCAGAAATAGCTTTCGTACTTTCCGGCAAACGCGTTGCCGAAAGCGTCTTCCAGAAGCGAACTGGAACGGACAATGATCGGCGCCTGGCCGAAATATTCCAGCATCAGCAAAAATTGCTCTTTGACTTCGTCGGGAAAAACGCCGTGCAGCATTTTGTTTTTGAGCTCGCGCGCGATTTCAAAATAGCCTTCGTCGGTTTTGTGCGCCATGAGCAGTTTCCACCAGCCGTTTTGCACCATGTAGGAGTAGAAAATATCCGAGCCGATGTAAAAGGAATCGTGCATTTCCAGTTCTGCGCTCCAGTCAAAAGACGGGTCCTTATGCAGAATGTTACGGGCCAGCAGCATGCCGACGGATTTGCCGCCGATAAACCCCGTGCCGATCAGACGTTTTTTGATTTCCACCAGATCTTCCAGCGAGAAATGCTCCTTTACCAGTGACAGCATCCGTTTTTCACGGCCGATCATGACCCGGGAGAGCGTATCGACCATTTCCTGCTTTTCCTGGACGGCGTCGGGATTTTCCAGAATCATGTTGGCTTTCAGGAAAATGCGGTCCCAGTAATCGAGATTGCGGACGCTGCTGGTGGCGTTCTTATCGGTCAGGAACGACAAAATTTTGGCGGCATCCGCGCTGTTTAAGATCGGCACGAATTTATCGTCTTCCATAACGTGCGGCAAATACATCGTCGGTGTGTAGCGTTTCCATGCTTTGAGCGGGTGGATGACGATTTTGCCGTCGTTGTTGTAAACGTCGAGCAGCACCTGCGTGGTTTCACGAATCCGGGCGACGGTTTTAAACGAGTGGCGGCTCCTGAGGATGGCGAAATAGGCAACGGTATTGAGTTCGAACAAATAAGGGCAGGTGATGACAAAGAAATTGCCGATCATCAGGTCGGTCGCCCAGGCCATCAGCAAATCAGACAGGCAGTCGAACACATAAAATACATCGCGTCCTTCGTCGCGGACGATGTTGTGGACCTGCGTGGAAAAGGATTCAAATCCCTTGTTGGCGTTGAGTTTATAAACCTGGATTTTCGGGTTCGACTCCAAAATGGGCGGGTGGCTGGCAAAGCGCATGTAGACGATCCGATGATTGCGAGCGAGCGCCGCCTCGACGAAGGGATCGACAAATCGCTTGTAATCGGCGATGTCATCCACCTGCATGACGACATTGTCGCCCATTTGCAGATAATTGAGAATGTCATCCAAACCGCTGACGCCGGTGGTTACGCGTGTAAAAGGTGCCATAATTATCTATCCTTTGTGATCATGTTTTCGGGGAACAATTTTGTTCACCTCTGTTTCATTCAATTTAATGCCGCTTCGGGTTGCCTTCTGCTGAATCATTATTAGAAAGCATATGATTTCATCATGTTAGAGCAAATGCTTCTTTCGCCAAAGCCCCGCCTCCGCTTTGGAGAAAGCCCCTGCGACGGGAATACCCGAAATTGAATCAATTTTTGTGCCATAAAGTACAGTTGGAACAACTTTGGTAAATCCTTTTGTCTTGACATCTTCTTTTCCAACCTTTACTCTTTGTCATCGGAAGCGTCAGGCCATTTCATTCCCTTGGTAAAGATGATTATACATGAATATCATCAACCTTTTAACAAAATTGCGAGATGAAAACAATCTGAGCGCAAATGAGGCCGCTCTTCTTGCGGATCTGCAGGAAAGAAAAATCTATTCCATCCATCGGGAACTTCGCTTCCTCCTCTATATCGGGATTTTGCTGGTTATTGCCGGAGCGGGCCTGACTGTCAGACAATACTTTGCGCAACTGGGGGATCTGGCGATTGTTGCAACGCTGTCGATTTGCGCGGTTGCGGCGTGGGGCTACTGTTTTATGAAGGGCGGCGCCTTCGCGAAAGAAGAAGTTCCCGCGCCCAATATCGCGTTTGACTTCATCCTGTTTTTCGGCTGCGCATGTTATTCACTGGATGTCGCTTACATCGAAACGCATTTTTCTCTTCTGGGAGCGGATTGGAAAAACCATCTCCTGGTTTCGGCGGCGCTTTTCCTTTTTCTGGCCTACCGGTTTGACAACCGCCTGGTTTTATCGCTGGCGCTCTCAACCCTGGCCGCCTGGTTTGGCTTCACGCTTTCGGTGCACAGGTATTTTTCTTTTGTCGAACATTACCGTCTTTACGCCATCCTGTACGGCCTGATTGTGATGGGGGCGGGGATGCTTGCCCATCGTCTGGCCGTTAAAAAACATTTTTTTGACATTTATCTGAATTTTGCAGTTCATTTTCTGTGTTTCGCGCTGATTTCGGGCATTCTGGAGAACAAGCTGTGGTCGCCTTATTTCCCGGCGCTGATTGTGGCCTGCGCGCTGCTTGCTTTCCATGCCGTCAGAACCCGACGTTTTTTATACATGCTTTATGCCCTGATTTACGGCTATATCGGCGTCAGCATTGTGGTGGTTGACCGGATTCATCGTGAAACATTTTTTGTTTTTGCTTATTTTATCGCGACGTCATTGCTCGTGATTGCTTTGATCTTTATGATGTCTCGACAGTTTAAGGAGAAATGATGGGTTTCAACCTGTATTCGCCCGACCAGGAAAACAATATTTATATCCGCACTCAGGCGCAAGCCTGGCGGCGTTCCGGTCTGATTACCGAAGGGCAACTGACGGCGATTTCCAATCTGTCCGACCCTCATGTCCGCCGGACCAACCTGTTTTTTCGCATACTCTTTTTTATTTTTACCCTGCTGTGCATCGGGGCTATAGCCGGCCTGATTGTCTGGTTTCTGGAGGATAAAAGTGACATGGCCCTGGCTTTAATCTTTTTTCTATGCGGTGGAACAGGGCTTGCGGCGGCTGAATATCTGGTCACAAAATACCGGTTTTATCGGCATGGCATTGAAGAAGCTCTGGCCGTCGCCGGGATGATTTTATGCGTGGCCGGTTTTATGATTTTGACTGAGTATCTTGGGCTGGAACATCATCAGGTGATTGAGGTCAGTGCGTGTTTAATTCTGTCGGCTGCGGCCTGCTTTGTTTATCTGCGTTTCGGCTATCTGTATGCAGCCGTCATCGGAATGCTGGCCCTTTGCGTGGTTCCGTTTCAATTTTCGTTGTCGCATACGGCGGAGAGGCTGATCCTGCTGGGCATGTTCTGCGCCGCGCTGGGCCTGGGGATTTACGGCGACGGGAAGATCGTCCATGATTTCAAAAAAGGAAGAAGCACTCTGCTTTTGACCTGTCTCTTGGCGGCCATTTATCTGACGGTCAATTTGCATGTCTTTGGTGTGATCGGCATGCTTTCAGGGGAGATTCGAGGCGGGCATTTCCATCCGGAGTCTTTTCCGCAAAGTCTGTACTGGATATCCTATGTGCTGACCTTTCTGATCCCGGCGGCTGTCATTTACGCAGGCATCAAAACCCGCAGGCGGCTGATATTAAATGCCGGCGTGCTGATGGCCATGGCGTCGCTGGCGACGAATAAAAGTTATCTGGGGCTGACACGCTATGCCTGGGACCCGGCGATTCTGGGGGCGGCAATGATTGCTTTTTCATTGCTTTTGACCCGTTGGCTTAACGCGGGACCGGAAAGGAAAAGGTCCGGCTTCACGGCCGCCGAGATTCTGAAACCGGAAGACTCCGGTGTCAGTCTCGCAGATGCCGCAGCCGCTTTAACGCCCGCGGCGATTGAAGCCGGACAACCGACTCAAACTCTTCCGGCGGAACCGTTTACGGAGGGAGGCGCATCGGGAGGCGGCGGGGCTCAAAGAAAGTTCTGATAACAAAGGAAAAAATATGATATGAAAGCGTCGAACGGTTGAATGAAAAAATAATCAGAATTTTTTTTAACGGAGGTCGGCTATGAAGGCATTGTGCAAGGCGGGATTTGTGATTTTTGCCGCTGTGATCCTTTTGAGCTCGGGAATCGGGTTTGCGGAGGAGAACAAGGACGGCAAAGTCGGGATGACGGATTGGACGAAGATTATCGATTCAAAAGTGACTGACAAGGTCGGCGACAAGGGATTGGTGAATTTCGAAGACGGCTACATTGAAGCCGTCGGCACAGGCGCTCCGCCGGAACAATCTTACGGGAAACCTAATGCTCGGCCCATGGCGCTTCGGGCCGCCCAGGTCGATGCCTATCGAAACCTGCTGGAGACCGTGCAGGGTGTGCAGATCGATTCCAAGACCACCATTAAAGATTTTGTGACGGAAAGCGATGTGATTAACACGCAGATCAGCGGTATGGTTAAGGGCGCGCAAATTATTAAAAAAGAGTACCTGTCCGACGGGACGGTGGAAGTGACCGTGCGCATGCCGCTCTCCGGCGTAGTCAAGGCGGTCATTCCGAAAGCGATTGCCGATGATAAAAAAGAAGACATGAAAGAGCACAAACCCGTGCCTTTCTCCAAAAAACCCGCTCCGCCGGATGAAGTATACACGGGGCTGGTGATTGACGGCCGCGGACTTTCGGGACGTCCGGCAATGTCGCCGAAAGTTTTTGATGAAAACGGGGCGGAAGTTTACGGAACCCTGATCGTGAAAAAGGACTACGCCGTACAGCAGGGGATTTGCGGGTATGCCCGCGATTTAAACGCCGCGCAGTCGAATGCCAGAGTGACCAACAATCCCATGACCGTCAAAGCCGTTCGCGCGCAGGGTTCGGGCATGTCGGAATTTGTTATCAGCACGGAAGACGCCAACAAAATTCGCGCCGCCAAGGAAAATCTGACCTTCCTGCAGAAATGCCGGGTGATGGTCGTTCTGGATTAAATCCGTTTTCTGCTGAGAGGAACATAAACGCCAATGACGGCCGCCTCATCGTTATGAGGCGGCTGTCGTTTTTTTACGAGTTCGCCCGGATAGTTTTCCTTTACATGCGGGGGAAAAATTTGTAGGCTCGCCCGGAAAAAATTGAAAGAGAAGAAATTCATGACCCAAACATTGCAAAAGACCCGCGCCATTCGGCGTTTGTTGACAGGGCTGACGGTTTTTATTTTATCCGTCTCCTGCGCTTTACCGGGCCGCGCCAATCCGGCAGGCGACGGCCTTTCCGCTGCGGCGGCTGCGTCGCTGAAACTGGTTCAATACGGGACGGACGCCAAAATTCCTTTCGATTTGCAGGCGGCGGCAACCCTGGTGGATTATGTGCTGGGCGCCAAAGCTCATAAGGAAGCGGCTTTGCCGCCGGTAAACAAAATGCCCGGCGCGTATTGTGAATTTGACACGCGGATCGGCTTTTCCAGTTTTATGCAGTATTCTTACAGCGGACAGATTCCCGCGGCGCTGACGAGTCCCTCCTCCCTGCGCTATTCGATGTGGAACGGTCAGACGGGAAAGCATTCAAAGCTGCCCAGTAAATGGGTCCCCGTCACGCCGGACGGCAAACCATTGATTATTCGGGGAATGCAGCGCGATGCCATCACCCCCGATCTCAATACCGGCGTCTATTATGAATATGACCTGAACCGGGCGCTGATTCATTTAAATCATAAGGGGCATCAGGTGCTCATTACGATTTCCAAACAGGCCAAGGTGTCGGATGTCGGCAAAAAAGGCGTCATTTTGGGCAATGATGAAGACTGGAATTATTATTACTCCGGCGAGCCGGGTTCCACTAAGACGGGGTTGAGCTGGGTGAAATCTTACATCTACGATTATTATTCAGTGGCGGTTTATGTCGAGACGGGGTCGTCGCCCGTCGTGGTCAGATCCGGCATTTTCCAGTGGATCCGGGCTGGCTGGAACGGCATCAATTTTGTGCAAACGGAGCATATTATCCGGGGAATTAAACGCTACGCAAAAAATTCAAAAACCATTCTGGAATCGTCCCAACTTCCCGCGCCGGGACAAATTGCGTCGGCGTATCAACGCCTGTCCGCGCTTCCGCAGGCCGATCTGCTGGAGAAGTATACCGCGCTGCAGCAGGCCCGGCTGGACCAGGCCGCAAAGACCGGAAAGATCGATGCGGGCAAAGTAAAGAAAGACGCTTATGCGGGCACGTCCAAAGAGCAAATCCTTGAAGAATTAATGCTGGAATATCTCAAAGTCGCGCTTGGCAAACCCTCTCTAGTCGGCAAACAGGTCGCTTCGGCCGTTAACTAGCTCAGTGCTTCCAACGTTTATTTCCATATCTTTTTAGTGTTGTATAACGATCATTACCATAGATCCGCAAGAACAAGGGGGTGAAGCCCCTGGTTCTGCGGACAGAAAATCTCCTCCGCCGGAGACTGTGTCGCAATAGTTTCAAATCGTTATTCCCGCGCCACAACGTCTCGGCCATGATTCGCTGAAGTCATGCCCCGGTGCAACTGCGGATTATTTTGGGAGGGACCAAAAAATAAACGATCATTAATTGTTATATTCCCTGAATTCCGGATTAAATTATCGGGTGACTATTATGCAGCGCTTTGCACAATGGTCTTGACTATCGTGCAAAGTATTGCTAGATAGTCAGGCATGAAACGTTACCTTTATGAGCCGGTTAAAA
This sequence comes from Smithellaceae bacterium, assembly GCA_963682105.1. Classification (GTDB taxonomy): domain Bacteria; phylum Desulfobacterota; class Syntrophia; order Syntrophales; family Smithellaceae; genus UBA8904. Next base: position 4,140,961 of record OY821638.1, read on the forward strand.
AAGATCTTCAGAAGAAAATGGTCATTCTGACGGGACCGCGGCAGGTTGGCAAAACCTGGCTGGCCAAAGAGCTTATTGCGGAATTTAAATCGCCGCAGTATTTGAACTTCGACAGTATCGCTGATGCCAGAATCATCAACAATCAAGCATGGCCTCTCCAGAGCGATCTGCTGATCCTGGATGAAATCCACAAAAAACCGCAATGGAAAAAATATATCAAAGGCGTTTTTGATACACGCGCCGCAAATCAGGCCATTTTAGTCACCGGAAGCGCCAGGCTCGATACGTTTCGCCAATCCGGAGAATCCCTGGCGGGCCGTTATTATCCGATGCGGCTCAATCCGATTTCCGTTCGCGAGCTTACGGATTCCGTGAAGCCCCAGGAGGCTTTAACGCTGCTGAACCGGTTTGGAGGGTTCCCCGAACCCTTTTTATCCGGCTCGGACCAGGAGGCGTCGCGCTGGCGCAATCAGTATTATACGGATTTGATCCGTGAAGACATTTTGGAGTTCGGCCGTCTGCAGGAGGTGCGCACGATGCGTCTTTTGCTGGAATTGCTGCGGACGCGGGTCGGGTCTCCTCTTTCCTACACGTCGATTGCACAGGACCTCCAGATTGCTCCCAATACCGTCCGGCGCTACATCGAAATTCTGGAAAGTTTGTGCATCGTATTTACGATACGGCCTTATCATCAAAACGTGGCCAGGGCGATTTTGAAGGAACCCAAACTGTATTTTTACGACACCGGCTTTGTGCAGGGCGACGAAGGCGTTCGTCTTGAAAATACCTGCGCGGTTTGTCTTTTGAAACATGTCCAGTATCTGCAGGACATAGGCGGCGAAGATGTGGAATTGAACTATGTCAAAACCAAGGAAGGCAAAGAAGTGGATTTCACGCTGAGCCGTAAAAAAAAGGCAACACACCTGATTGAAGTGAAAACGTCGGACGATATCCCGGCCGCGTCCCTGGTTGTTTTATCGAAGAAAATACCCGATACACAGGCCATTCAGCTAGTCGGAAATCTCCGGCGCGAACAGCAGATTGATCGCGTAGCTGTCATGAGCGCCGGCAAATGGCTTGCGCAGTTATCCGCGTAGCGGACAGAAAATGTCCTCCGCCGGAGACTGCGTCGCAATAGTTTCAAATTGTCATTCCCGCGGAGGCGGGAATCCAGGATTTTTAATAATAACTAAAGGTGGCAGTTGCACCGGGGCATGTCTTCGCCCGAATGTCCTCGACTGTGGCGCTAAGCTCATTGCGCGACGGCCAAAAACTCGCCCTTCGGGCTCAGACAGTTTGGCCGTCTTATGCTCCATTTCGCTAAGCGCCACAACGTCTCAGACATGATTCGCTGAAGTCATGCCCCGGTGCAACTGCTGTTTTATCAATTGTTTGATCAAGAAAGTTAAAAAGGAAACAACGTCCCGCTGATTCCTCACAGTAGATTGATCGGGTAGCGGTCATGAGCGCCGGCAAATGGCTTGCGCAGTTATCCGCGTAGCGGACAGAAAATGTACACCGCCGGCGCGGTAGTCCGGCGAATGCCGGAGAGGCGTCAGTCCGGCGCATGCCGGATGTCGCCCCGCATCCGCGGGGTAAACTCCGCGACGGAGGTGGTTGATGGCGGAGGAAAAACGATATCCATTAAAGAAGTTTAGAAACTTAGAATTCTTGGGGCCCCTCCGGGTTCACTTACCTGCCTCTCCTCCGCATTTTGGGTCATTCTTTCAGTGGCTAAATTTGGTTCTTGACAACAAGACCGCGTTTCTAATACTTTAACCCCGAAAAAGGGAATTGCCTATCTATCACTTAGATGCAGAGACACTTTGTCCTGTATAACGAAGGAGAATCCTGATGAATGCGTATCGTGCTTGGCGAGTCACCTTGACTTTGGTTGGCCTTGTTTTTGTTTTAATGCTGATAAGTTGTAGCAGGGGTGGATCAAGTAATGATACGCCAACACCAACACCAGGAATCACCTTACCAACCGGCGCCCTGACTGGAACAGTCTCTCTTCCATCAGGAATGACCACGAACATCACCTCTTTGAAGGTTACCAACAGCCTTGCGACGACCGGCGTCTCAGCAGACGGCAGCTTTGCGCTGACGGGCTTCACCGGTGGAAAGCACTTGGCTTATGTTGTCGGTCCGTCCGGCAAACCGATGTTGCTCGGTTGGCTTGACGACACTCATACCACGCTTAGCGCGCGCAGCACTGCTGAAGTGCTGCTTTACCTGGTCACCGGATGTTTCGCCCTGCCTGCGGATGCACGTCTGACGGCAATGGATCTGATCGCGTCCTCGCCCGAGGCGACGCAAGTGGCTCAAGCTATCGAATCCTGTCTGGTGGCAAACCCCGACGCTATGGCGATTGACAATCCAGCCGTTCGGGCGGCACTGTCCGCCGCCGCTGCGAGTCTGGCTGCCAGGAGCGGCGTACCTTTCGCCGGCGATGGAAGCGCCCGTAACAGAGACCTTGACCGGATCAGTCCGAAAGGGATTATCGTTGATCCGATCACCGAGAAATCCGGACTGCGGGTAAATCTGATTGGCATCAACACGATCGTGCTGCGCAACAAATACCGTCGCCCCGGCTATGCCTACATTGAGCAGATATCTTACGTACCGGAAGCCGGAGGAGCCGCCGTCTCCGCGATTAAGCCGCTGACCGAATTCGCAGTGGCGCCTGTTCTCGGACTGAATGGGCTGCTGGGCACCATCGGTGACATCGCAGCCGGCAACATGGCCTACACGGAGGTGGACTCGGATCCCGTGGATCTTCCCATGGCGGCCGGGGCAAAGAAGACCACCTATGCCCTCACGGTCGTTGGACCAGGCGAATATTACGGAGATTACTCGTTACTCAACGAGGATCAGAAGCAGAAGCAATTCGATACCACGGTGTTGTTCATTGCAAAGGACTTGGTCCTGCCGCTTTTGGTCAACATCGTTCTTCCAAATCTTGACGGCGAAGTGGATCTCTTTGCGGACCTTGGCGTTGGCGGTGTGGGTGCGGACTTTATTGCACAGATGGTGGCCCTGCCCGGCTTCAAGGAGCAGGCGGAAACAGGCGATATATGGGGTGCATTTAGTACGGCACTGGATGGGCTTTTCAAAACGGCGTCCTTCCAACAAGTTGCGATCAGATTCCTGACAAACAAGATCGCCAATTTTGGCAGCAACGCAACCAAGGATCTCGGTTTGGAACTGGGCAATACCGTTTTCAGGGCTATTACCTTCGCCAACGAAGCTCTTGTCGCGCTTGACGCAAACGCCATACTCGCAAGTATTAGAGTATCGAATTATGCCGATATTTGGGTGATTGACGTGACCAAACCCACCGTCCGCCTCACACCTGCGGATTCAGAGATCCGTACCTTCGCCTTTCTTGAACTTAAATGCTCATTGGCGGAGGCCGTTGGGTCGGATGTCCTGCTCACCTACCACTGGTCAACCACCGGACACGGCGGCAGTCTTGCCGATTCCCTGCATACCGGCCTATCCTTCGACACGAATGCCGATACGGTGAAGTACATCGCCGAAAATGGTATAGCGGCTACGGACTCTGTTACGGTCGAAGTGTTCCGCAAGGATGGCAATGTCAGCACATCCATCGGCACGGCCCAGGCCCGCGTCAAAGTCACTACAGGTCATGTGACACTAACGCCCTCAGCAGTCACGATTACCGACGACACCAAACCGACGTTCACCGCAAGTGTGACTGGGACGGATGGCCCGTTTATCTATGTGTGGAGCAGTGCACGCGACGGTCTGCGTGAAGGCGAAGGAACCTGGAAAAGATCCATCGAAACTGCGGCTAAGTCGATCCAGTTCGGTCGGGCTGATGGGGCCCCGGGAGACCGCGAAGTACAGGTCACCGTTTACAAAACAGTGGACGGTAATCGTTATCTGGTGGGAACGGCACGTGCAAAGATCAGGCTTGAAACCTACAAGATCCCGGCGGTACCCTATAGCAATTACCACGCGAGACCATGTGAACCTGGTGAATACGGATATCCGGTTCAATGGATTTTCGGTTTTTCGTATGGTGTGAAATTCTCCAAAGTTCCCGACGCAACAAGCTACACCGTCTATCTCAAGAACGACAACGAATTCTATTATTGGGGCAAGGATCCGGTCTTCCCTGGGCCCAGCTCGCAGTTTCTCGATCTCGGTGATTCCTATCTTTGCTGGCAGTACGGCGGCGGCGGCCAAGGCCCACCACCTGTTCCCACCGAAGCTGAGATGATCGCGCCTTATGTCGGATACTATGCAGGAGGCACGTATTACGCTATTCCGAAGTTTGGCCGGTAGTAATGATCGTTGATCAACCGAAGCTCAGAGGAAAGGTGAATTCCAGTTCAAAGTGCACCACGTTTAGCTGAAGAAAAGACCTCATGGGGCGTCTGGTAGCTGAGGCACTTTCTTGGTCGATTATTAAGTCTATGGACGACAAAAGCAACTTCTTTTTCAGAAACAGAATTTAAATTAGTGCCTTTGGGGAAATATTGCCTTAACAGTCCATTCGTATTTTCGTTTGTTCCCCTCTGCCAGGCTGAATAAGGATCCGCAAAATAAACGGTTAAGTTGGTATTGGATTGCAGCTCTTTGAAATGGGCAAATTCTCGACCATTGTCAACCGTGAGTGTATGGCGTAATTTTCGAGGAACCTTGCGGAAGACTTTGGTTGTTTGCTGTGTCATCGTAGCTGCTTTTTTATCAGCAAGTTTGACAGCCAGAAGGTAGCGGGATTTACGGTCGACATGAGTAGCAAGTCCGCCGGTCCCTTTTGCCCCTTCCAGCGTATCACCTTCCCAATCGCCAATGCGGCTGCGTTGATCGACAATGGAAGGACGCTCATTAATAGAGACACGACCGGGAAGAAACCGCCTGCCGGAGCCATAACGTGTTTGCTTACAACGCCTTTTGTGTCGGCGGCGAAGGTGCTTATAGAGATCGCCGCCTTGTTTCGCATCCCGGAATATCCAACGATAAATGCTTTCATGGCTTGTACGCATTTGTTGATCATCTGGGTATTTTAGTGCTAAGCGGGCGGCAATAGCCTCAGGGGGCCAATCAAGGCGAATCTTTGCTTCCACATATTCGATCAGTTTCTTATGGTTTTGTCGACGACGATGCCTGGGTTGCTGACGCCGTTTGATGGCCATAGGGTGGCCAATCTCATACCAATAAACGTCGTCATTATCGAAAGTCGCTGGGCGGTTGCGTTTTATTTCTCTGCTGATCGTGGTGTGATCTCTGCCGATACGTCGACCGATTTCTCTGAGGGAATACCCGTCAAGGATTAAATAGCTGATGACATATCGATCGTTTTCTGTAAGATGCTTGTAGGACATGGTGGGTTCCTTTCTGATGTGCGTGTTGGTCGTGCTTCACACACTACCAGAAAACCCCGTCATGTCCTCTTTTTATCTAACCTGGTGCACTTGCAAGTTGAATCCACCAAACATAGGAGGAAACATAGGGACGCTGTTAACTTATTAACTTCCTGCTGCTTTGTTTTTGTGAATGAAAGGAGACAGTTCTATTTTATCTTGTCAATCATTTTTCCGATCTGCCGGGCCACTGGGCTGACTAGGGGACGTACGTCAAAATATCAATCGAAGAATCTATTACTCTATATCTAATTTTTTTTTCACTGCAAATTCTCGTTTTTCCCAACCCTCAATCTCAGCAAACCGCAGTTGCATCGGGGCGTGACAGAGCGGATTATGTCTGAGACGTTGTGGCGCGCGGCGCGGCGGAGGTTTTCCCCCTCCCTCAATCCCTCCCACAAGGGGAGGGAAGTAAAATTGGTGCGAACTGTTTGAGCAGGCGAGTCTTTGGCCGTTGCGCAATGAGCGATATTCCATTCCAGGCCAAGATGATGCCGCGGCGACAAGGAGGAGGCGCCGGAGGCGTATTGGCAATACGCTGAGGACGCCGACGACGCGGCCAACAAAGGCAGCGCTCGGTATGGAATGGAATTAGCGTCACAGTCGAGGGCATTGAGGACAGACATGCCCCGGTGCAACTGCCACCTTTTGTTATTTTAAAAATCCTGGATTCCCGCCTTTGTACCCTGGAGGGCACAAGCGGGAATGACGGCCTTTTTATTTTGACACAGTCCCTTGCGAGAATAACGTTGCCTGACAGGAAAAATCTGTTCCATTTTATTTTTTTCAACTCAGTTTGGAAAATTTCTCAAAAGGATCTTGACATCCAATGGCTATTTGGCTATATTGCCAAATACGAAAGGAGATGCTCGAAAATGAAAGAAGCTCTCAAAACACGATACGAAGCCCGGGCCAAAATTCTCAAGGCGATGGCGCATCCCAGCCGCCTGCTGATCATTGAGGAACTGCAAAAGCAGGAACGCTGCGTAAACGAACTTACCGAAATGGTCGGGGCGGATACATCCACGGTATCCAAACATCTGAGTGTTTTAAAAAACGCCGGACTTGTTTACGACGAGAAAAGAGGTAACTCCATCATTTATTATCTGCGTGTGCCATGTATCATGGAATTTATGGGGTGCGTTGAAGATGTCTTATCGGCCAACGCCAGAGAACACGCAAAGATTATGAAATGCTGCAGAAAATAGAAGGAGGAAATCATGAAAATTGAAATTTTGGGTGTTGGGTGTGCAAAGTGTCATAAGCTGGAGGAAATGGTTCGTAACGTTGCAAAGCGTGAAGACGTAAATGCAGACATATTAAAGGTTGAAGATTTCAAAAAGATTATGACTTACGGCGTTATGACAACGCCTGCGCTGGTGGTGAACGGTGAGGTAAAAGCAGCCGGCAAAATGCCGACTGAGGAGCAGATCAAAAGTTGGATCAAAGGATAATGAAAAAAGGATTATGAAAATACAGGACAGTCCATGTCCTGCATGCTTTGCAAGGAGGGGGTGTGGTGATGAGCGAAAGAAAAAGGCAGGGTTCCATAGGATTTATCGGCGGCGGCCGCATTACGCGAATTTTTCTGGATGCATGGAAAAAAGAGGACAAGCTGCCGGAAAACATTCTGGTGAGTGATTCGAGCCCGGATGTTTTAGCGGCGCTTAAGGCCGTACATTCCGCAATTGAGATAAGCGCGGAGAGCAGTAACGCAGCCGGGGGCGATATCGTATTGCTGGCCCTGCATCCCCCTGCTATCGGTGGCATCCTGGAAAGCATCAAGTCGGTATTGAAGCCAGACGCTGTCTTGATTTCGCTTGCTCCCAAATGGACGATTGCTAAATTATCGGCGTCTCTTGGCGGTTTTAACCGGATTGTCCGTATGATTCCCAATGCGCCCTCCGTCATCGGCGAAGGCTATAATCCTGTGGCTTTTTCTCCCGCAATAACAGGTGACCTGAAAAAAGATATTCTTCATTTATTTAAAGCTCTGGGTGATTGTCCGGAAGTGGAGGAAGATAAGCTGGAAGCATATGCAATTCTTTCCGCCATGGGGCCGACCTATTTGTGGTTCCAGATGCAGAAACTTCGGGAGCTCGGAGTGTCCTTTGGATTGACGGATAAAGAAACCGACAAGGCTCTTTATGAAATGATCAGGGGTGCGGCTAAAGCACTTTTTAAAAGCGGCCTTGCCTATGCAGATGTCGTTAACCTCATCCCAGTAAAGCCTCTGGCCGAAGACGAGCAGAGTATTCTCAATGCGTATGAAACAAAATTAAAAGGGTTATACGAGAAACTAAAAGCATGATTTCTTGAATAAATGACAGGGGGAAATGAATCAATGACGTTACGCTCAAAATTTATCATGGTGATGACTGTATTGACGTTTGCGGGGCTGCTTGCGGGGTCTTCTTTTGCGGCAGAAAAAAGTGCAAAATCAGCGGAAGCCAAAGCGCCGGCCAAAAAAGTTGCGGTTTCCCGGCCGCAGGTTACGTTTGTGGAAATCGGGTCTGTGAACTGCATCCCCTGCCGGGCCATGCAACCGATTATGAACGCGGTGGAACAGGAATACAAAGGTCAGGTGAAGATTGTTTTCCACGATGTGTGGACGCCCAAGGGAAAAGAAGACGCGATGAAATACAACATCCGCGTCATTCCCACGCAGGTCTTTCTGGATAAGGACGGCAATGAGTTTTTCCGGCACGAAGGGTATTTCCCCAAGGAAGGCGTTGTGGAGGTTTTAAAAAAGGGAGGGGTCAAATAAATGCTGGTTGATCTCTTCACTTCTCTCACGGCTGCTCTGACCCGTTCGCCGGAAATTGCCATCGGTGCGGCATTCGCCTGGGGTATCCTCTCGGTTATCCTTTCACCCTGCCATATTGCCTGTATTCCCCTGATTGTCGGATTCATCGACGGCCAGGGCGATATCCCCACGAGACGGGCGTTTGGCCTTTCGCTGCTCTTTGGATTAGGGATTCTCATTACCATCGGGCTCATTGGTCTCATCACAGCGCTGGCGGGTCGAATGATGGGGGACATCGGCGGCTACGGAAATTATGTTGTTGCCATTGTATTTTTTGCCATCGGCCTCAACCTGCTGGGCATTTTGCCGCTGCCTTTCATGGAAGGCGGCGCAAACCCGAATTACAAAAGGAAAGGATTTCTGGCGGCGTTTATTCTGGGGCTGATCTTTGGAATTGCACTGGGGCCCTGCACATTTGCCTACATGGCGACAATGCTGGGTGTGGTGTTCAGTATGGCATCCACACAGCTTGCGCTGGCGGTATCGCTTCTGGCGGCGTTTGCCGTCGGCCACTGTACGGTTCTGGTTTTGGCGGGCACGTTTACGGAAGTGGTGCAACACTACCTCCACTGGAGTGAAAAATCAAAAGGCGCGGTCATCCTCAAAAAGATATGTGGCGTGCTGGTCATTCTGGGCGGCGTTTATCTGATTCTTTTAAATTTCGTGTAATGATAAAAGAGATCAGGGTTTTATGATTGAAGTCAAAAAAAGAATATCAATGTCTTTTCTGTGCCTGCTGGCATTCTGTTTATGCAGTTGCAGCTATGCTCAGAAACAACTGGATATTTCAGGGCTGAAGGATCTGAACGCGGACATCACCGCCGATGTCCCTGCGGGCGCCCCGGAGAAACTACAGGTCCTTGTTCATACAACTTCGCTTGCGAAAGATACCGAGCCTGCGCCAGATATTCATTTTACGGTAAGCCCGCTTTTGAAATGGCCTATTGAACATCCGTCAGGCGATAAGCTGATTACGGAAAAATTAACATTTCCGTCGGGAATCCGGCGCCAAAACGACATGGATACGGCTGTTTTTTACGTTTATCGAACGGGGGAACTTAAAAATAAAAAAGTCATCCTCTGGGTTCCCGGGGCCGGGGTTTCCGATTTTGCTTTCCGGTTTATAAAGTATTTCTTCATGGAAGCGCTGGCCAGGAATTACAATATTGTTTTTTATGTGCCACCTTATCACCTCGAAAGAACCGAGACAGGGGGGAAAAACGGGGTGGGCATGCTTACGCCGGATCATGAGAGAAACGTCGCCGTTTTGCTAAACGCCGTTCGGGAATTGCGAACCATGATGGCGTATTTAAAGAGAAACGGCGTTGTAAGGATCGGCGGCTGGGGAGGCTCCATCGGCGCGACGATGCTTTTGCTCACGGAGCAGACGGAAGAATTTGATCATCTCAATCTCATGATTCCCATCATTGACTTTGATACCGTGATCTTCAGGAACGAACACATGAGCGGCGCCATGGCTCATTTTGAAAAGGCGGGATATTCTATTAATCTTCTGGAACAAGCTTACGGCATTGTTAATCCAATCAAGTATCAACTGAAGATTGATCCGAATCGCGTTCAGATTATGTATGCCGAATATGATCAACTGACGCCGGCGCCCGCCATGATTGCATTTGCTCAAAAAAATAACATTCAAAAGCTCAGGGGGTATCCGCGGAGCCACGCGACGATGTTGCTGACCGGGAAAATATACGGCGAATACGGTTTTTTCCTCGATACGCTTAATCGCGTGGAATGAAAAGGCTGCAACAGGAGTGTTTATGAAAAAAAGAGTTTTGTTTTTATGCACGGCCAACTCCTGCCGGTCGCAGATGGCTGAAGGAATTGTGAACCATTTTCTGGGAGATCGGTTGGAAGCTTTTTCCGCCGGAACGCAGGCGTCGTTTGTCAATCCGACGGCCATCGAGGTGATGAAGGAAATCGGCGTTGACATTTCAGGCCATCGATCTAAAAATCTGTCGGAGTTTGACGGGCAGACATTCGATTTTGTCATCACGCTGTGCGGCGACGCGAATGAAACCTGTCCTCTCTACATCGGTGGTACGAAAAAGACGCATATCGGGTTTGATGATCCGGCCAAAGCCACCGGAAGCCGGGAAGACATTTTGCGGGAATTCCGGCGCGTCCGGGATGAAATTCGGGAAAAGCTGACGATTTTTCTTGCCGGCGCAACGGCGAAGAAATGACCAAGGAGTTGATGCTTTCATGCAGGATCGGATCAGACAAATCAATGTAGGTGGCCGCCTCACGGGTGTTATCGGGCTTGACGAAGCGATAAGCCGGGCTGCAAAACCAGATGGCGCAGATGAGGAAGCCGTCATTAATGAAATTCTCAACCATCTTGTCGGGAGAAATTATATCCCGGACAAGCTGATGCCTGCTTACCGCAAGGCGATTGGCCGGGAATATAAGATATTTCTGGGGCAGACCGTCGAAGAAGAGGAACCGGACGGTTTACGGGTTGTTATTCTGGGGGCCGGCTGCTTCCAGTGCTCATCGCTGGAAACCGCCGTCAGAAATGTGATGGCGGAAATGAATCTGGCCGGTGATATTCTTCACATTACCGATGCCCGGGAAATCGGGCGTTACGGCGTCATGGGGGCGCCCGCCCTGGTGATCAATAATAAGGTTGTTTCCGTGGGGATTGTTCCTGATAAGAAAAAAATTCAAGGTTGGCTCGATGACGCCGCGAAAAGCCGTGGTGCAGCATGACCGGCTTATCATATAGATTTCAACAAGAAACACGCCGATAAGAAAGGAAATGATTCATGAAAGAAAATACTCTTCAGCCCGAGCCTAAAAGGCTCAATGTGTTTGAACGTTATCTCACCGTCTGGGTTCTCGTTTGCATGGTTGTCGGAGTGGCGATGGGCAAAATACTGCCGGAGCTCACCGCATCGCTAAGCGCGATGGAGTTCGGCAAAGGTTCGCAGGTCAACGTTCCCATTGCCATTCTGATCTGGCTGATGATTTATCCCATGATGCTTAAGATCGATTTTCGATCCCTGGGCGGCATCGCCCGCAAACCCAAAGGGCTCCTCGTTACTCTGTTTGTCAACTGGCTGGTGAAGCCCTTCAGCATGGCTTTCCTGGCCTGGGTCTTTTTTCAGTTCATCTTTTCCGCCTGGGTCGATCCTGAGGCGGCCAAGAGTTACACCGCCGGCCTCATTATCCTGGCGGCGGCGCCCTGCACGGCGATGGTGTTTGTCTGGTCTTATCTGACGGACGGCGATCCTGCCTACACGCTGGTTCAGGTGGCCGTCAATGATTTGATTATGCTGTTGGCCTTCGCCCCGATCGTCATGTTCCTTCTCGGTGTTGCCGATGTGATTGTGCCTTCCAAAGTGTTGATTACATCGGTTGTCGTCTTTATTGTCATTCCTCTGGTCGCGGGATTCGTTACAAGAACAATCCTGTTGAATAAATACGGGAAAGAATGGTTTGAAGAGAAATTTCTGCCCGTGTTTCATCCGGTGACCGTTGTGGCATTGCTCCTTACGCTGGTGCTGATCTTCGCTTTCCAGGCGGAGAACCTCACCACGAAATGGCTGGCGGTGATTCTGATTGCCATCCCTATTATCATTCAGGTGTATTTCAATTCCGGCCTGACGTACATGCTGATGCGCTTTTTCAAGGTTCAGCACAACGTGGCCTCTCCGGGCGCTTTGATCGGAGCCAGCAATTTCTTTGAACTGGCGGTGGCCGTGGCGATCACGCTTTTCGGGCCCGGTTCCGGTGCGGCGCTGGCTTGCGTGGTCGGCGTGCTGGTGGAAGTGCCGGTCATGCTGTCGGTCTGCAATATCTGCAATCGTTCACGGACCTGGTACGGCAAGGCATTGCCTGGCGGACAGGGTGATCGTTGCGAGGTATAAAATTTTCGACGCCGTGAAGAAGTTTTTCTTGGGAGGGCAGGATGTCAATAAATAAAATCGTCATATACGGCACAGAGACTTGTCCCTTCTGCGTTCAGGCGCGGGCGGCTTACAAAGACAAGGCTACCTTTATAGACGTGGACAAAGATTCGGAGAAACTCAAAGAGATGCTGGCCCTTTCCGGCGGGAAAAGACAGGTGCCCGTCATTGTCGATGGTGATAAAATAACGGTCGGTTTCCTGGGAGATACCACTCTGCGTGGCGGCGTCCCTCTTTTCGGAGGGACCTGATCCGTGTGAAGGATCTCTCGTGAAGAGATAAAAAAGCATGAAGGAGAGCAATCGTTTATGAAGATCATAGAAACTATAAAAAAATATCGCCGCACACTCACGATTGTGCTGGCGCTTGTGGGCATCGGGATCATGGCTTATTACGATTACTGCGATACGGCATGCAGCTATCTGAAAGGGGATATTTTCGGCATTGATCTCAAATGGGTGGGCAGCGCCTTCATGGTTGCCGTCATTATATTTGCCGCGCTTAAACAGACCGCTTTTGTCCGTATGCTTCTGGCGGCAGGATTAGGTGTGGAAGTTCATCTGTACGCTTTTCAGGTGCAAAACGACGTCTATTGCCCTTTCTGCCTCGCGTTCTCGATCATGTTGATTTTGTCGTTTCTTATTAATTACGAAGTTCCGTCCGCCTGGCGCGAAAAGCGCAGCCGGATGTGGCTCTATTTCCTGGGGGAGGTGAATGTTCCGATGTTGAAACTTAAAAGATTTCCGTTATTGCTCGTGAGTGTGCTGGGTTATCTGACCATTTTGCTGACTTTTTCCGGTTCCGTGACGCCTGCTTACGGGCAGGTCGGCGGGCAGGGCATTCCGTCCTGGGGCAAGGGACCGTATGAAGTGATGATGTTTGCCGATTATTTCTGTCCGCCTTGCAGGCGCATCGATACGAAAGCCGAAGGATTGTTCAAAGAACTGGTGGCGACGGATAAAGTCAAGTTGACCTTTGTCGATGTGCCGTTTAACCGCGCCACGCCGACTTTCGCGAAATATTACCTGTATGCTGTTTCCGCGGACGCCAGTTTAAAAAATGTGCTTCATGTCCGCAATGTCTTGTTCGATGCGGCTCAGGGCCGCCGTGTCCAGGATGAAAACGCGCTGGCCGCATTTCTCAAGGAAAAGAAAATATCGTGGAAAGCCATGGATGAAAAATCGGTTTTCCCTCTTATGAGCGGCGTGATCAAAGAACATAAAGTGGATCAGACGCCGACCTGCGTGATCAAGTATCCGGCAGGCGATGTTAAAAGGTTTATCGGTGCGGATGAGATATGGGACGGACTGACAAAGCTCAAAGCCCATTTGGCGGAAACTAAAAAGCGATAGTCAGAGAAATAAACATCCATGCGTTTAACGGAACCGGTTCTTTGAGGTGATCATTTGAAAAGTTATGGCCGTTCTGCATTAATTCATGCTTTCCTGAAAGCTTTGTGCATTCTGGCTATTCTTGCGGCGGCTGTTCCTCCGGTTTCCGCCGCTGAAGACGCGCCGATTTTTTCTCACGGCGAAGGGCTTTATGAATTGATCATTTTCACGGATTACTTCTGTCAGCCCTGCCAGAAGGTCGAGGGAGGGCTAACTCAAACCCTTGAAGACTTGATCGAGCGGGGCGGCGTGAAGATCACGATTGTTGACTTGCCGCTCTACAAGCTGACGCCGCTTTACGCCCGGTATTTTCTGTATGCCTTGAATGCTTCCTCCGGTTACAAAGAGGCGCTTCGGGCCAGACAATTGCTGTTTAAAAAGGCCTCCAGCCTGGGCGCTATAACGGCTGAACATCTGGAGAGAGATTTTAAATCCGAAGGAATCGCCATCAAGCCATACGACACAAAGGCTTCTCTTGCCAGATACAGCGAGCTGATCAAAAAGTATGCTGTCCGCTCGACGCCAACCTTCGTATTTGTGTATTCGCCAACGGACATCCGCAAATATTCGGGAAGCGAGCCGGTCAAAAAAGGCATCGCGGAACTGAAGCAGGCGTTGCCCGCGCCGTGAAAAATTTATTCGAAAGGCCGATAGAGAGACATGATGAAGAAAAAAATACTGTTGTTAATGATCACTATGCTTTTAGTCGCACCCGCCGCCTTTGCGGCAGGTGACCTGACATTTGAAAGTTACCTGAAGCGTTTTGACTATCAGGAACGCAAGGACGTGAAAATCGGGGTTCCCGAAATGTTGCAGCTCTATAAGCAGGGCAAAGTGCAGATCATTGACGTTCGTTTTTCTGAAGAGCATCAGGCGTACAGCTTCGGTTTCATCAAAAATATACCGCTCAACGAATTGCCTGACAGGCTCGGCGAACTGGACAAGACAAAGATCATCATTACAGCTTGTCCGCATTACGACCGCGCGGAAATTGCCCGCACGTATTTGACATTGAAGGGCTACCGGTCAAAATACCTGACCGACGGCCTTCTCGGACTCGCCGAATATCTGCGCGGTGACAAAGCAAAAGATTTTATCAAAGAAATAAAAAAATAGAACATAAGGACAGAAATCATGAAAGAATGGCAGAAACTTTTATTAATCGTCGGGGTATTTCTGGGAGCTTATTTGATTCCCTGGGAATCCACACTCATTCGTCAATCCGGCCTGGAAGCCTTTATGATGCTTCAGGAGTATGCCCGCCAGCACGTGTTGACCTGCCTGGTCCCCGCTTTTTTCATTGCCGGGGCCATTACCGTCTTTGTTTCGCAGGCGGCGGTGCTCAAATATTTCGGCGCGACGGCCAATAAGATTCTGTCTTATTCGGTCGCCTCTGTATCGGGGACGGTACTGGCCGTTTGTTCCTGTACAGTGCTGCCTTTGTTTGCGGGCATTTATTCACGCGGCGCGGGAATCGGCCCGGCCACGGCTTTTTTGTATTCCGGCCCGGCCATTAACGTGCTGGCGATCATTCTGACCGCCAAAGTATTGGGCTGGCAGATGGGACTTGCCCGTGCCGTTGGCGCCATTTCGTTTGCCGTGATTACGGGTTTGCTGATGGCGTTTATCTTCCGCAAGGACGACGCCCAAAGGCAAACCGGCGAACTTTTTTTGCCCGACGAGGACGTTAAGGCGCGCCCCCTCTGGCAGGATGCCCTCTACATGCTGACGATGGTGCTGATTCTGGTTTTCGCCTCTTTCGCCAGACCAACCGAAGATGACGGCGCACTCTGGCGCTTCATCTTCAGCGCGAAATGGTATTTGACCGGTGGCTTGATCATCATCTTAGCCGTCATGCTCAAAAAATGGTTTGTGAAAGAGGAACTCAAAGGCTGGGTAGAGGCTACCTGGACGTTCTCCAAACAAATCCTGCCGCTTTTATTGGGCGGTGTGCTGGTCGCGGGATTTCTGCTGGGCCGTCCCGGCCATCCGGCTCTGATTCCAGAACAATATATCCAGGCGCTGGTTGGCGGCAATTCGCTTGCGGCAAATTTCTTTGCCTCCATCGTCGGTGCGCTCATGTACTTTGCCACACTCACAGAAGTGCCCATTTTGCAGGGACTCATCGGTTCCGGGATGGGACAAGGTCCTGCTCTGGCGCTGCTTCTGGCGGGTCCTGCTCTATCGCTTCCCAGCATGATTGCCATCGGCAGTATCATGGGCGTAAAGAAAACGATTGTGTATTGCTCCATTGTGGTGATTCTCTCGACGATTGCCGGTATGACTTACGGCTTTATGATGGGATGAAGTAAAACGAAAATCCACATGCAAGAATTATGAAATGATCCATAATCACACTCACAATGATTAGCCGGTGTTGTCGTTTTTGAAATGGTCTTCGGTCTGCTGATTTCGAGCATGGCGATGATTTCATAAGCAATTGATGTTTATGGAGGGAAAATCATGACTCTTACCGTCTATGTCGTGTGTGCCGTGTCGGTCTTTTTCTTTTCGGGACTTCTCGCCATGGCAGGTTTAGGCGCTGCTTTCATTTTTGTGCCGCTTTTCTACTATCTGGGTGTGCCGCTTGCCGAAGCCGTGCCCGCGGCGCTTTTGCTCAATGTCGTGAGCCTGATGTTTGCGGCTGTCAATTATTATCGTAGCGGCCTGATCAACTGGCGAATCGGTTTGCCGATCATGATTACGGCTGTTCTGCTTGCGCCCTTGGGCGCTCACACGACGCCCTTTGTAGATAAACGTCTTTTCCTCGGCATGTTTTCAGCCTTCCTGGTTTTTGCGGGATGTATGATGCTCTTTTATAAGCCAAAGCCACGTCTGCAACCGATGAGTCGGGTCATCGAATCCGGCGCCGGTGCGGCTGTCGGCACTGTGGCCGGTTTTCTCGGTGGGCTTTTGGGTGTCGGCGGCGGAAATTTCATTGTACCCGTTCTAACCTGGATCGGCATGGATGCCAAAATGGCCGCAGGAACCACCGCCATGGTGGTGGTTTTCTCCTCTCTTTCGGGATTTTTGGGCCATGTTACGCTCGGCGGGCTGAACCCCGTTTTTCTGGGTGTCATGGCCGGAATGAGCGCGTTGGGCTCTATTGCCGGATCGCAGTTGATGAAAACAAAAATTTCCAGTTCTCAATTGAAGAAAATCATTGGTGTGCTGCTCATGGTGATTGCCGCCAAGATGATTTTTGATATCGTCAAATAAACCAACAAGAGGAGGTATTTTATGACGACGAAACATGTTCCCCCCGAATGGGCCTTTGAGTTTCACGGCCACAAATGTCCCTTCATGCCGCTGGGCTACCGGATGGGTAAATTAGCCCTTGCCTATCTGGGCATTGAACCCGAAGCGGATCATGGGTTTTTCATTTTCCCGGAAATCGGCGAAGGACACCCCCAGGCCTGCATGATGGACGGGTTGCAGGCGGCAACAGGCGCCACTTATGGAAAGCTCCTGATGGCCAAGACCTTTTACGGCAAGCTGGCGGCAACGTTTTATCACCCTCAAAAAGGCGCTGTGCGCTATTCATTGAAGCCGGAATTCGTTGACCAGTTCGGACAATTCGAGTTTTTTGCCTATCGCAAGAAGGGGATTGAACCCTCGAAGATACCAGCCGCTGCCGCGGATGAAGTTCTTCAATGGGTGTATGACCAACCGGATGATGCGATGTTTAAAGTGGAGCCAAAACCCGACTTCAAGTTTACGCCGGTCAAAGGGTCCTTCAACAAGGCCAAATGCAGCCTGTGCCATGAATATGTGTTCGAACGCTATGTCCGGATCAAGGAAGGACAGCCGGTCTGTATCCCCTGCTCGGGTTACGAGGCGAAAACATGAACATGACGCAGGGTGACATTGCCGGCAAAATGACAATCGAACGCCGACCCCGGCGCGCCTGTGCAGACAAACGGTAACGGCCAGTAACAAAAAGCATCGAGATGGTTGATTGAAAATAACGACAAAGGGAAATTGTCATGGATAAATACTATCCACCTGGATACATCGGGTGGGTATTGTTTATTCATGTGCCGAGCATGAAATGATTATCCTGATAGCATGCCCGATCTAACATCATGAAATTCTAACATTATATTAATTTTATGCCGATGGCACACAGCTTGCTGTAAGTGATGATAAAGTAATTTGGCAATTTGGCAAAATAAGAAATATGAAAAAGCTATTGATTATTACTGTAACGATTTTATTGACGGCGGCAACAGCGGCGACTGCAACCGCGCAGATGCGAATGCGCGGAGAATACGGACGCGGGCAGTATGAAGTCGTCGATATCACAAAACTGCCTGATTTGGATTTGACGCAGGAACAGACGGGGCAACTGCGGACCTTGAGGGACAACAATTTGCGGGAAATCAAACCGTATCTCGATCAGGTGCGTACCAGAAGCATGGAATTAAAAGAACTCTGGCTGATGCCGGAACCGGATCGCCCTAAGATAGAAGCGCTGCAATATGAAATGCTGAAATTACAGGCTCAGATACTGGAAATAAATGCGGCCTACCGTCAGGGAAGTTTAAAACTTTTAACGGAAAAGCAACGCGCCATACTGGAATCCTGTGAAGAGAAACGCCGTCATGGTTACGGCAGAGGCATACGGGGCCGTGGCGGTATGGAACGGCCGGAATATTCAATCCCTTAAACATGAACATTAATTTAGAGAGGTGAAATTTTATGAAAACAAAAAGAATGGCGAGTTTAATGATCATTACAGTGTTTGTTTTAACAGCATCCCTGGCCATTGCCGGACCGGGAAGGTGGGGCGGACGCGGCAGCGGAGGCTGGGGGATGGGCACGCCTTATCAGGGTATGTATAACCCAGCCGTGCAGGAAGCTATTGCGGGAGAAGTTGTCGGTATTGAAAAAACAGTTCCCATGCGCAGGATGAACGAGGGGCTGGCGGCTTTGGTAAAAACGGAAAAAGAAACAGTGACTGTTCATCTGGGGCCGACCTGGTATCTGGAACGCCTGGATGAAAAAATCGCCAAAGGCGATCAGGTGGAAGTGAAAGGTGTGCGCGCCACGGTGGCCGGTAAACCGGTTATTCTGGCCGCTGAGGTCAAGAAGGGCGACAAGGTTCTTGTTCTTCGCGATGCAGCCGGTGTTCCCGTGTGGGCAGGCTGGGGGATGAGAAGGTAATGGAAAATCAAGAAGTATCCGAACATGTGTAAGTTGCTTGCAATTAAAATGAGAAAGGTTAAAATGACTACGACGAACCTTCCGAAACTCATTTCTGTTATCAGCCTAAGCGAAAGGAGATAGATCGTGGCTTTAATTCAGGCGCAAAACATTACCAAGGATTATCAGACGGAAGAGGTTGTGGTTCAGGCACTTCAGGGGGTGAATTTCGAAATCGAACCCGCCTCGTTCGTTTCATTTGTCGGGCCGTCCGGCAGCGGCAAAACCACCATTCTCAATTTGATCGGCTGTCTGGACAAACCGACGTCAGGGCGGCTTTGTGTGGCCGATACTGATGTCGGCTCTCTCGGACGAAAGGAAAGCGCCGCTTTCCGGGGAAAACACCTGGGATTCATTTTTCAGGATTTCAATCTGATTCCCGTTCTGACGGTTTACGAAAATATCGAATATCCTCTGATCATGGTTCAGAATGTTGCGCCTCAGGAGCGCAAAGACAGAATCTCCCGTATGCTGGCCGAGGTGGAAATGGCGGAGCAGGCGCACAAATACCCGCACCAGATTTCAGGGGGACAAAAACAGCGGGTGGCCGTTGCCCGGGCGCTGGTGACCAATCCCTCGCTGGTTCTGGCCGACGAACCCACGGCCAATCTGGATTCGCAAACAGCCTATGCCGTTATTGCGCTGATGAAAAAAATGCGCGATGATTTCGGAACGACATTCATTTTCTCCACACATGATACGAAAATTGTTGGTGAAGCCGAAGTCATCTTTCGTCTGGAGGATGGGCGACTGATTGGAAAAGAGATCAAAGGAGGGGCAAAGTCATGATGAACCTTTTTAAAATTGCCATCCGCAATCTCATCCGGTACAAGCGAAGAACGCTTTTAACAGCATCGCTCATCACCATCGGTGTTGTGTTTGTTCTGGTCTTTGTTTCCGTGACCGGTTCCTTCAAGGCTATGATGATCGGGCAGATTACGGATTCCATGCTGGGTCATCTGCAGATTCACCGCAAAGGGTACGTGGCTTCTATCGATAATCTGCCTCTGAATCTGAATCTGAAACCAAAGGCTTATGCAAAAATTGCCACAGTGCTTGGTGCGGCACCGGAGATAGAAGCTTTTTCACCCCGCCTGAAATTTGGCGGGATGTTCAGCAACTTCACGGAGACGACCAACATCCGGCTCAACGGCGTCTATCCCGAACGGGAGTTCCAAACCGTTCCTCTTTTAACCTCACGGATATCGGAAGGTAAAAAGACTCTCAACCGGGGGGAGATACTGATCCCCGTCCTTCTGGCAAAGGGCTTGAAGGTCAAACTGGGTGACACCGTTGTGATTGTGGCGACCAATGCGGACGGCTCCGTCAACGGCAAGCAGTTTATCGTTTCCGGTATTCTGGAGAGCGCTACGGGCCCCGGCGGTCGCGATGGGTATATGCACATCGAGGACGCCGCCGAGGTTCTCCGTATGTCTGAGGCGGAAGTTAGCGAAGTGGCCGTCAGGATCAAGGATTTCAGCCGCCTTTCCACGGCGGTAAAGCAACTGGAAGGTAAAGTCGCGGACGCGGTTAACAAGGAAGGCAAACCCATGTTTGAAGTGCATGCCTGGGAACAACTCTCCCCCTTCTTCAATATTGCCCGGATGATTGATGTAATGACTTTTTTCATCAAAATCATGCTGATTGCCATTGTTCTGATCAGCATTATGAACGTTATGATCATGGCCGTTTATGAACGCATTCGGGAAATCGGAACGATTGCCGCCATCGGGACGTTGCCCGGCAGAATTCGTTCCATGTTCATTATCGAGGGGCTTTGCCTGGGCGTCGTCGGGGCCATCATCGGTGATCTCATTGGTATTGCCGTTGTTGTGATAATCAATCTCGTAGGCATCCATTTTGATTTTGCCCAGCAGAAAGGTCTTCTTCTGAAAGCCGCCTTTCAGCCCTCTGATTTGCTGATCATATCGGTTATTGTCATTGTTGTCGCCGTGGTAGCGAGTCTTCAACCGGCTATCAAAGCCTCGAAGATGGAACCCATCGAGGCCCTGCGCCATGTTTAACCCCAATGGAGAATAATCATGATGAAAAAATTATTGCTGATTGGCCTGTTGATTATGTCCATGGCCTGCCCTGCTTTTGCCGTGGATGGCAAGAAGCTTCTGGAGCAACTGGACAGAAACCTGTCGCCCGAATCTTACGAGTCCTATCGGAAGCTCATCAACATTGAGCCTTCCGGCGCGAAAAAGGAATTTACGCTTTTTACCGTGAAGAAGGGCGTTGATAAAGTTGCGTCACTTTTCTTGGCCCCAGCCAGCGAAAAGGGACGCAGTACGCTTCGTCTGGGAGACAACATGTGGCTCTACATCCCCAATGTGGGCAAGCCCATCCGTATTACCAGTCTCCAGTCGGTTGTGGGCGGCGTCTTCAACAATGCCGACATTCTGCAACTGGACTACACGGCGGAATATGATGTGGAAAAGGTGGATGAGCAGGGGAAGGAATACCTCCTCTACCTGAAGGCTAAAACCAAAACGGTGGCCTATGACAAGCTCAAAATCTGGGCGGACAAGGACAAAAAGCTGCCTACAAAGATTGAATGCCTGACTGAGAAAGACATGCTGATCAAAACCCTCTATTTCAAGGATGTAAAGGATTTTGGGGGCGGCATCGTGAGGCCTGCGGTGATTGAAACGGACAGCCCGCTTTATAAAGGTTACAAGTCCGTCATGATTTTGGCCAAAGTCAAAAAGAAGAATTTTAAGGATGAAGTCTTTACCCTGACCTTTATGCCGAATCTGGAATCATTACGATAAATGAAAAGGCTGTCGGCTATCTTCCTGTTTCTTATGTTTTGTCTGATCCCGCTTTCGGCGGCGGCCGAGGAGACCTATACGTTCGACCCTGCCGAAACCGAAAAGAAACCCTATTCTGCAGGAGGATACGTCGAATTCAAGCCTGTCCTCTTCGGACTGGATCGGGATTCGGCCTTCTATAAATTGCGTTTTTTCGACAATCCCCGGGGGCAAAATCTTCTGGAGGCCAACGGCAAAATCCAACTGGAAGGAAGTTATGAAAAGAGTATCTTTCGAGTGTACGGCAAGACCAATACGGATTTGAAAGCGTCCTATTCCGGAGAATCAGAAAGATCGACGTTTTATGAACTCTATGGTTCCGCGAAACCATTGTCCAATTTGAAGATTGACGTGGGGAAGAAAACGATGAAGTGGGGAAAAGGTTATGCCTGGAATCCTGCGGCGTTTGTGGACAGGCCGAAAGATCCGGATGAACCGGAACAGGCGATGGAGGGATACGTTCTCGCCACGGCTGATTACATCAAAAGCTTCAACGGGCCGCTTAAAACCTTTTCCTTCACGCCCGTCCTCTTTCCCGTCTATGATCATGTGAACAGCGATTTCGGCAATAACAACAACCTGAATATCGCCGGGCGGTTTTATTTTCTTTTCTACGACACGGACATTGACCTGATGTTTCTGACAGGCGGCAGTAAACCGGACCGCTACGGGGCCGATTTCTCCCGCAACATCACTACGAATTTTGAGGTCCACGGCGAACTGGCCTACGTCCGGAATGTGCCCAAAATTGTTCTGGACGCAAACGGAAATCGCCATCTGACGGAAGGAGAAACCGTCAGTTATCTCATGGGTATTCGCTATCTGACATCATTTGATTTGACGACGATCATCGAGTACTATCACAACGGCGCCGGTTTCAGCGAAGATGAGATGAAAAATTACTATGCCTATATCACGCGCGGTTACGATGCGTACCTGTCCACCGGAAACACGGCGCTTCTGGGTAATGCTCAGCAAATGGCCGAAGGCGGTTACGGCCGCGCCAACGCGATGACCGACTATCTGTATGTTCGCCTCAGTCAAAAAGAGCCCTTCGACATTTTGTATTTTACGCCCGCGCTTACGGGTATGATGAATCTTCGCGACGGCAGCTTTTCAATGACGCCGGAGGTGCTTTATACGGGCTTTACCAACTGGGAATTCCGTCTCCGGACGGGCTTTATCGCCGGGGCAAGAGATACGGAATATGGTGAAAAGCAAAATGATTATCGCATTGAACTGCGGATGGGGTATTATTTCTAGTGGATGATATTAAAAACCGAAGTTGTGATGAAAGATTTATTTGATAACGGTTATAAAAACTTTCACAGTGCCTCTAATGGACCACTTGATTTTAGAAGCAAGATATTGTTATGAGAACAAATGATGTCGCGAAAGATTAAAATTTTTACGGTTTATGTCCTGGTTGCCGTCTATGTTCTTGTTCCCCTGTTTGACAGGATGGCCTGCGCGGATTGCATAGACAATACTCATGCCGGGCATGAAAACATGATCGGGCACCTGGCGGATTTAGATAATGATGTGAGCTTTTATGCGCAAGGCGCGTCAGAATCAAGTTCAGGCGATCAATGCCATCGGTCGCTGTGTCCGTTATGCGCCAACTTTGTAACGTTTGTTTGCGTCTCTTCTCTTCCTGTTCTGGTTCCGCTATTACAGCGTGACGAGCTGCCGGTGTTGTCGCCTGCGCTTGAATATTATTCTTCCATTGATAAGCCGCCTGATAATTACAGCGCATAATCCGATTTTCCCCATAAAACACATTTCAAATCTTATACGAGGTGAATGAATGCGACGTTTTATTTCTATCGTGTTTTTAACGATATTTCTTGCTGTGCCGGCTTATTCGATGACTGTTGAAGAAGCCGTAGAGAGTGCCCTGTCCCAAAATCCGGAGCTTCAGGCCATACGGCTCGAAGAAGGCACAGCCGCAGGCCGGCTGGAAAAAGCGCAACTTCTCTTGAGCAACAACCCGACCCTTGAGGGCAATATCTCCAAAAAAGACAGGCCGGAAGGCGAAGATGGCGGCG
Source organism: Smithellaceae bacterium (assembly GCA_963682105.1). Taxonomy (GTDB): domain Bacteria; phylum Desulfobacterota; class Syntrophia; order Syntrophales; family Smithellaceae; genus UBA8904. The sequence continues at coordinate 4,164,555 of OY821638.1, forward strand.
CCTACACCAATTACGGTTTCAAGCTCTCCCAGGAATTTGAAGTTGCCGGCCAGAGAGGATCGAGGATTGCAGTCGCGGAAAATGAGGTTGGCAGAGTAAAAGCCGAAATCAGGGACAAGGAACGGGTTTTAATTGCCGAAGTGAAAAACGCGTTTGCCAAAGCGCTGGCTATGAAAAAGAAAAATGGACTGATGCGCGAGATCGTTTCCCTGAAAGAAGAACTGCTCGGTTACACAAAGATAAAATTTCAGGCAGGTGACATATCCGGCCTGGATGTAAATCTCGCCGAAGTGGAATTGAGCAAAACCAAGCGGGACTTTCTCCAAAGTGAGAAGGAATACCGGGAATCCATTCTGGTTTTACAGGGATTGATCGGTGGCTCGCCCGATATGTCTCTTGCCCTTCAAGGGGATTTGCCGTCGGATGCACCGGCGTTGCCTGATAAACAAGCCATGAAAGAGCTGGCTTCTTCCCGGCGTCCGGATGCAAAGGCAACCGTATTTGAAGTGGAAAAAACAAAGGCCGCCCTGAATCTGTCTAAAAAAGAAATTGTCCCGAATGTAACGCTTTCCGGATTTTACGACCGGGACGAATTGCGCAATGTCGTAGGGCTGGGAGTATCCATTCCCTTCCCCCTTTTCGACAGGAAGCAGGCAGAAAGGAAAGAAGCCTATGCGCGCGCTGAAGGCGCAAAGATTAAGTCTGCCGGACTGCAAAAAACAATAGAGCGCGATGTTGAAAAGGCGCATAGCGACCTGGCGGCCGCTATCGAAGAGATGACCCTTTTCAAGAAAGAAATTATTGTAAAAGCCGCTGAAAATTTGAATCTCCTGAACCTGGCCTTCAAGGAAGGCAAGGTCGGCTTCTTTGAGGTGCGGCTTGCGCAAAAGGAAACCATTGAGGTCCAGTTTGCCTATATTGAAGCACAGATGAAGACGCAGTTGGCGCTAAACGCAATAGAAAAAACCATAGGGGGTTCCCTGAAATGATCAAACACCATAGAAATATAATAAAACAGGGTCTGCTGGTTGCCATCTTCCTTTTTCTGGGATTTGTTGTTCTGTTGACGGGATGTGAGAAAAAGGAAGCGCATGAAGAGGGACGGGCGAAAGAAGCGTCGGAAAAGCACGAATCCGACCATTCTGAAAAGGAAAAAATGGAAGAACATGGCGTGGTCACGTTATCGCAGGCTGTGCAGAAGTCTTCAGGAATAGAAGTCAAGCCGGTGGCTCTCGAAGTGGTATCGCTTCCCTATTCGGCGACAGCGGCAATCGAAATGAACATGGACCGAACTGCTAAAATCAGCGCGCGGGTTACCGGAAAGGCTGTAAATATATTCGCATCGCAGGGCGGCAGGGTGAAAAAGGGGCAGGTTCTTGCCTATATCGACAGCGTGGAACTGGATCAAATTTGGAGCGACTATCGAAAGGCGCAGGGAAAAGTAGCACTGGCAAGAAAGAACCTCCAGAGGGAGGAAACCCTGTTTCAGCAAAAAATATCGCCGGAAAAAGATGTGCTGAAATCAAGGCAGGAGCTGGAAGAAGCGGAAGCGGATATTTCTCTGGCCCGGGAGCGTTTCCGGCTTGCGGGCATCAATGTGGCGCAGTACGCCGCTTCTCAGGGCAACGGCGGCCATCCTCTGATCCCGGTTGTGTCGCCTTTAAGCGGAGTCGTCATAGAAAAGGCGGTTACTCACGGGGAGATTGTGAATCCCGAAAAGATGCTCTTTATGGTCGCCGATCTCCGAACGCTCTGGGTGGTGATTGATGTTTATGAAAAAGATATGTCGCGACTCAAGACAGGCGCCAACGTAAAAGTCACAGCGACTGCGTTTCCTGATAAAGCATTCAAGGGGAAAATATCCTACATCTCTGATGTCGTAGATGAGAAAACAAGAACCGAAAAAGCGCGAGTCACCATCGACAATGCCGGTGGACTTTTAAAGCCGGGCATGTTTGCGACCGTCACTGCGGATTCCGCAAGCGGCGGGACTGAACGACTGATTGCGATTCCGGAAGAAGCCGTGCAGATCGAAGGCGCTCTGCGTTACGTCTTCGTCCGGATTGCCCCCAATACATTTAAAAGAAGGGATGTCGAGACCGGCAGAACACTAGGCGAAAAGATGGAAATTAAAGCCGGTCTCAAGGAAGGCGAGATGGTCGCCGTCAAAGGCAGCTTCACCCTGAAATCGGAGCTCAAAAAAGGTGAACTTGAGGGGGATGCGCACTGATGCTGGGAAAAATTATTGCCTACACATTAAAGCAAAAAGGGATGGTTATATTTGTTTCACTTTTAATCATCGCGGCCGGCTTGTATTCCTATTACAAATTGCCGATTGATGCGTTCCCGGATGTCACCAACAATCAAGTGGAAGTCATCAGCCACGCCGACGGATTATCCGCCATTGAGATTGAGCGAAATGTCACTTATCCGATTGAAACAGCCATGCGCGGCTTGCCGGATATTGAACAGATGCGTTCGGTCACCAAGTTCGGCCTTTCCATCGTTACCATCGTTTTCAAGGATAAGGTCGATATTTACTTTGCAAGACAACTGGTTTTTGAACGATTGGCCGAAGCCCGGGAAAAAGTTCCCAAAGGTGTGAATGTTGCCATGGGGCCGATCGGTACGGCGATGGGGGAAATCTATCAATACACCCTCGAAGGGAAAATACCGGCCGATGCTGAACAAAAAAAAGCGTACCTGGCCAATCTGAGAACTTTACAGGAATGGGTCGTTACGCCGCAATTGAAAAGCGTTGCCGGGGTGAACGAAATTAATTCCTTCGGCGGATACTTCAAGCATTACCAGGTCATCGTATCGCCGGAGAAACTGGTGAAGTATTCCATCTCGGTGGATGAGGTCTATTCCGCCATCGGCAACAATAATCAAAACGTCGGCGGCAATATTCTGGAACGTAATACCGATCAGTTTATCGTTCGCGGCGTCGGGTTGATCAGAAACGTCAGTGACATCGAAAACATTGTTTTGAAGTCCGAACGCGGAACGCCGACCTACATCAAAGATGTGGCGCAAGTGAAAACCGGCGAAGCTGTCCGCATGGGCGCGGCCATGAAAAACGGTAAGGATGAAGCCGTCGGCGGCATCGTGATGATGATGCGCGGCGAAAACAGCCGGGATGTCGTGCAGCGGGTGGCCCAAAAAGTAAAAGAAATGAATGAAAATAATATGCTGCCGGATGGCATTAAGATCGTTCCATACTATGACCGAAGCGATGTTGTAAGCGCCAGTGTCGGCACGGTCAGTAAAGCGCTCGTCGAAGGCGCCATCCTGGTTTTAATTATCTTATATCTGCTGCTCAACAGTTTCCGGGGCAGTTTTGTCGTTTTGCTGGCCCTGCCTTTGTCACTGCTTGCGACATTTGTTGTGATGAAACTTGCGGGGATCAGCGCCAATCTGATGTCGCTGGGAGGGCTTGCCATTTCTATCGGCATGATCATTGATACAACCATTATCCAGGTTGAAAATGTGCAGAGGCATTTGAGTGATGCGGGAGACAGGCGTCCCAAGTTGAACACCGTCCTCAAAGCCGTGATGGAAGTCCGCAAGCCCAGCATTTTCGGCGAACTGATCATTGCGCTTACTTTCATTCCGATTCTTTCACTGGAAGGCATTGAGGGAAAGATGTTCAGCCCGCTGGCCATCACGGTCGCCATCGCGCTTTTGGCATCCCTGCTGCTTTCGATATTTGTCGTTCCAGTGCTCTGCATCCTGTTTCTGAAACCGCAGCCGGAAAAAGAAAGCGTCATCATGAAGTATGCCAAGAAAGGCTATTTGCCGCTTCTGGAATATGCCATGAACAAGAAAAAAATAGTCTTAAGTATTGCAGGCGTTTTTCTGGTGATTTCTCTATTTTTGTTCACCCGCCTGGGGACGGAGTTTATCCCGACGATGGATGAAGGCTCGTTTGACATGGATGTGGCGATGCTTCCCGGTGTTTCTCTGGCGACGGCGATGGAGGTCAATCAGCGTGCCGCTCAGAAGCTCATGCAGTTTGAAGAGCTGGAAACGGTCGTCTCGCGCACGGGGCAAACCGGCGTGGCGCTTGATACCCGGGGAACGGACAAAACCGGTTACGTCGGAATATTTAAACCCAGGAGCGAGTGGAAACGGGATATTTCCAAAGAAGATCTGACCAATGAAATGCGCGAGTCTCTGGAATCCATTCCGGGAATCTCTTTCGGCTTCAGCCAGCCCATCCAGTGCCGGATTGACGAGCTGGTGGCCGGAACACGCGCACAACTGATCGTCAAGCTGTTTGGCGAAGATATTGACGTGTTGAATAGCAAGTCGGCGGAAATCGCGCGCGTTCTGTCTTCCATTGAGGGTGGCGCCGATTTAGCCGCGGAAAAAGTGTCAGGGCAGCCCTATCTGACGGTCAATATCGACCGGGGGAAAATAGCGCGTTATGGCCTCAATATCAGTGATGTGCAAAACGTCATTGAAATAGCCGTGGCCGGAAAGTCCGCTTCGCAATTTTATGAAGAGAACCGGAACTTCGACATCACCGTTCGTCTGCCGGAAGAAAAAAGAAATTCCATCGAAGCGATCAAAAACATATTGGTCACTACAAAATCGGGCGTGAATGTTCCCCTCGAACAGGTGGCTGAAATAAAAATCATTGAAGGACCGGTCCAGATTAGCCGTCAGGATGGGATTCGCAGAATCGGCATAGAAATGAATATCAGCGGTAGAGATATCGGCGGTTTTGTGGCGGAAGCGAAGCAAAAGATCAAAGAGCAGGTGAAACTGCCTGCCGGCTATTATCTGACCTGGGGGGGACAATTTGAAAATCAAGAGCGGGCCATGAACAAACTGATGATTATCGGCCCTGTAGCCATCGGCCTGATTCTGCTTTTCCTGTACGTTACGTTTCGATCGATTCGTTTGTCGCTTCTGGTGATTTCCAATCTGCCGTTTGCGTTGATTGGCGGTGTCTTTGCTCTCTTTCTTTCCGGGCAGTATTTGTCCGTTCCGGCGTCGGTGGGTTTCATTGTCCTGTTCGGCGTTGCCGTCTTAAACGGGCTTGTGCTGGTATCGCGCATTTCGCAATTACGCGATGAAGGGCTGGAATTGCCGGAAGCCATCCGGAAAGGAAGCCTGGACAGGTTGCGCCCGGTATTAATGACCGCGTCCATCGCAATTTTTAGTTTGATTCCCATGCTGCTGGCTTCCGGGACCGGTTCGGAAATTCAAAAGCCGTTGGCTACCGTTGTGGTGGGCGGGTTAATCACTTCCACACTGTTAACGCTGTTGATCATTCCCTCCGTTTATAGTTGGTTTGAGACAAGAAAAATTGAAGAAGAAATGTAGACTTTATAAAGGAGAAAATATGCAAAAAGTAATCATGATTCTGCTGGCAGGCTTAATGAGCCTGCTTTTAATAGGATGTATGGGAACGTCACAGATAATTCGCCAGAACGCACAGAGCCAACGCGCTAATGTTTTTACGGAAATCAAAAACAGCGCCATGCCGGCACGGGGTTTTGCTATTCTTACGATCAAAGCAACGATTAAGACCCATCTGGAAGGATACTATGCGTTGGAATCAACAGAATCAGTTCACGGAAAACCCGGCTATCCGTTCGTGATCAACATCGATGGACAGGCGGCGACCTGGAAAGTTGTCGGGCAAAAAGAAAGTGTGCCGCTCTACGACCAGGATGGCAAGACAAGTCATGATCCCGATGCGGGAGAAGGTGTTAAATACTTCCTGGAGAAAAAGATCCAACTGCGCCCCGGAACGCACCAAGTATTCCTCGGGTTGCCCGCTGATGACTTTTCCAAGGAAGTGGAAGTAGACCTCAATCAAGCTGACGCCCCCATACTTGAGTTTCGGCCTGTTTATAAATACAAAACCCTGCCGACCAGAATTACAACCTTCAAAAAGGGGATAAAAGAATATGAGGTGTACCTGAACAACATACGTTTTGAATAATATATTGAAGCCTGCGGGCATCGCCAACTGAGGATTCCGTCTCCATACGGACGTCATCGTCGGAATAAGAAATTTTGAATACTGTGAAAAGCAAAACGATCACGGTTTTGAACTGTGACGATTATCTCGGCATGTCCTTATTAATGTGGAAAAGATTAGGGGCACAACAAGATGCCTTTTGACCAGAGGCAATCGCCGCACACAGGATGGATGTTTCTAAGACAATCTTCCTCGTTTGTTTCGACGTAATCGCACCCGCCGCAGTGCAAACAGGGCGAAAAATCGAACTTTCTTACCTTTTTCCGAAATTCCCGATAATGATCCTTGTTCCAGATATCGGCCATTGTCTCCTGCGCCACATTGCCGACTAAATGCCGCTTGATGAACTTTTTTCTGCCGAGCACGTAACATTGATATGAATGCATTAGTGGTATGCACGGGCTTACGTCTCCGGCCCATGTGACTGCCACGGATCCTTTCTGAATAAACGGACAGTCGTCTTCAGGGTTGTCCATTATTCTTACTTCCGGCATGTGTCTGTTAAGCCTTTCCACGAGAGATTGAAGCGGCGAGAGGTATTCGTCGTGCATATCCATACTGGGCAGTATAAGATCGGGCGTAAAAAACGACGGTTTTTGTTCGTTTCCGAATGTGCCGGGTATCCAATATAGAATTTCATCTTTCATGTCTTCCGTACACGGAAGCAGATTCGACAGTATAATAAATCCCGCCTCCAGAATTCGTGCTTTTTCGGCGAGGTCGGGAATTTGACCGATATTGCTTCTCATCATAACAAATTCCAGACCGACAACGGGATTCTTCCTGTGCATCCTTGTACGCATCATGTTAATTTCCCTAACGTTCTCATCGACGAGCATCAGGTTGCCGCCAGTGCGGACTACTTCATATGATGTCTGCGTTGTTCCGTCCAAGGAAACAACAAGCGTATCCAACCCGGCTTCTATCAGCCCTTTTGCCACATCTCTAGTGAGGAGATGGCCGTTAGTGATAACCTCTGTTTTCAGACCCATTTCATGCGCAAGAGCAATCATGTTGACAATTTCAGGATGTGCTAGAGGCTCCCCGATTCCCCAAAATGCCATCGTATGCAAAGAAGGAAATGCTCTCAGATCAAAGAGCAACTTTCGATAGATGGTCATGTCCATGGATCCGATAGTTTCATTCCAGGAATTTCGTATGCAAGTACGGCATTTAAGATTGCACTGTGTGGTAGGTTCAATATAGATTTTGGTTAGAGGTCGTTTTTTTGAAAAAAGAGAAAACTTGCCCCAAAGGCCCTTTGTCTGTCTGTAATGATTATTTATTTCAAACACGGTGTTCATTTCTCAGTTGATAGCCTTTCAACCTTTACTGGCGGAATCTCATAACCACACATTCAATCCAAAACCACCCTAACGATTCATGCTATTTTGAATTGACGATTTTACCGTATCAGGCGCATCTGTAAAATAGACAAAGCCGCCCCCAAAGTTTGTAGTCTTGTGCCAGAGCGAAAGGTCAATTTTTTAACCAGCCCTTCATCCAAAATATCTATTAAGGCCGTGTTTTTATCCTCTGTGTTAGGATCATACTGCATGCTACAGATGGGCCGCATCCCGCAGGACGACGCCATGCTGTGGGAAACCATTCCTGATCACAGCCATAAGAGGCTTCATGGTTGCGATCATCCAGAAGCCCCAGTAAATTCGGCTCAGATATTGACTTTTTGTGCATTTAACCACACCTGGCATTCAAGAACTCGGTTACGACGCTCTGCACATAGTATATTGAATGCGTCAATTTAATGCTGTTGAAAAGGACTACCCGTATGGTGCTTGATGTTGACTTCACTGATTTTTGATTACCCATCACCATCAAGAAGCAGGTTACAATTTTTTAACAATCGGATTAAACGCCTTTGAAGCAACAAGCACATCGTCACCAATCTTTAAATCCTGTAAATCACTTTCACACAACACAACCTCCGCCAGTTCATTACCCACGCCGATCACCGCAAGATAAATGGCATCAACCTTCCTGATATTGAGAATGGTGCTCACAAAAGAAAACTTATTTGATGTGGGTTTATCAATAAACATATCAAGCGTTGCACCATGGCGAAGAATCCGGCCCTTGTCGATGAGGGCAACGCCATCGGAAAGTTTGAATACCTCCTGTCTATCGTGGGAAACCAGGATAGTCGTTAAACCAAGGGTATTGTGAATCCTTAGAATTTCATCTTGAAGTCTTATTCTCGTTTCTGTATCAAGCGCCGACAGCGGTTCGTCCAAAAGAAGAATTTCCGGCTCCCTGACTATGGCACGGGCCAGCGCGACACGTTGTTGCTGGCCGCCGGATAGGGTCGCAGGATAGCGTCCCTGTAACTCGCTTAATCCGGTAAGGTCAAGAATGTCTAAAATCTTTGAGTCATTCCGTTTTTTTTGAGCATATCTCAGATTTTCCCGTACAGTCATTGTCGGGAATAGTGAATAATCCTGAAAAACAAAACCGATGCTTCGTTTCTGAGGGGGCAGGTCGATTCCTTGATTGCTATCGAACCAGACCCGCTTATTAACCTCTATGCGTCCTGATTCCGGCTTTTCCAGGCCGGCCAGGATACGTAGCAACGTCGTTTTTCCGCTCCCGGATACCCCGAACAGCGTGAGCAAAGTTCCCTGTTCCAGAGAAAAATCAACCGACAGCTCAAAGGGACCGTCTGCTCCCATCAGTTTTTTTGTTGCAGAAAGGTTAATCATTAAACATCCAGCCTTTTGTTGACGGTATATACGGTCAACAAAATGATGAGTGAAAAGACAAAGAGGATTCCGGCGTACATGTGGGCCGAATGATAATCAAGCGACTCCACCAGGTCATAGATTACTATTGATGCCACCTTGGTCTCGCCTTCAATGCTGCCGCCTATCATCAGGACAACGCCAAATTCTCCAACTGTATGGGCAAAGGCCAGCACGCCGCCGGTCAGAAGGGACCCTTTCATGGAAGGAAGAACAACCCTGAAAAGTGTTTCCAGTTTTGATTTTCCGAGAGAATAGCTTGCCTCGCTCAGTCGTTTCGGTACAGCATTAAAACCGGCCTGTAACGGATGTATCATAAAGGGGAGACTGAAGATCACCGATCCGATTAAAAGACCGTCAAACGTGAAAGCCAGTTGATGCCCAAAGAGCTTTTGCCATGTTTCGCCAAGGAAGCCGGTCTTGCTGAAAGCCAGCAAGAAATAAAATCCAAGTACTGACGGCGGCAAAACAAGGGGCAGAGCCAGCACTGCCTCTAAAACCGGCTTAAATCGAAATTTTGTTTCAGAGAGAAACCGGGCGATCGGCAAACCAATGATATAAAGAATACCTGTGGTAAAAGTCGCCAGTTTCAGTGTCAATAAAAGAGGAGCCGGGTTAATCGTCATGGTAAGCATCCATTGATATCTGAGTTGACTTGACTATCGCCGTGACATCCAGCCCTTCTTGTAGATTAAGCCGGTCAGCGGATTTTGTGGTAATGACGCTTGCCAATTCTCCGGCGTCGTTTTGCATGGTTATATATGAAAGAATCTTGCCTCTACGGATTGACGTGATCCGGGCGGGCAAACGATTGCAGAAGCTTATTTCACCGCTGAAGTTAACACCGATGGCAACCTCGGTCTCTTTGAAGAGAATGTTAACTTTGGTGCCGATCACAAATTCCGGTTTCAGATCAAAAAGCACCATTTCTATAACAATACCTGATGCAACCAATTCAAGGAGACAAAGTGAATCATTGGTGCTGATCGATGTGATGGTTCCTGATAGTTTATTCATTTGGCAGTTTAAAACCGTAGCGTTTAAAAATTTTACGCGCGTCCGCACTGCCTACAAATTCTTCAAATAATTGAGCAGTATTGTTATTGGCGGCAGGTTTCAGCAAAACATACGCCTGTGTGATTTCGACATGAGAAGAAGCGGGAAATAACATGTATTTGCCCTCTTTTTCCAGAACCGGGGCCAGCGCCAGGGAATAAGCGATAAAACCAACATCAGCGGCGCCACTTTGGATAAACTGGGCAGTCTGTTGGATATTGGTTCCAAGGACAAACTTTTTTTCGGCTTGCTCATAGACTTTGTAGTGTTTCATAACTTCCACAGCAATACGTCCGTAAGGCGCATGGGCCGGGTCCGCAATAGCAATCTTTTTAACCCGGGGATCGAAGAGCAATTGAATTCCTTTGTTTGGATCAAGCCCGCTGCTTTTCTTTACCCAGAGGGTCATACGACCGATAGCATAAGGCTTTGGTTCTGATATGGCAAAGCCATCTTTACGAAGTTTTTGCGGATAGGCAACATCAGCGGCAAAATACATATCGTAGGGTGCGCCGGCCTCAATCTGAGAAAATGCCTTTCCTGATGAACCAAATACTAACTTTACCTTTTCACCGGGATTTTTTGCTTCAAAGGCATCAACAATGTCCTTCATGCAGTATTGCAAATCCGATGCGGCAGTGATACTGACCATCCCTGCATGTGCGGCAGATGCGAAAAATAAAGCCGATACCATTATGACTTGCAAAAACACGCATAACTTATTCATTCAATTTCACCTTTTTTATTCTTGCTCAAAATCAAAATATGATCTCTGCAATATTGTTTATATCCGGTGTTATTTTTATGCTGCCAAATCTTATATGAAGAGGTTAGGAGTATAACTGATAGGACAGGAAGCAGAATATGGCTTGGAAATACGCCGAGCCACTTTCCACCCATGAACGTTCCGGTTACCGATCCAACCGCCATGATGAACACAAATCCAATATGTTGCTTGATTACAACAAAACTCTTGTCTCTGCTGTAGCGGGTAAAGGCTGTTAACATGGTTGGCAAACTGATGGCCAGAGAAAGACTACCTGCGATTTTAATATCAATACCGTACAGGAGGACTATTGCTGGAATCAGTATTTCACCACCGGCAACACCGAGTAAGGAGGCAAATATACCAACCCCAAAGCCGGTGATCGTACCTGCTACAAGTAAAATATGACCAGTAAAAAGGGATCTGTTGTTTCCGTGAGAGTCATGACCAACCATCAAGATTATAGCCACCACGACAAGCAGGATAGCAATGACTCGATAAAGTTTTGCCGACCTCATTTTTGTTGCCCATCCGGCCCCAACCCAGGCGCCGATTATGCTTCCACTGAGTAAATTGACAATAATCACCCAATGCTGCGCAAGCGTGTCAAAAGGAACAGACTGCGCCCTTGCAGGCAAAGCGACCGACACTACGATAAGACTCATAGCCTTGTTTAAGATTAAGGCCTCAAGGGGGCCGAAACTGAATATACCTATTAATAAAGGAAGACGGAATTCAGCCCCGCCTAGACCGATAAGACCACCGAGTAGGCCAATAACAAGACCGCTTAGGAAACCCATCCCTAATTTTGCTTTACTCATCTGAAATAATTATAACTTTCATGTTTGTGATCAATACTATGTTATATATAACATAGTATTTTTTAAGCATACAACTACCCAAAAGTACAGTTTTTTTGATTGAGGAAAATGCGATCAGCCGTTCGCTCGTGTTGAGGACTACTGTTTGCAGAGGATAAAATATTAGATTAATCCTCGCCCATTGCTCTGCACGTGGTATATGAATGCGCTAATTTAATGCTGTTGAAAAGGACTATCTGATGACCGTTTAACGCCGGTATCAATGGTCGTAATTTCCGGATGTCTTTCGGAAACATTTTGCAAGGCGCGAAGAAAAATGCGGACACCCTCAATGCTCATTTCTTTCTTATCATCGGGAATTTCCGCCTGAATGGCCCGGACGAAGGATGCAAGACATTGATGGATTCTTTGATGGGTTGTTTTGCCTTCATTGGTCAGCTTGAGGAGGACCATCCTCAAGTCTTTACGTGACTTGTCTTTGACCACGAGCTTGCGTATGATCAGCGGCGCGACCAGGCGCGTTGTTGTGCTTTTATCTACGGAAAGGACCTTGCTCAACATGGACATGTCCAGCTCCCGGCATCCGGCAATGGCGTCGAGGATCGTGAACTGGGTCACCGATATGTCTTCGCAGCATATTCCGTCCTGACGGCAGCAGCGCACCGCCTTGGTCAGTTCCTGGATAATGGAGAGAATCTCCTGGTGTTTTTGAGGCATGCGTTGGGGCATGATGACCTTTACCTGAATTTATTTGGTATCAATATATCAAAACATCCACAAGATAACCAGCTACGACGGCAATGACAAAAACATTCAACGCGAAAGCAATGATCAATTTCTTTTTAAACATGGAACCCAGAATAATCAGTTCCGGAATGCTTGCGCCCGCGCCACCGATAACCAGCGCGAGAACGGTGCCAACACCCATACCCTTGCCCACAAGGGCGGCAGCGATTGGAATAACGGTTTCCGCCCGAATATACATGGGCACGCCTATCAGCGCGGCAATGGGAATGGACCACGGATTACCTGGCCCCGCCAATCTGACGACGAGGTCCTGTGGGAAAAAACCATAGATGAAAGCGCCAATGCCTGCTCCCAAAAGGAGATACCAGAACACACCCTTAAAGGTGTCAACAGCGGTAATCGATGCATTTTTCAGCTTTTGCTTGAATGGCACAGGCGGGGCGGCGACCGGCTCAAGATTGACGGAACAACATGATGATGCTTCAATGGTCGGCAAAGTGATTAGCGTCAGGGGTGGCGCGTTGTCTGAAGAGCAGCACCCGGTTGCCGCCGGCTGGGTTTTTAAGGTTACCGTATCTGAAGGGGACGTGGCCGCACAACACGATGCTTCAATGTTCAATAGCGGTTTAACCTGCCTTTCCATCCCCAGCTTCGATAGCAGCGCCGCCATAGCCATGGACCCGAAAAAGGTAACGATGACATAAATAACCGTAACCTTAATACCCAGCAGTGAAAGCAATAACGCGATAATGATCGGGTTCAGTACCGGTGAGGAAAAGAGAAACGCCATGGTGGGGCCAAACGGCACGCCGCCTTTGAGCAGCCCCGCTGTGATAGGTACAGTGGAACAGGAGCAAAATGGGGTGAGCGCGCCTAGGCCCGCGCCCAGGAAATACTGCACCCATGTAAATTTGTTGGACAGAAAATCCCGAACACGGGACGGCGGCAGATATTCCATCAGTAATCCAATGATGAAGGAAACGGCGACAAATATCAGGACAAGCTCACCGGCGATGACTAAAAAGAATTTTCCGGCTGTAATAAAATTATTCAAACCAAACATTGATACAACCTCCAATATCCATGATTTATGATAGTTGAATATTTCAACTTGTTTCTTTGGCAGTTCTTCTTCTTTTAACTTAAGACGATTTTGATGGTTTGTTATCACTTGCTTTTTGATTCATCGCGGTCTCCGCAAAGGCACGCAGACCAATGAGAAGGATTTGCCGCATGTCGGGGACCATAGCGCCCAAGACCGCCGCCATTTTCTTTCCGGGTTCTTCCGTTATTCTTGACAGCAGTGATTTTCCTTCTTGTGACAATTGGACACAGCAGATACGCGCATCATTTTGATCTTGCACTCGGTGGATCAGTTTTTTCTCTTCCAGGCGGCTGACGATTCGCGTCGCGCCGCTTTTGGTCACGGCTACACTTTTAGCGATGTCCTGCATCGTGCACTTGTCCAAACGCGACACGGCACGCAGGGCTCGAAACTCGCCATGCGAAATGTTTTCGCAGCAATTGCTGCTCATGCTGTGCGTGCCGAAGTCGTACATCATATCTTCAAGGAGTCCGGCCAGTTGATTCGTCTGTTCGTCCATACTGTATCCTCCCGTGATCGTCCTATCGGTGATTTTGATCTCATAATTAGTTGATTTCGTCAACTATAATTCGTCAAATCACAGGTGCGCAACTTTGATGGCGCATAAAGACTCTGACATAAATGCTTGTTTAATTTGGCGGATAAGCATAATTATGTCAAAAAATGAAATCAGTTTCGGAGTTGTGCTTATAGGCGACAAAAGCATCTAAATCAGAATCGATTGTTTGTTCCAATGAAGCATATGGTAAGCAGAACATGACAAGCATGTGGCAAAAATCTTTTCTGACCCGCCATTTGAAAAAATGGTGGGACATGCAGACCATGATCCAGTTGGAATGGATGCAGATCGAAGTGACAACGCGATGCAATGCCCGTTGCCATTATTGTCCGAGGACGACTTACCGTGACGGCTGGGATAACCGCGATCTTTCCCTTGAAAACTTTAAGGCGTTGTTGCCGGTCATTGCTTATACAAAGATGGTTCACCTCCAGGGATGGGGCGAGCCTTTTTTGCATCCGCATCTTTTCGAGATGATCGCTCTGGCCAAAAAGACCGGCTGCAAGGTGGGAACCACCACCAATGGAATGTTGCTCAATCGCCGGAGAATTGATCAACTGGTCAAAAGCGGGATCGATCATGTCGCCTTTTCGCTTACGGGCATTGGTGAAAAGAACGATCTGGCGCGCAGCGGCACACAGTTTTCCCGAATTCTCCAGGCCATTTCCGATCTTGCCGCGCGAAAAAAAGCGTTGCGGGTTGAAACGCCGGCCATCAGTGTGGCCTACCTTCTGCTTCGTTCCCATCTGTCTGACATCGATAAGCTTGTCCCGGCGCTGGCAGAGACCGGAACACAACAGGTGGTCATCAGTACACTCGATTTTGTTCCACACGGAGATCTCCGGCGTGAGAGTCTTTCGCCGGGAAGTCAGGCCGAATATCGGGAGCTGAAATCCATCTTGGATCAACTGGAAACAGAAGCCGAAAAGAAAGGGCTTGGCCTCTTTTACAATTTGGTTTTACATGCCGAAAAAGGTCGGGCCTGCACCGAAAAGCCGCGCCGGGCCCTGTTTGTTTCGTCTGACGGAAGCGTCTCTCCCTGCGTATTCAGCAATATTCCGGTTTCGAAATCGTTTCATGCAGGCGAGGGAGAAGAGGATGAATATCATAAGATCATCTTTGGCAACCTTGACGACGAGTTGCTGCCGGCCATTTGGAAGTCCCCGGAGTATCGGGCGTTCAGAAAGAATTTCGGGTTGCGGCCTTATTCCCTTTGCCGGAGATGCCCGAAACGCTATGAAAGCTTCATATAATACGAAACGGGACTTGATTATTTATCTCACTGTCTCGTATAAAGGAGAAAACGCAAGAGAGTTGACCCCCTGCCTTGTAACTTTAAAGCAGGCGTTTGCGGGAAGGATTAAAGAAGATGAAATCATTCTGGCTGTGTTTTGTCCCTCTGTTTGTGGCGGTGGATGCTATCGGCCTTCTGCCCCTGTTTATCAATCTGACGGAGGGCATGGAAAAGAAGCTGGTTCAGAAGATTATTCTGCAGTCGATGATTACGGCTCTGGTGGTGGCGCTTGTGTTTATTGCGGTCGGTACGGGAATTTTCAAACTGCTCAACATCAGCGTCGCCGATTTCATGATTGCCGGCGGGACGCTCCTTTTCGTCATTTCCATTCGGGACATTCTGGCCGCGGAGAAGAAACTTCTCGTGGTTGATCCGGACAGCGTGGGCGCCGTGCCGATTGGCGTTCCGCTGATTACGGGGCCGGCGGTGCTTACCACATCCCTGCTGCTGATCAACGAACACAGCGCGGTGATCACCTCTCTGGCCCTTGCAGCAAATATTCTGATTGCCGGCGGCATGTTTTTAATGGCGCCGCTGATCAACCGGGTCCTCGGGAAAACCGGTTCGAAGGCTCTTTCTAAAATCATCAGCCTGTTGCTCGCGGCCATCGGCGTGATGATCGTGCGCCGGGGCATTGCGATGTTTATCGCCGGCGGGATTCAGTTTTAAATGTTTGTCGAATCAGAGGGGAAGAAGAGCACTTAAAGCGACGGGGTGCCTGTCCGCCGCTTCAAATGCTTTCCGGGAGTTGTGCAATCGGGCGTGAGGTTTGTCCCGACCGCCGTTTTTTAACCGGGTGTATACTTGAACGACACTCTCAGTTTGACGCGATATTCAACCACTTTGTTTTTGTCGACTCGCATATCGAGTTCCTTGACTTCTGCAATCCGAATGTCCTTCAGGCTTTTTGCCGCCGTTTCCACGGCTTTTTTGGCCGCGTCTTCCCATGATTTATCGCTGCCCCCGATAATTTCGATCACTTTATAGATACTGCTCATACGCTTTCTCCTTTCTGTTAAACGGGTTAATGTTCAAGAAACATAACCACAACAGCCGACGAGCTGTTACTTAACACCGTAAGTCGAAGCGGCGGCGCTATAATGAAAAGGAACGGGATACAACGCCGCTGGCAGAACTTAAAGGTGGTCTGTCTTGCATGGCGGAATCAAAATCAATGAAAAAATGTCCGAAGGAGGCGGCGAGTGTTAAAAATCCCGAAATACGTTACGTCAATGTAATGATAGCACCTTCATATAATCCGTCAATTTCCGGGCCTTCCATCCGGGTTGATTGCCCCCTCGCTGGAATCAGTGTCCGCAGGACGAACAATTCGATGATGAGCAGGATGAGCACCCGGAACTCGCTGAGTCTGAGCTTGTCGAGCTTGCGGAATGCGCCCACGAATATTTTTGTTTTCCGACTTTGGAGATCAGTTTACTGGCTTTTTTCGATTTGCATTTCGGGCAGACGGTTTTGGGCTTTTCACTGAGGCTTAATGTCACGACTTCAAATTGTTTCCCGCACTTGTCGCATTGAAATTCATAAATAGGCATAGCTTTAAATCCTTACTTTTTCTTCAATCTAGGGATTAAAAAGGAAAAAGTCAATAGCTACTGTACGAGCCGTACATCCATGATGAAGTATTGTGTCTCGCCGAAGCAGGTTGTCGGAATGCCTTTATGCTGTTCGTAGGTCAGCGAGACGCGTTTACCGGCAAGCTGATTGATGCGATCCGCCACTTTATCGTCCCGGATGCTGAACAGAAATTTGTCGGGGATGGCGCCGGGCATGGTGACCATGGCCATTTCCCCTTCCCATGTTTTACAGATCCAGCCATTTTTGGAGAGTTTCTGCACATAGCCGACCCGCTCGCCTGACGAAAAACTCCAGGTGAGCGTCAACCACGTATATAAAACAGCCATTGCAATCAATGCCAGTATCAATCCTCCAGCCCATAACTTCCAGCGACTCATTTATTTTCCCCTGCTTTTATTTATTTTTGTTGTTTTCTTTTGTTTTTTGCCGGCCGTTTTTGCCGCGCTTTTGCGGGCGGCGGTTTTTGAAGCGGCGAAGACCGAAGCGATGTGCCTGCCTTCTTCTTCCCCGACGGGTTCCTTGCCGGTGGTGATCTGCGCCGATTGATTATCGGCAGACCAGTTGAACATGACGGGCTTTTCATTGCGTAGCATATCGATGACGGATTGCAGATCGTCCCGATGGAAGCTCAAAAAAACCGTTCCATTGAGCCCCTGGCGGGGGCCGGGCAGGACGCCGGTGCGTTCCACGAAAGCCGCCATGCAAAGCAGCTTATTGCCCGCGTCGAACAGGTAAAGGAATGCGGCGTTTTCGCCGTTCATGGCCCGAAATTCATACTGATAATTGGTAACAGTCGCGCTGATATTCGGCATAAGATCGATCTCCTTTACAATGAATATGTCATGTACTGATCGCGGTAAGCCTTTTTAGCGATGATCTGGAGCGTGTCCCTATATGTTTGTCTGTCCGTCTGCTTCCAGATGGATATCTGCGTGGGATGAATTTCAAAGAAGGTTTCGGTTTTCAATACGGCAAATCTTTTGTAAGCCAGAGGATGATGTTGCCGGTACAAACTGCCGACGGCTGAATTTTTTGAATCCATGGGGGAGCCGATCTCTTTGGCTTTTCCTTCGATGGAATAATTTTCCCGGCACAAGGCGACAGTGGGATTCATGGTCATTTGTTTGTATTTTAGAAAATTTTTATCCGTCATAAAGAAAATCACCACACCATTGCTGACGGTAAAAACCGTTCGCGCGGTCACATGGGGGCCTGCCGCCGTGGCCAGCACCCATGTTGAACTCTGGTTGATGTAATGGATGATTTCGCGCTCCAGATCCAAAAAGTCGATTTCCAAACGTTCCATGCTTTACCTCCCGGTATGAATGCTGGGGTAAACACTTTTTGATTAAGACTTTTTGACTTAAGCCCGCGTCTCTTCATCTCAAATAATCTGACATGAATTGAAGTTTAATTCAATATGATTTTGTCTACCGCAGAGTTGCCAACAGGCGTGAGTTCTTCCTGATCATGCCGGATGAAATATCGTTGCGGGATCATAAAACAATTGCCAGTGCTCTGAAGGTATGATAATTAAACACGAAGAACATGAAAGAAGAACAACGTATTCCATGATCATGGATAGCTAGGAGCTTTACATGAAAATACGGGTGTTAGGTTGCCACGGTTCTCAACTGCCCCATCATAATATTACCAGTTTTTTACTCGAGAAAAATATCTTGATTGATGCCGGTACGGTGACTCAGGCGTTGACGCTGGAAGAGCAGTTGCGCATTGAATATATTTTCGTCACCCACGCGCATCTGGATCATATTCGGGACATCGCGTTTCTGGCCGATAATCTTTACTACGGCAAGCGGAAGAAGCCTCTGGTGATTTTAAGCAGCAAGGGGATTATCGAGAGCATTCATCGCCACCTGTTTAATAACGTCATCTGGCCGGATTTCTCGAAAATTCCCAGCGTGAAGGAACCGCTGATCAAGTTTCAGGTGATTGCTCCCGGAAGAAAAAAGAACATCAGCGATTTTCAGGTCAGAGCGATTAATCTCAATCATACCGTGGAAACGCTGGGATTTATGATTCAGTCGAAAGAGAAAGCGGTTCTGTTCCTGGGCGATACCGGACCGACGGAGAACGTCTGGAAAATCGCCAAGGCCGTCAAGGAAATAAAAGGCATTTTTATCGAAACATCTCTGCCCGGCAGTTTGCAGAACATCGCGGATAAAACCGGGCATCTGACGCCTATTTCTTTAAATTCGGAATTACGAAAGTTAAAGGCTGCCCGTCCGGAGATCTATCTGTATCACATGAAGCCCCGCTATGCCGAGGAAATCCGCCACGAAGTCGCCGTTATTCAGGACAGAAAGATCCACATCATTGAAGATGGTCAAGTCATCCGTATTTAAAATTCCGGCCTATCTATGAAAAAATTCAGCCCCGATGCCTATCTTACAGGCCTGAACGTAGATGTCATGCATTTCGGCCTGGAGGCGATTACCGGGCTTTTATCCCGATTCAGCCGGCCGCAAAACGATTATCCGGCCATTCATATCGCCGGCACCAACGGCAAAGGGTCCACCGCCGCCATGACGGCGTCCATCCTGCGCCGGGCCGGTTACCGGGTGGGGCTTTACACGTCGCCGCATCTGGTAGATGTGCGGGAACGGATTGTTGTGAACGGCCGGAAAATCCCGCATCGGGACTTTTCCGGCATCCTGGCGGAAATTAAAGAACGCGCCGATCAGCCCGTTACCTATTTTGAAGTTCTGACGGCGGCGGCCTTCATTTATTTCCAGCGTCAAAAGGTCGATATCGCCGTTTTGGAGGTGGGGCTGGGCGGCAGGCTCGATGCGACAAACGTTTGTCAGCCGCTGGTTTCAGTCATCACGAATATCAGCCTGGAGCATACCGCTTATCTGGGGAAGACGCTGGCGGCGATTGCCGGGGAAAAAGCCGGCATCATCAAGAAAAACGGAATCTGCGTCACGGCGGCCCGGCAGAAGAAAGTGGTGGATGTGCTTACGGACGTCTGCCGACAGCGTCATGCCGGTCTTTTGCGCCTGGGAACGGATTTCAAAATTTCATCCAATCGGAACGGACGTGTTTTCTACACGGGAAGAAACCGGACGATAAAAGAATTGACCCTTCCTCTTTTAGGACGTCATCAACTGGACAACGCCGCTCTGGCGCTTGCAGTTGTAGAAACCCTGAACAAAAAGGGATATCGAATTGATGATGCCGCAATTTCTCAGGGGCTTTTGCAAACCCGCTGGGAGGCCAGGCTGGAAATCCTTCGCTCCACTCCGATGTTTTTGCTGGACGGCGCGCATAATCCGGCCGGCATGGCGACGCTTTGCCGTGTGCTGGAAAAGGAATTCGCCGGCCGTCGATTGATATTGATCTTCAGCGCTCTGGCGGACAAGAATTATCGTCAGATGTTGCGCAGGATCGGGCCGCTGTCCCGTCAGATTTTTTTGCCGCCGTTGAAAACGAATCGCGCCGCATCTCCTCAAATGCTGGCGGATATCCTCAAACGGATGGATTGCCCGGCCCGGATATCCGAAAGTGTGCAGGACGCCGTTGGCCGCGCCCTTCAGATGGCCGGCAAAAACGATTTGATTTGCGCTTGCGGGTCTCTTTATCTGGCCGGAGAGATAAAACAATTATTTCCAGAAATTATTTGTTGTGATAAGAAGTCCGCACTATGACACGCATATTGTATCATACTCTTCTCGTTTGCTTCCTGGCTGCATTGATGAATGCGGCGTTTCCCGGGGATATCCGTCACGCCCGGGCGGAGCAGCAGCCGTTCCCGGTTGCAGAATCGACCGGCGCGGAGACAACAGACGGCAAAGCGGTTGTCATCGGCAACAGCGATACTCTGCGCTATCATTTACCGGACATGCCCTATTATGACAAAATTAAAAAGCATCACCGGGTTTATTTCGATTCGGAAAAGCAGGCTATCGATCACGGATACTACAAAGCAGGGAGCGGGAAAGATTTACCGGCCAAGGCGTCGGCGAGTGAAGAAATCGACCCGGATCAGGTGTCCCGGTTGACGATCGTTGCAAGCGCATCGCAAAGTGAGGCGCCGAAACCCGCGCTGGAAACGGCCGTGGAAAAAACGGCGCCCAAAGCAGCCGTCGCGGATCAAAACGCGTTGCCTTCTTCTCCGAATGCAAAAAATGAGAGCTTCCCCGTGATGAAGGCAACGGACGGGCCGGTCAAGATCGAAGCGGACAGTTTATCCTACGATCAGGCGCGTGATGTTTATGCGGCGGAAGGCAACGTGGTTATCACATACGGGGACGGGGTGATCAAAGCCGCCAGCGTTGAATTCGACCGGAAGACCAATCTGGCAACCGCGCAGGGCGGAGCGTTTTTGAAAATGGCCGAAGATTCGCTCTCGGGCGATAAAATTGTTGTGAATGTGGAAGACAAAACAGGCGTTGCCTACAACTCGAAGGTTTTTTACGCGCGCAATCACTTCTATATTAAAGGCGACAAAATCGAGAAATCCGGCGAGAACACCTATACGATCGAACAGCCGGTGGCCACAACCTGCGACGGCGAAAATCCCGACTGGCAGTTGAAGGGATCGAAAATGAACGTCACCGTCGAAGGATACGGCTGGGTGACGCACGCCCGTCTGCTGACCGGTGGCGTGCCGGTCTTTTATACTCCGATCATCGCGTTTCCGGCCAAAACCAAGCGCCAATCCGGATTTTTATTTCCCTATCTGGCTTACTCCAGAGATAAAGACGGGTTTGATATTGAACTTCCCTTCTTCTGGGCGATTAACCCGCAGCTCGACGCCACGTTGTATTCACGCTACATTGAAAAAAGAGGCTATAAGCAGGGTGCAGAATTTCGCTATTTCCTGGGCAGCCGGTCTTTCGGAACGATTTACGCCGACTTCCTTGAAGACAATAAACACATTACGGAAAGCGGCAGCGACTCTTTGCCCCGCGACTGGCAGGAAATGCACAGGCGCTGGTCTTATTTCATCAATACGGAAACCAAATATGATTCACAGTTCTACCTGCGCACGGATCTGCAGCGGGTTTCCGACGCCTGGTATTTTCGCGATTTCAACGGGCACAACTATTATCTGAGCCATTTTAATACATCCGAGGAAGACCCGTTTCGCCGGATTTCATTTCAGGGAAACGAATCCCTGCGCTTTCTGGAATCATCCGCCCGTCTGGTCAAAGGCTGGAATAATTACAGCGTGACGGCCCGGATCAGTTCCGTCGATGATTTTGCCCAGACCAACAATGACCGGACGCTTCAGAAATATCCGGAAATTATTTTTACCGGCATTCGCCAGCCGCTTTTTTCCACGCCGGTATTCTTCGGCTTTACCGGCGCCTATGATTATTTTTACCGGCGTGAGGGAGATCGGGGACATTACATAGATGTTGCGCCGACACTGACGCTGCCGGTTAAATTGTCCAATCATCTGATCATCACCCCTCAACTGACCGTTCGGGAAACCTACTGGAATCGCGATGACGATCTTGCTGCCGCCGACAATCGAAACGGCGACCGGACTTTTTACAATGCCGGCCTGACCGTCAGCAGCCGTCTTTACCGGGTATTCAATGCCGGTATTTTAAACTGGGAAAAAATCCGGCATGAAGTTCGCCCTGAAATTTTGTATTCCTATATTCCGGGTGTTCGTCAGGACAATATTCCGACATACCTGCCGCAAACAGGCTCCTTTCTGGAATCTTTTACGTCCTTTACTACCGTCGGAACGGATGCCTTTTATGAACAAAATGCGGTAGCCTGGGCGCTGACCAATACCCTGACGGCGAAGCTCAAAGACAAGGGAAAGGAAGGATCTGCAGGTTACCTGGATTTCTTCCGGTTCAAAATCTTTCAGGCCTACGATATCAACGAGGCTAAAAGAGATATGGCGGGATCGGCAACCGAAAGGCGGCCCCTGTCGGATTTCGGCCTGGAGCTTGATATAAAACCGCATACCTACGTGTCCTTTTCCGCCCGCAATAAATACAGCGTATACAACGGATGGAAGGAAATGAATTTCGATCTGGGGTTCAGCGACTGGCGCGGCGATAAACTCAACATTGGTTACCGCTATACCCTGGATTCGCTGGAAGAAATCAATGCCGAATTGAAAGCCGTCATCACCCAGCGTCTGAGCGGCAGACTGGCCGTCAAGCTCGACCGGTTCAACAACCAGACCGTGGAAAATGCCGTGGGGATTTTCTATGCCGAACAATGCTGGGGCGTTGGCGTGGATTACGTCAAAACCCATGATGATGAGCGGGTCATGTTGAAGGTATCGCTGACCGGCCTGGCGATGTTTGGTATATAACAATAAGATTATCAGTGAGTTATGAAAAGCGGTGGAAGGGCGGCGGATCGGAAAGACCGCAGTTGCCGAAAGCCGGCGGGCTACTGAATATTTCTCTTGACAAACCGGCGGTAATTTCATAGCTTGCGCCTTTAAATTTTCTATGAGTGGCGGGTTTATTATGAAAACATTTTCTGCGAAGGCTAGTGAAACAAAACATGACTGGTATGTAGTCGATGCGTCCGGCAAAGTGCTGGGACGTCTGGCCAGTGAAATCGCCCTGCGCCTTCGGGGCAAACACAAAGCGATTTATACGCCCCATGTCGACACCGGCGATTTTATTGTGGTTGTGAATGCTGAAAAGATCACCTTGACCGGCAAGAAACTGACCGATAAGATCTATTATTCCTACTCCGGTTATCCGGGTGGATTAAGGGAAACGGCTGCCGGAAAGATGCTGGCGGAAAAACCGGAAAACCTGATTAAAATAGCGGTTGCCGGCATGCTGCCCAAGAACAATCTGGGCCGTAAGATGCTAAAAAAGCTGAAGATTTACTCAGGCAATGCGCATCCGCACGAAGCTCAGTGTCCGCAGAATCTGGCGGTTTAGACGATTAAAAGATTGATACTATTTTAGATTGGGAGAAATCATGACAGTACAACGTTATTATGCAACCGGCAAAAGAAAGAGCGCGATCGCCCGTGTGTATATGAAATCAGGCAGCGGCAATATCATCGTAAACAAAAGAAACTACGAAGAATATTTTACGCGTCCCAGCTTGAAGATGATCATTCGTCAGCCTCTGGAAATCACCGGTAAAAAAGATCAGTTTGACCTGTTCGTCAACGTGGCGGGCGGCGGTGTCGCCGGTCAGGCCGGCGCTGTCAAACATGGCATTTCCAAAGCGCTTCTGGCCGTTGACGGCGAATTGAGGCCGATTCTTAAAAAAGCAGGTTTTTTAACCCGTGACGCCCGGATCAAGGAGAGAAAAAAATACGGACAACCGGGAGCCCGCAAGAGATTCCAATTCTCCAAACGTTAACCATCCAGGGGGGGCTTCGGGCCTCCCTTTTTTTTGGAGTTTTTCATCATGACGATCAAAACAGCGATTTTCGGCGCCAGCGGCTATACAGGCCAGGAGCTTACTCGCATTTTATCCGCTCACCCGGAGATGGAACTTACAGCCGTAACGTCCCGTCGTTATGCCGGCCAGCGGGTTTCCGATATGTTTCCTTCTCTTTCTGGGCTGACGTCGCTTTCCTATACCAACGCTTCACCCGAGGAAATTGCCGGGGCCTGTGATGTTGTTTTTCTGGCCCTTCCGCACGGCGTCTCCATGGATATTGCTCCCGTGTTTGTGAAAGCGGGGAAAAAAGTGGTCGATCTTTCCGCCGACTACCGACTGCGGGATCTGGCGACCTATGAAAAATGGTATGACAAACATTCCAGCGCCGACCTTTTCGGAAAGGCTGTTTACGGCATTCCCGAACTGTACCGGGACCAGATTAAAAAATCGCAGCTTGTGGCCAATCCCGGATGTTACCCGACAAGCATTATCCTGGGAATGGCGCCGGCTTTGAAAAACAAGCTGCTGGACGTCACCTCCATCATTGCCGATTCCGCCTCCGGCGTCAGCGGCGCAGGGCGTGATCCGGTGGTCAATTCGCTCTTTTGCGAAGTCGACGGCGGATTCAAGGCTTACAAAGTAGGCAAGCACCGCCACACGCCGGAAATCGAGCAGGAGTTGAACGCCATCGCCTGCGAGAAATTTGCCATTTCCTTTACGCCGCATCTGTTGCCGGTCAAACGCGGAATTCTCAGCACGATTTACGCAACGTTGAAGAAAGACATCAAGCTGGCCGATCTGCATGCGCTTTACACGTCGTTTTATTCGCAGGAAAAATTTGTGCGGATTTGTCCCCAAGGGACCTATCCGAATATTTCATCCGTGTGCGGGTCGAACTACTGTGATATCGGACTGGCGGTGGATCCGCGGACCAGCCGGGTGGTCATTATGGCCGCCATCGACAATCTGATCAAAGGCGCAGCCGGTCAGGCCGTGCAGAACATGAACCTGATATGCTCACTGCCCGAAGACAGCGGGCTTCGGATTGCCCCGCTTTATCCTTAAGAAGGTCATAAAGATATGCCTCAAAAAATCTATAATACGAAGACACGAAAGAAAGAAACGCTGCAACCGGTTTCCGAGGGGGCCGTCGGCATGTACGTTTGCGGCATTACCGCCTATGACGTCTGCCATGTGGGCCATGCCCGCGCCGCCGTTGTGTTTGACGTGGTGTTCCGCCATTTGAAAGCCTGTGGCTATAACGTCACATATGTTAAAAACTTCACGGATATCGACGATAAAATCATTGATCGCGCCAACCGTGAAGGAGTGACCATCCGGGATATATCCGAACGCTTCATTCAAATGCATGACGAGGATATGGCCGCGCTCAACGTGTTAAAACCAACGGTTACACCAAAAGCCACCGAACATATGCCGGAGATGATTGCTCTCATCAAAACACTGGAAGAAAAAGGCATTGCCTATGCGGTCGACGGCGATGTGTATTTTTCGGTAAAAGACTACCCGCCTTACGGCGGTTTATCGGGCCGTAATGTTGATGAAATGGTGTCGGGCGCTCGTGTCGACATAAATGATAAGAAGAAAAATCCGCTGGATTTTGCCCTGTGGAAGAAAAGCAAGGAAGGCGAACCTTTCTGGGAAAGCCCCTGGGGACAGGGACGGCCCGGCTGGCATATCGAGTGCTCGGCGATGAGCCGGCGCTACCTGGGCGAGACGTTCGATATTCACGGCGGCGGTGAAGACCTGATCTTTCCGCATCATGAAAATGAAATCGCGCAGTCACAGGCGGCCTCGGGGAAGCCCCTGGCCAACTACTGGATTCATAACGGCTTTGTGAAAATAAACGCCGAAAAGATGTCCAAGTCGTTGGGCAACATCTTTCCGGTTCGGGAAATCATCCGGCAGTATCATCCGGAAGTCCTGCGCCTGTTCATGCTGCAAAGTCATTACCGCTCTCCAGTCGATTATTCGGACGCGTCGCTGGCAGAAGCCCGCACGGCGCTGGTGCGCGGCTACACGGCCCTGCAACAGATGAAAGAGACACTGTCAAGAGTGGCGGTTGAGGTTTCCGTGAAACTCGAGAAAGTCCATCAGACCTACCTGTCGAAATTAAGCGAAATGCAGGAAAAGTTCGATGCGGCGCTTGACGACGATTTCAACACGGCGCAGGCGCTGGGCTGCGTGTTTGAAGCCGCACGGCTCGTCAATCAGATCACCACGGCGGAAAAGAAGATGCCCGCTCCCGTCAAGAAGGTTATTCTGGCGGCCGCCAAAACAGGCTTTGCCCATTTCAGCGATGTTCTGGGCGTCTTTTTGTCTGATCCGGATGTCTTTTTCGACAGTGACCGCACCATTGAAGTGGCCAAGCGCAGCCTGGACAGCACTAAAATTGAAGCATTGATTGCCGAGCGGCAAAAAGCACGGCAGGACAAAGACTGGCAGCGGGCGGACGAAATCCGCCAGGAACTGGCGGCGCAACATGTTGTCTTGAAGGATGCGGCAGACAAAACCGTCTGGTCCATCGAATAGCCAGACTTTCCATGTTCATTTTGGTTCTCAATATTTCTTCCCAATTTGCCGAAATATATGGAAAATGCGAGAGGGATTGTTATATACTTCCCGACGATGAAATTCCATCTTTACCGCAAAATGAAAGCATTCTTCGCAGAAAGGCAAAATATGAAAAAGTATTTTAGTAAGTGGCCGGTATTTATTGTTGTTTTCCTGGCAGTGTTTGCCGCTTTCAGCCTTTATTACGAAACTAAAGTCTCAGCGCGGGATAAAAATATTTACAAAGAAATCAAGATGTTCAATGAAGTTCTGGATATCGTACAGAAAAATTATGTCGACAATGTGGACTCGACAACGTTGATGCAGGGGGCCATCAACGGTATGGTCAAAACCCTTGATCCGCACAGCCAGTTTATGACCCCGGAAATCTACAAGGAACTGGAAGTGGAGACGCAGGGGCGCTTTGGCGGAATCGGGATTGAAATAACCATTTTAAAAGACGTTCTCACTGTTGTATCGCCGATTGAAGACACCCCGGCGTTTAAAGCGGGCGTGAAATCAGGCGATCAGATCATCAAGATTGACGGTAAATCCACCAAAGACATTACGATCATGGAAGCCGTCAATAAGCTGCGCGGCCCCAAGGACACCAAGGTTACCATCACCATTATGCGGGAGAGCATGCCGCAGCCTAAAGACATCACCCTGACGCGAGCCATCATTCAGATTAAAAGTGTCAAAGCCAAAACGTTTGATGATCACATCGGTTACATCCGCATTGCCTCTTTCCATGAACGGACGGCGGCTGATGTGCAAAAAGCGCTCACTGAAGTGACCGAAAAAGCAAAACCCATGAAAGGTCTGGTGCTTGATTTGAGAAATGATCCGGGAGGACTGCTCAATCAGGCCATTGAAGTGTCCGACATGTTTTTGAAATCGGGAACCATTGTTTCCACGCGCGGCCGCACCAAGTCGATGGAAACAAAAACCGTAGCGAAAGATAACGGCAAGGAAATCTCCGTTCCCATGATTGTTCTGGTCAACGAGGGCACCGCCAGCGCCGCCGAGATCGTTGCGGGCGCTCTTCAGGATAACGGTCGCGCACTGGTTGTCGGCAATCAGACATTCGGCAAGGCATCTGTGCAAACGGTTATTCCTCTGGAAAACGGCGCAGCGCTTAAACTGACAACTGCGCGCTACTATACACCCAGCGGCCGGTCCATTCAGGCCGAAGGCATCAAACCGGATATTGTCGTTAAGTTCGTTAAGCCGGCAGAAGAAAAAGAAATTTCCATGGAGGAACGGCTCCGGGAAAAGGACTTGAAAGGCCACATCAAACCGGCCAGGGAAGACGGGACAAAGATCGAAGAAACAGCATCCGAAGAATTCAAGGAAGTATCCGATCTGACCAAGGATAATCAGCTCAAAACGGCCATTGATATTTTGAAGAGTTGGCATATTATGAAAAAGAACGTGGTTAACTGATTATCCGGACAGGGCGGATACGACCGTCTATGAAGAAAAAAAATAAGAAAAATTTTTTTACCGCAGTTTTAATCGCGCTGATTGTTGCCTCTATGGCGGCAATCGGTTACATTATTCTATTTCAAAAAGAAGAGCCGGTTGCCGTCAAGGAGCAGCCCGTCAAAAAGAAACAATCCGGCGAGCGAAAAGCGGAATCGAAGCCCAAAATCATTGAGGAAAAATCTTCCATCGGCAGTAAGCCCCGGGAAAAAGAAACCGTCAAAGAAAAAATTAAAGAACCTTCTCCATCCGCGCCGTCCGTCGCCAAACCGTCAACAAAGGAAAAAACTGTCATTGCCAAAATCGTTCCGCCGTATTCAACAACTAAAAATGTCGCCATCATCATTGACGACATCGGGTATGATATGAAGGCGATGCGTGAACTTCTGGACATTGACGCCCGGATCACGTTTGCCGTTTTGCCGCTTTTGAACCATTCACGCGAGGCCGCGGAGGCGGCGCATCGTTCGAATCGTGAAGTTCTGTTGCATCTTCCCATGGAACCCCGGTCCTATCCGAAAGAAAAACCGGGCGCGGGCGCCCTGTTTACGGACATGAGTTCCGAGGAGGTTGCGCTTCAACTGGAAAAAGATCTTGCTTCCGTTCCCCATGCTGCAGGCGTTAACAACCATATGGGATCCAGATTCATGTCCGACGAAGAGAAGCTGACGACGGTTTTCACGCAGTTGAAGAAGAACAATTTGTTTTTTATCGATTCACGAACGACCAGTGATTCCAAGACCAACGCGGTGTCTCAAAAGGTGAATCTGACGTTTGCTTCGCGCCGGGTTTTTCTGGACAACGACCGCGATTATGCGAAGATCTACCGTATTTTAATGAACGTGGCCGAGACGCCGGCGGGAGGCGCGCCTCTGATCGTTATCGGCCACCCCTATCCTGAAACGATCCGGGCGCTTCGTGATGCCTGTAAAGTGTTCCGGGAAAAAGGCGTTTCTATCGTGCCCGTATCGCACCTGATTAACAAGCATGCAGTTCGGGAGGCCTCCTGATGATCAGTTCTTTTTGGGCGGGTAGAAAACAGCGATTATCAACGATGAGGAAAAGGATGGTCTTTAATCTGACTTTCGGGTTTCTTCTGGTTGCGCTTTTGGGAGGTTGTGCTTTTTTATCCACTGTCAATCCGCCTTCCTATACGACTGTTCCTGAACTCTATTCCAGAGAGGCGGGATACTATTATTCGCTGGCTGTTCTGAAGAGGCTCGATGGTGACCTGGGCGGGGCCGTCGACGATATGAAACGGGCGATGGCCGCGCAGCCCGAGTCTTCCTATCTGACAACCGAGCTGGTTTCGATGTATGTGGAAAGCGGCAATATCGATCTGGCTTTAACCCTCGGCGAGTGGGCTCTGGGAAAAGATCCAGGCAATATTGAACTGCATTCGATCATGGGAGGGGTTTATTTCAGCCGGCGCGAATACGAGAAAGCGATCCGCGAATACCAGGTGATCACTGAAATTGATCCAAAAAATGCGGTTTCCTATCTGTATCTGGCAACCATTTATGCGCAGGAAAAAAAGTATGCGGAGGCTGAAAAAGCCTACAAAAACATGCTCCGGATTGATCCGGATAATATCATCGGCCTTTATTATTACGCAAAGACTCTGACGTCAATGAACCGCCAGGCGGAGGCGGAAAACATTTACCGGAAAATTATTGCCCAGAGGCCTGCTTTTGAATCAGCAGGGCAGGAGCTGGCTGCACTGCTGGAATCGCAAAAAAAATACACGGAAGCCATTGACGTTTATCGCCGTTATCTTGAAGCCAATCCCACGCGCATCAATTATCGCGTGAAGATTGCAGAACTGTTGATACGCGACGGGAAGCAGGATGCGGCGCTTGCGGAATTTCAGACTGTATTGAATGTCGATCCGGATAACCGCGAAGTCCGGGCCGCGCTGGGACTTTTATACTACGATCTGCAGAAATACAACGAGGCGGCCGGGGAGTTTTCGAGGCTTCTGGAGACGAAGCCCGGCGATGACCGGGCGAGGTATTTGCTGGCCAGTACTCTTGAACAAAAAGGCGATTTAAACGCTGCCAGGGGTGAGTACTTGAAAGTTTCTCCCTCATTTGAACTGTTCGCCAACGCCCAGATTCATACGGCGATGATTTTGAAAAAAGAAGGCAATCTGAGAGAAGCCGCAGCCGTGATAAATCGCGCCATCGGGAAGAAAAACGACGATGCGATTCTGTATCTGTATCTGTCGTCTTTGTATGAGGATCTCAAAGATCCGGCCGCGGCGGAAAAAACCGTGCTGGACGGCCTGAAGCAGATTCCTCGGAATGCCGATCTGTATTATGTTTTAGGCACGCTCCAGGAAAAAACAAATCGCTATGAAGAGAGCCTCAAGACGATGGAAAAAGTGCTGGAGATCGATCCGAAAAACGCGGACGCCATGAATTTTATCGGTTATGCCTACGCGGACCGGGGCATCCGTCTTGACGAGGCGGAGAAGCTCATCGCCGGGGCTCTTGCGATCAAACCGGACAACGGCTACATTCTGGATTCCATGGGGTGGGTCCTTTTCAAAAAAAATAGGATCGAAGACGCCATCAGATACTTGAAAAAAGCGCTTGAAGCTCTGCCCAACGACGCCGCCATTATAGAGCATCTGGGAGACGTCTTATCCCATGCGGGCCGCGATAAAGAAGCGCTGGAGTATTACCTCAAAGCCATCAAAACCGAACCAAACAATAAAACATTGAAAAATAAAATCGATGTTTTGATCAATAAGAAATAAGCTGCCAAAGGTAATTCAACGCTTGAGGGGAGGGGATGAAAGATGTTGATCCGCTTAAACCGGGGCAGGGGATTTCTGCTTGCGGTCTTATGGATATTGGCCGTCGGCGGCTGCGCGGGAAAAGGGGTTTTGGCACCTGATGCATCTTCTGAAAAACCGCCCGTGATGATACAGGCTATCCGGGAAAACGAGCGGATCATCGCCACGGCGCACATTGATGTTGTTTCGGCGCAGGGGCATTATCCTGTAAAGGCCGCGCTGATTTTGCAAAAGCCTTCCTACCTTCGTTTCGAACTGCTGCCTGTGATTGGAACCCCCGATCTTTTTCTGACCGCAACACCTTCCGAAATGAACATCTTTATTCCTTCAAAGGGGGAGTTTTATTCCGGCAAACCGACCGCCCGCAATCTGGCGCATTTTTTACCCTGGTCTTTGGGGATCGGAGATATGGTCATGATTTTTTCCGGCGCCTATCCGTCGTTATCCGGAAACAAAGTGTCTTATGAAAACAGTCATGAAGATCAGGCGCTGAATGTGAGTATGAAATCGACCTCCGGAGAGTCGCAGGTCGTCTGGTTTACGAAAGAGGGCCGAATATCGAAACTGATCCGCAGAGGCATGGACGGCAAAGAGATTTACCGGGCGTTTTACGAAGATTATCCGCCCGACGCCCGTCTGGCCGGAAAGATTACCATCCGGATGGCTGATGAGCTGACATCCATCTCCGTCAGGTATTCGGATGTGCTAATTGAGACGGCTGGAGATCGGTCTGTTTTTGAATTGACTGCGCCGTCCGGCAGTAAAATCATCCAACTGAATTAAGTCCGAAAATAAAAACCCCGTAGAAACGAATCGGGGATTCGCCGCTACGGGGTTTGTCAGCTTAAATCAGGCGCGAATGCCGCGGCCGCCTCCGACCACAATGCTTTTTGCGGTGACATAGGATGCCGCATCCGAACATAAAAACAGGACGGAACCGGCGATTTCTTCAGGTTTGGCGAAACGTCCCAGCGGTGTCATGTCCAGCATCTCTTTCTTTCTTGCCTCCCCGTTCCGGGCCAGTTTGCGATCGAGCATCGGTGTTTCAGTCGCACCGGGGCAGATGGCGTTGATCCGGATGTTTTTGCGTCCGAATTCAATGGCCGCCGACCGGGTCAGTCCGATGACCGCATGCTTGCTGGCGGTATAAAGGGACGTGCCTTCCTCTCCGCCCCAGCCCGCAATAGAGGAGCAGTTGACAATGGCGCCGCCGCCCGCATCGATCATCATGGGAAGTTCATACTTCATGCAGTGAAAAACCGCTTTCACATTCAGGTTGATGACGGCGTCAAATTCTTCGATCGTATAATCGCCGGCGGGTTTCGTGGCCGGCCAGACGCCGGCGTTATTGAAGGCGACATTTAACTGTCCGTATTTTTCCTTAATAGCTGCAAACAGTTTTTCGATTTCGTCGCGGACCGTCAGATCCGTTTTTACAAACAGGGCTTCGCCGCCCTTGCTTTTAATTTCATTGACCACGTCGGCGCCTTCTTTTTCACGCCGCGCAGCGATGACTACTTTAGACCCTTCCCGGCCGAACGCCAGGGCCACGGCGCGGCCGATGCCGGAATTGCCGCCGGTGACCAGAGCAACTTTATCTTGAAATCTCTT
Source organism: Smithellaceae bacterium (assembly GCA_963682105.1). Lineage (GTDB taxonomy): Bacteria > Desulfobacterota > Syntrophia > Syntrophales > Smithellaceae > UBA8904. Next base: position 4,197,076 of record OY821638.1, read on the forward strand.
TGTATTCAATGTGCGTCTCCTTTATTTCTTAATAAGTGATGTATCCGCCGTCGACGACGATTTCCTTGCCGATCATGAAAGCCGCTTCATCCGTGCACAACCACAGGGCGACTCCTGCGATATCTTCCGGTTGGCCGATTCGCCGCAAGGCGGTTTTGCCGGCCATAACCTCGACCATTTTGGGCATGTAAGGCAGCGCCAATTCGATCATTTCCGTCATGATCGGGCCCGGACAAATGGTATTGATGCGAACATTGTCGTTGCAGTATTCCATTGCCGCGACTTTGGCCATTCCGAGAGAGCCGTGCTTGGAGGCGCTATAGTGCGACAGGCCCCAATCGCCCATGACGCCGAGGACGGAGGCGGTGTTGACGATGATGCCGCCGCCCTGTTTTTTCATGATGTCGAGTTCATGCTTCATGCACAACCAGACGCCGCGAAAATTGGTCTCCATAATCCGGTCCCATTCGTCATCGTCGTATTTGGTCACGATGGGATTATATGGCGTGGATACACCTGCATTATTGAATGCAAAGTCCAGACGGCCGTATTTGGCCAGAATGGTTTTAAAAAGGTTATCGATATCCGCGGGATTGCGAACATCGGTTTTCACAAACATGGATTCTCCGCCAAAAGCGGCGATTTGATCCACAACTTCCTGCCCGCGCTGTTCGCGGCGGGCAGCCATGACGACTTTTGCCCCTTCTCTGGCAAAAGCAATTGCAGTGGCCCTTCCCATACCGGCCGTGGCTCCGGTGACCAGCGCAATCTTTCCTTCAAACATTTTGATTTCCAAAATTCTTCCCCTTTCCTTTCCGTAATCGTTCTTAATTTTTTAAACTTTTCCGCCGTGTCGTAAAATGCGCGGGAACTCTAAATATAAACAAAATTTATGTCAAGAGACGATTTGCTGAGGAAAGGGGAGGGTGTAGGAAAAATGCTCGGATAAAAAAAGGGGGCCTTTGGGGCCCCCTTTTTAATTTGTTGATCAGTCGATTACTGGATTTCCTGAAGTTTGGATCTGGCAATCCGCGCCTGACTGGTATTGGGATAATCTTTGATAACCTGCTGCAGGAGCAGACGGGCGCTTGTCTTGTCGCCAAGATTTTGAAAAGAAATCCCCTGTTTTAAAAGTGCATAAGGCACTTTGCTGCTGCTGGGGAATTTCTTGGTGACTTTTTCGTATTCCAGAATGGCTTTTTCGTATTTCTTTTCAAAGAAAAAACATTCGCCGATCCAGAACTGAGCGTTATCAGAATACTCACCCGACGGATAGGTGGCAAGGAAAGCCTGAAACGACTCTCTGGCTTTCGTATAGTGTCCCGCCTTGAACATCTGGTAGGCGGCGGCATACCTGGCCGCTTTGTCGGGCTTTCCGGACGCGTCCTTTCCCGCCAGGGGGTTGTCCAGCGCGACGACAACATCACCCGTCGAATCTTTCTTGCTGATTTCCAGAAAATTTTCGATGAAGTTAACTTTCAGCAGAAGCGCATCAAGTCTTTCCTTGTAGTCATCCTCTTTTTTACCATCCTTTGCTGTATCTTTCTTCAGAGATTCAATCTGTCCGCGCAACTGCTGGATCTGCTCCCGCAGATCCGCAAAGTCGGCAGTCGCATTGGCCTGGCTCTTGCGCATTGCGGCAATCGTAGCGGAGTCTTTCTCCTGCTCCTTCTTAAGCGCAGCGATGCGGCCGTCCAGAGTTGCAAGATTCGCTTCCATCTGTTGATTGACTTCCGTTCGCACGGCCTTCAGGTCAGAAGACGTCGCACAGGCGGCGAGAGAAAAAACCAGCAACGGTAATAAAAGATAAAGCAAGCGTTTCAATGCTTTCTCCTTTTACAGTGAAAAATCCTATTTCAGAAGAAACTGAGCGCGACGGTTCTGAGACCAGGCGTTTTCATCATGGCCTGCGTCCGCCGGACGTTCTTTGCCGTAGCTGACGGTTTCAAGGCGTGATGCATCAATGCCCAGGTTGACCAGATATTTTTTGGTTTCCAGAGCGCGTCTTTCACCGAGCGCCATGTTGTATTCGGCGGTGCCTCTTTCATCGCAATGGCCTTCGACAACGACCTTGGCGTTGGCGTTTTTGGTGAAAATATCAGCGTTGGCTTTCAGAATTTCACGTGCATCCGTGCGGATGTTGGATTTGTCGAAATCAAAATAAATGTTCTGGATATTGAGGTCGGCCAGAGCGGCGGCGTTCTTTTTTGCGGCGGCGTCTTTGGCGGCCTGCGCCCTCAGGGCGGCTTCGCGATCCGCCTGTTCTTTGGCGCGGCGCGCGGCTTCATCATCCGCCTGTGTCGTCTTTGTCTGCGTGGGGGCGACTTTCTGCTCCTGAACCGCTTCATCCTTTACAACAGCCTGTTTTTCAGCACAACCCACAAAACTCATGCACACAAGTGCCATTGCGATCAATAATCCCAGTATTGTTAAGTACTTTTTCATAAAATGCTCCTTTCATTAATGGATTCGGACAAAATTTTGTATTCGCAGTTTATATAAAACTTGCGGATTAAGGTCAATAGAATAATGAAATCATAAAGAAAACATGAACACCTGGCGGGGAGACGCCCTGCATCCGCGTTGTTTTTCAATATCTCTGTCAAATCCCGAACTAATCATGTGCTTATCTATACGGCAAAGGAAGGAAAATAACAACCCCTCATCAGATTTTTTTATTTCAGCCGGGGCGACCAGGAGGGCATGACAATCGGTTCTTTGCTTTCTTTCAGCACGCGAATATTTAAACCGTTGAAATTCATGATGCAGATGCGGTGTTTGGAATCCTGTTTGGAACTGAAGGCGATTTGTCTGCCGGAGGGCGACCAGGAAGGGTACTCATTGTCTGCATGATCAAAGGTCAACTGCAGCAGGTTGCCGCCCTCTTCGTCCACAGTGAAGATTTGATACCGATGATTAATGAGGCCTTCATAGGCAATCCGGCCGCCGCGCGGCGACCAGGAAGGCGATGTATTATAATTTCCCTCGAAGGTGATTCTTTTGGCGTTGTTGCCGTCGGCGTCCATGACAAAGACCTGCGGAGAACCGGAACGGTTTGATACAAAGGCGATTCTTTTACCGTCGGGCGACCAGGTCGGAGAAACATCGATGGCATAATTGCGGGTCAGTCGCGTAATTTGCATGGATTCGATGTCCAGAACATAGATCTCTTCGTTTTCGTCCTTACTGAGCGTGAGCAGGAGCTTTTTGCTGTCGGGCGAGAACGCGCCGCACAAATTCAAACCTTTGAAAGCGGCGACCTTTCTTTCTTTGCCGGTTTTCAGAGAATAGAGATAAACCTCCGGCCGTCCTCCCCTGTAGGAGGTAAAAGCCATATACTGACCGTCGGGCGACCAGCGGGGCGCTACGACGATACTCTGATGAGACGTGATTGGTTTGATATCGGAGCCGTCATAATTGACGGCGTAAAGATCGGACCGGGATTGTTTTTTCATTACAAAAGCGATCTTCGTGTTGAAATCGCCTTCATCGCCGGTCAGTGTGAGCAGAATATCCGTGACAATGGCGCGGGCCACCGCCGGCGCGTCATCAGGTTTGCCGCTATAGAGTTTATTGAAAAGCGCCAGCCCGCGGGTGACATCGTATAACTGGCTTTCGACGGCAATATCTTTCGCGCCGAAGGTGATGCTGCCGCGCAGCAGAAAATCCGCGCCGATGATCGTCCAATCGGAAAAGCGGATGGTCTGGGTGCCGGGCTCCACACCGTCGAGGTAGCTTTTCTTGTCCAGAATATTAAAGATTCCTGTCAGCCCCAGCAAACTTCGGACCTGATCGGCCATCGCGATATGGATGTTGGACATTTTGCCCGACTGGATGTTTTTCGTCTGGAAATCGCAGACGGCGATCGGGAATTGCTGAAAACCAGGCGCATCGATGTCAATATAAACTTTGGCCGGGGATGTGCCGCTCAGCCCGCCAATAAAAAATGAAGTAAAAAGAAAGCACACAATGAAGCGATGTATTTTGTTCATAAACGTCCGTATCCTTATTACAGATTCATTTATCGCAGTTCTGCGGAATGGAACCGGATGCCGATTTCAATGGAACGGCTCGTGACCCATCCTGCAAGAGGAGGGAAGGGGGCCGATTTCTTAACCGCGCGCAGGGCGGATTCATCAAAATAGCTGTTGCCCGATCGTTTTTCGAAACTGACATATTCCAGCGCGCCGCTTTGTCCGATGCGAACCTCGATAATCGCTGTGATATTTTCCTTCGGCATCAACGATGCGGGCAGCACCCAGTTTTTCTTTATTTTCGTCCAGATGAAGCGGCTGTAGTCATTGGTTCTTGCCTGGTCGGCCGATGCGGCGGCGGAACCGGCGGCAGGTGCAGCCGAGGGGGATTTAGCCTGCGGGCTTGTGTCTGCTTTGGAAAGATCCTTTTGCCGAAGTGAGTTAATGGCTTTTTCAATGTCCTGCTTGCCGGAGTCATCCTGTTTGACAATCTGCGTCTTTGACGGCTGGAGCGTATCGCGCTTTAAAATGACTGGATGGTCCGGACGGGAAGGCTGCAACATTTCCCTGAGGGCGGGGACGTTCCGGGAAGCGTTCATGACTTCAGGCCCCACAAGCGCCACCGTGTATGCCGGGCCGAAGGTCAACTGTTTGGTCGAGCCGGGAACGGACATCATGACGGCCGCAAGAAGAATCAGATGCAGGATCAGGGATGCGAAAAACATGTTGTAGGGACTGCCGGCGCCAAACGGATTTTTGTGGGACATCCGGGAGGTCATTTCATGCCCTCGGGCGGTTCGGTGATCATGCCAAGCTTGTCGATGCCCGCCTTGCGGATTTCCGACATCACTTCGACCACAAAGCCATAGGAAACGCTTTTATCGGCGCGCAGAAATATTTCGCGGTCCACGCGTTCAGCGTAAATGGCTGAAAGCTTCGCCTGGAGGTCGGAAAGCGGCAGACGGGTTTTGTTCAGAAAAATTTCCTTGCTTTCATTGATTGTCAGCACCATCTTTTCTTCCGCGATATCGATGCTTTTGGATTTGACGCGGGGCAGATTCACGTCTATGCCCATCGAAAGCATCGGCGCCGTCACCATAAAGATAATGAGGAGCACCAGCATGACGTCCACCAGCGGTGTGACATTGATTTCCGCCATCGATCTTCTGTCCGTATTTCTTCTGCGTATCTGCCGCATAACATATTCCTCTATTATTGCTTGCGGATCAAATAACGCTCGACGATATTGAGAAACTCGCCGGCGAAATTATCCATTTCCTGAACCATGACTTTGGATTTGTTTAAAAAGTAGTTGTAAAAAACAACCGCCGGAATAGCAGCGAACAGACCAGCCGCCGTGGCAATGAGCGCTTCGGAAATGCCGGGCGCCACAACCGCAAGGGTTGCCGATCCGCGCGCGCCGATGGATTGAAAGGTTTCCATGATCCCCCAGACCGTGCCGAACAGGCCGATAAAAGGGCTGGCTGATCCGGTGGTCGCCAGAAACCCGAGCGCGCCTTCGAGTTTGGTCATCTCCGTATTGGATGCCTTATTGAGCGCCCGTTGAACATTATCCAGGGACGACATACTGACGTCTTCGCTGTGGGACGAATCTTTAAACGATTTGTTCATCTTGGTCAGTTCCGTATATCCGACGCGAAAAACCTCCGCCGTTGTCGAAGAGGAGTATTTCTTGGCCGCCGGCAGCACTTCGGAAAGCTTGTTGCTGCGTTGGTAATCGGAATCGAAGGCTTCATTTTCCTGCTGAATTTTACGGTAATAACGGAATTTCAGAAAAATGATCGTCCATGAAACGACGGAGAGGATCAGCAGGAGCAGTAATACGAATTTGACCATCAGCCCGGCATCCAGAATCATGCCCAGCACAGAGCCGTGAAAGTTGCTTCCCATGTCTAATGAACTGATATTTTTCACTTTTTACTCCCCAGACGTGTTATGAAATTTTGATGTAACGTAAAGTAAAAAAAAGGGCTTGTCAATACATCTTTTTAGAGCAATTCCGGCGCAAAGGTCACAACGTCATCGATTTTTGAGGCGTCCGCCAGAATCATGGCGAGCCGGTCGATGCCCAGTGCGATACCGGCTGCATCGGGCATGGCGGGCAGGGCTTGCAGAAATTTTTCCGGCATGGCGTAGCGCGACCAGTTTTTGGCGTCGCGCACCCGGAGGGCTTCTTCAAAACGCTTTCGTTGTTCCTCCGCGTCCGTCAGTTCCGAAAAGCCGTTGGCCAGTTCCAGACCGCCGATATAGAGTTCGAAACGCTCGGCCACGGTCGGATCGGCTTTTTTGATTTTGGCCAGAGCGGCCATGGGCGCCGGATAGTCATAGAGAAAAGTCGGACCTGTGTCTCCCAGATGAGGCTCGACATGGTCGATCAGAATTTCATCAAACCTGTCCTGATGCATAGCCTTGCTTGCGCTGACGGGTGCGTATCGGTCAAAAGCCTCCGAAACGGTGATTCTTTCCCAGGGCAAAGCCAGATGGATGGCCCGGTTTTGCCAGGTTAAAGACCGTTCATGCCCCGCGTCTTTAAAAGCGGCGCAAACGAGCGATTCGCACTGATCCATCAATTGATGATAATTAAAGTTCGCGACATACCACTCCAGCATCGTAAATTCCGACAGATGCCGCGAACCGCGCTCGTCGGCACGGAAGCATTTGCAGATCTGAAAAATTCGGGTATAGCCTGCCGCAAGCAGTCGCTTCATGCATAGTTCCGGCGATGTCTGTAAAAACCAGTTGCCGGACGCAATGGCCTCGATGTGCTCTTCGGGTGCGGGAGAGGGGATGCGGACAGGGGTTTCGATTTCCAGAAAATCGTGTTCAAGAAAAAAACGGCGGATGCTTGATATTAAACCGGCGCGCAAGCGAAGGTTGTTCGCTTTGCGCGCCAATTGAAATTGATCGTCTTGATAAATGTCTGACAAAAGCTCTCAGCCTTTAACGCGGGTCAGATATTCTCCGGTGCGTGTATCGATACGGATCTTTTCTCCCTCGGTAACGAAAGTGGGCACCAGAACGGTAGCGCCTGTCTGTACTTTGACCGGTTTGGTCGCGCCGGAAACCGTGTCGCCTTTGGCCCAGGGTTCGGCTTCGGTCACAAAGAGTTCAACAAAGTTGGGCAGGCTGAGTCCGATGGGCCGGTCTTCGAACAGCAGGATTTCGACTTCAATGTTGTCGGTCATGTAATTGACTGCATCGTCGACCTGGGCTTCCGTCAGATAAACCTGCTCATAGTTTTCATTGTCCATGAAACAGTATTTGTCGCCTTCCTTATAGAGGTATTGCATTTTCTTTTCACGCAGGTCGGCCGGTTCAAACATGTCCACGGAACGGAAGGTGCGTTCAAACTGGTTGCCGTTGATCATGTTTTTGAGTTTGGTGCGATACAGCGCCTGGCCCTTGCCGGGTTTGACGAAATTGAATTCGGTGATGACATAGGGATCGCCGTCTATTTTCAGGCGCAGGCCTTTTCTCAAATCACTTGCGGTGTACATAAAAAATCTCTCTCCTCATCCTTTAATTATTAGGATTTATTTGACGCCCTTCCTAATCTAATTATTAAAAAAAGTCAAAAAAATCTTGATGTTTCTTCAAATTCTTTTTAACCGATTCCGAAAGCGCCAAAAGGGGGGCTTTGCCGGCTTCTCCCGGCAGGTCGGCCACATACTGGGGAAGCGCCAGACCTGAGCAGCTCTTGCGCAACTTCTCCATCAGAGCCAGGCCGGAGGCTAATTCCGTGCGGAAATGCGTACAACCGCGAACCGGCTCGCAGTGAAAAAGATAATAAGGACGGACGGATATCTTCTGTAAGCCGTGGAACAGATCGCGCATGACGGTTGCGGTGTCATTTACGTCTTTCAGCAGGACCGACTGATTCGACACCGGAATCCCGGCTTCCAGCAGCATTTCACAGGCACGGGTGGATTCTTTTGTAATTTCAGATGGGTGGTTAAATTGTGTGTTGAACCATAGCGGTCGGTAACGCTTTAATATGCGGCACAGATCTTTCGTGATACGCATCGGCAGGACGACCGGCGCCCGGCTGCCGATGCGCAGAATTTCCACATGAGGGATGGCCGCAAACGAAGCCAGGATATATTCCAGCGTCGCGTCGTCATAAACGAGCGGATCGCCGCCGGATAGGATCACTTCCCGGATTTGCTTCGACGCGTCCATATAGTGGACCATCTGTTCGAGACGCTTTTTCAAACTCGCCGTGTCTTTGGTTTTCCAAAAACGTTTGCGGTTGCAATGGCGGCAATACGTCGCGCAGGTTTTTGTCAGTACGGTCAGCGCCCGGTCGGGGTAGCGGTGGATCAGTTTGGGAACGGGCATGAAACCGTCTTCATTTAAAGGGTCTTCCGAACTCTGATCCGTTCTTGAGATTTCTTTGATGTCCGGAATACATTGGGCGGAAACGGGATCATTCTCAACGTCCCGGTCGATTAGTGACAGGTAATAAGGTGTAATGGCCATCGGATAGCGTTCCAGAACAAGTGGTATTTCGTCTGTGGACACAATGGGCCGGTTTAGAATCCCGGACAGGTTTTGGGCCGACGTGACGCGATTTTGTATCTGCCAGCGCCAGTCCTGCCAGTTGCGCGAGGATGCATTTGAAAAGTGAGCGAAGAGAAATTTTTTATCCATCCATTTAACCTTTTGCGGCAGGTTGCGTATCACAATTTCTAATCCATGCAAAGAAAATCCATAATTGCCATGAAATAAAAAAGGCGGAATTAACGAGTCGATTTGTGGTATGTTAACCAACAAAAAGCATAGAGGAGAAGTGCCTTGGCCACCTTACAGCAGCGCAAAGAACGAGTCGCCACTCTATCTGTTGCATCCAATTCCCTTCTGGTTGTTTTTAAACTGATCGTCGGCGTTGTGATTGGGTCCGTTTCGATTATTTCTGAGGCCATTCATTCCGGAATGGACCTTCTTGCGGCCATCATTGCGATGATCTCCGTAAGGAAATCGCACCTTCCTGCGGACGACGGCCATCCCTTTGGCCACGGCAAGGTGGAGAGCATCTCCGGTCTTGTAGAAGCCATTTTAATTTTCATTGCCGCCTTCTGGATTGTTTTTGAAGCCCTCAAAAAGGTTGCGTCCACGCAGGAGCTCGAACAGCCCGGCTGGGGCGTTGCCGTCATGTTTGTATCCGCCGCCGCGAATATGTTTGTGTCTCACCGGCTTTTCGTTGTTGGAAAAGAGGCCGACTCTATTGCTTTACAGGCGGACGCCTGGCATCTGCGAACAGACGTGTACACATCCGCAGGGGTTATGGTCAGTCTGGGCATCATCTGGATCAGCCACTTCTTTTTTGTTGATCCGCGAATTCACTGGCTGGACCCGGTGGCGGCGATCTTTGTGGCGGTGTTTATTTTGAAGGCGGCCTATGATTTAACCACGCAGGCGCTGGGCGATCTGATGGACGTCAAGCTGCCGCGCGATGAAGAAGAATGGATTCGCAATGTCATTATCGCCCGTAATCCCGATATTCATGGTTATCATCAGTTAAAAACACGCAAGGCGGGAAACTTCCGTTTTGTCGAATTTCATATCAAGGTGGACCCGCAGATGACGGTAAACGATTCTCATGGCATCGCAAGAGATTTGAAGTATACCATCCTGAACAGATTTCCGTCATCAACCGTCACCATTCATATCGAACCCTGTGACGGCAACTGCACACCGGTCTGCACCGACGGATGTCTTCTGCCGGAAGAACGCCGCAGGCTCATTGCGCACGCCAGCGCTCATTCATATCCGGCGTAAAATTTTTCAGGTGATGACTCTGAGGTGATTCTTGTTCAGACAATGTTTTGATGTTCACGGATATTGCCCGGCCAGGAATACCGAGTCAGTCATTGGCCGGTTTTTTCGTTAAGCCGTATTTTTTCATTTTTCGAAAAAGCGTCGCCCGCGATACATCAAGTTGTTCGGCAATCTGAGTTTTACTGAATTTTAAAGCAAGCATATGACGAATGAGCCTTTTTTCCGTATCTTCCGGCGATTCCAGATCAAGATAGTGACGATTCGGCCGATTGATATCAACAATTTCCGCCGGAATGAGATTGGCCGTTAAACGGTCGGATGTTGCATAATTGGCCATGCGCTCCACGACGTTTTGCAATTCACGGACGTTACCCGGCCACATATACTGCATAAAAACGTCCCAGACTTTATCGTCCACGCTGCTGATGGTTTTTCCGAGGGCGGATTCGTATTTTCGTATAAAGACATCCGTGAGCAACGGGATGTCGTCTGTTCTTTCACGCAGAGGAGGCAGGTGAATGTTGAACACATTCAACCGATAGTAAAGATCTTTTCGGAAATTTCCTTTGTTAACTTCCTCAATCAGATCTTTGTTGGTCGCGGCAATGATTCGGACGTTCACCGAGCGGATCTGATTTCCGCCGATGCGGATCACACACTTGTCTTCAATGACGCGCAGAAGAACGGCCTGAATCTCAAGCGGTGTCTCGGCGATTTCGTCCAGAAAGATCGTGCCGCCATCCGCCATTTCGAATTTTCCCTGACTTCCGCCGCGGCGGGACCCGGTGAACGCTCCTTCGGAATAGCCGAACAGTTCGCTGGCAATCAGATCCCGAGGTATGGCCGCACAATTGATGGCAACGTAAGGGCCGTCTCTTCGCGGGCTGCCGTTGTGAATGGCCTGGGCCATGATATCTTTTCCCGTCCCGCTTTCTCCCAGAAGCAGAACGTTGGATACGCTTCGGGAAATGACCGTCGCCTCGGCAAGGATACTTTTAAACCGATCGTTTTTGCCGTGTATATCGGTAAATTTGAGGTTGGCTTTTGCGCCGCCGAATTTGTTGACCAGGGATTTAATTCTTTGGATTTCCGAGAAGACGAAGATTTTCCCGATGACAGATCCGGCGGATGAGAAAATATTGTTGCAGGTAAGCGTGAAATCTCCCGGTCCTTTTGATGAATAAATTCTCACCTCCGTATCGGTGAAGGAGTCCTGTCTCTCGATTAAATCGAGAAACGGCCGGTTGGCTTCGTCCGTGTAAATGTCACGGAGCCATTTGCCGGTGACATCCTGGTCATCCTGGAAGAACAACTTTTGGGCGCGTTTGTTGATGGCGGTAATACGGCCTTCAGTATTAACGGCGATCAGCGGTTCCGGAATGGACGTGATGATCGCTTTTTGCAGGCTGTAAGCGACATCGGTTTCGTGAAAAGCGGCTTTTAATTGAGCGAGCGCTTTTTGAATTTTCAGCTCATTTTCGATGGCATGCGAGGCGGCAATAGCCATGCCCAGTGTATGGGGATGTGTTCCGAACAAAAGGGCGACGATGGTAATGCCCCCGATGATTTGGCCTTCGGGATTGAAAATCGGCGCGCTTGAGGCTGTGACCGGGTGGCACCATTGCAGGTAGTGTTGAGGTCCGATAATCTGAATAGGCCTCTTTAGAGTGAGAACGGAGCCGACGGCATTGTTGCCGCAGCATTCTTCCGACCAGAGAATGCCGGGATGCCATTTGAATAGCTTTTGCATGTCGTCATACCGGTCGTGATGCATCACCTGCAGAATGTACCCGTCACGATTGAACAGTGACACGGAAAAACTGGTCGTTTTCATGGAATGGAAAAGTCTGTTTAAAAAAGGCTGGCTTGTGTCAATCAGACTTTTATTGTCTTCCAGCAGCTTTTGAAGATGGCGGCCCGTTAGAATCTCATTTTGCGGTTCGCTCAGGGGATTGATTTTGTTTTCTCTGGCCTGCCGCCAACTGGATAGAATTTCCGGAGGGATGATAGATGCGTCAATATCATCCTCACCTGAGATAAACCGGGTCCATTCCTGGAAAGTCAGTTCTTTGAACCGGCTCCAGGCATCGATAACATCCTGAGGAGATATGGTTGCCGTCAGGTCGACGTCACCGTTGAAGAATTTATGCCAGTCCAGGTGGTTCTTTTGTTGATCCGTCTGAAGGTCAGGTTGCTTTGCTTGTTTTTCTGAAAACCCTTCATTCAATCCTGAAATATCCACGCCCATTTCAAGTCCCTTTAAAGTAGTGCAGATAGGAGTCTCAATAACGTTTCAGAAAACTGTCTTTTTGATTGGGGCTAATGAAACACATTTGATACTGAATATCCAGTAAAAATTTCTCATGTTTTATATATTCACCATTACTGCCGGAATGCGCATTTTTTTCATTGATGCTAAAGGAAGATAAAGGAAGGTGTTGCATCCGGGGCAAATATGTGGTGAACTTTGTGCAAACCATACATATAAGAGGACGATGGAACAACAATCAAGGAGGATAAAATAATGCGTAAGTTAATAACGATTCTTGTGGTTTCTTTTGCTGTCATTGCATGTTCACAATCTCCAACGTCTGCGCCGACAACCGATGAACAAAAGGCTTTTTATTCATTGGGGGTCTTTCTTCACAGAGATACGTATCAGTTGGAATTGATGCCGGAAGATTATAAGTATGTTCAGTTGGGAATGGCCGATGCGGTTGCCGGTAAGAAATTTGCGACGGAGCCGGACGCCAGTTTGCCGAAACTCAGACAAATTCTCAATGACCGTCGTGAAAAACGAAAAGCACAGGCCCAAGAGATGATCGACAAAGTCGCCGCGGAAAAAGGCGCGAAAAAAACCGCTTCCGGAATGGTCTATCAGGAAATGGCCGCCGGGACGGGATCTCAACCCAAAGACAAAGACAGGGTTAAGGTTCAGTACACGGGCACATTCATCAATGGTAAGGAATTCGACAGTACGTTTAAACGCGGCGGGAAACCGGTGGAGTATACACTGGGTGAAATCCTGCCTTGCTTTTCGGAAGGAGTCGGCATGATGAAGGTCGGCGGCAAGGCAAAATTTTACTGTCCGCCGGATATTGCGTATGGCGATATGGGAAATCCACCGGTCATTCCCGGCGGCTCGTTGTTAATTTATGAAGTGGAGCTTCTGGAAACAAAAGCCGCTTCAGCTTCAAAAGCCGATCCGAAACAATAAGTCTATGATGAGTCGGGTGTTCGTATCGATGGCATGGCGTTGTAAACTTGGCTTTCTGACGCGGCGTTTGATCTTTGTGGCTCTGGCCCTGCTTCTGCTTGCTTTTACATTCGGATGCAGTCGTGTGGACACCGGCGTCAAAAGCACGCCTTCCGTATCCGTGTTAAAAGGAGTGTTTCTGGATGCCCCGGTGGGCGGTCTGAATTATGCCACGCCAACAATCAGAAACGTAACAAAGGCCGACGGCGCCTTTGAATATCTGCCCGGCGAAACCGTCACGTTTTCCATTGGCAATTTTGTGTTAGGTTCAACTCCCGCAAAACCGTTTGTGACGCCGCTGGATATTGTTCCGGGGGCCGGGGATGCATCGGATCATCGGGTTGTGAATATTTGTGTTGTGTTGCAAACGCTGGACGAGGACGGCAATCCCGAAAACGGCATTCAAATTTCGGAGAAAGTCTCTTCCGTTATTTCGCAACACCACAAAAGCATCAATCTCGATAAACCGGCCCGTGCTTTTTCATTTGACGGAGGTTTCCGCAGCGCCATGGCCGAGTTGAATAATATTGACGCATTTGGCGATTTACCCCGGGCGGTTAAACCACCCGCCGTCGCACGGAAACATTTGGAGGCTACACTTAAAAAAATTCAAGAAAAGAAATAACGGGTATGAGAGACGAAGAAAAAAGCCAGAGGGCAATTGATTGCCGAATTGAAAGCTCTGCGCCTGCAGAATGAAAAGACGATGCAAGAGGCGGGCAGGCTTCGCTTAAGCGAGGAACGCTACCGGAACTTCGTTGAAAATGCGGTTGACGGCTGCGCTGAATATGATCTGAGCGGCATGTGTACTTTCTGTAACGAAGCCACCAGCCGCATTTTGGGCTACCCGCGGGTAAAGCTTCTGAAGATGCACCATCATAATCGTTATCCCAAGTCTAAGGAGGCGGGTAAGGTTTTCAGCGCCGGTCATGAAACATATGAGAGAAATCTGTCGGTAAATTATGTCGACGCCTTTATTCAAAAGCCGTTTCAATTGTCCGATCTGTCAAAAATGATTCGAGACGTCCTGGACAATCAGCCTGGAGGGTAAGACCGGTCATTAAACCGCTTCCCGCTTTCCCTTGTACAGATAGCGCTCAAAGAAACGGTTAAAGCTCGTCCATTCTGAATCGACGCCGGTTGAATCGTTGGCGACAAAGCTGTCAAACGCGTTGAGTTTGGCGTCCATGTCGTCCATGAAGTGAATGACCAGCGCTTCCCTTGTTTTCGGCCGTTTGGGGGATCCGAATTCAAATTCGCCGTGATGGCTCAAAATAATATGACGCATCTCCAGCGCGAGCTGCGGCGGAAAGTCCGCGATGGCTTCGATTTTCTTGTTGATCATTTCCACGCCCATGACCAGATGGCCGATCATCCGTCCTTCGTCGCTGTATTCAATCAGCGAGTCGTAGGAAAACTCGTAGATTTTGCCGATGTCATGAAGCATGCCGCCCGCCAAAAGCAGGTCGCGGTTGAGCTGCGGATAGTGATCCGCCGCGCGGTCTAAAAGCCGCACGACCGAGAGCGTATGCTCCAGAAGCCCTCCCAGATAAATGTGATGGAAGCCCTTGGCCGCCGGCGCGCGTCGGAAAAGCTCGGCGGTTTTTTCGTCCAGAAAGAAAGCGTTCATGAGCGCCCGGATCGGCTCCGACGTTATTTTATTCACATAAGCGAGCAGGTCTTTAAACATCGCGTCAGTGTCCAGTTTGCTCACCGGCAGAAAATCCGAAGGATTAAATTCACCCGGCGCGCAGGAATGCAAGTTGACAATGGAAACCTGCAGGGCATTGCGGTAGACCTGCACGCGCCCTTCGATGTAAACCACATCGCCTTTTTTAAAAAGCTTATCCACTTCCACGGCGTTGTCCCAGACTTTGGCGTCCACCTCGCCGGATTTGTCTTTGAGCCGGACATTGAGATAGGCAGACCCTTTTTGAGAGTGGGCCATGTTTTTTTCGCCGACTAGAAATAAAGAGGCGATTTTATCGCCTTGT
The DNA here is from genome assembly GCA_963682105.1 of Smithellaceae bacterium. Taxonomy (GTDB): domain Bacteria; phylum Desulfobacterota; class Syntrophia; order Syntrophales; family Smithellaceae; genus UBA8904. The sequence goes on from OY821638.1 coordinate 4,212,099, forward strand.
TTGATATCCTGAATGTAAATGTCTTTGGTCTTCAACGGAACCGCCTTTCTGATTTTTAATTTATATTTTTTCTCTCAAAATCCGATGATCGCCGACGCGGACCGTGAGTTTGCTGGTGTCGAAATATTCCATCAGCGGAATAATGTATTTGCGTGAAAGCCCGGTCAGGTCTTTAAAAGTCGCCGGGGTGGCCTTTCCGTCACGGATCAATTGCGCCTTGTAATCTTCGCGCAATCTCTCCATGGCGCCTCGAGCAAAACAAAGATCTTCATTGATTTTGATGAGCTCGCCTTCCTTGAGCATCAGCTTCACGATGTTTTGCGCCTTGCTCTTCTGTGCGCCCAGTGCGTTCAAAACATCGGAGAGAGAAGGCGGCGCAAGGCCCGCCTGGACGTATGTTTCCGTGATGCTTCGCCGCAGAGCGTCTTCTTCGCCGGCCAGTTGAACCGTATAGGTCGAAAGCCGGATATTGTCTTTGTCACTGACGATGGCCTGACGTTTTGACAGACTCGCGAGCGCCATGTTGAACAGTCTGGCGGAGACCGCCGCTGGAAGCGCCGCTTTAAGCTCTTCTTTGGAGATGCCTTCTTTGAGCGGATTGCTTTTATGGTAAGCATCGAGGTTCTTGATCAAAAGATCTTCAATCTGCGCAAACAGATGCGCCGACAAGGTCGCCGCTTCATCGCCGGAAAGCAAAATAGCCTGCCGGTTCGAATATAATTTCTCCAACGCTTCACGGACTTTCCGGGCATGAACACCCAATCGGAAAGCCAGCGCATGGAGGGTGATGCCTTCAAATCCGGCTCGCTCCAGGATGACGGGAATCTTTTCCGGCAATGTTCCCTCCTGCAGAATTTTGAAGTCGTCCAGAATTTGTAAATTCTGCCGTTTGTGCTTGCCGGGCAGCGGATCGAGAATCCGGCCGCCTCCGATGGTCGTAACCGGCGAATAGCTGCGCAAAACAAAATGATCGCCCGCTACGACCACATCTTCATCGACCAGCACCAACTGGGCGAAGGCTTTTTCACCGGGCGCCAGTTCATCGCGGTCGAGCGCAATGATGCGCGTCATGATTTCCGTTGTTCCGGTGTGCAGGCGTACGAGCGACCGGTTTTTCAGTTTTCTTGTGTTCGATGCCAGATATTCAAATGAAACGTCCATCCGCCTGGTCGGCCAGACCGTTTGCGGCCGCACCAGGACGTTGCCGCGTTCAAGCGTCGATTTTTCGATGCCCTGAAGATTAATGGCCGTGCGCTGACCGGAGAAGGCCTCTTCCACTGGCTCATTGTGCACCTGAATGCCGCGGATACGCGCGTTGATATTTTCCGGGAGAATCTGGATGTCTTCGCCCACTTTAATTTTATCGGCAATCAACGTTCCGGTCACGACGGTGCCGAAGCCTTTCATCGTGAAAATGCGGTCCACCGGCAGGCGGAAAATGCCGTCATCGGTTTTTTCCTGAAGTTTTTTGACCGTTTGATCAATTTGAACCAGCAATTCCCGGATGCCGTTTTCTTTCACAGCCGAAACGGGCACAATCGGCGCGCCTTCCAGAAAGGTGCCTGTGAGATATTCGGCAATGTCGGATTGGACCATCTCCAGCCAGTCCGGTTCGACCAGATCGGTTTTCGTTACGGCGACAAGCCCCGTGGTGATGCCCAGAAGCGAGCAGATATGCAAGTGTTCCCTGGTCTGCGGCATGACTCCTTCATCCGCGGCAATGACCATCAACACCAGATCAATGCCGGCGGCGCCCGCAACCATGTGCTTGATGAACTTTTCATGGCCCGGCACATCGACAATGCCTAGTGTCGATTGGGAAGGCAGCGCAAGGGAGGCAAACCCCAGTTCGATGGTGATGCCTCTTTCCTTTTCCTCTTTGAGTCGGTCGGTGTCGATGCCGGTCAGGGCTTTTATAAGCGATGTTTTGCCGTGATCGACATGACCGGCCGTGCCTAAAACGTAATGTTGCATGCCTTTTCCATAGCCGTTTTTTATGATTTTCTGGAATAACAAACTCCTGCTCTTTTCACAACCTTATAATTTCCCTTGCGGAATCTTTTATTGAAATTCGCGTAGAATATTGCTAAACATCCCGTCAAATCAAAGGAGTGTTGATTGCGCGTTTTGGGTTTGGATTATGGTGAGAAAAGAATCGGCGTGGCTGTCTGTGATGAGTTGGGGCTCACAGCGCAGGGATTGCCGACGTTGATTCGTAAAACGAAAAAACATGATCTGGACATCCTGCAAAACTGGATCCGTCAGTATTCCGTGGAGAGCATTGTTATCGGATATCCTCTGCGGCTGGATGGTTCTGAAGGCATCCAGTGTGAAAAAGTCAACCGTTTTGTGACGGTGCTTACTGAGACCTTTTCATTGCCTGTGATTAAATGGCCCGAAACCATGTCCACCAAAGACGCTGAAGAAATATTGAGGCAATCCGGTGTAAGGTGGCAAAAAAGAAAGGAAAAAGTCGATAAACTGGCCGCTTGTCTGATCCTTCAGAATTATCTTGATCGTGCCGATAAGTCAAAAAACGGGCAGTGCTGACTTCTGCCTTTTCGATATTTCAATCACTTAAATAGTTATGATGAAAAAGAAAAGAATATTATTAACGATTATATTTATTTGTGGCGTTCTCATCGTGTGTTGTGCCGTCTGGCTCGGTCTTTACGCCAAAACGCCGATTACTTCCGGAATGGGCGAAACGATTACCGTAGACATACCAACCGGCACCGGTTTTATCGAAGTTATCGATATCTTAAGTAAAGCAGGTCTTGTGAAAAACAAGCCGCTCTTTTACAGTCTAGCCGGTCTGAAAAGAGCGGCACGTTCCATTCGCGCCGGAGAATATGAATTTTCAACGTCGCAAACTCCGTTGGATCTGGTTAATAAGCTGATTCGCGGTGAAATCAAATATTATCGCGTAACTATTCCCGAAGATATATCTCTGAAGGAAATTTCCGCAAAACTAAAAGAATTTAAACTTGTTGATGAAGAGACTTTTTTTGAACTGGCTTATGATAAAGAATTCCTGTCATCTCTGGGAATAAAAGCCGCCTCCATTGAGGGATATCTTTTTCCGGATACTTATTTTTTAACGCGTTCCATGAGCACCCGCCAGATCATGCGAATCATGGTGGACCGTTTTCATCACAAAATCACAGATGCAATGTTTCGTGGGGCGGCACGCAAAAACTTGAATCCGCACCAGTTTGTAACCTTTGCGTCTCTGGTGGGAAAAGAAACCGGCTATAGCACCGAAAAGCCCATGATTGCAGCCGTTTTTTACAATCGATTGAAGATCGGTATGCCTCTGCAGAGCGATCCGACCGCCGTCTATGACCTCATAGATTTCGACGGCGTCGTGTTGCGCAGCCACTATCGCCGGGCGTCTCCTTATAATACTTATGTTATCAAGGGCTTGCCTCCCGGTCCCATCGCCAGCCCCGGTTTGGACTCGTTTCAGGCAGTACTGAAACCGGCGGAAGTGGATTACCTGTATTTTGTTTCCCAGAAGGACGGCACCCACTTTTTTTCGTCAACGCTCAACCAGCATAATATTGCCACCATGCGTATTCGCCAGCTCAGAAATAACGGCGAAAAAAGCCGGAATTAGTCGTCCGATCCCCTCCACCTGAAAACCCGGGTGGCCTTTCCCCAATTTCTTAGCAATTTTCAGTGACTTAAGCGCGTAAATAATCTATTTTTTTCTTGACAAAGCACCTTTCTGCCTCTATAGTTGCCCCAGTGGGACAGAGTGGGCTAAGGTGGAGGTGCTTTTAAGTGTCCGTTTTCAGAGGTCAATATCATCATACTATCGACGAAAAGGGAAGAATAATTTTCCCGTCGAAGTTCCGCGACATTTTTGCGGAAAAGTATGACAACCGGATGGTCATCACCAACTGGGAAGGATGCCTCCGGGTGTTTCCGTATGATGAATGGCGAATTCTCGAAGAGAAGATCTCTCACCAATCCATTTTGCGCAGGGAAGTACGCTCGTTTCAGCGGTTTTTTATGTCCGGCGCTGTGGATGTCAATCTTGATAATCATGGACGAGTGCTGATTCCGCCCACATTACGTGAGTATGCCAATCTGGAAAAAGATATTGTTATGGCGGGTATGATCAAAGATATCGAAATCTGGTCCAGGCAGCGGTTTGACGAGGAAATGAAAAAGGCCGCCGGCGACATTGATAAGTTCAGCGACTACATAGCCGATCTGGGGATTTGATCATGAACGCCGAGTTCGTCCACGAGCCGGTGCTGTTGGAAGAAGTGATGGCATGGCTGATTGTCAATCCATCAGGCGTTTATGTGGACGGCACAGTGGGAGGCGCAGGACATGCAAAAGCGCTTCTGGAGCGGACGCAGGCGATGCTCATTGGTCTGGATTGTGACGCCGATGCGCTTTCGGCGTCCGAAGCAAAGCTGGCGGAGTTTGGGACGCGCAAGCAGTTGATCAAATCCAACTTTGCTGATCTGACCGGGGTGCTTGCATCATTGAACATAGAAAAAGTGGACGGGATTTTACTGGATCTGGGTGTTTCGTCCTATCAACTGAATACGGCGGCCAGAGGCTTCAGCTTCAGCCGGCAGGCGCCTCTGGATATGCGGATGGATCGGGATTTGAAGTTTCGGGCTTATGATGTGGTGAACGGTTTTTCACAAAAAGAGCTCGAAGATGTGATTCGCTTGTACGGGGAAGAAAAGATGGCTTCAAGAATTGCCAGAACCATCGTGCGGAAAAGACAGACAGCTCCCATCGAGACGACGGTGGAGCTTGCGGATCTGATCATGCAGGCGATGCCCGGCTCGATGCGCCATCAGAAGATTCATCCAGCCACACGGACGTTTCAGGCGCTGCGCATCGCCGTCAACCGCGAACTCGATTGTATCGAACCCGGTATTCAAAGCGCCGTGGATGCGCTTACCAAAGGCGGCCGCCTGTGTGTGATTTCCTTTCATTCGCTGGAGGACCGCATTGTGAAAAATAAATTTCGCGATCTGGCGGCCACCTGCGTTTGTCCGAAAGATATTCCATACTGTATCTGCCATAAGAAGGCGTCCATCAATATGCTGACGCGCAAAGCCGTCATGCCTTCTTCGCAGGAAACGACCCATAACCCGCGCGCCCGCAGCGCCAGGTTGCGGGTCGCAGAGAGGATTTGAAATATGTCGCAGACCGCATCAACGGAGGTATTGGCCCAGGTCCGGCAGCCGAAGGAAAAAAGCGGCGCGTCCATCGGAGCGAAGTATCCGACCTTCATCGTGGTGACGCTGATCCTGATGTTTGTAGCGCTCATCTATGTCGGATCGCACATTCGCATGACGCGCATAGAATATGAAATCGCAGCGGCGCTTTCGGCCAAAGAACTGCTGCAGGAAGAACAAAAAAAGTTAAAACTGGAAATGGCGATGCTCAAGTCGCCGCAGCGCATTGAGCAGATTGCCAAAACCAAACTGCAGATGTCCTATCCGGACGCCGAGCAGGTGATTGTGATCAAACAGACAGGGAAGTGACGATGGCGGCAGATTCAAAAAAATGGCTGAAATTCCGGCTGGCCAGCATTCTGGCGGTTTTTTTGATTTTGTTTATAGCGTTATTGTCGCGCGCCTTTCAACTGCAGATCCTCTCCGGCGAGAGACTCAAAGCCCTGGCGCAGCGTCAGCACATGACCACGCTGCCGATTCATTCCGAACGCGGGATGATTTACGATCGCAACGGTGAAAAGCTGGCCATGTCGGTGCAGGCGGATTCGGTCTTTGCCGATCCGACCCGGGTGACCGATCCGGCCAGGGCCTCACGACAGATTGCGTCTGTATTGAATCTGGACGCCTCGGCCGTTTACCGGAAAATATCCGAGCCGAAGAGCTTTTGCTGGCTGGCCAGAAAAGTTTCTCCGCAGCAGGCAGTCCTGGTGGAAGCCGCCAATATTGAAGGGGTCTATTTGATTAAAGAGCCAAAACGATTTTATCCCAACGGACAACTGGCCGCGCATTTAATCGGTTTTACCGGATTTGAAGCTGAAGGCCTCGAAGGACTGGAAAAGAGATATGATGAAAATCTGAAAGGCAAGCCGGGAAAACTGACCTGGGCCAGAGATGCCAAAGGGAAAAAGCTCTTTCTGCACGTGGAGCGCAATCCGTCCCCCAAGGAAGAAAGCACCAATCTGGTTCTGACCATTGACAGCCGCATGCAGTATCTTGTGGAAACGCACCTCAAAGAAGCCGTGATGGATAAAGGCGCCAAAGCCGGTGTGGCTATCGTGATGGATCCAAAAACAGGCGAGATTCTGGCGCTCGCCAATGAAAAGGGCTTCAATCCCAACAACATCAAAGGGCTGAAAACCGATGATTGGCGCAACCGGGCGGTTTCCGACGTTTTCGATCCGGGCTCCACATTCAAGCCATTTCTGGTGGCTGCGGCCATGGAAGAAAAAGTCGTCAAGGAGTCGGATCATTTCTATTGTGAGAACGGGTATTATACGCTTGCCAATCGGGTGATTCGCGAAGCCAACCGCAAACGTCATGGAACGCTCACGGTGCGGGAGATTTTAAAATACTCCAGCAACATCGGCTCCGCCAAAATTGCGGATAAGCTGGGGAAGGAAAAGTACTACAGCTATATTAAGAATTTCGGTTTCGGCGCGAAGACCGGCATCGATCTGACCGGTGAGGCTTCCGGGCTCCTGCGGCCGGTGCAGGGCTGGACCAAAGTCGACACGGCGGCCATTGCCTTTGGGCAGGGGATTTCCGTGACAGCTATTCAACTGATTACCGCCATGGCGGCCATCGCCAACGACGGCGTGCTCATGAAACCATTCATTGTTCGTGGTTTCACGGATAAGGACAACATCCCGATAAAGATGTTCGCTCCGGAACCTGTACGCCGCGTTGTTTCAGCGTCGACGGCCAAACGTTTGACCGCCATGCTGACGGAAGTGGTCGGCGCCAAAGACGGCACGGGTAAAAATGCGCATATCGTGAATGTGTCCGTCGCCGGGAAAACCGGCACCGCACAGAAATTTGATTTTGCGCGCCACATCTATTCATCGGAACGGGTGCGCACGTCGTTTATCGGTTTCTTCCCGGCGGAGAATCCGCAGGTTGTTATTCTGGTGATCTTGGATGAACCGCAGCGTGACAAATGGGGCGGTGTGGCCGCCGCGCCGGTTTTTAAAAGTATCGGCGAACAGATCCTCAACTGCTTTAAGACCAATATCCGGGAAACGCCGGTGGTCGATCCTCCGCGGGTCGACAAGATCCAACTGGTTTCCGCCGAGCAGCCTATCACCGAAGAAGATTTGAAGGAAGACACCGATGATGAATCCCGTATGCCGGATTTCTCAGGGCTGACGATTCGTGAAGCCATGAAGGTGGCTAAAGCAAGATCGATTGATTTGCGCATTACCGGCAGCGGCTGGGCAGCGCAACAGTTTCCGCAGGCGGGTACGGTTCTGGGGGATGAACGGGTCTGCAAGATTGTTTTTGAGATGAAGAATTAGAGGCAAAATGGAACTCGGACAACTCTTAAAAGGCATTGATGGAATCGGCCTCGAGACATTGCCGGCAGGTGAAGTATCGTCGGTTTGCTATTCGGCCGGCCAGTGTCATCCGGGTTCGCTCTTTGTGGCGATTGCAGGCCTGGCCCACGACGGCCACAGCTTCATTGGCGAAGCGGTTTCGCGTGGCGCGCGCTTTGTGGTTCATCAAACCGATATCTCCGTGCCCGAAGGGATTACGGCGGTTCAGGTGCCGGACAGCCGCCGCGCGCTGGGTATCCTGGCGAAAAATTATTTCGGTGATCCGTCGGCTGAACTCACCCTCATTGGTATTACGGGGACCAGCGGCAAAACCACCGTGACGTATCTTCTGGAATCCATTCTTACGGCCGCCGGTTTCTGCTGCGGCGTGCTGGGCACGGTCAATTACCGTTATTCAGGCAGGGTGCTGCCCGCGCCGAATACAACACCGGAATCTTACGAAATGCAGAAGATCCTGCGTGAGATGGCGGACGCCGGTGTGACGCATGTCATTGCCGAAGTATCATCTCACGCGCTGGATTTGAAGAGAGTGGACGATTGTGATTTCGATCTGGGAATTTTTACGAATTTGAGTCCGGAACACCTGGATTACCATAAAGACATGGAAGACTACTTCCGGGCGAAGAAAAGGCTCTTTACCGAACTGCTGCCGGCAAGCAAAAAAAGTTCTCCGCAAAAAGCTGTCATCAATGCCGATGATGTCTGGGGCCGGAAGCTGATGTCCGAAATTTCGATTCCGGCTCTGGCCTATGGCCTGGACGGCGATGTTACGGTCCGGCAACAAGATATCGCACTGAACGGTATCCGCGCGGAAATATCAGTTGCCGGGAAAACATTTGCGGTTTCATCAAAACTGGTCGGCCGCTTTAATCTCTCCAACATGCTGGCGGCTGTCTCTGCTGCAACGGTTCTGAAGATTGAGCCTTCGTTCATTGAAACAGGAATCAGGAATTTGGCATGCGTGCCGGGACGTCTGGAGCGGGTCGAATCATCGGATGGCATCCATGTGTTTGTCGATTATGCACACAAGCCGGATGCCTTAAACCAGGTGTTGCAGACGCTGACGGATTTGAAGCAAAAGAAAATTCTCACGGTGTTTGGCTGCGGCGGAAACCGCGACCGCACCAAAAGGCCGGTGATGGGCAGGACGGCCACAACGTACAGTGATGTGACCATTGTGACCTCTGATAATCCACGCCTGGAAGAACCGATGGAAATTATCGATGAAATCGAAGCGGGCATTGATTCGTCGCAGATAAAGAAGGTGACGCCCGAGCAAATAAAGAGAGACGGCCGGGGCCGCAGTTATGCAATCATCGCGGACCGGAAAGCCGCAATCGCCGCCGCCATCCGTCTGGCCGAGGCGGAAGACATCGTCCTGATTGCCGGAAAGGGCCATGAGGATTATCAGATTCTGGGAACAAAGAAAGTGCCGTTTGATGACCGGCTCGTAGCTTTGGAAGCTTTAAAATCGAGGAGTTGAGGAATTGAAGAACACCGACGCGCCCATTTTTACTCTATCTGAAGCGCTGGAGGCCACCGGAGGGAAACTGCTTTCCGGGCAGGCCGCACAGCCTTTTTGCGACGTGTCAACCGATTCGCGCCAGATCAAAAGCAATAATCTTTTTGTGGCCCTGTCCGGGGATAATTTTGACGGCCATCATTTTGTGGGTCTGGCGGCAGAAGGCGGCGCAACAGGCGTGATGGTGCAAAACGAAGAAAAAGTGGATCTCCGGAAGATTCCTTCCGGCGTGTGCGTCATCAAAGTGGATGATACACTGAAGGCTTTTGGTGATCTGGCCCATGCCTACCGCATGCGGTTTTCGATTCCGGTGATCGCCCTGACCGGTTCTTCGGGCAAAACCACGACCAAGGAAATGATCACGGGAATTCTGGAAACGCAAAAGAAGGTGCTCAAGACCCTTGGAAACTTAAATAATTTAATTGGTTTGCCACAGACCATTTTCCGTCTGGAAGGCTTGCATGAAGTTGCCGTTCTGGAAATGGGCACAAATACTCGAGGTGAAATTAAAAGGTTGACACAAATCGCTTCGCCGGATATCGGGCTCATCACCAATATCGGTCCGGCACATCTGGCGGGCTTCGGATCGATGGAGGTGGTTCGCCAGGAGAAGGGTGATTTGTTTGTAAATATGGACCCTTCAAAGACGCTGGTCGTGAATCTGGATGATGAAGCTGTGCGCTCTCTGGCACAAAAATGGTCCGGGAGACGCGTGACTTTCAGCATGACCTCCAACGCAGATGTCAGTGTCAAAGACATCCGGCAAAGCGGGGCCAAAGGCGTAAGCTTCAGCCTGCTTACAGGCGGTCAGGAGCGCAAGGTCGAGATGAAAATCGCCGGTATCCATAATGTTTATAATGCGATGGCTGCAGCCGGCGCGGCAATGGCTGCGGGTTTTGGTATTGACGCCATCTGTGAAGGACTCTCCATGTTTCAGCCGGTGGGAGGCCGCATGGAGATCATCAAACTCCAAAACGGCGCGTATGTCATCAATGACGCATACAACGCCAACCCAGCGTCCGTGCGTGAAGCGCTGATGACGCTGAAGGATTTGAAGGGATCACGCAACGCGTTTGTATTCTTAGGCGATATGCTGGAACTGGGCGAGGCCGCTCCTGAATTACACAGGAAAATCGGTCTGCTTCTCGCGGCCACCGGCGTTTCCGGGGCCTACCTTCAGGGGGATTTTGCCGAAATGACCGCCGCAGGCGCCCGGGACGGCGGTCTGGCTCAGGACAAAGTGATGTTTTTAAAAGATGATGAAGAGGCCATGGCCTCTTTGAAAACTCAGTTGCGTAAAGGCGACTGGATTTTGGTGAAAGGCTCGAGGCGGATGAAGATGGACCGTTTTGTGTCTCGTCTGTGTGAAGATTTCGGGAATGGAAGCGCCCAGGCCGGAAAGACCGTTCATTAGAACTGGAGAAGAGAAGTGGTTTACGAATTTTTATATCCTTTACATACGATGTTTTCGTCCTTCAACGTGTTTCGCTACATTACGTTTCGGACGATTTTTGCATCGATTACCGCACTGCTGATTTGTCTGGTCATGGGGCGCTGGCTGATCTGTAAACTGCAGGACCTGCAAATCGATCAGCAAATCCGTGAAGACGGACCTCAGACCCATCAGGTGAAAAAAGGCACGCCCACCATGGGGGGGATTCTGATCATCTTTGCCGTAGTGATTTCAACCATCCTCTGGGCCAATCTGTCCGTCTATTATGTCTGGCTGGCGCTTCTGGTAACGGTGGGCTTCGGCCTGATCGGTTTTATTGACGACTACAGCAAACTTGCCGGGAAAAGCTCCCGCGGCCTTTCGGGAAAAAAGCGACTGGCGGCAGAAATTGCCATCGCCTTGTTTGTCGGCCTGATTTTGTATTTCAAACCCGGATTTAACACGCAGATCACCATTCCCTTCATCAAAACGGTTTTGCCCAATATCGGATGGGGCTATGTCGTGTTGACGGTCTTTATCATCGTCGGCGCCGCCAATGCCGTGAATCTGACGGACGGCCTGGACGGCCTGGCCACCGGCCCTGCGGCGATCTGTTTTGCGACCTACCTGTTCTTTGCCTATTTTGCCGGCAATATCAAGGTTGCCCAGTATCTGCAGATTCCTTATGTGCCCGGTGTAGGCGAGTTGTCGGTATTTTGCGGTGCGCTTCTGGGCGCGGCTATCGGCTTTTTGTGGTTTAACGCCTATCCTGCGGAAATTTTCATGGGCGACGTCGGGTCGCTTTCGATGGGCGGGGCGCTGGGCGCCGTAGCGATCATGACCAAACAGGAAATTTTGCTGGCTATTGTCGGCGGTGTGTTTGTGATGGAGACATTTTCCGTTATTTTTCAGGTCGGTTATTTCAAACTGACGGGCGGCAAGCGGATTTTCCGCATGGCGCCGATCCATCATCATTTTGAACTCAAAGGGTGGGCCGAGCCCAAGGTCATTGTCCGCTTCTGGATCATTTCGATCCTGCTGGCGCTCGTGGCCATCATCACCCTGAAATTACGTTAGAGGAAACATGGAGCTTCAAGGAAAGAAAATTGCGGTCATCGGCATGGGCAAAACGGGAATCGCTGTTGCGGCGTTTCTGGGGAGCCGCGGCGCCGCTGTTGTGGCTGCCGATGAAAAGCCGGCCGGAGCCTGGGGAGAAGCATTTGCGCCGATTTCAGGTCAGGCGTGGCTTACCGTCGGTCCCTATGATTCGTCGGTGCTGGACGGCGTTGACCTGGTTGTTCCTTCGCCCGGCATTCCGCCTTACTCGGAAATCCTGACGGCTGCACAGAAAAAAAATATTCCGATATTCAGCGAAATTGAACTGGCCTATCGCTTCATTCGCGTGCCGATTGTAGTTGTAACCGGCACCAACGGGAAAACCACAACCACGACGCTTCTGGGGGAGATATTGAAGCAGGCGGGTAAGAAAGTTTTTGTCGGCGGCAATATCGGCAATCCGTTGATTGAGTATGCCGCCCGACCGCAGACCGACGATTTTATCGTTGCTGAAATCAGCAGCTTCCAGTTGCAGTGGATTGAAACTTTCCGCGCACATGCGGCGATGCTGCTCAATATCACGTGCGATCACGTCAATTATCACGGATCGTTTGAAGAATACGGACGGGTCAAAGCGCGGGTTTTTGAAAATCAACAGGAAAACGATCTGGCGATTCTCAATGCCGAAGACGAAATGCAACAGCATCTGCCCTCACAACTCCGGTCGCAAATTGTTTCGTTCAGCTCGCGCCGAAAGCTGTCGTCGGGAATTTTCCCGGACGGAGAAAATATTATTTATCGGAGATCCGACGGAAGCGAAGAACGTTACCCTTTAAGTATGATTACCCTGCCGGGAATGCATAATGTGGAAAACGTCATGGCGGCCATCGTCGCTGCGCGTTTCTGCGGCTGCTCATCGGAAAGCATTGCTTCAACCGTGTCGAATTTTAAAGGTCTGTCCCACCGCATTGAATTTTCCGGAGAGAAAAACGCCGTTAAATTTTATGACGATTCCAAGGGAACCAATGTGGATGCGGTGGTCCGGGCGCTGGAAACCTTCAGCACGCCGGTGATTCTGCTTCTGGGCGGGCGCGATAAGGACGGAAATTTCGAAATGCTCAAACCGCTTCTGGGACGGAAAGCCAAACAGGTCATTTTATTTGGCGAAGCGCGCGACCACATTGAACCGCAGATAGGCAACGACGCGCCGGTCAGCAAGGAGGCGACGCTCAAAGCGGCGACGCTCAAAGCTTACCGGGATTCTCAGCCCGGCGATATTGTTTTGCTGTCGCCGGGGTGCGCAAGTTTTGACGAGTTTAATAATTATAAGGAACGTGGAAATCATTTTAAGGAAGTGGTCAGGGGTCTTTAAATGGAATCTGCCGTCAAAAAAGAAACCAACACGCCCGATATGATCCTGCTGCTGGTTACACTGTTTCTGGTGATGGTGGGAGCCGTGATGATTTATTCATCCAGCTCCATTCTGGCGCTGGAAAAATTCAAGGACGGACAGTTTTTCATCAAAAAACATCTGGCATTTATTGTGGTCGGCTTGGTCGGGATGATTGCCATGACCAAAGTTCCCTATGAGCAGCTTAAAAAAGTAGCTTATCCCGGCGTGGCCGTTTCCGTTGTGTTGTTGCTGCTTCTATTTGTTCCTCATGTCGGAATGAAAAGAGGCGGCGCCACGCGCTGGCTCAATCTGGGACTTATATCCTTTCAGGTGACGGAACTGGTCAAGGTGGCGATGGTGATTTTTCTGGCGCATCTCTTGACGCGCAAGGTGCATCATCTTAAAAAATTCAGCCGCGGCGTTTTGGTGCCCCTGTCGGTGACGGCCGTCGTGATGGGCCTGATTCTTTTGCAGCCGGATTTCGGAACGGTAGTCATCATTGCATCGATTCTGCTTTTGATGCTGTCGCTGGCCGGTTCCCGCATTACGCATCTGCTGTTTCTGGGCGCGGCCTTTATTCCGCTCGGCGTCTGGCTCATCATGCACAAGGGCTACCGTATGGCGCGGCTCACGGCCTTTCTCGATCCCTGGAAAGATGCGGATAAAACCGGCTTTCAGTTGATCCAGTCGCTGCTTTCCTTCGGGCTGGGCGGCGTGACGGGACAGGGCATCGGCGACGGCATGCAGAAGTTATTTTACCTGCCGGAGCCGCACACCGATTTTATACTGGCCGTGATTGCCGAAGAAAGCGGTTTTATCGGTGTGACGCTGGTCATTGTGATGTTTATGGTCTTTTTGCTGCGCGGTTTCATGATCGCGTTTCGTGCGCCGGATCTGTTCGGAACGCTGCTGGCGGCGGGACTGACCATGCTGATCGGCATGCAGGCGTTTATCAATATTGCGGGCGTCATGGGGTTGATTCCCCTGAAAGGTCTGGCGCTGCCGTTTTTAAGTTACGGCGGCACATCGTTTGTCATCAGCATGCTGGTCGTGGGGATTTTGCTCAACATCTCCACACAGCGGACGTAAGCGGACGGGAGAAGGTTGTGAAGGTTGTCATCGCGGGAGGAGGAACAGGCGGGCATTTATTTCCCGGCATTGCCGTCGCGGAAGAGTTTATCAAGCGCGATGCTCAAAACCGCGTGCTATTTATCGGAACGAAGAGAGGCATTGAGCACCGCGTCCTGGGGCGACTGGGATATGACCTGAAACTGATTGATGTGGAAGGTTTGAAAGGGAGAGGCTTGAAGGCATTGATCAAAGGTTTATACGCCATCCCGAACAGCATGTGGCAGTCCCGAAAGATCATGAAAGAGTTCGGGCCGGATGTTGTCATCGGGGTCGGCGGCTATGCTTCCGGGCCGGCGGTGATCACCGCCTGGCTGATGGGCATTCCCACCGCCATTGCCGAACAAAACGCCCTGGCCGGCAATACCAACCTCATCCTGGGAAAATTCGTCAGGAAGGTTTTTCTCACCTACGAACAGAGCCGGAAAGGATTTGCTCCGGAAAAAGTAATCATGACCGGAAACCCGGTGCGCGCCGCGTTTGCCAAGGGGCTGGCCGAAGCTGCAGCCCAGAAGCAGGGCCGCCGGATTTTGATTTTCGGCGGATCTCAGGGAGCGGCGGCGATCAACCGAACCATTGTCGCCATGATGCCGCTTTTGCAGAATCTTAAAGAGGGTTTCCGCATTGTCCATCAGACCGGCGAGCGCGACTTCGACATGGTGCGAGAAGCTTATAAAAAACATGGCATTGTCGCGCAGGTGAGCCCCTTCATCGTCGATATGGTGGCGGTATATGCGGCATCCGATTTGATCATCTGCCGCGCCGGAGCTACGTCGCTTGCGGAAATCACGGCGGCCGGACGCGCCTCCATTTTGATTCCTTTCCCGTGGGCGGCCAACGATCATCAGACGCTCAATGCGCAGGCCATGGTGGAAGCGGGCGCCGCGCTCATGCTCAAGGAAAGCGATTTGACGCCGGAGAAGTTGTTTTCAATGGTGGAGACACTTCTTGCAGATGAACGGAAATTAAAAGACATGGAAGTTCAATCGAAAAAATCAGGCCGGCTCGACGCCGCCGCCAGAATCGTGGATGCCTGTACACAACTGACAGTGAATAAATTGCATTAGAAAGTAGACGGAGTAAAAAACAACATGGGGAAAGATCGAGAAATCGGATTCATGCAGCGCAAAATCAAGCGCATTCATTTTGTCGGCATCGGCGGCATCGGAATGAGCGGCATTGCTGAAGTGCTCCTGAATCTGGGCTATATCATCAGCGGATCGGACGCACAGGTGTCCGATACAACCGAGCGTCTGAAACGTTTAGGCGCGCAGATCGCGCAGGGACATGCGGCGGAGAATATCGGCAATGCCGATGTGGTGGTGACGTCCACCGCGGTCAAAAAAGACAACCCGGAAGTCGTGGAAGCTCACGGCAGAAATATCCCGGTCATTCCGCGCGCGGAAATGCTGGCGGAACTTTTAAAAATGAAATTTTCCGTGGCGGTTTCAGGAAGCCACGGCAAGACGACGACCACGTCGATGGTGTCCACGATCCTGGCGCAGGGCGGACTCGATCCCACGATGGTCATCGGTGGAAAACTGGCCAGCATCGGCTCCAACGCGCGCCTGGGCGACGGCGACATCATCGTGGCGGAAGCCGATGAAAGCGACGGCTCGTTTTTGAAATTGTCGCCGACCATTGCCGTGATTACCAACATCGACCGTGAACATCTGGACTATTATCCGGGCATCACGGAAATCAAAGACGCCTTTTTGAAATTTGCCAACATCGTGCCTTTTTACGGGTGTACCGTGATGTGCAACGACAATGAATATGTTCGGGAAATCACGCCGGCCATCAAAAGGCGCGTCATTACCTACGGCATTGATTCTGCGGCGGATTACCGTGCAACCAACATCCGGTTTCTGGAAAACAAAACCCTCTATCAACTGTCGGACAAAGGGCAGAATCTGGGTGATGTGGAACTGACCGTGCCAGGGCTTTTCAATGTTTACAACTCCATGGCGGCCATCGCCGTGGGGCGTGAGCTGGGACTGGATATGGTGACCATTCGCAAAGGGCTTCTGGCCTTCTCCGGCGTCCAGCGCAGGCTCGAAGTCAAGGGATCGGAAAACGGCATCACCGTGGTGGACGACTACGGCCATCATCCGACGGAAATTCTGGCGACACTGGCTGCGGCCCGTCAGATGTGGAAGGGCCGGCTGTTGGTGGTTTTTCAGCCGCACCGTTTCACGCGGACCAAGGCGCTCTTTGATGAATTCATTCGCTGTTTCAAAGATGCGGATGTTCTGGTGTTGAACGACATCTATCCCGCCTCTGAAGCGCCGATTCCCGGCATCAACTCGGCGGCGCTGTGGGCGGCTATCAAGGAAGGCGGCCATCCGCATGCGGAATATATTGCGCAGGTGCAAAACACGATTGACTTTCTTTTAAAAAACGCCAAACCCGGCGACACGGTGATTACACAGGGCGCAGGCAGCGTTTACAAAATCGGCGAGGCGTTTCTGGCGGAATTGAGAAATAAAGGAGCGGTCAAGTAATGGCGGAACATCCGGCCATATCGAAAGCCCTGCAGGGCCTGAACCCTGGGACGGTACTCTATGACGAGCCGATGTCGCGCCATGCCTCGCTCAAACTGGGCGGTAAAGTCGATGCGCTGGTGAATGTGGAAAATGAAGATCAACTGGCGCAGGTCGTCAACCGCTGCCGGGAAAACACCATTGCTTTTCTGCCGGTGGGGAATCTGACGAATATTCTGGTGCGGGAAGGCGGATACCGCGGCGTGCTGGTCTCGATGCGCGGTCTGGACCGCGTGACGGTGCTGACGCGCGAAGACGGAAAGTACGTCATGGATGCTCAGGCGGGCGCTTCTCTGGGCAAAGTTGGAAATCTGGCTGCGGCGGAGAGCCTGACCGGCCTGGAGTTTGCCGCAGGAATTCCGGGTAGCATCGGCGGCGCCGTCAGGATGAATGCCGGCGCTTTCGGATCGGAAATGAAAGACGTTCTCTCGGATATAACGCTCATCGATGGGACGGGTGAAAAAAAAGTCCTGGGGCGCAACGACATCAACTTTGCCTATCGTACATCCAATCTGCCGGCGGACGTCATCATCTGCGGCGCGCGCTTTACGCTGCAAAAAGGGGATGGGGCAAAAATCCGTGAACGGATCACCGAGATCCTGAAGTGGCGTCAGGAAAGACATCCGCTGCAGTATCCCAATTGCGGCTCCGTTTTTAAAAATCTTCCGGGACTGCCGGCGGGCAAACTCATAGAAGAGCTTGGTCTGAAGGGCATGCGGCACGGCGACGTGCAGGTGTCAAAGATGCACGCCAATTTTATTGTCAACAAGGGCCAGGGAACCGCCTCGGATATGATCATCCTGATTCGGCTCATTCAGGAGACGGCCAAAAAGGAGCGAGGCATTAACCTGGAGACGGAACTTGTCATGATTGGAGAAGAATCGGAACGGGAAAAATGAAAGGAAATCTTGAAGCCAAAAAAAACCGTTTACGCCGCCGTCTGGTGGGGAGCCTGGGAGAATCGCTCTGGGCGACAGGTCTTCTTGCCGCCGCGGCGTTTGTCTGCGCCTTATTCGTCCTGGGATACAGCGCGCTTCTGAGCGCGCCCTATTTTGAAATCCGCGAAATATCGGTCCGCGGTTTAAAGGAATTGACGGAAAAAGATATTCTGGCGCTGGCGAAAGTGCAGCTCCGGTCCAACATTCTGGCCGTGAATACGGATGCGGTTACCGAAAGAATCGCCGCCAACGCCTGGGTAAAAAATATTTATGTGGGCCGGGAACTTCCCAACCGCCTGGTGCTGGAAGTACGGGAGCGAAAACCGGTCGCCCTGGTGAAAGAAGCGGGGAATTTTTATCTGATGGATTCCGACGGATATGTTTTTAAAAAATTATCGAAAAATGACGACGTCGATCTGGCGATTTTATGCGGCGTCAATGTGCAGGCCAAAACGCAACCGCCGATTGTGACCGATGCCCTCAGGCTGCTGGCAACGCTGTCCGGATCGGGGAATCACGACTCTCTGGGAACGATATCGGAAGTTCATATTTCCGATGTGTTCGGGATTTCGCTTTTGACGGATAAAGGGCTGCATCTGAAACTGGGGCGTGATCACTTTGAAAGTAAACTGCGGCAACTGGATGTTGTGTTGGCTGATCTGGAAAAACGGGGCATGAAGGACGGCCATCTGCTGGTCGATCTGGCTGATATTTCAAAAGTTACGGTGCAGCGAAAAGATGCATGGGTGAAGGTGGAAGAAAAGAAAAAAGGTCCGCAGTATAAATTATAAACAGCAAACGCGGAGATTCTTTTAAAAGGTGAGCATATGGGAAGAAAAAGCAATGTTCTGGTAGGAATTGACATCGGGACAACCAAAACGACGGCGATCGTCGGCGAGGTGACGGAAACCGGGATCGATATCATCGGTGTCGGTATTGCGCCGGCCAAGGAGTTGCGCAAAGGCGGCGTGGTGAACATCGAAAGCACCGTCGAAGCGATCAAAAAAGCCGTGGAAGACGCCGAACACATGTCCGGGTGCCGCATCAATTCCGCCTATGTCGGCATCGCCGGAAGCCACATTAAAGGGCAAAACTCGCTGGGGATTGTCGCCATCAAGGGCCGCGAGGTCGGCGAAGACGATCTGCAGCGGGCCATCGAAGCGTCCAAGGCCATTGCCATTCCGGTGGATCGTGAAATCCTGCACACCCTGCCGCAAAGTTACGTGGTGGACGGGCAGGACGGCATTCGTGATCCGGTGGGGATGTCGGGCGTTCGCCTGGAAGCCAAAGTCCACATCGTGACGGGCGCGGCCGCCTCCATTCAGAATGTTGTCAAATCCGTCAACCGCGTGGGTCTGGACATCGATGACGTCGTTTTAGAGCAACTGGCGGCCAGCGAAGCGGTTCTGGGATCCGATGAAAAAGACCTGGGCGTCGCGCTGATCGATATCGGAGGATCGACCACCAGTATCGCCATCTTTGCCGAAGGCAGCATCAAGCACACGGCCATTCTGCCGGTCGGGGGGAATTTCCTGACGTCGGATATCGCCACGGGACTGAGAACGCCGTTCGCCGAGGCGGAAAAAATTAAACTGAAATACGGCTGCGCGCTCACCTCGATGATTCCCAAGGAGGAAACGATTGAAGTGGCGAGCGTCGGCGGACGCGAAGACCGGACGGTGTCGCGTCAGATTCTGGGGCGAATCATGGAGCCGCGCATGGAAGAAATTCTGAACATGGCGCTCAAAGAAATTGTCCGCTCCGGATATGAAGATCTGCTGGCGGCTGGACTGGTGCTGACGGGCGGAGCGTCGCTTCTGCCGGGCATCAATGAAATGGCGGAGCAGATTTTTGATATTCCGGTGCGTTGCGGTTATCCCGCAGGCGTCGGCGGACTGACGGACAAGGCCAACTCGCCGGCGTTTGCGGTGGGCGTGGGATTGATTATTTACGGCAGTAAAAACGTTTCGGGAGATTCCGTTTATCGAAAAACGGGCAACATATTCAGCAATTGGTTCAAAGCGATCAAAAAATGGTTTCTGGAGTTTTTCTAAACGAAGAAGGGGGTGTACGCATGTTTGAATTAACGGAAGTATGTATTGAAAATTCGGCAAAAATCAAAGTAATTGGCGTAGGGGGCGGCGGAGGCAACGCCGTCAATACCATGATTTCCTACACGCTCAGAGGCGTCGATTTCATGATTGCCAATACCGACGCCCAGGCGCTGGGGGCCTCCGATGCGCCCGTCAAGATTCAGCTTGGCGCAGAAGCGACGAAAGGATTGGGAGCGGGCTCCATTCCGGACATCGGCCGCCAGGCGGCGCTGGAATCACGCGATGAGATCCGCCGCCAGCTCGAAGGCGCCGATATGATCTTTATCACCGCGGGTCTGGGCGGCGGAACCGGCACGGGCGCTGCGCCCGTGATCGCCGAGATTGCCCGCGAATGCGGCGCGCTGACGGTGGCCGTGGTGACCAAGCCGTTTCAGTTTGAAGGCAAGAAAAGAAATACACAGGCGGAAGACGGTGTGATTTCGCTGCGCGACGTCGTGGACACGCTGATTGTCGTTCCCAACCAGCGGCTCCTGAGTCTGGGCGGACGGGGCCTTTCGCTTCTCGACGCGTTCAAAAAAGCGGATGACATTCTGTATCAGGCCGTCAAAGGCATTTCCGATCTGATCGTGGTTCCGGGGTTGATCAATCTGGATTTCGCCGACGTCAAAAACATCATGAGCAATATGGGTATGGCGCTGATGGGCACCGGCACCTCGACGGGTGAAAACCGCGCCGTGGAAGCTGCCCAGCGTGCCATCTCCTCGCCGCTTCTGGAAGATAACACCATTCAGGGCGCGCACGGCATTCTGCTCAACATCACGGGCGGTTCGGATCTGAGCCTCTACGAAGTCAATGAAGCGTCATCGCTCATTCAGGCCGAAGCCCATGAAGACGCCAATATTATTTTCGGTACGGTCATCGACGAGTCGATGGGCGACGAAATCCGCATCACGGTCATCGCCACCGGCTTTGAAGATCCCATGAAGAAGAAACAGGCCCCGGCCAATGTGGCGCATCTGGGCGGCTTCAGAAAAGAAAACCTGGCGACCCCCACGTTTTTGCGCAAAGAAAAAACGCGTGATGCGGCCAACGTGCTGACGATGGGCGTCAACGACGAAAACGAAAATGTCGACATCGAGATTCCCACGTTTTTGCGCCGTCAGGCGGATTAAAAAAGAATTCGTGGCTGTCGGGGCCGGGCACAGCGAGGCTTAAGGCCATGAGATATCCATGAACTGGAAACAGAAGAAAAAATACGAAACTCTGCTGGCTTGCGAGAAGGGTTTTGTGAAAAAAGTCTGGGGCACAGGTTTCTCGGTTTGCCTGGCTTATCCCAACAGCTATCGGGTCGGCATGGCCAACCTCGGGTTCCAGACCGTTTACAGGATTATTAACGAGCAACCCTCCTTTCTTTGTGAAAGAGCGTTTCTGTCCGTCTCCGGCGACGCCGCCGAATTCGTCGCCGGAGCGGCGGAGATGGTCAGTCTGGAAAGTCAAAAACCCCTGAGCGATTTTGATATTCTGGCTTTTTCCGTATCCTTTGAAAATGATTATCCCGCCATTTTAAGCATGATGGACGCCGCCGGCATTCCGCTCCTGGCTAAAGACCGAAAAGATATTCATCCGCTGGTGATCGGCGGGGGCATTGCGCTTACCATCAACCCCGAACCGCTGGCCGATTTTTTCGATGTATTTATTCTGGGCGAGGCGGAGGACGCATTACCCGCATTTGCCGATGCCTACCGCACAAACCGGAATCAGGAAACGGATCGCAAGGCGCTTCTGTTCAATCTTCAGCGGCAGGTGTCGGATCTTTATGTTCCGTCTTTATATCATATTGACTATTCGCCGGATGGAAAAATCAAAAGCATCGCTCCCCGGGAAGAGGGATTGCCCGAACGCATTCGACTGTCGTCCATAAAAAACATTGATGCGTTCTGCACAACGGAAGTGGTCAGTGCGCCGGATACGGAAATGGCGGACATGTATCTGGTGGAAGTCAATCGCGGCTGTCCGCATCTGTGCCGCTTTTGCGCGGCGGGTTATGTTTATGCGCCGCCGCGATTCCGCACTTATGAAAAAATTCTCGCGGCCGTCGATGACGGCTTGTCGAGAAAAAAGAAAATCGGTCTGGTCGGCACGGCGGTGTCCGATCATCCCGACCTGATTAAAATCTGCCGCTACATTGCGGATCAGGGCGCTGCGGCCGGAATCGGTTCTCTGCGGGTCGATCAGATCAACGGCGAAATGGTCGATTTGCTTAGAGCCTGCGGCATCGAGACCGTTGCGCTGGCCCCGGAGGCCGGAAGCCAGCGGCTGCGCGATCTGTTGCGCAAGGGAATTACGACGGATGATATTTTGAACGCCGCAGAAATTCTGATTAAAAATAACATTTCCAATCTGCGCCTGTATTTCATGGTCGGACTGCCGACGGAAGAAGAGGAAGACATCGATGCCATCATTGAGCTTGCCAGAAAAATCCAGCATACCGTTTTGAGCCGGACAGAGGGCAAAAAGAAATTCCGGCGCATGACGCTGAGCATCAATCAGTTTATTCCCAAACCCCGCACACCGCTTCAGTGGCGCCCGCTTGCGGACGTTCAGGAGGTCGGCAGGAAAATAAAGAAGATTACGCAAGCCTTCAAGGCCGATAAGCAGATCCATGTCATCGCCGATGTGCCGAAATGGAATTACGTGCAGGCTTTGTTGTCGCTGGGCGATCGGCGCATAAGCGATATTTTACTTTCCGTTCACCGTCTGAAAGGAAACTGGGGCAAGGCGCTCAAGTCCGTCAACGTCAATCCCGACTTTTACGTTTATCGCGAAAAAGATCCGAATGAATTCCTGCCGTGGGAGATTATCGAAACCGGCGTTCCCAAAGCTTATTTGATCAGGGAGTATCGCAAGGCAATGGGGACGAAAGAGGTGTGAAGCGCCATTTTGCCGGGATATTCACCATTTCAGTTCTCCTTTAATCATGCCGGGAATTCTGTCCGTTCTGCGCCGCCTGAATGTCCTTGACAGCCCCCCTCCCTTTCCATATACTGCAACAGGCAGGAAGAAAGTTCTACTCTCTCATGCGAATCCATTCTCGGCCCTGATTTAAACACACTTGTCCACTGCCGGATGATTGGAGGCATTTCTCTACAGTGTTTTTTTTAGCGCTGATCAACAATATCACCCTGATCATTTCTTTGATTATTTTCTACAGTGTCATCATTCGCCGGTGGAAATACGGGTCTCGTACAAGCCAGGTGATTTCCGGGTTCCTCTTCGGCGCGGTTGCCGTAATCGGTATGATCAATCCGCTCGTTTTCGCCCCCGGCCTGATCTTTGACGGCCGGTCCATTATCATCAGTGCGGCGGGTTTTACCGGCGGCTGGGTCAGCGCTCTGATTGCCGCCTTGATGGCCGTTATCTATCGGGCCTGGCTTGGTGGAACGGGTGCGATCATGGGGCTTTCCGTGATCACCGCTTCGGCTTTGACAGGCGTTGCCTATTATTACTTCCGCAACCGAAATCCTCATGCCGTCAGTCCCCTGTATTTGTATGGCTTCGGAGTGGTCGTCCACATTTTCATGCTGGCTGCGATGCTGACGTTGCCGTCAGGGATGAAATACGACGTTTTTTCTAATATCGCCGGACCGGTCATCATCATCTATCCTCTGGCGACGCTTCTGGTTTGTGTTGTTCTGCTCGACCTGGAATCGCGTCTGCGGGTTGAAGAAGCCCTAAGGGAAAGTGAGGCGCTTTACCGCACGTTCATCAACGCCACGGCGGATATGGTGTTCCTCAAGGATGAAAAGCTGCGCAACATTGTGGTTAATCAATCCATGGCTGCATTTTTCGGCAAACCGGAGGCAGAGGTTGTCAAAAAAAGCGACTTTGAACTGTTGCCGGAGGATATCGCTTTGCGAAGCCGGCAGACGGACCAGGCCGTTCTTGCCGGCGGCGCCCTCAACATTTCCGAAGAGATTATCGGCGATCAGGTATATGAAATACGGAAATTTCCGGTGGAACTTGGACGAAACAGGATCGGTGTGGGAGGGTTTATCCGTAACATTACAGAGCGTAAACGGACCGAGGAAGCGGTAAAAAAAAGCGAGGAGATGCTTCGTCTGATCACGGAAAATATGTCCGATATGATCCGGGTGACAGATCTGCAGGGCACGAATATATATGCGAGTTCGTCGCATTTCAAAACCCTCGGCTACCGGCCGGAAGAGCGGATCGGAAGCTCCACGTTCGATGTTGTCCATCCTGACGACATAGCAACGATCATCAACAGGTTTGCGGAAAACACTTCGTCCATTCAGCCCATACGGATCCAGTACCGGGTGAAGCATGCCGGCGGTCATTACGTCTGGCTGGATACGGTGACGGACCGGATCAGAAATGATCAGGGGGAAGTCACGGGTCTTGTCATGAGTTCCCGGGATATCACCGAGCAAAAACAACTGGAGGAAGAGCGCCGGATGCTGGAAGACCGTCTGCTGCGTGCGGAGAAGATGGAGGTCTTAGGCCAACTGGCCGGGGGCGTGGCCCACGATCTGAACAATGTTCTGGGGGTGCTGACCGGCTATTCGGAACTGCTGATGATGGAGATTCCCGAAGGGCAGCGGACCAGAATGCACGCGGAAAAAATTATGCAGTCCGCAGAAAAAGGCGCCGCGATCATCCAGGATCTCCTCACACTGGCCCGGCGGGGCGTGATGGTATCGGAGGTGGTCAATCTCAATGACCTTGTTTCCGGATTCCTCAAAACCCCGGTCTTCGAGAAAATCCGGGATTATCATCCGCGGGTCACCTTCAGGGCGGACCTGGACGAAAGCCTGCTGTACATCAAGGGCTCGCCCGTCCATTTGGAAAAAACACTCATGAATCTGATCTCCAACGCCGCGGAAGCGATATCCGGAGTGGGGGAAGTGATCATCCGGACGGAGAGCCGCTATCTGGATCAGGCCGTGAGCGGCTACGACGAGATCCGGGAAGGTGACTACAGCGTGCTGACCGTCACCGATACGGGGACGGGCATCTCCGACGAGCATCGGGGAAAAATCTTTGAACCGTTTTTCACGAAAAAAACCATGGGCCGCAGCGGAACCGGCTTGGGGCTGGCGATTGTCTGGGGGACGGTAAAAGATCACAACGGATATATTGATGTGCGGTCCAGACTAGGTGAGGGGAGCGCCTTTACGCTTTTTTTCCCGGCAACGCGCGAGGAGAAGACCGCTTTGCGGGAAAAGAAGCCTGTGGAACAATACAAAGGCCGTGGAGAATCCGTTCTGGTGGTGGATGACATCGCTGAACAGCGGGAGGTTGCCTCTGTGATACTGGCGCAACTGGGCTACAGGGTTCATGCGGTATCCGACGGCGAAGAAGCGGTAAACTATCTTCGGGAAAACAAAGCGGACATTCTGGTCCTGGACATGATCATGCCGCCGGGGATCGACGGGCTTACCACCTTTCAAAAGATTCTGGAGATCAATCCGAAGCAAAAGGCGGTGATTGTGAGCGGTTTTTCGGAAACCGAGCGTGTCCGCGAAGCCCAGCGGCTGGGGGCGGGCGCCTACGTCAAAAAGCCCTATGTCATGGAAAAAATCGGAATTGCCATTTATGAAGAGCTCCGCCGGCCATAAACAACAGTAGACCGCGGAGACAAAAAGCAGCCTGTGGTATCCGACCCGTTAAGAAACCGGTGTGGTTAAAGATTCCTGTGCATATACTTTGAGCCTATCGCCGGTGTAGTTATCACGATCAAATACTGTTTCAGGCCGGCGGCGGCAAATTTTTCTTCGATAATGCCCGCCAGGGAAGGGGTCAGCCGGTCCTCCATAGAGGTATACTGGGATCGAATGACCAGCTTATTATTCATCGTTCGAAAGGACCAGTCAACGGCTGCGATTGCCAGGGGGACAACTGACTGAAGAGAGATATCCATGCGATCCAGGGAAAAGCCGTTAAACATGAGCATTTCACGGATATAGTCGGGGAGCTGAAACCTTTGAAGCATACGGTCCGTGAGATAGATATGATAATGTTCGATGAATTCATCGGATAGGACAAGATCTCCCGTGGAAGAATGATTCCGGTACAGCGTCATCATTAAAACGCCGATACCCGAAAGGAGGCAGGCCAGTTCCACTTTTCGGGCTTCTTCCTCCGTAAACCCCATGCCGTGGGCCATAATTTTCCCCACAAGGGATGAGGCGAAATTTTTGGCGAAGATCACCTCGGTTTTCTGACATTCTTTCGCCATGCTGTGCAGGGCGAACTGAACAATCAGCGCTTTTGTGTATTGCATACCGAGGCGGTTGACCGCATCGTAAAAATGCTGGACGGACCCCATTTTCAGACCGCCGTGATATGCGGAATTGGCGATGCCGAAAAGAAAGGCGCAAACGTTGGGTCCCAGCCGGGACTTGAAATTCTCGATTTCCTGCTGGCTGACTTCGACATTGTCCAGAATCGAAAGAATCGCCGGGTCAAAACCAAAAACAGAAGTCTTGATCATGGCAAGCTCGATCGTTTCAATCTGGGCAGAAACCTCGTTATCCATTGTTATCTCTCACTCCATTGTTTTGGTTTCTGACGGTAAAGCACCCGTGTATTTTATTTGTGTAATATATCGGCATATTTCTTAAAATAATTAAATTTTTCAGTCAGGGGGCATCCTGAAACAGTGCGTCCCAAAGCTCATGGCGTGCGAGCCAAATTCGCCGAAGTGTTTCCAGAATTTTCATCAGATGCGCCTCATCCGTCGCCGCCCAGCCCAATTCAATATTTTCCTTGACGCTGAGTTTGAAAATGAATGTTTGCGGACCGACATAGGCAAAGTAGGACAGATAGAAATTTGGGGGATAGTGACGAATATCTCGTTCGCCGAACAGAACGGTCCCGGAATCGGGCGATTACGCCACATTTGTCGAATTGTTGAAAGATGCATCGTATAGGTGGAAAGTGAAGGTTGCAGCCTGTGTGGAGAGAGGAAATTTGATCGTCGGCGAAAACGGCTATCGGTTACTGGAAAGAATCGAAACTTAGAATTCTTGGGACGTCCCCCATGGGACACCCTATTCTAACTCCGCCACCCACATCAATTCGCAAGCACCTGCGCCGGAGTCCTCCCGCGTCAGAGATGAGTGCCATCGCCATCCATCAGAGTGCAAGACATTTATGAGATAGCCCTTGAGCATGACAATTTCGCCTTTGCTTACCTTGAAAAGACGAGCTTTGATATCGTCATCCGCCGGGACAAGGTGTACATTGGCGGAGTTGCGAATAATAAGGGCAGGATCGATTGGCGGAGCACCACTCCAATGATAAGAATAGAAACGATTATTTTGACTGATATTGAGTTTTTTGGTTATGGCGTTATCAGACATCGGCCCCCAGCCCAAAGCAAAATCCACAGGCGAAAGGTCTGCCTCACGCCCAAACCGATAGCGTTCGACCGACAATACCTTGGCGAGAATCTCATAGCGCGCGACAGGCTGAATTTCATAGCCGCCCCGTTGAATTACCGGCACAGCAGTATTCTTCTGTATGGGTTGCGCCACTACGGGCCCGATATTGTCAATCCGTTTCTGCTCCAACTTGTTGTGCAGGACATAGCCAAAACCAATGAGCAGCAGCACAATGATTACTATCAATGATATGGGCTGTTTTGTTTTTTTGATAGATGATTTTGAAGTGTTCGACCGGCTACGCGACGGATCAAAGTCTTCCGGCGTCAGCTTGGCAAAAATTACACCGCAGTGCATACACTCAAGCTTTTCATCTCCCTGTCGGGTGCCGCATTTTGGACAGATCATTGTTTAATCTCCGACCTTCTATTTCCTTCTCCTGGCTTCAACTCTGCTCATAAGCCATGCTCTGGCAGCTTCGATATCATCAAAATATCTCATTGACTGACCGGCATTGCTGGCCGCAGATTCATGAAACGAATGTGGCCTGTGATCCGTTTGCCGGCTCTACGTTTCCGCTTCTTGAGGATTGAGAGTATGAAAAATAGCAAAAAAAGTCAAATTGCAATCGAAATGTGAAAGACCTTGCTGCTGGGGTAATTCGGGGGAGATAACTCGATTAATTCTGGAGACATAATACTTAATTCCATTGTATACGCATCTGTATACTTTTTGAAGTGTCCGTTAAACTGGGGGAGGTTCAGAAAATCAATTGGACCGGCTCTATTTAAGGCATATGCAATCAATGGCCGCTGGACCAGGTGAAGGCTAAAGCTGCGGCAATATTTTTCACTTTCCGGTTGTTCCAAAGGTGAAATCATAGCTGAACGTGACGGACCAGTCCAACCCCCTGCCGAACAGGCCTTTTTCAAGTGTGACACTTGCCGAATGCCGTTCGCTGAATGCCCGGGTATAGGACGCACCGGTGGAAAGGCGCAAAGCGCCATCTTCCCGTTGATCCGGAATATACCCGTACGTAAAAATACCGAAACTGATTTTCTCATTTTGCCTGTAATTTATCTCAAGGCGCGTCTCGAAATCAAAACAGCAGGGCTCTCTCTGGGAATCGGCCGCGTAGGTCGTCCCCACGGTTGCGCCGAAATCAAAAGCGCCGGTTGTTTTTGTCGCCGTAAACGCCAACGTCGGCTGGATTCCCGGTTCACGAAAAGCCGCGCTGCCCGAGGTGAAATTCAGGTATCCCGAAACAGCCAGTGTAAAAGAATGCTGATCATAGAAAGTCCATTTCGCCCCGGCATTGATGTCGTCAACACCAAAATCCGGACTCTGATAGGACAGAAAATAGCTGCCGACGGAGAACTCCCAGTTTTTGACCGGGTAGACTCTGAACGCAAAACCGGCATTGAACCAGTCATTTTCGTCCTTGTATCGGGAGTAGGCGGGAGCGAACGAAAACTGATACAGATACCGGTTCTGCCCCATGTCCCGCATCAGGCTCTTTTGAACAGCCGGATTGAGCTGGCTGAGAGTTCCTGCGCCCAGGCCACCGCCGGGGAACACAGCACTCCGATCGTCAGGGCCACGATAGCAAATCGTATTGCGGAGGACAGCATTTTGTGAATGACAACATTCGCGAGTCGCTCGAAAATGATATTGACTACATTGTGATCGGCGAAGGCGATCACACAATCCGGGAGCTTCTCAATGTGATCGAGTCGGGAGGCAATCCGGCTGACGTCGCCGGGCTTGCTTTTCTGAACAAAGGCGAACTCGTCCGGACCTCGCCGCGTTCCCCGATCACCGATTTCAATGAGTTGCCTTTGCCCGACTTTCATCTCCTGCGATATGCGAAAGTCAAAATCTATCCGATCGGTTGGGCTCGCGGCTGCGGCATGAACTGCGAATTCTGCACGGTGAAGGGCAAGCCCCGCGCCTCCTCGCCTGAACGTGTTGTGGAGCAAATGGCGTCACTTCTGGAGGCTCACAATGCCCGGCACTTCTTTATTGCTGACGATCTATTCGGACACAGCCGGGCCGATACGCTGAAACTGTGCGGCATGCTGGCCGATTATCAAAAGGCCGTGGGGATGAAACTGGATATCACCGTCCAGACTCGACTCGACCGGGGGCGGGATGCCCAACTGCTTGCCGCCATGCGCGATGCAGGCGTCTATACCGTCTGCATCGGTTTTGAGTCGCCAATTGCCGAGGAATTGACGGCCATGGATAAAAGAATCAAACCCGATGATATGCTGGAGATGACGCGGCTTTATCATCAGGCCGGATTTCTCGTGCACGGCATGTTCATTTTCGGATATCCGATGCCCGACGGCGTTACAATGAACATGCCGCTTGCGGATCGCATCAGACGATTTAAAAAATTCATGCAAAAGCCGGCTGGATACGCTCCAGGTGTTGCTTCCCGTTCCATTACCCGGCACTGCGCTGACGGAGAGGCTTAACGCGGCTGGGAGGATTTTCTCCCGCGCGGATATCGGGTGGGAGTATTATGATGGAAACTTTCCCGTATTTCTGCCCGATGAGCCTTTGACCCCCGAAGACATGCAGCAGGCTGTCCGCAAGCTCATGAAACGTTTTTATTGTTTTCGATATCTGTTTGCCGTCGGACTCAACGTGCTGATCTTTCCCGCGATGCTTTTATCGCCATGGAACATTCGCTTCGGCTGGCGTAAATGGCGCCGCCTGTGGCGCAACGATCTTATTCGATTTGGCGGATGGCTGATTTTGCGGCGCTGGGCGTCGCTTGTCCGCCGGGGCACATTCTTTGAAAGACTGGCGCACGCCAAAGAAAAACTTGGCCGCCGCTCAAATACGGCGCTTTCCGCCAGATGAACCGGGCCGGATCTTGTACAGACATCAGTTTATTCTTCCTTCATTGGACGGGATGACGGGAAAACCCTTCTCTTGCATGCCCCCGACAGCTTCCAGTGCTTGTTGCCTGCTTGTAAAAGATCCCGTCATCACCCGGAGCCATGTTTCCGTCGCCGATATTTTCCACGGGATCATCTCTGTTTCTTTTGTCCATGATGAGGCTGTACGGCAGAAATCCCGGGCGCTCTTGGCGTCGGCGTAAGTCCTCAAATGGACCTTATACAGATTCTCCGAATACCGGACGATCAGCAATGATTCCGTGATTTCCGGAATTCGAATTTTCTGATTCGGCAGGAGCCGATGGGGGTTGGTGATTTCCGGGTTGAGTTTTAAAATATGGTCCATCAGAGTTTCGTTAACCAGGTTATAGTTCTGCCAGGTCAGCACAGACAGGTTGTCCCCGGCTTTCACTTGAACGATTTTCTTTACGCGAAATGGCGAATGAGCGCTGTTTTCATCCGGCAGCCGGGATTCGGGAATCCGGGGCGGTTTGGCCACGGAATCTTTGGCTGTCGGGCCGGGACTGATTTGCCCATGATCACCAACAATGGCAAGACGGACTTGCGGCATGGCCCTTTTCTCGTTTAAGCCCGGTGCGGTGACTGTTTGATTCGTTTTTACGGAATTTAAAAAGGATTGCACATACGGACCGCCGAAAAATAAAACCAGCGCCAGAAGAATCAGAACCGGAAGAAGAATGAATATTTTGCGGATCAGGCGACCTCTCATTCGGGATGCAAGCGCTTTGGCCTCTCCCCCGGTCAGGACGCTTTTTTCATGCCGGACTTTTTTTACCGTGGCGGCGGAAATTATTTTTTCAGACAGACAATATCCCAGCGACAAGGCGTTGTCACAAAGGATGTTGATCGTCAGAGGAATCCCTCTAGCGGATTTGCTAAGCAGGTCAATCGCCTGATCCGCGAAAATTGCGGAAGCGCTGCTTTGGACCGTTTTCAACCGATAGTCTATGTATTGCCGAGATTCTTCGGCGCTTAAAGGATTGACGCTGCAGTGGATGACGATCCTCTGTTCGATTTGCCTGACGATGTCGGAATGGAGTTTTTTCCCGAGCTGGGGTTGTCCTGCCAGTACGATTTGAAGTAATTTTGAGGCGCCGGTTTCCAGGTTGGCAAGCAGGCGCACTTCTTCAAGAAGGTCCAGCGGGATATTCTCTGCGCTGTCTATAATAAGCACCACGTTTTCGTTTTGTCCCAGGGATTCAATGAGATGATAATACAGGCGGTGCATCATGGAACCCTTGGTTTCAAATTCCGGCTTCAGATTTAACTGCGAGAGCATTTCTCTGAGCATCTTTGGAAAGGGGAGTTGTGGTTCCGGGAAAAAAATGATTTTGACTTGTTTATCCAATGTGCTGATCAGGTGTTGAAGCAGCATGGTTTTCCCCACACCGGCTTCTCCCAGAAGCAGAATAAAGCCTTTCCTGTAGTTTATTCCATACTGCAAAGATGCCAGGGCTTCACGGTGGCTTTCGGAGGCGAAAAAGAACCTGGGGTCAGAAACGATATCGAAGGGATTTTCTGAAAGGCCGTAAAAATTTTTATAGTCAATCATGGCAACCTCTTCTCGAGCATTATTATAACATTACTCTGTCGCTATCACCTAGAAAAAAGGCTTCCGATGAGCCGCTGATCCCCGAAGAAATGCGACAGGCTGTCCGTGAGTTTGTCGGGTGAGGTCATTATTTTTTCAGTTGCGCTTGTGTCTTTGCAATCATTGTCAGCATATTTCCGGATATGATTTATTAAAAATGGGCGGTTTTCGGGAAAAAGAATATCCGGGGTGTCGCTATCATTGTAAAGAAAGCGATGTGTTAGGGGGAGTGTCCTCGCCGGTGTCGCAGAATATAACCCGGTCTGGCGGAAGTCGAACTTGCCTTACGGTATAAATTGTCTTGACTTTCATCGGATATACATATTCTAATTGATTGCAATGTAATTGACACCTCTGAAACGTTGTGTTGCCTTTCGTTTAAGAGAAAACACCGCGGCTATTGAAGCCCTGCCCATTACAGTGAGTGGCGGGGCTGAATTTTTTGGCGTGGACGCTGATCAGGGGTGGCGGTTAAGGAATTTTTCGGCATGGAGGAAGGAGACATATAATGAATATCCACATGGTTGAACCGGCGAATAAGTTCGTGAAACTACCCGATAGCCAATGGGAAAGCGGCTGGTGGATTCTGGACGAAAACAAGGCCAGAGAACTCGTGGGCGGCGAAATTTATTTTCATAAAAAACAGCAGGAACCGTCTTTTTTTGGCGGAATCATAACAGGGTATCGCATCGAGCAGGAAGAATCAAACCAGGGCAAGATTGTTTTTACGCTCCAGTATAATGCCGCCTGCCGGAATGTTAAAACGGATAAGAACGGCTGGTCCAAAAGAATGAAGATCATCAGCCATGACTGAAGACCTGCTCGATTATTGGCTGAGGATGATTAAACCGCTTTTTCCGGCTAACGCCTGGGTTGCTTCGCGTTTTTCCGGCGGCGATCATTTAATACAAATCGATTGGAAACTTGAAAGCAACCTGTGTAAACAAAACAGGCGTTCACGGATGATCGAGATTGTGATCAAGGAGGACGTTATAGACGATTACCTTGAAAAGAACGCAGATGAGCGGGTATTGTCCGATACGCACATGGCCCGATGGATTTCGCAGCGGTATCATGATTTCCTTCTTGATCAAGATGGCCGTCCATCCCCTTCCGGATCCCCCATCAGGTGGCGCATCTCCAAAGCCGCGCTCAATCAGTGAGGCCGGGGTAACATGGCCTCTTGAGATGGTCGGAGAACTTCGTCAGGGTTTTCTTTTGGGTTGCCGATCGAGTTTGTCCTGGGATTTTTGTTTTTGTTTCTTTAAGTCTTGCTTCAGACCTTTTTCCTTGTCTTTCTTGCCGCCCTTGTCTCCCATGATGTCACTCCTTTTCCTGTTTTCTTAAAGCAGAATCCGGTGGTGCTTTTTAAACGATAAACGGATCATTCCGGAAAATAGAGAGGCGCTTCCGAAGATTACATCTTCAAAGAGCGCCTCTTTTTTACCTGATTTTGATTAAAGGGCTCTGACGTTTTCTGCGGTGGGGCCTTTTTTGCCCTCAACAACATCAAAACTCACAGACTGGCCCTCGGCTAGCGTCTTGAAACCGGCGCCCTGAATCGCGCTGAAATGAACAAAAATATCTCCGCCGTCACTTTTTTCGATAAAACCAAAACCCTTGCTCTCATTAAACCATTTTACTTTACCTTCTGACATAATTAGTATCCTCCTTTCTTAAATTTACCCAAAGTCGAATGCAATCATGACAGTTATAAAAAAACCACCAATACTCGAAAGAACATGGTGGTCGTCCCTGCACTTTAAATTGTCATAACGCACGTCTGCTGTACCGACAGAAAAGACCATCAAGCGATACAGGATATGTTTATTACGTATGTTACATATGATGCAAAGTCAAGGCATATTAATTTCCCCTGCGTCTGTGCCGCATACCTGTCTATATGGTCGAGTGATCGTAAATAACTGTTAAGATTGCCTTTGTGCTATTGACTTGTTGTTGAATATATGATTTCTGCGATCAGGGCAGTGAATCTGAAACTCATTTTTTCTGGATTGTCGCCGTTGCCCGGCTGTTCCGCCGGCAGCGATCATCGACATCTTAAAGAAGAACTTTATCCGGGGAGGACGTACCGATGGCAAAGATTGCAGGGTTGATCAGAAAAAGACTTTGTTTATGTATACTGATGGGATTATGGATGATCACCGTTTTCGGATGCGGGCCGCTTGTGGAGGAAGAAACGGAAAACACCGTGTTGACGGATGACTTCAGCAGCTACGGCAGTTTCCCTTCAGACCCCTGGGCCGTTGCCAGCGGGAACAGTTCGAGCTGGTCCATTACGTCGTCTTCGGACGTCTATGCGGCGCGTTTTTATACAACGGATTCGCTTTATTCCTGTCTGCTCAACGGGGACTTTAACAGTTCAGGAAAAACCAGTGTAAGCGCCAAAATAAAAGTCGTGTCGGTTTCAACCACCGGCGGCGCGTACGGCCTGTATCTTCGGGCGGCAAGCGATCTGAGTTCTTATTATGAGATGATACTCAGCACTGCCAGCGGAAAATTGTATATCTACCGTGTCAACGGCGGGCTGGCTTCAGAGGTTAATTCGGCCTCTTTGTCCGTCAGTTCTTTCATGACCAGTTATCACACGTACAAGTTCAAACTTTATGAAAATGACGACGGCTCGGTCACGCTCAGTGCTTATATCGACGGCGCCTTGATTACGAGCGGTACGGATTCCTCTCCCCTTACATCCGGCTATTACACAGGTTTTTTATTTAATAACGTTCTGGACGGCTACATCATGAGCTATCAGATTACGCAGCCGTAAGGCGGGCTTTGTTGCTTGTGAATAGCGGCAGTGAATGGTATCGATAACCTGAAGGTCAAGAGATCGTTTCCTGCCGCTTAAGAAAACATTTTGAGTTATCGAGAATCAAATTGTTTTAAACATGGCTAGATGATCAAAACATTAATCCGGGCCTTACAATCTTTCTCCAACAGGATCATCTCCAGGAAAATTTTTATTAGCATCATGATATCATAATGTTATGGATGTCCAATTCCATGATTGTGTGATACTCGTAGTTAATGTTATTCGAAAAATATGGGGAACAAAAACCTTGCTCTGGATGTCTAACACCATAGAGGACCCGAAAAAACCGGCGGCCGATGATGACATGATCTATGTCGAGGCCTGCCGCAAGGGCGACACGGAGGCTTTTGCCGTGCTGGTGGAAAGGCACTCCAAAAAAATGCTTAATATTGCCTGCCGGATACTGGGCGATTATGATGACGCTTGCGATGTCACCCAGGAAGCCTTTCTGGCGGCTTTTAGAGCCCTGAAGTCGTTCAAAGGCGAAGCGAAGTTTTCAACCTGGCTGTACCGGATTGTTCTTAATTTTGCTAAAAACAGGCTTAAGGTTCGCCGGAGCCTGACGCACCGGGAAGGCGCTGCGCTGGATAATGTGGATGGGACAACTGCTTGCGCGGTCTGTTCTGCGGCATCCGATGACACTGATCCGGCCCGGCAGATGGAACGCCGTGAAGTCGAAGTCCAGGTTCAAAAATGCATCGATAAGCTGGACAACGATTATCGGGAGGTGCTGGTTTTGCGCGATATTCAGGGGTTGGCCTATGAAGAAATTCGGGATGTTTTACAGATTCCTGATGGAACGGTAAAATCCCGGCTTTCCCGCGCCCGTCTGGCCATGAAAGATTGTCTGAAAAAAGTGATCGGTGATTTATGAAAAAATGTCAGGACATCGAAAATCTCCTGCCTCTTTATCCGGAAGGCGCTTTAACCAATGCGGAAAAACGGGTTGTTGAAGAACATCTGGCGTCTTGTACGATTTGCCGGAAAGAACTGGCTGATTTGAAAAAGGCGCATCAGCTTGTAACCGAAATGCCGGACGTCGGGGAGCCGCCGTGGTTTCAGCAGAAAATTCTGGCGCAGGTGCGAAAAGAAGCGGAAAAGAAAAACTTTGCCAAAAAGTGGTTTTATCCGTTGCGTATTCGGATTCCTCTGCAAATTATGGCGACGATCATTATTGCTGTGCTGGCGGTGTATATCTACCGTTCCGGAGAGGATTCGATGAAGCAGATTCTGCCCGGCGTTCAACCGCCGGCTGTTGAAATGCAGAAAGAAGATGCTAAACCGGCACTGCAAAAGGTTCCGCAGATGTCTGCGCCCGCCGTTTTGTCTCCGAAGGCTGCCTTGCGCGAAGAAGCCGGTCGGGATAAGGGAACCCGAAGAGAGGCAGCCGGGGACGGAGAAGTTCAGCAATCGGCAGTGCCGGAGAGTAAAACACAGCCTCTTGACTCAATGGGAACCGGAAATGCCCAAATCAGCGCTGAAAAGAAAGCTGAAAAATCTTTTGCAATCCCGCGCCATTCAGGAGAACCGATATCTGCAAAAACTAACGTTGCTCCTTCCGTTCAAGCGGTTCCTCAAGAACAGAAAGTTGTAAAAGCCGAAACATCTGATCGTGAGGCTAAAACCGAAGACCGCGCATTTTTCAGTACGGCTAAAAAGAAGGATTCAAAAAAAGCTGCTGCACCGGCTGCTCCGCAGTCCATGGCCGCTTCGGTTGATGCCGGAATGCGACCGGTGTCTGTTACTTTATATGTCAAGGATGTCAACACGGCCACGGCGGATGTCGAGAAAATGCTGGCTGCATATGATGCAAAAATTCCATCCAGGCAAAGGGATGCGCAAAAGATTGTTCTGCAGATTACCGTGCCTGCAAAGCATGGCACAACCGTTGTGTCCAGGCTGAAAGATATTGGACAAGTGCATGAAAAAACTAATCTATCTGATATAAAAGATCAGAATATCATGATAATTCTGGAAATCGTTCAGTTTTAAACCAGACCTTCCTTTTAGTGGCTTATCTTCATGTCTCACGTTGTCTTACTTTGGGACAGATATGTCTTAAATCATGAGACACGGCCCGTCTCTCATAAAAATGAATTTTAAAAAATATATTATAATTCAATATGTTACGAAATTTTTGATATTTGGCATGTATATTGTAGTAATTGTGAGCCGGAGGGGCGATTTTAACATTAGTGGAAATTCATGATCAGGTATCCCGGGTGTAAGTGTATTGCAGGGGCGGAAACGGAATCTGAAGCTCAAATTCATGCGAATGGTACTACCTATGGAAACTCTAGTGGAAATGATGAATGTTGTCAATGATTACAACATCGAACTGTGCAAAGGGATCAATACACTTACCCGGGATATCGCTATGTTTAACTTTGCATTCATCGAACAGGTGGCATTTCAGAAACATACCAGACCCACAGTCTCGGACACCTGTGATTATTCGGAAAAGGGGCTAACCTGCGCGATGCCGCTTTAAGGCGCAGGCTTTTTTTCAAAATCTAAGAATTCATTACAACTATTTTGAACACATCGAACAAACGTCCAACTGAACATAAAACATCTCACCTGGTGAAAAGGCGGACAAGGGATGTCCGCCTTTTTTATTTTTTGCGCCGGCTGCCGGCAACTGTCAATTTGCAATAAGGTCTTGCGCCGACGACGGAATCAAAGATCAGGCGCCATGCGTCCGGGAATTCGGGTACAGCCTCTTGATGCACTCCGGGCAAAGGCCGTGGCTGAAATTGGCTTCCGAATACGATTGGATATACGTGATATGAAGCTGGGCGTCATCCAGAAAATGCATGTCACGGAGTTCCCGCACGCAATACCCTGCGATCGTTTCGGCCGCCCGGTTGATGTAAAGCCAGCGATCATCCTGGTGCATCATCATGGCCATTGGCGTCGAATCGGCAATAACAGCAAATTTATTTTCTCTTCTGAAAGCGATTTCCCTCTGACGCTTCACTTCGGTGAGTTCTCGCATTGCCCAATGTGCGGAGCCGGCCGGATGTTGAACTTGACGGCTATACTGTTCAATGATACTGCACCGTCAATACTGTTGAGAGGCTGATTTTGAAGAACATCGAACGGGATTCTTTCGGGGGCGGCGTAATCCGGGCTATGGGGATCGTCTTCGGCGACATCGGCACCAGCCCCATTTATACGCTGACAGTTGTGTTTGCTCTGACCCCGAGAACCATGGACAGCGTTCTGGGAATTCTCTCCCTCGTGGTCTGGACCATGATGATTCTCGTGACGGCTGAATATGCCTGGCTGGCGATGAGCCTTGCGTATAAAGGACAGGGCGGCGAGATCATGTTGAGGGAAATTCTCAACAGGACGCTTCGGCCCGGACGAAGGCTCGCTTTTGCCGGATTGCTGACCTTTGTCGGCGTTTCACTTCTTTTAGGCGACGGCGTCATCACGCCTGCCATCACCGTATTATCGGCGGTGGAAGGAATTCTCCTGATCCCCGGTCTGGAAACTCTCCGACTGGAATTTCTCATTGTTATCGCCGTGGCCATCGCCGTCGGACTTTTTATCGTGCAATCCCGGGGAACCGATAAGGTCGCCGGCGTTTTTGGACCGGTCATGCTGGTCTGGTTTATTTGTCTGGCTGTGACGGGATTAATTTCA
Organism: Smithellaceae bacterium; assembly: GCA_963682105.1. GTDB lineage: Bacteria > Desulfobacterota > Syntrophia > Syntrophales > Smithellaceae > UBA8904. The sequence goes on from OY821638.1 coordinate 4,250,125, forward strand.
GTCGCCAGTATGCCGGGGATCCTGAAAGCGGTTAATCCGTATTACGCGATTAAATTTCTTTCACAAAACGGGCTGGTGGGATTTTTTGTTCTTTCCGAAGTCATCCTGTGCGCAACCGGCGGAGAGGCTCTGTACGCCGACATGGGGCATCTGGGTCGAAAACCGATTCTCAACGCATGGTATTTTGTATGCGTGGCATTGCTGCTCAATTACATGGGGCAGGGGGTTTTTGCCATCCAGCATCCGGAAACCAAGTACCTTTTGTTCGGCATGGTACAGCATCAGGCTTACTATCTTTATATTCCATTTCTTTTCCTGACGATTCTGGCCACCGTTATTGCATCGCAGTCCATTATCAGCGGAACCTTTTCCGTCGTGTATCAGGGCATCACAACGCGTTTAATGCCGCTGATGAAAGTAAATTACACCTCCAGCCAGCATAAGGCTCAGATTTATATTCCAGCCGTCAACTGGATCATCATGTGCGCCGTCATCCTGATGATCCTGATTTTTAAAAAATCGGAAAACCTGGCGGCGGCCTACGGTATGGCGGTTACCGGATCGATGACCATCACGGGACTCATGATGATTCTGGTGCTTTCGAATCTTAAAAAGATGCGCTGGAAGATTCCCTTTGCCGTTTTCGTGACCGGCATCGCTTTTTCTTATTTTGTTTCAACCCTCAGCAAGCTGCCCCACGGCGCCTACTGGTCGCTGATTCTGGCCGCCGTTCCGCTGACGGTGATGCTGGTCTGGACCCAGGGCCAGAAGCGAATGTTCTTTGCGCTTCGACCGCTGGACTTTCAAACATTTCTTATCAGCTATGAACAGATTTACGCCAAAGGAAGAAACATCGCCGGCACGGCGCTGTATTTCTGCCGCGGCTACCAGATGATCTCTCCCTATATTGTCCACAGTATTTTCCGCAGCAATATTATTTATGAGCGCAATATTCTGATTTCCATCAACCGCACGGACGAGCCGTCCGGCGTCCGGGTGAATTACAAAAAGGATCTGGCGCCGGGTCTGGAGTCGTTTGAAGTCATGGCGGGTTATCGTGAAGTGCTCGACATCGAAGGACTGATCAAGCAGCATGAAATTTCAGAGAAGGTTATTTTCTATGGCGTTGAAGATATCGTGACGCGCAATCCTTTCTGGCGGATTTTCAGTTTGATCAAGCGCATCACGCCCAACTTTGTGCAGTTCAGCAAGCTGCCCCCCAGCCGGTTGCAGGGGATTGTCACGCGTGTGGAGATGTAGGAACGTCAGACCTAAATATTTCCGAGTTTGCGATTAAGAATCACGATCAACAAAGTGCCGACAATACCTGCTACTGCGAGGCCGTAATCCTGAGGCACTTTCAGATTCAATGCCGCACTCATGCCGAGAAGAGACCACAGAAAAGGAATAACCAGCAGATATAAGGGAATTCTTCTTTTTGACCACAACAAAATTCCGAACGTGAAAATGGTTGTAGGACAGGGTGCCACACCGAACAGCGGAGCGGCGGGGTAGGCATGGCCGAGCAAAAGACCGACAAGCGGGTATATAACTATTGCGTACAAGATGAAAATCGCGCCTATCATCGAGTGGGCCGTTGAGGTGAATCGAAAATCCAGTCGTCCCATAAAAGTTCCGACAATAAAAAACAGGATGCCCTGCAGGATAAAAAAGGTTCCAAATGCAAATGCCGCCGGATTTATTCGGCTGAAGTGCCAGATATGGTAAAAAACGCCCATCCATATCCAGAATAATCCAAGACAGGCTGAAATTCCTCGTCCTGAATATCCGGTCTTGCGTAAAGCCAGGACGATCATGATAGCTCCGATCACATAGGCAACAATTTGCGCAGGCCAGACGGCCGTATTGTATTGTGCGAAAACATTGAAAAACTGTTCGACTGTAAAAGGGATTTTCATAGGCCTCCTAATACGCGACTTAAATATTGGTGTCTGTTACATGGCAGGAATAGATTTCCACCGTCACATGCGCCAGTTCGTGAACGCTTTTCAACCGGGCTTTGTAGTCTTCCACCGAAAAAGATTTTCCCGTGACCACTGAGACAATACAGGCATACCGGTTTTGTGCGATCTGCCAGATGTGCAAGTCGCTGACTTTCGTGTCGCCGTCCGCTTCCATGACCTGCCGGATTTCTCCGGTCAGCGCCGAATCCATTTCCTTTTGCAGCAGAATCTTTGCGGTATCTGAAATCAGCCGATATGCCCAATGCAGGATCAATGCCGCGCCGACAAGGCCCATCACCGGATCAAGCCATGCAAAATTGAGATATTTTGCCCCGGTCAAAGCAATAATGGCCAGAACGGATGTCAGTGCATCCGCCAGCACATGCAGATAAGCCGATTGCTGGTTTAAATCCTGATGCCGGTTTGCATGACCGTGTTCTTCATGATGATGCGAATCGTGTTCATGCTCATGGACATGATCGTGGGAATGATGATGGGAGTGCCCGCCGGTATTCAGAATTCCTGCGCAAACCACATTAACGACCAGCCCCAGCACAGCCACCCCGAGCGCCTGGTTGTAATGAATGGCCAGCGGGTGAATCAGTCTCTCAATGGAAGAATAAATCATGAAAAGCCCGACCAGCCCCAGAACGATGGCGCTGGTATAAGCCCCAAGAATTTCTATTTTCCATGCGCCAAAGGCAAACGTATGGTCCCGGGCATATTTTCGGGCCAGAATGTAGGTGGTAAGCGATATGCCCAGAGCGAAAGCATGTGTGCCCATGTGCCAGCCATCGGCAAAAAGCGCCATGGAGTTGGTGAGCCAGCCAAAAAATATTTCGGCCGCCATCATTACAAACGTGATGATTACTACGGCTAACGTCCGTTTTTCAATGGCCTTTTTTTCAACATTAAAAACATGGTGATGCTGCCAGAGTTCAAGATTTTCGTCGTGCATGGGAATCCTTGGGGCTTATTATCAACAAGCCCGTATTTATTGATAAATTCCTATCAAATCGTTTCCGGTAAATCAAAATAAATGTTTTTACTGATTATTTATGTTTTTTACAGCATATGCCGATAATACAATGTGGAATAGCAACGTGTTAACCAACTTTAACCATTTTCCATAGGAGAAGTTTATATGGCAATAAATCCAGTAACATCGGGTGAGACTGCTAAAATGGTTTCACAGGCAACATCGGTAAAGACCAGCAAATCTGCTGAAACCGCGCCGGTGGAACAAAAGGCTCCTGCGCCAAAACAGCAGCCTGTCACGGACACGGTGATTATCAGCAGCAAGGCGAAAGCAGCGTCGGAGGAAACTCGAGAACCTAAAGCGGAAGCGGCCAAAGAAGCCGCGCCGGGCGGACGGGAGGAGTAAGAACGACCCGCCGGTAGCGAAAATAAGGCCGGAAGACGTCAATAGTTGGTTTGTCGAAATAAATTCAAAGGCAGGGCCGCCCCTCAGGTCCTGCCTGTTTTATTTCCGGAACAATTTCATCATCAGCGACAGATCGCCTGTAACTTTGTACTTTTGCTCCATCAGCATTTTTGCTCCGTCCGCCTTGCCCGTCATGACGTCCATCCAGACATCAAACGGTGTTTCGATAGTGAGTGTGGGATTCTCGCAAACGCCCGCAGATGGACTGGCCTTTCCGTTTGCAAGCGTGAAATAACAGGACGCTTCCAGCTCGCCCGAAAATTTGAACTGAAGGAAGACTATTTTGTTGTCTGCGGCTCCTGCATTGAGTCCAAAGGAAAACATCAGCATGAAATCGTCGAGGTTATCCGGACGGGGAACCATCTTGCGTTCGTCGAACTGTTTCGGGGTGACGCTTTCGGCAATGCATGTTTTCCAGTAGATGTTGCCCATCCGGTCGAAAAGCTCCGTACCGCTCAGCGGCTGAGTGATCCGCGCCATCGTTTCGGGTGAGACTTGCAAAGAAGTGACCAGCTCCCGGCCGGCCTGGCGGGTGGCGTCTAAAATATCTTCCGTTTTTTTCTTTGAGAAGGGACTCGACAGAAGAGACGCGCCGGCCCGGCAAATGACCGCTGCCGGCTGCAAATCCTTGTGCCGGGTCCGGGCAATAAAGTTTTTAAACGCGTCAAATTCGGATACATCCGGAAATCCGCATACACTCAAAAAAACACTGGCCGGAATCCTGTGGCGCAGCGGGTGGTATGTTTTGCCGTTTTCATCCTGTTCGAAGAAAGGTTGAATCGCGGGAAGCGTCCGTTCCATGAAGGTGCTCAGGGCGGCGTTGATCGTGTGAAAATAAAGCGGTGTGGCGTAGACGGCCAGATCACTACCCCTCCATCGGGGATAGATCTCCCGGCTCATGTCGTCTTTGTGGATGCAGACGCCCGGGGTTTTGGTCCAGCAGGTAAAGCAGCCGATGCAGTAATGAATTTTCTTTTCCCGCAGGTTGATGACTTCAACTTCCGCTTTCGCCTCCTTCATGCCTTCGATCAGGCAGTTGAGCATCATTACGGTGTAACTTTCCTTCGAACTTCGCGGGCTGGAATTAATGGCAAGTACTTTCATGGGCGCTCCTTTTATCCTTGACTATCATATTTTCATCCGATAGAAAATACAATCGTAGTGTTTATCAGGCCGGGTCATTTGGATTAATGAAAGTATTATTCAGAAAACATCTTATACCTGTTTCCATCATCTGTTTTGTATGCTCGCTTTTTATTGCGGCGTTGCACGATCATGACAGCGCTTTGCGCCTTCATACGCGGACATTGTGTAAAATAAGCAGTTCGCACGCCGCTCCAACTAAAAAAGCGGATCCGGGCATCAGCGATTGTTTCATGTCAAAAGAGCGTAAGCTATGATTTGAAAACGGGACGTAACATTACCCAGAATGCCCATACAGGGGCGAAAAGGAGAGACAGAATGCAGGATAGTGATTCGGATAAGACAAAAGAAGCCATCCAGTCTTTAATCAAAAAAATCCCGACACCGACGATAGTGGCTATCGGCGCCGCCATCCTGATCGTATTTTTCTTCAGACCATGGGTGCAGGTCGGAGCGGGACAAAGAGGTATCGTGCTTAATTTCGGCGCGGTGCAAAAGCAGGTTCTTGATGAAGGCCTGCATTTTCGGATACCTGTGATGCAGGAAATTGTATTGCTGGATGTAAAAGTTCAGAAGGCGGAGACGGACGCGGCGGCAGCCTCGGCGGATCTTCAGGATGTCACGTCCCGTGTAGCATTAAATTATCACATCGTTCCGGATAAGGCGAATGTTGTCTATCAGAAGATAGGCATCCAGTTTAAGGAGCGTATTATTGACCCGGCCATTCTGGAGGTTGTTAAAGCAGTCACGGCCAAATATACCGCCGAGGAACTTATAACAAAGAGGCCGGCCGTCAGTGAGGCCATGAGACTGGCTCTGATGGAAAGACTCATGGTCAATAACATTGCCGTTGACGCCTTTTCAATCGTGACCTTCAGTTTTTCGAAGGTATTCACCGAAGCGATCGAAGCCAAACAAACCGCGGAACAGCTTGCGTTAAAAGCGAAAAGAGATCTGGACAGGATCAAGATCGAAGCAGAACAAAAAATCACTTCAGCGCGCGCAGAAGCGGAATCGCTTCGATTGCAGCGAGCCAACATTTCGTCGGATTTGATCGAACTGCGGAAAATCGAAGCCAACATGAAAGCGATTGAAAAATGGAACGGGATACTTCCTCAGGTGACAGGCGGCGGAGCCGTCCCGATGATCGGCCTGGGGGAACCAGCCAAACCGGTAAAGCCATAAAGTAAGTTGCCGCTATTGACAGCCGGCACTTGTCTTGATGGTCGTGTCGGCAGTCAATGTCTATGGAAGCGCGGCTGCCTCCCGTTGAACTGATATTGTTGACGTCTGCGTCTAAATAACTTGCAGCTCCCTGCCGGATGTGCTACCCATCCGGCACTTTTTTTAAGAGGTGTGTTGTCCATGATTCATTTCAGCGGCATTTCCAAACAGCATGGTCCGCAAATTCTGTTTCGGGATGCCAGTTTCCAAATCCTGCCGGGGTCCCGCACGGGGCTCGTGGGTCCAAACGGCGCGGGCAAAACCAGCATTTTTCGCCTGATCATGGGCGAAGAGGAATTCGACGCCGGAGACATCACGAAAGCCCGTAATGTTGTTTGCGGTTATTTTTCGCAGGATGTCGGCGCCATGTCCGGACGGTCGGCGCTGGAAGAGGTCATTTCCGCTTCGGAAGATGTGGTCAAGCTCGGTGAGCAAATTCAGGAGATGGAAGCGGCCATGTGTGAGCCGTTGGGCGAAGAGGAAATGGCCGATCTGCTGGAGCGTTACGGCAACATACAAGCTGAATATGAACATCGCGGCGGTTACGATCTGGAAAGCCGCGCGCAAATCATATTAACCGGTCTGGGCATTGGCCCGGACGATTACTGCCATCCGGTGGAAACGTTCAGCGGCGGCTGGAAAATGCGCATAGCGCTGGCTAAAATCCTTTCCATCAACCCCGACGTGCTTCTCCTGGATGAGCCGACCAACCATCTCGATGTGGAATCGATCATCTGGCTGGAAGAATGGCTGCAAAGTTCTTTTAAAGGCGCGCTTTTGATGACCAGCCATGACCGGGAATTTATGAACCGGGTTGTCAACCGCATCATCGAAGTGGCCAACCGCACCATTACAACTTACAGCGGCAACTATGATTTTTATCTCCGCGAGCGGGAAATCCGCCGCGAACAGCTTTTGGCCAGTTACCGCCGCCAGCAGGAGATGCTGGCCAAGGAAGAGGATTTTATCGCCCGATTTGCGGCGCGCGCTTCGCATGCGTCGCAGGTGCAGTCACGCGTCAAAAAGATTGAGAAGATCGAACGCATTGAAATTCCGCCCGAACAGCGCAGCATTCAGTTTGAATTTGCCGAACCGCCGCGTAGCGGCGACGATGTCGTCAAACTCGATTCTTTAGGCAAAGTCTGGCCCCGCCCCGACGGCGGAGAGAAATCCGTCTTTGGCGGCATAAGCGGCATCATCCGGCGTCAGGAAAAGATTGCTGTCGTGGGGGTGAATGGCGCGGGCAAATCGACCTTCTTAAAGATGCTGGCCGGTCAAGCTGAACCGTCAACAGGCAGTATGCAACTGGGCGCCAATGTTTATCCCGGCTATTTCAGCCAGCATGCCATGGATATACTCCTGCCGCAAAAAACCGTTCTGGAAACCGTACAGGACGCCATGCCGCAGGCGCATCTCGGCACGCTGCGCAATCTCTGCGCCGCTTTTTTGTTTCATGGCGACGATATTTACAAGCGGATCGACAAACTTTCCGGTGGTGAGAAAAGCCGCGTGGTGCTCGCCACTATGCTGGTGCAGCCGATCAATCTGCTGATTCTGGATGAGCCGACCAATCATCTGGACATCCAGTCGCGCGAAGTGCTGCTCAATGCTTTACAGGACTTTACCGGCACGGTGGTGCTGGTGAGCCACGACCGCCATTTTCTGCGATTGCTGGTCAACCGCGTTTTCGAAATTGATCACGGAGAGATGCGCGTTTACAACGGGAACTACGAATACTATCTGGAGAAGACCGGCCGGGAGCAACGGGCCGCTTGAAAAAAATTCTCTCTTGATTAATTTCCAAATTTATACTTTTATTCGCTTACTTTGATCTGGAAAGGAATTTTGTTGTGACCGATTCGATTGTGCTGAAAGTTGATGAATTGTTTGCCGCAGGTTATCGCTGTGCGGAGAGTGCTTTAATGACCGTAGCCGAACGCAATAATATTCAATCCGATTTGATTCCGCGCATCGCATCAGGTTTTTGCGGCGGCATATCGCGTACACAAGGAACCTGTGGCGCTGTTTCCGGAGCGGTAATGGCGCTGAATATCTTATACGGACGTAACGATCCATCCGTTTCGATTTATGATAGCTATCCGCCGGTTCAGGAATTTATCCGCCGGTTTGAAGAAAAGTTCGGATCGACCAATTGCCTGAAATTAATTGACTGTGATCTGGCCACGGAAGAGGGACGAAATAAATTTATCGAACAGAATGTAATCGTCACCTGCAAGAATTTCACAAGCGAAGCTATCCGGATGGCCCTGTCAATCATTGACGAAAAAAAGTCGGGAACGGTTTCAATAACCTAAAGGTCACGCGACCGTTCCCTACAGGTTGAAGATGTATTCTCTGATTGAGAGACAGTAGACGATTTCTCTGCCGTTAACTTCCCGACAGAATTTTTTCAATATCCAGAAGCGTGGTGACGCCGTCCGTCATTTTGGCCATGCCCGTGATAAAATTTGTATTCACCTGCGTGCCGAACGACGGCGTATCCTCAATGATGGTTTCCTTGATGTCGGCTACGGCCAGTACGGCGTCGGTAATCATGCCGATGCGCGTGGAGCCGCTGACGCCTGCGACATCCACAACTATGATGCACATGCGATCGTTATATTCGATGGCATTCATTCCCATCTTCAGGCGTAAATCCACAATCGGGATGACTTTTCCTCTCAGATTGATCACGCCTTTGACGTAATCGGGCAACTGCGGCATCGAGCGGATGGGCTGCATGCGGATGATTTCGCGCACATCCAGAACGGGCACGCCATAGCGCTCGTCAGCCAGATTAAAGATGATGTATTTGCCTTCCCGGCTGGATTGCACCAGAATCTTTTCCTTCAAGCCGAATTTCGGCGCCGGCTGCGGTTTGCAGGGCGCGGCTTCGGCCGTCGTGATTTCAGCCACCGTTTCGGTTTCCTTTTGAGCCGGCGCCGCCAGTTTGCAGGCAACGTCTGCAAAACGCAGGTCAACGAATTTCTCCAGATCAATGATGCCGCCGATGTTCATCTGGTCTTTCATGAATCGCTGAATCATATCCAGGTCTTCCATCACCGGGTACAGGTTGTCCGTTGTGATGCCGTTGGGTTCGGTGAGCACGCGATGCAAAAGTGTCGTATCCAGACCGATCTTCTTTTCCGGGTCCAGAAAACTGGTCGCGATTTCGGCGGAGGCCTGTGGATTGTTGACGATGAATTTCCCCGAATCCACCATCAACTGGGTGAATTCGTGAACCGCATCCGTATTGCGCTTGAGAAATTCATCGCGGAAGACGACCACGCAGCAGGGATGCTGATCCCAGACTTCGCTGGAGATGAGTTGCCGCTCGGCGATGCCTGCGGCAATGGCGCGCGAGCCGATGGGTTCGGCCACCATGAAACCGCAGGCGTTGGGGGTTTCGGCCAGGAAGGAAGGCATGTTCACCGGTGCGCAGACTTCAAACACCATATTCACCGCGCCGGCCCCGACGACGCCGGGTTTGAGCCCCATTTCGGAGAAGTATTTAAAGGCCAGCATGTTGTGAATGGACATGCGGTGCGGAATAAAAAAGACTTTGTGCTTGAAAAACTGCTGATAGGGTTTGCGGTATTCCATCGCCTTATTGCGCACCATGATGCTGCCGTTGCGATGCGCGAAAAGCACCAGCTTAATGGGTACGCCGTAATTGAACAGATCCATGGCGATCGGCGCCAGAATGCAGGCCGCGTCAACCTGACCTCGCTCGAGGGCATCCTGCACCAGGTTCCAGCTCATCATGCACTGTGTTTGCAGCGAAAATGTGTGAGGTTGGACCTGCTGAGTTTCAATCTGATGTTTGAGCACACCCAGGGCCAGATGATCGGTAATTTGAATGTGCGCAACCTTTAAAACGGACCGGCCGTCAGCCGTCGTTTGGGGAGCGGCATCCGCCGCCTGAACGGGTGCTTCCTTTTTGACGCCGAATATTTCTTCTATTTTGCTTTTAAGTTCGTCCGGGGAAAACGGTTTGGCGACGACGCCGGAGGCGCCCGCATCCATGGCCTGCTTGACGTAGATTTTATCGCCCTGGCCGGTGGCCATTAAAAAACCCGTGTTGTGGTAGGCCGGGTTTTCCCGCATGAATTTAAGGACATCCATCCCGGATTTGTTGGGCATGTTCCAGTCGGAAATGACGAGTTGAACATCGCCTTCCGATTCCAGTTTTTCAATGGCCTGAACGCCGTCGACCGCTTCCAGGACGTTTTCGTACCCGATCTGCTGGAGAATCTTGAGCTCCATTTTGCGCATGGTGGCGCCGTCTTCGGCCAGAAGAATTTTCATTTTCGGATCAAGGTTCATAAATTATTTCTCTTTCCTTGCTATGTTGTTAATTTTATAGATATTTGTAAAATCCGGTGACGTACAGAACGCACAAAGAATTTATCGACATCCTAGCGTATAACTTTAGAAAATTGCTTTCGGGAAGCAAAGAAAATATTGCACTTCAAATTAAACAAGGTTATTTTACCGCAACTCAAAAATTTGACGGGTATCGTTTATTCATGAGGAAAACAGCACTTCTATCTCAAAGACAATTTGAATAGCTCAAACACCATAAGGAGGGGGTACAATGAACATTGCACAACTGGCATTGAAGAATCTGGAAGTCGGCGAACACGTCAGCTACATTTTTGAAGGAAAGGAAATCACCAATGTACAGATGGACCGCGCCGCCCGGCGCTTCGGAAACGCATTAAAGAAACTGGGCGTTTCGCGTGGGGATCGCGTCATTATGCAGATGCCCAACACGCCGGAAGTTTTGCAGGCCTTTCAGGCCATCTGGAGAATCGGCGCCGTTGCCGTGCCCATTAACTATATGGTCGGCCAGGAAGAAATCAACTTCATCTACAAAGACTCCGGCGTCCATACCGTCATTACCTCGCCGGAATACCTGGACAAAGTCAAAACCGCGCAATCTCAATCCGGTTCCGTCAAAAACATCATCATGGTGGCCGACCAGGATATGGAGGGAACCTGCAATTTTAAAAAGCTGGTTGAAGAAAGCTCCGAAGACCTGGAACTCGTCCAGACCGCCGATGATGATGTCGCCACCATGATCTATACCTCCGGCACCACCGGCGCCCCCAAGGGCGTCATGCTCACGCATTACGGGCTTTCCTACTCCGCCAATAAACAGCAGGAAACCACCCGCCTTCCGCAAGATCTGATCTCCCTGGCCATGCTGCCTTTATGCCATTCCTTCGGCGTCGCCATGATGAACGGCTCTTTTTTAAGGCTGAAAGGCAAGGTTATCATCATGCGCCAGTTTAACCTGGAGCAGGTCTTTAAGAACATCGACCAGTACAAAGTCCAGTCCGTGCCCATCGTTCCCACCATGGTCGTCTACATGCTGATGTACCCGGATTATCAGAAATACGACATCAGCACGGTCAAATACTGGCCGTGCGGTTCGGCGCCTCTGTCTCTGGATACCTGGAAACAGTTCAAGGAGAAATTCGGTCACGAAATAGCCGAAGGCTGGGGGCTCACCGAAGCCGGGGCCAACAACTCCACCAACGTCGGCCGTTCCATGATCAAGCCAGGTTCCATCGGAAAGCCGATGGACGGCATGGACATGAGAATATTTGATTTCAACGACAACGAATTACCGCAGGGCCAGGAAGGTGAAATCGTCCTCAAAGGCCCGATGGTCATGAAAGGCTACTGGAACATGCCGGATGCGACAAAGGACGTCATCATCAACGGCTGGCTGCACACCGGCGATATCGGCTACATGGACGCCGACGGTTATTTCTATATCACCGACCGCAAGAAAGACATCATCATCAAGGGCGGCGAGAACATTTCGCCGCGCGTGATCGAGGAAATCCTCTATATGCATCCGAAGGTGGCCGAAGCCTCGGTCATCGGCGTCAAAGACAAGGTCTACGGCGAAGAAATTAAAGCGTTCGTCACACTGAAACCCGGCGAGAAAGCGACGCCCGACGACATCCTGGAATACTGCAAGGCAAAGCTCAAGAAGTTTTATGTCCCGAAAGAAATGGTGATTCTTCCGGCCATGCCCAAGTCGCTGGTGGGGAAAATTCTCAAAAAGGAACTGCGTAAAATGTAAGGGGGACATGATCATCCGATTTGAGAAGCCATTCTGTTTCATAGCCGGGTCTCATTTGAAGACGGTGTTCTGACGCTGAAAAGGCCGGTTGGACGATCCGCCCAGCCGGCCTTTTGACGATCTTGAAAAATAGAAGATGATCGTGTATAAGTCATCGCGACAACAAAATAAAAACGGAGGACGTATATGAAGCCCAGCGAAAAAGAAGAAGAATATTATGCCCGCCAGGAATACGAAAAAAAGAGAAAACTGGAAGAAGAAAAAAACAAAAGCATGAAGGCCGAGGAAAAACAAAAACTCAAAGACCTTCACTATATGAAATGCCCCAAGTGCGGAATGGATTTGATTGAAATCGATTACAAGAGCATCAAAATCGACAAATGCTCCGGCTGCGAGGGCGTGTGGCTGGACGCCGGCGAAATGGAAGCGGTATCCGCCATGGAAAAAGGCGGCCTGGATAAGCTGTTCAGTGTCTTTAAGAAATAACTCCAACCAGCGTTGGAATTCAAAAAGGAGTCCTCACCGGGCTCCTTTTTTTATGTCCATCCGCCTGTTGACTCCATCTCAAAATATGATATAGCTCCACGCTATTCCTAAGAAAACTTAAGAAGGACAGAGTATGACAACACCTATTCAACAAAAGATAAGGGATAAGCAAAGAACTGCCAAACAAATAGCCGATATGGTTCAATCAGGCGACTGGATCAATCACGGCACGGTCGGCGGCGATTCCACCGTCTGCACCGAAGCCGTAGCCCGGCGCCTGGGGTCCGGCCCCGGCGATCTCAAAGACATTGAATTCTGGCTGGCCGGGAATTTTTATCCGCATCCTGAATTGCAGCAGATCGACCCGCTGCAGCAGTATCACTGCATCCATGATCATTTCTTTTTCCCCTGGAACCGCAAGGCCAGAGAAGACAACAACGTGACCAGTTGGACGCCCTGGGGATGGGCGGGCGGCACCTGGGCGCATCATTACCGCTTTGCGCACGCCGAACGCTCCAGGCGCGGCCTCGACTGGTGGTTTAACGCCTCCACGTCACCCGATAATCACGGCTATTTCAACATGTCTTACGGGACCAACAGTTGCAACATCTTCCGCCAGACGGCCAAGAAAATCGTCTTTGAAGTCCGCGCTGATTACCCCTGGGCGGAAGGCGGGCGCTTCAACACCATTCCCATCGACGACATCGACTACTGGGTGGAGGTGGACTGCGAAAAATACAAATGGCCGCAGATGAATGAAAAAGCCATTGTTCCCAGCCCGACGGAGCAGGCCATCGCCAAAAACGTCATGACCATCATGCGCGACCGCGATGTTGTGCAGCTCGGTATCGGATCGCTTCCGTCGGCGTGTGTGGCCGCCATGGCGGACGCGGGCTTCAGGGATCTGGGCATTCATACCGAAATGCTCAATTACGGTCTGATTAAAATGATCGAATCCGGTCAGGTGACCAATGCCTTTAAAAGTCTGGACCAGGGCAAAAGTGTCTGGACGTTTGCCTTCCCCGTGGATGTGATGTGGTACTACGAAACGGTACACCGCAACCAGGCGCTCGCGGTGTATGACATCGACTATACCAACAACCTCGACATCCTGCGCCGCATCGACAACATGGTGGCCATCAACAACACCGTAGCTGTCGATCTGCTGGGACAGATGTCCTGCGGTTTTTATGACAAGCGTCCCATTTCCGGCACGGGCGGATTTTTCCAGTTCATTATCTACAGCGCACAGTCCAAAGGCGGGCGCAGTATCGCCGCGATGACGTCGCGCAGCAAGCACAACACGCCGCGCATCGTTCCCTTCCTGCCCACCGGGACGGCGGTGGATGTGCCTGCGCAGTTTGCCCAGTATGTCTGCACGGAATACGGCATCGTCAATCTGCGGGGCTTAAACGGCTACGAACGCGCCTCGGCGCTGATTTCCATCGCGCATCCGGACGACCGGGAATGGCTCACCAAAGAAGCCAGGGAAAACGGTCTCATCCCGCCGAAATTTCCGGTCAATTTCCATCCCGAAGAAGGCGGCAACCGCCGTTATCCGTCCTGTAAAGACCGGCAGAATTACAAAATGCCGATGGGCAGCGCCATCTGGGGATACGACTGGGATCCCATTCAGTCGGGGAAATAATGCCACTTCCAATTCAATTGTCGTCATTCCGGACAAGCGGAGCGTGATCCGGAATCCGTGAATATTAAAGAGTTCTGGATTCCCGCCTTGGCGGGAATGACCACTTTTACTATTCTGACACAACCTCCGGGGCAGGGGATGGTTTTTTGCTGGAGCCTGTCAGTGTCGTTTCCCCGGTTCTTTCTTTTGTCGATGATTGATATCGTCATTTTTGTGTCTTGAATGCTTTATGGGCGCAAAGTATTTGGTCTCCAAATGCATTGACATGGCCGTATGAAATATATATACTTAATTACAAGTATTAATATATTATACGGTCAATATGAATACAAAAATACAGAACCTTATAAACTATTTTGAAAGCAACACGGGTGTTGCACGCTTTTCAGAAATGCTGAAGGCGGGTTTTCATCCCGATTCGCTTACATATCTTATCCATACGGGAAAAGTGGAAAAGATCGGTCGCGGTCTTTATATGCTTAAAGATTCCATTGGCAGCTCCCATTCCGACCTGGTCAGAGCATCGCTACAATCTCAAAGGGGGGTTGTTTGCCTTCTTTCCGCTCTTGCCTTTCATGAGGCAACCAATGAAATACCCCGGTATGTGGATATGGCGATACCGAAGAAAACACATGCCAACAGGATTGAATATCCTCCCGTGAAGTTTTACAGATTCGATCTCCGTGCATGGGAAGCAGGCATGACTGAGCAGGAGATAGACGGATACAAGATCAGAGTCTATTGCCTGGCCAAGACCATTGCCGACTGCTATAAGTTCAGGAATAGAATAGGGGCAGATGTGGCGAGAAATGCCCTTAAAACCGCAATCAGCGAGAAAAACATCAAACCTGGAGAGATCATGACCTATGCGAAGGTCTGTCGTGTCGATAGGATCATCAAACCTGTTCTGGAAACCATGATATGAAGAAGACTGTCGTCAATATACCGGCATCCATCCGGACCCAGCTTCAAAACAAGGCAAAGCTGGCCAACCGTTCCTTTACTGAAATTCTGCAATATTATGCCATGGAGAGATTTCTCTATCGTTTCAGCCGGTCCCCTGATGCAGGGCAGTTTATTCTCAAAGGGGCGCTGATGTTTACCGCCTTGAATGTACCTCAAAGAAGGACCACTCTGGATATTGATCTTCTGGCCTGTTTTGACAACCGGGTAGACAGCATTGAAAAAGTCATCAGGGATGTTTGTGGCATTGATGTTGAACCGGATGGTCTTGTTTTCGATGCGGGAACTGTGAGAGGACAGAAAATAAAAGAAGATGCCGACTATGAAGGAGTTCGTGTAAAATTTACCGGTTTTCTGGAACGCGCCCGCATTCCCATGCAAATCGATATGGGTTTCGGCGACACCATTTATCCCAAACCTGCAACAATTGATTATCCGGTAATCCTGGATCTGCCGAAACCTCATCTCAAAGGATACCCTTTGGAAAGCGTGGTTAGTGAGAAATTCGAGGCCATGGTCAAACTAGGCTTATTAAACAGCAGGATGAAAGACTTCTATGACATCTGGCTGTTGATGCAACGGTTTGATTTTGACGGCGCGAACCTTGCCGAAGCTCTGAAAAGAACATTCCATCATCGTAAAACGGAACTCCCGTTCAAAAAGCCACTGTTTGCCGATGAGATCTATGATCCGCGTTCCGACCGTCAGACTCTCTGGAAGGCTTTTTTGAAAAAAGGCGATATCAAACACGCGCCGGAGCAGTTAAGCGATACGGCCAAGGCAATTGAGAAATTTCTCGTTCAACCGCTTCATTCATTGCATCAAGATTTTGAGTTCAGAAAAATCTGGAAAATGACCGGAATGTGGAAAGCCACTACCAAAGATGCGCAATGATCAAAACCAGGATTATCAAATCACAAAAAGATGCTGATTGGATGTTGCCATCCAGGATTTTAAAAGAATCAGAGGTGGCAGTTGCACCGGGACATGCCTTCTTTCAATGTCCGCGACTGCGGCGCGCATTCCATTCCAAATCAAGCGCTGCCTTTGTTGGCCGCGTCGTAGGCGTCCTCAGCGTATTAACAATATGCTTCCGGCGCCTCCTCCTTGCCGTCGCGGCATCATCTTTATTTGAAATGGAATGTAGTTCATGGCGCTTAAGCCTTAAACTCGCCTCCGGGCTCAAACAGTTCGGCTGTCTGATGCTCCGCCGCGCCAAGCGCCACAACGTCTCAGACATGATTCGCTGAAGCCACACCCCGGTGCAACTGCGGATTATTCTAAAAAAATAGAACCTACCCCTTTTGCGTCTGAAGCCTGACTTGCCAGGCATCGTAAAAATTAAATCCTGTGTTTTGCCGATAGCACCTACTAATGAATGATTTTTTAAAATGATGATCTTGTCAATTACGGTTTGAAAGGTGACGAAAAAATCACCCGGAGCGTAGCGAACGGCTGGATTGCCCTTGTTGACATTTTTTATTTCAATGCGATAAGTCTTTGCAGCAGAATATCTTCAACATTTTTCCGTGAATCTAGAACGGATAAAACATAAACGCTGTCTTCCGATACTCTATACATTACGTGCCATGGCCCGATAATGAGTTCACGATATAATGTGATTCCTTGATTTTGTAATTCTGGAATCATTCGTCCCCGATCAGGAAATGCATTAAGGCTTTCAGTTCGTTTTTTTATTTCACCGAATATTTTTCTTGCTTGGAGGGGATTATCTCTGGCGATGTATTCAATAATAGACAGCAGATCGTTTTCCGCAGTTTCTGACCACCATACGTTATATGATTTCTTCATGCGATTTTTTCTTTGAGAATACTTTCAATTTTCGAAAATACCTGGTCTTGTGATTTGAGTTTTCCCTTTCTAATATCCTCCTCGCCCTGAGAGAGAAGCTTGAGTATGCCGATAGCATTTCTCATGTCTTCATAGCTCTGCGGATCCTGGAGAACCGCCTTTGGTTCACCATTTTGTGTGATTAGCACGGGCCGATGAGTTTCATTGATTTGCTTTAACAATTCAGGTGCTCGTGCTTTTAAATAGGTAATCGGTTTTATATCTTTTGAAATATTCATGTTCTACCTCCGGTCTTTATATGGTACTATAAACGGACCGGTTTTGAAAGCATTTATTTGTGCCAACGAGCCTGCAGAAAAACCCATTTTTGCAAATGTTGCGTTTCCGGAAGGCCCGGTTTTTTCTGGTTGTGAATGATGCTGCTTTGTTTGTTGTTTTTGGTTAAATCATTTCTGCGTTTTGTTCAAAAGGTCTTTTCATCGATTTTTGCACAGAAGAAAAGGTTCCACAATTTTCTCCAAGAGGTTGCAGTTACACCGGGGCATGTCTTCCGCTCAATGTCCTCGACTGTGGCGTTATGCTTGCTTCGCGACAGCCGAAAACTCGCCTCCGGGCTCACACACTTCGGCTGTCTGATGCTCCGCCGTGCCAAGCGCCACAACGTCTCAGCCATGATTCGCTGAAGCCACACCCCGGTGCAACTGCGGATTATCTGCGGCAACAAAATACGCTGTGGTGTCCCCTATCATTTCCTGAAAGCCTTATCTGGTAAGGGTTTTACCTGAAAAGTTTAAAAGTATAGAACGTTCCTCTGTTTGACCTTTTTAAATACTTGAGGGCATACATGCGTTGTTGTTTGAGTGTCGATGAATACCGCCCGTAATGACAAGGTAACATCTTTTCTTTGATGGCTGTTTTTATTTAATTGTTTCGTAGAGGATGTACTGCTAAAAACGTAAATATTATCAAATAAAATATCTATATTCGAAATAATAATTGACAAATTTATCGAATATCGTATAATTGGTGCGTATTTTAATCAGAGTCTTTGGGGAGGTGGACAGAATATGGACAGAAAGAAAGTAACCATTGCGGAATTGCAGGACAAGAAACAAAAGAAACAGAAGATCACCATGGTCACAGCCTATGATTATCCGACGGCGAGGATATTGGATCAGGCAGAGATCGATACCGTATTGGTTGGCGATTCCGGAGGCATGGTGGCCCTGGGGTATGAATCAACCGTTCCGGTGAGTATGGAAGAGATGTTGTTTATGGCCAAGGCGGCGGCAAGAGGTATCAAGAGCTCTTTCGTTATTGCGGACATGCCTTATATGTCCTACCAGGTGAACGATGAGAAGGCGGTTGAAAACGCTGCTCGCTTTATTAAAGAGGCCGGCTGCGACGCCGTAAAACTGGAGGGTGGAAGTGAATTTGCCTCCACGGTCAGAGCCATGGTCAGGGCAGGCATTCCGGTCTGCGCGCATATCGGGCTGACGCCGCAAACAGCGACCATGCTCAGCGGATTCAAAGTGCAGGGAAAAGACGCGGAAGGGGCCAAAAAACTTCTCCAATCGGCCAAAGACCTGGAAGAGGCGGGCGCCTTTATGATTGTTTTTGAGTGCATTCCGGATGCTCTGGCCGCAAGGATCACGGAAGAGTTGAAAATCCCGACCATAGGGATTGGCGCAGGAAAAGACTGTGACGGCCAGGTGCTCGTGTATCATGATATGGTCGGCCTCTTTGAGCGATTTACACCCAAGTTCGTCAAACAATACATCAATCTCATCCCGATGATCCGGGACGCGATTATCCGGTACAAGACGGACGTGGAAGCAGGGGAGTTCCCGGGTCCCGAGCACACCTTCAAAATGAACAAAGATGCGGGGAAAGTTTAATCAATCGGAAGAACACTCTTATGGAGGGAGGACTTGATGACCGTTGAAAAAAGAAATATAGACGATCTCGATGCCAGGATTATCGCGATTCTTCAATCGGACGGCAGAATCAGCAACACCGAAATCGCGAAGATGCTTGAAGTCTCCGAGGCGACGGTGCGCGGGAGAGTCAAGCGTCTGATCGATGATGATATCATACAGATTGTCGCCGTATCGAATCCTCTGAAACTGGGGTTTGAAATTACGGGCGATCTCTATATCAGTGTTGACATGACCAAGATGAAAAATGTTCTGAATGCGATCAGTAAATTCAAGGAATTGTGGTACATCGTCGTGACAACCGGCAAATCCAATTTGAACGCCGAATTTGTCGTTAAGAATCTGGAGGATCTTCACGATCTGGTTTACAACCGCATCAGTCACATCGATGGTGTGCAGCAGGTTGAGACGTCCATTATTATGAAATACGTAAAACGGCGATATGATTTCGGGACGCCGCTGGAAACACGGCGATCATAGACCGCTCGCTATCTTGGGCAACAATTGGGATCCCATTCAGTCGGGTAAGTAATTTCATTCGAACGCAAACAGCCCGTCTCCTGAAAAACGAGACGGGCTGTTTGCGTTCAGGGAAAATGTTGTTTTGAGATCTTTGAAAAATACGTTTTGTTGTCATTTCTAAGAAAATAAAAGCAGCATTGTGCGAAACGCGTAGCCCAAGGTACATTCTGCATACAAAGTGTAGTTCGGGTCTTTAGACCCGTAGACGAGTCACGGAGTCACGCCCCGGTGCAACGGCGGATTGTTTTGCTGAGACAATGTGGAAAAAAGGGGAGAATAAAACCGTTGACCGCATTTCTTTACTTTGCTGATTTCACCTACCTAGTATTTAGCAGTAAGTATTGATCCTATCTGACAGTTATTTATTGAAGTTATCAAGGGCGTTCGATTTGATTTTGTCGCAGAGTTCACCACGTAATGCTTAACCAACAAGACATGTGCGCTTATCGCTGTCACCTACTCATGATTTAATTTTCTACGACTGCCAATATAGCAGATTATAGAAAGAAAGTGCAATGTAGCCGTAGCCGCTTGTTTAGCTCGCACTTTGTCTCCTTAGCTTCCACTGAATGGCATATTGCAACCACTGTCGTCATGTTGCCGCAAGCGAAAACAAAAAGCCGCTGAACCAGCTATTGGCTAATCATCGCTTGAGGCCAGGAGCTCCTCCACCTGGTCGAGGAACGCGGCGAGCTCGCTTTGATTGCTGGCGCCCTCCGATCTCCATTCGCCTATCGGCCTGACCATTACAAGCTCTCTTGCATCCCGCGACAGCTCCTCCAGCTTGTGGTGATTCATGCTGCGCCCGCGCAGGTAGTACTGACCCCATCGGGTAAAGGCCAGTATCCATATCGAGACCACCAGGGCGTCGTCCCAGCGGGTCCAGTCAGAGGTACTGGCAAGGGGCTGTCGCACGATCCGCCTTTGCCGCTTCAAGATCGCCTGCATCGACTTCAGGCTGGCCTGCTGTCGCTCGGGGCTGCTGTAGGCGAAGAGAAACGCAGTGATGTTGGTCGTCTGGCCCTCACGCTTTCGGTCAAACATCCGAGGCGGGTGCGTCAGTTCCGGATCAAGCAAAGCAGCCAGCTCCTGAATCCAGATCTCGCAGGCATCGTCGGTGTCAGCGTGATTATCCCGCAACAAGGGAAAGACCACATCCTGGAACAGCCACGGCTCAGTCCAGGCCAGTTGGCGCATATGCCCACGCATGGAGTCGACTAGGTACCTTAGCTCGTCGGCAGGGATGGTTGCCGGTAGTGCCTCGTGCAGCGCCGCGACCAGACCTTTGTAGATCTCGGTCTTCTTCGGATTCGCTGCCGCGTGATGAACCATCCAGCCCAGGGCTCGCACCCGTTCCGGATAAGCAAAGGCGGCGACCATCTGCTGCACCTCGGCGAGCCCACCCGGTTTTTCCAGCTGCACCTCAATCGCGTTCAGTCCCATCCATTGCAGCAGGCCGTTGCTGCTGCGAACAAGGCGGTCCCGCTGCCCCTCGCTGATATTGAACTGCACAGACAGAGAAATCTCACTGACGATTTGACTCAATAGGGACAGCCGCACCGCATCCGAGCTCTGAGGCTCCATTGGCACGTTGACCATCTGGTCTTCGGCAAGCGTCAGCAGAGTATCTGGTGCATACCACCACAGAAACCTGATGGTAAAGTACTCCGGCCAGGTCAGGGTTGTATATTTGGTCGGATGGGACAAGTGATACGGGTGATAGGCTCTGTGCAGCAAGGTCTCGACATGTTGACGGAAGAACCAGGCGTCCGTCACGGACAATTCCATGTCCACCTCGTCATGCGTACGGTTGAACGATGCCTCAAGGAACCGCAAGAGAAATTCCAGAAAACCATGCTCGGATTCAAGCTCGCGAAAGCGACTATCCCCAACGCGTAAATGCGCAAGCACTTCGCCGAGCACTTCCCAAATCGCCGTGAAATCTGTGAAGTCACCAGCCTGTTGATCTAGGTAATTGCGCAGGCTTGCAGTCTCAGGCAGCGCGAGCGAGCCATCCTTGAGCAGATCCAGCGCGACCATCCGCGCCTTCAACATATCGTCGCTCAGGCCTTGTAGCGACGGTTCTCCAATCCATACACTCAGCACGTCGCCAGCCAGAGACTGCTTGAGAAAGCGTAGTGGTTCGTAGTGGCGTGGTGGCGTCATCGGTGTCGCCGTGGAGTCGAAGAGAAGCCGCATGGAAAAATTCTCTGTATCGCCATCGGACTGCGCGTTTGCCGCTTCCTGTATCAGATCGGACTTATATCGCTCAACTTGGAGCAGAACATCGGCAGGGATCGGTGTGACCAGCAAAGGGTAGTTTTGGGTGGATAGCTGAAAAGAGTTCGACAGGTTGAAACCTGCAACTGGTAGGCTGTCCGGTCCCATAATCAGGATGTATCGATCATGCAGTCGCCCTTCCTTCAGGCCATAGATGCGCAGCTTGATGTTTTTGAGTAGGCGGCGGTTGCGCGCACAGTTGGCTAGAAGATTGTCAATCCCGCTCGGTGTGGGTCTGTCCGATTCACACTGCGTGGTTTCGTTTACCTTGGATAGCTTGGGTAGTGACCTGAAGACAATGTAGTCCGCCTTTTCTGCCGCACAGAGCAATAGCAGACCCAAGCCAGCGTCCTCGAAATAAGGATCGAAGATAACTATCTGATGCTGCTGGTATTTGACCAGAAGTTTCTTGAACCATTCCACAAATTGCAGCCGCCCTTCGCGGTCTCCTTGGCCCCAGCGCAGGAAGAACCGCCCTTCCGACTTCGGCGGGTAGAGGCGTGCAAAAAGGAATTTTAGCTCGCGATTGACAGGAACCCACGGATCCCCTTCACGATCACCGATGCGGTTGGTGAATCCCAGATCTCCGCGATCGATCATCAGAGCGCCCTTCACCCGCGCTGACACGGACGGCAGGGTAGTTTTTTCCAGCCAGTCGAACTTGACCGGTCTGTCTCTGTGCTCCATCACATGACCCTGAACATGGATCTCCCGAACGTGCCCGATCCGCCACCGGCAACATAGTGTGCCCTCGCGAGAATGGTTGTTTTGAAAGCCGAAGATCTCAATTTCGGTGCTGTCGGTTCTCACATGCAGCTCGTCGCTCAGTTCAAACTTACACTCGAACATACCTTCCACATCGCGTTCTGCTTTGGCGATGGTCGAGTAAACGATTTGGCCGTCGTTCGCGATGCTCAGGCGAAACTGGAAGTCGCTGAATTGCGGGACACGTATCGGATTGAATCGGGTGACCAGGGCGCACGGAGCACCGGCCCAGGTCACGTTCAGCAAACGCCGATCAAGGTCGTCCAGAGCAGGAAAGACCAGCAGCTCGATGTCGCCGAACCGGGTGGAGTCCGGGCCACCGAAGTCTAGGCCTGTATCCGCGTTGAGGTGCTTAATCACCGATTCGGTCAAGGCGACGTCGTAGTCCTGATCCAGGCGGAACAGCGCTCTCTTGTCGATCTGTGTGATCGAAGCGCTGACGGCCCCGGCTCCTCCATGTGGGCTAGAGGGCGAACACCGGTCATACGCGTCGCGGTTGAGAAGATAGGCGACGGGGCGAAAGACTAGGCCATTGGCTACGAGTGCGGTTGCTCCAAACCGTGCTTTAAACTGGTCTGATAGTCCGAGCTTCAGTTCTTCGCTGATTGCCGAGATGGTTCGGCCGGTGCTTAGTTGCCGTAAGAGGTCCGCGCAATGGATGCTTTTGACGTACAGGTTGAGCCGGGCAACCTGCGCCTTGACTTGCCCGAACGTAAGGAAGTTATCATCGTCGCTGGAAGACCAGCTATTGTTGGAATAGCTGTAGGGGAGCAGGCGGCCGTAGATGACGCGATTTTCAATCGATTGCTCTGTCCTGATCTGCAATATCCAGAGCTGCAACGCGCAGTGGCGGGCGTCCTTCGAGAACAGTCTCGCCAGCCGGTCGTCGTTAAGCAGGTCATCTAGTATAGGAGTGTGGGTATCTTTCCGCATTCTCATGTTGGCACCAATGCTGTAATAAGCCTCCTTTTGGAAATATGCCGACATCAGTGAGCTCCGCGTCCCCGGCTCAATACCCGCGCTGCTTTGTGTTAATTCCCCTCGTAGGAGAACACGGAAGATTATATGTTAGGCTTTAACAAAATACAAGGTGTGATAATAATTTCCGGTCAAACGCTAGCATGAATGAAGTGTCTCGAACGAAAAAATACTTCGGGAAGAACAGCTGGGTTAATATCGAACGAAAAATCGGCTGGCAATCATTTCTTCCTTTCGAACCGCATTCAATGATCCGCCCCGATCATCCTGACGGAGCAGTTGTATTTGAAGTTGTGCTGGCGCAATAAGAAAAAAAGAAATTCGTCAGAACTCTCATCCACCTACGAACAAATGATTTTAAAAAATGATGATCGTATTAATTTCGGTTTGAAAGGTGCAACGAAAAGCCAAGCCGGAGCCGCGAAGCGGCGATCGGCTTTAGCGCCGGGTTAACCTTCAGTTTTTCAAATTATCTCTTACAAAGTCAGGTACCCAGTTGAAATTTTGGTTTGGGTTATTAATCTCCATTCTCAATAATCTCGCTCTAATACCGTTTGGTGGCACAGATTGTACGATAATAGAAATCCTCTTTAGTGTATGATGTGACTCTGCTAACCACGCCAATATTGCCTTTGATTTCAGCGAAAGCTTTTTACTCAAAGGTCTCATAATCCCTGAATCAAGAAATCCACCTTCATTTTCAAGTGTTGTCGAAAATTCCGCCAATGCACCTGCCGCTAGATCTGGGATTGAAGCCAAATCTTCAAGGTCACGTGAATCAGAATCGCTTTTTGTTGATGCAAGGCGAAAATGCCCCATGTTGTGGGGTAATGTTTGGTCCATACAATGCCCAAATACCTTTGTGGACTCAGTATGTTTTTCAACATTAGCTACAATTTCATCCTGATCAGTTACCCATAGCAAATTTTGTCCTGGGGCAGAAAGCCCAGAAATTAATAAAGATCCAAAATGACCAATTCTAAGTAATTTTTCATACGACTTTGATGCCCACTTAGTTTTGTCAATAATGAGAGCGCCAATCTCCTGCGATTCAGGTGTCTCAACGAATATGGAATCTATGCTTTTATCAATGATGAATGATGCTAAAAGTCCGGGAATAGAATTGGAAACTCTAAGAAAATGTATCAAGTGTTCTCTTCTTCGATTTTCTGTTAGTTTTTTAAAAGAGACGCGCCGAGTGTCTCTAAGGAATTTTTTTCTGAGTTCCGTTCTTTTTTCGTTCCAGTACCACAAATATTTTAAATCGACTACTATGAAGGATAGACTTTGCCATGCAGAGTTTTTATGTTCACCCCCATAATCTGATGCAACCAATAAATCTGCTCCGGAGCGAACCGAAGTTAATAAATCGTGCTTTAACCATTCCTCTGCTTGAATTAGCTTGCTAATTGAGTTCAGTATGCCGAGTTCTGGGCGGTTGAGATGATGCCAGACAAAGTCGTTGTTCATTTATTCCTTATTCATCCAATGGTTAACGGCGACATCAGCCGGAGCGCAACGATCGGCTGTATTGCCCTTGTTGTTTTATATAAAAGTGTTGCCCATGTCTCAAGAACAATCTGTTACCTATGTTCCCTTTCGCTTATGGGGTATTCTTATTTTCATTTGCATGAAGTATGGGATTATAATATTCTCCTTCTTTGAATCCTTGAAGTCATCCTCACATTGCTTTTGTAAATCAAAGCGTTTGTGACAATCTGGCTGGGCAGGTTTTTGCGTTTGCGCCTGGAGATATGTTCTAATGTTGAATAAGCGCCAGAATTCCAACTGCCCTAAGTACTTGAACTGCTGCCACACCAGAAGTGCATAAATCACTAATAAAGATAGAATCACAACGAGTCCACTAATAAGTATTGTTTTCCAGCTTACTGATGTCCATACCATTCCTAAAACTATAGTAGCAGCGGCTTGAATTATCAGGAATTGAAGAAAGTTAATGTACTCATGCAGTTTATTAAAACGCTTTTCTATATACATTGCAGTCGCAAAAAGTGGATCATTTTCAAGCTTTGCCCTCTCAAAGCGGTCGTCAATAATTCTGTGTAGGTCTGGGACATTAGCTATAGTAGGGTAATACTGCCAAACATCAGCGACCAAAGATGAGGAAACGCACCTTGCCATCATTGCATGGTGATCCCAAACTAAAGTTATTGGCAATAAATCTCCAATTAGATGAGAAATCTTGTGAAAAGCATAAACAAAAATTATAAAACCGAATAACATGATAATCGGTGTCAGTTTGATCATGCCATACGTGGAAAGAATATTGATGACTGCGGGGTCCTTTAGCATTTGGAGATGTGGAGTTAGAAAAATGGCTAAGAAATTTAGTGGAGCACTTCCTACAATAAACATCAAGATGACAACCGATGAGACAACTTCAAATATTGGGTAAACTAAAAAATCCCACATCCTCTCAATGGTTGACGGCATTTCTTCAATTTTCATAACCGTAACACCTCGTCTCTACATTTACCGTCCAACGTTCTAAGAGTTTTTACGCCGCGGAGCCGGCGTAAAAACTTAGTTGAACTAAACCGGTCACGCCAACCTGGCACCTCTCTGGAAAATTAATCGTGCTGCTTACTGATATGAGGAGCAATATCGGACAAAATGGGGCTTAAATCAAGAGGTAAAACGGTATTTTTGTCATCAGGATGTTACCCTGCGTAGAGATTTTGATTGAAAATGGCGGGCGGAATCCGATTTCAGAGCAATATTTTGGATCATGAACACACCCGTAAAGCAGCGGCAAAACAGTAAAACCGCCTGCCGTTAAATACGGAGATAGATTTTGATGCAGATAAAGATCAATCAACGGGCTCATGGCGGCGCTCTCCACTGACGGGGAATGATCATGAACGGAATAAGATGCCCTTTTCGACAGGCCGGACAAAGCATGTGGGGATGCTCTGTTTTTTCTTTTTCTTCATTGGATGAATCTTGCGTTTCTCGTTCCGGCAGAGGCGCATGGAGGATCATCTCCCGGCGAATCTGGTCGAGCCGTTGCTTGTTGCGGGGTGAAAGCAGGCCGTAGTAGCGGACTTTGTGGAATCCCGGCGGAAGAACATGTTGGAGAAAACGACGAATAAACTCTTGAGTGTCCAGTGTCATGGTCTGCCACTGCTGTTTTTGAGAATCTTTGTAACGAAACGTCACCTTACCTTCTTGTGTGGAAATAATCCGGCTGTTGGAAATGGCCGTCTGATGGACATACCGGGCAAGATACGTAAGGACTTTATCGGCGGTATAGCCGCCCGATTTACAGTAAACAACCCAGGGTTTTTTCCAGACGGAGGCTGGAGGGGAGATTTGGGGAAGTTTCCGACGGAGAAGCGCCATGAACGTTGCCCGGAAGATCTCCGACAGGGCTCTGACCGGCACCAGATAGTTTCTTCGAGCATGAAGCCAGTAGCGGTGATCGGAAGACAATCCGCCGGCCGGAATGAGACAATGGATATGGGGGTGATAAGCCAACGCACGCGTCCAGGTGTGCAGAACCGCCAGCATGCCGATTTGTCCTCCCACATAGCGGGCATCTGCCGCCAGTTTCATAAGCGACAGAGCTGCCGCTTCCATGAGCAGGGCGTATCCGATCTTCTGGTGCGACCGAATTACTTCATGCAGTTCTTTGGGGAGAGTAAAGACGGCATGAAAGTAAGGAACGGGTAGGCGTTCTTTCTGTCTTTTTTCCAGCCAGACTTTTCGATCCGATTCGTGGCAGGTTGGACAACTTCTGTTTTTGCAGGAATGGTAGGCATACCGCACATGCTCACAGGCATCGCAGACGAAGGCATGGCCACCCATGACGGCAGTGCGGCAGTCGATAATATCCGCAATCGTTTTCCTGTGGCTGGCCAGAAGCGATGAAGCAAATCGATCCCGGTACGCAAGCCCATCGGTCCTGAATATATCCGTGATGCCGGGCATGATGGATTAGAAATCGGCAAGCAGGGCATTGAGGGTTTCAGTCAGTTTTTGAAGGCTTTTGTCGGTCAGATGGGTGTAGATGGCGGTGGTTTGCGGGCTTTTATGGCCGAGCAGTTCTTGAATTACTCTCAAATCCACGCCTTGTTCCAGCAAATGGGTTGCATAGGAATGGCGCAACGTATGGATGGAGGCAGCCTTGCGAATGCCGCTTTGGCCCAAAGCTGCTTTGAAGGTATGCTGGAGGCTTGCATCGGACAGGGCGGTATTTTTATCCTTATTGAAGAAGAAATAAGAAGATGGTTTATGGACATTCCAGTAATCGCGCAGAATAACCAGCAGGCGTTCAGGCAGAGGGATATACCGGTCTTTGCCTCCTTTGCCGTTGCGAATCCAGATCAGCATGCGGGAACTGTCAATGTCCTGCACGCACAGATGGAGCCCTTCGTTGAGGCGCAGGCCGCAGGCGTAGATGACGGTCAGCGCCATGCGGGATTTGGGCAGCCGGACACATGACAGCAGGTGTCTGGTTTCTTCGCAGCTTAAAATCACAGGAAGCTTTTGCCGCCTTGGAGGCCGGACAAGATTGAAGATAAACCATTCCCGTTTCAGCGTAATCTCAAAGAAAAACTTGATGCCGCTTAAGTGGGTGGTTAACGTGCTGCGGGCGACGCCTCTTTCCTTTACCAGCCACAGGAAGTAGGCTCGGACTTCTTCCTCGGTCATCTCCGCGGGATTGCGGTGATAGTGTTTAGCCAGACTCCGGACAGCACCAACATAAGCTTCCTGAGTTTTTGCCGCGTAGCCATGCAACTGCATGTCTTCCATCATTTGTTGTCGAAGTGGATTCATGATTGACTCCTTTCAGATTATTGGGATTGTTCCCGATAGTTATCGGGTTCTGAAAGGAGTATGAGGCTTGACAACAATTTATAAAAACAAAAAAAGCAGCCCCGATCTCTCGATGCTGCTTTTATCATTACCGCGTGAGCGGTTTAGTTCAACAATTAATATACCTGCCAAGTTTTTTTTCCGATTTTTCGTTATCTTTATACTCTCTTTAAAAAAGAATCGAAAGTAATAATATGTTTAATATCAAAGGAAATGAAATTCAGGCACTCGGATTTCACGGTAATAAAGACCAAAAGCTTGCCGGGTAATTTCTGGGATATTTTTTCGATGTTAAGAAAACATATGGTCTTTCGACGTTTATGAAAATAATTAATAACCATTCGAAATGGAGTATTCTATCAAGAATTACTGACCACTCCCTTTCAGGAAGAAGCTCATCTGTTCGAAGAAAGAAAAATAAACTGTCTGGCATATGTGCGCTTTCAACTCGAATTCAATAAAACGACCGGGCGATCCCCCCACTCACTTTGTATTTGAAAGCGTGGATGCCCATATCGATCTCAGTTTTATCGATTTCAGCTTACTATAAGGAAGAGAAGAGCGGACATGGTATTTTCGATCTGTTAAAGTTGAATAGCCAAAACAACCATAGCAGAAAGGAGAAAACCATGTCCAAGAGCGATTATAACAGACAGGCGGCTCGTCGTCAAAAAATCAGGAACACAACCCTCATTGTCGGGGTTGACATCGGCAATGCCTTCAATGCATTGGGATTCATGAACAAGGAAGGCAACGTATTGTTCAAGTGTGCAAAGCTCTATAACAATCGAGAAGGATTTGAAAAGTTTCTCGATATGATTGAAGGGCTAAAAAAGAAGCATCGTCTAAGGGATGTTCTCATCGGGATGGAACCGACGGGACATTACTGGAGGAAACTGGCCTATTTTTCAAAAGAGCATGGTTATGAGGTTCGTTTTGTGAGGACAACGGCCCTGAAGCATCACCGGGAACTGGATGAGAGTTCATCCGCCAAGAGTGACCAGAGGGATGCGTTAACCATAGCGAACATCACCCGGGAAGGCAAATATATTGACACCGTCATCGAGGATGGCGTGCTGAGGCAACTGAGGACATTATCAAAGGCACGTGAGAGACTTCTCCGTTACAGCGTGAGCGCGAAAAACTCCTTACATGCGGCCCTGGACGACTATTTCCCCGAACTGCATGAGATATTCTGGTCCATGGGATCACGAAGTCTATGGGCAATTCTTGAGCAGTGTCCTTTCCCTCAGGATGTCATGTTGATGGAGGTAGCCACTCTTCAGGATCTCATCGCACGAAGTTCGCGAAAGAAGAAAGAATCATTACAAAAAGCAAAAGCCCTCAGCAAGACTGCTCAAGAAAGTATTGGCTTAAAACAGATAGGCAGCGCTGACCGATACCGTATTCAAATGTGCCTGGAAGAAGTGAAACGGACGGTCGTGTCACTTAAAAACATGGACAAACAGTTGAGGAGCTTACTGAAGGAGACACCCGCAGCGACCTATCTGATGAGCATACCCGGCATCGGCCCCCTCTCTGCCGCTGTGTTTCTGGGAGAACTGGGAGACCCTGCCCATTTTCATAACGCCCGTCAGATCGTGAAGTACGCCGGATATGATCCCCAGGAGAGTGATTCAGGTTCCCGTATCGGTCGAAAGTTTATCTCCAAAAAGGGGCGATGGCTCTTACGGAAATATCTTTTCTTTATGAGCATGAGAGTGGTGGTCCTGAGCAACTATTTCCAGGAATACTATCAACGAAAGTTAGAAACAAAGAACCGGGTTGGTCAGCAGCCCAGGCGCAAAGAAATGCTTTGTGCGGTGGCAATCAAGCTGATCAAAGTGATCTTTGCTTTACTGCGGGATAAACGGGAGTTTGAAGATTTGGCGCCGGCTGCCGCAGCATAAACATAAAATAAAAGCATGGTTGTGGTGGAAGGAAGGACCGTGTAGCTTCGAAGGCTAAAAGGCTTGCAGGATTCAGCTTGGTCAACTTCCGCCACCCTTTTCGTCCTGCATAAGGTAAGTTGGGCATCAAAGGCCCGTAGAATAAAAGAGGTTAGGTGAAAAGGAAAAAAAGGTCGAAGTACCACCACAACCTTTGGCGCACCGTCAAATATGAGGAGGTTTATCTTCATCAATGCACAATGAAATGTATTTCAACGAATAACCCATAAGTGGCAGTGGCGGCGTTACCCACAGCCATCTCTCCGCCATGCTCCGCGGAAGGGCTGCTCCGAGATGGCTGTGGATAACGCCAGTTCCCAAAGATGACAACATCTAATGGGACGATAGACTTTTAATCGTGCAGACGTATCAAATGCACCTTAAACAAACATATTTTTTGTCTTAACAATGGGCAGGGGTCAACCATTTTCAACTTTAACGACATGGACAAAGAGAAAATACTTGACATCTTCCTTAGAAGAGGAAGCTACTTAATACCAAAAACAAGCATAGAAAAATATTGACAAACAAAATCTGATAGGCAAGGGATGTTCCGAAAGAGCGAATCAATGGAAGGGATAAATCAATTTAATGTTTCCGGAAAAAAATCAATCCAATCTGAAAACCCTATGCAGCGTTACCGTTCCGGCCAGATATAAAGGCCCGCCGGACATTGCCAACGGCGGTTATGTTTGCAGCCTCTTTGCCCAATACATCGACGGCGTCATCGACGTCATGATCAAACGCCCCACGCCGCTTGACCGGGAACTGCAAATCTGCGCCGGTGACGACGGGGTTCATTATCTGACAGACGGCGATCAAATAATCATTTCGGCAAAGCCGGGCGTTATGGACCTCGCTGTGCCGGATGCTCCGGGTTATGAAGAAGCCGTCACGGCCTCGCAGGCGTCTATTGCCTTGAAACCGACGCCTTATACCCATGTGACCGGCCACGGGATTCATCCCATCTGTTTTTGTTGCGGCGCGGATGTGCCGGACGGGGAAGGCCTGAAGATTCATCCCGGCCATGTGTCCGGCACGAACATGGTTGCCGCGCCCTGGATTCCGGCACGGGAGTATGGCGACGGGCAGGGTTATGTCCGGCCGGAATTTCTCTGGACGGCTCTGGACTGTCCGGGGGCCTATGCGCTCTGGGAACTGACGGATACGAAACCCGGTTTTTTAGGACGGTTGATCGGCCGGATCGAAAAGCCCCTGCGCTGTGACGAGCCGTGCGTCGTTGCCGCCTGGCCCATTGGGAGCGACGGAAGAAAATTGTATACCGGAACGGTCCTGTTCAACGCAAAAGGACAAATCATCGGCCGATCACTCGCGACCTGGTTTCTGATGCCGCCGGAAATGATCCGGCTCTTAGCGATCTGACGGGGTATGCTTACACCATCACCGCATGGATGGCGCGCATGGCGGCGAGGGGATCGGGCGCATCGCAGACGGCCCGGATGACCGCCGCATTGTGCGGGCGTGGCTGCAACTGCCGGATGCGCTCCAGGTCCAATCCGCCGATGGCCGTGACGGGATGCCGGGTGAGGGCAAGGGCATCCTTCAGCCTTTGCGGACCTAGCACCGGGTCGGGTTTATCTTTGGAATTGGTAGCATAAAGCGGCCCGAAACCGATGTAATCCACCGGCGCATCGTTTGCGGTTTTAACCTGCTCCGGATTATGTGTGGAAAGTCCCAGCAGCATGCCCGGCCCGATGATCCGCCGGACCTCGCCGGCAGGCAAATCGTCCTGCCCGACATGCACGCCGTCGGCTTGCGCCGAAAGCGCGATATCGGCCCGGTCGTTGACGATGAAAAGCGTGCCCGTGCCTCGGGTAATCCGCCGCAGAGCATGCGCCCAAAAAAGATGTTCACGATCGTCATAACCCTTATAGCGCAACTGCACGGCCGGAAGGCCCGCTTCCACGGCCCAACGGCAGAGCGTTTCATACCCGTCGCGCGGCTCCGTCAGGATCAGGTAAAGCCCTCGCCGCAGTGATGCGCGGATCTGATTTTGTCCGTCTTTCGGAATCATAAGCGCGCCAGAATCTCTTCGGCCGCTTTGCGGCCCGACAACAGCATGCCGCCGAATACCGGACCCATGCGATAGCCGCCGTAGACCGCATTGGCCGCCATGCCGCTGACATACAGCCCCGGATAGACCTCGCGGGTGTTCTCCACCGTCTGCATCTCGCCCAGTCCGGCTTCCATGGATTTCTCGCCCACAATGCCGCCGGTGCTCGTATTCAGTCTGACGCCCATTTTCCGCACAAGCACTTCCGCCACATTAGCGGGGTGGCCCGTGCCGTCGATGACATACCTGGCGTGAAGAGTGATCGGGTCCACATGCCACTTCAGAGTGTCCACCGCGCCCCAGTTGATGACTAAACCGGCCACGCGATCGTTCTTGATGACCACATCCTCCATCGCAATAAGGTTGAAGACCTGCAGACCGGCCCGCACGGCTTTGTGAATGAGGGTCGCCGTGACATCCACCGCGTCGAGAACATAATATCCCGGCTCGTATTCCGGGCCTTTGAGGTCGAATTCATCCAGCAATTGCCGGCCGTCTTCCTGCACCACGATGGAATTGAACATCATGCCGCCTCCCCAAACGCCGCCGCCTATCGAGAGTTTGCGTTCGAAAAGAGCCACCTTCCGTCCCGCCCTGGCCAGATAGTATCCGGCCACGAGGCCCGAGGGGCCGCCGCCGACAATGGCGACATCAAGTTCCAGACAACTGTTGAGCTTTTTGAAATAAGAATCCAGAATGGCCCGACTGATCGTTACTTCGTTTAACATAAATACCTCCAAAATTTTTTTTAGAGGGCGGACCGGTATCAACGGCCAAAAAAAAATCCGTTTCCTCGTGAGGGGAAACGGATAAATATACCTTTTTCTCTCCCTACGCCGGCATTACCCGGATCAGGTTCAAAGGGTATAATCTCAGACCTTTCGGCCACCCCTGCCGCCTTACTACAAGGCAGGGGCGCTTCTGTCAAGAAAAAGATGACGACATTGCGGAAACAAGATTTATTTTGCTATGGAAAAATGCGCCTGATGACGTCATATCAGCCAATGCGCCGTGCAAGGGCTGCCAGCAGCCACTCCAGCGTAAATTTCCCGCCGTGGTTTCGCCATAGCTTCAATATGGCGGAAAGCAGGGCGACGGCCGTGAGCCCGCAGCCCAGCGCGGGCCAGGCTCCCAGCAGATTGTAGATGTAATATTTTCCGGACAAAAGATAGATGACGGCCAGCGGCCAGCCGATCAGCAGGTAATGCAGAAAGTAAAACGTCAGAGACGACTGGCTGGTTCGGATAAAGAGAGCGGCAAGCCTGCCCGGCTTGGCATAGGGATTTCTGCGAATATCGAAGACATAATACATCAGGGTGATGAACGCCATGGACAGGCCCAGTTGAAGAAAAATGATGGAGAAGGAATCCGGGTAGAAACAAAGCGGCGTCGCATAGCCGGAGATCACCGACACGCCCGGCCGCATTGAACCGGCATAGGCCAGACCCAATCCCAGCAAGGCAAAAGCCGCGCCTGCAATGAGAATCAAAGGCAGATCAGTATGGATCTTTTGCTCAACCATGCGCCGTCCCAGAACAAATCCGACCAGCGGGAAGAGGATCCAGGGGAACACCGGGAATTCGCCGGTGAATAAAAAGCCCTGTGCAATATTCCATAATGTCCAGCTTGTTTCCAGTTCGCGAGCCGGATCGAACAGGATGTTGGGGAAATAATTGCTAATGACCGGGACCGAAACGAAGTTTGCGTCCCAGACGGGGGCAATCGCCAACTGCCCGCGCAAAACAGGTGTGACGACCGCTATCAGCAAGGCGAGCAACAGAAGACTCCGGGACGGAAGCCATCGGCAAAAAAACAGGATGATCGTGGCAAAACCCATTAATGTGAGAATATCCCACTGCCAGATATGAGCCGGGCCGCGGGAAAGCGCCAGCATGACTAAACCGGTTACAAAAATGAAAAGGCCCCGGATAAGCGAGTGCTTCAATAAAAAGCGCTCATCAAGATCAGCATGTCTGTGTCCCGAGAAAACCTGGCTCAGTCCCATCATCATCAGAAAGCAGCTTGCGCCCCAGTCTCCCAGAAGATGATTGAAACCGAAATACAGCCAGGTGTTCATGGCCCGGGCGTCGCCGAAGTAAATGATGAAATGGATGATGACCATGCAGACGAGCGCAAATCCACGGATGATGTCGATGGAAAGAACTCGCGAAGAAGCAGGTTGTGAGGAATACGCCATAGATGTTTCAGCCTTTCTGATGGCCGAGAATTATCAGAAATTGATCGCTCATGCAATAACGGTCGAATGAAAGAATCTATTTGACATCCACGTGATAATCGGTTTATTTTACTTGCCAAGCAGCAAAAGTTCTTTTTCACTACTGATTATTCTTTAAGTCATGACGATCATTTCCGGTGCGTATATCCAGCCGGAAATCTCGTCATCTTGGAAATATCCTGCTCATCACAACCGATCAGAAGGAGGGGCTTATGCAGCAGTGTTCACGGTTTTTACCTCAGTTTTTTTATTTCCATGTCTTCTTTTTTATTTTCTTCCTGATCGCATCACCTGGTTACTCACAGACAGTGACCATCGAAGGTTCCCAGACAACCTCCAGGAACCTCGACACCCTCTATAATGCGCAGGGCGGAACAGGCGACCGGACAGCGCTGGTCTCATCGGGCGCCACTGTAGACGTCCCCTTGAACAGCGGCAACGGCATCCATGCGGATAATTTCGGCTACTGGACCCTGACCAACGCCGGCATGATCCGCGGTGACCAGGGTGTTTACCTGGGACTGGGCGGCGCCGTGACCAATGAAGGTGAAATTACTGCAAGGCAGTTAACTGGTTCCGGCATTTACCTGATGAACGGCGGTTTTGTCAATCGGGTCACCAACACGGCGACCGGCATCATCACCGGCGGTACTTCCTCTTCCAACGGCGGGTACGGAATTTCCGTGCTGTGCGGCGCTTCCACACCCGGTGTGGTCGACAACAGCGGGCAGATTTACGCGTACGGCAACGGCACCAATTCCCTGGGCAGCGCCGTTCTGGTCAACGGAGGCGGCTCCGTCATCAATCGCGCCGGCGGTATCATCACCGGCGGATACGGCGGCACCACCGGCATCGGTGTCTACATTTTCGGAGCCGGATCAGTGGAAAACTACGGACAGATTACCGGCAATAACTATCAGGGCGTCATCATATCCGGAGGCGGAACCGTCACCAATCGAACCGGCGGCGTGATTACCGCCAATGGCGCGACGATCGGCGTTAATATGTCCAACGCTACAGGAAACACCGTTATCAATGAAACAGGCGCAACCATCACCGGCGGCAGAAACGGCGTGGTCATCAGCGGCTCCGGCACCGTCACCAACGCGGGAACGATCACGGGTGTTGACGCCGGCTACTACGGCGTCCGCTTCAGCAATACAGCGTCCGGAACCTATACGACAAATGTCACCAACAGCGGCTCGATTTCCGGAGGCGCGGCCGGCCTGAGCGTCAATTTCTCCAATGCTTCCTCCGTGGCGACCAATACCTTCACCAACAGTGGTACGATCACGGCAACCAACGGCTATGGGTTGTGGATACAGGGGACGGGTGCTTTCACCAACACCATCAACAACGAGGGAACGATTACCGGCACGACTTTCGGCGCCAACATCAATACCGGCAGCATGAGCAATAGTGGAACCATTCAGGGGCAAACCGGCATTTCCTTTACCGGATCGGGCGCCGACACGCTGGTCAATTCCGGAATCATCAACGGGTCCGCGGGCAACGCCGTGCTGATGGGCGCGGGCAATGACAGCGTGACGCTGAACACGGGCAGCGCGATTACCGGCCTGATCAACGGCGGAACGGGAACCGACGGCCTGACGCTTTCGGGAAATGGAACCATTAACATCACCCAGATCACCGGATTTGAAAGCATCGTCAAAAACGGTGCGGGCGTCTGGGAATTGACCGGCACAGGCTCAAGCGGCGCACCGATTCAGATATCCGCGGGAACCCTGACGGCCACAGGCAGCATAGGCGATTCGATTACCATAGACGCCTCAGGCATTCTGAACGGAACAGGCGCAGTCGGAACGGTGATCAACAGCGGCCGGATCGCACCCGGCACATCCATCGGCACCCTGACCATCAACGGTAATTACAACCACCAGAGCGGCGCCGTTTATGAAGTGGAAGTCAATCCTTCCGGCCAGTCCGACCTGATTCATGCGACGGGTACAGCAACCATCAGCGGCGGAACCGTTTCCGTCATCGCGGAAAACGGGAGCTACTCCCCCAATACCACATACACGATCCTGCGCGCCGACGGCGGCGTCACCGGAACATTTGCCGATGTCACCTCCAACCTGGCCTTTCTGGCTCCCTCGCTGGATTATGCGACAAACCCCTATGAAATTTACCTGACGCTGGTCCGGACCAACACGGAATTTGCCAGTGTCGCCCTTACCAAGAATCAACGGGCCGTGGCCTCGGCGATTGATCAGGCTTCCTTCAGCGCCACCGGTGACATGCAAACCGTAATCAACGAAATGATTACGCTCACGGCATCCGAGGCGAGGCTGGCTTTTGACCAGATGGGCGGCGCCGGATACACATCGTTTACACCTGTTGATTTGTATCGCACCGGTTTGTTTTTAAGGAACCTCTTCGGCCACAATTCTTATTTGCTTCCGGCCTCGGCCGACCTTGCGGCGCGCACCCGGCAGGCTGTCATCCAGATGGCGGACGCAGGAGGTCCCGTCAGTGACGCGGGCGCTGCCGTTTCCCCGGCCGGAGTCCCGCCGCAAAAATGGGGCTTGTGGATCAAAAGTTACGGCGCAACGGGCACAAGAAGCGGAGAAGACATCGCCTCCCGTTATTCTTACGGTATCGGCGGCGCCTTGATGGGACTGGACATCCTCACGATCCCCAAGCTGCGCGCGGGCGTGAGCGTGGGCTATTCCCAAACCCGGCTTGAGCAAACTAATTTGAACGACGAAGGAAACGCCACCGGTTACCAGGCGGCCCTGTATGGCGCCTTCAAATCCGGCAATTGGTATGCGGATGGCGCTCTGTACTATTCGCACAACCAGTATGAAATGAAACGCGGCATCGGCTTTGCCGATCTTTACCGGAGGGCCGAAGGCAATTTCAATGGCTATGAACTGGCCGGGTATCTGGAAGGCGGCCGAAAATTTATTTTGCCGAAGGCCTTTGAAATCACGCCTATGGCCTCGCTTTTAGCCATCCGGCATCAGCATGAAAGCTTCATGGAAACGGGAGCGGATTCCCTCAATCTATATGTGGACAAGGAAACCGCCAACTTCTTGCAGAGCGCACTGGGGTTCCGCTTGTCCCGTCCGTTTGCGGCCACCGAAATATTCACCATCACACCGGAATTTACCGTTCGCTGGCTGCATGAATTTCTGGACGATCAATATCTGATCAACGCCCGTTTCGCGGGAGATCCGGCCGCGTCGTTCACGGTGCAGTCGGACACGGTCAAACGCGACAGTGCGGCTATTACCCTGGGCGCTATGGCCAACATAAAAAGCAGTTTGAACTTCTTCCTGTATTACGATGTCAATCTTCGGGAAAGTAATCCGGATCATGCCCTAACCGGCGGCCTGCTCCTTTACTGGTAACATAACACCTCGCGGAGGCGGATGATTCCGTCTCCGCGAGCATACTCATCCCCACGCCTCGAATTTTTAATGACGTCATATCCGCGTTTGTGATATTATTTAGAAAAAGGAGGTTCATATGAAAACCGTGCGAAAAGCCGTTTTTGCGTTTATGTCGATCATCCTGGCGTGTGCGATGATCGGTTGCGCCTCGGGCGAGCGTTATATTGTTCACCAATCCAACGGAACTGTTCTGGATACGAAAACCAATCTGATGTGGGCCGCCAAAGACAACGGCAGCGACATCAGTTGGAAAGACGCGAAGTCCTACTGCGAGAATTTCAGCGCAGGGGCTTATCGGGACTGGCGGATGCCGACGCCCGATGAGCTTGCAGGTCTCTACGATGCAAACAAGACGCGCAAAGCGCCCTGCGCTTCAAACTTTGAAATTCACGGCGCGACGGAATTGATCGGCATCACCTGTCTGGCCGTCTGGTCATCCGAAACGAAAGACAATGACGCCGTCCAGTTCAACTATGTCTACGGCAACTCCTCCCCGTATCTTCAGTCCCACACCTATGCGACAAGGGCGTTGCCGGTCCGTTCTAATAAATAAACGATTCATAAAAAACGGGCGGTTGAAGGTATTTCTCCAACCGCCCGTTTTTTACTGTTTGTACATTTTTATCGTTTCAATATTATCCTGCTGTTGGCATGGTCGTGAAAACGCCGCGCGGGTCGACTTCGGTGCGCATGATTTTCAATGCCTCGGGGGGGATGGCCAGACTCGTTTCAGGGATATCGCCTTCCGGTTTGAGCAGCTCAAAACCCGTTAGTTGCTGAGCGAGCTTGAAGTTGACGCCGGGGGTCAGGGATTTGACCCGCATGCGTTTGCTCTCCGGGTGAAAATCGTAGATGCCCCAGGGGCTGATGACCGTGCTCGGGCCTTTGCCGATCAGGCCGGCTTCCTGGCGCGAGTTGCCGCCCGTCAGGTGTCCCACGGATGTAATAAAGTCAACCTTCTCGATGAACTTATCCGGCGTCTGAAGCCCCACGAGCACCATGTTTTCGGAGAGCGATGACAGATCGTTGTTTCCGCCGCTGCCGGTCATGCGGACCTTGGGATGGTGATAATCCTTGCCGATCATGTGGGTGTTGACGTTGCCGTACATATCCACCTGGGCGAACCCCAGAAAACCGATATCCACGTACCCGTTGTAACACTGCGCAAAGGAGTAAGACATTTCCATGATCGTGGGGGATTTGCGCCAGGTAAACGGGCAGGCGACCGACCAGGGCATCTCGCCTTCAATGGGGTCCTGTCCTCCGGATTCGTAAACCATGGTGATGTTGGGGGCATGGGTTTTTTTTGCCAGAATTCCCGCCACCATGGGAATTCCTGTGCCGATATAAACGATCGAATGATCGGAAATTTGCTGCGCTATAACATAGGCCAATATTTCCAGCGGATTGGCCGGAGCATTCAAGTCATGCATGGTATCCTCCTGTCCTAATAAAAGAGTCCTGAATCATGTTTCAGGGTATATTCCTCATATGAGAAATCGATGTTTTCGTTGTCACCCTCAGCCGCTTTCGTCTGACGGCGGGCTTCGGCGATCCATTTGGCGCCTCCCAGCTTTTCGACGAATTCGAACTGATTTTTGCAACCCATGATCCACTCATCACAGAAGGCCTTGTTGTTTTCCGCCGAGACACCGCCGAAACGCATGCATTTTTCCCACCACTGCCGCGGCCAGTAATAACAGCCGGGCATGCTGCCGGGAAGCGCTCCGAAAGGCATTTCAACCACGGCGTCCGCATAAAAGAACGGGATGATCTGTCCCTGTTTATTGTAACGGATGTCGTTTTCGGGGACGATCTCTTCGGCGGTAATGATGAGCTTGCGGGCTGCGGCGGCCACCGCGAGATCGTTTACGGCCGGACCGTAAATGTAGGCGTTACCATATTTGTCCGCCGCATGGACGTGAATAATAGCCACATCGGGATACAGAGCCGGAATAAACACGACCGGATCCTTATTCTCTTTTAAAGGATGCTGCATCACTTTGAGATAAGGATTGTAGCGGACGATGTCGCTTGCCAGCATCTGTTTGCTGAATACACCCGGCGTCCCGAGCTGGGCGGCCTTGAATCCCAGGGCGGCGCCGCCATGGCTCCACTCGGAGAGAATCGTGATCTGGCCGGCTTTGAGCGCCCGGTCATAGACCTTGTCGATCCCGCGCATCTCCGCTCCGGTGTAAGAACTGTGGGAGTACTTGACCAGCCCGTACGTAATGAAAAAGCTCTGGTTGGTGTTGGGCGCTCCGATCATCTGGAGATTTTTTCTGCCCTGCCGGATGATTTCATGAAAAGCTTGATGAGGGGTTCGGACGTAGGAAAAGCCTCCATCGGTGATGATGTCGCCATCCTTGACGAAGGTTGAGACCGCTTCTCCGATTAACATGCGTTTGTCTTTTTTCGCGCGTTCTTTTTTCAAGTGCGCTTCGCGCGCCGATTCGAAATCGACAAGCCGGTCCAGAACAGACGTGTCGCTCAACTTGAGGTTGGCGACCGCCTCTTGATTGAAGATATACCTTGCCATAAACAGCCTCCTGAAATAAATTCCCCAATCTGTCCCTCGGGCTGTTCCCCTACGCGTGAGCGTAGATGTATTCTTACGCTTCTTGATTACTGAGGTCAAGTACTTAAAAAATGTTATTTATTATTGACTTATCATCTCCAGTAATACGGAGTGGAAGATAAATGTTACTGATATCGGATCTCTTTCCCTGAAAAGGTTTCCGTTTCAGTTGGCAATTGACATGCCGGTTTCTCCTCCGTATACTTTCATCATAAATATAAGAAGAGTTGAAAATTCCTGAAAATGACGTTTCAACTTGATCGCCTCTGTGAGGTGCCTGATGAATATCCAGTATGTGGAGACATTCTGGCGAGACGACGAAGATGGAGAATACGGCGCGCGTTATACGGCCAAATATTTCTGGTCGGGATTTGGAGATGCCTGGTGCTGGGAAAACGACGCCGTGCCGCTGGGCATTACCCTGGCGACGATTGATGAGATTGATTCCCTGGTCAATCAGTTTAGTCTTTTCCGCAACAGCGCAGGCCCAGGCATTATGATTCTCGGCGCGCATGGCCGCGATCCGGAAGAAGGACAGAGGCATTTGCTCATCCGCAACAATCAGGGCCATGTGGTTCCGATCGGATGGAGCGATATCCGAAGCATGATCAGTGCCGCCGGAAGCGCCGCTCTGCACCAGAAACTGCTGATTATCGATGCGTGCAGTTTCTGCGCCGACGGAGAGGAAGCGCTGAAAACAGTTGCCGAAACGCAAATCGGAATGCTTTGCGGTTTCGAAAACGATGTTGAACCTATCGACTCGATGCTGTTCGAAGTCGCTTTCGTCAATTATCTGCTGTGGGAATGGTGGGACGGCAAACGGGCCTTCGAGCTGTCTTTTCTGCAGGCGTCCCAAAATCCTTTCGGGAAAAAATTTTTAAAGCGCTATGAGAGTTTGTCCGGGGCGCTCGGTTTTCGCGCCTGGCGCTGGACGGGCGAACGCGCAGAGGAAATCGTTCTTGCGGATTTATATTCCGGGGATCACTGAAAGGGGAAAAAATGGCAAAAGAAAAGGACAGGAAAAAAAGATAGTCACCGCTTTCCAAAACGCGTCACCTTGAAGATCCCTTTGCGGATGATGCAATCGGGATGAGTGTGCCAATGATTTGACCGAAAGGTGGGAGTATGAAAACAAATAAATGGAGAAAACTGATCCTGCTTTTTGCGGCCGTTGTGATTCTTGCTTTCAGCGGCTGCGGCGATGATTTTTTCTTTGTGGGCGGGGCCATCGAATTGAACAACCAAAGCGATGTGGCCATTGACGGCTTCTATCTGGCTCCTGTTGACCAGACGTCATGGGGGCCGGATCTCCTGGGTGTTCTCTATCAGGATGATTATGTCATTTTCGGGGGTATCCATCCGGATGATTATGACGTGAAAATCAGGGCGTCCGGCGAGTTCAGCGATTATTTCAGTTATGTCTATAATCTTTCCGTATACGAGGGGGATTATATTGTGCTGAATGTCTACAATGAAAGTTTTACCGGATCGCTGGAGATCCGTAATGGCGCATCAGCCAGTATCACCGGCGTCTATGTGGTTTCCGCCAGCGCTTCCACCTGGGGAGCCAACCAGGCGTCTTCGGATATTGGACCTTCGGAGACATTTCACTTAACGGACTTGGACCCGGGGTTGTATGATATCAGGATTGTGTGGGACAGCGGTCCGGATTCATTTTATTACGATCGGAACATCGAATCATTAACCCTGACGATACTCAACGTCGATTAGAAAGGGAGAATGTTATGAGAAAAATAAAATTATTCATATATGGGAGCGTCGCCGCATTATTCATATTGATGACTTTTCCGATGACCGGAGAGAGCGCGTCGGTCATCATGCAGCGCGAAACCGCTTCCCAAAAGGCGCAGGAAAACACTGTGATGAAGAGCAAGACGAATGCGGAAGAAAGCCGGGCCAAGTTCACACCGCGGAAGCTGAAGGACAAAGGTGACCCCGGCACGGAATCCGAAAAAAGCGTCCGGTCCGTGAATTACCAGCGATACCGGCCGCCCCAGGCAGGCGAAGGTGAAAGCAAGATAAAGTAGTGTGCTTCTCAATCAAACATAGAAAACATGCAGGGAACGGTTTGCAACCGTTCCCTGTTTTTCCACCTATCTCTTTAAATAGTTCATCAACCAGGTCATAGCCGGCCGCGGCGAACCGTTTTTAATCAGTCCGCTGTAAGAAACCCATGTTTGACCGTAGATGTATCCCCACAACGTGATCCCGGCGACATTTGAGCTTTCATAAAATAAGGGGAACTGCTGCTTCATGACGGAAAGCTGCTGATTATCATCCTGGAGGTTGACGTCGTATTCGGAAATATAAATCGGTACGCCGATGCCTTTCACCTTATTGAAGTTTGTTTGCAGTTCGGAGAAGGACTGGCTTTCGAGACCATGGGCCTGGCATCCGACGCCGTCGAGCAGCCCCTTGGCCTTGACTTTGTTGGCAATGGCGACGAATTTGTCCGTCTCCCAGCGGAGCACATTGTAATCGTTAAGGATCAGTTTGGATTTGGGGCAATACTGACGCGCCTTCTGGAAGGACCAGATGACCCAGTCATGCCCGGTTGTTCCCGCGCCGCCGATCGCCGTGTACCAGCCGGGGCTTTTATGATCCGGCTCATTGACGACATCGATCAATTCCGTATCCGGATATCTTTGGCAGTATAGTTTGATCCATTCTTCCACTTCCGCTTTTTGTGAACTGACGGAAAGATTATTCATCCAGCTCGGATACTGGGCGCCCCACACGAAGGTATGATGTTTGAAGGGGATGCCGTTTTGCTTGGCAAACTTGTATGCGTTATCGATGGCCGTCCAGTTCATGGTCCCCCGGGTGGACTCTACAGAGGCCCATTTGCCTTCATTTTCCAAGGTCAACTGATTCCAGTACTTTAAAAAGTCCGGCGGGATCTTGCCGGAATGGGTGATATTGCCGACAAACTTTCCGCTGCTGGACGTGGACGAGCTGCTTGAATTTGAGGAACTGCTCGAACCGGACAAAGTTATGGAAATGTCGTCTGCATAATAGCCGACGGTGGTATTGGCGGTTTCAATGATGAAATGCTGGAAAGCGGCGCCGCTTTGCGTATAAGTGCCTTGCAACAGCGTCCAGCCGCTTGCGGTTGCCGTGGCGGTGGCAACGCGTGTAAATTCATTATACGTCGCTGTATCTGAATCATCCTGGCGTTTTGCGGTCAGATATACGGCGCTGTTGGCTGACCCCACGGCCAATTTAACCCAGACGGAAACATTATAAGAGTTTCCGGTTGTCAGGGTGCCCGGTGTAAAGGTTATGCCGTGCCAGGCTGCCGTGCGTCCGGTAATCAAGGCGCTTGCCGTGCCGTTATGTTTATCGGCGTTTGTTCGCGTCAACGTGCCGGCGTTGGTTGACCAATTCGTCAAACCGCTTTCCACTCCCCCATTGACGGCCAAATTGCCGCTGGAGGAAGACGAACTGGTTGATGATGTAGAAGTCGTCGAGCTTGTCGAGCTGGTTGAAGTCGATGATGAGGACGAACTGCCGGTGTAATTGCTGATCACGCCAATATCCCATAGGATCTGCTGATAAGAAGAAGCAGTCAGGTT
This sequence comes from Smithellaceae bacterium, assembly GCA_963682105.1. Classification (GTDB taxonomy): domain Bacteria; phylum Desulfobacterota; class Syntrophia; order Syntrophales; family Smithellaceae; genus UBA8904. The sequence continues at coordinate 4,294,079 of OY821638.1, forward strand.
GGTCGTGCCCTGGATGAGGAAATCGACTGCGTTGATATCCTTGATTTCCAGCTTCTGGTTTGCGCCTGCGCGAATAAGTTCACCATGAGAAACATTCGTCGTCCATTTATCCGCACTGTACTTGGTCAGATTGCCGCGGTATGCCCATTTTTCATTGACTTTTGTCCACGGGCCTCCGGCGGAAGACGACTTCCACAGCTCGTAATACCGGCCGTCTTTCTGGTCTTCCACCAGAAGATAATATTTGCCGTCGGCCTGAGATTTGTAAACATGCGCGCCTTCAAACGTGTCGGTGATCGAAACCGAAGGAGAGCTCCAGCCCGCGGGAAATTTGGCCACGGTCGTTTTGCGAATGAATATTTTGTGGGAATTGTCGCTCGGAGAATTATACATATAACAATTATTGTTGTCGCAGATCACGTAATAATCCCAGCCCATATTCCCGGAAATGCCGAAAGACTTCGGACCGGACCAGGAATTCGGATCGGCGATGTTGGTCGTTGTGGCGTAGGCCGCCCCGTATTTTCCGTCCTGGTAAACAAGAAACCAAGTCTTCTTGGGTTCGAAATAAAAGACCTGCGGCGCACAGAAATAGCCTTCGCCGATTTTGCTCATGTAGCTTCGCTTTGCGGTTTTTAGTCCGGAAAGCGAACTGGCAGACGTATAAAGCATCTGCCATCCGCCGCTTTTATTCGCGCCAGTGTAAAACACGTGGTATTTGCCGCCCGCGTAAACGATTGTTGGATCTTTGGCCGCGTAATAGTCGTACGGAGATGCCTGATTGTGGAGAATGAGTCGCTCGCCGGCAGTCCAGTTGGCGGCATGGGGCAATAATGCAAAACCTGACACCAGATAAATAACCGTAAAAATAATACCAATGAGTTTGAATTTTATTCCCGATTTCATTTTACCCTCCTGTGGTTAACGTGTTTAATAAAATCGTTAACCCGATTCGGTTTATTTTGCCGTTCCGACAAATGTGGTGACGCTGTTTGCCGGTAATGAATACGTGAAGGCGTCGCAGCTGACGGTGACGGTGACGCTGGACTTCGATGCAATATTTTGAGAACTCGATGTGATGTAAGGCGTCACGCCTGATACGGCTCCATTTGTGAATGTGAATGTTTGTGAGACGGCGGAACCTCCTTTATTGATGGCCACGATGACCGCTTTGCCGCCGCCCTTGAAGCCTGTTACATAAATATTGGCTGAAGGCTTGGCTGTGGCGTCGACTCGGTAATAGCCGTTGCGCAAAAACTTGGCGAACTGGCCGAGCACGTATCCGCGTTTCTGGACGACGCCGGACTTGTTGTACAGGCCATTGGCGTTGCTTATAATCCACCACCAGACATAAGCATTCATGTTTCCGACGGTCACGCAATCGTGAATCTCCCTGGCGGTCGTCAGGCAGGCCGGGAAGGACTGATCGTTTAAGAGATGTTCCGTCATCCACAATTAATAAACATGTCAAACTGCGCAGCCTTCCAGGTGTATCCTTCGTAATGGGGATCCCAGTCCGGTTCATTCTGAAGGGAGATGGCATGGAGACTCGCGCCGTTATTTTTAAAGTAATTGGCGAACGTCTTTAAATAATTGGCGTACGCTGAATAGGATGAGGATTTCAACGATCCGTGAACGGTTGCCATGCCAGCATGCGCATTCCATGAAACAGTCTGGAGTAACGCAGCCGTAATGAACAGAGCGAGCAATAACGGATTTCGTGTCTTCATAAATCCCTCCGTGAAAATATTTTTTATTCTACCGGATTCAGACCTTATGATTGTGTCCTGCTCAATGGGACACGAAACCGAAGAAACAAGGCGGGAATTATTGTATAGTCACGCCCAATAAAACCGCCGGGATACATCATGCACCCCGGCGGCTGGAACCTTTTCAGGTGGAAGTTTAAACAACCTGAAAAGGGAAGATCGATATCACGGCTATTTCTTCTTAAGAGTTATGACGATAAGAGAAGAACCAGCCCTTTGCTTTGTCTTTGGCATTTTCCGTACCATATAAATAGGTCTGGTAAGCGGAATCGCCATCTATGTGGTGCTTCATGAAAGCCGTGATATATTTTTTTGCCTTGTTTCCATATGCAATGTACAGATATTAGCAGAATGTGTGCCAGTTTCTTATTGATGGCGTAAGTGCTAAAAATTAGATGATATTTTGTGTTTTTGTTGAAACGCAGGCTTTCTTTAGTTGATTACATGTTTCACTTTATGTTTCATGTGTCTCTGTTGTAGGACATTATTTGATGCTAAAGTGATACAGGAGTGAGCCGTTGACATTTTAAGAGCTTAACGCCTGCTGATCAGCTTATTGCAGGATGAAAAAAACCGCCGGGATGCATCATGCTCCCCGGCGGCAAACCACATCTTTCAGGTGGAAAGAAATCAAAGGCCTGAAAGCGAAAGGGCTGTCAAATCATAATTTTCATTTCCCGCTTTAATTAACCGTTCGATGGCATTTCAGCCTTAGTTTGCAGCGGACAGGTCACGGCAGGAACCGTTAATAATAGTCTTCACCCAGTTATACAGATAAGCGCCGCTAAGCGTCTTGGCGTAAAATCCGCTTGACGTCAAAATTATATGGCCGGCGCCGCTCGGGAAATAATAGCAGAACCGGCTGTCCCAGCGGGAATCGATATCTTTGGCCACTTTAAGCATCTGGGCCTGATGTTCGGCGCCGGACAGATCTTCATGAGATGCAATAGTTGAGTCCTGCAGGGTGTCGGGGGGTCCGGGTGGATCGGCATCCACCCGGATTTTTATGCAATTATGCTGTTGCAAACATCAGGCGCTGAGAGAGATTAATAGAGGCTTGACGTCCTCCAGACCAACGCATCCAGAGGACGGCGGATGTACGTCTTCCAGCGGGTGTCACCATCGAGATACGTTTTCTGGAAAGCCAGAGCAATCCTGCCGGTGTTGGGCGTTAATGCGGTGATCGGGCCGCTCCAGTCAAAATGACCGGCCTGGGCCACTTCATAAATGACCTTGGGAACACCGTAGCGAATCGCGGTGTAAACTCCCAGAGACTGGCCCATGCCGCCCAGAACGGTTACGTCCGTCGATCCGTTCATCAGCAGGGTGGGGCATTTGATAGAGCCACCCTTGGAACGAATGTCGATAGCGCTCATGTTGTGGCCGGCCAGAGTCACAGCCGTTTTGGGGCCGGAATTCGATGCGTTGATCCAGGTGGCGCCGCCGCCCATCGACCAGCCCATTAAGCCGATTCTGCTGGTGTTCAGTTTGCCTTTGAGCACGGAGCCTGTACGGGTGTTCATCGCCTTAAGGGCGTTGTAAGCATTCCACTGCTGGGTGGCTCTCATATCCACGGTGTCCGTTGTGGTGCTGTTGGCGGAGCAGTTGACATAGACGATGCCATGGGTTGCAAAGAAAGGTCCCCAGGCTGCATCCATAGCCTGAGTTCCCCAGAAGGGCTGCATGAAGACGATGGCTGAAAATGGCGCCGAGGCGGTTCTGGGAACGTACACCGTTGCACCGGCGGCGTAACCGGGTAATGAGGTGGTTGAATAGCCGTAGGGACCGCTTGTGCCATAAGAGCCCGGCGTTTCCGGACGGCAGATCGCCCCCGAAGGACAAGAGGCGGCAAAACTCGTCGCTGCAAGCCCTATAATAATCACCGAGGCAATTGCAAACTTCAATAACTTTAGACTTAATTTTTCTTCCATAAAAAATCCTTTCTACAGTAAAATGAGTTTAAAATGGTGTCGTCTATTCCGATAGCCGGTTGCTTAGCGGTTAAAGCAGCCGGCATCGCTCCTTTTCAGCGTTCTTATTTATAGTAAACGCCGCTGTATTTACCGGCGATGGAGGCTACGCTTGCGGCCGATGTCGAATTGCACTGCAGCGTTTCTTCGAATACGGCGGTTGATGCGTAATTGATAATTTCCCATCCGAGTTTCTGATTGATGTACGAGCTTCCGCAGCCGTCGTTGGCGATAGCTTCCAGGCCGGAGAGGTCAAAGCCGTATTCCCCCGCTTTGGCGACACTTTCACACAGGTTGGTGAAAACCATATGGCCGGCATTGGGAATGCCGACGAGCCTCTTTTTGCCGACGGTGGTTAAGTTGTAAGCGGACTGCATAAGACTCCATTTGGCTGCATTGTCCAGCATGCCGCCCATCAGCATGACGGATTTTGTGTACAGGCTGTAGCTGACTTTGGCGGGGCTCGCCATGGGGATGATGACCTGAACGCCGCTGACGGAATTGAGCTTCGATACGGCAAAGCCGCCCGCGCTGTGGCCGGCCAGGCCGATTCGGGCCGTATCCACTTTACCTCTTAAAAAAGCCAAGGAACCGGTGGTGTATTTGACTGCGCTGATGATTTTCTTGGTGTCGCCCTGCTGGTCAGCCCTTAAAATGCCCAGCGGGTTGGCCAGCGCGTCCGTCAGATAAATCTTTGGATTGTCGGCGGAAATAACGACAAAGCCGCGGCTGGCCCAGTGCGTCGCCAGCACGTGGTGCGCATACTTTATTGCCCCCGTGCCATGAACCATGACGATCAGAGGGTATTTGCCGTAGCTTGCATCCAGAGGCAAATCCCGATAACTGTTTATCGGCCAGGTATGCTCCTCGCGAGTGCCGTTGACGGTGATGTAATCCTTCATGCAGTAGGAATCTTTGGCTTTACCGGCCTGGCTGCCGGGAACGGCCGGATACCATACGACCGACGACAAACCGCTGATGGTTACAACTTTTGATCCCACCGGCCAGGGCCCGTCCGTTGCCGGGTTGGTGGGAATGGCGCGAAGCTTATTGGTCGAACATGCCGCCTCTGCGGGTGCACTCGTCGCGAAAATAAATAAAGCCGCCATCAGGCAAAGAATAAAACCAAATATATAATTGTCCGCTTTGAAACATGAAAATTTCCGCTTTTTCATCAAAAACCTCCTGTTATTTGATATTTTGTATACACTCTTGCGTGTTTGCGTAAGTGCAAGCCGCCTGGCAAAACCCTTTTCTTCGGGTGTCCTGCTCCCTCTTCGCCCATTTGGTCAGGTAGAAGGAAAATCTCTTTAACGAGGCATGTGTTTCTTTTTTGCAGAATGCATGCCACGTATGATGAATAACTATTAGTTATTGATATCGCTAATGAATAATGATTGATTGCAGCGGTCAAATATTTCCCGATTGACAATGTGTCTCATTTTGTGTTTCGTTTGTCTCCAGAGCAGGACGAAACATGAAACAAAAATGATACACTTCTACATCGTCGACCAGGGAGGTCCCGGTAATGCGCACTTTCGATTATTTCAACGAAGACACGTCTGAAAATCAGGGAAATGATCTAAGACGGCTCAACAAGTCCATTTATCTTCAGTGGAAAAAATTCATTAAGGGAGAAAATGATATAGATACGACCGTCGTTTCTCCGGAGACACTGGGTGAATGGCTGCATTGCCGGGAAATGAATATCGATCCGCTGGCCAAACCGCAAAACGTTCTTTTAACCGGCGACGCTCTTCAGGAAAAAATTAGCGCCAACCAGGAGTTTATCAATATCAGTCAGCCTTTTGCCCGGAGGCTCTTCCAGTTTACGAAAAATCGCAACTATTCGGTCGGATTGATTGACAAGGATGGCTATCTGATCAACGTCCTGATTGAGGAAAAACATATCATCTACAACAAAATGTTCAACTTCGTTCCAGGAAGCCGATGGACGAAAGAATATGCAGCCAATTGCCCCACAGCTTCCGTTCTAAACCGGAAAAAGCCGATGCAAATGATGGGCGCCAACCATTATATAAAATTTTTTCATTTCATAACCACATCCGCCGCTCCGATTTTCGATCCAGATGGTCGGATGATGGGCTGCATTTCAGTCAGTAATTTTTACTTGGACACGCATCCGCATACGCTGTTCATGGCTGTCGCCGCAGCGCAAGCCATCGAAAATGAATGGCGTGTGCAGAAGGCGCTTGTTCAATACAAGACTGCTTTTGCGCAGACGGATATCGCCGCCAGTTTGCAGAAAGTGATTCTTTCATCGATCCCGGAAGCGCTCATCGTTGTCAATCATGAAGGCGACATTATGACCATCAATGAGAAGGCGAGCCGGATGTTTGCCCTCGGCAATGTGTCTGTTCCGGGTATGGCGCTGCGGAAGATTTTCAAAGGCGAAGAAAACGCCAGTTTTTTGGCTGCCGCTGAACAAATGGATTCCGTCAGCGACAAGGAGGTCCGCATCCGGACGGCGCAGGGCGCAGGAGATTATTCCCTGACATGCAACTGCATCACGTTGTCCGGGGGAGCGGTGATCGGTAAATTGCTGATCTTTTCCGAAATTCAAAGAATCAAGTCACTTGTGGCCAGAACCATCGGCGCCAAAGCTAATTTTACTTTTAATGATGTCCGGTGTCGGGATAAAGATTTTAAAAAAATTCTTGATCAGGCCCGTGGGGTGTCTCCGAGCACATCCAATGTGCTTCTTCTGGGAGAAAGCGGAACGGGCAAGGATATTCTGGCCCAGGCCATTCACAACGCCAGCCCGCGCAAAGACGGTCCCTATGTCGCCATCAACTGCGCGGCAATTCCCCGCGATCTGATTGCCAGCGAACTGTTCGGTCACGCCGAGGGCGCCTATACAGGATCGCGCCGGGGCGGCAGCCAGGGAAAATTCGAACTGGCCGACGGCGGCACGATCTTTCTGGATGAAATTGCCGAAATGTCGCTGGATATTCAAGCGGTGCTTTTGCGCGTGATTGAAGACAAATGCGTTGTTCGAATTGGCAGCAGCCGGATACGCTCCATTGATGTCAGGATCATTTCCGCCACCAACCGGGATTTGCTCGACGATGTCAACCGCAGTCATTTCCGCAAAGACCTCTATTACCGCCTGAATGTTTTTAATATTCATCTTCCGCCGTTGCGGGAAAGGCAAGACGACATTCCGCTTTTGACGGAATACTTTATTCAGAAATACGCAAAAGCGCAGGGTAAAATCATCCGTGGAGCTGATGACCGTGTGATCGACGTGTTCATGAACTATCGGTGGCCGGGCAACGTGCGGGAGTTGCAAAACGTTGTGGAGCGGATGGTGAATTATGCCGCATCGGATCAACTGTCCGTCAATCTCATTCCGCCGGAAATCGTCGACACGCGCCCGGTGCGCAAGCAAAGTCTCGATTTCGAGTTGCCCTCGGAAAAAGAAAAAAGGCTTCTTCGCCACATGCTGAGCTTAAAGCTCAGCAAAGATAATGTCGCCCGGCAACTCAACATGTCTCGAACCACACTGTACCGCAAACTGAAAAGATACGGATTATTACGTCCGAATGAAAATTAAAGGCCCGGTTTGTGAGGCAAACCTTTGGAGAGAGTCATAACGGAGCCCGCGCTTTTTCCGGAAGTTTTAAATCATTTTTCCGTGCCCTTGAGCATCGCTTCCCTGCGCCGGAAGGCGTCCGCTTCCGTGCCGAAATATTGATCCTGCAATGCTTTGATGGCGCCATCTTGCTGGTCCTGAGACATTCCGGTTGTCTGAAGAATTTTGTTTTCCTCCGCGCGATAACGTTTTAGATGCTCCTCTTCGGCGGCAACCTCCGCATCAGCTTTCCGCAGCCGGTCGATCTGTTCCGGTGTGAAATATTCCTTGCGAAATTCTTCGATCTTCTGTCTCCGGTTGATTTCATCCGTTTCCGAGAGGTCTCTGGCATAGATCTGCAGCTTTTGTTCATAAAGATTGTAAGGCTCCTGGTCTTCGCCGATGGAAACGTTCTCACCGCCCCACATGTCCTCTTTAAGTTTTTGCAGATGCTTTTCTTTCTCTTTTCCATATCGGTCAGGACTGCCGATGATGATCAAGCGCCGCAACAGATATTCATGGTCCTTGACCTCTTTGCCGAACAGAGCGTCGGCGGTTTCGCGCCCCAGTTTTTCCCGCCGGAAATTCTGTATTTGGGAGAGCTGCGCCAGAAGCTCTTTCGGATCCATGGATTTTGTTTCGAAGCGGCTGTCGTTGACGAGGGCGATCTGGCAGGCCAGAAACGTCTTGTAATTTTCGAAAAGCAGTTGGGCATCCGCCGGCTGAAACCGGGCGTGCAGATCCTGACGGACCCCTTCATAATGCCTGCTGATCTCGTCGATAGAGTTCACCGCATATTGCCGTTCCAGAGATCGAAACAGGTCCAGTGCATCCGTTGTAACCATTCCACCGGAGAGGTAGGGGTGACCGGCAGAAGGCTTGGCCATTTTATGGGCCGGAAAGTTTTTGTCGTAGATGTAATGATTTTCAGGAAGATCGTCTGCCGGGGTATTGGCCAGGCAGTTCTGTCCGCAAAGCGGGCAAAGCGAAATGCTCACGGCCATTAAGGCGATTTTCATGATATTTCGAAGGTCTTTTTTCGTCATCAGTGTTTCATTCGGTTGGCAAAAGCATCATCAAGCAAGCCGGTTTCGGTAAGAGTAAAAAAGAAAGGGGATAAAATGCGCTATCCCCCTTCCTGTTCATTTTTTTGATTGAAAACTCAGACTAGAAACCTTTGGCCTTCAAATCTTTAACGACCTGCACGTAGTAGCCGACGGCGTTCCACGTTGCCCCTTTGTTGATATTAATGGCGTCGAAATGATTCAAACCTTTGGCGTTGTACCAGGGGCCAAACTGCGTTCCCAGATAGTTGCCCCACTTGGCGGAATCGACCTGAACCAGTCCGTCGCCCAAGCCGCCGCCGTACTGAAAACAAGTTGATGCATAGTTTTGCATGCCCGCCTGGGTGAAGTTGGCAATGGCCATGCCGTCTGCAGGATTGGGCTGCTTCGGGAGGCTGTTGGTGTACAGGGCAATAATCTGTTCAAGCCCTTCCAGGGTGGACTTCAGGGGGGTATACACTTTATAGGCGCAACTGAAACTCTGATAGTAGACGCCAGCCTTGTTCGGTGCGCCGGGGTTGAATTTTAAAGTCATGTTTTCAACGGACAAATCCTTCTGATTGGCCTGGGCCTTGGCTGCCACGGTTGCGATGGAATCGCCGGTGGCGTTGGCAAGGTAAGCGTAGTTGTAGGGATTGACGGCGGCCATTAATTTGGTTGCCACATCAGGCATTAACTTTCCCTGAAGAGCGGTGATCGTATCGATGAGCGAGCCTCTGTGTGGCGAGTCCGCGGTGGTCAGGCTGGCTACATAAGGGGCGATGCCCAGGTTGGAGATGGCGTAACGGGTATACAGACCGCCTTGCGAATGGCCGATGATGTTGAATTTCGCGGCGCCGGTAGCCGCCTTGATGCCCTTGAAGTTGCCGTACGTCACTCCATTAAATTTATAACCATTGACGAATTGTACGGCTTTTTCCGCCGACGTTCCCAGCGGCTCGACCTGCGTGACATAAACAGTGGCGCCGCAGGCTCTCAGGGCTTCCGCGATGCCGGGAAAACTGTTGGGCAACGTAGATGTCGGGTAAAAACCCATGCCGTGGGCCAGAATAATCGGGTATTTGGTCTTGCAGGACGTATCCGCCGCTAAAACGGAAAAAGCCAAAAACATGGAGACCAAAACGACAAACACCGCACACACACTTACTTTAAAAACTTTTTTTTTCATGAATCCTCCTTTAGGAAATTTAATAAAACAGACAAAAGTTTCACATCTTAACAATTGTCCTAAAACCATGGTTCTTTTCCGGTAAACCGGGGGCGCTGTCACCCGGGTTCTTCGTTTACTGTGTCGTTTTCCCTGCTTAAAAAAAGTCAGACAGGAGGCGGTATTGCACGCCTTGACTGCATCCTTGATTCAACCGGTAAAAGTCAGGAAAAAGGTTGTCGTAAAAAATGATATTTTTTTAAATTAGCAAGACATGTGCCATGTGGCGTGCTAATTTCTATATATATGATTTATTTAGATATAATTAAATAGGGGGAGATGTTTGTATATATGAAGTCTCATAATATGTTTCACTTGATTTCGTGATGGGACACTACGTGGCACATGAATGAGACTCTTTTGCCTTTAGAATGATTTTTTTGTGAGCAAAATATTGTTGATTATTGTTGTGTGTCTGGATTATTTTGAGTTGAGAAAGCAGACCGTTTTCCCCCGCGCTTTCTCAATTCAATGAGAGGTATTTTATGAACCGGCAAAGAAGAATTGTTGTATCGCTTTTTTTACTTACGGCGCTTTCGCTGTTTTCGGCCTGTTCTCTGATCGTCGACTGGTCGGTTTCATCCGATCGGAAGAACGCAGGGCTTGTGGAAAAATCGATTCAGGTCGGCGATCATCATATCGCCTATCTTGAAGGCGGAAGCGGAAAAGATCCCACCGTTGTTCTTTTGCACGGCTTTGGCGCGAACAAGGACAACTGGCTTCATTTTGCCCGATACCTGAAAGACGGCTATCACGTGGTGATTCCAGACTTGCCGGGGTTCGGCGACAGTTCAAAAATCATCGCGCAGAAATATGACGTCGACACCCAGACGGCGCGTATTCACGAGTTTGCCGCAAAGCTGGGGCTTATGAAATTTCACATCGCGGGCAATTCCATGGGAGGCGTGATCTCCGGACTTTATGCGGCAAACTATCCGGACGACGTTTTGAGCCTCGGACTTTTAAATCCGGGGGGAATTATTGATCGGGAGCCCAGCGGCCTTTCCCGGTCGCTGGCTTCGGGCGTCAACCCGCTGGTCATTGAAAAACCGGCCGACTTTGACCGCATGGTGGACTTCCTGTTTGCCCGGCCGCCCGTCATTCCATCTTTTGCGAAAAGTGTCCTGGCTGAGAGAGCGATGGATGCGAGTGACTTCAATAAAAAAGTGTTTGCCGAAGCGACGCCGCGCGATCAACTGGAAAAAAGGCTGCCCGATATTAAAGTTCGAACGCTGGTGATCTGGGGCGATACCGACCGCATCTTTCCGCCGTCTTCCGCTTACGTTATCGGAGGCGCCGTTAAGAATGCTCAAATTTTGATCATGAAAGATTGCGGCCATATCCCGATGGTGGAAAGACCGGAAGAAACAGCACGCCACTACATTGCTTTTATCCAATAAGGCCGGTGTTTTCAGAAGATGTTCTGAAAAAAGACCGGAACATCTTCTAAAAACGTCCTTCATCTTAAGTTTTTCTCAATCAAATCCGAAATAACCATCATCAGGCAAAGAATGGCGGACATAACTGCCTGATGTTCTTCAACTTGACATGAAAGACGTTATTGATTAGGCTGACAGTGCTTTTCATGAATTTCCTGAATATATACAGAAAGAGAGGGTGAAATATGGGTGATGATTCCGAAGTTGCCAATCTGCGTAAATGTTCCGTTTGCGGAGGTTCATTCCCCGACAGAGATCTGATCCAGTACAACGACGTTCAAGTCTGTCCATCCTGCAGGCCGGCTTTTTTCCAGAAGCTGAAGGAAAATTCAACCGGTTTCTCCAACTGCTCCGTTTGCAAAACAGCACACGCCGACAGTGAATTGATCCAGTACAACGATTTAAAAATTTGTGCGTCCTGCAAGCCCGCTTTTTTCCAGAAGTTAAAAGAGGGAGCGGCCCTGCCTGCCGACAGAAGTTACGCGGGCTTCTGGAGACGGGGCGCTGCTCTTTTTGTTGACGGTATCATTTTTTGGATTTTAAGTTTTTGCATGTATCTGGCCGCGGGGATCAGTTTCCTTGCTCTGGAGCGAACGCCCGAAGAAGCAAAGACCGTTATGATTATAACGGCCATCCAATATCTGATCTGGTTTGCCTATCAAGTCTATTTCATCGGCAAGCACGGCGCAACGCCGGGAAAAATGGCGCTGGGGGTCAAAGTCATTAACGCCGACGGCAGCCGGGTAAGCTATCTGAAAGCATTCGGCCGCATATTTGCAACCGGTTTGAGTTCCATTATTCTGGGTATCGGTTTTCTCATGGCCGCTTTCGACGATGAAAAACGAGCTCTGCATGACCGTATCTGCAACACACGTGTGATTCGAACGAAGAACTAAGAAGATGGCCAGTCGACCAATCAACTGTTCAAAGTGTCGGGCGCCTTTGCCGCAGGAGATATTCAACCGCTCTGATTTTACCGAGTGTCCGTCCTGTCACGCGCCGGTTCTTGTGAAAACATATCCGGCATTGTCGCAAACGGTTACGGTGAAACCTGCGGAAAACATCGGCCTGGATACCGAAGCAAGCTGTTTTTTTCATGCGCAGAAAAAAGCGGAGGTGGCGTGTTCCTCCTGCGGGCGATATCTGTGTTCGTTATGCGACATTGAATTTGAAGGCGGCCATATCTGTGCCGCATGTCTGGCTGCGGGTAAGAAGAAAAAAAAGATCAAAAATCTGGAAACGCATCGCGTTTTATATGACAGCATTGCCCTGGCGGCCGCCATCATTCCCATGATCACCGTCTGGCTGACCGTTATAACGGCGCCCGTCAGCATTTATATTGCCATCCGCTATTTCCGGGCGCCGACCAGCATCACCGGCCGCACCAAAATTCGTTTCATTCTGGCCATCATGATTTCCAGCCTGCAGTTGACCGGCTGGTCGTTTTTATTATACCGTTTTTTAAAGTAACTTTGCCGGGGGAGTCGTTCAGTGGCGGATAAAGAGTATCAGAAATTACCGGGAGGCGGAACGAAAAGAAAAGCTTTTCTGGATGTGACCCGAACCAGGGCCAGTCTCTGGATGGGCAAAGATCATTTGCTTTATCAGCTTTCCACCGGTTTTACGGAAGACTACAAACGATTTTATTACGGCGATATCCAGTCCATTGTTGTCTGCAAAACCATGCGGTTTATGGTCTGGAACTTTGTTTTGTCGGGTATCGCCATTTTTTGCGGCCTGCTTGCCGTTGCATTAAAGCACAACATTTACGCATCTCCCGTTCTGTATACGGTTGCCTTTTTTTTCTTTCTGTTTTTCGGAATCAATTTAGCCATGGGGCCGACATGCATTTGTCATCTTTACACGCAGGTCAGTGAGGAAGAACTCTATTCTCTGAAGCGCATACGGACGGCAAGAAAAGCATTAAAAATTCTGACGTCGCGAATTGAGGAAAAACAGCGGGTGGCAACGACTTCAGACATCAGTTCGTCAACATTTGTTCACAGGCCCGAGGATCAACCATGAGCGATATCGCTTCTCGACGCTGCTTTCACCATCCCGAACGGGAGGCCGCCGTCATCTGTCCGGAGTGTAAAAAGAATTTCTGCCGGGAGTGCGTAACAGAGCATGACGACCGTATGCTTTGCGCTCAGTGCCTGCAAAAGCTGTCGAAAACGCCGTTGATAAAACGCTTCCGGTTACGCTATCTCAACCGGGCCGGTCAATGCCTTCTCGGGCTTTTGGTCGCCTGGCTTTTCTTTTATTATCTGGGCGAAGTCCTGCTTTCCGTGCCGGTGTCCTATCATGAAGGAACGATCTGGAAAGAAATTGGATCGGGCGTTAAATGAAACAGAAAAAAACGGGAAAGCCTGAAAAAGGCGCGATTGAAATCATCGAAGAAGCAACGATGCTTTTGCGGTGTTTGCCCGCTGAGATCCATGTGCTTTATTACATCGGCAGTTTGCCTTTTATCCTCGCCTTGCTCTATTTCTGGGCTGACATGAGCCGCGGCGCCTGGGCGCATCAGTATCTGGGCCGCGCCGCGTTTCTATTAACGGCCGCGTATGTCTGGATGAAATGCTGGCAGGCGGCCTATTGTGCGCAGATTCGGGCTCATCTGCTGGGAGAGGCCAACCCGCAATGGACATGGCGCAAAGTGCTGCGGCTTGTCACCGTGCAAACGGCCCTTCAACCGATCAGTTTTATTGTTTTGCCCCTTTCTTCCATTATCATACTGCCTTTTGGATGGGCATATGCTTTTTTTCATAACGTCTCCGTCTGCGGGAGCGGACAGACCTCCGACATCAGAGAGGTTTACAGGGATGCCGGCCGCCAGGCCGGTTTGTTCGCCGCCCAGAATCATATCTTCATCATCATTTACTGCTTATGCGGTATTTTCGTATTCCTCAATCTGGGGATGATGATTTATCTGCTTCCCAAATTGCTTAGTATGTTTTTAGGCATTGAAACGATGTTTTCGCGAACCTCTTGGGGAATGTTCAATACGACACTGTTAATGTCCACCCTGGGCTTGTCCTATCTGGGAATGAATCCTCTGGCGAAGGCGGTTTATGCGCTGCGATGTTTTTACGGGGAATCACTCCGGAGTGGAGCCGATCTCAAGGTTGAACTGAAGAAAATGACAGTTACGGCGAACATCACGGCCGCGGTTATTCTTCTGGGTTTATTGAGCCTGAGCTTTACCGGTCAGACCGCCGCCGCAGAAAACGATCCTGCCGCCGGTGATCGGAGTTCGGAAATCGTCATCCCGGTGGCCGATCTGAACCGCTCTATCGATGAAGTGATCAGCAAACGGGAATACAGTTGGCGTATGCCCAGAGAAAAAACTATCCAGAAAGAAAAAGGGGTTGTCGAGCAATTTTTTTCCGGGCTGGTCGATACGGCGTCCGGATGGTTAAAGCCCGTCAAAAAATGGATCAAAAGCGCCGTGGATTGGTTGGTCAAAAAAATGGCCGGCTGGATCAAGGCTCCCTCCACCGGCGGGACGCCATCAACGGGAACATGGATACAATCGATGCGTGTCGCATTGCTGGTCCTGATCGCCGCGGCCGTTGCAATCCTGATATTCGTTCTGTGGCGCGTGATTAAAACCTACCGGCGGGAGCAGGCGGTGACCGCCGCACAGCCCGCGACGTCCGCGCCCGATATACTGCGCGACGAGACGCTGGCCGACGAGTTGCCCGCAGACCGGTGGCTGAAACTGGCCGAAGACCTGATGCGGCAGGGCGATTTGCGCTCGGCCCTGCGGGCCTTTTACCTGGCAAGCCTGTCTCATCTGGCCCGGCACAATGTCATCGCCATTGCCCGCTTTAAATCCAACAGAGAATATGAAAGGGAACTTTACCGCCGGGCGCATCACGCACCGGATCTGCTTGCGGCCTTTTCCGGCAATATGAAGATTTATGAAGGCATCTGGTATGGACGGCATACGGTGACGGATGAAACCGTCCGGATATTCAGAGACAATCAAACAAGGATTATGACGATTGCGAACAAATTATAAAACAGGGGTGATCGTTCTTCTGGTTGTTCTGGCGGCGTTTGCGGCCGCTCTGGCGCAGCTCTTTGCGATGCGTTTTGAAGCGGGCGACATCTATCCGCCCTATTCATCACTGCGCGCCGATCCCGTCGGCGTCAAGGCTTTTTATGAAAGTCTCGGCAATCTGCCCGGCATGGATGTGAACCGTAATTATGAAGATGAAAGCAGGATCGACACCCGCAAGGCCGCTTTTTTTTATTTTGGCGTTTCTTTGCAGATGTTGCATTTTTTGCCCCGCAGGGACGTTGAAACACTCGAAAACATTGCCGCCGGCGGAGGCCGGATTGTGATTTGTCTTTATCCGCAGGCCAATGCGGGTTTACGGAACCGGCCGAAAGCAAAGGATGCCGCAGCGGCGGAAAAACAGGAGGCGGTCCCGTCAGACACGAAGCAAAAAGAAGATGCGGCCGCGGCTCCCGTCGATCTGGCGTCGCGCTGGGGGGTGAATGTTGCCGTATGGGAAGCAGTCTCCCCGGCGGCCCAGGCTGTTCCTGCGCCTTCCTATTTCGGAATGCCGTTGCGGGATCCTATTTCCTGGCACTCATCAGCCTATTTTATGCCGGCCGACGGCGCATGGATTCCGGTGTATGAAGTCGACGGCCGTGCGGTGATCCTGGAGAGAAAGTACGGCCGGGGCAGCCTGGTGCTGGCGACGGATTCCTATTTTGTAAGCAATGAAGCGATGGTGAAGGAACGCCATCCGGATCTTCTGGCCTGGCTTTCCGGCCCCTGCAAGAAAATCGTATTTGATGAAGCCCATCTGGGGCTGGCTGAAAATAAGGGCCTGATTTATCTTTTTAAAAAATATCATTTGCAGGGGCTGTTGATTGTTCTGGGAATTCTGGGAATTCTTTTCATCTGGAAAAATTCGTACAGCCTGGTTCCGGCCGAGGCCGCCGGGGCAAACGGAAAAGAGGAGGAAGCGGCCACGGGAAAAGATTCCCTGTCCGGTTTCGTCGGAATGCTCAGGCGAACCATAACACCTGCCAGGCTCCTGTCCGTCTGCCTTGCCGAATGGGAGAAAACGGCTCAGGCCGGCCGTGTAACAACCACCGGTAAAAGAGAAAAAATTCAAGCGCTGATCAAAGAGCGGAAAAGCCGGGGGCGTCAGGAATCCGGAATCGTCGCCATCTATAATGAAGTCAGCAAAATATTAGCGGAGAGGAAACTGTCATGATGGATCAAATTCAGAATGTATTAGCAGCGGCCAGAAAAGAAGTGGCCAAAGTCATTATCGGTCAGGATGACGCCGTCGGCAAGGCGCTGATGGCCGTCTTTACCGGTCAGCACGCCCTCATCGAAGGCGTGCCGGGCGTTGCCAAAACGTTGCTGGTGAGAACGCTGGCCCATGTGCTGGGATGTGAATTCAACCGGATTCAGTTTACGCCGGATTTGATGCCGGCGGATATCACCGGCACCAACGTTTTTAACATGCAGCGCAATGAGTTTCTGCTGGCCAAAGGCCCGATCTTTACCACCTTTCTGCTGGCCGATGAAATCAACCGCGCTCCCGCCAAAACCCAGTCGGCGCTTTTGCAGGCCATGCAGGAGCGGGCGGTGACCATTGATCGCGAAACGTATCCGCTTTCGCCCGACTTTACGGTTTTCGCCACGCAAAACCCCATTGAGTACGAAGGGACCTATCCGCTGCCCGAAGCCCAGAAAGACCGGTTTATGCTGAAAATAGTCATGGATTATCCCGGAAAAGAGGAAGAGCTTCTCCTGGCGCAGCGCATGACGGGCAAAGAGTCTCCCGAAGATATTCTGGCCGGAGGAAAAGTTCTCAATGTCATTCGGATGGAAGAATTGACGATGCTCCGCAATCACCTGGAAACCGTGGCCGTCCGGCCGGAACTCATCAACTACATCGTTGAGATTGTCCGTGCGACCCGAAGCCATGAAAGCGTTCTGGTCGGCGCCGGACCGCGCGCGACGCAATCGCTTCTGCTCGGCTGCCGCGCCTTCGCCGCGCTGGAAGGCCGCGATTTTGTCACACCCGACGATGTCAAGCATCTGGCGATGCCGGTCATGGAACACCGTTTGATTTTACGGCCCGAATTCGAAGTTGAAGGATTGACGGTGAAAGAAGTCATCGAAAATGTATTGACCCGGGTAGGCGTTCCGCGATGATTGTTCCGCGAAACAGACTGATCATCCTGTTTGCAGCCGTTGCTCTGCCCTGCGCTCTGGCGGGCGCCGTCTTCCCGGCGTGGTTTGAACCGTCCATGGGGGTGATCGTCCTGTTTGCTTTAGTTGCCGCCATCGACGCTTTCCTGTCGCGCCTGCTTTTCAACGGGGTGGAAACGGAATTTCCCCGGGTGGTGCGGCTGTCCAGAGACAAAAAAGGAACCGTCGAGTTCCGGATCAGGAATGTCCGGGGCAAAAAGATGATCGTACGCGTCGGCCTGGCTTCTCCGGAAGAACTGGTTTTTGAAAATGAACAGTTTTTAGCCGAGGTTCCGGCCGGCCATGATTACGCCTCTTATGCCTGGGCCTGCACGGGCCTGGCCCGCGGGTGTTTCCGTTTTGAACGCTGTTATCTGGAAACGGCTTCACCGCTCCGGTTTTGGTCTTTTCGCATGTCCCCGGCCATCAGCATGGAAGTGCGCGTTTATCCCAATCCGGCGCGTGAGAAAAAAGCGCTCGCCGCGTTGTTTTTGAACCGTGGATTGTACGGCGTTCACGCCCACCGGCAGGTCGGCCAGGGGCGCGAATTTGAAAAGTTGCGGGAATACGTTTACGGCGACAGCTACGACCGGATTTCCTGGAAGGCCACCGCCAGGCGCAGACGGCCGGTAACCAAGGTGTTTCAAATTGAAAAAACGCAGGAGGTATATGTCGTTGTGGATGCATCCCGTCTGAGCGCCCGTTGCATCGAGGAGTCGACGCGGCAGCCGACCCTGCCTGCCGGCCGCCGGCCGGAAACCATGCTGGAGAGTTTTATCAACACTGCGCTGATTATGGGAATGGTCGCCCGGCGTCAGGGGGATTTGTTCGGTCTTTTGTCTTTCGACCATCGGGTGCAATCTTTTATAAAAGCCGGAAGCGGAAAAGCTCATTTCAACGTCTGCCGCGATTCGCTCTATCAGCTTGCGTCTCAGACCGTGAATCCGGATTATGACGATCTCTTCACGTTTATCGGCCAGAGGCTGCGACGCCGCGCTCTGCTCATTTTTCTGACCAGTCTGGATGATCCGGTTCTTGCGGAGAGTTTTGTGAAGAAGACGGGGCTGATCGACCACAAGCATCTCATCCTGGTGAACATGCTCAAGCCCGCGGGGGTCCATGGTCTTTTTTCCAGGCCGGGGATAGTATCGCTGGATGATGTCTATAAGGATCTGGGCGGACACATCACCCTGCACAGCCTGCTGGAGGTTCGGAAAATGCTGCGTCTGAGAGGCATTCATTTTTCCATTCTCCCGCATGAAATGTTTTGTACGGAAATCGTTTCACAGTATATGTCCGTCAAACAGAGGCAGTTGATATGATTGTTGATCTGCAAAAATTTCTAAAGGAAGAAAACCTTTACTGGAAGGAGCTGGAAACCGCGCTCGACAGGCTGGAGAAGGAACCGGAGGCGGCGATGTCGCTCGATGAAGTCAAACGGTTTCACTATCTTTATCAGCGCGCTTCGGCCGGCCTGGCCCGGATTGCCACATTCTCGGCGGAACCGGAAATCCGGCGCTATCTGGAATCCCTTGTGGCCCGCGGTTACGGGGAAGTGCAGGAGCAAAGAAGAAGGCCGCACCGGTTCTCGCCGGTAACCTGGTTTTTTGCCGCGTTTCCGCAAACGGTCCGCCGTCATTATTTTGCTTTGCTTTTATCGGTTGTGATCGTTCTGGGCGGATGCTTTTTCGGCGGAGCGGCGATTAAATTAGATCCGGAAGCCAGATCGATCCTGATGCCTTTTTCTCATCTTCAGGATTCACCGGCGAAGCGCGTTGCCGCAGAAGAATCCCGGAAAGAAGATATTCTGAAAAACAAGAAAATGCGGGGCACCGCTTTTTACATGACGCATAACACGCAGGTCAGCATTCTGATGATGGCGCTGGGGGTCACCTTCGGAATCGGAACGATCATCCTGCTGTTTTACAACGGCGCCATGATCGGGGCGGTGGCGCTCGATTATATTCTTGCCGGGAAAACAAGCTTTCTGGTCGCCTGGCTGTCTCCGCACGGTGTGGTCGAGATACCGGCTTTTCTTCTGGCGGGGCAGACCGGCCTTATTCTGGCCGGGGCGCTGATCGGCTGGGGGCGGCGTGTGCCGCTTGCAGCCCGGTTTAGGAAAGTGTCCGCCGATATCGTGACCATGATGTTCGGCGTGGCCTTAATGCTGACCTGGGCGGGGTTTATCGAGGCGTTTGTTTCACAGTATCATGAACCGGTGATCCCTTACGCGGTCAAAACGGGATTTGCGGTTGTTGAGTTGATTGTGCTCGCGTCGTTTTTCGGGTTTGCGGGGTTGAAAAGGAAAAAACATGAACGGCGATAAAACCAACAGACTTCTGATCAAAACCCCGGAGGGCATTGTTTTCTCATTGACGCCGGCGGGGCCTGTTCCCCGGCTTCTGGCGTGGTGCGTTGATATCGGCTGCATTGTGCTGACCCTGTCCGTCGTCGGTATTCTCCTGAGCGTATTGAACATCATCAGCACGGATTTTGTCGGTGCGGTCTCCGCCGTGGCTTCTTTCATTATATCCATCGGCTATGCTGTTGTACTGGAATGGCGCTGGCGGGGGCAGACCCTCGGAAAAAGGCTTCTGAAGCTGCGGGTGATGGATGTTCAGGGATTGCATCTTCACTTCAGCCAGATTATGATCCGCAACATTCTGCGGTTCGTGGACAGCCTGCCGCTTTTGTATGCGGTAGGCGGCATCGCCTGTTTTGTCAGCCGCCGCTCGCAGCGTCTGGGAGATATCGCCGCCAATACCATTGTGGTCCGGGTTCCTGAATTTTCCGATCCCGACCTGGCGCAGCTTGCAGCCGGCAAATTCAATTCACTGAGAGCTTATCCGCATTTATGCGCCCGCATTCGTCAGTTGACGTCGCCTCAGGAAGCCGCCGTCGCCGTGCGTGCGCTGATGAGGCGGGAGCATTTGCGGCCCCGGGCCAGGGTTGATCTGTTTTCCGAGATTGCCGCTCATTTCCGGAAACTGGTCGTATTTCCCGAAGAGGCAACCTATGGCATGACCGATGAACAATACATACGCAATATCGTGGATGTGCTGTACTCGTAAAAAAATCGGCAGACTTGAAGAATCGGTCATTATCTGTTAACCAGAAAGGCGTTTGCGGCTGTTTATCGGAATTACTTTTTATTTCAGGAAGGGTATGCCATGATTCGCTCCATTGAAGAAAGTCCTCTTTATCCCATTATCAATCCCCGAAGCATCGCCTTTTTCGGCGCTTCTAACACCTTTATGCGCATGGGTTCCATGATGCTGTCCTCCGTTCAGGCTCTGGGTTATGAAGGCGAAATTTATCCGGTTCATCTGACGGAGAAAGAGGTGCGCGGACACAAAGCCTATGCCAGTGTGATGGATTTGCCGGAGACACCCGATCTGGCCGTCATTGTTTTGCCTACCGATATTGTTTGCCGGACGCTCGAAGATTGCGGTAAAAAAGGCATCCGTCATGCTATCGTCGTCTCCGGCGGATTTCGGGAAGCAGGCCCCGAAGGGACCTTGCTTCAAAAAGAACTGGAGACCATTGCTAAAAAGTACGGCATCCGCTTTCTGGGGCCCAACTGCCTGGGCGTCGCCAATCCTTACCTGAAGCTCAATCCAACAACCATCACGGCGGTAGGGGAACCCGGTTTTGTGGGACTGGCCTCCCAGAGCGGCAGCTTTATCACGCAGATGTTCGATTACCTGCATCGCCACGGAATGGGATTTTCCGCCGCGGTGAGTGTCGGTAATGAAGCCAGTATCGACCTGGTTGATTGCCTGGAGTATCTGGGCGTCTGCCCTTATACGAAAGTGATCGCGCTTTATATTGAGGGCATCTCGCGGGGAGATAAGTTTATTGAGGCGGCCAAAGCGATCGTTCCGCACAAACCCATTGTGGCTCTCTACGTGGGAGGCTCCGAGGCGGGCCGGAAGGCCGGACGCTCTCATACCGGGTCGCTTTCCGGTCCCAACGAAATTTATGACGGCGTGTTTAAGCAGTGCGGCATTCTCCGGGCGCAGAATCTCTCCGAGCTTTTCGATTACGCGCTGGCGCTGGGAACACTGCCGCGCCCGGGAGGAAACCGGGTGGTGGTTCAGACGCATTCGGGCGGCCCCGGCGCCACGGCCGCGGACGCCTGCGGGCGGGCGGGACTGATACTGCCGCCGCTTTCAGCGGAGACAGTTGAAAAGCTCAGGCCCATGATTCCGAAAACGGCCAGCACCGCCAATCCGCTGGATCTGACCTACAGCCTGAATTCCACGGACAACTTTTTTAGTATTCCGGATGCTCTGCTCGATGATAAAAACGTGGATATGCTTCTGGCCTATTTACTCTCTCCCGGCATTTTTGTCGAACGGGTGCTGAGGGAAATGGGGGTGAGCGAGGAATCCATTCCGGCGGAAGCGGACAAGCTGGTCACCGGGCATGCCGAGGCGTTTTGCAGCCTGCCCGCGCGTCATCCCGATAAACTCATTGTCGGGTTTACTTACAGGAGCCTCCAGGAACGGATGGTTCGGCATTTGCTGGATCAGGGCATTCCCGTCTACCGCGATCCGGAACGCGCCGCGCGGGCCATGGCCGCCGTGCTGCAATATTACAAAATACGCGACAGCCTCATGCAGGCGGCCTGATGAAAATCCTCTTAAATTCCCTCCCTCTTGAGCCAGTTCTGGTAGGAAACCATTCTAGAGAGCACCTTGACGGCGCGCTCCGGCGTCAGGAAAGCGATTCCGTTGTAAAGGCTTCCCGGAATTTCGGTGATGGTTTTGCTGTGGACGTCATCCAGAAAGACGCCCAGAATCGGTTTTTCGTATTTCACCATCAGTTCGGCGCTATGCTGGAAGACCTCCGCCTCTGAATCCTTATACATTTTCATGCCCAGGTCGTAATAGTCCTGGTTGATTTCCTGTCCGGAATCGCGGGCCGCCTTGACCATGGTGTCAATCAGGCGGAGCCTTCCCACAACGCCCAGGTGAATGATGGCGTCGCACTGATCCCAGCTCGCCAGGATTTCCAGCACCTTGCCGGGGATATCGGCGCCCATTTCGCCCACGAGATCGATGGGATTTTCCTTGCTCCAGTAGGGGGGAAGGATCTGATTGATCTTTTCGATGACGTCTTTCGACAGGTGCGGAACTTCCAGCCCGTTTTCGATGCACAGGTCCGTTGTGACGACGCCCCAGCCGCCGCCCAGCGTCATAATGGCAACGCGCTTGCCCCGGGGAAGCGGCAGAGAGGAAAAGGCTGCTGACAAATCGAGCAGGTCCATCGGCTGGTCGGCCAGCACTACGCCGGCCTGACGGCAGGCGGCGTTGAGAATTTTGATGTTGGAGGCCATCGCGCCCGTGTGGCTTGCCGCGGCGCGGCTTCCGGCGGCCGTCCTGCCGCCCTTGAGCAGGACGACGGGTTTCCGGCGCGATACCTTTTGCGCGGTTCGGAAAAATCGCTTCCCGTCCTTCATGCTTTCCACATAAAGGATGATGGACTTTGTCATGTCGTCGAGCGCGGACGTCCGGAGGTAATCTTCAATAGTGATCATGGCTTCGTTGCCCGATCCGCAGAAGGATCGGATGCCGATGCCTTCCGCTTCGGCAAAGGCCATCAACTGGGTTCCCAGGTTGCCGGACTGGGATAAAAGGCCGATCGATCCGGCTTTCGGCCAGCAGGGCGTTCCGACGCAGTAGAATTTGATATGCGGGTTGCAGATGCCCATCGTGTTGGGGCCCAGGACGGAAACGCCGTTTTCGGCCGCCAGACTGACCAGCTTTTTTTCCAGTTCGCGGCCTTCGGGACCGACTTCGCCGAATCCCGATGAAATCAGCAGCATATATTTGATCCCCTTGGCTTTGAGTGCGGGAATCAGCGCCAGCGACTGAATCGCCGGGACGGTCACGATCGCCAGATCGACCGGCCCGGGAACATCACCGATGGTTTTATAAACTTTGCGTCCGGCAATCTCGGTAGCTTTGGGATTGACCAGATAGATGTCTCCTTCGTAACCGCCGGCCAGCACATTCGTCATCAGCATATTGCCCCATTTGCCCAACTGGGCCGACGCGCCGATAAAGGCGATGGATTTGGGATTGAACATTTTGCCGATTTCTCTGGGATCCACCGGAGGCCGGGCTGCGACTTCCACCGGACGGTCTCCGAGAATGATCAAGGCGTCCACGGCTGTGACATGCCCGTCGGGGCCGACCAGCAGAGGATTGATGTCCACTTCCGTGATGGTTTCCCAGTCCAGAGCCAGCCTGGAGAGGCCGACCAGCGTCTTGACAATTTCTTTGCGGAATACGGCCGCGTCGCCGCGGAACTCATCGAGCAGTTTTGACGCCCGCAGTTCCGTGATCATGGATTCCGCTTCCCGTTCATCAATCGGCGCCAGGCGAAAAACGACGTCGCCTAAAGCTTCCGTAAAAATGCCTCCCAGGCCGAACATGATGACCGGGCCGAACTGGGGATCGCAGAACATGCCGGCGACAAATTCGCGCCGTCCTTTGACCATGGGAGAAATCAGAAAACCTTCCAGATCCTCGCCTGCCGACAGGGTGACGGCCTGGGCGGCATCCGACACGGCCTGTTCATCTTTGAGGTTCAGATGGACCAGCCCCCGGTCTGTTTTGTGCGTCAATTTAGTTCCCAATCCTTTCAGAACAACGGGAAATCCGAATGCGCGGGCGTATTTTACAGCGTCTTCCGGTGTTCGGGCTACGAATTCGTTCACCACGGGCACGCCGTAGAGTTTTAAAATTTCCTTGGCCTCGGCTTCTGTCAGGGCTTTGCGGCCTTCTTTTTTTGCTTGTTCCAGCACACTGATAATATCCATAATATTAACTCCATATTAATTATTTTAAGCTCCATTGCTTCCTGCATTTTTCCCCTGGATTAACATCCAATCCCGACAGGGCTGACTCTTATTAATAATGCTTTACTGACCGCCGGTCAAGTATGTAATGTTGAAAGAAGAAAATTTCCAAAATATTTCACTGGATATATCGTCATTCGCGTGGATAATCTTAAAAAAACCGGGATGATGATTCTTTTCGGTAACGGTTCACAAAAAGCATACCGGAAAATCCCAGGCAAAGCAGACCACCCACCGACCAGGCGCCGATACCCGCCGCAGCGGGAACAAGATAAAGCGCGGCGGCGCCTATGGCAGGACCGGCAAAAAGCCCCGCGCCGATCATGGCCTCATGCAGGCCGGCGTTTGCTCCCTGATTTTCCTCAACATTCATGGAATAGTACAGTGAAGAGTAATAGATAAGCCCGATCGACAGGCCGAAACCAAGCTGGGCGGTCAGGAGCACACGGATGGTCCCGGCCGTAAGAAATCCGAAAAAGCAGGCAATCATCAAAAGGAAAGATCCCGCCAGCCAGCGAAAGCGGTAATGCCAGCCCGTCCATTGCCAGAAAAGGATGAAAGCAGCCAGTCGGGCAAACATCCACAGGGAGCAGAGAATACCGGCCTGGCCTGTGGACAGACCAAGATTTTCCGCAATCGAGGGAATCAGTGGGATGACCGTGTTTATTGCGACATAGGAAAAGGGATTGGCAATCCAGGCCATCAACAAAAACCGTTTGGCACTGGCGGGAGAGACGGGTGCAGGCTGTATTTTTTCATGATTTTGAAGGAGGTTTTCCTGTTTCAAATATCTTGAGGCCAGCGGCAGAATGGCTGCCTCGGCAACCGTGATTCCCAGTGGAAGCCAGAAGAGACTGGCCATGCCCAGGTTCTCGATCAGAATACCCGCCGTGAAATATGCGACAGCTCCTCCGCAAGCCCAGGTGACATTATAAATACCGATCATTTTGGGAAGCGACGCGCCGGCCCTTTCGCTGATCAGCGCCTCCAGCGCCGGCCAGACCAGGCAAACGCCCGCCGTCCATAAACAATACACGATAATCTGCGCCGGGGGAGAAGAAAACAGAAGGCCCGCCGTCAGAGACACGGCCATGACGAAACATCCCAAATAAAGAAATTTCATACAGCCGTAGCGCTGGGCCAGTTTACCTCCCTGCCTGGCAGCGATGATATAGACAAAGCCTCCCAGAGCCGCCGTCATCAGATTTTGCGCCTCGCTGAAGCCGAATGTCCGGTGCAGATAAAAAAACAAGAAGTTCGAATAGTACACGGCTGAATAACAATTCAGGAATTCAAAAAGATACAATAAAACCTTTGCCGGACTGACCATGATAACCTTTTTATAATAACATCAATGGTTTAAAAACTCTGACGATAAATGCCTCCCGCTTTGGCGAATCTGCCTATAATCAGATGATCGGGTCTGAGGCAAGAAAAAATCAGATATCACCGATTATTCAACATGCCGGAATGAAAAATAATTCTCTAAAAGAATTACAGTAATTCCAGCCTTAAGCCGATTATTTTTTGGGCATCTGACATCGTCGATGCCGAACTGGATATGGCTGAATGACGATGGTCATAATAAGCAATTGAAATTATTATGCTTCGTTCCTTTAGAAGTTAACTTGCTGAAAAAGGAGAAAAATAGCGATGAAATTAATCGTTGCAGATGATTCGCGCATGGTGCGCGGGATCGTCACGAGAATCGTTGAACCGTTGGGCTATGAGGTTGTTGCGGCAGGCAATGGTCAGGAAGCTTTAAATATTTTGGAAAGCGGTGAACAGAATATAAATCTGGTGCTCCTGGACTGGAATATGCCTGTTTTAAACGGCATAGACGTTATAAAGAAAATGCGCGCCGATTCGCGTTTAAAAAGTATTCCCGTCCTGATGGTATCGACCGAATCGGAAGAAGATAGAATTAAGCAGGCGATGGATGCGGGCGCCCAGGGATACCTGACAAAACCCTTTACGCCCGAACAACTGACCAATGCGATTCGGCGGGCGCTGGTAAAACCATGACATTAACGTGAAAGGATATCCGGAATCCGGGGCCTGGCGCGGCAAGCCATGACAACCCGGCCGGGATTCCATGCGAGATCCTGAAGATATGCCATTTACAGGAAATGGAGGTTGTTTTTTATGAAGAAGATACTTGGAATTGATTGCAGCCCGGAAGCGGAAATCGCTATCGTGAAACTGCTGGGCAAAGGCGCCTATATTACATACGAGAAGTTTCACGATGATCTGATCGTCGACGATTACGATATGATCATTCTCTGGATGGGTGAAAATCAGAATCATATCGAAAAGCAGATTTGCAAATTGCGTTACGCTTGCAAATTCCAGAATATTCCCATCATCCTTATTCATGATCAGAATAAAAGCATCGTCTCACAACCTTACATGATTGCGGGCGCCACCGAAGTTCTGTCACTGAATGACCCGATAGCCGCCTCGAAGAATATCATCAGCGGATATTTAATTCCCGGCCGGGATCCGATGGCCGAAGAATTGGAATATCTGGAGCCTTTTATCAAAAATACCTGCCATATTTTCGATACGATGGCGGGGATGAAAGTGGAATTCAAAAGAATTTATTTTTCAAACGCCATTCGAATTTTCGGCGATGTCTCCGGCATCATGGGGCTGTCCGGAAATGCGGAAGGAACACTGGTGATCACCTTCTACTGGGATCTTGCCAGAACAATTGTCGCGAAGATGATGCAGGCGGAAGAGGATACCATCGATGCTGAGTTGATCCATGACGGCGTCAGTGAAATCATCAATATGATCAGCGGCACGACCAAGACGGAATTCGTCGGCAAGCCTTACCATTTTGAAATTTCGCTGCCGTCGGTTGTCGTGGGTCCCGGCCATCAGATCGGCTATCTGCAGAATACGTCCGTCGCCGTGGTCATCTTTCAGACGGACAGCCAGGCATTTGCTCTTCATGTCTGCCTGAAACCGAAAGTTGCGGCGGCATGAAGTTTGTTTGTCCGGATAATGTGATGACCTTTCGCTGAATGAATGAATTGTTTCTGATGTAAGAGCCTATGGACGCTAAAAATTACATCCTGCTGGTTAATCGAGAAAAGAGATACGCGCAGACGATTTCTGACGCTCTGGTCAACTCCGGCTATCAGGTCCTGACCGAAACGACGATGCAAGGCGCCTTGAATTTGCTTGCCGGCAACAAGACGGCGATCGTCGTCAGTGATTGTGAACTGGGGGATGCCAACGGCTATGACTTTCTGGCCCATATGAAAAAGAGCCCCGGCCTCAAGTCCGTTCCCTTTGTTTTTCTGGTTTCATCCCGTTTTATTGTCGATTCCCTGGACGAAGAGGTTTCCAAGATCTTAAAAGCGTTTGATATGGGAGCGGTTGATTTCATCGTCGACACGATGGATGAAGACATCGCCAGGCTTTTAATGAAACGCATTAAAAAGGTGCTTCCGGCCAATGCCCTGGAAAAAACACCGCCTGCGGAATCGGAACCGAAGCCGGCGGTTGAGATAAAACCCCCGGGGCCGGAGCGCCGCGTCAGTCAGCGAATCGCTCCGGGACAGGTTGCGATCATTGAATTATCCCGCGACGGTGTTCTGTGGATGCCCGGCCGGATCACTAATATCAATGATCAGGGATTGCTGATAGAAACCTCCCTTCTGGGCAGACTCGGCATGCTGCTTTATATCCGCATTGCGCTGACCGGCGGCAAAAACATTATTGCGACAAGCCACATCAGACACATCGCCATCAAAAAAGATTCTTCTTCGGCTGAAATCGGCCTTGAACTCGACGAATCCGTCGAGTGGATTAAGATTTATAATTACGTTGCCAAGCTGATGGGGCTGGCCAAGAAGCCCTCCGACACGGCTGAGATGCCGCCCGAAAAGACGGGCATCCAGATAGCCGGCGATAAGAAACAGTATATCTACGTCGATCCGCACCTGAATTCGGCCGATGACGCCGAAAGCGGCAGGTCGCTGGAAATAAAATTTTACCGCAGCCTGATCGGAAAGCAACTGGGGAATTATAAAGCCATGTCCTTTATCGGGGCGGGCAGTATGGCCGGTGTCTTTAAAGGATGGGATGTCCTGCTGGAGCGCAATGTCGCCCTGAAGGTTATTTCTTATAAGCTTTCCGCGATTCCGTCATACAGGGATATGTTCATTCGTGAAGCCCGGATGGTTTCCAAGCTGACGCATCCCAATATCGCGCAGATCTATCACATCGATCAGCGCGACGATCTGTTCTACTTTGTCATGGAACTCATCAACGGAGGCACGCTCGCGGAGTTCATCAAAGACAGAAACAAACTGAATATCGCAAAAACGCTGGAACATCTCATTGTCGTGTGCCGGACGCTCGATTTTGTCACCAAGCAGAATATTGTGCATCGGGACATCAAGCCGGCCAATATCATGATTGACGAGCGCGGCGTCCTGAAAGTTGTGGATTTCGGCGTTGCCGTCGTCATCGATGAAACGACCAAACATAACAAGATCGAAGGTTTCGGATCGCCGCTGTACGCATCGCCCGAATGCATTCTGGGGCAGTCGCTGGATATCTGCAGTGATATCTATTCGCTGGGGGCCACATTCTATCACGTCCTGGCGGGCGTTCCTCCTTTTGAAGGAGACACCGTGGAAGACGTCATCAAGAAACATTTAAATGAATACATGGTTCCGTTGAAGAAGAGGAACCCCATGGTCTCGGTTGATTTCTCGGACATCATCGATAAAATGATGGCCAAAAAACCCAACGAGCGGTACTCAAGCTACCGGGCCCTGCTCGGCGATCTGACGGAAGTGGTGCATTAAACGAAACGGGAGCCAAGTCCCTGGGCTTCGCGCAAGTCTCCTGAAATAACAACCGGACAAACACAGATGAAAGTTATGCCGATTTCCAGGTCTAACGTTGCCGGCGCCGGGCCATCTCCTGAGCTGTTTTCAGTGATTTGCGGGCGGCTTCATAGTCGGGTTTAAGATCAATGGCCCGTTGGAAATGCAAGGCGGCCTCCGGCAAATTTCCTTCATTCATCAGCGCCATTCCCAGATTAAAATGAAATCCGGCGTCGTCCGGTTTAGCCGCAACAGCCTGCCGGTAATGAGTGATCGCTTCCCTGTTGTTTTTATAATACAGTTCCAGAATAAGGCCCACATTATTTTGCGCATCCGCATAATCGGGCTTGAGCTTTGTGACCTCCCGGAAATGTTCGAATGCTTTATCCATGTTTCCCTTTTCTTTATAAATGTTTCCCATATTATAATGGGCATTCCAGTTTTTGGGGTCGAGTTCCAGAGCGGTTTGATAATGCTCCATCGCTTCTTTGCTTTTTCCAAATGCATCAAGAACGACCCCCAGATTGCTATGGGTTTTGGCATCGTGCGGATTCATTTTCAGTGAGATCTGATAGTAATCCATCGCTATTTCCTTATTTCCCTCCTGATCATAGGCAAGCCCCAGGTTGTAATAGTTTTTTGCGTCCTGGGGGACAATTCTGACGGCGGCCTGAAAATGCTCAATGGCTTCTTTTCTTTTCCCCGCTTCGCAAAGAACGGTCCCTAAAACATTATGCGCCAGAAAATTATTCTCGGTTATATTTAATGCGTGCGTGAAAAGTTCAATGTCGTTTTTCCAGTAACCTGATTGCCGCCAGGTCAAAACGGAAAGAACCAGGAGAATCGCCATTCCAGCCGGCAATAAAATGGTTTTACGAATTTTTTGAGACTGTATGAAATACAGAAGGCTCCAGACGAGCATGATAATAATGCCCGGGGAGGGAAGATACATGTAACGGTCGGCCATGCTCTGACTGCCGACCTGTATCAGTCCTATCACGGGAACCATCGTTCCAAGATACCAGAACCATCCGATAAAAATAAACGGCGTTTTTTTGATGGTGTAGATTGCCCAGGCGCTGATGGCCAGAAGAATCAAAGCAGCGCCGGCGACCTGCCAGGCAGGCAAGGCGTTTTGATAAGGGTAGAACACGGACAGATTGATCGGCCAGAACATCTTGAGTAAATAGGCGACATACGAGACCACGGCATTGGACAGGCGATCGGCAAAAGGCAGTTTCTGTAATGATTGAATGGCGCTGCCTTGCTGCTGAGCCCATATGGTTAAACCGCTGGAGACAAGCGCCAGGAGGATAAACGGTATTTTTTCCGTCAGGATCCGTGTCGGGAAGGGCAGACGGGTTTTCTCCGGCTTGGCTGTGATCTTCGCGGCCGGCTCCTTTATTTGCGTCTTTTTTGATTTACGTTTGGCCGCCATTGCAGGAGCGGTCTTTGGCGGCGCAACAGGAACGGCCGGGAGGGGTTCTTTTTGAAATCGGCCCAGCGGCCAGTAGTCCAAAAGCAGCATGACAAAAGGCAAAGTCACCAGCATCGGTTTGGTCATTAACCCCAGCATAAATAAAAAAAGACAGATCAGGTATCTGGAGACAACGGGCTTTTCAACATAAAAAGCATATGCGTAGAGCGCCGCCAGTCCGAAAAACATGCTTAAAACATCCTTGCGTTCCGCAGCCCAGGCCACTGATTCAACCCGCAACGGATGCAGGGCGAAAATCGCCGCCACGAAAACCGAAGGCCAGAACCGGCCGGTGGTTTTGTTGAAAAGCAGAAATAAAAAAAATGCGGCGCAGATGTGAAAGATCAGGCTGACGAAATGATGTCCCGCTGCGTTTGCTCCGAAAATCTTCCAATCCAGCATATGAGACAACCAGGTCAGGGGGTGCCAGTTGCTGGCGTCCATGGTCGTAAACGCCCATATAAGACTTTCCGTATTAAAGCCGGTTTTTACGGATTGATTATCCGTAATATACATGGGATCATCGAAATGGGTAAAACCATTGCTTAGAATCGGACTGAAAGCAATCAGGGAGATGAGGGCTAAAATAGCCATCGTAAGAACAATGTGTTTTCGTTTCATAAAAAGATCCGGTTGCGTGCAATTTTTTTGCTCCCTTAGCATAGTTTGATTATGTTTGGCAAATTGATCCGGTGCCGGGTTGTCCAGAGAAATGCTGCGGACATTTTTATTTTGATCTCCGTTCTACAAAATGATCGATCAAAGCCCGCGCGATACTTATTTTGCCGGGAATGGCCGGAAGCTCTTCCGGGCCAAACCATGCGGCCTCCGCGATTTCATGCTGATCGATCGTTAACTCGCCGCCCGCATAGTCGGCCGTAAAGCCGATCATCAGAGAGTCGGGAAACGGCCAGGGCTGGCTTTTGAAGTACTTGATGTTTTTGACCTCGATGCCGGTCTCTTCTCGAATCTCCCGTCGGACGCACTCTTCGAGCGATTCACCCGGTTCGGCAAAACCGGCCAGCACACTGTACATCCGGCCGTAAAATCTCTGCCCTCTGGCCAGCAGAAGCTTTCCGTCTTTTTCAACGGCTACAATCACCGCCGGTGAAATCCTGGGAAAGCTGATAAATCCGCAGACAGGGCATACGAAGCATCGTTCATCCGGTTTCAATTCCATCGGATTTCCGCACCGGCCGCAAAACCGGTTGTTTTCCGCCCAGGTGAGAAGTTGACGCGCCCGGCCGTATATATAGAACATCTCAAAATCAAATTTTCCGTAAGGCAGGCGCAGGGGGACCCATTCGGCGCCCGCGACTTCAATGCCTGTTTCCGTCTTATCGTCAAAGGTGTAACAGTTGATGCCGTCCGATACACCGATGTGCAGGGCTTTTTCTACATTAATCAGAGGAATATCCTTAGCCCGGATGAGCAGGGGTTTTGTGGCGTTGCCGTCCGTCAACACCAGGACGTTTTCATTTCGCAAGATAAACCAGAAGGCAAGCTCTTCCGAAGAAATTATTTTTTGGTAATTAAAATTGAAATTCATAAGGCAGTTCCGTTTTTATTTTCTCAGTTCCGTATCGTTGGTCAAAAATATTTTCCACAGGGCTTTGAAGGTGGCGTAGTCATGGCCGCCGTCAACGGCGTAAACGCGCCCGGGAGGAAGCACCGGCGCCAGAAGTTGAGCCGCGAGCCTGTATGGATCATCTACGCCGTATCCCAGATAAATGATTTTGTCGGGGTGATCGGCAATCGTTTGCTGAATCCAGTGCCAGAGCATTCTCTGCCAGTCTTCCTCCGCGTTGTAAACGCCGGGTTGCCACTTGCGCACACCGCCCGCGGCTTCGATTTCTTCCAGAAGGTATTGCGGACCCAGAAACGGCGCCATCAGATAGACGCCTGCAACGTCTTCGGGATGTTCGTAAAGATAAAGCATCGCGCCCAGTCCGCCCATGGAAACGCCGACCAGCCAGATTTTGGCGACACCCCTGGCTTTCGCGGGATCGATGACATCCGCCTTCAGGCGGATAATCAGGCTGCGATCCACGTAGTAGCCCACATGGGCATTGGGCGCGGCCATATCGTAAGGCAGACCGCACGCCCGGACGTCCGCCACCAGTCCCTCTTCTTCAAAACACTGATGGCCGCCGCCGATGCCGCGCAGAAAAATAAACATCCGCTGATGGGGTGCGGCCATGTCGGGATTGGTGTAGCGGAGCACCTCCATGGGGGCGGAAGAAAGCCCGGCGCATCCGGTGAAAGAGACGATAAGCAAGACTGCCGCAAGACAGCGCCGGATCGCCTTCATGCTGTGAGGACTCCCTGCATTGAACCGCTTTTGCTTTTGCATTGTCGTCATGATGTCACCTTCACGAAAGTGCGGCCTTTGATCAGAGCCTCGATCAATTCCGGCAAACCGTTGATCAGCACGCTGCCATCTCTCTTCGCCGCTCATAATAGGTTTGCGCTTTGGCGATAGCGCCGATAGCCTGCTCAGGAGACGAATAGGCCATGATTCCCCGGGCATCCAGATGCCTGACGATATTGCCTTCGCCGGGTTCATCGAACGCGACCACGTCGATGACCGGAATGATCGGCTTGTTGAATTCGGTGATCTGCCGGACAATGAGGTCCAGAAGCTCCATCTCTCCGTCGATCATCTTCTGTGCCGGCCGCTCCATGACCTCGGCGGGCAGAACGGAAGATTCAAGCCAGCGGCGGGCCCTGCAGGTCATGTAACCCAGTCCCAGAAGGAGGATGGCGTCCATGTTCGCGTGTTTGAGCAACGCCGCCGTGGAATCGGTGATCATCGACACCTTGCCCGGCGCCACCAGATCCACCGGGTTTCGTCTGCTCCAGAAAGGCGGCAGGTATTGATCGAGCATGCCGACGATGCGGTCGTCAAGCGGGGGGATTTCCAGACCGGCCGCTTCGCACAGATCGGCGGAGATGACGCCCAGTCCCCCACCCTGTGTAACGATGCCGATGCGCTTTCCTTTGATTTCCGGTTGAGAGAGCAACAAACCGGCGATATTCACCATTTCGTCGATGGTGTCCGCCGCGATGATATTGGCCTGGCTGCAGATGGATTGAAAGATCTTGAAACTTCCGGCCAGCGCGCCTGTATGCGACATGGCCGCTTCCGCGCCGGTGGTTCCCGTGCCGCCTTTGAGCAGAATGACGGGTTTGGCGGCTGATATCCGCCGGATGGTTTCGATGAACCGGTCGCCCTGGCGCACGCCTTCGACGTAAAGACAAATGACCCGCGTCTTTTCATCGGTTTCCAGGTACTCCAGGTAATCTTCAATCGTCAGGTCCGCTTCATTGCCGGTGCTGACCAAGCGGCTCAAGCCGATGCCCCGCCGGATCAGCCGGTCGGTGATGGAGGTCCCCAGATTGCCGCTTTGCGATAAGACGGCAATCGCGCCCTGGTTGAACTGCGAGGCGGTCATCACGGCCTGAAGGCGTGACGGATATGCGCTGTATACGCCCATCGTGTTGGGTCCGACAAGGCGGATGCCGCATGTGCGGGCGACCGCAACAACCTCTTGTTCCAGGGCCTTTCCTTCCGCGCCCGTTTCGCCGAAACCGGCCGTGATGATCACGGCTGCGCCAATGCCGGCCCGGGCGCATTGGCGCAACGTTTCCGGAACGGTTTCTTTTGGAACGACAATGACGGCAAGATCGATGGGGCGGGGCGCATCGGCCAGACTTGGATACATGGGCCGGCCAAACCATGCGCCGCCCTGAGGATTAATGGGATAGACGGCGCCGCCGTAATCTCCCCGGATGATATGGTGAAGAATGTTGAATCCCCATTTGGCGGGGTTTGTGGACGCGCCGATAAAGGCGATCGCCCGCGGTTTAAAAAGCGCTTTAAAAAAGGATCCGTTGTTCATTTCTGTAACCTCTAACATGTCTGATTCAATAGGTTGCCGGCGAAGCTGCATTAGTGAGTACGTCTTTCCGGAGACCGTCATTTCACGACGGAGCTTGCATCAACGCCGCTATTCAAGCATGGTTCATCAGGTCAGTCAAATACGGAATTCATCCGTTAAAACAGTATTCTGCGATTTCCTCCACGGTATGCGCCGGCCGGCGGCACAGGCATGAGCGTTTATGAATCTCCGCTGTTTTTGTCGCCGGACAGCCAGAGGGCCAGAATCACCATTGCGAGATTGGCAAATCCGATAAGCATCAGGGCTTTTGAAGCGCTGTGCCCCAGATATTGATAAAGTTCTCCGGCGATGCTTGGCACCGTGCTGCCCACACACCATGCCCAGCCCATCAGGATAGCCGAAACGATGCTGACATTTTTCCGCGGAGCGATCTGCTGACCCAGCGCCACTCCCAGCGGATTGACCGTCCCCAGAAACGCTCCGCTGATGATGCACAGCGCGATAAACGCCGGCGTCGGCAGGGTCAGACGAACAATGGCATGGTAGCAGACGACGGAGAAGATCGTCATGACCAGCAGCATGCGGCGGCTTCCGATACGATCCGCCAAATGCCCGATCGGCACCATAAAGACCGTTGCGCCGAGGATAATCAGACCGAAGGCCCCTCCCTGTCCGAGCCAGGCGGGATAGCCTTTTTCGTGGGCAAATTCCGGCATCAGAAAGAACAGCCCGCTCATGACTCCGCTGGAGATCGCCAGAATCAAAAACAGCGCAAAGATCGGCCCTGCCACGGGTTTAAGGTTGCGAATCGAAGCGATGACGGAAATTCTCCCGGCATGCAGAACGTCCGTCGGCCGGCATTTCCTCCAGACGACCGCCCACAGGATGGCTGCCGGAATCAGAAAGATCTCCGTGTGATGCCCCAGCGCATTATAGGCCGTCCGAAAGGCTATCTGACTTAAACCGAAACCGATGCTGCCTGCGGCAATAAATACAGCAAGGAAGGTCGATCCGCGCCGCACTGAAAAACTGCCGGCAATCCCCGCTCCTGCGGGATGAAACATATCCTGCCCGAGCCTCCCTGCGGCAAGGATGATAAACACAACAAGGTAAAAACCGCTCAATCCAAACAGGGTGGGTAAAACACGGTTTAATGTCTCCTGATAATCGGTCAGCGGTCCCAGCAGCATGGCAAACGACGTCAGAAACGCGCCCAGAAGGATGACTTTCCGGGGGCCGAAACGGTCGGAGATCGATCCGAAGAGCGGCTGAAGCGCCGTTCCGCTCATGGCAATGACGGTGGCAATCCAGCCGGCCTTGGCGACATCCAGCCCCGCCAGTGTCTTATACACCGGCCAGATGCTCATACCCATGAAATCAACCAGAATATGCGCCATCACAACGGAGACAAATATACCGATGCTTCCTTGCGCCGGATCGGTTTCCCGTAATCCGTCGTTTGAACGCGCCGCGGAAGCGGCTGCGATTTGATTTTGATCAATGTTGTCCATTTTTTTTAACCCAAATAAAAAACCCGCCTGATGTGTCCATGGCGGGTTCGAAATGCTGTCTTGCGGATTGTCCGTTTTTAACGTTTTCCTCCAGGCGCATAAACCCAGCCGAAAGCCGGTTTGCGGTCGGCCGTTTTCGTTATTTTTACTGTCTGGTGGAGATGTGCGCCCATGTAGTTCTTCCTTATTCTTTCAATGACGTTGCCTATACAATTCAAAACGGGGGCTGTCAATCTTTTTGTCTTCAGCGTTCCGGAGACGTCCTTTTATTGATGCCGGTTTTGTGCTATGAAGAATATCAGTATCAACAACAGGGTCCGTTTTATATCAAAAAGAATTTCGTGTTTTGGATAAGTTCATAACGACCGGCATTCATGATTTCTTGAATGAAAAGGAGGGGGCTATGAATATTGCAAAACTAAACGAGGAAAGGGCGCTTTTAAAACCCGACTGGATCAAAGTTGTCTATGAAAACAGGGAAATCCCGAACCGGGAAATGGTGCGCTAGGGGAGGAAGTTGCTGGGTGTCCTGAAAGACCTGGGCGTCAAGCGCGGCGACCGTGTGATTGTCCAGACGCCCAACTGCCCGGAGGTGCTTTTTACCTTTTCCGCCGCCTGGCGGCTGGGTGCGGTGATCGTTCCAATCAACTATCTGATCGGCGAGGAAGAAACCGCATACATCTATAAGGACTCCGGCGCCGCCGTCGTCATCAGCAGCAAAATGTTTTTAAGCAAAATACAGGCATGCCGAGTAAAGGCGCCCAATATTCAAACCGTGATACTGATCGAAGACGACGCCCCGGAAGGCACCCTGTCTTATCGCCGGCTTGTTGAGGACGCTCCTGAAATGACGGAGATTGCGGATACCGCGGACGACAATATCGCGGCGCTGATTTATACGGCCGGCACCACTGGCAAAGCCAA
Source organism: Smithellaceae bacterium (assembly GCA_963682105.1). Classification (GTDB taxonomy): domain Bacteria; phylum Desulfobacterota; class Syntrophia; order Syntrophales; family Smithellaceae; genus UBA8904. The sequence goes on from OY821638.1 coordinate 4,330,878, forward strand.
AGGCGTCATTCACACCCACGGCACGCTGTATGCGAACGCTTACATGCAGCATCAAACCTACCCGCCCACGGATGGTCTGACGTATATCAGCATCCTGCCTTTGTGCCATTCCTACGGCATAGCGTCCATCAACCTGAGCATGTTTCGGACCAACCGGACGGTTCTGCTCAATACGTTTGATCTGAACGTCATCTTTTCTTCCATTGAAAAATATTCAGGGAACATTCTGGCCGCCGTGCCGACCATGTATGTTTATATGCTGATGAATCCGGAACCCAAAAAGTACGATATCCATTCCATGAAATACTGGGCCAGCGGTTCCGCTCCGCTGGCGGTGGAAACCTGGAACCGTTTCAAGGAAATGTACGGTTATGAAATCATCGAAGGCTGGGGGCTTACGGAGGCGGGTGCCAACAACTCCTGCAATCCCTGGGAGGGCTTAAAGAAAATCGGGTCCATAGGCAAACCGATGACCGGCACGGAAATGAAAATCTTCGACGATTCAGGGAAGGAGGTGCCCGCCGGGGAAAAGGGCGAAATGGTCATCCGCGGCCCGCAGGTTATGAAGGGATACTGGAACAAGCCAAACGAAACGGCTGAATCATTGCGAAACGGCTGGTTGCATACCGGAGATGTGGGCTATGTCGATTCCGACGGTTATTTCTGGATTACCGACCGGAAAAAAGATCTGATCATCAAAGGCGGTGAAAATATTTCACCGCGAACGATCGAGGAAGTTCTCTATGCCTGCTCCAAGGTATCGGAAGCGGCGGTCATCGGGGTGAAAGATGAAAAATACGGCGAAGACATCAAAGCTTATGTTGTCCTGAATCCGGATGAAACCGCCACGGCTGAAGAAATCATCGCGTTTTGCGCAACCCGTCTGACCCGTTTCCTGCTCCCTAAATATGTAATTTTTCTCAAAGCCATGCCCAAGAGCCTGGTCGGGAAAATCCTGAAGACGGAACTGCGGAAAATGTAAATTTTTCCGGTTGTCGCAGACGTTTAAAACATCCCGCCTGTCTCGGCCTTTTGCGCCTTGACAGGCATTGTTTTTGGCGTGATAATCGCCGCACTATTTGTCTCAGGAGGTGTCTGATGTATCGAAAGCTTGCTTCAATGAAATCCCTGTCAATCCTTGTCTTCCTGTTTTTTTTCCTTTTCATGTTCGGTGGCTGTTCTTTAAAAAATCAGTCTGCGCCGAAGACCGACTATGACGTCATCATCATCGGCGCGGGCATGGGCGGGCTTTCTGCGGCGGCGCATCTGGCCGTCAAGGGGCAAAAAGTCCTGGTTCTGGAAAAGCACAACGTCGTGGGCGGCAGCACGTCCAAATTTCGCCGCGGCGAGTTTGTTTTCGATACCGCGCTGCATGAAATGGCAGGCGGCGGCCCCGGCAAAAACGACCGCGGTCTGTATCAACTCCTCAAGGCCACCGGTGTGGATAAAAAAGTGCAGCTTTACGAGGTCCCGCATTTTTACCGCTCCGTCTTTCCCGGCGTGGATATCACGCTGCCTCCGAACTGGGCGGGATTCAAAGGCGAGCTGAAAAAGAAATGGCCCGAAGAGTCTCAGGGCATCGACAAATTCCACAAGCTTTGCGCCGACCTTTATAATGATACGATGGAACTGCGCGACCTGTTCCGCTACGGCGCCGTTCAGGGGACGCTGACGAGAATGATGGTTCCGCTGCGCCAGGGCACGTTTTACAAGTGGAAGGACCGCACGGTGAAGGATCTGATGGATGAGTGCTTCAAGAGCGAGGAACTCAAAGCGGTGGTCTCCCAGTTGTGGGTGTATTACGGAGCGCCGGTGGAAACGGAATCGGCCCTGATTTTCATGTCGGCGACGGAAAGCTACTTAAGCGACGGCGCCTGGCATGTCAAAGGCACGTCTCAGGCGCTGGCCGACGGCTACGCGGCGCGCATCCGGGAACTGGGCGGCACGGTGCTGACCAATACATTGGTCAGCAAAATTCTTGTGGAAAATGGCATGGCGACAGGTGTCAAAACGGCAACCGGAAAGAAATTCACCGCCCGCTATATGGTGTCTAATACGGACCCCTATCAACTGGCCTACAAACTGCTCGGCAAAGAAAACATGACTGAAGCCTACATCAAAAAACTGGAATCGATGAAACCGGCCAATTCACTCTTCGGCGTCTACCTGGGGCTCAACGTTGATCTCAAAGAGCGCGGTTACAAAGATACTGAGATTTTCTACAATACGTATCTGAACAGCACGAAAAACTATGAAGCCATGATGAAAGGCGACTACAAAAACAGCGCGGTATCCATCACGATATACAGCAACCTGGCTGATCCCGTCTACGCCCCCAAAGGGAAATCGGTGGTTAAACTGGACGCTTATTCCGAAATATCCGTATGGCCGGAGGACCGCGCCGCTTATGAAAAGTTAAAAACGCAAAAGGTGGATGAACTGATTGCTCTTGCCGCAAGATCGATTCCCGAAATCGCAGACCCGAAGAACATTCTCGTTAAAGAAGGATACACGCCGCGCACAATTCAGAGATACACGATGAATCAGGGAGGCGTGGTTTACGGATTCGATCTGACGCCGGATCAGTGGGAAAAAATTCCCAACACAACGCCCGTCTCCAACGTGTTTATCGCCAGCAACTGGACGCAGGCCTGGCACGGCGTCTGCGCCGCTCAGGTCAACGGCTGGCGGGCGGCACGGCTGATTCTGGATCGGGAAGGGATTGAATAAAGAACGGCGGTCAGGATGATCCCTCCTGTTTGCGGGATCATCCTGACCGCTGCCTTCATGGTGATTGTCCAGAAAGTAAAATTCTCTTGCCGGATCAAAATCCCTGTGCTTAGTATTTAATCATGTTGTTACTCCGTATAATAAATATTTCTGCGCATAACAATTTGTGTCGCGTGATATCAAGACGCTTTGACGCGAAAGCGGCAGGGAGGCTTTCGTGATTCGACGCCATCCTTTCCTGTTTATCTTTTTGCTTTTGGTCGTCGTCCTCGCGGCGCTTGTCTCCATTCGCCTGGGTTATCTGTATGCCGAAGTGGGCAAAGGCATTGCCGGAAGCGCCGGCGAGTCTCCTACGATTTTTTACGGACGCGCCTGCGAAATCAGTCCGGGTGCGCACCTGGAAAATATTTATTTTACCGAGCGGCTCAAACGTCTTTCTTATAAAGAGGTGACGGGAAAGCCGACCGCAGCCGGAACATTCTCCCGGGATGGACAGCGCATTCGGATATGGCTGCGCGGCGCGGATACCGAAGAGAAACAAAAGGAAAACGGTCCGGTGGATCTGGCGCTTTCCGACGGACGGGTGGCATCGATTACCTCGTCCTCCGGTAAAGCCTTGACGTCGATCCGGCTGGAACCGGAAGAAATCGGCCGCATCATCAGCCCGAAGCTGGATTCCCGTCATCAGGTGCCATTGGAGGCGATTTCTCCTTATCTTCAGAAAGCGGTTCTGGCGGCGGAAGACGCCCGCTTTTACTCCCACTTCGGCATCGACCTGCGCGCCATGGTGCGCGCTTTTTTTGCCGATATTAAGGAAAAGCGGTTTGCCGAAGGCGCCTCCACCATCACACAGCAACTGGCCAAAAACTTTTTCCTCTCGCCTCGCAAAACGGTGGCCCGCAAACTTCGCGAAGCGGAGCTGGCCGTGGCGCTGGAGCTGCGCTACTCCAAGAAACAGATTCTGGAGATGTACCTCAATAAAATTTATCTGGGGCAGACAGGCGTCGACACCATCTACGGCGTGGAAGACGCCGCCGGCGTTTATTTTTCGAAAAGCGCGAAAAATCTTTCGCTGGAAGAAGCGGCGCTTCTGGCCGGCATCATCCACGCACCGAACCGCTACCTGCTCTTTACAAGTTCCAAAGCGGCAAAAGAGCGCCGCAATAAAATTCTCGCCAGAATGAAGAAGCTCGACATGATTTCGGAGGTTGAGTATAACAAAGCCTCCGACGCAAAGGTCGCGCTCGAATCCGGGAAAACACCGGTCCACCTGTCCTCATATTTTATCGATTACATCCAGCGGATCACCCGCGATGAGATGGGCACGGAAAGGTTCTATCATTCGGGATACCGTTACGCCACCACGCTGGACCCCGTCCTGCAGGCGGCGGCGGAAGAAGCGGTCACCCATGGGCTTGGCGATATCGAACATAAAGCCCGGCCCGCCTCTGAACCCCTGCAGGCCGCGCTGGTCGCCGTTGATCCGAAAACCGGCGAGACCGTCGCCATGGTCGGCGGGCGGAATTACGGACACAGCCGCTTCAACCGGGCGGTGGATGCGAAACGCCAGCCGGGCAGTGCTTTCAAACCGTTTGTTTTGCTTGCGGCGCTTTCGCAACCGCCGGGAGGCAGGGAACCCCTGACGCTTTCCACGCTGATTTCGGCTGAGCCGATCACCCTTGATACGCCCGAAGGGCCCTGGACGCCTGCGAATTATGAAGATAAAAATTATGAAAAAATCACGATCCGGAAAACCATCGAGGAATCCGTCAACACGGCCACCGTCCGTCTGGCCCAGACGGTCGGGTTTGAAGAAGTGATCAAAGCCGCGCGTCTGGCCGGCATCAAAAGCCCGCTTGCGCCCGCCCCGTCCATGCCTCTGGGAAGCTTTGAAGTCACGCCGGTTGAGCTGGCTTACGCCTATGCCACCTTCGCTTCGGGAGGCGTTCGTTTTGAACCGTTCTTTCTCGATTCGGTGACCGAAGCCGGCGGGGTAAAGATCATCGACCGAAAGCGTGACCGTTTCCAGGCGCTCAATCCCCGAGCGGCCTATCTGGTGTCTTATGCGCTGGAAGGCGTTCTGGAACGCGGGACGGCAAAAGAGGCGAGAGCGCTGAAAATCAATTTCCCCGTCTCGGGAAAAACCGGAACAACCAACGGCTACCGGGATTCCTGGTTTGTGTTTTATACGCCCGACATTGCCTGCGCCGTGTGGGTGGGGTATGACTCGGGCGCCGATACGAATCTCACCGGCGCGGCAGGCGCCTTGCGCATCAGCGCGCGGTTTTTGCGAACTCTGTATGCCCGGTCCAAACCGTCCGTCTTTGCCGTTCCTGAAGGCATTGAGACGGCGCGGATCGATCCCGAATCCGGATATCTGGCCACGCCTTTATGCCCGCAGACGTTTCAGGAAGCGTATCTGACGGGAACAGCGCCGAAAGAGACCTGTCCTCTTCATTCCGAAAGCCCCGTGATGGATACTCTCCGCAAAAAGGTGGAAGGGGCCAAAGAGTTCTTCCGCAACCTGTTTAAATAATGCTTGCCCTGCATGCGTTCGGAATGACACCTTTGCCCTTGTGAAAAAGTCCCTCCGGCCGGTCATCAGATTATTTCGAATTTCACTTTCCTGCGGTTGACGGTTCTGAAATACTTTACCTTCGGATGCCCGAAGACCATCATCAGGATCACCGACTCCCCGTCCTGAATCCCGACTCTTTGTTTCAGTTCGGGCGACCGATCAAAGGCAAAGGTCCCAAAGCCCAGTATGCAGGCGCCAAGGCCCAGCGCGTTGATCATGAGTTCCAGATGGCCCGCGTTGAGGCATCCGTCCAGTTCATTGCAGGACCGGCTGACAACCAGAAGGGCGTTGGGAGCGCCATGGAATAATAAATCCCTGTTGTTTTTCAGGTAAGCCTGATGCCAGTTGATCCAGATCGACTGGAAATCCAGGTATTGATAAGGCACGCGCATCGCTTTCTTATCCACGCTTTTAACATCCAGTTCCGCCAGTGTCTTCAAAGCAACCGGCGTGATTTCCCGCAGCGTGTCGCGGGTCAGCACGATGTAGCGCATCATCTGCATGTTGGCGCCCGTTTGCGTGTAACGCCCCATTTCCAGAATTTTCGCGATATCCGCGTTACTGACCGGTTCATCGGTATACTGGCGGATGCTCCTGCGGAACTTGACGAAGTTCAGGAGCCTCTCGGGAGCAAGAATAAATTTTTTCGGATCATCATATTCAAGAACTTCCGCTGGATCGTAATCCCCCGGCAGCGTGACGGCTTTCTGCAGGCACAAGGCGGCGCAATGTCCGCATTCCAGACACCATTTGCCATGCACGGCCTTTCCGTCTTTGACGGCGATGTTCGCGGCGGGACAGTCCGCTTTGCAGGCGCCGCACCCGATGCATTGGTTCAGATCAACTTTTGCCATGAGAATCTCCTTAAAATAGTTCTATTCATTTCCGGACGCCGGCTTTTGAGAGCGTCATTGTTCACGGATATGTTATCTCGACGGAAAGGTTACGTCCTTTTCTGCATCAGTTCGAAAATCGCGCCGCCGGGACCGCCGGCATCCAGATACGCAAAGCGTCCCGGATCGTGAATGAGGAGGTTGGCTCCGTCTTTGACGAGCGCGGCGACTTCGGCATCGACATCATCGACAAAGAATCCGATGTGATGGACGCCTTCGCCCCACTTCTCGATGAATTTGGACTGAAAGATTTTGCCTTCCAGGCACTCGACGAGCTCGATCTCCATGGCGCCCAGGTACGCAAAGGCCATGCGGATTTTCCACGGACGCCCCTTGACGTCCTTGCCGCCGTTTTCCATGAAGGTCCAGGGTCCCAGCCCGTAAAGCTTCGACCAGGTTTCAATCACACGGTCGATGTCGGTTACGGCGTAGCTTACGTGATCGACGGACTTGAGTTTCATAATGCTTCTCCTTTTTTCAATGTTTATTTAAAGATAATTTCATTTAATAATTCTTTCCGATAGCTCTCATCAAGAGAATTGAACTCGTCGTCTTGCCAGTCGATATTGGTAATGGTGATTTCAATTTTGTCATCAATCATCGCGCCATTTAAGACTTTCAGAATTTCTCTTTTGGTAGTCAGGGTGCTCTCCAAGCCTGCTGTTTTAACCCGGTATGCTTTTGTAGTAATCATTTTTCCGCTCTCTGTCTGGTGTAAATCCTTTAGATGGACTCATTGCCGGGATTTTTAAAATTATGAGGGGGTGTCCGAACGGTCAGGTACACGATAAGTCCTCCCACCATGATGACGGCTGCGCCATAAAAAAGAGTTGTGTAACCGAAATGATCGATCAGGAATCCCGCGATGACCGGCCCCGCAAGCAGCGTTCCGTTCTGGCAGGCGTGGTACAATCCGACAAATCCGGCCGTGTTCCCTTCGGGAAGCAGGCTCAGAAAAAACGGGTAGGATACCGCCAAAACCGTGCCGTAACCCGCTCCGGCGATGACCATGAAAATAATCAACACAGGATAGGATGGAATCCAGGGGGTGCAGCAAAAGCTGATTGCCAGAATAATCATGCCGAGAATCGTCGTCCTTTTCAGCCCGAACTTTTTGGCCAGCAGCCCCGCGGGAAGGGCGAAGCAGACGAAAGATGCGTTCATGGCGAAGAATGCCCGGACCGCGCGCTCGACACTGAGGCCGAAGAGCGCCATGCAGGAGATTACAAAAAACGCGCTGACCATCCACAGGCCGATCCATTGCAGCGCCATGCCGGCCAGAAATTTCAGAAGATTTTTTTGTCCGGCCAGTCCCGCAAAAAGGCCGGGATGACGGACCGGGCCTGCCTGGCGGGATTCCCTTACGGAAAAGCACATTCCTGTTACGGAAACGCAGACCGCAATCACAACCCATACAAACGGACGGGTATGCGAGACGTCCCACAAACGGGCGGCAAACATCAGGTAGCTTAAAATTCCGGTGCCGCCGATCAGAAACATGACGCCTGAGGCAAGACTCCGCTGCGATTCAGGAAACATATCGGGAAGAAGCGCAAAGTAGGGGCCGATTGCCAGAAAAAAACCCGCGTAGGCGAGGATAATGACGGGCATGGCCCAGACGAGCGAATGAATTTGCATCAGCAACAGGACCATGGCAATCACCAAAACCCATCCCGCAATGATGAGCGGCCTGCGCCGGCCCAGGGGCGTGTTGATCCGGTCGGAAATGATGCCTGCCAGCACCGGGAAAAACAGGCCGGTGAGTCCCGTTGTCGAAAGGATGATTCCCGTTACGGCGTTCGATTGGGTCAGTTCTTTGAGGTAGAGAGGCAGAGTCGCCCAGGTGAAGCCCCAGAATGTCTGAACCGCAAAGAGGCCCAGAGCAAACCCTGCAAGCCGGGGAAATCTGACGGGTGAAGTTGGGGATAACCGACGATTCATAAACTTTTTTATATCATAAAGTACTTCAAGATCACAGAAAACCCTGCTAGCCTCCCAGATACGCCTCTTTGACTTTCGGATTACCCGTGAGCTCCCCGCCTGTGCCGGAAAGGACGATGCGGCCGGTTTCCAGAACGTAGCCCCGTGAGGCGATATTAAGCGACATGTTGGCGTTTTGTTCGACCAGCAGAATGGTTTTCCCCGCCGAATGGATGTCCCGGATGATCTTGAAAATTTCACGCACTAAAACAGGAGAGAGACCCATGGACGGTTCGTCGAGTAAAAGCATCTGCGCGTCGCTCATCAGCGCGCGGCCCACGGCCAGCATCTGCTGTTCGCCGCCGGAGAGCATGCCGCCCAGCTGTCTGCGCCGCTCGCGCAGCCGCGGGAAAAGTTCAAAAACATGCTCCAGATCGGATGCAATGCCGGCTTTGTCCTTGCGCTGCCAGGCCGCCAGCTTTAAATTTTCCAAAACGGTGAGATTGCCGAAGATGCCCCGGCCTTCCGGCACCTGTGCAAGGCCCGCGGCAACAATCTGATCGGCGGCGATGTTTTTCAAATCCCTTCCCGCGTAGATAATGCTGCCGGTGTATGGAACCAGGCCGGAGACGGCGCGCAGAATGGAAGATTTACCCGCGCCGTTGGCGCCGATGAGCGCGACGATTTCCCCCTGCAATACGTCGAAGGAAATGTCTTTGACGGCCGAAATGCTGTCGTACGAGACGCACAGGCCGGCAACGGAAAGCAGAACATCTTTGGAACTCATGAGACGACCTCCTCTCCCAGGTACGCTTCCAGAACTTTGGGATGGGTCTGAATCTCTGAAGGCAAGCCCTGCGCGATGGTTGCGCCAAAGTCCAGAACGACCAGGCGCTCGCAAATGCCCATCACCAGGCGCATCTGGTGTTCAATTAAAAGGATCGTGACTGAGAACGTTGTCCGAATCCAGCGGATGAAGTCCATCAGTTGTAAAATTTCGTTGGGATTCATCCCGGCGGCCGGTTCGTCCAGAAGGAGCAGTTTGGGGCGCGTGGCCAGTGCGCGGGCGATTTCCAGCCTGCGCTGCAACCCGTAGGGCAGATTTTTGGCCTTTTCATGAGCCGAATCGTCGAGCTTGAAGATGGAAAGCAATTCCAGGGCCTGTGTGGTGACGCGCTTTTCTTCGGCGCGGTAGCGGCCGATATGGAGCAGTGCCTCGGCGGGAGAGTAAGCAATCTCGCCGTAGTAAGCGATGCGGACGTTGTCCAGCACCGAGAGGTCTTTGAAAAGGCGTATGTTCTGGAAGGTGCGGGCGATGCCCAGGCGGGTGATGGCGTGTGGATTTCGGCCGACGAGTTCTTCCCCTTCCAACTTGATGCTGCCCTCCGTGGCCCGGTAGACGCCCGTGATCAGGTTGAAGACGGTGGTTTTTCCCGCGCCGTTGGGGCCGATGATGCCGATCAATTCAGACGGCTCGACGGTCAGATTGAGGTCGGATACCGCCAGGAGGCCTTCAAAGCGATGCGACAGGCCGGAAATTTCAAGGAGTGCCATCGGCCGCCTCCTTTTTCTTTTGCCGCCAGAGTTTTTCCGTGACCAGATCGCGAAGCGGCGTAAACAGGCGCGCCTCGCGAAGTCCCATGATGCCGCGCGGGCGGTAGATCATCAATAGCACCAGCAGAAGCGGCATGAGGACCATTCGCCAGACGCCCAGGGGACGAAGGATTTCCAGCAGGAGCGTGTAGATGACCGCGCCGAGGATGGATCCGGAAATCGAGGCGATGCCGCCCAGATAAACCATGATCAGAATATCCGTGGATTTGAGAATGTCGAACATGCGCGGGTTGATAAATTGCAGCGCATGGGCAAACAGTCCACCGGCGATGCCGGCGAAGAAAGATGAAACCACGAAGGCGATGATTTTAACCTGGCGCGTGTTGACGCTCATCAGGTCGCTGGCGATTTCATCTTCACGGACGGACAAAACGCCGCGCCCGAAATTGGAATAAATCAGATTACGGATCACCCAGACCGACAGCGCCGTCCAGAAGAACACCCACGGCAGCGTCGTGAGCTTTTCCATGCCCAGAAGGCCCCGCGGTCCGCCGACGGCGTCGATATTTTCCAGTATGGATTTGACGATCATGCCGAAAGCCAGTGTGACGATGGCCAGATAATCGCCGCGTGTTTTAAACGAGGGAATCGCCACCAGGAAACCGACGAAAGCCGCGCCCGCGCCGCCGGCAAGAATGGCAACGGGAAATAAAAAGCTTAAGGCATCCGGCGGGAAAACATGCAGGGTTAATAAAGACGCGATGTAGGCGCCCACCGCCATAAAGCCCGCATGGCCTACGGAAAATTCACCCATGTAACCGTTGATGAGATTGAGGCTCACCGTGAGAATGATATTGATGCCTACGTAAATAAGGATCAACTGTATGTACAGATCCAGAAAATCAAACGCGGAGGCGGCTGCGCAAAAGCCCAGGCCAGCCAGTAGGAAAACCGGCCAGAAATATTTAAGCCCCGTAAGCGCATGCCAGTGTCTGAAAAAAGCATGATATGCGGCTTGAAGTGTCGCCATACTTACACCTTCTGCGGCTGGGGTTTGCCCAGAATGCCGTAGGGACGCAGGATTAAAAGAATCAGAAGCAGCGTGAAGGCCACAAAATCACGATAGGTGGAGGGGAAAAACGCGGCCACCAGAATTTCCACGCCTCCCAGAATAAAGCCGCCGATCATGGCGCCGCGGATATTGCCGATGCCGCCGACTACGGCGGAAATGAAGGCTTTCCAGCCCACCATGATGCCCATGTAAGGATCAATGACGGGATAGGCCAGGCCGTACATCATGCCGGCCGCGCCGCCCAGCCCCGTGCCGATGGCGAAGGTCAGCGAAATGATTTTATTGACCGGAACGCCCATCAAAGGAACGATGGTCTTGTCCCACGAAATGGCGCGCATGGCCATGCCGACTTTGGTGCGCTGGACGACAAAATCCAGAATCAGCATTAAGATCAGCGACAGCGCAATCACCATCATCTGCAAAGACGAGATGGAAAGAGATCCGACGGTCCAGGTGATGTTGGGTAAAAGCTGCGGAATATGCTTGGGGTAAGGCGAAAGCGCCAGCGTGAAGTTTTCCAGAAAAAGCCCCACGCCCAGCGCCGTGATAATGGCGGAAACGCGCGGCGCGTTGCGCAGGGGTTTGTAGGCCAGCCGCTCGATGATGACGCCCAGACAGGCGACGCCCAGCATGGATAAAAGCAGCGTCGGGACAAACGACAGCTTCAGATAAACCGCCAGCAGGAAACAGAAAAAAGCGCCGATCATGAACAGATCGCCATGGGCGAAGTTGATCATGGTCAGAATGCCGTAGACCATCGTATAGCCCAGCGCAATGAGCGCATAGATACTGCCCAATTGCAGGGCATTTAAAGCTTGCTGAAAAATATAAGACATAAGATTGAAATTAAATATTCCTTATAGCCCCCTCCTTTTCTAAAGGAGGGTTAGGGAGGATTTTTGAAAGATTAAAATCCCCCTCAATCCCCCTTTGGAAAAGGGGGAAGAAAGAACAATAGGGCTAAGGCTTGGCGTTGGCAAACCATCCGAACTTGCCTTCTTTAATTTTTAAAATGACCGCGCTTTTGATCGGGTCGCCGGAACCTTCCTTAAACTGCATGTTTCCGGTCACGCCTTCATACTGGGGAATTTTAGCCAGCGCGTCGCGGACGGCCTGACGGTCGTTTTTCCCTGCGGTTCTGAGCGCCTGAAACAGGAGCCCGAACGAGTCGTAGGTCAGCGCGGCGACGTCATCGGGCGTCGTCCCGTATTTAGCCTTGTAGGCGGCAAGGAAATTTTTCGTAGCCTCGCTGGCTGAGTCGGCGGCGTAATGCGTGCTGAAATAGTAATCTTCGCAGTCCTTGCCGCAGAGTTTCAGCAACTCTTCCGATCCCCAGGAATCCGATCCGATAAAAGGTACGGTGATGCCCAGCCGCTTGGACTGCTGGATCTGCAGAGGCACTTCACTGTAATAGTTGGGCAGAAAGATAACGTCCGGTTCGGCTTTCTTGATCTTGGTAAGCTGCGACGAAAAATCCTTATCGTTGGTGGTGTAGGTTTCAAAGGCAACGATCCTGCCGCCGTTTTTTTCATAGACCTCTTTAAAGATCTCGGCGATGCCCTTGTTATATTCGGAAGCGACGTCATACAGCACCGCCGCTTTTTTCAGTTTCAGATTGTCCAGTGCAAATTTGGCAACCACGCCTCCCTGGAACGGATCGATGAAGCAGGCGCGGAAAACGTATTTCTTGGAGGCGCCGGTTTTGGAATCCAGTGTGGCTTTCGGCGCGGTGGACCAGGGAGTGATTAAAACGGTTTTACCCGATTCGGCAATTTCCGCCGCGGGCAGCGCATAGCGGCTGGCGTTGGGGCCGACAATCGCCGTGACCTTTTGCTGTGTGATCAGTTTTTGCGCGGAGGAGGCGGACTGATCGGCTTTTCCGGCGTTGTCTTCGATGATCAGTTCCACTTTGTATTTCTTTTCGCCCAGTTGAATGCCGCCCAAATCGTTTATTTCCTTTGCGGCAAGTTCGGCGGCATTTTTACAGGAGGCGCCTACGGCCGGAATGTCGCCGGTCAGCTCGGCGATAACGCCGATCTTCACCGTATCGGTGTCCTTTTTGGCACAACCGAAAATACACAATGAGAAAATCACCAAAAGACTAATGAAGATCAATGTTTTTTTCATGGAGGCTCTCCTGTTTTTGCATCAAAATTTTGCCCAAAGCTTATATGAGATGGGCACTGTGCTGTCAATGGAAAAGAAAAGAATAGGCGATGGGCAAGAGGCAATAGGCCAGGGGCAATAGGAAAGGGAGACCTTTTCCGGTTTTAGCCGGTCCATTACCGGATGCCCCGCTATTTCTGATCCAGGGCCGCCCGTACTTTTTCGGCAAGGTTTTTTCCGGAAAAAGGCTTTTGGATAAAATATACACCTTCATCCAGAACGCCATGATGCGCAATCACGTTGGCAGGATATCCGGACATGAACAGGCGTTTGATATCCGGATACAAAGTCAGTAATTTCATGGCCAGGTCCCGGCCGTTCATTTCAGGCATGATGACATCGGTTATAAGCAGATTAATCTTCCCTGTGTGTTCCCCCGCCAGATGAAGGGCCTCGCCGGGTGTGCCTGCTGTGAACACCTGGTATCCATAACTTTCAAGCATAATTCGGCACAGTGACAAAATGGACGGCTCATCCTCCACAATCAAAACCGTCTCGCTGCCTTCATAGTTATACTCCTGATGATCTTCTTCCTCTGCCTGGTCGGTCCCTGCGGTATGCCTTTGCAGATAAATCTTAAAGGTCGTTCCCTTGCCAAGCTCGCTGTATACGTTGATGAAACCGTTATTTTGCTTGATGATGCCGTAGATTGTGGCAAGCCCCAGTCCCGTGCCTTTTCCAACGCCTTTGGTGGTGAAATACGGTTCGAACAGTTTGTCGAGGATTTCCCTGCTCATACCGCAGCCGTTGTCGCTTACCGCCAGCATGGCGTAATCTCCGGGAATACATTCCATATGAGAACTGCCATAGTCCTCGGCAAAATTCACGTTTTCCGTTGCAATCGTGACACGTCCCACTCCGGTAATCGCATCACGGGCGTTGACGCATAAATTGGCCAGGATCTGATCGACCTGAGACGGATCGATCTTGACCGGCCATAGATTGGGTCCCGGCAGCCATGCCAACTGGATGTCTTCACCCATGAGTTGACGCAGCATTCGCAGCATCGCTTCCACTGTTTCATTGAGGTCCAGCACTTTGGGCGATACCGTCTGCTTGCGGGCAAAAGCCAGAAGTTGCCGGGTCATGTTGGCGGATCGTTCAGCCGCCTTCCGGATTTCCAGAAGATGGTTGTTGATGGGAGCGTTAGGCCCCGCCTGCTGCATAGCCATTTCCGTCCGGCCGAGAATCACGTTCAGCATGTTATTGAAGTCGTGGGCCACGCCGCCGGCCAGCCTTCCCACGGATTCCATTTTCTGGGCCTGGAGCAATTGTTCCTGCAGTTTTGTTTTTTCTTCCTCGGCGCGCTTGCGGTCGGTTATATTCTGTGCAATGCCTCGGAATCCGACAATGGCTCCTTGTTCGTCCCTCATGGGAAAAGCGGCGATTTCACCGATGCCTGTCGTGCCGTCTTTATGAACGGCTCTATAAGCAAAGCCCCTGACGGGATTGCCTGTCTTATAGATGCTGTTGAACACCTGAAACAGAACCGGAATATCTTCTTCCATAACCTGACGCCGGAAACTCGTCCCGATTAACTCCTCCCGGGGATATCCCAGAAGACGGCAATTCGCGTCGTTGACGAACGTATAATTGCCGGCGAGGTCCACTTCAAAATACCCGTCCGCCATTTCGTCGAGGATTGTCCGGTATCGTTCTTCGGAGCGGCGCAGCGTTTCTTCCATGCGCTTGCGCTGGGTGACATCGCGGCCGATGCTGCGAAAACCGACCGGATTTCCTGATTTGTCCCGGATCAGCGATATGGAGACATCCCAGATCCGCACGCTGCCGTCTTTGTGCAGGATTTCATGCTCTACGCTGCGCACGGAAATGCCCGTGCGGTAGATTTCGTTGTATGCGTTGTAAATTCTTTTTCCTTCCTTGCGGGAAGGTTGCCGTCCCCAGTGTGTAAGGGCGTTGTATTCCTCCAGGGAATATCCCGTCATTTTGAGGAAAGCGCTGTTGCAGAAGGTCACATTACCCTGAAGGTCAAACTCAATGCATCCGTCTTCCACATTTTCAATAAAATTCCGCGCGCGGATCAGTTCGGTTTCCATCTGTTTGCGTTCCGTGATATCGCGGTTGATGCCGAAAAATCCAATGGGTCTGCCGGATGCATCTTTCTTTAACGATACAGAGGTTTCGATGTATCTTTTAGAGCCGTCCTTGCGAAGAATCGGCCAGGAAAATCCTTTGGCGGGCGCGCCTGTTTTATACACGCGGTTGAATGTAGCAAATACTTCCTCGGAGTTTTCGGAATGGATGTACTGACGGTAGTTCGTCCCCAGGAGTTCTTCTCTCGAGTAACCGGGGATGCGGCATAATGCATCATTGCAAAAAGTCAGGTTGCCCTGCAGGTCCGTTTCATAATAACCGTCTTCGATATCTTCCAGAATGGTTCGATATTTTTCTTCGCTCTGGCGCAGCGCCTCTTCCGCCTGCTTGCGAGCGGTAATATCCAAAAGAGACGCGACGCTCCTTCGGGTGCCGGGGATCGCATCAACCGTCAGGATGATATTACGCACGCTGCCGTCTTTGCGGGTGAGCCGAAATTCATAACTCTTCGGGGCCCCTTCCGGATGGACTCTGCGTAACTGATGATAGGCGGTCATTTTCTCCATATCGCCCGGATCGACGAAATCCGTCCATCTTCTTGTCCCGATTATTTCTTCCGTTGTGTATCCTGTGAGTTGCTCAAGACCGCCGCTGGCAAGGTAAACCGTCATGTCCTCCTCAACGATCAGCATCATGGTTCCCGTCGTTTCAAAAATGGTTTTGTATATCAGCTCGGAGGTCCGGAGGGCTTGCTCCGTTTGCATGCGTTCGGCCTCCGACGCTTCCAGCTCACGGATTTTTTTCTTTAACGCTTTATTTTCCTGGAGAAGCTGATGAACGGCAGGGGATTTTTTCTGCATCCGGCGCTCCTTATTATGACGAGCAGTGGAGATTAAAAAAATGTGTGAACAATACCCAATCAAATGAATGGAAGACTAACGAAAGCTGTAAGAGATGTCAAATAGATATTGGAAAAACGCGCGCATCTTTCGCCCGGCCTTGCGCCTTTATTTGGGCGAACCCTGCAGTATCTCCCGCACATGCCGGGCAATCGCCGGCGAGGCGGTGAGGCCCGGCGATTCGATGCCGACCAGATTGATGAACCCGGGGGCGTCTTCCCGGATGACAAAATCGGCGAAGATATCCTGCGGGCCCTGAAGTTTCGGGCGGATGCCGGCCATGTCGCAGGAGACATTCTCCGGCTTTAAGAACGGAAGAAATCTTCGGGCCTGTTCATGAAACAGGGCGGCTTTTTGGGGGGCCACGGCGTAATCCTCCACGCGGTCAATGTAGGTTGCGTCCGGACCGAGCTTCAGGCGTCCGTTTAAATCCATGGTCAGGTGAACACCCAGCCCTGCATGGTTTTTGGGCGGCGCCGGGTAAATCAACCGGCTGACGGTTGCCGGCTTCACGCCGGAAATGACGCAGTAATCGCCTTTGCAGTAGTGCAGGACGTATTTGCGCCCCGTCATATGGGCGATGGCGTCGGACGACAGTCCCGCGCAGTTGATGACGACGCCGGAGGAAAAAATAAATTCCTCCCCCCGGTCGTTTCGGGCGTATATCCGCCAGTTTTTACCGTCGGGTTCAATGTTGGTGACTGTGGTGCGGCAGACCAGATGCGCATGGCCGTCTTGTGCTGTGGCCAGATAGTCATTCATCAAATCGTGGGCGCTGATGATGCCGGTTTCAGGCGAATAAAGGGCGGCGCAGGCCTTGATGTTGGGCTCCATGCGGGCGATTTGCTTTGCGCCGATCATTTCCAGGCGGGGAGCGCCGTTTTGCCTGCCCTGAGCGAAGAGCCGCTCCAGTTCTTCCGCCTCCGCCGCATCGGTGGCGATAATCAGTTTTCCGATATTTTTATGAGGAATGCCGCGCCTGACTGCGGTTTCATGGAGCATCCGGTTTCCGGTAACGCAGAGGCGGGCTTTCAGGGATTCCCCGGGATAGTAAATGCCGGCATGAATGACTTCGCTGTTGCGCGAACTGATGCCTTCGCCATGGCGCGCGTTCTTCTCCAGAATGAAGATATTCAAATCCGGGCGCGCCAGTTCTGCGGCAACGGCCAGTCCGACTATGCCCGCACCGATAATGGTGATGTCAGTTTGTTCCATATTATTTTAAAATCCTCCCCAACCCTCCTTTAGGAAAGGAGGGGGCATGGCATCGTCTAAAATCTTCTCCTGTCTTAATTTGAGAAAACAGTCGTAGGGAACGGTTTCAAACCGTTCCCTACAGGTGTTTTAAGGTCTATACACGATTTTCCGGCCCGCCGCAAAAAATCTTGAGCATGGCCGCCGCTCGTGGTAATAAATACCCAAACAAGGAAAGGTGGCCTGTTCCAGTGAAGATTGCCTCCTATAATGTCAATTCGCTTCGTTCCCGTCTGCATATTGTTCTGCCCTGGCTGCAAAAGAACAGCCCGGATTTTTTCTGTATGCAGGAGACAAAAGTTGAGGACGCCAAATTTCCGGCATCCGACCTGGAAGCACTGGGCTATACGGTGAGTTTCCGCGGAAGCAAGCAATACAATGGTGTGGCGATTGCATCCCGTCAAAAACCGCAGAAGGTGTCCTTCGGATTGCCCGATGATCCATCCGATCCTGATCGCCTGGCGGTTGCTCATTTTGACAACCTGGTTGTCTTAAACGCTTATGTGCCGCAGGGGCAGGACGTGGACAAGCCTCAGTTTGCCTACAAGCTAACCTGGCTGGGGCGTCTGAAGAAGTATTTGCAGAAGAACTTCCAACCGGACCAGAAACTGATTTTATGCGGCGATTTCAATGTCGCCCCGGGGCAGCTCGACGTCCACGATCCCAAACGGATTTTAGGGCATGTCTCGTTCAATCCGGATGTCTGGAAAGCTTATGAAGACGTCTTATCGTGGGGGCTTGTGGATGTTTTTCGCAGGCATCATCCGGATGAACCGGGATACACGTTTTTCGATTACCGCGTGCGCGATTCGGTCGGGCGCAACCTGGGCTGGCGGGTCGATCATATTCTGGCAACGGAGCAGCTGGCGGCAAAGTCCGGCGGATGTGCGATTGATCTTTCAACACGGACTTTTGAAAAACCGTCCGATCACGCGGTGATCTTTGCAAACTGGGAGGGAAAATTCCGATGAGCAATGGAGAAGACCTGAAACGAATCAACGATGTTATTGCCGAGCGCTTCAACAATATCGAGGACCGTGTCACGTCCGCCCAAACGATTGCGGAGCTGTTTGAAAATTTGATCGAGGGTGTGGAAAAAGAATTCGGCGTTCCTTTTGTCTGGCTCAGCCTGGTGAATTCCGATAATGCCGGGCCGGTCATAGCCGGTGTCCGGGAATCGGACTTTTTAGACGACAGGCATTCGGTTGTTTCTCCGGAGCTTCTGGACCAGATTCTTGCAGGAGGCATGAAGCCGGTTCTGGCCAATAAAGATTTGCTGCCTTTTTACAGATTGCTGCCTCCGAATAGAAAATATTTTGTCCGGTCGATTGCAGTTGTGCCGTTTACGTTAAACGGGCAGTTGATCGGAACCTGGAACAACGGCGATGCGGATGAAAACCGCTATGAGTCGGATATGAAGACCGATTTCATTGAAACCATGGCCGGACACGTATCCCGGAAACTGACGCAACTTGTCGCCGGCGAAAAAAATGAATGCGATGCGCAGGGAGGACTCCATGATTGAACAATGGATCTCGGAAATAAAGCGTCAGTGCCCGCCGGAGTCGCTGGGGATGATTCTGGTGCACAACGGCATCGTGCGCGCCACATCCAAGCAGGGGGCGTCCGTCGGCGGCATGAAGCTTTCTTATCATCATGAGGCGCTGGATCAGGCCGTAAGCCGCTTCAAAAGCAGAGAAGGCATTGTGGATATCCGGTGCTGGATCAACGAAGGCCGGTTGAGCATCGGCGACGACATCATGAAAGTTTGCGTCGCCGGACGTTTCCGGACGGATATCCTGCCGGTTTTCCAGGAGCTCCTGACGCTGATCAAAACGGAAATTGTCCACGAAGAAGAGACTTCATGAACAGAGTCCTGATTCTCTTTGCCCATCCGCGGTTTGAACAATCGAAAATGAACCGCGCTCTTCTGGCGGGCGTCGACAAAATCGCCGGCGTTACTCTCCATGACCTCTACGAAGAGTATCCTGATTTCAATATCAACATCGCGCGGGAGAGGGCGCTGTTGCTGGAGCATTCCATCATTCTCTTCCATCACCCTTTTTATATGTACAGCGCGCCGGCGCTTTTGAAGCAATGGATGGACGTTGTCCTGGAGTATGGCTGGGCGAGGGGAAGCAAAGGCAACGCCGTGAAAGGCAAAACCGCCGGCAACGTGCTGACGGTGGGCGGAACAAGACAGGTTTACGCCCACGAGGCGCTTCATCACTTTACAATCCGCGAGTTTCTTGTGCCTTTTGAGCAGTCCGCCGATCTTTGCAAGATGAAGTATCTGCCGCCGTTTGTGGTGCACGGGACGCATTTGCTGACGGATAAGCAGCATCATCAATACGCCGCCCGGTATTTTGAAATGCTGTCCATCCTGATTGCCGGAGCGTATGATCCGGAAGAGGTCAATCGGTTTGAATATTTTAACGACTGGCTGGAAGCCCGCGAGAGACAGTCATAAATGAACAGCGTTTTTTTACAGGATGCCATCATCTATCTTGCCGCCGCCGTTGTATTTGTGCCGGTTGCCAAAAAACTGGGCATGGGGTCGGTGCTGGGGTATCTGATCGGGGGTATTCTCATCGGGCCGTTCTTTCTTGGTTTTGTCGGCCAGGAGGGAAAAGACATCATGCACTTTGCCGAGTTCGGCGTTGTGATGATGCTCTTTTTAATCGGTCTGGAACTCGATCCGGCAAACTTCTGGCGGATGCGTAAACTGATTTTGGGGACGGGGGCTTTGCAGATGGGGGCCACCACGGCGCTTTGCTTTGCCGCCCTGTATCTGGCCGGATTTAACTGGCAGGCGGCGCTGGCCTGCGGACTGGCCTTGTCCATGTCGTCTACCGCCATTGTGATGCAGACCCTTCGGGAAAAGGGATTGTCGAAAACGGAGTCGGGAAAAAGCTCCTTTGCCGTCCTGCTTTTTCAGGATATTTCCGTCATCCCGATTCTGGCGCTCCTGCCGCTTCTGGCGGTTGCCGGTATAAAGACGTCTTCGGGCGGCCATGCCACGCTGATGGAAGGACTCCCTGGGTGGGCGCAGACTGCAACATTACTCGTCGCCGCCAATGTCGTTGTGCTCGTAGGCCGTTTTGTTTTTATCCCGTTTCTAAGGATCATCGCACGCATCCGCTTGCGGGAAATATTTACGGCGGCTGCGCTTCTGATCGTCATCGCGACATCTTATCTGATGATGGTCGTGGGATTAAGTCCCGCACTGGGAGCGTTTCTGGCCGGGCTGGTGCTGGCCACCAGCGAATTCCGCCACGAGCTGGAAAGCGATATCGAGCCTTTCAAAGGCATCCTGCTGGGATTATTTTTCCTCGCCGTGGGAGCCTCGATCAACTTCAAACTGATTCTCGAAAATCCGGTCAAAATTGCCGTCCTCGTCTCCGGCGTTATCGTCCTGAAGTCTATTGTTCTTTATGTCACAGGAAAACTGGCCCGCTTGAGTTTCGACCAGAATATGATTTTTACCCTGGGGCTGGGACAGGTCGGTGAGTTTGCCTTCGTTTTGTTTGCTTTCATTGCCCAGCTCCAAATTCTCAGCACGGAGTGGAGCGATATGATGATGGGGGCGACGGCCATCAGCATGACGATCACGCCGTTGCTGCTTTTGATGAATGAACGCCTGATTCTGCCGAATTTCGGAACGAAGCAGGCCGTTTTGGAAAAAGATGCGGATGAAATCGAAAGCCGCCAGTCCGTGATCATTGCGGGTTTCGGCCACTTCGGCAGCACCATCGGACGCTTTTTGAGAGCCAACGGTGTTTCTGCGACGATTCTCGATAACGATTCAGACCGTGTCGAAATATTAAGAAGGATGGGGTTTACCGTATTTTACGGGGATGCCACCCGGATGGATATTTTAAAATCCGCGGGAGCGGAGACCGCCAAAATTCTGATTGCCGCCATCGATTCTCCCGATGTTAATTTTGATCTGGTGGAAAAAACGAAAAAAGCGTTTCCCGGTTTGCGCGTCATGGTGCGGGCCAAAAGCCGCATCGATGCCTACGATCTGATGGATATGGGAGTCGAGGATATCTACCGCGAATCGCTCGATACCTCTGTGCGCCTGGGTGTGGATGCGCTGGTGAAGCTAGGCTTCCGCAAGCATACAGCCGTGCGGGCGGGACAGAACTTCATCCGGTACGATGAGGAAGCCATGAGACGGCTGGCGGCGCACCGGCATGACCAGGAGACTTATCTCTTCAAGTCACGCGAAGAAATCGAAATTCAGGAACAGCTTCTGGCCGAAGATCACAAGATCATTCCCCACATGCAGGATTATTCCTGGGATCAGGAAAAAAAGTGAATGGGTGAAAGGCGACGGGCGATAGGCGATGGGCAATAGGAACAGTCAACTGCGCACTTCTTTTGTCCCTTGCTGGCGGGGGGAGATAGCTTGTAGCTCGCAGCTCATAGCTCATAGCTCATCGATCATAGCTCATGGCTCATGGCTTGTAGATTATAGCAGGTCTTGATTTTCCCCTCTTTTGTAAAGAGGGGCCAGGGGAGATTTAAAACGATACCCGGCGATACGGTGAACATGCGTAGGGAACGGTTTCAAACCGTTCCCTACAGAGGCTTAAGCATAGCGTTTGAATGAAATTGAAATAAGGATGTTTGTGCTTTATCCAATATCATACAAAAAAAGAGCGGAGGACCTGCCTCCGCTCTTCGGGAAAAAAATAAATAAATGGGTATGAAATAAAAATGCTATTTTATTTTTCTTCTCGCGCCCACCAACCCCGCAAAACCGAGAATCAGCAGGATGACGGATGCCGGTTCGGGAACCGCCACGCTCCAGGCATAATCAGCGATTTGCTGATGAACTTCCGTGGTCGGGTGAACGCCGACTGTATCCCACCAGGCATAAGTGCCGTCGCCATAGGTTTGAGCCAGGTATGTTCCATCCATATAATCAATGCCGGTCAATACCAGTTTGTTCATGTCCATCAAATCAATATCCAGTCCGGTAACGGTTGAATTTACAGCCATCAATGCGGTCAGATTCGACGCTAATTGTGCGTTAAAATAAGTCATCCATGCTTGTGCGGCAGCGCTTTGTTGAGTCAGAGAGAGGTTCATCACGAGGAATTCGCGGCCTCCCATGACGATTAAATTCTGGATGGCCGCAGCAATGTTATTTGCCGCCGTGATTGGATTGTATAATGAAGGATTTGACGCATAATTGAACATATCATTGCCACCTGCGGTGATTGTAATGAGAGCATTGCTATCAACAGAAGCAAATTGGCCGATCTGCCACTGCAGTCCGGTATAACCATAACCTGCTGAAGATGCGGCCGGATTAGTCGATCCGCTGGTTGCGCCACCGTAAGCGACATCAAGTAACGATACACCTAACTTCTGAGCGAGATACTCAACCCAGACCTGTCCGTTGGAGTAACGCCGAAAACCGTAAATATCATAAGGGTTCGTATTGCCTGACGTTCCGCCATCATATCCTTGATAATAGCCATTATCCGATAAACTATCCCCAAATGCCAGTACGCTGCTGTATGCATGGGCTCCGGCAACAAGCACAAAAACCAGAAATAAACTCAGACACCATGAAACGAAGAAATTCTTTGACTTCAACATCATAATTGCCCCCTTTTCAATGAGATATTCCGTATCATTTTATTAAAAAAACCAGTTATCCATAAGGACATGAAAACTGGCACTACTATGGTCGAAGATGTTATAATGATCAGCAATAAATGTGCCATTGGTTAACATTATGATTCTGTTGATGTATTTTAAAAAACGGGTTTTTATTTTTTCAAGAATTGTAAAATAATCCGACAGTTGTAAGACAATGGTTGACAGGGTGATCGATTAAATTGTTTGTAATATAAATGACTTACTGTAAATAAATATTTGTAAAGAAAACCGACGGTAGAAGAAGGTTCAAGGTACAAGGTACAAGGTTCAAGAGTGTTCAGAACATCTTGCTAAAATGCACGAAGGCCTCTGATAAACCCTGAAACTTGCTCCTTGAACCTTGAACCTTGAACCTTGTACCTTGTACCTTGTACCTTCTCCCTCGCCTTGCTACGAGCTATGTTCTCATTTTGGTGCTTTGCGCTTTGGAATTCGTGTGCTATTGTACGACAACTTTTTAGTATCGGTAGCGATTGAAACACATTCTTGCGGGGGGGCGTGTGCGAAATGGACCAGATTGCTGAACTCAAAGCCATCGTTGATAATCCTTATTCTTACCTGCGAAAAATCAAGGAAACAGAAAACAAAAAAATTGTAGGTTACGTCTGCTCTTACGCGCCGGAGGAACTGATTTATGCCTCGGGAGCACTGCCGGTCCGGCTGTTTGGCGCGGATTCGGGCGGCATTCATCGTGCGGATATGCATTTGCAGGCATACTGCTGCTCGCTGGTGAGGGGGATTCTCGAGGAAGCCCTGGAAAAGCGGTTGAATATTCTCGACGGGATGATCTTTCCGCATACCTGCGATTCCATCCAGAGGCTCTCTGACATCTGGCGCATCAATCTCCCTCATATTTTTCATGCCGATGTCGTCCTGCCGGTGAAACTCAACTCGCCGGCTTCTAAACAATATTTTACCGATGTTTTGAAAAAATTTACGAAAGATCTGGAACGCGCGCTGGGCCGCTCAATCAGCCTCGATGATCTGAAACGATCCGTAAAAACTTATAATGCCATCCGGACGCAAATGACGAAACTCTATGATCTGCGCTGCGAAAACCCGCAGACGATCAGCGGGCGGGACTATCATACGCTGATTCGGGCGGCGATGATCATGGATCGGGAAAAGTATCTTGATGCCCTGACCTCTGTTCTGGCTCAGTTGACTCAAAATCCGATGAATACAAAACAGCCAACCAACGCCAAACGATTGATTCTCACCGGCAGCGTGTGCAGTTCTCCTGATATCTACGGCGCTGTTGAAAACGCCGGCGGCTTCGTGGTGTGCGATGATTTATGTACGGGAGCCCGGTATTTCGGCGGCCGAATTGAAGAGAATCTTCCGCCGATTACGGCCATTGCGCAAAGATATGCAACGCGGCTGATCTGCCCGGCCAAACACTCGGGCCTGACGGATCGCGCGGAGAATCTGATCCGGATGGTCAAAGACTGCCGCGCGGACGGTGTTATTTTTCTGCTTTTGAAATTCTGCGATCCGCACGCGTTTGATTATCCGTACATCAAGGAGATGCTGGATCGGGAAAAAATCCCCTCCATGCTGCTGGAAATGGAAGAGCAGACACAGGCGGGCGGCCAGTTGGAAACCAGGTTGGAGACTTTCATTCAGATACTGTAAATTAACGAGGGTGGCGGCATGAATTCTTCCAAATCCGATTTTTTGAAAACGCTGGGTATTTATCTGTTCGGCCAGGGCAAGAAATTATCGCTTAGATTCAAAAAAGCGCCGACAATGAAAGATCTGATGATGGTCTATTACAGTGAGGCCAAATCAGCAAAACTCACGGGTAAAAAAGTGGCCTGGATTACCAGCGGCGGCCCTGTCGAGCCGCTGATTGCGATGGGCGTCATTCCCATCTATCCGGAAAACCACGGCGCGATGATCGGCGCTTCCAAAATGGGCGGCGGTCTGTGCGAGAAAGCGGAGCATATGGGGTACTCGAATGATTTGTGCTCCTATGCGCGCTCCGATATCGCCTGTGCAACCGTCAACGGCGGACCCATCGGCGGTTTGCCCCGTCCCGATATGCTGGTCTGCTGCAACAATATCTGCGGGACGGTGCTCAAATGGTATGAAGTGCAGGCGCGCTATTTCAATGTGCCTTTGTTTATCCTGGATACGCCTTTTTGCCATACCGGATATTCGGAAGAAGCCGCGCGTTACGTGCGCGCGCAGATTGATGACTACATTCAATTCATCGAAGATGTCTGCGGGAAAAAGTACGACTTTGAAAAGCTCACCGAAGTCGGCCACCTGTCCTTTGAAGGGCAGAAACTCTGGCAGGATGTACTCGATACCGCCGCCTGCCGGCCTGCGCCCATGAGCGCCTTTGACGCTTTCTATCATCTGGCGCTCATCGTCACGCTGCGGGGGACGAAAGAAGCCGTGAGGTATTATCAGAACCTTCTGGCGACGATGAAAGACCGCGTGGCGAGGGGAGTCGGTGTGGTGCCGAATGAAAAATACCGGCTGCTCTGGGACAATATTCCCATCTGGCATCGCACCCGGTGGCTCTCCAATAAATTTGCTTCGCACAATGCCTGTCTGGTGGCGGATACTTACACGTCGGCCTGGTGCGGGGTCATCAAATACATCGATGAAAACCGGTTTATGGATTCCATGGCGGAGGCCTACACGCGGATTTATCTCAACATCGGCGTCGATGAAATGGCAAAGACGGTGTTGCAAATGATAGATAAATACGATGTTGACGGGTTTGTCCTGCATTCCAACCGCAGTTGCAAACCTTATTCCTTCGGCCAGCTCGATATCCAGCGGATCGTAGAGCGTGAACGGGGACTCCCCTGCCTGATGATCGAATCGGATATGACCGACGAACGCAGTTTTTCCGAAAGCCAGATATCGACACGGATCGACGCGTTTATGGAGATTATTAAAGAAAGAAAAAAAGGTTAAAGAGGCAAGGTCCAAGGTACAAGGGGCAAGGTGATGTTTTTTCCCCCTTTTTTAAAGGGGGATTAAGGGGGATTTTTCAGTTGATCACGGCGGGGATTGATATCGGTTCGATTACGGCCAAGGCGGCCGTTGTGGATAATGGAAAGATCGTGGGTACAAAAGTGATGTTCACCGGCTATAACGCGGAAGCGGCGGGATTGAAAGTTTATGAAGAGTTGCTCTCCGATGCCGGCCTTGAAAAATCCTCCATTTCTAAAATCGTCTCCACCGGCTACGGGCGCAATTCGGTGAAGTTTGCGGATAAATCGTTTACGGAAATTATGGCGCATGCCGCCGGAGCGCATTTTTTAGATTCGAAGATTCGAACGATCATCGATATCGGCGGACAGGATTCCAAAGCCATTGTGCTCGACGACAGGGGAAAAGTAAAAAATTTTGTCATGAATGATAAATGCGCGGCGGGAACCGGCCGGTTTCTGGAAGTGATGGCGCGGGCGCTGGAAGTCAATCTGGATGAATTCGGCGCGATGTCGCTGCAATCAGCGCAGCCTGCCAAAATCAGCAGTCTGTGCACCGTCTTTGCGGAATCGGAAGTGATTTCGCTCATTGCCCGTGGGGAAAAGCGGATGGATATCATTGCCGGCATTCATGAGTCCATCGCGGTCCGCGTCTCGGCCATGCTGGCGCGAGTCGGCGTTGACGAGCCCGTGATGATCACCGGCGGTGTTGCGCGAAATACAGGCGTCGTCGCGGCGCTATCCAAAAAACTGGGTGTTAAGATTAGCGTCTCGCCTTACGCACAGCAAAACGGCGCTCTCGGGGCGGCGGTGCTTGCGGCAACTATTTAATCTCGTTGATGATCGGAAAATATTTCCGCCTCAGGTGAATATTTATTAGAACATCCCCGGTTAATCTGATATAGCCAGCCCCCTATTAAAATGTAAGGAGATTTTTGTGCCTTCTGTTGGTGATAATATTGACGCCTATTGCTTGAAATGCAAATTGCTTCTGGCCCATGTGATTTTGTTCAAAGTCAATGGCGCGGTCAACCGCGTCAAGTGTAAAACCTGCGGCGCGGAGCATAAATACCGCCCCACGACCGGAGCGGTAAAGAAGAGTGAAAAAAGCGAACGGACGATTGCCGGAAAGGCCGCCTCTCCGAAAAAAGCGGGCGTCCCGAAAGCAGCCCTTTCAGAAAGCCAGGCCGCCCTGCAATGGGATCTTAAAATCCGCAACCGTCAGCCGGATGCTGCCGCACTAGAGTATTCGATTCGAGAAATCTACAAAGCAAATGATATCATCAATCATCCGAAATTCGGCGTGGGGTTTGTGGAAAAAATCCTTTCCGATAAAAGCATGTCCGTGCTGTTTAACGATTCCGTTAAACTGCTGGGGATGAATATCGTCTAACTTTCCGATGGCTCATCTTCGGGATTCAAATCACATTCTTTGACGTCCATGTCCTGGTGGAAGTAGGCTTTGATTTTCTGCCGGATGGAATCGGGCAGCCGAATGCCGATTTCCCGAATCCGGCTTTCATACTTTTTGAATGACCGTGTGTGCTCGGAGGTGTTGATAAAGATGCGGAAATAGGAGCGGATGCTTCCTTCGAGCTCTTTGCGGTAATCCATATCCGAATTGAGCAGATCTTCAACGGGGGCAATGAAACGATAGTTGATCGGGCGGCAAATGGCGCGGTAAGCGACAAAACGCATGGCCATTTCGTTTTCATAGTCGCGTTCCCGGATGGCTTTTTCGACGACATTGAGGTCCACGGTATCCATGATCTGAAAGGCATAGTCCGGCTTCAGAATCGAATCAATGATCTTTTCCGCGTCTTTATACTGCATGCAGGATTGAATGTCGTCCGTGAAGCCGGGGATGCATCGGACGTACACGACAAAATCAATGTCTGACGTATTTTCGCAAAGGCCCATATTGGTGGAGCCCATGACATCCATGGCGATATCACCTTGCACCTGCTCGTCGATCAGCCCGGCGATTTGTTCGAGTTTCTGTAATCGCTCCTCCGTGGCTTCCGTCTGGAAGGCGCGGTAGAATTGCTTGATCTCATTGTAGAGCTGCACTTCCGGAATGTGAGATACTTTGGTTTCCTTCATGTCGTAATTACGGCCTTCCCGGCGGGCCGCGTATCGCTCAGGATCGACCAGGAATTCCTGCCAGTGGCCGTCTTTTTTATAGTAATCGGCGATATCGTGAATCCGGTCTTCGACGAGTTTCTTGAAAATGATTTTCCGAACTTCTCCTTCGTCTTCATCCAGTTCGATCGCGTAGAAGAAACCGCCTTCCGCAACATTGCCGGTCAGCGTAGTGACTTCTCCGAAATTGGACGGATTCAGATAGATGGTATTTTCGCTGATCTGGAATCCCCAGTCCATATGGACATGGCCGGTCAGACAAAGCAGGACCGGATTATGGTCGCAATAATACCGCAGGGCCGTTGTTCCGGAGGTTCCAAACTGATTGACGCGGTCGTGAACGCCGTGGGCCGGCTGGTGGCTGACGAGAATCTGAGGTTTCACCGCTTTGAAAAAGTTGTACATGGCATTATTGCCGCTTTCAAAAGGCAGGCTGCCCCGGTAACGCACGACATAACGTTCGGGGATTCCCGGCGTCCAGATTTCGGCGCCGCCGTAACCTGCAATTTTCATATCCCGGATGTTGTGCCAGTGCATGTGAAGATCGCGCTCGTGCAGCGACGTGTATTTCAAATCCATATCGTAATTGCCGGGCAGGGCAAAGACCTGAGACTTTTGCTTGGTGGCCAGAATATTTTCCAGCACCTTGTATTTTTGCTGGAGCACCCGGCGGGCGCGGATGGTATATTGCTGATACTTTGTGCCGTTTTCCTCAATTTCAACCGAAATGTCCGGGCTGTTGAGCAATTCATCGACAAAATCTTCGATGATCATCGATTCCTTGTGCATCCGGACGCGCAGGCCGTGAAAATAGGATTGCAGCTCATGGTAATTGATGGCGGTGTTCATGTTGTAGAACGGAATATCGATCAGATCGCCGGCGATAATATAAACATCCGCCATGGTCTCGGACAGGAGCATTTTGACCCGGTCAAAGGCGCCGTGAACATCGGCTGCATAAATGATTCTCATGGAGTTTTCCTTTTGTCTTAGTAAGAAAATTTGAAAGGGATGTGACCAAAGACCAGGTAATAAAACAGTTTGCCGGACTCGGATAAAAATTCCCGCCATCCCGGATCGGTGGTCCACCATCTTTCCATTTTGAAATCCGTGAAACCGGCCAGTGGATAGATTTTAACTTTCAGGGGCTCAGCGACATAAGCGTAGGCCAGATAGCTTCGTCGGGTATGGAAAGATTGAGCTACCAGAATCGCGCTGGAAATTTTTTCGGATTCAAGATCTTTAAAGACAAATTGAGCTTCTGTCAACGTCACAGGATTACGCAGCGGAGTGACAACTATTTTGAACTGATCCTCTTTTAATCCGATTTCCTTCAGCTTTTGCCGTACAGCATCGGGGTAATCGCCGTTAACGCCGAATGGGTGATGCGCAGGGGCGATTCGGTGGATGACGACAATCATTTTCTTTGCTTTTCCGCCCGCAAGCATTTCCATTCCTTTTTGAATAAAGCCGGAATAGATGTAAGACGCCCCCTCCAGAATCACGACGTCTGCCGTATCATTGCTCTGCGGCGCCATAAACTGTCCCGCTTTCGCCAAAAAAGGTTCCCGGTAAAGATAACCGGCCACACCGACAACGATTAAAATCAGCAGAAAACCGATAAATATTCTCTTCTTCATAGATTACAAAACTCTGTTCTGGTAGCAATTTAATCGATTTCTAAATGATATCATCGGATAATACAAGCATTTAGTTGAATCTTCCGGGGGATGATCGCGGAGGGGCGCTCGGCCGGCAATCAAACGGGCGCACCGGAGACGGAAAAAATTTATTTATTGAACAGACTGCATTGCCTGTTGAACCTTCCGGTATTATATTTTCTCAAAACGGGTTATAGAGTCAGCATCTTAAAAAATAAAGAATAAAGGAGAGTATATGCCGGACGATGTATTATCAGCCTGTACCGTAACGATGAACGTTCCGGTGGCGTGGGGCGAAATGGACGCCATGGGGCATGTTAACAATATTATCTATTTCCGGTATTTTGAAACCATCAGAATTGAATATTTCAACCGTCTCAAGATGATGGAATATTCACGCGAAACTGGGATCGGGCCGATTCTGGCCTCCACCGAATGCCGGTTCAAAATGCCTTTACAGTTCCCGGATACGATCATCGTCGGAGCCAAAATCCTCAGTATGGAAGAAGACAGGGTCGTGATGGGCTACGAGGTCTTCAGTACGAAACACAAACGAATCGCCGCCGATGGCGAGGGTGTGGTTGTCACCTACGACTACCGCAACAACAAAAAAGTCCCCATCCCCGATGTTCTGCGCAAGAGAATTATGGAGTTGGAAAAGATCGATGGCTAAAGGTATGGAGGGACAAGGGCATAAGCTGTTGTAATGGATAACAAGGCTATTCTGCCGGGATCTTGTATTGTAATGTGTAAGAAATATTGATTTAATTCGGAG
Organism: Smithellaceae bacterium; assembly: GCA_963682105.1. Classification (GTDB taxonomy): domain Bacteria; phylum Desulfobacterota; class Syntrophia; order Syntrophales; family Smithellaceae; genus UBA8904. The sequence continues at coordinate 4,361,207 of OY821638.1, forward strand.
ATCATCAGATTGTGTTGGTAGCGCTTCAATGTTTTGATTTGAATAATACGGACAATAATACTTGATAAATTGAGCCGCCAATGTTACAAGCGACGCATCGTTGTGTTACTTGTAACGGGTGGAATGCATGAAAAAACAATCAGATAGGGTACGGGACTGGCGTGACCGGCAGAAAGCCGAAGGAAAGACGTCGATAACCGTATTACTATCCCCTGAAGCTCGCGGAATTCTTGCCGAGAAGAAGGAGCAGACCGGGGAGAGTTACTCCGTCATTGTCGAAAAAGCCATTCAAACCCTAAAAAAACATAGTTCCAGGCTTCCGGGCTCAAAACATGTCAGGCGGGAGGATGCCGTGGCAAGAGTATCGGCAAGGCATGATCAATCACCGGTCATCTCTGCACCAGGTCAGGGAAGCAGGCACGAACCCAAATTGCTGATCGATGATCTGGCCAATTATCCGAGCCTTAAGGACATCGAGCTTGAGCAGGCCCTCAAAAGAGAAAAAGGCCTTTACGATTTTCAAATGAAAAAAGGAGTTTTTAAACGATTATTTCGCACCCCAAACGGCTCTCTGGGGCGCAGAAAAAAATGGTTTCAATAGGTTTCAGAGTGTCAGCCTAAAATCCTGAAGAGTTGATACGCTGCCATTCCGCCCACGTACGACACAACCAGCGTCATGATGATGGTGGCGTAAAACCATTTATTGCTTTTCATTTCCTGGCGCAAAACGGCAACGGTTCCGGCGCAGGGTATGAAAAGCATCATGACGACCAGAAATGCGGCAGCGGAGGCGGAACTCATCACCGTGGGCAGGACCACCGCCAGGCCGTCCTTCCCGACGGAATAAAGTACACCCAGCGTAGCGACGACGTTTTCCTTGGCGACCAGACCAGTCAAAAGCGCGGTAATCATTTTCCAGTCCAGACCCAGCGGGATGCCCACCGGCGCGATCAATCTTCCCAGCGTGGCAAGCCAGCTTTGATCGACATTGCCTGTCGGGAAATAAGATAAAAACCAGACAACGAGCGAGACGCCCAGAATAACGGTTCCGGCTTTCCGGATAAAAGAGACGGTTCGGGACCAGATGACCATGCCGATCGTTTTCAGATCCGGCGTATGATAGATCGGCAATTCCATAATGAAGGGAGCATCCTGCTTCCAGATGGTTTTATTGACGAATATACCGGCAACCCCCAGTGCGGCGATATTCAAAGCCAGAATGCCCCAGGATACATAAAAGGCCTGCTCTTTGAAAATGGCGGCGGAAACCAGCGTCAGCACTGCAAGTCTTGAGGCACAGGGGACAAAAGGAATCAGAAACAGCGTGATCATCCGCGCCTTATGCGTTTCGATAATCCGGGTTCCCAGCACGGCGGGTACGTTGCAGCCGAATCCCAGGCACATGGGGATAAAACTTTTTCCGTGCAGGCCGACCAGATGCATGATGCGGTCCATGACAAACGCGGCCCGCGCCATGTAGCCTACGTCTTCCAGGAAGGCCATCACGGCAAAGAAGATCAGTAAGACGGGCAGAAAGGTGATGACGGAGCCTGCGCCGCCGATGACGCCGTCAATGGCCATGCGAGCCAGCCATTTCGGCCATGAAGCGGTAAAGGGAATCAGCCACTGTCCGAACGCATTGACGCCTTCGGCCAGCAACTCCTGCAGGGGGACGCCCACACTGTAGGTCAGAAAGAAAACAAAGGCCATGACCGCCAGCAGGATCGGGATGCCGAAAACAGGACGTGTCAGAATATGATCGATGCGGTCGGTGAGAACCACCTCGCCCATTTTAAAGTGGGACACCGCAGCACGGGTCATTTTTTCAATCCAGTCGTAGCGGCCGTTGACGACGGCATGCAGCGCATCTTCATGCTTGCTTAGAAGCCCCAGAATGGTTTTCCAATCGTCCGGTTGCGCCTCGCGTTCCACCATGGCCGATACTTCCGGATCGCCTTCCATGAGTTTCACAGACGCCCATTGGGGTGTGTAAGGCTCATGGATATAGGGCTGAATGATTTGCAGGATCTTCTGATAAATGTCCTCATGGTCGGCGGAAACTTCCGGCAATTGAGGCTGGAATTGCCGGTCGCAGGAGGCGAGTTCCTTTATTTGCTCGACCAGTTCTTTCACACCGTTGTTGCGTTTGGCCACCATCGGAATCACCGGCAGGCCCAGCGAATCCTGGAGCGCTTTGGCGTCGATCTGTGTCCCCTGCGCCTCGGCGACATCCAGCATATTGATGGCGACAATCACCTGGCGGGTCAAAAGAAGCACTTCCGCCAGCAGATAAAGACTCCTCTCCAGTGCGGCGGCGTTGAGCACCAGCACGGTCAGATCGGGTTTTGCATTGATAATATAATCGCGGGTCACCCGTTCTTCTTCTGAAAATGACGTCAGGCTGTAAGTGCCCGGCAGGTCCACCAGCCGCATTAAAACGTCGTCGGCGCGATGGACGCCTTCCTTTTTTTCCACCGTTTTTCCCGGCCAGTTTCCCACATGCTGCGAAAGGCCGGTCAGGATGTTGAACACGGTTGACTTGCCGACGTTGGGCTGGCCGACCAGCGCGACGGAGATTTCTTTTTCAACGGGAGGAAGGCAGGTATCGTCGTTGGGGTCGATACGATAGACTTTTATTTTGGAGGCTTCTGCGCGGCCTAAAGCGATGCGGGTGCCCGATATGGAAATCACCACCATGCCGCCGCTCATCTGCGCGATGCGGAAACGACGGCCTGAGACCAGCCCCATCCCGGCCAGACGGCTGGTCAGAGACGTATCCCCTTCAATGGCATGGATGACGCCCTGATCGCCTTCGCGTAAATCGGTGATAACCGTTGAATTCGTCATGCGACTCCATGTTTCAAACTGATACGATATTTTCGGATAATGCGCTCCGGTCCATATGAGCTTTTCGTTTTTCGCAGATTTTTATTGCCCATATCTTCTTCAAAGTTCAGATAGCGGTATTGCGCCTCCAGTTTTTTCGCCGTATCGTTGAACATGAATTCATAGATGCCGTGATAGTCTTTGGACGCTTTGGCAAAATGCAGGCAGAACATATCGGGGTTGAGCGCTTCGCCGATAATGAAGCCGGCCGGTTTCTTATCTATGTAATATATTGTTCCCCAAAGCGCAAGTTCGGTAAATTTCCGGAGCGCTTCTTCGCAGACGGCGAAATCGGTTTTACCTGCGGACAGGCGCGATTCGTTCTGCCATTGCGTCAATATTTCCCGACCGTCATTTAAATTTTCAGGCCCCAGAGGCCGGTCTTCAGGCTGATAGGCGCCGAAAAACTGATTGAGGTGATTACGGTGACGCGTAAATGTTTTCCCTGAAAACGAGGCCAGATTTTTGGTCTGGTAAATATAGTCCGATTCGCCGTCATCCCAGATGACATCAAAAAGGTCGGTCGGAAAAAGAGGCAGCCATTCTTCGGGAATCGGGAAAAAGAAACGGCGGTGATCCAGCAATTCCCGAAATGTATCCGTGGAACAGTCCTTCGGGAAGTCCAGCGGCATGATATAGTTTTGATCGCAGCGGTTATATGCCGAAATAAAAGTGCCGCAATCTCTGGTGAGAATTTCATAACGGCAGATATTGCGGAAAAGATAAATGTTGGCGAATGTGAAATCCGAGAGATTCAAATTCATTTGCCGGAATCGCGTGGACAAAAATGGCTGATGCTTCAAACTAATGTTTTCGCAGATATTCATATCATAAACTTTCTAAAACCTTTCGGACGCCTGGTTACAGAGAAAACAGATGCTGGTGATCCCGAAGCCAGCGCCTGTGTGCCTGATACTGAGGCATTGCTTCTATCACCAAGCGCCAGAATTTTGAAGAATGATTTTTCTGGCGGATGTGCATCAGTTCGTGAATGACGACATAATCGATGACATCGGGCGGCGCCATCATCAGGCGAAAGCTCAGCGCAAGGGCATTGTCCGGCGAACAGGACCCCCAGCGCTGTTCAGCTTTTGTGATGCGGACGCCGCGGGGCGTCAGATGGTGAATTCCGCTGAAATGCTCTACGCGTGCGGGAAGGTGAACCTGCGCTTTCTTTTTGTACCAGATTTCAAAGTATTGCCTGCGCATTGCATGGTTATCGGGGCAGTTGAGGAAAAAACGGTTGTCCCAGAACATCACGCCCTGATTTTCCAGCGGTTCAAAATAGGCGGTGAGTGCGTAGGGCTTCCCAAGAAAATAGAAAAGCTCTCCCGTCTGATATTCCTTGATCTGTTCTTCGGGACGGATTTCGGATTGCCTGCGAACGGCTCTGTCAATCCAGCTTTGTTTTTCTTCCAGGAAACGGGAGATTTCCGAAACCGGAGTGAAGTAAGGCGCGTAAACGGTCAGTTCCGCGCTTTTGCCGATTTGGAGGGAGATGGTTTTCTTTCTTTTCCTGCTTCTTTTGAGTGTATATTGTATTGTCATAATCCTCTTATATTGTTACTATAGAATGTAAGGATGCCGGTAGTCAAGAAAAAGGGTTTTGGACAGTAGAGGTATAATTAAATGGAAGACAGCGGTAAACGCCCATGGGGCTATTTTGAGGTTTTGTCTGATGCGCCGGATCATAAAGTCAAAAGAATTGTGGTGGAGCCGGGGGGATGTTTGAGCCTTCAGCGCCACCAAAATCGCGCTGAACACTGGTATGCCGTTTCCGGAAAAGGCCGGGCGACCATCGACAACCGTCTGCATATGCTTGAGGGAGGCTGCACGGTTGATATTCCGCTGGGAGCAACACACCGTCTGGAAAATACATCCGACACCGCTCTGGTCGTTATCGAAGTCCAGACCGGTACGTATTTCGGAGAGGATGATATTGAAAGGCTGGAAGACAGATACGGCAGGACTTGAAAAGAAGGTACAAGGTTCAAGGATAAAGGTTCAAGGTTTATCTGTGGCCTTCGGCATCTTATTTTAAAATGTGCTTCGGTGCCCTTGCACCTTGCACCTTGAACCTTGCACCTTGCACCTTCTCTCCCGTGACAATATCCTTCTGCTTCTGCTTTTTAGCCGGATCTTTTTCCACGAATATCTTTTGTCCGCTTACAGGATCGGTGCCCGTCCAGTACAGCAGCGCCGACCAGGTGGAGGGCAGGGGGGTGTAAATCTGGACCTGCTCGGGGAATGTTTTGAGTTCGCGGCTGACGAAGGATTTGAGTTCGCGCATGTTTTCTTCCGTGCACCCCGGATGAGCGGCGATGAAATAATAGGTCAGGAACTGCTTTTGTCCCGTCTCTGAATTTATCTTTTCGAACAGATTCTTAAAATCGATCAGGGATTGAATCCCCGGTTTCGCCATGAGTGTGAGCACGTCAGGCGATGCATGTTCCGGCGCGATTTTGAGCTGACCGGAGATGTGATGTCCGGCGAGCTCCCGCAGATAGGCCGGCGCATGCTTTCGGTCAGCCAGGAGCAAATCGTGACGGATGCCGGATGCCACAAATGCTTTTTTTACACCGGGAATTTTGCGCAGATTCGAAAGCAGCCGGATTTGCCTGGAATGATCGTTTTTCAATGAGGTGCAGACCTGAGGAAACAGGCAGTGTTTGTCCGGACAGGCGCCTTTCGTGCTTTTACGGGCGCAATCGATGCCATACATATTGGCTGTTGCGCCGCCGACATCGGCAATAAAGCCTTTGAAATCAGGATGGGCGGAGATCTTTCGCGCCTCGGCTAAAATCGCTTCTTCGCTGCGGCTGATGATCGTCCGTCCTTCGTGCAGGGCAATCGAGCAAAACCGGCATTCGCCGAAGCAGCCGCGATGGATCGTTAAGGAGGTGGCAATCGTGTCCATGGCGCGGACTTTACCCTGCGCAGCATAAAACGGGTGAACCCTGCGCGAGTAGTCCAGTGCATAAACCGCGTCCAGTTCGGCTGTGGACAAATGCGGCTGGGGCGGATGATGAACGAGAAAGCGGTTGGCATGCTGTTGATAAAGGCCGTGCGCCGTAACGGGATCGTTTTCGGCGGCGAAAATTGTAAACATCTGCACAAAGGCACTTTTATCCGCGGCGGCTTTTTCGTAAGACGGCAATTCCAGATAGCCCTCCGGCGGCTTGGTTTCAATGGCACAGGTGCCGCGGATGTCTTTGAGGTCAAGGTCTGCGGCCAGTCTTTGCGCGATTTCAACGATTGCACGCTCCGCCATGCCGTAGGCCAGGATGTCGGCGCGGGTGTCAAACAAAATGGCCCGGCGGATGGAATCGCTCCAGTAGTCGTAGTGGGCGATTCTGCGCAGGCTGGCTTCCACGCCGCCCAGTACAATCGGCCGGGTGTTTTTGAAGTGCCGCCGGATAAGATTCGCATAAGCAATGACGGCCCGATCAGGCCTGCGGATGTTTTTCCCGCCGGGAGTCAGATCGTCTTCACGGCGCTTTTTTTTCATGGCCGTGTAATTGGCCACCAGAGAATCCATGCAGCCGCCGGTGATTCCCCAGAACAGCCGCGGTTCTCCCAGTCGAGTAATGTCCGTTGCATTTTTTAAATCCGGCTGAGCGATGATGCCCACACGATAGCCTTTATCCGCAAGCACCCGTCCGATGACCGCAACGCCGATGTGCGGGCTGTCAATGTATGCGTCGCCTGTAACCAGGATGATATCCGGATAATCCCATCGGGCCTTTTTTAATTCTTCGGGCGTCGTCGGAAGAAACATCGTTAGAAAACACCCATGATGTTTAAGCCCAGGACAAGGGCGGCAAGCATGAAAATAATCGCCAGTCTTCCCGAGCGGCGGTGAATGGCGCGAACGGCCGCCTTGTTTTTGGCTTTAAAGGAATAGATGCCAAGTCCCCAGGTTATGTTGCACAGAATGATCGCCGTCAATCCGAACCATTGATGGAGCCCTGCTAAATGAAGACCTTCGGAGACAACGACATTGACAAAAGCCGCGGCGCCGCCGGCGATTAAGATCAGGCCCCCGGTGGAATTGAGTCTTTTGTGGAGAGCAAGCCAGTTCTTTTTCCGGCGGCCGAACATGGCGATGCCGACGCCCGCCGTCAGACACAGCAGGGCGGCGATCATCAAAGACAGATGCGCAATGATCAGCATGGTATTTCCTCCGGTAACATTGAAAAGAGAAAGTTTGATCCTGTAAAAAACTACAGCGCTATTTCCATCGACTGACAGACGGCGAAACAATCCAGCGCGGACTCATGTTTGGCGATGATGCTTTGACACCGGGCAACCATATCGTCAACATCGTCGTCGTGACGATCCTGATTGTGATGGAAAAGCCCCAGTTGCCTGACGCCTGCCTCGATGGCCAGTTTGGTCGCCTGTTCGATGGTGGAATGTCCCCACCCGCGCCGTTTCGGATATTCTTTGTCAAGGTATTCAGCATCGTGAATCAGCAGATCGGCGCCCCTGCAGAAGTCCAGATAATCGCTGAAATCAAGCCCTCCCTGATGCCGAAGCCCCAGTTCATTGTCGGTGAGGAAAACAACATGTTTGCCGTTTTGGGAAAACTTGTATCCGTTGCCCTGATTGGGGTGGCTGAGCGCAATCGGCGTGATGGTCATATCTCCCAGGCGGTACTCGCCGTCACAGGTGGCTTGATAATTGATATTGGCGAGAACTTCATCGTAGGTGATCGGAAAATAAGGAGCGGACATCACGCGCGCCAGCATTTCCCTGATGGAATCCTGCGCAAATGAACATCCCCAAATGTTCAGGTTGGTTTTTTTCCGGTACAACGGTTTGAAGAACGGGAACCCCATAATATGATCCCAGTGCGCGTGTGTCAGGATCAATGTGAAATCGTTGCGGCCCTCGGTCAGCAAGGCATTGCCCGCTTCGCGGATTCCGGAGCCGGCGTCAACCATTAAAATATCACCCTGCGAATTGCGTATTTCCAGACAGGTTGTGTTGCCTCCGTAACGCAAATAATTTTTTCCGGAAGTCGGTATGGAGCCCCGGGCTCCCCAGCAGCGTATGATCATAGGTCTCCTCTAAGAGTATAATTATACAGGATGTTTATTATTTATCAAGCGCGATATGAAAAATAAATGTTTTTGGTTCTTGCTATCCGTTTGAAAACGATTATTTTAAGTCTCAACAATCCTATCGAGGGAGGTTCTGCATGAAAAAAATAAAAATAAAGGGGATGAGTTGTCAGCATTGCGTCATGGCGGTAACCAAAGCACTCTCCGCTGTGGATGGCATAACAAAAGTTGAAGTGGATCTGAAGACAGGGATGGCATCGTATGAAGAAGCAAAACCTGTAGATGTCGCGGTTATCGCCGCAGTTGTAAAAAAGGCGGGTTACGAAGTTGTCGGATAAGGTCCGGTTTGACATTCGCGGGATGACTTGCGCCACCTGCGTCCGGCGCGTGGAGGAAGGTTTGCGTCAGGTTCCGGGCGTGATTTCCGCAACAGTCAATTTTGCGACGGAAAAGGCGCTGGTGGAGTATGACCGCAGCCGAACGGATGTTGAAGTGCTGCAGAAAACCGTTAGCGAGCTCGGATATGAAGCGTTTGTGGATGACAAGGCCGCCGGTCAAAAGAAGGTGACTGTATCCGTCGGCGGTATGACATGCGCCGCCTGCGTTCGACGCGTGGAAAATGCGCTCAAAGAAGTTGAAGGCGTCATAGATGTGAATGTCAATCTGGCGACAGCCCGCGCAACCGTTACTCACGGGGATCGATGGGCGGGTTTGGATGCGCTGGCCGGGGCAATTACCGAACAGGGATATGAATTCCTGGGAGAAATGACGGATACAACAGTTGATCCGATCGAAGCGGCGCGGGCAAGTGAACTTCGGGAGTTGAAATTAAAAGTCTCCTGCGGCGCATTGCTGAGCATCATCATCTTTTTCGGATCAATGCAGCACTGGTTTGGTTTTCTGCATGCCATTCCCCGAAGTATCATGCTCTGGATGATGTTTGCGCTTACGGCGCCGGCTATCTTCTGGGTCGGCAGCCGGTTTTTCCGGGGCGCCTGGAAAGCCGCAAAGCAAAAAACATCCGATATGAATACGCTGGTGGCCGTCGGGGCCTTTTCCGCCTATGCCTATTCATCTGTTGCGACATTCTTTCCGCATTTTTTCGAACGTGCGGGCGTCGCCCCTCATGTATACTACGACGGCGCGGCCATGATTATCACCCTTGTGCTTCTGGGGAGGCTGCTGGAGGCCAAAGCCAAAGGAAAGACGTCCGAGGCGATTAAAAAGCTCATCGGCCTTGCGCCCAAAACCGCGCGCGTGCTTCGCCAGGACGCCGAATTCGAGGTGCCCGTGGAAGCGCTTCAGGCCGGCGATGTGATTGTGCTGCGGCCCGGAGAAAAAATACCTGTCGACGGCATGGTCTTAACAGGTTCATCAAGTGTGGATGAAGCCATGCTGACCGGCGAGAGCATGCCGGTCTCCAAAGCACCGGGCCAGAAGGTGTTTGCCGCGACCATCAATAAGACGGGGAGCTTCACGATGGAGGCCACGGGCGTCGGCGCTGAAACGATGCTCGCGCACATCATCCGGATGGTGGAAGAAGCGCAAGGCTCCAAAGCCCCCATTCAGCGCCTGGCGGATCGGGTGGCTTCCGTATTTGTGCCGGCCGTTTTTGCAATCGCGCTGGTTACATTTGCCGTCTGGTACTTTCTTCCGGCGGATGCCGGTTTCAGCCGGGCGCTGATCAATTTTGTCTCCGTGCTGGTTATAGCCTGTCCCTGCGCCCTGGGGCTTGCCACCCCCACGGCCATTATGGTGGGCACAGGTCTGGGCGCGCAAAGCGGTATCCTGATACGGGGCGGAGAGGCGCTGGAAAAGATCCACAAGCTCAGCGTTGTCGTCTTTGATAAAACCGGGACGCTCACGCGCGGAGAACCGCAAATGACGGATATTATGCCTGCCGATGGTTTTGAGGCAAACCAGATCCTGGAGTTTGCCGCCGCTCTGGAGCAGGCATCGGAACATCCTCTGGCGAGAGCGATCCTGCAAAAGGCAAAAGAGGAGCGACTGTCCTTACCTGCCGCATCCGGATTCGAGGCGCTTTCAGGGTTGGGCGCGAAAGCGGAAATAAACGGGGAGTCCTGCCTCATCGGCAATCAGGCGCTTATGGAAAGTCAGGCCATTGCCGTGGAATCCCTGCTGGGGAAGGCCACCGCCTGGGCTTCCGAAGGCAAAACCACTGTGTATGTGGCTCGAAATAAAAATATTATGGGGCTCATTGCACTGGCCGACGTTCCGAAAGAGTCGGCAAAAAAGGCCGTGGAGAGTTTGAAAGGCAGAGGTTTGAAGGTCGCCATGGTCACAGGTGACAACGCGGGCACGGCCAAAAGCATTGCCGCTCAACTGGGCATCGATTACGTTCTTGCGGGCGTTCTGCCCGGGAATAAAGCCGAAGAAATTCGCAAGCTGCAGGCGGCCGGTGAAGTGGTGGCGATGGTTGGCGACGGCATCAACGACGCACCGGCGCTGGCTGCGGCCGATGTGGGCATTGCCATCGGGGCCGGAACCGATGTGGCTATCGAGGCCGCCGACATCACGTTGATTCGTGACGACCTGCGTACTGTGCCGGAAGCGATCAGCCTGTCGTTAGCCACGATGCGCATCATTAAACAGAATCTTTTCTGGGCGTTTATCTACAACATTATCGGCATTCCGATTGCCGCCGGCGTTTTATACCCGGCCTTCGGCATTTTGCTCAATCCGGAATTTGCCGCAGCCGCCATGGCTTTCAGTTCCGTTTCGGTGGTCAGCAACTCACTGAGATTGAAAAGGGTGTGGAAAAAAAACAAGGCTGACAGGCTGTAGGCTGTCGGCCAGTAGGGAATGGTTTAAAACCATTCCCTGCTGAAATCCCTGAACCTAACGTTCCTTAAGATAAGACGCAATCGGCTTTGGCGTTTCGATGAAGAATCCCTGAGCACCGTCAATGTTCATCTCTCCTAAGAGTTCATACTGCAGTTCGGTTTCGACGCCTTCCGCTATGACCGATACATCAACGCTGTGCGCGATCGTGCACAGCGACGCGATGAAAAACCGCATGTCGCTTTCAGCGTCTTTAATTTCTCCCGTATAGGCTCTGCTGATTTTTACATATTCCGGGTGAAGAGAGTGGAGATAGGCAAAATTCGACAGTCCCTCGCCAAAATGATCAATCGCGATGGCATGACCGCAATTTTGGACAAATATCTGGAATTCCCGAATTAAAGGCAGATTGCGAATGGCGGCAAATTCAGGGAATTCAAAGGTGATGCGCGGTGCGGATGCAGAAGCATTCGGTAACGCACTGCGTATCCATTCCATAAAAGCGGAATCGGAAAGCGATGCGGGTGAAATATTGACCGCCACATGATCGAAATGCTGCCGTTTGCGGTCCAGCTTCAGGACCTCTTCCAGAACGATGCGATCCAGAAGCGGAGTAAGGCCAAGCCTTTCGGCATAGGGCAGGAAACGGTCGGCGCTGAATATCCGGCCTTCTTCCTGCAGAATAATCCGGGAAAAGATTTCAAGGTGAACAATGGAGCTTTTATCCGTTGTTTGCACAACCGGCTGAACCACGAGATTAATTCTGCGTTCATGCAGAACCTTTTCCAGCGCGGCTTTCCATTGCTGTTGTCCGGCGGGGATTTTTTCTGCGTCATCCGTCATTGCGATGACGTGCCAGTTGTTGGGCGCGGTTTGTTGCGCCAGGCGCAGAGCTCTGTCCGCTTCGGCCAGAAGCAGTCCGAGGGCGGCGGGGTGCGCAAATGTGACAGCGCCGGCATGAGCAATATTGTCCATGCCCTGAATATGCAGCGGGGCAAGTTCGCATAACTTATTGGTCACATCAGCGACGACCAATTCGGCATCCCCCGGCAGAGCGTCCGGCAGAAAAATGCAAAAATCGCCGCCGGTCAGCCGCGCCAGGACGGAATTGGAATAGGGCTTCATCGTTTCCTGAAGGATTCTGGCCGTGTTCTTTAATAATGTGTCGCCGGCTTCAAGGCCTTTAGCCTGATTGAGTGAGGTGAGGTCATTTAACTGGACGAGCAGTAAAACGCCCTTGGCGGTTCCGTCGCGCTCTTCCAGATACGCCTGTGTCCGACTTTCCAGATAACGGCGGTTGCCCAGACCGGTGAGCGCGTCATAATAGGCATGCCTGCGGAATTCTTCGACGACGGCAACCTGTTCTTCGAACATCGCCTGTACTTTTTTAACCATACGGTTCATGGCGATGACCACCTGCCGGAGTTCCTTCGTGCGGGGGAGGACGTCCTGATAATTGTATTCTTTTCTGCAAATGGCGTCCGCCTGCTCTTCGACGCGCGCCAGCGGTAGAAGAATCCTGCGCAATCCCCAGGCGCCGGCCAGAATCACAAAGATGCCGCACACAACGAAGAGGATTGTTGTGCGGATGCTGGACAGCCACAGGGTCTGATATGCGTAGCCGGGATGGCTTTTGACGTAAATGGCGCCGGTCTGACGCCAGCCCGTGTTGATATTGGAAGTTGCTTCCGGTGTTTCGATAGGCGCCAGAAGCACAAACCATTTCGGAACGCCTTCCATGGCAATATTGAGTTTGCGCTCGCTCACGACTTTGCCGTCTAGGTCGGTCAGTTTGATGATTTCATAATATCCCCGGTCGAAAACGGCGTCGATCATGGCTTCCATGCGCACGCTGTCTTTCTCGACAGGATGCTGTGAGATCGCCAGCGCCAGAGAGGTGGCCGTGTCCTGCGCGTGAGAACTTAACTGGTTGATCACAAACGTTCGGTTGTTTTGAAAAGTGACCATCCACGTTCCCGCCAGCAGAACGAAGAAAAGCACGAATGTAAAAATGATCAGTTGTCGATAGAGCGTCATAGTAAATCCTTTACGATTTGTGTTCCGACATTCTCTTTAAAAGATTACGCCAGGGCTTAAGACGACTGCTGTCGGTTGATTCTCCCTGACCACGCTGCTGGGCCATCCAGAGCTCGGTGCCGTTGAAACTGAAAATGGGAATCAGGTCGTGTCGCTCGGAGGCCGGTTTAATGGATTTATCCAGATTATCGAGAACCAGAGGCTCGTCCCCCGGTTTATTCACATACGTCAATACCATGTGGGTTCTGTCGAGTTGCATCGCTTTGACGTAGGTCACTCTTAACTTTTGATCGGGAATGCCCATCGTCCGGAGTGTAAAATACTTCGCTATTGCATAATCCTCGCAGTCGCCTGCTCCTCTCCCCAGGAACTCCACAGGTGTTGCCCAGTAATCCGCAACGCCCCAGATGCCGATGTCCTCGCCATAGGGTATTTTATTCATGAAGGCATTGACTTTTTCCAGTTTTTCCCGGTCTGAGTTGTTTCGATCCGAACGGATTAAATTTTCCCATGCTAAAAGACGAGACTGTGCTTCTTTACCCCATTTGTCCGTTGCCTGCTTCAGGGCGCTTTGATCGATCTGGAAAGTATCGTCGGAAAAAGCGATATCGGCCTGTAAAAAAACAGCCAGCATGATCAGGATGAACGCAATCCCCCGGAGAGGGGTGATCGTGGCTATTCGTTGTCTTAATCGCTCAGGCGCCTTATTCATCGATTTTGAACCACCGGGGGTATATCGCTAATCGCTTTGATTTCTCAGAGACGCAAATTTCCGGCAAAATACCACGGTGATCGGAAAAAAGCCAGCGACAGCTCCTTTCAGTCACATCAGGGGAAAATGCAATCCGGCATCATCCGCGATTGAACCCGGCCTTCCTGAATACGAACCCTAAAACGAGCAGGCATGCGACACCGATTCCCAGCAGGAATACGGTAAACGGTTCAGGAACCGGCGGCGGAGGCGGCGGAGGAGGCGGCGGAGGCGGCGGACACTCCGGACAAGCCTCACAGTAACAATAATTAGGAATGGCGGGATTTGGGGCTTCACCTGTTGTGTTGGTTTTATCCTTATCCGGCGCAGGCGTAGAAATGGCTCCAGGCACAGGAGTGGCTGGATTGGCCGCCGGAGCGGAGCCTTCCTTGGACGCCGCATCAGCAGGACTGCAGGGGCAGGGCGGACAAGGCGGACAGGGGGGAGGCGGAGGCGGCGGGCAGGGGGGATTGCAGACGCCTCCTACACAGTACGTCGGATATACCGGATCGTTTGACGCATACTGAACCAGATTTTTCCCCGGAGCAAAGTCATTAAGCGGTTCAAAAAGCTGCGGCAATCCCGCAGCGGGATTGGCATCCAGATCCGGGCTTTCCGCCTTTGCGGGTTCTCCGGCGGCCGGAGCCGCGGCCATAGAGGGAGCGGCAGCGTAACTGTTACAGCATTGTGTTCTTACTTGTGTAGCGCCATCGGTAATAAACCCGTCTCCGGTAGGCAGCAAAATCGGTGTTTTTTTGCGGAAAATCGTATTGTCTTTTCTATAGTAAACATAGGCCCAGGTGGCTTTTTCCAGTTTGCCCATCTGGGCGTTATCCCAATTAAAACCCGCAAAATGGGCTTTAAGAATCGGATCGTTGGTTACGGTTTTTTTGAAATCCTCAACAGAATGGACGGAGTTTTTGGGGCACAGGCCGTACCATTTCCCGTTTCTTTCGAAGCCGGCATCATCGAAATCCTGCGGAACGGATTCTTTTTGCAGAGTTTCAGTTTTCTGCGCGGTTGAAGCGGGTGCTGTTTTTTTTGACAAGAGGTACACAGCCGCGCCGACGGCAACGATGATTAATAGAATAATTAAAATTACTGCAGGTTTTCGACTGTTGCTGTTTTGCTGTGTCATTTTATCTGCTCCAATCCCAGGATCTGAATATTCCGGTTGTCAATCCAACTATTACAAGTCGGCCGATTTTCCGATTCCTTATAACGGACTTTTCCTCCGTCAAACGGCTGCTAGACATTTATATATACAAGTCCGATGTACTTCATCTACCTGTAGTACATAGTATAACAGCATTTTGCATGCCATTTCAACAATTAATAATTAATATTTGCAAGGTATTTTATAATATATTGTTATTAATGGATAATACATTGAAGGGCATTCTTTTTTCTAATGGCTGTTTTCAAAAAATATCAGTTTGACTACAAAATTTGTTGTATTTTGACCACTAAAACCATTCATTTTGGTTCAGTGGTTATTAATACATGAGAAAACAGCATGAACAAGTACATCATCCTTCTTCCCTCAGTCTTCGGCCTTCGGTCTTCGGTCTTCAGTCTTCAGTCTTCAGTCTTCAGTCTTCAGTCTTCGGTCTTCGGCCTTCAGTCTTCAGTCTTCAGTCTTCAGTCTTCAGTCTTCAGTCTTCAGTCTTCAGTCTTCAGCCTTCAGCCTTCAGCCTTCAGCCTTCATCCTTGCCCCTTTCTTCCCAAAGAATCATTTGACTTCTTTTCCGGACCCCGTTAAATTATTTAAAAATTACAGTCCGTTCTTCTTTTTGTGGATTCTTCATCGCGGCCCAAGGGGTTTTCAATCAAACCATCAGATTCATGCTAACTTCCAAATTCAGGTGTGAGGCGGTTCATGAAAAACAGGCGGCAACTCGACGATGACCCGGCATACGAAGTCCGGCAACTGCGCCAACAACTCAAAGAGCTTAAAAAATCGGAAGTTAAAAGACAGCGGATCGATGAAGAGCTCAAGGAGAGCGAGCAGCGGTTGCACAGCATTATCGACGGTTCCCCCATTCCTGCCTTTGTGATCGGCAGGGACCATCACATTATCTACTGGAACAAGGCGCTTGAAGAGTTAAGCAATATCAAAGCCGATGATGTGATCGGCTCAACTCAGCACTGGCGGGCGTTTTACAATCAGAAGCGTCCTTGCATGGCCGATCTGCTGGTTGACAGCGAGATCGAAAAAATGGCCGAGTGGTACGCAGGAAAGTATATCAAATCCCGGCTTCTGGACGAGGCTTACGAGTCGACTGACTTTTTTCCGGAGCTGGGCGAACAGGGCAAATGGCTGCGATTTACCGCCGCCGTGATCCGTAATGCCGCCGGAGAACTGGTTGGCGCCATCGAAACGCTGGAAGATGTCACCAAACGCAAGAAAGCGGAAAATGCGCTTCTGGCCGCGCGCGAAGAACTTGAAAAACGGGTTCAGGTGCGCACGGCGGAGCTGGCCCGCGCCAACGAAGCGCTTCTGGCGGAGCTTATGGAGCGTCATGAAACCCAGAAAGCACTTAAGCAGACTACGGATCATCTGTCGCTTCTTCTGGAGTCTCTGCCTATCATTTCTTATACGAGAAAAGCAGACGGCAACTTCGGCGTCACCTTCGTGAGCAACACCATTGAAGAGATCACCGGCTACCCGCCGCAGTGTTTCATCGAAGATGAAAATTTCTGGGTGGATCACATTCATCGGGACGACCGGGATCGCATTGTATCCGAACTGCAAAGCGAGCGCCCCAAAGGGACGCACCGTTACAGCTACCGGTTTCGCGTCATGGATGATTCCTATCGCTGGTTTTCGGATTACTGGCGGATGGTCCAGTTGCCCGCCGGTTCGACCGGCTATATTGTCGGGGCCTGGCAGGATGTCACGGAGGACAAGCGCATCAGGCAGGAAGGAGAGCTCCGGCTCCAGCAGATGATGCAGACGCACAAGCTGGCGGCGCTGGGCGAAGTGGTGGCGGGTGTTGCGCATGAAATCAACAATCCCGTAAGCTTTATTGCTTACAACGTGCCGGTCCTCGAAGAAATCTGGAATACGGCGGAAATTATTCTTGCGCGCAACGGCGCGCATCATCCCGACTGGGAAAAACGAGGCCTCACGTATGAAGAAGTCTGCACGAGCATGCACGAGATCATCCAGGCGTTCAAAATCGGAGCCAACCGCATCAGCCGTGTGGTGACGTCGCTCAAAGAGTTTTCGCGCACCGAAGAGGCCGCGCCCAAAAAACCTGTGTCCGTGCCGGAAATCATTGCGGGGGCTCTGGTGATTGTCGGCGCTCAGGTGCGGCGCACCGTGTCCAGAATCGAGCAGGACATCGCCGAAGGCATTCCTCCCGTCAGCGGCCATTTTCAAAAAATCGAGCAGGTCATTGCCAATTTGCTGATCAACGCGCATCAGTCCATTCCCGCCCAAACCAAGGGTACGATCAAAATCCGCTGCCGTTATATCGAACGGCTCAAGGCGGTGGTCGTGGATATCGAGGACAACGGGCAGGGAATCGAACGCGAGATTCTGGGTCACATTTTCGATCCCTTTTTCACCACGCGGCGCGACCGCGAAGGAACGGGGCTCGGGCTTTCCATCTCCTACGGACTGGTCCGCGAGCATCACGGCCTGATCAGTGTTTTGTCGCGCCCCGGCAAAGGCAGCCGTTTTTCCATTTATCTGCCGACCGACGGCGAGACGGATATCAACCTGTACCCTGTCATCTTATGCATCGATCACAACGTCAAATATCTCAAGGAACTCAAGGCCAACTTTGTCGACGCCGTGATCTGGCGGTCGGAAGCCGAGGATACTCCGGAAGACATTCTCAATTTCCTGCTGCAAAATCCCGAGGTGGACATGGTCATTTCGGAAGTTCATCTGAAGGGATTTGACGGATGGACGCTTCTGGAAAAAATCCGTGCGCAGCATCCTCTTTTGCCGGTCATGCTTTATTCTCCGGACCGCAAAGCGCTCAAAGCGCCGCCGCAGATGGAGGCGCTGCCCGATTATACGCTGCACAGACCGTTTAACATCGATAAACTTCACAAGATCATCCATGACCTGGGGAGGCAGCAGTTATGAAGATATTGCTCGTTGACGACGAAGACATGTCCCTTTCTTCCGTGAAAAGAATTCTCAAATGGCGAGGCGTCAGGAATGTCGAAACCTGCGACAACGGCCGGGAGGCGATCAAAAGAATCCGCAATGAGAATTTCGACATCGTTTTGCTGGATCTGCTCATGCCGGATGTCGACGGGATGCAGGTGCTGGAATCCACCAAACCCTTCTGTCCCCATACGGAATTTATCATCCTGACGGCGGTGGATGATATCGCGACCACCGTGCGGGCGATGCGTCAGGGCGCTTACGATTATCTGGTCAAGCCCGTCGACAATGATCTGCTCTTTTTGTCCATTGAGCGGGCTTATGAAAGAAAAGGCCTGCTGGCGGGGCTTTCCGTCAATGCGGGCTGTGAAATTCCCGATATTCCCCCCGCTTTTGCCGACACGGTGACCGGGGACAAACAGATGAAAGCGCTCATTTCCTACGCGCAGGTGATGGCCAGAAGCGGCAACCCGATTCTGATTACCGGAGAATCCGGCACCGGCAAAGAGCTGATGGCCCGCGGCATCCACCGGGCCGGTCCCGCGCCTGCCGGTCCGTTTGTGGCGGTCAATGTTTCCGCCATTCCGGCCACCATGTTTGAAAGCCAGTTTTTCGGACATGCCAGAGGCGCCTTTACCGGCGCGGATTCTCCGCATGCGGGCTTTTTTGAACAGGCCGACGGCGGAACGCTGTTTCTCGATGAAGTCGGGGAATTGCCGATCGGTCTGCAATCCAAGCTGCTGCGGGTGCTGGAAGATAAAACGTTTATTCCTCTGGGCGCGCAGCAACCCGTGTGCGTGGATGTGCGCCTGGTGTCCGCAACCAACACCAATCTGGATACGGCCTGCCAGGAAGGCAAATTCCGCATTGATCTGATGTACCGGTTGAAATCGGCGTACATCTGTCTGCCGCCGCTTCGGGAACGCCGGGAGGATATTGCGCTTCTGGCGGCGCATTTTCTGAAAAACGCCTGCCTGCGCCACGGGAAAAATCTCTCCGGCTTCAGTCCTGAAGCCGTCAGTCTGCTTGCGCGCAAAGATTATCCGGGAAACATCCGCGAACTGTCTCAGATCGTCGAAAACGCCGTATTGCTCTCCGACGGTCCGGTCATCACAGCTGCCGGCCTGGGTGGAAATTCAAATCCGCCGGCTTCATCCTCCTTGTCCAGCCGCAACCTTTGCTCGCTCAAGGAAAACGACACGGCGCATGTTCTGTTTGTCCTGAGCGCCACGGGAGGCAATCGGCGCGAAGCCGCCCGGATTCTGGGTATTACACTGCGTCAGTTGCAAAGAAAGCTGGCCGAGATGAAAGATACGGGTTAGCAAACCGGCGGGACCTTTTCCAGATCATGATGTCCGCTGCGGGGTTTTATCTCAACGGTTTGACACCGGTTACAGATGATATTTTTCAATCTTGCGATAAAGCGTTGTTCTGGAAACACGCAAGGCTTTGGCGATCTTGTTTTTGGGGATCTCCATGCGGATCATTTTGGTGATCATCTCTTTTTCAAGATGTTTGGGTGATTTGAAATCCATGTTCAATTCGGGGTCGCGCTTTTCATGCAGAATCTCCGCGGGGATGTGTTCCGCCGTGATTTCGCTCGTCGTGGTCAGATTCATCATCCGTTCGATGACATTCTGCAGTTCACGGACATTGCCCGGCCAGGAATGGTCCTTGAAGATCTCAATGACTTTGTCGTCGATGCGATCAATATGTTTCCCCATGGCCCCGGCGTATTTTTTCACGAACAGATCGATGAGCAGGGGAATGTCATCGGGCCGTTCACTCAAAGGAACCATGGAAATGGCGAAGACATTGAGGCGATAGTAGAGATCTTCGCGGAAATTGCCTTTCTCCACCTCTTTGCGCAAATCTTTGTTGGTGGCTGCAATGACGCGGACATTGACGGGTCGCAAACTCGTCCCGCCCAGACGGACGATGAATTTGTCCTCGATCACCCGAAGCAGGACGGCCTGCAGGTCAAGGGGGGTCTCGGCGATTTCGTCGAGAAAGATGGTTCCGCCGTCGGCCAGCTCGAATTTCCCGTGATTCCCGCCGCGCCGTGCGCCGGTAAAAGCCCCTTCCGCATAACCGAAAAGCTCGCTCGTGATGAGATCCCGTGGGATCGCAGCGCAGTTGATGGCCACATAGGGACCGTTTTTGCGGTCGCTTTCATTGTGGATGGACTGGGCGAAAATATCCTTGCCCGTGCCGCTTTCTCCCAGGAGCAACACATTGGAATTGCTCTGGGAGACCATCCGCGCCTGTTCAATCGTCATGAGAAATTTGCGGTTTTTCCCGCAGATATCGTCGAAATGAAAATTGGCTTTGGCGCCGATCATTTTTGTGACCAGGGTTTTGGCCCGGTTGAGCTCATTGAAGATGAGGACCTTTCCCATCAGCTTGCCGACGGGGGAGAAGATCGGATTGCATGTGAGGGTATAGTCGTTGCTTGAATGACCGGAAAAAATCCTTACCTCCGTATCCATGATCAGCAGGTCATTCTCCACCAGGCTGAAAAACTGCTGATTCTGCTCACCGAACATTTTCCGGATGTGCTGATGCCCGGAATTCGCGACGTCCAGGGAGAACATTTTTTTTGCATTGTCGTTGATGAGGCAGGTAAACCCGTCATTGTCGATGGTAATGAGCGCTTCGGGAATCGACGTAATAACGGTTTGCTGGTAGCGGCTGGCAATCTGGGCTTCCGCCAGGGCTCTCTGGGTCTTCAATTCATTTTCGATGGCATGGGCCGCAGCCACCGTCATGCCGAGCGTATGCGCATTAGCCCGGCAGTAACGGGCATTGAGGGTCATGCCCCCCAGAAAGTTGCCGTCGGGATCGAAAATGGGGGCGCCTGCTCCCGTGTCCTTGTGACAGAGCTGGTTGTAATGCTGACAGGCAAAGATCTGGACCGGCTTTCTCAATTCGACAATGGTTCCGGCGGCATTGTTGCCAACGTATTTTTCATTCCATGAGGCGCCGATAATCCCATTGGCCCGGCGGACCAGGTCTTCATCGTCATGATCGCCAAGGATTTCCAGGATAAAACCCTCTGCATCGAAGAGGCAGACCAAAAACCCCGACCCTTTCAGGAAGCGGTAGAGATTTCTCATGAAGGGCAGACTGGTGTTGATAAAATCGTAATTCTTCTCGATAAGCTTCTGGAGTTTTGAGCCGGTCAGGACCGGATTCTTCGGCCTCTCGATGGGATCGACGCCCAGGGCCCGACAGCGGATCCAGGCATCCAGGATATGCGGGGGAACAACAGACGAATCAATATCCGTATCCCCGGCAATGAATTTCTGCCATTCTTCAAAGGTCTGGCGATGCTTTTCTTCGGTGTAATCTGTAACGGCACTGGTCTCCAAAGAAGGTCCTCTTTAAGTTATTCCGTTGATATTTATAAACATTATATGTGTTCCTTTACGGCTTCCCGCCCCGGTGACAGATCCGTCAACCAGATGTTTCACAATGTTACACATCTGTAATGGTTTTGTAACACAAAGATGGCGTTCCGGCAATGACAATCGGGGTGGTCTGAAAAAATATTTGTAATTATAATATGTTATATAATGGCGCGAAACTGGCATGAAGGATGCTGGGAAGATCTTCGATATTATTGAAATGGTCTGTAACTAGCAATCAATAGGAGAAAGCGAGGAGAAAATGAATTGGCAAGAAATTTATAAGAGTCGTTTGATGTCGCCCGCCGAAGCGGCGAAAATAGTCCATTCCGGCGACTGTATCTGTAATCCGCTGGCCTTAGGTCAGGTTTCGTCGCCTGTTGTGAACGCCATAACCGATCGCGCAAATGAACTGGATGACGTGTTGATGCAATTCAGCATGACCTTCCGGCCCTACGATGTCTTTCGTCCCGAATTTCGGAAGAAATTCGAGCTGATATTCTGTTTTTACAACAGTCCCATCATGAAGGCCATGGCCAAATCCGAATGGGCGAATTTCTTCCCCTTGCAGGCAGCCGATTCGGGCAAAAAACTGGAGCATCGCAAACGGTCGATGGGACCGTTGCGTCTGGGGACGATGACGCAGGTCACCCCGCCCGACGACCATGGATTTGTCAGCCTGGGGCTCGACGCATTCTCCACGGAATCCCAGATGGATAATTGTGAATGGATTATCGGTCAGGTAAATCCCAATATGCCCAGAACGTATGGTCAGACCAAATTTCATGTCTCCCGCTTCACGGCTTTTGTGGAGCAAGAGGAGATGATCTTTCCCCTTCCCGCTCCCGAGGCGTCGGATATCGAGAAAAAGATGGCTGAACATGTCATGACGCTGATCCATGACCGTGATTGTATCCAGATCGGCATCGGGGGCGTTCCGGCCATGATCAGCAATCTTCTCTTAGAGTCGGGTCTTAAAGACCTGGGCATTCATACGGAGATGGTGCCCATGGGGGCGCACCGGCTGGTGGACAAGGGGATTGTAACGGGAAAATACAAGAAAGTGAATACGGGCAAGATTGTGACCTCCTTCTGCCTGGGCGATCAGGAGCTCTATAACTTTGTTTCTGAAAATCCCATGTGTGAATTTCATCCTGCAAGTTACACCAATCGGCCCATGGTCATCGCCCAGGAGGACAATGTCGTCGCCGTCAACGGGTCCATCGAAGTGGATCTGACCGGACAAATTGTCTCGGAATGCATCGGCAACACAATGGTGTCCGGATCCGGCGGCCAGCTCGATTTTGCCATCGGCGCTTTCTGGTCCAACGGGGGCCGGGCGATCAACCTGGTGCCTTCCACTGGACAAAACGGCGCGATATCCCGCATTGTTCCCTACATCGCCCACGGTGCGCGGGTGACGGTGCCTCGGCATTATGCCGGATTCATTGTGACGGAATACGGCATCGCCGATCTGTACGGCCGGTCGGAACCGGAACGGGCCGAAGCGCTGATCAAGATTGCCCATCCCAAATTCCGGGAAGAGCTTGAAAAGGGCGCCCGGGAGCGTGGCCTTCTAAAAAAGAAATTTCACTAACATGCATTAAGCGTTTTGAAGAAAAGAACCGAGCAATAAAAAAGCCCCGTTTCCGAACGGGGCTTTTTTATTGCCCTATAAAATGAACGGGATGAACAAACTTGTTCCCAAAACTTCCCCGCTACTGGTGGGAGGGGTTTGAGAGGAGGGGAATAAATTCATGCATATTTTCATTGACTATGCGCAGGCTTTCAGAAAGGCTTCCACTTCCTTGAAAGTATCAGCGGCGATGTCGCCCAGCACGATGCCGTGCAGGGAGTAATCAATCCAGGCAAAATGCTTTTGGGGTGAACCGATCCGCTTGTAAATGGCGGGGCCGCTGGCGGGGGCGACTTTGGGGTCGCGTCTGGCCTGGAGAATCAGCGCCGGAATCGTAATGTCCGGAAGCGAGCGGCGGACTTTTCGCATGAGGCTTTTGACCTGAACAAAAGCGCTGACCGGACAGCGCAGATAATTGATGTGGGGATTGTCGGCATTGTTTTTCATAAACGGGACGGCCAAGCGGCTCAATCCAACCTGATTGCATGCATGGTTGAAGGCATTTAGAACTTCAGCAAAGTGCGATGAAAAACTTGCAAACCTGTATGGCGCGCTGACGGCAATGACGGCTTCGAAGTCATCAGGTTTGGCAATGGCCATCTGCAAAGCAAGACCTGCGCCGGTGGAAAAGCCGGCCACCAGAATTTTATTGCAGCATGTTTTTAAAATCTCATGGCCGCGGTTTACGGAAGCAAGCCAGTCGTTGTAAGTGCGGCGCGCGAGATCGTGGGCGGATGTTCCATGGCCGGCAAGTCTTGGCGCATAAACCGTCAGGCCCCTGGCGTGAAAGAAATCGGCCCACTGCCGAACCTCCGCAGGGGCGGCCATCAGCCCGTGAATGAGGAGCACACCCGTGTCCGATTGAGGCGCGCTCAAAAAGACAGGCATGCCAATTTCCCGGGGTTTGCTCTCACCGTCGATATAATGCTTTTGGTATTCCGCAAGAAATAATTCGGCTTCGGCCGCCACAAGCCGTCCGGTTTCGCTTACGGGGGGTGGACATTCAGTGGCCTTGCTCATGAATTATGCACCGAGATGAAAATAAACCCCGCATATCAGCGTGTAATGCAGGACGCCGCCAATCAGAACCATGATATGAAAGAGTTCATGAAAACTGAAGATGCCCGGAAACATTCTTGGCTTTTTGATGGCGTAAAAAATGCCCCCCAGGGTGAAAGCGACGCCGCCTGAAAACAGAAGCACGCCCTGCGCTACGGACATGCTGGCCATGATCTGCCGGATGGAAATCAAGGCCGACCAGCCCATGGACAAATATATTACGGCATAGAGCTTTCTGGGCGCTCTGGGAAAATAAATCTGGGAAATCACACCCACGCCCACCAGAGCCCATTGCAGGGCGATCATCCACCATTTGAACGAGTCATGGAGACAAAAGTAAAAGATCGGCGTCGATGTGCCGGCAATCATAAAGAAGATAGCCAGGCGATCCATTCTTCTCCAGAAGGACAGTTCGTTTTCTTCTTTTTTGAACGCATGATACAACGTGCTGGCCGAAAAAAGGAAGACGACGGAGACTCCGTAAATGAGCGCAGTGGCAAGGCTCGATGCCGAGAAACTGGCAACCCTGGCCAGATAGATGGTGCCGATGACGGCGGCAATCGCACCGGCCAGGTGTGAATAAAAATTGAAACGTTCCTTTGTACTGAGTCTCATAACTCTCTCCTCCGGAAAAAGTGATATTTTAACCTTAAAATAGCGCACAAATTCATTATTAAAGCGAGGGAAATTATCCGAATCCTGTGTTTTTCAGAAAAGTATCCGTTATTACATAAGATTGCTACGGTTCCATTTCCGGCAGGCTGAACCGGACCCGTTCATCGCTGACGCCGAGCAGATGCCGGCGCTTCCAGCGTTCGGCGTCGAAGTAGTTGTAGCAGACGGAAAATCCGCCTTCGGCCGGAGTAAAATCGAAGACGGCTTCCAGAGTATGACGACCCGGAGCAAGCGTCGCGTATGCGCGGTGATCCACATACAGATCCGCGTCAGGCGTGACAAAGGTGTACCGTTCAAGATACTCCCGGGGATTGTCCGTGGTGGCGGCAAACCTGTCTGAAGGTCAGATAGCCCGGTGTTTTCCCGCTTCTCGGCATCATCGGCGTAAAAGACAGATCTTTGATATGCTCGAAATTTTTGAGCAGTCTGGCCGGATCGTGTGTCTCAAATAAGTGTCATCCACTTCATAGAGGGACAACCGGATGATACGCAAATGAGACATCATGAATACGATGGAGAGCTTCATAGGTGCGAAGGAAAAACAGCCGTAATGTCTAAGCATGACTGATGATAGCCAGCAGAATTTCAAAAAAGGATGCGCATGAAGTCATGCCCATTAAGCCCATTAAGTCATTGACAGGCCTGCGGAATTCTCTTATATTCCGTGCATCGTTAAACAGAGTCCCATCAATAACATCCATCAGGAGGTTTCCATGGCAGCCGGCAAACAGCAGCGTGAATTGATTATCAAAGCGTTAACCGATTCGAAGTTTCGTAAGCTTCTGGCGGCAGACCCCGCCAAAGCGCTGGGTGTGAAAAAAGTAACAACCGAGATGGCAAAAGAAATCAAACTGGTTTTGGCCACCGTCAAAGGCATCGATGTGCAGATCGGCGCGATGGCCGACGAACTGCTTTGCGCATGCAGCGTGACCGCAGTGGGACCGATCACAACCAGGAAAGCGTAATGACGGATCGGGAGACCAAAGGCGATGCCGGGAACTCTCCCGTGCGTGTCGAATTACTGATCGCAACGACGTGGGACTGCAATCTGCGTTGTTCCTATTGTTTTGTCGGGCGCCGGGGATTGATGAAAGACATGGACCCGATGTCTCCTGCAACCGCCGCGCATATCGTGGATGTGCTCGACGAAGAATTTTCGGACGTCGAAACGGTTTGCCTCCATTTTTACGGAGGCGAACCGTTTTGCAATGTCCCGGCTCTGCGCGCCATGGTGGATCGCGCCATGTCCAGAAAGGTCGGTAAGTTCGTATTTGCCGTGACGACCAACGGTGTCGAGGCGACGCCGGAGGTGATTGATTTGCTGGGCCGGGCCAATTTCGGCGTGGTCGTCAGCATTGACGGCCCTCCGGAGATTCACAATCAATGCCGCATCGACGCCGAAGGGGAACCCACCCACGAACGCGTCATGAAGTTTCTGCAAACGCTTCGGGAAAAAACCACGTGCCGCGTGCGCGGCTCCGCCGTTGTGCGGTCCGGCTGGCCGCTGGTCCGGGCCGCAAAGTATCTCAAAAGCCTGGATGTCGATACGATCAAATCACAGGCCGTGCGAACCGCCTGCCGGACGGCCTATTCTCTCAATGAAGAAGAGCAGCAAGCCTATCTGGATGATCTGGAAACGCTGGGCCGGCAGATCATTGAAGATATCCGTGAGGAACGGTCGCCCCGGGATGATCGCTTCACCAGCCGCATCTTTCAACTGATCAAGAAGGAACCCCGGCCGCGTTTTTGCGGCGCCGGAATTTCGACGTTCGGCGTGACGCCTGATGCGGACGTTCTCCCCTGCATTCTGATGGACGCCGAAAACAACAGTCTCGGATCGGTGTATGACCGGTTGTTTCGGGAGGAAGGACGGCGCTGGGTGGAGAGCCGTCCGGTCAGGAAAGAATGCGCCGATTGTGACGCGCTCGCTCTGTGCGGAGGCGGCTGTCCCGCCATGCTGCCTTTTTGCGGCGATTCCGAATGCGCCATTGTCCGGAAAAACTGCGACGTGGCGCGGATGATTTATCGTCATTTTGAAGATGAACCGGAAAAGCTGCTGGTGCTGGCGGGTATGTGACCGTGGATAAATTATGACCGAAAACAGCGATCATTTTGCCTGTATCCGGCCTCCTGCCGGGTTTGACCCTTCCGATCTTCCCCTGCCGCTGCCGCGCCGCAAAAAATGGACAATCTGTTCGCTGGCGCTGGATGTGTCGGGACAGTGCAACCAGCGCTGCACCTACTGCGCCGAATCGGCGACTCTGCCGAAAAGAAAGCCCATGACGGAGGATGTGCTCGATCGCGCGCTGAACTATTTTTATGATCATCTTGCCCCCGGCGCGACGCCCGCAATCCGTTTTGGCAGCGGCGAGCCGCTTCTGGCTCCGCACATTCTGGAGCAAGCCGCGGTTCGATCGAAAAAGTTGTCCGAGAAATACAGTTATGCGCCGCCTCAGTATTTTCTGACCACCAACGGAACGCTTCTGGATAAAAAAAATCTGCGCCTGCTGTCTTCTTCCGAATGGCATGTGAAAGTCAGCCTGGACGGCCCTCCCGATGTGCATGATCGATGCAGGCTGGATGCCTGCGGCCGGGGAACTTTCCAAAAGGCCGTCGACGCCGTCTGCAAACTCTTTGATGGAATCGGCGAACGTCTGAGCATCACGGCCGTGCTGTCTCCGGGGACGGACCCCGCTGAAGTCTTCGAGTTTTGCGAGTCCCTGCATGCCGGGCAAATCGAACTGTTGCCGGTCGCCGAAAAGCCCGGTTGCTCGACGTTTACGGACAAGGATCTGCGCCGCTATCGATCGTTTGTCGCCGGATATGCCCGGGATTTAATCCACGGCCGCACACGGGCGACGCTCAGCCGTTTTTCCAACATGATCCCCCGCGCCATGGGATTTGGTTTGCAAAGATACCGCTGCGGCGCGGGGCGGGCGCTTTATGCCGCCGGCCCCGACGGCAGTCTCTACCCGTGCTTCCGGATGATCGGCGTTGATGCATTTTGCGTCGGATCGGTTTTTTTGGGTATCGACGATCGTTCGCTTTGGGGATTCCGCAACGCCGCCGGATGCAGTTTTCTCAAGCGGAAAGCCTGCGCGGCCTGCTGGGCGTGTTCTTTGTGCAACGGCCCCTGTTTTGCGCTGGTCGGCCTGATGAATCTGCAACCCGGAACGGATTCGATACAGTGCGCGTATACACGCATGGACGCGGCAGAGGTGATTCAGATGGTGTCCGCTTTGCGAAAACAAGATCCGCAACGATTGCTTGGTTATCTTGCCGGCAATCCCTTTGAGGCGCCATGAACGTTCTGCTGGTCAAACCTCCGGAACGGTCGCGCTTCAACTTCGGCACTTTCAGCCTGGCTGTGCTCGCGGCTTACGTCCGCGATGCTGCGGAAGTATCCATCTTTGATGCGACCGCCGCTTCGGTCGCTCAGGCATCGGAGCACATTCTTGCAGGAAAGAGCGATCTGATCGGCATCACGGTCATGTCTCCGTCGTCGGTCAGAAGGGCCTGCGCGCTGATCCGTTCGATTCGACGACGGGGTAAACAGACCGGCAAACCTGCGCCGCCCATTGTATGCGGCGGCCATGGCGCGTCCATGTATCCTTATCCGCTTCTGTCCGCAGGAGCCGAAAGCGTTGTGGCGGGTCCGGGTGAGCAGGCCTTCCGGTCAATGATTCTGAGCGGTAGATTCGATGTGTCCGGGACTATTCGGCGATCCGGAAAAGATCTGATCCGCTTGCCGGCGGAACCGGTTGTTCCGGCCGAACACCTTCCTGTGCCTGCGCGCGACCTCATGGGCAATCCGTCCGATGCCGTGCATCTGATGGAAACCAGCCGCGGCTGTCCGCACCGCTGTTCATTTTGCGAAACGTCGCGCTTTTACCATCACACGTGGAAGCCGTTTTCCGCCGCACGCGTGGCCGCGGAAGTCCGGCAACTTGTCGAAGAATATAACGCCTGGATGATTCTTCTGGCCGACGATAACTTTGCCGCCTCTACTCCGCGGGTTCTGGAAATCTCCGGCCTTTTGCAGCAGGGGCCGCTGCCTTTGTTTTTCCTCGCGGCGTCGCGCCTGGATGATTTGTCGAAAGATGAAAAGGTGCTGCCTGCGCTGGCTGGCGCGCGGATCGGAAGAATTTCAGTGGGGATTGAAACCAGCGATGACGAACCGGGAAAAACGGTAGGCAAGGGTTACAGTCTTGATTTATGCCGGGACGTTATCACTCAGATGCACAAACTGGGGATGTATGCTGCGGCTTCTTTTATCGTGGGGCTGCCCGGAGAGACACCCCGGATGAGAGAAGGGATGGTCGATGCCGCCGTGGCCACGGGCGCCGATTCCGTCACCTTCGTGCCTTTTCACCCCCTCCCGCAAGAAACCGAACGCACCTGCGCCGACATCCTGCCGCCCAAACGCGCCGACGAAAAAACGGCGCGTCAATTCACGCAGGGTTTTTATAAACATCCTCAGGTCATTACTCGGCGAAAAAAGGCATTGGATGAAGATACTCTCAGAGGCGTCATCACGCGGGCGTCCGTAAATCGCTAATTTCTGAAGGACAAGAAGCAAATATTTTTATGGAGAAGGCGGGGCGGGTGCTTTTCCGCCTGTCATTTTTGCCTGCATGTCAGCGCTTAATGGCTTGATCAGTTCCGCGTTGTACGAACCGGTCGGCATGGGTTTGATGCCTGCGTCTCCGGTGGGATTGTTCGTCTGGATATTCGTACGGACGATCTGCTGGGCCGCGACGGCATATTTGCGCGAGATTGCGGCGGGCGTTCCGTCTTGAACGGCGGGATCCACATTGGTGATCAAAATGGAAATCGTGCCGTCGCTGTTTGTGTAAATTTCAAAAAGGCGCAACTGCTGAGGGAAATCCCTTAAAGAGGAGGTTTCCACCTGCCAGAATCCGTTTTCAGGTTTTTCTCCGGGAAAAGGCTTTACGGTGTTTAAGTGGCGGTGGCCTGCAATCCAGAGGATCAGGTTTGGATATTTATGCAGTTCGGCAACCAGATCGTTCTGCGACACGGCATTTCGGGCATTCTCCCACCATCCCAGTTGGGATCCGGGTTTTTCAACGCCGATCGGAATGTGCGCGGCGATGATCATGAGTTGACCTTTGGCCTGGCCGTCCGCCAGTTCCTTTTTAAGCCATGTCCAGCGCGCCGGATCCAGAAAGCCGTGCCCGTGGATATCGTAAGAGCCGTCGTCTTCCCTTTGCGTGTTGTCGAGCACGATCACCTTGATCGGCACAGTGGCTTTGGGCAAAAAGCTGTAACAGGCAAAGCCCTTTTCTTGTTTGGGATCGACCAGATGAAAACCGTGGCCGGCCGGTTGAGTCGTTGTTTTGAAAAATTCTCCCATCCATTCCGTTCGAGAAAGGGAACGACGGTCCGGATCGGCCGCCACTTTGGGCGCTTTATTGAATTGGCTGACTGGTCCCGCGCCGATAATATTTCCATACGGTGTCGAACCGTCCAGCACGCCCATGTAGTAATACGGTTTGTTGATGTTCCGGGGATCCATCAAAACGTCTCCCGCGGCCAGGATGTACTTGTCGATATAGGACTTGCGCAGATGATCGTTGACGGGAATGGACCCCATCCAGAAATGATCGTGATTGCCCATGACCTGATACCAGGGAATGGTTTTATCCAGTCCGGCTGCTTTGTATGGTTTCTGGTAATCAATATTTTTCGCGCCCGTATGGGCGCCGGAACTGGGCGTGATGACCTTGCCGTCGAGCACATCGATATACCATCGAAGTTCGTTATACTGGGTGCTGTTGCAGGTGTCGCCCAGAGAAATGCCGAAATCGATAGGATTTTGTTTATGAAGGGCGTTGATGGTTTGAGCGGCGGCGTCCAGCACATGGGTGGTATACAGCATGACCGGCGAATAAATAGACGTCATATAGGCATAAGAGGCTTTGGCTCTTGACGGGTAAATCAACTGTTGAAGGAAAATCAGTTGAGAAGGAGATTCCTTGTCGGTTGTATGGATATCGGTAATGGCAAAAAAGTTCAGCAGTTTTTCTTTTTTGGCGGCCGCTGCGACGTCATAGCCTGCGGGCATGAGATCGAGCCGTTTTCCGTCATCCACGCCCTGACCCTCTTTCCAGACGCCGTAACCGAACTCAGAATATTTGGAAACTTCGCTTAAGAGAATCGCTGTGGCGGGCGGAGGCGCGGGTTCGACGGTTTTCTGGCGCGTGGAGAAAACGGTGGATGCAATCGGATAATTTTGAGGGTGTTGTTGATCTGCGACGGCGCCAGAGACAGATAAAATCAAAAGGCCGGCAATCAGGATCAGACGCACTATCTTTATACCATTAAGATTTTTCATTTTATTCACCGTCCGGGACTCCTCTAACCGTTAAACAGGATTGTTGGTCCATATTGATATCGGCATCATCGAACAGAGCTTTAATACTTGCCGCTGCACAGGAGATAATTAAATAATAACGGGCACATAGACGGCCCATCAAGAAAATGTTTTTCGCCTGTCAGGAATGATATGAAAACAGCATGAATATTGATGTGTTTTCTGATCGTGCAAAAAAGAGATTTAAAAAAATAAAAATCGTGATAAATACAACCAACGCTCGTTGTACTATTTGTACTGTGTCGGGTAGGAGACG
Organism: Smithellaceae bacterium; assembly: GCA_963682105.1. Lineage (GTDB taxonomy): Bacteria > Desulfobacterota > Syntrophia > Syntrophales > Smithellaceae > UBA8904. The sequence goes on from OY821638.1 coordinate 4,392,302, forward strand.
GGGTGTCATTTTTTTACAGAATATAAATAGCCTTCATCTAAAAGGAAGTAATGGTGTCCGGGCCGGGTACTTTCCCGTAAATTGCGGGTTTGAGCTGCATGCCGCGGAAAACAGTGCGGCATGTAATTTTTGAGTGCATTTAACATGCTTGAATGCAAATTCAGAAAACACTTTTTTGAGGGGGGTAAAGTATGAATGTGAAAGCGGGGTTCTTGTCTCGAAAGTTCAGAGCGGCGCTGGTTGGGATGCTGCTGTTTCTGGGGATGTTCGTCATAACCGGCTGTTACGAGTCCGGAGTCTTTCTGGACTCTCCGGTGGCAGGGTTGACGTATTCGACAACAGTGAAGGATCAAATTGTCACGGCTAAGACTAATGAAGACGGGATGTTCTTTTATGCAAAAGGCCAGAGCATCACGTTTTCCATCGGCTCTCTTGTGCTGGGAACCGCTGAAGGCAAATCCGTGATCACACCGGTGGATCTGTTTGCCGATGCGGCAGGCGTCTCGGATCAGCGCGTCGTGAACATGTGTGTCCTGCTGCAAACGCTGGATCAGGACGGCGATCTCAATAACAACATCCGGATTACCGAAGCCATTTCGGCCATTGTTTCCAAATATGCCGGTTTGATCAATTTCGATCAAACTCCGGCGGTGTTTGCGGCGGATTCCAATGTCAAAGCTCTCCTGAACGAACTCAACGTTGCGGGCGTTTTCACAGACCCCGATCCCAGATCCAGGACGTTGCGCGGCGCGCAAGCGGCCCAGGAACACTTTGTGCGATCCACCAGCGAACGCAAGATCGTGCTGACGCACAACGGCGCTGTTAAAGGGTATGCGCCCAATGAATCAACCTGGCAATTCCTGGGGATTCCCTATGCAAAGCCGCCCATCGGCGATTTGCGCTGGAAACCGCCGCAGCCTGCGGATCGCTGGAAGGGTGTCCGCGACGCCGTTGCGTGGAGCGATCAGGCCGCGCAGGGCCAGTCCTATCAGAAATTCGGTGAAGGCGGGATGAGCGAAGATTGCCTTTACTTGAATGTTACTGCGCCCAGACGCGCGCATAAGCTGCCGGTTATGGTCTGGTTCCACGGCGGGGGATACCAGGTGCTGACCAGCAATACTAAAGGTTATAATAATCCGGAATCCCTGACAGCAAAGGGAGTGGTTCTGGTCACAGTCAACCACCGGCTGAATGTCTTTGGCTATCTGGCTCATCCGGAGCTTTCGGCTGAATCCGGTTACGGCGGGTCGGGCAATTACGGCAATATGGATCTGATTGCTGCGCTCCATTGGGTGCAGCAGAATATTAAAACTTTCGGCGGCGATCCCCGCAACGTCACGATTTTCGGGCAGTCCGGCGGAGGCAGAAAAGTTCTTTCTCTGAGATCGACGCCCCTGGCCAAAGGGCTTTTTCACAAGGCGATTTGCCAGAGTGGATCACTTCGGCCCGACACAAGAAGCCTTGCGGCGGCAGAAGCAATGGGATTGGCTCTGCAGGCAAAACTCGGTGTGACCTCGCTTGCCGGGATGCGCGCCAAAAGCTGGATGGAAGTCGTGGCGGCATACCCCGGCTCGGTTCCCGATCCCTATCCCAATGTGGATAACTGGTATTTTCCCGAGACTGAAAGAAGCATCATAGAATCGGGCAAGCAAAATGACACACCTTTTCTGATTCTCGTTACGAAAGCGGATCAACCGGAACCAATCTCATCCTTTAAAAATTATTTTTCCTGGATGGCCGACCACACGCGAAGTAATGTTTATGCCACGATCTTCACGAAAGTTCCTTCCGGCTGGGCAAGCCGGGGCGTATTGCCTTATCATTCCGTTGAACTGAGCTATGTCTTCAATACGCCGGAGAGTGCGGTTGTTCATTACTTATTGAGTCTTGTGAAAGACCCGTCTACAGGAGCGAATCTTGTCATTGGTGATCTGAACGGCAATGGCGTTGCCGGATCGGCGGGAGATCAGGATGATATCCTGACCTCGATAGGCTGGAACGCTGCGGATGCGGAAGCGGCGGATACAATGATGACCATGTGGACCAACTTTGCCAAAACAGGAAATCCAAGCACAGCCGATTTCAACTGGCCTGCCTATACCTCGGGCAATGACACGTATATGGATATGGGCTTATACCCGGTCGTGAAAACGGGGCTGTCCGCGGTTTTCCCGTAAGCATCAAGAAGGCGCTTATCGGGGCGAGCGGCTTCCGGCTGTCGGCAGCCGCTCGCCTGAAAAAAACAATCCAAAAGATGCCACGAAAGTTAAAGGAGGAGAGACATGAAGAGGAAAATCAGTTTTTTGTTTCACCGGATCATGCGTTTACTTCTGCCGTTCATGTTGCTTTTGATCATAGGCCTCATAACCGGCTGCTATGAGTCCGGAGTCTTTCTGGACTCTCCGGTGGCCGGGTTGACGTATTCGACAACAGTGAAGGATCAAACTGTCATGGCGCAAACCAATGAAGATGGGATGTTCTTTTTCGCAAAAGGCCAGAGCGTTACGTTTTCCATTGGTTCTCTTGTGCTGGGAACCGTTGAAGGCAAATCCGTGATCACACCGGTGGATTTGTTTCCCGGTGCGACAGGCGTTTCCGATCAGCGTGTGGTGAACATGTGCGTCCTGCTGCAAACGCTGGATCAGGACGGCGATCTCAATAACGGCATTCAAATCACCAAAGCCATTGCCGACATTGTTTCCGCCGCCGGTTCCATTAATTTCGATCAGACACCGAAAGCATTTGCCGCTGATGCCGGCGTAAAAAACCTGCTGGCGGCGCTGAATGCCGCCGCTCCGGTTGTCTTCACGGATACGGACCCCAGAGCCAGAACCCTGCGCGGTTATGCGGCGGCTCAGGAGCACTTTGTCCGCTCGACCGGCGAACGCGTCATCGTCATGACCCGATCCGGCGCTCTCAAAGGCTATGCCGCCAACGCCGCCACCTGGCAGTTTCTGGGAATTCCCTACGCCAAACCGCCTCTGGGGGATTTGCGCTGGAGACCGCCGCAGCCCGCTAAACCCTGGAGAGGCATTCGCGATGCCGTTGCCTGGTCCGATCAGGCCGCCCAGACTCTGGCCATGCAAGCATTTGGAGAAGGAGGCATGAGCGAAGATTGCCTGTATTTAAACGTTACAGCGCCTAAAAATGCGCACAAACTTCCCGTTATGGTCTGGTTCCATGGCGGCGCCTTTACGCTTTTGACCGCCAATTCCAAGCAATATAACAATGCCGGCGGGCTGACAAACAAAGGCGTGGTTCTGGTCACTGTCAATCACCGCCTGGGGCCCTTCGGTTATATCGCTCATCCGCTTTTAACCGCAGAATCGGGATATAATGGTTCCGGCAACTATGGCCAGATGGATCTCATTGCCGCCCTGCAATGGGTGCAAAAAAATATCAAGGCCTTCGGCGGCGATCCTCACAACGTCACCATTTTCGGCCAGTCCGGCGGCGGCGGGAAGGTGTTCTCTCTGATGATGTCGCCTCAGGCCGCGGGTCTTTTCCATAAAGCCGTCTGCCAGAGCGGAGCAAACGCAATTTCGTCAACCGGCACCGCAGCCTCGTCACTTGCTGGCATGGAACAGGTTGGGGCCGCCGTGTTCACGAGATCGGGGGTTACAACCCTGGCTGAGGCGCGCGCCCTGCCCTGGACGGCCATTATCCAGGCGGACACCGCCAATAATATTCCCAGGGAAATTTATCGGCCGAACTCCGATAATTATTATTTGCCTAAAACATATTATCAAACCATGCTGGACGGCATGCCCAGCGACGTGCCTTTCATGGTCGGTGTAACGTCCGGCGACTATCCGTATTTAAGATCGGCTCTGCCGGTTTTCATGGCCCAGCGCACCCCGTACTACAACTCCAGTCAGTATGTCTATGTGTTCAACCGTCTCCCCGACGGCTGGGCGGCCCTGGGCTTAGAAAGCGGGCATGCATTTGAATTGCCTTATCTCTTTAATTATCCGATGAGTTTTGTTTCCAATTACTTACTGGGCATCGTGGTTAAACCGGACGGGACCAAACCGCCAATCAGCGACCTGAACGGCAATGGCGTTCCCGGAACCTACGGAGATACGGCCGATATCTGGGCCTCGATGCAATGGAGTGACATTGATAACGTCATTGCCGAGACGATGATGACGATGTGGTCGAACTTTGCCAAAACAGGGAACCCGGGCGCCGACGTTATAAACTGGCCTGCTTACACGCTTGCCAATGACACGTATTTGGAAATCGGTCCCGCAACGACCACTGTACAAACAGGATTGAGTAAGGCTTTCCCGTAAACGTTCAGCATAACGTTAGAGAAGTTAAGGGGGCCGCCGCAAGACGGGCCCCCTTTTTTTTGGGGTGGAGGGATTGACGGACGCGTAAAAAATAATGGCAGTGGCGGTCTGCTGCTCCTTTCAATTTGCGCTTGCAAATGAAAGGCATCGGGAATAAATGAAAGCCATTCCTCCGTCATTTATCCTTCCGGCGGGCGGAGATCCATATCCGGGGTAGTCTTCCATGAAATCGAAACATCGTGGCGGCGTCCTGTTCGGGGTTTTGTCATTAAGCGGAGGCGTTTAAGTTTTCGGCGCCGAAATAAACATGATTAACGGGATGTATTAAAGTCATATGATTTCATCCGTTTCAGTTGCAGACATTATTCATGCCTGGATGGCCCGCGCCGGAGATACGGATATCTCTTCGATTGTCAATACGCTTCTTTACGGCATCGCTGTTTTCGCCGCGGCCTGCCGCCGGCGGAATCTGCATCATTTCAAAGCGCCCCGAGCGGAGCGGAATTACTGGCTGCTTCTTCTTTTTATCCTGCTGGCGCTGGGTGTCAACAAGCAGCTTGATTTTCAGGTATTAATCGTCGAAATCGCCCGGCCAATAGCCTTGCAGGGTGGCTGGTATTCATCCCGCCGCCTTGTTCAGGCGGTCTTTGCGCTGCTTCTGACCGGTATGGCCGGGCTGTTTACCGCGTTTGTGGTTATTCTGATCAGGAAGCACTGGGAAAAAAATAAGCTCTCCCTGCTGGGGTTTTTGATTTTGTTCGTTTACTTTATTATCGAAGCCACATCTTTGGGCCATCTGGAGGAGGGGCTTGCAGCCTATAAGAAATGGGGCATCAGGCTTTCCGACCTCATTGAGATGGCGGGGATCATCCTGATATTCATCAATGCGATAAAATATCATAAGAAGGGGGCAGGTTGACGGGCATGTTCAGCATCACCATCGGAGCATGGCAACCTGCTATCGGCGACCCGTCTTTTATGGGATGGTTTACCGTATTTTCTTATTATTTGGTTGCGGCGCTTTGTTTGTTTAAAGTGCTGCTCCATAGACAACCGATGGAAAAGAATACCCTGACGTTTTGGATTTTTCTTTGCTGTATGATGGTGTTTTTGGGCTTGCAAAAACAGTTCAACCTCCTTACCGCTCTTACCGAAATCGGACGGATGATTGCCCGCTCAGGCGGTTGGGCCGAGCAGCGCAGACCTGTTCAGGCATTGGCCATGGTTGCCGCAGGCATTGCAGGACTGATCATCTTCCGGGCGGCGTATCACCGATTGTCCGCGGTTTCTTCAGGTGTCAACAAAATCGCCTTTATCGGGCTTGTTTATCTCCTTTTATTTGTCGTTCTCAGGGCCATTTCATTGCATCAATTCGGAACGGTTCTAAACTATGAAATATCTGGTGTACGCATCAATTGGATTGCCGAGTTGCTCGGGATATACTGGATAGGACTGGCGGTTTTCCGGCCGCACCGCACGGCGGACGGTCGATGAGAAGCTTTTGTCCGCAAGTATCTAAAAAAGGTTGAATCCCGACGGTTTTTCTATAACAGATGCTTTGCCGCCTCGTTTACGGCATTATAGATGCGCAGCAGCGAAACCCCGTGTGTCTGAGCGGCTTTCTTGCAGTCTTCGTATTCGGGGGCGACCTTTTTTAAATCTCCCAGCGTGGCGACCTTAACCCTGATTTCTCCGTACGGCGTGTTGACGGCCATGATTTCCCTGGCCATGCAGTAGCGCTGTTTCATTGTCCTGCGGATACCCAGCGTGGAGGTTTCGGTAAACAGGATGTTTTTTATTTTTTCTTCATTTTGCAGCTCGGCCAGAACCGTCAGCATGACGGCCGGGCGGTTTTTCTTCATATAAATGGACGCGGTGTAAACATCCAGAGCGCCTTCCTGGAATAATTTTTCCATGACATATCCGAGAATCTCCGGATTCATGTCGTCGATATTGGTTTCCAGTTCTGCGATTTCTTCGGTTGATGCGGCTGTTTCATACAGGTCGCCTGCGACCACCCGCAGCGCGTTGAAGCGGCCGGTTTCGCGCTTGCCGAAGCCATAGCCGATGCGGTCAATTTTCATGGCCGGCATCAGGCCGAAGCCAGGTGACAGGCACTTCAGCAGGCCGATTCCCGTGGGGGTGACCAGTTCCGTATTGACGTCGTCGCAAACGTAAGGAATGTTGCTCTTTGTCAGAATTTCCATCACCGCAGGCACAGGTACGGGCAGAACGCCGTGCCGGCAGGTGATGAATCCGTGACCGTCATGCACCGGCGAAGCATAGACGTGATGGATGCCCAGCATTTCCAGAGCGATGCCTGCGCCGACAATGTCCACAATCGAATCGATGGCGCCGACTTCATGAAAATGAATTTCATGGATGGGCGCATTGTGAACTTTGGCTTCGGCTTCGGCAATCTCCCGAAAGACTTTCAGGGAAAATTCTTTAACACTTTTAGCCAGAGCGCTCGCCTCTATCAGTTTTTCAATATCCGCCAGATTGCGTTCTCCATGATGTCCCGTGTGATGTTTGCTCTGTTCATCATGAAGAATGACCTTGATATCGGTTCCGACGATTCTGTTTTTTTTGACTTTTTCTATGACGATGTCGTAGCCGCCGAGATTCAGCCCGGCCAGCTCGCTTCGGAAAAGTTTTTCATCCAGGCCCAGATCCAGCAAGGCGCCCAGCGTCATATCGCCGCTGATTCCCGAAAAACAGTCAAAATAAAGCGCCTTCATAACTCTTCCTTTATAATCTGTTGATGGTGGCGGCCAGATACCCTGCGCCGAAACCGTTGTCGATGTTGACGACGCCAATGCCGCCGGCGCAACTGTTGAGCATGGTTAAAAGCGCCGAGAGCCCGCCGAAATTGGCGCCGTAGCCGACGCTGGTCGGAACCGCGATGACGGGCTTGTCCACAAGGCCGCCGACCACGCTGGCCAGGGCGCCCTCCATGCCGGCGGCGACAATCAGAACATTGGCTGCCGAAATTCTTTCACCGAATGCAAAAAGCCGGTGAATGCCCGCGACGCCGACGTCGTAGATTCTGTCCACCGTATTGCCCATGATCTCAGCGGTGACGGCGGCTTCTTCGGCCACGGGGATGTCCGACGTTCCCGCAGTCATGACGGCGATGATTTTTTTGCTTTTTCCGACGTCTCTTTTTTTGACCACAACGATCTTCGCCGTTTCGTGATAAGCAACATCATCGGTGACTTCCCGGATGCTCTCGAAGACCTCGACGCCTGCGCGGGTGGCCATGATGTTATTGTTGAGGGGCAGAAGCTTTAAAACGATATCCTGAATTTGTCCGGTCGTTTTCCCGCCGCAGTAAATGACCTCCGGACAGCCTTTGCGGAGATTCCGATGGTGATCCACTTTGGCGAATCCGATATCTTCAAATGGAAGTTTCTTCAGTTCCAGCAATGCGCGATCGACGTCGACTTGCCCGTCCCGGATTTCCTCCAGCATTTTTCTCAAGCGGTTTACATCCATCATCAACACTCCTTGATGAGCGGATTGCGGTTAAAGTTGAAATCACCATGACAGACCAGCGCGCCATCCCGTTATGAAAACGATTTCCGCAAAGGTCATGGCGAGACGGTTAATGATTTCTGAGCCACAACTTCGTTTAAGCTTCCCGTCCGGTAGCCCTGCATGTCCAGCGTGACATACGCAAAGCCGATGGCTTTGAGTTTCAAGGCGATACGGTTTGTCAGATCGCCGATAAAAATTTTACTGAATTCGTCGCCGGCAACCTCGATCCGGGCAATATCGCCGTGATGGCGCACCCGGATCTGTTTAAATCCCAGATCCAGTAAAAACTGTTCTGCATTTTCAATCATCCGGAGCTTTTCTTTTGTGATGGTCTGGCCGTAGGGAATTCGAGAGGCCAGGCAGGCAAAAGAAGGCCTGTCCCAGGAAGCCAGGCCCATCTGTTTGGAGAGTTGCCGGATCTCATCTTTGTTCAATCCGGCCTGCAGCAGAGGGCTGGGAATGGACAGTTCCGTAAGCGCCCTCATGCCGGGTCTTGTATCGCCCGGATCATCGGTATTGGAACCGTCGGCGACAAACCGGAAGCCTTCCTTTTTTGAGAAGTCAATCATTCTGGTGAATAATGCTTTTTTACAGTAGTAGCAGCGATCGACAGGGTTTTTTGAAAAATTATCAATGTCCGTTTCCTCCATAATAATAATTCTCAGGTCTGCGCCTATCTTTTCAGCATACTGAATGGCCAGGTTGAATTCTCTTTCCGGAAAGGTTGACGATTTGACGGTTAACGCTGTGGCTTTCGATTTCAAAACATCATGCGCCACCTTCAAAAGAAACGTGCTGTCCACCCCGCCCGAAAAAGCAACCGCCACGCTTCCCATTTTTTCGATGTCTTTTTTCAAGAGTTCTAATTTATTATGCATAAAGTCAGCACATCCTTGTGATTGTTTAAAAAAGCTATCCATGCACCATCATAGAAGTTTACACAAAAAAGAGAAGGTGTCAAATATATTCAGTTTTTTTAATTTTCCTCTTTTTCGAATTTGATATTGATGATTTCGGCAGAACTCTCTGCGGCGGATCAAATGTTTGCCGTCTGCATAAAGAAATAACCTTCTGATCAGTCTCAAGATTTCCTTGACACGAAAAAATGGTCTTATATACAGAACCGGACACTAATTAAGGAAGGATAACTATGAGAACCGTAAAAGAACTGTTTGATCTGTCAGGACAAGTTGCGATTGTGACGGGCGGAGGGTATGGATTGGGCTACCAACTGGCGTATGCTCTGGGAGAGGCCGGCGCGAATCTGGTGATTGCCGCCAGAAAGCTCGATAAGTGCAAGGCGGCCGCCGAGGCTATGGAAAAAGACCTGGGCGTAAAAGTGCTGCCCGCCCGCCTTGATTTAACCATCCCCGAAGAAGTCGATGCTTTATTTGAACTCGTGAAGCAGGAGTTCGGCAAGGTGGATATCCTGGTCAATAATTCGGGCGTGGCGCTGGTGGATTCCATCTTTAAATACCCGCTGGATAAATGGCATCAGGTGATCGATACCAATCTGACGGGGCTGTGGCTGATGTGCCAGAAGGCGGGTTCCATCATGACCCGGCAGGGTTACGGGCGGATTATCAATATTGCGTCCATCACGGGGTTGATTGGCTGCACAAGCGACATTGTCATGTCCCCTCCTTATAACGCCTCGAAAGCGGCGGTCATGGGCCTGACCCGGGATCTGGCGGTGAAGTGGGCCAAAAAAAATGTGACCGTGAATGCGCTCGTTCCCGGCTGGTTCGAAAGCGATATGGGGGAACAAAATAAAGCCGTGCATGACAAACTCAATGAACACTACATCCCGATGGGGCGCTTCGGGCACGACGATGAACTGAAAGCCGCGCTGCTTTTCCTGGCGTCTCCGGGAGCGTCTTATGTAACCGGCGCCAATATCGTAGTGGACGGCGGCATTTCCATTCAGTAGTTCAAATTTTCCGCCGCTTATGATAATGTGTTTAATGTATTCCAATGTTCTATGAGATGACAGGGTGAGCAACCAACCCTGCTGCAACAAATCAGGGTTATGAATGGAAGAAACCGATTCATCTATGCACTGTTTTTCCTTCCCCCTTTTCTAACCACCTGAAGGTGGCGCGAGGGGGATTGAGGGGGATTTTCCAAACGGTGCAATCTCGAATAAAATCTCCCCCTCTTTGGAGACTGTGTCAGAATAGTGAAAAGTGGTCATTCCCGCGAAGGCGGGAATCCAGAACTCTTTAATATTCCTGGATTCACCCTGAAGGGTACAAGCCGGATCGCGCTTCGCTTATCCGGAATGACAATCTGCTACAATAGATTCAACCGAAAAGGCTGGACTGTGGACACTGCAAGGCGGCATCTTTCCTGAAAATACACCGAGCCTCCGACTCGTAAGAAAGTATGGTTTTAAAGAGACTGGTAAATGTGAGAGGATAGGCAAAATGACGTACGGTGATCTTGCCGGAACTTGGCGAGACGTTATTTTGGTGGAACGGCGAAGCACCGTAACAGGTATAGATTGAATGAATCTCATAACAAGATCAATCCACCCGATCGTTACGCTCCGCGTGACTTTTGTATTGTGAACCATGCTGAATGCCATTTATGATATTAATTTAGAAAGGAAGTACGCAATGCCTAATGTGAAAGCTAATGGAATCCAAATTGAATATGATACTTTTGGTGATAGTTCAGCCCCGGCATTGTTATTAATTGCGGGCAATGGTGCTCAGATTTATTTTTGGGATGCCGAATTCTGCCAGTTATTAGCAGCAAAAGGTTTCTTTGTAATTCGTTTTGACAACCGGGATGCAGGTCTTTCGACAAAATTTGATAAAACAGGCATTCCTGACTTTATGGCCGCAGTTCAAGCTGCAATGGAAGGCAAACCTGTGGAATCCGCATATACTCTTGATGATATGGCAGATGACGCCATTGGTTTGCTTGATGCTCTGGGCATTGAAAAGGCGCATATCTGTGGCGCTTCAATGGGCGGTATGATCGCCCAGGTTATCGCCTGTCGGCATCCAAAACATGTCTTAAGTCTTACTTCAATCATGTCGACTACCGGAAATCCGGAACTTCCGCAGGCGAAACCGGAGACAATAGCTGCTGTTCTCGCGCCTGCGCCTGCGGAACGCGGAGCCTACATTGAACACAATATGAATATATGGCGGAAGATTTGGAGTCCCGGATTTCCTTTTGAGGAAAAAAGAGCGCGAACATTTCTCGAGAAGAGCTATGATCGTTCATACTACCCGCAGGGAGCGGTACGTCAAAACATAGCTCTCATTGCCTATGGGGATCGAAGACTGTTTCTTTCTACAATTGCGGTTCCAACACTTGTTATTCATGGGGCTGATGATCCGCTGATACCGGTCGAAGGAGGAAAAGATACAGCCCGGGCAATACCGGGAGCAAGTTTATTGATTATTGATGGCATGGGGCATGACATGCCCAAAGGAGTTTGGGCTGGAATAGTAGATGCCATTTCCAAGCATGCTGTGCAGGCCCACGTTTGATGAGGTGGATTCTATGTTAAATACAAAAAATACGCCTTTCGACCATTTGCAGAACGAAATTTCAAAAGAGAAGTTCTCTGCGCTACGCAGAATTTCAGAAACTCTTTCCATGTGCCTGCAGGAATTGGAAATCATGGATGGTAAAATCAAAAAAGCCATTCAAGATGATTGTAGCTTTCAGGAGATTAATAAGATGATTGAAACTTTTAACGGGATCAGAGAAGATGCCGAAGAATGGCGGCATTATCTGATTGTAACTCGTGAAGCATCCGGTTTATTTCATAGCAATCTAACAGACGGGATGTACAAAATACCCCCGAAGAAAAAAAAGATTGGTGAGGAAAATAAACGGGACTCTGGTGGATATTAACGGTCTCAAAATAGTATTCGCGAGTGAGCCCTTGCCATCTTTAGTCGTCTTCCCGTTCTTGTGACCTTCATGTTACGAAAGCCGGGAACCAGTTTAAATAATGTCCAGATTCCCGCCTGCGCAACCTAAAGGTCACAAGCGGGAATGACATTATCGCTGGTTTTATGGAGTTATACCAAAACTCTCGCCTGTCAAGGCGTTTTGTTTTCCTGCGCTTTTTGGCGCTGGAGGGAGATGTCCTTCACCCGCTTGTCGAATTCGGGGTGCCTGTTTCTCAATTTTTCAAAGCTCTGCTGAGAAAGCCGGTAGACGTCGCAGTAGGAGACGGCACGGATGGACGCGTTGCGCTGCTCGTTTTCGATGAGCGCGGTTTCTCCGAAAGGCGAGCCTTCCGGGAGAATCGCCACCTGCTGATCGTTGACGGTTACTTCCACGCTGCCTTTGCTCAGAAAATACACGCAATCCCCCCATTCTCCCTGCCGGATGATGAAATCGCCGGGGAGAAAAACCAGCGGTTCCAACTCTTCGATGACTTCGGAAATAAACACCTCGTCCGCGTTTTTGAAAAGAGAGACTTTGTTCAGAATCTCCCGGTTGAGGAATAAAGATATTTCCAGATGCAGCGTTCGGGGCAGAGTCGACTTGAAATTGACGTTGGTCATGCCCTGCCGCGTTTCCCAAAGATAACTGTAATAGTTTTTGACGCGGTCCTGAATCGGCGTCGGGATTTTATTGATTCGCATGTAGTTGCGGATTTCCTCCAGCCTGTTGCGGAAGTCGGCGCGCGCCGAGTCGATGTTGACAATCAGGGTGGCCACATTGCCGATGATGTAGCCGAACATGCCCACGCCGATAATCTGCACGATCATGGTGTAGATGATCTGATGGTTACTGTCATGGTTCGGGGTATAGTCACCATACCCGATGGTTGCAATCGTCGTGATGCACCAGTAGAGTGCGCGGATGTACTGATCCCTGAAGGAACGGTCCGTCTCGCCTGCACCGATGGCGATCCATCCCAGGGCGATGAAGTGTGCAATCAGTGCGAACCAGAAAAAGAAAATGATCAGACGGATGAGCGCCGGCGGAATGTCGACAATATCCTCCAGCGCGCTGAATGTTGTCGAAATTTTGATCAGCTTCAGCAGGCGAAGCAGCCGGAAGAGCGCCACGATCTGATAGGGCAGCGTTCCCGAAGCATCATGCGCTGCAATCAGATTAAAAAGCGGCGCCAGGGGCAGAGCGGCAAGAAGATCGAGGAGAAACCAGGTGGTCAGATAGTTTTGGGCCACGGATTTCCGGTCCGTCAGAATATGGAGCCCTGATTTAACTTCGGTGTTGAATGCAATGATTATGTCCAGGCAGAAAATGACGGTAATCAGCCAGTAAAGGAAATCAGCAGGGTCCCGGCCTGATAGCAGCCGGTAGGGGATGATAAGCGCCGAAGCGAAAACGGCAAAGACCATCAAAAGATCCCAGCCGATTTTCATTCTGCTGTTATGAGAAATCATGGGTATGTTCAAGATGCCCGGCTCCGTGAATTGTCATTTGATCGATGGAAAAAATAACAAAAGAACAGGGGGTTGTCAAACGGCAATCATGGAGATGTATAATTTTGTGTTATTTTGTCTTGTATCGTTTGCCGGAAGTTGTATATTCTACCGCTAAATTTTTAAGCAGGGAAGTGACGTGCGTTTGAAAAAAACAGTATTTTTTCAAAACCGGTACCCGGCGGCATGCCGATACGGCATCGGCGTGAAGGATGGCATCAGACGCCGGATTTGCGATGACGAGGAATATCAGACTGAAATGGAAGAGGAGGAACGCGATGAGTCTTGATTTGTTATTTTATCCGAAAAGCATAGCTGTTGTCGGTGCATCCAGCAATCTGGGCGGCGGGAAAATGCCTTATTTTCAAATTATCCGCGGGTGCGGTTTTAAGGGACCGGTCTATCCGGTCAATCCCAAAGGCGGCGAAATAGACGGCATTAAGGTTTCAACATCCATCGACGATCTGCCCGGGCCGGTCGATTTAGCCATTGTCGCGGCGCCTGTGGAGCAGTCCATCGATATTGTCCGGGCGGCGGTCCGCAAGCAAATCAAATTTCTTCATTTCTTTACGTCCGGATTCAGCGAAACCGGAAACCGGCAGTTGGAAAAGGACCTGCTCCGGGAAGCGCGCAAAGGCGATCTGCGGATTGTCGGTCCCAACTGCGTCGGCGTGCATTGCACGGAATCCAAAATTTCGTTTATCGTTCCTCCGGCTCAGGAATCGGTCGGGACGGTTGCTTTTCTCGGGCAGTCCGGCGGTGTGACGGGCAATTTCCTGGCGCTGGCCGGCACCCGGAAGATTCCCATCAACAAGGTCGTTTCCTACGGAAATCAAATCGACCTGCGGATTGAAGAGTATCTGGATTATTTTGCCGATGATAAGAATATCCGGATCATCGCCTGCTATGTGGAAGATATTAAGGATGTGAAAGCATTTCTCAAGACGCTCAAGCGAACCGCGGCGAAGAAGCCGGTCGTTATTCTCAAGGGCGGCAAAACGGACGTCGGGGCAAAGGCCGCGGCCAGCCACACGGGCGCGATGGCCAGCAACTACACAGTCTGGGCGGCTGCCGTCCGGCAGCACGGGGGACTGCTGGTGGATGATTTCGATCAACTGATGAGCCTGGTGATGCTGGGGACGGCGGAAAAAGTTCCGAGCGGAAAGCGCGTTGGATTTCTGGGCGCGGGCGGCGGCGTGTCGGTTCTTTTCAGTGACCTTGCCGTGCAATCGGGGCTGATCCTTCCCGAACTGAGCGCCGATTCTCAGCGGATGATCAGCGAAAAAATCATGGGAGTCAACACGTCAACCATTAATCCGGTCGATCTGGGCGCCTTCGGTTTCGATCTCAACGTCATGCTGCACACCATGAAAGCCATGGATGCGGACGACAGCATCGATGTCATTATTCCCTACTTTTTAGTCGAGTATATCCTGCATGCGGAGCTTTTTCTGAATGTGAAAAACAACGCTGATTCGATTCTGGAGATGGCCCGGCAAATCAAAAAGCCGGTTATTCCCATCCTGGCGAATTTCGTGGAAGACAACCTCGATTACGAGCGCGTCCGGATCGAGACGTATGCCGCCCTGCGCAAGGCGGGCTTCCCCGTTTATGCCAGAATACAGGACGTCATTTATTCCGTCGGCGCATACTTTGAGCGGGTGGAAAAACAGTCCCGAGCACGGGCGAAGAATGCGGCCTGAAGGCTGGCGCCTCGGAGCGGAGAACGATGGAACTGAAAACCGAATTATTATGTGAGATGATAATTACCGTGGGGAAAACCCGGAATCTGGGCGATACGCCGCACGGAAACCGGCGGATTGTGCCTGTGACGGGCGGAACCTTTACCGGGGAAAAACTGAAAGGCGAAGTGCTGCCCGGAGGCGCCGACTGGCTTTGCATCCGTCCCGACGGCGCAACAGAGCTCGACGTCCGCATCACGCTTCGCACCGATGACGGTCACCTTGTCTATGTGTCATACCGCGGGATCATCCATGTTCCGCCTGCCGTCCAACAACGCATGGACCGGGGCGAAGCCGTCGATCCCTCGGAGATTTATTTTCGATCCGCCCCGGTTTTTGAAACCGGATCGGAAAAGTACGGCTGGCTCAACAGAATCATGGCGGTTGGAGTCGGCAGGCGCACATCGGCGGGGATTGAGTATACGGTATTTGCCGTCCTGTAACGAACGGAAGCGGAAAGGAGGAATGCGGGATGTCGTTCAGCGGATCGGGAGATCTCCTGAATGCCGCATTGGCATCCCCTTTATGTGCCGAAAAGCAACCAACGATAGTATGAAAAAAGCATGATGATCGAACGTACTCCGGAAAACATTTTGAGTCTTGCCCGGCAGTTTATGGAAAGCCGGATTCTTTTAACCGCAGCCGAGTTGAATCTGTTTACGCTGCTGGATGAGACGCCGTCAACTGCTCTACAGCTTGCCGACCGGCTTCAGGCCGATTTGCGGGGGCTTACGATTCTTCTTGATGCTCTGGCGTCGCTGGGATTGATTGTCAAAAGCCGGGACGATGCGTATCAAGTAGTTCCTGATCTTGCCGCTTACTTAAGCGATAAGAGTCCCCGGTCGGTTCTGCCGATGCTCCATCACGCAAACCACCTGTGGAAAAGCTGGTCCGATCTTACCTCCCGGGTCAAAGGCCCCGAACCAGCCGCCACCGCTCCATCCGATGACTGCAATGCCGACCGGATGCGAGCGTTTATCGGGGCGATGCATGTGGTCGGAGGGCCTCTGGCGCAAAAAATTGTGGCGGCGGTTAAACCCGGCAGCACAAAAAACCTGATCGATGTGGGCGGCGCTTCGGGCACTTACACGATTGCGTTTCTTAAGGCCGCACCGGACATGAAGGCTACGCTATTTGACAGGCCGGGCGTCGTTTCCATCGCACGCGAACGCGTGGCGGAAGCGGGGATGGCGGACCGGGTCCGTTTTGCGGAAGGGGATTTTTACCAAGACGAACTTCCCGGAGGGCACGATCTGGCGCTTATCTCGGCCATCATTCATCAGAACAGCCCCGCACAAAATGTTGAACTGTTCCGGAAGGTGCTGCGCGCGCTGATTTCCGGCGGCCGCATCATTCTCCGCGACCACGTCATGGAGCCGAACCGTATAGAACCCAAAGAGGGGGCGATCTTTGCCGTCAACATGCTGGTGAATACGCAGGGCGGTTCCACTTATACGTTCAATGAGATTCGCACCTGGCTTGAGGAAGCCGGATTTACACACGTGCGGCTTCTTCAAACCGGGGAACACATGGACGCCCTCGTCGAAGCTTTCAAGCCGTGAAGGCCTGTGTGTTTTTGCGGCCATGCAGAATTCTGTCAATGCGATGATGTCATTGCGAAGGCGTCTTCACGATGGAGAAATCCCGGATCTCTCCCGGCGGTCGAAATGACATGACTGGAATGTCTGGGCGGAACATCGTTTATCGGGCTATCTCATCACAATGCCGCCGTCGATGCTGATGGATTGTCCGGTGATGCTCCGGGCTTCCCAGGAGGCCAGATACGCCACCAGTGCGGCAATCTCGGAAGCTTCCTGCGGACGGCCAAGCGGCGTAACTTCTTTCACCCGGTCTTCGAAAATTTCCTGGAGGCTTTTATTGGCATAGGCGGGCTGGATGTCTTTTACCGCCTGCGCCAGTGTTTCCCACCCCGGCGTATAAACATAGCCGGGACAAACGGCGTTGACGGTGATGTTGTGGCGCGCCAGTTCCTTGGCCAGTGTTTGCGTAAATCCGATGACGCCGAATTTCGCCGCGCAGTATGCGGAAAGAAGCTTCTCTCCCTGCCGGCCCGACACGGAGGACATGTTGATGATGCGCCCCTGTTTCCGGGGGATCATGACTTTAGCGGCGGCGCGGCAGCACAGATAGGCGCTCTTCAGATTGAGTTCAATGGTCCGGTCCCAGTCTTCCATGTCGGATTTCGCCACCAGGGCAATGCCCGATCCGCCGCCCACATTATTCATAAGAATATCCAGAGCGCCGTATGTTTTTACCGTCTCTGAGATCAGGGCGTCGATGCTTTCCGGTTTCGTTGCGTCACAGACGACGGCCAGGGACTCCCCGCCTTCTTTTTTTACGGCTTCGGCCACTTTCCGGGCCGCTTCCATCCGCACGTCGGCCACGACCACTTTTGCGCCTTCGGAAGCCAGCCGCAAAGCAACAGCCTCGCCGATTCCACTTCCTCCTCCCGTCACGACCGCGATTTTATCTTTGATCTTCAAGTCCATGGTTTCTTCTCCTCCGGTTCTTCCCGCAGGGCCATCTGTTTCGATTATACACCGGATAAGCCGGACGATATACGGTTATTTCTTTATGCTCATAAGCTGCGGTTTTTCCAGGCGGTCTAAAATCAAATCCAGAATCTTCTGGATGGCGGTCCGGTCAATTTTTTCCCGGTCATTCTTAATTTGCTCTTCCATGGCCAGTTGTACGACGCCGCGGATGATCAGGGTCATATGCCCTGAGTTGCCGGGTTGAAATTCCCCTGAGGCAATGCCCTCGTCCAGGATTTTTTTGATCGCCGCATGAAATTTGACATGATATGAAATGAAATCGCAGTAAGGCGCACCCTGGGACGGCCCGTAGTAAATCGTGAACATCAGGCGAAAGAAATTCCGGTCTTCGACAACGTGCAGAAAAATCTTTCCCACGAGATTTTTCAGACGAAGTCTGGCCGACTCCGACGTAGGAGATTGCTGTGCGAGGACCTCATCGATCATGGCGCAGTGCGTTTGCATCAGCTCCATGTACAGACCTTCTTTATTTCCGAAATAATAATAAAGCGACGGCGCGGTGATGCCTGCCGCGTCGACAATTTCCCGGACCGTTGTCGCGGCATACCCTTTTTGCGCGAATAAATTCAGCGCCGCATCCAGAATGTGGTTCCGGGATTCGGATTCCAGATTGGTTTTGGTGGCTTTCCCCTTTTTTACAGCCATATTTCCCCTTGACTTTCCCTTATGTTAGTGCATTCTATCTAACGCTCGTTACATAGATGTCCGGACGTACTATAGGAGTAGAGGCTTTCATTTGTCAACCATAATAAGACAAAATCTCGGAGGTTTTTGGTATGGATCGCATTTGGATGAAGAGCTGGCAAAAAGACATTCCCACGACGTTAACCTTTCAACACGGCAAAAAACCCATTCACGAATATCTGAGAATCCGGGCGGGAGAAATCCCGGATAAAATCGCCATCATCTTTTACGGACGGGAAATCAGTTATCGCGAGCTCGATGAAGCATCCGACCGGTTTGCCAATTACCTGCGGAAAAACGGCGTGAAAAAAGGCGACCGGGTCGCCATTTTCATGGCCAACTGTCCCCAGTATGTGATTGCGCATTTCGGCACGCAAAAACTTGGCGCCATCGTCTGCCCCTGCTCCCCGCTGTTCAAGGAGATGGAATTGACCTACGAGCTCAATGACGCGGAGACGGAGATACTGGTGACCTGGGACATCCTCATGCCCGTTGCCGGCAAAGTGCTCGGCAACACCAAAGTCAAAAAGGTGGTGGTTACGAATCTCAACGACTACCTGCCCGCTCGGCCGACGCTGCCTCTGACGGACGCCATGAAAATCCCAAAGCAAACCATTCCCGGAACGGACGACTTTATGGAGATTGTCACGGAAGGCGACAAGACGCCTCCCCGCGTCGACATTGACCTTGACAACGATATCGGACTGTTCCAGTATACGGGCGGTACAACGGGTTTGCCCAAAGGCTCGATGCTCAGTTTTTATGCCGCCTTGTTCAAAACGGCGATGGTTTGCACCGCGACCGGCATGACCAAAGATACCGTAAGCCTCGTCTCCATGCCCATCTTCCACATCGCAGGCATGGTGGCGGGAATGAACAGTTGTATCTATGCCGGGGCCACGCAGGTTCTTTTTACACAGTTTGATGTCGTGGCGACGATGGAAGCTATTCAGCGTTACAGGGCCAATTTCTGGTACAGCGCCGTGCCGATGAATGTCGGCATCATGATGCATCCGGAAGGAAAAAAATACGATCTGTCCAGCATGAAGCTCTGTCTCACGTCTTCCTTCGGTATTGCGCTGACGGAGGAAATATCCCGCCAGTGGGCGGCCTTTACGGGCGGCGGCACGCTCTTGGAAGGCGCCTACGGACTGAGCGAAACGCACACGGCCGATACGTATGTGCCCCGCGACAAGATCAAATACGGCACGATGGGCATTCCCGCTTTCGAAGCCGATTTCAAAATTGTCGATGTCAATGACCGGACAAAAGAAATGCCCCTGGGCGAATCCGGAGAGATCGCGCTCAAAAATCCCGGCGTCTTCAAGGGCTACTGGAAGAAACCGGAAGAAACAAAAAACACGCTCATCGACGGCTGGGTCTATACGGGCGATGTGGGCAAGTTCGATGAAGATGGATTTTTGTATTTGATCGGCCGCGCCAAGGAAATGATCAAAGTCTCCGGATTCTCCGTTTACCCCGAAGAGGTCGAAGTCATGCTCAATCAATATCCGGGGGTGGCCCAGTCCGCCGTTATCGGTATTCCCGATCCGCAGAAGATGGAAGTCGTCAAGGCCTTCATCGTGATGCAGCCCGGCAAAACAGCCACGGAAGAGGAAATCAAGGCCTGGGCCAAGCAGAATATGTCCGCCTACAAAGTGCCCTCCAAAATTGAATTCCGGACCTCTCTGCCCCTTCTGGGTACCGGAAAAATCCTGCGCCGGGCGCTGAAGGAAGAATCGACGAAACAATAAATAAGCATAGGGAGTTTAAAGAAGATGGACGCAGAAAAAAAGAACAGTGAGGTCCGGCAGGCAACAAATCCGCCCGGCGGGCAACCCAAAACCGATACCGGCGCCATTCGGCCCGATCTGGCCGAAGTGTTCCGCCGGCATGCTTTCACACTGGATGAAAACCGACAGGATGTGGTCGCTAAAAGAAAAGAGAAAAATCAGCGCACGGCGCGAGCCAACGTCATGGATCTTTGCGACGACGGCAGTTTCATTGAGTACGGCGCTCTGGCCGTTGCCGCGCAACGGGGTAGAAGAAAAGTTGAAGATCTGATCGCCAAAACCCCCACCGACGGCATGGTCGCGGGTGTGGGATCGGTCAACGGCTCGCAGTTTAACAAAGATAAATCCCGCTGTATGGTGCTGGCTTACGACTACACCGTTCTGGCCGGCACGCAGGGATTTTTCAATCACAAAAAGAAGGACCGTATGCTGCATCTGGCCTACGAACAGCGTCTACCGCTGGTCTACTTTGCGGAAGGCGGCGGCGGGCGGCCCGGCGACGTTGATGCGGAAGGCGTCATGATCGCCGGCCTGGACCTGACGACGTTCGGTCTATTTGCCCGGTTGAGCGGTCTCGTGCCCATGGTGGGCATCGTCTCCGGGTTTTGCTTTGCCGGGAACGCCGCGCTTCTGGGCTGCTGCGATGTCATTATCGCCACCAAAAACTCCAGCATCGGCATGGGCGGCCCCGTCATGATAGAAGGTGGAGGCTTAGGCGTTTTCAAGCCGGAAGAAGTCGGGCCGATGGAGGTCCAGACGCAAAACGGCGTGGTGGATATTGAAGTGGAAGACGATGTGGAAGCGGTCGCCACGGCCAAAAAATATCTTTCCTATTTCCAGGGAGCAACGTCCAAGTGGGAGGCGGGCGATCCGCTCAAACTGCGCAACGTCATTCCGGAGAGCCGCAAGCGGGCCTACAACGTCCGCAACGTAATCAAAGCCCTGGCCGATACGGACTCGTTTCTGGAACTGCGTCCCAAATTCGGCGCCTGCATGACTACGGGACTGATCCGCATTGAAGGCCGTCCGTTCGGCGTCATTGCCAACAACCCCATGGCGGCGGCCGGCGCGATTGAAGCCGAAGGCGCGGACAAGGCCGCCCGGCTGATGCAGCTTTGCGATGCGCACGGACTGCCGGTCCTGTCGCTTTGCGACACGCCGGGCTTTATGGTCGGACCGGAAATCGAAAAACGCGCCCAGGTTCGTCACGTCTGCCGGATGTTCGTGGTCGGTTCCCATATCACCGTTCCCTATTTCACCATTGTGCTGCGCAGAGGCTACGGATTGGGCGCCATGGCCATGGCCAGAGGCGGGTTCCACTGCTCGTTCTTTACGGCGGCCTGGCCTACGGGCGAATTCGGCGGGATGGGACTGGAAGGAGCCGTCAAGGCCGGTTTCAGAAAGGAACTGGCCGCCGTCGAAGATCCGCAGAAGCGCGAGGAGCTCTACGAGTTTCTGGTGGCTCAGCTCTACGAAAGGGGCAAAGCCGTCAATATGGCCGCCTACGAGGAAATCGACGCCGTTATCGACCCGGCGGACACCCGCAAGTGGATCATGCAGGGCTTGAATTCCGTACCGGAAAGACGGCCGGATGAAGCCGGACATTCTTATGTCGATCCGTGGTAGGCTTTAAAAGCAAAAAAGTAAGACAGGCCGGGTGCCCTTTGGAATAAGGACGCCCGGCCTTTATGTGTCATGCATTTCATTCCCGCTTTTATCCACTTCACTCTCCGGATCCATTCCCTCGTTGCTATTGATTTTACATCTTGAACTGTCTGTGAGAATTTGGATTTCACGATTTAAGTGGAATAATATTTCATTTATCGGAGGGGAAAATATGATAGAGAGAAGAAAAAAAGCTGGCCCGGAAACGGTAGCAGTCAACACAAATCATAGAGGGATGATGATGAAAGATCAGGACCATGGCTTACTGCCGGCCTGCGTCGGCGGCCGGATGCCTGCCGACGAAGATACGCTGATTCTTCGCTGGCTGGGCACCGCCAATGTGGAGTTTTCATACCGGGGCCAGGTTATTCTGGCCGACGCATTTATCGATCGGGGTCCGCGAAACCTGCCCATCGGTATTGACATGCCGCAGATCCATCGGGTTGACGCTCTTTTCATCGGGCATGGTCATTACGATCATATGTCGGATGCCGCAGATATCGCGTTGAAAACCGGGGCCAAAGTTTTCGCGCCGCCTTATGCCTATGAAAAGCTCCTCTCGCAGGGTTTGCCGGCCGATCAGATCCGACTCGTGACGGACGGAGATGTTTATTCGTTCAACGGCTTCACCGTCCAGGCCGTGCCGGCACAGCATGGCGATTTTCCTCCCCATGTCGCTAAAATTTGTGAAGCCGGCAATCTGGCCATGCCCGCGACCGAAGAAATTAAAAATCGTGAAGATGCCATCCTGATGAGAGGGGCCTGGGACGCGGATATTATCACAAAAGGCACATTTGCCTACCTTTTCACGTTCGGAGATGGCTTCCGCGTTATCATTCGCGACAGCACCGGACCCATCACCCGGTCGGAGCGTGTCCTGATGGAGCGTATCGGAAAGACCGACATCGCGCTTGTTGCCTATCAGGCGCTGGCTTTCGCCCAGCTCCAGGTTCCGGCAACGCTTCCCATTGTGAAACTCTATCATCCGAAAACCTTCATACCGATTCATCACGATGCGCTGACTCCGTTTGCGCTGGATATGGGGGTCGGTCCTTTGTTTATGGCCATACGGGATGAAATGCCGGGAACAAAATCCATTTTCCCGCTGTATCTGGAACCTTACTCATTCAATGTGCTGTGAATACGGCGGCTTTTTCTCTTGTTCAACCAGATGTAAAAGCTCTTCAGAATCAGATAGATGATGTAAAATCATCCGTTCCGCTTGACTTGGCTTAATGGCCATTGTAATGAATTGTGAAGTCTTAAATCCATTTCCACGAGAGGTATTTCTTATGAAAGCAGGGCGCTTTGCTGTCAATGCTGTTATTATTTTTGTACTCCTCTCTTTTGCGCTTAGTGGTTGCGGCGGCGGAGGAGGCAGTGATCAGACCAGTCCAAGCAACAACGCCGACAGCTCCGGCCTGTCGCGCAATCCTGTTCCGCAGGCGGCGGCTTCCGTTACACAATCTGTTGTCAATGCTTCCAATGCCCTCGGCATTGCACTGTTGAAGCAGGTCAGCACCAATAATGCCGTTGTGGCGCCTTTTCGCGCATCATTATCTCTTGCGCGGCTGCGGGCGGGAGCGGCCGGAGAAACTAAAAACGGTATCAGCCAGGTTATGAATCTTGACGCGGCGGCTGATGTGGATGACGCTTTCAACAGCCTGGACCTGGCTGTTGGCGACAGAATCGCTTCAGCATCGCTTGGCGGCCAAACCTCGCAGGCATCCTCTAGAGGCTGGGTTCAGAAACGTTACGGCTATCTCTTAACCTATCTGGACAACATGGCCCAAAATTACGGCCTGCAAATGGCGGGCGTTGATTATGCCCTTGCACAATCCGATGCCTGGACAACGATCAGCAATTGGAGTTCCACGGCATCGGGAGGATTTTCCGGCACACTCAATTTGAGCCAGGACACGAGGCTGGTGCTGGGCGATGCGCTTCGCCTCAATGTTGCATGGGAAAGCCCCTTCAATGCGGCGCAGACGAAAACGGACTGGTTCCGGCTTCTGGACGGCAGTTACATAGAGGTGCCTTTCATGTGCCGGCAGGGTTCCATTTCTACAGCGTCCGGCGACGGTTATGCCGCTTATGAAATGCCTGCCGGCGGGAATGGACTTGCGTTTCTGATTATTGTTCCGGAAAAAGATCGATACAATGAAGTCGTGTCGTCGTTAACGGCTACAAAACTCACCCAGATTGTAACCGCTCTGACACCTGCGGTGATTGACCTGATGCTGCCCAAATTTACGATTGCAGGTTCCACGGTTGATCTGTCCGTGGGAAGCGGTACGACGAAGGATGCGGCGGATTTTTCCGCTCTGGATGGAACCAAAGACCTCTATGTCACGTCCCGAGCGCATAACGCAAAATTTGCCATTACCGAATCGGGCCTCCAGGGCAGTTCCGTCACCCTTCTGGGACTGGACGACGCCCATCCCGAAACCTGGACCGATCCAGGAAATAACGGGTATTGGGGGATGATCGATGTCATTGCTCATGGTTCATGGGGAGACTTGATATTTCCTGAACCGGTTGTCGTCGGCCGGCCTTTCATCTTTGTGGTTCGTGATAAGGTATCCGGAGCCGTCCTTTTTATGGGCAGAGTACTCAATCCCGACAAGTAGCGGACGTTAAATATCGTATCAAACAACCTTGTATCAGAATAAAACGTCAAGCGACATTTAGGTCGTGACTCCCATGACCTAAATGTCGCTTGACGCAAATCAAGACCCAGCCTGCATTTCACGCATGTTGTGCAAGGCCGGCCGTCTCCGGCAGGGACATTTCAGTCGCTTTAAAACTTTTCTTCGCAAGACATCTCTGTCTTCAAAATTAAAATTATTCACATCATAATCTATCAAGTACAGTTGTCATTCCCGCGCAGGCGGGAATCCGGGAAGGCTTGATGGGACTGGATTCCCGCCTGCGCGGGAATGACGGATAAAAGTGAAACGTGAAGGTTTAAAAATAAATGTCGACGGCTGCCGGGTACATTAGTTTTTCGCTGGCACGTCTGTTGCTCTGATCAGAAGTGAACAAGAAGTATCTTTAGGCTGCAAGGTATACGTTTTTCATCCAACGAAAGAAGTCCGGCGGACAACCGGTCGTCAACTCAGAAAAGGAGAAGGCATATGCTGGCATCGTTAAAGTTACTCGATCTGATGGCAAACAATTCCGAAGCCATGGCCCGGCTTTGGGCAAAAGATGTGATCAAAAATGCCAGAACTCCCTATTACCACCGCTTCAGCGAAGACCGGATCGTCCCGCAGGCGGCGGACTTTTACCGCAAGCTGAGCTCCGTCTATACCCTGAAAGATCCTTATCCGGCCATCAAGGAATTCATGACAAAGTTTGCCGAGGCGCGCTTCCGGGAAGGCATTCCGCTTCGGGAGGCGATTTATGCGGTGATTCTTATGCGCCGCCACATCTGGCTGTATGCGGCGTTTCAGGCCATTTTTATTACTATTTCGGAACAGCATCAGGCTCTTGACAGTCAGACGCGCACCATCCTGATCTTTGACTACATCATGTATGCGCTGTCGGAGACGTATGAAACACTGATGATGGGAAATGCTTCCCTAAAAAAATAAGGCGAGGTGAAGAATCGTGGCAGAACAGATGAATCAAGGAAGAGTGTTATCCGTCCGCAGCAGCGTCGTTGACATCCATTTTCCCGTCGCGCCGTCGATCCGCAACGTTCTGACGGCGGGTGAAAAAGGGGAATATGTCATCGAGGTATTTACACAACTGGACAACAACACCATCCGCGGGGTGGCGCTCACGCCCACGCAGGGTCTGGCCAGGGGGCAGATCGTCACCGACACCGGCAGGCCTTTTGAAGTTCCCGTGGGCGCCCCGCTTCTGGGGCGCGTCTTCAACGTTTTCGGAAACACCATCGACAAGAAGGGCAACGTTGAAGGGTGCGAGGCGCGCTCCATTCACCGCGAGCCCATTCCCCTTCGCGATCAATCCACTGTGTCCGAAATATTTGAAACCGGCATCAAGGCCATTGATGTTCTGGCGCCTCTCGAACGAGGCGGCAAGGCCGGACTGTTCGGGGGCGCCGGCGTCGGCAAAACGGTTTTGATCACCGAGATGATTCACAACACGGTCAGCGCGCATGAAGGCATGAGCATCTTCTGCGGTATCGGAGAACGCTGCCGCGAAGGTGAGGAACTCTATCGCGAAATGGAGGAAAGCGGCGTTCTGGGAAACACCGTCATGGTCTTCGGCCAGATGAACGAGCCGCCCGGCGCACGCTTCCGCGTGGGGCATGCGGCGCTGACGATGGCGGAGTATTTCCGTGACGACGCCAAGCAGGACGTCCTTTTGATGATCGACAACATCTTCCGTTTCATTCAGGCGGGTATGGAAGTATCGGGCCTTCTCGGGCAATTGCCGTCGCGACTCGGCTATCAGCCGACGCTGGCGACGGAGCTGGCCGAACTCGAAGAGCGCATCTGCAATACCAAAACCGGCGCCATCACCTCCATTCAGGCCGTCTATGTGCCGGCGGACGATTTTACCGATCCTTCGGCCGTGCATACGTTCGGCCATCTGTCGGCGACCATCGCGCTGTCCCGAAAGCGGGCCAGCGAAGGGCTGTATCCCGCCATCGACCTTCTGCAGTCCGGCTCCAAGATGCTGATGCCGAACATCGCGGGGGAACGCCACTATAAGATTGCCCAGGAGATTCGAAAGACCCTGGCGGTTTATGAAGATCTCAAAGACATTATTGCCATGCTGGGCATTTCAGAATTGTCCCGGGAAGATCAGCGCACCGTCTTTCGCGCCCGAAGGCTGGAGCGGTTTTTCACGCAGCCCTTCTTTGTCACCGAACAGTTCACCGGTACGGCGGGTAAGATGGTGTCGAGGGAAGACACGCTCAACGGGTGCGAACGGATACTCAATGACGAATTTGCCGAATATCCGGAGCGTACACTGTACATGATCGGATCTATTGAAGAGGCAAAGATTGAAAATGTTGCTTAAAATTTTACTGCCGGCGGAAGTGTTGATGGAACAGGAGGTCAAGAAGATTGTCGCGGAAGCGGAGAATGGGTCTTTCTGCCTGATGCCCAATCATATTGATTTCGTGGCCACGCTCGCCCCCGGCATTTTTACGTACGAAATGGCCAACGGCGGCGGCACGCAACTGCTGGCCATGGATGTGGGAACACTGGTGAAGAAAGGATCAAACGTGCTGGTGTCCACTCGCAATGCCGTGAAGGCGCCGGATCTGGGCAAGCTCAAGCAGGTGGTAGTCCAGCAGTATGAGGTTCTGGATGAGCGGGAGAAACTCGTGAGATCGGCGTCAGCGAAACTGGAGGCGAGTCTGATACGCCGCTTCATGGAACTAAAGTAGGGAACGGAGTAGGGAACGGTTTTAATAACCTAAAGGTCACGCGACCGTTCCCTACAGAAAAAACGGAGAGTACTGAACATGGTCGAAATACGGCGAACAGCCAATGGCAAAAGACGCAAGCAGATGGCGGATCATTTTACCGAGAAGGTTGCTAAGCGGGAAGCCCTGCGCATCAAAGGTCTCAAGCATAAAAATGAAACCGTCTGGTTTGGTCTGGGGATGTTCGGCATTATCGGATGGGCGGTGGCGATTCCCACACTCATCGGAATCGCCCTTGGGCTCTGGATCGACCGGACCTGGCCCAGCCGGTATTCCTGGGCGCTGATGTTTCTGGTCCTGGGCGTTATCGTCGGATGCATTAATGCCGCCTACTGGGTTCGAAAAATACGCAGCAGGATTATCGAAGAGGATTGAGATGAACGCAAACACGATATTTATCCTTGCTCTGATGTTTCTTGCCGGACTGGCGCTGGGAGCTTTCTACTTTATCAGCCTCTGGCAGACGCTCAAGAAATTGCCGCAGACCCAAAACCGCGCGTCCCTGCTTATGATCAGTTTTGTGCTGCGGGTGGCGGTTGTTTTAACGGCGCTGTTCTTTTTGATGGACGGCCGCTGGGAGCGAGCTGCGGCGGCCATGATCGGCTTTATCGTGATGCGCAAGATTCTCACGTATCGGCTGGGGCCGCAGGCTTTGGCGGAAGCAATCCATGATTAGCTCGGCAGGCTTTGATTAAGCGTTAAGGAGACAATATGGAAGTCGTTGCTTTAAGTCAAATCAGTCCGGATCAGGTCATTATCTGGAGCTGGAAATTTATCATCCTCAATGTGACCATCCTTTATACATGGCTGGTGATGGCCATTCTGGTCGGCGGTTCCATCCTGATCACCCGCAATCTTTCTTCCGAGATGAATACGTCGCGCTGGCAGCATTTCCTGGAAGTGGTTATTTCCATTATCCGCGGAGAAATCAGCGAGATGACGAAAAAGGGGGCGGACAGTTATATCCCTCTGGTCGGCACGCTCTTTCTGTTTATCTGCACGTCCAATGTGCTGGTGATTGTGCCGGGATTCGTCGCGCCGACATCATCCATGACAACCACGGCGGCGCTGGCCACCTGTGTCTTTATCGCTGTTCCGTTCTACGGCATTTCGCGCAACGGCGTTCTTCATTACGTGAAGGAATATTTTCAGCCGACGTTCATTTTCTTCCCGTTCCATGTCATGGGCGAATTATCCAGAACACTTGCGCTCACCGTCCGGCTTTTCGGCAATATCATGAGTCATGAAAAGGTCATCGGGATATTGCTGGCGGTCACGCCCTTCCTGTTCCCCGTCGTCATGCAGATTCTGGGGCTTCTGATCGGTGTGATCCAGGCTTACATTTTTGCGATTCTATCCATGGTTTATATCGCCTCGGCGCTTTCCACCGAGGAAGAAGGGCACGAAGAAGTTAAAAAAGAAGGCTCTCCAGCCTGACTAAATTGAATTAACTAAAGGAGGAGTTTTTATGGACAAAGTAAGTCTCGTCGCGATGGCCTCAATTATCGGTGCGGGTTTGGCAATGGGGATCGGTTCGATTGGTCCGGGCTTAGGCATGGGGCAGGCAATCGCCCAGGCGCTGGCCGCGATCGCCCAGCAACCGGATGAGAGGAATTCACTTACAAGAACATTATTTGTAGGGTTGGCCATGATCGAATCCATCGCTATTTACTGTTTCGTTATTTCCATGATTTTGATTTTTGCCAATCCGTTCTGGAGTTTCATTATCAAGTAGGGGGATAAACCATGCATATCGACTGGTTTGTATTTTTGGCGCAAATTTTCAACTTCCTCTTGCTCATGTACTTGCTGAAACGTTTTCTATACGGGCGGATCATCAAGGCCATGGACGACCGGGAAGCTAAAATCGCCGCACGGTTCGCAGAAGCCGACGAGCTGAAGCTCAAAGCCGGTGAAGAGGCCGAGCTTTATGAAAAGCGCAATCAGGCCCTCCATGAGAAGAAGGAGCAGATGCTCAACGAGGCCACGGTGGCGGCCGATGCCAAACGCAAGGAGCTTATGGAAAAAGTGCGCGTGGAAGTCGATGCAGTTAAGGCACGCTGGCAGGATATGCTGATCCGCGAGCAGGACGCTTTTTTCTATGACCTTCGTCAGCGGGCGGCCAAGCAGTTATACGACACGGCGCGCAAGGCGCTTGCCGATCTGGCGGATGTCGAACTCGAAGAGCGGATTGTCAATGAATTTCTCCGGCGCGTCAAAAACCTCGACGAGGAAAAAAGCGTTCAAATGCGAAAGGCGATCAGCGGCGGCGGAAACCGGGTGACGATCCAGAGCGCTTTCGGCATTCCCGCCCCGAGGCAGGCGCTCATTGAGGAAGTCTTGAAAAAGCAGATCACCAACGGATTTACGATCCGCTATCTGGAGCAGCCGGATATTGTGTCGGGCATTGAAATGCGGGTGAACGGGCATAAGATTGCCTGGAGTCTCAACGAGTATCTGGAAACGCTCGTGGAAAATCTGACCGAGACGCTCCAGAAAGAAGCGCATGCGGCATAACATAAATGTAGGGAACGGTTTGAAACCGTTCCCTACGGGCTAACAGTCTACAGCCTAACAGGCTATTAGCCTAACATAGGAGGCTTAGAATGAATTCGGAAGCAACCCAACCATTGGAAAGTCAGGAATTAAAGACCTTTCTCGACGATACATTTGATACGATGGGAAAGGTCCTGGATGATCAGAATCCTGAACTCAAACAATATGAGATCGGCACAGTGCAGTTTGTCGGCCGCGATATTGCGAGAGTCAGCGGCCTGCCGCATATCCGTGCGGAGGAGTTGGTCCGTTTCTCGGGCAACTACATGGGGCTGGTTTTCAATATCGACCCGACGGAAATAGGCGTGATCATGCTCGACCCCAGTGAAAACCTGCAGGTCGGCTCCGAAGTGCAGCGCACCAAGCGCGTACTCGACGTGCCGGTGGGAGACGGGCTTTTAGGCCGGGTGGTTGATCCGCTCGGGCGGCCTCTCGACGGTCTGGGCGAAGTCAATACCGTCATGCGCCTGCCGGTGGAAAGACCGGCGCCGGCGGTTATGGACCGCGCCCCGGTTGTCGTTCCGCTTCAGACGGGCATCAAGGTCATCGACGCGCTTATTCCCGTTGGACGCGGCCAGCGCGAATTAATTTTGGGCGATAGAATGACCGGCAAAACGGCCATTGCCATCGATACAATTATTAATCAGAAGGAAACCGGCATTATTTCCATTTATTGCGCCACCGGCAAGAAAAGCGCAGACGTGGCCAAGGTCATCGCCGATTTGCGGGATCACGGCGTGATGGGATCGTGCATTGTCGTGGTGGCAACCGGTGAAGACACGCCTGGATTGCAGTTTATCGCGCCTTATGCGGCCACAAGTATGGGAGAATATTTTGTGGAGCAGGGCAGGGACGTTTTGATTATCTATGATGATCTGACCTCGCACGCACGGGCCTACCGTGAAGTGTCGTTGCTTTTGCGGCGGCCTCCCGGACGTGAAGCCTTTCCCGGCGATATTTTTTATATTCACTCCCGGCTGCTGGAGCGCTCCACGCATATGAAGCCGGAACTGGGCGGCGGGTCGCTCACGTCGCTTCCGATTACCGAAACGGAAGCGCAGGATATGTCCTCTTACATTCCGACCAACCTGATTTCCATCACGGACGGGCAGATTTATCTCTCGCCGGTTCTTTTCAGCAAAGGCATTCTGCCGGCGGTGGATGTTGGAAAATCCGTCTCCCGCGTGGGCGGCAAAACGCAGTTGACCGCGTATCGGTCGGTGGCCGGCGACTTGCGCCTGTCCTACACGCAGTTTGAAGAGCTGGAGTCGTTCTCCCGTTTCGGGACCCGGCTTGACGAATCGACGCGCCGTACACTGGAGCGCGGCTGGCGCGTCCGCGAAGTTTTGAAGCAGGGGCAATACAAACCGCTCAAGGCTTCCGAACAGATTGCCTCTCTTTTGTCCGTCACCGACGGCGCGCTCGATCTGGTTCCGACGGAAAAAGTGCGGGAAGTGGAAGCGCACCTGCTTGCGGCCGTCAATGAACAATTGCCGGAATTATGCCGGCGGATTGAGGAGGGCAAGAAACTGGATATTAGTGATCGCGACAGTATCGTCAGTAAAATCAAAACGGCGGTTAAACCGTTTGAAGTGATCGAGGACGGCAATGCAAACAACTGAGTCGCTCAAAAGAAGAATGAAAAGTGCGGGTGACCTTCTGTCGGTGGTAAAGACGATGAAGGCGCTGGCGGCGGTGAGCATCCGGCAGTATCAAAAGGCCGTCGATTCGCTCAAAGACTATAACCGGACGGTGGAAATGGGGCTGCAAGTTGTTCTCAAGGAACGCATGGGAGCGACGACGCATCGCAAGGGCGCTGCCATCAAACGTCTCGGTGTGATTGTCTTCGGCTCCGACCAGGGGCTTTGCGGCCAGTTAAACGAACAGATTTCCTCCTTTACGCTGGACTATATCAAAAGCACCGGCGTCAAAAAGGAAAACCGCAAAGTACTGTCCATCGGGGCGCGTGTGGCCGATTATGTGGAAGACGCCGGGCAGCCCATTGATGAATTAATTTCCACGCCCAGTTCCACGGCGGGGATTACGCCGCTGGTTCAGGAAATCATCATGGTCATCGACGAATGGCATTTCAAGCATAACGTGGATCACTTCTTTTTGTTCTACAATAAATATCAGAGCGGTGCGACGTATCACCCTCACAAGGTTCAACTGTTGCCGGTCGACCGCAATTGGCTTCGGGATATTGCAAAGAAAAAGTGGGAGTCGAAGTCTCTGCCTATTTTTCGGATGGACGGCGATCGGATTTTTTCCTCGCTGATTCGTGAATATCTTTTCGTGTCGCTTTATCGGGCCTTTGCCGAATCGCTGGCCAGCGAAAACGCCAGCCGTCTGGCCTCAATGCAGAACGCCGAAAAGAACATTGAAGAGCAGTTGCAGGATCTGCACGTGCAGTTTCACCGTACGCGCCAGATGACGATAACGGAGGAACTTCTGGATATTGTCTCCGGCTTTGAGGCATTGCAGGAACAGGCGTCTTAACTTTGAAAATGAAAGGAGGGCCCAGGTTATGTCGACAGGATCGGACAAAAGAATATGCGTGATTTGCGCCTGGCGGGAAAACTGCACCAAGCGTTATCGGGTGAAAACCAATGCCTTGTTTGATGTGAACTGTGCTGACTATACCCGGGACATCAAACTCAAGGATAAAGTCGTCGATAAACTGGTTGAAGATCAGGTGATGCGCTGGCAGACGGAGAAAAAAGAAAAGCCCGGATATGTCATCACCTTGTCGAGTGAAGCCGGCGCGGGCGGAGGCTGGGTTGCCCGCATCCTCGCGACCGAACTGCAGATGAACATTGTCGGCAGTGAATTGATCCATAAAGTGGCGGAAAGTGCTCACATGAGCGACAAGGTCATCAAATCGCTCGATGAAAAGAGTATTTCATTTTTCGACAGCCTGATCAGCTCTTTCTTCGAGTCGCGACATATCTGGCCCAACGAGTATATCCGTCATCTTTCCCTGGTGATGCACACCAATGCCAGTCACGGCAACATTATTATCATCGGCCGCGGGGGCAGCTTTATATTGAAGGAAGAAGCTTTCCGTGTCCGGGTGATTGCGCCGCAGGATGTTCGCATAGGAAAGGTCATGAAAGACCGGCAGATGTCTCAGGAAGAGGCGACGGAGTATATCAAAAAATACGACACCGATCAGATCGGCTTTGTCCGGAATTATTTTAATGAGGACATCAATGATCCGAAGCATTACGACATGATCGTCAACACTCAGTTTGTCGGGATTGAAAGCGCCGCCGAATCGGTGAAAAAAGCATTTTTGTCGTGGAAAGAAATACGCGGATAAGTCGGGGACGATAAAGTTTTTTATCGGCGGGGTGATTGTCATGATTCCCCATGAGCGCGAACAGCTTCTTGAGCTGGCGGAGCAGATTGTTTTGAATCTGCGCAACCGGCTTGCCGGGATCGACAACATGCATTTCCCGGCGCCGGATTCCGGCGTGGCTGTGCCGGAGGAGCTTTTGCGCCGTTAAGACAATACCCCGGTTTTGAACAAAGAGGACAAGCCTCATGACCAGATATGAGCGCGCTCTGCTTCTGGGATTGGCGGAAGAAATCATTTTGCAGTTGCGTCATCGGATTACGGAAATTGAAAACCTGCATCCGCGGGAATCAGCGGTGGCCATTGCCACCTTCCGGGAACGTCTGAGCGTTATCGAAGATCTGGTGGTGGCCGTCAGAAAAGATACCGGTCATACCGGTGGATGATATGTCGGGTATTGTCCGCAAATAATAAAGTATCAATCTCTTCTCCCCCTTTTCTAAAGGGGGCCGGGGGGATTTTTTTCAAGTCGGAGAATCGGGTTTGCCCGCCGTCACCCAGAGGAAAACTTCCGAACCAATGTTGCGGCAGGCATCCGAAAGTACAAGAAAGCCCGTCTCCTTCAAATCGGCATAGAGCTCCTGCGGCGTTTTATGGCTGTAAAACAACTGTTCGCCCATAAATTCCTTGTACCCTTCAAATGTATCCTGTCCCGTGTATTGTCTTGTCGCGTAAGTGAATAAAAATTTTCCGCCCGGTTTAAGGCAGCGGTATATTTTGTCGAAAAGCGGTTGGTGATCCGCTTTCGGAACATGAAAAAGGCTGTAGACGGCGGTGACGGCGTCAAACTGGCCCGCATCGAAGTCGATATCCCGCATGTCGGTATAAACGGCGTGCATGGATGGAACGTAACGGGCGGCCAACTCAAGCATCCTTCGGGAGAAGTCAACGCCCGTAACCTCCCAGCCGTGTTCAATAAAAAAGCGGGCAAACGGCTCGCCCGCGCCGCAGCCCAGATCGAGCAAATGCCCCGAGTTTAAGGCAAGACCGCCGTAGAAGTCGGTGATGACGTCCGTCATGTCAAACAAACCGCGGTTTTGATCGTATGTGGCGGCAAAGCCGTCATAAATTTCCGGAAGTGTTTTCAATGTTGATCCTTGATCTGCTGAAGGTTACGAGGCGCCGTTTTTAACGGCTGCGGCCAGATAGATGAAAAAGGTTGTGCCGACACCGGCGGTCGATTCCACTGAGATCAATCCGTTGTGGTATTTGATGATGGAATCGCAAATGGCAAGTCCCAGGCCGATGCCGCCCCGTCCCTTTTTTTCTTTCGTTGTGAAATAGGGATCAAATATTTTGGAGAGATTTTCGCGGGGGATGCCGGCGCCCCGGTCCCGAATGATGATTCGGACGTAATTGCCTTCTCCCAGAGTCCGGATGTTTGTTCCGGTGACGGTGTTTTCCGCCGAGACATCCACAACGCCGCCTTGCGGCATGGCTTCTCTGGCGTTGGTCACCATGTTTTCGATCACCTGCTTGATCTGCATCGCATCCACTTCAGACGGCCAGAGGTCCGGCGCAATGGAGATATTCGCGGGAACATTGGAATCCTTTAAAGCCTTTTCAACGGCTTCACGGATGATGCCGTCGAGCTTTTCAATTTTTTTCACCGGATAGCCGCCCTGGGCGAAGGTTATCAGCCGGTGCGCCAGTTCCTTGGCCTGAAGACCCGCGCGCTCCGCGATGGCCAGGCCGTTTTCCAGAATTTTGTCTTCCTCATGGGCGGAAATTTTTGCCAGAAAAACGTTGCGCAGAATGGCCGAAAGCAGGCTGTCGAAATCCTTGGCGACGCCGTCGGCAAACGTGCCCAGCGACTCCAGCTTTGATCTTTTGAGTAGTTCTTCTTCCGCTGTTTTCTGTTCCGTAATATCCTCGAGCATTTCAATGGAGCCGAAAAGGTTTCCGCGCGAATCGCGGATGCTGGAGGCCGTGATGCGGAACCATTTCCCTTTTTCCCCCATGTCCGGGAAAAATTCCGTCACTTCATAAGCATTGTCGAGCAGCTTGGACTTCGTAACTTCGCTTGAATAAAGGGAAGATGCATTTGGGATCGTCTTATTCAAAATCAGGTCGGACAGGCAGGAGCGCGGTGACTTGTAAAAGGCCATCCATTGCCGGTCCGTATTCATGACTTTTTCGGCCTTTATGCCGCTTAAGCCTTCCAGGGCTTTGTTCCAGTAGAGAATTTTATGATCCGTGGAAATAACAAACGTAGGAATGGGGGAATTCTCGATGATGCTGCGCAGAATCTGCTCATCATTACGGCCCCGCCAGATCGCATAAGTAAAGCTGACGATGGCGACCGCCGCCAGAAACATCATGAAGAGAAGAAAATGATTTTGCATCTTACGTTCCCGCTTTCGATCGTTTAGAATAAGAAAATGTCAATGATCGTCTTCTTAAACTAATGTCAAAATCAATGCAGCCCGAATGACCTTTTTCCCATTCGTTTTGAATAGCAAGGATGGTCTGAAAAAGCAAGATTGGAAAAAACGGTGGATGGAATAAAGGCTATAGGCTATAGCCTATGGGTAATGGGTAATGGGCGAGGGACAAGGGACAAAGGACAAAGGACAAGGGGATACAGTTTATAGCTGATGGCTCGTAGCTCGTAGTGAATAGTGGATAGTGGATGGTGTCCACCGCTGGCGGGGGTGGCGCGAATCGCCGGGGGTGGATTCTTTTTAGTAGCTGGCGGCTCATGGCTCGTAGCTTGTAACCGGTAGGTGCCTGTAGAACAAGAGGTTTTAACCCCTTGCTTTGGACTGATCCCCCTCTTTCTTAAAGAGGGGGCGGGGGAGATTTTTGTGCCCCTATCCAATCATAAAACCCTTCCGACCGCCTTTGGAGATTGGGCCGTAAATCCATTTACGTCATTCCGGACAAGCGAAGCGCGATCCGGAATCCAGTATTATTTAATGAATATTTTTGTACATTTTTGTAACTAATTGACTGTCGGGAAAATTTACAATATTTATTTATAATACAATTAGTGGGTTATGGTGTTTCCGGCGGTTATGGCCTGTTTTATGGGCTTTCTATTGTCGGGAAACTTTACAAAATAAAAAAATGTAAAGATACGGCTCATTTTTGCCGAAATAAATATTGTAATGAAATACATTGTATTACAATTTAAATTGGCTCTTGGTAAAATATCTGGCATGAGATGTGCTTTAAGCCCAGATCTAAGATTTTTTTGGAGGAAAATATGAAGAGAAAAGTTTTTAAGATCTTGTTTACATTGCTGATGGGCGTTTTAATCGTATCGCCTGAAGTTTTTGCTTATTCAATCAATTATTCGAATATCGGCGATGTCGTAACGTTTGGCAATGGGGCAGGCACTCTGGCCGGAGAATTCACAATGAAATCGGCCGATGGATCAATGGTATACAATAATACCTTCTGTGTTGAGACGGATCAGTCCCTTGATTTCGCTTCCCAATTCGAAATCAGGGATATCGATGTTGCATCCAATGGCGCCGCTTATCTGTATTATCACTTCGTTATGGGCGACCTGGCGGGCTATTCGTATACAGATAATCCTTCGACAGGAAGAAATGAACATGCCATCAGCGCAGATGCTTTGCAGCGGGCTCTCTGGCAGTTGCAGGGCCAATCCGACGGCGCCAGGAATGACTTTTACTATCTGGCGAAGAGCGCCACCGCTCAGGTTGAATATGCCGTGGTTCAAGAATATGTCGCTGTGCTGGAAATGCTGAAGAAGGAATGGGTTCCTGAACAAAGAGTCTGCACAACGTGGGGATACTCCGGTTGTAAAGCATGGACGACTATCGCGGGGCATTATGAATACTCAGCCGCTCAGGATGTCCTGGGATTAATAAAAGATCCCACACCTCCCACGCAGACACCCGAACCCGCCTCCCTGTTTCTTTTTGGTTTAGGGCTTATGGGCTTGATAGGCGTCGGAAGAAAAAATAAAAAAAGAAAATAATCGAATTGCACACAAGAATTTACTTCCATGCGTAGAAATCGTTTTATATTGATTTCTACGCATGCCTTGATTTCCATCCTCGTTTTGACAGCAGCCGTGTATCCGTTTGATTGACCTTGTATATTGCAAGTTTGTCTGCAGATGGAAAACTTACCGTCCGTGCGACAGCAACTCAAGGTGATTTCTATTAAGAAGACTGTCGGATAGTTTTACAAATTGTATTACATGAGTTTACATGTAAGCATGAGGTAGTGTTCATGAATATTAAAAAGTATTATAATAATATATGTTTGTAGGTGTGAAATGTTTTGTTCTAATTGCTGGCATATAGAATGCATGTGATTGTATAACAAACTTTTTGGAGGGCAAAATGAAAAAACTGACTCTGCTATTAATTGCCGGATTGCTTCTGCTTCCGCTTTGGGCAAATGCAAATACCTATTTAGGAAATGGTGTTCTCAATGTTGATTGGAGTGGGCCTACGAATTATTATTTCTTGGATTATGATGGTACAGTAAAGTCGTCCAATTTTGGTTATACCACACCTGGCGCGGTAGAAATATTCTGTGTTTCATCCCAAAATGCCAGTGATTATGACGCAAACTACAGCTTTTATACCATAGATGCAGGGACTGCTCTTTCCAAGGCAGCTTGGATTGCCGACAACTGGACAACCTTTGCCGCCGCTGGTACTGATATGGATATTCTCAAAGGTGAGGCACAAAAAGCAGTATGGGAAATCATGGGCGTTGCGCATCTTCTTGGTTCAGATGGAATGGATGTGTTTTTTTACAACTTGGCAATACAGCAAGAAAACTATGTCACCAAAAACTGGATATATGCACAGAATCCGGTCGTGGGACAAACCAGCGCAAGTTTAGGTTTACAAGATTATCTCACCCCTTATTCGGCAGTTCCCGAACCAGCATCGCTTTTTCTTTTCGGCTTAGGCCTTCTGGGGTTGGTCGGTGTCGGAAGAAGAAAGAAAAAATAAGCTTGTAATATAAAGCAACAAAAAAGCAGGGTCATAAAAACCCTGCTTTTTTGTTGCTTTTTTGTTTGTGCAAAACAATTTTATCCGTTATTCTCTTATTACTGTTTACCATCCACCATCCACCATCCACCATCCACCATCCACGAGCTATGAGCTACGAGCTATTTTTCCCACTGTTGGCTTTTTAAAATTTCAAACTATTTCTTGACATATTCTCACGGTTTATTTAAATACTACCAAATAAATAGGGATAGTAGTACCGGAATATACACAATGAAATTATCGACAAGATCAAGATACGGTGTGCGCATGATGGTCGATTTAGCCGATCATTATGGCGGCAACCCGGTTTTCTTAAAAGATATTGCCTGCAGGCAGGAAATATCGGAAAAGTATTTAAGTCTGATAGTGATTCCCTTGCGTGGCGCGGGTTTGATTCAGTCCACAAGGGGAGCCCGCGGGGGATATGCACTCTCCCGTAAGCCTTCAGAGATTACGGTTCTGGATATTCTGAAAGCGTTGGAAGGAGATATTTCTCTGGTGGACTGTGTGGGAGATGAAAAAGGTTGTCGGCAATCAGGCGAGTGTGCAACCCGTGATGTTTGGGATGCCTTATCCAGGAGTATCAGTGATACATTAGCTTCCGTCACGCTGGCGGAGCTTGTTGAAAGATGCCACAAGAAGGCGGACAACCATTTAATGAGTTATATTTGAGAGAATTGGATGGCAGACAATCTATTTAAAAAGAAAGTTCTGGTGGCCATGAGCGGCGGCGTGGATTCGTCCGTTGCCGCGCTGCTGCTTAAAGAAGCCGGCTTTGAGCTAACCGGAATGACCATGTGCTTGGGAATCCGTCAGGAGGAAGGCCGTGCCAGTTGCTGCGGCGGGGATGCAATCGATGACGCAAAGCGGGTATGCGATCAACTGGGCATACCCCATTTTGTGTTCGATTTTGCGCCTCTGATGGAAGATCTGGTGATCGGAAAGTTTATCTCCGAGTATGTGAAAGGGAGAACGCCCAATCCCTGTGTGGATTGCAACCGTTATCTTAAATTCGGGGCACTGCTGCAAAAGGCGATCGGCCTGGGGTTTGATTATCTGGCGACCGGCCACTACGCGCGTATTGAGCAAAAGGATGACCGCTGGCGTCTCCTGCGGCCGGAAGATAAAAATAAAGATCAGACTTATTTTTTATATCCGATCAAAAAGGATGATTTACCGCATGTTCTTTTCCCATTGGGTGGAATGAAAAAAGACGAGGTTCGCGCCAGAGCCATCGAAGCCGGTTTGCATGTGGCGCAAAAGGCGGAAAGCCAGGACATTTGTTTCGTGAATGAAGGCGGTTACCGGAAGTATTTTGAGGAACGAAACGTATCGCTCCCGGCAGGAGATATTGTGGACCGGACCGGGAAGGTTTTGGGACGTCACTCGGGTATCATAAATTACACAATCGGCCAGAGAAGCGGGCTGGGAATCAGCGCAAAGGCGCCTCTGTATGTTCTGGGCTTTGATGCCACCGGAAACCGGGTGATTGTAGGCGACAAGGAAGATCTGTTTGCCTCCGGCCTGACGGTGGGAGACCTGAATCTTCTAACAAATGATCTGCCGGAAGAAGTGGATGCAAAAATCCGCTACCGTAAAAAACCGGCGCGTTGCCGAATTATCAAAGAGAGCGATAAACTTCGGGCAATCTTTTTCGAACCTCAGGAATCCATCACACCGGGTCAGGCCTTTGTGTTTTATTCCGACGACGAAGTTCTGGGCGGCGGTGTGATTGAGAACGTTATTCATAGTGAATAGTGGATGGTGGATAAAGACAGGCGATGGGCGATTGGCAATCTGTCACTTGTGACTCGTGGCTCGTTGTGGATGGTGGATAGTGATAGATATGAAGGCGTTTACGATTAACAAAATCGATGTGGCGCGACGGGCGCCCGCGGATGTGCGGGGAAGTGAAGACGTGTCTTTTTTTAATAAAACTCTTTTTGCCATTGGGGGAATATCCTCGGAGATCCTGTCGAAGGTTCTCCGGTGCAGAATGTCCGGGATTGTGTCTGCCGGCGCGCCGGCCAATCAGGCGGTGAAGCTTGTCCACCGGGCGAATCTCACGGCTTAAGGTCTGGTGCGGGGGCCGAAAATGTTTGTTTACAGCGGCGAGGGGAAATTCCTCGGCCAGTAAAGCGGTTTATTAACCCATGCATTTTTGAAAAAGAAAGGATATCAAAATGAGCAACATTGACTCACAATTAAAAATAGAAACTCTTGCGCTTCACGGCGGCCAGGAACCCGATCCGACGACGGGCTCTCGCGCCGTGCCGATTTATCAAACCACATCTTATCAGTTTAAGGACACTGATCATGCCGCTGCGCTTTTCGGGCTCACGCAATTCGGCAACATTTATACGCGGCTGATGAATCCGACCACCGATGTGCTGGAGAAAAGAATTGCCCTGCTGGACGGCGGCGTCGGGGCGCTTGCTGTGGCCAGCGGCCAGTCGGCCATCACGCTGGCGCTGCTCAATATCGCTAAAGCCGGTGATGAGATTATATCGGCGGACAACCTCTATGGTGGAACCTACACGCTGTTTCATTACACATTTCCGCGCCTGGGCGTGAAAGTGAATTTCGTGAAGTCCAACGACCTGGCGGCGATTGAGACGGCCATTACGCCGAAGACCAAAGCGATTTACGCCGAATCCATCGGTAACCCCAAACTGGATGTGGCGGACCTGGAAGGCATCGCGGAGATCGCTCATAAGCATGGGATTGTCTTTGTTCTGGATAACACAGTTTCTCCCTATATTTTGAGACCGTTTGATTTCGGTGTGGACATCATCGTTTATTCCGCAACCAAATTCATCGGCGGGCACGGCACGTCGATGGGGGGTGTGATCGTGGATTCCGGAAAAGTCGACTGGACGAACGGTCGCTATCCCCTGATCGCCGATGCCGATCCCAGTTACCACGGGTTGAACTTTGTCGAGGCTTTGAAGCCTGTCGGAAATATCGCTTATATCCTGAAAGCGCGTGTGACAATCCTGCGTGATATGGGCCCCGCCATCTCGCCGTTTAATTCGTTTTTATTGCTGCAGGGGCTGGAGACGTTGCCTCTGAGGATGATCCGGCATTGTGAAAATGCCCTGGCTGTTGCGAAATATTTAAATGACCATCCTAAAATTCACTGGGTGAATTATCCAGGTCTGGACTGCAG
Source organism: Smithellaceae bacterium (assembly GCA_963682105.1). Classification (GTDB taxonomy): domain Bacteria; phylum Desulfobacterota; class Syntrophia; order Syntrophales; family Smithellaceae; genus UBA8904. Next base: position 4,433,504 of record OY821638.1, read on the forward strand.
CCCCGAAAAAGCCAGAGCGGACAAATATCTGCCCAGGGGAGCAGGCGCCATTATCGGGTTTGGTATTGATGGCGGAATTGAAGCCGGCAAGAAATTCATCAATTCGCTCAGGTTGATTTCCCATCTGGCCAATATCGGCGATGCAAAATCGCTGGCGATTCATCCGGCTTCGACTACGCATCAACAGCTCTCACCGGAGGAACAACTGGCCACCGGCGTGACACCGGATTTCGTCCGCCTGTCCATCGGCATTGAGCATGTCGATGACATTCTAGCGGACATTGAGCAGGCGCTGGAGCAGATATAATGCCTGGAACATGTCCCTCCATTGATGGGAGGGGATTTCAAAAGGAGACAACCATGAAAAAAATATATGAAGACAATTCGCAGTCCATCGGCAACACGCCGCTGGTAAAATTGAACAGGATTACAGCGGGAGCCCAGGCAACGGTTTGGGCAAAAATGGAAGGCCGCAATCCGGCTTATTCCGTTAAATGCCGCATCGGCGCGGCCATGATCTGGGATGCGGAAGAAAAAGGTCTGCTCAGGCCCGGCGTGGAGATTATCGAACCGACCAGCGGCAACACGGGCATCGCACTGGCTTATGTCGCGGCGGCGCGCGGCTACAAGCTGACGCTGACCATGCCGGAAACTATGAGCATCGAACGCCGAAAAGTGCTTGCCGCCTTTGGCGCCCATCTCATCCTGACGCCGGGGACGGAAGGCATGAAAGGGGCTGTGGCCAGAGCGGAGGCGATGGCCGCATCCGATCCGAAGAGATATTTTCTGCCTCAGCAGTTCAAGAATCCGGCTAATCCGGCCATTCATGAAAAAACGACCGGACCCGAAATCTGGAACGATACGGAAGGAGCCATTGATGTTCTGGTGGCGGGTGTAGGCACCGGCGGGACAATCTCCGGTATCTCTCGGTTCATCAAAAATAAAATGGGGAAAAAGATTCTATCGGTCGCCGTAGAACCCAAAGAAAGCCCGGTCATCAGCCAGACGCTGGCGGGCCTTGAACTCAAACCGTCTCCCCATAAGATTCAGGGAATCGGCGCAGGCTTCATTCCCGATACCCTGAATTTGTCCGTGATCGACCGCGTCGAGCAGGTCGAAAGCATGGAAGCCGTTGAGTTTGCGCGCAGGCTTGCCCGGGAGGAAGGCATGCTGGTGGGTATTTCCTCCGGGGCGGCGGCAGCCGCCGCGGGTCGGTTAGCCAAACAGACCGAATTTGCGGGAAAGAACATTGTCGTTATCCTGCCAGATGCAGGCGAGCGCTATCTTTCCACCGTCTTGTTTGAGCATATCGGAAGTTAACAGGGACATTCATTGTTTTGGAAGGAAAGCCTTGTCCATGGCGCATGCGCAGGGCCAAGGTCTCAATTTTCTATTTACAAAACCCCTGTTTTATGTCATTTAAGGCATAGTTAATTTTAGCATAGCGAAGGGCGTGCAATTAACCGTAGTTTCTCTTATAAAGCTTGTAACTGTTTCGTCATCGTTCTGTAATAATTGATCTGTATGCTTCACCTGCCATTACGAAAGAAGATAATTAATCTGATTTCAGGCAAAGGAAAATTTTTAAGGAGGAAGAAATGAAGAGATTATGGGTTACATTGTTGTCGCTGGGACTGATTGCAGCTTTCAGCACAACGGGTTTTGCCGTAGATGTGAAGGTCAGCGGCGAGTTTTATGCGGCGGGAATGTATTTGGATAAAACGGATTTGCGCAAGGATGCGGGAACTTCCACCGCTTTTTATTTTCAGCGCCTGAGAGTTCGGACGGACTTTATTGTTTCGCCGGGCCTGACGCTGACGACGCGTTTTGATGCTCTGGACAGGGCCTGGGGCGCGACGAGATCCGCTGCGACAACGTCAACGTATAACACTGCAACCAGTACGGTGACGACAAGCAGCGCTGCGGCTGCGGCGGATTCCGCCGGCACGCGCGCGGAGAATGAAAATATTGCCGTTGACTGGGTCTATGTCACGTATAAATCGCCGGTCGGCACTTTCGACGCCGGTATTATGAACGACGGATCCACCGGCACGATCTTCGGGAACAGTTACAGTCCCAAGGGGCGCATCAAATACTCCTATACGTTTGCTCCGGTGACGATCAATCTGGCCTACACGAAAGAAAAGGAAGCAAGCTATACGGCAATCAATGCGGCGACCGCTGCGGATACGGACAATGATAAATACGGCATTGAAGGTGTTTTTACATGGAAAACAGGCAAAGCAGGCTTGCAGGTCAACTATTACGATTTTGCCAATACGCGCCAGGCAAGCAATTACAAGAGAACATATTTTCTCTTTACGCCTTATGTCATGGCAAAAATAGGTCCGGTTGCGTTGCAGGCTGAGTTCAACTACTTAAAGGGTAAAGACACTTACGAAAACGGATCAGCGGATGTCACGCTGCAGAATATGAGCGGCTGGGTGGATGCGACGGCTGATTTTGGCAGGTTCTACGCAGGAGCAAGTCTTGCCTATGTATCCGGAGATGATCCTTACTCGGCGGATAAAAACGAAGGCGGTATTATCAACGGCGGCCGCGACTGGCAGCCCTGTTTGATCATGTGGAACTATGAACGCACCAACTGGTCCGGCACGCTGGTCGGTCACAACAGCACGGCTCAGGATACAGCCATGGCCAATGGCTACTTCCTTCAGATCCGCGGCGGCGTGAGACCGGTTGATAAGTTGGATTTTATGGCGTCCGTGTCCTGGGCGCATGCCGATAAGACCTTGACAGGCGCTACCTGGGACGGCAGAGACTATGGTTACGAGCTGGATTTGACCGCGACGTACAAAATCACCAACAATCTGTCCTACATGCTGGGTGGCGGTTATTTATTCGCCGGCAAATGGTATAAGGGGCAAAATGCCGCCGGCGCCAACGAAATACAAAACGATTTCCTGGTTATCAACAAACTGACGCTGACTTTCTAGGCGTATAGGCTGTTAGGCTATCAGAAAGCCGGGCGGGGAAAAGGATTCCCGTCCGGCTTTTTTTAGACGCCCTGCGATTAGAAAGATTTTCAATTTCCATGTGGACATCATCGCCAAGGCAATCCACCGGCAGATGGTTGTTCAGCCCTGTGTTGCGCCCGTTCTGACAAAATATTCTTGACAAGTAAAACCCCTGTCCCTATACTTCCGTCACAAAAACAATGCCTTATCAAGGATGTAGCGCCAGGTTGATCATGCCGAAAAGAAAAGATTACATTTTTCCGATGTTTCACCCATGAAAGATATCTTATATATGAATTCCTTGAGCAGTTACGTAAACTCCGCCGGTAATAAGTTTTTTCTAAATCTGTTTTGGGCAGGGCAGGACAGTCCTCTTTTCGAAGAAAATGCATCCCTTTCCTCCGCAGTGGGCGACTCCGATCCCCTTGCCCGTTTAATCGAAAGCCGTCTGGTAAGCGATGCCGGCAGTGAAGTCAAAAAGCTGTTTCTCCTGGTGCAGCGCGATGTTTATTCCCTGAAAAATGATGCGCTCCGGCCGTTTAACAATATTGACGTCAGAAATGCCTGGCAGAAATCGTTTGCTTTTTATACAGATCCGAAGCGGAACGATGAATCTTTTGTTGTACTTTCCGATCAGGTTAGCGAAAAAGGGGATATCCTGCCTTTCCCGTCCTTATTTTATTGCAAAACAAGAAAAGTGTTTTTTCATCCGCCCTGTCCAAGCTGCGGACGTCTTTTGCATCAATGTGAAGACGACAGTCTGCTTGGCACATCGGGATTGCATCCCTTTTCAACATCATTGAGACGTTATCTCCATTGTCCCGCCTGTGGAACGCCCGATTTCTATACCTATGAACGGGAGCCGGATAATCCGCCGTTTCTAAAGGACAGACGAAATTTAATTCAAAACTTTTCCGGTCTGAAAAAAGCCGACGGAACGACGGCCTTCCCCTGTGCGGATTGTTCGTTCCATGCGGAATGTTACGACGGGGGAAATCGCGCGCAGGAAAGAATCGTTCCGTTTTCATTTTACCCGTTTTACATGCTTGCCTTTGAAGCTGCGTCACTGAATGCAAAAGATTTTATCCCTCTTCTATCCGGCGCGGGTTTTCAGGAAGCTCAATCATCGGTGGAAAGCAGCCGGCAATCGGGAAGAATCGCTTCCATGAAAGCCCTAATCGCGGCTTGCGCGGGGAACAGCCCGTTTTTGTTTGATCAAGATGAGCGGCATTTTCTGGAAATATTATATCTGAAACTTGCATTTTTAGAAGGGGTGATCCTGAATTTTCAATCGGGCGGGAGATTTACCCATCCTGACATAAGGCCGGGGATTGATCAGATATGGGTGAAATTTCCTGAAAACTGCGGAATGCTTCCCTGGTTCTGGAACTTCAGAGTCAGGATTCTGGGCGTCTGCAGGGAAGAATCAGCGCCCCGAGTTTTCAAAATGACGCCGGATGCCGGTGTGTTTCTGGGTCTTATCTGGTTTTATACTCTGCTTTCGAATAAACGGCAGAATATGTCCGGTATTTTGAATGGCCTGAAAAAATATCCTCCGGACGATGCGGATTCGTTTGAAAAGATGACCAAAGAAAACATTTTCGATTCTTCAAATATTTTCTGGGACCCGCAGGGGAAGGCAATCCCTGACGCCTGGAAGAGCTTCTGGGAAAAATCATTGAGGATGGGATGGTCGTTGTTGACGTCACGTATTGAGACTGCTGATGACGCCGGAGAGAAATTTCCGGAACAGTTGGCCGGGTTAAGAAAAGACATCAAAGAGAATCTGTTCCTGAAAGAAATTCCATATGCGGCTTCAGCGCCGAAAGAAGTTGAGGCGGTTTTGCCCAGGAACAAAGACGAAGCGATCCATGACATCCTGCTGGGTCTGATCGACAAATTTCAATCCGTAAGAACGGAGAAGCAGGATACGAAAGAGTCGAATGTATCCGATGCCCCGAAACTTACCTCTGCGGAGAAAGCGGGCAAAACGCCCGCGCCGCCCGTTGATGAAGAGATTGAAGAGCCGATGATAGAAACGGTGATTTTTTCAGTAAGATCGTCGGCCAGAGAGGGCGCGGTTCCGTCGGCTGAAGAAACACAGATTATTGCCAAGCACGCGCCGTCCCGGGAAGTTCCGCTGGAGTTTCAGGAGACTCAGATTTTATCATTGAAGACTTTGGAACCCAGGGCGAAACCAAAGGTTCAGGAATCAGATAAATCAGAGGAGACGTTGATCTTATCCCTGAATGATCTGGAACCTAAGACAAAGCCGAAAACCAAAGAAGCCGATCAATTGGAGGAAACCCTGATTCTTTCAACACAGACTGCCGTCAAAGAGACACCTGTTCCTCCGGCAGAGAAAATACCAAAATTTTCTCAAACGCTTTCCGTCCGGGAAGTCCCGGTGGAAACTCAGGAGACGCTGATTTTATCGGTTGGGAATTTGGATCGTCAGAAAGAGATTAAGATTGAAAAAACCGTTCCGGACATTGAAGAGACGGTGATTCTTTCGACTTTTGCACCCGGGGCAAAAGAAACTAGAAAAACACAGGAAGAGACTCGACAAGAGACGATATCCCATGGGGACCTTTTGGATGAAACCGTTATCCTGAGACCGGGAGAGAAGAGTAAAGATGGGGCAAAAAAGTAACGCAATCACTCTGCTGAATGCGGCGGCGGATATCCGAAAGCTTTACGAAGCAAATCCGGACGGGGCTGCCGCGGCGATTGAAATGCATATCGAAGAATATCTGGAAAAGGATCATCCTGGGGATAAAGTTGCGTTCATCCGGGAACTGGCGCGCCTATTTGAAGTCTCTTCCGTGGCGAAGTCCGACTCCGGCGCAAAAAAAGACGCTGCCTTGCCCATTGTGCAGAATGAAAAACTTTTGCATCTTTTTGCGCGTCTGTTCGGAGAAAGCCTGACGAAAGTCGACCTGTCTTCCGAGGAGCATCTGGAGAAGCTGGGGCAGTCACTCAATACAATTTTTAACTCGATTAATTCGATCATCGGCGTTATTCATACAACATTGCTTGGTGAGAATCCGGAAACGGAGACCATTCGGCACATTATCGGAACGGGAGTCGGGGGCCTCGGAGGAACCGAATCCCTGCAGGCTCATCTGGATCAGATTCAGAAAGCATTTCTGATCGCGCATCGGGCTTATCAGGAGGCGACGACAAATAAGGTAACGCAGATCCTTGAAGAAATATCGCCCGACAAACTGTCCGAAGACATGGAAGGGTCGTTGAAATTCGGCCCGCTGAAAAAAGCCGAATTGTTTGAAAATTACAAAGAAAAGCATGCGTTGTGTAAAAAATGGCTGGATTCGGGACGGCTGATGGAAGAGTTGCTTCGGGATTTTGAAAAGAACTGCCAGAAATTATATTATAATTTAAACACGAAAAAGTATTAACTTTAGGTAGAAATTATATTATAGCTTGAACACTGAAAATGTTTAACTTATTCATTAAAAGCGGAAACTGCCATCGAAATCGTTTTTTTATAAAAACTGCCAGTCTGTATTATATAAGGAGGAGTGTATGAGAAGAAATATTTTACCGGCGCTCTTGCTGATGTTGACCGTGGTCGTGATGATATCCTGCGGGGGAGCGGCTCAGTATATGTATGAAAAAGAGGCGATTATCCTCAATCTGAAGAGCGATCCTCAATTAAACCTTTATCGCAACAGTCCTCATACCCTGATGGTGTGTCTCTACCAGTTTCGAGACCCGAATATGTATAATCAACTGATGGATGAAAAAGACGGTTTGCAAAAACTGCTTGAATGCAATCGTTTTGACGCCAGCGTCACCAGCGCCAAATCCTTCGTGATGTCTCCGAACAAGCAGAAAGTAGAAAAAATCGACCGGGTCGAGGGCACAAAGTACGTGGTCCTGGTCGCCGGTTATTACAACCTGATTAAGGAAAACGTTACCTACTTTCTACCCGTTCCGGTAAGCTCTTTGAGCAACAAACCCAAAGTCATGACCATTGATCTTTATCTCGGTGCACAGAGGATAAAGAAAGCGGAGAAAAAATAATGGATATCCAGAGACCTCTTTTCTGGCATCAGGGACTTTTACTGCAGCCCCAGCATTTTCAGCGCCTTGATCTTTCCTTCCGTTCTCTTCTGGAACCTTTTTACAACAACATGGCGCCCTTTTTCTGGGGCATGATCGACATTGAAATTCAAAAGGCCGCCTTGGGAACAAGATCATTCAGCGTCCAGAAAGGAACGTTTCTGTTTCCTGACGGAACGTATGTCGTCTTGCCCGACAACGCGAAGATTAACGCGCGTTCTTTCGACGAAGCGTGGGTCGAGGGAGGAAAGCCCCTGACCGTCCTTCTCGGATTGAAGAAATTAAGCGCCGTTTCCGAGAATGTGACCGTTTTGGAAAAAATGGATTCGGTTGCCGATGTGACGACGCGGTTTGTCGCGTCGGCGGGTTTCGAAGAAGTTCGGGATCTTCACATCAACGGGCCCGCAAGCGAAGTCAAAACTCTCTACTACGCTTTAAGAATTTTCTTTGAAACCGAGCAGGATCATCTGGGCGATTATACACTTCTTCCGGTGGCTCAACTGGAGCGCGACGGTGAAGATATCATTCTTTCCAAAAGCTTTATTCCGCCGTGTCTGTCCATATCCGGATCGGATATTCTTCTCAAAATCGTCAAGGAGATTCGGGATCAGATCACCGCGCGCGGCCGCCAGCTCGACGAATATAAAAGCCAGCGCGGCATCCAGACGGCGGAATTCGGATCAAGAGACATGGTTTACATGCTCGCGCTCATGACGCTCAACCGCTACATTCCCAGGCTGGTGCAGTTCACCGAGGTGCTTTCGGATCATCCCCTGGCGGTCTATGGGGTATTGCGGCAACTGATCGGCGAGCTTTCGTCTTTCTCGACCCATATCAATGCGGTGGGCGAATCAAAAGACGCCGGCCGTTCTCTGCCGCTTTACAGTCACCGCAATCTTTATGACTGCTATGCGTCGGCGCAGTTTTTGATTGCCCAGTTACTCAATGAAATTACCGCCGGGCCGGATTACGTCATTCCGTTGGTTTTCGACGGCACGTATTACGCCACAGAGCTTAAGCCGTCCGTTTTCGACGGGCACAACCGCTACTATATCGTTTTGAAGACGGAAGAAGATCCGCAGGCGGTTTTAGAGGCGATATCCATGGAAGCCAAGCTGAGTTCCCGTGAACAACTGCCGCTTTTGATCGCCCGGGCTCTTCCCGGGATCGGTCTTGAAAATCTCAAAATCCCCCCGCAGGAACTGCCGCGCCGGGCAAACTCATTTTATTTCGCCGTCGATCATCACAGCGATCAATGGGCGCTGGTTTCCAGAAGCCACAACATGGCTCTTTACTGGGACAGCGCGCCCGAAGATATGAAAGTGGAATTGATGATTGTCAGCAGAAAGTAAAGCGTCCAAACCCGCAGGACGCGGTTTTCCGTGGATGAATTTCATAAATGGAGCGCACCATGCATCTAACCGACTGCTTTTTAGAACTGATAGCTTATGTAGTCTATTTCCGCAAGACGCCGTCCATGAAACAGTTGCCCTTCGAGCAGGTCAGGACGAACGTTATCCGATTAATCACCCAGAGTGAACAATTCGTGGAAAAGGGCCATTTCGCGAAGGATGATTATGATCAAGCGCGTTTTGCCGTCTGCGCCTGGGTGGATGAGACCATTCTGGCCTCGAACTGGGATCAGAAAAACAAGTGGCAGCGCGAACAACTGCAGCGGATTTATTATAATACGACAGAGGCGGGCGAAGACGTTTTTGAAAGGCTCAATAATCTGGGGCCTCATCAGAAGGAAGTGCGGGAAGTTTATTATCTGTGTCTTGCGCTGGGTTTTAAAGGACGTTACTTCAAGCAGGGGGATGATTTCATGCTCGATCAATTGAAAACATCCAATCTTAAATTCCTCATGGGCGGCGCCGGCACCCTGCCTTCTCTGGAAAAGTCGGAACTTTTCCCGGAATCCTATCCGCAGGAAAAAGCGGAAATTGCGCCGCAAAAGCGCAAACTGGGGTTTTCGGTTTTAACGATTCTCGGCATCGCCGCGCCCGTGCTGCTTTTCGGTTTGTTGTTTCTCATTTACTATTTGACGCTGGGCAGCATCGGCGAAAACATTTTGAAAAACATTCCATAGGGGATTTTTCGTGAAAACCGTATTGAAAATAGTTCTGATGGCATTGGTCGTTCTCCTGATTGTTCTGTTGACATTCGGATTCGTGCTGGTCATGGACTGGCCCTGGTGGGTGGGATTTTTCATCCTGCTGGCCTTTGCCGGCATCGGCGTCGGGGTTCTGTTTTTGAGAAAACTTCTAATGCGGCGGCGGGAACAGAAGTTCGTCGCCCAGGTCATCGAGCAGGATGAAGCCCGCATCAAAGCCGCGCAGGATGCAACCAGCAAAGACGAACTGGCCGACATCCAGAAAAAATGGAAAGAAGCCGTCGACGCCCTCAGGCGGTCGCATCTGCGGAAGCAGGGCAACCCTCTTTATGTCCTTCCCTGGTATATGATCATCGGAGAAAGCGGTTCGGGAAAGACAACCGCCCTCAACAGCGCAAAGCTTTCGTCGCCTTTTGTGGAAGTAACGCGCACCTCCGGCGTTTCCGGCACCAAGAACTGCGACTGGTGGTTTTTCGAGCAGGCGGTCATCATTGATACGGCGGGCCGCTACGCCATTCCCGTCGACGAAGGCCGCGACAAGGAAGAATGGCAGCGGTTCATGAATCTCCTGGTGAAATATCGCAAAAGAGAACCGCTCAACGGGCTGATCATCGCCCTGGCGGCGGACAAGGTTCTGGAATCATCCCCCGAAGCCCTTGAAGAAGAAGGCAAGACCATTCGCCGCAGAATTGACGAACTGATGAGGGTTCTGGGAACGAAGTTTCCGGTTTACCTGCTTTTAACCAAGTGCGATCTTGTTCACGGCATGTCCATGTTCTGCAACAGTCTGCCGGACAAAAGCCTGGAACAGCCGATGGGATTCGTCAATCAGGATCTCTCGACGAACATCCCCGTGTTTCTGGATAAGGCCATAACAAGCCTTGTAGAACGTCTGAGAAATATGCGCCTGATGCTTCTGCATCAGTCCCGCAATAAAGATGTTGAACCGGAGCTACTGCTTTTCCCTGAAGAATTTGAAAATTTAAAACGGGGGCTCGGGGCTTTCGCCAAAGGCGCGTTTGCTGAGAATCCCTATCAGGAAACGCCGGTTCTCCGGGGCATGTTCTTCAGCAGCGGACGTCAGGAAGGTACGCCCTATTCGCACTTCCTCAATGCGCTGGGTCTGATCGGGGAAAAGGAAGTGCTCTCCGGCACCAGCCGGGGCTTGTTCCTCCACGATTTCTTCTCCCGGATTCTTCCGAAAGACCGGGGACTGCTGGCGCCGACCCGAAGAGCCATCGAGTGGAGCCTCTTTACGCGGAATCTGGGGCTGACCGCCTGGATCATTTTCGGCATTGCCGTCTGCGGGCTTTTGAGTTTTTCTTTTGTCAAGAATGTCGGAATCCTGCGTAACATCGGCCATGAGTTTTCCAAACCGACCGTTCTCGAAGGCAGCTTTACCGACACGATGATCGGGATAGAACGCTCCAATCAGGCGATTCTCAAGATCGAAAAACAGAACCGCAACTGGTGGATTCCGCGGTTCGGTTTGAGAGAGAGCATTAATGTGGAAGAATCTCTCAAAGCCAGATATTGCAATCAGTTTCAAAAGGGATTTTTACAGTCCTTTGACGGCCAGTTAAGAGAAAACCTGTCTCACATCACCGGGGCTGTTCCCGACGATGTCTTCGGTCAATATGTGTCGTTTCTGACCCGGCGCATCAATCTGCTCAAAGCCCGGCTCAATAACGAGGAATTTGAAAAGCTCCGGATGCGGCCTCAGCCTTCGTACATTGCGATGACCTCCGGATCCGTGCAGGATGTTGATTATCAAATTCGGCAGAAGTTCGGCCGCCTGTTCCTTTATTATATCTACTGGCGAACGGACACCGCCGACATCAGCAAGGAAATTGATATTCTTAGAGCCTGGCTCAAAGACCTGATCAAACTTCGGGACGCGAGACCCCAGTGGATCATTGTGTGGGTGAACAAGGACGGTTCCATTGCTCCCGTGACCTTGAAAGACTTCTGGGGCGGAAGTCTCTCCGCGTCCGGCGAGGTGATGGTCGAACCTGCGTTTTCCAAGAAGGGAAAAGAGGCCATTGATTCTTTGTTCAAAGAAATTGAAGAGGCGCTTGACGAACCGGCTCTGATGGAAAAACAGAGAATCGAGACGGATGCCTACTACCGCAAAAACTGTTTCAGCGCCTGGCAGAATTTTGCGGCGCGCTTTACGGAAGGCAGCAGACGGTTGAGCGGCAAAAATGAATGGATGCAGGCTGCCGCAAAGATGGGGCGAGACGACGGACCGTATTTTGCTTTCCTGAATCGGGTGACCATTGAGCTGGAACCCGTGGTGACCGGAGAAAATATTCCTCCGTGGCTTCAGCAGATTTATCAGTTTCAGACGATAAAGACCGCCGGGACGAAGGGCAAGCTGGTGACCAAGACCGCCGAAGAAGGCAAAGCATTTTTAGACAAGATAAAAGATAAAATCGGCCGGAAAATCGAGCCGACGTCCATGGACGCGCATCTGGCGGCGGTTAAGGCGTATCAGGACTACCAGAATGCGCTGTCGGTTATCGGGCAGGCGACGGCGTCGAGAAATTCAATCTTTCAGATGACCTCGCAGACATTCAGCGAGGATCCCGCGTCAGGCAAGTCCCCGTTTGCCGCCGGTTTTAACGCCGCATCGAAATTGAAAGTCTATCTGGCGAGTTCCACGGATGCCGGCGGGGTTGCAGGCGGCCTGATTCGGGGGCCGGTGGAATTCCTCTGGGCATTGGCTCGCATGGAGACAGGCTGCCAGTTGCAGGTCAACTGGGAGAAAGAGGTTCTCGCCGAAGTGCAGGGCGCTTCGGCGATGCAGGAGACGGAGCTTCTCTGGGGGAATAACGGACTGGCATGGAAATTTGTCAAGGGAAGCGCCGCCCCGTTTATCGGATGGAAGGCTTCGGGAGGATATAATGCAAGGGAGGCTCTGGGAGGAACGATAGCATTTGAAAGATCGTTTTTCTCTTCTTTAGGAACAGGAGCCGGGACAAGAGCCCGCACCGCAACGGCGTCTTCGCAGCAGCAGGCCTATAAGGTTGTTATTTCAGGCCTTCCGACGGACGCCAATCCCGACGCGTCCGTGAAGCCTCATAAAAGCTCCCTCGAACTTACCTGTACGACGGGACCTCAGGTCCTCGAGAATTTGAACTATCCCAAAACCCAGACGTTTAACTGGGCGCCCGAGACATGCAGCGACGTTACACTGCGGATTTATGTCGGCAATGCCGTGCTGGCCAGACAGTATTCCGGACCCCAGGCCTTTGTTGATTTCCTTCGCGACTTCCCCGGCGGGCGGCATGCGTTTAATGCCAACGAATTTCCCGATCAAAGGAACGAACTTAAAAAGGCCGGGATAAAGATGATTGTCGTCAATTACTCGATCAGCGGACAGCAGGCGATTCTCAAGAGTTTTGAATCGGTATCCGCCGGTAAATCACCGACCAGGTCGCTGGGGAAAATCACGGCATGCTGGGATTAATCAGATCAAACCAGGACCAGTCATGGATGTGGGCCGCTTATGGAAAGCATCCTGCCATCAAAGATTATTTTCGGGTCGGACAGGATTTTCCTTTGCTGAGAGTCTTTTCCGGCTGGGTTGAAAACGGATATAAACAATTTTCGAAAAATAATGGCAATGCCATGCATAATGCGTGGCATTTCTGGGCCAGAGGAGCGTCCGGGAAATCCATCGTCTGCGGCCTTGTGCGGGACAGTTCAGACGGCATCGGAAGACATTATCCCCTCCTGATTATCGGCGCCGGTCCTCTGAGTCAATGGGAAGAAAACTGGGATCTTCTGCCGTTAGCGTGTGAAGCGGTCTGGCGGGATATTGAACGTCTTTCGGTTCAGGATTTTGCCGACTTGAAAAAACTGGAAGCGGAAATTATGAGTCTGCGTCAACCGCAATTTCAATGGCAGGAATTTAAATCAAAGAAAAACTTATTCCTGGACGATTCCGGTGGGGAGCGGAACGTTACGGCTTTTGCGACGGACGGCAAAGAAAGCTTCATCCCTCTGGAGCAAATATCCCTTCAGAACCGGAATCTGCTGATCAGTCATTACCATGCCCTTTTCAAAAGCAGCGTCAGAGCCATTCCAAGCCTTGTGTTTGCGGGGGAGAGTCGAGGGCGGTTTTTTGTGAAATTTTTCAACCGGCCATTGACGCCGACGGATTTTGTAAGCTTATGGAATGCAGGAATGGGGGAATCAAGCGGTGTGAAGAATTCAATAAGGCGATAATGTAATCCCGATCACTGCGCTTTGGTGTTTTATGGGTTATTCAATCATCTTTGCAAGTGGCGTATTATATAAAATTTATTGCTTTTTTTTTGCAATTGTATGATATAAGTTACCCAAAACGCAGAGTCAGATATTTGATATTACATTAATATTTACATAGGATGTTCTTCTTCATGGATCCCAAAGAATTGATCAGAGCGGGAAGACTTTCAGATGCGCGGGTGCAATTAATTGAAGAAGTAAAATCTTCACCGGCAAACGCGAGTAAACGCACACTTCTGTTTCAGGTTTATTCGCTTTTGGGAGAGTGGGATAAGGCCAAGCGTCATCTCGATGTGCTGGCCGCGCAGGATACAAGCAGAGAAACAGGCGTGCAGGTTTATAAAAACCTGATCCAGGCAGAAGGAAAGAGACTGGATGTATTTCGCAAGGGATTGCTTCCGTCATTTTTACCTGGCGCCCCTCCTTACTTGGAAATGTACAGGCTGGCCTGCGAAAAGCTCAAGGGCGGAAATGTCGATGAGGCGATAAAACTTTTCGATGACGTCAATGAGCAGATTCCCGTTATATCCGGAGCTATTAACGGCAAAGACTTTACCGGATTTAATGATACGGACGTCTTTTTGCTGTTTTTCCTGGAGGTGATCGCCGAAGAGCGTTATATCTGGATTCCCTTCGAAAAAATCCGGGAAATTTCGATCACGCCGCCTAAAACACTTTTTGATCTCATCTGGGTGACCGCTCACATCACAACATGGGAAGGATTGGCCCTGAATTGTTATCTTCCTGTTTGCTATCCGGAATCGTTTATTCATTCCGATGATCGGGTCAAACTCGGCCGGATGACCGACTGGAGCCCGGTTGGCGGACCCTTTTCTCGGGGAATGGGACAGCATGTTTACCAGGCCGGAGAGGAAGAAATCAGCCTTCTCGACATCCGTGAAATCACGTTTAACGCGCCTCGTGCTGGAGAATAAAATGAAAAAGCAGATGGATATGGATGCTCTGATGGCCCCGGTGCCGGGTGACAATCCCGCAGGCGAGGACCAGCGATACAGTCCTGTCTATGACGAAATCCGGGAAGCCCGCAAAGAAGTGATCACGTATGACCCTGAAGGTCATCCGACGGTAGAAAAAAAGGCGGAATGGAATAAAGTCATCACCCTTTCGCTAGACGCCCTGACCCAAAAAACAAAAGATCTGCAGATCGCCGTCTGGTTGACCGAAGCCCTGCTGATGACTGAAAACTTTGAGGGTTTCAACGCAGGCTTGAAGATCATCAACGGTCTGCTCGCCGCCTATTGGGAAAATCTTTACCCTTCCATTGAGGATGACGATCTGGAATTTCGGGCCGCGCCGCTCGAATTCATGAACGAGAAGTTTATCTCCATGATCAAGAGTCAACCGGTCACCGATTCGAAGGCCGGCGAAGTCATTTCCTATCAGCAATGGCAGGAATCCCAGACGGTTGGATATGACTCTGATGTTCTGGACAAATACGGCGATGTCGATAACAGCAAAAAGCAAAGACGAGACGAATTGATTGCGGAAGGGAAAATGACGGCGGATCAGGTGGACGGTATTGTCGCCAAGTCTTCCGTTGCCTTTTATGAATCGCTGGCCAGGCATCTCGTGACGTCCAAAGAAGAGATGGGCCGGCTCGATCAGTTTGTAGATGAAAAATTCGGAAGGCAGGCGCCGCGGTTATCCGATCTGGATAACGTGATTGACGATTATCAAAGAGTCGTTTTTAAATTGCTGGAAACCAAAGGAGGGGTGGCGCCGGGCAAAGCGCCGGCCGTGGAAGAAGAACCGACAGTATCCGAAGCGCCCACAGTGGAGGAAGATATGAAACCTTTGCCTGCCGAAGCGCCGATGACTCCGATGGGCGAAATGCCGTCAAAAGCATCCGTTTTTATGGAACCGCGGAGCAATGAAGACGCCATATGGCAGTCGGCTCTGGCCGCGATGAAAAAATCCGGCGTTAAAAGCGGGCTCGGTCAACTGTTGGCGGCATCCAACAGCTCTTCATCGCCCAGAGACAAATATCGATACCGTCTTTTGATGGCCAAACTTTGTTTGAAAGCGGGAAGGCCGGAGCTAGCCAGGCCGATTATCGAAGAACTGTATGCCTTGATGGAGGAACTGCATCTGGAACGCTGGGAGTCGCCGATCTGGATTTCGGAAGTGATCGATGCGTATTATCAGTGCATGATGAAGGGCGAACCGTCCGATGACGACATGGCCATGGCCAAAGCGCTGTTCCATAAGCTCTGTACGCTGGATGTAACCAAAGCAATTCCTTATGGACAATGATATTAACATAAATCTCTGAAACAGGGAGGACATTAAAATGGCAAAGAAAGAAAGTCTGCAACATAAACTCGACCGGGTAAGGGCTCCAAGGGTTCAGATTACTTACGATGTGGAAATCGGCGACGCGATCGAGATGAAAGAGATTCCCTTTGTGGTCGGGGTGCTGGCCGATTTGTCGGGGAAGCCCGAAGATCCGCTTCCCAAACTGAAAGATAGAAAATTCGTGGAAATCGACCGTGATAATTTCGACAAGGTGCTCGAAGGCATGAAACCCCGACTCGCCTATCAGGTCGATAACAAACTGACCGGAGGCGACACCAAAATGGGCGTTGAGCTTCGTTTCAAAAGCCTCGATGATTTCCATCCCGAGAATGTGGCCCAGCAGGTCGAGCCTTTGAAAAAACTTGTTGAAGCCAGAAGCAAACTTTCCGACCTTCTGGGCAAACTCGACGGCAACGACAAACTTGATTCCATTCTTCAGAAGGTGATTTCCGATACCGAAGCGCTGCAGAAAATCGGCGGTGCGGGTTCCGGGAAAACCGATGAAGAGAAATCATAACGAATAAGGAGGCTAGCTATGGCTGAAATGGAGAAAAAAGAACAGGCTGCTCAGGCCGAAGCGATTTCGGAAGAGAGAAGCCTTCTTGATAGCATTATTGATGACACCCGCATCGCTAAAGGCGAAGGCCAGAAGTCGCGGGCGCGTGATATCATCAGCGAGTTTGCAAAACAGGTCATGGAAGGGACCATGCTGGTGTCGAAAAACACGGAGGCGATGATTAACGCCCGCATCGCACAGATTGATCAGTTGATTTCCTCGCAACTCAACGAAATCATGCACCATGAGGATTTCCAGAAACTCGAAGGGTCCTGGCGAGGGCTGAATTATCTGGTGATGAACAGCGAAACCGGCGAAGGTCTCAAAATTCGCGTCATGAATGTCTCGAAAAAAGATCTTCTCAAGGACATGGAAAAAGCGGCCGAATTCGACCAGTCGACGCTGTTTAAAAAGATTTACGAAGAAGAATACGGAACGTTCGGCGGCGCGGCGTACGGCGCGTTTATCGGCGATTACGAGTTCGGCAACAATCCCCAGGATATGTCTCTTCTGGAAAAAATTTCCGAAGTGGCCGCCGCTTCGCATGCACCGTTTATTTCCGCCGCCGCCCCGACGATGTTCAACTTCGAATCATTTAATGAACTGAGCGGTCCCCGCGATCTGGCGAAAATCTTCCAGAGCGTTGATTATGCCAAATGGAAATCTTTCCGCGAGTCGGAAGACTCCCGTTATGTCGGCCTGTGCATGCCCCATGTTCTGATGCGCCTGCCTTACGGCAAGGTGAATGTTCCCGTAGAGAATTTTGATTTCGAGGAAGATTGCGACGGCACGGACTCCAAAAAGTTCCTCTGGGGAAACGCGGCGTATGCCATGGGCGCGCGCCTGACGGATGCCTTTGCCAAATATCACTGGACGGCGGCCATTCGCGGCGTTGAAGGCGGCGGTCTGGTTCAGGGCCTGCCGGTGCACACCTTTAAAACGGATGAAGGCGACGTCGCGCTGACCTGTCCGACGGAAATCGCCATTACGGACCGGCGCGAAAAGGAACTGGCCGATCTCGGATTCATTCCGCTGGTTCATTGCAAAGGGACCGATTACGCGGCGTTCTTCAGCACGCAGACGGGAAACAAACCCAAGAAATACGACACGGAAGCCGCAACCGCAAACGCCCGCCTGTCTTCACAGCTTCAGTACATTCTGGCCGTATCGCGATTTGCTCACTATCTGAAATCGATCATGCGCGACAAGGTCGGCAGTTTTATGACCCGGAAAAACGCGGAAGATTTCCTTAACCGCTGGATTGCCAATTATGTTCTGCTCAATGACGATGCGGGTCAGGAAATGAAGGCCAAATATCCTCTGCGTGAGGCCAGAGTGGATGTCGTGGAAATTCCGGGCAAGCCGGGCGCTTACCGGGCGGTTGCGTATCTGAAACCGCATTATCAGTTGGATGAACTCTCCATGTCGCTGAGGCTGGTTGCGAATTTGCCGCCTCCGGCCAAATAAAGGCTGAGAAGCCGGGCATGCATTTTATAAAATCAGCGTCATCAGGCAATCCGGAGTTTTCGCGTTGCTTGATGACGCGTTGCTTTAAGATCCTATGAATATTCAGGCATCGATTCTGGACAGGCTGATCGACAGGGAACCCCAGGTTTCCCGTGAGGCGGTTTCTCATCAACTGGCCGATGTTCGAGCCCTGAAGCAATCCGTTATCCGGGATGTGGAAAATCTGCTCAACACCCGGCGAAAAATTTTCCCCGTGCCGGAAGAATTGAAGGAAGTCAATAATTCGCTGTTTATGTACGGGTTGCCGGATTTTTCTTCACTCAACCCGAGAAGCCCTCAGGTCAAGCAGATGATCCGCAGGGACGTCGAGCAGACCATTGCGAAGTTTGAACGGAGAATCAAGAATGTAAAGGTTCATCTTGAAATATCCGATAAAATGGAGCAGCGGATTCGATTCCGGATTACGGGAATTCTGCAGATGGACCCGATTTCAGAACCGGTGACCTTTGACACCTATTTTGATATCAATAAAGGGAATTATGCTATTTCCCGGTGAAAAAATAAATTAATTTGAAGACGACGCAAACGGTTGATAAAGCTTTATGGACTACGATCTTCTAGACTATTATGAACGAGAACTCACCTATATTCGTTCCCTGGGCGCCGAGTTCGCCAAGGAATATCCGAAAATAGCCGGCCGGCTGCAGCTTGAGCCGGATAAGTGCGAAGATCCGTTTACCGAGCGGCTCATCGAAGCGTTCGCCTTTATCAGCGGGAGAATCCACAAAAAAATCGACGACGGCTTTCCGGAAATCACGGAATCCCTGCTGGGCATTCTTTATCCGCACTATATCAACCCCATTCCATCCATGTCGATCGTCAAATTCGATCCGATCCGGCAGAATATCTCTCCCAACGGTTATAAGATCGATAAGAAAACGACGCTTTATTCCAAACCGGTGGGAGGAACGCCCTGCCAGTTTCAAACCGTTTATCCCGTCGCGATCCGGCCGATTGAAGTGGTATCAGCGGAATTGAAGGAACCGTCGAAGCTCGTGAAAAACGCGCGCCAGCTTCTCACACTGCGGTTGAAGACCTTCAATAATTTCAGTTTCAATTCGATTGAATGTGATCACGTAAGGTTTTATCTCAACGGGCCTCATCAGCACGCTTTCCGGATCTACGAGATGCTGCTCAACAATGTCTGCCAGATCGATATTGAATCCAAAAACAGCGCGGGAGTGACCGAGCGGTTCAGCCTGCCGCCTGATGCTGTTAAACCCGTCGGGTTCGATCCGGAGGAATGCATGCTTCCTTATTCGAAGCGTTCGTTTCCGGGATACCTTCTGCTGTTTGAATATTTCTGCTTTCCCGATAAGTTTCTATTTCTCGATCTCGACGGTCTGAACCGTATGAAGGGTATGGCCCAGGGCGATACGCTCGACATTCTGATCTATTTAAACAAGCCGTTTGAGTCCAATATCGTGGTTCAGAAGGACGTCTTCTGCCTCAATGCAACCCCCGTTGTTAATCTTTTCAACCGGATCGCGGAGCCCGTCAATCTCGATCAACGCCGGACGGAATATCAGGTTGTCGCGGATATCCGCAGGCAGGAAGCCATGGAAATCTTCAGCATCGACAAGGTCGTTGCCGTATCGCCTGCCGATCTGAGCAAGGAGAGGGAATTCAAACCTTTCTATTCGATCCGGCACGCCGCCTACGACGACGAAAGCACGTCGGCCTACTGGTTGATGGAGAGGCGCTCGTCCAGCAGAAAAGGAGACGGCGGAACGGAAGTCTTTCTGTCGTTTGCCGATTTGAATTTCAATGCGGTCGAGCCCGACGCGGAAGTTCTCACGCTTCATGTCACCTGCTCCAACCGTGACCTGCCGGCAAAGCTTCCTTTCCGTGATCCGTCCGGGGATTTTGATATGGAAACGGCGGCGCCGGTTTCGAGCATTACCTGTCTGATCAAGCCCACGCCCTGCAGACGGCCGTCGCATATCGGCGCCGCTCAGTGGCGTTTAATCTCGCATCTGACGCTGAATTATCTCTCCATCCTCGAAGAGGGGGAAGACGCGCTCCGGGAAATGCTTAAACTGTATGATTTCGACAATTCGCCTTCAACGAGACAGCAGATCAGCGGCATTCTGTCTCTCAAATCGGAATATGTCACGCGCAGAGTGGGTTTCAGCTACTGCCGCGGCATTCGTGTGACCGTTGAACTCGATTCGGATAAGTATGTCGGCGCAGGGCTTTATCTTTTTGCCAGCGTGCTTGAGAATTTTCTGGGACAGTATGTTTCGGTCAATTCATTTTCGCAAATGGCGGTCAAGACCGCCCGGAGTCAGGAGATATTGAAGGAATGGCCACCACGAAGCGGCAACAGGATACTGCTTTAAGGCAGCGTCTTTTTCAGGAATTCTACCGGTTTCCTTTCATCCAGGCGGTGCATCTGCTTGAGCGTTTTTACCCGAACAAAAAACCGCTCAGCAGCACACTCATTCCGGGTGAGGAAGTTGTGAGATTCAGCGTCAAACCGGATCTGACGTTTCCTCCCAGCGATATTTCCAAACTTGAGCATCCCGATCCTCAAAAGCCGGTCTCCATGGAAGTGGCCTTTATGGGATTGATCGGACCGGCGGCTGTCCTGCCCCACACTTTCAACGAACTGGCGCTGGAGAGGCTCCATAATAAAGATAAAAGTCTTGTCGCCTTCCTGAATCTTTTCCACCACCGCTTGATTTCGCTTTTTTATCTTGCTTGGAAAAAATATAAAACGGCGCTCGTTTATCAGCCGGACGGGCGCGACCGCATATCGTCTTGTTTTTTGAATCTGGCGGGCCTGGGGACGCCGGGGCTTCTGGAAAAAATGGGGCTGCCCGATGAGTCGATCATTCATTTCTGTTGCGGCTATTTTGCGCGCACGACGCCGTCCGTTTCGGCGATCGAATCAGCCGTTTCCTATTTTACCGGAGAGGCGGTCCATGTGGACCAGTTTATCGAGCGCCTGGTTCCGCTTGAAGAGACGGAACAGACCCGGCTGGGTCTGGCCAACGGGCAGTTGGGTAAAACCGCCATGTGTGGAAGCTTTATCTGGGAGAGCCAGACCAAGTTCCGTGTGAATATCGGTCCGATGGGATACAAAAAATTCGCCCGTTTTCTATCGAGTAAAAAATCGATGAAGCCGCTGAATTCGCTGATTCGATATGTCGCGGGAATCGAGTATGAGTTTGAAATACGCTTGAGCCTCAAGAAAGAAGAAATTCCAAAGTGTATTCTGGGGAAGGGCGCTGCCGTACCCCCGCTGCTGGGGTGGACCACCTGGATCAGCGGTAAGGACGTAAAATATGACAAGGACCAGCATATTACCTTTCAGGAATCCGTCTTCGGAGCGGGATAAAAAATGAAATTGAAACACCCTATCAATATCCTAAAAAGGAGTTAAAACCTATGGCAAGACCGAATATCAAATCTCTGGTCGGTAAATTGAATGAAACCTGCCGGAAAGCGCTGGAATCAGCGGCCGGCCTGTGTCTTTCACAGACGCACTATGAAGTCGACATTGAGCATTTTCTGATAAAGCTTTTGGAAATGCCGGATACGGATCTTCAAAAAATATTCCGTCATTTTGAAGTTAACGAAACCCGCCTCGGCAATGATTTGACGAAGGCTCTGGACGGCTTCAAGAGAGGCAATGCCCGCAATCCCGCCCTGTCTCCGAATATCCCAACTCTTATTCAGGATGCCTGGCTCATTGCTTCGATCGATCAGCAGACCTCGTTGATCCGCTCCGGCCATCTTATGCAGGCCCTGTTGAATTCCGATGAACTGTCGCGGATGCTGCTTTCGGATTCCGCCGAGTTCAAAAAGATATCCGCCGAAAAATTAAATCAGCATCTGATGGACATTGTATCCGGCTCACACGAAGACGGCGAAGTTGCGATGGCGGGCGCGGCATCCGTATCGCCTTCGGGAATTCCCGCAAAAGGCACCAAGGCTCTCGATCAGTTTACAATCAATCTGACGGACCGGGCGCGCAAAGGGGAGATCGATCCCGTTTTAGGACGTGATTTTGAAATCCGGCAGATGGTGGATATTCTGATCCGCCGCCGGCAGAATAACCCCATTCTCACCGGTGAGGCGGGTGTCGGCAAGACCGCGGTCGTGGAAGGGTTTGCGCTCAAAATCGCCCAGAACGATGTGCCGCCGCCCCTGCGGGACGTGGATGTACGCACGCTCGATTTGAGTCTTTTGCAGGCGGGCGCGGGCATTAAGGGCGAATTCGAAAACCGCCTGAAATCGGTCATCGATGAAGTCAAGGCGTCCCCCAAACCGATTATTCTTTTCATTGACGAAGCGCATACGCTGATCGGCGCGGGAGGTTCGGCGGGAACGGGCGATGCGGCCAATATGCTCAAACCGGCGCTGGCGCGCGGCGAGCTGCGGACCATCGCCGCGACCACCTGGGCGGAATACAAAAAATATTTTGAGAAAGACGCCGCGCTGGCGCGCCGGTTCCAGGTCGTGAAGGTTGAAGAGCCGGATGAGGAAAAAGCCATCTTCATGATGCGGGCGATTGCGCCGTTTCTGGAAAAACATCACAAAATCATGATTACGGACGAGGCGTTAAACGAATCCGTGCGTCTTTCCCACCGTTACATTCCGGCGCGGCAGTTGCCGGACAAGTCGGTCAGCGTCCTCGACACCGCCTGCGCGCGGGTGGCCATCGGACTGACCACCATCCCTTCGGCTATTGAAGAAGCCCAGCGCCGGATCGGCGATATTGAACGCGAAATTCGCCTGTTGGAGAAAGAAGCTTTGATGGGTACGGATCGCGCCGAGCGCATTGAGGCTCTGGGAAAAGAAAAACAAGACATCCAATCGAAGGTAGAAGGCCTGAACAAAAAATGGCAGGCCGAACTGACGACAGCCAACAAGATTCTTGAAACCCGGCAGAAACTGCTGGAAACCCATGAAAAGAATCCACAGGACCCGGCGATTGCCGACATGAAAGGCGAGCTGGAAAAACTAAAAGCGGAACTTAAAACAGCGCAGGGCGATTCGCCCATGGTCCAGATTGACGTCGACGGGCAGACGATCTCGGAGGTTATCTCCGGCTGGACGGGCATTCCCACCGGTCGCATGCTGACGGATGAAATTGCGACCGTATTGAAACTCGAAGAGCATATCGGGCAAAGAATTATCGGACAGGATCATGCGCTAAAAGCCCTGGCGCAGATGATCCAGACTTCTCACGCCGGCATCGAAGATCCGTCCAAACCCAAGGCGGTGTTCATGTTCGTGGGCCCGAGCGGTGTCGGCAAGACGGAGACGGCGCTCGCGCTTTCTGAACTGCTTTACGGCGGCGAGGAAAATCTCATTACCATCAATATGTCCGAGTATCAGGAAGCGCATACCGTATCGAGCCTCAAAGGGTCGCCTCCCGGCTATGTCGGCTACGGCGAAGGCGGCGTCCTCACGGAGGCTGTCCGCAAGCGGCCTTACAGCGTGGTGCTGCTCGATGAAGTGGAAAAAGCCCATTCCGACGTGATTGAACTTTTCTACCAGGTCTTTGATAAAGGCATGCTCGAAGACGGCGAAGGGCGCAAGATCGATTTCAAAAATACGCTGATCATTCTTACATCCAACATGGGAACGGACACGATCATGAAAGTCTGCGCCGATGAAGAAACCATGCCGTCGCCGCAGGGACTGGCGGATATGATACGGCCCGAACTGGTCAAACACTTTAAACCGGCCTTCATCGGCCGGTTGAAAGTGATCCCCTATTTCCCGATTCTGGATAAGAACCTGCGGCTGATCGTTAAGCTGAAGCTTAACAAAGTCGCCAAGCGCATGCTGGAAAACCGCAATGTTGTCTTCCGTTACGATGATGAAATCGTCGAGGCGATTGCCAAACGCTGCACCGAAGTGGAAAGCGGCGCCAGAAACATCGATCATATTCTGACGAACACGCTGTTGCCGGAGATGTCGAAGGAACTGCTTTCCCGCATGGCGGCCGGCGAGCAGATCTCGGAAATCAAAGTCGCGTTAAGCGGAGACGGCTTTGCTTTCGATGTGCATTAAGACAGACAGGAGCGAATCATGGCTGAACCTATCAAGTTTGGAATGATTGATGTTAATCTCGTTTCTTCGATGAAAGAAGGCCGAAGCGTTCCCGACGAGGAAACCCCTTTCCGGATGATCGTCCTGGGAGATTTTTCAGGGCGGGCCAACCGGGGGGTGATTGATTCCCGGGTTGCCATTCGCAAGCCGCTCCCGGTCGACCGGGACAACATTGACGATGTTCTGGCAAAACTCAATGTCGAAATCTCCCTGCCCATCCTGGGCAAAGATGTCGCGCCCGTTCGCCTGACCTTTACAGACATGGAAGATTTTCATCCTGATCGTCTTTATGAGCGGGTCAATCTATTCGATTCTGTTAAGGACCTGAGGAAAAGCTTGAAGGATCCGGAAATTGTCGGAGCCCTGGCCGGACGGGAAACGCCAACGCCTTCCGCGAAAGAACAGGCGCCGCCAACGCAGGCCACGGGAAGCCTTCTGGACCGGATTATGGATGACGCCCCGGACGGGAAGGTTGCGGACCGGCCGTTTCAGGGCGAACCGCAGATACAGGAATTTCTGAAAGACATCACCGCCCCGCATCTGGTTGCCAAAGCCCATCCCCGGCAGGCCGAGTTAACGGCCTCGGTCGATGAAGTCGCAGGCGAAATGATGCGCAGAATTCTGCATTCCCCTGATTTTCAGGCGCTGGAATCGCTGTGGCGGGGCCTTCATTTTCTGGCCATGCGTCTGGACACGGACGAAAATCTCAAAATCTATTTGTTGGATGTATCGAAAGAGGAATTAGCTGCCGATCTAATGTCTTCCGACGACCTGACAAAAACGGGCATCTATAAAATTCTCGCCGGCGAAGCCGTCAAGACCTTCGGCAGCGAACCGTGGGCCGTTGTCGCCGGCCAGTATCGGTTTGGCGATGAGATCGATGATATTCAATTACTGGGCCGCATGGCCAGGATCGCGATGGTAGCGGGTGCTCCGTTTATTTCTGCGGCCGCCGATACGGTTTTAGGGTGCACATCGCTGGCCGGTATGCCCGATCCGGATGAATGGCGGGAACCCGATGGAAGACAGGCCTGGGAGTCTTTAAGAGGACTTCCCGAAGCGGGCTATCTCGGTCTGGCGCTGCCGCGTTTTCTGCTTCGTCTTCCTTACGGCGAAAAGACAGAGCCTCTGGAGAATTTCCCGTTTGAAGAGATGTCTGATCCTCCCGTGCATGACGATTATCTTTGGGGCAATCCCGCCTGTGCCTGTGCGTATCTTTTAGGCCGGGCGTTTCTTGAGGAAGGATGGCGTTTTTCGCCTGGTCAGGTTTCGGACCTGGAAGGGATGCCGCTGCATGTTTATAAAGATATGGGTGAATCCGTTGCCAAACCGTGCGCGGAAGTTGCTCTGACGGAACGGGCCGCCCGCCGCATTATAGACAAAGGGCTGATGCTGTTACTGTCTTATCGAAATCAGGATGTCATCCGGCTGGCAAGGTTTCAGTCTCTGGCCGATCCTCCGACAAACCTGGGTGGAAGATGGGGATGAACGCCATGGCGCATCCGGATCATTCCATTCCGACTATTGACGTGTGAGGTGGTAAAGTGGGTTTTACACAGTCCGAGCGTTTATTTCAACTGAATACCCCCCTGGGCGAGGATGTCCTCCTTCTCAAAGGGATCACAGGTGAAGAGGGGATATCGAAGCCATATTTCTTTAACCTGGATATGCTTTCTTCAAATCACAACATCTCCTTCAAGGATATTGTCGGCAAGAACGTCACCGTCTCCGTAGCCCTGGCGGATAGAAAGACAAGATATATAAACGGCATCGTCGCGGAGTTTGCCCAGACGCGTTCGGGAGAATACGGCGAAACCGGCATTGTTTTATCATCGTACGCGGCGCGAGTTGTTCCTTGGTTATGGCTTCTGACGAGAACCACGGACTCCCGGATTTTCCAGAATATGACGGTGCCTGAAATCGTAGAGAAGATATTTCGGGAAAAGCAGTTTGGCGATTTCAAACTGAACCTCAAGGCTGCCTATGAGAAAAAGGAATATTGCGTTCAGTACCGGGAGACGGATTTCAATTTCATATCGCGCCTGCTGGAGGACGAGGGCATTTACTATTTCTTTCAGCATGAAAACGGCAGGCACATCCTGGTTCTGGCAGATGACCCCGGCGAGCATAAACTCTGTCCCGACCAGAAGTCCGCCCGGTGCCGGCAGCATGCAGGGTTAACCTATTACGGTGAAGACGTTATTGAAAATCTTCAGGTCAAACAGGAAATCCGTGCCGGAAAATATTCGCTGTCCGACTTCAACTTCGAGACGCCCAACGCCAGTTTAAAAGCGGAAGAGCCGAGCAATCAGATGATAGGACCCGGAGAGCGGGAATATTATGATTATCCCGGCGGGTACGCAAAAAAGTCCGACGGCGACAGGCTGGTCAAGCTCCGGATGCAGGCGGAGGAAGTAAAGATCACAATGTTTTACGGGGAATCCAACTGCCGGGCGTTTATGAGCGGCTACAAGTTCAAGGTGGAGGATTTCTACCGCAAGGATATGGACGGCAAGGAGTATGTGCTGACCGGCATCAGGCACGAAGGCAGCCAGTCCTATGAGATCAGCGAAGCCAAGGCGGAACAGGCCTATAAAAATGAATTTTCGTGCATTCCCGTCGATGTGCCGTACCGGCCGTCAAGACGCGCGAGAAGGCCGGTGGTTGAAGGCGTTCAGACAGCCATGGTTGTGGGCCCGAAGGGAGAGGAAATTTATCCCGACTCGTACGGCCGGGTGAAAGTCCAGTTCCACTGGGACCGGGAAGGCAAGAAGGATGAAAACAGCTCCTGCTGGATTCGGGTGAGTCAGAACGCAGCGGGCGCGGGCTGGGGCGCCATCGATATTCCGCGCATCGGGCATGAAGTGATTGTCGATTTTGAAGAAGGCGATCCCGATCGTCCGATCATCACGGGCCGCGTTTATCACGCGCTCAACAAGCCGCCTTACGCTCTTCCGGATGAGAAAACCAAAAGCGCCATCAAAACGAATTCATCGCCTGGCGGTGAAGGCTTTAACGAACTCCGCTTCGAGGATAAAAAAGACGAAGAGCAAGTCTTCATCCACGCTCAGAAGGATATGGACCTGCGTGTGAAAAAAGATCTGCGGGAAGTCATCGAAAATGACCGCAATCTGACAGTCAAACGGGATAGCTTTGAAACGGTTGAGTTTGACAGGCACATCAATGTGGTCCGTGACGAGATGACGACGGTCGGCCGTGACCGGCATCTGAAGGTTGCCGGTAAAGAGGCGACGGAAATCGCCGAATCGCGATCGCTGGTCGTAAGCGGAGATTCCATCGAAGTGCTCCGCAAAGGCGGCAGTCTTGAAGCGGGCGGCAATTACTACATCAAGGGGATGAATGTTGTCATTGAAGGGATGACCGGCCTGACGATTAAAGTCGGAGGGAGTTTCGTCACCCTGAATGCCGGCGGGATTTTTCTGTCGGGGCCTCTGGTGAATATCAACAGTGGCGGGGCCGCGCTGGCAGGCATGGCCGGCAGTCCCGTGGCGCCCGTTGTGGCGGGGATTGCGGCGCTGGCCGCCAATGCGTTGCCGGGAGAGGACCGCCATAAGACCGATTCGGAAAAGAAATCCTGGATCGAGATTGAACTGGTGGATGACGACGGCAAGCCGGCGCCCGGCGAAGAGTACCGGGTGACGCTGCCGGACAATACGGTGACGAGCGGCACGCTTGATGAAAAAGGATACGCCAAAATCACGGGAATTGATCCCGGCAACTGCAAAGTCACTTTCCCGAATCTGGATAAAGAGGCCTGGGAGAAGGCCTGACGGCGATAACAGGTAATATTTGTGAAGTCCATTACGATGAAAGGGTTTTAAGGCGGGAGACGTTATGCCGAAACGCACCATAGGTCAGGGGGAAAATATCCCCAGCATTGCCGCGCAGACCGGTTTCTTTTCCGATACGCTCTGGAACCATCCGGAAAATGCGAAGCTGAAAGAATTGCGCAAAAATATGAATGTTCTGATGCCGGGCGATGAAGTTTTTATTCCGGATAAAGTGTTAAGGGAAGAATCCTGCGCCACCGAGCAGAAGCATAAATTTAAACGCAAGGGCGAACCCCACAAGCTGAAGCTGAAACTGATGTCGATGGGACAGCCACGGGCCAATGAAGACTATGTCGTCAACGTCAACGGCAAACTGATCAAGGGCAAGACCGATGCAAGCGGCCTGGTCGAGCAAAGCATCCCGGGCAACGCCAGTTCGGTCACGTTGATTCTGAACGGCGGCAAGGAAAAAATGAATTTCAATGTCGGCAATCTCGATCCGGTGGATGAAGTGAGCGGCGTGAAGCAGAGATTGAACAATCTCGGTTTTAACTGCGGCGCTGAAGACTCGGAAGTCAATGAAGCGCTTTCTTCGGCTTTGTCGAAATTTCAGGCCAAGTACAAACTTCAGGTAACCGGAAAGATCGACGACGGCGTCAAGGCAAAACTGAAAGAGTTTTATCCGTAAGCACAGGGGGAAAGAAGGATGGGTCTGGGAGATTTAATCAGTTCCGCGTTGGGCGAAAGCGAAAAACCGCCCCGCACCAAAGCGGCGTCCGTTAAATATTTTATGGGGAAAGCGCTGGACGGCGGCGAGAATTCGTCCAAACAGGTCAGCACCAATGATCCCAACGGCATCGACAAGCCAAGCCCGATCAGCTTTATCCACTGCGGCCGCCTGCATCCCGACAGTCCCCTGAATTTTCACCATGATCCTGTCGCGGACGATCAGCGCGCAGACTTCGGGGGTGAGGGCGACGGCGTGGCCGGTCCCAAAAGCTCAAGGAACTTCAAGGCCATGATGTTTCGGGACGCTCTGGAGCGCGAAGCGATCCTTTTGAGTGCTTTCGTTGCCGAAGTGCAGGCTGTTCTCAAGGAATGCAAAGACAACAAGGGCGCGATGGGCGAGGTGATGGATGTCGCCGGAAGCCTGCTGGGGGGCGGAGGAAGTAAAGGCCCTGACCCGGCGGAATTTGACGATATTCTCTCAGATATATCGCTTGCCGGCGGATTGGTCAACAAGACGCCGATTGCCTATAAAGATATTTACAAGGCAGGCAAGGATCTTCGCCAGGTCCGGTGCGATTACAGCGCGCTGGTTCAAAAATTTTCCGAACAATACATAAAACCTTCCGATTCCGGCAGCCCCATTTCCATGCCGGCTGCGCCGGGACCGCTCGGGAGCGTTCAGGGAATTGCTTTCAAAGCGTTCGATGTTTATGCGGCCAGTTTTTTTTCGATTCGCGGCGATGTGGAAGGAAAGGTCATGCGCGCCTGCCATGCCATGACGATTGAAGGAATCGAGGATCGATACACGAAGGTCTTTCCTGTCTGGTTTTTCCGCTGGTCGGACAATGTGCCGCCCGAAAAGAAGAAGGATGAAAAAGGGAACATCGTCGAGCAGGCCGTGGAGAAAGTGAACGAAGAGATCGACAAGGCTAAAAAAACGCTCGAAGAGAAGCAAAAGAGCGTGCAGGATTTTCTGGGCATCGAAAATGACGAGCCGATGGCTGGAGAGAAATATCTCAAGGCGATGTTCGGGGCCCTGGGCGCAGGCGGCGGCGAAAAATCGGAAAAAGATAAAACCGATAAAGAGAAAAAAGGCGCAGGCGGCGCTCCCGGGAAGATCCTGGAGGCGTTCAAAGTGGTGATCGGCAGTCTGCCCGGTTTTGTAGAAGGGATGATCACCGAGATCGCGGAAGCCAACCTCGGCATGATGGAGGTCCTTTACAGAAAGGTTCTTCTGGACCGGGCCGAAGCGCCGATCGATAAAGAATTTCTGCTCGTTGCCGGCCGTGAATACCTGTCTCACCGGATGATTAATCTGCTGGCCAAAATGTCGGGTGTGGGATTTCTCCAGGAAGGGGCCGGCCCTCTGGTTAAAGCGCCCGGTGTGGGAGGCGTCGGCGGAGACCAGATCAAAGACAAAGCGGCCGGGCTTCTCGATGCCACAGTGATGAGCAAGATCGAATTCATCATCTCCATTGCCGTAAACGATCTGCATGGCAAAATCGAAGGCGCCCGAACGGAAGCGGCCGGCGCGAAATCTCTGACTCTGGAAACATTTCTGGGACGGTTGCCGTGGTTTTATACGCTGATGTTCCGCAATACGTTCTTTCCTCTGTGGGACATCGTTGCCGAAAAACTTTTCGGAACGGCCAACGGCCTTCTGGGGGCTGTGACGTCTCCGGTGAAAAGCGCTCTGGGAAGCGTGCAAAGCGCGGTGGGGGATGTGAAAGACGCCGTTAATACGGCGAGCACGGTTGCCGAAAATATGCAAAAAATCGATAATGAAAAAATAGGGCAACTCATCGATGACCCGATGGCCGCAATGGGCCTGGGCGGAGGGGGGGCGGATGTGCCGCCGCCTCCGGCGAAATTCCCCGGTTCTCCCCGGGAACCGATGGCGGAAGGGACGGTTGTCACCAAGGAAGAAATTGACCAGTTCAAATCGGATAATATCGTTGTTTTAGACCCCGATACGGACAAAGACGAGGACTGGTAAGGATAAACTTTATATACAGGAAGTTACAGGCGAGGGAAGTCTTATGCCGATGGCAGCGCGAGCAGGTGATATGCATACATGCCCCATGGTGACCGGGATCGTTCCCCATGTCGGCGGACCGGTCCAGCCGCCGGGATGTCCAACGGTTCTGATTGGCGGTCAGCCTGCGGCGCGGGCAGGAGATATGGTTGTGTGCGCCGGTCCGCCGGATGTGATTGCAGGTGGTTCCGCCACGGTGCTGATCGGCTATCAGCCCGCCGCGCGGATGGGCGATATGACCGCACACAGCGGTGTGATTATTGCCGGTTGCCCCACGGTGCTGATCGGATGACATCGTTCGGGCGGCAGGACGCCACCTGTTTTCTTCTCCCGGCATAATCGGTGATTTGGAAGTGGAATCAGATATTTTGCTTCTAAAATCCCCCTTGACATAAAAAACGACTCTTCATATAGTCTAAAAGAAAATAGTAGTATATAATAAATACCATATTAATCATGCGGATACGGGGTGTGAACAAGATGTGCACCCGAATGATGATATAGATCAGGTTCACTGAAGGGCAGGTTAATCATATGGCATTTATGCAGGATGAGCGGTTGTTCCGCCTGGATACACCCCTGGGCAGTGATGTTCTTCTTTTTAAAGACATGGAAGGGCAAGAAGGGATATCGCAGCTTTTTTCATTTCACCTGAACCTTCTTTCAGAGAAACCGGATATCTCATTTAAAAACATTATCGGCAAGAGTGTCACAATCATCATCGACCTTCAGGACGGGAAATACAGATATATCAACGGGATTGTCTCCGAATTTTATCAGTTGAGCGCTGGCGACCCGTCTACATCGAACAACCTTTTGTCGCATTATACCGCGACGGTTGTCCCGTTCCTCTGGCTTTTGA
This sequence comes from Smithellaceae bacterium, assembly GCA_963682105.1. Lineage (GTDB taxonomy): Bacteria > Desulfobacterota > Syntrophia > Syntrophales > Smithellaceae > UBA8904. The sequence continues at coordinate 4,464,841 of OY821638.1, forward strand.
CCCGCACAACCGACTCCCGCATCTTCCAGCATAAAAGTGTTCCGGACATTGTGGAAAAAATATTCGGCGACAACGGTGTGCAGGATTACAAACTGAGCCTGAAAGGTTCCTACTCGCCGAGGGATTACTGCGTACAGTATCGGGAATCGGATTTTAATTTCGTGTCGCGGCTGATGGAGGAAGAAGGCATTTTCTATTACTTCCAGCACGAAGACGGCAAGCACACATTGATTCTGGCGGATGACGCAAGCGAACATAAAACCTGTCCCGAGCAGGGCGCCGCCCGGTGCAAACCTCACGAGGGGGCCGCCTATGAAGAAGACATGATCGACTCTCTTCATGTCAAGCAGGAGATTCGGGCCGGTAAGTATACGCTCAACGATTTCAATTTCGAAATGCCCAACACCAGTTTAAAGTTGGAAGAGCCCAGCAATCAGAAACTGGGTCCCGGAGAGAGGGAATATTACGATTATCCCGGTCTGTATGGGAAAAAATCCGAAGGCGACAATCTGAGCAAGATCCGGATGCAGGAAGAAGAAGCACAGATTACGACCTGTTACGGCGCATCCAATTGCCGTGCGTTTACCAGCGGCTACAAGTTCAAGCTGGAGGATTTCTACCGTCGCGACATGAACAACAAGGACTATATCCTGACCCGCGTCCGACATACCGGCAGCCAGACCTACTCCATCGGGGAGTCGGATTCGGGCGCGACGTATAAAAACGAATTTACCTGCATACCCTCCGACGTGCCGTTTCGGCCTGTAAGGGTCACGCCCAAACCGTTTGTGCGCGGCGCCCAGACCGCCATCGTGGTGGGGCCTTCGGGGGAAGAGATTTATCCGGACAAATACGGCCGTGTAAAAGTTCAGTTTCACTGGGACCGCGAAGGCGCGAAGGATGATAAGAGCTCCTGCTGGATCCGCGTCAGCCAGCTTTTTGCCGGCGCCGGCTGGGGCGCGATGTTTATTCCGAGGATTGGCCATGAAGTGGTCGTCGATTTTCTGGAAGGCGATCCCGACCGGCCGATTATCACCGGCCGCGTCTATCACGGCGCCAACAATCCGCCTTATCCATTGCCGGATGAAAAGACCAAAAGCACCATCAAGACCAATTCCTCTCCGGGCGGCGGCGGGTTCAACGAACTGCGCTTCGAAGATAAAAAGGGCAAGGAAGAAATCTATCTCCAAGGCGAGAAAGACTGGAACATTCTGATCAAGAACAACAAAGGCCAGACCATCGGTGTGGATGACCAGCTTTCGGTGGGGAATAATCAGAGGATTACCGTCGGAGTCAACAAGGCCGAGACGATCGGCGCCGCCAAAGAACTCACCATCGGCGGGGCCTATCAGGTCAGCGTTGGCGGGGCCATGAACGAGTCAGTAGGCGGATTGAAGGCCGAAGAAATAGGCGCGCATAAAGCGGTTAAAGTGGCCAAGGATTCGACGGAAGACATTGGCGGGAATCAGACCGTTAATGTCGGTAAAGATATGAGTGAAACCATCAGCGGCAAGAAAACTGTCCAGGTGAGTAAAGATTTCAGTGAGACGGTAGCGGGTAAAAAAACAGTAGCCATAACCAAAGAATATGGTCTAAACGCCAAAAAGATGCTGCTGACTGCAGATGATGAAATAACGATCAAGACAGGTTCGGCCAAAATTATTATGAAAAAAAACGGCGATATCACCATTGAGGGCAAAAAGATCAATATCAAGGGCAGCGGTGACGTCGTCCTTAAGGGCCAGAAAGTGACGCAGAATTAATTGCCTGATTTTCAAACATATAGCCCAGACATTGCAGTTGAGTAGTGAGGAATGTGACAAAGATTTGGATAGGAGAACAGGTTTGAAAAGAGCGCCGGTTGCAACTAAAACCATCGAAAAGGCAACATCCCCGGAAACCGGGATGCGGATTGGCAAGATTGTAAAAGTGGATGACAGTGGACAAATTCTTGTTGATTATTCGGAAAACAACTCGGGGCCGGTTGTTGCAAGAATTACAACGTCGGTGAAAAAAGATATCCAGGGGAAAGAGAATCCTGCCGGTCTGGAGGTATTACTGGCTTTTGACGGTAACAATCCGCAACATCCCATCATCGTAGATACCATGTATTCTTTGATTGACGAGATTACGGAACATTCAACAGTCGTTCTCGAAGCGGAAACCCCGCAGGATGCGATTATTGATGGAAAGCGGATTGTATTTGACGCCCAGGAAGATATTGTGCTGAGATGCGGTAAGGCAAGCATTACCCTGACAAAAGCCGGTAAGGTTTTGATTAAAGGTGAGTATGTTCTCAGCCGTTCGTCAGGACCCAACAAGATAAGGGGCGGCTCAATACAGCTTAATTAGCCTGAAAAGTGATGGGATTGAGCCATGCTTCAGTTAACAAATAAATCACCTTTTCAAACACAGATATTTCTGTTTCCCGATCCTCAGGGAATTGATACTCTTTATGTCGTTGTGAAAGCGACCTTCGGACTTGATCCGCATCTTCATATTGCGGAAAAACAAATACCTATTACCATGGCGGATGAATACTGGGGAGAGCCCGGTGTCTCCAGTCTGAAATATGCAACGGAAGTGCATCCGGCAAAACCCGGCACGGACATTGTGGTCATTGCAGAAGCCTGCGCTCCGCAGAATCGGCCGGTTTCGGAAATGACCGTAGACCTGAGCATTGCGGGAAGAACCAATCGTCTGAAGGTGTCGGGCGACCGGTATTGGAAAAAGGGATTGTCTGATGTATCGCTTAGCAGTCCCAGGCCTTTTTTTCGGATGCCGCTTATTTATGAAAGGGCATTTGGCGGTACGCACATCATTGATAAGGACGCAGGGAACATTCTGGCTGAAACGAGAAATCCTGTTGGGAAAGGGTTCTGGGGGAAACGCGATAAACAGGAACCTACGGAAGTGGGCGTGCCGAATATTGAAGACTATCGGAATCCGATCAAAGCGCCGGGAGATAATCCAAACCCTGCCGGATTCGGATGTGTTGCGCCTTCGTGGCAGCCCAGACTGACTTACGCGGGGACATACGACGAGGCCTGGCAAAAAAAACGCGCACCCTATCTGCCGCAGAATTTTGATCCGCGATTTTTCCATGCGGCCCACCCGGATCTTGTATTTGACAAGTATCTCAAAGGCGGCGAACCGGTCAGCATGACCAATATGTCGCCGAAGGGCAAACAGCAGTTTGTGCTGCCGTTATGCGATTTAGAGATTAATGCCATCGTGGCAGGCCAGAAGAATTCGCCGCAGGCAAACCTGGAAACGGTTTTGCTGGAGCCCACGGACGAACGATTTTGTATGGTATGGCGCGCAGCACTGCCCTGTGATAAAAAAACGCTAAAAGTGAACCAGATAGATGTGAAGCTCAACAAGATTAATATTAACAATCGGCAGGAGGGCTGATGGCAAACGAAGGTGCGATTATTCTGGATGTGGGTATGATCACCTCCGTGGGTCTTACGGCGCCGCAGACTGCCTCTTCCATTCGCGCGGGCATTACGCGCGCTGCGGAAACATCACTCTATGATAAACGTTTTGAACCCTTTACGATGGCCGTTTTGCCGGAAGATGCACTGCCGCCGCTCGTGGAGCAACTGGAAAAAGAAGTGGGCCTGACTGTAAGGCAGGCAAGGATGTTAAGACTGGCATCTTGCGCCCTCAAAGAGGCGCTAAAAAATATGCCGGATGCCGGGAGTATTCCTCTGTATCTTGGCGCACCGGAACAATTGCCCAATCGGCCCGCCCCAATGAGTGAAAAATTTTTCCGCCAACTTGGTGCGCAGTCGGAAATCAGCTTTAATACAGCCGAAAGTAAGCTTTTCCTGAATGGAAGAGCGGCAGGTCTGCTGGCGACAAAAGAAGCAATAAATTGTCTCGATTCGGGAAAGAGCAGTTATGTCCTGGTCGGAGGCGTCGATACTTATCTGGATCTTTACTTAATGGGAACTCTGGACATGGAGGACCGTATACTGGGGCCGTCCATTATGGATGGTTTTATTCCTGGCGAGGGCGCAGCTTTTATACTGCTTTCGAAATCAGCACAAAAAGGCCTTACTCCTCTAGCTTCTCTTTCGCCGGTATCAACCGGTTTTGAAGAAGGCCATATGTATAGTGAAAAGCCTTATCAGGGAGAAGGCCTGTCGGCAGTTCTTGAAAATCTTTTTTCCAGCGGTAAAATATCAGGTTTTGTGCAAGAGGTGTATTCATCCATGAATGGAGAAAATATCTGGGCCAAGGAATGGGGCGTGGCCTTTCTTCGCAATAAAAATTCTATTGATGCTGATTATAGAATACATCATCCTGCGGATTGTTTGGGAGATACCGGAGCTGCATGCGGTGTCATATTGGCCGTTCTAGCCGTTCTGGGATTTGAAAAGGGCTATCGTCAAAGTCCGGCTTTGATTACCTGTTCATCTGACTATGGCGACCGGGCTGCCGTGGTTGTAAAAACGATGTAAACAAGGGGAAAATATGGGACAGACTACATTCGCTAATTTGAGAGGGATAGCCCATAAAAGCAGTGGTGGAATGAGTATTGTTTTTCCGGATGTGTGCAAGACGCCAACACCGGGAGGGCCCGTACCCATACCTTATCCAAACATAGGAAAGGCCGCTGATACATCAAGTGGGCCTACGACCGTAAAAACGGATGGTAAAATGCCAATGGTTAAGGGAGCAAAATATCAGATGTCCACCGGTGATGAGGCCGGCTCAGCCGGCGGTGGTGTTATGAGCAGTAAATTCAAAGGTGAATGCGAATATATGATGTATTCGTTTGATGTGAAGATGGAGGGGAAGAATGTGTGCAGACTCGGTGATCCATTATTTCAAAACCAGAAAAATATAATGGGTTAGTCTAATTAATTTATTTCAGGTAACATTAAATGCTGTGGTATACGATAAATTAATTCTCTAAAAAATAAACCAACAAAAATATACCATTGGTGATCATTATGGATATTGGCGAAATAGTAACGCAATATGAAAATATAGTGGCAGAGAAGTTGAAATGTCCTTTTCAGGAAGAAGGCAAGAAAGAGGAAACCAAAGGTAAGTCAGATGAAAATTTAAGTAATGAAGATTTAGACGCTGCACAAGAAATGCAAGATAATGATGGTGGAATACTGGGAACCAATCTTACGAATGGTAGAAAAGGTGAAGCTGATGGCGGGCCTTATTCTCAAAAAGGAGATATTAAAGATTATCTAATAAAAGAGAACCCCGAAGATACAAAACGCGGTCGCCTGAAATTAAAAATAGGACTTGATTCATACAAGGATATTGAATCTGACGATTTTCCGTTTTCAGTCGCGGCGCACCACTTGATACCGGGCAATGCGGCCTTATATAGCGATCAGGTAGACTTGCTTATTTATATGGAGAAAGGCAAAAACGTTACAAGTTTATCCGGAAGAAAATTAGAAATAAAGGATCACATTGGATACGATGTCAATGGTGCCCATAATGGGGTTTGGTTACCTGGTAATTATGCAATTAGAAAAGCACAACCCAGCAAAGTGATAAAGAAAGATGGTAAAAAGATCAAAATACAGGCAGTTGAAGGAACAACCCCCAAAGAGGGTTTAAGCTGGGGGGATTTAGATTCTGATTACGAAAAGTGGCAGTATGACTATGTGGCAGGAGCGTGCAAAGTAGCAGGACGTCAATTCCATGACTCGCACGAAAGGCCATACAGTGCAAATGTTCGTAAGTATTTGAATAAGCTTGCTCTGGCGTTGGCATTTCACCTAGATTTCTGTGAAGAATGTAAGAATCGTACTAAAGTGCCGCCACCTTACAATTTAAAAATATGTCTTTATTTAATTTCCAATCGATTACGTCAATATGTAACGGGACCGCCGTCTAGTTGGAAAAATCCGTGGTTTACGTCCGAGCGATGGTCCGATAAATTCTTTTGTAGCGGACATATTACACGTGAATTTCTTGATGCTTATAACAAAGCATATAAAGTTTAAACGAGAATAAAGAGGAAACAAAATGCAGTATTTTGTTATGACCTGTAAAGGTGAGTATCCGACCGCTGCTCTGAAAAAAGGACCGCAGTTAGGTCCACCATGGTACTCAGGACGTGTAATAGCAGGTGTTCCCGAACCGCTTATATATACACTTGATCCGGAGCGGCCTGGAAATATAATCGCAATGTATGATGATATAAAATATCCGCTTATTAGAGATGATTTATTGCATGCATTAATATCGGCGGGAGTGGATAATCTGCAATTATTTGAAGCTGTTATTCAAGATACTGCTAATAAAAAAGAATATAATATATATAAAGCTTTTAATGTCGTTGGAGTGGTCTCTGCGGCTGACATGGATAAATCTGTTTTAATGGGGATATCACAATCAAGAATGATTGACACTGATTTTGATAGCCTTGCTATTGATGAGAAAAAAGCTATTCCATTCAAACTATTTCGTCTTGCTGAAAATGTTAGTGCGATTATTGCAGACAGTACAGTCAAAGAAATGGTCGAAAAATGCAAAATAAAAGGGATGGAATTCTATGATCCGCAAGATTGGTCGGGTTGATTTCTGACTCGATCTACTATGGATAATATTCGATCAAAATTATGAAAACAAATTTTCAGACAGAATGCTTTTTCAGGGAACTCTACACCGAACATATTGATTCCGCCACTTTCCATTATGAACAACGTATCAGAATTTATAACAATCCGGAAACTACTTGGCTAAGAATTGGTGAATTTGAGGAGCGTTTTGAAGCGAATATCGATGCATTGGCAGATGGTGAAGAGTCGGCTGTTGAAATTTGCAGGCAACAGGCCATCGACGGTGATACAGGAGCTTTGCATGCAGCAGTGTGTGTTTTTTGCCGTCTTGGCCGGAAAGACATGATCCTTGATGTCTTTGAAAAACTCGATCCGGAAGATATCGAACGCATGCAAGCGGTAAGCGATGCGCTCAATCTGGAAATGCCTTCTGAGTGGAAAGATGATTTCGTGAGCATGCTGAGCACGTGCGGTTCGATGCAACATCACATCATTGCACGACTGATAGGCTATCGCAGGTTTCCCGCTACCAATGAGTTGCTAAAAGCGCTATCTGAGAAAAGTTCCGTACATCCCTTCAGTATCCTGTGGGCTTTGGGACGCCTGAACGATCAGGCGGCGCGGCCTTTGATTCTGTCGAAATATCTTCGTCATGAAGATGAAACAGTCAGCGAGGAAGCCGCCCATGCTTTGCTGCGTATGGGCGAACCGGAAGCATTAAAATATTGTCTACAGTCTGTGCCTTCTCAGGATTGGCCCGATACATTCATCGGCATCAGTGCAGGCCGGTCTGCCCTGGCGGCTTTGTTCAAAAAAGCCGCCCAGGAAAAGCCGAAAGCAAGCTGCCTGATTGGCCTGGGGCTGCTTGGCGACATTTCCGCCACAGAAACACTGCTTGGCCGTCTTGTCGATCCTGGAACAGCCGAAGCCGCCGCGCTGGCACTCAATCTCATGACCGGGGCTGAAATTTACGAAGACGCCTTCATTCCGGACGAAATAGATGAAGACGAGCTCTTCCCGGAGGAACTGGAAAAATTTCGGCAGGGACAGCCGCCCACAAAGCCCGACGGTGCCCCTTACGGTGTGACCATTACCCGTCTTTCTCAAAAACCGGAAGACTGGCTGAAATGGTGGGCAAATAACGCTTCGCAATTTAAAGCCGGCAATCGCTACCGAAGCGGCAAACTTTTTACTCCCGCATGTCTTTTGGAAAATATCGAATACGAAAAAACTCCGCACCAGATTCGTCAACTGGCTTACGAAGAGCTGGTCATTCGCTATGGTGTAGATTTTCCGTTTGAAGCCAATATGTACGTAACGCAGCAAAAGCGAATTATCAAGGATATCGCCCGATGGGTGGCGGCCAATTCAACCCGCTTCCAGCCCGGAGCTTGGTATTTTACCGGCCAGGTCATTTCTTGAGATTGGAGGAATCAAGAGAATGATGATTACCAAATCCATCGTCAGCATCATCTTCATTATTGTCGCCGTCATTCTGGTGATTGCCTCCATCGCGGATTATGTGAAATCCAAAGGCGAAAAGACCATTGCCCGACGAGTCTGGATTCAACTGGCGTTTGTCTTGACGGCGATTGCCATTGTCCTGTTCTTCGTAAATCATTTCTTGCAATAGACTAAAAAATCTGCTTTTTCTATTTTCAGCAAGGCGAGTTTGCGTCAATCCGTGATCGCGGCGCCGTTGCTTGATACCGTTAAATTACTTCATTTCCCACAGAATAAGGAGGATAATCATAAAGATATGTTTAAGCTTTTAAAATATTGCAAAATTATCCTTTCGGCCTTCGCTGTCTTCTATTTGATAGCCTGCGCCCACACGGAGCCTGTTCCGGACCGTGCCATGGGGTTTGAAGAGGGGATGAAGGCGCTGGCGTCCAACCTGGGCGAGCAGCTTGAAAAATCCAGCGTCGGGAATCTGATCAATAAAGTGGTCATCAATCCGGCAACCCAGCGCAAACAGTTAAAAAAGATCGTCATCGATCCTTTTATCGACATGGAATCGGGCTACCCCGTTAAAGCCAACGCCCGGATTGCTGAGATTATGGCTGAAGAAATCAAGACACGTTTCGAAATCACCGGGCAGATGGAGCCGGACAATCTGGACGTGTCGGAATACGTTCTAAACGGTATGGTCACGCTTGAACAGAAGCGCGTAGGAAAGGAAAAAATATACAAGGTTTTATCCACGGTGCTGGAAAAATCATCGGGCAAGGTGCTGGCGTCCGCTTCCGTACGGGTTAATAATTTTGACACAACGCCCAAGGATATTTACAAAGACAGCCCGGTTTTTATGAAAGGGAAAAGCTACGAGCAGCTTTCCTCATCCGTGAAGAAGCAACCCAACGAAACCGTGGAGAAGGAATACCACGACACACTGACCGTGAAATCCATGACGGTCAAGGGCGATACGTTGTATGAAGAAAAACAATACAAAAAATCCATGGCTTACTATTCTCAGGCGGGCAAAGTTCAGTCCGGCCTTCAGCTTGAAGTGCTCAATGGTCAGTTCACCAATCTGGTAAAACAGAATCAGTGGGAGGACGCCGAGAACGTTTACGCGAAGCTCATCCGAACCAGCATCGCTGAAACAAGCGAAATTTCCAGCAAGATCACGTTCGCACCCAATTCCACATCGCCGCTGGAGGGTAAGGCCAGACTTTACAGAATTTATACGAAAGAGATTGCAAAACTCGTCACCGGGCTGCCCGCTTGCCACATTAAGATTATCGGACACAGCAGCCGGACCGGCGCAAAGGGCTATAATGACCATTTGTCGCTGCAGAGGTCGTTATGGATTAAAAAGCAAATGGCGTCTTATGTCCCGCAGATCAACAATCGCTCGGAAGCGATCGGGCGCGGTTTCAGTGAAAATATTGTGGGAACAGGCGCCGATGATATAACCGATGAAATTGACCGCCGTGTGGAATTCAAGTTCGTAAACTGCAGGTGAAAGCGTGAATTACGGCAGATATCAGGTTATCGAGGAAATCGGGCAGGGATCGATGGGGCTGGTTTACCGCGCCCACGACCCTCAGATTGACAGGGAAGTCGCCCTCAAGGTTCTGCGTCGCGACAGAATTACCGGCGAAGAATTCGTTAATCGCTTTCTGAAAGAAGCCCGCGTCATCGGCCGGCTGTCTCATCCGAACATCGTCACGGTCTATGATGTGGGGCAGGAGGGGCCCGATCTCTATATTGCGATGGAGTTTATCGAAGGCTCCCCGCTCAATGACCTTCTCCGAATCATTTCATTGTCGCTGGAACGAATTATTGAAATCGGCATCCAGGCGGCTCAGACCCTGGACTATGCTCATCAAAAAGGAGTGGTGCACCGGGATATCAAACCTAGCAACATTCTCCTTAAGTCCGATAAAAATATTATCATCACGGATTTCGGCATTGCTCACATTCAAGGCTCCACCGATACGTTGCAAACGCGGGAAGGGGATATCATGGGCACACCCGCCTATATGTCACCGGAGCAGGTGCTGGGTAAGATCGTTGACGGGCGCGCCGACATCTTTTCTCTGGGGGCCTTGCTTTATGAGTTAACGACCGGCAGAAGGCCCTTCGGCGGGGTCAATGGCAATATCGCAACGGTTTTTAACGACATCATCCATCAGGAGCCCCGGGAGCCGGCGGCAATATCGGATGAAGTGGCCAAAGACCTCTCCGCGGTCATTATGAAGTGTCTGCGGAAAGAGCCCGGTGAGCGCTATCAGACGGGCAACGAACTGGCGCAGGCCTTAAAAGAGTGCCTGACAAAGCAGCAAAAAGCAGAACCGGAAGCACCGCCGGCAGAAGAGATAAAGGAAGAGAGCAAGGAAGAGAAAAAGGGAGAGAAAAAGAAAAGCTATCTTCTGTCCGCGGCAATTGCAGCGGCCGTCGTATTGCTTCTGGCTGCCGGGATTTATTTATATTATCAGCACACGCATAGTTCTCAGCCCGAAACCTCCCTGAAACAGGAACGCATCGCCCCCGCAAAGACGCCTTCTTCCGCAATGCCGCAGGACGTAAAGAAGACGGCTCCGGTTGAGTCTGCACCCGCTCCGGCTCTTGTGCCGGCGCCATCAACGGAGCCGGCAAAGGTTGCCCAACCGGCCGCTGAGAAGCGGAAAGGGGAAAGTAAAATCCCAAAGCGGGAAGAAAAAAAATCACCTGCGGTCGTTTCTCCCGATCAGCCATCTCCAAAAAGTGCAATCAAAAAACAAACGCCTGCCATAAAGGATGTAAAGCCTTCCGTGGCGCACACACCGGTGACGATTCTATCCAATCCGCCGGGAGCAAATACGTTTATCGATGAAAAATTAAAAGGCCGGACGCCGATGACCCTGATGCTGCCTGTCGGAAAGCATAATCTTCGCATCAGTCTGCCCGGTTACCGGGACATCTATAAAGTGATCACCATTGAAGAAACGATGGAGTATCCTTTGTCTTTTCAGTTGAAGTCAGGAAATGAATCTGATTAAAGGTCATAGCGCCCTATGCCGGTCAGCCAGGTTTATACTGCCGGCTATCTTGGTGAATGTTGTTGCTGGAGATATGATTTTTTATGGAACGCTCTGAATATCAAACCGGTGCGGTGATTGTCAGTGTAAAGCATGGATTAACGGTAGATCGGGAACTGCGTTTTGAAAATACCTTTGCCATCGGTCGCGGCGGTGAAAACGATTTACAATTCAAAGACGCCTGTGTCAGCAGAAATCATTTAAAAGTTGTTTTCGACGGTGCGGACTGGCAACTGCATGATGTCGGCAGTTCCAACGGAACTTTTATCAACGGCGAGCGAATCGGCTCCATTACACTGGACGAACCGGTGGATGTGGAACTGGGTAAGAACGGCCCGGTCATCTCTTTTGTTGTGGAGAAAATAAAAATCCCCATACCTGAGCCCGAACCCGTCTCTGAACCTGTTTCCGAACCGTTATCTGGCGCCGCTGCAAAGGACGTTCCTTTTTCGGAAACGCAGATCATCCGTCATTATTTCAGCAAATCTTCAACGGAAGCCGCCGGTGAACATACGATTATGATCCGGCGGGCTTTTGAAAAAGCGCACAAGAAAAAAAGCCGGAAATACTGGGTTATCATCGGCGTGACTCTGCTGGTTCTCGCCACAGCGGCCGGCGTCATCGCTTACCAGACCAATAAGATCAAAACATTCAGACATACGGCTCAAAATATCTTCTATGACACGAAATCCCTTGAGCTTCAGATCAGCAAGCTCGAAGAAGCCATGGCTTCGGCCGCCGGCAATACTTACCAGGCCGGCGAATTACAGGCCAAGCGCCGCAAACTCCAGGAGATGGAAAAAAACTATGACACGTTTGTGCGGGAACTGGGAACATACAACAAACTGACGGAAGAAGAAAAAGTGATTTACCGCATGGCCCGCGTTTTCGGCGAATGCGACATCAACATTCCGGCCGATTTCACAAAAGAAGTGATGAGCTACATCAATAAATGGAAATCGACCAACCGTCTTCGCGACGGATTGGAGCGGGCGCAAACAAACGGATACACGCCGACCATCGTAAAAGCTTTGAATGAAAACAATCTTCCCCCGCAGTATTTTTTCCTTGCGCTTCAGGAGAGCGGATTCAATGAACGCGCCATCGGACCGATGACACGCTTCGGTTATGCCAAAGGCATGTGGCAGTTTATTGCCATGACAGCGGATACCTATAATTTAAAAGTAGGTCCTTTATATGCCAAGCCTGTGTACGATCCGATGGATGACCGCTTTGATTTTCCGAAAGCGACCTCTGCAGCGGCGCGCTACCTCAAATTTATCAATAACACGGAAGCCCAGTCTTCGGGATTGCTCGTGATGGCTTCTTATAACTGGGGGGAAGAACGGGTGATCAATGCCATCCGGAAAATGCCGGAAAACCCGCGTGACAGAAATTTCTGGCGTCTGCTGGCAATCAAATCCATTCCCGCAGAGACGTATGATTATGTCTTTTACATTTTTTCGGCATCCGTCATCTGCGAAAATCCCAAACTTTTCGGATTCAACGGCGCCTGCCCGGACTTCAAGAAAGCGTATTAAACTTATTGATTCCCTCTTCCCCTGTCGGAAAAGAGATGAGGTGAGAGGGATTAATCCTTCGTTAGATTTTTTTTAAGCTTTGCAAAAAAACCCTTCGGCTCATGGTCCTGCGGGGCATTCCGGTCCGGGGCTTTTTCTTTCGATGGCGCTTCCTGCTGCTGGGGCACTGCATCTGAATTCTCCGCAAACCGGCCTTCACCGAGGTAGCGTAAAACAGGGCCCTGCGGACTGAAAGTGATATCATCGTTGGCGTTCAGTTGAGCGGAAAAGTCGACCGGGCGGTTGTTGATTTTGATCAAAGCCTTTCCCGTGAGATCTTTGACCCAGTATTGATTGGCGCTGAAAAAAATCTGGATGTGCTGATCGAGGACCGCGGGGTGATCCAGCACAAAATCGCATTTTGGATGTTTTCCGATTATAACGGGAACCGTTTTGTAAGACCGAATGGCCGGTCCGTACTGAATCACCAGCGGAACTGCTGCTTTCTGAACGACAACTTCGGGTTTTTGAACAGCCGGCTGGGCAGGCGGAGGCGGAACGTAAACAGGTGGCTTTACGCGCTCTTCCCTGATCGGGGCCGGCCGGGGGGCAACGGGTGCTTTAGGCGGTTCATTGTATTGCGGCGGCCGGGGTTCCTGCATGCGAGGTTCCGGTGGCCGGGGCTGCTCCGGAGGCGGTGGCGGTGCGACGGGTTCAACCGGGACGGCGCCTTCCTTTACCTGCGTCAGGAAGCTGACCTTCGGGCCTCCGTCGGCAAACATCAGGACATCGCCGTCTTTAAGATATTGTTCCTGCGCCCTTTTGCCGTTTATGAATGTGCCGTTTGCGCTGTGATCAACCAGGCGGAATTGATTTCCGTCCCGGACGATCTCTGCGTGTTTTCTGGAAATGCTGGTGAAATCCGCCGGGAATACAACCGAATTCGATGGATTGCGGCCGATTGTAATCACACTTTCCGGGAACTCCTGAATTTCTCCTTTCATGGGTCCGCTGATATGGACCAGTTGTACAATGATAACAGGTGGAACTTTCATTTTATTTAACCTTTCACACAGTCACATGAGCCTATCTATTTGATACATCATTGCTTTTCGCGGATTGGAAGTATATGGAGAGAGAGCCTGTCTGTCAAGGGAATTCTGGTGAATGCTTCCTCTATAAAAAAACTGTGGATCTGTAATGACAAGAAAGGCAACAAATCTCGTTATTGTATAATGGGGGCTGAACGATTTATCAGCATTTTCACAAGATCATTCCCGGTGGCGCCGGCGGTCATTTCAATGCGCAGGGTGCACGGCGTGCCTTGTTCCTCCGGTTTGCGCCGCCGGATAACCAGCATTCCATAAACAAACTGTGCGGCTTCAATTTTTTCAAAAGCCTGCCGGAAGCGTGACATATCGTCGGGGCTGGTAATATTCTCCCTCTCGAGAATGTTTTCGATAACTTTTTCGACAGGGCGTACCTCTGAGACGGCAAAGACAATGTCGAAATCCTGCCGCGAATCGCCAAGCCACAGGCGCGCGCGTTCTTCAAACGGCGCGCTTTGAGTGTCAAGGTTGAATGAGAGGCTGTAGTAGGTTCCGTCAGGCCGCAGGTATTCGGGCAAGCCTTCGATAATGCTTCGCACAAAATATTCGCCTGTTTCACCGCCGTCTTTAAAAACAGATTGATTGCGTATGGTCGGGACATAAGGCGGGTGGGCAATGATCCGGTCAAAGGTCCTGCCGGAAACCGCGTCGTAGAGGTTGCTCTCAAGGATTTCAACATGGCTCAGGTTGTTCAACTCTTTATTGAAGCGGGCATAGCGGACGGCGCGCGGCGCGATATCGACGGCCACAGCCTTCCTCGCGTTTCGGCTGAGCGCCATAGCTCCGATGCCGGCGCCGGAGCAGAGATCGAGCGCTTCGCCGGCGGGGCTTGTGATCAGTTTGCTCAGGAAGTTCAGCGTTCCCTCGTAAATAGCCGGCAGCACCCAGTCCTTGCGTTCCCGGACAATGCCGTCAGGATCCACCGGTCGGTCGGACGCGATATAAAAACCCGCGACCGGATACAGAAAGACGGACGTGTAATATTCGCAATCGTTTTCAGCAACCGGGCGCAGGATATCAAGTTGGAGAAATGCATCGATCGTTTCCCGGTCGAGCAGCATCTCTATTTCGAGGCGGGCCACGGTTTCGAAAAAAAGAAACAGACGGATGAAAAGGGCGAGGCAAGGCGGTGCGTCATTCAAATCACAGTTTTTGGCATGCCCGGAATTTAAATCCGACATATTGCCCAGCGCCAGTGTGCGGCAGATGGTTGCTTCCGTAAAATCGGCCTTCTTAAGCGACCCTGCCACCCGTGCGTAATCGTCCGGCGAACCGAAACGAAGCGGCATGTTCTCATGTTCATTCTGCATGATGGGATCGTCCTTTCAGCCTGGACAAGGGGCTAAAGCCCCTTGTTCTTCAGTGACGCATATCATCGGGAATCCGGATTCCTTTCCCGGCAAAGCAGGCCCAATCGGGCAAGATGTTTCAGGTGGTTTTCCAGCTCCTCACGGATATTTTGTTCGATGACCGCTGGGTCGTGACATTCTTTGTCGTCGATCAGAAGTGTTGCCTGGCCGGACACAACGGCCTGCATGAGCCATTGCACGATGGCCGGGCGGTCTTTCGTGCCGTCAAGCAGTTGCAGGAGCCTTTTGGCAAGCGAATCGGATAACTTTACGGAGGTATGCAACAGGGTTGTCACCACGTCTCCCTGAAGAGACTGCAGACGGGCAAGAGGACTGGCCAGAGGCTTGGCGCCGGGATCGGCTGCTAGAGGTGGCGTCCATAAGCGCAAATCGATCAGCCCCAGGCCGAAACAGTTCAGAAGAGCCTTCGCCAGTGCCGTCCGGTGTTCCAGCTTAAGCGAGTATTCAGGTCCCCAGTCAGCCGATTGTTCCTGAAGAATTTTCCAGAGCGTTTCAAAACTCAGCGGCATCGGCCAGGCGTTTTCCAGAGAGAGGAGGGCTGCTGTGAGCAGCGGATGTGTGGACGTCATGCACGAGTCTTTGGCTCCGAGAAATTTGATTTCCCCTGCGGGAACAGGTCCCGAAACAGGTTTTTCCGGACGGGCGTTGGAGGCGATGAAAAATTCCATCACACGTTCCGCCGGCATGCCTCGATCAATCTGTGCTGATTCTTGACAGAGCAGCGTCTGACGGAAACGGCGGCCGATCAGGAAGTCGAGATACTGCTCCCGGGCGATAACATCATCGCCGAGACCGGACATCATTTCTTTGATCTGAGCTTTGATGCCGTTGGCCTGCATCTCATGATATGCGGCTTCGCACAGGAATTGGAGTTTGGAATCCGTTGCCCGGGCGATGAATTCATGGAAGTAGAGATTGGAATTGCAGTCTCCCAGTTCGTCGTGAAAGAGCGCCTGTGGATGGCGGATGGAGAGATCCTCCTCCCACTCCTTCTGCAGGAGAACGCCGTACCGGTTGGGATGAGTCTGGGCATTTGCACCAAGCTGAGCAACCATGAGCGCCTGCCGGACTTTTTCACCCGGTTCCTCGAATTTACGGGCGTGAAAAAGCATCATCTCGCGCATCATCATGCGGATGTGCCCGCCGGGCAGAGCATTGTAGCTGATGAAAGCGACGCCCTGAGGCGCCAGAGCGCGGGCGACAACATCCATAACTTTTTTTTGCACCGCAGGCGGCACCCAGGAATAAAGCCCGTGGGCAATGATATAGTCGAAGGAGCTCTCTTCCGGCGAGAACTCCATCAGGTCCATGGCGTCCAGTCGGATGTTTTGCAGGCTGAGACGGGCAATTATCTCCCGTCCGCGCAGGATGGGCGTTTGCGCCAGATCAATACCGAGAAATTGGCTTTGCGGAAGTGAGAGCGCCATGGGGATCAGATTGGCCCCGTCCCCGCAGCCCAGATCCAACACCCGGCACCGATCGGCGGGCGCCGGCTTCATGCCGTGGAGACGCGCAAGCGCCGCCAGATGATCCGGGTGGGTCTGTGGATAGGGATGGCCGGGGTAGGCTACTGCATCATAGATCGTTGTTGAATTCATGGTTCACAGCACTTTCCGGGCCGGCAAGGGATGAACAGATACAGAGAGTGACAAAATGTCCGGCTGTAGATAAATTCGTTGCTTGAGGTTGAAGACAAGAAAAAAATGATCGATCCACAGTACACATTCATTGCCGGAACCTGTTATTTCCGTGGAGGCGGAAATCCAGCATCAATATTAACTCTGAGACAAAGCTTTCTTCAAAACTTAACAACGACTCATTAATGCCCTAAACTATACGGGAAACGAGAGGGTGGTGTCAAGGAGAAGGGAATTTTAGTAAGGAGATAATTGTGAAAAAATATTTGACAAGAAAATTGTGCGGGAGTATTAAAAATTACATTCTGATAATATGCATAATGAATCAGTTATGCGTTTCATATTCCTCTTCACACCCGGAACATTTACGGAGTTGTCTCACTGGAAGAATTCAAATGCACAGATGAGTTGCATGCAGATGCTTGGATAAACTAATTAGATATCGGTCATTTGGAGCTGGTTTTAAAAGGGCGATTGAAAACTAATAAACGTTCATTATTTATCTCATGAAAAAGTTCATGATTAAAAAAAGAGGAGGAAGCATCCATGCCGACAATGACTGATAATGGAATAATTGTTCAATTCGCAAATGCATGCAAAGCTTCGGTTCATCAACAGTGGAGTACTTTTTCTTCAGGACAGCAGAGGGTTCAAAAACTCTTTGACATTAATCTCTTAATCCTGGACATTTGCCAAGTTCCGCGTCCTACCTTGGAAGTAAATACCAATCTTGGGCTGGCAAGCGGATTATTTGATTGTACGTCCTGGAAGTTGAAAATAAATCCGAACGGTTTCGGGCAGGCCGGTGTTCCTGATAAAGATGCTTTTCTTACATTGATTACTTTAATATATCATGAATCAAGACACTGTGAACAGTGGTTTCACATGGCTCGTTATGCCGCAGTTGGTCATCAGGTAACAGCCCAGAAGCTTGCAACATCACTGTTCATTCCTCTAAATATAGCGACCATCGCGTTGAGCCGCAAGATGGGACTGAATGATCCTATGTTGGCCTTGACAAAAGAATGGTACGAAAGCGTCTACGGGAGCAAGTCTGGTTTTCGTGAAATTAACCTGCATGGATTAATGCTCAGGAGAAATGGTGACGGTCAGCTGATGAATGAGTTCCGCAGTGGTTTCCATTCACGCTACCAGGGAATCCTGCCAGAAGAAAAAGACGCCTGGGGGATTCAGGACCTGGTTGCTGCTCATTACAAATAATTCTGAGCATAAGTACCAGAATCCAGGGGCCTTCGGATTACCGAATGAAAAATGGGAACCCCCTTTGAAGATAATATGGTGCGCTCTAGTAAACCATAAAAGACTCACTGGCAATTTTAGTGCCTTCGATATAGAGATCGACGCGATAGGTGCCGGCCACCCAGGTCTTCGTCGATGCCTCCCGCCAGCCGTAGCCGCTGTTGTGATAGGAATAGGTCCAGTCGTTTCCAATATACGTATTGAAAGTTCCGCGGTATATTTCAGCGCCGTAAGGGTTATACCAGATGTGTTCCACGGTGAAATTTTTTCTGACGCCGGCCGCCGGATGTGTCAAATTCAGCTCCCAGCATATATATCGTGATGCTGTTCTGGAAAAGCTTGTCCGGTATACACGTTTGTCCTTGTCGGGCGCATCATAAGCGCTTTCAAAAAATTTTACTTCGGACACCCTGGCGTTGAGAAGATCAATCGTCCTTGTTCCCCCGGCCGCATCCACTTTGGGCAGCGAAGCCATTCTTTGTTTTTCCGCTTCAACTTTTTTTCGCTCTTCTTCCATTTTCCGTCTGGTTTCGGCCAGGGCGTTTTTCTCCCGGAGAAGGTCCTCTTCCTTGCGGAGCCTTTCTCTTTCTTCCGCCAGTTTTCTGCGTTCCTCGGCTAAATCGTCATCAATTGCTTTGACGCCGGTTTGTGTGTCCGATTCTTTTTTTATGCGAACGCCGGATGCATTAAAATAAAAGTCACCGCTCAAAGACGACAATTCCCAGGGGACTTGCCGCCCTCCGGTTTTGCGGGTCAGGTCCTGGCGAACCTGTTTGAATACCTGCTCAATCGGCAGGCCAGGGGTGTTGATGTGATTCAGGAGCGATTCCGTGTAAGGGCTGTTGCGTCCTTTGCCGTCGGCGGCTACGTTGCCGGGGCTTGTAGAATAGGTGATGTAGGTGCCGCGCGGCGCAGTGGAAATGATGCTCAAGCCCCTGCCTGCGGAACGAAAGCTTCGTCCGAAGGGATTGTCACGGCAGGCGTCAAGGATAACAATGTTCATGCCGTTGCCCGCGTTGTCCATTTCATCGAGGATTCTTGCCGCATCGACGGCCCGGTATTTGATGTCCGATTCTTTTTTGATTTTTGCACCGACGGGAATCAGATAGTTGGAGCCGTAAACCTGAACCCCGTGCCCGGCGTAGAAGAACAGTCCGACACCGCCTTTTTTCAACCTGTTTCCGAAATCCTCCATGGCTTCTTCCATTATTTCGAGATTGGCATCTTTTTTAAGGATGACCGTAAATCCCAGTTTTCTCAGGGCGGATGCCATATCGGAGGCATCGTTTGCGGGATTGACCAGAGGTCCTGTTTCATAATTGCTGTTGCCGATGACAAGCGCCACACGCTGTTGGGCGACGGCTGGGCTTCCGAAGAAAGCTGATAAGGCGATTGCCCAGGCAAGCAGACTGATGAATCCTGCTGTCTTTTTCATAGTTTCACCATCCTGAATAATCGTTGTGCCCCGATAAGGGGATTATTACAAAGGGTAAGATATTTTCATCCGTTCGACAAGCGCATTTTTCATGGGATCAACTCGTTTGTGATACCGGGGGGCGGCTCGGGTGCGATTTGCAGTACGTCTCGAAATAGTTCAATGGATGATGCCATCATTGTATCCTGATATTTATTGTTATCCGGAAGGAGACGAAGCGTAAACAAGTTGTCCGATGTGTCAAGAAAATCTGTGACTTCCATCACTGTCCTTTCCAATAAATCCCCTTGACATAGAAAAGAGCGTCTTTTATACTCCGTTCAACAAACACAAAGAAAGTTCTTACCAATTAATAAAAGGGGGAAAATTATGGCATCTGATGCGTATCTTCAAATCAAGGGGATAGATGGTGAAAGCACCGATTCCGAGCATAAAAATTGGATGGAAATCGAGTCCTTTTCCTGGGGTGTTCATCAGTCGGCTTCATCCAGAGTGAGCACCGCCGGCGGCGGAACGTCCGCACGGGCCGACTTTGGCGATCTGTCGATCGTAAAAATGCTGGACAGCGCCACACCGAATATAGCTTTGGCCTGCTGTTCCG
Organism: Smithellaceae bacterium; assembly: GCA_963682105.1. Lineage (GTDB taxonomy): Bacteria > Desulfobacterota > Syntrophia > Syntrophales > Smithellaceae > UBA8904. Next base: position 4,484,844 of record OY821638.1, read on the forward strand.
GTAAACACATCGAAGAGGTGACGATTGATCTGATGCGTTCAGCCGGCGACTCCAAAGTTAAATACATGGAGTTCAAACTTAAGGATGTCATTATCAGTTCGGTCTCTGTTGGCGGCGGCGGAAGCAGTCTGCCGGTGGAGACGCTTTCTTTTAACTATGCCGAAATCAAATGGACCTATACCAAACAGAAACGGGAAGGCGGCGGCGGCGGCGGCCAGGTGGTTACCGGCTGGGACCTTAAGCAGAATAAAAAGTTGTAGCCGTCATTGACTTAAGCCCTTTGAAGATGATCTCCCGAAACAGAAAGTAATTTGTCACCCCGTTGTTTTCTGTTGATCCTGATTGCGCATTGACTCTTTTTCATACGCCCGGTTGTCCGTCATCCGACGGATAACCGGGCTGGTTTTTTTTATTCCCGTTCGTCGCTTTGAACCATCCGCAGATTTCTTCCGCATTATCGCTATAATACCCGATATTTGTTCAAAATATCCTTGACATGGAAATCTTCTCTTCATATACTTTAACGAATTTAATGTTCATGTTGAAATGTAAAACCTTATCACGGAGACAAGAAGCGTTTTACAGATTTCCCTCTCGCGATCCAGGAACTAATAGAGATAAAGGAGTAGCTTTTAATGCCTGATTTCCAGCCCGTTCGTTTCGGTAAGTATATTCTTCTTGAAAAACTGGCCACGGGGGGGATGGCGCAACTTTACAAAGCCAAAATAACCGGCATCCAGGGGTTTGAAAAACTTATCGCCATCAAGATGATTTTGCCGCACCTGGCAAAAGAAAAGGAGCTGGTTGTCTCCTTCATTGATGAAGCGAAACTGGCTGCGCTTCTCAATCATCAGAATATCGTTCAAATCTATGATTTCGGAAGTATGGAGGAGTCGTTCTTTATTTCTATGGAATACCTCTTCGGCAATGATCTGCGTGCGATCTGGGTCAGAGCCAGAGAAAAGAATCTTCCGATCAACCTGGAATATGCGCTGTATGTCATGTCACGAGTCTGCGCCGGATTGGGGTATGCGCACGAACTCAAGGATTTCCAGGGGAATTCTCTAAACATCATCCATCGGGATATCAGCCCTCAGAATATTTTTGTAACCTATCAGGGGGATGTCAAGATTCTGGATTTTGGCATTGCCAAAGCGGCCAGCCAGAGTTCAGTGACGCAATGCGGCATGATTAAAGGCAAAGTCGCCTATATGTCTCCCGAACAGGCCGCCGGTAATTCCATTGATCAGCGGTCCGATATATTTTCCACCGGCATCGTTCTTTATGAGTTGATCGCTCATGCAAAAATGTTCGACGGCGACAGCACCATACAGATTCTGACCAAGGTGCGCGACGCCGAATATCGGTCGATGCAGGAGGTTGTTACTGGGCTTCACCCCAAAGTCTATGCGATTGTTGACCGTGCTCTGGCAAAAGATCCCCAACAGCGTTATCAGTCGTGCAGTGAAATGGCATCCGATCTGGAAGAATGCATCATTGATCTGGGGCTTAGGCCCAATGCCAGAGGGCTTGCCCAGTATATGAAGACGCTTTTCGATACCGGCGCTTTAGAAGATCAGGGCGGCAAGGAACCCAGCGGCAGCCATAGCCGCGGTTCCGGAGAAGTGAAGGCTGAAGTTATCCGGAATGTCTCACCGGAAATGCCGAAATCTACACAAGCGGCCGAGCCGCTTCCGCAGAAAAGAGTTCAGGAAAAAGCGCCGGAGAAAATCCCGGAGAAAGTTTCCGAAAAACCTGTCGGGAAAGTTGTTGAAAAAATTCCGGATAAAACGCCTGAAAAAGCACCGGAAAAAACACAGGATCAACAAAAGAAAAAAGGATGGATTAAATACGTTGCCATTGCGGCTGTCGTTGTTGTCGCCGTTGCGGCAATCGTCATCTGGCAAAAAGGAAAAACGACTGCTCCTCCGCCTGCGGACAATGTTGCATCAAGCCGGCCCGCTCCGGCGGTCACTGCCGATAAGCCGGTTCCCGCGCTTCCCGCGGGCCAGGATGCAAAGCCACAGACGCAACAAGTCCATCAAACCAAGCTGAAAGCAAAGGAATTGCTGGATCAGGCGGCGCAGCTTGCCGACCGGGATCCTCTAAAAGCCAGATCCGTGCTGCTTGAAGTCATCAAACTGGACCCTAAAAACGTCCAGGCTTATTTCAAACTGGGACTCGTCTATGTCAAGCTGAAGGATTATCCGAATGCGATTCAGAGCTATACAAAAGCCGCCGAACTGGATCCCCAGTTTTCCGATATCTATTTCAATCTCGGTTTTGCTTACGGGATGAACGAGAATTACGCCAGGGCGGAGGAAATGTATCAGAGGGTTGTGAAAATGAGACCGCGTTATGTCGACGAAGCGCTTTTTAATCTCGCGGTGGTTCAGGATAAACAGGGGAAGCGGGCGGAGTGTCTTTCAACTCTTGAACAGGCTTATGCCATCAATCCCAGGAACGAAGTGGTCAAAAAGTACCTGGATAGAATAAAAGGGAGTGCGAAGAAGAAATGAAAACAATATGCCGAAGGAGTGTCTTATTAGTTATAGCCATGGTGAGTTTGTTCGTTTTACTCTGGGGCTGTGCGGCAAAACAGACTGATGTAAAACAGGATCAAAGTGCGCCAAAGGCTGTGTCTTCCGACAAGCAGCCGACGCCAGGCAGTTCGGCCGGTCAGCCGTCAACGCCTCAGACACAAACGACAACGGGCTATTATATTCACACGGTAAAATGGTCGGGAGAGTCCGTGTCGATTATCGCGGGCTGGTATCTCGGTGATATCCATAAATGGGAAATTCTGCGTGATTGCAATCCCGATATGGACCCCAACGTTGTTGTGATCGGCCAGAAGATTCGTATCCCGGAAAGTCTGATGACGATACGAACGCCCATGACAAAGGCGCATGTCGATAAATTTTATCCGAAAACGGAAAGACATAAACGCGCACCCGCCGAGCACAAAGACGATTCACCAACACTTTACGGTCCAAAATAATTTCCGCGACCATTGCAGTACATATTAGCCATGAACACAACATACCCATCGAATCGTACAAAAAGGCGGGCATTCCGCCGGCATCTTCCGCTTATCGTCATTTATGCCGTCACTCTTGCCGCGTTTGTTATTTCTCTGATTTTCTTCGCACAGGTTATTTTGAACAGGCAGGGAAATCTGGTCTATCAGGAAAAAATACAGGCCGGGAAAATCGGACTGAGCCATTTTGTAAATACGGCCGCCATTCCTCTTGTTGATGATGATGCGCTGAGTTTGAATGTTCTGATGAAGGAAGCAAAAGCCATTCAGGGCGCCCTGTATGTGGCCGTTGTCGACAACAAAGGGACTGTCAAGGCGCATACGGATATCCGCAAAGTCGGCTCAGTATTCGGAACGTTTGAAAAGGGCGATCGGCAGGTGGAAAAAGACGGCACGGTGGTGGTGAGTCATGCTCTCCCCGACGGGACACAGGTGCTTGATCTTACCCGGCCGGTTCAATTTATGCAGAACCAACTCGGCGCGGTGCATGTCGGGTTGTCGTTGGCGTTCATCAACGCTGAAGTAAAAAAAGAGTTGTCAGGCCTGAAGCGCAATATTATTACTCAGGGACTTATTTTGCTCGGCATCTTGCTTTGTTCGGCGCTTGCGTTTTTTTTCTGGCTGTCCAGGTTAAAAGGGCAGGAACCGGCGGGGCAATCGGGGCGGCGGCATGATGATGAACAAATGTTCGTCGATGATGAGGCCACCGCACCCACCTGCCGGTCAGGCGACGACACGAGTGAAGGCAATGGCGCCGATACACGCAATTTGTCCGTGGCGGAAATGAATCAAAATCATGTGACGGTACTTTTTGCCGGTATCAAAGGTTTCCGAGCGTATGCCGAAATCAATGATCATCAGAAACTTATGGATGATTTGAATGATTATCTTGTCCTGGCGACACAGTGCATTCGAATCTACGGTGGACATATCGATAAGTTTGTAGGCGACTCGGTTATCGCCGTATTCGGCAATGCGCCGCACGAAGCGAATCATGCCGAACGAGCGGTTAAAGCGGCGGTTGCCATGCAGAAGGCTCTCCAGGACGGCGGCGAGAGCGGCAATCAGCTTCTTTTGAAGGTCGGCATCGGAATCAACTCGGGCGTGGTCCTGTCCGGCCGTATCGGTTCGTCGGATCAAAACGAGCAGGTCTTCATCGGAGAAAGCATTAAAGTAGCTTACTCGCTGAACTTTATGGCGGGACCGGGGGAAATCGTCATGACCCGTGACGCGTACCGAATGGTCGAGCATCTCGTCACTGTTGAGCCGATGCCGCCTCAGGTGCTGATGCGGAGAACTCAACCCTGGGAAAATTTCCGTCTGTTGAAATTAAATTCGCCGAAACGGTAATCCGGGAGCATGGTGATCATGTTATCGAGAAAACCTCAATTTCTTCGATGGATGGAACTGGTCTGTCTTGCCGTTCTCGTATTGGCCTGGACGGGGTGCGCTCTTTTTCAGCCCAAACCGGAAGGGGCTGTAGAGCTTCAGTCTGTGCCCTTCGCATTTAAACCGGATTCTCCTTTATTGCCGCTTCAGAATTACACGATTGTAACCACACAGCCGGGGGATACCTTATCTTCGCTTGCAGCAAAGCATTTAGGCGATTCCTCATCGGGCTGGAGAATTGCAGAGATTAACGGAATTGCGGCTTTGAAGCCGGGGCAGGTCCTGGTTATTCCCCTCAGTCCTCTGGAAAGAGGCGGACTGACGGCACGCGGACATCAGACGGTCCCGATTCTTACGTATCATAAATTTTCAGACAATGTTTCCGATGCCGTTACCGTAACGCGAAAATCGTTTGAAGATCAGATGCGTTTTCTGAAAAACAACGGATACAAAGTCATCCGCCTTGATGAGTTCTTCGATTTTCTTGAACTGAAGACGCCCATTCCCCGCAAGTCCGTCGTCATTACCTTTGACGACGGGTGGCGTTCCACCTATGACATTGCCTTTCCCGTTCTCAAAAAATACGGTTATCCTTCGACGCTCTTCGTTTATACCGATTTTATCAATGAAGGAGGCAACGGCATGACCTGGGCCATTTTGAAAGAAATGATGAACGGCGGCGTCAGCATTCAGAGTCACACGAAGTCTCATCGTTATCTGGATCGGCGTCAGGGAAAAGAGTCGTTTAAAAAATATTTTGACGCCATAAAAGAGGAGCTTGATGAATCAGCAAAGGTTATCAAGCGGCATCTGAACACGGAGGTGAGGTATCTGGCCTACCCTTACGGCGATACGAACCATCTGGCGGCGGCTCTGGCTGAAAAGCTCGGTTATCGGGGCGCCTTGACCGTGGAAAGAGACGGCAATCCCTGTTTTGTGCACCGGTACAGGATTAAACGATCCATGATTTACGGCAACTTCGACCTCGAAGATTTTGAGAAAAATCTGAAGGTATTCAGTTATCAGGCGCTCAAATGATCAGAAAAAAAATTCTCCCTGCAAGCCTGTTGTGCTTTTTCCTGTTGATGATCTGCGGTTGCGCCGCTTTGTTTCAGAGCGAATCGGAAGCGGTTCCGGTTACGGGCGATACGGCACAGGAAGCGCAGCTCAATACGTTGCGTACGTCCGGAGAGAAATACCGGTCACTGGCTGCGGCGTATGAGACCGATCAGCAGCTTTTCAAAGCCGCCTTCCTGTGGCTTTTGGTGCTGAAGTTGAATCCGGAGGACCGTCAGGCGCGTCAGAAAATTGAGGCCTTGGAGGAGCGTATCCGTCGCGGCGCGGACCAGCATCTTTTGAAAGGCAAGGAACATGCAAAGCAAAAATCTTATCTGTCCGCGCGTAATGATTTTTTATTGACACTGGCCTATGATCCCAACTGCAAAGACGCACTTGAATGGCTGAAGAATCATGTTGAACCCTATGGCTATACGCTGTATGAGACGAAACAAGGCGATACACTCAGAAGTGTGGCGCAGCAGGTGTACCTTGATCCGGGAAAGGATTTCATTGTTGCCTATTTCAGCGGACAGAAAAATGATGATCCATTGAAGCCGCAAACGGTGTTGAGACTTCCGTTGATTGAAACGCAACTATCCCAACCGGAACCCAGGGAATCCAAACCCAGGCATGCCGTCATGCCCGCGCCTCAACCCCGCGCACAGAGAGTTTATGATAAAGCGGGCGCCGAAGAACACTATCGCAAGGGCGTCAGTTACTTTATCGCCGAAGATCTGCCGCGGGCCATCAAAGAATGGGAGGAAACACTAAACCTTGATCCTGAACATCCCAATGCCCGACGAAACATTGACAAAGCTCGTAAGCTCCTGAGAAACGGTCGTGTAAAATAGATGGTTCAAGCCGGCCGGTGTAAAATCATCGGAAAAATCTCATTGAAGAAGATCGGAGAATAAGATGGAAACGGAACATCTCGAAAAGCGGTTTGGGATTTTGGCCGTGGAAAAGGGAATGATCACTGCCGAACAGGTCATCAATGCCATGAGAATTCAGATCATGGAAGATGTGGCCAAAGGCAAACACAGGCTCATTGGTCTGATCTTACTGGAGCAGGGGGTTCTTTCTCTGGGTCAGATCGACGAAGTGTTAAGAGCCATGGGGAAAAACCTTCCCATATTGAAAGAAGAAGAATGATTTCATCCTGACGCAAATAATCCGTTTGTGCTCCGGGAAACGGATTCCGGCGCTTTGGTGATAGCAGTCACAAAAAATGCAGTTTTCGTGAAGCGCACATTTTATCCGGAGTCGAATATCATCATTTATTGAAGACCCCATGGCGGCGTTGAACGTGTTGTCTCGAAAAATCCTGAAAATTCCTTGACATAAAAATTCTCTCTTCATATACTCCTCGTGAAAAAAATACTTTGACAAAGGTTTCCAGTCGGGCAAGCAGTCCTATTTCCATGACGGCGAGAACAGCAAATCATTAACTGTAAAGATTCTCTTATGGCAGGTATTATCTTTTCCGGAAAATCCGATGTCGGGCTCAGACGATTAAACAATGAAGATTCCTATCTGATCAAACCGGAACTGGAACTTTGTGCGGTTGCGGACGGAATGGGCGGCGCCGCATCGGGAGAGGTTGCCAGCCGGATGTTCTGTGAGACGGTCCGGGAACTTTTTTCGCAAGCGGAAACCCGCTCAGAAGAAGAAGCCCTCAAAGCCATGCACGCCACTTTCCAACTGGCAAATGAAAGAATTCTGGATAAAGCGAAGCTGGAACCTGAACACAGCGGGATGGGATGCACCGCTGAATTACTGAAGTTCTGTGACGGGATGTATATTCTCGGCCACGTCGGCGACAGCCGCGTTTATCTTTTTCGAAAGGGACTGTTAAAACAGCTTTCGAAAGATCATTCGCTGGTTCAGGAACAGCTTGAGCAGGGGCTCATCAGCGCCATTGAGGCCAAGACGCATTCCCTCCGGCATATCATTCTGCGCGCAGTGGGAATCAATGATTCCCTCGCTGTTGATTTTATAAAGGGACGGACGGTGTCCGGCGATATTTTTCTTCTTTGTTCGGACGGATTATCGGATATGATTGATGATCCGGCGATTCAGCAGGTGCTTTCTCTTTCGGATGGCCTTGATCGAAAAACGGACGCTCTTATCGAAGCAGCCAAATCTGCAGGCGGGCACGATAATGTCACAGTGGTTCTTTGCGAGGTTGCCCTCTGAGTTGCAGCTTTGATGACGTCTCAAAATCATACGGAGAACTGCTTCATAACAGCATTTGAACAGTTGAAAAGATAAAAGAACTATGCGGCTGGACAGACTGAAGAAGGCGCAATTCTTCCTGATTATTTTTTATTTCCTCATCATTTTTTCAACTGGTGCAGGCGGAGCCGAGCCCGGCCGTCTTTACCCTGTGACGCTTCTGGAAATGCAGAAAGTACTTTCACTGTGGCTCACCGAATCGGGATATCGGGTATTCCAGTCGGCCGGGCCGGACGGGGCCGTCCAGTTAAGCGCCGTGCGGGAAAATGAGCGGTGGCGCATCGTGTTGCAGGCCCATTCCCCTTTGTATTCTTCGGTTGAAGCGGAATGCCTTTTGGATGGCCGGCCTTCTCCAAAGCGGATTCAAGAGTTATCTGCTTTTGTGGATGATTACGTTGCAAAAAATACCGGGGTTGCAGAAAAAAAGAAGACAGACATTCCGCCTGCTTTGCTGCGCAATAATTCCATCGTTTGCATCACTGCGTCTTCTGCAAACACGCCGATTTCCTTTTCCGGCTTTGTCGTGGATACAAGAGGAATTATTCTTTCCACGGCGCATGATCTGGATGCCGTGAAGGACGTGATGGTGATGACGTCCGACGGGCGAAGGTTAAAAGGCCGTTTAATCAAGAAGGATATGCGTCGTGATCTGGCCATGATCAGCGTTGAATCCCGTTTTTCATCTTCTTTGAACCTTGTGCAGGGACGAAATATTTTGAAAAAAGGTGAGCCTGTTTTTGCTCTGACCTGTCAGGACGGTAAGAGAAAAATTCTGTCAGGGCAAATTGCCGGACCTGTGAAAGCTCAGGAAAATGTTCTCCTGTGGCAGGTGGAAATGGAAACCCCTAAAGGGTCCAGTGGAAGTCCGGTGTTTGACCGTGACGGCAAGATTGTCGCGGTGGTCAAGGGAAGGTATCGGGGAAATCAACCTATTGGTTTTATAATTCCATTGGAAACGGTTGTGAAGTTTCTAACCGAAGAATAATAGTTGAGAAAAGAAGAGGAAAGCCGGTTATGAAATACGGACGTTATGAAATTCTCAAGGAAGTGGGAAAAGGATCCATGGGGATGGTTTTTCAGGCCCATGATCCGCACATAGACCGTCTTGTTGCCATCAAAGTGCTGCGTCAGGATCGAATGTCGAGCGAAGGATTTATTGAGCGGTTTCTGAAAGAGGCCAAGGCCATCGGCCGTCTTTCTCATCCGAATATCGTGGCGGTCTACGATGTAGGTGAGGATCAGGAGACGATCTATATCGCCATGGAGTTTATCGAGGGCGATTCGCTGGATACGTTTCAGAAACCGGACAAGAAGTTAACGATTCCTGAAATTCTCGATCTGGGTATCCAGGTTGCCGAAGCTCTCCATTACGCCAATGAACGCGGCGTCACCCATCGCGACATTAAACCCAGCAATATTATCGTTCAGCCCGGCGGCCGCGTCAAGATTACGGATTTCGGCATTGCCCATATTGAAGATCCCAACGGAATGATTAAAACGCAGGCCGGAGAAATCCTCGGGACGCCCGCGTATATGTCTCCGGAGCAGGTGCTGGGCAGGTCGGTGGACGGCCGGTCCGATATCTTTTCTCTGGGCGTGATTCTGTGGGAAATGTGCGTCGGAAAAAGACCGTTTCGAGGCGATACCATGGCCGCCGTTTTTCGCGCTGTAACAGACGATCATCCGGAGTCTCCGGACAAAATCAATCCCGAAATTCCGGCCGGACTTGCCGGCATTATTTTGAAGTGCTTGGAGAAGGACCCGTCGAAGCGTTACCAGTCCGGTCATCAACTGGCTGAAGCCCTTAAAAATATTTCCGGCGGTGGGTTGAAAACGGCGCCGTCGATTCCGGAAATTCCGTCTAAGCCAAAACCCGGTCGGTTAATGATCATCGGGCTTGTCATTGCGGCGCTTCTTGTGGCAGGCGGCCTTTTTTACTATACTCAGCGTCAGAAAACCACCGTTCAGCCTGTGTCTCCCGCTGTCTCCCTGAAGGCGAGAATCGCTTTCCTGAATGTGGAAAGCACTCCACCGGGAGCGCAGATTTTTATTGACGGCAATTTTAAGGGGAAGACTCCGAGCCGTCTGGAAGTGACGGCGGCTAAGCATGAAATCCGCCTGGTTTTGACGGGGTACTATGAGTGGGAAGCGCAGGTTGAGCCGCCGGAAAACGGGGATTTCCCGTTGACCGTGAATTTAATTGAAAGCGGACAATAACAGATAGAAAGGTTAGATATAGATATTTCAATGGACTCTTTACAGAGGAAAGGGGTGCTCGACATGAAAAAGATTTATTTGAGTTCTTTCATGGTTGTCGTCATGCTTGCCGTTTTGCTTTATGCCGGAAACGGGTATTGCCAGTTTGCACAGGGGGCGGCAGCGCCGGTGTTTTCGTTAAAGGACACCAACGGACAAAATTATGATCTCTCCAAAGCGACGGATCAGCAGCTTACAATACTTTATTTTTTTGCGGTGGATTCCCGACCCAGCCAGGAAGGGCTTTTGAGCCTCAATGAACTGGCCCGGCAGAATCCGGCGGCGGGCTTGAAAGTCTGGGCCATCAGCATGTCATCGCCGGAGAAGATCCGCCAGTTTGCCGGTCAGACCGGACTTACGTTTCCATTGCTGACCGATAAAGGGCAGGTGAGCGATCTTTATAAGGCGCGAATGGTTCTGCCCGCTGTTTGCATCGTCGGCCCGGGACTCAAGGTGCTCGATTATTTTCAGGGAGGCGGAAAAACAACGGAAGCTATGCTGACCCGTCTTGCCGAAAGAGAATTGCAGCGCAAACAGACGCAAATGGCCCGGACCATCAGCGATGCTCTGGTTAAAAAGAATCCCCAAAACGTAAAAGCCAGGGCGGTGAGGGGATATGCCGCATTAAAAGATAAGAACCTTGCGGAAGCCGAAAAGGTATTCAGGGAAATGTCAGCGAGCGGCGCATCCGGAGAAGTGCTGGGCAAAGAAGGGCTGGCGGCCGTCTATGCCCAGAAAGGCGAAACGGCCAGAGCGCTGGAGATGGCCAGAGATGTGGAACGCAAAGCGCCCAAGCGTGGTTACGTCAACGTCATGAAGGGGAACATCCTGTATGCCCAGGGCAATAAAAAAGAAGCGGAAGCCGAATATAAGATGGGCGCGCAGAAGGCGGAATCGGAAGTCTACCAGGAAGCCGTCCGCTACAATCAACTGGGACGGTATTATGCGCAAAGCGGCCAGTACAAGAAAGCACGGGAACTCTACGATCAGGCTGTCCGGATCGACCCGTATTATATCGAAGGCACAACCAACAAAGGCGTGACGTTCGAAAAAGAAGGACAATGGGATAAAGCGCTGGAATCTTACCGGCGAGCTCTCTCTCAGGAGAAGGGCGATACCTTCGCCGCTGTTTTAGCTAAAAAGGCCCAGGAAATGGTCGATATCCAGAAGGATGCCGACAGAAGCAAGCGAATCGATCAACTTGTTAAAGATCTGGCCGAACGTTATCGAAGCCAGAAGAGCAAACCGTCCAAGGGTGAGGATGCATGGACTTCACAGCCCATGGTCCTGTCTTTTATCGATATTTCGGAAAAAGGCGTCATGACTGAACGGGACGGGATCTCAGAAGTATTTACAGCCGAACTCTCCAGCATGCTCAACGGCTCCGGCCGCGTCCGCGTCGTGGAAAGGGTGATCCTGGACCGGCTTCTCGCGGAATTGAATCTCGGTTCTTCGGAGCTGGTTGATCCTGAAACAAAATTAAAGCTGGGGCGGGTGTTTGCGGCGCGTCTGATCGGGACGGGTTCCTGGATGCATATGCCACAGGGCGCACTGCTGAGCCTGAGGCTGATCGATTCCGAAACGACTGAAATTTCCGAAGTCATCACACGCCAGATGAACACTTCCGGCGGCCTGGAAAAGCAGATTTTCCAGCTCAACCGCGATATTCTCAAAACGGTTATCCAGAAATACCCGTTGCGCGGTTATGTTGTTAAAGTGAATGGCGACGAGGCGATTTTGAATCTGGGCTCCAAGCAGGGAGTGGTGAAAGGCACCCGGTTTGCCATTCTGGAAGAGCAGGAGCCCATTCAATACAAAGGGAAAACATTAACGCAGGCGCCCAAAACAGTAGGCGAGCTGGAAGCGACAAAGGTGGAGCAGGACCTCGCGTATGTCCGCATTTCCAAACGGGACCGTGCATTGAAAACGGATGATAAGGTTCAGGAGAAAATGTCGGAGATCGGCCAGTAAGTTTTTGTGAAGCAAGAGACGGCAGGCGGGTTTTGCGATAGTTAATCAAAACCTGCCTGCATTTTTCAGAAGGAGGTATCTTTCTGTGATGTCGGGACATATGAAACGCATCGGGATGATAAAAAAGATCATTTTCTTTCTTGCCGTGTTTGCTCTTTTTTCCTGCGCCGGAACGCCGGAGCGTTCTGAACAGCAGAATGCAATCGCCGTTTGGAATATAGAAAATCTCTGGCCGCAGCCGGGCAAGCCGGATTTCGGGGAACTGTTCTCCGATCAGATCATTTTAGCTCTGAACAAAAACGGCAAATATCGGGTCGTTGAAAGGAAGAAATTCCAACTGGCGCTAAACGAGCTGAATGTAGGATCGACAAACCTGGCCAATGAATCAACCCGTCTTCGCCTGGGCAGGATCGTGGGCGCCCGGTGGATGATTTTCGGGGGATACTTTGCCACGCAGGATCAGATGCGCGTGGATTTGCGTATGGTGGAAGTGGAAACGGGCAAAGTGAAAAAAGCGGTACAGAAGACGACGGCTTCTCAGGATTTGAATGATTGGCTCACAGCCGTTCGTGAAGCGTCGGAAGAGTTGCTGTAAAGAGAACAGAAGAAAATAGAGCAAGGGGTTTCAACCCCTTGCTCTCGTAAAGGTCGTACAAATTTCTTTGCGGGGGAAAATATAATGACCGGCTTTAATATCTGGCAATAATCGCGCCGCCCACCGAAAAACCGTTGTATGTACGCTCGCTCATGTAGTCCGGGAATAATCGGTTGTCATCGTGCATGGTAAAGCCTCTCAGGAACAGATTGGTTTCCCAGTGCTGACCGAATGCTCTCTTCCATCCCAGTTCCAGCGACGCTTTAAGTCTTTTGCCGATATAGCAATAGTAAGTATCCGGATAATCGTTTTTCTGAACATACAAACCTGAAATTCTAATCCAGATCGTTGTGGGTTCGCTTACGAGATAGCTCACCATGAGATCGCCTGCGTACTCATTTCCCCAAAGACTGTTGCTCGTCGGTGACAGGCTATAAGATGAACTGCGAAGTTCGCTTTTGCCCCGGTAAATGTAGCGGAAGGTTAAAGAGGCATTCCATGGTTTGGGAGCATACTGAAGGCCAAGTCCCGTCATGTAATAATCGCCTTCACGGTATATAGGGCGGTCCCTCAATTCATCATTTCCGAATCGCGCATATTGACCGAAAAGACGTCCGCTCCACAAGGACGTGAAATCATATCGGGCTTCCGCAGTGGCTGTGAAAATATCCCCCGGCTCATAATCCCGGAAGTATGTTGAATAATCATATTTCCCCCGCCAGACATAACCGATGCCCAAACCGGTTATTAAACGCCCCCAGTCTTTAGAAACCGACAGAGTCGGGTTGATGTTAAATCCTTCCCCCAACTGGGACAACGGCACAAGATCCGGGTCCATAAGCAGCGAAAGCTTCCGGTTGCTGAGATTTGTTCTGGCTGTGGGGATGTTGAAATCCAGACCGAAAAGAACATCGAAAGGAAGCTTGTCGAGTAAGGCGTATGAAAGATTCACCTTGGTATCCGTCAACTGGGAGAGGGTGTTCAGACCGTAGGCATTCGAATCGTAGTCGCTGTATGCGTAACCTCCCAGGACGTTTACGGCAAATGCCTTGTACTGGGTTGCAACTCTTACGGGTATCAGAATCTGATAACCGGTGTTTGACTCAGAGTCCCGCCACCAGTTGTACTCAAATCCGGTTTGCGCAATCACATCGACGTTACCCGCCCGGGAGTATCCCGTGCCGAGCAGGATGAATAGAACAGTCAACAGTAGAAGAAAATGTTTCATAATCTGCAATTCCTCGTCCGGAGTATAGGTGCTTCGATTAGAGAATTATTACTCTCTGATAACATCCTTAGGCGCGAATTCACGTTCGGTTGCATCCTTGGGAGATATCTGGTTTGTGAATGACGTCCTGTCCCGCATGGAGCGCAGGAAATCGGCGGACTTCTTTTTCCCGCTGATGAGGCCCTTTATCTGCAATTCTTCAATAGCCCCTCTGGCAACGCAGACATTGGCGTCCGCCTTCAAAGCCGTCTCATAATATTCAGCGGCCTGAGTATAATTCCCCCGATCGCTTGCATCCACGCCCTTAAACAGCGCCATCAAAGCCTGTAAGTTGGATGAACAGGGGGTTTTAAGTTTTTCCTTTTCTTTAGCGGTCGGTTCGATTTTCAGCAATTTGATCATTTCGAAGAGAATGCTTTTTTCCACCGAAATGAGATCCTGAGGCTTTCCTTCGGAATAAGGCTGCCCGAGGATGTTTTGCGCCGGGACGTCTGTCACGTCGGATTTGATTCTGAGGCTTTCGAGCTTTACTTTCAGAATTTCCCCGCCGATAAGCCAGCGGGCCTGCAAGAGTTTGCCGATGCGGGGTTCCGTGCCGGGCTCGACCAGTCCCGAGGTTCCCATTCCCAACTCCTCCATGAGAGCCTGAAATTGCACGCGTTCAACAACCTGGAGATTCTCGATTTTGGAGAGATCGGTCATCAGCATGAGTGCAATTCCCTTTTGAAGCACGTCAAATTCGGGCTGTCCGGTTTGATTTTTAAAATACAGGACGGCCACCGTATTTGGCGCTGAGGGCGTTTTCAGTCTTTTCTCTTTTTGAATGATGGCCTGAGCCTGACTTTTATTTTCTTTTGTTACAACCTGTCCGGCCAGGGCTGAGGAGATAAGAAAGGGGATGACTAAAATCAATGCTGCGATCGTCGTATAAAAAAAAGGTTTGCGGATCATTTTTATACTCTCTTCATCTGTTGGATTGTCGGCCGCTTTTGCATCGGCGAATTTAATGAATCAATAGGTCAAATCTTATTGTTTTGTCAATATTTTTCGTTTCCCATGTCCGTTTAAACCTCATCCGGATTTCCCTGATGATATCTGTGTTCATTTTCGTGAAAGCATAAGAATTATTTTGTTTCCGGTGTTTTGTTTTTGCGGTTAACAATCATTTCCCAGATCAGCAATATTGCGCCCACGGTGATGGCAGAATCCGCCACATTAAAAGCGGGCCAGTGTGCCGTTCCGATATAGACATCCAGGAAATCCACCACTGCTCCGAAACGCAGACGGTCGATCAGATTGCCCAAAGCGCCGCCGAAGATCAGCGTCAGGCAGACGGCCAGCAATAAATTGCGGGGACTGCTCTTGACCAGGTAATAGGTGATTAAACCTGCGGCCAGAACCGTGACGCCCGTGAAGAACACGTAACGGAATGTTTCGGACGCATCCGCCAGAAAACCGAATGCCGCGCCGGGATTCATGACATAGACCAGGTTTAAAAAACCGGGAATAACGGAAAAAACTTCATGAAGGCTAAACCGCGACGTAATCGCTGATTTTGTAATTTGATCCAGCGCAACGATAACCGCCGCCCCCAGAATGAATATCAAAAGATTCTTTTTCAACAATATCCCCTTTTTTTACCGCACCGTCACACCGGCCGAGGCCGGTGTCCATATGCCTTCTGAATACTGGATTCCGGCCTTCGCCGGAATGACACAGCTTATTATATTCATGAATAAAAAACGATTTTTCCTTGCACCTTGCGCCTTGATCCTTGAACCTTTTCTGCTAAAGATTCGGCAGACAGCGTCCGCAGACGGTTGGATGCTCGGCGCTTTTACCAACCGACTCTTCATAAATCCAGCACCGTTCGCATTTGACGCCGCGCGCCTTTTCCACGGCGACGGCCAGGCCCTTGATCTCTTCGCTTTTGTATGGCTTGGCGAGATCTTTTTCATCCGTAACCGCAAGCTGAGAAACAATCAGCAGTGCGCGCAGTTCTTCCAGATGCGTCTCCAGAAGGGTGCGCAGTTTTTCCGGCGCGGCAATGGTGATGCGGGCGTCCAGCGAATGGCCGATGATTTTCTCCTTACGGGCTTGTTCCACGGCCTTGGCGATTTCCGCCTTCGCGTCGATCATGGTCTTCCATCGTTCACCCAGATCGGCATTGAAATATTTCTCATCCACCTTCGGAAACTGCGCCAGATGAACACTTTCCTCTTTGCCGTTCCAGGCGGGCATTGCATTCCAGACTTCTTCGGATGTAAAGGTCAGAATGGGAGCCAGCAGTCTCGTCATGGCGCTTAAGATTGTGAACATCGCCGTCTGGCCGGAGCGGCGGGCAATCGATGCGGCCTTATTGGTGTAAAGTCGGTCCTTCAATACATCGAGATACAGTGCGCTTAAATCCACCGTGCAGTAATTATGCAGCGTGAAGAACACGACGTGGAACTGATGGCGCTCGTAAGCCTCCGTTACGCGTTTGATGACCTCCTGCAGACGATGGAGCGCCCAGCGGTCCATTTCCAGCATCGCATCATAGGGAACGCTGTCCGTGTCCGGATTGAAATCATTCATGTTGCCCAGAATGAAGCGGCTGGTGTTGCGGATGCGGCGATAAGCCTCCGTCAGACGCTTTAAAATTTCTTCAGAAATACGGATGTCGTCGGTGTAATCTTCCGCCGCCACCCACAGGCGCAGGATTTCCGCGCCGTATTTGGCGATGGCTTCTTCGGCGCCGATGGCATTACCGCCGGACTTCGACATTTTCTTGCCTTCGCCGTCCACGACAAAACCGTGTGTGAGAACGCTTTTGTAAGGTGCGCGTCCACGGGTGCCCACTGATTCCAGAAGCGACGAATGGAACCAGCCGCGGTGCTGGTCGGAACCTTCCAGATACATATCGCAGGGCGAACTCAATTCCGGACGTTTTTCCAGAACCGCCGCGTGGCTGACACCGGAGTCAAACCAGACATCCAGGATGTTTACTTCTTTGGTGAATTCCGTGCCGTGGCAATGCGGGCAGGTCGTGTGCTTGGGCATCAGGTCCTTCGGTTCTTTTTCAAACCAGACGTCCGCTCCTCCTTTTTCCACCAGACCCACCAGATGATCCAGAATTTCCTTGGTCAGCACTTCGTTTTTACATTTGGCGCAGTAGAAGACGGTGATCGGCACGCCCCAGAGACGCTGGCGCGAAATGCACCAGTCCGGGCGGTTTTCCACCATTCCGTAAATGCGGTCGCGTCCCCAGGAAGGAATCCACTGCACTTCGTTGCTGATGGCGGCGAGCGCTTTTTTACGAAGGTCGTTTTTTTCCATGGAGATAAACCACTGCTCCGTCGAACGGAAAATGATGGGCTTCTTGCAGCGCCAGCAGTGCGGATAGGAATGCTGCAGCGGCACATGACCCATCAGCGCGCCCACTTCGTCGAGTTTTTTGATGACGTTGTCATTGGCGTCGAAGACAAACTGGCCGGCGAAATATTCGACGTCTTCCGTGAATTTGCCTGCGTCGTCCACCGGCGCATAATTATCGAGGCCGTATTCCAGGCCGATTTCATAATCTTCCTGGCCGTGGCCGGGGGCGATATGCACGGCGCCGGTTCCTGCTTCCAGTGTGACAAAAGGCGCCAGAATCAGGACGCTGTGCCTTTTCACCAGCGGATGCATACATTTCTGGCCTTCCAGTACCTCGCCTTTAAATTCATCGATAATTTCGTAAGACTTGCCGCGATAACCGAAAGCCTCCAGACAGTAATCAATCATGTCTTTGGCGACAATCAGGACTTCGCCATTGATCTTGACGGCCGCATAAATGAAGTCATCTTTGACCGCAATGGCCAGATTGGCCGGAATCGTCCAGGGGGTTGTCGTCCAGATAACCATGCTGACTTTCTGGCCGGCAAGCTTTGGCAGGATCTGGCTGATGTCGGTATCAAATACGAATTTCACGTAAATGGACGGCGTATGATGATCGGCGTATTCCACTTCGGCTTCGGCCAGGGCGGTTTTGCAGGAGGCGCACCAGTAAACCGGCTTCTTTCCTTTATAAACGCTGCCGTTTAAGTAGAGCTTGCCGAATTCCGCGACGGTGGCCGCTTCATATGGATAGGCCATGGTCAGATAAGGATTTTCCCATTCGCCAAAGACGCCCAGGCGTTTGAATTGAGACCGTTGAATGTCGACAAATTTTTCGGCGTATGTGCGGCAGGCGCGGCGTTTTTCCACCTGTGAAAGGCCTGATTTTTTTCCGCCCAGTTCCTTATCAACCTGATGTTCGATGGGGAGGCCGTGGCAGTCCCATCCCGGTACGTATACGCCGTCGAAGCCGGTCATGTTTTTAGCTTTAATGACGATATCTTTTATGATTTTATTGAGGGCCGTGCCCAGATGAATATTGCCGTTGGCATACGGAGGGCCGTCATGCAGGATGTAGGGGTTTTTGCCTTTGGCCATGGCCCGGATTTTTTTGTAAATTTCCATATCTTCCCAATTTTTGAGCATTTCCGGCTCGCGCTGCGCCAGATTGGCTTTCATTGGAAAATCGGTCTGGGGAAGATTCAATGTCTGTTTGTAGTCCATCTTTATTTACTCCTCAAATCTAAAAAAAATAGCGGTTAAACCGCGTTTACAATTCCTTTGGATGTCTGAAAACGGCCATTCCCGACGCAGATAACCTTCAGGTTACAAAAGCGGGAATCCAGTTTGTACAAAGCCGGTTCAAATATAACTTTAACCAACTATCACATAAACATGCGAGTTTCAAGCATAACTCTGTTTGAATAATCCCGATAATTTTCTTGAAAAATCCCTGGTATGTTATCAAAATTCATGTCAGCATTTTAATCATTCCAGAACACGAAAAGGAGGAAAAATGGCGTCCAAAGACATGAGAAAGAAGGCGATTCAAAGGTGAAACATTATATACGGATTATCGGTGAAACGGCGGAGCTTGTTGGGGAAATCCTGGCGCGGAAATTATGGGGGTGTTTTGACAATTCAGGATCTGGTTTTATCTTAAAAAATGAAGTTAAAATAACTTCAAAACATTGTGTCACGGATCGGACTTTTGAACGGCATTAATTCAGAAAGAAAGAAGGGTGACGGTATGAAGGAGGAAATAAACTTAACCGAAACATTGTTGAAAAACAGATGGGGCAGAGAGCAGAAGATCAGACCGGGCGATAAGGTTCGGGTTGCTCCGTTTCAGCGTAAAGAGCATGGAAATGAATCGCAGGCCTCCGGCGAGTTTCTCAACCTGATGACGGAAGGTCTTGCTTCCAATCAAGATTACAGGATCAACCGCATCGGTCAGTTCCCTGATGACGGAACCGTTATTCTTTACCTTGATATTGGCCAGGGCAGGGAAGAGGGTTACTATGCCGAGTATCTCCAGGCCGTTGATCAAAGAAAAATTAAAACTGTTGAATTTCCATTTAAAAATCCCGAAGATGTTGTCAAACACCTCAAAACCGTAACCGCGAAAACCTGTCGGATTATTCAATACAAATATAAACCGGATGAAACCATCCGTGAAGAAAGCCAGCCATCAAACAAATGGATCATTTTGCCGGCGGCTGAAGGCCGTTGTAAAGTGACGATGGAAGGAGAACCCAGGGAAGTGAAACTCAATCCGGAAAAGGTGATCGTTATTCCGGTGCCTGCCGGGAAAAGACATTCCCTGTTGCCGGTTTCGGGCTTTTGTTCCTATCTTGCTCTGTGTGAAGGGATGAATTAATTAAGGATAACGCATGATTTCTTAAACGGATTATGCAGGTATAGAGTAGTCCGGCATCATGTGCGCCTACCAACTGCCCGACGCCCCACCCCCGCCGGAGGAGCCGCCTCCGCCGGAAAAGCTGGAACCGGAACTGCCCGAGCTCCAGGAACTGCCGGAACGTCCTGATCCGCCTGATGTCAATGTGAATCCGCCGATGCGGGCATGGCCTTTGGTTTTCAGATCTTTTGCCGCTTTTGCGTACCAGCCGCTTTTTGAAAACAGCAGCTTCAGCAGGGGATACAACACAAGGTAAGCAATAAAAATATACAGGGTGGCGGTCGTCCCAGCAACAATAATGGGAAAAACAGCCCAGAAGGGGATCAGAAAAAAATAAAGAAACCACCCCATGCCCGGTGTCAGAATACCGATCACCGTGAACAATCCGATGATGCCGAAAATGAAAGCGCCGATCAGAATCCGTTCTGTCAGTGTCATATCCGGTTCATCCAAATTAGAAAAGGATGATTTCTTGGTCTCCGTCTGTGAGGCGTTGTCTTGATTTTCGGGCGCTTTACCGCCTTCCAGAACATTGATAATGGCGCCGACGCCATCGTCAATTCCTTTATTGTAATCGTTATTCTTAAAGCTCGGTGTCATGACATTGCGGATGATACTGCCGGCAATGCCGTCCGTCATCGTGCCTTCTAATCCGTAACCCACCTCAATACGCATTCTTCGGTCCTTTGGCGCCACGACAACCAGAATGCCGTTGTTCTTGCCTTCTTGTCCCAGTTTCCATTCCTTGAACACGGACACTGCATACTCTTCAATTCCGGCGCCGTCCAGGGTTGGGACGGTCAGCACGGCGATCTGATTGCCTGTCTTACCTTCATGATTCTTGAGTCGCTGGGTGATGGATTTGCGTATCTCTTCCGACAGGATTCCGGCGTTGTCCGTCACACGGCCGGTCAGATAAGGAACGTCTGTTGCAAACGCGCACCATGACACAACAAGAACGGCGAAAATGAGCGAGAATCGAAATGCTGTTTTCATGCGCCTTTTTCCTCGATGATGGCATTGGTTAATTCGTTGCCCGACGGCGTTGATGGGGCATCACCGGCAATCAACTCTTCAAGTTTCTGGAGTCCGCCTTCCAGGGCTAGAGCCAGTTGACCAGACCGCAAGGTCATTCGCATGTGCTGTACGATTTCATCGGCCGTTTCCTTGTGAAGTTGTGAGGCAAGACCTTTATCCGGCAGGACGACAATACGTCGCTCGAAAAGACTGATCATGATCAGCACAGCCCGTCTCTTTCCTGTGGCAAACAGCTCCCGCTCAAGAAAGAGTGATTTCGCATATTGTTTTGTTTCCACATCGGAGCGGTGGTCAGGAAGAAAGAGTCTTGCAAAATCCGGATTAAAAACGCACAAAAGCGCCAACCCCGCGCCTGCGGCCAGCATCATGACGATTGACAGAAGCACCGCTTTCGTCGCTGAATTTAACGGCAGTAAAATATTCATGGCCAGAACCAGCAGGCCCGCGAGCGATGTCCCCAGCGCGAAAGCTTTCCACGGCAGTTCGGAATAGCTGTCAGATCGTTCGATAACGGCCAGGACGATCTGCGCTCCCGTTCGTTTTTCCGCCTCCGCAATGCGCCGATCCAAACGGTTTTTCTCTTCGCTGTTCAAGCTGTGTTTCATATCTTTCCGGTGGTCATAAGTATGAGATTTTTTCCGAGTATAGGGTAAGGAAGACGCCAATGTCAACTGATATAAGGCATTACAAGAATGGTGACTTTTCTTTTTAACTATGCTAACTAGCCTCGCGATGAACCGGGCCAATACATTGCCAATAATTTTTGGGGAAGGTGATGACCGGCCAAAAAAATATTACAAGAGGAGAAGAGAATTATGGCATTAAATCCGTTATTAGATTCACGGGATCTAAGATTTGTCCTATTCGAAGCGCTCGAAGCGGACAAATTCAATCAGTATGAGCAATTTGCTGATTTTGACAAAGACACTTATGAGGCAACCCTGGAACTGGCCGAGCAGATAGCGGTCGAACAGGTCTATCCGGCGAACAAGGAAGCCGACAAAATCGGCGCCAAGTATGATCCGGCAACCAAAACCGTAGCCGTTCCCGAAGGTTTCCACACCGCCATGAAAAGTTATACCGAAGCGGGATTTTCCGGCTTGAGCAACGGCCAGGAATTCGGCGGGTCGGGCATGCCCGAAACCATTTACCGCGCCGTTATGGAGTATTTCTGCTCCGCCGGTGTGGCGTTCAGTTCTTATGACACACTCAAAGTCGGCGCCTGCAACCTGATCATCAACCACGGCTCCGACGAACTCAAGAAAATCTATGTTGAAAAGATGGTCGCAGGCATCTGGGGCGGCACGATGTGCCTGACCGAACCGTCCGCCGGTTCCGATGTCGGCGCGCTGAAAACCAAAGCCGTCAAACTGGCGGATGGCACCTACAAAATCACCGGCCAGAAAATCTTCATCACCGCCGGCGATAACGACCTGTATGAAAACATCATTCACCCCGTTCTGGCCAGAATCGAAGGCGATCCTCCCGGAACCCCCGGCATCTCCATCTTCGTCGTGCCAAAATTCTTTGTGAATCCGGATGGTTCCGTCGGCAAACGCAACGACGTCACCACCACCGGTATCGAACACAAGATGGGTATCAAAGGCTCGGCCACCTGCTCTTTGTCCTTCGGCGACAACGACCAGTGCATCGGCTGGCTTTTAGGCCAGGAACGCCAGGGCATGAAAATCATGTTCCAGATGATGAACGAAGCGCGTCTGGACGTCTCCCAGCAGGGTCTGGGCACCGCCAGCGCCGCTTATATGCATGCCGTTACTTACGCAAAGAACCGTCTTCAGGGATCGGACCCGGCTAAGAAGGGTGACTTCAGCTCCGTGCCGATCATCAAACACCCCGACGTGAAAAGAATGCTCATCTGGATGAAAGCCCAGGTTGAAGCTATGAGAATGCTGACCCTTCTGGCCGCTTACTCCGCCGATATGGCTCACCTGAAAAAAGGAACGGATGAAGGCAAAGAAGCAGGCGCCCTTCTGGAATTTCTGATTCCGCTTTGCAAAGCCGGCAACACCGATCTGGCTTGGCTGGTGACCTCCGAAGCCATGCAGGTCT
>OY821638.1:4515000-5221592 GCA_963682105.1 Smithellaceae bacterium
ATTCTCAATTCTGCGCCGATCATTTTGCAGCGGTGTTCCATCGTGCGCAACCCGATGCCTTTGATCCGTTTGCTCTGATCAATGATTCCCCCGATTCCATTGTCGGAAACCATCAGCCGGATGACGTCTCCATCCTGTTCCAGGGAAACGGTCATATGAGTTCCGCCGCTGTGCTTTACCGCGTTGTTGATGGCTTCGTTGGATATGTAATAGAGGTGGGTTGCGATGGCTTTATGATGGATCGTGACCGGCTTCCCGCACAGGAAACGGCAGGAAATTCCGTACAGGGTTTCTATATTGGAGGTCAGGGCTCTTAATGACAGCATCAGGCCTTCGGGGTCGTTATTCACCGGACAGAGGCCTTTAACCAGCGTGCGCATCAGCCCCAGTGCGGTGTTGGAATGCTCCATAATGCGTGCTGCGTCCTGCGCCGCTTCGGCAGCCCCGCTGCACAATTGCTGATGGAGTACGGAAGACAGGAAAGAAATTCCGGTCAAATGCTGCCCCAATCCGTCGTGCAGATCCTGGCCGATCCTTTGCTGTTCCCTGTCGCTGGCATCCAGAATGCGCCTTTCGAGTTGCCGCTGCTCGGTGGCGTCGCGCGCCACCTGGACGACGCCGACAATGTTTTCCCGGTGATCCAGCACCGGGTAGGCGCCGATGACCAGTACTTTGTTGTTGATGCGCATTTCTTTCGAGCAGGACTTCTTTGTTTTGAAAGCGGCGACTACCGGACAACCGCCGCAAGGCGAGCTTTTGCCGTGAAAAGATGAAAAGCAAAATGTTCCTGCGAGTTCCTGCAACGATTTTCCGGAGGCTTCGGCCGCTACACGGTTGGCCCACAGAATCTTCATGTTCTGATCATGATAAATGACGCGGTCGGACATGACGTCCAGAATCAATGCTTTTTCTTTTTCAGACTTGGTGAGCGCCGCTTCCGCTTTTCTTTGCTCCGTGATGTCGTTCATCATGCAGTGGGTTTGTATGAAATTCCCCTGTTCATCGTAACGCACCCTTCCGTTCATCAGAACGTCGGCAATGGACCCGTCTTTCTTTTTAATCTTCCACTCGATGTTCCGGGTGATTCCGGTTTTCTTGAATCTCGGAAAAGAAACATTCAGGTGGTAATCCACACCCTCAGCCAGCAAATCCGCAAACCGCTTTCCGATAAGCTCCTCTCTGGAATAGCCTAAAAAATCCAGAAAAGCATTATTGGCGTCAATGATGCGCGCAGTCTCGTCCATGGAAAAATAGCCCAGAAGAACATTTTCGAACATGAGACGGTATCGTTGCTCGTCTTTATTAAGCTTTTGATATTGCTCATGGAGACTTTTCAACTCCGCTTCCAGATTGTTTATTTTCTGATGGGCGTCCGCAAGCCTTGGAATACCCGATGGTTTTGAGCGCACGCCCGTTTTTTCTTTTGCAGCTTTGCTAATGGATTGATTCATACCGGTTCATCCTCTTCTCGCCGACCGGAAAAAGGCGCTTCCGGCAAAGGCTGTTCATTATATCAAGGCAGACCGATAAAATCCATTTTTCTGAAGGGAAGGCACAAGATGGCAAGTTTTCAAAATGATGATTTTATTCTTATAATTCCCGCAGGTGAATTCCCCGTACAAGATATAAGGAAAATCCCCGTTGAAAAAAGCGGGAAAGACCCGATGGGCCGCAACATATAATGTTCGTATCGCAACTGTGTATAAATGGTGTAAAATACGGGAACACACCCGATAGACGTATTTGGCATTCATCGCATACTCTTGCTCCGACCCTGAATATTGATGATCAACGCTGTTGTTTTTCATATTTAACGCAGGGGTAAAAATAATGATTAAAACCATTAACAGAGTAAAGGAGGAAAACATGAGAACGTGGAGCGCAAGGTTATTGTTTGTCTGTGTGTCGCTTTTACTGGTCGTCTCCGGCGCAGCGCGGGCGGCTGATAAGACGATCAGCACGGACGTTGTTGTTATCGGGGCCGGTTCCGCCGGATTGTCGGCGGCCGTCAGCGCCGCTCATAAGGGCGCCAAAGTGGTCGTGCTGGAAAAAATGCCCGGCGCCGGAGGCAGTTCGAATTTTGCCGAAGGGCTGTTTGCCGTCGGGACGAATCAGCAGCGGCTCAAAGCTATCGGCCTGACCAAGGAACAGGCTTACGAAAAACTTATGGAGTATCATCATTACAGAAACAATGCCGCCCTGATGGCGCAGACCATTAAAAATTCGAATTCGGTCATTGAATGGCTTGAACAGCAGGGTGTGCGCTTTGAAGTGGTCACAATGTCCAAGACGGAAGCGCCGACCTGGCATCTTATTCTGGATCAGGGCAAGGCCCACCACGGGGCGGCGCTGATCCAGCCTCTTCAGGCCAAAGCAAAAGAACTCGGCGTCAATATTTTGTTCCAGACGCCCGCAAAAGAATTGATCTTTAACGGCTCCGGCGTAACGGGCGTAAAAGCGGTCAACACCAAAGGCGACAAATTCACCATTACGGCGAAAGCGGTGGTCATTGCCACCGGAGGCTTCAACAACAGCAACGAGATGATTAAAAAATGGACCCGGTTTGACGCAGACAAAGTGTTTCCCACGCTTCCGCTCAATAAGACCGGCGACGGCATCAACATGGCGCTTGCGGCCGGCGCCGGCCACGAAGGCTGGGGGCTGATGCTCCATCCCGGCACCCACGGTCCCGGCATCAAACCGCTGGGGCCGCTGTATACCATGACCTGGCAGCCGGTGCTCTGGACCAATAAATACGGCGAGCGCGTTGTCGATGAAAACGCCGTGTGGGCCTTCAGTTTCGGAGGAAACGCCATTGAACGCCAGCCGGACAGCTTCGTCTGGGGCATCTGGGACGATGAAACCCTCCGCTATATGGAGGAAAAAGGCATTGACAACGGCCTGGGCGTTTTAGTGCCGATCGGAACAAAACTGACGGATTTGCGCGCCGAAATCGCCAACGCCTCGGCCCAGCCCAATCCCAGTGTTGTCGTGGGCGCAAGCCTTGGCGAACTCGCCCGGAAAATGGGCGTGAATCCGGACAAGCTCAAGGCAACGGTCGATCAATACAACCGTGCAAAAGAAATCGGCCATGACAGCGTCGTCTATCGCAAGGCGGACACGATTCTGCCGGTCAGGACCGGAAAATTTTATGCCCTCAAAATCTTCCCCTATAACTTCGTATCCATCGGCGGCGTCAAAACCACTTTGAATATGGAAGTCATCGATAAAAGCGACAGGCCGATTCCCGGCCTGTATGCGGCCGGCGCGGATGTCGGCGGCCTTTACGGCGATACCTATGCCACCTGGTCGTCCGGCATGATGTTCCAATGGTGTGCGCAATCCGGCAAGATCGCCGGAGAGCAGGCTGCATCCTACAGCCGAAAATAAGACGGTGCTGAAAGGAGACGGCGCGGTGCAGGCCGCGCCGTCTCTCCGGGATGACAGGAAGAGCTCTCGGGGCGGCTGACTGATTCAGCGGGTGCCGGCCGGCGCAGGGAAAGGGTTTTTGAAGTTATGAAGAATCGCAGGCTGTTCTGGGGACTGTTTGGAATTAATTTTTCAATTACGCTGGGATTCGGAATCGCCGACGCCTTCTTTTCCGTTTACGTCATCAGCCTGGGCGCGCGCGGGTTTCTGCTCGGACTGCCGCTGGGGATTTACGCCCTTTCCAAGATTATCCTGAGCCCCTTCATGGGCGCCGGCGCCGACCTGGTCGGCAGGCGGCGTTTTCTTCTGATCAGCATCAGCCTCTATCTGATCGTTTCCCTGAGTTACCTGATAACATCGGATCTCACTTTTATTGTCTTTATTCGTCTGCTGCAGGGGGCGGGATGCGCCATGCTTCGTCCCGTCCTGGTTTCTCTCATCAGCGAATGCACTCCGGAGGACCGGCGCGCCGAAGGAATGGGAAAGTTTGACATATCTTTCTACGGGGCCTTAAGCCTCGGTCCCGTCATCGGCGGAATATTGAAAGACACTTTCGGTTTTACCGGCATCTTTGCCATGCTGGCGCTTTTGTGCGCTGTTGCGCTGGTGATCGCATGGGCCTGTATTCCTCTTTGCCGACTCCGCACTGATAAAGACGCAAGCACAGTCAGACCTGCGGACATGGCGCCGCAAGCCGGGATGTCCGGGCAGTACCGTACGTTCACAGGACTTCTCGCTTTTATATTCGGCCGGGCCTGCGGGATTTCTCTTCTGGGCGCTTTTCTTCCTGTGATGCTCATCGAAAGGCTGCATTTGAGCGGGACCGGAGCCGGAATGATCATTGCGTCCTCAACAGTCGTTATGACGCTGCTTCTTTATCCGGCCGGGAAACTGTCGGACCGAGCGCCGCGCAAGTGGCTGATTTTTAGCGGAGGCGTCATCGTATCATTGTTTTACTTTCTGATTCCATCCGCTCCCGGTTTCCATCAAATGCTTCTGATTTGCGGCGGGATCGGGTTATTCAGCGTTTTGTCACAGCCGGCCAGTTCCGCTCTTCTGGTAGAAGAAGGCCAGCGGCACGGCATGGGGGTTACTCTGGGGATCTTTAATGCCGTTCTCAACCTGGGATTTGTGGCGGGGCCGCTCATCGGCGCGGGCATTCAAAGTTCCGCGGGGCTCGCCATGGTCTTTTATGCCGCAGGAGGCATAGGGCTTGCGGCATGCCTGATTTTTTTCGCCTGCGTTGTGACTTTTTCTGTGGTCGATAGAATTCAACTGTTCTTCAAGTTGTTTTCTCCTGCCGGTTCGTATCATCTTAAAATGCACTAAAAAATTGGAATCAGATGCTTTTTTAAAAAAATCCTCATTTTTTGATGCGATATGTCCGATATAGACAAAAGCTGAGAAAGGATTTCTGCCGGTGGATTCTCAACCTCATATTCTCATTGTCGACGACAGCGCCATCATTCGGAAAGCACTGACCAAACAGATGGATGCCTCCGGCGCCCGGATCACCCATGCGGAAGATGGGGAACAAGCCTGGTTAGCGGCACAGAGTGGCGATTTCGACCTGATTATTACAGACGTGGAGATGCCGAATCTGGACGGCTTTGGCCTGTGCCAGCGTCTGAAGAGCAACGTCGGCACACGGGGTATTCCCGTGATTATCCTCAGTTCTCTTGAAACGGACAAGGATGTTGAACAGGGATTTAATGCAGGCGCCGCCGCATATGTGGCCAAGTCTGAAGCCCATCTTCATTTAAACGGGACGATAGAAAAGGTGCTCAAGCAGTCCCGGTTTTCCCGCAGCCGCTGCATTTTAGTCGTGGACGATTCTCCGAGCATTCGCAAGTTTGTATCGAAGGCCCTGGAAGAAGCGGGGTTTCAGGTCATGACCGCGGAGAACGGCAAGCAGGCCCTTTCCCGCATCAAAGAAATCCCGCCCGACCTGATTATCAGCGACATCAATATGCCCGAAATGGACGGCATTGAGCTTTGCAAAAAAACACATGCCGATCCCGGTCTCGCTGTCATTCCTTTTGTCATTATGAGCACCAACAGCGACCGTGCCGTGATGCGCCGCCTTTTGTCCTGGGGAGCTTCCAGTTATCTGGTCAAACCCTTTAATCTGGAACAAATCGTGATAACCGTCGAAAGGCTGCTTTCGGATCATTTTCAGATTCTGCTCAAAGAAAAAGAGCGCCTCGATGCCGAACAAAAAATGATGCTGGCCGGCATCACCAGCCTCATTACCGCTTTGGAGGCCCGTGATCCGTATACAAGAGGCCACTCCGAAGCCGTAGCGAGGATTATGGCCCGGATCGGCCAACAGATGAACGCCGACGCCGACGCCATTGATGCCATGATTATTGCCGGAAGACTCCATGACATCGGAAAAATCGGCATTCCTGATGTTGTTCTGCTGAAGCCCGGTCGACTCACCCTGGAAGAATTTTCCATCATCCGGCAGCATCCCGTCATCGGCGCTTCCATTCTCGGCAACATTCCAAGCATTCAGCCGTTGCTTCCCGTGATCCTGCATCACCATGAGCGCTTCGACGGCAAGGGCTATCCCGACGGATTGAAGGGGGAAAAGAACATGCTCTGGTCCCGGATAGCGGCCGTGGCTGATACCTATCATGCCCTGACGAGTGACCGCCCTTACCGGCGGGGTGTGAGCCATGATGAGGCGCTGGGGATCATTGAAGATGTCCGTGGCTCGCAACTTTGTCCGGATTGCGCTGATGCGTTCATGAAAATTTCTCACATCGAAATCAAGACGTATCTTTTTTGATTTTAAACAGGTCGGTTGAAAAAAACAGATGCCGCTGATTTAAAACATAAGCCCCTTTGCTTTTTCGAAAGAGCTTTTTTATGGAGTCATCTTAATCGCCTGTTTAACAAAATTTCTTTTGATTGAAATTGCAGGCACCGGGAAATCGAACCAACTCTTAATTGCCATGTCCGTACCGATGCCATGCATAAAGTTATAAACCGCTTTGTTCAGACCCGGCGCAAAAACATGATGTTCACAACCAACGGGATCATTGTGGGCAACATCATTTCGCGCAAATCCGCCAAAAGGACGCTCTGTAATCGTGCAGGAATATTTCCCGGGATTTTTTCCGACGTCACTGTGCACGGTGGCGGAAAACCGGTGCCAGAAAGCGGATTGGATCAGCCCCTCCTCAAAGAATTGACGGACGATTTCCAGGGCGTCGACGGTTTCCTGACGGGTTTGTGTCGGAAAGCCGTAAATCAGATATGCATGAACCATGATTCCCGCTCTGCTGAAATGGTCGCACACCTGTGCCGCCTGACGAATGGTTATACCTTTGTTCATCAGCTTCAAAAGCCTGTCCGAGGCCGCCTCCAGTCCGCCGGTGACGGCCATACAGCCGGAGGACGCCAGAAGCCGGCACAGATCGGAGGTGAACGCATTTTCAAAGCGGATATTGGTCCACCAGGAAATCGCCATCTTTCTTTTGATCAATTCTTTGGCCATCTCTTTAAGCGTCGCAGGCGGCGCAGCCTCGTCCACAAAGTGAAAACCGCGATGACCCGTCTGGGCGATCACCTGTTCGATGCGGTCCACCAGCACGGAAGCCGGGGCGCTTTCAAAACGCTTGATGTAGGGGAGCGAGGTATCGCAAAAGGCACATTTGTGCCAGTAACAGCCATGAGCGATCGTCAGCTTGTTCCAGCATCCGTCGCTCCAAAGCCGGTGCATGGGATTGGCCATTTCAATGAGCGATAGATATTTGTTTAAAAAAAGGTCGGTGTAATCCGGACAGCCGGTCTCAGCGTGATGGAAATCGGGGACATGGTTATCGACATAACGGACTTCGTCATCAACGCGGACAAAGGTTCTGGTAAGCAACCGACCCTGCGGTATGGCGCCGGAGTTAGCCATAGAAGAATCTATAATCTCCCCTCCCTCAATGGGAGGGGCATGGGGAGGGTGAAAACAAAAGCTTCCCCCTCCCCTCAATCCCCGGCCACCAGGGGCGGGGAACGTTCTTGCGGCCTGCATGGCAATCTCAGAGATTGCTTTACTTTGTTCGCAATGGCACTTTAGAATCTCCTCCTGATCCTTCCCACCCTGGAGAGACTGAAGGATACTCAAAATTGGGTGTTCACCGTCATCCAGCGTGATGAAATCAAGATAATTGAAGATTGCGGGGTCAGAAAGATCCCGCAACTCGGTATTCACAAATCCGCCGCCGGCGACAATTTTAATATGCGGATAATTTTTTTTAAGAAATTGACCGCATTTTAATCCCGCATAGAGATTTCCGGGAAAGGGGATCGTAATCCCCACCACATCAGGACGGTAATTTTCGATATGACGTTTGAGCAGTTCCAGCAACCGGACCTCAAGAATATTATCCGGCTGCTGCAGGGCCTGTTGAAGCGGCTCAAAAGAATTCGCCGACAGGCCCAGTTTCTCGGCATACCGGCTGAAACCAAAATAGGGGGTTACCGCGTCTTTGATGAGATCGCCGACATCTTCAATATACAGGGTTGCGAGAAACCGGGCTTTGTCATTTATTCCGATATTTCCGAAAGACCATTCCAGATCCGGCAGTTGAGCAAATCGTGAGGCTTTCGGCAAAAATGTGTCGCTGCAAAGAAGCTGCGCAAGAGTATTATCCCGATACTGTAAAAAATTCATGACCGGATCTATGGTCTCAACGTATTTTTCTTTATTCTTGAGCATGTGACGGGAATTTGGGGAAAGCTTTCTGCCGGCATGATTAATAGCGTCGAAGAGTTTTTGAAACCCTTCGCGTGAAAAAATGGCATTGATCAGCTCAATGCCTAGGTCGGCCTGAAATACATCATATCCCTGCGATTTCAAAAACCCCTGTAAATAAGGCGTTGCCGGATACGGGGTATTGAGCTGCGTAAAGGGTGGAGTGATCAGTAGTATTTTTATCGGCATCGTTAATGATTCCCGCTGCTTTCGACTTCACAGTAATTCTGTCCCAGACGCAAAACAGGGTCCTGACGGTAATATTCTTTGAGCACCCGGTAAAGATCGGGCGAGTGCCTGGTCATTAAAAGGGGCTGGTCAAAAAATTGCTCGGTGGCCACCGCGAAAAATTCAGCTTCATTGGTCGCCCCGTAGGCATTGAGAAACGATTTTTTACCACGTTCGGCATCGCGCTTGAGACGAAGATATTCCCTTTCGCAGGTTACTACCCAATCGCGGTATTCCGCGCGGTCGCGAAGCGGCGGTGTGCCGTCTGCCGCACCGTCGAGCATATCCAGTTTGTGCGCAAATTCGTGATAGATCACATTATGGCCTGACTCCGGGTGGCGGCCGCACTGCAGCGCCGCGTCCCAGATAATAATGACCGGGCCCTGCTGGAAGGCCTGCCCGAGAATCGGATGACGCGGCTCTATGGGTTCCGTTGCGTTTTCAAAAAAGCCAAGTTTGCGCCGGGGTGGCACCACCGTGGAGGGATAAACGATGATGGTTTCGACATTTTGATAATAGTTGTGGGGCAAGCCCAGCAGGAGCAGACAGGCCTGGGCGGAAATGGTCACGCGGATTTCGTCCGTCAGTTCGAGGCCGCCTGCGCCTTCCCAGTTTTTTTCAGCGATAAAGACCTGGATCAGCGCACGCAGTTGAGCGCGCTCTATATCTAAGAGCATGCAGTAATGGGCAACGTTGCGCCGTACAATGTCTTCCCATTCGGCGGGAAACGGCGCTTCGGTGAGCTTCTGACGGCGATGATCGGCAAACCATTGAAACAAATCTGATTCCCTTTCCTCACCTTTTTTGCATAACACTGTTAAGCAGCAGCATCTCGAAGGAAACCTGGTCCGCTTTGAATGCAGAGGCTTTTTTACCTACCCGGATGATCTGAATGGTTTTGATGATGTCGCCTTGGCGGATGGCATTGACGACGTCCTGTCCTTCGATCACGTGGCCGAAGACCGTATGTTTGCCGTCCAGCCAGGGGGTTTTGATATGCGTAATAAAAAACTGAGACCCGTTGGTGTCCGGACCGGCATTGGCCATGGATAATACGCCAGGGGTGTTATGCCGAAGCGTTGAATAAATCTCGTCGGGAAAGGTGTAACCTGGACCGCCCGTGCCGTTTCCATCCGGATCGCCGCCCTGAATCATAAAATCCGGAATCACACGGTGGAAGGTCAGCCCGTCGTAAAAGCGAACCCCTTTGCCGCGATTGGAACTCTTCGTGCCTTCGGCCAGACCGACAAAGTTGGTGACCGTTAAGGGGGTCTTCTCAAATTCCAGTTGGATTAAGATATCCCCTTTGGAGGTTATGATTTTTGCGTAAAGCCCGTCGGCAAGCGGCGGATTTTCAGCGGTGATGCTTATGCCTGCGGTAAAGATTAAAAGCAAAAGAACGATTATGCAGGAAATCCATCTTGTCTGTTTCATGTTTCTTCTCCTGAAGTGCGGGTTTTGAGAGCGATAAAAAAATCAGGGTTCCGTCTTGCGCCATCGGTTTTTAACCCCTGTTAATATTCCGTTATTTGATGATGCGGAATGCAGGCGAATCATACAACATCGGAAAAACATTGCAAGAAAAAACAGAAAACGGGTTATCCATTTACAGTTTATACGCCTGACTCGAAGAGGAGACTGTGTCGCAATTTCATTTTTGTTATTCCGGACAAGCGAAGCGCGATCCGGCTTGTGCCCTTCAAGGTGAATCCGGGAATATTAAAGAGTTCTGGATTCCCGCCTGCGCGGGAATGACGACTTTTCAACATTCTGACATAGTCTCGAAGGGCGGGTGGCTGGGCGATGTGCGGGTGTTGGTTAAAAAAGATTATCCGCTTCTTGTCACAGAGGAAGCATGATTTGCATATACTGGATTCCAGCCTTCGCCGGAATGACATGGACAGAGGCGTCTTGGGTATCCTGATGTCTTTGCGGGCACGTGGCGGCGCCACCCATCAGGGTGGCGCCGCAAGCGTGAATGATAGAGGTGTCTTTGTGTAAATAGGTCCGGTTTGTATCTACCCCAGTGATGCAAAATCTATAAGGACGTCTCTTCTCTTTTTGTGTTGGAGCTTTTTTAGCGCTTTGGCTTCGATCTGACGGATTCTTTCACGGGTAACGCCCATCATATTGCCCACTTCTTCCAGCGTAAAGGGCCCATAGTTACAGGCCACCCATGTGCAGTTCAGGAATGCTTCGTTTTTCACTCGCCACTCACAAGCCGTGTTAATACATATTTTATCGATTAAACGGCTGTCTTTCCTACATTTGTAGAGATGGATCATGAAGATAGTTCCTCAATTATATGGTTTGGAGCACATTGCAGGTATCTTGTCATTCTTCCATCGTGTTGCTCGTTATCAATGTCGGAAGGCCTGTTCCGGACCCATGTCCCTCCGATAAGATCCTAGAGTTTCCGGACATTCTCGGCTGCGGGACCCTTCGGGCCTTGAACAACATCGAAACTGACACGATCGCCTTCGGCCAGCGATTTGAAACCTTCTCCCTGTATTGCGGAGTGATGGACGAAGAGGTCCTTGCCGCCGTCCTGTTCGATAAAACCAAACCCTTTTGTGTCATTAAACCATTTTACTTTTCCTTCTGGCATTTTTCATTCTCCTTTTTTTAAAGTTTATTCAATATTGGCGCTGACAACAGATGCCATTTGCATCATGTCAATCGTCTGGCCTTCTTGCAGTTTTGTTAAATCAGTTACTTTGCCGGTTTTACTGGTGGTTTTTGTATTGTTGAATAATTTGATCAACTTGGCGTCCGCGACAATATATTTGCCGGCATTTTCCGGTTTACCGTTGATGGTTCTGGTTTGCAGTTTGTTGGCCTTGATGTAATCCCACAACTTTTGGGTGATCTCCGTGCGGGGAAGTGAGCCGGCCCCCAGAAATGCCGCCAGGTCCGCTTTCAATTTTACCGGTTTATTTAATCCTTTTTCTTCTGCCACGCTTATGAAACTCCTTTCTTTTTATTTGCCTATTTCTTCTTTTTTAATGGATTGTTCGCTCTTGCCCTAAGCTTCAGGCTTTCTTTGCGCCTTCTCCTTTGGCGATCCAATTTCTTTGTCCGTTCAATCTTGTGCTGGCTCATAAAACCTCCTTAAGGTTCCGTAATTTATCAAGATTATTGCTCCATTTTCCAAAATGGACTGAGGTCTCTCCTGATCATCAGACACGCGGTGGATATATCGACGTATAGAAACAAAGCAGCGGTGCATCTTTACTATTGTAGTCATCAATCGAATAATAAGCAAGAATTTCTATCGGGGGTGGGCTCTTATGCCGTGCCTTTGGCGACATCCGCCGCACTGCCCGATTCCACTTTTACCGGGTCTTCGACCGGTGTTCCCGATTTTATATTCGCCTTATTCTGCTTGGCTGCCAGGCGCTTGGAAGCTTTTTCCATCTGCTTGAGCTGTCTTGCTTTTTCTTTGGCATTCTTGCCGAAGTTGTACATGGCCTTTCCCATACTAAAACTCCTGCTCCTTTCTTTAAATTGCCTTAAGTCGGATTTTCGCCATGACGGAAAGAAAAAACCACCAGGATTCCAAAGAACATGGTGGTTAACCTTTGCGCCTCAAAATGTTTTAATCCAAGCTTATATACTGTCGAGTTGTATATGATGCCTTCCTCTAAATGTCAATGATTATTCTTTAATTATTTCAGTATATTCCCGTTGTGAAAAACGTTGTTTACTATTTCGGAATATCCTGATTAATGCACTCAAATAAATGCCGGGGAGGGCTTTTTGAAAAAAACAACATTAATACTGGTATCCATACACATCAGAAACTCGCCGCAGGCCGTTCCTCTCGCGGCGGCTTCGCTTGCAGCGCAGCTCGATTCAATTCCCTCCATAAGCCCGAGGCTGGAGGTATCCGTGAACGATTACACGGTCGATGACTCTGCCGACTGCATAGCGGAAGACCTTTGTCGGAATAGTCCGGATATGATCGGTTTTTCCACCTACCTGTGGAACCGGCAAATCGTTCTTGAAACCTGCCGCATTCTCAAAGGTAAATTCCCGGCCGTAAAAATCTTCGCGGGCGGCGCGGAGGCAACGGCGCTTCCTTTAAAACTGCTCGACGACGCACCGTTTGACTTTGTCGTTCAAGGTGAAGGTGAGATCGTCCTTACCGAAGTCGTAAGCAGGCTGCTCGCAGGCGACACGATTGAAAACGTTCCCGGCGTTATTGTGAAAGGCGCAAAGCTCCATCCGGAAAAAGACCGGCGGGCCGCCATAGACTTAAAATCCTTGCCATCGCCGTATCTTGCCGGGACACTGGATCCGGGAAGGTATTCCGGCCTGTTATGGGAGCTTTCCCGAGGCTGCCCTTTTAAATGTGGTTTCTGTTTTGAATCGCGGGGGGTGGCGGGCGTACGGCAGATTTCGTTGGAGCGTATCCAGAAAGAGCTGGAACTCTTCGAAGAAAAAAACGTAAGGCAGATATTCGTTCTGGACCCGACATTTAACTGCGATATGAAGCGCGCCAAAAAAATACTGCGGATGATTCTTAAAACGGCTCCGCTGATTCACTTTACTTTTGAAATAAGAGCAGAGTTGATTGACCGTGAAATCGTCTCGCTTTTTGCCCGGATGAACTGCAGCCTCCAGATTGGACTTCAGAGCACGCATCCCGAAGTGCTCGCCAATGTCAACAGAACCAATGATCCGGAAAAATACGCTGAAAAGATATCGCTTCTCAACTCGGCCGGCGTCATCTTCGGACTGGACCTGATCTACGGGCTTCCGGGCGATACGCTCGAAAGATTTCGAGAGAGCCTGAACGATGCCCTGGGCATGCAGCCGAACCATCTCGATATTTTTCCGCTGGCGGTTCTGCCGGGAACGGCGCTTTATGATCAGGCGGAATCTTTCTGTCTGAACTTTCTCCCGGACGCCCCTTACACGCTGATTTCCTCGCCGGGTTTTTCAGAATCCGAAATGGTCGGGGTCCACGGCCTGGAAAATGCCTGTGAAATATTTTACAACCGCGGGGGCGCAGCCGGCTGGATGTTCATGGCTCTGGAGACCCTCGATATGGCTCCATACAACTTTCTTTCGGAATTCGAAAAATATTTATCATCCTGTGAAAGGCCGCTCGAACTCACCAGAGAAGAGATTACAGTGATGCAATCGTCTTTTGTAAAGGAGCAGTTCACGAAACATAACAGAAAAAAACTCTTCCCGGTCATGGAGCATATCATCACCATCCACGGTGCGCTGAACCGTTCGCTCTACGCAGGACCGCTCATGACCGGAAGGGCGAGCCGGTTTAATGATGAAACCGTGTTTGGATTGTCGCCCGGGACGATTTTGCTTTCATTAAAATATGATTTCAATGACCTTCTGACCGTAGGCGAACTTACCTTTGAAGAGTTCCTGAATTCCTATTCCCCGCGGAGAACATACCTGGTGATTTATAATTGTGAAGGCGCTGTTAAGACAGTGATCGTCGATTCCACATTAAACAGGCTGCTTGCCTCATTTACGGGGATCGACACACTGGGGCAGGTCTGCAACAAGGAAAACATAAAATCCCGAAAAAGGGTTGATGAATTTCTTGAATTTGCAATGAAAGAACAGGTGATCCGGTCTAATTAAAAATCGCCTGTGATCGAAATGCTTCCATGATCAATGGATGGGCTTTCTTTTTGATGAATTTGAATTTTTTAATCGGCGCAGGATTGTCAAAAACAATGCAGACAAACTCCCCTTCCATCGTATAGGTATGGTTTTTATGAAAATCGGAGGCAATACGCATCACGGTCTGAAGCTTTTTCTGGATCGGCAGCGCCTTCGAAACGGTTGTTTTGACCGAACCGGCAGGAGAGCCGGCCGGACACCGTCGAGAGTCATCCCGCGTGCTTTTTTTGTCGGCCGGTTGTCAAGCCGGAGAAACCGCTTCGATGATGTTTTTAAGTCTGGCTGCGGCCTTTGCCGGATCATCGGCCGAACAGACGGCGGAGACCACCGCGAGGCATGCGGCGCCCGCTTCTACGACGGCCCGGGCATTCGATTCATTGATGCCGCCGATGGCGACCAGAGGATGGCGGCTGTAAGCTTTGATTTTGCGAATTCCGTCCAGTCCCCACGGCTCTTTCGTATCGGTTTTGGTCGGTGTGGCAAAAACAGGGCTGATGCCGATATAGTCGACATCCAGGGGCTGGCTGTCCAAAACGTCCTGCCAGGTTTCCACCGACAGGCCGACGATCGCTTTCGGTCCCATCAGTTTGCGGGCGGTTGCGTAAGGCATGTCACCCTGACCTACGTGGACGCCGTCCGCCTGGCAGGCCAGCGCCACATCGATGCGGTCGTTGATAATCAGCGCAACGCGATAAGGAAGAAGCCGCTCTTTGATCGCCAGCGCCTCTTCCACAAACTCGCGAGTCGATAAATCTTTTTCGCGCAACTGAACATAGGCCGCGCCGCCCTGTACGGCCTGCAACACAACATCTTCAAGAGAACGATTACGGCACAGACCGCGGTCCGTCACCAGATAAACACCCTGCATGGCTACTCCTCAACTTTTAAATATGTACGAATGTCATTCTCCGACAGATTGAAGAGAATATCCAGAAAATTCATCTGCAGCGATCCCGGCCCAGGCGATTTGGCCGCCGCCATTTCTCCGGCAATGCCCATGACGGCCATGGCTTTGGCCGCCGCTGCGAGGAAATCTTTTTCCACGGCGGCAAACGCGCCGCAGAGGGCGGTGGCGGTGCAGCCCAGTCCCGTGACCCTGGTCATCATCGGATGGCCGTTGGCGATTTTTATCACCCGGTCTCCGGAGACGATATAATCCACTTCGCCGCTGATACAGACGGTGCAATGTCTCTGGCGGCTCAGATACTGCGCGGCCGAAAGCGCTTCGTTGGAGGCGGCCGTGCTGTCCACGCCCTTCGTCCTGAGGCTGTCGTCGAGAAGCGCCAGAATCTCGGAGGCATTGCCGCGAATGATGGCGGGGATTGCGGCGTTGATCAGTTCGCGGATGGTCTTCGTGCGGTAGGGGGTTGCCCCCGCGCCGACCGGGTCGATGACCACGGGCACGCCATTTTCCGCGGCTTTGACAAAAGCCTTGAACATGCCGCGCACCCAGGGCGGACTCAGAGTCCCGATATTGATGACGAGCGCCGATGCGATGGCCGCCATATCCGCCACTTCTTCTTCCGCATGAATCATCACCGGCGAGGCGCCGATGGCCAGAAGAGCATTGGCCGTGTTGTTCATGACCACATAGTTGGTAATGTTGTGCACCAGCGGGCTTTTTGCCCGGATATCTTCAAGTGACCTGTAAATGTTTTCGGCTGTGATCTTCATGATGTTGTCTCCTTTTACAAAATTAAAAAACCCTTTCGCCATGCCGGGGAGAAAGGGTTTGGAAATCATCATCTCTATTCTCCCTCCGCCGGCATTATCCGGATCAGGTTCAGCGGGTCTAATCTCAGACAGAGCTTGAGTCTCTGCCACCCCGAAAGCGTCTGGTTCTTATCAGCGAGTTTGATGATTGTCAATATCGTTTACCGGAATGTGATGAGAAAGAATAGGACAAAGGCGTGAAACCTCTTGCCCGGGTGGACGTGTGGTTAAATTTTCATTAAAATACCTGTTCTTTTTATTTCCTGCGAAAGCGAGCTGTATTGATCATCCACATCCTGTGGTGCAAGCGGCAGGGGCTCGATGTGCGAGTCAATCTTCAGCGCCAGTTTTCTCAACAGGATCATTTCTTTCCAGGCATTCTTGCCGAATTGAGACGACACGATTGCCAAATCAATGTCGCTATCCGGTTTTGCCAATCCTTTTGCATAAGAACCGAAGAGAATAACCTGGGATACGTTAATCCCCGTTTGTCTCAGTAACAAGACATAGCGATTGATGAGGTCAGCTTCTCTTCTTTTCAAAGTTGCTTGTTTAGCCATATTAAAATCTCTTTGGTCATAGTGATGTATTTGGCGGCAAATCTTTTTTTCGCCTTTTTGTAAAAGCTGAGTTTGTAATCATCATATCTGGCCTGAATATTAAATGAACTGATTTCCGCCAAGTTTTCTTTAAGCTTATCCGATAAAGTGAGGTCGGTCTTTTCCGCTAAACGAACCAGATCATGGATAAGTGGCGGGGCAACATGCGTTTTTCTGACAATAAGCGCTTTAAGAATTTTTTCTATGCTCAGATGACAGAAAAACAAAGCGTGGCTGTACTTCTTGTTTTCGAAAAGAATTTCTGCCGATTCGAAGTCCTGCTTTGAAGTTGCCGACCAGTATTTTATAATTTCCCGTTCATCGCTCATGGGTTGTATTCTAAAGTAATTATTGTTTTATTGCCATTAAAAAAAGTGCGTTAAAAAAATGAGAGCCCTTTTTGAACCCGATTACTTTGTTCCTTCCACGAGAGCGATTTCTTCGCTTGTGAGACCGTAGAGTTCGTAGACCAGTTGGTCGATCTGCTTGTCGGTTGCGTCAATCCGGCGCTGGAACAGGGTTTGTTCGTGGCCGGTTTGGGCTTCGGATAATTGTTTGTGTAAGGCGAGCATTTGCTCGACGAGTTGCACCATACGATCATGATTCACATTTTCTTTGTATAGAGCAGGGAATGGGAGAGACAGAACGTCTTTTATCGTTACTTGCGGGAAATCATCTTTAGTTGCTTGGGTCACCTGATTTATATAAAGGTAAGAAATAAGGCGACTGTTGAGCACGCCTAAAATTGATAAAATATGCGGTGATATACTTTTAGGCAATACACTATATAGATTTTTATTTGTTATAAAAGTATGCTGTGTAAAAGTTGCCATCATACGCTGTTTTCGATTTACCAAGCGGCGGAGCAAAAGACGTTGACCTTCAAACCACTTTATCTCCTTCGGACGTTCTTTCATTTTATCGTTAAATTCAACCCATTGATTTGAAATAAAATTTAGGTGGTAACGATAGACATTCCCCTCGAAATAATGATGACTTTCTGGAACTACTTGATCTTTAGTCAGTAAACTTTTATCAAAAAGGACACCACGTTTAATATCAATTATATCTGTAAATGTATGGGGTATTTTCTTACGTATTGTATCAAGCAAGTGGAGCGTTCCCGGATCGAGAATAATTTTTTTATCTTCTGTGCTGGCCCATTCAAATTGCTTAACAATCTTGTATTGATTTTTGTTCAGAGTGATCTTTTTCAGTTTTTCGCGCTTTGGATAAATGTATGTTTGAACATGATGCTCTTTATCAGGTGCGGGATGAGTAGCAACAAAGACAATTGTATCAACGTAGGCGTCTTTAAATATATCAAAAGGTAGCAATATGATGTTTAGAATAGAATGCAGTGAAAATATATTGCGCAATTTTTTATATTCAGGGCCACCCAGCCATGCGGATGGTACAATGAATGAATGTATTCCTTTATTATTCATCAGAGAGAAACTCTGTTCTATAAAGAAAGCATAAACGTCCTTAACCCCACTAAATGCAGTATACTTTGAGCGAAAATATTCTTCATCCGCTTTTCCAAATGTTGCCCCATACGGCGGATTTCCAATCACCGCGTCGAAGCCGCCGGCTTTGAAGATGTCCGGAAATTCGGCTTGCCAGTCGAAAGCGTTGATGCGCTGCATCTCTTCCGTGTCCAGCAGGCTTGTTTGCTTGCCGTCATAAAAATCCGGCCCGATGAGTGAATTGCCGCATTTGATGTTGCCGCCCAAGTTGGGCAGGGCGCGTTCGTGAAAGAGCAGGTGCTGGCGGTTAAGCGTCTCGCCGGTTTCGTCTTCTAGCACTTTAAGCAAAAGCGAAAGCTTGGTGACTTCCACGGCCTGGCTGTCGATATCGACGCCGTAAATGTTGTTTAAAAGAATTTTCTTGCATTCGGCGGTGGTCAGATGCCATGCGCCGCCGTGCCCCTGATATAGGACAGGTCGTTTGGATTTGATATGTTTTTCCGGACCGTCTTCCACATACCATTTGAGGTGCCAGTCGAGCAGATGCTGATAGGCGCCCAACAGGAAGGAGCCCGAACCGCAGGCCGGATCGAGGATACGCAAGCTTTCCGCCTTCTTCGGCGTCTTGCCGTCAAGGAGCTTTCCCACGGTGTTGGCAACGATATAGTCCACAATGTAGGTGGGTGTATAGAAAACACCGCCCGCTTTTTTAACTTCGGGCTTGTCTTCCACGACGGCGCGGTGATCGCTGGTTAAGCGGATGACTTTACCTAAAAACTGTTCATAGACCTGTCCCAGAATATCGGCGGGCAACACGGAAAACTCGTAGGGTGACTCAGGATAGTAAAGCGTCTTGAGAATATCTTTGAGCGGCTTGTCGTCAATGACGAGCTTGGGTGTCAGTCGGTCGGGCGGTTCCGTTTCTCCCTTTTCCGGCCGGAAATGGAAGAGGCCCGAGTTGTATCGGTCGTCGGCCTTCTCGAAGAGTTCCTGCAAACGAGCGTACGTGTTGACGCCGTTGCAAAGGTTTGAAGCCCGCCGTAATCCTCGATGCCTCGGTCTTCGGCGATGCGCAAGAATATGATGCGGTCGATGATGCGCTGGACGGATTCGTTGAGCTCGCGCACTGTGAGTGTGTTTCGCAGTGCGATATTGCGCGCCAGCAGTTCCCGCCAGCTTTCAATTTCCGCCAGAAATGCACTGTCGACTTCGGCTGTGCCACGCTTGCCCTTGCTGGATTCAGCAAATTTGTCAAACGAGCCCTTCAGGACGGCGTCTTTGGCGAAGATCGCCGCGATCTCGTCCCATTTCTCGGCATACTGCTTATAAGT
This sequence comes from Smithellaceae bacterium, assembly GCA_963682105.1. Taxonomy (GTDB): domain Bacteria; phylum Desulfobacterota; class Syntrophia; order Syntrophales; family Smithellaceae; genus UBA8904. The sequence goes on from OY821638.1 coordinate 4,534,184, forward strand.
ATAGTAAAGGATGCGGGCTTTATCGGCCTTGTCGGACTGATCCGGCTTGACTCGGCAGTCGTAGACGGCGAATTCGTCAAAGTCAGTGACGATGGATAACGGCAGTTTGGCCGACCAGGCGTAGCGCCGGACCTGATAGGCAGGCGCAGGCGCGTCTTTGATGTTGATGGATGGCTGTTTGGCTTCGACAAAAAACTTGCGCTGGCCGCCGATGCGGAAGGAATAATCCGGCGCTTTCATGGAGCCGCCGATTCGGACAGCGTCTTCGTGAATGACGTCTTTATAGGCTTCGGCATTTCCCGATATATTGTTGACGTCCCATCCGAGGGCTTCGAAAAACGGATCGATAAATTCCCTGCGCACTTGAGTTTCATTGTAAGCGCCGGACTTGTAGGCGTCAATATTTCGGTCGAATCGCTCAATCAGGTCCAGAATAATGTGCGGTGCGGGCATGCGGCGTATCCTTAAGCTTTCAAGAGAATGAACTGCCAAATCTTGTGATTTAATATAGCCAATGGATGGACTTATCAATAGTTTTCTTGAAAAAAAGCAAGATGTCTTGGGAGAGGGCGCAAGGGGCTAACGCCCCTTGTTCTGAAAAGGCGCATATTCGTAATGGTTGGAAACCTTCAATGCAGGCCGTATTTTTCCATTTTCCGGTAGAGGGTCATGCGGGACATGTTGAGCTTATCGGCGATTTCTTTTTTCTGCATTCTTGATTTCAGCAGAGCGGCGATTATATCCCGCTCATTCTCTTCCGGATACTGGCTGGTCACGACCGGCTTGCTTTCTTTTTTTGTTTCGAGAATTTCACGGGGAATAAGATCAACGCTCAGTTCTTTGCCTGGCGCCATGTTCATCATCCGTTCAATGATGTTCTGGAGTTCGCGCACATTGCCCGGCCAGGAATAATTGAGGAAGGCGGCAAAAACGTCGTTGGAAATCCGGTCGATCTGCTTTCGAAGCGTCGCTTCGTATTTTTTTACGAACTGCTGAACCAGAAGCGGGATATCGTCCTGGCGCTCGCTGAGCGGCATGAGGGAAATGGAAAAAACATTCAACCGGTAATAAAGGTCTTCCCGAAAAGCGCCTTTGGCAATTTCCTCCCGTAGATTTCTGTTGGTGGCGGCGATGATCCGCACGTTGACCGGGCGCATCCGGGTGTCGCCCACGCGCATGACGCTTTTTTCCTCAATGACGCGCAAGAGCGCTGACTGAAGTTCCAACGGCGTTTCGGCGATTTCATCGAGAAAGATCGTGCCGCCGTCGGCCAGCTCAAATTTGCCCTGGTTGCCTCCTTTGCGTGATCCGGTGAACGCGCCTTCCATGTGTCCGAAAAGCTCGCTGGCGATCAGATCCCGGGGGATGGCCGCACAGTTAATAGCCACATAAGGCCCTTCCCGGCGGTCGCCGGCGTTGTGAATCGCCTGGGCGAAAATGTCTTTTCCCGTTCCGCTTTTGCCCAAGAGAAGGACGTTGGAGGTGCTCTGCGCAATCATCCGCGCCTGCGCGATGGTTTTGAGCAAGACGGGATTTTGTCCGTAGATGTCCTCGAAATGGAATTTCGCTTTGGCGCCGATCATCTTGGTGACGAGCGTTTTGGCGCGTTTGATTTCGTTGATGAAAAGGATTTTGCCGGTCTCCGTACCGTCTTGAGACAAAATGGAGTTGGAGGATAAGGTATAATCGCCGACGCCGCTTTTTGTGGAAATGCGCACTTCGCGGTCGACAACTGTTTCGGGCTGCCGAATAATTTCCAGAAGCCGGAAGTTGGTGGCACCGAGAATATTGCTGAGCAACTCTCCTTCGATCCGGGGAGTGGTGATATGCAGCATCTTTTTGGCGTTGTCGTTCATGAACGAGACGTATCCCTGTGAATCAACCGTGATGATGGCTTCGGGGATCGATGAAATAACGGTTTTTTGATCTTTATTGGTTTTATCGGCCTGGGCTAGCGCTCTTTGGATTTTCAGCTCATTTTCCACCGCGTGCGCCGCGGCTACCACCATCCCCAGCGTATGCGGATGAGCGCCGTAAAAGAATCCGATTACGACGATGCCGCCCAGAAGTTCGCCGTCGGGGTTAAAGATCGGCGCACTGGAGGTGGTATGATTATGGTACGGACGGCAGAAATGTTGTGTTGCGAAAATGCGGGACGGTCTTTGATAATACAGCGTGGTGCCGGCGGCGTTGTTGCCGGCGATATCTTCCGTCCATTTCGCGCCCACCATCCAGTTGTAGGAAGCGGAAAGTGATTCATACTTTTTATCCTGTAAAACATTGAGGACGTATCCGTCCTTATCGTACAGACTGACTGTGAAACGCGAGCTGCGTACGAAATGATAGAGGTGGTTGACGAACATTTCGCTGGCGTCGATTAATATTTTATTTTTTTGCTGCAGCAGCTCAATTTCACGTTCTGTAAGGACCGGGGGTTTAGGAGGACTTATGGGATTGACCCCCAGACTCTGGCACCGCTGCCAGGATTCGAGAATTTCACTTGGTATGACGGAGATGTCAATTTTTGTTTCGCCGTTGACAAAATGATTCCACTCTTCCAGAGTTCTGTTGAATTTTTTTTCGTAATAATCGGCGCCGATTTTTTGCGACTCATCATTCCACGGAGACCGCACCAGTTTAACATTACCGTCATTCAGCATGAAGTTCTCCAAACGATTCATTCATCATGAGCTCTACGTGTAATACAGGTGTTACGTTATGATACATGATGTTACGAATACGTTACATAAAGTTACGCCAATATCAAGAAAAATCTTTCGTAAAAAATATAATAATAAGTGATATTAGAATGTTGTATTTTATCGCAGGTGTTGGCACATACCGTGCATTAACACGGGCACTACTCTTTTCCTGCTTGAGTGCGGTTTGAGGCTGCAAAGTCCTCTGCCACACCTGTGCATGTGGCAGAGCCGCACTTCAAGCCGAAAAATTTCCGGAACGACGTAAAAAAAGATTGTTACCGGATGCGAGTTTAAAGTGTCCTTCCCCAGAGGGTGGGGCGTAAAATGCAATTGTTCTCTCAGTATTCTGATCCGCCGTGGTTCAATCTGATAGAGCAATAACCCCACCCCCTCTTCAATTAAAAATGCCTCCCATGCTTTGAGACCTTTGAAAAATATCTTTTTTTATCATTCCCGCGAAGCGACTGAAGCAATCTTATAAGTAGCTGAATACACGGGATTGCCACAACGCCTGAGAGGCGTCTCGCAATGACCATTCTGTATTGCGACACAGTCTCGAAGGCGGGAATCAAGGAACCAATTGATAATGCAGGATTCCCGACTTCGCGGGAATGACCCTATTGCTGATTTTGCGTAGTTATGCGAAATTTTCTATTTACGAATTTTATCTGTTGCGAGATCCTCAATAATTTTTTACATTTCATCTTGAGCCTGCTGCATTTCCTGCAATTTACGGCATCCTCTGTAAGGAGATCGTTTCTTGAAAGCGAATAATTATGTCTTCGGCGTCGGCCAGTGTTCACTGGATTATATCGGTCTTACGCCTTCCTATCCTCCGCCGGATATAAAATGCGAATTTACGTCTCTGGTCGTGCAGGGCGGGGGACCGGTCGCAACCGCGCTCGTGGCGCTGAAACGCTGGGGCCTTGATTGTTTTATGGCCGGTGTGGCAGGCGATGATGACTTCGGGCAAAGAATTCTCGCATTCCTTGAGGAAGAAGGCGTTGATACAGGGGGCGTCCAAATTCGGGACCGGTGTCACTCGCAATTCGCTTTTATTCTCAGCGAACCGTCGAAAGCCCGCCGGACGATTTTCTGGCAGAGACCGACCGGTTTGCCACTGCAGCCTGAAGAAATCAATCTCGACATCCTCTTGCAAAGTTCAGCGTTGCATACCGACGGCTTGTTTGCCGAGGCTTCTGTCTTTGCCTGCCGCAAAGCCAGAGCCGCAGGAGTTCCCGTCATTGTGGACGCCGGAACATTGCGCGACGGAATGCTTGACATGGCCAGGGTAAGCGACTGCTTTATTACCTCGGAAGTTTTCTCCAACGCATTTGCTGAAACGCCGGAAGAAACCTGCCGGAAACTGGCGGATCTGGGCGTAAAATGGGCGGGTGTCACCCTGGGCCAAAAAGGGTATGTTGCTTTGATTGACGGACGTTTTATCCGCAAAGAAGCTTATCCGGTACAGGCAATTGATACGACCGGCTGCGGGGATATTTTTCATGCGGGGGTGACTTACGGGATTGTGCGCGGATGGAACGCTGAAAAAGCGCTGGATCTGGGCGCTTGGGCGGCGGGACTGGTTAGCACGAAAATTGGCGGCCGCAGCGGGATTCCGGATAGAAAGGCGCTGGAAGAAAGATATCGTGGATAGTGGATGGGGGATGGGGGATAGATAAAAGGCGATGGGCTATAGGCGATGGGCAATGGGACGTTCGTAGCTCGTGGCTCGTAGCTCATAGCGAATGGTAGATGGTGTCCTACGCCGGAGACTGTGTCGTAATAGGGGAAATTACCCAAGAAGTTGTCATGCCGGCGAAAGCCGGTATCCAGAACTCTTTAATATTCCTGGATTCACCCTGAAGGGCACAAGCCGGATCGCGCTTCGCTTGTCTGGAATGACAAAAATGGAATTGCGACGCATCCTCCCGGCGGAGGTGGAAAGCTTTTCAGTCGGTAGCTCGTGGTTCGTAGGAAATGGTGGATAGGATATGGCGGTTGAGTTGTTTTCGGATACGCGGATGGAAATTCGGGAAGGCGGCGGGTGCCTGTCGATTTTTGGCCTGCCGTTTCTGGGCGCGGGGCTGTTCGTTCTGTTTGCGGCGGCGGGACTGATTCCCTGTTTTACCGAACCTGATATGAACCTGTGGGCGAGACTGGGGCTGGCTTTTGGGGGGCTGGTCTTTGCGGTTGCAGGCGGCCTGTTTGTTTTCGGACGCAGCCGGATTGTCATCGACAAGGCGCAAGGGGCCATCCTGCGGAATAGAAGCCTGCTGTCGGTTTTGATTCAAAGCCGCTCCTTTCCGATCAATACGTTTCAGTCGGTTGAACTGGGATTTGATGCGGGCGACTCCGATTCTCCGGATACCTATCCGGTTGTCCTTAAGAATGCCGATACCGCGTGCGATCTCAGGATTTCATCAAACGCAAATTACGCCGTTTCTCTGGAGGAGGCCCGCCAACTGGCGATCTTCCTCAATCTGCCCCTGGAAGATGCAACAACCGATCACAAGGCCATTTTGGCGCCGGGAGAGGTGGACAAACCTTTGGCTCAGCGGCTGCACGAAAGTGACGAAGATGTCTGGGCCGCGCAGCCTGTCACCATGCAAAGCAAAGTGGAAATGACGTCCGGCAGACTGCAAATTCGGGTTCCCCGCCGCGGTTTTCGCGTTATCATGCTGCTTCCGTTGGTTGTTGTCCTGAGCGTTCTTTATTATGTTCTGCCCGATCTGATGGATTTTTTTCAACACTCGGGCACACCGGAACCGGTGCAGTGGATTCTTACGGGTATCATTTTACTGGTATTCGGTCTGATTCCCCTGATGTCCGCCGTTCGCGCTGCGCTTGGAAAACGCGGTTATACGGAGATTCTGATTGCGGACGGACATATTCAGATTACCGAGCAGCGCGCCTGGCGGCAAAAAGCCATATCCATTGAAGCGGCCGACATGACCGGATTGGATTACGGAACGGTGAAGAGCCGATCCGAGCAGGCTGCTATGGAATTCCGGACGCGCGCCATGAAGAGCTCTGCCGATAACACCGTAAGGCCGATGAGGCCTCTTCCCTCATGGGCCGCGACTCTGGCGAGCCTTGCAAGATCAAAAGGCATAACGATCAAACACCGCCGGGGGCTTTACACGTTCGGCGCAGGCCTGCCCGACGAAGAAGTAAAATATCTCTACAGCCTTATCCGCCGGTCGCTGGGTTAAATCAAGAACAGTGGGTTCAGACCAAGAATTTAGAGCAAGGGGTTGCAACCCCTTGCTCTTTTTTCTCCCTTGCCTGCAATCTTTGAGATGTGCCCTGAAAAAATACGCCGGAAAAAGTATTGCGTGCCATCGCGGTTTATTGATAAAGACAAACATATACCTGCTTGTCGCTCTTTTCTTCCCGCTGGGCTCAAGTTAAAGGATTTTTGGGCGATTTATAAGTCAATAGGCAAAGATAGATGATGAACCGTGAAGAAGAAACCATATCTCAATTGATCGGCCAACTGGCTGAGGCCAATCGCCGCATCTCTGAACTTGAACAATCGCTGAAAGAGCATCAAGAGATTGAAGAGGGGTTGCGCAGGGGTGAAGAACGTTTTCGGGAGTTCATGGAAAACATCAGCGATGAATGCTATGAGACGGATCTCGCCGGTAATATCACTTATATTAATGGAATCGCATCCTTGCATAGTGGCTACCGCCGGAATGAAATGATCGGGATGAGTCACCGCCAGTATTCCCCGCCCGAGGAAGCAAAGCGCATTTTCAAATTTTTCAATGAAATCTATCGCAGCGGAAAGCCTGCCGTCGTCCACAATTATGAGCAGTTCACCCGGTCGGGTCAGATCCGGTATGTGGATATGTCCGTTTCCCTGATTCGGGATGACCGGGGAGAGCCCATCGGTTTCCGGGGAATCAGCCGGGATGTGACCGAAAGAAAAAAATATCTCGATGAACTGGAGCGCTACCGGGATTTCATGGAAAACATTGCCGACGGGTGCTTTGAAAACGATCTGGAAGGCACTATTACTTATGCCAATGAAGTCGGTTCCAGACGGCTCGGTTATGCGCGGGAAGAATTCATCGGAATGAACAACACCCAGTACTCAAGTCCGGAAGAAGTCGCAAGGGTCAATGAAGTATTCCGACGAATTTACCGGACCGGCAAGCCGGCTATCATTGATGAATACGAAATCATCCGCAAGGACGGCAGCCGGTTCTTTATTGAAATGTCCGCGGCTCTGATCCGGGATGCGGCGGGAAAACCCATCGGCTACCGCGGAACCACCCGGGACATTACTGAAAAGAAGAAAGCTCGGGAAGCGCTCCGGGAAAGTGAATCCCAATACCGGTTTTTGACGGAGCAAATGAGCGATATCGTCTGGACGCTCGATGAAAATATGATGGTCACTTATATCAGCCCCTCCATTGAATCGGTTCTGGGATATTCCAGGGAAACCGTTCTGGGCCATGACCCCGGCAAACTGTTTATGACGGAGGAATCTTACGCTCACACCCTTGACATCATCAACGGGGAGATGATGCGCCGTGAACAGGATCCTCATCGCATCGGCAGATCCGTCTCTCTGGAGGTCGCCTGTCGTCACTGTAATGGTTCCATCGTCTGGCTAAACGTTGTTGTCAGTTTCATCCGGGATGGCGCAGGCAAAGTCGTTGGCTTCCATAGTGTCGCACGGAATGTCACCGACAAGAAGCAGGCGGAAGAAGAAAAAGAAAAACTGATCTGTGAATTGCAGGCGGCCCTTTCGGAAGTCAAAAAGTTAAGCGGGATGCTGCCCATCTGCGCACATTGCAAGAAAATACGCGACGACCAGGGGTACTGGAATCAAATGGAAAGTTATATTACTCAACATTCGGAGGCGCTCTTTTCGCACTGTATCTGTCCGGAATGCGCTTCAAAAGTCTATGGCGAATATTTTCTGAAAAAAAACAAATGACCCGCCTGACATCATCTCAACAAAGAAAAATATTATTGAGCGATATATTGAGGAACCCGTAAATGAAAGACCGAAATCAATTCGATGACCCATGCAGCGCCGCCCTGGAAGAGGCGAACCGGCGTATTTCGGAACTGGAAAGGCAACTGGCCGACCGGAAGAAGATGACCGATGATCTGCTTAACGAAGAGAGGGTTCAGCTTGTATTGCAGGCGGCCAACGACGCCATCTATGACTGGGACATTGCGTCCCGAACTGTCTGGCTTAGCGAATCGCACCGGACAATTCTGGGATTTCCTGAAAAAGAAGAGCATTACCGGTGGTGGCGAAACCGCCTGCATCCGGCGGATCGGGAGCGGATTCTGGCCGATGTCCGGTCCGTTCTGAAGGGTGTTTCGAGCGTCTGGGTAGAGGAATATAAGTTCCTCTGCGCGGATGGCCGTTACATAGATGTCATTGATCGAGGCCAGATTATCCGCAATGATAAAGGCTTGCCCGTCCGGATTGTCGGATCGATGATGGATGTTACCGCCCGCAAACTCGCGGAGGCGGCTGTCCAAAGCAGTGAAGAAAACTACCGGAAGCTCATTGAAGACATTCCGATCGGCATTGTCGTCCGGTCGCCGGATGGTCAGGTGTTGATCAGCAACAGCATTGCCAGGCAGTATGCGGGGGTTCTGGAAGAACATATCTGGAATCAGATGTATCAGGTTGGCAACTTGAAGTATTTGAGGGAAGACGGCACGGTGTTGCCGCCCGAAGAATACCCGTCCAATCTGGCCATTGCGCGTAATACCGCCATCAACAATTTGATCTACGGCATGGTTCATCCGGAAATCGGCGAGGTCCACTGGTTTTTGACCAGCGCTCAACCGCAATGGGACCAGGAGGGAAAGTTGGTGCGGGTGATCGTCTCTTTGATTGATGTAACCGCCCGCAAGAAAGCGGAAGACGCTCTCGAAAAAAGCGAAGCCAAATACCGGTTCCTTACAGAGGGGATGAGCGACATCGTATGGACCATGGACAGGAATCTGATGTTTTCCTATCTGAGTCCGTCCGTCGAAGCCGCCCTCGGCATGACGGCGGATGAAGCCATTCGACGGGGGGCGGACAACATCATGACGGCGGAATCCATGGCCAATGCCAGAGCCGCGGTGGATCAATTACTAACCCTTGAACGTCAGAATCCCAAGGGACCCGCTAAAACCGTGACCTTTGAAGCCGCCTATCATCACTGCAACGGGTCTTTGGTCTGGCTGGAGAATATCATCCGGGCTGTGACGGACGAACAGGGCGAAGTCACCGGTGTTCACGGCGTATCCCGTAATATTACCGAGATCAGAGAGGCGGCGGTTGAAAGAGAGAAGTTGATTGCCCGGTTGAAAAAAGCCCTGTCCGAGGTCAAAGTCTTAAGTGGCATGCTGCCGATCTGCACCAGTTGTAAAAAAATCCGCGATGATAAAGGCTACTGGAAACAGATTGAATCTTATATTTCCGAACATTCCGATGCGCTTTTTTCCCACAGTATCTGTCCGGACTGCGCAGAGAAGCTCTATCCGTATTATAAACCGAAAAAAGATCTCTGATCCGCTTGCCGTCCAATGTGGCCGTTTTACGTGCAGGCGGAAATTCATCTTCATATTCGCCGGCAATATTTTCCAGTGCCCCACCATTTGGCTAAGTTGTGTAATCTTCCATATTCCTTGACCATTTCTTTTTTTCGTTGTACGAAGAAAAATAATGAATGATCCGGAAATACATGGGCTGTCGAGTGGTCTTGCCTGTCGATTTTCGGGGTCAACCCCAAACCTAAAGGAGACAGTTCCATGAGCGAATCCAAAATAACCAGTATTAAAATCGATGCCAATAACCTTTATAAAGAAGAATCGTTTTCTGATATGACATATGTATCCATCCGCCGTCTGACCCCCGTCAAACTGGACGGATCAGTCGATGCAAACCGCGAAACCATTTACACCGGCATGGCTCAGTTGATGTCCCCCAACGGGCCGGTTCCCGTTCACTGCATGATCGAAGGGGCGAAAACTCTGGAAGAAGCCGTCGCGAAACTTCCGGAGGCCATTGAAAAAACCGTTCAGGAAATGATTGCGGAAGCGCGGGAAATGGAACGTCAGGAAGCCTCCAAATTGATTGTACCATAAGAAAGACTATTAGGCTGCAGGCTGTTAGGTTAAAAGGAGAGTTGTGATGATTTCGGATACGATTAAAGCATGGCATCAATTGGTTGACACGAAGGACGCGGCGGCACTGGAGAGCATTTTGGCCGACAACGTGGTTTTTCATTCTCCGGTGGTTCATACGCCGCAGGCGGGAAAGCCGATAACGGCCCTGTATCTGACGGCGGCGCTGCATGTTCTCAATAACGACACCTTTCAATATCTGCGCGAAGTCATCTCCGGCAACAATGCCGTTTTGGAATTTCAAACCGTGATCGACGGTATTTCCATTAACGGTGTGGATATGATCACCTGGGGCGAAGACGGCAGAATTACCGAGTTCAAGGTGATGATCCGTCCGCTCAAAGCGATCAATCTGGTCCACAGGATGATGGGCGAAATGTTGCAAAAAATAAAGTAGAGGATGACGGACCTTCTTCCGACAGTTCTATGGATGGTTGAGGCATCCGCAAGTTGCCGTAAATGATTCCTTCAGGGGACGACCATGAGCAGTCTGAACAAGACGCATTCCGAATTGATCGAAGAAATTTCTCTGCTGCAACAAAAAATACGAAATCTGGAAGATACAGAAGCCGGGTGCAAAAAAACGCTGGACGCCCTGCGGGCAAGCGAAGAAAAATACCGGGTTCTTCTTTCAGAATCGCCTGACCCCACCTTCTCATTCACACCGGCAGGACAATATACTTATGTCAACAGAGCCTTTGCCTCAGGAGTCGGCAAGGCTGTCGAAGAGATTATCGGCAAGACCATTTGGGATGTTTTTTCCAAAGATGAAGCGGAAAAGCGCATGGCGCCTTTGATGGAAGTGTTCCGCAAAGGGGTTCAGAAGGTTATTGAAGTGCGCGTCCCGCGTCCGGATGGCGACCGGTATTACGTGACAACGATAACGCCCGTCAAAAATGAAAAAGGGGAAGCGCACAACGTCATTTGCTCATCCAAAGATATTACGGAGCGCAAACGTTTCGAGGAAAAACTCTCAGACAGCGAGGCCCGCTTTCGAACGCAGTATCAAAATAATCCCGTACCCACTTTTACATGGCAGCAGTCGGGAGATACTTTCATTTTAAAAGATTACAACATCGCCGCTGATGTTCTGACAAAGGGCGATGCAGCCAAATATCTGAACCTGACGGCCGGTGAGATGTATAAAAACAGGCCGGATATCCTGGCGGATATGAATCGATGCTTCGAGGCAAAAACCGTTGTGCAAAGGGAACTGGTTTCCGAAAGTTTTAAGAAGCCTCGAATTCTGATTGTGACATGGGTCTTTGTCGGGCCTGACTTGATAATGGCTCATCTGAATGATATCACACGACGCCGGAAAGCCGAAGAAGACCATATGCGCTTGCAGCGGCGGCTCCAGCAGGCGGAAAAAATGGAGGCTCTGGGAACGCTGGCCGGCGGCGTTGCTCATGATCTCAACAACATCCTCGGCATTCTGGTCGGTTATTCCGAATTGCTCCTGCTGAATATTCCCGATGCCAGTCCTTTGCGTAATCATGTTGAAAAGCTCATGCAGGGCGGCATACGGGCCGCGGCGATTGTTCAGGATCTGTTGACGCTGGCCAGAAGAGGCATTCAAACGCAAAACGTTCTCAATCTGAATGCCGTTATTTCAGATTATCAGAATACGCCGGAATTTGAGCATCTGAGAAGCGCCTTCCCCCGTGTGCGCATACAATTCAAACTGGCGCAGGACCTCCTGAATATCAAAGGCTCCCCTTCCCATATATCCAAAACATTCATGAACCTGCTGGTCAATGCAGCAGAAGCCATGCCTGAAGGAGGACTGCTGACGGTAATGACATCCAACAGGCATCTGGACCGCCCGGTTCAAGGCTATGATGATGTCCGCGAGGGCGATTATGTGACGCTGACCGTTACCGACACCGGAGAAGGTATTTCCGATGAAGATTTGAAACATATTTTTGAACCTTTCTATACGAAGAAAGTCATGGGACGAAGCGGCACCGGCCTGGGCCTGGCCGTTGTCTGGGGAACGGTCAAGGATCATCAGGGGTATATCGATGTGCAAAGCAAAAAGGGGAAAGGAACAACGGTAACCCTTTACCTGCCGATTACACGCCAGGAAGTCACGGCGTCATCCGCTGCTTTGCCGATGTCCGACTATCTGGGAAGAGAAGAGTCGATTCTGGTGGTGGATGACATCAGGGAGCAAAGAGAACTCGCCTCTATCATGCTGGGAAATCTCAATTACAAAGTGACCGCCGCCGCGAGCGGTGAGGAAGCTCTCGAGTATTTGAAGTCCCATCGGGTGGACCTGGTTGTCCTGGATATGATTATGGACCCTGGTCTGGACGGTCTCGATACCTATAAGCGCATTCTGGAAATTCATCCGAAACAGAAAGCCATTATTGTCAGCGGCTTTTCGGAGTCGGCGCGCGTCTCGGCCGCCCAGGCGCTCGGCGCAGGGGCTTATGTGAGAAAGCCTTATATCATGGAAAAACTGGGCGTCACCGTGCGCAACGAACTGGACCGGAAAACGTAACCGTCCATACGGGGTAGAGATCAGAAAGACAAACGGATCTGACAAGCTGACGGGATTTGGTTGTTGAGAAGCGTTTAAAAAAACAGCTTGACAACGCATGACGGTTTGGATTATTGAGAAATACAAACTGGAATGATTCCGAAGTGGAAGTGAAATTGAAAGAAGATCTTATCAGCCAGTTAAAAGAAAAAGGCCTGAAACTCACGCCGCAACGTCTGGCGATCATCGACGTGCTGGTGGAAAACTGCGACGGGCATCCGGGCGTCACGTTAATTTTCAATGAAGCCTGCAAAAAAGCAAAGCGCGTCAGTCTTTCCACCGTTTATGCGACACTGAAGGAATTTTCGGAAAACGGCCTGATCAAACAAATGGAATTCGACCGGATGGAAAACCGTTACGACGTCGATCCATCCGACCATATTAATCTCATCTGCAACCGGTGCGGTAAAATTGTGGACTATCGACTTCCCGCAACCCTTGAACCCAGAGACATCGCCAGAAGATCGGGGTTTGTCGTTACCGATACCCGGATGGAATTTCACGGATACTGCCGCGACTGTCTGAAGCGGCCTGATTAGCCTTCTCATTTCACAACGGAACGGCTCATAAAAAACCGGCGGTGAAGGAAGGATGATGAACGGTTTTAATATGGTTTAATCTAGAATCATTCCGAGCTACAGAATTATGCAACGTTTTAACCAACTCTCATGATGAAAGGAGGAAATCGTATGACAGAAGAAAACAAGTGCCCGGTAACCGGCAGGATGAGCAAACCTATTTCCGGTGGAGGAACGTCGAACCGTGACTGGTGGCCCAATTCTTTAAACCTGAAAATCCTTCATCAGCACTCAAAGCTTAGCAATCCGATGGACGAGGCATTCAACTATGCAAAGGAATTCAAAAAACTGAACCTTCCTGCAATCAAAAAAGATCTCTATGCGCTCATGACCAACTCACAGGACTGGTGGCCGGCCGACTGGGGTCATTACGGACCGCTCTTCATCCGGATGGCGTGGCACAGCGCAGGCACCTACCGTATGGGTGACGGCCGCGGCGGCGCGGGAACGGGTAATCAGCGTCTCACCCCTTTAAACTCCTGGCCCGATAACGTCAACCTCGACAAAGCGCGTAGGCTACTGTGGCCGATCAAACAGAAATACGGCAAAAAAATCTCCTGGGCCGATCTCATGATCCTCGCGGGCAACTGCGCATTGGAATCGATGGGGTTTAAAACCTTCGGTTTTGGCGGCGGGCGCGTGGACGTCTGGGAGCCCGAGGAAGACATCTACTGGGGCTCTGAGGATAAATGGCTGGGCGACAATCGCTATTCCGGCGAGCGCGATCTTGAAAACCCGCTGGCCGCCGTGCAGATGGGATTGATTTACGTCAATCCCGAAGGCCCCAACGGCAACCCCGACCCGGTCGCCTCCGGCCGCGATGTCCGGGAAACCTTCGCGCGCATGGCGATGAATGACGAAGAGACCGTCGCGCTCATTGCCGGCGGACATACCTTCGGCAAATGCCATGGCGCAGGGTCTGCAACTCATGTGGGACCCGAGCCGGAAGGCGCACCTCTCGAACAACAGGGCCTTGGTTGGAAGAGCAGCTTCAAAAGCGGCAAAGGCGGCGATGCGATCGGCAGCGGTATCGAGGGCGCCTGGAAACCGAACCCGACGACCTGGGACATGGGCTATCTCAAGGTGCTCTTCAAATACGAGTGGGAACTGGTCAAAAGCCCCGCCGGCGCCAATCAGTGGCTGGCTAAAAACGTGGAAGAAGAAGACATGGTGGCAGACGCGCACGACCCGTCGAAGAAGCGCCGCCCCATGATGACGACGGCGGATCTCTCGCTTCGCTTCGACCCGATCTACGAGCCGATTGCGCGGCGCTACCAGGCAAACCCCAAGCAATTTGCCGACGCCTTTGCCCGCGCATGGTTCAAACTAACCCACCGCGACATGGGCCCGCGCTCGCGCTATCTCGGAGCGGAAGTTCCGAAAGAAGAGCTCATCTGGCAGGATCCCATCCCCGTTGTCAATTCCAAGTTGATCAACAAGCGGGACATTACCTCCATTAAGGCTGAGATTCTTGCTTCAGGCCTGTCCGTAGCGGAACTCGTTTCGACCGCCTGGGCGTCGGCTTCCACCTTCCGCGGTTCCGACATGCGCGGCGGCGCCAACGGCGCTCGCATTCGGCTTGCGCCTCAGAAGGATTGGGAAGTCAACCAGCCCGCAAGGCTCGCGAAAGTGCTCAAGGCCCTGGAGCGCATCCAGAAAGCTTTCAACAAGGTTCAAACGGACGACAAGAAGGTGTCGCTGGCCGACCTGATTGTTCTGGGCGGCTGCGCCGGCGTCGAGCAGGCGGCGAAAAACGCCGGTTACAAAATATCGGTTCCCTTTGCGCCGGGGCGTATGGACGCCTCGCAGAAAAAGACTGATGAGGCCTCCTTCGGCGTGCTCGAACCGAAAGCCGACGGTTTCCGCAACTATCAGAAGGCCGCCTATGCCGTCTCGGTTGAGGAGATGCTGGTGGACAAAGCGCAGCTTCTGACTTTGACAGCGCCGGAAATGACGGTCCTCATCGGCGGTCTGCGTGTGCTGGGCGCAAATTTCGGCGGGTCCCGGCACGGTGTTTTTACCTCGCGGCCCCAAACGCTCACCAACGATTTCTTTGTGAACCTGCTCGACATGGGCACGGAATGGAAGGCGGCATCGAAAGACGCAGACGTGTTTGAAGGATGCAATCGCCAAACGGGCGAACTGAAGTGGACCGCCACCCGCGTGGATCTGATCTTCGGCGCGAACTCCCAGCTTCGGGCCATCGCGGAAGTCTATGCGTGTGAGGATTCTCAGGAAAAATTCGTACAGGATTTCGTGGCGGCATGGAACAAGGTCATGAACCTGGACCGCTTTGACCTGGCGTGATTTTAAATAAATTTAATGGAGGAGAAAAAAATGTCAAAAACAGAAGATGCATTGAAAGAGGCTTTTGCCGGAGAATCTCAGGCGAACCGCAAATATCTGGCCTTTGCGGCCAAAGCCGACCAGGAAGGATTTCCGCAGGCCGCAAAACTGTTCCGGGCCGCCGCGGAAGCGGAAACCGTTCACGCCCATGCTCATTTACGGGCGATGAAAGGCATTCGTTCCACAAAGGAAAATCTTCAGGAGGCCATCGCCGGCGAAACGCACGAATTCAAAAGCATGTATCCGGGCATGATCGAAGCGGCCAAAGCGGAAGGCCACAAAGAGGCGGAGCGTTCCTTTAACTTTGCCAATGAAGTGGAAAAAATTCATGCCGCCCTTTATCAGCAGGCGCTGGACAATCTGGATGGCGCAAAAGAAGCCTACAGCTATTATGTCTGTCCGGTTTGTGGGTACACTGTGGAAAAAGAAGCGCCGGAGGCCTGTCCAATCTGCGGCGCCAAAGGCAAGATGTTTAAAAAAGTCGATTAATCATACTAAAACAAGGAGGTTCATTATGGCACAAAGAAACGAAATTTTTAAATGTGACGTATGCGGCCATATCGTGGCCGTGCTGCACGATGGAAAAGGCGAGCTGGTCTGTTGCAATCAGCCCATGAAAAAGCTGACGGAAAACACAACGGATGCTGCAAAAGAAAAGCACGTTCCGGTGATTGAAAAAGTTCCGGGCGGCGTCAAGGTAAAAATCGGCAGCGTGGCTCATCCGATGGAAGAAAAGCACTACATCGAATGGATCGAAGTGATCGCAGACGGCAAATCCTGCCGCCAGTTCCTGGCGCCGGGCCAGGCCCCGGAAGCATTCTTCCCCATTGAAGCCGCAACGATTACGGCGAGGGAATACTGCAACCTGCACGGTTTGTGGAAAGCGTAATAACTGTCTGATCCTTTCAGAAGAAAGGCATCAGTAAATAAGACCCATGAAACCGGGGGAGTTCTTCCCCCGGTTTACACAGCCCAACACTTTCCATTTTTCATTGAAAAAAAGGAGGTTTTCGGCATGCCCAAAGTCGAACTCAACGTAAAGGCGCCGGACTTTACGTTGGAAGATTTCAGCGGACGGAGCGTATCGTTATCCGACTATGCAGGACGTAAACATGTTCTGGTCGTTTTCAACAGAGGGTTTTTCTGACCGTTCTGCCGCGCGCACATGGCGCAGTTGCGCCGCGATTATCAGGAATTCGTCAAGCGTGATCTGGAAATACTGGTGGCCGGGCCCGAAAAACCGGAGGCTTTCCGGACGTACTGGGAAAAAGAGAACCTGCCCTTTGTCGGCCTGCCCGATCCGGAGCACCGGGTGTTGAAGTTATACGGACAGGAGGTCAAACTCTTCAAACTGGGAAGGCTCCCCGCACAGGTGCTGATCGACAAATCTCAAACCGTCCGGTTTGCGCATTACGGCCACTCCATGGCGGACATACCCGCCAATGAAGAGATTTTCAGCTTTGTTGACAAAGACGTGTTGACACAATAAAACAGGCGCGCATGGACACAGCCGGAACTCTTCATCACGCGGTATACAGGGCAATGGCCACGGTTTCTTCTTCTCCCTTCGCGCCACCTTCAGGTGGTCTTAAGGGGGGTTTTTTAGGCAGTGCAATTCTGCATAAAATCTCTTCCCTCTTTGCACCCTGAAGGGCACAAGTAAAAGAGGGGAACTAAGCACATGCCGCCAGCGAAACCCTTGCCGGCAGTTAAGTTTCTTAGGAGAGGTCAGAGGATGGAACGGGATGTCTGCGACGAATTTGTGAGGCTGCGCTATAATCCACTTCAGATTTTCAAGGCCAGTAAGACACCCGCGGGATTTTACACCCGACAGAAATGGCTGATGAATCGTATTTTTCTGGTTGTCCATGCCCTGAAAAACAAGAGATGCTTATGAATCCGCCCTATAACTATGACTATGACCTGATCGTCATCGGCGCCGGCATTGCCGGGATGGTTTCCGCCGTGACGGTAAGCGGCCTGGGCAGGCGTGTGGCTGTCGTCGAGAAAAACAAGGTTGGCGGCAATTGCACGAACACCACCTGCATCCCCAGTAAGACGCTGATCCGCATGAGTCACACGCGTCATGAGATTTCGCATCTGGAGCGCCTGGGCCTGCTTGCCGATTCGGCGGGAAAAATCCAGGGCCGGCGCATCATGCCTCACATTCGCTCGATCGTCAAACGGGCCTATGAGAAGGATCTCCCGGAAACGTTCGAGGCGATAGGCATCAGGATCATCTCGGGCGCAGCCACCTTTCTTGATGCGCATCGCATTTCGGTAGACGGGCGGATCTTCTCGGCGCGAAAATTTATCATCGCCACCGGCACATCACCCTTGATTCCCAACATTCCGGGACTTTCGTCCGTGAACTATCTCACCAACGAGTCCCTTTATGATCTGGAAGACCTGCCCCGATCACTTCTCATCCTTGGCGGCGGCGTTGATGGTCTGGAGTATGCCTCCGCCTTTGCGCGGCTGGGGGTGGAAACCACCGTCGTCGAAATGGCCACGCGCTTGCTCCCTTCGGCGGACCGGGAACTGGTCAATCAGTTGCTTGGTTCACTGCGCAGGGAAGGCGTCCGGCTGCTCACCGGCGCAAAAGCAATGAATGTTTTCAACCGGCAGGACAGAGCCGTGCTCAAATATCAGAGAGATGATGGTCTTCCAGAAGAAATCGAAGCGGAAAACCTGCTTGTTGCCGTGGGTAGGAAGCCCGATCTGGAGGGGCTTGATCTTGTGAAAGCGGGTGTGAACTTCAATGCCCGCGGCATCATGACCGATCGCAGACTCCGGACGACCGCTCCCAACATCTACGCCTGCGGAGACATCGCAGGCCCCTATCAGTTGGCAACAACGGCAGAGGCCCAGGCCATTGTCGCGGCGACCAATGCCCTGCTGCCCGTGAAGCGCAGCGTCGATTACCGCAACAACGTGTATGTCGTCTTTACGGAGCCTCCCCTGGCCTGGATCGGCCTGACGGAAGAGGAAGCCCATGCGCGCTGCGGACGCAAGCTTACGACCTATCGCTTTCCCTACGGCGGCATGCGCCGCGCCCTTATCGACGGCCAGGAAACCGGCATGGCCAAAATCCTGTGCGACGGGGGCGGCCGAATTGTCGGCGCCCACATCCTGGGCGAAGGGGCGGCGGAAGTCATCCACGAGCTCCAGGCCATCCGGGCCTTCAACAAGCCCCTTTACAAGCTTCAGGAATTGACGCATGCCTACCCGACGTATGCCCAGGCCATTGTGGGACGGGCAAGCCAGCTTGCCTTTCTCGACCGGATGGGAAGCAATCCCTTTGTGGACCTTGCCCTGCGGCTGCTCCCCGGATTTTCCAACCGGTTGCATCTGGCCCGCCATCGGCTGGCGGAAACCCATCCGGTTGACGTTTTCGCCGAAGTGCAGGACGACGAAGGTCATTTAACAGTCCCGGCGCCGGCATCTGCGGACGCCCCCCTTTCCGGCAGTCCAAAACCAGGCAATGCCTGTGTTGTGGTATCCAGAAAGGCGGGTGATGATACGGTCATTCTGGATATAAAAGGTCATCTCACGGGCTCCTGTGAAAAAATACTCTCCAGTGCCTTTGACAAGGCAATGGCGGAAGCCTTGCGCATCCTTCTGAACCTCTCGGCCCTCGCCCAAACGGATACGGAAGGGGCGGGCCTGTTGGTCATAAATGCAACCAAGGCCGCCCGGAAACGGATCGCCGTATCCGCCTGCGGACTTTCCGGCTCGCTTTGGGATGTCTTTCATCTGACAGGTCTCGACAGGTTAATAACGCTCTATACCGATGAAGAAGACGCCCTGTGCTGCCGGCGTTTTCTGGAAAAAAGCGGCCTTACGCCCGGCCGCTTGCCGGCCACCGGTAAGACACTACCACTGCCCGGCTGGGCAAAATCCGTTGATCGCCTGTCCCTTTCAGCCATTCCCGCAGGGGCCATGAACATCAACGTCCATGGAAGGCGAGCATTCGGCCCGGTAAACGGCTTCGGCAGGCTTTGGGAAAAAAGATACCGTCTGCGTCTTCACGCAACGGATTTGGAGCCCCGGCAGATCGTATCGCTTTGGCGCTCTGAATTCGCATCCTTCTGGCCCAAAGGAAATGCTCTGTTCACCTCGGAGAATGCTTCCATTGGTCCGGGGACAACGGCACTGCTTAATTTGGCGCTTCCCGGGGGGCTTGTCCTGGCCACAGGCCTCACGGTCATTCATGCCGACGACACATCCTTTAGCTTCATGACCGCCGGCGGGCATATCCTTTCCGGCTGGATTACTTTCAGTTGTTTTCGGATAAAGGACGCAGCCTGCATTCAGGTCCATCCGCTGTTTCGGGCAAGCGATCCCCTGATGGAACTGGGGTTTCGTCTGGGCGCGGCGGCGCAGGAAGACCGCTTCTGGCATGAAACGCTCGGCAATCTGGCGCGCCGTCTGGGAACCCATGGCGAGGTGGCGCAGCAAAACATCCTCATCGATCCGGACGTCCAGTGGCGCAACTTCGCCAATCTTCGCTACAGCGCGGCCATCCGTTCTTCTCTGTATATGCCCGTCTATCTACTGAAGAAATGTTTCATGGCCTTGAGCCGGAAGCGGAAAGGGAACCCCTGATGCCCAAGAGAAATCATTACGATGCGGTTGTCGTGGGCGCGGGCCCAAACGGACTGGCTGCGGCGATTGCCCTTGGCCGCCAATTCAATGCCGTCTTACTTCTGGAGGCGGCAAAGACCATCGGCGGCGGCTCCCGTTCCGCGGAACTGACCCTTCCCGGCTTTCATCATGATGTCTGTTCCGCCGTACAGCCTCTGTCGCTCGCGTCTCCATTTTTCCAGCAGCTCAATCTGCCGCAATACGGCCTGGAGTGGATACAACCGGAGATTCCTCTGGCCCATCCCTTTGACGACGGATCGGCCCTTTTCCTTCATAGGTCCCTTGAGATCACCGCCGATGCCATGGGCGACGACGGCAAGGCGTACAAAAAACTTTTACAACCCTTTGTGGATGGTGAGCAAAGACTTCTGGCCGACATCCTGAAGCCTTTTGGCTTTCCGGCAAGCCCTTTCCTGATGGCCCGCTTTGCCTTCCACGCGCTTCGTTCTCTCAAGAATCTCGCGGAAACACAATTTCAAAGTGATCGGACACGGGCGCTTTTTGCGGGCCTTGCGGCCCACGCCATGATCCCCCTGGGACAAACGGCAACGGCCGCCTTCGGCATTGTACTGGCCACCCTGGCGCATACCGTGGGATGGCCCATCATTCGGGGCGGCTCCCGGAAACTGGCCGACGCGCTGGCCGATTGCTTCCTAAGTGGCGGCGGCGAGATTGTTACGGATCGGCGGATTGCCTCTATGGCTGATTTACCAAAGGCTGGATGTTATTTCTTCGATGTCACCCCCCGTCAGTTGCTCCAGATAGAAGGCCTGGGGCTCTCCGAATCTTACCGCAAAAGGCTTGCCGGGTTCCGTTACGGACCGGGCGTTTATAAAATGGATTGGGCCCTTCATGAGCCGATTCCCTGGAAAGCGGATATCTGCCGGAAGGCCGCCACGGTTCATCTGGGCGGCTCCTTCGACGAGATTGCCGCCTCTATCCGCGATGTCCATGCGGGGACAGTGCCGTCAGCTCCTTATATCGTCCTTGCCCAACAAAGCCTTTTCGATTCTTCGCGCGCGCCTGCGGGGAAACATACGGCCTGGGCTTATTGCCATGTTCCTCATGGATCGACGGCGGATGTATCGACGCTGATGGAAAGCAGAATCGAACGCTACGCGCCGGGTTTCCGGGACTGCGTTTTAGCCCGCCACACGTTTTCCGCCATCGGTATGGAACAGTACAATGCCAACTACGTGGGAGGAGACATCAACGGCGGCCTCCAGGACCTGGGCCAGCTCTATACCCGGCCCATTACGTCTCTTCACCCGTACAGAACCTCGGAAAAAAATATCTACCTGTGCTCGTCCTCCACCCCTCCCGGAGGCGGCGTTCACGGCCTGTGCGGCTACTGGGCCGCTTACGACTTTTGCCGCAGGCAAGAAGGAGATGCCTGATGCGCTTTGGCCTGTGTTGCCTGTTTAAAAAAGAGCCGATTTCGTTTCGCACCACCACGGCCAAAAGCCTGTTTGCGCTGCCTCGGGACCGGCAACTGCAAAAACTCTCGGAAATCTGCCTGCACAATACAAATAATCTGCATCTAGCGCTTGAAACGGTCCAACGTTTGGGAATCGGGGCTTTCCGGATCATGTCGCCGCTTTTCCCGCGCATGACGCATCCGGCGGTCGCGTACCGCCTGGAGGATCTCCCGGAAGGAAACAACATTCGGCAGAAGATGGACGAAACCCGGACCTTTGCCCGCAAAAATGATATACGTCTCAGTTTCCACCCCGACCAGTTTGTCGTCCTTTCGTCGCCCCATGCGCAGGTCGTCGCAAATTCTCTTCGTGAACTCGAATATCAAGGAATGCTGGCCGATGCCGTGGGCGCGGACATAATCAACATTCATGCCGGCGGCGTGTATGGAGATAAATCCCGGACATTGCAACGCTTGAAAGATGTATGGCCCCATCTGTCGGAAGCTGTCAGAAAAAGGCTGACGCTGGAAAATGATGACGTCAGCTACACGCCCAGGGATCTATTATCGTTCTGCGAATGTTTTTCGATTCCGTTTGTCTATGATGTTCACCATCACCGCTGCAATCCCGATGGCCTGTCTGTTGAACAGGCGACAACACTGGCCCAAGACATCTGGAAAGACATCGGGCGAGAACTCTACGGGCATATCTCTTCACCTCACGGCGGTTGGCAGGGCGGCAATCCGAAACCACATGCCGACTATATCGATCCGGCTGATGTCCCGGCATGCTGGTTGGGACGGAAGATGACGGTTGATGTGGAGGCCAAGGCAAAGGAGTTGGCGGTCATCGCGCTAATGGATGAAATGAAGGGCCATCTTGACGCACCCGTTCCATGTATGCAGAAAAGAAGCCATCCGCAATCCTTATCGCCGACGTTCGATGCGTGCAGAGCACGAGGTACTCTATGCCGCGTAACGAAAGCCGCGACCCGGCGTACTTGTGGGACAGGCTGGATGCCGCAAGAGCCATATCGGCATTTGTTGCCGAGCTTATTCCATTATTAAAACCGTTGCTGCCGGAGGCGACCACGGACGATAAACCTTGACCAAGGATAAAAGAATCGCAGAGGAAACAAAACAAATAGAACCGTTCCGTTTTATTGATTGAAGATGTGTTTCCGTTGTTTCCTTTATGCGCCGTCAGTCGCGGTCGAGATCGGACAAGGTCTTGTAAAAAACATGACGCACCTGGTCGTCGTGGAGAATGCCCACATGCGAGGCGTTGAAGCCATAACTTTTATACGCGGATAGATGGATATTCCCTTCCAGTTGACTTTGCAGGGTGATGGTGCCGTCGCCGCTATCGCCGGTCTTGTAGCCGAAAAACAGGTAGAAGGGGATCTCCTGATGCGCCTTTCCTGTATAAAGCTCTTTCAGAAAGGGGCTCCCCGCCGCCACGTCATGCCAGGACGGCACGACGGCGGGCGCATATTTGATGCCGGAGGCCGCCGCCTCAACGCCGCCGTAGGGAGAGTTGAAGGAGACGTATCCTTTCAGATAAGACGGAACGCCGTCTGTTGACAAATGCCGGATGGTGGAGAGGGCAACCAGGCCTCCCATGCTGTGAGCCACAATGATGAGGCGTCGCAGACGGCCGGGATTATTTGCCTCGGCATACTTGATGATGTTGGCCAGGTTGGCGCCCAGCTTTTTCAAGGGCATTCCGGAAGGATAAAAATAAAACCAGGGCTGGTAACGCTTCCGGTCGAGGCCGCGGGCGAGGTATTTGAAGTCCCGCGGCGTTCCCGCGACGCCATGCACAAATAGCACCTGCGTCTTCTGATAATTCGCCGTTTCGAAAGAAAAGATATACTGCTGGGTGTGCGCCATGAAGACCTTGAAGTCATAAAGCCCGATCTCCCCGTACCGGGGATCGAAAAATTCATCATCCAGCGATTCGTAGACATAGGAATGCCGCCGGACCTTTTCGGTGAATACCAGATCGGTTTTCACCGGAGAATCCAGATCGAGTTTTAAATCCGGTCCGGCGATGGACAGTCCGTCTTTGACTTTGTTTTCTGCAATCGTGACGGGTCCCGGCATGCTGCCCACGCATTCATGCGCTTCGAATGAACCGTTTCCATCAAGGTCGGCGAAGAAGTAGAGGTCATAAACGCCTTCCGGCAGATAAATCTGGTAATAATCAAGAGGCGTCTGCATGGGAGCGCGGGCGGCAATTTCTCTTTTCTTGAATTGGTCTGAAACCGCCAGAAGAAGAATCGGCCCGGCGGGCTCCCGGTTAAAAGTGAGCTTGCCGAGGAGAAGATAGGTATTCTCCGGAGCAAGCTGGATCAGCAACTCCGCACTCTGCTCGCGGCTGAATGCCTCTCTGGCCTCCTTCTTCTGCTGCCAGAATCCCAGATAATTACTCACCGCTGTGCAGCCGGCAAAAAGAAGAACGGCCAGACACAGTAAACATCCTTTCAATAAACGTTCCATAGATTCTCCCGGCGGTCCCGTAAATTTTTGATGACCGTATCATTCATAAATAAAATTCGACTGCATGTCAATTTATCAAAAACGTCGCGATTTCCAATATTGCGACAAGGCCAGGATTTGCCACGATTTGCCACGATTTGGTTGACAGGCGGGCGGGGTTTCCCTATACTGCGCATCCGTCAAACGCCGGATGCCCGCAAAGCGGATCACCGTGCTGACGACGACATGACGGCCGCCGCCCGGAGATCCGGCTTTTAGCCGACCATCGCCAAACGGAACGATCCAGCGGCCGTCCGGAGGAATTTTTGAAACGCGACATTGCCATCGACTACCTGCGCAGCGGCGTTACCCTGCTGGTGGTCGCCCATCATGCTTCTCTGGCCTACAACACCGTCAGCTTCTATGACGCCGATCATTACTTGAAATCTTCGACCCCCGTCGTCGATACGCTTCGCTGGTTGCCGCTGGACTTTTTCGTGGGCTGGAACGACATGTTTTTCATGTGCCTCATGTTCCTGATATCAGGACTCTTCATTGTCCCGTCCCTGAACCGGAAAGGCGCCGGACGATTTATGATTGACCGGGGCAAGCGCCTCGGCATCCCCTTTATTATTTCCGCCTTTCTGCTGGCCCCGCTGGCCTATTATCCGTCATGGCTTTTAAGCAGCGGCGCAAGCCAGGGCGGATACCTCCATCACTTCTTCACGAACGACGGCTGGGCAAGCGGGCCTGCCTGGTTTATCTGGGTCTTGCTGGCCTATGGCGCCCTCGTCGCATTGGCTTACCGGTTTACTCCGGGGCTCATGAAAAAGCTATCCTGGACGGCCACCTCGTCTTGGAATCTGGTTTTGGTCGTTCTTCTGCTCAGCCTGGCGGTAACGATTCCGCTGCGCCTTTTCATCGAACCCGGCTACTGGGCGCATGTCGCAGGCCCCTTCTATTTTCATGCGTGGCGCTTCCTTTTATACTTTGCCTGGTTTTTGTTGGGCGTCGCCCTGGGCAGCGCCGATCCGGACCGCTCCCTGTCGCGGGAAAATCTCAAGCCGTGGCCGCTGTGGCTGGCATTGGGCGGGATCACCTACCTGGCCCATGGACTGATCGAAACCCATGTGATCGGTCCGGCGAGCGCCCCGGCGTGGCTTACAAGCGTCATCATGACAACCCTATATTGTCTTTGCTGCACCTTTACGGGTCTGGCCGCTCTGGGCCTTGCCCGCAAACTTTTCCATAACGCCCGCCCCCTGGCGGACAGCTTGACCGCCAACGCTTACGGCATTTACGTTTTTCATTATGTCTTCGTGATCTGGATGCAGTATCTGCTCCTGGGGCAACCGATTCCGCCGTGGATTAAGTTTGTGACCGTTTTCTTAACGGCTCTGGCGGGGAGCTGGCTTGTAACCGCTCTGCTTAGAAAGACTCCGGCCGATCAAGTCCTTTAGGCAAGACGCCGCGTCTTTCATCATCCGCTTTTCAAATGATCTTCTCAATTTTGAGATATGTCGGCCAGCAAGCCTCGATGCCTTTGGCTTCCATTTTGTGAGGCGCAGACCCCTCGCCGCGAAGAAGAGATCGAAATGATCGCGAACCGCATTCGACATGCCTACCGGTTGTTCGGGCAGACTTTCATGCACTCGTCGCAATCCAGCCAGTAATCATGCCCCGCCGTGTTAATCACCCGTTCAATATGCTTGAGGCCTTCCGCGTCTTTGAGCGCAAGCGGGTATATGGCATGTTTGACGCTGTGCGGCAGGCAGGTCATCTTTTTAAAAGATCCGTCCGGCGCAAAGGCCGCAACCGGACAAACCGTCAGGCATGCGCGGCATTTTTCGGGGCAGGGGTCCGCATTGACAACCGGGTCGCCGGGCATTTCGGCGCTGGTGACAACCGCCGACAGGCGCAGTCGCGCGCCATACACAGGATGATACATCTGGCCGCTACGGCCGAAAGCCCCCAAGCCGGCCTGCACGGCTGCATGCTTGAGAGACAGAAGGCCCCAGGGTTCGAAGTTCTGAAAGACCATCGGCGCGTAAGTGGGAATCATGACAGCCCGGTAAGGGCTCTGTGATTCAATAAAATTACACAACGCCAGACTGATTTCATCGAGATGCCGGTACACTGTGTGATAACTGCGGTGAACGGCATGCAAATTATATACAGGAGAGGCAAACACGCCTTTCGGGATCGGAATTCCAAGGACGACCACGGTCCGCGCGTCTTTGCAGACATCCGCCGGGTGATGCTTCGGGGGCGCATCGCTGAAGCGCTCCACGGGCGCGAAGCCGACCGCCGAAACCCGATTCCCCAGATAGTTGATGACCGCATCTTTGAGTTCGCCGTTCATGTGTGCTCCTTTCTTGATTGTAATCCTTTTCAGATATGGCTTTTATTCGTTGCGCCGGTAAACGGGCATTGCCACTCAAGCTCGCAGGCGTTAAGGCGCAGCGGTTTGCCGTCCTTGTTGCCGTTGCCATAACGGGGATCGCCCATCACCGGATGACCGATCGCGGCCAGATGGCGGCGAATCTGGTGCAGCCTTCCGGTTTCGATTTCGATAAGCAGGCTCGATGTGTTGGTTTCGGGATGGCGAGAGATAACGCGATAGCGGGTGACGGCTTCCTTTCCGTCAAGCGGCGCGTTGATGATGTCGTTATCTTTTTCCGGCAGCCCCAGAACCTCCACGCGATAGCGTTTCTTGATTTGATGCTCCTGAAAGAGCCTGGAGAGTTTTCCCGCGGCCTGCCGGGAATGCGCCACCAGAATCAGTCCCGATGCTTCCCGGTCCAGACGATGGACGGGATAGGCTTCCCGTCTTGGGTTGAAGAATATTTCCACCTGACGCAGAAGCGATCCGTGATCGCCGTAGTCTGTGCCCTGCGTAAGAAGGTTGGCCGGCTTAAACCAGAGACTGTAATGCCCGTAGTCTGTCACGCAGGTCGCGGGAGGCGTTTGGGCGGACAGGACTTTCGGATCGTAATGAAGTTCAAGTAAATCACCTTTCTTAAGCAGGAATGTCGCCTTGCGCAAACGAAGACGGCCCTGACCCTTGCGGGCAAGCCAGCAGGCGCCTTTATTCATGGCGTCTTTGATACGCGCTTTGGAAAGCCCCGTCTGCGCCGCCAGAAAATCGCAAGCCTCAACGTTTGTTCCTTCCTGTACACTTTTCTTAAAACTCAATATTCCCGATTCCATCCACTATTCACTGTCCCCTACGAGCTATGAGCTACGAGCTTAGAACCATCGCCCATTTCCCATCCACTATCCACCATCCACTATCCATCATCAAGTCTTTTTTCACGCCACCCGGCGAACCCCGCGTGTGATCATGAAAGTCTCCGAAGTGAGCGCCAGCGCTTCTTGCACATCCTTGTCGTCTGCAGGAATCATGGGCGTTTGTTTGTCTTTTCCGGCGGAAAGATCCAGTTGCCATTTGACGGGCCCGCGGTACTTTTTACCCTTGTGTTCGAATTCCAGATGAAGGGCGCAGGCTGATTTCGGATGCGACCAGGACGTCGCGATGCTGCCGTGCCCTTTGGGAAAGACGGTCACTTCCACATCGGCAAATTCCGTGGGGACAACGGCCGCCGGGCGGTCTACCAGATCGTCTTCTTCGGCATAACAAAGCAGATATTTGATGTTCTTTTTCCGGAAGTCCGAGAAGTTCAGCGGGCGGCCGAACAGTCTGACAGGCAGAGTGCCGTCGGCGCTGACCGGTTCCGTGTAGGACAGAAAACTCAGCATGGTGATCTCTTTGGGTAGATCCGCCCGGTCATACTTGATCCAGTGAAGCAGATACGCCGCGGTTTTGGGAACTTTTACCGTCATGTCTTCCGACGACCGGACGGCGGCCAATTCACGGAAGAATGCCGCGCCGGGGGCTTCCTTGTACATGCTTTTGAGTTTGTAGACCCAGCTCATTACGTTGCCGGCGACGATGGCATTGCCGTTTTGCAGATATTTTTCACCGTAATCGAGGTCGCGGTAGCGCTCCGGGAGATGATTCATGTATTCGACCAGCGCCTCGCTGCGGGTTCCGTCCATGGGGGCGACACAGGTAATCAGGGCGTCCGCCAGACCGTCAAGTTCGCCGGAAAGAATGTCAAGAGCCGCGATAAATCCACCCTGGCAAAATCCGTTGAGTGTCACCTGCCGGCCGTGCTTTTCTTTTAAAAGACGGCAGAAGTACTTGGTGTCCAGTGCGTCATCTTCTCCGCTCATGGTCTGTACTGCCGGGTTCGTGATGTCTTTGAGCGAACGGAAATAAGTCGGAACGCCCGCGTTGGCAAAAGCATGAACGTAGCTTTTGCGGCCGTCGGGGTCAAACGCCAGAATATTTCCGCCCAGAACATAGGGATGGATAATGATGATGGGCTTTAATTCATGATTAACCTCAATGCCTGAATCCCACGGCAACACCTGGTAGAGAATAAAACGCGGCGTTTCCGCGACCAATTGATATCGGGGATCGCTAAAGTTAAAACCAAAGCCCTCGGCTTTTTCGATGTCCTTGGGGAATTCATAAACCAATGACTTCACATGCTCGTCGAGTTTCTCCCAGTACTCGAAAAAATCTTCATCCGAGGTTTGGTCGACTTGTTTCAGACGGTCCATTTCCTTTTTGAGATACTCATTTTGCTCCCTGGTCATGCCCAGATAGCCATCTTTCCAGATCTGGCAATTGAACAAAAACAGCTCCATATAATCCGAGAATGTCTGCCAGGGCATTGATGAAGGAAGTTTCTTTTTGTATTCCGTATCCCAGAATGATTGCGACGCAATCCAGTAGGGATCAATGAATTCATTGATGTACTTTGCAATTCCAATTGACATGGTCAGGGCTACAGACAACTGGTGCCTTTGCAAAGCCAGCCATTTTGCCTGTCCACTTCTCTTATCCATATTTTTACATTCCCTTAGTTGTAATGTTTAGAGTTACCACCGGTTAACTTCCGAACAACGCGACGTACAGTCGTTTTCAATCAAAAGGCATGCCACGTAATACAGTGACTGATGTTTATTTTATGTTTCACGTTGCAGTGCGTGGAGCCGCATTCATAAAACATTGATATGTTGAGGTGCTTAATGTTTTTGCGTGCAAAAATGTGTCCGGATTATGGGTGGTGAAACTTCGGGAGACAGATTATTTTCATCTTTCGATGTCGTGTCTACAAAATTTGCAGCCGATAGGTTCGGGCCAAAATAGCCCGGCAAAGAAAAAATGACCGGTTTAGCGGCGGTATTTTACATAACCGGCCCAGACCCAGATGCCGCCCCAGATAACAATTACAGGACCCATGCCGATGCAAAAGAAAAGGAAAACGTCCCGTTCCCAGGGTTTTAAATAGACAGCGCATCCGGCGACCCAAAGAATAGAGATCACAATAAGCAACCGGATCCAGCCGGGCAGACCGGTTTTCAAAAACTGTATGATGCTCTGTTTTTGAGAACCGGTAAGGGTGCGGGTGGACGACTGAGATGCGGATGAGGCGTTGCGGTTCATCAAACGCGGGATAAAAAGCACCGCCAGACCAATTGCAACGATTACCAGTATTTCCTGCATGTTCCATCCTTATCGGTTAAAAGCTTTACGGTTGTATCCGTAAAGGGATACAAACCGTCCGTGCGGCTTTAACACATAATGATGTGAATGAACAATTTTTTTTGAAGAAGGCCGGATTCCGGAATAAGGGGTTGAAAGCCCGGAACACAGGCTGGAAGTTGTCTTTTGACCGCCTTAATCATTTAAAGAAGACACTGTTGTTTACCGGCTACATTTTCAAACCAGTCCAGAATAACGCTGTTTTCTTCCCGAGGGTAGGTGTGCGACAGGTCCGGGATAATTTTCATGCGGATATCGGCGCCGGCGCTTTTGAGTTGTTTGCCGGCGTTCACGGCATTCGATACGGGAAATATCCAATCCTGCGCCCCGTGAATCCAGAATATATGTTTGTCCTCCACCTGCCTCGAATCGAACGGGGCTAAGGCGCAGGCCACGGAAGCCACATATTGAAAAAGACTGCCGGACGACAGGGCCAGTTCCAGGGCGTAGGTGCCGCCGTCCGACATGCCGGAAAGCAGCATGCGGGACCGGTCGACGGGGATTCGGGCAAAGACCTCGTCCAGATGTTTCATCAGCAGTTGCGCGTCCGTTGCTGCATGACCGATCGACCAGGACATGGCGGCGGATGTCGGTGCGAACAGGATATAGCCTCGGCTTCGGGCGTGTGCAAGCCACGTCCAGAGAAAATCGCGACCGTGGCTGTAACCGCCATGCAGCGCGACGATCAGCGGCGCGGGCGTCTGCGGAGAGCAGATGTCCGGAATGTAGAGCGAATAACCGCCGCGGGCGTGGAGATTCTGATTATGGCCGATATGAAAAAGACCCGTTTCGATATTCAGGGAATAATCCTGATGAAACGCATCAGAAATTACCGGTTTTTCGAGAAAATAGCGGTTGATATCGGGAAAGCTGCCGCACAGTGCAAAGAGCGCCTCCAGCGCGCGGCAGTGTTTACGCGCTGCGCGAAGCGCCGCAATGTAAGCCGCCTGCAGGTCTTCCTCATTGGCAAAATTCCGGATGGCGGCCAGCAGGAAATCGCAGGCGCGCAAACGCCCTTTATTCAGATCGTCTTCCTGATTGCCGGTATGCAGGAATTTTCGCGCCTCCTGAAGAGGTTCGATATGCAAAAGTAATTCTTCTCTCAGATCGGATAGCACAAGAGGATTCAAACGGCGCATGGCCGCATCAAAGGCGGCGGCGGCTTCGATAAGCGTGGAGGATACATCTTGATGTGTCATGTCTAATTATTGTTCCTCTCCAGGATATGATCGACGGCTTTCATGGCGGAGGAAAAACTGATGTCGCCGGAGCAGCCGTCACCGCGAACCGTATCGCCTATAAAATAGAGCCCCGAAATTGTCGAGCAGGAAATATCCGGCCTTCGTGGTTTGGATTGCGCGGGCGTCAGGACGTTGCCGTTCATGACCGGAACGACAAGCTTTCGTTCTTCAATCACCATCGGCAGAAAATGGGGGAAGGCCGAGGAGATCGTCTTTTTGAGTCTCTGCTCCGTTTCCCGGACGATGTTCATATCGCCGTCAAATCGCCAGGGCAGCATGATGCCCCAGGTGGACAAATACTTTCCATGAGGCGTAAAGGAGCGGTCGGCATTGGATTGGAAGCGCGCCCAGATCGGAACATCTACACCGAGAATGCTTGACCGGATATCTGAAACCGGTTTTTCCGTGATGAAATCGATGACCAGGCTGGAGCTGTTCTCAATTTGCTTTGCATAGTTGACGATATCCGCAGGCAGCAATTGTTCATCAAGCAGATCGAGGACGAGCGGCAGTCTTGTGGCAAAGATGATATTGGGAGCTGAAAAAACGGCCTTGCCCGTTTTCACGCCTGTGACCCGTCCGTGTTCGATCAGAATCTTTTCCGCTCTTTCATGAAGGTGAATGCGCCCTTTTTCCGTGATGTGTTTGCGCAGGGTGGTAAATAATCTGGCCGAGCCGCCTCTGGGCTCGCCCACACCCACGCCTGCGGCAAGCGCTCTTTGCAGGAAGTCGATCACTTCTCCTGCGCTGACTTTGTGAGGATCGGGGCACATGACGGTCATGCCCAGAAACGGTAAAAACGCCTCCACTTCAGGATGATGAAAAGCGGTTTGATAAAAGTTTAAAAGTGTCTTGTCATACCACAGACGGGAATCGGCCTTCTTAATTTTTGCAAGCAGAGCCAAAAGGACGATCCTTGCCCGCAACGACAGCATGGGTGTTTTCAGAAAGCCCATCGGGCCTTCAGGTCGGTCCCAGAGCTTGCCCCTGAAAATCAATTTAGCGTCTTTTGCTTCGGGCAGAAAATCGATTTCTTCGCCGAGCCGCCTGAAAACTTCATTGGCAATGCCTTTATGGCCCAGCCGGTGCGAATGCGATCCGTATTCGCGCAGATAGCCTCTGTCGTCGCGATGAGATTGCGCCCGGCCGCCGATTGCGCCCGATTCTTCAAGGACGATTACATTTTTTCCGGCATGCGCCAGCAGCGCCGCCGCGCTCATACCGGCGTAACCCGCCCCGATGACGATGACATCCAGCATAAAGACCTCCAACTCAAAAAGTACATACATTTTAACATCTTTTAAGTGCCGAAAAAAGATCAACTCTGTACCTGCTGGAAAATTTCTTTAATTTTTCTTGACAATATTTAAGATAAAATATATTTAGTTCATGCATACTAACTAATAAGAGGGGCTATGGCATACAATCTCGTAGAATTAATTGAAATCCTCACCCGGCTGATCGGCGACTGGGAAATGCAGTTCGTGAAGGAATACGCGGACGAAGGTTTTACGCCCCGCCAGATTGAATATGTCGACGTCATTAACCGTCTGGGGCATCCGACACTGACAGAAATCGCTCAAACCTTGAAATTGAGCAAGCCGTCGGTCACGGCGATCGTGGAAAAACTTTGCGAAAGGGGATACATTGAAAAATGCCAGTCGGACGAAGACCGCCGTACGTTTCATGTCCATCTGTCAGCTAGAGGGAAAAAACTGGTTAGGATGCACAGCGAAATCCATGAAAGGATTGCCGACCTGTTTCGGGACCGTCTAGATGAAAAAGACCTCAAGACGCTTGTTTCTCTTTTAAATAAGGTCGTCACGAAGGGCTAAAATTTTTTTGCATTAAAAGTTAGTTTGGGCTAACTAAATATACGGGGCGCCCATGAACATTTATGATTATCTTCAGATCGTATCGCTCGTCATTTTTCTTGCGGTATTTTCGGGAAGAACAATTTGGCTTAAAAGAAAAGGAACAGTCGTCTTCCGATTTGGCGGCAAGAAAGGTTTTCCCGCTTTTCTTGAGAAACTGTTTCTGATCTTTTTCCCGCTTTGGCTTTTGGAAATCTTCATTTTCGCGCTGGATTTGAAGTTTCAATTTCTGCCGGATGTTCTGATCAGGCCGTTTCCCGGTAGTGTGTTATCCCAGGTGGCGGGTATATGCATCATCATCGTCTCTATCTTTCTTTTCATAGGGGCTCTGGTTTCTTTCAAGGCCTCCTGGCGCATCGGCATCGATCAGGTGGCGCCCGGCGGTTTGATGACCACCGGCATTTTTGCGATCTCGCGCAATCCGGTATTTCTGTCGATGAACCTTTATTTTCTGGGGACATTCCTGATTTACGCCAATCTGTTTTTCCTTTTGAGTTTTATCTGCATGGCTTTCGGGTTTCATTTTCAGATTCGCGAAGAGGAAAAATTCTTATGTTCAAAATATGGCGCTCCGTATTTTCAATATATGACCCATGTCCGCCGCTATATCTAATTCCGGAATTGAGAAGACATGAAATGGTTTCAAAATAAAATAAGGAGCAATGTTATGACGATTCAATTTGCAAAAGGCACTTATCATTTCCATGATGATCCGAACTTTAATTATCAAATGAACCGCTGGACGGTTTTTGGAAACCTTCCCGTAGACGTAGTGAGGCAGGCAGGAAAGAAAATAAAAGGGCTTGAGGATTATTGCGATGAATTCCTGAAACTGGCAAAAGATGCTGAAGCAGGCGGCAACATGCAGCAAGCGGCATTTTATTACCGCGCGGTGGATTTCTTTCTGCCCTATGACCATCCGGAAAAAGAAAAGATTTATGACAGGGCGGTTTCAATGATAAGGGAATATTATTCTTCGTATTTCGAAAATAAAAGAATTATAGAAAGCCGTGTTCCTTATCAAGGCAGAAAACTTCCGGCCTGGTATGCCCCTGCACAAAAAGCCGAAAGTAAAGGCTGTGTACTCCTGACCGGAGGATTTGATTGCCTGAAAGAAGAGCTTGTGCCGGTTCTGATCTATTTTTCGGATGCGGGATATGATATTTATTATTTTGAGGGACCCGGCCAGGGAGAAACGCTGGTTAAAGAAAAAATTCCCATGACGCACGAATGGGAAAAACCTGTGGCTGCAGTGCTGGATCATTTTCATCTGGATTCTGTGACCATCATCGGCATTTCTCTGGGTGGATATCTGGCGCCGCGGGCCGCAGCTTTTGAGGGGCGAATTAAAAAGGTCATTACATGGGGGATTATGCACGATTTTTTTTATGTCGTCGTTTCCAGGAAAGGCCGCCTGCTGGAGTACTTCATCAGAGTCATGCTGTTTCTTAAATTATCGCCTGTGCTGAATGCGGTGGTAGGATTCAAAATGAGGAAAGACGCCTATACACACTGGGGGGTGGATCATGGCATGCATGTGCTGGGGGCTTCGACCCCTGCCGAATACTTCCTTAAATTGCACGGGTATTCCATGAAAGGCCTCGGAGATAAAATCCATCAGGACGTTTTGCTGACCACCGGAAGCGAGGACCATTTCGTGCCGGTTTCCCATTTTTACAAAATGATGTCGGGGCTGAAGCGTGCAAAATCAGTGACCGGAAGAATCTTCACCGCACAGGAATTCGGGGAAAACCATTGTCAGTTCGGCAATATCGGATTGACGCTGGACGTTATGACGAACTGGCTTGTGTTTCAAAACGGTCATGTCTAATTCCATAAACAGGAGAAAACCTATGGCAATGCCGGGAAAATTTATGGGGTGGGATCAGCCGGGGAAAGCGCTGATTACCGGGGCTTCCGCCGGGATAGGGCGGTGTTTTGCAAGAGAGCTGGCGCAAAAAGCGTTTGATCTGGTGCTGGTGGCCCGGCGCAAAGATCGCCTGGAAAGCATTGCGGCAGAGCTTTCATCCGATTACGGCGTCGGCAGCGAAGTCCTTGCTGCGGATCTTTCGAATCCTGAAGGCATCCGGGGAGTTGCTGATTTCATCCGGCAGACGGACCCCCTGGATATTTTAATCAACAACGCCGGTTTTGCCACTCTCGGGTATTTTGCAGACATTCCGCTTGAAAAATCCATGCAAATGCTTTGCCTGCATACAACGGCGCCCGCAACGCTTGCACATGCGGCCCTTGCCGGAATGTTGAAAAGAAATCGGGGAGCGATTATCAACGTAGCCTCGATCGCCGCCTTTGCGCCGACAACCGGCAATGCGATGTATGGCGCGACCAAAGCCTATTTGACCGTTTTCTCTGAAAACCTTCAGATGGAAGTAAAAGATGCCGGCATTCAAATCCAGGCCCTGTGTCCGGGATTTACGCATACGGAGTTTCATGAAGTCGGAGATTTTATAAACTTCAACACAAACGTTATCCCGGCGGGGATGTGGATGCCTGCCGATAAGGTTGTGTCTTTGTCTCTCAAAGCGCTGGAATCCGGTAAAAAAACGACCTTTCTTCCGGGATGGAAAAACCGCCTGTCCATATGGCTGGTTCAGCACAGTTCGCTGGTCTGCTCACTGATGCAGAAAAACGTGAAGGCAAGAGAACGGGGCATGAAAGCTCCGGATATCAATCAATAGTTTATTCAGGGTATCGCTCGTTAATTTGGCGTCCTTATAACTTTCTTGACAGTGCATATTTGCAAATGATATTCAGTGCCAGTATTGGCTGATGAAAAAGGTGTTACAAAAATGCGGCGGACCCGTATTAATATAATTGTTTTTCTTTCGCTTCTGGGATTCTTTCTCGGTGTTACGGCCATTGCTTTTCATCACCATGACAATGCCTTTTTGTTACCGGCCTGTTCCCTGTGTAAAGTGAAGACGTCTTTTTCCGGCACCGTAAACAAGTTGAAAGCTAACGCTTCACCTGCCGTCTTGATTCTGAGCTTTTCATTGACGGCTCTGCTCCTTTGCACATCCTGCCTCGCGCCCGATCGAAAAAAGCATTTTATCGATTCTCAAATCATTGATACCTATCCAAACAAAGCACCACCGTTTCATTTTTAATTTCATTAAAATCCGAAATCTGTTGACAAAGGAATTGTTTATGTCCGGTCTCATGTTGATCCGACCGATGCAGTTATAAAATCCATAACGATTAAACAAGAAGGAGAACTAACGATGAATTGTCCGATTTGCAATGTGGCACTGGTGATGGCGGAACGCCATGGCGTAGAAATTGATTACTGTCCGAAATGCCGTGGAATCTGGCTGGACCGCGGAGAACTCGATAAAATCATTGAACGCGTGGAAGATCAAAACGTAGCCAAAGCCCCTGCACCGGCCGCACAACAGGTCTCAGGTAATGACAGGAATTATAAACATTCTGACGATCATCATTACGATAAGCATCACGATAAACATCATGATGACCACCACCGGAGAAAAAGCTTCCTGCGCGAGTTGTTTGATTAAAAACGACATTATCAATAGAATTCCGGAATGATTCCGGGATAACAAACGGAGCAGTTTGATGGACATGTCGCAGGAAAGAGAAAGGCGATTCAGTCTGGCGGACCGGGTCATCACCGTCGGATTCTGGCTCAATGCCATTTTGATGATCATGAAACTCGCTGCCGGCTATTACGGCAATTCCGAAGCCGTGTTTGCCGACGGCATTGAAAGCGCCTGCGATTTTGTGGCCATCATTTTCACTCTGATTGCCCTGAGAATCGGCCGCAAAGCCTTTGACGAAGATCATCCTTATGGTCATGGCAAAGCGGAATGCCTGGCCGCTATCCTGGTTTCTCTGATTATTTTTACCGCAGGCATCGGCATTCTCTATAAGGCTGTCATGACCTTTGTCACCGGTCATTATCCGCAGCCGCAGTTGATAGCGGTAGCCGCAGCGGCTGCGACCATTGCCATCAAGGAAGGTCTCTTCCGCTACACGCGAAAGGTAGCCCGTAAACTGGAAAGCCCGGCAGTCGATGCTGTTGCCAAAGATCATCGCAAAGATGCTCTGACGTCCGTGGCGACACTGATCGGCGTGACCGGCGCCTATTTCGGAATCGTCTATCTGGATCCGCTGGCTGCGGGACTGACCTCTTTCTTTATTTTCTACATCGGATGGGAAACCCTTAAAAAGGCCGGCCATGATTTGATGGATGGCCGGCCTCCCAGGGATATTCTGACGCAAATTTGCGATAGTGCCTGTGAAGTATCGGGTGTTGACCGCGTCCATGAGATACGCGGGCGGCGTTCCGGCCAATACCTGATTATCGATTTGAAACTGGAAATGGACCCGGACATGACCGTAAGAAGGTCGCACGAAATTGCCGATCAGGTCAAAAGCCTCATCTTCAGCCGGTTTTCCAATGTCGGCGACGTCATGATTCACATCAACCCCGGAAACGAGGCCCACAAAGATTTAATTCGACTTTAAAATTTTGCCGACGGCAGCTATGCCATCATTGATCTGAAAACCATTTAACCGTAACAAATCGGAATTGTTAAATACATTCTTGTAAAAAGGCTACCCATGAAAAAGAATCATTGACATCACGAAGTGAGTCGCATATAGACTGAAACCATGAAATAAGGTTCTTATTGAAGCTCTGCTTTTTCCTGTATATTCCCCCCCCCGACACAGTTCAGCATGAGATAATGAAAAAGAATCGGCATATTCCACTCTTCTAAGAGTGTTTATATAGAGGAGCTACGGGTAGGCAAAGGTAGCCATAACCCAATCTGTGCAGAAGAGGAATCTTTCTCTTCTCAACACAAGGAGGCAATTATGACAAGAATAAACCTATTAGTAGCAAGGGTTGTGCTTTTAGGAATTTGTATCCTGAGTATTTCATCCGCCAGTGTATGGGCCGATGAAATCAAAGTATCTGTAACGGCATACACATTGAAGGAGTGTTACCATAATAAAGGCAAAACTGCTTCCGGAGAGATCGTCAGGCCGGGGATAGTCGCTGTTTCAAGAGACCTGGAACGTAAAGGGCTTAAAATAGGGACTAAAATCGCAATCAGCGATATGGGAACCTTTGTAGTCAAAGATCGGACAAGTCGCAGGAATCGTGGTAACCTTGATATTTACATGCCTTCACATAAGCAGGCATTAAAATTTGGAAGACAGAAATATACTTTAGTGGAAAACCAGGAAGGAGTAATCTTGCCTAACGGTGACAAAAAGTATGTTTGTATTCTGAATTGATTTATTAGGATTGTAAGTCAATTACCATTCAGGGGTATATGCTCCTCACCCCTGGATGGTAAAACTACAAATCAACCGATCTTCCTTCCCCCTCCCTCAAATGATCATTTATAGTTTTAAAACATTCCCGGTGGAATAAGTCCCTCTTGGGAATCTGAATCTTTTGTTTTCAAAAGTATTTTTCGTCTATCGAATTCAATGAAATAGTCTTGACCTGAGTCGACGATTGGTTAATATGTCTGCTGATGGAGTAAGGCTTTTCCCTGCGGGAGACGAAGACCTGCAACCGGAACGAAGCTTATGCAGAAAACACACCGCAAACAGCGGCGTTCTTTTTACGAAGAAAGGAAAACATATGGAACTGAAAGACATGAAAAAGGTCCTCATTCTGGGCGCTGGAACAATGGGGCAGCAGATCGGCTACGTATGCGCCATGCATGGTTATAACGTCACCCTTTATGACATCTCGGAAGACATATTGAAAGCTTCTCTGACTCGTATGGAGAAACTCGGATTGTCTTTTTTTGTTCCCATCGGCAGGATCACGGCCCAACAGCACGCAGAGATCATGAGCCGGGTTACTACAACTTCAGATCCGGCCCAAGCGGCCGCAGAAGCCGATATCATCAATGAATCCGTTCCGGAAGATCCGAGACTCAAGGCAAAGGTGTTTGCACAGTTTAATGAGCTTTGCCCTGAGAGGACAATTTTTACGACCAACGCATCGCTTTTGATGCCTTCAAAATTTGCCGAAGCCACCGGCCGGCCGAAAAGATTTTTAGCTCTTCATTTTCACGATTTGAGAGTGAACAATGTGGTGGATGTCATGCCTCATCCGGGGACAGACCCAGCGGTGGCCGAACTGGTGTATGATTTTGCCACAAGCATCGGTCAGATCGCCATTCGCCTGAAACGGGAGAGTAGCGGTTATGTGTTTAACGCCATGCTTTCCAACCTTTTCTTAACGGCCATGACGCTGGTGACCACAGGGGTGGCCAGCATCGAGGATGTGGACCGGGCGTGGATGGGCACCACCCATATGCCCATGGGACCTTTTGGTCTTATGGATCAGACGGGATTAAAAACAGTGTGGAGCATCCTGAATAACTGGGCGTCCAACCCCCAGGATGCCAAGGATATTAACCTTGATCATGTCCGGCTAAACGCGGATTTTGTTAAGCAATATGTAGAAAAAGGTGAACTTGGAGCGAAAACCAAAAAGGGATTTTATTCCTATCCGACGCCCGTATATGCACAACCGGGATTTCTGTCGGGAAAGGATAAAAAATAAAGGCCGGGTTATTTCATCCGGTTCCGTCGGGCCATGTTATGTGCAATGTTTAATAAACAATTAAGGGTAAAGGAGGAACACGTCATGAAAAAAGTATTGAGTGTGGTTGTCTTGCTTTCTGTAATGAGTATTAGCGGTCTGCTTCTGTTGCCGGGGATTTCATACGCGGCGGAATCGGATAAAATTGTCCAGAGCGGAGCGATTCTGACTGTGGCCGAATCCAAGAGGCTGATCGGCAAGGCCGTAGCACAGATGCCGATTGTCAAAAAAGCCCTTTCCAACGGCATGGTCATTGTCATCAAAGGGACGACCAATGCTTACGTGGCAGAAGAGATCGCCGGAGGTAAAACCAACCATGCCGCATTTGTGACAGGTAGAATTGAACCAGAGAAAGGAACCAAAAACCTGCCCAAGACAAAACCTGTCAACCACCTGATTCTGGAGAAAGGCAAGGTCGTTGATATTTCGCTTGAAGATGCCGCCAAGAAGCTGAAAGCGGGCGACGTTGTCATCAAGGGCGCCAATGCCCTGGATTACAAAAACAAGATAGCTGCGGTCAATATCCTGCATCCCGAAGGCGGAACAACGGGAACCACTATGCCCATCATCGTGGCCCGCAAGGCTCACCTCGTCATTCCGGTTGGCCTGGAGAAGCTGGTTGCAACGGATATCGTAGATCTGACATTGAAGATGAGGGAACCGATGGAAACATTGTCCGCCCCGGCCGGCAGTTCGAAAGCGCTGTTTCCCGGATACAATATTCCCTCCATGTGGATACTGACCGGAGAAATAGTAACGGAACTGGAGGCTATAAAAATTCTGACAGGGGCGACGGCCTTCCAGGCCAGCGCCGGCGGCGTCAGCGGCGCAGAAGGCGGCGTATGGATTGTTTTCAGAGGAACACGGGATCAGGTCAAAAAAGCGCTGGAGCTGACAAAATCCATCCAGGGGGAACCGCCTTATTCCGAATAGGAACTGACCGGTTATCGCCGGGGATGCATTTCTCCTGGCTTATGCCCTGGTCGAAGTGACGGTAGAAAGATCAATGAATACACCTGATATCAAAAATGAAAAAGGCAGGGTCGATTGGCCCTGCCTTTTTACGATCTGCAAAAAGAATACCGGATGCTTTTTGATGCGGCCGGTGAGCCTATGCAGGCGAAGCCGATAACCGGAATAAGACTGAACGGGATGCCGCAGGGCAGGGTACTTTAACCTTTATTATCAGCGAAAAGATACCTGCTGATAATATCAGATGTTTCCGTCAGAAATTCATCTTCACTCATTTCATGGTGAAAATGCGCCAGATAGCGATGCATTAACCTTTCGATAATTTCATATATCATGCGGGCCGCAATATCCACTCTGTCTGTTCGAAGATTGCGGCCGGACTCCAACATGGCCGCATACAATTTAATGGTGGCGGCTTCCTTTTCCAGAAGTCTTGCTTTGATAAAATCAGGCTGCGGAATCTCCTCGAA
The DNA here is from genome assembly GCA_963682105.1 of Smithellaceae bacterium. Lineage (GTDB taxonomy): Bacteria > Desulfobacterota > Syntrophia > Syntrophales > Smithellaceae > UBA8904. Next base: position 4,574,842 of record OY821638.1, read on the forward strand.
AAACAATTGCGGCTTGATCGATTCTTTATGCAGATGGAAAACGGCTTTGACGAGCGATTTGATTTTATCAGGATCAAGGCTTTTGTCCTCTTTGAACCGGTTTACAAAAAATTCCCGTCCCTTGTCTGCATCCTCCATGTTGCGATTCCAGATGCCGATTAAAATAGCCTGCTTGTTTGGAAAATACTGATAGAGCGTCCCAACCGAGACGCCTGCCCGACCGGCAATTAAATCTGTCGTTGCGCCGGCATATCCGTGTTCCGTGAAAATCTGAACCGCCGCCTCGTAAATTGCCTCAACGGTAAATCTCGAACGCTCCTGAACCGCTATTTTACGCGGGGTTAGAGTTTTTCCGGATGTCATAAAGTCTCCCTTCTAAATGCGAGGTGACAATTCTGAGAAGGAGAAATATACTTTTTTTATCGTCCTTCCAGGATGGTCAATATATCATGTACATGGTCAATGTTCCATGTCCGGGAGCGGGGCATTATGCAAAAGAAACGGCGAATGATTTTAAGTCTTACAACAAATCTCGGATTGCTGCTGACCGGTACGGCTATGGCCGTATCGGGGTTTATTATACAGTTTGGCTATCATATGGGGCATCATGGCGGCATTGATGAAACGCGGCCGATTCTAGGTTTGTGTTACGCAGGCTGGTCGAACAGTCACAAGATGGCTATCGCTGCCGTATCTTTACTGATGGTTGCCCACATTGCGCTACACTGGGATTGGTACAGAAAGGTTGCGAAGAAAAAGCTGTTTGCCGGAAACAAGCTCGTTATTAGCATGACGGCAATTTTTATTCTTGTGGCTGCTACAGGATATATCCCCTGGTTTATAAAGCTGGCCGGGGGATCAGACCTGATGCGCAAGATCTTTGTGGAAGTGCACGACAAAATCACGTTTTTCCTGTTTGCCTGCCTGATGATTCATGTGACCAAAACATTCAGATGGTTTATTACCTTTTGGTGGAAGATGAATAAGTCCAGAGGTTGAGGAAAAAGGCAGACAGGCTCTTTTCTGCCTTTTCCACGGGACTTAAATACTGAAGGTATCCCCCCCGGATTTACAAAACTGTCTTCTTTCTAAAGCTTCTTTACCAGCTTGGTTGCAGGCCCCAGAGCCTTGACTCTGGCCGTAACGCCTCTGATGACCTGTGCAAACCGGTCACCTTCGGAGGCGGAAACCCAGGTAAACATGGCCCGGTCACCTTCCACACCGATGTAATTCAGGAAACTCTTTAAAGTTGCAAACTTTCGGCGCGCGACTAAATTTCCGGATATATAGTGGCATTCACCCGGATGACACCCGGAAACCAGAACGCCGTCGGCTCCTTCCTGAAGGGCTTTGACGATATAAAAAGGGTTGATTCTTCCCGTGCATGGAACGCGGATGATTCTGACGTTTGGCGGATACTGAATTCTGCTGATACCGGCCAGATCGGCTCCCGCGTAAGTGCACCAGTTGCAGACGATAGCGGCGATTTTCGGCTCCCATTCTTTGTTTGCTAAATTTTCAGCCATATATTCTCCTTATCCTGGATAACATTCATTCTGCTTTGGCGGCTATATATGATCGGATAGAATAAGTCAAATTACTAAAAGGAATATATTCGAATGTGTTATTCCATGTTTCTATTGATGGTTATAAGAAACCCCCTTAATAAAGAAAATTAAGGGGGCTTCCCGAACGATGACTGCCCGGATCAAGCATGGGCATTCCTGCTTTCATCTTTTAAACATCAAGCACTGTAAGCTCCAGGGGTGTTTTGCACAGCATCTCTCCGCCGTCCTTTGTCACCAGAACCGGACATTCCAGTCTCATGCCGCACACGCCGGGAACGGTCATGGCCAGGAAGGCAACTTCAACAACGTTCTCCTCCAGAACAACATCGCGGAATTCATCATTGTTGATGATTGCCGGATACCATTCATGACCGAAGACGCCCAGGCCGTGGCCGAAGGAGGGAATCGTCTGCTGAGCATATCCAAGCTCAGTCACTTTATCCATGACGGCTTTGTGGACGTCGCCGACCTTATTCCCCGCCTTGAAGTTCCGGACAATGGTTTCGGCTGTCGCCACGTAGGCGTCGGCAAGTTTGCGCTGTTCGGGTGTGGGTTTTCCCAAAATGAAATTATGGGCGAGGTCCGATGTGTACATCGAATACAGGGGATGCAGATCGACAATAAGGTTTTCGCCCTGCTGCACCAGTTTTTGGGTGGGCTGGGTCGTCCCATTCATGGCATAGGTTGCCCTGTAACCGGAGGCGACCTCCGATGATCCGGTAATGGCCCAGTGATATTCGCTGCCCAGGCGGCGAAGTTCCATCTCGCCGATACCGGCAATTTCAGTTTCCGTCATGCCGAGTTGCAGCGAATTCCGGACACAGGCGATGGCGGAGTCCGCCATGGCGGCCGCCTGTCGCATCAGATGAATTTCTCCCGGTTCTTTGACGTAGGAAGCGCGGTCGACGATTTCGACCGCATTGACGAAGGTTGCTTTCGGCAGCGCGTTTTTCAGCAGTTCGTATTCCGTGGCGAAGAGATATCCCGTATTTCCCCGGGGCGAATGGCCGAGTTCCACGCCGATTCTTCCCTGTTCCGCTTTATTTTGTTTGACGAAATAGATAATCAAATCCGTTAAATCCATGCCGGGCAGGGGAGCATAGGATGAAATATTGCTCATCCAGGACTCATTCTTCAGGCGCTCGGTGTCCAGCAGCATGGTGATCAGGGCTGCGTATCCGTCTTTCGATACGACAACGGCGCTTCTCCAGGGGACGAAAGCGCCGGATACATACGACAGGCTGACTGTTCGCGTGCCGATGAACAGGTCGAGATTGGATTTCTTCATCTCTTCGAGTATTTTTTTGATGCGTTTACTGTAATCAATGTATAGATTCATAGGGTCTCCGTTTCTGATCTCTGATAGATTAACATCCGTGTGCAAAAACTATAGGCCTGTTGCTGCGGCAAGTCAAGTCGCCTTCCCGATCTTCAATCACAGCATTCAACCGCCGTCATTGACATCCGCAGTTTATACTCATATAATTTTCGGCAAGAGCCGTTTTTAAAATCTCTCCGGCGGGGTGTCCCTTCAGGATGGGTCCGGGCGGCATAACGGAAATTATTTCCGAAAAGAAGGCAGCAATGGAACAAGTCATAAACAGTGAAAAACTATGGACCAAAGATTTCATCACGATCACCGTGATAAATTTTCTGATCTTTCTGACGCATTTCCTGCTGATGGTGACTATTGCGTCTTATGCCGTGGATCAGTTCCATGCTTCCACGGACACGGCGGGGCTTGTCGCGGGAATTTTCATCATCGGCGCTCTGGTCGGAAGGCTGGGGATCGGGTACATTATTGAAGATATCGGAAGCAGGAAGGTATTAATCGTCAGCACGATATGCTTTATTATCACGTCGGCACTATATTTTGCGGCCGTTAATTTATTTCTGCTGATCGTCATTCGGTTGCTGCACGGGATTGCCTTCGGAGCGGCCAGCACGGCGACCGGAACCATTATCGCCCAGATCATTCCCGCCGGCCGGCGCGGCGAGGGCATCGGCTGCTACAGTATGGGCGCAATTCTGGCCGTGGCGCTGGGGCCTTTCATCGGAATCTTTCTGATTCACCTGGTTAATTTTCAACTGATATTCGCTTTCACGTCCCTGCTCGCAACGACCAGCTTTGTCATGTCTTTTATGGTGAATGAGCCTGTCTATGAAACTCCCGAACAGGATCATGCGGCGGACTCAAAGAAATTCAAAATTTCCGATTTCTTTGAATATAAAGCCATACCGATTTCCATCATCATCCTGGTCATCGGATTCAGTTACTCCGGCGTGCTGACCTTCATATCGCTGTATGCCAAAGAAATTCATCTGGAGAAGGCAGCCAGTTTTTACTTTCTGGTCTACGCCGTTGCGGTTCTGGTCTCGCGGCCTATTTCCGGACGCCTGCTGGATGTCAAGGGCGCCAATTTTGTTTCCTATCCCTGCCTGCTCATTTATGCCGCCGGCATGCTGATCCTGAGTCAAGCCACCATGGGGATTATGCTGCTCGCGGCGGGCGCCGTTATCGGCCTGGGGTACGGTTGTTTTATCTCCAGTGCGCAGGCGATTTCGATCAAAGGCGTTTTGCCGCGCCGGTTGGGACTTGCGACATCCACCTATTTCATCTTTGTGGACCTGGGGTTCGGCGTAGGCCCCTATGTGCTGGGGATGCTCGCTTCCCTGACGGGGTACCGCGGCCTGTATGGAATCATGACCCTTGTGATTCTGGCATCCATTCCTCTTTATTATGTCCTGGTGGGAAAAGATGCATCCCGTCAGGCGTCGCAAGAAGAGGAACGCTGAAGATCCATTGACATAAGTATTGCTGCACGGACTGTCAAAAACGGGAGATATGAATATGGAGAATACATCACCGCTCGTCATTACCATCAGCCGCCAGTTGGGCTCCGGCGGGGCCTATATCGGACAGCAGTTGGCGAAAAATCTGGACATTTTTTATGCGGATCGTGAAATCATCGATCAGGCCGCCAAACGGTTTTCGGTGTTGGAGAAGGATCTGGAATGCCGCGAGGAAAAAAAGCTTTCGTTCTGGCAGTCATTCATCCGCGCCCATGCCGTCGCGCCGGACGCCTATGTCAAACCGCAAATTCTGCCGCCGACCGACCAGGAGTTGTTCAAGACGGAAAGCGAAATCATTTCGCGCATCGCCAAAGAACGTTCAGCCGTAATCATCGGACGATGCAGCTCTTATGTTCTGCGCAATCATCCGAATCATGTCAGCCTGTTTTTGCATGCCGATCCGGCGTTTCGTAAAGGCCGGGTGCAGAGTTTGTACGGCGTTGCGGAAGATGTCGCAGCGAAAATGATTGCCCGGAGCGATAAGGAAAGAGCGCTCTATCACCGCGACGTTATCGGGCAGGAATGGGGCGATGCCAGAAGGTACAACCTCTCCATCGCGACGGATAAAATCGGCGTTGACGACAGCGTCCGGTTCATTCTGCAATATCTGGAAATGAGGGGAGTCGGGTTTTAAATCAGTTCGTCAAAAATCCTGCTGACGACATCGGTATAATTTTCGGTGGAATGCATTTTCCGGATTTTCTTTTGGATCTTGTTCCTGTTTTCGAGAAAACCGCCCATGTATGCCCAGATTTCTTTCATCTTGTTTAAAAGATGAGACGGCCCGGACAGTCTGGCCGCATATTCGGCGAACAACTGATCGTGGAAAGCCCGGAGGATTCTGATTTTTTCAGCATAAGGTTTTTCGGTGTGGTATTTGATTTCCTCCGGAAGAAACGGGTTTTCCAGGATGCCCCGGCCGATCATCCACCGGTCGATTGATCCGAACCGTCCGGCAAGCATTTCCAGTTTACCGGCGGAATCGATGTCGCCGTTGTAGACCACCCGATGTTTGGTAAGGTGAAGACACTGCCCGAAGGTATCGAGGTCGACGGTGCCGTCATACATTTGCTCGCCCGTTCGCGGATGGATGATCAGCTCTTCGAGTTCAAAACGGTTGAAGATGGGGATAAGCTGCAAAATATCATCCGGATATTTTGTGCCCAGTCGAAGTTTGATCGACAATGCCGGTTTCAGCTCCGGCATCGCCTTTTCGAGAAAAGCATCAATCCTGTCGGGATAGCAAAGCATGCCCGACCCCCGGCCTTTTTTTACAACCATTCGAAACGGACAACCGAGATTCCAGTTTACCGTGCCGTAGCCGATACCGTGAAGATGATTGGCAAGCCGGATGAAGTCATCCGGATTGGAACTCATGATTTGCGGTATTGTCGGAAGGCCCGTGTATTGAACAGGAAATACGTCCTGCAGCATGCGCTGATCGGGGTTGATCTTCCTGACCGAAGAAATAAACGGCGCAATCGCCACATCGACGCCTTTAAAATAAACGGGGTACAGGTTGCGATAAATCCTGTCGGTGATTCCCTGAATGGGGGCAAGATAAATCATCATTGGCGGTTTCTGAATCCTTTGTGCGTTTTGCTCAAAATTCCCCTGCACATTTTATGATCACAGGCGGTTTGTCAAGACGAACTTTGTTGTTTAACGGCATTTTTCCAGGCTATGAGCCATTCGGTAAATGTGGTATCATGCTTTGCAGATGAGTTTAAAAGGAGTCAAATATGAAGAAGCGTTTTTGTTTCAGGCTCCTGGCGATTCTGTTCTTATTCTTTTTTCTGGGAGCGGCCGGTCCTTCAGGTGAGCGCAGAGCCAATGGTGAATTGAAAAGATACCAGAGCGTTGAGCTTGGTTCCGTTGACGATTTTCGGGAAAATTCCATCACAGGTATTCAAAAAGTCGATCTGAAAAAATACCGGCTTAAAATTGACGGCCTGGTGAAAAGACCTTTGTCTTACACGTACGACCAGCTCAAGGCGTTTCCTCATCAAAAGAAGCTTGTTCCCATGAATTGCGTTGAAGGCTGGAACGTTACTGTGCTATGGGAGGGCATTCCCTTTTCGGAGTTTGCCGGCCGGACGGGCGTTGAGGCGGCAGCCGATACGGTGATATTCCATGCGGTGGATGGTTACACCACATCTCTGGATTTGAAAACAGTCGCCGGAAAAAATATGCTGCTGGCCGATTCGGTCAATGGCATGACCCTGCCGGCCCGGCTTGGGTTTCCGCTTATCCTGGTGGCGGAAGACAAATGGGGCTACAAATGGGCGCGATGGATTGAACGTATTGAATTTTCGTCAAAAAACGATTATCGGGGTTACTGGGAGCAGCGGGGTTACAATAACCGTGGCGATTTTTCAGGTCCTGAATTCGAAGGACAATAGCCGTCAAAATCATCGGGTAAAGCGATTCCCTGAGCGCCTGCAACATTGTTTCGGCATCGTTTTTGTTGTCTGATTGACCAGCGCCGCAATCAATAATCAAAATCGGGAGCAAATCAATTGCCGTGGCACCTTGTTTTACTGATCCTTTTTGCAGCTTCGCTGCATGCGGGATGGAACGTCATCATTAAATCGGAGTCCGGCAATTCCCTGAATACGACAATGATGATTGCCGGAAGCGCCGTCATCGGTGTCGTGTTTCTGCCGTTTGCCCCCCTGCCGCATCCCGCCTGTCTGCCCTATCTGGGAGCATCCGTTGTCATTCATATTGTTTATTTCGGCGTGTTATTGCTGACGTACAAAAAGGGTGATATGAGCCTGGTTTATCCGATCATGCGCGGCCTGCCGCCTATGCTGACGGCGCTTTTCGCGTCGCTTCTGATACATGAGTCCGTGTCTTTCCGGGGATGGCTGGGCATCGGGATGGTTTCAGCGGGCGCCCTGCTTTTGACGGCTGATTACCGAATGTCTAAAAAATTCAAAACCGCTCCCATCCTGTTTGCCGCGCTGGGGGCGGTGATCATTGTGATTTATACTCTGGTGGATGCACAGGGCGCGCGGCTTTCCGGTCATGCTTTCAGTTATACCGGCTGGATGCTGTTTTTGCTGGCTTTGTTTTTCCTGATTACGATGTCCATTTTTCAGGGCCGTCAGGTGTTTGTTCTGATGATCGGCAACTGGAAAAAAACGCTGATCGGCGGTTCGTTTACCTTCGCCTCTTACGGCATTGCACTGTGGGTGATGACGCATGCGCCTGTTGCGCTCGTGGCGGCGCTGCGTGAAACGTCCATCTTGTTCGGCGCCGTCTTTTCCGCCCTGATTTTGAAGGAACGCATCACCCGGGTGCGCGGGTTTTCCGTTTTGATGATTGTCGCGGGAGCTATTGCCATCAAGATGTCATAAATGGATTCGCCTGATAATAATCGGTTGACAAAACCATCCAATGCCGGAATGATGTCTTTCATGCTCAGGGAAGACATCGCATGATGAAAGATAATTCGCTCTACAGACAGCTTCAGATTCAACTGGATCAATATCCCATCGGCTATCCCGCCACAAAAAGCGGTGTGGAAATCGATATCTTAAAATATTTCTTTACGCCGGCGCAGGCAAAAGTCGCTTTGTGTCTGACGCTGCCGTCCATCTCTGTCAGTAAAATCCGCAGGAATTATAAAAATCGATTTCAGACGGATATTGCAGCAGAGGAACTGTCGGTGATTCTGGACGGCATGTTTCAAAAAGGCGTGGTTCGTCGTTCCGCGGGTTCCGGCAAGCCGCGTTACGGCATCGCCATGCTGGCGATCGGCATGTTCGAATATCAGGTCGATCAACTGACACCCGAACTGATGGAGATGATGCACCGGTATTTCGACGAGGCGTTCGGCGCGGAATTTTTCCGTTCGTCCCTGCCGCAACTGCGGACCAGCCCGCATCTGGCGGCCATTGTGCCGGAATATATCGTTGATACCTACGACAATATGCGCCACTTTCTTATGCGCACCCCGGAGCCGCTTTACGTTTCCAATTGCGTCTGCAAGCAGGGGGATGCTCTTCTGGGGAAGCCCTGCAAACAAACAAAGAATCTCGAAGTTTGTCTGATGATCGGGGAATCCAATCATGCCCAGCGCAGCCGGGCCCGGAAAATTTCTAAAGAAGAAGCGCTGGCGATTCTGGATCTGGCGGATGAGAAAGGCCTGGTGCTTCAGCCCGGCAATTCCCGCAATCCCGCCTGCATTTGCATCTGCTGCGGCTGCTGTTGCGGCGTTCTGACGATGGCGAAAAAAGAACCGCGGCCCGCAAGGTTTTTTGCAACCAATTATTACGCCCGCATTGATGCGTCTTTGTGTTCAGGCTGCGGCCTGTGCGTCAAACGCTGCCAGATGGATGCGATTGCGGCTGACGGGAAAACGTTTCAGGTGGATACGGACCGCTGCATCGGTTGCGGCTTGTGCGTTACCCGATGCAAACCGAAGGCGGCCCTGCTGGTCAAAAAGGCGAACATCACCAGACCGCCCCTGAATACGGAGTTTTTATATCTGAAAATACTTCGCGAAAGAGCCGGAAGGAAAAAGATGATGCTCAATATGCTGCGGATGCTCCGGGGGAAACCCCTGTGAAGATCAAAGAACATATCATCTCGCTTTTAACCCGAATTCGCGATTCCCGCCTGCTTTGGGATGTGATGGGTTCTGTTTACAACCGGCGCATTTATGCGGCCATTGCCGGTCTTTACGATTATGTGGAAAGCGAATTGCAATGCCCGGCCGGGGCAAGCCTGCTTGATGCAGGGTCCGGGCGCGGCTATATTGCTCTGCAACTGGCGCGGAAGAATCCCGACGCAAAATTGACGGGAATTGATTACTCTCCCATGCAGGTTCGTGAAGCGCAAAAGCTCCGGAGGCAAAGAAACATTCCGAATTGCTCTTTTGAACAGGGGAATGTCATGAATATCCGGTTTGCCGACCATACATTTGACGCCGCCGTCAGCATCGGATCGATCAAGCACTGGCCCGACGCCGTCCGGGGGCTTGCCGAAATCCGGCGCGCGCTCAAACCCGGCGGGACGGTGATCATTTCGGAAACCGATCAGGGCGCATCGGAGGAGGATATCCGGCGGTTTATAAACCGGTTTAAAGTCTGGTTCGTGCCGGATCATCTGCTTTTATGGGGATTGCAAAACGTCATTTTCGGGCGGAGCTTTACGCAGGCGTCTCTGGCGGAGGCCGTCGGGAAAGCAGGCTTCCAACATATTGAATGCCCGCGCGTGCCCGCCGTTCCCTATGTCATTGTGAAAGCAAAAAAATAGATCTTTCATTTTTATATTTTATTTCCAAATCAAGATGATACCGCGGCGGCAAGGAGGAGGCGCCGGAGGCGTATTGGTTATACGCCGAGGACGCCGACGACGCGGCCAACAAAGGTAGCGCTTGAGTTGGGAATAAAATCAGATCTTGGCGAATCCTCTTTCCAAATCGTCAATGATGTCGTTGACGTCTTCAATGCCCACGGCCAGACGGAAAAGATTATCCACGATGCCCAGCTCGTAGCGCTGTTCCCGCGTGTAGCGGTAATAAGTGACGGTCGCGGGATGCGTGATCAGCGTTTCCACGCCGCCCAGGCTGGGTGCGATGTAGATCATTTCCAGCGAATCCATGAAGCGTTTGGCGGCATCCAGATCGCCTTTGACGGTGAATGTCACGACGCCTCCGCCGCCTTTCATTTGCGCTTTGGCGATATCATAATGAGCGTGGCTCTTTAAAAAAGGATAGTAAACGCGTTCAATCTTCGGATGCTTTTCCAGATATTCGGCAATTTGAAGCGTACTTTCGTTTTGCGCCTTCATCCGCAGCGGAAAAGTTTTGAGACCGCGAAGCAGGAGATAACAGCAGTGTGGATCAATCACGCCGCCCATGGATTTGTGAAGGTCTCGCACCTTATTAACCAGTTCGTGTTTTCCGAGAAGCACACCGGCCAAAATGTCATTATGCCCCGCCAGGAATTTAGTGGCGCTGTGAATGACCAGGTCGATACCGTAATCGAGAGGCCGCTGATTGAATGGTGTGGCGAATGTGGAATCGATGATGGTGAGAACCTGATGTTTATCGCCGATCTGCTTGAATTTGACCATGTCAAACACATTGAGATACGGATTCGTCGGAGATTCCGAGAAAATAAAGCGCGTCTTCTTTTTGATGGATTTATCCATAACGTCATAATCGCCGAAAGGCACAATGGTGCATTCGATGCCGAACCGCTTGAGATATGACCGGCAAAACTCCAGGGTTTTTCCATAGCAATCGTCCGTGATCACAATGTGATCGCCGGACTGAACCAACGCCAGGATAGTTGTCGTGATGGCCATCATCCCCGAAGAAAACATCAGCGCGTCTTCGGCGCCGTCCAGTTCGGCCAGCCGGCGCTCTGCCACTTTTTCCGTGGGATTGCCATATCGCCCGTATTCATAGCGTTTTTTGGCATTCTTGGTGTAAGCCTCGATCTCCTTGCTGTCTTTAAACGCATAGGTAGACGACTGAACAATCGGCGTCGTAATAGAATCCGCGTAACGCTCGCGTTCTTCCCCGGCGTGGATGGATTTTGTGAAAATTGACTTTGTCTTATCTGTGGCTTTCATGGTATCCTTTCAATCAGGCACGTGGTTTGCCTGAAAAAAACTTACAAACAATTCTGCGCAGTATAGAAAGAACCCCATCGCCTGTCAACGGAGAATTTGCAGAGAATTTGTGTTCGCAAATCAAGTGCCTTCAGGACGTTGTATATTCATGATTGCTCTAAAGTCGGAAAGCGGCTTGACAAACCTTCTGGAAGATTTACTATTAATTCAATAGTAAATTAAGATTAAGATATTAAAAAAAAGATGGAGGGTCTGACATGAAAAAAGTCGTTTTAGTTTTAGCGGTCATGATGTTGGCGTTATCGATCGGGATCGCCCAGGCGAAAGATTACGAAATCACAAAGAAAGCCGGGAATTTGACCGTTGTGGTCAAAATCGATAAAAATCCGCCGGTAACCGGAATCAACAAGATGGATGTTGCCATCAAGGATGGCGCGGGAAAAGACGTAACCGATGCCAAAGTGGCCGTCGATTACGGAATGCCTGCGATGCCGGGAATGGGGGCAATGAACTATAAAACGAATATGACCCTGAAAAACAACAGTTATCAAACGAATATTAATTTTTCCATGGCCGGACCCTGGTTTATCAATATTAAAATCAACCGCGGTTCTGCAGCCCAGACGGTAAAATTAAATGTTGATATCAAGTAAGTGCTTGAAATTCGGCCTGCTGGTATTTTCATTCTTTCTGATTGCCGCGACCTCTTTTCATGGCGATCCGGCGCTTGAAGGTTTAGTGGACGAAGCGCTGAAAAACAGTCCTGAAATCAAGGCTTCTATGGCCAGGATTGAAGCTGCCCGCCTGAAAGTCCCCCAGGCCGGCAGTTTGCCGGATCCCATGATCATGGCGGGTTATCAGAATGAGGGATTCGACCGCTATACGTATGGAGAAATGCAGGGATCACAGTGGATGTTTTCGGCGACTCAGCAGTTTCTTTTTCCCGGCAAGCGAAAACTCAAAGCAGATATGGCCGCCCGTGACGCCCAGAGTCTCGAGTCGATGCATGAGCTCCTGAAACTCAAAACGGCGGCGCGTGTCAAAGAGCTCTATTTCGATCTTTTCGCCTCTTATAAAAATCTGGAGATTATCGGGGAAAAACGGCAGTTGCTCGTCCGCATCGAAGACCTTACGCTTTCGCGCTACACCGCGGGAAAAGCCATGCAGCAGGACGTCGTCATGGCCCAGACCGAGAAGTATATGCTGCTGGAGAAAGAAGAAATGCTGCGGCAGAAAATCCAGTCTCTTGAGGCTATGCTTCTGGCCGTTGTAGGCCGTACAAGCGGCGAGGCGCTGCCCAAACCCGCCGAACCCCGATACCGGCCGTTTGATATGGATCTCCAAAAGACACTTGAGATGGCGGTTGAACATTCTCCCGAGATGCAATCGCGCCGCAGGATGATCGAGGCGGCCGAGGCCCGGCTTTCCATGACGCGCAAGGAATACTTCCCCGACTATGCCATAGGCGGCAGCTATTTCAACAGAGCCGGCGATTTTCCGGATATGTGGGCGGCGACAGTAACCTTTAATATTCCGCTTTATTTTTATACCAAACAAAAACCCGCCGAGATGGAAGCCAGGGCCAATATCGATCTGGCCCGGCGGGAATTGGAAGCCACGCGCCTGATGATTGAAGCGTCGGTGCGCGATAATCATTCGATGCTGCGTTCATCCGATCGCCTCATCGAGATTTATTCTCAAGGGCTTCTTCCCAAAAGCAGGCAGGACATTGAACAAACGCTTACCGCGTATTCAACAGGCCGCCTGGAAGCCGTCAGCGTCATTTCCCGAGTGAAGACCCTGCTCGATTATGAGTCCCAATACTGGATTTCGCGCATGGAGCGGGAAAAGGCCCTGGCCAGGCTGCACGCTGTTGCTTTGGGTTTTGATGCGCAAGGAGCAAAGAAATGAAAAGATCGTCAGACCTGTTGATCCTTCTGTTTATCTTCGTTTTTTGGGTGTTGGCCTGCGCCGGTTCGGTTTTGGCTCAAAATCATGCCGGACACCGAACATCTGCGGCCGCGACGGAAAAGACAAAAGCCTCCACGCCTGCCGAAAAGCAGCCGGCGGCCGGGCCGCCTGAGGAGGTTCCGCAGGTGGAAATTTCCACCGAGCAACAGAAACTCATTGGTGTGAAAACAGCGAAGGCAGCCGTAAGGCCGTTGAAAAAAGTCATCCGGACCGTCGGAAGGATTGAAGCGGATGAAAGCCGCCAGGCAACCATCAACGCCAAAATCGAAGGCTGGATTGAGAAACTGTATGTGAACACCACAGGCGTCTATGTCAAAAAAGGAGACAAACTTGCGGAAATTTACAGTCCCGAGCTTGTTGCCACTCAGCAGGAATATTTAACGGCTTTGAAGTGGACGAAGGAGGCGGCCGCAGACGAATCTGTTGGTGATCGGGAAAAATCCTCGGAAGTAAGCAGGATGCTGGCCCGCGATGCCCGGGCTACCCTCGATGCGGCGCGCAGCCGCCTGCTTTTGTGGGATATTTCCGAAGGCCAGATTGAACAGATAGCCCAAACGGGCAAACCTCTCCGTTCTCTGACACTTTATGCGCCGGTGAGCGGCTATGTGACGCAAAAAATGGTTGTTTCCGGCATGAGGGTGATGCCGGGCGAGAAGATGCTCGATATTTCGGACCTGTCCGTGCTGTGGGTGATTGCTGATATTTACGAATATGAACTGTCTTTGATTAAAGTCGGAAACCGGGCTTCAATCACCGTTGCTTCCGTTCCGGGAACTGAGTTTACCTCCCGGATCGATTATATCTATCCGGATCTTGCGCCGCAGACGCGCACGGCGAAAGTACGCCTGAAACTGTCCAACGTCCGGGGGCAATTAAAACCGCAGATGTTTGCCAATGTGGAAATAAAGATTGACCTGGGACGCAGGCTTACGATTCCGGAATCCGCCGTTATTGATACGGGAATAGCCACGGTGGCGTATGTGGACCGCGGAGGCGGCGCGTTTGAACCGCGTGAAGTCAAAACAGGTCTGCGTGCAGACGGTTATGTGGAAGTGCTGCGCGGCCTGAAAAATGGGGAAAGCGTGGTGGCCGCGGCGAATTTCCTGGTCGATTCCGAAGCGCAGTTGAAGGGGATCAAACCCCTGCCTTCACGGTAGAGAGGCATTTTCATGATCGGAAAAATCATTGAAGCGAGCGCCCGCAATAAATTTGTCGTATTTCTTTTCGTCTTTTTCGCCATTGTGTGGGGATACTGGACGCTCACCAATACGCCGCTGGATGCCATTCCCGATTTGAGCGATACGCAGGTCATCATTTACACCGAATGGCCGGGGCGAAGTCCCGACCTGGTGGAAGATCAGATCACGTATCCGATCACGTCCACGCTGCTGGCCGCGCCGCAGGTGCAGGCCGTGCGCGGATTTTCTTTTTTAGGCAGCTCTTTTATCTATGTTATTTTTGAAGAAGGAACAAACATCTACTGGGCGAGAAGCCGCATTCTGGAATATCTCCAGGCGGTAAAAAACAAGATTCCCGCCGACGTCAATCCCGTTTTAGGTCCGGATGCCACAAGCCTGGGCTGGGGATTTTCCTACGCCATTGTGGATGAAAACAAGCAACTGGATCTGGCCCAGCTTCGCTCACTTCAGGATTATCTCGTGAAACTCGGCCTGGAAAGCGTGCAGGGCGTCTCGCAGGTGGCCAGCGTTGGCGGATTTGTTAACCAGTATCAGATCACCGTCGATCCCAATCGCCTGAGCGCTTACAATATTCCCATTACGAAAGTCATGGAAGCCGTCCGTAAAAGCAACCGCGATGTGGAAGGGCGGGTGCTGGAATTTTCCGGCGCGGAATACATGGTTCGCGGCCGGGGCTACATTCAATCCGTCCGTGATCTGGAAAATGTCGCAGTCGGAGCCGGGCCGCAAGGCACGCCGGTCTATTTAAAAGACATCGCCCGTATCCAACTGGGGCCGGAAATCCGCCGGGGCCTTGCCGAACTTGACGGCAAAGGCGAGGTGGCCGGAGGCATTGTCATTGTGCGTTTCGGCGAAAACGTTCTCAATGTCATCGAACGCGTCAAAGACAAGATTAAAAACGATATTGCCCCGAGTCTTCCCAAAGGTGTAAAAATTGTTCCGACGTATGACCGTTCCGATCTCATCAACCGCTCGATTGCCACACTCAAAGAAGAAATTCTCAAGCTGGCCATTGCGGTAAGCGTTGTCTGCCTGGTCTTTCTGTTTCATCTGCCCAGTGCGCTGGTCGTGATTATCACGCTGCCCATTGCCATCATCATTTCTTTTATCTGCATGTACTATCTGGGCGTGACCTCCAACATCATGAGCCTTTCGGGGATTGCCATCGCCATCGGCGCGATGGTGGATGCCTCCATTATCATGGTGGAAAACGCGCATAAAAAACTGGAAGAGTGGGAGCATCAGGGAAGTCCTGGCAGCCGCACGGATGTGATCATTGCCGCCGCGCGGGAAGTAGGGCCGTCGCTTTTCTTTTCGCTGCTGGTCATCACCGTGGGATTTCTGCCGGTTTTCACCTTGCAATCACAGGCCGGAAGGCTTTTCAAACCGTTGGCCTACACCAAAACCTTTGCCATGCTGTTTTCGTCTTTTCTGGCCGTGACGCTGACACCGGTTCTGATGACGCTTTTTATCCGCGGAAAAATCCGCCCCGAAGAAAAAAATCCGATCAGCCGGTTTCTGCATCGTATTTATGAACCGGTGGTGCATGGGGTGCTCCGGTTTCGTAAAACGGTCATCGTAGTCGCTCTCATCATCATGGCGGTGACCATCTATCCGTTTCTCAAACTCGGCTCCGAATTCATGCCGCCGCTTTACGAAGGATCGCTCTTTTACATGCCGGTGACTATGCCGGGCGCGTCCGTATCAGAGGCGGCGCGGCTTCTGCAAATGCAGGATGAACTGCTCATGAAAATTCCGGAAGTGGCGCAGGTTTTCGGCAAGGCCGGCCGCGCCGAGACGGCCACCGACCCGGCCCCTCTGGAGATGTTTGAAACAGTCATCAATCTCAAACCGGAATCCCAGTGGCGCAAAGGCATGACGGTCGAGAAAATCAAAGATGAAATGAATGATGCACTCAATATCCCCGGCGTGGCCAATTCCTTTACGATGCCCATCAAAGCGCGAATCGACATGCTGGCGACGGGCATCCGCACGCCGGTGGGCATCAAGATTCTCGGGCCCAATCTTGAAGAAATTGAAAAAATCGGTATCGCTCTGGAGCGGCATCTGCGGGACATTCCAGGTACGCGCAGTGTTTACGCCGAACGTGTCGCCACCGGTTATTTTCTGGATGTGGTGATCAACCGCGAAAGCATTGCCCGGTACGGACTGACGGTCGATGACGTCAACGATGTCATCCAGACGGCCATAGGCGGCATGAACCTGACAACCACCGTGGAGGGCCGCGCGCGATATCCCGTTAATGTCCGCTATCCGCGCGAGCTGCGCAATGATGTGGATAAACTCAAACGCATTTTAGTGCCGGTGATGGCACAGACAAACGCCGCGCCGGCTCCAATGGCCTCATCCGGCAATATCCTGCAGGCCCCACTGGGTGATCTGGCCGATTTTCGCATCCTGCGTGGGCCGACTGCCATTAAAAGCGAGGAAGGGCTTTTGACGTCTTACGTCTATATCGATATCGCAGGGCGTGATATCGGAGGTTATGTGGATGAAGCCCGGCAAAAAGCCGCAGCCCTCAAAATGCCGGAAGGCTATCGTCTGATCTGGAGCGGCGAATACGAGTACATTCTCAAGACGCATGAGCGGCTGAAACTTATCATTCCGTTTACGCTGCTCATCATCTTTATCCTGCTTTACTTTAACACGCGTTCTGTTACGAAAACCGCCATTGTTTTTCTGGCGGTGCCTTTTTCGCTGGTCGGATCGTTCTGGCTTTTGTATTTGCTCAATTACAACATGAGCATTGCCGTTTGGGTGGGAATCATCGCCCTGGCGGGGCTGGATGCCGAAACCGGCGTGGTCATGCTCCTGTACCTTGATCTGGCCTATGAGAAATGGAAGAAAGAAGGACAACTCAACACCCGGGCCGATTTGCATGATGCCATTATGTTCGGTGCGGTCAAACGCATCCGGCCGAAAATTATGACGGTCTGTGTGATCCTGGCAGGCCTGATTCCGATTCTCTTCAGCACCGGCGCCGGCGCGGATGTTATGAAGCGGATCGCCGCGCCTATGGTGGGGGGTGTGATCTCATCGACAATTCTCGAACTGATGATTTATCCCGCCATTTATATGATATGGAGAGGACGGGGGCTTGCGGAAACGAAAGAAGAGTCGGATGCCATGTAGAAATACCCCCCCCCGGGGGCTCCATAATCGATCTCGTTCGTCAAAAACGTCTAAGATGATGTTTCTCCATGCCTGACCCCGGCAACGTCGTGTGCCAGCAACAAGTACATTGCCGGGACGACGAACAGGGTGAACAGCGTACCGATGGCGATGCCGGTCGTGATGACGAGCCCCATGTTGTAGCGGCCTTCCGCGCCGGCGCCGTTGGCGAACACCAGCGGCATAACGCCCAGCACCATGGCGGCCGTAGTCATCAGAATCGGCCGAAGCCTTGTGGCGGCGGCAAGCTCGATGGCTTCGCGTTTGGTTTTACCTTCACGCTGCAGGTCGTTGGCGAACTGGACGATCAGGATGCCGTGTTTGCTGATGAGCCCGATGAGCGTCACCAGGCCCACCTCCGTGTAAATATTGAGGCTCGCTTCGCCGATGCCGAGGCTGATGAAGATCAGCGCCCCGCAGATGGACATGGGAACGCTGACGAGCACGATGATCGGGTCGCGGAAGCTTTCAAACAGAGCGGCCAGGCAAAGGAAAATGATGATCAGCGCGAAGACGAAGGTCATCAAAAGCGCGCTCGATTCCTTGACGTACTGTCTGGACTCTCCCGCATAATCGATACTGTAACCTTCCGGCAGGACGCGACCGGCGATTTTTTTAAGTTCTTCCAGACCCTGACCCAGTGTGATGCCGGGCATGAGAATGCCGGAGATGGTCGACGAGTTGAGCTGCTGAAAGTGATTGATGGAAACCGGGACCGCTTCGGTTTTGAGCGTGGAGAAAGTGGCCACCGGAATAGAGGCGCCGCTTTCGGTTTTCACCTGATAATTCAAAAGTTGATCCGCCGTAAGCCTTTCGCTTTGCGTGACTTGCGGAATGACTTTGTAGGAACGGCCCGACATGCTGAAGTAGTTCACATATCCCCCGCCCAGCATATAGGCCATTGCCGCGCCGATATCCTGCATGGAGAGTCCCATCTGCGCGACCTTATCGCGGTCTACTTCCAGGCGGGTCTGCGGTTTGTCGATCTTCAAATCGGCGTCGATATACATGAACATGCCGGTTTTTTGCGCTTCCTGCAGGAAGGCTTTGGAAACTTCGTCCAGTCTGGCGAATGCTTCGGTGGTGCCGATGACGAACTGCACGGGCAGCCCGTCGCCCGCGCCGGGCAGCGGCGGCGGTGGAAAAACCACGGCATTGGCGCCGGCAATTTTACCGATCCGCTCCTGGATTTCAGGCTGTATCAGTTTGGTTGTCCGCTGGCGTTCGTCCCATGGTTTAAGCCCGATGCCGATAAATCCGGAATTCAGGCCGAAGAACCCTTCAACCTGGAAAATCATGTTGATTTCCGGGATGTCCTTGATCAGGCTGACCATCTGCGACGAATACAACTGAGTCTGCTGAAGCGCGGCGTCCGGCGCGGCTGTGAGCATGCCCATTAAAAAGCCCTGATCTTCCTGAGGCGCCAGTTCGCTTTTCGATGACGTGAAGAGAAAATAATTGCTGCCCAGGATGATGGCGGCAAATACCAGGACGACGGGCAGCGCGTTGAGCGAGCCGCGCAAAAGCCGCGTGTAGGCGTTTCGCAAACGGTTGAATTGCCGGTCGATGAATTCGATGAAGCGATGTCGTTCATCAGGGGTGGGCGCTTTCAGAACACGGGAGCACATCATGGGCGAAAGCGTCAGCGCGATGACAGCCGATATAAAGACGGCCCCCGCCAGCGTATAGGCGAATTCCGTGAAAAGCGCGCCGGTGAGGCCGCCCATGAAACCGATAGGCAGATAAACGGCGATGAGCACGATCGTCATGGCGACAATTGGCCCGGCCAGTTCCCGGGCGCCCAGAATGGCCGCTTCCATCAGAGTGCTGCCTTCTTCGAGGTGACGCTGCACGTTTTCCACGACAATGATGGCGTCGTCCACAACCAGACCGATAGCCAGAACCAGCGCCAGAAGCGTCATCAGGTTGATCGTGTAGCCCAGCGCCAGCATGATCAGGAACGCTCCGACCAGAGACAGGGGAATGGCCACGGTGGGAATGACCACCGAACGCAGCGATCCCAGCGACAAAAAGATCACCAGCGTGACAATGAGCAGCGCTTCGACGAGGGTTGTAATGACTTCCTGAATCGAACTGTTGACGTATTCGGTGGCGTCATAGACGATTTTCCCTGCCAGGCCTTCGGGAAGCTGCTTTTGGATGTCGGGAAAAACCCGGCGCACATTTTCGGCGACGGAAAGGATGTTGGCGTTGGGGGCGGTTTTGATGGCCATAAAAACGGCGGTATCGCCCTGAAAGCGCACGGCATAGTCGTAATTATCCGCGCCCAGCGTGACATTGGCGATATCCTCCAGGCGTACGATGGCGCCGTTTAACGATTTGATGACCATCTTGCGGAATTCATCCACCGTGTGGAGCCCGGTGGCCGCGGTGATGTCCACTGTCACCATCTGTCCCTGGGTGCGTCCCAGTGCGGAGATAAAATTGTTGGCGGCCAGCGCATTGGCCACGTCGGTGGCGGTCAAACCGTGCGCGGTCATTTTTTGCGGGTCCAGCCAGGCCCGAAGCGCGAATTCCTGCTTGCCGAAAATTTCCGCCGTTTGAACGCCTTCCACCGCTTGAAGTTTGGGCTGCACCACGCGGATCAGATAATCCGTGATCTGATTGGGACTCAGATCCTTGCTGTTGAACCCGAGAATCAAGGAGCCGATGTCTTCGCCGGTGGAGATGGTGATCACGGGCTGCTGCGCCTCTTTGGGCAACTGATTGAGCACGGCGTTGACTTTGGTGTTGATTTCGGAAAGCGCCACGTTGGCGTCGTAATTGAGGCGCATGTTGGCGGTAATCGTGCTGACGCTTTGCGTGCTTTTGGAGGTCAGGTAATCAATGCCGTTGGCCTGAGCGATGGAATTTTCCATCGGCGTCGTGATAAAGCCGGAGACAAGTTCCGGATCGGCGCCCGTATAGACGGTGGTGATCGTGATGACCGCGTTTTGCGTTTTCGGATATTCCCGAACCGGCATCAGGCTGATGGATCGAATGCCCAAAACCAGGATGAGCAGGCTCAACACGATGGCCAGGACCGGCCGGTTAATGAAGAGATCGGTAAATTTCATGGGGCTTCGTCTCCGTTACGGATCTTTGGGGGCCGGGTGCGGATCATTGGCCGGCTGCACCGTATTGTCGATGATCACCGGACTGCCGCTTTTGAGTTTGAGCTGGCCTGCCGTTACCACGCGATCGCCTTCTTTGATGCCTTTGAGAACGGCGACCTGATCGCCCCTGGCCGGCCCCGTCGTGATAAAGGATTGTTTCACGGCAAGAGACGGCTGGCCCTTGGCGTCCTTTCCTTTTTCCTCCACGATGTAGACCGTTTCGCCGTAAGGATTGAACGTCACGGCGGCCCGCGGAATCGTCAGATAACGCTGGGGCTTGCCCGCCTGAACGCGGATATTCGCATACATGCCGGGCAGCAGCTCATGGCGCGGATTCTCCAGGAGGGCTTCGATTTGAACATTGCGCGTCTGGGGATCGACCTTCGGGCTTACGGCGGTGATTCTGCCGGTAAATTTTTTATTCGGGTAAGCGTCGCTCACGGCCGTGACCGTCTGGCCTTTGGTCAGGCGCGACAGTTCCTGCTGGGGCAGGTAAAAATCGACATAAATCGAATCGAGCGCCTGAAGGGTGACGATCTTGTCTCCCGCATTCAGATACTGACCCGGATTGACGGAATGGATGCCCAGACGTCCGGCGAAGGGGGCGCGGATCGACTTTTTGATCGTCTGCGCTTCCTGCTGGGCCACCTGCGCCTGTTTGACTTTCAGGTCGGCGGCGTCGGCGTCCAGCGACGCTTGGCTTACCGCCTGCGCCTGGAATTGCTTTTTGTTTCGTTCGTAAACGCTTTGCGACAGGTCGCGGGTGGCGACAAGCGTCTGCAACTGAGCGTTGTCCGTATCGGCGTTGAGCTGCACCAGCAATTGACCGGCTTTGACTTCTTCTCCCGACTTGAAATTTACGCTTTGCACCAGACCGACCACCTCGGTGGCCACATCGACGCCGCGCATGGCTCGAAGGGTTCCCACCGCGGACAGTTGCGGCTGCCAATCGTCGGAGACGGCTTTAATGGCGGAGACCGTGACCGCCGGAGCGGAGCCGGCCGCCATATATTTTTTCATCATGTAGGACATGAAGGCTTTGTATCCGAAAATTCCGCCGAAGATCACACCGAGCGCAATCAGCATGATGATCATTTTTTTTGCCATGTCTGCTTTTCCTCCAAAACATCCCTGCCTTCAGGTTACTTTTTTCCCGATCCTTCAAATTCCTGCCCCGCCGGACGATTCCACCAGCCTCCGCCTAAGGCCTGGAAGAGAGCCGCAGTATCGGAATAACGCTGGGCGCGGGCGGTGATGACATTGATGCGGGCTTTTTGATAATCGCGTTTTGCCGTCAAAAGCGTCGAGAAGTTCACCGCGCCCAGTTCAAATTGTTTTTCTATCATCTCCAAAGACGTTCTAGCTGCGGACTCCGCGCGCACTTGCGCCTGGAGCGTCTGTGCATCCGCCTCCAGGGCGATGAGGACGTCGGCGACATCTTGAAAAGCTTTCAAAACCGTTTGCCGGTAAAGCGCTGCCGCCTGGTCGTAAGCGGCAACCGCGCCGCGCTTTTTAGCCAGAAGTTCGCCGCCGCGGAAAACCGGCTGCAAGAGACCGGCGCCCAGGTTCCACGCCACGCTTTGCCCGTTGAAAAGCAGATCCGTGCCGATGGCCTGAAAACCGTACCCGGCGGAAAGCGTAATCTGCGGATACAGATTGGCCGTCGCAACGCCCACGGCCGCGCATGCCTGATGGAGCAGCGCTTCGGAAGCCTGAATGTCGGGCCGTTGTCGCGCCAGAGACGAAGGCAGGCTTATCGGCAGTTGGACGGGCAGTTGCAGGGAATCGAGACTGAATTGAGGAAGTTTTGCCGCTCCCGGGAATTCTCCCGTCAAAACCGCCAGGGCATGCCGGGTCTGACCGAGCTGTTTTTCCAGAGGCGGCAACGCGGCGCGCGTGATGGCCAGTTGCGCCTCCTGCGAGAGCACCGACGATTTCGATACGGCGCCGAGTTCGAATTGCCTGACAAGCAGGTCCAGTTGTTTTTGTTCCGAGTCGAGAATTTCGCGGGTTGCTTCAACCTGCGTTCGAAGCGAGGCTTCGGTAATCGTCGTGGTAACGATATTGGCGGTCAGTGTGAGGTAGGTCGCCTCGTAGTTAAATCGCTGGTAGTCGACGAGAGCCGTATACATTTCCATTTGACGGCGTCCACCGCCGAAAATATCGAGCGTATAGGAAACGCTGACGGACGTGTTGTATAAATTATAGATGAGGCTGTCGCCGGTGTTGGCATTTCCGGAAGTCCGCTGTCTTGAGGCCTGAAGGTTGGCGTTCACGGCGGGAAACAGAACCGACCCCTGCACCGCCCGTAAATCCTCCTGCGCTTTAAGAAGCGCGGAGTGCGCGGCGGCGATGGACGGGTGATTTTGCAACCCCTTTTTGATTATCCGGTCCAGTTCGGGGGAGTTATACATTTTCCACCATTCGGCAGGCAGGTCCGAGGCAAAGGTAAAGTTTTGCGCTTCGCCTGATTTTGAAGGGGTGGCGACCGTTTGCGCCGGCATGGGTGTTTCCGTATAGCGGTCGGGGACGGCCGTTTCCGGTTTTGTGAAATCCGGCCCGACGGCGCAGGCGGCGGGGATGGCGAGAACAAGGATGATAAAAAACAGACGCAGATAATAAGTGTTCATATGATTTTTTTTTAGATTTTAAACATTCGGCAGCGTAATGAGTATTATTGCTTCTTTATCCATTCTTCGTTTTCTGACCGTCAGGCCGTTATCGTTTCCTGATGCCGAGGAATCGGTCATTCGGTTGGGAAACATAATAGAAAGTAATATAAAAGGCAAGAGATAATAGAGCTTTCCGGTTTATTTTGATCTAAAATGCCGACATTACCGGCTAATACCGGATTCCGGGCCGGCTTCGGCCACTTTGCGGCGCAGGACGACCAGCGAGCGGGCCGCGGCGGCTTTCACTTTGTCCGGATAGGAGCGCAGGCCCAGAAAGGATTTGGTCTCCGCAATTTCGGAAAGCACGGGGATCGCATCCGGAGAGCCGATGGCACCCAGCGCCGTACAGATTTTTTCTTCCAGATTTTGTCTGGCGGCGGAAGCGATCAGCGGCCGTTCTTTGAGCAGTTCCAGAAGAGGCAAAACGGCGTCTGAGGCTCTGGATTGTCCTAGAATTTCCACGATGCCGATTTTGAATTCATCATCGGCGTCAGGCAATGCGGCAAGCAGCAGTCTGCCTCTTTGACTTCCACCGATGCGGGAAATGCTCTTTAAGGTTTCCTGGCGCAGCCTGGGGTTTTCATGCTGCAAAAGCGGCGCAATCGTCCGGGCGCTTTCTTCGCTGCCGATCTGGCCGATCATATACGCGAGATTGCGCAGATAGTACCAGGGTTCCTTCTTTTTGATCCGGCTGATGATGGCGGGCAGAGCTTTTTCCTTTGCTGCTGTGACCAGATGCATCATTTTTACGCGTTCGTCGCTGTCTTCAATATTACGGAGCTCGTCCAGAACCTGATTGACGGCGTCTTGTCCCAGCGCGGCGAAAACACGCCCGGGGGGAGATTTATCTTTATTCTCTTCCGGAGGAATTTCCTCTTTCAGAATGGTGATATTTTCAAGGGAGGACAGTTGTCCAATGATATCCTCCGCGGTTTTTCTTATTTCATCCCTCTGTAAAGTAAGGCCTTCTGCGATTTCATAGATGGGGTCAAGATATATCAGAGCTTCCGGAAATCGCCTGTTCGTCAGGTTAGCCTGGATGACATTTTTCAGGATTGCGCATAGTCTTGCATAGTCGCCGGACATCACGTCTTCTGTCTTGATCCACTGGATCAGAGGCGCCGATACCCGGCTTAAGATTTCATCTTTTCGTTCGGCGGGGAGACGTTCGATAATATCGGCCAATCCCCTGGCTGCGCTTGCCCGCACGTCGCTGTGGCTGCTTTTGAAATTTTCGACAAGTTTTTGAAGCATGTCTTCGAGCGTCTGCTGTTCTTTCTGAATAATTAACTGCTCGATGATTTTGGGAAGGACGTCCATCAGGCCTTCATCCATCAATGTTCTTTCATCTCCGAGGCGAAGGCTGAATTTTTCCGCAACCAGCAACAGCTTGCTTTGGGTCCCGCCTGATTCTCCGTCTCCGCCCGTTTGCACCGATCCGTCCCCGGTTCCGGCGCCTTCCCCTGGTTTTTGATCGGACAGTTCAGCCATCAGATACTGGACCAGAAGCCCCCCGAAGAGATGTTCCATGTTGGCGGTGGTCAACTGCCTGGCCATTTCGGGTTCGCCTGCGGCGATCGACCGGCTGATGTTTTTGGACAGCGCGTCGCGTTCATTACCGGTAAAGCCTCCGGTCATTGTATCAAGCAGCGTCAGCATGGTGCCGAGTCTTTCCGACAACTGGACACTGGAGAGCGTCTCTTTCTGTGCAATCATGGAGGACAACCCGGCTTCAAAGGCTTCCGAAAGGGCTTTGGGGCTGCCGGCCATGTCTCGAAATTCCTGAGAATTTATATCCATGTCCGGATGGGTCATCTTAAAAAACTTGGTGAGCTGATCGTCGGTAATATCCAGGCTGGACAGGATTTTATGATCCTTATCCATCGCCACATAAACTTTCTGATCCGGAATAATATGCGTAATATTTTGTTCCGACAGAAGTTTCGGTATTCCGCCGCGGCCGGCAACGGTTTCCGGCTTCAAAGAAAGCAGACTCACGAATTGAGACAGCTCTTCTTTGTCGAGACCATTGTTAAAGGAAATACTCTTGAGTCCCAGAGCCATCATCATGGTCACAACCGAAGCCACATGGGGCTTTTCCTGGTCCTTCTGGTGCAGGGGCGTACCGCATACCAGAAGAATCTTTTCCGATTCGGCAAAAACAATCTGAGAATTTCTTTCCAGTGCATCCTGAAAGAATTGAAACAGTTTTTCCAGGGTA
This sequence comes from Smithellaceae bacterium, assembly GCA_963682105.1. GTDB lineage: Bacteria > Desulfobacterota > Syntrophia > Syntrophales > Smithellaceae > UBA8904. The sequence continues at coordinate 4,600,225 of OY821638.1, forward strand.
TTGACGACGGTTGCGCTGGCTGGGGGATAGAGACGAACGTTTTTGACGGCCGTATTCAGGACGACTAAAATATCGAGGGATTTTTTGATGATGTCTGTATCTTCCGTCGTCATGTAGCTTTGCAATTCTCCGTATGTTCAGGCCGCCTGGAAACCATTCCGATATCAACTGCCGTCAATGATCAGACAAGTCTGCTCTTCCTTTTTAGATTTTAAGGAATACGAGGCGTGCTGTCAAGGAGATAATGATCATAGAGTCTTAACATTCCTGATGTTTTTTAATTGACATTGCTTTTGTATCCTGTTAAAAAAATACAAATGTTTCATGAGACAATGAAAATACTGATAAGGATGCTGCATGGCAGTCGATAGCTTGAAAAAAATTCACAAGCGGGTTTTGGTCGTTGATGATGACGCCGCCATACTGGATGTGCTGGGCCAATATATGAAAATCATCGGCTTGGACGCCGTCTGCGCCGCAAGCGGCGAAGAGGCGCTGGCCGAGTTTAAGAAAGACCATTTCGATATTGTCATTTCGGATATCAAAATGGCCAATATGGACGGCCTGACGCTTTTGGGCGAAATCAAACGAATCGATCCGGATGTGCTTTTTATCGTGATTACAGGTTATCCTTCCATCGAAACGGTTCTGGAAGCGATGAAAAAAGGCGCGACGGATTATCTGGTCAAACCGTTTCAGTTTGATGAAATCAAAATCAAAATCGAGCGGGCGCTGGTGGAAAAAGACATGAATCAGCAGATCAAAAGCAATCAGGGCATGATATGGGCGCTTGTGATATCCATCCCGGTGTGGTTGATTCTGGGCATCATTCTGGCCAAACTGATTCTGCGGTAGAAAAATTATTTCTTGACAAGAAACACCGCGTCGTTTATGTAAGCGCAAAATTAGACGAATAGGTTGTAAAAAAATGAACGGGCACATCAACGCAAACAAAAACTTTTTTGGCTACTGGTTTTATTATTATGCGTCGGTCTGCCTGTCGCTGGGGAGAACGTAGTAAGGTAACTTAAACCAACACAGCCATGGACAGACCGAAAGGACGCTGACCATGGCTTTTTTAGTTTTCAGAGGCCATGGCGGCAAAAGCCATGGCCTTTTTTCATTCAAGGGGGTCATTATGATTGTTGTCATGAAAAGTCAGGCAACGGAAAAACAAATTGAAGACGTGATTAACTGGATCGAATCGGTCGGCTACAAAGCGCATCCGTCGCGGGGTGTGGAACGCACCATCATCGGCGCGGTCGGCGACAACCGCGACAAAGCCGCTTTAAAGTATGCGGAAAACCTGCCGGGTGTGGAAAAGACCATGCCGATTCTGAAGCCCTACAAACTGGCCAGCCGCGAATCACATGAAGGCAACAGCATTGTCAGCGTCGGTTCCATTGATATCGGCGGTCCCGAGTTTGTCGTGATGGCCGGTCCCTGCGCCATTGAAAGCGAGGAGCAGTTGCTGGAGAGCGCTTACATCGTGAAAAAAGGAGGCGGGCAGATTCTTCGCGGCGGCGCTTTCAAACCGCGTACATCGCCCTACAGTTTCCAGGGGATGGAAGAAGACGGCCTCAAAGTGCTCGATTCCGTCGGCCGGAAAACCGATCTGCCTACGGTGACCGAAGTGGTCAATCCGGCGGATGTGGATCTGGTGGAATCCTATGCCGACATGCTGCAAATCGGCGCGCGTAACGTTCAGAACTTTGCGCTCTTGAAGAAAGTCGGCCAGGCGCGAAAGCCGGTGCTGCTCAAGCGGGGAATGATGACGACAATAGAAGAACTGCTGATGTCGGCCGAATATATTCTATCATCGGGCAATCCCAATGTGGTATTGTGTGAGCGCGGCATCCGGACTTTTGAAACGGCGACGCGCAACACGCTGGACATCAGCGCCGTGCCGGTGCTCAAAAGCCTTACGCATCTGCCGGTGGTGATTGATCCCAGCCATGCGGCGGGAAACTGGAAGTATGTGACCCCGCTGGCCCGCGCGGCGGTGGCGGTGGGCGCCGACGGCATCATCGTGGAAGTGCATCCGGAGCCGGAAAAAGCGGTTTCCGACGGCGCGCAATCACTCAAACCCGAGAAGTTCTATCAGATGATGGACGAGGTGCGGGCGCTGGCGCAGGTCATGCGCAGATAAGACGGGGTTATTATGAGATCACTGAAAGTCAATTTGGATAAGAAAACGTCAACCTCTTATGAAATCCGCATCGGCCGGGGCATTCTGGACCGGATGGTGCTTTTGATCGCCCGGCATCACAAATCGTCGCGGTATGTGATCGTCACTGACGAAAACGTAAGCAGGCTCCACGGCGCAAAAGTCCTTGAGGCTTTCGGAGTGGCGGGACTCAATGCTTCCGTGATTGAGATTCCGGCCGGAGAGGCTTCCAAAAACATCTCAACGCTTGCGGATATTGCCGGCCGCATGCTCGTTTTAGCCGCCGACCGCAAGACGGTTCTGATTGCGCTGGGCGGCGGCGTCGTCGGGGACTTGACAGGATTTGTTGCATCTGTTTATATGCGCTCCGTTCCGTATATTCAGATTCCAACCACATTGATCGGGCAGGTGGACAGCGCCATCGGCGGCAAAACCGCCGTGGATTTGCCACAGGGAAAAAACCTGCTGGGCACGTTTTATCAGCCGGCGGCGGTTTTTGCGGATCTGGACTTTCTGGAAACGCTTCCGGAAAAAGAATTTGTAAACGGCCTGGCCGAAATCATCAAGTACGGCGTCATTGAAGATGAAAAAATGTTCAAAATGCTCGAAGAGCATATGGACGCCGTCCGGAGCCGGGAGGCAACGCAACTGGCCAAAATCGTCGAAACCTGCTGCCGCATTAAAAAGTCCATTGTGGAAATTGACGAGCGGGAACAGGGCTTAAGGCGGATTTTAAATTTCGGGCACACGCTGGGGCATGCCCTGGAGGCTGTGTCGAATTATACGCTGTCCCACGGAGAAGGCGTGGCGCTGGGCATGATCGCCGCCGCAAAGCTTTCGGTTAAATTGAATTATCTGGCTGAAGATTCCTTAAACCGCATCACCGAGGTGATTGCCAGGGCCGGCCTGCCCGTAACAATTCCGGCTGTGTTTGCATCGGATGCGGTGATTGAACGCTTGAAAATGGATAAAAAGAAAAAGGACGACGTGATCCACTTTGTCCTGATTAAAAAAATCGGCATGCCCTTTGTCAACGGCGGCATCAGTGATGCATTGATCAACGACGTTCTGGAGGAAATGAAAGCATGAAGCCCTCTCTGGAAGACTTAAGAGAAGACATGCGGAAAAAAGACCGGGAGATCATCCGGCTGCTCAATGAGCGGTCGCAGATTTCCGTCAGGATCGGCAAAGTGAAAGGGCAGACAGGACAGGAGGTCTACAATCCGGCGCAGGAAGCCCGCGTTCTGGATTACCTGCATGACCTGAACGACGGACCGCTGTCGGACCGCCAGATCACCTCGATCTACCGCGAAATTATCTCTGCATCCCGCGATCTGCAAAAGCCCATGAACATCGCTTTTCTGGGGCCGGAAGCATCTTTCAGCCATCTGGCGGCGCGCCTGCACTTCGGGACATCCAGCCATTTCCTGCCTCAGCAGGGCATTGCGCGGGTTTTCGATGAAGTGGAAAAAGGCGCCGTGGAGTGGGGCGTCGTGCCGGTCGAAAATTCGCTGGAAGGATCGGTGAATGTGACGCTGGACCGGCTGGTTTTAACGCCGCTCCAGATCCAGGCGGAGATGTATCTGCGCATCAGCCAGTGTCTGATTTCGACGGCGAAAAGCATAAAGGACATCAAAAACGTTTATTCGCATCCGCAGGGGCTGGCGCAGTGCCAGGCCTGGCTTCGCGCCCATCTGCCCAACGCCGTTCTGGGGGAAATGGAAAGCACGGCCGCGGCCGCTCAAATGGTGCGGGGAAAGAAAACGGCGGCGGCCATCGGCAGCGAACTGGCCGCATCCACTTACGGCTTGAATCTGCTGGCCAAAGGCATAGAAGACAATCCCTCCAACACGACACGCTTTCTGGTGATCGGACGGGGCGAAGGGACGTCCACCGGCCATGACAAGACATCCCTCATTTTTGCTACGCCGGATTTTCCGGGGGCGCTGCATCGGGCTCTTTCGTCTTTCGCCCGGCGGGATATCAATCTGGCGAAAATCGAATCGCATCCCGTCAAAGAGAGAATGTGGGCATATCTCTTTTTTGTGGATATGGTCGGGCATATCAACGACAAAGCCGTCAAAAACTGCCTCACGGAACTCAAGGACAAAACGGTTTATTTGAAGATTCTCGGGTCCTATCCCCGGGCCAAGGACGGGCTATGATTTGCGTATCGATTACCGATGCAACACAGAAGGAAGCATTGCGCTCGATTGAAAAAAGCGCACCTCTGGTCGATGCCCTTGAGCTGCGTATGGATTTAATTACCGGCGGGGATTTGCCGAAACTCCTGGCCTGCGCCCGGCGCGCTACGGAGGGGATCAGGGTGATTGTCACCTGCCGCCGTCCCCAGGAAGCGCTGCCGCCTTCCAACGCCGGGGAACCGCTCCGGAAAAAAGGCATGCCGAAAGCGGTCAAAATGAAGCTGCTTAAGGAAGCCATTACCCTGGAGGCCGATTTTGTGGATATTGAAATGGCAGAAGGGGAAAAGTCCGTCCGGGCGCTGCAATCGCACCGCCTGCGGCAGAAAAGCGGCACGCAGTTGATCGTTTCCTGGCATGATGTAGCCGCTACACCGTCTGTTTCCCGATTAAAACAAATATTCCGCGCCTGCGAAGTGCTGAAACCGAATGTCATCAAGATAGTTACGCTGGCGCAAAAAGCGGAAGATAATTTAAAAGTATTGAGCCTGATTTCCTACGCCCGGTCGCGTTCTCAAAAGATCATTGCCATGTGCATGGGTGAAAAAGGGAAATTGAGCCGCGCGGCGGCGCCGCTTCTGGGCAGTTTCCTGGGATTTGCCGTAGTGCAGGGAGGGCGCGCTTCCGCGCCCGGTCAGTTGTCGGTGCACGCGATGCGGCAGATTCAGCGGCTGCTGGGAGAAACGCATCTTCCGTCAGTGCCGTCTGTTACACCCGACGAGAGTCTCAATATTATTTTACTGGGCAATCCCGTCCGTCACAGCCTGTCGCCTCTGATGCACAACACGGCGCTTGAGGCTATGGGGATCAACGGTCGCTACACGGCGTTTTGCGCAAGCGACGCGGGAGAGGCCGTGGCCGGCATCCGGGGGCTGAACATCCGCGGGGCATCGGTGACGATACCTTTCAAGACGGACGTGATGGAATACCTCGACGAAATCGATCGTGATGCGCGGGCGCTGGGCGCGGTCAATACGATTGTCAATGACGCGGGACGGCTTATCGGTTACAACACCGACTGGATGGGGCTGATGCAGTCACTTAAAAACAAAATGAACCTCAACGGAAAAAAGGTTGCCATTCTCGGCGCAGGCGGAACGGCGCATGCAGCGGCTTACGGGGTGATCCGGGAGGGCGGCAAACCGATTCTTCTCAACCGGACCGAAGAAAAAGGCCGTCAGTTGGCCGCGCGATTCGGTTGTCCGTTTTATCCTCTTTCCGACGCCGGCCGGATATCGGCGAACGTTCTGATCAACACCACGTCCGTGGGGCTTTATCCGGATGTTGATCAATCACCGGTGCAGGCGGATATTTTAGCGCGCTTTGAATATGTCATGGATGTCATCTACAATCCGTTGAAAACAAAACTGCTTTGCGACGCCGAAGCCGCGGGCTGCAAAATTCTTTCCGGCCTGGAGATGTTTGTCCATCAGGGCGCCGGCCAATTAAAACTGTGGACGGGAAAGGAAGCGCCTTTGGCGTTGATGCAAAAGACCGTCCGGGAAAGGTTGGAAAAAAATTGAGTTCCGATATCGAAATTCAGGAAAGCCAAACGGAAGTGGAAGTTCCCGGTTCGAAAAGCCTGACCCAGAGAGCCCTTATTGCCGCCACGCTGGCGGAGGGATCATCCCTGATCCGGCATCCGTTGATTGCGGAAGACACGCAGCACTTAATTGGTGGGCTCAAAAAACTGGGCGCCGGGATTGAAAAGGTGAATGACGGGTTTGCCGTCACCGGAACCGGCGGTGCGATTGCCGGCAACGTTCAGGAAATCTTTCTGGGGTACAACGGAACGGCGCTCCGGTTTCTGACCGCATTGGTTTGCCTGGGGCGAGGAAGATATGTCCTGACCGGTGAAAAGCGTCTTTGCGAAAGACCGGTGGGGCCACTGGTGGATGCTCTTCAGGAAATGGGTGTTGATATCACTTGCCGGAATAATTGTCCGCCGGTGGAAATTGCCGCCAACGGATTGAAGGGAGGGCAAATTACTCTGTCCAATATCGAGAGCTCCCAGTATGTCTCCGCGCTCCTTTTGTGCGCTCCGTATACGGCTAAAGGGATTGAACTGACGCTGGAAGGCAGTATCGTTTCGGCGCCTTATATCGATTTGACCATCAGTGTCATGAATGATTTCGGCGCGAAAATTCTGCGGACCGGTCAGCGCCATTATCTCGTCGGGACGCAAAACATATATGCCGGCCGCGATTATTATGTTGAAGGAGACGCCTCCAGCGCGTCGTATTTCTTTCTGGCCGCGGCGCTTTTGAAAAGAAAAATCCGCGTCAACGGCATCAGCCGGCAAAGCGCGCAGGGGGATATCCGCCTGCTGGATATTATGGAACAACTCGGTTGTATGATCGAAAGCGGAAAAAACTGGGTGGAAGTATCCGCTCTCAATCTCGCATCGGGCGAGTGGACGCTGAATCTGGGCGACATGCCTGATATGGTGCCGACGGTTGCCATTCTGGCGGCTTTCCGCAAAGGCCGCACGACCATCACCAATGTTGCGCATCTGAGAATCAAAGAAAGCAACCGCCTGGCGGCTATGGTGACGGAGTTAAACCGCATCGGCATTCAGGCGTCGGAACTTCCTGACGGGCTGGTGATTGAAGGCGGCCAGCCGCACGGCGCCGGTATTGAAACGTACAACGATCATCGCATTGCCATGAGTTTTGCCATTGCCGGTCTGGCCACACCCGGCATTGAAATTGCCGATAAAAAATGCGTGGACAAATCCTTTCCCGAATTCTGGCAGGAGCTTGCGAAAATATGAATGTGATTCTCATCGGCTACCGGGCCAGCGGGAAATCCGCAGCGGGCCGGCATCTGGCCCAAAAACTCAAGCTTTCTTTTGTGGACACGGATCAACTCATCGAAGAGGCGTCCGGCCTGGCGATAAAAGATATGATTGCGCTAAACGGCTGGCCGGTTTTTCGCGAAAAAGAAAAGGAAGCCGTCGCTTCGCTTAAGGACAAGAGCCTGTATGTCGTATCCACAGGTGGCGGCGTTATTCTGGATGAGGAAAACCGTATGACGCTTAGAAGCCTGGGGCCGGTTATTTACCTTCAAACACCGGTTTCGGATATTCTGGAGCGGTTGACGCGGGACGCCGAAGGGGAGAAGACAAGACCGCAGTTCACCACCGGAAGCCTTGCCGAAGAGACACAGGCGGTTCTATCGCAGCGCATTCCGCTGTATGAAGCATTCGCGGATTTTACCGTGGACACGGAAGGGAAAAGTGTTGTACGGGTGGCCGAAGAGATTTACGAGCGCCTTTTAGAGCAGGGCGTCGTATCCGAGATCAACAAAGCAAAGAAGAAATTAAAGAGATAAAAATTCTGGAGCGGTTATGGCGGGAAATACGCATGGCAGTCTGTTTCGGGTAACCACATGGGGAGAATCGCATGGCGCAGCGTTGGGTGCGGTGATCGACGGCTGCCCCGCCGGTATTGAGCTTGACGAGGCCGATATCCAGCAGGCGCTGGATCGACGCAAGCCTTCCGGAGGGCCCGCCTCAACCTTGCGCAACGAGATAGACCGGGTGGAAATCCTTTCCGGTGTTTTTGAAGGCAGGACAACCGGAACGCCGCTGTCTTTGCTGATTCGCAATGTCGATGCCCGGTCGTCCGGTTATGAGCATTTAAAACATATTTTCCGGCCGGGACACGGCGACTATACGTATTTCCAGAAATACGGCCTGCTTGACTGGCGTGGGGGAGGCCGTGCGTCGGGACGGGAAACCGCGGCCCGTGTGGCAGCGGGGGCGGTGGCTGAAAAAGTGATTGCCACAGGTGGTATGCAGGTTCTGGCTTATACAAAAGCCATCGGCGGCATTCAGATGAAAACCGGAACGCCGATGGCTTTTGACGATTTGAAAAATAAAGTCCGCGGCAACGCACTTTACTGTCCTGATGAAGCCGCATCGCAGGAAATGGAAGAGCGTCTGGCATCCGTGCGGAAGGAAGGCGATACACTGGGCGGTATTGTGGAGATGGTTGTGCGCGGCTGCCCTGCGGGACTTGGCGAGCCCGTGTTTGACAAAATGGATGCAGATCTTGCCGGCGCGCTTCTGAGCATCGGAACGGTGAAAGCCGTGGAAGTGGGCGACGGCTTTGCGGCGGCGGACAAAAAAGGGTCGCAGATGAATGATCCCCTGGATGCGGCAGGCTTTACTAAAAATTCCGCGGGCGGCGTTCTGGCGGGCATCACCACCGGCCAGGATATTATTCTACGGGTTTACTGCAAACCGATTCCGTCCATCGCTCTGCCGCAGCGGACTATTGATCGGGCAGGGCATGAACGCATCATTGAAATTGCGGGCCGGCACGACATCTGCGTCATCCCCAGGGTTATTCCCGTCTGCGAGGCGATGGTTTGCCTGGTGCTGGCCGATCACTGGCTTCGGCAAAAGGCGGTGCGCCCGTGAAATATCAAACCGTAGGCATTATCGGCGGCACCAACGGCATGGGCAGGTGGCTTGCGGATCTTCTGAGGGGGCACGGCCTCACGGTGCATGTCACCGGCAGAGAAACAGAGATGACGGCAACGGATGCGGCCCGTATCTGTGATGTGGTGGTTATCTCCGTGCCGATAGCGGCGACAGCCGGGGTCATCGCCGCGGTCGGACCGCTGCTTAAGAAAGAACAAGTGCTGATGGATCTGACGTCGTTGAAAAGCGGGCCGGTGGCGCAAATGCTTTCGCATTCCGTTTCAGAAGTCGTCGGATGTCATCCGCTTTTCGGACCGTTCATTGAGGCTGTCTGCGGAAATAATATTGTCTTGTGTCCGGGCCGGGGCGAAGCCGGTTATGTCTGGATAAAAAACATTTTTGAAAAAGAGGGCTATACGCTTCTGGAGAGGACGCCGGAAGAGCACGACCGGATGATGTCCGTCGTTCAGGCGCTCAATCACTTAAACACCCTGTCGCTGGGAATGGCGATTGCAGCAACCGGCATTCCCTTTGAGGAAATCAACAAGTTTTCCACGCCGATTTTCAGAAGCAAGATGGAGATTGTTAAAAAAGTGACGGCGGAAAGCCCGGAGATGTACACCGACATCATTGCAGGCAATCCCCATGCCGACCAGATTCTGAAACTCTACCGGCAGGTTGTGGAAGACATTCTGAATATGGTTTCGACAGGCGATGTCCTGAAATTTAAGGAAACGGTTAAAGCCGCTGCAAACAAGTTGTTCTGATGCGGGCGGATGATTTCCTGTTTATTATCTCTCTTTGCTGGTTCAAGCTTGCAGCTTGAACCGAAGTTTTTTGCTTCAGTCACCATGGCTGAACAGGCAGTGACCGAAGTGAACCGCATTGAAGATAAAGAGCTAAGAATGGAACGAAATTAATGAGTAAAGGATTGCCCTCTATCTTTGGTAAATTCGAGTATCCAAAATATGATGACGGTCTGAGTGATACGGATAATAATAGTCAAAAAAAAGTCGAATCCAAGACTTATTTTAAAGTCATTTTATGTTTTTTTCTAACAATATTATCGTTAGTATATATCATTCCTGAAAACGTATTAGAGATTAAATATCTTAAATATTTCGTCGATTGTATATCAATTATAATCCCTAGTGTAAGCGTTTATGACAAACTTTCAAAATTTCCACAAATAGCAAAACTTGTCTATAGCCTTTGTGTAATTACAATACCTATTCAAGTTCTATTAATACACAAAGTATTAGGTGCGGAATTGGCAAATTATCTAAATAAAAAAACAAGAGATGAATTGAACGTAGCTTACTGCATGGCTATATTCTTTTTATTGATTCCTCTTTCATTTATATACATTTTGCCACTGATTGGGCCAAAGACGTCAATACTGCTCAGCCATTATCACACCCTGAAAGTATCATTTTCCATAATTACAGCATTGGCTTTTTTCTTAAATGCCATTGTCGTATCAAAAGTGATCAGTTGTCGTGAGCAAATCAAAGCATCAAAGGCAAAGAATAATTAGGAGAAACACATCCTTTCATGGTTCAAGCTTGCAGCTTGAACCATAAAATTGACCCCCGCCATAAGCAAAGAAAAGTTGACATTGGGTGACAAACGTGTACATAATGGTGTCGTGATTAGGAGGTTTCGGAATGAAAATATTAAGCGTTCGCGATTTACGGGGTAAGTCAGCTCAGATATGGCAGGAACTGCCACAGGAAAAGGAATTCGTTATTACCAATAACGGCCGCCCGGTGGCAATTCTCTCCTCAGTGAATGAATCCAATCTTGAAGAGTCCCTGACGGCGTTTCGCCGGCTACGCGCAGCTCATGCGCTTGCCGATCTTCAACGCGGTTCCGTTGAGTCGGGGAAGGATAAAATGTCTTTGTCCGAAATCAATGAAGAGATTACGGCTGTACGAAAGAAACGCAGATCATGAGAATTGTGCTCGACACAAATGTGCTGGTTGCAGGACTGATTTCACCTTTTGGACCGCCCGCTCAGATTCTCAGGTTGCTCACCGCCGGCGAATTATACATATGCTATGATGCCAGAATACTTGCGGAATACACTGATGTGTTAAAGAGACCGAAATTTGGCTTTAATGCGGATTCGGTTGAAGCACTTTTGGATTACTTGATTCGGAATGGACAGGCTGTAGCCTCAGTTCCTCTTACAAAACCTTTGCCTGATACAGATGATGAAGCATTCCTGGAGGTGGCCCTGTCCGGAGAAGCAGCGGCGCTAATAACTGGCAATCTGGCCCATTTTCCAAAACGGCTTTGCGGAAAAGTGCGGATTTTCTCGCCCACTGATTTTATGATCTTTTATAAGAAGACATCAGAATAATTTTAATCCATCCCCAACCCTTCCTTTGCTGGTTCAGGCTTGCAGCTTGAACCGAAATATTTTGGTCCAGTTACCATGGCTGAGTGCGTATTCCGACGCAAGCCGCCACTCGATTCCGATTCATTCCGCCACCTGATTCCGATTTAAGTCGCCACCCCATTCCGGGGGAAGTCGCCACCTGATTCCGCACCATTGCGCCACCCCCTGGAAGGTGAAGAAAGGACGCTGGATAAACTTCATGAAAGCCGCTAAAGCCCCGAATCAAAAACGGAGGATATATGGCGGCGGAAAGGTTATCCATGCGAACAATACGAGAGATTCTACGATTAAAATGGGAGAAGCATCTTCCCAATAAAAGGATTGCCGAAAGCTGCAACATTGCCCGCAGTACGGTCAGAGATTATTTGTCCCGCGCATCTACGGCCGGTTTATCCTGGCCATTGCCGCCTGAACTCGACGACAGCCTTTTGGAAGATATGCTTTTTGCAGTCCAATCAACGCCAGTCACTGGCAGGCGGGACATGCCGTCACCGGAATATATCCGCAAAGAACTGGCCCGGAAAGGCGTTACCTTAAGGCTTCTGTGGCTGGAGTATAAACAGGCCAACCCCGACGGATATCAATACAGCCAGTTTTGCCTTCTTTACCACCAATGGCTGGACAAGACGGATGTTTCCCTTCGCCAAACCCACCGGGCCGGAGAGAAACTCTTCATTGACTATGCAGGCCAGACGATTCCGGTAACGGACCAGGCGACAGGGAAAACCCGCGAGGCCTGGCTGTTTGTGGCCGTTTTTGGCGCCAGTTGCTACACCTTTGCCTGGGCGTCTTTTTCTCAGGATATTCCCTCTTGGATTGAGGCTCATGTCCGGGCGTTTAGATTCTATGGGGGCGTGGCGGAGATTTTGGTGCCGGACAATCTCAAATCCGGTATTACCAAACCCAACTACTACGAGCCGGACATCAATCCCACCTATCAGGAAATGGCCGGTCATTACGGCGCCGTCGTTATCCCGGCGCGCGTACGGAAACCAAAAGACAAAGCCAAGGTGGAATCCGCCGTGCAGATTGCAGAGTGGTCGATTCTGGCGGCGCTGCGCAATCATACCTTTTTCAGCATAACAGAACTGAACACTGCCATTACCGAAAAGCTTGACGAACTGAACAATCGCAAGTTTCAAAAGATGGACGCCACAAGAAAAACCCTGTTTGAGACCATCGATAAACCGGCCTTGAAACCGCTGCCCGCCACCCCCTACGAGTACGCCCGATGGAAGAAAGCGCGGGTCAACATCGATTATCACATCGATGTGGACGGCCATTACTACAGCGTTCCGTATCAACTGGCAAAACAGCAGGTGGATGTCCGGATCACCCGAAGCATGGTCGAAATCCTGTTCAAAAACAAACGGATTGCCGTTCATGTCTATGATTCCCGCCAGGGAAAACACACAACCATCACGGAGCACATGCCCAAATCCCATCAGAAATACCTGGAATGGACACCGTCGCGGCTTGTTTCCTGGGCCGGTCAAAACGGACCGCAAACCAAAGCGCTGGTGGCCTGCATCATGGAGAACCGGACTCATCCCGAACAGGGCTTTCGCTCCTGCCTGGGAATCATGAGGCTGGCCAAGAAGTATTCACCCGAACGGCTGGAAGCTGCCTGCGCCCGTGCGCTGATTATCAAGGCTTACAGTTACAAAAGCGTCGAATCGATCCTCAAAAGCAAGTTGGACACTCAGGATTTATCCGTGCCTTCCCTCCCGGATAAACCGATCCTCCATGAGAATCTCCGGGGCAAAGAGTATTATCTGACGCGGGAGGTGTTCCATGCTTAACCAGCAAACGATTGAAAAATTACATACGCTGAAGCTCATTGGCATGGCGCAGGCCTTTACCGATCAACTCAATCAGCCGGATATGGATCGGCTCTCTTTTGCCGAACGTTTCGGTCTCATTGTCGAGAGTCAATGGACATGGAAAGAAGATAACCGCATGTCCCGTTATCTAAAAAACGCCAAGCTGAAGATCAACGCCTGTGTCGAAGATATTGACTTTAAAACCTATCGGGGACTGGATCAATCCGTCATCATGAAGCTTGTCTCCTGCGATTGGATCAAGCGGCATCAGAATGTGATTATCAGCGGCCCCACCGGCGTCGGGAAAACCTATCTGGCTTGTGCCTTAACGAACAAAGCCTGCCGGGAAGGGTATCGCGCTCTTTACATTCGCGCTCCGAAGTTTGCCTACCAGATGGCCCTGGCCCGAGGAGACGGCAGCTATGGAAAAACAATCTCTCAATTATCCAAAGCACAGATCCTGGTGATTGACGATCTGGGGCTTGCCCCCATGACTGATCCGGAGCGCAGAGATCTGCTGGAGGTCATTGAAGAGCGGCACGGCCACGCGTCCACCATCGTCACCAGTCAGTTGCCGGTGGAAAACTGGCATGAACAGATCGGCGATCCGACGGTGGCCGACGCCATTTTGGATCGTCTGGTGCACAATGCTCACAAAATAAATCTGAAAGGAGGATCGCTTCGAAAAAAATATGCCGACTTGACACCGAAGAGCAAGTTATGACAAACAACCAAAAACCAGCGTCGCTTCGCTCCGACTAAAGGGGTGGCGACATGATGCGGACCAGGCTGGCGACATCCTTCGGAATCGCATGGCGGATTCCTTCGGAATCAGGTGGCGAAATCAGCGGAATAGGCAGCTGAGCCGGCAGTGACCACATGACCCGGTTTAGCCGGTTTTTTCTTTTTGATTTTTGCCGGACATGGTGTATTGAAAAATACAGAATAACCGCGCCGAAAGGAGCGCCGGAAAACGATGGAACAAGAAATTAATCAGGTGGCGGATTTGATCGCCAAAGCGAAGACGGTTGTCGTCTTTACCGGCGCCGGCATCAGCACGGAATCCGGCATTCCGGATTTCCGGGGGCCCGGCGGCCTGTGGACAAAATACGATCCGGATGATTTTACGATTGATAAATTTCTGGGATCTACCGCGACGCGCAAAAAAATGTGGGAGCGCCTGCGCGAAGGCGGCCTGATGGAAGACGCCGATCCCAACGCAACGCACTTTGCGATTGTCGAACTGGAAAAAATGGGCAAGCTTCTGTCCATTGTGACACAGAATATCGACAACCTTCATCAGAAGGCGGGCAGCAACCCCGATTTAATCCGCGAACTCCACGGCAACATGCAGATGCTGGTCTGCCTCAATTGCCGTGAGCGTTACCCTATTGGCCTCATCAAGGAAAAATATGCCGACTCGGACAATATTCCCACCTGTGAATACTGCCGGGGCATTCTCAAACCGGATGTCGTGTTTTTCGGCGAGGCCCTGCCTCAAAAAACACTGGCTCTCGCCATGCATGAGGCGGAAAAATGCGATGTGATGCTGGTCGTCGGCTCGTCACTGGTGGTCTATCCGGCGGCGTATGTCCCGGCTCATGCCAAACAATCCGGCGCCAGTCTGGTGATTATCAATCGCGGCGCCACCGAGCAGGATTCACTGGCCGACATCCGCATCGACGCTCCCGCAGGGGAGACGATGACGAAAATCATTAACAGGCTGAAGGCCAAGGGCTAAAGGCCGAAGGCTAAGATGAACGGGCGCGAAGCGCCCACCAAAATAGACCTTCAGTCTTCAGTCTCTGGACTTTTTTTATGTGTCTGATTCTTTTTGCCTACAACGTTCATCCTTCCTATCGCCTGATTCTGGCGGCCAATCGTGATGAATTTTTCGACCGGCCTTCCGAGGCCGCCGATTTCTGGCCGGACCAGCCGCAAGTTCTGGGCGGCCGGGATTTAAAAGAGATGGGGACGTGGCTGGGAGTGACGAAAGAGGGCCGGTTTGCGGCGATTACGAATTATCGTGATCCCTCGTCCTTGAAAAGTAACGCCCCGTCGCGCGGTAAGCTGGTCAGCGATTACTTAACGGGCAATCTGAGCGCCGAAGACTATCTTCATCGGATTCTGCCCGAGGCGTCTCAATTTAACGGATTTAATCTTTTGCTGGGCGATTCCGAAAATCTCTGGGTTTACTCCAACCGGGGCGCTGCGCAAAAGTTGAAACCGGGGATTTACGGTTTGAGCAATCATCTGCTCGATACGCCCTGGCCGAAAGTTCAAAAGGGGAAAAGCCTGTTGACGAAAGCGCTGGATAAAAAAGGCGATAACCTGGACGAGGCTTTACTTAATCTGCTGGCGGATCGCCATGTCCCGCCCGACAATGAACTGCCGGATACGGGGGTATCGTCGGAGTGGGAGCGCATTTTGTCCCCGATGTTTATTGCCAGCCCGGTCTACGGAACGCGGTCTTCCACCGTATTGATGATGGCGAAGAACCGGCGAATACGGTTTATTGAACAGGTTTATAACGATAACAGCGATATCCTGATGACCGGCCGGTTTTCTTTTATGCAGGAAAAAGAATAAATGGATGTGAAAAATAAAAATGCCTATCCGGAGACGCCGAAAGTGGGTGTCGGAGCGATTGTTCTCCACGAAGGAAAAATTCTTCTGGTGAAGCGCGGCATTGCTCCGGGCAAAGGTTTATGGGCGATACCGGGCGGAACATTGCATCTGGGGGAAACCCTCAAAGAGTGCGCGGCCCGGGAGCTTCTGGAAGAAACCGGCATAACGGCGGCTATCGGCGACTGCGTCTATGTCTTTGATCTGATCGAGCGCGATGAAGCCGGAAAGATCCGCTTTCACTTCATTGTTGTTGACTTTGCCGCCCTGTATGTCTCGGGCGAAGCCAGAGGCGCGGACGACGCCGATGAAGCAGGCTGGTTTGCCCCGGAAGAGTTGGCTTTGGTCCCCGTTTCGGGCAACACGATGAAAGCGCTGCAGTCGATAGGATTCTTGACTTAACCGCTAATTTGAGGCAAATTACCGGTTAAATGCTTTCGAAAACGCGACTTCAGGAGGATATTATGAAAGTAGTATATTCCGAGGAGTACAAACAGGTATATTCCTACGACCCCGCATCCAATCCCGGAAGAATGGAATCCGTTGAATTCGCGCTTGCCGGGAAAGTTGACTTCATCGAACCGAAACCGGCCTCTGAAGAAGACATCGCCGCCATCCACACACCCAAACATATCGCCGAAGTAAAGCGGGAAGGCGTCTACGACATCGCCGCACTGGCGGCGGGCGGCGCCCTCAAAGCCGCTGAAATCGGCCTTACTGAACCCTGCTTTGCCGCTATTCGTCCGCCCGGCCATCACGCTTCCTCCGACAGCGCCTGGGGATTTTGCTATTTCAACAACATGGCCATTGCCCTCGACAAGCTCAAACGCGCGGGTAAAATAAAAAAAGCGTTCATCCTGGATTTCGATTTACATGTCGGCGACGGCAATATCAATATTCTGGACCGCAAAGGGTATGTTTCCATCCTGAACCCCGGCGGGCAGGACCGCAACGAATATCTCCGCACGGTGCAGAATGCTCTTGCGCGGACGGATGCGGACATGATCGCCGTTTCCGCCGGTTTTGACAATCACGAGGCGGACTGGGGCGGACTGCTTAAAACCGAAGACTATAGCTATATGGGAAAACTGGTGCGCGAGACGGCGCTTAGGAATTCCGGCGGCTGCTTCGGCATTCTGGAAGGCGGTTACAACCACAGTGTTCTGGGGAAAAATGTCCTGGCCTTTATTGAAGGACTGTCGGCCTGAAACATCAACGTCGAAAAATATTTCATTATTTTCAAGAAATCTACGGCAGCAGTAACTGATTGTCTTTGGACCGCGATTCTCCGATGCTGGTTACATAAATCGCCGGTTGACCGAGAACGGGGCACTTCGTTTCACAGATTCCGCAGCCGATGCACAGTTCCAGATCAACGTGCGGCCAATCGACGTTCACAGCGTCTCCGCCGGCATTTCTCACTTGCGCTTTTTCCAGCCAGATGGCTTTTTTCGGCGTCGGGCACACCTCCTGACAGACAATGCATGGTGTGGCGTGGGCGTAGGGCAGGCATCTGCCTTTATCGATCATTGCCAGACCGATTTTGACTTTTTCCTTTTCCTTCAGGTCCAGTTTTTTGATCGCGCCTGTCGGGCAGACCTGGCCACAGAGTGTGCAGCGGTATTCACAGTATCCGATGCGCGGCACCAGCACAGGCGACCAGATGCCTTCCAGTCCGGCTTCCAGCAGGGTCGGCTGCAGTCCGTTGGTGATGCAGACCTTCATGCACTCACCGCATTTGACACAGCGGGTTAGAAATTGTTTTTCATCCAGAGATCCGGGCGGCCGGATCACTCTGGGATCGGATGTTCCCGCCTGTTTGTTAATTCCGGTGGTCCGGACCAGGGGAACGGCGGCCATGCCGGACAGAACCATTCCCACCACTCTTCTTTTGCCAAGGTCAACGGGCACCGACGGCGTCTTTTTGAATAATTCAAACCGGACGGCAGCCTGGGGGCAGGCGTCGTCGCAGTTCATGCAGGCCATGCATTCGGTGTTATGCCATTTTTCCTTTTGATCGGGAGCGGCGCCGCCCTGACAGTCAAAAGCGCAAGCGCCGCAAGCGTTGCAGCCTTCGCTCACGGATCTTTGCAGAAAAGCGAAGCGGGAGAGCACACCCAGGAGCGCACCCAGCGGGCAGAGATATTTACACCAAAAACGTTTTTCCCAAATGTTGAGAGCCAGAATGACGGCAAACAATAATCCCAGAAAAACACTCTGGAAAAAAAAGGGCTGCTGGAAGGGCAGCCAGAGTTTTTTAAAGAAAGCATAGATCCATTCGGAAACATTGACCAGAACCGGGATGTTCCAGTTGTAGATCGTGTCAAACCCCGCCTTTGTGGCATAACTGAGTGAGGGAAAAACAGCCAGTGAGAAGGATCGAATCAGAAGCGAAATCGGGTCGAAAATGCCTGCAAGCTGCAAAGAAAAAAGGGAGGACGTGAGCAGAAAGATCAGCAGGCCGTATTTCAACCAGTGCAGGTTTAAAGGGGCTCTGGACGGCCGCCGCTTTTGCAGAGCGCCGAAAATGTTGTTGAGCGTCCCCAGTGGGCATATCCACCCGCAGAAAACCCGCCCCAGGATGATGGTTGCGACAATGACCAGAATTGCCAGGAAAAATGAGCCGTACCATGCGCGACTGGAAAGGAGGGTGGTGAGAAAAATCAGGGGATCGGCATCCAGAAATATTTTGACGGGATAGCCCAGTTCATCGGCTCCCTTTGATTCCGTCTGCAGGAAGAGCCACAAAAATGTCAGCAGGAAAAGCCCCTGCGTGATTCTGCGAATGGTTCTGATCATATCAAATATTCATTCTCTTGATTCTCAGTTTGGCAAGGTCCATGACGCCGAGCCCTGCTTTGTAGCCTGCCGTGACACAGCCGATGTCCGATCCCTTCAGGCCAAAGAGGGTGGCGCCGAAAGCGTCTACGGCCACCTGATCCCTGCCTGCCGCTACAATATTGAGCTGTTTGACGTCTGACAGATCGCCTCCCTGCGGCCCGTTCGCCGTCAGAATCCGCACGGCATCCAGAACGATCAATGCGGGCTTGACGGTCATGGCCAGATCAACAAGAGAGCCGTCGATACGCTGATGGATTCTTCCTCGTGAACCGCCCATGACGCCCATCAGGTTTTTCATCCCCAGCGTCAGGGTGGAAAGGCCATGGGTTTTGGCAATCGGAATATTGATGAACTTGTCGGCTTCAATGGCTTCGGTATAAAGAGGCCATGATTTCAGGGCGATGCCGGGCAGTTTTATGTCGCGGAATTTTCTGTCGTCGATAAAACTGACGATTCCGCCGGCGGTTTTGGCGGCCGCGGCAATTCCGCTTTGTTTATAACACCGCCGGGGGTCGACAACCGCGTTGTCAAATACTTTCACCTGTTTCGCTCCGGCTTCGTAACACAAAGCAACGACCGTCGAAACCACTTCGGGATTGGTGGTTGCCGCGTATTCCGGAAGCCTATCCCATCCTATATTCGGTTTGACGACAACGATATCACCTCTGGCGATAAAAGCTTTGATTCCGCCTAAACCATCAATGGCGGTTTTGGTGATGGACGCGGGCGTTGCTCCGTGCGCCACAACCAGGTCGGCCTTTTCGGCGGCATCCAGGGTGTTGATCAGGAAGTTGGGAGCGCCCGGCAGGGCAAAAGCCGCACCGGTCATCAGCGTTGTTTTAAGGAAATCTCTGCGATTCATCATTTGCTCACTAAAAAATCTTGCGTAAAAATGTTCAACATCTTGTAAACGTTTGCATCATCCACCCGCTTCGGCGCGGATAAGCCTCCGCAGTTGTTCGAGGATAGGTTTGGCCGAATCTTTATTTTTGACCCGGACGGCGCCGATAATATACGGCCCCGCTTGCTCGACCTGCACGCCGCCGTATAAAGGGTCATCGGCTGCCAGAAATATCCGATTTCCATTTTCCGTCAATTGAAGATTTTGCGCTTCTGCCGTGAGATAAGCATGGTACCGGTCAAACGTTTTGCGGGCCGCAGCAAGCGTATCCTCGCGGATCACGAAAATCTGCATCTTGTCGTCATTAATTCGGGCATCGGCAATCATACCTTTTCGAAAGAAGGCATACCCGAGCAGGCTTTGCGCAAAATACCGTTCGCTTTGCGGCACAAGCGCCGGAATCGCAAGCTTCTTCAATTCTTCAGGCGGACCTGATCCCGGCGGAAGGTTTTGGGAAACAGCCCTGGCACAGGCCAGCAATATCTCCTGCGGGAGGCCCGTTGCCCCCGTGACCTGCAGACGCACAAAATACCGGTCCTGATAGAACAGCAACTGGGAGGGCGATACAAAACCCCCTGCGCCAATGGCGGCCCGGACGCTGGCCGGTTTGCGGTAGTTGGAGTAAATCCCGAAAGCATCAAGGACGGAAGCCATCCGGTAAACATCGGCCACAAGAGATAAATCCGGATTCTTCCTGTTGACGTAATTGGCCGAGGCGAGGGATTCAAACCCGTATGGAAAGTACAGTTCTGCTTCGCCATTGATGTGATTAAAAAGAGTATCTTTGTCGTACAGTTCAACTTTTCCGTCGATGACCCATTCTGGAGCGATACCCTGCGCGGGGAGAATCTCTTTAAGTGAGGATTCAGCAGCGCGTGCCGGATTAAAGGCTGTGATGGTCAAGAGGACAAAAAACACGGCAATGAACGTTGCAGCGCTCAGGTAGCCTTCTGAGATAGGCCGGTGTAACCGCCGGTGGAACGCGCCCGGAAACGGACGAATGAAAGTATGTGTGCTCATGTTTTACCTATGCCAATAATTTTCTGGCCCTCGCCATCTTTGCCGGAATATCAAGACCGTTGACGCATCGGGCCGTGCAGGTTTCGCAATCCAGACAGGCCCGGGCCGAAACCTCTTGCGGGATTTCATTGTAAGTTGTCCTGGAAAGATCCATATTTTTGTAAGCTTCCGCATACATGACGCAACGATTGATTGTACTGATCTCTACACCGCAGGGGCAGGCCGGTTCGCACCTTCCGCAGAAGGAACAGTAGAGGGGTTTGATGGCCGCGCCGTAACGTTTCAGGATCAGTTTATCGAAGTAACTTAATTTGAGCCCCATCGCGCCGATGTCTTCTTTGAGCTCGGACATGTTGCGCATACCGGGGATTGCCGCCGCAACGTTTGTATCCTGAAGCACCCATTTGAGGGCCGCCCGGTGGGGACTGATCGAGCCCATCGTATCCGTTTCGTAACCGCCGGCCTGCGTTTTCATGGCGATGATGCCTATCTTCTTTTGGGCTGCTCGGGCGATCGCGTCCTTCAAGTCGGTGCCGCTTTTGAAATTGTAACCGACCAGCGCCGTGTCGAAAAAATTGTCTTTGTCCTCCATTAAAGCATTGAGCACCTGCACCTGATTGGTATGCGAGGTCACCCCGAAGAAACGCACCTTTCCCTGTTCCTTCAGCTTAACAAGCGCTTCCCTGATTTCCGAAGAAAAAATTCTGTCACTGTCGGTCAGGTTGTGCAATTGGATCACATCGATATAATCCGTCTCCAGGGCTTTCAGGCTTGTTTCGACATCTCTGAAAATGGCCGCTTTTTTGATGGACGCAGGCTGGATCTTTGTAGCAACATAAACCCGGTTGCGCCGGCCTTTTAACGCCTTGCCGACAATTTCCTCATTCCTGCCGCCCATGTACCTGCGTGCCGTATCGACGTAATTGACGCCATGATCGAAAGCGGTTTCCATGACCTCCGCCTCCGGCGTCAGCATCGCCCCGAAACTGACAATCGAGATTTTCAGTCCTGTCCGGCCAAGCGCTCGATAAACGGGCTGGGGAAAGACAAAAGGCTGCGCTGCTTTTTGTAAAGTCCGGGCAAACGCATTCGTCCCGATCAAAGTGGATGTTGATACGACCAGGCTGGATTTCAGGAACTCTCTTCTTTTCATTTTCATGCTCCTTTCTTTTGCTTAAGCATAAAATGAGGGGAAAAAGGTCGTTTCGAGAATAACCGCGTTGCGCGCTTACTGGCGTCTATATCAGCCAGGAAGACTGCATCTGAAAGCGATGAATGTAACGGGCTAAAGTATATGGAAAGAGGCCGGGTTAGTCAATACAAAATAGGCGAGGGGCGATGGGCAGCTCGTAGCTGGTAGTGGATGGTGGATAGAAAAGGCTATGGGCGATAGGCTATGGGCTATAGTTCTAAGCTCGTAGCTCGTGGCTCATAGTGAATGGTGGATGGTGATCAGACAGTTGCGCTTTTTTATCCCGAAGGGATTCAACGTTTATAGATCAACCGGCCATTTCAACTTCTGCGACCCCGTCGGGGTCGAACATAGAGGCTTGAAGGTTTCTATAAACGTGCAACTCCTTCGGAGTTAGGCCATGAGGGAGTGGTGGATGGCGGATAGTGTCCTCCGCGGGCGGAGGTGGCGCGAAGCGCCGGAGGTGGAAAACGCGGAGATCAGAGCTCGTGGCTCGTGGTTTGTAACTGGTAGTGGATGGTGAATAGTGGATAGAAAAGGCGATGAGCTAGGGAATCTTTTTTTAAAGGCGCTTGTTTGGCGAATCCCGAACGTGCTATAAACAATACTCGGAATGATGTTATAATAATTGAAAATTCGTAAAGGGGCATACATGGCGAAGGTCATTATCCGCAAAGCTGAATATTCCTATGATCAGATCCGGCCGCTGGTTTTCGATATGCTCGAAAAACTGGCGGGCGGCAAAATCAAGTCCGGCGACCGCGTGCTTGTCAAACCCAATATGCTGTCCGCCGCGAAGCCCGAAGACGCGGTTCTGACCCATCCTTTAATTATCAAAGCCGCCGTGGAATACGTTTTGCAAAAAGGCGCGCGTCCCCAGGTATCGGATTCTCCGGCCATCGGGTCGTTTGAAAGCATCCTGAAACAAAACGGCACGACGGATGCGCTCAAAGGTCTGCCGGTTGACTGCGCGCCTTTTAAAGAGACCGTTTCAGTGGATGTGGGGAAACCCTATGGCCGTATCGAAATTGCAAGAGATGCTATGGAGACGGATCTCATCATCAACCTGCCCAAACTCAAGACACACGCTCAGATGCTTCTGACGCTGGCGGTGAAAAACATGTTCGGCTGCATCATTGGGTTCAAAAAATCTCAATGGCACATGCGGGCGGGCGTTGATACGCTCGCGTTTGCGCGCCTGCTGGTGGCGATCCATCAGGCGGTAAAACCAACTGTATCCATTCTGGACGGCATCCTGGCGATGGAAGGAGACGGGCCGGGCAAAGGCGGCAAGCCCCGTAAAATAGGTGTTCTGATCGGCAGCGACAATTCGTTTGCTCTGGATATGGTGGTCTGCGAAATGGTCGGCGTGTATTATGAAAATGTGCCACCAATGAAAGTTGCCCACGATGAGCGGCTGATTCCGGTTTTTGATATTGACGGTGTTATGCCGAAAGTTGAACATTTTAAGCTGCCGGGAGGAAGTCGTCTGGTTTTCGGCCCGAAAGTGATGCAGAACTTTTTGCGCCGTCATACACTGGCCCAGCCGGCGTGCGATCGGGCCCTCTGTCAGATGTGCGGCGAATGCTGGACGATCTGTCCGGCTAAAGCCATCGATGATGCCGGTGACAAAATCATCTTCGACTACAAAAAATGTATACGCTGTTATTGCTGCGTTGAGGTTTGCCCGTTCGGCGCGTTGAAATCCGAAGAAACTCTGGGAGGAAGGATCACAAGGCGGTTGATCGATACATTTTCCTGATGACCTGCATGAGGTGAAAAAAACCGATGTTGATTCCCGATTTCATGATTTACAGGCTGGCGCTTCTGGAAGGAGACAATCTGATTTATTCTTCCGCGGAAGGCGGCCTTAGGCCTCTCTGCGATGCGCTGGAAAAATTTAAAGGCAAATCCGGTCTGACGCTGCACGACAAGATCATGGGGCTTGCCGCTGCAAGACTGACTGCCCGCTCCGGCATCGTTCGTGATGTTTTCGCTCTGGTGACCTCCCTTCCGGCGAAAGAATTTCTTGACGAAACCCGCATCCGTTTGATAGCATTTGACTACGTAGCTCACATTCTCACACCTGACAAAAGTTCCATCTGTCCTTTCGAACTTCTCGCCATGTCCACCAGCGATCCCGATGTTCTTTTACGGAAAGTCGGCGCCATTCAGGATCGGCAATGTTTGTTTCAGAAAACCTTGACGCGTTAACCGGAAGATTTTTTACAATAATAAATCTAATAGGGTGGTGGCGTATGAAAAATGCGTATACGGAATACAACGCGAAGCTGATTTCGGCGGACGAGGCGGTAAGTTACGTCAAATCAGGAGACAGAATTTCTTACAGCGAGTTCATTTTAATTCCCGAATCCCTGGATGAAGCCCTGGCCAAAAGAGTGCCCCATCTTAAAAACATCGATTTACGGTGTGTCTGCACGGCGCGGGTGCCCAAAATCGTGGAGGCGGATCCCAAGCGGGAACATGTGATTATGAGCGACTGGCATCTGTCAACGGCCGGCCGACGCCTCCATGACGCGGATTTATGCAACTACATTCCTTTCAGCTATCATCAGGGGCCGCGGACCATCCGGAAATACATTGATTACGATGTCTCGTTTATCACGGTGGCCGAAATGGATAAAAACGGATATTTCAATTACGGCCTGTGTAATTCCCTGACGAGCGCGGTGATGGACAAGACAAAGAAGATTATTGTTGAAGTCAACAAGAACGTTCCCTATTGCTACGGCGGCAACAACGAATCCATCCACATTTCCAAAGTGGATTATATTGTGGAAGGAGCAAACCCGCCGCTGATAGAAATTCCACCCGCGGCTCCCAAAGATGCGGACCGGCGTATCGCCGAACATATCATGAAACAGATACAGGACGGTTCCTGCATTCAGTTGGGAATCGGGGGCCTGCCGAATCTGATCGGGCAGATGATCGCCGAGAGCGATTTGAAAGATCTGGGCATTCATACGGAAATGATGTGCGATTCCGTTGTTGATTTATATAATCAGGGTAAAGTGACAGGCCGGCTGAAAACGGTTGACCGGGGTAAAATCGTCTATACATTTGCGATGGGAACGAAGAAACTCTACGATTTTCTGGATCATAATCCCACCTGTGCTTCCTATCCGGTCAACATTACAAACGATCCCAGAGTCATTGCAGTTAATAATAAAGTAGTCGCCATCAACAATGCCATCGAAGTGGATCTTTACGGTCAGGTCTGCTCTGAATCGTCGGGAATCCACCAGAAGACGGGTACGGGCGGACAACTTGATTTTATTTTCGGCGCTTTCATGTCCAGAGGCGGCAAGGGAATAATCTCGCTGAGTTCAACCTACAAGGACAAAGACGGAAAATTGCATTCACGGATTGTTCCGACCATTGATCCGGGATCGGTTGTGACCGTGCCGCGGTCCATCGTTCAGTATGTGACAACGGAATACGGCATGGTTCAGTTGAAAGGCAAATCGACCTGGGAAAGAGCGGAAGCCCTCATCAGCATTGCTCACCCCGATTTCCGGGAAGAATTAATCAAAGAGGCTGGAAAGATGAAAATCTGGATCAAGGGGCACTAAAGACAGGTTGATAGACTGTTAGACTGCAGACCGTCAGGAAAAATACGATCAGGTGGTCTTGAAATATGATTGCGTAGGGAACGGTTTCAAACCACACCTTCGGGTGGCAAGACCGTTCCCTACAATGTCGTTAAGATTTTGTTTTCCTGCCCGCAGGCGTGAAGACTCCATACAAAATCAGACCGATCATTGTAATGAATGTAAAGGCCGCGCCCGTGAGAAACGTCGCAGGGGCGCCTATTGCACTCCAGAGTATGCCCGCAATAACACTTGCCGCAAGTATCGCTGCGCCCCCGACAAGATTGAAAATGCCGAATGCCGTACCGCGCAACCGGACGGGAGCATGATCCGCTACCAGCTTGGAGAACAATCCCTGTGTCAGTCCCATGTGCAGTCCCCACAGCGCCGCGCCCGCGAAAACAGCAAAAGGGGATGCCGCTGCGGCCAGAGTAATATCGGACACGATTAAAAAGGCCAGTCCCAGAATCAGCAATGTCCGGGATCTCATCCTGTCGGTGAGAACGCCCGCGGGATAGGCGGTTGCGGCATAGACAATATTCATGACGATCATGATCGTCGGAACGAATCCGATAGCCAGCCCGACCGACTGCGCGCGCAGGATCAGAAACGCTTCGCTGAAGCGGGCAAGGGTGAAGACGGCATTAAGCCCGACGATAAGCCAGTAAAGACGCGGAAGAAGCCTGGCCCGGCGAAACAGAATGAAGCTTTTGGCATTCCGGCTTTGGGTTGGCGGCCTGTCGGGTTCATGAACACCTAAAATCAGAATTCCCACGGAAATAAAGGCGGGGATGACCGCAATCCACAAAACCGTTCGAATGTCGTTGGCCAGCCAGAGCATGAAAGCCACCGCCAGGAGCGGACCGACAAAAGCACCAATGGAATCGAGTGTCTGGCGAAGCCCGTAGGCCGCCCCGCGCTGTTCGGGAGGCGATATATCCGCCACGAGAGCGTCGCGCGGCGCGCCGCGAATGCCCTTGCCGATGCGGTCGATAAACCTCGCGGCGACAACCCAACTCAAAGTATTGGCCAGCGGAAAAATGGGTTTTGTGATTGCCGCCAGTCCGTATCCCAACAGGGCAAGAATTTTTCGTTTCCGGATAAAGTCGCTGATAGCGCCCGAAAATACTTTTGTAATGGCTGCCGCCGCTTCGGCAATTCCCTCAATAAACCCGATGGCGATCATGGAAGCGCCAAGGGTGGTGGCCATAAAAACGGGCAACAGACTGTGAATGAGCTCCGACGATACATCCATGAATAAAGAAACGAATCCCAGCGCCCAGATACCCGCCGGCAGGCGATGATTCATGGATGAATTTCTTTTTCTGTCGGATGCCATCACATTTCCTTCTGACAGCCCGGAAATCCTGATCGGAATTAAAAGGCCAGCGCGGCGGTTTCCGCTTTGCAGTCACCCGACGGCTTCAGGCCTTTAGCCTTCGCTGCGGCCCATTCTTTTTTGGCGGCCGAAAGCTGCGCCCGGAAAACCGGGTCTGAGTGCAGTTTGGCGACAACGGCCGCCGCCAGAACACGCCCGGCATTGACGTCGCTTTGCCAGTGAACGCCGCAAATGACGCGGCTCTGGCCATAGGCATAGCCCCGTGACAATATGGCGTCGGCCCGCTCGGGTGCGATTTCCGCCAGAATTAACGCCCAGGTCCAGCCGATGGCCGTATGGCCCGACGGATAGGAACCGTCTTTGGCAAGCCTTGCTTCCCAGTCCGGCGTGCAGCTTTTTTCGGAATTCAGTTTAAAGGGACGGATGCGCTGATATTTATTTTTTGCCGCCAGCGTCGCCACGACTGCGTCGGTCCAGGAGCGGTGCATCAGCATATAAAGATTCGGCGTGTCATCTCTGGTGATCGGGGCGTCAAGCGCGCAGGAAAAAGCTTTCGGCGCTTCGGGAAAATCGAGGTTAGCGTCCTTGACGGCCTGAGCCCAGCGCGGGGTATCAACAAGCGTGCGGGTTGTCCGAAAAGCTTCCTGGTCGGCGCCGAAGGCGGCTGAATTTTCAGCCGGCGGGGCGGGCAGCAAAGCAAGGCTGTTGGGCGCTTTATCGGTTGGCAGATAGCCCTGGAGAATTCCCGGCCGGACTTCCTTGACGGTTGAAGGAATGGACGTCTGAGTCAGGCAGGCGCAGCCGGCGATGACGGTCAGACCGACGGCAAGAAGCGGCAGGAGATAGACAGAAATTTTCTTTTTGTTGTTCTTCTTCGATTTTTTATTGTTTTTTGTTGTCAATGGCATCGTTTTTCTCCCTGTAAATTCATGAACTCTTTTAACCTTCCACAATGGAAGAAATCAAGTTGTTCGCATTTTCAAAAAAGACCTTTTTATAAAACTCCGGCGACAGATTGTAGTCTTCCAGCGTTTCGAGTTCCGACTCCCGCGGCAGGATGAGATTGGGAAAATCCGATCCGTACAGAATGCGGTCTTTATATTTTTCCAGCGGCTCGCAGCCGAGGTTATATCCGCCCTTGCCCTGCTGTTCCTTGAAAAATGAAAAAGCC
This sequence comes from Smithellaceae bacterium, assembly GCA_963682105.1. Taxonomy (GTDB): domain Bacteria; phylum Desulfobacterota; class Syntrophia; order Syntrophales; family Smithellaceae; genus UBA8904. The sequence goes on from OY821638.1 coordinate 4,627,949, forward strand.
GTATCCAGATACAGGGCCGGGTGGTTATCCAGCAGATCCATAAATCCCTGATACTCGAATTGTCCCATGTGAGCAATGTTGGCCGGCAGGCCGGGAAATTGCGTCAGGAGCTTTTTAAAATGGTCGAGCCCCACAAATTCATTGCCCAGGGGACCGCTTCCGACATGGAGCAGTAAGCGTTTCTTATAGCCGGTGATTAATTCGTAGAGGGGAAAGAGACGCCGGTCATGCGGATAGATGCACTGAACATGGAGGTGCAGCTTGATGCCGAGCACCCGCGGATGTTTTAAAATATTTTCGGCATAGGCTAAAGCGTTTGCATCGCCGGGATGATAGGCGGCAAAGCAGTAAAGATCGGGGTATTCATCCAGAATCTGCAGATTCCATTGGTTGAGCCCCTCCGCAATTCCCTCCCGATGCGCGTAATTGGAGTAGACGATTTTTTCCACCCCGCATGCTTGCAGATATTCAAGACATTCCCGGTAATAGAACTTGTAAAGAATCTCCAACCGGTATTCCCTGACGAAATAATCCCGGATGGCGTCGGATATTTTATCCGGGAAAAGATGAACATGAAAATCGATGATGCGGCCGGGTATTTTCTTCATAACGGTTATGAGTCGGTTTCAGCGAAGTTTTCTTTTCTTCAACGCTTTCGGTTTGGGCAGGGGCAGCTCACGGGCCGTGAGTTGAATCAGGGCGCTCAGCCATTGAGCGTCTTCATACTGGTCTTCGATCAGAAAGTACATCTTGGCGCCGGGGTATGGCGGGGCTTCACAAACCGTTCCGATATACGATTTTCCGGCTTCAGTCGGTTTGACAAAAAGCTGATTGTCGCAGACCAGCGCCACGACCTTTCCGTCGCAGTAGACGGCATACTCGCCGAACATTTTACGGAAAGTGATATGACCTGCCGCCTCCATCTGGTCGGCGACAAATTCCATAAAGTCCTGATCCGAAGCCATTTCAATCTACCGAGTTCTTACAATTTAAAAATGCCCCGATCATAAACGACAACCTTTTTACCGTTGGTCAGGCAGGCCGTGACGGTTTTGGGTTCCGTATTGACCAGGTCCCAGTGCAGCGCGGAGTCATTGAATCCCAGTTGCTTTTTTATGGCCGGCGTGAGTGTGGCCGGATTGCCGGCAAACGTATCGCTGTAGGAAGAGCCCAGAGCGATATGGCTGTTGCCCTCCTTGCCGCCGAAATTTTCATCAAAGAGCGTTTCCGCCATGAAGCGGTCGATCCGCGAAAATCGTTTGTCGGTGAGAGAAAATTCGCCGACGCGGCAGGCGCCCGCATCCATGGCCAACTGCTTTTTCACAAACTCCTCGCCCTGTTTTGCTTCAATTCTAACCGCTTTGCCTTTGGCGAACGTGATGCGGACATCCTCAATGTAATTGCCGCTGCGGAAAGAGGGCAGGTTGGCAAAATAAACGCCTTCCGTTCCGCGCCAGTCGGGCGATAGAAAGACTTCAAAGCTCGGCACATTGTGGCCCGATACACCCGCCCATTTGCGTTTTTCGCCGGGGGTGATCTTCAAATCCATATTGGCCGATTCCATGGTGTAATATTTAACGGGCAGCGCACTTAAAAACTTCTTAATGGCTGTCACTTCTTTAAGAATATACTGCCACTGGGCAATCGGATTTTCCTTGTCCAGATAGCAGGCTTTGATGATCTGCGTTGTGTATTGCTTCAGAGGCATTTTGGCCTGTCGCGCCAGTTCCGCCGTGGGGAGCAGGCAAAGCGTCCAACTGTATTTGCGCATCTCCTCGCGCTTGTCGAGGATGTCTTTGAGGGATTTGCGGGCGACGATGGCCTTGCCGATCCTGGCCGGATCGATATCTTTGAGATGGGTCAGCGATTCCGGTGCGTGCAGAAAGATTCTTCCGTTGATGTTTTTGTAGAGTTCCTTATCGCCGGGGGCCAGAAAGGTGAGCTGCTTCGGATTGGCTTTGGAATAAAAGCTTTTTTCCATGCCGAACGTGGCAACCATCCGCTGAATCGGGTTGACGCCCATGTCCAGAAGCCTTCCGTAGAGGATTTCCGTCAGCTTCAAAGCGGGCTGATCATACTGAATCAGGACGACGTCGCCTTTTTTTAAATTGGTTTTTTTGGCGGTCTGCAGGGCCCACAGAAGCACATCGGCATATTTTTCCAGGTTGTTTTCAGTCAACATGATTGGCAATCCTTTCATCTTTTGTTCTGAATTTTGATATTCCTTGTACTAGGAAACGCTTTAACTGGCAAGTCTTTAACTGATTCCGAAGGGAATATGGACCCCAAAACCGGCATTTGACGGCCTTAATTAATGCTTTTCATCAAAAAAAGGTTGTGCTAAGTTATCAAACAGTTTGTGGAAGAGAAGTTCATCCGGATTTGTCGCGTCTGATCGAGAATAAACATTCATCAAGCTAGCGGTGGGATTATGTCACTGGGATGGTTTGAAAAAAATACCGTCGGAAAGACGGTCAAAAAAGTGATCAATAGAATCATGCGCAATGTTGATCAGACCATCGAAAAAAATCCCGGCCTCAAGATGGAAGAGGCCCTGACAATCGTTGACAGAAAACAGGGCGTTTTCTTCCCCGGCGAAAAAAGCGATACGAAAGATCTGAAAAGCCTGTTTGCATTGATTGTGTGGAAGGGATACCGGAATGTCCGTTTGTCGGACCCGGATGCCTCCTCCCGCGAACATCGCGAGCTGGTATACTCCATGGTCTATGATTACCTCCACAATCAGGAATCGGCGCAGCAGCCCCGTTACAAGAAATTTTTCAAACCGGCGGCCGTAACGGCAAGCGTCGGGGCAGTCGTAATTCTTCTGGCGTTTCTCCTGACGTTTCACTCGAATACTCCGTCAGGCATCCGTCATCCGGCTAAAGATAAAAGCGCTCCTGCGTCGCTGCAGAATATCGTTTTCAAATATTATGGTTATGCCTCAGACAATTATCAAAAACTGGCGCTGGTCAACAAATCAGTATATCATGAGGGGGATTTCCTGGATGAAAAAGACGGGTATGTATTGAAAAGCATTTACCCGAAGCATATAGTCGTCCAGAACAGGCTTGATAAATCTGAATTCCTCGTCTTTATGCAATAAACATTGATCCGGTAAAAACATGTGCGGACGATTTGTTTTAATCAGCGATTTGTCGGTTATTGCCCGGAGTTTTGGTATTTCCGGTGTTTCCGTTCATTTTTCGCCCGACCGCAATATCAGTCCCGGCAGGCTTATCCCGGCCATCATTCATCGCGATGCTGAAAATGTGATGGCGTCTTACCTGTGGGGCCTGATCCCCTTCTGGGCGAAGAACCCGTCCATCGGCGCAAAGCTGATCAACGCCCGCGCCGAAACCGTTGCGCAGAAACCCAGTTTTAAAAGCGCCTTTGCGCAGAGAAGATGTCTGATTCCCGCCGACGGATTTTATGAATGGAAGAAGGAGGGAAGTAAAAAAATACCTTATTCTTTTTTTATGAAATCGGGAGAGCCCTTTGTCTTTGCCGGATTGTATGAAACCTGGATCGCCCCCGATAAAAAGCCGGTGAACACCTGCGCCATTATCACCACGCAGGCCAACAGCCTTGTTGCACCCGTCCATGACCGCATGCCGGTGATTGTTCCGCACGAAGATAGAATAAAATGGCTTTCTTCCGGGGCCAAAGATGCCTCTGCGCTTACGGATATTTTGAAACCTTACCCGGCCGAAGAAATGGAATGCAGATCGGCCGACATTTAATAAAAACTTTTCATCGGCCAACGGTTGTGCTAAATAGCCGTAAATGCTCCGCAAAAGTATACAGAGACGTCCGCCGGAATGTATTGTGAGCTAAACGATCAACACCAGGAGGGGTAAGATGATGTCGCTGGGACGGTTTGAAAAAAAAGCTATTGAAATATCCGTAAAAAAAGCCACCGATAAGATCATTCGCACCGTTGATCAAACCATCGAAAAAAATCCCGCTCTGACGATGGAAGAGGCGCTGAGAATTGTAGAAAAAAAGCAGGGAGTGTTCTTCCCCGCCGAGCAAAGCGATGACGGCGATCTGAAAAGCCTGTTTACGAGAATTGTCTGGAAAGCATACCGGAGCGCACATTTGCAGGATCCCGATGCTTCCTCTCCGGAACGCCGCGAATTTGTTTCCGGGCTGGTCCAGCGCTATCTTAACGGCGGAGAACGGAACAACAAGGTCCGATTTGCAGCATTCTTCAGGCCGCTGCCGCTGGCTGCCTGCACGATAGCCGTCATCGTTATTCTGACGATAGTCTGGTCATGGAATTCGAAAATTCTGACCAACCTCAGCTATCAAGGAAAAAATACACACACCGCATCGTCAGCGATAATTGCCCATTCGCCGTCTTCCGAGAAAGCCGTCAATATGCCTTCTTCCGCGAAAGATACATATCAACCCGTCTCTGCTGAAACGACCCTTTTCAGATATCACGGTTATGCATCCGATGATCGCCGGAAAATGGCGCTGGTCAACAAGTCCATCTACCATGAAGGGGATCTTCTGGGGGAAGAAGAGCAGTATATGCTTAAAAGTATTCATCCGAAACATATTGTCATCAAGAACATCAATGCCAGGTCGGAATTTTCCGTTGCCTTGCAATAGTGTCTTTAAACCCCGACTTTCAATTTGCAGCACATAAAAAGCCCCCTCGGGCTGTCAGACCTGAGGGGGCTTTTTCTTAAACGGAACTTTGTTTAAAGAAGGGTTATAAATCTTTCATTCTGTGTTTCGCTTCCTGATAAAGCCGCATCACGCAGAGGAAAATGGCCAGCATGAACAGGCCGATCATGAAATACGGTCCGGTGCCCAGAGCCTGATCAAGCTTTAATCCGGCCCAGAAGAACAGGAACGATGCAATCACCGTTGCGAATCCCCAGGCCGACAAGATCAGGATTCCACTCATTTCGCTGTATTGTTTGCGGTGAATTTTTTGTGTTGCGATCATAACTGTTCTCCCTTCGTTTTGCTTGTCTGCGTCTTTACGTTCATTGCCGATCAGGTGACGATGGTTTTAACAACTTCGATCACGGGGTTTGTGAAGAGCGCCATTAAAACCGTGTAGAGGGCGAAAGCGCCAACCACTTCGGCCGTGTACATTTTATTGTATTTTCTCTTCAGGCTGACCAGGATCAGGCCGCCCACAATCAGGCATCCCAGTTGAAAATACGGGAAAGCGGAAGCGCCCGCCGCGGCGTATTCCGCGAATCCGAAGGTTGCCGTTAAAAGAATCACTGCCGCTGCCGTTACGATGGTTCCTAATGTCTTTTTCATGATCTGTTACCTCCTCAGGGTAATTGTTTTATTTTTTTTCGGGCCTTGTGGCCGTGTTATTTGTCTTTAGGATAATGAAATTTGCGTGCCAGAATTTAACGGCAGAGATAATATTTTTTTAATGTATTGATATGATATGATATTTACCGATCATAATGATCGCCGCCCGTGATGAAATGCTTTCTTTTTTTATAAATGCTTTAAATAAATGTTTAAGCGCTTGAACGATACGATGAATCGATTCAGTTTTTAGTGAGCACGAACACAGGCTATAGGCAGGGGAGTTGGTGGATGGTGGATGGGATAAAGGCTATAGGCTATGGGCGATGGGCTATAGGCAATAGGCAATGAGTGATGGGAATCGGATACAGAGAGGGCTGTGCGCCTCTTTTGTCCACCGCCGGAGACTGTGTCGCAATAGTAAAAATTGTCATTCCCGCGAAGGCGGGAATCCAGAACTTTTTAATATTTCGTCATTCACCATGAAGGGCACAAGCTGGATCGCGCTTTGCTTGTCCGGAATGACGAAAAAGGAATTGCGACACGGTCTCCTGGCGGGGGTTTGGGGGTGGATTCTTTTAAAAACATTTGAAGGATGGGGCAATTTCTGCTTAATACTTCGGCAAATCAGTAGAAAAAAGGATGGAATGAAAATGATCATCAGGAATGAAACAAACTCGGATATCGAAGCCATATCCGAAGTCACCATAGAGGCTTTCAAGACCCTTCCGATCAGTCAGCACACGGAGCAGTTCATTGTAAAGGCGCTGCGCAAGGCCGATGCGCTGACGATTTCTCTGGTCGCGGAAGTTGATGGACGCGTTGCCGGGCATATCGCTTTTTCGCCTGTCAGTATTTCCGACGGCGCTGCGAACTGGTATGGCGTGGGGCCTCTCTCCGTTTTGCCCTCATATCACAAACATGGCATTGGCAAAGCGCTCATGCAGGAAGGGATCAGAATCCTGAAGGCGATGGGCGGCAAAGGGTGCGCGCTTGTGGGCGATCCCGAATACTATAAACGGTTCGGTTTTCGAAATATCCCGGCGCTGATTCACGAAGGCGTTCCGCCGGAGGTTTTTCTGGCCCTGCCGTTTGAAGACAAAATTCCGCAGGGGAAAGTGGAATTTCATGAAGGCTTCCGGGCAAAGAGCTGAAGAGCGGGAATGAAAACCATGAAATACGCCAAATACCACGGGCTGGGAAATGACTACATCGTCATCCGGCCGGAAGATGTTGAAGGAGAACTGGACGCGGCCAGGGTGCAGCGCATTTGCCACCGTAATTACGGCGTGGGGTCCGACGGCATTTTGCTGGGGCCTTATTCCAGCGACATGTGCGATTTCCGCCTGAAAATCCTCAACCCGGACGGCAGCGAAGCGGAAAAAAGCGGCAACGGCCTGCGCATCTTTTCCCGGTTTCTTTTCGATCAGGGGCTCGTTCATGAAGCCCCGTTCACGGTGGAAACGCCGGGCGGCAAAGTGACGTGCCGTGTGCAGGATTCCGGAAAGGTCGTCACCGTAGAGATGGGAAAGGTATGTTTTCTCAGCTCGAAAATTCCCGTGGCCGGAGACGAGCGCGAAGTCTTAAGGGAGCAAATGGAAATAGACGGCGCCGCCTTCGAATATTGCGCGGCCACGGTGGGAAACCCTCACTGCGTGATTCTCCGCGAGTCCGTCTCGCCGGAGCTGGCCCACCGCTATGGTCCTTTGATCGAAACCGACTCCCGCTTTTCCAACCGGACAAACGTTCAGTTCATGCAGGTTCTCGATCGCGGGAATATCCGCATCGAAATCTGGGAGCGCGGCGCCGGCTACACGCTGGCCTCGGGCAGCAGCAGCACGGCCGCCGCGGGCGTCGCCTTCAGACTCGGCCTTTGCGATCCGGCCATCACCGTCCACATGCCCGGCGGCAGACTTGCCATCCAATTCTCCGGCGGCTTTGCCGCCACAATGACCGGACCGGTCACCCGTGTCTGCGAAGGTGTGATGGACGCGGAGATGTTTGAGGAATAAGGACACAGGGCCCGAAAACCAGCCATCCCGGATGGACTCGTTGCATGGTTTACAACCGATGATAACCCTTTTGTCATTCCGGACAAGCGAAGCGCGATCCGGAATCCAGTATCATTAATAGTTCCTGGAAGCTGGCTTTTGCCGGCATGACAAATTCAGGCTTGTTTTTTAATTTCTTCATAGTCTCGGCGCAGAAATGACCGGGTTTCAAAGGTCTCAACTAATCCGGAGAATGGCGCTTCATCTTGTCTTTATCCCATTTCGATATGCGGGAATGCTTTGAATCCGCAGGCAAGACCATACGATAGTTAAAATATCGTTTGAAAACGGATGTCCCACTGTGCTAGCCTCTCCGAAAATGTAATCCTTTTCAAAACATTTGGACCTAAGGAGGGGATCTGGATAATACTTTGTTTCATTTTTTCCATGTTTACCCCTTGTATTGCGTAATAAGTGGAATTAGACGGGTGAAATTGTAATAAGTGGAAAATTTGTGAGCGAATTTTCCATGTATTGGCCTTTAATACTGCAATAAGTGGAAAATCCGGCCGCCTATATGGTCTGATATGATGGAAAAATTTCCACTTATTACTTCTGTTGGCGCTAAGATAGTTAGTTATAATTTATGGATGTAGCAAATAAAATATTTCAATCTGCTCGCGCTTATTCCGCGGCAGCATACTTAATTAATGCTAAAGCTTCTGAACAACCACCACTGAATTTGCATTTGGCTTTGCCTAGTGCGGTAATTGCCGGTTTTGCATTAGAGCTGCATTTTAAGACACTCTACTACCTCGAAAGAGGCTCTGAGTTCAAAATTAGAGGAAAGTATTCTCATGATTTTTCTAATCTCTTTGATGAGCTTAGTGACCAAACAAAGCAGGAGATTACTTCACACTATAACAATCTATTGAAAAACGTTGATATGTCTCAAGTAAAAGAAATGGAGAATGTAAGTTCTGTGTTTATCCCACTTGATCTAAAATCTCAATTAAATGAATGGAAAGGTGTATTTACAGAAAAAAGGTATATTTACAATTCTAAAGGGAAAGGCACATCAATGTGGTTTTTTGGAGAAATAGAGGAAGCCATATTGCTTTCCATATATCGCTTAAAACCTGAATGGAAGCGCCAACCAGTCGCTCAAGCCGATCGCCGCTTCGCGGCTCCGGCTTAGCTCCGCCGTTCGGTATAGAAAGAGAATGATGGAAAGCGGTGATGATTATGAACATACCCATTAAACGCGACGACTTGGAGTTGCTAATTCAACAACAGGTGCAAGAGAGTCTTTATTTGGACTACAAGCGAAGTGATGCTCTATCAAAAACGGGTCAAAAAGAAGTACCTAAGGATGTGTCCGCGTTCGCCAACTCTGATGGTGGAATGATAATCTACGGCATAGAAGAATCGGGGCACCTCCCAGTGCGTATGGATGGAGGAATCCCGAACTCGACCGTCACAAGAGAGTGGATTGAGCAGACAATCCTAAACAACGTCTCGCCGCGGATCGAAGGTATACAAATCAAGCAAATACCTATAGACGCAGACAATTCGGCCTACTGCATAAGCATACCGAAAAGCGACCGTGCACCCCATCAAGACAGAACAAACAAGAGATACTATAAGCGCTACAACTTTTGCTCTGTGCCTATGGAGGACTACGAAATAGCTGATGTACGCGCTAGGTCCAGGTCCATAAAACCTTTGGCACGTTTCGAAGTCGAAATCAGGCATGGTTTTCTCTTTATGTTTGTAATCGAAAATCCGGGCGATGTCGCAGCTGAGAATGTCACGTTCGAATTCTCAGAGAGACTGACATGGAAGGAAGACAAGGAACCCCCGTCGATTATTTCAAAGGGAATTGAGTATTTTCCACCCGGCAAGCGATACCATGTGTTTTATGGGACATCACCAAACCTCTTGGGAAAAGATTCTAGTGCGTGTATCGAATTTAGCGCTCTGGTCTCATATTTTCATCCCGTAAGACAAAAGAGAATTACGGAGACTTTTCATATTAATCTAAAAGACTATCTTGGGACATGGCCCGAATATTCGGAAGTGGAAGAGCTATCCAAGAAGCTTGAGAAATCGATAGCTGGGTTAACGTCGGAAGTCAAAGAGCTGAAAAGACAAATAGAACCTTTACAATCATTGGTAGCACCGACCGGTCTGAATTTGTCGTACACAACACTCCGGAATTTGAAACATCTAACCCAGGGAAGCCCACAGTTTGAGCGTATTGACCCTAAGGGTCAGGACGGACCGGTGTTTGCTGAGATTTTGGAAATTGATCTTTCTTTGGCATGGGAAATAGCGCAACACTTTTGGGATAAGAGAGTGGTCAACGGGCTGGAGGGTGTTAAGGGAGTTACACCGGAACTGATTCGAAAAATTCGAGAGAGTTTTCTGGTAGATTCGTGAAGCACAAGCAGACCGATTCTGCTGGAATACTGAGTGCCAAACCAATGTATGAACCAGATCGGCGAGGAAAGGCGCTCGCCTCTCGGTTATGCTGCCGTTGTGATTAAATAAATAACAGCATACGGAGATTAATAAAATGTCCGACCGTGATGATTTCAGAGAACTCAGAGACAAGATAGAAGACGGCACAATTACAGGGGCAAAAAAAGAAGAGATTGAAAAATACGCCGTCTTCTTAAGTAAAAACGGAGTTGCCGATGAATATTTTAGCACGGACCCGCGCCAATTCCCACAGGTCTGCGAAACCATTAGGATGCTTTTATTAAAGAAATATACTGAGGAAATCGACAGACAGACAACGGCTATGCAAAAAACAAACATAGATTTACAGCGCAAAAGCAATGAATTGTCAGGGCAAAATAAGAAGCTACAGATTGTCGTTATTGTGCTCATGGTTCTAACTATTTTAGTGGCAGGAATCCAGATATATGTAGCAACACGACCAAATGAACAAATTTCTCAAGGAGTAATATTGTTGCAAGATATAAAAATATCTTTGACAAAAACAAATTCTGTCCATGAAGCCGCTCACCATCCTTCCGCAATTCCTCAAGGTATTGTGCAGAAGAAAGCCCTTCAGCAGAAACAGATGAAACATACTTTAAACAAATGAAATTAAAAAAATCTCACAACGTCCATCCAGCCGATAGCGGGCCGCTGGCTCGCTCCGGCTGATGTCTTCGTCAGCTTGATATATATGATCATGCAGTCCCATATGAAGAAATCAATATGAATAATCTCTTGAAAATCAGAGGATGTAAATGAACGAAAATCAAATCGCCGCGGTATCAAACGTTCTTGCCCGATGGAATCCACTTGGTGAAAAGGCTAATTCTGTTTCAGACCTTGATGATTACCGTGTTGAGGCTATCGATATAATCATGGCGTTGGAGATACGCGGTAAATCTGTTAAGCCTGAGTTGATTGTGATGGACGTTATCAATCAAGCATTTGAGCTTAGTTTAACCTTTCAGAGTTGCGTTGCACTTGCACAAGAAATCGTGGCAATCCTGAGCAAGAAGCATTAGGAAAACAAGTCGCCGGCAAATCCATTCAGCCGATCTCGGATAAAAGGGGACGGTTGTTCTTTTTATTGTCAACAACCCCGGTGGAAATTTAATATGTCCCTCTGTCCCGAATAAATCTTTTTGATCCGCGTTGGAAATTCTGTTACAATTTCCTGTAAGAAGATATGATTTAAGAGATACATCATTTTCCGGTTCCTCCGGCGGGGTGTTTTATGAAAACTTGTCCTCAGTGCGGTTATGTTCGGAAAGAAAGCGATGCCATCATCCCGGCAACGGAATGTCCCAAATGCGGTATCATCTACGAGAAGTGGCGTGAGACTCCTGCAAGCGAACCCCCTTTACCAAAGCCTGCCGCAGACGCAGAGGCTGCCCCCGGACAGGAGGTTAAAAGCAGGGCGTCCGTCGAGCGGATTGTCATCGCCGCGGTCATCGCGGCCGTGCTGCTTGCCGTGACCGTTACTCAGGGTATCAGATATCTACGATCGGAAAAAACGAATCCCGCAACCGTCCTGGTTGAATCCGAATCGGAAAAGATTAACCCGCAAAGCGACAGACCTCTGTCCGCCGCAACCCCGTCTGCGAATCGCACTGAAATCGTCTCGCCTGCGCGAGAGTTATCCATCTCCGACATTATGCGGGAGACCCGGGAAAGCGTGGTGGTTGTGAAAACCGGCTCCACCATAGGAAGCGGATTTTTCATCAACCGCAACGGACATATCGTCACCAATAGGCATGTGCTGCCCGGAGGAGAACGCGCGGAAATCAAGACGGTCAGCGGAAGTGTTTTCAGAGTGGAACAGATTGTTCATGAAGATGCCCAGGCCGATCTGGTCATTGTTTCAACAAGCGCGTCGCCACAGGAATCGAAACCGGTGCGTTTGGGCGGCAGGCTTCCGGAAGTCGGAGAGAAAATTATTGTGATCGGCAGTCCCCTCGGCCTGGAGCAGACCGTGTCCGACGGAATCGTTTCCGCGCTACGGCGCAACCAGCATGCCGTGGAGTTCATCCAGGTCACGGCGCCCGTGTCCCCCGGAAACAGCGGAGGCCCCCTTTTGAATATGCGCGGAGAAGTGATCGGTGTGGCGACTTTTCAATTCAGGGGCGGCCAGAATCTCAACTTTTGCGTGGCGGCATCGAGGATCGCCGGCATGCAGGACGGGACGAATGCCGCATCCGCTTACGGCATCGCGGGAGATGTCAGGAGTCCGGGGAGAAAGGATGTGTACTGCCATGCGGATTCCGGCGGCCATGTTTCTTTTGTCGACTGGCAGACGGGAATGATGATTTCGCGTCCTGACGGAACGCTGGATCGGGTCAAATACGAAAGTTGGGTTATGGAGCAGATCGGCGGACATCCGGACAGCATCAACCCGGACAAAGAAGCGCGTGAGGATCTGGATCGTAATCGGGAAATGCTTTATAAAACGGTGTTCCCGCACCGGACAATGGATGATCCGACGTTGACGAGCGCCGAAAAAGACTGGCTGGAGCGCCGGTATCAAAGACATTATGTAGAGGTTTACAATAAGGCGATGGTGCGCCGTAATGAGGCGATTCGAAAATATCGTTCGATGATGTATGACTTTGAAAAATTTGCCGCGTCCAGAAAACAGTAAAACGGTGTCCCGCCTTTCCGCATTTCCTCAATAAAAATAAATCGTGGAAATTCCGGCGTATTTCATATATTCAAAACAACAACGATCAATGGCTAAGTATTATGACAGGAAGCTTTGATTTTATCTTTTAATGATTTCTGGATTCCCGCCTTCGCGGGAATGACGCTTTGAAGCTATTGCGACACAGTATTTGCGCGGGAATGACCGGTCGGGAAGAGCGCTACGGTAAATAATAAAAAATGGATGAACAGCTATGAGTCAGTACTGGAGTGAGACAGTCAGAAACATTCAACCTTATGTTCCGGGGGAGCAGCCGAAGGACCGGAAGTATATTAAACTCAATACCAATGAAAACCCTTATCCGCCTTCGCCTGCGGCGATTGAGGCGATTCGGTTTGCAGCGGGTGATACCCTGCGGCTTTATCCCGACCCGTCCTGCGATGAGCTTCGGGATACGATTGCGGCGCACTTCGGTTTGAAAAGAGAAAACGTGTTTATCGGCAACGGGTCGGATGAGTTGCTGGCGTTCGCCTTTCCGGCTTTTTTTGAACCGGCGGGCAAACCCGTGCTTTTTGCCGATATCACCTACAGTTTCTATCCGGTGTATGCGGAGTTTTTCAAAACCCCCTACAGGCTGATGGAAGTGGATAAAAACTTCGATGTGCCGGTGGACGGTTATTTTCAGGAAAACGGCGGCATCCTGATTGCCAATCCCAACGCGCCCACGGGCAAGGGGATGGAGCTTTCGGTCATCGAAAAAATTCTTCAGGCCAATCCGAAGAGCGTGGTCATTCTGGATGAAGCTTACATTGATTTCGGCGGCGCGACCGCAGCCGGCCTGATCGGCCGCTATCCGAATCTGCTGGTGATCCGGACACTGTCCAAATCCTATTCGCTGGCGGGGCTGCGAGTGGGGTTTGCGATGGGGAACGCGGAACTCATCGAAGGCATTATCCGGGTTAAGGATTCCATCAATTCCTACACGGTGGACCGTCTGGCCCAGGCGGGCGCGCGCGAAGCGATTAGAGACGATGCTTATTTTCAGGAAACACGGGCCCGAATCATGCAAACGCGCGAGCACGTGTCGCAAAAGCTTCTGGCGGCCGGTTTCAACGTGATCCCGTCGCAGGCCAATTTTATTTTTGTCAGCCACAGCAAATGTCCGGGGCAATTCCTTTTCCAGACCTTGCGGGAAAAGGGGATTCTGGTCCGCTATTTCAACAAGCCGAAAATAGATAATTATCTCCGCGTAACTATCGGAACGGATGAGGAGATGGATGCCTTCATCAGAGCCATTTCAGAGATCTGCGGACAGCGGATGGACTGATTGGTTATAGCTGAACACTCCGTCCTGAGATTGATCGTACTTATGAAAAAACCATAAAGGTGTCATGCCGGCGAAAGCCGGCATCCAGGTGTTTTATTAATGCTGGATTCACCCTAAAGGGCACAAACCGGATCGCGCTTCGCTTGCCCGGAATGACGAAGTCGGAATTGGAACATTGTCTCCCGGTGCAAGATGGCCTGCTAACAGCCTGACTCTACAGCCTGACAGCCTTTCTTCCGCGTCCAAGATATTCTTGACAGAAGTGGCCGAAATTCGTATTCTGCACACTGCAAAAGCTGGTACTCGTCAAGTGTGTGACATATATGAAAAAAATCCCGCATAATACCGGTAAAAAATAAATAATCAGAAGGAACGATCATAATGCCTATTACAGAAATACTTGCCCGCAATGCCGCTCTCTATGGTGAAGAAATCAGCCTGGTTGAAATCAATCCGGAAATAAAAGAAAAAAAAGCAAGCTGGAAGGAATACGAGCTGGTTGAAACCAATCCCGAAATAAGATACCGCCGGGAAATGACCTGGCGCGAGTTTGACGACAAAGCCAACCGTCTGGCCAATTTCCTTTTGGACAGAGGCCTGGAAAAAGGCCACAAGGTCGGCATCCTGCTGATGAACTGCCTGGAATGGCTGCCGATCTACTTTGGCGTCCTGAAGACCGGCGCTCTGGCCGTGCCGCTGAACTACCGTTATACGGCGGATGAAATTAAATACTGCCTGGATCTGGCCGACTGTGACGTGCTGATCTTCGGGCCGGAATTTACGGACCGGATTGACGCCATTCGCGATTCGATTCCGACGATCAAAATTCGGCTTTATCTGGGTGTTGACGGCCCTTCGTTTGCCGAAAACTATTACGCGCTTACGGCATGCTGTTCATCCGCAGCGCCGAAAATAACGCTGACCGACAACGATGACGCCGCCATTTATTTTTCATCCGGCACTACCGGTTTTCCCAAGGCGATCCTCCATTCGCACCGCGCCCTGGTCATGTCCTGCGAAGTGGAAAAGGAGCACCACAAGCAATCACGCAAGGACAATTTCCTCTGTATTCCGCCGTTGTACCACACAGGCGCCAAGATGCACTGGTTCGGCAGTTTTCTGGCCGGAAGCAAAGCGGTGTTGCTGCGCGGCGTCAAGCCGGAATGGATTTTCAGGGCCGTATCCGAAGAGCAGGTTACCATCGTCTGGCTTCTGGTGCCGTGGGCGCAGGATATTCTGGACGCCATCGAGCACGGCGATTTAAAGCTGGCCGATTACAAACTGGACCAGTGGCGGTTGATGCACATCGGCGCGCAGCCGGTTCCGCCCAGCCTCATCAAGCGCTGGATGAAGTGTTTTCCGCATCATGAATACGACACCAATTACGGCCTTTCGGAATCGATCGGCCCCGGCTGCGTTCATCTGGGCATTGAAAATATCTCCAAAGTCGGCGCCATCGGCAAGGCCGGCTACCAGTGGGACATTCAAATCGTCGATGAAAACGGCCAGCCCGTGAAGCAGGGCGATGTGGGCGAGCTTTGCGTGAAAGGCGCGGGCGTGATGAAGTGTTATTACAACAATCCCGAAGCCACGGCCGAAATCCTCAAAGACGGCTGGTTGTATACGGGCGATATGGCGAAGATGGATGAAGACGGCTTTATTTATCTGGTGGACCGCAAGAAGGACGTCATCATCACCGGCGGTGAAAATATCTATCCGGTGCAAATTGAAGATTTTATGCGCACGCACGACGCGATCAAGGATGTGGCGGTGATCGGTCTTCCGGACCATCGACTGGGTGAAATTGTTGCGGCGATCATCGAGTTGAAACCGGGCTATTCGGCGACGGAGGCCGAAATGGCGAAATTCTGCGATGCGCTGCCGCGCTATAAACGTCCGCGCAGAATCATTTTTGATCAGGTGCCGCGCAATCCCACCGGAAAAATTGAAAAGCCGCGGCTTCGTGAAAAATACTGCGGCGGCGAAAGCCTCGTCGAAGCGCAAATAGAAAGCCATTAGAACAAGGAGGCACCCCTCCCATGCGGGCGGCGAATTCCTTTGGCCTGCGCCGGCTTGCGCTTTTGGATTGTATTCGCTTGCCGATAATTAACGGTCTCAAAAAGTGAGTGTGCATTTGATGGAAGATGATCAGTTCGGCCGCGTTCGTTTTCTGCGGGGGAATAACGGCGGCAGGTATCCTTTTAACCATTCTTTATATCTGCAGGGCGAAAAAGTCCGGGTGGTTCTTGATCCCGCCTGTTCTATGGAAAAGCTTACACGTTTAAGGGATGAAGGGGTGGACCAGGTCTGGCTTTCGCACTGGCATGAAGATCATATCCACTATATCAATCTTTTTGACGGCTGTACGCTGCGGATGTCGGAGCGGGATTTCCCGCCGCTTTCTGACATCAATATTTTTCTGGACTGGTACGGTTTATTGAGCGACAAGCAGCGCGCCTACTGGGTGGAAGTGATGGAGAAGGATTTTGATTTCAAACCCAGGCGGGAAGCTGATTTTATAAAGGATGATGAAATTATCGATCTGGGCGGCCTGACGGCGCAGGTGATTCCCACGCCCGGCCACACGCCGGGGCACCTGTCATTTTATATTCCGGAAGAAGAACTTCTTTTTCTGGGGGATTATGATTTGACGTCGTTTGGTCCCTGGTACGGCGACGTTTTCTCCAGTATTGAAGACACGATTGCTTCCATCCAAAGACTTAAAGCCATTCCGGCGCGCCGGTGGGTTGCCTCGCACGAGGCGGGACTTTTTGACGTCAACCCCGGTCCGTTGTGGGAAGCGTATGAAAAGACCATCTATGACCGTGAAAGCAGGCTGCTGGCTTTCCTGGACCGGCCCAGGACGTTTATAGAAATCTGTTCGGCATGGATTATCTACAGGAAGCCCCGCGAACCCAGAGAGTTTTATGAATTCAACGAGCAGGTGATGATCGGCAAGCATCTGGACTATTTAATCAGGCGGGGACTCATTCTTCAGGAAAATGGCCGATACCGGCGAACATCGGGGGAGATTTGACTTGATTAAATACGGGAGCGGTTGTAAAAATGGCATTGGATATGATGAAATGGATCAGGATGTTCAATCAGGGAGAAGAAAATGATCGCTTATCAGCTTTCTGTATTTGCGGAAGATAAGCCGGGAAAACTGGCAAATGTCACAAGGGTTCTGGCCGGCGCCAAAATCAGCATCCGGGCGACCACCATCGCCACGTCCGATACGTTCGGCGTGATCAATCTGATTGTGGATGATCCCAGGCGCGCGGAAAAAGTGCTGACGGAAGCCGGCATGACCGTTCATTTGAAAAACGTACTGGCCGTGCTGATTCCGGATCAGCCGGGCGGGCTCGATAAGTTGATGCAGATTCTTTATCAGGAAGGCATCAATATCAACAACGCCTACGGCTTTGTGCTGGAGTCCGCGGAAAAAGCCGTGTTTGTCGTCGATGTCGATCAGATCGAGAAAACGGAAAAGCTCGTTGAGGCAGGCGGGTTCAAAACGCTTGATACGGACACGCTCTCCAGGATGGAGCCGTCCCACACGAAAAAACAATAAGAGGTTTGTTTTATGGCGCATCAGGATAAAGGAAAATATTTCGAAAAGCATCCCGAAGGCACAAAGGTGGATGATGCCTTGAAGCAGGAAATCCTCAAAGCCTCGAAAGACAAAAACATTTCCTGCCGGGCGGCGGAAAAGATTTATCAAAGCACCGGTAAGACGTTTGCTGAAATCGGCGTTGCCATCGACATGCTCAATATCAATATCGCCCAATGCCAGCTTGGACTGTTTGGCTTTGACGGCAAGCAAAAGCGCGTTCCCGCGGCCGATTCCGTTGCTCCCGATCTGGAAGCCGCCATCCGTGCGGCGCTGGTTAACGGAAGGCTGGCCTGCGAAGCCGCATGGGGCATTGCCGATCAGCTCAAAATCAAACGTCCGGATGTCAGCGCAGCCTGTGAAAATCTGAAGATCAAAGTCAAACCCTGTCGACTGGGCGCTTTTTGATTGGATGAGGAGGAAGCATCCGATATGATCCTCGATTGGCCGGACGTATATAAAAAAAGACTTACGGATGCACACAGCGCTTTATCCCGGATACGGCGCGGGGCGCGGATTTTCATCGGATCGGCCTGCGGCGAGCCGCGGCTTCTGGTGAAGACGCTCCTGGAGATGGCCGAAAATTTCGCCGATGTCGAAATTATCCACTTTCTCGATCTGGGACTGACCGATTACACCTCTGAAATGTACACCGAGCATTTCCGGCATAATGCGCTCTTCATCGGCGCGAATGCGCGGGAGGCGATCAAGGCGGGGCATGCCGATTACACGCCCATTTTTCTTTCCGAAGTGCCGATATTGATGCAGCGGGGGTCCATGCCCGTCGATGTCGCCCTCATCACCGTATCGCCGCCGGATATGAACGGTTATGTCAGCCTGGGCATTTCAGTGGATATCACCAAAACGGCGGCGGAGACGGCGCGGTACGTGGTGGCGGAAGTCAATCCCAATATGCCCCGGACGCTGGGCGACAGTTTCATGCATGTCAGCCAGATTTCCGCTTTTGTCCGAAGCGACCTGCCTTTGCTGGAGTTTGAGCAGACGGCGCCGGATCATATTGCGCGCGCCATCGGCCAGTTGATTGCCGACCTGATCGACAATGAATCCACGATCCAGACCGGCGTCGGAAAAATTCCCAATTCCGTCTATCCGTACCTCACCAATAAAAAAGATCTGGGCGTTCATACGGAAACCTTCACTGACGGGTTGATCAATCTGATTGAAAGCGGCGTGGTGACCTGCCGGAAAAAATCGCTGCATCCGGGAAAGGTTGTTGCGGCTTTCTGTATGGGTACGCGGCATCTCTATGATTACATCCATAATAATCCGCTCTTTGAATTCCGACCCTGCCAGTATGTCAATGATCCGTTCGTCATTGCCCAAAACGAACGGATGGTGTCGATCAACTCCGCGTTGACCGTCGATCTGACCGGCCAGGTCTGCTCGGATTCTCTGGGATTTGAATTTTACAGCGGCATCGGCGGCCAGGTGGATTTTGTGCGCGGCTCGGCCATGTCCAAACGCGGCAAATCCATCATGGTGCTGCCCTCGACGACGGATGACGGAAATATTTCCCGCATCGTGCCTTATCCGTCACCCGGCAGCGGCGTTGTCGTCACCCGCGGTGATATTCATTATGTGGTGACGGAGTATGGTATTGCCTATGTGCATGGAAAGTCCATCCGGGACCGGGCCATGATGCTCATCAACATTGCCCATCCCGATTTCCGCGACGAGCTTCTGGAAGCCGCCAGAAAACAGGGCTACATTTACCGCGATCAGAAGCTGCCGGTGGTGTTGTACCCGAAAGAATACGAAATCACCTGGATCGACAAGAAAGGCGCTTCGCTTTTCTTCCGGCCGGTGAAAGCGACGGACGAGCGGAGTATTCAGGAGATGATTTACGATTTGCCCGATCAGGATGTTTATACCCGGTTTTTTCACAGCCTGAAATCTTTTTCCCACAAAGTCGCCATGCCGCTGGCAGCCATTGACTATAAAGACAAAATGGCAATCGCCGCGGTGATCGGCCGGGAAGAGCCTGAAAGCCGCGAAAAGATTGTGGCCATCGGACGTTACGAGAACGATCCGAAGACGGGTTTTGCTGAAGTGGCCTTCACGACCCATCAGGATTGGCAGGACCGCGGCATCGGGACTTTTCTGCTGAAGTATCTGATCCGCATTGCGAAAGAAAGAAACATTTCGGGATTTACGGCGGATGTTTTAGCCCGCAACGGAGCCATGATGCAGGTGTTTTCCAAGTCGGGATATACGATGAGCACGCATCTGGATGAGGGTGTTTACGAACTGAAAATTGATTTTACCGCAGAGGAAAACAAATAATGCCGGAAATTGAGGAAAAACACGGAGTAGAAATGTGGCTGGATACCCGAAGAGACTTCATCAAAAAAAGCGCCATTTTCTGCGCTGCGGTCAGCCTGCCTCCCGCCTTAACATCTCCGGTGAGGGCGGCGGAGCCGAATTTTAAGACTCGTGATCCGAAACGCGCGCTGGTGTTATATTACAGCCAGACAGGCATGACCGCCCGTTACGGCAGGCTGATTGCCTGTACGCTGAAAGAAAAGGGGCTGGCGGTGGATTATCTCGATATGCAGGGATTCGATAAAAACCGGTTTGTCCAATACGATCTGATTCTCGTGGGCACGCCTGTTTTTTATTACGACATTCCCGCCAACGTGAGCGACTGGCTGGCCTCGATACCGAAGATTACCGGCACGCCGGTGGCGGCGTTTGTTTCCTTCGGCGGGCCTGAAGGCAATCAGCGCAATGCCGTAAACCATACGCTGCGGCTTTTATCGGCCGGCGGCGGCGTTGCCGCGGGGACGGGCACATTCCGGAGCATTCCTGGTTATCCCACCCCCAACTGGGACTCGGAAAACCAGCGTTCGGCCGAACATCTGCCGAATGCGGCCACCTACGACTCCGTGCGGCTCTTTGCTCGGCAGGTGCTGGAGCGGGTTTCGCACGGTGAATCAATGAAATATGATTCGGAGATGACGATAAGAGAAGCGCTGCGAACGCTGCCTCTGGTCTGGTTCAATAAAAAAGCGATCAATAAACACACCGTGGACGCCAAAAAATGCATTTTGTGCCGTACCTGTGTAAAAAAATGCCCGGTCAATGCCATTTTTCCCGAAAAACAGTTGGTGGATCGGGACAAATGCCTGGCTTGCTTCGGCTGTCTTAACAATTGTCCGGCGGATGCGGTGGTGATGGAGTATACCGGCAAACGCCTGTATGGTTTTCCGGAATATCTCAAACGCAGGAAGATCACGATTATGGAACCGCCGGAATTTCAGACCTGCGGACTTTGATTGACGACATCTGCGGACGAACCTCTTTTCTCTCATTAAGAAACGGAGAAAGTTATTTTTCGGTGTGTTTGTTTTCTAATCGTTTAATCTCGGCTATCACCATGGCATCATAATTAAAATTCCATTCCGCCGTGGCCCGTTCGTATCGGCGAAGCAGATCGGCGCCTCGGGGGGAACTTTTATGGAATACATAATAATGCCGGATGGAAGGGCCGGGAAGGGGTATAATCTTGATCCGGTCGCTTATCTTATCAACGGTCGCATGATAGGCGGAGGTGTACTGGTTGCGTTCATATACGGCATCCAGGCGATGGGCGAGGAGTTTGGCCAGGTTCCGGCCACTCCAGTTTTCACCGGTCAATTCATCAAGCATTACTTTGTCGCGATTGTTCTCAATAATCGGGGGGTACTTGACAGACTGGAGCTTGACGAAACCGATCCGGTAGCCTTTGATGTCTTCAAAGGAACGGATTTCTTTAAGCGGATTGTCGGACCTGACGGCGAGACTGGGAATGCCGATAAAAAACGGTTTACGGGGATAATACAGGAACGGCAGAATCGCTTCGGTTTTTATGTGAAGGAAGGCGCCGTCAAGTTTCACCTCCCCGGTCTTCTGATAAATGGGCAGACGATTAAGGGGGATCGGGCCTACCCATTCCACCTTGCAACCCATCCGGGTGGCGATAGCCTCGAAAAGAGAGATGGTGGGGCCGGTCGGCATTTTGCCGTCTTCGGAGGGGATGACATGAGGAGGGAGCGCGAACCAGGCCATGCGGATGGTTTCAGCAGCCGGGGATCCTGGCAGCAGCAGTAAAACCGTCAGGGCAGACATCAGCCCTACAAGGAAATACTTTATTATCTCTGTCTTAAAGCGCCATCTTGTCCGTTTTATGTTCGATGGATTATTCATGCGCATGAAGAACCTCCCGTACTTTTTTAAGTAAGTTGCTCGGGGTCAGCGGTTTTGAAATAAATGCGACTTCTTTTTCTTCGATGCCTTTATCCAGGATGATGTCTCTTGTGTAACCGCTTGTAAAAAGAACTTTAACCTCAGGATTATATGTTCTTATTTCATCGCATGCCTCTCTACCGTTTTTTCCGGGCATCACGGAATCGAGAACCACAAGGTCGATTCGGTCATGCGACCGGTATTTTTGAACGGCATCCTCGCCGTCTGTCGCTTCTATGACGGCATATCCGGCCTGGGTGAGAATCGTTTTCATCAGATCCCGGACGCTGTCATTGTCCTCGGCAACCAGTATCGTCTCGTTACCGCCTGCGACGATAGGCGATGATTTGTCTGTCTGATCTGCTATTTCCGCCGATACAACAGGAAAATAAATGTGGAAGGCCGTTCCCATACCCGGTTCGCTGTATACGGTTATATAACCGTTGTGCTGCTTGACCGCCCCGTACACCGTTGAAAGCCCCAGACCGGTGCCTTTTCCCACGTCTTTCGTCGTGAAAAACGGATCGAAAATGTGCTCCCTGATTTCCTTGTCCATACCCTTTCCCGTATCTGCAATCGAAAGCAGGACATAGCATCCGGGTTCGATATATCCAATTGTATCCCTAAAGCCTTCTTGCAGATCCAGAAGTTTTGTTTTGATCGAAAGGCGGCCCCCTGCGGGCATCGCATCCCGAGCGTTACTCGCCAGATTGAAAAGAATCTGATCAATCTGGGTTCGATCACCCATGATGACCTTGTCTTTGCCGGATAGATTTATTTGCAGGTCGATGTCTTCCGTCAGCAATCTTCTCAGCAGTTTTTCGACTCCGGCGATGATTTCGTCGAGATTTACGGGTTTCAACTCAAAAGGCTGTTTCCGGCAGAAGGTCAGGAGGCTTTTGGTCAGATTGACCGCTTTTTCGGATGCTAAAAGGATTTGATCCGCGCATTTGTGCAGTGGATCATCCACTTTGAGTTGCATTTGGAGAATCGTTCCGTAACCGGATATGACGGTGAGGATATTGTTAAAATCGTGAGCAATGCCTCCGGCCAGCGTGCCGACAGCTTCCATTTTATGCGCCTGCCGCAATTGCGCTTCAAGACGTTCTTTTTCTTCTTCCGAATGTTTTCGCATGGTGATATCCATGACTGTGCCTTCAAAATACAACAAGGCTCCATCCACATCGCATACATTGCGGGCATTGAGAGATATCCAGACGAGTTCTCCGTTCTTTTTGCGAAACTGCGCTTCAAAGCCTTCAACGGTTCCACGGCGCTCAAGGTCGTTGATAAAGCGTATCCGGTCGTCGGGATTCAAATAGAGGTCTCTGCTTGCGCTTCTAATATTTTGGATCATGTCATCCGGGGAATCATATCCGAATATGTGCGCCATGGCCGGATTGGCGCTGATCAGCTTTCCTTCAAACGTGGACTGGAAGATGCCCTCAACGGATCTTTCAAATATGTTGCGGTATTTTTCCTCGCTTTCGGTGCGGCGCTTTATTTCATTCTGCAATTCAAGAAATCTTTCGTCGTGGGCGTAGACCATCGATTTGATGGAAGACCTCAGAGTGTCCAATTCTCCCTGGAAATAGCCGCCCTTTATGTCCAGGTCTTTTCCGGCGCCTGAACTGACGGATCGGGCATATTGCTCGATATTCAGCAGCGGTTTGAGAACGATTTTGTGGATGACGAGATAAAGACCTACAATAATGATAAAAACAAAGATGGAGATAAAAGACATGATGGTCATGAAGGTGGATCTGAGTTTTTCTTCCATCAGCCGGGTGCTGCCGAACAGCTTTATTGCGCCGATCTTCCGGCCGGAAAAGACGATATCCCTCTTTTCCACCAAAAGCCCCTCGGGTGAAAATTCTTTTACCGGGGTGATGATCCGCCAGTCAGGTCCTCTCACGCGCATGCGGGTGTTGTTTCCGATATTAATAATGATTCCAAAAATATTCTGGTTGCTCATGGTGCTTTCCATGATGTTATCTATCTGGGCATAATCAAAATTCCATGAAGGCAAAGCAAGATTCAATCTGAGCTCTTCGGCGGTACTGGCCAGTTCCTGTTGCAGAATCATCCACTGGCGGTCCTTTTCCAGTGTGTAGTCAATCAGACCGAAGAAAGCCAGAAATACGATAGTTATAATGATAAAGGCAATAATGATGAAAGATGCGATGGAAATCTTTTTTAATAGAATCCATTTTCTGAAGGAAAAGTATTTTGTATTCATGTTCCAAATCCATCGAGGTTAAAAAGCCGTTAAACGATCATTTTTTTCCTTTTGAGGAACGGAACTTTGAAGAGATAAGTAAGGACAGGGAGCTTCTGATTAAGGTTGATTATAGAAAACATGGTTTTTTGTGTCAAGATAATCTTGACCGGCCGATAACTGCCGCTTGACGAAATCGATTTGAATCCACTAAGATAAAAAAGATAGTTCCAAGAACAGCCTGGGCGCGACACAAATACTTTCTCCGGGGATGAGATTTCATGGATGTGATGGTTATAGGATTATTGCTTCTTCTCAACGGTGTTTTTGCCATGTATGAAATTGCGCTGGTTTCCGCCCGCAAATCCCGGCTGGAGGAGCAGGCGCAATCGGGGCGCCTGGGCGCTCAGACGGCCATCTCCCTTCTGAAAGAGCCGGAAAAGGTTCTGTCGGCCATTCAGGTGGGGATTACACTGGTCGGGATCGTGTCCGGCGCTTACGGCGCCATGATCCTGTCGGATGATGTCGCCCGCTGGCTGAGTCATATTCCTGTTCTTGTCGCCTATGCCAAAACAATTTCCGTTGTCCTGGTTGTCGGCCTGATCACGTATTTTTCGATCATCATCGGCGAGTTGGTGCCGAAAACCATTGCGCTCAATCATGCCGAAGCCATTGCCATCGCATTGTCGCCGCTGATGAAAGTATTCAGCAGTGTAACCTATCCGGTGGTGTGGATTTTGAGCATGTCCACGAGGCTGGTGCTGAAGCTGTTCGGCGTCTCCGTCCGGAAGGAAACGCCGGTCACGGAAGAAGAGTTGAAGATGTTTTTGCAGAAAGGGTCCGAGCATGGCGTGATTGAAAAAGAAGAATCCGAGATGATCAACGAGATTATCCGTTTCGGCGATAAGCGCGCTAACGCGCTGATGACGCCCCGCGTGGATGTGGACTGGATCGACATTACGCAGACCGAAGAAAGAATCATGGCCAAGGTCCTGGCTTCTCCGCACCCGCGGATACTGGTGTGCGAGGATGACATCGACAAGATCAAAGGCGTCGTGAATATCAAGGACGTGTTGTCTTATTACATTAATCATCGCCGGCTGCGCTTAAACGACATTCTGTTTGAACCGCTCTACATTCCGGAACAGGCAAGGGCGCTCAAAGTGCTGGAAATGTTCCGCTCCACGAAAAAGCATTTCGGTGTCGTGATCAACGAATACGGGTCCATGGAAGGCATCATCACGCTGCATGATCTGACGGAAAATATCATGGGCGATCTCCCGGCGACCTATGAATCGGGAGAACCGGCGGCGTTCCGGCGCGAAGACGGTTCGTATTTAATGGACGGCGCCATGATGGTTGAGGATGTGGAGGATCTGCTGAAAACGTATTCTTTTTTCGGGAATGAAGATGAAAGACCGGATATCAATACGCTGGGCGGTCTGGCGATGTATGAACTCAATCGTATTCCCAAGACCGGCGATAAATTTGTGGTTGCCGGGTATGCGTTTGAAATTGTCGACATGGACGGCAACCGGGTGGATAAATTACTGGTGAAAGCCGTCCCCCCCGAAAAATAACAGCGTTTGCTCAACTTAAAGCAACGGCTGCATCGGACATTGCCGGTTTAGCCTTTATAGCGCGCCGTTGCCGTTAAAGACGGCCATGGGCGTCATGAAGAGAATTTTGATATCCAGCCAGAGACTCCATTCCCGGACATATTTCAGATCGAGCCTGACCATATCGTCAAACGTTGTCCGGCTTCTGCCCGATACCTGCCATAAACCCGTAATGCCGGGCATGCACGACTGCAGCCTTCTTCTATGCCAGGTTTCATAAAGTTCGCATTCATAGGGGATGGGCGGACGCGGACCGACCAGCGACATATCGCCTTTCAGGACGTTGATAAATTGCGGCAGTTCGTCAAGGCTGGTTTTGCGCAACAACCGCCCGATCGGCGTAATGCGGCTATCATGCGTCAATTTGAAAACGCCGGGTTCCGCAGCGGCGCTGTTGTTCTGGCAGATATATTTCTTGATGTAATTTTGATGTTCATCTGAATTACAGCCGTTTTTCATCGATCGGAATTTCAGCATGTTGAATGTCTTACCGTTTTGGCCGACCCTTTGTTGTTTGAAAAAAACAGGGCCGTCGGATGTGGCTTTGATGGCTGCGGCGATGAGCAGAAAGAGGGGGGCAAAGACAAGAAGCGCGATCAGACTTCCCAAAACGTCCATGATTTTTTTGATCTTCAGAGCCAGTTTTCTGCCGGGAGCGCGTCCGGTCAAATCCGGGTATAGATTGATATTGAAAGTTTTATCCGAAAGGGAATCGTCTTTGCTTTCAGGAAAAGGGTGGCATGTCACATCAATTTTACTCAGCCAGTCGGGATTAAATGTCTGGCAGAAATGATTCCGCATCTTTTGAACAAATAAATCGAAAAACGTATCTTTTTCCGGGTTCATTTCCGTAAAGATGATTCCGATGGTGGAATGCATATGATACCAGCCGCGAATATCGACTTCCCTCAGAGCCGGAATCAACGCCAGTTTGATGCTTTCCGGATGTTCATGGGGAAGACATTCGTTCAGGAATTTTGTAATGTCCAAAAGCAGGAGAAGGAAGGGTTTTTTGGATCGCTCCGTGCGCATTCTTTCCACCCGCAGAAGGTGACGAAAATGAGCTTCATCGAAGAAATCCTCATGGTTTTCATACGGGGCGTCTGTCAATTTCATTAAGTTGCGGGGGACCGCAAGGCTTTTTTTCAGTGGCACATGTTTTGGAAAATTCATTGCTTCATTCTCCTTAAATGTTGCCGCAAAGCGGATAAAGTTTTTTATGAAAACAGTTCGCTTTTTCCCCATATATCATGGATATCTTCTGCTTTTTGGGAGCAAGCCTTTAACTGAATTTCTCATAATCCGCCAGGTTCAAACTCACGGTGGAACATGACGTCACACGGTTCCCGCAGAAGATTGGCTGCCCCCCGAAGTACACGAAAACATTCTGACTTCATGTGTGTCTGGAGATTTTCTTCACTGTCCCACTGCTCCAGAAGCAGAAGGTCGTTTTCATCCTCTGCGTTGTGGCAGAAGTCGCAACGTTTGCACCCTTTTTCCGCTCGAATGGAACCGGCCAGCGAACTGATGGTCTGCGAAAGCTCCTTATGTTTTTCAGCAAGGACCTTCATTCTAATAGTTATTAAAATCATGTTTCCGTTCATTGCAAAGGGCTTGCCAGAGAAAAGGAAAAACGCAAAACCCGGTAACCTCTTTTCGTTATAAGACATTTGAATGCATGCGGCGGCAGAGCGAGCACTCGTTAAATATCTGCCAAGCCTCAGAATGTGGTGGCGCCTCAATATTTTGAGGGGGTAATGGTGGTTTGATCAGGTTTCTTTATTTCCCGGGTCTTTCAATTCCCAGCTTATGCATTCTTGCCCTCAATGTACTCGGATGAAAGCCCAGGATTTCAGCCGCGCCGTTTTTGCCTTCGATTCGCCATTGTACGTCGGAAAGGGTTTTTATAATTTGAGCCCGCTGGATTTCATCCAGAGTTTTCAAACCGGATAACGGAGGCGGAGATGATACTTCAAGCTGATCGGCCAGTTGCAAAACAGGTCCGGGACACAAGATAACAGCCCGTTCGATAACGCTTTCCAGTTCACGCACATTTCCAGGCCACGCATAATCCTGCAGCGCTTTCATGGCCTCTTGGGAAATCGAGGTGATTTGTTTCCCCAGCTTCGGTGAATATCGATCAATAAAGCACTGAACCAGGAGCGGGATGTCCGCCGCCCGCTGTCTCAGCGGCGGAACCGTGATCGGGAAGACATTCAGGCGGTAGAAAAGATCCTGCCGGAACTGACCCTTTTTAACCTCTTCTTCCAGATTGCGATTGGTTGTCGCCATAATCCGGACATCGACCTTGATCGTTTTCGACGATCCCAGGCGTTCAAACTCGTGCTGCTGGATGACTCTCAACAGCTTGGCCTGAACCTCCAGCGGCAACTCCCCGATTTCGTCCAGGCAAATGGTGGAACGATCGGCGATTTCGAAGCGGCCCATCTGCCGGCTGTCGGCTCCGGTAAAAGCCCCTTTTTCACGGCCGAACAGTTCGCTTTCAATCAGGTTGGACGGCAGCGCGGCGCAGTTGACCGTGATCATCGATCGCTCCTTGCGGGGGCTCAAATGGTGGATAGCGGCCGCAAGCAGCTCTTTCCCCGTGCCGGTTTCACCAAGGATAAGCACGGTCGTGTCTGTCGGCGCCACCTGCTCGGCGCGGTACAGAACATATTTAAGACCGTCACTCTGACCGAGAATGTTTTCAAACTGCTGTCTCATCTTATTTTCCCTGCGCAGGTAAATATTTTCGGCTTCCAGATGTTCTTTCATGGTTTCGATTTCCGACAGAGCCTTTCGCAGCTCGGCCGTGCGGTCTTCAACACGCTGTTCCAGCTCGCTGCGGTATTGTTGCAGCGCTTCTTCGGCCTGTTTCCGCGCTGTGATATCAACGCCAATGGCAAGATTTCCCTTGATGTGCCCTGCCGGATCTTTAACGGCCCGGTTTCTCCACGAAACCCAGACGCGTTCTCCGTTTTTCTTGATGTTTTCATGAATATTTTCATCAAATTCATCCGGGTTGCTCAGGACCATGTCCGCCATCTCCGCCAGATTCCTGCCGCTTGTTTCCACCGGCGGCAGAAGGATTCGGATGTTTTTGCCGAGAATCTCGGCGAGTGTATACCCGAACAGCTTTTGCGCGTAATCGTTGAAAAAAGTAATGGTGCCGTTATGGTCCATCTTAATGATGGCGCTGTTGGCGTGCATCACCAGTTCCTTGTACCTTTCTTTGCTTTCCAGAAGAGACGCTTCCAGTTTTTTGCGCTGGGCGATATCCATCAGGACAGCTCGGCACTCCTCGCCGGATTTGTCCAGGGCAGCCTCGATCCGGACATAGCGTGGTTCCCCTTCGACAATCAGGAGGATGTCGACACTTCGCCTTTTGAGGCCGGCAAACACGCGGCGTAGAAATTCCTGAAAAGCGGACCGGCTTTCGGGTGCAATAAACGTTTCAAAGGGACGGTTTGCCAACCGGGAAGGCTCGCATTCCAGAAAGGACGCCCCGGTCAGGTTGGCCTGGATGATGGTGCTGTCGCGTTTCAATGTATAGTAAGCCACCGGAGCGAAATCATAAAGATCGGTGTATCGGGCAAGATCTGTTTCTGTCTGTTCGGGTGGACGATTGTTCGGCATGGTTCAATCTCTCTGTGCTATGTGAAGATTATTGAATCGTTTCCACAGAAACCTTCACTTATTCCAGGTCGCCTTGATACCAAACGGTTTTAACTGATGATGATCGCTTCTGCGGGAGAGGGAAGTGGCCGCCGGAAAATTTCACGGATGGCGAGAAAGCACCGCAACAGTAGTTTACTTATAAAGATTATGAGGTTAAAGATCAAGAACAATATACACAAAAAGGCGGGCCGGAAGGGAAACCGGACCTCCCGATTCGGTGTTACGTCGGCGGAAGAATGTAACTTTCCAGAAGCCGGATCATGGTTTCGGCGTTTTTCAGTGTGCCTGCGACGATCTCCTCCATGCTTAAAGGCTTTTCCACAAGCCCGTTGCCATAATTGTCAATCGAGCAGGCCGAAGCGTAAGGAATATTCATTTCCTGCGCAATGACCGCCTCATTGGCCATGGTCATGCCGACGACGTCGGCAAAGCTCGACATCATTCGTATTTCCGCGCGGGTTTCCAGCCGGGGGCCGGTGACCTGCCAGTAGACGCCTTTATCAATCATGGGAATTTCAGCGGTTTTGGCCGCGGCAATCAACTTTTTTCTCACGCCTTCATGCAGGGACGGTGTGATATGCACGGCTTTGTTCTGGTGGATTGTGGGGGTGGATGTGAGCGTGATGAAATCGTCGGGAATGACGATCATTCCCGGGGGCAGGTCTTTTTTCAAAGACCCGGTGGAATTGACGCCGATCACTTCCGTAACGCCCAGATCTTTCATGGCCTGAAGGTTGGCGCGATAGTTGACCCGGTGAGGCAAAACATATTCCGCCGGATCATAGCCGTGGCGCAGAATGAAGACGATTTCATCGCTGATCATGGCCAGTGCTTCGCCGAATTGATTCCTGACCGGCTTTTTCCGGGATTCCTGAATCCGGCGGCTTTTCTCCATCATAATCGTTCCCGATAAAATCCCGACGCGCCCCATATCAACCTCCTTGAAATGTTAAGGACTTATAGCAGATAAAAAAGAGACAGTCAAAAAAATGAGAGCGCCAAATAGCATTTGACTTTTTTTGTTGCGCTGTGACATATAGGCGCAAATAAACAAGGAGGGCGCATGTCATGAGCAGCCAGTTTTTGGGTGAGGCGACCGACGGTAATTTTGAAGGGGAAGTGTTAAAAAGCGATAAACCGGTTCTGATCGATTTCTGGGCGCCCTGGTGCGGTCCCTGCAAAGCCATCGGACCTATTGTCGAAGAATTGGCCGCGTCCTATCAGGATAAGGTCAAGATGATGAAGATGAACGTGGATGACAATCAAAAGTCGGCGGCGGCATACGGCATCCGCAGTATTCCCACCCTGATGATGTTCAAGGGGGGCAAAGTGGCCGATACGCTGATCGGTCTTGCGCCCAAAGAAAAACTCGAAGATTTCATTAAGAAAAGTCTTTGATTGCCATTTCATTTAACAGGATATTTTGTGAAATATAAAGTTATCGCTCTCAGTGTCGTTGTGATGTTTCTGTGCGCCGGTTGCTCGTTTTCGTCGCTTTTGTCTTATTTCCAGAAGAAAGAGCCCGTACGGTCGACACCCGAAGCCCTTTATGCGCGCGGAACACAGGAGTATCAGAACGGCAGCTACAAGAAAGCCAGAGAATATTACACCCGCCTGAAAGAGGAACATCCGCTCCATGAAATGGCCGTTTTGGCCGAGCTTGGCATTGCCGATTCGCACTATAGCGACAAGGAATATGTCGATGCGGAAAGCGCCTACCGGGACTTTATCA
The DNA here is from genome assembly GCA_963682105.1 of Smithellaceae bacterium. Lineage (GTDB taxonomy): Bacteria > Desulfobacterota > Syntrophia > Syntrophales > Smithellaceae > UBA8904. The sequence continues at coordinate 4,658,807 of OY821638.1, forward strand.
CGCTGTATCCGAACAATGAAAATATTCCCTATGCAATCTATCAGATCGGGATGTGCCATTACCTTCAAATCGGTGCGATTGATCGGGACCAGTCCGAAACCGTCAAAGCCAGAAGAGAATTTGAAAGATTGATCGCCCGGTATCCGCAAAGCAAGTTTGCGCCGCTGGCTGAAAAGCTGGTCCGCGAGTGCAAGCAGAAAATGGCCGAAAATGAATTTTATGTCGGCGAATTTTATTTCAAGCAGAAAAAGTACGAGGCGGCCTTAAAGCGCTTTGAAACCGTCGCGCGTGACTATGCCGGCGTCGGTCTGGATTTGAAAGTGGAAGCTTATATTGCGGAGACGAAAGCCCGTCTGGCAAAAGAAGAAAAAGATAAAACCGCCAAAGAAGAAAAAACGAAAAAAGCTTCCGGTTCCAAACCTTAAATCATTTAAAAGTCAGACGTCTTGATCGCACGAATGATTTCCTGCCGGCGCAGTTCCGGCGTTGCGGATGTGTCGATTCTGAAGTGGCTTGCCGCGGGGATTTCATCGACGGCTTCGTAATGTCTTTTCTGTTCCTGCAGGATTTCCCACCGGCCGTCGGAAGGATTGTCGGTTTCCATCTTCCTTTTTTCCAGCCTTATTTTAACCGCCTCATCCGGGCAGATGCATTCGATGCAATAAAAGGGAATGTGCAGCCTGTTTGCCAGATCGACTGCCAGCGCCCGGTCGGCGCGGCTTTGAAAGGACGCGTCGATGATGACCGGTTTGCCCTGTGCAATTTTCCGGGCGGCGATTTCCAGGGCTTTATCATATGTGCGGCGGGACATGTCGTTGGAATAAATTCCCTGACCAAAGGCGTCCGGATGCCTTTCGGCGGGTGCAATGTTGAGAAGCTCTTTGCGCAGAACATCCGTCCGGATCACATCCGCGCCGAAACGCGAGGCCAGATTCCTCGCCTGGTAGCTTTTGCCCGAACCGATCATGCCTGCCGTTAAAATCAGAGCCGGTTTTTCCAGCCGGGTGGCGTAGGTATAGGCCAGATCAAAATATCTGGAAGCTGTCAATTGCACCGTATGACGTTCTGAATCCGGTAACTCCTTCTGGTCCAGACGGAAACTTGTGACTTTTCCGCGGACGTAAGCGTAATAACAGCGGTAAAAATTCAAAAGCGCGCGCATGTCTGTGTCGCCGGAATATTTCAGATAGGCGTTTGTGAAAGCTTCCGCCTGGCCCGTGTACCCGTTGTAATCGAGATCCATGGTGAGGAAGGCCACTTCGGCCGCGACATCGCCGCAGCGGAACCGTTCGTTGAACTCGATGCAGTCGAAGACGATAATCTCATCGGCGACGCAGATATGCTCCAGATGCAGATCGCCGTGGCATTCCCGGATTTTATGGTCGGCCACTCTTTTTTCCAGAAGCGTTTTCTTTGCCTTCAGAAAACGTTCGACATATCGCTTAATAAAGTCATACTGGTAGGAAGGGATCGTGACATCGCGGTATTTTTCGGTTTGCTGAAAGTTTTCTTCCTGATTATGCCGGATGGTGGCAAGCGAGCCCATCTCGTCAATTTTACCGCCTGTCTGTGCGTCGCGGTGAAAAGCGGCAATCCTGGCGGCAACGGCGTCAAACGTGCCTGCATCCGCTTTTCCCTGTGCCAGCAGGATTTTCAGCATTCTGTCCAGCGGTAGTTTCTTCATGCGGACGGCGTATTCCACGACGTCTCCCGCGCCGCCCGGCGCGAGGCGCCTGCGGTCGTCCTCAGTGATCGCGACGACATCCAGGTAGATGCTGGGGGCCAGGCGTCTGTTGAGCCGCAGCTCTTCTTCGCAGTAGAATTTTCTTTTTTCGAGTGTGGTGAAATCCAGAAAACCGAAGTCCACCGGTTTTTTGACTTTGTAGACGTAGTCGCCGGCGATGAAGACATACGAAATATGAGTCTGCGCCAGCTCGACGGTTTCGGGCGCGTGGGGATAAAAATCTTTTTGCATCATGCTGTCAACCAGCCGGGGGTGTGTCATGAAATCTCCTTGTCGTATGTGATGACGTTGCCGTTTGTCTGATGGTTTATCTAAACAATCGGCGGTTTATAATCAAGCTGAAAAAATGATGTTGCGGAGAACGGCTATTCATGATTATTTTGAGTCACCCTGATTGTGGAGCTGTCAATGTTCAAGAAACTGCGCAAGATCGCAACCGTCAAACTGGTCGGAAGTCTGGTTTACTACCTGGCACTCATCTATTCGATGACGTTTCGTGTGAAGGTGATCAATGATCGCGAATGGATTGACTATGTGGAAAAAGGAGGCCGTGTGCTTCTGTGCTGCTGGCATCAGCAGTTCTTTATCGCCGTTCGTTTGATATCCCGTTACCGTAAATATAAAGTCAGCGTCATGATTTCCAAGAGCACTGACGGCGACATCGCATCAAGAGTCGCCCAATCGGCGGGCGTTTTCCCCGTTCGGGGATCATCGTCCCGCAACGGCGGCCCGGCATTGAAAGAAATGATCTCCCGGTTCAAAGACGGCCGGATGGCTCTGCATCTTTTGGACGGTCCTCGCGGACCGGTCGGCATTGTGAAGCCCGGCGCCATTGCCATTGCGTCGGGAGCGGATGCGGCCATCGCCCCTGTTTACGTGCAAGCCGACGGCGCCTGGCATGCCCGCAGTTGGGATCAGTATATGGTGCCCAGACCTTTTTCACGCGTTACCGTCACGTTCTGTCCACTGCTGAAAATCCCGTCATCGCTCAACAATGAAGAATTTGAACGTTATAGAGAGAATCTGGAAAAAATTTTAGGACCTTATCTGGTGAGATAACCACACGGCTATTTTGGCTCCTGAAAGAAATCTTCGACCTTTTTAAAATTATCATCCACGACCGCCTTAAAATCCTCGCAGCCTTTCTTGTAAGCTTTCATCCAGTCGCCAATGGCTTGTTTCCCTTCCTCCGGAAACATCGGTGTTTTTTCCCAGAATCGGCCAACCAGTCTTTCGGTTTGCTCCTGCAAGGCCTGCATGGCGCGGAAGTTGTTGTCAAAAGCCGTTTTGTTAAACATAATCATCTGCTTTGCGATTTGCTTGGGGTCCATTTTAGCCTCCATATATAATGTTGATGTTCGTCAATTTCTCTTACGCGTTGTACTGATTTATTTTTCGGCTTTAGCAAAATACTCCACGACTTTTTTGTAGCGCTCATCAGCGGTGGCTTTAAAATCTTCGCGGCCTTTCTTGTAGCTGTTAATCCAGTCGTAGATGGGCCGTTTTCCTTCCTCCGGGAGCCAGGGCGTCTTATCCAGGAAATTGATGATCAGCTTTTCAGTTTGATCGTGCAGGGCAGTCATGGCGGCGAAGCTGTTGTCAAATATCGATTTGTTGAATTCCACCATTTGTTTTGCAATTTGTTTTTGGTCCATTCCCTCCTCCTTGATTTGTTTTAATTAGAGGTTAAAGTCTTTATGTCGCCGTTTGAGATGTTCGCCTTTGGTCTTCCGTTCAACCTTTACAGACATCATCCTCAAGCGGACTGGCGGACGGTATTTCATAATTTTCATCTATCTGCGGCTTGTATTCGAATTTGTGTTTTCTCGAAGAAACGAGATATTCATAGATCGCTTCCTGAGAATTATCGTCGAACATGGGGTTTTTGTCGACAAAGTGGAAAAACCGTTGTTCCGAATTCGTATGGATCGTGGTCATGGTGTTGAAAGTGTTGTCGAAATCCATCTTGTTCAATTCGATCAAATGTTTTGCAATTTTTTGTTGATACATGGCATGTCCTCCATAATTGTTAATTGTGGGATATCCAATGTCATGTTTTCAAAACATCCACTCTATTGACACCTGCCTACGTTTAAACTTAAAGCTTAACCGATGGAACTGATCTTAACATCTTAACTATCGGTGCAAACAGGATAAATCTTAATCATTTTAATGAATAGCAATTGGCGTGCCAGAAGGTGAAATTGTAATGAGCAGTAATAACGGCAACATACATTAAGGCGACCAAAATGTCCATTAATAAATAATTCAAAAAAGTGACGCTAAACTGTCAATATGACGTCGGTATGGACTCCTTTTATAAAGGAGATGCACTTGAACTTTATCAACCTTTCTCCTTTTCTATTCTCCTGAGTGACGTTGTGCGACCATCTTGCCCCGTTCCTCGTCAACGAAAAGAATGATGACTAAAGCGGCGAAGAAAAAGATTAGGCAGACCAGGACCGCCTCCTGAAGGCCGAAGATAGCCTGCAAAATTCCCAATCCCATCAAGCCGAGGATAGATGAAAGGCGGCCCGTGAAACTCCACAGTCCGAAGAACTCTCCGGCTTTGGTATCCGGCGAAAAAAGGCCGACCATGGCGCGACATGCGGATTGGGTCGATCCCAGCCCCAGACCGGCAATCGATCCGATGGCCAGGAAAACGTGGTCCTGTTTAATTGAAACGCCCGCCAGAGAATTGATGAGGGCGGTCAGGGGAATGGCCGCGTAGATCAAACTGACCGTGACCACCCAGAGCATCAGCGTCAGGATGAAGGTCTGCTTTGCTCCCCATTTGTCCTGAAGGAAACCAAAAAGAAATGCGCCTGCGGCCGCCGTACACTGTGTGATGACAAACATGAAGATCTGTGTGGCGCCCGACCATTTGATGACCTGGTCTCCGTAAATAAAGGCAAAGGAGATGACGATGGAAAGACCGGCATACGCGGGAAAAAATGAGGCCAGAAGAATCATCAGATCTTTATAATCCCGAATGTCCGAACAGGTCTTTTTTAATCTTTTCAGACCGAGAGTGAGGTAACTCTCGTTTTCGGGCAGGGCTCTGGGGATAGTTCGTTCCTTAACCCATAAAAATGTCGGAATGGCGGCGATGAGGAAAAACAGGGCGGTCACAGGTCCCACCAACCGCAGGTTGGAAAAGTTTTCCGCCGTGTAGACGCCCGCTCCCAGAGCAAACAGGACGACGGCTGTAGATAACAGGCCTCCAAAGTAACCCAACCCCCAGGCATAGCCGGAAATTTTTCCCAGATCTTGCGGCGGTCCCAGTCCGGGAAGAAAGCTGGAAACAAAAGATTCGCTGTAGGAAAAACCGACATTGGACAGAATCACCAAAAGCATGGCCGGGATAATGTTTCCGGGATGAACAAAATAAAGAGCGGCGGTGGCGGTGACGGTGAGGATATAGCTTCCGAAGAGAAACTTCTTTCTAGCCCCGGTGTAGTCCATCACCGCGCCGAAAAAAGGGGCTGTCAGAAGCACAATCAGATAACTCAGTGACAGAGATACGCTCCACAGGAGATTCCCCAGGCGGTGTTCGGGGCCGTCTCCCACAATGATTCGGGGGAATATGATGCAGAAAACTACCGTGATGATGACCGTGGTGTAAGACGAGTTTGCAAAATCAAACATCGCCCATCCGAACAATTCTTTGCGGGACGCTCTTTTCGTTTCCTCCATCACTCTCTATAAAAATCCTTTTCTTTATTCAGTCTTTCACCAGCAAAATCGGGCAGGGCATCCTGCGGATGACGGCATCATTGCTGCCGCCGACGAGAAACCGGTCCGCGCGGCCTTCTTCGTGAGCGCGTAAAACCACCAGATCAATGTTTTCATCTTTGATCATTTTCAGGATTATTTCAACCGGATCGCCTTCGCGGACAAAATCTCTGATGGTCATCCCTTTCTTTTTTTCATGGTCGATAATATTGTCCAGTTCCTGTTTCAACTTTTCGAGGTCTTTCTTCCGTTCTTCCATAACCGATATCATGGGAAGATTCCACCCCTGAAACCACAGGGTGTTCACAATATGGATGACGTCGAGTTCGGCGCCGAATTTATCCGCGAGCGAGACTGCATAATGGATGGACTTTTTACAATACTGGGTCATCCAGCTTACGACCAGAATACGCCTGATGTCGTTCATATTCAGCCTCCATTATCAAATGGGTTTGCCGCCGGACTTTCAGATGTTTTTGATTTCCGATAAAAGCCGGTCGAACTGTTCCACATCGACGACCGGCGATGTATGAAATGAAATGCCCGTCAGCACATTTAAAGCAACCGATGCGGACATGGCCTTATCCGCATCCGGGAAATCCAGCGTAAAAACCAGATCATGCTCACCCATAACGGCATACATGGAAATAATTTTTCCGCCGTTTTTTTCAATAATTTTTACGGCTTTCTTCGTTCGTTCCTCGGAAGCGCCTCTCAGAGATTCCTGGTTATATTTGCCAAACAGCATGAAAATCGGCATTTGTTTTCTCCTTTCGATCGTTTTTTCTCAGGCAGAGCCCGGGACTGTCCACCCCGGGCTCTCATGTTTTTAATCGTTCAGATTCTGTAATGATCGGCTGAAAATGTGGCCCGTCTGGGACTAACGAGTTTTTCATAATCCTTATAGGACATACGGACCAATTCCGTGTGAGTTCCGGCGTTGAAGCAGATTTGCTTGTCTTCGGCGAGATCCTTCTCCACGTAAACGTCCATGCCGTACAGATTTCCAAAAGGCGGCATGGCGCCGGTTTCACATTCCGGAAAGAGATTTTTAAATTCCTGTTCATGTGCCAGTTCGACGTTTTCCGTGGAGGTCAGGGCTTTCAGAAGCTCTACATCCACATGCTCTGTCGCCGGCAAGACCGCCATTGCCATTTTACCGTTAACTTTAATCATGACGGTTTTTGCCAGTTCCTTTCCCGGAAAATGCACGCATGCGGCGATTTCCTGAGCCGTAACTGCGGGGGAATGCGTGATGCTGATAAACTTGATTTTATGATCGTTGAGGAAATCCATTAATTTATTCAATGGCATAATGGCCTCCTTTCTTTAATCGGGCATCCGGTTAAAAAGTTAACTCTGTTGACTGCAACAACTGAAAAAGGGGAGAAAAAACATTTTGAAAGGCGAAAGACTGGACTTAAGGCTCCTCCCCGCCACCGCGAAAACTGAAAAGCCTGCATTCACTATTTTTAATAGTTTAATTATATAAAATGAGAAGTCAAAATACAAGGCACAAGGAAAAAGGCTGAAGGCTGAAGGTTACAGGGAGGCGCTTTGCGCTTTCGATAAAAAAGGGCGCAACGTTGTCGACAACGTTGCGCCCTGTCCTTTATAACCTTGTCCCTGAACCTTCAGCCTTCAGCCTTTTCAGTCTTCAGTCTTTTTCACCCACTTGCCCAGTTGCGGTTTTTCTTTTTCCGTCCAGACGTTGGTGAAACGAATAGTCAGGAAGGCTTCAAAAAGATCATCCATGGTCTTGACGGCGCTTTCAATAACATAAATTCGCTCCAGCAACGCGCCGGACGGATCTTCGGGCTCCTCCTGCCAGTCAGCGACCGGCATCTTCAGAGACTGAAAGTAAAACGTATCGGCTTTAAAATTAAAATCCCATTCGTTTTGGTCGCGATGAAGCTTGATGCAGCTTTCCTTTACTTTTTTGCCTCTGCGAATGGCTTCCTTGCCCTCGGTGAGTTCCGCATGCAGGCCGGAGCAGACCACTGCCTGCGAATATTCTCCTTCGCCCGCCTCCAGTGCAATGCGTTTGAGCAGATGCAACTCGATTTCTTCCGTTTTGGATAAGGCAATGGTCCCGTTTCTTTCCTCGGACTTAAACCAGAGCCAGGTGAGAAATTCCCGGCCGATTAAAGAGAGTTCGTCGGCGGGAATGGTGCTTTGCGCTTTGCTTTTCAGCGCCAGCGGATGTTCATGGGGCAAAATGCGCTTGAGGCCCAGCGAGAAAGTTTTTTTAAACAGGTCAACAAAATCATCGGCCACTTTTTCAGATAGCGATGAAAAATAAACCCTGTTTTGGCCCACCGCCCACAGGACATCGTAAAAAGAGGGGACGGGATCGCTTTTGGTCAGAATCTCGAGTTTAACTTTTTCCTTAATAATTTCGTTGGCCGCCTTGCCGATGCGGGTTTGCCCTTTTTCAGCCAGAAAACGCCGCTGTTCTTCCAGAAGACGGATTTTCATCAGTTTTGGAGGAACCACTTTGCGGTCAATGCGCAGGGAAAAAATCAGATAATCGCCCAGGGCATAATTGGCTTTTTCAAAATCGGTATCGAGGATGTCGGTCAGCGAAACCCAGCCCATTCTTTTTTCTTCGGTTGAATTGCGCGCTTCACGAAAGGCATTGCCTTTGATCCGGTTGTTGACAAACGTTGTGAACGCCTGTGGCAACTGGCCTTCCACTTCAAACCGCATGAATGTAAAATTACCCTTGATCAGTCCCATGATGGTTTCGCCTCCGGGGGGGCACCCTATCTCATCGCAAGCATGCCTGTCAAGAATTTCCGGATCAAAATTGCCTTTGCAAATCAAATGGTTTTCGGTTATGTCCCGAAAAGATTTATCCATAGACACAGTTTTTTTTTTGTGTTACGAAACTTCGTCTTTGGGGAGAAAACCGTATGAAAATTAAGAAAGTCGGCATTGTCGCCAATGTTGAAAAAGAAAATATTGCCGAATTTGCCCGCGCACTGAAGACCTGGCTGGAAGGACGGAAAATAAAAGTAGTGCTGGAGGCGAATATCGCGGCAGCCGTGGGAAAAAGCGGAGGCTTCAAGGTGGAAGACCTGGCCGATCATGTCGATTTAATAGCTGTTTTAGGCGGAGACGGAACGATGCTGCGCACGGCGCGTTATGTTGCGGACCGCGATGTGCCGATTGTCGGCATTAACATGGGAACGTTCGGCTACCTGACGGAAGTCAACTTAAACGAAACGTATGCGGCGCTGGAACTGATTCTCAAAGGTGATTTTCTCACAGAAAAAAGAATGATGCTCGACGTCAAGGTTCGCCGGGGCAACAAGATCATCGGTTCGGGCATTGTTTTAAACGACGTTGTTATCAACCGGGGCAATCTCTCCCGCATTGTGGAGCTGGAAATATCCGTCGACAATCAGTATCTGACTACGTATAAATCCGACGGCCTCATTGTTTCCACACCGACGGGATCGACGGCCTACTCGCTTTCGGCGGGCGGGCCCATCGTATTTCCGGGCAAGGATTTGATGATTATGAATCCCATCTGCCCGCACACTCTTTCCAACCGTCCGATTATTTTCCCGGAAAATTCGGATTTGCAAATTACACTGTGGTCCAAGGAGAGCGGCGCCACGGTGACACTCGACGGGCAGGAATCCTACCGGATCAATGCCGGCGACACCATGACCATCCGCAAATCGAAGTTTGTTACGCGCCTGGTCTTATCACCCCATCGCGGTTATGCGGAAATTCTTCGCTCCAAACTGGGCTGGGGCTCTATGCCGTCAGGAGCTGGAAAAAGGAAAAATGCTTAATGACCTCAGCATTACCAATTTTGCCATTATTGATGAACTGCACGTTTCATTTGATGAGGGCTTAAATGTCATTTCCGGCGAAACCGGAGCGGGCAAATCGATCCTGATCGGCGCGGTGAGTCTCCTTTTGGGAGATCGGGCCGCCGCGGACATGATCCGAACGCATGCCGACACCGCAACCGTCGAGGCGCAATTCGATATCCGCGGCCATAAAAAACTCCATGAAAAACTGACGCAGATGGATTTTCCGGCAAGCGACGACCTGGTTCTCCGCCGGGTGATTTCACGCACCGGAAAAAACCGCGCACAGATCAACGGCCAGATGGCGACGCTGGCCAATCTGGCATCCATCAGCGAACTGCTGATCAATATCTGCGGACAGCATGAACATCAGCAACTGCTGGATGCTCAAAACCATCTGGACATTCTCGATGAGTTCGGTGGCTGCCTTCCCGCCCGGGAGGCATACCGGGCTGATTTTGACCGGTATCAGGAGCTCGGGGCGCGCATCGGGAAACTGGAGCATGTACGCCGCCAGCAGGCGGAAAAAATCGAGTTGATCCAGTTTCAGCTTAAGGAAATTGAAAACATCAATCCGCAACCGGATGAAGACGTTGCTCTGTCTGAAGAAAAGAAAGTGCTGGCCAATGTACAGAAGCTTTCCGATTGGGCCAATCGCGCCTATGCGCTGCTTTACGCGGACCAGGGCTCCGTCAATGAGCGGTTGAAGGATGTTCTTTCGCAGATCCGGGAAATTTCGAAAATCGACACGGGACTGAAATTGTCGGTCTCCGATGTGGAAAGCAGTTTTGCCGTTTTGCAGGAAGCGGCGCTGACGCTTCGCGATTACGCCAAAAACCTCACATTCGATTCGGAGAGGCTTGCTGTTGTCGACGAGCGGCAGAATGTCATCAATCGTCTCAAGCGCAAACACGGCGGAACACTGGATGTGGTTCTGACGAGAAAACAACAGATGACGGAAGAGCTCGCCGGTGTCATCCATGTGGAAGATGAGCTTGCCTGCCTGAAGAGGGAAAAAGAAACCCGTTTAAGTGAACTGCGCCGCAAAGCGCTGGCGCTTTCAGAATTGCGTGCAACCTCCGCCGCGAAACTCAAAAAAACGGTTGAAGCTGAAATCCGCGATTTGAACATGCCGCATGCTTTTTTCTTTGTGGAATTTCTAAAGCGCGCCTCAGAGGAAGACGTGGATTTCGGCCCCCGGGGAGGCGACGACGTCGAATTTTATCTGGCGGCCAACGCCGGCGAAGAACCCAGACCATTAGCCCGCATCGCCTCCGGCGGAGAACTGTCGCGCATCGTTCTGGCACTGAAGAACGCCCTGTCTAAAACCGGATCGGTGGGTACGGTTGTTTTTGACGAAGTGGATTCCGGCATCGGCGGAGCGACGGCGGAAATTGTCGGCCGCAAATTAAAAGACGTCTCCGCCCACCATCAGGTTATCTGCATCACGCATCTGCCGCAGATTGCCGCTTTCGGCGGCCTGCATCTGCGTGTGATCAAGAAAGTGGCCGACGGCCGGACGGTGACCTGTGTTGAAAAACTCGATGAGAAACAGAAAATTGAAGAAATCAGCCGCATGCTGGGCGGAGTGGATCTGACGCAAACCGCCAGAGACCATGCCCGTGCGATGCTTGCCGCCGCGGGTGCGCAGGCGAAAGCGGCCGTTTCGGGAAGGAGCAAACATGCTGAGAAAAGCGCGCATCGGTGACGTCAAAACCATTCACCGTTTGATCAATGTATCGGCCGGTAAGGGGGAGATGTTGCCGCGCTCTTTAATGGATATCTATAATTCGGTCAGAGATTTTATCGTTTATTTTGACGAGGACGAACAGCAAATCATCGGGATTTGCGCGATGAACATCATCTGGGAAAATTTAGCCGAGATCCGGTCGCTTTACGTGGACGACGCTTACCGGGGCAAAGGCATCGGCCGCAAGCTGGTGGAGTTTTGCCTTTCCGACGCCATTACGCTGGAGTTGTTCCGCATCTTCGCGCTCACCTATCAAAAGGATTTTTTTGCCAAACTCGGATTTCAGGAAGTTTCCCGCACTATTTTACCTGAAAAAATCTGGTCGGACTGTTTCCGCTGTCCGAAGTATCCGGACTACTGCGATGAAATCGCGATGATTATCGAGCTATGAAACGGCTGTACCGTGTTGGTTTTTTCCTGCTGATCGTTTTGGTCGTTGTGTCCGGTTGCGCAAAACGGTCGGCTTACAAATACGAAATTCCGTCCGAGCGCGCTCTGGAGCAGGTTGAGGCGGGAGCGTTGCTACTTGACGACGACCTGGATACCGCATCGCTTATCATCGCCATTGACAGAAGCCTGGCTTATTACGACGGCGTCGGCCGCGGCCAAACCTTCAGTGTTGCCGGCCGTCAGGTAAGCGCCGTGCAGATGAAGCAGACGCTGACCGTTTTTCGCAGCATCATTGCCTCCGATGCGGATGCTGATCAAAAGAAAAGCCGTATTGCCGGGAAATTCCTCCTGCTGCGCGCCACGGGACAGACAGGAGAGGGGGATGTCCTGTTTACCGGTTATTATGTGCCGCTTTTGGAAGGGTCTTTTGTCCCTTCGGAAAAATACAAATATCCCATTTACAAGGCGCCGCCGGATCTGATTGCCGAAAAAGTTTCCGCCAACAAAACCAAAATCAGCCGCAACGTCAACGGCCTTATGGCGCCTTATTATACGCGTAAGGAAATTGATATGGGCGGCGCTTTAAAAGGGAAGGGACTGGAGTTGGTCTGGGTGTCGGATGCATCCGATCTCTTTTCTTTGCACATTCAGGGATCCGGTAAAATCCGTCTGGAGGATGGCAGCATGCTCACCGTCAGCTCGTCGCAGCACAACGGATGGCCGTATCGCTCCATGCCGGCAAGTCTGCTGGAAGAAATCCGGCGCGAAAAAGGCAATGCTTCTTACGCCGGCATGAAAGCCTGGCTCAAAAGCAAAAATGATGAAGAACGTTATCGGATTCTAAGCTACTATGACCGGTATATTTTCTTTCGCTTCGTCGATAGAGAGCCGATTGGCGGTTTGGGGCAGCCGGTGACGCCCGACCGCACAATCGCCACCGATCCGGATTACTTTCCGCCCGGAGCGCTGGCATTTATCCGTTTGCGCAAACCGGTTTTAGATAACGATTTCAATGTCACCTCGCGTACCGAATTTTCACGTTTTGTTTTGAATCAGGACAAGGGGTCGGCCATCAAGGGGGCGGGTCGCGTCGATCTCTTCTGCGGTTTCGGTCCCGGAGCCCAGGCTACCGCGGGCAGCCTCAAGGAAAAAGGCGAATTATATTTTCTGCTGCTCAAGTAACAAAGACCTGTGCTCAATATCTTTTAATGCGGCGGGCTTAGATCCGTTTATCCGGCGTCTGTTGTGGTGAAATGATCCTGCTTTCTCTGGTCCAGTTCCCTTCTGACGGCCAGACCTATTTTCTCCAGAATATAGGGTTTTCGCACAAACGTTCCGGCGCCCATTTCCTTCGCTTTCATGACCCGGTCATTTTCCGAAAAGCCGCTGACAATGACTGTTTTCTGGCCGGGGTTCATTTCAATGATTCTTCGATAGGTCTCCAGTCCGTCAATCCCGGGGTCCATAATCATATCCAGAACGATCAAGTCGGCTTTTTTGTTTTTGAGATACTCAACGGCCTCTTCGCCGCCGGCAACAGCCTCGACCTGATACCCAAGCTGCCCCAGCATGTTCATTGTCAGCTCACGCTGCTCCTTCACATCATCCACCACCAGAATACACTCCCCGTTGCTCATATAGCAGTCCGGAGATACGGCTTCTTCAGCCTTGCTTATTTTTTCTTTGGTGACAGGGAAGTAGAGGTTGAATGTCGTCCCTTTGCCCTCTTCACTTTGCACGTCTATGTAGCCGTTGTGATCCTTCACCGCCCCCCAGACGACAGCCAGCCCCAATCCTGTTCCGCTTCTTCCCATGACTTTCTTTGTATAGAAGGGCTCAAATATCTTTCCCAGGTCATTTGCGGAGATGCCGGCGCCCGTATCGGAAACAGTCAGGACCACATAATTCCCCTCCGTCATTTCATCATATCCCCTTAACGGAAATTCCAGGTAACGGTTCTCCGTCCGGATCGTCACTTCTCCCGGGCCTGATATGGCTTCCAGGGCGTTGGAAACCAGGTTCATAATCGTCTTACTTAAATGAACGGGCGATCCTTTGATCCTGGCAAGCTCTTCTTCTATCTCCGTCTGAATCTTTACATTCGGATGACGGGATATCAACTGTTCAAATTCCGGCGTTTTGAGATAGTCGAAGATCAAACTGTTCAGATCGGTGACTTCCGAAACATTCACACCCCGCCTGGCTAAAGTCAGGAGATCATCAACGATCGCGGTACATCTCCAACCGGCTTGCATGATGGTTTCGGCATACTGTCTTTCAGGACTGTTTTCCGGAAGCCTTCGGGCCAGGCACTCCGAATATCCAACCAGAACCCCGAGAACATTGTTGAGATCATGAGCAACGCCTCCCGCCATCGTCCCCAGGGCTTCCATTTTCTCCGCACGGTTCAGGCGATCAGCCAGTCTTTTACGTTCTGCGATATCGCGGCAAATCCCCCGGAAACCGGTCGGCGTTCCTTTGGAATCCCGAATCAGATCGACGGAAAGCTCATATGTCCCTTTGGTCCCGTCTTTCCTGATTAATTCCGATTCCATTAACTTGAAGGACTCCCCTGTTTTGTAAAGTTTAACATAAGCCTGAAAGGTTTTTTCCCAGCCTTCCTTGTCATGAAGCAGACTGCTGTGCATCCCGATCAGTTCTTCTCTGGTATAGCCAAGATGAGCGCAAACAACATCATTCACGAAAGTCATGCGGCCGTCCAGATCATTCTCAAAATAGGATTCCTGCATGTTTTCAAGAATCGTTCTGTGCCTTTCCTCGCTGAAACGCAGGGCCTCCTGGGCTTTTATGCGCTCGGTGATATTCCGGGACAGGCCGCGAAATCCGATCGCCTGGCCTCTGGCGTTGCGCCTCAGGGATGCGGAAACTTCACTGGTGTATATCGTACCATTTTTATGAATATAGTCCGCTTCATACCTGGCCGGTTGTCCGGTTTTGTATATGCCGGAAAAGATCTCTTTAGATTTTTTTATCGAATTTTCATGCGTATACCGCCGGTAGTCCATCCCGATGAGTTCTTCGCGGGTGTAACCAAGATCGCGGCACTGCGCGTCATTTACACAAGTAAACCTGCCTCCGAGGTTAAGTTCAAAATAACACTCTTCAATATCTTCCAGCAGAATCCGGTATCGCTCCGCGCCCTGTCTTCGCGCTTCCTCCTCCTGTTTTCGTTCAGTGATGTCCCGTGAAACACCACGAAAGCCCGTCGGTTTGCCGTCCTTGTCCCGAATTAGAGCTCCGGAAAATTCCATGACGCGTTTTTGGCCGTCCTTGCCGATAAATTGCTCCTCATAGCCTTTAAACGGTTCTCCTGTCTGATAAACCCGGGTGTAAAGCTCTCTTATTTTCGCAGCCGCTTTCTGATCGCAGAGCTGGCGATAGTTGACCCCGATCAGTTCTTCTTTCGTATATCCGAGACTGGAGGCTTGCACGTCATTGACAAAGGTAAATGTCCCGTCAAGATCATCTTCAAAATAGCCTTCGTTAATATCATCCAGAATCGTGCGGTATTTTTCTTCGTTTTTAAGGAGGGCTTGTTCTGCTTGTTTGTTCCTGATTATTTCTTTCTCGAGCCCTCTGATTTTTTTTTCCAGTTCTTCACAGGTCGATTTTCCAGTCATCGTAAGAGAATCCTTCTTTTATCTCCGTAATTTCATTCAATATATATGCCATATTTGCGATCGTCTTTATCGTGTTGATTTTAATAATGATTTTCGATACGGGCCACGATCTGTCCGGAATTTGCCTGACGTTGTCGGACAAATCTGATTCATGTCTGATACATTATGAGACACCATAGGACAAATATTTTTTGTCGAATACGGGATGAAAAGAGTATCTGGAAACAACATGCCCCTTTCATTTTTTATGCAGGACGTGTAAAACCCCGGGCGTTGACGTTTCGTTGAAATCAGGATGGGTGGTCTATGTTTCAGGGCAGGATCGCGTTAAAGGATTACTGACAAAAAAGGGCATCAAATGACAGTCGAAGAGACCGTAGATGAAATACTCAACGGCAATTTGAAAATCCGGCAGAGTAAGCGCGGATACCGGTTTAATCTCGATTCATTGATTTTGGCGCATTTTACGGCTGTGGGAGCCGGAAGTGTGAATCTCGATATGGGCTGCGGCAACGGGATCATCGCCCTGGTTCTGGCGCATCGCTTCCCGCAGACGCGCTGGCGCGGGCTGGAAATTCAGGAAGGGCTTGCAAAGCTTGCCTGGAAAAACGTTGAACAAAACGGGCTGGAGCGTCAGGTGATCATTGATGAAGGCGATGCGCGGGACTATAAAAAATTTTACAAAGCCCACACGTTTGACAATATCGTTTTTAACCCGCCTTACCGCAAAATATCTTCGGGCCGGATCAATCCCTTGCAGGAAAAAGCCATTGCCCGGCATGAAGTGCGCGGTTCACTGGCCCAATTTCTCACGGCGGCAAAATATATCCTCAAACCAAAAGGCCGGGTGTTTACGATTTATCCGGCAACCCGTCTTGTTGAAATGATCAGCCTCTTTCGCAAAAAAGATATTGAACCGAAACGAATGAAACTGGTTTTTTCGGATTCGGCATCGGATGCGGAGTTTGTTTTAGTCGAGGGCAGAAGCTCTTCGCGCGAAGAGTTGAAAATTGAACCGCCGCTTTACATTTATGAAGATCATAAAAAATACACGCAGGCTATGAAACAAATTTTTATCGACCTGTCTTCGTTTCCAGGCTCCTGCGACGGCTGATCTCTTTTTCCATGACGCGTTTGACAATCGACGCCAGTTCGGGGTCGGGAAGCTTTTCCGTGCTTTCATCAATCATTCTCCGGTCCCTGTCATTCAATATCATCGTGGCGTCGCATTGACCTTTAGGCGGCTGATAACCAACCGTAAAGTGAATATCCCGAACCACTGTTTTCCCGGCCAACTGATTCAATTTCTGCTGGATTTCTTTTTTCATGAAATGCAGTTGAAGAACCCATACGGACGATGCGGTGCTGACAAACAACGTTCCCGAGTGCAACCGATCCGGGTGTGTTTGCTGAGCAATTTGCGGGCCGACTGCCTTGGACCAGAGGCTGAACAGCGCGCTTTCTTCCATCCGGACAGGCATCCCTCGTTTTTTAAAGGCTGCCCAAAGAATATGGCCGATGGGTTGTGGCGCTGTTAAAGGTTTTTTTCTTCTCATAACCGTAATGTGGCACAAAACGGCCGAATGATCAAGGCGGATCGAAAACGGGCGGATCGAAAATCGGTAGAGGCAGTTGCCGGTTATCTTTGGAGCCCGGCTGTCTGGGGCTCGTTTTTAGAATAGTGCGCAACTGTCTGGAAATATCGCCCATGGTAAAAGGTTTTTGGATAAAGCCGTCACAGCCCCGGTCAATAATCCGGCTGGCCTGGCCGTTGAGACTGTAGCCGCTGGAGAGCAGTACTTTGACCTTGGGATCGATCATTTTCAATGCGTCAAAAACTTCTCCGCCGCCCATATCCGGCATGACCATATCCAGAATCACCAGATCAATTTCGGTCTGCTTTTGTTTGAAGATTTCCAGCGCGGCATGACCGTCCTGGGCGGTGAGAACGGTATAACCCAGCGTTTTGATCATATCGCTGGCCACTTCGAGAATCAGGGTTTCGTCATCGACCAGCAGTATGGTTTCCGTACAGGGCGTGGCATCAATGGCGTCATCCGCATCCGAATATTTGCCTCTCGCGTCTTTCTTGATGGCGGCGGGAATATAGATATTAAAAGTCGATCCTTTTCCTTTTTCCGAGTAGACATTAATGAGGCCGTTATGATTTTTAATAATCCCGTAGGCGGATGCCAGACCGAGTCCCGTGCCGCGTCCCATCTCGCGGGTTGTGAAAAACGGCTCGAAGATTCTTTCCTTGGTTTTTTCATCCATTCCGACGCCGGTATCGGTGATGGAGATCTTCACATAGCGGCCGCTCTTTCCGACGTATGACTTAAAACGATTTTCATCCAGTGAAATATTCTTTGTTTCGATGTAGAGATCGCCCCCACCGGGCATAGCCTGCCAGGCATTGACGAACAGATTCAAAAGCACCTGTTCAATCTGTCCGGAATCGACGTCCGTCGGCCAGATGTTGGCGTCGAGATTCCGGTGGATGCGAATCTCCTTTTTGGTGCGGCCGATGTTTTGCGACGTCTTTTCAATCAGAGCGTTTAAATCAACCCTCTTGACTTCATATTTCCCGCCGCGGGCAAACCCCAGAAGCTGTTTGGTCAGATTGGCGCCGTTCATCACAAGATTCTGGATGGTTTTGAGGTGTTCGTAGTTAGGGTCGTTTTTATCCAGTTTGAGCAGTGAAAGGGACGCATGCCCCTGAATGCCCATGAGCAGATTGTTGAAGTCGTGGGCGATTCCGCCGGCCAGCGTGCCGATGGATTCCATTTTTTGCGCCTGAAGCAGTCTTGTCTCCGTCTTTTTTTGCCGGGTGATGTCTCTCAGGAAATTGAGTGTCGCCGATTCGCCTTCCCAGTTGATGGCAACGCTGTTGGCTTCAACCCAGAACGTTGCTCCGTCTTTGTTAATAATTCGGAAGCTGTAGTTGAGGGGGGAGTTGTCGCCTTGCTGAATGGCTTTCTGACGCTCAAAAACCATTTCACGGTCTTCGGATATCGTCAGGTTGATAAAAGATATCATCTTGAGGTCATCCGTCGGGTAGCCCAGCATTTTTTCGGTGCGGCTGTTGCAGTAACTTATTTTACCCCCGGTGAGAATGAAGATAGCTTCGCTGGAATGCTCGATCAACTGGCGGTATTTCAATTCCGATTTCTGCAGCGCTTCTTCGATCTTTCGTCTTTTGGTGATATCTTTAGAAACGATGGCGACTGAAAAAATTTTCCGGGAATCGTTATTGTCCCGGACGGGGCTGAAGGTGCGCAAAAAATAGCCGCCGTCGCGCAGGCTTTTATGCTCGTCATGAATGGAGATGCCTGTTTCATAAACCGTTTTGACTTTGGAGAGAAATTCAGCATTCTGTTCTGTTGTATGGAAATCCCGATAGGCAACCGTGCCAATGGCGGCTTTGGACAATTTCAAGCGTTTGGCATGATTGGTATTCATGAAAAGGTAGCGGCCGTCGGCGTCGACCAGATACAAAGAATCGCTCGTGGAGTCGACCAGATTGCGATACTGGTTTTCGATACCGATCTGCTGCTGGACCTTTTCAGTCAGTTCGGTGATTTTCTGCTCAAGTTCTGCGTACGACGGTTTTGCTTCCATTCATGCACCAAAGCTTCACTCAATAACCTTCCGTAGTTCTTTTGAAAAAATGTCAAATATTCGTTGATCGAACAGAACATGGCGTATCAGCAGAAGATCTGTAGAGCTTCCGGCAAAATCAACGCATGTTTTCAGTGATAATTGGGCTGCTTCGTGGACCGGGTATCCGTAAACGCCGCAGCTTATAGCGGGAAAAGAAATGCTTTGCAAGCCCTTCTTGACGGCCAGTTTTAGACTGTTTAAATAAGCGGAAACAAGTAGTTTTGCTTCATTTTGCGTGCCACCGCGGTAAACAGGCCCTACGGTATGGATGACACAGCGGGCTTTGAGATTGCCGCCGGTGGTGATGACGGCTTCGCCTGTGGGGCAGCCGCCGATAGCGCGGCATTCAGCCATGATGGCGGGACCGCCGGCCCGGTGGATGGCGCCGTCCACACCGGCGCCGCCTGCCAGCCGGCTGTTGGCGGCATTGACAATGGCGTCGGTTGTTTCCAGGGTGATATCACCGCAAACCAGTTCGATCAGCGTTTGATTGACTTTTGTCTGCATGGTTTATTCTCCCGTCCGGACTTTAGTTCCCTCACCGTATACAAGCATCCGATATGTTTTTTCAATCCTGTCCCAGTTTTCTTCCCGGTCCATCGACCAGTAGCGGCCGATGACGGAAACCACTTTCCCTAACTGAAGGGCCTGACACTTTTCTTCCACCTGAGCAACGTAACGAACGCCGCTTTCCGCTTTTTCGCCCCGGCGGCCCAGCATGCCGTGGATATACATTTTTTTAACGCCCTGCTCTCGGGCCATATCCATCAGCGCAAAGAGATGTTCGATGGAGCCGTGCGAACTGAAGAATGAGATGATGCCCATCAGGTGCAGGGCTTTGCCGTTTTGCCGGGCCTGCTGCATGACATGAATGAAAGCCGGATTCCGGTGAAAAACTTTATCTCGAATGGCCTGATCGATCTTGAGGCGGTCGGAATAAATCCGTCGTCCCGCGCCCATGTGCAAATGCCCCGCTTCCGAGTTGCCGACCGTTTTCGGCGGAAGTCCCACGGCCACACCGGAGGCGGCCAGTTGCGAATGAGGATAGTTTTGCAAAATTCTGTCCATCACCGGCGTTTGCGCGCAGGCGATTAAATTACCTTTCGTGTTTTCGCAAAGCCCCCACCCGTCGAGAATCATCAAAAGCACACGGCTGGCCGGAGCCGGCGAATTGTTATTCAGTTGCAGAAGAGAAGTTCCGGTCATGGATGCGGGGGCCGGCAGACCGAAGAGGTCCAGAATGGTCGGCGCCACATCGGTCAGTTCGCCTTCGGATCTGAGCATGAGCGTTTTATCCCTGTGCAGCAAAACAAACGGCACGGGGCTGTCTGTATGCCCGGTATCCACACCGCCATCGGGATAGAGCCATTTTTCCACGGTGCCATGATCAGCGGTGACGATGACCGTAACGTTTTCTTTGAGGGCTGCGTCAATCAGAATTCCTGCATGTTTGTCGACTGCCTGCACGGCGCGGATGATCGCCGGTTCGTTTTCGATATGACCCACGACATCGACATTGGGGAAGTTCACCACGATGAAATTGCAGGCCGGATCTTTAATCTTCTCCACGGCTGCATCGGTGATTTGTGCAATAGACATCTCCGGAGCTTCGTCAAAGAGCTTGACATCCTTGCGGGTCGGGATCACGATTCTTTCTTCGCCTGAAAGCAGGTCACTCTTTTTTCCGTTGAAAAAGAAACTGACGTGAACGGCTTTTTCCGCTTCCGTGATTTTGGCCTGGGTCAATCCCTGTGCGGCAAGAATGTCGCTTAACGTATCGGACAGAACGTCTTCGGGCGGAAAGGCAACTTTAACTTTCAAGCCCGGTTGATATTCAATCATGGTTGCGTAATTTAATGAGAGGTTGGTTTCAACCGGGAATTTTCTGAAGCCGGGTTCGGTTAGACTTTGCGTTAACTCGATTTCACGCTCTCCTCGGATGTTGTAGAAAATAACGGAGTCGCCGGTTTTGATTCTTCCGACAGGATTATCCTGAAGGTCGATTCCCACAAGCGGAAGCAACGTTTCATCTTCCTGAGATTGAACGTAAGCTTGACGGACTGCTTCGGACATGGGGAATTTGATATTGGGGTGCATGAGACTTCAGTTCATCCGTTCGAGTATTCGTTTGAAAATATGTATCCAAATAATCGGCAACTGTAAAGGGAAAAGATTGACCCAAAAGGGCTGTAAGGCCATTACGACTTGAAAATTGGTTGCGTAAATGATAGAGGCGGAAACGATGATTATTAAAGAATGGACAAAACAGATTTCAGCGACAACGAAAGAAAATCAACAAGATGTGTTGTTTGATGAAATCTTGCGCGAGCGGGCGGCGGTTTTAAGCCGGGCGGGATTTGCCGTCGAGGACGCTTTGGCCGGACTTTCAAGAATTGAACAAAAAATTCAAAATCACATCAATAAGTTGAATGTATTGTGGGAAGAGGGGGCATCCGGAAACGCATCGCCTGATGAACAGGCGATTTTTGAAGAAATCAATTCCTGCATTGATGAATTTAATGCGGCCTGCAAGAAAGCAGAGCTTCAATTTTATTATCTGATTGTCACTCGCGAAGCAATGGGGCTTCGCCGTCATGAGACGGTTAAGCAGCTTTACGCGGTACCTCCCAAAAAAAAGAAATTGCAGGTTGCCTGATGGATCGTTACCGGAAACAGCGCACACGGATGGTGGAGTCACAAATCAGAGCCCGTTTGGTCCTTGATCCCCGTGTGTTGAAAATGATGGAGACGATTCCCCGGCATCTGTTCGTAGATGAGGGGCTGATCGATCAGGCCTACAGTGACAATCCTCTGCCTATTGGTGAAAAGCAGACTATTTCACAGCCTTACATTGTTGCTTTGATGACGGAGGCGCTGGAACTCAAAGGCCGGGAAAGGGTGCTGGAAATCGGTACTGGCTCTGGGTATCAGACAGCGATCCTTGCGCAGTTGGCTGATCGTGTTTTTTCTATCGAACGGGTGGCCGCGCTTGCCTCCAGGGCGCGCAAGATCCTGGATCAACTCAACTGTTACAATGTAGCAATCCGTGTCGGCGACGGCTCTTATGGCTGGAAGGAAGAAGCGCCATTTGACGCTATTATCACGACGGCGGCCGCCCCCGGGATTCCGCAATATCTGCTCGAACAACTGGCGCCCGGCGGACGAATGGTTGTGCCGGTGGGCAGCCGTGATATTCAGACCCTCTACAAACTGACCCGCTCGACTGAAAATCCGGATGAAATCAAGACTGTTGACCTGGGAGGTTGCCGTTTTGTCAGCCTGATAGGAGAAAGCGGATGGAAAGAATGATGCGACAGAATCAACCTTATCATGTTCGATCCGGTATTGGCAGCCTCTGTCTTAAACTAAGCTTGCTGGTTTTGCCGATCATTTTGGCATTGTTTATGTCATGCTCGGCGCCGCAGGTGCAAAAAAGCCAGACCAAGGGTGTCTATCACGTTGTTAAAAAAGGAGAAACAGTATACAGCATTGCCCGTGCCTATTCGATCAGCCTTCAGGATGTGGCGGAGATTAATAATATCAGTGATGTTTCCAGTCTTAAAGAAGGAATGGTGATTTTTATCCCGGACGCCAATCAGGTGATTGATGATGTCATGACGCAAGCAGGGAAAAGCGGCGTCGATCTGAAACGAGAATTGCCGGAAAGCGAAAAACCTTCTCAACCCCATGATAACGGTAAAACAGCCGAAAAGCAGCCGCTTACCGAGAAAGCTCCACCGTCGAAGCCTGTCCGTCCGGAGTCACCGGGTGCAGAATCATCCGGAGCTGTTGCTCCACCTAGAGGTGATAAACCCATTGCCCCGGAAAGCCAGGAAATCGTTAAACTGGAAAAAGGCAAATTCGCCTGGCCGGTTAACGGCGTTGTAAAAACCCGTTTTGGCATTCAACCCAATAAACCCTACCATAATAACAGTTGGGTTAAAATCGCGTGCGCCGAAGGCGCAAAAGTGAGGGCAGCAGCTTCAGGAACCGTCATTTTTTCCGCAGGGTTAAAGGACTTTGGCGAGACGGTTATCATTCGTCACAGCAATGACTTTGCCACTGTTTATACGCATCTTAAAAAACGGTCTGTCAAGCAGGATCAACGCGTTAAAAAAGGTGAGATCATTGCCCTGGCCGGAGAAAAAGACGAGGGAGGCGAGGCGTACATCCATTTTGAAGTTCGCCATAAAGGCAAGGCGCGAAATCCTCTGTTTTATTTGCCATAACGGTTTGTTCCCGTCTGCGCAGTTTTGAATATTACCCAAGTAAATCAGTAAAATGCATTAATTATTGACTAATTGTCTATAATGTGTTAGTCTGCTCCGCTATTATAGAAAGGCAGGGGAGTATAAAATGTTTAAGGTAGGGGATTTGGCAGTGTATCCGGCACAGGGTGTCGGCGTCATTGAAGCTATTGAAAATAGAGAAGTTATGGGTAAGAAACAACCCTTTTACGTCATGAAGATCATGGGTAACGGCATGAAAATCATGATTCCGACGTCCTCAGCCAAGGCGGTAGGACTTCGCGAAGTCATTATGGAAAAGGAAATACCCAAGGTATACGAAATTTTGCGCAATAAAGATGTTACTATCGACAAGCAGACCTGGAATAAGCGCTACCGGGAATATCTGGAAAAAATTAAAACCGGCTCCGTTTTTGAAATTGCCAGTGTTTTGCGCGACTTATTTATTTTAAAGAGCGATAAAAACCTCTCTTTCGGGGAGCGAAAGATGATGGATACGGCAAAAAATCTTCTGGTTAAGGAAATTTCCGTTGCAACGAACGCTCAGGAAGCGAAAGTCGAACGCGATTTGCAGATGATTTTTACCGTGCAGTAACCAGTAGTTTACCGGCTATTTCGTGTTCTTTGACAAATGAATAAAGGACAGATCAGCTTTTCCCTGAAGGGGAAATTGAGACCTCCGCTTTTTTTAGCACAATAGTTAATTGATTCTAAGAATATTTTTCGTGATTTTTACAGAAAGGAGGTGACGCGGTTGATCGTTAGAGCATTATTGGTTTTAGCCTGTTCGATTAGTGGTTATTTCATCGCTTATTATGTGGCAGATACAAGTTCATATGCACTATTTCAGGGAATTGTTGGCTTAATTATAGGGTTGGGTGTTGCTCTGCTGGTCATCCAGGTCGAAAAAGACATCCGCAAGCTCTCTCTGCGAATCATTGCAGGCGGTGTCATTGGCATGGTTGTAGGCTTGTTGATTGCTCTCATGCTGGGTTTTGGTCTGAATCTGGTTGCCAAGATTCAGCAGAATCAGCATATTGTTCCCTGGATTTATCTGTTCCTGACAGGTGTTTTAGGCTATCTGGGACTTGTGCTCGGATCAAAAAAGGCAGAAGAATTCAGCTTCCGCAACACTGAAGAAAAGGAGACTGCAAATAACCGCCTGCTGGATACCAGTGTCATTATTGACGGCAGAATTGCGGATATTTGCGATACGGGTTTTTTGGACGGGGCATTAATCGTTCCCCGTTTCGTGCTTAACGAACTGCAATTTATAGCGGACTCTTCCGATTCTATGAAACGGTCGAGAGGAAGACGGGGACTGGATGTCCTAAACCGAATGCAGAAAAGCTCTTCCATACACATTGAAATCGTTGAGCAGGATTTTCCGAAGATTAAAGGCGTTGACGGCAAACTGGTCGCTTTAGCCCAGAAAATAAACGCCAAGCTTTTGACCAACGATTACAATTTAAATAAAGTCGCTGAACTGCAGGGGGTGCGCGTTCTCAATGTCAATGAACTGGCCAATGCCATGAAGCCGGTCGTGCTGCCCGGGGAACCGATGACCGTCAAGATCATACGGGAAGGCAAGGAACCGGGGCAGGGTGTCGGTTATCTGGATGATGGAACCATGATTATTGTGGACAGCGCACAAAGAATGATTAATGCAACTGTCGATGTGGTAGTGACCAGCGTATTACAGACAACGGCCGGTCGGATGATTTTCACGGAATTGAAAGACGCCGCCGACAAGAGAAGCAACAATTAATAAGATTTATTGATATTGTCTTTTTTTGGCCGGAAAGAAATACCTTTGGCAGGCGGGCCCGGGAAAATTATTTTCCGGGCCTTTTTTCATTTGAGGATAAGCATGAAAACAGTGGCGATTATTCCCGCAGGAGGTTCAGGGAAAAGACTGGGCGGAGATATTCGTAAGCAATATCTGACGCTCCGGGGGGTGCCTGTTTTGGCCCGTACGCTCGCCGTATTCCAAAAATCAAATATTATTGATGAGATCGTTCTGGTGGCGCCCAGGGAAGATCTGGCCTTTGTTCAGGAAAAAATCGTTGAAAATTATAATATAACGAAGATATCTGCTGTCGTCGAAGGAGGCGGGGAACGTCAGGATTCCGTTGGCAATGGCTTTCATGCAGTTAAAGGCCCTTGCGATGTCGTGCTGATATCCGATGGGGTCAGACCGTTTGTAACCGAAGAAATGATTGCCAAGGTTGCCGATGCGGCTCTCCGGAATGGAGCCGCCTGCATCGGTGTAAAGGCAAAAGATACAATCAAAGAAACGGTTGAGGGGGATATAGTGAAAGCAACCCTGCCCCGGCATCAGTTATGGCAGACGCAAACCCCGCAGGCATTTCAATTTGATTTGCTTAGACGGGCGTATGCAGCCGCTGAAAAAGAGGGTTATTATGGCACCGACGACGCGTCCCTTGTTGAACGGATCGGCGCCAAAGTAATGATGATTGAAGGTTCCTACTCAAATATGAAGATTACAACGCCTGACGATCTCGTGATTGCCGAGGCGCTTCTGGGAGTTAAAATGAGAGAAGAGGTCTGCTGTCGAAGCGGTCTGGGTTATGACAGCCATCGCTTTGTTCCAGGCCGGAAACTGATTCTGGGGGGTGTTGAAATTCCTTATGAACGGGGTCTTTCCGGTCATTCGGATGCCGACGCGCTGTTACATGCCGTTTGTGACGCACTTTTGGGGATGGCCGCGTGCGGAGATATCGGACGGCATTTTCCGGATACCGACGAAGCGTTTAAAGGCATATCCAGCCTCCTATTGCTCAAGCGGGTGAAATCCGTGATTGAGGCCAAAGGGATAGTCATTTCCAATGTTGATGCGACCGTGATGATGGAAAAACCCAAACTCGCGCCCTATGCCGCTCAGATGGCGGCCAATATCGCCGGCATACTTGACATAGACGAATCGGCCGTCAGCATCAAAGCCAAGACCAATGAAGGCATGGGATTTGTCGGGCGGGGTGAAGGTGTGGCCGTTTTGGCTGTCGCCACCGGTTCGGAAAGGATAAAAAATGTCTGATAACCTCAGAGTGAGATTTGCGCCGTCGCCCACCGGTGAATTGCATGTGGGCAATGCCCGCACGGCGTTATTCAACTGGATGTTTGCCCGCCACACGGGCGGGACATTCGTCCTGCGAATTGAAGATACGGATGAGTCCCGCAGCGCGCTTTCATATCAGATGAATCTCTACGATGATCTGGCGTGGCTGGGATTGGACTGGGACGAAGGTCCGGATAAAGGCGGCAATTTCAGTCCCTATAAACAGAGCGAGCGCCTGAATCTTTACTCGGAATATTTAAAAAAATTAATCGACTCCGATCTGGTTTATCCCTGTTACTGCACGGAAGAGGAACTTGAAGAAGAGCGCCAGACGCTTATTTTAAGCAAGCGCATGCCGCGCTATATGGGCAAGTGCCGGAATCTCGGCCCTGCCGAGCGTGAGCGGCTCGCGGCATCGGGCCGAAGGCCGTCATGGCGCTTTAAAGTGCCGCAGACGACCGTTGTATTTACCGATCTGATCCGGGGCCCGATTAAATTTGAAGGCGAAGCGATGGGCGATTTCATCATCGTCCGTTCCAACGGCATGCCCGCTTATAATTTTGCGGTGGTCATCGACGATCATTTGATGGGCATTACCCACGTCATCCGTGGTGAAGACCATTTGTCCAACACGGCCTTGCAGATCATGCTTTATCGGGCCTTCGGATTTGAACCGCCGGTTTTTGCCCATCACTGCCTGATTCTGGGCAAGGATCACGCCAAGCTCAGCAAGCGTCACGGGTCCGTATCCGTGGGAGAATTCCGCCGGCAGGGGTTTCTGCCGGAGGCCCTGATCAATTATCTGGGGCTTCTGGGCAGTTCATTTGCCGATGCGAAGGAAGTCCTGTCGCGCCAGGAGATGATTGAAGCGTTTTCACTGGATCGGGCATCCAAAAGCGGAGCGGTTTTTGATGAGGACAAGCTTCGGTGGCTCAATGCCATTTACATCCGTAACACGGAAATCGATGATCTGATCCGGAGACTCGCCCCTTTTTTGCGAAAGGCGGGTTATGAGCCGGATGCGCTGGATCCCGTGTGGCTCAAAAGCGCCATCGAAGTTGTGAAAGACGAGCTTGTCACCCTGGCTGATATCGAAGATTCTATTGAATTGTTTTTCGATGACCGGTATGCCGTATCACCGGAAGCCGGGCTGTTGCTGAATTCAGAGTCGGGCCGGAAAGTCGTTTTGGCTTTTGGAGAGTATCTATCCGGCGCAGACGGATCGCCGCAGGAGATTTACGCTGCCGCCGTTAAATACGCCAGAGAAAAATCGGGCGTCAAAGGCCGCGACCTGTTCATGCCTGTTCGCGCTGCATTAACCGGTAAAATTAAAGGTCCGGAACTGGATCGTGTGTTTGCCGTTTTAGGCAAGTCTTCTGTTATAAAACGCCTGAAGCAGGCGCTTCAATAAAATGAAAGGATGAAGATATTTGTAAGCTTTTTTAATTAATGATTTAAAAGGCATCTTCGTTTTGGCGACATGAAGAAAGTTTTTTTTGTCTGTGTTCTGTTTTGCTTGATTGCTTTTTTGTTGCTGCCCAGTCCTGTTTCCACAGACGATCAGCCGTCGAAAGAGTTAAAAAAACTTCTAAGTGATCTGAAACGACAAAATGCATTACTGGGCTGGAAGGATATCGAGCCCGGCGCCATTGCCTGGGAGCATCACCGGACGACCAAAAGCAAACAGCCGCTTATTTTTGCCCAGTTCGGCAAGGCTTCGGGAGACTGTATTTTGTTTCTGGGCGGTGTCCATGGCGATGAACTGCCTTCGGTTTATCTGATGTTCAAGCTGGCGCAATATCTTCGGGAGCATCCCGAGATCGTCAAAGAAAAATGCATTGTGATAGCGCCGCTGGTCAATCCCGACGGCTTTCTGAAACAGACACCGACGCGGGTGAACGCAAACGGCGTGGACGTCAACCGCAATTTCCCCACCAGACACTGGAATCACGACGCGCTGCGGGAATGGAAAACGAAAGGCAAGAAGAATCCCCGATATTATCCCGGGTATTCCGCCGCTTCCGAACAGGAGACGCTGTTTCAGGTGGCGCTGATCAAGCGTTTTAGACCTCAGAAAATTCTCAGTGTCCATTCGCCGCTGAATTTTTTCGACTATGACGGACCTTCAGCCGATTTGAATTCCTTTGAAAAGTGGATGGAAAAGGTGTGCAAAGAAGCCAATCATCCACTCAAAAAGTTTGGTTACTATCCGGGGTCTCTTGGAAATTACGCCGGACAGGAACGCAATATTTTCACACTGACGCTGGAGTTGCCGACATCTGATCCGAAACTGGGGCGTGAGTACTTCCAGAAGTTTCAACCGGCCTTCCTGAAATTCATCAACCTGCCGGTGGTCGGCACACCGCCTTATACAAGGCTGGTGGAAAGCGGTAAAGGAAATAAATAGCGCCGGACGGTTTTGCTCTTTATGATTTTCAAAGTTTTTATTAATGGAAAATCAATCAACCAATGTCTAACAAGATGGATATGAGTTTGGAAAAACGAGATTTCGACAAAGATGCGGCACGGTGGGATGACAACCCCGGACGGGTGAAAGTGGCGGCGGATATCGCCGGGGCTATGATAGCCGAAATTCCTTTGACAAAGGAATTGAATATTCTTGATTTCGGGTGCGGAACCGGCCTGGTAACGCTGGCGTTGCAGCCGTTTGTCCGGTCTATCACCGGTATAGACAGCTCACCGGGTATGCTTGATGTTTTGAATCGTAAAATTTCAGAGCGTGGCCTCTCCAATGTCAGGACTCAGCACCTGGATATGGATCATGGAGGCAACCTTTCCGGTTTGTACCATCTTGTGGTCAGCAGTATGACGCTTCATCACATTCGGGAAATTAATCCACTATTGAAGCAGTTTTATCAGATTCTCCGGCCTTCAGGAATATTGTGCATTGCCGACCTCGATGAAGACGGCGGGCGGTTTCATGAGTCCAATGATGGTGTTTTTCATTTCGGCTTTAACCGCGATGTGCTTGCTCGGCAATTTGAAGAGGCGGGATTTCAAAACGTCCGCACCGTTCAGGCGGCTGCCGTTGAAAAACCGGTTGCCGGCGGCGCCAGTCATCTATTTACCATTTTTTTGATCATTGGAATCAAGTGATTGCGGTGGCATTCATCTGTCAGTTCGTATTGGCATTTTGTCTAAAAATATGATCATGTGTCCTATCTCAGTCAGGGAGTGATGCCTTTTGAAAAAGAGCAAGACCAGTTTCTTCTGCCAGCATTGCGGTTACATGTCGCCCAAATGGCTGGGTAAATGCCCTTCCTGCAACGGTTGGAATTGTTTTGCCGAAGAACTCGTGACTGATCCGGAGGCGGGCGGCCGTCCCGATTTGGTCTTTGACGGCAGGCCCCTGCCGATTGACGAAGTGCCGGCTGCCGAAGGCGAGCGCACTGCAACCGGCGTGGCCGAAATCGACCGTGTATTGGGCGGCGGCATTGTGGCGGGTTCGGCCATCCTGATCGGCGGTGAGCCGGGGATCGGAAAATCCACGCTTATGCTGCAGGTGATGAAGAATCTCGCTGCGGACGGGCGAAAGGTGCTCTACATATCCGGCGAGGAGTCCGCCACTCAGATCAAACTACGCGCTAACCGCATCGATGCAAATGCGAAAGATTTGCTTTTGCTCATTGAAGTGTCTCTGGAAAAGATTCTCGATCAGATAAAAAAAATCGAACCGGCCATTGTCGTGATTGATTCCATTCAAACCGTTTATTCCGGCGATTTGATGTCGGCGCCCGGCAGTGTTGGCCAGGTTCGGGAATCATCGTCGCGCCTCATTCTTTCCGCCAAGAAAAGTGCCATCCCTGTTTTTCTGATTGGCCATGTCACCAAAGACGGGTCTATCGCCGGGCCCAAAGTACTCGAGCACATGGTCGATACGGTTTTGTATTTTGAAGGTGATTCGGGGCATGCCTACCGGATTATCCGCAGTATTAAAAACCGTTTCGGCCCGACCAATGAAATCGGAGTATTCGAGATGCGCGACCGAGGGCTGATCGAAGTCCCCAACCCTTCTGCTTTCTTTCTGGCCGAACGTCCGCAAAACGCGCCCGGTTCAGTGGTGGTGACGTCTCTGGAGGGAACCCGGCCGATTCTGGTAGAAATCCAGTCGCTGGTTTCCCCGTCTAATCTGGGAATGCCCCGCCGGACGGCGATTGGCGTTGATCATAACCGGGTATCGCTCCTGGTGGCTGTGCTTGATAAAATCTGCGACCTGCGATTGGGAGGCTCTGACATATTCATCAATGTGGCCGGCGGCGTCCGGGTGGACGAGCCGGCGGTGGACCTGGGCATTGTTTCCGCCATGGCATCGAGTT
The DNA here is from genome assembly GCA_963682105.1 of Smithellaceae bacterium. Classification (GTDB taxonomy): domain Bacteria; phylum Desulfobacterota; class Syntrophia; order Syntrophales; family Smithellaceae; genus UBA8904. The sequence goes on from OY821638.1 coordinate 4,689,217, forward strand.
TCCTGAATAGGCCGGTCGACCCCAAAACAGTGATTCTCGGCGAAGTCGGCCTCACCGGTGAAATTCGGGCGGTTTCCCAGTTGGACGTGCGGATCAAAGAGGCGTCCCGGATGGGTTTTACCCGCTGCCTGGTACCTAAAACCAGTTCCATCCATCTGCCTAAAAAAGAAAAAATGGACATCTGCGCCATCGGATCGCTCAAAGAACTGATGGAAAATCTTTTTTAAAAATTTTTTTAAAAAATGGCATGAAACCTTGACATGGGTGAATTCATGCATAAAATAGCGCCGCTTTGGAAGAAATCATAAATTGATATAAAACAGGGAGAAAGGAGAAGAAACAGTATGAAAATCAGACCTTTACAGGATAGAATCATCGTAAAACGTTTGGAAGAGGAAACCAAGACCAAAGGCGGGATCATTATTCCAGATTCAGCCAAGGAAAAACCAATTGAAGGCAAAATCATTGCAGTCGGCAAGGGTAAAGTAACGGAAGAAGGCAAAGTGCTCGCGCTCGATGTTAAAGTCGGCGATAAAGTTCTCTTCAGCAAATACGGCGGGACGGAAGTGAAAATCGACGGTGAAGAGTATCTCATTATGAGAGAAGACGATATTTTAGGCGTAATTGAAAAATAAGAAACTACTAAGGAGGAAGATATAATGGGAGCAAAAATACTTCTTTACGACGAAGAAGCAAGAAAATCGGTTTTAAAGGGCGTCAATACCCTGGCCGATGCTGTAAAAGTAACTCTCGGTCCTAAAGGCCGCAACGTTATCATTGACAAGACCTTCGGTTCACCCACCGTTACCAAAGACGGCGTAACCGTAGCCAAAGAAATTGAACTGGAAGACAAATTTGAAAATATGGGCGCGCAGATGGTGAAAGAAGTCGCCAGCAAAACCAGCGACGTCGCCGGTGACGGCACCACCACCGCAACCATTCTGGCCCAGGCCATATACCGCGAAGGCGTCAAAGCCGTAGCGGCAGGCTCCAACCCGATGGACGTGAAACGCGGCATCGACAAAGCCGTTGAAGTCGTTGTCAAAGAGCTCAGCAAGATGAGCAAACCCACCAAAGATCAGAAAGAAATCGCCCAGGTCGGCACCATTTCCGCCAACAACGATGAAACCATCGGCAACATTATTGCCGGCGCCATGGACAAAGTCGGCAAAGAAGGCGTCATCACCGTTGAAGAAGCCAAAGGTCTGGAAACAGAGCTGGAGATCGTCGAAGGGATGCAGTTCGACCGCGGTTACCTTTCTCCCTATTTCGTCACGAATCCCGACAAGATGATTGTCGCCATCGAAGACGCTTTAATCCTGATCTACGAAAAGAAAATCAGCGGCATGAAAGACCTGCTGCCGATCCTTGAACAGATCGCCAAAATGGGCCGCCCGCTCCTCATCATCGCCGAAGACATCGAAGGCGAAGCGCTGGCCACCCTGGTCGTTAACAAAATTCGCGGCACCCTGCATGTGGCCGCCGTTAAAGCCCCCGGCTTCGGCGATCGCCGCAAGGCCATGCTCGAAGACATCGCCATTCTCACGGGCGGCAAGATGATCTCCGAAGACATGGGCTACAAGCTCGAAAACGTGAAACTCGAAGACCTGGGCAAAGCCAAGAAGATCACCATCGATAAAGACAACACCACCATCATCGACGGCGCCGGCAAACGCGCTGATCTCGAAGGCCGTGTGAAACAGATTCGCGCTCAGATTGAAGAAACCACATCCGATTACGATCGCGAAAAACTGCAGGAAAGACTGGCGAAGCTGGTCGGCGGTGTGGCCGTGATTAAAGTCGGTGCGGCAACCGAATCCGAAATGAAGGAAAAGAAAGCCCGCGTGGAAGACGCGCTGCATGCGACCCGCGCAGCCGTTGAAGAAGGCATCGTTCCCGGCGGCGGCGTTGCTTATCTGCGCACTCTGCCGGCGCTCACCAAGCTGGAACTGATCGGCGACGAGCAGATCGGCGTCAACATCGTGAAGAAAGCCATTGAAGAACCGATCAAAATGATCGCCTGCAATGCGGGTCTCGAAGGCAGCATCGTAGTGGAAAAAGTAAAAGAGAAGAAGGGCTCCTTCGGATTTAACGCCCGTTCCGACGTGTATGAAGACATGATCGCAGCCGGCGTCATTGATCCGACCAAGGTCACCCGTTTTGCTCTGCAGAACGCGGCCTCCGTTTCCGGTCTGCTGCTCACCACGCAGTGCATGATCGCCGATAAGCCCGAAGAGAAGGGCGCAGGCGGCGGAATGCCCGGCATGCCTCCCGGCGGCGGTTATCCCGGAATGGGAATGTAAGAAAAAGGCTGAAGGCCAGAGGCTGAAGGCTGAAGGTAATAAAGTGAAAACCCCTTGTCTTTGCGGACAAGGGGTTTTTTATTAGAAAATTATTTAAAATTTATTCTTTGGGGATGCCGTATTTTTCCATCAGATCGTAAAGGGTTGGACGGCTGACGCCCAGCTCTGTGGATGCTTTGGTGAGATTTCCGTCGTTGCGGGCCAGCGATTTAACGACCATCTCTTTTTCGACCATATCTCTGGCGTCTTTGAGGCTCAATCGTTCCTGCTTGTGAAGAGGACCATTGATTTCCAGGTCTTCAGCCGTGATTTTCTTTTCGTCCGTCATGATGACGGCGCGTTTGATGCGGTTTTCCAACTCGCGGACGTTGCCGGGCCACAGGTACTGTTCGATGGCATCGAGGGCGCGGTTGGTAAATCCCTTGATTTTTTTCTTGTTAGCCTGAGCATAGCGATCCAGAAAAGCTTTGGCCAGATGCAGGATGTCTTCGTTTCTTTCGCGAAGCGGCGGTAGTGTGATGGAGATGACGCCCAGACGGAAAAAAAGGTCTTCACGGAATTTTCCGTCCTTCATGGCTTCCTGCAAGTCGCGGTTGGTGGCGGCGATGATCCGGGCATTAATCGGGATCGTTTCACGACCGCCTACGCGTTCCACCATGCCGTCCTGGAGAAACCGAAGCAATTTGACCTGAAGGTTATGAGGCAATTCGCCCACTTCGTCAAGGAATAACGTGCCGCCGTCGGCCATTTCAAACTTGCCCTTGCGCTGGATATGGGCGCCCGTGAATGCGCCTTTTTCGTGCCCGAACAGTTCGCTTTCGATGAGATTTTCCGGAATGGCACCGCAGTTGATGGGGACAAACTTGCCGTCCTTTCGTAAACTCAGGTTGTGCAGGGCATGGGCGACCAGTTCTTTGCCTGTTCCGCTTTCTCCCAGAATCAGAACCGGTTCGTCTGTGGAGGCTACTTTGCGGATTTTGGAGAAGACGTCCTGCATTTTCGGATTTGTGCCGATCATCCCTTCAAAATTGTCGCTGCTCAGTCTCTGACGCAGCGCCTTTTGTTCCTGTTCCAGTTTTGCTACATGAAAGGCGCGGTGCAGGACGACTTTCAATTCATCAATCTGGATGGGTTTATAGAAAAAATCATAAGCGCCTTTTTCTACGGCTCGAAGTGCGTATTCTTTTTCGCCCCGTCCCGTGATAATGATGACTTTTGTGTCCGAATAGTCGCTTAATATTTCATCGAGCGCCGCGAATCCCTCTTCCACACCGGCCGGAAGGGGCGGAAGCCCGAGATCAAGCGTTACGATCATGGGTTGATCCTTATGCATGGCCGCAACGGCGCTGGGACGGTCTTCGGCCAGCGTGACGTCGTATTCGTTCACCAGCGCCCATTTCATCTGCGTGCGCAGATCTTCATCGTCGTCAATGATTAGAAGTTTTGGTTTCCTCAATTCAATCCTCTTCGATCTTTTTGATAGGGAGTAATATTTCGAAGGTTGTTCCTTTGCCTTCCTCGCTTTCGACGTTCAGCTTTCCGCCGTGCGCATCGACAATGGTTTTGCAATGGTAAAGACCAATGCCCATACCTTGTTTCTTTGTTGTCTGAAACGGGCGGAAAAGTCTTTTTTCCATGAACTCTCTGGACATGCCGCAGCCGTTGTCGGAGACGGCAATCACAGCCCAGTTGTTCTTGATATGCGATGATACGGCGATCTGTCCGTCAGGACCTGTTGCATCGTATGCATTCATGAGAAGATTTTCAAGCACTTTGTATAACTGTTCCTGATCGATTTGCAGCCTGGGCAGGTTCGGGTCGAAGCTTCGAGTGATGGACGTTTTGATAAATTTTTGGGCGTCCGCAACGGCAATTTTAAGCAGGGCATTGCCATCCGTTTCTTTGAGGATCAGTTCCACTTTCCGATTGAGCAACGCCAGACGGCTGCTCATGTTGTTGATCTTGACGACGCTCTGCGAGATGGTTTTAAGGGCATCGGCGCGAAATTCCGGGTTGTCGATGTGCAGCGGTAGATTCTGCGTGACCAGCGACAGTTTGGAAGCCAGATTCTTCAGGTCATGCATGAAAAAGGCGGACATGGTCTGAAAGGCTTCCAGTTCCTTGCTTTGGCGGAGGCTTTCCGACAGTCGGATGTTGAGAAGGCTTGACGCCGCCTGATCGGAAATCGTTTTGATTAAATCCGATTCCTCAAACGTAAGCGGCTCGTAAAAAACTTTTTCGCTGAGCGTCATAATGCCGATCAACTGACCGGCCGTAATAAGCGGCACGCAATAACGAATGCGCGATTCTTTGGTTTCCTGTTCATAGGTTCGGGTCAAGTCCTCCACCCAGTTGTCATTGTGTTGCTTTAAATCAACCGGCATGGTTTGATTGGCCATGGCACGAATCAGGTCTGTTCCGCCTTTGACAAAAAGATTCAGTTCGCCGGCCTGCGCTTCCGTATAGACGGTGGAGCCGCCGAAAACGAGTCTTTCCTGCTTTTCGTCAACCAGCCAGATGGTTACGGAAAGAATCTCCAGGGTTTCAGAAACGATCTTAACGATGGCCTGACAGAGATCGGAAGTATTGGTGATGGAGGTCGTTCGATCCGTAAAATTTTCCCATATTTTCTGATAATCATAAATGGGACGTTTCAGGTGCCGGCTGATAAAACGTTTCCTCTTCATGCGCAGACGATCGGAAAGCAAAATGACCGCCAGACCGATGACCGTCAGGAAAATCAGAAAGATAATCAGATTGATGTTTTTCAGCCACTCGAAATGAACGGAAATCCAGGCCAGGACGCCCAGAGCGATGAAATAAATACCGACGATGATGATGGTAAAGGATGTATAGAGAAACTGATGGGACAACTGAACGCTGGCGGCCATCGGTTTTCCCCGGGACAGGGAACGCAAAATGAAAATATCCGCAATGAAAAGAGCCCCCAGATTCACAACGAACAGGCTGGTGTCGATGCCCTGAAAAAGCAGCGCCTGGCTATGGGTGAACAACCGTATGCCGAAGATTCCGGCGGCGCCGACAAAAATAAATTTCGTCTGCCAGCGGATATGCCCGGTCGAGTGGCGAAACGTTCTTTCCAGATTCATCAGGATGCCGACGGTGATGATGATCCAGAAGATATGCCACAAATAACCGCTCAGACCGACTCTGATGAAGAGTGTTGTCGTATTGAGGGGGGACAAAACCAGGGCGATAAAGCGGTTATAAAAGACGGTTGTCATGGCCAGGGGGGCGAGAAGCGCAAGCAATATAACCCATTTCCATCGAAAAATTTGTTCCCGGTAATTGGCTCTGGCAAAGCTGACACTGAATAAAAGCCAGATTGCAGGCGAAAGAGATGCCGTCAGCAGTCGCCATCTCTGCCAGAAAAGAAACTGGTCGAGTGTCGATGCGTAAAAAACCATGCCTATTAATATCGCTTCAACGGCGAACAAGAACATGCCCGCGGCAAAGATGCTTTGAACAAAAGAACGGCGTCCGCGGTAAATAGCGACGGCTACAACAGTCAGTGTGAGAGCCGCCGTTACGAAAGCTAAAACCATGCTGAAATTCATGGAAACTCCGATTAGTGGTGGATGGTGGATGGTGAATAGTGAATATTATTCTTTTACCATCCACCATTCACTAGACGCTATCCACGTTCTTCTTCTTTTCCGATCGCATCAAAAAAAACAGAATCGGCGCCAAAAGAAGCAGTGCCACAATGAAAAAGGGAATGCCTCCTTCCCTGTGCAGATCGCTTTGCAGAATGCGCGGATCAACGTAATTTCCCAAAAGAGAAAGGGTGATAATGCGAATGCCGTTTTTGAACATGGCAATCAGCACGGCGCACACCGCCAGAAAAACAACTTTCCAGGTTGATTGCAGAAAAAAGTAGCCGGCCAGAATCGCGGTAATGAAAATGGCCATGGCGGATCGGATACCGCTGCACTGCCGGGCGACTTCAACGCTGATATTCGGCAGATGAAAAACAAACCCTTCCCGGATATACGGAGCGCCTGAAGCCATGAAAAGAAGGTTTGTAAATTCCGTTGAGCCGACCTGCAAAAAGGTAATGAAACTGTCCATAAGAGCGGTGGGCAAAGGAATCATGAAAATAAGAAACAAAAGCGGGAACAGGCTGATTTTGTAAGCATGCAGACCATAAATCAGGATAAATGAACCGTTGGCAAAGATAACAACGGACAGCGCTATAAGAGAGGCATAATTGTTTGCATCCAGACTGGCTTGCATGACCCGGCCGGCGAAGAAAAGCGCCCCTCCGGCAATCAGAACAGGCAATCCCGCAGCCGGCGCATATCGTGCGCCGGATGAAATGCTTTTTTGCTTCAGGTACAGCAGGTAGAGGCTGACCAGGGGGATCAGGGCAATGTGCGTATAGTAGCCTCCCATCGGCGTTTTATAAAACACCCGAATCGGTCCGAAGGCCATCAGAAACGCAATAGTCGACAACAGCAGAAACAGGCCATTTCTTCTGTTGTAAAGCTCGACAATGTTTGATTTTATCTGTTGAAGGTCAAATTTCACAATTCATCTCCCCGGCCGAGCCTGAATATTTTCAGCTTACGATATCTGATGATTTTTTGTAGCACATTTTACCCATCGTGACAATTATGGAGATCGATATTTTTTATTTTAAATTCATTAGATTGGAGCGGATGCGGTTGGATAGGTCGTACCATCGCTGCACGTTGTTTTCCAGCCGGTAGTAATGGATGATGTAGGCAATGGTGAGAATCAGGAGCAAGGCGGCGAGCAGCAGATAAGGAACGGAAAAATGAATCATGCTGAACCCGAAGGCCAAAAGGAAAAACAGGCAAACAAACATCATGGTGATCAGATGGGCCAGCCTTTCATGCTGCATCCACAGGATTTGTTTGTCGTGATATTCAAGAAGTTCCGCCAGCATTTCGCGAGTAGGGGAGCTTTCCAGCAACGACAAAACATATTGTTCATGGCGTTTCATGTAATCGATCATAGAATTCCTTCCTGATTGCAGACAGTGTCTGGTCTTTTCGCCGGGCCGGATCCTGGCGGTAAAATTCTTTTAAAATCCGGTAAAGATCGGGTGCGGCTTTTGTCATTTGAACCGGTTGATCAAAAAAATGTTCCGTTGCGACGGCAAAAAATTCCACTTCGTCCGTTGCTCCGTATTCATCCAGAAACGTTCTCCTGCCTTTTTCCACGTCCTTAAGCAGTTTCAGGTATTCACGCGAGCAGGTCTTTACCCAGTCCCGGTATTTCGCGCTGCTGGAGAGACGGGGCGTGCCGTCGGCAATACCGTTCTGCATGTCGAGTTTGTGGGCGAATTCGTGATAGACCACATTGTAACCGCTGCCTGCTTCTTCGATGCTTTGCAGGATTGCATCCCACACCAGAATCAACGGCCCCTGCTCAAAGGCCTGGCCGGTTACCGGGCCTTCCGGTTCCAGAGGTTGTGTCACCATTTCAAAGAAACCGATCTGACGATCCGGCAAGACCACGTCCTCGGGATAGACAAGAATCGTTTCGACGTTTTCATAATAATTGTGGTCGATGTTGAGAATCAAAAGGCAGGCCATGGCCGCAATGGTTATGCGCATTTCGTCGGTCAGATCGAGCCCGCCGCAGCCGACCCATTCTTTTTCCGCAATAAAGACTTTGATCAGATCTCGGAGGCGCGCCTGTTCTTCCGGTGCAAGGAGGTCGAGGAAAGCGACGTTGCGCCGGAGAATATCTTCCCACGCGGATGGAAAAGGCGCTTGAATGATTTTTCTGCGGCGTCGCTTTGTAAACCAGTCAAACATGTATTGTTCCTTATCTTTGCGTCCGGATGTTTATTTACTATCACAAAAGCTTACATATGTAAAAACAGCATTTTGGCGTTAGTGATGCGATGATTCCGTTGAAAGCCGTTGGAGTATCGCTTATAATAAATGTGTTCATGATCTGTCATGAAGCAAATAGACAAACAGGAGCAACAGAATGAACATTATTAAAACCAGGAATGCCATTTCCCTTGCAGCCACGATGGTCGCTTTAATGCTCCTTGTGGCCTGTGCTAAAACGCAGCAACTGCCCGTTCTGAGCAAAAATGATGTTGTTCTGGCTTTTGGTGACAGCATTACTTTCGGTACTGGAGCCGCCCCTGAAGAAAGTTATCCTGTTGTTCTGGAGCAAATAATTGGCAGGCGCGTGATCAATGCGGGCATTCAGGGGGAAGTGACAGCCGAAGGTCTTGCGCGTCTTCCGGACGTTCTGGATCGTGAAAAGCCGTTAATTGTGATCATCTGTCTGGGTGGAAACGATTTTCTGCGCCGGATGAATAAAAAAGAGACCGCCGGCAATATTCGGGAGATGGTTCGTATTTGCAGGCAGAAGGGGGCGGCGGTTGTGTTACTGGCCGTTCCCGCGCCGGGGCTTTCCATGTCGCCCGAGCCTATCTATCGCGAAATCGCCAAAGACCTGACTGTTGTGCTGGAAGAGAAAACATTATCTTCAATTCTGGCTGACGGCACGCTAAAGTCGGATATCATCCATCCCAATGCCGCCGGATACCGCCGCCTGGCCGAAGCCGTCAGGGACCTTTTGAAAAAGACGGGGGCCATTGAATAAATGCGGGGCGGCAACTTGTATTTACTGCTTGCCGATATTTTGATTGTTGTTCATTTTTAACAATCAGTGATGACAAAGAAAGCCGCAAATGCCTGTGGGCGCTTGCGGCTTCTCTGTATTGATTGAAGCGGGTTCCTGATGACACCCGTCACATTCCATTAAGCTTCCGGCAGATAAGAGGCTTCGGGAATTTCCATCACCGAATTGTCGCCTTCCTTGATGACTCGCAAAGTCAAACCGACGTTGGGCAGCAGATTGTGGGCGAAGAATTTCGCGGATGCCACCTTACCGGCATAGAAAGGATATTCAAAATGCTCTTTGCCGATGGCGTCAATCTTTTTGAGCGCGATGAGTGCATGTTCCAAAAGCAGTTTTGCGCCATAGATGTAACCGGTGGCATGAAGAATCCGTGTGGCAAAGAAACCGATCATACCGAATTTGCCCTGGCCCAGGAAGCCGGCCATGGTCATCTGAATGTCCTTGTACTGGTTCAGAGCCTCGGAAAGCAAAGCCACTTCCGCAGACAGAGCCGGGTTGTCTTTGTTATCCGCCGCGAACTTTTCCATTTCGCCAAACCATGCGCCGAAAACCTTTCCTCCGGCCATCATCCACTTGCGGCCGACAAGGTCCATGGACTGGATGAAATTGGTGCCCTCCCAGATGGGGTAGATCCGGCTGTCGCGCAGTTGCTGGGCGATGGGATATTCTTCGGAGAATCCATAGCCCCCGTAGCATTGCATGGCTTCGGAGATACTCAAGAATGCCAAGTCCGAACACCAGGCCTTAACGATCGGAATATTGACCTCCACAAACGCTTTGGCGCGTTTCCGTTCATTTTCATCCGTGGTGTTTTCCATGACGTCCATGCAGTAGTAGGACATCGCAATCATCGCCCGGCTGGCTTCGGTGGTGCACTTCTGGTACATCAGCATCCGGCGAACGTCTTCATGATTAATGATCGGGACGCGCCCCGCCTTAGGGTTGGTGATGGGACGGCCCTGGACGCGTCCGGCCGCATACAGCGCCGCGTTGTTGTATGAGACGGTCGCAGCCGCCAGCGCCGCCAGGCCTGTGACGGTGCGTTCTTCGTTCATCATCTGGAACATCTGGGCCATACCTGCGCCCTTCCCGTCGACGGGAGCATCGCCCAGGAGGTAGCCGCGGCACTTGCCTTCTTCGCCGAAGTTGATAATGCTGGTGGCTGATCCGCAAAGGCCCATCTTGTGCTCCACGCCGCCGCAGTTGACGTCATTGAACTCGCCTTTTTCTCCATCCGCGGTGTGCCAGAATTTGGGAACGACAAACAGAGAGATGCCCTTGGTGCCCGGCGCACAGCCTTCAATGCGGGCCAGCGTCAGGTGGACGATGTTTTCCGTGATGTCCTGATCGCCACCGGTGATGAAGCATTTGGTGCCGACGATTTTGTAAACACCCGGTTCGTCGGTTGGCGTGGCTTTGGTGATAATGTCGCCCACATCCGAGCCGCTGTTGGGTTCGGTGAGGTCCATCGTGCCCGCCCACTGGCCGGAAAACATTTTGGGCAGGAAGATGTTCTTGACTTTTTCGCTGCCGAAGTCGCGGATCAGACCTGAAGCGCCGGTGGTTGCCATAACGTAGGGTCCGGATGCGGCGTTGGCGGCGGCCAGGTATTCATTGGTGCAGCCCATGACGCACAGAGGTAAAGCGCTGGGATCGGAATGATCGGCATTGCTGGAGCCCAGGCCGTTTTCCTGAACGGTCCAGTAGGGCTTCTTGAACGATTCGGGCGTGGTGACTTTGCCGTTTTTATACACGGCATGCTGCTTGTCGCCGTCTTCATTGGTGGGGGCGACGACTTCCTTGGCGATTTTCATCGCGTTTTCCAGGATGGAATCCACGTCGTCAAGTGCATAACCTCCTTCGAATCGTCCGTGACCAAAGACCCTGGACATGTCGAGCCACTCTTTCAAAATGAACTTGTGCTCACGAGTCGAATACACAAAATTTGCTGCCATAACTTTTCTCCTTCTTATGCCCGGTGGGGTATGATTGACGGGCTGCGCCATTGTAAGTAAGTACTGACTATAAGTCAATGACCTATAAATATTAAAGATCTTGATAAGATAGCTATTATCTGCTATTTCACGGCCATGAAAACGCCGTTTCGTATGAATGACATGATCCTGGTGATCGTGGTCATTTCCTCTATGATGGTAGCCATCATTTTTCCTGATTTCGGTTCCCGGTTCAGGACATTTCCCTTCTACAGCCTGATGATCAATTTCTTTTTGAGCTATCTATCGATTGATCTGGCCGATGTCTGGAAGGCGCTCAAAGGACACAGCCGCCAGATTCTGGCTTTTACAGCGCTGAAACTGGCGATTTTGCCGATCATCGTTTATGGAATATTTTATATTGTTGCGCCGGATTACGCGCTGGCGGCCATGCTTTTGACCGGTGTTTCCTCCGGTGTGGTATCGCCCATGATCTCCAACATGGTGAAAGGAAACTCGTCGCTGGTGCTGGTTGTGGTGGTGATCACGTCGGCTCTTGCGCCCTTTACGCTGCCCGCGCTGATCAAAGTGGTGATTGCCCGGGAGGTGATCATTTCGTTTGGGGCCATGTTCAAGATGCTGGCCACCGTCATCTTCATTCCGATTATCGTTGTTGAACTGATCCGGTATCTGCTGCCCAGAGCGGTTGCGCCGATCTTGAAGATTCAGTTTCCCGTTTCGCTTTTGATGTTTGCGCTGATTAATCTCGGCGTTTTTTACCGCTATGCGCCTTTTTTCAAAAAAGAGCCTTCCGTGATTATGATGGCGACGATCGTTGTATTTATTCTGGCGGCCGTTTACTGTGCCGTCGGCATCTTCTTTTTCAGGAAAGGCCCACTGGAAAATCAGCTCGCAGGTGCGGTGATGATGGGCAACATCAACAATGTGCTGGTGATCGTTTTTTCCTCCCAGTTTTTCGGACCCGTTGAGCCGCTTGTGGCCGCCATGTACACGATTCCCTTTTTTGTCATCATCATCCCGCTGCGATATTACCGGCACCGGATGACCCGGCAGAAAGAATGACGGCTTAAGGTGTAGCCGCTTGTTTCCCCAACGCAAAAGCTTCTTTCAAGGCGGTTTCATTGCCGGTGATTTCGCCTTTCTCGGTGGCGGAAGCCATCACGTTACCGATCCAGTTCATTTTGGTCATCTCCGCCGTGTTTTTGAAGCTGTGAACAATCGGGTCGCCGGTGTGGATATTCGTATCGCCGCAGACGGTGATCAGAGCGATGCGCTTGCCCCTCATTTTGGGATAATAAATTTTCTGCCATTTCCATTCCGCATCAAAGAATACGCACCACCGGTCAAGATAAGCCTTCATTTGTGCGGTCATGCTCCAGAAGTAAACCGGGCTTGCGTGAATGATTGCATAAGCGTCGAGAATTTTGTTTTGAATTTCAGCCATATCGTCCTTGATGGCGCACACACCCGTTTTGTTGCATTTCTTGCAGTCTTTGCAGCCGGCGATATGCTTGCGGTCGAGAATGATTTTTTCCACGTCCGCCCCGGCTTCTTTAGCGCCTGCAAGCGCCTGACTTAAGAGAATATCGCTGTTGCCGCCAATGCGCGGACTTCCCATAATGCCGATGACCTTCATGTTTTGCCTCCCGAAGTATTTTTAAATATATTAACATGAAAGGGCGGTATTGGATAGCCCGTATAATGCAACATGCGGGACATTTGCCGAATTCGGAGAATATGATCCAGTCTGATCCGATTTAAAAAAGTTGAAGAACTCATAAAATAAATATGTTAGAATTTGATCAGTAAAACAGTATTTTACCGGGGATAATCAGGAGGATGTTATGACCAATGTTGTGCGAATCAAGGTTGTCATGCTCATGATTGTTTTTTGTGTCTCGGTTTTTCATTCATCTGCTCATGGGCTTAGTTGCGGCAAGTTCAATTATCCGAAATGCGGCGGTCCCGATCTTCAGTATGCCGGCGGTTTTGATCCTCAGGTCGGCTTCGGCGGTTTTGGCGGCGGGGTTTGCAGCGCTCAGCGCACGCCGGTCGTTTTTATTCATGGCAACGGGGATCGCGCCATCAACTGGGATTCACCGGTTACCGGTTCGGTTAAAAATTTTGCCCCGCCTGCCCGTTCCGTCTACCAGGAATTTAAGGCGCGCGGTTACAACGACTGTGAGCTGTTCGGCATTACCTACCTATCCGCCAAAGAGCAGCAGAATCCAAAAACCAACTATCACAAACCGGCGAAATACGATGTTCTGATTTCCTTCATTGAAGCCGTCAAATCTTACACCGGTAAGAAAAAAGTGGATATTGTCGCTCATTCCCTGGGCGTTTCCATGACGTTGGCCGCTCTGACGTATCATGACTCTCAGCATTCGGGAAAAAACGGCTGGTCGGGCGTCCGCCGCTTTGTGAATATCGCCGGCGGTATCAGGGGGCTTCCCGCCTGTTTGAATGCGGGATTCTTCAATCCTTTCATTTCCACCTGCGGTTCACAAAATATTTTTAACGAGTATGTTTTCGGATTTTATCCGGACTCGGGCTACTTTATCGGGTTCAACAAATGGATGGCCGCCAAAGGCCCCTTAAGCCTCAGGGGCATGCCGTCCCGTCATCCGCAGGTTCTGTTTTATACGCTTTCCGCCGGTGCGCAGGATCAGGTTCATTGTTCTACGACTGAAAGGTCGACGGGATGCGATAAAGGAGCGTTGTTTGTCAAATCCGCCAATGTGAAAGCACAGCTCAATGTTGGCGCCGGTTCCAGGCCGCAGAAAGTAAATTTTGATTTTCAACAATGGCGGCCCAGGGTGGCGGCAGGCGGCGATGCCGACGGCGTCGGCCACTTCAAGGCCCGAAGTAATACAGGACAAATACTTATTGAAATGCTCAATTCAGATTGTACCGGTCTGGCCTGTAAGGGATCATACACCGGCGGACCGGTTGTTGAAGATGAGTAAGAAGGAGAATCTTCATGTATCGAGGTTATCATTTGTTCAAATATATACCGGAGCCGGGTGATCATTTTACGGTCGTTGCCCATCGGGGGGCGTCTGCTTATTTTCCGGAAAATACACTTGCCGCCTTTCAGGGCGCCATCGATTTTAAAGCCGATATGGTGGAAATGGATGTTCAACTGACAGCAGACGGCGAAGTCGTTGTCTTCCATGATGAAAAAATATCCCGCTGCACCGACGGAGGAGGGCGTATTGCCGACCATACGCTGGTTCAGCTTAAAAAACTTGATGCCGGAAGCTGGTTCTCCAAAGAATTTCGAGGAGAAAAAATTCCAACGCTGACCGAAGCGCTGAACCTTTGCCGGGATAAGATCGCCGTTAATATCGAGATCAAAACCGAGGCGGTGACGGATGTTGTGTCCGGCGGCATAGAAGAGAAATGCCTTGCAAAAGTCCATTCAGCCGGGATGCAGGAACACGTTGTATTTTCGAGCTTCGATCCGCGAGCCCTTCTGCATCTTAAGCAAATTGAGGACAGCGCGCCTACCGCCGTTTTGTATGAACGAAAATATTATGGTTCCAAGCTGCCTTCTCAAATTCTGGCAATGTTTGGAGCGGACGCTTTCAACTGTTCCTTAAAAGAACTGGGCGGAAAGTGGCTTGCCGATCTCCAGACAAATAGAATTCCTTTTAATGTATACACCGTCAATGACGAAAAAAATATGCTGAAACTGCTTGACTGGAACACCGCGGGCATATTCACAAACCGTCCGGATCTGTTGAGGCAGACACTGAAGAATTTCCGCGGAATATGAGACGTCCAGGACCGCCCATGACAATTGTTGCAGGGAACTATTCATGCAGGTGAATAGAAGAAGTAAATGATGCGGATGATGGAGAATACGTTATCGGTGATGGGGAATGGATGATAAAAAAACAGCCGGAGCGTTTTTGCTCCGGCTGTTTTACTACTTCTTTCCCGCTTGAGTTACAGGGGCTTTGGCATTTCCGGTTTAGTTTGCAGAAAGGTCACTGCAGGAACCGTTGATGACATTCTTCACCCAGTTATACAGGTAAGTGCTGCTAAGCCTCGTGGAGTAGAAGCTGCTGGACGTCAGAATCGTATGACCGGCGCCGCTCGGCAGATAATAGCAGAATCTGCTGTCCCAGCGGGAGTCGATGTCGCTTGTGACCCGGACCAGTTCCGACTGGTGGCTCGATGCGGAACGGCCTTCGTAATTGGCAATGGTGGAATCCTGCAGGGTTTCGAACAGACCGTAATAGCAACTTGTGCAGTTCTTTAGCGTGTATTCCACGAAGTAGAGCATTTCTTTAGATTTGTCCGTGATGGCGCCTGCGGGGAAATTATCCCAGGAACCCCAACGGGCTCCGATTTCCGTCTGATCCGCCATCGTGGAGCCTGCTGCCGCGGTCAGGCCGGGACCGGAGTCATTGATGGTGTAAATCGGCTGGCCGAATACCTGGTTCGCTTTATACGCATGCAGAATCGTGCCGTATCCGCCGGCGCTGGAACCGGTGAGCACAACCTTATCCCAGGTTCCCTGTGCCTTGGCCCAGCGCATCGCCACGATCGCATTGAGATAACCGGCATGGTAGACCGTTTTGCTTCTCAAACCGCCGGTATATTTCACAGCTCTGTTGCCCATGTGAATGTCGCCGGTTCCGAAGGGAATGAATACCTTCGTCCAGTTGCGGAACGGGTTGCTGGTGCTGGAGTTGTTCCAGATCCCCGCGGTATTGGAGAGAGAAAGAGATGAGTAGCTCGGGTTAAGCGTGATGACCGATCCGCCGGAAAGAATGCTCTGACAGGTGGAATAATCGGCGCAGGCGCCGCCGTATTCAAGGTGGATCACGAGGTTGTTGGTGCTGCCTCTTCTGGCCATAATGAAAGTCGACGCGCCGGAACCGTCAACGCAGGGGCTGGGAAGACTGACTTTGGTCCATCCGGTTGACGAAACGGAAGACAGTTTGGTCATGCTGCTGACGCTCACGGCATTCGGGTCACCGATGGTGCTTTTTACGACACTGTAAGAGCCCAATCCCGAAGAACTCGACGTTGAAGAAGTCGATGATGTTGACGAGGTTGACGATGAAGATGTCCACCACTGCGCATCGGCTGTTGAAAGCATGCCGATTAAAAACAGGCACGTCGTAGCCAATAGCAGAACTTTCCGCATTGTTTTTCTTTCCATAAAAAAACTTCCCCTTTCAAAATTTGTTCTAAATTAGCTTTTCGTTGTTGAATGCATTGAAAACGCTTCAATTTGAGCAATATATGTGCCAGATTGATGCGTTGGCGTATGTGTTAAACATTGTTGCATATATCTGAAAAAAAGGAGACAGCGTTGCCGGAGAACTGTCTCAAGGTCAAGGACAAATCTGTCTCCTGTTGAGACAAATGAGACTGGTAAAAATGATGTGCAGTTCGCTTGATGATCGTCGGATAAAATTACCGGAAAACCCGTCGATGAAAAAAGAGAATGATAAAGATAAAGTAATACGCTGTGAAAAAAATTATTTTACATGGATGATGTGCGAGGGCTGGTCGGGCAACAGGAGCTCCCTGCTTTGACCGTCTTTAACCTGATAAATTATGATGCGGTTTGAAAGTCTGGGGATCACCGCGATCATTTCACCGTCATGAGAAACAGTGGGCATGCTTTCGGTTGGCGGAATTTGTGTAATGCGGCGATGATTTCCGTTTGATGAGTATTGATATAAAGAGTCATAATCAGCCGAACCGTCCGGATTGAAACCCTGCGCCTTAAAAATAAGGACCGACCCGTCTGCGCTCAATGACGGCCATTTTGCGTAATCGGAATCCACGAATGCCTTTCGAAATCTTTTTTTGATTTTAGGCAGAGCAAGGTAGGGCTTAATTTCTTTTTCGTTTGCCTGCATAACGTAGATGGAATTATCTTTATATTTGGACTTTAGCTCTTTTCTCTTCTTTTCTACCTTGCGAAAACTTTCTGTATCTTTGTTGCTGTCGGGAGCTCCCGGATAGCCGGTGAGATATTCACCCCCGAAAACGAATGTTTTATCATCAGGGAAATAATAAGGTTTGGATACTGAAAAAAATTTAAATTCTGTCAGAGAAGTCTCCCTGCCCGTTTTTACATCCGCCTCGCAGATGGTCCACTTAATACCTACCTGGGGTTTTTCTTCCATTACGTCTGACCGGGCAAAGATAATTTTCCGGCCTGAATGAGAAAAAGAAGGATAGGCCTTGTATCCGTTGGAATGGGTGATTTTCCGAACGCTGTTTTCATTGGCGTCGATGACGGCGATCTGGGATTTGTCTGGAGTCTCGATGGCTTTTTCCGGGTGAAGCTCTGTGGCGGGTATCGTTTCCACCGGAAATGCTACGAAAACGATATGTTTTCCGTCGGGAGAAAATTGCGGATAATTCCATTTTTCTCCAACCGGCGATGCATAGGCGGTCAGATCTCCGGATTCCATGTCATATGTAAAAAACATGTATGACTGGTCACCCCTCTGGCGGTTGAAGATCAGCTTTTTTCCGTCAGGTGAGAAACCGACATTTCTGATGAAATCCGACGGGGCCCGATGAACGGTCGCGGCGCATCCCATGGTTATTGATAAAAAAAAGACAATCATGAAAAAAAAGAAAAAGTTTGCCCGATCTGCCGGTGTTTTTTCTTTAATTTTTCTCATGTGATCATCCTTATCAGGCCCTCTTGATGTCCGGTGCTATTCCATAAAAGGTGATTCCGTAAAGATGTCCATTCATAAGGTAAGTGTTCGTGGATGTCAATGGCATATGTTTGAAGGACAGACGACGTTTTTCACAACAGGCCGGTAAAGAAAAAGGTTGTTTCGAAGGAAGCCGGACGGCAGATTCGGATCTTCCGATGAATTGCAGACGTAAGTGATAACCAGATTTTTATCTCGTGCCAACTGGCGATGTTCCTTGCCGGCATAACAAAATGTATATCGGTTATAAAGCGGTGTGGATGGATCCAGCTCCGGAATGGATTCGATCACAGGCTCAGGAGCGCTCCAGTGCCCTTCCAGCGTTTTTGCTGCCTGTATTAAAAGTTTCCGGCCACCGTCGAAAGGGGAAAGGTAAACGGCCAGCCACTTTTGATCCAGCCTGTGGTAACGGACGCTTAATTCCGATACCGGGGCGCTGAAGATAATTTTAACCGTGTCGTGCAGTAATTCTTTACGCCAGGTTCCGTCGCGATGGAGGTATTCAAATGCGCCGGTTGGATGTTCCAGATTGTTTACAGGGATGCGCGCCAGAATGTTGCCGTGTATTTCCACCGGGGCTTTTCTGTATCGGTAGAGAGGAAAAAAATAAACATAGTGTTCATGAACAATGGATGTTGTCGCAAGTGCTTCGATGCCGGAGGGGAGCGAAGATGTCCAGTCCATATAATTCACAGGCCATTTTCGGGGATCAGCATCCGAGAAATCTTTAACGCGGGCAATTTTATGTCCGGCTATTTTAAAATTAAAAGGCGCCGGCGCATCGGGCAAGGTTTCGATGAGGAGGAGAGGGATGAATAATGTGCCGTTTACAATAAAAGGATCCTGCGGCCAGAGGGTTTCATTTTCTCCAAAGAAAGGCACAAACGTTGAATTTTTCTTTTTGAGAAAATACCGGATGGAGAATTTCCCGTCTGCCGGGCAGGTGGATACGGCCAGCGTGTTGCCCATCACAACATCCATGCCGATTCGGTCTTTTCTTCCGATATCATCAGAAACAAAGGTGTCGCCGAACAGCCACATCGTTCTGTGGTTATCCAATTGAACCGAATAAGCGCCATCGCCGCCATACCAGCCGTCCCGATCTGGAAAGTCAGGGAGGCATTGCTCCAAAGGCTTTAAGGGGGTCAGCGCAGTGCAGGCCGCCAGAGCAATGCTCAGAATAACCCATATCAGGATAGATTTGATTTTTATCATATTACGGACTTTTTATTTCAACTTAAAGTTCACCCGGCTGTTTTTCACGTTGTCCTTCTTCTCGGGACTGAGCGACGGGGCCTTGACCAGGAAAATCCTGGCGGGATCGATCTTACCTGCCTGGAGCAATTGCTCCCGCACATTTTGCGCGCGTCTGGAAGCCAACTGATTCAAGTCGTTTTCCGAAATGACCATATTATCCAGGATCAGCTTTTCCATTTCCGCAGGCGGCATTTCTTTGAGCATTCCCAGGGTTGTACGGGGTCTGGAAAAATCCGCCGCTTTGTAGGCGAGTGTCAGGTATTTTTCATATTCGGACGGGCCGACGGTGACGGCGTCGACAGAGACGTCGCCCTTTCCCTTGTCCAGCATTTCTTTGAGCTTTTGATTTTTCAGAAGTCGGGTCAACCTGGCTTTTTTGACGGCTGCTTTGTCCTGCGTTTCGTCGGCATAACCTTCGATATCCATTTTCAGATTGGGACGGTCGAAAAGAACTTTAGAAAGAGCGCCGATTTTTTTGAGGCCTGTTTCCGACAACTGCGAGGTTCCATAATCGAATTCGATATAGCTCATTTCCTCACCGCCGCCGGTCAGAGATGACAAAAGCGCAAAGGGCGAGGTGACGGCCTTGGTGATGAGATTCACCAGAATCTGCCAGATGATCGGCCAGATTTTGAATTTCGGATCATCGAGGCTTCCGGACAGGGGAATATCCAGATTGATCTGGCCGTTACGGTCGGTTAGCAGCGATACGGCCAGCGTGACCGGCGCTTTGACGGCGTCGGGACTTTCCACTTTTTCTCCGAAGGTCAACTGATCGAAAAAGACTTTGTTTTCCGCGCTGAGTTTCCTTTTGTCGACCAGATACGATACTTCGAAATTGAGCTTCCCCTTGGTGATGGGATAACCGAGAAATTTGCTCGTATAAGGCGACATGGGGGACATTTCGATGTCTTTAAAGCTGACTTTGATGTCTGCAAAAAGATCTTTGATGAGTGGATTGATGGCGCCGCCGATTTCGATAGGCGATCCGTAACCGAGGTTTCCCTTGAGGGCCACTTTAGCGCGCGAGATTTCCTGGGATGAAAGCCCTGTGACGCTGCCCTGAAGATTGAGGATATTGGCCCGGTAATTCGGTTTAATGTTCCGGTCGGCAAAATCGACTGTGCCGCCTGAAAAACTGACTTTCCCGATTTTGATATCGGGCGGCGGCGCGCCGGGTTTTTTGTCTTTTTCTTTTTCAGGCGGCTGATCAACTGTCGCTGTCTGCGCCTGCTGTTCATCTTTTTTGGCCGAACCGGTAATATCCTGAATGTTGGTTGTGCCGCCTTCATTGATCACGACTTTGGCAAAGAAGTCGGCAAGTGCAATCTCCCGGATGTTTACAAAGAGCGGGTTGTAGCCGACAGACAAGGAATGAAAGGCGAGACGTTTGAATTTGAAAAAATCATGGGCATGGATCCTGTCCATGGTGGCAAGCTGCAAAACCGCCAGATTGCCTGTATAGGTGACGCTTGGCTGTTGCTTCTTATCCGTTTTCAAAACCAGTTTGCCTTCAGTGGAAACAGCGCCACGGGTGATATCCAATTGGACGGATTCCGTGAAATAAGGCTGGAAGGGGCGGATATCCAGATTCTTAACAGTAATCGTCAGATTGGCGTCAAGAGGATTGATGCCCAGCGTGCCCTTTGCGGTAACGTCGGCTTTCCTGTCGATCGTCAGCGCAAGATCGGCGAGGGCTTTTTCATCTTTATTCAACGAAAATTTCGAAACCTGCAACCGCAGCGGGGCCATTTGAATCTTAACCGGTCTTGCGGGTTTGGCGTCCGTGAAAGTGATATCGGCTTTGTCGATCAAAAGATTATCGATCAGCAATGACAGTTCAGTCTTTTTGTCGGCTTTTGGGGCTTTACCGGTTTTATCATCACCCGCAGCTTTCTTTTTTCCGGTTTCAGCTTTTTGATCAGAGGCGACAAGCTTGGTAAGATTGATGTCGCCGTTTTTATCGCGCTTGATAACAAGTTCCGGAGATTCAAGTGCAATGTTTGCCAGATGAACGTTGGGGACAAAAGGTTCAAGGGAAGCGATATCGACTTTTACGGATGGAAGCCGCAGAAGCTTTTTCCCTTGCAAATCATCCAGCGCTACTTTTTTCAGGGCGGCCTGCCCGGTGAGGGACAAGTCGGGATTTCTGTCCGGATGCGTCATGAAGGTCATTCTCAGATGAGTGTCCAGTGTGGCGGAAGCAAGCCTGAAATTCAAGCGCACCGGAAGGTATTGCAGATAATGGGGAATATCGACATCCGTGAGGTCGATGTCGAAAATGGTGGCATGCGACGACTCAAAGAGCATGGTTTTTCCTGTTGCGCGAACCGGATCGCCGTTGATCGTTGCGGAGAACTTCGGTTCGACATATGTTTTCACATCCTGCTCAATGTTGGAGACGAACGGAACCGTCAATAGCAGATCGCGGATGGTGTGGTCGGTTTTCTTGGGTAGGTCATGAAAATCGATTTTTCCTCCTGCTATCTGAATATTGTTGAGGGAGAAATGGAATGGCTTTGACGGTTCTTCTTTTTTCTCCTGTTCCTTCGGAATCAGATCGGAGAAATTATAGGTTCCGTCCGGTTTGCGTGTAATGCTGACGGAAGGTTTTTCCAGACGGATTTCTTCCAGAATCAAGGCACGGTGAAAAGCCGAACTGATAACGCTCCAGTTGACATACAATTCTTCAAAAGCGATGAAAGGCGAAGCGCCGCCGGGATCAGCAAGCTTGAACCCCTGAATGGTAACCGAAAGGGTAAACGGATTGATCTTGAGATGCTCAATGACGACATCCCTGTGCGTGGCTTTTGCAATGTTTTTGACGGCAACGGGTTTAAGAATGGCGGGAGCAACGGTAAAGCCGGCAATAACGATCACGATGATAAAAATGATCAAAGCGATGAGCGTTTTTTTTAAGTTCGTCATGTTTGAAATCTCCTTCGTTAATTGTTGTTTCAAAGACGATCCACTTCAACTAACATAAGTTTTGTTCTTGCCATTTTCTGTTCTTTGACCTGACTGATGGGAAAGTTATCGCCACTTGCCAGGTCGTCATCCGGAATAAATGTTTTAACGATATCAATGGAATGATCTATATGCTGGATGTAGCGGTCTGCGAACATGAAGCCGGAGAAGACATGATAAACACAGATATTATCCTGCAAGAGCTTTTCGGCATTCAGGCGAGCCTGGTCAAGCAGGTAACGCACCAGCCTGCATACAGGCGCCGTCAGTCTCGGGGCAAAATCCCAGAGGGCGATGGCGTAAGTATACTGGGCATAAGGAACATAACTCCTTCCTAGTATAACATTCTGATTTTTTGAAAAAATAAAAGAAGCGGCCTGCATGCTTATATCATCTTCTGTTTTGTGCTCATCAGGGTTTGGAAAAGTATGATTCGGCAGCAGTCCCAGAGTTCTTAATGTGCGGATGCCTGCCTGTCGGAAGATGTTTTTATCATCTTCCAGAGAAATCCGGCGATTGAAGATGTTCTTTTCCTTGCCTGAAAACAACTCCATAAAGCTCAATGCATATTGAAGCCAGAAAAGGCAGGAGTCGGATTGCCCCGCCGACGAGGTGGCAAGACCCTGATGAAAATAATCCGCTGATTTTCTTAAATAGTCTAGAACATCTTCGGGCCGGACGGATTCGTTGGAAGAGCCATGACTGCGCCAGAGGCCATGAAGCAGTTTGATGGCGCGGTTAAAATGCAATATCCCCATGGCCCACGATATTTCCGTATCGGGATGGAAGGTTTTTAAAATATGTTCTCCTTCGGCGATGCCCCGTTCAAAAGATAAAAGCGATGAATGAATACTCTGGTCTCTATTGGCAAGATGGCCATGAGCCAGCAGGCGAATATATCGTGCCGGAAGATTTTCCGGTTCGGTCAAAAGCACTCGGGAAATGACCTCTTCAGATTCATGATGCATTTGCCGGGCACGGAGCACTTTGGCGATTTCGATAAAATGCAATGTGTGCTGAGGGTGGCGATGCATGGCTTCGATGGCGCCGAAAATCGCCGGGGAGTTTGACTCCGGAAAAAGCAGCGCACGTCTAAATTCTTCATAGGCCCGGCCGGTATTAAATGTCGGGAGCATTTTATCTTCAAGCAGGCACGGGATATAATCATAAAAATGATTAGGCCAGAAATAAACCAGAGACCATAGATCGCTTATGGCTGCGCCCCGGGGATGATGATCTGCGGCGCATCGCCTGAATCCTTTGATGTGGGCGATTTCAGCACAAAGATGAGCGAAACTGTTCAGATAAATTCCCGCATCTTTGGCCGGAATGTTTTCCGGTAGTTGCATATCATTCCGGCGGTCTTCTGATATCAGACCCGCGTTGATCATGATGATCAGGCGTTTTCTCGGGGAGCTTAGCGAACACAAAAGCCATCGGACGGACATCTGATGGGCGACGGCAAGTGCGGAATGAATACCCTGATGATAGAGCAGAGGTTCGTCCGGCGGCCCCGGTTTCTTAAAGAATCGAATGGAAAAAGATGTTGTGCCGATCGTCTCGATCATCTTTTTAGAAATTTGTCCGTTCAGGTTCAGGTAGTCAAGGCAGTCGGCAAGTTCTTTTTTCAGCCATGCAATATCCGGCGGTGAGATCATTTCTCCTTGCCCGCGCAAATGGAAACTGACGGTTACGCCGGCCTTTTCCCGGACTTGACGAATCCTGTCTGTTGCATTTGCCGGCATTTGCAGCAAGGCCTCATAATGCCAGTCTTTTTCGGGCCGGTTTTCGCCAATCCAGAAAGCCAGAAGACGCAAAAAGGCGCGTTTCTTAGGGGTATTGATTAAAAAATTTTGCTTCAGACGTGTAACCATCGCCGCGGAAACGGAAGGCAGCCCTAATGATCTTGCCGTTTTGTCCAACCGGGCGATCAGGTTATTGACGGAGGAATTCCCGTTAATGGCTGTAAGTACATTGGAAAATGTGAGGCCGTCCGGAACGGGCCGCCGGACTGTCTTCGGGCCGTTTTGTTTTAGAAAGTCGATAAACGCTTTTTCACTTTCCGTATCGATGACGGCGTGAACAAAGGCGTAATGAATGATGGCAGGATTTGCCCGACAGCATGTTTCCCGGTCGTTTTCCTTGAAATCCGAAAAGCTCGCTGCGGAGGGGAACATGCTGCGCAGCGCCTTTATGGCAGTCTTTTTGTCGTGCCCGGTTTTTGCGGCTGTTTCACTTTTTTTCACTGGCAACGGCCCCGTTTCAATGAAATGAGCGCTTTGTCCCCGCTCCGTTGTATTACAAGAATAGTATCTATATAAAAAATTAATATCAAACAATATTAATAGTGGCAACAAAATTACTGTAAAAAAAAGGAATGAAATAGAACGATCATTTCATTGTGAAACGCTATTTTATTTCAGATGGCCAAAGCTGGTTGACAGTCATTTCGCAGTCGCATAGAAAAGTAGCCGGTTGGATTTAAAGGATTTCTGTGGGGAGTCGTTGTTTTTTAGAATCAGGATGTATCTATTTTATGAGGTGACAAATGGGGTCGGAAAAAGACATTGGAAGTCAGTTCAAGGCGGAACAGGGGGCATCTTTTACCGGAACGAGGTTTCCGGAAGAGAAAATTATTTCAGATGTTCAGGGGCGGATCAAAGGTTATTCTTTAACAGGAGCGCAAACAGCGGATAGCGGCTTGTCATACAGCGACGGCATGAACTACGTCGTTGAGCATACATCCGAAGCGTTCTGGCGATTGGATGGTGAATTTAAATTTACCTACACGAACGCGGCATGCGAAAAAGTATCCGGAGGATTTAAATCGGAGGAATTAATGGGGAAGTCGCTTCTGGAATTTCTCGCACCCGAGAGTATTGAACAGTTTCAGCATATCAACGGGGGGCGGCACAGGGAAGAAAACCAGGGAATCAAGACGGACGTTATTTATCACGAGCTGCGGATGCGGCGCAAAGATGGGGCATATTTCTGGGCCGGTATCAGCGCAAGCCCGCTTCGCGACATGCAAGGCAATATTGTGGGGTATCAGGGCGTATTGAAAGATGTGAGCTCTTTTAAAAAATACGAAACTGAATACGAGCGGCTTGAGGGGCTCTTGAAAAAAAACGAAAAAAATGCGGCTCTGGGACAGATGACGGGTGTGGTTGTGCACGAAGTGAATAATGTGATGGCCGGCATCTTAGGATTTTCGGAATTACTGATGATGCAAAGCGAGCCCGATCATGAAGTTGGCAGTGATCATCTCACAGATATCATCGGTCTTTCCGAACGGATCATCGCCATTTTGCAGGATGTTATGGTTCTGGCGCGAAAAGACAATGAGGTCCGTAAATCCGTTAATCTGAATGATTTGATCCCTGCTTTGCTGCATAAGCCGGAACTGCGGAAATTCATCGGACATCCCGGAGGTGTTGCAGTCAGCCTTGATATGGAACCTTCTCTGCACGATATTCTGGCGTCGTTTGCAAGTCTTGAAAAATCGGTGTTGAATCTTTTAACCATATCATTCCTGCAGGCCGGCTCAGGCGGTTGTGTATCGATCTCAACGAAGACGGTTTACCTGGGACGTCCAAGCGACGGCGATGACAACATCCGGGAAGGTGAATATGTTGTTTTATCCGTATCCGATACGGGTGACGGCATTGCCGATGAAGACGCTTTCCGTATCTTTGAACCTTTTTATATCAGAAAAACCATGAAGAAAGAGGCAACCGGGCTGGAACTGACCATCGCCCGTGAAGTCGTTAAAGAGCACAATGGTTTTATCGATGTCTGCAGCAAGATCGGCAGCGGTTCAACATTTACTGTTTATTTGCCGGTTCTAAGCGGCAAAATACAGACGAATTGTTACATGGCGCCGCAAACGGATTGCCTGGAAGGACAAAGCGGTGTTCATTGAGGCGCCATACGTTCAAAAGGAGGGGGGTTTTTCTGATGATTTAGAAAAAAAGCTGAGGGGGACTGGCGGGAAGTATTTGATAGATTCTTCCTTTCTTCTATCGCGGCGCTGCTGCCCGCCGAAATACTTCCCGTTCCCTCATCTTTCAGAAAAAGATCCGGGCATCCACAAGACTTAAGCCCTGTTCCCGGGGATGAACGATGACCGGATTGAGATCGATTTCCGAGATGTCCGGGCAGGCGTCCAGAAGAGCTGAAACGCGGCAGATCACGTCAATCAATGCCTGGCAATCAGCGGGACCTGCGCCCCGGGTTCCCGCAAGCAGCGGATACGCTTTCAATTCCTTGAGCATATCCGTTGCTTCATTTTGTGTAACAGGCGCCAGCCGACTCGATGTGTCCTTGAAAATTTCTATAAAAATTCCACCCAGGCCGACAACCACTACGGGGCCGAACGCCGGGTCGCGGCGTCCACCGACAAAACATTCGATTCCGGCAGGGGCCATTTCCTGAATCAGAAAGCCGTCGATGACCGGCGGCTTGGGCAGATTTTGCATTTTGGACTTCATGCCGGCCAGAGTTTCCATCAGGTGTTTGCGGTTGCGTATGTTAATGGCCACGCCGCCCACATCGGATTTATGCGAGGCATCGCGGGACAATAATTTAGCGGCCAGCGGATAGCGCAGGGGGATTCGCTGGATTGCCGTTTCATCTTTGGCAACCATATCCCGAATGGGCATCAAACCTGCCGCGGCGCAAATCGCCAGGGCTTCATTCGTGAGCGGGATACGCTTTTCCTGTACGCATTTTGAGCGGATTTCTTCAATGGCTTTCAAATCGAAATCATAATGCGGCAAGGCGCCGCGAGAGTTGCGGGCAACTTTCCTTTCATAATAAGTATACGAAACAAAAAGCGCCGTTGCTGCTTCCAGGGGCGATGTGAAAATGGGGAAGGGCTGACTTTGCTGAATACTGAGTATTTCTGACCGGTCCGAAATCATTGTCAGGCAAACCGGCTTCCGGTAACGGTCCACTAATTTTTCCACGCCCGCCAGAAACGTCCGTGACATCTCCCCTTCGAAGTCCGACGAGTAAAGGTGATTGAACAGCACACCATCGAACATGTCAAGCTTGAGCGCTTCTTCCAGAATAGTTGTGAAAATGGTGTAGTCAAAAATTTCGCCCAGATCGAGAGGATTCTGATGGGCGATGACGCGGGTGTTATAAATGGTTTTCAGCTTTTCAAGGTAGGATGCGGGGAAGGGAGGCATTTCAAACCCGTATTTTCCGCAGGCATCGGCGGAGAGCACCGCATGCCCGCCTGATCTGGAAAGCACAGCTACTCTTTTGCCTTTCATGAGAGGCATGTTGACCACTTTGATGGCATCGATAAATTCCATTTCATCGTCTACACGTATGGCGGCAGCCTGTTTCATGGCGGCATCGACCACCGCATCATCGCCGGAAAGCGCCGTCGTATGCGACTGTGCGATTTTGGCGCTGGCCGGCACGCGGTTTGACTTGTGAAGAATAATCGGCTTTTCGCTTGCGCGGGCCAGATTAAAAAACGCCCGTCCCCGTTTAAAGCCTTCCAGATACAAAGCAATGACGTCCGTTTTGGGATCGGTGATGAAGTAATTCAAAAAGTCCGCTTCGTCGAGCTGGAGCTTGTTGCCGGTGGCGGCGAATTTTCCGGGCTTAATGCCGTGACCGGCAATCGCGCGCAGATAGGAGCCGCCCACCCCGCCGCTTTGCGAGATGAGCCCCAATCTGCCTCCGATCGGAATGTCCTTGAAGAAAGAAAACGGCATCATCATTTTTTCATCGAAGTGGACGGTCCCCACGCAATTGGGGCCGATGACTTTCATATTATATTTTTTGGCGACTGCCAGAACATCGTGCTCCAGGGTATGATCGCCGTGAGAATACTCACTGAATCCACCCGATTCGATAACGATATGCGTAATGCCCTTTTCCCCGCATTCCCGCATCAGACCGGGAACGGTTTTGGCGGGCGTCAGAAAGATCGCGACATCCGGCGCTTCCGGTACATCAGCGATGCTTGTGTAAATATGAACGCCGCCGACATCTCCTTCCTGAGAACCCACGCCGTAGAGATTTCCGGCATAGCCGACCTGTTTATTGTTGAGCAAAACGATTTGTCCGAGATTCATTTTGGTGGTGGAAGCGCCGAAGACAACGATACTGCGGGGGCTGAAGAACTTCTCCATGCGTGAACGATGCTCCTTTCGCCCGGCCGGGGATATGATGAAGCCGGATGAACCTGTATGGGCGAAATCCGATCGCCTTAATCCTTTGTTGAAGATCTCTTTTCTGAAATCCGCCAAAACGGAAGGAACTACAGGAACACAATAATATGACCGGACCTTTATTTTATAAGGTAAGCAGGCGGGGGGTGTCAAGGGTAAAGACGAGGTTCAAGATGCAAGGTTCAAGGTCCAAGGTTTTGCTGGTTGTTTTGCTGGTTCAAGCTTGCAAGCTTGAACCATACAGTTTGCGTCTTACCCCTCTATACCCGTCACAACGATTTTTGTCTTGATTTTACTGGCCGAAGACCAGCGCCAGTCTTCCGGGTAGCGCACATATTGTTTTCGGACAGGATTGGATTCGATATATTCGATTTTCTGTCGCAAAAAACTTTCGCTTTCGATCATTTTGGGGAAATTGGTTTCCTTCCAAAAGTGGTAAGTGCCATCTTTCTCAAATAGTTTCAATATCGTGGGTTCCGTGGCGCTGATGTTTTTCTTGAGTGCCTTGGCCAGAAACGTCTTCATGTCACGGATGACGGCAATCATGTCCGTGGCTGAACCGATGAAGTGCAGGTGATTGAGCATGAAAACAAAAGCATGAGTTTTCAGCCCCTTGTTCTTCTGGCAAAACACAAAGCTGTCTTCCGGAATTTCAAAACGGTTGTGGCGGTCAAACAGGTAATACCAGTTGTGGACAGTGAAGGTGACAAAGTAAATCCGGTCTTTAAGCTGCTTTGCAATCCGCACCGACGGCATGGCTTGCCTTTCATATAAATTTTTGTGTTTTTGCGGGTTGGGACTTGTTGAAGCTGTAAAGCTGGTTCAAGCTTGCAGCTTGAACCAAAACTTTCTTCGCTTATAGCAGGATCAAAATAACGATTCAATCAGAATGATTGAATAAGCAGGTAAAGGATCGTGGTACACATTGCTGGTTCAAGCTTTCAACTTGAACCGAAACGTTTTGGTTCAGTCAACATGACTGAACCAGCGGGGAGTAACCGTAGGTGGGGATGTTCGCTCCATAACCGGCGTCTCTCAAAAAGAATTTTGCCGCCGCCTCTACTCCGGGGAAAAATTCCCTTACGGCGTCTAATGATACTTCTAACGATTTAATGGCCGTGTAGTTTGTTTCTATACCGACGGTGCCGATGTCGTAACTAGGTTCTGTGTTTGGACCATTTGGACAATATTTTATAGTGGACATAATTACTTTCCCCCTCTGTGGTCTTGTTTAATTATTTTCTAGATCCTATTATTTATCAAAAGATATCTCTTATTAATTGTTAATGATTCGTGATGGTTTAGCTGGAAGTAATCTTATATATGGCATTTTACGTAAATTTTCCTCCCATTTATCGGAGCGCTTAACAAACATTGCTCGTAAATATGTTCCATCGGAAACTTTTTTGATAAAGACGGAATCATCAAAATTTGATCCAAAATATTCACCATCCGGTGAAATAGCTGTAGAACGAACAGAACCAGAACGAGAAACGCGCTTGTGATTCCCATCCTCCGAATACAGATAAAAATCCCCCGAATGTGATTTTTCATAGATCATCACGGAACCGTCCCGACTCAGAAGCGGGCGCTGGGGGAAAGTTCCTTTGGGGTATGAATGATAAGGCGACGGGGCCGGCTCTTTGCCCTTCATTACCGCAACGCCGGAAATCCACATGCCCTTTTCGCCCAGTTCGATCATCTTTCCTATGAAGCTCCCTCCTCCCATGACGCGCACGCCTTCATAGACACTGGGCATCTCGCCCCAGAAGATAAAACGCTCATCATCCGGGAAATAGGTCAGGTTTCCCAGATAATAATATTCGTAAAAGGTCAGTCGGGTCTGTTCGCCTGTCTCCAGATTGACTTCCCAGGCGTCATAACCTGAGGCCGGTGTTCCGCCTTTCGTACGGATGGTCGCCGCGCGGGCATAGAGAATCTTCTTTCTATTGTGGGAGAAGGTTGGATACAGCTTGGCGCCCGTGCCTGTGGTAACTATTTTTAAGTTCTTTCCGTCGGCGTCCATGACGGCAATCTGCATGCCGTTAAGGTACAGCCCTCCTGGTGTGATGGGAATAATAGAAATGGCGATTCGTCTTCCGTCATAAGAGTATTTCCCCATCGTCCAGCGCACGCCCTTGGGGGATTGGTAGGCGGCAAGTTCGCCTGTTTCCAGATCATAGACCTGAATCTGGCAGCCTTTCTTTTTACAACGGTCAAACACCACTTTTTTGCCGTCGTGCGAAAAGCTCAGTTCGCTGATGCTGTCTTTATCGTCGAAGAGGCTCGAACAGCCGGCAAGGATCGTCAACAATAAAACGGCGGCCGTGATTAAGAACAAAATAATTAGAGGGAAAGGCGTTGTTTGAGAATTCTTCTTTTGTAATATCAACATAAATCTTCTTCCTTTTTTATCGGCACATAGATTTATTAAAATTCCCCGAACCCTCTTTAGAAAAGGGAGCCGAAGAGGATGCTTTTACCGGTTGCTGTGGTTTCCGTGCTGGTTCAATTTTCAACTTGAACCGAAACATTCCGGTTCAAGCTGCAAGCTTGAGCCAGCAAAGAAACCGAAGCATTTGGTTCAGTCAGCATGACTGAACCAGCAGAAGTCTTCAGCCTTTCACCTCGCGCCTTGGACCTTGAACCTTGATCCTTTTCTTCACTCCCCGATAATCTTAACCAGCACGCGTTTTTTCCGGCCGCCGTCGAACTCGCCGTAGAAGATTTGTTCCCATGGGCCGAAATCCAATTTGCCTTTGGTGACGGCGACAACGACTTCACGACCCATGATCTGCCGTTTCAGGTGGGCATCGCCGTTGTCTTCGCCGGTACGGTTGTGGCGGTAAAATGATGTGGGGGCATGGGGCGCCAGACGCTCCAACCAGTCTTCGTAATCTGAATGCAGGCCGGATTCGTCGTCGTTCACAAAAACCGATGCCGTAATATGCATGGCGTTGACCAGCGCCAGGCCTTCCTGAATATTGCTTTTTTTCAGACAGTCATTGATCGCTCCGGTGATATTGATGAAAGCCCGACGGGTCGGGATGTTAAACCATAATTCTTCACGATAGGATTTCATGGATTTGCGCTCCTTCGAAAATGTAATAACTTTACAAGATCATTGCCTTATGCTAGAAGGCAAAAAAATATGCAAGACTATCTTTTTGAGGGAGTTATAAAACATGTCCGGCCATTCCAAATGGAGCACCATTAAAAGAAAAAAAGGGGCGATCGATGCCAAACGCGGCAAGATCTTCACCAAACTTATTAAAGAAATCACGCTGGCGGCGCGTCTGGGCGGCAGCGATGTCGAAGGCAACGCCCGTCTGAGGCAGGCGGTCATGGCGGCCAAAGAAGAGAATATGCCCAAGGATAATATCGAACGGGCGATCAAGAAAGGCGCAGGCGGAGCAGAGGGCGGCGCCAACTATGAAGAAATAACGTATGAAGGATACGGGCCGGGTGGCGCAGCAGTCATCGTGGAAATCATGACGGATAATAAAAACAGGACGGTCGCGGAGATTCGGCATATTTTTTCCAAACACGGTGGAAATCTCGGTGAAAACGGGTGCGTGGCCTGGATCTTTGCCAAAAAAGGCAGTATTGTTATTGATAAGAAGGCTATCGACGAGGATACCTTGATGGAACTGGCCCTCGAAGCCGGAGCGGATGACGTAAAAGTGGAAGACTCCGAATATGAAGTCATCACGGAACCGGCGGCTTTTGAGGCGGTGAAGAAGGCCATCGACGGCAAGGGCATCAAGCATCTGGCAGCGAGTATCGGCCTGATCCCTTCCAATACGGTCAAGCTGGAAGCAGGCAAGGCCGAATCGATGCTCAAAATGATGGAAAAGCTCGAAGACAACGACGACGTCCAGAATGTGTATTCCAACTTTGATATCGATGAAGACGTTCTGGAGAAGTTGAGTTAAAATAGGATTTTAACGAAAGCTGAAAATCTTGCGAATTTTAGGCATCGATCCCGGAAGCCGCGTGACAGGGTATGGCGTTATTGATAAAAGCGGCAATTACCTGCGTCATCTTCTTCATGGAGAAATCAAACCCCGCAAGGATTCCTCTCTATCCGACGTATTAATGCATATCCATGCGCAGCTTGACGCGGTTCTGGATGAAACCAAACCGCAGGCGGTTGCGCTGGAAAATATCTTTTACGGAAAAAATGTCCGGAGTCTCATCCGCCAGGCCCATGTGCGGGGCGTCTTGATCCTGGCCTGCGCGCAAAAATCCGTGCCGGTCTTCGAATATACGCCGCTGGAAGTGAAAAAAGCGGTGGTCGGTTACGGACGGGCGGAAAAGAGCCAGGTCCAGGTGATGGTCAAAGCGATTTTGAAGCTTCCATCATTACCGCCGGCGGATGCGGCGGACGCTCTGGCCCAGGCCATTTGTCACGCCAATTTTTTAAAGGAGCAATCTGTTTAAATGATCGCGATGCTTTCAGGCAAAATCGCTTATAAAGGCATTTCGCATATCGTTGTTGATGTGAGCGGTGTGGGATATCGCGTTTTTATTCCGCTCGCTACCTTTTACGCGCTGCCGGAAGCGGGCGAGACGGT
Source organism: Smithellaceae bacterium (assembly GCA_963682105.1). Taxonomy (GTDB): domain Bacteria; phylum Desulfobacterota; class Syntrophia; order Syntrophales; family Smithellaceae; genus UBA8904. Next base: position 4,721,828 of record OY821638.1, read on the forward strand.
TTCTTTGCACATCCATACGTCCGTGAAAGAAGATGCGATCCATCTGTTCGGTTTTTACACGCAGCAGGAACGCGAACTGTTTCAGTTGATGATTTCGGTCAGCGGCATCGGGCCTAAAATTGCCATGGGAATTCTGTCCGGTATTTCCTCGCAGGAATTGCTGGAAGCCATTTCCGGAGGTCATGTGACCAAGCTGATTACGGTTCCCGGCGTCGGCCGGAAGATGGCCGAGCGTCTGATCCTTGAGCTTAAAGAGAAAGTAATCAAGAAGATGGCGGCGGAGTCGATCTCGATGAGCGATCCCCGGAAAAACTTAAGCGACGCCATGCGCGAAGATGTGCTTTCCGCATTGGTGAATTTGGGGTATAAGCAGACGGCCGCTAAAGACGCCATCGATAAGGTGGCAAGCGACTTTCAGGGTGAGCCGGCCATGGATCAGCTTTTGAAGAAGTCGCTTAAAATTCTCGCAAGTTAGATATCGTGCCGTCAGGTAAATGAAAATGGATACACATCTTAAAAATCCTTTAATCAATCCGATTTGCGCAGAGGACGAAAATTCTCTGGAAGTCTCCCTGCGTCCGCCTAAACTTGACGACTATGTGGGCCAGGAAAAGATCAAAAGCAACCTGTCTATTTTCATCGAAGCGGCCAGGAAGCGACGCCAGGCGCTGGATCATGTGCTTTTGTACGGCCCTCCGGGACTGGGCAAGACCACGCTGGCTTATATTATCGCCAGGGAAATGGACGTCGATATCAAAGTAACCTCAGGCCCCGTCATTGAGCGGCCGGGGGATCTGGCGGCCATTCTCACGAACATGCACGAACATGAGGTGCTCTTTATCGATGAGATCCACCGGCTTTCGCATGTGGTGGAGGAAATTCTCTATCCGGCGATGGAAGATTTTCATATCGATATATTGATCGGCCAGGGGCCTTCGGCGCGATCGATGAAACTCGATATTCCCAAGTTCACGCTGGTGGGCGCCACGACAAGGGCGGGATCGCTCACGTCGCCTTTGCGTGACCGTTTCGGCATGCATTTCCGCCTGGAATTTTATACGCCTCAGGAACTGGCCGTGATCATTTCCCGGTCCGCTTCCATTCTGGGAGTCCGGCTGACCCCGGACGGTTCAGCTGAACTGGCTCGGCGCGCCCGCGGAACGCCCCGCATTGCCAACCGGCTGCTCAAGCGTGTCCGCGATTACGCGGAAGTGAAAGGCGACGGCACCATTGACGGCGCTACCGCCCGGGCGGCGCTCGATGCTTTTGAAGTCGATCAGAAAGGTTTCGATCAGATGGACCGCAAGCTTTTGCTGGCGCTCATTGAAAAATTCAACGGCGGGCCTGTCGGTGTGGAAAGCCTGGCGGCGGCCATCGGCGAGGAACGGGTGACCATTGAAGATGTCTATGAGCCGTACCTGATTCAGGAAGGCTATCTGCAGCGAACGGCGCGGGGGCGCATGGCCAGCCCCAGAGCTTACGAACACTTCGGGCTGAAAGTGTCCGGCGCCCAGAAAGAACTGTTTTAGTTTAAAGGTCAGTTTCGTATGAAAATGCTTATGCACATCTGCTGCGGACCCTGCGCCATTTATCCGCTCAAAGAGTTGCGAATGCATAACCACGATGTAACCGGCGTTTTTTACAATCCCAATATTCATCCCTATCAGGAATACGAACGCCGATTGGCGACGCTCAAGGACTACGCCCAAAAAGTTTTTCTCAACGTGATCTGGGCCGAAGGGTATCCTATCGAAGATTTTTTGCGTCAGGTGGCGTCGCGGCCTGAGGAGCGCTGTATCTACTGCCTGACGGACCGGATGAAATATACGGCGGAAAAGGCAAAAAAAGAAAACTATGACGCGTTTACGTCCACGCTTTTGTACAGCCGCTTTCAGAAGCACGATTTGATCCGTGAAATCGGAGAAACCTTAAGCCGTCAGGTGGGGGTGGAATTCTACTATCAGGATTTTCGACCGGGATGGAACGAAGGGGTTAAAATTTCAAAGGAGATGAATATGTATCGCCAGCCTTACTGCGGCTGTATCTATAGTGAAAAGGACAGATTCTGCCGGTAAACCATTGATTTTCCATTCCAACATGCTATGAGATATAAAAGTGTGGCATTTAGACCACAGATGGCCGTCAGGCTTTACAAAAGGCTTTCTAAAAATATGAGTAAAAACAATGAAATGTATTTGATGGTTTGGCCGATGGAGTTGGTATGCTTATTGCTGTATCAAGCTGAGAAAGAAAATCAGGGGTAATATGCATTTACAGCGGACATTAAGAAAAGAAATTCATTGCGCCAGTATCGGCTTACATACAGGCCGTAAAGTGAATATGACGATCAAACCGGCGCCGACAGATACAGGCATTGTTTTTGTGCGTAAAGATCTTCCCGAATCAAAGCCGATTGTTGCCGATTTTAAAACGGTGTGCGACACAACTCTGGCGACAACGATCGGTTCAAACGGTGTGACGGTTTCCACTGTTGAGCATCTTCTGTCCGCGTTCTCCGGCATGGGACTCGACAATGCAACGATCGAACTCGATTCTTTTGAAGTGCCGATCATGGACGGCAGCTCCCGTCCGTTTGTCAACATGCTCAAGCAAGTCGGCACGCGGACGCAGGGGAAATCCAAAAAGATGCTGGTCATTAAGAAACCGGTGTCCATCACAGCGGGCGACTCCAGAGCAAAGCTTCTGCCCTCGGAAGAGTTCAAAATCACGTACGAGATTGATTTTACCCATTCGGCTATCGGCAAACAGGCCTATAGCATGGTTTTTTCCGATCAAAACTATGAAGACTGCATTTGCGGCGCCCGGACATTCGGATTTTTGAAGGAAGTGGAATTTTTACAGGCCAGAGGCCTGGGACTGGGAGGGTCGCTGGATAATGCGATCATTCTGGATGATCAGAAAATTATCAATAAAGACGGCCTGCGCATGCCCGATGAATTTGTCCGTCATAAAATTCTGGACGCCATCGGCGATTTGTTTTTGCTGGGCATGCCGATCATTGGCCACTTTGTCGCTTACAAATCAGGCCACAAACTGAACAATCTTTTGCTGCGCGAACTTTTGCAAAATGAAAACAGTTGGGAAATCATGACCGAGTCGAACCGGCATCAGTCGGAGCGATTCGTATCGTGCAAAATTCCGCCTTTTACCATTTTGGATGCCGCGCAAATCTGAAATCCTTCTCCGGGAATCAGCATATTTAACATAAATTAATCTTGATTTTTATCGACAGGTTACCTAGTATCTGTCTGCGCGAATTCCACTGGAAAGTTGATAATGAAGATGCGAAAACTAAAAACCGGTTTATGGATCATTGGCTGTTGCCTGGCGTTGCTCTTGATAATGCCTGTTACAACGTCCGTATCGGCAAAGGCGGACATTCAGCCCAGAATGGCCGATATTTTAATCACGAGCAACAACGAAAACGTTCTTTTGTATGCCAGATTGATGGATTGTTTTAAAACGGAAATGGAGTCGGCTATTCTGGCGGGAGTTCCGGCTGTGTTTACCATTGCCCTGGATGTTTATCAGGAAAGATCTTATATCTGGAACAAAAATATTGTCAGTAAAGAGATTCAGCGCACGATTAAGTACGATAATCTTAAAAAGACATTCGCCATTACAACCAACGGCCAGGGGCAGCCGGTCGTTTTTCCCGATTTTGAAAGCGCGCAAAAAGCCATGGCTGAATTAAGCGGAATTCCGGTTGTTCCCATATCACATCTGACCAAAGGCAGTCATTATTCGGTCCACGTAAGAGTGAAAATCGAAAAAGTCCGGCTTCCTTTATCCATGGAATACGTTCTGGTTTTTGTTTCCCTGTGGGATTTTGAAACCCCTTTATACAAAATAAGATTTTCCTATTGAAGCCCGTGGGGTAAAATCGAGAGAATCGGTCCTTTCAATTCATGAAAATTAGACGCAGCAAATCGATTAAAAAATATCTTGATGAACGCGAGCTCAGAAAACGCAGGCGGGAACGCATTCTGATGCTTGTCGTCGGCTCTCTGGCAATTGTTTTTACGATTCTAGCCAGCCAGTTCTCCTCCCGCAAGGAATTACCGATATCAGCCAATATTCTGGTTTACGGTCTGACGAGCATCAATATTATTCTGATTTTGCTTTTGCTATTCCTGATTGTCCGCAACGTTTTCAAGTTGTTTTCCGAGCGGCGCAAAGGGGTGATCGGCTCCAAACTGCGCACCAAGCTGGTGGCGGCTTTTGTGGGTCTTTCACTGGTGCCGAATATTTTACTGTTCTTATTTGCCATCAACTTTCTGTCCTACAGCATCGAATTCTGGTTCAATATCAAAATCGGAGATGCTCTGAACCGGTCACTGGAAGTCGCACAGGTTTACTATACGCAGGCCGAGGAAATGGCCAAATACAATGCCCGCCAGATCAGCGCGGACATCACACGGAACCGCCTTTATGAGACGGCGAGATCCGAGTATCTCAACAGCCTGATCAGCCAGCGCCAGAAAAGTTATAAGATCGGAATGGTCGAAGCCTATTTCGATTTCAAGAAAGAAAGCCTTGTCTTTCAGGATACCGAAAATCCAACGCTCGAACCGGTGAAGCTGTCGCCGAAAATGCTGGAAGATGTCTATCTGGGCAAGGAAGTGGCGCTTGTTTCCCCCACGCCTCAGGGAGAAGCGATTGTGGGCGTCGCACCTGTTTTTTCCTATGCGGTGGCCTCCGAAGTCATCGGCCGTGTGGCAGTGAGCTACAGTGTGCCGCAGGGATTTGTGGACAAGCTCCGCAGCATCGCCAATGCGTCCGAGCAATACGGACAGATTAAGCTGCTGAAGAATCCGATCAAGTTTAATTATGTGGTGACACTGTCGATTGTTACGCTGGTGATCATCTTTCTGGCGACGTGGTTCGGATTGTCTCTTGCCAAGAGCATTACTCATCCGATTCAGGACCTGGTTCTGGCGACCAACCGGATTACGCAGGGGGATCTGGACAGCCGGATTAATATCGAAGCCGACGACGAAATCGGTTTACTGGTCAAGTCTTTTAATTCCATGACCGATGATCTTAAAAAGAGCAAGACGTCTCTGGAAGAAGCCAATATTTCTCTGGAACAGAGGCGCAAATATATGGCGGCCGTTTTGCGTAACGTGTCCGCCGGCGTTATTTCCATCGATAAAAACGGCATTATCACGACGATCAACCGCGCAGCGGAAACCATGTTGGAAATTGACGCCTCTCATTTTCTTCATAAAAATTATCGGGAGTTTCTGCTGGAGGAACATCTGACGCTGGTTGATTCATTTGTGGAGGAAATGCGCGAAAACAACGAACGGATTCTGGTTAAACAACTGGAACTGATGATGCGGGAAAAGGCCATTACGGCGCTTCTGACGCTGACGATGATCGAAGATGAAGAAGGCAACGATTCGGGCGTCGTCGTTGTTTTTGAAGATCTGACGGCTCTGCAGAAGGCCGAACGCGCCGCGGCCTGGCGGGAAGTGGCCCGACGTATGGCGCACGAAATCAAAAATCCGCTCACACCGGTTCAGCTTTCCGCGCAGCGCCTGCAGAGGAAATACGGAGACAAACTGGGCGAGGAAGGATCGGTTTTCAAAGAGTGCACACAGACCATTATCGATCAGGTTGAGGTGCTGAAGAATCTGGTCAACGAATTTTCCCGGTATGCGCGAATGCCGGTGACAACCCTGGCGCCCAACGACCTCAATGCGGTCGTCGCCGAAGCGGTTGCGCTTTTCGTGGATTCGCATAAGGATATTAACTTTGAGTTCCGCCAGGCGGAGAACCTGCCCCGGTTCAATATGGATGCCGAACAGATCAATCGCGTGATGATTAATCTGCTGGATAATGCCGTGGCTTCGCTCAATAAAAAAACGGGCCATATCGCCGTTCTCATCCGCTATGACGAGGCTCGTAAAAGAGTGACCGTGGCGGTGGCGGACGACGGCGCTGGCGTGCCGGCAAGTTACAAGCAGAAGGTTTTCGAACCTTATTTTTCGACCAAGAAGTCGGGAACGGGGCTGGGATTGGCCATTGTCAGCTCCATCATCTCCGATCATAAAGGTCAGGTCAGCATCAACGACAACTATCCGACGGGAACGATCGTATCTTTTCAGTTGCCGGTTACGGAAGTTTAATTTATAAATCAAAGGCGAAGAAGAGACTTTTATGAATGAAACCATTCTGATCGTAGATGATGAAGTCAGTATCTGTCAATCGCTCAAGGCCATTCTTGAAGATGAAGGCTTTCAGGCCCTGACGGCGGGCAGCGGTGAAGAGGGCTTGAAGATTGTGGCTGAAGAAATGCCTCAACTGGTGCTTTTGGATATCTGGCTGCCCGGAATGGATGGTCTGGATACGCTCAAAGCCATCAAGGCAGCGCATCCCAATGTTCTGGTCATCATGATGTCAGGACATGGCACGATTGAAACCGCAGTTAAAGCAACGAAACTCGGGGCTTTTGATTTTATAGAAAAACCCCTGTCGCTCGATAAAGTCATCATTCTGGTGAACAACGCGCTCAATGTCGTCCGTCTGGAAGAAGAGAATATTTTATTAAAGCAGAAAGTTTCGCATCAATATGAACTGACTGGGGCCAGTCCCCTGATTACGGAACTCAAGGAAATGATCAGCATCGTTGCCCCGACCAATGCCTGGATTCTGATCATGGGTGAAAACGGCACTGGCAAGGAACTGGTTGCGCGTTCCATTCATCATTTAAGCCGCCGGTCGCATAAACCCATCGTGGAAGTCAACTGTGCGGCGATTCCTGAAGAATTGATTGAAAGCGAATTGTTCGGGCATGAAAAAGGCGCTTTCACCGGGGCGACCGAAAAAAAGCGGGGAAAATTTGATCTGGCGCACGAGGGCACGATCTTTCTGGATGAAGTCGCCGACATGAGTCTCAAAGCGCAGGCTAAAATTCTGCGGATTCTCCAGGAAAAGAAATTTGAACGCGTCGGCGGCAATAAAGTCATCGATATGGACGTGCGGGTGCTGGCTGCAACAAACAAGGATCTGGAAAGAGAAATGGAAGCGGGGCGTTTCCGTCAGGATTTGTATTATCGCCTCCATGTCATTCCCCTTCGTGTGCCGCCGCTTCGCGACCGCAAGGAAGACATTCCTGCTTTGGCCGAGCGGTTCCTGCAGGATTTTGCCGCCAAAGAGGGGCAATCACAAAAGATACTCACCCAAGATGCTCTGGAATGCCTGAAAGCGCATGACTGGCCGGGCAATGTCCGGGAGTTGAAAAACATCATCGAACGGATGATTATTCTGACGCCTTCCAGCGAAATCAAAGCCGAGGATATTCCGGAGCTCGGCATCAAGGCAATTCATGATGAAATGACGTCGGAATCTTTGATTGCCGGCGATTCTTTGCGGGATGCCCGCATGGATTTTGAAAGGCAGTTCATTCTCAAAAAGCTCGAAGAATTCGACGGCAACATTTCCAAAACCGCCGAAGCCATCGGCCTGGAACGAAGCAATCTGCACAAAAAGCTCAAATCGCTGAAAGTGGTGACGAAGGACGACAAATAACGAAAAAGACGAGGTAGAAGGCTGAAGGCTGAAGGTTAAAATAGGCTCTCTGTTGGTTCAATCATGCTGATTGAACCAAGAATTTCATCTTGCTCTAAATGTTAAAACGCAAAGGTTCAATCTAAAAGATTGAACCAGCCAAAAAATCCGGGCGCGAAGCGCCTCCCTGTAACCTTCGGTCTTCGGCCTTCAGCCGTCAGCCTTCAGCCTATCCGGCTGATCTGCCTGCTTCGTCATATCCGATATTGAAAACTTGTTGAACGGCAGAAAGGCCACGCCCAAAATGATGACCGGTGCGATTGCCACAAGATGGTAGACGAGGGCGAACGAAAATCCTTCCGGCTTGGGCAGGCCGAAGAGGCTTAACCCCAGGATGCATGCGAAATGCCAGTTGCCGATGAATCCGGGCGCCGTGGGAATAGCGATGCCCGCGATAAGAATCACCATCACGACAAAGGCGGCCAGAACCGGCAGTTGGAAACCAAAGGCCAGAATCAGGCTGTAAATAGCGGCAACATCCACCAGCCAGACGGCCGCGGACAGGAACAATAAATACACGAGAGTTTTAACGTCCTTGATGACCTGAAAACCGTCGATGAATTGATGGATGACGGCATTGACCTTGTCGGCCAGTTTTCCCGGCAAAAGCCTCAGAATCCGGTCAATGATTTTGACGGCCGCATCTTTGCGCCAGATCAACCCGATGATGCAGACAATCAACAACATGGTAATGATGAAAAAAAGAATGCCGGATTTAATCATCCAGGAGGGAAGATCCTGTAGAATCAGAACAACAACCGTAATAGCCAGCACGGCCAGGCTGTCGAGCACCCGCTCGACAATGACGGCGCCGAGGGCCGATGACATTTTAATGGAACTTTTTCGGGCGATCAGATAGGGCCTGGCCAGCTCGCCGATGCGGGCCGGAATGGCGATAATCGCCAGAAATCCCACGGAGGTTACCGAAAAAAGCGTGAACTGATCCAGCTTCTGCAGCGGATTCAAAATCACACCCCAGCGGTAGGAACGAAGCCATTGCATCAGAACAATAAAAAAAAGAGACAGGGCGACGTACCCCAGAGAAACCTTTTGAAGATGCTGCAATGTATCTTTGAAATTGATGCCGCGGACGGAGAAATAAATTAATACAATGCTCAGCACAATGCCCAAGAGAAGTTTTTTATTCATGCGGAACGTCCGTCCGTGGTTGGATTTATTAACGGCGATTACAGTTTGGCCAGGTTCGCCGCGATTTTGTCATGCAGCAGTTGAGAGGACATTTTATTCCCGAGCCATCCGACGCGAATGGCGACGGTCGTTTGATTTTTGGCCCGATAGGTGACTTCGATTTTTACTTTTTCATCGTTGATGACGGTGTTGATGGAACCTCTGGCGATTTCTCTGGATGGTTGCACTTCGGTGCCGCGCAATTCTGCGACTGTTCTTTCGCAGGCCGCCCACACTTTATCAAAGGATCCGGAATAGTCCGTACGGAGTTCGCCGTTGACGTAAAGGTATGTTCCCGTTCCGGCGCCGACCGCCGCTCCTCCTACGACCAGCGCGGTTGCGCAACCGGAAAGAAAAAGAACAAATAAGCAGACGATCAGACGGTATAGATTATTTTTCATATTTGTTCCTCCAGATCATTGAGTTTGATCCGGTTAAAACATATTGTTCAACGGTTTGCAACTTGATTGTCGGACGTTGCGGTTAAATGAAATCAGCCTGCCTTTTCGAACTCCCGCAGCAATTCTTCCTGTTTCCGCGTGATCTGAGTTGGAACTTGCACGTGAACCTCGATGATTTGATCACCCCGTCCGTAGCCGCGCACATGGGGAATGCCTTTGCCTTTGAGGCGGAACAGATGACCGTTTTGCGTTCCCTTCGGAATTTTGATTTTCTCGGTATCTTTGAGCGTCGGGACCTCGATGGTTGCGCCGAGTGCGGCCTGCACGAAGGTAATGGGAACGCGGCAGAGAATATCGTCCTGATCGCGGACGAAGAAATCATGCTCTTCCACCTGCAAAAAGACATAAAGGTCGCCGTTGGGGCCGCCCATTTCCCCCGCTTCTCCTTCACTGCGCAGACGCAGTCGGGAACCGGTTTCTACGCCGGCGGGAATTTTTAACTCGACCTGTTTCAGTTTTCTTTCTTTTCCCGTACCGCGGCAGATATTACAGGGTTTCGTAATGAATTTCCCCTGGCCGTGACAGTGCGGGCAGGTGGAACTGATGGTGAAAAATCCACTGGACTGCACGACCTGGCCTCTTCCGTGGCAGGTTGGACAGGTGGAAGGCGATGAGCCCGGAGCAGCGCCGGTGCCTTCGCAACCTGAACAGGTATTCAGTTTTTCCAGATCGATGGTTTTGGTCACGCCAAAGGCGGCATCGAGAAATGTAATTCTCAGATCATAGCGCAAATCGGCGCCGGCCCGTGCGCCGGATCTGCTGCGTCCCCGTCCGCGCGTCTGACCGAAGCCGAAAACATCTTCAAAAATATCGCCGAAATTGGAAAAAATGTCGTCAAAGCCGCTGAACCCCTGAAAGCCGGTGTTGCTCAAGCCCGCATGGCCGTAATGATCATAGATCTCGCGTTTTTGCCTGTCGCTTAAAACTTCATAGGCTTCGGCTGCTTCCTTGAATCGTTCCTCCGCCTGTTTGTCTCCCGGATTTTTATCGGGGTGGCACTGCATTGCTATTTTGCGGTAACTCTTTTTAATTTCGTCATCTGTGGCCGTTTTGGCAACGCACAGAATCTCGTAGTAATCCTTCTTGGTCATGAGTGCTTTTCTGCAGCCTCCGCTTTTATCTTATTCGTAAGCGCGCTCAGTAATTCCGCATTGCCGGCTTTTTCCAGAGCGTATCGGGCAAATGAATATTTTTTCTGATCTGTGGCCCGGCGGGCGATGTCTTCCCACTCTTTTGGCGAAATCTCACGCTGGAGGGCCTTCGCTGCGCTCTGGAAAAGGAAAACATCCCCTTTCTCCAGGGCGAGAATTTTAATTTTTCCCAGGCCTGCCGGAGTTCCGGCTTTGATGAAAAATTCCAGCGCGTCGGAGAGCGCGTCTTGTTCCATATACAGATCTCCGTAGCGAGCGAGCGTTTCCGGGGAGGTCTTATCGATATATAATATTTTTTGTTTTAGTCGGTAATCCGGCAGTTTCCTCTTGCTCAAGGCGTTCCTCCTGAAAAAAAATGACGCCGTGCGGATAAACACGGCGTAATGTAATAACGGTTCTTAATCTGTCAATGGCAAAATTATTTTACCAGACGGGAAAAGGCTTCTTCATACTTCGCCCGGGTCTTTTCAATGATGTCGGGCGGCAGTTCGGGCGCAGGCGGCTTCTGGTTCCAGTGAAGAGAAAGCAGATAATCGCGCAGAAACTGCTTGTCATAACTTTTTTGCGAATGGCCTTCTTCATATTCATCGGCAGGCCAGAAACGGGATGAATCAGGCGTCAAAAGTTCATCAATCAAAATCAGTTTCTTGCCAAGGAGGCCGAATTCCATTTTCGTATCGGCGATGATAATGCCGGCTTTCAGCGCGATAGCGGCGGCGCGTTCATAAATCGCCAGCGACACTTTAATGACCTGATCGGTCAGTTCCACACCGACGATATCTTCCATTTCGGCGCGGGTGATCGGCGAGTCGTGTTCGCCTTCCGGGGCTTTGGTCGTTGGCGTGAAAATCGGCTGCGGCAGTTTGCAGGATTCCTTTAAACCATCCGGAAGTTTGATGCCGGAAACCGTCTGATTATGGCGGTAGTCGTTCCATCCGGAGCCGGTCAAATAACCGCGCACGATGCATTCCACCGGAAGCGGCGTCGCTTTTTTAACCAGCATGCTGCGGTCTTTCAGGTTTTCATAATAGGGGGCGCATTCCGGCGGAAAATCGGCTGCATCCGTGGAAACAATGTGATTCCCGATGATGCTCTCCATCTGCTTGAACCAGAATACGGACATTTTATTGAGGATTTTTCCCTTGCCCGGAATCGGATTGGGCATGATGACATCGAAGGCCGAAATCCGGTCGGTGGCGACGATGAGCAGATAATCCTGTACGGCATAAAGATCACGCACCTTGCCGCGGCTGAGGAACTTCAACTTCGTGAAATTGGTTTGTGAAATACTTTTTGTCATGGCGTGTCCGCTCCTTTACTGAACGAATGGATTGTATTGTTTTTCATGCCCGATGGTGGATGAAGGCATCCGGCCGTAATTGTGGCCGGGCAGCACTTTTGTATCGTCCGGCAGCGTATAAAGCCGGGTTTTGATGGCGTTGAACATGGTTTGCCAGGAACCGCCGGGTAAATCGGTGCGGCCGATCGCTTCCACAAACAATGTATCGCCGGTAAAGACGTAGCCGGGTGTATAAAGGCACATACCGCCGGGCGAATGTCCGGGGGTGTGGAGAACTTTCAAATCCACATTTCCCACGGAGATGGTCTGGCCGTCTCGAACCAGAATGTCCGCCGGAGGAGATTGCGCCGCACCGAACATGCGCAGCATGGCCGCAGGCGTCGAGGTCAGCATGACGGCGTCTTCTTCATGGATAACAATTTTGGCGCCTGTCAGTTTCTGCATCTCGGCGTTGCCGCCGATGTGATCCACATGTCCGTGGGTGTTGACGATATAATTAATGTGCAATTTATTTTTTTGGGCCACATCCAGAATGCCTCTTACGTTGTCCGCGGGATCAATGACCAGCGCATCACCGGTGATCGGATCCCCGACAAGATAGGCAAAAACCGCCATTTGACCGACTTGCATTTGTTGAATAAACATGGCTGCTCCTTAAGAAATTATGGGTGCGTAAGCTAGCATGATTGTGTCTTGTTCGTCAATTTAAATCCGGCGTTTCAGAATAGCCCCGAAGAAACCGTCTATGGTGTGGCGATGCGGATAAGTTCTGAAAAATCCACGACTATCCGTCAAAACGGATGGCAAAGCCGGCAGGGCCATTTCAACGGAATATTCGGGATGATTGGCCAGAAATTGCCGCATGACATGGTCATTTTCCAAAGGCAGGACGGAACAGGTGCAGTAGACCAGACAGCCGCCTTTTTTGACTGCTTCGGCTGCATGGTTGAGGATCATAAGCTGTTTGGCTGAAAACATTGGAATGTCGTCTGATATTAACCGCCATTTAATTTCCGGATTGCGCCTTAGCGTTCCGGTGCCGGAGCAGGGGGCATCAATTAGTACTCGGTCGAATTTTTTAGAGAAACCAGGCGGAAGTGGAAGGCAAAGGTCGACCGGTCGGGTTTCGATGATAGAAATGCCGAGACGGGCGGCCTCCGTTTTCAACTGCTTGAGTTTTCCTGCGTCCCGGTCGAGCGCCACAATCCGGCCGTTGTTTTTCATGAGCGCCGCCAGATGGGATGTTTTACCGCCGCTTCCCGCGCAGGTATCCAGAATATTTTCTCCTTCTGCGGGATTGACGAGATAAGAAACAAGCTGCGCCGCCTCATCCTGAATGCGCAGCAATCCGTCTTTAAAAAAAGTTGTTTTCTGAATGGGGCGAGGAGATTCCATCAGGTTGATTCCGTCGGGTGAAAACCGGCTTATCTCACAGTCGAAGCCGTCGGCTTGAAGTCTTTCAGCCATTTCCCCTCGCGATATTTTCAGCGTATTGACACGCAGCGAAAGGGGCGGCTGTTCGTTGTTCATCCGGCACATGGCCATGGTTTCTTCCCGGCCGAAAACGTCCAGCCAGGTTTTGACCAGCCATAAAGGATGGGAATAGAATGTTGCAATGTAATCAGCCGTTTGCCCGTCACCGGCGGGAAATGCAATCTTGCCGGCATCGCGCAGATAGCCGCGCAACACGGCATTGGTCAATCCGGAAGCGGCCGGAGCAATTTTCTTCGCAATTTTGACGGCCTCATCGACCACCGCGAAAGCCGGAAGCCGGTCGCTGAATTTGAGCTGATACAGGCCGGTCCGCAAAATGTTTTTAATGTTCTCTTCCATTTTAGCGTACTTTCCACTATAGAGCTTGCTCAGAATCCAGTCCAGATGGCCTCTCTGCCGCAGCACGCCGTAGACCAGATGCGTCAAAAGCCGTCCGTCTGCCGTTCCGGAGAGATTCTGTTCATCCAGACAGGCATCCAGCAGATCGCCCGCAAATGCCTCGCTTTTTGCAACCGCATTCAAAATGTCCACGGCCTGATGTCGAATCGTTTTTTTCATTATACAAAAGGTAAATAGACCGAAGGTTGAAGACTGAAGGTTTTATGGGAGCGCCTTCGGCGTTATTCATTTCATCAGGTGTCGCTCCGCTTAAGTGTTTTGTTTTTGCCTTCAGCCTTCTACCTTCGGACTTCAGTCTGTAGGGAACGGTTGGAAACCGTTCCCTACAGTGGAATATTGTTATGTTTCTTCATCCGTCGGGCTTCTTTCTTGTCTTTCATGGCGTCCAACACGGCGATGATGCGCTTGCGGGTGAGGGCAGGCAGAATCACTTCGTCAATGGCGGCCAGTGATGCGGCGAAATACGGGTTATTGAATTTCTCCTCGTAGCCGGCGATCAGTTCAGCGCGTTTGGCGACCGGATCAACTGCTGCGGCGATTTCGCTTCTGTAAATAATGTTGCAGGCGCCTTCCGCGCCCATCACGGCGATTTCCGCCGTCGGCCAGGCCATGACGTAATCCGCGCCCAACTGCTTGCAGCACATGCCGATGTAGGCGCCCCCGTATGCTTTTCTGGTGACGACCGTGATTTTGGGAACCGTGGCTTCCGAATAGGCATGCAGAAGCTTTGCGCCGTGGCGGATGATGCCCGCCCATTCCTGCTCCGTGCCGGGCATGTAGCCGGGAACATCGGTGAAGGTCAGAAGAGGAATGTTGAAAGCGTCGCAGAAACGGATAAAGCGCGCGGCTTTATCCGACGCATTGACGTTAAGCACGCCCGCGTAAAACATGGGGTTGTTGGCGATGACGCCCACCGGTTTGCCCATGACGCGGATGAGGGCGACGATAATATTCTGCGCCCACTGATCGTGCAACTCGAACATTTCGCCGTTATCCGCCACCGATTTGATGATGTTTTTCATGTTGTAGGCGCGGACCGCCCTGTCGGGGATGATCTTATTGAGTTCGGGGCATTCGCGGTCTGGACTGTCGGCTGACTCCACCTCGGGCAGCGGAGCATTGCAACTGTCCGGCAGATACGCAAGCAGTGTCCGGATCTTGTTGAGGCAGTCCGTGTCGTTTTCCGTGACGACATGGCAGACGCCGCTTTTGGATGCATGCGCCACCGCGCCGCCCAGGTCCTCCTGCGTGACGGATTCTCCGATGACGGCCTTAATGACCTCCGGCCCGGTGATGTACATGTAGGATTTTTCTTTGACCATGAAGATCCAGTCTGTGAGAGCCGGTGAATAAACCGCGCCGCCCGCCGTCGGTCCCATGATGGCGGTAATCTGAGGAATGTAGCCCGATGCCATGGTGTTGCGATAGAAGATGCCGCCGTAGCCTTCCAGTGAAGGAACGCCTTCCTGAATGCGCGCGCCGCCGGAATCGTTGATGGCGATAAACGGTTTTTGCGCGTCGAGAGCCATATCCATGACCTTCCAGATTTTTTTGGCGTGCATTTCACCCAGTGTGCCGCCGGCGCTGGTAAAGTCCTGCGACGCGGCAAAAACAGTGCGGCCGTTCACTTTGCCGAATCCGGTGATCACGCCGTCGGCGGCAATATCTTTTTTGTCCATGCCGAACAGATTGGAGCGGTGGGAAACAAAAAGCTGCACTTCCTGGAACGTACCCGGATCAAACAGAACATCGAGACGTTCGCGGGCGGTCAGTTTTCCGCCGTCGTGCTGCTTTTGAACGGCCTTGGCGCCGCCCATTTGTGTCAGCGCCTGAACCCTGGTTTCGAAATTCCGGATCTTACCTTGTGTTGTTGACTGTTTTTCATCCTCGCTCATGAGAATCTCCTTTATATATTCATATTTTGTTTTTATCTTGACCCGTGTCCCTCCGTGGGCTACTATCGCGTCCGGTTAAGGAAATCCTGAAAGGCCGCCCTGCCCAAAGGACGGCAATGCTTAACCTTTTTAGAAAAAAGTGGCAAGTCTGATTTGTAAACATGCGCAATTTAAAAATGATTCTGGAATATGACGGCGCGGCCTACTGCGGCTGGCAAAGACAGCTAAACGGTTTGTCCATCCAGCACGTTCTGGAAGAGGCTGTGGAATGCATTCTCAAAGAAAAGGTTTCGATCATTGCGTCCGGGCGCACGGACGCCGGTGTGCATGCGCTCAATCAGGTGGCAAGCTTTCGGGCGGAAAGTCCGCTTCCCGCAAGTAAAATATTTCTGGGTGTCAACAGTGTTCTGCCTGAAGATATTGTCGTCAAGGAGCTGCAGGAAGCGTCCCCGGATTTCAACGCGCTCAGAGATGCGAAGGGAAAAGTATATCTGTACCGGATTCGCAATCAGCGCCTGCGGCCCGTGCTGGGACGGCAATATTTCTGGTTTGTCCGGTTTCCGCTGAATGTGGAGCGTATGCGCGAGGCGGCGTCTTATCTCTTAGGTGAGCACGACTTTTCCTGTTTTTGCGCGACGGGTTGCGATATTCAGGACCGTGTCCGCACGCTGACCCGGATGGATATTGAGGCAGGCGCCGACGGCATGCTGGAATTTACGGTTGAATCCGGCGGGTTTTTGCGGCATATGGTTCGCAATATTGTCGGAACGCTTGTGGATGTAGGAAGGGGAAAACTCGCCCCCCGGGACGTTCCGGAAATTATCGCATCACGCGACCGGACCAAAGCCGGCGTGGCGGCGCCCGCCTGCGGACTTTTTTTAAAGGAGGTTCATTACTAGGGTGAAAATACTGCTGCTGGGACATAAAGGAATGCTGGGCGGCGATTTGATGGCTCAGTTTCGATACCGTCATGAAGTTGTCGGCATGGATATGGGAGACATCGACATTACACGCGCCTCCGATTGCCGCAAAGCTGTAGCCGACATTCAACCGCAACTGGTGATCAATGCCGCCGCCTACACCAACGTGGACGGTTGTGAAACGGATAAAGAGACTTGCTTTGCGGTTAATGCCGAAGGCGTAAAAAATATTGCCGAAGCCTGTAAAGATAAAAACATTCCGGTGATTCACTACAGCACCGACTATGTTTTCGACGGCAGCGGCAGCCGTCCGTACACGGAGGAAGATCCCTGCAACCCGCTCAATACCTACGGGGCGTCCAAGCTGGCCGGCGAGCATCACCTGCGTCATCTGACGGACAATTTTATCCTGATCCGAACCGCCTGGCTCTATGGCGCCAAAGGCAAAAATTTTGTCACAGCCATTCTTGATCGAGCAAAGGCTACAGGCAAGCTGACGGTGGTGGACGATCAGACGGGCTCGCCCACCTGTACACGCGATCTGGCGGCAGCCACGGAATTGCTGGTCGATAAAAACGCCCGGGGCATTTTCCATGTCACCAACCGCGGCTTTTGCACCTGGTATGATTTTGCCAAAAAAATCCTGCAGGAAGCGCATATGGACACAGTTGAATTACTGCCCATCAAAACCGGCGACTTGCAGCGGGCGGCCAGACGGCCGGCTTACAGTGTTTTGAGCGCTCAGAAATTTATAACGGTTACGGGGAAAACGATGCAGCCCTGGCAACTGGCATTTTCGGATTATTACAAGCAGTTAACGAGCAGAACCTGCTCAGTTTGCTGAGGCCGCGCCATTAAAATAATAGTTAATGCGGCGTTTTGTTTGTGTTAGAATAACACTCCAGCCCGATGGAGGACAGGCCATGAACAAAAAAATAAAACAACTGTCAATACTGTTGATTCTTCCTGCGCTTTTTTTCCTGCAAAGCTGTCTTGTTTCCACGAAAACCACTCTTATTATGCCGGAAATCAGGAATTTGTTTGAGGGAGATTACAAAGTCGATCCTTACATGAAGGATCATGTTCCCAAAACAGTGGCGGTATTGCCGTTTGTGAACCTTTCCGATAAAAAAGAAGCCGTGGATGTGATGCGGCGCGGATTCTATAATCATTTCAGCTCATTGCCGTTTCAGGATATGGAACTGTACAAAATCGACGATCTGCTGGCCAAAGCGGGGCTTACCGATCCGGACGCCATCAGCAAAATGAAGCCCCAGGAACTGGGAAAAATTCTGGGTGTGGATGCCGTTGTTGTTGGCTCCATTTCCAATTTCGATAAATTCTTCGCTGTTTTATATTCACAGGTGTCGGTCGGCGCGGAAGTCAAAATGTACGATACTCAAACCGGGAATTTTCTGTGGAGTGGAAAACATACCGTGCGCAAACACGAAGGCGGTATTTCAACCAATCCCGTGGGGATTGTCGCGACGGTGGTGGTGACGGCGCTCAATGTCCGTGATGTTCAGCTTTTGCGCGCCAATGACGATTTGTTCCGTGAAATGGTTAAAACCATTCCGACGCCTTCTCTGGCTGAAGTGAGCCGTCCGCCCATGATTACACTTTTAACGCAGGATACCAAAGGGGTTCCGAAAAAAGCCGGCGATGAAATCAAGGTCGTCATCCAGGGAACCCCAAAAATGCGCGCTTATTTTGATCTGGGCGCCTTTAAAAGAAGAATCGATATGCAGGAAGTTGAGCCGGGCGGCTACTACGGCGTCTATAAGGTTCTGCCGGGTGATAATGTCGAAAAAGCCATTGTGACGGGTTATTTGAAAGACGATGCCGGCAATGTCGGCCAGTGGGTGGATGCCGTCAGTTCGGTGACAATCGATACAACCGCTCCGGATCAGCCCACGGCGTTCAAGAGCGCCGGCCGTAACAAACTGATCGGATTGAGCTGGAAAAAAACCGACGCCGCCGATCTGGCCGGTTATCATGTTTACCGTTCGGAATCGCCGCTGACCGGTTACGTTCCGGTGGGCAAAACGGAATTTACACAGTTCGTTGATACGGATAAGAACCTCGTCAACTTTAAAACATACTTTTACCGTTTGTCGGCGGTTGATTTTGCCGGCAATGAAAGCCTGACGCTGCAGGGGCAGGGCGTGGCGGTGCCGCCGGGGCCGACCGTCGTGTCCGGCGCCCTCGAGACGGATACCGTATGGCATGCAGGCGCCAGTCCTTACATTTTAGAGTCTGACGTGATCGTAAAGAATAAAGCGCTTTTGAAGATAGAGCCGGGGACGGAAATCAAGTCCCAGGGCGGAGGACTGATTATTGAAGGACGGATATCGGCGGAAGGCGACAACGATCATATCATCCGCTTTGACGCCGCCAACGGCAGGCTCTGGCCCGGGATTTCATTTTCCGGCGTCAAAGACAGGGAAAACAAGGTCGCGTATGTCCGGATAGCCAAAGCCAGGACAGCCATCCATTGCCAGGCGTCTTCACCGCTCATCGAAAAGTCGGAGTTTACGCAAAACGCGGAGGCGATTCGAGTTTCCGGCGCGTTTTCAAAACCTCTGATCCATAGAAATATTCTGTACAAAAACAAAGGACCGGCCATTGCCGTCACTGACGGGGCAGCTCCCAGAATTTTGGAAAACTCCATTTATGAAAATGACGGAGCCGGCATATCCGCGCAGTCTTCCGTTCCGGAAATCGTACACAATACGATAGCGCGCAACCGCGGAAGCGGCATCGATTTAAGAGGCGGAACGGCGGTGATCCGTCAGAATAATCTGATGGATAATGGTCCCTTTAATATGATCAACGCGGGCGGCGCCTCCGTCAAAGCATGGGACAACTGGTGGGATACCCCCAAACCCTTGGAGATTCTGGCCGGGATATCCGGACGCATTGATATCCGGTCCGTGCTGGACTCTCCCTGGCCGCAGGGAAAGCCGATGACGGTTCCGATTTTGGACAAGCATCTCGGCGGTCATATCAAGGCGGACTCTTATCTGATTGCATCACTGAGCCCCTACCGTGTGGTGAAGGACGTGGTCATCGACGGCGGCGCGACGCTCTATATCGGCCCCGGTGTGGTTTTGGAGTTTGAACAGAAAACAACCTTTGTCACACAAAACGGGGGAATCATCGCCAGGGGAACGAAAGATAAACCGATTGTTTTTACCGCGGCATCCTCCTCGCCTGCGCCCGGTTTCTATGCCGGCGCCGTGCAGTTTGCCGAGCCCACGCGGGTCAACAGCTCTTTTTCGTATTGCATCATAAAATATGCCGCCACGGCATTTGACATCTTTGCCGGATCGCCGGAAATATCCCACAGCTACATCGGGCATTCCTCGCAAAGCGGCATTTACTGCCGAAAGGAAGCGACGCCGGTCATTTCGTACAACACCTTTGCGCACAATGCCGGGGAGGGCGCCATTGTCTGTTTCGGCAGAGCCAATCCGAAAATCTTTTACAATAATTTTATCGACAATGTCTGGGCCATTCAGAGTGTGTCGTCGATTTACATCGATGCACGAAACAACTGGTGGGGATCGGCGCCTCCGGATATGAAAATCATCTGGGGGGAAAACATCAACATTAAACCCTGGTTGAAAAAGGAAAATCCCAACGGCTTGCGGGATAACCGCTAGGCGTCGGGATGTCTCGATTCGGAGTTGCAAGCCGGGGAAGATTTTGTTATCTCTGAACCGGATTTCAAAGGTAAAGCTTTTTCTAAACGATAACCATAAGGAGGAGAATATGAAGATCAAGTTCGTTTCAACCGCGCTGATGACGGGGATTTTACTTTTGCTTGCGACGTCAGGCTTTTGCCAGAATAAGATCGGCATGTCGGAATGGGTGGAAAAAATCGGCCAGGGATCGGTGAACTGGTCGGCAGGCTATATTGAAGCGGTCGGCATCGGCGCTCCTCCGGAAAGATCCATCGGGAAAATCAACGCGCGTCCGATGGCGCTGCGCGCCGCTAAAATCGATGCTCAGCGAAACCTGCTGGAAATCACCAAAGGCGTCCGGATCGATTCGCAAACCGTCGTCAAGGACTTTACGGTGGAAAGCGATGTGATCAACACGCAGGTCGAAGGTTTGGTGAAAGGCGCACAGGTTGTCAAGCAGGAATACATGTCGGACGGGACGGTGGAAGTGACAATGAGAATGCCGCTTTACGGCGATTTGTCGCGCGTCGTTATGCCGACGGCTCTGGATAAGAAAAGAGATGTTCCGCCACCCGCACCGGCTCCTGCTTCCGTGGCTCCCGCACCCGCCCCGGCCGTAAAGGCCCCGGCGCCGGTTGCACCTGCCCCGGCGGCCTATACCGGTCTGGTGGTCGATGCCCGCGGTGTTTCGGCGCGTCCGGCGATGTCGCCGCGCGTTTATGATGAAGACGGAAAGGAAGTCTACGGCTCCGCTAATGTGGATCGTGAATATGCCGTCCAGCAGGGCATGAGCGGTTACGCCAGAGATCTTACGGCTGCCCAGAGCAACCAGCGTGTTACGGCCAATCCCCTGACGGTGAAAGGCCTTCGGGCCAGCGGCCCCGGCCGCTCCGACCTGGTGATCAGTAATGCCGACGCCCAGAGCATTCGCGCCTCAGCGGAAACGATGACGTTCATGAAAAAATGCCGCGTGATGATTGTTTTGGATTAACCTGGAATAACATGTAAAAAAGAAGCAAGGCCGCAGTCACGAAAACGTCAGTGGCTGCGGCTTTTTTCCGGGATTTGTAATTCAAGTTTAGATATCGTTGAATAATGTAGGGAACGGTTTCAAACCGTTCCCTACGAAAGTACGATGTTACATTGATTTGGAAATGCCGGCATGCAGTTTCCCGTAATGAGGAAGAAATCGTGTCGAAGCGAATTGTTGTTTTATCCGAAGAAGTGGCCAATCAGATTGCCGCCGGAGAAGTGGTGGAAAGACCCGCCTCCGTTGTCAAGGAACTGGTTGAAAATTCGATTGACGCAAACGCGACGGATGTCCGCGTTGAACTGACGAAAGGCGGATGCGAGTCGGTCCGGATTATCGACAATGGTTCGGGGATTGAACGGGAAGATGTGGCGCTTGTTTTTGAACGCCACGCCACAAGTAAAATTACTAAACTTGATGATATCTACTTTGCCGGTTCATTTGGCTTTCGCGGCGAGGCGATGGCCAGCATCGCCTCGATTGCGCAAGTGGAATTGCTGACGCGAAGGCCGGAGGATCTGGCCGGAACGAGAGCCCTGGCGCAGGCGGGCGCCATATCCGACATTGCACCCGCCGGGTGCCGCGCCGGAACGCAAATCACCATAACGGATATTTTTGCCAACGTTCCGGCCCGCCGGAAATTTCTCAAGACCGAGGCCACCGAACAGGCTGCGTGTCTGGATGCGATCACCCGCCTGGCGCTGGCGCATCCGGAAGTGCGTTTTACGGTCACGGCCGATGGTCGGGAGGTCTTTGCCGCGCCGGCAACCGGCAATGCGACGGAGCGCATTGCCATGGTCCTGGGAGAGGATTTCACCGCCCATTGCCGCGAAATATCCGGTCAAAAAGACGCCTTGCGGCTGCGGGGATATATTTCGACGCCGCAGTATACGCGGTCTAATTCCAAACATATTTTTCTGTTTGTCAATTCGCGTTTCATCCGCGATAACACGCTGACGCATGCGCTGCTTTCGGCTTACCGGCAGGTCATTGAACCGCGCAGATATCCGGCTGCCGTATTGTTTATGGACGTGCCCGGCGAAGAAGTGGATGTCAACGTTCATCCGGCCAAACTGGAAGTGCGGTTTAAGAATTCCCGCGACGTTTATGATCTGGTTTCTAAAACGGTGGCGCAGGCGCTCGCTTCGACCCAAAAAGCGCCGGACGCTTTTGCTTATCGGTTGACGCCGCGGGAGACGGCATCCGCCTCTTCCGGATTCTGGAGGTCCAGGGTGTCTTATCCGGCAACTGACCGTCCGCCGGAAATATTTTCACGGCAGGCTATGCAGCAGGCCATCGACGAGGATTTATTTGCAAGAACCGGCATCAAAGAACCCGACGTTCCCCTGTTTGTGGAAGAAGCATCATCTGCTAAAAAAATTACATTTGCCGACCGGACTTATCTCGGGCAGTTTGCAGGAACCTATCTGGTCTTCAGCGGAGCGGACGGATTGATGCTGATCGATCAGCACGCGGCGCACGAACGCATTATTCTGGAGCGCCTAAAAGCCTCCACCGGCCGGAAGGTGATCGGGCAGCAGCTTCTGATGCCCGAAGTCGTAAGCCTTCCTCCCTCGCAGATCAGTCTGTTTGAAGAGGCGCTTCCGATGCTGAGTGATATCGGTCTGGAGGTTGAAGTTTTCGGCCGTGACGCCGTCGTGGTGAAATCGCTGCCTGCGTCTCTGCCGGATATTTCTCCAAGGGACATGATTTTCGATCTGGCCGACCAGCTTGCCGACCAGCAGGCCGCGCCGTCGCTTATCGAACGGCGGGAAAAGATCATGGCTTCCCTGGCGTGCCGCGCCGCCGTCAAAGCCAATGCCTCTCTTTCAGCGGAAGA
This sequence comes from Smithellaceae bacterium, assembly GCA_963682105.1. GTDB lineage: Bacteria > Desulfobacterota > Syntrophia > Syntrophales > Smithellaceae > UBA8904. Next base: position 4,744,788 of record OY821638.1, read on the forward strand.
AGTCGCCGCCCTGTGCCGCGATCTGGAGCAAACCCCGTTTAACGCAACCTGTCCGCACGGACGCCCCGTCAGCATCCATTTTTCACTTTATGAAATCGAACGACTGTTCAAACGAAAATAAAGCGCCGAAGATTCCGCTGATCGTGATCTGCTCGCCCACGGCGACGGGGAAAACGCAGTTGGCGCTGGACCTGGCTGAAACCGCGGGCGGTGAAATTCTCAACGCCGATTCTCTCCAGGTTTACCGTTACATGGATATCGGCACGGCAAAGCCCGGCCTCGATGAAAGAAACCGTGTGCCGCATCATCTGATCGATGTGGTCGATCCCGATGAAGACTACAACGCGGCGCTTTACGCCCAGCAGGCGCGAAGTATCATTGACGACCTGAACCGGAAGAAAAAGCCGGTCTTTGTCGTCGGAGGAACCGGTTTGTATATCCGGGCGCTGCTTTCCGGAATCATCGAAACGCCGCCGGTGGATGAAAATCTGCGTAATTATTACCGCAGCCTTCGCGACCGCCGCGGACGGGAATACCTCTACGGGCTCCTGCAGCATCGCGACCCGCAGGCGGCCCTGCGGATCAATCCCAACGATTCCGTGCGCGTCATCCGGGCGCTGGAAGTGCTGGATCAAAGCGGTGAATCGATTGTGACGTTGCAGCTCAAACATGCATTTTCCGATTGCCCTTACGAGGCTTTGAAGATCGGGCTTTCGGTCGAGCGCAATGTTCTGAAAGAAAGGATCGCCGCCAGAACTGCGAAAATGCTGGAAGCCGGGCTTATCGATGAAGTGCAAAGCCTTCTGGCGAGAGGCTACGGTGAAAATCTCAAACCTCTGCAATCGCTGGGTTACAAGCAGGTGATCGACTTTCTGAGGGGACGTTGTAACCGGGAGGAGGCTGTTCATCAGATCAATCGCGATACATGGCATTATTCCAAACGCCAGATGACATGGTTTTCCGCGGATAAAACCATCGACTGGTTTGCACCGGATCAGCAGGAAACCATTAAGAACCGGCTGAAGGAATTTTTATCACCCAAAATATAATCTTCATCATGTTGAAATCATTTTAAAGTATTTTTTTTCACGCTGATGGGGTAATATGATTTACATACTGGACTTTGATGTGCCATGGACTGCTGCGCCATGATAGGGGACGACGCCTGTGGAATTTAAAATCATTTTAAAAAAGGTTTTAGCGGATTTTGAAAGATGCCAAATTCGTTATGCGTTGATGGGTGGCTTTGCTCTGGGGTTATGGGGATTTGGTCGGGCGACATCTGATATTGATTTTCTGGCGCATCGCGATGATATGGGGGAAGTTAATGAAATCATGGTTCGGCTTGGCTATGAATGCCTTTTTAAAAGTGAAAATGTTTCTCAGTATCTTTCTCCCTTAAAAGTATTTGGCGAAATTGATTTTATTCACGCCTTCAGGCAACCCAGTCTGGAGATGTTGGAAAGAGCGGAAATGAAGCCGATATTTAACGGCGAGCTGCAAATCAGAGTCTTAAAACCGGATGATTTGATAGTCTTTAAATTACAGGCCATAAAAAAAGACTTGAAAACGATGGCTGGTTGCAGTCGAAATCCGTTTATGAAAAACGGCGAAGCGGATGTGGATGCCTATATCGAATTCGTTTGCGACTATAACGAATTCATCAACCATGAACCCAAACCGTTCCGAAAAATCATCGACCGGGAAATGATTTTGTAGAATTTCGGGTAAAAAACCCAGTGGACGACTTTTCGCCCGGAAGAAAGACGCGCCGGAAAATTTTGTGGCGCTTATGGAGGACATCAGGAAATTCCGGCAGCCTGTCACTCAGTCAGTTGCCTCATAGAAACTTAGAATTCTTGGGGTGTCCCGTTTATTCGCTGAAAACACATCGCGATGAAGGTAAAAGAGGTGGATATGCGATATTTAAAGAAGGAGAAACAGAATGAGTCTTCAAGCGGCGATGGCAAGACGACAAAAGGTTCTTGCTTTTATTCGTGAGAAACAAATAGATATCGATATTCCTTTGCCGGTTATAGACACGAATAGGTGCAAAATAAAAACACCCGGCCAGATAGGCAATAGGATTATGCAGCTGTATGCGCTTATTGGATTAACCGATCCTGAAGTGATAAAAGACAAGGTTTATAAATGGCTAATATCAAATGAGCTTTTTGATACTTTGGAGGAGGAAGAAAAAAGTTTATTTGTATATAATATTGAAGTAAAAAAAAGATCCACGATATCATTATCTTGGTGCCCATAGTGCCCATAGGGGACACCCGTAAAAAAGTAAGTTTCTAAGTTTCTCTGATTGTGCGTTTGATGATGCAATAGGAGGCGAAGCACAAAAGGCGAAAGGAAATCATTCAGAGCATCCGGTGGTTAGCGATGAAAGATGAAGCGAGGAACAGAAAAGGCCGGAAACATGAGGAATGGATACCACCTGTTTTGGTCATCATATGATGATCCGGGGATAGCGCGTCGAAAGATATTTCTGGACGATGCTGATCGTGAAAATTTTCTGTCGCGCCTGGAAAGACTTCTTGCGGCGACAAAGACGACATGTTTTACGCTTACGTTTATGCCGAATCACGCTTGTTTTCTTTTTCAGACTGTGGTTTTCCGCAGATAAAACCATCTGCTGGTTTGCGCCGGATTAACGGGTGTCCATCCAAAAACGCCTGGATGAGTTTTTATCGAAATACAAATTATTTTAACGGATTACCGGGGCGCTTGATCTCCTGAAAAGGTCCGGTTCTTCTTCGGAAAAACCATATTATTAACTTGACTTAAAATCTTACAAAAGCTAATTATACAAGGCTTTTATTAAATAGCGGGAAAGATATTTTGTCGGAAAAACCTTTTTAAGAAAGGAGCACAATATGTTTTGCAATCATGGAATAAAAAGAGGCCTTTTTCTTACCGTACTGTTTGTGACTCTGATGCTCTTTGCCTGCGCTCCCGCTCCGAGGGTGCCGGTAAGCCAGCTCGATACGCCGGATCATCATGTTTTTACCGGCATGAAGTTTCTCGATGATGAAAAGTACGCCGACGCCCAGCGGGAATTTGAACTGGCGTTGAGCATCGATAATAAATTCTCCAGGGCCTACACGGGGCTTGGCCTGGTCAAAACCTATACGGCCGATTATAAAGACGCCGCGGACAATCTTGAAAAAGCCGAAAAGTACGCTAAAACCGATGATGAAAAGATTTTTTATTATATCGGGAATATCCGCTATCATTCCAAAAGCAAAGTCGAAAAGAAGTGGCTGAAGATATGCAAAGAAAATTTTGACGACGCCGTCAAACTGGATGCGAGAAGTTCAGCGGCTTACTATTTCATGGGCCTTGCCTACAAGCAGGCGTATGAATTCAACGCGGCAGGCCAGATGTTTACAAAAGTTCTGGAACTGAAAGGTGACTACGCAGGAAAAGCCGATACGGAATGGAACTTTATCCAGAAGGTTCAGAGGGCCATGCCCGGAACGGCGACCGGTAAACAGATTGCCCTGGTGGAAAAAATCACTCGTGCGGACGCCGCCGCTTTGTTCCTGGAAGAGTTGAAAATTGATGTTTTATATAAAAAGAGAACCCCCAGGAACTTTGATACATCTTTCAAAGATCCGGAAAAGGCGGCTCAAAAGACTCTGGCCGTCAAATCAACCGCCAAAGACATTGCGAACCATCCGTTGAAAGCGGATATTGAAGGCATCCTGGAAATCGGCGTACGGGGGCTGGAAAATGATCCGAACGGAAATTTCTCTCCCGCGGAAGTGGTGACCCGGGCCGAATACGCCATGATGATCGAAGACATTCTGATCAAGGTGTCGGGAGACAGTAAGCTGGCAAACAAGTATATCGGTTCAACCTCTCCTTTCCCCGATCTGCGCTCCGATCTGCCTTATTTCAACGCAGTCATGGTCGTGACGTCCCGCGGAATCATGGAAGCGAAAGATATTTCCACCGGAGAGTTTGCGCCGATGAAATCCGTGCCGGGCGTGGATGCCCTGTTAATTATCCGCAAGGTGAAGGAAGAGTTGAAATTTAATTGACAGTGGCTACATAACGAATGAAGGAGGCGGGACGACTTTTGTCCCGCCTCAAATTTAAGACCGACATACCCTGAAGCGAAGTCAAAGGGCGCAAGCCCTTTTTTATGTATCAGACGAGGAGAATAGAATTACATGACAACAAAAGAATTGGGCAAGGCCTTTGAACCGGCCGAAGCCGAAAAAAGGTTGTATGATTACTGGTTAAAGAAAAATTATTTTCACGCGCAGGATAAAAGCGACGCGCCTGCATTTTCCATCGTCATTCCCCCTCCCAATGTGACGGGAATCCTGCACATGGGGCATGCGCTCAACAACACGCTTCAGGATGTCATTATCCGTTTTAAAAGAATGCAGGGCTACAATACCCTTTGGATGCCTGGGATGGACCACGCGGGCATTGCCACGCAAAACGTGGTGGAACAGCAATTGCTCAAAGAAGGAATTTCCCGCCATGATCTGGGACGGGAAAAATTTATCGCCCGCGTCTGGGAGTGGAAGGAAAAATACGGCGGCGTCATTATCAATCAGCTCAAACGCCTCGGGTGTTCCTGCGACTGGGAGCGCCAGCGTTTTACCATGGATGAAGGCCTCTCGCAGGCCGTCCGTGAAGTGTTTGTCCGGCTTTATAATGAAGACATGATTTACCAGGGCGACTACATCGTCAACTGGTGTCCCCGTTGTAACACGGCCATTTCCGACCTGGAAGTGGAATTCAAACAGGATCAGAGCTTTTTATGGAACATACGTTACCCGTTTGCCGATGGCGACGGAGCCATCGTGGTGGCCACCACCCGTCCCGAAACCATGCTGGGCGACACGGCCGTGGCCGTGCATCCGGATGATCCGCGCTACAAGGACAAGATCGGCAAGTTCGTCATTTTGCCACTCATGAATAAAAAGATTCCGATCATCGCCGATGATTACGTCACGATGGACTTCGGTTCCGGCGCGGTGAAAATCACGCCCGCTTCCGACCCCAACGACTTTGCAATGGCCCAGCGCCATAACCTGGAAATCATATCCATCATGGACGGGCAGGGCATTATCAACGAGTTCGGCGGCGCCTACAAGGGGCAGGACCGCTACGAAGCCCGAAAGAATGTCCTGGCCGACCTGGAAAAGCAGGGCTATCTGGTCGGCACCGAACCTTATATGCATAACGTCGGCCAGTGTTACCGCTGCAAAACGGATATCGAGCCGATGGTTTCCAAACAGTGGTTTGTCAAGATCAAACCGCTGGCCGCCAAGGCCATCGCCGCCGTTACGAAGAAGAAAACACGCATTGTTCCGCCGTCATGGGAAGCGACATATTTTGAATGGATGAATAATATCCGCGACTGGTGCATCTCGCGTCAGCTCTGGTGGGGACACCGCATTCCCGTCTGGTACTGCGGAGACTGCGGCAAAGTCATCGTTTCGACGGTCGATCCGACCAACTGTCCGATCTGTGACGGCACCTCTTTAAAGCAGGACGAGGACGTGCTGGATACCTGGTTCAGCTCCGCTCTGTGGCCCTTCACGACGCTGGGCTGGCCCCGCAAGACTGAAGCGCTCAAAACATTTTATCCGACCACGCTTCTGATCACCGGTTTCGACATCCTCTTTTTCTGGGTGGCCCGCATGATGATGATGGGCCTTTATGTCATGAAGGATGTTCCTTTCCGGGATGTCTACCTGCATGCGCTGGTGCGCGACGAAAAAGGCGAGAAGATGAGCAAGTCCAAAGGCAACAGCATTGATCCGATCGTGATGATCGATCAGTACGGTACGGACGCCTTCCGCTTCACACTGGCCGCCTACACGGCGCAGGGACGCGACGTGCGCATGTCTCCGGAACGCATTGAGGGGTACAAATTTTTCGTCAATAAAATCTGGAATGCCGCAAAGCTTACACTTAACAATCTCAAGGATTACGATGAAGCCTCAACGCTGGACGCTCCCGATGCGTTGCCGGAAAAATGGATCAAGGCGAAATTAAACGAGACCATTGCCGACGTGACGAAAAGTCTTGATGAATACCGGTTTAACGACGCGTCCGCCGCCATCTATAATTTCATCTGGCATGAGTACTGCGACTGGTATCTGGAAATCAGCAAGCCGGCGCTCTACGACAAGATCGGTCCCGAACGGAAACACGCGACCCAGCGGACGATGAAAGAAGTCTTCGGCGTCATGATGCAGCTTTTGCATCCGTTCATGCCCTTTGTGACGGAGGAGCTCTGGCAGACCCTCAATGGAAGCACCGAGCAGTCCATCATGGTCAGCGCCTTTCCGGTTGCGCGCGAAGACTGGAGCGAAAAAGAAGCCGAAAAAGAGATGGAAATGCTTATGGAACTCATCACGTCCGTTCGCAACATCCGCGGAGAGATGAGGATTCCTCCGTCTCTCAAATTAAAAGTGCTCATTTCCACGGCGGACGAACAGGCGAAAAAGGTCATCGATGCCGGCGCGGGCTACATGATCAATCTGGCGAATCTGGAGTCGCTTTCCGCGGATGTCAACATCGCCGAACCCAAAGGGGTGGCCACGGGTGTGGTCGGTTCGACCAAAATATTCGTTCCGCTGGCCGGTATCGTCGACATCGCCGGTGAAAAGGCGCGCCTGGAAAAGGAACTGGGAAAAGTGAACAAGGATCTGGAACAGAGCTCCAGAAAGCTGGCCAACCGCGATTTCCGCGAAAAAGCCGCCCCGGACATCATCCAGAAGGAAGAAGACAAACTCAAGGGATTCCAGGAAAAGTTCAACGCCCTGGAAAACGCCCTCAAGAAGCTCAAAGATATTCATCTGTAGGGACGGCCGCGACTGTTTCCTACGATTGTCTTTTCCTCCCTCCCTCAAGGGGAGGGATTGAGGGAGGGTGAAAAAGTAATTTTTTCCTCCCGTTCATTGTTTATCAAACAGTTTGTTTTGGTATAAGAAATGGTTTCTCCGCAAATAAAAAGAATTATTCAATCCGCCCTGGCCGAAGACATCGGCACGGGCGATATCACCACGCAGGCCACCGTCAGTCCTCAAAAGAAGGGCAGGGCGCAGGCTGTTGCCAAGGATGATTTTGTCATCGCCGGAATCGAAGTTTTCGAAGCGGCGTACAAATGCATCGATAAAAAAATAAAAGTCAAAAAACGGGTTGCCAACGGCAGCCGGGTAAAAAAAGGCGACGTCATTGCCGAAGTGGAAGGCAGTCTGTCTTCCATATTGCAGGCGGAGCGGGTCTCTCTGAATCTTTTTCAGCGCATGTGCGGCATTGCCACGCAGACGGCCAAGTACGTGGACGCCGTGAGCGGCACACGGGCAAAAATCCTCGATACGCGCAAAACGGCGCCGGGGCTGCGTATTCTGGATAAAATGGCCGTGCGTCTGGGCGGAGGCAGGAATCACCGCTTCGGGCTTTATGATGCCGTTCTGATCAAGGACAATCACATCGAAGCCGCCGGAGGCATCACCGCTGCCGTTGCCGCCCAGCGAAAATTTATGAGAAAAAAGCTGAGGATTGAAGTCGAAACCAAAAATCTCAGCGAAGTGCAGGAAGCGCTCCGGTGCGGCGTCGATATCATCATGCTCGACAACATGACGAACAACGCCATGAAAAAAGCCGTCGATCTTGTCGCCGGACGAGCGCTGACCGAAGCCTCCGGCAATGTCAATTTGCGGCGCATCACCTCCATCGCCGCCACCGGCGTGGACTGGATCTCCATCGGCGAACTCACTCACTCGGTCCGGGCGGCGGATATTTCGCTGCTGGTAAAGGGGAATGGCTCATAGCTCGTAGCTCGCAGCTCATGGCTTGCAGCTTATAGTGAATGGTTAAACCGTCATAACCCGTCAAAAGATAATTCAATGACCTGGAATCAACAATCTCTGAAAGAACAACTGGCCGGCAAATTGATCGGTCACGAACTGTATTATTTCGAAGAAACCGGTTCGACCAATGATGATGCGTTTCGTCTGGGTGTGGCGGGAGCGTCGGAGGGGACGGTCATTCTTGCCGAAAGCCAGAATGCAGGGAAAGGCCGGATGCAGCGCGTGTGGCATTCGCCGCCGGGCGCCAATATTTACACTTCCGTTATTTTGCGTCCTGCGTTTGAAACGGCGCGTGGGCCTCAAATCTCGATTGCCGCAGGTGTGGCCGCGGCTCAAACTCTTAATTTCTACTGTGGCGGTAAAGCCGAACTCAAATGGCCCAATGACGTGCTGATCGGGGGAAAAAAAGTCTGCGGGATTCTTGCGCAGATGAAAACTCTGGATACGGGAATTGATTTTGTGGTGGTGGGCATCGGAATTAATGTCAATCTCCGCCGGGAACAATTACCTGACGATATTCGGACGATTGCCACATCTCTGGCCATTGAGGCGGGATGTGAAATATCGCGTTCGGAGGTGATAATTCGCCTGTATGAAAATTTGTCAAAATGGTATAAAGAGCTCCTGAATTGCGGTTTCGAACCGATTCGCCGGGCATGGCTCGGCATGAGCCCGATGGTCGGCAAGGCGGTGCAGGTCAGATTTCATCAGGATGTGATCAGCGGAACCGTTTCCGGCCTTCATGATGACGGGGCTCTGATTCTGCAAACCGATACGGAGCAAACACTGTATGTTTCGGCAGGAGACGCAAGTATTATCAAGAGGTGAAAATATGCTCTTAGTGATTGATGTGGGTAACACCAACACGGTTTTAGGTTTATTTGACGGAGAAAATTTGATTCATGACTGGCGAATCCGCACGGAGATCGATCATACGATTGATGAATACGGCGTTTTGATTTCGAATCTGTATCAGTCCAGCCGGATGAAAGCCAAGGAGATCAAGTCCGTCACGGACATCATTATTTCCTGCGTCGTTCCGCCGATGCTCAATATTCTGGAACCGCTGTGCGTCAAGTATTTTAACATCAAACCGTTGATTGTGGGACCCGGCATCAAAACGGGTATGCCGATTTTTTATGATAATCCCAAAGAAGTGGGCGCCGACCGCATCGTCAACGCAGTGGCCGCTTTTGCCAAATACCATCAGGAGAGCATCATTGTTGATTTCGGGACGGCGACAACATTCGACTATGTATCGTCCAAGGGCGAATATATGGGCGGATGCATTGCCCCCGGTATCGTGATCTCCAGCGAGGCGCTTTTTGAACGGGCGTCGAAGCTGCCGCGTGTGGAATTCAGCAAACCAAAAACCGTAATCACGAAAGACACCATCAGCGCCATGCAGGCGGGTATCATGTATGGTTACGCGGGGCTGGTGGACGGCATCGTCGAGCGGATGAAAATGGAAGTGAAAACCAAGCCGCTGGTCATTGCCACGGGAGGCTTGGCCCGCGTGGTGGCCCAGGAAGCTAAAAGCATTGACAAGATCGAAGAGATGCTGACGCTGGAAGGGCTGCGTCTGATTTTCGAATTGAATCACAAACCATGTTAAATGTCGGCTTGACAGGCGGGATTGCCTGCGGAAAATCAACCGTATCTCAAATGTTTGTGCGTCGGGGCGGTCATCTGATTGATTTTGATCGCCTGGCTCACGAGGTTCAGGAACCGGGACAGGCGGCCTGGCAGGATGTCGTAGACTATTTTGGCGAGGACATTTTGCAGCCGGACCGGAAAATCGACCGCAACAAGCTTGGCGCGGTTGTTTTCAATCATCCGGAAAAACTGAAGAAACTCAATGTCATTGTCCACCCGCGTATTTTTGAAGAGTGGTGGCGCCGTCTGGAAAAAATTAAAGCACTCAACCCTCACGCCATTGTTTTTTCGGACGTTCCTCTCTTATTTGAAGGCGGGATGCAGCATCTGTTTGATCTGACGATTCTGGTGATGATTGAGCCCGAAGAACAGATTGAACGCCTGATGGTGCGAAACAACATTTGCCGCGAAGATGCGGGGGTGAGGTTGTCCTGCCAGATGCCGATTCGCGAAAAAATTCAACTGGCCAGTATCGTCATCAATAATCAGGGAACCATCAGCGAAACTGAAAAAAAAGTGCAGGAAATCTGGCTGGAATTAAGGCAACGAGAGCAAAGTAAACAAAAGAATATCTGAAACTATTTTTCCCCGCGTCGATCAATTGTAAAAAAGGACTTATTCCTTTCCCGCTAGCGTATTTGTTACAATCTTCCCAGAAGTCGCAAAATGCCGTCAAGAATCGTTAAGGGATGAGGCGGGCATCCGGGGATGTATAAATCAACCGGCAGCATCGAATCCGCGCCATTGCACACCTCGGGATGATCCATGAAGGGGCCGCCGGAAATGGCACAAGCTCCGGCAACAATAACCAGCTTGGGAGCAGGTACGGCTTCATAGGTTTTCAAAAGCGCCAGATGCATATTGCGGGTAACAGGTCCTGTAATAAACAAACCGTCGGCATGACGAGGGGAGGCGACAAATTGCACGCCGAATCGCCCTAAATCCCAGGCCACAGTGCTCAAGACGTTTGTGTCCGCTTCGCAGGCATTGCACCCCCCGGCACTCACCTCTCTGAGTTTAAAAGAACGGCCAAATAACCGGCGGGATTCATGATCCAGCGACTCGGCCAATTTCAAAGAGGCGCCATTTAAAACAAGATCTTTTCTTGTTCGGGTGGCCAGCCGATGATCCCGGGAGAAACTGATGGCGCCATGAGGACAGGCGCGCAGACATTGATTGCAAAAAAGGCAGCGGCCCAAATCAATTTTCAAACCGTCCCGGAGAGCGTCTGTGGGGCAGGCCTCCAGGCAGAGTTTACAATTGGCGGGACACTTGGCCGGATCAATGACCGGCAGGCCGCGGAAACGCTCAGGCAGAGCAGGTATGGACTTTGGATAATCCATGGTTCGGTTTTTTTGGGTTACAGTTTTTAATAATACATTGATCATAATTTATCTCACAGGTCGTGACCGCAATAAGAAAGATTATAACTTTTGTTGCAAAGAGGGAAATCGGAGATCGGTTGATTCCTCAAGCCAATGGCCAACCCGATCCAGTTATGGAATGAAGGATCGATGATTTTATAATGGTTGAATAAGCCGCGGGAATCTGTGAGCGCCACATGACAAATTTCTCCACGCCAACCCTCAACGATGGAAACCGCCAGAGAATTTCCCGCAAGTTGCTTGATTTCGGTTTCCGTTTTTCCTTCCGGCCACATCTCCAGTTGGTTTTGAATAAATGTTACGGAATGCTGAATTTCCAGCCAGCGGACGTAGGCGCGGGCAAAAACATCACAGGTCCCCCAGGTGGAAACCGGCATTTGCGAAAAACGGAAAATGCCGGAGGGAAGATCATAGCGGGCGTCGCGTACGATGTCGCAGGCACGGGCTGCCGGACCGACCAGCCCGAGATTTTCCGCCGCTTCTTTTGAAATCCGGCCTGTATTTTCAAACCGCGCCATGACCGATGGCGTATCCCAGAGCAAATTGACGGCGGCCGTGACATCCTCAAATGCCAGGCGCAGCCGCTTTTGGAGCTGCCCTACCAGGTTGGAGTCAAGATTAAAAGCAACGCCGCCGGGCAGCGCCAGACCCCGGCCAAACCTGCTGCCGCAAAGCAAAGCAGTCAGATTCAGAAAATCACCGCGAATGCGTCCGCAATAAGAAGCTGTGGGGAGAAAACCCACATCGCCCGCGAGCGCTCCCAAATCTCCGGTGTGATTGGCCAGGCGTTCCAGTTCCAGTGCTATCCCGCGGATAGCCTGTGCGCGCGGTGTAACGGCGACGCCCATCATGGCTTCCATGAGATGGGAGTAGGCCATGGCATGGCCGATGGTTGTATCGCCGGCGAGAGTTTCCATATAAGGCAACGTCCGTTTGGTCGGCCCGCCGATTAATGCAGGTTCGATTCCGCGGTGCTGATAGCCCAGCGAAATCTCCAGGTGATAAACATTTTCCCCATGACATTGAAAACGGAAATGCCCCGGTTCAATAATGCCGGCGTGGACAGGCCCGACAGCGACATCGTGAATTTCCGAACCTTCCATCCGGAAAAAATCAGTAACGCCGATCATGGTTTCATGGGCGTTATTCCGGCCTTCAGTTTTGTTATAGGTTTTATGGAAGCGGATCGGTTTCAACCAGGGGTGGCCTTCCGGTACGATGCCCCATTGCTCGAAAATTTCACGTTCAAACCAGTGAGCCTGCGGGCAATCGGGAGTCAGCGCGTCATAGGAGTCATGAACGTCGGTTGACGTAATGAATAATATTCCCTCATGGTCATTGGCAAGGACGGCAAACAGACGGATGCCGGCCGGGGATAATTGTTCGGTCACAAGCTGCCCGGAAAGACGATCCTGAGGAACGCCGAAAAAAGCACAGATGCGTGAACCGCTTTCTGCTGCATGGATGACGGCATTTCTGAAGGCGGTTGTAGAAACCAGCGGAACATTATCAATGGCTGCCGTTTGGCAATTGCGCAGTGTTTTGAATAGGGATTGACTCATGGCGCCACTCCTGACGCGACGGTCATGCCGGTCATCCCGATAATATGAGCCGCTGAATTTAATGCAGTAAAAAGAGATTGCGGCATCCAGAGTCCGAGGACAAGGAGGACCGCAAGCGGAGCGAAGACCAGAAATGCTTCAAAAAAAGTGGCCTTGACAGGCTTGGGTGACTCCGAATTTGTCCCCCAGACCAGTGGGATAGCGTGGCCCAGCGCCCCCACAAAAACGATACCGGCGCCCAGAAGGAATAGAGCAAGCACAACCCAGGCGCGAGCATCAACGGCAGCCTTGATGAGCTGAAATTCACTCATGAACAACGCGAAAGGCGCCATGCCGATGAGGGCAAGAAGGCTCCCGAAAATTCCGATTCCCCAAACGGGTGAAACAGGCAGGGATCCGGACATTTTTTCCATGTCGTGGCTTTCATAGATCTGCCCGAGACGGCCGGCGGCAAAGAAGGAAAGCGTTTTACAAAGAGAATGGTTAAACGTATGGAAAAGCGCGGCAAAGGTTCCTACTCCGCCGAGCCCGAAGCCCAGGGCAATAATGCCCAGATGTTCAATGCTGTGGTAGGCCAACAGCCTCTTGACGTCTTTTTGAAAGATAATAAATGCTGCAGCGATAATGATGGAAAGGATGCCGAAACCGACAAGAAACCTTAGCCCCCAACCGGTATGGCCTGTTGCCGTCTCGACAATGGGTACGTAACGCATAATGCAGTACAGTGCGGCATTCAGCATGAACCCTGAAAATATAGCGGACACCGGCGCCGGGGCCTGGCTGTGTGCATCAGGGAGCCAACTATGCATGGGGGCGAGGCCGGCCTTGGTCCCATATCCAACCAGTAAAAAGATAAACGCGGCTTTAATCAACACAGGATTAAGGGATGCGGCATTATCTCGCAGTGTTGTCCAGAGCAGCGCATTATGACTGCCCAGGCCCACCCCTTTGGCGGATGCAGCGGCGAGCAGTGTGCCCATAAATGCAAAAGCAACGCCGACCGAACAAATGAGAATATATTTCCACATGGCTTCCAGGGATTCGCGAGAGACATGAACGCAAATCAGGAAAGCGGTGATCAGAGTTGTTGCTTCAATTCCCACCCACATGATACCCATATTATTCGATAAGAGGACCAGCGTCATGGCCGACAGTGCTCCGCACCAGAGAGAAGTGAACTGTCTTATTTGTTTGATCGTCAGGTGTTGATGCAGAAGTTCGATCCGAAAATAGATGCAGGCGTAGATGGAACTCAAACAATAAACGACAATCATGACAAAAAGATTATAGGCGGAAAGCGCATCCATGAACAGCCAGTCCGCCGCGGCAAACAAGATTCTTCCCTGCAGTAATACAACCTCGATGGCCAATAATCCAAGCAGCGCCATACTGAAAACACCGGCGCACATGATGCCGAGGGCCAGCTTGGGCGAAGGGGCCAGCACGCAGATTAATCCCGAAATTGCCGGAATTAATATCAGCAGCCAAAGAACAATTTCGTAATTCATTTCCGTTTTGTTTTATCCTTTCAAAACGTTTAAACGATCAGAGTCAAGATGATCAAATTCCCGGTTAATATGATAAATCGCAATACCCATGACGAACACCGCGACGAAGACATCCAGAAGGATGCCCAGTTCTACGAGGATGGGTATTTCCACAACGGAGAAAATACCAAAAGTGTAAATTCCGTTTTCCATAATGATATAACCCAGGCACTGATTAAGCGCATTTCTCCGCGCGATGATCAGGAACAAGCCGGTAAATAAAGTTGTCAGTGCAGCCGGAATAATAAGAAGCGTTCCGCTTCCTTCGGCAAACAGCGGAAGCTTTGTGCCGAGCCACATGGAAACACCCAGCATAGCCAGTCCCGCTATTAACGACCAGATATAGCCGATAAAAGGTTCACTTTCATGCTGCGTGCCCGCTTCTCGAATTCCGCGTTTTAGCAGGAAGGGGAAAACAAAACCCTTAATGATGAAACTTGCCGCGGCAATCATCATCAGGCGGGGAGTAATAGATCCCAATTGCGTAACCAGCGGCAGCAAACCTAAAAGCATGCCCTGAAATGAAACGATGCTGATACATGTTCGCAGACGGCTTAAACCCAAAAGAGAAAAATCGGAAAGCACCAGCAGAATCATCATTATTTCGATCGGAGAGTCCATTTGATTACCTCAAGACCAGAATAAAAGCGAATACCGATAATGATCCTGCCGCTACCAGTAATTGCGGAATACGAAGCAGGCGCAACCGGGCCATGGTCGATTCAATGATTCCTACAATAATAGCCAGAAGGATCAGACCGCAAACAGCCGTGAAAACAGGTATGGGCCAGAAAGCACCGGCGGGTGACGGTAATACCATGCCCACGATAACCAAACCCAGCACCCATAGTTTCAATGCTGAACTATACAGGATAAAAGCGAAGTCCGGGCCGCTGTGATCGAGCACCATGACTTCGTGAATCATGGTTAATTCCAAATGCGTGTTAGGATCATCAAACGGAATGCGGGCGTTTTCACACAGAAAAACGACCATGAGCGCTACGACAACCAGTACAACCTCCGGTGCGAAAAGGTGAGATGCAGGCAGCATCTGCGATAAAGATAAAACGCCGGTTTCCCTGGCGATGGCGGCAAGGCCAATGAGTAATGCCGGTTCAGCCAGCGCCGAATATAGGACTTCACGGCTTGCGCCCATGCCCTCAAAGCTTGACCCTGTGTCCAGCGCGGCGATCACGGTAAAGAAACGCATTGTGCCCAGAATGTAAGCCAGCAGCAGCAGATCACCGCTGAAAGCCAGCGGCGCGGCAATGCCGCCCAGGGGCACTATGGTCAGCGCAACCAGGATGGCGGACAAACCCACCACCGGTCCGGCGCGAAAAATCCAGGACGTTGTTTTGCTGTAAACAGCGCCTTTTTGCAGTTGCTTGAGAATGTCGTAATAAGCCTGCAGCAGGGGTTGGCCGGTTCTTCCCGCAAAGGACGCTTTGGTTTTATTGATAATGCCCAAAAGTAATGGCGCAAGAAGCAGTCCCAAAAGAATGTTGATGAGAGATGTTATTTGCATGCCGTTACCTCATATTCCAAAATAGCAAAATCAGCAGCGTGACAACGACATACAGCACATAAATATGAATACGGCCTTCCTGCACCACACGCATCCGCTGAAAGAAATGGTCGATGGCCTTGAAAATCGGATTATAAAAGCTTTCCCGGCTGACGTCCGCCGTGTGGGTTTCAAAATGCGCCGCCGCAGGGAAATATGAATCGGGCATCGTCATATGCTTTTTTGTTCTTAAGAAAAACTGAAAGAGATGGATGATCGGCTGAGCAAAGGATGATGCCGTGTATTGCATTCTTGCAGTAGGGGCGGCATATCCGCAATCCCAGGTGCCGGACTCGCCCACGGAGCGTTTGGAAAGAAGAAGCGAACGCAAGCCCGCAATGGCCAGTAGAAAAATAATAAAAACAATGGATCCTGCCGTCACATATAAAAGATAATTTGCTGCATGTTTGATTTCGCCCGTGTGAGGATTTCCCAGTACAACGCCCAGGACCGGCGGGATAAACTGAATAATC
The DNA here is from genome assembly GCA_963682105.1 of Smithellaceae bacterium. GTDB lineage: Bacteria > Desulfobacterota > Syntrophia > Syntrophales > Smithellaceae > UBA8904. The sequence continues at coordinate 4,760,831 of OY821638.1, forward strand.
GCCGCGCCCAGCAAACCGATAAGAATACACGCCGCGGCCAGAATCATCATGGGAATGGTCATCCAGGGACTTGATTCATGAGCGTTTTGGGCGTCTTTGGAACGAGGTTCCCCCAAAAAGACAATGCCGAAGGCTTTTGTGAAGCACGCTGCGGCCAGACCTCCGATCAGAGCGAGCCCCGCAATGGCGCCGATCAGCGATAGCGATGAACCGGGATTCATAGAGATGGCGCCGCTGAAAGAGGCCATGTAGATGACGAATTCGCTGACAAAACCGTTAAGGGGGGGCAGGCCGGAAATGGCGACTGCTCCGATCAGGAAAAACATTCCCGTATAAGGCATCTTTTTGATCAGCCCGCCAAGATGGTCGATCTCCAGGTTATGGGTGCTGGAAAAGACGGAACCGGCGCCCAGGAACAGCAAGCCTTTGAAAAGAGCATGATTGACGACATGCAGCAGGCCGCCGGCAAATCCCAGAGCCGCCACCGCCGGCATGCCGGAACTCCAGCCAATCATGCCAACGCCAAAACCAATCATGATGATTCCGATATTTTCCACGCTATGGTAGGCCAGAAGACGCTTGAGATCATGCTGGGCCAGCGCAAAAAGAACTCCCAGAATTCCGGAGACAATCCCTATGGCGAGTATAAGATATCCCCACCAAAGGGGCGGCACGCCCAAAAAGGTCAGTGTCCGGATAAGGCCGTAAATGCCGGTTTTAATCATGACGCCCGACATAATGGCCGATACGGGACTTGGCGCTGCCGGATGGGCGACAGGCAGCCAGACATGAAAAGGCATGATGCCCGCTTTTGTGCCGAAACCGATGAGTGCGAGGATGAAGCAAATATTCAATGCCGGCGGAGAAAGACTTTTATTGAATAAATCAAAATCAAGAATGTTGGCGGAAGAACCTAAAATCAAAAACATGGGCAGCAGACAGGCGGTTCCCAGGTAGGAAGCAACCATATAAATCCAGGAAGATTTGCGCACCTCTTCTTTTTCATATTCGAAAGCAACCAGGAAAAATGAAGAAAGAGCCATGACTTCCCAGGATACAAGGAACAAAATGGCATTATTCGCCAGACAGACAAAGGCCATGCTCGCGATAAGCAGATTGAAAAAAAACCAGGATAATCCCAACCACTTCTTGTCCCGATAGGCCATCATGTATTTGCGGCCGTAAATGGCAGCCAGTCCGGAAAGAAACAAAACAGGTAAAAGAAAAAAAGCGGCAAGAGGATCCAGCTTAAGGAAAAAAGACCCGTAAGGCATGTCCCAGGCCAGGCGGAGGGTTGTTGCTTCTCCGGAATAAATTGTCTGCCCAACCGGAATCAAACCGATGATGCAACCGATAGCGGCTGAGCCTGCGCCCAACAGGGTGCTTAAATAACTTTTTTTACAGACGGCAAGCGCGAGCAGTCCGCCAATAATAATTATTGACAGGGCAATCAGTAACAAAGACATCTAAGCTCCTCCGCCTTTTTCAACGGGAAAACCGGATTCGACACTCCGGCATAATGCAATGATTTCATCACGGGAATTCTGATGCTTGATGGCGTTTTTAAAGTCGGGGTTGCGTAAAGCAAAAGCCAGTCTGGAGAGCAAATAAAGATGAGACCTGACTGTAGGGGCGACAATGGTAAAAAGACAAAATACGGGCTGGCCGTCCAGCGACAGGAATTCGATGGGTTTTTCCAGAAAACAAAGTGTGACGATAGGCTGATCCACATTGAGCACCAGAGGATTGCGCACATGCGGGATGGCGATTCCGTCACCGATTCCCGTGGAGGCGATCGCTTCACGCGCCAGAATAAATTGCAGGAGCATCGCGCGATCGGCATCATCGGGCAATCGGATATTTTCAACAACCGCTTTGAGCGCCGATTCCTTATCAGATCCGTGAACACGATAGAAAATTCCGCCGGTGGAAAGAGCATCGGCTAGGCCGGTGACTGGAAAATCTTCGGTCTCGTTAAATATATTGGCCGCTACATTAATTCTCTGAGCGGTCGCCCATTCCAGAATCTCGGCCTTATTAAATCGGTATTGTCCCTGGATCCGATAAGCCGGGATGGTTCCCTGTTTGATCCATCGCCTGACCGTTTTTTCAGAAACACTTAAAAGTTCTGTTAGATCCTTGATTGTTAGTTTCATTTTTCCTCTATGATTACCTATTGCTGGTCACGCCCTGTTCAAACGTGGCAGGCGTGTGGACAATTTTGGTCAGCGCAATACAATGAAAATATTTTACTGTCAATATTTTTTTACATTGGATAAAGTGTGCGAAAATTAGATATGGATGATTCCGTTAATTGCTGGAAAGCACATGAAGTATTTATGAATAAATCAAGTGAACTTGCTGAAATCAAAATAAAAAAACAAAAAAAACGAAACTCTTGCCTTTCCTGCGGTACAATGGACAACATGAGAAACAGACGGTATTGTTCCATGAAATGCCGTCAGCATCTGCGGCAAAAACTCATCACCCGCACGGGTTTGCTGGAGGCGCTCAATACCCGTCACGCCACGTTTTATTTCACCGAAGACCTGATCATTATGGATGTTATCGTACGGGATATCCGGGAAGTGTTTCGATACACGGCTGTTCGCACGAAAGGTTCAAGGCCGGCCGACGATTTCGGAAAGATGGCCAACCGGCTGGGGGAGGCCTGGTGGGCGGAAGAGAAGCGGACCAAGAGAAAGTATATGGCGTCGCGCAAACTTCTGGAACTGGCTGAAAAACAAGATCTCTCCGAAGGGCTGGTCCGGCCGCGGTTGATCAAGGTGGCCAGTGTGCGTTCGGAGAGCCTGCATTATCTGGGAATCGGCAAAGCCGAACTGGGATCGACCGAACTGCCCAAACTCATCAAAAGCGCTTACCGGCGGCAGGTTAAAATCCATCACCCCGACGCCGGCGGAGACGCCGTAACGTTTCGGAAAATTCACGACGCCTATCGGGATATGCTGCGCTGGGCGGACAGCCCCACGTTTTTACGCCGCCGCGGATTCCCCGATAAATGGTATTACGACGGCGCCGCCCAGAAATGGGTTCAGCCGGCGCCGAGGAAAAAAGGGGAAAGATGACCGGCAGAGCCCTGAAGTTCATTAATTTCTTTTGCAAAGAACCATTCGGTTACGGTATAATATTGTTGCGCCAGGTTTTTACTTGATACTGCGTCGTTCCCATTCCATATTCATAAAAGCAATTCTCCAATCACTTTTGATTGCCCGGTTTCTCTTCGCTGATCCAATTTCCTGATCTAAAAGACCGCATTGTTGAACATCGCGTTGCGCTGATGATCTCTGGCTTTATATTTAAGCCTCACGATTATGGTGGCGTCTGTAATGAATTGAAATAATATAATAAATAGAAAATTTCATGAAATATGAAATATTTTTCATGAAATTAATTGACAAAGCAAATTTCATTTTATAAAATTGCCGCCATGGTGAAGGTAAACAGAGACAGACTCAGTAATCAGGTTTATACGATACTCAAGGGAATGATTGCGGATTATCGTTTCAATCCCGGCACGCGTATCAATGTCGAACAGATTGCCAAAGAGATCGATGTCAGTAGAACCCCTGTCTGGGAGGCCGTTCATCGCCTTGTCCAGGAGGGCCTGCTGGAAAACATTCCCAATCGCGGCGTGTTCATGTGCGCACTGACACCCAAACAGGCGATTGAACTCTACACCGTACGGGAGTCGCTCGAAGGACTCGCGGCGCGTCTGGCGATACCGAACATCAATGATAAGCTTCTCGACAAAATGAAAAAATGTCTCGATTCACAGTATAAAGTTGTCCAGAAGGAGGATTTAGTCAGTTACTCCAGGCTGGATTATGATTTCCATGCGATGGTTTATGAAGCGAGTGGAAATCGCACGTTGCAGGAGATGCTTGAAGCGATTAAAAATAAAATGCGACCCATTGCTATGCATATCACCCCCATCCTTTCCAGTTTGTATCTTGATCACGTCGAAATTCTTGAAGCATTCCAGGAAAAAAATCCAGACAAAGCGGAATCGGCATTTCGGAAACACAATCACCAGATGATCGTCCAGATTAAAAACAGCATGGAGACGGATGAATGGAAGGAGGCGCCGAAGGGTGCGACAGACTTATAATGAGGATGTGTTTTTTTACAGTATAAAAGAAATTTCACCGTACAAAAGGAGGTAGAACATGTACAAAAAAATGGCACTGTTTGTCTTAACGTTTGCGATGTTTTCATTGAGCGCAGGCCCCTTGTTTGTTTCAGACACTCAGGCGGCGGCGCCGGAGAAGGTGAAGGTCGGGCTCATGTTCGGATTGACCGGAGCCGCATCTCCCATCGGTCCCGTGCAGCTCGACGGCGCTAAACTGGCCATCAAAGAGATCAATGCGGCAGGCGGCGTAAAGTTCGGCGCCAAGAGAGTTCCTATTGAAATTTTTGTTAAGGACGATGAGTCCAAACCGGATATTGCCATTCGCCGCTACCGCGAAATGATCGACGAAAACAAAGTCAATGTCATTGTCGGACAGACGTTTGCTCCGATTTCAGCCGCACTCAACAAGGAAGTCAAAAAGAGTTCCGTTGCCTACTTCCCGGTCAACGTTGTGGCCATCGGGATGTTTGAAAAAAGTGAAATCGCCGAAACCACCTTTTCCATCCATGGATGCGCTTACTCCATTGGTTACGCGGGCGCATCGTATATTGTCGACAAGCTCGGATACAAAAACATCGTCTTCTTCGGTCCGGCTTACGCTTTCGGCCGCGATCAGTGGGCCGGCGCCAAAGCCGCTTTTGAAAAAAGAGGCATCAAAGTTGAATATGTCGAATCGCCCGTCGGAACCAGCGATTACACGTCTTACCTGACAAAAATCAAAGAAAAGAAACCTCAGATCGTCATGCTGGCGCACTGGGGGGTCGATGCGATCAACGTTTTAAAACAGACCTATGAGATCGGATTGAAGAAAAACTCGAAGATATGGTTCGACTGGATGACCAATTCCTTCGGCAGCGGTGTCCCGCCTGAAGCTTTGGAAGGCGTTTATTCGCTGATGTCCTGGTACTACGACATGAAGGGTTTCCAGGATGCCGCGATCGTCAAAGCCTCGGACGCCTTTGCGAAGAAATTCCAGCAGGAATACAAGTATCCGCCCGATCCTTATTCCGCCATGGCTTACGAAGGCGTCATGGAAGCCGTTCGCGCCATGGAACTGGCGCAGTCGGTTGACGGCAAAGCCATGGCCAAAGCGCTGATGGCTCATCCGAAATTCAACTCCATGAAAGGCCAGGGCGTCTGGAGAGCCGATCATCAGCCCGTCTTTAAATACGGAGCCTACGTGGTCATCGGGAAGGGCGCCAAAGAGCGCAAAGACCCCAAATGGGATCTGGTCAAAATTATCGGCGCCTATACGGGTGAAGACTATCTGCCGTCTTTGAGTTCGCTTGGCTATTAGGCTTAATCAATAAGAGGGGCGGACATCCGCCCCTTATCGTGTGGTGAGTTATGACGAAAGAACTGCCGATCATCGAAACGAAAAACGCGACGATCAACTTCAACGGCCTTGTTGCCGTCGATTCCGTGAACTTTTCCATGAAAGAAGGCGAGGCCGTCGGGGTTATCGGGCCCAACGGCGCCGGAAAAACAACCTTCTTTAATCTCCTGACCGGGCTGTTTTTCCCGACGGGAGGGAATATCTTCTTTTCCGGCAGGGATATCACCAGAGTTCCGCCGCACAAGCGCGTGCTTCTGGGGATTGTCCGGACGTTTCAGTTGGTTTCCGTTTTTGATACGCTTCCGGTCATCGATAATCTTATTTTATCAACGCATCGAATCAGCGGCCGCCATGAATCCAGAAGAAAATTTTTTTTCAATAATGCGCATCATCGTCAGATGGAAGAGAAATGCATGGATGCCCTGAAACTGATGGGCATACAAAGCATGGCGGATGTAATGACGTCCGAGCTTTCCTACGGCGACAAGCGCAAGCTGGAGCTGGCGGTGGCGCTATCTCTGGAACCCAAGATACTGCTTCTGGACGAACCCTTTGCGGGATTGAGCGATATGGAAATCTGCGAGGTTTCCCGGATTCTTGCGGAAGTGAAAAAGAAATTTTCTTTTGTCATCATTGAACACAAAATTTCCCATATCACCGATCTCGTTGAGCGGTTATGCGTGATGCATGAAGGAAAGCTGATTGCCGAAGGCCCGCCGGCTGATGTGTTGTGCAATGCTCTCGTACGGGAAGTGTACTGGGGCAAGGAGGAGGGATTGACATGCTCAGTGTAAAGAATATCGAAACCTCCTATGGTCATGCAAAAGTACTCCACGCCATATCGCTCGACGTCCAGTCGGGGCAAACGGTGTTTATTGCCGGCAGAAACGGAGCGGGGAAAACGACTTTGCTTAAATCGATTGCCGGTTTTCTGAAACCGTCCACCGGAACCATCGAATTCGACGGGCGGAATATCATCGGCGTTCCCCCGGAAAAAATCGCCTTATCCGGAATCCGTTATGTCTTTCAGGACAAGCGGGTGTTTTCGCAGTTGAGCGTAAAGGAAAACCTGGAGCTTGCCGCTTACCCGTTGAAGGTCGACATCAAAGATGCGATTGAAAAAACCGTCAGCATTTATCCGAAAATTGAAAAATTTCTGAACCTGCGGGCGGGAAGCTTAAGCGGGGGGCAGCGGCAGATATTGCTGATCGGCCGGGCGCTGATCGGCGAGCCGAAACTGTTGTTGATCGACGAACCCACGGAAGGACTGGCCGCCGGAACGATTAACGATATTTTGAACGTGCTGGCCGGGATGAAAGGGAAGGTGTCCATGCTGATCGTGGAACAGAATCTCTCGGTCGTGGGGATGCTGGCCGACAAAGTATACATGATGAAAGAAGGAAAAATCGTTCAGGAGGTGACGGATAAAGCACAGATGAACGATAAATTAATGCTGGAACAATGTTTATAAATAGCAGACCGAAGGCAACCATAAAAACATAGACGATGAAGGAGGAAAACATATGAAGGGAAAGACCAAAGCACCAAAGATTGAAGCCGCGAAAACAGCCATCGTGTTGATTGAGCCGCAGTATGATTTTCTTAAACCGGGCGGTTCGATGTATCAGTTTATCGAAGACCAGCTCGAAGAGCGAAACGTTATCGGCAATCTTGTGGATTTCATCGGCAAGGCCAGAAAGAAAGTAAAAAAGATCATCTACGTCCCCTTCGAAGAGTTTGAACCGGGCTTCCCGGAAATCGACAAGAAAGGTCCGGGAATGGGCGGCCTGCGCGGCCTGGAAATCGACATGCCCACGGGCTGGAAAATTGACGGCAAGCCTGTCTCGGGCGCATGGGTGAAAGGCACCCCCGGTCCGGAAATCATTCCCGAACTGACCCCGAAAAAAGGCGATATCGTCCTGAGGGGCAAAAAAACGCTTGATGCTTTCTGGTCCACCGCTCTGGACTATACCCTGAGAGTCAATATGATCGAATGGCTGGTTGTCGTCGGTTTCCATACCAACTGGTGTGTGGAATCAACCGCCAGGTCGGGATACGACAAAGGATACCGGGTTGTGGTCATCGGGGATTGTACAGGCACCGATACCGCCGAAGAACAAAACTATGTCGAAAAGTTTATCTTCCCGAAAATCGGTCATGTGATGAATTACAAAGAATTTTTGAAACGCCTTGTTTAAAATCTTTTCTCAACCCCTTGGCTTCCTTCCCCGGATCGTCCGGGGAAGGATATTTTCATGGACGGTGAAAATGAGCCAGGCAAAGCCGCCTCGGAGTTGAGCAAGCAGGAGAACATACCGTGAATACAGATAATAAGATAATGAATCTTTTCAAAACGGGTCCCGGAAACAGCGTCCTTAACATCGGTTTGATTGCCGCAGGTTTTCTGGTGCTGCTTCCGATCCTGGGAATAAACCGCACGACTGACTTTATTATTTTCTGCATTTTCGTGCTCGGTTTCAATCTCCTGTACGGGTTTATGGGAAGGCTGTCCTTCGGTCATATGCTCTACCTGGGGACCGGCGCTTACGCCATCACGCTTTTTGCCGAGCATGTTTCTTCCAATCCTCTGCTGGCGATTCTCGCAGGCATTTGCGCGGGCGCTCTCATCGGGGTCATTCTCGGCCCGATTATTGTCCGGACGACCGGCGCCTGCTTTGCGCTGATCAATCTCGCATTCGATCAGGTCGGATATTTTCTCGTCCTGGTGGCCTTTTCCAAATATACCGGCGGCGAAGACGGCATGTCGGCCAATTTTTCCAAGATGGGCTTTCTTGACTTCGGGCAGAAACCGGTCAAGTTCGTTTTCGTATTGCTGTGTCTGCTTTTGACTTATTATCTGTTGAAGAAATTCACGTCTTCTCCCTACGGTGTGCTTATTAAAAGCATCAAGGAAAATGAAACACGGGTTAAGTTTCTCGGATACAATACCTTTAATTATAAATGGATTACATTCATTATTTCCACATCGATTGCGGCCTTTGCCGGCGCGCTTTCGATTCTGAATTACGGCTACGTGACGCCCAGTTTTATCGATCCTTCACGGGCGGTCGAAGTGATTTTCGCCGCATTGATCGGAGGGTCCGGCAGTCTTTACGGCGCCATCATCGGCGGCGTGATCTATATGGCCGTCAGCAATTATCTTGCTTCCTACATATCGCGGTGGGAGATGTTTCTGGGGATTGCGCTCCTCATCTGCGTCTTCCGTTTCCGGAGCGGCATCTGGGGATTTGTGGCGGATAAACTGAAAATACGGGCGGTGGCATGAAAGAGAGGTTGTTATGATCAACACGATTGCATACGGATTAACGATCGGCGGAATCTTATACATCATCAGCATCGGGCTGTCACTGACGTTCGGCACCATGCGCATTGTAAATTTCGCCCATGGACTGATTTACGCCATCGGGGCGTATTTTCTGGTTACGTTCCTGCCCATAGCCCGGGATAACTTCATCCTGGGGGCTTTCCTGGCCGTGCTGGCCGTGGTTCCGATCAGTTACATTATTGAAAGATTCGTGGTGCGCAGACTCTACGGCGTGTCCATCGACTACGCCATCATCGCCACCTATGCAGTGGTGCTCATCGGCGTGGATCTCATCAAATGGATCTGGGGCGCTTCTCCGATTCCCCTTTCCGACCCCGTGGGCATCGATGTTGCCTTCCTCGGGATCACGCTTCCGTTGTATCGCATGATCATCATCGTTCTTGCTTTTATCATCTTTATCGCCTTATCCATCTTTTTCAAAAGAACCGTGGTGGGAAAAATTGTTGTGGCCGCCCTGGAAGACAAAGACGCGGTGCGGAGTCTGGGCATCAATGTCGATAAATATTTTGCCTACATATTTCTTATAGGAAGCTGTCTGGCCGCGCTGGGAGGGGTTTTATACGCGCCCATTACATCCGTCCATCCCTATATGGGCTCGATGGTGCTTCTCCTGTGCTTTGCCGTTGTGCTCGTCGGGGGACTTGGCAATATCAAGGGCACTTTTATTGCGGCCTTTGCTCTGGGAATGGTCATGTCCGTCACCGGAAGGCTCTGGGGGCCTGCCTCGGAGACAATGGTCTTTGTCGTGATGGGCATCGTTCTGATCTTCAAACCGATTGAAGTTTAAATTGATATTCGCCCTTACCGGAGAATCATAAGAATGGAAAACATCCAGGCCCGTCAAACGGCCGCCGATATTTTCAATGCGGCGCTTAAGGCCGTTGATCCCTGTCAACTGGTTTGCGCACACTGGAAACTCATATCCTCGGCCTGTCTCCAAAATTCCTGCAACAAACTCTATGTGGCAAGCTTTGGTAAAGCCGCCTTTGCCATGACCCGCGCCCTTGTGGAAAGTCCCGTTATGGATCACATCACACAGGGAATCGTCGTAACAAAATACGGCCATGCGCAGGGTGTGCTGCCCGATAAGATCGACGTATTTGAAGCGGGGCATCCCGTGCCCGATGCGGCGGGGGTTTCGGCCACCGGGCGGATCATCGGCATGCTTCAAAACGCTGATCCTCAAACGCTTGTCCTGTGCCTGATTTCAGGGGGCGCTTCCGCTCTGCTTGTCGCTCCCGGTGACGGTGTTACTCTTTCCGACAAGCAACAGGTGACCCGGCTTCTTTTGCGGGCCGGCGCCGACATTCATGAACTCAATACCGTCCGCAAACACATCTCCGGAATCAAAGGGGGAAGACTTGCCACACTTGCCAGTCCTTCACCGGTCCTGTCGCTGATCTTATCGGATGTCATCGGCGATCCGCTGGATGTGATCGCATCGGGACCGACATCGCCTGACGAGACCACTTTCGGCGATGCACTGAACGTGATTGAGAAGTTCCAATTGAGCGATAAAATTCCCGCAGCAGTCAGCAAAATACTGAATGACGGTGCAAAACACAAAATAACAGAGACGCCGAAAAAGGGAGATCCCGTATTTAATAAAGTGGAAAACGTCATTATCGGCAGCAATAAAACGGCCGTGGAAGCCGCCGCCCGGAAGGCCGAAAAATCGGGTTTTGAAACGACCATCCTGTCGTCGGACGTTCAGGGAGAAGCCCGGGGCGTGGCGCGATGGCTGGCGCAAAAAGCTGTTGATCTGAAAAAACGCAAGGCGGACGGAAAGAAAATTTGCCTGATTTCCGGCGGTGAGACCACCGTGACGGTCCGAGGCGACGGCATCGGTGGACGGAACACAGAGATGGCCCTTGCGTTTGCGGAAGAAATTTCCGGTGAGGAAGGGATAACCTTTCTTTCCGCGGGGACGGACGGCACGGACGGTCCGACCGATGCGGCAGGCGCAATCATCGACGGGTGCAGCATCGACAAAGCCAAAGAAATGGGGCTTTCATCCGTAACTTATTTGAAGAACAACGATTCTTATACGTTTTTCAAAAAAACGGGTGAACTCCTGGTGACCGGGTCGACCGGAACCAACGTCATGGATATTCAAATCATCCTGCTGACGTGATCATTCTTCCCCGACTCAGGGCTTTTCTTCACTTCCCCCAAGCGTTTTATACAGCGTGATCAGGTTGTTGTTTCGGACCAGGCGAAGCGCAATCAGCCCTTGTTGGGCGGCATAAAGAGACCGTTGCGCATCGAGCACGGCCAGGTAGCTGTCGATTCCCTTGTTGTATCGCGCTTCGGACAGGCGGTAGGCCGCCGCAAGATTATCCACCAGCGACTGCTGCGCCGCCACGCGTTCGGAAATCATGCCTTTTTCGGCCAGCGCATCGGATACTTCACGAAAAGCCGTCTGGATGGATTTTTCATACTGGGCAATGGCGATCTCCTTATCAATTTTGGTCACGTCATAGGCAAACCAGGTCCGGGCGTCGAAAATCGGCATTACGATCTGCGGAGTAAACGCCCAGACGCCGGAGCCGGATTTGAAAAGACCGGAAAGTTCCGCGCTGGCCGTGCCCACGGACGTCGAAAGGGTAATGCGGGGGAAAAATGCGGCTCGGGCCGCGCCGATGTTGGCATTGGCGCCCTTGAGACGGTGTTCGGCCGCAAGTACGTCGGGCCTCATTAAAAGCGGTTCGGAAGAAAGACCCGCGGAAATATCCTGTGGAGCGCCTGCGCTTTCCAGATTGACCGGCAGCAACTCGGGCCGCACCGGGAATCCCACCAGAAGGGTCAGGGCGTTTTCATCTTGAGCAACCAGTTGCGTATAGCGGGCGAGATCGCCGCGGGCCGTATCCAGCTGGCTTTGTATCCGGCGGAGATCAAGTTCCGAGGCCATGCCGACGTCATAACGCTTTTTCGTCAGGTTATAGGTGGCCTGCTGCGCCTCGAATGTTTTTGAAGACAGCTCAAGGTTTTCCCGGTCGGCGGCCAGCGCCAGATAAGCCTGCGCTACGGTTGATACGATCAGAATCTGCGAACCGCGCAGAGATTCTTCCGTGGCCAGATATTCTTCCAGCGCCGCGTCCTTGAGACTTCGAATCCGCCCGAAGAAGTCAATTTCCCAGGAGGCCATACCCAGGTTGACACTGAATTTTTCGCTGGTGTAGGCGCTGCCTGAAGAAGAAAGATCGGCCGGGATGCGTTCCTGATACCATGTGCCGGTGGCATTGACCGTCGGCAGAAGGCTGGTCCGGTTGATGCCGTAAGTGGCCTTTGCCTTTTCAACATTGAGCATGGCGATGCGCAAATCGCGGTTGTTCTTTAATGCGGTTTCGATGATTTCCCGCAGGCGCGCATCCGGAAGAAATTTCTGCCAGCTCAAGCGGGTTTCCGTCTGAGAAGATTGTATTTGCTGATACGCCGGGCCCGCCGGCCACTTTGCCGGAACGGGGGCGTCCGGCCTTTCATACTTCGGGGCCATCGTGCAGCCGCACAGCATGCAAACCATTGTGAGTGACACAAATAATAATTTTCTATTCATATTAAAACCTTTGAAAAGTATCCCTGTTGGTCATTCCCGCGCAGGCGGGAATCTGGAAACTCTTTGAAAAACTGGATTCCCGCCTGCGCGGGAATGACAACAATGATGTTTTCATGCAGTCACACGAAGCTATCATATCATTCAAACCTCCGATGGCGTTGAATCCTGCTCAACCACCGGTTTTTGTTTTTTACCGAATATTTTTTCAACCAGCATGTAAAATAACGGCACAAAGATGATAACCAGGACGGTCGCCGTAATCATGCCTCCCAGAACACTGGTGCCGATGGCGTTTTGCGCGCCCGCGCCCGCGCCGGTGGTGATCGCCAGGGGCAGAACCCCGAAACCGAAGGCGAGCGACGTCATCAGAATCGGCCGGAAGCGCAGTTTGGCTCCCTCCAGAGTGGCCTCGACGATGCCCATGCCTTTTTCCAGTCCGCCCTTGGCGAACTGGACGATCAGGATGGCGTTTTTTGTGGCCAGCCCCAGCGTCGTCAGAAGCCCGATCTGGAAGTAAACGTCATTGGCCAGTCCGCGCAGACTCGACGCAATGATGCCGCCGATGACGCCCAGCGGCAGCACGAGCAGAATCGCGATGGGAATGGTCCAGCTCTCATAAAGCGCGGCCAGGCACAAAAAGATCACGAAGATGGAAAAGGCGTACAGAAGCGGCGCCTGAGTGCTGGCCATCCGTTCCTGGTAGGAAAGTCCGCTCCAGTCGAAGCCGAAACCCTGCGGGAGTTTTTTCATCACGTCTTCCATGGCGTTCATGGCTTCGCCCGAGCTTTTGCCCGGCGCAGGCTCTCCCCAGATGTTGATGGAGGGGAAGCCGTTGAATCGCGTCAATCGGGGCGGCCCGGATGTCCAGTGCCCTGAAGCAAAAGACGAAAAAGGTACCATCTTCCCCGCTGTATTGCGCACATATATCTTTTCCAGGTCCTTGGGCAACATGCGATGGGGCGCATCCGCCTGGATGTACACCCTCTTAATACGGCCGCCCTGAACGAAATCGTTGGCATAGGCGCTGCCGAAGGCCGCCGAAAGTGTGTAATGGATGGACGTAATGGGAACACCCAGCGCGCCCGCTTTTTCCCAGTCCACGTCAATGCGGTATTCGGGGACGTCGGCCATGCTGTTGGGCCGGACTTTCGTCACTCTGCGGTCGCCGGCCGCAAGGCCGAGAAGCTGGTTCTGGGCGTCCATCAGAGCCGGATGTCCCATTCCGCTACGATCGAGCAACTGAAAGTCGAATCCCATGGACGTGCCCAGTTCGGGAACGGCCGGTGGCTGGAAGGCGAACACCATGGCGTTGCGGATGCCGGATAAAGCTTTGGTGGCTCTGCCCACGATGGCATTCGCTTTCAGATCGGCGCGGTCGCGCAAATGCCAGTCTTTGAGCCGAATCCAGACCATCCCGTTGTTTTGCGCCCGTCCGGAAAATCCGATGCCGGTCATGGCCATAACCATCTCCACGGCTTCATCTTCATTTTCATGAAAATATTTTTCAATTTGCTTGGTGACCTCTTCCGTCTGTTCCAGCGTCGATCCCGTGGGCATGATGACCTGGGCCAGGAGGACGCCCTGGTCTTCATCGGGCAGATAGGCTTTGGGCATGCGTAAAAACAGAATGCCCATGACTGCAATGATAACCAGGAAGACGGCCAGATAGCGTTTTTTACTGGTGAGGGAATGACCGACCAGGCCCACATAACGGTCCCGGAGGCTGAAAAACATGCGGTCGAACCACCGCAAAAAAGGCCGTGCAAAAAAGGCGGCGTTTTCCGAAGACTGATGTCCGGCCTTGACCGGTTTGAGGAGTGCGGCGCACAAAACCGGCGTTAGGATCAACGCCACAACAACGGAAAGCAGCATGGCGGAAACAATCGTAATGGAGAACTGGCGGTAAATGATGCCGGTCGATCCCGGGAAAAACGCCATGGGGCCGAACACGGCGGCCAGCACCAGGCCGATGCCGACCAGCGCGCTGGTAATCTGCTCCATGGATTTGGCTGTAGCTTCTTTGGGAGGCAGGCCTTCTTCGCTCATGATGCGTTCCACGTTTTCCACGACGACGATCGCGTCGTCGACCAAAAGGCCGATGGCGAGCACCATGGCAAACATCGTCAGCATGTTGATCGTAAAGCCGAAGAGTCCCAAAACGGCGAAGGTCCCCAGAATAACCACCGGCACCGCAATGGTGGGAATCAGCGTGGCCCGTATGTTTCCCAGAAACAGCAGCATCACCAGAAAGACCAGCACGATGGCGATGATCAGGGTCTTGATCACTTCATTGATGGACACTTTGATGAATTTGGTCGAATCGTTGGGGTAGACGACTTTCATGCCGGCGGGGAAATACCGGCTCATCTCTTCCATTTTGGCCCTGACCGCGTCGGCCGTATCCAGGGCATTGGCGTCCGGCGACTGCCGGATGGCGATGCCCGCCGAAGGTCTGCCGTTGTTGGAAACCTGAATATCGTAAATTTCCGTGCCCAGTTCGGTTCGTCCCACATCGCCGATGCGGACAATGGAGCCGTCCGGATTGGTGCGCAGAGGAATCCTGGCAAATTCTTCCGGCGTCGAAAGCATGTTCTGGACGACAATGGTGGCGTTCAGACGCTGGCCGGGAACGGCCGGCGCGCCGCCGAACTGGCCTGCGGAAACCTCCACGTTATAGGATTTGAGCGCAGCCAGGACATCTTCCATCGTCAGACGGTAATCCGTCAATTTCTGGGGATTGAGCCAGATCCGCATCGCGTATCCGCCGCCGAAGACTTCCACTTCGCCCACGCCGGGCACGCGCGCCAGAATTTTTTCCAGGTTGGATTTGGCGTAGTCTCTCAAGTCCGTGCCGTCCATGGAGCCGTCTTCGGAAATCAGACCGACAAACATCAGATAATTGCGCGTGGATTTGCTGACCTGGACGCCCTGGCTTTCCACCACGTCAGGGAGACTCGACATGGCGGACTGAACTTTGTTTTGCACCTTGGACCAGGCGATATCCGGGTCGGTCCCCGGCGCAAAGGTCAACTCCAGGCGGGCGCCGCCGGCCGAATCGCTGGAGGCGGACATATACAACAGATTGTCCAGACCGGTCATCTTCTGTTCGATAACCTGGGTGACGCTGTTTTCCACCGTTTCCGACGAGGCTCCGGGATAGGAGGCCGAAATGGCAATGGTGGGCGGCGCCATCTGCGGGTACTGGGAGATGGGCAGGTTATAGATGGCAATGATGCCGACCGCCATGATGATAATGGCGATGACCCACGCGAAAACCGGACGATTCAGAAAAAATTTGGATAACATTTTCGTCTCCCGTTAATTCTTTTTAGCGGCCGGTAAAGCCGTCTTCATTTTTCCGCCGTCCTGAGCGCTTTTCTCAAAAGGAACAGCCTTGACGGGCATGCCGGGTTTTGCTTTGAGCATTCCTTCGACAATGACACGGTCGCCAACGGCCAGCCCTGTCGTCACCAGCCACGCATCGCCGATGGCCCGGTCGAGCGTCAGAGGTTTTTGCTGGACCTTGCCTTCCTTATCCACAATCAGTGTGACCGGGTTGCCTTTGGGGTCCCGTGACACGCCCTGCTGAGGAACCAGGATCGCCTGCTTGTCGATGCCTTCCTGGACGACGGCTCGAACAAACATGCCCGGCAGCAATATGCCGTTGGGATTGGGAAAGACGATACGCAAAATGACCGACCCGGTGGTCGGATCGACACTGATGTCTCGGAACTGAAGCGTTCCCGAAAGCGGGTATTCGCTTCCGTCATCCAAAATCAGCCGGACCTTCTTCTGAGTTTTGCCGTTTTGATCGATCAGGCCTTTGGCCAGAAGATTGCGCAGACGCATAATGTCGGCGGTGGACTGGGAGACATCCACATAAATGGGATCGAGTTGCTGAATGGTTGCAAGCGCCGTTGCCTGCTGGGCCGTTACCAGCGCCCCTTCCGTCACGCTGGATTTTCCAATCCGGCCGGAAATGGGAGCGGCAATGGTTGTGTATTTCAGATTGATGCGGGCCGTCTCCAGAGTCGCCTTGGCGTACTGGATGTCCGCCTGCGACTGTTTGAGCGCCGCGGCCGCATCGTCGTAATCCTGTTGGCTCACCGCTTTGTCGACGAGCAATTCTTTCAAACGTTTTTCTTTTAATTGCAGCGTCGTTACCTGCGCCTCCGAGCGGGCCAGCGATGCTTTGGCGTTTTCCAGGGTTGCCTGATACAAAGCGGGATCAATCTGGAACAGCGCCTGGCCGGCCGCAACATCCGCGCCTTCGGTAAAGAGGCGTTTCTGGATAATGCCGCCGACCTGCGGGCGAACTTCGGCGACCAGATGGGCCGCCGTGCGGCCGGGTAATTCCGTGGTTAAAGCCACCTGTTTTTGTTGAATCGTTACATAAGCGACTTCGGGTACAGGCATTGGGCCACCCGCTTTTTGATTGCCGCATCCGCCAAGGATCAGGAGAGAGGCGCAAAGAAGCGCGGCGGATATTCGATTAATCTTGGAATTTTTTTTCATGGAAATCCTCTTAATATAAAATGTGTATGGTTATTTCTTCATGATCTGAAAAAAATATTTAGACTGGATATTACCTCTTGATTGCATCCCAGCAGGCTTCAGTAATTTGCCGGATCAGGGGCTCATCCAGCACCACAAAACCGAGGGTATGGTCGCGTATCACATAGAGCATGGGACCGATGGCCAGAGAAGCAAGCACTATGAGAGGTAAATCTTTCAAAATCTTTTGAGAAATTCCTTCTTCGAAGATTCTTATCAGCGCATCATGACCATCATGATTAACATTCTTCCCCAAAAGTTTATCACGGCGGTGGGAGATTCCGTAGGGGGAGTTGAAGTATTGTTCCATATAACGAAAATGAAGCGGATGCGTTAATAAATATCGGCAGAGTTTCCCGAATACATAAAAAAATTGTTCTTTAATCGGTTTTCCCTCCGGGTAGCCGGCCAGGATAGCCTCAATCAATTTATCTTCAATTTCATGAAACAATTCATTGATCAGCACGTCCTTGTTTTCGAAATAGCAATAGATCGTGCCGGCGGCCGTCCGGGCTTTTTGAGCAATTTCGGACATGGGGGCGCCGTGAAATCCCCGCTCTGCAATGAGTTCCATCGCCGCCTGGATAATGTCGGTTCGTTTATCGGAATTTGTCAAAATTTTACCTCCTGTACTAATGAATGAACGTTCATTCGTAACAGTGGGAAACGTGTATAGCAGAAAAAAAGATGCTGTCAAGCAATTTTAAAAAGATTCAATAGCCCTGTTGGCACGTAAGGGGATAAAACCCGGAAAGTAAAAAGTTGAAAGGATTCCTCTGTTGATTCTGGCAGGTTGCATGGCCCATCAGGGGGGATTCCCGGAAAAGCCGGAAGTCCCCCCATGGTAAAGATCATGAATTGCTTTCTTATTGTTTCTGATACAAAGATCGCATCTTCCTCTTCATTTCAGGGCTCAATGGTTTTACAAGCTCTGCATTGTACGAACCCGTCGGCATGGGCTTTATGGTAGGATCATTCGTCGGATTATTTTTGGTTGTCAGTTCCCAGGCCCCGATAATCTGCGTTGCCGCTATGGCATATTTCCGCGATGTCGCAGCGGGCGTTCCCTCAAGAACCGCCGGATCAACGTCGGTGGTCACAATGGAAAGTGTATCGTCGCTGTTGAGGTAAAGCTCGAATGTTCGAAACTGCTGAGGAAAGTCCCGAAGCGATGGCGTTTCCACCTGCCAGAAGCCTTTTTCAGGAGCATGGACCGGATCAGGCGACACAAAAGCTTTTACGGTATTTAAATGACGATGACCGGCCAGCCACATGATCAGGTTCGGATGGCTTTGCAATTCCGCAATCAAACCCGGCAGGGTGACGGCATTTTGCGGATTGACCCACCAGCCCATTTCCGAATTAGGCGCGGTCACTTCGACGTCTATGGGTATATGCGCGGCGATGATCATGAACTGACCTGCCGCATCGCCGGCGGCCAGTTCTTTTTTAAGCCAGGCCCAGCGCGCCTGATCCAGAAAGCCATGCCCATGAATGTCGACAGAGCCGTCGTCTTCCTTCTGGGTATTGTCCAGGACGATCACCTTAAGGGGAATATTTGATTTCGGCGCAAAGCTATAACAGGCAAAGCCATTATTGGCGTCGGCCGGATTGAAACCATGACCTGCCGGCGTGGAAGATGTTTTAAAAAATTCGTTCATCCACTGGGCTCTTAAAAGTGAACGGCGATCCGGATCGGCGGCAACTTTGGGCGGGCTTATGAAATCCCCGACAGGCCCGGCATATTTAATATCACCGTAAGGCGTCGAGCCGTCGAGCACGCCCATATAGTAATCGCGGCTGTTAATTTTCCGGGGGTCACGAAGGACATCACCTGTGGCGAAGACTTCGTCGGTGATGTAGGACTGCCGAAGATCCTTGCGCAGGCTGTAGTCCACCGGGATGGAGCCCATCCAGAAATGATCGTGGTTGCCGAGTGTCTGATACCAGGGGATCGATTTGTCGAGCCCTGCCGCCTTGTAAGGTTTCTGATATTCGATGGTGTCGGCTCCCAGATGCGCGCCGGAGCTTGGGGTGATGACCTTTCCGTCGATGATATCGATATACCACCGGAGCTCATTGTATTGCGTGGTATTGCACGTATCGCCCAGAGACAGGCCGAAATCGATGGGATTTTGTTTGTGCAGAGCGTTGACCGTCTGGACGGCTGCGTCGAGCACATGCGTTGTATAGAGCATGATCCCCGAATAGATGGACGCCCCAACCGGCAGGGTGGGATGCAGGCGCTGAATATAGATCAACTGATTGGGAGATTCTTTGTCGGTGATGTGGATATCGGAGATGGTAAAGAAATTCAGCAGTTTTGTTTTTTTTGTGACGGCTGAACCGCTGTAATTGGCCGGCATGATATCAAGCCGCTTGTCGTAGGGGAGGCCCGGACCGTACGTCCAGTTTCCATAGCCGTATGAATCATATTTGGAAATTTCCCAGAGATTGATCGCCGTCGTCGGTTTTGCGCCCGGTACGATCGTCCTTTGGGCCGTTGTTTGAACGTCGGCGGCAATCGGGTAGCCTGAGGCCTGACGTTGTTTTTTGACAACGCAGTTTGAGCATCCCGATAAAGTAAAAATCAGCAGGCCCGTTAATAAGACTAAAAAGAACATTTTGAACTTGTACGATGGTTTCATAGAACTCTCTCCTGATATGGATTTTTAATTTCATGCATAAGGGTCATTTCTTCCGCATCATGGTTCCCACCGCCACGACCGTATCTTTGGAACCGGCATGACGATAGACGATGTCGATCTGATCATTACCGCTGATCTGACCTTCCAGAAAACCGTCTTCATCGGCATGGTAGAGGCTCTTGTTATCCATGGCAATCACGGCCACGAACTTTTCCGTGGCGCGCGGCGATTTGAAGGTCCCGTGCAGGACTCTTCCTTCCTGCTTGGTGACAATCCACTGGCCTTTGAGGGTGCTGAATTCGCCTCTGTGGTGGGTCTTTGCGCCGTGTTTTGCTCCCTTGAGAATAACACCCCCTTGGGCCTCTGTGCTCCACGTTCCCACCAGATTGGGAATATCGGAATCTGCAAAGCAAATCCCCATGGTCAACAAAACGGCCAACACAACAACACTCATTGTAATTTTCTTCATAGCATGTCTCCTTTTCTTAATAAAGTTATACTGAGTTAAATATTAATTCTTTACACCTCACAGGCCCGGTATTAAACCTACTCTTTATATGATGCGCTCCAGCCTCTCAGAAAACAGGCGCGGTGGCCGGCAGCAGTGCGGAATCGATGCCTTCGCACAGCTCGTTGTCCACTGTCAGGTTTCCCGCTGCGTCAATCTTCACGGTCCAGATGGAGTCATAATCGGTGGGAGACCAGGCGGGCACCGGCGCGCCGGTATAGTTATAACTCGCCAGCAGCGCGGTGATCGTCTGCGGGGCTTGTGTAAATTGCCAACCCAGCAGCACAGTCTGATTGGTAAATTTCCCTCCCTGGAAGAAAAACTCAGCGGCTAGTTGCGGCGAGTTTGCATCTGTGATTAAAAATTCCGTGACCAGACGATAGGGCAGGTTATTGGCGATGGCATAGGGTTGGACCGTCAATGACGGCGCAACATTCGACCAGTAATAATTACCCGAGGCGCTAAAAGACCCCTGGGAAACCTGAGCGGGATCGATGGAATAAACCTGGTCCGGACTGATTTTACCGGCAAGTGCGGCAGGCAGAGCCAGTGCGCGCCATTGGCCGGCGCCGACGTAGTTGCCGTCGCCATAGTAATTCGTCGGATGCGCCTCTGCGTGCCGCACCATGTACAACGTCTGGTTGGTGTTGATTCCTGCGGGAATGATGACGCCATCCACCCCGCCTGTCGCCGTAATGCGAAATGGCGTGGCCGCGCATGAAGCGAGAAGCGGTGGCGGCGGAAACAGCACCGGGTAGGTGGAAGGCGGGTTCAGATGACTGTCGTAGGTGACAAACCCGGCGACTCCCGATGGCGCAATCGTGATCACATAGACCGTGTTTGGACCCCGAAAGATTGAGGGGATATTCAGGTTATAGCCTTGTTGTGCGTTGCTGTTCGCCATCAGGGCGCTGATCGTTTCCCACGGCGCCGAGAAAACATAAAAGCCCGGGACGTTGGCCGTGATGATGCCGTTTACCAGGGCCACGTTGTTGCCTCCCGCGTCGTCAAAAGCGAGACCCTGACAACCAGGACAGGCAAGCGATGGCGATGGCGTCGCAACTTGCGGGGGTATAAAACCCGGCGTATACGACACATTGATCGGGTAGCTGTTGCCGGTATAGGAGGGGGTGCCCGGTCCGCCGGATAATGTCATCCGGTTGAGAAGGGCAAACTGCTGTATATATACCAGTGCCGCCATATCGGGGTAGTTGTTTGCGGTTTGCAGATGCGTCATCGGTTCGAGCGAATAGATGCCGGTTACATTCTGCGTTCCCAGCACATGTGTCTTCAGGTATTGGGCCATGAGGAGCGAGCGCTGTAATCCCTGATTGGTGAGGTTTGCCGTGTTCGGATCGACATCGCCTTGGGCATGGTAGGCCAGATCCGGGCTCACCACAAAGATCAGATTGATGTTGTCGGCGTTTAACGGTGCATTTGAACCGGAATCGGATCCACCGCATCCGATAAGCATTATCATGGCCAGCATTAAGAACAGCGACCCTTTAGCGGAAATTCTTTTCATCTCCTTCATCCTTTTCTCAGGTATCTCATTGTTACCTTGCTAAAACTTTGCGGTCTTGAAGCACCAGAGGCCTGATTGGCCATCACCCGGCCAGGACTGTACGATCCATGTCCACACCATCGAACCGGTCAGAACCGGGGAGCCGTGACCGGCAGCTGTGCCGAATCAATGCCTTCGCACAGTGCGTTGTTCACCGTCAGGTTGCCCTGGCCATCCAACGTCACGGTCCAGATGGTGTCGTAATCACCTTCCGGCCAGGTCAACGGTGGAGCCGGGACGGTGCCGCCATAGCTCTCGATAAGGTAAGTTATGAGCGGTGGATAATGTAAATGCTCCCAGGCCAGCAGGATGGTTTGGTTGGAAAAATTATTGCCGCTAAGGTTTGTAAATAAATAATCACTGGTGGCCTGGGCTACGCCCGGATCAGCCGGATCGCCGATATAGAAGGTTGCGACCAGATAATAGGGCAAATTGTTGGCGATGGCATAAGGCAGCACCGTTAATGAAGGTCTGACATAGGAAACACTCAAGTCGGCCGTCAGAGCAAACGACTGCGCGGGGTCGATGGCATAAACCGCGGTGGGACTGGGTTGGCCCCGCAAGGCGTTGGGTAGAAAGTTCGGAAGGGCCAGCGCGCGCCATTGCCCCGCCCCCACAAAGTTACCGTCTTCAAAACTGTTGCCGGGATGCGCTTCTGCGTGCCGGATCAGATAAACCGTTTGGTTGGTGTTCATGCCCGCCGGAATGACGACGCCGTTCACCCCTGCAATCCGTGTGGCGTTGAAATAGTTCTGCTGGGTGCATGAAGCACCGGCTACCAGCAACGGCAGCACCGGGTAGGTGGCGGGCGGATTCAGTTTGCTGTCAAAGGTCACCAGACGCACATTACCCGATAGCGGGATGGAGATCGCATAGACAATGTTTGGCCCCGCATAGCTTGCCGGAAGATTCAGGTTATAGCCCTGTTGAGTGTTGATATCCGCCATGAGCGCGCTGATGGTTTGCCAGGGCGCCGAGAAGACATGAAAGCCCGCGACGCCGGCGGTGATAATACGGGTGGCCAGGGCAAGATTGTTATGGTTCACGTCGTTGAAAGCCAGCCCCTGAGCGCCGGGGGTGTAGGGACTTGGTTCAATCACTCCGACGGGATTGTCCCCTTGACCATACGCGGTATTGATCGGGTAACTGTTGGCAGGTGTGCCACTGATGGTGATCTGGTTTTGCAGGGCGAAGGGCTGAATGAATCCGATTGCCGCCATGTCGGGATAATGGTTTGCAGTTTGCAGATGCGTCATCGGAGCGAGCGTGTAAATGCCGGTTACGTTGTTTGACCACAGCACCTGCGTTTTCAGGTACGTGGCCATGAGGAGCGAGCGCTGCAGCCCCTGGCTGGTAAGATTTGCCGTGTCCGGCTGAATGTCGCCCGGCGCGTTGTATGTCACATCCGGGCTGACCACAAAGATCAAATTGATGTTGTTTGCGTTGAGCGGAGCATTTGAACCGGAATCGGATCCGCCGCATCCGGCAAGCATCGTCACGGCAAAAACCAGGAACATTGCCCTTACAATAGAAATTTTTTTCATATTCAATCCCCCTTTCTGTTTGTAAATATTAATAGGTATTCACACAATCAATAAGCTCCTGTTGCCCCATTTTCCCAATGCCGCACCAGTAAACCGGCCAGTTCGTATTGGTAATGGAATTAAGTAAATTGTATCCGGAATAATAGGAACTCCTGTAGAGTGTCTGCTTTTCATTATTTGTGGCCAGTGCCGGATAAAGTTGCGTCAAAGAATCATCCAAAAAACCCTGCATCAAATACGCTGACCAAAAAGCATAATAGTTATTGAACTGTCCCGGCATCGCAGCGAGGTCGTAGTTAATCGAGCTGTAATCGGTTGGTTTCCATGTATCGCGAGAAAATGTAAAGACCTTAAAGGCCGGGTTATTGCCGGAGCGCGGACTGATGCCGGGCGTTATGTCCAACACATTCGAAGACGACATGATACGATATTCGTCCATATGCGTATGCCCGGCAAGTGTAAATGTGATGATGCCGGGATAATTTGCAAGTATTTGCAGAAAACTTGCCTGATAATCCGGCTGCCACATCATATGGGCGGAATCCAGATGTCCGTTGTTGTCGACAAGTGTGGTTGTTTTATAGATATCTGCACCGGGTGGGACATGCATGAGGAGCCAGACTTTTTTGCCGGTTGCCTGGGCTTCGGCAAGTCTCTCATCGAACCAGACAAGTTGAGCGGCTGCGGCGCTGTTGGTCTGCATCAATAAGATGGTATTGAGGCTTATCACCATCAAATTTGTTCCGGGGGGTGAGGCAAAATAGTATCCTCCCGCCAGAAAGCTATCAAGAAAAGCCTGATGATCGGCGGTGGTGTTGAGGCATTTTGTATAAAATATTTCCGCCGTATTGGACAGAAAACTGCTTTCCACCGCG
This sequence comes from Smithellaceae bacterium, assembly GCA_963682105.1. Classification (GTDB taxonomy): domain Bacteria; phylum Desulfobacterota; class Syntrophia; order Syntrophales; family Smithellaceae; genus UBA8904. Next base: position 4,784,912 of record OY821638.1, read on the forward strand.
TAGTCCGTGTATGCATCGTTATTTCCCAACGTGAACATGATGGGAAGGTCTCCCGCGGACGACTTCATCTGATTCATAAAAAAGGCAACCGTCTTATCGGTAAAGGCCTGCATGGCAGCAGTGTCCTGGCTCCCGTAAAGCGTGTAAAATGTTTGCGAAAAATGATGTACCAGAATGTCGCCGGTAAAAATTATGACCGGACTTGTCCCCCGGTTCTGCCGAATGCTGGCAAGGGTAAGCGCAAACAAAGGGTAGTTGGCATCGTTCCCCCATGTCGAAGGGGTTGTGATGCTCGATGTTTTAAAAATGTTTTCCCACTCGCTGACGTCGGCTGCGACTAGCGCCGGAAAAAGAGTCGGATCATAAAAAGGATCGAAATGGACATCCGAGACAACAACCACGGGAAAGCTGCTGCCGGGTGTGTTGGTGGTTTCACCTCCGCATGAAGCAAGCAGCGTCAGGGCAAGAGCCAGGAACATCAATCTTACGGGGGAAATTTTATTTATTTTCATGATCTACCTTCCTAATAAACATCAATAAGCGTTTACACAATCGATTAAACCTTGTTCGTCCATATGGCCTATGCCGCACCAGTAAACCGGCCAGGTCTTGTCGGTTATGGGATTAGAAGTACCGGTGACGGGAATCGTGTAATTATGTCCGGAAAAATAGTGTCCTCTGTAGATCTGCTGTTTTGCATTTTCCAAGGCGAGCTCCGGATAAAGTTGCAACAAAGAATCGTTCAGAAAACCATGCATGAGATACGCTATCGAAAAGGTATAATAGCTATTGAATTGTTCGGGGTTAACAGCGAGGTCATAATTCATGACGCTGTAATCAGTGGCTTTAAACGTATCTTGAGAAAACGTAAAAATCTTAAAAGCGGGGTTATTGCCAAAATAGGGAGCTATGCTGGGCGTTGTATCAGCCGGAATACCGGGTGATACAACGCGGTATTCGTCCATATGTGTATGTGCGGTAAACATCTGGGTTATCAAGCCCGGATACCTGGAAAGTATTTGCAGAAAACTTGTTTGATAGTCCTGGTTCCACATCATGGTGGCCGTTGTAATGTGACCGTTGGCATCGACTTTTTTGGCGGTTTCAGATTTATCCGCCCCGGGAGGTATATGCATTAAAAGCCACACTTTTTTCCCGGCAGCTTTCGCTTGCGCGAGTTGTGCATCCAACCAGGTAAGTTCAGCGTCTGCAGCGCTCTTCAAGGCATCGGCAAAGTAATAGTTAAACATGACCGAATTGAGTCCTATGACCGTTAAATTTGTCCCGGGCAGATCCGCGGAATAATATCCCCCGGTTGTGAAGGTATTAAGAAATGTCTGATGGTCTGCAATGCCGTTCAAAAACTGTGTGTAATAAAGTTCCGCCGTATGGGAAAGAAAACCGGGCTCCGGTAGAGCGCCTATATAGGAATCGCTATTGCCAACAGCGAACATGATGGGAATATCTCCGGCAGTCGACCTCACCTGCTCCATAAAAAAGGCAACCGTATTTACGGCAAATGCCTCCATCGCTGCGACAGCTACGAGGTCGGTTTCAATGGTTGCATCGTCTGGAACCGGCACGCCGAGGTTCCCATAATACAGTTCGAAAAACGTTTTCGGAAAGTTATGCCCGATAATGTCGCCGGTAAAAATTATAAGCGGACTGGCTCCCAGGTTCTGCTTAATGCTTTCGAGCGCTACTGCAAGCAAAGGATAGTTGGTATCCGCACCCCATGCTGAAGGCGCTGTTATCTCTGATGTCTGAAAAACACTCGCCCATTGGCCGGGATCCGCCGTGACCAGCGCCGGGAAAAGTTTTGGGTCATAAAAAGGATTAAAATGAATATCCGAAAAAACAATCACAGAAAAGTTGGTGGTGGCAGTGTTGGTTCCATTGCCAGTACCTGAGCATCCTGTTAAAGAGAAAATCAGAATACCCATTAAAAAGACGAACCCGAACTTTTTATATTCATGAAATGATTTCATAAAACACCTCTCTTTTACTGCCTGCCCTGTTCTACCAATTAATCAGAACCAACCCCCGCTATGTTAGTTTGACTGGCCCAAGGCTTGCACCGGCGCTGATGCTCCGGAGATCAATTGCGTGATATTGTCGTGGAGTGTCCGGTTTCTAAGGACATAGAAAAGTCCGCCGCGTCCGTTCTGGCTGCTGGCGCAATTGGGGCCGGAAAGAGAGCCCTGCTGATTCATGTCGCCGAAGATGACAGCGGGATTGTCGCCTGCGGTGGAGACGCCGATCTTGGCATGGTTGAAGTCGGGACCAAAGCCGCCGGCAAGGCCAAGGGTCTGGCTCTTCCAATGTCCGGTTGTGGCGATTTCCACCGCACCCGGTGGGCCAAGCGATGCGTCCCAGCAGCCGACAACCGTGGATTCAGTGGTTGAATTGATCTCCGGGTCGGTCCACCAGGTGGCGGTACGCAGGGAATTTCCACTCAGAATGGCGGAGACCATTTGCCATGGCGGAACATGCAGGCTTGAGGGTTTCGAGATCAGCACGACGCCGCTGGAGAGCGTGGCTCTGATATAGGTGCGGCTGGCGGATTGACGGCCCAGCGCGCCGACGAGTTGCCGGATGTCCGCCGGACCGCCGCTCTTCACGATTTGAGGATTTGCCGGATCGGTGACGATGCTGGCGTTGGCCAGAGCGATGAGGATTTTGACGACGTCATCCTTTGAAAGCCTGAGCGCAAAGAAATGCTGGCTGACCAGGAGATTGTTGTCTTTCACGCAGCCCAGGGTGTTGCCGTCGGTTGTTCGAGGTGTTGACTTGTTCCCGGCGGCCGGCCAGGATGGGGTCGTAACCTGCATGACCAGACCTTCGCCAACGGCATTCCAGACCAGCATGCCCTTCGAGTGGCCCCAAGGAGAGGAGCAAGACGTGGTGCAGCCTTCAATTTGCGGGTCTTCGTAGAACTGGTCATTCCAGACAACGTAATTGAAGTCGCCGTTGTAAACCGCATCAAATGTCGCGCCGACGGGGTCCGTGGTCGTGACGCCCAGACAACCGGAACCGTCTTGGAGTGCTTCGTCTTCATTGCTGGCATAGACGAACTGCTGCCCGAACGACGAGGTGTATGGCTGTACCTCGCCACCGAACGGACAGGAACGCGTGGCAGCTCCGCTGCATCCGGGAAAGTTGGCGGAGTTGAATTTGAAGACAAACCACCAGTCGACGGGGTGACCGGCGGAAAGAAGCGGTGCGGGCGCGGATGGAGCGGACGAAGACGAACTGCAAGCAAGGTTTATGGAAACAAGCAAAAAAAGAGCGAGGGCAAGCAGGGCAATATTCGGGAAGATTCGTTTAAAATTGCGGATGGTCTTTTCCATCGCACCGCTTGCCACCATAACAATTTCTCCTTTATTGTTCTAAATATTTGTTCACTCTGTTTTGCGCATTGGCGCGAATATTAAAGTAGTAAAAAGGATAATCGAAGCTATGGTAAACACCCCTGGGAAATCCATGCTGCGTTAATGCATACAATCCGTCTTCATCAGCAGTTGTGCAGATCAGGACACCATTGGCAATGTCGACTCTGGCGTCGGCATACTGAGGCACAGGCGAAAATATGAGTGTCGCCGGATCGGGCATGAGTGAACCCAATCCCCCGGCCGTGGTGGCGAGTGTCTCGGTTCTCGTCCAGGTGATGGGATTGATCACAAGGCCCACAAGCCCTGATAAAACCGGATTGACGCCCGGCACAACATCCGGCGCCTGCGTGTTATAAGAAATGATGACCCCCGTGTCGTCAGGCCCTTCGGCGAATTTCAAATGCGGATTGTCCGCTATGATTTGAGCCGTGACCGGATAACCGATCACATAGGCGGCAATCATTCGGCTATACACCTCCGGATGATCTTTCAGATACCCGGTCAGAAGGTTAATCAATACGTTTGATCCCTGTGAATGACCGGCTAAAATAAACGGACGGCCGTTATTGAAGTACTTGATGTAGTAGTCGAAGGCCGCAACGGCATCCATGGTGGGGATACCGGCAATCAGGGCGTCGTGCTCCGGCAAGGGCAGCGTTAAGGCATAGGCTGCATCCGCCTGCCGGTAGTAAGGCGCATAAATATTGGCAAAGGTCTCAAAAGCGGTTGCCGTTCGTGTGAAAACGGCGGCGGAACCGGCCAGCATGGACGGGTTGTCGATCTCACAAATATAGGGTTCATTGTCGCCCCTTTGCCAGGCGGTTGGATACAGGTAAAATACATCCACAGCTTCGGTTGCAACAGGGATGGACAACCAATGTTTGGCCTGCGAGTAATCCGTGACTTGCGGTGTGGCATCACCACCTCCACAGGCGACAAGGCTGATGCTTGCCAAAATCATCATCATGAATAATTGTATGTTATTTACGCTCATTTGCTGTTCGCCTTGGCCATATTGCCTTGCCTGCCGAAAAACATGTGGATAAATTTATCTTTGCCGAGAACGCGGATCAGTTCCCGCATGGCGCAGAAGATCAGGAACAGCACCACAAGCCACATCTGCAAAAGCCAGAAGTGGGGCCATATCACTTCCGCCCATAGATGCCGGTTGGCTTCCATAAGGCCTTCGTGTTTTCGAAAAAAGTGAACGAGTTGATCCAGATAACTGACCACAAACGCGGCCAGAAAATAAAGAAGGCTTTTCCATAACGTATTAAAGATCAACGGCCGGTCGGGGAATCTGTTGACAAAGGGCAGCTTGTCAACCATCAACACCACTTTGCCGGCAAGTATGGCGCCGGCGACCGCCGCGCCAAAACCTGTCCAGGAGATCTGGTACTCGCTTAGAATCATCCGTTTGGTCGTCAGGATCAGGACAAAGGCAACGAAGAAAAAAATCGTGGGGGGGAGAAGTTCCAGAAAATCCTTTTTCATGTTTTCCAACAGTTTCATCGGTGACCTTTCTTGTCTCTTGGGCGTTTTATCCGGCATCACTTATTTCAGCATCGAAAAAAGGCCCAACTTGCAGTTTTTCGCCGTTTGTTAAGCCTTTTTTCGCTCACAATTTCCGGGTTGCCTCTTTACTGACTTCGCAGACGTTTACTGTGGTTACGGGAACAGGGTCTGCAAATAAGCCTTCATGGCCGGACTCAATTTTTTGTAAAGCGTTGCATTGTACGATGCATTGTACGGAACGGGAGTGCCTGTCGCTCCCGACAGATCGACATACCGGATCGTCGGGTCTGTGTTGGGATTGCCGGCAGGGAATTGTACGCCGGCCTGGGACCGGGTCGGATCCATGCTGGGAAGGTTCGTTGGAGTGGCGCTCGCAGCAAGTGTTGCAGGGTTCGGATTATTTAAGGCTAAATTATTCTGTACGATTTGCTGGGCCGCAATGGCATATTTGCGCGATGTCGCCGCAGGCGTGCCGGCTTTAACCGCCGGATCAACGTTGATCGTCTTGATGGAAATGGTATAGTCACTGTTGAGGTAGATCTCAAACGTACGGAACTGCTGCGGGAAATCATGTAACGATGAGGTTTCCACCTGCCAGAAGCCTTTTTCAGGATAGTTGACCAGATCGGGTGAGGGAAAAGCCTTAACGGTGTTAAGATGACGATGTCCGGCGATCCACATGAGAAGGTTCGGTGTGTTTTGGAGCGTGGTAACCAGTTGTGCCAGGGTGACGGCATTATCGGTTGTCGATATGGAATCGGTCCACCAACTGTCCGTGGGTCTGGCCGTCCTGTCGCCCAGCCACCATTCAGTCTCGTCACCGATCTTGACGACGGCGATCGGGATATGCGCCGCAATGATCATGAGCTGATTGGCCGCCTGGCCCGCCGCCAGTTCCGCCTGAAGCCAGGCCCAGCGGTTGGCGTCCAGATACCCATGGCCGTGAATATCTTTAGACCCGTCGGTTTCCGACTGAGTGTCGTCGAGCACAATCACTTTGATCGGTATATTCGACTTCGGCAGGAAACTGTAACAGGTAAAACCACTGGCCTGAACGGGATTGACCAGGTTAAAACCGTGGCCGACCGGATTGGAGGTTGTGTTAAAAAATTCGCTGATCCATTGCGTTCTCGTGAGCGAGCGGCGGTTGGGATCGGCAACAATCGTCGGGGGGCTTTCCAGACCGGTGGATCCGACTTCGCCGGCATGGAGAATGGTCCCTAATGGCGATGTGCCATCGATAACTCCCTGATAATAAAATGGCGTCGATGGTGTCGTCCCCTTTAAATTATCCATATTGAATAGCACCGGGAAGGTGGCTAAATGAGGGACTAAGATATCCGGCACAGCCCAGATTGTATCGCTGATATATGCCTCCCGGATGCCCAGAGACGGGTCGGCATCGACAGGAAACGAACCAATAAAGAAGTGATCGTGATTGCCCATTGCCTGATACCAGGGAATAGATCGGTCGAGTCCTGCGGCCTTGTATGGCTTCTGATAGTCGATGGTGGCGGCTCCAAGGTGAGCGCCGGAACTGGGGGTAATGACCTTGCCGTCAATGACGTCGATATACCACCTCAGTTCGTTGTACTGGGTCGTGTTGCAGGTGTCGCCCAGGGAGATGCCGAAATCAAACGGATTGGTTTTATTGTTTTTGTTGTGCAGGGTGTTTACCGTCTGAATAACGGCGTCGAGAACATGGGTGGTATACATCATGATCGGCGAATAAATAGACGTGTTTGACCCGGAGTAGGTCGGGTTCAATTGTTGGAGGTAAATCAACTGGTTTGGCGATTCCTTGTCGGTGATATGGATGTCTGTGATGGTAAAGAAATTTAAAAGTTTTGCTTTGGCAGGAAGCGCCGGAACAACGTAACCTGCCGGCATGATTCCATATGATGATGAATCTGTTCGCACCTCTACCGGGAGCGGCGCTCCGAATGTCCAGATGCCATAGCCCCAGGCATCATATTGAGAAACCTGGGAAAGTCTTGTTGTATCAGGTGTGAAGTCATAACGAAAGGCAAGCATCCTCTGGTCTGTCGTTTGAACATCGGTATCAATCGGGTATCCCGCAACCTGATTATTGTCGTCTTTTGAGCAGCCTGTTAAAGCGAAAATCAGCATGCCCATTAAAAAAAACAACCCGAACTTATTAAATGCATAAGACATACTCATAACACTCCTTTTTTTGATGAGGGATTGCTTGCCTATTTATTTTTTAGGAACACATTTGTCTGGTTAAAGACTATATTGTGGTATTTGCTGCCGTTGGGGAAAAAGAAAGGTGTAAATTGAAATGGACTCTGCCTCCATGTCGCCCTGTTTTGCAAGCTGTCAGTCATATCGGCATTCTTGCGGTAAAACTTGAATCCTATCGATAATGAATTCTGACATGATGTCCCAAATTTAAAAGCAAACCGTAATAAAGATCATTAAGTTCAATTGGTGTAATACCAGGGGGCCCTGTGCTCCTCTCTTTCGCACGTAATCGGAGAAATACATTTCATGTTGCAATAACCAGTTAAAATGATAATATTTATGCCTATGATAGTGCATTAAACAGATTCTATTCAAACCTCAGAAGAGAACAATGACAGTACATCAAAAAGAATTCCAATGATGAAAAATAAATCGCACACCACTATTTCAATCTTCTTCAATATCGTTCTCATCGCGATATCCGGCTGCCTGACGCTTTTAGCGGCAAATCCCGCATCTGCGGGCGTACAACAAAACGACAGGTTTTCAAAAATCTCTTTGGGTCAGTTCACGGAGATTCTGGAAGATCCGCAAGGCCTTTTAACGATTAATGAGGTTACAAGGGAACCCGCAACAAATGGATTCAGACCGAATACAAGTGTCAACATCAGTCTCGGAATGACACGTTCGACCTATTGGCTCAGATTCCGTTTAGCCGGTGACATCGCCCTATCCGAAAACCTGGTTCTGCTATGTGACAGCGCTACGCTCAAAGAGGTGTCATTATACCTTCCGGTTAAGAATAATAATCGTCTTGAATACAGGGAAATGAACGGCGGATGGACTATGAACAGCCTGAGGCAGGACACCGGTTTCCTGATGCCCGCCTTCACGATGTCGCGATCCGGCGATCATTCCCGATATATCTATGTTCGCGTCAGAACGCCATATACTCTGTCTTTTCAAATGCAATTATACGACACGCAGTCTTTCCAGCATCAAAGCTGGTTATTAACCATGCTGGTATTCGTTTGCCTGGGCATTTTGTCAGCCATGACTCTTTATAATACCAGTCTGAGCGTCTTTCTGAAAGACCGTCACTATTTCATTTATGTTCTTTATATGTTTTCTCAGATTGTTTATCAACTCACCCTGACCGGCGCCGGACGGATATTAAATGTTGATGCCGGTAATTGGCTGCTCAACTATCTGGTTCAATCAGGCAGCATCATGGTTTTCATGGCGGCCCTTTTTGCCCGGGAGTTTAATTTTACCAGACAAAACGCCCCCGTCCATTACCGGCTGTTGAACGTCATCATGGCCGCTGCCTGTATAACCGCAATATTCGCCTGGGCAGGATTCCCTTTTTATGCGAATACACTCATTCACATTGTCGGCCTCCTTTTAACCATTGTAGTGCTCTCCACCGGCATCACGGTTGCCCTGAAAGGTTATAGACCGGCTTTCTATTTCATCATTGCCTGGTCGATCATGGGCGTGGGCGCCGCCGTTTTCCTCTTGAGGGGCATGGGCTGGCTTCCCGCGAATGCAATTACTTTCTATGCCATGCTGATCGCTGGAGCCCTGGAATCCATCCTTTTGTCAATGGCTCTGGCGCATCGAATCCGCATATTGCAGGATGAAAGAGATTTGCTGCAAACCGAAACAATCAAATTGTCAAGTGAGTCTAACATTGATAAGTTGAGTGGCTTGTATAACCGGCGCTATTATGACCGTCTCCTGCCCCGGCAGATCGAGAAATCCCACTTTATGCTGCAACCTCTAACCGTGCTGGTCATCGATATTGATGACATGAAACAGTATAATGACACTTATGGACATCAGGAAGGCGACCACCTCATTTCATCTGTCGGACAGGCCATTCTATCATCCATTCGAACGAATGATTGGGCCTGCCGCTATGGCGGGGAAGAATTTGTTGTGATCATGCCCGGTACGGATATCAAAGACGGCAGGATGGTGGCCATAAGGATATCAAACACCTTCAAGGCATTGCACTTTAAGCCCAAAGCAGATCTCGATCTGCAATGGACGATCAGTATAGGTATATCGCAGGCGGCGCCCAATGAGACAGCGTCTTCCTTGTTTAAGCGCGCAGATGACGCGCTCTACGAAGCAAAAACCAAAGGGAAAGACCGGATTGTAACAGCCTGAGTAAATGCCATAAGAAAAATAAGAGCTTATTTATGATAGGCCGTTTAACGACCGATAAACAACAGATTGACGGATACATCACTGGCGGGATATACAATAAACATGCTGAAGGACGGGCCATGGTTAAAAATGACAGCGAATATAGAATATCAGGGTGGTTGGTTGAATTTTTCGACCGCGATACGGAAACCTCTTTTCAAAGCCACCTTGAGCGTATCTTGATTCGGCAGTTGAGAATTGCCCTGGTTGTCTGGGGATCGATGCTGATGCTCTACGCCATATCCGATTATACTGCCCTGGGTCTGACCCGGCCGTTTTACTATCTTCTTGCCTGGCGTGTGACCATCTCAGTGGCGTTGTTGATATTATTTTTCTATATCCGGCCGGAAAGGAATTTGTTTAAAGTCAGTTATCCGGTTACTTTTGTGGCGATGGCCGGTTTTTCCGGATATATGCTGCTGTTTTTTTATCGTCCGGATGTCACCGTCTGGACCGTTGTGGTCATGATGCTCCAGCTTGTCGCCCTGCTGATATTTGTTCCCATCCGTTTTATTATGTCGTTTTCCGTGTCTCTTTATGCCGTGGCAATAACGATGCTGGCCTGTTATGCGCGCGGGTTTTCAATATCAGCTTTGGTCGGGTTGTTCATTTTGCTTATCCTGCCGGTCGTTATTGGCGCGGCAACGGCAAGCCGTCTTGGCATTTTGCAACGACGAGAATACGTTCATTTGATGAAGGTGCAAAAAATCAATCAGGAAATGGAAAAGAGCAATGCGGACCTGCAAAAAGCGCTTTCAGAGGTTAAACAGTTGAGCGGCATGCTTCCGATTTGCGCCCACTGTAAAAAAATTCGCGATGACCGGGGGTATTGGAATCAAATTGAAGAATATATCAAGAATCATTCGCAAGCCGAATTCAGTCACAGCCTTTGCCCGGAATGCGCAAAAAGCCTCTATCCCGAATTTTATAAAGAGGAATAACGCATTTTCTTTTGCCCGGCAAGCCTGTGCAGCCGGGCAAAATCCATATCCATACCTCTCAGCCCGCTTCCGCAATATCATCGGGCCTGTCCGTATCCTCTTCAAAATCCGGGTTGCGTTCAAGAGCAACGCCTTCCGAGATTTCAATCACCCGGTTGGCAAGGGTTGAAACAAATTCCTGATCGCGCGAGGCAAACAAAACCACTTCGGAAAAGGCGATCAGTCCGTTATTTAAAGCCGTGATCGATTCCAGATCCAGATGGTTGGTCGGTTCATCGAGGATGAGGACATTGGCTCCCTTAAGCATCATGCGCGACAGCATGCACCGCACCCTTTCACCCCCGGAGAGGACGCGGGTTTTTTTCAGGGCCTCTTCGCCTGAAAAAAGCATCTTGCCTAAAAAGCCGCGGGCAAAGGCATCGCCGTCGGACGGCGGTGAATACTGACTCAGCCATTCAATCAACGTCAACTCTCCTTCAAAAAAGCTGCTGTTTTCCTGAGGAAAATAAGCGGATGTGATGGTGACACCCCAGCGGTAGCTGCCGCTGTCCGGTTCCATCTCCCCGGCCAGGATCTGAAATAGTGTGGTGCGGGCCAGGGCGTTGTCTCCCACAAAAGCAATCTTGTCGCCTTTGCGCACGTTCAGATCGAAATGATCCAGCACTTTCACGCCGTCAATGGTTTTGGAAAGCCCGGAAATGGCCAGGATGATATCCCCGCAGACGCGCTCGGGCTTGAAGACCACATGCGGATATTTTCGCGACGAGGTCGGCATATCGTCCAGCGTTAACTTTTCGAGCAGCTTTTTGCGCGACGTGGCCTGTTTCGACTTGGATGCATTGGCGCTGAAGCGCTGAATGAAAGCTTTGAGTTCCTCGGCTTTTTCAGCCATTTTACGGCTGTCGGCCTGTTTCTGCTTGAAGTGCAACTGGCTGGCTCGATACCAGAAATCATAATTGCCGACATAAATCGTAATCCGCCCGAAATCGATATCCGCCGTATGCGTGCAGACCTGGTTCAGAAAGTGACGGTCATGGGATACCACGATCACCGTATTGGGAAACCGGGACAGAAATTCTTCCAGCCACCGGATGGATTTCCGGTCGAGGTTATTGGTCGGTTCGTCCAGAAGCAGTATATCCGGGTTGCCAAACAAGGCCTGCGCCAGAAGCACGCGGACTTTGTCGCCCGCTTCCAGTTCCCTCATCTTCTTCGTGCGCAGTTCCTCGGAGATGCCCAGACCGCTGAGCAGCACGGCGGCTTCCGATTCGGCTTCATAGCCGTTCATTTCGGCAAAATCCGCCTCAATCTCCGCCGAGCGGACGCCGTCTTCTTCCGATAATTCGGATTTGGCGTACATCGCTTCGCGCTCCCGCAGAACATCATACAGTTTCCTGTGCCCCATGATGACAGTGTTGAAGACGATCTCATCGTCGAAGGCAAATTGATCCTGGCGCAAAACGGCGATGCGCTCACGACGGCCGATGACAATCTCACCGGAGTCGGCATCCAGTTCACCGGCCAGAATTTTAAGAAAGGTGGATTTACCCGATCCGTTGGCGCCGATCAGCCCGTAGCAGTTGCCCGCCGTGAACTTGATGTTGACATCCTTGAATAGCGTTCTCTTGCCATAGGCCAGAGTAATGTTTTGTGCTGCAATCATGCCTGTAAAACTCCTAGCATAGAATAAAAAAACCACAGGGGTTTTGTGACCCCCGTGGTTCACTGACACGCGCGTCCTATCAGCTATTTGATTTCGTTGCAACTTATATTAATGGAACACTGACTGACAGGGTACAGGTGCAAGGCACAAGGTTCAAGGGACAAGGTTGTAGGGAACGGTCTTGCCACCCGCAGGCGTGGTTTGAAACCGTTCCCGGTGCGATAAAAAAAGGTCTAAAAGTTAACAGCGTTGTCAGTAAAAGCTGCCGTAATACTTGTCCCCCGCCGGCGGGGGCAGGAGGTGCCTGTTCCGGACGGCCTGATGTGATCTGTGTCACATTTTTGTTTTTGTAAATATTTGATATTATAGGCTAAACTATTGGTGTGACCTTGCCGATACAGACTTCAAGAGGCTTGTAATGATACTTGCCGGCAAGGGAATTTTAAATGATTGATGATATTTTTGAGGTGGGATTGTTCGTCTCTGTGGAGACCTCTTTCCGATATTATCTCACGACCCATATGATTGGCTGGGAACGCGATTTGTTTCTGATCACCGGCATTGTTTCCTCCGCAGGTAAAGGGTCGCTTAAAATTAACGATACCTGTCATATAAGATTTATCAAAGATGGAATGGCCTATGGATTTGAGACTCAAATCATTTCCGTCAACCTTAAGCCTTACCCGGTCATGTATTTCAAGTATCCCACAGCCCTCAAACAGCTTACCACGAGAAAGTTAAACCGGATCAAGTCCAATATTCCCGTCCGGTTACTGGATAGCCATGACCATTTTATCGCCAATGCAACGATGACGGACTTAAGTATAGGGGGGTGCGGATTAAATATCCCCGTACAAGACGTAAAAGAGCTGGCTTATGAAGAGACGTATAAACTTGAATTCAGTATTCTGGAAACGGATATGTGTCTTGGTTGCTCCGTCAGGGTCATGACCACCGTCAAAGAAAGCCACTTCCTGGGCGTTGAATTCGGCAATATGACATCGGACGAAATGGCAACCATCGATGCTTTTCTTGATGTCCTGACGAATATCTCCGCATCAAAGGTAGACGCGATTCTTTCAAAACTGGAAACGTCCGGAGCAACGCTGGGCGGCCATATTGAAGAACTGCCCGTTTCCGACGTCCTTCAGATGATGGACCAGTTCAATAAAGAAGGCGTCTTGAATATTACCTCAGATCAAAGAAACGGTTTTATCTCGATCAGCAACGGCATGATCATGGATGCCTCGATAGATGATTTAACGGGGGCGGAGGCCATCGTTGAGCTTCTGTCTCTTAAAAAGGGCGGATTTCATTTTGTCGCCAAAGAGGTCACATCGGGCTATATTAAACGACCGATAAGTTTTATGCTGATTGACACCTACCGCATTATAGACGAAAGGAATTTTATAAAGAAACATGATGCGATAGGGACCGTTGCGATGGGTACACCATAAAATATTTTACAAAAAAGGGAATTTGCTGAAGGATAGATGGAGTGGGGGTTGTTCCCCCGCAGGCAAGGGCAGGGAGGAAGGAAGGTGCAAGGAGCAAGGAGCAAGGTTCAAGGGACAAAGTTGTAGGGAACGGTCTTGCCACCCGCAGGCGTGGTTTGAAACCGTTCCGGGTGCGATAAAAAGAAAAAAGTCTAAAAGTTAACAGCACTGTCAGTACAAGCTGCTGCAATACTTGTCCCCGCCGGCGGGGGCAGGGGGTGGTTTTTGCAAACAGTGTCGTCTGTGTTATTCCCGACAATGAAATACCATCGCACTCTTTGTCATTGCGAGCAGCCCCTTGGGCTGCGTGGCAATCTTTTTAATTTTCCGTTGCCATAATATATCAGACGAGAATTCAGGTATATTTCGTCATGCCGGCAAAGGCCGGCATCCAGGAATAAAACTTAGAGGTGGTAGTTGCACCAGGGCATGCCTTAACTCAATGTCCTCGACTGTGGCGCTAATTCCCTTCCAGCTCAAGCCCTGCCTTTGTTGGCCGCGTTGTCGGCGTCCTCAGCATATTGCCAATACGCCTCCGGCGCCTCCTCCTTGCCGTCGCGGCATCATCCTGATCTGAAATGGAATACGGCTCATTCCGCGACGGCCAAAAACTCGCCCTTCGGGCTGGTCAAACAGTTCGCACCAATTTTACTTCCCTCCCCTTGCGGGAGGGATTGAGGGAGGGGGAAAACCTCCGCCGCGCTAAGCGCCACAACGTCTCGGCCAAAATTCGCTCAGTCACGCCCCGATGCAACTGCGATTTTTTCTTGCATTCATTTCAATAAGTTGTATATTATTCTGCAAATTTCAAAAGTGCAGCACCTTTACATTTAGCAGTTGGATTTTACGGGAACAGGGACAGAAGGTGTTCATGAAACATTTCGAACACAAATCAAAACATAATCAGAAAATGTTAACTGAAGGCAGAAGTTTGATAGCTCTGGCCCTGAGCCTTTTTTTTCATCATTGCATTGAATCCGGCAGCGCCGTTTATAAGCCCCAAAGACAAGCCCGGCCCGCCGATGCTGGATTCAGCGCAGAGAGGAAGAGTGATGGCGATGCACAACATGAGTAATCGCGGACGGCTCAGAATAGTCAGGGATGGCTGCATTAATTTTAATTTTAACTTAAACACCGAAAAAATCGTTCAAGCCTTCCGCCGCTTCACGGCGCTGGCTTAGATTTTTGTTCTCCGTAGGAATAAACGATGGATAAACCGTTTCAAAGAAAAGGTTCTATGAGCAACGCACATGTCGGGCGTGATTTTGAAAATGCAATTCAATTGTATTTTACAAAAAAACATTTGCCTTTGAAAGCAAGCGTTGCTGTTCAAATTGGTATAAACGGGAAAAAGCATCATTCTTTTGATCTCGGTAATGAAGAAAAGAAAGTTCTTGTAGAATGTAAAGCCCATAAATGGACAGAAAGCGATAAGGTGCCAAGTGCAAAACTCACCGTATGGAATGAAGCAATGTTTTTCTTTCATGCTTCACCTCCAGGCTTTCGAAAACTATTAGTTGTGTTGCATGATTTCAGTTCAAAAAGAAACGAAACACTCGGAGAATATTACATAAGAACATATTCACATCTTATTCCGAAGGATGTTGAAATATGGGAATACAATGAGGTCAGTAAAAAGGGGAAAATACTAAATGCACAGAGAACCGGACGCAAGAGCCGATAGCAGCGCCAAGCGCTACTCCGGCTCAGCTTGTCTTTGGAGCTAAGGAGACTATGAATGGTTAACGAGGATAACTTACTTAAGCGGATTGATGAACTGCTGCAACTTCAATGGCAAGACAGTTATGATGTATTAGGCGAGATCTATACGGCAACGATTGGCATTGCCAGCCAGATATGGGGATCAAACAGTACTCAAGTCGCTGCAATAAGTCAGCTCAGAACAGATATGCAAGCATCTAATTGGGACGTACGGTCCAAAGCTCAGAACATAATAGTACAATGCCAGGGAATTTTACGCAATATCGCAAGCGATATCAGAAACGGACGATTGGGAAGCATCCGATTAGAATATCAAGGCCAAGTATTTGCAGATTTTATTAATGTTGCCAAGGCTGCTTTAGCAGAAGGTACCAAGGATGTAGCCGCTGTTTTAGCTGCAGCAGCACTTGAAGATACTCTAAAAAGATACGCGCAAGTAAAAGGACTAGACGTCGAAGATAAAGACCTTACCACTGTGGTCAACGCATTAAAGGCCGCAGGACTACTGTCAGCAACACAAGGTTCTTTATTAAAAGGAATGGTACCCTTTCGAAACAAAGCACTTCATGCAGAATGGGCTAAAATAGATACTGCAGAAGTTCAAGGAATTCTCGCGTTTGTTGAGGAGTTTCTTGTCAAACAGTTTGGATGAAGTATGAAGAATAATCGGGATATTTTAACTTTGAATAATCGGGGACGGTTCTATTTATTTTAACTTAAACACAAGGAGCTAAAGCTGATCGCCGATTCGCTGCTTCGGTTTAGCTTTTTGGTTAGTAATTATTTATGAATTCAATAGGTAAACAAATAATTGATAATTTCAAAAAAAATATTGTCGCGGTTGAAAACCTTGCCAATTTCGATAGGGTTGTGCTTCATTTTGCAATAAGCTCTGTTGAATCTTTACAGGAAAGACTTAAAGAAAAGTTCACAAATGAAAGATTATTAGCAACCGCAACGCTAAAGCAACTAAAAAATATCCGAGAAAATGATTCCATGCGGCCACAGTACGAGGAGATATTTAATCAATGCGTTGTACTTCTAGTATCTTACTTTGGTTCAGCCGTCAGCGACATATTTAAAGAATATGTTTCGTTATGCTTGTCAGATCGACCCGATAAAGTGCTTCGTGAGGAATTGAAATTTACGATACGGGAATTATGTGATTACGGTTTTGACCTATCAGACCAAATCGGCGAAATTATTGCCCTTAAAAAAGATATCAGCTTTCAAGATATGAAAAGCATCAGCCGCAATTTTCATGATTTTCTCGGTGTTTCTATCGAGAGAGATAAAAAAGTAAACAACATTATACTGGGGCAAGCTTGTCGACATGTCATAGTTCACGCGGGAGCCATTGCGGACGCCAAACTTACAAAGCAGGTATCTGAAGCAAACCCTAGAGATCTCAAAAAACAAATTGTTGAAAATTCTCAAATTCAATTTACTGCAGATGAAATAAAGATTCTTGGAAATAGTATGCTTGCATATTTGAATAACTTAGTGGAACAACTTGATGCCATTTCTGACAAACAGCTAAAGCAGACCAAGGCCACAGGGGCCGCTCCAGCTTAGTTTATGTTTTTAGAACTCAAAGGTTTTATCAATGGACGGGAAAAGAATTCAGAATTACTGGTCTAGCGAAGTTGATGCGCTTGTAAAGACATATCAACAATTTGAAACTCTTATTCCGGCGCCGAAGATGGTTGGTGCAGAACACAAGGGTGAGGATGGAAGGTTTGTTGAAGATCTCCTGCGCGAATATCTCAATCGCTACCTCCCAAATGGACTAGAGGTGCTTACCGGCTTCATTCTGCGACCGGCGGTAAAGACTGGTGAAACTGGAAAGGAGCGGAAGGGCGAATCAGATTGCCATTCAAAACAGCTTGACATCATCGTTTTCGATTCAGACAACTATCCTGTGTTTCAGCGCTTTGGGCACAGCGTCATTGTTCCACCCGAAGGAGTGGTTGGCATAATTTCTGTCAAGAAGCATCTAAATGATGGAGATATAAAGAAAGAATGTGTGTCTCTATTTGATGCAGCCAATCTCTGCGAAACGCTGAGTTCAAATGAGCGAACTGACAAATTACGCGGCCCATATCTCGCGCTTGTTTCCGTGAAGTCCAACATTGATAAGGCACGCACCGACAATTTGGATTGGATATTCGCACAGGTAGGTTCTGCTTACGCTGGCAAGGCTGGAATAACCTTCGATAAACTAGTTGGCTTTATTGGAGCGCTTGATGAGTGGAGCATATTCAAACGACGTCCGTCGAAGATACTCAAAGAAGCCGAGTATATCGGCTTTAAGCATAAGGCTGGCGAATCTCATTTGGGACTTCAATTTCTTCTGACAGGAATCCTCAGCGTATTCTATGACGAAACGCGCCGAAATTTAAGGCGTCCCGGCTATACAGCGTTCCCATCAAGACGGCCACGCGACAAGAAACTAGGGACAATCCCATGCACTTGTCTACGTTGACGTTGTAAAAATGTGGACGGATAAGGGAAGGGGGCAATGAGGGACACCCTTAAGTTGTTAAGTTACTATATGCATAATCAGTGATGGTTCTATTTATTTTAACTTAAACACAAGGCGCTCAAGCCGAGCGCCGCTTCGCTGCACATAGAATAATCGGGGACGGTTCTATTTAATATAGTTCAACTGGTATAAGATGAACCGTCCTGATTTCTTCCTGAAAGATACTCGGCAATTTTAACCTTCATACGTTCTTTCGGGCAGGATTAGTTAATGCCGGTTTCATCCCTTCGGAAAAATATCCCGGAAAAAACCACTTCCACATTTTCTGATAATCAAGACCAATTGTAGATCGCCATAATTAACATTTGGTTGATATTTAACCATTTTTTGTGTTAGCAGAAATCGTCTCAAAAATAGGATTTGTACAAAAAGTCAGATCTTACGTGGCACGTAGATTAATTGTTAGATGAGATGAAATTGAATGAATCACTATAGTAAGGAGAATATTTTTAAAATATTTTTACTGGGGCTGCCTATTAGCCGTATATGTATAATTGCAGGTGGGCTACTTAGCATCATTGGTGCTTTCATGGAAGGTGGACAGTTCATCTATGCTCCATATTTAATAGTATTCGGGGTCTCAATAGTCGGTTTTGGAATCATATTGAGTATTATAACCGTTTTTTCATCTTTTTTATTCAAATGTGATTCCTGCGGCGAACACCCAACTAATGTACCGCAATGGGGACCAAAGAAAACAAACAGGCCGCTAAATGAGATTCAACGACTTGCTGCAGATTTCTATCCTGTTGAATTAAGAGAAAAGAAATTTAAATGCATTCGTTGTGGTGTTGAATTTAAATTGAAATGAAAATCTAACAAAAGCAATACACCCGATCGTTACGCTCCGGGTCATTTTTTCATTGAGCTATCAAGAGTGAGATTAATGCGAATTATTATTGCCACATTTTTAAGGGGAAACAGGGGGACGCTGTTAACTTTTAAACTTATCGAGTAATAATTGAATAATTGGGGGCGATTCTACACATTTTAATTTAACTCAGGCGCTCAAGCCGATCGCCGCTTCGCGGCGCGGGGTTAGCTTTTTGTTATGAGAATGAAATGTTTTATGACTTTGCAAAATACTATTTAGAGGCATCTTTTATTGTTATTGCCTATATGCCTATTCCGCTGATTTCGCCACCTGATTCCGAAGGAATCCGCCATGCGATTCCGAAGGATGTCGCCAGCCTGGTCCGCATCATGTCGCCACCCCTTTAGTCGGAGCGAAGCGACGCTGGTTTTTGGTTGTTTGTCATAACTTGCTCTTCGGTGTCAAGTCGGCATATTTTTTTCGAAGCGATCCTCCTTTCAGATTTATTTTGTGAGCATTGTGCACCAGACGATCCAAAATGGCGTCGGCCACCGTCGGATCGCCGATCTGTTCATGCCAGTTTTCCACCGGCAACTGACTGGTGACGATGGTGGACGCGTGGCCGTGCCGCTCTTCAATGACCTCCAGCAGATCTCTGCGCTCCGGATCAGTCATGGGGGCAAGCCCCAGATCGTCAATCACCAGGATCTGTGCTTTGGATAATTGAGAGATTGTTTTTCCATAGCTGCCGTCTCCTCGGGCCAGGGCCATCTGGTAGGCAAACTTCGGAGCGCGAATGTAAAGAGCGCGATACCCTTCCCGGCAGGCTTTGTTCGTTAAGGCACAAGCCAGATAGGTTTTCCCGACGCCGGTGGGGCCGCTGATAATCACATTCTGATGCCGCTTGATCCAATCGCAGGAGACAAGCTTCATGATGACGGATTGATCCAGTCCCCGATAGGTTTTAAAGTCAATATCTTCGACACAGGCGTTGATCTTCAGCTTGGCGTTTTTTAGATAACGGGACATGCGGTTATCTTCTTTCCATGTCCATTGACTCTCGACAATGAGACCGAAACGTTCGGCAAAAGAGAGCCGATCCATATCCGGCTGATTGAGTTGATCGGTAAAGGCCTGCGCCATGCCAATGAGCTTCAGCGTATGTAATTTTTCAATCGTTTGCTGGTTAAGCATGGAACACCTCCCGCGTCAGATAATACTCTTTGCCCCGGAGATTCTCATGGAGGATCGGTTTATCCGGGAGGGAAGGCACGGATAAATCCTGAGTGTCCAACTTGCTTTTGAGGATCGATTCGACGCTTTTGTAACTGTAAGCCTTGATAATCAGCGCACGGGCGCAGGCAGCTTCCAGCCGTTCGGGTGAATACTTCTTGGCCAGCCTCATGATTCCCAGGCAGGAGCGAAAGCCCTGTTCGGGATGAGTCCGGTTCTCCATGATGCAGGCCACCAGCGCTTTGGTTTGCGGTCCGTTTTGACCGGCCCAGGAAACAAGCCGCGACGGTGTCCATTCCAGGTATTTCTGATGGGATTTGGGCATGTGCTCCGTGATGGTTGTGTGTTTTCCCTGGCGGGAATCATAGACATGAACGGCAATCCGTTTGTTTTTGAACAGGATTTCGACCATGCTTCGGGTGATCCGGACATCCACCTGCTGTTTTGCCAGTTGATACGGAACGCTGTAGTAATGGCCGTCCACATCGATGTGATAATCGATGTTGACCCGCGCTTTCTTCCATCGGGCGTACTCGTAGGGGGTGGCGGGCAGCGGTTTCAAGGCCGGTTTATCGATGGTCTCAAACAGGGTTTTTCTTGTGGCGTCCATCTTTTGAAACTTGCGATTGTTCAGTTCGTCAAGCTTTTCGGTAATGGCAGTGTTCAGTTCTGTTATGCTGAAAAAGGTATGATTGCGCAGCGCCGCCAGAATCGACCACTCTGCAATCTGCACGGCGGATTCCACCTTGGCTTTGTCTTTTGGTTTCCGTACGCGCGCCGGGATAACGACGGCGCCGTAATGACCGGCCATTTCCTGATAGGTGGGATTGATGTCCGGCTCGTAGTAGTTGGGTTTGGTAATACCGGATTTGAGATTGTCCGGCACCAAAATCTCCGCCACGCCCCCATAGAATCTAAACGCCCGGACATGAGCCTCAATCCAAGAGGGAATATCCTGAGAAAAAGACGCCCAGGCAAAGGTGTAGCAACTGGCGCCAAAAACGGCCACAAACAGCCAGGCCTCGCGGGTTTTCCCTGTCGCCTGGTCCGTTACCGGAATCGTCTGGCCTGCATAGTCAATGAAGAGTTTCTCTCCGGCCCGGTGGGTTTGGCGAAGGGAAACATCCGTCTTGTCCAGCCATTGGTGGTAAAGAAGGCAAAACTGGCTGTATTGATATCCGTCGGGGTTGGCCTGTTTATACTCCAGCCACAGAAGCCTTAAGGTAACGCCTTTCCGGGCCAGTTCTTTGCGGATATATTCCGGTGACGGCATGTCCCGCCTGCCAGTGACTGGCGTTGATTGGACTGCAAAAAGCATATCTTCCAAAAGGCTGTCGTCGAGTTCAGGCGGCAATGGCCAGGATAAACCGGCCGTAGATGCGCGGGACAAATAATCTCTGACCGTACTGCGGGCAATGTTGCAGCTTTCGGCAATCCTTTTATTGGGAAGATGCTTCTCCCATTTTAATCGTAGAATCTCTCGTATTGTTCGCATGGATAACCTTTCCGCCGCCATATATCCTCCGTTTTTGATTCGGGGCTTTAGCGGCTTTCATGAAGTTTATCCAGCGTCCTTTCTTCACCTTCCAGGGGGTGGCGCAATGGTGCGGAATCAGGTGGCGACTTCCCCCGGAATGGGGTGGCGACTTAAATCGGAATCAGGTGGCGGAATGAATCGGAATCGAGTGGCGGCTTGCGTCGGAATACGCATATACGGTTAGCTTTATATACATGGCTGTCTCCTATGTATTTGGATTCTTTATACTGCCATTAAAAAAAGTATTAAGAAATTATGAACTATTGGGTGATAATAAATATTCACTTGTAATATCATTTTTTTCGGGATCAATATTCTTTCTTTTAACGACATATTGTCTTTATAATAAACCTGGTTGGAAATTATCAGTTTTTGAATTAACTATCTGGTATGCAGTGTTCATCGGTTTTGGATATTGCTCTCTTTATTTACGTGCATATTACTGTAAAAAAGGCAGTCTGTTTTCATAGAGCAATAGTCGTGTAAGAGAAACAGAGGGATCAGTTCTACATATTTTAAATTAAAGGCAATGAGGGACACCCTTAAGTTGTTAAGTTACTATATGAATAATCAGTGATGGTTCTATTTATTTTAACTTAAACACAAGGCGCTCAAGCCGAGCGCCGCTTCGCTGCACATAGAATAATCGGGGACGGTTCTATTTAATATAGTTCAACTGGTATAAGATGAACCGTCCTGATTTCTTCCTTGAAGATACTCGGCAATTTTAACCTTCATACGTTCTTTCGGGCAGGATTAGTTAATGCCGGTTTCATCCCTTCGGAAAAATATCCCGGAAAAAACCACTTCCACATTTTCTGATAATCAAGACCAATTGTAGATCGCAATAATTAACATTTGGTTGATATTTAACCATTTTTTGTGTTAGCAGAAATCGTCTCAAAAATTGAATTTGTACAAAAAGCCAGATTTTACGTGGCACGTAGATTAATTGTTAGCGGAGAATTCCTATGAGTTTCAAAATAACAATTTCTGAGAATGGGAAATATATAATTGGAAAAGTGGAAGGACCGTTGAATAGAGAAAATGCGCAGCAATTGGCGAAAGAGTATGCCATGTTTATAAAATCTACAGGAATAAAGAGAATACTGAATGATGTCCGTGGTGTCTCGGATGAAATGGGCATTCTGAATGGATATGAGTATGCTCATAGGTATGTCAATACTCTTGGTATTCCTCATGATATTCGCGCGGCAATTGTTACCGATGAAGGTGATTTTACCCATGATTTTCAGGAAACTGTGGCTAGAAATGCCGGATATTTTGTAAAAGTATTTCATTCATTCGAACAGGCTGTTGATTGGCTAATGGATGTTCGCTAACATAGGCGCTGCACTGGACGAGGATTCCGCTGTGCTCCATCCCCGCCAGTGAGCTTAAGCGTTATCTGTAAAAAAAGGACGTAATTTGAATTATTGTAGCAGACAGCGAACCAATTTTTTTTGCGGGTTTTAATAATGAATAAGGATATTATGAAACGTTTTTTAAAGGAAATAACATCAAAAGAAAATTGGAAGAAAGCTTACCACCTTAATGCTATAAAAGATCCAATCCGTTCAAGGCGATCTGAAAAAATCGAATGGATTCCTTTTTCAATAGCAATTCTAATAGGGGTAATTATGACAGCAATAATATTTGTCATTCTGATGATAATCATGCATTTGATTAACCCAGGGTAAATGAATAATCGGGAATGAGGGAGGGACGCTTAAGTTGTTAAGTTACTGCATCATTGAAACATTCCTGATGACGATTGCAACAAATTTTGGGGAATAATTGGCGACGGTTCTAGTTGGAAACACAGGGACGCTGTTTCCTTTTTAACTTTCGAGATCAAACATTTGAAAAAGCAGCAGTTACACCGGGCTGTAGCTTCAGCGAATCATGTCAATCAACCGTGTTCCTTGTTTCTTTCAGACGGGATCAATTTCTTCTGCTGGTTCAATCATTCTGATTGGACCATTGATTTGATCTTTCTAA
Organism: Smithellaceae bacterium; assembly: GCA_963682105.1. Lineage (GTDB taxonomy): Bacteria > Desulfobacterota > Syntrophia > Syntrophales > Smithellaceae > UBA8904. The sequence goes on from OY821638.1 coordinate 4,808,190, forward strand.
AAATATTGAAACATAAAGGTTCAATCTGCAAGATTGAACCAGCAAAAATACAATCCAAAGCCCTGTTTGCAACCAGGATAGCCATTCTCTAAGCCGCCAGATAGTGGCGGATGTCCACCAGTGTGCCGGACTTAATCATTTGCTCGGCAGCTTTTAATAATTCGGCAGTAATCTGTTCTGAAACATAATCCTCGCCGCAATTCGGACAGACCTGAGCGGGGACGCCTTTGACAACGTAGGTAAATTCACCTCGTTCCAGAGTTACCGTGGTGGTTCCCTGGGTGGTATCCGCCTGCCTGCAGATAACGCATTTCATATTACTCTCTCGTTTACGCTTCGTTGAAACATTCTTTGAACGGCATGGGTGCGAAAAATAATGCTGGTTGATTCATTCAATTCGCAGTTACTCCAACGTTTTATTTGACGAAGTTGATCCTATGTTCCGAAAATGAAAGAAATAAGTCAAGATAAATATACATCCAACGCCTCTATCTTTAAAGTAGAGAAAAGGTCACCTGCCCGGAATTCACCAGGCTGTAACTGAGTGGCAATTCGTAATGACGAAAACATTCCTTTGGACCTTGGTCCTTGCACCTGATTCTTTAACCTTGCCCCACCTATTCCCCGGTTCAATGGCTTTAGACCGAAAAATCGGGGATGTTTCTATCTTTATTCGTCAACAGCAGTTACGCCGGGCTGTAGCTTCAGCGAATCATGTCAATCAACCGTGTTCCTTGTATCTTTCAGACCTTCTGCTGGTTCAATCATTCTGATTGAACCATTGATTTGATCTTTCTAGAAACATTGAAACATAAAGGTTCAATCTGCAAGATTGAACCAGCAAAAATGTGTCCAAAGTTCCGTTTTGCCTCCCGAGAAAAAGAAAGCAGGGTTGTTTGTCTGTAACACCGTTTTCGTTATTTTCATGAAGGAAACAGAGGACCGCTGTCAGCTTATTAACCGCAATGCATCAAAGGCAACGCAACATGCTGATATTTGAAAATTAAAGGTTTGCTCACCAATCCCGGGGCTCTTATCGTTCAATCCAACCCGCCGTTTCATATATAATTGACTTTCAGAATCAGGTATGATCCAAACAGCTCAGGAGAAAACGCTTTTGGCGCGACGTCGTCAATGGGTCAACGGCTGATCCGCTCTCTCCTGTCGAACGATAGTATGTTCAAGAGGTTTTTGTTGTCTGTTGGCTTTATGGCATTCAGTGCGTCGCTGCTTTGGCATGGATAGAAAATAAACCGGTAAAGTAACATTGACCAAGGAAATCTGGAGGGTGATGATCGCCATGAAAAAAAATCTAGGCATGAAAAGACTTTTATTCCCGAAGATGCAAAGCGTCATGGAAAGAGCCCTGCTTGCAGCCATCGTCTGTCTGGTCTTTACGACGCCGTCCTATGCGGGGCAGGGATTGAAAACCATCAACAATCCGGGAGGCGGCATGATCGTCTATGGTCCGGTCGGCGGACAAAAGACTGAAGCGGGGGCCATGGGCGCAGTGTTGCGTTCACTGGCCAGCCAGTATGGCAATCGACCCGAAGTGGGCAGAGTCTTCAGGGTTCGCGACACAAATTCCTATGCCGTCTTTTTCACGCTGGTCAAGCGGAACCAGGGGAACGTAAAAGTGGCCGGCATGTTGATTGCGTCACGTTTCGCTCCGAACCACATAGAAGCGGCCCTGGTTACCGATGATGCCGCGCGTTTTGGCTCCACCGTGAACCCCATGCTCGGCAAACTCTTCAGTGTCTGGCATCCCGGTGCGGAGGCGTCTTCTTCCGGTCCGGCATCGGGCACAAGATCGGCCCCGGCTGCTGCGTTGCGCCCGTACACACTCCCTGATCGCTCAGCCAGCGTCGGCGTCCCCGACGGGTGGCAGGTCGACCGCAACAGCGCAGGCGGCACCATGATCATCAGAGGCCCCCATGGGGAATTGGCTGGTCTCGGCTTGACCCGCATGGGAGTCGACCCTACCAATGCCAATCGGCGTCAACTCCAGCGCGGTGGCGCCGGTAACTATGACGCCGGTAAAATTATCTATCCTTACAACGTGAATCTCGCCAAAGCATTTCCGGATATTCTTCAACAATTTCGCCGCGTAAACGGTCTGAGTCCCGCCGGACTTGAGATTGCCCATGCCGAGCAGATATCGGGCCTCCGTGGTCAACACTGCGCTCATGTCACAGGACTGATGAATCCTGACGGAAAAGGCATGCAGGAGATGAATTCGCTGCTATGCACCACTTCACCCAGCCGGTTCGGCGACTACCTGGTTATATTTTACCATACACTTCTCCCCAAAGCCGTCGCCGACAAAGAGCGCGCCACCATGGGCGCCGTCCTTGCCAGTTTTCGGGAGAACATGGCCGTCATCAACGGGCAAGCCGATGCCCTGGCCGCTCCCAGAATCGCTGCCATCAACGCCATTGGCGATGCCGCGCGAAAACGAGGAGCCGAAACATCTGCTCTTTACGACCGCCAAAACCGCGCTTGGGAGAAAGGGCAAGACAGTCAAGCCCGACACAATAAAGCCTTCAGCAACTATCTGCTCGACCAGTCCGTTGTAAGGGATAACCAGCAAAACGCCCATGGCACGGCCTGGAACCAGACCGCGGATGCCCTGGTGCGCCACAATCCCCAGCGCTACGAATATGTCAATACCGGAGATTTCCGCAAGGGCATCGACTACTAGTGTCATTTCGGCCCCCATTTTGGGGGCAAGACCGCAGGGAGAAGTCTAAGGTTTCTCAGTCGTCAAGACCCCTTCGAAATGACATGGCAAGTGTGACATGCTGGGAGTGATTTCCACATAAAAATCCTGATAAGCAAACGTTGAAAGCAACATGAGTGAAACGAATAAAAAAGAGTCTTACCAGACCATTCTGCATGCAACACACTCAGAGAAACTTATTGACTTTCTCTACGCATCCTTTCCGGACAGGAGTAAAAAGTCGGTTAAATCGCTTTTGGAACACCGACAGATTCTGATCGGGAATCAAATCGTCACCCGGTTCGATTATTCGATTGAACCCGGGATGGATGTGATCGTCCTGAAAAAAAGCGCATCGCAGAACATGACCTTGCGGAAGATGAATCTGCTCTATGAAGATGAACATCTGATTATCATCGAAAAGTCGTCAGGCCTTCTTTCGGTTGCCACCGACAGGCAAAATGAAGAAACCGCCTTCAGTATTTTAAAAAGCCATGTGAAAAAAAATAATTCTAAAGCCCAACTGCATGTTGTGCATCGTCTGGATCGTAACACCTCCGGCGTTATGATGTTTGCCAAAAGCAAAGAGATTCAAGAGAAATTACAGGATAACTGGGATAATGTCGTTACGAAACGGATATACTATGCGGTTGTCGAAGGCCAGGTCAAAAAGGCGGAAGGTGAAATCGTTTCCTGTCTTAAAGAAAACAAATTCCTGAAAATGTATTCATCAAAAACGCCGGGGGATGGCCAAAAAGCGACCACGCGATATCGCGTTTTGAAAAGCAATGCACACTATTCATTGCTGGAAGTTGAATTACTCACCGGAAGAAAAAATCAGATACGGGTTCATCTGGAAGACCTGGGGCACAGCATCGCCGGTGATAAAAAATACGGGGCCAAAACGGACCCGCTCCATCGTCTGGCCCTGCATGCGGGAATACTGGAATTTTTCCACCCGATCACGGGTGAGCGCAAACATTTTGCCACACCGGTTCCGGCCATTTTTAACAGGCTGTTTAATTAAAACCCGCAACAGCGCAAAGGTGCACAGGGGGCTTTATTTTTACTGATCTTCCTTTCAACGCGGCATCGCCTGGAGCATGCGCGCCAGATCCCAGCGCCGCCCGCCGTCTCCCGAGGCAAACACCGTTGTAAAGACCACCAGAGTGCCCGGCTTTGCGGGTGCGACGACCACCGTACCCATTACCGGAAATGTTGCGCCGGCCAGATGTCCAACGTGCTCGAAATCCAGCGCCAGAGCTCCGGGGCAAAACTGATCCCACCGGATGAGCTTCGTGGGTTTAAAACCTTTCAGTCGCTGTGATAAGTCCACCGCGGCCATCTCGAGTTCCATTCGCACATCGGCGGGTTCGCCCGTCCGCAGCAAGACGGTCAGTCGCGGCGAGTAGGGTTCATTCGTGGACGCGATAAACTGCCGCAATCCCGGTGTCTGGACCTTCGTCGTATCGTCATGCCAGATGGCCGGCAGGCTTGCGACCACGGCCGGTTCTCCGATATTGTACGGCGCCATGCGCGTTTCGGAAAGCCGCCAGAGACAAACCCCTGTCAGTAAAAGGACGAGCGCAAGACCCGCTACGCGAAGTTCTTTCCAGGGAACGATGGGCGCAACGCCTTCACGGAGCGTGAGGATCGTGTCCAACCGGTTTCGCACGGAAACGACAAGCAGCATCAGCACCACCGCGCCTGCCGCCCCTGCAACGGAAAGAACGCCGCTCGAACGCAGCCACGGCTCTTGCGTCGGCCACAGTAAGGCAATGGCGGCATGCGTGAGGAGTGCCGCGCCGACACCGGCGATGCGGACAAACCATCCGGAGCGGCCGGTCAAAACGAGGCTGATCAAAAACGCGGGAATAACAAAAGACATGTACCGTGCGACGAGCGCGACATCGATATACGGTGATACGTTCATCGGCGTTATCATCTGCAAGATTCCCAGGGGAAGAAGCGGCAGTTCAAGGCTGCGGTTTGAAAAACAAGCCAAACCCGTCGCGGTGGCGATGACGGCAAACACGGTTGCCGCCTGTGCCGATTCGCGGCCCCGCAAACGCCTGCGGACGATCATTCCCACGGCCAGAACCGCGCCGATTGCAAAAAGGCTGCGGATAACGATCCAGGCCGGCGGCAGAAATTGCATAACCGTTACAAGCGGGCTGCCTTTGAGCGATGCCGCAACCTGAGCATTGGCCGCAGTCCAGACCGCGCCCATCGACCACCCGGAGGCGGCGAGTTTGTCTAAAATGGTAAATGGAACCGAAAGGACCGCGCCGATACAGAAGAGTCCGAGGAGAGCTGTCGCCGAAAAGGGCATCCGCTGAAAACGCTGGCCGGCGTAAACGTAAAGGTAATAGGGCAGCCCCAGGTCGATAATGCCGAAAAACAGATAGAGGTAAATCTCGCTCGAAAGCGTGCTGTCGTGCACCGCGGCGCGGATGTGAATGGGCAGGACGACCAGCATCAAACCGGCGCAATAAAGGATGATGCGTGCCGGCCTCGGCCACCAGGATGATTCTCCCGTCAGGATGGAGCGCAGCGTTGTGTGAGCCATCCACAAGCCAAAGACGGAAAAGGTAAACAGGCTCGCCGCGGTATGCACGGGTGTTTTGGCGAATCCGGCGAACTCGAAGAAGTACTCATAGATTCCAAGCCAGATAAACAAGGCCTGAAACAAGAGAGCGGCCATGATTCCGCTGTTGAGGCGCCTGCGCGCTGCATTCCAGAGCGCGAAGGCAAAGATCAAAAGCAGGACCCAGCGGAAGGATTCCGTCATCAGGGCCAGAAGCGGCTGACTCCACAGCCAGGCCGTTGCGCGATGCAGCCCGAAGGCAACAGTGGTGAGGATGGAGATCTGCCGAAAACTCAGCCACTGGACAAGGCTTTCGCTCCACGCCACGACGGTTGCAACCGCCAGAATCGCGAAGCCGGCGGGAATGAAAATCCGTGAGGGAACGAGTTCGCGCACAGCCGTGTGCACAACCGTTGTCTGGCGCAGGACGCTGAATACGACGCCCACGCCTAAGAAATAGTAGAACGGCCAGAGGTAACCTGTGATCTGAACCGCCATCGGCTGCAGGTATTGAGCCGGTGCGAGGAGTCCCCCCCGCACGACCAGTGAAGCGGCAAGGCAAAGGTAAAGTCCCGCAAGGATGGCTATGGCGATATCGAGGCGGAGCCAAAACGGCGCCGCTCCACGTGTTGCGATAGACGACGCAAGCCGGCGGCCGAACCACCAAAGACCAACACCCAGCCCAACTCCCAAAGCCAGCCCGATGACAAGCACTCTCCCGGGAAATAAGCGAGAGGCAGGTGTCGTTGCGATGGCAGTGAATCCGGTTATCATTCCGGCCAGCACAGAGGTGATGATCCCTCTCCATGCCTGCGTCCCTCCGGCGTTTACGGAGCGCGCTTCACACAACACGATCGCGAAAGCGGCGCAAAGCGGCAGTGCGAGGTTCCACCACGAACGCGGCAGTCCCGCCGTCATGGCAAGAGTGAAGTAGATGAAAACCAGGATGGCCGGAAGAAACGCCGGGCGATTGGCCGTAAGCGTCCCGACGAGCAGAAAGCTCCAGGCAAGCGCCGCCGCCATCATCCACAGCACAACCGACCAACCGGCGACCGGGCCGCCTGCTATCCCGGTTATTGCTTTCTGGGCAAGCGGTGGCCAGGGAAACAGCATGGCGGCCGGCACGAGCATGCACACCAACGCGGCGGCCACAATCCCGGCCCGGAGCACCGCTTTGGTCTCCTCCGGAATCAGGTTCCAATCGAGGCGCTCCGCCGTGAGGTTGCCCGTCCCAAAGGTATCGTTGACACGCAGCAGATTCGTGCCCAGCCTCGAGGCGCGCAGATGCAGAAGTTGCGATTTCAGTTTCGGGTGTTGTTCAAACCATTTATCCGCCTTCTCGGGTGTGACTAGATTTTTACCGATGACCGGAAAAATAATTGCAAGAAAAAAACGCAGTTTCTGGAGACTCTGAAAGTCCATGTGAGGGGCCTCGTTTTGAACCGCTGTGCGTCCCTTACGTTGTGCCGGAAGGACGACTGTACGATTTTGAATTTTGATAAGCCGCTGATTTCTGCCGGAAAATAAAATAGATAAGTTTGGTTTCCGTGTCAATTATTTATTTTCCGGGTAATGCGCGCCTTCCTCGCCACCTGCCTTGCATCACGTCACAGGACCTCTGTCATTGCAGACAGACAGGTAATTGCGGCAATGCTGGATGATTTCTTTTTCGTCCGTCGGGTCGCCGCCCTTTTTGACGATGAGCGCTTTGACAATTTCTCCCCTCATGGCATCCTTTTCACCGACGACCTTTGCCGCGGCAACAGCCGGGTGCATATCCAGGATCAATTCCAGCTCTTGGGGATATATATTAAAACCGCTGGTGATAATCATGCGTTTCTTCACGCCGAGCAGAAAGATGTAGCCCTCCTCATCCATGCAGGCGAGATCGCCCGTGTACAGCCAGCCCGAAGGAGGAAGGCCAGGAGCAAGGTTCAAGGTGCAAGGTTCAAGGAAAAAAGTTACCGTGAACGGTCTTGCCACCCGCAGGCGTGGTTTGAAACCATTCCCGATGCGTTAGAAAGAAAAATTTTAAAAGTTAACAGCGCTGTCTCTACAAACTGTCTCAGTACTTGTCCCCCGCCGGCGGGGGCAGGGGGTGGTTTTTGCAGGCATGCAGTCTTTGTCATTGTTATCGTCTCTCAGGCTTGGTGATAATTTTATTTGGGCGTCATTCCCGCGCAGGCGGGAATCCAGGAATTCTCAAAGGCGGCAGTTGCACCGGGGCATGCCTTCGCTCAATATCCTCGACTGTGGTGGTAATTCCATTTCAGCTCAAGCGCTGCCTTTGTTGGCTGCTTCGTCGGCATCCTCAGCGTATCATTAATACGCCTCCGGTGCCTCCTCCTTGCCGCCGCGGCATCATCCTGATCTGAAATGGAATACGGCTCATTCCGCGACGGCCAAAAACTCGCTCTTCGGGCTCAAAACAGTTCGCACCAATTTTACTTCCCTCCCCTTGTGGGAGGGATTGAGGGAGGGGGAAAACCTCCGCTGCGCCAAGCGCCACAACGTCTCGGTCATCATTCGCTCACTCACGCCCTGGTGCAACGGCGGATCATTTATATGTATATCCAGAAAATTGAAAATCTACGGCAAATGTGAAAATTCAATGAATCCGATTGATATTTTGAAGTACGTCCCCTAAAGCCCCGTCCCCTAAAGCCCCTTTAAATTCACCGACGAAATCACCCGGAGCGCAGCGATCGGCTGGATTTTTTTTGGGCTGCTAATTTGGGCGGATGCACAGCGGTTGCATGTAACTTGATACCCAAGGCGCCAATTACTTTAAGAACTGTATCGAGTCCCGGACTTCTTTCACCGGACAGGGCTTTATATAAACTCTCACGCGACAATCCGGCGTCACGCGCAACCTGAGACATGCCTTTAGCTTTTGCAATGTCTCCTAATGCCTTTGCAATGAAGGCCGCATCACCTTTCGATTCCTCAATACACATTTCCAGATAAGCGGCCATTTCTTGAGGTGTGCGAAGGTGCTCGGATACATCATATTTTGTCGTAACTGTTCTTGCCATAATGAACTCCTATAAATTTCTTGCCAAGCGAAGTGCGGTTTTAATATCTTTTGCCTGTGACTTTTTGTCTCCACCCGCCAGCAGGATTATCACCGTGCGCTCAAGCTTGATGTAATAGACCCGATAGCCCGGACCATGATCAATACGCATTTCCGAAACTCCTTCACCCACAGGCTTAACATCTCCGGGATTGCCCATAGCCAGTCTTTCAAGTCTTGCCTGTATGCGAGCACGACCTATCATATCTTCCAGACTATCAATCCACTCGGCGAATATTTCGGTTTTGCGAATTTCAATCATGGCGCCACTGTAGCCAAATGGATACACTTTGTCAATAGATTCTTGAATCGATATTTATGCTAAACGAGCCTGTAGAATAACTCTTAAAAAATTTGGGCCAGTTCGGGCACATAACAAAGGCAGACTTCAGGCACGGTTCTATTTAATGCAGTTCAACTGGCATAAGACATGTCAATTGCCGTTCCAATTTCTTCCTGAAATCAATCATTCGACGATTATCCAGGACATACCCTGGTGGAGCAATTAAGCTGATCACTCCAGATTATTTCAGCTCAATCGAAGACAATTGAACCAGCGTGAGGAAATAAGTCAATCAACCTTGCGCCTTGATCCTTTAACCTTGCCCCTCCTATTCCCTAGTTCGAACGTATTGCCGCTTTCAGATCAACGGCGAAAGCTCAACTTGATGGATGTTGAAACTTTATAACTTGACATCGCCGATAGTAGTAATGTATATTCATTTTCATGAAAATCAATTACCGTTACAATTCAATGACATAGGTATTTGATCTGCTTTTCCGTTATAGAGATTGCTGAAGATCAGGATGAAATGCGGATTCAAACATAATGAACGAGAAGGAATTTCATGAAGGCTATTCTTGAAAAGAAGAAACAGGTCATCCGCGATTCAATCATGGAAGCTGCCGAAGAGATTTTCAGTAAACGCGGATACCACAAGACTCAGGTTATGGACATCGTCAGGGCCGTGGGAATGTCCGCAGGCACGTTCTACAACTACTTCAAAGACAAACGAGACCTCTTCGGACAGATAACACACAAAAACATGGATGAGCTGCGCACCCGGATCAAGAAACTCCGGGAGCCTCTGAAAATATGGGAGCATGCCGACCGGGTGGAAAAACTCAACAACAGCTTTGGGGCTTATTTCGACTACATCACCTCACATCGCCAGCAATCCCTTATGTTATGGGGCAGCGTGGGCGTGGATGAAGAGATGGACGCCATCATCAGGCAGCACTACAGCGAAATCGCGCAGGATCTTGCCAACGATCTTCAAACCTGGCTGGACATGGGGATTATCAAGGGCATGAATCCCGTAACCACGGCCTATGCCGTCGTGGGGATGACCATGCATCTTGGCCAAAGCTTATTAACGGAGGAGAAGTTCACACGTGAGGAGGCGATAGAAACTCTGACAACCATGAGCCACCTCATGTTTGAAGCGCATATGACGGAGGCCGGAAAAAAGACACTCGGATAGATGCAGAAAAGCAGGACGGAGATTCCAGGATGAAGACCACTGAATATCAGACGATCTGCAATCAGGTTTTGGCGCGCATCATCGGTAAAAACATGCGGTCATCAGGTTCAAGGGCGCTGATTTCCGAGATTGTGAAGGAAACCATCAATAACTGGGCCGGTAACAGTTCATTGAAGAAAAAACTCGCAGTGCCTGCCCTGTGGGCCGCAAACAGAATCGGCAAGCCTGTTCCGGACGAAGATCATAAATCCGCGGCCGCCGATCTGGGAACCCTTCTGACCGCCCTGGCCCGGAAGGCCAACGCAGAGCGCGCATCGGGGAATACCTTACAGAATCATAAACAGGGAGAAACCGTCGATGCGTTTCTTCAGAATACGGATTTCGGCGAGATTCTGGAGATGATCGAAGGGGCTGATCCACATGTGATGGAATCCATCAGAACGGTCAATGAGCAGCTCTGGAAGTATCCGGCTAAAGTGGGTGCGCTCGCCGTCATGGCCGTCGCGCTCATGAACACATCCATAAAAGGCGCCCGGGAAATCATGCGGCCCGTTGAGGAACAGTTCAGCCCGGATCTCCTGGCCGACCTCGTCCTCTCCATGATCCGGGACATCAACGGGAAAAATGCCGCACAACTCACCAACACCGTATTCGAACTTATCCGGAGAGTCCATACCGGCAGCCTCCTGATCGGCAAGGGCGGCAAGCCGCTGTTTCAGACGTATCTCACCGGCTTCCTCAAGGATTACTCCTCCGCCCTGGATCCCGAGCTGATAAGAAAAGTTCGGATCTGCCTGGCAGAAGACAAAGAAGCTATGGCGAATGCCTCATCTGAAGCTCTCGATGCCTATCCGCGCATTGCGCTGTCCGTGCTTTCCTCCCTGGGCAAGATGAAAAGCTCTGAAGTCAGGAGTAAAGCCCGCAAATTGAAGGTTTGGGAAGATGTTGAAAAGGCCGGATTCAATGAAGCCGTATCGGAGAGCGTGTCGGATCTTGATACTTACGAGATTGCCGGACTTCTCAATACGGCATGCCGGGTTCTTGATCGGGTTCATGACGCCAAACCCGATATGGTCAGAAACGTGGTGGGGGGGATTGTGGACTCAGTGGATTCCGAACAGATCAGGCGGACCGTCCAATGGCTGATTCCGGATCTTGTGGAGGCGTTCAGACCCCTTGCCCCTGTGATTGTTCCCGAACTCATCAAAGGTTTCAATGAGCTGACAGCCTGCGAGGAAGGCGCCGGCATCTTCGTGTCCCTGGCGGAAAGAGGTGAAAATTGATCAGACAAATGAAAGAAACGGCCCGGAGTCTGCAGAATGCCTTTGTCCGGGAAAGGAAAAAGGACGGAGGCAGAGTTGTGGGGTACTCATGCACCTTCATACCCGAAGAGATTCTCCATGCCGCCGGCTTGCTGCCGTTCAGGCTGCGGGGGATCGGCACGACGTCGCTGTCCATCGGGGATTCCTACTTCGGGGCGGTAAACTGCAGTCTGCCCAAATGCATGCTTCAACTGGCGGGCCAGGGATCATACCGGTTCCTGGACGGCGCGATCATCACCAATGGCTGTGATTCCATGCGCAGGTTGGAGGAGTGCTGGAGAAAAGCAAGCGAGGATTACCCGGGAACCCTGCCCGAATACTATAAGTACTTCTCTGTTCCCCACAAGTCTGTGGATTACAGCATTGAGTTTTACAAGGAAGAACTCAACGGCATGATGGAAACCCTGGAACAGCATTTCAAGGTGAAAATTTCTGAAGAAAGCCTGAGGCGGTCCATCAAGCTGTATAATGAAGGGAGAACATGTCTCCGGAAACTCGATGAATTAAGACGGCGCCGGGATGTTCCCCTTTCAGGCGAAGATGCCATGGCCGTTCTCATCGCGGCCCATGCAATGCCCCAGGAGCAGTTCATCCGCCTTCTCAGGGATCTTATTGAGGAACTGAAAAAGGCGCCCTCCCTGTCGGATGGAAAGAAACGGCTCATGCTCATGGGGAGCGCAAGCGACGATATGGACTTCATTCGCGTGATCGAAGAAGCCGGCGCCATCGTGGTGGCGGACACCGTGTGCTACGGGGCGCGCACATACAGCGTCCTTGTCGATGAGCAATCGGAGCCGGTTCATGCGCTGTCGTCCCACTATCTGACCCACAGCATCTGTCCCCGCATGCTCGGCTATTACAAACTCAGGCTTGCCTATGTCATGGACGTGATCACAAAGGCAAAAGTGGATGGAGTGATCCTCCAGAATGTGCGTTTCTGCGATCTCCATGGCTCGGAAAACGGCATCTTTGAGCGGGACCTGGAGGCGGCAGGTATTCCCTGCATGCGGCTTGAGCGTGAGTATGGCCCTCTTTCGGAGACCGGCAGGATCAGCATGCGGATCGATGCCTTTATGGAGAGGATTTCCGATCGCGTTTCTCCAGTCCGTAACGTCGTGTCTCAAGGTTCCGGAGCAGAGGAGGGCATCTCCATTTAAAATAATCCGCCGGCCTGATGGAAGCGGCCGGCAAGGAGGTATCGATGTGCGACTATGATAAGATTGCAGTAACGATGGAAGTGTTGTGCGAGATTGTAATGGACGACGGCAGGATGCTGGCTGAACGGCAGCGGGCTATCGATGCACTCACCCTCTTTCGGGAATCCCTTCAGACGCTGGAATACATCTCCCGCAAATCCGATCTGGATATCCTCAAACAGCGCGCCGGCCTCTATATCCAGCGCATGAAATCCGGAGCACACATCAGCATGTCTGCAGTGTGAGAGAGGGAGATCGATGAAAAAGGAAACGCGCGAATACAACTTCGACTGGATGCTCTGGTCAAGTGTTACGTCGGGAAGCAAGGTCATGGACGGGACCCGGAAGGAATACCAGGCGCTGCTCCGCCTCATCCCGAATTTCCGGAGCATGATTGACGCCCTCATCAGTCAGGGCGAGCCGGGCAGACTTTATATGAAGATGGGCGCGGAATATCTCGATGACATCAAAACCGTGCATGAGAAAGGCAAGAAGCTCTGCTTCGGCACGTTTGTCGCGGCAAAGGATCTTTTCTATGCCTTCGACAACGTGGTTCCTGCGTGGGCCGAATTACTGACCGTGTATGGAACCATGATGATGAGGAGAGGCACGTCGGAATACATGGATTACTGCTGCGAGGTCGGCTTTACCGAAACCTCGTGCTCGGCACAGCGTGGTTCGGTTGGCGCATACCTGGCAGGTTTGGCCGAAAGGCCTGATTTCCTCATCTGCGGAGCGCCGGGCATCTGTGACACCAATGCCAATGCCATGCAGTTCATGTCCGAGTATCTCAATATCCCGCTTTTTCAGCTCACCTTTCCTTCAAATCTGACGGGCAGAAGAATCACTGACTACCAGCGCACGGATTACAAGGCTCTGATTGCATTTATAGAAGAACATGCCGGGGTCCGCCTGGATGAGGATAAACTCAGGTCCGTTCTTGAAGAGCACAGGCGCCAGGATGAGATCATCAACGAAATCTTTGACCTCACGAGACTGAAACCCTGTCCCATGCCGCCCATTTTCAACCTGTTCCTGTACAGCGGAAAGCTCCAGTCGTCGGGCAGGAAATCATTCACCACCCTTCTTGAATCCATGCTCGAAGTCGTAAGCGGAAATGCAAAGGCCGGAAGAGCCGGGACAACCTCGGGCAAAGAACGGGCGCGTCTGCTCATGTGCTACATTGACCATTACACGACGGACGGTCGTTTCTGGCAATGGCTGGACTCGCAGGAGATCAGCCTCCTGCCGACACTCATATTCACCTTTTTCAACAAGGGGATCAATTACGCGGAAGGCAGGGAGAGTCAGACCTACGAGATGAATACCTCCACCATGGATGCCATGCTTGACTCACTGGCGGACATCAACTCGCGCATGCCCATGATCAAACAACTCCGGGGGCCGTATGATGCGGCAGGGCAGTGGCGGGAAGACCTCTTCTGCATGTCCAGGATCATGAAACCTGATCTGGCGGTCTATATCGGCAGCATGGGATGCCGCAACAGCTATGGCGTAAACAAGCTGATCCAGCGCGATGCCGAGCGCTTTGGCCTGCCGACGCTGCTTTTGTTCGCGGACGCCTTTGACGACCGCGTCGCGTCCTGGGAGTTCTGTGTAGACAAGATCAGCGAGTTCATGCACGTAAGGGGGATTGCCTCATGATTGCAGCCGGATGCGATGTCGGTTCCCTGACCACCAAAGCGATCATTCTGAACAACACGCGGCTGCTGGGTCATGCCATTGTCCGGTCATCGGTCAACCCCGAGAAATCGGCTTACGAGGTCATGGAAAAGGCGCTTGCCTCCGCACGGCTTGCGATGGGTGACGTCGCCTTCTGCGTCGGGACAGGTTATGGAAGGGAGCGGATCGGTTTCGTGCAGAAGACCATTTCCGAAATTTCCTGCCATGCAAAGGGCGCTTATTTCCTCCAGCCGTCCATCCGCACGATCATCGATATCGGCGGACAGGACTGCAAGGCCATCCGCCTGGACGCAAAGGGGGAGATCGTCAAGTTCATCACCAATGACAAGTGTGCATCCGGCACCGGCAGATTTCTTGAAGTCATGGCGAAACTCCTGGGTCTGAAACTCGATGAACTGGGAAGCATCTCGAATCAGGCCTCACAGCCGATCAACCTTGCCTCCACCTGCACGGTATGGGCCCAGGCGGAAGTCGTCATGCGCCTCAACGATGGCCTGTCCAAAGCGGATCTTGCTGCGGGCATCAATGATGCCATGGCCGCACGCGTTGCCATCCTGGCCCGCTCGGTGGGTCTCGAAAAGGATGTGTGCATGACAGGCGGCGTGGCGAAGAACACAGGAGTTCTTGAGGCCATGGAAAAGCAGTTGGGCATTCCCATGCGCAGGCTCAGAGTAGATCCCCAGATGATGGGCGCCCTGGGGGCGGCAGTGTTTGCCCGGGAAAAAACCGGAGGGAAATGATGTTTGTAGCGGGATGCGATATCGGATCTTTAAGCGCCAAGGCCGTCATCATGAAAGATGACCGTATTGTCGCCTCTTCCGTCATCTTCGCGAGGCCGGAGCCGGAAGAATCGGCCCGGGTGGTTATGGAAGAGGCTTTGAAGAAGGCCGGTTTGTCCATGGATGAGATCGCCTGTTGCGTGGGTACGGGATACGGCAGGAACGCCATTCCCTTTGCCCGGGCCGTGGAGTCGGAGATCGCCTGCCACGGGAAGGCTGCCCAGTGGCTCAAACCCCAGGTCCGCATGGTCATCGATATCGGGGGCCAGGACGCCAAGGCCATCCGGATCGATGAAACGGGCAAGGTCGTTCGCTACGCATACAATGACCGGTGCGCCTCCGGCACGGGCAGGTTCCTTGAGGTGATGGCGGGTTCCATGGGCATCGATCTCGACGCCATGGGTGATATTTCATTCCAGGCAAGGAATCCCGTCTCTCTGTCCAACCAGTGCGTGGTTTTCGCCGAGACCGAGATCATATCGCTCATCAATGAGGGCAGGGACCTTGCGGATATTGTGGGCGGACTGCACAAGGCTTTGTCCCATCGGGTGGCATCGCTGGCCAGGAGCATCGAACTTGAAAGTGAAATCACTTTGACAGGGGGGGTGGCGAAAAACCGGGGCATGTTTTGCGCCCTTCAGGAAGCCCTCGGAGTAAAACTGGTCCGTATGGACACGGACCCCCAGATCATCGGCGCTGTCGGTGCTGCCCTCATGGCCGGACGGGCAGCCGCCGGGAACGGGTGACAGACACAGTGGAACTCTTTACTGAAACCATTTCCGCCGTGCGTGCTTTTGTCTCACAGACATCCGGCCTGCGATCCTGGATAGCTGATCCGAAACCATCCTGGCCCCCGGGCGGCGGACGGAATATCGTGTTCAAAGAAGACCTGGGCCTCGAGCTGGGCAGCCCGCAGAAGGAATCCGTATCTTGCCTTCTGTGGACCCATGATCTTGCTTCCATTGAAAACAACAAAGTGATTCTCGTGGGGCCTGACTTCCCTGAAAGCATGGAACAAAGCCTCCCCTTCGGGAAAGTGGTTCTGGCGGGCGTGGAGGGGTTCACGGAAGACGGCGCCTATGACCTGCACAAAGATTTGGATTTCCTCCGGTACAGCATCGACCTCAGGGGTTTCATGATGAGGTCTGCATCCCAGTACATGAGGGAATGGTGCCGGATCAGCACTGAAGCGATCCGGCAGGGCTTTTCCGCTCGTATCCTGGGCTCGGCCCTCATTGGCCTTTTTCTTGAAAAACCCTTTGTGAAGGCCGTGGAAGTCATTTATCTCACCTCCAGCCCCGAGGATGTGGTCAGGCTCAGGGAGATTACCTCGCCGGCCGAAAAGGTCATCGCAGCCATGAACAAGATGGCCTCGGAAATGGATTTCGAATGTGCAAGCTGCGACTACCAGGAGGTATGTGACGATGCCTCCCAGCTCAAGGCCATGCGGGAAAGGCTCATGAAAAAGTCACAGGAGGCCTACGTTGAATGACACCAGGATAGTGGCGATGTGCGGCAAGGGGGGCGTGGGGAAGACCTCCATTTCCGCGCTCATGGTAAAAAAACTCTCGGAGTCGAACCACCGGAAAGTTCTCGCCATTGATGCGGATCCTGCCGCGGGGCTTGCAACATCCCTGGGCATCTCCGTGCGCAAGACGGTGGATGATATCCGGAGAGATCTCATCTCAAAGATCCGCAAAGGTGATGCGCCGGAAAACCGCCGGACACTGGAGTTGCTCGATTACGAGGTGTTCGACGCCCTCGAAGAACAAAACGGGTATGTCCTGCTCGCTATCGGAAGGCCTGAAGATGAAGGTTGCTTCTGCAAGGTGAACAACCTGCTCAAGGATATTATCCGTGACCTGACCGGCAAGTTCGATACCGTGCTCATCGACGGAGAGGCCGGCATTGAACAGATCAACAGGCGCGTCATGAAGACCGTGGACCATCTGGTCCTTGTCTCGGACACCTCGGTAAAGGGCATCGGTGTGGCCAATACCATAGCCCTCGTGGCCTCTGATAAAAGGGCCGTCGACTTCAAGCGCATGGGCCTGATCCTCAACCGGGTGAGGGGCGAAGCAGAGGCCCTCGACATCAGCCACAGGACAAATCTGGAGATTTACGGATGGCTGTCTGACGACGAGGCCATTCGGGATTTCGATTTCAGGGGCGCCCCCCTGACATCCATGCCCGAAAACTCACCCAGCCTGGAAATTGTCTCGGATATCCTGAGGAAGATGAATCTCGTTACATAAATGACATGGGTCGGGAGGGGGGATGCATTGAAAACAGATCAACCAAAGATCATGAAGGTGTTTGAAGGTCTTCTGGAAAATCCCCAGAACCGCCTGGTCGAGCAGGCGGCACAAAGCGGGCGTATACCCATCGGGTATTCCTGCTCATTCGTTCCCGAACCCCTTCTCATGGCGGACAGGCTCTTCCCGGTGCGTCTCCATGCCATGGGAGTGGCGGGGACGGAGCTTGCCGACAATTATCTCTCCAGTCTGCTCTGCTCATACACCCGCAGCATCCTTGAGTTTGCCATGGATGACAGGTACGACCTTATCCGGGGGTGGGTATTCGTTCCGTCGTGCGCGCACATGCAGCGCCTCACGGACAACCTTGACTATCTCAAGAAACCTTCCTTCATCCATGTTATCGACGTACCGCGCAAAGTGAACAGCGCCACCGTGGCATGGCAGACAGAAGAGCTTCGTATGCTTGCAGATAAGCTTTCAGAGCATTTCAACGTCGATATAAGTGATCATGCGCTTATGAAGGCCATCGAAGAGTGGAATCATTTCTGCTCCGTTGTAAGTAAAATCGGAGACCTAAGGAAAAGACCGAATCCTCCCATCACAGGGACCGAATTTCATTGTGCGGTTATGGCGTCCCTTGCCTCGCCCAAAGACCTGATTCTTCCGTATCTCGAGGCCCTGCACGATGAAATCAAACATCAGGATGCTAAAGAAAAATACCGTGCCCGTCTCATGGTGGCAGGCGGCCATCTTCATGACCCTGAGTTCATCCGCGTCATCGAGTCCCAAGGTGGACTTGTAGTAGCCGACCGCTTCTGCACCGGTTCCATACCCGGCCTCAATCCCGTCAAGGTCAATGGTGACCCCTTCAGGTCACTGGCGGAACAATCCTTTGAGAAGGCACGCTGCCCGCGCATGATGGAAGATTTCGAGCACCGTCTTAAACTCATCATTGATACGGTAAAGGAATACAAGGTGGATGGCGTTGTGCTCGAGGTTATCAAGTTCTGCGACCTCTGGGGGGTGGATGCCATGCCGCTCGTGAGCGCCCTGCGCAACGAAGGCATCCCGGTGCTGAAACTGGAGCGTGAATACCGCCTCGGCAGTGAAGGCCAGCTCCGCACCCGGGTCCAGGCATTCATTGAGAGTATGGGCAGATAGTGGTTTGAAAATGGAGGAATCCCGGAAATGACAAACACACGTGCATACCCAAAATCTCTGGTCATGAGACTGTCGGAGACGGGGAAAAGGTTATGGCAGACATCCCTGCCGGAATATCTCATGAACTCGCCGGACCTGAATGCCGCGCTCACCTATATGAAATACTGGGCGCTCAACTACAACGAAATCGGAAAGTTCGGAATCGAATGTGCTGTCAAGCTAGGCCCTGTGGGTGCCATCCAGATGATCATCAACAGTCCCTGGCTTTTGACCCTGCTGAAGATAAACGGCCTGATGAGGCGTTATGGCCGCGGCAGGAAAGGTCTGTACCTGGAGTCTGTCTGCATGACGCTGAACACCATCGTCACAGGAACCAACGACACCTTGAGGCAGATGTTTTTTTATCCTGATAGACTGGTCATCATCGAGGATCTGGTGCCAACGGATATCATGCATGCCATGGGGCTTGCCGCCTACCAGCTCGAGGGAATGGGAATTATGCTTCCCATCATCGATCAGAACGCGGCCACGAAGTACATCGACGAGGCGGAAAACGAGGGCATGAATCCCGATGCCTGTAGCCTGCCAAAAACGACCGTAGGCATGGTTCTTAAGGGCCACATGCCCAAGGGTCTTGCTCTCGTGAGTTCAAATCTTCCTTGTGATGCAGGGGCAGCCTCATATTCCTTCTTTCAGCGTGCGTACAATATTCCCATCTACCGAGTCGATGTACCATACCATTTCTACAATGAGCGGGCGGAAAACCTTTTCATTGAAGATGTGAAGGGCATGATTGCCTGGCTCGAAAAACACACACCCGGCCGCATGGACTGGGATCGTTTCCGGGATATCTGCGAGAACCGCAACCGCATGCTGGAACTTGAGCTTGAGCTGTGGGACATGCTGCGTGCACGACCCGCCCCTCTTGCGTCAGAGGCCGTATGGCTGAGCCACCTCTGGCACTATAATGTGACACCGGATTATAAAACGTCTGTTCATCTCTTCGAGAATCTGGTGAAGATGGCCAGGAAAAACCTTGAGACCAATACCCCGGCCACGGAGAATGAACGGTACCGAACCATCGTGTGGAACCCTCCCTTCCTCCATTTTTCCGACATTTTCAACTGGGCCGAGCGGACCTATGGTCTGACGCTTATGAACGACAGCATGTCCTATCACCATCACACGCCCATCGACACCTCCACGCCCGAATCTATGTTACGTGGTTGGAGCAGGATCGTCATGCAGGGTCCCATGGTTCGTCATACCCGGGGACCGGCCGAAAATTACCTCGACGATATTTTCCGCGCACATAAGCAGTTCGATCTTGACATGATATGGATTGCCAACCATGTGGGTTGCAAGGGCGGACAGGCCATGAATGGTATTCTGCGTGAAAAATGCCGTGAGAAGAGAATACCTCTGCTAATTCTCGATTACGACCTTAGCGACCCGAGAATTGTTTCCCACGACAACATGAAACGGCAGGTGGAGCATTTCATGGACAATGTCATGAAAGCGCCTCGCCTTAAACACTAGCTGGAGAGCTCTAAATGCATGCAATCGAAGATGCTCAACTGTATCGGAAGCTTGGGGGAAAAATAGACAACCTTCACGTGAGGGCGCCCTGGAATGAAACCTGGCACAGCATTCTTAAGGAGCTCTACACCACGGATGAGGCCGACGTTGTAGTAAAAATGCCCTACACTTTATCTACACTGGAGCGAATCTCAAAGGTCACCAACGTTTCGCAGACCCGTCTGCAGGGCATCCTGGAAGGACTGTGCGCCAAGGGGCTTATCCTGGATCTCTGGAATGAAGATCTTGGACGGTTCTTCTATATGCCAAATCCCATAGCCATAGGGATCTTCGAATTTACGATGATGAGGTCCGGCAACGATCTAAATATGAAGAAGTGGGCCAGGCTCTTTCACGAATACTTCGGCTCCGTTCATGCAGCGAATTTTTCGCATCATGAGCAGGTCTCCGCGCTAAGAGTTATCCCCGTCGAAGAATCGGTGAAAGAAGGCCATTACATGGAATTTTTCGGTTACGAAAAAGCCACATCGCTCATTGAGAACGCCGGAAAACTGGCCATCGGCGTGTGCTCCTGCAGGAACGAAAAGCTGCATACCGGCATGAAAGAATGCGATGCTCCGCTGGATACCTGCAGTTTTTTAGGAATCGGTGCGGACTATGCGATCAGAAACAACTTTGCACGAGAGGTCACGAAATCCGAGATGCTGGATAATCTTGCCCGGTCCAGGGAATACGACCTCGTGTTCTGTGCCGTGAACACCCGGAAGAACCCCATGGCTATCTGTCATTGCTGCAAATGCTGCTGTAATTTTCTGGGCGGCCTGACCCGCTACGGGTATTCGAACAGTGTCATCACTTCAAGTTTTATTTCAAGTATCGATGCGGGAAAGTGCACGGGGTGCGGGAAATGCGTGAAGGTGTGTCCGGTGAACGCATTGAGCCTGGTTTCTGCACATGATCCTGAAAATAATAAAAGGAAGACGGTTCAGCTCAATACAGAGAGATGCCTGGGCTGCGGGCTATGCCCGGCAAAGTGTGCGACCGCAGCGATAGAGATGATGCTGCGCACCGGTGAAGTACTTCACCCCGAATCCATGTTCGAGGTGACCATCCTCGCATCGCTGGAACGCGGCACGCTGCAGAATCAGATCTTCGACAACCCCCAGAGTGTGCCCCAGGAATTCATGAGGTCTTTTGTGGGTGCGTGCCTAAGACTGTCCCCGGTCAAGAGGGCCTTGATGAGCGATACATTCAGATCCACTTTTCTGAGAACCGCGAAGTTGACCGCGAAGTTTCAGGGCAAGGGATGGATGCTGGATATTTAGTTCCGGCGCCATGAAATCATCACGACAGGAGAAGAATATGACAAAAAAGTATTTCGGCGGATGCGATGTGGGGTCGACAACAGGAAAAGCCGTGATCATCGATGAAGGCGACAACATCGTCGCCTCCTCCATTGTGCCGAGTGAAATCGACCCTGAGCTGACATCCACGCTCGCCCTTGAAAAAGCCTGTACGCAGATCCAGGGGCTTAGTGGGCGTGAGGGTCTCCATTATCTGATAGGTACGGGCTACGGCCGTAATGAAGTGCCCTTTGCCCATGAGAACATATCGGAGATCAGTTGTCATGCCATGGGCGCATTTTTCTGCAAGCCGGAGATCAAGACCATTGTGGATATCGGCGGTCAGGACGTGAAGGCGATTGCTGTTGACGGCAACGGGTCAGTCATGGAGTTCGCCATGAACGATAAGTGCGCGGCAGGCACCGGCAGGTTCTTCGAGGCGATGAGCCGGATCTTCCGCATGGATCTTGAGAAGTTTTCAGATCTTTCCCTGAAGGCGAACAGGATTATCCCGGTAACGGCTCAATGCAGTGTCTTTGCCGAAAGCGAGGTCATCAGTCTTCTGGCCAGAAAGAATCCACCCGATGAGATTGCCGCCGGCATCCAGACCGCCGTGTCCAAACGCTGTTTCACCCTGCTCAAGCGTATCGGCATGCGCCCCCAGGTGACGGTTACGGGCGGTTGTGCGAAGAACAGGGGCCTCATCAAGGCGCTCGCCGGCATCATCAATATGGACGTAACCAGCCTCCCCGTAGACCCTCAGATTATAGGTGCCCTGGGGGCGGCGGTGTATGCAAAGCAAAAAGGAATGTAAACCAATATATGATGAAAGGATGGAGGAGCAATGGGCAGGAATCTCGATAACCTTTTCGTATATCCAAAGCAGTTGATGGATGATGAATCCCTGAGTGTCGTGAGACTTGTCAGGCAATGGTCCGACAAGGAGATCGTGACCAAGCGCATGGAATATCGTGAGGACTATGAGAAGCTCTTCGCGCTGAAGAGAAAAAATCTCTGCATCGATCTCGGACTCCAGAAGCTCACCGTCCCGGCCGATCTCGGAGGGTTCGGATGGAACAGCCCTTCAAAGGCCCCGGCCTTGCTCGCCCTTGCCTGTGAGACCGGACGCGCCGATGCATCCATAGGCGTCCTTGCAGCGGCATCCTGGGCGCTGTTCCTCATGTTTGCCTGTAAGCACAATCACAAAGACAGTCTCTGCGGCGCTTTGGCATCCCGGTATTCGGAAGAAGCGGTCCGGACTCCGGCTTTCATCCTGACAGGCCCCGGGAGAAAGGGAATAGAGACCCCTCTTTTCTTCGGCAGGTCTGTTCTGGCGCTTGCCGAAAGATCCGAAGCAGGCCTCACCCTGAACGGCAAAGACCTCCGTCCTCTCATCGCAGGCGGCATGGCCGATCTCTTTTGCGTAGTGTACGCTGACGAAAACGGCAAGGCCGGTATCGCGCTTGTACCCGCGGATGCAATGGGCATAAAACGAGGCCCGTCCATTCTCATGACCGGGCTTAATGCCTGCGGGAATTCACAGATCGATTTCGATCAAGTACCTTTAGCCGTGGAAAATATTCTGGATCAGGATGGAAATATTGAAGAGCTGTACACCTGGGCCAATCTGCTTCTCGGCGGTGTGAGTGTCGGCGCTGCAATGAATTTCTTTGAACTGCTGGCGGATTGGAGCGATAACCGGACCATCAAGGGAGGCATCATCCTGAAGGAAAACCCCCTGTGCGCATCGGTTCTTGCCGATGTCGCCGGGGAGATCGCCATGGCAAGGCTGCTGCTGGGCGATTTAGCCGCAATCATTGCGACGCAGACGGAATCCCGGGCGGAGACCATCCGGCGCGCCTTCACTTACGCCGGGATGATCGGCCACCGGGTTCAGCAGGGCGTCATGCATGCCATGAACCGCGGCCTGGAGCTCATGGGGTCGGCGGGCTACGCGAGGGAGTGGCATGTAGAAAAGCACTGGAGGGACGTGAAAACGATCCAGTCGATACTTTACGGAGTCGCTGCCGAGGCGCCGATCAAAATGGACACTGCCCGGTTTTTCTATAACTGTACTGAGATTTAAGGAGAGGGTTGACCATGAAACATATTGACGAATTCTCCCGGTCCGAAGAGTACATCTCCCCGTTTGACAGGCACTTCAGACGCCTGCTCAGAAAAACGATCGAGGAATCGATCATGCCCTACCGGAGGCAGTATGATGAGGACTGGAAGGATCATCATCTTATCGAGCCTGCATTCCACAGGATCATGGTCGGGCTCGGGCTTCAAAAGGGCCTGTTTCCTATGGAATATGGAGGGATGGGCCTGGCTAAATCCGATTATTTTTTCAGGGCGGGCTATATGGTCTGCGAGGAACTGGGCAGAGCCGATACCGGTTTTGCCGTCGCACTGGGAGTGACATACTGGCCCCTGCTCGTGATTTCGGTTGATCCTTATGTGAACGAGCGGCTCATTGCCGAGTTTGCGCCTATGTTCTGCAATGCGGACAAGGCTGTATTTGCAGCCAATGCAATGACCGAACCCCAGGGAGGTTCCGACATCGAAAACCTCGGCCTGCTCGGCGGTAAAACCATCCGCACGACGGCCCGCCTCGATGGCGACGAGTGGGTGATCAACGGCCACAAACTCTGGCCCACCAATTCAGGCGGCGTGTCGAAACTGTTCGGTGTACCTTGCACGACCAAGCCCGGATCAGATGATCCAAATGATTTTGCCTTTATTTATGTGCCTGCCGATCTGCCGGGCGTGACCCAGGGCGGCGCCTATGAGAAAGCGGGCATGGCGGCGGACAAGAATGGCGATATCTGGTTGGAGGATGTCCGTGTCCCTTCCTGGTACCGGGCTCACGGTCCGGGCAGGGATGCCGAGGCCTTCTACCAGCTTATTCCTTTCGGCCAGGTTATGAGCTGCGCATTCCTGACCGGGGCCATGATGAACCTCTATGAGCGACTGTATGAATTTGTATCCACCCGCACATACAACAATCGTCCGCTCAAAGAGAACGACGCAGTAGCAGGAATCATCGGCCGTATAGCAGGTGACATCGACATTTGCAGAATTCTCGGCTACGAGTCTGCCATGATCGGGGACCGCAGGAACAAGCCCTATGGGAAGCCGCTGATTTCGGAAGACGTGGTGGGCAGGATCAGAAACATCAAGGACTTCGTGTCGGATAGAGCGGTGGACTGTTTTGGCAAGGCCATGGACGTGCTTGGCCTCTATGGCGCGGACCGCGACTGGGACATCGAGAAGCACTGGCGCGACATTAAGATCGTTCAACTCTGGATGGGTGGCAAGCAGCTCTGCCAGATGGAGGCCGCCCGATACTTCTTTAACTGCGAGACTCTCTGAGGTGACCATGGATAACAAACAGGACACAGGAATATTGGAAAATCAAACAAGCGTTGCTGAAGAGCTCCTTGCCAGCACCTCCTTCAAGGACAGCCTGCGGCTGTTCCTGAAGAACATCGATCCGGAGTCCGGTCCCGCGCTTGTCCGCACACTTATGGGCAAAGACGTTGAGGTCCCCATGGCGGTAATAAGCGCCATGCCGGCAATAGCGAACTGCCTTATCAAGATGGCCATGGAAATGGTGGCGCAGATACGGAAATACCCTGCACCGATGCTTACAGGCATGACGGAATCCCTGCTACAGGATGTGGACAGGGAAACGCTTGCCCGACTGATCGGGGAGATTCGGGAACTCGGCAAAGATATGGCTCCTGTCTTCAGAGCCTTTTCAGCGTCCCTCGAAGAACAGTCTTCCAAAGAAAAGGAGATGACATCATGCAAACGGGATCTTCCCCGCAAGTAAATGGCGACATCCTGAAAGCACTCCTGCGGTCCACGCTGGTCAAGGACCTCATCAGGATCAACATGAACTCCAGGCATCCTGATTCAGGCAGGAGGACAGTGAAGACGCTTATGGGAGAAGACCCGGAGGTCTTCTTTGCGATCACCGGCGGCCTTCCCGTGACCGTCAACAACATGATCGGAGCGCTCACCGAGCTGGCGATACAACTGAACAAGTTATCGCCCGAACTTATGAAGTCATTCATGTCAAGCCTTGCGGACGACATCGACAGAGAGGCGGTCAGGGGGTGCGCAAAAGCCTGGACCGATCTGGCAGCGATGATGCTGCAGGCATCTCCGGAAATGAAGGCTCGCATTATACAAACCATACTGGCTGAAGGGCCCAGGATCAATGCCAATGCCATCAATGCCTTTTCACGATTCGTGAACGACATCACCCGGGACGACCCCGAGGCCTTCGGCAGATTCGTATCCAAAGTGACCGAAAACGTTGATGGCAAAGAACTGAGCAAAGCCGCCGCCACCATGACCAACGCTTTCCTCGACCGGAAAATGCGCTGGTCGTCCTGGTTCTGGAAGCTGCTGTGGGGCAGGATGAAAAAGAAATTCGGGAGATGAAGCAAAAAGTTATCAGTGCGGGGAACATGATCAACGGTATTGTCCGGTTAGCCCCATCACCAAAGTATGCAGCCTCCGTATACTTTAGCCGTAAATTTTGTCCTTGACAGACAGGACAAGGTTAAACTATACGATGTCAACGCATCATCTATTTTTTAATTAATCTTATTTGTTACGGAAAATCAGGAGAAGAACTCTTATCCCTTTCTGACGGGGAATCGGGCTTATTCTGTTTTTTCCGAATTAACTCCAAAGGAGGTTTCTATGAAAGGGAAGTGGAAGATTGCAATGGCAGTGACCGTTGTCGCCGCGCTGATCCTGGTTGCGTTTGGCGCTTTGGCGGTCGAAACGGAGAAAAAAGCCAAGAGTCCCAAACAGCAGGCCCAGCAGGAAAAAATGAAAGCCTGCAATGCCGACGCCAAAGCCAAGGGGCTCAAGGGCGACGAACGCAAAAAGTTTATGAGTGAATGCCTCAAGGGCGACAAGGACACCTCGGCGACGCCTGCAACGCCGGCCAAAGACACCAAGGCGGCCCAGCAGGAAAAGATGAAAGCCTGCAACGCCGATGCCAAGGCCAAAGGTCTCAAGGGGGACGAACGCAAGAAATTCATGAGCGAATGCCTCAAGGCCGCTCCATAATATTCACCCCGACCAAGACTGTATTAACCTGATATTTTGAGAAACCGGCCCCAATCGAAACGGGGGCCGGTTTTTTATCGCAGGATTTAATGGCGATACCGCGGGTAGGGACGCCACGGATAATAATAGTACGGATATGGATTCCAGAAGTACCAGGGGTCATAATAGGAGGGGGTATCCTCCCACTTTTCCCACAGGTGAAGGGCATTGGACTCGATAACCGGATAAGAGTATGGGTGTTCACCAATCAGCCGTTTTTCTTTTCCCGCAATCTTTCCCACAACCGTTATTTCGCGATTTTTGCTGTAAAGGGCCGGGTCAAGAAAACCTCGATGGGAAAGAATAAAACGTCCCGCCGACTTATCCAAATTCGTGGGACGCTTCTGAAAATCGAGATCCGTCTGCCTGACGATTATCAGAGTATCATTGGGTTTAGCGATGGTCTCAATGATAACGCCGCCCCAGATGACGCCTTCCCCTTTGAAGTTATCCGGGGCCTTTAAAACGTCGCTGAATGCGATGTCTCTTTTGACCTCCTGCATAACCTGTTGTGAGAAAGGAGCACAAGAAACGATCAATACGAAAAGGATTGGAATGAAAAATTTAGTTCTCATTTAAAACCCCACTCCCACGCCGCCGCCGATACCGCCGCCGCGGCTTCCACCAACCCCGCCGATGCCGATGCGAAATCGAGGCGTATTATAGGCGTCATCCGGCTTCCAGAGATAATGTTCACGGGCAGTTATCACGGGATACGTGTAATTGATATCACTGAGCGAGCGGGTGGTCTTGCCTTCCACCTGTCCTGCCACGGTCAACTTCCTGCCATTTGCATAGATGGTAGGGTCGAGGAAGCCCTTAATGCTGACGATAAAACGGCCTGCTGATTGATCGGCGTCCGATGGCCGCTGTTGATAGTCGAGGGGCTTTTCCAGAACCTCAATCCACGTTTCGTCAGCCTTCGGGGTTGTCGCAATGATCTGCCCTCCGAGAAGAACGATCTTTCCTTTCATTAAATCGGGATCTTTCTGCAGCGCCGTAAAAGAGATACTTTTATCCACGGTGCTCATGGTCGTCTGCGAAATAACGGGAGCACAGGCTGATATCAGCGCCACTATACATCCGATGATAACGATTTTTTTACTCATTATTGACCTCGCTTTCCAATCGCGGGGGGTCGAGGTTTGTTAGAGAACAACCAGATTGATCCATGCAACAACTACAACTTAAAGGTATTCTTTGTTCACAAAAAGTCAAGGGGATATTTATCCAATCAGTTGAGATTTTATCCGATAGAAATCACAATTCATGTCCGTTGTTCAATACGTACCGCTAATGATTTTCGAAAGCAGTATTACCTTGACAGGCCATAATGAAAAATATAAAAAAACTCTGCTTTGTCAGACAGGACGCAGACGCAAAAGAGCAGAAATTCATATTCTTTTCGGGAGTTCAGCATGTTTGATATATCTCAGCAAGTCATTCACGAAACCATCGACGGCGAAACGATGATTGTCCGTCTCGACAGCGGCAATTATTACAGCATGAATCCGATTGGCGGCCAGGTCTGGGCCTTGATTGAACAGGGGGCGTCAAAAGATCAGATTGTCTCCGCGTTTTCCGGGCTTTACGGCCTTGAAAAAAAGAGCGTTGAAGAGCCGATAGAAACTTTCCTCAAGTATCTCATTGTAGAAGAACTGATTCTTCCCAACGGGGCGTCGTCGCATGCAGGCGCGGTGTATTCGCCCGCCGGCATGGAGCGCCTGACGGATTTCTTTGAACCGCCGCTTCTTTCCAAATATTCCGATATGCAGGAACTGCTCATCCTCGATCCCATTCATGACGTAAGCGATGCAGGCTGGCCGAATCCCAAGCCGGAAAAAGAGGATAATGGATAACAGAGAAATCGGGCGGGAACCGCTTGCGACGGTGGAGCCTGCGGAAAGTCATGCGCTTCTCGACGCCTACTTCGATTCCGCACTGAAAATATTTATATCCGCACAGGCAACGCACACCGGGCCTGTCAAAAAGTATTTCACGCTTTGCGGCAAAACCATAGAACTGACCTTTGCCAATGAGCGGCTTCTTCCTTACATAACTCCTGCACTGGAACATATTGCGGCTTCCGCCGTGGACAGCCCTGCGCTTAAAGTCTTCATCTGGGACGATGCGACGACCGGAACCGTTATGCCCGCACCGCCCTGGTTCGGCTATGCCGTGCAGAAGCAAGGCGGTCATCTGGAAGGCCTCTATACAAGACGGGGCGATGTCCGGGGGTTCAACAGCAGCCGCATCAAAACCGCTTACAACTGGTCCGCCAATGCGCTCAGCATGTATGACGCCGGCGAAGCAACAGCCCTGTACTGGACGAGGGACGCTCGGGATTTGCCTGCCTATGAGACAAGCGCACCGATTCGAAACATTCTCAACTGGTGGGCCCAGGAGCGCAATTACCATTTTGCACACGGGGCGGCGGTCGGGACCGCGGACGGCGGAGTGCTTCTTGCGGGCAAGGGCGGATCGGGCAAGTCCACGGCGGCGCTGGCCTGCCTGAACTCGGGCCTGTTTTACGCAAGCGACGATTATTGCCTGGTTACCGCGGACCCTGTGCCTGCGGCGTACAGCATATTTTCTTCCGCCAAGGTCGATCCCGGAAACATTTTCAGGGTTGAGCATATCGCGCCGTCGCGGGGCAGAACCGGAAACAAGTATGACGATAAAGAAGTCTTTTTTCTGTATCCGCGATTTGCCGACCGGATCATTCCGGGGTTTCCGCTGCGAGCCATCCTGCTGCCCCGGATCACCGGCAAGCCGCATTCGGCCTTAAGCCCGGCAACGCCGGCCGACGGCGTCAAGGCCCTGACCATCAGCACGATGTGCCAGTTTCCCGGCGCGGGTAAAAAAGTGGTGGATATCATGCAGCGCCTCGCCGCGGCGCTGCCCTGTTATCATCTGGATTTCGGGACGGACCCGGCACAGGTTCCCGCGTTGATTCTGAATCTGCTTGAAAAGAGAAAGGATGGATAAGCCGTGAAGATCATCATGCTCAGCCCTTTTACGCCGTACCCGCCGGATTCGGGCGGACGCATCCGTCAATGGGAGTTCATCAAATGTCTGGGCAGACGCCATGATCTGACGATCGTCTTTTTTATCAACAAAGGGGAGGAAAAGATTCTCGAAGGCGCCTTTGACGGCGTCTGTTCCCGGGTGGCCACGATTACACACGCTGGAGATACGGCGCCGACAGGCCCGCAATCTCTGCCCTGGCCGATGCGTTCCTACGGCGTGGAACCCATGCGGAAGCTGCTTACGGAACTGGCCGCCAATCGCTATGATCTGCTCCTGACCGACTTTATTTACATGGCCCAGCACCGCTCCCTTTTTGACGCGCCGGCCGTCCTTCATGAGCACAACATCGAATCATCCATCTACAAACAATACTCCGAACTTCCCAATGTGCAGGATATGGAGATTTTCGGCATCCGGAAAGATGCTCTTTTCTGGAAGGCAACCTGGATGCTCATGCGTCAGTACGAAAACAAGACATGGCCCGCGTTCGATCTTCGGATTACCGTAAGCCGGCTCGATAAGACCCAGATGGACTCGCGCTGTCCGGACGGGCGAACCATTGTTGCCGAAAACGGCGTCAACACAAAGGACATTCGGCTGCTGCCGGTCAACCGTTCCAAGAAGATTCTGTTTGTCGGCACGATGAATTATTTTCCCAATGTAGATGGAGCTTTGTTTATGGTCCAGTCCATCATGCCCCATATCCGGCGTCTGGATCCGGATATCCGGCTGTGCATCGCGGGAAAAGATATTCCCCGTCATATTCGTGAGCTCGGCGCGGATACCCGGATAGAGATTATCTCTGATTTCCCGGATATTTCTGAGGTGGCGGCGGACTGTTGCCTGTCGGTGGTTCCTTTGAGGCTGGGCGGCGGTACGCGCATCAAAATACTCGAAGCCTTCGCCTTGGGACTGCCGGTGGTTTCCACCGCAAAGGGATGCGAGGGGCTTGATGTTGAAGACGGCCGGCAGCTTGTTATCCGGGATGATCCGGAAGCCTTTGCCGAAGCGGTGGTCAGAGTTGCCAACAACCATGAGCTGGCCGACTCGCTCCGCGAAAACGGCCGCAGTCTTGTGGAAGGACGATACGACTGGCAAAAGATATTCGAAACAGCCGAAGAGCAAATGCTGAAACTGGTAAAATAATGGACTCCCGGGTCGCAAGAAGCATCTATGAATTTCTTCGTCGCATCCTCAAACGGCGCTTCCGGATGATTTTCTTTTCGCCGGCAAGGGCCTTGAAGGCTGCATACCGTAAACCGGCAAGCCAGAATACGAACGCTTCGCTTGATGCAACAGGGCGTAACGTCCGGACGGCAAAGGAAATTTCCATCCAGGAGAATGTCATTTCCTATCCGCTGACGGCGGCAACAGGCGAAAATGAACCGGGCATCCTCTATTTTGGAGGGCTTGCCAACCCTGAAACGCAAACGCTGATCCGCGAAGCCATCCATTGCCGTGGAATGGTTTGCAGTCAATCGCTTCCGGCAACCTCGGTTGAAAAGCAAATTCCTGTCAACTGTCTGGAAATCCGGCAACCGGTTCTTTACGGGGGAATCCTTTTTAACCATTTCGGTCATTTCATTCTGGAATCATTATCCCGGTTATATGCCTATCCGATGGTTCGGGACATTGATCCGTTTGTGTTGTTTTATAGCCAATGGGGGATCCCAAGGTACCTGGAGAAAAATAACTTTGTCAACCAGATCCTCACGGGACTCGGTATTCCGGTGCACAGACTGATCTTTGTTGAACGCGTCGCCAAAATTCGCACAGTCATCATTCCGGATCAAAAGTACGGCTTTGGATTGACCCGCCGGCCGGACGAGATGTTTTTGACGTTCATCAGAAGTTTTCGTTTTCAATATAAGATTCCCGGGGGGCTTAAAAAAGCGGAAAAGATCTACGTATCAAGATCCGGATTGCGCAATAAAGGAAGACAAATCGGCGAAAAGATTTTCGAGGCGTATCTCGCCGGCGAAGGATACGGAATATTTTATCCTGAACGGCATACCTTTTTCGAACAATTGACGGTATACGCCCGCGCCGGAAAGCTGATTATCTCGGAGGGGAGCGCATTATTTTCATGTATGTTTCTCCCGGAAATGAACGCGGATATTGCCGTCGTCTGCAGAAGAAGAGAGCCGGATCACAGCATGCGCGGAGTAACGGACTGCCTGCATGATTCTGGCAGGAACATCCTGTGGATCGATGCCGTGCGCGAACAATATCAATTTGGTCTCGATACCTGGGATGCGCTGGCTGATATCGACTGGTGCGAGGTGAGCCGTCTGTTGCGGAATCATGGTTTTGTAAATAATCCGTTCCGGCGCTTAGCCGACGACAAACATCTGGCGCTTGTCCGGTCCGAGCTCCGGGAATATCTGCGTGAGATATCCGGAAACCCGAAATTTGTCGATCACATGATGCAATTAAAAGAAATCCACCCGTTCCGGATCGAACCTCTCGATCCTGGCGATTCCCGGGGTGGGGTAAAAGAGAGAAATCAGATATGAAGAAAAACGAATCCATCAGTGTCATCATCCCGGTATACAACGGGGAGCGTTACATTGCCGAGGCCGTCGGAAGTGTCCTTGCACAGGATTACCCCCGGATCGAAATCGTCGCGGTGGATGACGGATCAACCGACCGCACCGCCGAATTACTGCGGTCTTATGCGAATGTGCACTACGTCTGTCAATCCAGACTGGGGGCTTCAGCCGCGCGCAACAACGGCGTTCGCTGTTCGTCAGGCGATTGGCTTGCCTTTCTGGACGCGGATGATCTCTGGATGCGCGATAAGCTGAAAGTGCAGACCGCCCTGTTGCGGACCAATCCCGACCTGGACATGGTTTTCGGATATGTCGAACAGTTCTACAGCCCGGAACTCGAGGCGTCGCTGAAAAGCAAAATAAAATTTGCCGAAGGCAGCATGCCCGGATATGTTCCGGGCTCCATGCTCGTCCGGAAAGATTCCTTTCTGAAGGTTGGCTTCTTCAATGAGGCATTCAAGATAGGTGAGTTCATTGACTGGTACACGAGAGCGCTGGATTACGGTTTGAACGGTCATCTTGCCCGGGAAGTTGTGTTAAGAAGACGAATTCATGACGCCAATACCGGCATTCGGGAAAGGGATTCCCGCAAGGATTATCTGCGGGTGCTGAAAGCTTCGCTGGACAGACGAAGAATGAACGAAAAGAGAAAAGAGGCCGGTGGCGAATGACGACCGATAAAGAAGGCTTTTTCTGGCCGACGCACGAGCAGGAATTACTTCTTCAAGCGACGCTGCTCAAAGAGGAAAATGCCGTCACCGCATGGCGCAGTTGGGCCGCTTGCGTTAATTTCGATCGGCTGGATGCCGGCTCTCAGCGCCTTTTGCCCCTGCTTTATAAAAACCTCACCGATCAAAAGGTGAGGCATCCGGTTCTCGATGTGTACAAGGGGTTTTACCGGATGACCTGGTACAAGAACCGCCTTTTGTGCCATCGCATTACCGGTGTTTTACGTCTTCTGAATCAGCACGGCATAGCGGCTCTGTTGTTGAAGGGGGCTGCTCTGGTCTCCCTTTATTATAAGGATTGGGCTCTGCGTCCGATGAATGACTTCGATTTGCTGGTGGAGCAGGACCAGGTGATGAAAGCCGTTGAGCTTTTGTGCCGAAACGGCTGGACCCCGGTTGATTCACCGCCCGCCGAATCGGACTTTCAGACCCGGCATGCCTGTACGCTCACCGATGGTTCTGGCATCGAATTTGACCTTCACTGGCGGATCATGCATGAATCAGGCTGCAATGATGTTGATGACAACTTCAAGGGCAGCGCCATGCGGATCGATTTTTGCGGGGTTTACGTGTCCGTGCTGTCCCACACGGACCAGCTTTTTCACGTTCTTGTTCACGGCGTACGCTGGAACGTTATCGCGCCCCTGCGATGGGTTCCCGATGCAATGATGGTTTTGCGGGAAGCAGGATCGAAGATAGACTGGAACAGATTATTGCAGGAAGCCCGCGGCAGACGCCTTGTCGTCTCCCTGAAAAAATCGCTTACCTATCTTTATGACGGGTTTGCCGCGCCGATTCCGACTGACATCATGGCAACGGTGAAAAGATTGAAGCCGTCTGTGACGGAGCGACTGGAGTTTTGGATGAACAGCCGGCCCCGGGGGCTTCTGAGGGATATTGTTTATCTCTGGTTTACGCATGTCAGGACATCCGGCACTTCGGGATCGGTCAGGCTGTTGCTCCGATTTCCCTCTTTTCTCAGAACATTCTGGAAGGCGCCGGAGAAAAAGAACACGGCGGGTTTTCTGTTGGGCCGACTGATCAGAAGAATCTTTAATGGCGCCGGAGCATCACCCGGACAAAACCCGGCCGCCTGAAGAAGAGCCGCTGCTCGTAAGAAAATCACTGAAGAGGTATAATATTTTAATGATTGCCGCCTTGTTAAAAAAAATATCAGGCGACTGGTATAATGAAAACATTTATTTCAAATATCGGATTCATAAAATGTCCCCCTGGAAGCGCATGCCGGCGCGATTTATTTTCCTGCCCATGGCCTTCGGGAGAAGACTCAACAAGTTCATCCGCGATAGACTGGAAATACCCGGCGTGGAAATGTCCATCATCACTCCCTGCAACCCGCATTGCAGAGACTGTGAAAGCCTGAATCCTCTTCATCCGCAACCGGTTGCTCCGGACATCGACCGGCTTATCAGGGATGCAAACGATTTTTTGTTCCACGTGGATTGTGTGCACCGCCTGATGATTACAGGCAGCGAGCCCTTTGCTTATCGTGAATTCCCTGCGCTCTTGACTTACCTGCTTGGGCAGGACAAAATTAATCTGGTGCATCTTTTCACCCGCGGTTCGGTTCTTCCAGGACCGGATATTCTGCAGTTACTCAGGCATCGCAAAATCCTGGTGACGATCAGCAGTTATCCGGCGGAAGATTCGCCGGATAAACCCCGTTTCATTGCCGTTATGGAAGAAAATTGCATCAATTACATGGTGAAAGATACCTGGCGGGATCTGGGCAGTTTCAATCCTGTTGCGGATGGCAGTCTGGACGCCATGAAACACCGTTTTGCAAGATGTGTCAGCAGAGTTCATAATCTGAACGGCGGCGAGTACCATCTGTGCCCCCGGTCGGCTCATGGCCGGCAATTGAGACAGTTTTCTCCGGAGAAGCCGGAGAGCGTGATCTTCCGGGACAGGAAAAACCCTCAGGCGTTTAAAAAAGAGATGCGGCAACTTCTGCTGAAAAAGTATCTTACCGCCTGTCGCCAATGCGGGGGAAGCCGCAGAGAAACAAAAATGGACATCCTGTTACAGACATTGTCGGGAAGATGGTACAATGAAAATATTTACTATAAATATCACATCCACAAGATGTCGCCGGGGCGGCAGGATGCAGCGCGGCTCTTGTTCCTGCCTTTGTCCATGGGGATAAAACTCAACAGTGCGATACGTCATCGATTGGAAATACCGCATATCGAACTGCCGATTACCACCCGCTGCAACCTGCGCTGTAAAGACTGCGGGAATTTAATTCCTTTTTATCCGCGTCCGGCTGATTTTGACGTGGAACAGTTGATTCAGGATGCCGATGACTTTCTGAATCATGTGCATCGGGTTCACCGTTTTATCGTTATGGGCGGTGAAACCTTTCTCTACCGGGAATTGCATCGATTATTAAGTCACCTGATTCAACAAAACAAGATTGGTCTTCTGCACCTTTTTACCAATGGTTCCGTCATCCCCAAAACAGAGATCCTGCAATTGCTGAAGCATCGCAAAATCCTGGTGTCCGTGAGCAGTTTCCCGGCGGAGGTGTCCCCCAACAAAGCCCGTTTCATTGATATCCTCGAAGAAAACCATATCAATTATAAAATAGAAGATCATTTGTGGCGGGATCTGGGCGGCATCAATCCGGACGTGGACAGCCGTCCGGAAACACTGAAGCGTCGTTTCGCCAATTGCAGCATTAAAGGGTGCCATAACTTGAGCAACGGCGAATATCATTTATGTCCCCGATCTGTTCATGGTGAGCAGTTGGGACAATTTGTGCCGGATGCCTCGGACAAAGTGGTCATCCGGAACCGGAAGGATCCCCATGCCTTTAAAAAAGAACGGCAGGCTTTGCTTCGGAAAGAATATCTTGCCGCCTGCAGCAGATGTACGGGCAAACCCGAAGAAACCGTTTATCCGGGCATTCAGATATCCGGGGGTGTTGCAGATATAATCGGAAAAAACGACAGGCCGTCTTCAGAGGCCCGGGGAAAAAATCAGGATATTTCCGATCTTGCCCGCCTGAAAATCTGACTTGAATCCTGAGTTCAAACCTTCATACCCGGCAGGTTGAGCGATGCCGTGTTGCCGCCGTCCACCGGCAGGGCCTGTCCGGTGATGTAACTGGCCGCGTCGCTGGCTAAAAAGCAGATCGCCTGGGCCACTTCTTCCGGGCGACCGTAACGCCGCAGTTCACAGCGGCTGCCGAGCTTATCGACCTTGCCTTTATCACGGGCCAGCTCAAATATCGGACGGGTCATTCCCGTTTCGATCAGGCCGGGACAGACGGCGTTGACGCGGATGTTGAAGCCGCCCAGATCGCATGCTGCCGTTTGTGTAAAGTTAATCACGGCGGCTTTGCTGGCGCTGTAAGCGTTCAGGCCGGCGCCGGCGCGGATTCCGGCCACGGAGGCTGTATTGACGATGGCACCGGAATTTCTTCCCCGCATATGCTTTGCGGCGTGCTTGATCGCGAAAACGGCGCCCAGAACATTGACTTCATAAACATGCTGCCAGTCTTCTTTGGATTCCTGATCCAGCCCGAGAAACTCTCCCGTGATGCCCGCATTGTTGCACAGGATGTCAATCTGTCCGTAAGTCTGAACGGCAAAATTGATCAGCGCTTCGACATCGCTTTCCTTTGATACATCCGTCTGTCTGCCGACAACGGCGCCTTTTTCCTCTTTTACGAGACCGACGGTTTCCGTCAGGCCCTTTTCATTGATATCAGCCAACAGCAGCTTTGCGCCTTCGCGGGCAAAAAGAATCGCCGCCGCACGGCCGATGCCGTCTGCCGCTCCGGTGATGACAGCCACTTTTCCTTCCAGACGTCCATTTTCCTTGTTTGTCATTTTACTATAAACTCCTTTTTTTAGAATCTTTAATACTTTATCTAAGTGAGGAAGCCGCCGTCAACGATAAAGTTTGCACCCGTTGTGAAGGAGGCCGCGTCGGAAACCAGATACAAAACCACTCCGGCAATTTCTCTCGGAACAGCATGCCTGTTCAGGGGAATCATTTTCACTGCGATGTCGTGGATGGCCTCATTGTCCATAATGGCTTTGGAGAAGTGTGTGTCCACTAAGCCGGGCAGGAGTGCGTTTACACGGATATTTTTCCCCGCAAGCTCTTTGGCAAAAGCCTGGGTCATGGAGATAAGTCCCGCCTTGGTCATGGAATAGACGCCTTGAAAAGGCGCAGGCCTGATCCCATTCACTGACGATACATTCACGATGGTTCCGCCTCCTGTCGCCTCCATGATCCTTGCCGCCTTCTGGATCATGAAGAAAGGCCCTTTGAGGTTCACGTCAAATGTTTTGTTCCAGACCCCTTCATCCGCACCCATCATTTCCCCAAAGTATGGATTGGTGGCAGCATTGTTTATAAGGATGTCTACCCTGCCGCAGCTCTCTTTGATACCGGCGAAAAGCATATCGACCTGTTTGAGATCGCCGACATTGCAGGCCATGACATCAGTCATCCCTCCCCGGGATGCTATCTTAGAAGCCACTTCTTTCAGTGCATCAGCCTTCCTGCTTACCAGGATGCAATGTGCTCCGTAATCGGCAAGCGTGATGGCGATGGCCTCGCCTATGCCCCTGCTCGCGCCTGTGATCACTGCAACTTTTCCATTCAGATTGAAATCTACCTTATCCATGCTGGTCTCCTTACCGGTATTTCATTGTGATCCGGAAATCTTAAAACGTAAATCGCTAGCGCAGACCCACGAGGTCTGCGAAATTTTTTCCCAGGAGCCTTTCCCTGACACTTGTGTCAGGAAACATCCTGTCAATTCTGCGTTTGATGAAGCCATAGTCGTACTGGTGCTCGGGTCCGTGAAAACCGTAAGGACCGTCCGTGCCGAAGAAAAGCCGGTCCTCGCCGATGAACTCGACCGCACTGCGTGTGGCTGTTTCGCTGGTATAGCTCGTCTGCGAGAGATCCAGATACACGTTTTTCATCGGTTTGATCTTCTTCCAGGTGTCGGCATAACCGGGAAAGCCCGCATGGGCCAGGATGAGCTTGAGGTCCGGTACTTTTTTCAGCAGGGCTTCGAAATTGCCTTCTTCCTCGAATCCGGTGTGAATGAGCAGCGGTTTGCCTATTTTGGCCAGCCGCCCGGCGACAGGCTCAAGTTCCACAGGAGGAAAGTGATGCCAGAAAGGGTGTGCCTTGACGCCGATAAATCCCTTCTGGTCTTGATACTTCTCCAACTCATCCACCTGGCTTTTCTTTCCTCTGGGGTTGACAAAAACCCATCCGAGAAACTTATCCGGATGCTTCTCTACAGTATCAAAAACTTTCTTATTATCCGGATCGGTCGTAATCGGGTATGGCGTTCCCAGAATCTTGAGATCACCTTTATCCGTAAAATTTGAAATCAGGGCTTTGCCGATTCCCCGTAAAAAACGGTTTTCCAGAAGAGTCTGCAGGAGATTGATGAGAAACCTGGGCGGTTCGGCAAAAGGTTCGATCAAAGACCCCATCAGCGCAACTTTGTCAATACCGCATTTCTGCATCTCGCCAATCAGTCGATCTACTGAGTAGACCCTTTCTTCCAGATGATAATGGCAATCAATGATCATATCTTCCCCGCCTTTTCCAGTTCGAGACGCCGAAGTTCCTTTTTCATGACCTTGCCGGTAGGATTTCTCGGAAAGTCATCCACAAATTCTATAAAACTGGGGATTTTGTAGCGCGCAAGTTTTTCCTGGAGATAGGTCTTCAATTCTTCGTCCGTCATGGAATCTTTTTCATGCAGCACGACGAAGGCTTTAACCTTTTCCGTAAGCGCCGGGTCCGGAACACCTATAACCGAGACCTCTCTTACTTTGGGATGGGTTTCGATGGCCATCTCCACCTCCCGGGGATAGATGTTTTCTCCGCCGCGGTTGATCATGTCCTTTTTCCGGTCAACGATGAAAATGAAGCCGTCCTTGTCCATGATTCCCATGTCTCCGGTGTGCAGCCAACCATCCTTAATGGTATCTCTTGTGGACTCCGGTTGATTATAATAGCATAGCATAACTTGGTCGCCCCTGATACAGATCTCTCCGGGTTCCCCTGTGGGCATCTCATTGTTGTTGTCGTCCAGAATTTTCAACTCATTGCCCGGAATTCCAACGCCGACAGACCCCGGTTTTCTCTTGCCCAGAGGAGGATTTGCGGTCGATATGCCGTGCGCCTCGGAGAGGCCGAAACCCTCGATGATTTCCGTATTGAACTTGTCTCTGAATGTGTTGATGAGGTCGACGGGCATGGGGGCGGCTCCGCTGAATGCATATCTCAGCTTCAGTCGCGAACGGTCAATTTTCTCCGGGTCCGCAGTAAACAGCACAAAAGCATACAACGCCGGCACGCCCATGACGACCGTGATGCCGTAATCCAGAATAGGCTCCCAGAAGTCGTTGGGCGAGGGACTTTTGCGCAGGCAGATGGTCAGTCCGGCAAACATGAGGGGGAATGTCCACACACAGATAGGGTTTACGTGGAACATGGGAAGAACCATGAGCATCACATCGTTATCCCTGTAGCAATTCATGCTTGCCATTCCCCTGCACAAGGACAATTGTCCGGCATTTTTAAGCAGGATGCCCTTGGGGCGCCCGGTGGTTCCCGAAGAGTACAATAGAAGAAAGGGATCGTCCGGCTTCTGGGGCACAAAGGCTTCGTTTGTCGGGTAGTTTAGAAGAATTTCCGAAAGGGTCGTTTCCACCGGCCCGAATGCATGCCCGGTTCCGGTGACCACTTCAACCACAATGGGTTTATGGGTTGCCTGTTCATATCCTGCGGCAAACGGCTTCATAAACTCGCTTCCCACAAAGACGATTTTTGGTTTGGCATCATCAAGAAGATAGGCTATTTCCGGACCCTGGAGCATAAAATTGACGGCTCCGGAAATGGCTCCAAGTTTCTGGATGCCAAACATAATATGGAAAACTTCGGGAGAGTTGAGAACCAGAAAGGAGACAAAATCGCCTTTCCGGATGCCTTTGCTTTTCAGAAAGTTGGCTACCCTGTTGGCGCGTTCATTGACTTGCCGGTATGTTATAACCTGTTCATAAAAATAAACAAACGTTTTATGCGGAATCTCCGCTGCCCTGGCGACAAGCATTTCCGCAGGACTGTCGAATTCGGTTTTTAATCCCTTTAATACAGATATCTGATTCAGTGGACACGCATCGATCGTGACCTTCTGTGCTGCAAGACCCATGGTTGTTTCTCCTTTCATTGATGTGTCGCTTCGCCTGGCAGGCGATTAAACCATTTTTGTCAGCGTTCCGGGTTTCAGTTGTTCGATTCCCGCAAGGTAATTGGCAAGATGTTCCCGAAGTTTGATGTCGTACTGGGATGTGATGGCAATCTGCTCCATGATGGGTGATCCGCCGCCGTGATAGTTGCCATAGTTCATCGATCCGGTGGCTGAGGAACAGGTAAAATCAATGAAGGACAGCCAGAACCGAATCTGATGCTCGATCGGTATTTTGGGATTGCGCATCAGGTATTTCTCCAGTGTTGCTTTGGTTTCCGGATTGGTGAGATCACCTTCATAGGGGAATGTGGCTGGCAGGCCGCCTGCGATGTTGCAGAGAATTTCCTGCTCGTGGAAGACGGCTTCGCCGGTGAGGCATCGGCCCACATTGGCATAAATCGAATTCGGGATGTAGCTGCCCGGTCCGTAGGGTATGGGGCCCATTCCCGGGACATAAATTTCAGGCTTTGCCGTGGCCGATGCGGTAAAGCCCGCCGCATAACCCAGTTCCGAAACCGTGATGATTTCCGCCAGCATTTCCCGGATGTGCGATTCTTTCCTGATGCCATTGACATTGGCGGCCTGCGAAGCCATGCCCAGAAGAACATCACCGATCGCCGGCTTGCAGCCTGAATAGCTGTGACGGTGAAACAGCGCAAACAGAAGGGCGCAGGCGCCGCCGTGCATATTTTCCCCGCAGAGGAACACGCGTTCCCACGGCACAAAGACGTTATCAAAGACCACATAGGAATCCGTATAACCCCCATCAAAGCCCCGTTGGTAATGCTTACGCTCGCGCATCGCATGGATATGGACGATTTGCCTTACTCCCTCATGATCGGCCGGGACGGCAAACGCAACGGCATAGTCTTTCTCATCCGGACCCAGCGCGCGGGTGGGCACAACCATAATTTCATCGGCAATCGACGCCTCCGAGATATGGACTTTGCAGCCATTGACAACGATGCCGTCTTTCTTTTTTTCCACCACATGAAGGTATGCATCCGGATCCGTCTGCTCGGCCGGTCTTTTCAATCGCTCGCCTTTCACATCCGTCTGGGCGCTGCACCCCACCAGATCGTTTTTCTGGAAATAGTCAAGCCACTTCAGAAAATTTTTATGGTATTCCGTGTTGCCGTTGTTCTGCTTGTCGGCTTCGAAGGAAGCGGCATTGACGGCGTTGAGCGCATCGCATCCCATGCACCGCTGGATGCATAAGCCGACCTTCCTGCAAAGGGCACGCGTCATGTTCTGCTTTTTATGCAGATCCTCAGGAGACTGATGAACATGGCAGAACCGGTTGATGATTTCACCTGATAAATGGGATTTGGCCGTGCACAGGTCTTTGAGCTCGGGATCGCATGCGGCGTCAAAAGTAACGCCCATGACATTAAGAACCTTCTGCTGGACTTCATCGGTTCGGTCAATTTTATTCCCGTCAAAAAATAAATTCCGCCGCATCTTTCTTAAGCCTTCTACGTATTGCTCTCTCGTTCTCATATGGGCCTCCTTTGAATAGTTAATATATTGAACAGTACTGTCTGTTATTACAGACTTGATTTTGCATGTTAAAATCTTAAGTGAATAAGCTTAACTTGACAATTTCGTTAGAAGACAATAACATTGTCATTTACGGACAATTATTGGACAATAATATTGTCATTTGCGGACAGGGGTGATATGAGAAAACATTCAAACACGGACACGCATTTCACATCAAAAGGAGTTCTGCCGTATTATCGCTCGGTCAATATCCTGTCGGTCGTTGTCCATTATATGGAAAAGCTTGGGTTTGATGCAGATGATCTTCTTGCCGGCAGCGGCATTCAGGCAGGCGACCTGGACGACCCGGATGTTTTTGTAACGCCGGAACAGGAATTTAAGGTCATGCGCAAGATCGTTGCCTTGAAACCGGACCCGACGATAGGGTTCGTTCTGGGACAGCAGTACCATATCGGAGTTTACAATAAGATCGGAGCGGCGGTTTGCAGCAGTGACACGCTGCTTGAGGCCTTAAAAATACTCTTTCAATATATCGATCTCACCATGACCTATTTCCAGTACGATCTTGAGGTGAGGGATAATCTTGTTTTTATAAAAATCAGGGAGCTTATTGACCTCAAGGAACTGCGCAAATTTATCTGTGAAAGAGAATTTTCCGCCGCGCATCGGATCGTCTGCGACGCCCTTCAGTTACTCATACCGTTTAATGAAGTCAGACTTGCTTACCCGAAGCCGGCGCATGCCTCTACCTATAAGGATGCATTCCGGTGTCCGGTTTATTTTAATGCTCCTGAACACATGGTCGTTTTTGACAGCAAGTATCTCTTCATGCGGTTGCCGATGGCAAATCCGCTGATGAAAAAAACATACGAGAAAGAATGCAGGCAATTGTGCCTTCGCCTGCAGGTACAGGAGTCCGCCACCGATCAGGTGCGGCATAACATTTTTTTCGGCCCTGAAGGCCTGCCGTCGTTGGGCCAGTTGTCCCGGAACATGAGTATTTCATCCAGAACCCTGAGACGCCGTCTGGCAGAAGAGGGAACATCCTTTAAGGCATTGGGGGCGGAAATTCTGAAAGAAAAGGCAATCAATCTGATTCAAACGACATCCCGGCCGATGGAGCAGATTGCCGCGGAACTCGGATACAGTGATCTGCCGAATTTTTACCGTGCCTTCAGGAACTGGACCGGGCATAAACCCAGTTATTATCGTGAAAGAAAATAACTGAACGGCTCCGGTTATAAGCAAAACCATACTGAGTAGGTCTATTGCCGTTAGTGAAAAAAAAGAAACTCCGGAAGGCAACCGTTGCCTTCCGGAGTTTCTGATATGGGTATTCAAAGCCTGTTGAACGGTTAAGTCATTTTAGTCAGCGTTCCCGCCTTCAGGGGTTCAATTCCCGCCAGATAATTGGCCAGATGTTCCCGAAGTTTGATATCATACTGGGAGGTAATGGCAATCTGTTCCATGATCGGCGATCCGCCGCCGTGATAGTTGCCGTAGTTGATCGATCCGGACGTTGACGAACAGGTGTAATCAATGAAGGACAGCCAGAACCGAATCTGATGCTCGATCGGTATTTTGGGATTGCGCATCAGGTATTTTTCCAGCGTTGCCTTGGTTTCCGGATTGGTGAGATCGCCTTCATAGGGGAAGGTGGCCGGCATGCCGCCTGCAATGTTGCACAGAATTTCC
The DNA here is from genome assembly GCA_963682105.1 of Smithellaceae bacterium. Lineage (GTDB taxonomy): Bacteria > Desulfobacterota > Syntrophia > Syntrophales > Smithellaceae > UBA8904. Next base: position 4,851,254 of record OY821638.1, read on the forward strand.
TGCTCATGGAACACGGCTTCGCCGGTGAGGCATCGGCCCACATTGGCGTAGATCGAATTCGGAATGTAACTGCCCGGTCCGTAGGGGACAGGACCCAGTCCCGGAATATAGATTTCCGGTTTGGCCATGGCCGATGCGGTAAAGCCTGCGGCGTACCCCAGTTCCGAAACCTTGATAATTTCAGACAGCATTTCCCGGATATGCGACTCTTTCTTGACGCCGTTGACATTGGCGGCCTGAGATGCCAGGCCCAAAACGATGTCGCCGATGGCAGGCTTGCAGCCGGAATAGCTGTGACGGTGGAACAGCGCAAACAGGAGAGCGCAGGCGCCGCCGTGCATATTCTCGCCGCAGAGGAACACGCGGTCCCACGGCACGAAAACATGGTCAAAAACAATATAGGAATCCGAATAGCCGAAACTGAAGCCTCTTTGATAATGCTTGCGTTCGCGAAGCGTATGAAGATGGACGATCTGCTTTACGCCTTCATGATCAGCGGGCACGGCAAACGCAACGGCATAATCTTTTTCATCCGGACCCAGCGCGCGGGTGGGCACAACCATGATTTCATCGGCAATGGACGCCTCCGAGATATGGACCTTGCAGCCATTGACGATGATGCCGTCTTTATTTTTTTCCACCACATGGAGATAGGCATCCGGGTCTGTCTGCTCGGCCGGTCTTTTCAACCGCTCGCCTTTCACATCCGTCTGGGCGCTGGCGCCGACCAGATCGTTTTTCTGGAAATATTCGAGCCATTTCAGGAAATTTTTATGGTACTCCGTGTTGCCGTTGTTCTGCTTGTCCGCTTCGAAGGAGACGGAATTGACGGCGTTGAGCGCGTCGACGCCCATACACCGCTGGATGCACAGGCCGACTTTTCGGCACAGGGCGCGGGTCATGTTCTGCTTTTTATGCAGATCCTCCGGAGACTGATGAACGTGGCAGAACCGGTTGATCGTTTCGCCCGTCAGATGGGATTTGGCCGTGCACAGGTCCTTCAGTTCGGGATCGAAGGCCGCGTCAAAGGTAACGCCCATGACGTCGATCACCCTTTTCTGGACCTCGTCGGTTCGGTCAATCTTGTTGCCGTCAAAATATAAATTCCGTCGCATCTTTTTCAGACCTTCTATGTACTGCTCTTTGTTTCTCATATGTGCCTCCTTTAAGACGTGTCTTATGTCGATCAATAAATTATTGACGTTCATAATATTTGTCTATATTTTAACTCATAATAAATAAAAATCAATAAATATTAATTGACAGTAATTATAAGTTGGTTTAATATTACTATTACATTGATTATTTTGCGTTTCTTAGAACGGTTGTATGGGTTCATATGGCCCATTACCACAGGCGAAGATACTTGCCTTTTGACGTGCCGTGATTTAGATTGCAGACCCAACACAACAAGGAGAGTTTATGGCCAGAGATGATATCAAGGAAGCCAGAAAAGATAATGTTATTGAATCCGCTCTGCAGGTGTTTGCGGAAAAAGGTTATGCGGATGCCACCATGACCGATATCGCAAAAAAAGCGGGTGTTTCCACGCCGGTTTTGTATGAATATTTTAAAACCAAGGAGGATTTGCTTTTTGCCATTCCGGAAAAATTTACCGGAGAGCCGGCGCAAATGTTTGATTTTATGCTTCCCTACCTTCGAGGGCCTGAAGCAAAAATAAGGGGAATTGTTCAGGGGTATTTGACTCTTTATGAAAGCAACCCTCTTTACACGTCCCTGGTCATGCTGGAATTAAAAACAAATCGAAGGTTCTTGAAAACGAATGCATACAGCCTCATCAAGAAGGTTGCCCATATCCTTCTGGAAAGCATTCGGGAAGGAATCAACGACGGAACATTTAAAGAGAATACCGATGCTTTTTTGATCCGATCCATGATTTTGGGCGCCATTGAGCATCTGTGCGTCCGCAAGCTTCTGCTCGGGGAACCGAAAAATCTCCTTTTGTATGTTGATCCGATGGTTGATACGATTCTGGATGGAATCAAGAAGCAGTCAAAACAGGTTTCCATTAATCTGAATCTGAATAATCTGGAGTTGCCGGACCGTCCGGCGGCCGATTTGCCGAAAGGAAGAAAAGCAGGCGCCGGAAAGAAATCATCCTGAGGACCGGCGCGGCTTTCTATTATGGTGTACATGGGCTATGCAATCAGAAGATTATGAACGTCTGAAATACGCCCGCGGCCTTCTTGAAACCCCGGGGCTTGCAGCACGGCTTTCAAATATGATCGGCATGCCCTTTGAGAAGGCCTTTGAATATCTGCCGGCAAAATGGTCTGACTCGATCCAGACGATTACCCGGAAATCTCTGTGGCATGCGCTCGACATTGCCGTCAAAACCTTTGACCGGCATGAAAAAAGATTAGCCAGTAATGCCCTTCATAAAGTTCTTGTTGCCGCGTCGGGAGGAGTGGGTGGCGCTTTTGGGCTTCCGGCGCTGGCCATTGAATTGCCGGTTACAACCGTCATTATGTTCCGGTCCATTGCCGATATCGCCAGAAGCGAAGGGGAGGATCTTCAGCAGATGGAAACCAGGCTCGCCTGTCTTGCGGTTTTTGCTCTGGGAGGAAACTCCGCCAAAGACGACGGCGCTGAGGGCGGCTATTACGCAGTGAAGATCCTGCTGGCCCAGCAGTTGTCCGAGGCTGCCAGGTATATTGTGCAAAGGGGAATTGCCGAAGAAGGAGCCCCTGCGCTGGTCAGGCTTCTGGCCACAATCGCCTCAAGATTCGGCGTCACCGTGTCACAGAAAGCCGCCGCATCGGCGGTTCCGCTTATCGGCGCAGCCGGAGGCGCGCTCATCAACTCTCTCTTTATGGAACATTTCCAGAACATGGCAAGAGGGCATTTCATGATGAGGGGGCTCGAAAAAAAATACGGTCCGGAAGAGGTTTCCCGCCTGTATCACCTATAACCTATCGCCCATCGCCTATAACCTCTGGCCTATCATCCATTTGCCTTCTCTACATCTTCCGGCGTATTCAGATTCCGGAAAAGACGGCCGTCCGCATTAAAAGGTTTGATTTGCTCTTCCCCGATGGTCAAAACGCGCATATCGCGGTAGAAACCGGTAATTTTGAGTTTATCCATCAGCAGCAGTCTTTTGATGTTGGGCAGACAGTTGCGCGAGTAAATGGCGTGCAGGGGCTGATAGCCTTCCGGGAGATCCGGGACGATGATGTCATGTTTGCCGGACTGTCCAATCAGATATGAGATAAAATCTTTGTTCAAAAAAGGCATGTCGCAGGGGCTGACAAAAGCATAGGGGGTTCTGGCATAAGACAATCCTGTGTATATCCCGCAGAGAGGGCCTTTGCCTTTGTAAATATCCGTCACCACGGCAGCGTCGCTAAATTCCAGGTAAGAAAGAGGATCGTTGGTGACGATAATGATTTCGGCAAACAGTTGACGGTAAATATCAAGGGTCCTGTCGATCAGGCGGATTCCGTCGATTTCCAGGAATGCTTTATTGGTTCCCATACGGGAATTTTTACCCCCCGCCAGAAGAATGCCGGTTGTTTTGGAATTCATATTATTTCCTGTCTAATTGATCCAAAAGATTTTCCTGCTTTTTAACTGTCTTAATTGTATATCTTATTTGAAGATCAAGATGATTGTCCATTCATTTTTATCTATGATTGATAGAACGATGAATTGAGGAATCCGGGAATGTCCCGACCGATAACAGGACATTCCCGGTGACTTGATGTTAAAGCTGGTTTTAACCGATCGGTAAAATTACTTTTCCGAATTTTTCATTAATGACCTCGGCCATGGCAAGGTAAATGGCGGAGAGTCCGCAGAAGATACCTTCGTAGCCGGTCACGACCGCCCATGTTCCTTTCCATTCGAATGCATCACGTGCCGCAAGCATCCAGAACAGAATGGTCAGAGACAGAAAGACCACCTGAAGCGCCCGATTTGCCTTCCAGGTGCCGATCCACATGAAAAATGTAAACAGACCCCACATGAAGAGATAGCAAGCCATGAATGCTTCACCGTTTGCCGGTATTCCGAACTTTCCATTGAAATAAATAAGGAATACCAATGTTAACCAGAAAAATCCATAGGATGTGAAGGCAGTAGTGCCAAAGGTATTACCTTTTTTAAATTCCATGCATCCCGCGACGACTTGGGCCATTCCGCCATAGAAAATGCCCATTGCTAAAATAACTGCGTTGACCGGAAAAAAACCTGCGTTGTGGATGTTTAAGAGAACAGTGGTCATTCCAAAACCCATCAGACCCAATGGTGCAGGATTAGCAAGATTGTCAGACATAAAAACCCCCTCCTTACAAATATTTTTTTTGTCCTTATTAGAATTTTGACTATAAGTCAAATACAGAAATCAAAAAAATAAAAAAATATTTTAAGACAAAAAAATAAACACCCGGACGGTTATTGCCGTCCGGGCTGATGAAGTGGAAAGATACGTAATATTATGTGATTGGTGATGTCGTTTATCTGGATATTTTTCGATCAATGGCGATTGATTTTGTGCCATCACGCTCCACCATGGTCTGAATATCGCCCTTGCCTTTGAAGCGTTTGACATTCAGCATGAAGATTTCCAGCTTGCTTAAGACGTTGGGCGGCAGCAGGTTGCCGTCGATTTCAATGGAAATCGTCGGATATTTTCTTTCTCTGGCCCAAGGCGTGTACAATCCTTCAATGACGCGGCCGATCAGGCAGGCAAACGGCGAAATGTTCACAATACCAGAGAAGCCGTCCATCATGGCGGTGGCGGCCACGCCGCTGGAGATACTGATTTCCGAATACAGTTCGAGTCCAACAAAATGCTTTTCGGTATTTTTCATGATCGCTTTCATGTCGTGAGGCGTGTGCGGAACCAGGCCGGTCGTACTCAAAGTGTCTCGAACTTTTCTTTCCACGTTCTTTTTATAGATATGTTCGATTCTCCAGCCGATGAGGTCCCGGAATTCCTGCGCAAAGACGCGCCGATACCATGGGTGTAGGCTGAGTTTCTTTTTAAGCTCGTAATGACGGACAAAATCGCAGTAGTAAAACCATTCGGCGACATTCGACACCTTACCGACAATGCCGTGGCGGCTGAACTGCTGAATGAGTTCGTCGACGGCAAAATCATCGCGCCGGACGTAGATTTCCCCGACAATCAGAACCTTGGGACAGTCTTCCATTTTCCGTGCCAGCGGGATTTTAGAGATCGTGTTGGCGATTTCCTTGAGAACCGGCAGGACTTTGGTGATATCCTTCTCGGCCACTCCGAGCATCTTTTGCCAGATCCCGTCGTAAATCCGCATGGCCTCGGCGGGATCGGCGGCGCATGTTCTAAGCGATGTTTCAACATCTTTCATATAGTCGCCGATAATCGCCGCCCACCAGGCGTACTTGGTAAATTCCGGGCCCAGTTCCGTGTAGGAATTATCCGAATCCATCGTGAAGACCACGACGTTTTCCATGCGTAGATCGCGGAAGAGATTTTCATAGAAGACGAAATACTGGCCGGTCCGGCAGGGACCGGTCGTGGTCGGGACAAACAGAATATAAATTTCATCTTTGCGGTATTCATCTGACGCCAGATATTTCAACGCACTCCCCAGCACCAGGTGTGAAGGCAGACATTCCTTGCCGGATGCGTGGTTGCGGGCCAGTTGCAGGGTATAGATATCCGGAACGGGCATCGCTTGTGCATTGAGTCCCAGACCGCGAATCGTCGCACCGACCATCTCCGCTGAAAGTCTGCCCATGTTGGACAGAAGCAGCTTGACGCGCGGGTTGTTCTTGATCGGTATTTTCTCTCCGGTAACGGTGTTTTTAATATGAATCTCTTCACCTTTGTTGTTGATGAAGCGCAGGCCGTTATCGTAGCGTTCCTCGCGGATGTCCGTGAGTTTGGAGCGGTATCCTTCGATGATATCCAGAAACGCCTCAATGCGTGTGTCGACACCGGCATCCGCCGTGTGCGAATCCAGCTCGAGAATCAGGAACGGCTTCGTGCCCATGATCCATTTCAGATAATGCAGCATGAAGGAGTCGGGTGCGCAGGAGAAGTTGGAAATGTAGGTTACAAAGATGTTGTCTTCATCTTTAAGCAGCATGGCGGCTTTCATATCCTGCTGCCCGTAATACCAGTACATGTTGGGATAAATAGGCAAATCGGCAAAAGGCAGTATATCGAAGGGAATAACCGAATGTCCGCGGGAAGTGTACTTCCGGGGGATGCCCATGTTGGCGTCGGCGGTAAAGGAATTGTAAGGCCGTCCCAGAACGGCAATCACCGGGCGTTTGGCCTTTTTGGATTCCTCAAGCGCCTCTCTGCCCAGCGCAGTGAACCGGGCAAAGCATTCCATCTGCTTTTGATACGCGAGATCAAATGCATTCCGGGCGTCGCTTTCGTTTACGCCCAGAGCTGCGGCCATGGCGATAAACGGTTCGGCGGCTTTTTCCAGACCGTACATAAAACTGACGACCGGTGCGAGGTATTTTCCCTCCGGAATTTCCGGGAAGGCTTTCTTGATGTAGTAGGGCAGGCTCTGCGTGATCGGACAGAAGTTGGCCGGAGAGTTCTTTTCGTAGCTTTCCATGTCGCGGAAGTGCGGCAGGAAAATGTAATCGATCTTGCGGTTGAAAATATCCTGAACCGCGCCGTGCGCAATTTCCGCCGGGAAACAATAACTGCTTTCTACTCGGGCCGTTCCTTCATGGGCGATTTCTTCAGAAACAAATGTTTCTATGCCCAGCGCATGGAAAAACCAGGCATACAGAGGCCAGAGCGTATAAATGGAGAAGCAGCGGGGAATGCCGACAACGTAGGTGTGTTTTTTAACCAGTTCTTCGGGATTCGGCGCGCATTCCTTAAAGAGGATGTCGTTGCGTTTCTCGATGTAATCGACAACGCCGGCTTCATTGAATTCTTTCTTCTTCCGGATATTGGCGTATTTGTTACAGCGGCCGCCGAACATGTATTTATGCCCGTTGACGTTGAGAATGCGGATCGGGCAGAAATTATCGCAGGCTTTGCATTGGAATTCCTTCTCGTGGACGATGCTGGTCGCAAGGATCGAATCGATATCATAGGATGACTTGGACAGGAAGCCTTCCTCAACTTTCTGTTTGGCAAGGATTCCCACACCGAAACACCCCATCAGTTCAGGATCGGGAGGGACGAGAATGTTTTTATCCAACAACATCGCAAACGCCAGCGGAACAGCCTTGTTTTTGGCGACGCCGCCCTGCAGGACGATGTTTTTGCCGATGTTACGGTTGCCGACCACCCGGTTGAGGTAGTTCGATACGATCGATGTGACGATGCCGGCCGTGATGTCTTCGCGTGAGGCGCCCTGCTGCACGGCATTGCGAATGTCAGAGTTAATAAAGGCGGAGCAATGTTCCCCGAATTTCAGCGGCTCTTTGGCTGCGAGCGCTATATCGCCGATCAGCGCGGCATCGGGAATGTTCAGGTCCCCCTGCGCCGATTCTTCCAGAAACGATCCGGTTCCCGCGGAGCAGGCTTCGTTCATGGCGTAATCGATGGGGACTTTATTTTTCAACGAAACATACTTGGCGTCCTGGCCGCCGATTTCGAAGATGGTGTCGATATTGTCTCTGTAAAATGTCGTACCGACGGCATGAGCAATGATTTCATTATACACGCCGGGGGTTTCCAGAAAGACGCCGAGAATTTCGCGTGACGATCCTGTCGTGGAGGCAAGCGTAATGCTGATTTTGCCGTCGCCGATATCCTCGCGGATCTGTTTTTTCATTTCGATCAGACAGTTCTTCAGTGCGCTGACGGGATCGCCATGTGTGCGTCCATAGAAAGAAGCGGTGATTTCATTAGTTTCCATGTCGATCAGACAGGCCTTGGTTGTTGTTGAACCGCCGTCGACGCCGAGGATATATTCCCGCCCTGCAACGACCTTGCCTTTTTGTGAAGGCAGATAAGTGACTTTACCCTGAGCGGTTTGCAGGCTTTTAAAACGCTTAAACTGAATCCGGCTGTTCTTAAACAATGCATCGAGAGAGGGCAGGGGGCTTCCTGAAGCTTGAGCCAGAAGCGCCGCGCCGTAGGCTTCAAAATAAGGCGCCTCCGGGGGTACGATAAATTCAATTTCAGGCATGCGTTCGCGGATAAATTTCAGGATATAAGGATTCTGGGTTACGCCGCCGACCAGCAGGACTTTTCCTTTTTCGATTCTGGCGCGCTTGAGAAAATCAACGACTTTGATGGCCATCACATCGCTGAGCGACAACACGATGTCGCCGGTTTTGGCTTCGCCTTTGTTCAGGCGGTGTGTGCAGTCGCTTTTCATGAAAACGGAACAGCGCGAGGAGAGCTTCAGGACGCAGGAGTCGGCCGGAATCGAATGGATGTCGTTGAGCTTCATATTCATCCGCGCCAGTTGCTGTTTAAAAAATTCTCCTGTGCCCGATGCGCACTTGTTTCCTGAAAAACTGGTGATGATTTTTTTATTCGAATCGATTGTATAAACAACGAGATCTTCACCGCCCAGAGACACCAGGGCATCCACCTGATCGTTTGAGTAACGCAAAGCTTCTTCAATACAGAGAGGTTCGATCACGCTGTTGATGTTTAAAAGATGCCGTCCTTCTGTGCCCGTAGCCAGTGTTTGAACACCGGCCTGGATTTGATGAGACGATAATACTTTTTTCAGTGTTTCGAGAAAGCTTCCTTCGTGCGGTTCCACCGCATTCCACAAAATGCTGTTTCCTTCCAGCATGGCAACTTTAATGTTAGAAGCACCAATATTGATTCCCAGGCTGTACATAAAAACTCCTCTAAGTAAATAATCCGTACTGTCATTATTACGATTAGCGCTTATCGTCAAGTACCCAATCGCATAAAAACAAACAGGATAACGTAATGTAAGGAGTGTGAAAACGAAAGAAAAAAAGCTGATGGCCGTTGCCATCAGCTTTTTACTAATTTAAATTAAAAATCAATGTCCCTTTCGGGAGGCCATTGAATTTTAATGACCTTCTTCCATGGCGCCGCCGATATACATCATGGCCAGTAGCATGAAAACCAGCGTCTGAACGACGGAGGTGAAAATCATCAAAATCATAATGGGCAGAGGAACGATCAGCGGAACCAGAAGCAGAACCACCAGGAGAACGATGTCTTCACCGGCGATGTTTCCGAAAAGCCGGAACGTCAGTGAAAGTGGACGTGACAAATGGCTGATGATTTCAATGGGCAGCATGAGCGGAATGAGCCACCATACCGGACCCAGAAACTGTTTGAAGTATTTGGGGCCGTGGGTCATCACGCCGACAATGTGAGTCATGAAAAAGACAACAAGCGCCATGGCCGCATTGGTGTTGATGTTGGCCGTCGGCGATTCGAAACCGGGGATGATGCCGATCAGGTTCGACGTCAGGATGAAGAGTCCGATGGTTGCAATCAGCGGAAAGAATTTCTTTCCATGATGTCCCATCGTATCGAGAAGCAGCGAGTGAAAACCGTCTACGATGACTTCCATCACGTTTTGCAGGCGGCCCGGATAAACTTGCATACTGCGCGTAGCCAGAAATGAAAGCACAGACAGAATCGCGACGACAAACAACGTGTTGAAGACAATGGTCATATTAATGCCCACATCCTTGAGCAACGTCGTGTGGAAGAATATTAGGGGTTCCATTTGTGTCTAACCTACCTCCTCAATAAAGTTTTTTTTTGCCAGGGCTATGATCATGGTGACAACCATATTGATCACGACCACGGAAAGTCCGATCACCAGGCCGAAAATGTCAACCGTCTTGGTTACAATCAGCAGGTACAAAACGACGCCGGTCAGAATCAGGCGTATATAGTATTTAATCATCGTCGGTTGCTTGACGTTGCCTGAAAGATTTTTGAAAAGACCGCGCAGGCCGAATACCATGCCGTGAAAATTGAGAATACTGATAAAACCGCCCAGAAGGACGCCTAAATAAAATTTTTGTGATGCAAAAATCAATGAAGGAATAAACAGAATCGCCAGAATGATCCAGTTGGCAATTTCAAGTCTTCTTTGGAACGGGTCTTTGGCGATGTGGTTCACTTTTCAAACTCTTTATGATGGTTTCTTCATCCTGAAAATTTTTCTTAATCAAAACATATATGTTACGAAATCCAGCCGTAATGCCGATCATCAGAAAGACAACGGTAAATACGTTACCGGAATCAAACTTCCCATCTAAAAACCGTCCTATCAGGAGGCAGCCGAAAATCGCCAGAACCATTGCGATTCCGATGCTGCTGGCGTACGCCATCTGGATGGCCAATTTTTTAGTTTCGCTATCCATTTCCATTTAGTGTGCGCTCCTTAACATGCGCTAAAAACAAAGTCAATCAAAAACATGACCGCCGTTCATTTTTTGTGTAAAAAATGCCGGTTTTTTTTATACCAGTCAATAGTTTTTTGAAGTCCGGTGGCGAGATCGGTTTTTGACTTAAAACCGAATTCTTTCAATGCTCTCGTTGTGTCGAGCCGGCGGCGGGGCTGACCGTCAGGTTTGGAGAAGTCCCAGATTATTTTTCCGGAAAATCCAGACAAACGTGCGATCATTTCGGTCAGATCTTTGATGGAAATTTCGTTACCCGTGCCGATATTCACCGGTTCGCTTTTTTCGTACAGATCGGCGGCCATGCAGATGGCTTCTGCTGCATTTTCAACATAAAAAAACTCCCGGGTTGCAGATCCTGTTCCCCATACTTCCAGGGTATCCGAATGGGAATCCATTGCATCAAAACATTTCTTGATTAGCGCCGGAATGACATGGGAGGAGCGGGGATCGAAATTGTCGCCCGGTCCATAAAGATTGACGGGAAGAAGGAAAATAGAGTTAAATCCATATTGTTGACGATAAGCCTGGGACTGAACCAGCATCATTTTTTTCGCCAGCCCATAAGGCGCATTGGTGTCTTCCGGATATCCCATCCAGATGTCTTCTTCCTTGAAAGGCACCGGTGTGAGTTTCGGATATGCGCAAATAGTGCCCAAGGCGACAAACTTTTCAATCTTATGCAGATAAGCCTCATGAATAAGTTGGGAACCCATGATCAGGTTATCGTAAAAGAGCTCAGCCGGTCTTTCCCGATTGAAACCGATGCCGCCGACTTTGGCGGCCAGATGGATGACCACATCCGGTTTTTTGTCATCGAACATGCGCCGGATGTCGGCCAGAACGGTTAAATTATATTCAGGAAGATCGGCAATGTCGATGCTCCGGCAACCATAGGCACCAAGCGCATGCGTAAGGTGTTGTCCCAGAAATCCTTTGCCTCCGGTTACGGTAATGCGTTTGTTTTTCAGCAAGTTGAGAGCCCTCAAAATCTAGCCGATGCGTTCCGAGTTGAGGCAGGAAAAGCCCGCGTCAACTAGGGTTTTTTCTTTCTTCGCCAACTCGAGATCTGCCGCGATCATCATGTCGATGAGCCGGTCAAAAGTGACTTTAGGCTGCCATCCAAGAATTTTTTTTGCTTTGGATGCATCTCCCAGCAAGACGTCAACTTCGGTGGGGCGAAAATACCGGGGATCAATGGCAACATACTGAGCATAATCCAGATCGAGCTTACTGAAGACTTTTTCCGCAAATTCTCTTACGGAATGCGTCTCGCCGGTTGCAATGACATAATCGTCGGGTTTGTCCTGCTGCAGCATCAACCACATGGCTTCCACAAAATCACCGGCAAATCCCCAGTCTCTTTTAGCTTCCAGATTACCCAGATAAAGCTTATCGCGAAGCCCGACCTTGATTTGCGCTGCGGCGCGTGTGATTTTCCGGGTAACGAACGTCTCGCCGCGCTTCGGTGATTCATGATTGAAGAGAATGCCGTTAGTGGCGAAGATTCCGTATGCGTCGCGATAGTTCTGTACTATGTAATAAGCGTATACTTTGGCGGCGGCGTAAGGGCTGCGGGGCTGAAAAACCGTTTTCTCACTTTGAGGCGGCAGAGCGGCGCCGAACATTTCACTGGATGATGCCTGATAAAATTTCGTTTTGATCCCGGTTTTGCGGATCGATTCCAGAAGCCTGAGTGTTCCAAGACCTGTGATGTCGCTTGTATATTCGGGCATATCGAAGCTGACCCGCACATGGCTTTGAGCGCCCAGATGATAGATTTCATCAGGCTTGATGGACGACAATAAATCCATCAGTTGACCGGAAACGCTCAAATCGCCAAAATGCAAATACAGTCTGGCTTTCGGATCGTGAAGATCGTGATATAAATGATCGATGCGATCCGTATTAAATGTACTGGATCGGCGGATCAGACCATGCACCTCATAGCCTTTGTTGAGTAAAAACTCGGCAAGGTAGGAACCATCCTGCCCCGTAATACCGGTGATAAAAGCTTTCTTCATAAGCACCTGCTTCTCTTTCTTTTGCCTTGGACCTTGATCCTTGTACCTGATGTTTACAACCGCCAGTAGTTGATTCCCAGCGCTTGAGCCTGCAGAGGATCAAACACGGCTTTGACATCCAGTAAAATGGGGCGGTTTTTGCGGCAGAACGCAGAGATTTTTTCGACTCCCATTTCCTGATACTCGCGATGAGCGACCGCCAGAATGACCGCATCCACGTCTTTCATTTCTTTAAAAGACTTAAGTTCAATGCCGCAATGATCGCGGGCTTCTTCCGGAATGGCCAGCGGATCGTGCGCCAGAACGGTTACACCGTAATCCTCCAGTTCGTTGATAATATCGACAACGCGCGTGTTGCGCAAATCCGGAACATTTTCCTTGAAGGAAAGCCCGAGCACCGCCACACGCGCTTTTTTCACCTGAATGTCCGCGGCGATCAACATTTTAACGGTGCGTTCCGCGATGTACTTGCCCATGTTGTCATTGATCCGGCGTCCGGAGAGAATCACTTCCGGGCGATAGCCGATGCTTTCCGCTTTATAGGTCAGATAATAGGGATCGACGCCGATGCAGTGGCCACCCACCAGGCCCGGCCGGAAATTGAGGAAGTTCCATTTTGTGCCGGCGGCCTCAAGGACCTCCAGCGTGTCAATGCCCATTTTGTTGAAGATAATCGCCAGTTCGTTCATGAGCGCGATGTTGATGTCGCGCTGTGTGTTTTCGATGACCTTTGCGGCTTCGGCAACTTTGATGGAAGACGCCCGGTGCAGGCCGACTTTGACAACCGCGCTGTAAATGCCTTCCAGCAAATCCAGAGTATCCGTATCGGAAGCGGAAATAATCTTGACGGTATTGTCGACGGTGTGAACTTTATCGCCCGGGTTGATGCGTTCGGGCGAATAACCGACTGTAAAATCCCTGCCAAATTTCAGTTTTGATTCCCGCTCCAGAACGGGAACGCAGATATCCTCCGTGACACCGGGATAAACCGTGGATTCATATACGATGCAGGACCCTGCGGACATGTGTTTGCCGATGATGGCCGAGGCGTTTTCCATGGCGCCCAGATCGGGAACATGGAAGTGATCCACCGGCGTGGGGACGGCAACGATGAAAAGCTTGCAGGCGGCTAGATCCGTGGGTTTTGACGTAAAATGCATTTTCGCTTTTTTCAGTTCCGCATCCGAAACTTCCATCGTGCGGTCATGCCCCTTTTTGAGTTCGGCGACATTGGCTTCGCTGACGTCATACCCCACGACGGTAAAATGGCGCGATAAATGGACAGCCAGAGGCAGGCCGACGTAACCCAGCCCGACGACGGCAATTTTGTTTTTCCCCGCATAGAAAGATTGAGCAGTCAGAGTCTTTTTCATGTTTATCCCTCAACTGATGTATTTTAGGTCAACAAATAAAAATTTCTACCTTAAATGGTTGATGCTTGTCAATGCGACGGTTATAAATTTTTCAATGTTTTTGATAGACCCGATAACGTTTTGTCGAGATCCTCCCGGGTGTGGGCAAATGATAAAAATCCCGCTTCAAATTGCGACGGCGCCAGCCAGACGCCGTTTTTCAACATGCCGTGGAAGAATCGTGCGTACATTCCGGTATCCGATTTCATCGCGCTTTGCAGATCGTAAACAGGGCCCTCCTGGAAAAAAACAGTAAACATAGAGCAGAATTGATTGGTGCAAACCGCAATGCCCTTTTCCCTGAATAATTTTTCACTTTCGAAACAAAGAATATCGGTTTTCTGGGTTAATTCATTAAATATTTTTTCTTTGGATTTGAGAAGAGCAAGCGTTGCTCTTCCGGCGCTCATCGCCAGGGGATTTCCCGACAAGGTGCCTGCCTGATAGACATCGCCTGCGGGGGCCAGTCTTTCCATGATCTCTTGTTTCCCGCCCACGGCGCCGACAGGCATGCCGCCGCCAATGATTTTTCCCAGGCATGTCAGGTCCGGTGTAATACCGATCATATTCTGATAACCGCCGAACAAAAAGCGAAAACCTGTAATGACTTCATCAAATATCAGGACGATGCCGTGTTGAATTGTAAGTTCCCTTAGTTTCTTCAGAAAGTTTTCTTTCGGAAGAACGACACCCATATTACCGGAAACCGGTTCAACGATCACGGCTGCAAGTTCTGATCCATATCGCAAAATGGCATTTTCCAGTGCGTCCGTGTCGTTGTAGGGAAGGCTCAGGGTGAGTCTGGCCAGTTCTTCGGGAATGCCCGGAGAGCCGGGAATGCCCAGCGTGGTGACGCCTGATCCCGCCTTGATCAGAAGCGAGTCGGCATGGCCGTGGTAGCAGCCGTCGAATTTAAGAATCATGTTTCGTCCGGTGTAACCTCGGGCCAGGCGGATGGCCGTCATTGTTGCTTCCGTGCCGGAACTGGTCATGCGCACCCGTTCAATGGATGGAATGGCTTCGCAGATCAACCGGGCCATCTGAGTTTCCACTTCCGTGGGCGCCCCAAAGCTTGTTCCCTGTCCGGCCGCACGACAGATGGCCTCTGTGACGTCCGGATGGGCATGCCCCAGAATCATCGGCCCCCAGGACAACACATAGTCAATATATTCATTGCCTGCTGTGTCATAAATTTTGCTCCCGTTCGCTTTTTGGACGAAAACAGGATTGCCGCCCACCGATTTCCAGGCGCGCACCGGCGAGTTGACACCGCCGACAATAACCTCGCTTGCCTTCGCAAAAGAATCCGTTTTCAATTGAGTCATCAGAAATACTCCGGAGACGTTTTTTTGTATTCGTGTCGGCTTTCCAGAACGAGGAAATCGTCGCATTGTATGGCAGCCGACATTTGCTGAATCAGCGCTGCAAGCTTTTCATCCTGCGCGTGCAGCATGGTAAAAAGATTATATCTGTTTTGAAAAGCCGGGCTTCTTTCGTAACAATGAGAAATGAATGACAGCGAAGCAAACTTCTTCCCGGCGAATTCGATCGAATCAGGCGGTACGGCCCACATCACCAGAGCGTTTCTGGAGTAGCCGGCTTTCTGATGACGAAGAATAGCGCCGAATTTTCTGATAATG
Organism: Smithellaceae bacterium; assembly: GCA_963682105.1. GTDB lineage: Bacteria > Desulfobacterota > Syntrophia > Syntrophales > Smithellaceae > UBA8904. The sequence continues at coordinate 4,866,677 of OY821638.1, forward strand.
CCTTGCCGGGAAAGCTTTTGCAGCCAGGTCATTAATTCATCGCTTTCGAGACCGCAGATGTTTGCAATCGCCGCAAATGGTTTTGCCTGAAGGGGGATATCCTTTTGAAGAATTTGCGCCGCTTTTTTTTCCTGTATCGTGAATGTTTGCATGGTGTTCACTTTTATCCTGCCTGCATTGTAAAATCAAGCTGAGCATTAGGTTTTTAAAAAAAATTAAACTGTTCGCAAAAAAATCTTGACAATGCCTTCAAGGATCGTTAAGAATAACTGAAAATGACCGGCAGTCGTAAATTTTCGTGAAAGGAGGGTTGGAAAAATAAAATACTCAACGATTCCGGGCATTAAATTAATCAAAAAATCACAAGGAGGCTGTAAATGAAAAAAGGTTTAGCTTATTCAGTGCTGGCGATGGTGTTGATGATTGTTTGTGCTCCGTTCGTTATGGCAGCTCCCGAAGCAGCGGCTCCGGCGGCAGGCGTTGATTACACGAAGGCCATTGTCATGGGTTGCGCATTGCTGGGCGCAGGCATTGCAATCGGCGTCGGCGCGGTTGGCGCGGGTCTTGGTCTTGGTCAGGCGACAAGCGGCGCGGCTAATGCAGTCGGCAGAAATCCCGAAGCTCAGGGTAAAGTCATGTTGACCATGATGGTTGGTATGGCTATGACGGAATCCGTCGCAATTTATGCGTTGGTTATTTCACTGGTTATGTTGTTTGCAAACCCGATTTTGAAGATGATTGGCCTTGGCTAATCAAAAATAATTAGCTATACTCTCAAGGGAGAAGAAGCAAATAACAATGGACTTCTTCTCCCTTTTTTTATGCCTGATGATCAGGGAAAGCATGACCATAACGGATCAGGGCGCGCGTCTTTAATCTCCGGTAACCACTTTTTCCCGTAATACTTTGATTTCTGCACGCTTATGCTTGGCTTCAAGGATTTTTTCTTTAGCCCGCTGGCTTCTCTTTCTCTTTTGACGCCTTATCTTTTCAATCTTTTCTTTTTCAGCGGCAATGAACCCCTTTTGCTGCTGTTCGATTTTATCCAGAAGCAGACGGCGTGCTATAAAACGATTTAAGGTTTGCGATCTTTCCCTCTGGCATTTGACGGAAAGACCGGTGGGAATGTGCACAAGATGAACACACGATGAGCTTTTATTGACTTTTTGTCCGCCGGGACCGGAGGAACGGACGAAGGATTCTTCAAATTCGGTGTCACAAACGCCGAGTTCCTGCATTCGTGCGGCGAGGGCTTTTTCTTTATCAGCGGATACCGGCATGGTCGGCCCCTGAAGATTTATGGAATGGAGTATATTTCATCGCCGATTAGATTGATCCAGTTCTCCGTAAGGATCTCTCTGGCTTCTTCCAGTTTATCGACGCCCAGAATCACGATGGTTTCCTTCCCGATGCGATTGATGGTTGTATAAACATAAAGAATATTAATCTCCGCTTTAGCCAGAGGTTTAAAAATGGCGTTGATGCCGCCGGAGTGGAGGGGAACTTCAGCGGCCAGCACCGGAGTGACTTCAAAGTTGAAATTGAAGCTGCTCAGGAGCGCGGCGGCGCGGTCGGGATCATTCACGACCAGGCGAACCCGGCTGTCATGCTCGATACTGGCGGCTGCCACGGCAATCGTAGCGATATCTTCTTCGTCAAGAATATGGGTCAGTTTGGCAAAAGTGCCGGGGATGTTGCCTAGCAGAACGGAAATTTGTTTAACGGCCATAAAATATCCTCATTAATCCTGAACGTAATCGTATCCGGCGTTGAAAGCCTTCCTGTTGATTTCGGCAAGAGATTTCTTTCGGCTGCCCATAATGGATTCCAGGCTTTTCAGGTAGATTTCAGGAGAAACGACATTTGATTTTTTTATAAAGGCGCCCATCATGATGATATTCGACACACGGCTGTTGCCCAGTTCCTGTGCCATGTCTGCGCAGGGGATGCATATCGTTTTGACATCCTGACGGATGGGACGCCCCTCAACGATGGATGAATTGATAAAAATCGTTCCATTGGACACAACCTTGTTTTGAAAGGAAATGAGGGACGGCGAATTCATCACCACCAGGTAATCAGGTTCCGAAGCGACCGGAGAGGCTATTTCTTCGTCTCCCATGGCGACGGTGCAATTGGCGGTTCCACCCCTCATTTCTGCGCCGTAAGCGGGAAGATAGGTGACGTGCAATCCTTTATTCATGGCCGCGTTGGCCAGGCTGATTCCCATCATCAAAACGCCCTGACCGCCAAAACCCGAGAAGAATGCTTTAACGATCATGACTGGCCCTCCGCAATTTTCTTCAAATCTGCGATATTGTCTTTGAAGACACCGGGAGGAAATTCCTTAGCCATCACGTCGTCGATCCATTTGCATGAATCAATGGACGACATCTTCCAGTTTGTCGGGCACATGGAGAGAATTTCGATCATGGAAAAACCGAGTCCGTCCAGTTGGCACTGAAAAGCCTTTCGAATGGCCTTTTTCGTTTTATTAACGCCAGCCGGAGAACTTACCGAGCATCTTTCCAGATAAGTAACACCTCCAATCTGGGAGAAAATTTCACAAACTTTAACCGGATAGCCGTCGAGCGCCTGTTTCCGTCCGGTGGGGCTTGTTGTCGTTTTCTGGTTCAGCATGGTGGTCGGCGCCATCTGCCCGCCGGTCATGCCGTAAACGGCGTTATTGATAAAGATGACGGTGATGTTTTCACCGCGGTTGGCGGCATGAAAACTTTCAGCCATGCCAATGGCGGCAAGATCTCCGTCGCCCTGATAGGAAAAGACCAGGCGGTCCGGAAGAGAGCGTTTGATGCCGGACGCCATGGCCGGCCCGCGGCCGTGAGGCGCTTCAATCATATCCACGTCAAAGTAATTATAGGCCAGAACGGCGCATCCCGCCGGCGGCACACCAATAGTTATTCCCCGGATGTCCATTTCATCGATGATTTCGCAGACAACGCGATGGGCGATGCTGTGACCGCAACCCGGGCAATAATGGTAAATGTTATGTTTTAAACTTTTGGGATGCTGAAAAACTATTTTTGACATGTTAATCGAATCCTTAATTGTGATGATCGGACATCAATCTTTTTTCGTATAGATCTTGGCAACAACATTGGCCAACTCCGCAGGCGTCGGCACAGCGCCGCCCGGGCGTCCATGGAATTCAATGTTGGCGTACCCCTGCAATGCCAGGCGAACATCCTCAAGCATCTGGCCGGTGCTCATTTCAAAAACCAGGTAGTTTTTTATTTTGGCCGATAGTGCTCTTAACTTTAATTCCGGAAAAGGCCACAGGGAAATCGGTCGGAACAGACCAACTTTCATGCCGTGTTCACGCAGTCTTTTGATGGCGCCCTTGGCGATTCTTGCCGCGGTGCCGTAAGCCACAATGACCACGTCGGCGTCGTCGGTCAGATGCTCTTCGTGGAGCGTTTCATTTTTTTTGATGACCTGATATTTTCGCTCCAGCTTCCAGTTATGCTCTTCGCTGTCAATCGGATCCAGAAGCAGGCCGCGGATAAATTTGCTTTTGCCCGTTCCTGCGCCCCTCAGCATAAACTTTTCGGGATAATTGCGGGGTTTTGGCTTCTTGAAAATGACCGGCTCCATCATTTGCCCCATCATGCCGTCGGCCAAAATCATTACCGGCGTACGGTATTTATCGGCCAGATCAAAAGCATCCATAGTCAAGTCGGCCAATTCCTGGCAGGTGGCCGGCGCCAGAACAATCGTGCGGTAGTCGCCATGACCGCCGCCGCGGGTGGCCTGGAAATAATCCCCCTGCGAGGGGCGGATGTTGCCTAATCCCGGGCCGCCGCGCATAATATTGACAATGATGCCGGGGAGTTCACAGGCGGCCATGGAAGAAATGCCTTCCTGCTTCAAGTCAATGCCGGGGCTTGAAGAAGATGTCATGACGCGGACGCCGGTCCCGCTGGCGCCGGCAATCATGTTGATGGCGGCAATTTCACTTTCCGACTGGATAAATACGCCGCCTTCCGCGTTGCGGATATGCTCGGCCATATATTCGGTCAGTTCGTTTTGCGGGGTAATGGGGTAACCGGCATAAAACCGGCAACCGGCGCGGATCGCCGCTTCGCCGATAATATTGTTTCCTGACATTAATACTTTATTCACGGTAGACCTCTATTGCGACATCCGGACACATGGTTGCGCAAATTGCGCAGCCGTTGCATTCCTTCTCTTCGTCGGCGCAGACGGGGTGATATCCCTGCGTGTTAAATTCCGTGGAAGGCACGATATGGCCTTTGGGGCAGAAATGAATACAGAGATGACACTCCTTACACAGTTCTTTTTTTACCTTAATATATCCTTTCACATTCTGTCCCCGATTCGTTTTTACCTGGAATTCAATTCCTTTTGGCGGATGCTATCTGTCCCATAATGCCTAGAATGTCAAGCAATTTTAGACAGCCGGGCAGCCGGAATCCTTGCCCTCAGATTTTAGTGATCTGGAAACCTTCGAGCTTGATAGCGACGGAGCGCTGCAACAATTCGATGGAAATAACGAAAAGTTCTTTTTGCGGCTCCGCTTTAACCACCGTTCCTTCAATGCCGGCAAAGGGGCCGTCAATGATTTTCGCCGCCTCACCCGCTTTCGGATACTGCAGAGTGAACATTTCCACTTTTTTATCCATCAGGCGCTGAATGGCCTGGATTTTTTCATCCGGCACCGGCAGTGGTTCGGCGTTTTCCTTTTTTCCCAGGATACGCACAACACCGAATGTCTTGAGAATGGCCAGTTTTGTTTCATTATCCAGCGTTCCTTCAACAAAAAGATAACCGGGGAAGAGCGGCACCGATATCTTCTTTTTCCGGTCTTTTCGCTTGCTCCATACTTCCATCTCCGGTAAAAAAGACGTCAGGCGTTTCTGGAGAAGTCCGTTATGGGCTTTGTATTCATGTCGGCTTTTCGTATGTACGGCATACCACGGCATAACAGTCCTTTGTATTCTTAATGTTTCCGTGCAAAATAACGCCCATCAACTATAGCATGTGTTTATTTTTTGCAATGGAGAAAAATGAAAGTTTTCCGGCTCAACGGCTTAAAGCTGACTTTAGATGAGGGGGAAGAAGGCCTTGTGCCAAAGGCTGCCCGTGCGCTGGGCATTCTGACCGGTGATATTGACTCGCTGCAAGTTCTCAGAAAAGCGCTGGATGCAAGGCGAAACAGACCTCCCCATTTTGTTTATGCCGTAAAAATTGTTGTGTCCGATCAAATCCTGCCTCCGGAGATTATGCCGGAGGGAATGCAGATATCCCCTTTTCAGGATGATCCGACTGTTGATCCGTCAACGCCGGTTTTAAAAGTTAAACAGCCGGTTGTTGTGATCGGCAGCGGTCCGGCCGGTCTTTTTGCCGCCTATGCCCTGGCTGTGAAAAGTATTCCGGTTGTGTTGCTGGAAAGAGGCCGTCCGGTGGAACAACGTATAAAAGATGTGGCTCTATTCTGGGACAAAGGTGTGCTCGATCCGCAAAGCAACGTTCTTTTCGGCGAGGGAGGCGCGGGCACTTTTTCTGACGGAAAGCTGACCAGCCGCAGTAAAAATCCTTATGCGGGCTGGGTGAAAAAAGTACTGGTCGAGATGGGGGCGCCGTCATCTGTTTTGGCGGATGCCAAGCCCCACATCGGTACGGATCGTTTGCGCAAGGTGCTGGTTAATGTGCGTCAGAGACTGCTGGAATGCGGGTGCCTGATCCGGTTTGAATCGCAGGTGACGGATATCGTCATCCGGCAGGGCGTCATCGCCGCACTGGTGGTCAATGGACAAGAAGAAATTCAGGCTGAGCATGTGATTCTGGCAATCGGTCAGAGCGCCGACGATACCTATTATAAATTGTCGGAGCGGGGAGTGAAGATGGAACCCAAACCGTTTGCCATGGGGGCGCGCGTGGAACACCCGCAGACACTGATTAATTCCATGCAGTATGGGCAATGGTCGGGACATCCGCAGTTGCCCCCGGCCGAATATTTTGTCACAGCCGCTTTATCCAAGCAGGATCGGTCCGTTTATACCTTCTGCATGTGTCCGGGAGGACAGGTCATTGGTTGCAGCGCTTTTCCCGGAACTGTTATCACCAACGGTATGAGCCGCCAGGCCCGCAGTGGAGAATTTGCCAACAGCGCAGTTGTGGTCAACGTTCGAACAGATGATTTTTTATCGTGGGGATTGCCTCTGGGTGGTTTGGAATTTCGAAAACACTGGGAGCAGAAAGCATTTGTTGCGGGCGGTGGCAATTATTGCGCTCCGGCCCAGAAATTGAACGATTTTGTGCATGGTAAGATATCCGGTGAAGTCGGAAAAACCAGTTTTTTACCCGGTGTAAAGTCGGTTGATCTATCAGAAGTGTTTCCGTTTTTCGTAACGGAGGCCCTTCGCGCGGGGCTGGGGCAGATGAATCGGAAAATGCCGGGGTTTCTGTTCGACGATGCGCATCTGATCGGCGTGGAAACGCGGACGTCATCGCCTGTTCGCATTTGCCGCACGGCGGACGGCCAAAGTGAAACCGTCCGGGGACTTTACCCGTGTGGGGAAGGCGCAGGTTACGCCGGCGGCATTATCAGTTCGGCGCTGGATGGGATTAAAGCAGCTCTGAACATTATTTCACAGAAGTAAATCGCCCGTCGACTATGATGTCGGCGCCTTTTTTCAGAATTTTCCGGACCGACAAAAGTTTAGCGTCCTGCAGATTGCGGATATGAAGATCACCGACCGCTTCAATGCCTTTACCGATAATTTTCGGCGCAATGACAGTGACCAAACGGTTGACCAGATTTTCTTTCAGGGCGGACGTAATGATTTTTGCGCCGCCTTCAATCAGAATGGATGATATCTGCCTGCCGGCGAGGATTTTTAACAAATTTTTCAGGTCAACATGCCCCTGCTTGTCAGGAGAGATCGTGACCAGATCGGCGCCTGCTTTTTTCAGCGCGATAAACTTTTTATCGGAGGCGTTTTTTGTTGTGGCGATTAATGTCGGCGCTTCGGCGAGATTCTGCAAGACATTGACATGATCCGAAATAGAAAGAGAGGAATCTACGATGACCCTTAAAGGGTTGCGTCCCTTAACTCTCCTGACGGTCAGCGCCGGATTATCCGCTATGACGGTTCCTATGCCGGCAAGCACGGCGTCATGTTCGGCTCTCAATCTGTGGGCAAAGGTCAGGGACGAGGGGGAACTGATCCATTGGGAGTTGCCGGTTGATGTCGCAATCCGGCCGTCAAGGGATTGAGCGTATTTGACCGTGACAAAAGGCATGCCGGTTTCCATGTAATAAAAGAAGACTTCATTAAGATCGCGGCATTCATTTTCCAGAACACCCACAGTGGTCTGGATGCCGGCATCGTGAAGGCGGTTGATTCCCTTGCAGGCAACCAGCGGATTGGAATCGGTCGCGCCGATGACGACTCGTCCGAGTTTGTGACGGATAATAAGATCTGTACACGGGGGCGTTTTGCCGTGATGGCAGCAGGGTTCCAGCGTTACATAAATTATTGCGCCTGCAACGTTTTCCGTGGCGTTAAGAATGGCGTTGACTTCCGCATGATTTTCTCCGCAGCATTCGTGATAACCCTGACCGATAATCCGGTTATTCTTCACAACGACCGCGCCGACCATGGGATTCGGACTTGCATAGCCGCGGCCTCTGGTCGCCAGTTTCAAAGCAAGTTTCATGTAATCGTCGTCATTCATGGGGAGTTATTACCTCAGGGGCTGAATGATTGTAAAGCATTTTATTCCGGGAAATGTAATATTTCTATTGACTTCTGATAAAAAAACAGGATAGCCTTATCAAAAATTAAAAGGAATGACATCAGGGATGATTTTATACATATTCGCCTTCATTTTCGGCGCGGTGGTCGGCAGCTTCCTGAATGTCTGCATATTCCGTATCCCGGCAAAAGGGTCCATCGTCAAACCTTCTTCGCAATGCCCCCAGTGTCATCACCCCATCCGTTTTTACGACAATATTCCGATCATCAGTTTTTTAATATTGCGGGCAAAATGCCGCGACTGCGGCGCAAAGATTTCCTGGCGGTATCCTCTGGTCGAACTGATTACCGCCGCTTTTACGCTGGTGCTGTTTATGAAGTTCGGCCTGACCTTGAAGTTTCTGGTTTTTTTCATTTTCACGGCCGCTTTGATTGTTATTACATTTATTGATCTGGACCATCAAATCATTCCGGACGTTATTTCGCTGCCGGGCATCCCGATTTTTTTTCTGGCGGCCATCTTCATTACGGGAGTGCCGTGGCAAGAAGCCGTCATCGGGTTACTCATTGGAGGCGGCGTGCTTTTTGCGATCGCGTTTGTTTACGAGTTTCTCACGAAGCGCGAAGGGATGGGCGGGGGCGATATCAAGCTTCTGGCTATGATCGGCGGTTTTTTCGGGTGGAAATCGCTGATATTTATTCTGCTGTTCAGCTCTCTGGCCGGAGCGCTGGTCGGCGTTGCCGTTATGATTATTCAGAAAAAAAATATGAAATATGCCGTGCCGTTCGGTCCCTTTCTTTCAGCCGCGGCCGTGGCATACATATTTCTGGGGGCGTCTTTCATCCAGTTTTTAATACCGGTTTACAAGTAGCATCAGACGATCAGGCGGAGATTCGTCTGCTGCTGCCGGAAATATATAAAATATAGTTTCTTCTGCAATTCAAAAAAAACATTATTGCTGCATGGATGCGTTTGTTTATGGAGAACAAAAAAATAGATCAGGGTTTTTCCCTGCTGGAAATTTGTATCGTCATCGCGATGATTGCTATTGTCGTCGCGATAGCAGCGCCATCTATATCCGCTTACTATAGAACCTATAAATTCAAAGAGTATGCCTACTCCATGGAGAGTCTTGTGAGAGTCAGTAAATTAACGGCCATGGAAAGATCGGTCAACGCCGGCGTCTGTGTAGACAGCGCCGCTAAAACAATAAGCATTGTCAATATGAAAGACAGCAGAAGCAAAAGTCAAATATGCTCAGGCGCCGTGTTGAACACACTGCGCATAGAGGATAGCTTTGTTTCTCTGTCGGGCAGCGCCATCGCTTTTGATCCGAGGGGGTTTGCGATTTTCATAGGCAATGTCTGCGTCAGTAACGATGCGAAATACTACAAAGTGATTATCAGCAGGTTTGGAGCGATACGAATCGATAGAGGGGCAGGGGGGTGTTCATGATAAACGTTGGTTTCGGGTTTTTTAAAAAAAAGTTGAAATGTATGAGCGGTTTCACCGTCATTGAAAGCCTGATCGCCGTGACACTTGTTATGGTTATCTGTCTGTCCTGCATGGGAATGATTTCTTTCTTCGCGAGATGTACAAAACAGGACACGCTCAACACCTGTCTTTTGCAGGCGGCGTCGTCCGGAATCGAAGCGGTCAGAGCCGATACATCCACCTCGTTTATTAAGGTATCGTGCGGCGGATACACGGCGAATGTCAGTATTACATCCCTGGGCACGCTTCCACAGACAGCGCCGGCAATGGGCTTGGAAACAAAAGCCTGTGTAGAGATTACTTCTACGTCCGAAATTGAAGGCAAAAAAATGGTCCTCAAAGATTTTATCTGCAATTTTCCAAAGGGGTAACAAATGAAAGGCAAACCATCCTCAGCAGACGGAAGGGAATGCGGGTTTACGCTTGTTGAAATGCTGATTGCGCTGTTGATCAGCGCCGTTATTCTGACAGTCGTCATATCGATGTACACGACGTCGGCCAAAACCTTTCAAAGCGTGAAAGACATCTCTGACGTAAAGGAGATCGGCAAGTCCGGCATGGCGCAACTGGAGTGGCTTTTTCAAAGATGGGGAACGTCCACTCCCTGCGATAATGCAAACACGGCTTTATGCACGTCGGCAGGGCTGGACTGCCGGGTCAACGAAATCTTTGTCTATCCTCCGCCCAGTTCGGTTTGCATCACAATTTTTGATCGTAATCCCGATGAAATATTCTTTTATGCCAACCTTTACGGAAACGGATTTGTCCATATTCCGCCCGTTGAAGATTCGACAATCCTCGGTGTTAAAAGTTGCCGGTTATCCACGGAAAAGAGCGATAACTGTTATCATATAAAAATGGGAGCGAAGTTTCTTGTCGATCAGCAGAATATGTCGGTTTACAAGCCCCTTATTTTTTCGCTGTCCGCTCTTTCTTCCAACAATCTTGTCTGCACAGACGGCACCATTGAGGCCAACGCGACTGTTTCTGCCCGGGCGAAGGCGCTCAATGGTTCTTTAGACTCAAGCGGTTCAGCCAAAATCTATACGCTTGAAGGCGGGGAAGTGCTTTTGCGCGTTCCCCATTTAGTGAGACTCTTTTGCAAACCCAATGCAAGTGACGGCGACCGGATGTGGCTTTATATGGAATTGACGGATATGTCGTCGGATTGCGGCGCCCATGAGAAGCCTCAGCCTTTGATTCCCGTGAATTCTTTTAACGTCCGGACGCAGGGAGAGGGAGTGGTCGTGACGATGCAGGTGCGCGGGGCCGGCGGGAAAGGCATGGACATGGAGCGGCATTTTGGAAGGTAGGCCAACGTGTTTCATGCGGCTTTCAACTGATGGAGAGAAATCCGGGAGGACATGGATGAATAATAAAGGATTTTCATTAATTACGGTTCTTGTTTTGTCGCTTGTCATGTTTCTGATCGGCGGGACGGGCCTCTACATTGCCGCAACCAATTTCAGGGCGACGCGGGCGGACATTAATCTGAACATTGCGGAAAAAGCGTCCAATGCGGGCCTGCTCAATGCCTTTGATCATATTAACATGAAAGGCACGGGGGCGAAAAACGAAGAGTACGAGAGCCCTTTGGGCAATGCGTCTTACAAAACGAAAACAACGTTCGGTGGAAAAAATGTATGGTTTGTCAGCTCTCAGGGGATATACGACCGCGGGAAAGTTATAAAAACAGCCATGTTTCAGGGATATTACGGCGTTGGCCTTTACACGGTCAGAGGGCAGGTTGACGCCGACCTGGAAGGAGCGAGACTCTCCGGTTGCGATATGGATTCGACAGTGGCCTCCAATTGCTACGTTCCCGCTTTTATTGCATTCACAACCAAAATTCCCTCATCGAAACCCGAGGCCTGTACGGACAAAGACGGCAAGTCTGTTTCCGCCGCCGTCGACGGGAAATCGGCCGGTGTGTACGGAAACCCTGCCACATATAATTTGGATCAGGGAGATTTGTCTAAAATTTTTTTTAAAGTTAAATGTTTCAATAAGTTTAATAATACCGGCTGTAAGGTCAGCCTGCTGGATTATCTGGAAAATGACTATGGTTGGAATTCCGCCCATACGGAGCAGCAGATGTTTTTTCAGCAGACGGGCGCCAATGCCAATAGGCTCGGCATACCGGTTGTCAGTCTTTCTCCGCCTGATTTGCCGACCAGTGGCGCCGGCGCCTGTATCTATTCTCTGGCAATCGGTTTAAATTTGGCGGCAACTGCAACTTTCAAAGACTGCAAAGAAATAGTGATCACTTCAACGCCTGTAATAACAGGCAACGGAACAAGGAGTGGACAGCCAGTCAAGATTTACGCTTATGGCGGGACCCCGACATTCAGCAGCGCGTCGAATTTCAAATTATTTACGACAACTGCATTTACCGTTACGAATTCATCTGATTTTGCGATCAACGGCACGTCTGATAACGCCATAAACACCGGCAATAGCAATTTTAGCATTAACTCGACAGGAAAAACCGTTTTTAAAGGCGCCAACAGCGGTTTCGTCCTTAACACCACCGGAACCACCACTTTAAACGGAACAATCGGTGCAACGGCATATCCGTTTAGAATCGTCTCAACGAATAAGATTACCGCCGAAGCAGAGGCCGTTTTGACGAATGGGACATTGATAACCGGGCCTGTGACGACCAATGTCGCGAATAATGAGGGAATAAACCTCAGCTCTTCCCCTCAGAATCTGGAAGCAAAGGGCAATGTGACCTTCGACAATGTCAATATATTTGCCCGGAAGCTCGATTTTGCCGAATATTCAACCGTGAGAATTTTAAATAGTCTGGTTTACGTTTATGCGCATGCCTGCCCGGAATGCTCCAGATCGACCAGTAACTCTTCACTGGTTGCCTGCGAGCAAGATAGCGGGTGGTGCGGCTGGTACGGGAAAAACATCAGTTTCAATATCGGGCGGGATTTGGATGGAACCGCCAAGCCCGTTCTCTTTATTTCAAACAATACGTCTGTAAAAGTTGAAAGTCCCCGTGGTGTTGCTTATACCTGGGGGGTCTGGTACGGAGAGGATGTGACTTATTTGATATGGAAGAATCAAAACGGATGGGATTTCAGCGGTTTTCTGATAAGAAATTTTCCTCCTGATCTTGTGCTCGGGATCTCCTTAAAGAGCAGTAAGATCAGATTGAATTTTTCAAAGTCCGTCATTGATGCCATATCCGGCAGATACAGATTTTTTCGCCAGGTGGAATGTGTGCGCGATCCTCTGACGCCCAAAGCGCAAATGATCCAGACCAGAATGACCAATTATTGACATTCGAAGCGTTCAATATTTGCGGAGGTTCGAGGAAGCGCCGCTTATCAGAGACTCAGATGAATAAAAAAAGCAGAACCGGTGTGACTCTGCTTCTTTTATCTCAAAAAATCGGATCCGGTAAAAACCATTCCGTTGTGTTTATACCCGCAGCCAACCTCAGAAAACGGTTGTTGTACACATCTGTCCTGCGATGAGACATCCTGAGACATTGCACGAATTAAAAAGATAGCGTCATGGATGCATTATCAAATAAGGATGGTTTTTATTTTAATCACGGCCACACTGTTGGTCTGTTCGGATGGAATGCGCAGAACATTTTGAACGATATCGACAGGGCGGACGGAGCCGGTCTGGGAGTGACAAAGTGTCGTTTCCACTTTCCTGTCATTTTTGTTCAGGGTCAGCGACTCGACAAAAGGCCGGATATCACGCGTGACGATTTTCCCTTTGGCGGTTCGGGTAATTTCAAAAGAGTTATCAGCCAGAAATTTTTCAATATTGCCGCCGATGATGTCCATCCGGTCTTCGGTCGTGTCTGCCGGCAGAATCAGATCGTAAGAAAATCCGTACAGAGCTTTGGCCAGGTCTTTGGCCACCCAGGGTAGAAGCTGAATGGCGGTGATGTCAACGCCTGCGGGCAGGGCTGCATTGATTTCTTTCCGGAGGACGGAAAGATCCTGTGTAAATTCGGAGGCGGTCACATCCATAAACTCCTGCCGGCTTTCCATTCCCACGGAGGTGGCGGTGGCGAAAGATATTTTCGGATGCGGATGGAATCCCGCCGTATAGGCCAGTTGCAGCGAACTGCGTTTGATTGCACGCGTGATGGCCTGCATCAGTTCCAGATGGGATAAAAACCGGGCGCGGCCGGTTTTGGCAAAACTCATCCGATAGACTTTTTCTCCGGCCGTAGTGTCTTGCACCGCCCGTTTCGGAGGTGGCGCGCTGATGTCCTTTGACGAAAAAACATTTTGAATATCTTTAAAATCGCAAACGCCGCAATTCTGACAGACATCATAGCGGCAGTCGGGTGTTGTGTTTTGCAGACGGGCGTTTTGTTTTTCCGCCAGCAGAAAGTCGCGGCTCAAACCGCAGTCGATATGATCCCAGGGCAGCGCTTCATCAGGGGAGCGTTCGCGCAGGTAATCGTCAACGGAAATGCCGGTTTCGGACATTGCCTCCTGCCACAGCTCGAAACGGAAAAGTTCACCCCACCCGTCAAAGCGGCAACCTTTCGAAAAAGCGCATAAAAGCAGCTCGCCGATTTTTTCATCGCCGCGGGAAAACATCCCTTCCAGCAGGCTCATCCGGGCGTCGTGCCATTTGACGGCCAGATTGCGGTTCTGGATTTTGCGGCGGATCAGATCCTGGCGGGCGAATGTTTCATCCAGGGAGAGTTGTTTTTCCCATTGAAAGGGGGTGTGGGGTTTCGGAACAAACGTCGAAAGGCTGACCGTCACCTGGCCGCGCCGGCGGGCGGCGCGAAGCGCCTGATAGGCCATGTCGATGATTCCGGCCACATCGCTTTCATCTTCTTCGGGCAGGCCGATCATGAAGTAAAGTTTAACGGTTTTCCAGCCGGCGGCAAAAACCTTGTCAACAGAATCCAGCAAATCTCCGGCAGTGTTGCCTTTATTGATAATCCGGCGCATTTTATCGGTTCCCGCTTCCGGGGCCAGCGTGAAACTCGTTTTGCGCGTTTTCTTGATTTCTTCGATTAGTGCAACGCTGAGAGTTTCGACGCGCAGTGACGGAAGAGCCAGAGCGACGCGATCGGCGTAATATTTTTGCATCAGGGCCTGCATTAAAGGTTCAATGCAACCGTAGTCGCCGGAACTCAGCGACAGAAGCGAAATTTCATCATGGCCGGTATTCCTGAGCGCCTGATCGGCCATGCCCATCAAGAGTTGCGCGTTTCTTTCGCGATAGGGACGCCAGATCATGCCCGCCTGGCAGAAACGGCAGCCGCGTGTACAGCCGCGCGCGATTTCCAGCACAATTCGGTCGTGGACCGTCTGCATGAGCGGCACGACGGGCGCCACGGGATGCGGCCAGGCGTTAAGATCCACCGCTTTTCTCTTTTTGATGACGGTCTTGTTCGTATGGACGGCGGGAACGTAGATGCCCTCGATACTCGCAAGTTTTTCCAGCAGGCCGTGTCGGGTGACATGCTGTTTCCTGCCGGATGCGACGGCGTCGGCGATTTGAGCGACAACTTCCTCGCCTTCGCCGATGACGAACGCGTCGATGAAAGCAGCCATCGGCGCCGGATTAAAACAGCAGGGACCGCCGGCAATAATCAGCGGGTGGTGATCCAGACGCTCGTTTCTTTTCAGCGGAATGTTCCCTAGCTCCAGCATGTTGAGAACGTTGGTGTAGGAGAGTTCATACTGGAGAGAAAATCCGATGATATCAAAATCCGTGAGCGGTGTATTGGATTCCAGAGATGTGAGCGGCAACCCGTGTTTGCGCAACTGGGATTCGCGATCCGGCCAGGGTGCAAAACATCGTTCGGCCCAGACATCGGGCAGGGCATTTAATATAGCGTAAAGAATCTGCATGCCCAGATGCGACATGCCGACTTCATACGTGTCGGGAAAAGATAAAAGAAACCGGCAAGCGGCGCCGGGTTTACGCACGGCGTTGACTTCCGCGCCGATGTAACGGCTGGGCTTTTCAGCGCTTTGCAAAAGCTCATCGAGAATGTCTGGGCTCATTAATTTATTTTCCGTATTTTGGATGCAAGGTCTGTTTATTCTTCCGTTTCCGGAGAATTGTTTTTCGCCTGATACTTGAAAGGATTGAGTTTGATATCCCGGAGCGTGGAGAGCGCCAATTTTTTCGCAAAATTGGGCGAAGCCAGATAATTCAGTGTATTATTTTTAAAGGTGTCTATCAACTCGGTCCGGGTGGCCGATTCGTCCTTATCGTATACGAATGTTCGTTCCCGTCTGTGTTCGTAAGTCAACTCCTTGCCGAAAATATTGACAAGTGTCCAGTATTCGTCTGCCGATGAAAAAAAAGATTCCAGCACGTCGATTTTCATCGAAAAAGTCAGTTCGACTTTTTTAGTATCCGCGGCAATGCGTCGGGTTAAATCGGCAATGGTCAGTTTAAGACCGTTGGGTAAATTAATTTCCTCAATAATATTCATGTTTCGTGATGTTTCCTGCTTCATTATTTAAGGGCGCTCTTATCATTTTTAGGCTTGACCTGCAACGTTAATCCTTCTATAAAGTGCCCGCCGTTTCTGTGAAACGATTTTTTAATGTTTCCCGAGTACTTCGGAAATGGTCAGAGGTTGCAATGTCTTCATCCGATGAAATTATGGTGCTTTGCCAGCCGGACCCCGGCAAGTCCTGCGGAGCCTGCTGCGGATTATATAATTATGTCGATTCGTCGCGCGAATCGCTGATCCGGAGGTTGCGCACCCGCACGAAGCGATTCGGCGAAATGGTAAAAATGCCCGGCGATATTGAAAGTTATGCGGAAGCGACTTTCGCCGCGGAAGATTTCCGCAAACGTTATGAAGTGATTTACTGCTGCGAGTATCTCGGTTTTCTCGACGCCGGTGAAAAGAAGGTAGGCTGCCTGCTGCATCCGATGCAAAACGACGGCATCGATATGCGCGGCGGATCGTTTTACGGGCAGGAAGTCTGCGCCGGGCATCTGTGTCCCAGCCATCACTTTATTCCCCGCTCCCAGCAACTTATTTTATTAAAGATCATTGACGACTGGTATCTTTACGGCCTTTGTCTGACGGATATCGATCTGGTTGTGACATACTTCCGGATCATCGCCGACCGGGTCGGTCAGGAACTTAAACCCGAAACTTTCGATCACGAGGGGCTGAAAAAAATCGCGCTGGCGTATTTAAACTGGAAGACAACCTGGCCTTTCCGGTCGTCCGACGCCAACCGCCTGGGCAAGTATTATTTTGACGGTTCGCAATACATGATCAGCCATATCGACTACGAAAAATTCGGCCGCGACATCTCCCCGCTCAATTCCATTTTTCTGAGTTTGTCTTCCGAGTTCTCAAGCGCTGATCAACTGGAAGCGGCGGAAAAAATGGTTTGGGACAATATCGAGCAGTTTGTATCGCTTTATCGCAAAATCTTTTGATTTTATATTGACAGGCGGTTGGAAACTTGAGTAGTATTTCAAGGTAAATCCTTTGTGCTGAAGGGTATTTAATGGCTGAAGCATCCAGAGAAATTCTCATTGGCCGAAGCGACATCGCCAGGCGGGTCCGGGAAGTTGCCGGCGACGTTTCGCGTGATTTTGCCGCAGGCGAGGTGGTCGTGGTCGGCGTTCTCAAGGGATCTTTTATTTTTATGGCGGATTTGATCCGGGAAATCACCATTCCCTGCCGGATGGATTTCATCCGCGCGGCCAGTTACGGCGACGGTTCTGAAAGTTCCGGCCGGATCACCATTACAAAAGATATCGAACTGGATATTGCGGGGCGCGATGTTCTGATTGTTGAGGATATCATTGACACCGGCCTGACGCTCAAATCCATTGTCGATACTTTGAAAGGCCGCAATCCGCGGTCACTGAAAGTCTGCGCCTTTCTGGACAAGCGTAAAAGAAGAAAAGTTCCGTTTGAGGCGGATTACGTCTGTTTTGCCATAGACGATGGTTTTGTGATCGGCTACGGTCTGGATTTCAATGAAGAGTATCGTTACCTGCCGGATGTATATGTCGTGCAAACCTGAACGGATATTTCATTAAAAAGAGGGAGAACGATGATCATTCAATGCAAGCAATGCAAGACGAAGTTTCGTTTTGACGATGCGCTGATGGAAGGCGACGGCTTATGGATGCGTTGCAGCCGGTGTCAGCATGTGTTTTTTCATGATAATCCCGCCAAAATAAAACCCGCGGCGGATACGGCGATTGAGCCGTTCACGGTGAAAGCGCCGGATAAAGCCGTTGAAAAAGAAGTCAGACGTCCGTCTTTTGAGCCGGCCGTTAAGGAAACTGTTGTCAACGCACATAAGGAATCTGTTGCGGGGACGCAGGATGAAGATATGAAATCTTTCATGAAAGAAGTCATCGGCGAAGAAAAAACGCCGGAGGCTGAACCTGTCCCGGTTTCCAAACCGCACCGTCAGGAAGCGCCCGAGGTGCAGATTGACTTTACGCAGGTTGCGCAATTTCCGCCGGAACTGGAAGAGCCTTTACAGGAAGCGGAGGAAAAGCCTGCACCGCCGGCACGAAAGAAAAGCAGTGGATGGAGATTTGCGATCTGGTCTATTCTGGTGATTATCATCATTCCCGCCATCGTTTATTTTTTCCTTTTCCCGGATCTGGGGGAACGGTATATTCAAATCGCCCGGAAGTATATCGGCGGCATCTCTCAGCCCACGGAAGGCCAGGTGGTGATGGCACAGGTTAAACTTCAGGATATCCGCCAGCGGATTGTCACGAATCTCGTTTTGGGCAATATCCGCGTCGTGGAGGGGACAGCCGTCAATCAGGCTGATTTTCCCGTATCCCGGGTGCGGATTAAAGGAGAGATTCTGGACGCCTATGCCGTTGTTCAGGGTGAACGCGTCAGCTTCGCCGGAAATGCCCTGACAGAGGAAGAGCTGGCCAATATGTCTGAAGAAGATATTCAAAAACGATTGTCACGCCCGGAAGGCCGCAACAATATTAATGAGAGGGTGCTTCCCAACGGGCGCATACCGTTTATGATTGTTTTTACAAAAGAGAAGCCGGGAATCATCAAGACGACCGTCGTGGTCGCCGGAGCGGAACGCCTGCTGTGAGCCCGTTTCTTACGATATCCAATATCGGATAAAACTTGCCGCGCTTTTGCGGCGATTGAAGTAAAGGTTAAATTTTTGAGGTACGAAGGAAATATTTTCCGCCCCTTCAGTGAGGCGAATAGCTATCTGTTGCAGTGTACCATCGGTTGTTCCCACAATGCCTGTACGTTTTGCGCCATGTACAAGGATAAAAAATATCGCGTCCGCGAGCTTTCCGAAATTCTGGAAGACATCCGTATGGCGAAGGATTATTACGGCGATGTGGAAAAAGCATTTTTGTGCGACGGCGACGCGATTGCCATGGACACCGATGTGTTGTTGACCATTCTTGAGCGTCTGTATGCAACGTTTCCATCGCTTCGACATGTCGGCGCGTATGTGGGACCGCAAAGCACGCTTTCCAAATCCATGGATGAACTGCGCACCTTAAGAAAAGCCGGTTTGACCAAGGCCTATATCGGCGTGGAAACCGGCGATGACGAGCTTTTGCGAAAAGTCAAAAAAGGCGTGGGCTATGCGGAAATGCTTCAGGCGGGCCGGAATCTGATTGAAGCGGACATCAATCTTTCGGCCATGGTGCTTCTGGGGCTGGCGGGGCCGGGGGAGGCCTCCGTTCGTCACGCTCTGGAGACGGCCCGCATCTGCAACGAGATGAAACCGCAATATCTGGCGGCTCTGACGGTCACGCCTGTTCCGGGGACCGTTTTGTTCCGTCAGATGCAGAAAGGTGAATTCCGTTTGCTGGACCCGTTCGAGACACTGGCGGAAATGAAGCAGATTTTTGAAAATATTACGGCCGATCCGGTGAAGTTTGTCGGAACGCACGCCTCCAATTATCTGCCGGTGACGGGAACGCTTCAAAAAGATAAAGCCGCCATGATCGCGATGGTGGACAAAGTTCTGGCCAACCGTGATGAAAGGCTTTTGAGGCCGGATTATATGCGCGGCCTGTAACCGTTTTATATTTCTTGCTTTCCAATCTTTTCGTTGATAATAAGAAAAAAAACAATCACAATCGGCAGGCTGACGGACGATAGCCTGCGAAACTTCGTGCGGCTATGTACAGAGAATATTTCGGACTTAAGGAAAATCCGTTCTCCATTGCTCCCGACCCTCGTTACTTTTACATGAGCGAGGGGCACCGTGAAGCGCTTGCCCATCTGCTTTACGGCTTAAAAATCGACAGTGGCTTTATTCTGTTGACCGGTGAAATCGGCGCGGGCAAAACGCTCCTGTGCCGGTGTTTGTTTGCAGAAATCCCGGAAGACACGGACACCGCATTCATCCTCAACCCCAAGGTGACGGCCGAAGAACTGCTGGCAAATATCTGTGACGAATTCGATATCGCTTATCCCGAAAACAATCAAAGCAACAGCGTTTTTGTAACGGCTATTTATCGATTTCTGATGGAAACGCTCAAGAGAAACCGCCGCGCGCTGCTTATCTTAGAAGAAGCCCAGAATCTCAGTCCGGAAGTCCTTGAACAGATAAGGCTTCTGACCAACATGGAAACAAGCCGGCGCAAACTGCTTCAGATCATCATGGTCGGCCAGCCGGAGCTTATCGATGTCGTCAACAAATCCGAATTGAGACAACTGGCGCAGCGCATCACGGCGCGCTATCATCTGGGGCCTCTGTCTGAAAAAGAAGTCGGCGAATACGTTGAGCACCGTCTGCGTGTTGCGGGATGGACGCGCGGACGACTATTCCCTGAAGATACGTTAAAAGTGCTTTACCGTCTGACCGGCGGCATTCCCCGTCTGATCAATGTCATCTGCGACCGGGCTTTAATCGGGGCCTTCAGCCAGAACAGGGATGCGGTGGATAAGAAAATTCTGAAAACCGCCGCCGGAGAGGTCATGGGCCGGCGCAGGAAGCAGGAAAATAAAGCGCTCTGGTACGGCGGGATGGCCACGGTTTGCGCCGTCTTTCTTTTTGTGATCCTTCTGGTGTTTTACTTTTTTCCGTCAACCGTTCCGGACGGTCAGAGCCGGATTCGCAGGGCGGGAAATCCGATGAATGAATTGGCCGTTTCCAATCTCCCGATCAGCGCCGATGGAAATACCGTTTCAAGACCTTCTATGGAAAATGAAACGGTTTCGCTGTCTTCAGCTTATGAATCCCTGTTTCGGGTGTGGAATCTTCCCTTTGATGCGTCCGGCCGGAAAACCGCCGAAGATCAGGCCGGTGCGGCCGGTGTGAATCTGATTGAAAACAAGGGAACTCTGGCTGATTTGCGGCTGATCAACAAACCGGTTGTCCTCAAACTGCTGAATTCAAATCATAACAACTTCTTTTATGCAACCCTGCTGTCGCTCAATGACAATCAGGCCGAAATTGCCATTGGTCCGAAAACCGAAAAATTACCCATCCAGGATATTCTGGTTGTCTGGTCCGGCGAATATACGTTGTTGTTGCGGCCGCCCGCCGAATATAAGCGGAAACTGCGACAGGGGGGCGGCGGCGCCATCGTGGAATGGATCGACCGGAATCTGGCGCAGATTCAAAACCGGCCGGCAACCGGTAAAAAAACATACGGTCCGCCGCTTTCCGATCATGTTCGCGAGTTTCAGGGCTATGTCGGTTTGAATCCGGACGGTGTGGTCGGGCCGATGACTCTTGCTTATATTCAGGGAATGCTTAGTAATGACCATCCGGCGCTTGCCGACAGAAAGGGCAAAAAGTAATGTCCTATATTCTGGAAGGTCTCAAAAAACTGGAAAAGAACCGTCCTCGCACCGGTTCGCAGGTCCTGTTTACAATCTATAGCGGCAGTGTGCCGCCGGGCCGCAATAAAAGGAAATTTCAACGTTATCTCATGCTGACGACGGGAATTCTCATCCTGGTCATTGTTGCAGGGGCCCATTGGTGGCTGTCCGCAACAAAGACCGTCCAATCCGCTGAAAAACCACGGGAACAGCAAATGGCTGCCGCGAAGCCGGATCATCAGCCGGCACAGACGGCCGAGCCTCAGAGGGTCGTTCAACCGGAACAAAAACCGCTGGATCCGCCTCTTCTGGAAAAGCAGGAAGATATGGCCAGGGGGGCGCAGGACAAGCCCGTAAAAAAATCTTCGCGCCGCAAAGACGTGCCGGCGGCGGACGTTGATGCGAATGATCTGTCTCCGGGTGAAAGCGCCGGACTGGTAAGATCGGGTGAAAAAATTGTTTCCTACAATCATTTGCCAGACGGTGTGAAAAAAGGGTTACCCGAAATAAAAGTCTTTATGCATTATTACAGCGCCGAACCCAAAGAGCGGTTCGTACAGATCAACGAATACACGTTTCATGAAGGGCAGTCCCGGCCCGACGGATTGAAAGTCGTGCAGATCACCCCGCATGCCGCAGTATTATCCTACCAGGGCCATCGTTTTCAGCTTCAGGCGGTAGAAAAATAAAAAAGGTTCAAGGTCCAGGGCGCAAGGACCAAGGTTAAGCTGTGTGGGGGGCGGAGCACTTCTCCTGCCGCTTAAATAATTCTGATGGAATCATGAGATTGCTTCAGGAATGAGCAATGGCAATAGAAAAATAATGAATTAATCATATTAAAGACTCAGCTTTTATCTTTTCACCTTGAGCCTTGAACCTTTATCCTGTCATTTACTTCAAAAACAGGTAATAAAGCTTTCCTTCGCGGTAGGTTCCTCCGGCCAGTTCGCCGGCGTGGTCGCCGATGCCTTTATAAACATCGCAACGGCCTGCGGCCCGGATGGCGCCGCCGGTGTCCTGATCAAGGGCAAACCCCACCGGTCTTTGCAGATCAACCGCCACAAAGGAAAACATCGCTCTGGGATAAATCGACTTATCCGTGGCAATGGTCCGAAACGGCGTGACCGGGACATTGAGCGATCCTCTGGGTTCTCCGTCTTCAGGCCGGAAAAAAACAAAGCGGGGATTTTTGTTGATGTAGTGGTCGACTTCATCCGGATGAGCTTTAAAATATTCGATCAGTAATTTAAGATTGATGTTTTTCCCGGATATTTTTCCGTCGGCAATCATGGCCGGCACGATGCTCCGGTAGTCCCATCCGTTGTGCGCATCATAGGCGATAGCTTTGATCTGGCCGTCGGGCAGACGGATTTTGGCTGAGCCCTGTACATGAATAATATAAACCTCAAAGGGATCGCTAAGCCAGATCAGCTCAAGGCCTGCAAGCATTTGCGAATTCTCAATGCCTGTTCTGTCGGGAAAGTTGGCGATTTTTCCGTCCGAACCTTTCCGACCCAGAACTGTTCCCTCCGGATCTTTGACCAGATTTGCGGGGGATTTATACACAGGGTATTTAAACCGGTCCGAGCGCGTGAGCGATCCGTTGAAAATCGGCGTGTAATATCCGGTAAACAGAACCGTGCCCTGATTGTCGCATCCAACCGAAATATACGTATCGAATTTCTCCCGCAAAACCCTGTTGAACTGTTCGGGGGATATTCCCGAGACGACAAGCTTTTTGAGTTCCTCCAGGCTTTTCACCGCACGGTCATGGGTGATCTCACCGTACGGATAATACTTTTTGCTGGAGGGTTTAGCCAGATATAAAAGGCTGTTGTTAATCGCTTCCAGCAGGCCGTCGAGGTCCGAGCAGGCTTTGGTGTAATCGGGGATCTGCGAGGGATCCGTAATTTTCCGCAGAGCCAGTTCACCCGGAGGCAATGGCCGCGTATAATCTTTTTGCACAAATTCCTGGGTGTCCACGACGATGGCGCTGCGTTTCTGACAGCCCGCCAAAACCAGGAAAACAACCAGCAGTGAAACACTCAGGAGAATAATTTGCTTTTTCATGTTTTAAACGGTTTGGCTTTAGATTACGTCATATCGATGGTATGAATCTTCAGCAGGAAATCCTTGAATTTTTCTTTCGTTGTCGGTTTGATGGATTCCAGTTTTACAACGATGGCTTTGTTGTAGAACATAAACCCGTTTTCAATTTTTTCCGGATTTTCGTCATCGTCAATGAAGTGTTCCATAAACATCAGAGCGGATTTTTTCGCGTCGTTTTCGTTTGGCGCCGTTATCAGGTAATGATGGCGATGAATATCTTCATCCTCTGATTCACTAATTTTAACCCAGTATTCTGGCATGTCTGTCTCCTATCGTTAAAGCGTAAAAAGCTAAATTTCATTCTCGGTTTATTTCTGTATAAAAGAATACAACAATGTCGAGACAGAATCAATGAAATAAATGGTTCGTCCCTACTTCAGTCCCGTTTTTCTTTCGATTTCTTCGAGAGTTATCAGCCCTGAACGAAGAAATAGTATGGACTCGGCCGATGCGTCAATAATGGTGGAACCAACGGCGCCGCCTTTTTCTCCGAGGTCGATCACCGCGTCAATTTTATCGCCGATTTGCCGGATGACGTCACCCGCCTCCGCGCATTCGGGCGCTCCGGAAAGATTGGCACTTGTCGCGGTAATCGGTCTGCCTGTTTGAAGCGCCAGGCGTCTTGCAAACTCATGACTCGACAGGCGCACGCCGATTTTTCCGGTTCCCGCAGTCAAAAGTGGTGAGACGCTGTCCGACGCTTTAAAAACAATGGTCAGAGGACCGGGCCAGAAAGCGTCCATCAATTTTTGCGCCTGGCTGCTGACGGTGCTGACAAGCGGCGCCAATTGCTCCATTGCGCCGATGATGACGGAGACCGGATTTTTAAAATCGCGGCCTTTGATGTCAAAAATTTTGTAAACAGCCTGCTCACTGGTTGCGTCGACGCCCAGACCGTAAAAAGTTTCAGTCGGATAGGCGATCGCGCCGCCTTTCAGGATGATGGCGGCGGCGTCATGGAGAATACTTTCCAGAGGGCTGTCCTGGAAAAGTTTCAGGAGACCGGCCATACCAGTTTGTCCTGTTTCTTTTCGACATCCCGCGCCATTTGCGCGATGTAGTCGTTGAGCTTTTTAGCCAGACGTTTATCCGTCAGCGCCAGCATGCGGACGGCGAAAAGCGCGGCATTTTTTGCGCCCGCCTTGCCGATGGCCATGGTCGCCACGGGAATGCCTCCTGGCATCTGCACGGTGGCCAGGAGCGCGTCCATCCCCTTGACCGATGTCGCGTCGATGGGAACGCCGATCACCGGAAGCGGCGTGTGCGAGGCGATGACGCCCGCCAGATGGGCCGCGGCGCCGGCCCCGGCGATGATGACTTTCACGCCTCTGCCTTGAGCTTCGGCTGCGTATTTGGCGGTGCGCGCGGGCGCGCGGTGAGCCGACGTCAGCATCAGCTCAAAGCTCACGCCGAATTCAGCGAGAATTTTTGCGGCTTCGCCCATGATGGGCAAATCCGAATCGCTGCCCATGACGACACTGACGACAACGTTTTTCTGTTTGGTGCTTTTTGTTTTCATGCAGGCTCCTTCATTTCACCTGTACATTTTATTTTTAAATTTTTCTGTCCCTTAGCTTATCGGGTTGGACTTTGCAAGATGGTTTTTGTCTTGAGTTGTCTGCCGATGTTTTGTCGCGTCTGTCTCTGATCTGAAAGGCTTTTTCTTTTTTAGGACAGCTTTAAAACCTGATCAAGCAGGGGCATCTCCGCCGTGTGTGTCTGCGGCGAATCCACAGGCGTCCAGGCCTTGCCCGCATCGAAATCCGCCATCGTCATTGTGCCCAGCAAATCATATTGGGCAAAGGAAAAAGGCAATCCCTCCGAAGCGAGTCCGTCCCGTCCCGAACAAAGATGGAAATGCAGATGAGGACCCGTTGAATTGCCGCTGTTGCCCAGTTTTCCAATCACTTGTCCTGCGGTGACACTGTCGCCGATTTTGACCGTGACTGTTCCCGGAATAATATGTGCATAAGCGGCGTAGCGGTTACTGCCGATATCGAGGATGACACAGTTTCCGAAAAGGTTCTGAAGCGTGCTCGGAGCATAGTTGTTCGGGGGGACGCCTTCGGGAATGCCGTCCCGGGCTTCGATCACCGTTCCGTCCGCCACCGCGAGAAGGTCCGCTCCGTAACAGTAGAAATCGCTGCAGTGTGTGCCGTCTCCCGAGGAGACGCGTCCGTCGGCGCCGAATTGCAGCCAGTCCGTTGCAAAGCGCTGGGAGATTGTGCATTTGAAGGCGACATCAATGATTGAAGAGCGATGATGGCGATCGAAGTTGGAAGGGCCGTTGGCCGCCCACCACCGGTCGCCTTTCACCGGCGGCGCGATCAGGGTTGTCCCTGTTTTTACCGTCACGCTTCCTCCTTCGGCAAAGTAGCCGTTGGAGAAAAAGACCCGATGGGAGAATTGTGAAGGTATGGCCACGGATGAACTGAGGGCGGGCCAGGCGAACAGAACATCGTAATCCCTCCCCGTGAAAAGAGCCTCTTCCGCCGAAAAGGGATCAATCTTTTTAATCAGACACTGTGAAAGTTCCGAGCCATTGTATGTTTTGACCAGAACGCCGTCGGCCAGGATATCGACTCTGGATACAGTCAGACCGAGTGATAGCGCTCTGCCGATGTAAAGCTCGTATCCATAAACCGTCTGACCCATCTGTGTTACCGGGGTGGGCCCGAACGGGACCCGAAGCGAAACGGGTTCGGCTGCATAAGCGGAAGAAGAACTGCAACCAAACAGGGGAGGGGTAAACGCCGCAAGGCCGGCGCCGGCCGTCATCTTCAACATGTTTCTGCGTGTGAATTCTGTCATTTTATCCTCCTTAGCATTGTTACATCAATTGTCCGGGATGGAGCGGCGAGGCGCCATCATAGGAAAAGTACGTGTCGTTGGGAGAAAAGGACTGTTCTGCAAAGATGTTCCGGGAAATGTCACCGTTTGCTGTCGAAAGAGAATCGTGCAACTCAGAGAGGAGCATAGAATATTGCAGAGTATGAAAATCAACGGGAGTTTCTTCATACAAAATCACTTTCATAGTCGGCACAAAGCGTTGCACGTGCACAATTTTATCGGAGAATGGCGCGAAGAACTTTAACGGCATGTTTGTTTTTCACCTCTTGAGGTGGATTGTTCAATCTTCCCCGATGCAGTAATTTTTGTCAGGATGTTTTTGCCTTGACTTATCAAATGATAATCTTTAAAGTTTGGCCATCTACCCATAAAAGGAGATCGTTATGAAAAATAAACTTATTGCGGTGATTGAAACGGATAAAGGCACAATCCGTCTGAAATTATTTACCGATCAGACACCCGTCACCGTGGGTAATTTTGTAAATCTGGCGAGACGCGGCTATTACAATAATTTGAAATTTCACCGGGTCATTCCCGAGTTTATGATTCAGGGCGGCTGTCCCGCAGGCGACGGGCGCGGCGGTCCCGGTTACCGTTTTCAGGATGAATTTGTCAAGGAGCTTTGCCACAGCAAGCCCGGCATTCTGTCCATGGCCAACGCTGGCCCGCAGACCAACGGCAGCCAGTTTTTCATCACCCATGTTCCGACGCCCTGGCTCGACGGCAAGCATACGGTATTCGGCGAAGTGGTAAGCGAGATCGATCAGGAAGTTGTCAATGCCATTGCCCAGGGCGACAAAATTCGTTCGATCACCATCGAAGGCGATATTTCGGAACTGATGGAAAGCGTCAAAACGCAGGTGGATAAGTGGAACGCCGCGCTGGATGAGAATTTTCCGAAACTGCCGAAAGTTCCCGCGTAAAAAACTTTTACGGCATCAATAACGGAGAGATAAGATCGTGAGAAGTTTGCAGACGACCCCGCCACGGATGGTGGAGGAAAACGGATCCGTTCATTTCGGTACGTTTCGTACGCCATTCAAAGACGTCAACATTCTGGATGCGCCTCTTTATTCCTGGCCCGTGCCCCGGTTCTGGAAAAACTTTCGCCTGAAAGAATGGCAGCATTTCGGTATCATCACGCCGGCGTATTACTTTGGTCTGGTCATTTTTGACGCCAAATTAACAGGCGTCTCTTTTTTTTACGCTTATGACCGGAAACAAAACACACGGACTGAGAGTATGAAGCAGAGCGGGAAGGCGCTGTCCGTCGCCCCGCAGGTGTATAACGGCGTTTGCCGGTTTGAAGTGCCGGG
Source organism: Smithellaceae bacterium (assembly GCA_963682105.1). Taxonomy (GTDB): domain Bacteria; phylum Desulfobacterota; class Syntrophia; order Syntrophales; family Smithellaceae; genus UBA8904. The sequence goes on from OY821638.1 coordinate 4,893,971, forward strand.
TTATGCCATGCGCATTGAAAATCACCTGGATGAGGGATTTCATCGCATTGTCCTGGATATCAAGAGCGCAGGAGAGTTTCCCGGTGTGCAGGGCGACATGGTTGTTTATGAAGATCTGAATCAACTCGAACCGCTGGTTCAGGTCTCGCCGATCACGGGCCGCAGGCCTTTTTACACGCACAAGGCGGCCCTGCCGGCAGCAGGCAACATCCGGCTGGGTGCGGAGGACATCCGTCTCGATCCAAAAACCTGCATTGCGCTGCTCGATGAACAGAAAACCTATTATCCCTATGTCAGTTTCTGGAAATGGGCGACGGCGGCCGGTTACGGCAAGGACGGAAAGCTTATGGCTTTCAATCTCTGCCAGAACATGATTGCCGACGATGAAGACGCCAACGAAAACTGTTTCTGGATTGACGGGAAAATTTATTGTCTTAAAGCCGCTCGTTTCGAGTACGGCGATGTCATGAAACCCTGGAAAGTTTGGACCACCGACGGCAAACTGGATTTATCTTTCGTGCCGATGGGCCAAAGACATCAAAAAATCAACACAGCCGGTATCATCCGTTCCAACTTTCACCAGCCGTTCGGCCTTTACAACGGCCGATTCACCGACGATTCGGGCAATATCCATCCCATCTCGGATTTCTTTGGCCTGGCGGAAGATCACATGACAAGATATTAGATAGGCTATGGGCGATAGGCGATAGGCTATTGGCAATAGGCTATGGGCTATGGGCTGTCAGGAGAAAATGTGGCCTCCGTACAGAGAGGTTTTATATAATTTTGGATTTCAAGAGGTAGAAGTAAAATGATTGCAGATGGAACAAAAGCAGGATGGCCGAAGGACATTCCGGATAAAATCGGAAAGCAGAGAGTCCACGGCGTAGAAAATTATGTGTATAAAGACAGGCCGAAAACACTCGATGAGGTATTGAGGAATACGGTTGCCCGGTATCCCGATAAAGTCGCACTGATTTTTGAAGACCAGACTCTGACCTACCGGGAGTTTGACAGGCTGGTCAACAACCTGGCCGGCGCGCTGATCAAAGATTGCGGAATCCGGAAGGGCGATCGCGTCGGTTTGCTTTTTAAAAATTGTCTGGAAGTCGTCATCGGCATGTTCGGAGCGATTCGGGCCGGGGCGATTGTGCTGCCGCTCAACAACAAACTCAAGTCCGCCGAGCTGCAGTATCAGTTGGCCAATTCCGGCACGAAGCTGCTGATCAGCGAATCCGAATATTATGAACCTGCCATCAAACCCATTCTGGGTGACATTCCGTGCAGGCAGTTTTATCTGGCGGGCGAGCCGGTAGAGGGAACGATGCCGTTTTCAGCGTTGATTGAAAAGCAGGCAACGCAAGATGTGAGAGTGCCGATGGAGGAAGAAGATCCGGTCTGGATCGTCTATACGTCAGGAACAACCGGAAATCCCAAAGGGGCGCTCTCCAGCCACGTCAACGGCATCCATTCCATTATGAGTTATACCTATTGCTATAACATCACCCCGGAAGATCGAAGTATTATTGCCGTGCCGCTTTTCCATGTGACGGGTCTTTTTGCCCAGCTCATAACGCTCATCTATGCGGGCGGTTCGTCGGTGATCATGCCGAAGATGGACGCAGGCGAGATGATTCGTCTCATTGCCGAAAAGCATGTGACGCATACGCTTTCCGTACCGACCGTCTACATCATGATGATGAATCATCCGGATGCGAAAAAATATGATTTGAGCCATTTCCGCGTCGGCGCGTTCGGCGGCGCCGCCATTTCCGCCGAGTCGGTGCGTCAGATCGGAGAATGGATACCGGGCATAGAACTGCACAACACGTATGGCCTGACGGAAGTCTCGTCGCCCGCCACGATGATGCCTCATCAGCACTCGGTAAGAAAAGCAGCCAGTATCGGCTGGCCGACGCCGGTGACGCAACTGAAAGTGGTGAATCCGGACACCTTTGAAGAAATGCCCGCCAATGTCGAAGGCGAATTGTGGATCAAAGCGCCGAATGTGACGCCCGGCTACTGGGAAATGCCCGAGGCGACGGCCAAAGCCGTCACCGACGGCTGGCTGCATACAGGAGATGTGGCGTCCATCGATGAAGAAGGTTTTGTCTACATCAAGGACCGGCTCAAGGACATGATCAACCGCGGCGGAGAAAAGATCTTCAGTGTGGAGGTTGAAAACGTCCTTTACACCAACCCCAAAATTCTGGAAGTGGCCATCGTGGGTGTGCCTGATGAAAAATTCGGCGAGCTGATGAAAGCCGTCGTCGTTCCGAAAGAGGGTAGTGCGATTTCGGAAGATGAGGTTAAGGACTGGGTCATCAACCGGATGGCCAAATTTAAAACACCGACCTATGTCGAGTTTGTGAAGGAACTTCCCCGCAACCCCAACGGCAAGGTGATGAAAAAAGAGCTGCGCTATCTTCCAGAAAAAAAGGGATAAGCAGTAAGAATGGATTTTTTATTGAGCCGGCATCTGTTGCAAAATGCCGGCTTATTTTTTTCTGATTTGAAAGGTATTAATCGTCACGCGGTATTTGAGGGGGGTGTCATTCCCGCAAAGGCGGGAATCCAGAATGCAGATGTCATTGCGAACCGGTTCTCAACCGGTGTGGCAATCTGTTTTTATATTTTCAAAGGTGGCAGTTGCACCGGGGCATGCCTGCGCTCAATCTCCTCGACTGTGGCGCTAAGCTTGCTTCGCAGCAGCCGAAAACTCGCCCTTAGGGCTCAAACAGTTCGGCTGTCTGACGCTCCGCCGCGCCAAGCACCACAACGTCTCGGCCATGATTCGCGCAATCACACCCCGGTGCAACTGCGGATTATTTTGATGAAGAATAGAACCATCCCTTCTTATTATAGAAGAGGCAAAACCGTTATGGTTTTGCCTCTTTTACATAGAAGCAACCACGTCCTTAAAGATTACTTGGACGGTAAGGTATATGTCCAAGTGGCTTCACCATAACCCCTTGGTCCAGCTTCCCCTTTTTCCAGAGGCAGATACTTCATTTTAGCTGTGACAGTTCCCCGAATTCCTTCGAACCGCCCCGTCCCTTTGATGAATTCATTTTTCATTCCAGCCTTCCCAAAAGAAATTCCTGTGGCTGTTGACCCAATTGTCCCTTGCCCCTTAACAATGATAGTTGAACCGTCTGTGAAATTTATATTAATGTATTGGCTAAAGGGTCCTGCGTTTTTGATTAAATCTCCCATCCCATAGGCAGTACCCGAAGCAACCTCTCCGTCTTCAAACGCGTACAAAATTCCAGTTACAGTCCAACCTGTCGTGTGACCTTCCACGTCCGCGATCGGAGTGCTCAATCTGTTTATTGTCCAGGTATAATACTTCAAATTCCTTGTTTCTGCTCCTGCCTGCATAGCAGATCCGAAAACCCAAACCGAGAGCACCACAATGCCGACCAGAACCCAAATACCTTTTTTGGCAGACATGATAATTTCCTCCGTTTAGTTATATTTCTTTGGTTGATATTTGAAAAAACGTTGTTTCAAAAAGCTGGTCATTAAAAGCTTCAGAAGGAAAAGTGACACTTCTGAAGCTATTGATTGGGTAACTTCCGGTAACTCCTTATCATGATCATGCCTCCGGACAGTTAATGTCTTGTTGCGTGGTTTAACACACGACAATGCAGAATAAGTATTAACAAAAGGAGAATAGTTTTGTTGTGCACAAAATCAGAGGTAGCTTGTTGGCTGATTGAAAACATAGACTTTACGGAAGGTATCTAATGTTCCCCTCTTTGAGAGGAGATGACAGCAGGCTTTATTACAGTGTTGCAGCTACGGTAAAATACGCTTATCCGTATGGATAATCAAGGGGGAAGATTCCTTTGAAAATGGCTTAGGTTTTCAGCTCAAATTGAATCGTGATCGTTTCCGATCCTGTTCAACTTGACTTACACAGGGAAGGATCATCAACCCATTACTTTTATTAGAAAAAAGTAATATTTCCCTGAATCCTGTTGACAGACCAATCGTCTATTCATATACTCCCGCCACAAAAATTGTATGCCAAGTTGCATTCTTCGGCTGATTTTGTTGGCACAGCCTGCCCCGGCTTATCCGGCATGCATCGGAGTTTCGGGTGCGGTGGCGGTTTTATCAACTTATTTGCAGGGAACGGTTTTAATAACCTAAAGGTCACGAGACCGTTCCCTGCGTGTTTGACGGAGTTGGTCTTTTGAATGAGTCCTGGCATAAAACAATGAGAAGGGGAGACGTTTCATGAAATTGAATTTGTACGAGTATCTGGCCGGAAACGAGTATCCGGGGCGCGGCATCTGCATCGGGAAGACACCCTCCGGAAAAAAGGCGATGATTGCCTATTTCATTATGGGCCGCAGCACCAACAGCCGCAACCGCGTGTTTGATCCCATTGAAGGCGGCATCCGCACGAAGGCGGCCGATCCTTCCAAAATGACGGACCCGCATCTGATTATCTACAATCCGGTTCTGACAGCAGGCATTACGACCATCGTGACCAACGGCGATCAGACTAATACTATTTATGATTTTCTGGCCAAAAACGATTTTCCCGGCTACGCTTTTGAGGCTGCACTCAAAACCCGCACGTTTGAAGATGACAAGCCCAACTGGACACCGCGCATTTCCGGGGTGGTGGATATGAGTACCGGTGGCTACAAGCTGAACATTCTGAAGAGCTGCGACGGCAACGACCAAAGCACCCAACGCTTTACCTTTGATTATACTCAGCCTCTGGCGGGTGATGGACATTTTATCAGCACCTATAAATGCAACGGCAACCCGATTCCCAGTTTCGAAGGCGAGCCTCTGCGTGTGGCTTTGGATGAAGAAGATCCCAATGAATATGCGGGCAAACTGTGGAGTGCCTTGAACGAAGACAACAAGGTCAGCCTCTTTGTGCGGGCCATTGATCTCGCGACGCAGGCTTACGAGGATGTCATTATCAATAAATATAAATCTCTGGAGGATTAATCCATGAATGAAATTCAATTGAAATACGGTTGCAACCCCAACCAGAAACCGGCGCGCATTTTCATGGCGGACGGCGGCAACCTGCCGGTGACGGTGTTAAACGGCAAACCCGGCTATATAAACTTCTTAGATGCTTTCAACAGTTGGCAACTGGTGAAGGAACTCAAAGAGAATACCGGCATGGTGGCGGCCACATCTTTCAAACACGTATCTCCGGCAGGCGCCGCGCTGGGTTATCCCCTGAGCGACGTTTTACGCAAGATGTATCATATAGCGCCCGATATGGAGCTTTCGCCTCTGGCCTGCGCCTACGCGCGCGCCCGCGGCGCGGACCGTATGAGCAGTTTCGGCGACTGGATTGCGCTTTCCGATGTCTGCGATGCGCCCACGGCGAAGATCATCAAAAATGAAGTCACCGACGGCATCATTGCGCCGGGCTACGAGCCGGAAGCGCTGGAAATTCTGAAATCCAAAAAGGGCGGCAACTACAACGTGGTGGTGATCGATCCGAACTATGTGCCGGTTTCCCTGGAACACAAGCAGGTTTACGGTATCACGTTCGAACAGGGCAGAAACGACCTCAAAATCGACAACCGCATGCTGGAAAACATTGTGACCGAAAACAAGACGCTCACCGATGCGCAGAAGCGCGATCTGTTGCTGGCGCTGATCACGTTGAAATATACTCAGTCCAACAGCGTCTGTTACGTGCAGGGCGGGCAGGTCATCGGTGTGGGCGCAGGCCAGCAGAGCCGCATTCACTGCACGCGTCTGGCCGGCCAGAAGGCCGACCTCTGGCAGTTGCGGCATATGCCGAAAGTTCTCAATCTGCCGTTTCGGGACGATGTGGCCAAACCCAACCGCGACAACGCCATCGACGTCTACCTGGGTGACACGCCGGAAGACGTGATCGGCGACGATGTTTGGGCTGAAACGTTCACGAAGCAGCCCAAACCCCTGACCAGATCGGAAAAGAAAAAGTGGCTGGCCAAAGTCACCGGTGTTTGCCTGGGCAGCGACGCGTTCTTCCCCTTCGGCGACAACATCGAACGCGCGCACCGCAGCGGCGTGACTGCTATCGTCGAAGCCGGCGGCTCCATCCGCGACCAGCAGGTGATCGAGACATGCAACAAATACGGCATCGTGATGGCGTTTTGCGGATTGCGGCTGTTCCACCACTGAGAATAGGCTGAAGGCTAAAGACCGAAGGCTGAAGTTTCAAGGAGCAAGTTTCGAGGAGCAAGGTAGAAGGAAAAATTATTCAGAAAAGGAGATCACATCATGGCAGGTGCAGAAATATTTGACAGCGAAGAAATAAAGGCGATGGCGGATGTCATCGAAAGAAAAATGATTCACCGTTACGGGTCGCATGCGACGAGAAACGGGCAGTACCGTGTGGACGAATTTGAAGACAAGGTGAAGGAAATTACCGGTTCCAAATATGCCCTGGGCGTTTCCAGCGGAACGGCGGCGCTGATTGTGGCGCTCAAAGGCATCGGCATAAACCCGGGCGATGAAGTCATCACAACCCCGTTCACCTTCATTGCGACGATCGAAGCTATTGTCGCCTGCGAAGCGGTTCCGATTCTGGCGGACATCGACGAGACGCTGAGCCTGGACCCGGCTTCCGTTGAAAAACTCATCACGAAGAAGACGAAGGCGATCATGCCGGTGCATATGTTCGGCGTGGCGGCGGATATGGACAAGTTTGCGGCGCTCAGCAAAAAATATAACATTCCCATCATTGAAGACGCCTGCGAAGTCGTCGGCGGTACCTATAAAGGCCGTTACCTCGGCACGCTCAGCAAATGCGGCACCTGGAGCTTCGATCCAAACAAGACCCTGACGGTCGGCGAAGGCGGCATCATCCTGACCGACGACGAAGCGGTTTACAACAAGATGGAATATTACCATGACCACGGCCATGTCCACAGCAAGGCCCATGACCGCGGCGCGGATGCCAAATCCGGCCTGGGCGTGAACTACCGGTTGAGCGAGATTCAGGGCGCTTTGGGTCTGATCACGATGAACAAAATGCCGATGGCCTTGGGGCTTCTGCGGGCGACGAAAAAGAAGATTCTCGATGCCGTGGCCGATACGGGCATTACACCGCGTCCGATGAACGATGCAGATGGCGATACGGCCACGCATGTCATCTTTATGATGCCCACCGCCGAGGCGGCTAAAAAATTCCAGGCCGCCACCAAAGAAGCCGGAATGGCTGCTGCCATCATTGCGGAAAACACCTGGCATTACGCGAAACACTGGCAGGCGCTGGAAGACATGGGAGAGAAAGATTACTTCGGAACAAAGATGCCTTCCTATGCACCGGCGACCATGGCCAAAAGCGATGCCATCTTAAGCCGCGCCGTCATGTTCGGGCTCAACATTATTATGGATGATGCATCCGTCAATAAGATCATCAATGCGATTAAGGCGGGAGCGAAGGCGGCGCTTTAGAAAAACAGGTTCAAGGAGCAATGTTCAAGGTGCAAGTAAAACGGGCGGGTCCAAAAGACTCGCCCGGGCTAAGTTAAAAAGAGTTTTACCATACGAGGCAATAAATGCTTACAGACAACATCCTCAACCTGATCGGCCAAACGCCGCTGATTCAGATTAAGAATTCACACATATTCGCCAAGGCCGAATTTTTGAATCCCGGCGGCAGCATTAAAGACCGTGTGGCGTTATCGATGCTGGAAGGCGCGGAGCGCGACGGAAAGCTGCATCCGGACACGATTATTGTGGAGCCCACCAGCGGGAACACGGGCATCGGCGTGGCTCTGGTCGGACGGATGAAAGGGTACCGCGTCATCATTGTGATGCCGGAGAATATGAGTGATGAGCGCAAAAAACTCATCGAAGCGCTGGGCGCCGAATTGATTTTAACGCCCGCGGATGAAAACATTGCGGGAGCCGTGAAAAAAGTTGAAGAATTGGCCGCGTCCAATCCGAAGGTCTATGTGCCGCAGCAGTTCGAAAATCCCGACAATCCGCGCGTTCACTACGAAGAAACTGCGCGTGAATTGTGGCGTCAGATGAACGGGGTGATCGATTGTTTCGTGGCCGGTGTCGGAAGCGGCGGAACCCTACAGGGCGTCGGTAAATTCCTTAAAGAGCATCGGCCCGATGTCCGCATCGTGGCCGTCGAACCGAAAAATGTCTCAGCGCTGCTCGGCCATGAACCGGGGCTTCATCAGATCCAGGGGATCGGCGACGGGTTTATTCCGGCCGTGCTGGATGTCAAACTGGTGGATGATGTCATCGAAGTCACCGATGAAGACGCCATTGAAACCACGCGCGAGCTGGGACGCACGATGGGGCTTCTGGTCGGCATTTCCTCCGGCGCCAATGTCTGGGCCGCACGTGAACTGGAAAAAAAGTATGCCGGCAATATCACAACCGTGCTTCCCGACCGCGCCGAGCGTTATTTCAGCACGGCGCTTTTGAAATCCAACAAAACGTAAAAGCCCGGATACCATTAAATATCTATCCGGGCTTTTACGCTGATGACATTCAATGCTATTCAATAATTTCCAGTACCGTCCTTTTATTCATTTTGGCGGACGTTGCGCTTAAAATGTGGCGAATGGATTTTGCCGTTCTGCCCTGCTTTCCGATGATTTTTCCCAAATCTTCTCTTGCCACACGCAGTTCATATACGGATGTTTGCTCGCCCAAGACTTCCTTGACTTCGACTTGATCGGGATGATCGACTAATGACTCTGAAATATACTGAATCAGTTGCTTCATGGCCGGAACCTCCTCTGGTTTAGGTTAATGGTTAAGGAAAAAGGTCGCTTCATTTTTTGCAGGGTTTTATTAAATAAATGTGCATCTGATTAATAAAGCAATGAACATGCCAGGCAACCGATCTGTCAGAGGAATCGTTAGGGTGGTGTATAAGTGGCTGTATAATTGTGTGATTCTTCGGTAACGGAAAAATGAAACCTGTCCGCCGCAGTCCTTTTAATTAGGGAATTCCATACAATTTAGCCTGTTGTTATTGTATGCCTATCCATACAGATGTAATATTCGCACAAAAGCCGGATCTTTGTTATATATCGGCATGATTTACGACAGCCGGCAGGAATGGAAATTTGCCGGGGATTATTATCGATGGGTGTTGAAGATTGACGGAGCTGAATGCTCGACACAGAGCGAGGCCCGAAGGTATCTCAAAAAGCCTTATTGCGTATGCGGGAAGTGATTAATGGAAAAGTTTTCTCTAACAACGAATTTCATACCCAGCGGCGATCAGCCTCAGGCCATCGACAGACTGGTGGATGGTCTCAATGCGGGCAAAGAACATCAGGTGCTTCTGGGCGTTACCGGCTCGGGCAAAACCTTTACCGTCGCCAATGTCATTGCGCGCACCGAACGTCCCGCGCTGATCATCGCGCACAACAAGACACTGGCGGCCCAACTTTATGAGGAGTTCAAGGGTCTTTTTCCGGACAATGCCGTCGAATATTTTGTAAGTTATTATGATTACTACCAGCCCGAGGCTTATTTGCCGACGACCGATACGTATATTGAAAAGGATTCCGCCATCAATGAAGAAATCGACAAGCTGCGCCATGCCGCAACGTACGCGCTTCTGACCAGGCGCGACGTTATTATTGTTGCCAGTGTTTCCTGCATTTACGGCCTGGGATCGCCTGAAGCCTACCTGGGTATGATAGTCCAACTGGAGGTAGGCGCTGAGATTCCGCGGGAAGATATTCTCAAACGGCTTATCGAAATCCAGTACGAACGAAACGACATCGACTTCCATCGCGGCACATTCCGCGTGCGCGGCGACGTGGTGGAGATCTTTCCGCCTTACGAAGACGAGAAGGCGCTGCGTGTGGAATTTTTCGGCGATACCATTGAAGCCATCTCTCTGATCGATCCGCTGCGCGGGAAAAAAATGGGGTCGCTGACCAGGATTGCCGTTTATCCGGGCAGCCATTATGTGACGACCCGGGATAATCTCAAGCGTGCGACAGATGACATCCGGGCGGAACTGGCGCAGACGCTGGCCCGATATCAGGAACAAAATATGCTCCTGGAAGCCCAACGCCTGCAACAGCGCACGAATTTTGATCTGGAAATGATGGAAGAGATGGGCTACTGCCAGGGCATTGAAAATTACTCCCGTCACCTGACCGGACGCAAACCCGGCGAGCCGCCGCCCACCCTCATGGAATATCTGCCCGATGATGCGTTGATTATCATTGACGAAAGCCATGCCACGCTGCCGCAATTGGCGGGCATGTTCCGGGGCGACCGCTCCCGCAAGGAAACGCTGGTGAAGTACGGTTTCCGCCTGCCGTCCGCCCTGGATAACAGGCCGCTTCGATTTGAAGAATACGAAGCCCTGCCCAATCAGCGCATCTATATTTCAGCAACACCCGCCCAGTATGAAATGACCAAAGCCCAGGGAGTGCGTGTGGAGCAGATTATCCGCCCCACGGGATTGATGGACCCGGAAATTGAGATCAAACCCGCCGAACATCAGGTGGACGATCTGCTCGAAGAAATCCGCCGCCGGGTAAAAAAAGAGGAGCGGGTGCTGGTGACCACGCTGACCAAACGCATGGCGGAAAATCTGACCGATTACTACAGCGGCCTGGGTATTCGTGTGCGCTACCTGCATTCCGACATTCACACGCTGGAGCGCGTGAGCATCATCCGCGATCTGCGCCTGGGCGAATTTGACGTGCTGGTCGGCGTCAATCTGCTTCGGGAAGGTCTGGATATTCCCGAAGTGTCGCTGGTGGCGATTCTCGATGCCGATAAAGAAGGGTTTTTGCGATCCGAACGCTCGCTCATTCAAACCAGCGGCCGCGCGGCGCGCAATGTGAGCGGCAAAGTCATCATGTATGCAGATAAAATCACACAATCCATTTCGGCGTGTCTTTCCGAAACCGGCCGCCGCCGCGACATTCAAGCCCGTTACAACCGGGAAAACAACATCACGCCGGAGACCATCAAAAAGTCGATCAGCAATGTGCTGGGTTCTATTTATGAAGCGGATTATATGACCGTGCCGGTGGATTTCAAAAACAGGGTCACTCCTGTGAAGGAAGAGGATCTGCCCTCTCTCATTAAGAAACTCACGGTCGACATGAAGCAGGCCGCCAAAAATCTGGAATTTGAAAAAGCCGCAAGCCTCAGAGATGAAATCAAGGAGCTCAATAAAATTCTGCTGGAAATGGGGTAGGGAATCCAGTATGCCGCAAACCATGCCTTTAAAAGATAAAATGGCCGCCGCGCCGCGCAGTCCCGGTGTTTACATTATGAAGGATGCGCAGGCGAAGGTGATCTATGTCGGCAAGGCCAACGATCTGAAAAACCGCATCTCGCAGTATTTCACCGGCAAGGATACAAGGCCGATGGCGCCTTTTTTGATGGCGCGCGTTGATGACATTGACGTGATCACCACGGCGACTCCCAAAGAAGCGCTTATCCTTGAAAACAACCTGATCAAGAAGCACCGGCCGCGCTACAATGTCTACTTCCGGGATGATAAAACCTACTATCACCTGTCGGTCGATCCTTCGGAGGCATATCCCCGCCTGCAACTGGCGCGCAGAAGAACCAACAGCAAGGCGCTTTACTTCGGTCCTTATCCTTCGGGCCTGGCCGCCAAGGAGACGCTGCGGTTTGTCCAGCAGGTTTTTCCGCTCAGGTCCTGTCGCAACCGTGAATTTCTGTTAAGATCCCGTCCCTGCCTGGAATATCAGATCGGACGTTGCCTGGCGCCCTGCAAAGGGCTCATTGACGAAACCTCCTACCGGAAGCTAACCGAAAGCGCGGTGTCCTTTTTGCAGGGCAAACGGCGTGAATTGGTCTCCGATTTGAAAAAACAAATGGAAGAGGCCGCGGAAGACCTGAACTTTGAAGAAGCGGCGCGCCTGCGCGACCGCATCGGCGCGCTGGAACATGCGCTGGAGAAGCAGAATGTGGACTGGGCGGGCAATCAGGATCAGGATGTGCTGGGCGTTTACGCTGACAGTGATATCTATCAGCTTTGCATTTTATTCGTGCGCGGAGGGAAACTGCTGGGCAGCAAGTCTTTTACGCCGGTCAAAACCAAAGCCGATCTGCCGGAAGTTCTTTCGTCGGCGCTGGAGCAATATTATGAAAACAGCGATTTTCCCGAAGAGATTCTTCTTCCGGTTCAGTTGCCCGACGAAGATTTACTGACCGAATGGCTGTCCGATAAAAAAGGAAAAAAAGTGACCCTCGCCGTACCTCAGCGTGGCGCGAAAAAGGCGCTTCTGGATATGGCCGGCGCCAACGCGCGAGAATTATTTCTGTCCGCCCGGAAAAAGGAAGATCAAAAAGCGGCCGCGCTGTCCGTCCTTCAGGAGAAGCTGGTTTTGTCGACCGTTCCCCGGAGAATGGAGTGTTTTGATATCTCCAATATCAGCGGCAAAAATGCCGTGGGTTCCATGGTGGCCTTTCAGGACGGCGAGCCGGACAAATCCGGATACCGGCGTTTTCGCATCAAGACGGCCAGTGAACCGGATGACTACGGCATGATGCGGGAAGTGCTGACCCGCCGTCTGACGGGGACCGATCCGCTTCCGGATCTGTTGGTAGTGGACGGCGGCAAAGGCCAGCTCAATGTGGCGCTTTCCGTGTTGAAGGATTTGAATATCAAGCTGGATGTCATCGGCCTGGCCAAGGAAGAAAGATCGTTTCCAGCCGCCAAACGCAGATTTCAGGGAAAGACGGGGAAATCGGAAGACCGCGTTTATTTACCGCATCGCAAAGACGCGGTCTATCTGTCGTCGTCTCCCGCGGCGCTCGCCGTTTTGCAGCGTCTGCGCGACGAAGCGCACCGGTTTGCCGTGGCCTACCACCATAAGGTGAAAACCAAAACCGATATAAGCTCGATCCTCGATTCGATCCCCGACATCGGTCCGGCAAGAAGAACGTTGCTGCTGAAGCATTTCGGATCGGCAAAGCAGGTCCGGAGCGCAACGATTGACGATTTGCAAAATGTGCCGGGAATTGGTAAGGAACTGGCGGAAAAAATTTATAGGGCGTTGGCGAGCATGAAATGAGCATTATTTACCCCTCTTTTCTAAAGAGGGGGCCAGGGGGAGATTTAAAGCCATTTCCTGATTAGGAAAATCCCCCTCGATCCCCCTTTAAGAAAGGGGGAGGTATAAACCTGACAGATTTGCCAAACTGGTTCAAACGTTCCCAATGACCTCTGGATGTTCGCAATGAGTTTGATAACCATTTTGCTTCTGGCTGTGGGACTGGGTATTGACGCATTTTCCGTGGCGATCGGTATCGGCGCGGCCAACAGCCACGGGTCTAAAGCCTCGAAGAAAATATCCAGCGGTGAGTATATCGAAGATGGCGAGGCATTGGACCCTCCGCAGAGCGGGACTGTTCAACCATCCAATTCCGCTTCGCTGCGCTTTCGGAATTGGGGTTTCACGAGCAAGAAATCCTGGGCGCCGGTTTTACGCCTTTCCTGTGCGTTCGGCCTGTTTCAGTTTCTGATGCCGCTTATCGGCTGGCTGGCAGGTTCAACCGTCGTCGACCTGATTGCAAATTTTGACCACTGGATTGCCTTCGGCCTTCTGGTTTTAATCGGCGTCAAAATGATCCGGGAGGCTTTTGAAAATGAAATCGATGAAGAGCGGGCCGACCAAACGCGAGGCTGGCCGCTTTTGATGCTGTCGATTGCCACCAGCATCGACGCGCTGGCCGTGGGATTCAGCTTTTCTCTTTTAAAGATGCCGATCCTGTATCCTGCGGTGATGATCGGCATCGTCTGTTTTATCATGACCGCCGTCGGCATGGTTTTCGGCAAAGCCCTGGCGCGCATTTTCGGCAGGAAAGTGGAAATTGTCGGCGGGCTGGTTTTGATTGGAATCGGCATTAAAATATTGATTGAGCATATAGGGTGAAAAATAGTGGATGGTGAATAGTGGATGGTGGATGGAATAAAGGCGATAGGCTATAGGCGAGGGGCTATAGGCAGGGGATGTAGCTCGTAGCTCATAGCTCATGGCTCGTGGATGGTTTTAAGTGATATTCAATATGATGGCCGAAGGCCGACAAAACAAACCTTCAGCCTTCAGCCTTCAGCCTAATAGTCTTTTATGAGGTGCATCATGTATTATCAAATCATTAAAGTCGGCAAGGAGAACATTGGTCTGGTGTGGAACGACAACGGGAAAAAACCGCTCATCGGGAAAATATATTTGCCTGATCCAAACCGGAGCATGGCGGATAAAATCGCACAGGATTTTCCGGACATTATTAAAACGCCCCGCCGGATTCCCGAGGGTCTTGATGAGTTAATTGCCGGCTTATACCAGGGAAAGGCGTTGAAGTTTGATTTGTCCTGCCTGAACTGGTCCGGCTTGAGTGACTTTTCCGTCAAAGTGCTCCGGCAGGCTTTTAAAATTCCCCGCGGTAAAGTGCTGACTTATTCAGGACTGGCGTCAAAAGCAGGTTCTCCCAAAGCGGCGCGCGCGGCAGGAAGCGTTATGGCAAACAATCCGTTTCCTATCGTTATTCCCTGCCATCGTATCATCCGATCCGGCGGAGAGTTGGGACAATTCGGCGGCGGAGTCAACATGAAGAAACATCTCCTGGAGAAGGAAGGCGTGACGGTCGATATGAAGGGCAAAGTTCCTTTGCGGCAGATCGATTAATCATTGATTTTCCATTTTTCAACCACTATACTTTAAGCATACATGGAGTTTTGATCCGCGGCGCGGATGGAGTGACCGTTTCTTATCCGGAAAGGAGATTAAACCATGAAAACGATCAAATATAAAAATATAATCTGCGGAATTTTGTTGTTGCTGGCGGTTTTGAGTTCGTGGGGCGCCTATGCCTCAGACCGCGCGTCAAATGATGCAAAACAGACGTTCAGCAACGAAGAGCTGGCTCAGATGCTGGCGCCCATTGCCCTGTATCCGGACCCCCTGCTGTCTCAGGTTCTGATGGCCGCCACCTATCCTTTTGAGGTTGTGGAAGCGGAACGATGGGTGACAAAAAATCCTTATCTGAAAAAGGAAGCCTTAGACGAAGCCCTGCAGGCGAAAGACTGGGACGTCAGCGTCCTGGCGCTTTGCCATTATCCCAAGGTCCTGACCATGCTCAGTGAAAATCTCAGTTGGACGGCAAGGGTCGGAGATGCGTTTTCCAATCAGGAAGAAGACGTGATGGACACCATTCAGGAACTTCGCGCCCGGGCGCGCGAAGCGGGCAATCTTTCGACATCGCGCGAGCAGAGGGTGATCGTCGAAGATCGTTATATCCGGATTGAGCCGGTCGGCTCCGACTATATTTATATTCCGGCTTACGACCCCCTTGTTGTTTACGGGCGCTGGTGGCTTCCGATGTACCCGCCTTTTCTGATCCTGTTGCCGGGCCTGGTGGTGTCAGGCGGAGGCGTCATTTTTTCTCCGCCGTTTTACATGGAATATGGCGTCTTCGGCTGGAGCATGTTCAACTGGGGAATTCGACAAATCGTGATCGTTGATATTGACCGGACCAGGAGATTCTACCGGCATCACCCTGAGCGCCGATGGCCAGATCGTCATCACTGGCGGCCTGATGTGGATCGCCGTCATATTCGTCAACAGCGCGCCGGCGATATTCCACGGTTTGTCCCGCCGGTCAGATCAAAGCCGGATATGCGTTACCCGGATCGCAGGCCTGCTCCGGGTGTTAGAACACCGGATAAGGGGGGCATTCCTGATCGGGGTATAGAACGCGATAAGCGGCCGCAATGGAATAAGCCTGATGCGGAAAAAGGTAAAGGCACGGACATGACCGGCCCTCGTGTTGTCGACAAAGACAAAACTGAAGGTCGCGATCGCCGGGTCATTGATAAAGATAAGACGGCCGAAAAGCCACGGATTACGGACAGGGATAAAATGAAGGTTCCGGAACAGGGAATGAACAAGCCTCCGGTGATCCGTGACCGGGGCGGACAAGATAGCGTCGAAAAGCCGCGTATCTCGGACAGAGACAAGGGAAAGGTTTCCGAGCAGCGGACGAACAAGCCGCCGGTGATCCGTGACCGCGGAAAAGAAGAAGACGCTGATCTTCGCAAACAGACGCCTGTAACAGGCCCCAAATCAACAAGGGAAGAACAGAATGTGCAGAGAAGCCGCGACCGCGATAACCGTGAACCGGTGCGCACGGATTCCCGCCAGGATAAAGGCGATCAGCAGGAGCGCTCCAGAGAACGCTGGGATGATCGCCAGGATCAGAAGGACCGCGGCGTTATGGGCCGCGACCGGGGAGAAAGAAAGTAGCTCACATCTCATAGGTGGCAGCGTATCAACGGGAACGAAAAGATAGAAAACCATCATGGACACTATTTAAGGATTTGATTGAAACTCTCATGAATCCATATCATGCCGGGGCGGTACAAAGAAAAATCTCATTTGTTTTACTGTTTGCTTCTGTTTTGATGCTGTTGATGGCAGGCCAGGCCATAGCCGCCGCAAAGGACAATGCCGATGCTGAAAAGCGACCACGCATCGGCCTGGTATTAAGCGGCGGAGGCGCGCGCGGCCTGGCGCATGTGGGTGTCATTCAGATTCTGGAAGAGATGAAAATTCCCGTTGACTATGTCGTGGGAACCAGTATGGGCGCAATTGTCGGCGCTTTTTACGCATCCGGCATCTCCCCGGCCGAAATGGAAAAAATCGTCGTCAGCATGGAATGGAATGAGGCGTTCATCGACAAACCGCCCCCCAGCGAACTTTCCTTTCGCCGTAAAAGAGACGCGGCCGATTTTCTGATCAACTTCGATCTGGGATTCAAAGACGGAAAATTTACAATTCCCAAAGGCCTTGTGCAGGGACAGAATCTGAATCTGATGCTGAAATCCATGCTGATCCATACGGAAGGCATTGATGATTTCAATCAGTTGAATATTCCCTTCCGGGCGGTGGCCACCGATATCGAAACAGGCAATGAGGTGGTTCTGGAGAAAGGGGAACTGGTGAAGGCCATCCGCGCCAGCATGTCCATTCCCGCTATGTTTGCTCCCGTGGAAATCGACGGCAAAATGCTGGTGGACGGCGGCGTCGCCAATAATCTTCCGGTGGATGTGGCAAGGCTGATGGGCGCGGATATTGTGATCGCCGTGGACATCAGCACAACCTTAAGCAAACGTGAACAGCTTTCGACATCGATTGAAATTACCTCCCAGTTGACCTCCATCATGGTTCAGCGCAACACGCTCTACCAGATCAGCACACTGCGGGGTGAGGATATTCTGATTCAGCCGGATCTGGGCGACATTACCACCGGTGAATTTTCCCGCGCCGGTGAGGCGGTGATTATGGGCCGGAAAAAAGCTGAAGCCATGAAAGACGCTCTGGCGAACTTAAGCAATGAAAAGGCCTTTCTGGCTTTTTTGCAGACGCATCGGAAAAAGGAGCTTCCTCCGCCGGATATCGACGAGGTTAAAATAGCCAACAAATCATCGCTGCCCACCGACATGATTGACGCGCATGTCGATGTCAAGGCCGGTTCCAAATTCAGCATGCATGAATTGAAAAGGACGATTGACCAGATTTACGGCATCGACATGTTTGAACGCGTCGACTTCTTTTTGAAGAAGAAGGATAAGTCCTCAGCCATTGTGATCGAACCGCTGGAAAAGTCATGGGGACCGAACTATTTCCGTTTTGGCCTGGGATTGGAAGACAACTTTAAAGGGACCAGCAGTTACGCGCTGACGGCGCAGTTTACGAAAACGGCCATCAACAGCAGGGGAGGGGAATGGCGCAACGAACTCCGCATCGGTGAGAGCCCCCGGTTTTTCACGGAGTTTTATCAGCCGATTGATTATGCGCTGCGCTACTTTGTCGCCGCGAGCGCCCAGTACTATGTCCGAAATATCAATGACTATAACTCCGAAGGCGATATCGTGAAGCAGTACCGGACCAATTCCGTTCAGGGCGAACTGGATGTCGGGCGGGAGTTCGGCAACTGGGGTGAAATTCGCGCAGGACTGCGGCGGGAGCATGGTGTTATTAAAGTGTTGATCGGTGATCCGTCAGCCAGCGAAGATCCCTATGACCGGGGAAGCGTTTTTGCATCACTGGCTTACAGCACCTTTGATAATTATATTTTTCCGTTAAAGGGGTCGGATGCCTCTCTGGTCTGGGAGTATAACATTAAAGCTCTGGGATCGGATATTGAAGTTCAGTCGCTGGGCTTCCGCTGGACGACGGCGCTGACTTTTGGAAAATACACGTTCATGCCTTCCGTCAGCTTCCAGACAACGCTTGACAAAGACGATTCGGCTGTACAGGATACCTTTCCGCTGGGAGGATTTCTCAATCTGTCGGGATATTCCACCGATGAAATATACGGCCGCCATACGGGACTGGCCCGTGTGGTTGTCTATCGTGAGCTTGCCTCCACGGGGTTTGGCGCGCTTAAAATGCCGTTGTATCTCGGCGTATCGGGAGAAGCCGGCAATGTCTGGGACAAGCGATCGGATATCCATTTTGAATCCCTGATTTACGCCGGCAGCGTTTTCCTGGGGACAAAAACGTATCTGGGACCCATTTATCTGGCATACGGTCAGGCGCAGAAAGGCCATTCATCATTTTATCTGTACTTGGGGCAGAGATTTTAATTCTTAAGCGGAGTGCGGTTGTTTGACGAAAGAAGAGGCGCTGAAAAAATATTTCGGATATGAAACCTTTTATCCCTTGCAGGCGGAAATTATCGATCACGCGCTGGCGGGAAAATCCGCGCTGGTTTTGATGCCCACCGGCGGGGGAAAATCCGTCTGCTATCAGATTCCCGCGCTTCTGGTCACGGGAACGGCCATTGTGGTTTCGCCGCTCATCGCGCTGATGAAAGACCAGGTGGACGGGCTTTTAGCAAATGGTGTTTCCGCAGCCTTTCTCAACAGCACCCTGACGGAAGAAGAAAGCGCGGATCTTTATCGCCGGTGCCTCAAAGGCGAAATCAAATTGCTATACATCTCGCCGGAGCGGCTGTCCGCCCCGAGTACGATTGGTTTTCTGCAGAAGCTGAAAATTATTCTTTTTGCCGTCGATGAGGCGCACTGCATTTCATCGTGGGGGCATGATTTCCGTCCCGATTATTTAAAACTGAACATTTTACGCGACCGCTTTCCTGCCGTGCCGCTGATGGCGCTGACGGCTACGGCCGACCGGGTCATCCGCAAAGACATCCTCCGGCAGCTTTCCATTCCGGAAGACTCTCAGTTTATCGCCTCGTTTAACCGGCCCAATTTAAGCCTCGCCGTCTATTCCGGCCAGAAGCGCTTCGAGCAGATTCTGCGCTTTTTATCCAAACGCAAAAACCAGCCGGGCATCATCTACTGCCTGAGCCGCAAGAAGACGGAGAATGTGGCGGCAAAACTTCAGGACCGTGGCTATCGGGCGGCTTATTATCATGCGGGCATGGACAACGACGAACGCAGCAGGGTTCAGGATGCATTTATCCGGGATAAAGTTCAAATCATCTGCGCCACGATCGCGTTCGGTCTGGGGATCGACAAATCCAATATCCGCTGGATTGTGCACTACAGCCTGCCGAAAAATATCGAAAGCTATTACCAGGAAATCGGACGGGCCGGCCGCGACGGAGCACCGGCCGATACCGTTTTGTTCTATAGTTATGCCGACGTCAAAACGCATCACGACATGTTGGAAGATTCGGCGCCGGAGAGGCGAGAGCTTCTGACGGCTAAATTGGATCGTATGAAGCGCTATGCCGAAGCGGACATCTGCCGCCGCCGGATTCTGCTTTCTTATTTCAACGAACAGCCGGCCGAAGACTGCGGCAACTGCGACGTCTGCAAAAATCCTCCGAAAAAATTCAACGGCACGATCATTGCCCAGAAAGCGCTTTCCGCCGTTTTCCGCACCGGCGAGAAAGTCAACATGACCACGCTGATCAATATTCTGCGGGGTTCGTTAAATGCCTCCATCCGTGAAAACGGCTACGATTCGATCAAAACTTTCGGCGCAGGGCGCGACATCAAATACGGCGAGTGGGCCGAGTACATTTTTCAACTGCTCAATTCCGGTTTTCTGGATATCGCCTATGATGAAGGCTACGCCCTGAAATTAAATGAATTGAGTTACCGGATTCTGAAGTCGGAAATGGATGTACTTTTGACGCAGCCGACCGAACTGGAAAAGAAGTTCGAAACCATCGCCGCACCCGCGCCGGTCAAGACGAAGATGGATGATGGATTGTTTGAGCGTTTGCGCGCCCTGCGCAAAGAGCTTGCGGAAGAAAACAACGTTCCCGCGTATGTTGTGTTTTCCGACCGGACCCTGATGGAAATGGCTCAGGTCCGGCCCCGCGATGAAATGGAAATGCTGGGAGTCAGCGGCGTCGGGGAGCACAAACTGCAAAAATACGGCCGACAGTTTTTAGGTGAAATTCAGTGGTATCTCAATGACAAGAGACAGCAGAATATTTCTTGACCCGTCTACAGGTTTATAAATGTACACCATATCGCAAATTGCTAAAAAATTCGGCCTGTCGAGGAGCACATTGCTTTACTACGACAAAATCGGGCTTCTTTCCCCGAAACAGAGAACCAGCGCGGATTACCGGCTATACTCCGAAGCGGATTGCAAGACGATGGAAGAGATTGCCAGATTGCGCGGCGCCGGTGTCGGACTTGGCGAGATCCGTAAACTGCTCGAAGGCGGCAGGACGAAACGCACGGACATTCTTCGCGAAAGGCTTGCCAAAATCAATCATGAAATTAGCCTTCTGAGGCATCAGCAGCGGTTTATTTTGAATCTGCTCGGCGACAGGACGTTGATGGGCGGGACGCGCGTTTTGACCAAAGATAAATGGATCGGTTATCTGCGCAGGGCCGGTTTGGATGAAGCCGGCATGAATCGATGGCATCAGGAATTCGAGGCGTCGTCCCCGGAAGCGCATCAGGATTTTCTGGAATCGCTGGGGCTTTCCGACTCGGAAATCCGGCGGATTCGTCAACATTCCTCTGGAAGAAAGTGATTAATCTAAAACCAATTCGAACAAGGGATTTTAACCCCTTGTTCCCGCGCTGTCATTTCATGCGTGCAAGATGACGTTTCCGCACATCGCGCCGGATTAAAATTATTTTCATACAGTGGGAACTTTTCGGGAACCTCCTTTGTCTAAACATCAAAATCAGCGAAGGAGGTTATCTATGAAAAATATTAAACACAGTATAATCATCGTCTTAGCTCTGGCATTGCTTTCGGCGTGCACCCAGGCTTATGCTCAGAGGTCCGAGCCGGAAGACCGGACCTTATCTCCGTATTTTTTTGTCAACAGTGAAAACCCGGATACCGACCGGCTGCCCCTGAAATCGACGCAGGCGGCCGTCAATATTTCCGGTGTGATTGCCGATGTCGTGGTGATGCAGGTTTATAAAAACGACGGGAAAAAACCGCTGGAGGCAATCTATATCTTTCCGGCCTCCACCCGCGCCGCTGTTTACGGCATGAAGATGACCATCGGCTCGCGGGTGGTCGAAGCCAGAATCAAAAAGCGCGATGAAGCCCGCCGCGAGTATGAACAAGCCCGCGATGCGGGGAAAAACGCGTCTCTTCTGGAACAGCAACGACCCAATGTATTTCAGATGAATGTCGCCAATATCATGCCCGGCGACGAAATTAAGGTCGAGCTTAAATATACGGAACTGCTGGTTCCGACGGATCGTATTTATGAATTCGTTTATCCCACGGTGGTGGGGCCGCGTTATTCCAACGCCAAAGCATCCAATATAACGCCCTCCGAACGCTGGGTGGAAAATCCCTATCTGCGTCAGGGCGAGCTTCCCAAGACCACCTTTGATATGAACGTGACCATCAATGCCGGCATGACGGTGAAGGATCTGACCTGCCCGTCGCACAGGGTCAATACAGCCTACCAAAGCGCCTCGCAGGTCAAAGTGGCCCTGGACAAATCCGAGGCCAATGGCGGCAACCGCGACTATATTTTACGCTACCGCCTGGACGGCGATAAAATATCGACGGGTCTTTTACTGTCACAGGGCGACAAAGAAAATTTCTTTGTGTTGATGATGCAGCCCCCTAAAAGAATATCAAACGCCAACATTCCGGGGCGTGAGTATATTTTCATTGTGGATGTCTCCGGTTCCATGCACGGATTCCCCCTGTCGATTTCCAAGAAACTTTTATCAAATCTGATCGGCCATTTGCGTCCCACCGATAAATTCAATGTTCTGCTCTTTTCCGGCGGATCATCTTTGATGGCCGAGGAATCGCTTCCGGCTACATCCGCCAACATTCAGAGAGCCATTTCTACGATTGACCGCCAGCAGGGAGGAGGGGGAACAGAGCTTCTGCCCGCGCTCAAGCGCGCCCTGTCCCTTAAAAAGGATGAAGGATTCTCACGATCGGTTGTCATTGTGACCGATGGTTACGTCAGCGTGGAAGAAGAAGCATTCGATCTGATCCGCAACAATCTGGGCAATGCCAATATGTTTGCCTTCGGCATAGGCTCCAGCGTCAACCGCCACATCATCGAAGGCATGGCGCATGTGGGCCTGGCCGAACCTTTTATCATTACAAAGCCGGATGCTGCTGAAGGCCAGGCCGAGCGTTTCCGCAAGATGATCCAGTCTCCCGTGCTCACACAGGTTAAGATTAAATTCAGCGGATTTGAAACGTATGCCGTCGAGCCTGTTGCCATTCCCGATGTGCTGGCCGATCGTCCGGTTCTGGTTTTCGGTAAATGGCGCGGCAATCCCAAAGGGACGATAACCTTAAGCGGCATCACCGGCGAAGGCCAATATTCCGAAACCGTTAAGGTGGCGGATTATAAACCGTCAAAAGACAATGCGGCCCTGAAGTATCTGTGGGCGCGCCATCGCATCACGATTTTGTCGGACTACAACAAACTGCACAGCGACGATAAACGGGTGAAGGAAGTCACGGAACTGGGGCTTTCTTATAACCTGCTGACAGCTTATACATCCTTTGTAGCTGTCGATAATGAAGTGCGCAATGCCGACGGCAAGCTCACGACCGTCAAACAGCCTCTGCCGCTTCCGGAAGGTGTGTCCGATTATGCCGTGGGCGGCCCGGCAAATTATGCGGCGGCGCCTTCCATGCCCAGAGGGTATGCCATGCAGTATAAGTCGGAAAAACACTTCGCGGGAGATAAACTTGCTGCGCGGGAACAGCAGGCCCCTCAGAAGAAAGACCAGTCAAAGGCATTGGTTATTGTGGAGGCGGACGCCGGAAAAGGATTAACGAAAAGCGAAGTTTTCGGCGTTGCGCAGGCTCATTTAAGCGACATCGAAAAGTGCTTTGCCGGCCAGATGAAATCTTCTCCTCTGAAAATTGAAATAACCGTCAACGCCGACGGAACCGTGAAAGAGTCAAAGATTGTTTCAGGCGCTATCGGAGATGCAAAGTCCAGGCAATGCCTGACGGAAACCATCGGCAAGTGGCGCTTTGCCAAAACGGCCGGTGGCAGGACCGTGAAGGTGACGCTGACCCTGAAGCTCCAGCCATAGCGGCATAAAGTTTCAGTCAGACCGCTTTACAGTAATGGCTGGAAACGGCCGGATAAAAAAGAGCGTTCCGCCGGAGATCATTCAAACTCCGGCTGGACGCTCTTGCTTTGTTGCATTCTCTACCTGTCTAGCTATTTGGCAACCCTATTCTTATTCGCAGATCACAAAATTCAAATGTTTCCGGTTCGGTGATGAAAGTCACACTACCTTGATCCGGCTTTGTCGACATAAAGATAGGGTGAATGTTATGACGTCATTCAAGACTTTCCAGTTCATCTTTTTCTTTTCGGCTCTGCTGGGGCAGAATCCTGCGTATGCATCCGATGTAGAAAGAATTCAACCCGCCTATGAGCCTGTCCCGATCCTTTTGTATCACCGTTTCGGACCCACGCGCGCCGACGGCATGACCGTCACTGACGCGGTGTTTGCGTCCCATATCGAATATTTGAAAACCAGCGGCTATCGAGTGATTTCTCTGCGGAAGGTTGTGGACGCCATGCTTCGGAAGGAGCCGATACCGGCGCGGTCGGTTGCCATTGTGGTGGATGACGGGCACAGGTCGGTTTACACAAACATGTGGCCGGTTGTCCGGAAATACGGAATTCCGGTCACTTTATTCATCTATCCTTCGGCCATCTCCAACGCCTCTTATGCCATGAACTGGGATCAGTTACGTGAGCTTCAGAAGACCGGGCTTTACGATATCCAGTCGCATACCTACTGGCATCCCAATTTCAAGAAAGAAAAAAAGCGTCTGAACCCGGCCGAATACGAACTGTTTGTCAAAATGCAACTCACCGGATCCAGAGAAAAACTGGAAAAAGAATTGGGAACAAAAATCGACATGCTGGCGTGGCCTTTCGGCATTTATGACGATGAGCTCACGGTAAAAGCAAAGGAAGCGGGCTATATTGCCGCTTTTACCATTGACGGCGAGAGACAGAAAAACTGGGGCAATCCCATGAAACTTCCCCGTTATTTATTAACCGACGCGGACCGGGGGAAGAAATTTGCAATGATTTTTATGGGGAGGACTCTGGCGGCGGTGGGAGGAATCGGTAAATGATCCGGTGTAAAATAGTGCCTTTTATGATCCTGATTGTGCTTATTTACACGTTCGCTTGTGACCGGTCTGCATCGAATCCTCCCGCCAGCCGGATGGTTATAAGCCGACCGGCTGCGGGCATTGTGATGGATGCCGCCGCCAATAAGCCTCTGGCCGGCGCCATTGTGACGCTTGACGGAAAGGAGATTGTCCTGGCGGGCGTTGACGGTTCTTTTGCCATCAAGTCCGGCGTCTGTCGGATTGCGGCCAGAGCACACGGCTATTCCCGCGCAGAGCTGGCCGTGGAAACTGCAAAGGGAAACGCACCTCTGGAAATCCGGCTGAATCCCGTCAAACCCAAGGCTCTTTATCTGACTGTTTACGGTATCGGCAGTAAGAGTTTGAGGGAGTCCGCCCTGAAGCTGATCGATACGACCGAACTCAATACACTGGTGATTGATGTGAAGGGAGACCGCGGGTTTATCCCTTATAAGAGCAACGTGTCGATGGTTTCAGCCATCGGCGGCCAGAAGATTATTCTTGTCAAAGACATCAAAGGCCTGGTCAAAACCCTGAAAGACCGGGGCATCTATACAGTGGCCCGGATTGTCGTCTTCAAAGACAATCTGCTGGGAACGACGCGACCCGAACTGGCCATCAAAACAGCACAGGGGACCGTCTGGCGCGACCGGGAAAATCTGGTTTGGGTGGAACCCTCGATGAAGGAGGTCTGGGACTACAATATCGCCATCGCCGTCGAGGCGGCTCAAAACGGATTTGATGAAATTCAGTTTGATTACGTCCGCTATCCGGACCGCAAAGGTCTTAAATTTTCAATCGCGAATACCGAAGAAAACCGGTCCAAAGCTATTTCAGGATTTCTCGCAGCGGCCAGAGAGAAACTGGCCCCTTACAATGTGTTTGTCGCCGCCGATATCTTCGGGTACACGGCCTGGAATCTCGACGATACCCAGATCGGCCAGAAGATCGATCAGATCGGTGCGTCTGTCGATTATATCTCCCTGATGCTTTATCCGTCCGGCTTTCAGTTCGGCATTCCGGGCTATCGAAACCCTGTGGCCAATTCCAACAGGATTGTTTATCTTTCCCTCCAGCGGGCCCGGGAGCGTACGCAACTTCCTCCCGTGCGTTTCCGGCCCTGGCTGCAGGCGTTTCGGGATTACGCTTTTGACCGCCGGCATTTTACCGGCCGGGAAATCCGCGAGCAGATCAAGGCCAGTGAAGATTTCGGTGCAAACGGCTGGATGCTCTGGAATCCGAGAAATATCTACACGAATGAAGGCCTGAAAACGAAAAACAGCGAAAAGGCCGTCGTCCATGCTGATCGGGTTGCGCTGGTGCGGGCAGATGATGCTCTGATGCCGGATTAATTGATGCTGCTTCCTTCTTCTCCTTTGAGATATCCGTCATGAAAGAACCTTTTGACATCTTCGCAACTGATCCCGGAAAAATAAATGGATAGGCGCCAATGAATCAACCTCAGCATGGCAAGCATGCACACCCGGTGAGAACTTTTCAAAATGACGATGAGGGTGGAAACCGTCATTCCCGCGAAGAGGGGAATTCACCTTTCTTGAGTTTTTTTCGAATTGCGCGTCAGGGCCGGGATGATAAAAATAAATTGTTTCTGTATTCTCAAATCGTCGTCAGAATCATGTTGATTCTGTTGTGCCTGATCTTCTTTTCCTCTCCGGCTCCGGCATTCCAGCCGCTCGATGAAACGGCGCTGGCACCGATTTCGGGCATTGTCGAACAGGCCGTCGCGGATGGTCGGATTCCGGGGGCGGTTGTCCTGATTGGAACGAATGAGAAAACCCTCTACCGCAAAGCGTTTGGCTGGCGGTCGCTTCGCCCGGACAAAACCCCGATGACGGAGGAGGTCATCTTCGATATCGCCTCTCTGACCAAAGCGGTTGCCACAACCACCGCCGTGATGCAGTTGGTTGAGAAAGGCAAACTTCATCCGGATGCACCAGCCGCAAGGTACTGGCCGGCGTTTAAGAAAAACGGCAAAGGTAAAATCACGCTGCGCCATCTTTTGACGCACTATTCGGGCCTGCGCGTCGAACCGAAACTCAAGCCCGGTTTGCAGGGCTCTCCGGCAATTCTGCAGGCGGTTATTTCCGAAAAGCCGCTTCATCCCCCCGGCCAGGTCTATTCATACAGTGACCTCAATTTCATCATCCTGGGTGAGATAATCCGGCGCGCAAGCGGGCTTTCGCTTGACCGCTACTGCGCACTTCATATCTTCGGGCCTCTCGAAATGAAGGACACGCTGTTTAACCCGCCCGCGTCGCTGTCCGGCAGAATCGCTCCGACGGTGGAACGGGAAGGCAGGCTTCTTTGCGGCGAAGTTTCCGATCCGGTCGGTTACCGGATGGGCGGTGTGGCAGGCCATGCCGGTGTTTTTTCAACGGCCGATGATCTGGGTGCGTTTGCGCGGATGATGCTGAACTCCGGAAGGGCAGGGGAGAAGGTTCTCCTGAAACCTGCCACTGTCGAGATGATGACGATTCCACAGTCTCCGCGCGGTAAGGCGAGATTCCGGGGGCTTGGCTGGGATCTCCAGACGCCTTTTGCAGCTAACGCGGAAAATCTTCCTCCCCTCGGCGCGTACAGCCATCTCGGGTACACGGGAACAGGCCTGTGGATTGACCCGGTCACAGGGATTTATCTGATTGTTCTCACCAATCGCGTTCATGCTGAAGGAGGCGGAAACGTCCGGGAATTGAGGGCGGATATTCGAAAGCAGTTGGAAAAAGCCGTAGGTCCTCTCTCCGGTGAATACATGATCCAACGGAGACCCGCGCTTTCCCCGTTTGTAACGTCGGATAAGAAGGTATTGTCCGGACAACCGGGTCCGGTGGAAACGGGAATCGATGCTCTGGAGAAACAGAAATTCGCTCCGCTTCAGGGGTTAAGAGTGGGGCTTGTCACGAATCACACCGGACGTAATGCTGCCGGCATCCGTAGTATTGATCTTTTACTTGAGGCTTCCGGCGTCAGGCTTGTAGCTCTCTTCACCCCGGAGCACGGCCTTGACGGCATGGCCGATGCCCCGGTTCCGTCAATGAAAGACATCAGGACCGGTCTGCCGGTCTACAGCCTTTACGGATCAAATAGACAACCCCTCAAAGAATGGCTGGAAGGGCTCGACGCGCTGGTGTTCGATATTCAGGACGCCGGCGTCCGTTTCTATACGTACATAGCAACTCTGCATTACGCCATGGAATCGGCTGCCGAAAAGGGCATTCCTTTCTTCGTGCTGGACCGGCCCAACCCGATTAATGCCGATGTTGTCCAGGGCCCCCTATCCGACGGCATTCCGAGGTCTTTCACCTCCTGCTTTCCCCTGCCGGTCCGCCACGGCATGACGGTGGGCGAACTGGCCCGGATGTTCAACGCGGAGGATCGAATCGGTGCGGATCTGCGTGTGATCCGCATGAACGGCTACAGCCGGTCGATGTGGTATGACGAAACGGGGCTTGCCTGGATCAATCCATCGCCCAACCTCCGCAGTCTTCAGGCGGCAACGCTCTATCCAGGCGTTGCCATTGTGGAAGGCGCACATATAAGCGTCGGGCGGGGAACATCGACGCCTTTTGAACTTCTGGGAGCGCCGTGGATGCGCTCCGCCCAATTGGCAACATACCTCGAACAAAGGCGTATACCCGGCGTGCAGTTTTCCGCCGCCGATTTTACGCCGTCATCGGGAATATTTCGCGGACGGCTGTGCTCCGGCGTCCGGATTTCCCTGACAGACCGGAAAATACTGGATTCGCCGTATCTGGGTGTTGAGCTTGCCGCCGCGCTTTACCGTCTTTATCCGGAATCTTTCAAACTTGCCGCCACGCTCGGCATGATCGGGTCGCGGCAGGTGCTGGATGATGTGCGGGCGGGCAAAGACCCGCGTGCAATCGCCGCGTCATGGCAGGATTCGCTCGAAGAATTCCAAAGGCTTCGCTCGGCCTATCTTCTCTATTAACTGAAATAGGGCTTTTGCGTCATATCCATGGCCCGCGCGCCTCTGGCATAGGCCGCCTTGCCTAAAATGAACTCTTCCTCCGGAGCCGCGGTCGCGACGATGCCGACTTTGGAATAAGTGCTGCGGATCAGCTTGCGCGCGACGTCGTCGAGAATCGGAATATGGCCTGCCGGGATAGTCGGAAGATTACGGATCAGGCCGCCGTTGCCGCCCGTGCACCACTGAAAGTACTTCATGTGGGCCCACGGGTGCACGCCTCTGGCAATAAGCGGCGCCTGAAGCTTGTAGAAAGCATCCAGGGCCGGTTCGAGACGTGCGTAAACCTTCATGGCCTCGTCAAAGCGGCGGTCGTTGATGCATTTCATGAGCTCCACGGCGTAAAGCTTTTCCGGCGATTGCACCGATTCGACATTCCACTGCCCGCTCCACTGAATGTTGTACAGTTTGGCCAGTGTGGGGACGAAATCCAGATTGACGGGGCCGACCAGCAGATGTTGAGCCAGTGCTTCACAAATCTGGAAACAGGTCGTCAGGTTCAGCGCCTGAGAAAGCTTGATTCCCACGACATTGGGAAGTTCGGCCAGACGCGCAAAAACTTTCAGGGGCACTCCGCCGGGACCAAAGCTGCTGTATGTTTTGGAGAGAGGCGCATAAAGAAGAACCGGAAGCTGGGTGGCGCTAATGCGTTTGAGATATCCCTGGTAAAGCTCTTCTTCCGTTTTGGCGCGCAGGCTGCGGTTGGGTGTAATCAGCAGATGCGTGCAGCCCACCTTTTCGGCATGTGCGATCATCGCCATGTCGCCTTCCTCGGTTTTTTCCGCGACGATATCGCCGGCCAGGATTTTACCCCGGGCTTCATCGCAGGCGATGGTAAGAAATTGCTTGTGCTCTTCGGTGCTCACGCCGACTGGAATGCAGGTGGTGGAAAAGAAACCGTGACGGATACTGTTGCGGACGTCGTTGCGGATGCCCTCTTCATCCAGTGCCTTGAAATCCGGCGAGTAGGACGGCAAAAGCAGATTCTCGATGCCTTTGTACTTCTCCCGGGCCCACTGTTTCTGCGGGCTCGACCGGGACGCGCCGGCGCCACTGGCCGCTTTTTGCCCCGAAGCACACGATTGCAGGATTCCCGCGCCGGCCCAAACCGCCGTTCCCGCGGCCACCATCTTCATAAATTCTCTTCTCTTCATATCCGCTTCCCCCCTCAATATGAAATTATTTCAGTGTAACTGTTGGACTCATCACGATGCTATGGCTTTTAAATATTTGTTGGCAACCCATCCTTCAACGTCATTGGGGCCCTGAACGTCCACCTTGTTCCAGCGGTCTGATTTTTCAAGCAGCATCACCTTTGTGCCGCGCAGCAGAGGAGAAGCGACGGTATCATATTCGATGCCGGGGCCCTTGCGGATATTCAGACTGTCGATATCGACTTCAAATATTTCCGCCTGGTCGTCCGCTCTGCCCAGCACTTTTGAACGGATGTTCGCCAGGGGAAACGCCGGACCGGGGTCGTTTTTCCTGCCCCGGGTAATATCTTCATGGCCGATGATATCCCGTAAATGATAGGCTTTTACAAGTGTTGTGGCCAACTCCAGAGCCTTTGCGATTTGAATCTCCGTATAGGTATGCCAATATGTAACATCCGGTTCAAAACGGTGTTGAGCCTGAATGACTTCATTTTCCGGATATTCTTTTCCAAACCAGGCCTGGTAAGTATCGCCGGCTTTATTCAGTTTCCCCGCATTGTCCATTTCAATGCCGATGGCGTGTTGATTCAAGCCGCTAAGACCTTCCCAGTAACTGACGCCTGCATGCCATGTGACGACGTTGAACGGTGCCAGTTGCGTGATGCTTCCGTCTCTTGCCACTACAAGATGCGCCGACGCCTTTGCATCCGGATTGCAAAGCCAGTCTATGGAACTTTTGGCGTTCCGCCCTGCGGTGAAATGAAAAACAAGGTACCTGGGTTCCAGGGCTCCGCCTCTGTTTGGGGTTTTTCTTTGCTGAACCCCCTGTAAAAGGTGTTTTGAAATTTCCATTACGTTTCCTCCTTTAAATACTTACCGCTCTCATGAACGCTTCAAAATACTCAGGGCGGCCGGTCTTGAAAAGTCCATGCCAGGCATCCAGTACCGGGATGGCGTAAATATCCAGACGCCGGAAAATGTGCAAAGCGAAATCGATGGGCGCGATGCCGGAGGCCGTGATCAGATCACCGTCGGTTACGGCAGATGCGTCGTCATAGAACGCCGCTCCCTGATATCCGGTCGCTTCCAGGTATTCTTTTGAATTGCTTGTATGACGCCTTCTATTCAGCAGGCCGCCCCGGGCAAGCCCGGCCGTGGCGCCGCAGATGGCGGCCACCGGCACGCCGGCCTCCAGAAAGACGCGGGCCGATTCAACCGCTTCGGCGTTCTTCTTGTCGTCCCAGGCAATGCCGCCCGGCAGAATCAGCATGGCGCTGTCCGCAGGAGAGATGTCCTCTATCGACGTATCCGGCTGAATACGCATACCGCCCGTCGTTAGAACAGGTTCCTTTTTCAAGGCCGTTGTCCGGATGCGATACCGGCCCGGTGTTTTCTGATATTGCGGGTTGTTGATTCCGGCGGCCGCATAACCCGCTTCCCAGTCGGACAGGCTGTCGAAAACGAACAGATACACGTTTTGAGTTTTCATCGCTTGCCTCGCTGATGTTTGATCTTTTGTGCCGTTGATCGTTCATTATGAGACTAAGACAATTCTAATATTTGCCTAACTTTGCCCGGAGTCTGAAAATGATGAAATTTCTGTTCTGGTCGACCGTAACAAACCAGTCCTGATGCATATTAACATTGTATGTATGATTGTCATAGGTTCTGGCCTTCCAGTTGACGTCAAGGCTGACGGTAAATCCGCCTGTCTCATCGCCGCCAACCTTCAGGCTGGATATCGAGTTTGCATTCCACTGAATATCGTTTACGGCATTCTGATACCATTTTTCAAAATCGGCGATGCTTTTAACCGGAAAGTCGGGAAAATGCATATCCACTCTTTCGGGATTCAGATGCTTCATAAAAAAAACGATATCCGCCTGATGATCGAATCCGGCAAACCACCGGTAAACAAACGCCTTCACATCATTTTCACTGTAAGTTGACTTTGCTCTTTGATCGTACATGCATGTACCCTGTTGTCATTGCCTTTCGCGTAGAGATTAACACTGCTGAGTGTGAAAAGAGGATCATTGCCATTAAAATTCCCGGCATTATTTTCATCTTCATAGTGTCGTCTCCTAGTTATCATGATGTCATCTTTTTCTTCAATGTAAAAAATAGTGAACGAAAACAGGCTTCAGAAGGATATCTTTATCAAGTTAGGCTATGATGCTTCCTGGCCTCTGAGCCAGCCAAGGCGGAGAGTATAAATAATAAGCTCTGTCCACTTACAGAAGTGCATTTTTCTGGAGATTGATGATGGCGTTGAGGTTTGGGTTTGGTGGCGCGAGTGATGGTGAGGTTACTCATAATGAAAAGAGAAGAGATGATCTCCGCTAATAATTACGATAGGTCACTGATACATTCAAATGTCAAAAGTTAAGGTTTGATTTTCCTCCACTTTGTAATCGACCACCAATATAAACTCACATACGTCATTCGCTAAACAAATTATAAAAGAGATAGTGAATATTAACTTCTTTTCCTTCGTCTTCTAATACATGAATTGATGAATAATGGGTTTCATTTATCTTTTTGTAATTGTTTCTAAACGATGGGCTTTCTTGTATTATCGATGGAATTTCAGACAATATTTTAGAAAAATTTTTGATTTTTGAAAATATTATAACCACACCGAAATTATGTCTCCATGTCAAATATCCACGAAGCTGATCAATTGTTTCATTAAATAACTTTTTTCCATCCCATTCTTTACATTCAAAGACAAGGATATTCCCATTGCTGATATTAAGATAAATATCAGTTTTTCCTTTTTTAGAAAACGTTTCACCAGTTGCTTTTCCTTCAAAGATGCTATTCAAATTTGCCAACAGTAAATCTCTGAGATCTTCTTCTCCTAGTGATGCTAAAGCTTTGGGTGTTCTTTCAAATGATTTAGCCTGATTATCTAAAACCTCTAGAATGTCATTGACCTTATTCTCATCTAATACATATTCTTCAGGAAGATGTGGCTTTGGTTTTATTCTAATAACTATAGGCTTTGGATCTAATGTGATTCTTTTCGTGATTTGGGGTACGTTTTTTTTGAGGGGGATATTTATTATCTGTGTTAATGACTGAATTTTATCTTTGCTTTTTTGTATTTCTTGCTTTCTTGCATCAATCAATTCTTTGATGTTGTTCAGCATGCTTATGTTTTCTTTTCGAATATCATCATTTTTCGATTGTATAATCTGATTTACGTCTTCAATCTTGTCTTTAATTTCACCTGCAATTTCATTTTCATTCAGAGAAAAGCCATAACCTTTAGTTTCTACAACAAATATAATTGAATTTTGATTCCAGGTATATTTACTTTCGGAAGAGCTTAAATATCTTGCTTGGGATCGAAGATCTGCAATAGTTTTGATCTGGACATGGGGTTTTATCGGAATTTCAACAATGATTCTTTCACAGGGAAATTCTATGTCCCCCTCATTGTAATTAAAGCTTTCCCTTTCTATTGCGGGGATAGTTTTTACATAGCTATTAGGTTCCCAATGTGTTTCCCTCGTATCATCATTTTCAATTGGATGCAGTGCATATTGCTCAAAATAATAATCAGCAAGTTCTGTTGTACCGCTACCAATAATTTGAGCCTCTGACTCCTTTAAAATAGCACTTCTCACTTTATCTAAAGCATATCTATAGTAATCTGATATTGATGCTCTTCTTCTATTTATCATATTAGCTAACCTGATTAACTCGAATATCATCAAAGAAGTTCTATCTTTGTCGAATGCTACCTATAAATTTCCAAATACATGATATTCGTTTTTCCATTGCCCGGGCGGCCACCCAAAATCCCCCACCTGTGGCCACTTGAAAATCCCCCACCCAGTGGAAGCTTTTAAGACCTGAAAAACAGGTTTTCAAAAGTTTCTTCACAAACGGCAGGCAGAACGTTACAAGCTCCCATTTTTTGCACAGCATATGGGAGGTCGAGAAAGGATGAACGTTTTGCAACCGAGCAAGAAAACAACGATTATTACATTACTTACCAACGGCATAAGCCATCGCGAGATTTCGCGGAAAGTGCGTGTGGATCGCAAGACTATCCGCAAGTATGCCCGGATGGCGGATAATAATAAAGAAACAGAGGCGGCGGCTGTTGAGCTGTCAAAATCCCCCGGGGTGGCCACCGGCTCCGAGGAGATCATGGGCCAAAATCCCCCACCCCGGCCACCGGCTCCTGAGGAGTCAGCATCTGAAGAAGAGCATATCCCGGCCCATGCCCGCTCAGCCTGTGAGCATCATCGTCTTTGGATCGAAGAGCAGGTGCGCCTGGGGCGCAATGCCGTCGCCATTTATCAGGACCTGGTTGAGCGTTTTGCCTTTGAGTCCAAATACAACAGCGTGAAACGGTTTTGCCGTGCGCTGCGCAAAAAGAATCCTGCACAGTACGACCGGCTGGAGTTTGGGCCCGGAGAAGAAGCCCAGGTGGACTACGGTCTCGGCGCGCCTACGCGTATTCCGGGAAAAACCACCTACCGCCGCCCCCGATTGTTTGTCATGACGCTTCGGTACTCCCGCCGCTGTTTCCGCAAAGTGGTCTGGAAATCCAGTAAAGAGATCTGGGCCAAACTCCATGAAGAGGCCTTTCGCTATTTTGGCGGAGTCACCCGATATGTGGTTTTGGACAATTTAAAGGAAGGCGTCATCACCCCCGACATCTATGAACCGACGTTAAACCCCCTTTATGCCGCCGTGCTGGCTCATTGCGGCTCTGTAGCCGATCCCGCCCGCGTAGCCGACCCTGACCGCAAGGGCAGCGTGGAAAACGCAATCCAGCACACCCAGAACACCGCTTTAAAGGGCCGCCGGTTTGAAAGCATCGAAGAACAAAATCAGCATCTGATGCATTGGGAAGAGCGCTGGGCCGCCCCCCGTATACACGGCAGAATGAAGCGTCAGGTCCAGGAGATGTTCAAAGAAGAAAAACCGTTTCTTTTGCCTCTTCCCCTCAAAAGTTTCGCTTACTTTGTTCAGGAAACCCGCAAGGTCCAGGATGACGGCACGATCCAGGTCCACGACTGCTATTACGCCGCATTGCCCGCAAGGCTGCATACGAAAGTCATTGTGCGCATTTATGACTACGACATTGAAATCATCGATCCTCAAACCCTGACCGTTTTGCGGCGGCACCCCAAAGGCACCCGCAAGGGTATGGTTCGAATGGAGGAAAAAGACCGGATCTTCAACCCGTCGCGTCAGACATGCTATTTACTGGCTCAGGCGGCGGCAATCGGTCCCATGACGGAAAAACTGTGCAAGCAACTGTTTGAGGGCGAAGGAAGGCAGGGGCACCGCCGCATGCAGGGCATTGTGGCTCTGGCCCGCAAGCATTGTGCCGCCCATATTGAGCAGGCTGCCCGGATGGCTCTTGAACGGGGGATTTCATCCTCCAGAATCATTCGGAATCTGGTTTTGCATTTGGCGAAAGCGGCCACCCCCACGGGATCTTCATCATCGTTGGAGGCATTAACCCAGGAGCACAGCCTCATTCGTTCCCCGCAGGATTATGCGCTGTTTTTTGAAACCCACGCGGCCGGCAGTGGTCGCCACTCCCTTGATAATGATCATGATCATAACCATAACCTTCACTGAAAGGAGAAAGTATGCAAACGATTGAAGAAGTAGAAAAATCCCTTAGGAACATGCGATTGCATGGCATGGCCCAGACGCTTCAGGCCCGGTGCCTGCAGGCGCAGCAAAGCGGACACCTGAGTGTTTTGGATGTCCTGACACAGCTTGTTGGGGATGAGCTGGACTTTCGGCAATCGCGACTGATTGAGCGGCGTCTTTCCGGTTCCGGTCTCGATGAACGAACGATTATGCAGGATTTTGACTGGGCGTACAATCCCAAACTGCCCAAACGGGAGATTCTGGAACTGATCAGCGTCAAGTTTGTGCAGCATGCCGATGATGCGCTTTTAATCGGCCATCCCGGCACCGGTAATTATGCAAAGCAGTTGGTTATGTAAAGTGGCAGGTACAAACGGGCCATAAAGGCCAGTTTGTACCGTATCGACTTTACATAATTATTGGCAGAGTCTTTGCAGCCAATTCATAAGGTTCATATCATCGTGCCAAGCTGGTAGATCATCAACCGCTGAGGGTGAGTAGGCTTGCTCCAGTGCCAAACGTTTCGTCTGGTTATCCGCCCTTGCATAAATTTCCGTGGTGGTAACGCTTGTGTGTCCCAGAAAGTCCCTGATGTAGACCAGGTTGATGTTTGCCTGAAGAAGATGCATTGCTTTGGTATGGCGGAACATATGCGGAGACACCGTATCCGGCAAAATAACAGATTCTTGTTCCTTGGTGACCTTCACATATTTGTCGATAATGTATGACACGCCCGCACGGGTCAACTTCTGATTCCTGCTGCCAAAAAACAAGGGATGATCCAATCTGTGGTCTGTATTCAATCGTCTTTCTTCGAGATAATCACTCAGCAAGGAAGCTGTTTTGCTCATGATCGGCACATGCCTTACCTTCCGACCCTTTCCTTTGAGGGTGACGGTTGCAGGCTGTGTTAAGCGGACGTCGCGTACTAAGAGATCGGTCAGTTCGCTCACCCGTGCGCCAGAGTCGTAGAGTATCGTGAGAAGCAGAAGGTCTCGACGACCAGAACTGGTTTTTGTGTTTGGTTGCTTCAATACAGACTCAAGTGCCTCTGTGGAGAGATACGATACTGCCGGCTTCCCGGTTTTTTTAAACGGGATAGCCAATATCCGCTGGTTTATCAAGAGTCTTTCGGGCGTTTCTGCCTGTATATACCGAAAGAAGGCGTGGATGGCGGCCAGTCGCTGATTTCGGGTGCTAATACTACAGTTCCGGGCGGTTTCGATCCACGTAATAAATGCAAGGATCAGGTCGTCATTCACATGTGCCAAGGTTAAACTTTCAGGCGGGATGCCTTTTTCATGGTCGCAGAAGATCAGCAACAGTTTGAAAGTGTCCCGATATGATGCGATTGTGTGTGAACTCAAGTTTCTCTGGCCCGGCAGGTAAATGCTCAGGTAATCCGTCAGGTGCCGCGCAAAGTCTGTGGTTTTCATCGGTCGGCACCTCCGAGCACGTGTCCGAATCTTTCATCCATGGCCTTAACGATGTCCGGATAGAGCTCTGCGGTGAGACGCAGATACCGCTGGGTGCCTTTGAGGCCTTCGTGGCCGAGGTAAGTCGATAAGTACGGAAGGGCAACGGTAAGATCGACGGGGCTTCGTGCCCAGCGTTTCAAACAATGAACGGCAAACGTATGACGAAAGTCATGAACACGTGGTCCTTTACCCCTGCCGCCGTGAGAAATGCCGGCTTCCCAGATAAATCTTCGGAAGTAATCATAGATTCTTGATTCGGAGTATCGACCGCCGTGGGCGGCAGGAAAGAAAGGTTGTTCAGGGTGCTTCACTGGGGGCATTGCCTCACTGTAAATGCGGCACCTTGCAACAAGCGACGCGCTCATGGGAACAATCCTGTCTTTGTGGAATTTACCATTTCTGATGGTTAGCGTCCCTTCCTCCATGTTTACATCACGCGCAGTCAACTTGAGTGCTTCAGATACACGAAGCCCGCATCCATAGAGCATTCTATAAAGTAGGGGAAGGACGAGATGACGATGAGGACTGCTCTTTACGGGCGAACATTGATCCACCCGGTTCAAAAACCCGGCAATTTCTTTTTCAGTGAATAGATATGGATCGTACTTATCCGATCGGCCTACGCCGAGATGATCTGGATAGATATATGCATCGTATCCCAACCTGATCATGTATCTGGCCAACATACGGACGAGCCGGATCCGGCGGCTTTGTGCATCGGCAGATTCCCACGGCTTCTTTTCCGCCCACTTCATGGCAAGCTCCTTAGATAGACATACCTGGTCGTGGACTATCTCTACACAGAACCTGTCGAACCGCCTCAGGGAGGCCGCTTGTTTTTGGAATGTGTACCCCAATGCTTGTCTTTCCAAAATAAATCCCTGTATTGCGTCGGCAAGGACGCTGGCGTAGTTATTAGTCATGGCAGAACACCTCATCAGGATCGAGAGCGCATTTTGACAGTCCAGCGAGATTGATCTTTAAATAGACGCTCGTGGATATTGGGCTCATATGACCCAGTATTTCCGATATCACTGGCAGTGGTGTTCCCCGTTCAAGAAGCGCACCGGCCAAGGTATGCCGCAAAGAATGCATTCCCCTTGAAGCGCCTGTCCTTAAGCATATGCCGGCCAATCGCGTGTATTTTGCAATGATGTTGTGCAGGTTGGCGTACGTTGCAAAGGCATCAAACGGTGCATTGTGACGGACAAAGAGATGAGGCGATTCCGTTTGAGGCCTGCCATTCTTGAGGTAATCGATGATGGCCCAGCCGAGATCGTCAAGCAGGGGATAGTACATCCTCCGCTTTGTCTTGTGTTGAACGATCTCAATGTTTCCGGTTGCCCATTTCAGATTGTTCAGCCTGATTTCTTTAATGTCTTGGACTCTCATGCCCAACCGTGCCGCCATCAATAGAATGGCATAATCTCTTTTGCCATTTGGATTGCCTCTATCCACCGACGCCAAAAGAAGTTTCACGTCTTCTGGCGTAAAGCTGCTCGGAATCTTGGGGCAGTGCGGTTGTTTCAGTGTGGGCGCATCGGCAGAAAGGTCTTTCTCATGGTAACCTCGAAGATACAAAAATTTTAAGAACGACCTTAACGTTGTCAGGATAGCTGAAATGGATTTTTTGTGATAACCGGCAACTGTCCTTATGTAATCCGACAGATGGAGGCTGTTTATTAAGGACAGGGACGTTATGCGGTGATCATCCAGGTAGTCGATGAATAGCTCTACTCTGTAGATCCGGCCCCGCATTCCTTGTGCCGAATAATTTCGCTGTTCGCACTCTTTGTAGTAAGCCTTGAGCGCCTCTGCAAACTGGGGTGTCTTTTCATAAGGGGTTTTGGTAGTTCTACGTCGTAGAATGGCGCCATGAAGTTGATAATCTCCAAGAACTCGGGTGCACCGGGCTTGGCCTCTGAATGTGCGGTGTGATAAACCCGTGTAGCTGTCCAGATCAAATTTATAGGATGACCGTAAGAATCGATTACCTAAACCTTCTGAATAAACACTTTCTCCCGTATCATCTGCAAATTCAATCAATCGTCGATAAAATCTTCGATAACCGTTGCGCGTCTCTTTTGAATAGTTTAATCGCTCAAGCTCTCCCAATACTTCTGATACGAGGTCTCTGATTGATCTTTCTGCTTTCATGACAGTCCTCCTTCATGATGATTATGGATGCAAAAGCATCCTTTGCATCATGAAGAATTATGGAAAGTCTTTCCATGATAGATGTAGTCATTTCAAGCATTCTTAATAACGACTTTACATAACCAACTGCTTTGCATAATTACCGTTATGCAAAGCTTTACATAACGGTAAAAGCCACATTGCCAAGGCGGTGGCGCATGCTGCAATCCAGTCCGGTTATTCGGTGGCCTACCGGGAAGCGCAGGGGTTCTTTGATGACATCTTTGAAGCCACGCAAACCGGAAAGCGGAAAAAGCTCTTCAAACTGTTCTGCGGCGCCGATCTGCTGATCATCGATGATCTGTTTCTGAAAAAACGTCTGCCGCAAACCGCTGCCGATGATCTGCTCGATGTGATTCTGGAGCGTTATCGCCACCGGAAAAGTACCATGATCACGTCAAACCGGCTGATTGAGGACTGGGGAAAACTGCTGGGTGACAATGCGGCGGCTTCTGCTATCCTCGATCGTCTGTTGCATCGCGGTCATCTGCTGAAATTTGAAGGAAAGAGTTACCGGCTCAAGGAGGCGTCTAAAAGACTTGCGTTAGAAAAGAAAAATAACTAAATTACCCCTCGTTCTGCCAGCCTCAGGGTGGGGGATTTTGACCCGGCCACAGGTGGGGGATTTTCAAGTGGCCATCCGGGCCATTGCATCTGGTCATTAATATTCTTCTAATAATACGCTGAATTGGCAATGACAATATGCTTAAAGAATTGATAATGTCAATAATTTATTCATTTATTTAAGATAGATATGCAGAAAAGATGGCAATAGGCTATGGGGAAGGTGAATAAAACGCAGTTGAGCCGGGGTGTCGCGTGAGCGAATGATGCCTGAGATGTTGTGGCTCTTGGCGAAATGGAGCATCAGACAGCCGAACTGTTTGAGCCGAAGGCGAGTTTTCGGCTGTCGCGTAATGAGCTTAGAGCCACAGTCGAGGGCATTGAGCGAGCGGGATGCCCCGGCTCAACTGCCACCTCGTGGTAATCTTTATCCTGGATTCCCGCCTGCGTAACCTGAATGTGGTAAGCGGGAATGACAAAAGGTTTGCACGTAATATGTGTTTACCTGATGGGCACAAGATGGAATAACGGGAAAAAACTGGATACCGGCCTCCGCCGGTATGACGATGAAGGGTTCCCCCCTCCCTCGATCCCTCCCGCAAGGGGAGGGAAGAAAAAACCGGGGGTATTGTTTTTACGCGGCGATTTTCAGGGTGACGTGTTTGCCAGCTTTTGTGGCCAGTGTGATCAGCATTTCCAAGCTAAACTTTTCCCATTTGCCGGGAATTAAATCGGAAACCCGCGACGGGCTAAGGGAGACATGGTTATTATCGAATATTTTCGACGGTTCTTTCCAATTGGTCAATCAGTGGCGGGAGATCGTTTTTGACGATGTTCCATAAGATGTCCAAATCCACCGCATCATAACCATGAATAAGGCGATTTCGCAATCCAATGATTTGAGGCCATGGAATCGCTGCGGAGTTCTGCTGAACGGCAGGCGAAACCCTTGCTGCCGCCTCTCCGATGATTTCGACGACTCTGGTTAAAGCGAGTGATAACATTTCGTCCGTAGTTAAATCTGTACGCGTCCGTCCTTGAATCATTGCGGTGGCTTTGCGGGAATAATTAAGCATGTGTTGCAGGCGCACCCCGTCATCATGCTGCGTCATAGAGAACCTCGGCTTCTGCAATAACTTTTTCGCGGAAATATTTGCTCAGGAATCCGGCAGTATTCAAGTCAACTTTACGCCCGAGGATTTCAGATAATTCCTGTTCCATTTTAAAAAATTGCAGCCCAATCTGCGCGTCCGGCTCAAATTCCACAAGAACATCTATATCGCTGTCAGCAGAAAAGTCGTCGCGCAACACTGAACCGAAGAATGCCAGCTTGCGAATGCGATTACGCCTGCAAAACGAAACGACTTTTTCTTCGGGAATATTTATTTTCAATCTCATAATTATTACATTCGTTGTTGATAAATTACCACTGTGTTCAAGTTATCTAAACAATAAGTCAATCTTCCGGGCAAGTCAATTAATTATTCATTGATTCAGGATAGATATGTGAAGAAGATGGCCATAGGCAATGGGCAATAGGCTATGGAGAAAGTG
Organism: Smithellaceae bacterium; assembly: GCA_963682105.1. Classification (GTDB taxonomy): domain Bacteria; phylum Desulfobacterota; class Syntrophia; order Syntrophales; family Smithellaceae; genus UBA8904. Next base: position 4,935,144 of record OY821638.1, read on the forward strand.
ATTAAAAAAAGTAGTTGAGCCGGAGGTATTTGGGCGAACGGGATACCCAGATCAACTGCCACCTCTTAGCAATCATTATTATCCTGGATTCCCGCATGCGTAACCTGAAGGTCACAAACGGGAATGACAAAAGGTTATATGCTTACCTGATGGGTATAAGCTGGAGTAACGGGAAAAATCTGGATGCCGGCTTCCGCCGGTATGACGAAGATTGTTCCCCCTCCCTCGGTCCCTCCCGCAAGGGGAGGGACGAATATATGGTGGACGTTCGCATAAAAGTTGGTCTTCAGGCTGGAGTATATTCTGCGAATGTCCGGCCGTTACGACGATGGGTGTTGGGACGCCCGCCAGAGGTATGATGGGCGCGGTTAAAACGATGGCGTTTTAAGGGTAACGCTGCTTTCAGCACGCTGCTGAAGGTCCAGCGAAAGGCGTTCGTAAATCCGGTCGATGGTCTCCGAGGCGGGCATTGTGTTGCGGATTTTTTCAAGGTAGCGCCGGTCGTGAATCATCTGGAAAGTCGGTTGAAAATTGATGTCATAAATCCAGGCCATTTGAAGGAGTTTGAAGTCGGTAAGCGACTGCAGTTGCTTCAGCTTGATCATTTGACGATTCCGGAGACCGGCTAAAACATCGCCGGAGATGGCAGGCGTATCCGGAAGATCAAGCTCCACCGTTGAGTTTCTTTCTTCAGGCGGCGCGTAATAATAGTCTGCAAGCAAATTGAAAATGTCGAGTTTGTCGGCATCCCGAAGCAGATTGGTAAAATAAATACACACCGGGCTTTCATCTTCCGGAACGGCCATCCGGTTGTGGTAGGCGACGGCTTTCAAAATCAACTCCTGCGTCGCTTCATTCAGTAATGCCAGCGCCTTCTCCGTTTGCAGAACCTTCACGCCAAGTTTCCCGTGGTTTTCCGATTTCATGTCGACAAAAGTCCGATAGCGTTTCACTTGCTCAAAACGGCCGACATCATGCAGCAAGGCTATAGCCTCGGCCAGCCTCAGATGCGCGGGACTTAAGTCAAGCCGCTTGCCGATATTGAGGATCTCGTCGCAGACCCGCAGAGAATGATCTTTCTTCAATGTAACGGCCTGAGACACGATCGGATCGCCGGAATCAAACGACTGAACATAACGGATGAACCATTGCCTCAGCGCATTCAGATTGTCTTCCGTTACAAGATATGAGTTTCCGAGTGTCATATTGTTTCCTTTACGGGTGTCGCGAACTAACACAAAGTATGAAGAAAAGCAAACTTTCGGCCGAAGAAGAAAACGGATAAATCAAAAGAGATTGAACAAATAATGGCTTGACTTTATGCATCGGCTTTGTTATTAACTACCAGGGTAGGTAATAACAATGAAAAATGTGGTCGCAAAATTAATGGAAATCGGATTTTCGGAGTACGAGGCCAAGGCCTATCTGTCTCTTCTGTCGCATCAGCCGGCTACGGCTTATGAGATCGCCAAGGGTTCCGGACTGCCATCCTCTAAAATTTATGCGGTGCTGGGGAAACTGATCGACAAAGGTATTGTATCGCTTGTGGAACAAGGAAAGACGCGGCAGTACGTTCCCCTGGAGCCGAATGAGTTTCTCGATCGGTATAAGAGCGTGACCGATAAACTGGTTGAGAATCTGAAATCGGATTTGCATTCATTCCAGGAAAAGGAGGATGTCTCCCACATCTGGAATATCACGGAATATGACTACCTCATCGATAAGGGCCGGCGCATGATTCAAAACGCATCCGAAACCCTGTTGATATCGCTCTGGAAGGAGGAAATGGCTCTCTGGGAGGCGGATCTTAAGAAAGTCGTCCGTCGCGGTGTGAAAGTGGCCGTTGTGCATTTTGGCCCCGCCGCAACATCCATCCGGCAGGTATACGAGCATCCGATAGAAGACACCATCTATCAGGAAAAAGGCGGCCGGGGAATTGTCGTGATCGCCGATACGAAGGAAGTCCTTGTCGGCACGGCGTTTTCGGATAACAAGGCGGAAGGCGCCTGGAGCGCGAACAGAGGGTTTGTGACGCTTGCGGAGGATTACGTCAAGCACGACATTTACATCATGAAGATCGTCGGGCGTCTGGACAAAACCCTCGTGAAGCGCTTCGGGCCGGGTTACGTCAAATTAAGAGAGATATATGAAGATGAAGAATGGAGTGAAAAATAAGTTATGATGAAAATATATATTGACGGACACTACTATGAAAAACACGAGGCCTGCGTTTCCGTTTTCGATCACGGCCTCCTTTACGGTGACGGTGTTTTCGAAGGCATCAGGATATACGGCGGCGGGATTTTTAAACTCGATGCGCATGTCAGGCGCCTCTATCAGAGCGCGCGGGCAATCCTTCTGGAAATTCCTTTGAGTGAACAGGAAATGAAGGATGCGATTACCGGGACGGTCAAGGCCAACGACAAAGAAGACGGCTATATCCGTGTGCTGGTGACCAGAGGGGCCGGCGCTCTCGGCATCGACCCGTCATCCTGTACAAAGCCTTCCGTGATCATCATCGTCGGAGACATCCAGCTTTATCCCCGGTCTTACTACCAGGAGGGCATTGCCGTCATGACGGCGGCATCGCGCCGAATGCCGTCTGATTGCCTCGATGCGCGGGTGAAGTCGCTCAATTACCTCAACAACATCATGGCCAAGCTCGAAGCCAGGCAGGCCGGGTGTCTGGAAGCCGTTATGCTCAACAAGGAAGGTTATGTTGCGGAATGTACGGGCGATAACATTTTTATCGTTAAGGACGGCGACCTTTACATGCCGGCCCCCTGTTACGGGGCGCTGGACGGCATTACCATGGAAACGATCATTGAACTGGCCGGCGCAATGGCTTTGACATGTCATCAGAGTGCGCTTACGCGTTACGATCTTTACACGGCCGATGAATGTTTCCTGACCGGCACCGGCGCGGAGATCATCCCGGTTGTTCAAATCGACGGCAGGTGCATCGGAGACGGCAAGCCAGGCCGGATAACCCATGGCCTGAGAGAAGCGTTCGACAAAACTGTCCGGCAGCCGGTGCATCTTGCGGCCTAATGTCGTGCGTCGTAAATCTCTTTACATCCATTGATGAAGAGCAAGGGGTTTCCACCCCTTGTTCTATGATGCTTTGCAGCACTATCAAACCCGGCTTCCGTATTTATTCAAAGTGATAACGCAGACCGACCGTCAGGCCATGCGACCGCAGGCGGGTTTCAATGTCACTTACGGCAATGCCGGCAGGGAGCGTGTTCATGTACATGTTGCCCGGCGAAGTTCCCACACGCCCCAGATCCGCGTAGCGGTAGGCGATATCCATTGTAAGCTGGCGGGTTAAAACGATGCCTGTGCCGACAGCCAGCATGAAGGCGAAGTCTTTCCTGTCGCCCGACGGCGTCACGCTGACCTTATGTGCGCCCGCATTATCGGGAAACAAAAACGTCATTTGTCCGATACGGTTGTAGGACAGGCCGATCCCGCCGCCTGCGTAAGGTTGAAAACGCCATAACTTTTTGACGCCCGGTATGCCGTTGATATCGACAAATAAATTCACCATACCGCTGAAAGAGTCGGCCTTGGCTGAAACCGGCTGGTTTGTGCCCACGGAAAGAAAATTGGCGTTTCCTTCGTAGTCCATATGAAAACGATATGCGAAAGACAGATCGGTCCGCAGCCAGGGCAGAATCCGGCGTCCCACGGCGACCTCCGCCAGCGGAAACCGGCCGAAATCTCCATAGGCGCCGATGCACTGTCCGTCATTGCCGGTTGCGCATCCGAAGAGGGCCGGCGGGGCCGTCGATGAGCAATCCGTGTCGGAAAAGTCCGCGGCCCGTGATTGTTCGTATCCCGCAGCGCCGCGCAGATACCAGCCTGCGGCCATGCCGGGATCGGGAAGGATCAGTGCAATTCCTGAAAAGATTGCCCAGACAATGAGAAATTTTTTTTGCGTCCTGGAATTTTTCATAAACCTGATGAATGTCCTTTTCATGAGAATGTTTCTTTAATCGGCCTTTATCAGAACCGTCCCGTCTTCATGGAGTATCAACTTGATTTTGACAAAGGCATGTTTACCGAAAACGTTGCGAATGAATGCCTGAAGTCTTTTGCTTTTAACCGGACCGGATTTATACGCCGCGGGGAGCAAAACGGCGCCCTTCATTTTCAGGTCGCTTTGAGAGGATGCAACGACGTACAGAGGAAATTCCGCTTTTTCGTTTTCCGGAAAAACAACCAACATGGTCCCGGAACTCAAAGGATTAAAGTCTTGAAGTTCGATTTTGAAATTCAAATTCTGCAATGTCCGGTCAACGCGCAGATCTCCGGAAAGCGTCCGGGTTACCTTCGGGCCTAAATCCGAAGCGACGGCGCTGGGAGAAAGAAGTGGCTTTTGCAACGGCAGGCCGGTTTGGATAAATTGCCACGTCTCGCCGTTGATCGGCTTGGAGAAAAAGCCATGCGCCCCCTGCTGATTTACGCCTTCCACGCGCAGTTCACGGGCGCTGTTGCCTTTGCCCGTCTGTAAGATAGTAATGGCGGAAGAGATGCGTCCCTGGTCGGCAGAGATGGATGGTTGTTTTTTCCATTCTTCGGGGGGAAGCGTGCGCACATCCTTTTCGACGTTCAGGTTAATGATTTTTCGTTCATAGCCGTAGGCCAGAAACGGATTGAGGCCCAGTGTATCGAAATCGGCAAGGCGTGTGTACATTTCTCCGGTGTCGCTGATGACAAAAAGCGTGGACGCGCTGGCCGAAAGCGATCTGGCCCGAAAACGGTTTTGCAGCGGGCCGCCGATTTCACGGGCGAAATCAGCGGGCAGCCAGGGATCGGCGTAAGAAATTTTCAAGCCGTCGCCGCTTAAGGCATATAAGGTGGTGACCCCCGCGCTGATGGCGTGAAAATTGCCGTCAATGTCGGAATAGCCGCCGGCAAAAGGCCCGCGATGAGAGATCGACCAGGCCCGGATGGAATCGGGAAGGCGCAGTTGTTTGGAGAACGGCTGCCCCCATTTGCCTGTCCATTTGCGGGTGCTCCACTTCATATAATAAATGACGCCGTTGTTGCCGACGGCAATGAGGTTGTCTCCGTCGGCGGACAACTGCACAACCGATGCGGGAGAGTCAAAGCCGCCCAGCCCGAGAAGAGAGGAGGCTGCCGGCAGTCCCGTTTTGCCCAGCAGTTGCCATTTTGAAGCCCCGGTATTTGACGCTCTGGGTTTGTGCCAGATTTTGCCTTCGGAAACGGCGACATCATATTCATGGGTGAAACTCTGCGTTGCGGTTTTGAGAAAAATCTCATTAGGAAGACCGGCCGCATGGGAGCAAACGGCCGTCACCAGCAGAATCAGGACCAGAAAAATCCGCATGAAAACTCCATTTACCTCAGTGTTCGTTTCAAAACTTCGATTCCCTGAGCGCCTTCGTAAATCCGTGCGGATCTGCCGTTTCCCTGTTTCATGTAAAGACGGACAAACTCCAGGGTCTGGCCCGTGTATCCGATGGACGCATTCGGTTGCTTGTGGTCCAGCATGTAAAGGGCGAGTTTGGCAATTTCGTTGGCCGGCATGGTGTCGCGGCCCGCCTTTTTGATCATGCCGGGCACAGGCGGATCGGGTTTGACGACAGCCTGTTTTTGAATCAGAAAATTGATGTCCGGATGATAAGCCCGGTACAGTAATTCCGTGCAGACCAGTTTGTCGTCGGTAAAGAAATCAAAATCAAAGTCATAGGGCCGTCCGTGATACTTCAGCGCCCGCTTGATGGCGGCGGCGATTTTGGCTTCCTGTTCGGCGGGAGCAAATTTAGGCCGGAAGATGCCGATGTAGTCTTTCTGGGCGGCTTCTTCCAGAGAATTAAAGACCACGCCGTCGGATATGGCTTCCATCACCAGAGCCGGCCGGTTGTCTTTGGCGGAGTAATAATTAGGAAGGATGTTTTTAGAAATCCACGGGTCTTCCGCCAGTGTGGTTCCATCAGCCAGTTTCAGCCGGGACCACTCTTCCTTGGGGCCGAGATACAGGATGCCATGAGGCCAGAAGCCTCCCAGGAATGCGTTGGAGAGATAGTGATCCGTGCGTTCAATCAGCAGATCGCCGGGTTTCAAGTGCGCTTTCATATCCGCCATCTGTTTATGGGTGATGGCGGGAGCGGAAATGGAGAATCTTGTATCCCCCACGACGGTGGCGATGCTCATCGTTGCGCGGTAGAGAGGGAATTTGACGCTGTTTTTAACACGCGCATCCCAGAGTTCCTTGAAGGCGCGCGTGTCGGATATTTCATGCTGAGCCAGCGACCGGCGATTATGCCCGATCCTTTCCGCCGCCTGCTTCATCTCGGCGTTCAGCGGTGAATTCAGGATATCGCTAGCGGAAACTTTTTGATCCAGGGAGCGCATGCCGTGCAGATAGTGAAGCAGGGAAACGCTGAGACGGCTTTTGAGAAGGTCGCGAACCGCGCCGGGGGGAATTCTGGTGGATACACGGCCGTCGAGATTGAAAAATCCGGCCGGCACTTCGGAATCGAGAATTTTAGAGATCGGATTGCGGTGATACCACGTTTCATTGAAAACATTGATGGTCGGGCGGCCGCCGACCACAACATTCAAAAACCAGTCCAGATAGGTGCGATACATGCCGGAGCATTCCGCCAGAAGCAGGCGCACTTCGGCGTGATAGGGGAATTCCGGATCGGCCTCCGCGAGCCTCCAGCGCGCCATTGTATTTTCCAGCCGCTGGAAGGTCAGAAGAACGCGAAACTGGATAAAGCGGGCGTCGGCAAGCTCCGTCTCCGAAAAAAAATTCTTTTCATCGGCCAGCTTTGTCCGGGTCATGGCCGTATCAATCAAATCATCGAGACGGAGAATGTCGAAACGCAGTTCATTATCCATCCGCGCCGTTTTGATAAAATCGCGTTTCAAAGCGGCTTGCAGATCTTCGCGGGTTTCTTTCGTAAACCAGGCGACCGAACGGTTGCGGTTAAAATGGTCGGCCAGGGTTTCCAGGATTTGTTCGTCGGTAATTAATGAGGCGCGGCCGGTTGCTTCGTCCGGGGCTTTCAGCAGGATTTCAATGCCGAGTTTCTTTTTGTTGTATCTCACCAGAGGGGTTTTCTGGATGGCGCCGGGCGGGCTGAAACGGATTTGGACGTCGAAGAAATCAAACGCCGATCTCCGGTAGGCCTCCTGCACTTCTTCGATCTGACGAAGCAGTAGGCGCTCTTCCCGGACCCGCAGCGCCGGATTGTTCAGGTCAAACGGGCCGGGTGATGAATAGGCTGTCGTGACGTCAAGCGGCAGGCGCCAGTGCGAGCGGACGAAAAAGCGAAGCCTCGCGACGCCCTGAGCGGCCGGAGACTGGCGTTCAGGCGGAATTGCCGGCGTGGCTGACGGATGGCCGGACGAGGTTGGAGCGGGGGCTCCGGAACCGGGAATTTTGTTGCGGGAAAGATTCAGACTCAGTAGCTCGCCTTTGCGCGGCGTCAGAGCGGATGGAAACGATTCCAGTCTGTTTCCCGACAGGTCGACGATTTTCAGCGCTTCGTTTTTTAAAAACAGATCCGGCGGCAACTCTTTCAACGAATTGTCGTTGAGGAAAACGGCTTCCAGTTTAGGATTGCAGGCAAATGCGCCTGAAGAAACGGCGGACAGTTTGCCGCCGGACACGTCGAGATGTCTTAAATTCGGCAGACTGCACAGTTCATTGCCCAGCTTTCTTAAAGGGTTTCTTGCCAGAACCAGCGTTTCCAGATGAATGAGGCCCGAAAAAGCGGAAACATCCAGGGTCATGAGATTATTGCTTTCAAGATTCAGTATCTTAAGCCCGGACAGATCCTCGAAGTCTCCGGGCTTCAGGGCGGAAATTTCTTTTTCAATCACCTGGAGATATTCAATCCGGCTCAGTTCGGAAATTTGAATGGTCTGACAGAGGACGGCGCCTCCCACGCCAGAGGTAAAGCGCTGGGCGGCGACTTCCTTTTGAATGGCCACGCGCACCGCCTCCGTGCGATTGCAGATGGAAACAAAATGGAGGTCGGATTGCTGCGCGGACGCCGGAAGCGGCAGAATCAGGAAAACAAACAAAATGAAGTTAAGGAGGACGAATTGGAGAGCAATGCTGTTGCAGGTTCCGGATTCTTTATTCATCGATGAGGTTCCTTTTTCCGTTTGTTGATGTCTGTGCGCCGGATTTGGCCAGACCATAAGTCAAAACATCTTATTGTGTCAATAATTATTCATAAAATCCGGAGAGTGTCAGTGTCCGGCGACACACCGGATGTATCTCTGTTAAGGTTCCTTTGCGCGGCTTCGTTACGGCCAGCTTTTGTGTTGACATAAAAGGTTCATTTCCTTTATACCCTCCAACAGGATAGTGAAACTTTCGGTAAATTTTCTGAGCAGGTACACGGGTTCATCATGGATACTCATCGTCTGATAAGTGAGTTGATGCAATGTGAAGGCGATATTTTCCGCGACTGGCAGTTTCAGATGCGCAAGGCGGGATATGGAAATCCGCGAATCACGAGCCGTGAAAATTTTCAAAAAAAGTTCTCTGACGTCTTGTCCGCGCTGGAAGCATGCAACCGGGAGCCCCGGCTCCCTCTTTTTGGAAACGACGGCGGCGACAAACCGTTTCTGGTGAGGAAGATCGTTGAAGAAGCGCGCCTGGAGCAGGAACGCGGCCGGGATCTGGATTATTTTCTGGGGGACTTCAAAACGATGATCTCCTGCATTGAGGACAGGATTTCAGCCGTTCACTTGTCGCACGAGCAGAAAGTTTCGCTATTGCTGAATCTCCGAAGGATCGCGGACCTCACGGAAATGGCTGTCATCGCCGGTTTGAATAAATCCGCATCATCCGGTGCGGGGATGAATCCCCGAACCCTGGATCAGAAGACATCGGAGAAAATACTCGGGGCGGTTTTCATGTCGGTCGGCGAAGGGATTCTGCTGGTGGATGAGGATTTCGAAATCGTCAAGGCCAATCAGCACGCCTGCGAGATGTACGGATTGCAGCAGCAGAATATTCTCGGGGCGGATATCCGCTCTTTAACGGCGCCGGACGACGCCGGAGTGCTCAGGCAGTATTTTGATGAGTTGATCGAAGGGCAGAGGAAGAGCGCAGAAATGACCTGTGCCTATGTGGACGGCAAGACCTTTCCGGCGACAGTGACTGTGACCCGCAGCGATATCGACGGCAAAAAACACTGGTCCCTGATCGTGCGGGACGATACCAACCAGAAAACGATGGAAACGCAATTGCGCGAGGAGAAGCGTCAGACCGAAGAGATGAATCTGACGCTGAAGACGGTGATGAAAAGCATCGAACAGGACCGGAAAGATTTTGAGAACAGGGTGGCGGCGAAAATTCGCACATCCCTTCTTCCCGGTTTGAGAAAAATTGATGAGGCATCAGAGGCGAATGTCCGGAAAAGTTATCTGGCGATTTTTGAAGAGCAGCTTCTTTCGCTGACGGCGGGGTTTGAAAAGGAACTGGATGCGGGGCTTCTGAAACTTACCCGGACGGAGTTGGAGGTCTGCCGCCTCATCCAGGCCGGCTGTTCCACCAAGGATATCTGCGCGGCCATGAAGCTTTCTTTCGATACCATTCAAACCCACCGCAGGAATATAAGAAAGAAACTGGGGTTGAACCGGAAGAAACTGAATCTGCAAGCCTTTCTGATGAACCGCGTTTTGTGAAAGACGCCGTCCGGTCAGGCATTGCATGTCGAAAAAGAGTTTGCAAAAGATGTCCGGCATCGGCATATAAAGAATAAATGTGTACGGGAAAAAATATGTGGAATGAAGAATTTGATGTTGTAATTATCGGGTCGGGATTTGCCGGGCTGGCAGCGGCCATTGAAGCCCGCAAAGCGGGGGCCTCGGTGGTTGTTCTGGAAAAGATGGGGGTGCCGGGAGGCAATTCCACCATCAGCGGCGGTCTTGTCGCCGCGGCAGGCTCGCCTCTGCAGAAAGAAGAAAACATAGAGGACTCTCCTGAATTAATGCTGGCGGATATGCTGGCCGCGGGACATGACTTTAATCACCGGGAGCTGGCGGGGATGGTTGCGGAAAAATCGGCGGAAACCCTTCTTTGGACCATCAACGAGTTAGGCGTGATGTACAAGCCCAAGTTGAGTCATCTGGGCGGGCATTCCGTTCCCAGAACATACAACACAACCAATACTTCAGGATCGGGCATTATCAGGCCGATGCTGGTCAAATGCAGGGAAATGGGCATCCCGGTCCGGCTGAAGTCCTTTCTGTCGCAGTTGATCGCCGATGAGAGCGGCGCCATGGAGGGCGTTGAAATTCACGAAGACTATATTTTCCCGAACCGAGAAAGCGGTATAGTGAAGCGCATCCGGGCGAAAAAGGCGGTTGTTCTGTCGACAGGCGGTTTCGGTCAGGATAAGGAATTTCGCGCCATTCAAAACCCCATGCTGACGGCGGATGTCGAATGCACGAATCACCGGGGCGCCACCGCAGAGAGTCTCGTTATGGCTCTGAAAGCGGGAGCCACGCCCGTTCAGTTATCGATGATCCAGTTGGGTCCGTGGGCGTCCCGCGATGAAGAAGGCTTCGGGGTCGGTTCCATGTTTTCGATGCTGGCCGGTTTTCCTTACGGCATTCTGATCGATCTTCGGACGGGGGAACGCTTTGTCAACGAGCAGGCTGACCGGCAACTGCTGGTGGACGCCATGCTGAGTTCCGGACGGGAATCGATTGCCATTGTGGATGAGATGGGTGTGCGGCACGCCACAACGCTTGATCAGTGCCTGAAACGCGGCGTCGTCAGGAAATTCGATACGATTGAAGAACTGGCCATTGCGAACCAGGCGCCTCTCCTGCCGCTGAAAGCAACCATCGAGAGCTATAACGCCTTTATTGAAAAGGGAAGAGATGACAAGTTCGGAAAACCGATTCCGAAAGATCTAGCCTCTATGACGCATCCCCCTTATTACGCCATCCGCCTGATTTCCAAGGTTCATCATTGCATGGGGGGGATTCGCATTAATACTCAGGCGCAGGTTCTGCGCATTGGCGCCGACCAGCCTATAGGCCGTTTCTATGCCGCAGGCGAGATTGTGGGCGGCGTTCACGGCGCCAGCCGTTTGGGAAGCAATGCCATCCCGGAATGTCTTGTGTTCGGGCGAATTGCCGGAACCAATGCTGCAAACGAGCCGTCTCGCTGAAACCGTATTTTTAGCAGACTCAATCACAGGTTCATCATCCCCGAGATCGGGTATATGAAAATACCCGATCATTACCTGTTAATTCACTCTTTATACCAATATCCGTCAATGATAAAAAATTACCTGAATTTGAGCGGGGAAGCTTCGGGTATGCAAAGGTCTGCTTTGTCCGTGCTCCTTGACGCTTTGGAAGATGGGAGCCGGATGCGCACTCATGAACAGAAAACATGGATGGATCTGCTGGCGGGTCTGTCGGGACATTCACAACTTTTCTTTGGAGGCTGATGATGGAAAAGAAAGAGAAACAAGAGATGAAACATGATGAGAAAGAAGAAGCAAAAGGCGTAAACCGTCGTTCTTTTTTGAAAGGTACGGTAGCCTTGGGAGCTATGGCGGCGGGCGGTTTAGCTCTCAACATGGCGCTTCCTGATTCCGCGGAAGCCGCCCAGCGCGCGCTCCCCAAAAAGTGGGATGAAACCCTTGATGTGGTGGTCGTCGGATCAGGATTTGCGGGATGTTCCGCCGCCGCTCAGGCGTCGATCGAGGGCGCGAAAGTGGTGGTGTTGGAAAAAATGCCCACTTACGGAGGCAACTCCATTATTAACGGCGGTGTCTACGCATCCTGGGACGATAAGTTCCATTATCGCGAAAAACTCAACTTGGGCAACGACAGCGTTCAGTTACACATTGATGACACACTCAAAGGCGGAGACTTTTTCAGCATTCCAACTCTGGTGAAAGTCGTGGCGGAAGGCGCCACCGACGCGCTCAACTGGATGATTGATGACGGCGGGGCGGTCGTTCGGCCGACAGTCGTCCGGGCGGGCGGCCATTCGGCTTACCGGACCCATGCGGCGGGGAGCGGCTCGGTCTATGTGAATGCTCTCAAGAGAATTGCGGAGAAAAACGGCGCCAAATACCGTCTGGGCACGCAGGTGACCTGGATATGGAGAAAAGACGCGAATCCCAAAAGCCCGATTCTAGGTGTCGAAGTCAAGAAGGGCAACAAAGTGAGCAATATCAAGATCACCAAGGGCCTGATTCTGGCGTCCGGCGGGTTCAGCCGCGACGAAAAGATGCGCGTCGCTCACTATCCCTATCTGGCCGGCCAGTGGAATTGCACCAATCACAAGGGCGCAACAGGCGAGATGATCCGCTTTGCCCAGGCTGTCGGCGCGGATACCCTGCAGATGAACTTTATTCAATTGTATCCCTATGCCGATCCGGATACGGGCATTCTCGACACGCCGGCGCTTTACCCCTTCAACGGTCCGGGAAACGGCATCGTTTATGTCACCAATAAGGGCAAGCGCTTCATCAGCGAGCTGGCGCGGCGCGACCATGTCAGTTTTGCGCAGATTGCTTTAGGGCCTCAGGGGAAACCCACCTACACAATCTTCAGCGATGAGATGGTGGAGAAATTCGGCGGAACCCGGCAGGAAGTTGAGGCGGGGTTGAAGCACAACCGTCTGACGGTGGCCGACAGCATCGCCGAACTGGCGGGTAAAATCGGCATTCCGGCGGACGTCCTGGTTGACACCATCAGCAAGCACAACCGTTATCTGGCGGAGGGCAAGGATCCCGAATTCAACAAACCGATCACAAAGGCGATGACGCCGATGGTTAAAGGACCCTTCTATGCCGTCGCGCAGTGGCCGGCGGTTCACCACTGCATGGGCGGCCTGCGGATCAACGACAAGGCGCAGGTGGTCGATGTCTTCGGTGACGTGATTCCGAAACTCTATGCGGCGGGCGAAGTGGCCGGCGGCGTCCACGGTTCCAACCGGTTGGGCAGCAACGCCATCCCCGACTGCGTCGTTTTCGGCCGCACGGCGGGAAAGAACGTGGCAAAAGCTTAAAGAAACAAAGTCGCCCCGCGGGATTCCGCGGGGCGACTTCTCAGAATTACACCTTCCGGCTGTCCGACAGACCGGAAGGATCAAAGAGGAGCGGAAGATGATAACCAGGAAAAAACCCGGAATTTATTTGTGTGCAATCATGCTTTTGTGCGCCGTTTTCGTTACGACTGCAACGGCCGGCGGGCCGCCTTTGAAGAACAACGCCTGCGGCGCTTGCCACAAGGACTACAACACGATCATGCCCAAGAAACATCCGGATATGGGTAAGGGAGCTCCCTGTCTGACCTGCCATGCCCCGGATGCAGCCCGGAGCGAAGCGACGAAGTTTTCGACGGAAGTTCACAAAGTTCATCAGACCGGTAAGATCAAGCAGGAGTGTTCAGCCTGCCATGCTCTTTAAACAGAAAAGACGGTTTTAGGAAGAAATAGCTTTTGAGGCCAGTGAGCCTCAGTGCAACGGAGACGACGGGAATCCTGTACGTCATTTCGTTTTGGACAGCCCCATCCGTCGCCGTTTTTCCCGATGGAGGCAATGATGGTGAGCAGGAAATTTTTCTTCAGTTTTATGAAAGTAAAGCGCAACGGTCCGGAAAAAATTAAAAAGCAGCTTGCGGGCATGACCCGGGAGCAGGAAACAGCCCTCTGGCGCGACTGCATGCAAAGTGCAGCGAGGCGAGGCCATTTACATTAGCTTAGTCCGCCACAAAAGCCTTTCGCATGGATAGAAGATGCTATCAACCGGAAAGAGGGATTGCGACTCCTTGTATTCAATTTTTCTTTTTGATCCTGCCGTAGGGAATTCCCAAAAGACGCATGCGGTGACGCAGCGTGCTGGCATTCATCTGCAGCAGTTCGGCTGCGCCGTCTTTCCCCTGAATCCTGCCACAGGCAAGATCGAGCGCCTTCCGGATATGCTGTTTCATGGTCTGATCCATAGAAGGAAAACTTTTGCCTTGCTCCGTTGAAAGCCGCGGGTTTTTTGTATCCGGCGTCGGAGCGAACTCATCGAAACTGATCGGCCGGGAAGGGTCTGTGATACGCATGCGGATGAGCGCCCGTTCAACGACATTTTGCAGTTCGCGCACATTGCCCGGCCAGTCGTAGGCTATAAGGCGTTCCATGGCGCCCGGCGCGAGTTCCGGGTTGACACGAAGGTTCAGCTCTCTGGATTTGCTGATGATGAAATGATGGATCAGCATGGGGATGTCTGATTTCCTTTCCCGAAGCGGCGGGATGGAAATGGGAAAGACGTTGAGCCGAAACCACAGATCCTCGCGGAACACTCCTTCCCTGACCAGTTCCTCCAGGTTCCTGTGTGTGGCGGCAATGACGCGCACATCCACCTTGACCGGCGCGGTTCCGCCGACACGGTCGATTTCCTTTTCCTGCAATACCCGAAGAAGCCTGACTTGAACGGAAGCGGGCAGATCTCCCACTTCATCCAGAAAGATAGTGCCCTGATGAGCGCGCTCGAAGCGGCCATGCTTGCGTGAAATCGCTCCGGTAAAAGCCCCTTTTTCATGACCGAAAAGCTCGCTGTCGATGAGTCCCTCGGGAATGGCGCCGCAGTTGATTTTGACGAGCGGGCCGTCCTTGCGCGGCGATGAATAGTGAATCCGGTTGGCAATGATTTCCTTGCCGGTTCCCGTCTCTCCCGTCAGGAGCACAGGCGTGGTCAGCGAAGCGACAGTCGATACCGTTTCCATGACATGCTGGAGTCCGCCGCCTGTCCCGATGATTTCCGTATCGGACGTCTGTTTGAGTTCCCGGCGCAGTTGGCGAATGTCGTCGTTGAACAGGTCCTTGATGTTGACGATCTCCTGATACTGAAGGCTGTTGGCCATGGCGATGCAGAAGGGATTGTACAGGAGATTGATCAGTCTTGCGTGCTCTTCGTTATAACGGTTGCGCCCCCGGACAAAAAAATCCACCTGTCCCAGCCGGCGGCCTTTAAAGCCGGGGAACATGACCAGGCTGGATTTTTCGATCAATCCAAGAGCTTTCCAGACAGTATGAGGCATCAAATACTCCTCTGTAATGTTAAAAATTTTAACCGCATGTGTCCAATGTTTAAATCTCTCATGAGCCTCCTGAGGCATGGGGATGACCTTGACTTTTGTATTGAGAGGAACTCTGGTTTTAAGGGCCATGATGACAATCGCTTGTTTTTTTTCATCGTAATAGTTTAACAAAACCCCATCGAGTGGGATATACTGTTCCATGTAGTTCAGGCACTCCCCGGCTACTTCTTCCAGGTCCAGACTGCTGCAGATGCGCAGCGTCGCCTGATTGAAAAAATCCAGTTCATTGATCATCGATCATCTCCCCCTTTAGCTATTGTTCCCCAAACAGAGACTTACTGAATTAAATCTCCCGCAGTAAAAGTATCATATATGCCATTTTATTTCTATCGTATATGACACTTCAGACCGTTGCTTGACATGTATCATGTTGAAATTTCATGATATTCTTTTTGGAACAGTCATTGCTTATTCATTGATAGATGATTGGGATCAGATCTCCCGGAGTCATCCCAAAAGCAAAAAGATCGAAAGGAGTTTTTTATGTCAGAAGAAAAGAAACAAGAAAAGGAAAAAGCGGTTTGTGCGGAAGACAAACCGGAAAATGAAGGACGCAGAACATTTCTGAAAGGATCGTTGACGGTTGGGGCCGCAAGTGTGCTGGCCGGCATGACCGGGGGAATTCCAGGGATAGCGGAGGGCGCCGTCTTCTCCAAAGGTGCGCAAGCCCCGGCGGGCTGCAAGAAGTATTCTTTTGATACGCCTCCCGCTCCCATTCCGGCAAGCAAGATCAAAATTAAAAAGTCGGTGGATGTTGTTGTTCTGGGCGCGGGGCTGGCCGGACTGTGCGCCGCATACGCCGCCGCCGACAAAGGGGCGAAAGTTGTGCTTCTGGAAAAAAGAAAGACGTTTACCTTTCACGGTGGCTGGAATGCCTCGATTGACGACCGCCTGCATAAATCAAAAAACATATCGATTCCCAAAGACCGCTTCATGGCGGAGATCATGCGCTTCGGCGCCTGTCATGCCAACTCAAGGCTCATCAAACTCTATCTGGACGAACATGGCCGGATCATGGACAGGCTGCTTGATATGGCCGATGCGGCCGGCATCAAGTATTTTGTGGATACCGACAACAAGTCGTACTGGCCTTATACGGAATATCCTTCCGCCGTTCAATTCCTGCCCGGCTGGAACTTCACGCTGTGCGGCCTGATTGAGAAAAACGTCAAGGCCAGAGGCGTGGAGATTCTGTATGAAACGCCGGCGGTGCAACTGATCCGGAAGGGCAAGAAAGGCAAAGTGACCGGACTGGTCGCCAAAGGCAAGGACGGATACGTCCAGTTGGACGCCGCCAAAGGCGTTATTGTCTGCACGGGAGGTTACGCCAACAACAAGGAGATGCAGGAGAAATATTCCCCCCGCTGTCTCAGGATCACAGGTTGCGGGTATCCGGAAGGA
This sequence comes from Smithellaceae bacterium, assembly GCA_963682105.1. Taxonomy (GTDB): domain Bacteria; phylum Desulfobacterota; class Syntrophia; order Syntrophales; family Smithellaceae; genus UBA8904. The sequence continues at coordinate 4,951,665 of OY821638.1, forward strand.
AGCGACACGGGAGACGGCATCCTCATGGGCATGTGGATCGGCGGAGCAAAACAGGAGACGGATGCTCCCATGCTCTGGGACGGGTTTTCCTCCGTGCCGGGCGGTTACCGGGACAGCGTGGTGACCCTGACTCGTCAGCCGTTTTTGAACGTCAATCTGCTGGGTGAGCGTTATGCCAATGAAGACACGCCGTTCGGGTATACCGCCAATCAGGATATCAGTCAGCCCCAATATAAAAAATGGACGGTCTGGGATGCAAACTGGGATGCGGATAAAGACAAAATGCACGGCACGGTCTGTGAAAAAATGGTCAAGACACCGCTGTGGTCCATGAAGGACTATGAGAAATTCAAGCAAAAAGGCATCATCGTGGAAGCCAATACAATCGAAGAGCTGGCCGATAAAATGAAGGTGCCGAGGGAGACTTTTATAGCAACGGTAAACCGTTACAACGAGCTGGTCAAAAAGGGCGTGGATGAAGATTTCGGCAAGGATCCCGTAAAACTCACCGCGATCGTCAAACCGCCTTTCGGTGCGGGCATCACAGGCGCCGGTCTTTTAGTGACCATGGACGGGCTGCGTGTCAACACCAGCTTGCAGGTCCTCGATACGGAAGGCAAACCCATTGACGGTCTTTACGCCGCCGGCAATGCCTCCGGTGATTTCTTCGCCAACGATTACCCGATTACCACCACGGGCGTCAGCCACGGGCGGGCCTATACGTTCGGCTGGCTGGCCGGCGAAAAAGTGGCGGGATTGAAAGGATGATTCTATGCCGCGTCTATCTAAAGTGACTTTCAGAAAAAGACGGCGCGATGCGGGAGATGGAGAAATGCTGATAAGAGACGGGTTGCCCGGAATGTGTAAATGGAAAGGAATACTTTGTGCGATAGGGGCACTGTTCTTCCTTTTTACGATTTCTTCTGCGGCCTGGTCGCAAAAGCCGGCTGACAAGGGCGCTCTTCTGGCCGACCGGCACAAAGCGGCTAAAATTGAATGCGCCCAGTGCCACAAGGACAAGCCGGGGGCGCCGGTTGTTGCTGCGGTTTGTTCGGGCTGCCATCCGAATGTGGCAAAGGAAGAAAAAATCCGGGCGAAACTGCCCAATCCGCACAAGGCTCATATGGAGTATCCGGATTGTTCGGATTGCCACCACGTTCACAAGGCCTCGGAGAACCAGTGCGCCGGCTGCCACAATTTTGAATTCAAGATGCGTTAGGTTACAGGATCTTTTTTCCACGATAAGAGACTCAATGCATCTTCCCCCTGCCAGAGAGCCCGGAGAAATACCGTCCGGGCTCTCTGAACGTCTCGAAAAGTTAGGGATGCGGGTGGAAAAAAAAGGAGATGGAATATTATGTTTGGAATCGGAGTGCCGGAACTGCTGATCATCCTGGTCATTGTCCTGGTCATTTTTGGGGTGGGAAAGCTGCCGCAGATTGGTTCGGCTCTGGGCAAGGGAATCAGCAATTTCAAAAAGTCCGTTTCGGGTAGGGATGATTCGTCCGAACCGCCGGCCCAAATAGCCGCCGGGAAGAAATAGTGACGACGCTGATTTCCAGAAAAACGTGGACAGCAGTGATCCGGCGCGTCATTTCTTTATGGACCGCCGCATCCGTCGCCGTTTTTCCCGATGGAGACAATGATGGTGAACAGGCAATATTTCTTCAATTTTATGAAACTGAAGCGTAACGGCCCGGAAAAAATTAAAAAGCAGCTTGCGGGCCTGACCCGGGAACAGGAAGCGTCCCTCTGGCGCGACTGCACGCAAAATCCGGCAAGGCGAAGCCATTTGCATTAAGCCCCCAAAGACTTACTGGCGCCATTTCAACATCCAAATGAAAGGTGTGCAGTCGAAATGATCCGGCAACTGATTAATTATTTACTGATTCCGGATAGATAAAAAATCCGTCCGGGCAAACGCCTGCTTGAATTTTACCCCCCTTCATGATAGCTTTGCAAAATTAACAGGATGTCTGCAAAATTGCGGCCTGAAAGGAAAAACTTGAAATATTATCCGGTCTTCTGGGACATTAACGGGAAGAAATGCGTTGTTGTCGGCGGCGGCGAGGTGGCGGCCCGGAAAATTGAACGCCTTCTGGATTGCGGCGCGAAAGTTTGCGTGGTGAGTCCCGGCCTTCATCCTGAACTGGATAACCTGAAAAAAGAAAAGCGTATTGAGCACATCGATGATGAATACGCGGTGGAATACCTCTACGGGGCAACGCTGGTGATCGGTGCAACGGATAATGAAACAATCAACGCCGCCATATCGAGCGACGCAAAAACTCAAGGGATTCCGGTCAATATTGTCGATGATCCGCAAAAATGCGATTTTATTTTGCCGTCTCTGGTGGAACGGGGCGATCTGACCATCGCCTGCGGTACGGGCGGCACATCGCCGGCGCTGGCGCGCATGCTGCGCGAAGAGCTGGAAGCCGTGTATGGCGAGGAATACGCAACGCTTTTGAATATTCTGGGGCAGTTGAGAGGCAGAATGGAAAAAAACGCCGGGATCGGCCGCAAGTGGTTCGATCAACTGATGGCAGCCGGGTTGCTTGCCGCCATCAGGAAGAAGGATGAAGGCAAGGTAAAGCAGATAGTTTTCGATATTACCGGCGAGGAGGTGCAGTGTGGCTAGCGTGGAATCGATTTTATTCGGTCTGTCACTGACCTGCATTGCTTTTGCCGCGCTGGGGTACCTGCTTTCGCTTCTGGTGCAGAAAGTCCAGTTTGCCAAAATTTCCACCTGGGTTCTGGCGGCGGGTTTTTTGTTTCTGACGCTGAATCTTTTAATGGCGGCTTTTCACTCCGTCGCATGGGGAGGGTTCGGTTCGCGTCGTTTTCTCTCCATTTATGCCTGGGCGATAGCCGGTATTTATCTGGGTTTGCAGTTTAAAACCAAAACACGCGTACTGGGCGCTTTTATTGCACCGCTCATTTTATTGTTTATCATTGTCGCCGCCGGTCAGGAGTCAGGTAAAAACCTGGTGCCACCCGACTGGCAGGGATGGCTGACTGTTCTTCATCTGGTGCTGGCGATTGCCGGCGAAGCGCTTTTTGTTCTGGCCTGCGGCGCGGGAGCCATGTATCTGATTCAGAACAATCTGCTCAAGCACAAAAAGCCGGGTAAGATGAGTAATCTTTTGCCTTCTCTGGGGGATCTGGACCGGATCAACGCTATTGCGCTTTTGTGGGGATTCGTTTTTTTAACTCTGGGCATGATCGGCGGGGCGGTTTTTGCCGCCTTCGTCTGGCAGGACGCCTGGATATACGATCCCAAAGTGATCTGGGCGTTTACGGTCTGGGTGGTCTATGGCGTTCTCCTGCATCAGCGTCTGGCGATCGGCTGGAAAGGCTCCCGGATGGCGATCCTGTCCTGCGTGGTGTTTTTGTTGTTTATACTATCGGCGTTAATCGTTCGCTTTTGTTTATCAACCGTGCATAATTTTATTTAAAATGATTATACTTGTCGGACTAAATCATAAAACGGCGCCGCTTGCCGTGCGCGAAAGACTCTTTGCCGGATGTCAGGAACGGGCTCAACTGCTTTCCGACCTGCAGGCGATCGACGGGGTGCGGGAAATCCTGCATCTATCGACGTGCAACCGTGTGGAAGTGATTGCCTCAACGGATGATGCGCCTCTGGCTGTGGCGGGACTCAAGGAATTTCTGGCGCGAAACGGCGGCTTGACCGGGGAAGAAACGGCGTCCTGTCTTTACGGCTATACGAATGATGAGGCGATCCGTCATTTGTTCCGGGTGGCCGCAAGCCTCGATTCGCTGGTGATGGGTGAAACGCAGATTTTAGGCCAGGTCAAAGACGCCTATCGTCAGGCCCTGGCGCAAAACGCCATCGGCATCGCGCTCAACCGCCTGATGCACCGTGCATTTCGCACGGCCAAGCGCGTGCGCACGGAAACCGGCATTGCCGCTAATCCCGTGTCGGTGAGTTATGCGGCGGTGGAACTGGCCAAGAAAATATTCAGTACCCTGACCGGCAAGAAAATTCTGATCATCGGCGCGGGCGAGATGGCGGAATTGACCGGCACGCACCTCATCGGCAACGGCGCGGAAGAAATCACCGTGGCCAACAGATCGCCGGCCCAGGCCGCCCTCCTTGCGGAAAAATTTCACGGGAAAGCCGTGGGTCTTTCTGCTCTGGACGAGACACTTTGCGATGTCGATATTGTGATCAGTTCCACGGGGGCGCCAACTTATCTCGTCACTCATGAAATGGTTCAGCGTTCTTTGCGCAAACGAAAAAACCGTTTGCTTTTTTTAATCGACATTGCTGTTCCGCGCGATATCGATCCCGCGGTGGATGCCGTTGAAAACGTTTATCTGTACAACATTGACGATTTACAGGATATCGTCGACGAAAACATGAAAAATCGGCGTCGCGAGGCACTGCGGGCGGAACAGATTGTCGAAGAAGAGGTCTCGCAATACGCAAACTGGCTCAAAGAGCTGGAGGCCGTGCCGACGATCGTATCGCTTCGGACCAAGGCGGAAGGCATTGTTCAGGCCGAACTGGAAAAGGCGCAACACTGGATGGGGCATCTGGAAAACGGCGACCGCGAGAAAGTGGAAGCGCTGGTCAACGGCATCGTTAATAAAATCCTGCATGCACCGGTGGCGGTGATGAAGGAAGAAAGCGCCGCGCTTCATTCGCAGGATATCGTCGCGGCGGCAAGGCAGCTCTTCCGGCTGGATGATTAGCTGTAGGGAACGGTTTCAAACCGTTCCCTACATTTTAATACCCTCTCCTTCTAGAGGACGGATTATAAAAGACAGACATCAGGATGGATATGAACATTAAAATCGGAACACGCGGCAGCAAACTGGCGCTGACGCAGACAAATTTCGTGGTGGAAAGTTTAAAGAAAATCGCTCCGGATCTTCAAACGGAGATATGCATCATTAAGACCAGCGGCGACATCATGCAGGATGTGTCTCTGATGCAGATCGGCGGACAGGGGGCGTTTGTCAAGGAAATCGAAGAATCGCTGCTGGCCGGCAATATTGATCTGGCCGTCCACAGTATGAAGGATGTGCCGGGAGAAATTCCCGCGGGACTGACCTTTGCGGCCATTATGAAGCGCGAGGATGTGCGCGATGTGCTCGTGAGCCGCGGCAAAATCAAATTCGAGTCTCTGCCCAAGGGGGCGAGAATCGGCACCGGATCGCAAAGGCGCGGCGCGCAGTTGAAGGCATTCATGCCGGATCTGGAAATTGTTCCGCTTCGGGGCAACATCGATACGCGATTGAAAAAAATTGAAACGGAAAATCTCACCGGTGTTGTTCTGGCGGCGGCGGGCATCAAACGTCTGGGATATGTTGAATCAGTCACTCAGTTTCTGCCGACGGAGATCATGCTGCCGGCGGTCGGGCAGGGCGCTCTGGGCTTGCAGGTGCGGGAAAGTGACGCGGATCTCATTTCGCTTTGCGCCAAACTCAATCATCATCCGACGGCGGTGGAAGTTACTGCGGAACGGTCTTATTTAAAAGCGCTGGGCGGCGGCTGCCGTCTGCCGATTGCCGCTTACGGTTTGATTGAAAATGGCCGGCTGACGCTGGAAGGCCTAGTGGCGGCGCCCAACGGAAGCAGTTGGGCGCGCGATAAAGTCTGGGGCGAACTCAATGAGGCCGAAGCCATGGGTCGGAAGCTTGCCGACATGATTCTGGAGAAAGGCGGCAGAGAACTTTTGGAGTTGATGTAACAGGTGTCATCCCTGCCGGCGTCCTTCATGGAACCAAGGTCGGAATCAGGAAACAGCAAAACGTCGTTCGCGCTTGTGTCCTTGATGGGATGAAGTCGAAAATAGGCGCCGATTTACGTCATTCCCGCGCAGGCGGGAATCCAGTTTAAATAATGGTTTTGCTTATGCCGCAATCATATGTTTACATACTGGCGAGCCAAAGAAACGGAACTTTATATATCGGTGTAACTGGTGATTTGATCAAGCGGCTTTATGAGCATAAACAGAATCTTGTTGACGGATTCACGAAGACATACAATGTTCACTCTCTTGTATACTATGAAGTCCATAACCAAATTGAAGAAGCGATAATCAGAGAAAAACAGATTAAAAAATGGAACAGAGAATGGGAATTGAGATTGATTGAAGAAAAGAATCCCGATTGGAAAGATTTATATGATGAAATTGTACAGTAGAATGGTGGATGTTTTGTTTGTTTACTTCTGGATTCCCGCCTTCGCGGGAATGACGGGACGGATCGATTTATGATTCAGGACATGAAACCGGGAAAAGTTTATATTATCGGCGCGGGACCGGGGGATCCGGGGTTGATTACGCTCAAAGCCGTTGAAGCCTTGGGGCAGGCCGATGTGGTGGTCTACGATAACCTGGTCAATGAAGAACTGCTCAAATACGCATCTCACACCGCACGGATGATTTATGCGGGAAAACAGGGCGGGGATCATACCCTCTCGCAGGATCAGATCAATGCCCTTCTGGCCAAAGAAGCTTTGGACGGCAACACGGTGGCCCGTCTCAAGGGTGGCGATCCCTTCATTTTCGGGCGGGGAGGCGAAGAAGCCGAAGTGCTGGTTGCCCATCATATCCCCTTTGAAGTGATACCCGGCGTGACGTCGGCTATCGCCGTTCCCGCATACGCGGGTATTCCGCTCACGCACCGGGGGCTCACCTCCACGGTTGCATTTATTACGGGTCATGAAGATCCGACCAAGGACAAAAGCGATATCGACTGGCAGGCGCTGGCCGGGATCGGAACACTGGTCTTTTTGATGGGCGTCAAGAATCTGGGCCAGATCACCGAAGCATTGATTGCGCGCGGAAAGTCGCCGGAAACGCCGGCGGCGTTGATTCGCCGCGGGACGTTGCCCGAGCAGCAAATCATCACCGGGAAATTATCCAATATTGTCGAGCTGGCGCAGGCCAAACGGTTCAAGCCGCCGGCCATTCTGGTGGTGGGCAAGGTTGTTGAATTGCGCGATACGCTGCGTTGGTTCGATACAAAACCGCTTTTCGGCAAAGGCGTGGTGATCACAAGGCCGGAGCGGCAGGCGGATGATCTGGCTAAACTGCTGGCGGCGCAAGGGGCTCATCCGATTGCTTTCCCGACGATTGCCATTGAGCCGCCTGCGGACTGGACGGAACTGGATGCAGCCATGGATCAACTTGAAACCTTTAACTGGCTGATCTTCACCAGCGCCAACGGCGTTCATTTCTTTTTTGAGCGGCTGCGTCAGAAGGGAAAGGATGTGCGCGATCTCAAGGGAATGAAGATATGCTGCATCGGCCCGGCGACGGCGCATCAGATCGAAGCCAGAGGCATTCGCGTGGATCTGGTGCCGGATGAGTTTATCGCCGAAGGCATTTTAAAGTCGTTTGCCGCCATGGATATTAAAGGAATGAAAATTCTGATTCCGCGTGCGGCAAAGGCCCGCGATATTCTGCCTGATACGTTGAGAAAACAGGGGGCGGAAGTCACTGTCGCCAAAACTTACCGGACCGTTAATTCCGGCCGGAAGAAAGAAGAGCTGGCCGCTCTGATCGATAATGGCGATGTGGATGTGATAACATTTACCAGTTCGTCGACGGTCAGCAATTTTATCGAGATTATGGGCGCGGATTATGTATTGCCTTCCGGCGTCAAGATTGCCTGCATCGGCCCGGTGACGGCTCAGACGGCTCAAAAAGCGGGTTTTAAAATTGATATCATGCAGCAGGAGTATACGATGGAGGGGCTGGTAAAGTCTTTAATGAGGCACTTTAACCAAAACGTCTAGGAGTATGCCATGAAAAGACCCGTACAAATTATCCTGCCGTTTTTTCTGCTGGCATTGCTGGCGCTGCCTTTATGCGCCAGCGCCGAAGTAAAAGTTATCGTCGCTGAAGGGACTTACAACATGGGAGACGGGGAGACGCCCGTCACGGCCGAAGAGAAAGCGATACTTGCCGCCAAGCGCGCCGCCGTGGAAGAGGCGGGCACTTATGTGGAAAGTTACAGCAAGGTCAACAACTTTGTCTTGACGAAAGACGAAGTGCAGGTGCTGGCCGCAGGCGTGATGGAAGTATCCGTCCTTGATAAAAAACGAACCGTTGTGGGCGACGGTTTTAACTTCTGGGTCAAGATTAAAGCCAGAATCAACCCCGACAGCATATCGTCCATGGCCAGGCGGGTCAAAGATCGGGACGTCGTCGACGAATTTAACAGGGTCAAAGAAGCTTACGATAGAAGCCAGCAGCAAATCGACGATCTGAAAAAACAGATGGCCGCAGCCCAAGACGCTGATAAAGTCAAACTGGAAAAGCAAATTGCCGCCGAAGAAAAGAAATTCAAGGCCAATCAGTGGATCGAAAAAGGCAATGATTTTGTCAATCGCGGTGATGTTGAAGTGGCCATAGGCGCATACACCAGAGCCATCGAAATCGACCCCGGGTCGGTTCTGGCTTTGAAAAACAGGTCATGGGCGAAAAGTGAAAAAGGGCTTTATGCCGAGGCGGTGAAGGATGCGGATCGAGCCATCAAGCTCGACGGGCAAAGCGACGGAGCTTACAATAACCGGGGGTCGGCTCACAGGCGATTGCGTCTGTATGAAAAAGCGATTGAAGATTTTAACCAGGCCATTATGATCAATCCTGAAAATGCTTATTATTATAATAACCGAGGCAATGCGTATCTGGAGTTAAAAGATTACGGCAGAGCGCTTGTCAATTACAATCGCGCTATCGAAATCGACCCGAAGTATGCTTTGGCCTATAATAATCGCGCCGCTGTTTACGTAAACACCAACAGGCTAGATCAGGCTATTGATGATTATAATAAATCCATTGAACTCAATCCCCGTGACGCTCAGCCTTTCACCAATCGGGCGGAAGTTTATAAAACGAAAAATGAGCTGGACAGGGCCATGCAGGATCTGAATCATGCTCTGGAACTGAATCCCCGGTATGCACAGGCATATAATACCCGCGGTGTAATTAACCGCTGGAAAGGTAATGTGGATGGAGCCATCCGGGACTACACGAGCGCTGTCAGTTGCGATCCGAATTACGCATACGCTTATAATAACAGGGCTTATGCGTATCTTGCGAAAGGTGATTACGACAAGGCGGTAAGTGATGCGACAAAAGCCATTAAGCTTGATCCGAAATACGAGACGCCTTATGTTAACCGGGCCCGGGCGTATCTGAAAAAAGGGAAAAAGATTCAGGCCCGTGAAGATTTCAGGAAAGCATGCAATATGGGCAATGATGACGGCTGCAAAGAATTGCAGGCCATATCCAAATGATTTCTCCCTCCCTTGAGGGGGAGGGATTGAGGAAGGATGATAGAATGATTGGCATCTCCAAACTATACTGCGGGGCGGTGGAACCATCGGATGTGCTGCGCTACAACCGGCATTCCGGAGCGCTTCCGTCGCATCTGCTGCAATTTTCGTCGGATAAAAAACCCGTTGTTGTCTGGAACATGACGCGACGCTGCAATCTGAAGTGCATTCACTGCTATTCCAATTCCGCCAACATCGATTACCCCGATGAACTGAAGACGGAAGAAGCAAAGAAAATGATCGACGATCTGGCGGCTTTCGGAGCGCCGGTGCTGCTGTTTTCCGGAGGCGAACCGCTGATGCGGCCCGATCTTCTGGAACTGGCGCAATACGCGACAGACAAAGGCATGCGCGCGGTGATTTCCACCAACGGTACGCTGATTACGAAAGACATTGCGGCCAAACTCAAGAAAATCGGCCTGTCTTATGTAGGCGTGAGCCTGGACGGTCTTCAGAAAACGCACGACCGTTTTCGGGGGACGAAAGGCGCGTTTGAGCAGGCAATCGTTGGCATTCGCAACTGCCGGGAAGCGGGCATCAAGGTGGGACTGCGCTTTACCGTGAACAAACACAATATCGCCGATGTTCCCGATATGTTCGACCTGCTTCGCAAAGAAAAAATCGAACGTATGTGTTTTTATCATCTGGTTTATACCGGTCGCGCATCCAAGCTGCGCGAGGAAGATCTGACGCATGAAGAATCGCGCAAACTTCTCGATCTGATTGCCGCCAGAACCAAGACCATGTTTGACGACGGCCTGGCGCCGGAAATTCTGACCGTCGATAATCATGCCGACGGGCCCTATCTGTACTTGAAAATGAAAGAAGAAAACCCGGCGCGCGCCAAAGAGGTGCTGGAACTTCTGGAAATGAATGAAGGCAATTCCTCCGGTGTCGGCATCGGCTGTGTGAGCTGGGACGGCGAGGTGTATGCCGACCAGTTCTGGCGCAATCAGCCGCTGGGCAACGTCCGGCAAAAACCTTTCAGCCAAATCTGGACGGATGAGAAAAACGAGCTTTTGATGAAATTAAAAGCAAAGAAAAAACATGTTACCGGGCGCTGCGCGACCTGCGTGTGGCTTTCGGTTTGCGGCGGTAATTTCCGCGCGCGGGCGGAAGCGGCCGGCGATGTGTGGGGGCCTGATCCGGCCTGCTATCTGACGGACGAAGAAATATCCAAAAAGGAGGACTAGATCATGCAGTTTCCAGAATACCGGGGGCGCCGATTAAGAAAAAACGACCCTTTCCGCAGGCTGGTTCGCGAAACGAAATTATCCGTGGACGACCTGGTGTATCCGCTCTTTGCCGTGCCGGGAAAAAGCGTGAAAAAGCCGATCAATTCCATGCCGGGACAATTTCAGATGTCGGTGGACTACATCGCGAAAGAAGCGCGCGAAGCCTATGAACTGGGCATCCCGGCGATCCTGTTGTTCGGCATTCCATCTAAAAAAGACGAACAGGGCACCGGCGCATTCGCCAGAGACGGCATCGTCCAGCAGGCAGTCAAACGGGTGAAAAATGAGGCGCCGGATATTCTGGTCATCACCGATGTCTGCCTTTGCGAATACACCAGTCACGGTCATTGCGGCATTCTTGAAAAAGGGCAGGTGCAAAACGATGCCACGCTGGAAGTGCTGGCCGAGACGGCGCTGTCGCATGCGAAGGCCGGCGCGGATATGGTTGCGCCTTCAGCCATGATGGACGGCCAGATTGCCGCCATCCGCGAGGCGCTGGATGAAAATGCGCTGGATGACATTCCCATCATGGCGTATTCCGCAAAATATGCGTCATCTTTCTATGGTCCTTTCCGGGAAGCGGCCGAAAGCGCGCCTCAGTTCGGCGACCGCAAAGCCTATCAGATGGACCCCGCCAATGCCGACGAAGCGATCCGGGAAATCTCGATGGATGTCAGCGAAGGCGCAGACATCATCATGGTCAAGCCTGCGCTGGCTTACCTCGACATCATCTGCCGCGCAAAACAGGAATTCGACCTGCCGCTGGCAGCCTATAATGTTAGCGGCGAATACTCCATGATCAAGGCCGCAGCAGAGCTGGGCTGGCTGGAGGAAGAAAAAGCCATGATGGAGTCCGTCACTGCCATCAAGCGCGCCGGCGCGGATATCCTGATTACGTACTGGGCAAAGGATCTGGCGAAGGTGCTGAAAAAATAAGGTTCAAGGAACAAGGTACAAGGTGCAAGGTTTTCTCTTGGTTCAGTCATGCTGACTGGACCAAATATTTCGGTTCAAACTGTAAAGTATGGACCGGTGAAAAGTTTCAGGCAAGAGATTGTATGTTCAAGCATCCATCGGTATATATCCTTGCAGACGAAAAGGATGGAACTTTGCGTGTCGGCATGACGTCCAGCCTTACGGATGGATTGAGGGAACATCGGGACAATAAAACTGAAAAGCTTGTCTGGTTTGAACTTCATGAATGCATGGCTGCCGCAATAGAACATGAACGATTATTAAAAGAATCAGACAGTGATTCAATACGCAAATTAATAGAACAGACCAATTCGAACTGGAAGAATTTATATGATGACATCACCTGATCGACCGGCCGGAGAATATACCTGCCGTATGATCGCCTGGGAAGTGACGCGCAGTTGCAACCTCAACTGCAAACACTGCCGCGCGGCTTCGCATCTGGGGCCCTATCCGGGCGAACTTTCGACTGAACAGTGCCTGCGTCTGGTGGACGACATTGCCGGCGTATCCAAACCGGTGATTATTCTCACGGGCGGCGAGCCGCTCTTGCGGCCGGATATTTTTGAAATCGCCGCCTACGGAACCGGCAAAGGGCTACGCATGGTGATGGCGACCAACGGAACGCTGGTCGATGAAGCAACCGTTCGCAAAATGATCGACGCCGGTATTCAGCGCGTGAGCATCAGCATTGACGGACCCGACGCCCAAAGCCATGATGATTTCCGCGGCGAGTCCGGCGCGTTTGACGGCGCCATGCGCGGTATTGGCGTCATGAAAAAAGCCGGTATGGAATTTCAAATCAATACGACCATTACAACCGCCAACCTGCATCAGATCAAAGAGATCCATGACATGGCGCTTCGGATCGGCGCGGCGGCGCATCATATTTTCCTTCTGGTGCCGACCGGCCGGGGGAAAGATCTGGCCCAGCAAGCCATCACCGCCGCCGATTACGAAGAAACCCTGATGTGGTTTCATGAGCAGAGCATGACGTGCGAGATTCAGCTTAAAGCGACGTGTGCGCCGCATTATTTCCGGATCATGCATCAGAACAAACCCAAAGGCGAAAAGCCCGTCAAGAAAGCCGGCGGCCACTTTCATGAATCTACCCGGGGCTGTTTGGGAGGCATCACGTTCTGCTTTATTTCGCATGTCGGCCAGGTGCAGCCGTGCGGGTATCTGGAACTCGACTGCGGCAACGTCCGGAAACAAAGCTTCGGCGAGATCTGGGAAAAATCGGAAGTGTTCCGCAATTTGCGCGATTACGGCAAGTACGGCGGCAAATGCGGCCGCTGCGAGTTTATCAAAGTCTGCGGCGGTTGCCGCGCAAGAGCGTATGAGTCAACAGGCGACTACCTGTCCGAAGAACCGTTATGCCTTTATGAGCCGAAACATGGACGCAATTGATAAAAAGCTGCTGAATATCCTGCAGAAGGAATTCCCACTGGAAGAACGGCCGTTTGAAGAGATCGCCCGCCGGTGCGGGATTGACGAGGACGAAGCTCTGTCGCGCATCCGGAGGCTGAAGGACGAAGGGATTATCCGCCGGATTGGCGCGGTATTTGACGGAGTGAAACTCGGACGCGTAAGCACCCTGTGCGCGGCGCGTGTGCCGGAGGACAAGATAGACGGCTTTGTGCAGATCGTTAACGCCGGCAAAGGAGTTACTCACAACTATCGGCGCGACCACGACTACAACATCTGGTTTACCGTGAGCGCTGCAACAGCGGAAGACCTTGCTGCATTTCTTCAGGATGTCAAAGATAAGACCGGCGTGACGGATATCCTGGATATGCGGGCGGTGAGAGTATTCAAAATCAACGCGTCATTTGACTTGTAAAGGAGGTAAATACGATGGAATCCAAAGACATTAATTTTGCAGCCATGCCGCAAACGGCCATCAACGTTGTTACCAGGCCGGCTGAATTTTTTCAGCAGATGTCCAAAACCGGCGGCTATGTCGAGCCGCTTGTTTTTGCCGTCATCATGGGATTGGCGAGCGGGGTCATCTATGCCATTTTAGGCCTCTTCGGTCTGGGGCAGGCCGGGCATGCAGGCAGTGCGATGTCCTCTTTGTCGATGATTATCGTCATGCCCATTGCAACCGCTGTCGGCAGTTTCATCGGCGGCGCCATCCTTTTTGTGATCTGGAAGCTGATGGGCTCAACCGAAGATTACGAAGCGGCTTATCGCTGCGGCGCCTATCTGATGGCTCTTTCTCCCATTATGGCGATCATCAACGCCGTGCCTTACGCCGGCGCCGTCATCAATGCGGCGATCATGATATTCTATGTGGTGATGGCCAGCGTCCATGTTCACAATCTTGAATCGCAAAAGGCCTGGCTGGTATTCGGCATCATCGGGGCGATCTTTGCACTTCTAAGCGTTTACGGACAGTACAAAGCCAGACACATGTCTACAGAGGTTGAAAAATGGCGTCAGATGGGCGAAGACATGAAAAAAGAATACGGCAAATCAGCCGAGGAGATGCAAAAGTCGGCCGATGCGATGCGCAAACAGGCGGAGGAAATGGCCCAGAAGTACAGGCAGCAGATGGAACAGCAACAAAAGCAGTCCGAAGATTCCGAAAAGCCTGCTGAATAGAAGACAAATTTTATTTATCCGCCTGCCTGCTTTTCCGGACAAAACAGGCAGGCGTTGCAGTCATAAAAACTCGCCAGGACTTCAGAATGAATCAACGCAAACAACCGCTTCTGGCCGTGGTGGACGGCAGCAATTATCTCTACCGCGCCTATTATGCAATACCGGCCCTGACCAATTCCAAAGGGGTGCCCACGAACGCCGTTTACGGCTTCACCACCATGCTCCTCAAACTGATGCGTGATCTCGATCCCGACTATGTGGTGGTGACGTTCGATCTGAAGGGACCCACCGTCCGGCACGAGGAGTACGAAGACTACAAGGCCACGCGTAAACCCATGCCCGAGGATCTGATTCCCCAGGTGCCACTAATCAAGGATGTCATCCGCGCTTTTTCGATCTGTGTGCTGGAAAAACAGGGTATCGAGGCGGATGATCTGATCGGGACGTTGACCGTGAAAGCGAACGCTCTGGGCTGGCGCACGGCGCTTGTTTCCGGCGATAAGGATTTGATGCAACTGGTTGGCGATGATGTCAGTCTCGTCGACACCATGAAAGATAAAGTTTACGATGCCGCGGCCGTCAAAGAAAAATTCGGCGTGGGGCCGGATAAAGTCGTCGAAATTCTGGGCCTGATGGGCGACACCTCCGACAATATCCCCGGTGTGCCGGGCATCGGCCCGAAAACCGCTCAGCGGCTGATCGAAGAATACGGAACGGTGGAGGCGGTCATTGCCAATTCAGAGAATCTTCGCAATGTGAAGCTGCGGGAAAGTTTCCGCCGGTATACCGATCAGGCGAGGCTCAGCCGTCAGCTTGCCCTGATCCGCACGGATATCGATATGAATTTTGATTTTCAGAATGCAGCGCGCAGGGAACCCGATAATGAACGATTGACGGAGCTTTTCAGTGAATTTGAATTTTCAACGCTTCTGCAGCAAATCAAAACAAACAGCGCCAGACCGGCGAAGGAATGCACGACGGTTGCAGACAGCGCGGCGCTGGAAGATTTGGTCGGGAAATTATCCGGCTGTAAAGAATTCGCCTGTGACCTGATCTGGGAGAAAAATCCGCCGCTGCAATTGATCGGCATCGGATTGCATACCGAAGGGACGTCTTTTTACGCGCCGCTCGGCCATGCCGATCAGAAAACACAACTGAAAGAAAAAGATGTTTTGAATGCGTTGTCGCCTGTATTTGAAAACAGTAAAATCAAAAAATTCGTTTATGATCTGAAAACGGCGCTGGTATCGCTGGATCAGTTCAGCATCGAAGCCGCTGAAGATCTGCAACTGGCCGCCTATCTGCTGAATCCGGCCAGGCACTCCTACGAACTCGATGAAGTCGTGTGGGAGTGTCTTCATGAAAGAATCCCCGGCGTCAATGATATATCCGGCGGCAAGGGTAAAAGCTATACGCTGGCCGCGGCGCCGGTCGATAAGATGGCCGAATATTCAGCGGATCGATCGGAGTCAATTGCGGCTCTGGCCCCGGTTGTGAATAAAAAACTTCAGGAGACGGGCGCGGAGTCGCTTTACCGCGAGGTGGAAATGCCCCTGCTTTTCACGCTGGCCGCCATGGAAAAAAAGGGTGTTCTGCTGGATACCGCTCTGTTAAAACAAATGTCCGAAGAGTTGATGCAGTTGTTATCTCTTTCCGAAGAAAAAATATACCGTCTGGCCGGAGAGAAATTCAACATCAATTCCCCCAAACAGTTGCAGACGATTTTGTTTGAAAAACTGAAACTGCCCAAGGGCAAAAAGACAAAGGAAGGCTATTCCACGGATGTGGACGTTCTCTCCGAACTGGCCAAAGGCCATGAACTGCCTGCGGAGATCCTGGCCTACCGCTCTCTGGCCAAGCTCAAATCGACGTATGTCGATGCGCTTCCGGCGCTGATTCATCCGCAGACCGGGCGTATTCATACATCCTACAATCAGACTGTGGCGGCTACCGGAAGGCTCTCCAGCAGCAATCCCAATCTGCAAAACATTCCGATCCGGACGATGGAAGGAAAAAGAATCCGCCAGGCGTTTATCGCCGCTCCCGGATCAGTTCTGATTTCCGCCGATTATTCGCAAATCGAACTGCGCGTGCTGGCGCACCTGTCGGAAGACGCAACGCTGCTGGAGGCTTTTGCCACGGATGAAGATATCCACACGCGAACCGCTTCCGATGTTTTCGGCGTCTTTCCGCAGATGGTCAGCCCCGATATGCGCCGGCAGGCCAAAGTCATCAACTTCGGCATCCTCTATGGCATGAGCGCCTTCGGCCTGGCTAAAGAACTGGGCGTCCCGCAGAAGACCGCGCAGGCGTATATCGAAGGCTATTTTGCGCGCTACAAAAAAGTCCGCGCTTATCTGGACGGCATTCTGGAAGGCGCCCGGCGCGACGGTTATGTCTGCACGCTTTTAAACCGCCGCCGCTATCTGCCGGAACTTAAAAGCAACGTTCCCGCCGTCCGCCAGTTTGCCGAACGCATGGCGATCAATACCCCCATTCAAGGCACGGCCGCCGACCTCATTAAGGTGGCGATGGTCAACATCGACCGGCTGCTGGTCCGCAGGAATCTGGCCGCCCGCCTGATTATGCAGGTACACGATGAACTGATCGTCGAAGCACCCGTCAAAGAAAAGGAAGACGTCATGGCGCTGGTCAAAAAAGAGATGGAAGAAGTCATTAAACTCAAGGTGCCGCTGAAGGTGGAGATTGCGGCGGGAGCAAACTGGGACGAAGCGCACTAAAAATAGGCTGAAGACCAAAGGCTGAAGGCTGAAGGATCAAGGCGTAAGCTTCGGGGGGAATAAGTTTGAGGAAGGTCTGGATCGTTTGCGGCTGGGTCGTGATCATTGCAGGAATCATCCTGATTATTGCAATGGGGCTGGCCTGGATAGGCGGAGCCGAAATATCCGCAGTGCTTACCGCCGCCATCATGGGTGGATTATTGATTGTTTCAGGATGGAATTTTATTATCCGGGGAAAACAATTGCCTCCATATTCGCCTTCGGAAGACCACGGCGCTGCCGGATTGGATCACGCCCAGACCCGGCAGATGGTCATGCAGGCGATCCGGATAGGAAGCATGATCATTCTGGGAGTTGCATCAATTGTAGGATTGTTGTTTTTATTTTCTGCATATCTGAAATAGCCATGATCAGGTGTTTGATGCGGGATGTTACCCATGCCAGATTACACGAAGAAATCTCACATCATATCTATTGAATAAAATAAAGTAATGAAAATAGTACATTGTTTTTAATGCACATCCGGCTTGAAATTCTTATTGCTATTTCAATATTTCTATATTATCTAATCCCATTTGCGGGTTCTGTGACATCTTAATAAATCAACGCAAACGGGCCTGATAAGGCTAATGATAAGAACACATAAAGGAGACAACACATGAACGACAGTAGTATGACCAAAAACAAGAAGCTCATTAATTGGGTGGATGAAATGGCCAAAATGTGTAAACCGGAAAAAGTTTACTGGTGCGATGGCTCCCAGAAAGAATATGATGCCATGATCAAGATTATGGTCGATTCCGGTCTGGCCACTCCCCTGAATGCCGCCAAACGCCCGAACTGCTTCCTTTTTCGATCCGATCCTTCCGACGTGGCGCGCGTGGAAGACCGCACCTATATCGCATCGAAGACCAAGGATGAAGCCGGTCCCACCAACAACTGGATTGATCCGGAAGAATTGAAGAAAACCATGACCGGCTTTTATGACGGCTGTATGAAGGGCCGCACGTTGTATGTGATTCCATTCAGTATGGGACCGGTCGGTTCGCCCATCGCCCAGATCGGCATTGAAATCACCGATTCGCCCTACGTTGTGGCCAACATGCACATCATGACCCGCGTGGGCCAGAAGGTTCTCGACGTTCTGGGCGAAGACGGCGTGTTTATTCCCTGTCTGCACTCGGTGGGAAAACCCCTGGCTGAAGGAGAAAACGACGGCGGCAAGTGGCCCTGCGCTCCGATTGAGAAAAAATACATTTCCCATTTTCCGGAAGAAAAAACGATCTGGTCCTATGGCTCCGGATACGGCGGAAACGCGCTTCTGGGCAAGAAGTGCTTCGCGTTGCGTATTGCATCGGTCATGGCCAGAGAACAGGGCTGGCTGGCCGAGCACATGCTGATTCTCGGCATCACAAACCCTCAGGGAGAAAAAAGATATGTGGCCGCCGCCTTCCCGTCGGCCTGCGGTAAAACCAATCTTGCCATGCTGATCCCCACCATCCCCGGATGGAAGGTGGAATGCGTAGGCGACGACATCGCCTGGATGAAATTCGGCGAGGATGGCCGTTTGTACGCCATCAATCCGGAAGCCGGTTTCTTTGGCGTTGCTCCCGGCACATCGCTGGATTCCAATTATAACGCCATGAAGGCGATTGAAAAGAACACCATCTTCACCAATGTCGCGTTGACGGAAGACAACGATGTCTGGTGGGAAGGCATCGGCTATGACGCTCCGGCCGGTAAGATCATCGACTGGACGGGCAATGACTGGACCAAAGACAGCGGCAAAGTGGCCGCCCATGCCAACTCCCGGTTTACCGCTCCGGCCAGACAGTGTCCGGCGATTGATCCTGCCTGGGAAGATCCCAAAGGCGTGCCCATCAGCGCATTTTTATTCGGCGGCCGCCGTCCCTCCACCATTCCGCTGGTTCATCAGTCGTTTAACTGGAATCACGGCGTGTTCCTGGGCTCGATTGTCGGTTCCGAAATCACCGCCGCGGCCATCTCTGCAAACATCGGACAGGTACGTCGCGATCCCTTCGCCATGCTGCCTTTCTGCGGCTACAATATGGGCGATTACTTCAAGCACTGGATCAACATCGGCGCCAAAACGACGGCAGACAAACTGCCCAAAATCTTTTATGTTAACTGGTTCAGAAAGACGGCAGACGGCAAATGGCTGTGGCCCGGTTACGGCGAAAACAGCCGCGTGTTGAAGTGGGTCTTCGAACGGTGCGCAGGAACCGGCAAAGCCAATGAAACAGTGATCGGCTATATGCCCACCGAAGATGCGATCGACACGACCGGCCTGAGTGTCACCGCAGCCGATATGAAGGAACTGCTTGACGTCAATAAAGACGAATGGAAGAATGAAGTCAAAGGCATCCGTGAACACTACGCCAAATTCGGCAATCGCCTGCCCGAAGAACTGAAAAAAGAACTCGACGCTCTTGAAAAACGTTTGGGCTAGACAGAACAACATTTATTCCATCTCTCTCTTCCCTCCCTTAACCGGGAGGGATTGAGGGAGGGTGAAGCAAATGATCATCCATTTCAAAATATTTTCCGACTACGTTTGACCTTTCTGTTACATCGGCAAGGCTATTGTCGATCTGTTAAAAAAAGACTACCCGATTGAAGACGAGTGGGTGAGCTACGAGTTGCATCCCGAAACACCGCCCGCGGGCATGCTGCTTTCGGAGCGTTTCAAGGGCATGGATCTGGCCCCCTTTTATGCAAATCTGCGGGCGCGCGGCAATGAACTGGGCATCATCTTTAACGAGCACAACCTCCTTTCCAATTCCCGCATGGCGCTGATGGCGTCCGAATACGCCCGCGAGATGGGCCGCTATGACGCGTTTCATGAAAACATGTTCAAGGCGTATATGACGGAGGCGCAGGATATCGGTCGTCCGGAGGTGATTGCCGCCATGGCCGAAAAAAGCGGTCTGGATGTGGAGGCGACGCTTACCGCGGTTAAAGATGAACGCTATGCATTGCGGTTGGCTGAGGCCACAAAAGAAGGGCGCATGCTCGGATTAACGGGAATTCCCTTGTTCATCATTAACAACCAGTACAAAATCGTCGGCGCCCAGCCCATTGATTCCTTCCGCACATTCCTCGATAAATTGAAATAAGAATCCTCTTTCACCTCAAGTAGTTTATTTTCGTTATAACGCTTCTCGATGTGTCCGCTGCGTTTACCACTTCGAACGACATTTATTAATTCTTCCTTACCCCTGTGGGATGGATGTTCTCGGCCGTATTTAGGGCGATTGTTCGGTAGATTCTTCCCTCCCCTTGCGGGAGGGATCGAGGGAGGGGGGCGTGGGTTGGAATTTTAAATATATTGTACGATTTGATAAAATAATGTTGTATAATTCAGTTAATCTTGAGTTGGGGTATAAGCCTATTCAAATTTACTCTCCAAGAGAGGTGACCAAAATTGAAAAAGACTCATATCGATTGTGTAAAGATGGTTCGTAAAATTCAGGATGATCTTTATCTCGAAGTAAACGCGCATCATTTTGAAGATAACTGCATAATCAATTGAGGCACCCACATGCATAAAAAAATTCTATTAACTTCAGCTATCGTATTCTTTTTCCTTTCAACCTCCCTCGCCGCCGATCTGGCGCTGATCAAGCTTTCGCCGCCGGATATGAAACGCGGGAAGCCTCTGATGCAGTGTCTGAAAGACCGCAAGACGGACCGGTTGTTCAGCACGAAGAAGTTGCCGGTGGATGTGCTTTCCCATCTCTTGTGGGCGGCCTCGGGGATCAACCGGCCGGACAGCGACAAGCGCACGGCGGCAACTGCCCTTAACTGGCAGGAGGTCGATATCTATGTCGCGATGGAGGAGGGGCTTTTCCTTTACAACGCCAGAACGCATGCGCTGGAGCCGGCGCTGAAAAGTGATCTTCGCAAATACACAACAGTCTTTCTTCAGCCGGAACGGCTGTCGGTTGCCGGGGCTCCTGTTCAACTGATTTATGTGGCTGACTTTGCGAAAATGGGTTTTGGCGCGGATCAGGAAGATAAAATCCTTTATTCGGCCGCTGATACGGGGATCATCGTTCAAAATGTGTATCTCTATTGCGCATCGGAAGGGCTGGTTACGGGTGTCCGCGGGATGATCGACCGCAACGCGCTGGGCAAGGACATGAAGCTTCGCGATCAGCAGAGAATCATTCTGGTGCAGGCGGTCGGGTATCCTAAAGAATGAGACGAAACGGAGTGACAATGGATAACGAATTGTTGACATGATATAAGCGGCGTATCTGAATTGAAAGCAAAACAATTTCCAGCTTATAGTTATCTTAAAGTATAAAACTCAATCGACCGATGTAACCTTTTGTTAAAAGGAATGTTGTCTTCTGGGCAGAACTCAAGGGCAGTAAATCGCAACAAATATATCCATGTCAACCACTCAGGAATATCTATGATCTCATCCGGAAATAAAGATCGAAATCGTCATAAACACAATAATAATCATTTCATTGGCGGCAAATTTACCGCCGTTTTGATTTTTATTTTGATGTGGAGTGTCTTACTCCCTGCGGGTAGTGTCCCCGCTCAGTACCTGACAATGCTCACCGGCATCGAAGTCAATCAGGCTCTGGGTGTACAAAAAGATAATCACAAGTATTTCGTGGCCGGTAAAAATACGGTCGTGCGCGTGTCTTTAAGTACGTCCGCAATGATTGATTCGGAAAATACCTATGTGAATGTATGGCGCGACGGCCAACCGGTTTTTAGAATATATCCTAAAAACACCTGGGGATATGTGAACACGGTTGATTTTTTATGCAAGAATATGGCGTCCTGCGGAAACTGGGCGGCGGGGACCTATACGTTTCAGCCTTTTGTTAACGGGACGACCGCCGTTTCCGACCCCTATGTGTTTTCCACCGGCGCCAAAATACGCATCCTGGCCGTGGCCGTTAAGGCCAACTATGGAAGCGGCGGCATCAAGTCCATCTCCGACACAAAATGGAAGACGATGGGCGATTTCATGCAAAAAGTCTATCCGCTGGCGGAGGATAATCTGGTCTGGAAAATCCGTGAAACGGTTCTGGACGCCTCGGCAGCCTCCTATAATCTGGCGAAAGCTGATTGGAGCGGCTGTAAAAAACTATCGGATACTCTGGATAACCTCATTCCCTCCAAATGTAAAACAAGCCCCCAGAGCGAGGGATGTTATGATTTTGTCATGGGATTTATCAAAGAGTCGCTGATCCAGGAAAATGGTTCGGGCCTGGCCGGTTACGCCTATCTGGGCTCCAAGTCCGTTGTGGTTGTAGCCGGTGACGACGACGCGCCCGGCACGGTTGCCCATGAAATAGCTCATCAGTATGGCATTGGCGATACTTATGACGGTAAGGAAACATCCTCCATCCGCTGCAGCGTCAATCCCGCTCCGAATGCATTCCAGGGCCGCGACTGGGACAAAGGGCTTCCGGAAGGCGTTGTCGTCAGTTGTACAGCCGGTCGTCTTGCCTCCACCCTCGCGGGTACGGATGGTGTAACGATGATCAATGGCGCCCAGGTGTCCGCCTCCGATCATCCCTATGATGTGACTGGCCGGGGAATTCTCCCGGAAATGGCCGACTTTATGAGCGCCAGCGGCGCCTGGCAAAGCCAGATGTGGATTACGAAGGATAGCTATGACTGGCTTTTCAGGAGACTGGTCAGGCAGGAAGCAGGGCTCACAAAAGTTTCCAGGGTTGTGGCAACATCGGCAAGCACTCAGCGGTTTGTCAGTTTTTCCGGAACCCTTTCCAACACGGACACCGTCGAAATAAATCCCTGGAAGAGTTATACGGATACCGTCACTCTCAGCGATTCAACCGGTTCCCTGATGGTGCAGGCGGTTAACCTCGCCGGGACCGTGCTGGCCTCGACGTCTTTTACCGTCCAATTTTATATGGTGCATCCCCCGCGGACATTAACGAATGCGCCTTTTGAGGGCGTCATCAATTTCCCTGCCGGCACGGTCAAGTTCCGGATCGTTAAAAACGGTGCGGTGCTGGCCGAAGTGCCGGTCAGTGATCATGCGCCGACCGTGGCCGGCGTCACGCCCCAAACAACGACAACGCTCACCGGCGCCTATACCATTAACTGGACGGGAAATGATACGGACGGCAACAATCTTACATATACCGTAGAGTACAACCCGGATGTGACCAATGCATCTTCCGGCTGGATGATTCTGGCTGACGGACTGGAAACGTCTTCCTTTGCGCAGGATTTCAGCCGGCTTCCGGGCGGCAACCATGCCAAGATCCGGGTCAGCGCTTACGATGGCGTTCTTTTTGGCGAAGCCGAAAGCGCCGAGTTTGTTGTGCCGCTTAAGCTTCCGGAAGTAACGATCGATGAATTGCCCTGGGGAACAGTTTATAATCCGGGAGATGATATTCTTCTGACGGTTGATGCTTATGATCCCCAGGATGGATCACTGCCCGACGATAAAATTCGGTGGACGTCGGACATTTCCGGTGAACTGGGTTATGGTTCCGAACTGATCGTTGAAAATCTGGAGGAGGGACGCCATACGATCACGGTAACCGCCACCAACAGCGCCGGATTATCGTCTCGCGCCGCGATTACCGTTCAGGTGGGATCATCGTCGGGGAGCGGACATTGCTTCGTTGCCACAGCAGCCTTCGGCTCTTACCTGCACCCGTATGTCGGTATGCTGCGGAACTTCCGGGATGCATATCTTTTGACCAACAGCGCCGGGCAAGCCTTTGTCCGCTGGTATTACCGGGTTTCCCCGCCGCTTGCCGCTTTCATTGCGCAAAAGGCCTATGCCCGGGCGGCGGTACGAGCTGTCTTGCTGCCCGCCGTTGGTTTCAGCGCCCTTGCTCTGAATATCGGTTTGTTCTGGAGTGTATTTTTACTCCTGGCTTTTATGCTGTTTGCCGGCATGGGGGTAAGAAAACTTGTTCGGGCAGACAGGTGCAGAGATTAACCGATACGGCATGCATCCCAATGACACTTTAAGCGCTTGCCGCCTTACTGACTACTGTTTGATTTCTTCCGGCGCGCTTTGCTTCGTACATGGCTTTGTCCGCTTCCAGAACAAGGTCTTCCGGGGTTTTTCCTTCACCCGGTATTGCGGTAGCCACGCCCAGACTGATGGTGATGATATTCGCCGGGTGCCGCAAAGCTCCGCCGTCCGCCTGTTTTCCTATGGTATTGCGAATGCTTTCGGCTAAGGCAAATGCATTGTCTGCGTCAAGGTGGGGAAGAAGCAGGAAGAATTCCTCGCCTCCATAACGGGCCGACAGTTCACCTGCCCGGCGGGTGTGCTTTCCCATAATGTCGGCAATGCGGCGCAGGCACTGGTCTCCCGCGCGGTGGCCGAATGAATCGTTGTATTGTTTGAAGTGATCCACGTCAGCCATGATGACGGATAGAGGCGATTGCAGCCGCCGGCAGCGGTCCCATTCGTGATTAAGCGCCTCATCCAGTTTTCTCCGGTTGGCCAGTTGCGTCAGCGGATCGGTTTCCGCCATAAGATGGTCAACTGCATTTTGCCGGATGAGCGCCGCCGATAAAAAGAGAAGGGCAATGAAGAGGGAAAACGGGATCGGCCATTCTCCAAACGGCTGATAGGGAAACACGCCGTGAATCCGGAAAAAATCGTAGACGGCGACAAGATGGGCAGCAATCCAGCCGACGGCAAAAAAACCGGCGTTCGGAACGCCTTTGCGCCAGAAATAAAAGGCAAGGGCAATCGAAAACAGAGGATTGACGACGATCAGAATCAGGGTGACTGAAATAATCACCGGTTTTGGGAACAGGGGAATAAAGATGAATATTAAGCCCAGGTATTGGAAAAACGTCATGATTCGGTCAAGGACCGGGGAGTTGCTTTTCAGAGAAAGAAATAATCGGAAGAATTTGGCTCCCGTAAAGAAAAGTCCGGCTACGGCGACAAGCTGAAGCAGATTATAGAGCCCAATCGCCTCGTCCGGCAGGAGAAAATGGATAAACCCGCCCCGAATGGCCACATGCAGACCGAAGAAGAAGCTGTAGAGCACCAGCCAGATGGGAGTCCCCTTGTACAGGAAGGAGCCGACTGTAATGAAATAGAGAATGACCACGGCCAGCAGGCCCAAAAGAACGCCGTATATCGTATAATCCCGAACGGCTTTGAGAAGCAAAGCCTGATCGGATAAAATTCGGACGGGCAATGTCAGGCTCGATGAGGACTTTACCCGCAGATAGACCACAGTCGTTTTGCCGGGCTCCAGAGTGAGGGGAAACAGGAAAGATCGGTCGGGCACAACACCGGCGGATGCGGGAGATGTGCTTCCCGTATGCTCTTCCCGGAAATGTCCGTTTACGTCGTGTGTGTAAAAAGAGACGAAATTGAGCACCGGATATTCCAGGGAGACATAGAATCTTTCCGCGATATCCGCCTGATTGACAAGCGTAAAACGCAGCCATATCGTCGCCTGCGTCAGCCCCAGGTTGGGAACCTTGCCATGCTTGGTGCCTGTCCAGTCCGTTCGATTAGAAACTTGCTGCACGGTCAGATTGTTTGTCGGATCGGAGAGGAATTCCATATATCCGGACACATCATAACATGGCTTGTCTTTGAGGATCAGTGATTCAGCCGCAGCAGGAAACGCGATAGTGAGAATGGCCGGCAACAATAGCCATCGCATAAATTTCATTTTTGGAAACGATTTCAATTTCTTCTTGTTCCCGTTCTTTTTTACCTGATATCTGCTATAATTAATCGCGTGAAGTTCTATAAAGAAATGGTGATGGTCTGTCAAGGAAATCGTGGCGGTAAAGTTCGGCGGTGTATCCTTAACAACGAAACGAAGGAGAGTTGATATGGACAAAAATTCGGTGGTGTTAATTTCGGGATGTTCCTCCGGCATCGGGCTTGCACTTGCGAGGGAATTCGCCTCGCGGGGGTGCAGGGTATTCGCCACGGCGCGCAAGCCGGAAGTGATTGCACATTTGAAGAAAGAAAAAATGGAGATTGCGGCGCTGGATGTGACGGATCAGACGTCGATTGACGCCTGTGTTGCGGAAGTGATTGCCAGGGCCGGCCGGATTGATGTGCTGGTGAATAATGCAGGTTATCTGCTCATCGGGCCGATGATCGATTTACCGATCGATGATTTGAGGCGTGAATTCGAAACCAATGTGATCGGGCTTGTGGCGCTGACCAAAGCCGTTGCTCCGCATATGATCAGACAGCGCTCCGGTTTGATCGTGAACATGGCCAGCGTATCGGGGATCTGCGCCACACCGTTTGCAGGGGCATATTGCGCGACCAAGGCGGCGGTCAACCTGCTTTCGACATCGCTTAGGATAGAGCTTGCGCCTTTTGGGATTTCAGTGGTTACGGTGCAGCCCGGCGCCATTCAGTCCCGGCTGGGCGAATCCGCATCAGATAACATTCGGATGAATGAAAATTCAGTCTATCAACCCGTTGCCGCCTATGTTCAGGCGCGCGCTAACGCGTCGCAGAAGGATCCGACGACGGCTGAAGAATTCTCGACAAAACTTGTCGATAAACTGCTTGGCAAAAAAATTCCGAAGATCATTCGACTGGGCAAGCAATCCGTCATGCTGCCGATTGTCGCCGGTTTGCCGGTGGATCCGTTCGACAGGCTGATGAGCAAATCATTCGGATTGAATAAATTAAAATAGTTGATAAAATAAACAATGCTGATGAAATCGCCGGTCGATAATTCTCCGGCGGTCGGTTGTCAGGGGGGTAATTGAAGAAAGGATAAAATCATGAAATTTAAATTTGCGCACAACAATTTTAACGTATTGAATCTGGAGAAAAGCATCGCTTTTTACAAGGAGGCATTGAATCTTACAGAGGTCAGGCGGCGTGACGCGGCCGACGGCAGTTTCACGCTGGTTTTCTTGGGCGACGGCACAACGTCTCATCTGCTGGAGCTCACCTGGATGCGAGACCGTAAAGAGCCTTATAACCTGGGCGATAATGAATTTCATCTGGCCTTTATGGTTGATGATTTTGCTGCAGCACACGCGCATCATGAGAAAATGGGCTGCATCTGCTTTGAAAATAAGGCCATGGGAATATACTTCATCAATGACCCGGATGATTATTGGGTTGAAATCGTCCCTCAAAAGCGTTAACCTTAATGTCATTCGTTGATGAAAGTGCGATGGATTGTCATCGCAGAATGATTCAGTTCGAAAAGGAGAAAATATATGAAAAAATTACTCTTTAAAATAATGGTTTTGGCTCTGATGGTTTTGATCCCGGCATCGGCAATGGCGGAAGTTGACGTGAAAGTCCGGGTCAATATTCCGCTGCCTCCGCCGATTATTTTCCCCGTGCCGCCTCATGTGATTGTCATACCGAATACCGATGTTTACTCGGTTCCCGATGTGGACGATGACATCTTTTTCTACGGCGGCTGGTGGTGGCGTCCCTGGGAAGGCCGCTGGTATCGTTCCCACTATTACGACAGAGGCTGGAGATTCTATGAAGGCAGGCCGCCTTTCCATAGACAGGTTCCTCCCGGCTGGCGCAAGGATTATCGCGACCGCCGCTGGAAAGGGCAGCAGTGGGATTCCCGGCCTATTCCGCATGCGGAAGCAGAGAGAAACTGGAAAAGCTGGAAAAGAGATAAACACTGGGAAAAAGAAAATAACTGGGGTGTAAGAAGATCCGAAAGCCGCCGTGATCCCGAAGTGCGTCGCGGGAGATCAGATGACGGTCCCGGCAGAGGACACGACAAGGGACCGAAGGATAATCCCGGCAGAGGACATGACAGAGGTCAGCAAGACGGTCCGGGAAGAGGGCACGACCGGGGTGACCGGTAATTCCGTTTGGAAAGAGTCTATATTGCCTTACTGTCGACCGAGCTGCTAATGTCCGGAAACTCCGGCGTCTGCTTGCTGAGAAATGCCGTGATTCCCTGGATGCATTCACCGGACGTAATGAGCGTCGTTGCTTCCCGGCGCTCCAGCTCCAGGGCCTGTTGCATCGGAAGTTCCGGTGACTGTCTGATGACTTGCAGAGCATGCCGAACAGCCCGGGGACCGTTTTGGGCGATCATTTCCGCCAGAACCATGGCCTCATCGAGAGCATTTCCCGGAGCGCTGATGCGGTTGACGAGTCCGATTCTCAGGGCTTCATCAGCCCCAACCTTCCGGGCGGTCAGAATCATATCGGCCGCCCGCGATGCGCCTATCAGTCGCGTAAGGCCGGGTCCGCCGCCCCAATCGGTCATGAGGCCAAGTTTTACTTCGGCAAAACAGATCGCCGCCTGAGGATCCATAACGCGCAAATCGCAACGCGACGCCAGCTCCGCTCCGCCTCCATAAGCGTCGCCATTAATGCCGGCAATGATGGGGACAGGCAGCGTCACCAGATCGTTCACCGCGGATTGCAGGCGTTTGATCAGACTTTCAACGGGCCGGCGTTCCTGCTTTTGCACCGACTCAATCAAGCCGCTGACCTGGGGATTATCGGGATTGATGTCAAATCCGGCGCAGAATGCCTTGCCGGCGCCGGTGACAATAACAACGCGGGGGAGATTTTCTTTCAGCTCCGCCACCGTCTGTTCAAGGGAGGACCACATGGCTTCATTGAAGGCATTGCGGCGCTCGGGCCGGTCAAAGGTTATCAGGGCAACCTTGCCGCTTCTTTTCAAACGTACACCGTATTCAACCATAACGACCTCTCTATTAAGCTGTCACTATAAGGGCTTTTTACGAAGCTGATCGATCAAATTTGTCTTTTGTCCAAAACTTTTTTTATCCTGCCGTCGGATTTCGGCAAGCTTCCGGCCTCAACGACTTTCACGGTCACGGAAATGCCGGTGACGGTGAGGATTTTGTTTTTCACCGATTCCAGGAAAGACCGCTGCTTTTGCAGTTCCAGGGCAAATATTTTATCCGTCACTTCAACGTATACGACCACATGATCCATGAATCCCATGCGGTCTACTACAATCTGATACGGGGCAGCGCCTTGAGCCACGCTGTAGAGAGCATCTTCAATCTGCGACGGATAGACGTTGATGCCGCGAATGATCAGCATATCGTCGGAACGCCGGCTGACCCGCTTCATGCGCGTGAGTGTTCTGCCGCAGGCGCAGGGGGCGTCATCCAGGCTGGTAATGTCCCCGGTCCGGTAACGGATCAGTGGAAACGCTTCTTTGGTCAGCGTGGTGAGCACCAGTTCGCCTTCCGTGCCGCTAGGCAGGACTTTTCCCGTTTCCGGATCGATGATTTCGGGAATAAAGGCGTCTTCGTAAATATGCAGGCCGTTTTTGCAGGAGCATTCGCCGGCAATACCGGGGCCGATGACTTCGGAAAGCCCGTAGTTGTCGGTGGCTTTCAGGGCCAGTCCCTGCTCAATCTGCGTGCGGACCCCCTCCGACCAGGGTTCTCCGCCGAACAATCCGACTTTGAGCGATAATGATTTGGGATTGACGCCCATCTGTTCCATATGCGCGGCAAGTTCCAGAGCGTAACTGGGCGTGCTGACCAGCACCGTGGATTTGTAATCCTGCATCAGCATGATCTGCCTTTCGGCATTGCCGGTGCCCATGGGGATCACGGAGGCGCCGATCGTTTCCGCGCCGTAATGCAGGCCGAAAGCGCCGGTGAACAGGCCGTATTGAAACGTGACCTGCACCAGATCGTCATGCGTGACGCCGGCTGCCGTCATGAACCGCGCGACCAGATTGGACCAGATGCGGATGTCGTTTTTCGTGTATCCCGCCACAACCGGTTTGCTGCCCGTGCCGGAGGAAGAGTGAATGCGCACGACTTCCCGAAGCGGGACGGCAAACATGCCGTAGGGATAGTTGGTGTTGAGATCTTCTTTGGAGGTTAAAGGAAGATTGGCCAGATCGGAAAGAGAGTTGATGTCTTCGGGAATAATGCCCAGTTCTTTGAACATTTTCCGGTAATGAATGACATTTTTGTGAACTCTGTTGATGGTGGCCTGCAGGCGCTCAAGCTGTAACTGCTCGAGTTCATCCCGCGACATGCTTTCGTGTGTCGGGTCCCAAATGTTCATAAAATGCCTCCTAGCAAAAAGTATATGACATCGATAAAAAATGATGACAGAGTCATCTTTCCCAGATTTCTTTTTTGTCCCTGCCCAGATAGGCCCGCTGGACATCTTTGTTTTCCAGAAGTTCGGCGGCCGCTCCTTCCAGAATCAAACGCCCCGTTTCCAGCACGTAGCCGCGATGCGCAATTTTGAGGGCGGCGCGGGCGTTTTGTTCCACCAGCAAAATGGTTGTTTTCTTTTCTTTCGACAGATTTGCGATGACTTTTAAAATTTCCTGGACGATCATCGGCGCAAGCCCCATGGAAGGTTCGTCCAAAAGAAGCAATCTGGGTCTGGCCATCAGCGCGCGGCCGATCGCCAGCATCTGCTGTTCGCCGCCGGAGAGGGTTCCGGCCAGTTGTTTTCGTCTTTGCCGTAATATGGGGAACATTTCATAAACCATTTCCATGTCTTTTTTGGCCTGGGCCTTGCCGCCTCGAGTTTTATAATTCAAATAAGCGCCCAGCTCCAGGTTGTCTTCCACGGAAAGGGGCTTGAAAACCTGCCGGCCTTCGGGCACCTGGGAGATGCCCAGACGGACAATGCCGTGAGGCGCCAGACGGCTGATTTCCGAATCGTTGAAAAGAATTTCGCCGCTTCTGGGCGGTACAATACCCGACAGAGAGTTGAGCAGTGTTGTCTTCCCCGCGCCGTTGGCCCCGATCAGGGTGACGATTTCCCCTTCCGCCAGATGCAGGGAAACATTCTTAATGGCGTGGACCTGACCGTAGTAGGTGTTGATGTTTTTGATTCTCAGCATGGCCGTCAATCCTCGCCTAAGTAAGCGGCGATGACCGCAGGATTTTCCTGAATCTCGCGCGGTGTGCCTTCCGCCAGTTTCTTGCCCAGGTTTAAAACGACGATGGATTCGCAAACATCCATCACCAGTTCCATATCATGCTCGACCAGTACGATGGTGACGCCCAGATCGCGGATTTTTCGGATCAGTTCGGCAATACCCGCGGTTTCCCGGCTGTTTAAACCGGCTGCCGGTTCATCCATCAAAATGATCTGCGGCTCCACGGCCATGGCCCGGGAAATCTCCAGAAGACGGCCTTTGCCGAAAGGCAGATTACAAGCGGCCACATCGGCCAGGTCCGCAAGACCCGTAAAATCCAGCCATCTGAGCGCCTTCTCACGGATCATTTTTTCTTCCCGGATCTGATGGGGCAATCGAAATGAACAGGATAAAATGCCGCTTTTACTTTTGGTGTGCAACCCGACCATCACGTTTTCCAGAACCGTCATCTTGCCGAAAAGTTCAATATTCTGAAAGGTGCGCACCAGGCCCAGTCTGGCCAGTTTTTCCGGTTCGAAAAAGGAGATGTTTTTTTCGCCGAGATAGACGGCGCCTTTCGTCTGGGTGTAAAGGCCGGTTACGATGTTGAACAGAGTTGTTTTGCCGGCGCCGTTGGGGCCGATCACGCCGGTGATGGCGTTTTGCGTCACCGAAAAGGAGACGTCTTCCAGAGCGGTCAGCCCGCCGAATATCTGGGTTATGCCTTCGACTCTAAGCATTTTTATCCGCGCTTCCCGAAAATTTGTTTTGTGCAAACTGCGCCAGCATCTCCAGGCCGCTGATCAATCCGCCCGGCATGAAGATCGTCATTAAAATCAACAGCAGGCCGTAAATGACGATGTCAAAGTCGCGGAACACCCGCAGAATTTCGGGCAGCATCGTCAGGATGGCCGCGCCGAGGAACGAACCGTAAATGCTTCCCAATCCGCCGATAATGACCATCGTGACGAGTTCGATGGAAAAGTTGAATCCGAAAGATGCAGGTGAAATAAATGTGATGGTATGGGCGTAAAGACTGCCGGCAATGGCGGAAAAGAATGCCGAAACCGTAAAAATCTGGACTTTCAGGATGCGGGCGTTGACACCCATGACGCGGGCGGCGACTTCTGAGTCGTTGATGGCCCGAAGCGCGCGGCCGATGCGCGACTGCGAAATATTAATAGATAGCAGCATGACGCCCAGCGTGACAATCCAGACCAGGTAATAATTGTTCCGGTCGTTATCAAAAGTCAGGGGCCCCAGTTTCAGATTGGGAATGCCGGATAAACCCGAAGGGCCGCCGGTTACGTCCACTGTTTCGTTGAAAATAATGTAGAGGATGATGCCGAAACCCAGTGTGGCCATCGCCAGGTAATGGCCTTTGAGTTTGAGAATCGGAAATCCCATGACAAAGGCCAGCGCCGCTGCACACAGGGCTGCAATGACCAGCGCCAGCCAGGGATCGATAGGATAACGCGTCGTCAGGATGCCTGAAATATACGCGCCCAGGCCGAAGAAGGCTGCATGGCCCAGCGAAATCTGCCCTGCGTAGCCCAGAAGCAGATTGAGCGCAACCGCTAGCAGCGTATTAATGCCGATAAACACGAGGACGTTCAAAAAATAACTGCCCTGTAAAAACAACGGCGTCAGAAGAACCAGGATGGCGAAGAGGAAAAAAATTAAAATCCGGCGTTTTTCTTTCAGCATAATAAAAACTATACCCGTTGCGTTTCTTTCTGTTTAAACAAGCCTTCCGGGCGTATAAAAAGAATTAAAAGAAGAATAATGAAGGCGACGGCGTCTTTATAACTTGCGGAAATGTATCCCGCACCCAGCGATTCGAGCAGACCGATGAGCAGTCCGCCCAGCACGGTTCCCAGACCGCTGGACATCCCGCCGATGATAACGGCGCAGAATCCCTTGATGCCCAGCATCACGCCGACGTCATAGGCTGTCATCGTGAGCGGGGCAATGATGATGCCGGCCATGGAGCCGATGGCGGCGCTGACGACGAAAGACAATAGCACCATGATTTTTACGTCGATACCGACCAGGCTTGCGGCATGTGCGTTATAAGCGCAGGCGCGCATGGCTTTACCGATAATGCTGTAACTGAAGAATAGCTTATTGGCGATGATAATCAGGATTGTGATGCCGAAGATCCAGAGATGCTGCGGCATAATCGTTGCGCCGGAAATGTAAAGAGGATTGTTGCCGGAGAAAGCGGGCAGGGCGTGTGTATCTTTTCCCCAGATCAGCATGGCGGCGCCGCGGATAAAGATGCTGGCGCCGATCGTGATGATCACCAGACTCAGGGGGGTGGCGTTTTTCAGCGGCCTGATGGCCAGGCGTTCAAAGATGATGCCGACCAGCGTGGAAAAGATGATGGCCAGAACAATGGCCGGGACAAGCGGCAAACTCAAAAAAGACAAAATAAAAATGGTAGACATGCCGCCCAGCATCACAAACTCACCCTGGGCAAAGTTGATGATACCGGTGGCGTTATGAATGATGGCAAAACCGAATCCAATCAACGCATAGATAGCGCCGTTGGAAAGTCCCGATAATACATATTGAACGAATTGGCTTGTGTTGTCCATGAACAGTGATTTTGACCTGCTGAATTTCGTTAACATTGCGGCGCGGGATGTGTGGTTCCCGCGCCGCAATGTTTTTGATGTTACGACATTTGATTATTTGACCAGCTTCCAGTCTCCTTTTTTAATTTCCACGACGACGAAAGCATCTTTATTCAAGCCTGCGTGATCCTTTGCGGAGTAACTGAACGTTCCGCCGATGCCCGCAAATTTTTCCGTTTTTTCCAGTTGATCGCGAATGGCGGCAGGGGAATCGCCTGCCTTTTCAATGGCGCTTTTCAGAAGCATCATCGCATCCCAGGCATGACCGCCGAAATGATCGCCTTCCACTTTATAGACTTTCTTGTATCCGGTGACATAGCTTAAAAGCGCCTTTTTCTGAGGATCCGATTTGGGGAGCTGGTTTGCCACGATGACGCGGCCCGACGGCAGCATGATGCCTTCGGCGGCATCGCCGGCCAGTTCAATAAATTTCTTGGATGATACGCCGTGACTCATAAACAGAGGCAGCTTGATACCCAGTTGCTTGACGTTGCGGGCAACGACGGCGGGACCGGGGTTGGTTCCCCAGCAGATGATCGCCTGAGCGCCGCCTGCGCGGATTTTGGTCAACTGTGCGGTCATATCCGTATCTTTGGGGCCGTAAGTTTCATTGGAAAGAATTTCCATGCCGTATTCCCTGGCGTGCGCAACAAGCTGTTCGCGTCCGGAAGAACCGAAACCGTCGGACACCGTCAAAATAGCCAGTTTGTTGATTTTCTTGGCTTGCAGGTATTCATAGATTCTGGCCACGGCCAGCGCATCATTTTGCGCCGTTTTAAAAACCCATTTTTTAACCGGTTCGGTGATCTTGCTGCCGGCGGCGCAGGAAATCAGCGGAATTCCTGATTTTTCGACAACCGGGATGATGGCCATGGAATCGCCTGTTGTGCTGGGACCGATGATGGCGGAAACCTTATCGTCCTTGATCAGTTTATTGGCGCCCTGAACGGCCTTGGCCGGGTCGCCCTGCGTGTCGATGACGATCAGTTCCAGCTTTCGGCCTTTGACGCCGCCGGCTTTATTAATTTCATCCACAACCATCTGAGCGGTATTGCGTTCGGGTTCGCCCAGAAATGCTGCCGGTCCGGAAACGGAGAAAAGAGCTCCGACTTTAATCGGAGGCGCCGCAAATGCCAGCGTTCCTGCCAGAAAAACAAAAAGAATTGCTGCTGAAATCAATTTCATAAATCTGCTTGTCATAAACCCCTCCCTTTAAATGTAAGTTCCTTGCCTCTCTTTGCGTTTTGCTCTGCTCAATAAAAAAAGCCACGAAGCGGTTTCCCTAAGCCCGTGGCCTGTTATTCAGTCAAAGGTGAATTCCAGATCAAAGCATACCACTTCCGGATTGGCAAAAGACCCGTTTTTTATTTTTCGATGCGCTCGCTTATCGGGTCGATCAAAACTTGCAGTGCATATAGCACGATACCTCAGAAATGCAATGCCTTTCAGTCTTGAATTTTGGGCTCCTTTAACTTGTTAAGCTCTTCCCTGTAACGCTCGGCTTCAGCCCGGGCCGATTCCATTTCCTCCTTGGCTCTTTCTAACTCTTCGTCCTGGCGATGTCTTTCTTCGCGAATTTTATCCTGAATTTCGTCGAAACCTACATAAATGGCGAGCAATCCCCCCATTAGCAGGCTGATGGGAATTGCTCCTTTCAGAATCGTCAGGAAATCACCCCACCAAAAAATCAAACTGATCAGTCCCAGAATCGCACCGATGACCCCTCCTGCCAGCAAAGACATACTTGGTAAACCTCCGGAAGTAGTTAATTTGAATTTCTGATCAATTTACGCGGGAATTTTTTATCAGAAATGAAGGGGTTAGGCAAGGCTCAATTCGATTGGTTGGCCGATAAAATTTTACTTGATTTAATGGGGTTTGTAATTTAATTAACATAGTTTATTGAAGTTATGTGGAAATGACCCACGAAAAGAAGGAGATTATGATAGAACCAAATTTTGAA
This sequence comes from Smithellaceae bacterium, assembly GCA_963682105.1. Taxonomy (GTDB): domain Bacteria; phylum Desulfobacterota; class Syntrophia; order Syntrophales; family Smithellaceae; genus UBA8904. The sequence continues at coordinate 4,987,006 of OY821638.1, forward strand.
AAAACCGACGGGTTGGTTCCGGCTATTGTCCAAGATGCTGAAACCAAAGACATATTAATGCTGGCCTACATGAACCGGGAATCCTGGGAGAAAACTCTCCAAACCGGCAAGGCGACGTTCTGGAGCCGTTCACGCAAACAGTTATGGCTCAAAGGCGAAAGCTCAGGTCATGTCCAGATTGTGAAAGATATTTATATTGACTGCGATGACGACACGATTTTGCTGCTGGTCGATCAGTTAGGCGGGGCCGCCTGCCATACCGGACATCGATCCTGTTTCTTCCGCAAGCGTGTGGGTGACGATTTTGTCGTCATAGGTGAAAAGGTTTTTGATCCGAAGGAAGTGTATAAATGAATGTTATAAAACTGGGGATTCCCAAAGGGAGTCTCGAAAATAGTACGGTTGAATTATTTAAAAAAGCTGGCTGGCGTATTACTTACGACAGCCGCAGTTATTTTCCGGATATTGATGATCCTGAGATTTCCTGTGCGCTGGTTCGCGCTCAGGAAATGTCGCGTTATATCGAAGACGGGCATCTTGATGTGGGCCTGACCGGAATCGACTGGATTATGGAAAACAATTCCGACGTCGTGGCGGTTCAGGATCTGGTCTATTCCAAAGTTTCGACCAGACAGGCCCGCTGGGTGCTGGTGGTGCGGGATGATTCTCCCATTCGCTCCCTGGAGGACATGGAAGGCAAACACATTTCAACGGAACTGGTGGCTTTCACCAAGCGCTATTTTGCCGAAAAGAAAATCAACGTCAGCGTGGAATTTTCCTGGGGCGCCACCGAAGCCAAGGTGGTTGACGGCTTGGTGGATGCCGTCGTGGAAGTGACGGAAACCGGTTCGACCATTCGCGCCAACAAGCTCAGAATCGTCCATGAATTGATGCGAACCAATACACAGTTGATCGCCAACCGCGCGGCCTGGAACGATCCGTGGAAGCGTAAAAAAATTGAGCAGATACAAACATTGCTCGTTGGATCTCTGCTGGCGATGGGCAAAGTCGGCCTGAAGCTCAACGTGGCCAAGGAAAATCTGGACCGCGTCATGAAGATTTTGCCGTCCCTTAAAGCACCGACGATTTCCAGCCTCTATTCGGAAGAATGGTTTGCCATTGAAACCGTTGTCGACACAGGCGTGGTGCGCGATCTGATTCCGCAACTTTTGGATGCCGGCGCTCAGGGCATTATTGAATATCCGCTCAACAAAGTCATCTGATCCGGAGGGCTAAATGGCCAGAAAAGCAAAGATTGTCCGTAAAACGACGGAAACGGACGTTACTTTGGAAATCGATCTGGATCGCGCCTCAGGCAGCAAGATCGATACGACGATTCCTTTCCTCAATCACATGCTGGATCTTTTCTCCCGTCACGGTCTGTTCAAACTGGTAGTGAAAGGCAAGGGAGATACGGACATCGACGATCATCATCTGGTCGAAGACATTGGTATCTGTCTGGGAAAAGCCATTGGTCAGGCCGTAGGTGATAAGAAAGGAATCAATCGGTACGGATCGGCAAATGTTCCGATGGATGAAAGTCTCTGCCGGGTCGATATGGATATTTCCGGTCGACCCTATTTGATTTATAAAGTCAAATATGAACGGCGGAAAATCGGTGGATTTGATCCGGCGCTGGTTAAAGAATTTTTTAAGGCTTTTACCGATCACAGCGGCATTACGCTGCATATTAATATGGTTTATGGCGCAAACAGCCATCACATCATTGAAGCGATTTTCAAGGCCTTTGCACGGGCGCTCAGACAGGCCGTGGCGCACAATCCCGATATTTCAGGCGTGATGTCCACGAAGGGCACGCTCTGAAAGAAAGGCACGGGTTTTAAATTTGAAGAAGCTCAGCACGATAAAAAAAGTCGTCTTTTTGACGTTGTTTTTTGTTTTAGCGATTCCCCTGGCTCTTCCGGCCGACGACAAGGCCTGGCCTGCCGCTGCGAAAATGCGTCTGGCTGTGCTTCCTTTTCAGGCTGTGTCACCGGATGACGGTCAGTCCTCCAGCGTTCGCTGTCCGGTTTGCGGAAGCGTGAATTCCAGCGGGAGCATTGTAAAAGGAGCCGAAAAAGTAGTGCAGGATCTTTTTACGGACAAACTGAGGGATTTAAAAAGTACGGATATTATCTCTTCGGAGAAAGCCGCGGGAGCTTATCAGCGCATCTCATCGGATTCCATGAAACAAACGCAAAAGCAGTTGATCAAAAAAGTCGGTGCGGAATTGCACGCCGATTTCCTGGTTGCGGGATATGTTTATCATTATCGTGAAAGAATGGGATATGATTATGCCGTGGAACGGCCCGCTTCCGTCGGCTTCGAAATTCATCTGATTTCCGTCAAAGACGGAAGTTCGCTGTGGCGTGGTATTTTTGATAAAACCCAGAAGTCTTTGATGGAAGACGTTTTTCAGGCATCTTCTTTTTTCAAAGGCGGCGCTAAATGGTTAACGGCGCGTGAACTGACGAAACTGGGGATTGACGAGATTTTTGAAACTTTTCCCGGCGTTGAGCCCGAGCGGCAAAAATAACCAAACTGGATTTTTTATTCTCTGAATATATTTTATAAAGGAGTTTACGATTGCTGATTATTCCAGCGGTTGATATAAAAAACGGTCAGTGCGTGCGTCTGGCGCAGGGAGATTTTGACCGGGTGACGGTTTATGCCGAAAATCCGGCGGACATGGCGCGCCTCTGGGCTCAAAAAGGCGCAAAGCGGATTCATATCGTTGATCTGGACGGCTCCGTGGCAGGTCTCCCTAAGAATGCCTCCATTATTCTGGATATTGCCCGCTCCGTCGATGTCCCCATTGAAGTAGGCGGCGGTATCCGCAATATGGAGACCATCGACCACTATTTAAATAATGGCGTGGCAAGCGTTATTCTGGGAACGGCTGCGATCCAGGATGAAGATTTTGTAAAGCAGGCGGCCAGGACACATCCCGGAAAAATCATTCTGGGGATCGACGCCCTGGGAGGAAAGGTGGCGGTTCGGGGCTGGACGCAAAAGACCAGCCAGAATGCGGTCGATCTGGCGCGCCGTTATGAAAATTGCGGCATTGAAGCCATTGTCTACACGGATATTCAACGCGACGGTATGGAAACGGGCGTCAATATTGAGCAGACACGTTTGCTCGCGAAAGCCGTATCCATTCCGGTCATTGCCTCCGGCGGCGTGGCAACGCTGGCCGATATCGACGCGCTTCTGGCCGTTGACGACTGCTCGTTTTTCGGCGTGATTGTGGGCCGGGCGATTTATACGGGAGCCATTGCCCTGGAAGACGCCCTTGCCAGAGTAAAAGCAACCTCATAGGATAAGGAGGGATTATATATGGCGGATTGTATTTTTTGTAAAATCGTCAAAGGAGAGATTCCCTGCACGAAGGTTTACGAGGATGATGCCGTGCTCGCGTTTGAAGACATCCATCCGATGGCGCCCGTCCATGTTATTTTCATTCCGAAGACGCATGTGGCGACTCTGATGGATGTTGACGCAGCGAAGTCCGATATCTTTACGCGACTTTCGGCCGCCGCGCAAAAGGTGGCGAAAATGAAAAATGTAGCCGACCGCGGGTTCCGCACCGTGATCAACTGCAACGCGGAGGGCGGGCAGGTGGTGTTCCATCTGCATATGCATTTATTAGGCGGAAAAAAACTGGAAGATCAAATGGGTTAGTTCGAGGGAAAAGATCATGGATATTAATGCCAAAATCAATGAGGAAATGGTGACGGCGGCTAAAGCTAAAGACAAAATCAAGCTGTCGGCTGTTCGCATGCTGAAGACGGCGCTGCACAACAAAGAAATCGATGCCATGCGTCCGCTCAATGAAGCGGAAGTCATGCAGGTATTATCTTCTCTCGTGAAACAGCGCAGGGATTCCATTGAGCAGTTTGCCAAAGGCAACAGGCAGGATCTGGTTGAAAAGGAAGAAGCGGAGTTAAAGGTTATTCAGTCTTTCATGCCGGAGCAGATGTCGGACGAAGACGTTGAAGCGCTGATCAAAAAGGCGATTGCCGAAGTCGGCGCGACGTCGGTCAAAGATATGGGCAAAGTCATGAAGATCATCATGCCGCAGATTACCGGCAAGGCTGACGGCAAAGCCGCCGGTGAAAAAGTGAAAGCGCTGTTGTCGTAACAGGAAAGTTGTCTTCATGAGGGTGATGAATAAAATACCGGCGGGCAAGGCAGTCGTTCGTGCGATTTGATGAAAGTAAGATTGAAGAAATTAAAAGCAGGGTGGATATTGTCGAGCTGGCCTCGGAGTATCTGACGCTGAAAAAGGCGGGCCGCAATTATCTGGGGCTTTGTCCTTTTCATCAGGAGAAAACACCTTCCTTTACGGTCAATCGCGAAAAACAGATTTTTTACTGTTTCGGCTGCGGAGAAGGCGGCAACGCCATCACGCTTTTGATGAAGATCGCCAATAAAAGTTTTCCGGAAGCGATCAAATATCTGGCGGAAAAAACCGGTGTTATGCTGCCGGTAAGAACTTTCGGCAAAGACGGCCGGGAAAAAGAATCGCTTCACGAGGAGATTGTCAATCTGAATCTCCGTATGGCACAGCAGTATGCCCGCAATCTTGCGGCAGCGGACGGTAAAATCGCCCGCGACTATATTCAAAAACGGGCGCTTTCCGAAGAAACAGTTAAACAGTTTCGTCTGGGATACGCCCTGGATTCATGGCGAGGGGCGGTTGATTTCATTGAAGGCGCCGGTTTGTCTTTGAAGCTGGCCGAGCAGGCTGGCCTGGTGATCGCAGGCAAAGAAGGCGGTTATTACGACCGCTTCCGGGGACGGCTGATCTTTCCGATTGAGAATGTCTTCGGAGAAGTCATTGCCTTTGGCGGCCGGATTCTGGATGCGGGCGAACCAAAATATCTCAATTCGCCGGAGACGCCCGTTTATATTAAAGGCAAAAACCTCTACGGATTGAATAAAACCAAAGAGGCGATCCGCCAGAGCGGTTTCTGTCTGATCGTGGAAGGGTATTTCGACGCCATATCCCTATACAATGCTGGGATCCGCAATGTCGTGGCGACGCTGGGGACGGCGCTGACCCGGGATCATCTGGAACTGCTGCGCCGGTATACGCTTAACGTTGTAGCGCTCTTCGATCCGGATGTCGCCGGTCGCAAGGCGTTGGATCGGTCGCTGGAACTGTTTCTAGGCGCAAATATGCATGCCCGGGCGCTGGTGTTGCCGGATGGCTATGACCCGGATGATTATGTCAAGACCTTCGGCAAAGAAAAATTAGACGATTTGATTGCGAAAGCCCCGGCCATCAGCGATTACTATATTGACAATGTTCTGGGGGATGGCAAAACTTTTGAAGAAAACCGTGATCTGGTCAAAACCGCGATGGAGTTTGTCGGTAAAATCGGCGATGAAATTGAAAAAAATCTCTTTATCAAGCGAATTGCGGAAAAACTGGGTATTGATCAGTCTCTTTTAAAACGTGAGGTTCATCGCAAGGAGGGACATGTAAAACCAAAGACCGAAGCGACGGCCGACGTCAAATTGAACGCCAACCCGCTGGAAATAAATCTGATCCGTCTGATGCTGGAATATCCGCAGAAAACGGAATTGATCGAGCAGGAAAAGATTCTGGATTCTTTTATGGACCCCCGGCTTAAAGCTCTGGGTGAAAAAATAGTTCAGGACTATAAACTGCTGGGATATATTGATATTAATGTGATTTTGTCGGCGGACGATGATAAGGGGCTGCGTAATAATTTATATGAATTAAGAATTAATGAGCCTACAACCGATGATAATATGGTAGATCGCAATTTTTCCGATAATATTAAGCAAATTCGGGGAAAATGGTACAAGGAGCAGCATCGCCAATTGACGAAAAAGTTAGTACAGGCGCAAACCAGTGGCAATGAGGAGCTCCGGCAGAAATTGACGGTGGAAATACATAACTTAATGAATGCCGGAAGAGAACGACGCTAGTCCAGAACCGGCAAAAATTTTTTATTTGGGGGATGCCAAATGGCCAAAGAAATTCAATCCGATGAATTTAAAAAACTACTTTCCCTGGGGGAAGAAAAAGGATTTTTAACCTACGACGATGTCAATGACATGCTGCCGCCGGATATTAATTCATCGGATCAGATAGATGATATCATTATGTTGTTCGGTGAAAAGAATATCGATATCATCGATACGGAACAAGGTGAAAAGTTAGTTGTTAAAAAACCGGTGGAAGATGTACTGCCGTCTAAATTTCCGGATGCGCTGGCGCTGGTGCCCGGCGCGGGCAAAACCGGCGATCCGGTGAAGATGTATTTGCGCGAAATGGGACTGGTTTCGCTTTTGAGCCGCGAAGGGGAGGTGGAGATTGCCAAAAAGATTGAAGAAGGCGCCCGTGAAACGATGTGGGCGATCTTCAGCCTGACCACGTCAATCCAGGAAGTGCTCAATATTGCTCAGAAACTGGAATCCGGTGAAATCCGCGTTAAAAACGTTGTCGACAGTATTGAAGACGAAGAAGGGTTCATGGAAGAAGACGAGCACAAAGAACGCGTGCTCAAACTGATCGGTCGCATCAAGCTGTTTCATGATCGTAATGAAGTGCTGCGCGAAAAACTCAAAGTCAAGACGCTCAAACCCAAGCCACGGGAAACACTGACGGCCGAGCTGGAAAAAAACACAAAAAACATCATTACGCTGTGTCGGAAAATTCGCTTCAGCAAAAAGCAGATTCATCGCTTCATCGCCCGTCTGCGCATCTTTACGGATGAAATTGAGCAGTCGGAGCGCGTGGTCAATCAGTATAAGAAAGAATCCGGACTGACACTGACGCAGATGGAAAAAGCCTGGTCGAAGATGCGAAAATCCAAGACCGATGAGAAGCAGGCGGCCAAGGAAGCAAAGGTATCCATCGAATGGCTGCATCGCAGTCACGATGATGTGACGGAAGCGCAAAAACGTCTCAAGCAAATTGCCAAAGAAGTTGGCATTCCGACGGCGACACTTAAAAACGTCGTTGATTCCATCGAAGATGGAGAAGCCAAGGCTGAAATTGCCAAACGAAAACTGGTGGAAGCCAATCTGCGCCTGGTGGTGAGTATTGCCAAAAAGTACACGAACCGCGGCCTTCAGTTTCTGGATCTGATCCAGGAAGGCAACATCGGTTTGATGAAAGCCGTAGACAAATTCGAATATCAGCGCGGATATAAATTCTCCACGTATGCGACCTGGTGGATTCGTCAGGCCATTACCCGCGCCATCGCAGATCAGGCGCGTACCATCCGCATTCCCGTGCATATGATCGAGACGATCAATAAACTGATCCGGACGTCGCGCTATCTGGTTCAGGAACTGGGACGCGAACCGACACCGGAAGAAATCGCCAATAAGATGGAGTACCCGCTGGAGAAGGTGCGCAAGGTTTTGAAAATCGCCAAAGAACCTATCTCGCTGGAGACGCCGATTGGTGAGGAAGAAGACAGCCACCTCGGTGATTTCATCGAAGACAAGAAAATCATGTCGCCGTCGGAGGCCACAATCAGCATGGATCTGGCGGATCAGACACGCAAAATTCTGGCAACGCTTACCCCCAGAGAAGAAAAAGTGCTGCGCATGCGTTTCGGCATCAGCGACCGCATGGGTATCATAGGGCCGGAAGAAGGTCCGCCGCCGGAGGCTGTCGAATCCTATATGGAAGAACCGGAACTGTTAGACGAGGAGCCGGAAAGGAAGAGTAAAACACCGCCGCGCAAACGGATGGTAAAATAGTATTGACAAGCGCGGGAATTGGGTATAATCCAACGGCCCTCGATGCCGGTTGGATTTACGAGGATTGAGGATTTCTAACAATGGCGGGCCCATAGCTCAATTGGTAGAGCCACCGGCTCATAACCGGTAGGTCCCTGGTTCGATCCCAGGTGGGCCCACCAGACGTTAAAGTAAGCGGGATCTGGGTAATGAAAAGGTATAAAGCAATTTCGACTGTTAGGAGTAGCTACTGCATAGCACTTGATGCACAGGCCGGGGAACGAAGATGGAGTTCATCATTCTTCCGGGGCTTGCAAAATAAAAGCAGGACCGGACTATAAAATGCACCCCTAAAAAGGTGCATTTTTTTTATCAAATTTGTGAAGGAGATATCTTTTGAAAGAGCAACTATCGTTATTAATCAGTTTACAGGAGTGTGATTCCCATCTGGTCAAACTGTCGGGCAAAAAGATTAAATTGCCGGAACAAATCAAAAAGATGGAAGGTGAATTTCAGGCATATAAAGAAGGCGTCGAGTCCAATAAAAGAAAGTTTGATGAGCTTAAGGCCCAGCGCGCGGACTGCGAAGGCAAAATCAAAAAACTCAATGACGGAATGGTTAAAACAAAGGAAAAGATGCTGGAGGTCAAAAATAACAAAGAGTATCAGGCCATGCTCAAGGAAATAGAAACGTCAGAGAAAGCTCGCGGCGATATCGAAAGCCAGATCATCGTGTTGATGGATGAAATGGATAAGCTTTCCGTGATGGTCAAAAAAGACGAAGAGACATTGAAGCAGGCCCAAATCAAGCACGATGAGGAAAAGAAAATGATCGAAGATGATTTGAGCGCCATTGACGCTGATGCTGTAAGCTGGACGGAAAAACGAAACGGAGTGCAAAAAGAGATTCCTGCCGACCTTCTGGCTCAATATGAGAGAGTTCGAAAGCGTAACGGGGGGATTGGCGTGATTTCTGTCTGGAAGGAAGTCTGCAACGGTTGCCGAATGAAAATTCCACCGCATCTGTACAATGAGTTACAACGATCGGAAGAACTATTCAGTTGCCCCAACTGCAACCGGATTATTTATTACGAGAACCAGGAAAAAACCGCCTGAATTTTATGGAAAATAAATCAGTCAAATTATTCAGCGACGGCGCCTGCCGCGGTAATCCGGGGCTTGGAGGGGCGGGGGCCGTAATTACGGATGAGTCGGACAAGATTCTCTGGGAAGGGAAGGAATACCTGGGGCACTGTACAAACAACATTGCCGAATACAGAGCATTGATGCTGGGACTGAAAGGAGCGCTGGCTAATGGTTTTAATTCTCTGGAAGTTTATCTGGATTCGGAATTGCTGGCCAACCAGATCAATGGTTCCTACAAAGTCAAAAATCCGAATTTGAAAATTCTGATGGATGAAGTCCGACAACTTCTGTCTTCTTTTCAGTCTGTTTCCGTCAAACATGTCCTTCGCTGCCACAACGCCCAGGCTGACAGGCTGGCAAATCGGGCGATTGATGAATACAGAGGTTAAAGGCGCAAGGTACAAGGTTCAAGGAATAAGGTAAAAACCTTCCTTTAAGTTTTCTTGAAAGAATATCCAATCAATTGTAGACTGTTTTTCAGGTGGAAGAAGAGCAGATGATCGCGGGCGGATTTTCATCCGCCGGAGGAAAGTCCGAGCTCCACAGGGCAGGATGGTCGCTAACGGCGACTGGGGGCGACCCTAAGGAAAGTGCCACAGAAAATATACCGCCCCGCCATCCGCGGGGTAAGGGTGAAAAGGTGAGGTAAGAGCTCACCGCTTTTCCGGTGACGGAAAAGGCATGGTAAACCCCATCCGGAGCAAGACCAAATAGGAGAACGAACAAGGACGGCCCGTCCGATGTTCTCGGGTAGTGTCGCTAGAGGCGCAAGGTAACTTGCGTCCCAGATGAATGATCATCGTTGCGCCAAGGGTAACCGAAGCGCAAAACAGAACTCGGCTTACGATCTTCTTCCGCCTGTCTGAAACAAAGAAGGCCGGGTCTTTCGATCCGGCCTTCCTGTTATTTGAGTTGATTTTATAAATTACTTGTCATCGTCATCGTCGTCATGGATTGAATCACCTTCGGACCCCGCCGGCACTTCAGCCGAAATAGAACGGCTGATACCACGGATCAGAAGAACCATGATGAAGAACAGGATGATCATCGATATGATGATAATCAGAATGACAGTTGCTGTCCACGCTTTTGCCTCTTTCTGAATCTTCTGCGTAACCTGCTTTGCAGCATCGTTGTATTTCTCAACATCGACGCCAAGGCCTACCCAGCCGAAACCCGCCGGTTGCGTCAAGTTTGCACTGTAGAATTTGATCGGAGCGTATGCTACGAACTTGGTGTTCCCTGCAAACTTATACGTGATGATTCCTGATTTGCCGGCTGCGGCATTTTTAGCCACTTCCTGCAAATTGGCATCCATAAATCCCAGTTGATTGAGATTCAAAACTTCAATGCCTTTCTGAGTCAATTCCGCCGAATTCTCTTTGGTCAAAGCCGCAACGGGATTACCCTGTGCGTCCAGGCCGGCAACATGGTAGTCATTCGGATGTGAGATGACGAAGCCGCGGTTGTCAACCATGAAAGCATAGTTTCCTGTTTTGGCGTCTGTTTCAAAAATTCGTTCGGACTGTGTGGGAACGATCTGATCGGTGAATTTAGCCAGGTGGCGATAATCGACCGCCACACTGATGACACCGGCAAAGCCGTCTTTGGAGAATACGGGCGTCGTGAAGCGGAGAATTCCCGCAAATCTCTGCCCTTTTTCAAAAGCTGCTTTGTCAATGTAGTTTCCTGTGACCTGGGAAACATACACTTCACCTTTATTCAGACCTTTAGCTTTTGCAAAATAATCTTCAGTTTTAAATGTTGTGTTGACCGGATTGCTGATGTTAGCCAGACTACCTGCCGGAACCGCTTGACCGTCAACGATTTTTATCTGTTCGTTGCCGTTCTTGTCAGCGAGGGAAATTTCCTTGTACAAGGGGCTTAAGACTTGTTGAACCTTGCCATTCTCCTTGACCCAGAGCGGTTTTTTATTTTCAACAATAAACTGTTTATATGCAGCTTCCGTTGTCGGGATAATGGTAGCGACAAGTACATCTTTTTTGCACTCCATTAAAAAGTTGGCAACTTCATCTGCAGTATTGATGGCACGCATTTTTATTTCGTCCTGAGATTCGAGAACGCTGACTGTTCTTTCCTTGATCGTATCCCCCAGCTTGATCATGCCATTGGCAACCAAGAATGCCATCAGTGATAAGGGGATGACGATGAGGAGGAAGAACACGCCTCCTACAGCCAAATACTGCTTCTTTCTCTTAGTTTCTGCCATTACTATTCCCCCTAGCCTAGGTTAATTTTTTTAATGAATTTTTTAAGCATTAACCCAGCAACATAGCCGCAAAGGGGTTGGCGTATATTAAGATCAAAGCAACAACCAAAGCGTAAATGGCGCAGGATTCCGCCATGGCCATACCAACCAGCATAACCATCATAATCTTACCCTGAACGCCGGGGTTTCTGCCGACTGCCTGGCAAGCGCCGTTTGCCGCATTACCAATGCCCGCACCGGCGCCAATTGCGCCCAATCCCATGGACAGGCCCGCACCGATCATTGCGCCTACTGCAAAGATGACTTTGACATAAGACACACCACCTACCGGGGTGGCATCCGCTGCAAAAGCGAACGTGCTCGTTAAAATAAGAGCTACAACCGTTGTTAAAACTGTTAAAACTGTGTTCCGTGACATTCTTTGTCTCCTTTCATAACATGTTAATTATTATTATCCTTCACTTGCGCAGTAAAACTTTCACCATACACTTTGAATACTATGCAAAGAAGAATTAACCCACAGTCATTTCGCTCAACGTTTTTGCACGAGCTGTGCCATCTCGTTCATCAAAAGATTTATTTTCAAAATACGGGACTCAACATAAAGATCAGATTCTGTAAGAGAAGCTCTAATTCGTTGAGATGACTGTGATTCATTTTTTGATAGTTTAAATATCTGATTTAAGAAAAAATAACAAGGGGGTTTTTTTAATGGGAAAAAATCTTTAATGCCGAACTTGAATTTAATGTTTTGTTCAATCGGCTGCGATAAAACATTCAACGAAACATTGTTAAAGGATTACCTTCCTGCGGAGGATGAAGGAATAAATCCTTTATATATTTCTATTGAAATTTTATGACAATGTCGTTACGATCAAAATCAAATCAGTGTAATTATAGTTATGGTATCTGTAGCAGGACGTCACTTTATAAAGGATCAACATGCAGGAACTTTTAACCGCCATTACATATCCGATCGTCTGGGTGATTTGTGCTTACCTTTTAAAAATTGAAAGTGGCCTTGCCAAGCTGATGATCTCGCTGACAGCGGCAATTCTAGTCTATGTTTTAGTCGGCATCAGGCGCTCTCACAAAGAAAAAAACAAGGAAAACGAAGATTAAGTGACTTTGTTCAGGAAGGCATATAAGCTTTTTCGTCAACTGTTGAGTATCCGTATCTGGCTGGCCGGGCTTGTCGTCATTTTGCTTATTCTTCTTCTGGCCTTGACCGTCAATAACGCCCGCGAAAAAGAGATGGTCGATTTATTCAGCCGCCAGCAACTGGCGTCGGCTCAAAATGCGGCGTCTCGTTTGACGGAAATTTTCTCGCAGGTTGAACGAAGCATCATTCTATTTTCCTATCTGGAAGCGGACGGGAAAATGCTCTCCAAAGAGGAGTACCGAGAAATCGATGCCCTGTCTTCCGTTTGGGGCAGAACGGTTGATGCGGTTCAGGTTTTTGACAGCAAAGAAAAAATAACCCGGGTGCTGCCGCATGATGGGCATGCAAGCGTCGATCTGGTCAGTCATTTTCGGGCATTGAAACACGGGCAAAGGCAGTATCTTAATTTGGCAGCGCCGGAAGGTATGTACAGTGACGCTGTTCCCCAGAAGAAGGATATGTATTTGATCTGGGGATACCCGCTCTGGCGGAAGAACAATGTTTTTGCGGGCGCCTGGATGGTGTCTTTTTCGCTGGCCGCTCTTGTGGATGTCTGTGAAAAACAAATCAGTGAAAATCAGCTCGGGGATTTCTGGCTTGTCAATGAACAGGGAATGATTCTGCTTCATCCGGATACATCTTTTACCGCAAAAAACATCAACGAATTGATCAAAAACAGGCATGAGGAGAAAATTGTCTTTCCTTCGGAAAGCGGACGCCACCTGGATGCCAAGATTTTACAGACAAATAATCAATACCAGAAGAGTATCATTGCATATCACCCCATTCAGATTGCCGGGAATACTTGGTATGTCATGGTCACAGCGCCTTACAGTCGGGTGATAGCACCTGTGAGAACAACGTTTCTATACACTCTGTTCAGTGCGATGATTTTGATCCTGGTCGTTGTGGTCGTCGGAATCTATTTCGCTTTCAGCGAAGGTAAAAGATTGCGCATGCGGGAAGAACATGAGCGCCTTAAAGAACGTGAAGCCTGGCAGGAAAAGCTCCTTCGGGAAAAGAAGACCATTGAGGGGATTATTGAAGGGTCTCCTATTCCCAGTTTCGTCATTAACAAAGAACATCAGGTTATTCTATGGAACAGGGCCTGCATGGAGTTGACCGGTTATTCCACTCAGGATATGCTGGGAACCGACAATCACTGTAAACCTTTTTATTCCGTGAAAAGGCCGATGGTGGTTGATTTGATCGTGGACAACGATATTGACGCCCTCAATCAATTTTACGGCACCAAACGGGTTAAAAAGTCGGACAAGGTTCTGGGAGCTTATGAGGCCTACGACCATTTTGACAATCTGGGCGGCCGCAGCCGCTATATGTATTTTCTGGCCGCGCCGATTTATGATGAAGAAGGCCGGATCATTGCGGCCATGGAAACCCTTCAGGATATTTCCCGAGAGGAAGAACTGACGCGCTCCCTGCGTGAATATGCCGAAACCCTGCAAAACGAACTGGCGGAAAATATCGAACTTCGGCGGGAAAAAGAAGGATTGTATAATTACATGCAGTCCATCGTGAAGAGCCTGCCGGACAAAATTTATGAACTGGACAAGGATGGCATCATTAACTTTATCAGTTGGGGATTAAGGAAGCCGCAAAGCGAATTCAAGGGCAGACATTTTCTGGAATTTGTCGCCCCGGAAAACGAGAGTTATGTGATGTCCAAATGGGAAGCCGCCCAAAACGGCGATTATACCCCGTATGAAATTGAAACAACGAGGAAGGACGGCACCCGGATTAATCTGCTGGTGACGACATCCCCCGTGATCGGGACGGACCATTATATCCTGGTGCAAAGGGATATCACCGATTTTAAAAATCTGGAAAAGAAACTTTATGACAGCCAGAAACTCGCCGCTCTGGGTCAGTTATCCGCGGGCATTGCCCATGAAGTGCGCAATCCCCTGTCTTCCATCAAAATGAGTTTGCAGATTCTGGAAAAGCGGATGAATCCGGAAGGCAACGATCTCAAAAGATTCAAGATCGCGCAAAAAGAAGTGGAACATCTGGAAGAGCTGGTTAATAATGTGCTGGTTTTTGCCAAGCCGGTCGAGCCTAAATTAGCGCCGTCTGATCTGGTGAAACTGCTGGAGCAGGCCATCGCCCTGACTGAAAAAGTCATCCATGATAAGAAGATTGAAGTAAAGCTGGAGATTCAGGAAATTCCTCCGGTTATGGTGGATGCCGCCATGATAACGGATGCATTTCTCAATATTATCCGCAACGCGGTTGAAGCGGTGGAAGATAACGGCTATCTTCGCATTTATGTCCGCAGCATCGGCAGCCAGCCGCCATCCGTTTTGGTTGTGGTGGAAGATAATGGTTGCGGGATTGATGAAGCGGACATGCCTCATCTGTTTAATCCGTTTTTTACGAAGAAAAAATACGGAACCGGCCTGGGGCTTTCACAGGTTTTGAAAATTGTGGAAATACATCAGGGGAAAATCGAAATTATCAGTGAAAAAGGAAAAGGGACGAAGGTTTGCGTCACATTGCCCTGCAATGAAAGACGCCGGATTTCAAGAATATAAGAGGCAAATACTTATTCAATCCGTTAAACGGCGAAGGTGATTATGGCGAGTATTCTTGTAATTGATGACGATGCTTCAATTGTAGAAACACTGGATTTGTACCTGACTGAAGAAGGATATTCCGTCCGAACCGCTCTGACCGGTACGGACGGACTTAATAAATATGTTGAGGAACCTTCTGATGTTGTCATTCTGGATATACGCCTGCCGGATGTGGACGGGTTCTCTGTCTTGGAAGATCTTAAAGAAGAAAATGAAAACGCCAAGGTCATCATGATTACCGCATTCCACGACATGGAAACCACTATCAACGCCATGAAAGGTGGTGCGTTCGATTATATTCACAAACCGGTGAACGTTGATGAACTGGACTTGGCGATCAAGAAAGCTTTGAAATCGCTGGAAATGGAGAAAAAAATCGACGGCCTTTTAATGGAGCCGTCGCGCAGTTTCCGCGTAGGCGACATCATCGGAACCGGCAACGAAATGAGGGAAATTTTCAAGACCATCGGCACTGTTTCTAAAAGCCGCACAACCGTGCTCATCCAGGGAGAAAGCGGAACCGGAAAGGAACTTATTGCCAAGGTGATCCATAATAATACATCACCCGACGAGCCTTTTATTGCGGTTAACTGTTCCGCTATCGTGGAGACGCTTCTGGAGTCGGAACTCTTCGGCCATGAAAAAGGATCTTTCACCGGCGCCGTGGCCCGTAAACTCGGTAAATTCGAACTGGCTCGATTCGGTTCCGTATTCCTGGATGAAATCAGTGAAATGTCCGTGAATCTGCAAGCCAAACTTTTGCGCGTTTTGCAGGAAATGGAGTTTGAACGTGTCGGAGGCAAAGACCGGGTAAAAGTCCATGCCCGTATTCTGGCGGCGACCAATAAAGATTTAAAAGCGATGGTTAAAGAAGGAAGATTCCGGGACGATTTGTATTATCGGCTGAATATCGTTGCCATCAATCTGCCGCCGCTTCGCACCCGCCGTCAGGATATCCCGCCGCTCATTGATTATCTGCTTTCAAAAATTAATCTGGATTTACATAAAAAAATCATTGGTGTTTCAGCCGAAATGATGGACAAGTTTATGACCTATTCATGGCCGGGTAATATCCGGGAGCTTGAAAATCTGCTGGTGCGCGCGTGTGTTGTGGCTAAAGGCCAGGTTCTGGGTGTCAATGATTTTCCGGAACTGGGCAAGGATGAACAGTCCGTCATTGCTCATAAAGACGAATTATCTGATATGTTTAAACCGGATGAACCAGGAAAATTCCTGACACTCGACCAGGTGGAAGAACGCTATATTCGTAAAATCATAAAAGAAACCAGCAAAAACAAAGGTGAAATCTGTGAGACACTGGGCATTTCCCGACCCACATTTGAGCGGAAGCTGGAAAAGTACGGCATCACCTTCGAGCGGGATTAGAATATATTATGGGGGGCGCGTGTGTCCAGAATTCTATGATCAGCGTTATTATTCCTACTTTCAATAGAGCGTATACCCTTTCAAAGGTTCTTGATTCTTTTTACGGGCAAAAATTTGTCCGCGAGGTCATCATTGTTGATGACGGCAGTTCTGATGACACAGTTTCTGTGGTAAGAGAATTCAGCCGCAGGCATTTGACGATCAATACCCTGTATCTTAAAAACATTAGAAGAAAAGGAGCTCCTTTTTCCCGGTGGCGGGGGCTTCTGGCCGCCACTCAGGAGTATATTCTTTTCTGTGACGATGACGGCTTCCTGGAAGATAATTATACGGATGTCTGTCTGGAGAAGTTGAAGTGTTTGCGGGCGGATATCATTTCAGGGAGGCATTTTTATCGTTGTCCGGGAGAAAGAGTCGCGACAGCCGTCGCCCGCTTCCAGTGCGGTCTACAGGATGTTGAGCCTTTTGATTTCCGTTTTTTTTATCTCAATACAGATGCGAAGTTTAATGGAGATATAGAGCTTCCCTTTACACACGCCATTTTTGTTGCACGCAGAAAACTTTTGTTGTCTCAGGGCATTGACGCGTTTTATAGAATGGGAAATGGCTTTCGCGAAGAAAGTGATGTGCAGGCTAAAATTTACTCTTCCGGCGGGAAGATTATCATGACAAACGATACACATAGCGTGCATATGCACCCTTCCGAAGCGCCAAGGGGGGGACAGCGCATCGGGCGTCCGGCTGCTTTTTTCTGGTCCGTGTATTTTACGTTTTATTTTTTCAAAAAATACTATAACTCTATTATGGAGCGGCAGGGAAAGAAAGGTCGTTTCCCGAAGGGAATAATGATTTACGGTATTTATACCGCTGTTGCGTATTATCCAGTCCTTGCGCGGCCATACCTGATGCTGAAGGGGCTTTGGAAATAATTAGTGAAGGATTTTATGACAAAAAAACCGTTGGAAACAATATGAAAATCAACAGTGCCGAATTTGTAAAAAGCGCCGTATGGCCGCCTCAGTATCCGCCGGCGACTCTGCCGGAAATTGCTTTTGTCGGGCGATCCAATGTCGGCAAGTCATCCTTAATTAATGCGCTGGTTGAACGAAAGAATCTGGCGAAGACCAGTAATACTCCCGGCAGAACGCAACTGATAAATTTCTTTTCCATCAATGAAAAGATATTTTTTGTTGATTTGCCGGGTTACGGTTTTGCAAAAGTTGCCCGGTCCGTTAAAAAGGATTGGGGGGATATGCTGGAAGCCTATCTGAAAGAGAGGCAAAATCTGACTTTGATCGTGTTTATTCTGGATATCCGCCGCACGCCAAACGAGGATGATCTGTCGCTTCGGGACTGGCTGGAAAATTACCGCATTCCCTATCTTTTTGTTCTGACAAAGACGGATAAGCTGTCTAATAATCAGGCTCTGAACCAGAAACGCCTGATTGAAAAGGAGTTGGGGGGCAGCGTCCGGAACAGAACCATCCTTTTTTCCGCGAAAACCAGAAGGGGGAAGGAAGAGCTCTGGCAGAGGCTCGATGATCATATATCCTTTTTGGAAAACCAATAGCGTCAGTAGGACAGCCCTGGTTCCGAACGCTGCGGGACTAGAGCAATCTAAATGATATTCTTCCTCCTTAATCCGAACATGGTCGCGATTTTCCTGCGCTGAGTGATGGCAGATGTCACCAGAATCAAAAGAGAGCATGTCATCGCCAGTGTAAACATCAGACCGAATTTCATAATGCTTCCCGTGAAGATGATGAACGGCATCAAAGCGGCGCGGACCATGAATTTCAATATAATGTTTTCGCTGATGAAATCCGCGACGGGAGGTGAATTTTTATAATAGAAGGCCACAAACATCCTTCCGGGTTTATTGGTCATCAGATGCTTGTCCCGGAAATTTCTCAGGACCTTTACGTGCTTTTCCAGCGGTGATCCAAAGGCTGCCGTGGCAATGAAGCAACCTCCGCCGCCGCCTCCGCCGACACTTCCGGAATCTGAGGAAGCGGCAGCCGATGTCGTAAATGTCCAGGTGTAGGATTGTGCCAGTGAATCTCCGCTTGTGTCTGTTACGCTGGTGGAAATCGTCGCCGTATAGGTCGTAGATGTGGCGAATTGGCTTGCGGGTGTGAAGGTAGCCGTCTGAGAAGAAGCATCATATGTAATCGTTCCTGAAACACCCCCGCTTACCGTAAAAGTTGCATTACTGAGCGTATCCGGATTTATTTCTTTATTAAACGTTACACGAATCGGACTCTTAACCGGCATATTATCTGAATTATTAACAGGATTAACTGATGTTACGGTAAGCGCCTGTCCTGCCGTCTGGGTGATTGTAAAAGCTTTGCCGCCGATGCTGATGGTGCCGGTTCTTGAGGAAGAACCTGTGTGCTCCGCGACAGTATAAGAGACCGAATTGCTTCCGCTTGCGGAACTTTTGGTATTTACCGTGATCCAGTTGTCCGGACTCGATGCTGTCCATCCACATGAATTACTTGAGGGAGAAACGGATATGGTCCCGGATGAAGAAGAAGAGCCCACCTGACGGCCTGTTGGATTAATTGTATAATTGCAGTATGTTACATCAAGTGTAAGGAAGTAGAGCGCCTGAAAGGAACCATAGCGACAATCGTAATTCGAGTTCATGCGAATGCGAAAAGTGCCATTCGGACGCTGAGATGTTGTTCCCCAGCTATTAAGCGCTATCCAGTAATGGTTTGCCGGATTCACATCTTCGTCGTTGTAGCCGACAACCAGGACTGCATGTCCACCGCCTTCAGTGTTGCTATAGGTTGAGCCGTTGTAAGAATCCTGGTCCCAAAGAGCAGATTCCGGCTGATTGTTCCAGAAATTACGGAAGTCATTCCATGCCGCTGTGTTGGGCAGGAAAAAACTGAACCACACGCCCTTTTTCTGCTGCAGGACATTTTTAATATTAAAAATAGCGGTGGATGTAGCAATATTTGTTGTAGGGATGGTCGTGGTTTCGCTGGCGATATTGGTAAATGAATAGTTAGGATTAACGGCAATCGCGGCGCAACGTGATGCGTCGGAACTTTTTCCTGTAAAACCTGCGCCATCATTAGTGGAGGGTACGGTAAAGCCTTTAGATACATAGAAATTACGGAAATCAGAAATCCATCCGCCTTGGCAGGCATTGGCCGAATAACACGTATCGACTAATTCTACAGATAGCTGATCTTTAGCGCCAACCTGCTCATAGAGCGCAAGTTCAATCAGGCTTGTCGCCGCCCATACCCAGCAATTACCACAACTGCCCTGGTTTCTATCTGCTGGTGAATAACTTAGACGATCCAAGAGGTTAATGGATGTAGCCGTGCTTTGTGACGCTGCAGACATGAGATTTGCTTTGATGCGTGAATTGATATTTGCTTTCGGCGCATTCTGATAATCAGATATCCATTTCTGAAGTGTTGTTGAATCGGGACGCATAACAGGAAAAGACCGGTTTTCCTGCGCTAAAAGAGGTGACGCCGCTGTGATCAGAATTGCAGCAATGAAGAAGATCGCAATACGTGCTCTGTGTGTTTTCATATCCGTAAAGTTCCTGTCTACATTTTGGGGTAAATGTGGAAGAATATATTGATTTTATTTATTAAATCGTTATCTAGGCTTTCACAAAATCGCTTGTAGATTTTGCGAATAATAACTTCGATAGAATTTGCATCAATGGACGATATTTCAGTAAAAATAACGCCAATGGTTTGATTCTGATTGTACCAGCCCCGGATATCTACTTGCCGGAGAGCCGGAGAAAGTGCAGTCTGGATTTTATAGGGGGTGTCTTTGGGCGCGCCATTGTTTATGATAGCTGAAATATCTAAAAGCATAAGCAAAAGAGGTTTCTGAGATCGTTCTGCACGTATTTTTTCAATATGCAAAAGATGATGAAACTGTTGTTTATCGTAGAAAATATTATCGTCTTCCGTGAACGGTTCAAGAATGGTCAGCAAATGAGCTGGATGGGAAACGATATTTAATTTATCCTGTTTTTTTAGTAAACTCATATTTACTACTCCTTTTTTTATTTTTTAAGCAAATATTTGAATTTGCCTTCATGATTTACGCTTTTTATTATTTTCAATTGTTATGCCAGAGAATAAAAAATGTAATACATTTAGTTGTAAATGAATTTATATATATGAAATTACTAATAAATAATTTATGTGTCTATTGCTCATATCTCTGCGGATCTCTCGAAGGCTTCTGCTAGTATGCCAATAAATGGCGACGTGCCTACATAATTGGTAGGTGTGAAATATTTGATGACGATATTTGTAGGCATGTGCCTACAAAAAGTGATGCTCATTTATTGTATTAATATAATTAGCAATATATTTATTTTTGGTTTGAAACGAGATTTACGTCTCGTTGATAGAAGGATTGCCGTTACTCTTAAAGTGATAGATGAATTGCCTGAGAAGTTTTTGCGGTGACGAATTCAGATCTGGATGGTAAAACGCAAATAAGTATATAAAAATTGAATTCATTATTTAATCACAGTGCATAATTATTATAGGAAAACGTTTATAATATATTATTATAACGATAGAAATTGTATTTTTCAGAGTAGTGAAGAAAACTCATTATGACGTTTAAATTGTCATCAAATGAACGATGGTCAAATTATTTAGTATAAATATATCAATATATTGCAGTATTATTCGGCAACAAATATATCTTCCCTTCTTGACATGTGAAATAAAGTATGTTAGCCGACGAGTCGCCAGTCAGGCGCTATATTCGACGGGTTCTTTACAAAGCTTTTTACATAAACATCGAGGTGTAATCACGTGGTGAAAGATAATGAAAAAGTTGGTGCGGTAATGGTGGTTGGTTCGGGGATCGCCGGCATTCAGGCCTCCCTCGATTTAGCCAATTCCGGAATGAAAGTTTATCTCGTCGAAAACGGGATCAGCATTGGCGGCGTCATGGCCCAGCTCGATAAAACGTTTCCCACAAATGACTGTTCCGCCTGTATCCTCTCGCCGAAACTGGTTGAAGTCGGACGTCATCCGAATGTTACCATTAAAACCAGACGCACGGTAGAATCTGTTGAAGGAGAACCCGGAAAGTTCAAAGTCAAGCTGACGTCGGCTCCCCGCTATGTCAATCTGGATAAATGCACGGGTTGCGGCGACTGCGCCAAGGTTTGCCCCATTAACGTCAAAGCCGGATTTAACGGAAATTTGAGCGAAAGGCAGGCTATCTACCGCCATTTCCCGCAGGCAATTCCCAGCGGTTTCGCGATCGATAAATTGGGCACGTCACCCTGCAAGGCACAGTGCCCGACTCACATCAGCGTTCAGGGCTACGTGGCGCTTATCGCACAAGGCAAATTTAAAGAAGCTCTCAAGCTTATCAAACAGGACAATCCTTTTCCCATCGTCTGCGGCCGTGTGTGTAATCACCCCTGCGAAACAGCTTGTATGCGCGGTAAAGTCGATGAGCCTATCGACATCATGCACCTGAAACGGTTTGTCGCAGATTTGGATTTGAATAGTGATACGCGCTATCTGCCGGAAAAGAAACCGAGTAAAGGTAAGAAAGTGGCTGTAGTCGGCGCCGGTCCTTCGGGTTTAACCTGTGCTTATTATCTGGCCATTGAAGGCTACGATGTGGATGTATTCGAAGCTCTGCCCGTGGCCGGCGGCTGGATGGCGGTCGGTATTCCTGAGTATCGTCTTCCCAAGAATGTTCTGAATGCAGAAATCAAAGTCATTCAAGATTTGGGTGTAAAAGTTCACCTCAATCAAAGAATTGGTAAAGATATTTCCTTTGACAAACTCAAAAGTGATTATAGTGCAGTCTTCATTGGCTGCGGTACGATGAAGAGCAGTAAACTCAATATTCCCGGCGAAGATATGCAAGGCGTTATCCACGGTGTGGATTACTTGATGCAGATTAATCTGGGTAAAAAAGTAAATCTCGGCGACAAAGTCGCAGTCATCGGCGGCGGTAACGTGGCGATGGACGCAGTCCGTACGGCGGTGCGCACCGGCTCCAAGAACGTCTTCATTCTCTATCGCAGAACCCGTGCTGAAATGCCGGCCTCACCGGAAGAAATCGAAGAAGCGATTGAGGAAGGAATTGAAATGAAGTTCCTCGTTGCTCCGAAGCGCGTGGTGGGCAAGGATGGAAAGGTGACAGGTATCGAATGTACGCGGATGGAGCTGGGCGAACCGGATGCCAGCGGCCGCCGTCGTCCTGTAGAAATTAAAGGCTCCGAATTTATCGTCGAATGCGATGCCATCGTCCCGGCCATTGGCCAGGAAGCAGATTTGTCTTTCATCACTAAAGAAAGCGGTGTATCCATTAATAAATGGAACAACGTTGATTACGATAAAGTTACCTACGCAACAAACGTGGCCGGTATCTTCACCGGTGGTGACGTTTCCACAGGCCCGCAGACGGTTGTCAAAGCCGTGTTTGCAGGAAAGGAAGCGGCCAAGTCTATCAATCGTTATCTGATGGGCGAAGATATGAAGGCCGGACGTGAAAAAGACTGGACCAAAGATCTGGCGGACAAAGCGGATCTTTCTGACGTGCCTAAGGTTAACCGTGAAAAATATCCGAACATGAAGCCGGAAGAGCGCAAAACCAGCTTCCAGGAAGTCGGTATTGGTTTCTCCGAAGCGCAAGTCATCGCGGAAGCGCATCGCTGTCTGGCCTGCGGTATCTGTTCCGAATGTTATCAGTGCGTGGATGCCTGTATTGCCAAGGCTATCGACCATGATATGAAAGTAGAAGAAGAAACGATCGAAGTCGGTGCGGTGATTGCTTCGGCCGGCTTTGAAATATTTGATGCCAGCAAGCGTGGTGAATATGGTTACGGCATTTATAAAAACGTCGTTACCGCGCTTCAATTTGAGCGCATTCTGTCTGCATCCGGTCCTTTCTTCGGACATGTGCAGAGAATATCCGACGGCAAGGAGCCCAAAAAGGTTGCCTTTATTCAATGTGTCGGTTCCCGCGACGTTTCCTGCGGCAACAGTTGGTGTTCGTCGGTTTGCTGTATGTATGCCACCAAAGAAGCCATCATCGGCAAGGAACACGCCAAAGGTCTCGAGCCCACCATTTTCTACATGGACATTCGCGCCCACGGCAAGGATTTCGACCGTTTTGTCAACCGTGCCAAAGACGAATACGGCATCCGTTACATCCGGTCCATGCCGTCCTCCATTAAAGAATTGCAGCAGACCAACAATCTGCTCATTAAATATGTCAATCAGGATGGCAGTTTTACCGAAGAAGAGTTTGACATGGTGGTTTTGTCGGTCGGTTTGATGCCGCCTAAAGACGCCAAGAAGCTCTCCGCCAGCCTTGGTATTGAGCTCGAAGAACATGGCTTCTGCAAAACGAAACTTGAAAATCCCGTCCAGACGTCACGTCCCGGTGTGTTTGTCTGCGGTGCCTTTGGCGGCCCCAAAGACATTCCGGAAACGGTTATGGAGGCCAGTGCTGCCGCCGCCTGTGCGGAGGGATTGCTTGCCTCCAAACGCGGTACGATGATTACGCCGCCCGATATGCCTGAAGAAAAAGATCTGCGTGGCCAGGGTGTGCGCACCGGTGTGTTTGTCTGTCATTGTGGTATCAATATCGGTGGTGTTGTCAATGTTCCTGAAGTTCGTGACTTTGCCGCAACCCTGCCAACAGTAGTCTATACGGCCGATAACCTCTTTACCTGCTCGCAGGATACTGCGGTGAAGATGGCCGAAGTGATCAAAGAACAGAATCTCACCCGCGTGGTTGTGGCGTCCTGCTCGCCCCGTACGCATGAAGGGCTGTTCCAGGAAAACTGCGAAAAGGCAGGCTTGAACCGCTACCTGTTCGAGATGGCCAATATCCGTGACCAGAACTCCTGGGTGCATATGCACGAACCGGAAAAAGCAACCGAAAAGGCGAAAGACCTGCTGCGCATGGCCGTCGCCAAAGCTCAGTACCTGAAGCCTTTAAAGCCCGGTCAGTTGTCCGTCAATCATCAGGCGCTGATTATTGGCGGTGGTTTGGCAGGTATTGCTGCGGCGCTGTCCTTGGCTGATCAGGGATTTGCATCCACAATCATAGAAAAAGAAGATAAACTGGGTGGTAACTATAATCACCTTTACAAAACACTGGAAGGCCTGGATGCTCGCGCCCACCTCGCGGGGCTTCTGGATAAAGTTTACAAGAATCCATTGATCACCGTTGTTACCAGCGCCCGTATAGAAAAGATTGACGGATTTATCGGTAATTACAAAACTACGGTGAAGGCTAAAGACGGCGAAAAAGTTTTCGAACACGGCATCGTGCTGGTAGCCACCGGCGCTTATGAAAACAAACCGAAAGAGTACCTCTACGGTCAGAATGCCAAAGTTAAATCGCAAAGAGAACTGGAAACTTTGATTTACGAAAAGGATCCGAAACTGGGTTCCGTGAAAAATATTGTCATGATTCAGTGCGTTGGCAGCCGCGACAAGGAAAGACCTTATTGCAGCCGTTACTGTTGTGGCGAGGCGATCAAGAACGCGCTGGAACTCAAAGCCGCTGATCCGTCCCGTGATATTACCATCCTTTATCGCGATATCCGCACTTTTGCTTTCAAGGAAGACTATTACAAGAAAGCCCGGGAAGCGAACATCAAATTCATCTCATTTGAAGAAGACCGCAAACCGGAAGTGGTAGCCGTGGGCGACAAAGTGGAAGTGAAAGTATTTGACCCGATTCTCAATGAAGCAGTCAATCTGCCCGCGGATGTCGTAGCCCTGAGTATTGGCGTCGTGCCGAATCCGGAAAACGCGGCCATCGGCCAGATGCTGAAAATACCCACCAATCAGGACGGTTTCTTCTTGGAGGCACACGTCAAACTGCGCCCGGTGGATTTCGCAACCGACGGTGTGTTCATGTGTGGTATGTCGCATTCGCCCAAGTACAGCGACGAGACCGTTACATCGGCCAACGCTGCTGTTTCGCGCGCCTGCCTGGTCTTAAGTCTTGATTTCATCGAGGCTGAAGGCAAGACGGCTTACGTCAACAAAGAACGATGCTCGGCCTGCGGACTTTGCGAAATCAACTGCCCCTACAGCGCGATTCGTGTGAACGCCGCTGAAGGGGTGGCGGAAGTCAATGCGGTTCTCTGTAAGGGCTGCGGAGTTTGTACGGCATCATGCCGTATGAACGCAGCGGACCTGAATGGTTTCAACAACGAAGAAGTTCTGGCGCAGATATTTAATTTAAACTAAGGTAACCGGCTGATAAAGCCGCATTGCCGCTGGAAGGAGAATATATGGCTGAAAGTTTAGCAAACAAGGAATGGGAACCGAAATTCGTTGCCATTGTCTGCAACTGGTGTACTTATGCAGGAGCCGATCTTGCGGGTATCAGCAGAATTCAGTATCCGACAAATGTGCGCATCATCCGTGTTCCCTGCACGGGAAGAATAAACCCTTTTTATATTGTGAAAGCCCTGCAGACCGGAGCCGACGGCGTTCTGGTTTCGGGTTGACACCCGGGTGAATGCCACTATATCTCAGGAAATCTGGTGGCGCGGCGCAAGTTTGCGACGTTAAAAAGTTTCCTGAATTACATCGGTGTGGAAGGCGACAGAACCATATTTACATGGGTTTCCGCATCCGAAGGCGACAGATGGGCACAGGTCATCAAAGGCGCTACGGAGAAAATAAAGGCACTGGGACCGGCCAATAAGATGATTAAGAATATTGGTTAGTCTGATTCAAGATAATAATAAATAAACGGGGAAATCATCACTGTGGAAAACATCGAAACAAAATTGCGGGAAGAAGCTAAAAGGCTGCTTTTGGAAAAGAAGGCCGACGTCATTGTCGGCTATGAAAAAGGCACGCTTCCGTTGACGGCTACGCCTTGTTTCATCACTCAGCCGGAAGAAGCCGATAAGCTGGTCTGGAACAATCTTTGTACGCAGAATCTGGCCAAGTTCGTACACGATTTGATCATGGCTCATAAGAATTCACAGAAGCGCGTCAAACCCGAAGACCGGAAGAAAAAGGTCGTAGGCGTTGTCGCCCGCGGCTGCACCACCCGTTCACTGATCATTCATCTTCAGGAAAGACAGTATGAACGCGAAGACGTCTGCATTATCGGCGTTCCCTGTGACGGTTATGTGGACGGCAAAGGCCTGAAAATCAAAATCGGCGGAGCGGATATTATAGACGGTTCGATTGACGGGGGACAGATTAAAATGAAGACATCCGACGGTGACAAGACGGTCGCCCTCAAGGATGTGCTGGCGGACTGCTGTGTCACCTGCCGTTTCAACAACCCGATTATTTCCGATATGATGATCGGATCAGCCGCCCCCGCGATGAGTCCGGATGCGGAATACAATGAAGTTAAAGAATTCGAAGCCAAATCGATCGAAGAACGCTGGGATTA
Source organism: Smithellaceae bacterium (assembly GCA_963682105.1). GTDB lineage: Bacteria > Desulfobacterota > Syntrophia > Syntrophales > Smithellaceae > UBA8904. The sequence continues at coordinate 5,013,671 of OY821638.1, forward strand.
TTTCACCAAAGAAATGGAAAAATGCATGCGCTGCAACGCCTGCCGACAGACCTGTCCATCCTGTTACTGTCCGGTCTGTTTTGTCGAACAGAGCCAGCCGCAGTGGGTCGGCATCGGCGAAGACGCAACCGATACGCAGGTATTCCAGTTCATGCGCCTGTATCATATGGTAGGCCGTTGCGTGGATTGCGGTTCGTGCGTTTCCGTCTGCCCGATGGGTGTGGATCTACGCAAGTTCCTCAAGAAGCTCGACAAGGACTGCTTCGAATTCTTCGGCAATCGCGCCGGCTCGAGCATGGAAGACATGCCGCCTCTGGGCAAGTTCGATGAACATCACGATAAAGGCGATTTTGTCTACAACCCATAATTTGTTTGACTTGATGGAGTTTACATGGAAACTTTTCTGGAAGAAGTAAACAAAAAAATACATGGCGCGCCGCTTCAGGCCTGTTATCACTGCCGGAAGTGCACGGCCGGTTGTCCTGCTGCGTCCTACATGGAGTATAACCCCAACAAGGTTATCAAAATGATTCAAAACGGGCAGAAGGATAAAGTCCTGAACAGTTCGACCATCTGGCTTTGTCTGTCGTGCGAAACCTGCATTACCCGCTGCCCCAACAAAGTGGACATTGCACGGATGATGGACGTTCTTCGCCAGATGGCGATTGAATCCGGCGTGGGCGCGAAAGAGAAGAATATTCTGAAGTTCCATGAAGCGTTCCTGGCCTCGATCAAAGGTCGGGGCCGTATCAACGAACCGATGATGCTGGTGAATTACAAACTCAAATCGGGCGATTATTTCTCGGATATGGGCGCAGGTATGGAGATGTTCATGAAAGGCAAGATTTCCCTCTTATCTCCGAAGACAAAAGATATGAGGTCGGTTAAGGGTATTTTTGAGAAGACGCAAAGCAAATGATGATTTCGCATCCGGCCCATACAGGTCCGATGCGCAGAAGTAACGAGTATAAAAGGAGGCCACTCTCTTGAAAGTTTCGTACTATCCGGGCTGCTCGCTGCACGCGACGGGAAAAGAATATGATCAGTCCATGAAGGCCGTTAGTCGCGCCCTCAACATCGAACTCAAAGAAGTTGACGACTGGTCCTGCTGCGGAGCGTCATCCGCGCATGCCACCAATTTCGACTTGTCCATAGCCCTTTCAGCGCGTAATCTGATTGCCGCGGAAAAGAATGCGATGGATGTGATGGTGCCCTGTGCCGCCTGCTTCAACCGTTTCAAAATGGCGGAGCATCACTTGAAAGGCGACAAAGACCTCAAAGCCAAAATCGAAGGCGTGGTTGGCGCCAAGTATCAGGGCGGCATTGCCATTCGTAATCCGATCGATATTATTTACAATGAGATCGGCATCGATGCGCTAAAGGCAAAGGTTGTCAAACCAATGGCCGGACTCAAACCTGTTTCCTACTACGGTTGTCTCCTGCTTCGTCCGCCGGAGGTCTGTGAATTTGAAAATTACGAGAACCCCTTCATGCTGGATAAGATGATGGGCGCCATCGGCGCGGATGTGAAGAATTGGTCATATAAAACAGACTGCTGCGGCGGTTCGCTGTCCATCAGCAAGACGGCGATTGTTGTCGATATGTGCGACAAACTGATGGCTGCCGCGAAAGAAGCCGGAGCCAACTGTGTCGTGACGGCTTGTCCTTTGTGTATGGCCAATCTGGATATGCGGCCGAGCTCGAATATGAAGCTTCCGATTTTCTATTTCACGGAATTGATTTCACTTGCTTTAGGGCTTGGCGGATCGACGGAAACATTTAAATCGCACATGACGGATCCTCAGCCTCTGTTGAGTCAGTTGCGGTTGATTTAGAGTTATCTGATAAAACCCGACGCTTTCGAAAATGTAACGTTGGATAAAATAATAACTTAGGGACAATTATGGAAAAACGTTTGATCAAAAGAGATGCGCTGGCGGGCATTGCCAAAAAGATGGCCGGAGATTTACTGGTTTGGGCGCCGGTAAAGAAAGAAGACAACGTTCTTTTTGAACCGCTGGGAAAAAGCGATGAGCCCTTCCTTGCCTATCTGAATTCCAAAAACGCGCCGAAAAATGTTTTCTTCCCGCATACGGAAACCCTGATGAAATATACCCGCACTCCGAAAGGGATGGTGTTTTCTGCGGAAGTGAACAAGTCTGATGCGTCAGTGCTTTTCGGTGTGCGTCCCTGCGACGCCCACAGCTTTGCGCTGCTCGATAAGCTTTTTGACCAGGAAAAATACAAAGACGCCTACTACGTCAACAAGCGTGAAAACACCACGGTGATTGCCCTTGCCTGCGTGAAGCCGCCTTATGCAAGCTGCTTCTGCACGTCTGTTGACGGCGAGCCCGCAGGCTCCGAAGGCGCCGACATTCTGCTCACCGATATCGGCGGCGATTACCTTGTGGAATTTATTACGGCCAAAGGCGAGAAGCTGGCCAAATATTTCGGCGACGCCAAAGCCGATGCGGCGGCGGACACCAAGAAGAATGAAATTGCCGCGAAGGCCAAAGAGGCCATTACATCGAAGATTCCGGCTCATGAAGTGAAGCCGATTCTGGATAAGAATTTCGATAATCCCTTCTGGAACACGATTTATGGCAAATGTCTGGCTTGCGGAACCTGCACCTACCTGTGTCCCACCTGCCATTGCTTTGACATCAGCGATGAAGTGAAAGGCGCGGATGGCATTCGTCTTCGCTCCTGGGATTCCTGCATGTTTCCGCTTTTCACCAAGGAGACATCGGGACACAATCCCCGGTCGTCGCAGAAGGAAAGATGGCGTCAGCGCACCATGCACAAGTTCAAGTATTATGTCGATATGTTCAACGCGATTGCCTGCGTGGGTTGCGGACGGTGCGTCATGTCTTGTCCGGTGAATCTGGATATTCGTAAAGTTGTTGAAGATATTTCAAAATTATAATCAGGGAGTTCGTAATGCAAAACCCGTATATTCCTTATCCTGTAGTTGTGGATAAAATCATTACTGAAGTCGATACCAAAGACATCAAAACGTTCCGCTTCAAGTTTGTCAACCCGGAAGATGAACAGAAATATGCGTATATTCCCGGTCAGTTCGGCGAACTTTCCATTTTCGGCAAGGGCGAATCGCCCATCGGTATCGCATCTTCTCCGACGCAAAAAGGTTATGTCGAGTTCACCGTTCAGAAAGCCGGTGTGGTGACTTCAGCCCTTCACGAGATGGAAGAAGGCGAAGTGATGGGACTCCGCGGACCGCTGGGCAACAGTTGGCCGCTGGAATTTCTTGAAGGCAAAAACATCGTCATCGTCGGCGGCGGTTTTGCATTTACCACGCTGCGTTCTCTGATTAATTATGCGATACATGAAGACAACCGGAAGCGTTTCGGCAATATTACGGTCATTTACGGCGCCAGAAATCCCGGCCTGCTGCTTTACAAGGATGAACTGACCGAATGGGGCAAAAGATCCGACTTGAATCTTAATGTTACGGTTGATAAAGGCGATGCCACCTGGAAAGGCAAAGAAGGTTTTGTTCCCGCCGTCTGCAAGGAAGTGGCTCCCAGCAAAGAAAATGCAGTCGCGGTGATCTGCGGTCCTCCCATTATGATTCGTTTCACATTGCCGGTTTTCTTTGAGCTGGGCTTCTCCAAGGAAAACATCATCACCTCGCTGGAAATGCGCATGAAATGCGGCATCGGAAAGTGCGGACGATGCAATGTAGGCAGCAAGTATGTCTGTAAGGATGGACCGGTCTTTTCTCTGGCTGAACTGGACAAGCTTTCGCCTGAATATTAGATAAGCACCCAATTCTTCAATAATACAATGTGTTAAAAAAGGGAGCCTTTGGGTTCCCTTTTTTTTAAATGGAGAGGGGCTGTAAAAAAAAGTTGAATTTGCTGTTTGCATATGAATATATGCCGGCAGAAACATAAAAGATTTTTCACGGGAGATAATGAATGTCACAAACAGTTACACCCTATCTGGAGATGTCCCAGGCGATTATGGACGCGGGCGGAGAGGCGCTGAAGAAGTGTTATCAGTGCGGCACCTGTTCCGGCACCTGTCCCTGGACGCCGATCACCCATTTCAATATTCGAAAGCTTGTCCGTTACGGGCAACTGGGCCTGGACGGGATTGAAGAGTTCATGTGGGGCTGCTCGACGTGTAAGTTTTGCGTGGACCGCTGCCCCCGGGGCGTGGAGTTGATCGATGTGGTCACGGCGATCCGCAATGTCTACAGCGGTGGCGGCATGTTGCCGCAGAGCCTCCGGGCGTTTATCGGCTCGCAATCGGCGCGGGGGAACCCCTGGTCCGGGGACCAGGCCAAGCGCAACGACTGGGCGCAGGAAAAGTATCCGCTTTATACGGAAGGAACGGACTACCTGTTCTGGACCTGCTGTACAGTGTGCTACGATCCGCGCAACACGAAACTGGCCAAGGCAACGGCAGAAATCCTGAAGCTTTCCGGCGCGAGCTGGGGGATTCCTTCACTGGATGTCAACTGCTGCGGTGAAAGCGTGAAAAAAGTCGGCGATCAGGACCTTTTCGAGCGCTTGAAGGGTAAAAACCTGGATTATTTCAAAGCCAACGGGGTTTCCAAGATCATCACCGTTTCGCCGCACTGCCTGGCGTCGTTCAGGAAAGATTACGGCGAAGATTACGAAGTGCTGCATTTGAGCGAACTGATCGCGAAGCTGATTTCGGAAGGCAGACTCACACCCAAAAAGGATTTCGGCGGCGTGAAAGTCACATACCATGATCCGTGCTATTTAGGCCGTCACAGCAAGGTCTACGATGCGCCGCGTGATGTGCTTAAAGCCATTCCGGGCCTGGAGTTCGTCGAGATGGAACGCTGCCGCGAGCAGAGCATGTGCTGCGGCGGCGGAGGCGGCGGACTGTGGATGGAGAAGCTCAAAGGCGAGCGCCTGAGCGATTTGAGAATCGAGGAAGCCATGGCCACAGGCGCCTCCATTCTGGCCACGTCATGCCCGTACTGCATTACGATGTTTGAAGACAGCAGCCGGACGCTCAATGTGGATGACCAAATCAAGATCAAGGATGTGACGGAGCTTTTCCTGGAAAGCCTGAATATCAGCATCGATGAACCGGTTGTCGATACATGCAGCCTGTAGAAAAACGTTAGAATAAGGGGTTTAACCACCACTGAAGGGTGGCAAGTCCCCTTGTTTTCAAGAGAAGCACAGCAAAATATAGTAGTGATGAATTAGGGAGACAGTATGAGCAGAATTGGTGTTTTTGTTTGCCACTGCGGATTGAACATAGCAAAGACAGTGCGGGTCAGCGAGCTGGCGGAGTTTGCGGCCACACTACCGGATGTGGTGGTGGCGAAAGATTATAAATTCATGTGTTCCACGCCCGGCCAGGAAATGATTGCCCACGATGTCAAGGAACAACGATTGGATCGCGTCATTGTTGCGGCCTGTTCGCCTTTGATGCACGAGCAGACCTTCCGCAAGGTGCTTTCAGCTGCGGGATTGAACCAGTACCTGTTGACGATCGTCAATATCCGCGAACAGGTGTCTTGGGTCACGCATGACATTGAAGAAGGGACGGCCAAAGCCAAGGCCGTGTTAAACGGCGCGGTGAGCCGGTCGAGACTTCTGGCCCCTTTGACCTCCCGCGTCATTGACGTCAATCCCGACGTCATGGTCGTCGGCGGCGGCATCGCCGGCATTCAGGCGGCGCTGGAACTGGCCAACACGGGCAAGAAAGTTTATCTGGTCGAAAAGAATTCCACCATCGGCGGCCACATGGCGCAGTTTGACAAGACCTTTCCCACGCTGGATTGTTCCGCCTGTATTCTGACGCCCAAGATGGACAGCGTGCTTCAGCACAAAAATATTACCATGATGACCTCCTGTGAAGTCAGCGAGGTCAAAGGGTACGTCGGCAACTTCGATATCACGGTTCGCCAGAAGGCGCGTTATGTCGATCACGACAAATGCAACGCCTGCCTGGCCTGTACGGAAAAATGCCCCGGCAAGGGCATATCCGAATGGGACGAAGGACTGGTGAAACGCAAGGCCATCTATATTCCGTTCCCGCAGGCTGTTCCGCAAAAGCCCATTATCGACCGCGAATCCTGTACGTACTTCATCAAAGGCAAATGTAAAGTCTGCCAGAAGATCTGCGAACAGAAAGCCATCGATTATGAGCAGCAGGACACCTTCACCACCGTGAAAGTCGGCGCCGTGATTGTCGCCACCGGCTATGACCTGATGGATACCAAGCCCCTGGTGCAGTATGGCTACGGCAAATATCCGGGCGTTTACAACGCGCTGGAAGTGGAACGGCTCTTCAACTCCGCAGGCCCCACGGGCGGCAAAGTCACGATGCGCGACGGCAAGGAACCGCAGGCCATCGCCATCCTGCACTGCATCGGCAGCCGCGATAAAAACAACTATGAACACTGCAGCCGGGTGTGCTGCATGTACTCGCTGAAGTTTGCGCACCTCTTCAAGGAAAAGACCTCCGCCGACGTCTATCAGTTCTATATTGATATGCGCGCCGCCGGCAAAGGCTACGAAGAATTCTACAATCGAATTATCGAAGAAGACGTGAAGTTCATTCGCGGCAAGGGCGCGCGAGTGGCCGAAAGCGCCGATGAACCGGGCCGTCTGGTTGTGGAAGCCGAAGATACCATTACCGGGAAGTTCATCAAGTTACCTGTGGACATGGTGGTTCTGTCACCGGCCATCAAGCCGCGGCAGGATTCCAAAGACATTTCCAGGCTCTTTAATTTGAGTACGGACAAATACGGCTTCTTCATGGAACGGCATCCAAAGCTGGCGCCGGTTTCCACCATGTCGGAAGGCGTGTTCATCGCCGGCGTCTGCCAGAGCCCGAAAGACATTCCGGATACCGTTTCGCAAGCCAACGGCGCCGCGGCGGAAGCCCTGACCATCGTGGTGAAAGACAAGATGGAACTGGAAGCCACGACCGCCATGGTGAATCCGGCATCGTGCTGCGCCTGCCAGAACTGCGTGCGTGTCTGTCCCTACGGCGCGCCGTTTTTCAACGAGCAGAAGGGCGTATCCGAAATCAATGAAGCGCTGTGCAAGGGCTGCGGCCTGTGCGCGTCGGTTTGCCCGTCCTCGGCGATCATTGCGAGACATTTCACAAATGACCAGGTCTTGGCCGAGATGGAAGGCCTCATGGAGTTTTAGTCATGACGCCATCAAACGCCCATATGCTGCGTTGCGCTCCGTTTGCGTCGCTGCGGCCTAAAGCAAGTAGGCCTCACTTCGCAATACTCGCGCGCCTTGCCTCTGGACGTTTTATGACGTCATCATTAGTTGCAGGAAAGGAAACGGTTTTTTAGAAATACAATGTGTCATTGCGAGGCGACTCTCGGGAGCCGTGGCAATCTAATCCATGAGATTGCGTCGCTTCGCTCGCAATGACGAATTGAAAATAGATTTGATGGAGTTGGTAAGTTTTTTAGAAAGGAAGTTTATACATGTCATTTGAACCTAAAATACTGGGCATTGCCTGTAACTGGTGTACCTATACCGGTGCGGACCTGGCCGGAACCACGAGATTGCATTATCCGCAAAATCTGCGCGTGGTCCGCGTGATGTGTTCCAGCCGGATCAATCCGTCATTCATCTTCCGCGCGTTTCAACTGGGCGCGGACGGTGTGCTCGTGGGCGGCTGTCATCCCGGCGACTGCCATTACAATACAGGGAATCTCTATGCCCGCCGACGCCTGGCCGTCACCCGCAAGATCCTGGAGTTTTCCGGCATCGAGCCCGGCAGATTCCGCGTCGAATGGATTTCCGCATCGGAGGGCAATAAATTTGCCGAAGTCGTGACGGAATTTACCCAACAGATCCGCAATCTCGGCCCCCAGACCAAGTATAAGATTTCAAAATAGAGTTTTGGAGAAGATATGGCAACAAGCTTTAAGCAAATTGAAGAAAATCTGAAAACCGAAGCCAAAAAGCTTCTGGAGACCGGGAAAGTGAGCCTGGTTCTGGCCTACGGCAAAGGATACGATGAAAAACATCCCTCGCCTTACGTCGCCAAACACGTCCCGGATGTGGAAAATATCGTCTTCAACGAATATTGCACGGCGAACATGGCCCGTTATCTCGTGCGCTATCCGCGCGGAACGAAGATCGCCATTGCTGTGAAAGCCGCCGACAGCCGCGCCGTGGTCCAACTGATTCAGGAAGACAAAGTGAAGCGGGAAGACCTGGTCGTGCTGGGCATTCCGGCCTTTGGCATGAAAAATCACCGGACCGGCGACGCCATCGACAGTAAAACCACCTGCGGCCTGTATAATCCGGTGCTGTATGACGTTTTACTGGGCGAGGAAGTTCACGGTCAGCCCGTCGTTTCACCTTATGATGTTCTGGCCAAATTCGAAGCCATGGACAAGGACGCGCGCTGGGCGTTCTGGAAAAAAGAACTGGACCGCTGCATCCGCTGCTATGCCTGCCGCAAGGCTTGCCCGATGTGCTATTGCGATCCGTGTTTCATCGATCAGAACAAGCCCAAGTGGGGCGATAAATCGCCCGAGACCGGCGGGAACCTGATGTATCATTTAACCCGGTTCCATCACCTGGCCGGCCGCTGCATCGATTGCGGCGAATGTTCACGCGCCTGTCCGGTGGACATTCCCCTGTATCTGTTCCACAAGAAAGTGGCCAAAGAGTGCGAAGAGATGTTCGGCCAGGCCGCAGGAATGAGTATTGAAGACAAGCCTGCGCTTGTGAATTTCCGGGTCGACGATTCCGATAAAATTTTGGAATAAGGAGTTTAGAAGTGTTGAAAAAAACAACGATCGATAAATTGCCCGAATTGGCAGCCAGTCTCATGGAAAAAGGAACGCTTCTGGCCCCCGTCAAAGAAGAAGCCGGTTTCAATTTCCGTGAGATCAAAGACGCCAAACAGGTGGATTTGATTTTTCATAATACCATTATCAGTCCGAAGTCGGCGTTCTTCCCCCAGACGGAAGACTTCGTGAAGTATAAAACCGGCAAGACCATTCTGGAGGCTGTGCCGGTTGAACTCGATGTGAAGCCGACGTTTCTCTTCGGCGTGCGTCCCTGCGACGTGAAGAGCTTTGAAATCATGGACATCCACTTTGCCGGCACGAAACCGGTGGATCCTTACTGGAAGAAAAGAAGAGAAGCCACCACGATTTTCGGCTTTGCCTTTGATACCAGCGAAGCGGCGGATGTGGCGGAATTCTACCATACGCTGAATATCGGCGCGGCCGATCCCGCAGGCAGCGATGTCTTTATGATCCGCCGGGACAACGTCCTGATGCTGAAAGTCATCACGCCCAAAGGCGAAAAAGTCATGGCGGCTCTGAAATCCCTGGAAAACGCGACCGATGAAGAGGTCAAGTATTTTGAAGACTATATCGCCAATGGGGCTGATTACAAGACCCGCTACACCTGCGTGGATTCTGAAACCATCGCCCGCGAATTCGAAGCGATTTTCGACAATGCGGATTTCTGGACCAAGGTTTCCAACGCCTGTTTAAGCTGCGGCGTTTGCACCTTCGTGTGTCCGACCTGCTACTGTTTCGATATTTGCGACGAGACGATGTTCGGCGAAGGAACCCGCCGCCGCGTGTGGGATGCCTGCATGTTCACGGATTTCACCCTGGAAGCCAGCGGCCACAATCCGCGCACCAAAGTCTATCAGCGTCTGCGCCAGAAGATCAGCCACAAGTATTCGTACCACATCCGCAAATACGGAACAATTTCCTGCGTGGGCTGCGGCCGCTGTACGCGCCATTGCCCGGTGAACATCGATATTTTCTCGATTGTGGAACAGGCCGTGAAAGCCAAATGGTACAAGCGTCTGTAAAAAGGTTCAAGGTTCAAAGTACAAGGTTCCAAGGTACAAGGTCATATTGAAGATTCAGAAGAGGATTTAATCATATGTCGGAAAACAATCCATACATTCCCATGCCGGTTGCGATATCCAAAGTCATCGACGAAGTGGATACCCACGATATCAAGACATTCCGTTTCACCTTCCTCAACAAGGAAGATGAAGAAAAATTTAAATATCTGCCGGGCCAGTTTGCCGAACTGTCGATTTACGGCAAAGGCGAATCGCCCATCGGCATCGCCTCGTCGCCGACCGACCCCGGCTACGTGGAATTCACCGTACAGAGAGCGGGATCCGTTGTTCCCGGCCTGGTGACGGCTGCGCTGCATGACATGGAAGAGGGCGGCACAATCGGTCTGCGCGGCCCTCTGGGGCATCCCTGGCCGATTGAATTTCTGGAAAAAAAGAACATCGTGGTGGTCGGCGGTGGTTTCGCCTTCACGACGCTGCGCTCGCTGATCAACTACATGCTGCACCCCGACAACCGTTCGCGCTTTGGCGACATTACCGTTATTTACGGCGCCCGAAACCCCGGTCTGCTTCTGTATAAAGATGAACTGGCGGCCTGGGAGAAAAGAGACGACATTACGCCCGTCATTACCGTTGATAAAGGCGATGAAACCTGGCAGGGACGGGAAGGCTTTGTACCGGCGGTTTGCAAGCAGGTGGCGCCGTCGCCCAAAAACACCGTGGCCGTGATCTGCGGTCCGCCGGTCATGATCAAATTTACACTGCCGGTGTTTTTCGAACTGGGATTCTCCAAGGAAAACATTCTGACGTCGCTGGAAATGCGCATGAAATGCGGCGTCGGCAAATGCGGCCGCTGCAACGTCGGTTACAAATACGTTTGTTCGGACGGGCCGGTGTTTTCCCTGGCAGAACTCGAAGAGCTGCCCAGAGACTTTTAGGGTATTAAACAGGCAACAATATGAGTCATTCCCGTGAAGGCGGGAATCCAGAATATCCGGATGCCCACCTTCACTGACATGACGTTAAAGGTTATGTTTATTTGCTGGAGTAACAGAGATGAAAAAAATATTTGCAATCGTTACCGTCATATTGATCAGTGCTGCATTCGCTTTTGCGGTGGAGGATAGTTTACTGAAACTGGACAAAAACAAAGACGGCAAGGTAAGCAGGCAGGAATATATGAATGCCGCAACCGGTATGTTTAATAAGTATGACGCAAATGGCGACGGTATTCTGACTCGTGAAGAAATACAGTCCATCGATAAGATTGACGCCGAGAAATTTATGGCGGAGGTTGACGCCGATAAAGACGGAAAAATTCTCAAAAAAGAGTATGAACAGGCTGCGAAGAAAAGATTCTCGGCCATCGATAAGAACAAAAACGGTTTCATCAATAGAAAAGAATGGGAGGCTGGTCGTTCCGAACTCTATTCTCCCTTTTCTCTTTTCACGTTTGAATGAATATCAGCGTCCGGAAAAAGAAATAGATTCCGAACCCGACAAGAAATAAACCCGCGATCATCGAAATGACGCGGGTTGTTTTTTCGGTGATGATCCTTTTGCTCCAGTGCAAAACGGACGCCAGGGAAAACACCCACAAAAAGCATCCCAGCAGGATGGACAGGCAGGATAGAAACGCATGCACACCGGTTGTAACCTGCCCCTGGGAAGCCGTCAAAGCGCCGAAAACGCCGGTCCACCAGACAATCGTCATCGGGCTGGAAATCGCCAGGGCAAATCCAGCGACAAACGAATATTTGAAAATGCGCTGACCGCCCGCCGCCGGTTGAACTGATTTTTTGAAGTAATCCCTGACGCCTGAAAATCCCAGATACATCAAAATAAAACTTCCCGCGATTCCCAGAACATTGACCATGAAAGTATTATTCAGGAATGATGTCAGACCAAAAAAAATCAGCGTCAGATAGGTGGCGTCGGCGCACATGGCCCCTGCGCCCGTGAGACACGCCTGCCGGAAGCCGGCATTGAGTCCCCTCTTGATAATTTCCACATTAACCGGCCCGATCGGCGCAGCCAGCGTCAATCCCAGCAGGATATTTTGTATGAGCGTAAAATTTTCCAAAACCTGTTCATGCACTCCTTGTGAAGCCGTTTTTATCTCTGTGTTGAAAAATTTTCAAATGATTATTCGCAAATCAAAAATGGTGTCTCGCTTGAGGTCGATTTATTCTAAAAAGGACTAACCAGTTGCTCGTGGCCAATTTCTTCTTGACATACAGGAATGCGCTTTCTATATTGCCTCACGGAAAAAGCAAGTTCTCGTAAATTGTAAATATATGCGGAAGGTTATGAATAATCATTTTATGAAAAATATATATAAAAAAGGTAAAAATTGTGTGATTGCCGATCAGGTTGATATTGGCATAGATACGCGAGTGGGCAATCATGTTTATGTGCGGGAAAATACGGTTATTGGTGAAAAATGCGTTGTGGGGTCATTTGTTGATATCGAGGGTGATGTCGTGATTGGGAATAGAGTTTCCTTGCAAAGCGGGTGCTATATTACGCGCGGAGTGGTGATTGAAGATGATGTTTTTTGCGGGCCACGACTGGTGACGATGAATGATAAAAAAATGGTTTACGGAAGACCTCATTTAAAGTTTGAAAGAAATGCGCCACGAATTTGCCGGGGGGCGCGCGTGGGCGGCGGCGTTGTGTTACTGCCAGGAGTCATTGTGGGGGAAAACGCGTTCGTGGGAGCGGGATCTGTCGTGACGAAAAATGTACCTGCCGGCGTTATTGTTTTTGGTAATCCCGCTTGCATTGTTGGAGAAGTGCCTAAAGATGAATGGATATAAATCAGATAGCCTTTTAAAGATTAAATTGTGAAAATTCTAATGACAAATAATGCTCTTGGATCCCGTGCCGGGAGCGAATTATATGTGCAGGAATTAGCGCAAGAGCTGATTGCCCGCGGCCATGACGTGGCCGTATTCAGCACTCAAGTCGGGGCGTTGGGGGAAACAATGAAAAAACAAGGCGTTGCCGTTGTAGATGATCTGGATCAATTGCAATGGACGCCTGATATTATACATGCCCAACATCATTTGGAAACGATGATTGCTGTGGCGTATTTTTCACACACGCCTGCTGTCTATTTTTGTCATGGGTGGAAACCGTGGCAGGAGGCGCCTCCATCTCATCCACGAATTGTAACTTATATTGCCGTGGATGCTAAAACGATGGAACACGCTATTGTGGAGAATCATGTTCCATCGGATAATATCAAAATCATACATAATTTTGTGGATCTGATTCGATTTAAAAGACGTAAACCACTTCCGAAAACTCCTCAAAAGGCTCTTGTGTTCAGTAATTATGCGAATGAGAATAATTTCCTGCCGTATATTCAAGAAGCCTGCAAGAAAGCAAAAATATCCCTGGATGTTGTTGGTCTTTCATCAGGTAATCCAACTGAAAGGCCGGAAGAAATTTTGGGGAATTATGACCTCGTCTTTGCGGTTGGTCGCAGTGCGATTGAAGCGTTGGCGTCGGGAGTATCGGTTGTCATTTGCGGAGTATGGGGCGTGGGACCGATGGTTACATTTCAAGAAGTGAAAAAAATACGAGATTTGAATTTCGGCGTAGCGGCGATGCATTCAGAGTTGGATGCGGATATAATCTACAAGGAGATTTGTCGTTATGATTCGATGGATGCAATGCGTGTGACTGATTATTTACGGGAAAGAGTCGGTTTGGATAGAGCGGTAGATCATATAGAAAAATTATATGCAGATATTGTTGAAAAATTCAGTCCAATAAAAATAGATGCGGAAAACGATTTCCGGGCGCATGCAAGATACCTGAAGAATATCGCTATCCTTTTAAAACAGAATATTGAAAACTGTTCTTCTATGCAAGGGCAATTGCTCCGGACGGATATAATATTGCAGCAAAGAGATCAGGAAATTGCACTGATGCAAAAATCAAAATTCTGGAAAATGAGAAATAAATATCTTGCCATAAAAAAAATATTCTGAAGAAATATAGTGAAACAAAATCCTCCCATGCCATTTGTGATCGGCTCTCCGCGTTCCGGAACAACGTTGCTTCGGTTGATGCTGGACGCGCATTCGGACATGGCGATCCCACCGGAAACAGGTTTCTTCATGAGTGAAAAAATATTTTCTGATGATAGAGAAAAGTTTTTTTCAGAAATTACAACCTATCCTTCCGAAAGTCCCAATTGGGGGGATTTTCATGTTTCAAAGGAACATTTTCATGCGGAGATTAAAAAATTACGAATCTTCAATCCGGCTGAGGGATTGAGAGCTTTTTACCGGGTATATGCGGAACGCTTTTCGAAGAAACGTTGGGGAGACAAAACTCCACTTCATGGTTTGCACATGAGAAAAATTCAAGATATTTTGCCTGAAGCGCGATTCATTCATATCATTCGAGATGGTCGTGACGCCGCCGTATCTTTACGTAAGCAGTGGTTTTCACCGGGCTATGACATTGAAGTTCAAGCCGGATATTGGAGAAATAATATTCTTACCATGCATGAAGAAGGAAGGCAGACTCTCCATTATCTGGAAATTCGCTATGAAGATTTGGTGAATCAACCGGAAGATGTCTTGAAGAAAATTTGTGTATTTCTGGAAATGGATTTCCAAAATGAGATGCTGAGATATTATGAGAAATCACCGGCACGTATACAGGAGCACCTTGCCCGTTATCGAATGAATGGAAGTGTGATTGTTTCCCAGACTGATCGTTATCATCAACAAATTTCCACGACGAAGCCTTTGGACGCATCTTTGATCGGAAGATGGAAAGATTTATTATCGAAAGAGGAAATTCATAAGTTCGATGTGGCGGCGGGTGATGTATTACGTGAATATGGCTATTAAAAGAATTTTTTTAAAATCAAAGGTTATAAGGTTCATAACATAAGTATAAATCATGTCAAATGAGTTAACTATTATCTGAGTTTTAGATAAGACCTCACGTCTTTCGGTGATGCAATTTCAAGTTCCAAATATTGAGAAATCAGGTAAATTCTTTTCAATAGGTCCATATTGGTGGCTAACCTGTCCCTCTTTGGAGTGAGCCAAATATTATCTTCAAGCCCGACCCTGACTCCGCCTCCATTGATCATAGCACACACATTCATTTTCAGTTGAGTATCCCCAACTCCACCAGCCGACCAGATTGCCCCTTCAGGTAATTCATTGATCATTATTCCAAGATTTAGAATATTAGCCTGGGCACAGGCTATGTTGCCTAAAATCAAATTGAAATACAAAGGTGGTTCGAGTAAATTTTTCGCACAAAGATATTTGGCGTAATTAATCATTCCGATATCGAATGCTTCTAATTCCGGTTTGACACCCGTTTCCATCATCATTTTTGCCAGCATTTGAATCGTCTGAGGGCTATTTATACTCGCTTCGTTATTAAAATTCAAAGAACTGAGCGTCAAACTGGCCATGTCGGGCTTGGAGTCGCCTTCAAGTCTGAGAGGATCTGAACGCTTTTCAAACTCGGGACAGAATCGGCCGCTGGTTGAAACGCATAATATCAAATCACCATCGACCTGGCGAATGCCTTTAATAATATCCGAATAGATTTCTTTTTCGCAGGATAGTGGTCCGTCCTGGTTTCTGGCATGCAGATGTACCATTGAAATACCGAATTGCCTTGCTTCCAATACCTCTTTAATGATCTCTTGAGGCGAGAGAGGAACGTGCGGCGTCATTTCTTTTGTCGGTATCATTCCGGTTGGCGTAAAATTTATTATCAGTTTATGAACGCCATTATCTTTGATCACATATTCTCCATTATTATAAATTCCGCTGAAAAAGGCAGGTGATTCCGGATGAAGGCGGCGCCCTGAGAGCTTTGCATAAGTACATAAAGCTAACAACATTGTCATTCCCGTGAAGGCGGGAATCCAGTCTAATCTTTTACTTCCTAGATTCCCGCCTTCGCGGGAATGACGAAGAAAAGGTGTTTTTCAAAGGTCTCACCCTGCCGGCTACTGAAAAACTTACCAAGGTTTCAATAACACACCTGCCTTCATGAATCAATCAGCTCTGTCTTTTTTACGCATGGAACCTCCTTTCAATTCAAACTTGCGGGCAACATGAAAAATCGGCTGCAAACCGCACCGGCGATAGTCGTATCGCCGATTAAATCATACCGGTTCTCAATCAGTTCTCAATGTCTTTTTATTATTGATTTTTTTTGCAGTTTACTCTAGCGTGCATGGACTATTTTTTAAGGATTGAACAACATGAAGTATTCCAAAACATCATTAAGCCGCGGTTATACCAATCAAACGCTGGCTGTTGACCTCTCTTCCGGTAAGATCGAATGCCTTCCGCTGGACGCAAAAGTTCGGGATTATTTCATCGGCGGCCGGAGTCTGGGGCTTTATATGCTGCATGAAAAAATCAATGCTCAGACCCGGGCCTTTGACCCGGAAAACCCGCTGATTTTTTCACCGGGGCCTCTGGGTGGAATTCCCCAGTTTCCCGGCACAGCCAAATGTATTGCCGTATCATTGTCTCCTTTGACCCATATTCCGGGGGTGTCCAATTTCGGCGGATATTTTGGCGCTTATCTGAAATACGCCGGATTCGACACGCTGACGGTCACGGGGATTGCCGCAAGAAATGTCATGATCATTATTGACGGTTTTAAAAATGAAGTACGCATTGAGGAGGCGCCGGTTGCCGATCAGGTTTTCAATCTGGAAAAAGTCATTGCCGATAAGTTTTTAAAAGAAGGGCGCGAAAAGCGTGAGATCGCTTTTCTGACGACCGGCGCCGGCGCGGCCAATACTTTATTCGGCTGCATGAACAGCCACTACTACGACGCCACCAAACCGGTGGACGGGGCCAAAGGACTCTTTAGAACCAAGCAGGCCGGGCGCACGGGACTGGGCACGGTGATGAGCCACAAGCATATAACGGCGATTGTGGTGCTTGCCGAATTTCCACGCGGTGATAATCCATACGGCGCAGCGGACTGGGAAAAAGTAAAGATAGCCGGAACGACGCTGCACAAAGTGATCAAAGACGTTGATCCGCAATCGCTTCAGATGAGCCGGAAAGGTTCGGCGGGGCTGATTTCTTTTATGAACAAGGAGGAATATCAGTCTTTGCCCGTCAACAATTTCCAGTACGGATCGCACCCGCAGGCTCCGCAGATTTGCGGCAAAACATTCGCCGAACGCCTGTTTGAGCATCGTGGTATGGACGGTTGTTTTCCCGGCTGTAATCTGCGCTGCAATAAAGGTGGTTGGGTGCTGCTGACATCCGGCGATTCCTGCGGACGCAAGCTCTGGGTGGACGGTCCCGAGTATGAAACGGCTGCCGGTTTCGGTTCCAACCTGGGCATCTGGCATCCGGAGTTTATTCTGGAAGCGAACTGGCATTGCGACAATTACGGGATAGATACGATCACGACGGCCACGATCATGGCGTTTATTATGGAGTGCTACCAGCGCGGCTATCTGACGAAAGCGGATACGGACGATTTCGCCCTGACCTGGGGCGATGAACCGGCCGCCCTGCTGTTTATTCATGATCTGGCCCGTCAGAAAACAGAACTAACGCGCATAGCCGGCCAGGGTATGATAAAACTTCAGGACTGGGTGGCCCGAAAATACATGGTCAGAACCGGCAAAGCCGATCCGATGGACGAACTCAGGCAGTTTGCCATGCAGACCAAAGGCCTGCCTTTTTCACTGTACCGTACGCACCGGTCCTTATCCATGCAGGCGTCTTACGGCGCCGCCAGCGACATCGGCGCGCATCATGCGGCGGCCTGGCTGATCAAGGTGGATCTGCTGGGAGCGTTTCCGACCTTCGAAGACAAAGCCAGAGCGCTTATCATGTATCCACGCGTGCGACTGGGAAACGACAATCTGGGACTTTGTAAACTGCCCTGGGTGGACGTCTTCAATCCGGAATCCATGAAGCGCGGCGGCACGGATGTCTATATCAACCCGGCATCGCAGGAGCTTTATGCGGATTTTTACAACGGCGTACTGGGAACGTCTCTGACATGGGAGCAGATTTTCGAACAAACGGACCGTGATATCAACTTGCAGCGCGTGATGAACGCGATGTCCTTCGGCGCTAAAACTTTCGAGAATGACTGGATTCCGGACCGAGCCATTGGCCCGACGGAAGATGCTCTTTACGAAATGGAAGAAAAATACAACGATAAGGAGCTTGCCGGCCTCTGGAATAAACCGGTGGAAGAGATTGAAAAAATGGAGACCGCAAAAAAACGCGAAGCGCTGATGAAGCACCGGAAAGCAGAGCTGCGAAAGCTGATCGATGTTTATTATGCCCAGCGCGGCTGGACGGACAAAGGGATTCCCTCAGTCGAAACGCTTAAAAGAATCGGCCTGTGGGATTATTTGAAAGATGAAACACAAACACAAATTGCTCAAATGAATGGGTAACTTCACATGACTGAAAAGGTATCGACATCCACCATCAAGGATTGGCCTGAAGATGACCGTCCCAGAGAAAAGCTGCTGTCACGAGGCGCAACAGCCTTAAGCAACTCAGAGCTTCTGGCGATTCTTTTGCGCACCGGCGTGAAAGGCACAAGCGCCATAGAACTGGGACGCCGGATGATGGAAAAATTCGGTACGTTCCGCGATATGAGCCATACCGACATGCGTCAGTGGAGTGAGTTCAAAGGTCTGGGGCCCGCCAAAATCGCGCAGATTCAGGCCGCCCTGGAAATCGGACGACGTTTCCGCGATGTCGAGGTTAAAGCTGAAAAGCAGAAAGTTACATCCGCCAGAGATGTTGCAGGCGCCCTCATGCCGCAAATGCGCGACCTGAAAACAGAAATATTCAAGGTTGTCTATCTCAAAAGCAACCACCGCATCATTGAAATCAGCGATGCCGCAGTCGGCACAGTTAATCATGCCATACCGATTGTGCGGGAAATTCTGCATACCGCTTTGCAAAAATATGCCGCCGCAATTATTTGTGCGCACAATCATCCCAGCGGCAACCTCACGCCCAGTCCTGAAGACCGGAAATTAACCCGGGAGCTTGTTGACGCAGGAAAACTTCTGGGCATCAGTGTGCTCGACCACATCATTATCGGCGACGGCCATTACTACAGCTTTGCAGACGAAGGATTGATGGGGTAGTTGGTGGATAGAATAAAGGCGATGGGCGATAGGCTATGGGCGATGGGTAGTTCGCAGATTATAGCTCTTGGCTCGTAGCTCATAACTCGTGAATGGTGAGGGAAGGTGATAAAATGAAAAAATATTTGTTTGTTTTGAAGGTTGCGGCTTTGTTTATGGGATTGACACTGGGCTGGGTTACGGCAGGCCTGGCGGCCATACCCGCCCGCTATGACGTCAGTATCATTTACAGCGGTCTTAATCAGGCTGTCATCCCGGATTCTTTGAAAGCAGATGGCAAGACGCGCAGCGCCGCTATTTACATTGCGGAGTTTGTCGATGCGCGACCAGTGGCCGATAAAAAACTGGTCGGCCACGTGCGCGAAATAGGCGATGCAAGAGTGCCCGTCTTTTTGAAAAATGATATTCCCTCCAGGATTATAGCCAATAGCGTAAAAGACTACCTGAAAAAAGCCGGCTACAACGTAGCCGATAAGCTCATACAGTGGGATTTAAAGGAAGGCGCCCTGCCGAAAAAAGGCCCGAAGGTTGTGATCGGCGGCAGTCTGGATGAACTGGAAGTATCCTGCTGGACCGGCGTTTTCAGCAATGACTACAAAGCCGTCATGAAGATATCGCTGGTCGTTGCCGACGCCGTCAAAGGAACGATACTGCATAAAAGCCAGGTGTCTGTTGCTGTGACGAAAACCGATGTGACCTATTCCGAAGCGCTGCTCGGTCACCAGGGCGACACGGCGCTGGGCGATGCCATTGATAAATTGTTCGAAGGAAAAACCGTAGCGCAAAAGATCAAGGCGGCTCTTGCGCAATAATGCGCTCGGGGCCGCATCGTCGCCTTCCATCCATTTACAAATCAATGATGGCGCGTCCCTGTGATAGCGAGATCCATTCCGTCGCAGGGCGGTGTGTTGAAGACCCGCAATGCGTCGGGCAGATAAGTGATTGCGATCGGCCTGAGCCGATAAAGCGGCGTGTAAGCAGGAAGAAATGTTAACGGACGATGAGGATGGGCGTGTTTTGGGCGTTGTGGACAACGCCGTAGGAAACACTGCCCATCACCGTTGCGGAAAAAGCGCTTCTGCCCCGGGACCCCATGACGATAAGATTGGCTTTTATCCGTTTAGCCTCCTTTAAAATCTCATCCGCCGGATAGCCCATTTTGATGGAAACATGGTACTCAACGTGTTGTTCATCGCAAAGCTTTTTGATTTCTTCGACGTATTTTTGAGCGGCCTCGGTGAGATAGTCCTCCACCGTTTCCGGTGTGTGTCTGGGCGCCTTGGAAGCGGGAATGGATTCGGCGACAAACATTCGTTTATCAATAACACACAGAGCAACGATTGCGGCTTTTAATTGTTTGGCGAGATCCACGGCATAGATGGCGGCTTTTTGGGCTGTTTTTGATCCGTCTGTCGGCACCAGAATTTTTGAAATCATACATCCTCCTTTAATCATTAAAAAACGGGCAAAGCAGTCTGTTCTGATTATTCATTCCTACACACGACGTCTTATGATATCATAAATAAAAGCCTTATTCCATTAAGGAGAATGAAAATGAAATTATATGAATTTACGAAGTCATACCAGTTGTTTGAAGAGGCCCAGAAGTATTTGCCCAACGGGATTTACGGGCCCCGCACACCGACATTCCTCACCTTCGGCTCCTATCCCGCTTTCATCAAACGCGGGGAGGGCTGCAGAATCTGGGATGTGGACGGCAATGAATTCATCGACTATATGTGCTCCTTCGGGACGAATCTTCTGGGATTGAAGCATCCGAAGGTGGATGCCGCCGCGAAAAAGCAGTGGGAAAATGCGGATTGCTTCACGCTGCCGTCGGATCTGTGGTTGCCTTTGGCCAAAAAAATGGTGGAAACGATCGACGGCGTCGACTGGTGCGTGTTTGGAAAAAACGGCTCCGACGTGACATCTTATGCGATCACACTCGCCCGGATCTACACCGGGAAAATGGAAATTCTGCTGGCGAAGGGGGCGTATCACGGCTCCCATTTCTGGTGCCAGCCCCACGGGCAGGGGGTGCCGGAAGAATGGAAATCCCATGTGCATTATTTTGAGTATAACGATATCAACGATCTGCAGA
This sequence comes from Smithellaceae bacterium, assembly GCA_963682105.1. GTDB lineage: Bacteria > Desulfobacterota > Syntrophia > Syntrophales > Smithellaceae > UBA8904. Next base: position 5,034,751 of record OY821638.1, read on the forward strand.
GGGTGCTGTCGGAGCATCAGGGGCAGGTTGCGGGAATTATGCTGACCCCTCACCGACACGACGCCATGAGAGATCAGGAACTCCCGGCCCAAGAATTTGTCGACACGGTAAATCGTCTTGCCAGAAAAGAAGGGTTCATGATTATGATCGACGATGTCCGCTGCGGATTCCGCCTGGATCTCGCAGGAAGCTCCAGACATTACGGTTTTGACGCCGATATTCAATGCTTCGGCAAAGCCATGGCCAACGGCTACGCCATTTCCGTCGCCGGTGCCAGAAAGGAGCTTATGGACGCGGCAAAAAACATTTTTTTCACCGGCACCCATTTCTTTTCCGGTGTGCCCTTTGCCGCCGCTCTGGCCTGTATCGATGAAATCAGGGCCTCCGGCGCCATCGAGCATATCAAAGCCATGGGAACCCTGCTGATGCAGGGGCTTGCCGATGCGGCGGCTGCAGAGGGAATCAAAGTTCGTGTTACGGGGCCACCGGCGATGCCGTATATGACGTTTGCCGATGATCCGCTTTTTGAAACCAACCGGTTTTTCTGCGGGCAGGCGGCCAGGCGGGGGATTTTTTTTCATCCGCATCACAACTGGTTTGTGTGTGCGGCCATGAAGGAAACCGATATCCGGCAGACGCTGGATGTCGCTTCCGTCTGTTTCAAACTCGTTCGGGAGAATATCGGGGGCTGATATGAAATGGTACCATCTGGGGATCAAAGCGGCGGACAGCGAAGCGTCCATCCGGTTTTACCGGGATGTTCTGGGGCTGGGCATCGTCGATACCGTCGAGATATGGGGAAAAAAATTCACGTTTGTGGGCAACGACACCATTCAGATAGAGATTGAGCAGGCCAATCCGGGCGATACGCAGGCGGATCCGTCCGCCATGACAGGGTTGAACCATTTCAGTGTGGTGGTGGACGATATTCAGGCGCTGGTTCAGGAGGCGCGCGCAAAAGGCGCCAATGTGCTGATGGACCCGTTTCAGCCCCGTCCGGACCGGTTTACGACCTTTATTAAAGATCCGGACGGTGTTCTGATACAGGTCATCCAGTACGTGAAAAATGATTAAAAAGTCTGTTCTGATAACTACTCCCCGCGGAAGAGCGTGACGGCGCCGGAATGAAAGGCTTTATCCGGCAGGGTAACAGCCTTTTTCATCCGCCTTTTATCTTGACAGAAGCCCGCCGGCCTTTTATCGTTGCGTGGCCTGTAACGGATAACAACGAACCGTTTGGGGGGGATGCAACAAACGCATAAAGGAGCAAGAGCATGATGATGACGAGTGTGAAACATACCTCTGGAAAAAAAATTCCGTTGAACAGATATCGGGACCGGGCGGCCTCTGCCGGCGCGAAAGCCGGTGCGGGACTTCTGCTCTGGCTTGGCCTGATTGTTTTACTGCTTTGCCCTGTCGCTGTTTCGGCGGCTGAACTGACATGCAAACGCCTTCCCGTTCTGATGGAGGCGTTCCATGATAAACATTATGCGATCAAAAACTCCACGGAGAAGGTCATGCTGAGGGCTGTTGACCAGATGATCAAGCAGATCGATCCTTCCAAAACGCTGCTTTACGAGTCCGATCTGGAAAAGATCAAACCGCTCCTCCTGGACGTTTTTGAAAACACGGGGAAAAACAACTGTGCCTCGCTCAAACCCGTCTATGAACTGCTCATCGCGCGGTCTAAAGAAAATGAAGATATCGTTAAAAAAATCCTGGGACCGGACTTTAAGCCTGACAGGGGCGCAACGCTGTACATCAACGCGGAAAAGCGTCCCTATTCGAAGACCGTGGCGGAAAAACAGACTCTTCTGAAGAAAATGGTGCAATTTCAGATAGAAAACGCCCTGCTTTCCGACATTAATATGAATGAAGCCAAAAAACAGCAGATCCACCGCTATAATCTGCAGACCATGCGGATCACAGAGCAAAACCCCGCTCATCTTGTCGGCATCTGCGCCGAGGCTTTTGCCAGGGCTCTCGATCCGCACACAAGTTACCTGTCTCCAAAAAATCTGGAGGATTTGAAGATTCATATGCAGCTTTCCCTGGAAGGAATCGGAGCTATCCTGTCGAGTGACAATGGCTTTACCGTGATCGAAGAGTTGATTCCCGGAGGCGGCGCCGAAAAATCGGGGTTTCTGAAACCGAAGGATAAAATTATAGCTGTCGCTCAGGAAGGGGCAAAGCCTGTTGACGTCATCGATATGGATCTGCGGGACGTAGTCAGCATGATTCGCGGCAAAAAGGGCACCCGTGTCACGCTGACCATCCTGCGCAGCGGGTCAAACAAAGCTCGCTTTGATGTGACCATTGTTCGGGACAAGATCGATGTGAAGGACCAGGAGGCAAAAATTACGTATGAGACCCGGAAAGCGGGCGGCAGGCAATACCGCATCGGCGTGATCGATCTGCCTTCGTTTTACGGCGGCGAGAAAAGCGGCAAATCCTGCTACAGTGATGTGAAAAAGCTTCTGACCGAGGCCCGCAGGCAGAATGTGGACGGCGTTGTACTCAACCTGTCGCGAAACAGCGGGGGGCTGCTCGACGAGGCGGTGCGCATTGCCGGTCTTTTTATCGGACAGGGTGGAATTGTAGCACTGAAAGACAGCCGCGGGAAAGTGACGGTGATTGGCAACGGATGGGCGGCATCGGGGCAGGACAGCGGTAAACGCGAAGTCGTCAGACTGCCGGCGGAGGATCCGCGGGACGTCTATAAAGGGCCGCTTGTTGTTTTGACCAGCCGCATGAGCGCTTCAGCCAGTGAAATTGTCGCGGGCGCCTTGAAAGAATACCGCCGCGCGGTTATCGTCGGGGCGGATCATACATACGGCAAGGGGTCGGTCCAGACGCTGATGTCGCTTCCCTCGGATCTGGGCGCAATGAAAGTGACCACCGGGGTTTACTTCCTGCCCGGCGGCCAGTCGACGCAGAGGACAGGCGTTGCGGCGGATGTTCGTCTGCCCGGCTGGTATATCCTGGAAGATTACAGCGAGGCGGCGCAGGACTATGCGCTTCCGGCCCAGGCCATCGCGCCTTTTCTGGGCGCGTCGCCAAACGGGGTTTCGCTGTGGAAACCGGTTGACGAACGTCTGATGGCAGTTCTTGCTTCAAAATCGCGGGCTCGCGTCGCCAAAGACGCTAAGTTCATCAAAATGCTTAAAGACAACAAAGAAGCCGCGGACAGAAAAGGCGTCATCCAGCTCGATGATTACCGCAAGACCCTGAAAAAAGAAAACGGAGGAAAAGCAAATCCGACGCGCCTGGAGCAAAAACAAAAGGTCCAGGAACAGTACGCGCCTTACATCAATGAAAGCGTCAATGTCCTGCTTGATATGGTGACGTTGAAGGAACAAACACATACTTTCTAAGGAGGGGAATATGAACAACAAGAATGCATCCGGCGCAAAACGTATTTTATTGTTGGCTCTTTTATTGATTTTCCTGGGAGGCCTGCTGGCCTGGTGGGTTCAGACAGGAGGCGGAACGATCAAAATAAAAGATGTCCGTTTTCTGGGGGCTGACGGACGGCTGGTGAGCGCTCTGCTTTATATTCCGCCCGACGCTGACAGTGCCAGTCCCGCACCGGGCATTGTCGCTACGCACGGATACATCAACTCGCGCGAAACACAGGACGGCTTTGCCATTGAATTTGCAAGACGCGGCTATGTGGTGCTGGCTCCCGATCAGTCCGGGCACGGCTTTACCGATCCGCCCGCCTTTGCCAAGGGATTCGGGGGTCTGGACACCCTGAAATATTTCCGGACGCTCGATATCGTTGATCCCAAAAACATCGGCCTGGAAGGCCATTCCATGGGAGGCTGGGCGTCGGTTGCCGCCGCCTTTGCCAATCAGGACGCCTACCAGTCGATGGTGCTGGCCAGTTCATCAACCGGATCTTACGGCGTGGCGGACGGCACACCGACATTTCCGCGCAACCTGGCCGTCATCTTCAGTCAGTATGACGAATTTTCCGGCTTGATGTGGGAAAGCCCAATTCCGCGCAATGTCGTCAAATCGGATAAGATGAAAAAAGTATTCGGCGCCAAAGACGATATTGAAGTGGGGAAACTCTACGGGTCCGTGGAGCAGGGCACCGCCCGCAAGCTTTATACGCCGAACATGATTCACCCGCGTGTTCATTTTTCAACCGAAGGCATCGGCGCGGCCATCGAATGGATGCAGTTGACGCTCAAAGGCGGGAAACAACTGCCGCCGTCCAATCAGGTTTGGTACTGGAAGGAACTGGGAACCTTCATCGCCATGATCGGCATGATCCTGCTTCTTTTTCCGCTGGGCGCGCTGCTTTTGCAGACCCGCTTTTTCTATGAACTCAACGAAAATCCACCGCAGGTCAAAGGGCTCAAAGGCGCCGGCTGGTGGGTGGGAGCGATCCTGACCATTATCATTCCTATTCCTCTGTTTCTTGTCGCCATTGGCTCGCATGGAAAAGGATATCAGGCGCCCACGGCATTCTGGCCGCAGAACATCACGACGACCATCATGTACTGGGCGCTGGGCGTGGCGATCGTATCGCTGGTTTTGTTCTTGCTGTGGCATTTCATCTTCAACCGCAAAACCGGCGCCACGGCCGTCAACTACGGCCTGACCTGGAAAGGCAAAGGATTGGATGTCATCAAAATCTGGAAATCGCTTCTGCTGGCTTTGGCGATCAGCGTGTGCGCCTATTTGACGCTGGCCTTCTGTGACTGGGCATTTAAGACGGACTATCGGTTGTGGGTGTTTGCCATCAAACCCATGAGCATTTTCCACTTCCGCATGGTCCTGTGCTATCTTATTCCCTTCATGGTCTACTTTCTGATACTGGGGCTGGGGCTGCATGGTCAAATGCGCCGCAACGGCGATATGAATTTCTGGACGGAAGCGGTGATCAATATCTTACTGCTCATCACCGCCTATATTATTTGCGAGGCGTTCCAGTACGGGCCTTTGTTTGCGGGCGGTACGCTGGCTATTCCGCCTGCCGCACTGTTCGGCATTGTCCTGTTCCAGTTTTTCCCGATCTTCATCATTGCCGCTCTGGTTTCGACTTATTTCTACCGCAGGACCGGTCACATTTACACCGGTGCGTTTTTAAACGCCATGTTGATCACCTGGATTGTGGTGGCCGGCCAGGCAACTCATTATACCCTTATGTAAAGACTTTCCTTGAAACGGCCCGCTCCGGTTCACCGCCGGGGCAGGCCGTTTTTTATAAACTGCCTTGGAAAATGTCGTGTCGCAATCCGGAATATTCCGTTTGCTTCTGCCTTAAGAAGAGGGGTTACCGGGGCGCGCTGATGACTCCGGACAATTCACGGGCGCTGGCCTTCATCTGAAAGGACTGGGCGTTGAGCTCTTCGGCCGCGCTGGCCGACTCTTCGGCGGTTGCTGCGGCGCTCTGGATCGTGGAACTCATTTGCGAGATGGCGGAATTGATTTGTTTAATTCCCTGCGCCTGATCCCGCGAAGCCTGGGCGACGTTGGAAAGAAGTGAGGCCGCTTTTTCCGCAATTGTCTTGTTGTTGAATAGTTCCGTATTAATCTGTTCGAACAAAACATTGGCCTGCTGGATTTTGGCTGTTGAATCCGCAATCAGCGTGGCGGTGTTTTTGGCTGCTTCTGCGGATCGCAGCGCCAGGTTCCTGACCTCTTCAGACACCACGGCAAATCCGGCTCCCGCCTCGCCCGCCCGGGCGGCTTCTACGGCCGCATTGAGCGCCAGCAGATTGGTCTGAAAGGCAATTTCGTCAATAGTTTTTATGATTTTAGCCGTTTCCTGAGCCGCCTGAACGCTGGAGTTGACGGCTTCCTTCATGTCGTTCATTTTCCGGCCGATGGCATCAAAACTTTTTTTGGCATCGACGGACATGAGGGTGTCCGCCTGTCCGGCATGATCTGCGTTTTGTGCGGTTGTGGAAGACAACTCTTCGAGAGATGACGAGAATTCTTCGACGGATGATGCCTGCTCGGAGGCGCCTTCGGCGAGCGTCTGACTGGAACTGGACACCATCTCGGAGGCGGCGTTGACCTCATCTGAAGCTTTCACAATATCGTCGGCGATATTGTTGAGTTTTCGGATCAGGAACCTTCCCACCAGGACGAAATTTCCGACCATAAGCCCCAGACCGACCACCATGGAAATGCTGACGGCGACGGGGTTGGAAAAACCACCCAGCTTTGTTGAAAGCGATGTGTTGCCAAGAATGATCACAATGCCCGGAATCAGCCACAAAAACAGCTTAAAAGTCAGGTTTTTGCCGTAAATCGCTCTGAGGATCAGCGCGATCAGGCCGGCTGCGATCAAATCCAAAACGAGAAGGATTAAATATTCAATAACAAATTTCATACGATATCTCCTTTGCAATGATGTTGAGGCGTCGTGAGGATGAGGTGAAACAGCATGAAGTCTCTGACTACCATTCATTCGGTCGTTTGACGGGATAACTTAAGCGTTCATGTCAAAGATTGTTTCCGGTTATAAACATACATTTCTGATATCCGCTGTGAACAAAAGCGAGAAATTTGGAATTTGTTATTTCCGGATTATGATGATATGGGCAGGCAACGGCTGTGCATGCTGCCGTAGTATTAAGCAAGGAACAGATATTATGAAAAACCTGAATTCCGTACTTCTACTGATCAAAGACGGGAAACTCGAACTCGCCAAAGATCTGCTTGCAGATCATCTCCAGTCCGACCCGCAAAATAAGGATGCCCTCTTCAATCTCGGCATGTGCTACTGTCAACTGGACAATCCTGAAAAGGCTGTCCAGACGCTTTCCGAATGTGTGAAGCATCATCCGGATTATTCTAACGCTTATGTGGCATTGGGCTATGCTCATTCCATGCTCCTGCAAAACGGACCGGCCAGGGAAAACTTTCTGAAGGCGCTTCAGATCGATCCCGCGAATGCCTACGCTCTCCAAAACCTGGGCAACCTGTATGGAAAAGAGGAAGATTTCGAAAAAGCCATCGAATGCCTCGAAAAGGCGTTTGCGGCCAATCCGGAAGACCAGCAAACCGCCTACAGCATCGGTTATGCTTATTTTAAGACGGGCCGGTCTGACATGGCCGAACGGTACCTGATTGCCTCAGTTGATCTGGACAGATCAACACAGATTGCCGAAATAGCCATAGAACTCATACGCGATATTGCCGACGGCAGAAGTTAAGCAAAGCACAGGCTGCAGACTAACAGACTGTTGGTAAAAAAACGCAAAACGAACATTTGTCCATCAGGTGAAGTTATGCCGTTTGTAAGACCCGAAATCATTCGTCCTCCCAGTGAACATGCCAGTTATTATCTGCCTCTCACCTCGGGATGCTCCAATAATTCATGTTCCTTTTGCGCCTTCTCTTTTACTCATCTCGGTATACGCGATCTCGATGACGTCAAGCGGGAGATCGATGCCATGTCTCTTTATGCGAATCAGAGGATGCGGGCCGCCGGGCAGCCTCGCATCGTCTATGCCATTCTCAATGGATGGGATGGCCGGAAAGTTTTCCTCCAGGACGGCGATGCGCTGGTCTATCCTTATCCCAGGCTCATGGAGGCCTTACAGTACCTTAATCTTAAATTCCCGCATATCGAACGCATTGCCAGTTATGCCACGCCGCAGGACATCCTGAGGCGTTCGGTGAATGAATTAAAGGCGCTCAAAGATCAGAAGCTCGGTATTCTGTATATGGGCGTGGAAAGCGGCGACGATGAAGTCCTCACGAGGATTCGGAAAAACGTCACACATGATCAGATAGTGGAGGCCGCCCAAAAAGTGAAGGAGGCAGGCATTCTTCTGTCCGTGACAGTGATTCTCGGACTTGGCGGCGTCAAGGGAAGTGAAAGGCATGTGGCGGAGACGGCGAGAATTTTAACGGAGATGGACCCGGAATATGCCGGCGCACTGACGCTGACATTAATCCCGGGCACGGAACTTTACAAAGAGTGCGAGCGCGGGGATTTTGAACTGATCACGCCGTTTGATTCGCTCAAAGAGTTGAAAGGGCTTGTCGAAAAAACAACGTTCACCAATTGCTTTTTCAGCTCCATGCATGCATCCAATTATTTTGCAATCCGCGGGACGATGCCTGAAGACAAAGACAAAGTGCTCAAACAGTTGAATACCTTATTGTCCCGCAAAGATCCCCACATGTTGCGGCCGGAATTTATGAGAGGGTTGTAGGGATTGATCTCCTTATGAAAGACAATGTTCTGATTATTCATTCGATGGATAACGTTGCCATTGCACTTTCCGCACTTGCTGAAGGTGATGAGGCATCGGCAAAAGGGGTTGGCGCTTTTGCCGTTCTGGACGACATTCCGGCCAGCCATAAGATTGCCCTTCAGGATATAGACGCTGGTGAGGAAATTATCAAATACGGCGAGACGGTTGCCGTGAGCACGCAGAACATCAAAAAAGGGCAGTGGGTCCACACGCACAATCTGGAAAACAAACGGTGTAAAAAATGAAAACCATCACCGGATTTCTGCGAAAAAACGGAAGTGCGGGCATTCGCAATCATGTTCTTATCCTTCCCACCGTATCCTGCGTCAACGGCGTGGTTAACCGAATATCCCGTGACGCGCCCGGCACAGTCTGTGCGCCTCACGCGCATGGCTGCGGCCGGGGCGGTCCGCGCGATCTCGAGATTCTGTTTCGTATCCTTGCGGGGTTGGTGAATCATCCGAATATCGGCGGGGTGATCCTGGTCGGTTTGGGATGTGAAGTATCCAGCACGGCCAGACTGATGCCGCTGATTGCAGATGCGGGCAAACCGCTGGAAGTTTTTAACGTGCAGACGGACGGTGGTTCCGTTCAAACGGCGCAGAAAGCAACAGCCGCCGCCAGGAAAATGCTGGATCAGCTTCGCACGCAGGACAGGGTTGAAATTCCCTGGGATAAAATGATGGTGGCGATGGAATGCGGCGGTTCGGACGCCATGTCGGGCGTGACGGCCAATGTGTCTTTGGGGGCGGTTTCCGACTGGCTTGTGCAGCAGGGCGCAACGGTTCTTTTTGGTGAAAACACGGAGATGATCGGAACAACCCATGTCCTGACCCGGCGAGCCAAAAATGAACAGGTGGCCGGGCAGATCGTCCGGATGATTGAACGGGCCGAAAAACTGACGCATGACGTCATGGGAGAACTGGCTGGTCTGGTCATTTCTCCGGGAAATATGGACGGCGGCATGAGCACGATTGCGGAAAAGGCGATGGGGTGCATTTTTAAAGGCGGAACCGGCACGATCAATCAGGTGGTCGATTACGGACAGACGCCTTCCGAACACGGACTGGTCCTTCAGGACGGGCCGGGTTATGACGGCGATTCCATGGCGGGGCTTGCGGCAAGCGGTTCGCAGTTGATGTTTTTTTCCACGGGCCGGGGAACGCCTGTCGGTTTTCCAGGGATGCCCGTTATTAAGGTGGCCAGCAACACCCGCATTTACGAAGCCATGAAAGACGATATGGATGTGAACGCAGGCGTGCTGACGGACGGCTGCTCACTGACCGAATTGCGGGACCGGATGATTGATCTGATGATCCGCGTGATCAATGGCGAAGAAACCCGGGCGGAAATCAACAAAATGGATGTTTTAACATTTATGACGGTCCATCCGCCGTTTTGAATTCCGAACCGGGGCTTTCAATGCTCCGGACGGAATGACCGGAAAAAAATGCCCCGGTCCCTCGTGACCAGGGGGACCGGCCGGACGGGGGACACGGGGCGGTGAGGATGGGGCTTTGAAGGGGGTGAAACTTTTCATCAGTCAGCCGTTTAGTCGAAGGGGGATCGACCGGATGGACTGCCTGTGAAAAATAACGGTTTGCCCCGCCCGTTATCTTCGTAAATTTTCAATGATCGTTACAATACCCTGGCCGCCGCCGCAGCAGGCAGAAAACAGCCCGTACCGGCCGCCGGTCCGCTCCAGTTGCTTCATGGCGAATATGGCGCAGCGGGCGCCGGACGCGCCGTTGGCGTGACCGAAGGCGATGGCGCCTCCCAGCGGGTTCCACTTGTTCATATCAACCTTTTCGCCGGTCTGCTTTTCCAGCTCTTTGATGACGGCCAGATTCTGGGCGGCAAAGGCTTCATTACATTCCACCACATCCATGTCTTGAAGTTTCAGTCCGGCGCGTTTCAGAGCGATAGGAATGGCATAGGCGGGAGCGATGCCCATGATCGACGGATCAACGCCGTATTCAGCGCCGCAGATCCATTTGGCATAGGGTTTATAACCCCATTCTCTGGCTTTTTCGGCCGTCATCATGAGGACGAAGCCGCCGCCGTCGTTGAGGCCTGAGGAATTGCCCGCCGTCACCGTGCCGTCCTTTTTAAAGGCGGGCGGCAGTTTGGCCAGCACCTCCGGAGATTCCAGTCGGGGATGTTCGTCCACCTTGAATTCCAGTGGCGGTTTTTTCTTGCCCTGTGAAACAGGAACCGTGATGATCTCATCGACAAAGTATCCGGCGTCCATGGCCTTTTTCGCCAGCGTCTGGCTGCGGAAGGCAAACTCATCCTGCTGCTCGCGCGAGATATTATACATGTCGCTCAGATTTTCCGCCGTCAGTCCCATTTCAAAAGGCAGATAGGCCCGGCCTTCTTTCGGTTTCGGCTGAAGCTGATATTCCAGAACCTTCGGCGGAGCGATGCGGTAAGGCGTCGGACTGGATGTAAATTTAAACGGAAGCTGACTGAAGGATTCCATGCCACCGGCGATGATTGTGTCGGCGTGACCGCAGAGGATTTTCCAGGCGGCATGATTGATGGCGTCAATGGAGGAGCCGCATTGCACTTCGACAAAGGAAGCTGTCGTGGTCACGGGGAGCCCCGCATCCAGCGTAATCCAGCGAGCCGGATCGATGGCTCTGGCCATGTGAAAGGCCGACCCGGCAAACACACAATCCACAACGCCGCGCTCACAGATTTTGGTTTTATCCACCAGGCCTTTCAACGCAATGCTGCCCAGTTCTTCGGCGGTCATATCTTTCAGAGTGCCTCCCAGACGTCCAAAAGCCGTTCTGGCGCCGTCAACTAAAACTACTTCTCGGTCTTTCATGGTTTGTACTCCTTCTCTGTCCTACTTGTTTTCATACTTATAAAAGCCTTCGCCGGTTTTCCGGCCCAGCTTCTTTTCGGTCAGCATTTTTGCAAACAGGGGAGACGGCTTGTAGCGCTCCTCGCCGGTCATCGAATGCATGGCTTCGATGGCGTTGGCGCAGACATCCACACCGGCCAGATCGATGATCTCTGTGATGCCCATCGGCCAGTTGCAGCCCAGTTTCATGGCCTGATCAATGTCTTCAGCCGTTGAGTCGCCCCGATGGATCATATCGGCCGCCTCGTTGTAAATCAGACATAAAAACCGGTTGACGATAAAGCCCGGAATATCCTTGACGACAATGGGTGTTTTGCCGAATTTCCGGCACAGCTCAACGGTTTTATTCGCTGTAGCGTCGCCGGTCGCCTTTCCGCGGATGACCTCCACCAGGCGCATGGCCGGAACCGGGCTGAAATAATGCGTACCGATGACACGTTCCGGATGCCTGGTTACGGCGGCAATGGATGAGATGCTCAGCGTGGATGTGTTGCTGGCTAAAATGACGTTCGGCGGACACAGGGCATCGAGTTTCTGGAAAACTTCTTTCTTGAGTTCAAATTTTTCAAAGACCGCCTCGACAACCATTACGGCATCCTTTACGGCGGAGGCCATATCCGTTGTGCCGGAAAGGTGCGATAAAATCTCGTCGAATTGAGACGGCGTCAGTTTGCCTTTCTCCACTTTTTTCGATACAAATTTTTTAATATTAGCGATACCCCGGTCGACAAATTCTTTCTGGGTATCCACAAGGGTTACAACGAATCCGGCTTCCACCGCAACCTGGGCAATGCCGGCTCCCATTGTTCCTGAACCAATGACGGCAATCTTTTCTGCCATAACAAGCTCCTTTTATTATTTTTTCTATAAATAACCGTAAGCCAGCCAGCCGCCGTCAATATTGACGATGCTGCCGGTCATGTACGACGATTCCTCACTGGCCATGTACACGGCCAGATTCGCAATGTCTTCCACCTCGCCGATCCGGTGCTGGGGCGTACGTCTTAAAATCGCGTCCATGGAAATGGCCCCCTTGTCAATGACGTCCTGTACGAGTTCCGTTCGAATATATCCGGGCGCAATGGCATTGACGCGAATCTTGCGGTCGGCCCATTCGATGGCCAGCACTTTGGTCAGTTCGTTGACAGCCGCTTTGCTCGCGCAGTAGGCGGCGCGTCGCGGCGCGGCCAGAATCCCGTTGACCGATGAAATGTTGATGATATTGCCGCCGCCCTGAGGAATCATGACTCTAGCCGCCGCCTGACAGGAAAAAAACACCCCGAACAGGTCCGTCTCCAGCGCTGTGCGCCAGTCGTCGGGCGCAAGATCTTCAGAGGCGCCGCCCATGGTAATGCCGGCGTTGTTGACCAGAAGATCCAGACGGCCGTAACGGTCAACGGTTTTTTTAATCAGGTCGTTGATGCTTTCGACGCTTCTGACGTTTACGGAAATGGCCGAGGCCTCGCCGCCTGCCGCCTTGATTTCCCGGACGCCTTCTTCCAGCGCGTTCATCGACCGGCTGGCCAGAACAACCGCCGCCCCTTCTTTGGCGAAGCTCGCCGCAATGGCTTTACCGATGCCTTTGCTGGCCCCTGTGACAACGGCCACTTTATTTTTCAGCTTCATAACATCCATCCTCCCGAACCGAACTTTGTTATGCATTCTTCCCGGCGCGCATCTCCGCTTTTTTCCGAAGAGCGGCGTTGCGCAGTTCCACGGTCAGTTCCCGGCCGGCGGAAAGTTCCGGGGCGAAGTTGCGGATGAAGTTAATTTCCTCGTCCGTCGGACGTTCAGTCTGAGCCAGCTCCGGCGATACCTTCAAGTCCCAGGGAATATCCTTTTTAATCGACTCGAGGGTTACGCCGGGATGAATCCGCGACAGGAACATTTCTTTGGTGACGGCATCAAATCGGAAAATGCCCTTGGTGCTGATCAGTGCAGATGGGCCGGAGCCGATGGGAAACAATCCCGTTTTGTCCCGGCTGTCTCCTCCGTCGAGATAACCGGGGGAAGTAAAATAATCCAGTTTATTGACAAACGATCCTCCCCGCATGGTGAGCACGGTCCGTTTGGCATAGGAAATGAAGTCCGCCGCGCCGCCGGAACCCGGCAGCCGCATGGTCGGTTTTTCATAATCGCCAATCACTGTCGTATTGAGATTTCCGTATTTGTCCACCTGCGCGACACCCAGAAAACAGACGTCCACAAAGCCGCGGTAAGTGGCGGTAAAGGCGGAAAAAAGATCCGTAGCATAGGAGAATCCATGGGCGGAATGGGCATCGGCGATATTGTTCAGAGAAAGCAGGGGGCGGATGTCCACGATGCCGGACTCCATCATCAACGTTGCATGAGGCGCCAGAAGCGCTTTCGCCAGGGCTCCCGCGGTCATGGGTACGCCAACGCCAAGAACCACGTTTTCATAATCGTGGATTTCCCGGGCGACGGCGATAGCCAGCAGTTCATCCAGCGTATAGGGTTTACTCATAAACTTTTCCCCTCTCTTGAAGTAATTTTTCCAGCTCCGGAAGGGTGATGCCCATCGTTCTTTCCCTGCCCTGGCGATCCCAGTGTGAACTAAAGGCTGCGCCGTAATTGGCAGGGGCGGAATAAAAGGGCCTGGCGCGAAGCTCATCGAGCGCCTCGCTGCCGAATCTCTGAATATAATGATTGATGTAAGATGCACGATCCGGGCAGCCGAACACCCATTCATCCATCCAGGCGGCAAGTCCGTCGGCAGAGGCTGCGGCCGATGTAAACAGGCCGTTGTACATGAAGGTGTCCACGTTGTAGTACCCGAGCACTTCCGTGGGGTGAGCGCCCCATGGAGCTTCTACAACCGCATTGACGCGATAGGCCGGAATGATCGTCAGGTGAGGGCTTGACTGAATAATGTCGTGATCAACGATCTCTTCGCAGGATACAATAATCTTTTTACTGGAAAGCGCGGCTGCGGCCACTGAACCCATGGCGCCCCAGTACTGGGCGTTTCCATCAGCATCCGCCCGCTGAACGTGGATCACACAAACATCGGGATTCGCCGCCGGAACAGTCAGTTTATCTTTACCCGTATAGGGGCATTTGATGATCCGGAATTTGTTTTCTCCCATGAACCCCCGTTTCAGGAAGATGTCCGTTACCATGACGCCTTCCAGAACAGGCATAAAGGAAAAACCATGCATTCCGGCTACCAGGCGGGCGTTGTATTCAAAATTTGTATAATCCTCGATTTCAAGGGCGCCGGCATTTAATGCGCGCTCAACGGCGGAACCGCCTTTCTTGCCGCCGGAGCGCATCACATATGTGGTGACCAGACGATTGACGCACCCGCCGGCCACCAGGACTTCAACGTCAAAAATGCCCGACTGCGAATAGAGGGTGAACCCTTTTTTTCTTTGCCGGACGATCTCATAGACAAGCTCCGCGCAGCTTCCCACGGTATAATTTCCGATCACCAGTTCATCGCCGTCACAGACGAATTTATCAATCGCCTCCCTGGCGGTCATGACCTTACCGTTTGCTTCTGCCATATGGACATCCTCTATAAAGATTGCCTGAGGGATTCCCGGAGGGGAGCGCCCTTCCGGGAATCCCTTGAAAATCAGGCTTTTTTATTTCATCTTACATCCCGTTTCCTGACACGGAACTTCTACTGATTTTGCGGTGCTCATGCCCGCAGGCGCCTCAAAGGCGTGCTTGAAGAATTTGGTTTTGGGAACAATTTCCGTATACCACAGAGGCATCTGCGCCTGATGGTCGCAGGCCCGCATGGTCCAGAGACCGGCCGGTCCGTCGTAAGTCAAACCTTCCCAGGCTTTGATCACCGCCGCGACATCCGTCGTGCCGGCTTTCTTAACCGCTTCCGCCCAGAACATGGTGGCGATATAGGATTTACCGCGCAGCCAGGTCGGGTAATATTTTTTGTCTTTGTAGAATTTAGCTACAAAGTCCTGATTCTTTTTCGTGGGAATCGAGAGCGTATAAACCTCGGCGCCCATATTGCCGATCATCAGTTTATCATCACCCAGCGCTTCGATGGTGAATTCGTCGTTGATATAATACGAGAAGACCTTCTGGTTCATGCCCATGGGACGCCCCTGTTTGAGCAGCAGCGTCAGGTCGTTGCCCCAGTTCGGCGTAAAGATGACGTCCGGCTTGGCCGTGATGATCTGGCTGACATACGGGCCGTAGTCTTTGGTTCCGGCCGGATGATAAAGTTCCACGACGATTTTTGCGGCGGGATTCACCTGCGCGAGTTTCTTTTTAAAAGCAACCAGCGCTTCCTGCCCGAAGGAGTAATCCTGCGCAATAATGGCGACCTTCTTGTAGCCTTTCTTTCCGATCAGTTCGGCCAGCGCATAGGACTGCTGGTCGGTGCTCGCACAGGCCCGGAAGAAGTTTTTGTTGCACTTCGGACCGGTCATGCTCGCCGCCGCCATCCCGTATGTGTACATGATGACGTTCTGCTTTTCAGCAAGCTGCTGCATGGCGGCGCCAACGGAGCTTCCCGTGCCGCCACAGAAGAACTTCACGCCGTCTCTCAAAATAAGATTTTGAGCCTTGCGGGTGGCGACATCCGGTTTAAGCTCCGAGTCGATCGGAACCACTTCCACTTTCTTTCCCAGAAGTCCGCCGCTTTCATTGATGACTTTGGCCGCATACACAACGCCGTCCATGTAACGTTCGCCGATGTCTTTGAACGATCCCGACAGCGGCTCCGTAACACCGATCTTGATGGTGTCTTCGGCTGCAACGGCGAGCGCCGGCATTGCCATCATGATAACCAATGAAAGAAAACATAAAACATAAACAAACCGCTTTTTCATAAACCACCTCCCAGTACTTCTTTTGTTGATCATCTGTCTGTCACTCTCCCTACGCATGAAAACATTACTTCAAAATTCAGCGGCGCAGCCTGCCCCGAAAGGGACGCCGCCGCCGATAACGCAAAGCCGTTACACTTCCAGATAATTCTTTCTGACATCATCCGCCGCCAGCAGCTCTTCCTTGTTTCCGGAAAACACGATCTGGCCTTTACTCATGATGTAATAGCGGTCCGCCACTTTAATGGCGGCCTTGAAATTCTGCTCCACCATCAAAACCGTGACGCCTGAATTTCGAACGGTGGCCAGCATGTCCAGAACATCCTTAACGATCAGGGGCGCCAGGCCTTCCGTCGGCTCGTCCACCAGTATCACCCTGGGATTGCCCATCAGGGTTCGAACAACAGTGAGCATCTGTTGTTCGCCGCCGGACAGATGTCCGCCTTTGTTGTTGCTTCTTTCCCTGAGGCGGGGAAACAAATCGTAAACCCGTTCGATGGTCCATCCGCCGTCCGCCGCTTTTACTTTTTGGCGGCTTTTAATGCCCATCAAAAGGTTTTCATGTACGGTCAGGCTGCGGAAAATCCGCCGGTCTTCGGGAACGTAGCCGATGCCGGCCCGGGCAATCTGAAAGGGTTCACGGCCGATCAGCTCCTGGTTGTCGAACCGGATGCTTCCCTGTTGCGGTTTCACGACGCCCATGATGCTTTTTAACGTGGTCGATTTACCGACGCCGTTTCTTCCCAGCAGGCAGACGAGTTCGCCTTGTTTTAAATCCAGAGAAACGCCGTGCAGAATATGGCTCTTGCCGTAGTAGCTGTGAATGTCTCGAACTTCTAGCATGATCCTTCCCCCAAATAAGCGTCTTTCACCCGCTGGTCGCACCTGATGGTTTCGGGTGTGTCGGAAATCAGGATCGTCCCGTAATGGAGCACGGAAATGGTGTCGGCCAGGGAGAAAACAACTTCCATGTCATGTTCGATAATGATCAGGGTGCGACCGGCCGTCACCTGATCGATCATCTTGATGGCATGGTCTGTTTCTTCCCGCGTCATTCCCGCCGTGGGTTCGTCCAGAAGAATCAGCTCCGGGTCGGTGGAAAGTGTGATGCCGATTTCCAGAGCCCTTTGCTGGCCGTATGATAGAGAGCTGGCCGGCCAGTCTGCGACAGCCGTCAATCCGACCTTCTCGATGATGTCTTCGGCGCATTCGCAGATTTTTCGGTCTTTAGCGGGTCTTTTTAAAAAGTGATAACGCAGGCCGAAGCGGGAGCGGACACCGGAAAGAATATTGTCAAATACGCTCAGTTCCTGAAATACGTTGGTGATCTGGAAAGACCGCGACAGGCCGTGGCGGTTGAGAATATGCGCCGGCGAGCCGGCGATATTCCTTCCTTTGAAAAGGATCTCACCGGAGGACGGCTTGAATTTTCCGCTGATGATGTTGAACAGGGTTGTCTTTCCCGCGCCGTTGGGGCCGATCACGGCATGCCGTTCCTTGTCCCTGACCTTGAAATCAACGCCGGTCAGAACATTGAGCCCCGAAAAATCTTTATGAATGTCCCGGATATGAAGATAATCGCTCATGATATGACGTCCTCCGCGTGATCGGCTTTCCCGCCGTCATTGTCTTTTTTCCCGAAGAACTTTTTCCAGATATTTGTCAGCACGTCGGAGAGGCCGCCGGGAACAAACAACACCATAAAGATAAAGATGAAACCCATAAACAGCGGCCAGCGGTCCGTGATGTTGCTCAAATAGTTCTGGAGAATAATATAGACAAAGGCGCCCAGGATCGGTCCCCAGAAATTCTTCGTTCCTCCCACAAACGTCATCAGAAGCACGGCCGTGGTCATGTCGACGCTCACCGCCGACAGGGATACAAACTGAAAATGGAGGGTGTAGAAAATGCCGGCAAGGCCTGCGACCGCGCCGGTGAAGGTGAAAAGAATCAGACGGCTGATATTGGTGTTATAACCCAGAAACTTCATGCGGTCTTCATTTTCGCGCATCAGAAGCACCGTCTGCCCCATGGCTGTTTTTGTGAAATACCAGCAGAACAGGATGGCGATGCCGATGAAGATCAGCGTCACATAATAGAAAGGCGTCAGCTTGGCCAGTGATATATTTGTGAAGCCCAGGGCAAGATCCGGCCGGGTGATGCTCAACCCGTCATCTCCGCCGGTCACGGAATGCCATTTGGTTGCAATAGCGTAAAAGATCGCGTTGAAGGCCAGCGTGAGCAGTGCAAAATAGGACCCTTTATGCCGTAAAAGCAGAGTGCCCAGAACGATTCCGGCAACGATGGTGCCTGCGAGACTGATTAAAATCGCATTCCACATGGACAGCCCCGGAATATGGATGATGCAGATCGCCGTCAAAAAGGCTCCCAGGCCGAAAAAAGCGGCATGACCGAAAGACAGCAGGCCCGCATACCCGAGCAGCAGATTATAGCTGACGGCATACAGGGAAAAAATGATGATCTCGTTTAGCATATTCAGATGATATTGTTTAAGGACAACGGGCATAAAAGCACCCGCGATAAACAATACGGCGGCGGCAATGATGGACGTGCTTTTCGCTTTCATCAGGATTCCTCCCCAAAAAGTCCGGAAGGTTTAATAATCAGGACGGCAGCCATCAGCAGGTAGACCAGCGCCATTGATAATTTCGGGAAAAGCAGAACGCCGAAGGATTGAAGCTGGCCGATCAGAAGCGAGGCGACGACTGCGCCTCCCAGACTTCCGAAACCGCCCACAACAATCACAACAAACGCATCAATCAGAATTTCCTGGGCCATACCCGGAAACGTGGACAGAAGCGGGCCGGCGATCACGCCTGCAAATCCGGACAATGCCGTTCCAAACGCGAAGACGCCCATGAAAACCAGCGGAACATTTACGCCCAGGGTGTTGGTCATTTCGCTGTCATTGACGGATGCGCGAAGGATGATTCCCAGGCGGGTCTTATAAAGAATCAGGGCCATAACGCCCCCCACCCCCACCGCACAGACAAAGATGAAAATGCGGTAGACGGGGTAGATTATTCCGAATATCGAAACGGTTTCGCTCAAGAAGCCGGTTACCTTAACGGCCAGCGGATAATTGCCCCAGTACCATTTGACCAGTTCCGTAATGATGTAGGCCAGACCGAACGTCAGAAGCAGTTCCTGCACATGGCCGAACTTATGTACGCGCCTGAGAAGCAACCGCTCAACCAGCGCTCCGATGATGAAGAGAAGAATCGGGCACAGCATCAACGCCATCCAGAATTGTCCGGTCATCTGCATGATGATCGTGTAAGAGAAATAAGCGCCCAGCATATACATGGCGGCATGCGCAAAATTCAAAACGTTCATCATTCCGAAAATCAGGGTGAGACCGGCTGAAACGAGAAAAAGAAGGCCGGCATAGGCAAGTCCGTGGAGAAAAAAGACGGGAAGATCACTCATGTCTTTTCCTTTCTGTCGCAGTCACTCTATCAAATGAGAGTACGACCTCCGTGGAAATGACCGCTGTCTTTTTTTATTTTGTGCCGGGGTTGAAAATGACCATGAAGCATTTGGCGGCCTTCTTCCCCACGGCTTCTCCAAAATGGGGAATACTGGAGTCAAAGTACACACAGTCACCTTCTTCGGCTATAAAATCTTCCGACCCATGTCGGAATTTCATTGTTCCTTCCAGAACAAAGAGCAACTCCTGACCTTTGTGCTGATAAAGAGCACGCTTTTTCGGATTTACGGGAAGAGTCAAAATAAAAGGGTCCATGGCTTTATTTTTAAATTTGTGCGCCACTGCTTCGTAGGAATACTCGATGCTCGATCCAGGTCTTGTAATCTGCGGTCTTTCGCCTTTTCTTACCAGGCAGATGGATGACGCGGGACTGCTTTCTCCCAGCAGTGTGGAAATATTAACACTCAGCGCCCGGGCGATGATGCCCATGGTGGATACGGGGGGGGCTTTAACGGATTTTTCGACTTTGGAGAGATAACCTTTGGTGAAACCGGTTTCAGCGGCGAGTGACTCGAGTGTCACGCGTTTTTCAGTTCGCAGGAACTTGATCCTTTTTCCGATTTCCGCTTCATTGAATACAGATTGCTGTTTCATTTCCGGAAACATTCTCCTTTTTTTACGAAAGGAAAGCTGATCATTAACCTTGCCGGCATCCAGTGCCGGAAATATGCTCACCGCCAGTGTTCTCTTTTAGGAAACTTTTATTTCATATTGGTAAACATTTGTCAACCGGTTTTTTTAATTTTTAAAGGGGAGTTTTCATTTATTAAACAAATCAGGCAAATTTCCATGAAGGGTTTAAGTGGAAAGCGTTACGCCCTGTTGCTTTATACAATCAAAAAACCGACGATATTTATCTTTGATCCGAGATATGCTATGTATCTGAGAAATAACAACCGATTAAAAAGGAGCTGCCAATGAAGACCAGATTACTTGTCATTGCCGCTATTTTATTCACCATCACGGCATGCAGCAGTGTTTATTACGGCACGATGGAAAAAGTGGGCATCCATAAGCGTGACATCATGGTGGACCGGGTCAAAGCGGCGCGCGATACGCAAAACGAAACAAAAGAGCAGTTTGTCTCGGCGATGGAGCAGTTTAAAAGCGTTGTTCATTTTAAGGGCGGTGACCTGGAAAAGGAATATAACAAACTCAACGCGACACTGAAAAAGAGCGAAGCGAAAGCGGCTGAAGTGCGTGATCGCATTCGGGCGGTTGAGAATGTCTCCGAAGCGCTGTTCGACGAATGGCGGGCCGAAATCAAGCAGTATGCCAATGATTCTCTTCGCCGATCCAGCCAGAACAAATACGATGCGACGCGGAAAAAATACACCGAGCTGATCAAAGCCATGAAGAAGGCCGAAGCCAAACTGGAGCCGGCGCTGGTTCCGCTGCGTGATCAGGTTTTATTCATGAAGCATAACCTCAACGCCAGAGCCATAGCGGGCTTAACGAGTGAAGTGGCCGGCGTTCAAACCAACGTGGACAAACTGGTCAAAGAGATGGAAATCGCCATTGCCCAGGCGGATGCCTTTATCAAAACCCTCCAGACGGAATAGCAAAGTGAAAACAGAGCGCATCACTATTTACATGTGCCGTTGTTTGGCTGATATCATGACCTGAAAGGAGAGATTATGACTGTCCGAATAAGCGCCCAGGAAATTTCATACCCCCATTTGAATCAAAAAGAACTCACAGGCGATATCTGGTTCTACAGGGAAGAATGCAGATATCTTCGCGAAGCCTGGATCATCCATCCGAAGAATTATCAACCTGAATCGTTGATCGACAACACAAATCCGCAAAACTATTTTGGTTCGGAAGGTCTGTTCTCCATTCCGGGTTCTTTTTATATGGAACCATCCTTAAACAGCGATTCAGACGCCAACAAGTTTACTCATTTTAACGCTGTTGACGCCGTGATCTGCTACAATCAACTGGCTTTTATACAGGGAATCGAAGGCGGCATGCGCGAGTTGCTTCCTTACGGCCAATTAGGCATCGACGTCGATAGCTTAAGAACCGTAAAAACGACGATTAATATGTTGATTGCCAAGATCAGCACAACCTTTGTACGACCGATAGATCCCACCGATTTCACCGGCCGGATAACGATCAACAATATGTATTTCCACAAGGGGCTCCCGTTTGCGGAAACGGAGTTCAGTTTTGAAGACAAGAAGGGCGGACTGGCGGTCGGTTCCGCAAGGATCGTAACCTTTGTGCATCATCTGAAAAGCTGATGAGAGAATTTCGTGACTTTTTTATTCAATGAAAGAGGAGAAAACAGTATGGCTGATCCAATGAAAGTGATTCTCAAGATTGTGTCTGTAAAAGGGACCTGTGTGGCGGGACACAAAGCAGGAGAAGAATTCGATTTGAGCAAAGACTTCTCGCTGGGGTTTTCAGGCGAAGGAAAAACCATTTGCCCTTCCGCTTTTTACGCTGCGTTTCCAGCCTGGCGCGTTTTGCGCTTCGGCGGCGAATTTCCCTGGGAACCGGATAAAGATAAAACCTGTATCGCCTGTCCGGATGCTTTGAATCCCGTTGTTATGGAATTGAAAAGGATTCGGGAGTAATCATCATTTTCCAAATCCGATTTCCCGGGCGTAAGAAAACTGGCGTTGCCAGGGGATGTCGGGATGGATTTTTTCAAATACATCCGGTCCGATCATTTTAAGCGATTCGTAATCCAGCTCTACAGGATCATAACCGCCTGTAAAACCAAGATCGGGGCTGACGACAGGATGTTTTCCCGACAGGCAATCACATTCTGTAACGATATTAAGCAAGGCGTTGATGGCGATTGATTTCCTTCGGATTTTCTTCCAGACGGCGGCGGCGGTTTCCACCAGCTTTTCCTGAAAAACCGCAGCATCCGAGTCCCAGAAGATTTCCAGGGCCAGTTCCGGACACATGGCAATACACTGCGCGCACCCAATGCATTTTTGCAGATCGTATTCGGGATAATCAGGATCAGAAATCGTGGCGGCTTGTGTCGGGCAGACTTTCGCACAGATGCCGCAGTGCGTGCAAAGCTCCCGGTTGAGGATCGGGTGATAGTCGGAATGCATCCGCTGCTTTTGCGCGCGGGAGGCAAAGCCCATGGAAAGATTCTTGATGGCGCCGCCGAACAAAGACGCGAGGTGCCCTTTGACGTGAGAAAAAATAACGAACCCGTCCGCCCGGTCAAATATTGAAGCAACCTCGACGGTTTCAAAATGTTTGTAGCCTGCCGGTATGGAAACAACATCCTTGCCGTCCATCCCATCGGCGATGATGACGGGGCATCCCAGAAAATCGTAGGTGTAGCCGTGTTCGGCGGCTGTTTGCAGTGAATCAGCCGCCGTGCGCCGGCCACCGGAGTAAAGGACGGTCGTATCAAAAATAAAAGGCTTCATGCCTTTGCCGAGAAGCCAGCGGGCGATTTCGCCGGCATAATCGGGAGGCAGGTAGCCTTCATTTCCCCGCTCGCCCCAGTGCAGCTTTATACCGACGCGGTCGCCCGGCGCGAACGGAGGCTGAAACTGTTTCAGGGTTTTCTGCAACGATTTGATGTAAGGCTTGTTTTTCCCTTTCACTTCTTCAAAGATAATCGACATGATGCACCTCATTTATAGGGCAATGATGACAAATCGACATAGATGAATGGACGGCTATGTATGGTGAAATACGAGTTTCAAACCTTTTACATTAATTCCGGAGAAATGTTTTTTGTCCGTGGTGTGAATCTCTTTACATCCCGCCTTTAAAAAAGTGGCGAGGATAAGAGAATCGATATACGGCATGCCTTTCCCCGCTTTTAGCGCGGCTGCTTTTTCGACAATGTCCTGATCTATAGACAAGACGTTCGTTGCCGTGTATATAGACTCAACAATCTTCCTGGAGATACCGGACTTATTGAGGCGGTAACCTATATAAAGAAGTTCGCCGATGGTTAAAATTGATACCACGGGCGGTAAATCGGCTTGGGAAAGTTCTTTCCAAAAAGAAATAGCCGCGGGATCGTTGTTCATGTGCGCAATAAAAAAGCCGGTATCCAGACCTACCATCGGTCGTTCTCCCGCTCAGTATCCCAGTCTTGAATAACCTGCTTAAAATCCTGCGACCGTCCCAGGTCCTGGGCGGCTTTCGCAAACTGTTCAAAAGCCTGCTTGCGCTGATCCGGCAGAAAATATCTTTTCAAAGCGTCCTGAATGATTTCGGAAGGTTTTTTCCCTGAAGATGCGACCATGTTAAGCAGATTGTCGTCTAAGTAAACACTGATATTTTTTCCCATAAATGTGCCTTTTACATGTGAGATAAACTTTTTGTGTTATATTATAGTATAATAGATTGAATGTCAAGACGACAACAGGGACGACAACAGGTGCCAACAGACGCTCACAGATGCTCGTATTCTCTTTTAAATTGAGACTTGAACTTTGGAGATGCAGGGAACGGTTTCAAACCGTATTTTATCGCTTGACCTCTGAACTCAAGGTGACTATGGTTTGGCAAAATATCTGGAGGCAAACGATATGGCACTTATGAATTGGACAAAAAAAGAAGATGTGGCCATTCTCACGATGACCAATGGTGAAAACAGACAGAACCGCGACTTTGCGCAGGCTTTCAACGCGATGCTGGACGAAATCGTCGCAGATGCTTCCGTCAAAGCGCTGATTATTACATCCAGTGATGAAAAGAATTTCTCTCTGGGTATCGATGTCGAGTGGATTATGAAAAAAATGCAGGAGAATGACCGGAAACCCCTCGATGAATTCATTGTCGGCATGAATGAGTATTTTAAAAAATTGCTGACCATGCCCATTCCGACGATCGCGGCCATCAACGGCCATGCGTTCGGCAACGGCTCGATTCTTTCGTGCGCGTGCGATTTCCGCTTCATGCGGTCCGATAAAGGATTTTTCTGTTTTCCCGAAGTGAACCTGGGCATTCCTTTTCGCAACGGAATGAACGGGTTTCTGAAGAAAGCCATTCCGACTTACAAACTGGTGGAAATGCAGTTGACCGGCAACCGCTACGGTGCAGCGGAACTGGAAAAGCACCATATCATTGTGAAAGCCTGCGCCAATCAGGAAGAACTGATGGCGGAGTCTTTTGCCTTTGCCAAGACGTTCCAGAAAAACCGGGAAATTTTCGGAGAAATCAAAAGGCGGTTCAATAAACAGATTGTTATCGACATCGATAAGGCCGACCCGCCGACGATGTAAAGAAGCGGAGGTGACCATGAAAGATTTAGATTATATGGGCGTTGCCGATGAGGCGATGCGCAGAATTAAAAAAGGAGCGTTCCTGACCGTCAAGGCAGGCGATGCGCTCAATACCATGACCATCGGCTGGGCTACGATCGGCTTCATCTGGCAGAAACCGATTGTCATGGTGGCGGTTCGCGACTCGCGATATACCTTCGGCATCATCGAAAAGGCCGCAGATTTTACGGTGACAATACCGTCCGGCAATATGAGTAAGGCAATTGCTTATTGCGGGACAAAATCCGGCCGCGATGTGGATAAATTCAAGGAATGTAATTTGAAAACGGCAAACGGACAAAAAGTGACATCACCCATTATCGATGTTGCCGGGATTCAATACGAATGCAAAATTGTATTCAAAGCCCCGATGAATCCGGTCCTTCTGGATCAGGAATACGATAAGGCTCTATACCCGCAGAAGGATTACCACACGCTTTACTTTGGGGAAATTCTGGCCTGCTACGAGACAGAATAAGTTCCCCTAAGGGATGGCGGGACTCGGAGACACAGGCTTGTTTTCATCCGGTTCGCCGGCGGCCTGATCGTTTTCGTCCGTATCTTCGGCAGGCGGTTCGTCACCGGGCGTTTTATGCTTTGAGCAGGGGATGGTTGGCTCCGTCTCCGTGATATAAAACTCTTCCCGCTTCTCGGGGCACTGGGGTGTTGCCAGTTCATTGGTTGCCGGATCAATGATTGCCATTGTCACGGTATCAGGCCTCTGAAAGTCGACAGCCGGTCTGCCCGCCAGGGCGCCACGCATAAAGCTTCCCCAGATGGGGGCGCAGATGGCGCCGCCTGAAAAGCCCGGTCCTCCGGGACGAGGCTTGTCATAGCCGACCCAGACCCCTGCGATCAGTTGCGGGGTGTAACCAATAAACCAGGCGTCGCGGTAATCGTCGGTTGTGCCTGTTTTCCCGGCGGCGGGCCGTTTCAGCGCGAAACTTTTCAGTCCTTTGGCCGTCCCGTAAATCAGCACGTCCTTGAGCATTTGCGTGGTCACATAAGCGGCGGCAGGTGATATAACCGTTTGTGAGGCCGGCGGCGTTTCCGTCCAGGTCTGGCGGTTGCGGTCGAAGGTGCGCAGAATCGTCCGGGTCTGAGATTTTACTCCGTCTGCGGCCAGAGGCGCATAAACAGAGACCAGATCGTGCAGTGTAACTTCATCGGTGCCAAGCGCAAGCGACAGATCATTCGGAGCGCGCAGGGGCAGGCCGATCCGTGCTGCAAATTCTTCAAAATAGGGAACGCTGATTTCATCGAGGAGCTTGACGGCAATAACGTTGTTGGAATGGGCCAGCGCCTCTCTGAGACTCAAAATGCCATGATATTTATGGTTGTAATTTTTTGGGGTCCAGGCATTGCCGCCGCCCCGATTGTAGGTTACAGGCTCGTCATCAAAGATGTCGCCGGCCGTAAACCCTTTTTCCAGCGCTGCCGCATAGATTAAAGGTTTGATCGCGGAGCCGGGCTGACGTTTGGCAAAGTAGGCCCGGTCGTAAGGGTTTTTGTTGAAATCAATGCCTCCCACGGCCGCCAGAATATCTCCGGTATTCGGATCCAGGGCCAGTAACGAGCCCTGCAGTTCAGGATTGATGCGCCTGACGCCTTCCTTTAAGGTCTTTTCGGCCAGCCGCTGAAGCGGCAAATCCATGGCGGTGATGACGTCCAGACCGCCCTGTTCGATAATGTTCGGACCGTGCATTTCGCTCAGTTTATAGCGAACGTGAGCCAGATAATAGGGGGCTTCTCCCGGCTTGACCACGTTTACGGTGCGCGATCGCAATTGTTTGGCTTTTTGAGGCGTGATCATGCCCAGCTTGACCATGCTGTCGAGAATCAGATTTTTACGCTTGGCCAGTCTTTTTTGATCCCCCAGAGGATTACAGCGGGTCGGGGCTTTGGGTGTGGCGGCTAAAAGAATGCATTCCAGTTCGTTTAATTCCTGGGGTGTTTTGTCGAAGTAAAGAAGGGCGGCCTGCGCGATTCCCCAGGCCCCGTTGCCGAAATAGACTTCGTTGAAATACATTTCCAGAATTTGCTTCTTGGTGTACTTCTCTTCGTATTCCATGGCCATCATCCCTTCGCGGACTTTCCGCTCGATAGTCTTTTCCCCATGAAAATACTTGTTTTTGATGAGCTGCTGGGTGATGGTTGAGCCGCCTTCCGCCATGCGGCCTTTCATGACATCCTTGACGAGCGCGCGTGCGATTCCGCGCATGTCGATGCCGCTGTGCTCATAGAAACGGGCATCCTCGATGGCGATGAGGGCCTGCTGCAGAAAAACGGGAATCTGGTCGATGCCGCTCCAGTAGCGCTTGGCCGGAAGAATTCGCCCCGTAAAGCGACCCTGGCTGTCGAAAACCCGGATGGATTTGTAGCCGGCCGTCAGTGGAGGATACGTTGCAATATTATCCTGGGCAAAAGCTGCAGAAACAAAAGTCAATAACAACAGAAGCAGAAAAATTAGAATGTGCGGTATTCGAATATGTAAACGATGTGTATGGATCAACGTGTTTTCTCCTTTTATGATGACTTTGCCAAGGAATGAAAGAATTTGTTTAATCGCCGATGATTTGAAAGATGTCAGTTGATATGGTGTCTGTGTAAGTCATTTTTTCAAACTCCGCGGGAAGTCTTTATGTTATTCAGGGCTTGATGTCAATATGATAGACTCTTTGCCCGGGAAATCTGATAATAAATTGATATTATTACTGAATTATATAAGACTTAATATTTTCCGGGCGGGCAGGGGGCTCAGGATGGACTTACGATGACGCCTTCGTATGTGATGGCCGTCAGGCATTCCATAATGTTGACTTCAGAATAATCTTCATGATGGATTAACCATGCGCCGTATTCGGTCATGCCCATCAGGAGGAAGCCGGCCAGCTCGCTGGGAATGTCACTGTGCATGCGTCCTTCCTGCTGCAGGATTTCGATTTCCCAAATCGACGGTTTGACCACCAGCTTCATCAGTTGATAAAATTTTGCCCGGTAGGAAGGATTGGCGCCGACGGAAAGGCCCCGGACAAGATTCATCATGGATACCCATTGCGGATATACGGAAAAGAAGGCTTTCCCTCTTTTAATCAATCTCAGCGCCGCGTCTTTTTCTTCCCGGATTTCACTGCGCACGTGATGGTATATGTCACGGAATAGCGTGTCCGCGCAGGACATAAAGATGTCTTCTTTATTTCGAAAATGTTTATACAGCGTCTCTTTGCTGATTTTCGCATGATGCGCGATGTCGGAAGTGCTGGTTTCAATATATCCCTTTTTCAAAAACAGATCGGCGGAAACCGCAAGGATGGCGTCGCGTTTATCTGCCGACAGATCGGCCGGTTTGTCCGATTTTGCAGGCAGAGAAAATTCTTTTTCCATTTCTTCCCGAATCACCTGTAGCGGCTTTTTCTCAATCATTTGTTTGTGCCGGATCAGATGTAATGCCTTCAGGTGCGTGCTGGAATAGTAAGCGCGGGTTTTTCCCGTTTTCATGGCAGCCGGAAGGAGCGACTGGAGAATATAAAATCGAATCGTGGAAATCGGAATGCCGGACAGCCCGGACAGTTCGGATATCTTCATCAGGCCGTTTTCATCGATTTCGCTCTGCAGCAGCTTTTCGCTGCAAGCCGCTATGGCAGCCGGGTAGGTCATCAGCTCTTCCACTTCCGGCCCGGTGTAGTGGCCGTTGACATTGAACAACATATCCCAGCTCATCGTGTATACCTGATCGATGTCGGCTTCGGGGTGAATCTGCAGGTAGTAATAGCAGTATTCCATTGCCCCCGTCAGCAGGTAGGAAAGCATGTGCAGATCCTTAAACTCGATCTTTTCTTTTTGGGAGGTCAAAACCAGGTCCGCCTCGATGGAGCTGATGATGTTATGCATGACATCTTCTTCGAGCTTTTTGCCCAGGCGGTTGCTTTCCTTCATAAAGGCGCCCCGCGCGAGATTGAACATTTCGATGATCTGGCGATGGGCATGCATAAACGTTTTACCGCGTTGCCAGAGGCGTTCCCGGCCGTCATTCGATTCGCGAACATTGAAGAGACTTTTTGAGTCATTGAAGAACACATGACGGGCGCATTCAAAGAACAGATCCTCCAGGTTTTTGAAGTACTGGTAGAAGGTGTTCTTTCCAATTCCGGCGCGGGCGACAATGTCGTCGATATTGGTGGTTTCGTAGCCTTTCTCCCGAAAAAGATCTACGGCCGCCTTGATGATGACGGCGCGTTTGCTTGTATAGAGCGCTTCCGGTTTGAGGTGCGACAGGGTGTCGTCCGACGGTGAATTGAGTTTAAACTTTATGACGTCAAGAGAGAGGCCTTTCTTTTGCAGCGCCTGAATTTTCCTGATCCGGTCAATATGTTCGATGGTGTAGTAGGCCATGGTCTTGCCGGTTTTAATCGGTTCGGGAAGAAGACCTTTTCTGGCATAGTTCCGGATGGTGTCGACCGGTATTTTTGTCCGGGCGCACAGTTCGGACATTTTCATGTGCTGTGGGTAACTCTTCATTATTTTCTTGTTTTAAAACTCCCAAATTATCATCTCTATCTATTTATCAGAAAAAAATAACAAGTAAAGCAAAAGATCGAAATTTGGATATATAAAGGCAATATACAGTTTAAGAACTAATGATATTATGTAATTACTATGTATTACAAAAATAATATTTTTCCGGAAAGAGGTGATTATCAACAGCTTATAAGTAATACTATAGAACGATACAGTACTGTAAATAATAATTGAAATTAAACTTGACAACATAACGTGACTATTGATAGGTACTATACCGTATACAACTAATTCGTGGTTCAGAAGTGCATAAGTTTTGACAAAAAGGCGAGGAGAGATCGTATGATTAAACTGGCTACGATGTGCACAAATGAGGCGTCGGAGGAAATGTTGCTCAATTGCCTGCGCGGTGAAGAAGATTTCATTGTCAGCGGGTCCGTCATTATCAAGACGGTTGTTCATGAAGCGGATAAAGGGCTCGCCTTCATGGATAAAATGATGAAGACCCAGCCGGATATAACCTTTCTGGATATGGATCTTCTGCGTGAAGCGGCAGCCCGTTGCATGCCCGTGATAGTGGAGTATACAAAAAAATTTGCTTTCACCCGAACCATTATGATCGCAGAGCGTTTTCATGAGCAAAATGTGATCACCATGTTGAAGTCGGGGGTGCGGGGATTTTTACTTCGAGAGCAGCTTGTCCCTGATGTCATTGTGAAATGCATCCGCGTTGTCGCACGCGGCGAAGTCTGGCTCTCAGGCGACATGATCAGCCGGGTTTGCTATGAACTCATCCGGGAGTCCCAGGAAAAACAAGCGGTCAAGCCTCCCGACAAGAATCAACTGGACAAGATGAGAACCGTCTCGCGCCGGGAAATGGAGATTCTGGCTTTGGTCAGTGAAAGTATGACCAATGAAGAAATCGCCCAGAAACTATTTTTGAGCACCAAAACCGTCAAAACGCATATTCGCAATATCTTCGAAAAAACGGATATCCGCAACCGCGTGGAAGCCGCTCTTCTTTATACCCGCTACCAGCAGGAGTTTGCGACTGTGAGGAAAACCGGCGGTTTTAAATATTCCAGTTATTCCATCGCATAAATAGAACAAGGGGTTTTAAGCCCTTGCTCTGTTTTTAAAGCAACACAACAAGACAAGGGGTTGAAACCCCTTGTTCTTTTTCTGGTGGGGTGCAGCCCCTTGTTCTTATCTGATGCCGGGTGCTTATCGCTTGATCCTCTCCGTGTTAATACTAAAGAGGTATTTTCTGCTTCGTTCCCGGAAATAACAGAAAATACACCTTTAGCAGTATTTACTCTCCTGCGGTTATTCGATAAACCTGCATTCAACGTAAAATAAAATATGCATGAGAGGCAAGGATGCGCAGGTCAGTTTCACGCAAGATAAAATTTTATCTTACAGGTATCATCCTCCTGACATGGGCGGCTATTCTGCCACCATCGCTCTGCAGTGCGGGCATGCAAGAGCTTTCCGATGGGGAGATGGCGGCAGTATACGCCTATGGTTTTTCCACTTTCACTCTGACAAACGGCGTCGCCAGGGTTGATTTCAACAACGTTACTCTTAACACCTGGACTGAAATATCCTCGATGAAAATGGGCTATTACAACAACGGGTTGACCACCGCCTGGGACAACGACTGGACGGCTGTTTCGCTTGGATCATCGGGGAGCGATCTCGTTGCCAGAGGGCTTTTCATTGAAGCCAAATTTTCAAACATTACCGACTCGGCCACACGCCAACTGGAATATGTTCGCATCGGAACGACCAGTCTGACGGGAACGGTCAGCGGCGCATTTAACAGTTTCAGCGGGACGCTCGACGGCGGCACCACCTCGCTCAGCCGGACAAATCTGGGAACGACGTCCATTACCTCAAGCGGAGCCGGTTTTTACCTGTCTCTGGAGCGCAGCGGAAGCAAGATGGGGTATACGTTCAACTGGGTCAACGCCACAACGCCATAACAATCATCGTTCCTTTGGAAGCCAAGATGAAAAGATGCATTGCTCTAACCGTTCTTTGCGCTTTCCTCCTGTTTTGCTCGATCTTTGTCTCCACTGTTTTTTCGGAGATGAAAAAAGTCGACGATAAGGAACTGGCTAAAACGAATGCCCCGTTGACGAAGGCGGTCAGTCATAAAGCGATCAAGGCCGGTGTCAACTTCGACAACACGACTGCCATCTTCTCCCCGCAAATCGGCAAGGGCACAGAGAACTTCGGCTTGAATTTAACCGTCCCCCCTGAAACGTGGACATACAACTTTGGCGCTTTCAATCCGAATTACTGGGGGATCGCTACCGGAAGCAAAACGCATTAAGAGGTCCAAACCCCGATCATTATCTATCTTAAGAATTCCAACTGACGTCGCAACGGGAGATACTGGGATTTAACTGTCAATTGCTGATACTTCAGGGGCTCAGTTTTGCCGCCGGACGTTTGCTTATGAGAAGACATGAGACACGGGGCCGCGCAAAGCCGTTTGTTTCTTTGCCTGTCAATTTGCAGAAATACACATTTTACTCAGCCTAAAGAAGTATTTCATCGATTGGGCTCTCAAAATGTGGAAAATACACCCTTGGTAGTATTTACATACCTGACATTTTTCGGTACTTGTACTGTCAATTTTGAATAATGGGGGAAATGCCTTTGGTCATTTTGATCGGTTTTCTCATTGTCATTGCTCTGCTGAATCCGTTTTATCCGCTTCAGGATACGCCGCAAAGCGAAGTTCGCGTTGCGGCCGGCACGACGTCGTCCCCCGTGACAGTTCGTCAAAACCTTAAACCCCGCGCCGAATTCACCGACGCCCACCTTATCAAACAGCAGTATGATTATTCCTGCGGCTCCGCCGCTCTGGCGACGCTGCTCAACTATTATCTCGGCGAAAATCTCACGGAAAGACAAGTCATCGAAGGCCTCGTAGAGTATGGCGACCGCAAGCAGATAGAACGGTTGCGGGCTTTTTCTCTTCTCGATATGAAGCGCTTCGTGGAAAAACTCGGATATAAAGGCAACGGCTACAAAGCGGATATAGAAGACCTCAAGACGCTGGGCAAGCCCTGTATCGTGCCGGTGGAAATCTTCGGCTACAGTCATTTTTGTATTTTCCGCGGCATTGTTCAGGAACATGTTTTTCTGGCTGATCCCTATCTGGGAAACGTCAGCTTCCCTCTGGCGGAGTTTCGCAAGATGTGGCAGCGCAACATCGCCTTTGTCGTCACCGACGGAGACATCGTCCACAGCAAGCTGATGCTTTCGGAAGAGGACCTGCGCTTTATCGATCTGGACGCGACACGCCGCGCCCTGGACACCTTCCGGCCGCCTTCTTCCTTTGTCATGGACAATATGCGTTTTGACCGCGCCACGGGGGTTCGGCCGACGGTGAGATAAAGGCAGGCGCAAGTTGAATAACAGTTGCCTATTGTCGGCGACGGGACCGGATTTTTTTCCGTCAACAGCGATGGCAGGGCAGATACAGGCATTGGAAATCGGCAAGCAAAGGAGACGCTCGTGAAAAGAAGTTTTATATGGATGATCCTGATCATCATCGTTTCGCTGGTCATCGCACAGGCTCAGGCGCAAGACCAAAAGCAGAACCCGTCAGGCTCAGAACAAAAATCGGCGGATGATCAAAAGGACATCAACCAGAAGATTCAGGACCTCCAGAAGCAGGTGGACACCCTCAAGGAACAGGGGCGCACCCGTGAGAAGCTCTCCCAGACGGCGGAGGAGAAGGCGGCGCAGGAAAAGGCCATTTTGTCGGCGGTGGGAAGGGAATACACGCTGATGCCGAAAGGAAAACTGGAGCTGGAGTACTCGCTGCGCTATGAATACATTTCATCGAGCACCATTGTTTCCGCGACAACCGTCGAAGCCCGGGCCAACCACACCATCCGCAACGGCATCGGCGTTCAGTACGGCCTGCTCAACAATCTGACCGTCAACGTCAATGTTCCTTTTGTGTATGTTTATGACAAGACGGGCAGCTCCACGGGCAAAGACGCATCCGATATGGGCGATATGACGCTGGGGCTGGATTTCCAGCCGTTTAAAAGCAGCGGCGCCTGGCCCACAACCACATTCACACTGGGGGCGGTTCTCCCCACGGGCCGAAGTCCTTATAAAATCGACCGAGACACGGATCTGCCGACGGGCAGTGGTTTTTATGCCGTCAGCCTGGGGATGAACATGAGCAAGGCCATTGACCCGGCCATGCTCTTCGGCGCGCTCAGCGCCACCTACCGTTTTGTGCGCAACGACCTTGACCAGTACATGAGCGGCTCGATTCTGGAAAGAGTCGATCCGGGCATGAGTTTCAACGCCGCCATCGGTCTGGCTTATTCCATTTCCTATGCGCTGTCGATGAACACGCAGTTCCAGTATGGATACAACATGAGCACGAAATACAGTTTCACTGGCGGGGGTGAACTGAACACGCCGGCTTACAGCAACGCATCCATCGGCATCGGCGCGGGCTGGCGTATTTCGCCGAGAACAACCTTGTCGTTCTCCGTCGGCGTCGGATTGACGAAGGACGATCCGGATTTCTACTTCCTGTTCCGTCTGCCGTTTAGTTTCTAAATGATGCGGTACAATGATGGGTCCAGTGCATGAAACTCAAAAAATGCGGGTTTATTCTTCTGTTATGGATTCTGCTGTGCCTTTCCGGTGAGGCAACCGCGGGCCTTTTTGAACAGCTCGCCGTCGAAACAAGGGCCAACTCGCTGGGCAACTCCGTTACCGCAGATCCTCAGGGGCCTATCAGCGCCCATTACAATCCCGCAGGTTTGGACCGTACCCGGGGAACGGAAGTGGCCATGGGGTTGACCTACATCCCCGTTCTTAATTTCAAGGGAAAATTCACGCAGGGAACCGATCCGTCGACGGGAAAATTGTGGGCGCCTTTCGGCGGGTATTTCAACAACGGCATCGATCCCGAAGCCGGCCGTGGAAGTTCCACCAATCCTTCGATTGAACTTCCCTTTCTGGGCGTTTTGCCCACGCTGGTGGCGCCAAACCTGGGGTTTGCCCATCACGCGGAGAATTCGCCTTATGCTTTCGGTTTTGCCGTTTATGTTCCCTACGGAGCCGGGATGGATCACACAGACTCCTCCGACCCCTACCGCTATCTCGGAAAAAGGATGTCTCTGCTCCGGATGGTCATGGGACCGGCTCTTTCCTACCGGGTCTCCAAAACCCTTTCAGTCGGCGCTTCTGTCGGCCTGGGACTGGCTTCCATGGGATTTGATACACGGATGCGCTCCCCCAACGACCTGGTGGCCATGACCGGCGCTTTGGGCGACGCCACCGCCGGCTTGGAAATCCCGATCATCTCGGAACTGACACTGCCACCGCCCTGGTTCGGGGGCGGCATCGGCGCTTATGAGGATATCGGCGGTTTGAAATTTTTTGCCGAAGACAACCTGACCACTTCCTTTAATGTCGGCTTGCTCTGGGAGCCTTTCAGTTGGATTGCCCTGGGCGGCGTCTATCAGAGCGAGTCCAAAGCCAATATGAAAGGGAAGTATACGATGAGCTACAACCAGAACATGCAGAATACCATCAACTGGCTTGGCTCTTCGCCGACGACAATCATTGTCGCCGCCATGTTGGATCTGCCGACGTACTGTCCGCCCGAAGTGCAGGGGAATATGTCGGTCGGAGTTGTCTTCCCGGCCCGGGCCCAGTTTGGCCTCAAACTCCAGCCGCACCGCCGCGTCAAATTCCTTGTGGACGCCCACTGGACCCAGTGGTCGGCCTGGAAGTCCATCGACATCGTCTTTGATCGTGACAACGAACTTTTGCGTCTGGTCAAACTGATGGGTTATACCGGAGGTTCAAGGACGCTTCGGCTGCAAAACAACTTCAAAGACGTCTGGCATTTAAGCTACGGTCTGGAAATTCAGCCTTTTGATTTTTTAACTTTGCGTTTTGGCTACGAGGATCGGCCGTCTTCCGTTTCGGAAGACTATTTCGGTCCGATTCCCATGTGGGATATGAAACTCTATTCCGCCGGTCTGAGTCTTAACATGAAAACGCCCGACCGGACATACAAGGGGCTCATGGGGCTGACGATGCAGTTGCTTCACGCCGACAAGATTGATCTCGGATTTACTTGGATGGACTCGGACTACAAGGTCCGCTTCAATCAGAGCAAGAATTTCAACTCAACGAACTTTACGGATATTATCTACAGTCCCTTTGCGGGATTGGAATATGAACAGAAAACGACAGCTTACTTCCTGTCCTTCACAATGACCTATTATTGGTGAAAACGGCATCCGGTCTGTGTGGGCATAAAGAAGCAACCTGTGTTTAAGCGAAGGATTCAGGCATCATCACCCGTGATAAACACGAAATCCATTGATCAAATCAGCCATGCGCGCCTCCTTGAGGAGCTGCGCATCAAGAGTTCCGCCATCGACTCCGCCGTCAACGGCATCGCTTTCGGGGATCTTGAAGCCCGCGTGACTTACGCCAATGCCGCCGCCCTGGACCTTCTGGGCGGTTATACGCTGGACGAAGTTCTGGGGCGGTCCGTACTGACGTTTGCCGATTCTCAGGAGCAGGCCGCTCTTATCTTCACCGAGTTTATGGAAAAAGGCCGCTGGATGGGTGAAGTGGCCGGCCGGAAGAAAGACGGCACGCCCATTGTCGTGCACCTTTCGGCCTCGCTTGTTCACGGGGAGGACGGCGAACCTGTTTGTACACTATGCTCCTTCATCGATATCACCCGCACACGGCAGGCGTTTGAGGAATTGCGCCTCAAGGATCACGCTATTGCCTCTTCCGTCACCGGAATG
Organism: Smithellaceae bacterium; assembly: GCA_963682105.1. Classification (GTDB taxonomy): domain Bacteria; phylum Desulfobacterota; class Syntrophia; order Syntrophales; family Smithellaceae; genus UBA8904. The sequence goes on from OY821638.1 coordinate 5,070,782, forward strand.
GTCTTCGGAGACCGGGAAGCCGGGATCACTTATGCCAATGCCGCCGCCCTCGACCTTTTAGGCGGCTATAAGCTGGAGGAAGTTCTGGGCCGGAGCGTCCTGACATTCGCCGATTCCCAGGAGCAGGCGGAGCGAATCTTCACCGGGTTTATGGAAAAAGGCAGTTGGATAGGTGAAGTGGCCGGCCGGAAGAAGGACGGCTCGCTCATTATTGTGCACCTTTCGGCGTCGCTTGTTCGCGGTGAGAACGGCGAACCTGTCTGCACATTGTGTTCCTTCATCGATATTACCCGCATGAGGCAGGCGTTTGAGGAATTGCGCCTCAAGGATCACGCCATTGCCTCGTCCATCAACGCCATTGCTTTCGGCGACCTGGAAGGCCGTGTGACATACGTCAACGAGGCCTTCCTCCGGCTCTGGGGCGGCAACGACGCCTCCGAGGTGATCGGGCGTTCCGTTTTTACCTTCGCATCATCTGAGCAGGAAATTGAGAGAATTCTCGGACTCGTTTTTGCAGATGGCAACTGGGAGGGCGAAGTGATGGGGAAGGCCAGGAATGGACAAATCCTGCCGATTCAGCTTTCCGCGCACCTCGTGACCGATGAACAGAACCGTCCTATTTGCCTGATGTGTTCCTTTGTGGACATCACGGAGAAAAACAGGGCTCAGGAGGCGCTCAGCCAGACTTTAGATGAACTGGAACAACGGGTGGCCGGCCGGACCAGTGAACTGACCGACGCCAACAAGAAACTGAGACGGGAAATTGACGAGCGCCGGCTTGCCGAAAGGAATCTGCGGCAAAAGGAGCGGGAACTCAAACTCAACGCCCTGCATCTGGAAGAAAAAAATATTGCACTGAAAGTGCTGCTTGAACAAAGGGAGAAAGATAAGAAGGAACTGGAGGAGATGGTTCTGGCCAACGTCCGGGATCTTCTGCTCCCTTGCCTCGAACGTCTGCGGGGGTGCCGCCTCAACGACCGGCAGAGCATCTATGTGGACAGCCTGGAGACGAATCTCAAAACGATTGTTTCACCCTTCCTCCAGAATCTCTCCAACCATTTTTCGAATTTCACCCCCCTGGAGTTCCAGGTGGCCGGCATGGTGAAAGAAGGAAAATCATCCAAAGAGATTGCCTCTCTGATGAATATTTCCGAACGGGGCGTCGAATTCCACCGCAACAACATCCGGAGAAAATTAGGTCTGACCAACGCGAAAAAAAACCTCCGCACCTGCCTTCTGTCGATGTCCTAGCGCGTCCATTAGAACAAGGGGCTTCAGCCCCTTGTCTTCAGTTCAGGCGGAACAAGGAATTTCAACCCTTTGTTAAATAGCATTCATTTAAATGTCCCCCGCGGGCGGGGGCAGGGGGTGGAGGTTTTTGATGTTGCCATACTTTCAGAAGTTGCACCTTGGCACCCCTTGGTCCACCTCCGTCGCTACGCGCCACCTCCGCCGGCGGAGGACAAAAAAGGTGCGCAGAACGCTGAAAAATACGTCTTTGTGCCTAAAACCGTTATTTAAGATGGACTTTTTTATTTCGTCTGTAATGCCGTAAATTCAAAACGTTGAATAAAGAATCCTTCCCGGGCGGCCTTTCATAATATCAGGTTACGGCTTGTAGTTCGCTGGGGATCAACCCGTAAGACATAGACAAAAAAATATGTCATACATGATTCACACGTTGTTGGAGAATATGGTTTCATTCATCTGGATACGGAAGTCTGTTGCCCTTAAAGGAATTGTTTATGAAAACCGCCGTGATGGAAAAGACAGTTGATGCGCTTGCTGATATACCGGCAAGAGCCAAAGAAAAAAAGATCAGAATTATAACTTCACTCGCCGGAGCAGGTATTGAAGATCGAATCCTGAATCCCCATGCCATGTCACTTTTGAAAGTTGAAAGGCATCGTGTGAACGCCGGGGATGTTTTTCAAAACAGGAAATTGTGGGAGAGTTTGCAAAATTACCACAGTCTGATGAAATCCTATGAGCAGGCAAACGCAATCCCCCCCTCCATTGAACAAATCAATGCCATGACCGTCCGGGACGGCTACATTCCCGAAGCGCTGTCCCATCAGGATATGACCGGAAAAGGAATCCGCCGGCAGGCAAAATATATTTTCCGCGCGCCTTTTATGAAGGCTGTCGCCCCGCATCCTGAATACCGTGATCTACCCGGATTTGAAATTCCGAAGACGGTGATGAAAGAAACGATGGACATTCTCAATCTCCTGCGGAGCATCGGGAACCTTTTCCGTAGCCAAAAGATCCAGACAATGAACGGTTCGCGCGCGGAGGTGAATATTGCCAGCCGCTGTTTCGGCAGCCTCTGGCCTGCGGGGATTAACCTCTACGGGATTTTGCGGGAGCTTTATCCCGCGTTTCACGCCAGAGTCACCGGGCAGGCGCCCATCTGCATTGTCAACACCATGGATGGTATGCCGGATGCCCCAGTGGACGCCGGGACGGTTTCCGGAGTCGGACGCTTCAGCATTGATCGTCAGAGCCGGTTTCTCGGCCTGTATCCGGTCTCCGCGGTACCCGCTTGCGAAGTCACTCAGGATTCAGCCTTTGTCTCTCAGGATCAACTGGGCCGCAAAGCCATCGTGGGCAGAATTCTGGAGGATATTATCCAGGTCCTCAAAACGGAGGCAAACCGTTGTGTTGTTGTGATCGATTATGCCGGGGGCGTCGGCAACATGTCCGAACTTCTGCTTAAAAAAATCTGCGACCTGCCGGACGGGAACCTGAAAAACCTGCTTTTGTCCCGGGTCTGCGCCGCCGTCATCGATATCGCCGAAGATCAACTGGCGGCGGGCGTCAACAGATTTCTGCGGATGGAAAAACAATTGCGGTATACCGGAATATACGATCGTATCATTTTTTTAAAAGGCGACGTCACGCAACCCCTCAACAACTGGCATATCAGAGCCATGAAAGATAAATTCGGAGAGGCATTCATGGCCGGTTCCCTTTATCTCGGCATGACGTCCTACACTCTCGGTGCGCTGGATAATATCAGCCGTCCGGACGGGACAACGGTTGCCCATGCAATGGCGGATGAAATGTTTCGGCAGTGCTGGAAGGTTTATGCCGTCGATTTTTCATCGCCGATGTGGCGAATGTCGGCGTTTCTGAAAGATACCGGGAAATGGGGCAGGGAATATCTCCGGGTCGTCCATGGCATTGCGGATCAGGAAGACGAGATCGAGCCCATGCATCAACTGGTGTCTCTCTATCTGAAAATCCGGTTCGGCGTGACGATTTCCAGTGTTGCCGATTTTGTCCGGTTCATGTCGATAGGCGGCGCGCTGGCCTCGCACTATACAACGATCTGGCCGGACAGCGACGGCCATAACGCCGGTTACTGTGTTGTTGGGGACGGCGCTTTGAAGAAACCGGGCATCCTGAGTTTTGCGGAAAGGCTTCAGGGCAGGGGGGCCACGCTGTACTATAAATCCAAAGTCTGGCTGTTCGGCACGCTGGATCTCGGAAAAACCGGGGGCGATCATCGGGCCTGGGCTTTTATTCCCGGATGGATTGCCGACTTTGTCGTCGCGGAAAACAAAGATAATCACTGTTAAGGAGGAGCCCGTTCATGTTCGCAGACAATAAAATATCCGTGAAGGAACAATGGTCCGGCAAGCGCATTCTGATCACCGGCACGACCGGATTCTTAGGAAAAGTCCTCATCGAAAAAATAATCCGGGAAGGACTCGCTGTCGAAAAAATTCTTCTGCTGATTCGCGGAAACGACCGGTATCCCTCGGCCGGAGAGCGTTTCGACCATGAGATTGCCGTATCCACCATTTTTGATCGGCTCAAGAATGAAAGCCCCGCATTTTTCAGACAGTTCTGCCGGGATAAAATTGAATGTGTCACGGGCGAGGTCACGGAAAAGTATTTCGGACTGGAGAAAGAGGATTTTGCACGGCTTGCCGACCGGGTGGATATCGTCATCCATGCAGCGGCCTGCGTTGATTTCCGGGAACAGCTTCAAGAGGCGTTGAAGATCAACACCCTGAGTCTGCTCAATATTGCGGACCTGATCCGGGAAGCCGGAAACATCCCGCTGGTTCATGTATCGACCTGTTACGTGAACGGCTTCAATACCGGAGACTGCCGTGAAGAAATTGTGACGCCTGTAAGCCGGGCATTTCCCAGAAATGCGAAAGGCTTTTACGACGTTCACTCCGTTCTTGAGAAGCTCTCCAAAAAGATTTGCAGAATCGAAGAAAAATATTCCCGCCCCGATGATCGGGCATCAAGGCTGGTGGAACTGGGCGTTAAAGAATCTCACCGGTATGGCTGGAACGATACGTACACGTTCACGAAGTGGCTTGGGGAGCAAATCATCATGGAGGCGCTCTCAGATTCCACGCTCACCATTGTCCGTCCGGGAATCATTGAAAGCACCTATCAGGAGCCGGTCCCAGGGTGGGTTGAAGGCGTCAAAGTGGCGGATGCGATTATCCTGGCCTATGCCCGCGAGAAAACGCCTTTTTTCCCCGCGCGGGCGGAAGGCGTCATTGATATTGTCCCGGCGGATCTTGTCGCCAACAGTTTGATGCTGGCTGCGGCCGAAGCGCTCGCGCTGCCCGGCAGGCATCGGATCTATCAGTGCTCGACCGGATCGGCAAACCCCGTCACGGTTGGCCGGATGCAGCACTTACTTCAGTCGGAAGCCAACCGAAATGTTGCAGACTATGCCCGGCTGTTTCCCAAAGGCAGACCCCAAAGAGATTTCAAGCTTATTGACCGGAGGCTTTTCGTTCTGGCGATATCGGCGCTGCGGGTTGCAGTGACGGCGTACGACGGGATCTGCATGTTTACGGGAATGAAAAACAGGTTTCGCAAACTGACGGATTTCGTCAATACGACCATGAAGCTGGCTGTGACCTTTTCCTTTTATTCATCGCCCTCATACGTTTTTCATAATTCCAAACTGATGGATCTGGCCTCGCGGATAACACCCGAGGAGCGAAGCATCTTTCCCGTGGATGCAGGAATCATAGAGTGGGAACGCTACATGGGCCCGATTCACCTGTCGGGCTTAAACCGTTACGCTTTGAAAGACCGCAAGGACGTGCGCGGTATTCAAAACAAAGAAAACGTCAGAGTGCCGGGCGTCATACAAGTTCCCGTTGTGGATGGCAGCTTATAGCTCATGGCTCGTAGCTCATAGCTCGTAGGGGATGGAATAAAGGCTATAGGCTATGGGTAATGGAAATCGAACACAACGGGCTGCATGCCTGCAGAACAAGGGGTTTTAACCCCTTGCTCTACGCTTTAAGGTGCACATGTGGGAATCCATTGATGTGCTCCTGCCGGTTCAATCGTCATCCGATTAAACCGAAATTTTCCGGCGCAATCAGCATGGTGGCTCCAGCAATGAGGTCCGTCCGGTTTGAGTAAAAATACACAGAAGGAAGTATTTACAAGACACTGTTCCCAAGGTACTAACCATTCTAAAGTGGCAATGTGGGGCCTTTCCTGCTGGTTAAATGGTGGATGGAGCAAAGGCAATGGGCAATGGGCGATAGGCCATGGGAATCGAACAAAGTGGGTTGCGAACCTTTTTTGTCCTCCGCAGGAGACTGTGTCGCAATACAGAATGGTCATTGCGAGACGCCTCTCAGGCGTCGTGGCAATCCCGTGTATACAGCTACTTATGAGATTGCTTCAGTCGCTTCGCTCCTTCGCAATGACATTGCGACACAGTCTCCCGGCGGAGGTGGAAAGTTTTTAGCTCATAGCTCGTAGTTCGTGGCTCGTAGGCTGGTGCTTTAGACCTTTATACAAAACTAAGACAGAGAAGGTATCACGATGGCGTAAAATCGTCATTCCCGCGAAGGCGGGAATCCAGAACTTATTAACATTACTGGATTTACCCTGATAACCTGAAGGTCACGCGAGGGCACAAGCCGGATCACGTTTCGCTTGTCCGAAATGACGTAAATGCAGTTGCGACAAAGTCTCCCCCAGCAGGGGACAGTGAAAATAAACGTTAATGATGACCTTTCTGATTCAAAAGAATGGAGCTGTAAATGAAGAATCACATCAAAGATAAAGTATCCGGAAGTAAATCAGGCAAGACCATGGACAAATACCGGATTGTCGGTCCCGCCTACGATTTTCTGAGCAATCTATACAGCGGCCGATCCATTCACCGTTGCAAGATTGCCATGATCACACCGGACAACATCAGGAAAGGCGACCGGATTCTCTTTGCCGGTGTGGGACATGGTCGGGATGCCATGCGTGCGGCTGAACTGGGAGCCCATGTGACGGTTGTTGACCTTTCCGAGACGATGCTGAAACAATTCCGCCAGAACCTGAAACAGACGAACGCAAAATTGAAGATTCGCCAGGTCCATTCAGACATCATGGCGTTTAAGGAATTACAAAAATACGACATGGTGGTGGCCAATTTCTTTCTCAATGTTTTTAATCGTGAAATGATGTCGAGCGTCCTGGCGCAGCTTATTCAACTGGGAAAGCCGGGCGCAAAAATTGTTGTGGGGGACTTTTCCTATCCTTCCGGCAACATCGTTTCCCGTGCTTTCAAAGTTCTTTACTGGTATGGCGCCGTCATCTTTTTCTGGCTTCTCGCCAGAAACGCCCTTCATAACATCTATAACTATCCTGAATACATGGAACGGCTCGGTCTCGAGATCAAAGAAAAAAAATATTACAAGCTGGGCATCGTGAATTGTTACTGGTCCGTCCTCGGTCAGAAGCCTGCCTGAGGATAGGAGTTTGTGTCATTAACCGATTTCTTTCGAACTTTGCATAACCCCTTTCTAAGTCATTCCCGCGCAGGCGGGAATCTGGAAAGATATTAGTAATACTGGATTCCCGCCTGCGCGGGAATGACAAAATAGTTTACTTGATAGGGTTGTGCAAATGTTTCTTATTGAGAGGTGACGACAGTGGAAAAAGTTCTGGCGCTGCCTGCGCAAGTCGCGGCTAACGATTGCGGTTTTTCCCATGCGGAGCGGATAGCCTATCTGAAGGAACATGGTTCTCATTCCCAGTCTTTTTCGACTATGCAGCCGGGGATGGAGTATTTCGACCTGCCCGGCATCGGCTATATTGCCTTTATGAAGAGATGGGGCGTGAAGATTGCCCTGGCCGATCCGGTTTGTAACCCGGCTCACTTCGAATTCATTATCGACCGGTTTCTGAAACATCATCCCTCCGGCCAGTTCATGCAGGTCAGTAAACCGGTCGTTGATATCCTGCATCGAAAATATGGGTATTACGGGACGCAATTCGGTTCGGAAATCCGCATCGATCTGCAGAAATGGAATCTCAAAGGCGGCAAGAAACAGGTGATCCGCACCGCCATCAACCAGGCTAAATCCATGGGCGTTGAGGTCAGGGAAAATCATCATGATGATCAGGCTGCCGAAATTTCGCGAAGCTGGATCAAAACGAGGGCATGCAGCCGCCGGGAAATCCGCTTTCTGATCCGGCCTCTGAAAAATGATTATCGGGAAAACTCCCGCCACTTTTACGCCTACATAGACGGCAGAGCCGTAGGTTTCATTTTTTTCGACCCGATTTATGAGGGGAACCGAATCGTCAGTCGCGTCCCCAACATCTCCCGCTCCTGTCCGTCTTTCAAACAGGGACTGTGGTATGTCATGATGAACCATGCCATGGAGATTTTCAAACAGGAAGGTTTGCCCTATCTGGACCTGGGTCTGGTGCCGCTGATGCTCGCGAATGACATTGAACCGCAGGAATCAAAACCTCTTCGAAAAATAATGGCCCTCATTTATGAAAACGGGAATTCTCTTTTCAACTTCAAGGGACTGGAATTCGCCAAGGAACGTTTTCAGGGAACGGTGGGAAAAAACTACTGCTGCCACAAAAGATCAGCCCCCATGTTTTCACTACTGGCCCTCATGAAGATGACGGGGGTTGTCTGAAGGTCAGGGGATGGAATAAGGGCTAAGGGCAATGGGCGATAGGTAATGGGCAATGGGCAATGGGAATCTTGCACAATGGGCTGCACACCTTTTTTGTCCTCCGCTCGTGTGACCTTCAGGTTAGGCGGAGGTGGCGCGAAGCGCCGGAGGTGGAAAGTTTTTAGCTCGTGGCTCATAGCTCATAGTCCAGGGCTTTAGATTGTTAAACAAAAGATAAAACAGAGACTTTGCCACGATGGTGTAAAGTCGTCATTCCCGCGAAGGCGGGAATCCAGAACTTATTAATACCACTGGATTCCGGGGCGCACTTCGCTTGCCCGGAATGACAATAATAATTTACGCTGGTTCAATCGTCCTCCGATTGAACCGGAATGTTTCGGAGCAACCATCATGATTGCTCCAGCGATGAGGGAGACATGAATATAAAAAAGATGTTTACGGTTTTCGCCCTTGGGGTGGCCCTCATGTTTTCCCTTTCAGCAGCCGCCATGTCACCGCTTACCGACCATGAACTGGCAACCGTGAGAGGCTCAGGCCAGCCGGTTGCCGTTTCGGACGTAAACACTGCCGGTACCGGAATCAACGGGGCTCTTTTGAAAAACCGGTTTGACTCAACTCAACTGAGTGCAGCAAGCCAGGCGGACTCATTCGTCAATACGATTACACGACGCTCGGGTGTGTCAATTTTCTTCGATGTCACGATGAACATACACTTTGATGTGATCGCATGGGGTGACGCGGACGGTTTCGGAAGGGGAGGAGTTTCCAAAGCCGGCTATGTGGGTCTCAGCTCACTTAATGTAACCGGCCTGCATGTCGGGCTGCGAAACTGATACGGAAAATAAAAATGGGGGCATGGTAGGGCCAGAGTTGTCTGGAACCAATCGCACGCCGAACGTGAAGAATATTCCTGTTGTGGATGGAAGTCCGGAGTGCGGGACGGTTTAAAGCTTTCACCTGAAATTTCATTATATAATTGTTACGGTGAACGGTCGAGGATATCTTGAATGATCACCTCAACCGTTCCCCGTTTGCCTTTTCACGGATGTAGCCGGTTATTGTAAACAGCAACGCTGTTATTACGGGATTTCGATCTCATAAGTAAAAAAAACCGGTTGCGTTTTCCCCTGTTTCATAGCAAGGGCGCGTATACGATTAGGGGTTATAAATTTGAGACTTGTGCCTTTTAAGAATCCACCAAAGGTGTTTTGGGCACGCCATCCGTCAATACATACAACCCAGAGTTCTGACATTTCGGCCATATAGGCCAAATGCTTAGAATCCGGGCTCCAGACAGGATTTGCCACCTTTGCATATGCCGGTCCTTCTTTCCCGTCTGTTACAATAAGCCAGATGCCTTCTTTCTGAGCAATATAGCTTATGTGTTTGCCGTCGGGGCTGAAAAGGGGTGTAGTGACTATGTTGTAAGACGTTTCTTCCCGCCCGTCCATAACGATAAACCACTTACTGTCTCGCTTTGCTGCAAAAGCCACATGACGCGAATCAGAACTAAAAACAGGCATTGATGCAACATCGTAGGGACCCTGCGTCTGACCGTCCACAATCATGAACCACGTCTCGCCTTTTCGCGCGTTGTACGCTATCCGCTTTGAATTTGAACTATAATTCAAGACTTGAATTTCATCCCACGCAGCCTCTTCTTTTCCATCTATATTCATGTGATATTTCTTGCCTTTCACTACAAGCATGCTTAAGTGCTTCCCATCGGGACTGAAAACAGGTAAACCGATACCGTCATAGGTCGTCGTGCCTTCCTTGCCCTCAATGATCAGACGCCACTTATCTCCCTTTTGGGCTGTATAATAAAGCTGGGAATCGGGATTGAAAAGAAACACACCGGTAGCATCCCACGTAGGACCTTCTTTGCCGTCAACGACAATCATCCATTTTCCGCTGCGTTTTGCAGTATAGGCGACCCGGCGATTATCAGGACTGCACAGAGGCGGAGTTACTCTTTCATATGGCGCGCCTTCCTTGCCGTCCAAAATCACTACATATTCCCCCTTTTTCATGACAATCGCCGCCCAGCGCGCGGAATCTCCGGAAAACGTTAACCTATCCGTCGGGATTTTTTCATAGCACCCGATTTCTCGATCGTTTAAGACTAGGCAATGTTTTTCACCTTTTTGGCCTATGTAAAGCATCCGTGTGGAATCCGGGCTGAATACGGGAGTAGAAACAGCTTCATAAGATGGTAGTTCTTTGTTGTCGACGACCAACAGCCACTTGCCGCTTTTTTTCGCTTTGTAGATAATGCGTTTACCGTCAGGGCTGAAAATGGGTGTGTCCTGTCCAATACCATCATAAACGGGTCCGATCTTGCCATTATGAACAACGGCGAATTTCTTATTGCGGCTTGCGACATAGGCCATATCTGTATAGTTGCTGCTGAATTTGATCGATACAGCGTAACCAGTCCACCCTTCTGCTGTCAAAGGGAAAGGTGAGAGTGTTTCCTTGAAAACCGGCGAAGCAGCAAAGATGGCAGACGCAAAGAATAAGAGGCATGCCGTTATGCATCCAAGCATGCGAATGATCATTCTCTCTGTAACATTCATTTTCAACCTCATCCCAATCCTCCATAAATATTTGTGGCGCTCAGAGTGCTCCGTTTTTTAATGAGAGTCTGTAATGCCCCAATAGAAAATATCAGGTTTTATAACTTCAACCCTGTCAAATAGCAATGTCCATTTATCCTGATATATGTCGACGAGAATTATTACAGCCGGCAAAACACATGTGACGCCTTTTTGGATCACTGTAACCGCGCATTAAAATTCCAACCTTGAGAATAATTGTAACACCCGGCTAAATATGTTACAAAATCATATAATTTTGAATCCTCTTTCATATAATGACTTTATTAACAATACCGCTTTAGTAGTATTTACATGCCCGCTGTATTTCGATATCAATGTAACCCTTTTGAATGATAGTGGTGGAATGTGTCGATTCTCAGGCAAGCGGTGATGTGGGATTGGATCCAAATAAGGAGGGATAAAAAATACATGGTAAATTTAAAAGGATCATCAAGCATGCAAGCTACCCCCGAAAAAAACTTGAATCCGGGTTTGATTTGCCTGGCTTTGGCGATCGTGACGATTGCCGCTTTCTGGCAAATTCAGGACTGCGGCTTCATTAATTTTGATGACGATGTCTATGTCTATGAGAATGCTTACATACAATCCGGTCTGAACTGGGACAGCTTAAAACAGGCCTTTTCTTTTGATTTGGCAAGTAGAAGCGGCCATTGGCATCCGTTAACATGGATTTCATGGCTGATTGACTATTCCATTTTTGGCCTTGACCCTCTCGGCTATCACCTGGTCAATCTTCTCTTTCATCTTTTGAATACGATCCTCCTTTTTTGGGTCTTGCGGCGGATGACAAAGACACTTTGGCCGAGCGCCTTTGTGGCCGCACTGTTTGCGATCCATCCGCTCCATGTAGAGTCTGTTGCCTGGATCACGGAGCGTAAGGATGTTCTTTCCACTTTCTTCATGATGCTCACCATAGGGGCTTACAGTTATTATGTGGAAAAGCGGACGTTTCTAAGATACTTTTTGCTGCTTTTGTTTTTTATTCTGGGATTGATGTCGAAATCAATGCTTGTGACCCTGCCTTTTGTGTTGCTGCTATTGGATTACTGGCCTTTAGGGCGTTTTTCAGAAGGGAAGCTGGAGCGCAAAATCCAGATGGAAGCTTTGAAGCCTGTGACTTTGGGCAAGTCAAAAAAGAAACCCAAAAAGAAAGATGACTTAAGAGAAGTTCCTGAAGTCAGAAAAACATTGGAAGTTCAGAAACCGGTTGCACCGGAATTTCAATGGTCACGGATTTATCCTCTCCTTCTGGAAAAAGTTCCTCTTTTTGCACTGTCAATTCTCGCCAGTATTGCAGCCTATTATGCCGCGCAATTCGGAAATGCTGTGGATTCTATCGGCGCTATACCACTGGTTGTTCGTATCGGTAATGCTTTCGTTTCTTATGTCACTTACATTGGAAAGATGATCCTGCCGGTTAATCTTGCCGTTTTTTATCCTCATCCTGTAAATGTGGTTCTCTGGCAGGTTTTGGGGGCTGCAATACTGTTGATAGCCATCACTGTGGCAATTTTATGGAAGGTTAAGAGGTTACCTTATCTGGCAATGGGCTGGCTTTGGTATTTGGGCATGCTTGTGCCTGTTATCGGGATCGTGCAGGCCGGTTCTCAGGCCCTTGCGGACCGTTATACTTACATCCCCCTGATTGGATTGTTCATCATCGTGGCATGGGGTGTTCCGGATCTTTTGAAAAAAGTGAACTACCGGAAGAGTATCTTGTTGACGGCATCCGTATTTTGCATTTTATGCCTGTCCATTCTGACATGGAAACAGGTTGGATACTGGCAAAATAATATAACCTTATATAATCACACGTTAGAGACTACCGAAAATAACTGGTTTATTTATAATAATAGAGCTGTAAGTTATATCAATCTTCATAAGTACAGGCAAGCGATTGAGGATTGCAACAGGGCAATAGAGATTAAATCCGGTTTTGCAGAACCCTATAATAACAGATGTATTGCATATAACATCCTTGGCAATAACAAACAGGCTATTGATGATTGCAGTAAAGCCATTGCAATCAACTCTCGATATGCAGATGCTTATTTCACGAGAGGCAATAGTTATTATGATCTTGGCAACTATAAACAGGCGATTGAAGATTTTGGAAGAGCGGCAGAGCTTAAACAGGATTATGCAGTGGCCTTTTTTAATAGGGGTAATGCGTATTATAACCTTGGTAATTACAATCGCGCGGTTGAGGATTATGGTAGGGCAATCGAGCTCAAAAAAAGATATATGGAAGCCTATTTTAACAGGGGTATCGCCTATGCCAAGTTCGGAAATAAGGATTTAGCGGTTACCGATTTGGTATCAGCGGCAAGACTCGGGGATGAACGTGCTAAGACTTTATTGAAGCGCAATGGGATAAGCTGGTAGATCTGAACTTTGAGGAGATTATGCATGGCTTCAGAAAATGGAAATTTTGATTTATACCAGAAGGTAAGGAAGAATCACTGGGCTGCTATCGCCCGCAAGATGGATTCGTGGGCAGGATGGGGTGCGGCTTACCATGAAAGGCTGGCGGAGGTTTACCGGTTCTGGGTTGCACCTGGTCAGCGTGTTTTGGAACTGGGGTGCGGCACGGGGGATTTGCTGGCCGCCCTCAAACCGTCCAAAGGCGTGGGAGTCGATTTCTCACAGGAGATGATTGAACGCGCCCGTAAACGGCATCCGGACCTCATGTTTATCGAGGCGGACTGTCATCAGTTGCAGAGTCTCGACGGGCCTTTTGATGCCGTCATTCTTTCGGATCTTATCGATGACATCTGGGATGTGCAGGAGGTTTTTGTCCAGCTTGCGCGGCTTTGCCACGACAGAACGCACATTATTGTGAATTCATACAGCCGGGTCTGGGAATTTCCGCTGTATATCGCCGGAAAACTGGGTTTGGCCAAGCCCAAAATGCCACAAAACTGGCTGACCATGGAAGACGTCTCCGACATCATGAGTCTGGCAGACATTGAAGTCGTCCGCACCTGGCATGAGATCCTGTGGCCCCTTCCTTTTCCAATTTTCGAGAAGTTCTGCAATAAGTTTCTGGCCCGACTGTGGCCATTTAAGTTTTTCGCTCTGTCCAACTTCATTCTGGCCCGTCCCCGTCCCCGAAAAATCACCGAAGCGCCGCTTGTTTCCGTCATTGTGGCCGCTCGCAATGAGGCTGGTAACATCGCCGAGATTTTCCGGCGGATCCCGGAAATGGGTGCGGGGACAGAACTCGTATTTGTGGAAGGTCATTCCAAGGATGATACCTATGCCGTCATTGAAAAGGAAATTGCGAGGCACCCTGAAAGAAAAAGCCAGTTGCACCGTCAGAAAGGGAAAGGGAAGGGAGACGCCGTGCGGCTGGGCTTCGCTCAGGCAAAAGGTGACATCCTGATGATCCTGGATGCCGACATGACGGTCCCCCCCGAAGATCTTCCACGCTTTTATGAAGCTCTGATCGGAGGAAAAGGCGAGTTCATCAACGGCGTGCGCCTTGTCTATCCCATGCAGGATGAAGCAATGCGTTTTTTTAATTTTTTGGGCAACAAGTTTTTCAGCCTGGCCTTTTCCTGGCTTTTGGGACAGCCGATCAAGGATACGCTTTGCGGAACCAAGGTCCTGCGCAAGAGCGATTATGAGCTCATTGCCGCCAACCGCGACTATTTCGGAGATTTCGATCCCTTCGGCGACTATGACCTGATCTTTGGCGCGGCCAAGCTCGGGTTGAAGATCATTGACCTTCCCGTTCGCTATCGCGCACGGACTTACGGAACGACGAATATTCAACGATGGAGTCATGGCTTGCTGCTTTTGAGGATGGTTGCCTTTGCGGCAAGAAAAATCAAGTTTACCTGAAAGTGCCGGATCATTTTGTTGGGGGATATTTATGAATGCAGTGCCTTCAGAAATCATTTCAGTGACAGGAAACGGCCGTGGCTAAAGATCAAAGAATCCAAAACGAAATCCTCCACGGCAAGTACATCCGGGAACATGGTGAAGAGATATGGAACTGGTCTTCGCCCGCGGGAAAATTAAGGTGGGCCAGAAGATGCCTGCTGTTTAAGGAATTTATCGGCAATCGCAAAAGCCTTGTCCTGGAAATCGGCTGCGGGACGGGTTTGTTTACAAAGGAACTGGCCGAAACGGACAACCAAATCGTCGCCATTGACATTTCGGAGGCATTGATTGAAAAAGCAAAGGAACGTGTCCATACCCGAAACGTCGAATTTGTCGTCGACAATGCCTATAAGACCAAATTCAAGCCAAATAGCTATGATTTCATTGTGGGCAGTTCATCCCTTCACCATCTGGACGTGGATCTGGCGTTGAAGGAATTTTCTCGGATTTTGAAGCCGGGAGGCGGGATTATGTTCACGGAACCCAATATGATGAATCCGCAGATTGCCTTGATCAAGAATATTCCGGCCATCAAGCGCAGAGCGGGGGATTCCCCTGATGAAACGGCTTTTTTCCGATGGGGAATCGCCGGGAAGCTCCGCGATCATGGTTTTACGGAAATTTCCATTGTTCCCTTCGATTTCATACACCCCGGAATTCCGGAATCGCTTCTGGGTGTTGCCGGACAACTGACATCCATCATTGAAAAGGTGCCCTTCCTGAAGGAAATCGCCGGTTCTTTGATTATTCAATGCCGGAAGAAATGAAGAAAGTCCACGATTAGACAAAGGAAAAAATATGGCAGCTTTACAGGGCACTGTAAAAATGGACATTAATCAGCATGAAAAGTGGATTCCCGCATTCATTTGCCTGGCCCTGGCAGTCCTCACAGTTGTTGCCTTCTGGCCCGTCAAAGACGCTGGCTTCATCAACCTTGATGATAATGTTTACGTTTATGAAAACGCTTACCTTCAGTCCGGAATGAGCTGGGACAGTATCAAACAGGCCTTTTCATTTAAACTGGCCAGGAAAATTGGCCACTGGCATCCGGTTACGTGGTTTTCATGGCTGCTGAACTATTCCCTCTTCGGTCTTGATCCCTTCGGCTATCACCTCGTCAATCTGCTTTTGCATGTTATCAACACGATCCTTCTTTTTCTGATTTTGCGCCGGATGACAAGAGCGCTCTGGCCTTCCGCCTTTGTGGCCGTCCTGTTTGCGATCCATCCGCTGCACGTAGAGTCTGTCGCCTGGATCACAGAGCGCAAGGATGTTCTTTCCACTTTCTTCATGATGCTCACTCTGGGAGCATACAGTTTTTATGTAGAAAATCGAGATTTTAAAAGATACCTTTTTGTCCTCTTGTTTTATATCCTTGGCCTGATGTCGAAATCCATGCTGGTGACGTTGCCTTTTGTATTGCTGCTATTGGATTACTGGCCGCTGGGGCGCTTTTCAAAAAAAAAGCCGGCGCAAAAGATCCTAGGCGAAGCTTTGAAGCCTGTGATTCTGAACAAGACAAAAAAGAAATCCAAAAAGAACGGTGGCATAAAAGAAATCCCGGAAGTTAGAAAGACATTAGAAATTCAGAAACCAGTCGAAGCGGAATTTCAATGGTCACGGATTTATCCTCTCGTCATGGAAAAAGTTCCTCTTTTTGCACTCTCAATTCTCTCCAGTATTGCAGCCTATTTTGCGGCACTTGAGACGGTGACGCCTGTTACAGTATTGTCACCGTTTGTTCGTATCGGTAATGCTTTCGTTTCTTACGTCACTTACATTGGAAAGATGAGCCTGCCGGTTAATCTTGCCGTCTTTTATCCTCATCCTGGGAATGTGATTCTCTGGCAGGTTACAGGGGCTGCCATACTTTTGATAACCATCACTGTGGTAGTATTTTTGAAGGTTAAGAGTTTTCCTTATCTGGCAACTGGTTGGCTTTGGTATGTGGGCACACTTGTGCCTGTTATCGGGATCGTGCAGGCCGGTTCTCAGGCTATGGCCGACCGGTACGCTTACATTTCCCTGATTGGCTTGTTCATCATGGTGGCATGGGGTTTACCGAAACTCTTGGAAAAATGGCCTTATAGGAGAGAAATCCTTCTTGTGTCATCAATACTGGTAATTTTGTGTCTTTCTGGAATGACCAAGATACAAGTTGGATATTGGCAGGATAGTATCATGTTATATGATCATACTTTGAAGGTTACTGATAATAACTGGTTCATTTATAACTGCAGGGGGGGGGCTTACAGAATCCTCGGCAATTACAAGCAGGCTATTGAGGATTTTAACAGTGCAATTGAAATCAAACCGATTTTTGCGTCTGCTTATTACAACAGGTGTTCAGCCTATGACAAACTTGGCAAATACAGTCAGGCAATTGCGGATTGTGGCAAAGCGATTAAACTCAATCCGGCATATGCAGAAGCTTATGTGGACAGGGGGAATGCCCATATCCGTCTTGGCAACCACAGTCAGGCGATTGCGGATTATGAAAGGGCGATCGCGATCAAACCAAATGATTCTTCAGCCTATTATAACAGAGGTGTCGCCTATAGTGCTCTCGGCAAATACAGTCAGGCAATTGCTGATTACGGCAGGGCGATCGCGATCAAATCGGACCATGCAGATGCTTATAATAACAGGGGTGCGGCCTATTACATCCACGGCAACTATCAGATGGCAATTGATGATTTTGGCAGGGCGATCGGTTTTAAACCGGATTTTGCGGGTGCTTATAATAACCGGGGTATAGCCTATAGTAGGCTAGGTAACAACGATCTTGCGATTAATGATCTGAAAACGGCAGCAAAATTAGGTGATGAACGTGCGAAGAATGCCTTAAGAAGTAAAACGATAAATTGGTAGAAACAAATCCACTTTATATTTGTGCCGTTCATCAAGTAAAGGATGCAGGAACGATGTCAACATTACATAAAATATCAGGTCGTGCATTGAATCAGTATAAACATTGGTTGCCAGCCTTGGTTTGCTTGGCTCTGGCGAGCCTGACGATTGCCGCTTTCTGGCAGATTAAGGACTGCGGCTTTATCGACTTTGATGACAACATATACGTTTATAGTAATGCTTATGTGCAATCAGGCCTTGATTGGAACAGTGTAGGACAAGCCTTTTCATATGAATTGGCAACGAAAATAGGCTTCTGGCACCCAATAACATGGATGTCACTGATGTTGGATTATTCCATTTTCGGCCTAAACCCTTCCGGCTATCATGTGACAAATCTTCTTTTTCATGTCTTGAGTACCATTCTTCTTTTTTTGATCTTGCGCCGTATGACAAAGGCACTGTGGCCCAGCGCTTTTGTGGCGACTCTGTTTGCAATCCATCCGCTCCATGTGGAATCTGTTGCCTGGATAGCAGAACGCAAGGATGTGCTTTCCACTTTCTTTTGGATCCTCACTATGGGGGCATACAGCTATTATGTTGAACAGAAGAATTTTAAAAGATACTCTTTGGTCCTTTTGTTTTTTATCCTGGGGCTGATGTCGAAACCTATGCTGATAACCCTCCCTTTTGTACTGCTGCTTTTAGATTACTGGCCGCTGCAACGCTTTCAGGAAATAACACCGGGGCAAGAAATCCAGGCTGAACGATTTAAGTCCTTGATAACTGATAAGCAAAATAAGAAATCAAAAAATAAGTATGTGAAAAAAGATTTGCTGGAAGTCAAAAAACCTTCCGTTCCTCAATATAAATGGTCATTGATTTATCCTTGGCTCTGGGAAAAAGTGCCACTTTTTGCCATGACAATACTTTTTAGCATTATAACATACCTCGCCGAGTTAAAAGTAGGGGCTATCCATTCTGAATCATTTCCTCTGATTGTTCGCATCGGTAATGCTGTTGTCACCTACATCGTTTACATTGGAAAAATGGTTTGGCCGATTAATCTTGCTGTCTTTTACCCTCATCCGGGAAATGTGGTGCTCTGGCAGGTTCTTAGCGCCACATTTCTTTTGATGGCCATTACCGCAGTTGTGACATGGCGAGTCAAGAAGATGCCCTATCTGGTAACGGGTTGGCTGTGGTACATAGGCACGCTTGTCCCCGTCATTGGTATAGTTAAGGTCGGCGATTTTGCCAAGGCAGATCGGTATACTTATATTCCCCTAATAGGATTATTCATTATAATAGCATGGGGTGTTCCTGCACTCTTGAGGAAATGGAAATACCGGAAAGAAATACTTTTGTTATCATCTGTAGCTAGTATTTTATGCCTGACAATTATTACATGGCAACAAGTCTGGTACTGGCAAAACAGCTTTACATTGTTTGATCACACTTTGAAAGTTACTGATGATAATTGGTACGCTTGTGATGGCAGAGGTGCTGCTCATAGCGGTCTCGGCAACTACCGGCAGGCGATTGAAGATTATAGCCGGGCGATTAAAATTAAACCAGACTACGCGAATGCTTATAATAATAGAGGTACTTCCTATCACATGCTCGGCAGTTTCAAGCAAGCAATTGAAGATTATGGCAGGGCGATCGGTATTAAACCAGACTATACTGAGGCTTATTTTAACAGGGCTAACACCTATAATGTCCTTGGTCATTACAGGCAAGCGATTGAAGATTATGACAGGGCGGTCGAAATCAAATCTGACTATGCAGATGCCTATACTAACAGGGGAGTTGCTAATAATGGTCTTGGCAATTTCAAACAGGCAATTGAAGATTTTAGTAAGGCGATCGCAATCAAACCGAACTATATGGAGGCATACACGAATAGAGGTGTTGTCTATGCAAAACTTGGTAGCAACAATCTTGCAGTTGATGATCTGAAAATGGCAGCGCAACTCGGCGACGAACGTGCAAAGCGCTTATTACAACGAAATGGGATAAGTAGTCAGCATTAATGATGTTATTTAATTAAGTTAACGATAAGAAATGGCGACTCTATCACAAATGTCAAGTCCGGAAACAGGCCAACACAAGCATCTGATACCGGTAATGATTTGTCTAGCTCTGGCGGTCCTAACAGTTGCCGCTTTCTGGCAGATTAAGGAATGCAGTTTCATCGCCTATGACGATGAGCAATATGTGACAAAAAATGCTTATGTGCAATCCGGTCTGAATGCAAGCAGCATTGGGCGGGCTTTTTCTGCCGATCTGGCAAAGTATAGCGGCCACTGGCACCCGTTGACATGGCTTTCCTTGATGCTGGACCATTCCCTTTTCGGCCTGAATCCCTTGGGCTATCACCTGGTCAATCTTCTCTTGCATATTTTAAACACGATCCTTCTTTTTTTGATCCTGCGGCGGATGACCAGGGCGCTCTGGCCGAGTGCCTTTGTGGCAGTCTTGTTTGCGATTCATCCGTTGCACGTGGAGTCTGTTGCCTGGATCGTTGAGCGCAAGGATGTTCTTTCCACCTTCTTCTGGATGCTGACGCTGGGCGCCTACTGTTTTTATGTGGAGAAACGGGAAATCCGGAGATATATTCTTGTTCTTTTGTTTTTTACTTTGGGGCTGATGTCGAAGCCCATGCTGGTGACTCTGCCTTTTGTGATGCTGTTTTTGGATTACTGGCCACTGGGGCGTTTTTCGGATGGAAAGTCGGAGCAAAAAATCCAGACGGAAGCTTTGAAAACCGGGACTTTGGATAAGCTAAAAAAGAAATCCAAAAGGAAATGTGACGTAAAGGAAATTCCGGAGGTCAAAAAACCATTGGAAGTTCAGAAACCGGTTGTGCCGGAATTTCAATGGTCACGAATTTACCCGCTTCTTCTGGAAAAAGTTCCTCTATTTGTGTTGGCCATTCTTTCCAGTATCGTGACCTACCTGGCTGCGCACAGTTCGGGAACGGTTCCCTCCATTGAAGCGTTGACTCCGGCCGTTCGGATCGGGAATGCATTTGTTGCCTACGTTATTTACATAAGCAAGATGATCCTGCCGGTAAATCTTGCCGTTTTTTACCCTCATCCTGGGAATGTGGTGCTCTGGCAGGTTCTGGCCGCTGCAATATTATTAATTGCCATTACCTTTGTTGTGGTATGGCGAGTTAAGAAATCGCCATACTTGGTAACGGGCTGGTTTTGGTATCTGGGTACGTTGGTGCCCGTCATCGGCATCGTTCAGGCCGGGACACAGGCTATGGCGGACCGTTACACTTACATCTCTCTGATCGGGTTGTTCATCATCCTGGCCTGGGGGATTCCCGATCTTTTGAAAAAGGTGAACTACCGGAAGGAAATTTTGCTTGTGACGTCCGTTCTGTGCATTTTGTGCCTGTCCATTCTGACGTGGAAACAGGTCGGGTACTGGCAAAACAGTATTACCTTGTTTGATCACACTTTAAAAGTTACCCGTCACAACTGGCTTATCTCTAACAACCGGGGCATCGCCTATAAAGATCTTGGTAACTACAATCAGGCGATTAAAGATTTTGACGCAGCGATTGAGATCAAACCGGATTATGCTCAAGCCTATTATAACAGAGGGCTTGCCTATAAGGCTATGGGCAATGTAAGGCAGGCGATTAATGACTACAGTCAGGCCATCAAGATCAATCCGAATCTGGCAGAGGCATACAATAACAGAGGGACCGCTTACGGGGCTTCCGGCAACTACAGCCTGGCCATCAGGGATTTTAACTCCGCGTTAGAGATCAAACCTTCTTATGCGGAATCCTATATGAACAGAGGTAATGCCTATAGCGATCTCGGCGATTACCGGCAGGCGATCGCCGATTACGGCAGGGCGATTGAGATCAAACCGGATTATGCAAGCGCCTATTATAATAAGGCAGTGGCTCATTCGAGAACTGGCAACGGTAAACTTGCAATTCAAGATTTGCAAAAAGCGGCAAAACTCGGCGATGAGCGGGCGAAGAATGTGTTAAAACGTCATGGGATAGGCTGGTAGAGACGAGGTAGCGTTTGCCGCCCTCACTTCAACTCCTCTCCCACCGTACACTGAAGGATATACGAGGGAGAGGGTGAGCAGAGTTTTCTATTTTTTCCCATCCTTGCCTTTTTTCAGCGTGACAAAGAAGTTGGCTTTGGCTCGATGAACCAGCACAAGAAGGGCTTCCCCTTTTTCGCCGTCTTTCAGGGCCGCAAGATATTCCTTCATGCCGGAGATTTCGGCATTATTTATTTTCAGGATGATGTCCCGCGGTTTCAAGCCGGCTTCATCGGCGGGTCCCCCAGCCTTGACGTCCGTGACGATGATACCGGTTTTTCCCGGCAGCCCGAAAAATCTGGCGATTTCCGGCGTCACTTCCTGGGCTGTCAGGCCAAACTTTTCTTTTGTATACTCGCCTGCGTCCTGCTCTTGCAGATCTTTTCTTTCTGCGATGATGATGGGGAGGGTCATTTCCTTTCCGTCACGGGAAATTTTGATATTTGCTTTGCTGCTGACAGGTAGGTTTGCCACAATTTGTCCCAGCGTCCGGTTGTCTGTGACAGGTTTACCGTCAATTGCCAGGATGACATCGCCAATTTTAATTCCCGCCTGGTCCGCTGCATCGCCTGCAAGCACGTTGCCCACCAGAACGCCCTTGCGATCTTTTAGTTTGAGGCTTTTCTGCATATCTTCCGTGATGTCCTGCGTGGTTACGCCAAGCCAGCCGCGGGTGATTTTTCCGCTCGTTTTCAGATCTCCCAAAATGGATTTGGCCATGTTAATGGGAATGGCAAAGCCGATGCCCTGAGCCTGTGCGATAATGGCCGTGTTGATGCCCACCACCTCCCCGGCCATGTTGCACAAAGGGCCTCCGCTGTTTCCGGGATTGATCGAGGCGTCCGTCTGGAGAAAATTGTCGTAGGGGCCGGCGCCGATGACCCGGCCTTTGGCGCTGATGATTCCGGCCGTAATCGTGTGGTCAAGACCCAGAGGGTTTCCGATGGCAAACACGCTTTCACCGATGCGAACTTTATCGGAATCGCCCAGCGGTGCATGCGGCAGGGTGGCGGTCGGGTTAATTTTAATGAGCGCCAGGTCCGTTGCGGGGTCCCTGCCTTTGATTTCCGCTTCGTATTCCTTTCCATCGGCCAGTTTCACCTTGATTTTGCCGGCTTTGTCCACAACATGATTATTAGTGAAAATATAGCCGTCGCCGGAGATGATGAAGCCGGTCCCCATACCCTTTTGCGTTATTTCACGCCCCAGACGGTCCTTGACCACCTTTGATGTGGCTATATTAACGACTGTCGGGCTCAGTTTTTCCACCAGATCGGGAATGGATGCCGCCGTGACATTCACATCGGCATTCCCTGCAGCCAGGGCAGGCATCGGCCGGCATGCCGGAGCAATCCCGGCAAACCATAATAGGCCTGGAAACAGCAACCCCATATAAAGGTACCGGTAAAACCTGATATTTACTTTGGCGATCCTCATTTTTTTCCTCCCTTGCACATGACCAAAAAGATTGTGTTTTTTACCAGTTTTTCTTTTTTTTCACCATAAAAATTAAACCCCGGGCGGAGGAATACTCCGAAAGGCGTATTTTTTCATTTTGCCGCTGCAACAGTCTGAAATCATCCTAAAGGAGTATGTACACACACACTATTTTCCCTTAAACGTATAATCAAAAAACAGAATAGTTAGTCAACACGGATGAACAAATTTTTAAACCTTTTCCCGTGGGAAAAGGGGGAAAGGAGGGAGCCGAAGGGATTAAGGGAAAAAGGGTGCAGGATCTGCCGAAGGATTTGTTTAGGTTGATCTTGATTTATGAACCATTTAGCATCGATTAAAAAAAGGAGAGAACATGAAAAAGATATTAACAGCGATCGTCCTCTTTGTATTCGTAGCACTTCCGATGTCCGTTATGGCCATGCAGTCCATCACGGACAATGAACTTTCAGCAGTAACCGGTCAGGCCGGTGTCAGCATCAATGTTGATGTCACAGCCAACCTCCAGATCGGCACGGTTGCCTGGGGAGATTCCGACGGTTTCACGGATTATACCAATGCCGGTTTCGTCGGTATTGAAGGTTTGAACCTGACAGTCCATATGTCCGGCCGTCATGACGGCGCATTTGCCGGGTTGGGTTATCTTATGAATGATCCCATTAAAATTGATGTTGGTACGAACGATGCTGGCGTTTCTCTGGTAAGAATCGGTTTGCCCACTTTCCATGTCAGTGTCAGCACGCTGCAGACCGATATTTTCGTGACTGGTGTAACCGCTGGTGCTCCCACAGACACGGCTGCTCAGCAGTTGGGTTCGCTTTATATGTCGGGTGTTGAGGTTACGCTGGGGACGGGTGGAACAACCTCCAACCCGCTTGCATATGATGCAGGTTATGTGACAATCGGCGCCGTGGCTGCTGGTCCTAACATTGGCGGAACCGATGCCTACACGACTGGTAACGCCGGTGTTGAAATTGGAATGAACGTGAAAATTGATTCAATCGCGATTGGAACAATTTCTTATGGAAATACAGCCCACATCCTTCAGGGTGGTGCAGTTCCTACCGCTGGGTTGAGTGCAGGTTATATTGGTGTAACCAATTTCAATCTTGACGACGTTACCATCAACGGTACCGTGAAAATCGGCATCGGTACATTAAACGCTGCTGCTATGAGCACGGCTTATACATTCTTTGGCAACCCGACAATGGTTAACATAATCCTTGTAGACGGTTTTGCGATTTCAGTTCCACAGGCTATCACGGGTACGGTTAAACTCGGAAACAATCAGGGTTTGCTTAATTCTGGTGCGGCTCTTAGCCAGGAACTTGGTAACTTCTATATTGGTAACGTAGCCCTCACCTTCCATGATAACGTTGGTTCCTTGTCAACACAGTCTTTGATTCAGATTTGGGCCCACTAAGATTTACAGTCTCGTCTGAGACATAATAATGCGCAGAGATACGCCGGGCGGCATCAAACACCGCCCGGCGGATTCTCTTTTCTTCAAGAAAATGGCAAATAAGCACTGGATGCACCTGGCGGAATGGATACACAGTGAAAATAAGAAATGCATCATTGATAATTATTGCGATTCTTTTATACGGGGCTATTCTTCTCTCCCAGGCTTTTGCGGAGATGAAGAAAGTTGACGAGGCGGAGTTAGCCCGGACGAATGCATCGGTGACAGGGACGTCCGCCAATAATCAGACGGCCGGTGTTGAGAAAGCCACGGCCCGTCAAGATATGGTGCAAACATTCACGACTTCTGACAAGGGTGAGGCTTTTATCTCTCCGTCGACAAAGGTCATGGAGGGGATTGGCATAAGCCTGAACGTCAGAGGGCAGGAAACATTCAGGTTCCTGGTTGGAGGGATTTCGACAACCACGACCGGCGGCATTACCAATGTGAAATAATGGTAAAGGCACGTCCTTGGATATTCTGTAATTAGCGGAACGCGGGTTATTAAGAGTATTTGGAATATAAGTATAACGACAGGCTGTTGTGTTTTATGAAAAGAGTTATTTCAGATCATTTTAATAAAAAGAACTCATCTTTATTATACCGTCAGGTACTGCGGATCAACCATGCGATACCGGTCACGGTTGTTTTGTTTATTCTTGCTGCATTTCTTTTAGCCATACCTTTAAGGGCAGCCCAACAGGTTGTCATGTCCGATACGGAACTGGCCGATGTCACCGGACAGGCCGGAATCAACATTTATAAGAGCGTTGCAACCCGCTATACCGCATCGGTCATGAAAATCTCTGACACGGACAGCGCAACCCCCCAGTGGCTGGAGTTTAGCAATGTCACCGTGGACGACGGCAGTGGCGGATATTTCCTTATTCAAACGCCTATGGACGATACCATTACCCTTGACGTCGGGACAAACGAAGAAGGCCGGACTCTTGTTTCATACAGGGATACTTCACGTATATCACCCCGGTGGTATACTGTAGGGGATATGGTTTTCTGCAACCAGTCGTTGGGCAGCCTTAATGTGGATGCTTTGAGTATGGGACCGTCTGTATATCGTCTTGGAGCACATGCCGACGGAACCGGCGGAGGTTATGATTTTGATTATACGACGAGTGCATACGCTCAAGCCTTCCGGTATACATACAATACAGTGCCGGAAACTCTCGCTTTTTCCGGTATACATCTGGTAAATTCAGCAACCGGTGCAGCCGACAATCCCGCCGACCCCACAACCTGGTCATTTACAGGCGCCAGCAATTTTTTCCGCATCGGCAATATCGACAGTAGCGATCCGGCCAAGGTCGACGTCGTTTCAGACTCAACAACGGGTGTGACAAGCCTTGTTCTCAGTCTGCCTATAGAAGGCAGCCTGCGTGTGGAAAACGTGGTTTTTGGAGGAAACAGTTTCGGGCCCGTTGCCATCGACGGTATCAAGGCGCACCGTCTGACCATCGAAATTCGCTAGGGTATTTAACAGGCGTATGTGAAAAACATCTCCCTGATCATAATCGCTGAATTTTAATTCCGGTGTATTTTGTGCTTCTTGTTATTTCATTAAGATTCCATGTTTGCGTTGTCCATTCCCGATTTATTAAGGTATTCAAGATTGCAGGCGTTTGAAAAATGCCTTTTCTTTGTCATTCCCGCGCAGGCGGAAATCTGGGAAGCGTTTGATAATGCTGGATTCCCGCCTGCGCTGGAATGACAATATAATTGGTTTTATATAGTTGTGCAAAGCTCTCAAGGTAGCGGGCATTATACCCGATGTTAGTGCATAGAGTCTAAACAAGCGCTCTTTGAAAAAAGGATGGATGGAATCATCTTTCTCCATCCATCCTTACATACGGTAAAGGAACGACAGGATACGCCAAACCGGGAGTAATCCCGGGACGGAAAGCCACGGGTCCGGATTGAAGGCCGGACGGCCGGGTTGCCTCAAAACCAAACCGGAAGCAATTCCGGGACGGAAAGCCACGGGTCCACTTGTAGGAGGGTGGATAGCCGGGTTGCCTTCAAAAGCCAAACCACGGGTAACCGTGGGACGGAAAGCCACGGGTCCATTGCCTGCCAATGGATAGCCGGGTCTGCCTCCTTAAGCCAAACCGGGAGTAATCCCGGGACGGAAAGCCACGGGTCCGCACGATTTGCGGACAGCCGGGTTACCTGAAGAAAGCACGGCTTTCTCCTGAAAGGAGTTTTTTCATGAAGAGAAGAAATATCGTCATAACGTTACTGCTGGCCGTTGGACTTATGATAATCCCTCATTTGGGAGCAGCCGGGATGAACCCCCTCTCCGAAGAACAGCTTAAAGATGTTGTCGGCCAGGCGGGCTTGTCGATGCAAGTCGACAAACTTAACTGGAATATGACCATCGATACTCTGGCCTACGGGGACTCAGACGGGCTGGGGCCCGGAACCAATACCACTGCCGGCTATTTCAGCTTATGCGGCATTGTGTTCAATGGCGCGGCCAGGTTTACAACCCCCCTGACGGTTGATATAGTCACAGCGGGAAGCGGTTTCGGGAATGTCGGGCTGACAAGCCTGAACATGACCATGACCGGAATGACGCTGCAGGTGGATCGTTTTTCCATCGATGCGATCCGGCTCGGCTCCGCAGCCGGTACGGGGAACAGTCTCGGAAGTCTTTATATGTCCAATTTGACCGCCAGTATAACAGGAAATGTTCAGCTCAGCATTACGCACTGAACGAAAGACAACCTGTTGTTCCTTTACCCCCAATTTTTCAGATGGGGGCTTTTCGGTTGATTACTGTTTTTTTAGCTGAGATTACAAAAAGGCATTGGATGTGTCTCTTCCATTTCCGGATCATCATTGACATAAAACTTTGTAGGGAACGGTTTCAATAACCTGAAGGTTACGCGACCGTTCCCTACGCGATTGAAAGGTTAATACTGGTTCAGTTGTCCCCCGATTGAACCATAACGTTTTGGAAAATTGGATAGAGCAAGGGGTTGAAACCCCTTGTTCTGTAATGCAGCAATCAGTTTTGTCTTATGGTCTAAAGCCCCAGAGGCGAGGGACAAAAGAGGCGTCCCATCGCCCATAGCCCATAGCCCATAGCCTTTATTCTATCCACCATTCACCATTCACTATGGGTTTTCCACCTCCGGCGCTTCGCGCCACCTCCGCCGGCGGAGGACAAAAAAGGTGTGCAGCCCACTTTGTTCGATTCCCATTGCCTATTGCCTATAGCCTATCGCCGCTCGCCCCTCGCCCATAGCCTTTATTCTATCCACTATCCACCGCGCCGTTACTGTTTCTTATCCTTCTGTACGAAATATTCCGAGGCTTTGCGGAAGTTGTCATCCGCCATGGATTTGAAGTCATTTCTGCTTTTGATCATGTTTTCGGACATCTGGCTCAACGCTTTCTTCCCTTCCGGCGGAATCCATGCGGACATGTCGAGCCACCGTAAAAACATGGAATTCGTCTGATCCTGCATCATCACAACTGCATTGAATGTGTTGTCAAAAGCCATCTTGTTCATTTCCATTATTTGCTTGAAACCCCGCTGCTGATCCATAAAACACCTCCTTAAAGTTTTATTTGCCGGTAAGTCATGAAACATAAAAAAACGGCCTCAGGTAATTCTTACGACCTTTGGCTTTACGAGCCTCTCAAAGTCCTGATACGACATCCGGACCATTTCCGAATGGGAGCAGGCATTGAAGAAGATTTCATCATCTTCCGTCAGATGCTCATCCGCGTAGACATCCATTCCGTAGAGGTTGCCGAAAGGCGGCATGGCGCCGACCTCGCAATCCGGGAACATGCTCCTGAATTGCCCTTCGCTGACGAGTTTAATCTCCCTGTCGCCCATGTTCTTCCGGAAATGGTCGAAATTGATGGAGTGGTTGGCCGGCAGCACCGCCATGGACACGTGTCCGTCAACATCGACGATAACGGTTTTCGCTATCTTGTTTCCCCGGATGTGCAAGGACTGGGCAAGTTCCCGGGCCGTATAGGCCGGTGCGTGTGCAAACTTCGTGTATTTGACGCCCTGGCTTTCTAAAAACTCTTTTAATTTTCTTGCAGGCATAAGTGACCTCCTTTCAATCTTGTTGACAGAGTTAAAGTTCGGCTGGAAGTTGTTATGCAGAAAGAAGAATATTAAAGGTTTAACAGCAACAGAGGGAAGAAGCATTATGACTGTTTAATTTGTGCCAATAATAACACAAAATACCTGACCTGAAAATAAAAATGAAGTAGCAATGTATGGCTGCTCACCAAAATGACGGAGATGATAATTATGTCCCCGCCGGGAGACTTTGTCGCAATTCTGTTTACGTCATTCAAGCGAAGCGCGACCCGGCTTGCGCCCTTCAGGGTGAATCCAGGAATATTAAAGAGTTCTGGATTCCCGCCTGCGCGGGAATGACAATTTGAAACTGTTGCGACACAACCTTCGGCGGAGATAAAAGAGGGGACGCGTCCTATCGCCTATTGCCTTTTTCCTACGAGCCATGAGCTATGAGCTACGAGCTAAAAGCTTTCCACCTCCGGCGCTTCGCGCCACCTCCGCCGGCGGAGGACCTTAAGCGGTAATAATATCCGTATATTTCAATGAGCTAAATGTCGGAATATGGATTTAAAAACCGAATTCTGCTATGAAGGGTTTACCTCCGGGGTAGAATATGGAGAAAAACTTTCGGAGTTGCATTAATAAGGTTGGATAAAACATGTGTGCAATGCTGAAAAGCGCTTCAGAATATATTGATCTTCCCGACGGAAAGCGTCTCTGGTTTCGGGATTTTCGGCCTCACTTCAATAAACTTGTCCTGAATCCCATCAGGAATTTCCAGTTCAAGATGGACGACATGCTGATCGGTTTTGTCTTCATGTCCTGTTGCATCGACTATCTTTCCGGATTCTGGTGGGGGGAAGACCGGGAGATGGGAATGGTCCGGCAGGCCTATGTCGGGTTCATCAACGAATATTTCAAGCCGCGCGGCACGTATAACGCCAAGGGGCTTTACGACAGTCTCCGAAACGGACTGGTTCATCTGTTTACGATCAAAAACAAAATGTACGAACTGACTTTCAACGAACCCGAAAGACACCTTACCGTAAGTCATAACAGTTTCATTGTTCTGAATGCCTCCAATTTTCGCAGTGATTTGATTGATGCGGCCAACCGGTATTTTGACGATGTGGAGAAAAACCCCAAACTGCTGGAAAAAGCATTTCAGCGATACGAACGGGACGGGTTTGTTCGGTGGATCGACTGATCCTGGTTGCAGGATGCCGGTGAGATTACGCTCGACATCAACTGGTCTTTTGTATTAAACGCGAAAAGAATGATCGCCTGAAAGGTACATATATTTGGCTTATGATTGAACTCAACGCCGTCACTAAACTTTATGGCTCACTGGCCGCCGTGGATAATGTTTCTTTTTCCATCGGGGCGGGTGAATATTTTGCATTGCTGGGCCCCAACGGGGCGGGCAAGACAACCATCGTCAAGATGCTTCTGGACTTTACAAGACCCACCGTGGGCCATTTGTCCGTAAACGGCATTTCCAGCACGGAGGCCCGGTGCCGCACCGCCATCGGTTATCTGGCCGAAAATCAACGCATTCCTGCGCATCTCACCGGCTGGCAGTATCTGCAGCGCTCGGCCGAACTTCTGAATCTCAGCGCCTCGGAGACGCAAAATCAGTGCCGGCGCATTGTCGAGCAGATCGGCATGCAGGGCAGGGAACACGAAAAAGCCGGCGTCTATTCCAAGGGCATGGTTCAGCGCTTCGGCCTGGGGGCGGCGCTCATCGGGAACCCGAAGCTGCTGATTCTGGACGAACCCACCTCGGGGCTCGATCCCATCGGCATCCGGGAGATTCGTCTGCTTCTGGAATCGCTTAAATCTCAGGGAATGACGATTTTCCTCAATTCCCACCTCCTGTCCGAAGTTGAAAAAATTTGTGATAACGCCGCCATTCTCAATCGGGGAAAGCTGGTGGTGAAAGACTCCATTTCCGCGCTGGTTAAAGACGGCGAAACCCTGGAAGATGTATTTGTCCGGCTGGTGAAAGGTTGATTGAAAAATGTCGAAAGCAAGCACACCCATCATTTCCATTTCAAAATATACGCTGACGGATGAAGTTCGTCAGAAGAGTTTCATCGTCATGTTTATTCTCTGCGCCCTGGCCATATTGCTGGTTCGCGGCTGTTATTCCGGAAGTTTCATGGTAAACGGACGGGCGCTGGATGTTGAAAACGTGATCCGGGTCGTTTCCAAAGTCATTTTTCATCTGATTGCCGCGGGGTCGGCGATTCTGGCGGCACTGCTTTCCATGCGCGTACTGAAGCGCGACCGGGACGAGGGGATGCTGGCCTGTATTCTGTCCAAACCGATCACGCGCAAGCAGTATGTCGCTGGCAAGATTCTCGGCCTGTGGACTTTGTCGGTTGCCTTCATGTTCATTCTGCACTTTATGGTTTTTGTTCTGGCGTCCTTCAATTTGAGAGTGGTCATGGCGGAGCTTCTGGTCGCCTCGCTTTTGTGCTGGCTGAATCTCCTCTTTGTGGTGCTTGCCGTTCTCCTGATTTCGCTTGTAACGTCCGACATCATGGCGTTTCTGGCCGTGATGGGTATCGGCATCGTCAGTTTTGTGCTCGATGGAATTTTCGCGATCAGCCGCAGTTCCATGGGGCAGGCGATGATGCAGCAGTCCGGTTCTACGTCGGATGTCAGCGTCTGGAAGGTGATCTATTACGTCTGGCCGAAACTTTCCGGCGTGCAGCATGTTGCTTCGTCGCTCATCGGACGCGACGAGCCTGTCGGATTCGCATCCCTTTATTCAGTGGCCAACGTTTTGATCTATGTTCTCATCCTGGGCGCGCTGTTATTCTGGCGTTTTCAAAATGAGGATGTTGTTTAGCCAATCATGGAGACGCTATTCCTCAATTTTAAACTTTACTATTTCCTTTAAATACTTTAAAATTAAGAGAATAAAGAAGATTTCGATGAGAAATCACTAAATATTGTTTCTGCAATTTCTCACGCTTTGGCTCGTACGTTCCTTCTGAATATTCCTGCAGCAACTCAACGGTAGCGTCGTAACGTTTTTTTATCCGGAAACAGTTTGCCTCTGTGCAACAGAACAGATAGATCAATGAGAGCCTGCCCATGAAAGCCGTCAGAATTTTATTGATAACGGTTTGCATCATCGTTTGTGCCACGGCGGCCATGGCCGCTAAAAAAACATTGACATTATACACCTGGGACAGCAACATTAATGCGCTTGCCTCGGGCGCAAGTCTTCCCAAGGCCAACATCGCCGTATTAAGCGTATCATTTGACAGCCTCCTGTCGAATTTGAATACGGCAGGGACGAATGTCGGCGCTGTCACCTATGTCGACAGCAGCAACTGTACGTCCGTGTGGGCGACATTTAAGAATTACACATTGATCAATGACCCGGAAAACAGCAGTTGCCGGATAGGGGCTCTCATTGTTCCGATAAAAACAACGTCTACGGCGGCTCTTCGGGACACATGGACAACTTACGGAAGCGTCTCTTATGATGTCCAGGTGAAAGTCGGCTGGTATCAAAATCTTGTATATGCCACACAGGGGATTAATGTGCGGTGGCGCGAAAGCGCCACCGCCGGCAAATACGAAGGATATGGAATAAGTTTTATCAACTTCAACGGCCAGACGAATTGTACGAGCAATCTCGATTATATTCCCCATTCGATTAAGCCGGGCAGCAGCAATGGTTTGCGGGGCAAGCTCCTTCTTGTTTTGTGGCGTCAGGCTGTTGTGGGCGGCGTAGAAAGAAGAAACTGGCTGGCGTATGCCGATATGGGATTGGTCGGCGGCGCAACAAGCCAGATGAATGATCCGAAAGTCATGGGAAGCCAGACCTCTTACGATTCAGACGCCGTCACCGATAACGTTTCGATTGTGGTTCGTGTTGAAGATAAAGTATCCGGTTCTCAAAGATACAACGATATTAAAATTTTTTACGCAGACCCCTCAACCAACTCAACCAGAACATCAGGAACACGGGGACTCGATTCAACGCTTACAAATGTTTATCGCGGTGTTTACCGGCCGAAGTGCAGCGCCAATCAATTCCCTCTCTGGCCGTCCAATTACTTCGAGTCTTCATCCAGCTCCAATCAAACGTTAACGTACTGGTCTTACATGTACTGGTTTGCCACAACGGCTTATTCCGCAAGCCACATCGTGATTCCGTCAAATCGCCTGGCTTCCGACAGTCAGCAGCATTCTTATCGCTGCACAACGGGTGGGACGTCAAGCTTCAGTGAACCAACCTGGCCTGTTTCCTCAGGTGCATCGGTTGTGGACGGCAGTGTGGCGTGGCGCGAAAACGGCGGCACATTGCCCAGCAGGCCTACTACGTATGATTACTTTACATTGCTGAGTGCGAACCCGCAAACGTACGGCGGGAAGGTTGTGACCATGGTGCTCAATACGTCGCTGGTGACGGATGAAACGACCGGCAATAATCCCGTCAATGCCCTTGCCGCATTGCAAGGTGACCGGGCAACAATACGCACGTCGGAATTCACACTGGCAACGTACCCATCCACAAAACCGGAAATCGCACTGCACGGCATGGGGAACCTGACGGGAAGCAATACGGTTGCTTTTAACGATCTGGCGGTGCAGATTCTGGGAAGGAGAGAATAGCTTGAACAAGTTTGTACAAATCATTTGCGTTATCGTCGGTATTCTGATCATTGGCCAGCTCACTTTTGCGCTGGTGCCTGTCGATAAGGCGTCGCAGGATGACAAAAAAAGATTGGATCGCAAGGAAGCATTGCAGCACAAAGACAAAAAAGAAAAAGTAAAGTCCAATACGGAAACGACAGATAACGAAAAAGAGAAGAAAGAAAAACAGGAAAAAGAAGAACAGACCGATAAGTAGTCAAATATTCATTGCATCCGAATATCGCCAGTCCTCAAAAGCCCTTTTACATAAAGAGAGAGCGCCCGACAACGAGACATTTGAAAAATATCTTTTTTTGCCATTCCCGCGAAGGCGGGAATGACCCTGTTGCTGGCTTTGCGTAGTTATGCAAAGCTCTCACAACGTAACAAGGGGCCGAAGCCCCTTGTTCTTCAATAATTTGCGCTTGTGGTTTTGATGCAATTTTGTCAGAATGAAAATGAAAATCCTCTTCAAGGAGTATTGACGATGCACTTAAAAGTTAAGACACTGGCGATGTTCATACTGGCGGCCATTGTCCTGGTTGCAGGTTGCACGCGCTATGAAAGGCAGGTTGTGCCCTTTAAGTCGCCGCAGGAAAGTCCCAACGCTGTTTTTATGGAGGGCGCAGCCATTGCCGCCCGCAGTTTTACGGACGCAAAAGAAGCTGAAAACGCCTTTGGTTTCGATATCCGTTCGGCGGGCATTCTGCCGGTGCAGGTGGTCTTCGATAACAAAAGTCCGCACCCTTTGATGATCTTGGCCGAACAGACGTTTCTCATTGACGATGAGGGCAATGTCTGGCCGATTCTGGATCAGAATCTGGCCTATGACCGTCTGTCCAAGCAGACGGAGTTGAGCCGGGTGGCGCCGGAAGCGGCTAAAAAGGCATTGCTGTTCGGGGCGGCCGGAGCCGTCATCGGCGCGGCCATCGGCATTGTAACGGGAACCAATGTCGGCGCGGCAGCCGGAAAAGGCGCGGCCATTGGCGCCGCAGCCGGCGTTGTGACGGGAGGCGCCCAGGGGACGGCCGAGCACGCGGATGTTCAGGGGAAGATCAAGGAGGATCTGCAGACGAGGTCGTTACAGTATCGGGCCGTAAGACCACAGGAACTGGCTCACGGATTTATTTTTTATCCGGGGGAAGCAAAAACGGCCAAAGTGCTGCGCCTGCAGATCAAAGAGACGGATACGGGCAAGATTTCGACCTTTAACATGAAGCTGAAGTAACGGATATAAAGGATAAAGCGCCGGAGGTCCGCCCCATCAGCGGCGCCAAAGGCAAGATGTTTAAAAAAAATAATGAAAGAACTTTTAATCGCAGTAAGCGGTATTATATTGTTTCTGGTCGGCATGATCCGGCTTTCATCTTCCATTCGACGGTTGGTGGACGCCAGGGTCAAGGAATTGATCAAATACGCGGTGGAGAGACCGCTTTACGGTCTGGTGACTGGTATCTTTTCCGCCATTGCCTTCCAGAGCTCCTCCGCATCCGTCGCGCTGACAATCGGTCTGGTCAGCGCCGGCCTGATCAGCTTTTACAGTTCGCTGGCGATTGTTTTAGGCGCCGATATCGGCACGACTCTGACCGTTCAGTTTGTGGTCTGGCGGTTTACGGACTTTTCCCCCTTTTTCGTATCGATCGGCGGACTGTTGTGGCTGACCCGCCGCGGCAAATGGCGGATTGCCGGTGAACTGCTTTTTTATTTCGGTTTGATTTTCTTCGGTCTGGATCTGGTCCGGCAGGCCTCCGAGCCCCTCAAGCAGTCGCAGACTTTTATCAATGTCTTCGGTCAGACGAAGAATCCTTTATTTGGAATAGGCCTGGGCATGGTTGTGACTGCGATTGTACAGGCCTCTGCGATTCCTATCGGTATTCTGGCTGTTCTGGCCCAGCAGGACCTTATCGCGCTCGAAAATGCCGTGCCGATCGTGCTGGGCGCCAATATCGGCACCACGGTGACGGCGCTTCTGGCCGGAACGGTTGCCAACGTAAGCGGTAAAAGAACCGCCGTCTCGCATCTGATTTTCAAATGTGCCGGCGTTTTAATCTGCATTCTCATCCTGCCTTTTTTTCTGGATACGCTGAGGGGATTGTCGGATAACGTCGCTCAGCAGATTGCCTGGGCCCACTTTCTGCTCAATCTGATCATTGTCGTGATTTTTATTTTTTTACTGCGTCCGTTTTCCGTCATGATGAATAAAGTTCTGCCCGGCGTTGACGAGACGCTGCCGATCTGGCCGGAATATCTGGATAAAAAAGATATGATCAATCCCGTCAAATCCCTGGAGCATGTGCACAAGGAAATACAGCGTCAGGCCGCACTGGTTCAGATCATGTTTTTCCGGAGTCTCCGTCTGATGGAGCATTTCGAGGAGGGGCGTCGCAGGGATATTGCTTATATCGAAATGGTGGTTAAAAATTTGCGAATGCAGATTGTGAAATTTCTCTGGAAAATATCAGGACGGCAGTTGTCCGAACCACTCTCGAAGAGAATATTTGCTTTTACGGCGCTCGCCGGGGATATCAAGAGTATCGGCAGCCATATTCAGTCCATCAGCATTCTGGCGACGCAAAAGTCCGGGCGGGGGCTCCAGTTCAGCGTTGCAGGGGAAAGGGAGTTTCAGGATGTTGCTGTTCTCGTAGAGCGTAATTTGAACGATGCCAAAACGCTTCTGGAAATTTTCAATCCGGAAATCGTCCGGGATGTTATCCGGCGGGAGGAAATGATTGATATTAAAGTCAAAGAATCGCTGGATAATCATTTGAAAAGATTCCACTTGCGTCAGTGCAGCCCGGAAGCCGGCCCCATATTTGTAGAGATGCTGGGGCATCTGGAACGCATTTCAGACCTGTGCAACAACGTTGCCGAATATGTCCGCGATATTCAGTAACAGTCCCCGGTTCTAAAAACGTGTTGCCTAAATATTCAATTTCTTTTATAATACTGCCAGATTAAGATCGACCGCCAAAGGGGGTAGTACTCATGGATAAGAGGATCAGCGCATTGGCCTTTGCTCTCGAAAATGAAGAAAAAGAGCGGGAATTCTATCTGGAACAGGCTCGGAAAACCAGGAACATGGCGGGCAAAAACATGTTCAAGCAGATTGCCGATGAGGAAAAAGAGCATTACGAAATGCTCAAAAAACTCCATGAAAAATGGGAGCAGCAAAAAAAATGGCCGGCAACCGTTCCCCTGAAAGTCAGTCCGTCTGAAGTCCACCAGGTTTTAAAATCAATGTCCGGAAAGAAGTCCGCCCGCATCTCGGGGACGGAAGAGGAACTCAAAGCGATCCGGACGGCCATCGACTTCGAAGCGCGTGGCGTCGCCCTTTATTCCAAGCTGGAGAAACAAAGCACAGATCCCAAAGAGAAGGCTTTCTTCGCCATGCTGGCGGGTGTTGAACGGGAGCATCTGCTGTCTTTGCGGGATACGGAAGATTTTTTAAGCGATCCGGCCACCTGGTATGCCAGTCATGAAAGAGCAGGTCTCGACGGGGCGTAATTATATTTCTTCTTCCAGTTTGCAGGAGAGTTCCGTCCAGTGATTGTAAGCCTCTTCCAGTTCCTGCTCCACAATATTGAAATCAATCTGCAAGTCTTTAATTTTCGTTGCATCCTTGTGGGTTTGCGGATCGCACAAGGCTTTTTCGCTGGCGGCTTTTCTTGCTTCGAGCTTCGCGATTTTATCTTCCACCACCGCCAGATCCTTTTTAATCGCGTTTTTAATTTTAGACTGGCGGTTGCGTTCTTCGGCTTCCAGTCTCCTTTGTTCTTTCAGCGAAAGCGTCTGGTCTCCAGTCGCTGTTGAATCTTTTCGGTCCGGGCTGGAGGTCGCCGCCGTCTGAGCGCGCTTTTCGATGAAATAGGAATAATTGCCCGGATAATCGGTGATGAAGCCGTCCCGGAGTTCAAACACTTTATTGACCAGGTGATCCAGAAAATAACGGTCGTGGGAGACGATGGCCACCGTGCCGGAATAGTTGATCAGCGCGTTTTGGAAAACATCTTTGGTTTTGATGTCCAGGTGATTGGTCGGTTCGTCGAGGATCAGGAAATTGGTGTCCAGCAGCATGATTTTCAAAAGCGCCAGGCGCGATTTTTCACCGCCGGAAAGCACGCTCACGGATTTGTAAATGTCGTCGCCCGAAAAAAGGAACGCGCCCAGAAGATTTCTTTTGAGCTGATCATCGGCGGCCGTCGGGACGGAATTGACTTCTTCCCAGATTGTGTTGGCGTAGTTTAAATTCTGCGAACTCTCCTGTGAGAAAAAAGCCATATTGACACGATCTCCGTATTTGACGGTTCCTTCGGTCGGCTCCTCCGTTAAGCTTAAAAGCCTCGACAGCGTGGATTTCCCAGAGCCGTTAACACCCACAAAGGCGATCTTGTCGCCGCGAAACAGCGTGAAATTCAGGTTGGAAAAGACTTGCAGATCGCCGTAAGCATGTCCCAGACCGCTCGCCTTGACGACTTCCTTCACGCTTTTTTGGCCTTCCGGAAATCTCATGGCAACACTTCTGGCATTGCCGTCGAGTTTGATGTCCTGAAATTTCTCCAGCATCTTGACGCGGCTTTGCACCTGGGAGGCTTTCGTGGCCTTGTAGCGGAACCGCTCGACGAAGTCCTCGATTTTTTTTATCTGCGCCTTTTGCAGCTCCATTTCTTTTTTCAGAGCCTCGCGCCTCCGATCCTTTTCAGAGAGGTAGTAGGTGTAGTCGCCCTTGTAAATATGGATGTGGCGGTTGGCCAGTTCCGCAATTTGCGTGGCGATTTTGTCAAGGAAGAAATGATCATGGGAGATGACCAAGATCGTTCCCGGATAATCCCTGAGGTAGCTTTCCAGCCATTCCATGCTTTCCGTGTCCAGATGGTTGGTCGGTTCGTCCAAAAGCATGATGTCCGGCCGGGCAAGCAGGATGGATGTCAAAAGAATTCGCATTTTCCAGCCGCCGGAAAACAAGTCGCATGTCTTGTCAAAATCACTTTCACGGAAACCGAATCCCTTGAGAATCTGTTTGGCACGCGCTTCAAACGCATAACCGTCGCGGGCGTTAAACTCCGCCGTCGCTTCAGCATAATGTTTGGTGAGCACACTGTATTCGTGCGTGTTGGGTTTGACCTCTGCAATTTGATGTTCCAGATTGCGGATGGAATCTTCCAGCTCCGCGATACCGCTTTTCTGCCTCAGATATTCAATGAGACCTGTCGCTTCCAGTTCCACCAGATCCTGCGGCAGATAACCGATCTTTTTTTGCTTGCGGTCGGGAATGTCAATGAAGCCTTCGTCAAGATGCACCTGATCCAGAATGGCCCGAAAGAGCGTGGTTTTGCCTGTGCCGTTGTCACCCACCAGGCCCACGCGGCTTTTGGGGTGAATGGTCCAGTTGATCGAGTCGAACAGTTGCCTGTCCAGGAAGGACAAACTGACATTACGAAAATAAATCAAAGGTTGCTCCTCACTTCAAATTGGCGGGACTATAGGAAAAAGGGAAAGGGATGTCAATAGGGTTGTCTGGAGGAGAGTTTACGCGGGTTTTGCCAGTTCCTCGATCATCATTTGTCCCCATTCGTGCAATTTCAGATCAGAATAGGTTTTGAAAACATTTCCGTCTTTTGTCCGAAAGAGCTTTTTCGGGTCGCGGTCATCGATCGAATTATCGTAACCGTAGGCCCTGTCCACCAGCGACATAGCGATAACGCTGTTGGCGATGGATTGGTTGTAACGTGAAATAATTTTGTTGATAGGCACATCGTGCCCGCCGTCCATTACCCGTCTGGCAACACGAGCTGCATTAATCTGCGGACTATCTGTGCTGATAAAAAAGAAGCGGATGAAAAAATTTGCTTCTTTGACTCTGCGGATGAAATCAAGTTTGTCGGAAGCAGAAAAGACGGACTCCATCAGCATACTTTTTCGCTCTCCAAGGCACGCTTCGCGCAGCTCCTGGGCGCGCGTTACGGCTTTTCTGACGGCTTCGGGAGAGTTCCAATCTCCGAATTCGTGCTTTGCGATCTCATCGGGATTAATAAAAACGCAACCCGCAGACCAGTCATGCCGCAGCACCTGGTTGGTGAACGTTGTCTTGCCGGAACCGTTCGGTCCGGCTATGACAATCAGTTTGGGTCTAATCTCTTTTTTTGCCATGAGCAATAAAGGCGGTGCGCGCGGATTCAATCGCCTTGCGCAGGCTGGTTTTCATTCTTTCCTTCTGTTCTACTGTCTGTGCTCTTACGCGATCTCCGACAGCACTCGTAATTTCGTTTAATTCCTTATCGGATAATTCACGAAGCCGCCGGGAATCTTTACAAGGTTTGTGTTCTGATGTCATTGTTCTCTATCGACCTCTCTGAAAATCGAAAGCTCTTATCGATAATTGTTGATGAGAGCTTTCCTAATACGTTTAAAGTATAGGAAACACGGTTTTTTATGTCAAGGGAATCTTGGCAACAGGCAGGGATGGTGCTGTATATCAACGTTTTTTCCGGAAGATCAGTTTCAGCGGCACTTTGTCGAAGCCGAATTCGGCACGGATGGAATTCATCAGGTATCGCTCGTAGGAAAAATGAACGCCCTTGGGGTGCGAGACGAAAAAGACGAAGGTAGGCGGCCTGACGTTGGTCTGCGTCGCGTAGGAGATGCTCATGGAACGGTTCTGGTAGCGGGCCATCGGGTTTTTCCGCAGGCATTTTTCCACCAGGTCGTTGAGCGGCGACGTCTCAATACGCTTACAATACTGAGCGTAAACTTCATCGATCAAAGCAAAGATTTTGGGCGCGCGCTGGCCGGTGACGGCGGAAATGAAGAGAATCGGCGCGAAGTCCATGAACTTGACTTTGTCCTTGATGTCTTCCACAAACTTGCCGACGGTGGCATTGTCCTTTTCAATCTTATCCCATTTGTTGACGACAATAATGCAGGCTTTGCCGTTTTCGTGGGCCAGGCCGGCGATTTTGGCGTCCTGTTCGGTCATGCCTTCTTCCGCATCGATCAAAAGCAGTGCGATGTTGCAGCGGTTGATGGATTTGAGCGCCTGAACGACGCTGTACTTTTCCAGCGTCAGGCTGATCTTGTTTTTCCTTCGGATGCCCGCCGTGTCGATGAGCAGATATTGTTTGCCATGCACTTTAACGGTGGTGTCGATGGCGTCGCGCGTTGTGCCGGGCATGGGATTGGCGATGGTTCTTTCCTTGCCGCAAATCAGGTTGATGAGCGACGACTTGCCGACATTGGGCTTGCCCACGATGGCCACGGCAATGGGCCGGTCTCCCGCCTCCTCTTCGCTTTGGGTTTTGGGAAAGTCTTCGGTGATGACGGCCAGAAGTTCATCCACCCCCAGACCGTGCTGGGCGGAGACAGGGTAGAGTTCATCAATTCCCAGGCGGTAATATTCGGAGAGAAGTTCTTCGTGTCGTGCGCCGTCCACTTTGTTGGGGACGTAATAGACATTTTTACCCTTCCCGCGCAGTTGCCGGGCGATTTCGATGTCCGTCGGCGTCAATCCGTCGCGTCCGTCCATCAGAAAAATGATAATGTCCGCTTCTTCAATGGCCAGATTGGTTTGCTCCCTCATCTGTACCAAAATGCGCTCTTCGGTCGAAGGCTCGAAGCCTCCCGTGTCAATCAGCGTGAAGGCCTTGGAGTTCCATGCACAGTCCATGTAGTTGCGGTCGCGCGTGGCGCCGGGTTCATCAATGACGATGGCTTTTTGCCTGCCTGCAATGCGGTTAAAAAGGGTTGATTTGCCGACATTGGGTCGGCCGACGATGGCGATGACGGGTTTTGCCTGCATGGAAACCTCTATTTGGTCAGCCCGAATTCTCGGAGCAGTTTATCGGAGTTGGACCAGTCTTTTTTGACGCGCACAAATAGTTCCAGAAAGACTTTCGCTCCGAAGAGATTTTCCATGGAGAGTCTGGCCTGTGTGCCGATCTTTTTGAGCATGGCGCCTTTTTTGCCGATCATGATGGCTTTTTGCGAATCTTTTTCCACGGTAATGGTTGCGCTGATGCGAATGAGATTCTTGACTTCGTCTTCCTTGAACGCGTCAATCGTTACCGCCGAAACATAGGGAATTTCCTGC
The DNA here is from genome assembly GCA_963682105.1 of Smithellaceae bacterium. Classification (GTDB taxonomy): domain Bacteria; phylum Desulfobacterota; class Syntrophia; order Syntrophales; family Smithellaceae; genus UBA8904. The sequence continues at coordinate 5,111,886 of OY821638.1, forward strand.
GACGTCAGAAGCGTGATCTGCTCGCGGATGAATTCGCCGGCGATGAAGCGTTCCGTCGCGTCGGTGACCATATCCTCGGGGAACAGTTGCGGACCTTCCGGAAGCGCATTTTTGAGGCTTTCAATCAGCTCGTCGATGCCTTCATTTTTTAAGGCCGAAATCGGAAAGATTTCCTTGTAATCGTAAAGTTTGCTGGCCTGATCGATCAAAGGCAAAAGAAGGGGTTTTTCAATCCGGTCGATTTTATTGACGGCCAGATAGACGGGGGAACTGAGTTCGGCCTGTTTGAACGATTCAATCAAAAACAGGTCGTGTTCTCCGATTCTGGCGTCGGCTTCGATCATCATCAAAAGGATATCCGCATCACCGATCGTGTCCTGAGCCGCCTGCACCATGGCGCGGTTGAGCGGGCTTTTGGGTTTGTGGATGCCCGGCGTATCCAGAAAAATCAACTGACCGTCCGGCAGGTTTTTAATGCCGGTAATGCGGTTGCGCGTGGTTTGCGGCTTGTTGGCGACTATGGAAATTTTTTCACCGCAAACGGTGTTGAAAAATGTCGATTTTCCGACGTTGGGCCGGCCCAGGATGGCGATGAAACCTGATTTAAACACAATCTTCTCCCATGATTTACAAAATTCCCGGAATATCCAGAGAAATCTTTCCGCCGGTGTCGGTTGCAAGTGAAATTCGTCCGGAAACGATTGACGGATCGGAGTCTATAACGATACGGGCTTGCGGGTAAAGCTTTTTTATCGCTTCGACATTTCTGTTTTGATGACCCCGGAAGTTGGACATGTCGCGTTTGTCGACGAAGAAATGTAGTTGTGCCGCATCTTTGGGAATGTCGCTGAGCAGTTTCAGTGTTGATGCGTAAAAAACGCCTGAATAAACAAGTGATCCGAATGCCGGATGCAGGGGACCGGCCAGCACGGCCCCTTCCGAATTCATTTCCGGCGTTGTCTGTAATCCGAAACGGATGATGCGGATTCCCGCAGGCGCCAGCATCTCCCAGGCCAGCAGGCAGCGGAAGACCGCTTCCGTAATCGACAGAGGCTGATATTGCCCCTGTCGGTATTCCTCCGCCAGCGCCGTGTCCGCCAGAACCAGAACAGGATGGATGCGCGCCGTGTCCGGATGCAGTTTGACCGTCTGCTCCAGAGAGTTTAAATAAATCTCCCGGGAATCCCCCGGCAGACCGGTCATCAGGTGCAGGCCGGTTTTAAATCCATGATCTTTGAGCATCTTCATGGCATCAACCGTGGCCTGTGCGTCATGACCGCGCTTGGCATGATTCAGAACATCGTTGTTAAAGGACTGGGCGCCGAGTTCGACCGTCCGGACGCCCCACGAGTATAAAAAAGTCAGGCGGTCGGAATCAATATAGTCCGGCCGGGTGGAAATCCGGATGGATTCGATTAATCCAGCCTGAATATAACGATGAGCCCAGGATAAAAGACGCTCCTGATAGTTTTCAGTGAGCCCCGTGAAGCTTCCTCCGTAGAAGGCGATCTCGACGGTGCGCAGTTTGTCTTTATTCCATTGTAAATACGAGTTGACTTCTCCGTCAAAAAACTCGCGGGTGATCTCGGCGTCGAAGTTGCCTGCGGCAATTTTCTGATTGCAGTAGATGCAACGGTTCGGACAGCCGCGATTCATGATGAAAATGGGAATGATCAGCGGTTTTTCCCTTAAAGATGGATCAGCTTTTGTTATGGCCATGGATGCTTTCCCAGGCTTTTTGAGCCGCCTGTTTTTGCGCGTCTTTTTTACTCTTACCCCGGCCGATCCGGCTGATCACGCCTGCGACATCAACTTCGACTTTAAACGTTTTGGCATGATCGGGTCCGCTGGCATCCAGCAGGGTATAAACCGGCGCGGTCCGGAATTTTTTCTGACAGAGTTCCTGCAGGGCCGTCTTGTAATCAATGCTGTCCGCCCGCAGCGATTCATCATCCATCAACGGTTTCATCAGTTTTTTGATCATCGATCTGGTTTTGCTGAAGCCGGAATCCAGATAGACGGCGGCAATGACGGCTTCCAGAGCATTGGCCAAAAGCGATTCTTTGGTCCGCCCGCCGGAATTTTCTTCGCCCCGTCCCAAAAGCAGGCATTCACCCAGCCCCAGTTGAGCCGCAAGAGCAGCGAGGGGCTTTTCGTTGACCAGAAGCGAACGGAACTTCGTCAGAGTGCCTTCATCGATATCGGGATATTTTTTAATCAGCAGGTCGCTTACGCCCAGCTCCAGAACCGCATCTCCCAGAAATTCCAGCCTTTCATTATCGGCCAGAGACAGTTGCGGGTTTTCATTGACGTAAGAGCGGTGGGTTAAAGCGGTGGAGAGCAATTCCATATTCCGAAAAGTGTAGCACAGCTTTTCTTCCAAAGCGTTCAGTTGATTTTGCCTTGCTTCATTCATGGATAACTTTGCCTGTCAGTTTGCCGTCTGTATAACCGTCAATTTTCACTTTTGCAACAGTATTTACTAAAGAAACATGGGATTTGTCCAGCAGCACGGGAAGATAATTGTGAGAAAAGCCCTTGTGCAGACCCGTTTTTTTGTCTTTTGTGTTTTCAACAAGCACCGGCAAGATCCGTCCTGCGTATTGTTGTGAAAAGGCCGCCCGTTTTTGCGCCGAAAGCGTTCTCAACGTTGCCGCGCGTTCTTTTTTGATTTTTTCCGGCACCTTGGGAGTGATGGCAAGCGCCGCGGTGCCCGGTCTTTCGGAATAGGGGAACACATGCAGATAGGTTGCGGGGAGATCGGTCAAAAACGAAAGGGTATTTTGAAAATGAACATCGCTTTCGGCGGGGAAGCCGGTCATCACATCCATGCCTATGGCGATGTCCGGAATGGAATCCGCAACCTTCCGGATCAGAGATCGATAAAAGGCTGTGTCATATGTGCGTTTCATCATTTTCAGGATCGTATCATCGCCGCTTTGCAGGGGAATATGCAGGTGTGGGCAAAGATTTGCATGGGCATGGAAAAGCCGCAGCAGATCATCCGATATTTCGTTGGGTTCAATGGAGCTGAGCCGGAACCGAACGCCGGGATTTTGCGACAGTATTTGTTCGAGCATCGAAACAAAAGGCGTCTGCGGATGAAGATCATACCCGTATTGCCCCAGATGAATGCCGGTGAGGACGATTTCACGATAGCCCTGTCCGGCAAAGCGTTTTGCGCCGGCTAAGGTTTCGTGGAGAGGCAGGCTGCGGCTTTTCCCGCGGGCGTAAGGGACGATACAATAGCTGCAAAATGCATTGCAGCCGTCCTGAATTTTAAAAAAAGCGCGAGTTCGGCCTGCCAGTTTCGGAGCGGGCGCCGAAAGAAAATATTTCTGCCGGAAAATATTCTCCACAAAGATTTTTTGACCGTTTAACGGCTGCTTTTGCAAAAGTTCGGCGATCCGGTGTTTCTGATCGTTGCCGATCACCATGGCAACACCTTCCAGGGAGGCGAGCGCTTCCGGTTGTGTTTGAGCATAGCAGCCGGTCACGACGATTCTTGCCTTAGGATTATCGCGCAAGGCCCGCCGTATCAACTGGCGCGCTTGAAAATCCGAAAAGCCGGTCACCGTGCAGGTATTGATGATATAGGTATCGGCAAATGAAGAAAATGGCACGATCATGAAACCGGCCTCTTCCAGGGTGCATGTCAGGGATGCGGAATCGCACTGGTTGACTTTGCAGCCCAGTGTGGTGATGCCGACTTTTACTTTATCCGATGCCTTGATCAACCGTTTTTATATCCTTTTTTTTTATTTCGGAATGTTTTCTAATCGCCAACATACCGTTTGTCAAGGCAAACAAAAAATGGATTTTCCGGAGAAAATAAGCTAAATTACGGCCCATCAAAACAGGCGTGGAGGATTTATCATGGAGGCCATTGCGGATTATTTTGCGGCGAACCCGGCGGCATTTACCTTGCTGGCCATTTTAGTTGCCATCGTGATTTTATATTCCATCATTCAGAAAATGATAAAATTAGCCATTGTCGTTATATTTCTTGCATTAGTTTCCGGCGGAGTCTATTTCTTTAAAGATCCGGGCAGTATGCCGGATAAGATCAAACAGTCCGTCGACACATTTAAAAATGGCAGCGAGGCCATCAGTGACAAGTTCAGCAATCTCTGGTCGGATACCAAGGAACTGGGCGGCAAGATGAAAAAAGTTCCCGGCGATATCAATAAGATGCTTGATACATCGAAGGAGCAGGCCGGAAAATAGCGCCGCTTCAGGTGACAAACAGATCGTTGGTCGAAAAGTTCGGATCGCTGGTCAGATTCACGCCCATGCGCCGCAGGCCAGCTTCATCGCCGGGTGTTGGGATATGGGTCATATGAATTTCGCAGTTCTGCAAATCTTTTAATTTTTCCAATGCCAGTTGTGCGGCCGGATTGGTTGTGGCGCTGATGGCCAGTGCAATAAGCGCTTCCTCCAGATCGAGGCTGACATTTTTTTCCTCCAGAATTTCCGTTTTAAGCTGCCGGATGGAGTCCGTAATATTGGGTGGCAGCAGCTTGATTTTATCGGGAATGCCCGCCAGATGTTTGATGGCATGGATGACCACGCTGGAAGCCGCATGCATCAGAGGCGAATTGCTTCCCGTAATAATGGTTCCATCCTGCAGTTCTATGGCGGCGCCGCAGAAAATACCTTCATTGCCGCGTTGTTTTTCCATTGCTTCTTTGGCCGCCTCGCGCGCAGGAGCTACAACACGACGGTCTTCCGGTTTCAGTTTGAAATCTTTGCCGAACAGTTCCACCCGCTGCACGGTTTCCTTGTCAGAAAAGCCCATGGCGTATTCACAGCGGTAGCGGAAATAGCGGCGCAGAATTTCCTGCTTGGAGGCTTCTTTGGTGATGTTATCGTTCGTAATGGCAAAGCCGGCGCGGTTCACACCCATGTCGGTCGGCGATTTGTAAAAAGATTCCTCACCGGTGATTTTTTCCAGAATTCTTTTCAGGACGGGAAAGACTTCCACATCGCGGTTGTAATTTACCCAGCCTTCGCCATAAGCCTCCAGATGGAACGGGTCGATCTGATTGAAATCGCGGATATCGGCGGTTGCCGCCTCGTAGGCGACGTTTACGGGATGCTTGAGCGGCAGATTCCAGATCGGGAATGTTTCGAACTTGGCGTAGCCTGATTTGATGCCTCTTTTATAGTCGTGGTACAACTGCGACAGGCAGGTTGCCAGCTTTCCGCTTCCCGGCCCGGGGCCTGTCACGATGACCAGTGGCTTATCCGTGGGAATGTAGTCATTGACGCCGTAACCTTCGTCACTCACAATCAGGTCCACATTGGTTGGATATCCTTTGGTGAACCGGTGAGTAAAGACTTTGATGCCGCGCCGCTCCAGCTTGTTTTTGAACAAAACGGCCGAAGGCTGATTTTCAAAGCGGGTGATAACCACACCCATGACAGAGATGTTCCAGCCGCGCAGGTCATCGATCAACTTCATGGCATCCGAATCATATGTGATGCCGAAATCCGCGCGGATTTTTTTGCGTTCGATATCGCCGGCATATATGCAAAGCAGAATATTCGCCCGATCTTTAAGCTCTTTGATCAGCCGCATTTTAACGTTGGGATCGTACCCTGGCAATACCCGGGCGGCGTGGTAATCGTAAAGAAGCTTTCCGCCGAATTCCAAATAGAGTTTATTGTTGAATCTTTCGACGCGCTTTAAAATGGAGGCTGTTTGTTCCGTGATATATTTTTCGTTATCAAAACCGTTTTGAGCTTTATTCATAAGAATCCTGATTGCCTCCAGAAAAAATGATTATTTTCAACGAAACAATATTGTCATGGATAAAAACAATAATGTGCTATTAAAAATTCAGATTTGTTCCATATATCAATTGATATAATTATTCCAAAAAAATATTTTTTTGATCATGAAATTTTGACAAGAATTTCAATAAATGAATAATATAAATGCTTTGTGGTAAACTTTCGATTGAGGCTTGAGAGGAAACGAATGGTTGGACTAACTGAGTATTCCGATCGTTTACATCAGATTGATTTCCATGGCGCGAACCGGGCAGGCGGAAACGCAAAGCTCGCAGCCGTTGCACTTCTCCGGATCAAAAAGGACTTTCTGTGTTTGTTTTTCAAAGGAGAGCGCACCGGTGGGACAAAAACCGGTGCAGGCGCCGCAGTGAACGCACTTGTCTATGTTCTGGCTGACGCTTTTGGACAGCGATTCGACTTTCAGCCCCATTTCTTTAAGAAAATGAATGCCCCGGTCAAAATCTTCTTTTTCTCCGGAGAGTTCCAGAACAATGACGCCTTCGCGGCGGGGGAGTATTCTTGCTTTCAGAATATTAAAGACGAGGTTATGCTTCTGAGCCAGAAGATAAATGACAGGCTGTTGAACAATATCCGGTGTGTAGCGAATAACTATTTTTTTTGAGTACATAGGTAAAAACAATCACCGTTAAAAAATTTGCGGCATGTTAAGGGATGGTGGAGATAAAGTCAAGGCAATAATTCCGAATCAAATCGATAACCTTACAGTTCAAAATTTATTTCTTTTCTTCCGTCTTATCCTGTTGCGATCCCTGCGGGGGGGTGAAAAGATCAAATAGAGGCTTGAACGCTGAAAGCCCGGCCATGGCCTGAGGATTCATTTTGGGATAGTTTTCGCCGTATTCCAGCCATTTTTTGAACTGATCATCCGCCATGTTGCGGAACAACAAATAATTGCGGATCGTCTGCTCGAGATATTTTTCAAAGAAATCCGTCAGGACGTTTTCCCCGTATTGAATGATCAGGTATAAAAGCGGCGGGGGCAATAAGTATTTCTTCTTACGGGCTTCTTCCAGAACAATTTGCGTCAGGACGGACGATGTCACCTCTTCGCCGGTTTTGGCGTCTATGACCTGAATCTGGCGTCCCCTGCGGATGACGTCTGTTACGTAATCCATTGTAACGTATATGCTTTTTTCTGTATCATAAAGCCTGCGGTTTGTGTATTTCTTCAATATCAGTTTATTGTTGTCCATGTGTATATTCCTTACGTAGTGTTTACGAAAATATTGATCATATTGCAACAAATATTATGAAAAAGGATATGAAAGATAGGGATATATAGTCGTAACATAAAGTTATTACTAAATAAATATTAGAATCGCATAAAGCTTTCCCCTGTGAAAAGTATATTGCATTGCAACATTTTTATATTGACAAATGATAAATTCTGCTTATAATTAGACCATAAACCAAAACAAGAAAGGGGTAAATACTATGGAAAACAAAGAAATAGCAAAGCAGATGATCGGTTACCATAAAGCTGCCTTTGAGACAGGTTATAACTCAATGCTTATGTTGCAGGAGCAAACAACAAAGGTGGTTGATAACTTCCTGAAACAGGCGCCCTGGATTCCGATTCAGGCCAAATCTCTGATCAGCGAATGGACGGACATGTATAAAAAGAGCACGGCGGACCTTAAGGAAGTAGCCGATCAGAATTACTCAAAGCTTGAAGAATTCTTTGTATCAGGAATCGAGGCGGCCAAACCTAAATCAAAAAACTAGAGGAAAGGTTAATACTCATGCATTCCACCTTGATGATCAGGCAAATTCTGGAGGCCAATAAAAAAGTGTTTGAAGAAAGTTTGAGCGCCATGGTTGCCTTTCAGGAACATGCCGAAAAAATAATGCACATCTTCTGGGAAAAGTCGGCGTTTTTTCCAGCCGAGAACAAAAAAGTAATGGATGATTGGGTAGACCATTATAAAAACAGCCTTAATGATTTCAAAACGAATGTGGATAAACGCTTCAAACTGATGGAAGACTATCTTTTAAACACAGCCGATCAGGTGGAATCATCCATGCATACAGTCGTGGAAAAAACCATTCCGGTAAGCCAGGCCTCTGAAGTGACAAAGAGACAAACCGCAAGGGGAAAGAAGGAAGGAATTTCCGTAAAAAAGACAGTCAAAAAGAATAAAGTGAAACTTGATAAAATAAAATAATAAATGAACAGAGGAGGATAACATGGAACCTAAACAGATTGCCAAACAGATGGTTGATTTTAACAAAACAGCTTTCGATAATTCGTTCGAGGCAATGGCCGTTATTCAGGATCAGACTGAAAAAATGGTAACCGCCATGATGGCGCAGACGGCCTTTTTCCCGGAAGAGGGCAAGAAACTGATCAACGACTGGATTAAAACCTATAAAAAAGGCCGCGAAGAATTTAAAACCGCCGCCGACGAAAACTTCAAAAAAGTTGAAGCTTTTTTTGCTGCGAAGTAAAGAACTTCAACACGAACAAAAAAGCCGCCCCGATTAACCGGGCGGCTTTTTTATTTTTGAGGAGCTAAACTTTTTCAGGTTTTAGGCGGTTTGGGCGGGCTGACGAGACCTTCTCCGGAAAGCACGACGACACCGTCCTGATTGCTGCAGGAGGTTTTTAGCCGGACGCGGTTTTTTTCGGCGACCAGTTCTACAACTTCCACACGTGCCGTAATTGTATCGCCGATACGCACGGGCGCCATAAAACTCAGTTCCTGTTTTAAATAGATTGTTCCCGGCCCCGGTAACTGATTGGCGATAATGGCGGAGATGAATCCGGCCGTCAGCATCCCGTGGGCAATGCGGGTTTTAAAAAAAGTGTTTTTGGCATAAGCTTCATTGACATGCGCGGGATTGAAATCGCCCGTAATGCCGGCGTATAAATAAATATCCGTTTCCGTAACCGTTTTGGCAAATTCCGCGACATCCCCGACCTTGAGTTGAGCTATTGTTTTTCCGGTAATCATTACAACATTATCTCCTTTATGACGATGTTAAAAGGCTTAAAACCAGGATTTATGCCCCCAGATGTTTTCCTTTAAATCTTTTATGTCATTCTGAACGTTCAAGTACAAACAGGCATTGTTGATAGCAAGCCCTCCCTGATAGGCCAGAGCTTTGACCAGTGTGATTTCTTCCTCTTTGAATTCCCGGATGCGGCTGCTGTATACATTGAGCACACCGATGATTTTATCTTTGGATTTAACGGGGACGTACAGCATCGATGCAATGCCTTCTTCTTCTTTTTCCTTACGGTACTGGATTCCCGGATCCCTGGCGACATCCTTAATGAAGATGGTTTGCCCTTTCAGGGTTTCGGCAATATTCTTATCCGCTGCAACCGGTCCCTTGTTGAGATATTTCTCGCTTAAGCCGTAACTGGCGACAAGTTCCAGAGTATTTTTTTCTTCATCCAGCAGTCTGACTGATGAACCTTTGATATGCAGTTCATGGACAAGATCCTGAGTCAGGGCCTGCAGAATGGTTTTTACATCCAGGCTTTCTGAAATGCTTGCGGCAAGCCGCAGGAAAATTTGCGAGTAACTGCGCAGCTTTTGAATCAGCTCTGCGTTTACGATTGCTGCGCCGCCCAATTCCGCCAGAATGGAGAGAAAGTCAATTTCATCCTGAGTAAAAGTCCGGACGTCTTTGGTGTATAGACTCAAAATGCCCAGCATCTGCCCTTTGTCCAGGACGGGGACGGAGAGTATCGATCCGATGCCTTCTGTTTTTTTCGCGGCGCGGTTCATCAGTCTTTTGTCGGTTGTCGCATCACGGAAATACATGTAGCCGTCTTCCAGCAACTGCGGACTGATCTTGACGGCATGTTGCGGTCCTGCATGGATGTAAGCTTCGGAAAGGCCGACCTGCGCCACAGCCACGTTACGAATCGTATTGTCGGAATCTTCATCATTGAGAAAGATGACAGCCGCCTTGGCTTTCATGGTTTTTACCGCGGTATTGATGATCAGATGCAGCATTTTGTCCTGATCCTGTGTTGCGCCCATTTCTTTGGTCAGTTTGCTCAAAGCTTGAAAATAATTTTCTTTTTTCGACATATGCGGCTCCCTTGATTAGATGGCTTCAGCAATTTTTTCGATAAGTAATAACTTTCCTCTTTTAGACGGTGTCGGCTGTATTTTCTGCGTTGCGGCCGGACTTTTCTTTTTCACCCGTGAAGATTTGGCCGCAGCTTTTTTCTTGATGGGCGCAGACAATGGTTTTCGCCTGCGCACGGAGACGGCTTGTTTCCGGGGTTCCGGTTTTTGCGCGGCCGGCGCGTCAGCCGTTTTGCCGGATGCGGATGCGACTTCATCAACCTGATCGCGTTCTTTAAGCCACCGGACGATTTTGGGCGCGAACAGTTTCTGGATTTTTGAACTGACGTAAATGCCGATATGGCCGGTTTCGAAGCAGATGTCTTCCTTGTCTTTGCTGCCCACGGCCTGGGTCAACTGATTACAGGCTTCCGGGGGCACCAGATGGTCAAACTCGCCGTAAAAATTCAGAAGCGGCATGGTTAGTTTTTTTAAGTCCACAAGTTTGTCTCCCAGATACATTTTGTTTTGAATCAGAAGATTTTTCTTGTAGCCGTCCTCGACAAACTGACGGAACGTTTCGCCGGGGACATCGGGGCTGTCGAAAATCCATCGTTCCATACGGACAAAGTTTTCGACAAAATCCTTATTGTCCATGTTTTCCACAAAACCGACGTATTTGTCGATCATCAGACGCGCGGGATTAAGCAGAAGAAAGCCTAAGTTCATCAGATCGCCGGGTATATTGCCGAACGTGCGGATCATCCGGTCCACGTCGACATCCCTCATCCAGACATGCAGCAATCCCTTATCCGTATCAAAGCTGGACGGTGTGACCGTTGTAATCAGGTTCTTGATTTTTTCCGGATGCAGCGCGGAATACATCACGCAAAATGTTCCGCCCATGCAAATCCCCATCAGGTTTATTTTCGGGACATTGTGTTTTTTGCGGATGAAATCGATGATGTTATCCATGTATCCGTTGACGTGGTCGTCAATGGTTTGGAAGCGGTCCTTGCGCATGGGATAGCCCCAGTCCACCATGTAAAGGTCAACGCCGCCTTCAAGAAACGTTTTGACGACGCTGCGGTCCGGCTGCAGATCCAGCATCGTTTCACGGTTAATCAATGCGTAAACCACCAGCAGGGGGGCTTTCAGTTTATTTTCGGCATTTTCGTTGCGAAAATAATGTTTCACTTTAACCCTGTCTTCTTCGTAAACAATTTCATAAGGCGTAGACGCAAGCTCGCAGTTGAGCTCACCCAGCAGCACGTCTGATGCGCGGGAAACGCGTTGCTGCGCTTTTTGGGTGTCTTCCGCCATCCTTTCCAGAATGAGATCGATCGGTATTTTGGTTGAATGCATGAGACTGTTTAACCTCCGCAGTATCTTCTTGATGAGTGCGTTGCCGGCTGTCCGGTGATCCGCTATTTCACGGCCGTCAATGTGTTGGGCGAGATATCAAGGCGTTTTTCCAGCTCTCGAACTCTCTTTTTAAGGATATGGAATTCTTTGTAAAGATCTTCCATGTCCTTATGGGTTACAACAGGCAGAACCTGGAGGAAATCGTGCATGGTTTCATTTTTGGCGATGAGGAAATCCTCCAGCTTGTTGAGCGTCCGATGCAAAGCGTCGGTATATTCCTTGGATTTAAACAGATTCATGTAATGGCCTTCCAGAATCTTGAGCCACAGAGCATAGCTTTCTTTTGCTTCTTTGGGAAGATTGCCCTGTTCAGCCATCTGCTGAAGCTTTTCCTGCAGGACCTTGAAGGATTTTTCCATCGGCAGATAAAGAATAGAAAGAAATTCCGCCAGGGTCGTTTCGAAGAGATTATGCTTATCGAGCATTTCGTTGAAGCGCTCCTGATAGAAGCGGGTCAGGCCCAGAGGGGGTATTTTGAGATACTGACGAAGTTCCTTTTCGTAAACGTCAGACAGGGCTCGAAAAACTTCCTGATCGAGATTATCAAAGTTGTATGCTTCTGTTCTTTTGCCGATTTTTCCTGCTTTATCAAATAAATGATTCTGGATTTGCATCGCCGCGTCAAAGCCTGATTTCGCCATTTTCAGAAGAATATCGGGCAGAGCATTGATGGAATTTGCCGCCGCCGACGCAGATTCCGGTTCGGTCATCATCCGGGAAAAGGATTTGAGCAGATTAAGATTTGTTTCCAACTGCTGAGTGAATCGGTTCTGGAAATTGCTTTGAGTTTTGAGCGTCGCTTCGGACTGCGACGGCATGGCTTGACTGGCCACGCCAAGCCACATATCCGCGGCCGACTTGAGCCACGGAAAAACGGAAGATTCATTCAACGGTGATTGCTTACTTTCGTCAGCCATTTTACACCTCAGGTCGGAAACTATTATAAGTAAATCGATTAAATTAAAAAATACTTAAGAAAAGGCTAATTATTAACGATAAAAACTGTACTGAAGCCGATCATCAAGACCATTGAACAATTGCTGTTCCGATATTAACAATTCCTGAAAGCCGCCCAGATCCTGTGTAAGTGACTATAATATTTGCGTCTATGTTTGTCAACGTATTTGTGATTTTACGTCGCCGGCATGGGATTTTCTAAACGGCTTGCGTTGAAAAATTGATAAGATCATTGTGGGGTAAAATCATGGTTGCCGAACGAAAAGTCAAAATTACGCCGGATGAGCTTTTAAGTATTATCGGCGTTTCTCCCGCTGATAATCTGGAGGAGATTCCGACCGCGGTTCCGTGGCGGAGCAAAATGGTTGGAATGCAGGTAAGGGGTTTATTCGGTTATCAACGGATTCTCAATACTTTCAGAAGGGATGCAATGTTATTCGGACCGGTGGCGCTTGCCGCAGGGTGGCAAAGCGCAATGCTCGATACGGTGCTTCGGCCGATCAAGGCCGGCGCGCGAATTGCCGTCGGCGCGGGAAGGAATCCGGACGCCATCGCTGATGTGAACGGCTGGATTTACAAGCATTACTCGCGCCTGCTTTATACATTGACCGGTTTTTTTATCCGCAACGGCCGGTTTGACCGGAAGAAAGCCGAAGCGATCTGCACGACGACCCGGGGGAAGGAATATCTCAAAAACTACATGGATGAGTTTGCTCAACTGGAATATCAGTACAATAACATTGGTCTGACAAGGCTCAAAGCCATGAAGGAGCTCTTAAGATGCCTTCTGGTTGTGATTACGGAGAGGCCTTTCATGACCGGTGCATTGCCTTTTGCCAAAACCAATCCGACTGTTTCCTTTAAAGCGTATCTGGCGGAAAACCGCGTCCGAATGGAGAATCTGTATTGTGAAAACGCGTTCGACATCAAGGAATATTCTGAAAGAGCTACATCCGGAGTAATCGGTTGCACCCCGTACGAAGTAGTTAACGGGTCCACGCTGCATCGCGTCAGCCTGAGGCATTATCCAATTCCGGCCGGCATTAAACCCAACGGCAAAATTCTTTACATGGCGACACCACTTATCAATAAGCCGGAGTTATTTGATCTGGCGCCCGGAAAATCAGTGGTTGAAGCCATGCTGCATCAGGGCTTCCGGGTTTATCTGGTTGATCACGGCGATCCGGGATGGGATGAAACGCAGTTGGGGCTTGAATTCTACGGGAAAGTCATTCCGGATCATTTTCTGGAGATCATCAAAAAAGAGCATCCCAAAAGTGAAATATACATCATGGCCTACTGCATGGGCGGGACGATCATGATGCCATATCTGGCCAGGCGGGCCGAGGAGTTGATGGCGTCGGGCCGTCCCATGGATGTTCGGAAAATCGCTATGATGGCGTCGCCTGTGAAATTCGATGATGAGGAAAGCGGCCACAAGGCGATTCGGGATCTGATTCGACGCGACTACGATCCTTATCTCATGATGGAATTATTCGGCGCCGTTAACATTCCGTCTCAGGTGATTGAATCGGGAATGAATGAAATTCAGCCCGGCGTTCAGTATACGGTTGTGCTGGGGTTTTACGGACGGGCCGAAAACAAAGAATCGATCACCGATGCTGCGCCTTTCCTGTACTGGCTGACGCATGGCACGAAATTTCCAGTCAGCGCCCATATTCAATGGATTCAAAATATATTTCTCGACAATCAGATTTATGAAGGCCGGTATTGCCTGCCGTCAACCCATGATAAATTAAACGGCAAGCCCGTCGATATGAACGCGCTCGGAAAAGCGGGCGTTCGGATTTTTGATTACCGGGGCTCGCGCGACCCGATTGCGCCGTCCGGCTCATGCATTGCCGGAGAAACCTGGGGCATGGTTGATGATGGAAACGTTCGGTACACAAGCGAACATCTCAACCGCACGATTGAAAAAAACATCGGCCACATTTTTGTGGTCAGCCATAAACTGCTTGCCGAATACCTGGAACTCGTCGGGGATTTCTTCAACGACTGAAACCAAGAAAGGTCCAAGGTGCAAGGTTCAAGGTCCAAGGGGCAAGGTAGAAGGGATGCCTTGCAACTTGATCAGGTTTGCTCAAGCAGATGGGACCAGTCAAGCGTCGGAAAGACAGCGTTGAGCGGATGATCGTCATCGACCAAGTGATGCTCCAGATGTGTGAAAACTTTTTCTGCGATGCGTTTTACCTCATCGGGATTTACAACGTCATCCCGCGTTCCATGGTAAATCACAACCGGCATCTTAAGCGGTTGGGATGTGGCATTTTCAAAGCCTTCCAGAATCAATGCGGGGGCTATCAGAATCAGCTTTTTTACTTTTTCCGGGTGTTCCACGGCATATTGCGCCGCCATCAGGCCGCCATAGCTTGATCCGACCATAATCAAATTATTTTTGCCTTCCAGGAGAGTTGTCAGTTTTTTCATCCGGGCCTGAAAATCTCCCGTGTAATCCTCAATGATCATTTGAGGAAATGATTTGCGGAAGTATTGCGCTTTGTTTCCCTGGGAGGTGCTTTCCAGACCGTGAATAAATACAAGTATGTAGTCCATGTGGTTGATGCCTTTCTTCGGAAAATGACTGTCATCATTTTGTCATTGCCCTGATTATGCCATTGTGTTACTAGCATCGCAATATTATTTTTAGGAGAAACACACTATGGCGCTGGTATTACCATTTAAAGCGGTTCGTCCGCAGGCGAAATATGCGTCGATGTTGCGGCTCTGCCGTATGACGTCATGACGCGCGAAGAAGGGCAAAAGGCAGTGGCCGGCAAACCGCTTAGTTTTATGCATGTGGAAAAATCAGAAATCGACGTTCCGGACGGGACGCGTCCCGACGACGCCCTGATTTACAAAACGGCAAAAAAGAATTTCACCAAATTGCGCGAAGACGGCATTCTGCTTCAGGAGGCATCGCCCTGCTATTACGTTTATCGCCAGCAGATGGGAAAACAGATTCAGACCGGCATTGTCGGCGTCATGAGCGCCGCCGAATACGACGCAGGAAAAATCAAGAAACATGAACTGACCCGCAAAGACAAGGAAGAAGACCGCATTCGCCACGTGGATACCGTGGGCGCGCAAACCGGTCCCGTCTTTATCAGCTACATGGCGCGTCCCCGTATCGACGCCATTGTGGCGCAGGTCGCAGCCCAAAAGCCCGAATATGATTTCACGGCGGAAGACGGCGTGTTTCATACCGCCTGGATCATCTCCGATGCCAAACAGATTGAAGAGATCAGAAGTGAGTTCGTTGGCGTGGAAGCTCTTTATATCGCCGACGGACACCACCGCGCCGCCGCGGGATCGACCATTGCCCGCAACCGCCGCAAACCCGGCGTGGCGCAGGAATCGGATATGGTGCTGGCCGTGTTCTTCCCGCAACATCAGTTAAAGGTCATGGACTATAACCGCGCCGTCAAAGACCTGTATGGTTTGACGGCTCAGCAGTTTATGGCGAAGATCAGTGAAAAATTCACCGTCACCGAAAACTATGCCGCGAAATCTCCCGAACGCCTGCATGATTTCGGCATGTTTATCGGCGGGAAGTGGTATTGCATTACCATTAAAGAAGGCGTCTACGACGCCAAAGACCCGGTGGCCAGTCTGGATGCGGCTATTTTACAGGATCACCTGCTGGCGCCCGTTTTAGGCATTGCCGATCCGCGCACGGATGAACGCATCAAATTCATCGGCGGCATCCGCGGGATGGCGGAACTCGAAAAGCTGGTCAACCAGGATAGTTACGCCGTGGCGTTTTCACTGCATCCTACAACGATGGAGCAGATTATGAACGTCGCCGACGCGGGTAAAATCATGCCGCCCAAATCCACCTGGTTTGAACCCAAGTTACGCAGCGGGTTGTTTGTTCATACTATTTAGGCGTTCATATTCTAAGGTGTCGACAACGTTCCGTGAAGGAGGACACAATGAAAAAGATTCAATCCTGTTGCCTGGCAATTTTTGCATTGATCATGATGGCCGGCCTCTGGGGTTGCGCCGCGCCGTCGATTTATTCCGTCAACATGAGTTATGACGCGGCTAAGGCCAGTGTTCCGACCTATCTGAAACCGGATCAAAAGGCATTGCAAGCCATCATAGCAGTGGCTGAATTTACCGACCTGCGCCAGGTTGACGATACGGTTGTTATCGGACGGGTTATTGAAAAAGACGGGATGAAAGTACTGGTTTTGCCCAAACAGAACCGTCCTACGCAGGCCGCGGCTCAGGGGGTCCGGCAATATCTGCGGAAGGCAGGTTATAATGTTTCGGGGATTGCCGATCCATGGAATTTGAATGAAGCGACCATTCCGAAAATCCCCAACAGTAAAATTCTGATCGGTGGCGCTATTGAAGACATGGATATTGTTTGCCGCCGGGCTTTTCCCACCAATACCTATACGACGAAAATAAAACTGACGATATGCGTGGCCGATATGAACGGCAAAAGAATTCTGCACAAAGCCAGCGTGGTGGCTACTACCTCGCTGGAGCACATGATATTCACGGAAGACCGCATGGGGGAACAGGCCGGCTATGCGCTGGGCGACGCGATAGAAAAATTATTTGAGAAACATGAAGTGGCGCAGGCCATAAGGCAAGCTCTCGTGCAGTAAGACGATAGAGTCTTGCCAACAGATTCATAAACCGGAAATGCACATCATAGGACTGCCGGTACAAAAATTATTGACGAAAGATGCATTCCGGTTCAAACAATTTCGACGGAATCGCGGAACCTGAATAAGGTCCGTGTATAGAAATATAGATATTTCTAAACGAGATCCGACAACTCATTATTTCCGACTTCTTTTCTTGTTATTAAGTTATTGCTGAAGGTAAACGCTTCGGTCGGGGGATATTTTCCGATGAACGGAAATGTCTCCTATGGCCGATGAGCGATATGGGTTGGATGAAGATGAACATCTTTGAAGAAGTTGACTATGTGAAAAAAGCGCAACCTTATCTTCAGACGAAGCACAAAGAAGCAAAAGAAAAAACGGGTGATGACATTTTGCAGGCGCTGAGGACTTTGAAACTGCATGTTGATCAGAATACCTGTGCAAAGATCAAACAACTCGATGTGATCGTTGTCAGTACGAACCAGATCGTCGCCGGACGGGCGACGGGTTTCATCCTGATGGGGATCATCATCTCCGTGTTCATTACCGGAAGCATCACCCGGCCTCTTACGGTCATGAGAAAAAAACGAGACAGGTGGATATCGAGATTGACGGGAAAAAGAAGGAGCTTTTGAAATGGCCATTTTGCCGTTAAAAAAGATATTGGTCATCGATGATGACGAAAACTATTTAAAGTTGATCAGCATGAGGCTGGAGCTTTCCGGTTATGATGTTGTTACTGCGCGAAGTGAAGTTGAAGCCATCGCCAGAGCTCAAAAAGAGTATTTTGCTCTTGAGATTGTAGACCTCAGGCTCGATCGTACGGATGGAATCTCGGTGATGGAAGAGATTCATTCGATTAATCCTTATTTGCCCATTATTATTCTGACGGCCCACGGAAGCATTGAAAGCGCGGTCGAGGCGACAAAGAAAGGAGCGTTCAACTTTCTTAACAAGCCCTTTGATTCAGAGGCCCTGCTATTGCAGATTGAAAAGGCCGTTGAGAATCAGCGACTGGCCTCTGAGGTGAGAAGACTTGAAGAGCTGCTGAATGAAAAATATGATTTCAAGAACATTGTTGCCAGAAGTGAAAAAATGAGAAGGGTTTTGGATCTGGTGTCCCGCATTGCTCCGACGGACTCCACTGTTTACATTTCAGGAGAAAGCGGCACCGGCAAAGAGCTGATTGCCAAAGCCATCCACCTGGCCAGCGGACGGAAAGATCATCCCTTCGTGGCGCTTAACTGCGCCGCTATCCCCGAAGCGCTTCTGGAGAGTGAACTGTTCGGACATGAAAAAGGTTCCTTTACGGATGCCAGACAAAGCCACAAAGGGATGTTTGCTCAGGCGCACACGGGAACCATCTTTCTGGATGAAATCGGCGATATGTCTCTTTCCACTCAGGCCAAGCTTCTCCGTGTGCTTCAGGAGAAGCAATTCTATCCGGTGGGGAGCGGCCGGGCCTTGGATGTGGATGTCCGTGTGATTGCGGCCACCAACAAAGATCTGAAAGCCATGGTCAAAGACGGAGCTTTTCGTGAAGACCTTTTTTACAGAATCCACGTTGTGCCGATTGAACTCCCGCCGCTTCGGGAAAGAAAAGAAGACGTGCCTCTGCTGGCGGAACATTTTCTTATGGAAATCAGCCGGCGGATGAAAAAGGATATCAAAGGCATTTCGGCCATGGCGATGCAGAAACTCATGCTCTATGACTGGCCCGGCAATGTGCGTGAACTGGTGAATACGATCGAACACGCAGTGGCCATTACCCGTGATGATATTATCGGTGAAGAAATTATTCTGCCGGCAAAGGATTGCCCTGTGGAATCGTTAAAGCCATACAAAGAAGCCGTGGAAGATTTCAAAAGAGGTTATGTTGTCCGGCTTCTTGTGCTTACGAAAGGCAACGTGAGCAGGGCGGCTGATCTTGCTGAAAAATACCGGGCAGATTTTTACAATCTTGTTAAGAAGTATGATCTTAAGCCGGAGGATTTCAAAAAATCCCGGTGAGGGTCAGTATTGCCCCTGGCTTTCCATCGGCGCAAGGTTTTCAAACGCGGTAAACTGATTGAGAAAAGCAAGCTTAACGGTTCCGGTGGGGCCGTTACGCTGTTTGCCGATAATAATTTCAGCTTTGCCTTTTTCCGGATTGTCATCCGCTTTGTTGTAGACTTCATCGCGATAGATAAACGCAATGACGTCGGCGTCCTGCTCTATGGCGCCGGACTCGCGTAGATCGGCCATTTGAGGGCGGCGGTTCGGGCGGTCTTCCACCTTGCGGTTAAGCTGTGAAAGCGCAATCACCGGCAATTGAAGCTCCTTGGCCAGGGCTTTGAGTGAACGGCTGATTTCGGAAATTTCCTGCTCGCGGGAGTCGCGTGACGTGTTGCTGCCGCGCATCAACTGGATATAATCCACTACAATCAGTCCCAGGCCCTTGTCCGCTTTCAGCCGGCGGGATTTGGCTTTCATCTCCAGAACGGAAATAGCGGGTGTGTCGTCGATATACATCGGCGCTTCGGAAAGACGGCCGGCCGCTTCGGTCAGTTTCGGCCAGTCCATCTCGCCTAAAAAACCCTTGCGCATGCGCTGAGAATCCACACGGGCCTCCGAGGCCAAAAGTCGAAACGCCAGTTGTTCTTTGGACATTTCCAGTGAGAAGATCGCCACCGGTATCTGAGAATCCAACGCGGCATTTTGCGCAATGGAGAGTGCAAAGGCGGTTTTTCCCATGCTGGGGCGTCCGGCAACGATAATCAGATCGGAATTCTGCAGTCCCGACGTCATATCGTCGATTCTTTCAAAACCGGTGGGAACGCCGGTGATCAATTCCTTGCGGTTGAAGAGGTTTTCGATGGCTTTAAAAGTGGTCTTGACGACGTCCCGCATGGGGGCGAAAGATTGGCGCACTTTATTTTCGGAGATTTCAAAAATCCGGTGTTCGGCCCTGTCGAGCACCTGCTCAACGTCCGATCCCGATTCGTAGCAACTGTTGATAATTTCCGTCGCCGAGCCGATCAGGCCCCGCAATAAAGCTTTTTCCTTGACGATCCGTGAATAGTTGGCGACATTGGCCGCCGTCGGGACATTATCCACCAGCGACGCCAGATAGGCGGTGCCGCCGACGGCGTCCAACTGGTTGCGGTCTTTGAGCGCATTGCTCAACGTAATCAGATCGACGGGCTCGTTTTTTTCCGACAACTCCTCGATCATCGCGAAAATCTTGCGGTGAGCCTCGCTGTAAAAATCATCTTTTCCGATGATTTCCTGCGCAGCGCTGATGGCGCTGTTTTCCAGCAGAATGCTTCCGAGAATGGATTGCTCGGCCTCGGTATTCTGAGGCGGCAATTTATACAAAGAAGGATCGATGTCTCTCATTCTTCTTCGCCGACGACATGCAGTTTCAGTTCCGCTTCAACACCCGGTGTCAGTTTGATCTTTACTTTGAATTCTCCCAGTGATTTGATCTGCTCGTCGTGTACGATCATTTTGCGGTCGATTTCAAAGCCTTTTTCCTTGAGGGCGGCTTCGATATCCTTGGAGGTGACGGAACCGAATATTTTATGCTGATCCCCCACTTTACGAGCCAGTGTCAGCGTGAGTTCGGACAAACGGCCGGCCAGCTCCTGTGAAAGGGCTTTTTCCTTCAGAACTTTTTGCTGGACGTTCTTTTTTTCGTATTCAAAGGCCCTGATGTTTTTATCGTCGGCTTCGACCGCCAGTCCCTTGGGGATAAGCAGATTGCGGGCGTGGCCGTCGGACACTTTTACAAGATCCCCGGCTTTGCCCAGGGAAGGTACGTTCTGTTTTAATATAACCTTCATGAAAAACCTCCTGTTCACCTTGAAAGATGCGTTTTATTCACTCGTTGCCGGGTTGTTGCGGAAAAACTTGCGAAAATCCATCCAGATATCGAAAAATCCTAATAAGGCTATTGCTATCATAAGAATTTGCTGAATCGCAACGAAAAAATAAAAGAGCACACGGAAAAAAGGGGAAATGCCTTTTTGCTCAAAAAAGAAACTGACGATAGCAAATCCTTGCAGGAGATAAACAAAAGAAACGGACAGAAACGCGTTGACGCCTGCAAAGTTTATCTGCGTATAAGGGATAAGAAGCAGCCCTCCTGACGCAAGAAATATCCAGACAAGCCACGCCGGCGCTTTCCATTCAGCCAGATTTATGAACTGCGCCGGAACGATTCCGGATTTCAGAAGTATTTTTTTGGAGGTCAGCATATTGATCCAGGCGATAAACAAAATTGTTGTGATGCAAAGCGCAGGGAAAATCTGAATAAAAATCTTGATCACCGAAGGTTTGCTGTCCGCCATGGCTTTGATATCATCCGGACTTAAAGGCAAGCGGCTGTAAACACTAATGTTTAATTCGACAGCCTGCCTGACCGTTTGTTCTACCAGTTGCCAGGGGGTTATGGAGAGCCCCAGCGCGCCGAAAACAAAATAAGCAATCACCGCGGCCAGTATGATCACAAATGGAAAAAGTACAAGGGCTTCGATGGGATAATTTTTTCGCACAGCCCAGGTCATAGCCATTCCCGCCAGTCCCATGGTTGCAAGGGCCAGCGCCGGAAGAGTTGAGCTCATTAGAACCAGGATAACAAAAATGACGACCAGCGGAACAATAAAAGCTGCGAATGTTTTCTTCGGATTGTTAAGCAGACTCAGAACAAGCATTACCTGCGGCAGAGTGAATAGAAAAAGGATGCCGATAACAGGAATCAGAGCGGCTGCCAGAAAAAAAGTAAAAGTCAACAGCAACCGTACATAAGAGCTGTTGGTGGATAAAAAATTCAATTTTGCCAAGAATAAAAAACCTGTGCTGAAAATGAATGAAAGTTTACGTCAGTGCCTGAAATTTGGATCAAGACCGGTCCGCCTGATGAAACGGACCGGTCTTGAGAAATTATTACCTGCCTTCCGCGGTGACAAAAGGCATGATGGCGATTGTGCGGGCGCGTTTAATTGCGACTGTCAGTTCTCTCTGATGCTTGGCACAGTTTCCCGTGATTCTGCGGGGCATGATCTTGCCGCGCTCTGTGACGAAGTTGTTGAGGATCATCGGGTTTTTGAAGTCGATCTTAATATTGGAGTCCGTGCAGAACCGGCAGAATTTTTTTCTGTGGAAAAATTTCTTCTGGGGCGGACGGGAGGGTCTTTCGCCGTTGGATATTGCCATGATTATTCCCCTTTCGGTGTATTGTCTTCTCTTGTGATTTGTTTTCTATAAGGCGGCCTGCCTGACCTGGGTTCGTAGGCGGGTTTTTCATCTCTTCGGGCTTCCGCGGCTTCCGCAGCCTGGGTACGCCTGATTTCCGCCTGGGCGACTTCTTCATCCATGCCTTCGCGGGTGACGGCGCCTTCTTTGGTCACGGTCATGAATTTTAAAACGCGGTCGTCAATTTTAAAATTTCTTTCCATTTCGGCTACGATGGCGCCGTTGCCGGCGTAATCGATGAAGAAATAGAAACCGTCTCTCTGCTTGTTGATTTCGTAGGCCAGACGTCTCTTGCCCCATTTTTCAAATTTGGCAATGACACCCTTTCGTTCGGTGATAATGTTGGAAGAACGATCAATAATGGCATTGATGTCTTCTTCCGACAAATCGGTTTTGACAATTGCGATAACTTCGTATCTTTTCAAAATTTTCTCCTTTCGGCTCTATAGCCCGCGATCTTTGCCGCGAGCAAGGGGAGTCCATAAAATTGTGATGGAGGCTTCTATACCAACCCGACTGGAAAATCAAGGATAATCTGAATTATTTGGACTGATGTTATTACCCGGAACTGCCCGGCAGGCTGATGCTGATAAATGCACGGACTGTGAGGAAATCGTATTTCATCTCCTCCCGAAAATAGTTGACTGCGAAATTAACTTATGTTAATTTAATGACGTTAAATTAATATAAGTCAATCATTGGCGAATTGCAAGCCGTAAAACTGTTGAGATCTGCGACGTCAGGACAAGTGGAACAGACGGGATTTAAGGTATACGGTTATCGATGGGTTGTGTTGCTTGTCTATTTTCTTCTCAATGCGATGCTGCAGGTGCAGTGGATAACGTTTGCGCCCATCACCCGTGAAGCGGTTGCCTTTTATAACGTTTCCGCCGTTCAGATAGATCTTCTGTTCCTGATTTTCATGATTGTTTATATTTTGCCTGTATTCCGGCATCTTACATCATCGATACCAAGGGCATCCGGGGCGGCATCGGCATTGGCGCGATGCTTCTGGCTGGCTTTGGTTTTCTCAAAGGATTTTGCGACTCAAGTTACACGCTGGTTGTCCTGGCGCAAATCGGTATTGCCGACGGGCAACCGTTCGTTTTGAATTCAGTCACCAAACTGGGGGTGCGATGATTTCCTTTGCATGAACGGGCAACTCAGGCCGGGATCAGTGTTCTGGCGCAATTTGTGGGGATAATTTTACCATGGCGTTCACTCCCTATCTTTTCAAAGTTTACGGAATGCAAACCATGCTGACGATTTACGGTATCGCAACGCTTGCCGTTGCGGTTATTTTTTTAGTCTTCACCCGGGAGTGTCCGCCTACGCCGTCCTGTCCGCAGGGGCACGATGAAAGAATTTCCGTTTTTGCCGGATTGAAACACATCCTGAAACAGCGCGATATGATCCTGCTGCTGCTGATTTTCTTTACGGCTCTGGGAATAGTCAATGCGGTGACAATCTGGATTGAGCAGATTATCCGTCCGCGCGGTTTTGATATTACGCAGGCCGGCGTTACCGGCGCATTGATGATGGTCGGAGGCGTCTTCGGAGCGGTTGTGCTGCCGGTGCTTTCCGACAAGTTTCGCAGAAGAAAGGCAGAAGAAAGGCATTGATGGTTCTTTCCGTTATTGGTACTATCCTCGGGCTGGCTGGTCTGGCATTTGCCGACAGTTATCCTCTTCTGCTTGTTTTCAGTTTCGCATTCGGTTTCTTTCTGATGGGGGGCGGCCCGATCTGTTTTCAGTACAGCGCGGAAATTTGTTATCCTGCGCCGGAGGCGACCTCACAGGGGTTGCTGATGCTGGTTGGTCAGGTATCAGGCATTCTTTTTGTTTTGGGAATGGATCTGGCTGCAGGAAGCAACAAGACGCCGGCGATGATTTTGTTTCTCGTTCTGGTTGCAATCAACATTGTTTTGAATATGCGGCTTCGGGAATCAAAATTTGTCCAGACAGATAACGTTTAAAAAGAAAAGGAAGCAAAAACATATGCCCAAAGTAACACGCAGCATCGAGCAGGTGGATGCAGTGCGCGAACAGATTCTGGCGTGTGCATTTAAAATTCTGGTGAAAAACGGTTCGGAAAGTCTTTCCATGGCCAAGATCGGTTCCAAAATGAAAATGACGGCGGCAAATCTCTATAACTATTACGCCAACAAGGATGAACTGCTGATTGCCGTCCACAAAAAAGCTTTTGCCATGCTTTATGACAAGATCAGTTACGCCGTCGGGACTGCGGAAACGCCTTTGGATCGATATAAGAACATGGCGCGCGCTTATGTTGAGTTTGCCGTTCACAATGTCAATATTTACGACATTATGCTCAACCGTCCGGTGCGTCAGTACAGCGACTATATCGACACTCCTCAGGAAGAAGTATCTTATGATGAATTCCGGAGTTCCCTGAAAGTCTTTTTCCTGGCCGTTAAGGTGATTCGTGAATATCGGGAATCGAGAAAAGATCTTCCTTCGGCTGATCCCAAGCTGCTGGCGCTTCAGTGTATCAGCGCCCTGCATGGAATTCTTTCCCTGCGAAACAGCGGTATGTTCAACCAGGTTGCCGATGATCCCGCAGGCGACTTCAATCAACTGGTGGAAAATGCGATGCAGTGTGTCATCGGGTGAGCTGGTTACATAACTGGAAACAGTGATCAAAATAACCATGGATGGAGCGGACAATGTTATCCTTTTTCCAGACGGCGGCGCCGAATAGGACCCGCAGCAATGGTGGAACGCCATTCTGAAGATCGCCAAAAAAGTTCTCAGTCAATATCCGGTTTCTCCGGAAGACATTGTCGCTGTGAGCGTCACCACCCCGTGGTTCGGAACGGTTGCGGTGGACGAATCGGGCGACCATCTGATCAACGGTGTGATCTGGATGGACAGTCGCGGCGTCGATGACGTCAGAGAAATACTTATCGGGCCGTTTAAAATCGGCGGATATCCGCTGTTCAAAGCGTTTATCTGGCAAAAATTGACCGGTGGCCTGCCAACACTGACCGGGATCGACCGCTCGAAGCTGCCCGATCTGATTTCGGCGATGGACATTGTCGGTCCCGTGAAAAAGGAAATTGCGGCCGAACTGGGGCTTAAGGAAGGAACGCCCGTTATCGGCGGAACGCCGGATGTGCCGTCGGCCGGTGTGGGATCGGGCGCCGTGCGGGACTATGAAGGACATCTCTATGTCGGCACGTCGTCCTGGATCGCCGCGCATGTTCGATCTGGCGAAACGATGCATTGACGCGGGCGCCAACGCCATGATGGTCAACTATCTGGCCGTGGGCCCCGAAGCCATGCGCGCGCTGGCGGATGATCCGGCGATCAATGTGCCGATTCTGGCGCACGAGGACTTTGCGGGCGCCTTTTATATGGCTCCCAATCAGGGGGGGGGCTTCGCCGATTGTGTTCGGCAAGTTTGCCCGTCTGTGCGGAGCGGACGCCATTGTGCTTCCCTTTTCAATGGGCGGCAAGGCCATGTATATGCACGAACGCTTCATGAATACTGTGCGCAACCTGACCTATCCGATGGGCAACCTCAAACCCACCATGCCGATGCCCTCCGGCGGCATCACGCCGGCCAATGTGGCGGACATTGTGAATGCCTGCGGAAGAGACATCATGATCAGTTCCGGCGGCGGCATTCACGCCCATCCTCAGGGGCCGAAAGCCGGCGCCCGTGCGCTCAGGCAGGCCATAGACGCAGCCGTCAAAGGGATCAAACTGGAAGAATATGCCAAAGAACACGAGGAATTAGGGGTGGCACCGGGCGTCTGGAGCAAGAAAACCGATTTTAAAATATAATATTTTTCAGCACGGTTGAAGGTGAAGCTTTTGTTTGGCATGCTCTTGTGGTAAATAGGGTGTCAGCCATCTTATTAACCAAGGGCTTAAAGATCAATCCCGAAATATCGCAAAACAGCAAACGTTTGCAAAAACGGATTGCTGTTTTTCTAAGGATATGAAAATGCTGAACTACTATCTTCACGACGATCCCGACCTGCCGGTGGCCTGGTCCCCCTGGTTTGCGCATGAGTATCTGTCGTACTTTTCCGCTCAGGCCATCGAATGGTTAATGTCCTTGCCTCCTGTTGAAGTAAAGCCCAATCCCCGCTACGGCGAAAAACTTTGGCCGACGGGGCCCAAACATGTCGATTTGTATAAAGAAAGCTATCAGGAACAGCGGCGATTCAATCTTCTGTGGTCTTTCGATTATAAAAAGCGAAACGGCGATTATGCGCATGACGCGCCTTCGGGGAAGACGATAGCACCGTGGAAGACACTGGTTATTTACAGCACAGAGCCTGATTTGTACCTGGATTACGATCTTCACCTGAACAAAAATCAGAAGATCACCGGCGGATCGCACGGTTGGCGGCACATGCATTTTAAGATCCTGGGCACCAATTACGGGATCGCCCCGCAATCCTATCGGCTTCATAAAGATCTGGCAAAACTCGCTTTTGAAAACGGAAACGATTACTGGGCCTGGCGATATTTATCCCGGTGCGGCCATTATCTTGCCGATTTAGGGCACCCCTTTCATGTCAAAGCTCTTCCCGGTTCTTTTCTGATGCGTAAAATTTTTGCCCGGCATGAACTATTTAAAATTGTTTCCGCCATTCATCAAAGCTTCGAAATCTATGTCGAACGCCGGTTTCGCGAAGGGTTCAAGCCGTTTCGTGACGCTATCTTTCAGGGGGCGCGTGAAGGACAGCAAGCCATGATGGATGTCGACGCCCGATTGCAGGATTACATCAACCGTGGCCGGAAGAAACACGATCCGATTTTTTATTTTTTTTACGAAAAATTCGGCAAAGAGCTGCTGGACGCTTTTGCGCAGATGGATCAGGAAAGCCGGGTGGAAGCAGCCACACAAACTAATCGTTGTTCACCGGATGCAGCCAGGGTGCTCTTCAGTGAAAAAAACTTATCCAAGCTCGAATACCTGGATGTCATGACCGGAAATATTCTGTTTGATGTCGGAATGATGCTCGGAGCGCTGTTTAATGAATTTTCCATTTACGCTCCCAAACATCAGATCAATTAAAAAAGTCTAAAAAGTTTTTTCCGCTATTTCTTTGTCGCCGCCTGAACTTCCGAATTGCGCAACGCCGCGGCGAAATCGGCCACCGGTGCGGGCAGGGTGCATACCGGTTTGCCCGTAGAGAGCGCCAGACAATAAATGTGAGCGATTTTCTCCAGAAGCTCCGCATGCAGAATAGCCTTATCCAGATTTTTACCCAGCGCCAGAATGCCGTGGTTCTGAATGACGTATGCGTTTGCGTTGTTGGACAGCTTTGATCCCACGTTGGCTGCAAGTTCGGGGCTTCCGGAAAGGGCGTAGGGAATGATTTCAATGGATGAGCCCAGCGCAAAAGAGACCTCATCAAAAAGCGCGGGTATCGGCGTATTCAGAACGGCAAAGACGCTGCCATAAATCTGGTGTGTATGAACGACGGCATTTACGTCCGGCCGATTCTGATAGATGATGCCGTGCAGACCCGATTCGATGGATGGTTTAAGGCCTTCTTTTACCTCGATGGTTTTGTTGTCGAAGCCGACGATGCATATATCATCGGCGGAGAGCTCCTGATACCTGACGGATGTCGGCGTTATAGCCATGGCGTTGTCGTTGACCTTCACGGATACATTTCCTCCCGATCCTCTCAGAGAGCCAAAATAACCTTGTTCGGAAAGCCAGAGACTTGCTTCCAATACTTTTTTCTTTTCGTTTTCGTAAGATGCCATAACTGATCATCGGACTCCTCTCTGTAAAATTGTATGGATATCATTCTGATCTTTTTCACAAAAATCAACATTAAATATCACACATTAAATATCACCTTTAAGAAAATTGCCTGACGTCAACTATTTTTTGATTGGAGCCCCACATTGATATTATTCAACACCGAACGGGACTACTGGGCAGGTCCGATCACAGGAAATAGTGTTACCGGCACCCAGATGAATTTCATCAGTAGCCAATTCGGACTTCTTAGGTCCCCGGGGTGACATGACGTCTCCCGGGGACTTTTCTTACCGGGAATGAGAAAGATGGTGGGCGATGTGAGATTCGAACTCACGGCACCTGGCTTCGGAGGCCAGTACTCTATCCAACTGAGCTAATCGCCCGAGAGCTTCTACTATATCCTTTCATAATCTTCAATGAATATCTTAACCTTCCCTTGCAGTTGCTTGGGAAATTTGTTATTTCATACCCATGCAACAGTCGGCGATAAAACCCATAAAAATATTATTATGTTTTACGGTGATATTTGTTATTGCTCTGTGGTCTTGTGTTTGTTTTGCTGCAACGGAAATTCTGAAGGTCAGAAACTGGGCGGCGCCTGATCATACGAGGATTGTTTTTGATGTCAGTGAAGAACCGGATTATCTGTTTCAGATCAAAGATAATGTGTTGATCCTGGAATTTTCCAATGCTGTCCTGAATCCATCCCTTCCCGCTGAAAAGAGAATCGGCAAACCAGGCATCGAAAAAATCGTCTTTTCATCGTCCGGTGATAATAAAACTAAAATTGAAATTGTTCTTGATCGGTATTTAAAAGCAGATGTTTTTAAATTGAAAAAATTCATGGATAAACCCGACCGGGTTGTTGTGGATGTGATCGTTGTTCAGGCCGAAAAGGACGAAAAGGCAAAAGAACCGGCAGCGCCTTCGACGGGTCGCAGGAAAGTCATCGTCATCGATCCCGGTCACGGCGGGGACGATCCCGGCGCCATCGGCAAAAACGGGACATATGAAAAGCATGTAGTGCTGGCCATCGGGCGCGAAATCAAAAAGGCAATTGATAAAATGCCGGGCTTCCGGGCTATTCTGACGCGAGACGGGGATTACTATGTTTCATTCAGCAGGCGTTTGCAAACAGCCCGAGACGCCAATGCAAGCCTCTTTATCAGCGTTCACGCAGATGCGGCTAAAAACCGGCTGGCCCGCGGCGGGTCCGTATATTGTCTTTCCACGGGCGGCGCAAGCAATGAAGCCGCGAAGCTTCTGGCCAACAACGAAAACCTCTCCGACATTATAGGCGGGGCGCCCAGTGGTGAAGGCAATAATCAGTCCGACGAGATTATCCTGAACATGTTTCAAACCAATACGATCAATCTGTCGAAAACGTTTGCCACCGGTTTGCTGGATCAGATGGGCCGCGTCCATACGCTTAAATATCCCGTTTTCCATGATGCGCCGTTTAAGGTTTTGAAACTTCTGGATATCCCCGCCGTTCTTCTGGAAACCGCTTTTCTATCCAATATCCAGGAAGAGCGGATGCTGAAGAAAAGCAGTTTTCACAAAACGATCGCGCAGGCGGTGGCCTTATCCGTAGCGGATTATTTTACCGGATCGACAGTGGCTGCAACGCCGGATGAGCCCGGCAAGGGAGATGCTCCCGTTGCGCCTGATGTAAAAAAGGCAATAATCGATAAAGATCCGCCGGTAAAAACGACGGTATACCGCGTTAAGCGGGGGGACACGCTTCATTTAATAGCCGTCAGGCATGAAACGACCCTTGCGACGCTTTTAAAGCTTAATAAGCTGAAGATCAACGCTCCTCTGTTTGTCGGTAAAAAAATTCTTGTGCCCGCTGCAACGGAAACCGCCTCTGTCAAGCCTCTTAAACGCTATGTGGTAAAAAAAGGAGATACTCTGTTTTCTCTGGCTAAAAGCAATGCAATTTCAGTGGAAGAGTTGCGCCGCCTCAACAATATGTCTGCCGACGAGGCTTTGCGGCTGGGCCAGAAAATCAAGGTACCGCAATGACCTAAAGGTTGCTTTTCTTTTCCGGAGCGCAGGCCAGCATGTCTTTGAGCGAAATGTCCGGATGGTGGTAGCGGATTTTGTTTTTTGTATTTTTCCCCGCCTGAACGGCTTCCTCGGGGCACCACTGGATGCAGGCAAAGCACTGTTCGCAGTGATGACGCCAGACAGGTTTTCCTCCCGTCAACGTAATATTATTTGCAGGACAGATCTTTGTGCAAATGCCGCAGGCGTTGCATTTTTCATCGGCAAAAAAGGATTGATCCATTTTGCCGATCCGCGCATAGGTTTTACGATAGGCCCATGAGAAAAACGGGTTTTGCCAGAAGGATCCCTTTTCAGGAGGTAATACTTCTTTGTTGCGGATGATGGTTGCCATGCGCTCAAGCTTATGCATGGCGGCGGTAAATTTTTTATGCTGTTTTTCTTTCGATATGGCTCCGCGCCAGACAATGTAGTTGCTGGGCAGTTCTATGGAAAATCCTGATGAGAGGCGAAGGCGCTTCTTTTGCAGTAAATCTTGCACCTGAATCAGGGTTGCTGCAATCTGGCCGGCATTGACGCCGACGGCAAAGAAATATTGACCTGGATCAGCTTTCAATTGCGAAATAAACTGAACCACGGGCGGCGGTACGCCCCAGATATGAACAGGAAACACCAATCCGATGCGCTCAGAGTCGCATCGCAAAGATTCATGCTTACAATGGTTGATCGGAATGGTTTCCGACGAACCCAGAAAGGCGCCAAGCTTACGGGCAACCCAGAGAGAATTGCCTGTTCCCGTGTAACAAAAAATTGAAGTATCCATCAGGGTGCAGATTTCAAAGCCCGTTCATAAACCGCTTCAGAGAATCCATACACGTGCGTACGGTTGATGACGGCAAACGGAACATCTTTGTTTTGATCGTATTCTTTTCTTTTGACTTCTGCGTCTTTATCCGTATCCATATTGTATTCCGTAACTTTATGATTTTTGGCAATTAAAAAATCTTTGGCTTTGACGCACTCGGGGCAGTCGTTCTTTGTGAAGAGAATGACCTGGACCTCTTTTGCTTTGGCATCCTGGCCTGCTGCCTTTGTGTCGGAGGCGCTTGGCCCCTCGTCTTTATAGACTTTTGCTTTCTTGCCCTGGGGCGGCGGATAATCGCTGATATGCGTCGTGCCGTCGTCGTCTTCCCAGGTATAAAAGTCGGCGTACGCCGTTGCGGTCAGGCTTAATATTAAAGCAATCAGGAACGGGACGAATTTTTTCATGTAAGTTTCTCCTAAAAAAAGTGGAATTTAACGCCTGATAGACATTTCAGGCAAATTGAGATCGAATTCCTGCCAGGTTTCTCTGCTCCCGCTGAGATAGTAAATAAAGGGATGCAAAACAATTTTAATTCTTTTGACGTTGGCCGGGATGTTTTTGAATATCAACTCCATGGTGACGGAGGTTTGCGGATGAATGTCAACGCCGCGTCGCCTGTCAATTTCCGATATCCGTTTTTTCTGTGCTCCCTGCCAGACATAAGTGTGGGTGATGTAATATGATTTACCCGCCTCATCAAACAACTTGGATTTCGGC
Source organism: Smithellaceae bacterium (assembly GCA_963682105.1). Lineage (GTDB taxonomy): Bacteria > Desulfobacterota > Syntrophia > Syntrophales > Smithellaceae > UBA8904. The sequence continues at coordinate 5,143,337 of OY821638.1, forward strand.
CAATTCCAGTATTCATCATACATGGCGACGTTGCGAATGCCTTTGTCAAGGTTGATGACTTCGACCAGAACGCGAATGCCTTCATTCGTTAGATTTACGCTGCGCAGTTCAAACGAACAGCCCAGAGCATCTTTGACCGCCAGAGGTCGGTAGGACCGCTTAAAGGGTGGAACCGGTTTGGCCATGGCCAGAGGCTTCGCGGGATGCGGCTCTGTTGCCTTTGGCTCCGCCGGTGTGACGGCGGGTGTTTCCGTCTGAACATGAGCCGGCGGAACGGCATGCGTTTTGCCCGGCGGTTGTACGCCGGTTTTGGCCGTTTCTTCGGCAGCCGGTTGTTCTTCAAGAACCGTACGAACCCGAAACGCCATTTTTACCCGGACACTGTCGCCTTCATTGATAAACGAGATCAGTCGAATGGCGGTGATCCGGGCTTCCGTGATGGATTGCGTCGTACTCTCCGACGTGACCCGAAAATTCGTCACTTCGGTAGCCGACGATGAATGCTGGGTTTTAGCGTCGTTTTTGACTTCGGCCAGTTTGTCGAGAATGACTTCCGCCGAAGCTTCGGCAGGTGATTGAGATCCTTTGGTTGCGGCCAGCGCGGATTTTATGATGATGGATTCGTGGATGCGCTTTTTTTCCTGCAGAATCCGTTGTGACTCTGAAAAGGATGATTCCGCCGAATCTTTCTTTTCACGAATGCTGGAGACGTCCAGACTTAGTTTATAGTAACTCTCTTCCTTGCGCTTGAGTTGGATTTTCTGAGCATCTTTCTCTGATCTGGCCTCCTGAATTTTGTTTTGCAAGGTCAGTATTCTGTCCTGAAATGATTTAACCTGCTCGTTTAAGCCGTCTTCCGCCAGAGCGTTGCCCTGATTGGCCGAGGCGATGCTCTTGTATGCGCGATCCAGTTCATACTTGTCGGAAGAATACCCGTGAGCTTTGAGAAAGCCTTCCAGATCCGACCGGGATTTTATCAGAGATGCTTTAAAACCTGCGCTCCCTTCCGGTTTGACTTTCCCGGCCTTGTTCTCCTGGAAGGGATACAATTCGTAACGTTTCAGCCGCAGGTATGATGTGCCTTTGCTGGTTGTTTCCAGAGCAATGCGAATGGGTTCTTCATTGTTCCATTTTGCCGTTCCTTCTTCCGTGGCGCGCATGAAATCAACAGTTGTTATGTTATTAATGACTTTTGTAAATGACTGGATGTAGGTTCCCATATGGGTGGCGATAAGAGGAGCCGAAGCTCTGTCGGCCTTGCCCTCCAGGGTGTGAGAACTGTCGCGGAACCCGCGTGTGTAAATGACGGCTACCAGAATCTCGCCCTGTTTTTCCGTTTGCAGCCAGCGTTTAAGAGACTCCTGCTGGGTCTTGATGTCCTGCTCATAGCGGAGAATCTGGCCATCGAGATTTTCGATGGTTGTGCGGATGTTTTTAATGCCTTTGGCCGACTCATCCAGGTCGGTAGAAACCATTTGAAATTGTGTTGTCAGGTCATCTCGTTTCTTTTTAGATCTAACGAATTCCTTGTTGGCGGAAATAATGGCGGCTTTGTATTCAGCGTCTTCTTTTTCCTTTTCATCTTCGACCAGTCTGAAGTTGGCTCTTTCTTCCTGTGTTGTGGAGAAAGATTCGCGGCTGTCCACTTCCGACCGGATGATTTCCCGAACCGTGTCGCGAGAATCCGACGAAAGAGAAACCCAGCGAAGGGATTCCTGATGTATCTGTTTGGGCGCTTGTTTAGGCGCCTGCTTGGGAGGTTGTTTGGGCGCGGCGGATGCAACAAAAGTCAGGGAGACGATGAATACGAAAACTAAAAGAAAATTTATTTTATGTTTCGTCATAGGACAATCATTGTGCTCCATTTTTATAATGATAATCGAAATATATTTTAACTAATTTAACTTAAAAATCATCAGGATGTCAATTATTTTCGGTTTGAGGAGGTTAATTTGAACAGGTTAATAGGTATTTATGTTTAAAACAGCAGTTGATTTTTTTTATCAACAGGTTATTTTAAGCCGTGTATGGTAATTTCCTTTCATTTTTTCCTGAATGTGGAATGGCTGTTTTAAAGGAAAATGAAAAGTTATGTTCGGACGTTCCGTAAGACTCTTTAGAATATTCGGTTTTGAAATAAAGGCGGATTTAAGCTGGATTATCCTGGCTGTGCTTATAACATGGTCGCTTGCGATCGGTTGGTTCCCTGAATTTTACAAAAACCTGCCGCAGTCTTACTACTGGTTGATGGGGGCTGCCGGAGCTCTGGGGCTTTTTTTGTCTATAATCATTCATGAATTGACGCATTCCCTGGTTGCCAGGCTTTACAGTGTCTTCATCGGAAGCATTACGTTGTTTATATTCGGCGGTGTGGCCCAAATGGAAGATGATCCCCCTTCTTACGCAGCGGAATTCTGGATGGCAGTTGCGGGGCCGATTTCCAGCGCCATTCTGAGCGGGTTGATTTTTTTGATTTTATGGTGGGGGCGGGCAAATGACTGGCCGGTGACGGTAACAGGAGTGTTTGCTTACCTGGCCTGGTTAAATCTGGTGCTGGCTGTTTTCAATCTGGCGCCTGCTTTTCCGCTGGACGGGGGCAGAATTCTTCGTTCAATCCTCTGGCGTTGGAAAAATGATTTGCCGTGGGCGACATCGATTGCCGTCAAGGTAGGATCCGGACTGGGCTTTGTTCTCATCGCTCTGGGAATCTTCACCCTGATTAAAGGCGGCTATTTGGGCGGGTTGTGGTGGATGATGATCGGCTTTTTCGTGTGGATGGCGGCCCGTGGATCTTACCAGCAACTGCTGGCACGCAAGATTATCCATCAAGTGAAGGTCAGGGATGTGATGATCAAAGATCCGGTTGTGGTTTCCCGATCCATGCCTCTGAAAGATTTTTTCTATGATCATGTTTATCGGGATTATTATCAACTGTATCCGGTCGTATCGTTCGGTAAATTTGTAGGTTGCGTTACTGTTACAGACGCGTGTCGTATGCCGCGGGACGAATGGACCAACCTGACGGTGGGAGCGGTCACTGCGCCATGCTCTCAGGAGACAGCTATTGGTTCTGATAAAAGCGCCGTGAAAGCGCTGTCCATCATGCAGAGGACCGGAAATCAACGCCTTCTGGTGATCGAAGAAGAACAACTGATCGGTGTTATTGCTCTTGATGATGTACTCAAACTGATGTCGATCAATAGGTAAGAGGCGATGGGCAAGAGGCGAGGGGTAATAGGCTGAAGACCGAAGGCCGAAGGTTATAGATTATCCCTCCTATCGCCCATAGCCTATTGCCTATCGCCTAATTACAAAATTATCTTGACATAGAGTCGTGGTCTATATAACTATATTTTCAACTTCTTGCGAATATTTTTATTTTCGATTTGCTATTAAAATTTTGTTGCAGTTCAGTTTTCTTTGTTGCTGTTAAGTGGGTTTACTTTTGATCTTATCGCATACTCCGGTCATGGAGATGTAAAAGATGGAAATTGTTCTCGACGGCATCAGCAAAATCGTCAACGGTGAAACGCATATCAATAACGTCACTGTCAAAATCGAGAGTGGCGCCACCAATGTTATCCTGGGGCACACCCTGGCCGGCAAGACCTCTCTTCTGCGTCTGATGGCCGGCCTCGACCGCCCCACGCGGGGACGCCTTTTTCTGGACGGCAGGGATGTCACCGGTTTGTTTGTCCGCAAACGCAGCGTAGCCATGGTTTACCAGCAGTTCGTCAACTATCCGTCCATGACGGTATACGGTAACATTGCCTCCCCTTTAAAAATGAGCGGATTGTCCCGCGCGGATATCGATCAGAAGGTCCGCAAGGCGGCGTCCATGCTCCATATTGAAAACCTTCTGGAGCGACTGCCCGCGGAACTCTCCGGAGGACAGCAGCAGCGCACGGCCATTGCACGATCTCTGGTCAAGGAAACGGAGCTTTTGCTGCTGGACGAACCGCTGGTGAATCTGGATTACAAGCTTCGTGAAGAGCTTCAGGTGGAACTTCAGGATATTTTCAAAGAGCGCAAAGCCATTGTCGTCTACACCACGACGGAACCGTCGGAAGCGTTGATGCTGGGGGGCAATATCATCGTCATGGACGAAGGGAGTATCCTCCAAACCGGGGCGACGCCGTATGTTTATCATCATCCGTCAACGACGCGGGTGGCGCAGGTCTTCAGCGATCCGCCGATTAATTATCTACCGGGAGTCGTCTCCGGCGCTGTCGCCAGGCTGGGGAGGGATATCGTTCTGCCCATGGAAGGCCATTTAAAATCGGTTCCGGAAGGAAAATACATTTTCGGCGTCCGCCCGAATCATCTTTTTTTAAACAGCGGCGGCGCAAACAACACCGAAATCCGCGCTCAGGTTGAACTGGCCGAAATCAACGGATCGGAAACCTTTATCCATGTCAATCACGGCGACACCCATCTGGTTGTGCAGGAAGACGGGATTCATCCCCGGCACATCGGGGCGGAGATTACGGTTTACGCCAATTCCGGCTGTTTTTTTGTTTTTAATGAAACGGGGCAGTTGCTGACATCGCCCTTTCCCAACGGATAAAAAAGGAGTCCGGCATGGCTCAGATTGAATTTGACAATGTTGCCCACTCTTATCTGCGTCATCCTCAACACGAAACGGATTACGCCATCAAAACGATCCGCAATGCCTGGGATGACGGCGGCGCTTATGCGCTTCTGGGACCCTCCGGATGCGGAAAGACAACGCTCTTGAATATTATTTCCGGATTGGTCACTCCCACGAAAGGTCGGGTTTTATACAACGGAGCTGATGTGACGGCTCTGCCGCCGGAGAAGCGCAATATTGCCCAGGTCTTTCAGTTTCCGGTGCTGTACGACACCATGACCGTGTATGAAAATCTGGCCTTCCCTTTGAAAAACAGACATATGGAACCGGCCGCCATTGAGAGGCGGGTGCATGAAGTGGCGGAAATTCTGGATCTGACGGCCGTACTTAAACAGAAAGCCGCCGGGCTTGCCGCGGACGCCAAGCAGAAAATATCGCTGGGACGCGGTCTTGTGCGCAGTGATGTAGCAGCCATTCTCTTTGACGAACCCCTGACCGTGATCGATCCGCATCTCAAATGGCATTTGCGGCGCAAACTCAAGGAAATTCACGACCAGTTGAAGCTAACACTGATTTATGTAACTCACGATCAAATGGAAGCGCTGACGTTTGCGGAAAAAGTGGTGGTCATGTACGAAGGTGAAATCGTTCAGACCGGCACGCCGGAAGATCTTTTCGAAAATCCGGAGCATAAGTTTGTAGGCTACTTTATCGGATCTCCCGGAATGAATTTCCTGAGCTGCAAACTGGACGGCAATACCGCTTACGTAAACGGGGTGGGAATCCGGCTGGATGACCAGACGGCGGATGCCGCACAAAAAACTCAGGGCGCCATGGAGATCGGCATCCGTCCCAAATATCTGGAAATCAGTTCCGTGCCCAGGGAAAACGCCTTGCCGGCAATCGTGAAGAGCTTTGAAGATCTGGGAAGCTACAAGATTGTTAAAATTCTGCTGGGCGAAAAGACGCTTCATGCCCGCCTGCCGGAAGACGTTTCCGTCTCCGGGGGCAATGTCTGGGTTTTCTTTTCGCCGCAGAGAACAAAACTCTACGCCGACGGACGGCTGGTAAAATAGCGAGGTGAGCTGATGAACAAATGGGAAAATAACCGGGCCTGGCTTTTGACTGTGCCTGTTCTGGTCATTGTGGCGTTCAGCTCCATTATTCCGCTCATGACCGTCGTCAACTATTCGGTGCAGGATATTTTCGGCCCTGGAAACAGCCTTTTTGTCGGCACGGAGATGTATAAAAACGTATTGCGCGATCCCCGGCTGCATGAAGCCCTCTGGCGGCAGTTTCTTTTTTCGGGTCTGGTTTTGCTCATCGAAATACCGCTGGGCATTCTGCTGGCTTTGGCGATGCCGAAAAAAGGATGGGGCGTTTCTTTCTCGCTGGTGGTCATGGCCCTGCCGCTTTTGATTCCCTGGAACACCATCGGGTCGATCTGGATCATCTTTGTCCGGCCGGATATCGGTTTGTTCGGTTGGTTTGTCAATACCGTTTTGGGAATACCTTTCGATCATACGGCGCGGCCGCTGGATGCCTGGGTTACAACCATGTTGATGGAAATATGGCACTGGACGCCGTTGGTTGCGCTTCTGGCGTATGCTGGGCTTCGCGCCATTCCGGAGGTTTATTACCAGGCGGCCAAGATTGACGGCGCTTCGCCCTGGGCGACTTTCCGGTATATTCAGTTGCCGAAAATGAGGGGCGTGCTGACGATTGCCGTGCTTTTGCGTTTTATGGACAGCTTTCTGATCTATGCCGAACCGTTTGTGCTGACGGGAGGTGGCCCCGGCAACTCGACCACGTTTTTGTCCATCTATCTCGTCAAGCTGGCCACCGGACAGTTTGATCTGGGGACGGCCGGCGCCTTTTCATTGATCTACTTTTTAATCATCGAAATCCTTTGTTTTGTATTTTACCAGGTTCTGCAAAATGTGGGGAAAGGAGCGCAAACATGATGAAGGGGAGAAAAAAATTTATCGCTCTGGGTATTTATTTTATTCTGTTGTTTCTTCCGATTTACTGGATGCTGAACATGTCGCTTCGAACCAACGCCGATATTCTCGGCGCGCTCACGATCTATCCGACCGATCCCACATTTGCAAACTATATCAATATCTTCACCGATCCGTCATGGTATATGGGATACGTCAACTCCATCATCTATGTGACCATCAATACGCTGATTTCGCTTACGGTGGCGCTGCCTGCCGCGTATGCCTTTTCACGCTATTCCTTTGTCGGCGATTCACAGGTGTTTTTCTGGCTTCTGACCAATCGCATGGCGCCGGCCGCCGTATTTCTCCTGCCGTTTTTCCAACTATACTCCACCATCGGTTTGCTGGACACGCATATTGCCGTCGCACTGGCGCACTGCCTTTTCAATGTGCCGCTGGCCGTGTGGATTCTGGAAGGCTTTATGTCGGGCATTCCGCGGGAAATCGACGAAACGGCTTTTATTGACGGCTACAGTCTGCCCCGGTTTTTCATCACCATCTTTATTCCGCTCATCCGCGCCGGAGTTGGGGTGACGGCATTCTTCTGCTTCATGTTCAGTTGGGTGGAGCTGCTGTTTGCGCGGACGCTCACGATTACCGACGCCAAACCCATTCAGTCGGTCATGACGCGAACCATCAGCGCCACCGGGATGGACTGGGGGCTTCTGGCCGCAGCGGGCATATTGACGCTCGTTCCGGGCGCACTGGTGATCTGGTTTGTCCGCAACCATATGGCCAAGGGCTTTGCCCTGGGGCGTGTGTAAAGGGGAAAGACTATGATTCTGGACTGGATGTACTGGACAAAACCTACGGCGATGTTCTTCAGTGTCATTTTTCTGGTTCTGGCGGCGATGACCGTCTGGCAGACGCTAGCGCCCTCAATTCCGAGGCGCGGGTTTCTGCCGCTTGTCACAACGCCGGGCACGCGCCTTTTTGTCGGGATTATTACCGCCATCTTCATCCATCTTGCCTGGATTGGACTCACGGATCTCAGTTTGTGGATCGTGTTTCCTTTTGCGGTGGGCTGGATTGCTGTCGTCATGATCTGGGGATGAAAAAGTATTTCTACAAGGTTTTGTTTTGTGGGCGATTAAGGCCTTCACGCCAGGCAAAACGGACCCGGAAGCATATTAACCTTTGAAGGCCTGCAAGGAGGGGGTTTCGATGAAAAAGAGCATGCGCGGGAAATGGGCCGGCACGATGCTTACGGTTTGCCTGGCCGCTTTGTTGTTGATGTTCCTCACCGGCACGGCTGCCGCTGATATGGCGGCCGCCAAAAAATGGGTGGATAAGGAATTCCAGCCTTCGACTCTGACCAAAGTCCAGCAGATGAAGGAAATGGAATGGTTTATGAACGCGGCCAAACCGTTTAAAGGGATGGAAATTAAAGTCGTTTCCGAAACGATCCCGACCCATGAATACGAATCGAAGGTGCTGGCCAAGGCGTTTTATGAGATTACCGGTATCAAGGTGACGCACGACCTGATTCAGGAGGGCGACGTCATTGAAAAGCTCCAAACCCAGTGGGCCTCGGGCAAGAATCTTTACGACGGATGGGTCAACGACTCCGACCTCATCGGCACCCATTACCGTTACGGGCATGCCATCTGCCTGGAAGATTTTACCAAGGGAGAGGGCAAAGCCGTAACCCTGCCGACACTTGATGTCAAGGATTTTATGGGCATCTCCTTTACCACGGGCCCGGACGGAAAGTTTTGGCAGCTTCCCGATCAACAGTTTACCAATCTTTACTGGTTTCGCTATGACTGGTTCAAGCGGCCGGATCTCAAGAAAAAATTCAAGGATAAATACGGCTATGAATTAGGCGTGCCGGTCAACTGGTCGGCCTATGAAGATATCGCCGAATTTTTCACCAAAGACGTTAAAACCGTTGACGGCGTTAAAGTCTATGGCCATAACGACTACGGCAAGAAAGCCCCGGATCTGGGTTGGCGTTTCACGGATGCGTGGCTGGTGATGGCCGGCGCGGGAGACAAAGGGATTCCCAACGGCCTGCCGGTGGACGAATGGGGCATCGGCGTGGATAAAAACGGCCGTCCCTTCGGCGCCAGCGTCTGCCGCGGCGGCGACGCCAATGGACCGGCTGCCAAGTATGCACTGCGCAAGTATATTGAGTGGCTGGATAAATACGCGCCTCCGGGGTCGCGCGGACTGGATTTTTACACCTACCTGCCTTATCTGGAAAAAGGCAACGTGGCCCAGCAGATTTTCTGGTACACGGCGTTCGTTCCGGGCATGATTGCCCCCGGTCCGACCGTGAACAAGGACGGAACGCCCAAATGGCGTCTGGCCCCGTCACCACACGGCGCCTACTGGAAAGAAGGCATGAAGCTGGGTTATCAGGATGCCGGTTCCTGGACGTTCTTCAAGCAGACGCCGATTGATCGTGTCAAGGCGGCCTGGCTGTATGCGCAGTTCTGTGTGGCCAAAACGACATCGCTTAAGAAATCCCATGTGGGTCTCACCTTTATCCGCGACAGCGATATCCGCCATAAATCCTATACCGACCGCGCGCCGAAACTCGGCGGTCTGGTGGAATACTACCGCAGTCCGGCCCGCGTGACCAACACGCCGACGGGCACCAATGTGCCCGATTATCCGAAACTGGCGCAGTTGTGGTGGCAGAATATCGGCGAGGCTTCTTCCGGCGCCATCAGCGCCGACAAAGCGATGGACAATCTGGCCAAGGAAATGGACGCCGTTATGGAACGCATCGAACGTTCGGGGGTGCAGGGTGCCAAAGGTCCCAAACTCAACAAGTGCGTTGACGAAAAGACCTATCTGGGCCGGCCGGGAGGCGTCGCGCCTCAGGCGAAACTCGCCAACGAAAAACCCAAAGGCGAAACCGTTGATTATGATAAGCTCATTGCCGCCTGGAAGAAGGGCCGCGTGAAATAAGCTCCGTGCTCATCCGGAGACTCCAATGTGTTCGAAAGAGAGGTTAAGGCGAATGCTTTAACCTCTCTTTTAAATTTGTTCCGTTGGCTCCATTTTTTTATTTGGAAAACCCAAAGTGTTATGTCATAGTTATTACGGTAGAATGCACCGCATTTCATAACTCTCAGGAGTGATCCGATGAACAAAGCATATATTCTTGCTCTTGATCAGGGAACGACCAGTTCCCGCGCTATTTTGTACAATGCCGACGGACGAATCGTCAAAATCGCCCAGAAGGAATTTACGCAAATTTATCCCAAAGCCGGTTGGGTGGAACACGATCCGATGGAAATCTGGGGATCGCAAAGCGGCGTGGTAAGCGAACTTTTGGCCACGACCGGCATTGCCGCCGAAGAGATCGCCGCCATCGGCATTACCAATCAGCGCGAAACCACCATCGTCTGGGAGAGGCAGACCGGCAAACCGATATATAATGCGATTGTCTGGCAGTGCCGGCGGACGTCGGCCATCTGCGACGAGCTGAAGGCCGCGGGCTTTGAACCGTATATCCGCGAAAACACCGGACTGGTGCTTGACGCCTATTTTTCGGGGACCAAAATCAAATGGATTCTCGACAACGTCGAGGGCGCCAGAGATCGGGCAAAAAAGGGCGAACTGCTTTTCGGCAACGTCGATACCTGGCTGATCTGGAATTTAACCAGGGGCGGGGTGCATGTGACCGATTATTCCAACGCTTCCCGGACACTGCTTTTTAACATCAAAACCCTGAAATGGGACGAGACGATTTTGCAGAGGCTCGATATTCCCGCATCCATGCTGCCCGAAGTCAAACCCTCATCCGCCGTCTATGGAATGACGGATTCGAAGGTGCTGGGCGCCGAAATTCCCATTGCCGGAGACGCGGGCGATCAGCAGGCGGCGCTTTTCGGTCAGGCCTGTTTTGCGCCCGGCATGGTCAAAAACACTTACGGGACCGGATGTTTCATGTTGATGAATACTGGCGGGACGCTGGCGCATTCGGAAAAAGGTCTTCTGACCACTATTGCCTGGGGGGTGGGCGGCAAGATCGAATACGCGCTGGAAGGCAGCATCTTTGTGGCCGGAGCGGCCATTCAGTGGCTGCGCGACAGTTTGCGGGTTGTCTATGACGCATCCGACAGCGAATACTTTGCAACCAAGGTTCCCGATTCACAGGGCGTTTATGTGGTGCCAGCCTTTACGGGGCTGGGCGCGCCTTACTGGGACATGTACGCGCGCGGTGCGATTCTGGGGCTTACCCGCGGCACGACCCGCAACCACATTATCCGGGCGACGCTCGAATCCATCGCCTATCAGACGCGCGACGTCCTGGAACTCATGCGCACCGAGTGCGGCATTGACCTTCGCGAGTTGCGGGTCGACGGCGGCGCCTGCGCCAATAATTTCCTGATGCAGTTTCAGGCCGACATTCTGGGCGTTCCGGTGGAGCGTCCGGAAGTGATCGAAACAACCGCGCTGGGCGCGGCGTATCTGGCCGGACTGGCGGTGGGCTTCTGGAAGAATCAGGAAACCATTGCCGAAAAACGGAAAGTCGATCGCCGATTTGAGCCAGCGATGGAAGAGGGCAGGAGGCATGCGCTTTACGCTAAATGGAAGAAGGCAGTGGAAAGAGCAAGAAATTGGGAAGAAGAGTAAGAAAGGCACAGAGGCACAAAGAGTAGGGAATGGTTTGAAATAACCTAAAGGTCATAAGCCTTTCCCTACAGGAGATATGGGTTGGGCAACACGGTGCGTAGGACTTTTCCGATGTTCCCTCTTCCTTGATGGGAGAGGTCAGGGTGAGGGTGAAAAATGCTGAATGTATCTTTAATATTAACATTTCACCCCTCCCCTCAATCCCCTCCCTCAAGGGGAGGGGAGGTTTCAAGTCAAAAAGCTCAATATAGGCATTATCTATGATCAAGACGGATGTTATTATTATCGGCGGAGGGGCGACGGGGTGCGGGATCGCAAGGGATCTGGCGCTTCGCGGCATTCCGCACTGTCTGATCGAGAAGGGTGATTTTGCGGCGGGGGCCACCGGGGCCTGTCACGGCCTGCTGCACAGCGGCGGGCGTTATGCGGCGTCCGATCCCGTTGCGGCGAAAGAATGTTACGATGAAAACATGATCCTGCGCCGCATCGGCTGGAAATGTGTGGAACAGACCGGCGGGCTTTTTGTAAGGCTTCCCGGCGACTCCAAGCGCTACCGCGAACGGTTTTTGAGAAGCTGTGATGAAATCGGCATCCCCACGGAAATTCTATCCGCAACAAAGGCGCTGGAACTGGTGCCGAATCTCAATCCGGAACTCGAAGAGGCCATCCGGGTTCCTGACTGCTCCATCGATCCTTTCCGCCTGTGCATGCTCAATATCCGCACGTCGCAATTGCATGACGGCATCATTTTTATCCGTCACAAGGTCATCGATTTTGTAAAATCGCACGGGCGCTGCATTGGAGTGAAGGCTCTGGATGCGTCGACCGGCGAAGTGCGCGAGATTCACGGCAATCTCATTGTCAATGCTTCCGGCGCCTGGACCGATCTGGTCGCGAGGCTGGCCGGCTGTGAAGTGCCGCTTACCCTGTCCAAGGGGTCGCTGGTGATTACCAATCACCGCCTGACGGATATGGTTCTCAACCGCCTGCGTCCGGCGTCCGACGGCGACATTATCGTTCCCAATGAAGCCGTCTGCCTGGCGGGCACGACCTCACTGACCGTGGAAGATCCGGACATGATTCCGATACAATCGGCCGAAGTAGATACGATCATCAATGAGGCGGGAAGGATGGTTCCTCATTTCAATTCGACTCGCATCATCCGGGCGTTTTCGGGGGTCCGACCACTCTTGAAATCGCAAAAGCAGGACAGCCGTGAGATTTCCCGCGGATTTCAAATTATCGACCACGAAAACGGGATGTACAGTATTGTTGGCGGAAAACTTACCACCTTCCGATTGATGGCCGAGAAGATGGTGGATGCCATTATGAAGGCCTTCAATCTGAAGAGGGACTGTGAAACAGCCGAAAAACCGCTCGATGGACAGGAAGAGCTCAGTGGTTATCCTCTTTCCAAGCGTCTGGCGGATATGAAGGATATTATCTGTGAATGCGAACTGGTTGGCCGTAAGGATGTGGAACGCATCATCGACCAGACGGGCACAAGGAATGTGGGGGATATCTCTCATCGCACGCGTCTGGGGATGGGGCCGTGTCAGGGCGGGTTTTGCACGTTTCGGGCCATCGGGATCATGCATGAAATGAATATGCTGACGGCGGAGCAGTCCGTGCAGTCCCAACGGGACTTTCTCCAGCGGCGGTTTCGCGGTATCCGCTATGCGTTGTGGGGCGATCAACTGCGCGAGGAGCAACTGGTCGAATACATCTATCGGGGCATTCTGGCGATGGAGAAAAGCAAGTGAGCGTCATTGAATACGATGTTATCGTGATTGGCGCAGGTGTAGCGGGATTGACAGCGGGCGCCAGGCTTTCCGCTGAAGGCTGGAAAGTGGCGCTCGTGACGACGGGAGAGCCGACAGCCTGCCTTTCCACCGGATGCATCGATGTGTGCTCGTGCGAAGAAAGTCCTCTGCGAGGTATTGAAGGACTGCCTTCCGAACATCCGTTTCATCTTGTGCCTCCGGAAATGATTCGCCGGGCGCTTTCCGATTTTCAGGAGCTCATGGTGGACCCGGCCTTGCCTTACACGGGTACGCCGGATCAGAACCGTCGGGTGCTTTCCGCTATCGGCACTTTTAAAACCACCTGTTTGACGCCCTCAACCATGAAGGCTTCCGCGCAAAGCGAGGATGAAAAAATTCATATTGTCACCTTCGCGGGGCTGAAAGATTTCTATCCCAGCTACATCACATCCCGTCTGCACAATGCGTCTTTTTCAACTTACGATGCCGGCGCCGCCACAACCATGGGTATTGCCGCTAATTTTGAAGATGACGCCTTTCTTGAGGCGTTTATTCTGTGGCTGGAACAGCTCTGCGTTCGTGAGGATAAAATTGCCTTTCCCGCCGTCTTGGGTCTGGAGTCTTCGGCGGAAATTGTCCGGAAAATCGAATATCGCCTGGGGAGGCCTGTCTTTGAGATTCCCACGATACCACCGTCCATGCCCGGCAGGAGGCTTTTTAATGCCCTGAAAGACCGGTTCCGGCGGAAGGGAGGCGTGATTTACTGGGGTTGGCCGGTTATCGGCGTAGAAAAAGCAGGCCGGCAAATCGAAGCGGTGATGGCCGAATCGCAAGGCAGACCCATCAGTCTTAATGCGAAAGTATTTATCCTGGCGACCGGATCGTTTGTCGGCGGCGGTCTCCATGCCCGGCGGGACAGAATTGTCGAGAAGGTTTTCGATCTGCCCGTGTTTGTGCCCGGCAAGTGGGAAGAATGGTATGAGCAGGATTATTTTTCGCAAAACCACGGTATCGGCAGGGCGGGTATTCTCGTTGATTCGTCTTTCCGGCCGGTGGAGAGTCCCTGGGAAAATGTCTTCGCCTGCGGCGCCATTGTAGCTCATCTGGATACCCTCAAAAACGGCTGCGGCCACGGGTTCGCCCTGGCTTCGGCGTATGCGGCGGCAGCGTCATGCCTGGAGTATCTGCGATGAATTACGAACATTGCATACGCTGCACGATTTGCGTGGAAAACTGTCCTGTTTTCCGCGTCAATCCCGCTTTTCCCGGTCCCAAACAGGCTGGTCCCGATGCACAGCGTTTCCGCAGCGACCGGGAAAAATCCGTCGACGAATGGGTAATGCTGTGCAGCCAGTGCAAACGATGCGATATGGCCTGTCCCTGCGGCGTGGATCCGGCGCAGATGATTCTGAGGGCGCAGCAGCGCTACGGAATGCAACACCCGCACACGGCTGCGCATCTGCTTTTTGCCAATAACTATTATTTGTCCACGCTCGGGTCCATCACAGCGCCGCTGGCCAATAAATTCGCCTCAACGAAAATCGGTAAAAAAATATTCAGGCACATGGGCATTGCCACCTATATCCCTTTTCCGAAGTTCAGCTTCAAGACACTGCGCTGGGAGAAAAAAGTGCGCAGCCGGTCGGTCCGGAAAGTCGCTTTTTTCCACGGCTGCTTCATCAATTTTTACCGTCCGGATATCGGCAGAAAAATCGTCCGCATGCTGCAATCCTTTTCCGTCGATGTCGTTTTGCCGCCTCAGTGGTGTTGCGGTCTGCCTGCGCTGGGCAACGGGAATCTGTCTTTGGCGAGATCTTTTGCCCGAAGGAATGTCGCATCGCTTTCCAATTATATCGATGCCGGATATGATGTCGTATACACCTGCACGTCCTGCGGGTTGTGCCTGCTTCACGATTATCAGGGTGTTATGGACATTCCCGAAGCGAAAAAAGTTGCGGAGAACAGTTACGACCTGCACGAATATATTCTCAAACTGATCGACGAAAAGGTTGTCCACCCTGAATTTAAAGAGATTAGGCGAAAACTCGCCTACCATATTCCCTGCCACTTGCGGGCGTTGAGAATCGGTTATCCTGCGGCGAATCTGATGAAGCTGATTCCGGGACTTGAATGTCGAATTCTGGATGATGCCTGCTGCGGTCTTAACGGGAGTTATGGTTTTAAGATGATCAACGAAGCCACGGCGGTTCAACTGGGGAATCGCGCCGTATCACTGATTAAAAAGACCGGTGCGGAAGCTATTGTGGCGGATTGCGGGTCCTGCCGGATGCAACTGAGCGGGCTCTCCGGTATGACGGCTTATGATCCTGTGGAGATTCTTTGCGAATCGCTGGATATTCCTGCAAAAAAGTAACGTGATTAATATTGCTGCACGCGGTGTTGGGTCCGGGGCATTCGATTCCGGACGCCCCAGCGTGCAATCTGCGCGGCAAATAACATAGAAAGTAACATGATTAAAATGCCGTCAGCGCCGCAGGCAAGCGTCAGATAAGCCATGCCCACAAAAGGCATTAAAATGATACGGGTCAAGAGACGCAATGTTTCGGAGCGGCTGATCCGGTTTGCAACAGACGGACTGTTTTCATAGTAGAACCGGACAAAAGCTCGGCCCGCCGAACCCGTCATCAGAATGCGGTCACGAAACTCGCGTAAAACGTTCACATGTTTTTCCATATACGAGCCGTATGCCGCTGTTGCAATGAAACATCCTCCGCCTCCACCCCCGCCGTCGCCTGTGGACGTCGTATTTCCAGGCGGTGTGGACCCTTCGACGGTGGTGGCAACCGATGCGCTGTTATTGGTTGAGTTCGTGTCATAGATGCTCGTTGTAACAGAAGCTGTGTTGCTGATGGTTCCGGCTGTGCCGGGGATGACGGTCAGGGCGATCATTGCCGCGGAACCTGATGTGATTTTGCCCAAGCTGCAGGTAATAGTACTGCCGCCACTGCACGATCCCTGACTGGGTGTCGCGGACGAAAATGTAACGCCGGGCGGAAGTGCGTCGGTAACGGTCACCGAATCCGCCGGGCCCGGCCCGTTGCTTACAACGGTAATCGTATAGGTCAATGCTTGTCCGGTGCTGGCCGGTTCCACGGAAGCGGTCATACTGATGCCGACATCCGCCGCAACAGCCGCCGCCGCATTGAGAATACCGGCGCCGCAGGTGGCGATTGTACAGGGCGATTCCATGACCAAGGGAAAAGCGCGAGCGGATGACTGGATGCGCGCCAGGATCTGACTTGGCGTAAAGGATGGGTTCAGCGCCAGAATCAGGGAGGCGACACCCGATACATGAGGCGTTGCCATGCTCGTTCCATTGTAGTAAGCATACGTGTCGCCGCCGCTGGTGTCCGGCGATGTTGTCCCGGTGTTGACGGTTGACAGAATACTTCCTAAATTGTCGCCGCCTCCCGGCGCCGCGATTTTAACGACGGAGCCGTAGTTGCTGTATGAGGCCAGGCCGCCCGAACGATTGAGTGCCGCAACGCTGATGACGCCGGTACAACTGGCCGGTGAGAAATTAGATGCATTTTCACTTTCATTGCCGGCCGCCGCAACGATCGTTACTCCGGTTTCCAGAACATCCGACACAGCGTTTTGCATGAAGTAGCCGCAGGAGTTGGCGCTGCCCAGACTCAAATTCAGGATTTTAGCGGGATTCGGATTGGTCGGAGCCCCATAGACGGAAAGACCTGCCGCCCAGCGCATGCCGTCGATAATATCGGATGTATATCCGCCGCATTTGCCTAAAACACGCACCGGAAGAATCTTGGCCGACCAGTTGACACCGGCAACACCAGTTGAATTATTCGTGAGAGCGCCTATAGTCCCTGCAACATGAGTTCCGTGCCAACCGCTGTCGGTTACCTCGCACTCATAGAAACTGCCGCTTTTGTTGCTGCTTTCCTCAGACGTAACCCAGTCTCCCGGATCGGACGGATCGCTGTCCCGGCCGTCCCCGTCGTTGGCGGTGTCCGTATCGGCAATAAAATCATATCCCGCAACCGTGCGCCCGGTCAGGTCGGCATGAGCCACAATGCCTGTGTCGATGACGGCCACGATTGTCGTGGACAATCCTGTGGTTAAATCCCATGCTGAAGACAGGTTGATACCGGCCGGTTCGATGTTTGATGAATGATAATGCCACTGGCTGGAATAAAGCGTATCGTTTGGTATGGCCAGAGGAAACATCCGGACATCAGGTTCCGCATAAGCGACATACTTATTGTTTTTCAGATTTTGTACAATATTCTGAGCTTCCGTCAGAGTCATTTTCTGCGGCAGCTTTAATACATGTCCGTCTCCGGACATGAAGCGGTGATGCGAGAGTTTTACACCGGAAGATAAAGCCATGCTGCTGACACGGTTAGTGATCATCGAAAAGGTTGTCTTCTGGGCGGCGGCGCCGCGAACAAATGCCGGGTCCTGATATTTAACGATGATTTGATCATATTGCTTATAGGACGAAGGAATGGTCCTGGCCGGCAGGGTTTTGAAACTGTCGGCGGCAAAGACAACAGTCTGTCCCATGACCATAAAAAACACGATAAAAGCAATCAGTGCTTTTCCATGTCTGAAGGACTTGTGTTTCAAAGATGTTACCTCAAAACTCCATTGCTAAGGCTGATTGCCTCACGAATGAATGGTCTTGCCGGTTCTTCCGGTACCGAATGTGTGGAAAATCAAAGTTGATTACACCTGAAAGGGTTGTTACCTGAACGAAACCGCAGACGATGAACCAAAACAATACTTCTATAATGGATAATCGGATGGGGATTGGAATAAATTTAATCTTTTTTTCCGGAAGCGATTGCATAAAATGCCAAAGCTGACAAAGTATGAGCAGTAGTCATTTTCCGAGATATCGTCAGTCCCTTGGCAACATCTAAACAATACGTGTGAATATAATACAACTCCTTTATTTTAATGTCAAATTGAAGATATGCGAATTTACATAATTTAACAGGAAAACGGCTAATGATCGGACAGGGAAGCTGCGATTTATCAGGGTTTTGTTTTTTCCCGGATAAAGCAGCGTGGATCTTCCGCAAGATAATCGCCGCTGTATGCATGGGCACGGCCGCGGCATCCGCCGCACACGGTTTTATACTGGCATTCCCCGCACAGGCCGCCGAGCTTTTCTTCCCGATGCCGCAAGTCCTCAAATAATTTCGACTTGCGGTAAATATCGGAAAAACTTTTTTCCCGGACATTGCCGCCGCTTACTTCTACAAACGGACAGGGCCAGATATCCCCGTTGGCCTTGATGTAAACAAAGCCGCGGGCGGCGGCGCAGCCGTGAAATACCTTTCCGGCCATCTTCAGCATTAAGCCCCCGCGGATGCCGCCTTTTTCCAGGAGATATGGCCAGTATTGAGGACCGGCGACCGGTTCGATGATCGTTTTGGCGGTTTTTTGTTTAACGGAGATCAGTTCGCTCAAATGCCGGTTGGCGCTTTTCTTGAGTGTCGCCTTTTCAATCTTTTCACCGCGCCCGACGGCAACCAGTTGATACATCAGCATGATGCCTGCCCCGGTCGAATCGGCGAAATCGATAAGTTCCGGCAGATACGGCATGTTATATTCCATGGCGGTTGTGTTGATTTGCAGAAGAATCCCCGCTTTTTTGGTCGCTTCTATGGCCCGTACCGCCAGATCAAAAGAGCCGGGTTTGTTGCGCACCATATCATGGACCGATGCCCGGGCCGCGTCAAAGCTGATGGCGTTGCAGACCACGCCGTGATCTTTCAGCTTGAAAGCCATCTCATCATCGATCAGCGTCCCGTTGGTGGCGATAATGTTGGACAGGCCGGCCTTCTGGGAATGCCGCAGGAGTTCAAAAATATCAGGACGAACCAGCGGTTCGCCTCCTGTATAAATCAGCGTCCGGAATTCACTTTGAGCCGCCAGTTCATCGATGAGCCGTTTACCTTCATCGGTTGAAAGTTCATCGGCGGCGGCCTGACCGCTTGTTGCATGGCAGTGGATGCAGCGCAGGTTGCAGGCGCCTGTGACTTCCCAGACGGGATGTCCCGGATAGCCGATGCAACCCATGCCCCATGCGCCGTTTGCCACTGGCATGGATGAAAAGCCATGATGGACCAGCCAGCCGGGGAAGTGGCGCCATCGATTCAGGTAGCCCATCAGAAGCGTGCTGCCCAGTTGCCGAAACAGCAGGGAAGGAGGATTGTAAAATGCTTTCACGTTCGTTTTTTTCATTGGTTTCTCAAATATAAGCAAGAATGTAAGCTAGGGCTGTTCCTACGTTTACAGCAATATTCAGTCCGCACATCACTTCCAGCTTGCGGGCGTCTTCATGACGATTTTTAATCATCAGGAATATCAGGTATAGTGCAATCAGGAGGAAGGGAAAATAAAATAAAATGACTTTTGCTGAAACGCCGAACAACGGAGACAGCATCATCGTCGCGCACGTCAGTGCGTTAAAGGCGATGTAGAGCATCTTGCCTTTGAATTTTCCGATGCGGTAGAGTAGATTCTTTTTGCCTGTGGCGCCATCGGCTTCGTAGTCGGGAAACTCATTGAGCAAGATGACATTGAAAATGGAAAAACCGATGGGCAGGCTCATCCAGTGGATCACCGGGGCAACCGCTGCGGTTTGAATGTAGTAAGCCGAAGCCACCGGAAGCCATCCGTAACAAAAACCGATGAAAATTTCACCCACGCCGCGTTTGACCAGCCGAATCGGTTCCGTCGAATAGAAAAAGCCGGGCAGCGCTCCCAGAGCGCCCAGTAAGAGGGTGTAAGGGCCGGTCTTATAAATGAATTGAAGAATCAGGCCGATTCCGAGGGCGGCCAAAAGCGAGATGATACTGGTCCACAGGGCCACGGCACGAGGCATTTCCCCTCGGGGAATGAGGCGGGATCCGCCGGCAAAAGGGTTGGAATGCAGGCGGTTTGCCGCGGCATCCTCCTGATAATCAAAGTATTCGCCGGCATGGTATGTCGAAAGCATGATCAGAATGACGCCTGCCACGCCTAAAATGAACACCACCGGACTGAAAACGTACGCCAGCCGGTAAGCCAGAAAGGTTCCTAGAAGAAACGGTAAAATGCCGACGATGTGGAAAGGCGGACGGGAGAGCGCAAACCAGCCTTGCAGCATCTGTTTTACGGAGTATTTCATCAAGACTCCCAAACGATCTTTGTTCTTAATTTTTTAACACATGCAGGCGACCTTGTCAAAGATGACGGCGGCTTTCAATCTTTTTTGATGACTATCTTTTTTGCGAGGAACGACCCGGCTGGAAGGCGCGCTGTTGCTGGGAGACAAACGCTTCGCAGGCAATTTCTCCTTGCGGTATATTTTTTTTTGTGTTAGGCGTAGCGCGAGTTTGAAGCATTTTCATGCTTCGTCAAATAAGCAGAGTCCGAAATACATTAAGCGAGTATCCGCAGGAAGCGGCAGGTTATAAAATTAAACGTTTAATTTTATGAAAGGGGGATTAAGAGTATGACGAAGGCAGAATTGATCGAAGTGATGGCGAACGAAGCGGGGATTTCCAAGGTCGCGGCGGGAGCTGCGCTTGATGCCTATGTGACAGCGGTCACCAAAGAACTCAAGAAGACCGGTAAACTGGGGCTCGTTGGTTTCGGCACATTTTCCGTGATCAAAAGAAAAGCAAGAGAGGGCAGAAATCCTCAGACCGGCAAAACCATCAAAATTCCCGCAAAGAAAGTTGTGAAATTCAAAGCCGGCAAAACTCTGGCCGACAAAGTGAAATAGTATTTTCGGGTTAAATAATACTTAATCTAAGGCCTCCGCATTATGAGTTGACAATCGGAGGCCTTAGTGCATCTATCCGTTTTAAAGTTATAACGTTAAGGAGTTTTTGATTTGACGAAGAAAAGAATTCTCAGCGGGATGAGACCCACCGGAAGGTTGCACCTGGGCAATTTGCACGGCGCCCTGGCCAACTGGGTTAACTTGCAGGAAAGCGGCGATTACGATTGTTTTTATTTTGTGGCGGACTGGCATGCCATCACAAGCGAGTACAATTCGACGGATTGCATTAAAGACAACGGTGTGAACATGGTCGTGGACTGGCTGGCCGCCGGCCTCGATCCGCAAAAAAGCACGCTTTTTGTGCAATCCGCCGTGAAAGAGCATGCGGAATTATTTTTGCTGCTCTCCATGATTACGCCGCTGGCCTGGCTGCAACGCAATCCCACCTATAAGGAAATGCAGGCGGAGTTGTCGTCAAAAGACCTCTCCACATTCGGCTTCCTGGGATACCCTGTCTTGCAGGCGGCGGACATTATCATGTATAAAGCTTACGGCGTCCCGGTCGGCGTGGATCAGTTGCCGCATATCGAACTGACGCGCGAAATAGCGCGGCGTTTTAATTTTATCTACCAGAAAGAAGTCTTCCCGGTTCCGGAACCGCTTTTAGCCAGTGTGCCGAAGCTTCTGGGGATTGACGGACGGAAGATGAGCAAGTCTTATGAAAATTCCATTTACATTGCCGACCGGGGACAGGAACTGCGCCAGAAAGTCGCAACCATGTTCACGGATCCGCAACGGATGAGAAAAAAGGATCCGGGGGATCCTGATATCTGCAATGTGTTTACGTTTCATAAATTGTACTCGACCACGGAGCAGGTGTCTTCCATCAATAAGGAATGCCGCGTGGCGGGAATCGGTTGTACGGACTGTAAAAAAATACTGGCGGCGAACATTGAAGCAGCCATGAATCCGGTTCATGAGCGGATGGATCACTATACAAGTCATCTGGATCAAATTTACGACATTATTGCGGATGGCAACGCCCGCGCAACCAAAATTGCCCGCCAGACCATGGATGAGGTTCGCGAGGCTGTAAAAATTTAAAGGCGCCTATGATCGAAGAAGAAATCAAGTCCGATTATGCCATCAAGCTGGACGTCTTTGAAGGTCCGCTGGATCTGCTTTTGTATCTGATCAAAAAAAATGAGATCGATATTTACAACATTCCCATCGCGCTGATCACACAGCAGTATCTCGACTATCTCAATATCATCAAATCGCTCAATCTGGATCTGGCGGGAGAATATCTGGTCATGGCTTCCACGCTGATTCATATCAAGTCCAGGCTGCTTTTGCCTGTGCCGGAGGAACCCTCCGAAGATGAACAGGAAGATGATCCGCGCGCCGAACTGGTCAAACAGCTTCTGGAATATCAGGCCTTCAAGGAAGCCGCCACCAATCTGGCGCATAGGCCTCTTCTGGAACGGGATGTTTTCAAACGCTCGGCGGCTCTACCGGAAGAAAAGCAAAATCGGGCATCAGGCGATGATGAACTGATCGAAGTGAGCATTTTCGAACTCATTGAAGCGTTGCACGCCTTGGTGTCGCGCCTGGATAAAAAAGAGCTTCTGGAAATCGATCTGGAAAAATTGTCGTTGACGGAAATCATCAATGATGTCATGGAACGCCTCATCCGTGAGAAAAGCCTCACTTTTGAAGAACTGCTGGGTGAGAAAAAAGACCGCCGACGGATTGTTTATACGTTTCTGGCCATGCTGGAGCTGATCAAACTGAAGATGATCAAGGCATATCAGACAGCCGCGTTCGGCGCCATTCGAATATTCCCTGCTGTGGAGTCTTAAATGGAAAATTTAACGGCTATAATTGAAGCGTTGATACTGGCGTCGGAAGCGCCACTGGTGGTGGAGAAAATCTATCCGGTTCTCGAGGGCGTTGAAAAGAATGAAATCAAGGCTGCCATTGACAAGCTCATCGCCGACTATGACGGACGCGAAAGCGGAATCTGTATTCAGGAGGTGGCGGGCGGTTACCAGTTTCGCACACGTCCCGCGCTGGCTGCATGGGTGAAAAAACTCAAAGGGGTAAAACCCACGTCGCTTTCGCCCGCCGCTCTGGAGACATTGGCGATTGTCGCCTACCGTCAGCCGATTGTAAAAGCCGAAATCGAAAGCATCCGCGGCGTCGACGTCAGCGCTCCGCTGAAGGGCCTGATGGAAAAGAAGCTCATCCGCATTGTCGGAAGAAAAGACGTGCCGGGCAAACCCATCATTTACGGCACCACAAAAAAATTTCTGGAAGTCTTCAACCTCAAGGAACTGACCGACCTGCCCACCATGCGAGAATTAAAAGAGATCACGGAACACCAGGAAGTCTATGAGCAGGAAACGATTGACTTTGACGAACTCAGTAAGGACAAGGAGGCTGTAGAGGCCGTCCAGGCCGCAGAGGATGTTTCTGAAATCCAGGAGATCCCGGCGGTTGAGGAAGCACTGCCGGTCGCGGAAATTCATGAAGAGACATCGGGTGCGGCGGCTTCGCAGTTATCGGAGTTGCCGGAAGAAAAGGTTTCGGCGGACGAATCCGGAGAAGACCCGGGAACGCCTGAAACCGTTGCGGATGCCGCGGAAAATACCGACGACGAGCCCCTTTTATGAAAGAACGTTTGCAAAAAATTATTGCCGCGGCGGGAGTCGATTCGCGGCGTCACGCCGAGAAGCTGATTACGTCAGGACGGGTCAGTGTCAACGGTGAAGTGGTGACCGAACTGGGCGTCAAAGCCGATCCGCAAAAAGACGTCATCCGCGTTGACGGCAAGACGATTTCCGTCGAAAAAGACCTTTGCTATATTGCGCTGTATAAGCCCTCGGAATATGTCACGACCATGTCCGATCCGGAAAAAAGGCCGACGGTTGTCGATCTGGTGGCCGATGTGGGAGAGCGTGTTTATCCCGTTGGGAGGCTGGATTATGATTCGTCCGGGCTCCTGCTTTTAACCAATGACGGAGCTTTCGCGCAAAAAGTGCAGCATCCCCGCTATGAGATTCCCAAGACTTACCGCGTCAAGATCACGGGCCGCTTAAGCTCTGAAGAATTAAAACAAATCAGTAAAGGCATTGTGCTGCCGGACGGCGCTTTCAGACCCGAAAATCTGAAAATTGAAAAGTTTAACGACAAAAGCACCTGGCTTTCCCTGACGCTTCGCGAGGGCAGAAACCGGATTATTCGCCGTGGTTTTGAAGCCTGTGGACGCCAGGTCACAAGGCTGGTCCGCGAATCCATCGGAAAAATCACACTGGCGGGATTGAAAGAAGGGCAATGGAGGCATCTTACCGGCAGAGAGATTAGAGAGCTAACCGGGGAATCCGCAAGGCAAAAAAGGTAAAAATATTCTTGACAAACAAAAAAAAATAAATCATAGTCAGTGCCGTGAAAGGCGACTGGCATAAACATCAGGCGATTTCCGCTGTAAATAGTACGTAAGGAGGATCTATGAATAAATCCGGTCTCATTGAAGCTTTGAGCAAAAAGCTGAATTTAACGGAAAAAAAAGCTATCGATGTGGTTAATCTTGTGTTCAAAGGTTTCACTGATGAATTGAAAAACGGCGGTCGGATCGAAATTCGCGGTTTCGGCAGCTTTGTTGTTAAAGAATATGGTTCCTATACGGGAAGAAATCCGAAAACGGGAACAAAGATAAAAGTCGAACCCAAAAAGCTGCCCTTTTTCAAAGTAGGAAAAGAGTTGAAAGATCGGGTCGACGGTAAAGAATAGGCAATCCTGCAAAAGTTTTTTATATGAAAAGAAAGGGAGCTTGTTTTTCAAGCCCCCTTTTTTTTAGTCATCCTGACTGCGTCGATGATCTTTTCGTGTCCGTCAGCCCAGGTTGGAATTAACAAAATCCCAGTTAATCAAATTCTGAATGACTGCGGCGATATAATCCGGACGGCGGTTCTGATAATCCAGGTAATAGGCGTGTTCCCAGACGTCAATGGTCAGAAGGGCCTTCTGGCCGTGGACAAGCGGCGTATCGGCGTTGGGGGTTTTTGTTACTTTCAGATCGTTTCCATCCAGAACGAGCCAGGCCCAACCGCTGCCAAACTGCGTAGCGCCGGCATTTTTCAGTTCTTCAACAAATTTATCGTAGCCGCCGAAAGCCGTATTGATTTTGGCCGCTATCGCTCCGGAAGGTGTGCCGCCTCCGCCGGGTTTGAGGCATTTCCAGTAAAATGAATGATTCCAGATCTGCGCGGCATTATTGAAAATACCGGCCTTTGTTGCATCTTTGGATGCGGCCTGGATAATATCCTCCAGGGATTTGCCTTCCAGATCAGTTCCGGCTGTCAGCTTGTTTAAATTGTCTACATAAGTTTTGTGATGTTTTCCGTGATGAAACTCCAGGGTGTTTGCGCTGATATATGGTGCAAGCGCTTCCTTCGCGTAAGGCAGTTCGGGTAAAGTTATGGCCATATCTCATGTCTCCTTTCTTGTATTATTGGCTTTAGTATAGGTTTGGGAATCAATTTGTCAAATCGTCAGATATCCGGAATTCAGAAAGGTGCAGGGGAGGGACGTCCTGTCTTAACTTTAAGCCAGAAGCAATAGAAAAACATGAAGATGGAAAAAATTAAAGCAGGAAGCGCCGCTGCGCTGTGGAAAACATAAAGAGCGATAACGCCCGCCAGTCCATAGTTTTTCATCGTCCCCAGAAGAAGGAGCGAAAAAAGATACTGATCGTCGAATTTGTAGAATCTGCGGATCAGAAAGAATCCCCCGTTGACCAGCACAATCGACACAATGGCGATGGCTGAAATAAGGAGGAGTTCAACTGGCCATTGTTTAATCAACTCGGCATTGCGCGCCGCGAGAGTGTAATAAATGATGAAATAGCACCCGTCGGTGATCTGTCCGGCCCGGTTCCGGATCTCGTTTTCCCATTTTCTGTCCAGGGCCATCCGCGAAAAAATCAGCGGCAAGGCGATCAGAGATAAAACCAGGACGATCAGTTTCGTATAGGAGATGGGGATAAATTTCAAAAAGGCGATGCCGATCAGCGGCGTCAGGATGACGGCGGCCGCATACGTTCCGGCCAATCCGGCAAGCGTCAATAATTGATCCGCAAGGATTTTTTCCCCCAGGGAAAGAATGCATACGGCAGGCGGCATGGCGGCGATCAGGACCATGCCTACCCATATCCTTTCATCGCGAATTAAAAAAATACTTCCCAGGATGATGATGTTGCCGAGAATAATATAATTCATGAGGTTGCCCAGAAGAGTTGCGGGGATGAGCTTTTTGGGCTGGCGGAAAAAACCTCTGGGATAGCGAAGCAGGGTGACGGTGAGAATGACGGTTAACGCCGGCAGAATGAAAAAAAATGTCACAAACGCCGCCTGAGGCAAGACCATGCCCAGCGCAATAGCGGCGATAAAGAGCAGATTGGAAGATGTTGCGATATTTTTTAAAAACGATGTCATGCTTTACCCCTGCCTAGTGGAGATCTTTTTGACCGTGAACGTTATAAAAAGAAAGCAGACATTAAAAAGGACGATAGAAGGCCCCGCCGGTACGTTTAGCAGAAAAGCGAAAAAAATACCGCAAATAACCGCCAGAGCGGCAAAAAAAACGGCGGCGACCAGCGTCGCCTTAAAGCTTACCGAAAGCTGCAGGGCGGTAAGGGCCGGCAGAATCAATAAAGCGGAGGCCAGCATGATGCCCGCCACTTTCATGGATAAGACAGCCGCAACGGCGGTCAGCAAAAATAAAATGATGTTGATGCGCCGCGTATTGATGCCCATGCTCTGCGCGAGTTCCTGATCGAATGTGACGGCGAACAGGTCGTTGTAAAAATAAATGACAACGGCTGCGACGATTGCCAGAAAGATTAGGGAAAGATAAAGCTCGGTGGGATTGACCGTCAGAATGTTTCCGAAAAGATAGCTGAATAAATCGATATTGAATCCCCCGGAAAGGCTGGCCAGAATAATTCCCGCCGATATTCCCAGAGAGGAAACAATGCCGATGGCCGCATCGGCGTTTATTTTTCTGGATGACGTTAATTTGTAGATGGCCAGCGAAGCCAGCATGACGATCGGCAGGGAGGCCAGAGTCACATAAAGGGGACTGATGCCGATGAAGAGGACGAAGGCCACGCTGCCGAAAGTCGTATGGGACAGCCCGTCGCCGATTAACGAAAAACGGCGGAGCACCAGAAAAAGCCCCAAGAGCGCACAAACGGCCGCAATCAAAACGCCTGCAATCAGGGCCCGTTGAATAAATCCGTAACTGAGCATGTCCGTCAATGTCATAAGCACGGCCCTCCGCTGTGATCATGCTGATGGCAGATGATATGCTGACTTTCCGGACCAAAAAGACCCGTCATATCCGACGATGAGCAGAAGTCTTTGAAGGTTCCGGAGAAGACCACTTTTTTGTCCATATAAAGCAGGTTTTGCGCGTACTGGCCGATGACGCCGATATCATGCGTGATGAGGAGAACGGTCGTTCCTTCCATCCTGTTCAATTGCTGAGTCAGGGCATAAAAAATTTCCCGGGTTTCAGGGTCGAGCGCCGTGGTGGGTTCGTCGAATATCAGCAGTTCCGGCCGCCGCAGAAGCGCTCTTGCCAGCATGGCCCGCTGCTGTTCCCCATAGGAGAGTTCACCGATCAGACGTGCGGACAGATGGCCGATGGCCATCATATCCAGTGCTTTTTGCAGCGCCTTCTTGTTCTTATCGGTCAGACCCATTTGAACGATTTCCGCCACGGTTGCGGGAAAGTGCGTGTTCAGCGCGCTGAGCCGCTGGGGCAGATAGCCGATTTTATTCCACCGGCGAAAATGAGCCAGCTTTGTTCCGAAAAGTTCAATCACACCCTGCCCGGGGCGCAAAATACCGAGGATGTTTTTGATCAGCGTGCTTTTTCCCGATCCGTTGGGGCCCACAATGCCCAGATAATCGCCTTGTTCCACGGCGAAAGTGATGCCGCTTAAGGCTTCCATCCCGTTATATCGGAAAGAAAGATTTTCTACGCGGATTACCGGCATTGCATTCCCTGCTTGAGACTGATTAAATTATTTTCCATCAATGTAAGAAACGACGCCCTGCTTTCCATTTCTTTTTTGCCAATGTCATGCCCGTTGCTCAGTTTGAGAAGTCCGGCGCCTGTCTCTGCCGAGAGCGTCTGAGCCATCCGGGGAACCGTCAGGTCCTCATAAAAAATGTGGGTCAGTTTTTGCGAGCGAATCCGTTCCACGAGCGCCATCATCTGCTGCGGGGACGGTTCCGAGTCGGCCGAAACATTATACGCTGAAATATACCCTATATTGTATCTTTGCGCCAGATAAGCAAACGCCCAGTGGCCCGCATGGAGGATCGTTCTGGATTTACAGCCGGATAATGCCGCGCGGTATTTTTGATCCAGCGCCGTTAAACTTTGCTGGTATCGTTGTGCGTTGGTTTTGTAATATTCACTGTTTTTGGGATCCTTGTTGATGAAGGCTTTGGCGATGTTATCGACCATTTTCCGGGCATTGTCGAAATCCAGCCAGATGTGCGGATCGTATTTTGTCGCATGCGCGCCGGCTTCATTCTGTAAGTCTTCCGAATGATCGTCGTGATGATCCGGAGACTCGGCTACCGTAAGCAAATGAGCGCCCTGACCGGTTTCGACCGCCAGCATATTCGTGTTTTCCGCTGCGGCCTGGATGATCTTGTAGGCCCATTGCTCCATCTCAAAGCTGGTGAAAAGAAAAATATCCGTCTTGCTGACCCTGACGATATCGCCGGGCTTCAGTTCGTAGTGATGCGCGTCCGAACCGGGGGGCATCAGCATGGACGCCGTTACTTTATCTCCTCCGACGATTCGCGCAAAATCGTAAAGCGGATAAATGGTGGCGATCACTTTCAGGCGTTTGTCGGACGTTGCCGAAGGCTCGGACGACCGCGTGCAGGATGTGATCAGACAAAGGGCCAAAAACAGGCCCACGAGAATTTTGCGTGCAGGCATTATCTGTGTCCCTTCTTTAAAATTTTGTTTTGCAACTTCGTTGCATGCAGGCATCCGTTGCAGAGTCCCGAAATATTGATTTCGATATGATCGACACTGAAGTTGTCCGGCTGGTTCAAAAGCTGGCGTGCCTGTGAAAAGGTCAGCGGAGTCAGGCAATTGACCGTTCCGCAACCCGTGCAGTTGAAATGAGGATGAACCGGATGATCTGAAGTCGCCATTTCAAAATATAGAGAGCCGCTTGCAGACGAAATATCCCGCACAATTCCCTGCTTTTTCAGAAGAGAAACGATTCTGTAAACGGTGACTTTATTGACACTGGATGCGGGGTCCAACTGCTTGCGGATATCACCGACACTGAGAGGCCTGCTGGCCTGCTGAAGGATGTTCAAAACAGCCAGGCGTTGCTGCGTTGTACTGATTCCGGCCGATTTCAACGTATGGGCGGCCTTGTTTGGATGGCGTTCTTTTTTCATAGCGTTTTCCACCTATCAAAAATGCAACTAAGTTGCAATAGATTCATTTCGTTCCTGAGTGGCCGCAAGGCAAAAAATATTACTATCGTTCAACCGCGCGGCATGATATTTATCAGAGCGGTCTTTGATTCCGGCACAGGAGCATCAAAGGCTTTATTCTCATGCGGTTCGGGGTTATGGCGGCGGGAAAAACCTTATTGGCAAAAATTACGAGACCGGGCGTGGCCGGAGTTGTCCGGCGCCGCAGGCTTTTCAGCCTTATAACCGACCGGATGGATAAACCGGTTTTATGGGTCGCGTCGCCTGCCGGCGCCGGTAAGACAAAGCTGATTTCCGGTTATCTGGACTTCTTTAAAATTCCGGGCATCTGGTATTCCTGTGATGAAGGAGACTCCGATCCCGCCACTTTCTTCTATTATATGGGCCTTGCCGCAACGAAAGCCGCAACGAGGTACAAATCTCCACTTCCTCTTCTTACACCGGATTATCTGGCCGGTATTTCAGTCTTCACCCGCAGGTATTTTGAAAAACTTTACAATCGTCTGATTGCCCGCCGGTCACAGTCCCCCGCCGGTTTCTTCATCGTTTTGGACAATTATCAGGATGTGCCTTCCGCCGCGCCGTTTCACGACATGATTGCCGATGGTTTTGACGGCATCCCCGAAGGCATTCACATTGTGGTCATCAGTCGCAGCGAGCCGCCGGCCGCATTTGCCCGCCTGCAAGCCAATGATCAGATAAACTTTCTGGAATACAATGACATTCGCTTTACTTTTGAAGAATCAAAAGAGCTTTTGTCCACGCGCCTGCCCCGGCTGGATGAAGCATCCATCCGGGCCGTGCATAACCGGACGGAAGGATGGGCAGCCGGTATCATATTGATGCTCGAACGGACAAGGCTTGCAGCGACCGGGGCTAAACCGGCCAGCGAGATTGCCAACAATAGAATATTTGATTATTTTGCCGGAGAAATATTCGACAAAACGCCTCAGGACATCCGGGAATTTCTGCTTAAAACCGCTTTTTTGCCCACTCTTGACGTTTCCCAGACGGTCACGTTGACAGGCAACAGCCAGGCCGGGCGCATCCTTTCCATATTGAGCCATCATAATTATTTCACGGAAAGGCTCTCCGGAAGCGGATATGATTACCGATATCATCCGCTGTTTCGGGATTTTCTGCAAAGCAAAGTAAAGGCGCTGTATTCAGCCGATAAGGTGACGGAAATCAGGAGAGAATCAGCCCTGCTTCTGGAACAGACCGGTCAGATTGAATATGCGGCCAGGCTATACTGCGATGCAGGAGAAGCGCTATACCTTGCCAGGATGGTCGTCCATCATGCCCGCGATCTTTTAAGACAGGGAAGAAACAAAACGCTTGCCGAATGGATTGCGGCGATTCCCGTTGCAGAAACCGAAAACAATCCCTGGCTCTCCTACTGGGCGGGGAGGTGCTCGTTTCCGTCTGATATGCCCCGGGCCAGAGAAAATCTGGAAAAGGCGTTTTCGCTGTTCGGGGCCGTCTCTGATACGGCGGGGCTGTATCTTGCGTGGGCGGGCATCGTGGATACATATGCTTTTGAACTGGACGATTGGAAACATCTGGATCAATGCATCGAAGTCTTCGAAGGGCTTCGACGGACCTATCCGTCCTTTCCCTCCAGAGAAACGGACCTGATCGCATCGTCGCGAATGCTGATATCGCTGATTTTGAGAAAGACGGACCGGCCCCAATGGGTGCGTCAATGGTTGGCGCGCGTCTTCGATCTCCTGCAGGAAAACCCCTCCGATGATATTCAACTGGATATCCTGTTTTTTGTCAGCATCTACCATTTATGGAAAGGCGAGTATCATAAAAATATCATCCTGCTTAAGAAAGCCCAAGCCGGAAGCATGATTTATAAATCTTCGCCTCTGACAGGCATTCACATCAAGCTGATGAAAGGAATTCATTTCTGGGTGACGGCGCAGTACGACGCAGCCCTGAAAATATTATCCGAAGGATTTGATGATGCCGGTTCAAGCGGCGTGCATGTTTTCGATTCCCTTTTATGGAGTTTCACCGCGGCGTCTCAGATGGCCTCAGGCAACATGAAGCAGGCTGAAAAATCACTGGCAAGTCAGATGGCATGCGCGCATGACGGAGGCAAGACTCTGGACATTTTCTTCTATCATATCAATGCCGCCTGGCATGCCTTGCTTAAAGGCGATCAGTCCCTGGCCGTCGAACACCTGGAAACCATTGCCGCCAGGGCACAGAAAATGGGAACGCCGTATTACCAGGCTCTGTGGCATATCGGAATGGCGCAGGCGCTGTTCGGGCAAGAGGCCGCCAAAGCGAAACTCCATATTTCAAAAGCGTTGCAGATCAGCCGGAATATGAAGAGCCAGGTGCTCGAGTGGTACGGTCTGTTAATAGACGCATGGATGCATCTGGAAGAAGGCGCGGAAAAGAAAGGATCGGCGTCGCTGGGGCGAGCTTTGCTCCTGGGCAGGAAAAACGGATATGTTCATCTCGAATTTTATCAGCCTTCCGTTATGCAGCTTCTTTGCGCCAAAGCGCTTAACGAAGGAATCGAGAAAGACTATGTGAAAAATCTGATTAAAACGTTGCGCCTGCTTCCACCCGTTTGCTGCCATGCGGCGTCTCTGTGTTTTATTCCGGAAGACTGGCCCTATCCGGTCAAAATTTTTACGCTTGGAAAATTTGAAATACTCAGGGACGACAAACCGCTGGCCGATGCAGGGAAGGTTCAGAAGAAACCACTGGAGATGCTCAAAATCATCATTGCCGAAGGCGGTGTTGACGTGCCTGTACATCGGGTGACGGAGGCGCTCTGGCCCGACGCCGATGGCGACCTCGCCCATAAATCTTTTGAAATGACCTTGAGCCGCTTGCGCAGGCTTATGGGTGAAGAAGACGTCATCAGACACTCGGCGGGACAATTGAGTATCGATCCCCTTTACTGCCGCGTCGACAGCCTTGATTTGGGGCGGATCATCGGAGAGATCAGGAAATCTGCGGGAGACCGGGCTCTTTTGCTTAGTGAAAAGGCGATTCGTCTTTACCGCGGACCCTTCCTCCCGTCGGACAGCGCGCTGCCGAGGATTGCGCACAGGCGGGAAATGCTGAGGAATTCACTGCTGCGCATCATCATCATGGTTGGCCGCCATTATGAACAGGCCCGAGATTGGGAAAAGGCGGTGGAATATTACATAAAGGGGCTTGATACGGATCATCTGTCCGAAGAAGCCTGTCAGCGCCTTATGATTTGTTATTCGCAGCTCGGCAGAAATGCGGACGCGGTCAGGGCCTACCTTCTCTGCCGCAGCGCCCTGGCCGATCAACTTGGCATACAGCCTTCGCCTGAAACGGAGGCCATCTATTCTTCCATCATTCAAAATAAATAAAATATTCTCAATCTGTGGGTCATCTGTGGGGAACTCTGTATTATTCTTTCCGCATTATGAGCCAGCGTCTAACATCAGAAAGCTTTATCGTCCGCGTTTACCGGGTGGATACGGAAAACAGCCGTCAAATCAACGGACTGGTGCAAACCATGGAGGGCGCAGGTCCGGGCGAATCTTTTGCCGACATCGACGAACTGGGCAAGATATTGAACAACCTTCTCAATCAATCGATTAAAAAAACAAAAAGACAACTGACAGATAGAGGAGAATAACATGCAGCCGTCAAAAATGAAAAAACAATTAAGCAGGGTTCTTTGGCTCCTGCCGCTGATCCTGATGATTACGATTGCGGGATGCAGTTCAAGCGATTCAAGCGGTTCATATACCCGGAAAGTCTATATCGTCGGAGAGATCCAGCCGCCATCAACTGATGCAACCGGAGAGATGGCCGAACAAACGAAAAATGTGTTTGTCAACCGTGTCGCCTACGACGGCGTTTCCACGGATGCGCCGATTTTTATTGCCGCAGGCAGTGTGTCGACGCTCGGCGACACGGTAAAAGCCGGCATTCTGGTGGCCTTTCTGAATTATCAGCCGATCATCGTCATCAATGGAGGCGAGAAGGAAATCAACGCGGTGCTGGGTATTCTGGGCCTTCCCGAGGACTACACCCTGCCGACCGGCATGACCTATGCTGAGATGTTCGCTATAGACCACCAGGATGGAAATATTTTTAACTGGTCGATGTACCCGCCCCGGGAAGTGACCATTACAACTGTGGACGGTACAACGAAAACCGTCACCGATTCGGTGGACGCCCAGCGACAGCGTCTGGCGGCTTTCCGTAATTGGATGGCCAATGAAGGCGCACGATTGACGGCCGTGTCCCAGTCTTACCGCCAGACAGCTTCCAGTGAGCTGGTTTCGGCCGCATCAGACGACAGTTCATCTTTGACCTCCGTTGCCGACGGTTATGTGAAAACGTTTAATTACTCCGTCGGAAAAAATATTTATCAGTTCAGTTACTGGATCTATTCCTGCCATTCGTTCAGTTCATCGGACGGCGTTGAGTACGACTGGTTTTACGTCCGTCAGGAGGGGGAATTCAACGCCTCCGGCGAATATCATTTCTACGAGTGGTACAATAACTACATGCACGCGGCCATTGATTATTATATCGGAAAATACAGTATGGATAACTGGATACAGGGCTGGGCCTCCAGCGACAGCGGCGTAAAGCTGATCCAGTCCGCCCCTCAGAACGACCAGAATAAAACAAAACATACCAGCAACATTGAATATGATATTTCAGGTTCGCTGGGGTTTTCCGGCAAGAGCCTCACCGGTAAAGTGGACGGAGGCATCAAAATTAAAGACCAGACCGAGGTGGACCTCACGGACTGCCAGGTTGCCAACAAGTCGCTGGACAACTATATCAATGCCAAGTGGGAATATTCATTCAACGAGGTCGGGCAAACCGTTTATATCGGATACGGAGATCTGACCAAACCTTACGAATCGGCGCGGGGAAACTTTCAACCCCGCAATCACTGGATCTGGAGAACGACCCCTCTGGTTCGCGACAGCTCGAACGGGCAGAAGTTTAAATCAAAGTTTAATGTGGAGAAAATCTTCAGCAAAGGAGGGCAGTGGTATTTCTACTGGACATTCTCACCGCCGGAACATCATCATGAAGCCGCCGGAGAGTTCGAAATGGAAGTGCCTCTGACCTATCCGCCCGTCCTTGTGGTTTCGCACAACATGGATTTCACGGCGGAAGAGGGCTACCAGGCGACGACAATCACCGTCGCCCGGGACTGGACGGCATCGAGCAACCAGTCCTGGTGTACGCTTGACCGGACCAGCGGCACGAAAGCCAATACGACCGTGTATATAACGGTGGAAAAAAACACCACGGGAGCCAGTCGCAGCGCTACGGTCGGATTTAAAACAGCGGACGGCAAAGCCGAAGACAAGATGACCGTCTATCAGTCCCAGTATTGAAAAGGATTCAAGATACCGGCCCGGATATACGATAGCAAGGTAGAACAAAAAACCAGCAGGAGGGAGAACATGTCAGGAAAAGCCTTGAAGTTGACGACACTGATTTTAGTATCGTTTTTGATAACCGCTTACGGGGGATTCAGCGCTTGTATCGCCGCGCAAAAAAAAGAAGGGCCGGTGAAAAAAGCGGCCGTTGTGAAGGCACAGAAGAAAGAATTTGACGCCCACGATCCCACGGTCCGTTACCACTTTAAGGACGGTGATATGGACTGGACCTTCGGTTATTTGCTCGGAACTGTCAGCAACCGCGGATTCGAGATCGGCGAAGCCTACTACACGGCCAGCCAAATTAAGGACGGCGATGCCGCAAGCTGGCAGGCCGAATGGATCAAGACGGGAGAGCGTCTGGCCGCCCGTGCGGAAAAATCACTGGCGGACGGCCATAAGGCCAGTGCAATCAGCCAACTGATGCGCGCTTCTTACTATTACCGCGCCGGCATCATCTCGATGCTGCCCGATGATCCCCGTGTCAGGGACGTCGCCAAAAAGAGCCGCAGCCTGATGAAGAAAGCCGGAGCGCTCATGGACCCGCCTCTGGAATATTTTGAAGTTCCTTTTGAAGGGACGGTCATTCCGGGCTACTTCAGAAAAGCGGCCGGAAACGGCGCACCGCGGCCCACGCTCTTCATGATCGGTGGCGGCGAGACGTTTGCCGAGGATCTCTGGTTCCACATCGGACCCCGGGCCTTTGATCGTGGTTATAATTTCATCACCGTGGATCTGCCGGGGCAGGGTATGCTTCCCTGGGAAGGTAAGTATTTCCGCGCCGCCCAGCACGAAGCCATCTCCGCCGTCATCGATTACGCCATGAAACGCCCGGAAGTCGATCCCAAAAAGTTTACTGCCTACGGCATCAGCGGCGGCGGCGGATTCGCCCCGCAGGCTGCCATGAATGATCCGAGAATTCAGGCCGTGGCCGTCACCTCCGCCGTGGTGGACGCTGAACGCCTTTTCGGAACGATGCCGGTTGTGACGACAACACCCAAAGTACTGGCGGGCTTCTCCTCCTTCCATCGCAATGTCGTCAAGCTGGTGGCCTATCGCTGGGGCGTGCCGGCGGATAATATTCCCGGCCTGGTCGCCGCCAATAAAGGTTTTACCTTCGATCCATCTAAAGTGACCGTACCCATGCTGATTCTGGTGGGCGCCGGCGAATACGCCGATAAAGAGGTCAAGCGCCAGCAGACGGAATGTATGAGCAAACTCCCCAATCAAAAATCGAAGCTGGTTGTCACCGGTTTTGAAGACGGCGCCTCCAGCCATTGCATCGGTGAAAACCGCACGCTGATGGCGGAAATCCTCTTTGACTGGCTGGATGACGTTTTAAAATAAACATATTATTGATGATGCCGTAATCTCTTGCCTTCACCGGCGAACATGGTGAAGGCAAGTTTTTTTAAGTCGGATGCGATCCTTTAAAGCTGTCGATGCGGCAGAGGGACGGTACAGGCTGTTAAGGAGTATCTCCATGAAGGCACGTTCCCATGCAATTATTCCCGTTTTAATGCTTTTGCTTTTTACCGGTTGTGCATCGATCGGCCCGGCCACGGTGTCCCGCGACCGATTCGATTATGCTTCCTCCATCACCGAATCCTGGAAGCGTCAAACCCTGCTGAATATCATAAAAATTCGTTACATCGAACCGCTCTTTTGTGTGGATGTGGGCCAGATTGTTTCCGGCTACACCCTGAAAACGGGTGTGAGCCTGGGCGCAAGCGACGGCAAGCTCAACAGTTTCGTCGCGTCGTCCATCAGTGCAGGCGTTTCCGGTAAATATACCGACCGGCCGACGATCACCTATACGCCTCTCACTGGACCAACCTTTGTCCGAAGTGTCATGACGCCGATTTCACCGGCTCATCTGCTGTTTGCCGTCCAGTCGGGCGTTCCTGCGGACATGATTTTTAAACTGGGAGTGGCATCCATCAACGGTCTTCGCAACGATTACGCCACCATTGACGGATACATCCGCGCAGACAAGAAGTACCTGCGCGTCGTCGATTTGATGAAACGCCTTCAGCTTGCCGGAGCCATCAATATCAAAATGGTTCGGCAAAAGGATAATCAGGAAAGCGCTTTTGTCACTTTTCTGCCGACAACCGGCAATACCGAAATATCTTTACAGGTGAAAGAACTGCGCGAACTTCTGGGGCTTGACGGAGCCGTTCATTCGTACAGACTGATTTACGGGAATGCGCCGGAGAGCAACCGGGAGATCGCCATGCAGACTTTTTCTGTGATGCATATGCTGGCGTCGCTTTCGGCGCGGGTAGACGTGCCGTTAAAAGATGTTGCCGAAAAAAGGGCTAGTCCCGGCATTCGTGAGATACCGGAGGTACTGGACCGCGAAGGCGGTTTTCTGGTAAAAAGTTCTGATACGGCGCCACAGGATGCCTACGTCTCGGTCAAATATCGCGATGCCTGGTTCTGGATTGATGATAAAGATCAAATCTCCAAAAGGGCCATATCAGTTATTGTATTGATTCTGTCGCTGGCCGACACCGGAAGTGATAAGCCGTTGCCGCTGGTGACGATTCCGGCCCAGTGAGCCGTGTTTGTCTGAAACGCCGGTTCGAGGCAGGTCCCGAAAGGAATAATAAAAAGATGGGAATGATAAAAAATTTTATTTTAGGCGTCCTGGCTCTGGTTCTGGCCTGCCAGACCGGTTACGCGAAAAGTCCGGCCGGTCAGGGAGCAGAAGGTGTCGTGAAGCTTTCCAGCGGCCCGATTACAGGAGCGCATGAAAGCGGTTTACGCGTGTTTAAAGGGATTCCCTATGCCGCGCCGCCGGTCGGAAACCTGCGATGGCGGCCCCCACAGGATGTCGCATCCTGGACGGAAGTCCGAACCTGCAAGGACTTCAGCCGCGCCTGTTCGCAGCCGGGAGGAAGCGACCCGGATAAATTCAGCGAAGACTGCCTGTATCTCAATGTCTGGACGCAGGCGAAAAAGCGAGGCGAAAAGCTTCCCGTGATGGTCTGGATTCACGGCGGCGGCTTTACGTTCGGTTCGGCTTCGTTTCCGGAATACTCTGGCGCGAATCTGGCAAAAAAAGGCGTGGTGGTCGTGACGCTCAATTACCGGCTGGGGCCTATGGGATATCTCGTCCATCCTGCGCTGAATAAAGAATCCCCCGGGCAGACGTCCGGCAACTACGGTTTTCTGGATCAGATTGCCGCGCTCACATGGGTTCAAAAAAACATTACTGCTTTCGGCGGAGATAAAAATAATGTCACCGTGTTCGGCCAGTCGGCCGGGTCCCGATCCGTTTCCCTGCTGATGATCAGCCCGCTTGCCGCCGGACTTTTTCACCGCGCCATCGCCCAGAGCGGCGGGCCGATTATCGGCTCGGAGTATTTAAGCCCCAACTTTAACGGCGATGTATCCATCGCGTCGAAGATGGGCGAGAGGTTGGCCGAAAGGCTTCATTGCGACAAAACGGTTGACGTCGCCCACGCCATGCGCGCAAAGTCCGCGCAGGAGATTTTACGGACGGCCGATCCGAAAACGGATATCTTTGACGACACGGCTCTTTTTTTCGCACCGGTCTTTGACGGCCGGGTGCTTCCTGAAAATCCGGTGACCGCATATCAGGGCGGACGCCAGCACGATGTGTCGATGATCGTCGGTTCCACGCTCAATGAGGGCAACATCTATCTGGTTCAGACACCGGAGGTGTCGCCGGAGAAGTACCGTCTGTTTCTGAAATCCAGATTCGGCGATTATTCCGAAGACGCATTCGCCATGTTTCCCGCCCGGAATTTACGGGAGACGGCCCCGGCTCTGGACAAACTTCTCACTGTGGCGGCCAATGCCGAACCGGCCCGTTTTGTGGCTTCGTCCATGAAGAAAAAAAAGTCGAAAGCCTATCTGTATCAATTCACCCGGCTGCCGGATACGGCCATGGCGCGCAAACTGGGCGTACATCACGGTGTGGATCTGGCTTATGTCTTCGGCAACATGAACACAAAAGACGGTTACGCCGACGCGGACGGAAAACTATCCGAAAAGATGATGGCTTACTGGGTGAACTTCGCCCGGACGGGCAATCCCAACAGACCGGGGCTTCCGCGCTGGCCGGCCTATAAAAGAACAACCGATCTGAGCCTTGAGTTCGGAGACGACATCCGCGTGCAAAAACATCTTTATAAAAAAGAATGCGATTTCGTGGGCTCCATGCCGCGGTATCGGAAAGAAGCAGTGCGGAACAATCCCTCTGCCGGCAAGGTCAACCCGCATGCGGCGCATGTGCGATTCCATTTTCAGGATGAGGCGATGGATTTTGTGTTCGGTTCTCTGCTTCTGGGTTCCGCGGGCAATTCCGGCTGCGAAATCGGCGAGGCGTTTTATACGGCATCCCGGATTCAAGACGGAGATGCGGAAAGCTGGCAGGCCGAGTGGATTCGAACGGCCCGGCTGGTTGAAGAAGAAGGCCGGCTGTCACTGGCCCGAGGCCACAAGATCAGCGCTCGCCGTCAACTGCAGCGCGCCTCCAATTATTACCGTATCGCGCTTGTTTCCATGCCGTCCACCGATTCCCGTTTTAAGGAAACCGCCCTCAAGAGCCGGTCCCTGCTTAAAGAAGCCGGAAAGCTTCTTCATCCGCAACTGGAGTACATAGAAATTCCGTTTGAAGGAACGCTTCTTCCTGGATATTTCCGAAAAGCGGCCGGGGACAACAAGCCGCGCAAAACCCTGATTATGATCGGGGGCGCGGAAACATTCGCCGAGGATTTGTTTTTCTACATTGCGCCGCAGGCGCATGAATACGGTTATAATTTCCTGACGGTTGATCTCCCCGGACAGGGGCTGCTTCCCCTGGAAGGTAAGTATTTTCGTCCGGCGATGAATGTCCCCATTAAAGCCGCGGTGGACTATGCCCTTTCCCGGCCGGATGTGGATCCGGGCAGACTGGCCGTTTACGGCATCAGCAGCGGCGGGGGATTTGCGCCACAGGCCGCTGCGTCCGACAAAAGGATCAGGGCGGTTGCCGTGAGCAATTGCGTGGTTGACGCCTATCCGGGTGTGAAGAAGATGGCTGTGGCGACCGCCACGCCGGATGCCACGAAATCCTGGTCGACCTTTTCACTTTATACCAATCAGGCTGTTGCCTGGAGATTCGGGCTGGCTCCGGACAATCTGCCCGGTCTGGTCGAGGCCAACCGGGGCTTCAGTTTCGATCCGGCTCAAGTCGCCGTTCCCGCCCTGAACCTAGTGGCCGCCGGCGAATACGGAAATCCGGAAATCATCAGACAGACGAAGCTTTGCATGGATCAGTTGCCCCACCGTCAGAAGAAGCTGGTCATAACAAAGAATGAACAAGGCGCGGCTAATCATTGCCTCATGGAAAACCGCAGTCTCATGAGCCGTGAACTCTTCGACTGGCTGGACGAGGTGTTAAAATAAACAAAAAAATTTATTCGGCATATGTCTCGGAAGCGCTTATTTGCCGTGTTAAAACGTAACAAAAATTAACATGATAGTGTTTGGCCGCCTCACGGGTTGGTGTTAAAATACCTGCCATTGAAAGTTGTCTTGCCGCAATACCATTTGGAATAATAATCAAAAGCAGGACAGAGGAGGATGAAATGAAGAAATTAGCCGGATTAGTTGTTACGTTGGCGCTTTGCTTAAGCCTTAACGTATTCGCCGCCGATTCTGCGACGGGAACGGATAAGCAGCCCCCGCCTCCGCCGGGTGGAAAGATGAGGCCGATTCCTCAGGAAGCCATCACGGCCTGCACCGGTAAGGCAGTCGGCGTCACCTGCGCCGCCGGACCGGCCGGCGCGGGGACCTGCCAGTATACACCCGACAAGAAGTACTTTGCCTGCAAGCCCAACGGGAGACCGCCCGGACCTCCGCCGGCAGGCAATTCTTCGAAGTAATCAGCGAACAACTTTGACGGACGCCTTTCGTCTGGGAAACTTGATGTAAGGGCTGACTTTGGTATTGATGTTCTTGCCGGTGCCGTCATAATTCAGCGTGACGACCGGCACCCCTGTATATTCTTCAATGCGCGACGCCATGGCTTCCGTGACCAGACCCGCGCAGCAGAAAGCCGGATTGGTCTGTACAAAGAGCGACAGATCCGGGTGATGCTGCATGAGCGCGGCGATTTTCAGAAGGTTGTCGGAGGATTCGCCGTAATGTTGCACCGTCACATGAAAGTCATCGTAGATTCTTTTGTAATCAACGGTTGAGCCGAGCGACGGTTCGTCGAGAATCTCATTGAAGATGCGGTAGTAGCTTTTTTCCAGTTGACTGGCCAGGGCGATGAGCGTTTTGGTGAAAATGACGTCCAGAAATTCGCCTTCCAGAACCCAGCGGCGCATGTAGGGGTTGGCAATAAGCTTGGCAAACTCGTTGAAGGGGGTGGTGATGACCTCCCCGCCGTATTCTTCAATGCAATGGATCAGATCCTGATTGAAGACGTCGTTGTCCCGCGCGTACATATCGCCGAAGATGGCCACTTTCGGGCGTCGGCCGGGAACGGTTTCAATTTTTTTAAACAGATTGACGACCTTGGAAAGATCGTCATCCTTGTTGCGGCCGCCTAAAAACGTGTTGTAAAGAATCGCAACGGATTGCGCGATGACTTTATCCGTCAATCCTTTTTCTTTTTCATAGGGCCGGATTTTGCAGCCAAGCTTGCGCAGCATGCCGCCGAACATGTGGGCGAAATAGGCTTCAACGGAGGCCTGCAGGGAAATATCCGAAAGCGAGATCTCTCCGACATACACGTCTACATTCTCCATGCCGCCTCCCGACGCTTCCATGATGCCTTTGATCAGTTGCGGGTACAGCCGGATGTTGCAGGCTACATGGCTTTCAAAACACCATCCGACGGTTTGCGCCGGGTCCAGCAGGTTTTCTTCAATATAGTCCATATAGCTTTGCGCCATCAGGTTGACCGGCAGGCACTGGCCGGTGTTGGTGCGCAGACCGCGCTGAACGGTTTTCTCCGAAAGCGGCACCATTCGCGCGTCGATGCCTTCACGGATATAAACGGCTTCCAGTAGTTTGGAATTGATCGGATCGAAGCAGGGCAGCAGCAGCGTTTTGTCTTTTATTTTTGTGATGTTTTCGGAATTGAGCGGAAGCGTGCGCGACGGGACCAGACGCAGGTTTTTGCTTCCATGATGATTGTTAAACGACCTGACAGCCGCTTCGATGCGGGTTTCGTAGCCGACATTGGAATCATGTTCGTCCAACTCCAGGATCAGATAAGGCTTGCCGTACTTGTCCAGAATTCGCTTGAAATACTCCAGAGCGAAGGAATCCGGACTGCATTTGAAAGACGTCACATAGACCGGATAAAGTCCGGGCGTGCGGGCGATGCAAAGCGCGGCTTTCAGAATCCGCGAGGCATGGGCCCAATGGATCCGTTTTAAGAGAGGGCCGATTTCGGACATATCCTGTTTTTCGACAGGCAGCATGTCCTGGTAGAACGTTTTGACCTCCAGGGCGCTGAAAATATCAGGGATGCCTTTGTTCATTGATTTTTGCATGATGGCGTACGGCCGGCCCAGAAGGACCACGCTGATTTCATCGGAAGCCGGTTTTTCCCGGTAGTAGATGTTCACCAGATTGTTGCGGCCTTCGTTATAATAGGAGAGGGCGGCTTCATAAGCGTTGTAGATTTCCCAGTAGCCGGTGTTGAAGATCGATTTCAGAATGGAAAATAATTCAATACGCGACTGGAATGAGGAATGGTCAATCACCGGCATGATGGTTTTTTGAGTCAGCCGCAGACTCTTCATCCCCGAGGCAAGAGAGGCCGCAAACTGCGTATAGTAGCAATAATAGCGGTAGTCTTCATCTTTTTGCTTGGCCGCTTCCAGGTAGTAGGGCAAAAAGATATAGTCGCATTTGTCCGCCAGATACTGCACATGTCCGAAAAAGGCGCTCATCGGGGCGCAAAATTCGGCGCCGGCCAGTTTCTTGCCCGTTTTAATCGCGTTTTTCATTCCTTCCGACGTCACGGTCTCCACGCCCAGCGTGGCGAAAAAATGTTTCCACAGCGGCATCTCTTCGGCCAGATACAGGGCGTTGGGAATGCCGATCCGGAAAGGTTTCTTGAATGTTGCCGGCTTTTTCACGAGCGGGAATACTTTGCTTCGTTCTTTGATCAGATCGTATTGCTTTTTGGCGACGCCTACGTAACGCTTGGTGTCGTAATCGCGACCGCAGAGAAATCCGAACGCGACGGTTTCACCCTGGACCGTGACTTTGTTGATTTTGCAATTATTGTGGCAAAGTTCGCAGACTTCGTTTTCAACGGGAATGACTTCGCGATAAAGCGACAGTCCCCGGAATGCGGATTTGCGGACGGCGCTTTCGGCCAGAATCAACGCGCTGCCCAGCGCTCCGGTGAGATGACAGTACCGGGAAACAAAAATCGGTTTTTTCAGACGGTGTTCGAAGGCGGCGACCAGCGCCGGATTACGGGCCGTGGCGCCCTGAAAACAGATATTCCCGCCGATATTGGCTTCGACGGCGACTTTGGCCAGATAGTTTTCA
This sequence comes from Smithellaceae bacterium, assembly GCA_963682105.1. Classification (GTDB taxonomy): domain Bacteria; phylum Desulfobacterota; class Syntrophia; order Syntrophales; family Smithellaceae; genus UBA8904. The sequence continues at coordinate 5,186,550 of OY821638.1, forward strand.
CATACGGAGTGAAGGACGCTGGCCAGCACTTCATCGACCGTATAGCCTTCCGTCAGATAATTGTTGATGTCTCGTTCCATGAAAACGGTGCAGCGGTCGCTGGAAACAGGCGAGGGCGTGTTCATGGCGCGCGCGGCGTAGTCGGCAAGCTTCACGCCGAGTTTTCCGGCCTGTTCCTCGATAAAGCTGCCGGTGCCCGCGGCGCAGACATTGTTCATGACGGAAGAGGTGACCATGCCGTTTTTCATCGTCGTGAATTTGGCATCCTGGCCGCCGATCTCAATGATCGTGTCGGCCTCGTTTCGGAGTTCATAGGCGGCGCGCGCATGAGCCGTGATTTCGTCGATGACCAGATCCGCGTTGATGATGCGGCCGATGAATTTCCGGCCCGAGCCGGTTGTGCCGACGCCGTCAAAAAGAAATTCGCAACGGCGTTTCGCAGCGATATCGCCGATCGCCTCAAAGACGGCCTGAACAGCCTTCAGAGGTTGTCCGGCCGTTTGGGTGTAAAGACCGGCCAGCACCTCGTTTTGATGATTGATCAAAACCGCTTTCGTGCTGGTGGACCCGATATCGATGCCCAGATAGACATTTTCAGTCGCCTGAAAAGAACGGTAAATATCCACTTCCACCGCCGCGGCGTTGTTGCCCGGTGTGTACAGATAACGCTTCTGGGCGGTAAATTCAGGATATGTGGAAAGCGCAAGGGTCAGCGGCGGGTAGCCATAAGTCTTTTCTCCGGTTTCTTTAGCGAACAGATCGTCCCAGTTTTTCGGGCCAAACGGAACGCAGGGCGTTTCTTCCAGATAAAGCAGAGCCGCGCCGATCGCGCCGTAGAGATGGCTGTTCTCTCCGATGACCGGTTCGGTCTGTAAAAGGTACCGGAAATGTTTGACCACGGCGGAGTTCATGGATACGCCGCCCGCCAGAATGAGCGGCGTGTGAATATTGGAGTCCGGGATCAGTGTGTCAATGACATTTTTGGCTAGGCCTTCGCAAAGTCCGTCGCTGATCTGGCCGACGGAATATCCTTCCTGCTGGGCGTGAATCAGATCGGTTTTGGCGAAAACAGCGCAGCGGGTGGCGATTTTCGGCGTGCTCATCTGATTGCAGAAAGCCACTGTGCTGAGCGTCTCAATGCTTTTCAGATTAAGGCGTCTGGCCTGCTGGTCCAGAAAGCTGCCGGTTCCCGCGGCGCACGAGGAGTTGGAACGGAAACGTTCGTATTCTCCCTGCTTGTTGAAGGTAATCAGACCGAAATTTTCACCGCCGACAAATAAAATGCTGCCGGCTTTTTCGTGATATTTTTTCACGGCGGCGATCATGGCTATTTGCGTATCGTAGCGGGGGACATTCTCCAGAACGTCGGGGCCGGACTCCGTCATGGCGACGCCGCGTACGCCTTCGATGTCGATGGCGCCGAGCATGGACCGCAATGTGTCGGCGATGGCGCCCTGGTGGAACGAGTATAAAGAATGAACGACGGCTCCCTGTTCATCCATTTCAACGACGGACAGGGCGACCGAACCGATGTCGATTCCCACGATGTGCTGCATAAATATTTGTTACTCCAAAAAACGTTTAATCTTATCGATGCCGCCGATGACGATCAGACGGTCTTTTTCGCCGAGCGCGCGGCGGGGGTCCATCTCCAGATCGACGGTGTAATCTTTGTTTAAAATCGAGCCGGGGCCTTTTTCCGGCGGCGCGATTTTGACCGCGACGGGTTTGACGCCGAATCTTTCCGCCAGATTGACGGCGTCCAGGGAATGGCCGATATATGCCGCCGGAATTTTCACTTCCGCGACAATGGTTCTTTCGTTTACGATCATCGCATTGACGGTGTTGCGAAGCATCAGCATGGAGGCCACTTCAGTCGCCGTGTCCTCTTCCGGATGGACGATTTCTTCGATCCCCAGTTCGTGAAGAATATTATGGTGAATGGGATTGATGGCCCGGCCGATGAGACGCCGGATGCCGAGCTTTTTCAAAACGGAAAGGGTCATGATGGACGCAGCAATGTCTTCGCCGATAGCAACCAGGACGGCGTCGCAATCGGACAAAGGCAGGGATTGCAGGGCCGCGGGTTTGGACGAATCCATCACCATGACCCGGGTGATTTTATCCTTGAGCTCTTCCGCCCTCTCGGGGTGCCTGTCGATTCCAATCACTTCGTGGCCCTGCGCCGTAAGTTTGGCTGCAAGCGTCGCCCCGAAGTATCCCAGTCCGATAATCGTGTATTTCATAATCTCTAATTAATGGAAATATCCTCTACCGGCAGGCGGTAGGTTTCCTGTGTTTTGGTTAAAAGCAACCCCGATAACAAAATTACCGGGCCGATTCGTCCGACAAACATCAGCGCAATCAACACAAGCTGGCTGTAAGGGCTGAGCGTCGGCGTGCCGACCACCGACAGTCCGGTTGTGGAAAAGGCGGAGACGCATTCAAACAACAGGTGGACGGGATTTGCCCCCGGATCGAAGAGCATTAATATCATAAATGCCGCGAAGATGATAGACAGGGATAAAACGATAACTGAAAGCACCCGGATGAATGTGGCCTCTCCGATTTCCCCATTGCCGATTTCCAGGTGCTGTCTGCCTCGGCAGAAATTGAATACTGTTTTTGCCGCCAGCCCCAGAGAGGTTGTTTTGATGCCTCCTCCGGTAGAGCCGGGAGAAGCGCCGACCCACATGAGAAGTATGACTAAAAAAACCGTCGGGTAACTCCAAAGCGTCATATCGACTACGTTGAAGCCGGCTGTGCGGGCGGTGACGCTGCCGAAAAAAGCGGTCATCCATTGGCCGGCCGGGCTGTCATTGGCCAGAGGGTCTGATATCTCAAACAGATAATAAAGCAACGTTCCGCCGGTGAGCAGGGTGATCGTCGTTCCAACGGCCAGACGTCCGCTGATCGAAAGAGAAACAGGCGTCCGTTCCTTTTTCCCGTTTGTCAGTCGCGCAAAAAGAGAGGAGAAGCTGCGCTTGATGAAAGTATATAAAGTCATCAGCACCGGAAAGCCGATGCCGCCCAGAATAATCAGAATGCAGATCACCATCTGGAACGGATAGTTGTTCCGTATGGACGGTGTATAGAGTCCCTGTGGAAAAAGTGAAAATCCCGCGTTGCAAAAAGCGGAAACGGAATGAAAAACGCAGCTCCAGATTTTATGCGTCCATTGACCGTCAAGCGTGTAGTAAAGGAAAACAGCGCCCGATGCTTCCACCAAAAGCGTGATCAGGATAATCTTCAGAATAATTTTATACATGCCACCCAGATGTTCGCCGGAAAATAATTCTTTAAGCAAAAAGCGGTCTCGCAACGTGGCGGAGCCCTGAAAGAGATAGGTGAAAAACCCGGTGAACGTCATGATGCCCAGACCTCCGATCTGGATCAGGATCAGAAGTATGCCTTTCCCCAGGGGTGTAAAAACCGTGGGAGGATCCACAACCGTAAGTCCCGTGACGCAAACCGCGCTGGTGGCCGTGAAAAGCGCCTGGAGGTAGGAAATGGGTCGTAACGTGGCATTGGGAAGCATGAGCAGACCGCTTCCGACCAGAATGACAAAAAGGAAACTGCCCGCGAAAAGCAGCGACGCCGAAACATCGATGGAACTGAGGTACAAGGAGATGCGGTAGATTTCCGTGGCAATCAAAATCATCGCGCCGATCATCAGGGCATACTTATTGTGCAGAAGGGCGGCCGGAAAGGGGAAGGAAAGATCCAACGCACCCGAATTCAGGCGGATTAAGAGAAAAATAAAAATCAGCAGAAGAAATTTGAAGAGACAGACCTTCCATTTCAGTGAACTGAATTGATATAATTCAATGATCACTTTTCCGGTGAACAAAACCGAAAGTAGATGGATATAAGCTGCGTTGACGATGTCTGCGTGCGCCGCCGAGGTTCGAAAGCCGACGTCATAAATGACAAGGCAGCTAAACAGGATGGTTGCAACGGCAAAAGCAAAAAGCGCCACCCCGTAAAGAACGGACGTTGCTTTATGAGCCTGATCGGAGACCAGAAAAATTTTTTTAAATAGCGCTTCTCTTTTAAAATACCCCATGATATTGGTACTTTCCTTGCTGAAAGGCTTTGAATAAAAAGTTTAACACAGCTTGGGAAAATTATCTGTAAAAAATCGTATTGAGGGTTTCAATGCTTCGACTTCTGAACAACCGCAATTTCATCTTTCTTCTCTCCATTGTCCTGGGACTTTTATTGCCGGAGCCCGCACAATGGACGAAACTGGGGATGATGCCCGCGCTGGCGCTGGTCATGACGCTGGCCACCGTCAATGTTCCCAATGATTATTTCCTCAAACCCCGCGACATTCTCGTGCCGTCGCTGTGGGGGATGATCATGACATATGTTGTTCTGGGGGGCGTCATTCTGACAATGGCCGCTTTGCTGATCCCGGACCGCAATCTCTGGATCGGTTTCGTCCTGATTGCGGCGGTTCCACCCGCCGTGGCGGTCATTCCTTTTACGGCCATTCTGGAAGGTAATATTTCCGACACGCTTTCCGGCACGGTGGCGTCCTATCTGGCGGCATTGCTCGTCATGCCTTTGTTGTTCTGGATCTTTATCGGGACGGGGTTTGCCGATCCGTACAAGCTGGTCCGGATTATGCTTCTTTTGATTGTTCTGCCTTTAATCCTTTCCCGCGTCATTCTTTACCTGAAGTGGCATGAACGGATTGCGCCGGTGCGCGGGCTCATAACGGACTGGGGCTTTTTCATTGTTCTGTATTCGATGATCGGCATAAACCGCGATTTGATCTTTTCCAAGCCGCTGGCCATTCTTCCGCTCGCCGCAGTCGTGCTGGCGGCGACCTTTGTTCTGGGCTTTGTTATAGAAAAAACCGGTGCCCTTCTGAAAAAAGAAAAGAAGGACATGGTCAGTTTCGTTCTTTTGGGTACATTGAAGAATCAGGGGATTGCAGGCGGTCTGGCAATCGCACTTTTTGAAAAAGAAGCGGCGCTGCCTTCGGCTGTTTACAGCGTTTTCATGATCCTTTACTTTATGTGGCTCGACTGGCGCCGGAGCCGGTAATAATATTTAACTGTTTCAAACTTTTCATATCACTGTCATTTCGATCGCTATTTATCCCCTCTCTTTAGAGACTGTGTCGTAATTCTATTTCTGTTATTCCGGACAAGCGAAGCGCGAACCCTTCAGGGTGAATCCGGGAATATTTAAAGAGTTCTGGATTCCCGCCTGCGCGGGAATGACTACTTTTCAATATTCTGACACAGTCTCCAGCGGAGGACATCAAAAGCCTTTGCGACACAGTCTCTAAAGAGGTGTTGGGGGAGATTGCCCGTCAGGGCACGGTCCCCCTCTTTTCAAAAGAGGGGGATAGGGGGAGATTTTAGAGCCATCTCCTCATCAGAAAAATCCACCTTGATTCCCCTTTTACCCTGAAGGGCACGCGAGAAAAGGGGAAAATCTCTTTTACAGGCCGCATGCCCCTTTCAGGGTCGTGCAACTGTATGTAGTAGTGAGCTGTGTGCCGTTAAAATACAGGCTTATATTGTTGGTGTCACTGCCGGCTATAACGGCGCGGACGGTGTTTCCATCATACGATGCCGAGACGTCTCCGCCCGTCGGACAGGTATCTCCGTCCATGAGTTTAACGGGCGTTGCGGTAGAGACAGTAAGCCAGGTTTCCAGGCAGGAGGATCGAATCTGACCCGAAAGCGTCGCCGTCGTTCCCCCTGTGATGGATGCGAGTTGAACTGTTAAATTTTTACAACGGAGGCTGATGTTTTCCGTGTCGATCGTCGCCTGTAAAGTTCCGGATGCCAGAATGGTGGCATTGCTCATATCAAAATCCGCGGCGATATTGGAAACCGCAACGCTGGCGTTCGTCAAGGTAAGCGTTGTGCTGTTGCTTGTGTCATTATAGGTCAGCGATCCGGAAACCGTCGCTGCCGACGGAGAGGAAAGAACCCCTGTCACGGAAACGTATACTGAACCATTGAGCGTCAGCGTGGATTTTTTGCAACTGTTGAAAGTGACTTGTCCCTTGAAGTTCACCGCTTCGTCAAAATTATCTTCCGTCAGATCATCGGGGCTGTCCCAGGAGGCATTGCTCAGGTCAATTGTTCCGCCGCCGGAGCAGTCCACCGTGACTGAATACCACGACGGGATGGAACCACCGGCCGTGTAGCTATTGGTTGTCTGCTGCCCGGTTTGCAGGGCGGCTGCGGTCATATTCACAATGTTGCTGATCGGAGATTTTGCACTGACGGTAGTCGTTGAAGAGGACGTTGTTGTCATGAGACCGGATAATCCCTGAAGGGCATCCGCGATATCCATGGCTTTTAAAACGCCGGCGGCGGCCTGCGGCGCATTGCCGGCGGTGAGCGCGGTATTCGTTTCAGGCGTATCCCCTCCGCCACCCCCGCCGCAACTGAGTAAAGCCAGGGCTGAGATGATGACAAGCGCAACGAGCATCGCTTTATTATTTATGATTTTTTTCATGGGAACTCCTTTTCAATCTTCATGTTGTTACAGAGCGTTTTGGCGTCTTCGCTCTTTGTCAAACAAAGTCAATAAATATTAACAAAACAATTGACAGGTATATAGAACTTTCCTATATGTTCCGTCAAGGAAGGAAATATCCTGTAAATCAATTTGAAGTGACCATGTTTTTTGCCGCTATGCAAGAAATATATACGCCGGCAAACTAATTAAGGGATGTACATGATTGAAGTACTGAATGTGAACAAGACCTATCTCCAGGGGAGACAGGAAATTCTGGCGCTCAATAATGTCTCTTTCCGCATGGAAAAGGGTGAATTTCTTTCCATTATGGGGCCGAGCGGTTCCGGAAAGAGCACCCTTTTAAACCTGATCGGAGGCCTGGACCCGTTGAGCGCCGGGAAAATATTCATTGACGGCAGCCCTCTGCACGGCATTTCAGACGACGAACTCACCTTGATTCGCCGGAAAAAAATCGGGTTTATTTTTCAGTTTTTCAATTTATTGCCGATTCTTAATGCAGTAGAAAATGTCGGTTTACCGCTTCTTTTAGACGGCGTTCCTTTTTCCCGGATAAAAGAGAAGGCCACTCATCTGCTGGAGCGCGTCGGTCTGGGAGCGCGCACGGCTCACCGGCCGGAGCAGTTGTCGGGAGGCGAAATGCAGCGCGTGGCCATTGCCAGGGCTTTGATCACCGACCCCGCCGTCCTGCTGGCCGACGAACCGACCGGAAATCTTGATTCGCACATCAGTGAAGATATTCTTGGACTTCTGAAAATTCTGAACCAGGCGGGTCAGACCATTATCATGGTGACCCATGATTCCCGCGCAGCTTCATATGGAAATCGCATTATTCGACTCAATGACGGGAGCATCACGGAAGATACGTCTGTTTCCGGGAGCCTTGCATGACTTTATGGAACTTGCTGATCCACATCAGCATGAAGCATTTCCGGCTGCGCAAAGCTCAAGTCTTCATGGCCATCGCCGGCATTTGCCTGGGCGTTACCGCCATCGTCTCCATTGGTGTGGTTAATAAAAGCGTTCTTTTCTCTCTTCAGGATTCCTTTGATCGCATTACGGGCAGAGCTCAAATACAAATCACCGGCGCGCAGTCAGGCTTTCCAGAATCGTTTGTTGAAAAGGTGCAGAACGTGCGCGGCGTCGAATACGCCGTTCCCGTGATTGAGGCGGACGGCATGCTGGTCGACGGCAAGGAACGTTCCATCCTGATTCTGGGTGTGGATGTTCTCGTGGATACGCAGGTGAGGGATTACAGCCTGTCCGGTGAGACGGCGGATGTGCCCGATCCCCTCCTTTTTCTGGCAAAACCCGATTCCATTCTGGTTACGAAAACCATGGCGGATCGGGAGGGTTTCCGAATCGACCAGAAGATTCAGGTGCAGACGGTTGAAGGCATTAAAACATTTCGCATCCGGGGCATTCTCAATCCGGAAGGGCCCGCAAAGGCGATGGGCGGAAATCTGGCGATTATGGACATCTATGCCGCACAGATGGCTTTCGGAAAAACCGGGCGCGTCGACAGAATCGATGTGTGTCCGCGGGCGGGAGAAAATCCGGAAACCGTCCGGCAGGCCATTGCAGCCGTGCTGCCGCAGGGATACAGGGTTGATACGCCCGTGGGCCGGACAAAGCAGGTTGAGGCCATGATATCCAGATTTCAAAACGGATTCGACGTCATCAGTTATCTGGCGATATTTGTCGGCATGTATCTGATCTATAATGCGGTGTCCATTTCCGTGGTGAACCGCAGAAAAGAGATCGGCATTCTGCGGGCGCTGGGTTGCCGCAGGAAAGAGATCATGATGCTGTTTCTTATGGAAACGCTGGTGATGGCCGTTGTTGCCTCCGTGCTGGGCATTATTCTGGGACTTATTCTGGCCGACGCGCTGGTCGGAGCGTTCGGCAAAATCATTTCCACCGCTTTCGTGCGGACGTCAGCGGATGCCATTCATGTGGACTGGGTTTATCCCGCAGTCGGTCTGGCAAGCGGGATAGCCGCCAGTCTGATCGCGGCTTTGTTTCCGGCCAGGGCCAGCGTGCTCATTTCACCCGTGTCGGCGATCCGTTCGGTTCCTTATACCGAAGAAAAATTTTTCACCGCCCGGCGGCTGAATATTGCCGGGATTTTCTGTCTGGTTTCCTCCGGTTTCATTTTTTGGATGTATCATCTGATCGGCGATTCTCCTCTGACCAAAAGCAAAACGATTTTTTTAGTCGCTCAGCTTACGGTCGCCATTGGCATATCACTTTTCATTCCAACCTTTTTAAAAGGTTTTGTGACGGTCTTTAATCGTCTTTATTCACCATTTTCGGGCGCGGCAGGAAGGCTGGCGGGCCTCAATCTCCGGAAAAATCTGACGAGAAACGCCGTTGCCGTGTCGGCGGTATTTTTCGGCATCTCCGTGTTTGTCGCGAGCGCAAGCTATGTGAGCAGTGTCCAGGCCTCGGCGCTGACCTGGCTGGATTCCATCATTCGGGCGGATATGATCGTATCTTCGGGCCATCCCGGCTCCAGCCCCAATAATCAAAGTATTCCATTGCCGGTGGAGATGTCCCGCCAACTGGCAGACGTGCCGGGCGTTGCCTCGGTGGAGTCCTGGCGAAGGGTTTTAATCAATTACAACGACAGGAAGGTGCTCTTGTCGGTGTTTGACTTTGACCGGTTTGATAACAACAATAATTTGGAGAAGGGAAAAAACGCCGGAGATGATCGGCGCGAATACTTCCGGGACCGGCAAAAAGTTGTGGTGAGCGAACCTTTTGCCGCCATCTTCAAGGTTCGGCAAGGGGATCAGCTGACGCTTCCCACGCCTGCGGGACCCGCAGTGTTTACCGTGGCGGGCATTGTCGTCGACTATACCAGCAACAGCGGCGTCATCGGCATGGACATGAAAACCTATCAACGTTACTGGGGCGACAGATTGTGCGATTCGTTTTTAATTCATCTTCAACCGGCAGCAAAAATTGAAAATGTGCAAAACGAAATTCAACGCAGGTTCGGCGCCGACCGCAAGCTCTTCACGCTGCCGGCAAAGGAATTCAAAGATGAAATCCGAAAAGTGCTGGACCGGATGTTTATCTTCAACTACGCCGTGAATGTCATTACGCTGGCGATTGCCTGCCTGGGAATTATTGTCGCTTTGTTTGCGTCCGTTCTGGAACGGACGCGCGAAATCGGTACACTGCGCGCCATCGGAATGCTCAAAAGACAGATATACGGCGTCGTGGTGCTGGAATCCCTGCTCATGGGGCTGGCCGGCGGCATCCTTGGAGTGGCATCCGGACTGATCGCCGGATGGATCAATCTGAAGGGATTTTTCGTGGCGAGCTACGGCTCCGCTCAATATCATCCGTCGATAGCCGCCGTGATCCTGGCGCTTTGTCTGGCAGCGGGAATGTCCGTGCTGGCAGGAATGATTCCCGCCCGGAAAGCGGCGAAAACAAATATTGTGGAGGCATTGGCCTATGATTAATCGGAAAGCGGTTTTTTTAACGGTTCTGTGGGTTGCGCTGACGGCGCCAACTTTGGTTCTTGCGATGAGCGGAGCCGATGTTTACAAGAAGATGCACGAAGTGCGCGCTAAAAGCCTGGACCATAAAATCGAGGCGTCCATGGTGCTTTACGACAAAGACGGCGGGAAGCGCACGCGATCCATGGTCGAGTATTCCCGTGACGCATCGCCTGAAGCCTGCAAGGCGCTGGTGGTCTTTTCCGCTCCGCCCGACCTTAAAGGCGTCGGATTTTTGCTCCACGCCCGAACGTTTGCCGACCGGGACCTGTGGGCTTATTTCCCGGAGTATAAGCGGGTGCGGCGCATTCCGACGTCGTCTCAGGACGATTCGTTTTTCGGAACCGACTTTTCTTACGACGACTTCAGCGGCCCGTCGGAACTGAATGACTATTCTTTCAAAGTGCTCAAAGAGGAGAGCGTGGACGGCAAGCCCTGCTATGTTGTTGAGGTGACGCCGAAAAAACCGCGCAAATATACGCGCTTTGTCGCCTGGGTTGTCAAAGATCTCTGGGTGACGACGAAAATCGAATACTATCGGGACAAGGAATTGTACCGCGCGGGCTTCTATCGGGATATTCGGGTGATTGACGGAATTCCGACGCCTTTTCTGTTTGAAATGGAAAACCGCAAATCCGGGCACCGGACGATTCTGACCGTGCAGGATATCCGCTACCGCACGAAGTTCCCAGATGATTTCTTTTCTCATCGGACGCTGGAACGGGGAGGAAAGTAGACGGAGATGTTTAATCGGTGCGCTGATATTTCCGTTTACAGCGCAGGCGCCGGTAAGAATAACGTGAACATGCTGGAGTATATGCTTTGAAGCAAAGGAGACAGAAAGTACCGCTGGTGATGCTGCATGGCCTGATGGGCGGCACGGACAATTGGGGCGGGATTATCCCGCATCTGCGTAAACACTGCCGGCCGATGACGGTTCGGTTGCCGTTTCTTGATGAAGGGACGAATCTTGAATCCATCGGGGACGTCACCGATTATGCCGCCCGCCAGATCGATGAATCGGGGATTGAACGCATGGTTTTGATGGGCAACAGTATCGGCGGACATATTGCCGTCAACCTGATGCCGCGATATACGGATCGCGTGGCCGGATTGATATTGACGGCGTCGAGCGGACTTTTTGAGCGCGGCACGGCCAGGGTGGGCGCCCGACCGTCGCGGTTATGGGTGAGGGAAAAGTGTTGTGAGGTTTTCCATGAACCCAGGCATGTGACGGACTCTCTGGTTGATGAAGTCTTCGGGATAACGCTCAATCGCACACTAGGCCTCTCGCTGGTGAAGCTTGCCAAATCGGCGAAACGTGACAATGTCACCCCGCGGCTCAGAAATATCGGATGCCCGACGCTGTTAATCTGGGGCAAAAATGATAAAATCACCCCGCCGGGCGTCGGCGAGGAGTTTTATAAACAGATCCCCAACAGTGAATTGGTCTGGCTGGACAACTGCGGACATGCCCCCATGATGGAGCATCCGGAAGAGTTTGCTTTTCATGTCAACCGGTGGTGGAATAAACACATCTGTCCTTCATCCGAGCGGCAGCCCGATAATTTTATGGTGGGAGGGTATTCTCTTGGCACTGCTTGACAGAAGCAGTGACGCCCCATATGATGAAACCATTGACAGGTAAGTAAGTTTTATTTTATTCAAATTCTAAGGAGTCCTGCCATGAAGAGATTATGTGTAGCCGTCATTCTGATGATGATCTTTACGTCCGTCTGTTTTGCGGATGATTTTCTGACCACATCCGGCAGCGTGCAGTTGCACGGCGTTGTGCCGTTTCACAGCAGCAGCGCATCCGAATATCCTAGCCTTCTGGGGAAATTAAAGGTTGACACGACACCTCCCAAATGGCGTTTCCATATGTGGCTGGAAGGAGGTTGGGATGGCACCGTTGAGCATCCGTCCGCAAGGGATTCCATTGTCAAAAGCTGGAATGCCGTGTACCAGACGAATACGCCTTTTCTGGATTTTAAGGAACTATACGGCGCCTACTCATCCGAACTGCTGGAAATCCGGGCGGGCATTCAGCGCTTTTCGTGGGGCCGGCTTGATGAATATCCGGTCAACGATCTTCTGAATCCCTGGGATTACACTCAGTTCCTCAGAAAACCTCTGGAGGATAGAAAAATAGGCGTGCCCGCCGTGTCCGCCCGTCTGGCCCAAAATGCCTGGAGCATGGAAGCGGTCTGGCTGCCTTATTTTGTCGGTTATCGTCTTCCTCTGCTTACGGAGAGATGGTCCGGCACCACGGAAATCAGTGAATGGGCGGATAGATATAGTTTTGTCAGAATTGACCACAAGGAGCCGGACTATCCTTCACGCGGCGTCGAAAACAGTTCCGTGGGGCTGCGCCTACAGAAGTCGGGCACTGTAGACTGGGGGATTACCTTTTTCCACGGCTATGACACCCGTCCCGTTTTCAAGACGACGGAACTGGTGATTTCACTGACATCCACAGGAGCTCTCGTTGATCCGGGGTTTGTGCCGGACTTTCATAAAATAACATCCATAGGGGGTGATGCCGCAATGGTTATAGGAAACTTAAGCCTGCGCGCCGAAGCTGCCTATGCCAGGGGCCGCATGTTCAACACGAAGTATGAGCTCTGGGGATATCCCTCCAATCCCACAGTGGGCGTTTATCCGCTGAACCCAAACGAACACACAAGCGATACGCTGGAATACGGGATCGGCGCGGATTACCGGCTGTTTGAGGATTGCATCCTTACGATGCAGGCTCAGCAGACATACATTTTCGACAGGCCCGACACGCTATTTGACCGGCAATTCGAGACCATTGTCTGGGCCAACCTGAAAAACGGATTTATCAATCAGAAAATCGAAACCAATCTCAATTTCGCCTACAATCCGGAACATGCAGATGCCATGGCCAAAGCCAATGCCTGGTATATATTGAGCGACCACTGGAAAGTCGGACTGACCGTTGTGGGATTCTGGGGACCGTCCCAGTCGCTGTTTGGAAGATATTCAAAAAATGATCAACTGGAACTGGATCTTGTCTTTTCCTGGTGATAAGCGGTTCTTTAAGAAAAATGGTGATCATGAGAACACTTCTTGATATGCCCGTGATCGGTTTGTTTTTTCGATACGCTAAAATTAAACATCTGCTGGGGCGGATCAAAAAAGAACTGGCCATGGGTGAAGACGAGCTATACGCCTATCAGCTTTCAAGATTAAAAATCATTATGGATTACGCCTATGATTCCGTCCCTTTTTACAGGCGGACATGGAATGAAGCCGGCGTCGGTCCGGATGACTTGAAAACACTCGATGATCTGGTTAAATTTCCCGTTGTCTCTAAAGATGATCTGAGCAATATTTCCCTGGAAGGCATCACCGGCAAAGACGGTTCCGTGTCGGACGGTTATCTTTTCAAAACGTCCGGGTCAACCGGCGTTCCCATCCGTGTTGCCTATCACCGGAACCGCGGGTTTTATGAAATAGCGGTCATGTCCCATTACTCCCTTAATCAGCATTTGAAGACGAATTTAAAAATGGGCATGATCATTTCGGTTCTGGATGATGATGCCATCGATCTTCTTCCCACCAGGGAATTTCCCGGCGCAAAGCGGTTTGTGGTTGACGCCCTGGACAGTCCTGATCGTCATATTGAACGGATCAACGACATGAAACCGGATTATCTGGGCACATACCCCAGTGTGCTGAAAAATATTGCCGTCAGAGCGCAGGAGAAAAAGCTCACTCTTCATCAACCGAAAATTCTTCTTACCTCCGGAGAAAGTCAGGATGCGCATACCCGCAAAATAATAAAAGACACATTTACCGGCGCCTTGCTGGATTGTTATATCTCCACCGAAGCCGGGGTCATGGCGGCTGAGTGTTTAAAGCACAACGGTTTGCATGTGCTGTCCTATAAATCCATTGTTGAAATTACAGATGATCATTACAAGGCTGTGCCGGTTGGAAAAACTGGGAATGTGGTGGTGACTGATCTTAACAACCTGGCTTTTCCGGTTATCCGGTACGCCGGCATGGGTGATATCGCCGGATATAAACCGGAGAAATGCGACTGTCATCTGAAAAACCTTCCGCTTCTGACCAGGATCGAGGGACGCAAAGTCGATTCCTTTGTGCTTCCGGGAAATAAAGTGATTCATCCCTTCATGCTGACCCTTTTAATGCAGGATGTTCCCGGTGTAAAAAAATTCCAGATCCGGCAGGAGAAAAAAACCGAGATCAAGATCCTGATTGTAAAATATCCGTCTCCATCCTCCGGAGAGGTCGCTGCAAGGCACAATCCGTCAAATGAAAAGCTCAAGGCCCGGTTTCAATCTATTGTGGGTAAAGAAGTCAAAGTGTTGTTTGAATATGTGGCGGATATTCCCCGAAAGAATGATTCGCATAAATTCCAAACCGTCGTTTCGCTTGTGCAGAAATAATAACCTTTAATTTAGAACGGCATTAAAAAACCATATGACTGATCACAAAAGAATCAATGATCCTGTCTCATCAGAGGGCTTTCTCTTTCGAGAAGGCCGGAGAGAAGATGACGCAGAGATACGCGCTCTGATGAAAAGCATTTCCATGCCCGGTCCCATTTCACTGACGGCGGACGATGATCCGAGTTTTTTCGACGCTATTGAGATTGAAGGACATGAAAGGCATACGATTGTTGTAGAAGCCGATCGTCGTATTGTCGCCCTGGGGTTGGTTTCGAAACGCAGGATGTTTCTCAACGGGACGCCCGCCGATGTAGGATACATCAGCAATTTGCGCGCGGACAAATCCGTGAGAGGCAGAGCAATTGTTACGGAGTTCAATCGATTTGTCAATCAATGGCAAAATATGAACTTTGGCGTGCCTTTTTATCTTTGCGCCATCCTCAAAGGGAACCGGAAGGCGCGGGAGGCTCTGGCCGGCGGCCGAATCAATTTTGCGCAAATCAAGGAAATCGGAGAATTATACAATGCCGCCATTCCCCTTCTGAAGCGCCCGCTGCCCAAAGCGCCGGCCGGCATTCGAGTCATACGGGGAAATGCGCTAGGCGCAAAGGCTATCGCCGAATTTCTGAATCGTACCGGAAGCAAAAAACAGTTTTACCCCGTCTATACAACTGAAGACATCGAGGCGGACGGAGGGATTCTCAGGGGGCTTAAACCCGATGATTTCCATGTTGCGCTTAAAGGAGATCACATTTTGGGCACAATCGCCTGCTGGAATCAGTTGCCGTTTCGGCGCATGATGGTGACAGGATACTCAGGATTCATGAGATGGCTTAAGCCGTTGACCGTTCCTTTAACAAATCTGTTGCGCCTGGCGCCGATACCTGACCCGGGCGGGCCCTTCAGAAATGCCTATGCCGCCTGCATTGCCATTGAAGACGATCATCAGGACATATTTCATTTGCTGCTCAATACGATGCTGCATTCCGAATACAATACCGGTAAGACATTTTTGACCGTCAGCCTGATGGAAGCTGATCCGTTGCTTTCCGTTGTGAAAAAGCATCTGCATTTTCCGTTACGCACCTGTATCTACGCGATATACCGGGATGACCTCGCGACGATCCATCAACTGGATGGCCGTTTGCCGTACATTGAAGCGGGCGGATTGTAATTGAAAATAGTCCGGAGAAAATAAAAAAACCCTATGGCCGTGAGGGCAATCAGGCCATAGGGTTTTGAGTTTCTTATCTAAACTTTAAGTCTAGAAATAGTAATGAACGCCGAGGCTCAGGTTCATGCCGTGCAGATCGACATCGTATTTATCGCCGTCCGGGGTTTCATTCCTGTTGATGACATACTTGTAACCCAGTTCAAAGTTGAATCCCAGTTCGGGCAACTGCGGAATGCACCATTCGGCGCCGGCCAGAACACCGGGGGCCAACAACCAACCTGAAGCAAAACTGTCGCTGCCGGCATCGAAATATGCGCCGGAAATCTGGCCGCCGACATAGAACTTGCTGTTGGGTCTGACCAGTAATGCATACATGCCTTTCAGATCGAGCATGACGATCTGAGCTTTCACGTCGTCAGAGTCGTTTGCTTTAAATTTGGCATGGCCATAGAACAGCGTGCCTTCGACACCGATGTTCGGGCCCATCCAGTAACGTGCGGACAGACCGCTCAGCATGTCACCGAAAAAGATTCCCTGATAACCGACGCCCAGTTTATTGGCGTTGAAATTGTCCGCAGCAAAAGCCGGAACGGTTAACAGACATACGACCGCAGCCACAACGGCTGCAAAACCTAACAATCTTCTCTTCATTTTTTTCCTCCTAAGCTTTTTTAAAAATGTCAAAGTACTCACTCACTGTGAGCAAGCATCCTTTGATCGTTATTAACGCCGTAGGTGCGTTCACTAAGGCTTATTAGAAAAACTTTTTAAAACGGGCGTAAGATAAAGTATGCATGTGTAATTGTCAATGACTAATTTTAAGGCGATCATACAAATATGAGGTTACCTGATTGCCGTTAACGCCACTTACTGAGACACCCGCATACGTAATAACCGTTTCAAAACTGGCACAAGATAAATGATGAACATGTAATTGTCAATGGATTATTTCAGTAATTATTTTCCAGAGGCAGGACAATTTCGATGATCAGTCCGCCGTCTTGCGCATTTCTTGCGCGGATGTCTCCGTTGTGAAAACGGACCGCCGCTTCACTGATTGCGAGTCCCAGTCCGGCGCCGGTTTTGTACTGCTGATCAGAGGCAGGGATTTTAAAGAAGGGTTTGAAAATCAGAGGCAGCGTATCTTCCGGGACGCCTCTGCCGTGATCACGGACAGTAATGCGAATCAGAGATTTATCCTTGTCTGCGATCCTGGCGGTAAATACTTCGACAGGGCTTTCTTCCGGTGTGTGATAAACGGCGTTGCGAATAATATTTTCAATGGCCCGCCGGAGATAGTCGTAATTTCCTTCGATTGGAAACGACTCGTTGGAACCAACCGTAACACGGGAACTCCGGACCTCATAATTTGCGTCCGCTGCGACTTCTTCGATCACATCGGATAAATCGAATTTTGTTTTCTGAAGATCAACGGTTCCTGCATTGATCTTGTTGTAAGTCAGAATCTGGCCGATTAACTCGTTGAGTCTTTCCGTTTCCAGCGAGATGCGGTCCAGGTGTTTTTCTTCCTCGGGGCTTAGATTTTGGCGGCAGAGTTCCAGTGCAACATTGAGCCTGGCCAGAGGCGAGCGTAATTCGTGCGACACGTCTCTGAGCAGGTTGCGTTGCGATGTGAGAAGCTTTTCGATGCGCTCCGCCATAACATCGAAATCGCCGGCCAGCGAGGACAGTTCATCCCGCCTGCGGCCGAGTTCCGGCGAAACTCGAACGGAAAGATTGCCGTCCGCAAGTTGTCTGGCGGCATGGCCTAATTTGAAAATCGGCGTGGTCAGATAGCGGGCCAGCAGGTAACAGATGATCGCGGAGACCAGAAGCCAGAAAACAAGCCGGATCAGGAAATTCGGGGGAAGGAAATGAGGCGGCCCTCCGGGTGAAGGTAAAAACTGTTCCTGCGACGGCGGCTTGGGTTGTTCCATGCCGGCAGGCGGCCCGGGGCTCGGATTCTCCAGCGGGTTGCGAATGTTCGGCGGAGGCGGGCCCGGGGGACCGGGATGGGGCATCCGGGCCGCAAATGTAAGCGGCGTCTTGCCCGGAATGCTGATAGACAAACTGGCGACGTCTCCATCTTTCATCCTGACATAGGTTGGTTTATTTTTGACCGGATAAGAAGAGATCTGTAACCGGATTTCCCGGGGAACAGCCTGACCTGTGACTTCGTTTCGCTTTTCATCAAATAGATAGCCCTTGATTCCGGTAGCTTTTTCCAATCGGACGAAGTAAGCGCTGAGGGCTTCAGATCCATTACGGCTGTAAATATCGGCGGACTCTCTTGCATGGAACTGAATAATCATATCGACACGACTATGCCATTCTTTCATCATGGGCTTTATAAAGATCATACGTTCTATGAAGAAAAACGGCACAGCCGTGACGACAATGGTCAGCCAGAAGCCCATGTAGATTTTAATAAATAAACTTGTCTTTTTCATAAATAATGACGGTGCCGGATTCGCAATAAATCAAGATGACGGTTTTATGTCCTCGGAGGCAAACGCCGTATAAACATAACCTGATCCGCGCACGGATTTGATCCGGTCGTGGCCAAGCTTTTTTCTCAACTTGCTGATGTGAACATCGATGCTTCGGTCATAGGGGGAAAGCTCTCTTCCCAGTACGTCGGATGTCAACTGATCGCGTGAAAGAACCTGGCCGGCATTTTTAATCAGTTGCTTGAGCAGTTCAAATTCAACACTGGTCAGTTCGATGGGGTTGTTCGAACATTTTACCCGGCGGGTATTGGTGTCGAGTTCGAGATCGCCGATGTTGTAGACGTATCCGTTTTCTCCGGAAATCGTATGCTGCGCAGGAGTCGATCTTCTCAGGATGGTGCGGATTCTCGCCAGGAGTTCGCGGGGATTGAAAGGCTTGGGCAGATAGTCGTCGGCGCCCATTTCCAGGCCCACAATTCTGTCAATGTCGTCGCCGCGGGCGGAGAGCATCAGAATCGGGACGTCCTTTCTGGCGCGCAGCATCTGCAGGATATTAAACCCGTTGAGTTGCCCCGGCAGCATCACATCAAGAATGATCAGGTTGTATTTACCGTTGACCGCCGTATCCAGCCCTTCCTTGCCGTCGAAAACCGCATCCATCAGGAAGTTCTCCTGCTTCATATATTCGGAAAGGAGAGAACAAAGCTCGCGATCATCATCGATTATTAAAATACGTTCCATATTTCCCTGCATATCTGGCACCCGTTCGGCAAAAAGTTTTTCGTTATTCAAAAACTTCCCGGCAATATTTACCTTGTAGGCTTGCCATGCTGAACATCATACCATGTATTTTATCATCTATAAGTAAAGAAATGTAAAATTTGTCAGGTATATGAAGGGGGAGTCATTCCTGCCTTGACAGGTCTCATCGGCGTTGTTTTCCGGCAGATGCGGTTCAAACGGGTGCATATGTAAAGATTTGTAAGGATGCGCCGAAACGTTTAGCCCGGATGCCCGGGCACGCCTGTTGCTAAATGAAGAGTTGGTGATTTCTGAAGCGGCGCAGCAGCGGCAGGCGGTGAAAAAGAATTAACAATTATTGACAGAATTTTCACTGAGCCTTTGTCGATAGATTAAGCGGATAGAAAAAAGAAAGGAGGTAGAATTTATGGTTGGTTCCATAAGCGGCAGCAGTTATCAATCATCCATGCTTTCACAACTGACTCAAAAATTGTTCAGCATGATGGATGAGGACGGCAGCGGTTCGAGCTCTCAAACAGAGACGTCGGGTGTGTCCGGGCAGGAAAGCTCATTAATCGATGCTTTATTCAGTAAAGCGGATTCCGACGGCAGTGACGCAATTACGCAGCAGGAGTTTGCATCCATGTTGTCTCAATTGTTTCAGGAGATGAAGGGTGGTTCGTCGGAGGGCATGTCAAATGCCGGTGCGCCGCCCCCGCCGCCGGATTCAAGTGAAATGATCAGTTCTCTGGATACGGACGGCGACGGATCTCTCTCGGTCGATGAAATGACGGCGGGCGGTATACGCGATGCGGAAAAGCTTTTCAGCGATATCGACACGGACGGCGACGGCCTGGCAAGCGAGGACGAACTGGATGCATTTGGCGAGAAAATGAAAGCAGACGGTCCGCAATCAGCGTCAACCGACAGCGAATCAAACAGCACCATCTCATTGCAGACGGAATTTCTCGATAAGCTGATTGAAATGATTTCGCAGTATAAAGGGTATACGGATTCAACCGCTGACAGCACATCCATATTTGCCTGAAGGCACGTTTGTTTGCAAAGCGGCGGGAGGGAGATGAGCTTTCCCGCCGCTTAAAACATTCCGGGTAGGACAAGGGCAAATGTCGGGTTGATGATCTGCGTTACTTTATCTGTTGCAAATCTTGGAGCAGAAATAGCGGGGCTCTGCCTTCCGATAGCTGCCGGGCGTAGTACCCGTCCAGAGTTTAAAGGCATGATAAAAGTTTGCCACATTCTGATAGCCGAGTTCCGTTGCAATTTTTTCTATGGACATACCCGTTGAAGTGAGGAGATCGAGAGCCTTTTTTTTCCGGGTCTCATTTAAAAGACTTTTGTATGATATGCCTTCGGCGGACAGATGACGCCTCAGTGTCCGGGTTGACATATGCAGCCTGCGGGCCAGTTTATCGAAGCAGGGAGTTTCGGCCTGCGGAAACAACAGATCCTGTCGGATCTTGTCCAGCGTGGATTTCTGCTCCTGAAGGCGCGCATACGCGCGCTTGCACTCTGTTTCATAGGCTTCTCTCGCCAGGGTGTTTGCCATGGGCAAACGGGCGGTCAGGTAGTTCTTATCGAAAAAAATCTGGAATCGGTCCGCGTTGAAGAAAACCGGACAATTGAAAATATCCTGATAAATCCCGGCGTATTCAGGCCGTGGATACGTCAGTGTAATCTTTTTCAGAATAAAAGGGGCGCCCATTGTGTTGCAGCACAGGGTATGGGCCGACGCCAGATCCCGCTCGCACAGGAATCGCTTCAGATCTCCAAATGCAATAAGCTCCCGGCAGCTTATGACGGCATCATCGCCCTGGACGGTGAGTTCGTACTGGCAATAGGTTTGAGTCAGATCAATATATTTGAACATGGTTCTGAATCCGTCGAGGCAGGTTTCACAAAACATGACCGGTATGGCAACTCTGCTCATGGCGCTGACATTGTGCAGCCTGCCTATTTCCAGTCCAAGCTTCGTGTCGGGAATCAGAAAGACGGCTCGCCTGAAAATTTTAAGTTCTTCCCCGGGAGTGATGAACATTTCAGGATCAGCCAGATCAGAGGGACAAAGCGCGCTGCCATCCAGCAGGAGCTCGGCGGGAATATCGAATTTCCGAGCATACTCGACGAGGATTCTTATGCTGTAGATGGACCGCCTGGGCTGCAGACGATCTGTTGACTTGAAATAAATCCTGCTGAGGTCGTCAGGTTGTTTCATAAGCAAGAATCCATGTAAAGCACCTTGATTCCCTGAACAAAGAATCTGAGGGACTGCCTGATCCAATAAACCGGCAGCTCACTGGAACCAACTTCTCAATCAACAACACGATCTGTTACATATTTTACTATAATATACATTGAATTCATAAAATAGTGAATATGATCAGAGGCCATATACATTGTGATTAGCGGCCACGAGTAAACAAGCTCAAGCCTGAGAATGGCGGCCCGTCTGGCTCCACGCTGCAAATTCCTTCCGGCCCCGCTTCCGTAAGTCATCGAAAAAATACTTCCAAAGAAGTATGAAATCTCCGGACATCGCATTCCTTCATGGCCGCAACTCACAATGGAATTGACCCCCGGCAATATTGTTTTGATAAACCCCGCCTGCTATTGAAGCAGGCACAAGAAAAAATGAGGAAAATTATCGCATGGCAACGAACAGTAAATGGAGTTATCTCAGTGATCCTCCCGTGCAGGGAAGCCCCTTTAACATCATCCTGGATGAGGACAAGTGTATCGGTTGCGGTATGTGCGTCAAACAATGCCCCGCTCAAACGATTGCGTTGACGGATCGTGAACCTTCGATTCATCAGGAACCGGCCTGCCAGCATCAATGCCCTGCGGGGATCGATGTCCGGCGTTACCTTGGGCTTCTTTCCCGGGGCGGGTCTTTTGAAGAGGCATGGAAAGTCATTACGGAAGCCAATCCGCTGCCGGCCGTAACCGGGAGGGTTTGTCCGCACCCCTGCGAATCCGGCTGCAACCGGGGCGGCGTTGATGAATCATTGGCGATCAACAACGTCGAGCGGTTTATCGGTGATTACGGCATAGAGAAAAAACTTCGTTTTCAAAGAAAGAATCCATTGTCCGGCGATAAAGTAGCCGTCATCGGGTCCGGACCGTCCGGCTTGTCCTGCGCCTATCACCTCTCACAGGCGGGGCATTTAGTGACGTTGTTTGAATCTCAACCCGAACCCGGCGGCATGCTGCGATATGCCATTCCGTCCTACCGTCTGCCCAAATCCGTTCTGGATGAAGAAATCCAAAGGATTGTGGACCTCGGGGTTGAAATTCGCTGCAATATGGAGGTTGGCGCATCCCTCACACTTGAAGATCTCAAAAAGGACTTTAGAACGGTCTATGTGGCGATCGGCTGCCAGGATGCGGACAAGCTCGGGATCGACGGAGAAAATGAAGACCTTGTCCATGCCGGTTTGGACTTTCTCGCCAGTGTCGCACAGGGGCGAAGGGTCGCGCCGGGAAAACAGGTCCTGGTCATCGGCGGCGGCAACACGGCCATCGACACGGCCCGCTTGCTGAGAAGACTGGGAACCGATGTCACCATCCTTTACCGCCGGACACGAGAAGACATGCCGGCCCATGAATCGGAAGTCACCCGGGCGCAGGAGGAAGGCGTCGCCATGCAATATCTCTGCGCCCCTATCGGGGTAAAAAGAAATCAAAATTCTCTTTCCGTGACCTGTATAAAAATGACCCCCGGGAAAAAAGACGCTTCGGGAAGGGCGCGCCCCGTTCCTGTCAGCGGCAGCGAATTCACGATGGCCGCGGATGCGCTGGTTTCCGCGGTAGGCCAGCTCATCATGGCAAAAGGATTTGAAGGTCTGGTCAACCCGAAAGGAGCGATTGATACCGATACAAACGGCGTGACCGGCATACCGGGTTTGTTTGCCGGAGGGGATGCCGTATCCGGACCTGAAACCGTGGCGGCGGCCATCGGCGCCGGACGCAAGGCGGCGGCGGCCATTGACGCGTATATCAGAGGCAGGCAACTTACAAACGGCGATAAACTGGAAATCTCATATAAGGGCATGCCTCTTGGCGAAAACGATAAAATTCCCCGAAACCGCTCTTCCATACTGCCCGTTGCCGAACGTCTGCGGAATATCGATGCGGAGGTTCACCTTCCGATTTCCGCCGATCAGGTTCTGGCGGAAGCCGGGCGGTGCATCCGGTGCGGCAGCACCAAGTCGATCTTTGCCGGAATGCCTTACTTCGGGAACATCTGCCTGGCCTGTCGCAATTGCGAAGCCGTTTGTCCGAATCAGGCCCTTCGTTTTCCCCATTACTATGCTGTGGAAAAGGGCCGATGGCATTATGAATTCGATTACCCCAAAAAGACGGGAGGCGGATATCCCAACCCGCTTCGGGCGGCCGAGGCGCCGGAATTCAGCGCCATCGCATCTCAGTTGACCGAGACGGAAAAGGTGATTTATCAGCGGAGATCCACACGCGTCTATAAGCCGGATCAGGTTCCCGATGATGTGATTCACCGGATTCTGGAGGCCGGGCGTTTTGCCCCTTCGGCGGGAAACTGTCAGGGATGGAAATTTACCGTACTTCAGGACCGGGCATTGATGGATGAGATCGGCGAAGGAACAAGAAGATTTCTCCACACTTTTTCGAAGCTCTACCAGGGTAAAAGTTTACCCCGCACATTATTGAAAAACACACTGGCCATCTTGAAGCCCGACGGCATTGACCAGCGTCCGATGCTGGCTGTTCAGGCCCTGATCACACCCAAATTCGGAAAAGAGCCGCTCAGCGTTTTCTTTAATGCGCCGACAGCCATCCTGATTCTTGGCCACAAACAATACATCTCGGACATGGCTTTCGGAACCGGCGTTTGCGGACAGAATATTGTCCTGGCCGCGCATTCCCTGGGACTGGGGACCTGCTACGTGGGGTTTGCCACATCCGCCCTGAACATGGATCCCAGGATGAAGAAATTCAAAGAACGCCTCGGAATTGTCTGGCCTTATGAAACGGTGGCGGAGATCATCACGGTCGGCTATGCGGCGGTAAAGACGGACCGCGTGGTCGAAAGAGAGTTTCCCAAGGTCAGTTGGGTGAGATGATGGAAGCAGACATCCTGTCTATCACAGGTGGAAAATCAGATTCTGAAAACAGGAGAAAGGACGGGTAAGATGGAAGACATTTACATTATCGGTGTCGGGATGATCCGGTTCGGAAAATATCCGGATAAGACGGTGCAAACCATGGCGCACGAGGCCATTGAGATGGCCTTGAAGGATGCGGAGCTGACGAAGGAAGAGATGGAAGCGGTGTTCTTTGCCAATACCTTCTGGGGCATGTTCGATAACCAGCATTCCATCCGCGGCGAGGTTGTCCTGAGAAATATGGGCGTCGGCGGCATTCCCGTCACGAATGTGGAGAATGCCTGCGCCGGCGGATCGACGGCGCTGCATATGGCCTGCACGGGAATCAAGGCGGGGATGTACGATGTGGCCCTCGCCGTGGGCTCGGAAAAGATTACGAATCCGAACAAGGCCCTGTCCCTGGGGGCTTATGCCACATGCATGGATGTGGGCAACTTTGAAAAACACATCCATACCATCATGGAATTGGGTAAAACCTTCACGGTGAAGCTTCCCGAGGATCAGTCGGCGCCAGGGGAAGGCCGAAGCATTTTTATGGATGCCTATGCGCTGGGCGCCCGCTGGCATATGAGCCGATTCAATTCCACACAGCATCAGCTTGCCGTGATCTGCTCGAAGAATCATTTCCATGGATCGCTCAATCCCCTGTCCCAGTATCAGCACCGGATGACGGTGGAGGAGGTCCTGGCGGACAAAGGCGTAGCCTATCCTTTAACGCGGGCCATGTGCGCCCCCGTCGGCGACGGCGCCGCCGCGGCCGTGGTCTGCTCGAAAAAATATCTCGATAAACTGGCCAACGCCCGGCCGGTCCGGATTCGGGCTTCGGTTCTCGGCAGCGGCGCCGACCGCGACATCAACGCGCCCGACATCGGGGAACGCCTGGCCAAACAGGCCTATAACCTGGCGGGCCTCGGTCCTCAAGACATCCAGTTTGCCGAACTCCATGACGCCACGTCGTGGGGTGAACTCCACCAGACGGAATCCATGGGTTTCTGTCCCATGGGGGAAGGCGGACCGTTTGCGGAATCCGGGGCCACGAGACTGGGCGGCAGGATACCCGTCAACACCAGCGGCGGCCTGGAATGCAAAGGCCACCCCATCGGGGCTTCCGGCCTTTCCCAGATTCATGAACTGGTCGTGCAGCTTCGCGGCGATGCCGGAAAGCGGCAGGTGGAAGGGGCAAGAATCGGACTGGCGGAAAACGGGGGGGGCAACATCGGCGTCGAAGAAGCGGCGATGGGCATCCACATCCTGGAAAAAGTAAAATGACTTTAACAGTAAAAGGCTGAGCTTTCTAAACACAAAGCAGGAGGTTGCTATGCAAGGTGAAATGGTGCAGGGACTATTTTCCTATGAGATTGAGGCGAAATATGAGGAGAAACCCGATTTCCGGATATTGACTTTCGAAAATGGAGACTGGCCGGATGAATCGGTCACTTACGCGGACATCTTTCTTAAAGGCTGTAAATTGGCGTCCGCCCTGAAGGCGGCAGGGATCGGCAAGGGCGACCGTTTCGGCGTGGTCATGAAGAATCATCCGGAATTCGTTTATTGCATGATGGCCGCTTCTCTGACCGGCGCGGTCATTGTTCCCATCGATCCCCGGTCGAAAGGAAACAAGCTGACCTATCAGGTCCGGGACTCCAATTCGAAAGGAATCATTTTCAGCAACGAGTATGCGCAGGAAGTCGAAAAAACACTGGCGGAACTTCCCCATGTGAAGGTTGTCGGGGTTTTGTATAAGCCGGGGTTCATGACGCCGCGCCGGGATCAATTTCCGGATCTCGCGTCCGTTCTGGAAGGACCGAATATGGATCCACCCGCGGACCGCAACACCGATCCCAATTCACCGTTTGAGATCATTTATACCTCCGGGACCACGGGAGATCCCAAAGGGGTTGTCGTCAAGTCCAACCGTCTTCCCATGTTCAAACTTCTGGCTCAACTCATCTGGCAGTACACGGATGACGATGTCCTGTATACGGGACTGTCACTGACCCACGGCAACGCCCAGTCCGTGACACTGAGCCCGTCTCTTCTTCTCGGCATTCCCGCCGTCGTCAGCCGTTCATTTACGAAGAGCCGTCTGTGGGACAACTGCCGCAAGTATGGCGTGACAAGTTTTTCACTGCTGGGCGGCATGATGATGGGGATCTACAGTGAAAAGAGAAAAGAAAACGACGGGGATAATCCGGTCCGCAAGGTCCTCAGCGCCGGAACGCCTCTGCCGATCTGGAATGATTTTGAAGAGCGCTTCAATGTTAAAATCCACGAATGGTACGGCGCCGTGGAGGGAGGATTCGCCCACAATGCTCCGGGCGCCGGCCCGGTAGGGTCCTTCGGCAAGCCGATTGACGGCATCATGGAGATGAAGGTGGTACATGAAGACGATACGGAGTGCAAGCCCGGCGAAATCGGGGAATTGATCTGCCGGATGGTTGGCGCCAAGAAGGAAGAGGTGGAGTACCACGGCAAGAAGGACGCTTCGGAGGCGAAAACCCGCGGCGGCTGGCTTCGCACGGGCGACATGTGCCACAAGGATGAGAACGGCTGGCTGTATTTTGACTTTCGCAAGGGCGGCGGACTCAGGCGCCATGGGGATTTTATTCTTCCCGAGTATGTTGAGAAGGCTCTGGCCGATCTGCCTGAAGTAAATGATGTCTGCGTTTATGGCATTCCCGCCAGCACCGGCGCCCCCGGCGAGAGCGACATTGTGGCGGCAGTGGTGCCGATCAACGGCAACTCGTCCATCGATGCAAAGAATATCTACAGCGCGCTCTCAAAAAGTTTGGAGAAAAATTCCATTCCTTCCTATCTTCAGATTGTATCCGAGATTCCCAAAACCGCATCGGAGAAGAACCTGGATCGAATCCTGAAGGAGGAATTCCGCCCCAATGCGCCCAATGTTATCCCTCTTGGTTAACAGAATGAGAAAGGAGGATTCATTTTGAAAAGATCGGATGTAAAGTCTTTCATATCGCGGTTTCCCCGTTTTGAGGAAGAAATCCTTTCACTGTATTATGCGCCGCGCATGCCCAAAGGCATGATTCGGGAGAGTGAGAAGGTCATCGCGCTGGCGCGCAAGTTTAATGACGAGGTTACAAGGCCTTTATCGCTTGAGCTGGACCGCAAGACTCACGAAGATCCGGACTACCTCGCCGTGGAGCTGATGAAGAAAGCGAATGAATGGGGCTTTTACACCCTGTGGATCCCAAAGCTCTTTGGCGGGAAGGGATGCAACATGCCCTCCTTAGCATATTTTCTGGAGGAGATCGGATCGGTCTGTGTCGGCATCGCCAATGTGATCGGCGTGCATTATCTCGGCATGGCGGCCTGCATGATGCTATGCAACACGAGAATTATAAGAAAGGTATTAAGCGAGGTGGTCGCCGGTGAGAAAACCGGCGAGCCCTGCCTCATTTCCTATGCCATCACGGAACCCAACGCGGGCACCGACGTGGAGGAAGTGGAGCTGGAAGCAAAAGGCAGACTCGGCTGTCATGCCCGGAAAGTCAAAGGCGGGTATATCATCAACGGCAGCAAGGTCTTCATTTCCAACGGACATCTCTCAACGTGGAACGTTGTCTATGCTTATGCTGATCTGAAAAGAGGCGCCGATACCAAGGTGGCTATGATGGTGAAACGGGGCATGAAGGGTTTTTCCCTCGGTTCGCATGAGAACAAAATGGGCCAGCGGGTCTGCCCGGCCAGCGTCCTCGTCTTTGAGGACTGCTTTGTGCCGGACGAACTGGTGGCGACCGATCCCGACTTGCTCAAGTCCTTTACGAAACAGTCTCCCCGCGACATGAACATGCGCCACATCGATTATGTCTTTTCCATGTCCCGGGCGGGAGTGGGCGCATTCGGCATCGGGGCGGCACGCGGAGCTTTCGAGGCGGCCCTGAAGTATGCCGGCGAGACCGAGATCGACGGCAAGCCCATGGTCAGCTATGAATGGGTCCAATGCCGGCTGGCGGAGATGTACACCAACGTCAGGCTGGGTAGGCTGGCCTACAGCGAGGCCAATCTGGCCAACCAGCACCGGGGGGTCTACAACCTCCTCCAGATGAAGCCCATTTACTACTACCTGAAGTATATGCCTCTGGCGTTTTTCAGCACAATCGTCGCTCCCCTGCTCAACACGCCCCTGGGGACATGGTTCATGAGCAAGTGGTACATGGACTGGCAGAAGCCGAAGGACCAGCATCTCACCACGGGCATTGCTTCGATGGCCAAGTTCTCGTGCACGGATTTCGGGGTCAAAAACTGCCAGATGGCCCTCGAACTCATGGGGAAGGCAGGCCTCAGACAGGATAACGGCACAGAGAAGATCCTCCGCGACGTCAAACTCCTCCAGATCTACGAGGGAACTAACCAGCTCAACCGGATCAATCTTTTCAAATCCATCATTGCCCCTGCCACTTCCGGGGCGGTTTTCTTTGAAGAATAGGAAAGGAGAACGCCATGCTGACCGCTTTGAACAAGGACCTGAAACCTTTTGAAGACCTTATTACCTCTTACGCGAAAGGGGAACTCAAGCCGCATGTCGAGGAGCATGACCGGTATCCTTTCGGCGCGCTGGACACCCGCGTCATCGAGGAAGCCTTCCACAAGATTTACGAGCTGGGCTTTCTCGGCATCATGCTGCCCGAGAAGTATTCAGGCATCGGACAGGGAATCAGCGCCATGTGCATGATGCTCGGCCATGTCGCAGAGGTGGATGCATCCTACTCTCTGATCATCCTGACGAGCGCTCTGTCCCAGCAGATCATTCTGAATGCCGGTGCGGATGCGATTGCCGAGGAGATATACCCGAACGCCAAAGGCGCAAAGGAGTATCTCGTTGCTTTCCCGTCATTTGCCGATCCCGGCCAGTCAAAGCTCCTGTCGCATGCTGAGCCTTCAGATAAGGGCTATACACTTTCAGGAAAACTCGATTATCTCGTTCTGGGCAACTTTTCGGATTGGGCCGTTATACCGGCTCAGGTGGCAGGCGGCAAGGGGTACTCCTTCTTCCTTGTGAACCTCAACGATAAGAGGGTCGGGAAAAGCAACCCTATCTTCAGTCTGGGACTCCATGCCTGCCCCATTGTCGATATTACCCTGGACGGTGTGCGCGCCCGGATCATCGGCGGGGAGGGAGAAGGGGAAAAGTATTTTGAAATGACCTCCCAAATCATGAATGTAGCTGCTGCGGCCATCAACGCCGGCATTATGAGAGGATCCCTCAAGGAAGCCGTCGACTATACGAAGGAGCGGGAGCAGGGCGGCAGAGCCGTCATCAACTGGTCTGAAGTCAGGATGCTCCTGGCCAACATGGCGATCAAATCAAAAGCCGCCGAACTCTGCGTAACGCAGACCTGCAAGGCCATCGATGAAAACCTCAAAGACTGGGGTTGGATCAGCATGGCATCCACACTGCATGTCCATGATCTCGCCTGCGAGGTCGTCACCGACGGTGTGCAACTGCTTGGCGGCTATGGGTACATGAAAGATTATGGCCAGGAGAAGCGTTACCGGGATGCCAGGCAGGTTCAGGCGCTCTTGGGCCTGGTACCGCTCAAGAAGCTGGCGCTCATCAAGGAAAACATCGCGTAAAAAAGTATTGCGCCCGGAGCAGGAAGAAAACAGCCGGGTTGCAGACGTTCCTACAGAGCATGATAAACTTTGCAGCAGATGACATGAAGGTTCATTATGAAGAACATTCTGATCACGGGTGTTTCAGGCTATTTCGGACAAAAGCTCGTTTCGTTCTTCGAGTCCAAAAAAGAGATCGAGCATCTATACGGTATCGACATCAAGCCTCCTGCCGGCCGCAGGCCTAAACTGTCATTTCTGAAATGTGATGTCAGGGACGACCTCAGGGAAGTATTCACAGGCAGGGATATAGATTGTGTGATCCACACCGCTTATATCCTGCCGCCGATCCACGATACGGCCCTGATGGAAGACATCAATATCAACGGCACGAAGAATGTCCTGATGACATCCGCCGCTTATGGCGTCAGGCAGATTCTGGATTGTTCTTCGAGCACCGCTTACGGATTTTATTCCGATAATCCTGAGCGTTTCAACGAGGAAAGTCCTCTGAGAGGCAACGATGACTTCACTTATGCAAAAAACAAGAAGGAGGTCGAGGCATGGATGAAGGATTTCGAGAAAGACCACTCTGACATCCTGCTGACCACGATACGCCCCTGCTTTGTCGTGGGACCGGGGTTTACGAATCCCCTGGCGCGGCATCTGTGCAAAAAGATCTGCATCCTGCCTTATGAAACTGCGCCTTTCCAGTATATCCACGAAGACGATCTGGTGGAAATTATGTATCTCCTGCTGAAGAAGAGGAAAAAAGGCGTATACAATCTGGCGGCGGATGGAACCATGACCTTTGACGAAATGGTACGCATCCTGGGCGGATATGTCCTCAAGGTGCCCACGGGACTCCTGTGGCCTGTGAATAGCTTGATGTGGCGTCTTCGCCTGACCTTCATGACCGAGTTTCCCAGCGCGTGCCTGAACATGATCCGTTATCCGTGGATCGTCAGCAATGAGAAGGTCAAAAGAGAACTCGGCTATCGGTTTAAGTATACCACCAGATCATCCTTTGATGATTTTGCCAGGCATGTAAAGGCGTCTGGCGTTGTGCGGACTTCATCCGCAAAATGAATGACTTGGATAAATGGCACATGACTGAAAGGGGATCGTAGTGGCACTGAACGTGAAAGGTAAGAATGTGCTCGTCACCGGAGCCGCCATGGGTATCGGCCGGGGATTGTCGGAATGCTTTGCCAGTCAAGGGGCTAATATCGTTCTGGTGGACCTTCCCGCGCAGAAAAAGAGTCTTGAGGACCGGGCAAAAGAACTTCATGAAAAATATCGGATCCGAACCTGGACCTTTTACAGGGATCTCACGGAAACTCATGGCGCCGAACAACTCCATGAACAGGTGATTCAAGAGGCTGGAGCGGTTCATGTACTGGTTAACAACGCCGGGGTTTGCTGGTTCGGCCTGTATT
Organism: Smithellaceae bacterium; assembly: GCA_963682105.1. GTDB lineage: Bacteria > Desulfobacterota > Syntrophia > Syntrophales > Smithellaceae > UBA8904. The sequence goes on from OY821638.1 coordinate 5,217,554, forward strand.
CGGACATGCCCCTGGAGAGACTTTCCGGTATGATCCTGCTTAACTGTCTGGCCTATGCCAAGATGACCCGCCTGTTTCTTCCCGCCATGATTCGACGCAATGAAGGGGGGATCCTGAATATCTCATCAGTATCGGCATTCCAGCCTGTCCCGACTCTCGGGCTCTATGGTGCAACAAAGGCCTTTACTCAGAGCCTCACCGAGGCGGTCAGGGCGGAATTGCCCGCCGGTTGCAGGGTAACGGTTTCGACGCTCAATCCGCCTTTTACAAAAACGCACCTCATTGATGATGCAGGGGTTCCTTCGGACTTCATACCCATAAAAATGTCCTTTATGGGAGTGGAGGAAGTCACGTCGACGGGGGTCAGGGCATTTCTGCGAGGCAGGGAACGATATGTGCCCGGTCTGCGAAACCGGATTTTATATCTTGGAATATCCAAATACGTCCCTCACGGTCTGGCGAAAAAGCTTTCACGATTGTTTACTCAAAGACTCTCCGATTTCGTTCCCGCCGGAGTCGTGTCTTTTTTCAACCGACGAAAAACCAGCCGGGGATAATCTTATAGACGAATTGCTTAACACTCTTGTGCACAGAATCAGAGTACTTTTGCTTGCAATACGGCGGGAGGGAGATAATCCTTCCCGCCGTATTCAATCATTACGATAAGAATCGATTAACGCCGTTTGACTTACTTCCATTCAGATACGGTATTCTTCTGTTACTTTTTTCCTTTATTTACTTCCTCTTCAAGAAGAACACGGCGCAGAACCTTTCCAACGCCGCTCATGGGGAGTTCATCCCGAAATTCGACGGCCTGAGGAACTTTATAGGAGGAGATGCCCGCCTTGGCCCACTTGATGATCTCTTCGGCTCTGACCTTGCCCTTGAATGCCGGTTTTGCGATGATGAAGGCTTTGATCACTTCTCCCTTCTTGTCGTCCGGGGCGCCGATGACGGCCACTTTGTCCACGGCCTCGTGCTGGAGCAAGAAGGTTTCCACTTCCTCCGGAAACACACTGAAGCCCGACACCTTGATCATTTCCTTCTTGCGTCCCAGAAAATAAAGATATCCTTCTTCATCGAACTTTCCCATGTCGCCCGTGTAGACCCAGCCGTCAATCAGTGTGTTGGTCGTTTCTTCGGGCTTGTTCCAGTATCCCTTGAACACGGCTGGATTCTTCAGGACAATCTCTCCGACCTCTCCGAGGGGAACTTCCTTCGTCTTGTCTTCCCAGGATACGATTTTAATCTGCTGCCCCGGAATCGGGATGCCCTGGCAACCTGCTTCGTATCTGGGCTTGTGAAGAGGCATAAAAGAATCGAAGGTATGGGTTTCCGTCAAACCGTATGCGGCTTCCGCCAGCATACACCCTCCCGTGTCCTGACTCCACTGTTTGACAATCTCGGCGGTCAACTGGATGCCAAAGCTGGTCGTGAGGCAGAGCTTCAGGGAAGAAAGATTGTACTTTGCGCGATCCGGATGGCTCATGATGGCAATATTCATGGGCACGGCAGCCTGGAAGAACTGGATTTTATACCGATCGATGGCCTGCATGGCCGTAACCGGATCGAACATGACCATCAGAACCTGCGTGGCTCCCATGGCAATCATGACATCCACGGCGCCGAGCATGCCGGCGATGTGGAAAGTAGGGAGGATGGCCAGACAGACGGTGGAACTCTCCTTCTGCCCGAGGTATGCCATGTTGGCTTTAAGAATATTGGCCAGGGTTGACGCCTTGAACAGTTTGGCGCCGTGGGTCAGGATGGCGCCTTTGGGAACGCCTGTTGTTCCTCCCGTAAACTGGAGCTGCACGACATCGTCGAGATCCACGTCAACCTTGACCGGGTTCGTCGAATATCGGGAAAAGATATCCATGAATTCAATCGTATCCGGGTAAGTCATTTTCGGAAACTGCATCATGGGAACCAGATTCATGGTCGGTTCCGGCGGCAGAAAATCGTGCATGCTGGTGATGACGATGGTCTTGATCCCGCATTCCTTGCAGGATGGGGCGGCAACGGAATAAAGCAGGTCAAGCGCTACAATCGCCTTTGCTTCGGTATCCCGCAACTCATAAGTCAGTTCCCATTCCTTGAACAGGGGACTGCATGGGACGATAATCCCTCCCATTTTGTTGATTCCGTAATGGGCGATATGATACTGGGGACAACTGGTCAGAAACAAGGCGATCCGGTCGCCCTTCTTCAATCCCTGGTCCATCAGAAACCGGGCGAACTGATCGGACATGCGATCCAGTTCACCGTAGGTCAATTCCCTGCCGTAAAAGACAATTGCCGTCCTGTCGGGAAATTCCCGGGCATTGTCTCTCAGATATTCGAATAACGGTTTTTTACCCCGGGAATAAGGGGATTCCTGAGATATAAAATCAGGCCAGTTCTTCATCCAGATATGCTCCATGTTCAATACCTCCTATTTGGTGTAGTTAAATGTTGATGCAACCATGACGGCTCCGCATTCCTTCCATAAACAGTTCCGCATTTTACCAGGCGTCGACAAAGGATTGACCGCTGCCCCTTGGAGACCTCGACGGCGCGGATTTCAGTCCGCGCATGACCCAGCGACGCGTATCAGCGGGATCGATCACGGAGTCGATTTCCATGTAGGATGCCATGTTGATGGCCTTGCCCATTGCGTAAAACTGATTCACCATGGTTTTGAATGCCTTGTCCCGTTCCGCTTCGTCCTTGATGGCTTCCAGTTCTTTCTTGAAGGCATGACGGACCGCCCCCTCAAGTCCCATGCCGCCGAACTCTCCCGAAGGCCATGAAGCCGTGAAAAACGCATCATGGAATCCTCCCGCGGACATGGCCATGGCTCCCAGTCCATAACCCTTGCGCAGGACGACCGTGAAAAAGGGAACACTGACATTGGCGCCCATAATAAACATCCGGCAGACATGACGGACCTGCGCCCGCTCCTCTATTTCCGGTCCGACCATGAAACCCGGGGTATCGCATAAAGAAAGAATCGGCAGGCCGTGAACGTTGCACAACTGCATGAAACGCGCGGCCTTGTCCGCATCATCCGCTTCAATTGCACCGCTCATATGGGCGGGATCGTTGGCAATCACACCGAACGGCCGACCCTCGATCCGGATGAGGGCGGTAATCATGCCCGGACCGAAATGGCGTCGCAGTTCGAGGCACGATCCCGTATCCGCCAGCGTCGATATCACCTTGCGGACGTCGTAGACGCGTAAACGATTTTCCGGAATCAGGCGGCGAAGATGCCGTTGATCCGCCGCTTCCCAGGTATCAATGGTTCCCTGGAAATACGAAAGGTACTTTCTGGCCGCCGCCACAGCTTCAACTTCGTCGGCCACAGCCAGGTCAACCACCCCGTTTCGCGTTTGAACATGGATCGGGCCGATGTCCTCCGGTTTCACGACTCCCAGGCCGCCGCCTTCGATCATGGCGGGACCGCCCATGCCGATGTTGGAATGTTCGGTTGCAATAATAACGTTGCAACATCCCAGGAGCGCCGCGTTGCCGGCAAAACACGGCCCTTCGACGATGCCCACGAGCGGCGCCTTGCCGCTCAGGGCGGCAAATCGGCTGAACGTCGTCAAATCGAGGCCGGAGACAATATCCACGTCCGTATCGCCGGGTCTTCCGCCGCCCCCTTCCGCAAACAGGACGGTCGGCAGCCGCCAGTCGTTGGCCACGCACAGAACGCGGTCCATCTTCTTATGGCTCAGGAGGCCCTGCGTGCCGGCCAGAACGGTAAAATCGTATGCCATCACCATGCACCGCGATTTCTCTTCTCCGAAGAAAGCGCCGTTGACGGCGCCGACACCCGTGATCAAACCGTCCGCCGGCGTCTTCCGGATGAGATCCTCCAGAGGACGGCGTCGGCGCTGAGCGGCTACGATAAGGGCGCCGTATTCGATGAACGTGCCCGGATCGCAGAGATCCTCGACGTTTTCCCGGGCCGTGCGCCGGTTCTTCTTCCGTCTCCGGTCAACGGCGTCAGGCCGGTTCGCATCCAGGGTGAAGGCATGGCGTTGCAGAACTT